>NZ_WOFH01000009.1 GCF_009733595.1 Actinomadura litoris | reverse complement strand
ACGGGCCCTGATCGTCCGGTTCAGATGGACGTAGCAGAAGTTCAGCCCCGGCGAGGTACCCCAGTGCCCCAGCAACCGGGGCTTGATGTGCTCCGGCCGCAGCGGCTCCCGCAACAGCGGATTGCCCAGCAGATAGATCTGACCCGCCGACAGATAGTTCGCCGCCCGCCAGTACGCGTCGACCCGCCGCGCCTCGTCGTCCGTCAAACCACGTTCTGCCGAACCACGGGCCGCCGAACCGCGTTCTGCCGAACCACGGTCAGTCGAACCACGATCAGTCGAACCACGGGCCGTCGCGAGGTCGTCGGTCATGGGCGCGTCCCTCCGGGTCGGTGTGCCGCCGCAGGATCACGTCCCCGCGATCCATGCGCCCTAACCGGGGGCCGAGGAGGCCACGGCGGCGGGTGCGCGCCGTCTACCGCGCCGCCGTGGCCTCGTCCCCCCACCCCGGCTGTGGACGTCACCGGCCGTGGGGCGGCGGTCGAAGGGCCGCCGCCCCGCCCCCCAATACGAACCGGTGGGAGCGTCTCCACAAGGTGCGTTGAAGCTTGCCGCGTACCGGCGCGTAGATTCACCGGATCGGAAAACGCCTCGGCGAACGGTCCGTGACCCGCGTCGAGCGGACGGTGACCGACGCCGCCCGGACGCGACCCTCCCGGCGACCCTCCGGCGACCCTCCCGGCGGCTGTTCGGCCACTGTCCCGGCCGCGCGGCGTCTGGGATGCTACGCGGAAGATCAGGAGCGTGAGGAGGCGGAATGGGTGGATTCTTCGCCGGACGGACGCTGGCGGACCTCGGCGCGGCGCTGCGCGCGGGCACCGAGTCGGCGTCGGGGCTGCTGGAGCGGGCGCTGGAGTCGGTCGACCCGTCCCTCAACGCGTTCGTGACCCTCGACGAGGAGGGCGCGGCGGTGGCGGCGCGGCAGGCCGACGAGGAGCTCGGGTCCAGCGCCGACCGCGGTCCGCTGCACGGGATCCCGGTCGCGGTGAAGGACATCATCGACGTCGCCGGCCTGCCCACCGGCATGGGCTCGGCGCACTTCGCCGGGCACACGGCCGAGCACGACGCGGCGGTGGTGACGCGGCTGCGCACCGCCGGTGCGGTGATCGTCGGCAAGACCGGGACGCACGAGTTCGCCTACGGCGGCACCGGCGACGTCTCGGCGGACGGCCCGTGCCGCAACCCGCGCGACCCGTCCCGGATGTCGGGCGGCTCGTCCAGCGGCAGCGCGGTGGCGGTCGCGGCGGGAACGGTCCCGCTGGCGATCGGCACCGACACGGGCGGCTCGGTGCGCATCCCCGCCGCGTTCTGCGGGATCACCGGCTTCAAGCCGCGGTTCGGCGCGATCCCGACCGGCGGCGTGTTCCCGCTGGCGCGGTCGTTCGACCATGTCGGCGTGCTCGCGGGCACCCCCGCCGACTGCCGCACCGCCTACCGCGTGCTGGCCGACCTGCCACCCGGGCTGTCCGAGCCGCGCGAGCCGTTCGAGCCGCCCGAGCCGTTCGAGCCGCGGCCCGAGCCCGGCGGAAGCGTCGCCTGGATCGAGCCGCAGGAGATCGACCCGGACGTGGAGCGCGCCGTGGCGGGGACGGTCCGCGCGGTGTTCCCGGACGCCGCGTCCGTGAAGGTGGATCTGAAGGAGCTCCGCCGGGTGTTCGCGGCGATCCAGGACAGCGAGGCCTACGAGGTCCACGCCGAGCGGGTCGCCGACGCGCCGGAGCTGTTCCAGCGCCCGACGCTGGAGCGGCTGGAGCGCGCCGGGCGCACGCCCGGCTGGCGCTACGTCCGGGCGGAGCGCGAGCGCGCGGAGATCCGCCGCGAGGTCGAGGTGCTGCTGAGGCGGCACGACCTGCTCGTGCTGCCGACGATGCCGATCACCGCGCCGCCGATCGGGACGACCGGGAGCGACCTCGGCCCGCTGACCCCGCTGCTGATCAGCCTCACCTGCGCGTGGAACGTGCTCGGCCTCCCGGCGATCAGCGTCCCCGCCGGGACGGTCGGCGGCCTCCCGGTCGCCGCGCAGCTCGTCACCCGGCCGGGCGCGGAGGACCTGCTCTTCGCGGCCGCCGAGCGGCTTCGATCAGCGCCTCGGTGACGAGCCAGGCCGGGACGCCGGTGCGTTCGGCGGTGCGCACGGCCTGACGTGCCGCCTCGGGCGGGCGCGCCGCGATGACCGACGCGGCGGCGCGGACCGCGGCGAGGCGTTCCTCCACGGTCGCCAGCGCGCCCCCCGCCCGGTCGATCGCGGCGTCCACGGCCGCGTCCGCCAGCGGGGCGCGGGCGCGCAGGGCGCGGCGGACGGCCGCGCGCCCCCCGCCCCGCAGCAGGTCGGCGGGGTCGCGTCCGGGCGGGAGCGCGACCGTGTCGACCGGCCCGGGGACGCCCGCCAGCGTCTCCCAGGCGCGGACGGCGCCGGACCGCCCCGCCGGGTCGCCGTCCAGCGCGACCAGCACGCCGGTCGCGGCGAGGTCGGCGACGCCGCCGAGCGCGGCGAGCTGCGCCCCGGTGAGCGACAGCCCGCAGGCCGCCACGGCGGCGTGCCCGGCGAGCGCGACCGCGACGGCGTCGAGCGGCCCCTCGACCAGGACGGGGCGCGCCCCCGCCGCGAGCCGGTCGCGCGCCTCGTGCAGCCCGTAGAGCAGCTCGGACTTGTGGAAGAGCGCGGTGGCCGGGCCGTTGAGGTACTTCGGCCCGTCGGCGCCGTCGCGGCGGCGGCCGAGGAACCCGGCGATCGCGCCGTCCGGGGTCCGGATGGCGAACATCAGCCGGTCGCGGAACGTGTCGTGGACGCCGTCGTCGCCCTGACGGGCCAGGCCGGCCCCGACGATCTCCTCGTCGTCGTGGCCGAGCCCGCGCAGGTGGTCGGTGAGGGTGTGGGGGCCGGGCGGCGCGTGCCCGATCCGCCGGCGCCGCCGCACCCGCGCGGGGAAGCCGCGTTCCGCGAGGTAGGCGGGCACCCAGCTCTCCTCGCACCGCGTCTGGAAGAACCGGTGCGCCGCGTCCATGATCCCGGCGGCGGACGAGGCCGGCCCGCGCGCCCGCGCGTGGAGGCGTCTGCTGAGCCGCAGGATGCGGTCCCCGGCGTCCGGCCCGGCCCAGAAGGCGTTGACCGGGAAGACGGGCGGGCGCGGCTCCCAGCCGAGCCAGGCCCGCACCAGGTAACCGACCGAATCCGCCTCGACCTCGCGCAGATGGCGAACATGCTCGGCCCAGTCGAAGGCCGCCGAGGGGCCACGCGGAACGGCGGGCAGCGGTAACCCGGTCGTCTGCGCCACGTCGAACACCGCGCGCACCCCGCCGGACGGCCCGAACACGCGGATCCCGGCCTCGCCCCGGCGGACCTGCCGTCCGGCCGCCCGCCACTCCTCGTAGGAGCGGACGTCGGTCGCCGCCCGCCACTGCGCGGCGATCAGCAGCGTGTTCGTGTACCCGAACCGGCGGCCGTGCAGGACGGCGCGCTCCAGCCACCACGTCCACGGGCGCGTCCCGTCGCGCAGCCGCGCGGTCTCCCGGGACGCGATGCCCCGCAGCACGCGCTCCTCCCCGTCCAACCCCGAGAGCACGGCAGGGCCTCCTCACTCGCAGCGGGAAGCCGAAGCGGGTTATACCCACATCCGCCCGGCGCTAGAGGTAGAGGCCGAAGAACTCCTCGGGGTGGTCGAGCAGCGGCGGCAGGTCCTCCGCGGTGAGCGTGATCAGCTCCTTCTTGGACGGCATCCGCGGCGGCTTGTCGCCCTTCCTCTCCGCCCGCTTGGCCGTGACGGCGGCGGAGGCGACCCGGTCGGCCTGGTTCGCGACCGCGACGTCCAGCATGTTGCGCATCAGGCGGCCGTTGCCGAAGGACGGCCCGCGCGGCGCCCGGCGCAGCATCGAGCGCAGCACCTCCTGCGTGCCGTCCGCCATGCGGAACCCGTCGGCGGCGGCGAGCTGCTCGAACACCGTCAGCAGCTCGTCGTCGGTGTAGTCGGGGAAGTGGAGCTGCTTGGGGAAGCGCGAGTCCAGGCCGGGGTTGGCGGCGAGGAACTCGGCCATCTCCTGCTGGTATCCGGCGACGATGACGACGAGGTCCTCGCGGTGGTCCTCCATCAGCTTGACCAGCTCGGCGATGGCCTCGTGGCCGTAGTCGCCCTTCAGCGGCGACTGCGTCAGCGTGTAGGCCTCGTCGATGAACAGCACGCCGCCGATCGCGCGCTCCACCAGCCGCCGGGTGCGCGGCGCGGTCTGCCCGATGTACTCCCCGACCAGGTGCGCGCGGGACGCCTCGACCAGGTGCCCCGACGACAGCACGCCGAGCCGCCGGTAGATGCGGCCGAGCAGCCGCGCGACCATCGTCTTGCCGGTGCCGGGGTTGCCGGTGAACACCATGTGCCGGGTCGGCGGGGTGATGCGCAGCCCGGACTCGCCGCGCAGTCGCGCCGCGTGCGTGCCCGCGACCAGCAGCGCGATCTCGTGCTTGACGGTCTCCAGCCCGGTGAGGTCGCGCAGCTCGGCGAGCGGGTTGCCGATGGACTGCGCCGTGTCGAGCGTCTCGGGGATGTCCTGCTTGCGGACGACCAGCTCCCCGCCGTCGGCCGTCCGCGCCCTGACGGCGGCGACGACCTGGTCGGCGAGGTGGGGCGCGAGGCGCGCGTTGCGGAGCGTCTGCGTCGGCGGGGTCGCCTCCAGCAGCGCGCCCGCCGCCTCGATCGCGTGCCGGGTCGCCCGCACGCCGTGCTTGTCCAGCGCCCGCCGGAACAGCTCGGCGTGGCCGCCCGCGTCGAACGGCCGGGTCCGCGCGATCCGGAACCGCTGCGGCAGGACGGGGTTGATCTCGCGGATCCGCTCGTCGCCGCCGGTGTCGCACAGCGCGACGAGCTGGAGGTCGGGGTGGACGGCCAGCAGCCGGTGCAGCTCGGCGGCGAGCGCCTCGCCGTTGCCGGGGTCGGCGACGACGCCGTCCAGCCCCTCGATGATCAGCAGCCGGTCGCCGGCGCAGTCGCGGGCGTCGGCGTGCAGCTTGGCGACCGCGTCGGAGAGCCGCTGCCCGGAGAACAGGTTGTCGGTGACCCACAGCGGGTCGCGGCCGAGCGCGAGCGCCTTGCCGAGCTCCTGCGCCGCGTCCCGCTTGCCGGTGCCGTCGGGGCCGGTGAGCAGCAGCCGGACGGGCTCCTTGCCGCGGGTCAGCTCGTCCAGCGCCGCCGTCACCTCCGGCTGACCGACCAGCGAGGTCGCCAGCTCGGGGCGCGCGGCCGGTTCGGCGACCGCGCCCGAGGTGACCCGCAGCTCCTCGATCAGCGGGTTCACGACGTGGCGGCGCGGCGCGTACAGGCGCCGCAGGTCGGTCTGGAACTGCCCGACGGGGATCCACTCGGCCTTCGGGAACCACGGGTCGCCCGGCAGGCCCTGCACGATCGCGACGAAGCGCATCGACATGTCGAGCCAGGCCCGGCACGCGTCCGCCGCGCCCGACACCAGCGCGCGGACGAGCCACGCCCGCGTCTGCTCCTGCCACGCGCCCGCCTTGAACCCGCGGCGCTCGCCGCTGAACCGCTGCTGCAGCTCGCGGTAGCGGTCCTCGCCGAGCGCGACCGCCAGCTCCGCCGGGACGTGCTCCAGGCTGCCCTGGAGCAGCAGCTGGATCAGGTGCGACTCGACGGACTCCTCGCGCGGCGCGACGTTCGTCAGGTGCTCGTAGGCGGCGAGCAGCCCGGCGCACACCCACTCCAGGTAGCCGACCGGGCCGAGCAGCTCGGGGATGGACGCGACGGCCGCGTCGTCGGCGTGCGCGTGCCAGTGCTCGCGCAGCTCCATCTTCGGCAGGTTCACATCGCACGCGGGCGGGTCGTCGTAGAGGCGCAGCAGCGCGCGGCGCCGCTCGTCCAGCGGCTCGATGCCCTCCAGCACGCCGAGGCACTCGCGGGCCAGCTCGATCGCCAGCTCCCGGTCGGGCGCCTCGACCAGCCAGTCGACGGGGGGACGCCAGCGGCCGCCCGGCGCGTCCCAGCGCGTCATGCGGGTGCTGAGCGGGCCGGGGTTGACCAGGTGCCGGTTCAGCAGCCGCTCGGGGAGCTGCGACCACGAGCCCGCCTTGATCGCGCCGCCGCCGGGCAGGAACGCCAGGATGCCGAAGATCTCCGCGGTGACCAGCGAGGCGGGCAGGGTCAGCAGCTTGTGCTCGTCGGTGGTGAGGTCGACGGCGCGCGGGTCGGCGGCCAGGGCGTCGATCCGCGCGGCGATCTCCTCGAACAGCCCGTCCGGGACCCGCCACGGGCCGTAGGCGTAGACGTCGAGCACCGGCTCGTCGGTGAGCAGTAGCTCCAGATGCTCCGGCAGCCGCAACGCATTCTCCCCAAGAGTGATCAAAGCAGAGGTACAGCCTACGTTTCCGTAGGGGGTGCTGGTTTAGCGGTCAGGCGCGGCACGGGTATTGGGACGAGCACGTTTCCACGACGCGCCAGGCGGAGCCAGTGACGGGTATCACATCGCGCCCCGAAACTTTTCTCCACGCCGCGTGTCCGCCCCCGGATTCAGGGGGTGCGGCGCAGCGACTCGACGGCGAGCCGCGCGGAGGTGCCGATCACCGCGTCCGCCTGCGGCAGGACGGCGTTCGGCAGCAGCGAGCGGGTGAAGACGGCCACGGCGTACCGGCCGCCGTCGGGGTACTCCACGACCCCGACCTCGTTGCGGATCGTCGGCAGCGTCCCGGTCTTGCCGCTGACCACGACGTCGTCGAAGGGGAACCCCGACGACAGCCGGTGCGGCCACACCTGGAGGCCGAACAGCCGCCGCATCGCCGCGCACTCGGCGGCGGGGGCGGCCTCGTCCCGCCAGACGGCGCCGAGCAGCCGGGTCATCTCGCGCGGGGTGCTGCGGCTCGTCAGGACGGGGTCGAGCGCGCGCAGCCGGTCGAGCACGCCGGGCTCGTCGAGCCGCTCCCACACCTCGCCGAAACTGTCCGCCTCCGCGTCGGCCAGCAGCGTCTCGAACAGGTCCCGCCCGCTGCCCTCGACGCGCGTGCGGCGCAGGCCGAGGTCGGCGGCGGCGGCGTTGACCGCGTCCAGCCCGACCCGCTCCAGCAGGACGTCGGCGGACGCGTTGTCGCTCACCGCGATCATCAGGCAGGCGAGGTCGCGCAGCGACACCCGCACCTCGTCGAGCAGCGCCGACAGCCCGGTCGGCCCGGCGGTGCGGTCCTGCGGGCGCAGCGTGAGCTGCTCGGTGGGGTCGAGCACGCCGTCCGCGACCTGCCGGTAGAACGCCACGAGCAGCGGCACCTTGAACACCGACGCGAGGACGACCGGCGCGTCGGCGCGGAGCCCGACCTCCCGCCCGGTGTCGATGTCGGCGGCGTGCAGGTAGCCGGTGACGCCCGCGTCGCGGAACGCCGCCTCGATGCGCCGCGTCCCGGCCGTCCCGGGCCCGGTGGTGTCCCGTCCGGTCGCGCTCACGCCAGGAACCCCGAGGACGGGCGCGGGACGACGCGGCGGGCGGGCGCGCGGTCCAGCGGCGTCATGCCCGCCTCGCGGCGCAGCACGGCGGTGGCGACGGCGGCGAAGTCGGCGACGCCGTCCGGCGGGTCGGGGGCGCGCCACGCGCACGAGGTGCGCAGCGACAGCGGCTCGCCCGCCAGCGGCCGCCAGACGACACCGGGCGTCGATCCGTCGGCGGCGCGCGGGACGAGCGCCACGGCCGTCCCGGCGAGGACGAGCCCGACCGCGAACTGCGGGTGCCGGGCCTCGTGGACGGCGGGCGGCGCGTACCCGTGCCTGCGGCAGGCCGCGAGCAGCTCGTCGTGGCTCCCGGGGGCCTCCTCGCGCGGGAACGTGACGAGGTCGTGGGCGCCGAGGTCGGCCAGGTCCACCTCGGCGTCCTGCTCCCCGCCGCCGGGGGCGGCGCCGGCGGGGAGCAGGACGCCGAGGGGCTGGGCCAGCATCGGCCCGAACTCCAGGTCGCGCGCGGCGCACGGATGCCGGAGCACGCCCGCGTCCAGCGCGCCCTCGGCGAGCGCGCGGACCTGCTCGGCCGTGCCCGTCTCGCGCAGGTCGAGCCGCAGGTCGGGGCGGCGCTCGCGGAACGCGGCGATCAGCGCGGCGACGATCGGCCCGCCGAGGTCGCTCGGCAGCCCGGCGCGCACCGCGCGGGCGTCGCCGAGCCGCGCCCGCTCGGCGACGGAGTAGACGCGGTCCACGCGGGCGAGGATGTCGCGCGCCTCGTCCAGCAGGAGCGCGCCGGGGGCGGTCAGCTCCACCTTCCGGCTGGAGCGGTCGAACAGCCGCACGCCGAGCTCCTTTTCGAGGCGCTGGATCCGCTGGCTCAGCGGCGGCTGGGCCATGCCGAGCCGTTCCGCCGCGCGGCCGAAGTGCAGTTCCTCGGCGACCACGACGAAGCACCGCAGATGCCCCACCAGGTTCACAGGACGCGACGATATCAAATTTCATATCGCTGTAAGAACGATATCAATCTTGGACTTTTCGCTGGTCGGCTGGTGTCCTAGGGCGGCGGTGCCAACGGGGGCGCCGCGGACGGAAGGACAGGTCGATGACGCGCCGATCGCGCTGGACGCTCGTCGCCGCGGTCGCGGCGGTGGCCCTGGCCGCCGGGGCGGGCGCGGTGTGGCTCCTGCGGGACGGGGAGGGCCCCCGCGGCACCGTGGAACGCTACCTCGCCGCCTGGAACGCCGGGGACCTCGCCGCGATGCGGAGGCTGACCGACGGCCCGCCCGCCGACTTCGAGCAGAGGTTCACCCGCATGCGCGACGACCTCGGCGTCTCCCGGCAGCGGTACACGGTCGCCTCGGTCGGTCGCCCGAAGGACGGGAGGGCCGGTTCCTCCTACGGCGCCGAGCTGACGCTCGCCGGGTCCCGGACGTGGTCGTACTCCGGGCAGCTCCCGCTCGCCGAGCGCGACGGGAAGTGGCGCGTCCGCTGGTCGCCCGAGGTCATGTACCCGACGCTCAAGGAAGGGCAGCGGCTCCGCGCCGCCCGGACCTGGCCGACCCGGGCGGGCATCTCGGCGGCGGACGGCGGCGACCTCGGCGGTTCGCCGTCGGGCTCGGTGCAGCAGCTCGTGGGGCCGCTGGGCGCCGCGTCCGCCGAGGCCGCCAAGGGGCTCGGCGCCCCCTACCGGAAGGGCGACACGATCGGCACCGAGGGCCTCCAGAAGCAGTACGAGCGGCGGCTCGCCGGGACGCCCGCGCTCGCCGTGCAGATCGTCGGCGCGGACGGCGCGCCGGTGAAGACGCTCCAGCGGTTCGGCGGCGCCGACGGGCGCCCGCTGCGCACGACGCTCGACCCCGCGACGCAGAAGGCCGCGGGCGAGGCGCTGGCGGGCGCCGCCAAGCCCGCCTCGCTGGTCGCGCTCCGCCCGTCCACGGGGGAGATCCTCGCGGTCGCGAACAAGCCCGGCGGCTACAACCGGGCGCTGATGGGCCGCTACCCGCCCGGCTCGACCTTCAAGATCGTCACGGCGGCGGCGCTGGTCGCCGGGGGGATGGACGCGCGGACGCCGGTCCCGTGCCCGGCCACCACGTCCGTCGGGGGCCGCTCGTTCCACAACTACCGCTTCGAGGACTTCGGGACGGTCCCGCTGCGCGAGGCGTTCGCGCACTCGTGCAACACCACGTTCGCGCGGCTCGCCGTCGACAAACTCGGCGTGCGGCGGGTGGCGCAGGTCGCGTCCCAGTTCGGGTTCAACGCGCCGATCGTCGGCGGGCTGCCCGCCGTCCGCGCCGCCTTCCCCGCGACCAAGGACGACACCGCCTTCGCCGCCGCCTCGTTCGGGCAGGGCGAGGTGCTCACCAGCCCGCTCAACATGGCGAGCATCGCGGCCGCCGCCGCGAACGGCACCTGGCGCTCGCCGCGCCTCGTGGACGCCTCCCTCGCCGCGCAGGCCGCCGACGCCGGGGGCCGCCGTCCCGAGCCGCCGCACCCGCTGGAGCCCGCCGTGAAGGCCGCCCTGCACTCGCTGATGCCCGCCGTCGTCAGCGAGGGCACCGCGTCCGGCGTGGACTTCCCGTCCGGGACGGCGGGCAAGACCGGCACCGCCGAGTTCGGCGAGGGCAGGAACCCGCCGACCCACGCCTGGTTCGTCGGCTACCGGGGCGACCTCGCGTTCGCGGTGATCGTCGAGGGCGGCGGCACCGGCGCGGAGGCCGCCGCGCCGATCGCGGCCGCGTTCCTGAAGGGGGCCCGCGGCTAGCGCCGGGCGTCAGAGCCAGTCGCGCCGCTTGAAGACCAGGTACAGGCCGACGCTGCAAACGACGATGACGATCGAGCTGACGACGAACCCGTCGTGCTCGGAGAACCCGGGATAGGGGACGTTCTGCCCGTAGAAGCCGGTCACGGCGGTCGGCACCGCGATGATCGCCGCCCAGCTCGTGACCTTCTTCATCACCTCGTTCATCCGGTTGCCCTGCAACGCGAGCCGCGTGTCGATGAGGTTCGCGACCAGGTCGCGCAGCCCGTCGGTCGACTCGGCGACGCGGAGCGTGTGGTCGTAGACGTCCTGGAAGTAGGGCACCAGCGCCGGCGGGACGATCCGCAGGTCGCGGCGCAGCAGCGTGTTGAGGACCTCCCGCATCGGCAGCGCCACCCGGCGCAGCGCGATGAGGTTCTTGCGCAGCTCGTAGCTGCGCAGTTGCATCTCCCTGACCGGGAACGACTCGTCGAAGACCAGGTCCTCGACCTTGTCGGCCTCCTCGTCCAGCGCGGTCGCCGCGTCCAGCTGCCGGTCGACGATCATGTCGAGCAGCCCGTAGAGCAGGTACGCGGCGCCGGTCCCGGCGGCGTCGCCGCCGAGCCCGTCGTCCCAGCGGTGGATCAGCGCGTCGACGTCGATGCCCGGGTCCTGCCGGATGGTCACCAGCGCCCGCTCGGCCAGGAACGCCGACACCTCGTGCAGGACGAGGTCGCCGCCGTCCACCCGGGGGACGTAGGCGTTGAGGAACGCGTACCCCTGGTAGCGGTCGAACTTGGCGCGCTCGTGCCGGGAGACCGCGTCCTCGACCGCGACGTGGTCGAGCCCCAGCTCCTCGCTGATCACCCGCAGGTCCTCGTGGCGCGGCGCGCACAGGTCGAGCCAGACCACCACGTCCGGCCGCTCCAGGTAGTCGCTCACCTCCGCGACCGGGAACCCCTCCGCCTCGACCCTCCCGTCCAACCAGGCCCGGGTGCGCGGGGGCGCGCCGCCGATGCGGTTGCCGGGGTGCGCGACATCGGTCTCGGAAGGATGCGATCCCATGGGCCCCTCTATACCCCCGCTTCGCGTTCGACTCGCCCCTCGGCGCGCGGGGGCGGGGCCGTGGAGCCGCGCACGATCAGCCGGCCGCGCAGGACGCGGCGGGCCGGGCGGCCGCCGTCCAGCAGCTCCAGCAGCGCCTCCATGCCGCGCGCGCCCAGCTCCTCGGCGGGCAGCCGGACGGTGGTCAGCTCCGGTTCCAGCGCCGTCGCGAGCAGCACGTCGTCGAACCCGGTGACCGACAGGTCGGACGGCACGTCCAGGCCGAGCGCCCGCGCCGCCTTGTAGGCGCCGGCGGCGATCAGGTCGTCATCGCAGACCAGCGCGGTCGGGCGGTCGGGGCCGGCGAGCAGCCGCGCGGCGGCGTCCCGGGCGGCGCCGACCTCGATCGCGCACGCGGCGCGCGTCAGCGTGCCGCCCGCCCGCGCGGTGACGGCGGCGAGCGCCTCGGCGCGGGCGCGGAACGTCCACTGGTCGACGGCCGCCGCGACGTGCCCGATCCTGCGGTGGCCGAGCCCGACGAGGTGCGCGGCGATCGAGCGCATCCCCTCCGCGACGCCGAACCCGACCGTCGGCACCGGGCCCGACGGGTCGCTGTCGAGCATCACGGCGGGCGTGCCCCGGAACTCCGCGAGCGCCTCGACCTCCATCGAGGACGCGAGGATGCCGTCGATCGCCTCGCGCGGCGCCGCGAACGGGCTCCCGGCGGGGCCCGCCGCGTCGTCCGGCCACACGTAGGCGACCACGCCGAAGCCGTGCCGCGCGGCGACCCGCACGGCGCCGGTGTGGACGGGCCCGAAGAACGGGGCGGTGAGCGTCGGCACCATCAGCAGCACGGTGCGGGTGGTGCCGAGGCGCAGGTTCCGCGCCGCCTGGTTCGGTCGGTAGCCGAGCCGCTCGGCGGCCTCCCGCACGCTCGCCGCCGTCGCCGGGGAGATACGGCCCGACCATTTCCCGCCCAGCACGAGCGAGACCGTGGACTGCGAGACACCGGCCTCGTGCGCCACGTCCTTGCTGGTGGGACGGCTGGTCGCGGGCACCCTGCGCCTCCCTGCGCGCGCGCCTGACGGCCGCTGCGGTCATCTGACGGTGACGGAACTTCCCCAGACTAGGGCCGGGACGCCCAGTGGTACGTATGATGCGTCGAGTACTACGTATGACTTCACCCGAACCGGGGGACGGATGCGTGCCTACGTCGACTTCCTGCGCCGCCCCTACGCGGGCCGGCTCCTGGGCGGCACCCTGCTCGGCCGGCTGCCGAACGGCATGGGCATGCTCGCCGTGGTCCTGCACGTCCGCGCGGACGGCGGCGGCTACCCCCTCGCGGGCACCCTCGCCGCGCTGCTCGGGCTCGCGATGGCGGCGGGGCAGCCCGTCCTCGGCCGCGCGATGGACCGGTTCGGCCAGATCCGCGTGCTGCTGCCCGCCGTCGTCGCGTCCGCCGCCGGGTTCGCGGCCTTCGCCGCGGTCGGCGCCGCGCCGCTGCCGGCGGCGGTCGCGGCGGTGTTCGTCGCCGGTTTCGCGACCCCGCCGCTGGAGGCCGGGCTGCGCGCGCTCTGGCCGGACGTCCTGGACGGCCCCGAGCAGGTCGACGCCGCCTACGCGCTCGACGCCGCCGCGCAGGAGATCCTGTTCACCGCCGGACCGCTGATCGTGGTCGCGGCGGCGGCGGTCAACACCGAGACGGCGCTGCTGCTGACCGGGCTGCTCGGCGTGGCCGGGACGCTGGTGGTCGCGCTGTCGGGGCCGTCCCGGCGGTGGCGGGGCGCGCCGCGCGCCTCCGACTGGGCCGGGCCGCTGCGCTCGCCGGGGCTGCGCGTCCTGCTGACCGCGCTGGCCTGCGCGGGGATCGCGCTCGGCGTGTACGCGGTCGCGGTCGTCGCCTACGCCGAGCGGCTCGACTCGGGCGTCGCGTCCGGGCTGCTGCTGGCCTGCATGGCGGCGGGCGCGCTGGTCGGCGGGCTCGTCTACGGCGCCCGGCGCTGGGTCGGCGAGGCGCACCGGCGGCTGCCGTGGCTGATGGCCGCGCTCGCCGCCGGGTACGTCCCGCTCGTCCTCGCGCCGGGCCTCGCGGCCATGTCGGTGCTCGCGTTCGCCAGCGGCGTGTTCCTCGCGCCCACGCTGGCGTGCAGCTTCACGCTCGTGGACCGGCTCGCCCCGAGCGGCACCGTCACCGAGGCGTTCGCGTGGGTGGTCGCGGCGGTCGGCGCGGGCAGCTCGCTCGGCTCGGCGGTCGCCGGACTCGGCCAGGACGTCGCGGGCGTCCCCGGCGCGTTCGCGGGCGCGGGCGGCGGCGGCGTGCTGGCCCTGGCGATCTGCCTGGTCGGCGGGCGGACCTTCCGTCCCGTCCAGGACACCCCGCAGTGGCGTGCCGACGAAGCCGAGGAAGCCGCCTAGGGGACGCGCGGGACGCCCACCACCCGCACCCCTCAGGCCGACGCCGCACCGCGCCGAGGGGGACAGGTCGCGTGGAGGTGCGCCCTTCGGTTCGGGACGCGCGTCCGGCCCGGAGGAGGCGGGGTCAGACCCAGGTGCCGAACCAGATCCGGGCGTGCCAGTCGTCGTAGGGGAGGGTCTGCGCGGCCAGGATCGGATAGAAGTAGGCGAAGTTCGCCAGGACCACCAGCAGGAACGCGCCCGCCGCGGCGGCGCCGATGACGCGGCGCAGCCCCGCCGGGGGCGGCGGTTGCAGGCGCTGCGCGGTCGCTCCGGCGCCTTCCGGGACGTCGTCCAGGGGGTGGCCGAAGTCCGGCGGGTCGGCGCGGGGGACGGACGCGGCGTGCGCCCCCGCCGTCGTCGACGCCGGGCCGATCAGGTAGCCCAGCACCAGCACCACCGCGAGCACCATGAACGGGATCATCGGCGTCGCGTAGAACAGGAACATCGTGCGGTCGGCGAACGCCGAGGGGAACCAGGTCAGCCAGCCCGCGAGGAAGCCCATCAGGATCGCGCCCGCCCGCCAGTCGCGCAGGACCAGCCACAGCAGCAGGACGCCGACGAGGGCGGCCAGCGCGCCCCACCACAGCGCGGGCGTGCCGATGCCGAGGATCTCGCGGGAGCAGCGCGCGGCGCCGCAGCCGGACTTGGGCTCGTTGTAGAAGAACGCGACCGGGCGGCGCAGGATCGGCCAGTCCCACGGCCAGGACTGGTAGGGGTGCGAGGCGTCCAGGCCGGTGTGGAAGTGCAGCATCTCCTTGTGGTAGTGCCACAGGTCGGGCATCGCCTCGACCGGCCGCCACAGCGGGTTCCCCGACACCTCGCCGCGTCCCCAGCCGCCCGGCTTGAAGATCCACCCCCACCAGGACGCGATGTAGGCCACCACCGCGACCACGACGAGCTGGACGAACGCGGGCCCGGCCTCCAGCAGCAGCGTCCCGGCGGCCGGCCGCCGGACGGCTGCGGCGCGGCGGGCGCCGTAGTCCCACAGCACGACCATGAGGCCGAACCCGGCGATGTAGAACACGCCCGTCCACTTGGTGGCGCAGGCCAGGCCGAGACAGACCCCGGCTCCCCACCGCCATCCGTGCATGAGGAACGGCCCGTAGGGCGAGGGGTCCCCGCCCTCGATCCGCTCCGCGAGTTGGCGGCGGGAGCGGTCGCGGTCGTTCACCAGGCAGGCGAACCCGGCCAGGACCCAGAACATCACGAAGATGTCGAGCAGCGCGGCCCGGCTCGTGACGAACTGGAGGCCGTCCAGCGCCAGCAGCAGCCCGGCGGCGCAGCCGAGCAGCGTCGAGCCGGTCATCCGCCGCGCGACCCGGCACAGGATCAGCACCGACAGCGTCCCGACCAGCGCGGGGACGAACCGCCACCCGAACGGCGTCGCGCCGAACAGCCACTCGCCGATCGCGATCATCCACTTGCCCATCGGCGGGTGGGCGACGAAGGAGGGCCCGTCCGACCAGATGTCCGCGTGCCGGTCGGCGATCAGCATCTTGTCGGCGTTGTCGACGGTGTTGTGCTCCCAGCCGAACCTCCACAGCGCGAGAGCGTCCTTGGCGTAGTAGGTCTCGTCGAAGACCACCGCGTGCGGCGACCCCAGCCGGTAGAAGCGCAGGAAGCCCGCGAGGGCCGTGACCAGCAGCGGGCCGAGCCAGCCGGCCAATGCGCCGCCGGGGATCGCGGGGGCGAGCCATTCCCGGAGGGTGGGGGTCCGCCGCCGCGGTGAGGCCACCGGGGCGGCTACCAGATCCGTCGTCGCCATCCTGCAATCGTAAGGGCGGACTCCGGCGGCATCGGGCGATCTCCACCGCGCCGGACGAACCGCCCGCCGGGCGGGCCGATGGGAAGGGGCCGGTGGGACAGGGCCGGTGGGACAATGGCGGCGTGATGGGGACCTTGCTGCTGGGGGCGGCGCCGATCGGGCGGCCCGAGGACGCGTCGGAGCGGCTCCGGGCGGCGCTGGCGGGCACCCCGGTGATCGCCGCCGAGGACACCCGGCGGCTGCGGCGGCTCGCGGGCGACCTCGGCGTCGAGCTGTCGGCGCGAATCGTGTCCTACTACGACCAGAACGAGCGGGCCCGGGCCGCCGAGCTGCTGGCCGAGCTGCTCGCCGGACGCGACGTCCTGGTGATCACCGACGCGGGGATGCCGGGCGTGTCGGACCCGGGGTACCGGCTCGTCCGCGCGGCGGTGGCGGAGGGGGTGCCGGTCACGGTGCTGCCGGGGCCGTCCGCCGTGACGACCGCGCTGGTGGTGTCGGGCCTGCCCACCGACCGGTTCTGCTTCGAGGGGTTCCCGCCGCGCAAGCGGGGGGAGCGGGCCCGGCGCCTGGAGGCCCTCGCCCGGGAGCCCCGCACGATGGTGTTCTTCGAGGCGCCGCACCGGCTGGAGGAGACGCTCGCCGCGATGGCGGAGGCGTTCGGCGCCGGCCGTCCGGCGGCGGTCTGCCGGGAGCTGACCAAGACCTACGAGGAGGTCCGCCGGGGCCCGCTCGGCGATCTGGCGGCCTGGGCGCGGGACGGCGTGCGCGGCGAGATCACCGTGGTCGTCGGCGGCGCGCCCGAGCCCGAGGGCCTGTCGGAACCGGCCGACCTGGCCGCCGCCGTGGCCGTCCGGGAGGACGCCGGGACCCCGCGCAAGCAGGCGATCCAGGAGATCGCCAAGGAGAACGGCGTGCCGAAGCGGGTCGTCTACGACGCCGTCGTCCAGGCCAGGGGATAGGCCGGGGCCGCGCCGCCGGGCGGGGCCATGAAACCCGCACCTAATAGACACCCCACTCGGAGCTGTCTAACCACCGGATCCGGGGAATAACTCGTCGGGCGACATGTTCGGGGTGAATAGGGGATGAAGCGCATGGGATCGACGCGCTGCGTGACGTGTGCGTACCCGGCGTCACAAGGGGATGAGGGCCATGCATGACACATGGTCAGACCACGAGATGTGGGTCTATGAATGCCTGGCCTGCATGACGAGCTGGGACGAGCAGTTCGAGGTCCGCCACTACGACGACGGGCACGGCGGCGAGGCGGCGGTGTACGAACGGGGCGGCCAGCGCTGCACGACGCCCTGGACCGACCACGTCTGCCCCAACTGCCAGAGCCAGAACATCAAGGTGTTCTCCAAACCGCTCGGCAGGCAGGCGGAGGTGCCGAAGGCCCGCGCCGACGGCGACGTCGCGATGGTCTTCCACCTCCGGCGCCTGCACGCCTGGTAGAGCGCTCCAGCCGGTGGCACGCCCGTCCCGCGACCTCCGATCAGGTCGCGGGGTCGGGCGCGGCGACCCCGGCGGGGCCCTCCTCCGCGGTCACGTCCTCGGCGGCCCGGTCCGGGCCCCCGTCGATGCGGCCCATCCGGCGGACGCGGCGCCCCAGCGCGGCGAAGCGCGCCCTGACCTCCGGGCTGAACGTCATCCCGGCCGCGAGCGCGGCCAGCGGGACGGCGGGCAGCACGTACCGGTAGTCGAACTCGGCGGTCGCGGCGGGCGCGAGCAGCAGCCCGACCGCGAGCGTCCACGGCAGGAACGCCACGCCGCCGAACCGCCGCCACAGCGGCACCATCCCGGCGAGCCCCATCGCCAGGACGGCGGCGAGCATCGTCCCGCGCAGGAAGACGTGGTCCTGGTAGCCCCGGATCAGCCCCGCGAACGGCTCGACCACGCGGGTGCGGGCGTTGCCGTTCTCGTAGGCGTTCGCCTCGTCGGCGGCGGTGACGCCCGAGCCCATGTTCCAGTCGGGCAGCGGCTTGCTCACCTTGCGGAACTCGTACTGGTTGTAGGTGGCCTCGTCGGGGAAGACGGTGCGGTTCCACCGGAACACCTTGAGGAAGTCGTGCGCGACGACCCGGGCGTAGTCGACGGGCTGGGACAGGATCACGCGCTTGGAGTAGTCGTTGGCGAGCCTGTCGTTCTCGGGGCTGAACCGCTTGCCGGTGTAGCGGTTGAGCGGGGACGCCTGGTTCCAGATGCCGTCCTGGGAGTTCGGCAGCCGGTTCACCCGCTCGGTGCACAGCGCGTACTCCTCGACCGGCAGGTCGTGGACCTTGTGGCAGTCGGCGAACTTGTAGACCCGCGAGTACAGGAAGATGCCGTTGCTCTCGGTGATGGCGAACTTGCCGGTCTCGGCCTTGTACCAGCCCATGTAGCCGAGGATGGGCAGCACGCACGCCACGAGCGTCACGGCCATGAGCCGCCAGCCGCTGCGCCGCACCAGCATGTAGGCGAGCACGCCCAGCAGCACCGGCATGCCGACCGACCGGGTCAGCCACGCCAGCGCGATGATGAGCCCCACCGAGGCGGCGATCTTCCAGGTCGGGCGGTCGTGCCACAGCAGCAGCGTCACCGCGCACATCACCAGGAAGGTGAACATCGTGTCGGACAGGACGAGCTCTTCGAGCTGGATCTGGTAGCCGTCCAGCAGCACCGGCGCCGCCGCGAGCGCGGCGCCCCAGCCGGGCAGGGTGAACCTGCGGCGCAGCAGCATGTAGATCATCACGCCCATGCCCAGGCCCATCAGGTGCTGGACGAGCGCGACGAGCGCGAAGCTGTGGAAGGGCTTCAGCCCGATCAGCAGGAACGAGTAGCCGTCCGGCCGCAGCGGGTGCGGGTAGGGGTCCGTCGCGACGTGCAGGTAGTCGAAGGTGTCGTTGAAGTACATCGCGGGCTGGTAGCCGATCATCGCGACCAGCCGCAGCAGCGCCGCTGTGGTGATGATCACAGTGAACGCGGGGTGTCGCCGCACCGTCGCCCACAGTCCGGCGGCGCGCCCCCGGCGGCCCTCGTCCTCCTGCGCGGGCGGCTCGTCCACCGCCGGTGAATCGCCGGGCTCGCCCGGCTTGCCCGTGTCTTCTTCGAGGTCAGTGCCCGTGCCGGGCCCCGGCTCGACCTCGGTCGCCGAATCGGTGACCGTCGTTGTGCCCCCGGGCGTGTCGCCGGACGTGCCGGACGCGGCGTCCCGAGCCGCCTCGTCGAGCGCGGCCTGCTCCAGCGCGCCCCCGTCGAGTACGGTGCCGTGCGGCGATTCCCCCGCCACTACCGCACCTCCCCTTCCATGCCTGGTGTTCCGCCTGGTGGCAGTGCGTTTCCCGCGAGCGTCACAGCCGACCCAACCTTTCCGGGCCGCCGTGCCCGTATGCTTGACGTCCTAGCCTGCCGCCCGCGACCGTGGCCGGGGATGGTTTTTCGGTTGCGAGTGAGCAACACGATACGGGCGCTCTTGTGGGGAGTGCCCGGCATCCTCCGTTCCCGGCAGGCATCATGAACCAGATGGGCCGCTCGGCGGAATACATATGAGATTCATGGTAAACACCGCAGACGGTCACCAGGGGTAACGAAGGAGATCGCGTGGAACTCTCCGTAGTGATGCCATGCCTGAACGAGGCGGAAACGGTCGAGACCTGCGTCCGCAAGACGATCCGCTTCTTCGAGGACAGCGGCATCGACGGCGAGGTGGTCATCGCCGACAACGGCAGCACCGACGGCAGCCAGCAGCTCGCCCGCGACGCCGGCGCCCGTGTCGTGCCGGTGATCGACAAGGGCTACGGCAACGCGCTCATGGGCGGCATCCGCGCCGCGCGGGGCCGCTACGTCGCGATGGGCGACGCCGACGACTCCTACGACTTCGCCACCCTCGGCCCGTTCGTGGAGGAGCTGCGCGACGGCGCCGACCTCGTCATGGGCAACCGCTTCAAGGGCGGCATCGCCCCCGGCGCCATGCCCCCGCTGCACCGCTACCTCGGCAACCCGGTGCTGAGCTTCGTCGGGCGGCTGTTCTTCCGCAGCAAGATCGGCGACTTCCACTGCGGGCTGCGGGCCTTCAACAAGGAGTCGATCCTGCGGCTCGGCCTCCAGACCGGCGGCATGGAGTTCGCCAGCGAGATGGTCGTCAAGGCGACCCTGCAGAAGTACGACATCCGCGAGGTCCCCACCACGCTGTCGCCGGACGGCCGCACCCGCGCCCCGCACCTCAACACCTGGCGGGACGGCTGGCGCCACCTGCGCTTCCTCATGCTCTACAGCCCGCGCTGGCTGTTCCTCATCCCGGGCCTGGTCTTCATGACGCTCGGGCTGCTCGCGGGGATCGCGCTGTCCACCGGCCCGGTCACCGTCGGCGAGGTCGCCTTCGACGTCGACACGCTCGTCGGCGCGTCGGCCGCGCTGGTGATCGGCTTCCAGGCGGTGCTGTTCGCGCTGCTCACCAAGGTCTACGCGATGCAGGAGGGGTTCCTGCCGCACGACCGGCGGGTCCAGAAGATCATCGACTGGTGGAGCCTGGAGCGCGGTCTGCTGCTCGGCGGCCTGCTCGCGGTCGCCGGCCTCGGCGGCCTGGTCGCCTCGCTGCTGCACTGGCGCGTCAACAGCTTCGGTGAACTCGACCCCCGGCACTCGCTGCGCATCGTCGTCCCGGCCGCGACCGCGCTGGTGATGAGCCTCCAGGCCATCTTCGCCTCGCTGTTCGTCAGCATCCTCGGCATCCGCCGCCGCCAGCACCCGCCGCTGGTCGACCCGACCGAGGAGGCCGCCGGCGTCGTGGACGCCGCCGCCGCGAAGGTCGCGGGCGAGCGCAAGGCCGGCGAGCGCAAGGCCGTCGAGGGCGGCCTCACCAGGGCCGACGCCGCCGAGTCGCAGGACGCCGCGGCCACCGGGGACGGCGAGGCCACGGACCCGGCGTCCGGCGCCGAGGACGGCGCGTCGGTCGAGGCGGGCGGCAAGGCCGAGGGCTGAGCCGTCCCCCCGGGCGTTCCCCCGCCGGGCGCGAGCCGGGCCGCGAACCGAGAACTCCCTGAACGTTTCGGGGTCGCGGGCGATGCGCCGGCATCGCTGTGACAGGCTTGCACGACGATGGATCTTCCTTCCCTGACCTGCCGCCGCCCCGCCGGACCCCGGTGAGCGCGGGCCTATGAGCACGAGCCTATGAGCACGGGCACCATGCCGCCGCCCGGCGGCGGCACCGGCACCGGTGGGGGCGCGGCCGTCACGCGCGGGCCGCTGCGCGGGGCGGGCACCCTCCCGGAGGGCGCGGGCGCCCCGGCGCGGGCGCGCCGGCGCCGCTGGGTCTGGCTGTTCCTGCTCGGCTGGCTGGCGCAGGTCGCGGTGCGGGTCTGGCTCGCGTCCGGGCAGACCATGCCGATCGCGATCCCCGACGAGGCGGGCTACCTGTTCGCCGCCCGCGTCATGACCGGCGGCGCCGACGCCGACCTGTCCTACGGGACGGTCTACCGCGGCGGGTACCCGCTGCTGCTGATGCCCGCCTACTGGCTCGCCGACGACCCCGTCACCGTCTACCGCTGCGCGCTGGTGATCAACGCGCTGGTCAGCGCCGCGATGCTGCCGCTGGCCTACCTGCTGCTGCGCGCGCTGCGCGTGCGCCCGCGCTGGTCGTATGTGTTCGGGCACGTGACGGCGCTGCTGCCGGGCGTGGTGTTCTACTCCGAGTTCGTGCTGACCGACGCGGTGCTGCCGGTCGTGCTGCTCGGCTGGCTGCTGCTCGTGCACGCGTGGCTGAAGGCGCCCTACACCAAGGGGGAGCGGCCGTCCCGCCGTGTGGCGCTGTACGGGGTGGGCGCCTCGCTGCTGGTCGCGTTCGCCTACACCTCGCACACGCGCGGCGCCATCTTCCTCGTCGTGCACGGCGCGCTGCTGGCGGTCGCGGTGGCGTGCCGGTGGCGGCACTGGCGCGGCGCGGCCCTCGCGGCGCTCGTCGCGGGCGCGGGGACGGCCGCCGGGACCGTCCTGAACCACTCGCTGCTGCCCCACCTGTACCCGGACGGCGACAACAACCTGGGCGGCAACCTCGCCCGGCGCCTCACCACCTCCGGCGGCCTCGGCTGGACGCTGTCGCTCGGCACCGGCCAGGTCTGGTACCAGTGCGTCGCGACCGGCGGCCTGGCGGCGGTCGGCCTCGCCGCGGTCGGGTTCGCGGCGGCGCGGCGCGGCACCCCGGGACGGCTGCGGGCGCTCGCGCTGGCGATCCTCGCGATCGTCGCGGGGATCGCGTTCGCGACCTCGGGCGCGCTGCCCGACGAGTACCGCGTCGGCAACTACGTCTACGGCCGCTACCTCGCCTGCGTCACCCCCATCCTGTTCGCGGTCGGCGTCGCGGTGCTGCTGCGCGCCTCGCGCCGGACGCTGCTGTCCGCGGTCGCCGCCGCGGTCGCCGTGACCGTGCTGGCGGCGAGCGTCGTCCGGTGGTACGCGGGCGACCGGCTGGCCCGCTACACCTTCACCCGCTACGACTTCCCGGAGACCTCGTTCCTGACCTGGGACTGGAGCTCCTTCCGGCTGTGGGACGCGACGCTCGCGGGGCTCGTGCTGCTCGGCCTCGCCGTCCTCACGACGCTGACGCGGCGGCGCTGGGGCCCGCTGGTGCTCGCGGGCCTGCTCGCCACCGTCGCGCTCGCGATGAGCTACACCGCGACCGACCGGATCGCGCGCCCGTCCGTGCGCAGCACGACCGCCTACACCGACATCCGGGGCAGCGCCGACCTGGAGCACACCCGCTCCATCGCGCTCGACTGGAACGTCCCATGGACGGTCCGGCTCTCGCACTACTACTGGGCCTGGTGGGGCGACGGCAGCCTCTTCAACGCCCGCTGGACCAAGCCCCCGCAGGACGTGGACATGGTCGTCCTGCACTGGCCCAAGCGCGTCCCCCCGGAGGCGTCCTGGCCGCACGGCGCCCCCGACGGCTGGAAGGTCGTCGACAGCCGACGCTCACCCGAAGGCGACTGGGTCGCGTTCGTCAATTGCAGTGCCCTCGGCGCCGGGCCCGGGGGGCCCTCCATCCACGGGCCCTGCGGCGATCGCTAGCATCGCTCCGAACTCGCCTGGCGGCTCGCCGCGCGACCAGATTCCCGCTTCGCTCGAATCCGGCCTCGCACGCGATCGCGTGTCGGCGATGGAGCCGTCCTCAACGGGTCGCGCCGGGGGGCGGGTTCCAGAGTTGGAGGACGTTGTCGGAGGAGCGCCACAGCAGGCGCCAGCCGCGTGCGGGTGAGGGCCGCCAGCCGGCGCCGATCGGCGACTCCTGGCCGCGCCAGCGCGTGTAGAGCATCGGCCCGTCGAAGGCGTCGCGCGGGATCTGCGGCACGTAGTGCGGGAAGTCGCGGATCTCGCCGTGCCAGACCGGGTCGCCCCAGACGTCGCGGGTGTAGAAGGTGAGGGTCTGCGCGAGCCGCCGGTCGGCGCAGATCAGCCGGATCTCCTCGTGCTCGCCGAGGTAGCCGCGCAGCTCGCTCCAGGCGGTGTCGCGCGGCAGTTCGGGGACGGCGCGCACGCACGCCACCGTGTAGGTTCCGCCGAGCGCCACCACCAGCAGCGGCGCGACGACCGTGCGGACGCGCAGCTTCCGGCTCAGGCCGTCCGGCAGCATCCGTGCCATCAGGATCAGCGACCCGAACGCTCCCGCCAGCAGCGCGGGCAGCACCGCGAACCAGTAGCGCGGCAGCCACGCGCGCAGCGAGATGCTGTTCGGGTCGAGGACGCCCGACAGCGCCGTCAGCGGGACGGCGAGCGCGAAGAACCACACCAGCACGAGCGCGAGCCGCCGGTCGCGGGTGACGGCGAAGCCGATCACGGTCAGCACCAGCGCGCCGGCGAAGACCGTGCCGAGCGGCTGCCAGTCGTGCATGGCGCGGATGAAGGAGCGGAGCGCGAGCTCGCGGGTCACGTAGTCGCGGGACTGGCCGCCGTGCTCGGCCGCCGACATCAGCCCGGCCAGCGGATCACCCCAGACCACCGCGTTGTGGACGAGGTTGACCGCCAGCACCGCCAGCATCGGCAGCCCGACCGTCACGTTGCGCCGCCACGGGATCCGCAGTAGCCACAGGTACAGCGGGATGGGCAGGAACAGGAACGCCAGGAACTCCCGGACGAGGAACGCCGACGCCAGCAGCAGCCCGGCGGCGACGAGCATCCGGGTCTGGGCGCGGCCCGTCCGGCGGCTCGCGACGACCAGGCCCGCCATCCCGATCGTGAGCAGCCCCGCGCCCGGCATGTCGGGCAGCATCACGCCGGTCGACCAGGTGACGTCGTGGCCGTAGGGGTTGGTCATCGTGAAGAGCGGGTTGACCAGCAGCGCCGCCACCGCGAGGACGCCCGCCACGTCGCCGAACAGCGACCGGACGAGCAGGTAGGTCCCGGCGAAGAACGCGCAGCCGCCCAGGGCCGTGATGACGAAGTAGGACGCCTGCCCCTGCCCGAGGACCTCCTGGACGAGCCGCGCGGGCAGCACCAGCCCGATCCGCGTGACCTGGTGCGGTACCTCGTCGAACGGCCACCGCGAGAGCGGGATGTCGGGCCAGTCGCGGGCGCCGAGCCACACGTAGTACGGGTCGAAGTACAGCGGCGGCGTCATGACCGCCCACTGGGCGAGCACGGTGGCCGCCGCGACCAGGAGGGTCAGCCACACGACCCGCCGCGTCCGCCGGACGCGGCGCAGCGCCCGGCCGGGCCATCGGCGGTACGCCCCGGCGCGCCCGGCGCCGCTCGCTGCCTGCTGGACGTCGGTGTCCCCGGCCGTGGTCTGGGCCATGCCTCGCTACTGCCTCGCTAGGTAGATCTCCGCCTGGACGGGCGGCGGTGCCGTGGTCCGCCGGGGGCGCCGGGGCGCCGTCTCCGCCGAAGGCTCCGGGGCCCCCGGAGCGCCGGACCAGGCTACTCGCGTCCCGGTCCGTTCCGTGTCGTCCGGTCCGCGATTCTCAGGAACCTTCCAAACTGGGCGCCTTCCGGCTCGCGGGCGCCGCCGTCCGGCGCTCGGGGGCGATAACCGTGCGGCGCGGGGGGCCGACGCGACTACCCTTGATTCCATGTCCTCGTCAAGCCGACACATCTTGACCGCGCCCGCCTGGCCGTACGCCAACGGGCCCCGTCACATCGGGCACGTCTCCGGATTCGCGCTGCCCGCCGACATGTTCAGCCGCTACCAGCGGATGGCGGGCAACCAGGTCCTGATGGTGAGCGGCACCGACGAGCACGGCACGCCGATCCAGGTGCAGGCCGACAAGGAGGGCGTGACGGCCCGCGAGCTGGCCGACCGCTACAGCGGGGTGATCGCCGAGGACCTGTACGGCCTCGGCATGTCCTACGACCTGTTCACCCGCACCACGACCCGCAACCACTACGCGGTCGTCCAGGAGGTCTTCAAGGGCCTCTACGACAACGGCTACATCTTCCCGAAGACGACGATGGGCGCGATCTCCCCGTCCACGGGGCGGACGCTGCCCGACCGCTACATCGAGGGCACCTGCCCGATCTGCGGGTACGACGGCGCGCGCGGCGACCAGTGCGACAACTGCGGCAACCAGCTCGACCCGGTCGACCTGATCAACCCGGTGAGCCGGATCAACGGCGAGACCCCGAAGTTCGTCGAGACCGAGCACTTCATGCTGGACCTGCCCGCCTTCACCGACGTCCTCGGCCGGTACCTGCGCGGCAAGCAGGGCGACTGGCGGCCGAACGTGCTGAAGTTCGCGCTGAACCTGCTGGACGACATGCAGCCCAGGGCGATCAGCCGCGACCTCGACTGGGGCGTCCCGATCCCGCTGGACGGCTGGCGCGAGAACCCGGCCAAGAAGCTCTACGTGTGGTTCGACGCCGTCATCGGGTACTTCTCGGCGTCGGTGGAGTGGGCGCGCCGGTCCGGCGACCCGGAGGCGTGGCGCGCCTGGTGGCAGGACCCGGACGCCCTGTCCTACTACTTCATGGGCAAGGACAACATCGTCTTCCACGCCGAGATCTGGCCGGCGATGCTGCTCGGCTACAGCGGCCGGGGCGACAGGGGCGGCACACCCGGCTCGCTCGGCGGGCTGAACGTGCCGACCGAGGTGGTGTCGTCGGAGTTCCTGACGATGGAGGGGCGCAAGTTCTCCTCGTCCCGGCAGGTCGTCATCTACGTGAAGGACTTCCTGGAGCGCTACGACGTCGACGCGCTGCGCTACTACGTCGCGGTCGCGGGCCCGGAGAACCAGGACACCGACTTCACCTGGTCCGAGTTCGTCCGCCGCAACAACGACGAGCTGGTCGCGGCCTGGGGCAACCTGGTCAACCGGTCGGTGAACCTCGCCGCGAAGAACTTCGGCGCGATCCCCGAGCCCGGCGACCTCACCGACGCCGACCGGGCGCTGATGGAGCGCAGCCGCGCCGCGTTCGGCGCGGTCGGCGCGGAGCTGGAGCGGTCGCGGTTCAAGAACGCGATCACCGAGGCGCTGGACGTCGTCCGGGACGCCAACCGCTACCTGTCCGACCAGGCGCCGTGGAAGCTCAAGGACGACCCCGCCCGCGTCGGGTCGATCCTGCACACCACGCTCCAGGTCGTGGACGACGCGAAGACGCTGCTCACGCCGTTCCTGCCGAACTCCTCGCAGAAGGTGCACGAGATGCTCGGCGGCGAGGGCGAGTGGAGCGGCATGCCGGAGATCCAGACGGTGTCGGAGGAGGGCGGCCCCGACTACCGCGTCCTCACCGGCGACTACGCGACGAAGGCGCGCTGGGAGTCGGCGCCGATCAGGCCGGGCGTCCCGCTGGCCAAGCCGGTGCCGCTGTTCAAGAAGCTCGACACGTCCGTGGTGGACGAGGAGCTCGCCCGCCTGGAGAAGCCGTGAGCGACGACCAGGACGGGCAGGCGTCCCGGGCCTACCCGCCGCTGCCCGAGCGGCTGCCCGCCGACGTCTTCGACAGCCACTGCCACCTCGACATCGTCGAGACGCCGGTGGAGGAGCAGCTCGCGGCCGCGAAGGCGGCGGGCGTCACGCGGATCGTCACGATCGGCTGCGACCTGCCCTCCTCCCGGTTCGCGGTCGAGACCGCCGCCGAGTTCGACGACGTGTACGCGGCGGTCGCGATCCACCCGAACGAGACGGCCGGGATCTCCGACGCCGTGCTCGACGACATCGCCGCGATGGCCGCGCACCCGAAGGTCCGCGCGATCGGTGAGACCGGGCTGGACTACTACCGCGACTGGGCGCCCAAGGACGACCAGCACACCGCGTTCCGCGCGCACGTCGACATCGCCAAGCGCACGGGCAAGGCCCTGGTGATCCACGACCGGGAGGCGCACGACGACGTCCTGGCGATCCTGCTGGAGGAGGGCGCGCCCGAGAGGGTCGTCTTCCACTGCTTCTCCGGCGACGAGCGGATGGCCGGGGTCTGCGCCGAACGCGGGTACGTGATGAGCTTCGCCGGGAACGTCACGTTCAAGAACGCCGACCCGCTGCGCGCCGCGCTGAAGGCCGCCCCGCTCGACCTGGTGCTGGTGGAGACCGACGCGCCGTTCCTGACGCCGGTCCCGCACCGGGGCAAGCCGAACGCCTCGTACCTGGTCCCGCACACCGTCCGCGCGATGGCCGAGATCAAGGGCGTGGACGTCGCGGACCTGTGCGCCGCGATCGCGGCGAACGGCGAGCGGGTCTTCGGCCCCTGGTGATCCGGTACGGGTGATCCGGTACGGGTGATCCGGTACGGGGTGATCCGGCCCCTGGTGGTCAGCGGGCGTCGGCCGGGCACGGTTCGGCGCGGACCGCGACCCGGTCGACCAGCGCCTTGACGGCGCCGACGCCCTCGGCCGGGTCGCACACCGGCGCGCCGGACGCGCCGGTCCCGACCGCGCAGGGGAAGCCCATCCCGGTCAGCGGCGCGGGCAGCGCGGCGCCGCGTCCGACGAGCGTGGTGGTGACGGCCGCGCGGCGGGCGGGCCCGACGGTCTCCAGCAGGCGGCCGAGGGCCCGGCAGGAGGGGCAGCCCTCCGTCAGGTAGATCCGCACCCCCGTGATCACTTCGTCGCACGGCTCCACGGACGGGCTCTCCTCGGGGGGCGGGGCGTCGCTCCCGCCGCCCGCGCGGCGGTCGACCAGCAGGACGATGGCGACCGTCGCGACGGCCGAGGCGACCGCCGCCCCGATCCGGACGGCGGTGCCGCCGCCCCCCGCGCCGCCCCCCGCGCCGCCGGACGCGGCGAGCGCGATCAGGGCGAGCCCGGCCGCCCCCGCGTTGGCGCCGACGTGGACGCGCCCGACGGAGGCGAGCCGCGCCGCGCCGAAGCACACGCAGCGCCGGCCCCGCAGCCTGTAGGCGATTCCGGCGAGCGCGGTGTAGGCGGCGAGCGCGATGGCCGCCGCGGGCCCGGCCGGGAGCGCGACGAGCGCCACCGCGAGGGTGGTCTCCGCGGCCCCCGTCATCCGGGGGCCCCAGGGCGAGCGCAGGATCCCCCGCTCGAACGGCCACGCCAGCCGCCCGGACGGGACGAGCGCCTTCGCGGCGCCCGCGACCGCGAGCGGCCCGGCGAGCAGGCCGGGCAGCGCGTCCGGGATCTCAGACCACATCTCTACGACCTCCGATCGGCGCCCGGGGTCCCCGCGCGCCCCATCCGGCCGGGAGCCGGTGCGGTGGACGTGTTTCCACCCCGGCCTCTCCGAGCCGGTCCCGATGAAATCGACGCATCATTTTCGGCGCCGGTTCCGTGGCATCGCATGCCGTGTCGGCAATGGCTCAGAAATGGCGCGCCGCGCCGCCCGCGAGTGGTATGGGAAGGCGGGCTGGGCTGGTCGTCCGGTCGCCGTTCATGGGTCCCCCGGTGTTCGAGTAGGCCCGGCGCCCTGGAGGCTTCGACGCTCGCAGATGTCGCCGGGTTCATTCTTCGAGTGGATTTCGACCGCTGCGGGGATTCGGGTGGCGCGCACAGTGGCGTGCACAGTGACTCGCACAGTGGCGCGCACTAGGCCCGCGCCAATGGGCAATCATGCTGAATGGACGGGCGAGAGGCAACCTGGAAGGTTATAGGGTGGCGTGGACCGTTCCCGAACCGTCCGGTAGGAGCCGCCGATGCCGGGCATCATCGTCCAGCGGGAGGGCGGGCCCGGCTCGACGGAGGTGGCGCCCGGCGGCGAGCTGACGTTCGGGCGCGACCCGTCCACCGGGCTGACCCTCGCCGACCCCGCCGTCTCCCGTGTCGCCGGGCGCGTCCGCGCCATGGACGGCTACTGGCTGCTCAGCAACCTCAGCCGCGCCGCGACCTACGTCGTCGAGAACCCCGAGGGGGCGGGGGAGTACCTGCGCGCCCGGCCCCGGCGGCTCGACATGCCGGTCCCGTTCGAGTTCGCCCGCGTGCTGATCCCGGCCGGCACCGGCACGGTGTCGTTCCTGGTCTTCGCGCCCGCCCAGATGTACGCCGACCCCGACGCGCCGGACGACACCGGCGGCGACGCCACCGCCATCCCCTATCCGCTGGACGTCGGCGCGAAGTACTTCCTCGTGCTCGTCGCCCTGTGCGAGCCCCGGCTCCGCGACCCCTCCAGCGTCGTGATCCCCACCGTCCCGGAGATCATCGAGCGGCTCGGCGACGCCCCGGGACGCGGCGGACTCACGCGCGCCGCCGTCAACTTCCACATCGACTACCTGGCCGCGGCGAAGCTGCGCGTCAAGGACCCCGCGCCGGAGGGCCGCGCGGCCAAGGCCGACTGGCAGCGCGCCGCGCTGGTGTCGCTGGCGCTGCGCTTCAACCTCGTCCGCGACGAGCACCTCGCGCTCCTGCCGGCGCCGGAGGCTCCGCGCGGCGGTGAGGGCGGCGTGTCCGAAAGCGACGTTCGGGGCTGAGGAGGTGGCGGGCACCGCCGGTTGGCTCTACTCTCTGGCCGGAGCGGGCGCCCCCGAGCCCGGTCGGCCCTGGAGGAAACGGTGCGTCGAGCCCCCACGACCCCTGCGGTTCCCGTCCTGCTGGTGACGGCGCTGCTCGCCGCCGCGTGCGGAGGCGGAGGAGGCGGCGGAGCGGCCAAGCCCGCCGGCAGCACGGCCCCCGTCGCGGACGCGCCGCGCACCAGCGCCCCGGCGCCGCGCAAGGTCGTCATCGTGGTCGACAAGAAGAAGACCGAGACGATGACCACCGGGACGACCGTCCAGCAGGTCCTCGACCAGGCGAAGATCCGGCTCGGCCCGCACGACCTGGTCGCGCCGCCGCGCGACCGGCCCGCCGGGGCGAGGATCAAGGTGGTGCGGCTGCTGTCGGCCCCGGTGACCAAGGTCGTCGCGGTCACGGCGCCGACGATCCGCAAGAAGAGCTCGTCGGTGCCGCCCTTCAGCGAGAAGGAGCTGCGCAAGGGCAGGCCGGGCCTGAGGATCGTGCGGACCGCCTACGTCCGGCGCAAGGGCAAGAAGGTCAAGACGGTCATCTCCGAGAAGGTCAAGCGCAAGCCCGTCGCGCGGATCCTCGCGGTCGGGCCGCAGTCGGCGGCCGGGGGCTCGGCGTCCCGGCTGAACTGGCACGGCCTCGCCAACTGCGAGTCGCACAACAACCCGAAGGCGGTCAATCCGGCCGGGTACTACGGGCTGTACCAGTTCTCGATGCAGTCGTGGGCGTCGGTCGGGGGCTCGGGCAGGCCGTCGGACGCCAGTCCGGGCGAGCAGACCTACCGGGCGCAGCTCCTCTACAACAAGGTGAACGGGCGCTGGCAGGGCCAGTGGCCCAACTGCGGACGGTTCCTGTTCTCCTGACATCGGTCTTCTCCTGACATCGGTCTGCCTCTAATACCGTCCGCGGGTTTGAGACACTTGCTCCGTGGGGGACAAACAGGGGTTGCTCGGGCCCGCCGACGTGCGGGCGCTGGCGGGGCGGCTCGGCATCCGGCCGACCAAGACGCTCGGGCAGAACTTCGTCATCGACGCGAACACCGTCCGGAGGATCGTCCGGGCCGCCGACCTGCGCCCCGACGACGTCGTGATCGAGGTCGGGCCGGGGCTCGGGTCGCTGACGCTGGCGCTGCTGCCGGAGGCGCGGCGGGTCGTCGCGGTCGAGATCGACCCGGCGCTCGCGGCCGAGCTGCCCGCGACGGCGGCGGCGCGCGAGCCGGGTCTCGCGGGACGGCTGGAGGTCGTGCGCGCCGATGCGATGAAGATCACATCGGTGCCGGGGCCGGAGCCGACCGCGCTGGTCGCGAACCTCCCCTACAACGTCGCCGTCCCGGTCGTCCTGCACCTGCTGGCCGCGCTGCCGTCGCTGCGGCGCGCGCTCGTCATGGTGCAGGCCGAGGTCGCCGACCGGATGGTCGCCGCGCCCGGCTCCAAGATCTACGGGGTGCCGTCGGTGAAGCTCGCCTGGTACGGCGAGGCCCGCCGGGCGGGGCCGGTCGGGCGCGCGGTCTTCTGGCCCGTCCCGAACGTCGACTCCGGCCTGGTCGCGTTCACCCGGCGCGACCCGCCGGACACCACCGCCCCCCGCGAGCGGGTGTTCTCGGTGATCGACGCCGCCTTCGCGCAGCGCCGCAAGACGCTGCGCGCGGCCCTCGCGGGGTGGGCCGGGTCGGCGGCCGCGGCCGAGCGGGCGCTGCGCGCGGCGGACGTTGATCCACGGGCTCGGGGCGAAGCCATTGACGTGGCCTCCTTCGCCCGGATTGCCGAGTATGGTCCAGTGGGCGATTCCCACTGTCCCCCCACGGGTGCTCCAGGGGGCGCATCACATCCGGAAGAGGCGGAGGGCGATGGTGAAGGCGCGTTCGCGGACGGCGCGGGTCGGGGTGCCCGCGGCGGCGCCGATCGTGATCACGGCGCTGGCGGCGCTGGCAGCCGCCGGCTGCGGTAGCGGCGCGGGGGCCGCACCGAAGATCACGACGACCGCGCGGGCCGGCGTCGCCCCGACGCCCCCGGCGAAGGGCGCCTACTTCGGCGCCTACGTCCCGCCGGAGGACGTCGCCAGGCCGAAGTCCTCCGCCGGGTCGCCCTCCAAGACCTCCGGCTCCCCGGACGGTTCGGCGAGCCCCTCGGCCGGGCCTTCGGGAAGCCCGTCGCAGAGCCCCTCGGGGAGCCCGTCCGGCAAGCCGACGGGCAAGGACGCGGGCAGGCCCGGCATGGAGCCGGTCGCCGCGTTCGAGAGCGGGCTCGGACGGCAGCTCGACATCGTCCAGAGCTACCGGGGCTGGAAGTCGCCCTTCCCCACCGGCCTGGACTCCTCGGTGCTCGCCAGCAGCCGCTACCTGCTGCTGACCTGGGGCGGCGCCGACACCAAGGAGATCATCCTCGGCGAGCACGACGAGCTGATCCGCTCCCGCGCCCGCGCGATCAAGGCCACCGGCAAGCCGATCTTCCTGCGCTGGTCGCGGGACATGGACAAGAAGAGCTCGCAGAAGCGCGTGCACTCCGCCGCCGACTTCATCGCCGCGTGGAAGCACCTGCGGGCCGTCTTCAAGCAGGAGAAGGTCGACAACGTCGCCTGGGTGTGGTGCCCGTCGGCGCGCGGCTTCGGCTCCGGCAACGCGGGGTCGTTCTACCCCGGCGACGACGAGGTCGACTGGATCTGCGCCGACGCCCAGCCGGGCGGCGACTACGACTACCGCGACCTGTCGGAGGCGGTGAAGCTGTTCGTGCAGTGGGCCCGGGGACGCGCCAAGCCGATCATGATCGCCGAGTTCGGCGTCCCGAAGTCCTACGGCGAGCGCCGCGCCGAGTGGCTCCGCGCCGCCGCCAGGACCCTCCAGGACCCGCAGGTCAAGGCCGTCGTCTACTTCGACTCCGACGAGCAGGCCGACGACGCGCGCGACACCCGGCGGGCGTTCGCGGTGACCGGCGACAAGCGCGCCGTCTCGGCGCTGCGGGAGATCGCGACCACCCCCTACTTCAACCCGCGCAACCTCCCGGTGACCAGCGACTGACCTCCGGGCACCCCGCGCGACCTGCGGGGACGGGCCGGTTTCGGTACGGGGGCGCCGCGTCCCGTACGCTTCGGTGACGTGACGGCAGTGAGCGTACGCGTTCCCGCGAAGGTCAACCTCCAGCTCGCCGTGGGGCCGCTCCGCGACGACGGCTACCACGACCTGGTCAACGTCTTCCACGCCGTGTCGCTGTTCGACGAGGTGCGCGCCGTGCCCGCCGCGCGGCTGGAGGTGAGCGTCGAGCCGGCGCCCTACTCGCGGGTGTCGGTCGAGGGCGTCCCCACCGGCGCCGACAACCTCGCCGCCCGCGCCGCGACGCTCGTCGCCGCGCGGCTCGGGACCCCGCCCGCGGTGGCGCTGCGCATCCGCAAGGCCATCCCCGTCGCGGGCGGCATGGCGGGCGGCAGCGCCGACGCCGCCGCCGCGCTGGTCGCCTGCGCCCGGCTCTGGGACGACCGCGAGTCGCCCGTGCTGTCGCGCGACGACCTCCTGGAGCTCGCCGCCGACCTCGGCAGCGACGTCCCGTTCGCGCTGCTCGGCGGCACCGCGATCGGGGTCGGACGCGGCGAGCGGCTCACCCCCGCGCTCGCCCGCGGAACCTTCCACTGGGTGTTCGCGACCGCCGGCGGCGGCCTGTCCACGCCCGCCGTCTACGCCGAGTGCGACCGGATCCGCGCCGCCGACGGGCGCGCCGCGCCCCGGCCGCGCGTCAGCGAGGACCTGATGGCCGCGCTCGCCACCGGCGACGCCAAGGGCCTCGGCGAGGCGCTCGACAACGACCTCCAGCCCGCCGCGCTCGCGCTCCGGCCGTCCCTGCGCCGCACGCTCGCCGCCGGGCGCGACCTCGGGGCGCTCGGCTCGCTCGTCTCCGGCTCCGGCCCCACCTGCGCGTTCCTCGCCGCGAACGACGAGCACGCCGCCGAGCTCGCCGCCGACCTGGACGGCGCGGGGGTCGCCGCGTCGGTCGTCCGCGCGTCCGGCCCGGTCCCGGGCGCGACGCTCGTCTGACGGCCGCGCGCGGGGGTCACCGCACGGTGAGTGATCGGTGGCACACTAGCTGCTCTAGTCATACAAGCGAACTCCGAGCCCGCCGGGGGCGTCCTTAGGGTGAACGCCCGAAATCCGCGGACGAGGTGGAGCGATGACGATTCTGTCCGGGCTGCTGGCACTGCTGGCCATCGCCATGATGGTCACGCTCGTCGGGAGGTCGGTGCGCCGCGACCGGGACCTGCGCCGCAACGCCCCCGGCACCGTCGCCGGCACCGTCGCCGCGCCCGACCCCGCCCTCGCGAGCACCTCCAACGCCGTCCCGGCGGCCGTCGCCGGCGCGACGGCGCGGCCCGAGGGCGGCCCGCCGCCCCGCTGAGCCCCGCGACCGGGCCGCGCGGCGGGCCGCGCGACCGGTTCGCCGGGGGCAATAGGCTGGAGGCGTCGTGAATCTGATCAACGTTGAGAACGTCGCCAAGGCCTACGGCCCCGCCCCGCTGCTCGACGCCGTGTCCCTCGGGCTCGACGACGGCGACCGCGTGGGCGTCGTCGGGCGCAACGGCGGCGGCAAGAGCACGCTCGTGTCCGTCCTCGCGAAGGAGGCCGAGCCCGACGCCGGGCGCGTCACCCACGCCCGCGGCCTGCGGCTCGGCTACCTGACCCAGCGCGACGACTTCCCCGAGGGCGCGACCGTCCGGTCGGTGGTGCTGGGGGAGCGCGCCGAGCACGAGTGGGCGGGCGACACCCGCGCCCGCGAGATCCTCGCGGGCCTGCTCGCCGGGCTCGACCTCGACGCCCCGCTCGCCGGGATGTCCGGCGGGGAGCGGCGCCGGGTCGCGCTGGCCCGGCTGCTCGTCCCCGAGTCCGACCTGCTGGTGCTGGACGAGCCCACCAACCACCTCGACATCGAGGCCATCGACTGGCTCGCCCGGCACCTGCGCGGCCGCCGGGTCGCGCTGCTCGTCGTCACGCACGACCGCTGGTTCCTCGACGAGGTCACCGAGCGGACGTGGGAGGTCGTCGACGGCCGCGTCGAGCGCTACGAGGGCGGCTACTCCGCCTACGTCCTGGCGAAGGCCGAGCGGTCGCGGATCGCCGCCGCGACCGAGGCCAAGCGGCAGAACCTGCTGCGCAAGGAGCTGGCGTGGCTGCGCCGCGGCCCGCAGGCCCGCACGTCCAAGCCGAAGTTCCGGGTGGACGCGGCGCAGGCGCTGATCGCCGACGAGCCGCCCGCGCGCGACTCGGTGGAGCTGACCCGCTTCGCGACCGCGCGGCTCGGCAAGACCGTCTACGACGTCGAGGACGCCACCGTCCGGCTCGGCGAACGCGACCTGTTCTCCCGGATGACCTGGCGGCTCGGCCCCGGTGACCGGGTCGGGCTCGTCGGCGTGAACGGCAGCGGCAAGAGCACGCTGCTGCGCCTGCTGGACGGCTCGGTCGACCCGGTGGCGGGCCGGGTGGTGCGGGGCAAGACCGTCCAGCTCGCGCACCTGTCGCAGAACCTTGAGGACCTCGACCCGTCCCGCCGCGTCCTTGAGTCGGTGGAGGAGATCCGCCGCCGCATCACCGTCGGCAAGCGCGAGTGGACGGCGAGCCAGCTCCTCGAACGGCTCGGCTTCGCGGGGGACCGGCAGTGGACGCCGGTCGGCGACCTGTCCGGCGGCGAGCGGCGCCGCCTCCAGGTGCTGCGGCTGCTCATGGGCGAGCCGAACGTCCTCCTGCTGGACGAGCCGACCAACGACCTCGACATCGAGACGCTCACCGAGGTCGAGGACCTGCTCGACGGCTGGCCCGGCACACTCGTCGTCGTCAGCCACGACCGCTACTTCCTGGAGCGCATCACCGACCACGTCGTCGCGCTGCTCGGCGACGGCCGCGTGACGATGATGCCCGGCGGCGTCGACGAGTACCTGGAGCGCCGCGCCGCCGGAACCGCCGGCGCGGTCGCCCCCGCCACGCCCGCCGGGCCCGCCGCGGCCGCGCCGCCGAGGCCCAAGGGCGGCCAGGACTGGAAGGCCCGCAAGGAGCTCGACCGGCTCGAACGCCGCCTGGAGAAGCTCGCCGGGCAGGAGGCCGAGCTGCACGAGCGGCTCGCCGCGCACGCCACCGACTACGCCAAGCTCCAGGAGCTGGACGGCCGCCTCAAGGAGATCCAGGCCGAGGCCGCCCAGGTCGAGGAGGAGTGGCTGATGCTCGCCGAGGACGTCGGCTAGGAGCCGCCGGCTAGGAGCCGCCGCCTAGGAGTCGAAGGGGACCAGCAGCGTCCGCAGCAGGTCGGCGAGCGCGCTCCGCTGGGCGGGGCTGAGCCCCTCCAGGAACACCTGCTCGCGGTCGAGGAGGTCGGCGAACGCCGCGTCCACGCGCCGCAGCCCCGCCGGTGTCAGCCGGACGATGACGCCGCGCTTGTCGAGCGGGTCGGGATGCCGCTCGACCAGGCCCGCCGCCGCGAGCCGGTCGATGCGGTTGGTCATCGTCCCGGACGTGACCAGCGTCGCGTGCAGCAGCCGACCGGGGCTGAGCTGGTAGGGGGAGCCCTCCCGGCGCAGCGCGGTGAGGACGTCGAACTCCCACGACTCCAGGCCGTGCGCGCCGAACACCGCCCGCCGCGCGCGGTCGAGATGGCGCGCGAGCCGCGAGATCCGGCTGAGGACGTGCAGCGGCGCGACATCGAGGTCGGGACGCTCGGTGTTCCAGGCGCCGACCAGCCGGTCGACCTCATCCTCCATCCCGCCACCCTACCCATCTCGATATCGAGACGCCCGCCGCGGACGGCGGTCCCGGCGGATGATCGTCGGGCGGCCGACTCCGGCCACCCCGGCGGCGCCGGTGGCGATCAAGCCCTGCTGTAATGATCTTCAACCGCGTTGCCGCAGGCAGACGGCCGACGCCCATCCCCTCGGAGAGAACCATGCAGCACACCCTCGGCAAAGGCGGGAACGCTCCACTCGACGGCCGGTCCGCCGCGGTCACGATCACGGCGGCCGTGCCCGTCGACGTCTCCGCGCTGCTGCTCACCGGGGAGCGCAAGGTCCGCGGCGACCACGACCTGGTGTTCTTCAACCATCCGGAGCAGGACGGGGTGAGCGTCGAGAACGCCACGGTCACCGCCGACCTCGGCCGGGTGCCGCCCGAGGTGCACACGGTCGCGATCGTGGCGAGCGTCGACGCCGACCGCCCGGGGGCGCGCTTCGACGCCTCCACCACCCCGCGCGCCGCCGTCGTCTGCGGGCAGGGCACGGTCGCCTTCGAGCCGCCCCCGCTGGTGGACGGCGAGACGGTCGCGGTGCTGCTGGAGCTGTACCGGCGCGGTGACGGCTGGAAGGTGCGCGCGGTCGGGCAGGGGTGGGCCAGCGGCCTGGCCGGGCTGGCCGCCGACTACGGCGTGACCGTGGACGACCCTGGCCCCGCCGCCCCCGCGCCGGCCGCGCCCCCGGTCGCGGCCCCGGCGGCGGCACCGCTAGGCAAGATCACGCTGAAGAAGGCGGGCAAGGCGTCGATCAGCCTGGACAAGCGCGACACCACGGCGACGGTCACCGCCTCGCTGGAATGGGACGGGGGCAAGCGGAAGTCCGAGGGAGCGGACCTGGACCTTTACGCCCTGTTCGTCCCCGCCCACCAGGTATCGCCGCCCTCCAAGCTGAAGAAGGGCCGCAAGGAGAGCGACGGTGTCGTCTACTACCGCGACCTCGGCACGCTCACCGCGCCGCCCTTCATCCAGCTGGACGGCGACGCCACGGTGCCCGGCCGGGAGACGGTCCGGATCACACGTCCCGACCAGCAGGGATATGTCCTGATCTGTGCCTACAGCGCCGTCGAGAACGGCACCGGCTCGTTCAAGTCCTACGGCGCCCGCGCGGTCGTGACCGACGGCCGGGGCTCCACGGTGACGGTCCCGCTGTTCCACAGCGACGACTACTCGTACTGGGTCGCGATCGCCCTGGTGGACTTCACCGTCCCGGACGGCTTCGAGATCAGGCACGTGGAGCGCTACAGCGACGGCGGCGAGGCCCGTCCCATGCTCTACACCGACGGCACCTTCGAGATGGACGAGGGTCCGATGGAGTTCAAGGGGGAGGACTTCTAGCGCGCCGCGCCGACCGGATTCTTGACATCAAGATAGGGGCGGGGCATCCTGTGTCTTGATGTCGAGAGATGCTGAATGGGACCCCGCGCAGTACGGGCGCTACGGCGACGAGCGCTCCAGGCCGTTCGCCGAGCTGGTCGGACGGCTCCACGGCCTGGAACCCCGGTCCGTCGTCGATCTCGGGTGCGGCTCGGGCGAGCTGACCGCCACCCTCGCCGAGCGGTGGCCGGAGGCCGTCATCGAGGGCCGGGACAGCTCACCCGACATGATCGCGGCGGCGAAGGCGCACGAGATCCCCGGCCGGCTGAGCTTCGCGGTCGGGGACGTCGCCGCCTGGCGGCCGCACGACCCGGTCGACCTCCTCATTTCCAACGCCGTTCTGCACTGGGTTCCCGAGCATTTCGAGCTGCTGCCGCAATGGGCCGGCGCCCTCGCCCCCGGCGGGCGGCTCGCGTTCCAGGTGCCCGGCAATTTCGACGAGCCCAGCCATACCCTTCTGCGGGCGCTCTGCCGGTCGCCCCGATGGAAGGGCAGGGTCGGCCACATGATGCCGCCCTCGCCCGTCCTCACCCCGGCGGGATACCTCGATCTGCTGGCGCGGCACGGATACGCGGTCGACGCCTGGGAAACGACCTACGCGCAGATCCTGCACGGCGACGACCCGGTCCTGGAATGGGTCAAGGGAAGCACGCTGCGGCCCATCCTGACCGAACTCGACGCGGCCGAGACCGAGGAGTTCCTCGACGCCTATCGGCGTCGGCTGAACGAGGCGTATCCGGCCGCGACCTACGGGACCGTGTTCCCGTTCCGCCGCGTGTTCGTCGTCGCGCGCCGGAACGCGCCCTAGACGGGGTGCCGTCCGTCCATCAGAGGTGAGCGACTCGTTCCCCTGCGGTGCGCGACCTCGGCGGACGGGCGGCATCCGGACCAGATCCCGGCACCGTGACCCGGCGCCGGCGACCCCGGCCGCCGGCCGTCCGGGCGAACTCCGGACGGCCGGCGGTTTCACGGGGAATCGGTCCCGCTCAGCCTTCCTGGGGCTCGGCGTCGCCCTCGCCCCGGACCTTGCGCTGGGCCTTCTCGGCCTTCGCGGCGGCCTTCTCCTCGGCCTTCTCCGCCTTCGCCGCCGCCTTCTCGGCGCGCTTCTCCTGGCGCTCCATCTCCTTGCGGCGCTGCCTCGGATCGAGCGAGGGCCGCGGCTCCAGGCCCGAGATCCCGTTCCACGCGAGGTTCACGATGTGGGCGGCGACCTCCTCGCGGCGCGGCTTGCGCACGTCCAGCCACCACTGGCCGGTCATCGCGACCATTCCCACGAGGCTCTGCGCGTACAGCGGCGCGAACTTGTCGTCGTAGTCGTGCCGGTCGAACTCCTGGGCGAGGATGTACTCGACCTCACCGGCGATCTCGCTGAGGAGGCTGGCGTAGCTGCCGGTCCCGGTGCCGCCGTGCGAGTCGCGCACGAGGATGCGGAACCCGTCCGGATTCCCCTCGATGTACTCCAGCAGCGCCAGCGCGGCCTTCTCCAGTTTGCCGCGGTAGTGGGTCGCCGAATTCAGCGACTCGGTGATCAGCCTCAGCAGTTTCTCGAACTCCCGGTCGACGACGACCGCGTACAGTCCCTCCTTGCCGCCGAAGTGCTCGTACACCACCGGCTTGGAGACCCCGGCGGCGGAGGCGATCTCCTCCACCGAGGTGCCGTCCAGACCGCGTTCGGCGAACAGCGTCCGCCCGATGTCGAGGAGCTGCTCGCGGCGTTCCTTGCCTGTCATCCGCTTTCTGCGGGGTCTGGGAGCGGGTTCCGTCACGGGCTCAATTGTGGCGGTCAACGAGCCTGCTCGGTGCGTTTGGCGGCGAGCCGCTCCGCGTTCGGCCAGCGGACGTCATAGGCCCACCCCGCCCGCTCGAACGCCCAGATGATCCGCGCGCTGATGTCGATCTGCCCCCGCAGGACGCCGTGGCGCGCGCAGGTCGGGTCGGAGTGGTGCAGGTTGTGCCACGACTCGCCCAGCGACGGGATGGCGAGCCACCACACGTTGCGGGACCTGTCGCGCACCTCGAAGTGCTCCTTGCCGAACGTGTGGCAGATCGAGTTGATCGACCACGTCACGTGGTGGACGAGCGTGATCCGCACGAATCCGGCCCAGAACAGCGCGGTGAGGAATCCCGTCCAGGACATCGTGAGCAGCCCGCCGAGCGCGGCGGGCAGGAAGAACGACAACGCGACGAGCGCGGGGAACAACTGGTGGATGCGGACCATGTCGCGGTCGTTCAGCAGGTCCTTGGCGTAGCGCGGCTTGGACGTGCGGTTCCCGTCGAACAGCCACCCGTAGTGCGCCCACACGAGCCCCTTGCCGAGCGCCTTCCAGTCGTTGCCGAACCGCCACGGCGAGTGCGGGTCGAAGTCCTTGTCGGAGTGCTTGTGGTGGCGCCGGTGGTCGGCGACCCACGTGATGACCGGCCCCTCGATCGCGAGGCCCCCCGCCAGCGCCATGAAGATCTTCAGCGGCCGCCGCGCCTTGAACGACCCGTGGGTGAAGAAGCGGTGGTAGCCGACCGTGATCCCCGCCGCCGACAGCACGTAGAACACCGCCATGATCGCGATGTCCGTCCAGCCGAGGAACCTGCCCCAGGCGAGCGGGACGGCCGCGAAGAGCGCCAGGAACGGCACACCGGTGAACACGGCGACGAGCAGCCGCTCCGCGTTGCCCTGCCGGTCCGGGTCGAGTTCGGGTCGGCGCTGCGGCCGGGGAGGGTCGAGGGCCGGGGCCGTGGTCATAGAGTCACCGCTTCCTGTGTCTGGGCTGTCCTACCTACGCCACCGTAACCTACGGGTTCGTAAGTTGTGCAGGGGCAAACGGTAAAAACAGTGGGAATCTCCCCCACAGGCCACATAACACTCTTGCGGCCCATCGGTCCGACGGACCCCGCCGGAGGGACGTGACATGCCCCTCACCCAGCACGAACGCACGACCCGCGGCAAAGGTTCACGCGTCGGCACGAGGACGGAGTGCTCGCATCCGGCCGACCTAAACCGATCCGGACAGACATCGACATGTCGGTCGCACGACACCGGAGGCGGCGGGCGCGGGACAATAGACTGGGCCCACCCCCCGAGGCTCGGTATCGTTGGGGCGCCCGGACGGTCGGCTCATGTCCGAACTGTCCGCTTTGGTCCGGCGTGGTGTAATTGGCAGCACAAGGGTTTTTGGTGCCCTTAGACAAGGTTCGAGTCCTTGCGCCGGAGCTGTCCGCAACGTCGCGATCAGCGGGTCGCCGGGTGCGGGCGGACGCGGCGGGGGTGGCGGGCGGTATCCTTCCCCGTGTCGGGTGCGCTGTGGCCTGTCCGAGGCCGTCGCAGCAGGTAGACAGCCCGACCAAGGAACCTGTCCGCGACGCCGAGGAGCCTCCCCAGTGAGCGCCAGCCGCCCGGCAGCCGTCATCGTCCTCGCCGCCGGCGAGGGCACCCGAATGAAGTCCCGCACCTCGAAGGTGCTCCATGAGCTGTGCGGGCGCAGCATGCTCGGCCACGTGCTGGCCGCCGCCCGCGAGCTGGAACCCGGGCGGCTCGTCGTCGTCGTGGGGCACAGACGGGAGCAGGTCGCCGAGCACCTCGCCGAGCACGCGCCGGACGCCGAGACCGCCGTCCAGGAGGTGCGGTCCGGCACCGGGCACGCCGTGCGGATGGCGCTGGAGCAGACCGGCGCGCTGGAGGGCACCGTGGTGGTCACCAACGGCGACCACCCGCTGCTGCGCGGGGAGACGCTCGCGGCGCTCGTCCGGTCCCACGAGGACGAGGGGAACGCGGCGACGATCCTCACCACCGAGTTCCCCGACCCGACCGGGTACGGCCGGATCGTGCGGGCGGCCGACGGCAGCGTGGCCGCGATCGTCGAGCACAAGGACGCGAGCGAGGCCGAGCGGGCGATCAACGAGATCAACGTCGGCATGTACGCCTTCGACGGGTCGCTGCTGGAGGCCGCGCTCAAGCGCGTGACCACCGACAACGCCAAGGGCGAGGAGTACCTCACCGACGTCGTCGAGATCATGCGCGCCGACGGCCACCGCGCGGGCGCCCACCTCGCCGCCGACTGGGTCGAGACCCAGGGCGTCAACGACAAGGTGCAGCTCGCCCAGGCGCGCCGCCAGCTCAACGACCGGATCCTGGAGGCGCACATGCGCGCCGGGGTCACGATCGTCGACCCGGCGACCACCTGGATCGACGCGGGCGTGACCGCCGAGCCGGACGCCGAGATCCTCCCGGGCACCCAGCTGCACGGCGAGACGCACCTGGGCGAGGGCGCCCGGGTGGGTCCGAACTGCACGCTGACCGACACCCGGGTGGGCGCGGGCGCCACCGTCGCCAACGCGGTCTGCGTCAGCGCCGAGATCGGCCCCGAGGCGTCCGTGGGCCCCTACGCCTACCTGCGCCCCGGCACGAGGCTGGGCCGCGGGGCGAAGGCGGGCACCTACGTCGAGACCAAGAACGCCGACATCGGCGAGGGCTCGAAGGTCCCGCACCTGACCTATGTCGGTGACGCCGAGATCGGCGAGCACTCCAACATCGGCGCCGGCTCGGTGTTCGTGAACTACGACGGCGTCGACAAGCACCGCAGCGTGATCGGCTCCCACGTCCGGACGGGCAGCGACAACATGTTCGTCGCGCCGGTGACGGTCGGGGACGGCGCCTACACGGCGGCCGGCTCGGTGATCGTCCAGGACGTCCCGCCGGGGGCGATGGCGGTCGCGCGGGCCCCGCAGCGCAACGTCGAGGGCTGGGTCGAGCGCCGCCGCGCCGGCACCCCGTCGGCCGAGGCGGCCCGCCGGGCCACGGAGGACGCGGGCGAGTAGGCCCGGCAGGCGGGACAACGACGTTCCCCCGAACAACAAGGCAGTCCGTGTGACACACGGCGAGTGGGGACAACAACCCACGTAGGAAAACAGTTCGAGCAAGGGGAGTTGTCAGAGGTGAGTGGGATAAAAGCGAGCGGTCAGAAGAAGCTGATGCTCTTCACCGGCCGAGCCCACCCGGACCTGGCCAAGGAAGTAGCCGACAACCTCCAGGTCGACCTCACACCGACATCCGCGTACGACTTCGCCAACGGTGAGACGTTCGTCCGGTTCCTGGAGTCGGTGCGCGGCTCCGACGCCTTCGTGATCCAGAGCCACACCGCTCCGATCAACCAGTGGATCATGGAGCAGCTGATCATGGTGGACGCGCTGAAGCGCGCGTCCGCCAAGCGGATCACGGTCGTCGCCCCGTTCTTCGGCTACGCCCGCCAGGACAAGAAGCACCGCGGCCGCGAGCCGATCTCGGCCCGCCTGATGGCCGACCTGTTCAAGACCGCGGGCGCCGACCGCCTGATCACCGTGGACCTGCACACCGCGCAGATCCAGGGCTTCTTCGACGGCCCGGTGGACCACCTGTTCGCCCTGGACCTGCTGGCCCAGCACTTCGAGCGCCGCCTGGACACCTCGAAGGTCACGGTCGTGGCCCCCGACGCGGGCCGCGTCCGCGTCACCGAGCGCTGGTCGGACCGCCTCGGCGGCGTCCCGATGGCGATCATCCACAAGAAGCGCGACCCGGACGTGGCGAACGAGGTCAAGGTCTTCGACGTCGTCGGCGAGGTCAAGGGCCGCACCTGCGTGGTCGTCGACGACATGATCGACACCGGTGGCACCATCGTGAAGGCCGCCGACGCCCTCTTCGACCACGGCGCGACCAAGGTGGTGGTGGCCGCCACCCACGGCGTCCTGTCGGGCCCCGCGGTGGACCGCCTGAAGAACTCCAGGGTCTCCGAGGTCGTCTTGACCAACACCCTCCCCATCCCCGAGGACAAGCAGTTCGACAAGCTCACCGTCCTGTCCATAGCCCCCCTGGTGGCCAGGGCCATCAACGAGGTCTTCAGCGACGGATCGGTAACAAGCCTCTTCGGCGGCCATAGTTAACCTTGCGGCGCCCTTGGCGCCGGTCGCTGCCGCTCCCTCCTTCGGCGGGCCCCGCGGCGATCGCCGCATCGCTCCGAACGCGCCTGGCGGCGAGGCAGCCGACGTCTGAGCAGCCGCCTGAGGTCGTTGCGTCGCGTGAAGAGACCAGCCCGAACGAACGCGCAGAGGGCGACCAGCGCGGGGCCCGGCCCGCGGCAAGGGACGGTTGCGATCGCGTCCGAAGGCAAGTTCGAGCCTGCGAGAACTTGATCGCGAAGCGAGCCGCCAGGCGAGACGAAGCGATGCCAGCGATCGCCCGGAGTGTCCGCCGAAGGAGGGCGCTCTGCGCCCGACGCCAAGGACACTCCAATAGATACTGCTAGACTTGTGCAATCCGCGTATGCCCCGGGTCGTTCAGTGCGGTGCCTGTCTGGAGTCGCACTCCCTGGGGAACGCAAAGAATCTTCGAGGCGCCTGACGCGTCGAGCATCGCCTGATTCGCTCTGTCCGTAGCGGACGTCCATGACGGACGGCCGTGGATCGCAACAAACGAGGAGTTTTCGCCGTGTCCGAGGTACGCATCGCCGCCGAACCGCGCACCGAGTTCGGCAAGGGTGCCGCGCGGCGCACCCGCCGGGCCGGCAAGGTGCCCGCCGTCCTCTATGGTCACGGCACCGACCCGCAGCACATCTCCCTCCCGGGGCACGAGCTGATGCTCGCGCTGAAGACGCCGAACGTGCTGCTGACGATCGAGGGGCTCGGGGACGGGTCGGAGCTGGCGCTGCCGAAGGACGTGCAGCGCGACCCGATCAAGGGGTTCCTGGAGCACGTCGACCTGCTGCTGGTGAAGCGCGGTGAGAAGGTCGTCGTGGACCTGCCGGTGAACGTGGTCGGCGACGTGGTCGCGGGCGGCCGCCTCGTCCAGACCGAGGTGCAGATCTCGGTGGAGGCGGAGGCGACGCACATTCCGGAGTCGGTGAGCCTGGACATCACGGGCCTGGACATCGACTCGCAGGTGCTCGCGAAGGACCTGAAGCTGCCGCAGGGCACCGACCTCGCGGCGGACGAGGAGACGCTGATCGTCCAGATCGTGGACGCGACGGTGTCGACCGAGCCGGCCGCCGAGGAGAGCGAGGAGGCCGCGGGCGAGGGCGCCGAGGGCGCGGAGCCCGCCGCCGAGTAGGGCTGAACGTGTGCAGGCCCCCGCAGGTATACCTGCGGGGGCCTTCGCGGTGAAGGAGGCGTGGTGGACGTCTGGCTGGTGGTGGGCCTGGGCAATCCGGGCCCGTCGTACGCGGGCAACCGGCACAACGCCGGGTTCATGGTGGCGGACGTGCTGGCGGAGCGGGCCGGCGGCAGGTTCAAGTCGCACAAGGCGCGGTCGGACGTGCTGGAGGGGCGGCTGGCGGGTGAGCGGGTGGTGCTGGCGAAGCCGCGGACGTACATGAACGAGTCCGGCGGCCCGGTGAAGGCGCTGCGGGATTTCTACAAGGTGCCGGTGGAGCGGCTGGTGGTCGTCCACGACGAGCTGGACGTCCCCTACGGGGCGCTGCGGCTGAAGCGGGGCGGTGGTGACAACGGTCACAACGGGCTGCGCTCGGTGACCAGGTCGCTGGGGGACAAGGAGTACCTGCGGGTCCGCTTCGGGGTGGGGCGCCCGCCGGGGCGGATGGACGCGGCGGCGTTCGTGCTGAAGGACTTCTCGGCGGCCGAGCGCAAGGAGCTGGCGCTGGAGGTCGACCGGGCGGCGGACGCGGTGGAGGCGCTCCTGCGCGAGGGGCTCGGCGCGGCACAGAACACCTATCACGCGGGGTGACAGGTCGGTTTCGTCCTATGTCGGCCGCGGGAGCGCGACAACGGTAATGGCCTCGTAAGATTCATCACGGATGAGCATCGTGATGTTTGTGAACCTGGAGCGCCCCTCGCCCGTCTTCGAGGTGAGCCGGGCATTCCGGGGCGGGCGTTACAGGGGACGGTGAGGGCGTATGGCCATCGTTGACAAGGTCGAGGCCGAGTCACCGGTGAGCCGTGATCAACGACGTCCCCCGGCGCAGAACTGGGGGGTGCGGTACCGCCGGTTCGCGGGCGCGCTCGACTTCCTCAGCATGTTCGCGGCGGGTGTGATCGCGTTCGCGCTCCGCTTCCCCGGTGTGCCGAGCGACCCGACGGCGCCGTACGTGGCGCTGACGGTGGCGCTGCCGGTCCTGTGGGTGCCGATCCTGATGCTGTGCCGGGCCTACCAGCCGCGCTACATCGGCGTCGGGTACGAGGAGTTCCACCGGGTGCTGCGGGCGGGGTTCATCTTCACCGCGACGCTCGCGATCCTCGCCTACGCGACGAAGACCGAGGTCGCGCGCGGCTACGTGGTGATGGCGATGCCGCTCGGCACGTTCCTGGACCTCGTGGCCCGGTACCGGCTGCGCAAGTGGCTGCACCGCAAGCGCTGGAACGGCGAGTGTATGCGGCGGGTGGTGGCGGTGGGGCACCGCACGTCGGTGGCCGACCTGATCCGCCTGCTGAAGCAGAAGCGCTACCACGGGATGAGCATCGCGGCGGTGTGCCTGCCGGCGCCGCTGGTGTCGGGCGACGACGCGGTCGGCGAGGTCGAGGGCGTGCCGGTGCTCGGCCACTTCGGGCAGGCGGCGGCGGTCGCCGAGCGGATCGGCGCCGACTCGGTCGCGGTGCTGGCGTGCCCGGAGATGGACGGGGTGGCGCTGCGGCGGCTGGCGTGGCAGATCGAGCGCGACGACGTCGAGTTGGTGGTGGCGCCCGCGCTGATGGACGTGACGGGCCCGCGCATCTCGATCCGCCCGGTGTCGGGGCTGCCGCTGCTGCACGTGGAGCACCCGGAGCTGGACGGCGGCCGCAAGATCCTCAAGGGCCTGTTCGACCGGACGGCGGCGCTCGGCGGCCTGGTGCTGATGAGCCCGCTGCTGCTGGTCGTCGCGTTCCTGATCAAGACGACGAGCGCGGGCCCGGTGATGTTCCGGCAGGTGCGGGTCGGGCGCGGCGGCCGCGAGTTCACCGTGCTGAAGTTCCGCACGATGGTGCAGGACGCGGAGTCGCGCAAGGGCGCGCTGATGGAGCGCAACGAGAACGACGGCGTGCTGTTCAAGATCCGGCAGGACCCGCGGATCACCCGGGTCGGGCGGTGGCTGCGCCGCTACTCCCTGGACGAGCTGCCGCAGCTCATCAACGTGCTGCGGGGCGACATGTCGCTGGTGGGGCCGCGTCCGCCGCTGCCGGAGGAGGTCGCCCAGTACGGCGGCGACGTCTACCGCAGGCTGGTGGTGAAGCCGGGTCTCACGGGCCTGTGGCAGGTGAGCGGCCGCTCGGACCTGACCTGGGAGGAGTCGGTCCGGCTCGACCTGCGCTACGTGGACAACTGGTCGCTGGCGCTCGACCTGCAGATCATGTGGAAGACGTGGTCGGCGGTGTTCCGGGGCTCCGGCGCGTACTGACCCCGCGGTCTGAATCACCTATCACAGACGTCTGGGATCGGTAAGCGTCCTCGGGCATCCTGGCACCCTGGCACAAGCCGGGATCGGGTATCCATGAGATCGTGGGTCGGACGTATCTTCCGAGACAGGAACGTGATCGAGGGATGACGGACGGAGACGCCCCCGCGGCGGACGACCACGCCCTGGCCGCCGAGTTGGCCGCGGCGGCGGGGCGTGTGCTGCTGGGCGTGCGGGACGAGGTGGGGTTCGCCGACGCGCGGGCCCTGAAGGACACCGGCGACCTACGGGCGCACGAGCACCTCATGGCGGCGCTGCGCGAGCGCTGTCCCGGCGACGCCGTCCTCTCCGAAGAAGGCCGTTCCTCCGTCGCCGGCAAGCGGGCGCGGGGAGACGACCAGGCCCCGACGCGCAACACCGCCACCGCCGAGCGGCTCACCGCCGAGCGGGTCTGGATCATCGACCCGCTGGACGGCACCCGCGAGTTCTCCGAGGAGGGCCGCCGCGACTGGGCCGTGCACGTGGCGCTGTGGGAGCGCGGCTCCGGCGGCGCCGGCCGGCTGGCCGCGGGGGCGGTGGCGCTCCCGGCGCAGGGCCTGACGCTGCGGACGGCCGCGGCGGGCGGGGCGCTGCTGGTGCGGGACGAGCCGGTGGGGCCCGACCCCGCGACGGGCCGCGCCGGCGGGCGCGACCAGCCGCGCGAGGTGCCGCTGCACGCGCCCGCGCCGGACGCCGGGAAGCTCCGCATCGCCGTCAGCCGCACCCGGCCCCCCGAGTTCGTCGAGCGCCTCGCCGCGAAGATCGACCTGGACGTGGAACTGGTGCCGATCGGCTCGGCGGGGGCGAAGATCTCCGCGGTGCTGCTCGGCGAGGTCGACGCCTACGTGCACGCCGGCGGCCAGTACGAGTGGGACTCGGCGGCCCCGGCGGCGGTGGCGCTCGCGGCGGGCGCGCACGCGTCCCGCGTGGACGGGTCGCCGCTCGCCTACAACCGGGAGGACCCCCGGCTGCCGGATATCCTTGTCTGTCACCCGGTGTCGGCGTCGACGCTGCTGACCGGCATCAGGGACGGCTGACCGCGGGTCCGATCGACGGCGCTGACCCAAGGCGCTGACCCCGTTCTGACCCGCCGGGACGAAATCCCGGCGGGCCGACGTTCGAAACGGTGGGTGGGCATCCCCGCCAGTCCCATGCCACCGGCGCTTCTGCCAGACCATTGTGAAGAGAGCTCCAGACCATGCAGCGTTGTGACTATCTGCTGTCTCAGCTAGACGTCCTCGAAGCCGAGGCCATGCACATCTTCCGGGAGGTGGCGGCCGAGTTCGAGCGGCCCGTGCTGCTGTTCTCGGGCGGCAAGGACAGCATCGTGATGCTGCGCCTGGCCCAGAAGGCGTTCTGGCCCGCGCCGATCCCGTTCCCGGTGATGCACGTGGACACCGGCCACAACTTCCCCGAGGTGATCGAGTTCCGCGACCGGCGGGTCGCGGAGATCGGCGTCCGTCTGGTGGTCGCCTCCGTCCAGGAGTCGATCGACTCGGGACGGGTCGTGGAGGAGCGGGGGCGCCGCGCGTCCCGCAACCGCTTGCAGACCGTGACGCTGCTGGACGCGATCGAGGCGCACGAGTTCGACGCGGCGTTCGGCGGGGCCCGGCGGGACGAGGAGAAGGCCCGCGCCAAGGAGCGGGTCGTCTCGTTCCGGGACGAGTTCGGCCAGTGGGACCCGAAGAACCAGCGTCCCGAGCTGTGGAACCTGTTCAACACGCGGATCCGGCGCGGCGAGCACGTCCGGGTGTTCCCCCTGTCCAACTGGACCGAGCTGGACATCTGGGACTACGTGCGGCGGGAGGAGCTGGAGCTGCCGCCGATCTACTTCGCGCACAACCGGCCGGTGTTCGAGCGGGACGGGATGCTGCTGGCCGACCTGCCGTACGCGAACCGGGGCGAGGACGAGCCGGCCTTCGAGGCGACCGTCCGGTACCGGACGGTCGGCGACGCGTCCTGCACGGGGGCGGTGAAGTCGGCGGCGGTGACGCTGGAGCAGGTCATCGAGGAGATCGCGGCGACGCGGATCACCGAGCGGGGGCAGACCCGCGCCGACGACCGGGCCAGCGAGGCCGCCATGGAGGACCGCAAGAAGGAAGGCTACTTCTGATGGCCGCGCAGATGGACATCCTGCGGTTCGCGACCGCCGGCAGCGTCGACGACGGCAAGTCCACGCTGATCGGACGGCTGCTCTACGACTCGAAGTCGATCTTCGAGGACCAGCTGGAGTCGGTCGAGCGCACGAGCGCCGACCGGGGCGAGGAGTACACGAACCTGGCGCTGCTGACCGACGGCCTGCGGGCCGAGCGGGAGCAGGGCATCACGATCGACGTGGCCTACCGCTACTTCGCGACGCCGCGCCGCAAGTTCATCATCGCCGACACCCCCGGGCACATCCAGTACACGCGCAACATGGTGACCGGCGCGTCCACGGCCGATCTCGCGATCATCCTGGTGGACGCGCGCAAGGGCATCCTGGAGCAGTCCCGCCGGCACGCGTTCCTGACCACGCTGCTCCAGGTCCCGCACCTGGTGGTGGCGGTCAACAAGATGGACCTGGTCGACTACGACCGGGACACCTACGAGCGGATCGTCGGGGAGTTCACCGCGTTCGCCTCCAAGCTGGAGGTGACCGACCTGACGTTCGTGCCGATCTCGGCGCTGCACGGCGACAACGTCGTCGAGCGCAGCGTGAACATGCCCTGGTACGAGGGGTCGTCGCTGCTGCACCACCTGGAGCACGTCCACATCGCCTCGGACCGCAACCTGATCGACGTCCGGTTCCCGGTGCAGTACGTGATCCGCCCGCACGCCTCGACCGACCCCGAGCTGCACGACTACCGGGGCTACGCGGGGCAGGTCGCGGGCGGGGTGCTGAAGCCGGGCGACGAGGTCGTGCACCTGCCCTCCGGGCTGACCACGACGATCACCCACATCGACGGCCCGCACGGCCCGGTGGAGGAGGCGTACGCGCCGATGTCGGTCACGCTGCGGCTGGCCGACGACATCGACATCTCCCGGGGCGACATGATCGCCCGGCCGAACAACCGCCCGGAGGCCGCGCAGGACCTCGACGCGATGGTGTGCTGGATGACGCCGAACCGGGCGATGTCGCCGCGGATGAAGCTGATGATCAAGCACACCACCCGCACCGCGAAGGCGATGGTCAAGGACCTGCACTACCGGCTGGACGTCAACACCCTGCACCGCGACGACGAGGCGACCGAGCTGGGGCTGAACGAGATCGGCCGGATCTCGCTGCGGGTCACCCAGCCGCTGTTCGTCGACGACTACGGCCGCAACCGGCTGACCGGCGGGTTCATCCTGATCGACGAGGCCACCAACAACACCGTGGCGGCCGGCATGATCACCAGCACCCGGTAGCGGGACGGTAGCGGGACGCGGGAACCGGCCCGGCCGTTCACCTGTGCGGCCAGGGCCGGTCGCGCGCGGCCAGGGCCGGTCGCCTCGCCTTCGCACCTGGGTTGTGCCGGTAATGTCGGGAGTCATTCCCCTCCGGTTTCCGGCATCGTTGGAGTCCCCTTGAACCTGCCCGTCCCCCCGGGGCACCGCACGCCGCGCGCGTGCTCCCCGGGCCCGCGCGTCCCGGCCGCCGCGTGAAGGCGCTCGTGCTGGCGGGCGGCGCCGGGTCCCGGCTGCGGCCGATCACCCACACCTCCGCCAAGCAGCTCGTCCCGGTGGCGAACAAGCCGGTGCTGTTCTACGGGCTGGAGGCGATCCGCGACGCGGGCATCCGCGAGGTCGGCATCGTCGTCGGCGACACCGCCGCCGAGATCCGCCGCGCGGTCGGCGACGGCTCGCGGTTCGGCCTGGAGGTGACCTACCTCGTCCAGGACGCGCCGCGCGGGCTGGCCCACGCCGTCCTCATCGCCCGCGAGTACCTCGGCGAGGACGACTTCGTCATGTACCTGGGCGACAACTTCGTCGTCGGCGGCATCGACGGGCTGGTGGAGCGGTTCCGGGCGGAGCGCCCGCAGGCGCAGATCATGCTCACCCACGTGTCGGACCCGCGCGCGTTCGGCGTCGCCGAGCTCGACGGCGACGGGCGGGTCGTGGCGCTGGAGGAGAAGCCCGAGTTCCCCAAGAGCGACCTGGCGCTGGTCGGGGTGTACCTGTTCGGCCCGGCCGTGCACGAGGCCGTCGCGGGGCTGAGCCCGTCCGGCCGGGGCGAGCTGGAGATCACCGACGCGATCCAGTGGCTGATCGACAAGGGCCACCGGGTCGAGTCCACGGTGATCACCGGCTACTGGAAGGACACCGGCAACGTCACCGACATGCTGGAGGTCAACCGGCTCGTGCTGGAGAGCGTCGAGCCCGCCGTGCGCGGCGAGGTCGACGAGGCCAGCGAGCTGATCGGCCGGGTCGTGGTCGAGGAGGGCGCCCGCGTCACCGGCTCCCGGATCGTCGGCCCGGTGATCGTCGGCGCCGGGTCGCTCGTCCGCGACTCCTACCTCGGCCCGTTCACCTCGATCGACCGCGACTGCGCGGTGCTGGACAGCGAGATCGAGTACTCCATCGTGCTGCGCGGCGCGTCCATCGACGGCGTCGGCCGCGTCGAGTGCTCGCTGATCGGCCGCGAGGCCGAGGTCACGCCCGCCCCCCGCGTCCCGAAGGCCCACCGTCTCGTCCTGGGAGACCACAGCAAAGTGCAGATCAGCAAATGAGCGCGCCGCGGGTGCTGGTGACCGGCGGCGCCGGGTTCATCGGATCGAACTACGTGCGGGAGCTCGTCGGCGGCGCGTATCCGGCGTGGGCGGGGGCGGAGGTGACCGTCCTGGACAAGCTCACCTACGCGGGCAACCTGCGGAACCTGGAGCCCGTCGAGGGCGGGTACACGTTCGTGCACGGCGACGTCTGCGACGCGGGACTGCTCGCCGACATCGTGCCGGGGCACGACGTCGTCCTGAACTTCGCGGCGGAGTCGCATGTCGACCGGTCGATCGCGAGCGCGGGCGAGTTCGTCCGCACGAACGTCCTCGGCGTGCAGACGCTGATGCAGGCGTGCCTGGACGCGGGGACGCCCCGGATCGTCCAGGTCTCCACCGACGAGGTGTACGGCAGCGTCGAGGTGGGCTCCTGGGACGAGACCGCCCCGCTCGCGCCGAACTCGCCGTACTCGGCGGCCAAGGCGGGCGGCGACATGATCGCCCGCGCCTACGCCCGGACGCACGGGCTGCCGGTGTGCGTGACGCGCTGCGGCAACAACTACGGGCCCTACCAGTACCCGGAGAAGGTCATCCCGCTGTTCGTCACCAACCTGATGGACGGCCGGACGGTGCCGCTCTACGGGGACGGGGGCAACGTCCGCGACTGGATCCACGTCGCCGACCACTGCCGGGGCATCCAGGTCGCCGCCGAGCACGGCGAGCCCGGTGAGGTGTACCACATCGCCGGGACGGCGGAGCTGACGAACCTGGAGCTGACCCAGCGCCTCCTGGACGCGTTCGGCGCCGGCTGGGAGCGCGTCGAGCGCGTCGAGGACCGCAAGGGCCACGACCGCCGCTACTCGCTGTCGGACGCCCGCCTCCGCGCCCTCGGCTACGCTCCCCAGGTGCCGTTCGAGGAGGGGCTGGCGGCGACCGTCGCCTGGTACGAGAAGAGCCGCGACTGGTGGGAGCCGCTGCGCAAGCGCGCCGAGGACGCCCGGTGACCTGGCTCGTCACCGGCGCCGGGGGCATGCTCGGCACCGACCTGCTCGCCCGCCTGCCCGGCGACGCCGTCGCGCCGAAGCGCGGTGAGCTGGACCTCACCGACGCCTCGGCGGTGCGGGACGCGCTGCGGCTGCACCGCCCCGGCGTCGTGCTGAACTGCGCCGCGTGGACGGCCGTCGACGACGCCGAGACCCGCGAGGACGAGGCGCTCGCCGTCAACGGCACGGCGGTCGCCGCGCTCGCCGAGGGCTGCGCGGAGATCGGCGCGCGTCTCGTCCAGCTGTCGACCGACTACGTCTTCGACGGCGCGGGCGCCGAGCCCTACCCCGAGGACCATCCGACCGACCCCGTCAACGCCTACGGGCGGACGAAGCTGGCCGGGGAGCGGGCCGTCCTCGCCTACGAGCGCGGGTACGTGGTGCGGACGGCGTGGCTCTACGGCGCGCACGGGCCGAACTTCGTCCAGGCGATGGTGCGGCTGGCCGCCGAGCGGGAGACCGTGGACGTCGTCGACGACCAGACGGGCCAGCCGACCTGGACCGGCGACCTCGCCGACCGGGTCGCGGCCCTCGCCGCCCGCGCCGCCTCGGGCGAGGCGCCCCCCGGGGTCTACCACGGCACGAGCGCCGGGCGGACGACCTGGTACGGCCTGGCGCGCGAGGTGTTCACGCTGCTCGGCCTCGACCCGGGCCGGGTGCGGCCGACGACGAGCGACCGGTTCGTCCGCCCCGCGGCGCGGCCGGCGTTCAGCGTCCTCGGGCACGCGCGGTGGGCGGAGGCGGGCCTGGAGCCGATGCGCGGCTGGCGCGAGGCCCTGCACGCCGCCTGGCCGTCCCTGCGCGCCGCTGCGGTGACCGAAGTCCCGGCCCAGGGGAACCCGCCCGGCGGCTCGCCCCCCTGACCGCGCCTCGGCGGGCGCGGCATCGCTTCGCGATCTTCCCGGTGGGGCTCGCGTGACCGCTACGGCCACCGCCCGGGCGCTAGCCCAGCGCCGCGTAGTAGTCCAGGCAGTTCTGGTAGTCGGGCAGCAGGCCCGTCCGGCGGGCCTCGGCCAGCGTCGGGGCCTGCGCGTCCTTGGGGGACAGGAGCGGCTCGACGTCGCCGGGCCACTCGATGCCGATCTCCGGATCGAGGGGGTGGACGCCATGCTCGCGGCCCGGCGCGTACGGCTCCGAGCACAGGTAGACGACGGTCGCGTCGTCGGTGAGCGCCATGAAGCCGTGCCCGATGCCCTCGCCGATGTACAGGCACCTGCGGGTCTCGTCGTCCAGCCGGACGGCCTCCCACCGGCCGAAGGTGGGGGAGCCGACGCGGATGTCCACGACGACGTCGAGGACCGCGCCGCGCAGGCATGTGATGTACTTCGCCTGACCTGGCGGGACGTCCGCGAAGTGGATCCCGCGCAGGACGCCCTTGGACGAGGTGGAGCAGTTCGCCTGCGCCAGGTTCAGCGCGTGGCCGGCCTGCTTCTGGAGCGCGTCGCTCCGAAACCACTCGTAGAAGGACCCCCGCTCGTCGCCGTGCACGCGCGGGGTGAACAAGTAAGTACCGTTGATGCCGAGCGGATCCACATGCGCAAGAATGCCACACGGTTCCCCGCAGAGATGGACGTCACACAGTGAGAGCACACTCCTCGCGTGCGCTCCGCCTCGCCGCCGGAGGCGCGGCGGCCGCGCTCGTGGTAACGGCGGCTCCGGCGACCGCCGCGCCGACGCCGAAGCCGTCCCCCGCCGTGACGAGCACGGTGACCGCGTCGGCGGCGTTCCGCCCCGCCGACCCCCGGCTCGCGAGCCCCGCCGGGCTGGTCGCGGGCGTCGTCCACCCGGACATCTGGTGGACGATCGGGTCCGCCTCCGGCCGCCCGCAGCTGTTCGCGCTCGACACGCGCGGCCGCACCCGCGCCGCCTACACCCTCGCCGGCGTCAGCGGCGGCCTGGACGCGATCACGATCGTGAAGAACGGGTCGGGCCAGTCCGGGCTGTTCGTCGGGAACCTCGACCAGGGCCGCGCCGGGAGCCTCACGCTGTACCGCGTCCCCGAGCCGTCCGCGCTGGCGGGCGGCGCCCTCCAGGTCAAGCCGTTCAAGGTCCGCTACCCCGACGGCGGCCACCAGGGCGGCGCGCTGCTGGCCGACCCCGCCGAGAGCCGCGTCTACATCATCACCAGGGACGCGACCGCCGCCGCCGTGTTCGCGCTGCCGGGCGTCCTCGGGCCCCAGGTGAACGCGCTGACCCGGCTGCGGACGCTGGCGTTCCCCGTGCGCGGCGGCGAGTTCACCCGGGACGGCCGCGTGGTCCTCAAGACGACCCGGGACGTGCGGGTGCTCACCGGGATCCGGGAGCGGGTCGGTCAGGTCGTCCGGGCGGCCGTCCGGATGAGCGGCACCGCGTTCGCGGTGTCCGCGGACGGTAAGCGCGTCCTGCTCGCCGACCCGGGCCCGAAGCCGCTGTTCCGCTCCCTCACGCTGCCGACGGGCTCGGAGGGCGCGGCGCCGAAACCGGCCAGTACGCTTCCCGTCGGCGACCGGAGCTCGCCGGTGTCGTTCCCGTCGGAGTCGGGGCCGCCCGGGGGCCTGCTCGGCACCGGCGCCCTCGTCGGGCTGGTGCTGCTAGGGGTGCTGGGAGGCGCCTTCTACCTGCGCGGGCGCCGGCAGGGCTGACCATTCGGGAGCGGTCCGCGGCTCCGCCTCCGCCGCGGCCTCCCCGGCGGCCTCGGATGTCTCGGATGTCTCGGCCGGGGCGACCGGGTCGCCGCCGTGCCGCCGCATCGTCTCCGCCCACGCGATGATCAGCAGCATCCAGATGTTGGACACGTTGGCGGGCGCGGCGAGGCCCTCGGTGGTGATGCTGTCGACGAGGAAGAACGCGAGGATGCCGAACAGCATGCCCGCGTCGGCGCGCAGCGTCCGGTGCCGGGCCAGCGTCAGCAGCACGAACGCGAGCGTCAGCAGCAGCGCCACGAACGCGGCCGTCCCGACCGTGCCGTTGTCGACCAGCGCGTTGACGAACGCGTTGTGCCCGCCGCCGAGGCCCATCTCCTCCAGGAACATGCCCCGGGACGCGCCGAGCCCGTGCCCGAACAGCGGCTGCTCGGCGTAGGCCTTCATCGCCAGCGACCACAGGTCGGTGCGGGAGTTCAGCGAGGCGAGGGTCTCGGCGGACTCCCCCCGCGCGACGAACGCGAGGATCTTGTCGGAGAAGGCCAGCACGCCGAGGACGGCCACGGCGGCGCCCATCACCAGCACGTCCACCCGGCCCTTCGGCCCGCGCGCGGTGGTCAGCAGCACGAGCAGCCCTGCCGCGCAGCCGAGCGCGGCGCCGCGCGTGCCGGTCGCGACGAGCGCGCCCGACAGGACGGCCAGCGCCCCCAGGTAGACCATCGGATGCCACATCCGGTCACGCGGGGTCGTCCAGCGGATCAGGTAGCCGGCCGTCAGCAGCACCGCGATGCCCAGGTAGATGCCCGCCTGGACGGGGTGGACGTACAGCCAGTTGAACCGGTCCTCGGTGTTGCGCGTGCGCGGGAACGGGTGCGCGACGCCGATCGCGACCGAGACCAGCACGATCGCGATGAACACGTGCGCGAGCTTCCGCAGGTCGGCCAGGGTCGCCCGGGTCGCGAGCGTCTGCGCCAGGAACATCGTGATCATCAGCTGCGTGCCGCGGACGATGCCGAGCGGGTTGAACGGCGACCACAGCGCCGTGAACGCCACGTACCCGCAGAACACCCACCCCGCGAACAGCAGGCCGGTGGTGCGCCGCGTCGGCGGCCGCAGCCCGAAGGTGTAGACCAGGTACATCGCCGCCGCGCCGTACACGGCGATCTCCACCAGCACGGTCAGGTCGGCGCTGCCGCCCACCGCCTGGTCGACCTCGCGGCTGCGCAGCTTGTAGTCGCTGGCGAGCATGAGCGCGAGCGGGAGCGCCGCGGCCCACCACCCCGCGCTGGGCGCGGGCGGGGTGCGGCGCGGCAGGATCCCCTTCACGGTCATGATCGTCCTCGCAGGCTCTAAAGACGCGACCAAGAATACGGGCGGCGGGCCGGTAACCTGTCCGCTGTGAATCGAGCGACGTTGCCGGGCCCGGTCGTGTCCGCGGGCCGAAGTGTGATCCGCGGGTACGGCATGGGCACCGCCGCCCTGCGCCCCGGCCCCGACTTCCTGCTGATCGGCGCGAAGCGCGGCGGATCGACGTCGATGTACTACACGCTACTGGAGCATCCCCGGGTGATGCCCCTGTTCCCGAACGCGCGGCTGCTGCCCAAGAACAACCACACCAAGGGCGTCCACTACTTCGACTCCCACTACGACAAGGGCAGCGCCTGGTACCGGTCGCACTTCCCCGCGTCGGCGCGCCGCTCGGGCAAGGTCGTGGGGGAGGGGTCGCCCTACTACCTGTTCCACCCGCTCGCCGCCGAGCGCGCGGGGCGCGACGTCCCGGAGGCGCGGATCCTGCTCGTCCTGCGCGACCCGATCGAGCGGGCGTTCTCGCACTACCGGGAGCGGCGCCGGCAGAACGCCGAGGACCTCCCCTCCTTCGAGGAGGCCCTCGCCGCCGAGAACGACCGGCTGAAGGGCGAGGAGGCGCGGATCGTCTCCGAGCCCGGCTACCTCAGCTACGCCCACGAGCAGCAGTCCTACCGCGCGCAGGGCGAGTACGCCCCGCACCTGCGGCGCTGGATGGAGCACTTCCCGGCGGAGCGGGTCCACGTCGTCGCGGCGGAGGAGTTCTACGCCGACCCCCAGACGGCCGTCGACGGGGTCGCGCGCTTCCTCGGCCTCGACCCGGCGCCGCTGCCGCCGTCGGCGGTCAAGGTGTGGAACGCCGCGCCCAGCCAGGAGCTGAGCCCCCACACCCGGCAGCAGCTCGCCGAGCACTACGCGCCCTTCAACGCCGACCTGGAGGAACTGCTCGGCCGAACCTTCCCCTGGACCCGCCCGTGAACTCCCGCCCCTGAGCGGCCGGGCGCCTAGAAGAACGCGCCCACGTGGCGGGTGCCCGCCGGGCGGCCGAGGAGCTTGGCGATGTCGGCGGGCAGGGGCAGGGCCGTGGCCGTGTTGGCGCGGGCGGCGATGGCCGGGTCGAGGGCCCCCTCCGGGCTCGCGCCGGTCCCGCCGTCGTGGGCGGCGCCCCTCGCCTCCTGGCCGGTCGCCGACCGGAACCGGTCAAGGGCGCCGAAGGGCCGGTTCGACCACATGATCAGCGTGCGGGGGTTCGAGGCGCTCCGCCGGACGTAGAGGTTGCCGTTGACGGTGATGCCCATCCGCCCGGCGTCGCGCTTGCCGGTGTGGTCGGCCACGCACAGCAGGCACGGGGTGCCCGGACGGGCGTCCGCGAACGTGTTGTTGCTGATGCTGATCTTCTCGACCCGCCAGGTCATCGCCGGGTCCGGGGTCTTCTGCCGGGGGTCGCGGCCGGGCACGGACGGGTCGTCCGGGCGGCGCGGGTCCTGGTCGAGGCCGAGCGTGCGGCCGTTGCCGGACATGGAGTTGTTCCAGATCCGGACGTCGGAGGTGTTGTTGACCTTCAGGCCGTCGCCGGCGTTCCCGCTGATCACGTTGCCCGCGACCAGCGCCCGCGCGCTCAGCTCCAGCGAGACGCCGTGGTGGGCGTTGCGCAGGATCCGGTCGCCGGTGATCGTGATGTCGCGGACGGACTCGTCGATCCACAGGCCCTTGCCGAGGTTGTCGGTGATCGTGCTGCCGACCACCGCGACCGTCCGGGACCGGGTGATCTTGAAGCCGCCCGAGACCGGCGAGTACTTGAACCGCTCGCGGTTGTTGTGGTCCAGCAGCACCGACTCCAGGCGCAGGTCGTCGGCGGTGTTGGCGTGGACCCCGAGGAGCCCGTTGCGCGAGCTGGTCAGCCGCCGGACGCGGGCGTGCGCGGCGACCACGGTGAGGCCGGTCGTGGCGGACTCGGTGGTCGTCACGTTCTCGACCGTGATCCTCGGCGCGGTGACCCGGACCATGCCGATGTCGGGCAGCGCGGTGCCGTAGCGGCGGAAGCCGATGCCGCGCAGCGTGCTGCCCTCGCCGTCGATCGTGACGGCGATGCCGAGCGTGCTGGCGCGGACGTTGCGCCCGCGCGGGTCGGAGCCCATGTAGAGGCGGGAGGCGCCCTCGTCCACGAAGAACGTGCCGGGCTTGACCTGGCCGCGCGAGGCGACCTGCTCCTGCCGGACGCCGTCCACCCAGAGCTGGTCGGGGTGGGCGGCCATCGGGTGCTCGGGCGAGACGAACCGGAAGTCGGCCTTGTCGCTCGGCCGCGCGCCCTTGGTGTAGGTGGGGCTGGAGTCGAACCGCGTCGTCCAGCCGTCGCGCGCCCAGGCGGAGCCGTCGGCCCGCCAGCCGGTCACGAGCGAGCTCCCGTCGAACCAGACGGCCTCGCGGGGGAAGGACTGGATCGTCAGCCGCTTGCCCCTCGGCACGTCGACGCTCTCGTGGTAGACGCCGCCGCGCAGCACGACCGTGCCGCCGGAGCCCGCCCTGGCGACGGCCCTGCCGAGGCTGCGCAGCGGGTGCTCGCGGGTGCCCTGCGCGCCGTCGTCGCCGGACGGCGAGACGAACAGCGCCCCCTTCGGGACCTTGTAGGACGTGCCGCCGACCGGCAGCGACCCGGCCGGCGCGGTCGGGGGGGCGACCCCGTGCCCGCGGTCGTTCGACTGGGGAGCCCGCCAGCCGAGGAACCCGGCGCCCACGATCAGCGGCAGCGCGAGCACCCCGGCGAGCGTCGCCCGGTGCGGAATGTTCGGCATGGCGCGACCTCACCCCCGGATAAGTCCTGACCTACGAAAGTACCGACCACGGGCCCGTGCGGCCACTCCCGCACCGCGCCGCGCGCCCTCGCCGGGCGTCCCGTCAGGGGTGCAGCGTCCCCACGAACAGCGCCGCCTTGTGCCGGGCGTCGAACTTGACCCCGAGCGAGACCGACTTGTACCCCGAGGTCGGGATGTCGAAGGCGTAGGAGGCCCGCTTGTCCTTGCCGGGCGGCACCGAGCCGTAGAAGTCGTTGATGTTGGCGTAGGACGTCGGCCGCGCCTCGGTCTTGGCCGGGCCGTATCTGGCCACGACGCGCACCTGGTTGAGGTCGAGCGGCTTGGCCGAGCCGTTGGAGAAGCTCAGCGTGAAGATCGTGAGGACCCGTCCGGCGATCTGGCCGGGGCCGCTCACCTTGTTCCTGACGTAGCGGATCCCGCCGACCTTGACGGTGATCTTGTCGTCGTAGGTGACCGGCTTGCGCAGGCCCGCCGAGGACTTCAGGTCCAGCGACCCGGGCGCGGCGTTGACCTCCGCCTCCGGCTGGGTGCTGGGCGGCGGCGGGGGCTTGGCCTTCCCCGACTTCTTGTCCCCGCCCCCGCCGCATCCGGTCAGCGCCAGCGCGGCGGCCAGCGCCACGCCCGCCGCCGCGGTGAGGCGGCGCCCCTGACGCCGCCGGGGCGGACGTGGTCCGCGATCGGACATGCGGTTCTCCTCGTAAGAATGGTCCGGCTGGAAGATTCAAGCGCGCGGGGCCGGTCGCGGATGCGGCCGACCGGGGGCTGACCAGTCTAGACATGGTGACTCGGTTACTCTGCCTTTACTCGCGTGACCGTGGGGGTCATGGGAGCGGATTGGTGTGGATTGGCAGGGATGCACCCGATGAGACCTCTACCTTCGCATTGGCGTGTGCCGCGCGTACGGAGAACGGCGACGGCCGCCGCGACCGCCCTTTCGGCGGCGCTGCTGGGGCTGTCCGCCGTGCCGGCCCCCGGGGCCGCCGCCGACATCGACCCGCCCTCGGGGACGCCGCCGACGGTCAGCGCCGACCCGCTGCCGACCTGGCAGGTCAACGGTGTGGTGTGGAGCATGGTCACGGTCGGTGGCACGGTCTACGCGACCGGCGACTTCAGCAAGGCGCGCCCGCCGGGCACCGCCGAGGGCGACACGCGGGAGGTGGCACGCTCGAACATCCTGGCGTTCGACCTCGCGACCGGCGACCTGATCACCTCCTTCGCCCACGCGCTGAACGGCCAGGGCCTGCGGGTCGCGGCCTCGCCCGACGGCAGGCGCGTCTACGTCGGCGGCGAGTTCACCCAGGTGGACGGCAAGCCGCGGGCCCGCCTCGCCGCGTTCGACACCGCCACCGGCGCGCTCGACGAGGGCTTCGCGCCGCAGGTGTCCTCGATCGTGCGGGGCATCGCCGCGACGAACTCCAAGGTCTACTTCGGCGGCAACTTCTTCAACGTCAACGGCAAGTCCCGGACGCGCCTGGCCGCCGTGAACGCCTCTAATGGGGCCAACGACGACACCTGGCGCCCGACGGCCGACGACAACGAGGTGTTCGCGCTGGCCATGGCGCCGAGCGGGGACCGGGTCGTCATCGGCGGCCGGTTCCAGAAGATCAACGGTGCGGCGCACGTCGGCATCGGCGCGGTGAACACCACCGACGGGGCGTCGGTGGCCTGGAGCAGCCGCCCGATCCCCACCAAGCAGGACAGCACCCACTTCTCCTACGTCACCGACCTGTACGTCGCGGGCGACACCGTCTACGGCGCGGCGGACGGCGAGGGCGGCCACTGGTTCGACGGCCGCTTCGCCGCCAAGGCCGCCACGGGCGACCTGGTCTGGCTCGACAACTGCTACGGCGCCACCTACGGCATGTTCGTCCAGGGCCAGTCGGTCTACAGCGTCTCGCACGCCCACGACTGCGCCTCGCTGGGCGCGTTCCCCGAGACCAGGCCGCAGAGCTGGCAGCGGGCGCTCGCCGAGACGACGTTCCCGACCGGCACCGACAAGGCGCCGCCGGGCGCCAACAGCAACTACAGCGGGCAGCCGATCCCGAGCCTGCTGCACTGGTTCCCGACCCTGACGCCGGGGACGTTCACCGGCCAGTCCCAGGCCGCCTGGGCCGTGACGGGCAATGACGACTTCGTCGCGATGGGCGGCGAGTTCCCCAGGGTGAACGGGAAGGCGCAGCAGGGGCTCGTCCGGTTCGCGCTCAAGGCCAAGGCCCCGAACAAGACCGGACCGCTGAACGGGGAGATGGGCACCCCCACGGCCAAGGCCCTCCCCGACGGCAGCGTCCGCCTGGGCTGGAAGACCACCTGGGACATGGACAACGCGTCCCTCAAGTACGAGGTGCTCCGCGACGACGGCACCACGCCCGTCGGCTCGGTCGAGAAGGCGTCCACGTTCTGGAACCAGCCGTCCGCCGCGTTCGTCGACCGGACCGCGCCCGCCGGGGCCCACACCTACAAGATCCGCGCGGTGGACTCGACGGGCAACCGCGTGACCAGCGCCGCGTCCGCCCCGGCGACGGCCGCCGGCACGCCCGGCCCCTACTCCGGCGAGATCGGCGGCGCCGGCCCGAGCGCGTACTGGCGCCTCGGCGAGAGCAGCGGCCCCGGCTACGACTACGTGGGCGGGAACGACCTCACGTTCGGCTCCGGCGTGACCCGGTCCCAGACCGGCGCGATCTCCGGTGACCCCGACCGCGCGGTGAAGTTCGGCGGCACCTCCACCGGGACGGCCGCCAGCGGCGCGGCCGCCGCCCCGCAGAACTTCAGCGTCGAGGCGTGGGTGAAGACCACGTCCAAGACCGGCGGGAAGATCGTCGGGTACGGGAGCGCCGCGTCCGGGCTCAGCACCCGGTACGACCGCCACCTGTACATGACCAACGACGGGCGGGCCGTCCTCGGCGTCTACCCCGGATCGGCCAAGACGATCCAGAGCGCCGCCGGGCTGAACGACGGCAAGTGGCACCACGTCGCCGGCACGCTCGACGCCGACGCCGGGCTCAAGCTGTACGTGGACGGCCAGCAGAAGGCCGCCGACGCCTCGGTGAAGACCGCCGAGGCGTACGCGGGCTACTGGCGCGTCGGCGGCGACAACACCACCGGATGGCCGGCCAAGCCGTCCAGCGACTTCCTGAACGGGACGCTGGACGAGGTCGCCGTCTACCCCCGCGCGCTGACCGCCGCCGAGATCACCCGGCACCACGGCCTCGGCACCGGCGGCATCCAGCCGAACAAGCCGCCGACGGCCGCGTTCACCTCGTCCTGCGACCAGCTCGCCTGCGCGTTCGACGGCTCGGGGTCGGCCGACACCGACGGGACCGTCGCGGGCTACGCGTGGGACTTCGGGGACGGAAAGACCGGTGAGGGCGCCAAGCCGTCCCACACCTACGCGACGGCGGGCACCTACACCGTCAAGCTGAGGGCGACCGACGACCAGGGCGCGTCCGCCGAGGTCTCGCACCCGGTCACGGTCACCTCCGCGACGCTGGCGGCCGACGCGTTCGGCCGCACCGTCACCGGAGGCTGGGGCGACGCCGACTCCGGGGGCGCCTGGACCCGCAACGGCTCCGGCGGCGTCCTGTCGGTGGGCGGCACCGGGCAGATCGCGCTCGGCGCCCCCGGCAACAGCGGCGGCGGCTACCTCAACGGCGTGTCCTCGGCCGGCACCGACCTGACGTTCACGGTGGCGCTCGACAAGGAGGGCACCGGCAACGGCGTCTACGTCTCGCCCATCGGGCGCCGGGTCGGGAGCGCCGACTACCGGGCGCGGGTCCGGCTGCGGCCGAGCGGCGCGGTGTCGCTCAAGCTCAGCCGTACCGCCGCGGGGAACGCCGAGACCGACGTCGCCGCGGAGCAGACCGTCGCGGGCGTGGCCTACGAGGCGGGCAGGCCGCTGCACGTCAGGCTCCAGGTGACGGGCACCTCGCCGACGACGCTGAAGGCCAAGGTGTGGGCGGACGGCGCGGCCGAGCCCGACTGGCAGCTCACCGGCACCGACTCCACCGCAGAGTTGCAGACCGCCGGCGCCCTCGGAGTGTGGGCCTATCTCGCGGGCAACTCCACCAACGCGCCCGTCGTCGCGTCGGTGGACGATCTGGTGGCGGTCCGCGCCACCGGCTGAACCGGTCCGCGTGATCGGAAACGGTGACGCGTGAAAGTGCCCCGGGGTTTACGCCCCGGGGCACTTTCTTTATGGCGTTGGACAATGACATCGGGCGTGGCGCGCGGGGAACTCTTGCGTTCCATGAATTCGGTCACGATTTCATCGGTTGTCCGATGCCGCGGACGGGGCGACCGCTAAGCTCTCCAGATCCAGCGTGGCCGTAGGGGCCACAGGGGTTTTCAGCGCAAGGGGAACCGACTCGTGGGAGCTCAATCGCGACGGCGCCGGACGAGCGTGCGCGCCGGTCTCGCGGCCACCGCCACCCTCACGCTCGCAGGCGCGTCGATCATGCCGGCGGCGACCGCCGGCGCCGACACCGCGCCCCCGTCCGGGACGCCCGCCACCGTGAGCGCCGACCCGCTGCCCACATGGCAGGTCAACGGCGTCGTGTGGAGCATGACCACGGTCGGCAACACCGTCTACGCGACCGGCAACTTCAGCAAGGCGCGCCCGCCGGGCACCGCGCCCGGCAACGCCAAGGAGGTCGCGCGCGGCAACATCCTCGCCTTCGACCTCACCACCGGCAACCTCGTCACCTCCTTCGCCCACTCGCTGAACGGCCAGGGCCTGCGCATCGTCGCCTCGCCCGACGGCAAGCGCGTCTACGTCGGCGGCGAGTTCACCGCGGTCGACGGCAAGGCGCACAGCCGCCTCGCCGCGTTCGACACCGCGACCGGCAAGCTCGTCGACGCGTTCGACCCGAAGGTGTCCAACATCGTCCGGGGCATCGCCGCGACGAACTCCAAGGTCTACTTCGGCGGCAACTTCTTCAACGTCAACGGCAAGTCCCGGACGCGCTTGGCCGCCGTGAACGCCTCCGACGGCGACAACGACAACACCTGGCGCCCGACCGCCGACGACAACGAGGTGTTCGCGCTCGCGATGGCGCCCGGCAACGAGCGGGTGCTGATCGGCGGCCGGTTCCAGCAGCTCAACGGCGCCGCCCACGTCGGCATCGGCGCGGTCAACACCACCAGCGGCGCGTCCGCCGCGTGGAGCAGCCGCCCGATCCCCACCAAGCAGGACAACAAGCACTTCTCCTACGTCACCGACCTGTTCGTGGACGGCGACACCGTCTACGGCGCGGCGGACGGCGAGGGCGGCCACTGGTTCGACGGGCGCTTCGCCGCCAAGGCCGCCACGGGCGACCTGGTCTGGCTCGACAACTGCTACGGCGCCACCTACGGCATGTACGCGCAGGGGTCGGCCGTCTACAGCGTGTCGCACGCGCACGCCTGCGAGTCGCTGGGCGCGTTCCCCGAGACCAAGCCGCAGACCTGGCACCGGGCGCTCGCCGAGACCAAGGCCGCGACGGGCACCGACCACGCCCCGCCCGGCGCGAACAGCAACTACCGCAACCAGCCGATCCCGAGCCTGCTGCACTGGTTCCCGACCCTGACGGCGGGGACGTTCACCGGCCAGTCCCAGGCCGCCTGGGCGGTCACCGGCAACGCCACCTACGTGGCGATGGGCGGCGAGTTCCCGAAGGTGAACGGGAAGGCGCAGCAGGGGCTCGTCCGGTTCGCGCTCAAGGCCAAGGCGCCGAACAAGACCGGCCCGGTGAAGGCCGACCTGGCCGCGCCGACCGCGGCCAAGACCACGCTGGGCATCCGGGTCTCGTGGAAGTCCACCTGGGACCAGGACAACGAGGCCCTCACCTACGAGGTCCTGCGTGACAGCGGCACCACGGCGGTCGGCACGCTGAAGAAGGACTCCACGTTCTGGAACCGGCCGAGCCTGACCTTCACCGACGCCAAGGCGCCGAAGGGCAAGCACACCTACCGGATCCGCGTGAAGGACCCGCTGGGCAACACGCTCACCAGCGCCGCGTCCCCGTCGGTGGGCTGACCTCCGGCACGAACGCGAGGCGCGCCCCGGCGATCCCGCCGGGGCGCGCTTTTCGTGTACCACGGCCATGGGCGGCCGTGCTCAGGGGCGGCCGTGCTCGGGGGCGGCCGTGCTCAGGGGCGGCCGTGCGGGTTCATCGACCGCAGGACCTCGCTCAGCCGGGCCTTCAGCGGCGCGTCGTGGTCGCCGTCGGAGCGCAGCGCCACCCGCTTCAGCCAGAACTCGGCCGCCTCCGCGTGGCCCCTCCCGGCGTCCGGCGAGGACGGCTTGCCGAACACCGCGACGCGCGTCGCCTCGTAGTAGACGACGTCCGCGCCCGGCGGCGCCCACGCCGCGTCCTCCCAGTCGATCAGCCACGGGAGCCCCGGGCCGCAGCGGCGCAGGTTCCACGCGGTGAGGTCGCCGTGCATCGGCACCCAGTGCGGCGGGATCTCGGCCGTGCGCGGCAGGACGTCCTTCAGCCGCCGCTGGAGGTCGCCGAGCAGCGGCTCCAGCTCGACCCCCCGGACCGGGCGGGCGGGCCGGGGCGGCATCGCCTCGATGACCATCCAGTGCCACCCGGCGGTCTCGCCCCGGTCGAGCACGCGCGGCACCCGGAAGCCCTCGGCACGGCCCTCGGGGAACGCCGACAGGGCCCGCTCCTCGCGGTCCAGCTCGCCCGGCTCCTCGCGGAGCTTGAGGAACCCCGTCGGCCTGCCCGCGCGCAGCAGCACGGCCGCGAGGCCCGTCCTGGACGCCTGCGGACGCTCGTAGAGGGCCAGGTCATCGAACGTCCCCACCCGCGCGCGCAGGGCCTCCCAGCGCTCCCGGCCGCCCGGCGGCTCCCAGGCGACCCTCGGGCCGGGGACGGCGCGCGGCCCGAACGCGGCCACCGCTCCGTACAGCGCCCACTGCGCCGCCAGCGCCGCCGGCTTGGAACGGGTGATCAGCGATATGCCCGCGAGCGCGCCGCGCCGCGACCACGCCGGGACGAGGACGTTGCGGGTCCCCATGCTCGGCCGGACGAACCCCTGTCCAGTAGTGGACATCTCACGCTCCGCCTCTCCCACGGTTCGGTTCGCGCGCGATCACTTCGGGCGCACGGTCTTGCGGGTGAGCCTGCGCTCGACCAGGTCGAGGCAGAGCCGCTCGTAGGCGGCGGCCACGTCGTCCCAGACGTAGCGCTCGGAGGCCCGCTTGCGCGCCGCGTCGCCCCGGTCGGCCGCGCCGCCCGGGTCGGCCTCGGCCTCCTCGATCCGCTTCGCCAGCTCCGCCGGGTCGCCGAAGAAGCGCCCCGCCTCCTCGCCGAGCACCTCGCGGTTGAAGTTGACGTCGAAGGCGAGCACCGACGCCCCGGCGCCCATCGCGCGCAGCAGCGACGGGTTCGTCCCGCCGACCGAGTGCCCGTGGACGTAGGTCAGCGCGCCCGCGTAGAGGGCGTCCAGGAGGTCCTGGTCCCACACGCCGCCGAGGAAGGTGATGCGCGGGTCGTCGCCCGCCAGCTCCTTCACCTGGGCCGTGTACTCGTCGGCGTAGGGCGCCGAGCCGACGACGACCAGCGGCTTGCGCGCGCCGCTGCGCCGGTAGCCCTCCACCGCCACATGGACGTGGTTCTCCGGCTCGAACCGGGCCACGACCAGGTGGAACCCGCCCGGCTCATAGCCCGCGGCGGCGAGCTTGGCGGTGTCGGTCGCGGCGAGGATCGGCGCGCCGTAGGGGATGAACACCGACTCGGCGCCGAACTTCTCGCGGTAGTAGTCCTGGATGCCGGCGGCGTCGGCGATCAGCGCGTCCGACCACCGGACGGCCATCGACTCGGCGGCGCGGTAGTAGCGCTGGCCTGTACCGCTCCACTTCGTGCGCTTCCACTCCAGGCCGTCCACGTGCGTGGCCACCGGGATCCGCAGCGTCCGCAGCACCGGCAGCAGCGGCGCGTTCGCCGCGTTGAACAGCAGCGCGACGTCGGCGCCCTCGCGGGCGATCTTGCCCCGGAAGGCGTGCAGCACCGACAGGCCGGTGTGGCTGAGCGTCTCGGCGACCTTCTTCTCGATCGCCGGGAGGTAGATGAGCCGCATCCCGAGGTACTCCGGCTCGGGGTGGCGCTCGCCGCGGCAGTAGACCATGACCTCGTGGCCGCCCGCCGCGAGCCGCTGGCCGATCTCCTCCACCGCCGTCTCGAACCCGCCGTAGCGCGCCGGCACCCCGCGGGTCCCTACCATGGCGATGCGCACCCTGACCCCTCGCTCTCTTTGTGGACGCTTCATTACGATCCGCACAGATTATGCGCAAGGGACACCGCACGTCCCAGGGGCGAATAACAGTTAATCTGAAGGTTGCGAGAACGGTGGCGCCGCTGGTGGACGCGGTCGCCCTAAGGAGGGCAAGTGGCCGAACGGGACTCGCGGTCCGTGGTGGTGCTGGCGCATCCGTCACCCGACCTCTACGGCTCCGACCGGACGTTCATCGAGTCGGTGCGGGCTCTCGTCACTCACTGGCGTGTCATCGTCACGCTACCGGAGGACGGGCCGCTGTCGGACGTCCTTCGCGAAGCGGGCGCCGAGATCGTCGTGCTGCCCGTCCCCGTCCTGCGCAAGGCGTTCCTCACGCCCTTCGGCCTCCTGCGGCTCGCGGCGGCCGCCGCCCGCGCCCTGCCCCGCGCCCGGCGCCTGCTGCGCCGCGAGCGCGCCGCCGCCCTCTACGTCAACACCGTGACGCTGCCGTTCTGGCTGCTGGCCGCGCGGGTCGCCCGCGTGCCCGCGATCTGCCACGTGCACGAGGCCGAGGACGGCATGGCGAGGCCGATGCGGGCCGTGCTGTACGCGCCGCTCCGGCTCGCCCGCTCGGTGATCGTCAACAGCCGGGCCAGCGCCGCCGCCGTCGGCGGGTCCGCCGGGAAGGGCGGCACCCGGATCATCTACAACGGGGTGGACGGGCCGCCGCCGGAGCAGGTGGCGCCGCCGCGCTCCGAACCGGGGCCACCCGCCAGGATCGTGCTGGTGGGGCGGCTCTCGCAGCGTAAGGGGTCCGACATCGCGGTCCGGGCCGTCCAGGTCCTGCGCGAGCGCGGGTACGATGTCACCTTGACATTGGTCGGCAGCGTCTACCCAGGCTACGAGTGGTTCGAGAGCGAGCTCCGGGCCCTCGCGGACGGCGACGGGACCGTCGTCTTCGCGGGGTTCCGCCCCTCGGTCTGGAACTCCTTCGCCGAGGCCGACATCGCGGTCGTGCCCTCGCGCGTCGAATCCTTCGGGAACGGCGCGGTCGAGGCGATGCTGGCCGGCCGGCCCGTGGTCGCCTGCGCGACCCAGGGGCTGGTCGAGATCTTCACCGACGGCGAGAACGGCGTGGTCGTCGCGCCGGACGACCCGTCCGCGCTGGCCGACGGCGTCGCCCGGTTGCTCGCCGACTGGGACGGCGCCAGGGCGATGGCCAAGCGGGCCGCCGCCGACGCCGCCGAGCGGTTCGGCGCCGACCGCTACCACCGCGACCTGCGGGAGGTCGTCCACGGCCTGACCGCGACGTCCCCGTCCCCCCTGCACCCGGCCTCCTGAGGACCCAGAGCACCCGATGACAGCACAGACACCCGTCACACCGGAGATCAGCCTCGTCGAGGCCGTCTGGCGCTACCGGCTGATGTCCCTCATCATCGTCCTGGCCTGCCTCCTGGCGTCGGTGGCGGCCACGCAGATCCTGTTCAGCGGTGCCACCGCCACCGCGCGGTTCGCCGTCACCGACCCGACGAACAACAATAACGCGCTGCGCATGGGCGTCATCTCCGGCCAGGGGTATGCGACCTACACCGCGCAGCGGGCGGCGTTCGCCGGGTCCACGCCGGTGATGGCGCGGGCGGCGCAGATCGTCCGGGACAAGCGCGGCCCCAAGCTCACCGGCGAGCAGTTGCGCGGCCGGGTGAAGACCTCCAGCAAGCCCGACGGCGGCGTCGTGATCGTCACCGCGTCCGGCGCCAACATGACCGAGGCGGCGGTGATCGCCAACTCGGTGCTGCAGGCGTACCAGGACGTGACGATCAGCACCAACACCGGCAAGCTGGACGAGCAGATCAAGAGCATCAAGGCGCTCCAGACCAAGGTCACGCAGGACATGGAGGTCACCCAGTCCGGCAGCCGCGCCTACCGCCTGCTCGCCAACCAGCTCACCAAGCTCCAGGGCGAGGAGAGCGGGCTGCTGTCGGCCCGGTCCAAGACCAACGACGGCGTCCAGTTCCTCGACACCGCCGACCCGTCGGCGCCCATGCCGAGCAAGCTCCCGCAGAACGCCGCGATCGGCTTCGCGATCGGCGTGATCCTGGCGTGCGTGGTGTCGTTCCTGCGGGCCTCGGCCCGTCCGCGCCGTCCGGTGGGCCCCGGCCCGCTGCCCGCGGGCGGTCCCGCCGGCGGGCCGCCGGAAGGGCTCGGCGGCGCGGCCGGAGGGGCACCGGTGGGCGCGCTCGGCAGCGGGCAGCTCACGGGCGGCGCGCCCGAACTCCCCGCCGGACGCTCCTACCAGGGCCGCAGGCACGCCTCCGACGTGCGGGTCGGCGGCGCCCGCCCCGAGGACTCCCGCGAGCCGCTGCGCGAGCGGCCCGAACAGGGCGAGCGGGAGGACCCCCTCGCCCCCGCGTCCGGGCGCGGGCGCCAGCCGCGCCGGGGCCGGTCCGCGACCCCGGCGGCGCCGCGTCCGGCGTCCGCCACCCAGGCCGTCCCGGCGGCGCCGCCGCCGCTGCCCCCCGAGCGTGACCGGGGCAGGCCGCGGCTGAACGGGTCGAGTCCCGCCAGCTCCAGCTCAAGCCCGGGTTCCGGGCTTCCGGTGACCCCGGCCTCCGGGTCGGGTTCGGGTTCGCGGGGTTCGCGCGGCTCCGGCAACGGGTCGGCCGCGCTGGGCAAGGCGCCGCGCGGGAAGGGCGGGCGCGGCAAGCCGCGCGGCGAGACCCCGGCCGAACCGGAGGGCGGCACAGGGACGGACGTCCCGGCCGACCTGTGGGCCGACGGCGGCGACCCGACCCGCACCGCCGAGGACCCCGCCTCCCTGCTCGGCGGCAAGGGCTCCCTCGGGAGCACGCCGTCCGGCTCGTCCGACTCGGGCACGCCCGACTCGGGCAACGGGTCCGGCAAGGGAAAAGGCGACACGTCCCTGATGCACTACGACCTGGACAGGTAGACCAGGCCGCCTCCGGGCCGGGCGTGCGGCGTCCCGGGGGGCTCGGGGGCAAGGTCGCCCGCGTGCTGGCATCGGCGGGCGGCGCGGTCACCGTCCAGTTCGTCACGGCGGGCGGCAGCCTGGTCGTCCAGGCGCTGTGCGCGCGGACGGTCGGCCCGTCCGGCTACGGCGCGTACGCGCTGTTCGTCTCCGTGCTCGTCATGATCACGGCGGTGCAGACGAGCTGGGTCGGCGACAGCCTCACCGTGTTCGACCGGTTCGACCCGCGCGTGCGCGGCGCGCTGCTGCTGTCGGTGCTGGCCACGGTCGGCGCGGGCGCCGCGGTCGGGGCGGGCGTGACGGCGGCGATGGGCCTCGCGGGCGTGGCGGGGATCGGGCTGTTCGGGCTGCTGGTGGCGCTGTGGCTGCTCAACGAGACCGGACGGCGGATCTTCACCGCCCGGATGGAGTTCTGGCGGCTGGCCCTCAACGACTCCTCCTACCTCGTCGTGACGATCGGGACGCTCGCCGCCGCGCTGGCCCTCGGCGCCGCCGCCACCCTGGAGTTGATGCTCGCCGCGATGTGCGCGGGCTGCCTGGTGTCGATCACGCTCGCGCGGCTGCGGCTGCCCGCTCCCGAGTACGCGCTCGCACCGCTGCGCGGCACCGCGTTCCGGGAGATCGCCGCGTTCGCGGTGTGGCGGTCGGTGCAGGCGGGCCTGCGGCCCGGGTCGCTGCTGCTGGCCCGCGTCATGATCGCCGCGTTCGCCTCGACCGCCGCGCTCGCGGGCATCGAGGCGGCGCGGCTGCTGCTCGCGCCCGCGCTGACGTTCGTCAACGGCGCCGGGGGGTTCCTGCTCGGCGACTTCGCCAAGGCCGAGCGCACGGGGGCGCCCATGCCCGCCCGCCGCGCCGTGCGCGTCTGCGTGCTGCTGTCGGTGATCGCGCTGGTCATGAGCCTCGGCGGGATCCTGCTGGTCGACCGGCTCGGCCCGCTGGTCACTGGCGGGTCGTTCACGGTCGACCGGGTCGCGCTCGTCGGCTGGGGCGTCTACGCGGTCTGCTTCGCCTGCACGCTGCCGCTCGCCAGCCTGGCGACGGCCCGCAAGATGTCCCGTGAGGTCTTCACCGTCCGGGGCGTGGAGAGCGCGGTCGGGCTCGCCGTCCTGGTGGGGCTGCTGGTGACCGACCCCGGCCACGCGTCGATCGCTCCGTACTGCCTGGGCGCGGGCGGGCTGGTCTCGGCGGTCATGCTGTGGCGGAGGCTCCGCAGGACCGACCCCGTCCCGGACGCGGCGGACGAGACGTCCGCCGACCTCCCGGTGTCAGCGGACGAACTCGTCGGCTGACGCGCGCTCGGCGCCGCTCGGCGCCTCAAGGGCGTTCGACGCCTCCTCTGGGGCCGCGGTGGCGGGCGCCGCCGCCGGGGCGGTGCGGCCGCGCATGACGAGCCACACGGCCACGGTCGTGGAGGTGAGCGCGACCATCGTCCAGGCCAGCGGTACCGCGCCGACGCCGAACATCTTCAGCGCGGACGCCACCAGCACCAGCGCCAGGACGCGGCGGATCAGCCCGCCCGGCGCCCGCGAGGAGATCTTCGAGCCGACGTAGACGCCCGGCACCGAGCCCACCAGCAGCGCGGCCGTGACCTCCATCCGGAAGTCGCCGAACAGCAGGTGGCCGAGGGCGGCGGCGAACACCAGCGGCACGGCCTGGAGCAGGTCGGTGCCGACGAGCTGGTTGGCCTTGAGCGCCGGGTACAGGGCCAGCAGCGCGACGATGATCAGGGAGCCGGAGCCGACCGAGGTGATGCCGACGACGAGCCCGCCGACCAGCCCGACCAGGACCGTCGGCACCGGGCGGATCGTGATCTCGGGGGCCTGCCCGCCGTCGGCGTCGGTCCCGGCGCGGCCCCGGTGGGCGATGTAGCCGCGCACGACCAGCCCGGCCGCCGCGATGAGCAGCGCGACGCCCATGGCCTTGCTGATGATGTCCTCGACCCGCGCCCCGTGCCCGAGCGCGCGGGCGAGCAGGACGCCGGAGAACGCGGCGGGCACCGAGCCGACGCACAGCCAGCCGACGAGCCGCATGTTAATCGTGCCCTGGCGGTAGTGGACGGCGCTGCCGACGGGCTTCATGACGGCGGCGGCGACGAGGTCGCTGGAGACCGCCGCGAGCGGGCTGACGCCGAAGAAGGTGACGAGCATCGGCGTCATCAGGGCGCCGCCGCCCATTCCGGTCAGCCCGACGACGATCGCGACCAGGAACGAGCCACCGGCCATCGTCCAATCGAAGTCCATCGCCATGACCTACCTGCTATGTAGGAAAACCGGCCATCAGCCTACGGCAGCCCATGTCCTAGAAGTAACCCAGGTGACGGGGGTTGCACGGGTTGGCCGGACCGATATTGCTTTGCGGCTATTGCGGACGTACCCAGCCGCCGTCCACAAGCACCTCCAGGACCCGCCCGACCGCCTCGTCGGGCGTCATCCGCGAGGTGTCGAGGGTGAGGTCGGCGTCCTCGGGCGCCTCGTAGGGGTCGGAGATCCCGGTGAACTCGGGGATCAGGCCCGCCCGCGCCTTGGCGTACAGGCCCTTGCGGTCGCGGCGCTCGCACTCCTCCAGCGGCGTCGCGACGTGCACCAGTACGAAGTCGCCCGAGACCGACACCATGCGGCGCACCTCCGCGCGGGTCGCCGCGTACGGGGCGATCGGCGCGCAGATCGCGACGCCGCCGTGCCGGGTGATCTCGGCGGCGACGAACCCGATCCGGCGGATGTTGGCGTCGCGGTCGGCGCGGGAGAAGGTCAGCCCGGCCGACAGCATGCGCCGCACGACGTCGCCGTCCAGCAGCGTGACCGTCCGGCCGCCGCGCTCGACGAGCGCGTCGGCGAGGCCCCGCGCGACCGTGGACTTGCCCGAGCCCGACAGCCCGGTGAAGAACACCGTGATGCCGCGCGAGTGCTTGGGCGGGCGGGCGAGGGCCAGCTCGGCGGCGACGGCGGGCGGGGTGAACCAGTCGGGGACGGGCTCGCCCGCGTCCAGCAGCTCGCCGAGCCGCTCGGGCGTCAGCTCGGCCTGGACGTGGTCGGGCTCGATCCGCGCGACCGGCCGCCACACCTCCACGTCCGCGTCGTAGGCCCACGGCTCGGGGACGACGACGGGGATCGCGCTGCCCTCGATCTCCCGGTCCGCGAGCAGGTGGGTGGCGCCGTAGGCGGCGGCGATGTGGGCGTGCAGCAGCACGTCGCGCTCGGGGTCGTCGCCCCGGTCGGGCAGCGGGACGGGGATGATCCGGGTGCCCTCGGGCAGCTCCCGGCGGACCCCGAGCAGCGCCCGGACGAGCGACTCGTCGTGCTCCCCGGTCAGCATCGGCAGCACCAGCACGTGCGCGCCGAGCCGCTCGGCGACCTGCCGGAGCTGGCCGAGCTGCTTGCGGTGCAGGAACTCGCGGGTCGCGACGGCCAGCACGGGCCCCGCGACGGCCTCGACCTCGTCGGGACGGCGGCGCAGGCCGTGGAACGGTCCGTGCGCGGGGGAGCGCAGGGCCTCCAGCGATCCGGCGAGCCGCCAGCCCTGGGTGGTCGGGTCCTGCCACGCCTCGCCGACCCGCAGCACCGCCAGCGGCACACCCTCGGGGTCCTGGAGAACGACGCGCTCCTGGCCCGTCAGCTCCTTCGGGACCGCCAGCGTGACGGGCACCGGCCAGGGCGTCCCGTCGGCGAGCCGCCCGCCCGCGATCACCATCGCGGTGTCGAACGAGCCGAGGAACCCCGTCAGCGGCCGGTACGCGCCGGCGAGCACCAGCTCCAGGTCGGCGAGCTCCCGCGCGTCCGGCGTCCAGGCGGGCAGGTCGCGCAGCGTGTCGGGCAGGCCGGCGTCGGCGGTCACCGCGGTCTCCGATCCGGGCCCGGCACGCGGCCGGGCCGATCCAGGTCGTTGGTCCAGGTCGTTGGTCCAGACGGCTGGCCGCGTCGGCGTCGGGTCGGCGTCCGCGTGACACGAGTCGGCGTGGGGGCCAGCCGGGGGCCGGGTGGACGCCACCCCGCGTCCCCCTCCTCCCGCAGGGAAAAATACTGCGGACCTGCCCGTCCGCGCATCCCGGGGGCGGGGCGGCGGACTCAGATGACCCGGGCGAAGCGGTTCTCGGGTTTACGGATGACCAGCGTTATCTCGCTGTGGTCTGCGGTGAGACGGCCCCGGCTGAGCGCCGACACCAGCCGGCACAGCACGTCGGCGAGGCCGGTTCCGGCCCCGAGCGCGTCGATGGCCTGCCGGGACGTGTACTCCTCGGCGACGACCAGCCCGCGCATCACGCAGTACCACTGCATGCCCTGGCGCGAGGCGACCCGGTCGTAGACGGCGGGCGGCGGATGGGCGGCCCGGCCGCGTCCGGCGCGGTGCTCGATCCCCTTCCGGGGCTCTGCCTTCCGTGGTTCTGCCTTCCGTGGTTCTGCCTTGCGGGGCTCCGGCCTCCGGGGCTCCGCGCGGGCCTGGGCCGGGTCGGCCGGGTCGGGCGCGTCCGGTGAAGGCGCGTCTGATGAGGGCGGGGTGGTGGGCTGGGGGGCGACCCGTACGTCGCCCGGGTCGTCCGCGGGGGCGGCGGGCTCCGGCTCCGGTTCCGGAGCGGGGTCGGGGTGGGGGACGCGGGCGTGCGCGCCCCGGGGCGACCGCCCGGCGCGGGCCCTGCGCCGCCGTCCGGAGGCGTGCATCCAGCGGGGGAGGTGCCGGTCGAGGAACCCGAACGCGGTGTTGCGGTCGCGCAGGTGGACCAGCAGCAGCCCGCCCGGCTTCAGCGCGGCCACGAACCGGTCGAGGACGAGTTCGGCGTGCGGGACGCGCTCGATCAGGTAGGAGGCGTGCACGACGTCGTAGGCGCGCGGCGGCATCGGCACCGTGCGCAGGTCGCCCAGGTGCCAGCTGTCGAGGTCGGCGCGCTCGCAGGTGCGGGCGCGCAGCTCGGGGGACTCCACGTCGACGCCCGTGACCTGGTGGTCATGGTCGCCGAGGTCCAGCCCCTCGCCCCAGCCGCACCCCGCCTCCAGGATGTGGATCCGCTGCAGGGGCTTCTCTAGGGCGTACTGGCGGGCGCGTTCGGAGAAGAGATCGCCGTCGCTGACCGGCGGCGTACGCAGATCGGTCACAGTCTCGCAGCGTAATCGTCCGACTGCGCTCTGTCCGCTATTTGCCCATTGTTGGGCACGGCCGTGTCGCGCCCCGGGTGGACCACCCGCGCCGAGCGTCCCGCGCGGGCGGGTAACCGGGTGCCTCCGGGGGGCGCGTACCCTGGTACAGGCACCGGGTCCGGACGGATTCCGGTTCTTCGGGCTGCCCTGGCGACCGTGGGCGGCCCGCGCGCACCGGGCCGGTGCGTCCCTCAGCGGCGGATCGAGTAGCTGGCGAAGATGACCCTCAACGGACTTGTCGACCTTGCGTGCACCGACCCCGGGCTGGCGCGCGCGCTCACCCACGCGCGGCTGGACCAGGAGGTCGTGGCGCCCCCGTCGCTGTGGCCGGTGCTGGCCGCCGCCCTCAGCCGGGCGACCCGCACCGCGGACGGCGGGAACGCCGGAACCGGTGGCACCGGCGTGGTGCTCGCGGTGACCGCGACCGGCCGCGAGGCCGAGGACCTCACCGCCGCGCTGACGAGCCTGCTCGACCCGGGCCGGGTCGCGCACTTCCCGGCGTGGGAGACGCTGCCGCACGAGAAGCTGTCACCGCGCTCGGACACGGTCGGCCAGCGGCTCGCGGTGCTGCGGCGCCTCGTCCACCCGGACGCGGGCGACCCCGCCGCCGGGGCGGGCGGCGGCCCGGGACGCGGCGGCGGCCTCGACGTGGTCGTGACGCCGATCAGGGCGGTGCTCCAGCCGATCGTGTCGGGACTCGCCGACCTGGAGCCCGTCCGGCTGTCCTCCGGCGAGGACGCCGACATGGACGACGTCGTCCGGCGCCTGGTCGACGCGGGCTACCACCGCGTGGACCTGGTGGAGAAGCGCGGCGAGCTGGCCGTGCGCGGCGGCATCCTGGACGTGTTCCCGCCCACCGAGGAGCACCCGCTGCGGGTGGAGTTCTGGGGCGACACCGTCGAGGAGATCCGCTACTTCAAGGCCGCCGACCAGCGGTCGCTGGAGGTCGCGGGCGACGGGCTGTGGGCGCCGCCGTGCCGGGAGCTGCCGCTGACCGGGCGGGTCCGCGAGCGGGCCCGGGAGCTGGCGGGCGAGCATCCGGCGCTGGAGGAGATCCTCGGCCGGATCGCCGACGGCGACACGGTCGAGGGCATGGAGGCGTTCTCGCCCGTCCTCGCCGAGGGCATGGAGCTGCTGACCGACCTGCTGCCGGACGGCTCGGCGCTGCTGGTGTGCGAGCCGGAGCGGATCCGCACCCGCTCGGCGGAGCTGGTCCGGACGAGCCAGGAGTTCCTGGAGGCGAGCTGGGTCAACGCGGCGGCGGGCGGCGAGGCGCCGATCGACCTCGGCGCGGCGGCGTTCCGGTCGCTGGAGGAGGTCCGCGCGCACAGCACCGAGCTGGGCCTGCCGCGTTGGAGCGTGACGGCGCTCAACCCCGAGGGGGAGGCGCTGAGCCTCGGGGCGCAGCCCGCCGAGGCGTACCGGGGCGACACCTCCCGGGTCGTCGGCGACGTGAAGGGCTGGATCGACGGCGGCTGGCACGTGGTGCTGGTCACCGCCGGGCACGGTCCGGCGGAGCGGCTCGTCCAGCTCATGGGGGAGGAGGGGCTGGGCGCACGCCTGGCCGACCTTCCGGAGGCGCCCGAGCCCTCGCTGGTCACGGTCACGACCGGGCTGCTGGAGAACGGCTTCACCTGGGAGTCGGTCAAGCTGGCGGTGCTGACCGAGACCGACCTGTCCGGGCAGAAGTCCTCCACCAAGGACATGCGGCGGATGCCCTCGCGGCGGCGCGGCGGCATCGACCCGCTCCAGCTCAAGCCGGGCGACTACGTCGTGCACGAGCAGCACGGCGTCGGCCGGTACGTGGAGATGGTCAGCCGGACGGTGCAGGGCGCCACCCGCGAGTACCTGATCCTGGAGTACGCCAAGAGCGACCGGCTGTTCGTCCCGACCGACCAGCTGGAGGAGCTGACCCGCTACGTCGGCGGCGAGGCGCCGAGCCTGCACCGGCTCGGCGGCGCCGACTGGCAGAAGGCCAAGTCGCGGGCGCGCAAGGCGGTCAAGCAGATCGCCGGGGAGCTGATCCGGCTGTACTCGGCGCGGATGGCTAGCCCCGGGCACCCGTTCGGCGCCGACACCCCCTGGCAGCGGGAGCTGGAGGACGCCTTCCCCTACGCCGAGACGCCCGACCAGCTCGCCGCCATCGACGAGGTGAAGCAGGACATGGAGCGGCCGGTCCCGATGGACCGGCTGATCTGCGGCGACGTCGGCTACGGCAAGACCGAGATCGCGGTCCGGGCGGCGTTCAAGGCCGTTCAGGACGGGCGGCAGGTCGCGGTGCTGGTGCCGACGACGCTGCTCGTCCAGCAGCACCTGTCGACGTTCTCCGAGCGGTTCGGCGCGTTCCCGGTGGTGGTGAAGCCGATCAGCCGGTTCCAGTCCAGTGGGGAGATCGACCAGACGCTGGAGGGGCTCGCGCAGGGCACCGTGGACGTGGTGGTCGGCACGCACCGCATCCTGTCCTCCCAGACCCGGTTCAAGAACCTCGGCCTGGTGATCATCGACGAGGAGCAGCGGTTCGGCGTCGAGCACAAGGAGGAGCTGAAGCGGCTCCGGACGCAGGTGGACGTGCTCGCGATGTCGGCGACGCCGATCCCGCGGACGCTGGAGATGGGGCTCACCGGCATCCGGGAGATGTCGACGATCCTCACCCCGCCGGAGGAGCGGCACCCCGTCCTGACCTTCGTCGGGCCCTACGAGGAGAAGCAGATCGCGGCGGCGATCCGGCGCGAGCTGCTGCGCGAGGGCCAGGTGTTCTTCGTGCACAACCGGGTCCGCTCGATCAACAAGGTCGCGGCGAACCTGGCCAGGCTCGTCCCGGAGGCGCGGGTCGGCATCGCGCACGGGCAGATGAACGAGCACGAGCTGGAACGCGTCATGGTCGACTTCTGGGAGAAGAACTACGACGTCCTGGTCGCGACCACGATCGTGGAGTCGGGGCTGGACGTCCCGAACGCCAACACGCTGATCGTCGATCGCGCCGACATGTACGGGCTGTCGCAGCTCCACCAGCTGCGCGGACGCGTCGGGCGCGGCCGGGAGCGGGCCTACTCCTACTTCCTCTACCAGCCCGAGCAGCCGCTGACCGAGACCGCGCACGAGCGCCTCGCGACGCTGGCGCAGCACACCGAGGTCGGCGCGGGCATGTACGTCGCGATGAAGGACCTGGAGATCCGGGGCGCGGGCAACATCCTCGGCGCCGAGCAGTCCGGGCACGTCGCGGGCGTCGGGTTCGACCTGTACGTCCGGATGGTCGGGGAGGCCGTCCGGGACCTGAAGGAGGGCGGCGGCGAGCCGCAGGCCGTCGAGACCAAGGTCGAGCTGCCCGTCGACGCGCACCTGCCGCACGAGTACGTGCCGGGGGAGCGGCTCCGGCTGGACGCCTACCGCCGGATCGCGGCGATCACGTCCGAGGACGAGATCGAGCCCGTGCACGAGGAGCTGAAGGACCGGTTCGGGCCGCTGCCCGTCCCGGTGCTGAACCTGCTGGAGGTCGCGCGGTTCCGGGCCAGGGCGCGCGCCGCGGGGCTGACCGACGTCACGCTCCAGGGGAACTTCGTGAAGTTCTCGCCCGTGTCGCTGCCGGACTCCAAGCAGGTCAGGTTGCAGCGGCTGTACCCGAAGAGCATCCTCAAACCGGCGACCGACACCCTGCTCGTGCCGGCGCCGAAGACCGCGCCGCTCGGCGGCCGCCCGCTGCGCGACCAGGAGCTGCTGCGCTGGGCGACGGACCTGGTCGAGGCCCTGTTCCTCGAACCGGTCCGCGCATAGGCTGGCGCGGTCCTGAAATGATCAACGACGAGATGGGGTCCCGTGTCCGGTAGGTCCGTGAAGATCGCGGCGGCCGCCCTGGTGGCGGCCGGCGCGCTGGCCGGGTGCGGCGACGCGCCGAAGCCCGGTACCGCCGCCATCGTGGGTGAGGACCGCATCACGGTCACCTCCCTCAGCCAGACCGTCCGCGACTGGCGCGGGCAGTTCAAGAACGACGCGGTCGCCAACCGGATCCGCGCCGGCGCCGCGGGCCAGGGCGACCAGCTCGGCACCGAGGCGGGCGAGTCCGACCTGCGCATGGCGCTGACGCTGCTGGTGAACTTCCAGGTCGCCGACAAGCTGGCGAAGGAGCAGGGGGTGTCGGTGCCCGACGGCCGCACCGACGACGTCCTGCGCGAGATGAACCAGCAGCCGGGCGGCGCCGCCTCGATCACGCTGGCGAGCGGGCTGCCCCGCGACCGGACGCGCGACCTGGCCCGCTACGTCGCGACCAAGCGGCTGGTGCTGGAGCGGTTCGGCGCCGACGGCAACCCGCAGAGCCCCGCGACGATGCAGGCGGGCCAGCGCTACACCCAGCTCATCCGCGGCACCGCGGGCCGCCTGCACATCGAGGTCAACCCCCGGTACGGGACGTTCGACCCGCTGCGCGGCAACGTCGGCCAGGTCGCCTACCGGCTGTCCAGCCCCGAGTCGGGCCTCGACCGCTCATGAGCCTGACCCTGCTCGCCACCACGCACCGCGTGGCGCCCGGCCTGCTGACGTGGAAGGCGTGGGAGGCCCTCCGGTCGGCCGCGCGGGTGCGGGTGCGGGCCGGGCATCCGCTGCTGCCGTACCTGCGCGACGCCGGGATCGCCCCGGAGGAGGTGGCGGCCCCCGACGCGCGCGACCTGGTCGCGGCGGCGCGCCGGGAGGAGGTCGTGTGGGTCGCGGCGCCCGAGGGCGACGAGGCGCTGATGCGCGAGGTCGGCACGCTCGTCCTGAACGACCCGCTGGACGTCGAGGTGCTGCACGGGTCCTACGACCTGCCCGGCGCGCGGCTGCTCGACCTCGTCGCGGTGATGGAGACGCTGCGCCGCGAGTGCCCGTGGGACCGGGAGCAGACGCACGAGACCCTCGCGCCGTACCTGCTGGAGGAGGCCTACGAGGTCCTCGACACGATCGAGTCGGGTGACCTCGGGGCGCTGCGGGAGGAGCTCGGCGACGTGCTGCTCCAGGTCGCGTTCCACTCGGTGGTGGCCTCCGAGCGCGCCGACGAGACCGCGTTCACCGTGGACGACGTCGCGGGCGGGATCGTCGACAAGCTCGTCCGGCGGCATCCGCACGTGTTCGCGGACGTGTCGGTCTCCGGCGCCGACGAGGTCGACGCCAACTGGGAGCAGATCAAGGCGGCCGAGCGGGCGGCCAAGAGCGGCGACGAGGCGTCCGCGCTGGACGGCGTGCCGATGGGCCAGCCCGCGCTGTCGCTGGCGGCGCAACTCCAGCGCCGGGCCCGGCGGATGGGCGCCCCCGGCGACCTCGCCCCTGCCGCGAACGGCGCCCTGACCTCGGGGAACGGCCCGGAAAACGGTGCGGAGAGCGGTGCGGGGAACGGCCCGGACGCCGGGAGCGACCTCGGCGTAAGGCTTTTCGCGCTCGTCCGGGAGGCCGGTGAGCAGGGCCTTGATCCCGAAGCGGAGTTGCGCGCGGTTTCGCGGGTATTCCGCGATCGTGTCAGAGTCTGGGAGCGGCGCGGCCGGGACGCCTGAACCGGGGGTCCCGCGGCATCGGCGCGCGCCGGCGGGTTCCCGGGCGTCGGGGGATATCGCCCGAAGAATCTTCGATGGGGTGGTCCGGCGGGTGTCGCCCGTCTACCCTGAGCGCGTGCCGATCAAGGCAGGAAGTGGCGGCCGGGGCCCGCTCCCCACCCCGGGACGCCGCCCGCGGCGGGTGTTCGCCGCGTCCACCACGCGCGCCGAGAAGGCCCGCGCGATCCGCGGGCTGGGCGCGCTCGGCGGGCTGTCGGGCGTGCTGGTCGCGCTGATGATCCTGCCCACCGCCTGCACCGCCGGGGTCGGCACCCGCGACGCGGCGCACTGGTTCGGGAGCGAGCCGGAGGGGCTGAGCACCTCCGGCGTGCCGCAGCGCTCCAGGATCCTCGCCGCCGACGGCACCCCGATCGCGACGTTCTTCTACCAGAACCGGGTGGACGTCCCGCTCAAGGGCATCGCGCCGATCGCGCGGCGCGCCGTCCTCGCGATCGAGGACAGCCGCTTCTACGAGCACGGCGCGATCGACTCCCAGGGCACGCTGCGGGCGCTGGCGAGCAACCTGAGCAGCGGCAAGGTGACGCAGGGCGGCTCGGGCATCACCCAGCAGTACGTCAAGAACCTGCTGCTGACCACCGCCGACTCCCGGGCCGAGCAGCGCGCCGCCAAGGAGATCTCGCCCGCCCGCAAGATCCGCGAGCTGCGGTACGCGGTGGCGCTGGAGAAGCGCTACCCCAAGGACGAGATCCTCCGCCGCTACCTCAACATCGCCTACTACGGCGACGGCGCGTACGGCATCGAGGCCGCGTCCCGGCACTACTTCTCCAAGCCCGCGTCCAAGCTGGACCTCGCCGAGGCCGCGCTGCTGGCCGGGGTGATCCGCTACCCCTACGCCTACGACCCCGTCCACCATCCGGGCATGGCCCGCGAGCGCCGCGACACCGTGCTGCGGCGGATGGCCGAGCTCGGCTGGATCGACTCCGCGACGGCGGAGGCGACCGCCCGGCAGCCGATCGCGCTGCGCGTCCAGGACGCCAGGAGCGGCTGCGTCACGAGCGAGGCGCCGTTCTTCTGCGACTACGTGCAGCGGGAGATCCTCACCAGCCCGGTGTTCGGGAAGACGCCGCAGGAACGGGAGAAGCTGCTCAAACGGGGCGGCCTCACCATCCGCACGACGCTGGACCGGCGCGCGCAGCGGGCCGCGCAGCGGGCCGTGGACGGGCACGTCCCGCGCAGGAACTCCGCGCACAAGGCCGCCGCCGAGGCGATGGTCGAACCCGGCACCGGCGAGATCAAGGCGATGGTCGTGGACCGCAGGCTCGGGCCCGACCGGGAACGCGGCAAGACCTGGATCAACTTCGCCGCCGACGCCAGCCACGGCTCCAGCATCGGCATGCAGGCCGGATCGACGTTCAAGGCGTTCACGCTGGCCGCCGCGCTGGACGAGGGCATGCCGTTCGGGACGCGGCTGATGGCGCCGCGCTCCTACACCGCCGTCGGCTACCGCGACTGCAAGGGCCGCAGCCGCGGCGACCCCGGCACCCCGCTGCGCAACGCCGCCGACGGCGAGGGCGGCAAGAGCTTCAGCCTCGTCACCGGGACGCACCACTCGGTCAACACCTTCTTCCTCGCGCTGGAGAAGAAGGTCGGGCTGTGCCAGACGGTCAAGATGGCCGAGAAGCTCGGGATGCGGCAGGCCAGCGGCGAGCCGCTGGAGCAGTACCCCTCGTTCACGCTCGGGTTCAACCCCGTCTCCCCGGTGCGGCTCGCCGCGGCCTACGCGGCGTTCGGCGCGCGCGGCCGGTACTGCTCGCCGATCGCGATCCGCCGGGTCACCGACGCGTCCGGGCACCAGATCAAGGTGCCCGGGGCGGGGTGCGAGCAGGCGATCGACAAGGACGTGGCGGACGCCGTGAACTACGTCCTCAGCGGCGTGCTGACCAAGGGCACGGCCAAGGGGCTCGGGCTCGGCCGCCCCGCCGCCGGGAAGACCGGCACCGTCGACAACTTCTCCGCCGCCTGGTTCGCCGGGTACACGCCCGAGCTGGCGTCGGCCGTGTGGGTCGGGGACCCGCGCGGCGGCTACCGCTACCCCATGGAGAACCTGTGCATGGACGGCGAGTGCTACGGGGCGGTGTTCGGCGCGACGATCCCCGCGCCGATCTGGCAGGAGAGCATGCTCGGCGCCCTGGCGGACACGCCCGCCGAGCCGTTCCACCGCCCGCCCTCGCACTTCTTCAGCAAGGGCTCGGGTGAGGACAAGGCGAAGGTGCCGGACGTGCGCGGGCTGAGGCCGGCGCAGGCCGTCGCGAGGCTGCGCGCCGCCGGGTTCAGGGCGCGCGTCGGGGCCCCCGTCGAGTCGGGGAGGTACCCGAAGGGCACCGTCGCCGAGATGGAGCCGGGCGCGCGCACCGCCGAGCCCGGCGACACGATCACGCTGCGCCTCAGCAAGGGCTCCAAGCGCCGCCCGCCGCGCGGCGGGGGCGGCGACGGCGGAGGTGGAGGCGGCGGCGACCAGCAGGTGCCGGTGCCGCCGATCACCTTCCCGCCCGGGTTCCCGCGCTGACCTGCTCTTTCCCTGCCTCGGCCGTGTGATCGGCAAGCCTTCGGGTAGATCGACTCGCGGGGGCCGGCGCCCTCGCAGTGATCGATCGGGGGAAGCCATGCGAGCCATCGCCGTGCCGGAGTACGGCGCGACACCCGTGCTGGCGAACGTGCCGCGGCCGGAGCCCGGGCCGGGCCAGCTGCTGGTGAAGGTGATCGCGGCCGGGGTGAACACGCTGGACTGGAGGATCGCCGAGGGCGCGCTCAAGGACTCGGTGGACGCGGCGTTCCCGCTCGTCCTCGGCCGGGACGGCGCGGGCGTCGTCGAGGACGTCGGGGAGGGCGTCACCCGGCTGCGGCACGGCGAGCAGGTCTACGGGTGCCTGTCCGACGTCGCGCGCGGCCTCGGCACCTACGCCGAGTACGCCGTCGTCGACCAGCACGGCCCGGTCGGGCGGATCCCGGACCGCCTGCTCTACAGCGACGCGGCGGCGGTGCCGACCGCCTGCATGACCGCGCTGGAGCTGGTCGAGGCCGCCAGGGTGACGGCCGGGCAGGCCGTCCTCGTGGCCGGGGCGACGACCGGCGTCGGCCGGGCCGTGGTGCAGCTCGCCGCCGCGTCCGGGGCGAAGGTGGTCGCCACCGCCCGGCGCGCGATGGCCGGGGAGATCCGCGGGCTCGGCGCGGCCGCGACCGTCGACCCGGCGGCGGGGGTGTTCACCGACCAGGTGCTCGCCGCGCATCCCGGCGGCCTCGACACCGTCATCGACCTGGTCAGCGACACCGCGGGGGCGGAGGCGCTCGTGCGGCTGCTGCGTCCGGGCGGGGCCTACGCGGGCACCACCTGGGCGGTGAACCCGGACGCGATGGCGGCCCGGCGGATCCGCGGCGTCAACCTCGACGGCACGCCGACCGCCGCGCTGCTGGAGCGCGTCTCGGCCCTCGTAGACTCGGGCGGGTTGCGGGTCGCGGTCGAGCGGGAGGTGCCGCTGCACGCGGCGCCCGGCGCGCTCGCCGACGATCGCGCCGGCCCCGCCCGCCACGGCGCGACCGTCATCCGGATCTAGGGAGCACGATGAGCGAGGCCGACAAGCGGGACCGGTTGCGCGTGGTCGAGGCGGACCTCGACCGGCTGCGCGCCGAGCTGCCCCAGCCGACCGAGGACGCGGGCGACTTCGTCGACGCGGGCCAGAACCTCGCGGCCCGCGAGGAGCTGTCCGGCCGGATCGAGCTGCTGGAGGACGAGCGCCGCCGCCTGCGCGACGACCTCGGCCTCGACTGAGGCTCAGCCGGGCGGCAGGGCGGGCAGGCGGAGCACGAAGCGCGCCCCGCGCACCCCGTCCGCGCGGTCGGTCAGGACGAGCGTGCCGCCGTGCGCCTCGGCGATGTCCAGCGAGATCGCGAGGCCGAGGCCCGTGCCGCCCGCGTCCCGGTGCCGCCCCTCCGCGAGGCGGGTGAAGCGCTCGAACACCCGGTCGCGGTCCTCGGGCGCGATCCCGATGCCGTCGTCGATCACCTCGACCAGCGCGGTCGCGGGCAGCACGATGCCGACGATCACCGTCACCGCGCGCTCCGCGTGCCGGTCGGCGTTGTCGATCAGGTTGGTCAGCAGCCGCGCCAGCTCGCTGCGCCCGCCGTTCACCCGCACCGGCCCCTCCGACAGCACGGTCACCTGGGCGCGGCGGGGGCGGCGCAGCACCTCCTGGTCCACCAGCTCGGTCAGATCGACGACCTCGCGGGTGAAGTCGCGGTCGGCCTCCAGCCGCGCGAGCGCCAGCAGGTCGTCCACCACCGCCGTGACCCGGTCGGTGTTGCTGAGGATCGCCTGGAGGGTCTCGGGCAGGTCGGTGGCGTCCGGGTCGGCGAGGGCCAGCTCCAGCTCCGTCCGCAGCCCGGTCAGCGGGCTGCGCAGCTCGTGGGACACGTCGGAGACGAACGCCCGCTGCCGCGCGACGGCCTGCTCCAGCCGGTCCAGGGTCGCGTTGACGCTGCGGGCGAGCAGCGCCACCTCGTCGCGGCGGGGCGGCACCGGCACCCGGCGCTCCAGGTCGGTCGCGGTGATCTCGTCCAGCTCCCGGCGGATCGCGTCCACCGGGCGCAGCGTCCGGCTCGCCGACAGCCAGGTCAGGTAGCCGGCGAGGCCGGAGATCGCCGGGATGCCGAGCGCCAGCAGCCCCGCCATCAGCGGGCGCGGCAGCAGCCCCGGCTCGGGTGCGAGCGTGTAGACGAGCCGCTGCCCCTGGCCCACCCCGGCCCGGTACACGACGATCTGGAAGCACCGGCCGCGCGGGGCGTCCACCGAGCAGGTGCGCCCGTCGCTGCGGGTATCGCCGGAGGAGGGCGGCGGGAACCGGAGGGGCGGCCGCCCCTCCATCGCGGCGGTGGCCGAGACGATCCGCCCCTGCCCGTCCTGGACCTGCTGGAGGCCGCCGTCGGGGCTGTTGACGCGCGGGCCGAGCGTCCCGGAGTGGATCTCCGTGACGACCCGGCGGCCCTCCCGGGCGAGGTCCCGCTCCTGGTCGTCGGCGGCCTGCCGCCTGAGCAGCACCAGCAGCACCACGTACAGCGCGGTGGACAGCACCAGCGCCGCCAGGACCGCCGACACCGTCACCCGCACCCGGATCTCCGGGTGCCGGAGCGCGACCCGCCAGAGCCAGCGGGTCAGGTTCCCGGGGGACGGGCGAGACCGGACACGGATGACGACCTCCCACGGTACGGGGCACTACCCGTTCTTCCTTGCCAGAACAGGGCAAACGGGACCGTGGGCGGCGGGTAAAAAGATCGTCCGGTAACGGGAACCGGGGCTCGGGCCCTGGGGGCTCAGGGCCCGGGCCCCGGGTCTCTGGGGTCGGGTGTCAGATGTTCGGATGTCAGATGGCGGGCCGGGACCGCTCAGTCCTGGTCGAGGCCCCAGCGGGTCCGGATCGACCGGTCCACCACGCCGAAGAGCTGGTCGATCACGATCCCGATGACCAGGATGACGATCATGTAGGAGATCATGTCGGCGGTGTTGTTCAGCTCCCTGGCCTGCGACAGCAGCACGCCCAGCGAGGTGGTGTCGCCGATGATGACCAGCAGCTCGCCCGCCATCAGGCTGCGCCACGCGAACGCCCAGCCCTGCTTGAGCCCCGCCACGAACGACGGCAGCGACGCGGGCATGATCAGGTGCCGGTACAGGTTCACCCCGCGCAGCCCCATCACCTTGCCCGCGCGCAGCAGGATCGGCGGCGTGTAGTCGACGCCCGCGATCAGCCCGTTGGCGATGGAGGGCGCCGCGCCGAGCACCACCACGAACAGGATCGCGCTCTCGCTGAGCTGGAACAGCAGGATCGCGAGCGGGAACCACGCGATCGACGGCATCGTCTGGAGCCCGGTGATCAGCGACCCGAACGCGCGGCGCAGGATCCGCGACTGCGACACCATCGCGCCGACCAGCACGCCGATCGCGACCGCGACCGCGAACCCGACGACCGCGCGCCGCATGGTCAGCGCCGCCGCCTCCCAGAACCGGGAGCTGGTGACCTGGTCCTTGAACACCGGCAGCGTGTCCTTCGGGCCGGGCAGGACCCACGGCTCCTTCCAGCCGCTCCACACCACGATCTGCCAGGCCAGCAGCCCGATCAGGGCGGCGGCCCCCATCGGCCAGATCGCGGACCAGGCCCGCTGCAGGGCGCGGCGCGGCGCCCCGCCGCCGCCGAGCTCCAGCGCGTCCAGGCCCGCCATCTCGCGGTCGAGGGCGCTGCCCGACGTCCGCACGTCATGCGCCATGGCGGCCAACCTCCTCGCGCAGCCGGTCGGTGATGGTCGCGGCGAGCGTCGCCACGTCGGCCGCGTCGATCCGCCTCGGACGTTCCATCGGCACGGGGAACTCCTCCACGACCCGGCCTGGGCGGCTGCTGAGCAGCACGACCCGGTCGCCCAGCCGCACCGCCTCCCGCACGTTGTGGGTCACGAACAGCACGGTCAGCCCGCGCGTCCGCCAGATGCGCTCGATCTCGTCGTGCAGCAGGTCGCGGGTCATGGCGTCGAGGGCGCCGAACGGCTCGTCCATCAGCAGGACGGTGCCGCCCGGGACGCTGTCCTCGTTCTTGTTCTCCTCGATCGTCAGCGCCAGCGCGCGGGCGAGCGCGACCCGCTGGCGCATGCCGCCCGACAGCTGGTGCGGACGCTTCTTGGCGAACCCGCCGAGGTGCACCGAGTCGAGCAGCTCGGCGGCACGGCCACGGCGGTCCTCGCGCGGGACGCCCCGCATCTTCAGCGCCAGCTCCAGGTTCCCCGTCACGGTCAGCCACGGGAACAGCGCCGGCTCCTGGAACATCAGCGCGACCCGCGCGCCGTTCTTGTCGATCGTCCCGGCGCTCGGCCGGTCGAGGTCGGCGACCAGGTTGAGCAGCGTGCTCTTGCCGCACCCGGAGGCGCCGAGCAGGCACACGAACTCACCGGGCGCCACGTCGAGGGAGACCTGGTCCAGTGCGAGGAGGGAGGATCCGCCCGTGCCGAACGCCTTGGAGACGTCGCTGAGCCGGACCGCCGTGGCCGCCGCGGTCATTTGTCGCTGACCTGTGCCTTCCCGCTCGCCTTGAGCACGTCGTTGAGGGGGCCGAGGTCGTAGATCCCGTTCAGGTCGGTCTTCTCCAGCAGCCCGATCTCCTCGGCGTGCTGGGCGCCCTGCACCAGCGAGGTCGCGACCGGGTCGGTGGTGAACTGGATCTCCTTGAACGCCGAGTCCAGCACGGCGGGCTTGAGCGGCTTGCCGCTGAGCTTGGTCAGCGCATCGTTGACGGCGGTCTTGGCCTCGGCCGGGTGCTGGTTGATGTAGTCGGTGCTCTCCACCACGCCCTGGAGCAGCTTCTTGACCTGGTCGGGGTGGGCCTTCTCGAACTTCTGGCTCACCAGCAGGTTGGTGATCACGAACTTGCCGCCGGGCCAGAGGGTCTTCTCGTCCAGCAGCCGCTTGCCCTTGCTCTCCAGGATCAGCCGCGAGGCGTAGGGCTCGGGGACCCACGCGCCGTCGATGTTGCCCTGCGCGAACGTCTGGAGCGTCTGCGCGTTGTCCTGCGGGACGACCTTCACGTCACCGCTGCCGTCCTTGTTCGCCGTGAGGCCGTTCTTCTTGAGCCAGTAGCGGATCGCGACGTCCTGTGTGTTCCCGAGTTGCGGCGTGGCGATCTTCTTTCCCTTGAGATCCTGGACGCCGTTGATACCGGGTTTCACGACGAGCGAGACACCGCCCGAAGCGGCGCCGGAGATGATGTGAACCGCTTTCCCGTGTGACTTCGCCCACGCGTTGATGGACGGGTTGGGGCCGACGAAGGTCGCGTCGACCGCGCCGGAGAACAGCGCCTCGACGGCGGCCGGCCCCGCGTTGAACGTCGCCGTCTTGGGCGCGGTGCCGAGGTGCTTGGCGAAGATCCCCTTCTGCACGCCCACGAGCGCGGTGGCGTGGGTGATGTTCGGGAAGTAGCCGAGCTTGAGCTGGGGGGACGATCCGGAGCCGCCGTCGTCGTCGTCGCCACCGCAGGCACCGAGCGCACCCGCTCCAGTGAGGACGGTCAGAGCCACTGTGGCGACACGCCAGCGGAGTCCGCGATGCATTGTCATGTTTCCCTACTTATCAAGTCTGTTTGACGTGGACAGTAGATAAGGTTGGCAATCACTTCGTCAAGTCGGTTGCGCAGATCGGTTTCGTAACAAGGGCCGGATTTGTGAGCGGCGAGCCAGTTGGGTCGCGCGGGACGGCGCCGGATAGGCTCTGTGACCGCACCAATCCATTCGCAAGATCAAGGAGATGCCGTGTCGTCGATCGAGGCCGTAATCGCCCGGGAGATCCTTGACTCCCGCGGGAACCCGACCGTCGAGGTCGAGGTGCTGCTCGCCGACGGCACCGAGGCGTCCGCCGCCGTGCCGAGCGGCGCGTCCACCGGACAGTTCGAGGCCGTGGAGCTGCGCGACGGCGGTGAGCGCTACGGCGGCAAGGGCGTGCGGAACGCCGTCCGCGCCGTCACCGAGACCATCGACGACAAGCTCGTCGGCTACCCCGCCTCCGACCAGCGCCTGGTCGACCAGCTCCTCATCGACCTGGACGGCACCCCCGACAAGTCCGCGCTCGGCGCCAACGCCCTCCTCGGCGTCAGCCTCGCGGTGGCCAAGGCCGCCGCCGAGTCCGCCGGGCTGCCGCTGTTCCGCTACGTCGGCGGGCCGAACGCGCACGTGCTGCCCGTCCCGATGATGAACATCCTGAACGGCGGCGCGCACGCCGACACCAACGTCGACGTCCAGGAGTTCATGATCGCGCCGATCGGCGCGGCCACCTTCTCCGAGGCGGTGCGCTGGGGCGCCGAGACCTACCACGCGCTGAAGTCGGTGCTGAAGTCGCGGGGCCTCGCGACCGGCCTCGGCGACGAGGGCGGCTTCGCCCCCGACCTGCCGAGCAACCGCGACGCCCTCGACCTGATCCTGGAGGCGATCCGCAAGGCCGGCTTCACCCCCGGCCGCGACGTCGCGCTCGCCCTGGACGTCGCCGCCAGCGAGTTCCACGCCGACGGCCGCTACACCTACGAGGGCGCCGAGCGGTCCGCCGACGACATGGCCGCCTACTACGCCGAGCTGGTCACCGAGTACCCGCTGGTCTCCATCGAGGACCCGCTCGACGAGGAGGACTGGACCGGCTGGTCCGGCCTCACCGCCGCGCTCGGCGACCGCGTCCAGCTCGTCGGCGACGACGTCTTCGTCACCAACCCCGAGCGGCTCGCCCGCGGCATCGCCGAGGGCGCCGGCAACGCGCTGCTGGTCAAGATCAACCAGATCGGCACGCTCAGCGAGACCCTCGACGCGGTGACGCTGGCGCAGACCAGCGGCTACCGCTGCATGATGAGCCACCGGTCCGGCGAGACCGAGGACACCACGATCGCCGACCTCGCCGTCGCGACCAACTGCGGCCAGATCAAGACCGGCGCCCCGGCCCGCAGCGAGCGCGTCGCCAAGTACAACCAGCTCCTGCGCATCGAGGAGCTGCTGGGCGACGCGGCCCGCTACGCCGGCGCCGCCGCGTTCCCCCGGTTCGACCGGCAGGGCTGACCCGGGCGGGCCCGGCGCCGCGCGGCGCCGGGCCCCTCCGCGGCCGCCCGCGAGGAACCCCCGCGACCGATCCCGTCCAGGCAGACTCGTCCAGGCAGAGCAGACTCGTCCAGGCAGAGGGGACACGCCATGGCGCAGGACGACAGGGCCCGCTCCCGGGCCGCCCGCGACGAGCCCGACGGCGACCGGGGACGGCGCGGCAACCCGGCGCTGACCAGCCGCGCCGCGATCCTCGCGGTCGTCGTGTGCGCGATCGCGCTGAGCCTCGCCTACCCGGTGCGCGAGTACATCGCCCAGCGCAAGGAGATCGCCGATCTCCAGCACAAGGAGAGCGTCGCCCGCCGCCAGGTGGACGAACTGGCGCAACGCAAGCAACAACTGGGTGATAAGTCGTACATTGAGCGGGAGGCGACGCGCAGGCTCCACTACTGCCGCCCGGACGTGAAGTGCTACACCGTCCTGGGGGGCGGCGGCGAGGGCGAACAGGAGGCCCGCAAGGGCCGGCCGCCGAGCAAGCCGCCATGGTACGAGACACTGTGGCGGTCGGTGGAGGCCGCCGACCGCCCCCGCTGAGCCCGGCGCGCGGGTGGTCAGGGGTCGTGAGGTCCGCGGGTGGGGACACGGGATGGTTGAGGAACGCTCCTATAAGCAGGACCAGGTAGCCGAGCGGGACCAGGTGGCGGGGGAGGACGTCGCGGCGGTCGCGGCGCAGCTCGGGAGGGAGCCGCGCGGGATCCGGCGGGTCGCCTACCGGTGCCCGTGCGGGCGGCCCGCCGTGGTCGAGACGGCGCCGCGCCTTCCGGACGGCACCCCGTTCCCCACGCTGTTCTATCTGACGTGCCCGAAGGCCGCCTCGGCCATCGGGACGCTGGAGGGCGGCGGGATGATGCGCGAGATGCAGGCGAGGCTCGCCGGTGATCCGGCGCTGCAGCGTGCCTACACCGCCGCGCACGAGGACTACCTGCGCCGCCGCGGCGACGCCGCCCGCGAGGACGGCATCGAGCCGCTGCCCGAGGGCATGCAGAGCGCGGGCGGGATGCCGGAGCGGGTGAAGTGCCTGCACGCCCTCATCGCCCACGAGCTGGCCGTCCCGGGCGTGAACCCGTTCGGCCGGGAGGCGCTGGACGCGCTGCCCGGCTGGTGGCGCTCGGGCTCGTGCGTCCCCGCCGACCGCGCCGAGGAGGAGGGCCGGTGACGCGCGTCGCCGCCATCGACTGCGGGACCAACTCGGTCCGGCTCCTGATCGCCGACATCGCCCCGGGCGCGGACGGCGGGGCCCTCACCGACGTCGAGCGCCGGATGGAGATCGTCCGGCTGGGGGAGGGCGTCGACCGCACGGGACGGCTCGCGCCCGCGGCGCTGGAGCGGACCTTCACCGCGATGCGCGGCTACGCCGAGCTGATCGAGCGGCACGGCGCCGCGGCGGGCCAGGGGCCGCTGAAGACCCGGGTGGTCGCGACCAGCGCCACCCGCGACGCCGCCAACCGGTCGGAGTTCGTCGACGGCGTCGTCGAGATCTTCGGCGTCGTCCCCGAGGTGATCAGCGGCGACGAGGAGGCCGCGCTGTCGTTCGCGGGCGCGACGCGGGAGCTGGCGGGGCTGCGTCCCGCCCGTCCCTACCTGGTGGTGGACATCGGCGGCGGCTCGACCGAGTTCGTGCTCGGCAGCTCCTCGGCCGACGCGGCCCGCTCGGTCGACATCGGCTGCGTGCGGATGACCGAGCGGCACCTGAGGGACGGCGACCCGCCCTCGCCCGAGCACATCGCGGACGCGGTCGCCGACATCGACGCGGCGCTCGACCGGGTCCGCGAGGTGGTGCCGGTCGACGAGGCGCGCACGCTGGTGGGCCTCGCCGGATCGGTCACGACGGTCGCCGGGATCGCGCTCGACCTGCCGGAGTACGACCCGGCGAGGATCCACCTGTCCCGCATCACCGCCGACCGGGTCCACGAGGTGACGCGGCGGCTGCTGCACGCGACCCGCGCCGAGCGGGCGGAGTTCGGCGTCATGCACCCCGGCCGGGTGGACGTGATCGGCGCGGGCGCGCTCATCCTCGACCGCATCATGCGGGAGTACGGCTTCGGAGCGGTCGTGGTGAGCGAGCACGACATCCTGGACGGCATCGCCTGGTCCCTCCTGTGAGGGAGGGCGGCTACCGCTCGACCGCTACTGCTTGAACTGGGCCAGCAGCGCCGGGATCAGCACGGCGTTGGGGTTCTGCTGCGGCACGTAGAGGACGGGCGCCGCGCTGCTGGACTGGTGGATCCAGACCCGGCCGCCGTCCACGGTGGCGCTGGAGATCGCCGTCCAGCTCAGCGACACCCGGTTGCCGCGCACGCCGCCCGGGTGGACGGTCAGCCCCTGCGCCACGTCGATCGACTCGCCCGCGCGCACGCGTCCGGCCAGCTCGGACACCAGCCGCTGCTCGGCCTGGACCTGGCACAGCTCGATGAGCCGCCCCCAGATCCGCTCGGGCTCGCCCTCGGGGCCGAGCGGGCGGCCGGGCATGGCGTCCGGCTCGATGACGACCTCGACGCGCGGCCCGCCGTGGAACGGGAAACGGCCCGCCTGGAACACCCATTGGGTGGTCGTCTGCTGGCCATAACCGGACGCGACCTCCGCCGCCCAGTACGCGACCCACTCCACCCGCGGCCAGCCGAGGACGGCCGTCCCGTAGGAGAGGAGTTCGTCGTCGGCGTGCAGGCGCAGGCCGCGCACGTTCACGTCCACGGCCTGGACGGCGGGCTGCCTGCCCCAGTCGTTGCGTTGCCCTAAGGGCGCGCTGTAGTACGGCTCCTGTTCGCGCCGCTCCTCCGCCCGCCGGCGGGACCGCTCGGGGCGCCGCGTACGGGGCGGGCCCGGCGGCTCGGGGTTGAGGCGCTCGGTCCACACCTGGCCGTCCCACCAGCGCAGACTGCCGGTTCCATAGGGGTCGGGATACCAGCCCGGTTGCGACAAGGCAGCCTCCGCTTCGCGAATGGGGTGCCGGACACCCGCCTCCCCGACCGGCCAACGCATCGTATCGAGCCGAGCCCCCGGCGCAGAGAGCGCGGCCACTCCGCGCCACTTGCCCCCCGGGGTGGGACGATGAGCGGTATGGCGAACGCTCCCTTCGTACCCCCCGGATCCGGGTGGCCGGGCGACCCGGCCACCCCCGGCACACCGGTGGCGCACGACGCCGCCGAGGTGATCGAACTGGCCGCGAAGTCCCCCGGTCTGGACGAGCTGTGCGCCCGGCAGTCGGTGTGCCGCGCGTGCGACCGGCTCGTGGAGTGGCGCGAGCGGGTCGCGGTGGAGCGGCGCAGGGCCTTCGCGGACGAGGAGTACTGGGGCCGGCCCATCCCCGGATGGGGCGCGGCCGAGCCCCGGGTCATGATCGTGGGCCTGGCGCCCGCCGCGCACGGCGGCAACCGCACCGGGCGGATCTTCACCGGAGACCGGTCGGGCGACTGGCTGTTCGCCTCGCTGCACCGGGTGGGGCTCGCGGCCCTCCCGACCAGCGTCCACGCGGCCGACGGCCAGCGGCTGATCGACACCAGGGTGGCGGCGGCCGTCCGCTGCGCGCCGCCCGACAACAAGCCGACCCCGCTGGAGCGGACGACGTGCCTGCCGTGGCTGGCCCGCGAGGTCGCCGAGGTCGCGCCGAGCGTGCGGTGCGTCGTCTGCCTGGGCGGGTTCGCGTGGCAGGCGGTGTGGCCCGCGCTCCGGCAGGCGGGGTACGGGCTGCCCCGGCCGCGTCCGAGGTTCGGGCACGGCGCGGAGGTCGAGCTGGCACCGCCGTCCTCGGTGCCCCGCCGGGATCCGGTCCTGCTGCTGGGCTGCTACCACCCGAGCCAGCAGAACACCTTCACCGGGCGGGTCACCGAGGAGATGCTGGACGCCGTCCTCACCCGCGCCCGCGACTACGCGTAGCGGTCGCGCGTGGTCCATCGCGCGCGGCCGGTCGCGCGTGCGGCCTACGGGTGGGTGAGGGTGAGCGGCGTCAGGCGGATGCTCCCGTGCTGGCAGACGGCGCCGTAGTTCCACGGCGCGGTCAGCCGCGTGGTCTCGTTCGGCGGGATCACGCGCAGGGTGGTCGGGACGGGCTCGCACGGGTCGCCGGTCTCGTCGTCGGCCGGGACCGCCGCCCAGTGCAGCACCTCGTAGGCGCTGTGCCCGGCCGGGATCGTGATCGTGTGGGCCTTCCCCTCGCGGACGGTCGTGGTGGGGATGGCGCCCTTGGCGTCGGCCTGGCCGAGCCCCGACCAGCCGCCCGTGGTGCAGGCGCTCTTGGAGATGTTGGTGAGGGCGAGCGTGAGGTAGCGCTGCCCGGCCCCGGCGTCGAAGTCCGACAACGACGCCTTGAGCTTGGACGTGGTGCAGTGCGGCGCGGCGCGTCCGGTGGTGGCCTGGCCGGTGGCGGCCTGGCCGGTGGTGGTCTGACCGGCGTTGGCCGTCGCCGCGAAGCCGGTCAGCGCGGTGGCGGTGGCGGCGGTGGCGATCGTTCCCCAGATGATGCGCTTCATCGGGCATCTCCCCCAAACAGGTGGTGGGCCTCAAGAACGGGTGACGGCGGGGCAGGGCCTGGGCCAAGCGGCCGGACCGGGCGGACCGACCCCTGAGCGGTCCGCCCCATCCGGCCGCTTGACGCCCCCGTCCGGCCCTGTCCCCACCGTCGGTCTCTTCTGGTGGTGCATCGGGTGAGATGTTGATATGTCGGCAAAAGTTCGGCCCTGATGGTCATGAACGTCCGACCCGGACGGGAGGGGTCCCGCGCCCGCTGAGGTGCGGCGGCGGGGTGATCGAGCCCGGTATGGGGGTACCGGTCCCGGTATGCCTTCCGAGCAGAGCACGGCCCGCGTCCAGCACATCGTGATCATCGGCGGCGGCTACGTCGGCATGTACACGGCCCTGCGCCTCCAGCGGAAGCTGAGATCGAGGATGCGCCGCGGCGAGGTCGCGGTGACCGTGATCGACCCGCAGTCCTACATGACCTACCAGCCGTTCCTGCCGGAGGCCGCCGCCGGGAACCTGGAGCCGAGGCACGTCGTGGTGCCGCTGCGGAAGGTCCTGCGCCGCTGCCGGATCGTCAACGGGTTCGCGACGCGGATCGAGCACGCCACGCGGACGGTGACCGTCCGCCCGGCGGGCGCGGACGCCACCGGCGCGCCCGACCAGCGGATCGGCTACGACGCGCTGGTGGTGGCGCTCGGCTCGGTCTCGCGGACGCTGCCGATCCCCGGCCTCGCCGAGTGCGGGATCGGCTTCAAGACGGTGGAGGAGGCGATCTTCCTGCGCAACCACGTCCTGCACCAGCTCGACATCGCCGCCACCAACCCCGACGACGAGGAGGTCCGCCGCCGGGCGCTGACGTTCGTGTTCGTCGGCGCCGGGTTCGCGGGGATCGAGGCGCTGGCGGAGCTGGAGGACATGGCGCGGGACGCCTGCCGCTGGTACCCGACGATCGACGCCTCGGAGATGCGCTGGACGATGGTCGAGGCCACCGACCGGATCCTGCCCGAGGTCGGCCCCGAGATGGGCCGCTGGACGGCCGAGGCGCTGCGCCGCCGGGGCATCGAGATCAAGACGGAGACGCTGCTGAAGTCGGCGGAGGGCCGGCACATCGTGCTGAGCGACGGCGAGGAGTTCGACGCCGGGACGCTCGTCTGGACGGCCGGGGTGAAGCCGCATCCGGTCGTCGGCGACAGCGACCTCCCCCTGGATGACAAGGGCCGTGTCAAGGCGACCGCCGAGCTGACCGTCGAGGGACTGGAGCACGTCTACGCGGCGGGCGACAACGCGGCCGTGCCCGACCTGACCGACACCGGCGACTTCACCGCGCCGAACGCCCAGCACGCGGTCCGGCAGGCCAAGCGGCTGGGCGACAACATCGCGGCGGACGTGTGCGGCAAGCCGCGCAAACCCTACCGGCACGCCTACGTCGGATCGGTGGCCGGTCTCGGCCTCCACAAGGGTGTGGCGAACGTCTACGGCGTGAAACTGCGCGGGATTCTGGCCTGGCTCATGCACCGCACATACCATTTGTCTCGTATGCCGACCGTGAACCGTAAGTTCCGGATCACCGCCGACTGGACGCTCGCGCTGTTCTTCCGGCGCGAGATCGTCTCGCTGGGCGAGCTGGAACGTCCCCGCCAGGAGTTCGAGCTGGCGGCCGGGAGGCGCACCGACGTCTAGCCGCGTTCGCTGAGTACCGGCCCACGTCCCCCGCCCGGCGGCCCGGGACGCGGGCCGTGCCTTGGCGGGCGCGGCCTCGCGTGACGGCTGAGGCAACATCGAGAGCACCCTGGCCCCTGCCCCCGAGGAGGCGTTCCCGAGGATGAAGGACGGAGTCGCCTCCAGGCTGGCGCCGCTGCTCACCAAGATCATGCTCGGTGAGGGGCGCGAGGCCGAGCACGAGCTGCCGATCCAGGTGCGGGCGTGGGACGGCAGCGCCGCCGGGCCGCCCGGCGCGCCCGCGTTCGTGATCCGGCACCGCCGGGCGCTGCGCAGGCTGCTGTGGAAGCCGGGGGAGATGGGCCTCGTCCGCGCCTACGTCGCCGGTGAGCTGGACATCGAGGGCGACGTGTTCGCCGCGCTCGACGCCGTCCAGCAGGTGATGCGCAGCGGCGACCGGCCCATCAGGCTGAGCGGGGACGACAAGCGCGACATCGTCCGGACGGCGGTGACGCTCGGCGCCGTCGGCCCCGAGCCGAAGCCGCCGCCCGAGGAGTTCGCGTCCGGGCGCGGCACCGCCCCGCTGACCGAGTCGGCGGCGTTCTTCGGGCGGCTGTTCGGGGACGGGCTCGCGCACGGCACCGGGCTGTGGGACCAGGCCGTCGACCTCGGCGAGGCCACCGGCGCCGCGCACCGGGCGCTCGCGGAGCGGCTCGGGCTGTTCACCGGCGCCCGCGTCCTGGACCTGAACGCCGGCTGGGGCGCGTTCGCCCGGTACGCCGCCGCCGAGCACGGCGCCCGGGTGGTCGCGCTGACCCGCACCGCCGAGCAGGCCGACCACCTGCGCGCGCTCGCGGACGAGGCGGACGCCGACCTCCAGCCGCGCGGCTTCGACCTCGCCGAGGCGGGCGCCGGCCCCTACGACGCGATCGTCGGCATCGCGGGCATCGAGTCGCTGGAGCGTGACACGGCGCGGCTGCACGGGCTGCTCGCGCCGGGAGGGCGGCTCGTCCTGCAGCAGCCCGTCCGCCGCCCGGGGCCGCACCAGATCCGCCGGACGTTCACCACCAGCTACATGTTCCCCGAGGACGGCGAACTGCGCCCCCTCGGCGCGATCGTCGGCGAACTGGAGGACGCGGGCCTGGAGGTGCGGGCCGTCGGCGCGCTCCGCGAGCACCACGCGCGGACGCTTCGGGCATGGGCGGCGAACCTTCAACGTCATTGGTCACACTGCGCCGAACTAGCCGGAACCGGCCGCGCCCGGGTCTGGCTGCTCTATCTCGCGGCCTGCGCCCTCGCCAGCGAGAGCGGACGTATCGGTATGCACGAAATATGTGCTATTCGTCGTGATCGCGATGGTCGGGCGGGAACGACCTTGGTGGAAGGGCGCGCCGTAATCAGCCGTTGAACCGTGCCAATTTCCGGTCCGGCCCCGCGCGCACCCCAGATCACGCGCTGCACGATGACCTGGCCGTTTCCGGCCCTCTGCCGGTCACATGCCCGCTCACCGGCGGGAATGCGCCCAGAGTCGAATATTGCACGTCCGGGAGCCCAAGGGCATCCCGGTATGATTGCGCCGCCCCTGTAGCCCAATGGCAGAGGCAGGCTCCCTAAAAGAGCCTATGTGTCGGTTCGAGTCCGACCAGGGGCACCCGATGACCGGCCGGCGTCCCGCCGGGGAGCGCCGGCCGGGCTCCTTCCGAACGCTTCCCGAACGGCTTCCGAACGGCACGCGAAGATCAATTGGGCCGGTCTTTCGCGTGTTCACCGGCACGGTTAGGGGAAGGTTCCGGGAGCATCGCGTGGACGAGCGCCATTCGCCGCTTAGACTGGTGCTCGGGTCGTCCGACTTGGAGGCGTCAATGGAGAGCAGGAACCCGGCATTCCGGGGCCGTGCCTTCGAGCAGCGCACGGGGGGTGCCGCCTACGGCGCGCCCGGCTACGGCGCGCCCGCCTACGGGCAGTACGGGTACTCCCCGGCGCCGCCGCAGGCCCCGCCGGCGGCCACACGCCCGATGACGATGGACGACGTCGTCGTCCGCGGCGCGTCGACCCTGCTGACGCTGGTGATCACCGCCGCGCTCGCCTGGACGCTGGTGCCCACCCGCCTGGCCCCCGCGGTGCTGGCCGTCGCGCTCATCGCCGAGATCGGGATCTGGGCGTTCATCACCTTCGGCCGCAAGGCCAACGCGCCGATGGTGCTGGCCTTCGCCGCGGTCTACGGGGTCGCGGTCGGCATCATCAGCCACGTCTACAACGACCTCTACCACGGCGTGGTCTTCCAGGCCGTGATCGGCACCGCGCTGGCGTTCGGCGCGACGCTGGCCGTCTACGCGCTGCGGATCGTCCGCGTCACGCCCGGGTTCTCCCGGTTCGTCGTCGCGGCGGGCCTCGGCCTGATCGGGCTGATGATCGTCAACGCGCTCGTCCACCTGTTCGGCGGCGACGACGGCATCGGCATCCGCGACCCGAGCAGCCCGCTCGCCTACATCTTCAGCGTCGCCGCGATCCTCGTCGGCTGCTTCTTCCTGCTGCTCGACTTCGACTCGATCGAGCAGGGCGTCCGCTCGGGCGCCCCGGAGAAGTTCGCCTGGTACTGCGCGTTCGGGCTGGTGCTCAGCCTGGTGTGGATCTACCTGGAGATGCTCCGCCTGCTGTCCTACTTCACCGGACGCGACTAGCCGGCGTCCGGACGCCGATCGGCCCCCCGCCGCGTCCGGAGAGGGGCCGATCGTCGTGGGATCTCTGCGCCAGGGCCGCAGGCGTCGGCGCGCCGCGACGGAGGGGATCACCCGTTGGCGGGATCCCACCGGGTCGTAGGGGCGCGCCTCAGTAGTGGCGCGCACGGCGCGTGCGCTCGTGTTCGCGCACCAGCGCGGCGGCGTAGCCGTGGGAGAGGTTGTGCTCCTCGGCCAGCCAGCTACAGCGTTCCTCACAACGGGAGAACGAGGGACCGTTCTCGATGGCGGTGAACCACTCGGGGATGTCACGTCCTGTGACTTGCGGAATGCGGGCGATCAGCTTGCTGTGCGTCTCCGGCGAGTGGTTCAGTGACAATTGGCACCTCCAGGTCGCGGGGCTCTTCCTGCCGACTCTGCAACAGCGACCCGGATGTGACAACCCCCTAACGGGGACCTATCTATCACGTTACGTAGATCATTCGTAACGGGGACATCCTCCGGTAAACGCGCAGGTGGCCCGCCCAGGGGCCACCCGGCGCCCTGACACGCGCTACGACAGGCGTTCCAGGACCATCGCCATGCCCTGCCCGCCCCCGACGCACATCGTCTCCAGGCCGAACTGCCTGTCGTGGAAGCGGAGCCCGTTCAGCAGCGTCGAGGTGATCCGCGCCCCCGTCATGCCGAACGGGTGCCCGACGGCGATCGCCCCGCCGTTGACGTTCAGTCTGTCCAGGTCGATCCCGAGTTCCTCCGCCGAGGGCAGCACCTGCGCCGCGAACGCCTCGTTGATCTCGACCAGGTCGATGTCGTCGATGGTCATGCCCGCCTTCGCGAGCGCCTTGCGGGACGCGTCCACCGGCCCGAGCCCCATGATCTCGGGCGACAGCCCGGTCACACCGGTGGACACGATCCGCGCCAGCGGCGTGATCCCCAGCTCGGCGGCCTTGGTGTCGCTCATGACGATGACGGCGGCGGCGCCGTCGTTGAGCGGGCAGCAGTTGCCCGCGGTGACCGTCCCGTCGGGGCGGAACACCGGCTGGAGCGCGGCCACCTTCTCGTAGGTGGTGCCGGGGCGCGGCCCGTCGTCCTTGGCGACGACCGTCCCGTCGGGCAGTGTGACCGGGGTGATGTCGCTCTCCCAGAACCCGTTGGCCAGCGCCTTCTCCGCGAGGTTCTGCGAGCGGACGCCGAACTCGTCCTGCGCCTGCCGGGTCACGCCGCGGCTGGAGGCCACGTTCTCGGCCGTCTGGCCCATCGCGATGTAGACGTCGGGGACCGCGCCGTCCTGCCGTGGATCGTGCCACACCTCCGCGCCGCCCTCGGCGACCTTGGCGGTGCGGGCCTCGGCGTCCGCGAACAGCGGGTTCTTGGTGTCGGGCAGCCCGTCACTGCTGCCCTTGGCGAACCGGCTGACGGTCTCGACCCCCGCCGACACGATCACGTCGGCCTCACCCGCCTTGATCGCGTGGAGGGCCATCCGGGTCGTCTGCAACGAGGACGAGCAGTACCGCGTGATCGTCGCGCCGGGCACGCGGTCCCACCCGAGCAGCACCGACACGACGCGGCCCATGTTGTAGCCCTGCTCGCCCCCGGGCAGGCCGCAGCCGAGCAGCAGGTCGTCGATCTCGGACGGGTCGAGCTGCGGCACCTTCGCCATCGCGGCGGTGACCATCTGGACGGTGAGGTCGTCGGGGCGGATCTCCTTCAGCGAACCCTTGAAGGCGCGTCCGATCGGGGAGCGGGCGGTGGCGACGATGACTGCCTCGGGCATGTGCGGGACTCCTGTCTCACGACCGGTCTGCTGGACCTGGGCGGGGCGGCCGCGAGGGACGGCGTTACCCGCCGGTCACCAGCAATCTAGCTCCCGCCCCGAACACGGGTACACGGCGGGTCCCGCCGTTTTCCCGGCCCCGCTGTGACGGTGGCCCCATGCGAGCGGGACCGCGGGGACACAGACTGTTAGCACGTACCCGGACAAACCCGCCTTCGCGCGGACGGCGGCGGACCCGGGCGGCGAAGGACGACCGGGGCTCGCCACTGGTGACCGGGCGGGCCCCGGTCCTACTTCGCGCCCCGCTCGCGGCGTTCCGGAATTTCCCGAAATCATCGGCGGACGACGCCTTGTGGAAGCCATTCCCGAGCAACGGTATCGGCGAGGCGCCCGCCTTCTACCGAGGCGTCGCGGAGCCGTGCGAGTTCGATGGGGCCGCGTTCGAGCGTCCGCCCCGAGAACGGCGGGGCGGCGGCCATCATGCCATTCGCGTGGTCGCCGCGGATATGCCCCTGCCTGGGTGTTCGGGCCGCCCAGCGGGCCCGCGCCCTTCCAATGCCGCCCATCGGACAGGGCAAAGCGCCCAGTCCCGTAAGGCGATGCTCGCCTCCCGCCGATCGTCGTGCCCGGCGGAGAAGAACGGCCCAAGTTCGACAAGCCGATTCCTCCGCCGAACAAAGGCGACGGCAAGCGCGGTCAGGTGGCGTCGGGTGTCGGGGCGGGGAGGCCGGGCGGGACGGCGCGGCGGCGCAGCAGCCTCGCCCAGCGGCCCCGGGGGCCCCGGTCGTCTCCGGCGACCGACGCGCCGGAGACCTCGGTGCCCGACACCTCGGCGGCCTCGGCGGCGGCCAGGTACACCGGGAGCACGCCCTGGTCGAGGAGGGTCTCCACATCGGGTTCGAGGTCGAGCGCGTGGGCCATCGAGGGCAGCAGCGCGGCGGCCGCGGCGGCGTAGCCGCGCGCGGACGGGTGGTAGCGGTCCTCGCTGAACATCGACAGCGGGTCGGCGGCGAACTCGCGTCCGAGCAGGTCGCCGAGGGAGACCGAGCGGCCGCCGTGCTCGACGACCGCGATCGTCTGGGCGGCGGCGAGCTGGCGGCTCGCGCGCCGGGCGATCCACTTGAGCGGCTGCATGAGCGGCTTGACCGAGCCGAGGTCGGGGCAGGTGCCCACCACGACCTGGCAGCCGGACCCGCGCAGCGCCCTGACCGCGTCGGAGAGGTGCCGGACGGACTCGGCGGGCGGCACCCGGTTCGTCACGTCGTTGGCGCCGATCATGACGACGGCCAGGTCGGGGCGGACCTGCGCCGCCCGCTCGCACTGCCCCGCCAGCTCCGCCGACCGCGCGCCGGGCCGGGCCACGTTCGTCAGCCGGACGGGACGTCCCGCGATCGACGACAGCCCCGCCGCCAGCATCGCGGCGGGCGTCTCCTCGGGGGTGTGGACGCCGAGCCCCGCCGCCGTGGAGTCGCCGAGCATCACCAGCGACAGCGGCGGGCCGTCGAGCCCGCCGCCGTACAGGCCGTCGGCCACCGGCGGCGCGCCGTTCGGCGTCGCCTGGATGATCTTGCGGGCCAGCCGGGCCTCCACGACCACGAGCCCGAACGTGATGCCGCCGAGGGCCGTGATGCCCCCGCCCCCGTAGGCCGCCGCCGCGGCGATGCGGCGCGCGGTGAACGCTCTCAACATTCCGCGCTGACCCTCCGTGATTAAGTTCCTACCCCCGAGCGCGGGGTTGATGCCCGTGGTGCCCGATCTGGGTTACGGTCGAAGGAGAAGAACGACTTGGTCCCTATCCTGCCTATTCACGATGGACGTGGGCTGAACAGGGACACGACCGCTCAGACCGACCTACTGAACCGACAAGGACGTCGCGGTGCACGTACACGACTCGCTCATCGAACTGATGGGCAACACCCCGCTCGTTCGGCTGCGCAAGGTGACCGGCGGGCAGCCCGCCGGGGGCCGGGGGCCGCAGGTGCTGGCCAAGGTGGAGTACTTCAACCCCGGGGGGTCGGTGAAGGACCGCATCGCCGTCCGCATGATCGACGCCGCCGAGGAGTCCGGGGCGCTGCGGCCGGGCGGGACGATCGTGGAGCCGACGTCCGGCAACACCGGGGTCGGTCTGGCGATCGTCGCGCAGGAGCGCGGGTACCGGTGCGTCTTCGTGTGCCCCGACAAGGTCGCCAAGGACAAGGTGGACGTCCTGCGCGCCTACGGCGCCGAGGTCGTGGTGTGCCCGACCGCGGTGTCGCCCGAGCACCCCGACTCCTACTACTCGGTGTCGGACCGGCTCGCGGCCGAGATCCCGGGCGCGTGGAAGCCGAACCAGTACACCAACCAGCAGAACCCGGTCTCGCACTACGAGACGACCGGTCCCGAGCTGTGGGAGCAGACCGAGGGCCGCATCACCCACTTCGTCGCGGGCATCGGCACCGGCGGGACGATCACCGGCACCGGCAGGTTCCTCAAGGAGGTCTCCGGCGGGCGCGTCCAGATCATCGGCGCCGACCCGGAGGGCTCGGTCTACTCCGGCGGCAGCGGGCGCCCCTACCTCACCGAGGGCGTCGGCGAGGACATCTGGCCCGAGACCTACGACCGCGACATCTGCGACCGGGTCATCGCGGTCTCCGACAAGGACTCCTTCACGATGACCCGCCGCCTGGCGCGCGAGGAGGCGCTGCTGGTCGGCGGCTCCTGCGGCATGGCGGTCGTCGCGGCCCTGCGCGTGGCCGCCGAGGCCGGCCCGGACGCGGTGATCGTCGTCCTGCTGCCCGACGGCGGCCGCGGCTACCTCAGCAAGATCTTCAACGACGAGTGGATGGACCAGCACGGCTTCAGCGAGCAGACGACGACCCAGGCGGCGGTGCGGGACGTCCTGGCGCAGAAGGCGGAGGCCAGCCCGGACGGCATCCCGAGCTTCGTCCACATGCATCCCGCCGAGACGGTGGGCGAAGCGGTGAGGGTGCTGAGGGAGTTCGGGGTCTCGCAGATGCCGGTGGTGTCGCCGGGTGCGGGCCACCCCGACGTGATGGCCGGGGAGGTGGTCGGCGCGGTGGAGGAGCGGGTGCTGCTGCACGCGCTGTTCGACGACCAGGCCGGCCCGGAGGAGCCGCTGGAGAAGCACATGAGCCCGCCCCTTCCGGTCGTCGGATCGGGCGAAACGGTCGCGCAGTTGATGACGACCCTGGAGGGCAGGGACGCGGCGGTCGTCCTGGTGGACGGCAAACCCGCCGGAATCGTCACCCGCCAGGACCTTCTGGCCTTCCTGGCGGGCGGCTGACAGGGCTCATCGGACTTCTGGCCGGATGACCTGGGCAGACGTCCGTCGATGGATGTCAGTGGGCTTTGAACAGCTGGCGTTCCACGCCGTCCAGTGCCAGGCGGGCGGCGCCGAGGGCCACCGCCCGGTCGCCGAGTGTCGAGAGGGCCAATGCCGGGCGGACGAGGGTCCGCCCGGCCAGATGGCGTTCGAGCGCCTCCAGAAGCGGCGGTCCGGCGCGGACGACGCCGCCGCCGATGACGACGAGGTCCGGGTCGAGGATCAGGGTCAGCGGCGCCAGCCCCTGCACGAACCGGGCCGCGATCGTGTCGAGGACCTCCAGCGCGGCCGGGTCCCCGTCGCGGGCGGCGGTCAGCGTCGCGATGCCCGGATCGTCCGGGGACGCGGTGTCGCGGGCGAGTTCCGCGATCGCCGTGGTGCCGACCCGGCGCTCGAACGGGCCGAGGCTCGCCGTCCCGATCGGCGGGCCCTGGCGCTCGGGGAGGAAGCCGACCTCGCCGGCGGCGCCGTGCGCGCCGCGCAGCAGCCGGTCGCCGACGAGGATCCCGGCGCCGACGCGGCTGCCCCACTGCAACGCGACCAGGATGTCGGCGTCGCGGCCGTGCCCGTGCCAGCGTTCGGCGAGGACGGCCAGGTTGACGTCGTTCTCCACCACGACCGGGCAGCCGAAGAGCGGACGGAGCCGGTCGGCGAGGTCGATGGACGTCCAGTCCGGCATGTCGGGCGCCTTGACCACGACGCCGTGCTCGGCCTCGACGATGCCGGGCGTCCCGGCGACGACCGCGCGGACCGTCTCGTGCGGCACCCCGCCGCGGTCGAGCGTGTCGCGCACCTGGGTGCGGACGTGGGCGAGCATCTCCTCGCGTCTGCGCAGGCGGCTGCTGTCGCCGCGGTCCTCGGCCACGATGCGGCCGGACAGGTCCGCGACCACGACGAGCGTGCGGTGCGGGCCGATGTCGATGCCGACGACGTGCGCGGCCTCCGGGCGCAGCCGCACGAGCCGGGCCGGCCGGCCGGGCGAGCGGCGGCCGGCCTGGTCGGCCTCGATGTACTCGACCAGCCCCGCCTCCACCAGCGATGAGACGACCTGCGCGATCGTCTGCCTGGACAGCGCGGTCAGGTCGCTGAGCTGGCCGAGCCGCAGCGGCCCGGCCTCGTGCAGCCGCGCCAGCACGGTGCTCTCGTTGATCCGCCGCAGCAGCGCCGGCTGGCCCCCGCCAGCGATCATTTCCTCGTCCCCCTCTTGACCTGGGCCGCAAGATCCCACAATATTGCAACGTTCTTAACCGAATTACGCCGGAAGGTGAGACATCTCGGGGGCTCCAACGGCACAAGGTGGGTGGGAGCATGAACGCAGGGCAGGACCGCAGGCGCTTTCTGATCGGCGCGGCCACCGTCGGGGCCGGGTACACCGCGGTCTCGGTGGCCGGGTCCCCGGCCGAGGCCGCGGCGGCGCCGGACCACGGGCACGGCGACGCCGCGACACGGGTCTTCGTCAACAACGTGGGGTACGACCCCGGCGCCCCCAAGCGCGCCGTGGTCACGGCGCGCCACTCGCCGGGGCGCTACAGCCTCGTCGACGCCAAGACCGGGCAGAGCGTCCACGGCGGACGGCTGAGCGACGCGGGAACGGTCGCCGACTGGGACGGCCGCCGCTACTGGACCGCCGACTTCTCGCAGGTGAAGCGGCCCGGCGACTACTACATCGCGGTCGGCTCCGCCCGGTCCGCGCAGTTCAAGATCGAGGCGACGGTCCTTGAGCGCTACACGCTCTCGCACGTCGTCCGCCACTTCAAGGGCTGGCGGTGCTCCGGCCAGTTCGACAAGTTCGACCACCATCTGCCACTCGGGAACACCGGGAAGACCTTCGACGCGCACGGCGGATGGTACGACGCGACCGGCGATTTCGGCAAACACTTCACGCAATTGTCGGCGCTGTCCTATTTCAACACACTCCAGATTCCGCTGACCGCCTGGTCGCATCTGGTCTCGTACCGCGAGCTGACCGCGCGCAAGGACGAGAACTTCACCCAGCTTCGCACCTGGATGCAGGACGAGGGCCTCTTCGGCGCGGACTATATCCGCCGCGTCCACGTCCAGGGCGAGTCCTTCTACAGTTCCGTCGGCCAACCCGGCCCGCCGAAGGACCCGGTGAAGCGCACGCTCGGCACCGCCCAGGTGAACTACCGCGAGGGCGGCGGCATGGCGATCGCCGCGCTGGCCATCGCGAGCACCCACGACGTCTCCGGTGACTACGAAAGCGCCGAGTATCTGGCGGCGGCCAAGGACGCCTTCACCTATCTGGAGGCCAACAACGTCCGCCTGACCAACGACGGCAAAGAGAATATCCAGGACGACTACAACGCCCTGCTCGCCGCCGTCGAACTTTACCGCGCCACCAAGGACGGCTCCTACAAGGAGACCGCCGACAGGCGCGCCGCCAACCTCGCGGCGCGCCTGGTCACCTGGCGCGGCTACCGCGACTACTGGCGCGCCGACGACAAGGACCGCCCGTACTTCCACCCGTCCGACGCGGGCCTCCCGGTCGTCGCGCTGCTGACCTACGCCGAGATCGCCGACGGCGCCGCGAAGCAGAAGGCCCTGGACGCGGTGCGCCGCTCGATGCGCTTCGAACTGGCGGTGACCCAGGAGGTCCGCAACCCGTTCGGATATGCGCGCCAGCTCGTCCAGGACGCGAACCAGGTCCGCGCCAGCCAGTTCTTCTTCCCGCACAATGTGACACCGCGCACCAAGGACCAGTGGTGGCAGGGCGAGAACGCGCGCATCGCGTCCCTCGCCGCCGCCGCCCGCCTGGCCGCGCGGCACTTCGCGAGCGACCGCGCGTTCGCCGACAAACTGCGCGCCTACGCCGCCGACCAGCTCAACTGGATCCTCGGCACCAACCCCTATGACGTCTGCATGCTCGACGGCTCGGGCCGCAACAACCCGCAGTACCTGTGGCTCGGGTCGTGGCAGTTCCTCCAGACCGCCGGCGGCATCGTCAACGGCATCACCGGAAAGAACGAGAACGGCAGCGGCATCCTCTGGGACGCCGGCTACGCCACGACGGGCAAGGACGACGACTGGCGCTGGGGCGAGCAATGGCTCCCGCACACCAGCTGGTACATGAACGCGATAGCGATCGGCTGACCCGGCGTGCCGGGCGGGCCGAAAGCCCGCCCGGCGCACCGCCCTTGCTGAAAATGGGGAAACCCCCGGCGGCTGCCGGGGGTTTCCTTTTTCGGTGGGTGTCGGGTTGCGGGGCCCCGGTCCGTGGGCGGCATTTCTGACCGGGGCCCCACAACCCGACGTCTGTGGGCCGTTCCCTACTGGTGGTAGCCGGAGGGCGCGTAGTACTGCTGCGCCGGGTCCGGGCCCTGGCTGCCCTTCTTCGGCTCGTCGCCGTGGCCCGGCCACCAGGCCCGGTGGCCCAGCAGGGCGGTGATGCCCGGGACGAGGAAGGTGGACATCACGAAGGCCGACAGGGCGATGCCGATCGCGACCGAGAAGCCCATCTGCTTGAGCATCGAGACCGGGGCCAGCATCATGACCGAGAACGTTCCCGCGAGGATCAGGCCGGCCGCGGCGACCGTCGGGCCGCCGTGCTGCACGGCGAGGGCGGCGGCCTGGCGCGGCTCGTGGCCCTCCTTCGCCTCCTCGCGGAGCCGTGCGGTCATCAGGATGTTGTAGTCGGTTCCGATGGCCAGGACGAACAGGTAGAGGACGATCGGCAGCTGGAAGGTGACGCCGGCCTCGCCCTGCACCCCCTGGAAGACGTACACCGCGGAGCCGAGCGTGGCGGCGAAGCCCAGCAGCACCGACACGACCAGGTAGAGCGGTGCGACCACCGACCGCAGCAGCAGCGCCAGGATCAGCGCGATCAGCACCGCCGCCACCGGCAGGATGACCGACAGGTCGCGGTTGTTGACCGTGTTGATGTCGGCGAAGATCGCCGTCTGCCCGCCGACGTAGGCGCGGGTGCCCTCCGGCGCCGCCTTGTGCACCGCCGGGGCCAGGTCGTTCTTGACCAGGCTGATCGACTTGTTGGAGACCGGGTTGGTCTTCAGGACGAGGTCGACGCGGGCGACGGAGCCGTCACTGCCCATCACCGGTTGCTGGACCTGTCCGACGCCGGGCGCGCTCTTGGCGGTCTGGCTGAAGGACGCGATCTGCTGCTTGGTGACCTTGCCGCTGTCGGCCTTGAGGAAGACCTGGACCGGGGTGGTCAGGCCGGGCGGGAAGCCCTTCTCCATGTCCTTGGTGGCCTGGGCCGACTCGGTGTCCTGCGGGAAGCCCGCGGCGAAGTCGTAGTCGGCCTTGAAGCCGAGGGCTCCGGCGGCGAGGCCGGCCATCACCAGGCCGGCGAGCAGCGCGGCGATGGCGGGACGGCGGCCGACGCCGCGTCCGATGGCGGCCGAGACGGTGCCCTTCGGCTCCTTCTTCCACGCCTTGGACGGCCAGAAGACCGCGGTGCCGAGCAGCGACACGATCGCCGGGAACAGGGTCAGCGAGGTGATGCCCATCACGACGACCGCGATGGCGAGGGCCGGGCCCCAGGCGCTGAACACGCCGAAGGTCGCGAGCAGCAGGACCAGGAACGTCACGGCGATCGCGGCGGCGGCCGAGGAGATGACCTCGCCGACGCGCTCCACCGCGGTGATCATCGCGGTCTTCTTGTCGTCCCCGGCCCGCAGCCGTTCGCGGAAGCGGAACATCAGGAACAGGTAGTAGTCCGCGCCGATGCCGAACAGGACGATCAGGATGATCGTGTTGAGGCTCTGGTCACCGGAGAAGTTGAACAGGTGCGAGGCGAGGCCGATCAGGCCCATCGAGACCTGCATCGTCACCATGATCACGATGATCGGCAGGATCGCCGCGATCGGGGCCCGGAAGATCAGCAGGATCAGTCCGATGATCAGGACGAAGGTCGCGATGCCGACGATCTCGAAGGACTTGTTGAAGGAGTCCTCGTTGTCGACGAACCCGGCGACGTCGCCGCCGACCTTGTAGTCGAGCCCGCTGCCGTTCAGCAGGGTCGGCAGGTCCTTGCGGATCTGCTTGACCGCGTCACCCTGCTTCTCTTGGTCGTCCTGGGAGGTGCCCTTCATCGGCACCATGACCACCTGGACGGCCTTGTTGGGGGCGACGGCCTCCGGCCCGGTGGCGAAGTTCTGGACGGTCGGCGGCTTCTTCGCGTTGAGCGACTTGGCCGCCTGGTCGACCTTGGCGGTGTCGGACGCGGTCAGCGGCTTGCCGTCCGACCGCTTCACGACGATCAGGGAGGAGGTGTCCTCCTGCTGGGGGAACGCCTTCTCGGCGATCTTGATCGCCTGGACCGACTCGTACTTCGAGGGCAGGAAGTCGCCCTGGTCGGACTCGGTGGTCAGCTTGGGGGAGAACACGATGACGACCGCGGCTACGACGAGCCAGGTCACGATCGTCCACACAGGGTGTCTCACGACGAAGCGCGCGAGCCGAGCGAACATGGGTCTTCCTTCAATCAAGGGTTCGTTGGGATACGTGTAAAACGGTAGAGACCGGACGGGGCTTTGTGGTCAACCCCCGAGCCGAATTAGGGGGTGATACCTGCGGGGGAGTTCCTCCTCCTCCAGGAGGGGCGGCGGGTGGATAGCCTCGTTCCCATGGACAACGAGGAGCACCGGGGGTTCGAGACCCTGGCCATCCACGCGGGGCAGGAACCCGACCCCACCACGGGGGCGGTCGTGCCACCGATCTACCAGGTCTCAACATACAAGCAGGACGGCATAGGCGGTCTGCGGGGCGGCTACGAGTACTCCCGCTCGGCCAACCCCACCCGCACCGCCCTGGAGGAGTGTCTCGCCGAGATCGAGTCCGGGACGCGGGGGCTGGCGTTCGCCTCGGGGCTCGCGGCCGAGGACGCGCTGCTCCGCGCGGTGTGCAAGCCGGGCGACCATGTGGTCATCCCAGACGACGCCTACGGCGGGACCTACCGGCTGTTCGCCAAGGTCGCGGCGCCCTGGGGGGTGGAGTTCGACCCGGTGCCGCTGCGCGACGTGGCGGCCGTCCGGGCGGCGGTCCGCCCCGAAACGAAGATCATCTGGGTGGAGACACCGACGAACCCGCTGCTCGGCATCGCCGACATCCGGGCGCTGGCGCAGGTCGCGCACGACGCGGGCGCGCTGCTGGTGGTCGACAACACCTTCGCCTCGCCCTACCTCCAGCGGCCGCTGGAGTTCGGCGCGGACGTGGTCGTCCACTCCACCACCAAGTACATCGGCGGGCACTCCGACGTCATCGGCGGCGCGCTGATCGTCTCGGACGAGGCGCTCGGCGAGCGGTTGGCCTTCCACCAGAACGCGATGGGCGCCGTGGCGGGCCCGTTCGACGCCTGGCTGACGCTGCGGGGGATCAAGACCCTCGGCGTCCGGATGGACCGGCACTGCGCCAACGCCGAGCGGATGGTGGAGATGCTCACCGGGCACTCCGCCGTCCGGGAGGTGCTGTATCCGGGGCTGCCAGGCCACCCGGGCCACGACGTCGCCGCCAAGCAGATGCGGGCCTTCGGGGGCATGGTGTCGTTCCGGATGGAGTCGGAGGAGGCGGCCGTCAGGGTCTGCGAGCGGACGAAGCTGTTCACGCTCGGCGAGTCCCTCGGCGGCGTCGAGTCGCTGATCGAGCATCCGGGGCGGATGACGCACGCGTCGGCGGCCGGGTCGCCGCTGGAGGTGCCGGGCGACCTCGTCCGGCTGTCGGTCGGGATCGAGGACGCCGACGATCTTCTGCGCGACCTCCGGCAGGCCCTGGGCTAGTGCTGGAACGCTCCCTGAGCTGAGCGAACGCGAGGGCGGCCGGTGCCCCGGAGCCGGCCGCCCGAGCGGGACCCGCCGGGGCGAACCCGGCGTCATTCCCGCCATCGGGGTGATCAAACATCTATGATGTCCGCGCCAGGTTCCATCACGAAAGGGCCCGGGGTGCGCAAAGTACTGGTCTGTGGGGCGGCGTTCGCCGCGACGTGTCTGTCCGCGCTGGCCGTTCCGACGGGCGCCGGAGCCGCCGTGCCGCTCCGCGACCCCGCCCCGCCCTCGGCCCCCACCATCGTGCCGACCGAGGAGACCGGGACGGGCGCCCCCTCCGGCGACCCCGAGACCGGCGCGCCCAGCACGCCCGGCGAGTCCGCGGTCCCCGAGTCCCCCGAGGCGCCGCCCCAGGGCGGGACCTCCGGCGGCGCCGGGGCCACCGACGGCGTCGTCTCCGGCCAGGCCGTCATGGTCACGCCCGCGCTGCCCAAGTCCAAGACCTACGCCTACGGCAAGGCGTCCCGGCAGCGGATCGACGCGTACTGGCGGCCCGCGCCGAAGGCCGCGCCGCGCCCGGCCGTGCTGATGATCCACGGCGGCTACTGGCTCGGCGGCGACAAGCGGAGCTGGAAGTACTTCGCGCGGCGGCTGACCGCCGACGGCTACGTCGTGCTCGCGCCGAACTACCGGCTCGCGCCGAAGGCGGTGTGGCCCGCGCAGCGCGACGACGCGCTGTCCGCGCTGGCCTTCATGAAGAAGCACGCGAAGGTCTGGAACCTCGACCCGAACCGGATCATCGTGATCGGCTCGTCCTCGGGCGGCATGCTCGGGACCCAGCTCGGCACGCTCGGGACCGGCACGCGGCAGGTGCGGGGCGTGGTCGCGCTGTCGCCGCCGAACAACCCGTTCCTGGCCTTCACCGACGGCGCCAAGCCGGGCGCCCCCTCCGCCGAGCGGACGCTGCGCCGCGCCGTGATCGACCTCGTCCGCTGCACCCCGGGGGAGACCGCGAACGCCGCCTGCTGGAAGCGGGTCGACGACGCCAGCTCCGCCGGGCACGTCTCACCCGGCGACGCCCCGATGCTGCTCATGCACTCCACCGGCGACTTCGTCCCGGCCACGCACAGCACGAGCCTGGCGACCGCGCTGCGCGCCGTGGGCGTCGAGGCGCAGGTGAAGGTCGTCCCGGGCGAGATGCACGCCTCCGGGCTGCTGGAGGAGGAGCACACCTACCCGCAGATCCTGGCCTGGCTCCGCAAGCACTCCGGCTGACGGGCCCGCCCCGGGAGGGCGCGCCGGAAGGCGCCCGGGAGGGCGCACCGGAAGGCGCTCAGCCGTTCCACACCATCAGGACGAGGATCACCAGCCAGATCAGCGCCACCACGCCGCCCATCGCGCCGATCCGGCCGCGCTGCACCTGTGCGACGTCGCCCTTCGCGGCGGTCGGCCGCTCCGCGCCGCCCTCCGCGCCCGTCGCGCCGACCTCGCCGGCGCCCGCCGGGACGGGGGCGGCCACGGCCGCCTCCAGCAGGTGGATCGCCTTGCGCTGGTCGCGCTCCACGAGCAGCAGCAGCACCAGCGCCACGACGTACAGCGTGATCGACGCCGACAGCCACCCCTCCTTGGCGTCGCCCTTGGCCAGCGCCATCCCGAACACGAAGATCCCCAGCGTGAGGATGCCGTAGATCTGGGTGGCGCGGTGCAGGAGCCGCACCACGACCACGTTCCGGGCGCGGATGAAGCGCGGGGTGGACATCGTCGCCGCGGTCAGCGGCCCCAGCGCGAAGATCGCGAAACCGATGTGCAGGAACAGCAGCAGGCGGTCGGAAGTCGACATGAGGCCGACACTAGCCCTCCGGAGGCCCGTGGGGTGGGGTGCGCGCGGCTGATGTTTGGCCAGACTTTGCCTGCCTCGGCGGCGCCCGTTTGGGTACCGGGGGACAGCTGATCGGTCGCCTCAGCGCCTGCCGCGGCGCACCCGCAGGTAGTCGCTGACGACGTACTCGCCGAGCCGCTCCGCGTCGGGCGCGAACACCCGGCCGCCGTTGCGGCGCGCGACCTCCTCGACGAACGACACGAGCCGCCGGTCCTCGGCGAGCATGAAGAAGTTCATGCAGGCGCCGCGCCGGGTCATCTTGTCGACCTCGGCGAGCGTGAGGACCAGCGTGTCGGCGGACGGCGGGTAGTCGAACAGTGAGCGCCCGTCCGGGCGCAGGTGCGCGGTCGGCTCACCGTCGGTGACGACCAGCACGATCGGCTCGAAGTCGGGGTGGCGGTCCAGGTGCCGCCCCGCGATCATCAGGGCGTGGTGCAGGTTGGTGCCCTGGACCATGTCCCAGTCGAGCCCCGCCATCTCCGTCGGGTGCAGTACCCGCGCGTAGTTGGAGAACCCGATGATCTGGATCGCGTCCTGCGGGAACTTGCTGGTCACCAGCGTGTGCAGGGCCAGCGTGGTCTGCTTGGCCGCCGCCCACGTCCCGCGCAGCACCATCGAGTACGACAGGTCGACCAGCAGGCAGACGGCCGCGCCGGTGCGGCGCTCGGTCTCGTGCACCTCGAAGTCGTCCACGCCGAGCCTGACCCCGGCCGGCCGCGCCGGCGCGTGCCCGTTCCCGCCCGCGCTCCCGTTCCCGTTCGTGGTGACGGGGGCGGCGGGGGGCGCTCCGGTGACCGCCCCGGTGGCGAGGCCGCCCGCCGCGCCGTCCATGGCGCCGCGGCGGATCGCGTTGGAGACCGTCCGGACCACGTCCAGGGGCTGCTCGTCGCCGAACCGCCACTCGCGGCTCGCGCCGGTCAGCTCGCCCGCCTGGCCCGCGTCGCGCTGGTCGTGGTCGCCCGCGCGGCCCATGGTGAGCCGGGAGAAGACCCGGCGCAGCGCGGTCTCGCCGAGCCGCCGCACCGCCTTCGGCGTCAGCTCCAGCTCGCCCTTGCGCCGCCGCAGGTAGCCCTGCCGCTCCAGCTCCTTCTCGATGCGGCGCAGCGCGTCGAGGTCGTCGACCGCCTGGCGGCCGAGGGCCCGGCGGACCGCCTCCTCGTCGATGTCGTCCAGCCGCGCGCCGGGGTAGTCCTGTCCGAGCGCCGACTCCAGCTCGGCGAGGTCGGCCAGCTCGGCCAGCGCGGTGGTCGCGTCGCCCATGCCGAGCGGGTCCTGCCCGGTCATCTGCTCGGGCTCGCCCCAGCCGAGGTCGGGGCGCCGCGCCCGCAGCGCGTCGCCGAGCCGCGTCATCTCCATCGCGAGGCCGGCGTCCTGCATGGCCTGCTCCATGAGCCCGGCCAGCTCGGCGCGCTGCTCGGGGCTGAGCGAGGCGAGCAGCCGGTCCATCGCGGCGGCGCGGCGGGCCAGCGCGTCGACCAGCTCCTCCAGGTTCTGCGGGTCGTCGGGGAACATGTCCCCGTATTCGCCCATGAACCGGTCGAAATCGCCCTGTGTGTGCTCGCCGCGCGCGTCACGTTCCAGCATGGTGTTCAGCGCGGCCATCATGTCCTTGACGCGCTGCATCGCGGCCGGGTCCTGGCTCTCCAGGGCCTGCTTCATGCCCTGGAACTGCGCGTCCAGCACCTCGCGCCGCAGCAGGTCCCTGAGCTGCTCGAACGTCGCGCGGGCCGCGTCGGAGCGCCACTGGTAGTCCGACAGCCGCCGGATCGCCTGCGAGGTGTCGGCCGGCAGCGTGTCCAGTTCCGCCTCGCGCAGCCGCGCCTCGTCGCCCGGGTCGGGGAACAGCTCCGCCCGCTCCTGCCCGATCGCGGTGTCCAGCAGCGCGCGCGCCTGTTCGAGCGTGCCGTCCAGGCGGCCCCGGTCGCGCAGCGCGCGGCGCCGGTCGCGGACCTCCCGCAGCAGGTCGTCCAGCCCCCGCCGGCCCTGCGCGTCGGGCAGCCCGCGGCGCAGCAGCTCCCGCAGCGCGTCGCCCGGACGGGTGCCGTCCAGCACCGAGTCGCCCATGGCGTCCAGGGCGGCGCGGACGTCGTAGGGCGGCGCCAGCGGGTCGGGCCCGTCCTCGTACGCGCCGTAGCGGTAACGGCTCATCGGCTCTCCTTGCCCCTGGCGGCCCTAGGTGCGATACGTGGCCGTCCCGTCGGCTCGTCCGTCGGAGACGTCCTTGGAGAGGCGCCGGGTCAGGAACAGGCCCTCCAGCGCGAACTCCAGCGCGGCGGCGGCCTGCCCGGGGGAGTCCCCGCTCATGCCCAGCCGCTCCATGATCTTGGCGAGCCCGGGGACCTGCCCGATCCGGCGCAGCAGCTCGGCCGCCGAGATCAGCTCGCCCGACTCCACCCGCTCGCCCGAGTCGAACTTGTCGAGCAGCCCGGTCAGGTCGGCGGCGCCGAGCGTCCGCCGGTAGGTCTCGGCGACCGCGCGGCGCAGCAGGTGCTCCAGCACCTCCTGCTCGCGGCCCTCCTCGCTGACCTCGAACTCCACCTTGCCCATCAGCGACGGGACGATCGCCGCGAGGTCGCAGACCCGCGCGACCGCGCGCTCCTCGCCGGTCAGCGCCGCGCGCCGGACCGCGCCCGCCGCCACCGTCTCGGCGCCCGCGAGCGCGAACCGCGCGGACACGCCGGAGCGCCCGTCCACCGCCGTGGACTCCCGGACGAGCCGGGTGAACCGCCCGATCACCTCGACGAGGTGGCCGGGCACCTCGGCGGGCAGGCCCGCGAGGTCGGCGAAGTCGGCCTCCTGGCGGATCAGCGCCAGCTCGGCGTCGAGCGCGAGCGGGTAGTGGGTGCGGATCTCGGCGCCGAAGCGGTCCTTCAGCGGGGTGATGATCCGGCCCCGGTTGGTGTAGTCCTCGGGGTTGGCGGAGGCGACGAGCAGCACGTCCAGCGGCAGCCGCAGCGCGTAGCCGCGGACCTGCACGTCGCGCTCCTCCAGCACGTTCAGCAGCGCGACCTGGATGCGCTCGGCGAGGTCGGGCAGCTCGTTGATGGAGAAGATGCCCCGGTTCGTGCGCGGCACGAGCCCGAAGTGGACGGTCTCGGGGTCGCCGAGCGTGCGGCCCTCGGCCACCTTGATCGGGTCGACGTCGCCGATCAGGTCGCCGACGCTGGTGTCGGGCGTCGCGAGCTTCTCCCCGTACCGCTCGTCCCGGTGCTTCCAGGAGACGGGCAGGTCGTCGCCGTGCTCGGCGGCGAGGCGGCGGCAGCGCACGCACACCGGCTCGTAGGGGTGGTCGTTGATCTCGCAACCGGTGACGACCGGGGTCCATTCGTCCAGCAGCCCGCCCAGGGTGCGGATCAGCCGCGTCTTGCCCTGGCCGCGCTCGCCCAGCAGCACGAGGTCGTGCCCGGCGAGCAGGGCGCGCTCCAGATGCGGGAGGACGGTGTCGTCGAACCCGACGATCCCGGGAAACCGCGGCTCACCCGATCTCAGCCGGGCGAGGAGGTTGTGCCGGATCTCGGCCTTCACCGAACGCTGGACGTGACCGCTGGTGCGGAGGCCGCCCAGTGTGGTCTCGCGGGGTGTGGATGAACGCACGCGATCGACATTACGTCGCCGGTGCGCGGAATCGCACCCTCACAACGGTATTCGTCCGACGCGTCGCCGCCCGGCGCCGGCGGGCGGCCGGGCGCGGGTTGGGTGCGCGGCGCGACGCGGGGGAGACTGCAAGGGTGAAGCGAGCCGGTGAACGGAATGAGGGAGGCGGCGCCGATGGCGCGATTCGGTGACGGCCTGGCCCTCGGCCCCGACCTGACCAGCGCGGCCGGGTCCGCGGTCGAGCAGGCCCTCGCGCCGCTCAGCGCGGCGCCCGACCTGGTGTGCGTGTTCGTCCGGGGCGACGACCCCGACGAGGTGGAGGCGGCCGCCCGGCACGCGGCCGGCGCGGCGGCGCCCGCGCTGGTGCTCGGGTGCAGCGCGTCCGGGGTGATCGGCGCCGGGCGCGGCGTGGAGGACAGCGGCGCGGTCAGCGCGTGGGCGGCGGTGCTGCCCGGCGCCCGCCTGGACCCGTTCCGGCTGGAGACGCTCAAGGCCGACGACCGGCTCATCGTCGTCGGCATGCCGGAGGGCCAGGAGGACGACGTGGTCGGCGTGCTCCTCGCCGACCCCTACAGCTTCCCGGTGGACGCGTTCGTCGAGCGCTCCGACGACGTCCTGCCGGGGCTGCCGCTCGTCGGCGGGATCGCCGACGGCGAGGCCCGGGGCAGCACGCGGCTGTTCGTCGGCGGCGACGTCTACGAGGACGGCGCGGTCGGCGTCGTGCTCGGCGGCCCGCTCGCCGCCGCGACCGTCGTGAGCCAGGGCGCCCGGCCGATCGGCCCCGACATGGTCGTGACGCGCGCGGACGAGAACGTCCTGTACGAGCTGGCGGGCGTCCCGGCGCTGGAGAAGCTGGAGCAGATCGTCGCGCTGCTCCCGGAGGAGGAGCAGGAGCTCGCCGGGCAGGGGCTGCTGATCGGCGTGGCCATGGACGAGTACGCCGACGAGCACGAGCACGGCGACTTCCTCGTGCGCGGGGTGGTCGGCGCCGACACCGGCAGCGGCGCGATCGCGATCGGCGACGTGGTCGAGGTCGGGCGCACCGTCCGGTTCCAGGTCCGCGACGCGGGCGCCGCCGAGGAGGACCTCGCCGCGCTGCTCGAACGCTTCGACCTCGGCCCGGTCGAGGGCGCCCTGCTGTTCTCGTGCAACGGGCGCGGGCAGGCGATGTTCCCCGACTCCGACCACGACGCGAAGGTGCTCGACCGCGCGTTCGGGCCCGCCGGCATCGGCGGCTTCTTCGCCGCGGGCGAGATCGGCCCGGTGTCGGGACGCAACCACGTGCACGGGTTCACCGCGTCCATCCTGGCGTTCGGACGCCCGGGAGAGCCCGCGTGACCGAGCCCGGGGCGCCCGCCGGGGCGCCCGCGCTCGCGGTCGACATCGGCGGGACCAAGCTCGCCGCCGCCCTCGTCGGGCCCGGCGGGCGCGTCCTCGCCTACGAGCGCGCCGCCACGCCGCGCGACGTCGACGGCGAGGGGCTCTGGCGGACGCTGGCGGCGCTGCTGGACGGCCTGGTCGCCGGTGCCGGCTCGCCGCCGCTGGCCGGTGTCGGCGTCGGCTGCGGCGGGCCGATGGCCTGGCCCGCCGCCGAGGTGTCGCCGCTGAACATCCCGGCCTGGCGCGGCTTCCCGCTGCGGGCCCGGTTCCGGGGGAGGTACCCGGGGCTGCCGGTCCGCGTGCACAACGACGCGATCTGCGTCGCGATCGCCGAGCACTGGCGCGGCGCGGGGCGCGGGCGCGGCAACGTCCTCGGGATGGTGGTCTCGACCGGCGTCGGCGGCGGCCTCGTCCTGGCCGGACGGCTCGTGGACGGCGCCAGCGGCAACGCCGGGCATATCGGGCACGTCATCGTGGACCCGGACGGCCCGCCCTGCGAGTGCGGCGGGCGCGGCTGCCTGGAGGCCGTCGCGCGCGGCCCCGGCCTCGCCGCCTGGGCGCGCGACCAGGGCTGGCGCCGGGACGGCCCGGACGCCACCGGCGTCGAGCTGGCCGCCGACGCCCGGCGCGGCCACCCGATCGCCGTCGCGGCCATGCGGCGCGCCGGGCGCGCCCTCGGCATCGCGATCGCCTCGGCGACGCACCTGTGCGACCTGGAGGTGGTGGCGGTCGGCGGCGGCCTCTCCCAGGCGGGCGCGCTGCTGTTCGACCCTTTGGAGGAGGCGTTCCGCGCGCACGCCCGCATGGACTTCGCGCGCGGCGTGCGGATCGTTCCCGCCGCGCTGGGCCAGCCCGCCGGGCTCATCGGCGCCGCCGCGCTGATCCACGCGGGCGAACGCTACTGGAACGCCGACTGACCGCAGCCGACCTGGTCCGGGGGCGTGGCAAGATCAGTGGCATGAGCCTCGTCACCGTCGACGATGTCCGGGCCGCGCGCGAGCTGCTCCGCGACGTGGTCGTCCCCACCCCCTTGATCCGCTCCCGGGTGCTCTCGGAGGCCATCGGCGGGCCCGTCCTGCTCAAGTGCGAGAACGTCCAGCGCACCGGCTCGTTCAAGATCCGCGGCGCGTACGTGCGGATCGCGCGGCTCAGCGACGCCGAGCGGGCCCGGGGGGTGGTCGCGGCCAGCGCGGGCAACCACGCGCAGGGCGTCGCGCTCGCGGCGTCCATGCTCGGCTGCAAGTCGACGGTGTTCATGCCGGTCGGCGCGCCGCTGCCCAAGATCGCCGCGACCCGCGGGTACGGCGCCGAGGTCGTCTTCCCCGGCCCGAGCGTGGACGACTGCCTCGTCGCCGCCCAGACCTACGCCGAGGAGAGCGGCGCCGTCCTCATCCACCCGTTCGACCACCCCGACGTCGTCGCGGGCCAGGCCACGATCGGGCTGGAGATCCTCGACCAGTGCCCCGAGGTCCGGACGGTCGTCGGCGCCGTCGGCGGCGGCGGCCTGGTCTCCGGCATCGCCACCGCGCTCAAGGGCGTCGCGAAGGAGACCGGCGGCCACGACGTCAAGGTCGTCGGCGCGCAGGCCAAGCGCGCCGCGGCCTTCCCGGCCTCGCTCGCGGCGGGCCGGCCCGTCCGCGTCGACATCGAGACCACGATGGCGGACGGCATCGCCGTCGGACGCCCCGGCGACCTCACCTTCGACCTGTTCACCGAGCTGGTCGACGCGGTCGTCACGGTGACCGAGGAGTCGATCTCCCAGGCGCTGCTGCTCTGCCTCGAACGTGCCAAACAGGTCGTCGAGCCCGCGGGCGCGGCCGGGGTCGCGGCGCTGCTGGAGCACTCCTACGCGTTCCGGACGCCGGTGGTCGTGCTGCTGTCGGGCGGCAACATCGACCCGCTGCTGCTGTCGAAGGTGCTGCGGCACGGCCTGGCGGGCACCGGCCGCTACCTCGTCGTCCGGTGCCGCCTGAAGGACCGCCCCGGCGCCCTGGTCACGCTGCTCGGCGAACTCGCCGAACTCGGCGTCAACGTCCTGGACGTCATGCACGAGCGGGTCGCCGCGCGCCTCCCCGTCGAGGAGGCGGAGGTGCTCATGCACCTGGAGACGCGCGGCTCCGACCACTCCGAAGACGTCATCGGACGCCTCCGCGAGAAGGGCTACACGCTCACGTCGAGCTGACGGCGGGCTTGCCCTCGGAGTACAGCCAGGGGGTCGCCCAGCCGCGCAGGTCCCTGTGGGCGATCCGCTCGGCGAAGCGGACGAAGTCCGCCGTCGACCCGTTGCTGTACATGTAGGCGGCGGGCCACGCCTTGATGAGCCGGAAGAACGCCTTGTCGCCGATGGTCCGGCGCAGGGCGTGGACCGCCATCGCGCCGCGCTCGTAGACGAGGGCGTCGAAGATCTGGTCGCGGCCCGGGTCGGAGACCTTGCCCTTCCACAGCTCGGCCGTCGCGGGCGCCGCGTAGCTCTCGTCGAAGCTCTTCTGGACGGGCTTGCCGGAGAACCTCTCCGAGTACAGCCACTCGGAGTACGTCGCGAAGCCCTCGTTCAGCCAGATGTCGGCCCAGCGCTTCGGCGAGACGGCGTCGCCGAACCACTGGTGGCCCAGCTCGTGCGCGAGGAGGGTGCCGGACGGGATCGTGCCGGGACGGTGCGTCAGGTCGTACACCGGGCGGCTCTGCGTCTCCAGCGCGTAGCCCACGCCCGCCTTGGCCACGATGCCGCCGGTGGAGGTGAACGGGTAGCGGCCGTACAGCGCCGACTCGAACTCGATCACCTCGGCGGTCTGCCGGGAGAACTCCTTGACGAGGGCGGGCTTCACGCCGAGGCTCCGGTCGGTCGCGACCAGGCTCGGGACGCCGGTGCCGGTGCGCTCGGCCAGCAGGTCGTACCGGCCGATCGCGACCATGGTCAGCTCGCTGGCCATGGGGTGGCTGTTCTCCCAGCGCGTGGTCGTCCAGCCGTTCCAGGTGCGGCTGCCCTTCAGGTCGCCGTTGGCGAGCGTGGCGAGGTCCTTGGGCGCGGTCAGCCTGAAGGTGTAGGTCGCCTTGTCGGTGGGGTGGTCGTTCACCGGGTAGACCGACGCGGCGCCGATCGGCTGGTTCAGCATGACGGCGCCGTCGGCCGTCGGGATCCACCCGGACGTGCCGAGCGCCTGGTCGTCCACGGTCCGCGGGACGCCCGAGTACGCCACGGTCACCGTGAAGCGGTGGTGCTCGCGCAGCCCGCGGCCGGGGGTGATGACCAGCTCCTGCGCGCCCGTCCTGCGGAAGGCGGCGCGGCGGCCGTCCACGGTCAGCGACGAGATCTTCAGCGGTCCGAGGAAGTCCAGGTCGAAACGGGAGAGGTTCTGCGTCGCCCGCGCGGTGATCCGCGTGACGGCGTTGATGCCCTTGGTCGCCGGGTCGTACCGCAGCGCGACGTCGTAGTGCGAGACGTCGTACCCGCCGTTGCCCATGTCGGGGAAGTACGGGTCGCCCGCGCCGGGGGCGCCGGGGGAGAAACGGGAGGCGGCGCCCGCGGGCGCCGCCGAGACCAGGAGGCCCGCGGCGACGCTCAGCGCCACCGCGGCGAGTGCTCTGGGGGTTGTGCTCATTGACCTCGTCCCTCGTCGTCGGGCCCACGCTCGCGACCAGAATTTCGGGTGACCTTCCCGCGATTCAAGCGCGATTTGGTCTCGAATCAGCCCGTGTGGAGCGGAATACGCGGATTGGCTCGTCCCAGTCTCACCACTTCCTCGGTTTCCCGCGGCCCTTCAGCCAGGCGTCGAACAGCGGCCCGAGCCGCCGTCCCGAGACCCGCTCGGCATGCGCGACGAACTCCTCCGTGGTCGCGGACGAGTCGCGCCGCGACGCCGCCCACGTCCGCAGGACCTGGAAGAACGCCCGGTCGCCGATCCGCTCGCGCAGGGCCTGGAGGCACATCGCGCCCCGGACGTAGACCGAGAAGCCGAACAACTCGGCCGCGCCCGGGTCACCCGGCGGCGGGGCGAAGATGGGGGAGTCCGCGCGCTGTGCGTAGTACCGCTTGAAGATCTTCCTGGCGGAGTCCTTGCCGGACCGCTCGCGCCACAGCCACTCCGCGTAGGTCGCGAAGCCCTCGTTCAGCCAGATGTCCTGCCAGCGCTCCAGGCTCACGCTGTCGCCGAACCACTGGTGCGCGATCTCGTGGACGACGAACGCCTCGCCCGGCACGAAACCGCCGTAGACGGGCCGCTCCTGCGCCTCCAGCGCGTAGTCGAGCCGCGCGTCGTCGACGACGCCGCCCGCCGTCGCGAACGGGTACGGGCCGAAGACGCCCGACGCCCAGGTCAGCGCCTTGACGGTGCGCTCCTCGAACTCCTTGGCCGACGCCTTGTACTTCGGGTCGACGGCCGTGATGACCGGGACCCCCGACGCCGTCGTCTCGCGCACCCGGAACCGCCCGATCGCGACCATGGCCAGGTAGCTCGCCATGGGCGACTCCTCGGCCCAGGTGTAGGTCGCCGTCCCGGCGCCGGTGACGGTCTCGCCGGGGCGCCCGTTGGCGAGCACCCGCAGGCCCTGCGGGACGGTCACCCGGAACGCGTAGGTGGCCTTGTCGCGCGGGTGGTCGTTCACCGGCAGCCACGTCGGCGCGCCGTCGGGCTCGGACACCACCACCGCGCCGTCCTTGGACGGGACCCACCCGTAGGTCCCGTACGCCTGGCTCTGGATCGGCCGGGGCCTCCCCGAGTACCGGACGACCGCCGTGAACGTCCGCCCTCGGGGGAGGGGCGAGGCGGGCGTGACCGTGAGCTCCTGGCCCGCGCGCGCGTGCCGGGCGGACCGGCCGTCCACGGTGACGTCGACGATCTCCGGGCCCCGGAAGTCGAGGTCGAACGCCGAGAGGTCCTGCACGGCCCTGGCGGTGATGGACACGGTCGCCTCGACCGCGCCCGTTCGCGGCCCCGCATAGGTGAGCGCGACGTCGTAGTGGTCGACGTCGTAGCCGCCGTTGCCCGCGTACTTGAAGTAGGCGTCGCCCAGGCCGGGGGAGCCCGGGGAGGGCACGGCGGGCGAGGGCATGAGCAGGGTCAGGGCGGCGGCCGCCGCCGTCATCCGTCCAGGAGGCCCGGTCACCCGCAGAGCATCACCCGGCCCGGCGTCCTCCCGGCACTCGCCCTGCCGTACTTGACCGAACGCTTACCCGGGCGGTCACTTCGCGGGACGGCCCCGCTGGTACAGCCACGCGTCGAAGAACGCGTCGAGCTTCTGCCCCGACACGCGGTTCGCCGTCGCGATGAACTCCGGCGTGACCGCGTTGGTGTTCCGCTTCTCCTTCGTCCACGTCTGGAGGATCTTGAAGAACGCGGCGTCGCCGACCTTCTTGCGCAGCATGTGCAGCGTCATCCCGCCGCGGTCGTAGACGGCCCGCCCGAACATCTGGCCGCGGCCGGGGCGGCCGGTCGGCACGTCCCACAGCTCGCCGTTGCCCGGCTGCCCGTACAGCTCGTCGAAGTGCTCCTGCACGGTCTGGCCGCCGGACCTCTCGTCCCACATCCACTCGGCGTAGGTCGCGAAGCCCTCGTTCAGCCAGATGTCCTGCCAGCGCTTCAGGCTCACGCTGTCGCCGAACCACTGGTGCGCCAGCTCGTGCGCGACGATCGTCGGCTCCAGCCCGAACGCGCCGTACACCGGGCGGGTCTGCGCCTCCAGCGCGAACCCGACGCTCGCGTTGTCGATCAGCCCGCCGGTGGACCCGAACGGGTAGGGCCCGAACAGCTTCGACCACTCGTCGGTGACCTGCGTGTTCAGCCGGTGGAAGGTGTCGAGGTTCACCGTGGTCAGCGACGGGTCCACCGCCGTGATCACCGGGACGCCGCCCGCCGTGCGGCCCGTCCGGACCGCGAACCGGCCGACGTTCACCGACGCCAGATAGGTCGCCATCGGGTCCTTGACGTGCCATTTCGTGGTGGTCGTCAGGCGGTGCGCGGCGGCCGGGACGACGGTCGGGTCCTGCGGGCCGCCGGTCGGCACGTCGGGCGGGACGCCGTTGCCCGGCCCCTCCGCCCCGCCGCCGGGCGAACCGGGCACCGGGGTCTCGGGCTCGCCGTTGGCGATCGCCGTCAGCCCCCGCGGCACCGTGACCTCGAAGTCGAACGTCGCCTTGTCGCTCGGGTGGTCGTTGCTCGGGAACCAGGTGTGCGCGCCGCTCGGCTGGCACGCCACGAACACCCCGTCGGGCGTCCGCACCCAGCCGTACTTGCCGAGGATCGGGTCGGTCACCGGACGCGGCGTCCCCGAGTACCGGACCACCGTCGTGAACCTCGCGCCCTTCGCCAGCGGCTTGGCGGGCGTGACCTCCAGCTCGCCGCCGCCGCGCTGCTGCCGCGCGGGCGCGCCGTCCACCGTCACCGACGCGACGTCCAGCGCGGTCAGGTCGAGGTTGAAGCGCGCGAGCCGCTCGTTCGCGGTCGCGGTGATCGTCGCGGTGCCGTCCAGCTCCCGCGCGCCGCCCGGCGTGATCGTCAGCTTCAGCCCGTAGTGCTGGACGTCGTAGCCGCCGTTGCCGTCACCGGGCACGTAGGCGTCGCCCGCGCTGGTGGGACCGGCCGGGCCGTCGACCGCCGAGCCGTCGGTCGAGGTGACCTCCGGATCGTCGTCGCCGAAGGGCGGCAGGCAGGCGGTCAGCGACGCCGCGACGGCGAGCGCGGCCAGCCCTCCCACCGCTCGTGAGGCGTGGCGACGGCGGATGGGTGGGTTTCCGGCCTTGTGCACAACGACCAGACTGCCCGGCGGAGGGCACGCTGGGCAACTCGGACGTGTTTGTGGTGAAGCCTTTCAGCGGTGGACGTAGGGATCGGGCGCCCTCGGATCCACCTTGACGACGACCGTGTGCGCGACCTTGCAGTGCAGCGCCTGCTTGCGCGGGTCCCACAGGATCCACGCGACGTTGATCAGCCCGATGCAGCCGCAGATCCCGCCGAGCACGGCGTAGAACGCCGAGCGCCCGGCGGCCCGCCCGCTGCCGATCGCGCCCCCGTCCTCCTCCCGGACGACGCGGATCCGCAGCAGCTTCTTGCCGAGCGTCTGCCCCGACTGGGCGTGCATCAGCCAGTAGTAGAGGAACCCGAGGACGATCCCGAACACGTTGGACGCGGCCCGGCCGCCGCCGTAGAAGGAGTCGCCGTCGTCGGGGTGGAAAACGCGGTCCCAGTCGATGAACGGCAGCGAGATCAGCGTCGTCACGATGCCGAGGATGATCCCGTCCACGATGGCGGCCCCCAGCCGCGCCCACCGGCTCGCCAGGCCCGCCGCGGGGTCGACGTACGCCTCGCCCCCGCCCCCGTACCCGGGCAGCCCGCCGTAGGGCTGCTGCTGCCCGTACCCGGGCTGCTCTCCGTAGCCCGGCTGCTCTCCGTATCCGGGTTGCTGGCCGTATCCGGGTTGCTGGCCGTAGCCCGGCTGCTGTTGCCCGTAGCCCGGTTGCTGGCCGTACCCGGGCTGCTGGCCGTAGCCGGGCTGCTCCCCGTATCCGGGTTGCCGCTGCCCGTACGGCTGCTCGGAGTAGGGCTGCTCGGGGTAGGGCTGCCGGCCGTGGTCCGGCTGCTCCCCGTAGCCGGGCTCCTCGCCGGGCGGCCGCCCGTAGCCGGGCTGCTCGCCGCCGAGGGGAGGCCCTTCGTACGGGCCGGGGCGCTCGGGCTGGTCGTCGGGTTCCTGCGGCGGTTGGCGGCCGTGGTCCGGCTCATCCCCGGGCGCGGGGTCGTTCGGCGGTTGCGTCATGCCGTCAAGGTGGGCTCGGGCGCCGCCGAGCAAACCTCGCCGCGCCCGGGGCGCCGCAATGTTTACCCGTGGATGATCAAAGGTTGCCGGGATCGCCCGGAACGCGGGCCTTGGCGTACGGGTTGGGCGCCCACTGAGCCGCCTTCACCACCACCGTCTTGGCCACCTTGTCGTGGAGGCCCTGCCGCTGCGGGTCCCAGAGGATCCAGGCGTTGTCGAGCAGCCCGAGGATGCCCAGCAGGTTCCCCACCGGGCCGAGCAGGCTGAGGACGGCCGAGCCGATGGTCAGCAGGTACACGAACCCCTGCCGCAGCGCCGCCTGGCCCCAGCTCACCGGGCCGTGGTCGGACGCGCGGACCACCCGGACGCCCGCCGCCCGCTTCCCGACCGTCTGCCCCCATTTGGCGTGCTGGACCGTGTAGTAGGCGAACCCCAGCACGAGGATGCACGCGTACCCGATGAGGAGGCGCGGGATGTCGTACATGTCGGCCGCCTCCAGGGTCTCGCCGGAGTCCGCCGCGTCCTGGAACCGGTCCCAGCGGATCGCCGGGAGGAGGAACGGGACCGACACCACGCCGACGATGAGCCAGTCCAGCAGCCCCGCGCCGAGCCGCGCGCCGCGTCCGGCGATCGGGCCTCCCCCGGGAGGCCCGTAGGGCTGCTGCCCGTACGGCTGCTGGGGATAGGGCTGTTGCGGGTAGGGCTGTTGCGGGTAGGGCTGCTGGCCGTAGGGCTGCTGGGGGTGCGCCTGCTGCGGATAGGCGGGCAGCGGCTGCGCCTGGCCGCTGCCGTAGTGCCCCTGGTAGGGCGGAGGGCGGTCGTCGGGCGCGGGTGCGGGCGCGGGCTCGGCCTGCGGCGCGGCATCGCTCTGCGGCGTCTCGTCCTGTTTCGGCGGTTCGTCAGGGGGATGCCAGCCTTGTGGCTGCTCGGGCGGTTGGCTCATGGGCACACAGTGTGCCCGCCCTGGAGGGGGATTGGTCCCGTGCATACCGCCCCGAATCGCCGTCCGGCCCCGGACGCGGGGCGTCCGGGGCCGGATCCCCCGATCGGCGAGGGGACGAAGATCACAGGTTCCCGCGACGCTCCTGCTCCCGCTCGATCGCCTCGAACAGCGCCTTGAAGTTCCCCTTGCCGAACCCGAGCGACCCGTGCCGCTCGATCAGCTCGAAGAACACCGTCGGCCTGTCCTGGACGGGCTTGGTGAAGATCTGCAACAGGTAGCCGTCCTCGTCGCGGTCCACCTGGATGCGGCGCTTCTGCAGCTCCTCGATCGGCACCCGCACCTCACCGATGCGCGCGCGCAGCTCCGGGTCCTCGTAGTAGGAGTCGGGGCACTGGAGGAACTCCACGCCCGCCGCCCGCATCTGGTCCACCGAGGACAGGATGTCGTTGGTCGCCAGCGCGATGTGCTGCACGCCGGGGCCGCCGTAGAACTCCAGGTACTCGTCGATCTGGGACTTGCGCTTGCCCTCGGCGGGCTCGTTCAGCGGGAACTTCACCTTGCGGGTGCCGTCCGCGACGACCTTGGACATCAGCGCCGAGTACTCGGTGGCGATGTCGGCGCCGACGAACTCGGCCATGTCCGTGAAGTTCATGACACGGTGGTAGTAGTCCGCCCACTCGTCCATGCGCTCGACGTTGCCGACGCAGTGGTCGATCGCCTGGAAGAACCGCTTCTCCGGCGGCGCGACGATCGGGTCCGCCGCCTCGAACCCGGGCAGGTACGGCCCGTCGTACAGCGAGCGGTCGACCAGCGAGTGCCGCGTCTCGCCGTAGGTGGAGATCGCCGCGATCGTCACCTTGCCGTGCTCGTCCTCCAGGACGTGCGGCTCCTCCAGGCCCGTCGCGCCCTTCGCGACGGCGTGCCGGTAGGCCGCCTCGACGTCGGGGACCTCGATCGCGAGGTCCACCACGCCGTCGCCGTGCGCGGCGACGTGGCGCCCGATCTCCGTGCCCGCCTTCGTCGGGCCCCGGAAGACGAACCGGGCCCCGCCCGACTGGAGTACGTGCACGGCCTCCTCGCGCAGGCCGTTCTCGGGGCCGCGGTAGGCGACCCTGCGCATCCCGAACGCGGTCGAGTAGTAGTGCGCCGCCTGGTGCGCGTTGCCGACCGCGAAGACGACGGCGTCCATGCCCTTGACCGGAAACTCATCCATGCCATCCAATTTCGTTGGACGACTACAAGCTGCGCAAGAGTCGTCCAAAACACTGGTCAGTTTGTACAGTGAACATGGGGCCTGACCGGGCTTCCTGTACATGGTGACCATCGCTGGAGGCGCGATGTCGATCGACGAGTTGGACGGCAGGCTGATCGAGATGTTCGCCGCCGAGCCGCGCGTGGGCGTGCTGGAGGCGTCGCGGCGGCTCAAGGTGGCGCGCGGCACCGTCCAGGCGCGGCTGGACCGGCTGGCCCGCGACGGCGTGACGCGCGGCTTCGGCCCCGACATCGACCCGGCGGCGATCGGCTACGGGGTGACGGCGTTCGTGACCCTGCAACTGCGGCAGGCGGGCGGGCACGACCCGGTGGCCGCGCGGCTCGCGCAGGTGCCCGAGGTGATCGAGGCGCACACGATCACCGGCCCCGGCGACATGCTCTGCCGGATCGTCGCGCGCAGCAACACCGACCTGCAGCGGGTCATCGACGTGATCGTGGACGTGGCGGGCGTGGAACGCGCGTCCTCGGTGATCTCCCTGGCCGAGCAGGTCCCCTACCGCACGCTCCCGCTGGTGCGGGCCGTGGCCCGGAGCGGTGCCTGAACACCGTGCCCTTGGCGTCGGGTCCGGGGGACCCGCCGCCAAGGGCGGCGACGGCTACGCCCCCACGTAGGGGGTCGCGTCGAGGATCTCCACGGTCATGCTGCGGCCGTTGGGAAGCGAGTAGGTGGCCTTGACGCCGACCTTCTTGCCGTTGATGGCGGCGCCGAGCGGGGACTTCGGGGAGTAGACGTCGATCGGGGCGCCGCTCTCCTCGCGGGAGGCGAGCAGGAACGTGACCTCCTCGTCGTCGCCCTCGAAGGCGACCGTGACGGTCATCCCGGGCCCGACGACGCCCTCCGTGCGGGGGGCCTCGCCGACGCGGGCGTTCTCCAGGATCCCCTGGAGTTGGAGGATGCGCCCCTCGATCTTGCCCTGCTCCTCCTTGGCCGCGTGGTAGCCGCCGTTCTCGCGCAGGTCGCCCTCCTCCCGCGCCGCCTCGATCTTCTGTGCGATCTCGATGCGGCCCGGGCCCGACAGGTGGTCCAGCTCAGCCTTGAGCCGGTCGTACGCCTCCTGGGTCAGCCAGGTGACGTTGTCAGCGCGGGTCTCGGTCACGGGTACTCCTCATCCACATGTTGCGATCCTCGCTCGTCCCGCCGGGGAGAGCGCCACATCGACATGAAGTGCGGCCGGGTGAAACCTCTAGCCTATCCGGTGTGTGCGGGTAAAGGTTCCCTGAACTCGGCGTCTGCAACCGGGCAAACACAGGTCGGCGTCCCGGCGGTGAGGCGTGTCGTGAGCCGTGGCTAGCGGTGTGGTGGGCGGTTCAGGCCTTGCGGCATTCCTTGACCCGCGCGCCGGTCGCGCGGCGGGGGGTGCGCAGGGTGTCGGAGCGGGTCGCCCCGGACGTCCCGGCCGGGACCGTGACCGCCTTCTCCGCCAGCACCACGAAGTTCACGTCGTAGGCGTCGATCTTGCAGTGCACCTCGTCCCCCTTCGGCTTGGCGACCGAGTAGCTGATCTCGACCGTGGTGTCGTCGCGGACGTCGTAGGTGATCGTCTGCGGGACGATGCCGGGGGTCTGCCCGGTGTGGGCGGCCAGGATGCCGAAACCGCCCGCCGTCACCGCCGCCAGGACGCCGATGAGCACCAGGCCGAGGCGGCCCCGCTTCGGCTCCGCGGACGCCGGGGCGTCGGACACGCTCGTGGTCATGGCGGGAATCTCCGTGGCGGCCGTGGACGTTGTCAGGGACAATTCTCGTCTGCCGCGGCGCGTGCTCCGAACCGGGGGTCCGCCCGGCCCTGTATGTCCCAGTTCGCGGAGAGGGAGATCCCCAGGTGTCCGAGGTCATCGACGGTACGACGCTGGAACGGCCGGGCGGGGGCGCGGAGGCGCTGCGCCTGATGGCGGTGCACGCCCACCCGGACGACGAGTCCAGCAAGGGCGCGGCGACGATGGCGAGGTACGTCGCGGACGGCGTCGAGGTGATGGTGGTGACCTGCACCGGCGGGGAGCGCGGCGACATCCTGAACCCCGCGATGGACCGTCCCGAGGTGAAGGCCGACATCGGCAAGGTCCGCGAGGCGGAGATGGCGCGGGCGCGGGAGATCCTCGGCGTCCAGCAGCGCTGGCTGGGGTTCGTCGACTCCGGCTTCCCCGAGGGCGACCCGCTGCCGCCGCTGCCGGAGGGCTGTTTCGCGCTGGAGCCGCTGGAGACCGCGGCCGAGCCGCTGGTGCGCGCCGTCCGCGAGTTCCGCCCGCACGTGATGCTGACCTACGACGAGCGCGGCGGATACCCGCACCCCGACCACGTGAAGTGCCACGAGGTGTCGGTGGAGGCGTTCGACGCGGCGGGCGACCCGGAGCGCTACCCCGACGCGGGCGAGCCCTGGACGCCGCTCAAGCTCTACTACCACATGACCTTCACCAAGGAGCGGGTCGTCACGCTGCACGAGGCGATGCTGAGGGCCGGCCTGGAGTCGCCCTACCACGACTGGTTGAAGCGCTTCGAGGAGGACACCGAGCCCGCCCGCTGGGCCGTGACCACGAAGGTCCCCTGCGCCGACCACTTCGAGACCCGCGACCGGGCCCTGCTCGCCCACGCCACCCAGATCGACCCGAACGGCTTCTGGTTCGTCGTCCCGATGGACGTCCAGCGCGAGGCGTGGCCGACGGAGGACTACCATTTGGCCAGGTCCCTGGTCGACACCGAGCTGCCGGAGGACGATCTGTTCGCCGGCATCCGGGAGAAGGTGTCCTTGCAGTGCTACCACTAGCGATCCCCCTCAACGACGACACGGTCAGCCCCGGCTTCCTCGGCTTCGGGGTGTTCCTGGCGCTCGCGGTCGCCACGGTGTTCCTCGTCCGCTCGATGAACAAGCAGATGAAGAAGATCCAGGCGCCCCGCGAGGCCGACCTCAAGCAGCAGGAATGGGAGCGAGCCCAGGCCGCGAGGGCCGCCGCCGCCGACAAGCCGGCCGACGACGCCTGAGGCGTCCGCCGGGTTGGGGCGCGTCCGGTCGGGGAGGACCCCCGGTGTGCGCGCGAGGTTCGAGGCCGCCTACCGGGAGCTGCCCCCGGAGGCCGCCCGGCTGCTGAGGCTGCTCGGCCTGCACCCGGCCGAGGACGTGGAGCCCCGGGCGGCGGCCGTCCTGGCCGACCTGCCCGAGGACGAGGCGCGCGGCCTGCTGGCGACGCTGGCCGGCCGCGGGCTGCTGACCGACGCGGGCGGCGGCCGGTTCGCGCTGCCGGGCCCGCCGCACGACCACGCGCGGGAGCTCGCCGAGCGGGACGAGCCGGAGCCGGAGCGGGAGGCGGCGCTCCGCCGCGTCCTCGACCACTGCCTCGCCGCCGGCGACCCGGCCGCCGAGGGCCTGGCCCTGCTCGAACGGGGACGCTGGACGGAGGCGGCCCGCGCCCTGGAGGACGCCCTCCGCCGCGCCGAGCGCGACGGGGACGCCCGCGACGTGCTGATGGCGCGCCTCCACCTCGGGCGCGCGCTCGCGGCGGCGGGCGCGCCCGAGCGGGCGCTGGACCTGCTCGGCCCGCTGCCGGACGCGTTCGCCGCGCCGCCCGACCCCGACGGCTACCACCGGGCCCTGGCGCTGACCGGCCTCGGACAGGCGTACCTGGGGATGCGCCGTCCCGTCACCGCGCTCAACCTCTTCGGCCAGGCGCTGGAGATCATGCGGGCGGCGGAGGCCGTCGAGCGGCAGGCCGACCTGTTCGTGCACCTCGCCGACGCCTCCCACCTGCGCGGCGACACCCCCGCCGAGGGCGCGGCGCTGGACCGCGCGGCGGAGCTGTACGCCTCGGTCCCGAGCTCGCGGGGGCGGGCCGTGGCGGACCGCCGCGCCGCGCCGGGCCCCTGACCGCGACGAATTCAGGCGCTCGCGGAGCCGCCCGCCCGGCACGATGGGGGGATGTCGGCTCGTGATCTCATCGTCCTCGGCTCCGCGAGCGCGGTGCCCACCAAGTCCCGCAACCACAACGGCTACCTCCTGCGCTGGGACGGGCACGGCCTCCTGTTCGACCCGGGCGAGGGCACGCAGCGGCAGATGGCGCATGCCGGGGTGTCGGCGCACGACGTCACCTGGATCTGCGTGACGCACTTCCACGGCGACCACTGCCTGGGCGTCCCCGGGATCGTCCAGCGCGTCGCCCGCGACGGCGTCGAGCACCCGGTGGACGCGGCGTTCCCCGCCGGCGGCCTGCGCTTCTGGGAGCGGCTGCGGCACGCGTCCGCGTTCCGCGACACCGACGTGATCCGCGAGCACCCGGTGTCCGGCGACCGGGCGACGCTGGCCGAGGAGCCGTTCACGCTGGTCGCCCGGCGCCTGTCGCATCCCGTCGAGGCGTACGGGTACCGGCTGGAGGAGCCCGACGGCGTGACGATGCTGCCCGACGCGCTCGCCGAGCGGGGGGTGCGCGGGCCGCTCGTCCGGCGCCTCCAGAAGGAGGGGCGGGTCGAGGCCGGCGGGCGGACGGTCACGCTGGAGGAGTGCAGCGTCCGCCGTCCGGGCCAGAAGGTCGCGTTCGTCATGGACACCCGCGTGTGCGAGGGGGCGCGGGAGTTGGCGGACGGCGTCGACATGCTGGTCATCGAGTCCACGTTCCTGCACGAGGACGAGGCGCTCGCGACCGAGTACGGGCACCTGACCTCGACCCAGGCGGCGGCGATCGCGGCGGGCGCGGGGGTGCGGCACCTCGTCCTCACCCATTTCTCGGAACGCTACAAGGGCGATGACGAGCGCCGGTTCCTGGACGAGGCGTCCCGCGTCTTCGGGGGCGAGATCACCCTCGTCCACGACCTGGACCGCGTGCCCATGCCGCCGCGCCGCGTGACTACGGGCGACTTCCTGGGCAGGAGTGGGGCATGACCCAAGAAGTGGACATCGTCGTCATCGGGCTCGGGCCCGGCGGAGAGGACGCGGCGGGCCGGCTCGCCGAGGCCGGGCTCGCGGTGGTGGGGGTGGAGTCGCGGCTGGTCGGCGGCGAGTGCCCCTACTACGCGTGCGTCCCGACCAAGATGATGGTGCGCGCCGCCGGGCTGCTCGCCGAGGGGCGCCGCGTCCCCGGCATGGCGGGCGCGGCCACCCTCACCCCGGACTGGGCGCCGGTCGCCGCGCGGATCCGGGAGGAGGCCACCGACTCCTGGGACGACACCGCCGCCGCCGACCGCCTTACCGGCAAGGGCGTGACGCTCCTGCGGGGCCAGGGCCGCATCACCGGCCCCGGCGAGGTGACGGTCGAGGGCCGGGTCGTCCGAGCCCGGCGCGGCATCGTCCTCAACACCGGCACGTCCCCGACCGCGCCCCCGATCGACGGGCTGGCCGGCCTCCCGTACTGGACGAACCGCGAGGCCGTCCAGACCGAGGAGGTGCCCGGCTCGCTGCTCGTCCTCGGCGGGGGCGTCGTCGGCGCGGAGATGGCGCAGGTGTTCTCCCGCTTCGGCAGCCGCGTCACCGTGGTCGAGGCCGGAGCCCGCCTCCTGGCGAACGAGGAGCCCGAGTCCAGCGACCTCCTCCGCGAGGTCTTCGAGCGCGAGGGCATCGGCGTCCGCACCGGTGTGAAGGTGACCGGCGCGTCGCAGGACGCCGAGGGCCTCACGCTCCACCTCGGGGACGAGCGCCTCACCGCCGACCGCCTGCTCGTCGCCACCGGCCGCCGCCCCAACCTGAAGGGCCTCGGCCTCGGCGCCGTCGGCCTGGACGAAGGCGCCCGCGCGATCCCGGTGGACGGCGCCATGCGCGCCGCCGACGGCGTCTGGGCGATCGGCGACATCACGGGCAAGGGCGCCTTCACCCACGTCTCGATGTACCAGGCGAACATCGCCGTCCGCGACATCCTCGGCGAGCGGGGCGCGGCCGCGGACTACCGGGCCGTCCCGCGCGTGACGTTCACCGACCCCGAGATCGCGTCCGTCGGCCTCACCGAGGCGCAGGCCCGGGAGCAGGACCTGACCGTCCGCACGGGGACGGCGCAGATCCCCGAGTCCACCCGCGGCTGGATCCACAAGGTCGGCAACGACGGCTTCGTCAAGCTGGTCGAGGACGCCGACCGGGGCGTCCTCGTAGGCGCCACGGTGGCGGGCCCGTCCGGCGGCGAGATCCTCGGCGCGCTGGCCGTGGCCGTCCACACCGGCGCCCCCACCGCCGCGCTCCGCGAGATGATCTACGCCTATCCCACCTTCCACCGCGCGATCCAGACCGCCCTGGCCCCCCTCGCCCCGTGACCGCGCGCCGCGATCGGGCAGGATCGGAGGCATGAACCGGCTCAAGGACGCGACCAGCCCGTACCTGCTGCAGCACGCCGGCAACCCGGTGGACTGGTGGGAGTGGGGCGAGGAGGCGTTCGCCGAGGCCCGGCGGCGCGACGTCCCGGTGCTGCTGTCGGTGGGCTACGCCGCGTGCCACTGGTGTCACGTGATGGCCCACCAGTCCTTCGAGGACGGTGGGACCGCCCGGATCATGAACGAGCTGTTCGTGAACATCAAGGTCGACCGGGAGGAGCGGCCGGACATCGACGCCGTCTACATGGAGGCCACCCAGGCCATGACCGGCCAGGGCGGCTGGCCGATGACGGTGTTCATGACCCCGGAGGGGCATCCGTTCTACTGCGGGACCTACTTTCCGCGCGCCCAGTTCCGGGCGCTGCTCCAGGCCGTCGACAAGGCGTGGACGGAACGGCGCGAGGACGTCGTCGGGCAGGGGCGGCAGGTCGTCTCCGCGCTGACCGCGCGGGGGAGCGGGCTCGCCGGCGAGGCGGTGCCGGAGGAGGAGCGGCTCGCGCACGCGGTGCGGGTGCTCGCGGAGTCCTTCGACGCGGCGCGCGGCGGGTTCGGCGGGGCGCCCAAGTTCCCGCCGTCGATGGCGCTGGAGTTCCTGCTGCGCCACCACGCGCGGACGGGCGACGGCGGCGCGCTCGCGATGGCCGCGCGCACCCTGGAGGCGATGGCCAGGGGCGGGCTCTACGACCAGCTCGGCGGGGGGTTCGCGCGGTACTCGGTGGACGCGGAGTGGGTCGTCCCGCACTTCGAGAAGATGCTCTACGACAACGCGCTGCTGGCGCGGGTCTACGCGCACTGGTGGCGGCTGGCCGGCTCGCCGTTCGCGAAGCGGGTCGCGCTGGAGACGTGCGACTGGATGCTGCGCGACCTCCGCACGGACGACGGCGGGCTCGCCTCGGCGCTGGACGCCGACAGCGAGGGCGAGGAGGGGAAGTACTACGTCTGGACTCCGGCGCAGTTGCGCGAGGTCCTCGGGGAGGACGACGGCGCGTACGCGGCGGGCCTGTTCGAGGTGACGGGGACGTTCGAGCACGGGACGTCCGTCCTGCAGCTTCTCAGCGACCCGGAGGACCCCGAGCGGTACGAGCGCGTGCGGACGGCCCTGCTGTCGGCGCGCGCCCACCGGGTGCCTCCCGCGCGGGACGACAAGGTCGTCGCCGCCTGGAACGGGCTCGCGGTCGCGGCGCTGGCCGAGTGCGGCGCGCTGTTCGACCGTCCCGACCTGGTGCGGGCGGCGGAGGAGGTCGCCCGGCTCCTCGACGACGTGCACATGCGTGACGGGCGGTTGGTCCGCACGTCGCGCGACGGGGTCGCCGGGGCGAATTCCGGCGTCCTGGAGGACTACGCGGACGTGGCCGAGGGGTTGCTGGCCCTGCACGCGGTCACCGGGGACGCGGCGCACGTGCGGCGCGCGGGTGGCCTGCTCGATACCGTCCTGGAAAGGTTCGGTGACGGTTCCGGCGGCTTCTACGACACCGCCGACGACGCCGAGCGGCTGTTCCGGCGGCCGCAGGACCCGACCGACAACGCGACGCCCTCGGGGCAGTTCGCGGCGGCGGGGGCGCTGCTGTCGCTCGCGGCGCTGACGGGGTCGGAGCGGCACCGCGAGGCCGCGGTCGCCGCGCTCGGGCCGGTCGGGCCGCTGGCCGGGGAGCACGCGCGGTTCGCGGGCTGGGGGCTGGCGGTCGCGGAGGCGCTGGTCACGGGACCGGCGGAGATCGCCGTCGTCGGCGCGCGCGACGACGCGCGCACGCGTGACCTGCACCGGGCCGCGCTGCTGGCGGTCGCGCCGGGCGCCGTGGTGAGCGTCGGCGAGCCGGGCGCGGGGGACGTGCCGCTGCTGGAGGGACGGGGGCTCGTGGACGGTGCCCCGGCGGCGTACGTGTGCCGCGGGTTCACCTGCCGGCTGCCCGTGACGGCCCCCGCGGACCTGAACCGCGAACTACGTGGGTTGTTGGATTAATTGTCCATTTTGTGGCACCGTGACCTTGGTCTCACCCAGACCGGGAAACGGCGGGGACGCGGCTGACCAATGGGGCGGGGACGGGGATACCCGGCGACGCGTGGGGTATCTGGACGTCGGTCGCTCCGCTGGGCCATAGTCGTGGAGCCGGGCCGTAGCCGTTCAACCGGGGCCGTCGCCGTGCGTGCCGCCGTGGTAGAACGGGCATCGACCAACGAGGGAGCGTCGCTGTGCGAAAGCCGAACCGCCGGGTCCTGCCCACGCTCGTCGGCGTTTCCGTACTCACCACTCTCAGCGTGAACGGCGCCGTGCTGGTCGTGCGCGACGGCGATGGCGGCTCGCCGCTGCGGGGCGACCAGCGGGCCCAGTTCGTCGCCGCGTCGGCCTCGCTCTCCTCCCGGGCCGTGGCGCCGCTGTCCAAGCGGCTCACCCCGCACGTGCTGGTCGCCGCCCCGTCCACGCTCCCGGCCGAGGTGGTCGACAAGGTCCGCGCGGAGAAGGGCGTCCAGGGCGTCGAGGTCGTGGACGCGGTGCAGGGCATGGTCGCGGGCAAGCGGGTCGGGCTGCTCGGCGTCGAGCCGTCCACGTTCCGCAACTACACGCCGAAGCCGACCGCGCAGTCCGACGGGCTGTGGCGGAACGTGGCCGCGGGCGACGTCGCGATCTCCTTCACGATGGGCAACGACGGCGGCGTCCGGCTCGGCAGCCAGGTTCCCGCCGGGGGCCGCCAACACCCGGCGCAGCTGCGCGTCGGCGCGTACGCGACGATGGGCATCAGCGACGTGGACGCCGTGGTCTCGCACACCACCGCGCAGTCGCTCGGCATGCCGACCGGCAACGCGATGCTGATCAGCGTCCCCAAGGGCAAGCCCGCCGCCTTCATCAAGCGGCTGAAGAAGGTGCTGCCCAAGGACGCCAGGGCCGTCGAGATCAACCCCGAGATCGACTACCCGAAGGCGGGCGGCGACGAGGACGTGCCGACCGCGCGCGGCCAGGTCATGACCGCGAGCCAGGTCCGCACCGTCATCCGCGCCGCCTACACGCGGATCGGCTGGCCGTACGTGTGGGGCGGCGAGTCCGAGGCCGAGGGCGGCTACGACTGCTCGGGCCTGATGCAGTACGCCTTCGCCCGCGCCGGGATCAAGCTGCCCCGCGTGGCCGCCGACCAGGCGCGCGCGGGATGGGTCATCCCCTACGCCAAGGCCCAGCCGGGCGACATGCTGATCTGGGCCAACGACCCGACCGCGCCCGGCTACATCTCCCACATCGCCCTCTACCTCGGCGAGGGCAAGATGCTCGCCGCGCCGAGGACGGGCCTGCGCGTCCAGGTCCAGGACGTCTACACCCGCAACATGCGCGGCGCCGTCAGGGTCAGCCCGAAGACGGTCGCCGGCCTCTCCGGCTGACCCCCGCCGCCTCCGCAGCACCTCTCCGGCCCACGGTCGACTCCAATCGTCCGCGGGCCCTGCCGCTTGTGCCGATGGCGATGTAATGTTGATTACATGACTACCAACGAATCAGCGGAGCAGTTGCGGGGCTGGTTCTCCGGACGGCTCCCCGAGGGCTGGTTCGAAGGGCCGCTGGAGGTCGTGCTCGACCGCGAGGAGGTCAGCGTCGTCGGCCGCCTCCCCGAGCCCGACGGCGCGGCCGAGGTCTCGCAGACCGAGCGGGCCGCGATGTTCGCCGGGCACATCCAGCGCTTCCGCGAGGACACCCGCGACAAGCGCATCGCGATCGCCCGCGAGGCCGAGCACCGCTTCGGCCACAAGGTCTCCTGGGGCGCCGACTGCGGCGACCAGCGGGAGATGTTCACGACGCTGTCGGTGCCGGTCATGACCCGGCTGCGGCAGCCTGAGCGCCGCGTCCTGGACACGCTCGTGGACGCCGGTGTGGCGCGCAGCCGCAGCGACGCCCTCGCCTGGTGCGTGCGCCTGGTGGGCAAGAACACCGACGAGTGGCTCTCCGAGCTGAGGACGGCTCTCCAGTACGTGGAGCGGGCCCGCGCCGCCGGTCCCCAGCCCTGACCGGCGCCCGACCCCGCGCGGATGCCCGCCAGGCCGGATCCGGCCGCGGGCGTCCCGCAGCGCGTCAGCCTGATATCACCGGAACGGTGGGAGAAGTATCGCCGTCAGGCCATAATTGAGCGGCGTTCGCGCACCAGGGACCGTCGCTCGAAGGGATGCCTGCATGGGGGTTCGGCGTAGCGGGATGTCGCGCGGCGGCGCGCGGAGGGAAGGGGTGCGCCGCAACCCCTCGGACGGCGGCGCCGTCACGTCGGCGATCCGCCGCAGCGGCCCGTACGCGACCGTCCGCGACGCGGTCTACCGGATGTACGAGCGCCGCGTCGAGGCGTCGCTGCCCACCGACGTGACCCCCCGCCACATCGGCGTCATCCTGGACGGCAACCGGCGCTGGGCCCGCTCGATGGGGCTGGCCGACGTCAACACCGGCCACCAGCGCGGCGCGCAGAAGATCTCCGAGCTGCTCCAGTGGAGCACCGAGGCGGGGGTCGAGCACGTCACGCTGTGGCTGCTGTCCACCGACAACCTGACCCGGCCCGCGCGGGAGCTGGACCCGCTCCTGGAGATCATCGAGAACACCGTCCGCAAGCTCGCCGACGACGGCTGGCACGTCAAGCCCGTCGGCGCCCTCGACCTGCTGCCCGATAAGACCGCCCGTGTCCTGAAAGACGCGGGAGAGACCACATCGGACGCACCCGGCCTGATTGTGAACGTCGCGGTTGGGTATGGAGGTAGGCGTGAGATCGCTGATGCGGTGCGCTCTCTGCTCATCGAGCAGGCGAGCCGGGGCACCAGCATCGAGGAACTCGCCGAGGTCCTCGACGTGGAGCACATCGCGGAGCATCTCTACACGCGCGGCCAGCCGGATCCGGACCTGGTCATCCGCACCTCGGGGGAGCAGCGGCTCTCCGGCTTCATGCTGTGGCAGAGCGCCCACTCGGAATTCTACTTCTGCGAGGTCCACTGGCCGGACTTCCGCAAGGTCGACTTCCTGCGGGCCATACGCTCCTACGCCGCGCGGCATCGGCGCTACGGTACCTGACGGTCAGTCACCGGTCACCATCCCAGCACTGATCACCACCCCAGGCCCGTCCCCCATCCGGGGCGCGGGCCGTTCGGGGGTGGACTGGCGCGCCACCGGTAGTTCGCCCCTACTCAGGGAGATCGAGTGGCCACAACCCTCCCGCGCCGTCCCGAGTCCGGGAACCCGTCCGGGACGCCCGTCCCGGACCGGCGCACGTACGTCCTCGACACCAGCGTCCTGCTCGCCGACCCGGGGGCGATGACCCGGTTCGCCGAGCACGAGGTCGTACTCCCCATCGTCGTCATCTCCGAGCTGGAGGCCAAGCGGCACCACCCGGAGCTCGGCTACTTCGCCCGGCAGGCCCTGCGCGTGCTGGACGACCTGCGGCTGGAGCACGGGCGGCTGGACGAGGCGCTCCCGCTCGGCGACCAGGGCGGCACGCTGCGCGTCGAGCTCAACCACATCGACCCGTCGGTCCTGCCGGACGGCTTCCGGCTCGGCGACAACGACACCCGGATCCTGTCCGTCGCGGGCTGGCTGGCCCACGAGGGACGCGACGTCGTGCTGGTCTCCAAGGACCTGCCGATGCGGGTCAAGGCGTCGGCCGTCGGCCTGGCCGCCGAGGAGTACCGGGCCGAGCTGGCCGTGGTCGAGTCCGGCTGGACCGGGATGCGCGAGCTGGAGATCGGCGGCGGCCTGATCGAGGAGCTGTACGAGAGCGGCCGCGCCGAGATCGACGAGGCGCGCGACCTGCCCTGCCACACGGGGCTGCGGCTGCTGTCGGAGCGCGGCTCGGCGCTCGCCCGCACCCAGGCGGACAAGTCGGTGCGGCTGGTGCGCGGCGACCGGGAGGTGTTCGGGCTGCGCGGCCGCTCCGCCGAGCAGCGGATCGCGCTGGACCTGCTGATGGACGAGGACGTCGGCATCGTCTCGCTCGGCGGCCGGGCCGGCACCGGCAAGTCCGCGCTCGCGCTGTGCGCGGGCCTGGAGGCGGTGATGGAGCGGCACCGGCACCGCAAGGTCGTGGTGTTCCGGCCCCTGTACGCGGTCGGCGGGCAGGAGCTCGGCTACCTGCCGGGGTCGGAGAACGAGAAGATGTCGCCCTGGGCGCAGGCCGTCTACGACACGCTGTCGGCGGTGACGACGCCGGAGGTCATCGACGAGGTTTTGGACCGTGGCATGTTGGAGGTCCTGCCGCTCACCCACATCCGGGGCCGCTCGCTGCACGACGCGTTCGTGATCGTGGACGAGGCGCAGTCGCTGGAGCGCGGGGTGCTGCTGACCGTGCTGTCGCGCATCGGCGCGGGCTCGCGGGTCGTGCTCACCCACGACGTGGCGCAGCGCGACAACCTGCGGGTCGGCCGGCACGACGGCGTCGCGGCGGTGGTGGAGAAGCTGAAGGGGCATCCGCTGTTCGCGCACGTGACGCTGACCCGGTCGGAGCGCTCGCCGATCGCGGCGCTGGTGACCGACATGCTCGGCGACGTCGGCGCCTGACGCCCCGCCCGTGTGCCCGGCGGCGCCTCCGCATGGAGGCGCCGCCGGGTCACGGCCGCCGATGATCTACGGACGGTGATCGCCCGCCGCCGCTGCGTTGGCCTGTGAGGAACATCACACCCATGCCGGTGTGAAGGTGGATCCCCAGCTCTCCAGGACGTTTCGGCGCCGTTCACGCCGAGTTGACAACGGTCCCGGCGCTCCCACTTATCTCGTTTCGGTTGCGGAGCAGCCCTCGTGCTCGGGCATTGTGTCCTGTCGTAAGCACCCCCCGAACGGTGCCCGACCGCAGCGCGCCCCCTGAGTCACGCGCGAACGGACACGGCGCCGGTCTCGGCCCGGGGCCGCCGCCAGGCGGCCGGCGGGCCGGGGTGGAAACAGTTCGCGCGCGCGTCCATACGCGTGCGACCGTCGGAAGGGCCGCCTTGTACGGAGACCGCCCCGGGTCCCCTAGGCGAGACGATCGACAGAGCTTCGACCCCCAGCAGCCCCCGGCGGGCGCGCCGCACGAGGACGACGTGCGGGTGGCCGGCTCCCCGGCCGCGCCGAGCGCCCCGGCGGGCGACACGCTCGGCTTCCAGGCCGTCGGCCCCGGCGTCCCCACCGGTCCCACCGGCCCGACCGGTCCGACCGGCCCCGAGGGGGCCGACGAGATCGTCTCCGGCGCGCGGATGCCCGGACCGTCCGGTCCCAAGGGCAGGCGGGGCTCCTCCGGGCGCCCCCGGAAGCCCTCCGAGGGCACCGGCCGCCGCAACGGCGTGCGGATCGCGGCGGTCGTCGCGGGCGCCGCGGTCGTGGTCGGCGGCGGCGCGGTCGCCGCGCTCGCGCTGACCGGCGGCGACGGCGGTACCGCGGACAAGGCCACGGTCGCCTCCACGCCGCTCGCGGACGCGGCGGCCCCCAAGATCGACCCCAAGGTCATGGAGGAGAAGCGGCGCAAGCAGGCGCTCGACCGCGCCTCCCGCGCCGTCCGCGACGAGGACGGCAAGGGCCCCTCCCTCCAGCCCAAGGGCGAGCCGATCCCCACCAAGACGCCCGAGAAGGAGAAGGGCGACGACGGCGGCAACGGCAACGGCAACGGCGGTCCGACCGGCGACCCCGTCCCGGCGGGCGAGGCGCAGGAGCTCGCCAAAGGTCTGATGGGGGGCTACGGCCCCGCGTTCAGGAAGGCCGGCCAGTTCGGCTGCCTGGTGGACCTGTGGAACAAGGAAAGCCACTGGAACACCCACGCGAACAACCCCACCTCCGGCGCGTACGGGATCCCGCAGGCGCTGCCCGGCTCCAAGATGGCCAGCGCCGGGCCCAACTGGCAGAACAACGCCACCACGCAGATCAAGTGGGGCCTCGGCTACATCAAGGGCCGCTACGGCAGCCCGTGCTCGGCCTGGAACCACTCCGAGTCCGTCGGCTGGTACTGATCACAGGTCGTCCGGCGCCCGGAGCGGGCGCCGGACGCCGGCCGTACCACCCGCCGTGTCAGCCGCGTGACGCGTTCGTCATGCGCAGGACGTCGAGCGCCTCGTCCAACTGCTCGACGGTCAGCTTCCCGTCCTCGACGTAGCCGCGCTCCAGCACGACCTCCCGGATCGTCCTGCGCTCGGCGAGCGCCTGCTTGGCGACCTTCGCCGCCTCCTCGTAGCCGATGTAGCGGTTGAGCGGCGTCACGATCGACGGCGACGACTCGGCGTACTCGCGCAGCCGCCCGACGTTCGCCTCGATCCCGTCCACGCAGCGGTCCGCGAGCAGCCGCGACACGCTCGCCAGCAGCGCGACCGACTCCAGCACGTTGCGCGCCAGCATCGGCAGCATCACGTTCAGCTCGAAGCTGCCCGCCGCGCCGCCGAACGCGACCGCCGCGTCGTTGCCGATGACCTGCGCGGCGACCTGCGTGACCGCCTCGGGGATCACCGGGTTCACCTTCCCCGGCATGATCGAGGAGCCGGGCTGCAGGTCGGGCAGCGCGATCTCGGCGAGCCCGGCGCGCGGTCCCGAGCCCATCCAGCGCAGATCGTTGGCGATCTTGTTGAGGCCGACCGCGACCGTGCGGAGCGCGCCGCTCGCCTCCACCAGGCCGTCCCGCGCGCCCTGCGCCTCGAAGTGGTCGCGCGCCTCGGTCAGCGGCAGGCCGGTGACGCGGGCGATCTCGGCGGTGACGCGCCCGCCGAAGCCCTCCGGGGTGTTGATGCCGGTGCCGACCGCCGTGCCGCCGAGCGGCAGCTCCGCGAGCCGCGGCAGGACGGCCTCCAGCCGCTCCACCCCGTACCGCACCTGCGCGGCGTAGCCGCCGAACTCCTGGCCGAGCGTGACGGGCGTCGCGTCCATGAGATGGGTGCGCCCGGACTTCACGACGGTCGCGAACTCCTCGGCCTTGCGGGCGAGCGCCGCCTCCAGGTGCGCCAGCGCGGGCACGAGATCGTTCAGGACGGCCCCGGTGGCCGCGACGTGGATCGAGGACGGGAACACGTCGTTGGACGACTGAGAGGCGTTCACGTGGTCGTTGGGGTGCACGGGACGGCCGAGCCGCTCCTGCGCGAGCGTCGCGACGACCTCGTTGGCGTTCATGTTGGACGAGGTGCCCGACCCGGTCTGGAACACGTCGATGGGGAACTGGTCGTCCCAGCGTCCGGCGGCGACCTCCAGCGCCGCCTCGCGGATCGCCTCCGCCACATCCGCGTCGAGGACGCCCAACTCGGCGTTGACGGCCGCCGCGGCGGCCTTGATCTGGCCGAGCGCGGCGATGTGCGCGGGCTCCAGCGTCCGGCCCGAGATCGGGAAGTTCTCCACCGCGCGCTGGGTCTGGGCGCGCCACTTCGCCGCGGCCGGCACCCGGACCTCGCCCATGGAGTCGTGCTCCACCCGGAACTCCTGCTCGGTCATCTGACAAGCCACCTCCGACACCGACGTCATGTCCTCACCGGTGGCAGCCATGCGCGGGCCCCGCGCATTCCCGGGCCCGCGCGGGTCAGTCGCCGGGCGCGGCCCTGTTCAGGCTGTAGCTTTTCCGCTCGCCGGGCGAACCGAGGGGCTTCTGGCGCCCGTTCACCCAGACGTCGCAGGCGGAGGCGTCGTAGATGACGGCGTTGAGCCGCGGCTGGTCGTACTTGCGGACCTCGCCCTCCACGAGCGTCGCGTCGGTGAGGACGGTGCTCACGCCGCCGGGCACCGACACGAAGATCTTGCAGGTGGCGTTGCGGGCCCGGACCGCGAGCGTGCTGGAGGCGACGCCCGCCGGGACGCCCGGCGCGGGCGGATCGGAGGCGGGCGGGGCGGGGGAGGAGCCGGAGTTCTTCGTCATCCCGACGATGAGCGCGGTGGCGCCGATGCCGCAGGAGGCGACGGTGGCGCCGATCAGCCCGATCACGACCATGACCCGGTAGCGGGGCGTCTCCGCGCGGCGGGCCCGGCGGGGGCCGGTGAGCGCGCGCTCCAGCCGGTCGGCGGCGCGGGCGTGGCTGAGGCGGCGGGTGGGGTTCTTCTCCAGCAGCCCGGTGATGACCGGTGCGAGCGCGCCCGCGTGCTGCGGCGCCGGGATCGACTCGTTCGCGAGCGCGCTGAGCGTCGCCATCACGTTGTGCCGCTCGAAGGGCGGGCGCCCCTCCAGCGCCGCGTACAGGGTCGCGCCGAGGGACCACAGGTCCGAGCGGGGGGTGGCCTTCTCCCCGGCGGCGACCTCCGGCGCCACGTAGGCGGGGGACCCCATGAAGTGCCCCGTCTTGGTCAGGCTGGCCGAGCCCGAGGAGAACGCCAGGCCGAAGTCGGTGAGCACGACCCGGTCTCCGTCCAGCAGCACGTTGCTGGGCTTGAGGTCGCGGTGCACGATCCCGGCCCGGTGCGCGATGTCGAGCGCGTCCAGCAGCGCGCGGCCGATGTGCGCGACGCGGGCGGGCGGGAGCGGTCCCGACCCCTCGATGAGCTGTTCGAGGTTGGGGGCCTCGATCATCTCCATCACGATCCAGGGCCGGCCCTGTTCGATGACGACGTCGTACACCTCGACGATGTTGTGCGTCCGCAGCTGGGCGGGGGCGCGCGCCTCGCGGAGGGTACGGCGGTAGAAGACCACCCGGTCGTCCTCGGAGAGTTCATCGGGGAGCCGCAGCTCCTTGATCGCGACGGCGCGATCGAGGAGTTCGTCATGCCCTCTCCACACGGTGCCGTTGGCACCCTGACCCAGCTCCGAGACCAGCCGGTAGCGCGTCGCGAGCACGAGGCGCTCAGACTGAGACATGGCCGAAAAGATACCGGAGTGGCCGTGCGGTCATCGGTGAGACCTTCGTACCAAGTTGGATTTCGGACCAATAATATGATCTAGCGGCTTATATCCCCTAGTCAGCCCCGCCGGCCGATGGACAGGACGGGTCCGGTGGTGTCGGCGAAAAAATCCTCGCCCTTGTCGTCGACCACGATGAACGCCGGGAAGTCCTCGACTTCGATCTTCCACACGGCCTCCATGCCGAGCTCGGGGTACTCCAGGACCTCGACCTTGCGGATGCAGTCCTGCGCGAGCCGCGCGGCGGGGCCGCCGATCGAGCCGAGGTAGAAGCCGCCGTGCGCGGCGCACGCGTCGGTCACCTGCTTGGACCGGTTGCCCTTGGCGAGCATGACCAGCGAGCCGCCCGCCGCCTGGAACTGCTCCACGTAGGAGTCCATCCGCCCGGCCGTGGTCGGGCCGAACGAGCCGGACGCGTAGCCCTCCGGCGTCTTGGCCGGGCCCGCGTAGTAGACGGCGTGGTCGCGCAGGTACCGCGGCATCGGCTCACCCGCGTCCAGCCGCTCCTTGATCTTGGCGTGCGCGATGTCGCGGGCCACCACCAGCGGGCCGGTCAGCGACAGCCGCGTCTTCACCGGGTACCGGGTCAGCTCCGCGCGGATCTCGCTCATCGGACGGTTCAGGTCGATCCGCACCACCTCGTCGTCGAGGTGCTCGTCGGTCGTGTCGGGCAGGTACCGCGCGGGGTCGGTCTCCAGCCGCTCCAGGAACACGCCGTCCGCCGTGATCTTGGCGAGGGCCTGCCGGTCGGCGCTGCACGACACCGCGATCGCGACCGGGCAGGACGCGCCGTGCCGGGGCAGCCGGATCACCCGCACGTCGTGGCAGAAGTACTTGCCGCCGAACTGCGCGCCGATCCCGAGCCGCCGGGTCAGCTCGAACACCTGGAGCTCCAGCTCCAGGTCGCGGAACCCGTGGCCGAGCGGCGAGCCCTCGCTCGGGACGGTGTCGAGGTAGTGCGCCGAGGCGTACTTGGCGGTCTTGAGCGCGTACTCGGCGGACGTCCCGCCCACGACGATCGCCAGGTGGTAGGGCGGGCACGCCGCCGTCCCCAGCGACCGGATCTTCTCCTCCAGGAACGTCATCATCCGCTTGGGATTCAGGACGGCCTTGGTCTCCTGGTAGAGGAACGACTTGTTGGCGCTGCCGCCGCCCTTGGCCATGAACAGGAACTTGTACGCCTCGCCCTGGGACGCGTACAGCTCGATCTGCGCGGGCAGGTTGCTGCCGGTGTTCTTCTCGTCCCACATCGTCACCGGCGCCATCTGGGAGTAGCGCAGGTTCAGCTTCGTGTACGCGTCGTAGACGCCCCGGGAGATGTGCTCCTCGTCGCGCCCGTCGGTGAGGACGTGCTGGCCGCGCTTGCCCATCACGATCGCGGTGCCGGTGTCCTGGCACATGGGCAGGACGCCGCCGGAGGCGATGCCCGCGTTCTTCAGCAGGTCCAGCGCGACGAACCGGTCGTTGGGGGAGGCCTCGGGGTCGTCCAGGATCCGGCGGAGCTGCGCCAGGTGCGCGGGGCGCAGCAGGTGCGCGATGTCGCGCATCGCGGTCTCGGTGAGCAGCCGCAGCGCCTCCGGCTCGACCTGCAGGAACGTCCGCCCGCCCGCCTCGAACCGCGACACGCCCTCGGAGGTGAGGAGCCGGTAGTCGGTGTCGTCGGGGCCGAGCGGCAGCAGGTCGGTGTAGGAGAACTCAGGCATCAGGCAGAACCTCGCGCGAACTCGATGGGGGCCGTCCCAGGGGGCTCGATGGGGGCCGCCTCACAGGGTACGACCCGGGCGCGCAGGCCGACGACGACCCCCGCCGCCACGAGCGCGGCCCCGCCGAGGTCGGCCGGGCCCGGGGTGTCCAGGCCGAGCGCCACGGTCGCGATCACGGCGCTGACCGGGATGGCCCCGGCGAACAGGCCCGCGCGGTCGGGGCCGAGGCGGCCGAGCGCGTCGTACCAGAGCAGGAACGCGATCGTCGTGACGATCACCGAGAGGTAGCCCAGGCCCGCGAGCTCCGGGCCGGTGGGGACGCGCAGGACGGCGCCGCCGTCGCGCACCAGGCCGACCGCGAGCAGCATCGGCGCCGCGAGGCCCGCCGAGTAGGCCGACACCCGCAGCGGCCCGAGCCTCGGCAGCAGCGGGACGGCCAGCAGCGAGAAGCACACCTCGCCGCCGAGCGCGCCGAGCGAGAGCAGCAGCCCCTGCGCGCTCGCGCCGCCCAGGCCGCTCGCGAGCCCCGCCCCGGCCGCGACCACGCACGCCGACAGCACGACCGGCAGGGTCGGGCGGCGCCGCTCCATCAGCGGCCCCACCACCGCCAGCACGATCGGGACCGTCGCGATCACCGTCCCGATCGTGGCCGGGCTGGTGTCGCGGGTAGCGAACACGATGCACACGTTGAACGCGGCGAGGCCCGTCGCGGCGAGCGCCGCCAGCAGCGCCCACTCGCGCGGCCTGGGCCACCGGGCGGGGGTGCGGTCCAGGCGGACGACCAGCAGCAGGATCAGCGCGGCGACCGCGTACCGGACGGCCTGCCCGCCGAACACCGGGTAGTCGGAGATCGTCGCGGACACGGCCGCCAGCGAGCCGACGAGGAACATCGCGGTCCCGGCGCCCGCCATGCCGCGGCGGCTGGAGTTCAGGTTCATGACATGGCACGTTATGGCGTGTTTGGTCTGTGAAACAGGGCCAATCGCCGCACTGTGTCCTGGACCAAAACTCCGGGCCGTGACACGCCACGTCCCCTCGGACGCTGAACGTGATGTGACCGACCTTCATCTCCCCCTCGACCGGGCCGCCGGACGGCTGTCGGCGCAGATCGCCGCGGGCTTCCGGGCGGCCGTCCGATCCGGCCGGCTCACGGCGGGGACCCGGCTGCCGTCGAGCCGCGACCTGGCCCGCGACATGGACGTCTCCCGGGGCGTCGTCGTCGCCGCCTACGAACAGCTCACCGCCGAGGGCTTCCTCGTGGCCCGGCGCGGTGACGGGACCCGGATCGCGCCGCTGGCCCGCCCCGACGAGCCGCCGGGCGCGGCGTCCCCCGAGCCCTCCCGCGCCGACGCGCCGCAGGCCGGCGCCGCCGCCGGTGCCGAGGGCGCCCGCCCCTACGACCTGCTGCCGGGCCACCCCGACCTCGCGTCCTTCCCCCGCGACCGCTGGCTGGCCGCCGCCCGCGCCGCGCTGCGCACGCTGCCGAGCGACGCCCTCACCTACCCCGATCCCGGCGGCGTCGCCGCGCTGCGCGCCGAGCTGGCCGCCTACCTCTCGCGGGTCCGCGCCGCGCACGCCGACCCGACCCGCGCGGTGATCATGAACGGGGTCGCGCACGGGCTGTCGGCGCTGGTGAGCCTGCTGCGGGCGGACGGGCACACGGTGCTCGCGGTGGAGGACCCGACGAGCGTGCGGCAGCTGCCGATGCTGGAGGCGGGCATCCGCGTCGCCCGCGTCCCGGTGGACCCCGAGGGCCTGAGCGTCGACGACCTGGCCCGCACCGGGGCCCGCGCGGTGCTGGTCACGCCCGCGCACCAGTACCCGACCGGCGTGGTGCTGTCGGCGCGGCGCCGCGCCGCGCTGATCGCCTGGGCCCGCGCGGTGAACGGCCTGATCATCGAGGACGACTACGACGCCGAGTTCCGCTACGACCGCGAGCCGGTCGGCTGCCTCCAGGGCGTCGACCCCGACCGGGTCGTGCTGCTCGGCTCGGTGAGCAAGTCGCTCGCGCCCGCGCTCCGGCTCGGCTGGGCCGTGGCGCCGCCCGTCCTGGCCGAGCGGCTGCGCGCGCACCGCGCCCACACCGACCTCGGCGCGCCCGTCCTGGAGCAGTACGCGCTCGCCGAGTTCATCAGGGGCGGCGGCTACGACCGGCATCTGCGCACGATGCGGCGCAGGTACCGGGCCCGGCGGGACGCGCTGGCGGGCGCGCTCCGCGACCACGTGCCCGGCGCGATGGTTCAGGGCGTCTCAGCGGGCATCCACCTGTACGTGGAGCTTCCCCCCGGATGCGACGAGGAGCGGGTGGCGGCCGCCGCCGGGCGCGCCGGCGTCGCCGTCGCGGGCGCCCGCCAGATGTGGTCGCCCGCGCGCGCCGGACGCGCCGCGCCCGCGCTCGTCCTCGGTTACGCCAGGCAGAGCGAGCCCCGGCTGGTCAAGGCGGCGGAACTGCTGGGGCACGCGGTTGCCAGGGAGGCTCGCGGGTAGGAACACGGTCCCCGGTGTAGGAGGTATGGATGAGTCTGGAAGAGGCCGCGCGGCAGCTCAAGATGGCCGGCCACGACGCGCAGGTGGCCTTCGACTGCGTCGGGCTCGGCGAACTCGACCGGGCGCAGGAGCACGCCGTCACCCTCCGCGCCGCCGCCGACGCCGCCGAGGTCGCGCTGACCCAGGCGTTGAAGGACCTCACGCCCGAACAGGCGCAGGTCGAGGGGGAACGTGCCATCACCGCGCTGGAGGACGCCTGACCTCCCCGGCGCGGTAGGGCGGAGGGGCGAGGTCCGTCAGAGGTCCGCGGTGGCGGCGCCCGGCCGGGCGCCGCCACCGGCGGGCGCGGGGTCGAAGCCCCGCGCGGTGACGAACACGACCAGGACCAGCGCCGCCGGGACGGCGAACGCCATCCGCAGCCCGTGCTCCGCGCTGACCGGCGCGATCGCGCCGACGACCGCCGCGCCGAGCACGAACCCGACGTAGTTGAAGATGTTGACGCGGGCGACCGCCACGCCGAGCCCGGTGGGGTCGACCCGTCCGGCGGCGGAGAAGGCGACCGGCGCGATCACGCTGAGGCCGAGCCCGGCGACCGCGAACGCCGCGATCGCGAGGGCCGCGTTCGGCGCCGCCACCACCCCGGCCATGCCGGCGAGGCCGACGGCGCCGCCGAGCCGCACCACCCGCACCGGGCCCGAGCGGCGGACGGCGAGGTCCGCCACCGCCCGGCTCGCGACCATCGCGACCTGGTAGCCGACGTAGCCGAGCGGCGCGACCCAGTCGGAGCCGGACAGCTCGTCGTCCAGGTACTTGGCGCCGTAGGAGGAGATCGCCGCGTCGGCGAGGTAGGCGACGGCCATCGCCGCGCCCACCACCAGGATCGGGCGCCACGGGACGCGGCGCCCGGCCGCCCGCAGCTCCCGCGCGGACGGCCCGCAGCCCTCCTCCTCCCGCCCGTACAGGCGCGGCCCGGTGGCGAGCGAGGCCGCGGCGCCGGCGACCGCCGCGACCGCGAAGGCGGTGCCGAGCGGGAGGTCCACCCGGTTGGACAGCGACGACCACAGGCCGCCGAGGATCCCGGCGAGGCTCCACACGGCGTAGCAGCCGGTGATGAGGCTGACCCCGTACCGGCGCTCGACCGCGACGCCCTGCGCGTTCATCGAGGCGTCCACCGCGCCGACGAACAGGCCGAACAGCGCGACCGCCGCGTACAGCGGGAGGTCGTGGTCGCCGGTGAGGCCGATCACCGCGATCGTCAGCGCCACGGCGGGCTGCGCCGCGCGCAGCACCGGCGCGCTCCCGATCCGCTGGAACAGCGCGCCCGAGACGACGCTGCCGACCCCGGCGACCAGCGGGACCGTCAGCAGCACCAGCGACAGCGTCCCGTCGCCGAGGTGGTGGGCCTTCTGGATCCGCGGGATCTGCGTGACCAGCGAGGCGAAGCACAGCCCCTGGACGGCGAACGCCGCGTACGCGGCGGACCGGGCCCGCCGGTCCCGCGCGGTGATGCTCTGGCCCATGCCGCCCGACCTCTCCGCGCCGCTTCCCGCCGCGTCCCGCCGCGAAATGTGAAGAAAGTTCGCGTCAGAGTAGGGACAGGTGGCGGCCGGGGTCAATCGGCCGGCGGGGCCTCAGTCGATGAGGCGGCGGCGCATCCCCCGGACGGCGATGATCCACATCAGCGCGGCGAACAGCACCAGCGCGCCCAGATGGCCGAGATCGGCCGGCGGGCGCAGCCCGAAGACCGCGTGCCGCACCAGCTCCACGCAGTGGTACAGCGGGTTGAGGTGCGCCGCGAACCCGACCCAGCCGGGCAGCGTGCCGATGGGGAAGAACGTCCCGGCGATCAGGAACAGCGGCGTCACCACCCCGGTGATCACGTAGTCGAAGGAGTTGATCGAGGGGACGACCGCCGAGGTCCACATCCCGAACAGGCCGAACCCGAGCGCGGTGAAGAACGCGACGACCGGCACCAGCAGCATGCCGAAGGAGGGGTCCAGGCCGAAGCACAGCGCCACGACCAGCGGCGAGCACGAGTACACCGCCGACTTCGCCGCGATCCACAGCGCCTCGGCCGTCACCAGCTCGTGCACGTCCACCGGCGCGGCCAGCATGCCGGAGTAGGTGTGCTGGAACACCCGCCGGATGTAGCTGTTGAACATCCCCGGGAAGATCGAGGTGAACAGCGCCGCCGTCCCGACCACGCCGGTCGCGACGAAGTCGAGGTAGCGGTAGTCCCCGATCGCCGCGACCATCGAGCCGAACCCGTAGCCGAAGGCCAGCAGGAAGAACGTCGGCTCGACGATCGAGGCGAACGACTGCGACTTCCAGTAGCGCTTGTAGAGGGCCAGCTCGTGCCGCCACACGCCCTTGATCGGCGCCATCTCGAACCGCCTGAGGCGCGGGGCCCGCGCCGCCCGCTCCGCCTGCGCGGTCATTCCACACGCTCCCCGGTCAGCACCACGAACACGTCCTCCAGGCTGGACGCACGGCGGACCCCGTCGGGGCCGAGCGCCTCGTCCAGCGACGGCGGGATCGTCTCGGCCCGCAGCACCGACACCGAGGGCCCGGTGCGGCGGGTGGGCAGCCCCGCGCCGCGGGCCAGCCGCTCGACGTCGGAGAGCCGCTCGGGCGGGCCGTAGTGCTCCACCACCAGCTCGCCCGCGTGCTCGGCGACGAGGCTCGCGGGCGTCCCGCGCGCGATCACCCTGCCGTGCGACATCAGCGCGCACTCGTCGGCGAGCCGCTCGGCCTCCTCGATGTAGTGCGTCGACATCAGGACGGTCGTGCCGGCGGCGCGCAGCCCGTCGATCAGCCCCCACAGCTCGGCGCGGACCTGCGGGTCCAGGCCGACGGTCGGCTCGTCCAGCAGGACCAGGGCCGGGCGGTGCACGAGGCCGCGCGCGATCAGCAGCCGCCGGCGCATCCCGCCGGACAGGTCGTCGACCTTCGTGAGCTGCCGCTCGGTGAGGTGCGCCAGCGCCAGCGCGTCGTCGACCGCCTGCCGCCGCTTCCCGCGCGGCACCCGGTACAGGTGCGCGAACACCTCCAGGTTCTCGCGGGCGGTCAGCTCCTCGTCGAGGTTGTCCTGCTGGGGGACGACCCCCATCGCCGCCCGCGCGCGCTTGGACTCGCGCGGGACCGGGAAGCCGAGCACGTGGATCGTTCCCTCGGTGGGGACGGCCTGCGCGGTCAGCAGCTTCATCGTCGTCGACTTCCCGGCGCCGTTCGGGCCGAGCAGCCCCAGGCAGACGCCGGAGGGGACGTCGAGGTCGAGGCCGTCCACCGCCGTGAAGTCGCCGAAGCGCTTGACGACGCCCCGGAGGCTGACCGCCGCCGGTGCGGCCCCACCGTCCCCGGCGGCCGCGACGCGGGTCTGGACTCTCGCGGGGGGACGACCGTCCCCACCCTCCGGATCGGACCGTTGCACCGTCATCCCGTCACCCTAGGTAGAGGGGCAGGCCGAACCCCAGCGATTTTTCTCGCGGAACACCATCGCCCGGACGTTACCCTCTAGACGTGGAGATTCCCCGGCGTCCGGCCGCCGAACAGGCGACGCGCGTCCGCGACCTGCGCGCCTCCGACGCCGACCGGGAGCGCGTCGCCGCCGTGCTCGCCGAGGCCCTCGCCGACGGGCGGCTGAGCATCGAGGAGCACGCCGACCGCGCCTCCCGCGTCTACGAGGCCCGGACGCTGGGCGACCTGACCGGGCTGACCGGCGACCTCGGCCCCGAGGAGGCCCAGCCGATCCTCGTGGACGACCGCCCGCTCACCGTGTTCTTCGGCCGGACGCGGCGCGAGGGGCGCTGGGTCGTGCCCGTCCGGCTACCGCTGCTCGCCCTGTTCGGCACCGTCGAGCTGGACCTGCGCGAGGCCGTCCTGCAGCGGCGCCACATCGTGCTGGACGCGACCGTGCTCGGCGGGCGGATCCGGCTGCTGGTGCCCGAGGGCGTCCGCGTGGAGGTGACGGGGCGCTCCGTCCTCAGCACCCGCGAGCTGCGCACCCGGCCCGGCGCCGACGGCCCGACGATCGAGGTCGGCGGCACGCTGATCTGCACGTCGGTGCGGGCGCGGGCGCCGCGGCGCTCGCTGCGCGACCGCGTCCGCGGGCGGCTCGGCCGCCGCTGACCCGGCCGCGCGGGGTCAGGAACCGGGCTTGGCGGAGGTCGAGGGGGCCGGGATCGCGCCCTGCTTGCTCTGCGGCCGGAGCGAGGCCGCCAGGACCGCCAGCTCCTCGTAGGACGCCGTGCCGGTGACCACCAGGCTCACGCCGTCGGGCAGCGTGCGCGCGAGGGAGTTCGCCTTCTTGTCCTTGCGGTGGTACTTCATCCAGGTCACGCCGTTGACCTGCTGCGTCCCGAGCGCGTTGCGGTTGTTGGTCATGCGCGGGACGTAGTCGGAGGCCTTCTCGTTGCTCTGCTCCAGCGCGGCGTACTCATCGCTCGGCGTCACGAAGCCCAGGTGCCAGGCGACGGGCTTGCTCCCGTTCGCGTCCAGGCCGTGCAGCCGCGAGCTGGTCGGACGCCAGCCGGGCGGCAGCCCCTCGGGCGCGTAGGAGGTGAACGGCGCGCCGTTGCGCATCGCCCACTGCTGCGAGGCGTAGTCGACGGTCGGCAGCACCTCCTTGTTGCTGCGCGGCGTGATCAGGAAGATCGCCGCCACCATCAGCAGGCAGGCGCCCATCGCCATCGTGAAGCCGCCGAGGCCCGTGGTCAGCCGCTTGTGGACGCCCGGGCTCACCTGGACGACCTGCCGCGCCGGCGCCTGCTCGCCCTCCGGGGCCTGCTCGCCCTCCGGGGCCCGCCCGGTCTCGGCAGCCCGCTCGGTCTCGGGGCCCCGCTCGGTCTCCGGGGCCTGTCCGGTTTCCGGGGTCTGTCCGGGTTCCGGGGCGGCTTCGGGCCCGGCGGGGGCGGTCTGCGCGGCGCCCTCGGCCGGGGCAGGGGTCTTGTCGCTCACCCCTCCAGGATCCCGCACGCTCAGCGCTGCTCCGTACGGGGGTTGCGGATCGTGCCGAGGATCGCCATGACCTCGCCCGCGAGGCGGCGCGCGGCGCCCTCGTCGTCCATCAGTGAGATCTCCGACACGGCGCCCGCCATCGCGCCGGTCAGCACCATGACCAGCGCCTCGTCGACGCCGCCGTCGTCGGTGTGGAACAGCGCCGCGTTGCGGCGGGCCCAGCGGGTCAGGCGCTGGCGCATCACCCGGTCGAACCCGGGCGGGCCGTCGCCGGAGATGAACAGCCGCGAGACGTCGCGCTGGGCGAGGCAGCCGTCGAGGTAGGCGCGGGCCCCGGCGATGAACTGCCGCATCGGGTCGGTCTCGCCCGCCTCCCGCACGGTGCTGATCGCCTCGCGGGTGCGCTCCTGCTGCGCGGCCTGGAACTCCTCGAACAGCGTGAGGTACAGGTCGGCCTTGCCGTTGAAGTGGTGGTAGAGGCTCCCGACGCTGGCCCCGGCCTTCGCGACGATGTCGGTGACCGCCGCCTGCGCGAAGCCGGACTCGCAGAAGACGTCCCGCGCCGCGTCCAGCAGGGCGCCGCGGGTCGCGGCGCCGCGGTCGGAGGTCCGCGCGGGGTCGCCCGCGGCGCGCGCGGAACCGTTGCGCGGCACCCCGCCGGACGAGACGTCCATGTCGCTGCTCATGGTGCCTGAGATTACGCCCTCTTCCACGGGGGAAACGATCCCTTGCCCACGCGCCCGCCGAATCCGCCCTCGTCGCGGTGCCCGGCGCACGTCCGGCGCTCTCGCGCGTCCGCTCTGGTCTGGTCCAATTTGTGGGCCGCCGTCCGGTCCGCAGAGAATCCGAGTCACCATCGACCGAAGGGGCCGTCCGCCATGACCGACGACACCACCGTCTCCTCCCCGCTCGCGACCGAGCCCGCCGCGCCGGATCGCAACCTCGCGATGGAGCTCGTCCGGGTCACCGAGGCCGCCGCGCTGGCCGCCGGCCGCTGGGTCGGGCGCGGCGACAAGAACGGCGCGGACGGCGCGGCCGTGAACGCCATGCGCCAGCTGATCAACACCGTGTCCATGCGCGGCGTCGTCGTGATCGGCGAGGGCGAGAAGGACAACGCGCCCATGCTCTACAACGGCGAGGAGGTCGGCGACGGCGGCGGCGCCGAGTGCGACGTCGCGGTCGACCCGGTGGACGGCACCCGGCTGACCGCGCTCGGCATGAACAACGCGATCGCGGTGCTGTCGGTGGCGCCGCGCGGGTCGATGTTCGACCCGTCCGCCGTCTTCTACATGGAGAAGCTGGTGACCGGCCCCGAGGCGGCCGGCGCCGTGGACATCGGGCGCCCGATCGCCGACAACATCCGGGCCGTCGCCCGCGCCAAGGGCTCCTCGCCGCACGACGTGACCGTCTGCGTCCTGGACCGCCCGCGCCACGAGGGCATCGTCAAGGAGGTCCGCGAGGCGGGCGCGCGGATCAAGTTCATCCTGGACGGCGACGTCGCCGGCGCGATCATGGCGTGCCGCCCCGGCACCGGCGTCGACCTGCTGCTCGGCATCGGCGGCACCCCCGAGGGCATCATCGCCGCGTGCGCGATCAAGGCGCTGGGCGGGGTGATCCAGGGCCGGCTGTGGCCGCAGGACGACGCCGAGCGGCGCAAGGCGCAGGACGCGGGGCACGACCTCGGCCGCGTGCTGACCACCGACGACCTGGTGACCTCCGACGACGTGTTCTTCGCCGCGACCGGCATCACCGACGGCGAACTCGCCGACGGCGTCCGCTACGGCAAGGACACCGCGGTCACGCACTCGCTGGTCATGCGCTCGCGCAGCGGCACGATCAGGACGATCTCCAGCGAGCACCAGCTCGGCAAGCTCCGCGCCTACAGCTCGATCAACTTCGACACGGCGGTGTAGCGGGGTCGGCAGGGACGGGCGCGCCCGGGGTCAGAAGGGGGCGGGCGCGTCCGCGCCGCCGTTCTCGGGCGGCGCCATGGCGGCGGCGAGCCGGGCGCGCGCGCCCTCCAGCCACTCCTCGCAGATCGCGGCGAGCCGCTCGCCGCGCTCCCACAGGCCGAGGGACTCCTCCAGCGTCAGCCCGCCCGCCTCCAGCCGCTTGACGACGTCGGTCAGCTCGTCCCGTGCCTGCTCGTACGACAGTTTCTCTTCGGCCACCCGTCCACCCTCTCACTCCCGGCCCGGTCCGACGTCGGAGACCGTCACGCCGAGGCGCCCGCCCGACAGCCGGACGAGGAGCCGCTCGCCCTCCTTGACCTCCGCCGGCTCGCGGACGACCGACGCGTCCTCCCGCTGGAGGATCGCGTAGCCGCGGTCCAGCGTCGCGGCGGGGGAGAGGGCCAGCAGCCGGGCGCGGGTGTGGGACAGCTCGTCCCCGGCCCGGTCGAGGGCCCCGGCGAGGCAGCGCCGCGCCCGGTCGCGCAGGGCCAGCACCCGCTCGGACTGCCGCTCCACCTCCCGGACCGGGTCGGCCAGCGCGGGCCGCGACCGGACCGCCTTCAGCCACGCCAGTTCCCGCTCCACGCCGCCCGCCAGGCACCGGCGGCCCCGGTCGCGCAGCTGCCGGACGAGCTGGAGCTGCTCGCGCACGTCCGGGACGGTCCGCTTGGCGGCGTCGGTGGGCGTGGAGGCCCGCACATCCGCGACCAGGTCGAGGAGCGGGCTGTCCTGCTCGTGGCCGATCGCGCTGACCACCGGGGTGCGGGCGGCCGACACCGCGCGCACGAGCGCCTCGTCGGAGAAGGGCAGCAGGTCCTCCATCGCGCCGCCGCCCCGGGCGATGATGATCACTTCGACGGCGGGGTCGGCGTCGAGCCTGCGCAGCGCCTCCATCACCTCGCCGACCGCGTACGAGCCCTGGACGGCGGTGTTCTCGACCTGGAACGCGACGGCGGGCCAGCGGCGCCGCGCGTTCTGGAGGACGTCGTGCTCGGCGTCGGAGTCCCGCCCGCAGATCAGCCCGATCTTCCCCGGCAGGAACGGCAGCGCCCGCTTGCGCTCGGGACGGAACAGGCCCTCGGACGCGAGTACCTGCTTGAGCCGCTCCAGCCGGGCCAGCAGCTCGCCGACGCCGACCGGGCGGATCTCCAGGACGCTCAGCGAGAACGTCCCCCGGTTGATCCAGAAGTCGGGTTTGGCGTGCACGACCACCCGGGCGCCGTCGGTCACCGCCGGGCCCGCCGCCTCGAACACCGCGCGCGGCCCGATGACCCGCACCGACATGTTCGCGACGGGGTCGCGCAGGGTCATGTAGACCGTCCCGCCCCGGGCGTTGAGGTCGGTGATCTGGCCCTCGACCCAGATGCGCCCGAGCCTGCCGATCCAGCCGCCGACCGCCTGCAGGACGGTCCGCACCGGCACGGGGGACTCCGCCGTGGTCTCCATCGCCATGCCCGGAAGCCTACGGTGTGCGCGTCGGGGTGTGACCGGAGCGACACCGGGACCCGTTGAACACTTAGTCGAGCTAACTTAGACTAGCTAAGTAATCGAGGAGAGCGACCGTGACCCTTTCCGACCGCGAGCTGGCCGAAGAGCTGAACCGGCGCCTGCGCCACGTGGTGCTGATGCTGCGCCGGGTGAGCGCCGACCAGCCGATCACCAGCCAGCAGCTGTCGGTGCTCGGCTCGCTGGAGGGCGGCCCGCGGCGGATGACCGAGCTGGCCGCCGAGCACGGCGTCCGGCTGCCGACGATGACCGCCCAGATCAACCGGCTGGAGCGCGACGGCCTCGTCGGGCGCGGCCGGGACGGGACCGACGCCCGCGTCGTCACCGCCCGGCTCACCCGCGCGGGTCGCGAGCAGTTGGCCGCCGGACGCGAGCGCCGGCTCGGCTACCTGGCCGAGCGGTTCGCGGGGCTGAGCGAGGAGGAGCGCGCGGCCGTCGCCGCCGCGCTGCCCGCGCTGGACAAGCTCTTCGACCGCCCCTGACCCGGGCGGGGCCGTCCGGACCGGGGCCGCCGGGGTCGCTCTCCTCGGCAAGCGCACACCCTGGAAAGGAAGGTCCCATGCGCCCCTCCGCGAAGGGCGGCGTCCTGCGGCAGCCGCTGTCGGTCTGGGCCACCGCGTTCGCCGCCGTGGTCGCCTTCATGGGCATCGGGCTGGTCGACCCCATCCTGCCCGCCATCGCCGCCAACCTGGACGCCTCGCCGAGCCAGGTGTCGCTGCTGTTCACCAGCTACTTCCTGATCACCGCGGTCGCGATGCTGCTCACCGGATGGGTGTCCAGCCGGATCGGCGGCAAGCGGACGCTGCTGATCGGGCTCGGCCTCGTCGTGGTGTTCGCCGCGCTCGCCGGGACGTCCGACAGCGTCTCCCAGCTCGTCGGCTTCCGGGCCGGGTGGGGCCTCGGCAACGCGCTGTTCGTCGCCACGGCGCTCGCCGTCATCGTGGGCGCCGCGACTAGCGACGCCGGAGGCGTTCCGGGGGGTGCGGGGGGTCGTCCCCCCTCGGGCGGGAGGGGCGGCGCGGAGTCGGCGATCATCCTCTACGAGGCCGCGCTCGGCCTCGGCATCTCCCTCGGCCCGCTCGCCGGCGCCCTGCTCGGCGACCTGAACTGGCGCCTCCCCTTCTTCGGGACGGCCGCGCTCATGGCGGCCGGCTTCCTGCTGATCACCACGCTGCTCAGGGCGACGCCCCCGCCCCCGGAGCGGACCCGGCTGAGCGCCCCGATCCGCGCGCTCGGCCACGGCGGGCTGTCCACGACCGCGTTCACCGCGCTGTTCTACAACTACGCGTTCTTCACCGTGCTCGCCTTCACCCCGTTCGTCCTCGGGATGGGCGCGCACGGCATCGGCCTGGTCTTCTTCGGCTGGGGCGTGATGGTGGCGCTCGCCTCGGTGTTCGGCGCGCCGCCCCTTCAGCGGCGGTTCGGCACCGTCCGGGTCATGTACCTGGCGCTCGGCCTGCTGATCGTGTTCCAGCTCGGGCTCGCCGCGCTCGGGCACGGCGGCGTGATCGTCTGCACGATCCTGTCCGGCATCCCGATCGGGCTGAACAACACCGCGTTCACCGAGGCGGCGATGGAGGTGTCCGACAACCCCCGCCCGGTGGCGTCCGCGGGCTACAACTTCGTCCGCTGGATGGGCGGCGCCCTCGCCCCCTACTCCGCGACGAGGCTCGCGGAAGAGGTCGACGCGGACCTGCCGTACTACGTCGGCGCCGCCTGCTGCGCCATCGCGATCGGCATCCTCGTCGTGCGGCGCCGCCACCTGGAGGCGCTGGTGCGCGTCGACGTGGACCACGCGCTCCGGGACGCTCCCGCCCCGGCCTGACGTGCGACGGCCCCCGCGGCGGGGCGGGGGCCGTTCCGGCGGTCAGCCGTGGCCGTTGAGCTTGGCGATGCGCCGCTCGTACATCCTGATCACGTCGGTGCGGGCGGCGTGGTCGCGCTCGTACTCGCGCAGCAGCCTCACCTGGTCGGCCGACAGCCCGCGCAGCCGCGCGCGCAACTGCGGCAGCGTCGCCTCGTCATAGTTGGGGACGGGCAGCTCCGCCGCGTCCTTCGGCCCGGCCTTCGCGGCCTCGGACTCAGCGGCCTCGGCCTTGGCGGGCTCGGCCTTGGCGGGCTCGGCCTTCGCGGCCTCGGACTCCTGCTTGGCGGGCTCTGGCTTGGTGGGCTCTGGCTTGGCGGGCTCTGCCTTGGCGGGCTCCGGCTTCGCGGGCTCGGGCTTCGCCGCTGCGGGCTTCTCCGCCTCCGGCTTGGCGGGCCGCGGCTCGGCGGGCTCGCCGGCGGGGCGGGCGTGCTTGGGCGTGTGGCCGGTGTCGGGCGGGGTGGCGGCGGGCTTGCCGATCGAGATCTCGCCGTCCTGGCCGCCGGCGGCGTGCCTGGGCGCCGTGCGGGGCGCGGACGGGGCGGACGGGGCGGACGGGCGCGCCGGCCGCGGGCGCGGGGCGGGCGCGGGCTCCTCACCGCGGACCCGCTCGACCACCCGTCCGACGACCCGCTCGGCCGTGCCCTGGACGTCGGTGCGCAGCCGGCCGAGCACCGGGCGCACCCCGCCGCCCTCGGTGATCTCCTTGTAGTCCCTGGTCACGCGGTCGCTGAGCAGCAGGGCACGCCCCACGCCGAACATGGCCAGCCGGACGGCGTGCAGCGGCAGGTCGCGCACCTGCTCGCCGACGGTGTCCTGGACCTGCTGTTTGAGGCGGCGCGGCGATCTCGTCATCGTCTTCCTCTTCCTGCCGCCGAGCGCGTCGTCCCGCGTCGTACGGCAATCGTCTCGTCGGTTTCACTCTGCCCCATGGGCGCGATCTCGGTCACCCCGCGTTAGTGGAATTTCGTCCAACAGTGACATGGAGTGGGTCACACAGCGGGCTTGACCTGACCTTTCATGATTCGTACGAACTGCGCACGCTACCGTGCGGCGCTGTGCGGGGCGGGCGGGGCGGCTCGTACGATGGGGTCATGACCGCTGACACCGAGCGCCGTGTCCTGCTCGCCAAGCCGCGTGGTTACTGCGCGGGCGTCGACCGCGCCGTGCAGGCGGTCGAGATCGCCCTGGAGAAGTACGGGGCGCCGATCTACGTCCGCAAGCAGATCGTCCACAACGTCCACGTGGTGAAGACGCTGGAGGAGCGCGGCGCCGTCTTCGTGGACGAGACCGCCGAGGTCCCCGAGGGCGCGATCGTGGTGTTCTCCGCCCACGGCGTCGCGCCGGTCGTGCACGAGGAGGCCAAGGGTCTCGACCTGCGGACGATCGACGCGACGTGCCCGCTGGTGACCAAGGTCCACAAGGAGGCCGTCCGGTTCGCCGCGCAGGGCTACGACATCCTGTTGATCGGGCACGAGGGGCACGAGGAGGTCATCGGCACCACCGGCGAGGCCCCCGACCACATCCACCTGGTGGACGGCCCCGACGACGTCGCCCGCATCACCGTCCGCGACCCGGAGAAGGTGGCCTGGCTCTCGCAGACCACGCTGTCGGTGGACGAGACGATCGCGACCGTTGAGAAGCTGCGCGAGCGGTTCCCCAAGCTGACCGACCCGCCGTCCGACGACATCTGCTACGCCACCCAGAACCGGCAGACGGCCGTGAAGGAGATGGCGGCGCGCTCCCAGCTCGTGATCGTGGTCGGCTCCACGAACTCCTCGAACTCGGTGCGGCTCGTCGAGGTGGCCAAGGAGCACGGCGCGGACGCCGCGTACCTGGTCGACTACGCCGACCAGATCGACCCGGCCTGGCTGGAGGGCGTCGGCACGGTCGGCGTGACGAGCGGCGCGTCCGTCCCGGACGAGCTGGTCCAGGGCGTGCTGGGCTGGCTGGCCGAGCGGGGCTTCGGCGAGGCGGAGGAGATCGAGTCCGTCAAGGAGAGCATGCGGTTCGCGCTTCCGCACGAACTGCGCCGGGACCTGCGCATTACGCCCGTCTGACGGATCAGTCGACGTCCCCGTGGTGCAGGGGGCGCTCCTTGCCGGAGCGTTCCGGCCCGGGGCGCTCCGGCCCGGCCGACGGCGAGTCGTCCCAGCGGACGGGGTCCTCGTTGTCCTCCTTCTCGAAGAGGCGGACCCGGACGAGCTTGCCGCGCAGCTCCCGCACGTTGGCGGGCAGCCCCCGGAACAGGCAGATCACCAGCACCAGCAGCGTGCCGAAGAACAGCCACGGCGCGGTCCCCGCGAGCGCGGTCAGCACCCCGACGGTCATGCCGCGCAGCAGCGACCCGTCGCCGAGGGTGTCGAGGAACACGGCGGTGAGGGTCGCGGCGAAGAACGCCAGCGGCGGGCTGACGACCAGCGTGAGCAGGTCGGCGGGCCGGGTCGCGAACGCCGCGAGCACGCAGCCGATCGTGAAGCCGCCGCCCGCGAGCAGCCCGACGCCGAGCCAGCGCGCCAGCAGCGCGCACACCAGGCCGGTGCCGAACATGACGACGATCCCGCCGCGCGCGGTGAGCGCCACCGGCGCCGAGGAGGCGGCGGGGGCGGCCTTCGCGCGGGCCCGCGACCCCTTCGCCGCCCGCGACGTCCGGGCTGAGCCGTCGCGCTGACCACGCACTGGACCCCCTGGGGCCGGGGACGCGCCGCCCGGCGCGTCGTCCACCGTCGATCTGCTCATTGCCACCTCTCCCGCTGATCGAACTGATCAGGGATGGCCCGTCGGCCGAAACCTACCGGTTCGCTCCCGTACTCGGTATCGTGCTCGCCTTCGCGGGGGGCGCCGGACGGCTCCTTTCCGTTGGATTCGCCGTAGGGGTCGTCGGTTGGCCGATGACGCGGCTCTTCTGGGGGATCCTCCTCGAACGGGACGCCCGGGGCGGGAACGCCCGGGCGGTCGTCGCGGTCGTGACCGGTCGGTTCCGCATCGGTCAGTTCCGCCGCCGACAGCGCGCGGGGGCTCTCCTCGACCGGCCGGGGCCCCTCCAGGGGGTCCTCGACGACGCCGAGGTCGTTCAGGCGGCGCGCGCTGACCAGGACGCGGGTCTCCAGGGAGCCGACCGTGCGGTTGTAGGACTTGATCGCGCCGGTCAGCGCCCGGCCCAGCTCGTCGACGTGCTGCCCCATCGTCCCCAGGCGCTCGTACAGCTCCTTGCCCAGCTCGAAGACGGCGCGGGCGTTGCGCGACAGCGCGGCCTGCTGCCAGGCGTAGGACGCCGTCCGCAGCATGGTGATCAGCGTGGTCGGGGTGGCGATGTGGACGCGGCGCCGCATCGCGTGCTCCAGCAGCCCGGGGTCGCGGTCGAGCGCGGGGGCCAGGAACGCCTCGCCCGGGATGAACAGCACCACGAACTCCGGCGCCGGGCTGAACGCCTGCCAGTACGACTTCGCCGCGAGGCGGTCGACGTGGTCGCGCAGGTGCCGGGCGTGCGCGTCCAGCCGCACCGGGTCGCCGCTCTCGGCCGCCTGGAGGTAGGCGGCCAGCGACACCTTGGAGTCGACCACGATGCTCTTGCCGCCGACCAGCCGGACCACCATGTCGGGGCGGACCGTCCCGTCTGCGGTCACCGCGCTCGCCTGCTCGTCGAAGTCGCAGTGGTGCGCCATCCCGGAGATCTCCACAACGCGGCGGAGCTGAAGCTCGCCCCACCGCCCCCGCGCCTCGGGCCGCTGGAGCGCCCGGACGAGCGACTGCGTCTCCCGGCGGAGCTGGTCGGAGCTGTGCCGGACGAACTCGACCTGCTTGGCGAGCATCGCGTGCGACTCGCGGCGTCCCGTCTCCACCTCGCGGAGCTGCTCCTCCACCTTGGCGAGGGTGTCCTTCAGCGGGGCGACCAGGTGCTCGACGGCCTGCTGGCGCCGCTGCAGCTCGCCCGCCGCCTCGGCCCCGGCCGCCTTGAGCCGCGCGTCCGCCAGTTCGAGGAACCGCTGGTTGCTGGCGTCCAGGGCCTTGGCGGACAGGTTCTCGAAGTGCTCGGCCATCCGCTCCTCGGCGTAGGCGAGCTTCTCCTCGGCCGCGCGCGCCCGGGCGATCAGCGCGCCCTGCCGGCTCGTCGCCAGCGCGTACCCGGCGACGACGCCGAAGACGGCGCCGACGAGGAGTCCGGCGAACAGCGCGAGATCCATCCGTTCATCGTGACAGCGGACGCGCGCACCGTGTCCGCGACTCGCCGGTAGGAGCCCCGGACCGGACAATTGGCCGCACTGTTCGCAGCCGCCCTCGCCCGTCCGGCGGGTCCACGCGGGGAAGGTTCACCCGCTCGTCGTCTGGAGGAGGTTCGGCGGGCCCATAAACTTGACGGCCGTGAGCCTCTCCATCGGAATCGTCGGGCTGCCCAACGTCGGCAAGTCCACCCTGTTCAACGCGCTGACCAAGAACGACGCGCTGGCCGCCAACTACCCGTTCGCGACCATCGAGCCCAACGTCGGCGTGGTCGGGGTGCCCGATCCGCGGCTCGGCGTGCTGGCGGAGATCTTCGGCTCGCAGAAGATCATTCCGGCGACGATGGAGTTCGTCGACATCGCCGGGATCGTCAAGGGCGCGTCCGAGGGGCAGGGCCTCGGCAACAAGTTCCTCGCCAACATCCGCGAGACCAACGCGATCTGCCAGGTCATCCGGGCGTTCGAGGACCCCGACGTCACGCACGTGGACGGCGACGTCGCGCCGTCCCGCGACATCGAGACGATCAACACCGAGCTGATCCTCGCCGACCTCCAGACGATCGAGAAGGCGCTGCCGCGCCTCGACAAGGAGGCCCGCACCAAGAAGGACAAGGAGAAGCTCGCGGTCGTCGACGCCGTCACCGCCGCGCAGAAGCTCCTGAACGAGGGCGTGACGCTCTTCGCGGGCGCCGAGAAGGCCGGGATCGACCTCGCGCTGCTGCGCGAGCTGCACCTGCTCACCGCCAAGCCGTTCCTGTACGTGTTCAACCTCGACGAGGACGAGCTGTCGGACGAGTCCGTCCGCTCCCGCCTGCGCGACCTCGTCGCGCCCGCCGAGGCGGTCTTCCTCGACGCCAAGATCGAGGCCGAGCTGATCGAGTTGCCCGACGACGAGGCGCTGGAGCTGCTCCAGGGGATGGGGCAGGAGGAGTCCGGCCTGTCGCAGCTCGTCCGGATCGGGTTCGCGACGCTCGGGCTCCAGACGTACCTGACCGCGGGCCCGAAGGAGTCCCGCGCCTGGACGATCCGCACCGGCGACACCGCGCCCGAGGCCGCGGGCGTCATCCACACCGACTTCCAGCGCGGCTTCATCAAGGCCGAGATCGTCTCCTTCGACGACCTCACCGCCGCCGGGTCCATGGCGGCCGCCCGCACGGCGGGCAAGGTGCGCATGGAGGGCAAGGACTACGTCATGCAGGACGGCGACGTGGTGGAGTTCCGCTTCAACGTCTGAGCCCCACCTCCCTGGGTCCCCGCGCCACGCTCCGTGCGCGCGGGCCTTGTGCGTTCGTTGTGACGGGTGTTGCATGTGGGGCGGGACGGGCACCCGGGCAGGGTGTTCTGTCGTGATATGTCCCGAGATGGATAGTTTGCCGGTTTCTTTGGGGAAGAGATTCCGGCCGGGGCCGCCACGCGGTAACCAACCAACTCGTGATCCGGGACGCTTGTCTGGAACGTGTCCGCGCGCTCCGTTCGGAGGCTTGGATAGGGGATCGTCACCGTTTGGCAATCTTCCCTGTTCCTGCTGAGGTGGATTGCATTATCCACAACCGCGTGCCGGGGCTGTGCTTCGCCGCGATGCGCTGGAACAATTGGCGCTCGTGGTTACGCTGGGCCCGGGGTGGGTTCGGAAAGGGCCACCCAGTACACGACCAGGCACACATGACCGCGCCGACCGGGGGCGAGGCGCGAGCGGAGGCAGGATGGCTCGCAGGTCGGCCGTTGGACGCGGCCGTGACACCGCCGTGGTGGAGGAGACGCCGGCGCCAGGCCGGGCGCTCGCCTCCTCCGCCGACCCGTGGGACGTGCCCGAGCCCGACCGCCGCCGCGGACGCTCGGGCGGCGACTCGCGCGCCGGACGCTGGGGCGGCTCCGGCGGTCGCTGGTGGGTGTGGGTCGGCCGCGCGATCCTGTGGGCCGTCATCCTCGTCATCCTCGTCAACGGCGTCCGGGCCCCCTTCGAACGCTTCACCGCCGAGGAGTCCGCGACGCCGAGCGCGCCCAAGCCCGGCAAGAGCGCGCAGTTCCCCTCCAGCGCCGCCGGAGCGTTCGCGCTCCAGTTCGCCAGCGTCTACCTGAACTTCGACCAGAAGAACGCCGCGGCCCGCGAGGCGCAGCTCCGCCCGTTCCTGCCCGACGGCGCCGACGGCCAGTTCGGCTGGAACCGCGTCGGCGGGCTACAGGTGCAGTCCGTCCAGGTGGCCGGCGTGGACGTCCGCGACGCCAACAACGCGACCGTGACGCTGCTCGCCCGCAGCCAGGACAAATGGCTCCGGCTCGCCGTCCCGGTCTACGCCGACACCGCCGGCTCGCTGGTCGTCTCCGCGCGTCCGGCGCTGCTCCCCCCGCCCACCAAGGCCCTGCTTCCCCAGAACCGCGTCCAGGACCGCGACACCGCCCTGGAAGCCGAACTACAGCCGTTCCTAGGTACCTTCTTTCAGGCGTACGCCTCAAGCAACCAGTCGGCCCTGTCACGCTTCTCCGACGGGACGACCATCACCGGTCTGGCCAACACCGTGACCTTCGTGCAGGTCAAGGAGGTCGTGGCGCCGAAGGGGCCCTCCGGTGAGCGCACCGTCACCGCGACGGTCGTGTGGCAGCTGACCGGAGGCGGTGAGCTGGAGCAGAGCTACCAGCTCATCATGAAGAAGGGAACGACCTGGCTCGTGCGAGACATCCGCGGCACCACGGAAACGAACGGCTCATGAGACGACAGCCGCACCCGGCCCCCGACACAACCGCCGACCGAGGAAGGTAGCCCATCGATGCTGCACCACGTCATGGCGTCGATTCCGCACGAACTCCTGGCGGCTCCGACCGAGAACGACGAACTCAAGACCGACCAGCTCGCCGACTGGCTCCGCCAGATATTCGGCCCGCTGTTCCTGGTGATCGTCTCCATTGTGGCGATCTTCTTCCTCTTCACGCGCGAGATCACGCGTTTCGTGCAATTCATCGTCCTGGCGATCGGAATCGGAGTGGTCTTCTACGTGCCGAACATCATCGAGACCACGGCCAAGGCGATAGCCAAGGCCCTGGGAGTGGACGTCAGCTGAACTCCATACCGGCGGACACCCGAGGTCGGACGGCCCCCGCCCGGGGCCAGGCAGACGGCACCGTGCTCGCGCAGCTAGGGGAGTAGGGGCGTGGACCTATTCACGTACACGAACATATGGCGCATCGAGAAGCGGCTCTACAAGCTGTACGACCTGCGGCTTCCGATGCCGCTGCCGCTGGTCCAGATCGGTGTGTTCGCGGGCGTGTTCGTCCCCTGGATCGTGCTGCTGAGGTTCGTCGGGATCCCCTTCGAGTCCCCCTGGCACGTCCTTTACATCGTCCCCCCGGCCGTCCTCACCTGGCTGGCCACCCGGCCCGTCATCGAGGGCAAGCGCCTCACCGAACTTCTGCTCTCCCAGAGCCGCTACTTCTCCGAGCCCCGCACCTGGTGCCGCCTCACCCCGATCCGCGAACCCCGCGAGGTCGTGATCGTCGCCCGTGTCTGGCGCCGCCCCGGCGTGGCCGCGCCCGCCCCTGAGCAGGCCGCCGTCAAGGCCCGCCGCCGCAAGCGCAAGGCCGCCCCCGAGCCCGAGGTCGCCGCCGTGCCCGCGGCACCGGCCGTCCCGCGCCCGTCCGCCGCCTCGGCCCCGCAGCCCCTGGCCGAGTACGCCGCCCAGCGCGCGGACGCGCCCGCCCCGCCACCCGCCCCCTTCGCCCCGGCGCCCGCGGCCCCCGCCACACCGCCCATCCCCGCCGAGGGCGTCCCGGTCGCCGAGCAGCCCGCCGCTGACGTCCCCATGGCGGGCGCGGCGACGCCCCGTCCGCCCAAGCCCTGGCGCCGCGCGACCCGCGACATCTCCCACGAGGACGACGTGCTCGTGGGCTCCCCGGGCCTGGAAGGCCCCCCGGCGACCCCCCACCTGGAGGCCCCCGGCTCGGGCAAGCGCGCCCTGGCGTCCGGCGTCCGCCGCCCCGGCGAACCCACCGAACTCTGGCAGGCGACCCCTCCGGCCCACCCCCAGGACACCCCACCCCCCGCAAGCGCCTCCACCCCCCGCCCGGCCGCCCCCCGGCCCCCCGTCCCAACAGACGCCCAGGCCGCCCCCCGCGAGTTCGGCCCCCCCCAGCCGACCCCCCGCGGACCGGCCCCCCAAGAGCCCCGCCCGTCCGAGCCCGCCCCGCGCGGCGCAGAGCCCCGCGAACCCGCCTCCCGCGAACCTGCGCCACGCGAGTCCGGCTCACCTCAGCCGAGCCCACGCGGATCGGCTCCGCAGGGGCCTCGCCCGTCCGAGCCCGCTCCGCGCGGCCCAGTGCCCCGCGAGCCCGCGGCCCAGGCCGCTCCACGCGAGCCCGCGTCCCGCGAGCGGTGGTCGACCGACTCCGCACCGCGCGAGCCGGAGCCACCCGCGTCCGCGCCGCGCGAGCCCGAAGTCGCTGAGCCCGCAGCCCAGGCCACACCACGCGAGCCCGCAGCCCGCGAGTCCGCCCCTCACGAGCGGTCGTCGACTGACTCCGCACCGCGCGGCTCGGAGACACCCGCGCTGCCTGAGCCCGAGGCCGGTAAGCCCGCACCCCAGGCCACCCCCCGCGAATCCGCGCCACGCGAGTTCGGATCACCTCAGCCGAGCCCGCGCGGATCGGCTCCGCAGGAGCCTCGCCCGTCCGAGCTGGCCCCGCGCGGTGCGGAGCCTCGCGAGCCCGCGGCCCAGGCCGCTCCACGCGAGCCCGCGTCCCGCGAGCCGGAGCCACCCGCGTCCGCGCCGCGCGAGCCCGAGGCCGATAAGCCCGCCGCCCAGGCCACTCCACACGGCCCCGCGATCCGTGAGCCCGCGTCCCCTGAGGTCACGCCGCGTGAGGCCGCTCCGCGTCAGTTCGGTTCGCCTCAGTCGGGTCGGCGTGAGCCGGGGCCGCGCGAGGTCGGTGCGCCTGGGGCGGCTCCTCGCGGGCCCTGGTCGACCGAGCCCGCTCCGCGCGAGTCGGAGGCGGCCAGGCCCGCATCGCGTGAGCCTGAGGTTCGCGAGCCCGCGCCCCAGGCCACCCCGCACGAGCCCGTCTCTCGTGAGTCCGCACCCCACGAGGCGAGGCGCGAGTCCGCCCCACGGGAGCCATGGTCGACCAAACCCGCTCCGCGCGAGTCGGAGCCTCGTGAGTCCGCGGCCGAGGCCGCTCCAAGCCAGCCCGCGTCCCCTGAGGTTGGGCCGCGTGAGGCCGCTCCGCGTCAGTTCGGGTCGCCCCAGTCGGGTCGGCGCGAGCAAGGGGTGGGTGGGCCCGCTCCGCGCGAACCCTGGTCGACCGAGTCGGCGCCGCGTGAGGCTGCTGCGAAGTCGGGTCCCGAGGGGCGGCGGGACGGGACGCCTGTGCCGCAGGCGGGTGCGGGCGTTGAGGGGCCGCCTCCTCCCTTGGCCGGGCCTCGGGCCGCCGGGCGTGGGCAGGCCGAGACCGATACGCGTCCGGATGTGCCGCAGCAGCCGCCCGTTCCTCCTCGGGAGGGGCAGGGCAAGGGCGGAGCGCCCCAGCAGGGGGCCGGGCCTGCCCCGAGGCCCTGGGCCGCGCGTTCTTCGCAGGGGGAGCCCGGTGACAAGAAGGTCGCGGGGTGGAAGAACCCCCCGCCCTCGGCGCCCGCGCCCGAGCAGCGGCCCCAGCCCCAGCGCGGGCCGGGGGAGCCGCCGATCACCCGGCCGGACGTTCCGATGGTGCCCGGGGCGTTCGGTGCGCGACCGCCCGGCGAGCAGCCGCGCAAGGAGCCGCCGAAGCCGTGGTCGAAGGGGCTGTCCAAGCCCGCGCGTCCGACCGAGCCCCGCCCGCCCGCGCCGCCGCAGCCGCAGCAGCCACAGGTTCCGCCGGCACCGGCCGCGCAGGCGCCCGCGCCGCCCCAGCAGGCTCCGCACGGGCCCGTGCCCTACCCGCACGGCGGGCCCGGCCAGCCGTCACCGGACGAGCAGGCGCCGCCGCGCGAGGTGCGGTCGGGGCCCGCCTCGCCGGTGCGGCCGAGGCCGCTGCCGCCGCCGCCCGCGCCGCCGCCGTCCGGACCCGCGATCACGCCGCCGGACCCGGAGCACGAGGTCACGGCCGGCGGGCTGCGGCGGCTCATCCAGGCCGTCGGCGGCGGGCACGGGGACGTCGACGGCGACTACCAGATGCGGCTCCAGCAGCCGTTCCAGGGAACGCGCCACATCGTCGTCCTCGGATGCACCGGCGGTGCCGGGCAGACCGTGACCGCGCTGATGCTCGGGCACACCTTCGCCCAGCACAACGGGGAGCCGATCGTCGCGATCGACGTCAACCCCGGCCCGGGCGCGCTCGCCCGGCGGACGCGCAGCGAGACCAACGAGACGCTCACCGGGCTCATCACGCGCGCCGACCAGGTGGGCAGCCTCACCGCGATGCGCCGGTACACCTCGCAGGCCAAGTCCGGCCTCGACGTCGTCGCGGCGGGCAAGAACCCGCTCCAGGCGCTGGACGACCGGGACTACGCGCTCGCGATCCGCACGATCGACAAGTTCTACTCGGTGACGCTGCTGGACGCAGCGGCCGCCGTGGTCGCGCGCGTGCTGCCCTACGCCGACCAGGTCGTGCTGGTCGCGCCCGCCAGCGCCGACGCGCCGCGCGCGGTGGCGATGACGTTCGAGTGGCTCGACGGCCACGGCTACGAGGAGCTGCGGTCCCGCGCGGTGACGGTCATCAACGGCGTCAGCCGCCGCAGCATGGACGACGTCGAGCAGGCCGAGGCCGTGGCGCGGGGCCGTTGCCGGGCGCTCGTCCGCATCCCGTGGGACGATCATCTGAGCATGGACCGCGCCCCGCGCAACGAGTTGAAGTCGTTGCGCGCGCCGACGCGGCGTGCCTATCTTGCCCTCGCCGGCGTGGTCGCCGGCGGCTTCACCGTCGTGCCCGAGCGTTACCAGGAGCTTCAGCAGGAGCAGGAGGCCACCCGATGAGCGCCCCTCGCGGGCATCGAACGACGGCGCGCGCGTCCCTTGCGGACGCGTCTGATCTTGCTGGCCGTCCGGACGTGAAACAGTCCCTCGGGCAACCCTTCACCGGACGCGGCGCACCGGGAGAATCATTGGTCGGGAGGACGGCATGAGCAAGGCCAGCCGGCTGGCGGTGCGGTACTTCGACGACCGCGTGCTGCTCACCGACAACGCCGCCTGGGCCTACTTCCGGTTGCCCACGGTGTCGTATGAGTTCACCACCGGTGAGGAGCGCGAGGCGCTCGCGACCAACATCACGATCGCGCTCGCGGGCATCCGCATGCAGGACGCCGAGATCCACCTGCGGATCGCGCACCGGACGTATCCGGCGGCGGAGTGGGCGCTCGCGCTGGACCGGACGTCCGACGCCGGGTCCGGGTGGCGGGAGTACCTGGAGGAGACCTACGCCCACGTGTGGGCCAAGGACTTCTGGACCAAGGAGGTCTACCTCGGCGTGCGGCTCGGGCCGCGGGGGATGGGCGCGCACCTGTCCGGCGGCGTGCTGTCGCAGCTCCTCGGGTTCTACAAGCGCAGCGAGAGCGTCCTCGGCGTGAACGACGACGCGGTCGACAAGCGGGAGATCGGGCGCTGGACGGAGCAGGCCGAGCGGATCGGCCGCGCGCTCGGCGGGTCGGCGCTGTTCGCGCGGCACGCCACGGCCACCGAGGTGGCGTGGCTGTTCCAGCACGCGGTGACCGGGTCGCTGGCCGACCCGCCGCCCTCGGCGGTGCCGCGCCGGACGTGGGGCAAGGGCGAGATCGAGTCGCTGGTCGAGGGTGCCATCCACAACGGGCGCTCCTACCTGCGGGTCGAGCAGCCGAACTACACGGGCGCGGGCGGCGGCGCGACCGCCGCGTCCTATGTCGCCTACCTGTCGTTCGCGCGGTTCCCCGACATGATGCCGTTCCCGGACGGCGAGCCGTGGTTCCACTACGCCGACGCGCTGCCGTTCCCCGTCGAGATCAGCGCGCGGATGAAGCTCGTCCCGCCCGCCAAGGCGTCCAAGGACGTCTCGCGGAAGCTCGCGCACGCCCGCGACATGGACCAGCACATCCGCGAGGCGGGCGCGGAGGCCCCGATCGCGCTGGCGGAGCAGATCGACGCGGCGCGGATGCTGGAGCACGGCATCACCAAGGAGCGGCTGCCGTTCGTGTACGGATGGCACCGTCTGATCGTGTCCGCGCCGACGGAGGACCTGCTCGCCCAGCGGGTGGACGCGGTGGTCGAGCACTACCGCGACATCGGCATCGACGTCGTCAACTCGACCGGCGACCAGTTCTCGCTGTTCCTGGAGTCGCTGCCCGGCGACCGGATCCGGCTGAACGCCTACGCGCAGCGCCAGCCGCTGCGGACGATCGCGGGCGGCATGCCGATCGCGACCGTCGACCTCGGCGACCGTCCGGACGAGAACGACGAGGGCTGGATCGGCCCCTACATCGGCGAGACGCTGGGGCGGGCCCGGTCGATCGTCCACTTCGACCCGCTGGTCGCCGCGGCCCGCAACCGTCCGACGGCGGTGGCGATCACCGGTGAGCCGGGCGGCGGCAAGACCACGCTCGCGCTGCTGCTGATCTACCAGATGGCGCTGCGCGGCGTCACGGTCGCGGCGATCGACCCGAAGGGCGACGCCGAGTCGCTCGTGGAGCTGCTGCGGGCGCGCGGGCGCAAGGCCCGGGTCCTGCCGCTCGGGTCGGCGGCACCCGGCCTGCTCGACCCGTTCTCGTTCGGCGACGACCTCGCGGCGAAGAAGACGATGGCCACCGAGACGCTGCGGCTGCTGCTGCCGCGCATGTCGGAGGAGCGCGAGTCCGCGATGATCCAGGCGGTCGGCGCGGTCGCCAACGGCGAGCGCCCCTCGCTCGGCCGCGTCGTCGACCACCTGGAGGCCGCGGCCGACCCCGCGTCCAAGAACCTCGGCGCGGTGCTGCGCTCGATGTCGGAGATGCGGCTCGCGCGGCTGTGCTTCGACCCGTCCGGCGGCGAGCGCATCGACAGCGCCGGTTGGACGACCGTGTTCACGCTCGGCGGGCTCACGCTCCCCGACGTCGCGATCAACCGCGAGGACTACTCCTACGAGCAGCGGCTGTCGGTCGCGCTGATGTACCTGGTGTCGCAGTTCGCGCGCCGGCTCATGCACGGCCTCGACCGGCGGCTGCCGAAGGCCATCTTCCTGGACGAGGCGTGGGCCATCACCTCGACTCCCGAGGGCGCGAAGCTCGTGCCCGAGGTGTCGCGGATGGGACGGTCCCGCAACACCGCGTTGATCCTGGTCTCGCAGAACGCCGGCGACCTGCTGAACGAACAGGTGACCAACTGCCTGTCGTCGGTGTTCTGCTTCCGCTCCACCGAACGGGTGGAGGTGGCCGACGTCATGTCGCTTCTCGGGGTGGAGGCGTCTGACGAGCACAAGGCCGTGCTGCGCAACCTGGGCAACGGCGAATGCATCTTCCGCGACCTCGACGGCCGTGCGGGACGCATCGGCGTCGACCTGATATCCGAGGAACTGCAGCGTTGGCTGGACACCAACCCGACCCGGTCGCATCCGGGCGCGTCCGAACTCACCACCGCGGGGGCGAAGGCCGAGGAGGTCCGTCGATGAGGAGTCCCCGCGACCGGATGGCGCGCCTGCAGCGCTCCCCCGGCGAAGGGCTCGAACTCCCAGCCCCCACCCGCCGCAAGCGGGCGCGGAGCCCGCGCCGGCGCCGGTCGGTGCTGCTGCTCGTCATCATGGCGCTGCTTCTGGTCAGCCCGCTGTCACCCGCGTCGGCGTCGATCCCGCTTCCGCCGGGCTCGAACCCGAACGACGCCTGCGCGCCCGCCGACAACCCCTCGCCCGAGCAGTACGAGTCGGGGACGGACGGGCTCATCAAACCGCCCGGCTACCCCGACGAGAAGCTGCGCAAGACCCCCGTCGACCAGCTGACCTACTACGACCGGTACGGGACGGCCGGGCAGACCTGGTATGCGGTCGACATGGGCTGCTCGGACGCGATGGCGATGATGGGCAACGCCCTCGCCAACACCACGTTCACACTGGTCCGGTCGATCGACCGGACGACGATCAGCGTCTACCAGGCCGCGGCGTCGGAGTCGCTGCTGAGCTGGCTGAAGGACACCGTCGACGGCGTCATCAGCGGCATGGGCAAGACGTTCAACGCGCGGTACTGGTCGTGGGTGGTCATCCTCGGGGCGATGTGGCTCGCCTGGTGGGGGCTCGTCCGGCGGCGGGCGAGCAAGGTCACCGAGGGCGTGATCTGGATGGTCGCGGCGATGGTGGCGCTGATCTGGCTGGTCGCGCGGCCCGCCGACTTCACCACGCTCGGGACGAAGGTGTCGGAGGCGACGAGCGCGGCGTTCAACGCGGCGCTGCCGCAGAGCGACACCAAGGGCGGCAGATGCGTGCCGCCGCCCCAGGGCAAGCAGGATCCGGCCGCGTCCCAGAACCTGGACGCGACGACCCGCAACGCCAACGGGCTGTGGGTGGCGCTGGTCTGCAAGCCGTGGCTGCAGGGCGAGTTCGGCACCACCGACCCCAACGCCAAGATCGTCAAGGACAACGCCGACCGGTTGCTGTGGTCGCAGGCCGTCGACATGCCCGAGACCTACGGCGGGCAGAAGGTCGATCTCGGCAAGAAGGCCGACGCCTACAAGGACGTCACCAAGGACATCAAGGAGAACCATCCCGGGAGCTACTCGCTCTTCCAGGGGCGGAACTGGCAGAACCGGCTGGCGGTCGCGTTCGGCGGGCTGTTCGCGGCGCTGGTCGCCGGCCTGCTGATCATGGTGATCGCGATCGCGCTGATCGTGGTGAAGATCGCCTTCCTGCTGCTGCTGGTCGCCGGGCCGATCTTCCTCGGCATCGGGATACATCCGGGCATCGGACGGGTGATCGCCGTCCGATGGCTGGAGCTGCTGCTGTCGATGCTGCTGAAACAGGCGGCGCTCATCGGGGTGCTGTCGCTGCTGCTGTGGGCCTACGGGCTGATCCTCGGCGAGACGCTGCCGTGGGGCTTGCAGATCCTGCTCATCGCGCTGGTGACGTTCGCGGCGTTCATCTACCGCAAGCCGTTCCAGCACCTGTTCTCCGCCGTCGGGTACTCGGCGGTCGGGGCGCGGGAGAAGGGCGAGGCGCAGCTCGACAAGTCGATCACCGAGGCGCGGCGGAGCACGACGTCGGTCGCGGGCACGGTGATGCCCGGCGCGGCCGGATACCGGCTCGGCCGCCGGGCCAAGCGCGACGCGACCACCGAGGCGGCCGCGGCCGCCGACGCGCAGAACGGCGGCGTGGTCGTCGGCGCGGACCGCAGGACCGCCGCGGTCGGCGCGCCCGGCGCGGGTGAGGCCCCCTCGCCGGACGAGGCGCCCGTGCTCGCGGCGCGGCCCCGCACGTCCGGCGCGGTCGCGGCGCAGGGGCGGTCCCGGCGGGGCGCGCCCCCGCTGAACCTGCCGTCCCGCGCGGGCGGGCCCGCGGACGGCGGCGCCGACTCGGTCGGTGCCGCGCCGCCGCGCCCCGGCGGGTCGGCGGGCGTGCGTGCGAGCGGTGGAGCGGGCTCCGGCGCGGGCGCCGCGGCGTCCGGGGGCGGCAGGCCCTCGTCGGGGGCGGGCGCCGGATCGGGTGCCGGGTCCGGGTCGAGGGCCGGTGCGGGCGCGGGTACCACCCGTCCGACCTCCTGGGCGGGACGCGGTGACACCTCCGGTGGAGGCGGCGCGTCCGGCGGCAACGGCTCAGGCGGCGGATCCGGCGGTTCCGGCGGTTCCGAGGGCAACGGCGCCGGGAAGGGCCCCGGTGGCGGCGGCTGGTTCAACGGACGCGGACGCGGCCGGGCCGGGGGCGGTGCAGGTGCCGGAGCGGGCGCGGGTGCGGGTGCAGGTGCGGGTGCCGGCGGCGGCTCCAACGGCGGCGGAGGCTGGTTCTCCGGCGGCGGCGAAGGCGGCGGCTCCGGCTCCAACGGCGGGTCCGGTTCCAACGGCGGCTCGGGGTCCGGCGGCGGGTCGCCTTCGGGGGGCGGCGCGCCCGCCGGCCGGCAGCCCGACCCGGCGTCCAACGTCCCGAGGCCGCGCGCGGGCGCGGGCGGCGGCGGCCGGACCGGCGGCTCCGGCGGTCCGGGCGGGCCTCCGCCGCTGTGGGGGCGCGGCGGCTCCGAGGAGGGCCCGCCGATCCCGTTCTGGCTGCGTCCGGTGGACGGCGACTCCGGTGATCGGGACGAGTGATGAACCTGAACGACCGACAGCGCAAGCTGCTGTTCGGGGGGCTCGTGGTGGTGCTCGCGCTGGTCGGCGTCTACCTGACGATCGCCGCGCCCGGTGACGACTCCGGCGGCGCGAGCGACCGGCCGAGCGCCGCCGCGTCCACCCCGAGCACGGGCCCGACCGGGCCGGCGTCGCCGCCGGCGGGCATCCAGAGCGCCGTCAACCCGAACGACTTCGACGTGTACCGGCTGCTGCCGTTCTCGCGGCAGGAGTTCGCCACGGCGGCCGACCTGGCGCAGCGCTTCGTCGCCGCCTACGGCACCTACCGCTTCGACGAGGACCCGCAGGTCTACATCGGACGGCTGGCCGGGCTCGTCACCGAGGCGCTGCGCGGCGAGCTCGCGCGCGGCGCCGCGGCCCCCGGCATCCAGGACGAGCGGCGCCGCGAGCAGGTCGTCGCGCAGGGGACGGCGACGCTCGACCGGGTCCGCGACATCGAGGACAACTCGATCATCTTCCTGGTGACCGGCAAGCAGCAGCTCACCCGGGCGGGCAAGAACGGCGGTGACAGCAAGCAGTGGGCCGTGACCATCGCCCGCGACGGCGGCTCGCTGAAGGTGTACGCCTTCCAGCCCGCCGACACCGGTCAGGCGGGTGACACCGGATGACGCCCAAGCGGCTCCTGGCGGCCGGGGGCCTCGGTGTCGCCGCGACGCTGTTCATGGCGATGCTGTTCGTGCCCGTGCTGTTCGGCGGCGGCCAGTTCGTGTTCGGCGGCGGCGCGGGCGGCTGCGTGGACGTGGCGCAGGCGGGCGCGCAACCGGCCGCCGCGACCGGCGCCCGCGCGATCCCCGCCGACTACCTGGACCTCTACAAGAAGGCCGGGGGGCGGTACGGCATCCCGTGGAACGTCCTCGCGGGCATCGGGAAGGTCGAGACCGGGCACGGCACCTCCAACCTGCCGGGCGTCAAGAGCGGCGAGAACTACGCGGGCGCGGGCGGGCCGATGCAGTTCCTCGACCCCACGTTCAAGGCGTTCGCGGTGGACGGGAACAAGGACGGGCGCAAGAACCGCTACGACCCGGCCGACGCCATCCCCACCGCCGCCGCCTACCTCAAGCACAACGGCGCCCCGCGCCGGATGCGCACCGCGATCTTCATGTACAACCACTCGTGGGACTACGTGAACCTCGTCCTGGACTGGGCGAAGAAGTACGTCGGCGGGGACTTCGACATCGTCCAGTCCAACGGCGTCGAGTGCCAGGACAACGACCTGCCCGCCAACGCCGGCGAGCTGGTCAAGCGGATCATCTCGTTCGCGCTGGCGCAGCGCGGCAAGCCGTACGTGTTCGGCGCGAACGGTCCGGACGCGTGGGACTGCTCCAGCCTGCTCCAGGCCGCCTACCGGTCCGTCGGGCTGGCGATCCCGCGCACGACGTTCGAGCAGTGGCCGTTCGGCGTGAAGATCGACAAGGGCAAGGAGCAGCCCGGTGACCTGGTGTTCTTCAACTCCGGGCCCGGGACCTCGGCCAACAATCCCGGCCATGTCGGGATGGTGATCGGCGGCGGCAAGATGATCGTGGCGAGCTGCTCGGCGTGCGTCCCGGCCATCGGCGTGAAGCCCTACAAGCGCGCCAACTGGATCGGGACGACGCGTCCGCTCGCGCGCAAGGACCTCAAGCAGAAGGTCTCCCAGCTGGCGGCCCAGTAATCCGGGCCCAGGCCCGGACGGGGCCGTCCCCGAGCCGCGGCGCCCCGGCCCGTTCCGCGACGGGCCGGGGCGCCTCCGGGGCGGTCAGCAGCCGAAGTCGATGTCGTAGAACGTGCGGTAGTGGTCGGCGGTCCAGTACATGCCGTCGTGGCCCTCGTCGCCGGACGTGATGATGCGGCGCGCGCCGCGGTCCGGGCTGCCCGGCGTCTTGACGGTGTACTCGTGGTAGAAGCCCTTCGGCTCCTTCGGCAGCAGGCCCTCGCGGTTCTGGAAGACCGTGCCGTCCTGCGGATAGGGGTAGGGGCCGCCCCGGTCGATGAGGGCGATGGTGTCGTCGGCCTGGTCGGGGAGCCGCGTCCCGCAGATCGGCGCGATCGCCTCGACGCGGACGGACACGGCGGCCGCCGGGCCCGGGACGGCGGCGGCCTGTGCGGCGGGCCCGGCCAGCCCCGCGGCGAGCAGGGGGACCAGGAGCAGTGCGCGGCGGAACGTGGAGTAGCGGGGGGTGTTCATGCGGTGAGTGTCACCCGGCGGAGGCCCGCCCGTCACGGCGAAGCGGGGCAATTCAGGGGATGTTGCCGATGGCGTCACCGCCGGTTCGGCATCGATCCGAGGAGGGGGCGGCCCTGGACGACGCCCGGCGGGACGCGGACGGTCAGCGGAAGCGGCGCCGGCCGATCACCGCGTGCACGTCGCGGAGGGCGTCGGCCGCAGCCCGCACGGTCTCCGGCGGCAGCCCCGCCATGATCTCCTCGTGCACGCGGGCGGACATCTCCATCCCCCGCTCGGTGACGCGCAGGCCGTCCTCGGTGAGCCGGACGAACCGGCTCCGCGCGTCCGCGGTGTCGGCCTCGCGCTCGACGTGGCCGGCCTTCTGGAGCCGCTGCAGGACGTTGCTCGTCCCGCCGGAGGTGAGCAGCGCCGGGCCGGTGAGGTCGCTCGGGCGCAGCCGGTGGGGCGGGCCCGCCCGGTGCAGCACGGTCAGCACCTCGAACTCGGCGTAGGTCAGCCCGTACTCGGCGAGGCCGTCGCGCAGCGCCTGCTGGACGAGCGCGCCGATCCGCTGGGCGCGCTTGCCGACCTCCAGCATCGCGATGAGCGGCTCGGAGATCCCGCTCCGCCGCCACTCCCGCGCGATCGCGTCGACCTCGTCCCCGGGGACGTCGGGGGAGGCACTCGGGGAAACGTCGTCGCGCACACGCCGAGAATACTCGCTCACCAAGTTGCTTTCTAAAAAGCTTTTCTTTAAGCTTTCTGGCATGACATCGACCTACCTCCTGCGCGACGGCCTCGTCATCGACACCGACCCCGCGCCCACCGTGCTCGGGCGCGCCGACGTCCTCGTCCAGGACGGGCGGATCGCCGCCGTCGGCCCCGACCTGGCCTCCTCCGCCGCCGCGCCCCTCCCGGCGGACGCCGAGGTGATCGACGCGTCGGGCCGGATCGTGCTGCCCGGCTTCGTGGACACGCACCGGCACGTCTGGCAGGCGGGGATCCGCGCCGCCCTGCCCGACGGCACGCTGCCCGCCTACGTGGAGCGCGTCCTCGGCGTGCTGGCCCCGCGGCACACCGCGGACGACGTGTACGCCGGGACGCTCGCGGGCGCCCTGGAGTGCCTCGACTCGGGCGTCACGACGGTGGTCGACTGGTCGCACATCCAGCTCCGCCCGGAGTACGCCGAGGCGAGCGTGTCGGCGCTGCGCGCGGCCGGCGCGCGCGCCGTGTTCGGCTTCTGCTACTTCGGCGACGGCGACCTCGACGCCCTCGCCGCCGAGACGGCCCGCGTCCGCGACGCCTACTTCGACGTCCCGGACGGCCTCCTCACGATGGCGATGGCCGCGCTCGGCCCCGAGCTCACGAGCCCGGAGCGCGCGCTGCGCGAGTGGGCGGTGGCCCGCGACCTCGGCCTCCCGGTCACCACCCACATGGGCGGCCACGGCGCCGAGAGCGCCGAGCGCGGCATGGCGTTCCTGGTCGACCACGGGCTGATGGACCAGGGGGCGATGTACGTCCACGCGAACCACTTCACCGGCGACGACCTCAGGCGGATCGCCGCCTCCGGCGGGACGGTCTCGGTCACGCCCGGCGTCGAGGCGGCCCTCGGCCTCGGTCCCGCCGCCACCGGGCGGTCGCTCGCGGCGGGCGTCCCGACCGGGCTCGGCGCCGACACCGTCGTCAGCGGCCCCGGCGACATGTTCGGCGTCATGGGCGCCGCCCACGTCCTGGAGCGCGGCCGCCCGGACGGCGCGGGGATGGGGTTCACCACGTCCGACGTGCTCCGGATGGCGACGATCGGCGGCGCGGAGGCCGCCGGGCTCGCGGGCGTCACCGGGTCGCTCGCCCCCGGCAAGCAGGCCGACCTGGTCGTCCTGCGCACCGACACGCCGGGGATGGCGGCGGCCCACGACCCGATCGCGGCGGTGGTCCGGTACGCGGGGACCCGCGAGGTCGACACCGTGCTGGTCGCCGGGAGGATCGTCAAGCGCGGCGGCGTCCTGCTGGGGCAGGACGTGCCGTCCCTGCTGGCCTCCCTGGAGTCGTCGGCCGGCCGCCTCACGGCCGCCTGACGATAATCCGGAGGGATTCGCCAGGGCCGCGTGGCATGCTGACGGCGTGGAGCCCGAGATACGCATCCGGATCGCCGACGAGCTGCTGATGTTCCTGCCCGCGACGCGGCGCGAGTCCGCCCGCCGGGTCGCCTACGACGGGACCTCGACGCTGGGGCACCTCGTGGAGTCGCTGGGCGTGCCGCTGCCCGAGGTCGGGCCGATGACGGTCCGCGGGGAGCGGGTGGCGCCGTCCGCCCGTCCGGACGCGGGCGAGGAGGTGCTGGTGGAGGCCGTCCCGCGCCCGCAGCCCGTCCCGCTGGAGCCCGGGCAGGCCGCGCCGCGCTTCCTCCTGGACGTGCACCTCGGCACGCTCGCGCGGCGGATGCGGCTGCTCGGGCTCGACACCGCCTACCACAACGACATGGACGACCCCGCGCTCGTCGTCCAGGCCAACGAGGAGCGGCGCGTCCTGCTCACCCAGGACCGCGGCCTCCTGCGGCGCCGCGCGCTGTGGTTCGGCGCGTACGTGCGCGGCTCGCGCCCCGACGACCAGCTCCGCGACCTGCTGGAGCGGTTCGCGCCCGTCCTCGCGCCCTGGACGCGCTGCACCGCCTGCAACGGCCCGCTCGCCGAGGTCGACAAGCGCGACGTCGAGCGCGACCTGGAGGCGGGCACCCGCCGCAGCTACGACGTCTACGGGCGGTGCGTGGACTGCGGGCAGGTGTACTGGCGCGGCGCGCACGGCGGCCACCTGGAGGAGATCGTCCGGGACGCGGCGCGCGTCGTCGCGGACGCTCGTCCCGGCGGAAACGGCGCGACCGGAACCGGGCCCACCCCCGCGACCGTCTCAGAATGAAGTGAACGGAGAGCCGGAGGGGGCTGGTGGCGATCGACCTCGTCGTGGTGGGTGCAGCGATCATCTCGGACGGGCGGCTGCTGAGCGCCCAGCGCGCCGAGCCGGCGCACATGGCGGGCGGCTGGGAGCTGCCGGGCGGCAAGGTCGACCCGGGGGAGAGCGACGAGGAGGCCCTCGTCCGCGAGTGCAGGGAGGAGCTCGACATCGGGATCCGCCTGGACCGCCGGGTCGGCGGCGACTGGCGGCTCAGCGGGCGCAGCCTGCTGCGGGTGTGGACGGCCGCGATCGTCGAGGGTGAGCCGCGCGCGCTGGAGCACCTGGCGCTGCGCTGGCTCACCCCGGACGAGCTCTACGACGTCGACTGGCTGCCCGGCGACCGTCCCGTCATCGACGAGCTGGAGAGGCTGCTGAAGCGGACGACGTGACCCGCGTCAGGTGATGCGGTTCGCCCCGGCGAAGTCGGAGCGGTCGGACAGGTTCGAGATCTTGACGACGTCGCCGGTCTGGGGGGCGTGCAGGTACTTGCCGCCGCCGAGGTAGATCCCCATGTGGTGGACGCTGGCGCCGAAGTACACGAGGTCGCCCGAGCGCAGCGAGCCGCGCGACACGCGCTGCCCCATCGCGAGGAGGTCGCCGGTGTAGTGCGGCAGGCCCGGCTTGCCGACCTGGGCGTAGGCCCAGACGACGAGGCCGGAGCAGTCGAACGTGGTCGGCCCCGCGGCGGCCCACACATAGGGCGAGCCCAGCTTGGTGAGGGCCTTGCGGGTCATCTTGGCCGGAAGGCCCGAGCCCTGGATCGTGGCCGACAGCCCGGTGCGCGGGTCCTTGACGTGGGTCGTGGTCAGCTTGTCGAGCCGCTTGGTGACCTCGGCGACCTTCTGGCGGGCGGCCTCGCGGGCGGCCTTGGCCCGCTCCGCCGCCTGCTGGACCTGCGCGGTCCTCGCCTCGGCGGTGCGCCTGGCCTGGTTCGCCCGGTCGATCTGCCTCTGCAGCGCGGCCACGGCGCCGGCCTGGCTCTGCGTGAGGTAGGCCCCGGCCGACAGCCCCTCGGACGAGCCGCTCACGCCGAACATCGCGCTCGGCCCGCCGTTCATGTAGTTCGCGGCGGCCATCTGGCCGAGCCGCTCGCGCGCGGGCGCGGTCTGCGCCTCCAGCGTGGCGGCGGCGCGGGCGGCGGCCTGCTCGGCCTTCCTCGCCCGGTCGAGGTCGACGCGGGCCTTGTTGTACTGCTCGGTGAGCTTCTCCGCCTCGGTGTTCAGCGCGTCCAGGCTCTGCCGCAGCCCCTTCTCCGAGGTCGGCAGCGGCGTCGGGGCGGGCGCGCCGTTCGGCGCGCCGAACGGCTGCGCGGCGTGCGCGGCGAGCGGCGCGGTGGTGCCGAGGCCGATCAGGAGGGTGGTGGCCGCGACGGCGACGGGCGTGCGGCGCCGCCGCCGGTGGGAATCGGCTGCCAAGCCGGTTTCTCCTCTCCCTGCGCGCCTACCGGGTTAGCTGACGGGTTCGGGCCAGGAGGCGCCCTACGACACGAGGTCGATTCACCCCGGGGGATCCTGGGTCCCCGGCTCCGCGCCGCGCGGCCCGTGCTCACAGGCCCCGCCGCGGCGGACTCGGCGCTCCGGCCGCAGGCCCCGGGGGGTGGGGCGCTCCGGACGGCCGGATCTCAGGGAGATTACAAAGGATCGGCAAAGTTGGCCAATCCGCGCCGTTCTCCTGCGGGCCTCCCGGAGGTTTCCCGTGGAGGGACGGCCCCTCACACCCCCCGGAAAGGCCCGGTGTGACGGGCGGAACCCCTTGCGGGGGTGGGGCCGCGCGCGAGGCCAAGTAGAATGGGGGGTGCCGCGCGTCTGCGGCGACTCCCGAACTCTCACGCAAGGCGAGCCCGCATGCCCATCTCCACGCGCGATGACCTCCGGAACGTCGCGATCGTCGCCCATGTCGACCACGGCAAGACGACGCTGGTCGACGCCATGCTCTGGCAGTCCGGTGCCTTCCGCGAGAACCAGGACGTCGACGACCGCGTCATGGACTCCGGCGACCTGGAACGTGAGAAGGGCATCACGATCCTCGCGAAGAACACCGCCGTCCGGCACAACGGCCTCACGATCAACATCATCGACACCCCCGGCCACGCCGACTTCGGCGGCGAGGTCGAGCGCGGGCTGTCGATGGTGGACGGCGTCGTACTGCTCGTGGACGCCAGCGAGGGCCCCCTCCCGCAGACCCGGTTCGTGCTGCGCAAGGCGCTGGCCGCGCGGCTGCCGGTGATCCTCGTCGTGAACAAGACCGACCGTCCCGACGCCCGCATCGACGAGGTCGTGGACGACACCTACGAGCTGTTCATGGACCTCGACGCCGACGAGGACCAGATCGACTTCCCCATCGTCTACGCCTCCGGGCGCGCCGGGCGGGCCTCGATGAACAAGCCCGCCGACGGCGCCATGCCCGACAGCGAGGACCTGGAACCGCTGTTCAAGGTCATCACCGAGGCGATCCCGGTGCCCTCCTACGACCCGGACGCGCCGCTCCAGGCGCACGTCACCAACCTGGACGCCTCCAGCTACCTCGGCCGGATCGCGCTGTGCCGGGTGCACGCCGGGACGATCAAGAAGGGCCAGACCGTCGCCTGGTGCCGCCACGACGGCAGCGTCGAGAAGGTGCGGATCACCGAGCTGCTGATGACCGAGGCGCTCACCCGCAAGCCCGCCGACGAGGCCGGGCCCGGCGACATCATCGCGATCGCCGGCATCCCCGACATCATGATCGGCGACACCATCGCCGACCCCGACGACCCGCGCCCGCTGCCGCTGATCACCGTGGACGAGCCGGCGATCTCGATGACGATCGGCACCAACACCGGGCCGATGGCGGGCCGCGAGAAGGGCACCAAGGTCACCGCCCGGATGGTCAAGGACCGGCTCGACCGGGAGCTGGTCGGCAACGTCTCGATCAAGGTGCTGCCGACCGAGCGCCCGGACGCCTGGGAGGTGCAGGGCCGCGGCGAGCTGGCGCTCGCGATCCTCGTGGAGAACATGCGCCGTGAGGGCTACGAGCTGACCGTCGGCAAGCCGCAGGTCGTCACCCGGATCGTCGACGGCAAGAAGCACGAGCCGGTCGAGCGGCTCACCGTCGACATCCCCGAGGAGCACCTGGGCGCGGTCACGCAGCTCATGGCCGTCCGCAAGGGGCGCATGGAGCACATGACCAACCACGGCACCGGCTGGATCCGGATGGAGTTCCTCGTCCCGGCGCGGGGCCTGATCGGGTTCCGCACCGAGTTCATGACCGAGACGCGCGGCACCGGCATGGCCCACCACGTGTTCGAGGACTACGAGCCCTGGTTCGGGGAGCTGCGCACCCGTCCGTCCGGGTCGCTGGTGGCCGACCGCGCCGGCGCCGCGACCGCGTACGCGATCACGAACCTCCAGGAGCGCGGGACGTTCTTCGTCGGCCCGACCACCGAGGTGTACGAGGGCATGATCGTCGGGGAGAACTCCCGCTCGGACGACATGGACGTCAACATCACCAAGGAGAAGAAGCTCACGAACATGCGGTCCTCGACCGGCGACGAGCTGGAGCGGCTGACCCCGCCCCGGCTGCTGTCGCTGGAGGAGGCCCTGGAGTTCTGCCGGGAGGACGAGTGCGTCGAGGTCACCCCGACCGCCGTCCGCATCCGCAAGGTCGTCCTGGACGCCAAGGAGCGCGAGCGCACCCGCGCCCGCACCAAGCGCGCAGGCTGACCTGACGACCGGCCGGCCTCGCGGACCGGCCGGGCGGCCGGTCCGCGAACCCGGCGATCCGAACCGCAGGCGATCCGAAGACCAAGCGTTCCGGCGGGCCAAGCTTCACGGCCGACCGCGGCGGACCGAGCTTTCACGGCCGACCGAGCGCTATCGGGGAACGGGGGCCGTCCGACACGGGCGGCCCCCGTTTCCGTCCCCGCCGTTCGTGGGGGGGAGAAGGCGGAAAACGGCGGCGGCCCGGGGAGATCCCCGGGCCGCCGCCGTCGTGGTTCGTTCCGGCCTCAGTTGAGCTGGACGGTTCCGGTCACGTCGGCCGCCAGCCGGAGCTGGTCGCCGTCGCGCAGGGGCGCCTCCACGCCGCGGGGGAGGCGCTCGCCGTTGACGAACGTCCCGTTGGTGGAGCCCTCGTCGCGGACCCAGGCGGTGCCGGACGGGTCGAGCCAGACCGTCGAGTGGCGCCGCGACACGTTGTCGTACTGCGTGAACGTGGCCGCCACGGGCGACTGGCCCGCGTCCCGGCCGAGCACGAGGTGCTGCCCCACCGAGACCTTCAGCTCGCCCGTCGGGAACTGGACCCGCAGGACCGGCGTCCCCTTCTGCGGCAGCGGGCGCAGGCACGTGTCGCACTGCGCGGCGCCCGGGTTGGTCAGGACGGCCTCGCAGTACGGGCACATGAACGCCGTGCTGTCGCTCGGCGGCTGCGGCCGCGACTGCATCGGCGCCTGCGGCTCGTGCTGGTGCGACGGCGGGGCCCCGAACTGGTGGTCGCCGGGACCACCGGGCCCGCCCGGACCACCGGGCCCGCCGGGGCCGGGCTGCGGCTGGCCGTACTGGTCCGGCGGCGCGTACTGGTGCTGCTCGGGCTGCTGCTGGTACTGGTCGGGCGCCTGCTGCTGCGGCATGCCCCACTGGTCGGGCTGCTGCTGCCCCGGGGCCTGCTGGCCGGGGGGCGGCGAGGACCACGGGTCCGCCGAGGGCTGCTGCTGGTGCTGCGCGGGCTGCCCGCCCTGCGGCCCGCCGTACTGGCCGCCCTGCTGGCCCGCGTGCTGGCCGTAGTCCGGCTGCCCGTAGTCGGGTTGCCCGTAGTCGGGCTGGCCGTAGTCCGGTTGGGCCTGCTGCTGCGGCTGGCCGTAGTCGGGCGGGCCCTGCTGCTGCGGAGGACCCTGCTGCATGGGCGAACCCCACGGGTCCTGCTGCTGTTGCTGCTGCCCTTGCTGGGCCCACGGGTCGGGCTGGGACATCGGCTGGCTCTGCTGCGGCTGCCCGTAGTCGGGCGGTGCCTGCTGCTGGGGCGCCTGCTGCTGGTAGGGGTCGTGCGAGTGCTGGGGAGGCTGGTACGGCTGCCCGTGCTGCGGCGCCCCATGCTGCGGGGCGCCGTGCTGGGGAGCCCCGTGCTGGGGCGCGCCCTGGGGGCCGCCGTACTGCGGGGCCCCCTGCTGAGGCGCGCCGTACTGAGGGGCGCCGTGCTGGGGAGCCCCCTGCTGGGGGGCGCCGTGCTGAGGGCCGCCGTGCTGGCCGTACCCGCCCTGGGCGTGCTGCCCGTGCTGCTGGCCGGCCCCGGCGCGCGCCAGGTTGGCCCCGCAGCTCAGGCAGAGCAGATCGCCCGGCTGGAACGGTTCGTCACAGATAGGACAGTTCAAGGTCGCCATGACACTTCCCCCGCGCGCACCCCGGCGCGTTCGAGCCTCGACGTGAGGTGCTCCATGTCACCCCTTCGCGGGATCCCGATGTAGTACACCCGCCTTCCCTCCGGCCCCTCGTCCACGGACACCTGAACCCGGGGCCCTGCCTCGTCCCTAGTCTCTCCGATACCGGCCAGTGCCCCGTACCGCTCGCGTCCCAGCGGGGACAACGGCACGACGCGCTGGTTCGCCGACCCCCTCCAGAGTAGAGAGCCACTCTCGGAGTGTCGTCCTCCCGGGTTGAGCCGGTCGACGTACGGCCCCGTGATCACGGCGTCACACATGCCGAGGATCTCCCGCGTCGCCGCGCTCCGCGAGAGCCGAGAGTAGACATATCCGCTGTAGACCAATATGTCCAACCCAATCGTCTCATGATGATGGTCGTCCCGCCACGCGCGGACGCCGCGCAGCAGCGCCGCCAGCGCGGACGGCTGCTGGAACGGCTCGCCCCCCGAGATCGTCACGCCGTCGACCGGTCCGGGCAGCGATCTCAGCCATCCGAGGACGGCCTCGACCGGCACCTCCTTGCCGGGATCGGCGTCCCAGGTGTCGCGGGAGAGGCACCCGTGGCAGTGCAGCGTGCAGCCCTGCACCCAGATGCCGGCGCGCGTCCCGGGACCGAGCGTGGTCACCGGATAATGCGCCTTGGCGAGCCGCAGCCGCTCCCCGGACGCGGCATCGCGGGACGTGATGTCGCTCACTGGATTTCCAGATGGACGATGCTGCCCTCGCGCCGGATCCCGTACACGGTGACCCGCTCGTCCGGGACGAGTTCGCGGTCGAACAGCGCGCGCGCCAGCGGGTTGACGAAGTGCGACTCCAGGGCCATGCCGATGCCGCGGCCGCCCTTGTCCAGCTCGTCGGTGCACCACCCGCGGAGCGTCTGGAGCGCGTCGCCCTTCACCGCCAGCACCAGCCGGTGCTCCTCGGCGACCCGCTTGCAGATGTTCGCGAACTGGAGGTCGAAGATCTTGTGCGCGGCGTCGGCGGAGATGAAGTCGAACACGACGATGTTGTCGCCGAACCGGTTGAGCAGCTCCGGCCGGTTCAGGACCTCGGTGAAGTGGTCGGCGACGGCGTCCTTGATCCGCTGCTCGACCTCGTCGTAGGTCATCCCGGGCGTGATGTTCTGCACACGGCCGGCACCGGGGGAGAACGCGCCGTCACGGGTCGTGAGGTCGCGCCCGGGGACGTACATCCCGAGGTTCGAGGTGAAGATCAGGATCGACTCGGAGAAGTGGACGGTGTTGCCGCGCCCGTCGGTGAGCCGCCCGTCCTCCAGGATCTGGAGGAACTTGTCGAGGATCCGGGGGTGCGCCTTCTCGATCTCGTCGAACAGCATGACGCGGAACGGGTCCTCGCGGACGGCGTTGGTCAGCTCCCCGCCCGCCTCGTGCCCGACGTATCCGGGCGGCGACCCGATCAGCCGGTCGCCGGAGCCCTCGGCGGAGAACTCGCTCATGTCGAAGCGCAGGTAGGCCGACTCGTCGCCGAACACCAGCTCGGTGATCGCCTTGGCCAGCTCGGTCTTGCCGGTGCCGGTCGGCCCGGCGAAGAACAGCACGCCGCGCGGGCGGCTGCCCGACCGGGTCGCCTGCGCGCCCGACAGCCCGAGCACGGCCCGCTTGAGGATGTCGAGGGTCTTGGTGACGGCCTGCGGCTGCCCGATCACCCGCTCGGGCACGCGCTTCTCGCCCTCCAGCACGCGCCGCCGCAGGTGCCCCCGGCTCCACGGGTTGTCCAGGACGCCGAGCTTGTAGGTCCGGACGGCGTCGGGCAGGTCGGCGAGGTCGACGTTGCGCTCCTTCGCCAGCCGGGTCACCTCGATCATCGACTGGAGCGTCAGGCCGTCGGCCTGCTCGGCGAACGCGTCGCAGGCCGCCGCGGCGGCCTCGTCGGTGCCGACGTCGGTGACCCCGAACGCGCGGGCCAGCAGCCGCGCGGTCTCCTGCCGGTCGCCGAGGTGCGGGCGCGGGATCGTGATCTCGCGGATGTTCTCGTTGTCGGTGGTGAGCCACGGCGGCAGGTCGCCCGGCCGCTCCACCAGCCACAGCACCGGGTTGTAGAGCGGCTTCGGCCGCGCCCCCGGCACCCGGACCGGGCGCGCCGTCCGCGACAGCTTCGCGCAGAACCGGAAGAAGTCGCGCTCGGCGGGCTCCAGGTCGGTCGGGGTGCGGGCGATCCGCGACGCCGAGTCGATCACGAACGCGGCGCGGACGTTCTCCGTGGGCCGCGCCACCGCCTCCAGCTGGCGGGTCAGCGCCTCCAGCGAGGGCTTCTCGTCCCGGCCGCGCTTGCCGAGCAGCCGGTCGGCCGACCGCTCCGCCTCCTCGGCGATCTCGTCGCCGGTGTCGGGGTAGACCTGCACGCCGTCCACCGGGTCGTACACGATCATGCAGGACGCGCCGCTGGAGCGCAGCGTCTCCCACAGCAGCCCGCGCAGCGGCAGCAGCCGGGCGGGCCCGACGACCTCCTGCGGCGGCGCGAGGAAGCTGTCGTAGAGGTTGCCCGACAGCACGTACTGGGAGTGGACCGAGAGCGTCGCGTCCAGCTCGCGGATGAACGGCGGCCAGCCCTGCAACCGCCCGCCGAGGGTCGGCGAATCAATGCTCATCAGGCTCGCTCCACTCCGTTCCCGCCTTTCCCACACCGGACGCGGGACCCGTCACCGGCCCCGCTCCCGGCGGCGTTCGCGCCGCTCGGCACGCCCCCCAGTCTGCCGTGGCCGCTCGGAAACCGGCAGCTCACGCACGCCCGGCTCCAGCCGCCAGGCCACCTGCGACCGTATCCCGGCCGCGGCGAGACGGGTCCGCGCGGCCTCGAACGCCTCGCACCACTCGCGCTCGCGCTCGGCGTCGACACGCCGGTCGTCCTCGCTCTCGGCGGGCGTCTCGCGGACCATCGCGGCGCGCACGTGCGCCGCGTCGTCGACCCGCATCTTCACGCTGTGCTCGGGCCAGCCGCCCTTGGTCAGGACCAGCGCGCCGCCGTCGGCGGTCAGCGTCTCGAACCCGGGCGCCACCTCATACCCCATGTCCTCGAACGCCGTGGTGATCGAGTCGAGGACGTAGCGGCGCTCGGCCTCGGCCTGCTCGGCGGCGTCCCGCTCGGCCGCGCGCCGCCGCTCCCGCTCGCGCCGCTCCTCGGTGCGGCGGTTGGCGTCCCGGATGCGCAGCCGCACCTCCTGGAGGACCGCCTCGGCCTCCTCGGCGGTGCCGGTCCCGGCGAGCAGCCGCGCCGCGTCGGCGACCGCGCGCCGCTCGCCCTCGGCCGCGTCGGGCAGCAGCCGCGTCATGATCCGTTCGAGTGTCCCCTGCACGTCGTCTTGGACGCGCGGGACGGGTGACGCGCCCCGCTCGGGGCCGCGCTGACCGGTGTCGGCCTGCAACCCGGCCGCGGGGACCGTGAAGATCTGCGCCGTGACCTGGGCGGCGAGGTGCTCGGAGAGGGCGCGCTCCGCCTCGTCCAGGACGGGGTCGAGCGCGGCGCACCAGGCGGCCAGCTCCTCGGGGGTCTGGTGCTCCTCCGGCCGGAGCGGCTCGGGCAGCGCCGCGTTCGCGCCGATCTTGGCGCGGGTCTCGGCGAGCGCGGCGATCCGGGCGTTGCGCTCGACGACCTCGCGCAGGGCGCGCTCGTGGGTCTCGACCTCGGCGAGCGCGGCGGCGCGCGCCTCGGCCCGCCCGGCGGCGAGCGCGGCGAGGGCCTCCGCGCCGCGTCCGGCCAGGCCCGCGCCGCGTCCGAGGACGCGGTTCATGCCGAGCGTGAGGATCACGGCCGCGTCCAGCGCGATGTCGGCCTCGACGCCGCTGCTCATGCTGCTCCTCCGGGGTACGTGGGGTCGTGCCGGTGCGCCGGGCCGGCGGCGGGGGCGCGGGACTCGCGCCAGCGGTGCAGGCGCAGCCCGGCGGCGGCGGCGTGCGCGGCGGGGACCGCGACGAGCACCAGCACCCACAGCACGCCCGCGATGGAGGACAGCGCCCCGAACAGCAGCAGCAGGATCAGCAGCGGGACGGTCACGGCGAGGAGCGTCATGCCGCAGCCGCGCCGTCCGCCGCGCTGCGCGGCGCCCGACATCGTCCGGGACGCCTTGGACAGCCCCCGGCCGGACGCGCCGAGCGCCTTGGCGATCGACGACCACGGCCCGTAGGGGAGGTAGTCCTTGCCCTGCGCGCGCGCCAGCAGCACCTCGGCGCCGCAGTGCACCGCCCACGCGAGGACGGACAGCACGGCGAGGAGCCCGAACGACAGCCACGACGACCGCTGGACGTGGACGCCGACGGACGAGGTCCCCCTGTCCTCGCCCCCGCCGCCGAACAGGGCGTTGACGACCGCGCCGCCGAGCAGCCAGAACACGAGCAGGGGGACCGTCCAGAGCGCGGCCCGGACCATCGCCGCGCCGCGTCCGGCGAGGCGCTCGCGCTCCCGCTCCGCCCACCGCGCGCGCAGCGCCTCGTCGCGCCGCCGGTCCGCGTCCTGCCGCCGGGCCCGGTTCTCGGTCTCCAGGACCGCCTCCGGCACCGCCCGCGTCACCGCGAACAGGCGCAGCGGGTCGTCGCCCGCGCCGTCGGCCAGCCAGTCGAACCACGGCACCGGCTCGGAAACGGCCTCGCGGGCGTGGGCCGCCGCCTCGGCCAGCAGCCGGTGCGTCTCGGCCGGGCGCGCCGCGAGCGCGAGCAGGGTGAGCAGCACCACCGGCGGGTCGTCGGACGGGCCCGGAGGGCGCCCGCCCGCGACCCGCACGGCCTCGTCCCGGCGGGTGCCCGCGTCGGGGAGGCGGGGCGCGAGGCCGGGCGGCGCCGCGTCCTGGGCGCGCAGCCAGCGGGCCAGGTCGTTCCACGCCGCCACGTGCGCACGCCACTGGCCGTCGATGCGCGCCAGGTCGCCGCCCCCCTCGAACCCGGCCAGGACGGGCAGCAGGTCCTGCTCCCACAGCTCCCGGCCGAGCAGGCAGGCCGTGCGGTGGTCGGGGTGCCGGTGGTCGGTGGCCAGCGCGGCGAGCGCGGGCAGGTCGTCCGCCGTCACCCGCCGTCCGAGGAAGTGCGGCGGGAGACCCGGATCCAGCCACCGGACCAGGTGCAGCAGCTTCACGTCCGGCGGCAGGCGGGTGGCCAGGTGACCGTCGACGAGGTCGATGCGCCCGTCGTCGGGGAGGCCGGCGAGCCAGTCGCGCAGCGCGCGCCAGGCCTCACCGGACTCGCCGCGTCCGAAGAAGTAGGGCGCGGCGTGCTCCCACTCGTCGACGAGCGCGCGCGCCAGCTCGGCGCGGTCGGAGTAGCGGCGACCCCTGAACGGCAGGCCGGTGCCGGGGGGAGCGGAGGCGGCCGAGGTCTCCTCGGCCACCGGCGGCGAACCGCCGTCGAGCCACTCGGTGACCTGGGCGCCCGTCCAGCGGCGGCGCGGATCGCGCGCGAGCAGGCCCCGGCACAGCAGCCGCAGCCGCGGGTCGGCGACGTCGTCGGCCGTCACCGGCCGCGTCGCGAGATGGTCGACCACCACGGTCTCGCTGAGCCCGAGGAACGGCGCCCGCCCCGTCGCCAGCTCCCGGACGATCATGCCGAGCGACCACCAGTCGCGGGCGGGCGACACCTGCCCCGACAGCGACTCCGGCGCCGCGTAGGCCAGCGTCCGCGAGGACGAGGCGAACACCACGCTCTGGTCGAGCACCTTGCTCAGCCCGAAGTCGGCGATCGCCAGCCGCAGCGGGGCCGTGCCGAGGACCAGGACGTTCTCCGGCTTCAGGTCGCGGTGCACGATGCCCGCCCGGTGCAGCGCCGACAGCCCGGCCGCGAGCTGCGCCGCGATCTCGGCCGCCTCCGCGGGCGGCCGCGCCCCCTCCATCAGCCCGCGCAGGTTCCCGTCCGGCGCGTACGCGGTGACCTCGTAGTCCCGCCCGTCCGCGTGGCCGGTCTCCAGGATCCGCAGGACGTTGGGGGAGTCGAGCGCGGGCAGCTTCGCCCACACCTCGCGGTCGGCGCGGTAGCCGCGCCGGAAGATCTTCACGACGTACTCGGCGGAGTCCCCCGGCGCGTGCGCCTCCCTGACCAGGAGCAGGTCGGACTCCGCGCCCTGGACGGGCAGCTCCGCGACCGCCGTGTACCGCTCGGCCAGCGCCGCCGGCAACCGTAGCAGCGACTCGCCGGGAGGGCCGCCCTCCCGCCGCGTCCCGCCGGTCGGGGGCGTCTCGCCGCGCGGCGCCGGAACCCACTGGTCGCGCCGCGTCACCCCCGCGTCGCGCCGCGTCTCGCGCGGGGGAAGCCCCCCGCCGTTCCCCGTCCCGCCGACGTCGTCTGTCACCGGCCCGCCCGTCTAGCTCTTGTCCTTGATGATCCGCAGATATTCGCTGATCTTGAACTGGTTGATCAGGAACTCCAGCGCCATCCGCACCGTGAGCAGCTGGAACATCCACACGATGGGGGTGGCGAGGAGCGTGCCGATCCCGAGCGCCTGGTTCCATTCGAGGAACGCGACCCCGTACCACGCCATCACCAGGGCGAACAGGGTGATCAGGGCCAGCGCCAGCCGATAGATGATCTTGATCATCTGGGCGGTGACCATGTGGTCGAAGTTGGTGTCGAAGAGCGCCCCGAACAACCCCTTCCCGCGGGGGCCGCCCGGAGGCGGCGCCCAGCCCTGCGGCGGCTGGTTCGGCGGGCCCATCGGCCCCGCCGGCCCGGGCGGACCCGGAGGGGCGCCGTGCGGACCCGGTGGGGGCCCCTGCGGCCAAGGACCCGTGTTCTGAGGGCCCGTGTTGTGAGGGCCTGTGGGGTGGGGGCCGGAGGCTCGGGGGTCGGGGGCGGGGCCCTGGCGCGGGGGCGGTGCGTAGGGGTCTCCCTGGGGGCCGGGCCCGGGTGGGCGCGGTGGGTAACCGGGGTCCGAAGGATGTGTCATCGCCGTCGTCTCCAGGGTGGGGCCGCCTACAGGAAGACTCTCCGCCTACAGGAAGACTCTAGAGCCTGGAACGCGCCTCGCGGGGCCGGCCGGGGACCGGGTCGCCCGCCCTTACGCGCAGGGGTTCGGGCGCCCCGCCTTGACGCCTCCGGTGACCTTCAGGGCGGGCGGGGCGAGGCGGGCGCCGCCGCGCCCGATGACGAGCCGCACTCCGTCCTTGGGAGCGGCGCCGTCGGGGGAGAGCAGCGCGTCGGGCAGGGCCCTGGCCAGCGTCGAGGCCCGCAGTTCCTCGGACGGGGCGTAGACGATCCTGCTCTCGGCGGACGCCGGGCCCTTCTCCACCTTCTTCCCCACGTCGAAGCCGCGCTCGCCGAGGCGCTGGACGAGGTCCGCGATGAGCTTGGCGTCGCCGCCCGCGTCCACCACGGACACCTTGACCTCGCGCGGCGCGGGCGGCCTGCGCTCGGGCCTGGCCGGGGCGGCCGGTTCGGCGGGCAGGTCGTCGTCGTGCTGGATCGCGGAGAACAGGGGCCTGGCCCGTTCCATGTCCCACTGGACGCGGTTGGGGTCGGGCGCGTACCCCTCGACCGGCACCGTCACGAACCGGACCTGCCCGGCGCTCATGCCCTTGAGGCCGTCCGCGAGCCTGCGCATCGCCGACAGGTCCAGCTCGTCGTCGGTGGTCATCGACTTCGTGGCGGCCTTGAGGAACTTGTAGGTCTTGGCGGGGTCGGTGAGCACCGACCCGCTGGTGGCCTTGTCGACCACCGCCGCCATGAACCGCTGCTGCCGCTCGATGCGTTCCAGGTCGGAGCCGTCGCCGAGCGAGTAGCGGGCCCGGACGTACCCGAGCGCGGCCTCGCCCTTGACCGTCTGCTTGCCCGCCTTCAGGTGCAGTTCGGCGCGCGGGTCGTCGACCGGGCGGTCGACGCAGATCTCCACGCCGCCCAGCGCGTCCACCATCCGCTTGAACCCGGAGAAGTCGATCTGGACGAAGTGGTCGATGTGGATGCCGGTCAGCGACTCCAGCGTCTTCCAGGTGCAGGACGGCCCCGCGTAGGCGAACGCGGCGTTCAGCATCCCGAACTGCGCCGGGACCTTGCCGCCCTTCTCCTTCTCGCACTCGGGGATCCTCACCATCGAGTCGCGCGGGAAGCTGATCCCGACCGCCTGGTCGCGGTTCGGCGACAGGTGCAGCAGGATCGCGGTGTCCGAGCGCGCCCCGGTCAGCCCGGCGGCCGCGCCGTAGCGGGCGTTGTCGCCCTCGCGCGTGTCCGACCCGAGCAGCAGGATGTTGAGGCTCTTGTTGAGCTTCTTCGGACGGTTCGCCCCGAGCTGCCCGCCCACGTGCTTCTGCTCGATGCCGCCGACCAGGTCCCGGTACAGGACGACCGCGCCCGCGCCGGCGGCGAGCACCGCCACGGCCGTGCCGGCCGCGGTCCACCGCAGGATCCTCCGCCTGCGCGTCCGGCCGCGCTTCGGCGCCGCGTCCTCGGACACGGGGGCGGGCGCCTTGTCGTCGGTCGCCTCGTCGCCGCCCGCGGACTCTTCGGCCGCCTGGTCGTCCCCTGCGAGGTCGTCGCGGCCGGTGTCTTCGTCGCTCATCCGGTCCCGTCTCGGGCAGGGCCCTGTCGAGGGCGTGCGGTCGTCGGCTGGGGAGGTCCCCCGGGGGCCGTGCGGACGGGATCCCCATCCGTTGGATGCGTGCTCGGCCCGAAGTGTTGACACACGTCCGGAAAACGCGGTTCTCGTCCGAGCCGATGATGCCCCTCCGTAGCCGGCCCCGCGTCCGGCCTAGCGCCTCCGGCGGACGAGGCGGGCCATGCTTTCGTGTGCTCGTCTCGATTCCCCTGCGCCATAACAACTGGTTATGGAAGCCCGGCCGTGCCGCAGGGGGTTTTCGGGCCTAAAGTCTGTGGTCAGGGTCACAGGGGGGTGTGGCTGTTATGTGTGTCACAGTGCCGCGCCGTTGGCGTAGGGTCGCTTCGCTGGAAGCGCACACGAGGCGTCACCGCCCGCATGCGGCAGGGCCTCCGGCCTAGGCGCGACGGCCGCACGCGACGACCGCATGAGTGCGCTCGGACCGAGGTACGGGTACACGACGACCCGAGCTCAGGAGAGCGATCGATGAGCACAGTGGAGGCGCCGGTCAAGTCGCGCGCCCAGATCAAGGACCGCACGCTCCGGAAGGACAACTGGCGCCTCTATCCCGTCACCACGTTCGTGATCTTCACGGCGTGGGTGGTGTACGCGACCGTCCGGGCGTTCTGGGGGTCCGCCTTCTACGTCCCGCAGTACCACTACCTGACGCCGTTCTACTCGCCCTGCTTCAACGAGATCTGCAACGGCGTCACCGTGGACGGCCACACGGGCGACGCGGCGGAGTTCGGGACGTTCCTCCCGTCCGGGACGCGGGGCTTCATCCCGTTCGCGGCGATCTCGCTGCCGTTCCTGCTGCTGTTCCGGCTGACCTGCTACTACTACCGCAAGGCCTACTACCGGTCGTTCTGGGCGGCGCCGTCGGCGTGCGCCGTGCGGGAGCCGCACAGCAAGTACACCGGTGAGCGGCGCTTCCCGCTGGTCGGGCAGAACCTGCACCGCTACTTCTGGCTGGCCGCCGTCCTCATCTCCCTCGTCAACACCTGGGACGCGGTCCGCGCCTTCCACGGCGAGGACGGCGGGTTCGGCATCGGGCTCGGCACGATCATCCTGGTCGCCAACGTGGTGCTGCTGTGGCTGTACACCCTGTCGTGCCACTCGTGCCGGCACATCGTCGGCGGGCGGTTGAAGAACTTCTCCAAGCACCCCTTCCGCTACCGGATGTGGGGCTGGGTGTCCAAGATCAACCAGCGGCACGGCACCTACGCCCTGATCACGCTGGGCTCGCTGGTGGTGGCCGACCTGTACGTCGCGCTGGTGGCCGGCGGCACCATCTCCGACCCGCGCATCTTCAACTGAGGCCGAGGATCATGACTGAGATCGAGAGGCACGCCTACGACGTCGTGGTGATCGGCGCCGGCGGCGCCGGGCTGCGGGCGGCGATCGAGGCCCGCCTCCAGGGCAAGAAGACGGCGGTCATCTCCAAGTCGCTGTTCGGCAAGGCGCACACGGTGATGGCCGAGGGCGGCGCCGCCGCGGCGATGGGGAACGTCAACCCCAACGACAACTGGCAGGTGCACTTCCGCGACACCATGCGCGGCGGCAAGTTCCTCAACAACTGGCGGATGGCCGAGCTGCATGCCAAGGAGGCGCCCGACCGCGTCTGGGAGCTGGAGCACTGGGGCGCGCTGTTCGACCGCACCAAGGACGGCAAGATCAGCCAGCGGAACTTCGGCGGGCACGAGTACCCGCGGCTGGCGCACGTCGGCGACCGGACCGGCCTGGAGCTGATCCGCACCGCCCAGCAGAAGATCGTGGCGCTCCAGCAGGAGGACCACCGCGAGCACGGCGACTACGACGCCCGCCTCAAGGTGTGGGCCGAGACGACCGTCACGCGGCTGCTGAAGGACGGCGACCGCATCTGCGGCGCGTTCGCCTACGTCCGCGAGACCGGCAGGTTCGTGGTGTTCGAGGCGCCCGCCGTGGTGCTCGCCACGGGCGGCATCGGCAAGGCGTTCAAGGTGACGTCGAACTCCTGGGAGTACACCGGGGACGGGCACTCGCTCGCGATGCTCGCGGGCGCGACGCTGCTCAACATGGAGTTCGTGCAGTTCCACCCCACCGGGATGGTGTGGCCGCCGTCGGTCAAGGGCCTGCTGGTCACCGAGTCGGTGCGCGGCGACCGGGGCGTGCTGAAGAACTCCGACGGCAAGCGCTTCATGTTCGAGTACATCCCCGAGGTGTTCAAGTCCCAGTACGCGACCTCCGAGGAGGAGGGCGACCGCTGGTACGACGACCCCGACAACAACAAGCGGCCCCCCGAGCTGCTGCCCCGCGACGAGGTCGCCCGCGCGATCAACTCCGAGGTCAAGGCCGGCCGCGGGTCCCCGCACGGCGGCGTGTTCCTCACCGTCGTCGACCGGATGCCGGGCGGCGCGGCCGAGATCGTCAAGCGGCTGCCCTCGATGCACCACCAGTTCAAGGAGCTGGCGGACGTCGACATCACCAAGGAGGCCATGGAGGTCGGCCCGACCTGCCACTACGTGATGGGCGGCGTCGAGGTCGACCCCGACACGGCGGCGGCGCTCGTGCCCGGCCTGTTCGCGGCGGGCGAGGTCGCGGGCGGCATGCACGGCTCCAACCGGCTCGGCGGCAACTCGCTGACCGACCTGCTGGTGTTCGGACGGCGCGCCGGGCTCGGGGCGTCGGAGTACGTCGACGCGCTCGCGGAGCGCCCGCCGGTCTCCGCCGAGGTGGTCGAGGCCGCCGAGCGGGAGGCGATGGCCCCGTTCGAGCGCAAGGGCGGGGAGAACCCCTACACCGTCCACGCCGAGCTCCAGCAGATGATGAACGACCTCGTCGGCATCATCCGCAAGGAAGAGGAGCTGGCGCAGGCCATAGAGGGCTTGGAGAAGTTCCGCGAGCGGGTCGCCAACGTCAGCGTCGAGCCCGTCGCGGTGAACGACGGGCGCGGCTACCACCCCGGCTGGCACCTCGCGCTCGACCTGCGCAACATGCTGCTGGTGTCGGAGGCGATCGCCAAGGCGGCGCTGGAGCGGCAGGAGAGCCGCGGCGGCCACACCCGCGACGACTACCCGGTGATGTCGCCGGAGTGGCGCAAGGTGAACCTCGTCTGCCGCCTGACGGGGGACGGGTCCGCGCCGAGGGTCGAGCTGAGGCGGCAGCCGATGGAGCCCATGCGGGACGACCTGATCGGGCTGTTCGAGACCGACGAGCTGAAGAAGTACCTCACCGACGGTGAGCTGCCCGGCGCCGGCGGGCCCGTGGCGGAGGAGGCCGCCGGAGGCGCTGAGACGGCCGAGGAGGCCGCCGGGGACGCCGGTGCGCGACCGGACGCGGGCGAGGCCGGGGACGGCGGGCAGGCGGCCGCTCCGAAGGGCGGCGCGACCGCCGCCGGCGCGGTCGAGGCCGGCGGCGAGGACAACGAGGAGGGCGACCGATGAGCTACGAGGCCAGTTTCCGGGTCTGGCGCGGGGACGACGGCGCCGGGGAGCTCAAGGACTACAAGGTCGAGGTGAACGAGGGCGAGGTCGTCCTCGACATCATCCACCGGCTCCAGGCCACGCAGGCGCCCGACCTCGCCGTCCGCTGGAACTGCAAGGCGGGCAAGTGCGGGTCGTGCTCGGCGGAGGTCAACGGCATGCCGCGGCTGATGTGCATGACGCGGATGTCGACGTTCGAGCCGGACGAGACCATCACGGTCACCCCCGTCCGCACGTTCCCCGTCATCCGCGACCTCGTCACGGACGTCTCGTTCAACTACGAGAAGGCCCAGCAGATCCCCTCGTTCGACCCCGGGGACGTCAAGCCGGGCGAGTTCCGCATGCAGCAGGTGGACGTCGAGCGCTCGCAGGAGTTCCGCAAGTGCATCGAGTGCTTCCTCTGCAACAACGTCTGCCACGTCATCCGTGACCACGAGGAGAACAAGCCCGGGTTCGCGGGCCCCCGCTTCCTCATGCGGATCGCGGAGCTGGAGATGCACCCGGCCGACGCCGCCGACCGGCGCGAGATCGCCCAGCAGGACCACGGCCTCGGCTTCTGCAACATCACCAAGTGCTGCACCGAGGTCTGCCCCGAGCACATCAAGATCACCGACAACGCCCTGATCCCGATGAAGGAGCGGGTGGTGGGCCGCCGGTACGACCCGCTGGTGTGGCTCGGCAGCAAGCTCGGCGTCGTCAGGAAGGGCCAGGACACCCCGTCCGCCTGATCTGGCCGACATGGCGAAACGCCTCCCGCCGTCCACCGGCGGGAGGCGTTCGTGTCTCCGGGCGCGGTGAGTTTTGGAGGGGCGGGGAGTCTCAATAGGAAACGACTCAATCTCAGGGGGGACCTGTGGCAGGGGCAGAGGCGGAGACGGCGGCGCGTGCGGTGCCCCGGCTCGGGAGCATGCTGCTGGCCAGCACCGATCCCGACCGGCTGCGCGCCTGGTATGAGAAGGCGTTCGGGCTGACCGCCGACATGGACGGCTTCCTCGACTTCGGCGGCGTGGGCGTGCTGGTGGACGGCCGCGACGACGTCGCCGACCGGGCGGTCGAGCCCGCGCGGGTGATCCTGAACATGCACGTGCCCGACGCGCGCGCGGTCGTGGCCCACCTCGACTCCATGGACGTGACCTGGCTGGCCCCGCTGGAGTACCGCGAGGTGGGCTCGTGGTTCGCCACCGCGGTCGACCCGGACGGCAACCACGTCCAGATCATCGAGCTGACCGAGGCGTACTGGGCCGGCCGCAGGGAACGCGCCCAGCGCGCCAGGGTCCTGCGGGGCGCCGAGCGCGAGGAGACGGTGTGGACGCTCGCCGACGCGTCCGCCTCCGGACGGCTCCCGGCGCGGGACCTGGACCGCGCCCGGCGCTTCTACGCGGACAAGCTCGGCCTGGAGCCGGTGGAGTCCCGTCCGGGCGGGCTGCGCTACGAGACGCGCGACGGCGGGTTCTCGCTGTTCCAGTCGGCGGGACGCCCGTCCGGCGACCACACGCAGATCGCGTGGAAGGTCGACGACATCGACGCGGTCGTGGCCGAGCTGCGGCGGCGCGGGGTGGTGTTCGAGGAGGTGGACGTCCCCGGCCTGCGCACCGTGAACGGGATCACCGAGGTCGAGGGCAACTACCCCTCCGCGGGCGGCCGCGGCGAACGCGCCGCCTGGTTCCGCGACTCCGAGGGCAACCTGCACGGCGTGGGCCAGGCGATCCACGGTGCCGGCCAGAACGGCGACCACGGCCAGAACGGCGACCCCGGCCGTCACGCGAGTGCGTGACCTGACCGGTGGGGCGACGCCGGAGGCGAGCCTCACCGGGAAGATCGTGAAGCGATGCCGCACCCGCACGATCACGGTCGGCGTGCGAGCCGCCCGGCGAGCACGCTGGGCCGAGGTCGCAACGAACGCAGCCGAGCTTGCAATATGTACGGGCGGCGTGCCCCCGGACCGCCGCCCGCCATACTGCCGTACCGCCGTTCCCCATGAACGCCGTGGCCGCTGTGCCGCCGTGTGGCCGCTCAGGCCCGGCCCAACACTGGTGCACCTCCGGCACGGCGTATAGGGAGAAATGCACACAACGCGTAATCCATTCGTGATTCGCCTTCGGGTGCCACCTGAACATCCGTTCCGTTTAGCGTGGTGGCATGACCGCCCTCGAACCGGGCTCGTTCCTGGCCGAACTCACCCCGGCCGAACGCGCCGACCTTGAAGCGCGTGGCCGCGTCCGCGAGTTCGACCGGGGGGAGGCCCTGTTCATCGAGGGGGAGCGCTCCAGCTGGGTGGCCGTCCTGCTCAAGGGGCGGGCCAAGGCGTTCTCCTACCGCGAGCACGGCGGCGAGGCGCTGCTCGCGGTGCGCGGGCCGGGGGCGCTGCTGGGCGAGGTCGCCGCGATCGACGGGCTGCCCCGCTCGGCGACGGTCGCGGCGATGGAACCGGCACAGGTGCTCGCGCTGACGGCCGAGGAGTTCAGGGCGTTCCTGCAGGCGCACGGCCGCGTCTCGATCCTCATCATGCGGATGCTGTGCCAGCGCTGGCGCGACGCCGACCGCAAGCGGGTGGAGTTCGGCATGTTCGACGCGACCGGACGCGTCGCGCAGCGGCTCGTGGAGCTGGCCGAGCGGTTCGGCGTGCCCTACGACCGCGTCCCGTCGGCGGCGGCGAACGCGGGCGGCGCGCCGCAGAGCGTGCGCATCACGCTCAACCTGTCGCAGGAGGAGCTGGCGGGCTGGGTCGGCGCGTCGCGGGAGGCGGTCAGCAAGGCGCTGCGCACGCTGCGCCGGCGCGGCTGGATCGAGACGGGGCGGCGGCGCGTCATCGTGCACGACCTCCAGGCCCTCAAGCGGCACGCGAGATGAGCGCCGCACCCCGCTGAACTGGCTGGACGGGTGGGCGCCCGCGAACCCGCGCGGGGGCGACCCGTACCCTGTGCAGGATGCAGTTGCAGCAGCTCGCCTACTTCGTCGCGGTCGCGGACGTACGCCACTTCACCCAGGCCGCCGAGTTGCTGCGCGTCGCCCAGCCGTCGCTGTCCAAGCAGATCCGCGCGCTGGAGGCCGAGCTGAACGTCTCGCTGTTCAGCCGCGCCCGGGGGAACATCACGCTGACGCCCGCCGGTGAGACGCTGCTTCCGCTGGCCAAGCGCATACTCGCCGACGTCGACACCGCGCGCGTGGAGGTGCAGGAGCTGGCCGGGCTGAGGCGCGGCCGGGTGCGGCTCGGCGCGACGCCGTCCCTGTGCGCGGGGCTGCTGGCGGACGTCCTGCGCCGCTTCCACGACGCCTACCCCGGCATCCAGCTGATGGTCGAGGAGGGCGGCTCGCGCGACCTCGTCCGGGAGCTGACCCGGGGCTCGCTGGACCTGGCCCTGGTGATCCTGCCCCTGCACGGCGATCCGCCGCTGGACACGACCCCGATACTGCGCGAGTACCTGGTGGTGGCGTCCCCGGCCGGCCAGGGGCCGTCCGAGCGGCCGTCCCGGGCGGCGCACATGCCGCGGCGGTCGCACCTGCGCATCGAGGACCTCCGGAACCGCCCGCTGGTGATGTTCCGTCCGGGCTACGACCTGCGCGAGGCGACGATCAGCGCGTGCAGGACGGCCGGGTTCGAGCCCAAGTTCGCCGTCGAGGGCGGCGAGATGGACGCCGTCCTGCGGTTCGTGGAGGCGGGGCTCGGCATCGCGGTGGTCCCCAGCATGGTCCTGGCCGGGCGTCCCGGCCTGCGCGGGACGCCGCTCGTCCTGGACGAGGCGGAGGACCCCCCGCGCCGCGGCCACCACGCCCCCGGCCTGCTGCGGACGGTCGCCCTGGCCCACCGCAAGGACGTCGACCTGACCCACGCCGCACGCGCGTTCCAGGACACCCTGGAGGCGTTCCTCGTCGAGGCGGGCCTGGAGGGCAGCCTCCCGGCCGGGGTCGAGAACCTCGTGGACGCCTAGCTAGTCTAGAGGCCGGGCGCCCGGAGGCCGGGGGTCAGGCGCTGCTCGGCTCGGGCACCCTGGGGCGCTCCGCCGAGGGACGTCCGATCGACATCGACATCCCGGCGGCGAACAGGCACAGCACCCCCGCGCCCCACCACGCCAGCGTGTACGAGCCGAGCGAGGTGCGGACCAGGCCCGCCAGCGCGGCCGCGGCGGCGGCGCCGAGCTGGTGCGCGGTGAACACCCAGCCGAACACGATCGTCCCGGCGGACGGCCCGAACACCTCCCGGGCCAGCGCGATCGTGGGCGGGACGGTCGCGACCCAGTCCAGGCCGTAGAAGATGACGAACACCAGCATGCTCGGGTGCGGCGAGTCGGCGAACAGCACCGGCAGCGTGAGCAGCGACAGCCCGCGCAGGGCGTAGTACCAGGCGAGCAGCACGCGGCTGTCGAGCCGGTCGGTGAGCCAGCCGGACGCGACCGTCCCGACGATGTCGAACACGCCGACGAGGGCGAGCAGGCTCGCGGCCGTCGTCTCGTGCATGCCGTGGTCGTGCGCGGCGGGGATGAAGTGGGTGCCGACGAGCCCGTTCGTGGACGCGCCGCAGATGAAGAACCCGCCCGCGAGCAGCCAGAACGCCTTCGTCCGCCACGCGCCGGAGAGTGCGCGCAGGGCGCGGCGCGCCGCGTCCCCGCTCGGCGGCGGGGCGGGTTCCTCGGCGGTGGCGCCGTAGGGCAGCAGGCCCACGTCCGAGGGGCGCTCGCGCAGGACGAACACGACCAGCGGCACCACGACCAGCGCGGCGCCCGCCACCGTGAGGGACGCCGACCGCCAGCCGGACTCGTCCACCAGCCACGCCAGCAGCGGCAGGAAGACCAGCTGCCCGGCGGCGCCCCCGGCGGTCAGGACGCCGACGACGAGGCCGCGGTGCCGGGTGAACCAGCGGTTCACGACCGTCGCCGCGAACACCATCGCCATCGACCCGGTGCCGAGCCCGACCAGCACGCCCCAGCACAGGACGAGCTGCCAGCTCGCGGACATGAACACGGTCAGCCCGCTGCCCAGCGCGACGAGCGTGAGCGCGAGGGCGGTGACCCGGCGGACGCCGAAGCGGTCCATCAGGGCCGCCGCGAACGGCGCGGTCAGCCCGTACAGGACGAGGTTGACCGACACGGCCGCCGAGGTCGTGGCGCGCGACCAGCCGAACTCGTCCTGGAGCGGGACCATGAGGACGCCCGGCGTGGCCCGGAAGCCGGCCGCGCCGACGAGCGCCACGAACGCGACGGCCGCCACCGGCCAGGCGCGGTGCATACGGGTGATTCTGGACACCGCACTACTGTGCGCTCCGCTCCCGCGCGGGCGACAGGGGCGGGATCGCCAACGTCCGGAAGGATCCGGCCAACCGCGACCCCGTGCGGTCCCCGGTGATCGGCTCCGCGAGGTACGGTTTCCGAAACGGGACGGGCGGGGGGAGGCGGGCGTGCGCGACCGCACCGCTCGGCAGCGGCGCCTGCTGGCGCTCCTGGCGGGCTTCTTCGGCTTCGCCGTCACCGCCACGCTCTCGATCGTCCCCGGCTCCGGTGTCGCCGAGGTCATCCGCGCGGGCGCGGCGGCCGCCGCGAACAGCGCCGGGAACCGGGAGACGGCGGCCAGATCGGCCGCCCTGAGCCGCGACCGGCGTCCGGCGGCGGTCTGGCAGCGGCTCGTCGCGGTCGACGCGGCGCATTTCTGGCGCCAGGCGGACGCGTTCTCCCACCATCTCCGCTTCGGCTCGTCCCCGGACACGGCGCAGCACGCCGTCCTGCCGCCCGACGCCACCGCTCCCGACCTCGGCACACATCGGGCCGAGGCCACGCCCACGCGCGCGGCGGCGCCGAAGTCGCTCCACCTCGGCCCGGTCAAGGTACGGGGGCCTCCGCCCCGCACGGGTTCCTGACGCTCACAGTCATCTGCCGCGATGTCCCCGCGGGCTCTGCGGCGTACCCGTACGGAGGCTTGTCATCAACCGCACCGCCATGGGGCGGGCGCTCTCGGCGCCCGCCCGGAAGACCCCTGCCCAGAATCCGGACGCGGCGTGCTGACCGCGTTCGCGCGCGCGTTCCGCACCCCGGAGCTGCGCGGAAGACTGCTGTTCACGCTGTTCATCGTCGTGGTGTTCCGGGTGGGGCAGAACCTGCCCGCGCCGAACGTCGACGTCAGGGCGCTCAAGGACGCCTCGGACGCCGCCAAGAAGGGCAGCGAGCTCTACGGGATGCTCGACCTGTTCAGCGGCGGCGCGCTGCTGAAGCTGTCGGTGTTCGCGCTCGGCGTCTACCCCTACATCACCGCCAGCATCATCCTGCAACTGCTGACGGTCGTGGTCCCGCGCCTGGAGTCGCTCAAGCAGGAGGGGCAGTCGGGCACCACGAAGATCACCCAGTACACCCGCTACCTGACCGTCGCGCTCGCCGTGCTCCAGGCCACGAGCGTCGTCGCGATGGCGTCGAGCGGCCGGCTGTTCCGCTCGTCCGGCGACGTCCTGCACGACGACGGGATCCTCCCGATCGCGACCATGGTGGTCTGCATGGTCGCCGGGACGGCCGTCACCATGTGGCTCGGCGAACTGGTCACCGAGCGCGGCGTGGGCAACGGCATGTCGATCCTCATCTTCACCCAGGTCGTCGCCGTCTTCCCCGGCCAGCTCTGGGCGATCTACCAGTCCCGGCACGGCTTCGTGTTCACGCTCGTGGTCCTCGTGGGCCTGGCGATCATGGCCGGGGTCGTGTTCGTCGAGCAGGCGCAGCGGCGCATCCCCGTCCAGTACGCCAAGCGGATGGTGGGGCGCCGCCTGTACGGGGGAGCCGCCACCTACATCCCGCTGAAGGTGAACCAGGCGGGCATCATCCCGGTGATCTTCGCGTCGTCGCTGCTGTACATACCCGTCCTGGCGACGCAGCTGTGGCCGAACGCCCGATGGCTGCAACGGGCGCAGCCCTACCTCCAGCAGGCCGACCCCTGGCACATGGCCTCGTTCTTCGTGCTCATCGTGTTCTTCACGTACTTCTACGTGGCGATCACGTTCAACCCGGTCGAGGTCTCCGACAACATGCGCAAGTACGGCGGGTTCGTGCCGGGCATCCGTCCGGGACGTCCCACGGCGGAGTACCTGGACCACGTCCTCACCCGCGTGACCACGCCGGGCGCCCTCTACCTGGGGCTCGTGGCCCTCGTCCCGATGGTGTCGCTGGCGCTGCTGGACGTCGGCGACGACTTCCCGTTCGGCGGGACGGCGATCCTCATCGTCGTCGGCGTCGGCCTGGACACGGTCAAGCAGATCGAGAGCCGCCTCCAGCAGCACAACTACGAGGGCTTCCTCCGCTGACCGGGCCCGAGGCGACCGCCCCGCCCAGAACGCGGCGGGGCGGTCGACGGGGCGTGCTACTTCTTCTTGCCGCCCGCGGTGGCGCCCAGGTAGTCGCGGTTGAGGCGGCCGATGACGTCCAGCGGGATGCCCTTCGGGCACGCGACCGTGCACTCGCCGGTGTTGGTGCAGCCGCCGAAGCCCTCGCCGTCGTGGGTGTCGAGCATCGACACGACCCGGTCCCAGCGCTCGGGCTGCCCCTGCGGCATCAGGCCGAGGTGGGTGACCTTGGCGCCGAGGAACAGCGCGGCCGAGCCGTTCGGGCAGGCGGCCACGCAGGCGCCGCAGCCGATGCACTCGGCGGCCTCGAAGGCCGCGTCGGCGTCCGGCTTCGGGACGGGCACGGCGTGCGCCTCGGGCGCGGTGCCGGTCGGCGCGGTGATGAACCCGCCCGAGGCGATGATGCGGTCGAACGCGGACCGGTCGACGACCAGGTCCTTCACGACCGGGAACGCCCTGGCCCGCCACGGCTCGACGTCGATGACCTCGCCGTCCCGGAACTTGCGCATGTGCAGCTGGCAGGTGGTGGTCGCGCGCTCCGGGCCGTGCGGGGTGCCGTTGATGACCAGCGAGCACATGCCGCAGATGCCCTCGCGGCAGTCGTGGTCGAAGGCGACCGGCTCCGCGCCCTCCGCGATGAGCTTCTCGTTGAGGACGTCCAGCATCTCCAGGAACGAGGCGTCGGGGGAGATGTCGTCGAGCTTGTACTCGACCATCGTGCCCTTGTCCTCTGGTCCGCTCTGGCGCCAGACGCGCAGTGTGAGCTTCATGATTACTTGTAAGACCTCTGAGTCGGCTTGACGTATTCGAAGTCCAGGGCCTCCTTGTGGAGGACGGGCTGCCCGCCCTCCCCGGCCCACTCCCATGCGGCGACGTAGGCGAAGTTGGCGTCGTCGCGCTTGGCCTCGCCGTCCTCGTCCTGGCTCTCGGCGCGGAAGTGGCCGCCGCAGGACTCGGAGCGGTGCAGCGCGTCCACGACCATCAGCTCGCCCAGCTCCAGGAAGTCGGCGACGCGCCCCGCCTTCTCCAGCTGCTGGTTCAGCTCCTCGCCCTTGCCCGTCACCTTGACGCGCTCCCAGAACTCGGCGCGCAGCGCGGGGATCAGCTCCAGCGCCTTGCGCAGGCCCTCCTCGGTGCGCTCCATGCCGCAGTACTCCCACATGATGTGGCCGAGCTCGCGGTGGAAGGAGTCGACGGTGCGGTCGCCGTCGACGGCGAGCAGCCGCTCGATCCGGGACGTGACGCGCTCCTCCGCCGCCGCGACGGCCTCCGGGTCGACCGGCGGGAGCGCGTTGCGGGCGATGTAGTCGTTGACCGTGTTCGGCAGCACGAAGTAGCCGTCGGCGAGGCCCTGCATCAGCGCGGACGCGCCGAGCCGGTTCGCGCCGTGGTCGGAGAAGTTCGCCTCGCCGATCACGAACAGGCCGGGCACGTTGGACTGGAGGTCGTAGTCGACCCACAGCCCGCCCATCGTGTAGTGGACGGCGGGGTAGATGCGCATCGGCGTGTCGTAGGGGTTCTCGCCGGTGATGCGCTCGTACATCTGGAAGAGGTTGCCGTACTTGGCCTCGACCTTGTCGCGGCCGAGGCGCTCGATCGCGTCGGCGAAGTCCAGGTACACGCCGAGGCCGCCGGGGCCGACGCCGCGTCCCTCGTCGCAGACGTTCTTGGCGGCGCGGGAGGCGATGTCGCGCGGCACGAGGTTGCCGAACGAGGGGTAGATGCGCTCCAGGTAGTAGTCGCGCTCGCTCTCGGGGATGTCGGCGGGGCGGCGGGTGTCGCCGCCCTTCTTCGGCACCCACACGCGGCCGTCGTTGCGCAGCGACTCCGACATCAGCGTCAGCTTGGACTGGTGGTCGCCGCTGACCGGGATGCACGTCGGGTGGATCTGGGTGTAGCAGGGGTTGGCGAACAGCGCGCCGTGCCGGTGCGCGCGCCAGGACGCGGTGACGTTCGAGCCCATCGCGTTCGTGGAAAGGAAGTACACGTTGCCGTAGCCGCCGGACGCCAGCACGACCGCGTCCGCCGTGTAGTGCTTGATCTCCCCGGTGATCAGGTTCCGGACGACGACGCCGCGCGCCCGCCCGTCCTCCATGATCAGGTCGAGCATCTCGTGCCGCGGGTACAGCTCGACGTTCCCGGCGTCCACCTGCCGCATCAGCGCCTGGTAGGCGCCGAGCAGGAGCTGCTGGCCGGTCTGGCCGCGGGCGTAGAAGGTGCGCGAGACCTGCGTCCCGCCGAAGGAGCGGTTGTCGAGCAGGCCGCCGTACTCGCGCGCGAACGGGACGCCCTGCGCGACGCACTGGTCGATGATCTGCGTGGAGATCTCGGCGAGGCGGCGGACGTTGGACTCGCGGGAGCGGAAGTCGCCGCCCTTGACCGTCTCGTAGAACAGCCGGTGGACGCTGTCGCCGTCGTTGCGGTAGTTCTTCGCGGCGTTGATGCCGCCCTGCGCGGCGATCGAGTGGGCGCGGCGCGGGCTGTCCTGGAAGCAGAACTGCTGGACGTGGTAGCCCGCCTCGCCGAGCGTCGCCCCGGCCGAGCCGCCGGCGAGCCCGGTGCCGATGATGATGATCTTCTTCTTGCGCTTGTTGGCCGGGTTGATCTGCTTGGCCTCGAACTTGCGGGTCGTCCAGCGGTCCTCGATCGGGCCGCCCGGGGCCTTGGTGTCGGCGATCGGCTCGCCGGACTTGTAGAAGCCGTCGGTCATGGTCAGCTCACCCACCCGAACGTGATGGACAGCGGGACGGAGACGAAGCCGAGCGTCACGAGCCCGGCGACGGTGTTGGCGAGGGCCCGCAGGGCCCGCTCCTTCCGGGGCGTGCGCAGGCCGAGCGTCTGGAACGCGCTCCAGATGCCGTGCCGCAGGTGCAGGCCGACGAGCAGCAGCGCGGCGACGTACCAGACGGTCACGTACCAGCGGGAGGCGTCGAAGTCGGCGACCATCCGCTCGTAGGGGGTCGCGTCGGAGCCCTTGGGGTTCACGACGAAGAAGGTGAGGTCCAGCAGGTGCCAGACGATGTAGAACGCGATGATGATCCCGCCGTACCGCATCGTGTGGACGGCGTAGCCCTGCGCGTGCGACTTCTTCTTCGACTGGTACTTCACCGGGCGCGCGTGCGCGGCGCGCTTGCCGAGCGACACCGCCGACCACATGTGCAGGACGACGGAGACGCCGAGCACGACCTCGATCAGCGTCAGCACGGTGCGGCGCGGTACCGCGGGCTCGCCGATCGTCCGCAGCCAGTGCGCGTAGTGGTTGAACTCCTCCGCGCCGAGGAAGATCTTCAGGTTCCCCACCATGTGCGCGACCAGGTACAGCACCAGGATGCCGCCGGTCACGGCCATGACGGCCTTCTTGCCGACGGTCGATCGGTAGATCGCAGGTATCGCTATAGCCACCTCGCGACGGTACGTCTGCCTGGGGAAAGAGTTCCAAGTCATCAGGGAACTCGTGGCGATAGCCGCAGGCTATGAACCGAGCGGCGGGGCCACCTGGGGCGTTCGGGAGCGGGCGCGAAGGTGAGTGACCTCATAGCGGGGCCGGGAACTCGGCGGCGCGGTGACGCAGCCGACATTGACGGACACGCGGGGGGTCGGGCGGGCTCAGATGAGCGCGCTCCGCCGCGACAGCAGCAGCACCGCCAGGTCGTCGGTGAGGGAGTCGCCGTTGAGCCGCTCCACCTCGGTGACCAGCTCGTCGATGAGCGAGCGCCCCTTCGCGCCGCGGCCGCTCGCGACCCGCGCGAGCTCCACCAGCCCGTCGGTGCCGAGCCGCTCGGAGCCCCGGCCGACGCGTCCCTCGATGAGGCCGTCGGTGTAGAGCATCAGCCCCCAGCTCTCGCCGAGGTCGATCTCGGTGGTCGGCCACTCGGCGCCGGGCAGCAGGCCGAGCGCGGGGCCGTGCGCGTACTCCGGCAGCGCCGCGACCTCGGCGCCGCCGGGACGCTCGCGGAACAGCAGCGGCGCGGGGTGCCCCGCCAGGTGCATCCGGGCGGTCCGCCGGGACGGCGCGATGGTGATCATGCAGAGCGTGGTGAAGATCTCCTCGCTGCGCCGCTCGTGCCCGAGGACGCTGTCGAGGGTGCCGAGGAGCTGCTCGCCGGTGTGCCCGGCCAGCACGAGCGTCCGCCAGGCCATCCGGAGCTGGACGCCGAGCGCCGCCTCGTCGGGGCCGTGCCCGCACACGTCGCCGATCATCAGGTGCACCGCGCCGCCCTCGGTCTGCACGGTGTCGTAGAAGTCGCCGCCGAGCAGCGCGCGGCGGCGGCCGGGGCGGTAGCGGGTGTGGTGCCGCAGCGACGGGTCGTCGATCAGCGGGACGGGCAGCAGCCCGCGCTCCAGCCGGGCGTTCTCGCGGCCGAGGATCCGCGCCTCGACCAGCCGCCGCTCGGTCTCCTCGGCGCGCTTGCGCTCGATCGAGTAGCGGATCGCGCGGGCCAGCAGCGGCCCGTCGACCTCCTGCTTGACGAGGTAGTCCCCGGCCCCGGCGGCGACCGCGCGGACGCCGAGGTGGGAGTCGTTCAGGCCGGTCAGCACGACGACGGCGGCGTCGCCCGCCATCGCGAGGACGCGGCGCAGCCCGTCCAGCCGGTCGATGCCGGGGGCGGACAGGTCGACGATGATGCACTGGGTGCGGCGGGTGAGCCGGCGCCGCGCCGCAGACAGGTCGCCCGCGACGGTGATCTGGATGTCCAGGCCGCTGTCGGCGAGCATCTTCTCGACCATGAGGACGTCGGCGGGGTCGTCGTCGATGAGGAGCAGGTCGATCCTGTCCTCGGCCCCTGGTGCCAGGGCGGACGTCTGGTGACTCGTTGTGCTCACAAGGCTTCCGGAAGTCGGGGCTGGCGACGGCACTGGCAACGGCCGGACCGTTCCGGTTTATTCCTGCGCGCGGGCGGGCGGGACCGGGCCGCGCCGGGCCGACGGCGTCTTCGTGGCCGCAGGGATCCCGGCTCGTGGTGCGGTCTGGCTCATGGTGCGGTGAGATTTTCACTCCGTACATGTCGACTTTAGCGCCTCCGTCCGCCCTGACGCATCCCCCGGCGCCGCCGCCGCGCGGACGCGCCGACACCCCGCCCACACAGGGGAGGGGACTTGACCGCGCCTCTTACGGGCGCGGCCGCCGCCGGGAAAATCGGTCGACCCGCCGGGCGGCCGTGTCTATGTTCGTCCGGTGAGATCGTTGCCGGAAACCGACCCTGGCAGCCCCGACCACAGCTCCCCCGCCCGCTACCTGTTGTGGCTGCTGCGGCATCAGTGGCGCAGCAGTGTCGCGGGCGCCTCCCTCGGCGTGGTCTGGATGCTGAGCCAGGCCCTGATGCCCGCGGCCATCGGCCGCGCCATCGGCGACGGCATCCTCGCCCGCGACGGGAGCGCGCTGCTGCTGTGGGCGGCCGTGCTCACCGGGCTCGGCGTCACGCAGGCGGTGACCGGAGTCACCCGGCACCGGTTCGCGGTGTTCAACTGGCTGTCGGCCGCCTACCGGACGGTCCAGGTCGTCACCCGGCAGTCCACCCGGCTCGGCGCGACGCTGCCGAAGCGGACGAGCGCGGGCGAGGTCGTGAGCATCGGCCTGTCGGACGTGGCGCACCTCGGCGAGGCCATGGACATCGTCGCGCGCGGCACCGGCGCGGTCGTCGCGATCGTCGTGGTCGCGGGCATCCTGCTGTCGACCTCGCCGCAGCTCGGGCTGATCGTGCTGGTGGGCGTGCCGCTGATCCTGCTGGCCGCGGCGCCGCTGCTGCGCCCCTACCGCGACCGCGAGGCGGCGCACCGGGAGATGGTCGGCGAGCTGAGCGGCCACGCCACCGACCTCGTCGCGGGCCTGCGGGTGCTGCGCGGCATCGGCGGCGAGCCGCTGTTCTCCGGCCGCTACCGCGCGGAGTCGCAGCGGGTGCGCGTCGCCGGGGTGGCGGCCGCGCGGGCGGAGACCCGGATGAACGGCGCCGAGGTGCTGCTGCCCGGCCTGCTGATCGCGCTGGTGACGTGGGTCGGCGCCCGGTTCGCCGCCGACGGGGCGATCGGCGTCGGCGAGCTGGTCGCCTTCTACGGCTACGCGGTGTTCCTGATCGTCCCGCTGAAGACCCTCGGGGAGGCGGCGGGCAAGGTCACCAAGGGGCTGGTCGCGGCGGGCCGGGTGAAGGCCCTGCTGGACGTCGAGCCCGAGCTGCCCGAGGCGGGGACGCGGCGTCCGGCGGCGCCCGCCGAGCTGACCGACATCGCCTCCGGGCTGGTCGTGCGGCCCGGACGGGTGACGGCGGTCGCGGCGGCCGACCCGCGCGACGCGCAGGCCATCGCTGACCGGCTCGGCCGCTACGAGGAGGGCGAGGTCGACTTCGGCGGCGTCCCGCTCCACGCGGTCGCGGACCTCAGGCGGCGGGTCCTCGTCGCGGTGAACGAGGACCGGCTGTTCTCCGGGCCGCTCGCCGAGACCCTGACGCCGCCGTCCGCGCCGGACGACGGCGGGGCGGCGCTCCGGGCCGCGATCCGCGCCGCGTGCGTCGAGGACGTCGTCGACTCCACCGGCCTGGACGCCCACGTCGCCGAGGCGGGCCGGGAGTTCTCCGGCGGCCAGCAGCAGCGCCTCCGCCTCGCGCGGGCGCTCGTGGCCGACCCGGAGGTCCTCGTCCTGGTGGAGCCGACGAGCGCGGTGGACGCGCACACCGAGGCGCGCATCGCGGGCAGGCTCGGCCCGGCCCGCGCCGGGCGCACCACCCTCGTGTGCACGACGAGCCCGCTGGTGCTGGACCGCGCCGACCACGTCGTCTTCGTCCAGGACGGAAAGGTCGTCGCCGAGGGCACCCACCGCCACCTGCTCGACACCGAACCCCGCTACGCGGGCGTCGTCACCAGGGGCGAGACCAGCGGCACCGACACGGCGACGGAAGGAGCGAGGAGATGAGCGCCGAGGCGCTGCCGGTCGCGACGCCCGCGCAGGTGCGGACCTACGCGCGGCGGCTCATCGTGCGGCACCCGCGCGCGCTCGCCGGGGTGCTGGCGCTGCACGCGCTGGCCGCCGCGACGGGCCTGGTGACGCCCCGGCTGCTCGGCGAGCTGGTCGAGGGCGTTCGCGACGGGCACGCGGCGATCGACGCCGTCGGCCTCGCCATCGCCGGGTTCGTGACCGTCCAGGCGGTGCTGACCCGGTACGCCTACTTCGCCTCGGCCAGGCTCGGCGAGCGGGTGCTGGCCGAGCTGCGGGAGGAGTTCGTCGACCGCGTCCTGGCGCTGCCGCTGTCGCGGGTCGAGCGCGCGGGCACCGGCGACCTCGTGACCCGCGCGTCCCGCGACGTGGACACGCTCGCCTCGTCCGTCCGCTACGCGCTGCCCGAGACGCTCGTCGCGGTCGTCGTCGGCGGGTTCACCGCCGGGGCGCTGCTGCTGACCGGCCCGCTGGTCGCGCTGCCCGCGCTGGTCACCGCGCCGCTGCTGTGGGCGGTGATGCGCTGGTACCTGCCCCGCGCCCGGGGCGGCTACCTGCGCGAGAACGCGGCGTGGTCGCGGATCGCGGCCGGGCTGACCGAGACCGTCCAGGGCGCGCGGACGGTCGAGGCGCTCGGCCTCGCGGGCCGCCGGCACGCGCGCGGCGACGCCGACATCGCCGAGTCCTACCGCGCCGAGCGCTACACGCTGCGGCTGCGGATGGTGCTGCTGCCCGCCGCCGAGCTCGGCCTCGTGCTGCCGGTCGTCGCGACGCTGGTGACCGGCGGGTTCCTCTACATCCACGGCCACGCCTCGCTCGCGCAGGTGACCGCGGCGACCCTGTACGCGCAGCAGCTCATCGAGCCGGTCGACATCGTGCTGTTCCGGCTGGACGAGCTCCAGCTCGGCGGCGCGTCGCTGGCCCGGCTGCTCGGTGTCGGCCACGTGCCGCCCGACCGCGCGGCGGGCGGCCGCGTGCCCGAGGGGGAGCGGCTGACGGCGCGCGGCGTCCGCTACTCCTACCGGCCGGGGCAGGACGTCCTGCACGGCGTCGACCTCGACCTGAGACCGGGGGAGCGGCTGGCCATGGTCGGGCCGAGCGGCGCGGGCAAGTCCACGCTCGGCCGCCTGCTCGCCGGGGTGGACGGCCCGCGCGCCGGCGCGGTCACGGTCGGCGCGGACGGCGGCGTCCCGCTCGTCGAGCTGCCGCTGGACGACCTGCGCGGCCATGTCGCGCTGGTCACCCAGGAGCACCACGTGTTCCAGGGCACGCTCCGCGAGAACCTCGTGATGGCGCGGCCGGGGGCCTCCGACGCCGAGATCGCGCAGGTGCTGGAGGCCGTCGACTGGGACGGCCCCGGCCTGGACGCCCGGGTCGGCGCGGGCGCCACCGGCGCGGACGCCGCGACGCTGTCGCCCGCGCAGGCGCAGCAGCTCGCGCTCGCGCGGCTCGTCCTCGCCGACCCGCACACGCTGGTGCTGGACGAGGCGACCTCGCTGCTCGACCCGCGCGCCGCGCGCCGCCTGGAGCGCTCGCTCGCCGCCGTCCTGGACGGCCGGACCGTCGTGGCGATCGCGCACCGCCTGCACACCGCCCACGACGCCGACCGCGTCGCGGTGGTCGAGGACGGCCGCGTCACCGAGCTCGGCACCCACGACGAGCTGATCGCGCGCGAGGGCTCCTACGCGGCGCTGTGGGCGTCCTGGCACGGCACCCCCTGACCCGCGGGCTCCACGCGCCCGCGGGCCGGGGGCGCGTCAGCGGGCCAGGGCCGCCTTCAGGTAGTCGACCTGGATCAGCAGGAGGTTCTCGGCCACGACCTCCTGCGGCGTCATGTGCGTGACGCCCGACAGGGGCAGCACGGTGTGCGGGCGGCCCGCCGCCACCAGCGCCGACGACAGCCGCAGCGTGTGCGCCGCGACCACGTTGTCGTCCGCCAGCCCATGGATGATCATCAGCGGCCGCTCCAGGTCGCCGGCCATCTCGACCAGCGAGTTCGCGGCGTAGCCCTCGGGCTCCTCGTCGGGGTGGCCGAGGTAGCGCTCGGTGTAGTGGGTGTCGTACAGGCGCCAGTCGGTGACGGGCGCCCCGGCGATGCCCACGTGGAACACGTCCGGGCGGCGCAGCACGGCGAGGCCCGCGAGCCAGCCGCCGAACGACCAGCCCCGGATGCCGACCCGGTCGAGGTCGAGCGCGTCGGGGTGCTGCCTCGCCGCCTCGACCAGCGCGGTGATCTGGTCGTCCAGCACGGGCCCGACGAAGTCGCCGCGCACCTCGCGCTCCCACCCCGGACCGCGCCCGGGGGTGCCGCGCCCGTCGGCGATGACGACGGCGAAGCCCTGGTCGGCCAGCCACTGCGCCTCGCAGTACGCCCGCTGGACCGCGAGGACGCGCTGCGCGTGCGGCCCGCCGTAGGGGTCGAGCAGCACGGGCAGCCGCCCGTCGCCCGGCTCCCAGCCGGTGGGCAGCAGCACGGCGGTGCGGATCTCCCGGTCGCCCGCGCGCAGCAGCTCCACCCTCGGCGTGATCACCGGGGTCTCGGCGAGCGAGGCGACGGCGTGCGTCCCGGACGGCCCGCGCACCTCCACCTCCGTACCGGGGGCGTCGAGCCGCGCCCCCGTGACCACGGTGACCTCGCCCGAGCGGGCACCGCTGAACACGCCCCGCCCCTCACTGATCCGTGACACCTCACCGGCGTCGAGGGAGTAGAGGTGGATCTCCGTCGGGTCCTCGGAGGCGGTGAACAGGATCGAGCCGTCCTCCACCCCGAGCACCGACCGCACCTGGAGGCCGGGCGGCGTGACCGGCTTGCCGCCGACCGTGATCCGGCGCGTGGCGGTGTCGTGGTCCTCGGTGATCCAGACGAGGTCGCCGCCGCCCGTCCGGGCGGGGATGCCCGGCACGATGTCGGTCCACACCGGGTCGTGCTCGTTGTGCAGCAGCGCCGTCTCGCCGTTGGACGGGTCCACCCGCAGCACCCGCTGGGACCGCTGGTCGCGCGGCTGCACGACGATCAGCAGGCCGTGCCGGTCCCACGCGGCCGTCACCAGGTAGGGGAACTCGCCGCGGTCCCAGGCGACCGCGACGCGGCGGCCGTCCACCTTCAGCAGCACGAGCGAGACCAGCGCGTTCGGCGTCCCGGCGGCCGGGTAGGCGATCTCGCCGGGCGGCCGCTCGGGGTTGGCGGGGTCGGCGACGTGCCAGCGCTGCACGGGCGTCTCGTCCACCCGGGCGACCAGCAGCGTGCCGCCGTCCGGCGCCCACCAGTAGCCGCGCATCCGGTTCATCTCCTCGGCCGCCACGAACTCGGCGAGGCCGTAGGACACCTGGTCGGACTCGGGCTGGACGAGCGCCCGGTCCTCGGTGCCGTCCATCTCGATGATCCGCAGCGTCCGGCCCGAGACGTAGGCGACGCGGCGCCCGGCCGGGTCGGGGCGCGGGTCGAACACCGGCGCCTGCGCGGGCAGCTCCCGCACCCGCCCGGACTCAAGATCGGCCACATGGAGGCGTCCGCCGAGGGCGAAGACGGCCTGCCGCATGGCGCGGTCGGTCGCGTAGCCGACGACGCCGCCCGCCTGCTCGCGGGCGCGCTCGCGGCGGGCCCGCTCCTCGGCGGGCAGGTTCTCCTCGCCCGGCACGTCCAGGGCGGCAGGGTCGGCGACGAGCCGCTCCTCACCGGTGGCGGTGTCCAGCGTCCACAGGCAGGTGACCGGGTCGTCGCCGGCCCTGGTGCGCAGGAAGGCCACGCGCGCACCGTCCGGCGCGATCTGGAAGGCGCGCGGGACGCCGAGGGTGAAGCGCCGGGTGCGGGCGCTCTGCCGCGGATAGCTGATGCTCATGGCACCAGAGTCTGCCAGCACGGCGCCGAACCCGAAGTAGGGCGCACGGCGGGCCCGCTGGCCCTATGATCACGGGTCGTCGCCGTGCGGACATCGAACCTTCCGTGGCCGGGTCCGCGCTCGCGTAAGCTCGGAGCTTCCCCAACCACGTTCGTCGTCGCGGGCGCTAGAAGGAGTGGTCCATGCCGGAGCTGCAGCCGGGAGATCCCCGGCGGCTTGGCTCGTACGAGATCGTCGACCGGCTCGGAGAGGGCGGCCAGGGCGTCGTCTACGCGGGCGTCGACGCCTCCGGGAACCGGGCCGCGATCAAGCTGCTGCGCGCCGACCTGGCCGGTGACGCCGCCGCGCGCAACCGGTTCGTCCGCGAGGCGCAGGCCGCCAAGCAGGTCGCGCGGTTCTGCACCGCGCAGGTGCTGGAGGCCGACGTCGCGGGCGACCAGCCCTACATCGCCAGCGAGTACGTCCCGGGCCCATCGCTGTACAAGCAGGTCACCGAGCAGGGGCCGATCACCGGCGCCCCGCTGGACCGGCTCGCGATCGGCACCGTGACCGCGCTGGTGGCGATCCACCAGGCCGGCATCGTGCACCGCGACTTCAAGCCGCACAACGTGATCATGGCGCCGGACGGCCCCCGGGTGATCGACTTCGGTATCGCGCGGGCCCTGGACACCGGGCAGACCGCCGCGACCAAGGCGATCGGCACCCCGTCCTACATGGCGCCCGAGCAGGTCGCGGGCGCGACCCTGACCGAGGCCGTGGACGTGTGGGCGTGGGCGACCACGCTGGTGTTCGCCGCGACCGGCCACCCGCCCTTCGGCGACGACACGGTCGTCGCGGTGATCAACCGGGTGATGCACGAGCCGCCGTCGCTGGAGGGCGTCCCCGCCGACCTGCACCGGCTGATCGCGGCGTGCCTGGTCAAGGAGCCCGAGCGGCGGCCCACCGCGCAGCAGCTCATGATGGCGCTGATCGGCAGCGGCCCCGGCGGCGCCGGGCAGACCCGCCTGGACGACCCGGCGCAGGCGACCACGCTGCTCGCGGAGGGCTCGACGCTCGCCGCCGGAGCGGGCGCCGCCGCCGCGCTGCCGCACGCCGGGGGCCCGCCCGGCGGCCGGACGCAGCGCGTGTCGCCCGCCGACTACACCGGGACGCTCCCGCCCGCCGCGGGTCCCCCCTACGCGGGCGGCACCCGTGGCGCCGGGTACGACGACTTCGAGCCGCGCCGCAAGTCCAAGCTGCCGATCGTCGCGGCCGTGCTCGCGATCCTCATCCTCGCGCTGGTGGTGGGCGTGGCCATGGCCAAGCGCGGGGGCAACGATCCGAGCACGCCCGTCACCCCGTCGGTCTCGGAGTCGGAGTCGGAGTCCCCGAGCCCGACCGACGAGGAGTCGGAGGAGCCGACGCAGACCCGCATACCGACCCGCCGCCCGACGCGGGAGCCGACCCGCGAGCCGACGACCGAGCCGCCCTCCAGCGACACCCCGCCGACCAGCGAGAAGCCGCCGACGAGCGAGAAGCCGCCGACGAGTGAGAAGCCGACCAGCGAGCCGCCGGACGGCGGAGAGGGCGGTGCCGGCGGCGGTGGCGGCGCCGGTGGCGGCGGCAAGCCGAAGACCGACGGGTGACCTGGCCGCCCTCCCCCCGGGGGAGGGCGGTCATCGCCGGGGCGCCGCGTCCTGAGTAGGCTCGGTGACTATGAAGGAGCCGCGGATCCTGTTCGTCCACGCCCATCCGGACGACGAGTCCATCGGGACCGGGGCGACCATGGCCAAGTACGCCGCCGAGGGCGCCCACGTCTGTCTCGTCACCTGCACGCTGGGCGAGGAGGGCGAGGTCATCCCCGACGATCTGCGCCATCTCGCCTCCGACAAGGAGGACGCCCTCGGCGAGTACCGGATCGGGGAGCTGGCGGCGGCCTGCGCGGCCCTCGGCGTCCGGGACCACCGCTTCCTGGGCGGCGCCGGGCGCTGGCGCGACTCGGGCATGATGGGCGCCCCCACCAACGACGACCCGCGCTGCTTCTGGCGCGCGGACCCCGAGGAGGCCGCCCCCGACCTCGCCGCCGTGATCCGCGAGGTCCGGCCGCAGGTGATCGTCACCTATGACGACCGGGGCAACTACGGGCACCCCGACCACATCCAGGCGCACCGCGTCACGCGGCGGGCCTACGAGATGGCCGCCGACCCGTCCCACGAGGACGGCGCCGAGCCGTGGCGGGCCGCGAAGTTCTACGCCTATGCGACGCCGCGCACCGTCCTGGCCCGCGCGATCGCGGTGATGCGCGAGGCCAAGCTGCCGTTCGCGCGCGTCGCCGGGCTCGACGAGCTGGGCTCCGGCGTCCGCGACGACACGGTCACCACGGTCGTGGACGCCCGCGCCCACCTGCCCGCCAAGCTCGCCGCGCTGCGCGCCCACCACACCCAGATCGTCGTCGCGCCCGAGCAGGTCGGCCCGTACTTCGCGCTGTCGAACAACCTCGGCCAGCAGGCGTTCGGCACCGAGTACTTCGTCCTGGAGGACGGCGAGCTCGGCCCGCTCGGCCCCGGCCGCCGCGAGCGCGACCTGTTCGCCGGGCTCCCGGAAGCGCGTGACTGAACGGCTGGATACGCTGGCGGGCGTGGACGAGGACGACGAGGCCCGCGACAGCGCCCCCGGCAGCCCCCCGGGCCGGGCGCTCACGGCACCGGTGGCGGGCGCCACCCCGGCGGAGGCGGAGCCGCGCGCGGGCGGCGGGCCGCTGGAGGCGCTGGTGTCCGGCGCCGCCTACGCGCTGGTGGGCCTGCTCGGCGGGGTCGTCGGGCTGCTCGGCTCCTACGCCCAGGGCTGGACGGCCGGTGACGTCCCGGTCGCCTCGATCCTGCTCATCGCGGTGGTGTTCGCGACGGTGCGGCTGTCGGGCTGGGGCATGGGCGGACGGATCGGCGCGACGGTCCCGGCGGTCGTGTGGGGCATCGTGGTGTTCGTCATGTCGACGCGGCGCCCCGAGGGCGACCTCGTCGTCCCGGCGACCCTGCCGGGGTACGTCTACATCATCGGCGGCATGCTGGCCGCCGTCCTCGGTGTGGCGCGCGTCCCCGCGGCCGGGCCGCCCGGGCAGTGGCTGCTGGGAAGGGCGGCGCGGAGCCGCGGTTAGGCGCGCGGGTAGGGTGGCCGCCTTGTGACCGATGATTCCCCCGGGCCCCCCGCGCCCGACCTCGATCGCGCGCTGTTCCGCGAGGTCGCCGGCAGGTTCGCGACCGGCGTGGCGATCGTCACGACCGTCGCGGACGGCGCCGACCACGCGATGACCGTGAACGCCTTCACCTCGGTGTCGCTGGAGCCGCTGCTCGTCCTCGTCTGCGTCGAGCGGGTCGCCCGCTTCCACGACGTCGTGCTCGCGGCGGGCCGGTGGGCGGTGTCGGTGCTCGCCGCGGACATGCGGGACGCCTCCGAGTGGTTCGCGACCCGCGGCCGGGCCCTGGACGGCGGCCTGCGCGGCTGGCCGCACGCGCGCGGCCCCGCCACCGGCGCCGCGGTCCTGGACGGCGCGCTCGGCGTCCTGGAGTGCCGCACCCACGCCGTCCACGACGGCGGCGACCACAGCATCGTGGTCGGCGAGGTGCTCACCCTCCAGGTCCCCGACCCGGACGGCCGCCCCCTCATCTACTACGGCGGCGCCTACCACGCGCTCTGAGGGCGCGCGGGCCCCCGCCGCGGGTGCGGCAGGGGCCCGCTGATCGGTCCGCGCCGGTCCGCGCCGGTCCGCGTCAGCGCGCGACGGACGCGGTTTCGGCCGCGGCGTCGGACGGCGCGCCCGACCGGTAGCCCTTGACGCCCAGGCACGCGGCGGCGGCCATCACGATCACCACGATCGGCAGTGCCATCGTCGGCCGCATCGCGTGGACGAAGCCGTGCGTGAACACCTGCCCGGCCAGCTCCTGGACGCGGTGCGCCACCGCGGGCGGGACGCCGGGCGGGAGCTTCTGCTCCGCGCCGCTCTGCCCGGCGCCGACCTCCAGGCCGCCCTTGGCCGCCCTGGCGAAGCCGTCCACGAAGCCGCCCCGCACGTCCGGCGGGAGGGCGGTGGAGCGGGTGGCCGCCTCGTCCTTGAGCGAGGAGGCGAGCTGGTTCTGCAGGATGGCGCCGACCGCCGCGCTGCCGAGCACCGACCCGATCTGCCGGGTCGTGTTGTTGACGCCGGACGCGGCGCCCGCGAGCCGGGGCGGAACGTTCCGGGTCGCCTCGGTCGCCATCGGCGCGAACACGCCGCCGACGCCGAGCCCGCACAGCACGAACGGGGCGATGAACGACGGCCAGCCCATGCCGACGTCCACGATCGCGACGAGCCACAGCATGCCCGCCGCGTAGAGCAGCAGGCCCGCCATCAGGATGAACTTGCCGCCGATGCGGTCGGACATCTTGCCTGCGACCGGCGCGAGGAACATCGAGACGACCGAGGACGGCGCCATCACGAGCCCGGCCTTCAGCGCGCTGTAGCCGAGCACCGACTGCATGTAGATCGTCATCGGCAGGAACATGCCGATCATGCCGACGGACACGGCCGCGCCGACGAAGTTCAGGATCGTGAAGTTGCGGTCGCGGAACAGCGAGAACGGGACGAGCGGCTCCCCGTCCTGCTGGGAGCGCTGGTAGATCCCGAAGATCACGAACAGCGCGAGGCCGGCCGCGATCAGCCCCCAGATGCCCTCGTTCCACTCGTACTTCTGGCCCTCGGTGAGCGCGAACGTCAGGCAGAACAGCGCGGCCGAGGCCAGCAGCACCCCGGCGACGTCGAAGCGGTGCCGGACCGACGGCGTGTGCGCGGGCAGGATCGGCACCGCCATCGCCAGCACCAGGATGCCGATCGGCAGGTTCACGAAGAAGATCCACCGCCAGTCGAGGCTGGTGACCAGCAGGCCGCCGACCGTCGGGCCCGCGATCGTGGACACGCCCGCGACCGCGCCCCAGACGCCGAGCGCGGCCCCGCGCCGCTCGGCGGGGAACACGTTGATGATGATCGACATGGTCTGCGGCATCAGCAGCGCCGCGCCGAGCCCCTGGACGGCGCGGGCGACGATGAGCTGGGTCGGGTCCTGGGAGATCCCGCAGGCCAGGCTGGACACCGTGAACACCGCCACACCGGCGATGAACAGGTTCTTCTTGCCCAGCAGGTCGCCGAGCCGGCCGGCGGTGATCAGCAGCACCGCCAGCACCAGGACGTAGGCGTTGACGACCCACAGGACCTGGTCCAGCGAGGCGTCGAGTTTGTCGATCATGCTGGGGATCGCGATGTTCACGATCGTGAGGTCCAGCAGCGTCATGAAGAACCCGAGGGAGAGCGTGAGCAGGATCGCCCACGGGTTGCCGCGCCATCTACTCATGAGGTCCCCTTTTCGGTGTAGCGCGCGTTGTCGTCGTCGTGGCTGCCCCCGTGGTCGCCGGGCGGGGCGCAGCAGGTGGGGTCGGCGCCCTCCTCCCAGGTGAGCCGCCCGGCCTCCAGGTCGTCGGCGAGCCCCCTGACGAAGTCCAGCTCGGCCCGCACGCGCGCGATCGTCCACTCGTGGTCGATCAGCTTGTAGCGCTCCAGCCCGCGTTTGAGCAGCGAGTCGTTGACGGTCTGGTGGCCGGCCAGCTCGGCCTCAAGGGCGAGGGCCCGGAACCGCAGCTGCTGCTCGACCTCGCGCTCGGACAGCAGGTTGAGGAAGGCGAGACCCGCGCCGAGCAGCGGGAACTCCTGGGCGGGCTTGGCGAGCAGCTCGGCCAGCCGGTCGCAGGCGGCGTCGCGCCCCGCGACCGTGACCGCGTAGACGGTGCGCTCGGGACGGCGCCCCTCGCGGCTGGTCTCCAGCGGCTCGATGAGTCCGGCGCCGGTGAGCCGCTCCACCGTGTGGTACAGCGAGCCGTGCGTGATCTTCACGGCGCTGTCGTAGGCGTGGTCGCGGATGCGCTGCTGCATCTCGTACGGGTGCATGGGCCCGTCGCAGAGCATGCGCAGGACGGCCAGCGCGAGCGGCGTGAGGGGTCGGGACATGGCGGTGCCTTGTGGTCGAGGTCGATTAGTCCAATCAGACTAATCCATCTAGACCGCAGTCACTACATATTATTCATGTCCGACATGTCGTGCCAGGTCAGCGCACGGAGTCCACCGCGTTCGCCGCGCCGTTGCGGGTGACGTAGTCGCCGATCCGGTCCTCCCGCACGGCGCGGAACAGCTCCCGCGCCCGCCCGTCGTCCAGCAGCACGACGCTCTGCCCGGCGCGGGTGCCCGTCCCGGCGACCGGCGCGGTGAGGTACTCCATCAGCGAGATGCGGGTCAGCCGCCGGGCGAGGCCGCGCAGCGTCCCGGACGACACCGAGTCGTCCACGCTCACCGACCGGGTCGTCGCGCGGACGAACCGGTCGATCCTGATCGGGTTGCGGGTGTCCATCGCCTTGTCGGCCAGCGCGTGCAGGAACGCCTGCTGGCGCTTGATCCGGTCGAGGTCGCCGCCGGGCAGGTTCCAGCGCTGGCGGACGAAGTCCAGCGCCTGCACGCCGTTCAGGTGCTGGCGCCCGGCGGGCCAGGTGCGGTCGTGCATGGGGTCGTGGGTCTTCTGGGCGACGTTCACGTCCACGCCGCCGAGCGCGTCCGTCATCTTCACGAAGCCGCCGAAGTCGAGCGCGGCGTAGTGGTCGACGCGCACGCCGGTGAGCTGCTCGACGGTGCGGATCAGCAGCGGCGGGCCGCCGTAGGCGAAGGCTGCGTTGATCTTGGTGGTGCCGTGCCCGGGGACGGCCACGTAGGCGTCCCGGGGGAGCGCGACCACCGACAGCCGGTCGCCGCGTCCGGCCAGGTGGACGAGCATGATCGTGTCGGCGCGGGCGCCCATCGAGGGCTGGTCGGCGCGCCGGTCCGACCCGATCAGCAGCCAGTTCTCGCCGCGTCCGGAGGCGGGCCGCCCCTTCCCCTCGGGCAGCGCGCCCGCGATGCGCCGCACCTGCCCGTCGTAGGCGCGCTGCAGCAGGTAGGCGCCGCCGCCCAGCAGCAGCAGGGCGCCCACCGCCAGCGCGCCGCAGCCGATCAGGACCCGGCGCCTTCTCCCGCTCTCCAGCATGCGCCCCACCCTGCCCGCGCCCGCCCGTCCCGGCGGTGCGACGGGCAGGCGGCGGGCAAGACTTTGACGAACCTGGGGCTTCCCTGAGCCCGCTGTGGGGCGCGGCTTTCGCGGGTCGGGCCGGTCCGCCGCGTCAGGCGGTGTCAGTCCTTGAGGGCGATCTCCAGCCGGTCGAGCGCCCAGTCGAGGTCCTCGCGGCCGATCACTAGCGGCGGCGCGAGCCGGATCGTGGTCTCGTGTGTCTCCTTGGCCAGCACGCCGAGCCCCATCAGCCGCTCGCTGACGGGACGCGCTGGGCCGGCCAGCTCCACCCCCGCCCACAGCCCGCGCCCGCGCACCTCGCGGACGACGTCGCCGGGCAGCGCGCCGAGCCGCTCGTGCATGTGCGCGCCCAGCGTCCTGGAGCGTTCCTGGTACTCGCCGGTCCGCAGCATCGCGATGACCTCGCGCCCGATCGCGCAGGCGAGCGGGTTCCCGCCGAACGTCGAGCCGTGCTGGCCCGGCTTGAACACCCCGAGGACGTCGCGGTCCGCGACCACCGCCGACACCGGCATGATGCCGCCGCCGAGGGCCTTGCCGAGGATGTAGACGTCGGGGACGATGTCCTCGTGCTCGACCGCGAACGTCGTGCCGGTGCGTCCGAGGCCCGACTGGATCTCGTCGGCGATCATCAGCGCGCCGTTCTCCGCGCACAGCTCCCGCACCGCGCGCAGGAACCCGCTCGGCGGGACGTTCACGCCCGCCTCGCCCTGGATCGGCTCGATCAGCACACCGACGGTGAGGTCGTCCATCGCCGCCTTGAGCGCGTCGACGTCGCCGTAGGGGACCGTCCGGAACCCGGGCGTGTACGGGCCGTAGGAGTCCTTGGCGTCCGGGTCGGTGGAGAAGCTGATGATCGTGGTCGTGCGGCCGTGGAAGTTGCCCTCGAAGGTGATGATGTTGGCCTGGTCGGCGGGGACGCCGCGCACCTCGTAGCCCCACTTGCGGGCGGTCTTCAGCGCGGTCTCGACGGCCTCGGCGCCGCTGTTCATCGGCAGCACCATGTCCTTGCCGCACAGGTCGGCCAGCTCGGTCACGAACGGGCCGAACTGGTCGTGCTCGAACGCGCGGCTCACCAGCGTGACCCGGTCGAGCTGGCGGCGGGCGGCCTCGGTGAGGCGGGGGTTGCCGTGCCCGAAGTTGACCGCCGAGTAGGCGGCCAGCATGTCCAGGTAGCGGTTCCCCTCGACGTCGGTCAGCCACGCCCCGTCGGCACTGGCGACCACGATCGGCAGGGGGTGGTAGTTGTGCGCGCTGTGCTCCTCGGACATCGCCCGCAGCTCGTCGGTGGTCGTCACGACGCTCCTTCGCGCTCGGCCCCGGCCGGCCCGGCCGGGGGCATGCCTGGGACACCGGGCGGCGGCCCGGTGCCTGGAGGGGGTGGCCGGCGGGGAGGGGGTGGCCGCCGGTCCGCTTCCCAGCGTATGTTCGGCATCAATCGCCGACCAATGATGAAAACCGACTTCGGGGGTGTTATTTGTTGCGTCTTGACGACCTGGACCGTCGGATCGTTGCGCGGCTCCTGGAGGAGGGTCGCGCCTCCTACGCGCAGATCGGCGCGGCCGTGGGGCTGTCGGCCCCGGCGGTCAAACGCCGCGTGGACCGGCTCCGCTCCGACGGCGTGATCAACGGCTTCGCCGCCGTCGTGGAGCCGGCCGCGCTCGGCTGGACGACGGAGGCGTTCATCGAGATCTTCTGCACCGGCGCGACGTCGCCGGAGCAGATCTACTCCAGCGTGCGCGGCCATCCCGAGGTCGTCGCGGCGTACACGGTCAGCGGCGACGCGAGCGCGCTCGTGCACGTCCGGGCCCGCGACATCCAGCACCTGGAGCAGGCGCTGGAGCGGCTGCGCCGGGAGGACAACATCACGGCGACCAAGACCGCGATCGTGCTGTCCCGGCTGATCGGACGCCCGATCGACGCGCCGCCCGCGTGAGGCTCAGCGCCCGCGCCGCAGGTCGGGGCGGGTGGCGGGCGGCCCGGCGAACACCCCGGGCGGGGGCGGCGCGGCCGGGGGCAGCATGACGGGCCGGGTGGAGCGCCCCCATCTCGGCGCCGGGACCGGACCGGCCGCGGCGGCGTCGTCGCGTCCCGGCGGCTCGGCGAGGTAGGCGGGCAGGAGCGCGGCGACGCCGGAGGGCAGCCAGCCCGGCCGGGGCGCGTCCCCGCCGAGTTCGGCGAGCGGTTCGGGGTGGTCGCCGGCGAGGATCCGCGCGAGGGGGCCGCGCAGCTCGTCCGGGCAGGCGTCGAGGCCCGCCCCGTCGTCGTGGACGGCGCGTCCGGTGGCGGCGTGGAGCGCGACGCGTCCGAGGTGCGGCACGTCGTCGGCCGGCGGGCCCGCGGGGTCGGGCGCTCCGAAGGCGTCCAGGCGCGGCCCGGCCTCGGTCAGGCGCACGGCCGAGGCGGTCAGGTCGCCGTGCGCGGCCCCGGCGTCGTGGAGGGCCTGGAGCGCCTCCGCGAGGGCACGCGCCAGCGTCCGCACGGCGGGGACGGGCAGCGCGCCCGCCTCGGCGACCGCCCACGCGAGCGAGGGTCCGGGCGCGTGCTCGGTCGCGACCCAGGCGCCGGTCTCGTCGGCGTGGCCGTCGAACACGGCGGCCAGATACGGGCTCCGGGCCCGCTGGACGGCGGTGATCCGCGCCTTGAGGCGGCTCCGGAACCCGGCGTCGTCGGCGAGCCGCGCCGGGAGGCGCCGGACCGCCAGCCGCACCCCGCTCTGCGTCGTCGCCAGATAGACCGTTCCCGCGCCGTCGCGGAGCCTGGCGAGCACGCGGTAGCCGCCGACCAGCGCGGGATCGCCCGGACGGAGCGGCTCGCACGCGGGCGGCGGAGCGGGGGACTGCATCGGGGCCCTCCTGGGAGACTGGCCGGGTGCCGGCGGCCTGATCGCCCGATGTTAACCTCCGGGACGCGCGGAGGGGGCCGCCCGCCGCCGATCACCGAACGGCAGGTCTCGCACTGATGGACGTCAAAACCGCCGACCTCATCGACGACTTCGGCGACGAGCTGCGCAGTTGCGAGACGCAGTTCCGGCAGTACGGGGCGCGGCCCGCCTTCGCCGGGCCGGTCTCGACCGTCCGCTGCCGCCACGACAACGGGCTGGTGAAGCGGCGGCTGAGCACGCCGGGGAACGGCGGCGTCCTCGTCGTGGACGGCGCGGGCTCGCTGGCGGCCGCGCTGCTGGGCGACATGATCGGGGCGGCGGCCGTGGCGCACGGCTGGGCGGGGGTGCTCATCAACGGCGCCGTCCGCGACGTGGCGGAGCTGCGCACGCTCGACCTCGGGGTGAAGGCGCTCGGCTCGAACCCGCGCAAGAGCGTCAAGGACGGGGCCGGCGAGGAGGACGTCCCGGTGTCCTTCGGGGGCGTGGAGTTCCGTCCCGGCGACTGGCTCTACAGCGACGAGGACGGCGTCGTCGTCGCGAACCGACAGTTGCGCTGACGTCGCTGTCCGCTGCCCGAAAACGGATGGAGCCTCCCCGTCTGGGCGGTTCATGCCAGTACTCTCCCCGCAAGCTCGTACAAGTCGGCCATTGAACAGGGGATGGCCCTGTCTTTACCTTCAGGCAACGACTGAGACAGGGGAGACATGCGCGCCAAGAAGACTCTGTTGGTTCCGGCGGCGGCGTTGACGCTGCTGGCGGGACTCGCGGCCGCACCGGCCGCCGCGCAGGCGAGACCTCCGATCCCGGAGCCCACCGCGAACCCGTGGCAGATGCGGCACTGGCCGCAGACGCAGCCGTGGCAGCGCGGCCAGGAGACGCGGGCGTTCGCGAAGAAGGGGGACCCGCGCCCCATCGACCCGCAGAACTACGAACTGCCGGACACGATGACGTGGGACGACTACAAGCCGGTCCCGGACACCTCGTGGTCCGACTCCTCCCGCAAGGGCTCGATCAAGAACTTCAAGGGCGCGGTCGTGCTGGTCGACTACGCCAACCAGCCGTTCGTGGTGACGCAGCCGAAGAACTCCACCATCTTCGGCAACCCGACCGTCGTCGGCGACGTGCCGCGCGCCAAGGTCGCGAAGTTCTACGAGGAGTTCCTCAACAAGCCGCAGAAGCTGAACAACGGCCACACCCTCCACGAGTACTGGATGGAGGACTCCGGCGGTCGGTACGGGGTCGACCTCACCGGTTTCGGCGCCTACAAGATGCCGGCCAAGGACCACGAGTACGGCGTGGACGACATGCAGGGCGGCACGGGCTGCCCGGCCGGTGACACCTGCCGCCGCGACATCCGCAAGGACGCGCGCGCCGCGTGGATCGCCGACGTCGGCGAGGAGGAGGCCAAGAAGTTCGACTTCGTCTTCTTCCTCAGCGCCGGGCAGGACGAGTCGTCCACCTGGCAGGAGTTCGGCCAGATGAAGTTCAACACCAAGGAGGACGTGCCGCCGGAGTGGGGCTCGGGCGACCCGGCGCTGCCGAACTGGGTGCAGACCCGGTACGTCCCGTGGACGTCCTGGCAGGCGGGCTCCACGATCTGGCCGAACGCCGTCACCGGCAGCTCCACGCAGGCGGAGAGCTCCGGCATGGGCGTGTTCGCCCACGAGTTCAGCCACATCCTCGGCATCGGCGACAACTACAACAACCCGTACGGCATGCCGCCGCGGCGCGCCTACACCGGCCCGTGGGAGATGCTGAGCCGCGGCAGCTTCAACGGCCCGGGCGGCCCGCACAGCCGCTGGACGATCCCGGCCACGAGCGGCGGGTCGATGGGCGCGCAGCACACGCTCCGCAACAAGCTGAAGCTCGGCATCGTCGACCCGGAGAAGGTGCTCCAGCTCAACCGCGACACGCTCGCCCAGGACGGGACGGTCGTCGCGAAGGTCACGGCGCGCGCCGTCGAGCCGGGCAAGGGCGGGCTGGCCGGCATCAACCTGAAGTTCGGCACCGGCGGCGACAAGAGCCCCGGCTGCAACCCCTCGACCGACCCGCTGTGCGACGGCGACGCCAAGCACAAGTACGACAACTACACGGTCGAGGTCGTCGACCGGATGGGCTTCGACTCCTTCACCCCGGACTCCGGCGTGCTGCTGTCCAAGACCAAGAACCGCGACGACGCCCCGTTCATCTGGGTCAAGGACGCCAACCCGCAGGACATCGACAAGGTCGACTTCGTCCGCCCGGACGGCACGCCCCAGAAGATGACGATCGGCGACTACCGCCAGCTCTCGGACGCCCTCTACCACGCGGGCACGAACTCCGGCAGCCAGTACGAGTACGTCGACCAGGAGAACCGGCTGCACTTCTACGTCCTGGACCTGAAGCGCGACGACAAGGGCGTCCTGTCGTACACGGTCGCGATCCGCTCGCTGGACGGCGCGGGCTCGCAGCGCCGCGGCGTGAAGGTCGACTCCGGTGACTCGACCCCGGCCGGCTCCGGCTGGGAGAAGTGCACGATGCAGCTCAACAACAAGGGCAAGGGCGGAACCGGCTACTACGGTTCCGACGTGTTCCGGCTCAAGGCCGCCGTGAGCGGCAACGGCTGGACGACGTGGCTGCCGAACGCGCTCGCCAGCGCGCCGGCGCAGGGCGCCACCTCGGTCGAGGTCTGGGCCAAGCCCGGCCCGAACGCCGACCGCAAGGCGAAGATCACGCTCACGGGCACCTCCGAGAGCGACCCGACCAAGACCGACTCGGGGACCTGTCGCCTGCCCTGACCCCTCCATCCCTGACGGGGCGGCCTCCTATCGCGGGGGCCGCCCCGTCGGCATGCCGGGGACGTGCGGGCGACGGGACGGGTTGGCGCGGCTGACGTAATGGTCAGCGAAACTAAAGTTGCACTCCCCGGGTGATGTCGCCGCCGTCACCCGGCTCCCATCTGGGATACGTTGCGGCTTGTGATGATCATGCAGCGTAGAGTGGTGGGCCGCCGCCGTGGCGCGGCGCTCAGGCGTCCGGCCGCCGTGGTCCTCGTGGCGGGCGTCCCCCTCGCCGCCCTGGTCGCGAGCGCCGCCGCCGCGGTCCCGGCGCGCGCGGACGGCGCCGCCGCCCCCCGCCGGAGCGACATGGAACTCGGGCGCGGCCCCGGGCTGGGGTTCCCGCTGCGCGTACTCGATGGCGCGCTCCGCCGGAGCAGTGTGAACGCGCTGATCAACTCCTCCGGCCAGCGGAGGCTCGGGAGCGGCTGCGGCGGGGCGGCGGGCGTCCCGTCCGGCTCCCGCGTGTACTGCTGGGACCACCAGGACGCCACGACCGGCGTGTGGGTGCCGCAGGGCGTCACGAGCGTCTCCGACGCGGTGCGCGGCGAGCGGTGGCGCGGCGGCGGCCGGCCGCTGCTGGTGTCCTGGCACGACCAGGGCAGCACCCGGGTCACCTTCGTCAACCCCGACCGGCGCACCTACCGGCACGTCCTGCTCGTGGAGCCCGCCCTGGCGGACGGCCGCGTCACCTACCGCGACATCGACGTCCACGCCGGCGGCATCGCCTGGTACGGCGACGAGCTGTACGTCGCCGACACCCGGCACGGGCTCCGCGTGTTCGACATGAGGCAGATCTTCGACCTGGCCAGGAGCGCGGCGGGCTCGACCGAGCACGACGACATGGTCGGGCTGCACGGCGGCAGGTACCACGGCCACGGCTTCCGCTACGTCATGGCGCAGGTGGGGAGCTGGCGCTACACCGGGGGCAGCGCCGGGCCGAGGTGCCGGGGCACGGGCCCGATGCGGACGTCCTGGCTCTCCCTCGACCGGACGGCCGCGCGCCCGGTGCTGATCGCGGGGGAGTACTGCCGCCCGTCCGCCCCGCGGGGCCGGGTGGTCACCTGGCCGCTGCGCGGGCTGACCGGCGACGGCGACCGCGTCCGCCCCGACTGGGCCGGTACCCTGCCCGCCGACCGGATCCAGGGCGCGCTCAGGACGCACGGCCACTGGTGGTTCACCCAGAACCGGGGGGAGCAGCGCGGGCTGCTCCTCAGCACGCGCCGCGACGGGTCCGGCTGGGGCCGCGTGACGCACCGCACCATCTCCCACGGCCCGGAGGCCCTCACCTGCTACCGGGGCCAGCACCGCATCTGGACGGTCGCCGAGCATCCGGGCAGACGCGCGCTGTGGGGCCTGACGGCGCGGCCCTGCCACTGACGGCCTCGGCGAGAAGGCGGCATGGGAAAGGCCGGTACGCGGTTTCCGCGTACCGGCCTTCCGCGCTTGCTCAGACGTTCATCGCGGGGAGTTCGGCCCCCTTCTCCCGCTCACCGGCGGGACGGCGTTCGAGCGCCCGCCCCAGGGCGACCGCGCCGAGCGCGGCGACGGCGAGGGCGACGCCGATCCAGGCCGTCGCCTCGTACCCGGCGCCCGCGTCCAGGGCCAGGCCGCCGAGCCAGGGCCCCGCGGTGATGCCGACGTTGAACGACGACACGTTCACCGCCGCCGCGAGCGTCGGGGCGCCGGCGGCCAGCGTGAACACCCGCGTGTTCAGCGTCGGGTTCGTCGCGAACCCGAACGCGCCCAGCAGGAACACCAGCCCGATCACCGGCACCGGCGACCCCATCGTCAGCGCGAGCAGGGCGGACACGGCGGCGAGGCTGCCGATCCCCACGTACAGGGTCGGGACGGCGCGGGTGTCGGCCGTCCGTCCGCCGAGGGTGATGCCGATCAGCGCGCCCACCCCGTACACGGCGAGCACGGCGGGCACCCACCGCTCGGCGAGGCCGGTCGTGTGCGTCAGCAGCGCGCCGAGATAGCTGAAGGTGACCAGCAGCGCCCCGGTGGACAGCGCCGTCGTCGCGTACGCGAGCCACACCCTCGGCGTCGCCAGCGCCCGCACCTCGTCCCGGAGGCGCGGCGCCCGCCCCTCCGGCCGCCCCGCCGGGACCGTCACGGCGACCGCCGCCATCGACGCCGCCGACATGACCGCGACCGTCCAGAACGCCGCGCGCCAGCCGAGGTGCTGGCCGATCACCGTCCCCGCCGGAAGCCCGACGATGGTCGCCAGCGTGAGCCCGCCCGCGACGATCCCCATCGCCTTCCCGCGTGCGCCCTCCGGCACCAGCCCGACCGCCACCACCGCGGCGACCGCCCAGAACCCCGCGTACACGAACGCCCCCGCGACCCGCGTCGCGAACAGCACCCAGTACCCGGGCGTCAGCGCGCCCGCGACATGGCTCGCCGCGAACAGCGCGAGGAACAGCAGCAGCGACCGCCGGTGCGGCCAGCGCAGCGTCAGCACCGCCAGCACCGGCGCCCCGGCGAGCATCCCGAGCGCGAACGCCGAGATCAGCAGTCCCGCGCGCGGAACGGACACGCCGAGGTCCCCGGCCATCTCCGGCAGCAGCCCCGCGAGCATCAGCTCCGAGGTCCCCTGCGCGAAGATCGCGAGCCCCAGCACGTAGACGGCCCGTGGCATCCGGTCCCACCTCCTGTTTTAGATCGTTCAGTTCAAAATTCGGACGTGAAAAAAGGCGGCCGGTGCCGCCTTCGTTCTCCTCAGAGCGCGGTCATCGCGGTCTCCGCGATCGAGACGAGGGTCTCGTGGTCCGCGCCGCCGCTGGCGGCGACCCGCATCCCGCTGACGATCGCGACGATGTAGTGCGTGAGCGCCGCCGGGTCCCGGGCCGCGTCGATCTCCCCGGCCCGCATCCCGGCCTCGATCGCCGCCCGCAGCGCCTCCACCCGGCGCCGCTGGTCCCGCTCGACCATCGCGGCGATCTCCGGATCGCGCTGCACCATCTCCACCATCGTGTTCACGACCAGGCATCCGACCGGGTCACCGGTCTCAAGGTCGGCCGTTTGCAGCAGCAGCGTCCGCAGTTTCTCCTTCGGGGAACCGTCGCCCTCCAGCAGGTCGAGGAGCCTGCCCGTCCGCTCGTCCATGTAGTGGGCCAGCGCCCTCATGAACAGGTCGTGCTTGCTGCTGAAGGTGTTGTAGACGCTGCTGCGCCCGAGGCCCGTCGCCTCGCACAGGTCGCGCGTGGACGTCCCCTCGTACCCGGCCGTCCAGAACGCCCGCATCGCGGCGTCGACGGCCCGCCCCTCCTCGAACCTCCGCGGCCTGGCCATGCGCCCCACCGTAACAATAAAAAACCGATCAGTACAAAACTCGTCAGGTCACCAACTGGACGATCTTGGGCCGGTCGCCCGGCCGCGCCACCACCACCCACCCCCGGGGCAGCGGCTCCGAGGGGGGCGTGACCGCCCAGGTCTCCGCCTCCGGGCCGGTGCAGGGTCCGGTGATGACCGCCGGGGCCGCGAGTTCGCGGAGCTTGCTCAGCAGCGGTCCGGGATCCGCCCGCACCGTCTGCGGATGCGACATCACGAGGTGGAAGCCCGTCTGGTGACTGCTCTCCAGCAGCGGCATGACGGCACGTGTGAGATCTTCGTGACCCCGTTCCAAGAGGCCCTCGATCACCAGATAGGTCTCGGCGTTGCGCGACGGGCCGCCGCCGCGCACCCTTGTCCCGACCTCGTCCAGTAGCGCGGCCACCTCGCTCTGGGTCCGGGCGTAGCGAAGGTACCGTTCGGATACGTCGGGGGGAACGCCCGGACCGGCCACCCGGTCGATGAAGTACACCGGTTTGTCATCCGCCGGGAGTCGCTTCAGCAGCTCACCGAGAACCAGCCGCATCACGTCCGCCGCGCCGGTGCCGGGCGGCCCGGTGACCAGCAGATGCGGGTGGACGTCCAGGTCGAGCACCACCGGCTCGTCCGCGTCTCCGTGCTCGATTCCGAGCGGCAGGCGCCGCCCGCTGACCTGCGGCACCTCGGTGAGATCGGCGGGGGCTCCCGGGGCCAGGGCGAACGTCCTCTCGGCGGTGATGCCCGCGAAGCGACTTGTGAACCGGGGATGGCGCTCCGACAGCGCCCGTAGCAACCCCCGTTCTCCGCACAGCACGACCACGAGGCCCTCGTTCTCGTCCATTTGCGCCGCCAGCGCGTCGACGGAGGAGGAGTCGGCGGCCGACGGCATCAGGTCCGCGTCGCTGATCAGCATCGTGCCCGGCCAGCGGGACGGAGCATTGGCCGGAGCGCCGCTCAGCCACCCCTTGAGAACCGTCCACGATGTCAGCATCACCCTGTCGGCGGATGTCACGCCGAGGCGGGCGAGCATCCTTCCGTAGGCCGTCGCCGCCGCCTCGCGGTCCGGCGCGAAGGGGCCCTCGAAGATCGCGTGCGGCGGGCTCGACAGCCGGCCCTCGCGCGCCCTGAGCCTCGTCTCGATGGACCTCAGCGCCGACCTGAACGGCGGCGGTACGCCCTGGTAGGTGGGCTGATCGAACTGAGGCGGCCGCAGGATCCGGGTGGGGATGCCCTGGACCTCGAAGGGGCGTGGAGGGGAGCCGGGGGTGAGGAGGTAGGCGGTGTCCTCGGTCGGGAACCGGAGGGTGGCGCGGCCCATGACCTGTTGGAGTTCCGCCGGTGGGAGGCGGGTGGCCGCGACGCGCCATTTCAGGAGGGGGAGGAAGCGGCGCCAGATCGTGGTCCGCTCGACCGTCGTGGACGACAGCAGCAGGTGGACGCCGAGCGGCTCGCCCCGCTGGGCGAGGGAGAGGAGCGCCTCGGCCGCGTCCCGCCTGCTGGAGGGGAAGGTCAGCGAGATGTCGGCGACCACCAGGAGGCGCCCGGACAAGCGGCCGAGGTCGCGCGCTGTCATCTCCTCCGCAAGGAAGTCGAGGAACTCGTCGAGCAGGGCGGGACGGCCGAGGAGTTCCTCGTAGTCGTGCGTGTGGTGCGGGAGGCCGATGGCCCCGCCGAGGGGATGTTCGCCGAACCCCGCGAAGATCATGTCGAGGCCGGCGGGGGAGTGGTGGGCCGCGAGTTCGGTGACGATCTCGCGCACCACCCGCTGCCGCGCCTCGGTCTCGCCGACGACGAGGCCGTGGGGCATCCGCGCGGACGCGGCGAGCGGGTCGAAGTCGTGGCCGAAGAGCGCGGGGCTCCGGGGGGCCGGCTCGTCCTGGGTCAGGACGGCGCGGGTCCGCGGGGTGACCAGGGCGAAGTGGTCGGTGCCGGCGGTGAGCACGACCGGGCCGCCGTCGCGGGGGAGGAGGGCGCGGAACGTCTCGGCGGACGTGCCGGCCAGGCGCTCGATCTCGGCCGAGACCGCTTCGAGGACGTCGCGGGTGTGCAGCGCCTCGGGGCGCGGCAGCGTGTCGAGCAGCGCCTCGCGTGCGCCGGGGACGAACTCGTAGTGGACGCCTCCCATCGGCCGCAGCAGTCCGCTGAGCAGAACCTCCGCCAGTTGCCCGGGGCCCGGGCCGCCGAGGACGCGGTGCTGGATCAGCCGCATCACCGGCAGGGACGGGACGGACACGGCGACGTGCGCGGCGAGTTCGGCGGCCGCCGGGGACGCGGCGGCCAGGAAGCGCCGGACGCGTTCCTCCACCGGCAGGTCGCGCTCGCGCCGGACCGGCGCGCCGCCGGGCGGCCGGGCCGGCAGCGTCGCGACGGCGGCGGGCTGCGGGCCCGCGCCGGAGACCAGGCGGGCCCAGGCGGCGAACCAGTGCGGCGCGATCTCCAGTACCGGGACGGGGACGCCCGGAGCGGTGGCGCCGTCGTAGGGGGTGAACAGCAGGTCGGTGTTGGGCGCGCCGGGCCGCGGCAGGACGGCGAGGCCCGGCGTCACGGGCGCGGCGGTGCGCCGCCACAGGCGCTCGGGCAGCGGCTGGAGGACCGCGGTCGGCCCGGCCTGGGCCCAGCGGCGGACGGCGCGCGCGGCCCGTCCGTCCCACCAGTGCGGGCCCGAGCAGTCGCTGAGGACGAGGACGGCGCGGCGGCCCGACGGGTCCACGAGCGTGCCGGGGTCGCGGCGGGGGGCGCCGGGGGCCGAGGAGACGCGGCCGGCGGTGTCGAGGTGGTTGACGTGCACGTCCTGGAAGGAGCCCTGGCGGACGAGGACCTCGGTGAGTTCGCGGGCGAGGGGGCGCCAGAGCCGCATCGAGGGGCCGCCGTCCACGACGAGGCCCAGCGTCAGCCAGCGTTCGGGCGCGGGCGCGAGGACGGGCGTCCAGCGGCCGGTGTCGGCGACGCGGGCGGCGGTCGCCTCCTCGTCCAGTTCGAGCCGGTGCCGGGACGGGACGCGCCGCTTCAGCGGCCGCAGCGCGCGCTGCACACCCCGAGGGTCCGCGAGCATCGGCGCCGTCGGGACGAGGACCTCCGCGGCCGCCGTGCCCCCGGGCCCGGTCCCGGCGACCGGACGCGGATGCAGCGCGGTGAGCGGCGACGGGACGTCCGGCACGGGCGGCGGGGACGCGGGCCGGTCCTCGACGGGTTCGGCGGGAGGCTCGGACGGCACCGGCGACGCGGGCTTCGGTGTCTCGTCCGGTACCGGGACGTGGCAGGCGAGCCACAGGATCTCGCTCAGCTCCCGCGCGTCCGGCGCCGGACCCACCGCCGCCAGCACGTCCCGGAACCGGTCGAGGTCACTCGTCATCCGCCGGGCCCGTCAGGTAGGGCATGACGCGGTCGGCGAGGGCGCGGCGGTCGGCGGCGCCGGCGTGGCGGCACAGGTAGACGGCGTTGAGGAGCTGGTCGGTGGCGAGCGTCCCCGCCGAGGAGCGCTCGAAGAACCGGCGGACGAGGTCGTCGCTGTCGTCGGCGAGCGCGCCGAGGTGCTCGCGGACGATCGCCGCCAGCTCCGCCTCCCCCGAGGGCTGCCGCAGCTCCACGCTGACGCAGCGGCGCAGGAACGCCGGGGGGAACTCGCGCTCGCCGTTGCTGGTCAGCACGACCAGCGGGAACGCGCGGCAGCGGACCGTCCCGCCGGTGACCGCGACGCGCGGCCCGTCGGCCGTCATCACCTCGGCGGACGGGTCGGCGCGGCGCGTCAGCTCCGGGATCTCGTACTCGCCCTTCTCGAAGATCGTCAGCAGGTCGTTGGGCAGGTCGATGTCGCTCTTGTCGATCTCGTCGACGAGCAGGACGCGGGGCCGCGCGTAGGGGAGCAGGGCGGTGCCGAGGGGGCCCAGCCGGATGTAGCGGCCGATGTCCTCGTCCGCGGGTGCGTCGTCGCGGCCCGCCGCGTACAGCCGGGTCAGCGGGTCGTACTGGTAGAGGCCGTCGCGGAGGGTCGTCCGGCTGGTGATGGGCCAGTGCAGGACGGGCCCGAGCCCCAGCTCGTGGGCGACCGCGTAGGCGAGGGTCGACTTGCCGGTGCCGGGCGGGCCGGTCACCAGCAGCGGGCGGCGCAGGTACAGCGCGGCGTTGACCTGCTGGACGGCGTCGTCGGACGGCCGGTACGTCCGCGCCTGGTGCGCGTTCCCCGACGGCCCGGACGGCGGCGGCAGCACGGGCCCGCCGTCGAACGCCCGCCACGGCGGGGGCGGCGGCAGCCGCTCGACGGCGTCGTGGGGGTGACGGCTCCCGGTGTAGAGCAGCCAGTCGGGCACCTAGTCCTCCATCGCGAGCGGGGGGTCGGGGAAGCGGGACGGGTCGTCCCACAGCAGGGTGAGGTCGCGGCCGCAGTGCGGGCTGTCCCGGGGCGCGGTGAGCGCCTTCTTGCGGAGCGTCAGCGCGAGGCGCGGCAGGTCGCCGGGGTGCGCGTGCTCGACCGCGGCGGTCAGCTCGTCCAGGACGCGGTGGCCCCGGCAGTCCTCGTGCGTGGCGGCGTCGCAGGGCGTCCGCGTCCACAGCATGACGGGGACGCCGTTGTTGAGCGCGGCGGTCAGCCACGACTTGACCGGCCGCGACCCGTAGACGAGCACGCAGTAGTCGGTGTTGGCCTCCAGCAGGTCCTGGAAGGCCCTGCCCTTGCGCGGCGCGTCGCAGTGGATCGGGCGGGGCTCGCTGCGGCCCCGCTCGGTGAGCAGCCGCCAGCGCCGGTGGGCCTGGTCGAGCCGGAACGAGCGGGGGCGCAGGCGCTCCACGTCCCGGACGACGACCGGGTACTTGCGCATCTGGATGCCGTGGTCGCGGTCGACGTACCACTCCTCGAACGGCCGGCCGAGCCAGGTCTCGGGGACGGCGAACTCGATCATCCAGTCGCGTCCGAACAGGGTGGGCGCGAGGTCGGCGACGCCCTTCTCCACGGCGCCGCGCACCCGGTCCTTCGTGACGCGCTCGGTCGGGAGGGACGGGCCCTCCCGTCCGTCCGCCCAGGTGTGCAGGGTGAGGTCGAACGCGTCGCCGTGCGTCAGCCGCTCCAGCCGGACGATCACCGACGCCGGCTCGTCGCCCGGCCGCGGCGGCGCGGCGCCCAGGTGCCGCCCCGACCAGGACGCCAGCCGCCGCCCGCGGTCCTCGGGCAGGCGCGGGCCGAGCGCCGCCAGGTAACGGGCGAGGTGCTCGGCCGACCAGCCCTCGGCGACGTGCCGCACCGCGCCCCACGCCGACCGGAACCCCTCCAGCGGCGGACGGCCCACGACCCGCGCGAGGTCGGCGGCGAGCGGGTCGGTGAACCGGACGCCCTCCAGCAGCCCGCGCAGGTCGCGGCGCGCCTCGGGGGTGAGCCAGGTCAGCGGCAGGAGGTCGTCCAGCTCCTCGAAGTAGTGCCGGATCCGGGTGACCGGCAGCATCCAGCCGAGCGCGGCGCGGCCGTCGCGGATCTCGGCGTTGGTCACCATCCCGATGACCTCGTGGGTGTCGAGGTCGTAGACCGCCGACCCGCTGTATCCGCGCTCCAGCCAGTCGCCGGGGCCGGGCTTCAGCTCCCACCACTCGTCCCGCATGCTGCGCTGCGCGCGGGTCGTCACGGTCGCGTGCCGCTCGCCGCCGTCGGGCCGCGCCGGGAACCCCCAGACGCCGAACTCCCGCCTGGACGCCCCGCGCAGGTCGTCCGGCGCGGCCAGCCGCGCGGGACGGCGCTGGACGGGCGCCTCCAGTTCCAGCACCGCGACGTCGCCGAGGTCGCCGGGCGCGTTCCAGTCCCCGCACGCGATCACCTTGGCGCGTTCGCCCGCGCCCGCCGCCCCGGAGAACCCGACCCGCGCCTCCGCCAGGCCCCGGACGCTGTGCGCGCAGGTCAGCAGCCGGGTCGGGGAGATCAGGAACGCGGCGCCGAGCCTGCCGCCCTCCGGCCGGCCGACCCACCCGCGCCACTCCAAGCCGTCCACGACGGGGCTAGCCCTCCTCCGCGGCCCCGGCCCCCGGCGCCGCCGGATCGCCCCAGGTCATCTTGACCTTGAGCTGCCCCTCGACCGAGGTCTTGGCGATGACGGCCCCGGCCGCGGCGTTGAGCTTCACGCCGAACTCCAGCTCCAGGGCGTCCGGCCGCAGGTCGCCGCCGCGCAGGGTCGCGAGCGCCGACTCCGCCGCGTCCCGGACGCTCCGCAGCGCGTCCTCGAACCGCTCCCTGGCGTCATGGATCACCCCGGCGCCCACCGACACCGGATCGAACCCGGGCTCGTCCGGGTCGCTCTCGACGACGACGACGCCGTGCTCGGTCCGCCAGCGCACCAGTTCGCTCACGCCCACCCTCTCCGTCCGGTGGCCAATGTAACAAGATCAGCCGCAGCGGATACGGTGCGTCGGTGAACCACGGCCACAGGAGGTCACGATGATCACGGTCGACGATGTCCGGCGGCTCGCGCTGACGCTGCCCCGCACGTCGGAGCACCTGATCCGGGACCGGGTGAAGTTCCGCGTCGGCTCCATCGTCTACGTGGCCTTCTCCCGGGACGAGACCGTGATGGGCTTCGCGTTCCCGAAGGAGGAGCGCGACGCGCTCATCGCCTCCGAGCCTGACAGGTTCCACCTGCCCGAGGAGTCGTCGCTGCGCTTCAACTGGGTGCACGCGTGGACGTCCGCGCTCGACGAGGAGGAGATGTACGAGCTCGTCACCGAAGCGTGGCGCATGGTCGTCCCGAAGAAGGTCGCCGCCGCGCGCCTCGGCTCCCCCTAGATCGTTGATGGGGGTTTGCTGAAGCGCTGCGGGCATGGTGAAGGGCGCCCATGATCGGTGTGTGAAGACAAACCTGGACGCCCTTCTGACCGCACTGTACGTCCATCTGGACGACCATGTCGTGCCTTCGGCCGGTCGTCCCCGCAGGCGTGGTCCCGACCGGGTGCTCAACGACGCTGAGCTGGTCTGTGTCGCTGTCGCCCAGGTCCTGCTCGGGGCCGACTCCGAGCGCCTGTGGCTGCGGCGGGCGCCCGGCAGGATCGGGCACCTGTTCCCACGGCTGCCCGGCCAGTCGCAGTACAACCGGCACCTGCGGGATGCAGCCCCGGCCCTGTTCGCCGCCGCGATGTGGCTGGTGCGCCGAATCCCGTCCTGGCAGGACCGGCTGCGGCTCATGGACGGCACTCCGTTGCGCTGCGGTGCCTCGCGCACCACGGTGGACCGCTCGGCGCTGGGCGAGGTGGCCGGCTACGGGATGGACCAATCGCACCACGCCTTCTACTGGGGCGCCAAGCTGATGCTGATCACCACCGCCGAGGGAGCGGTATGCGCCTTCAGCCTGGCCAACCCCAAAGAGCTGAACGAACGCCAGCAAGCGGTGCACCTGCTGCACGTCCAGCAGGCCGCGCCGGGACCGTGCCCGATCGTGTGCGACAAAGGGTTCGCCGGTGCCGGGGTGGAGAAGGCCACCGCCGACCTGGGCCATGTGCTGATCCGCCCCGTCCGCCAAGACGAGCCCGAACCGCAGGTCGCGGTGTTCCCCGGCTGGCTGCGCCAGCGCATCGAAGCAGTGATCTGGACGCTGAAGAACCAACTCGGGCTGGAACGCCACGCCGCACGCACCACCCAGGGCCTGTGGACACGCCTGTGCCAGCGCATCTGCGCCCTCAACGCCGCGATCTGGCACAACTGGCTGACCGACGCCCCGATCAAACGATCACTGACCGCCTACGACCACTAACCACAAACCCCCATCAACGATCTAGGAGCTGAACGTCAGCGGCGCCCCGCGCGGGCAGTCCACCCGGTGCGGCCTCGGCGGACCGGCCGACGGGGCGACCGTCAGCGCGTAGCAGCGCCGCATCGTGATGTGCTCGGTGCTCCAGGCGTCCTCGTGGGCCCGGCCGGACGTCCGGATGACCAGCCGCGTCCCGCCCGCGACGGGCGTCTCCCGCAGCACCTGGACGCCCCGGACCCCCGCCGCGAGGCGCCCCGCGTCCGCCGGGGGGCGGCCCGCCACCCGCGCGGCCGCGGCGCGCGCGTTCTCACGCGCCTGGTCGGTCGCCTGCCGTTCGGGGGACGGCATGAGGCCGCATCCCGCGATGAGGAGCAGGACGACCGCGATGCCCATACGTCGGCGCACACGTTCATCATGACAGCGGCCCCGCCCACGCGGACATCCGCACCGGTACCCGGATCCTCGGCTAGGCCCCGGCGGGCTGGACCTCGGCCTCCCGCTCGGCGGGGGCCGTCCCCGCCGACCCGTCCGGCTCCGGGGCGGGCGGCGCGTCCGGCCGCGGCCGCGCCCACGCGGTCGCGGCGGCGAGGCACACGAACGGCAGCGCGGGCATCAGGTACCGGTAGTCGAAGTCGGCGGTGAGCGGCGGGACGGCGAGCAGCGCCGTCCCCGTCAGCCACAGCAGCCCGGCGCCGCGCCGCGCCCGCCGCAGCGCCATCCCGGCGAGGCCCGCCAGCAGCATCACGCCGAGCATCAGGCCGCGCACGTGCACCACCAACTGGTAGCCCCGGATGATGTCGGCGAACGGGCTCACGACCCGCGTCCGCCCGGACCCGTGCTCGTAGTCCGCCACCACCGACAGCCGGTCCCCGCCGCCGATCACCGGCAGCGGGCGCATCCGGTCGGGCCGGACGGGGAAGCGGTACTTGTTCTCGGTGCCCGGCTGCGGATACGGGCTGCGGTGCCAGGTGAACGTCCGGCCGAAGAAGTCGTAGGTCACGACCCGCGCGTAGTCCAGCGGCTGGTTCCTGATCGCCCACACCGCGAACCGCTGGGCCCGCGCGTTGACCTCCGGTTCGAACGGGTGGCCGTCCCGCCAGCCCGTCGGCGAGTTCGCCTCCCACACCTGGTGGGACGAGGCGGGCCGGTCGCCCGGCGCCCCGTAGGGGCACAGCGAGGCCAGGTCGGGCGGCGGCCGGAACGTGTCGCAGTCGGCGAACGCGGAGGTCCGGCCCCAGAGGAAGACGCCGTCCGTGCCGGTCAGCGCGAACCGTCCGTGGTCGTGGTGGAACCAGGCCGCGTAGCCGCAGAGCGGCAGCGCGAACGTCACCGCGAGCGCCGCGTGCACCGGCCACCGCGTCCGCCGGACGAGCAGGTACAGCAGCGCGATCGCGATCAGCGGCAGCCCGACCGTCCGGGTGACCGCCGCCGCCCCGAGCAGCGTCCCCGCGAGCGCCGCCCGCCGCCACCCGGTCGTGCCCGGCCGCGCCAGCAGCAGCACCGCCCCGAACACCAGCACGGTGAACAGCGTGTCCGACAGCAGCAGGTGCTCAAGCTCGATCTGGTAGCCGTCCAGCAGCACCGGCGCGAGCGCCAGCGCCGCCCAATGCCGCCGCAACCGGAAGTCGCGGACGAGCGCCCGGTACCCGAACACCGCCATCACCACGACCGCCGCGTGCTGCAACCCCGTCACCAGGTACAGGCTGTGGAAGGGCCGCAGCAGCCACAGCGCGAGCCCGTACCCCTCCGACCGCAGCGGGTGCGGGAACGGCGCGTTCGCGATCCGCACGTAGTCGTAGCTGTCGTTGAACCACAGCGTCGGCGGATACCCGAGCATCGCGACCACCCGGAGCAGCACGCCCGCGAGGAGCAGCCCCGAGAACAGCCGGTTGCCCCCGACGGCCGCCCGGACGGGCGCGACCTTCGGCCACCTGGCCTTCGGAGGGGTTGGCGACACGGGACCCTAACTGTGGACGTGCGGCTGACGGATGCTGAACCGGAAGCCACCGCGGGCGGTCGGCCTCCTATGCGGTTGTCGGCTACCTCGGCGGTCGTCGGCTGCGGCGACGGCGCGGTGAACCGGGGAGGCGCGGGCCGCCCGTCCGCCCGGTTCGCGTCAAAGGGTTGTCACCGCGTCCGCCCACGCGATGGCGGCGATCATAGCAGCGCCCCCCGTGCCCCGGCCTCGCTCACCCCCACCCCTCAACCCCGCAGAACCTCGATCACCGGCAACGCCCCCCGCGCCACCGCCCCCGCTTCTTCTGGCGGGAACTCGACGCCGTTCCGCGTCGTCCTCCAGAACCGCGGCGGGACCGACGGGCTGACGAGATACTTTCCCGGCTCCAGAAGCTCTGCCCCCGGCAGGACGAGCGTACGCGTCTCGGTCCACCGGCTCCGGTAGGCGCATTCAGCCTGGATCCAGGGCTCCGCTACTCCCGTGGTCTTGGACGTCGAGGGAAGTACCACGGCCTTCCTGCCGCTCGGAAGCTCCTTGAACTTCGCCGGCGGAGCGGGGTAGAACGCGAAGATCGTCCCGCCCTTCATCCCCAGATCCCTCCCGGAGGCGCCGAGGTCGAAACTGTAGGGGCTGTTGGAGTGGTCCGTCGACGGACTGTGTTCGCCGAGGCAACGGCGCCGCCCTCCGGGCGCGTACTCCACGAAGTTCGGGGTGCGCGCCCTGAACTCGATCACGAGGCGCACGTCCGTCCCAGGTTTGACGCGGGCCGGGGCCACCGACAGCTTCAGATCCATCGAGGGGGTCTCCGAAGCCGGCATGTTCGGCTGCCTGAGCAGGACTCCGGGGCGGGTGAAGGACGCGTGGATCTCACCCTGGCTCTGCCCACCGACCTGCGGGCCCGTGGGCCAGAGCAACCAGCCGACGACCACGGCCGCGCCCACGCCGCCGATGCTCGCGGCGGTGACGCCCTTGGTGCCGCCGAGCTTGCCGAGGACGCCTTTCGCGACAGATCCGCCCGCCTTGGCGGCGAGGTCGGTGACCGCAGAGCCGGGGCCGACGAGCGCGCCGCCGAGCATCGCCAGCGGCGCGGCCGTCGCGACCGCCGCGGCCAGAGCGGCGAGGGCGAGGGCGCCGCGCCGCTCCCAGTCGGGCCCGTAGGCGCCGATGGCGGCGGTCTCCAGTTCGCCGAGGAACGCGTGCGCGCTCCAGAACCGGTCCGCCGGGTTCTTGGCCATGCCGCGCCGGACGAGCGGACGCAGCGGCTCGGGCACCCGCTCCAGCGGGATCGGCGCCCCGGAGTGCGCCGCCCGCAGCCCCTCCAGGGTCGGGGCCTCAAACGGCCGGGCGCCGCTGACGCACTCCACGAACACGCAGGTGGCGGCGTAGAGGTCGGTGGCGGGGGACGCGGCGGCGCCCGCCCACTGCTCGGGCGCCATGTACGTGGGCGTGCCGCCCACGCCGCCCTGTCCGGCGAGCACCGCGACGCCGAAGTCGATGAGCTTGCTCAGCCCGTCGTCCTGGACGAGGACGTTCGCGGGCTTGTAGTCCCGGTGCACGACCCCGGCCGCGTGCGCGGCGGCCAGGCCGAGCAGCGACCCTTTGAGCGTCGTCAGCGCCGCCTCGGGCGTGAGCGGCTCCGCACGGGTGTCGAGGACGCGGCGCAGCGAGCGGCCGCGTACGGCCTCCAGGACGATCGCCGCGCCCCACGGCGACTCCTGATAGTGCAGGAGTCGGGCGACATGCGGGTCGACCACCCGCTTCAGCAACTCGGCCTCGCCGCGAAAGGTGGCGCGCGCGGCGGCGTCGGTCAGCAGAGCGGGGGCCAGATACTTGATCGCGACGGGTAAGCCGCCGGACTGGTGGCGCGCCAGCACGACCTCGCCCTGCGCCCCCGCCCCCAGCTCCCCGAGCTCGACGAACCCGGGAAGGCTCCAGCTACGCGGCATCTACTGGCCCGTGTTGGTCTGGATCTCGCTCACGGTCAGCGGGACGGGCAGCGACGTCGTCGTCCGCTCGCCCAGGTCGCCGCTCGGGGGCGTGCATCCGGCCAGCTCGCACCGCCAGGTGACGTGCCACTTGATCGTCGCCGTGATCTGGTAGGAGCCGCCCGGCTGCCCGGTCGAGGACCGCCGGTAGGTGTAGTGGCACCGCTGGCCCTTCGTCCCGTCGCACTCGAACGTCTTCTCGCCCACGTTCCACTCGACGCGGTCGGCGGTCGCTGTCGCTTGGAGCCGGGGCGCCCCGATCGGCTCGGTCCTCACATCCTGCACGCCGTCGATCCACAGCGCGGTCCGGAGGCGGACGTAGGTCTTCCCGGTCGGTGCGATGTGCACCTTGGGGATGGTCAGGTTGGCCGAGGCCATAGCCGACTCCAGAAGTTCCTGGGTGGTGGGCGGCGCGGCGGCCGGGGGCGCGGCGCCGTCGTCCACGGGGACGTATCCGACGCCCTGGTCGGGGGTGAGGCCGTCGGGGTCGGGCGGGGCCACGGGGCCGCCGCCTCCGCCACCGGCTGAACCTCCGCCTCCTCCGCCACCGGACGAGCCGCCGCCCGAGTGGGTGTAGTTGCAGGTCACCTTGCCCGGCTTGCCGCCGCCCGCGGTGCAGGGGGCCGCGTCGGCGGGGAGGGCGGTGAGGAGGGGGACGGTCACGGCCGCCGTGGTGAGGGCCGTGGTGAGGGCACGGCGGCGTGCGGGGGAGTGGGGAGACATCCTGTGTCCTTTGCTGAGGGCCGTCAGCATGGGCGGTCCTGGACGATGTCGGCGACCTTCCAGGTGCCGGAGTCGTACTGGACGGTGGACCGGTAGAGGCGGGATCCGCCGGGTCCGCCGCTCAGGCGTTCGCCCGTTCTGGCGGAGAAGCGGTAGCCGCTGAGGGTGTGCACGCAGTCGATGACGTAGACCTTGGTGCCGTCGGTGGAGCGGGCGTACACGCGCGGGTTGTGGGTGTTGGCGAAGCGCCAGATCTCGCCCTTGGCCTTGGTCTTCTCGACGTCGGCGGTGACCTGGGCGAGGAGCGGGTCCACGGCGACGGTGGCGAGTTCGGCGGCGTCGTTCCGCTCGTAGACGCGCTTGTAGACGGCCTGGTAGTCGCGGTAGCGCTTCAGTACCTGCTTGTAGAGCCGGCCGGTCGGCTGCGCGGACGGCGCGGCGGCGCCGGGCCCGGCGGAGTCGGCGCCGGTGCTGACCGAGCCCTCGGGGCGCAGGGCGCCGGACGAGGGATGGGACGTGCCGCAGCCGGCGAGGGGCAGCGTGACCGGCAGCAGCGTCGCCAGCAGCGGGGCGGCGCGGCGGAGCCTCCGTGGGGAGGGACGTACCGTCCGGGCGCGCATCGTCTTCCCTGGGCGTCGGCCGACAGCGGGTCGAGTACGCGCGTAGCTTACAGAGACAGGTCGGGCGGGAAAAGGGATTCGTTGCGCCCGGATTGACCTCGACCCCGCTTGAGGTTGCACGCTGGCGGCTTACGAAGGGAGGCCGTCATGCGAGCGGTGTGGTTGAGGGAGTTCGGTGGGCCCGGCGTCCTGGTGCCGGGGGAGGCGCCCGACCCGGTGGCCGGGGACGGGCAGGCGCTGGTGGACGTGGAGTTCGTCAACATCACGTTCGTCGAGACGCAGCTCAGGTCGGGCGGTCCGGCGCCGTTCACGGTGGAGCCGCCGGTGATCCCGGGGAACGGGGTGGGCGGCGTGGTCGTGGAGGTCGGCGCGGGGGCCGATCCGGCGCTGGTGGGGAGGCGGGTCGTCAGCTCGACCGGCGGGTCCGGCGGCTACGCCGAGCGCGCGGCGGTGGACGCGGCGGCGCTGTTCGAGGTGCCGGACGGCCTCGCCCTCGACGAGGCGGTCGCGCTGCTCGCCGACGGGCGGACGGCGACGATGATGCTGCGGGCGGCGGCGCCGCGCCCGGGGGAGCGGGTGCTGGTCGAGGCGGCGGCGGGCGGTGTCGGGACGCTGCTGGTCCAGTTGGCGAAGGCCGCGGGCGCGACGGTGGTCGCGGCGGTGGGCGGCGGCCCCAAGGCGGACGTGGCCCGCCGGGTCGGTGCCGACGAGGTCGTCGACTACCGCGAGCCGGGGTGGAGCGAGCACGCCGGCGAGGTGGACGTGGTGTTCGACGGTGTCGGCGGTGACGTGGCGCGGGAGGCGTTCACGTTGGTCAGAAGGGGTGGCCGGATGGTCAGCTTCGGGCTGGCGAGCGGCGAGTGGGCCGACATCCCGCAGGACGCGGCGGACGGCCGCGGCGTGACGCTCGTCCGTCCGGTCGCGTCGCCGGAGGAGATGCGCGGGTTCACGCTCAGCGCGCTCGCCGAGGCGGCGGCCGGACGGCTGCGTCCGGTGATCGGGCAGCGCTTCCCGCTGGAGGGCGCGTCCGAGGCGCACGCGGCGATCGAGTCGCGCGCGAGCGTCGGCAAGACGCTGCTGGAGGTCGGGCGATGAGGATCGGGCTGTATCTCCCCTCGTTCGGGGTGGACGCGTCGGCGACGATCGCCGAGCACGCCCGGCACGCCGAGGACGCCGGGTACGAGTCGGTGTGGGTGGGCGACCACCTCCGCCCCGTCCGACCGTTCCTGGACGCGACGCTCGTGCTCGCCACGGCCGCCGCGGTGACCGAGCGGCTCAAGCTCGGGTTCGGGGTGATGGTGCTGCCGCTGCGGCAGACCGTGTGGGCGGCCAAGCAGATCGCGAGCCTCCAGCACCTGTCGGGAGACCGGGTGCTGCTCGGCGTCGGCAGCGGCGGGTCCCTCCACGGCGACGCGGCGTTCCGCGCGGTCGGCGTGCCGTTCGCCGAGCGCGGTGCCCGGACCGACGCGGCGCTGGAACTGCTGCCCGCCCTGGTCGAGGGGAGGGCCGTCTCGGTGGACGGCGCGGAGATCACGCTGACCCCGGGCGCGCCGATGCCGCCGGTGCTGGTCGCCGCCGGGCCCGAGCGGCGCGCGGCCCGGTTCGGCGACGAGTGGTATCCGGCGTTCTCCACCCCCGAGGAGGTCGCCGCGGGGGCCGGGCGCATCGCGGGGCTGGCCGCCGAGTACGGGCGTCCGGCGCCGAAGGTGACCGTCAGCCTGAGCTTCGGGCTCGGCGACGTGCCCGAGGCGGAGATCGACGCGCAGGTGAAGTCGCTCACCGACTACGGCCTGACCGAGGAGGCGGCGCGGGAGGGCATGCTGACCGGGCCGCCCGAGCGGGCGGCCGAGCGGCTCGCGGCGTTGGCCGAGGCGGGCGCGCACCGGGTGATCGGGATGCCGTTCCCGTCCGCGCGGCGCCGCCAGGCGGAGCTGTTCGCCGAGGCCGCGCGCCTCGCCGCGGCGGGTTAGCGGCCGACCCTCGCCAGGAAGGACGCGAGGGCCCGCTCGTAGGCGGCCGGGTCGGTGTTCCACGCCTCCGTGTGGTCGCCCTGCGCGGTGACATGGGTGACCATGCCGGGCGGGGCGGCCTTCGCGAACGCGAACGCCGGACGGTTGGCGACGGTGCGGTCGCCGGCGGTCGTGAACATCAGCACCGGCGTTCTGAGCCGGGGCGCGAACCGGGTCTGGTCGAGATCGTCCAGGTCGATGCCGAACCGGTAGCGCATGGTGCGTTTGGCCACGTCCGTCACAAGGCGCGGCAGATGGCGGGCGTCGCCCTGCTTGTCGAGGGTGGCGCTCCAGTCCATGACGGGCGAGTCCAGGACGACGCCGCGCACGAACGACGGGTCGGCGCGGAGGGTCTTCATCGCCATCGCGCCGCCCATCGACCACCCGTACAGGACGACGCCGGTGGCGCCGTTCGCCCGCGCGTAGGCGACGGCCGAGGCGACGTCGCGCCATTCGGTGGCGCCCATGTGGTTCCGGTGGTCGGCGGACCGGGGCGCGTCCACGTCGTTGCGGTAGGCGATGGACAGCATCGTCATCCCGGTCGCGTGCACCGGTTTCATCGCGCGGAACGTCTCGGCCATGCCGGCGTTCCGCCCGTGCACGGCGATGACCCACGTGCCCTTGGGGGACGTGCCGGGCAGCAGCCACGCGGGCATCCGCCCGACCCGCGTCGGATACGCCACGTCCTCGAAGGCCAGGCCGAGCGCGGTCTTCGGGTCGCCCTCGTAGAGCCAGTGGTCGATGGTGGCGCGGGCGCCCTTCGCCGGCGTCCCCTTCAGCACGGACGCCACGCGCCGCACGACCGTCGCCCGGTCGCCCCCGACGACCGGGCCGAGCAGCGCCCGCCCGTCCGGCCAGGCCAGCGCCCACGTGCCGGGGCGCTCGGTGTCGGGGTCGCGGGGGAGCGTCACCGTCCCGTTCCCCACGTCGGTGATCCTCAAGGGGTACTCCGCGCTGTGGTCGACCTGCGTCGCCACGCCCGCGAAGTACCAGCCGACGCCGCCGAGCGCCGCGCAGACGAGGAGGACGAGGCCGGTGAGCGCGGCGACCAGCCTCCGGACGCGGCGCCGGCGCGCCGGGCGGGCCGGCTCGGGGGTCGCGGGCGCCGGGGACTCGGGCGCGTGGGTCGTCACGTTGGAACGGTAGCGGACGCCCCGCCCCGCGGGGCCGGAGCGTTCCGCCGGGCCGTGGGAGGCTCGGTACCCTTCCGGGCAGTCGCCGCACGAGGGGGGCAGGTATGGCCGGGCCGAACGAGCGGATCGCGGAGATCGAGGGACGGGTCGTCCAGGCCGTCCGGCAGGCGCTGCCGCCCGGGTGGCGCCGCGCCGACCTGCGCTGCAAGGCCACGGTGGCGGCGGCCGACACCGCGCTCACCGTCCTCACCGCCGACGGGACGGTCGAGGAGTGCGAGCGGGTCCCCGACACGGTGACCGACCTGCTCATGGAGCTGCGCCGCGTCCACTACCTGTCCGAGCAGGGCACGTGGTTCTCGATGTCGTTCTTCGTGGAGCCGGGCTCCGCGCGCCCCCTCTACAACTACGACTTCGACCCGGGCTGGGACCCGCCCGCCCCGGTGGAGGCGTGGCGGCGCGACCAGATCGTGCTGCCGCGCGACGGCGCCAACCAGCCCGGGTGGCTGCGCGACCGGCTGGAGGGCCGCGAGCCCGCGCCGCCGCCGACCCACGAGGCCGTGGGCGCGATGGACCCCATCGAGCAGATGGAGCTGCTGTCGAACGACCTCGCCGTCCTGGTCGCCGGGCACGCCCCGCCGCTGTGGCTGAAGATCTTCGGGTACTACCAGGCCGTGGGCGGGCACGTGGAGTTCCCGCCGATGATGCTCTACCGGGCCGACGGGACGATGACGGTGTGGACGCCGCCCGCCGGGGCCGCCGCCCTCCTGGACCGCCTCCGCGCCGGGACGCACGGCTTCCAGGGCTCCACCTGGTGCCGCACGGACTTCGAGGTCGTCTACGAGAACGGCGGCGTCCGCTGCCGGGCGGGCTTCACCCACGACGACGAGCCGAAGTGGAACCGCGAGCCGTCCGCCGAGGACGTCCGGCGCGAGCTGGAGCGGTTCCCGCGCGACCGCGTCCCCGGATGGATGACGGAGCGGCTGGCCTCGGCGCCGCCGCCGGTCCCGGCGGCTCCGCCCGCCCCGGACGGCGGCCTGCGCCGGGCCCGCGTCTTCGACCATGCGGGCCCCGACGGCTCCCGCCCGGCCGTGTCGCGCCCGCCCGTCCCGCCGGAGGAGGCCGAGCGCGTGGCCGACTACCTGCGGCGGGCGCCCGTGGTGATGGCGGCGCGCTCGCACGCCCCCGACCGGCTCGACCCGGCGCGCGGCGCGGCCGTCCCGCTGACCTTCCACACCGACGGGACGTGGGTGTGGTCGGGCGCGGTCGGCTACTACCTGCGCGAGCACGGGGTCCCGCCGGAGGCCGACCTCGTCGCGCACATGCGCGCCCGGGGCTTCGAGGTCCCCGAGGTCGGCGACGACGTGATGGACGCCGCGACCGCCGCCGTCACCGGACGGGACGCGCCCGACCGCGTCCGCCGGGAGCCCCCGGCCCGCGATCCCGACCTGACCCGCGTCGAGCGGCCCCCGGCGCCTCGCGAACCCGACCGGTTCGCCGCGCTCCGCAGCCGCCTGGACGACCTGGACGCCGACCCGTCCGCATACCGGATCGGCGGAACCGCCGAAGGCGCTTGGTCGCTTCTGCCGGAGGGCGCGCGGTGGACGGTGTTCCGGACGCGCGACGGCGAACCCCGCCGGGCCGTAACGTTCGACGACCACGAACAGGCCGCCGCCCACCTCCTCGGCAGCGTCCTCCTGCAAGCGCCCACGAAGGGCGGTCCGATCGAGCCGGTGGAGGGCGAGCCCCCGCTCAGCCTCCTGCGCGACCGCCACATGATGGAGCTCGCGCGGGGCACGACGGTGGACCGCTACGGCGCCCCCGGCGGCAACGTCGTCTACGCCGCGCACACGCCCTTCGAGCAGAGGTCGCTGCCGCCCGACTGGAGGGACCGCCCCTATCACGCCTACCGGCTCCAGAGGCCGGTGGGCGCGCTGACGGGGACGGCGGTCCCGTGGTTCGACCAGCCCGGCGGCGGCACGGCGTATGTGTTCCGGCGCCGGATCTCCGAACTGCTCGCCGACGGCACCCTCACCGAGGTCGGCGACACGCGGTAGGGCTGAGGCAGGGCTGAGGCAGGGCTCAGGCGCGTCCGATGGCGGAGACCAGGTCGAGCCCCAGGAGCAGGTCGAGGTGGACGACCGTTTCCAGCTTCGCGCCCGGGGCGATGTCCGCGCCGGCCATCTCGTCCAGCACCGCGAGCGCGGACGGCGCGTCCAGGTCGGCCGCCAGCGCCGCCTCGGCCTTCGCCGCGTACGCGCGGTCCAGGGGACGGCCCGCGCCGCGCGCCCATCCGGCGACCGCGTCCCGCCACCCGTCCAGCCGGGCACCGGCCGCGCGGGCCCGCGCGGCCGACAGCTCCAGCGGCTCCCCGTAGGGGGCGTCGAGCAGCGCGAGCCGTACGGCGAGCGGGTCGAGGTCCCCGGCCGAGCGCCAGTCGCCGGTCTCCGCGGGCGCGGAGACGCAGAACCCGTCGACCACGGAGCCGTCGCCCGAGACACGGACGTCGGCGTCCGCCCAGCCGCCCGGTTCGAGCGGCTGGACGTTGTAGGCCGTCCAGTCGCCCCTGGCGGCGCCCGTGGCCAGGACGTGCCGCCCCGCCCGGCTCGCGACCCGCCTCAGCAGGTCGGCGACCACCAGCGTGCGGAGCCCGGCGCCGTCCAGCACGTGGAGGCGCAGGACGCGTCCGCCGGGCAGCCCCTCGGGGCGCCCCGTCCGACGGTCGTGCAGCCGCAGCATGGGCCCCACCCTAGGTCAGAGCGGCGCGCCCGGCGGCGGCGGCCCTGTGGGCGCGGAAGCGGGCGCGGAAGCGGGCGTCGGCGTGGGACCGGTGAGCAGCGACGCGCCGCCGTCCGGCTTGCGGACGGCGGCGAACCGCAGCCGCACGTAGTCGGCGACCCACCCCGACTCGCGGCGCAGCGCGGGCGCGGCCAGGTCGTTGACCCGCTCCAGCAGCGGCTCGACCAGTTCGGGCGGGACGTCGGCGAGCGCGCGGCCCGCGTAGGCGCGCACCCAGTCGGCGGCGCCGCCGGGGCCCTCGGTCATGCGGGTGGGGCGGTCGGCGTGCTCCAGCAGCCGGAGCGTGAACCCGCCCTCCTCAAGCTTCGTCGCGTACTCGGCGGGGCTCGGGAAGTACCAGGGCAGCTCGGGCTCGCCGAGCCCGAACACGCGCCAGGCCGTCTGCATCGCGGCGATCAGCTCGGCGCAGTTCCCGGCGCCGCCGAGCTCCCCGACGAACCGTCCGCCGGGGCGCAGCGCCGCGTGCACCTGGCCGATCACCTGGTCGGGGTCGCGGGTCATCCAATGCAGCGCGGCGTTGGAGGCGACCGCGTCGAACGACTCGCTGGTGGTGAAGTCGTGCGCGTCGCCCACGATGAACGACAGCCCCGGGTGCAGCGCGGTCGCCTGCGCGACCATGTCGGGGTTGCCGTCGATGCCGAGCACCTCGGCGCCCCGCTCGGCGATCTCCGCGCTGAACGTCCCGGTGCCGCACCCGAGGTCGATGACCCGTTCGCCGGGCTGCGGGTCGAGCAGGTCGACCAGGGGCGCGCCGTGCGCGGAGACGTACCCGAAGGCGGAGTCGTACGTCGTCACGGCCCAATTCACTGTCATAATTTATCGGACAAAGTCGGGATTGGAGGCGGCGTTGCCGATGCCGGGCGGCACGGGCGAGGTCCAGATCATGGGCGCGCGGGGCCCGGACGGGCTGACGCTGCGCACCGCCGGGCTGTCGGCCGGCGGCCTGCCCGAACTGCGCGTCGACGGCCTGCCGCCGTATCTCGGCCAGGGCTGGGCGCGCGTGCTGGCCGCCGTCGCGGAGCGCCTCGCCGCCGCCGGGGACGCCCCGTCCGAACTGGCCATCGGCGCAGATGTCGTGATCTACCTCACTTCCGCCCCGGACGGCACATTGGTCCCCGGCCCGCCGCCCGGCCGCGACCGCCAGGGGTGGTACCGCGACGTCGTCCTGCGCCTTTTCCCCGAGGCACGTGTCTGAACTGTTGCTGAACCAGTGCTGACCCGCGCCTGAACCGCCCCCGGTCGGAGGGATCCGCGGGCCCCGAAAACGGGGATCGGTGATCAACCAGTGGCCGCGAGAGGGCATTATGAAGGAACCGCCCCGGCGCCGCCGTGCAGGGAAACGATCATGGCGTTTCCCGGACCTTGGTGACGTGTGTTACCACTGTGGCGGAGGGTAGGAAAACCGCCCGAGGCAACGCGTTCGGGGGTGCGTGGTGCGGATCATTAAATACGGTGCACTCACCGTGGCCGGGCTGATGCTCGCCGCGGGTTGCGGCCAGACGCCGGAGAAGAAGGCGCGGACCGCGGGCGACAAGCACGGCGGGACGGTCGGCCGCACCGCCGCGGCGGCGCCGCCGACGCGCAAGCCCGAGCCGCCGAAGCCGCCGCCTCCGCGCACCATCGACTGCGTCAAGCTGAAGTGCGTCGCGCTCACGTTCGACGACGGCCCCGGCCCCTACACCGACCGCCTGCTGAACACCCTGCACGCGGCGGGCGCCCGCGCCACCTTTTTCATGCTTGGCGAGAACGTGCGCAGTCACGAGGGCACCGTGCGGCGCATGGCGCTGGAGGGACACGAGCTCGCGAACCACAGCTGGTCCCACCCGAGCCTCACGGGGCTGTCGGCGGCGGGGGTGCGCTCGCAGGTCCAGCGGACGCAGGACGCGATCGCCAAGGCGTCCGGCGGCGTGCGGCCCACGCTGCTGCGCCCGCCCTACGGCGCGACGAACGCCCAGGTCGGACGCGCCGCCGCGCTCCCGGAGATCCTCTGGAGCGTCGACACGGAGGACTGGCGCTACCGCAGCGTCGCCCGCGACACCCGGGTCGGCATCAACGAGCCCAAGGCGGGCGGGATCGTCCTCTACCACGACATCCACAAGCCGAGCGTCGACTCCATCCCCAAGGTGCTGGAGGGGCTGAAGCGGCGCGGGTTCACGTTCGTGACGGTGTCGGAGCTGTTCAGGGGCCAGACGCTCAAGCCCGGCAAGACCTACACCGACCTGGCCCCGCCGAAGCCCGTGAAGGCGCCCACGCCGAGCGCTCCGCCCTCGGGGACGCCGACGGCCCCGGCCACGCCGGGAACACCCACGCCAGGGCCTGTGAGCCCCACGCCGGGCGTGCCGCTGCCCGGCACCCCGACCGTTCCGGGCACGCCGACCGTGCCGGGCGTACCGGGCACCCCCGGGGTCCCCGGCGTGCCGGGCGTACCGCCGGGCACACCCACGCCTCCGGGCAGGTAGCCGACACGCCGGGCCGCTCCACCGAGCGGCCCGGCATCGCACGTCAGAACGACTTCTCACCGCCGTGACGGCCCGTCGGCGGAGGCGCCCGCACCGCAGGTCAAAACGGCTTTCATCGCCGGGTCAGCATGTCGGCGTGAGAGCCGGGCAGCGCCCCCAGGACGGTCTTCCGCCGCCGGACGGCGCCGTGGCGACCGGCCGTGGCGACCTCGCGTGCGGCGGCCCGCGTCAGGACGGTTCGTCGCGGCGCGGCCTGCGCCGGGGCGGCGGCTGGGGCGGGACGACCTTGCCCGCGACCACGATCGCCTCGGGCACCTCGACCAGTTCCCCGGTGCGGCGGCGCACGGTGAGCAGGCCGTCCGCCCACGATTCGAGGACGCCCACCACGTCGCTGTACTCTCCCGTTGGCAGGCGGCGGCGCAGCGAGACCCGCTGACCCACGTCCGCGCCACTGATGGAAACCACCAGCCGCGCGGCGAAGCGGCCCGGCATGTGAGGGACCCCCGTGTCGAATCGACTGCGCTTCGGTGGCCATACTATTCACAGCGAGCTTGCGGTGAGCCGTGACGTGCGGCGGGGCCGGTAACCCGAGAGGAGTCACTGACGTGACCTACGTCATTGCGCAGCCCTGCGTGGACCTGCTCGACAAGGCATGCATCGAGGAGTGCCCGGTCGACTGCATCTACGAGGGCAAGCGCATGCTCTACATCCACCCGGACGAGTGCGTCGACTGTGGTGCGTGCGAGCCGGTTTGCCCTGTGGAGGCGATCTACTACGAGGACGACACTCCTGAGCAGTGGAAGGACTTCTACAAGGCGAACGTGGAGTTCTTCGACGACCTCGGCTCGCCGGGCGGCGCGTCCAAGATAGGCAAGATCGACAAGGACCACCCGATCGTCGCGGCGCTGCCTCCGCAGAGCCAGGACGACTGACGGGTCGCGCGCGCGGGACCATGAAGCGTCACGGTCCCGGGAGCGTTCTGTGCCGGTGTCGTAAGCCGGTCGTGTAAGGGTCGGGCCGTGGCCGTCCACGAGGGTGGCGCCACGGCCCGCGGTTTCCCTGAGGAGAGTGGATTCGTGTTCACGCTGCCGGACTTCCCGTGGGATCGGCTGGAGCCCTACAAGCGGCAGGCCACCGAGCACCCCGGCGGCATCGTCGACCTCTCGGTGGGGACGCCCGTCGACCCGACGCCCGAGCCGGTCCGCGCGGCCCTGCGCGCGGCCGCCGACGCGCCCGGCTACCCGGCCACCTACGGGACGCCCCGGCTGCGCGAGGCGGCGGCGGGCTGGCTGCGCCGCCGCGCGGGCGTGTCCGGCGCCGACCCGGCCGCGATCCTCCCCGTGATCGGCACCAAGGAGCTCGTGGCGTGGCTGCCGACCCTGCTCGGCGCGGGCCCGGACGACCACGTCGTGTTCCCCGAGCTGGCCTACCCGACCTATGACGTGGGCGCCCGGCTCGCCGGGGCGCGGCCGGTCCGCACCGACGGCCTGCTGTCGCTCGGCCCGGTCAACCCCAAGATCGTCTGGGTGAACTCGCCGTCCAACCCGACCGGGAAGGTGCTGCCCGCCGAGCACCTGCGCAAGGTCGTGGCATGGGCGCGCGGCCGCGGCGCCGTCGTCGTCAGCGACGAGTGCTACCTGGAGTTCGGCTGGGACGAGGCGAACCCGCCCGTCTCCGTCCTGCATCCGGACGTGTGCGAGGGCTCCCACGAGGGCCTGCTGGCGATCAACTCGCTGTCCAAGCGGTCCAACATGGCGGGCTACCGCGCCGGGTTCCTCACCGGCGACCCGGCGCTGGTCAAGCGGCTGCTGGAGGTCCGCAAGCACGCGGGGATGATCGTCCCGGCGCCGGTGCAGGCGGCGATGGCGGTCGCCTTCGACGACGACGCGCACGTGGACGAGCAGCGGGCCCGGTACGCGCGCCGCCGCGCCGCGCTGCGCGCCGCGTTCGAGGGCCACGGGTTCCGCGTCGACCACTCCGAGGCGTCCCTGTACCTGTGGACGACCCGGGACGAGCCGTGCTGGGACACCGTCGCCCACCTGGCCTCCCTCGGCGTCCTCGCCGCCCCGGGCGAGTTCTACGGCCCGGCGGGCGCCCGGCACGTCCGGGTCGCCTTCACCGCCACCGACGAGCGCGTCGCCGCCGCCGTCGAGCGCCTCTGACCCGGTCTCGACTCACGACATTTCGGGCCATCCCGGACGGAACGGATGGTGCGTTCGTGACGTCTGAGAGCGGTATGGGCTTGACGGGTGACTATCGGTATGATCCCGCAGGTCCGTGCCGTGAAACAGGCAATGCGATCTGATGCGATCTGAGGCGAAAGCCGGAGGTGCCCGTGGGTGGAACCGCGATCGTGATTCTGCTGGCGCTGATCCTGGCCGCCCTGGTCGCGCTCATCGTGGTGCTGTTGCTGCGCCGCCGCGCGCCGGCGCCGCCGCCCGCGCCCGCGCCGCGCGACCCGTTCGCCGCCGAGGACCAGGTCGGCGGCGACCCGCGCACGCTGAAGGCCGGCGACATGGTCGAGTACCTCGGCACCCGCTACTTCGTGCGCGGCTCGCTGCGGCTGCGCGAGGGCGGCTTCACCTGGAGCGAGCACCTGCTGGACGCCGACACCCGCGAGGGCGGCAAGGTGTGGATCTCCGTCGAGGAGGACCCCGACCTCGAAGTCGTCTGGTGGACCGAGCACGACCCGGCGGGCCTGTCCCCGGGCGAGCGGACGCTCGTCGTCGACGGCGTCGAGTACCGCCGCGACGAGCACGGCACCGCCGACTACACCAGCGAGGGGACGACCGGCGTCGGCGTCCAGGGCCGCGTCGAGTACGTCGACTACGAGGGCCCGCGCGGCCGCTACCTGTCGTTCGAGCAGTACGGCGCCGGGCAGTGGGAGGCGGGCCTCGGCGACCGCGTCCCGACCGGCGCCCTCACGATCTACCCGGGCGGCGGCTGATGCTCGCCGCGCTCGACACCCCCTTCGCCGACGCGCGCGCCGACGCGCTGTCGTTCGCGCTCGGCCTGCCGCCGCTGGACGCCCTCGCCGTCCTGCCGGTGGAGCGCGCGGGCCTGACCGTGCACCTGCGCCTGCTCGGCGCGTCCCACCAGGTCATCGCCGGGCCGCTGAGCGAGACCGTCGCGTGCCTGCCCGGCGGCGCCGAGCCGCTGCCCGGACGCGCCGCCACGACGGTCCCCGGCTGGGGCTATGAGTTCACCGCCACGACGTCCGCCCACGGAGGCGAGCCGGAGTTCGGCCGCGCCGTCGAGGCGGTGTGCGCCCGGCTGCTGGGCCGCGACGACGCGCTGACCGGGGCCTTCCCCGGCTCCCGGCACGCCGTCACCGCCCTGGCGCTCGACGACGCCGGCGGTGCCGGCGACGGTGCCGGCGCGGGCATCGGCTGGCGGACCTGGCACGCCTACCCCCAGACGCGGGAGATCGTGATGACGCGGAGCCGGCTGGTGAGGCAGCGGTGAACCGGAAGTACTGGGTGATCGGCGGGATCTCCGCCGCCGTGGTCGCCGCGATCGTGCTGGTGGCCACGCTCCGCCACGGCGGCGGCTCACCGCAGAAGTGGATCGCCAAGAAGTACTCGCAGACGGGGGTCGGCACCTACCGGTCGCCGAAGCCGCCGCCGGCCGTCGCCGCGGAGATCAACAAGAAGCACAAGGCGATCGACCGGGTGGACGACCTCGCGAGGCTGGGCCCGCAGGGCGGGATCTTCATGCGCTACCCGAAGCTCGTGGTGGGCGTCCTGCCCGACGGGACCGGCAGCCGCATCACCGTCGACACCCCGTCCAGCGGATACGGCCGCTACCACTCCCACGTCGGCGGGTACTGGGCGAGCCCCGGGACGAACGGCTGGAACAGCAGGGGCGTCGGGTCCTTCCGCGGCGGCGGCCCGGGGTCCGGCAAATGAGCAGCGTCGGGCAAGTGAGGAGCACCGAATGAACGACGTCCTGCACGAGGGCGGCGCCACGCTCGCCTACGGCGCGCTCGGCATCGCGCTGATGGCGCTCGGCTACCTCGTCGTCGAGGTGACCACGCCGGGGCGGCTCGGCCACCAGATCTGGACCGAGGGCAACCGCGGCGCCGCGCTGCTGCTCTCGGTCAAGCTGCTCGGCACCGGCGCGATCGTGACGACGGCGATCGTGACCAGCGACTCCGACCTGTCCGAGGGCCTGGTCGACACCGCCGTGTACGGGCTGCTCGGCATCGTGCTCATGATCGTCGCGTTCTACCTCCTCGACCTCATCACCCCCGGCAGGCTGGGCGCGACGCTCGTGGACGGCGCGGCCGTGCACCCGGCGGGCTGGGTGGTCGCCGCCGCCGACCTCGCCGTCGCCGCGATCGTCGCCGGGGCGGTCTCCTGACCGCCTCCGACGCGGCGGGCGAGGCGGGGCTGAGCGTGCCCGCGCGGGCGGCGCGGGCGCTCGTGCTGGCCGCCGTGTTCACCTGCGCGGCCTGCGGCCTGGTGTACGAGCTGGCGCTGGTCGCGCTCGGCAGCTACCTGGTCGGCAACTCGGTGACGCAGGCGTCGATCGTCCTGTCGGTGATGGTGTTCGCGATGGGCGTCGGGTCGCTGCTGGCCAAGCCGCTCCAGACCCGCCCGGTGGCGGCGTTCGCGATCATCGAGGGCGCGCTCGCGCTGGTCGGCGGCCTGTCGGTGCTGGCGCTGTACGCGGCGTTCGCGTGGCTCGACCTGTACGTCCCCGCCCTGGTCGTGGTCGCGTTCGCGGTCGGCGCGCTGATCGGCGCGGAGATCCCGCTGCTGATGACGCTGCTCCAGCGGATCCGGCGGCAGGACGCGGGCAGCGCGGTCGCCGACCTGTTCGCCGCCGACTACGTGGGCGCGCTCGTCGGCGGGCTCGCGTTCCCGTTCCTCCTCCTGCCGACGTTCGGGCACATCAAGGGCGCGCTGCTGGTCGGCGTCGTGAACGCGGTCGCCGGGATCGCCGTCGTGCTGTGGCTGTTCCGCGCCCAGCTCGGACGCGTCGCCCGCACCGCCCTGTGGGGCGGAATGGCCGCGGTCCTGGCCGCCCTGTCCGGGACGTATGCGCTGGCGGACGGATTCGAGGTGTCGGCCCGCCAGGCGCTCTACTCCGACCCGATCGCGCTTTCCGAACGCACTCCGTACCAGGAGATCGTCATCACCCGGAAGCCGACCGGTCCGTCCGACACGCGTCTCTTCCTGAACGGCGACCTCCAGTTCTCCTCGGTGGACGAGTACCGGTACCACGAGTCGCTCGTCCACCCGCTGATGTCGGGGCCGCGCGGGCGCGTGCTCATCCTCGGCGGCGGCGACGGCCTCGCGCTGCGCGAGGTGCTCCGCTACCGGGACGTCCGCACCGCGACGCTGGTCGAGCTGGACCCGGAGATGATCCGCCTCGCGCGCACCTACGGGCCGATCTCGTCCCTCAACCGCCATTCGCTGGACGACCCGCGCGCCCGCATCGTCAACGCGGACGCCTTCTCCTGGCTGCGCCGCCTGGGTGAGCGGTTCGACGCGGTCGTCGTGGACATGCCCGACCCCGACGACGTCTCCACCGCGAAGCTGTACTCGGTCGAGTTCTACGGCCTGGTGAGAAGGGCGCTGGCGCCGGGCGGCCGCATCGTCGTCCAATCGGGCTCCCCGTACTTCGCGCCCAAGTCGTTCTGGAGCATCCAGAAATCGATCGCCGCCGCGGGTCTGGCGACGGCCCCCTATCACGTGGACGTGCCGAGCTTCGGGGACTGGGGCTTCGTCCTCGCGTCGCCGACCCCGCGGGCGCCGACGCTCGCCCTGCCGCCGGACGTCCCCGACCTGCGCTTCCTCGACGCCGACGTCCTGCGCGCCGCGACCGTCTTCCCCAAGGACCGCCGCGCCCGCGACGTGGACGTCAACACGCTCGTCCACCCGCGCCTGGTCGAATACGAGTCGCAGGAGTGGAAGAACTCCTGAGTCACCGGTCGGCGGAACGGCGGATCGCCTTGTCCACCGACCGCTGGAACGAGGTCACCAGCGACTGGATCAGCAGCGGTTTGAGCCGCCCGGCCAGTTCCATCAGCCGTTCGCGTTCCTCAGGAGCGCGCCCGCTCTCCCTGTAGGGCCGGACGACGGTCTCCTGGAACACTTCCTGCAACTCCGCGGCCAAGGCCGTCGTGTGCCGCTCCACAGCCTCATGAGAGGCGACGAGCGTGTCCAGGGGAAGCGGCAGAGCCGCCATCTCAACCCCCACACCGAGCAACGCAGGACTGATCACCCGCACCTTCGCCCCACCCGGAAGCCGCTCCACAACGCCGAGCGCCTCCAACCGGACGAGCGTCTCCTCACCGAGATGCCGCCCGGCCCGCCGGTCCAGCTCGTGCCGGTCGAGCTCCTCGGGCCGCTCCGGCGCCCACGGCGACAGCAGCGCCCGCTGCAACGCCAGATCCTCGGGCGACGCGTCCGGCGGGATCTTCTCCAGATGGCGCTCGATCGCCGCGAGCGTCAGCCCGAGCGACTGGAGCTCCCGGACCAGCTCCAGCCGCGCGAGATGGTCGGCGCCGTACAGGCCCGTCCGCCCGCGCAGCCTGGGCGGGGGCAGCAGGCCGCGCCCCGCGTAGAAGCGCACGGTGCGGACGGTGACCCCGGCGCGCGTGGCCAGCTCGTCGACGGTCAGCTCCATCCCGCCTCCCCTGCATATGACAGTGCCAGTGTTACATTAAATTCGTATCAGGACGCGCTTACCGAGGGAGCCGACCGGATGGCACGGGAGATCTTCACCGAGGAGCACGAGGCGTTCCGCGCGATGGTCCGCGCCTTCCTCGCCAAGGAGGTGACGCCGCACCACGCCCAATGGGAGAAGGAGGGCATCGTCTCCCGCGACGTGTGGCTCGCCGCCGGCCGCCAGGGCCTCCTCGGCATCGAGATGCCCGAGGAGCACGGGGGCGGCGGCAACACCGACTACCGCTTCTACGTGGTCCTCAACGAGGAACTGGCGCGGGCCGGGGCGCACGGGCCGGGGTTCTCCGTCCACAACGATGTCAACGGCGGCTACCTGCGCCGCCTCTGCACCCCCGAGCAGCGGGCGCGCTGGCTGCCCGGCTACTGCTCCGGCGAGATCATCACCGGCATCGCGATGACCGAGCCCGCCGCCGGATCCGACCTCCAGGGCATCAGGACGACCGCGACCAGGGACGGCGACGACTACGTCCTGAACGGCTCCAAGACGTTCATCTCCAACGGCGTCCTGGCCGACCTGGTGATCGTCGCGGCGAAGACCGACCCGTCCGCCGGCGCGAAAGGCGTGAGCCTCCTCGTGGTGGAACGCGGCATGGACGGCTTCCAGCGCGGCCGCAACCTCGACAAGATCGGCCTCCACGCCCAGGACACGGCCGAACTGTTCTTCGACAACGTCCGCGTACCCAGCCGTAATCTCCTAGGCGAAGAGGGCAAGGGCTTCGTCTACCTGATGCAGAACCTCGTCCGCGAACGCCTGGCCATCGGCGTGAGCGCGCAGGCCGCCGCCGAGGAGGTCTTCGAGCAGACCCTCGACTACAGCAGGACCCGCGAGGCGTTCGGCCGTCCGATCGGCAGGTTCCAGCACAACCGCTTCACCCTCGCCGAGATGAAGACCGAACTCGCCGTCACCCGAGCCTTCACCGACCAGTGCATAGCCAAAGAAGGCAAGGGCGAACTCGAAGCCGACGAGGCCGCCATGCTCAAGTACTGGAACACCGAACTCTGCAAGACGGTCGTCGACCGCTGCCTGCAACTCCACGGCGGCTACGGCTACATGACCGAGTACCCCGTGGCCAAGGCGTACCAGGACGTGCGCGTCCAGACCATCTACGGCGGCACCACGGAGATCATGAAAGAGATCATCGGCCGCGGCCTGGGCCTCTGACGGCTTGGGTCCCGGGCGATGGATCAGTCGCGGGGCGGGAGTTCCTGGACGTTCCACCCGTTGCCGTCGGGGTCCTTGAAGAAGACGAAGCGGCCCCAGGGGAACTCGCTGACCTCGCTGACCTCGACGCCCCGTCCCGCCAGCTCCGCCCGCGCGGCGTCGGCGTCGGCGACGACGAGCTGGAGCCCCTGGACGGAGCCGGGCGCCATGCCGTCCTCCAGGCCCGTGCCGATCGCGATCGAGCACGGCGACCCGGGCGGCGTGAGCTGCACGAACCGGATCTGCTCGTTCACCCGGTGGTCGTGGTCGGCGTTGAATCCGACCTTCTCGACGTAGAACGCCTTCGCGCGATCGACGTCGGAGACGGGCACCGTCACCAACTCAAGCCTGAAATCCACAGGTCCCCCCTGTTCAGCGCGTCGTGATCCTCGCCCGAGTCTCCCACCGCCGATCACCTGGACGCGCATCGCCCCCGGGGTCAGGAACCGAGCTGCCGCAGGACGTCGACCACCACGCCCGCGATCGTGCCGCCGGTCGCCGTGACCGCCACCGGTTCGCCTCCCCGCCGGACGAACTCCGCCAGCCAGGCGAACCTGCTCCGCTGGCGCTCGACCTCGGCGCGCAGGCGCGGCATGTCGGTCGGGTCGCCGCCCGCGTCCACGAGCCCCGCCTCCCGCAGAAGCGCGATCAGTTCGGCCAGGTCCCGCGCGGCGTCGTTGCGCGCGTGCTCGGAATAGACGATCTTGCCCTGCTTGTCACCCGACCCCGACTGGTTGATCTGGTCGCCCCCGACGAAGTTGTAGTCACCCATTGAGCACCTTTCCCCACTTGTTGCCCTCGCCCGACTGGTTGATCTGATCGCCGCCGACCATGTTCAGGTGGCCGATGTGCCATGTCTGGACGTGCGCGGGCGGATTCTCGATCGAGTTCACGATGAACCGGTGCAGTTCCACGACCGGCTCGCGCTGCTTGCCGGTGATGACGGCTATCGGAATCCCCGTCGTCTCCAACACCAGCGCCCACTGGGTCCGCCTCAGGGCGATGCGGATCGCCTGGTAGAGGTACCGGACGGCGAGCACCGCCGCGGCCAGCCCGACCCAGTTCACCCACCCCGCATCGGACGTCGCGGTGTTCGCCGCCACCCCGGCCACGACCACCGCGATGACCGCGAGGATCATCTTCCAGAGCACGGACGAAATGGACCCGTATCCAAGATCCGGTTTCCAGTCCAGCACCTGCACGCGCGCGACGTTCCTCAGTTGGTAGACCTGGTAATCGGGGCCTATGGACAGGGTGTGCCTGTGCACCTCGATGACCTTAGGGTCCGGCTTCTTCGCCATAGGACGCCCCCGTCCGCTGAAGGACTGATGCCGGTGGAAATCGTAGCCACCTCCGGCGTCGGGCGGCCCCGTGCTTTCCCGGAAAGTGGCCCGATGGCCGGATCCGGAACCCGCCCCGAAGATCTGTAATGGTCATCATTTGGAAGAAGCCGCGAGCGGCGCCCCGCCGGACCTGCTTCTTGGACCACCATTCCCTTTGGAACCTCGGCCGCCAAGTGTTCGATGGTACGAACAAGGGGAGCCAATCGCGCGCTCTTGCTCAGGGCGCAAAGGCGTCACCCGGTGCCGTCCCACATAGCCGATGTCAGGGCCGATCAAGCCGACGACCAGGGTGAACAGCAGGGCACCGACGAGCGTGACACCGATGACGACGAGAAAGAGGATCACAAATCCTCCTCGATCCTCCGCTGATCGGCGAGGGCCTCCTCGAACTCCTCGTAGGTGTCTTTCATGATCGTGGTGTGCAGGCCGCAGAACAGCTCCCGCCGCGTCAGCGGACGGCCGAGCCGCGTCGCCATGAAGCAGTCCATCGCCGGGATCCGGCGGATGTGCCACATCGGGTACTCCTGCTGAAGCCGCAGGCGTTCTTGATCGTCCATGGACGGGATTCCCTGTGAGATCGGTGTCCGGCATTTCACGGACGAGCCTCACAGCACACGGTTACCCTGAGCTACGAACCGCTCACCCCCCACCGGGCACCCGAGCAGACGGCCCGACACCCGGGAGACACCCGATGCCACCCCCACGCGACACCAGCCCCTCCGCCTACCAGGAAGTGTTCGTCACCGAGTTGCGGGCACGGCGTGACATGGCGGGCCTCTCCCGCAACAGGCTCGCGGCGGCGCTCGGATGCACTCCGCAGTGGCTCGCCAAGGTGGAGACCTTCGAGAAGCCTCCGTCCGAGGGCCTGGCCGACGACCTCGACACCTACTTCCAGACAGGCGGCCTGTTCCGCCGCCTGTGGGAGAAGCACCAGGAGGCGCGCAAACGTGGGCTGATCCCCAGCGCTGTGCGCCCGCTGGTTGACGCGGAGAAGCGGGCGAACCAGATCAACATCTACGAACCGTTGCTGGTCACCGGTCTCATGCAGACGGAGAATTATGCACGCTTCGTCTTCAGCTCTGGAACCCGGGTGGACAGAACGGAGGAGCTGGTGGCGATCAGGATGGAGAGGCAGGTCATTTTCACTAAACCTGATCCCCCTTGGTTGTTCCTGCTCATTCGGGAAGCGGTGATCAGGGACATCAAGCCGGAGTTCCAGGTAGAGCAGTGCAAGCGATTGTTGGACATCATGAACCATCCCAGAGTGTCTGTTCAGATCGTCCCTGCGGATGCAGCGGTTTTTCAGGAGAGCGGCTTCCAGCTCCTCAGCTTCGAAAAGGCGTCGGATGTGGCCTACGTGGATGGCGCGAGTGGTTATGGGCAAATTCTCACGGAACCGAGTGATGTCCGAAGACTTGCCGTAGTCTTCGACGTGATCAGGTCTGTCGCACTACCGGCGACAGCGTCCGAGAGTTTGATCCGAACCGTCATGGAGGACACATGAGCACGCTCGATCCGTCGTCCGTGAGTTGGCGCAAGAGCACAAAGAGCGGCTCGGAGGGTGGTACCTGCGTCGAGGTGGCCACGGCCGAGTCTCTCATCGCGTTGCGGGACTCGAAAGACCCCGAGGGGCCCAGGTTGGAGTTCGGGCGGCGGGCCTTCGGGGTGCTGGTGAGCGAGATCCGCGCCGGGCACTACGACCGGTAGGCGAAGTTCAGAGCGAGTGAGGGCCCCGCGACCGCGTCCGGTCGCGGGGCTCGCCTCACTTCGTGTCGATCGCGTCGCCGGTGCCACGGCAGGATGGCGGATGACGGGGAGCGGGGGTGCCGCTTGGGTGTCATGTGGCAGGTGGGATGATCCGGCAGATCCTCATTATGGATGCGTGAAATCTGATTTGAGGTCAGCTCGCTTGGCATTTTCCTGGGGGATTGACTCGCTGAATTATGCGGGATATAAAGCCTGGGAAAGCAACCACGAGGCGAGAGGCTCGCATCATGGCGCTCAAGTTGATCGGTGGGTCTGGTTGCGGCAACGGCCCATGTCCCGCGGTGTACGAGACAGAGAACAATACGATTGTCGTGCAGGGCTTCGTGGTCGACCCGGACAAGGTGGGCCTTTCTCTGCCGCCTGGTGAGAACGCGGTGGAGATTCCCCGCTACATACTGGAGCGGGCTCTGGCGGCCGAGTGATCGGAGAGGTTGGCCTACACCTCGTTCGTCCAGGTCAGGAGACCTCTCATTATTCTGAACGCGGAGCAGTTCGGGCGGTTCTTCCAGGAGTTCAAGTCGTCGGCGACCTGCATTGAGACCCTCGCCGCCTACTCCCTCCAGGATGAGCTCGAAAACTTCGACCTGTATCTTTCCGGCTCGCCGCTGCCGCCCGAGCGGAACGGGGAGTGGGTGCGCAACATCCGTGACAGCGTCGCCCATGGCAAGTACATGGGGCGCGTGCACATCATCGAGCACACGCTCACGCCGTATCTCCAGTTCGAGATCGACTGGTATTACGCGGTCAACGGCGCGGCCGGTGAGGACATCCGTTTCATCTTCCGCGAGGACGTTCCCGACGTCGTCTACACGGACACTTGGCTGTTCGACGACGAGATCGTCGTCGACTTCAGTTATGACGACGCGGGAACGTTGCTGTACGTCAACCAGAACGACCACCCGGAGCGGCTGAAGCAGGCGACAACCGCCTGGCGGGAGTTCTGCGACCGGTCGTTCCCGCTCGCCGAGCTCCTCGCCGCGATCCGCGGTAGCGGGCTGGAGGTGCCGCGCCGCTGACCGGTGCCGCACAGTTGGAGGTCGATGAATGCGCGCGGACGGGACGCGCCTCAGCACCGAGTTCGTGATCAACGACCAGGGGGCCGGCTACCCCCGCCGCACGGTCGAGACCTCGGCGAGCCAGGAGGATCTCGACACCCTCGTCCGGTCGGGCTACCTCGTCCTGAGGGGCCTGCTGGACGGCGCGATATCGGACGTCCTCGCGCAGGCCGTGCTCCGGCTGGCGGAGGCCGAGGCCGACCGCCCCGAGGCCGAGAGCCTGCCGGGCGACAGCATCTACCTGCGGGCCCTGCTGGACAAGGACGAGGTGTTCCACCCCCTGCTCCGGCTCGAACCGCCGCTGTCGATCGCGCGGACGCTGCTCGGCCCGCAGGTCTGGGTCGACCTGGAGGCCCGGCTGAACCACGCGGGCCGTCCGGGCGTCGCGGTGCCGTGGCACGCCCACCTGCCTGTGGTCCCCGATCCCCTTCCCGTCCTCTTCAGCTACCCGCACCAGATCCACTGCCTCGTCTACCTGGACCGGATCACCGAGAAGGAGGGGGCTCTCTGCCTCCTTCCGGGCTCGCACCTTGCACGCGATCTGCGGATTCCGCTCGGTGACCAGAACGAGCGTCCCGGACAGGTCGAATTGTTCTTCGAGCCGGGCGACGCGGTGCTCATCCATGCCAATCTCTGGCATCGGACGGTCCCGTCCAGCGTTGACGCCGGATATCGACGCCTGCTGCTTCTCGGCTATGTCCCGTCCTGGGTGCGGTCGGACATCAGCCGCGGGGTGGTCGCGGAACGCCCCCTGAAGGCCGAACTCGCGCGCGACGCGGACGCCGAGACCAGGGAGCTCCTCGGCGAGTTCGAATGGTGACCTTCAGCCGTCGCTGATGCCGCCGCGCAGCGCTTCGGATCTTCGGAGCGCTTCGGCGAGGCGAGAGCACCGCGGGCGCGCCCGGTTCCGTCGCCATGACCTGGTGGCTCGGTTCGCCCTCCCAGCGGAAGATCACGGCGGAGCGCCGAGTGGAGACGACTCCCTCGGGCCGGTGTTGCCCGGTGTCGATTTTTTTTGAACGTGTTCAAGTCTTCGGTTAGGCTTCTTGGTGGATGCCGGGAGGTGGCCTTTGAAGGTTGTGATCCCTGGGGGGACCGGGCAGGTGGGCACGGTCTTGAGGAGCGCACTCGCTGCTGTCGGGCATGAGGTCGTGGTGCTTACGCGGCGTCCTGCGCGTGAGGGTGAGGTGCGGTGGGACGGGGAGACGCTGGGCGGGTGGGCCCGGGAGGTCGATGGGGCCGATGTCGTCGTGAACCTGGCCGGGCGGAGTGTGAGCTGCCGTTATTCGCCGGTCACCCTGCGGGAGATGATGGATTCGCGTGTCCGGTCCACGCGGGTGGTGGGGGAGGCGATCGCGGCGGCGGCGCGGCCTCCCCGGGTCTGGTTGCAGATGAGCACCGCCACCGTCTACGCCCACCGGTTCGACGCGCCCAACGACGAGGGGACCGGCGTGATCGGGGGTGCGGAGCCCGGCGTTCCGCGCTACTGGGCCTACAGCGTCGAGATCGCTAAGGCGTGGGAGCGGGAGCAGGAGCTGGCCGACACGCCGTCCACCCGCAAGGTCGCCCTGCGCTCGGCCATGGTGATGAGCCCCGACCGCGGCGGTGTCTTCGACGTGCTGCTGTGGCTCGCGCGGCTCGGGCTCGGCGGGCCGGTCGCGGGTGGTGCGCAGTACGTGTCGTGGATCCATGACCGTGATTTCGTCCGCGCCGTGGAGTTCCTGGTCGGTCGAGATGCTTTTGAGGGGCCGGTGAACCTCGCCGCTCCCGGGCCGCTGCCGCAGCGCGCGTTCATGCGCGCGCTGCGGGCCGCGTGGGGCGTCCCGCTGGGCCTTCCCGCGACGAGGGGCATGGCGGAGATCGGGGCCCTGGCGCTGCGCTCGGACACCGAGCTGCTGCTGAAGAGCCGCCGCGTCGTCCCGGGGCGCCTGGTCGAGGCGGGTTTCGCCTTCGAGCACCCCCGGTGGCCGGACGCGGCGGACGACCTCGTGCGGCGCGTGCGCACCCGCCGCAGGTCACGGCTCTACGCGGGTTAGCTTCTCGGGGTTGGCCACCGCGTAGATGCCGGCGACCTTGTCGCCCTCGGGGCTCAGGTCCAGGACCATGACGGCGAAGGGGGCGTCGTGCTCGAAGAGGACGGCGGACGGGTCGCCGTTGACGGTGCGGTAGCGGATCTCCAGGTCGCCGGGGGCCTGGACGGCGGTGCCGGTGATGATGCGGGCGACGCGTTCGCGGCCGGTCATCGGGCGGAGGGCGGCGGCCCTGGACTTGCCGCCGCCGTCGGTCCAGAGGGTGACGTCGGGGGCGAGGAGCTTGAGGAGGGCCTCCATGTCGCCGCCGAGGGCGGCGTGGAGGAACTGCTCGGTGACGCGGCGCTGGACGTCCGGGTCGGCCTGGTAGCGGGGGCGGCGGGCGTGGACGTGCTCGCGGGCGCGGTGGGCGAGCTGGCGGATCGCGGACGGGCTGCGGTCGAGGATGCCCGCGATCTCGGTGTGCGCGTAGCCGAAGACCTCGTGCAGGACGAAGACGGCGCGTTCGAGGGGCGTCAGCGTCTCCAGGACGACCAGCAGGGCCATTGAGACGGCCTCGGTGCGCTCGGCGCTCTCCTCGGCGCCCGGTTCGGCGACGAGGGGTTCGGGGAGCCAGGGGCCGACGTAGGTCTCGCGGCGGCGGCTGATGGCCGACTGGCGGGCGAGGGCGGTGTTGACGGCGATCCGGACGAGGTAGGCGCGCGGGTTCTCGACCTCGGGCCGGTCGCGGGCCGTCCATGCGAGCCAGGCGTCCTGGAGGACGTCCTCGGTGTCGGCGACGCTGCCGAGCAGGTTGTAGACGACCGAGAACAGCAGTTCGCGGTGGTCGGCGAACACCTCTGTCGCGGTGGCTTCCATGGGCGTTGACCTCCTGTGCGTTGTTCCCCCTTCTGAGGGGCCGGGAGCCCGGGAGTGTGACATGGGGCGGCGCCGTGTGACGTGAAACTCATTCTCCGGCGCGCTGTCACATGTGCGGTGTCCGGACCCTCATAGGTGCGAAACGGCATGAGGAGGGGGTCTGAATGAGCGAAATCGACGTCACGTTCATGTACGCCGTCCATGACGCGTTCCAACGCGATCTGGAGCGGCTCGCCGCGATGGCCGAGGGCGGGGACGCCTCAGGCGCGGCGGTCGAGGCGGGGTGGGAGCGCTTCAAGGCGTTCCTGCACGTCCATCACACGGCGGAGGACACGCACCTGTGGCCCGTCCTGCGGGCGAAGGGGGCGAGTCCGGCGGTTCTGGACCGGATGGAGGACGAGCACGCCGGGCTTGAGGCGCTGCTGGACGCCGTCGGCGGCGCGGTCGCGGCCGGGGCGGCGGAACAGCTCGCCGATGCGGCGCGGCTGCTGGCCGACGAGCTCGGCGACCACTGCGAGCACGAGGAGCAGGACGCGCTGCCGCTGGTGAAGGAGTTGCTCACGGTGCAGGAGTGGAAGGCGTTCGGCGCCGAGCAGCGTCACCAGGTGGGGAGCCCCGCCATGTTCTTCCCCTGGCTGCTGGACGGCGCGGACCCGGGCATGCGCCGCAGGGTCTTCGACGCGGTGCCGCCGCCCGTGCGCGTGCTGCACCGGTTCGTGTGGAGCCCCCGTTACCGTCGCGCGCCGCGCTGGCACGCGCCCCTGAGCGCCTGATCGGAGAACGACGATGGCAGAACCGTCCTTCCTCGCGACCGGCCGCGGCAAGCTCACGCTGACCTTGCTGTGCGCGGTCGCGTTCCTCGACTTCATCGACGCCTCGATCGTCAACGTGGCGCTGCCCGCGATCAGGAGCGACCTGGACTTCAGCGTCCAGGACCTGCAATGGGTGCCGTCGGGGTACCTGCTCACCTACGGCGGGTTCATGCTGCTCGGCGGGCGGCTCGCCGACCTGCTCGGACGCCGCCGGATCGTGCTCACCGGCACCGTGGTGTTCTCGCTGTCGTCGGTGTCCGGCGGGTTCGCGCAGGACCCGGCGATGCTGATCGGCTCGCGGCTCGCGCAGGGCGTCGGCGCCGCGCTGATGCTGCCCGGGACGCTGTCGATCCTCACGACGATGTTCAAGGAGGGCAAGGACCGCAACACGGCGCTCGGCGTGTGGGGCGGCGTCGCGGGCGGCGCGTCGGCGGCGGGCGTGCTGCTCGGCGGGCTGCTGACCGACGGCCCCGGCTGGCGCTGGGTGATGCTCGTCAACGTGCCCGTCTGCGCGGTGGTGGTCGTCGGGCTGCTCCTGCTCGTGGAGGGCGACCGGCGGAAGGCGCGGCTCGCGAACTTCGACTTCCTGGGCACCGTCCTGGTGACGGGCGCGATGCTGCTGCTGGTGTTCACGCTGGTCAAGGCCCCCGATGTCGGGTGGGGCGAGACGCGCACCATCGGCGGGCTCGGCGGGACGGCCGTGATGCTGGTGGCGTTCCTGTTCAACGAGCACCGGGGAAGCAACCCGCTGCTGCCGCTGTCGATCTTCCGGATCCGGGGGCTCGGCGCCGCCGACGTCGCGATGCTGGTCGCGGTGGCGGGCATCGCGTCGATGTTCTTCTACCTGAGCCTCTACATGGAGAACGTGCTCGGGTACTCGCCGCTGAAGACCGGCTCGGCGTACCTGCCGCTGTGCGCGGGGGTGGCGGTCGCCGCCGGGGCGGCGTCGCAGCTGATCCCGAGGATCGGGTCCCGGCCGCTGATCATCGGCGGGATGCTGGTCTCCGGCGCGGGCGTCTACCTGCTGTCGCGCATCCCGGTGGACGGGTCCTACGTCAAGGACCTGCTGCCCGGCCTGCTGATCGCCTCGATCGGGCTCGGCCTGGTGTTCGTGGGGCTCACCACGGCCGCCAACGCCAACGTCCCGCCGGACCGGGCGGGCCTCGCCGCCGCGCTGCTCAACGCCTCGCAGCAGATCGGCGGGGCGATCGGGCTGGCGATCTTCTCCGCGGTCGCCACGGGCCGGACGAACGACCTGCTCGCCGACCACCGCCCGGCACCGGAGGCGCTGACCGGCGGCTTCTCCCGGGCGCTGCTGACCAGCAGCATCTTCCTGGTGGCCGCCGCGCTCGTCGGCCTGCGCGCCGCCAACTCGCGCGGCGAGGCGCACGACGCGCCGGTCGCGGCCGCCGTACCCGAGGCGGTTCCGAGCAAGTGAGCGCGTACGGGGCGCCCCCGGCGATCACTGGATGATGACGTGGTCGGTGGGGGCGTCCTCGTCCTTGGTCCAGCCGTCGTGGCCCGCGTCCGCCTGCCAGTGCCTGCCCGCGTAGCGGACCTCGGCCAGCCCGTAGACCTGCGCGTGCGTCACGGTCCACGCGGCGACCGCCCAGCCCGCGCGGGTGTTGGTCACCCGGACCCCGTCCCACTCGGGCGCCGCGCTCCTGGGCGCGTCCACCTGGAGGCGCCCGCCGAACGCGCGGCGCATCTCGCGGATCGCCGCGGCGCGGCGCGGCGCGGTCTTCTTGTCCGGCGGGTACCAGCAGCGCGCCGAGCCGGGCTCGCGGCCGGTGAACACGCGGGCGAGCAGCTTGCCGTCGGGCTCGTGCTGGGCGTAGGCGCGGCCGTCGGCGCTGCGCTGCACCCGCTGCGCGGAGTCGTGCAGGTCGCGGTCGAGGTAGTCCTTGACCTTCACGAGGGCGTCGAAGAACTTGCTCGTGGCCTGGACGGGGTCGCGGAGCTGCGCCGGCTTGCCCCAGCCCTGCGAGGGGCGCTGCTGGAACATGCCGACCGAATCGCGGTCGCCGCCCGGCAGGTTGCGGATGTGCGACTCCTGGATCGCGGTCGCGTAGGCGATCACCGTGGCGCGCTCGGGGAGCTGTTTGCGGAACGCCACCGCCGCGATCGTGGCGGCGTTGGCGGCCTGGTCGAGGTCCAGCGGCATCTTGCCCGCGGCGGCGCGCACCTCGCAGCCGGATCCGTGCAGGTAGGGGCGGGCGCGCTGGAACGCCGCATAGCCGCCGACGACCACGGCGACCACGGCGATCGCGGAGACGACCGTCCACCGCCACGGGGGGCCGCCCCCACGGCCCCGCCCCTCCGCGGAACGCGCCTTCAACCTCGCCCAAACAGCCACGCGACGACGGTACCGGGAGATGGGCGGCAGTAAGCTCAAGGGCCATGACCGAAACGTTCACCAGCCCGATCTCCGGCGTCATCGACGAGCTGTGGGAGCGGCGCGCCGACCTGACGCCCGATGACGCCGACGCGCGCGCGGCCATCGTGGCCGCCGTCGACCAGCTCGACCTCGGCGAGGCCCGCGTCGCCGTCGTCGACCCCGCCTCCGACGAGGTGGTCGTCGACGAGCGGGCCAAGCGCGCGATCCTGCTGAGCTTCAAAGTCCTCGGCATGGTGCGTTCCCAGGTCGGCGACTTCCGCTACCACGACCGCATCCCGCTGAAGAGCCGGCTGGACGGCGTCCGCGTCGTCCCGGGCGCGATCGCCCGCTGGGGCTCCCACCTGGCGCCCGGCGTGGTGCTGATGCCCTCGTTCACCAACATCGGCGCCTACGTCGACTCGGGCACGATGGTCGACACGTGGGCGACCGTGGGGTCGTGCGCGCAGATCGGCAAGAACGTCCACCTGTCCGGCGGCGTCGGCATCGGCGGCGTGCTGGAGCCGCCGAACGCCAAGCCCGTGATCATCGAGGACGAGGCGATGATCGGCAGCCGCTCGATGATCGTCGAGGGGGCCCGGGTCGGGCGCGGCGCGATGGTCGGATCCGGCACGAACCTGTCGGCGTCCATGCCGGTCATCGACGTGGAGACGGGCGAGGAGATCAGCCGGGGCCGCATCCCCGACTGGTGCGTCGCGGTCGGCGGCACCCGCACCAAGGAGTTCGCCGGCGGGACGTTCGGGCTGCCCGCCGTCCTGATCCTCAAGCGGCTCGAAGAGGGCCGGCGGCACGACAAGTCGGCCCTCAACCAGATCCTGAGGGACCACGGCGTCAACGCCTGACGCCCGCCTCAGGCGGTCAGCCAGGCGCGCATGCGGGTCTCGCAGTCGGTGATCAGGGGGAGCTCCACGTATTCGTCCTTGGTGTGGGCGAGGGTGGGCTCTCCCGGCCCGAAGTTGACCGCGGGGACGCCGAGCTCGGAGAAGCGCGCCACGTCCGTCCAGCCGAGCTTGGCGCGGACCCGCGCCCCGGTGGCCGCGACGAACGCCTCCGCCGCCGGGTGGGTCAGCCCCGGCCGCGCCGCCGCCGCGCCGTCGATGATCCTCACGTCGAAGCCGGTGAACAGCGCGCGCGTGACCTCCTCGGCCTCCGCGAGCGACTTGTCGGGCGCGAACCGGTAGTTGACGGTGACGACGCACTCGTCCGGGACGACGTTCCCGGCGACGCCGCCGCGCACGAACACCGCGTTCATGGCCTCGCGGTACTCCAGCCCGTCCACCACCGGACGCGACGGCTCGTAGGCCCGCAGCACGTCGAGGATCCCCCCGGCGGTGTGGATCGCGTTCGAGCCCATCCAGGGCCGCGCGCTGTGCGCCCGCTCGCCGCGCGCGGTGACCTCGGCGCGCAGCGTCCCCTGGCAGCCGCCCTCGATCAGCCCGCCGGTCGGCTCCATCAGCACCGCGAAGTCGCCGCGGAGCAGTTCGGGACGCGTCGCCGACAGCCGCGTCAGCCCGTTGCGCTCGGCCTCGATCTCCTCGCACTCGTAGAAGACGTAGGTGATGTCGCGGGTCGGCGCGGGGAGCGCGGCGGCCAGCTTCAGCGCGACCGCGACGCCGCTCTTCATGTCGCTGGTCCCGCAGCCGTAGAGCCGGTCGCCCTCCACGCGCGAGGGCAGGTTGCCGTTCAGCGGGACGGTGTCGAGGTGACCTGCGAGAACGACCCGCTCGCCATGCCCGAGTTCCGTGCGCGCCACAACATTGTTGCCCTCGCGCAGCACCGTGAGGTGGGGGAGGGCGCGCAGCGCGTCCTCGACGGCGTCGGCGAGGGCCTTCTCCGCACCGCTCACCGATTCGATGTCGACGATCGCCGCCGTCAGGTCCGCCACGTCCGAGTACAGATCGAGCCCCATGCCCAAGTCCTATCATCGCCGTCGTGGAGATGCTCGAATGCGCCGTGCACTGGGCGGCGCCCAGCGACGATCCGGCGATGCGCGACCTGCTGGACGCGGCGGAGCGCGAGCGCTACGACCGGTTCCGCCGCCCGGCCGACCGGGCCCGCTTCGTCACCGGGCGGTTCCTCGCGCGCACCGTCCTCGCCGAGGTCACCGGGCTCGCCGAGGGCGACATCCGGTTCAGCACCCACTGCCCGCACTGCGGCGCGTCCCACGGCAAGCCCCGGCTGCCCGGCCACCGGGTGGACTTCTCCCTGTCCCACTCCGGCGACCGCGTCGTGCTCGCGGTCACCGAGGGCGCCGACATCGGCGTGGACGTGGAGCAGGAGAGCGACCGCGACATCGAGCGGCTCGCGGAGATGGTGCTGGCCGCCGCCGAGCGCGAGGTCCTCGCCGCGCTGCCGCCCGAGCGGCGCCGGAGCGCCTTCCACGCCTACTGGAGCCGCAAGGAGGCGATCCTGAAGGCCACCGGCCACGGGCTCGCCGCGTCGATGAGCGCGATCCGCCTCTCGCCCCCGGACGCCCCCGCCGAGGTGGTGGCCTGGGACGGCGAGGCCGCCGTGTCGCCCGTCCGGCTCGCGGACCTGTCGGCCGGGCCCGGCTACGCCGCGTCGCTGGCCGCGCTGACCGGTCGGCCGCTCAAGATCACCGAGCAGGGGCCCTGACTCAGGCGCGCATGCCCTTGAGGATCACCTCGGCGTAGATGTGGTGCCCGCCGGGGCCGGAGCGGGCGGTGGCCATGGCCAGGCCGCACATGAGCGACTGGAACTCGGTGAACCCGACGTCCGGGCGCAGCGTGCCCGCCGCGTGCGCGCGGTCGATCAGCTCGCCGACGTTGGCGCGCAGTTCGTGGTGGACGTTGTCGGGCGAGTCCAGCACGTTGACCATGTCGCCGTAGACCCTGCGCAGCCCCCGGTTGCGGACCATCACCTCGGAGCTGCTCCGGACGAACGCGGCGAGCGCGTCCCACGGGTCCTCCAGCAGGAGCGCCTTGGCCGCGTTGACCGCGCCGTCCTCCATCCACTGGTAGGTCAGCTCGTCGATCAGCGCCTTCTTGGTGGGGAAGTGCCGGTAGATCGTTCCGATGCCGACACCCGCGCGCCGGGCGATGTCCTCCATCTGGGCGGCGTCGCCGTGCTCCTCGAAGACCGCGCGCGCGGCGTCCAGGACGCGGCGCCGGTTGCGGCGGGCGTCGGCGCGCATGGGGCGCTCGTCGGTGGCGGACATCACCTCCAGTCAATCATGAATTGACAACCGGAATCGTGATTCCGTATCGTGCCCGAGCACAAGCGGAACCGGAATTCCTCTTCTACTCAGGAGTTGACGCCCATGCCGGGACGGCGCCGGGGGCTCGCCCTCGCCCTGCTCGTCACCGTCCAGTTCGTCCTCGTGCTGGACGCCTCGATCGTCAACGTCGCCCTGCCGTCCATCGGCCGCGAGCTGCGCTTCGACCAGGCCGACCTGTCCTGGGTCGGCAACGCCTACACGCTCGCCTTCGGCGGTTTCCTGCTGTTCGGCGGGCGGGTCGCCGACCTCGCCGGGCGCCGCCGGATGTTCGTCGCCGGGCTCGCCCTGTTCACGCTCGCCTCGCTCGGCGGCGGCCTCGCGGGCGGCGCGGGGCTGCTCGTCGCCGCCCGCGCTGTCCAGGGGCTCGGCGCCGCGCTGGCCGCCCCGGCCGCGCTGTCGCTGATCATGACGCTGTACGCGCCGGGGCCCGAGCGCAACCGCGCGCTCGGGCTGTTCGGCGCCGTCGCGGGCGCGGGCGGCGCGACCGGGTCGATCCTCGGCGGGCTGCTCACCGACCGGTTCGGCTGGGAGGCGGTGCTGTTCGTCAACGTGCCGATCGGCGCCGCCGCGCTCGCGCTCGCGCCGCTCCTGCTGCCCGAGGCGCGCGACACCGCCGTCCGTGGCTTCGACCTGCTCGGCGCCGCGACGGTCACCGGCGGCCTCGCGCTGCTCGTCTACACGCTCGTGGACGCGGGCGACGCCGGCTGGACCTCCGCCCGGACCTACGGGCTCGGCGGGGCCGCGCTGCTGCTGCTCGCGGCGTTCGTGCTGGTGGAGGCCCGCGTCCGGAACCCGCTCATGCCGCTGTCGACCTTCCGGAGCCGGGAGCTGAGCGGCGGCAACCTCGCCGCCGTCCTGATGACGATGGCCGTCTTCCCGATGTTCTACGTGATGACCCTCTACCTCCAGCAGGTCATGGACTACGGGCCGGTCAGGGCGGGGCTCGGGCAGCTCCCGGTCGCGGTCGCGATGGCCGCGGGCGCGGGCGCGGGGTCCGGGCTCGTCACGCGGTTCGGCCCGCGTCCCGCGTCGGCCGCCGGGCTGGCGGTCGCCGCGGCGGGCCTCGCGTGGTTCTCGCGGCTGTCGGCGCCCGGCGACTACTGGCAGGACGTCCTCGGCCCGTCCCTGGTGATGGGGCTCGGCGGCGGGACGGCGTTCGTCGCCGTCACGATCGCGGCCACCGCCGGGGCCTCCGCGCGGGAGTCGGGCCTCGCCTCCGGGCTCATCAACACCACCCAGCAGGTCGGCGGCGCGCTCGGCCTCGCGATCACCGTCGCGGTGTCCACCGCCGCCACCGAGGACGCGTTCGCCGCCGGGGAGCGGGTCCAGGCCGCGGCGCTCAACGAGGGCTTCCAGGACGGCATGCTCACCAGCGCCGCGCTCGCCCTGGTCGCGGTGCTCGTCGCGCTGGTCCTACCGCCCGGACGCCGGGTCCGAGCCGCGGTGGAGCCGGAGCCGGACGCGCCGCAGCCGGACGCGGCCGGGCTGAGGTAATTCGGCGGTTGGGGGAACCGGCACTTGGCTACCGTTAGGCGCATGACATCCGAAGTGAACCCCCCAGCGCGCCGGCAGGGGCCGGCGATGCTGCGCGGACGCGCCGTCCCGCAGACGACCACCGACCAGCGGCTGCTCGACGACCGCGGCAAGTCCGACTGGGTGCACGCCGACCCCTGGCGCGTGCTGCGCATCCAGGCGGAGTTCGTCGAGGGGTTCGGCCTGCTCGCGGAGCTGCCGAAGGCGGTCAGCGTCTTCGGCAGCGCCCGTACCAAGCCCGGCACGCCCGAGTACGAGCTGGCCGTGGACATCGGCGCCAGGCTGCACGAGGCCGGCTACGCGGTGATCACTGGCGGCGGGCCGGGGATCATGGAGGCCGCCAACAAGGGCTGCGACGAGAACGGCGGGCTGTCGGTCGGGCTCGGGATCGAGCTGCCGTTCGAGCAGAAGCTGAACGACCACATCGACATCGGGCTCGAATTCCGCTACTTCTTCGTCCGCAAGACCATGTTCGTCAAGTACAGCCAGGCGTTCGTGGTGCTCCCGGGCGGGTTCGGGACGCTGGACGAGCTGTTCGAGGCGATCACGCTCGTCCAGACCAAGAAGATCACCCGGTTCCCGATCGTGCTCGTCGGCACCGAGTTCTGGGGCGGCCTGCTCGACTGGGTCAAGCAGACCATGCTGCCGTCGGCGAAGATCTCCCCCGAGGACATGGACCTGATCCACCTCACCGACGACCCCGACGAGGTCGTCCGGGTCATCGTCGACGCGCACCTGGAGGCCGAGCGGCGCATCCAGGAGGAGGCGGCGGTGGCCGAGGCCGCCGCCACGGGCGTGAGCGGCACCTGATGGCCCTCGCCGTCTGCGTGTTCTGCGCGTCCAGCAGCAAGATCGACAAGATCCACGTGGAGCTGGCCGAGCGGGTCGGCGCCGAGCTGGCCCGGCGCGGGCACAGCCTGGTCAGCGGCGGGGCCCAGGTGTCGTGCATGGGCGCCGTCGCCCGCGCCGCGCGGGCCGGCGGCGCCACGACCGTCGGGGTCATCCCCGAGGGCCTGGTCGACGTGGAGATCTCCGACGGGGACAACCACGAGCTGGTCGTCACCCCCGACATGCGCTCCCGCAAGGGCGAGATGGACCGCCGCAGCGACGCCTTCCTCGTCCTGCCCGGCGGGATCGGCACGCTGGAGGAGCTGTTCGAGATCTGGACGGCCCGCACCCTCGGCATGCACGACAAGCCCCTGGTGATCCTCGACCCGACCGGCGTCTACGAGCCGCTGCGCGCGCTGATGACCGGTCTGGTCGACCAGGGCCTCGCGCGCGCGAAGGTCTTCGACGCCGTCGGCTGGACGGCCTCGGTGGACGAGGCGTTCGACCTGCTGGAGCGGTCCCAGCCGCGCATCGAGGCCACCCCCGAGGACTACGCCGAGGCCGAGCTCTGACCGGGGCCCTCCGGCGGGGCGGATCCTGACCGTGCGCCCGCGGCGACCGTCTGTGCGCGAGTGCGCGCCGGACGGCGCCGCAGCCGCCTTCGGGACATCCGAAAGCAGGCCCAAAGCAGGCCCGATGCAAGATTGCCCTGGGGGTTTGCCGTTCGTCGGGCACTCGTTCACCTTCGGTTCAGGGGCGCGGACCAGGCTCCCGCGTGATCCCACCACGTGTTCCGAAGGAGTGCCCATGTCCGTGTCCCGTCGCGGTGTGGTGAAGGGCGGCGCCGCCGGCGCGCTGTCCATCGCCCTGGCCGGAAGCCTCGACTCGATCTTCCAGACCTCCGCGGGCGCCGATGTCGGCGAGGCCTACGGCTACGGCCCGCTGATCCCCGACCCGAAGGGCGTCCTGGACCTGCCCGAGGGCTTCTCGTACAAGACGCTGTCGGTGGAGGGCGAGTCCATCTCCGGCGGCGGCGTCGTCCCCGGCCACCACGACGGGACGGCGACCTTCCCGGGCAGCAAGCCGGACCGCACCCGCCTCGTCCGCAACCACGAGCAGAGCACCAACGGCACCCGCGCCGTCGCCCGTCCCGAGTGGACCTACGACCCGGCGGCCTGGGGCGGCACGACCACGCTGGAGGTCGACCGGGAGGGGACGCTGCTCTCCCAGTACGTGAGCCTCGCCGGCACCTCCACCAACTGCGCCGGCGGCCGCACCCCCTGGGGCACCTGGCTCACGTGCGAGGAGACCGAGGGCTTCTCGGCCCAGACCAAGACCCACGGCTGGGTCTTCGAGGTCGACCCGCACGGCAAGCGCACCAAGCCCGTCCCGCTGACCGGCCTCGGCCGGTTCGCCCACGAGGCCGTCGCCGTCGACCCGCACACGCTCACCGCCTACCTCACCGAGGACGCGGCGGGCCCGTTCGGCCTGTTCTACCGGTTCCGCCCCCGCGCGCACCGGGGCGACTACCACGCCTACGCGCAGGGCGGCCGGCTTGAGGCGCTGAACGTCCGGGGCGTCCCGGACCTGTCGATCGTGCAGGAGCCCGGCACCAAGCTGCACGCCCGCTGGGTGAAGGTCCCCGACCCGTCGGCGAAGGAGACCTCCGTCCGCAAGCAGTTCGACACGATCACGCGGAGCCAGAAGCTGGAGGGCGCGTGGTGGGGCCACGGGAAGGTGTACTTCGTGTGCAGCTTCTCGCACAAGTCCGACGGCGCCGCAGCCGAGCACGCCGGCCAGGTCTGGACCTACGACCCGAAGAGCAACCAGATCGAGCTCCAGCTCATCTTCAAGCCGGGCGGCCGGTTCGACGGCCCGGACAACATCACGGTCTCGCCCTACGGCGGCGGCGTGATCCTCGCCGAGGACGGCGACGGCGAGCAGTACCTCGTCGGCACCACCAAGAAGAACAAGCCGTTCGCGATGGCCCGCAACGCCCTCAACGGCAGCGAGTTCACCGGCGTCACGTTCTCGCCCGACGGCCGCGTCCTGTTCGCCAACCGCCAGTCCGACCCGGGCGCCACCTTCGCCATCACGGGCCCCTGGCACAAGCTGCGCGGCTGAGTCGCCCGTGACCCCGGTTTCCTGGGCCCGCTCCCCAGGAGAACCGGGGTTCCCTCAGGCCAGGCCGCGGCGGGCGGCGGCCGGGGGGCGGACGCCCTGGATGGAGGCGACCATGTCGACGACCTGGCGCACGGCGTCCGCCTGGGGCCCGGGGACGAGGAAGGCCCGCGCCCCGAGCCACGCGTAGACCGACGCGGCCGCGAGGAGGCCCGGGTCGGGTTCCGGCTCGTCCGACTCCAGCGTGACCAGGACCACACCGCCCGCCTCCGCCAGTTCCGCCACACGCGCCGCCGGAGGCGCGGCTCCGGCGTCGACCGCGCCCTCCGGAACGTCCGCTCCGGACGTCAGAACCCATCGCTCATGCAACCCCATGCCCCCAAGCGTGGCACGATCGGTCATGCGTGGACGTTGGGAGACGGTGACAGATCGGAGCGCGAACGTGGTTGTGGTCTTCGTCCTGGTCGGCGTCGCCGTGCTGGGCGCCGTCGTCGTCCTCGCCATGGGCCGGGGCGGCGAGCTGGCCGAGACCCATGCCGACCATCCGCCGCTCCCGCTGCCGGAGGGGCGCCAGCTCACCGCGTCGGAGGCGGCCCACCTGCGGCTTCCGCACGCCGCCTGGGGCTACCAGGTCACCGTCACCGACGAGGCGCTGCGCCGCCTGCGGGGCGCGCTGACCGAGCGCGACCTGCGGCTGGCCGTCCTGGAGCGGCAGCTCGACGACCTGCGCCGCCGCCTCGGCGAGCAGGAGCGGCCGGAGCGGATCGGCGCGCTGCACGGCATCCAGGAGCAGGTCGTCGCGAACAACGGCGCGCTGCGCGGCCCCGAGGACGGCGCGGCCGACGAGCCCGCCGGCGAGGAGGGCGCGTGAGCGCCGTCGCCGTCCACGCCGAGGCGGTCTCGGACGCCCCGCCCGAGCGCCTCTTCGAGGTCCTCACCGACTGGCCGAGGCACGCCGAGTGGATGCCGTTCACCAGCGCCGAGGGCGGCCATGAGGTCGGCGCCGACCTGCGCGCCTTCACGGGAGTCGGCCGGGCCGGGTTCCTCGACACGATGGTGGTCACCGACTGGCGGCCGGGGCGGCGGGTGGCCGTCCGGCACACCGGGCGGGTCGTGCGCGGCGAGGCGTGGTTCGAGGTCACCCCCTACGGGTCGGGCAGCCGTGTCGTGTGGGCCGAGCGCGTCGACCTGCCGCTCGGGCCCGCCGGGCGCGCGGGCTGGCTGCTGGCCGGGCCCGTCGTCCGCGCGTTCATGGGGCTCGGGCTGCGCCGCCTGGCCGCGCTGGCGGCCTCCTGACCCCGCCCGGCCGGTCGGATGTCGGTGGAATGAGGTAGAACGGTCCGGATGAGCACAGCGATCCGTGGCGAGGACGGGCTGGCGCGCTGCCCGTGGGGGCTGTCGGCGCCCGACTACATCGCCTACCACGACGAGGAGTGGGGCCGCCCCGTCCGCGACGACGCCGGCCTGTACGAGAGGCTGTGCCTGGAGGCGTTCCAGTCGGGCCTGTCCTGGCTGACGATCCTGCGCAAGCGCGAGGCGTTCCGCGCCGCCTTCCACGGTTTCGACATGGAGAAGGTCGCCGCGTTCGACGCCGCCGACGTCGCCCGCCTGATGGGCGACGCCGGCATCGTCCGCAACCGCGCGAAGATCGACGCGGCGATCGGCAACGCCCGCGCCGCCCTCGACCTGCCCGGCGGCCTCGCCGCGACCGTGTGGCGCTACGCCGACCCCGGCGCGCCCGCCTACGCCGACATGGGCGACGTGCCCGCCTCCACCGAGGGCTCCAAGGCCCTCGCCAAGGAGCTCAAGCGGCACGGCTTCCGGTTCCTCGGCCCCACGACCGTCTACGCCCTGATGGAGGCGTGCGGGCTGGTCGACGACCACCTCGCCGGCTGCCACCGGCGCGGGGCCTACGCCTAGCGAGGTCGGTCCCCGCTAGTCCGCCTTGGTCGCCTCCAGGACGGGGATCCCGGCGGCCCGGCGCGCGGGCAGCGCGGAGGTGCCGAGCGTGATCGCGGCGGCCGCGCCGATGATCAGCAGGTACAGCCACCACGGCGCGGACGGCGTCAGGAACGAGCTCTGGGTCGCCACGTGCATGAGCGCGACGGTCCCGAACGCGGTGCCGATGCCGAGCAGGCCGCCCAGCAGCACGACGGTCGCGGCCTCCCACCGGACGATCGAGCGGACCTGCGCCATCGTCGCGCCGACCGCGCCGAGCAGCCCGAACTCGCGGGTGCGCTCGGCCACGCTCATCGACACCGTCGTCGCCATCCCGAACAGGGCGAGGACGAGCGCCATCCCGATGAAGCCGTAGATCACCCGCATGCCCTTGGTCATGGACTTCGACGCGGTCCTGACGTATCCGGCCTCGTCCATGACCCGCACGCCGGGGACGGCCGCCACCGCCTGCCCGATGGAGGCGGCCGTCCCGCCCCTGACGAGGACGGCCTGGGTCGCCGCGTCCGGGTCGAGCCGGTCCATGGTCGCGGGGGACACCAGCGCCTGGTCGGCGAACAGGTGGGACGGGTCGTGGTAGGCGCCCGCGACCGTCAGCCGCACCCGTCCCCGCGCGCCGCGCACGGTGATGCTCTGCCCCTTCCTGAGGTGGTTCGCCTTCAGCACGGCCGAGGTCACCCCGATCTCGCCGGTGCCGAGCGCCCGCAGGTGCCCGCCGAGGTCGAGGACGGACGGCAGCGCCGCCTGGTCCGCGCCGGTCACGGTCAGGTAGACCGGCTCCGGCGCCTCCTCGGGGGAGGGCGGCCGGGGCGGCGGGCTGACGAGCTTGGCGTCGGTCACGGTCAGCGGCACGGCGTGCGTGACGCCGGGGGCGCGGGCCGCGCGGGCCGCCACGTCCCGGGGGAGCGGGGCGGGGCCGTCGGAGGTCGTGCCGGTCGCGGCGACCGCGTGCCCGGCGACCATGACCTGCTTGCCCGCCTCCTCGAAGCGGGCGTCGGCCGACAGCACCATGAGCGCGGTCGTGGTGACCAGCGCGACGCCCAGCATGAGCGAGGAGGCGGCCGAGGAGACGCGGCGCGGGCTGCGGGTGATGGTGGCGCGGGCGAGCCGTCCGGACTCGCCGCTGACCGCCTGGCCGAGCCGTCCGACCAGCCCGCCGAGCGGGCCGACGAAGAACGGCGCGAGGACGGCCAGCCCGATCACCATGGTCATCGAGCCCATCAGGATCATCATCGCGACGCCGACGGCGCGGTCGGGGCCCGGCGGCTCCTCGGCCCTGACCGCGAACGTCAGCCCGTAGAACATCGCGGCGTGCGCGAGGATCACGGAGGCGCCGACGAGCCGGGGCCAGCGGCGGCCGCCGGTCTCGGCGGCGGTGGCGCGCAGCGCCTGCATCGGCGAGATCCCGGCGGCGCGGCGCGCGGCCCGCCAGGCGGCGAGCTGCGTGACGAGGATCCCGGCGGCGGCCGGGACGGCGAGCGCGACCCAGCCGAACTGGGCGTCGGCGGCGCTGATGTCGAAGCCGTCCTGCGCGAACAGGTGGGTGAGCAGGCCCGACACCGGGTAGCCGAGCAGCACCCCGAACGCCGAGGCGACCGCGCCGAGCACCAGTGCCTCGAACCTGATCAGCCGCTTGATCTGGCGCGGCGTCGCGCCGATCGCGCCGAGCAGCGCGAGCCGCCGGGTCCGCTGCCGGACGAGCGTGCCGAAGGTGTTCGCCACCACGAACAGCCCGACGAACACCGCGACCGACGACAGCATGCCGATCGCGCCGCCGATCGAGACGCCGCTGGACTTGTTGCTCGCCGACTCCCCGTGCCTGACCGACGCGGCGGTCTGGACGGTGACAGGGCAGTCCCGGGGGGTGTGGGGGGTCGTCCCCCCACAGGGAGGCGCCTCCCTCCGGCCGTGGGCGGTGAGGGCGCGGTTCAGGTCGTCCCGCAGCTTGGCGGGCGCGACGCCCGGCGCCGCCTTCACCCACACGCTCTGCCAGGCGCCGGCGGGCAGCCCCGCCGCCTGCCGGACGGTCTCGGGCGTGGCCAGCACCAGGTCGCCGCTCGCGACGGCGCTGTGCCCCTGGACGGTCGCCACCCCGACGACCGTCATCCGGCGCGTCTCGCGCGGCAGCGCCAGCGTGACCGGGTCGCCGGCGCCGACCTTGCCCGCGCGGGCGATGTGCCGGGTGACGACGATCTCACCCGGCGCGGCGGGCGCCCGGCCCGACTCCAGGTGGTAGGCGCTGAGCCGGCCGTCGGACGGCCAGGGCCGCAGCCGTGTCCGGCCGCCCGCGGGCGCGACCACCGGCCTGCCGCTCCGGCCCGCGGCCTGCGCCTCGACCATCGCGTCGCCGGAGACCGCGGCGACGCCCGGCACCCCGGCGACGCGCGCCAGGTCGACGCGGCCGTCCGGGGCCGAATAGGCGTCGTCGGGGTCGGCCGAGCCGCCCTGCACCAGGACGTCCGCCCGCGCGTACTCGCTGGCGTCGCTGCCCGCGACCGCCTCCTGCGCGCGCAGCGTGAACTGGAGCGAGCCCGCGATCAGCCCGACCGAGAACATCGCCGCCAGCAGCGTGGCGATCAGGCGCATCCAGCCGTCGGCGAAGGAGCGCCGCGCGATGAGCCACATGCCGCTCAGCCCTCCATCCGGCGCATCACGGCGTGCACGCCGTCGATGGTGGGCGCGGCCAGCTCGTGGACGATCATCCCGTCCGCGAGGAACAGCACCCGGTCGGCGTGCGCGGCGGCGCCCGGGTCGTGCGTGACCATGATCACGGTCTGCCGGTAGTCGTCGACGGCCGTGCGCAGGAAGCCCAGCACCTCCGCGCCCGAGCGGGAGTCGAGGTTGCCGGTCGGCTCGTCGGCGAACAGCACCTCGGGACGGGTGAGCAGCGCCCGCGCCACCGCGACCCGCTGCTGCTGGCCGCCCGACAGCTCGCTCGGCCGGTGCGACAGCCGCCCCCGCAGCCCGAGCGCGTCCACGATCGTGTCGAACCACCGGCGGTCCGCGCGGCGGTTGCCGAGCCGCCCGGTCAGCCGGATGTTCTCCTCCGCCGTCAGCATCGGCAGCAGGTTGAACGACTGGAACACGAACCCGAGCCGGTCGCGGCGCAGCTTGGTCAGCCGCGTCCGGGACAGCCCGGTGATCTCCACGTCGCCGATCCGGACCGACCCGGAGGTCACCGTGTCGAGCCCGGCCAGGCAGTGCAGGAACGTCGACTTGCCCGACCCGGACGGGCCCATGATCGCGGTGAACTGGCCGCGGGCGAACACCGCCGAGACGCCGCGCAGCGCGGTCACGGCGCCGTCGCCCGTCCCGTAGGACTTCACGAGGTCGGTCGCGACGGCCACGGGACCGCCGAGCTGCGCCGCGTGGGGAGCGGCGGTTGTCTGTGTCATGCCTCAAGGCAACCGCGCGGACACCCCCGGCCACATTGGCGCGCACTCCAGAGTCCGGGGTGGGGACAACCCCACCCCGGGGCCGGTCAGCGGCCTTCGAAGGTCGGCCGCCGCTTGTTCAGGAACGCCTCGGTCGCGTTGTGGTGGTCGGCGGTCCGCTCGCACCGGTCCTGGAGGTCGGCCTCCAGCTCCAGCGCGGACGTGAGGTCGGCGGAGGCCGCGTGGTCGAGCGCCTCCTTCACCGCCGCGTAGGACGCGGTCGGCCCGGCCGCCAGGCGCCGCGCCAGCTCCACCGACGCCGGGGCCAGCTCGTCCGCCGGGACGACCCGGTTGACCAGCCCGATCTCCAGCGCCTCGGCGGCCTTCACGGGCTCGCCGAGCAGCAGCAGCTCGGCCGCCTTGGCGCGGCCGACGAGGCGCTGCAGCGTCCACGACATGCCGCTGTCGGGCGCCAGCCCGATCCCGGTGAACGCGGTCGCGAACCGGGCGGTCTCCGACGCGACGACCAGGTCGGAGGCGAACGCCAGCGAGGCGCCCGCGCCCGCCGCGACGCCGTTCACCGCCGCGACGACCGGCTTGGGCATGCGGGTGAGCGTCAGCACGATGGGGTTGTAGTGGCGGCGGACGGTGTCGTCCAAGCCCTTGCCCGCGGCCAGGTTGCCGGCGTGCTCGCGCAGGTCCTGACCTGCGCAGAAGGCGCGCCCCGCGCCGGTGATGACCACCGCGCGGGCGGCCTCGTCGGCGGCGGCGCGGCGCGCGGTCGCCAGCAGCGCCTCCTTCATCTCCTCCGTCAGCGAGTTCATCCCGTCCGGACGGTTGAGTGTGATAGTCGCCACACCCTCGGTGACGTCGTACAGCACGGTCTCTGGCATCGTCGCCCTCCCATCCGATGCGGATCCTTTCACAGCCGTCGCGGGCGCCCCGGGGGTCGCTCTGCCGATCTGGAGGCTGATCGTTACCACTTCGCGCCCGGAAGACGAGATAATGGACCACTACTGATGACGCGAATGCGACCGGCGGCCCCGCGGCCAACGGTGCCCGAGGCCCCCAGCGGCCCTAGGCAGGAAGGGGATGCACGCATGGCGGCGATGAAGCCGCGGACGGGAGACGGTCCGCTCGAAGTGACCAAGGAGGGGCGCGGAATCGTCATGCGGGTCCCGCTAGAGGGCGGCGGCCGCCTTGTGGTCGAGCTCTCCGCCGACGAGGCCAAGGAGCTCGGCGAGGCCCTCAAGGAAGTCGTGGGCTGACGGCCCGGCGCTCCCGGTCCTTTGGTGACGGTCCCGGCGGATCCGCCGGGGCCCTTGCCGTTCCCGGGGGTGAAGATCACGGAGTTTCGGCAGCGTTTTCAGAAGGGGGAGGACCCACCCATGCCCATCGAGACCCGCGTCCACCGCGGGGGTGCCGGCGGCACCCTCGTCCAGACGGCGGTCGAGCTCGGGGCCGAGGTGGTGGCGCTGCCCGTCCGTCCAGGCTCCGAGGGCCCGTCCGCCGCCTCCGCGCCCGCCGCCGAGATCACCGCCGCGCTGCCCTGCACGCTGGAGGAGCTGCTCGCGCTGCACGGCGCCAAGGGCGAGCCCGGCGAGATCGTCTCCGCGCCCGTGCGGGTGGGCGGCCAGGTCCGTGAGCTGCTGCTCTACGGGGTGGGCGCCGCGTCCCCGGCCGACCTGCGCCGGGCCGGCGCCGCGCTGGCCCGCCGCGGCAGGGGCCGGAGCGCGCTGGTCGCCGCCCTCCCCGGCGGGGACTCCGCCGCGGACCCCGCCCCCCTCGTCGAGGGCGCGCTGCTCGCCGGCTACCAGTTCAAGATCGGCGCGCCGCCGCCCAAGGCGCCCCTCGGCACGCTGGCCGTCCTCACCGACGCAGACGCCGACGCCGACGCCGACGCCGACGCCGATGTCGAGGCCGCCGTCGAGCGCGGGTCCGCCCGCGCCGGCGCCACCGCCCTCGCCCGCGACCTCACCAACACCCCGGCCGGCGAGAAGGACCCCTCCTGGCTCGCCGCGCAGGCCGAGCGGGTCGCCGCCGGCGCCGGGCTCACCGTCCGCGTGCGCGGCGAGAAGGAGCTGGTCGAGGGCGGCTTCGGCGGGCTGCTGGCCGTCGGCTCCGGATCGGTCCGGCCGCCCCGGCTGATCGAGCTGTCCTACGAGCCGGCCGGGACCCCCGAGCGGCACGTCGTCCTCGTCGGCAAGGGCATCACGTTCGACAGCGGCGGCCTGTCGCTGAAGCCGAACGACAACATGAAGACGATGAAGACCGACATGGCGGGCGGCGGCGTGGTCATCGCCGTCATGGCCGCCCTGCGCGGCCTCGGCGTCCGCGCGCGGGTCACCGGGCTGGTCGCGGCGGCCGAGAACATGCCCTCCGGGTCGTCGATGCGGCCGAGCGACGTCATCACCCACTTCGGCGGGAAGACCTCCGAGGTGCTCAACACCGACGCCGAGGGGCGCCTCGTCCTCGCCGACGCGCTCGCCTACGCCGACGCCGAACTCGACCCCGACGTCATCGTCGACGTGGCGACGCTCACCGGCGCGGCCAAGGTCGCCCTCGGCCTGCGCACCGGCGCCCTGTTCACCGCCGACGACGCCCTGGCCGCCGCCCTCACCGGGGCCGGCGCCGCGGCGGGCGAGCCGCTGTGGCGGCTCCCGCTCGTCGAGGACTACCGGGTCGCGATCGACTCCGACGTCGCCGACATCAACAACATCGGGCGCGGCGGCTACGGTGCGGGAGCGATCACCGCGGCGCTGTTCCTGCGCGAGTTCGTCGGCGACCGAGCCTGGGCGCATCTGGACATCGCGGGCCCCGGCCGGTCCACCTCCGAGGACGCCGAGCTCACCCGGGGCGCCACCGGCTTCGGCGCCCGCCTCCTGCTGGACTGGCTGACCGCGGCCTGACGGGTCAGCGGGTCCTGCGGTCGATCAGCGGCACGGGACGGCGCCGCCCCGCCTCCTCGACGACGCCCGGGAGCGGCACGTCCCAGCCCGGCTCGACCGCGAAGCACCACGCGGCGGCCTCCGCCGTCGCCGGGACGTCCCGCAGCGTCAGCGCGACCAGCCGTGGCCGCTCCGCCGTGCGCGCCAGTTCGGCCAGCTCCGCCGTCGGCAGGAACACCAGGTAGTCCAGCTCGCGGCCCCGCGAGGTCACCCGCCGCACCGCCGCGATCGCCGCCACGTCCGCCCAGGGCAGTACGCGCTCACCGCGCCGGGGCAGCGGCCACCGCGCCGGCCGCCGCAGCCCGTCCGCGTCCATCTCCAGGACGGGGCGCCGCGCCAGCATCCCGCCGGCCGAGACCGCCAGACCCGCGCCGAACAGCGTGATCCCGGCCACTCCGAGCAGCAGGAACACCGCGCTGCCCACCGTCAGGCCGCGCATCACCGCGCCCGCCACGAACCCCGCCGAGGCCAGGAACAAGATCACCAATGCGATGGCCAGCCGCGCCCCCGCCCAGGTGACCCGGTTCCGCACCGCGAACACCTCGCGGGGCGCTAGTCCGTCTTCACCGCGCACAGCAGGCCGTCGCCCACCGGGATCAGCAGCGGGACGAGCCGCTCGTCCTCGCGGATCGAGCGGTGCACCTCGCGGATCGCCTCGGTCTCGGGGTCGCGGCGGGAGGGGTCGGCGACCTGGTTCTCCCACAGCGCGTTGTCGAACGCGACGACGCCGCCGGGACGCAGCAGCCGCAGCGCCGCCGTCAGGTACTCGGGGTACTCCTGCTTCACCGCGTCGCAGAACACCATGTCGTAGGCGCCGTCGGTGAGCCTCGGCAGCACCTCCAGCGCCCGTCCGATGATCATCCGGGTGCGGGACGAGCCGAGCCCGGCCTCCCGGTAGGCGAGCTTGGCCAGGCGCTGGTGCTCGGGCTCGACGTCCACGCTCGTCAGCACCGCGTCCTTGGCCATGCCGCGCAGGAGCCAGACGCCGGAGACGCCGCAGCCGGAGCCGACCTCCACGACCGTCCGGGCGCCGATGAGGGTCGCCACGAAGCGCAGCGCGGCGCCGCCCGCCGGGCTGATCGGCGTCGCGCCGATCTCCTCGCCGCGGCGCCGGGCGGCCACGAGCGGCTCGTCTTCGGGGAGGAATTCCTCCACGTAGGCCAGGGTGGCCTGAATGGCGTCGATGGCTGCCTCCTCGCGGGACCCCCGCCTGGCTCATGCTGGAAAGACCATATCGCTGACAGGGAACCATCTGGAGTGTCAGCGCGTTCTAACCAGCGACGGAGCACATCACCCCGATGAGCCGAGTCGTAGTACCGAGTCGGTTCAGAACCGCCCCAGCCCAGGCGAGACCGTGCCGTTCCAAGGCGAGACCTTGGCTCACGAGAGAGGAACAGCCCGGCACCATGGGAGTCGCAGCACTGAGTTTTAGAGGCGCTGTGGGGGTCGGCCCCAGGCAGGGGTTGGGAAGCGCCGCGCGCACACGGGAGAACGCCCCCGAGGCCGAATGGGCGCCGCCGTCCTGGGACGAGGTCGTGCGCGAGCATTCCGCGCGCGTCTACCGGCTCGCCTACCGCCTCACCGGAAACCAGCACGACGCCGAGGACCTCACCCAGGAGGTCTTCGTCCGCGTGTTCCGCTCTTTGTCGAACTACACCCCGGGCACGTTCGAGGGGTGGCTGCACCGGATCACCACGAACCTCTTCCTCGACATGGCGCGGCGCCGCCAGCGCATCCGCTTCGAGGGACTCGCCGACGACGCCGCCGAGCGCCTCCAGGGCCGCGAGCCCACCCCGGCGCAGGCGTTCGACGACACCAACTTCGACGCCGACGTCCAGGCCGCGCTCGACGCCCTGGCCCCCGAGTACCGGGCGGCCGTGGTGCTGTGCGACATCGAGGGCCTCTCGTATGAGGAGATCTCGGCGACGCTCGGCGTCAAGCTCGGCACCGTCCGCAGCCGGATCCACCGCGGCCGCGCCCAGCTGCGCGCCGCCCTGGAGCACAGGGCCCCGACGCGCCGCCGCCCTGGGACGAGGAACGAGTTCCAGGCCGGTAAGGCCGGGGAGGCCGCGGTAGCGGCCGGGGTGCACAGCCCTGGGACGAGGAACGAGTTCCAGGCGGGAAAGGCTGAGGAGGCCGCTGCCGCGGGGATACACGCGGGCGGCTACCAGGTGCTCGCGGCGGAGGGCGCGCAAGCCCTGCCGCGGCCGGAGGGCGTGTAAGCAGGCGACCCGCGCGCGGGCGGGGAACCGCGCGCGCATCCACGGAAAACCACGAGAGGCGTCATGACGGAGCGGAGCGAGGGCATCAGCGCGGCCTTTGCCGGGGGGCGGGGGCCGTCCTCACGCGGGGAGGCCGTGTGAGCTGCCTGGGGGAGCGACTGACCGCTCTGGTCGACGGAGAGCTCGGGCACGAGGAGCGCGACAGGGCGCTCGCCCACCTCGCGGGCTGCGCGCGGTGCCGCGCCGAGGCCGACGAGCTGCGGCAGATCAAGGGCCGCCTGCGGGGACTGTCCCGGCTGCCCGCCTCCGACGGCGCCGACGACCTTCCCACCGATGACTTCCTGACCCGGCTGCGCTCGCTGGCCGAACCCGCCGCGCCCGCCGCGCCGGACGACGCGTCCGGCACGCGCCCCGCTCACCCCGGGACGCTCGGCGGCCAGTCCACGCGGCCGATGCGGCAGCCCGTGCGCGGGGCCGGGCCGGGCCGTCCGCGCGACAACCGCCCGGCGGGCCGCGCCGTCGCCTCGGCGGGCTCCGGCGCCCTGCGCCGCCATCAGCGCCGCTACCTGGTCGTGGGCGCCGCCACCCTGTTCCTCGGGCTCGGCGCCGCGTCCTACGCCGCCGGCGGACGCCAGGAGGCGCCCGCCGTCACCCCCGCCTTCGACCGGTTCGCCGTCGAGCACGCGCTGACCTCCGGTGACACGCCGATGACCGACCCGCTCACCGACCCGGTCAACCAGATCCAGACCTCGCCTGGGCCGTGACCCGCTACACCGGCACCGGCCGGGCGCGACGCCGCGCCCTGGTGGCCGGTGGGCTGGCGGGGGCGCTCGCGTTCGCCGGCACGGTGACCGGTGACGCCGGGCCCGCCCGCGGCGTCCGCAGCGACCCCGGCGCGGTCGGCCTGCTGCGCGCCGCCGCCGACGCCGCGCGCCGCGTCCCCTACGAGGGGCGGCGCTTCCTCACCACCTGGAACCGCGGCCGCTCCGCGACGGCGGAGGTCGCGGTGACGCACCGGCCGGGCGAGGGCGTCCGGTACCGGGCCTCCTCGGGCGCGGAGGGCTACCGCCCCGACTCGGCCGCCGACGAGAGCGCCGGGATCGTCGCCGCGACGCTCGGGCTGCTGGCCCGCAACTACTCGGTGTCCCGCGTGGCGGACGCGCGCGCCTGCGGACGCGCCGCCCACGTCGTCGAGGCCCGCCGGCCCGGCGGCGGCACCGCCGGGCGGTTCTGGATCGACTCCGAGACCGGGCTGATGCTGTACCGGGAGCTGATCGACGCCACCGGGCGGCGCGTCGTCGCGACCGGGTTCACCGAGATCGATCTGGACGTCCCCGCCGCGGGCCCGAGGATCACGCTGCGCCCCGCGCCGCCCGCCCGGGGCGCCGACCGCCCCGACCCGGACATGGTGGACGCCCAGGCGGCCGCGCTCGCCCCGTGGGGGGAGCGGCTGGACGGGGCGCGCCTCGCCCGGCTCCGCTCGGAGGGCTGGCCCATCCCGAAGGACCTGCCGGGCAGGCTCACGCTCTACGACGCGCGCAGCGACGGCGCGACCGTCCACCTCAGCTACTCCGACGGGCTCGCCGCCGTCTCCGTCTTCGTCCAGCGCGGCAGCCTGGACGAGGCGCGCCTGCCCGGCTGGCAGAAGACCGTGCGCCGGGGCCGGACGGTGTACCGCCGCGAGGCGCTGCGCCGCTGGGCGATCTCCTCGGGGAACGGGTACGTCTCGACGGTGCTGACGGACGTGCCGCAGAGCACCGCCGAGGCCGTCGCCCTCGACCTGCCGCGCGGCGGCGTCCCGTTCTGGACGCGGCTCGCGCGCGGCGCCCGGCGCCTCGGTTCGGCCGCCAATCCCTTCGGCTGAGGGGGGTGCCGCGGTTCGCCCGGCGGTCACGGAAGGTCTTATGCTCGCCACATGCGCGGCGGGGCACGATGAGCGCGGATGAAGAGAACCATGCTCGGTAGGAGATGGGGATGACGGAAGACAACCGCGGGCCGGGCGAGGCGCGGCCGGAGGACGAGGACACCGTCCCCGGCGACGAGCCTGAACGGCAGGAGGCGCCCGCTCCCCCCGAGACGGTCGCCGACCAGGAGCTCCCCCTGGGGCAGTCGGCGGCCGGGGCCGCACCGCAGGGCGCCGGGCCGGGCGAGGGCCGCCGCTGGAGCACCGGTCCCGAGGACGACCGGCCCGAGGACGGCCGGCTCCACGACGACCGTCCGCAGGACGACCTCCCGCAGGACGACCGTCCGCAGGACGACAACGGCGACCGGCTGGTGGCGGGCGGCTTCGTGCCGCCCGACGCCCCGCTCGGCGGCGGGCGGGAGACCTCGCCCGCGCGCGACACCCCGATGGACATGCCGATGCGGGAGCTGCACGACACGCCCCCGCGCGAGCTGGGCCTCCAGGAGGTCCCGGTCCAGGACGCGCCGCCGCGCGACATGCCGCAGCCGCCGCCCGTCCCGCTCGACAAGCCGCTGATGGAGGGCCCCGAGTCCCGTCCGCGGCCCGGGTTCGTCCCGCACCACCAGGACCCGCGCGCCCACGACCCCCGCGCCCAGGGCGGCCCGCCGCCGTACGGGGGATGGCAGTCCCACCAGGGGCCCCCGCCGCCGGTCGGCGGCCCGCCCCCGGGCGGCCCGCCGATGGGCCCGCCGCCCGCGCCGATGGGCCCGCCGCCTCCGGGCGGCCCGCGCCCGATGGGCGGCTTCGGCGGCCCGCCCGGCACCGGCCCGAACTGGGCGCCGGTGCCGGCGATGCCGTCCTCGTCGGGGCGGGGCCCCGGCCTCGGCCTGCTGGCCGTCGTCGCGCTGATCGTGGCCCTGGTGGCCGGTGCCGTCGGCGCCGGGATCGGGGTCATGGCGACCGACGACGGCGACGACGGCGGCTCGGTGAGCCTCGGCGGCGGCAGCGGCGGCGGCGACACCAAGGTGCAGAACCGCCCGCCGGACTCGGTGGCCGGGGTCGCGCAGCGCGTGCTGCCGAGCGTGGTCATGATCCGCGTGCAGTCCTCGCAGGGCGAGGTCGGCGGCACCGGGTTCATCGTCAACGGCGGCTACGTCGTCACCAACAACCACGTGGTCGCGGGCGGCGGCAACGGCGGCCAGATCCAGATCGTCTTCAACGACAAGAAGACGCTGTCGGCGACCGTCAAGGGCGCCGACCCGAGCTCGGACGTCGCGGTGCTCAAGCCCGAGGGCCAGCACTCGCTGCCCGCGCTCCAGGTCGGCGACTCCGCCGCGATCGCGGTCGGCGACCCGGTGATCGCGATCGGCTCGCCGCTCGGCCTCCAGGGCTCGGTCACCACCGGCATCGTCAGCTCCCTGAACCGCGCGGTGCCCACGCAGGGCGAGGGCGGCGCCGACGCGTCCTACCTCAACGCCATCCAGACCGACGCGGCGATCAACCCCGGCAACTCCGGCGGCCCGCTGGTGGACGCCAAGGGACGCGTGATCGGCATCAACACCGCGATCGCGACCGTCGGCGGCCAGTCGATGGGCGGCGAGGGCCAGGGCGGCAGCATCGGCCTCGGCTTCGCGATCCCGATCAACCAGGGCAAGCGGGTCGCCGAGGAGATCATCCGGACCGGCACCGTCAAGCAGGCCAAGCTGGGCGTGCTGCCCGACCCGCGCTACCAGCAGGGCGGCGCCAGGATCCTGCCGCAGCCGGTCAACGGCCAGGCCCCGGTCACCAAGAACGGCCCGGCCGACAAGGCGGGCCTGAAGCCCGGCGACGTGATCACCGCGCTGGACGGCAAGCCCATCGAGGACGCCACCGACCTGATCGCCCAGATCCGCAGCCGCGCGCCGGGCGACCGGGTGAAGGTGACCTTCCGGCGGACGGGCAAGGAGAGCACCGTGGAGATCACCCTCGGTTCCGACTGAGGCACGCTCCGATCGGGCCGCGTCGATCAGGGCACGCGCCGCCCAGAAGGCGGCACGGATGTTCAGATCCGGTTCATCCGATACGGGATACGCTGGGGGGACCGGTCCGCGCAGGGCCGGTCCCTTTGGCTGCTGGAGGACGGGTTGTTCGACGTCGGTATCGGCGAGATGGCGGTGCTCGTCGTGCTCGCGCTGGTCATCTTCGGCGACAAGCTGCCCCAGGCCGCCGGGCAGGCGGGACGGATGCTGCGGCAGTTCCGCCAGATGGCCAACTCCGCGAAGGCGGACCTCCAGGAGGGCCTCGGGCCGGAGTTCAAGGACTTCGACCTCAACGACCTGAACCCGAAGACGTTCGTCCGCAAGCACCTGCTGGAGGACGAGGACGACGACGCCTACGCCAGCGCGAACGGCGGCCTGGTCAACGGCGAGGACCCGTCCTACGCGACCGCGGGCGGCCTCGCCTACGACGAACGGCCGCCCTTCGACCCCGAGGCCACCTGACCGCGGCCCCGGTGGCCCCGGGTGGACGGCCCGGGTAGAGGGCCCGGGGTCAGCGGCCCTTCGGGGAGATGCCCAGCGACATGCCGGCCAGCCCCCGGCTGCGCCCGGAGAGCTGCTCGGCGATCGTGCGCAGCTCCTTGGCGGCGCCCGCGTCGGGGTCGGCGAGCACCAGCGGCACACCGCTGTCGCCGCCCTCGCGCAGCCTCGGGTCGATCTGGACCTGGCCGAGCAGCGGGACGCGGGTGCCGAGCGTCGCCGTCAGCGCGTCCGCGACGGTCTGGCCGCCGCCGACGCCGAAGATGTCCTGCCGCTCGCCGCAGTGCGGGCACGCCAGGTAGGACATGTTCTCGATCACACCGACGACCTGCTGGTGCGTCTGCGCGGCGATCGCCCCGGCCCGCTCGGCGACCTCGGCGGCGGCCTGCTGCGGGGTGGTGACGACCAGGATCTCGGCCGAGGGCAGCAGCTGCGCCACCGAGATCGCGATGTCGCCGGTGCCGGGCGGCAGGTCCATCAGCAGGATGTCGAGGTCGCCCCAGTAGACGTCGGTGAGGAACTGCTGGAGCGCGCGGTGCAGCATCGGGCCCCGCCACACCACCGGCTGGTTCCCGGCGGTGAACATGCCCACCGAGATCACCTTCACGTCATGCGCGGTCGGCGGCATGATCATGTCCTCGACCTTGGTCGGCGGGTGCTCGACGCCGAGCATGCGCGGCACCGAGTGGCCGTAGATGTCGGCGTCCACGACGCCGACCTTGCGGCCCTGCGCGGCGAGGGCCGCGGCCAGGTTCACGGTGACCGACGACTTGCCCACGCCGCCCTTGCCGCTCGCGACCGCGTACACCTTGGTCAGCGAGTTCGGCTTGGCGAAGGGGATCTCCTTGGCGGGCTGCCCGCCGCGCAGCTTGGTCTGGAGGTCCTTGCGCTGCTCCTCGCTCATCACGTCCAGCTCCACCTGGACGGAGGCGACGCCCTCCAGCCGGGAGACGGCCTCGGTGACGTTCTTGGTGATGGTGTCCCGCATGGGACATCCGGCCACGGTCAGGTAGATCCCGACGCGGACGCCGCCGCCCGCGTCGATGTCGATGTTCCTGACCATGTCGAGCTCGGTGATCGGCTTGCGGATCTCGGGGTCGTTCACCGTGGCGAGAGCCTCGGTCACCCGCTCGGTCGTCAACTGGGAGGCCATGTCCCCATGGTATGAACTCGGTGGCCGTGCCCGCCAATCCGGGTGCCGGGTCTCTCACCCCGCGCCCGCCCGCCGTACGATCGACGGGTGACCACCCAGCACAGCCCCGTCGCGGACATCCCCGTCCAGGCCGAGGAACGGGCGCCCGCGCCCGGCCGTCCGTCCGGGCACGCGGCCGGCGACGCCGCCGGTCCGGCCCCGGCCGCCGAGCCGGCGGTCTGGCGGACGATGCTGCGCGCCCAGGTGCGGATCTCCCGCCGCCTCCAGGCCGACCTGCTGGCCGAGCACGACCTGCCGCTGGCCTTCTACGACGTGCTCACCCACCTCGGTGAGGCGCCGTGCGGGCGGCTGCGCATGAACGACCTCGCCGACCGGGTGCTGCTGTCGCGCAGCGGGCTGACCCGGCTGGTCGACCGGCTGGAGCGGGAGGGCCTGGTCGCCCGGCAGACGTGCCCGAGCGACGCGCGCGGCCTGTACGCGGCCCTGACCCCGACGGGCCGGGCGCGGCTGGAGGAGGCCGCCCCCACCTACCGGCGCGGCGTCCGCGACCACGTCCTCAGCCGCCTGGACGACGACGACCTGCGCCTGTTCGGCCACCTGCTCGGCAAGCTCGCCGACGAGCCCGTCGACGGGTCCGCCGCCGAGTCCGTTGACGAGGCCGTTGACGAGTCCGTTGACGCGGCGGCCTCCTTCCCCCGGGAGGGGGTCAGCGCGCGTCCCGCTCCTTGAGCATCTGCTGCAACTCCGACCGGAGGAAGTCGCGGGTCACGACCTCGTTCAGCGCCACCCGCAGCCCGGCGATCTCCCGGGTGAGGTACTCGGTGTCGGCGATCGTCCGCTCGTTGCGGGCGCGGTCCTGCTCGTACTGGACGCGGTCGCGGTCGTCCTGCCGGTTCTGGGCCAGCAGGATCAGCGGCGCCGCGTAGGACGCCTGGAGCGACAGCATCAGCGTCAGGAAGATGAACGGGTACGGGTCGAACCGCAGCGCGGGCGGCACCACCAGGTTCCAGACGATCCACACGGCCACGAACACCGTCATGTAGACCAGGAACCGGGCGGTGCCGAGGAACCGGGCGATCCGCTCCGACAGCCGCCCGAACGACTCCGGGTCGTAGTGGGGCCGCGGCAGCAGCGTCCGCCGGATCTCGCGGGGCTGGTCCAGCCGGGTGCTCATCTCGCGTGTGGTCATCTCGTCCCCTCGCCGCCCCGCAGGGCCTCCTCCTCCGGATCGGAGGGCGCCTCGGCGCTCGCGTCCATCACGGTCTCCCGCCAGTCCTCGGGCAGGAGGTGGTCGAGGACGTCGTCGATCGTCACCGAGCCGAGCAGGTGCCCGTCCTCGTCCACGACCGCGCCCGCGACCAGGTTGTAGGTGGCCAGGAACATCGCGACCGCCGCCAGCGACATCGTCGGGCGCAGCGGGTCCAGCTCGGCGTCGACGATGCCGCTGACCAGCGTCGGCGGCGGCTCGCGCAGCAGCCGCTGGAAGTGCACGGTGCCGAGGTAGCGGCCGGTCGGCGTCGCGGTCGGCGGCCGGCACACATACACCTGCGCGGCCAGCGCCGGGTTCAGGTCGGGGTTGCGGATCTGCGCGAGCGCCTCGGCGACGGTCGCGTCCGGCGCGACGATCACCGGGTCGGTGGTCATCAGCCCGCCCGCCGAGTCGTCGGCGTAGGTCAGCAGCCGCCGGACGGGCGCCGCGTCGCGCGGCTCCATCAGCGTCAGCAGCCGCTCGCGCTGCTCGGTCGGCAGCTCGCCGAGCAGGTCGGCGGCGTCGTCGGGGCCCATCGCCTCCAGGACGTCGGCGGCCCGGTCGTCCTCCAGCTTGCCGAGGATCTCGACCTGGTCGTCCTCGGGCAGCTCCTCAAGGACGTCGGCGAGGCGCTCGTCGTCCAGCGCGACCGCGACCTCGGTGCGGCGCTTCTCCGGCAGCTCGTGGACGATGCCCGCGAGGTCGGCGGGCTTCATCCGCTCGAACGCGGCGATCAGCCCGGCCGCGCCCTGGCCGTGCTCGACGGCGGAGAAGCCCTCGACGGCGTCGAAGTCCACGACCAGGCTCTCGCCCCGGCGCCGCAGGCCGCGCCCGCGCCCGCCCCTGCGGCCCCGGTTGACGGCGACCTTGCCGATCAGCCAGTCCCGGGTGCGGGTCGGCTCCATCGCCACGTCCACGACGGAGACGGGCTCGCCGGAGGCGCGGAAGCGGACCGTGCGGTCCAGCATCTCGGCGATCACGAGCGTCTCGGACTCGCGCTTGTGGAAGCGGCGCATGTTCAGCCTGCCGTCGAAGACGATCGCGTCGGCCTCGACCACCGTGACCCGGGTGATCGGCAGGAACACCGGGCGGCGCGGCCCCACCTCCACGACCAGCCCGAGCACGCGGGGCGGGCGGGGCGCGAGGCGCAGCGCGACCACCACGTCGCGGACCCGGCCGACCTGGTCGCCGGCGGGGTCGAACACCGCTATCCCGGCGAGGCGGGCGATGAACACCCGGCCCGGAGATCCGCTCATGGGCAGGACACTACCCGTGATCTTGCAGCTCATCCGAGGCGGCGGACGCGCCGCGCGCGGCCCCTCGCCGGGGCCGGTGTCACATTGGTGTCACATTGCGGCGGCGCGCCTCGTCCTCATGGTGACGGGCGGAGACAGGGCGGGGGCGCCCCGGGGCCGGCGGCGGGACGGGCCGCGGGGCGGGCGACCCCGTGCGGACGGAGGCACCCATGGCGCGCACCCCCTTCGAGCACGGCGCGGACGCTCGGGCAGACTCGTGCTTTGTGAGCGAGTCGGCGCAGGACCCTTTCGAGGAGCACCGGAACCTGCTGTTCGCCGTGGCCTACCGGATGCTCGGCACCGCGGCCGACGCCGAGGACGCCGTCCAGGACGCGTGGCTGCGCTGGTCGGCCGGGGACCGCGGGGACGTCGCCGACCCCAAGGCCTACCTCGTCCGGATCACCACCAACATCGCGCTGGACCGGCTGCGCTCGGCGCGGGCGCAGCGCGAGACCTACGTCGGGCCGTGGCTGCCCGAGCCGATCCTGACCTCCCCGGACATCGCCGAGGCCACCGAGATGTCGGAGTCGGTGTCGATGGCGATGCTCGTCGTCCTGGAGACGCTGAGCCCGCTGGAGCGGGCGGTGTTCGTGCTCAAGGAGGTCTTCGGCTACCCCTACGCCGAGATCGGGAAGGCGATCGACCGGTCGGAGTCCTCGGTGCGCCAACTCGGCACCCGCGCCCGCAAGCACGTCGAGGCGCGCCGCCCCCGCTTCGAGGCGGGCGGCGCCGAGCGGCGCGCCGCGACCGACCGGTTCTTCGACGCGGTGCTCGGCGGCGACATCAACCGGCTGATGGAGGTCCTCGCGCCCGACGTGGCGCTGTGGACGGACGGCGGTGGCAAGGTCCAGGCCGCGCGGCGCGTCATCCACGGCGCCGACAAGGTCGGGCGCTGGCTCACGGCGGTCTCGGGCGTGCCCTACGCGGGCGTCGAGTGGGACGACATGCGGCCGCGGCGCGTCCGGCTCAACGGCGAGCCCGGCCTCGTCGTCGACGGCCCGGACGGCCCGATCACCGCGTTCGTCGTCGCGCTCGGCGCGGACGGCCGGGTGGAGGCGATCCACATCGTCTCCAACCCCGACAAGCTCCAGGCGGTCGCGGCGGGCCGCGAACTGCCGATCTAGGGCGATCCAGGGCCGATCCAGGCGGGGTTCAGCGGTCGACGCGGCGGCGCTTGCCGCCGACCATGCGCGGCGGCGCGCCCGCCGTCGTCGCCGGCGTCGGCACCGGGCGGACGCTCGCGTACGCCTCCGGCGCCTCGGCCGCCGCGTCCTCGACCGGGGTCAGCCGGACGATCCACGACTCGGTCGCCCAGCGCTCCACCTGGCCCTCGTGGCTCGGCGCGTTGAGCCGGTCCTTGGCCAGCAGCGGGGCGACGGCGTCCCACAGCGGCGTCCCGGGCTCGACCGGCGCGCACGCGGCGAAGAAGGAGACCAGCCGGCCGCCCTTGTCCTTGCTGCGCACGATCACGGTCACCCGGGCCGCGTCCGGGAGGCCGGGGAGGGGCTGCTCGCCGTCCCCGCCCGTCAGCACGTAGGCCGAGCCCTCGTGCCACACGTGCCAGGCGGCCCGGGGCTGCGGCAGGCCGGGAAGGTCCAGCCACAGCAGCCCCGATTTCTTGGCCGCCTCCTCTACCAGAGCCACGTTGAGGTCACCCATGCGAAAAGCGTCTCACACCCGGTCGATACCATCCGGCGCATGCGCTCGCGACGAACCACCCTGGCCGTACCCAGCAGCAACCCCCGATTCATCGAGAAGGCACGCGACCTCCCGGCGGACGAGGTCCTCCTCGATCTGGAGGACGCGGTGGCGGCGTCCGCCAAGGAGGGGGCCCGCGCCCAGGTCGTCGCGGCGCTCAACGAGGGCGGCTGGGGCGGCAAGGTCCGCGTGGTGCGGATCAACGACCTGGAGACGCCCTGGGCGTACCGGGACGTGATCGAGGTCGTCGAGGGCGCGGGCGCCGAGCTGGACGCCATCATGCTGCCGAAGGCGAGCGACGCGTCCCACGTCCAGTGGCTCGACCGGCTGCTCACCCAGATCGAGCGGGCGATGGGCTACGAGGTCGGCCGGATCGGCATCGAGGCGCAGATCGAGGACGCGCGCGCCATGGTCGGGATCGACGCGATCGCCGCGGCCTCGCCCCGGCTGGAGTCGCTGGTGCTCGGCCCCGGCGACCTGATGGCCTCGATCAACATGAAGACGCTGGTGGTCGGGGAGCAGCCCCCCGGCTACACCGAGGGCGACGCCTACCACTACATCTTCATGCGGATCCTGATGGCGGCCCGCGCGCACGACCTCCAGGCCATCGACGGGCCGTACTTCAACATCCGGGACGTGGACGCCTTCACCCGCGTCGCCGAGCGCGCCGCCGCCCTCGGCTTCGACGGGAAGTGGGTGCTGCACCCGTCCCAGATCGAGGCCGGGAACGCGGTGTTCTCCCCGTCCCAGGACGACTACGACCACGCCGAGCTGATCCTGGACGCCTACGAGCACGCCACCAAGGTCGAGGGACGCGGCGCCGCCACCCTCGGCGACGAGATGATCGACGAGGCGTCCCGGAAGATGGCGCTGGTCATCGCGGCGAAGGGGCGCGCGGCCGGGCTGCCCCGCACCAAGCGCTTCGAGCCGCCCGCCGACTGACGCGGGCCGCCACCTGCTGACACGGGCCTGAGCACGGGCTCGGTCACGGACGGGGACGGCGCGCGGGCACGTACGATTCGTCCCACACACCGTGGAGGGGGACTACACGTGGCGGAATCCGGGGACGCGCACGGCTGGGCCCCGCTCGACCCGGAACCGACGGGCGAGCGGCCCCTGCCACCCGCCACGTCCCCCGCGCCGCCTCCGCCCCAGGCGCACCCGGGTTGGCCGCAGCCCGGCCAGTACCAGGGCCAGTACGGCCACCCCGGATACCCGCAGCCTGGGTATCCGCAGCCTGGGTATCCGCAGCCTGGGTATCCGCAGCCCGGATACGCCTATCCCGGCTACGGGGCGGCTCCGGCGCCGAAGCCGCCCTGGGCGGTGGACCCGCCGCCCGGCACCCCCTTCCACCGGATGGCGCGGACGGCGGCGCACCGCTGGTGGCGGCCGCTGGCCGGCACGCTCGGCATCCTCGGGCTCGGCTTCGGCCTGGCCATCGGCCTGATGATCATCGGCTTGATCGTCCGGCTGGCGGCGACCGGCGACGCCATGGACGACTCCGCCTCCGACTCGATCTTCGGGGACGCGACCGCGGACCTCGCGTTCGACCTGGGCATGCTCGCGGTGTTCCTGCCGGTGGGTTTCCTCGCGGCGTGGGTGGTGCAGCGGCGGCGGCCGGGCACGCTGTCCTCGGTCGCCGGCCGGCTGCGCTGGCGCTGGCTGCTCGCCTGCTGCGGCCTGGCCGCGCTGTTCTGCGTGGTGTCCTACGGGTCGTCGATGATCGCGAGCACGCTGGTGGGCGACGACTCGGGCTCCGACGAGCACTGGGTCGGCTGGGGGGACTTCCTCGCGCCCGCGATCGTGATCATCCTGCTGGTGCCGTTCCAGTCGGCGGCCGAGGAGTACGTCTTCCGGGGCTGGCTGCTCCAGGCCGTCGGCGCCTGCACGCTGGAGACCCTGCGCGGACGCGTCGGGCGGGCGTGCAGCGCCGTCCTGCGCACCCCCTGGCCGGGGATCGTCGTCGGGGCGGCCCTGTTCACCGCCGGGCACGGCTACACCGGCTGGGGCGTCCTCGACATCTTCTTCTTCGGCGCGCTCGCGGCCTGGCTCGCGGTGCGCACGGGCGGGCTGGAGTCGGGCATCGCGCTGCACGTCTTCAACAACCTGATGGCGTTCCTCTTCCCGGCGGCGGTCGGGAAGCTCGACATCGAGCAGGGGGGCGTGCGCTGGGAGTACGTCCTGGCCGACATCGTCCCGATGGTCCTGTACGCGCTGGCCGTGGTGTTGCTGGCGCGGCGCATGCGGATCCAGACACTCACCGCCGAGACCCGGGAGGAGCCCGGCCCGGACGCGCCGCCCGCGCCCGCGCGGGTCGGCGGCTCGCCGGGCCCGGAGTTCGCCGCCTAGCCCGTCCGCGCCGAAGCGGCGCGTTGCCGGTTCGTGCGGCCCGCTTTGTCGCCCCTTTCCCGGACGGGTACCCGGCGGAACTTGACGGAACGGGGGAGAGCCGCGCAGGGTGGGTAACCGTGAGGGCGGAGCCCACATGTCCGCGCTGCGCGGGCCCACTGCACGCGCCGGGCCTCTGGTCGAGCGACTGGAGCTGCGGCGCGGACGGCGCGGTGCTGCCCAGGCAGCCGTCCAAACGTCCGGGCCCCGACGGGCTCGCCGCCGTCGTCCGCGACGCGCGGGTCCCCGTCTGGACGCCCTGGCCTCTTCCGCTGGGATGGCTCGTCACCGGGTTCACCACCGTGGGGGACGAGCGCAGCGGCGCGCGGGCCGTCGCCCTCGCCGTGTCGGGTCCCGGGCTGCTCAGCGGCCCGGCCGACATGGTCGTGATCGCCGAGGAGCCGGGCATCGGGCTCGGCGCCCACTACGCGGGGCTGGAGGGCGGCGACCCCGGCGAGGGGTTCGACGCCGACCCCCCGCATGTGAAACTCGACGTCAGCGGCCCGACGGCCACCTCGGGGCGGGTGGTCCCCATGTGGGCGGTCGGCGACCTGCCCGACCGCGCCGTCTTCGTCGGCGAGGCGATGGGCGACTGGCTGTGGGTCGTCCTGTGGCCGGCCGAGGCGGGCGTCCTGCTGGTGGAGCGCCAGCACCTCCTCGACCTCCGCGAGCCGGGCATGGAGATCGACCTCCCCTACGGGGCCCACACCCCCCGCCTGGACGAATAGCCCCCCTCGCCCGTCCCGGGCGAGTACAAAGGGGCGCATGCGCATCGATCTCCACAGCCACAGCGACGTGTCCGACGGCACCCGCCCGCCCGCCGAGGTCGTCCGGCGGGCGCGCGTGAAGGGGCTGGACGTCCTCGCGCTGACCGACCACGACACCACCGGCGGCTGGGACGAGGCCGCCGCCGCCCTGCCGGACGGTCTCGCCCTCGTTCCCGGCGTGGAGCTGTCCTGCCAGGAGGGCGGGCGCAGCCTGCACATGCTCGGCTACCTGTTCGACCCGGCCGAGCCGGAACTGGCCGCCGAACTCGCCCGCATCCGTGATGACCGAGTGGTCAGGGCCAAGGCGATGGTCGCCCGCCTCCAGGAGCTCGGCGTGGACGTCACCTGGGAGCAGGTCCGCGCCCTCGCCCGCGGCGAGGCGGTCGGGCGCCCCCACATCGCCCGCGCCATGCTCGACGCGGGCGCGATCAAGACCGCCGACGAGGCGTTCGGCCCCCGCTGGATCGCCCAGGGCGGCCGCGCCTACGCCGAGCGGTACGCGCTCGACCCCGAGCGCGCGATCCGGCTCGTCGGCGCGGCGGGCGGCGCCTGCGTCCTCGCCCACCCCCGCGCGGGACGCGGCGGCTACGTCTTCGCCGACGCGGTGATCGAGCGGCTGGCCGCCGCCGGGCTGCGCGGCGTCGAGGTCGACCACCCCGACCAGGCCCCCGAGGACCGCGCCCACCTGCGGGAGGTCGCGGCGTCCCTCGGGCTCGCCGCCACCGGCTCCAGCGACGACCACGGCGCGCCGACCGGCGACCGGCTCGGCGCCGAGACGACCGCGCCGGGGGAGTACGAAAAGCTGATCTCCGTGGGGCCCGACCGGGTCCGCCAGTCGCGGTAGGGTGCGTGCGTGGACGCACGCATCGAACAGGTGGTGACGTCGGGCAAACTGACCCTGGACGACACCGAGTACGACGTCGAAAGCAACACCTACCTCGTCGGCGACGATGACGAGGTCATCGTCATCGACCCCGCCTTCGACGCCGAGGCCATCCTCAAGGAGGTCGGCGAGCGCGAGGTCATGGCGGTCCTGCTGACCGACGGCAACGAGCACCGCCTCGAAGTGGTGCTGGAGGTCGCCGCCGCGGGCGAGGAGGACGAGGAGAACTGGGCCCCGATCGCCCTGCACCGCGCCGACCGGCTGCTGTGGCGCGACTACTTCGGCCGCCTTGCCAAGGCCGAGGAGGACGAGGACGACGCCAAGGCGCTGCGGGCCCTCGAACCCGACATCTGGCTGGAGGACGGCGGCGTCTTCGAGATCGGCGACGCCCAGCTGGAGATCGTGCACACCCCCGGCCACACGCCGGGCAGCGTCAGCGTGATGAGCGAGCAGCTCGGCGTGCTGTTCGCGGGCGACACCCTGCACCGCGGCCGTCCGGGCTCGGTCGGCGGCGTGTACGACGACCTGCGCAAGCAGCTCAACTCCATCGGCGCCCTGCTGACCCCGCTCCCCAAGGACCTGCGCGTCCTGCCCGGCCAGGGCGAGGAGACCACGGTCGGCGAGGAGGACTCCCGCTGGGAGACCTGGGGCGCGCTGGCGCAGGAGAACGACGACTGACGGTCCGCCCGCGAGGCGGCGGACGGGCCGCGACGAGACCGTCTCCGAACCGATCTTGAGGGAAGTCGAGCGTGGGGGCCGAGCAGCTGGGTTTCGAGGGCATGCCCCGGCGCCTGTACTCCTGCACGCCGTCCCGGCTGAACACCTGGCTGGACTGCCCGCGCCGCTACCGGATGGCCTACCTCGACCGCCCGATGCCGCCGAAGGGCCCGCCGTGGGCGCACAACAGCCTCGGCTCCAGCGTCCACAACGCCCTGGCGGCCTGGTGGCGGCTCCCCGAGCACCAGCGGACCCCCGAGGCCGCCGGCACCCTGCTCGCGCGCGGCTGGCTGACCGAGGGGTTCCGGGACGAGGAGCAGTCCGCGTACTGGCGTGAGCGCGCCCGCGAGATGACCGAGCGCTACACCGCGACCCTCGACCCGGCCGACGAGCCGCTCGGCGTCGAGCGCACGGTCGCGACCCGCACCGACCGCATCGCCGTGTCGGGCCGCATCGACCGGCTGGACGCGCGCGGCGCCGAACTCGTCGTCGTCGACTACAAGACCGGGCGCCACGTCCTCACCTCCGACGACGCGCGCGGCTCGCTCGCCCTCGCCGTCTACGCGGTCGCCGCGGCGCGGGTGCTGCGCCGCCCCTGCCGCCGGGTCGAGCTGCACCACCTCCCCTCCGGCGAGGTCGCGGTCTGGGAGCACACCGACGAGTCGCTCCAGCGCCACATCCGCCGCGCCGAGCAGATCGCCGCGGAGGCCGCGGCCGCCGACGAGGCGTACCGGGCGCGCGTCCCCGAGCCCCGCCGGGGCGAGGCCCTCCCGGTCGACCACGCGCCGCACGACGAGCTGTTCCCGCCGCGTCCGGGCACGCTGTGCTCCTGGTGCGACTTCGCCCGCCACTGCCCGGAGGGCCGGGAGGCCGCGCCCCGGAAGGAGCCCTGGGCCGCCGTGGACGCGGCGGCCCGCGGCGACTGACCCGCCGGGCCTCGGCGACCTCGGCGGACCTCAGCGGATCCCGGCCAGAACGGCGCGCAGCCGGATCGCGAACGGCTCGGGATCCTCGGCGAAGCCGGTGTGGCCGCCGGGGAACGCCACGGGCTCGACGTCCAGCGCCTCCGCCAGCGCCCTGGACGTCCGGTCGCACAGCTGCCCCGCCGAGGCCTCGCCGATGCCGACCACGACCTCGGTGCCGCGCAGCGCGGCCACGTCGGGCCGCCAGTGCACGGTCTCGCGCAGCTCGTGCCCGAACCAGCGCAGCTCGTCGGCGACCGCCTGCGGGTCCCGCTCCCCGCCGAACATCTGCTCCAGCGCCCCCTCGGGCAGTCGGATGCCCGCGGTGGCCATGAACAGCCGCCAGGCGCCGATCACGTCCCCCGCCAGGTAGCGGGCGATCATCTCCTCCGTCGCCCGGTGCAGCTCGTCCCGGTCGTCGAGCAGCCCGTCCAGCGGCGGCTCGTGCGCGATGGTCAGGCGGACCTGCTCGGGACGCGTCTGCGCGAGCGCCAGCGCGGTGCAGGCGCCGCCGCTGGACCCGAGGACGATGGCGGGCCCGGCGTCCAGTTCGGCGATCAGCCGGGAGAGGTCGGCGGCCCGCAGCGGCGGCGTCGAGTCCTGCTCCGGGTCGTCCACCGGGCTGCGGCCGATGCCGCGCGGGTCCGTGGTGAGGACGGTGTGGTCGGTGGCGAGCAGGTCGGCCAGCGCCGCGAAGCCGGCGGCCGCCATGGGCGCGCCGACGAGCGCCACGAGCGGCCCCTGCCCCCGCACCTCGTAGTGCAGGCGCGCGCCGTCCACGCGGAGGGTCTGGACGGTGGTCGCGGACGAGTCGAGCGTCATCTCGGGTTCCTCCCGGTCAATGGGTGTTCGACCAGGTGGACCAGCGGCCCCGCCGAAAATCATCGGCGGGGCCGGCCCGGGTTCCCCGGTGCCGCGCGCCCGAGGGCGGCTACCCGGCGAGGACGAGCCGCCGGGCGAGCCTGGCGATGGGCTCGACCGTCCCGGCGTCGTAGTTGCTGAGGACGACGACCACCCACCCGCTGCCGGGGAAGAACTCAAGGGACGTGGACGCGCCGAGCATGCTGCCGCCGCCGTGCCCGTGCACCCACTGCCCCTGCGTCAGCGCCGTGACCGGCCCGTATCCCGCGAACACGCTGGAGGAGGACGGCGCCGCGCCGCGCGGCGGGTTCGGCTGGGGCGGCCGGGGGAGCTTCGGGCCCAGCATCAGCTCGGTGTGGGCGGCGTCCAGGAGGACGCCGTCCAGCAGGGCGTGCGCGAAGCGCTCCATGTCGGCGCAGGTCGCGAAGGAGTCACCGGCCGGGAGCCCGACGAAGAGCTGGTCCTCAAGGTTGTCGGTGCGCTCGGAACCACCCGGCTTCTTGGCGTAGGGATGCGCCATGCGCGAGTCGGCGCGCCATTCGGGCTTGGTGAAGAACGCGCTGTCGCGCATGCCCGCCGCCCGGAAGACGTGCTCGGCCATGTAGTCGTAGAACGGCCGGCCCGACGCCGCCGCGACGATCGCCCCGAGCAGGCAGAAGGCGGCGTTGCTGTACCGGTCCCCGGCCCCGGGCGGGAAGGCGGGCCTGGTCCGCCGGACGAATTCGACGGCGCCCTCCAGCACCTCCTCGGTGCTGTTCCACTTCCTGGACTCCTCGGGGAATCCGGGGATCTGGAAGACGTCGCCGAGACCGGAGGAGTGCGTGAGCAGGTGGTGCACGGTCACCGCGTCGGCGATCTCGGCCGGGAAGCCGTCGAGGTGCGCGCCGACCGTGTCGTGGTAGTTCAGCGCGCCCCGCTGCGCGAGCCGGTGGATCGCGGTCGCGGTGAACAGCTTGCTCACCGAGGCGAGCGCGAAGCGCGTGCCCGGCCCGTTGCGGACCCCGGCCCGCCTGTCGGCCATCCCGTGGGAGCGGCTCAGCACCGTCCGCCTGCGGTGGGTCAGCAGCAGCGATCCCGAGAACTGGTCCTTCGCCGCCATGCCGGCGACGAACCGGTCCAGCTCGCCTCCGGGGCGCAGGCCCTTCGGGACCTGTTCCGCCGGCTCGCCCGCCGCGCTCGCCGGGGCCGCCGCACCGGTGAACGGCAGGGCCGCGCTCCCGGCGGCGACGGCACCGCCCAGAACCCGGAGCGCGCCCCGCCGGGACGGCCCGTCCGGCCGTGTTGCTGAGATGTCGTGATCCATGGGACGGCATGCAACGGCACCCGCCGTTTCCCCACCGTTTCGCGCCCCTTCGCACCCCTTCGCGCCCCTCCGGCGGCCCGCCGCGCGGGGTCAGGAGCCGCGGTGGTTGCGCTCGGCCTCGGCCCAGAAGGCCAGGAGCGCGCCGGCGGTCGTCTCGGGCGCCTCGACGGCGGGGGAGTGGGCGGCGCTCGGGATCACGACCCGCGCGGCGCCCAGCCGCTCGGCCATGGCGGCCTGGGCGCGGGGGTCCCAGACGTCGTCGTCCTCCCCGTACAGGACGAGCGTGCGCAGGCCGGAGTCCTCGGCGTGCTTGGCGAGCTCGTCGACCCGGTCGGGCGCGGTGAGGATCTCGTGGGCCATCCTGACCAGGCCCGTCTCGGAGTTGCCGAGCGTGCGGGCCTTGAGGAACGCGAGGACCTCGGGGGCGACGCCGCGGCGCAGGTACTCCGGCTCCAGGCTGATCGTCCAGATGGCCGGCATGCCGAGGTCGGGGAGCGCGTCGCGCAGCGCGCGGGCCTTGGCGGCGGCCTGCCCGGTGACCCCGGCGGGCCCGGAGCTCATCAGCGTGGACGAGGCGGGCCTGACCTCCTCCGACAGGATCGCCTCGCGCACCACCAGGCCGCCGAAGGAGTGCCCGACCAGGTGGACGGGGTCGGGCCCGAGGGTCGCGGCGATGGCGGCGACGTCGCCGCCGAGCGCGGCGCGGGCGTAGGCGGAGGGGTCCTCCGGCCCGTCCGACTCGTACTGGCCGCGCAGGTCGATCGCCAGCACGCGGCGGCCGGACGCGGCGAGCGTCTGCAGGACGGCGAGGAAGTCCTCCTTGCTGCCGGTGTAGCCGGGCACCAGGAGGGCGGGGTACCGCTCGGTCACACCCGACCCCGGGAGGGCCTCCAGGGCGGCGAAGGCGCCGCGGGAGGTCTCGACGGTCGTCCGGTTAACACCGGGGGGCAGGGTCAGGAACCGGGGCGTGCTCACAGAGGGCCACCATACTAAATGGGCGTGCGCCGGCCGGGCCCGCGAAAACGCGGTGGTAACGTCGCGACGGTGGAGCGCAAGCCGGCCGTTTCGGCCCACCGGCGCGACGAGGCGGGCCTGACCGGGCTCAAGGACGCGGTGGAGTCCGGCGCCGAGTACGTCGAGATCGACATCCGCAGGACGGGCGACGGCAGGCTCGTCGTCCACCACGACGCGCGCCTGGCGGGGCTGCCGCTGAACCGGCTCCCCTACGCGCGGATCGAGGAGCTCGCGGCGCGTCCCGTGCCGCTCGTCGCCGACGCCATGCAGATCATCGCCGGACGCGCCCGGGGGCATCTCGACCTCAAGGAACGCGGCTGCGAGCACGAGGTGGTCGAGCTGGCGCTGGAGGCGTTCGGGCCGGGGGGATTCGTCGTCACGACGCGGGAGGTCGCCTCGCTCGCGGAGATCAAGTCGCGCTTCCCCGGCGTCCCGACCGCGCTGTCGGTGGGGCGGGGGCTGCTGGAGCGGGGCGCCGCGCGCGACTTCGCGCCGCTGCGGCTCGTCCGCCGGGCGGGCGCCGACATGGTGGCGCTCAACCACCGGTTCGCGCGTGTCGGGGTGCTCGCGCAGTGCGCGCGGGCGGGCGTCCCCGCCATGATCTGGACGGTGAACGCCGTGCCGCTGATGCGCCGCTTCCTGCGCGACCCGCGGGTGGCCGTGCTGATCACCGACCACCCCGGGACCGCTCTGACGCTGAGGGACGCGCAACCGCGAGACTGAGCGGAAGTCTCGCGGCCGCGATGATCAGGCGCTCTGGGACGCCTCGTCCGTGCTCGCCTTGCCGGCGCCGTTGCCGACCCCGGAGGCGGGCTTGCCGGCGCGGGTGCGGCGGCGGCTCCGGCTGCGCTTGCGCTCGGTGGCCACAGCGTCGACGACGTTGTCGCCCGGCTCGGCCGTGCCCGGCTCGGCGGCGACCGGCTGGGACGTCGCGGACCGGCCCTGCACGGACCGGGCCTTGGCCTGCTGGCCCTCCACCGGCTGGCCCGCACGGGTGCGGGCGCGCTTGCGGCGGCGCGGACGGGGACGTTCCCGGTCACGGTCGCGGTCGCGGTCCCGTCCGCCGGACTGGCTGCGGGTCTTGCCGGTCTCGCCGATGTCCTCCAGCTCCTCGGCGTCCAGGCCGGCGCGCTCGTGGCGGTGCTCCTTGGGGAGCTTGCCCTTGGTGCCGGCGGGGATCGAGAGGGACTCGAAGAAGTGCGGCGAGGTGGAGTAGGTCTCCTCCGGCGCCGCGAACGGCAGGTCGAGCGTGCCGTTGATCAGCTTCCAGCGGGTGAGGTCGGCCCAGTCGACCAGCGTGACGGCGACGCCCTCCTTGCCCGCGCGGCCGGTCCGGCCGATGCGGTGCACGTAGGTCTCGGCGCTGTCGGGGCACTCGAAGTTGACGACGTGGGTGACGTCGTCGACGTCGAGCCCGCGGGCCGCCACGTCGGTGGCCACCAGGACGTCGATCTTGCCGTTGCGGAACGCGCGGAGCGCGCGCTCGCGCTGGCTCTGGCCGAGGTCGCCGTGCACGGCGGCGGCGTCGAAGCCCCGCTGCGCGAGGTCGGCGGCCACCCGGTCGCAGGCCCGCTTGGTCTGGCAGAAGACCATGGTAAGGCCGCGGCCCTCCGCCTGTAGCAGCCGGGCCACCATCTCCGGCTTGTCCATCTGGTGGGCCTGGAAGACGTGCTGGACGACCTGCGGCGTCGCGTCGGACTCGGCGTGCGACTCGGCGCGGACGTTGGTGGGCCGGGTCAGGTAGCGGCGCGACAGCGAGACGATCTCGCCCGGCATCGTCGCCGAGAACAGCATCGTCTGCCGCTGCGCCGGGATCCGGTCGATGATCCGCTCGATGTCGGGCAGGAACCCGAGGTCGAGCATGCGGTCGGCCTCGTCCAGCACCAGCACGCCGACCTGCGAGAGGTCCAGGTGCTTCTGCTTGACCAGGTCGAGCAGGCGGCCCGGGGTGCCGACGACGACGTCGACGCCCTCGCGCAGCGCGCTGATCTGCGGCTCGTAGGCCCGGCCCCCGTACACCGAAAGGACGCGGGTGCCGAGCTTGCCGCCGGCGACCAGGAGGTCGTCGGTGACCTGGAGGGCCAGCTCGCGGGTCGGCGCGACGACGAGCGCCTGCGGCTTGCGGCCGCCGTGCTCGATGCGCTGCAGCAGCGCGGCGCCGAACGCGAGTGTCTTGCCGGTGCCCGTGCGGGCCTGGCCGATGATGTCGTGGCCGCCCAGCGCGATCGGCAGGGCGAGCTCCTGGATGGGGAACGCTTCGACGATGCCCTCGGCTTGCAGGGCGTCGGCTATCTCGGGGACGACCCCGAGTTCACGAAAGGTAGTCAGGGCTTTCAGCCTCCAATATGCGGGATCCTCGCTCCCGGGTGCGGCGCGGCCGTCGGCGGGGGTCTCGCCGTCCTGGCGTGCCCGCCGTCCTCGTGGCCGCGCGCTCGCGCGGAAGGGACCAGCCGTCAATCAAATGTCTCGGCGACCGCAGTCAGGGGTTGAAAGCAGTCACTCACTGTGGCTGCGTGCGGTCACACTCCGCCACGCAGTGTACCGACCGTCAGTTGCATACACCAATAGCCGATCACAGGTCCCAACGTTCGCCCGGTTTCTTGTATTCCATCAGGGCGGATTCGTCCCGTGGAGAGCGTGGGCGGGACCGGTCCCGGACGGCCACTTCCGGACATGGGGAAGCCCCGCTCGCGAGGAGCGGGGCTTCCGCCGGGGCCGCCGGCGGAGAGGCCGGAGGTCTCGATGGGCGGGCCTGGACGGCCCGCCCGGGGGTGGGTCAGAAGATGCCGCGCTTCGCCCGGCCGCCGTGCCAGCCGCGGCCGCGCCCGCGGCCGCTCCCGCGCCGCCCGTTCGTCGAGGTGAGCGCCGCCACGCCGAGCGCGGCGATCACGACGGCGAAGACGATCGCGATGAGCGTGCCGGCGCCGAGCGCGTTCGCGATCACCCCGCCGAGGATGGCGCCGACGACGCCGACGAGGACGGTCGCCAGGATGCCGATCGGGTTGCGCCCCGGGACCAGCAGCCGTGCCAGGGCTCCGATGACGGCACCGACGACGATGAACCAGAGGATCGTCGTGAGCATGTCGATCATCCATTCCGTTTCCGTGGGGCCGGTGGCCCGTGGTCGGAGATCGATATGCCCGTCCTGTCCGGTTCAAACAAAGCGATGGTCAGGTGACCGTCAAGCCGGAGCCTCTGGCGCGGCGTTTTGGCAGGTCAGGTGTACTGTGTGCCGAAGCCGACGTTGCGCTGCTCGTCCTCGGTGATCTCCAGGTAGCCGACCTGGGCGGCGGGGATGACGATCCGTCCGGCCCGGCGGTCCTGCAGGACGAAGACCCCGCGCTCGGCGGCCAGCGCGTCGGCCAGCGCATGCTGGACGTCGTCGGCCGACTGCGCGGTGTCGACCACGAGTTCCCTGGGCACGTTCCGCACGCCGATGCGTACCTGCACTCGATGCTCCCGTCCGTCCCGTCCCGCCGACCACCGGCGGACACGCCTTCGATGGTGGCACGCGGACCGCCGGACGCGCCGCCGCGCCGCTTCGCCCCGAGTGAAACCGGACGGGAACACACCCCGCCGCGAACGAGTCGCGACCGGCAGGTCGGCGGTCCGCGGGCGGCGGTCTGCGGGCGGCGGGGTCAGCCGGTGCGGGGGAAGCCGGAGATCCCGCGCCAGGCCAGCCGGGCGATGATCTTCTCGGCGGTGTCCTTGGGGATCGCCCGGTGCTGGGACAGCCAGTAGCGGGCGCTGACCTCGGCCATGCCGACCAGGCCCATGCCGAGCAGGTGCGCCTCGTCGCTCGGGGCGTCGGTGTCCTCGGCGATGACCTGGGCGATCATCTCGGCGCACTGCTGGTTGGCGCGGTCGACGCGGGCGCGGACGGGCGCCACGTTGCGCAGGTCGGACTCGAAGACGAGCCGGTACGCCTCGCCGTCGCCGGCCACGAAGTCGTAGAACGCCTGCATGCACGCCTGGACGCGCAGCTTGTTGTCGGTGGTGGACTCCAGCGCCTCGCGGACGATCTTCACCAGCGCCTCGGCGTGCTCGTCGAGCAGCGCCAGGTACAGCTCAAGCTTGCCCGGGAAGTGCTGGTAGAGCACGGGCTTGCTGACGCCCGCGCGCTCGGCGATCTCGTCCATCGCGGCGGCGTGGTAGCCCTGCGCGACGAACACCTCCTGCGCGGCGCCGAGCAGTTGCCTGCGGCGCGCCAGCCGCGGCAGCCGCGTGCCGCGGGGGCGGGCATCCGGGGTCGCGGTCACCACAGTCTCCGATCACCGATTCGCGGCGGGACGATCGCCCGGCGCGTTATATACGATCTCTTCATCCTACGTGCGGGTAACCTCATGCGACACCAACGGTCCCGGGAGAGGCTCCTTCACGCAGGTCAGTGTATTTCCGACGGAGCGCCCGCAGGGACGAACGCGGGAACGCGGCCGGGCGCCCCCGGCGGCCCTCCCGGCCCGGGTCCGGCGCCGTCGCCGGGTCAGTGCCGGGTCCGTGCCGGGTCGGTGTCGGGTTGGGTGTCGGGTCGGGCGCCGGGTCAGCGGTAGTCGTCCTCGTCCAGGCTGATCTCGCGGCGCTGGTCGGCGGCGTCGGCCTCGTCGGCGTCGAAGGGCAGCTGCGCCGTCCACTCGCGGGGCTGCTCCTCCTCGCCGGGGGCGAGGTCGGCGCGCTGCTCGGCGGTGTCGGCCTCGGGCGCCTCGTCGGGCACGGGCTGTTCACGGTCGTCGGTCTGGCTCATCACACGTCCTGCCTTCGTACGCGGGTGGGTGGCGGCGTTCCTCCTCGACGCATGCGTCACAGGCGTCCGGCCAGGTCGCGCAGCGGCGGCTCCAGCGACTCGCCGTACGTCGGGAACGCGTGCACGACGTCGGTGAGCAGGCTCAGCGGTGTCTCCGCGCGGATGGCCAGCGCGATCTCGCTCATCCACTCCTCAGCGTAGAGCCCGGCCGCGGCGGCGCCGATCAGCAGTCCCCGTGAGCGGTCGGCGTACAGTTCGACACGGCCGCGGTCGTCGGTGTCCACCGCCGCCCGCGCCGTCGCCGCGAGGTCGTACCCGGAGGCGACCAGGTCTATGCCGAGTTCGCCCGCCCGCGCCGGGGAGAGCCCCACGGCGTAGACGGTCGGCGTGGTGTGCACGACCCGGGGGATCGCCCGGTAGTCGGCCTCCCGGCGCCGCCCGAGCAGGTTGGAGAGCACCACGCGGGCCTGGTAGCGGGCGGCGTGGGTGGTGCGGGCGACGCCGGTGACGTCCCCGGCGGCCCAGACCCGCCCCGCCTCGGACGGGACGGCGCACGTCGCCTCCACCGGGACGCCCCGCCCCGGAACGATCTCAACGCCGAGGGACTCCAGCCCGAGGCCCGCCACGCGCGGGCGGCGCCCGGCGGCGACGAGGACGCGGTCGGCGTCCAGCGTCCCGCCGTCCGACAGCCACAGCCGCACGCCCGACTCCTTGCGCTCGACCTGCCCGAGCGCGACGCCGAGCCGCAGGTCGACGCCCATCCGGCGCAGCGCGTCGGCCAGCGCCTCCCCGGCGAAGGGCGCCTCGGCGTCCAGCAGCCGCCCGGCCGCCTCGACCACGCTCACCTGCGAGCCGAACGCGGCGTACACCTGCGCCATCTCGCAGCCGACGGGCCCGCCGCCGAGGACGACGAGCCGGCGCGGCAGGTCGGGCACCGACAGCGCCTCGTCGCTGGTCCAGACGGGCACGTCGGCGAGGCCGTCCACCGGGGGCAGGACGGGTTCGCTGCCGGTGCAGACGACGAGGTCGCCGTAGGCGTGCTCGACGCCGCCGACCTCGACGGCGCCGGGGCGCACGACGCGCCCGCGGCCGCGCAGGACCGTGACGCCGTCCCGCGCGAGGCGGGCGACCGCGCGGTCGTCGTGGCGGTGGGCGGCCAGCTCGTCGCGGCGGGCGACGGCCAGCTCCCAGGTCTCGCCGCGCCGCGCCGACAGCAGCAGCGAGGTGGACGGCACGCACGCCAGATACGGCGACAGCCCCCCGACCAGGTGGTCCTCGACGAGTGCGACGTCGCGGCCGGCGCGGGCGAGACCCGCCGCGACCAGCTCCCCGGCCGTCCCCCCGCCGAGCACGACGGCCCCGTGTTCGTTCTTCGACAACTGTTCATCCTCCAGCACCCGCAGGATGTCCCCGTGGTTCCCCATGGTGGCGGATCCCGGTGCCGGAGCGTGCCGGTTCGGACACAAACGGCGTCAGGGCAGCGGCTGCCGGTCGCTCAGCAGCGGCTGGAGGAGGTCGCCGTGCTCGTCGACGCGCGCCAGCGCGTCGGCGGGGGAGAAGCGCAGGTCGGCGGCGTCGTCGCAGGCGCCGAGCTCGTCCCAGGTCACGGGCGTGGACACCGCGGGCTCGTCGGCGGCGCGCAGCGAGTAGGGCGCGACGGTGGTCTTGGCGGGGTTGTTCTGGCTCCAGTCGACGAAGATCTTCCCCTTGCGGAGCCGCTTGTCCATCTTCGCCACCACGAGCCCGGGATGCTCCTCCGCGAGTCGCCGCGCCGCCGCCCTGGCGTAGTCGGACGTCCGCGCCGACTCCTTGATCGGGACGTAGAGGTGCAGGCCCTTCTTGCCGCTGGTCTTGGGGTAGGAGTCCAGGCCGTCCTCGGCGAGCAGGTCGCGCAGCAGGTGGGCCACCTCGCACGCCTCCACGACTGTCGCGGGCGGCCCCGGGTCGAGGTCGAACACGACCAGGTCCGCGTCGTGGACGGCGCCGCGCGGCCCCACCTTCCACTGCGGCACGTGCAGCTCCAGCGCGGCGAGGTTGGCGCACCACACGAGCGTGGGCAGGTCGTCGACGACGACGAAGTCGAGGGTGTCGCGGCCCGTGGAGCTGCCGGGGGTCGGGATCGTCGCCGTCCGCACCCAGTCGGGCGTGTGGGACGGGGCGTTCTTCTCGAAGAACCTGTCCGCGCGCACCCCGTCCGGCCAGCGGATGCGGGTCGCGGCGCGGTCCTTCAGGTGCGGCAGCATGACCGGTGCGACGCGCGCGTAGTAGTCGATCACCTCGCCCTTGGTGAACTCGGGGTAGAGCTCCTTGTCCAGGTTGGACAGCTTCAGCCGCCGCCCCTCGACCTCCACGTGCTCACTGCTCAAGGCTGACCTCCAGGGGGTCCTTGTCGTCGCGCAGCCCGCGCCAGGACGGGTGCCGCAGCCGCCCGTCCCTGGTGCGCGAGCCGTAGGCGACCTCCCCGACGAGGCGGGGCTCAACCCACTGGGCGTCGCGGGTGAACTCGCGCGGCACGGCCTCGTCGTAGGGGCTCCCGGCGCGGCGCAGCGGCCACAGCGTGCCGTACAGCTCGTCCAGCGCCCGATCGGTGAAGCCGGTGCCGACATGCCCGACGAAGCACAGCCGGCCCTTCCCGTCGTACTCGCCGAGCAGCAGCGAGCCGACCCCGCCCTCGCGCCGCCCCTTGCCGGGCTTCCAGCCGCAGACGACGACCTCGCGGGTCATGAAGTTCTTGACCTTGCGCCAGAAGTCGACGCGGCGGCCGGGCCGGTAGGGGGAGTCGAGCCGCTTGGCGAGCACCCCCTCCAGGCGCTGCTCCACGGTGAAGTCGAGCAGCTCCTTGACCTGGCCGGTGTCGCCGCCGTGCAGGTACGGGGGGACCTCCACGGGGCCGGTGCCGGCGAGGTCCAGCTCGGCGAGCAGCGCGCGGCGCTCGGCGTAGGGGACGTCGTACAGCCCGCGGCCGTCCACGCGCAGCAGGTCGAACGCCACGTACCGGACGGGGACCTCGCGGATCAGCCGCGGGTCGGGGCGCCCCACGTGCATGCGGCGCTGGAGGCGCTCGAAGCTCGGGCGCCCCTCCTCGAAGGCGACGACCTCGCCGTCCAGGACCACGTCCCGGTCGGGGAGGAGGTCGGCCAGGCCGGACAGCTCGGGGTAGCGTCCGGCCACGTCGCCGCCGCGCCGCCCGCAGGCGCGGACTCCGGCGGCGGAGACGTGGGCCAGCACGCGGACGCCGTCCCATTTGAGCTCCAGGCCCCAGCGGTCGCCGTCGCCCGGGAGGTCCCCGGTGACGGCCATCATCGGTTCGACGGGCCAAGGCGTGGTCATACCCGCGTCCTACCCGTTGCCCGCGCCGGAGAAAAGGATCAACGGCTCGTTGTGGAGCAAATCGAACGAGGTTGCGACGCTAGGGGGAGGAACGCGCTGGGTAAGGAGAGATCATGCGCAGTATCTGGAAGGGCGCGATCTCGTTCGGGCTGGTGACGATACCGGTGAAGCTCTATTCGGCGACCGAGCAGCGGGACGTCGCCTTCCACCAGGTACACCGCGAGGACGGGGGCCGGATCAAGTACAAGCGGGTCTGCACGGTCGACGGCGAGGAGGTGTCCTACTCCGACATCGCCAAGGGGTACGAGCTGCCGAGCGGCGAGATGGTGATCCTGACCGACGAGGACTTCGCCGACCTGCCGCTGTCCTCCAGCCGCAGGATCGACGTCCTCCAGTTCGTGGAGCGCGACGAGGTCGACCCGATCTACTTCGCGAAGTCCTACTACCTGGAGCCGGACGCGCAGGGCGCCAAGCCCTACGTCCTGCTGCGCGACGCGCTGGAGGAGTCGGGGCAGGTCGCGATCGTCAAGGTGGCGCTGCGGCAGCGCGAGTCGCTGGCGACGCTGCGGGTGCGCGGCGGGGTGTTCGTGCTGGAGACCATGCTGTGGCCCGACGAGGTCCGCGCGGCCGACTTCCCCTTCCTGGAGGAGGACGTCGAGGTCCGCAAGCAGGAGTTGACGATGGCGACGTCGCTGATCGAGTCGATGGAGGGGGAGTTCGACCCCGGGGAGTACAAGGACGCCTACCGGGAGGCGCTCCAGCAGGTGATCGACGCGAAGGTGGAGGGGCGGGAGGTCACCCGCCCGGCGGAGGAGGAGGCGGCGGAGCCCGCCGCGGACCTGCTCAGCGCGCTGCGCGCGAGCGTCGAGGCGGCGAAGAAGGGGCGCGGCGAGCGGAAGCCCGCCGGGGGCAAGGGGTCCTCGGCCAAGTCGGGCGGGAAGAAGGAGCCGGCGAAGAAGGAGCCGGCCAAGGGGCGGAGCCGGAGCCGCAAGTCGGCCTGAGCCCGCCGCCGACGGGACGGCGGCGGGCGGCCCGTGGTGTTCAGACCGGCGGATTCAGAACGGCACGTTGGTGCACAGGAGCCGCGTCCCGGCGCCCCCGCTCCTGGGGTCGGTCGGCTCGGCGTGGATGACGATCGAGCCCGCGGCCCGGTGGGCGACGAGCCCGCGGTGGACGGTCCGCGCCTTGGCGGTGCCGTCCCTCCTGACCTTGAGGTCGAGCCAGATCTCCTTGTCGCGGAGCGGGGCCTTCGACGAGATCCTCGGGTCGCGGTAGTGCTCGCCGGCGTCGGCGGGGTTCTTGCCGCACGCCTTCCGGTGGACGTGGGCGCCGAACGTGCGGCCCGCGGTCTTGGCGGGGAACCCGGTGGCCTTGAGGTTCACGATCGTGCGGCGCCCCTGCTCGGCGACGAGGATCTCCGTCCGGACGCCCGAGTAGGCGGGGTCGTGGACGTAGGTCGGGCCCACCGAGATGATGTGCGGGTCCTCCCGGGGCGGCTCGCCGCGCGCGGACGCGTCGCGGGCCATCGCGGGGACCGGGAGCGAGGCCAGCGCGACGCCGGCGGTGGCCAGCGTGAGGGCGGCGCGGACGGTCAATGGCATGATCTTCCTCTCCGTGGGACCGGTGCCGGCGACCGGTGGCTCACGATCATGCCTACGCGCCGTCGTCGGACGGGCGCGCGGAGTTCCCGTGTCGGGTCAAGAAGAAGGCCGGGCGGGGAGGAAGTCCGCCTGGCCGGGGGGCGGGGACGGAAACGCGGGCGGGGGCGGGCGCGGGGTCAGCCGTCGCGGCGCGCCGACAGCACGCGGGCGAGCGCGGACGCGGCGGCCTCCGGCTCGGCGCACGGGCAGATCCGCTCGCCCCAGCCGTAGAAGTAGGACCATGTGCCGCCGGGCTGCTCCAGGACGGCGATGACGTTCTCGTTCAGCCCCCGCATCTCGGGGTTGGCGACCAGGGCGGACGGCCACCGGTCGGCGTGCGCGGCGACCTCGACGATCCAGCCGCCGGACCGCAGGACCTCGGTGAGCCGTTCCAGGTGCGCGAGCGCCGCCTCGGCCTCGCTGATGGCTTGCACGGACATCGTGCTCTCCCCCCAACAAGAATCCCGTTCAGTCTGGCGCCGCCGAGAGGGAGATCACAAGCGGTTCGGGCGATGTGGCCGGGGCGGGAAACGGCGAGGTGGGGCGAAGGATCACCTTCGCCCCACCTCGTCGTATCACGTCCGGCCGGTACCGGTCAGGACACGGGCTCCAGCGCGGCCGGGGACGGGTGGTCGTCCTCCCGGATCCCGTACCGCGCGTACAGGCGGCCCAGCGGGCCGGGGGCCCACCAGTTCGCGCGCCCGAGCAGCCGCATCGTGGCGGGCACGAGCAGCGCCCGCACGACGGTCGCGTCCAGCACGATCGCCAGCGCCATCCCGACCCCGACCATCTTGATGAACGTGACCCCGGACGTCGCGAACGCGCCGATCACGACGATGAACAGCAGCGCCGCGCTCGTGATGATCCCGCCGGTGCGCTGCACGCCGGCGCCGACGGCGGCGGTGGTGGAGCCGGTCAGGTCGTACTGCTCGCGCACCCGCGACAGCAGGAACACCTCGTAGTCCATCGAGATCCCGAACAGGATCGCCAGCATCAGGATCGGCATCGCGGGGGACACCGAGCCGGTCGCGGTGAAGTCCAGCGGGCCGGACAGGTGGCCCTCCTGGAAGACCAGCACGAGCGCGCCGAACGTCGCCCCGAGCGTCAGCACGTTCATCACGATCGCCTTCAGCGGCAGGATCACCGAGCCGAACGCGAGGAACAGCAGCACGAACGTGGCGCCGCCGACGAGCAGCGCGAGCCAGGGCAGCGTCGCGCCGATGCTGGAGAGCTGGTCGACGATCTCGGCGGTCGAGCCGCCGACCTCGACCTTCGCGCCGGGCGGGGCAGGGACGTCCCGGACCCTGTCCACCAGCGCCCGCGCCTCGCTGGAGTTCGGGTCGGCGTCATAGCGCAGCGCGATACGGGTGGTCGTCCCGCCGTTCGCGGTGTTGGTGCCGGTGACGGCCGCGCCGGTCACGCCGTCCAGCGCGTCCAGGCGGTCCCCGTACGCCTGGATCGCCGCCCGGTCGGACGTGCCGGTCACGACCGCCTCGATGGGGTCGGTCACGTTGCGCGGGAACTGCGTCTCCATCGTCTCGGCGACGACGCGGGCGTCGGCGCCCTCGGGCAGGGCCTTGGCGTCGACGCCGCCCCAGTTGATCCGCAGGGCGGGCGCGCCGAGGACGCCGAGCAGCACGACCGTGGCCGCGACGTAGACGACGGGACGGCGCATCACGCTGTGCGCGAGGCGTCCCCACCAGCCGTTCGCCCGGCCCTCGGCGCCGTGCGCGGCGGCCGCCTTCCTGCGCCGCCGGATCGACAGCGCGTTCACCCGGGTTCCGAGCACGGCCAGCAGCGCGGGCAGGACGGTCAGCGCGCCGACCATGCAGACGAACACGGTCGCGATGCCGCCGTAGCCCATCGAGCGCAGGAAGTTCTGGTCGAACAGCAGCAGCCCCGACAGCGACACCGCGACCGTGACGCCCGACACCGCGACGGTGCGCCCGGCGGTGGCCATGGTGGTGGCGAGCGCGTCCTCGATCGAGACGCGGTCCGGGTCGCGGGCGATCTCCTCGCGGAACCGGCTCACCATGAACAGCCCGTAGTCGATGGCGAGGCCGAGCCCGAGGAACGTGGTGATGTTCACCGCGAAGATCGACACGTCCGTGACGTAGGTGAGCAGGTGCAGCGCGGTGAACGAGCCGAGGATCGCGACGCCGCCGACGGCCAGCGGCAGGCTCGCCGCCACCAGCCCGCCGAAGATCAGCACGAGCAGCACCAGCAGGATCGGCATCGCCATGCCCTCGGCCCGGCCGATGTCGGAGGCCACCCGCGAGTTGATCGCGGTGCCGGTGCCGACGAGCCCGCCGACCTTGGCGGTGAGGCCGCCGTCGACCTCGGTGAGCCGGTCCTTGACCGCGTCGTAGGAGTCGTCGCGGGCGCCGTCGTCGGACCCGGCCAGGCGCAGCACGGCGTAGGTGGCCGTCCTGTCCTTGCTGACGAACTGCGGCGATCTCGCCGTCCAGTACGTGACGGCGGCGGTGACCTCGGCGCGCGGCAGCGCGGCGAGCGCCCGCTCGACCGAGGCGCGGTAGGCCGGGTCGTCGACCGTCATCCCGGGGCGGCCCCGGTAGAGGATCACGACGTCGGCCTGGTCGCGGCCGAGGTCGCGCTCGGCGGTCGCCGCCGCGCGGGCGCTCTCGCTGTCGGGGGTGTTGAAGCCGCCCCCCGAGGACAGCGCGCCGAAGACGCCCGTGCCCCAGACGGCGGCGACGACGAGCAGCGCACCCGCGACCGCGAGGACCGCGCGGCGGCGCCGGTGGACCCACCGGCCCCATTGATCGAACATGGTCGTCCTTCCTGCGGGTAATCAACCATCACGAGAGTTAACGCTGTTTAGAGTGAATGGTGTTAACTTTGCATACGAGCTTCACTATCGTCAAGGGTGTTTCTTGAGGGATCATGCGACCGGGACACGGAGGAGCAGAGGGGCGGCGGAAGGTGACGACACGGCGGGACCGGCTGCGCGCGGCGACGGTCAAGGAGATCTCCGAGACCGCGCGGCGGATCCTCGTCGAGGAGGGCGCCGACGCGGTCACGCTGCGCGCGATCGCCCGCGCGATGGGGATGACCGCGCCCGCGCTGTACCGGTACTTCGGCAGCCACGGCGAGCTGCTCCGGCACCTGGTCGGCGACATCTTCACCGAGCTGACCGAGGACCTGCGCGAGGCGATGCACGGCGTCGAGGGCGGCGACCTGAGCGGCAAGTTCCTCGCGGTGTCCCGGCGGTTCCGGCTGTGGGCCTTCGCCCATCCGCGCGAGTACGCGCTGCTGTTCGGCACCCCCGTGCGCGGCACCCTCTACGAGGAGGAGGACTCCGACTTCGCCGAGGAGTGCGCCCGCAAGTTCGGCTGGACGTTCATGGCGCTGTTCATGGAGCTGTGGCGCAAGCGGCCCTTCCCCGTCCCCTCCGACGACGAGATCGACCCGGCCCTGTACGCGCAGCTCGTCCGGTACCGCGAGGAGGACCTCCGGGTCGAGCTGCCGATCGGGGTGATCCAGCAGTTCCTCGCCTGCTGGATCCGGCTCCAGGGGAGCGTCAGCCTGGAGGTCTTCGGGCATCTGGACTTCGCCCTGGACGACGCCGCGCCCATGTTCGAGCTGATGCTCTCGGAGATCGCCGGCGTCCTCGGCCTCACCTACACCCCGCCGAAGGGCGAGGGGTAGCGGCGGCGCGGCTGCCAGGTGGTCCACGGTGCGTCCTTCCGGGAGGGGATGCGCCCCACTCTCGGCGCCGCGGGCGGGACGGCGCGTCCGCCGCGAGGACGGCGCCGCGGCCTCCCGGAGGAGGCGCCTCCTCCGGTCGCAGGAGCCGCGCCGGCGGGCCCGGCTCGTACGATCGGGACGTGCTGATGCGATGGATGGAGCGGGCGTTCGACGGAGGCTCGGGCCCCGCCCGGCTCGTCGTGCTGGCCGTGCTCGGCCTCGGCGACCTGCTGCTGCTGCACCGTCCGCAGGACGTCACCGACGGCGCGATCGTGTCCGCCGGGTTCGCCGCCGCCTTCGCGGGCGTCCTGCTGCCCTCCGCCAGCCGGGCCGCCCAGGTGGCGCCGGTCACCGCCGCGGCGCTGCTGGTGCTCGGCGACATGCTGCACGCGCACGCCGCGGTCACGCTCAAGGGAATGATCGCGATCACGCTGTTCGAGCTGGCGCTGCGGCCGTGCCGGGGCCGGGCGCTCGCCGCCGTCGCGGGCCTGGTCGCCGCGCTGGTGTGCGTGCACGCGGTCGGCACCGCCGAGGACGTCCCGCCGACGCTGTTCCGGGTCGCGGTCCTGGTCGGGCTGCCGATGCTGCTCGGCGCCTACATCCGGCTCACCCGCGAGCGGTTGGAGGAGCAGGAGCGCTCGCGCCGCTCGCAGACGGTCGCCGCGCGGGCGGGCGAGCGCGCCGCCATCGCCCGCGAGCTGCACGACCTCGTCGCGCACCACGTGTCCTCGATGGTGCTGCGGGTGGGGGTGGCCCGGCACGTCCTGCCCTCCGCCGACCCGCGCGTCACCGAGGTGCTGGACGACCTGCACGCCTCCGGCGCGGCGGCGCTCGCCGACCTGCGCCACCTCGTGGCCGTGCTGCGCGACCCGGGCCTCGCCGAGCCGGGCGTGCCGCTGGTCGAGCGCGCCGGGCTGCCCGCCGCGCTGGAGGCGGCGCTGGAGCGCGGCCGGGGCGACGGGCTGGAGATCGCCGCCGACATCGACCCCGGTGTCGCGGGGCTGGACGCCGTCCGGCGGCTGACCGTGCTGCGGATCGTCCAGGAGGGGCTCGCGAACGTCGCCCGGCACGCGGGCCCCGGCGCGTCGGCCGCGCTGTCGGTGCGGGTCGGCGGGCAGGCCGTCCGGCTGGAGATCACCGACGACGGCGCCCGCGCCGCCAGGGCGCCGCGCGCGGCGGGCGAGCCGGGGGCCTCGGGGCACGGGCTCGTCGGGATGACCGAGCGCGTCGAGCTGCTCGGCGGCACGCTCGCCGCCGGGCCGCGCGAGCACGGCGGCTGGCGGCTGCTCGCCGAGTTCCCCGCCCCGGACCTCCCCCCGGGCGAGGGCCCGCCCGTGGGGGCCGAGCCGTCGGGGAGGGCGGCGTGATCCGCGTCCTGCTGGTGGACGACCAGCACCTCGTCCGGATGGGGCTGCGGATGCTCTGCGACTCCGCGCCCGACATGGAGGTCGTCGGCGAGGCCGGGGACGGCCGCGACGCGCCGCGCCTGGTCGGGGAGCTGAGCCCGGACGTCGTGCTGATGGACCTGCGCATGCCCGGCGTGGACGGGATCGCCGCGACCCGCCGGATCACGGCGGCCTGGCCGTCGGTGCGGGTCGTGGTGCTCACCACCTTCGACGACGACGACCACCTCTACCCCGCGCTCGCCGCCGGGGCGTTCGGGTTCATGGTGAAGGACGCGCCGCCGCCCGAGCTGCTGCGCGCCGTGCGGATGGCGGCGGGCGGCGAGTCCCCCTACAGCGGCGATGTGCTGCGGCGGCTCGTCGACCGGGCGGTGCGGGCCCGTTCGGAGCCGCGGGAGGAGGACGAGCCGCGGCCCCCGGCGGGGCTGACCGCGCGCGAGGCGGAGGTGCTGGCGCTGGTCGGCGCGGGCCTGTCGAACCGGGAGATCGGCGACCGGCTCCACCTCGGCGTCACCACCGTGAAGACCCACGTCGCGAACCTGATGCGCAAGACGGGCTGCCCCAACCGGATCAGGCTCGCCGTCCTCGCCGTCCGGACCGGCGTCACGCCGCACTGAGACCGAGCCGCACCGGACAGCCGCACCGGAAACAAGAGACCCCCGGAACCGTGACCGGTTCCGGGGGTCCCGCACACCCGCCTGGCAGCGGGTTGGCTCAGTGCCGGCTCGGTATCGGCTCAGTGCCGGATCAGTAGGACGGCTGGCTCGGGTCGATCTGCTTCACCCAGGCCAGCACGCCGCCGCCGACGTGCACGGCGTCCGCGAAGCCCGCGTTCTTGACCACGGCCAGCGCCTCGGCCGACCGCGCGCCCGACTTGCAGTGCAGGACGATCTTGCGGTCCTGCGGGAGGCGCTCCAGCGCCGAGCCGTTCAGGAACTCGCCCTTCGGGATCAGCGTCGCGCCCGGGATCGAGACGATCTCGTACTCGTTCTGCTCGCGGACGTCCACGAGGAAGATGTCCTCGCCGCGGTCCTGCATGCCCTTGAGGTCGTGGACGGAGATCGTGGACTGCGCGGCGGCCTCGGCGGCCTCCTCGGAGACCGCGCCGCAGAACGCCTCGTAGTCCTCCATCAGCTCGGTCTGCGTCGGGTTCTTCCCGCACAGCGGGCACTCCGGGTCCTTGCGGACCTTGACCGAGCGGTAGGTCATCTCCAGGGCGTCGTAGATCATGAGGCGGCCGACCAGCGGCTCGCCGATGCCCGCGAGGAGCTTGATGGCCTCGTTCACCTGGATCGAGCCGATCGAGGCGCACAGCACGCCGAGCACCCCGCCCTCCGCGCAGGAGGGGACCATGCCGGGCGGCGGCGGCTCGGGGTAGAGGCAGCGGTAGCAGGGGCCGTGCTCGGCCCAGAACACCGACGCCTGGCCGTCGAAGCGGTAGATCGAGCCCCACACGTACGGCTTGCCGAGCAGCACGGCCGCGTCGTTGACCATGTACCGGGTGGCGAAGTTGTCGGTGCCGTCCAGGATCAGGTCGTACTCGGCGAAGATGTCCATGATGTTGTCGCGGTCGAGCGCGGTGTTGTGCACCACGACCTCGATCAGCGGGTTGATCTCACGGACGGTCGCGGCGGCGGACTCGACCTTCGGCTTGCCGAGCGAGGACTGCCGGTGGATGACCTGGCGCTGGAGGTTCGACTCGTCCACGATGTCGAAGTCGACGACGCCGAGCGTCCCGACGCCGGCGGCGGCCAGGTACATCAGGGCCGGGGAGCCGAGGCCGCCCGCGCCGACGACCAGGACCTTGGCGTTCTTGAGGCGCTTCTGCCCGGCCATCCCCACGTCGGGAATGATGAGGTGCCGCGAGTAGCGGTTGACCTCGTCGCGGGTGAGCTCGGCTGCGGGCTCGACCAGAGGTGGCAACGACACGGTGATGCTCCTGTGCTGACGCTCGGCTGGTACGGGGGACGTCATGTCCTTACGGCACAACCTTGCCATGTCCAGCGGAATTCCCCGAGCGCGGTGTCCGCCTCCGGCGCGCCCTGACCCGGCTGTCAGGTGGTGATGTCGTGCCTGGGTGAAGCGCCCTTACCGCGATGTCAGGGCGGAATGTCGTGAAGCCCAGTTAATCTTGGCTGTTGTGGCATTCCTGCCCCCCTCCCCCCAGCAGCCGCCCAGACCGCCCGGGCCGCCCGACGCCGGTCACCACCACGGCGCCGCGCCCCCCGGCCGCCTCGCCGGCCCGCCGCCCGTCCCCCTCGCGGGCCCGCCGGCGATCCGTCCGCCGACCGTGCTCGGCCTGCGCGCCCGGCAGTGGATGCTCGTGGCCGCCGTCGTCGGCTGCTGCTACCTCGCGATGACCGTCATCGGCGCCGCCGGGGCCTGGACGACCCTGCACCGCGACCCCACCAACGCCGAGCTGCAGCGCGCCGCCAACGCCGAGGTCGCGCGGCGCTGGGAGGCGTGGCCCGCCGACCGGGTCTTCCCCGCGCGGCTCAGCTACGCACCCGACGAGGGCCGCAGCGAGTACGCGACGCGGATGGGCATCGTCCCCGACACCGGCTGCGAGCAGGGAGTGGACCCCGGCCTGATGACGACGCTGCGCAAGCACGGCTGCAAGGCGGTGCTGCGCGCCACCTACACCGACCAGCTCGAAGGGGTCGTCGTCACCGTCGGCGTCGCGGTCTTCCCCGACCCCTGGCAGGCCGACAGGGCGTTCAAGGAGCTTCCCGACTCGCACGGCCCGGACGGGACCGGCACCGTCGCCCCCGCGCTGAAGGCCGCCGCGTTCCCCGGGACGGCCGCCGCCCGCTTCACCGACGCCGCCCGGCAGGACCGGACGTTCGACCGCGGCGGCCCCTATGTCGTGCTGACCACGTCCGGCCAGACCGACGGGCGCCCCGCCGCCGCCGTCAAGAAGCCGCGCCCCGGCGAGCCGTTCATCGTCGCGCCGCAGCTCGGCCGCGCGGTGGCGCGGTCGCTGTCGGTCCGGTCCCTGCCGGACTGCGACCGCAGCGAGTGGCGGTGCTGACCCGGATGCGCGCCCCGGTGCGCGCCCGGACCCGCGCCCGCGTGCGCGGGGCCGCGGCGGTGCTCGCGGCGGCGGCCGTCGCCGCGCCGGTCTGCGGGGCGTGGGTCCCGGTCGCGCCCGCCGCGGCCGCGCGCGCCGACGAGATCCGCGCGGCGCAGCAGCCGATCCTGGACGACCTCGACGTCCCCGCCGCGTGGAAGATCACGCGGGGCCGGGGCGTGACCGTCGCCGTGGTCGACACCGGCGTCGTGGGGAGCCATCCCGACCTCGCCGGGTCGGTCACCACCGGCCCGAACATGCTCGCCCCGATCGACGCGGGGACCAAGCCGCTCCAGATGCACGGCACCAACATGGCCTCGCTGATCGCCGGGCACGGCCACGGGCCCGGCGGGAAGGACGGCGTCATCGGGGTCGCGCCCGAGTCGAGGGTGCTGTCGATCCGCGTCATCGGCCAGAAGGGCGACCCCAGCTACCGGCGGTTCCGCACCGACGAGCGGTCCGAGAGCGCGGTCGCGCGCGGCATCCGCCACGCCGCCGACCACGGCGCCGACGTGATCAACCTCTCGCTCGGCGAGAGCCGGGAGTCGGCGGAGGAGCGGGAGGCCGTCGGCTACGCCATCGGCAAGGGCATCGTGGTCGTCGCGGCGGCCGGGAACGAGGGCGACAAGCGGGGCCTCCTCGACGGGGACGGCTTCGCGCCCTACTCCTACCCCGCGTCCTACCCGGGCGTGATCGCGGTCGCCGCGACCGACAGCGCGCACGCCCGCGTCCCCTTCTCCAACCGCAACTACTCGGTGCTGCTAGGGGCGCCCGGCATCGACATCCCCGTGGCCGGATCCGACGGCGCCTACTACCGCAGCGGCGGCACGAGCGACGCCTGCGCGCTCGTGTCGGGCATCGCCGCGCTGATCCGCGCCCGGCATCCGAAGCTGCCGCCCGCGCTGGTCTCCCAGGCGCTCATCGCCGGCACCCGCTACGGGCCGAGCGGCAAGTACGGCCCGGAGATCGGGTTCGGCCAGGTCAACGCCCAGCGCGCGCTCGCGGCGGCGGACACGCTGACCTCCGCCCGCCCCGGCGCCGCCGCGGGCAAGCCCGCCCGCGACCGGTTCGGCGACGCCGAGCCGGGCCCGGTGGCGATCATCGACCGGCCCGGGTGGGTCAACCCGCTGATCCTGGCGATCATCGTCGTGGGCGCAGGCGGGACGCTGGCCGCCGTGGCGATCTCGGTGGCCTTCCACCGCCGCCACCCCCGCCCCGCCCTGGCGCCCGCCCCGGCCGGCTTCTTCGGCGGGCCGACCGGGCCTCCGTTCGGCGGACGCCCCGGGCAGCCCCCCTCCTTCGGGGGCCGCTCGCCCGGCGCCCCTCCGCACCGTCCGCCCTCGTACATGCGGCAGCCCGGCCCCGCGTATCCGCCGCCACCGAACACGCCACCGAACACACCATCGAACACGCCGCCGGGCGCGCCGTCGTTCGCGCCGCCGGGGCCCCCGCCGAACGGGGCGCGCCCGCCCGGCGAGCCCGACGACTCCGGTGATGCGGGAGGATCGGACGGTGTGGTCGGAACCTGACGAGTACGCCGAGGCCGTCCTGGACGCGGTCGAGCGGATCCCGCCCGGTCGCGTCATGTCCTACGGGGACCTCGCCGAACTCGTCGGGAAGGGCGGGCCCCGGCAGGTCGGGCGCGTGATGTCGCTGTACGGGGGCGCCGTCCCGTGGTGGCGGGTGACCCGGTCGGACGGCAGACCCCCGAGCGGCCACGAGATCGTCGCCCACGAGCACTACCGCGCCGAGGGCACGCCGCTGCGCCCGGACGGGAGCCGCGTCGACATGTCCCGCGCCCGCTGGATGGACGTCGAAGTCGACGAGGCGCCCTGACCCCCGTGACGCTTCTCACGCCCTGACCGCCTCGCCCCCCTTCATCACCGCCGTGCGACCTCGCCACATGCGCGACATGCGTGCGATGTGGTCCGAACGGCCCCGGTGATCTGCTCCAATGAAATGTTGTGCCGCAAGCTTCCTATCGCCTCGTGCGTCGCGCGGGTCCCGCGCGCGCCGTCCCGCCCCTGCTCGACGAGCAGCAGCGGCGGGTGGTCGAGCACGCCGGCGGGCCGATGCTGGTGCTCGCCGGGCCCGGCACCGGCAAGACGACGACGATCGTCGAGGCGGTCGTCGACCGGATCGAGAACCGCGGCACCGACCCCGAGCGCGTCCTCGTCCTGACGTTCAGCCGCAAGGCGGCGGGCGAGCTGCGGCAGCGGATCACCGGGCGGCTGCACCGCACGACGCGGACGCCGCTCGCGCTGACCTTCCACGGCTACGCGTTCGCGCTGCTGCGCCGCGACGCCGTCCTGAACGGGGAGGACGCGCCGAGGCTGCTGTCGGGGCCCGAGCAGCTCCTGGAGGTGCGGCGGCTGCTGGAGGGCGAGCTGGCCGACGGCGCCCGCGACTGGCCGGAGCGGCTGCGCGCCGCGCTGGCCACCCGCGGCTTCGCCGAGGAGCTGCGCGACTTCACGCTGCGGGCGGTAGAGCGCCAGTACTATTCCGACGGCCTCGCCGCGCTCGGACGGATCCGGGGGCGCGACGACTGGCCCGCCATCGGCTCGTTCATGGACCGGTACGAGCAGCGCTTCGCGCTCGACCCCGTCCAGACCTACGACTACGGCGAGCTGATCCAGCGCGCCGCCGGGACGCTCGTCGACGAGGACGCGCGGATCCGCGAGCAGGACGCCTACGACGCGGTGTTCGTCGACGAGTACCAGGACACCGACCCCGCGCAGGAGGCGCTGCTGCGGCACCTGGCGGGGGAGGGCCGCGACCTCGTCGTCGTCGGCGACCCCGACCAGTCGATCTACGGGTTCCGGGGCGCCGACGTGCGCGGCATCCAGGAGTTCCCGACCCGCTTCCCGACGCTGGACGGGCGGCCCGCGCCGGTGGTCGCGCTGCGGACGTGCCGCCGGATGGGCCCGGAGATCCTGGAGGCGTCCCGCCGGATCGCGCGGCGGCTCCCCGCCGGGTCGGCGGGCGCCGCCGAGCACCGCGCGCTCCGCCTTCCGGACGGCCTCGAAGACGGCGAGGTCCGCCCAGCGTCTGCCCCCGCTGGACCCCCCGATGAAAAGCGTGCTGCGTCTGTCAGGGGGGGCGCCCCCCCTGGACCCTCCGATGAAGTGCGCGCGGTGATCGCCGACTCCGAGAGCCAGGAGTCCGCGCTCGTCGCCGACGAGCTGCGCCGCGCGCACCTGCTCGACGGCGTGCCGTGGTCGCGGATGGCGGTGCTGGTCCGCAGCGCGATCCGGCAGGTCCCGGTGCTGCGCCGCGCGCTCGCCCAGGCCGGGGTGCCGGTGGTGGTCGCGGGCGACGAGGTGCCGCTGGTCGCCGAGCCCGCCGTCCGCCCGTTCCTGCTGCTGCTGCGTGCGGCGCTGCAGAAGGGCTTCCTGGACGAGGTGGTCGCCGAGGACCTGCTCACCGGCCCGCTGGGCGGCGCCGACGCCCTCGCCATGCGGCGCCTCAAGCGCGCGCTGCGCGACCTGGAGGAGCTGTCGGGCGGGCAGCGGCCGCTGGGCGACCTGCTGATCGCCGCCGTGAACGATCCGCGCGAGCTGGTCGCCGTGCACGAGAGGGTGCGGGCGCCCGCCGAGCGCGTCGCGCACCTGGTGGAGGTGGCGCGGCGCACCGTCCACGACGGCGGCACCGCCGAGGACGTGCTGTGGGAGGTGTGGCGGGAGAGCGGCCGGGCCGACGTGCTGCTGGAGCAGAGCGCCAAGGGCGGGACGCGCGGCGCCGCCGCCGACCGCGACCTCGACGCCGTCGTCGCGCTGTTCGACCACGCGGCGCGGTTCGTCGACCGGCTCCCGCAGGCGGGCCCCGAGCTCTTCGTCGACACGATCGCCGCGCAGGAGATCGCCGGGGACACCCTCGCCGAGCACGCGCCCGAGGGCGAGGCCGTCCGGATCCTCACCGCGCACCGCGCCAAGGGCCTGGAGTGGGACGTCGTCGTGGTCGCGGGCGTGCAGGAGGGCGTGTGGCCCGACGTCCGGCTGCGCGGGTCGCTGCTCGGCGTCGAGGAGCTGGTCGAGCACGCCGCCGGGGCCGAGCCCGACGGGAAGGACGCGGCGGGCGCGTCGATGGCCGCCAAGATGCTGGACGAGGAGCGCCGCCTGTTCTACGTCGCCGTCACCCGCGCCCGCCGACGGCTGGTGGTGACGGCGGTCGGCGGCGACGACACCGAGGAGCGCCCGTCCCGGTTCCTGAACGAGCTGCTGCCCGGCGCCATCGAGCAGTCGCAGCTCGATGAGAAGACCCGCTGGCTGTCGCTGTCGGCGCTGGTCGCCGACCTGCGCTCGGCGGTCGCCGACCCGTCCCGTCCCGAGCCGCTGCGCCGCGCCGCCGCCGGGCACCTCGCGCGGCTCGCCCGCGCCGGGGTGCGCGGCGCCAGGCCGGAGAACTGGTACGCGATCACCGCGCTGTCGGACGCCGGGCCCGCGTTCGCCGAGGACGAGGGGATCACGATCTCCCCGTCCCAGGTCGAGGCGTTCACCACCTGCGGGCTGCGCTGGCTGCTCGCCTCCGCCGTCGGCGCGCAGGAGGGCGGGCCCAACGAGTTCAGCACGATGGGCAAGGTCATCCACGCGGTCGCGGAGATGGCGGGCGCCGACGACGGGATCAGCGAGGTCCACGTCGCGGAGCGGCTCGACGAGATCTGGAAGGACCTCGACTTCCGCAGCGGCTGGTACTCGGAGAAGCAGCGCGACCAGGCGGCGACGATGGTCGACAGGTTCCTCGCCTGGCACCGCGACAACCCCAACGAGGTCGTCGCGCTGGAGGAGTCGTTCAAGGTCGACCTCGGCCGCGTCGTCATCAAGGGGCGCATCGACCGCGCCGAACGCGACGAGCAGGGCCGCGCCGTCATCATCGACATCAAGACCTCCAGCGGCGCCGTCCCGAAGGAGGACCTCGCGCGGCACCCGCAGCTCGGCGTCTACCAGTACGCGGTGATGCTCGGCGCGTTCGAGCGGCACGGCCTGATCGAGCCCGGCGGCGCCAAGCTCGTCCAGGTCGGCAAGGCCGCCTTCGCCGCGCGGGCCCGCGAGCAGGAGCAGCCGCCGCCCTCGCAGGACGAGGACCCCGAGTGGCCGAAGAAGCTCGTCGAGATCGTCGCGACCGGGATGGCGGGCGAGGTGTTCCAGGCACGGGCCAACGACAAGTGTCGGACGTGTCCCGTACGGTCCTGCTGTCCGGTGCACGACGAGGGCGGTCAGGTTGGCGACTGACCCGGCCCGCCCGCTGGTCGGCGCGGTGGCCGGTGCGGTCGTCGGGGCGGTGGAGGGGGCGGCGAGGTGATCACGCCGGGGGAGCTGGCCCGGCTGCTGGAGATCCCGCCGCCGACCGACGAGCAGGCGCGGGTGATCGAGGCGCCGCTCGCGCCGATGGCGGTGATCGCGGGCGCCGGGTCGGGCAAGAGCGAGACGATGGCCGCGCGGGTGGTGTGGCTGGTCGCCAACGGGTTCGTGCGGCCCGAGCGCGTGCTCGGGCTGACCTTCACCCGCAAGGCCGCCGCCGAGCTGGGCGTCCGCGTCCGCAAGCGGCTCGACACGCTGCGCGAGGCGCTGCCCGCCGACGAGCTGGAGCGGCTCGGCGGCGAGGCGCTGTTCGACGGCGAGCCGATGGTCTCGACCTACCACTCCTACGCCGCGCGGCTGTTCGGCGACCACGCCCTGCGCGAGGCGCTGGAGCCGACGATGCGGCTGATCTCGCCCGCCGTCGCGTGGCAGATCTGCTCCCGCGTCGTCGACACCTACAACGGCCCGATGGACCGCGTCGAGTGGCAGCCCGACACCGTCACCAAGGCCGTGATGGAGCTGGCGGGCGACCTGTCGGAGCACCTGCGCACCCCCGAGGACGTCCGCAAGGTCGGCTCCTGGCTGGACGAGCGGTTCGCGGCGCTGCGCAAGCCGCTCAAGCCGCAGCGCGACATCCTCGCCAAGCACGCCGTCCGCGAGCAGCTCATGCCGCTGGTCGAGGCGTACGGGCGGGCCAAGGCCGACCGGGAGGTCATCGACCACGGCGACCAGATGGCGCTGTCGGCGCGGATCGCCTACCGGCACCCCGAGGTCGGGATGATCGAGCGGTCCCGGTTCTCGGTCGTCCTGCTGGACGAGTACCAGGACACGAGCCAGGCGCAGCTCGTGCTGCTGACCTCGCTGTTCTCCGGCGGGCACCCGGTGACGGCCGTCGGAGACCCGTGCCAGTCGATCTACGGGTGGCGCGGCGCCAGCGCCGGGAACCTGCTGCGGTTCGCCCACGACTTCCCCGCCCAGCCCGCCGTCGCCGGGCGGCGTCCGGTGCCCGCGCCGGTCGTCCAGCTCAGCCGGTCCTTCCGCAACGGCGAGCGCGTCCTGGAGGCCGCCGCCACGATCCAGGAGGAGCTGCGCGCCGAGACCGCCGCCGTGCCCCGGCTCGTCCCCGGCGCCGGGCGCGAGGACCGCGGCCGCGTCGAGTGCGCGCTGTTCGCGACCGTCGAGGACGAGGCCGACAGGATCGCCGCGCGGGTCGTCCGGCTGATGGCCGAGGGTGTCGAGACCGCGCCCGACGGCGGCGCGCTCGGCGAGCCGCTCCGCTACTCGGGCATCGCCGTCCTCGCGCGGAAGCGGTCGCAGTTCCCGCTGATCCGGCGGGCGCTGGAGGCGCGCGGCGTCCCCGTCGAGGTCGTCGGGCTCGGCGGGCTGCTGACCGTCCCCGAGGTGCAGGACGTCGTCGCCACCCTGCGCGCCGTGCACGACCCGACCGCCGGCGCGTCGCTCGCCCGGCTGCTCACCGGGCCCCGCTGGCGGCTCGGCCCGCGCGACCTCGTCGCGCTCGGCCGCCGCGCCCGCGCGCTCGCCCAGGACTCCGCCCGCGACGTCACCCCGCCGGCCTCCGCCGAGGGCCCGGCCGCCGAGGAGGCAGGGCCCGGGGAGGCGGGGCCCGGGGAGGCGGCCGCGGGGGAGCCGGAGGACCCGCTGCGGCAGCTCGTCAGCGAGCTGAACCAGGAGACCGGCAGCCTCGTGGACGCGCTCGACGACCTCGGCGACCCCGCCGCCTACTCCCCGGAGGGCTACGGGCGGCTGCGGCGGCTCCGCGACGAGATGCGCGCGCTGCGCGGCCAGGTCGGGCTCCCGCTGCCCGACCTCGTGACCGAGGTGGAGCGGACGCTCGGGCTCGACATCGAGGTCGCCGCGCGGTCGGGCCTGGATCCGGTGACCGCCCGCGCCGACCTGGACGCCTTCGTCGACGCCGCCGCCACCTTCGCCGGCGACGCCGAGGACCCGACGCTCGGCGCGTTCCTCGCCTACCTCAAGGCCGCCGAGACCGAGGAGTTCGGGCTGGAGGCCGGGCGGGTCGGCGAGACCGACAGCGTGAAGCTGCTCACCGTCCACGCGTCCAAGGGGCTGGAGTGGCCGGTCGTCGTCGTCCCGGGGCTGTCGTACGTGCCGCAGAAGAACGGCGGGCCCGCCAAGGGGTCGATCTTCCCCTCGCCGCCGCAGAACGCCACCCGCTGGACGGCGAACCCGCGCGTGCTGCCGTTCATGCTGCGCGGCGACCGCGCCGACCTGCCCGCGCTGCGCGGCCTCGACAAGGACGACCTCGCCGCCTTCGACCAGGCGTGCTCCGAGCGCGACCTGCGGGAGGAGCGGCGGCTCGCCTACGTCGCGGTGACCCGCGCGTCCAGCCTGCTCATCACGACCGGGTACTGGTGGGGGTCCTCCGGGCGCCCGCTCGGCCCCTCGCCGTTCCTGGAGGAGGTGCGCGCGGTGTGCCTGGCGGGCGCCGGGACGGTCGCGCTGTGGGCCGACCCGCCGGAGGAGGGCGCCGCCAACCCGCTGCTCGCCGATCCCGACGAGGCGCAGTGGCCGCTCGCGCCCGGCGAGCGGGGCCGCGCCGACGCGGGCGCCCGCGAGCGGTACGAGGCCGTCGTGCAGGCCGCCCGCATGGTCGAGGACGCGATCTCGGGCCGCACCCGCCACTGGGCCGGCGACGACGGCCTGTCGGAGGCCGACCGGGGCCGCATGACCGCGTGGGCGCGCGACGTCGAGCTGCTGCTCGCCGAGCGCGACCGCGGGCGCGGCGGCGACGGCACGCTCGTCGAGCTGCCCCAGAACCTGTCGGTGTCGTCGCTGGTGTCGCTCGCGCGCGACCCGGCGGCGCTGGCCCGGCAGATCCGGCGACCGATGCCCCGGCCGCCCGCCCCCTACGCGCGGCGCGGCACCGCGTTCCACGCCTGGCTGGAGAGCCGCTGGGGACAGCAGCGCCTCCTGGACCCCGACGAGCTGCCCGGCGCCGCCGACGAGGGCGCCGTCGACGACGCGCACCTCGCACGGCTGCGGGAGCGGTTCGAGGAGTCGGAGTGGGCGGCGCGGGAGCCGCTCGACATCGAGGTCCCGTTCGAGACCATCATCGGCGACCGGCTGGTCAGGGGCCGCATGGACGCCGTGTTCCGCTCGCGCGGCGGCGGCTACGAGGTCGTCGACTGGAAGACCGGGTCGCCGCCGTCCGGCGACGAGGCGGGGTTCGCCTCCGTGCAGCTCGCCGCGTACCGGCTGGCCTGGGCGGAGCTCGCGGGCGTCGAGGTCGGACGGGTCAGCGCGGCCTTCCACTACGTCAGCGCGAACCGCACCGTCCGGCCCGCCGACCTCCTCGACGCGGACGGGCTGGCGGCGCTGCTGGAGTCCGTCCCGTCGGCCTGACCCCCGCTCGGGTTTGGATCCGGCCGGTTCCGGCGTTGTGAGCTTGCCTTTCGCCGTGACGTGGGACGTGTCACGCCGCCGGGTGATGACTCTCACTTCCCCCTGTTCACCGTGCGTGGTTTCGGGGATGATCCGGGCACTACCTCAGGGAGGCGACGTGACGGTGACGCATGACGACAAAGTCGTACGGGAGTTCTCAAAGCAGGCGGCGGGGTTCGCCGATCCCCGGCTGAACGTCGCGTTCACCCGCCACCTGGACCGGCTCGTCCGGTTCATGGAGCCCGAACTCGACCCGGAGGACGTGGTGCTGGAGGTCGCCGCCGGAACCGCGCTCGTCTCCCGCGCCGTCGCCCGCCGCGTCCGGCACGCCACCGCGCTCGACCTCACGCCCGCGATGCTCGCCGAGGGCAAGCGCGAGGCCGACCGCGACGGCCTCACCAACCTCACCTTCACCCACGGCGACGCCACCGACCTCCCCTACGTCGACCGGTCGTTCACGCTCGTGGTGACGCGGTTCTCCCTCCACCAGGTCGCGGGGCCGGAGGCGCTCGTGCGGGAGATGGTCCGGGTCAGCCGGCCCGGCGCCGCGCTGATCATCGCCGACCTCGTCCGGCCCGAGGGCGCCGCCGGCGACCCGGACCGCATCGAGCGGCTGCGCGACCCGTCCCACGGCACCGCGCTGACCACCGCCCAGATCACCGACCTCGTCACGGCGGCGGGCGCCGAGGTGAAGCGGCGCGAGGAGTTCACCTTCACCCGCCCGCTGCGCCCGTGGCTGGAGCTGTCCCGGACGCCGGACGACGTGGCCGCCCAGATCCGCCAGGAGCTGGAGGACGAGCTGGCCGGCGGCCCCGCGACCGGCATGCGCCCCAGCCTGGTCGACGGGGAGCTGCACTTCACGCACTCCTACCTCCACCTGCACGCCGTCGTGGGCTGACGCCCGCCGGCGCGGCGCGAACGTGGCCACCGGGACGGAAGGTGTCCCTGGTGGGCATGGTGCGCTCACTGTCCGGTTATGTCGCTTCACGTATTTACTTCATTACGGTTGGTGATTATCTGAAGTCGGCCGGAATGGAGCCCAATATCGTGAACTCTCTGCTGGTCAGGACGGGCGCGGCGACCGCCGCCGGCCTCGCGGTGGCCCTCGCCGCCCCGTACCCGTCGCTCGCCGCCGCGCGCGGCCGGGAGGTCGCCGTCACGGTGCGTCCCTCCACCTCCCTGGCGGAGACCGCGAGGGTCGAGGTGTCGGGCGACGGCCTGGACCCCGAGGACACCTACTACGCCCAGCAGTGCGGCGCCGTCGAGGAGGGCGAGCCGTCCTGCGACCAGGGGAACCGCGTCCGGATCACCCCGGACGGGAACGGCGCGTTCAGGGTGGCGCTGACCGTCCACCGGAGGTTCGAGGCGGCGAGCGGCGACCGGCCGCGCGTCGCGGTCGACTGCGCGCAGGTCGGGTGCACGGTCGGGGTCGGCGACGAGGACGGCGAGGACGCCGGAAGCGTCCCCGTCTCGTTCCGCTGACGCCGCGCACCGCCCGTCGCCTCCGCGCCCTCCGCCCGCGCCGGGCCGCCCTCATCGGCGGCTCCGGCGCGGGCACTCCGCCGAGGCCGCTTTTTCGGACGGCTGTTTTTCGAGCAAACGTTCGACGTGGCTCGCTCGTATGTTCTAGGTTGTCCGCCATGGGTTCCAGCAACGTGCGCTCCCTCGACCGCGAGCCGGCCGCGCTGGCGATGCGCATCGGCGTCGTGGCGGCCGAGGCCGCCCTCGCCACCTTCGCCCGCAACCTCGACCTGGACGACCTCGCGGACGGCGTCGACTTCCAGGGTGCCATCGGGCCTGCCGAATGGCCCGTGTTCTCCCTGGTCATCGACACCCTCGCGGAGGCCGCCCCGGGCGATGGCCGGTCGGTGGACGAGCGCCGCGCCGACGCCCTCAACGACCTGGCCCGCATCTGCATGGCGGCCAAGGAGCGCGCCGGCGCCGCCTGAGCGTCCGTGCTGACGGACCGCCCCCGCCGGGACGGCGCCCGAGCTCCCCGCGGCCCGGGTCCGGGCGCCGTTCCTCGCGCGGCCCTGCACCGCCCAGCCCTGCACCGCCCAGCCCTGTCCCGTCCGGCTATCCGCCCTGTTCGCGCAGTTCCTTCGGCTTGACCTTGCCCGTGCTGGTGCGCGGGAGCCGGTCGACGAAGCGCACGTCCCTGGGCACCTTGTACCGGGCCAGGTGCTTCCTCACATACGCCCTGAGGTCGTCCTCGCCGAGATCCGACCCGGGGGCGCGGACGACGTGGGCGGCGAGCCGCTGCCCGAACCGCTCGTCGTCCACGCCGGTCACCACGACCTCGGCGACGCCCGGGTGGCCGTCCAGGAGCCGCTCGACCTCGCCGGGGAAGACGTTCTCGCCCCCCGAGACGATCATGTCGTCGGTGCGGCCGTCGACGAACAGGCGTCCGGCGCCGTCGAAGTGCCCGAGGTCTCCCGAGGCGGTCAGCCCGTCCCGCACCCGCCTGCCGCCGCCCCCGGTGTAGCCCGCGAACCGCAGCCCGCCGCCGACGTGGATCTCGCCGGTCTCGCCCGGGGGCAGCTCCCGACCGTCCTCGCCGAGGATCTTGATGGTGAGGCGGAACGAGGGCCGCCCGACGGTGCCCGGGGCCTCGCGCAGGTCGGCGGGCGTGGCGATCGTGGCCCAGCCCGTCTCGGTCGCCCCGTAGACGTTGACGAGCACGTCGCCGAACGCGTCCATGAACGCCTCCGACAGGTGCGGGTGCAGCGCCGACCCGCCGCAGACGACCGCCCGCAGGCGCGGGGCCGGGTCGGGCCCGGCGTCCAGGAGCCGCTGGAGCATGACGGGCACCGCGACCAGAGTCTCCGCGCGGTGGTCGCGGATCGCCCGCAGCGTTTCGGACGCGTCGAACCGCCGCGACAGCACGAGCGGCATCCCCATCCCCAGCCCCACCGACATGTAGGCGAGCCCCAGGATGTGGAACAGCGGCGGCCCGATCACGATCGGCGCCCCGGAGCGGACCGGGACGCGCATCAGATGGCTCAGCGCCACCGGCAGCAGCGCGGTCAGCGACACCTCGTGCCGGGCGCCCTTCGGCGTGCCGGTGGTGCCGGAGGTCATGACGATCACGCGGCTGGTCCGGCCCGCCCGGTGCGGCCGGGACCCGCCCGCCTCGACGCGCCCGCCGGTCCAGGCCGCCGCCCGCCCACCGGCGTACGCGGACTCCGCCACCAGCGCGCCGAACTCCTCGTCATGGACGAGCAGCCCGATGCCCTCGCGTTCGGCGACCCGTCCGAGCTGGGCGGCGGAGAAGTCGGTGTTGAGGAGCACGACGTCGTTGCCGAGCCGGGACGCCGCCAGCAGGGCCGCGACGAAGCCCCGGTGGTTGCGGCACAGGATCCCGACCCTGCCGTCCGGGTCGGCGAGGCGGTCGTGGAAGGCCCGCGCCAGCGCGGCGGCCGCGTGCTCCAGCTCCTCGTGGGTGAGCGCGCCGTACTCGTCGATCAGCGCCGTCCGGCCGGGGAACCGCAGCGCCGCCATCGCGCCGATCGTGGCGGGGACGGCGCCGAACCGCAGGTAGGGGAGCGGCAGCCGCGCCGCGCGGTCCGGACGCACCGGCGCCAGCATCCCGGTGTCGCGGACGGCGTGCGCCGCCCGCGCTCCGAGGCTCGCGAACGAGCGGACCCTGTCCAACACCATCACGTGCACCTCTCTCGGGGGCTCCTGGACGTACCCACTTCCGGATACCGTCTTCCCATGATCACTGCGGACGACCTCGACCGGGCCCTCCGGCTGTCGCTGGAGGTGCTCGACGCGGCACCCCCGGACGGCTGGGACAGCAAGGCGGGCACGCTGGAGTGGACCTGCTGGGAGACCGTCGAGCACCTGGCCGACGACCTGTTCGCCTACGCCGCGCAGCTCGGCCCGCGCCGGCCGCCCCAGGACCGCGAGGTGCCGTTCCTGTGGGAGCGCCGCCGTCCGGGCGGGCCCGCCAACGTCATCTACGCCGACCGTTCCGCCGGTCCGGAGGGGCTGCTCGACGTGCTGGAGTCGTGCGGCGCGCTGCTGGTCGCCATGGCCCGGTGCACGCCGCCGGAGGTCCGGTCGCACCACGGCTTCGGCCTGTCGGACCCGGCGGGGTTCGCCGCCATGGGGGCCGTGGAGGTCCTCGTCCACACCCATGACCTGGCGGCGGGCCTCGGCCTGACCTGGGAACCGCCCGGCGACCTGTGCGCGGGCGTCCTCACGCGCCTCTTCCCAGGCGCGCCGGAGGGCGACCCCTGGCAGGTGCTGCTGTGGTCCACGGGACGCGGCGACCTGCCGGGCCGCGCGCGTGTCACCACGTGGCGCTGGGACAGCAGCGTGCGGGATCAGCGGATGTAGTGGAAGCCCGGGTGCGGGTGCATCAGGAAGTCGTGGTGGGAGATGTTCCACGCGTAGGCGCCCGCCATGGCGAAGGCGATGACGTCGCCCGGGGCGAGGGGCGGCACGGCGACGTCGCGGGCGAAGACGTCCTTCGGGGTGCAGAGCTGGCCCACGAGCGTCGCCCTCCCGGTCGGCGCGGACCTCTGGGTGAGGACCTCAAAGGGCTGGTCGTGGCCCTTGGCCGCCGGGGTCCGCAGATGGTGGGTTCCGCCGCGCAGGACCACGTAGGTCTCGCCCCGGGTCGTCTTCACGTCCAGGACGTCGGTGACGTAGCGGCCGTGATAGGCGGTCACGGCGCGGCCCGGCTCGACGCGGAGCCTCCCCTGGGGGAGCCCGGCGCCGTAGGCGTCCCAGTCGAACCGCGACTCCGGGTCGGTGTAGTCGACGGCCATTCCGCCGCCCAGATTGATCTCGGGTTCGGTGACCCCGTGCCCGCGCAGCCAGGGGACCGCCCACGCGGTCATCCGCTTCGCGAGGTCGAGGAGCGCCGGGGCGTCCAGGCCGGACGCGAGGTGCGCGTGAATCCCTTTCAGCGTGATGCCGGGGGAATCGGCTATGCGGCGGGCGCATTCGTTCAGGGCGTCCACGTCCATGCCGAAAGGCCCGTTCATCGTCAGGACGGCGCCGGGCACCGCGAATGGGAGATTGGCCCTGAGGAGAACCTCGGCCCGGCCCAGTCGCTGAAGCCGGATCAGCTCGCGCGGGCTTTCGATATGGATGCGCTCGACGTTGAAGGCCACGGCCCGCGCCAGTTCCTCGTCGGTCTTTCCGGGACCGCCGAACGCGATCGGAATGTCCGGGAGCGCTTTGCGGACGTGGGCCAGCTCGCCGCCCGAGGAGACCTCGACCCCGTCGAGGTGGGGGGCGAGCGTGCGCAGGACCTCCGGATCGGGGTTCGCCTTGGCGGCGTAGAGGAGTTCGGCGCCGCGCAGCGCGGAGCGGATCGCCCGGGCGTGGTCGGCCAGCCCGGCCAGGTCGTACACGTAGGCCGGGAAGGGCAGGTCGACGAGGTTCACGGCGCCGTTCTTCACCGGGGCGTCGCCAGCGGGTTCGGGACGGGCACGTAGGAGGCGGCGCGGTCGGCGGTGCGGGCCCAGCGGGTGCGGAGGTTGGCCTTCGCGGGCAGCGGGACCCCGGCCAGCAGCGCCCTGACCTGCGGGTGCGCGTCGTGGGCGGCGAAGTGGTCGCGGGCCGTCCGCCACAGCTCCAGGGACGGGTGCAGGTCGGCGACCGCCGCCGCCGTCTCGGTGAGGTGGTTGACGAGCAGGCAGTAGACGACGCGGTTCCAGCCCTGGTCGGGGGCGTAGGTGAGCGCCTCGGCGACGCGGGGCGGGAGGTGGGCGAGGTCCCAGCGCCCGGCGGTCAGCTTGGTGCCTTCGAGGTCGCGGAACGCGGCGTGGACGGGCATCCCGTCGGCGTCGACGCAGATCAGGACGTTCTGGAGATGCGGCTCCAGCACGATGCCGTGGTCGAGGAAGGCGTGCAGGACGGGCGGCGCGACGTGGGCGACATAGGCGTTCCACCACGCGTGGGCCCCTTCCGGGGTGGCCATCGCGGGCAGGCCCGCCAGGAGGGTGCTGTAGGGGTCCGCCAGGGCCCCGGCCAGAAGCGGAGTGCCGGGAAGGGATCTCACGCCCTCGCGGAGGATCACGCCCAGGCCCTCGTAGAGGTGGAGGTCGGCGAGGGCGAGGGTCCGGTAGGCGGGTTCGGAGAGGAACGTGGCGTCCAGGAACGGACGCGGAAGCAGGCGGTTGAGCGCCATCGCCCCCGAAAGCTCGTACCAGGCGTTCTTCCGGACGCAGTTGGTGATGCGGACGTCCAGGCTGAACTTGCAGAACACATCCGCCTCGGGGAGGTACACCGTGCGCACCGATGACGTGGGCACGGCCTCCGCTCCGGACGGCCCGAGATCCCTGACGACGCCCTCGGCCAGGGCGCGCCGCAGGACGGGGCGGTGCGAGAGCAACGAGAGCTGCCAAGGATGGACGGGCAGCGTCTTGTGCCCCGCAGGAGGCGGCGGACCGTAGCCCTGAAGGGCGGTGAACGCGTTCGGGTCGCCCTCCTCGGCCACCAGCTCGTCCGGAACCGCCAGCCAATGCGGACGAAACCGGGAGCGCGTCTCCGGTGCGTACCTGAGCCACTCATCAGGTGCGCCCTGCCGGGATTTGGGCGAGGGATGAAAACGGTGGCCCGCCACCAAAGACTGCTCCGAGGCGATGTAGGGGTCCTCGGCGGGCTCCCCGCGCGCGCCGAGGATGGCGGTCAGCGCGCCGTGGCTGTCGCCGACCTGGGTGAGGAACTCGGGGTTGGGGCGTCCCGTCGCCAGCTCCAGCTCTCCCGCCACCAGGTCGGCCAGGCGGTCCCAGGAGGCGGGGATCCACGCGTCCTCGCGCTGCTCCTCGTAGGGCGCCGCGAGGCGGTAGGTGGGGCCGGCCGGGGGGCGGGCGAGGCCCGTGCGCAGGACGACGCCCGCCCGGGGCAGCCGCAGGACGAGCCGCCCCCCGTCCGGCCACACCTGCTGCTCGGGCCCGCACACCTCGCGGACGAGGCAGTTCAGCAGCGCGGTGGCGGTCGCGTCGTCGGCCGTCAGGACCGGTTCTGTCAGCAGCACGTGTCGTCCCGTAGGTAGTTCGGCCCCGGCGGGCCGTAGTGCTTGTTGATGTCGGCGGCGCCGGTCCTGGCCTTGTCGACGAGGGTCCCGGCGGTGACCATGGCCTTGCCCGGCAGCGACGCCGCGTCCAGCGTGCGGGAGCGCAGGAACGCCGCGTCCGGCCCGAGCGCGGCGTCGAGCCGGTCGCGGATCAGCGCGCGGCCCGCGCGCCAGGGGAGCAGCCCCCGCGCGGCGAGGCCCAGGGCGGGCGCGGCGGCGCACAGGTGCAGGGTGATCGTGGTGAAGACGCGCGCGAGCGCCTCGGGGTCGCGGGTCCGCATCCGCCGGTCCACGAGGTCGCGCGGGTCGGCGGACGGGTCGACGCCGAGGCGGCCGCGCAGCACGTCCGGGTCGACGAGCGCGCCGTCGTTGTCCTTGACCAGGAGGCGGGGCGGGCCGTCGTCCAGGACGAGCGCCACGTTCTGCTGGTGCGCCTCCAGGGCGATCCCGTAGCGGAACAGGGTGACGTTCCAGGAGAACAGCGCCGACAGGTAGGCGCCGAACAGGGACGCGACGTCCCAGCGTTCGATGACCTGGCCGCCGTCCGGGGCGTCCGCGAGTAAGGCCGCGACGGGGACGACGTGCGCGCGTGCCGTCTCCACCGGGAAGCGCCGGACGAGGTAGCCGAGATGCGGCGAGACCGCATGGCCGTAGGTCTGCTCGTCGGCCAGCAGGACGGGCAGCTCCTCCCGCTCCAGGACGCGGCGCAGGATCCGCTCCACGAGCGCGCCGTCCGGCAGCGTGCCGGGGACGATGGTGCGGCGGTTGCGCAGCCCCAGCGTGCTCGTCGGCAGCGGCATCTTCAGGTGGTCGAGCGGGGCGGCCGCCACCGTCCGCATGGACAGCGTCGGGGCGACCTGGAGGTAGCGGTCGGGAGCGACCGTCACCCCGGGCTCGCGCCGCACGCGGGGCACCGCCAGGGGATGGACGGGGAAGAGCTCGGCCGACGTCCGCAACCCCACGTCCGCGGCGGTGGGCCACCAGGCCGGCCGCTCGCCCGCGAGCGTCGCGCCGGGCACGGCGGCCCAGTGCAGCGCGAACGACGGGCCGAACTCGGGGGCGTAGCGGCTGAGATCGGCTGTGCGGAGTCCCGTCCGCCCTTTGCCGGTCGGGTATACGGGATGGTCGTTGTAGGCGGCGAGCGTCTCGTAGAACGTGCCGGGGCCGGTCCTCAGCTCGTCCGGTAGGCGCGCCAGGCGCCGGTGGACGGCCGGGCGCGCCTCCTCGTGCAGGCGGATCGCGGTGAGGGCGTCCCTGCATTCGCGCTCGAAGGCCGTGACGTCGTCCTCCGGATCGGCCAGCGCGCGGACGGCCGCGAACACGTCCCGCAGGCGGAGGTCCTGCGCGGCGTCCACGACGAGCGCGGACAGGAACGGCGGGTCCGCCGGCACCAGCCCGACCGCGCGGCCCGGCAGCCGCAGCGTGCGGGACTCCGGGTCGACGCGGCGGCGCAGCCCCGCGTAGTCCTCGCGCAGCAGGGCGTCCAGGACCCGGGCCGCCAGCGGGCCCTCGATGTCCGTCACGTGATGACCCACCTGCGGGACGCGCGGAAGCGGGCGAGCGCGGCCTCCACCGCGTCCGGCGCCGGGCCGATCGCGCGCACGGTGCCGAGGTAGTCCCGGTTGGTCCGGGTGAGGGCGATGGTGTCGCCGATCTTCCGCTGCGGCCGGTAGGTGAGCCGCACCGCGCCGTCGTCGATGTCGCAGGGCTCGGGCGCGGCGGTCAGCATCCCGGCGCGGTCGGCGATGACCGGCTCGGCGACCGCGTGCCCGCCGGTCGCCGCGCCCGCGTCGGCGGGCAGGCGCTCGCCCAGGTGGACGCGCAGGATCCGCTCGTGCAGCGGGACGCCCAGCAGGTCGGCGAGCAGCAGGTCGCAGTGGTCGCCGATCAGCCGGTAGTTCACCTCGATGATCCGCGCGCGGCCCTCGTGGACGACGAACTCGGTGTGGCAGGCGCCGAAGCCGACGCCGAGCGCCGCGAGCCGCCCCAGGATCTCCGGGGTCTGCGGGGGAGGCGGCGCCCATTCGAGGCGCTCCTCGACGAAGAACGGCGGCGGCGACATCCGCGTCCGGAACGAGCCGAGCACCCGCAGCCCGTGCCCGTCGCCCAGCGTCTCCAGCGTGTGCACCTCGCCCGGCAGGTACTCCTCGGCCACCAGCGGGTCCGGCCGCCGCGCCGCGATCTCGGCGCGGCGCAGCGCCAGCTCCCGCGCGTCCCGGACGAGGAACACGTCCTCGCTGGCCACGCCGTCCCGCGGCTTGAGGACGAGCGGGAACGGCGCGTCCGGCGGCACCGCGTCCGCCGCGGCCGAGAACACCGGGTCGAGCGCGGCGAGGTGGCGGCGCATCAGGGCCTTGTTCTTCGCCCGCGTCGCCGCCCGCCAGTCCTTGCCCGGGAGCCCGAAGTAGGCGGCGGCCAGCGCCGTCTGCGCCTGGAGGAAGTCGCTGTTGGAGAAGATCGCGGCGGGCGGTGCGGCCGCGCCGACATGGGCGATGATCTCGCGGAAGTCCGAGACGTCGCACTCGGCGACCGCGCCGTGGTGCCCGTGGGCGGACGGCCGGTCGGTGAGCAGGACCACGTCCAGGCCCAGCCGGGCGGCGGCGGGCAGGAAGCCGTGCGTCACCGAGGTGGTCGCCTTCCCGGCGACCAGGTAGAGAGTGGAGGCCAACGTCGGCCTTTCCAGTGCGTGAGGTCAGGAGTGAGGTTAGCCTTGCCTAACTGGAGGCCCTCACCATACTGGCCGGGGTGCGCGCCGGGGGCAAGAACGGCGGCATCGCGTGTCCCCGCGCGCCGTTCCCTCCCGCCCCATGATCCGCCAGGATGAGGGCATGGATCTCGTCGAGCGGTGGGTCGCGCTGGCCGGGCCGCACACCCGGCACATCGGCGCCGAGCTGGACGCCCGCTACGGCGAGCCGCACCGCCGCTACCACACCCGCGCGCACCTCGCCGCCGTCCTCGACCTCGTGGACGAGCTGGCCGGGCACGCCGCCGACCCCGACGCGGTCCGGCTCGCGGCCTGGTTCCACGACGCGGTCTACGACCCCGAGCGCGCCGACAACGAGGACCGCAGCGCCCGCCTCGCCGCCCGCATGCTCGCCGACACCGACCTCGCCCCCGGGACGCTCGACCGGGTCGTCCGGCTGGTCGAGCTGACCGCCACCCACGCCCCCGACGGCGGCGACCGCGACGGGCAGGTGCTGTGCGACGCGGACCTCGCGATCCTCGGCGCCGACCCGGAACGATACGCCGCCTACGCCGCGTCCGTCCGGGAGGAGTACGCGTTCGTCCCCGAGGACCTCTACCGCGCCGGGCGCGCCCAGATCCTCACCGGGCTCCTCGCGCTGCCCGCGCTGTTCCACACCCCGCCCGCGCGCGAGCGCTTCGAGGACCGCGCCCGCCTCAACGTCCGGACCGAACTGATGCTCCTGAACGCCTGAGAGGTGCAAACCGGGGCGCTCGCCGGATTTCCCGGTGAACCGGGCAGTCGCCGTTCGGGCGTACGGTCATACGGTCGCGCTCAAATGCACGCGAGGGCCTACCCAATTCCGGCTCGAACGCGTCTTGTTCCCCATCCGACACACCGTTCACACGCGCGGGCGAACCCGTTCCCGCGCAGGCCAGAGGGGTGGACGGAAGTGGATCAAGGAACCTGCCGGGAAACGTGCGGCGAGAATCTCACTGAGAATCCCATACAGTGCCTTCCAGTACGACATGCAAAGGGGCATGCACGTGAACGACGTAGTCGCCTACATCCAGGCGAACAGAGAGCGGTTCATCACCGATCTCAAGGACTGGCTCGCGATCCCCTCCATCTCCGGGGACCCCGCGCACGCCGGTGACGTACGACGCTCCGCCGAGTGGCTGGCCGCGCACCTGACCGGTGAGGGCTTCCCGACGGTGGAGATCTGGGAGACCCCGGGGCTGCCCGCCGTGTTCGCGGAGTGGCCCGCCGCCGACCCGGACGCGCCCACCGTGCTCATCTACGGCCACCACGACGTCCAACCGGTGGAGCCGCTGTCGGAGTGGGCGACCGATCCGTTCAAGCCCGTGGAGAAGGGCGACCGGCTCATCGGGCGCGGCTCGTCCGACGACAAGGGCCAGGTCTTCTTCCACACGCTCGGGATCCGCGCGCTGCTCGCCGCGTCCGGCGCCGCCGCCCCGCCCGTCACGATCAAGTTCCTGGTCGAGGGCGAGGAGGAGTCCGGCTCGGTGCACTTCGCCGGGCTGCTGCGCGAGCGCCGCGACCGGCTCGGCTGCGACGCCGTCGTCATCAGCGACACGACCATGTGGGCGGCGGACGTCCCGTCGATGTGCACCGGCATGCGCGGCCTCACCGAGGCCGAGGTGACGCTGCGCGGGCCCGCGTCCGACCTGCACTCGGGGTCGTTCGGCGGCGCCGTCCCGAACCCGCTGCACGCCATGGCCGCGCTGCTGGCGGGCCTGCACGACGCCGAGGGCAGGGTGGACATCCCCGGCTTCTACGACGGCGTCGTGCCGCTGACCGCCGAGGAGCGGGACGCGTTCGCGCGGCTGCCCTTCGACGAGGAGGCGTGGCTGCGGACGGCGGGCGAGAGCCGCGCCGCCCACGGCGAGGCCGGCTACAGCACGCTCGAACGGATCTGGGCCCGCCCGACCGCCGAGATCAACGGCATGTGGGGCGGGCACACCGGGCCCGGCGGCAAGACGATCGTCCCGCGCGAGGCGCACGCCAAGATCTCCTTCCGGCTCGTCGCCGGGCAGGACCCGGCCGCCGTGCAGGACGCCTTCCGCGCCTGGGTCGCCGCGAACACCCCGCCCGGCGTCGTCGCGGAGGTCGCGATCCCGGGCGGCGGCGTCCGGCCGTGCTTCTCGCCGATCGACTCGGCGGGCGTCCGCGCCGCGCGCCGCGCCATGGAGCGGGCGTTCGGCGGCGAGGTGCTGTTCACCCGCGAGGGCGGCAGCGGGCCCGAGGCCGACCTCGCCGACGTCCTGGACGCGCCGCTGATCTTCGTCGCGGTCGGCCTGAACGACGACCACATCCACGCCCCGAACGAGAAGGTGGAGATCCCGCTGCTGCTCAAGGGCGCCGAGGCCGCGGCCTACCTGTGGGAAGAACTCGCCACGGCCCTACGCTGAACCCCACACGACCGACGCTTCGGCGGGTTCCGCGGGGAGGCATGACGTGACGGTGACGGGCGGGCTCGAATGGCTGGCGCTCGCGCGCGGCACCCTGGACAGGGCCGCGCTCAGGCGCCGCGACGACGACTGGCTCGCGGCCGCGTGGGCCGACCCGCGCACCCGCGTGCTCGTCGTGCGGGACGGGCGGTCGCTGGTCACCGGCGACCCCGACCCGGCCCTCGTCCTGCTCCCGCCGGCGCAGGCGCCGGACGGCGACCGCTGGCTCCTCGGGGAGGACGCCGAGGGCACCGTCTACTTCGGCGTGACCGCGCCGCTGCCCGCCGTCGAGGGCGCCGAGCCCGCCGGCCTGCGCCAGGTCGGCGCGCTCCTCGCCGACCGCGACTCCGGGCTGCTCACGCACGCCGTCGCGCTGGAGCACTGGCACGCCACGCACCGGTTCTGCCCGCGCTGCGGCACCGGGACGAGGGTCGCCTCGGCCGGGCACGTCCGGGTCTGCCCGGCGGACGGCTCGCAGCACTTCCCCCGCGTCGACCCCGCCGTGATCATGCTGGTGACCGACGCGTCCGACCGGATCCTGCTGGCGCGCGGCACCCGCTGGGCCGCCGACCGGCGCTCCATCCTCGCCGGGTTCGTCGAGCCCGGCGAGTCGCTGGAGCAGGCCGTCGCGCGCGAGGTGGAGGAGGAGGTCGGGCTCGCCGTCCGCGACGTCCGGTACGCCGGAAGCCAGCCGTGGCCGCTGCCGCGCAGCCTGATGCTGGGCTTCACCGCCACCGCCGACGGGACCGTTCCGCTGCGTCCCGACCCGGAGGAGATCCTGGACGCCGCCTGGTACACCCGCGAGGAGCTGCGCGCCGCGATCGACGCGGGCGACATCGTCGCGCCGGGCCCGCTGTCCATCGCCGCGCAGCTCATCATGCGCTGGTACGGCGGCGAACTGCCCTCGATGCCGCACTTCTGACGTGCGCCGGCCCCCGGAGATCCCTCCGGGGGCCGGCGCCGGCTCGGTGGCGGCTACGCCTCGGCGGCGAGTTCCGCGAGGTGGCGCTTGACCTCTTTGGCGCTGGGGTTGGTCAGGACGACCCTGTCGCCGATCGTGACGGTCGGGACCGTCTGGTTCCCGCCGTTGACGCTCATCACGAAGTCGGCCGCGGCGGGGTCGCGCTCGATGTCGACCTCGACCATCTCGATGCCCTCGCGGGCGAGCTGGCTCTTGAGCCTGCGGCAGAAGCCGCACCAGGACGTGGTGTACATGGTGAGCTGCCCGGTCGGGCCCTTGGCCCGCTCGGTGGTGGGCGTCGCCATCGGCGCGTCTTCTCCCTCACTCGTCAGGACGTTCCGTTTCGATCACGCCTATCAGAGAACAGCGGAGAACCGCTTCCCATTCCTGCCCGTTCCTGCCCGCGTGCCGGGAGGTGCCCCGGCCGGCGCCGGGGCTGCAAGGATGGGGGGATGTCTGCTGAGTCGGTGCTGGCGGGGCTCGACCCCGAGCAGCGGGCGGTCGCCGAGGCGGTGCAGGGCCCGGTCTGCGTGCTCGCGGGCGCGGGCACGGGCAAGACGCGCGCCATCACGCACCGCATCGCCTACGCCACGCTCACCGGGGTCGTGACGCCGCAGCGCGTGCTCGCGGTGACGTTCACCACGCGCGCGGCGGGGGAGCTGCGCGGCCGCCTGCGCGCGCTCGGCGCGCCCGGCGTCCAGGCGCGCACGTTCCACGCGGCGGCGCTGCGCCAGCTCACCTACTTCTGGCCGCGCGTCGTCGGCGGCGAGCCACCGAAGATCATCGACTCGAAGATCGGCCTGGTCGCGGACGCGGCGCGCGCCTGCCGGCTGTCGTTCGGCCGCACCGAGCTGCGCGACGTCGCGGGCGAGATCGAGTGGGCGAAGGTCACCCAGCACCGGCCCGAGGACTACGCCGCCGCGCTCGCGCGGGCCGGGCGCAGGGCGCCCGCCGACGTCGTCGACATCGCCCGCGTCTACGCGATGTACGAGCAGCTCAGGCGCGAGCGCAACCTGCTCGACTTCGAGGGCATGCTGGAGCTGACGGCGGCCGTGCTCACCGAGCACCGGGAGGTCGCGAACCAGGTCCGCGAGCAGTACCGGTACTTCGTCGTGGACGAGTTCCAGGACGTCAACCCGCTGCAGAAGATGCTTCTGGACACCTGGCTCGGCGACCGCGACGACCTGTGCGTCGTCGGCGACCCCAACCAGACGATCTACTCCTTCACCGGCGCCAGCCCGTCCCACCTGCTCGACTTCACCCGCGAGCACCCGGACGCGACGGTGGTGCGGCTCGTCCGCGACTACCGCTCGACGCCGCAGGTCGTGCGGCTCGCCAACGGCGTCATCGGCGCGGCGCGCGGAAGTACCCGGCACAAGCTGGAGCTGGTGGCGCAGCGGCCCGACGGCCCCGACCCGGTGTTCAACGAGTACGACGACGAGGTCGCCGAGGCCGACGACGCCGCGCGCCGGGCCCGCAAGCTCGTCGACGAGGGCGTCCCCGCGCGGGAGATCGCGATCCTGTTCCGGATCAACGCCCAGTCGCAGACCTACGAGGCGGCGCTCGCGGCGGCGGGCGTCCCCTACGTCCTGCGCGGCGCGGAGCGGTTCTTCGAGCGGCCCGAGGTGCGCGAGGCGGTGGTGCGGCTGCGCGGCGCGGCGCGCGCGGGCGCCGACGCGGAGACCGACGGCACGGGGTTGATACTGACCGTCCGGCACGTCCTGTCCGGGGCCGGCTTCTCCGACCGGCCGCCCGAGGGCGCGGGCGCGGCGCGCGCCCGCTGGGAGTCGCTCGCCGCGCTCGCCCAGCTCGCCGAGGACATGGCGGCCGACGATCCGAAGGCCGGCCTGGCCGAGTTCGTCGCGGAGCTGGAGGAGCGCGCCGCCGCCCAGCACGCGCCGCCGCTGGAGGGCGTCACGCTGGCCTCGCTGCACGCCGCCAAGGGCCTGGAGTGGGACGCGGTGTTCCTCGTCGGGCTCGCCGAGGGCACGCTGCCGATCGTCTACGCCGAGACGCCCGAGCAGGTCGAGGAGGAGCGCCGGCTGCTGTACGTGGGCGTCACGCGGGCGCGCGTCCACCTGACGCTGTCGTGGGCGCTGTCGCGCTCGCCCGGCGGGGCGCGGCGCCGCCGCCCGTCCCGGTTCCTGGACGGCCTCACCGGCAAGACCGCCACCCACACCCCCGCCCCCCTCGACCGTGCCAGGCGCCGCGCCGCCAAGGGCCCGCAGCCGTGCCGGGTCTGCGGGCGCCCGCTGACCGCCGCCGTCGAGCGCAAGCTCGGCCGCTGCGAGGACTGCCCGTCGGAGATCAACGAGGAGCTGCTGCTCGCGCTCCGGGAGTGGCGCGCCGGGGTCGCCGCCGACCAGAAGATCCCCGCCTACGTCGTGTTCACCGACGCGACGCTCCAGGCGATCGCCGAGCACGCGCCCGAGTCGATGGAGGAGCTGGCCCGCATCCCCGGCGTCGGCAGGGTCAAGCTCGACCGCTACGGGGAGACCGTCCTGTCCCTGTGCGGCGCGTGACCCTTCCGGGGGGTGAGACCCCGATCACATGCGGCGATGCGGAACACTGGCCCGTGTGAAGGAGTCACTGAAGGCACTGCTGGACCTGCTCGACCTCGAACAGATCGAGAACGACATCTTCCGGGGGCGCAGCCCCGAGGACCGCCAGCAGCGGGTCTTCGGCGGCCAGGTCGCCGGGCAGGCGCTGGTCGCCGCCGGGCGCACCGTCCCGGTGAACCGCCCCGTCCACTCGCTGCACGCCTACTTCATCCGGCCGGGCGACCCGCTGGTCCCGCTCGTCTACACGGTCGACCGCGTCCGCGACGGCCGGTCCTTCACCACCCGCAGGGTCACCGCGATCCAGCACGGCAAGGCCATCTTCACGCTGTCGGCGTCGTTCCAGATCGTCGAGGGCGGCCCCGAGCACCACGCGCCGATGCCGGACGCCCCCGACCCCGAGACGCTGCCGACCGGCCGCGAGCGCCTCACCCCCCTGTTCGGGGAGGACCGCGCCCGCGAGTTCACCGAGGGCCGCCCGTTCGATCTGCGGCACGCGACGCCTCTCACGTGGGAGGCCGCGAAGGACACCTCGCTCGCCACCCCCGAGTCAAGGGTCTGGCTGAAAGTGGACGGCGAACTGCCCGACGACCCGCTGCTGCACGTCTGCCTGATGACCTACGCGTCCGACATGACGCTGCTCGACACCGTCCTGCTCAACCACGGCCTCGCCTGGGGCGACAAGCGGACGATGGGCGCCAGCCTCGACCACGCCATGTGGTTCCACCGGCCGTTCCGCGCCGACGACTGGCTGCTGTACGCGCAGGACACGCCGTTCGCGGGCGGCGCGCGGGGCCTCGCGCGCGGCCAGGTGTTCACCCGGGCGGGCGAACTCGTCGTGTCGGTGATGCAGGAAGGGCTCATCCGCGTCTCGGACGCGTGAGATGATCGTTCCGGCCGGGCCGCCGGGGGCGCGAGACGCGTCCGGGGTGGGCCCGGTTCCTTGATCAGCGAGTGAAGTGACCCACAAACTCGCAGGTCAAAAATACCTTGATTGATTTACCGAAGTCCCCGTACGCTCGTTGCGAGCAATCAGCCGGCCGGTCCGGGTGGATCTTGAATCCGCCGGGCGCGGCCCGATCAGCCAGGAAGGTGGTGTGACGTCCGGTGATGAGAATGTTGATCAAATCGACGCCGAACTGGACTCCCACCTGCCCTGGTGGCGCCGTCGCGTATTCCGCCATGCCCGTGTGGTCCGAGCCGGGTGCCAAGCCCGGTGGCCCGCCGGCCTCTGACGGACTGAATGCGCGGTTCGGCGAGCCGACCCCGGCGAGCGCGCGGGTCGACGTCTCGGGCACCGGTGTCCTCGGCACCAGTGTGCTCGGCATGCGACTGCGTGATCTGCGCATCGAGCAGCGAGTCCAGGAAGAGCAGGGGCGCGACGTCTTCGAACTGCTCGACGACGAGTCCCAGGCTCCGGCCCACATGGCCGCCACCACCAAGGGTGGCGTGTCGGGTCCGTACCCCTGGAGGCGACCGGTCTAGCACCACACCGGCAAGCCCCCAGGCCGCGGATCCAGACACCGGATCCGCGGCCTTCTTGTTTGCCCAGACAACCCACCGACACGCCCGTTGAGATCCAACGAGAGGAACAAGGGTGACTGTGATGCAGGGGGCTCTCGCAGTGAGCGAAGAGGACCTCACGCTTCCGTGCCGGACCGACCCGGAGCTGTTCTTCGCCGAGGCTCCCGCCGACGTCGAGCTCGCCAAGGCCCTGTGCCTGGAGTGCCCGCTTCGCAAGGAGTGCCTCGCCGGAGCGCTTGAGCGCAAGGAGCCCTGGGGCGTCTGGGGCGGCGAGCTGTTCGTCCGCGGCGTGATCGTTCCGCGCAAGCGGCCGCGCGGCCGTCCCCGGAAGCACCCGCTCCCGGACGAAGTGACCGTGTGAGCGCCTGATGCCGACGATGTCCGCATCCGGCCGAGTCGACCCCGGAGGCGCGGCCCCCGCGAGGGGACCGCGCCTCCGGGCGGCCAGGGAGAACGAGATGACCTTGCTCAGCCAGGACCTGTCCCGGGAGCGAATACCCGGCACGGTCCCGGACGGGCTCGCCGCCCGGGTGGTCGCGCTGCGGCGCGCCCGCCGGGACGCGAGGACCAGGGCGTCCCGCGTGCGCCGCGTCCTGCTCGCCCCGACCGCGAGCGGTGACCTCCACCCGCGCCTGCCCGACGACCACAGAAACTGAGGACCACCCCGAACTGAAGACCGCCCCGAACTGAAGACCATCCCGAACTGAAGACCATCCCGGCCTGTCCGGTCGAGGCCGCCGCCCGTCCTTCTTGGATGGTTTGGCGGGCCCGGCACCGCCTCCCGCGACGGGCGCCCCGGCGCGCCGGTGGCCCACTTCACCGGCCGCGCCTTCACGGGCCCCGCGCGTCCCTCATCAGGACGCGCGGGGCCCGTCGGCCTTCCGCCGGAACGCGGCCCGCCGCGGTCAGCCGGTGACGAGTTCGGTGCCCTCGTCCTCGGTGTCCTCGGTGTCCTCGGTGTCCTCGGTGTCCTCGGTGTCCGCGGCGGGCTCCGCCTCGGCGAAGCCCGGCACCCACCTCAGCGACTCCGCGCGGGCGGGGATCTCGCATTCGAGCTGGCACAGCACGCCGGTGCCCGCCGACAGGACGCGGTGGATGATCACGTACTCGGGCGGCAGGTTCAGCTGCCGGACGACGTTGGTCGGCCGCAGGTCGGTGACGCGGGCGGCCATGTCGCGCAGCCACTCGCGGTTGAACGCGAAGGTCTCGGTGACGAACGGCTCGGTGATCGGGGCGAGGAACCCCTGGAGGGACTCGGCGTCGATCTCGACGCCCTCGCGGATGAAGTCCTCCCGGCGCAGCGCCTCCTCGATCTCGCCGATGTCGGCCATCGTGCCGATGCGCAGGAGCAGGCCGAGCCGCTTCTGGAAGCCGCCGGGGATCCGGTCGACGGCGCCGAAGTCCAGCACGCCGAGCCGCCCGTCCTCCAGGAGGCGGAAGTTGCCGGGGTGCGGGTCGCCGTGCAGCATGCCCGAGCGCTTGGGGCCCGACAGCAGGAACCGGCAGTACAGCAGCGCCGCGTGGTCGCGGGTCTCCTGGTCGCCGGAGCCGATGATCTGCGAGAGCGGTGTGCCGTCCATCCACTCGGTGACCAGGACGTCGCCCGACTGGGCGATGACCGCGGGGATCGCGAAGTCGGGGTCGTCCGCGTAGGCGTCGTGGAAGATCGTCTGGGACTCGGCCTCGATCGTGTAGTCCAGCTCCTCGACGACCCGCTGGCGCAGTTCGGCCAGCATCGACTTCACGTCCAGCCCCGGCATCAGGACGCCGAACAGCCGACCGAGGCGGGAGAGCTGGTTGAAGTCGCTGACCAGGGCCTTCCCGGCGCCCGGGTACTGGACCTTGACGGCGACGGCGCGGCCGTCCGCCCAGACCGCGCGGTGCACCTGGCCGATCGAGGCCGCCGCGGCGGGGCGGTCGTCGAAGGACTCGAAGCGGTCGCGCCAGTCCGGGCCGAGCGCCTCGGCCAGCACCGTGTGGACGGTGGCGGCGGGCAGCGGGGGAGCGGCCTCCTGCAAGCGGGTGAGCGTGGCGCGGTAGGGGCCCGCGATCTCCGGCGGCAGCGCCGCCTCGAAGATCGACAGCATCTGGCCGAGCTTCATCGCGCCGCCCTTGAGCTCGCCGAGCACCTTGAACAGCTGCTCGGCGGTGCGGGCCTGGATCTCCATCGCGACCGCCTCGGCGGGCCGGCCGAACGTGCGCTTGCCGAGCCCGAGCGCGGTGCGCCCCGCGAAGCCGATGGGGAGGGACGCCAGCTTTGCTGACCGCGTCACCGCGCGGCGGGGAAGATCGCTCACGACGTCCATTGTCGGTGATCGGCTCTCGTTCGCGCTACGACCGCCCTGAGCCGATCCCGGACAGCGGATGAGATGCGTCTCGTTGACCTGCGATAATGGAGTAAGTGTGCGCTTTCTCACGCCACGCGGTAGGTTGCGGGCCATGCCTGAGGAGCCCTCCGAGCCGTTGCTGGTCGAGCGCCGCGCCGCCGGGATCGCCGTCCTGACCCTGAACGACCCGGGGCGCCGCAACGCGATGTCCGGTGAGATGACCGCCGCCTGGAAGGCGGCCGTCGCGGGCCTGCGCGCCGACCGGGACCTGCGCTGCGTCGTGGTCACCGGGGCCGGGAGCGCGTTCACCTCGGGCGGCGACCTGTCCTGGCTCGCGGGCGGCAACGCCGGCACCGTGCCCGCGCTGCGCGACCGGATGCTGGACTTCTACCGGACGTGGCTGTCCATCCGCGATCTCGAAGTGCCCACGATCGCCGCCGTCAACGGGCCCGCCGTCGGCGCCGGGCTGTGCCTCGCCCTCGCCTGCGACCTGCGCTACGCGGCGGAGCGCGCGAAGCTGCTCGCCCCCTTCACCGCGCTCGGCCTGCACCCGGGCATGGCCGCGACCTGGCTGCTGCCCGAGGTGGCCGGGCTGCCGCTGGCCCGCGAGATGCTGCTGACCGGACGCGTCCTCACCGGCGCCGAGGCGGCGACGTACGGCCTGGTCAACCAGGCGTTCCCGGCCGACCGGCTGCTCGCCGAGGCGCTCGCGGCGGCCGAGCGGGTCGCCGCGCAGGCCCCCGTCGCGACCCGCCTCACCAAGGTCGCGCTGGCGGGCGGCGGCCACCCCGACATGGACGCGGCGCTGCGCTGGGAGTCGCTCGCCCAACCGGTCACGATGACCACCCGGGACATGGCCGAGGGCATCGCGGCGCGGCGGGAGGGCCGAGCCCCTCGATTCACCGGGGAGTGAACCAGCCTCACAGGGGCCGGGGGCGAGCGTCCAAAGATTGTGGAAACCCCGCTGGGACGGCGAAAAACACGCGGGTTGACCTGGGATAACGTCAAACACCCCCTGTGGAGGACGCAAAATTTTGGGTACGGTTCTGGCGTGCCCCCTAACGTTGAGGTCCGCCGCAGCAGCCGACGGCGGCGAACCGTGTCCGCCTACCGCGACGGGGACAAGGTGGTGGTGATGGTTCCGTCCAGGCTCAGCAAGGCCGAAGAGGAGCAGTGGATCGCCACCATCCTGGAACGGCTCGCGGAGCGGGAGCGGCGCCGGCGCCCCTCCGACGCCGACCTCCAGACCCGCGCCCGCGAGCTGTCCCGCCGCTACCTGGCCGGACGCGCCGACCCGGTCAGTGTCCGCTGGGTCGCCAACCAGCGCAGCCGCTGGGGATCGTGCACACCCGACGACGGGACGATCCGGCTGTCGACCCGGCTGCGCGGCATGCCCGGCTGGGTCGTCGACTACGTCCTCGTGCACGAGTTGGCGCACCTCCTCATCCCCGGGCACGGCGCCGACTTCTGGCAGCTGGTGGGCAACTACCCCAAGGCCGACCGGGCCCGCGGCTACCTGGAGGGCGTCGCCGCCGCCGCGCACCTGCCCATCGAGGCGGACGCGCCGGGCGTCGAGCCCGCCGACGACCTGCACCGAGGCGACGACCTGCACCGCATCGACGGCATGCATCCGGGGAACGACGTTCCGGGCGGCTTCGCCCGCGAGGCCGCAGGGTGAGCCCGGCCGCGGCGCGCCACGCCGCGGTCCTGTCGCTCCCCGCCTCCGCGCCGCACGGCCCGCCGGGCACCGACCCGGGCGAGTTCCGCCTCGCCCTGCTGGAGGACACCTACGAGGTGGTCGCCGGGCTGCGACTGGTCACGCCCGCGCTCGTCCTGGACCCGCCCGCGCAGCCGGACGCCGAGGCCGTGACCTGGCCCGGGACGGAGATCATCAGGGAGGCGACCCTGCCCGGCGCGTTCGCGGCCCTGCACCGGCTCGGCTCCGCGGAGGCCGCGCTGGTCGCGGCGGACGCCCCCGACCTGCCGCCGCTGCTGATCGGCAAGCTGTTCCGCGCGCTCGGCGACGCGCCCGCCGCCGCCTGCCAGGCCGCCGACGGGAACGGGCTGGTCGCGCTCGCCGCCCGGCTCCCGCTGCCCGGCTGGCTCGCCGCCGCGCTGGCCGAGACCGGCCTCGACGCACCGGACGCGCTGGCCCGGCTGCGCGCCGCCGCCCCGCGCCCCGGCCTCGTCCCGCAGGGACCCGGCTGGCACCGCCTGCGCACCCCCGCCGACCTGCGCCGTCTCGACCCCGGCCTGGAGGGCTGGGAGAACACCCGCGCGCTGCTGGAGGGGCACCCGCTCAGCTTCTGAGGGCGCGGGCGACCAGGCGGCGGACGACGTCGTCGGTCGGCTCGGGCAGCGCGTCCACCGGGAACCAGCGGAGGTCGTCGGACTCCTCGCTGACCGCGTGGCGCGCGCCGTCCGGGGCGATCGCGACGTACTGGACGTCCAGGTGCCAGCTTCCCCCGGGATGGCAGCGCACCGCGTGCCGGTCGAGCCGGACGGGGCCCGGCAGCAGCCGCAGCCCCGCGATCCCCGACTCCTCGCCCGCCTCCCGCAGCGCGGCCGCCGCGAGCGTCGCGTCGCCCGGCTCGCAGTGCCCGCCGAGCTGGAGCCACGCCTTGATCTTGGCGTGCAGGGTCAGCAGGACGCGCGACCGCGCGGAGTCCAGGACGGCGGTGCTCGCGGTGATGTGTCCCGCCGCGCACTCCCGCCACATCCCGTCCGCCGGATGCCGCTCCAGATGCCGCAGGAAATCGGCCCGCACCCGCTCCTGCTCCGGGTCGGGCGCCCGCCACGACTCCAGGACGCGCACGGCGTCGCCGTACAGGGCGCTCCGGCCCGGGGAGCCGGGGCTCACGCGCGGCCGACGCGCGGGTAGCGGGAGTTGGCCGGGTGGCGGCGCCGCCGCTCCTGGTCGAGGGGGCGGTGCCAGCACAGCGTGGCCCGCGCGATCCGCCGCCTGATCACGTTGGTGGACGAGCCGGGCTCGTACCGGCAGCCGCTCGCCCACGTCCGGTGCGTCCGGCTCACGGGCGCGGTCCCTCGCCGCCGTCCCCCGGCCCCTCGCCGCCGTTCTCGCCGCCGTTCTCGCCGGTGGGCGGCTCGTCCGGCTTCTCGTCGTCGTGGCCCCTGGTCAGCTTGGAGATGTCGAGGTCGGTCAGGCCCTCGATCTCGTCGCGGCCGTGGACGAAGCCCTCGGGGTCGTCGAGGTCGGACGCGCTCGGCAGCAGGTCGGGGTGCCCCCAGACCGCGTCGCGGCCGTCGTTGCCGCGCTCCCGCGTGAGCGTCCGCCACAGCGCCGCCGCCTCGCGCAGCCGCCGGGGCCGCAGCTCCAGGCCGACCAGCGTCGCGAACGTCCGCTCGGCCGGGCCGCCGGTGGCGCGGCGCCGCCGCACCGCCTCGGCCAGCTTCACCGAGCCGGGCAGCCGCCCCTCGGCGACCTGGTTGACGACCGTGTCGACCCAGCCCTCGACCAGCGCGAGCGTGGTCTCCAGCCGGGCCAGCGCCGCCTTCTGCCGGGGGGTCTCCTCGGGCTGGAGCGCGATCTCGCCGCCGAGCGCCTCCTGGAGCGCCTCGGGGTTGCTCAGGTCGAGCCCCTGGACGGCCTGCTCGATGCCCGACAGGTCGACGGTGATGCCGCGCGCGTACTCCTCGACCGCGCCCAGCAGGTGCGACCGAAGCCACGGGACGTGCGCGAACAGCCGCTGGTGGGCGGCCTCGCGCAGCGCCAGGTACAGCCGGACCTCGTCCTCGGAGACCTCAAGGCCGGCCCCGAACGCCTCGACCCCCGCGGGCAGCAGCGCGCCCACGCCGTCGGGCGCGAGCGGCAGGCCCACGTCGGCGGAGCCGGTCACCTCGCGGGCCAGCGCGCCGAGCGCCTGCCCGGCCTGGCCGCCGACCATCGCCCCGGCCATCTGCTTGACCATCCCGATCAGCGGGCCCGCCATCGCCTGCATGTCGGCGGGGATCTCCCCGGGCCCGCCGAGCGCGCCGCCCATCGACTCCACCATGCGCTCGGCGATCGGGTCGCACACCGTGGACCACACGGGGAGCGTCTGCTCGATCCACTCCGACCGGCTCCACGCCTTCGGCGTCCGGATGCCGGCGGGCAGCGTCGTGCCCTCGTCGAGCCACAGGTCGGCCAGCCGGAGCGCCTCCTCGACCTGGCGGCGCTCGGCGTCCACGACCGAGGGGTCGCCCTGCTCGACCACCGCGTGCCGGGCGATGTTCTTGGCCAGATCCCAGTTCAGCGGACCGCCGGCCGCGCCGCCCGCGCCCTGCGCGCCGATCATGTCGGCGAACCGGTGCAGCATGTCGGCGAACTGCGCCATGTCGCCGCCCATGCCCTTGAATGGATCCTGGGGCCGGTCGTCGTCGCCGTCGCCCGGACGGTTGAAGCCGAACGGAGTGTCGTTCATCGGTTTGCCCCTGGGATGCATGATGGGCTCATATCCGCAACGTTAGCCGGTCCAGGCCAGGTCGCGTACACAAGGAAGGGGGCACCCCCGTGGCAACGGGCAAGGTTCGCCCTCGGCGTAGCAAGGGCCCGGTCGTCGCCGTCACCGGCGCGGCCTCCGGCGCGGGGCGGCTGCTGGCCGCCCGGCTCGCCGAACGGGAAGAGATCCGCAAGGTCGTCGCCATCGACGGGCACCGGGGCGACGTCCCCGGCGTCACCTGGCGCGTGGTCGACATCAGGGATCCGCTGCTGTCCAACCGGCTCTCGGACGTGGACGTGATCGTCAACCTCGACGTCGAGCACTCCCCGGAGGCGGACGCCAAGGAGCGCCGCACCCACAACGTCCGGGGCGCTCAGACGGTGGTGACCGCCGCCGCCGCGGCCCGCGTCCGCCGCGTCGTCCTGGTCACCAGCGCCATGGTGTACGGGGCGGAGCCCGGCAACGAGGTGCCCCTGCACGAGGACGCGCCGCTCGGCGCCGAGGCCAACGCCTCGATCGCGGGCGACTTCCTGGAGATGGAAGAGCTGGCCGCCAACGCGCCGCTCACCCACCCCGGCCTGGAGGTCACCGTCGTCCGCCCGGCCGCGCTCGTCGGGCCCGGCGTCGACACCGTCGTCACCCGGCACTTCGAGGCGCCCCGGCTGCTGTCGGTCAAGGGCAGCACCCCCGGCTGGCAGTTCTGCCACATCGAGGACCTCGCGTCCGCGCTGGAGGTCGTGGTCGTCCAGAACGTCGCCGGGCCCCTCGCGGTCGGCGGCGACGGCTGGCTCGGCCCCGAGGAGGTGAGCGAGATCACCGGCAAGCGCGGCTTCGAGCTGCCCGCCGCGCTCACGTTCGGGATGGCGCAGCGGCTGCACCGGCTCGGGATGACCCCGGCGCCCGCCACCGACCTGCACTACGTCGCCTACCCGTGGGTCGTCGACTGCGCGCGGCTGCGCGCCGCCGGATGGAAGCCGCTGCACGACAACGCCTCCGCGCTGCGCACGGTGATGGAGGAGACCGCCGGGCGGCACGCCGTCGTCGGGCGCCGCGTCGGCGGCAAGGAGGCCACGATGGCGACCGCCGCCGGTGCCACCGTCGCCGCGATCGGCGCGGCGGCCGCGATCCGCCGCGCCCGCAAGCGCCGCCGCTGAGGCCCGCCGCCGCTGAGGCCCGCCCCCGGGCCCGCCGGGGCTCAGCCCGACGAGGTGGGCGTGGCCGACGGCGCCGGCGGCGATGACGACCCGGGCGCCGGCACCGGGGCCGTCCCCGGCGACGGCGTCGCGGCCGGCGCGCCCTTCGGCTTGGCCTGCGCCCCCTCCAGGGCGTCCCGCGCCTTCTTGATCTCCTCCCACGCGCGGCCCATCGCCGGGTAGTCGCCCGCCTTCTGCGCCTTCTCGTAGGCGTCCACCGCCTGCCGCAGCTCGGTGATCGCCTTCTGCGCCTCGGGGGTCAGCGCGCCGCCCGCCCCGCCCGGGACCGGCGCCGCCGCGCCGCCGAGGACCTGCCGCAGCGCCTCGTCGAGCGTGTCGGCCGCCGCGATCGTCCCGCCGTAGCGGACCAGCACCTTCCCGAGGAAGGAGTACTGCTGCTCCTTGTCGCTGTTCGTCGCCTTGGCGGCGTACATCGGCTCGACGTACAGCAGCCCGCCCGCGAACGGGATCGTCAGCAGGTTGCCCGGCACCGTCTTGGTGCCGCCCTGTCTCAGCGTGTACAGCTCGCCCTTCACCTGGGCGTCGGCCTCGAACGAGCCCTGCACGAGGCTCGGGCCGTCCGGCTGCGCGTTGCGCGGCATCTCCAGGATCTTGATCTGCCCGTAGGTGCTGCCCGGCGTGGACCCGATCGACATGAACGAGGCGAGCTGCTGGTTCCCGCGCGGGTTGAACACCGTGGTCAGCGCGAAGTTGCGGGACGGGTCGTCCGGCATGCGCAGGCTCTGGTAGTAGGGCGGCTGCCGCTTGCCCTTGGCGCCCGGGTCCTCCGGCACCTCCCAGAAGCCCTCGCCGCTGAAGAACGCCGCCGGGTCGGTGACGTGGTACTTCGACAGGATCTTGCGCTGCACCTTGAACAGGTCCTGCGGGTAGCGGAAGTGGGCCTCCAGCTCCGGCGGGATCGACGAGCGCGGCTGGACGGTGCCCTTGAACACCTTCATCCACGTCTTCGTGATCGGGTCGTCCTCGTCCCACTGGTAGAGGTGGACGGTGCCGTCGTAGGCGTCCACCGTCGCCTTCACCGAGTTGCGGATGTAGTTGATGTGGTCGTTGGCCTGCCGCGCCACCGCCGACCGCGTGTCGGTGATCGTGTCGCGGGTGGCCTCGCCGAGGCTCATCTCCTCCGAGTACGGGTAGCCGCTGGAGGAGGTGTAGCCGTCCACGATCCACACGATCCGGTTGTTCACCACCGCCGGGTAGGGGTCGCCGTCCAGCCGCAGCCAGGGCGCGGCGCGGTGCACCATCTCGCGCGGTTGGCGGTTGTAGAGGATCCGGGCGTCCTTCTTGATCGCGCCCGACAGCAGGAGGTTCTTGTCCTGGAACCGCGTCGAGAACAGCAGCTTGTGGAACAGCGAGTCGATCTTGACGCCGCCCCGGCCGCCGTAGGTGTTGGTGCGCTGCCCGCTCTGCACCGACCCGTCGGGGTAGTCCAGCTCCTGCTGGCCCCGCCCGCCGACCACCGAGTAGCGCGAGGACCGCTCGCCGAAGTAGATCTCCGGCCGGTCCACCCTGATCTTCTGCTGCCCGGAGACCGGCATCGAGCCGGTGATGAACTCCGGGACCTTGGCCGGGGTGAACCGGTCGCCGTAGGCCGACACGAACCCGTAGCCGTGCGTGTAGAAGAGGCGGTCCTTGACCCAGCTGTGCTCGCCGGGCGGCGCCCCCGTCGTCTCGCGCAGCGCCACGACCGTGTCGATGGTCTTGCCGTCGATCGTGTAGCGGTCCACGTCGAGGGTGTCGGGGAAGCGGTAGAACGGGCGGATCTGCTGGAGCCGCAGGAACGTGTCGCCGAGGACGTTCGGGTCGAGCAGCCGCACCCCGTCCAGCTTCTCCCGCTCGGCCTTGAGCTTGGCGGGGTCGGTCACCGGCTGCGACCCGTACGGGACGACCCGCGCGCCGTCCACCCCGTAGGCCTTGCGGGTGAACTCGATGTTGCGCTGGATGAACGCGCGCTCCTTGGCCAGCTCGTCGGGCTTCACCTGGAACTGCTGGATCAGCAGCGGGTACACGCCGCCGAGCAGGATCGCCGACAGCACCAGCAGCGTGAAGCCCACGCCCGGCAGCATCATCCCGCGCCGCAGCAGGTTGCTGACGAACATCACCGCGCAGATCAGCGCGATGATCGCCAGGATCGTCTTGGCGGGCAGCAGCGCGTTCACGTCCGTGTAGGACGCGCCGGTCGTCACGCCCCGCTCCGAGTGCACCAGGCCGTACCGGTCGAACCAGTACGCGAACGCCTTCAGCAGGACGAACAGCCCCACCAGCACCGACAGGTGCGCGCGGGCGGGCGGGCTCGCCTTGTCGCCCGGCCCCTGCAACCGCAGCCCGCCGTACAGGTAGTGCACCATCACCGCGGCGAGGATCGACAGGATCACGGCCGCGAACACCACGCCCAGCACCAGCCGCAGGAACGGGTAGGTGAAGACGTAGAACGACACGTCCTTGTGGAATTGGGGGTCCTCGATATCGAACGGCGTGCGGTTGAGGAACGCCAGCCACACCGCCCACCGCCCGGCCACCGACGAGCCCGTCAGCACCCCGAGCAGGGTCAGCAGCGTCAGCGAGATCAGCCGGCGGCGCGGGTCGATCACCGTCCGGTACCGCTCCAGCCCCTGCTGCTCCACCGACAGCGGACGGTAGGCGGGCCGCAGCCGGTACGCCGTCCACACGTTCGCGCCGACGACCAGGGCCATGAACAGGCCCGCGCCGAAGAACAGTTCGAGCTTGGCCCGCATCTGCGTCGTGTACACGGTCTCGAAGCCGACCGAGTCGTACCACAGCCAGTTGGTGTAGACCGAGGTGAACACCAGGTACGCGACCAGCAGCGCGGCGAGCGCCACCAGCACCGGTAGCACCAGCCGGGTCCGCCCGCTTCCGAGCCTGCGCCCGAAGCCGGGAGTCCGGAAGGTCAAGGGCCCCTCCGATCGAGATCGTGCCCACCGGCCGCCCGCCGGTGCTGTCTAAGCAACTTACCGACTGGGACGGGGGTTCCCGCACTTCCCCGAGCTGATTGAGGGAAAGATGGCCCCGTGAGTCTTCTGGAAGAAGTCGTACTGGACCTCGAACGTCACTGGGCCGGAAAGGAGTGGGACGCGCCCCCCTGCCTTTACGCGCTCGTGCGCAGCACGGAACTGCGCAAGGCCGAACCCGACCTCGCCGACCAACTCGGCCTCCAGCCCGGCGCCGAGACCCTCGCCGCGCTCGAACAGCCCGAGCTGCCCGACCAGGACGCCGTCGAGGACGCCCTCGCCTCCATCGCCTGGCCGGAGGCGGTCGAGGGCTGCGCGCTCGTCATCGAGCGGGTCGTGCTGCCGCCCGAGGCCGAGGCGGAGATCCCCGAGGACGAGGACGAGGCCGCCGCCTACGCCGCCTCCCATCCCGGACGCGAGGACGTGCGCATGGTCGTCGGCGTCCTGCGCGACGGCGCCCGCCACGCAGCGGTCCGGCTGCGCCGCCACGAGGCCGACGACGAGGTGCTCACCGGCCCCGACCTCGTCCCCGCCCTCGCCGAGGCCCTCGCCGCCACGTTCGAACCGGACGAACCCGGCCACTAGCGGCATCCTGTGGAGTGCCGATTCCGGGGGGATCCCCCATAAGGGGCCCCGGGTGAACGGAGGTAGCCTGCGGGACGTGACCGAAGTCAGCGCATCCACCGGCGTCGCCTCCGGAACCCCGGACGTGATCCGCCTGATCGGCGTCCGCGAGACGCCCCTGTCGGTGGACGAGGTGTACGCCGCCGTCGGCGACCCCGCCGCCGGCGGCATCGCCGTCTTCGTCGGGACCGTCCGCGACCACGACCACGCGCGGGCCGTCCGGCGGCTGTCCTACAGCGCCCACCCCACCGTCGAACGCGAGCTGCGCGCCGTCATGGAGGCGGTCGCCGCCGACCTGCCCGTCCGCGCCCTGGCCGCGCTCCACCGCGTCGGTGACCTGGAGATCGGCGACATCGCCGTCGTCGTCGCCGCGTCCTGCCCGCACCGGGGCGAGGCGTTCGACGCCTGCCGCAGGCTCATCGACGACCTCAAGGCGACCGTCCCGATCTGGAAGCACCAGACCTTCGCCGACGGCGGCGACGAGTGGGTCGGGGCCTGCTGAGGGCCCCGCGCCGCATAGAGTTTCCGCCATGTCTCGTCGTGCCGCCACGCTCACCGTCGCGAGCGTGCTCGTCCTCGCGCTGGCCCTCGTCGGCTCCCTCATGCCCGTGCCGTACGTCGCGCTGATGCCCGGCCCGACGAGCAACACCCTCGGTGTCAACGACAAGGGCCAGCCGCTGATCAGGATCGACGGCCGGCAGACCTACGACGACACCGGCCACCTGAACTTCACCACCGTCACCTACCGGGGCGGCCCCGGCGGGCGCATCGACCTGTTCACCGCCCTGCGCGGCTGGCTCGACGGCGACACCGCGATCGTCCCCGAGGAGACCGTCTTCCCCAAGGACGAGTCGCAGAAGCAGGTGGACGAGGAGAACACCCGCCAGATGCAGGACTCCCAGGAGAGCGCCGAGGCCGCCGCCCTGCACGAGCTGAAGATCCCGATCACCACCCAGGTCGTCGTCGACGGCGTCCAGAAGGGCAGGCCCGCCGACGGCAAGCTCAGCCCCGGCGACGAGGTCACCGCCCTGGACGGCGCCAAGATCACCAGCGTCGCGCAGATCACCGGCACGATGGCCAAGCGCAGGATCGGCGACCCCGTCACGCTCACGATCGTCCGCGGCGGCAAGGAGAGCAAGCAGACGCTCACCACCGTCGCCGACCCCACCGGCAAGCGTCCCGTCGTCGGCATCGTCCTCGGCGACCGCTACAAGTTCCCCTTCAAGATCGACATCAGCGTCGGCGACATCGGCGGCCCCAGCGCCGGCCTCATGTTCTCCCTCGCCATCGTCGACAAGCTCACCCCCGGCGCCCTCACCGGCGGCAAGTTCATCGCCGGCACCGGCACCATCACCCCCGAGGGCGAGGTCGGCCCCATCGGCGGCATCCAGCAGAAGATGATCGCCGCCCGCCGCGCAGGCGCCACCGTCTTCCTCACCCCCAAGGACAACTGCTCCGACGCCCTCTCCGCCCGCCCCGACGGCCTCCGCCTCGTCCGCGCCGACACCCTGCACGGCGCCGTCGAATCCATCAACGCCCTCACCAGCGGAAACGGCGCCGTCCCCGCGTGCACGAAGTAAACCGTTCGATCCACCCCCCGGCATGCAATACAGTTAAGACATCACCGCGGGGTGGAGCAGTTCGGTAGCTCGCTGGGCTCATAACCCAGAGGTCGCAGGTTCAAATCCTGCCCCCGCTACGGATCCTGGGGTCCGCTGGTCGTGCGCCTTTGGCGCACTTCCCGCGGGCCCCTTCGCCATTCCCGGGGGGGCGCCCCCCCGGACCCCCCGGTGTGGGGGCTGCGCCCCCACGCCCCCGGACGCGCGCTGCGCGCGCTTTTTGGGGCTTCGCCCCTTGCCCCCCGGTGCCTCGCCCCTTGTGCCCCCCCGGGGCTTCGCGCTTCCCGGCCTCTGCGGGTTGAGCTTCGCTGAACGGCTTCTTATTTGAGATGGGGCGGGGGTCGAGAATCGGGCGTTCAGGTGGGGGTCTCTTGGCGGGCGTCTTGGTCCAGGTGGGGGGTGAGGGTCAGGGCCAGGTGGAGGGTCAGGCGGGATTGGCCGTCGGTCAGGGCGAGGTCGGTCAGTTCTTCGATTCTTCGTAGGCGGTGGTAGAGGGTTTGGCGGTGGATGTTGAGGGATTTGGCGGTCCGCTGGATGTTGCCCGCATGGTCTAGGTACGTGCGGGCCGTCTCTGTGAGGGCCTGGTTTTCCAGGAGGCGGTCGATGCCGGGGGTTTTCGTGGCCTGGGTCAGGGACGCGTCGCCCGCGTAGCGCAGGAGGCGGAGGACGCCCAGGGACGTCCAGTCGCGGATCTCGCCGGGGGCGGCGGTGCGGGCGGCGACGCGGGCGCGCAGCCAGCCCTCGTGGACGTGGTCGAGGGTCGGGCACGGGGTGTGCAGGCCCGCCTGGACGGGGGTGTTGCGCTCCTCCAGCAGGCGGCGGGCGCGGTCCACGGCGGGACGGGGGGACGCGGCGGGCAGCACGAGGACGTGGTCGCCCTGCCAGACCGTCGACAGGACGGAGTGGGGGAGCAGCCACGGGTTGAGCGGCTCCGGGGTCTGCGTGCGCAGGACGGCGACCGCCAGGGGCGTGCCCAGGTCGGCCTCGGCCAGCTCGTTGGCCGCCTGGGCGCGGACGTCGGGCTGGGCCGAGAGCAGGTCGGCGACCTTGTAGCCGAGGTCGTCGCGCTCGCGGGCCTGGCGGGCCATGACGAGGCCGGCGCGTTCGCAGAGGGGCATGGCCTGCGCGGCCTGGGCGGGGGTGATGCGCTCCTGGTCGTCCAGCAGCCAGAGGTAGCCGTAGGTGACGTTGTTCCAGCGGGCCGGGAGGCACAGACGCCCGAGCTGGCCGACCGAGGTGTCGGCCGGGATGCGGACCGGGCCCGTCGCGCGGGCGATGCCGTGGCGTTCGAAGCGCGTGCGGACTGCCTCGGTCGCGCGGCGGTGCAGGATCGACTCCATCCGGACGGGGTCGATCGTGTCGCCGTGGGCCGCGTAGGCGACGAGGTGGAAGTCGCGGTCCTCCAGGGTCGCCGGGGCGCCCAGGAGGTCGGCCGCGAGCTCGGCGATCTCCTGAAGGTCGAGTGCCATGACCGTCCTACGTTTGTATGAAGGATTGGCTGCCTGAAAGTGGCATTTGACTATACGTGAGCGTGGCCGGTCGCTCCTACCGTCGGGGTGTCGTCCCTGGTTGGAGGTCTCGATGCCCAATCCCCTTCTGCTCGCGGCCGGGCGCAGCGCCCGCATGCGCGGTGTGGTGACGTCCGTGCCCCTGACCAGGAACGTCGTCGACCGGTTCGTGGCCGGAGAGCGGCTGGAGGAGGCGATCCGCGCCGTCCGGGAGCTGCGGGAGTCCGGACTCAAGGTCACGCTCGACCACCTGGGCGAGGACACCACCGACCGCCGCCAGGCCGACGCCACCCGCGACGCCTACCTGGCGCTGTTCGCCGCGCTGGACGAGGAGGGCCTCACCGGCGGGTCCGAGGCGTCGCTCAAGCTGTCGGCCCTCGGGCAGGCGCTCGACGGCGGGCTGGCGCTCGACAACGCGCGCGCGGTCTGCGCCGAGGCGGCGCGGCTCGGGATGACCGTCACCCTCGACATGGAGGACCACACGACGGTCGACTCCACGCTCGACATCCTCGGCAAGCTCCGCGCCGACTTCCCGTGGGTCGGCGTCGCCGTCCAGGCGATGCTGCGGCGCAGCGAGGACGATCTGCGCGACCTCGCCCACGAGGGGTCGCGGGTCAGGCTGGTGAAGGGCGCCTACGCCGAGCCCGCCTCGGTCGCGTTCCAGGGGAAGTCGGAGGTGGACCGCGCCTACGTGCGGGCCCTGCGCGTCCTCATGGACGGGGAAGGCCACCCCATGGTCGCCACCCACGACCCGAGGATGATCGAGATCGCCAAGGCGCTGGCCGTGCGCGCCGGGCGCCCGGTCGGGTCGTATGAGTTCCAGATGCTCTACGGGATCCGTGCCGGCGAGCAGCGGCGCCTCGCGGAGCGGCATGGTATGCGTGTGTACGTCCCCTACGGCGTCGACTGGTACGGCTACTTCATGCGGCGACTGGCCGAGCGCCCCGCCAACCTCGTCTTCTTTCTCCGTTCGTTCGTCTCTCGCTGACCAGGAGGGTCCCTTTCATGGACGCCGTGACCAACGTTCCGACGCCGGTGAACGAGCCGGTGCGCGGCTATGCCCCGGGCAGCGCCGAGCGGGCCCGGCTGGAGGCCGAACTCGCCGAGCTGACCGCGCAGGCGCCCGTCGACCTGCCGATGACGATCGGCGGGGAACGGCGGCTCGGCGCCGGGGCCAAGGTCGCCGTGGTGCAGCCGCACCGGCACGCCTCCGTGCTCGGGACGTTCGGGACCGCCACCGAGGACGACGCCCGCGACGCCATCGCCGCCGCGCTGAAGGCCGCCCCCGCGTGGCGCGCGCTGTCGCTGGACGACCGCGCCGCGATCTTCCTGCGCGCCGCCGACCTGCTGGCCGGGCCGTGGCGGGAGAGGCTGCTGGCCGCCACGATGCTGGGGCAGTCCAAGACCGTCCAGCAGGCCGAGATCGACAGCCCCTGCGAGCTGGTCGACTTCTGGCGCTTCAACGTCCACTACGCGCGGCGGATCGTCGCCGAGCAGCCGATCAGCAGCCCGGGTGTGTGGAACCGGTCCGACCACCGGCCGCTGGAGGGGTTCGTCTACGCGATCACCCCGTTCAACTTCACGGCCATCGCCGCGAACCTGCCGACCGCGCCCGCGCTCATGGGCAACGTCGTCGTATGGAAGCCCTCCCCGACGCAGACCTACTCGGCCGTCCTGCTCATGCGCCTGCTGGAGGAGGCCGGGCTGCCGCCGGGCGTGATCAACCTGGTCACCGGTGACGGGCTCGCGGTCTCCGACGTCGCGCTCTCCCACCCCGACCTGGCCGGGATCCACTTCACCGGGTCCACCGCCACCTTCCAGCACCTGTGGAAGACCGTCGGCGCCAACATCGAGAAGTTCCGGAGCTACCCGCGGCTCGTCGGCGAGACCGGCGGCAAGGACTTCGTCGTCGCGCACCCCTCGGCCGACCCCGCGATCCTGAAGACCGTCCTCGTCCGCGGCGCGTTCGAGTACCAGGGCCAGAAGTGCTCGGCGGCGTCCCGCGCCTACATCCCCCGCTCGATCTGGGACGGCGGGCTCCGCGACGCCCTCGTCGCCGAGGTCTCCGGGCTGACCGTGGGCGACGTCACCGACCTGTCCAACTTCATGGGGGCGGTCATCGACGAGCGCGCGTTCGCCAAGAACAAGGCCGCCATCGACCGGGCGCAGGACGACCCGTCCGTCGAGATCGTCGTCGGCGGCGCCTACGACGACTCCGTCGGCTACTTCGTCCGGCCCACCGTCCTGGTCTCCGACGACCCGGAGAACGAGATCTTCCGCACCGAGTACTTCGGGCCCGTCCTCGGCGTCCACGTCTACGACGACGACCGGTACGAGGAGATGCTCGCCCAGATGGAGTCGGTCTCGGCCTACGCGCTCACCGGCGCGATCGTCGCCAACGACCGCGCGGCCGTCGCGCGCACCGCCGAGGTCCTCCGCTACGCCGCCGGGAACTTCTACATCAACGACAAGCCGACCGGCGCCGTCGTCGGCCAGCAGCCCTTCGGCGGAGCCCGCGCGTCCGGCACCAACGACAAGGCCGGCTCGATCCTCAACCTCCTGCGCTGGACGTCGCCCCGCTCCATCAAGGAGACCTTCGTCCCCCCGACCGACTACCACTACCCGCACATGGCTTAAGAGTCACGGCCCACGTCCCTCGCCTGGCGGCTCGGGACGTGACCGCGCCTGGGCGGGCGCGGCATCGCTTCGCGATCTTCGCGGTGGGGCCTCGCCTCCGGCGTCGGCCCCACCGCTCGGCCACGCGCCCGCGCGACGGCTGAGGCACGTCCGGGGGCGGGTTCACGCCTGGTTCTTCATCGGTTTGCGCAAGCAACTCCATCCCCATAGAGTTAAGACATCACCGCGGGGTGGAGCAGTTCGGTAGCTCGCTGGGCTCATAACCCAGAGGTCGCAGGTTCAAATCCTGCCCCCGCTACGGATCCTGGGGTCCGCTGGTCGTGCGCCTTTGGCGCACTTCCCGCGGGCCCCTTCGCCATTCCCGGGGGGGCGCCCCCCCGGACCCCCCGGTGTGGGGGCTGCGCCCCCACGCCCCCGGACGCGCGCTGCGCGCGCTTTTGGGGCTTCGCCCCTTGCCCCCGGGCTTCGCCCCTTGCCCCCGGGCTTCGCCCCTTGCCCCCGGGCTTCGCCCCTTGCCCCCTTTGGTTCCTGTGGTGGTTTGGGGTTGGGTCAGTCGGTCAGGGGGATGTGGGTTGAGCCTGTCTGGCCCAGTTTCTGGATCGTGTAGGTCTCTTGCTGGGCGGGACGGGTCGAATCCGTGAACTGGAAGACCGCGCGGCGGCGGACCACCTCGGTGCGCAGGTCGGCGGGGTTCACCAGCTCTACGCGTTGTGCTTGCGGGCCCCAGGCGAAGCGGCGGCACTCGACCTGGGTGTGGCCGCCTGCCGTCCGTTCGCGCAGCAGGGCGTAGGCCGCTTCGGTCGCGGGGATCACCGGGTTCTCGACGATCGTGATGTCCAGGCGCACCGCGGTCGGTTTCACCGGGCCGCCGTCGATGTGCAGGGTCAGGCGTAGGCGTTCGCCCGGGGCGAAGGGGCCGTTCAGTTTCTGGATCGACGCCAGCGAGAGTTCGTGCAGCTTGCCCGGGTCCAGTCTCGGCGGGCCGCCGGCGGGGTCCAGGAGGTCGCGCGGGGTCTGGTCCAGGTCGATCTTCTGGAGGGCCAGCGTGGCCACCGGGGCGCCGGGCGGCGGCTCGTCCCAGTCGTAGCGGATGGCGAGCGTGCTGGTCGGGTCGCACTCGCGGCGCTCGGCGGAGAGGGTGACCGCGCGCTGCGGGCTCGTGGTGTCCGACGGCTGCTTGGGGAACTGCACCGAGACGCCGGCGTGGGCGGAGGGGGAGGCCAGCCGCCGGTTGTACTCGGGGTCCTCGAAGTGGACGTAGCGCGGGACGAGCGGCAGGTAGGACGCGTTCGGGTCGGCCACGCGCAGCGGGAAGCGCAGCACGTGGCCATAGCCGTCGTGGTAGGGCTCCGCGCCGGGCTGGTGCGGGACGAACCGCGCCTTCACGCGTGCGTCGAGGGACGCGCCGGGGGGCAGGGCGGCGATCAGTACGCGGGCCCGGTCGGCGCGGGTCTTCGGGTCGCCGGTGAGTCCGAAGCGGCGGATCGCGAACTCGGCCGTGTCGATCGTGTCGACGTCCGGCAGGGTCAGTCCGGCCGCGGTCAGCTGGGCCCGGAGGGCCGGGGTCAGCGCCAGGGTGGGGGTGGTGATGTCCTCCAGGGGGGTGACGTGTTCCGCGTCCACCAGGTCCATGGTCAGGGACCAGTCGCGTATGCCGGTCTCCGGTGTCTCCGGCTTCTGGCCGTTGACCAGCGTGATGCTGCCGTCCGTGCGGTAGACGAAGGTCAGGACTCCGTCCCAGCTCACGTCCAGGGTGGAGCGTTCGACGGCGGCGAGCCGCAGCCGTAGGCGCAGGGCCGTCTGGCGGAACTTCGGGTCGTCGAGGGCGGCGCGGAAGGCTTCGTCGGTCGGGGACGCCGTGACCAGGGCCAGGGCCTCCGGGTCGAAGTGGCTCGCCCAGGTGCGCAGGGCGACGTCCTGCCGGCCGTCGTCGTTGGGCGGCAGCGGTACCGGGCGCGGGGTGCGGTGCTCCACCGGGAGCCCGCCGGAGAGCATCGCCAGGCCGCGCGGGCGCGCGTGCTCGCCCGTCAGCGTGATGCCGCTCTGGCGCAGGACCTGGTGGCGCACGGTGACGAACACTCCCGGACGCGCGCCGGTCACCAGGTAGCGCAGGCCGCCGGGCAGGACCGGCTGCCAGCGTTCCAGGGCCGGTCCGTCCGCCACGGGGAGGGCGGGCTGGTCGAACACCGCGCCCGTCAGCACGGGGAGCGGCGGGTCGGGCGGCGCGGGGAGGAGCGTGCTGACCGCCGGTGCGCGGAAGCGGCGGGGCAGGCCGCCGGTCGGCCGGTCGGTGTGCAGCGCCGAGCGGAACTGCACCGTCCGCTGGACGGTCTGCCACCACAGCGTCTGGCCCGCCGCTCCGGGGGAGGCCGCGCCGACGGCGCCCTGCTGGCCCTCGGTGTAGTGCACGCTGACGCGCAGCGCGCTGAGGCCCCAGGGCCACGCGGGCAGGTCCGTGCGCACCGGGCGCCGGGTGAGGTGGAGCGGCTGGACGCCGACGGTCTGCGGCGGCGCGAGTTCGAAGTCGTGGGGGCTCGCGGGGATCGCCGCGATGTTGCACTGGCCTTCGCGGTAGCGCAGGCCGGTGAGTTCCGGGCGGATGCGGAACAGCCGCTTCGCGAGCGGTGACGCGGCCGTGACGCGGACGAGGGCGAAGGCGTAGCCGGTGGTCAGGGCCGCCTCGCCGAGGTTGTCGGGACGGGTGTTGTCGCTGATGATCCGGTAGCGCAGCACCGCGATCGGCGACTCCGGGGCCAGCAGGCGCTGGGACTGGACGGCCCACCCCTGGGCCTGGGCGCGCAGCCTGCCCTCGTCGGCCAGGTCGGGGGTGTCGGGGCGCACGCTCCACATGCGGCTCGCCACCGGCTGGAGCTCCATGGTGCTGGGGGAGAGGCAGAGCAGCTCGGCCAGCAGCAGTCGGGTTCGCAGTGGTGAGGGGGCGCCCTGCGGGACCGCCGGGGCCGGTCGCCACTGGAGGCCCTGGTACGGGCTGACGACGAGGCTGAGCGGGCGCGGGTTGGCGGCTCCGTCGAGCGTCAGCGGCGCGGGGATGAGGGTGGCCGCGGGATAGCGGCGGGGGCCCTGGCCGGTGGGCGGCCGGGTGAGCAGGCCGCTGCTCGCGATGAGCGCGGCGGCGAGCGTCCAGCCGTAGGGGGGCTTGGTGGCGGGGGTCAGCGTACTCACGGACGGGGTGAGCAGCAGGCCGTCCTCGCGCCAGACGGGGTCGGCGTAGGGCGAGGGTTCGGGTAGCGCGGGCAGGCCGTCGGTTCGCGGCGGGTAGAAGGGGCGGCGCGGGTCGAGGGCCTGGCGCAGCGCGGTCGGGCGGCTGAGCCGGGCCGGTGTCTCGGGGAGGGACGCGAGGACGCTCTGCGGCGACGCGCCCTCCGGTTCGGGCGCCGGGTTCTGGGCGCGGAACCAGCTCTCCTCCAGCGCGAGCGGGTCGAGCCGGGCGAAGGCGCGGCCGACCACGGTGTCGAGGCTGGCGAGGGTGATGTTCAGCGGGGCGCCGTCGGCCCAGCCGCAGAGCGCGAGGGCCAGGGCGGGCAGGACGGCGGTGGGGGCCGACGCGCGCAGCCGGCCGATCAGCAGCACCGGGTCCGTTTGCAGCGGGCTGGGCTGCCCGGCCGGGGTGGCCAGGTCGCGGGCCGTGTCCTGGAGCCTGCCGAGGAAGGGCATGGTCAACAGCAGCCAGCGCGGGTCGGTCGGGTCGGTGGGCGCGTAGTCCGCCGGGCTGCCGAGCAGGGCGCCCTGGCTGCCGGTCGGGAGGAAGTGGAGCGTGGTGGCCGTGCCCTCCGCGACGGGCGTGAGCCCGATCATGTGGTGGGCGCTCGCCTCGACGAGCAGCGTGTCCTGCGGGAGGGCGTCCAGCGCCGCGCCCGGGTCGGCCAGCAGGGCGGACAGGCCGGCGCCCAGGTAGCCGCCGCCCACGGTGCCGAGCGGGCCGACGTCGTCGGCCGGGTCGATGGCCTTCAGAGCGGCCAGGGAGCGCAGGAACCGCGCGGCGCGCCGGGGCGTGAGCAGGCGCACCTCCTGGAGCGTCGTCCAGCGGGCCTCCTCGCCGAGGGTTCCGCCGCCGTTGGCCGCCGGGGTCACCTCGACGAGCTGGTGCTCGACCACGGCCGGCGTCTGCCAGCTCTGGCCCTGCGCGAACGTGAACAGCAGCGGGCCGTCGGCGGCGGTCAGCATGGAGCCGGGCAGTTCGTGCTGGTTCAGCAGCACGCGGATCGTGTGGCGCAGATGCGTCAGGGGCGGGGGCCCGGCGACGCGGGCCGCCGGGAGCGTGATGCGCGCGTTGGCCGCGTCGTAGCTGAGCCGCTGCGGCCAGGAGACCAGGTTGGTCGCGGTCAGCATCCCGTTGAGCAGGAAGCCCTCCTGCCAGTCCTTGCCCTGGAGGCGCGAGGTGTAGCCGATCACGACGTCGCCGGACGAGGAGCCGTACAGCTCCGCCGCCTCGGCGCTCCGGGCCGGACGGGGGTCCTGCAACGAGCGGCCCCAGTGGGCGATGAGCAGCGCCTCCACGAAGGCGCCGGTCAGCGGCAGTTCGGGGAGGTCGTCCGGACGGGCGGTCGCGCGGAAGGTGACGGTGGCGAAGCCCGGCGCGGCGCGTTCGCCCAGGCCGGGCGTCCGGGCGTCGGCCAGGCGCATGCCGGGCAGGAACTGGAGGCCGTCGGGCTGCGGGGCGCCGTAGCCGTTCCAGCCGAACTGGAGCGCCGTGTCGCCGGCCAGGGCGGCGGGCGATCCGTCGGGCAGCGTGACCGCGAGCGTGAGGTCGCCGAAGAGGTTCGCGGAGTCGAGCGTGAAGCGGTCCGCCCCCGCCGCCATCAGGTCGAAGGTCAGCGCGGCCGAGATCGCCTGCCCCCGGGCCGTGGTCGGTGCCGTCGCCGGACCGGCGGCGGAGCGCGCGGCCACCTCCTCGGGGCTGAGCGCGCGGTCGTAGAGGGCGAGCATGCGGTAGGTGCCGAGCCACGCCCGGCCGCCGGTGATCTCGTCGCCGAGGGCCAGCTCGTAGCGGTCGTCCCAGGTGTCGAGGCTTCCGGCGACGGTCTGCTCGGCCGCGAGCCGCCCGTTGATGTAGATCCGGGTGCGGCCGTCGGCGGAGCGGGTGTAGGCCAGATGGGTCAGGGCGGTGCTGAGCGAGCCGGTCGGGGTGGCGAGGTCGGGGACGCCCTCCTCGGTCGTGGTGCTGGTGCGCAGCCACGCGTCCGCGGCGGACGAGGTCAGCAGCCCCTTGCGCTGCTGGAGGGTCACGTTCCGGTGCTGGACGTCGGCGGAGACGGTGACGATGTTGTACTGCGCGTTCAGCAGGCCGCCGCTGACGGGCTTCACCCACGCCTCGATGCTGATCTCGTCGCTCGCCTTCACCGCCGAGATCAGCTTCCTGGCCGGCGCGCCCGAGCGGATGAGCCGCGCCTGGGTCAGGGTCAGGCCGTCGGCGCCCCAGCTCATGCCCTGCGACGAGGCGGCCTTCAGGTCCAGCGGCTCACCCGTCCCGGAGGTGTCGTGGACGGTGGCGCCGCTGCCCTCGTCGAACCGGTAGAGGGCCTGGAGCCCCGAGGGCGGTCTGCCGACCCGCACGGCGAGGGTGAGCTTCAGCGTGTGCTCGCCGCCGGCCGTGTCGAGGCCGAGGGCGACCCGCTGCGGGACGATCGGGGCCGGGCCGTTCGCGCCGGGCAGCGTCAAGGGCGGCGTGGCGGGGTTGGGGAACCCGATCGGCGGCAGCCCGACCGCCCACTCCACCTGGAACAGGTGGAAGTACAGCCGCACCTGCTGGACGGTCAGGCCGGTGCCGCCGGCGGCCAGCGCGATCCCGCCGACCCGCAGGCGCGGCGCGTCGCCCGCCTCGCCGGCGGTGGTGGCCAGCGGCCACTCCAGCGGGGGGCCGTCGAGGGCGACGGCGCTGAGGCGCAGTTCGGTGCCGGTCCCGGTGAAGGTCAGCCGCGCGCAGTTGCTCAGCTCGGCCTGCTCGCTCGCCGCGCCCGCCAGCGGGAGTTGCAGCCGCCCGATCACCTCGACCGTGGCGACGCCGTCGCCCGCGAAGACCACCCGGTCGAGCACCAGCGGGAAGAAGCGCAGGCCGAACAGGTCGAGGCCGGGCACGGGCTTGTCGGGATCGTCGTCGAGCGGGCGCAGCCGCCACTCGTATCCGGTGCGGTGCTCGTAGTCGCTGCTGCGCGCTTCGGGGTCGTTGGCGTCGAGGTCGAGTTCGACGGCCTTGGGCGAGCGGGCGGACGCCTTGCCGAACGCCGTGCCCTGGGCGGGCAGGTCGCGGAACCAGAGCCGCCAGGACGCCGTGCCGTGGGCGAGCGTGAGCGGCAGGCGGGTGGTCGTCAGCTGGACATCGCCCGCGGTGGGGTGGCTCAGCGGGGTCCTGATCAGGTTGGCCGCGGGCACGCTCGCGCCGCGGACCAGGCCGCGCTGGTCGGTGTAGCCGCCGGTCCCGGCCGCCGCGGCCATGCTCCCGGCCGTCACCCGGTACCGGGCCGCGTCCGGGGGCGATCCCGCCGGCAGGCGGCGCAGGGCGTTCGTCCCGTCGGCGAAGTCGCCGTCGACCCCCTGGAGGGCGGTCTCGCCCTTCAACACCAGCGGGGCGCCGGGGGCGGCGGGGTCGGCGTTGTCCAGGCGAAGCTCGCCGGGGTAGCCGTCCAGGGCGAAGGCGGTCTTGACCGGCCACGGGTGGACGGACGCCAGGTCGCCCAACACGGGCTGGCCGTCCCGCCGGCCGAAGGCGGCCACGTCGTCGGCGGCGGCGAGGTTGGCGCGCTCGGCGAGGCGCCGCCAGTGCGCGGCGTAGTCCACGCGGGTGAGCGGACGCGGCGGCTCGGGCGCCGCCGTGTCGGGCAGCGGCGAGCTCTCGCGCGGGTCCGTGGGGATCCTCGGGAGCTGGGCCAGTGCCTGGACCTCGTCGGTGTAGGGCAGGTCGTAGCGGTACTGGACGGGCAGCCCGAGCGAGGCGTCGCTCTGCGGCGGGTCGCCGTCGGGACGCGGGTCGAGCACCAGGCCGGGCAGCGAGAGCGCCAGCAGGGGCAGGTCGAACAGCTTCGCGGTGTCCGCGCCGAGCCATTCGCGGGCGGGTGCGAGGGCACCGCCGCCGTAGCGCGGCCAGCCCGCGGCGCCGTCCGCCGCGAAGCGCCAGCCCACCGGCAGGTCCACGCCGTCCTGGCGGGTGACCGGCAGTTCGAAGGGGACGAGCTGCCGTCCGCCGATCGGCACGTTGGGCGGGGTGAGGCTCTGGGTGAGCGCGAGCGCCTGCACCATCGGCAGCGTCGGGTGGCGGCGCCAGACGAGCGGCAGCGCGAAGCCGAGCAGGTCGGGCGGCAGGGCGCCGCGCTGCACCAGGGCCCGCAGCAGCACCGGGTCGACGCCGTACTGGAAGGCCCAGGCACCGAGTGCCGCCGAGGGCGCCGGCTTGCTCCGCCATGCGAAGCTGATCGCCTCGAAAGCGAGCCGCACGAGGGGCGGGAACAGTTCGCGGCCGGTGACGGTGTGCAGCGGCAGGGTTCGCAGGCCGCCGATCCAGTCGTCCAGGCCGGGCAGGGCGTCGGCCGTGGTCGGCGACTCGGTGCTCAGCCAGAACATACCGCCCAGCGACACCTCGGGCGCCTCCAGCGTCAGCGCGGCCGACTGGAGCTGGAACTCCTGGCCGCTCGGCGCGAGCGTCCAGGCGCCGGTCATGCGCTGGGTCGCCGCGAGCGTGAGGCTCCACGGCTGCTCGCCGGGGACCTGGGCGGCCACGGCCGGGTCGTCGTTGCCGAAGCTGACCGCGCCCTGGAGCAGGTTGGGGGGAGCGGGGACGGGCTCCGCCCGGGCCGCGCCCGCGTCGAGGTAGATCTGCTCGGACAGGTTGGGCAGCGGGAGCTGGGCCCAGCCGTCGTCCAGCGGTGCGAACCCCCACAGCACGGCCGGGGCGACGGGTTCGGCGGCGGCCCCCGCCGCGGCCGGGCTCCAGGTCGGCTCGGGCTCTCCCGCCGTCGCGCGGAGCCGGCGCGCGGCCTCGTTCGGGTCGAACGCGAGCGTGGCGGCGGCGAGCGTGATCCGCTCGCTCCACCCGGTGCCGTCGCGGACGGCCTGGTAGCCGAGCGTGCCCGGGGAGCCCGTGGGCGTGGTGCCCGCCCGCACGTCCACGCGCAGTTTCGTGCCGTCGGCGGTCAGCCGCGCGGACGCGGGCGTGATCCGGGCGAGCGTGTCCGGCTGGGCCGACCGGTCGTAGGGCCGGCGGTCGCTGAGCAGCACGCCGAAGTCGTCGCCCGCGAAGCTGATCGGGCGCGTGCCGGGCTGCTCCTGCCAGGGCGCGATCTCCCAGAACAGGCGCGGGACGGCCAGCGGATCGGCCGGCTCCAGCGTGGCCCACTCCGGTGCGGGCACCGGCTGGACCAGGCCGTTCAGCGGGTTGTTCGGGTTCAGGTAGCGGCCGAGGCGGCGCCAGGAGGCGATGAGCGCCGCCCGCTCGGCGTCCGTCAGCCGCTCGGCCTCGATCGACATCCGGAAGCCGCGCACCCCCGCGCCCGGCGCCGGTTGGGGGTCGGGGACGACCCGGGCGAGCTGGAACACGGCCTTGACCGGCGCGGTGTCCCAGAGCAGCCGGACCTGGCCGAAGGCCGACAGCCCGGCCGCGTGGACGGCGAGGGCGCCGAGCAGGCGGGCCGCGCCGGTGCGCTGGGTGATCGCCGCCGGTTCGATCCCCAGCGCCGTGTACAGCTTCTGGGTCGCGCCGAGCTGGGCGGCCATCGGGTCGAGGATGATCTCCCCGCCGAGGCAGGTGAGGGTGGGCAGCTTGCCCGCCGGGTTCTCGGGCCAGCCGTCGGCCGGGGCCTGGAGCAGGAGCAGGCTGACGGTCCCGGCGCTGATCGCCGCCCGGATCGCCGCCGGGGAGAGCCTGCCGTCGGGCTTGTCGCCGCCGCGCTTCCACACGTACTGCGGCGTGCCGCCGTTGGTCGGGCTGATCGTGACGCTGGTGACGTAGACCAGCGCGAGCAGGGTCCCCGGCAGCAGGACGTCGTCCTCGCCGACCGCCTCGCGCGGTGTCGTGTCCGCGAACAGTGTGCGGAACGCGAGGTTGGTGCCCGGGTCGGCCAGCCGGATCACCTCGGTCTCGGCGGCCCAGAAGGGACCCGCGACCCTCAGCTTCGGTAGCTCGGGGAGATCCGCCATCTGCTCCTCCTGGTCCGCTCGTGGGTCCTACGCGTCCGCCCGCACGTCCGCGGGGTCGATCGGCCGCTGCTCGCTCGGGGTGGCACTGCCGCGGCGGGCGCGGACCACCAGGGACCGTCCTGCCATGCCGCTGCCCTGGCTCGTGCGGTGCAACCGCCTGAGCGCGAGCTGGTCGGGCCGTCCGGGGTAGGAGGGCAGCAGCGCGACCGGATCGTCCGCGCGCATCATGCCGTGGTAGCGCAGCAGCACGGCGCCGAGCAGCAGCTTCTCGGCGACGGCACCGGTGAGCCCCGACTGGACGGGCCGCACCGGCACGTCGAAGGGGACCGTGACCGGCGCGGCGCCGGGGCCGCCCGCGCCGCGCACCGCGGCGATCAGCGCCTCCACGGCCTGGGTGAACTCGGGGAACGTGGCCCAGCGCCGGAGGGCGGCGGCGTCCGCGTCGGTCATCGCGCCGGTCCACCCGATCGTGGTGTAGCGCGTGCCCGGCGCGTTGCGCGCGAACTCCACCCTGCCCCGGAGCTCCTCGGGGATCTGCTCAGGCCCGACGGGGATCTCCACGCGGGTGACGGCGTCCGGCCCCGCGCCCGCCGCCTGGGCGACGATCCGCGCGATCGCCCCGGTGAAGGCGCTGTCGCCGGGGAGCCGCTGGAGCTCTGCCGCCGCGGCGTCCGAGGGGCCCTGCCAGACCAGGGTCAGGGTCTGGGTGGCCAGGAAGTCGATCAGCGGTTCGAGCCTGGCGGGCAGGGTCGCGGCCGGGGTGCTCACCGGCTCGGTGACGTACCAGCTTTCGAACAGTTGCCGGATCTTCTCCCCGTCCTGGTCGCTCACCAGCTGGAGCAGGGCGGCGCGGTCCTGCCGCGTCATCACCCCGGCGAACAGCAGGCGGCCGTGGTCGTCGATCGCGACCCGGTTGCGCGTGTCCGGCGGCAGGTTCGCCGTGGAGTAGCCATGGCCGAGCTGCTCCTCGCTCACCTGGACGAGGTCGACCGTCAGCGGGAAGTCGCCGAGCGCGGTCGCGGGGGGCGCCAGCGCCGTCCGCGCCACCAGGAAGCGCTTGCCGAGCTGGCGGTGGGCGAACGCGCCCGCGACCGGGTCGAAGAAGCACTCGGCCTGCACCTCGATGTTGCCGCTGAACAGCTCGACGATCTGGTAGACGACCTCGGGGTCGGGCAGGGCGGCGAGCTTGCGCGCGGCCACCGCACCGGCCACCGCGCCGTCCACCGCGCCGTCCACCGCGCCGTCCACCGCGCCGTCCACCGCGCCGGTCGCGGGGTCGGGCTTCTCGCCGGGCCACCGCGCCTGGGCGTCGTCCGGCAGGCTGTCCCAGAACGTGCGCAGCGGGATCGTGACGCTGCGCACGCGCGTGTCGGCCTGGAGCTGGGCGCCGCCGGGGACGTCGGCGGGGAAGGGCGGCAGCCGGTGCCACACGATGTCCGCGCCGGTCACGGTGGCGTTCGGCAGGGGCGAGCGGTAGGTCAGGTCCCGCTGGGTGACGCTGTTGATCGGGGAGACGGTGCCGTCGGTCTGGGCGATCAGCAGCAGCCGGTGCTCGTAGTAGAACGGCAGCGCCCGCCACTGGAGGGCGAGGACGCCCCGCGAGAAGTCGCCGACGCGCTCGGGCAGGTCGAGGCCGCGCAGCTCGTCCCGGTCGGCCGCGGCGTCCAGGACGAGGTGGTCGGGCCGGTCCGGCAGATGGCTCGGGATCGCCGGGTACTCGTCCTCGACGAGGCGCACGGGCAGCTCGTGCTGGTGGTCGTGGGCGAAGCCGAGCACCCAGTCGTACCAGTCGGTGTAGCCGAAGCGGCGCAGCAGCGTGAAGGCGAGCCGGCGGAAGGCGAGCTGGCGGGCGAGCGTCTGGTTGCGCTCGGCCAGGGCCTCCTCGTGGTGCCGGGCGACGATCACCTCCCAGATCGCGCCCGGCGCGGGCGGGCGCGCCGGGGTGGCCGCCTCGTCGAGCCGCCGCGAGCCGAGGATGAGCGGGGCGTCCACGGCCTGCGTGCGCTCGATCACCACGTCGACGCCCCCGGCGGCGGGGTCCACCTTCACGGCCGGGGCGCCGGCCTCGGCGGCGGCGCGGCCCGGGAACAGCGTCGGCGAGCGGCGCAGGCTCTGCCACAGCAGGTCGTAGCGGCCGTAGGGCTGGAAGTAGTACCGCAGTGTGTGGGCCCAGCGGTCGTCGAGCAGGTGGGTGTAGGTCAGGCGGCCGGCGTCGTCGGGCGTGGCGACCGTCGGCGATCCCGCGCGGGGGTAGGCCGTGGCGGCCCAGGGGCCGGTGCCCGTCGCGCCCAGCCCGTCCGGCCCGGCGGAGACCGCGCCGCTCGCGTCGAAGAAGCGCACCGTCCAGGCCAGCACGTCGGGCAGCACCTTGGCGATCTCGGATTCCCCGGTGGGCAGCGTGACCCTGCCGGTGTCGGGCACCTTGGGGTCGTTGCTGTTCAGCGTCTCCAGGTAGTACTTGAGCCGCAGCCACTGGACGTGCTCGGGCACGGTGTCGTCGGGGGCGGCGAACAGCGCGGCGAGCGCGCCGGTCGCGACCGTGAAGTGGTGGGTGCGCTCGTCGGTCGGGCCGAAGTCCTCGGTCCGCACCGTCCCGGCCAGGTTCTCGGCGGCCTGGAGGTCGGCCGGGGCGAGGGCGGGGCGCAGCAGCCTCATCTGGTCGGCGTTGAGCATGGTGCGGGCGGTGAGCAGCTTGCGGGTCCGGTCGTAGGTCAGCAGCGCCGCGATCGCCGGGTCGAAGGGCCCCGGGTCCCCGGTCAGCCGCACCGAGGGGCGCACCTCGACCGTCGCGGGAAGCGCCGCGCCGCGCAGCAGCAGCGCCGCCGCGCCGTCGAGCGGCAGCCTGAGCGCGCGGGTGATCGGGGCGGGCTGCGGTTCGAGCTCGCTCTGGCCGCTGCCGCCGTCGGGCCGCTCGACCAGGCTGCACGGCGCGGTGAGCGTGAAGCGCACCTCGACGTCGGCGTTCGAGCGTCCGGTGATCGTGACGGCGCGGTAGCGGAGCCGCTGCCGGACGGTGGGCCGCAGGCTGAGCTGCACCAGCGCCAGCAGGTCGTCGCCCTCGGCCGCCCGCTCGCCGAGCTGGACGCTGCGCCCCGGCTGGAACAGCAGCTCGACGTGGAGGTGGCGGCGGAAGGCGGCGAAGGCCGTCGCGTCGGGGTCGGCGGCCCCGCCGGTCCCGAGCAGCGCGAACAGCTTCTGGAGCAGCTCCAGCAGCTTCGGGCCGCGCAGGGCGCCCGCGCCGGGGTCGTGGAGGCTGAAGGTCACCGCCAGGCCGAGGCGCTGGAGCACGCCCCAGCCGTAGCGGTCGGCGCCGGGCGGGCAGCTCGCCAGGAAGGCGGCCAGGTCGTTCGGCAGCGTCGGCGGGCTGACCTGGATCGCGGCGGCGTAGCCGTCGGAGATCCGGCCCTGCGGGTCGGTGACGCTGCCGGGACGCAGCGCGCGCAGCCGCTCCACCAGCCGTTCGAGCAGCGGGTGCAGCGCCGCCTTCCGCCGCCCGCCGGGCTGGGTGACGCCCTCCCACGCGGGCCATTCCAGGTAGGAGTCCTGCCAGGAGTACCAGGGGCCGCGCTCGTCCCGGACGCCCTGGACGGTGGGATCGGGACGGCGGCGGCGCTGGATCGCGCCCGGATACCACGCCTCCCACTGGCTGGTGTTCAGCGTGTCGCCGGGCACGAGCGGCAGGTCGTCGGCCGGGAGCATCTGGACTTCCTGCCGGAGCCGCAGCTCCTCGGCGAGCCGGGCGGCGCTGGCGAAGGTGTCGGTGGTGGCCGCGTCGATGTTCAGCTCGTACAGCCGGTAGCCCGCGTTCAGTTCGAGCGGGAAGCCCGCGTCGCCGCTCGGGCCCTGGTTCCAGCGGAAGCAGATCGCCCGGATCCCCAGGGGATGCGGCCGGAACCCGACGATCGCGCCGATCGCGCCGGTGAAGACGAACGGGGCCGGTCCGGCCGCGTCCGCGCCGGGCCCGCCGGTGGCCGCGAGCGGCATCGGGGTGTGGGCGAGGCCGGGCTCGGCCCGCTCGTCCTCGGGCCGCACCACGGCGAACGAGGTCGGCCGCGGCAGCCACTCCAGCTCGGCCGGGCGGCGCTCCTCGCGCGGGGCGCCCGTGTGCTCGATCCGGTCGGTCGGCGCGGGGGAGGCGGGCGGCGCGGCCACCGCCTCGGCGGCGAGCAGGAGCTGCACCGGTGCCAGCGCCGAGGGCACGTCGCGGTCGGAGACCGTCTGGAAGAACACCCGCCACGCCTCGGGGCGCCACGCGCCGTCCGGCAGCACGCCCCGCTCGCGCAGGGTGGCGACCGGGATCACCGCCGCGCGCGCCCCGGGCGGCCCGAAGACGTGGTCGAGGTCGACCTTGATGTCGGTGGGCAGCGGGCGGGCATTGGAGGTGGGCAGGCCGGTGGTGCGCCCGCGCTGGGTCGTGCTGTCCAGGCCGTAGGAGCCGATCGGCACGGTGCTCTCGCGGCGGAAGACCAGCCGGTACGTGCGGACCGGCACCGGCGGCCCGTTCTGGACGGCGGGCTCGCTCCACTCGACGTAGACCTGGCGGGGCGGCAGCACCTGGGGGGCCGCCGCGCTCCCCGCCGGTTCCAGGTCGGTCGGGGCGATGCTGTAGCTCACCGTGAGGTCGCCGTCCACCGGCACCGCCGGCGGGGTGTTCGGGTAGCGCGTCGCGATGAGGGTCAGCGGGCGCCCGGAGCCGCCCGCGAAGTCGACCGGGGTGATCGTGTAGACGTAGCCGCGTCCCTCGCGGGGCAGCGCGGCGCGGTCCTCCGCCGTGTCGGGGAAGTGGTCGACGACCTGGAAGCGCGGCTGGAGCAGCGAGAGCGTGTCGGTCGGCGTGGCGGCGCCCGCCGCCTCGTCCGGCCCCGCGACGCCGGGGACGTCGGTCGTGTGCCGGTGCAGCACCTTCACCGGCTTGACCGTGGTGGTGCGCTCGGCCTCGTCGCCGTCGAGGGCGCGCCTGCGCACGAGGTAGTGGGCGAGGTGGTGGTCGGGGTCGTTCTGCGCGCGGGTCATCCCCGGCGCGGCCGGGCGCCGCCAGCCCAGCTCCCAGGACAGGGCGATCGTGCTCGCGTCGCTGTACTGGCGCACCTGCTCGAACTCGGGCGGGAACAGGCTGAACTGGGCCTGGGCGACGTTGAAGGCGCGGACGCCCTCGCTGTTCGGGCCGACGTCGGTCGCCTCGGGCCGCTCGCGCTGGCTGATCGTCGGCTGGGCGTCCGGCCCGGTCGCGACCTGGTCGAGCCAGGAGGGGCGGCGGCCGTCGGCGGACTTCACCGCGAACACCAGCCCCATCCTGAAGGCCGCCGAACCGGCGGCGATCTTGTCGCGCTCGGCCTGGCTGCTCTCGGCGTGGAAGGCGCGCAGGTCGGAGATGATGTCGTGGATGATCACGCCGCGCATCTGGTGGGCCTGCTGGTCGGCCTGGGCCGCGCCGACCGTGCCGGGGTCGCCGTCGTCCTGCGCGGTGCCGTTCGGAGCGTAGATCGTCGTGCCCGTGCTGAAGGCCGACTCCAGCAGCTGCTCGTAGAGTTCCTGGGTGTCGTGCTTGAGGAAGGGCGAGCCGCTGAACTGCTCGAACGCCCCGCGCACGGCCGCCTCGAACGAGCTGTCGGAGGGGGTGCGCACCCTCGGGTCGCTGACCGGCGGCCGGTAGCCGGGCAGCGCGCCGGGGTCGCCGACCGGGTGGCCGACCGCGGTGTCCCCGCTGCCGGTGTAGCGCTGCTTGAAGGCGTTGGCGACGTGCTGCGCCAGGCTGAGCCCGTCCCCCAGCGGATCGGGGCCGCCCGGTTCGCCCGTGGTCGGGTTCACGACGCGGCGCTCGGTGGAGCCGGCGTACAGGCGCGCGGCCCAGTCCACCGCCCAGCTGATCGGCTGGCCGGCGGTGACCGCGCCGCTCACGTCCACGAACTGCGGGGTGGGCAGGGGCTCGTAGTGCAGGAGCGTGTAGGTCTCGCCCGCCGCCGGCCTCGGCACGCGCAGCGCGAAGTCCTTCGTCGGCACGGTGTTCTGGGCCGGGGGCGGCGGCAGGAAGCCCGGCTCGGGCTCGGCCACCGGGAAGCCCTCCTCGTCGAGGACGAGCCGTCCCTGCGCGTCCCGGTGCAGCCGCTCGCCCTGCGGCAGCAGCGCGAAGTAGGTCTTGTGCTCGGCGTCCCAGGCCGGTGCGTCCCGAAGTACGAAGACGACGTAGCCGGGCACGTGGAACACATCGGCTTCGGCGGAGGGCGCCATGCCGAGCAGCGGCGCGAGCGCGCGCGGCGGCAGGACGTGCTGGGGCGTGGGCAGCATGCGCGCGATGTCCGGCGCGGCGCCCAGGGCGCCCTCGGTGCCCGGCACCGGATCGACCTCGGTGGCCTCCAGCCCCAGCGACAGGAACTGCTTGGTCCGGTCGAGGGCCGCCTGGACGTTGTCCTCCTGGAAGGCGACCTTGACGTTGGCCTGGAGGCTGTGGCCGCAGCAGGAGATCCCGACGGTGCCGTGGCCGCGCACGCCGGGGATGCTCAGCCCCTTGACCCCGATCTCCAGCCCGGCGCTGAAGCTGATCTCCAGGCTGAAGCGGAACGTGAGCCTGATCGTGGTGAAGACCAGCGGGATCTTGATCCAGAACTCGATCGCGAAGGTGACCTGCACCTCCAGCCCGATCGCGCCGTAGACGGCCGATTCGCCCGTGGGGTCGCGGAAGTCGATCACACCGATGTAGCGCGCCCCGAACGCGACCCGCGCGGTGGCGCTGATCCGCATGCCGACCAGCCCGAGGTCGACACCGGCGCTCAGTTCGAGCCGGCCGCGGGCGAGGAAGCTCGTGCCGAGCACCATCTCCGTGGTCGAGACGCGGAAGATGAACCCGCCCTCGATCTCCACCGCCAGCGGGCCGAGCTTGGTGTGCCAGCGCAGCATGTTGGGCCAGCCCAGCTCGTAGTGGAACAGGCCCGGCTCGATCAGCAGCGTCGCCGAGAAGCGGCTGTTGCCGATCGCGTCGCGGACGAAGTCGGGCAGCGGCGGGTGCTTGCCCGGCTTGCCGCCCTCGGGCTTGGAGATGTGCGCGAGGAAGCGCTTCTGGCGCGGCGAGAGCAGCACGAAGCCGCTCAGGATCGGGTTCTCGCGGGCGCCGTCGACGTTGTTGACGTAGTCGGCGTAGTTGGTGTTGAACCAGCCGCGCACCGCCATGAAGAACGTCAGGTCGCTGCGGAACGCGATGATCGCGTCGACCAGGAAGATGCAGGCGAGGTCGGCCTCGGCGGCGGCCTCGTAGCGCAGCGGCGAGGCCGAGGCGGAGGTCTGCGAGATCATCGCGCGCAGCACGATCGTCCAGCGCGGGTCCTGGCCGGCCTCCTCCAGGTCCACCGCCCAGCGGTCGCGCTTGGACAGGTCGCCCTGGGTGCGCGAGAGCCCCTCCAGCGTCTTGAGGAGCTTCTTGACGTCGTGCTCGGCGTCGGCGGCCTTGATGGAGGCGATCGTGAAGCGGTAGCCGAAGCCCATCCCGATCTCGCGCAGGTAGATCTGGATGACCGGGATCATGAAGCTGACCTGGCGGATCTCCAGGTACAGGAACCAGGCCCGCAGCCAGGGCGAGCCCGCGCCGCGCCGCACGCGCAGGAAGCCGAAGCTGGCCGCGAGGGTGGGCAGGCCGTGGATCTCGACCAGGCCCTCGCCGATCAGCCCGGTCTGGTCGGGCTCGTCGACGAAGTCGACGGCGCCGTGGAGCCGGAACGCCGAGCCGATGGCCAGGTTCACCGCCAGGCGCGTGAAGTGGATGCGCGGCACGAACTCGCCCGGCGCGGGCAGGCCGATGAACAGCTCGTGGTAGTCGGGACGCGAGTCCGGGGTGTCGCCGGGGCCCTGCGCGAACTTGAGCTGGCCGGTCACCTGCATGGCGCCGTCGCCGTCGAAGAACTCGCACTGCGGGACGAAGCCGATCGCGCGCAGCTCCATCTCGAAGCAGCCGAGGAAGTTGAACGACTTGGGCTTGGGCAGCTCGATCAGGAACTTGACGTGCTTGCCGATCACCCGGGCGTCGCCGGTGAGCGGGCACTGGACGAGGTCGATGCGGGTCCTGCCGAGCAGCGCCAGCGGCCCGTCGGCGTCGTCGCCGGGCGCGAGGACGAACTGGGCCGAGCCGGTGACGGTGAAGTACAGGTGGAAGGCGCCGTCGTCGACGAACCGCAGGCCGAGGGCGTCCACCGAGAACTGGAAGCGCGTGCCCTTGCAGTCGAGCAGCTTGACGCCGCGCAGGTTCGCGGCGCCCTGCACGAGCGTCAGGTTGCCGCCGTCGCGCTGGGCGAACTGCAGCGCGATGTCGGCCGTCGCGTCGCCCACGAGGTCGGGCGGCAGCGGGCCCGAACCCGCGATCGTGAAGTCGGCGATGCGGTTCTCGCGGATCGTGAAGCCGCTGTCGGTGAAGCGGAAGCGGGTGCGCAGCCCGTTGAGCCGGGCCGGGCGGTCGGTGACGGTCGCGGCGAGGTTGACGCCCTTGGGCGTGAGGGCGAAGTCCCGCACGCTGAAGGTGATCGGCTCCTCGCTGGCCCGCGTGAAGTCCAGTTCCAGCACGGCGCCCTCGGGCTGCTGGATCTGGTAGAGGTAGTCCTTCGTCGCGATCGTGAAGTAGTGGAAGGTCTTGTCCTCCAGCGGCCTGCCCTTGAACCGCCAGCGCATCCCGAACAGGTCGGGGAACTCGCGCTCGGCCTCCGGGGAGCGCAGCTCGATCCCCTGGTCGTGGTCGACCTTCAGGGCGAAGGTGCTGAGGCTGAAGGTCAGGCGGCACAGCAGGTCGAAGCTGAGGCTGAGGACGCGCAGCCGCATCCCGATGTCGAAACCGACCTCGCCCTGCGGCAGCGTGATCGGCAGCCCGTCGAGCGGCGTGCGGAGGTAGAGCTGGAGGAACTGGGAGTCCGCGCCCTGGCCCTGCTTGAGGAAGGGCAGCGTGAACGCCCCGCCCCCCGCGTCGAGGTTGACGCTCAGCGTGGCGGTCCAGCCGTCGTGGAGGTCGGCCGGGTCGAAGACGACGGGCTTGCAGAGCGCGGCGGGGTCGTTCAGGTCGAGCGGGGGGATCGGGGTGGTGAGCTGGCGGAAGAAGCCGGGCAGCTTGGGCGCGCCGAGCGCGACGTCCAGCAGGACGAGGCTGCGCGGGCCGTCCGCCGGCTTGAGCGTGACGGCGAACAGCGGCTTGCCGGGAGGCTGCGGCGGCTCGTCGTTGTGCAGCTCGCGGTCGCCGTCGCGGCCCCAGGCGAACGTGCTGCCCGCCGTGACGGGTTCGGTGCCCGGCAGCGTGACGACGAACGCGGCGCGGCCGAGTCCCGCGCCCTGGCGCATCAGCAGCAGCGAGAAGCGGCTGTTCGCCGGCAGGTTCACGCTGAGCCCGGGGAGCGCGAACGCGGCGCCGGGCGCGGCCGCCTGCCAGTCGAGCCGCACCTCCTCGATCCCAGCGCCGATGATCATGCGCAGCGTGACCTGCTGCTCGCCCGCCGGGCTGCGGTCGCCCAGGTTCGGGACGAACCGGCCGAGCAGCCGGTTGAGCGCGCCCTCCTTCCATTGCAGGACCAGGCACGCCTTGCCGCCCGACTGGTGGAAGCCGACCGCGGCGCCGTCGATCACGACCCCGGTGTCGCCGATCATCACCGGGTAGGGGAGCTGGGCGCTGAACGGAGTGTCGGAGACGATGCCGTCCTTGCTGGCGCTCCCGCTGAGCTTCGGCACCGCGAGCTCGACGAACGGGCGTCCGGGATCGGGCTCGTAGCGGGCGTCGCCGCCGCCGCTCACCTTGCGCATGGCGCGCAGCAGCTTCGGGCCGAACCGCAGCGCCACGGGAGCGTCGGACACGCGCAGCACCGTGTGCGGGACGAAATCGATCTCCAGGCCCAGCCCCTGGGGATCATCGGTTCCGCCGCTGTCGCGCTTCAGCACCACGCTCACCGCGTCCAGCCCGGGCAGCGGCAGGACGAGATCCTCCTCCAGGAGCAGGCGGCTCACCAGATTGACCTTGTCGGGCTGGACCGTCGTCTGCGGCGGCTCGATCCAGATGTGCGCGAGGACCGCGGGGTCGGCCGGCCTGGGCAGGAAGGGCGGCCACTTCTCGCCGAGGTAGTCCTTCAGGGACACGAATATCGTCATACCGAGCAAGCCCCCCACGGCGTTTTCGAGTCGACGTCTGAGAAGAGGTCGTACGTCTCCTGCTCCTTGTCAGAGAGCTTCTTCTCCGCGGTGGGCAGGGCCACGGGGGTGACGCTGGACGGGAGGGTGACACCGCTGCCCGGCGTGCCCCAGGAGGTGTTCCAGACGTTGAGCGCCTTGTTGATGTCGATGATCTTCTGCTGGTCGGCCGGGTCGAGGCGGAAGGCGTCGCTCCAGAGCTTCACCCGGTACTGCCGCACCAGCGCCGTGTCCTTCTCGTCGTCCTCGTCGAGGAAGGCCACCGAGTGCTCGATGTCGGTGTAGAGACTCCGCCGGGCGAAATTGGCCGACCCGATGATCGCCCAGTGGTCGTCCACGATGGTGGTCTTCGAGTGGACCACCACGTTGCGGGAGAACATCGCCACCTGGGCGCGCTGCGGGGGAGTCAGCCCCTTCAGCAGCCCCTGGGTCAGCGCGACCAACGTGTACGGCGGATACTTCGGATCGGCCGGGTCGCGGAGCCCGGTGACGAGGAGCACCTTGAGTTCGGGCTTGGTCGTGACGCCTTCCCGCAGTGCCTTCATCAGCTCGATCGACCAGAATTGCTGGTCCTCGATGTAGATGTAGCGCTCGGCGGCCTTGATCGCGTTGATCCAGGCGGTGCGTATCTCGAACAGGCCGGCCGGGGCGAACGAGATCTTGTCGTTCTCGGGCAACCGGTTGGTGCTCGTGTAGTTGAACTGGGGAAGGGTGCGCAGCGACTGGACGCGATGTTTGGCCACCGTCGTGGTCGACAGGGGGCGCGGGCCCAGGGCGGGGGAGCCGGGCGTGTGACTGGCGATGTTCGTGAAGCCCATGCGCAGCGTCCGCACGTTGCGGCCCCTGACCTCGTTCCACATGTCGCGGAAGAAGTCGTGCATCGCCTGCACCACCGGGCCCTCGACCTTCGCCTGCACGTCGTGCCACTGCCCGGCGGGGTGCGGCTGGGAGCCGTGGCGGTCGCCCGCGAAGTCGAGCCCGCCGGTATAGCCGACGGCGCTGTCGCCCTTACCGACGATCACCAGTTTGGTATGCGCGGCGCCCGCGGAGTGGGTCAGGATGTTCACCCAGGCCTTCTCGGCGAGCGCGGGTTCGGTGCGCAACTCCAGGATGGACGCCAAGGTGGCGAGGTTGACATCGCGGATCGAGCCCAGCCCGTTCTGCACCGCCTTGGTCTGGACGAAATTGTCGGCCATCACGGCGAACGAGGCCCAGCCCAGTACCCGGACATCGACTCCGGCCTTCGCCTTCTTCTTGAGCAGGTCGATCAGCGTGGCCGCGGCCCCCGGCCCGTCGAGTGAGAACGGTTTCTCCAGGTCGACCGTCGGCAGGTAGGTGCCCGACGAGCCGGGCGCGGGGAGGATCTTGCCGCCCATCAGGTGCAGGTGCCAGCCGGCGATGTAGATGAACTGGTTGGCGTTCTCGCTCGGCGTCCCCGTGCCCACGCCGGCGAACTGCGTCTTGAGCTCGTCGAAGTAGGTGGTGCCGTCGATCAGCGGGGTGATCTGGCAGCCGGAGAAGGTCGCCGGCATCGGCTCCGATGGGGGCACGGTGTCGTCGGGCTGGACGAAGTACTTCTTTATCAGAGCGTCGATATCGGCCAACAGTCGGCCCCCGTAAGGTAAATATACCTAAATGACGGAATTCAGCGTTCCGCTTGGTGGAACAGCGGGCGAGCGCCGGTTGTGAACGACGATCGGGCTCAGGAGTGAATGGCTCGTCATTGAAGAGTGTGGCATAGCGATGCTCTCACCGGGAAGGCCGCGCCGACAACTGCGAGGCCCAATCCGGTCAGCGCGGCTTCCGGTGCTGGGCCGTCGTGATTTTCTGACCGGCGGCGGGCTCCGGCGGTTGCCGGTTTCGCGGATCCGCCGAGCTCTGTTGATCATCGGGGACGCCTCGGATGTCGCCGGTTGATGATCTACTTTTTACTTTCCTGGGCTAGTTAGTGATGATTTATCCTGTTTGGTGTTCTTGGGGGGAGCGTCAACACCCCGGGCTTTTGGGGTTTCGCCTCGCTCAGGGCCGGGGGAGTCAGGCATCGTCATTCTCCTTCGAAACCTCGGGACACGGAGGTGTAGATCGCACCCGCCGAGGTGGCATGGGGGCTTGTCGCCGTGCCCCGACGACGAACACCAGCGCGGCCGAGCCCAGGCGGTCGCGGGCGAGCGATGTGGCGCCGTGCGCCGGGTGATCGTCGATTCGCACGGGTCCCTTCACCGGTGATCGCGGCCGAATGCCGAGGGCCGCGCGTTCGTTGAATTCCACTTCCGCCGTCGAACGCTCTGGTCTCGGCCCGGTGGGCGCCCCCTCGCGGGGCGGGCCTACTGTTGTCGTGTGCGGAATCTTGTGGCCGGGCTGCTGGACGTGTGCGGCGTCCTCGTCTTCGTCGCCATCGGACGCGCCTCCCACGAGGAGGCCGGGAGCGTGGCGGGGTTCGCCGGTACCGCGTGGCCGTTCCTGGTGGGGCTCGCGGCGGGGTGGGGGGTCGTCCGCGCCTGGCGGCGGCCGGGCGGGCTGGCGCCCGTCGGCGTCGGGGTGTGGATGACGACGGTCGTGGTGGGCATGGTGCTGCGGGTGGTGTCCGGGCAGGGGACGGCGTTCGCGTTCGTCCTGGTCGCGCTGGCCTTCCTCGCGCTGGTGCTGCTCGGCTGGCGGGCCGTGGGCACCCGGCTCGCACCGCAACGGACGTGACGCCCCCCCCTGAGAGGTCGAGGATGCCGTCTCCTGCCCGCTCGCTGATCCGGCTGGGGGCCCGGTTGGGCTCCACCGCCCAGAACGCCCTGGAGGTCGCCCGGTTCGGCGGGCTCGACACCGACGAGGACGCCTCGCCCAGCGAGGTCGTGACCGAGCAGCGGGTGTACCGGCTGCGGCACTACTTCCCCGAGTCGGCCGCCGGGCCCGTCGTGCTGCTCGTGCCGCCGCTGATGATCACCGCGGAGGTCTACGACATCTCCTCGCGGGTCAGCGCGGTCGCGGTGCTGCGGCGGCTCGGCACCGACCCCTGGGTGGTGGACTTCGGCGCGCCCGAGCGCGAGCCCGGCGGGCTGGAGCGGACGATCACCGACCACGTCCTCGCGATCAGCGACGCGGTCGACCGGATCCGCGCGATCACCGGACGGGACGTCCACCTCGCCGGATACTCCCAGGGCGGCATGTTCGTCTACCAGGCCGCCGCGTACCGGCGCGGGGAGGGCATCGGGTCGGTCGTGACGTTCGGCAGCCCCGCCGACACCAGCGTGGGCCTGCCGTTCGGGCTGCCGGGCTGGATCGCGACCGAGGGCGCCGGGCGGATCCCCGACCGGCTCCTCGGCGCGTTCGCGGTGCCCGGGTGGGTGACCCGGATCGGGTTCCAGATGCTCAGCCCGGTGAAGTCGGTGCGGTCGCGGGTCGAGTTCGTCCTGCAACTGCACGACCGGGAGCGGCTCGCCCAGCGCGAGCGGCAGCGGCGCTTCCTCGAACGGGAGGGCTGGGTGTCGTGGCCGGGCCCGGCGCTCGCGGAGTTCGTCCGGCAGTTCGTCCAGCACAACCGGATGCTCACGGGCGGGTTCGTGATCGGCGACCGGCTCGTGACGCTCGCCGACATCACCTGCCCGGTGCTCGCGTTCGTCGGCGAGGTGGACGAGATCGCGGCGCCGCCGATGGTCCGGGGCATCCGGCGGGCCGCGCCGCGCGCGCCGGTGTACGAGGCGTCGCTGCGCGCCGGGCACTTCGGGCTGGTCGTCGGGAGCCTCGCGGTCGGCCGGACGTGGCCCGCCGTCGCCGCCTGGGCGCGCTGGCGGGAGGGCGAGGGCGACCTCCCCGAGATCGTCCGGCCCGTCACCGGCGACGAGGAGGCCCCGCCCGCGGGCCTGCCCGGGGGGCCGGCGGGCTACGGCCTCCAGCTCGCGATGGGCGTCGGGACGGGCGCCGCCCGGTCGGTGGCCGGGGCGGCGGCGCGGGCGGTGCGCGGCACCCGCCGGTTCGCGGACGAGGCGGCGCGGAACATGCCCCGGCTCGCGAGGCTGGAGCGCATCCACGCCGACACCCGCATGTCCCTCGGCCTCCTGCTGGACGAGCAGGCCGAGCGCATGCCCGGCGAGGTGTTCTTCCTCTACCGGGGGCGCGCCCACCGGCACGAGGCGGCCAGGTCCCGCATCGACGCGGTCGTCCGCGGGCTGATCCACATCGGTGTCCGGCCCGGCGAGGCCGTCGGGGTGCTGATGGGCACCCGCCCGACCGCGCTCGCGCTGGTCGCCGCGCTCAGCAGGCTCGGCGCGGTCGCGGTGCTGCTGCGTCCGGGCGGCGACCCGGCGGCGGAGGCGCGGCTCGCCGGGGTCGCCCGGGTGATCGCCGACCCCGAGCACGCCGCGGAGGCCGCGCGCCTGGAGGGCGTCCAGGCGCATCTGCTGGGCGGGCGCGGCTCCGAGGGGCGCGCGGAGTGCGGCCTGCCCGACATGGAGCTGATCGACCCCGGCGAGGTCGAGGTGCCGGGGTGGTACCGGCCCAATCCGGGGTGCGCGGGTGATCTCGCGTTCGTGGTGTTCGGCGGCGAGGGCGACACGCTGCGCGCGAACCGGATCACCAACCGGCGGTGGGCGCTGTCGGCGTTCGGGACCGCCTCCTCCGCCGCGCTGTCCCCGGCGGACACGGTGTTCAGCATCACCCCGATCCAGCATCCGTCCGCGCTGCTGATGAGCCTCGGCGGCGCGGTCGCGGGCGGCGCCCGGCTCGCGCTCGCGAGCGCCTACGACCCCGAGACGTTCTGGGACGAGGCGCGCCGCTACGGCGTGACCGTCGCGTCCTACACCTGGACGCTGCTGGGCGACCTCGTGAACGCGCCCCCGCACCCGGGGGAGCGGCACCACGCCGTCCGGCTGTTCATCGGGTCGGGCATGCCGCGCGGGCTGTGGCGGCGGGTGGAGGAGCGGTTCGCCCCGGCGCGGGTCCTGGAGTTCTACGCCGCCACCGAGGGCGAGACGATCCTGGTGAACCTCAGCGGGCGCAAGCCGGGCTCGGTGGGCCGCCCGATGCCGGGCGGCGGGGCCGTCCGGCTGGCCCGCTACGACCTGGAGCGCGGCCGCCTCGCCGAGGGCCCGGACGGGTTCGCGGTCGAGTGCGGGCCCGGCGAGACCGGGATGCTGCTGGCGCGCGTCCGGCTGTCGGCGCTGGGCGCGGCGCGCGGCGTCCTGCGCGGCGTGTTCGCGCCCGACGACGCCTGGACCGCCACCGGCGACCTGTTCCGCCGCGACGCCGACGGCGACTTCTGGCTCGCCGGACGCGACGCCGAACTGATCCGCACGGCGGACGGCATCGTCCCGCCCGGCCCGGTCAGGGACGCGCTCGGCGACCTGCCCGCCATCGACGCGGTCGCGGTCTACGGCGTCCCGGACGGCGGGGTCGAGCTGGTCGCGGCCGCCGTGACGCTGCGCGAGGGCGCCGAGCTGAAGGCGACCGACCTGGCGGAGGCGCTGCTGCGGGTGGAGCCGGCGGCGCGGCCCGCGATCGTCCGCGTGGTGGAGGAGATCCCCGTCACCGCCGAGGGAAGGCCGCGCACGGCGCCGCTCCGCGATCAGGGCGTTCCCGCGGGCGGGGACGGCCGCACCTTCGTCCGGGAGCGGGGCGGCGCGTACCGTCCGCCGACCGGTGATCTTCGACCGGGGGGCACCCGGTAAATTAGGACTTACTCAGCGACGCCGCCCCCCGGAGGGTCCATGACGAGCGTGCTCGCGCCGCCGCCGGAGGGCAGCGGCCTGAAGGCGGTCCCCGGCGTGCCGGGCATCCCCTACATCGGCAACACGTTCCAGGTGATGCGCCGCCCCTTCCACCACGCGCGCCGCCGGTACGAGGAGTTCGGGCCCGTCGCGTGGGGGTGGCTGCTCGGCCAGCGGACGGTCACGGTGCAGGGCCCGGAGGCCGCCGAGGTCGTGCTGGTCAACCGGGACAAGGCGTTCGCGAACGGCCCCGCCTGGAGCTACTTCATCGGCCCGTTCTTCGCGCGCGGCATGATGCTGCTGGACTTCGAGGAGCACCTGCACCACCGCCGGATCATGCAGCAGGCGTTCACCCCGGAGCGGCTCCGCAGCTATATGGACGTGATGGCCCCCGGCATCGCCCGGGGCGTGGACGCCTGGGAGCCCGGCCCCGAGTTCAAGGTCTACGACCACGTCAAGCGCCTCACCCTCGACCTCGCGGTGGACACCTTCATGGGCGTCGAGCTGGACCCGGCCGAGCGCGCGCGGGTCAACGGCGCGTTCATCGCCGCCGTCCGGGCCGGGACGGCCTACGTGCGCTTCCCCGTCCCGGGGCTGCGCTGGCACCGGGGCCTCCAGGCCCGCCGTGTGCTGGAGGAGTTCTTCCGCCGCCACCTGCCCGCCAAGCGCCGCGACGGCGGCGACGACCTGTTCGCCGCGCTGTGCGCCGCCGAGACCGACGACGGCCACCGGTTCACCGACGACGACGTCGTGAACCACATGATCTTCGTGCTGATGGCGGCGCACGACACCACCACGATCACGCTGTCGACGATGGCCTACCACCTGGCGAAGTTCCCGGAGTGGCAGGAGCGCCTGCGCGAGGAGTCGTTCGCCCTCGGCACGTCCCGTCCCGGTCACGGGGATCTGGACGCGCTGACCGGTATCGACATGGTCATGCGGGAGTCGCTGCGGATGGTGGCGCCCGTCCCGGCGCTGCCGCGCAGGGTCGTCAAGGACACCTCGATCCTCGGCTTCCACATCCCGGCGGGCACGACCGTGGTCGTGCCGATGCTGACCAACCACCACATGGCCGACTGGTGGCCCGACCCCGAGCGGTTCGACCCCGAGCGGTTCGCGCCCGACCGGCGGGAGGACCGGATCCACAAGTACGCCTGGTCGCCGTTCGGCGGCGGCGCGCACAAGTGCATCGGCCTGTACTTCGCGGGCATGCAGGTCAAGACGATCCTGCACCAGGTTCTGCTGCGCTACCGCTGGAGCGTGCCAGGCCGCTACGAATGGCCGCTGGACACCTCGTCGCTGCCCTCGCCGAGGGACGGCCTGCCCGTCCGGCTGCACCGGCTGGAAGACCGCTGACTCAAAGCCGCTCGACGATGTGCTCGGCGATCGCCAGCGAGGACGTCGCCGCCGGGGACGGGGCGTTGCGGATCGTCGTGACCGGGCCGCGGCGGCCGATGCGGAAGTCGTCGACCAGGGAGCCGTCGGCGTCCACGGCCTGCGCGCGGACCCCGGCGGGAGCGGGGACCACGTCCTCCACCGCCAGCTCAGGGACGAACGCCCGCGCCTCCGCCACGAACGCGCGCCGCACCGCCGACCCGTACATCTCCCGGACGCCGGTGCGCCAGTGCGCGCGGGCCAGGCGGCGGAAACCCGGCCAGCGGAGCGTCTCCCACACGTCCGCCGGGCGGACGTCGCGGCGCCGGTACCCCTCCCGGGCCAGCGCCAGGACGGCGTTCGGGCCCACGTCCACGCCGCCGTCCACGCGGCGTGTGAAGTGCACGCCGAGGAACGGGTAGCGGGGGTCGGGCACCGGGTAGATGAGGCCGCGGACCAGGTCCGTCCTGGACGGGACGAGCCGGAGGTACTCGCCGCGGAACGGGATGATCGCGGGCGCGGGGGAGTCGCCCGCCAGCCGCGCCACCCGGTCGGACTGGAGCCCGGCGCAGACCACGAGCCGGTCGACGACCAGGTCGCCGGCGCGGGAGAGGACCCTGACCCGCTCGCCCGCGGGGCGGAGCCGGACGACCTCGAAGCCGAGCCTGATCTCGCCGCCGCCCTTGCGCACGTCGTCGGCGAACGCGCGGGCGACGGCGGTGAAGTCGACGATCGCCGTGGTGGGGGAGTGCAGCGCGGCGACGCCCGCCGCGTGCGGCTCGACATCGCGCAGCCCGGCGCCGCTGAGCCTGCGCAGGCCCGGGACGCCGTTGGCCGTCGCGCGGCGCTCGATCTCCTCCAGCGCGGCCAGCTCGCGGGTGTCGCGGGCGACGACGACCTTGCCGCACTCCTCGTAGGGCAGGTCGCGGTCGGCGCAGTAGTCGCGGAGGAGCAGGGCCCCGCGCCGGCACAGCGTCGCCTTGAGCGACCCCGGCGCGTAGTACAGGCCCGCGTGCGCGACGCCGCTGTTGTGGCCGGTCTGGTGCGCGGCGACCCGGTCCTCCTTCTCCAGGACCGTCACCTTCACGTCCGGGCGCGTCTCGATGATCCGGCGCGCGACGGCGAGCCCGAGGATCCCCGCGCCCACCACGCCGACCGTCCGCGTCCCCGCCGCCGCTCCTGTCTCCGCCACACCCGCACCCTATGCGGGGCGGTGCGCGGAGGTCAGCTCCCGAGCCGCTTGCGGCCCTGGGCGCGCACCCGCCTGCGCTGGGACGGGTCGAGCATCATGTACGCGACGACCGGCAGCGCGACCACGCCCAGCACGATCAGCAGCGCGATCAGCGGGCCGAGGATCTTGAGGGCGATGAGCGAGACCACCACTCCGCCGATGACGTAGACGACTTTCTTTCCCATCCCTGCACCTCCGAGGGCTCTCAACGAGGAAACGGCCACCGCTCCGCGGTCGTTCCGCGTCCGGCCGTCAATCCACGATATATCTCGTATGCAAGCGGATGACAGCGCTGGGAGCAGGGGGTTCTCAGATACGGAGGGAGAGCTGGCCGCCGCCCAGGGTGCGCAGGACGTCCGCGTGGAGCTTGCCGTTGGTGCACACGACGCTGCCGCCGTCGCACCCCGGGACGCCGGACAGGTCGGTGAACATGCCGCCCGCCTCCTCCACGATGACCTGGAGCGCCGCGAGGTCCCACAGCGACACCTCGGGTTCGGCGGAGATGTCGGCCGAGCCCTCGGCGACCATCATGTGCGACCAGAAGTCGCCGAACGCGCGCGTCCGCCACACCTCGCGGGTCAGGTCGAGGAACCGGTCGAGGCGGCCCTGGTCCTCCCAGCCGCTCAGGCTGGAGAACGACAGCGACGCGTCCGACAGCTCGGTCACCGCCGAGACGTTCATGCGGGTGGCGCGGGTGAGGCTGCGGCCCGTCCAGGCGCCGCCGCCCCGGGCCGCCCACCAGCGCCGGTTCAGCGCGGGCGCCGACACGACCCCGACGACGATCTCGTCGTTCTCGCGCAGCGCGATCAGCGTCGCCCACACCGGGACGCCGCGGACGAAGTTCTTCGTGGCGTCGATCGGGTCGACGATCCAGCAGCGGTTGCCGTAGCCGGTGCTGCCGAACTCCTCGCCGACCACCGCGTCCCGGGGGCGGGCGCGCTTCAGCGTGCCGCGGATCTGCTCCTCGACGCTGCGGTCGGCGTCGCTGACCGGCGTCAGGTCGGGCTTGGTCTCGATCTCCAGATCGAGCGCCCGGAAGCGCTTGGTCGTGATGTCGTCGGCCCCGTCCGCCAGCACATGCGCGAGACGCAGGTCATCGGAATAGCCCGCCACGGCGTGCAACGCTACCCTGAGCGCGCCGCGCGCCGACACACGTACCCATGCGGTTCCGGCTTTTCGGTCGTCCCGGTGGGCGCGCCGCGACCGGTCCGGCGGGCGCCGGGATGGGAGCATGGGGCCATGGCGCACGACCTTCCCGGGTGGGTGGCCGAGCTGACCGACCCACGCCGGGCCCAGACGCTCGACGAGCTCGCCGACCGCCTCGTCCCCCTCGCCGAGCACGCCATCGACGTGTCCCGCCGGTTGCAGGCGCAGCTCAACGAGCTGAACGACCCGTTCAAACGGGAGGCCCTGTACGGGCGGGTGGAGCGGCTGAAGGCCCGCGCCGGGGAGGCCCTGGAGGAGATCACGGCGGAGATCGCCGCCTCCGGGGAGGAGCGCATGGAGCGGGTCTGGGCCGACTGGACCGAGCGCGCGGGCCCCGGCGACCGCGCCGAACGCGAGCGCGAGCTGCGGCGGCGCCTCGACCACGACATCGTGCCGGTGCTGTCCAAGCAGCAGCGGGACGTGGCCGAGCGGGTCGCGGCGCGCACCTCCGGGGCGCTGGAGGAGGCCACGCAGACGCTGCTGACCCGGGTCGAGGAGCTGGCCAAGGCGGTGACCGACCTGATCCACGAGGTGCTGCCGCTGGCCCGCGAGGGGCTGTCGCTGGCCAGCCGCATCTCGACGCTGTCCAGCCACGCGCGCAAGGCGGGCCGGGGGCCGATTCCGGACGAGCTGAAGGGCGCGGGCGCCGAGACCGCGCGGGCCTTCGACGAGGCCGTCGCCCGGCTGGAGCTGGAGTGGGCCGCGCTCGGCGCCCGCTCGGCCAGCGTCCGGGCCGCGCTGCGCGGCGCGGAGGAGAGCGCGTTCAGCCAGGTCACCGAGGAGATGACCCGCTGCGTCGAGGAGCTGGCGCCCGAGCACGTGAAGGCGCTGAACGAGGCCGAGGCCAGGGCGCGGACCCTGTTCGGCGAGCCGTCCTCGGACTAGCCCGCCTCAGCCGACCGCCTGCGGGAAACCGAACAGCCGGTCCGGGTCGTAGGCCGCCTTCACCTTGGCGAGCCGTTCGAGGTTGGGCCCGTAGTACGCGCGCGCCCAGCCCTTCAGGCCGCTGTCGATGTAGTTCACGTAGGCGGTGCCGCCGAGGTGGGGCTCCATCGCGCCGTGCGTCCCGTCCAGCCAGGCGGGGTCGGGCGCGAGGTACTGCACGCAGAACAGCGCGGCCCGGTGCGGGAACGCGGTGTCGCCCGGACGGACCCGCCCGGCCGCCCCGCCCAGCGCGTCCATCAGCACCGACCGGTCGGCGACGCCGTTGCCCAGTTCCATCCGCCGCAGCAGGACGGCGACCGCCGTGTCCGGTAGCGGCCGGTACGCCACGTGCGACCTGCCGCCGTAGTCCGTCCGGGGGAAGGCGCCGCCGGGGCGCAGCCCCGGGAGCGTGCCCTGGCCGTGGCACTGCTCGATGCTCTGCCCGGAGCAGCCGCCCAAGAGCCGCACCGCGTCCATGTAGGGGCGGTTCCGCGCGGTGGAGGAGACGGGGTCGGCGCCGATCGCGGCGGTCAGCCGACCGATGTGGCGTTCGGCGTCCGCCAGCGCGAGCCCCGCGATCTCGACGGTCGGGGTCGGCCCGTCCGGCTCGCTCTGGAGCTGGAGCGAGGTCCAGACCTCGTCGGGCGCGGTCCGCGTCCACCCCTGCCAGCCCCGGACCACCTCGGCGGCGCGCGACCACGGCCAGCTCAGGAAGAACGGCGTGACCTCGTGCACCTCGTGCGTGCGGAACGTGAACGAGACCGCCGCGCCGAAGTTCCCGCCGCCCCCGCCCCGGCACGCCCAGAACAGGTCGGGGTCGCGGTGCGCGTCGCAGGTCCGGACGCGGCCGTCCGCGGTGACGATGCCGACCGACTCCAGCACGTCGCAGGTCAGCCCGTACGCGCGCGACATCGACCCGATGCCGCCGCCCAGCGTCAGCCCCGCCACCCCCACCGTCGGGCAGCTCCCCGCCGGGACGCCCGCGCCCCGCGCGGCGAGCCGGTCGTAGAGGTCGATCAGCCGGGTGCCGGCGCCGACGGTCGCGCGCCCGCCGCCGACCGTCACCGCGTTCATCGGCGAGACGTCGACGACCAGCCCCGGGCCCGTGGACCAGCCCGCGTAGCTGTGGCCGCCGCACCGCAGCGCGACCGGGACCCTCCGCGCGGCGGCGAACGCCAGGCAGGTGCTCACGTCGGCGGGCGTCTCGCAGTAGGCGATCCCCTGGGGCCGCCGGGAGTCGTAGCGGGGGATGTAGAGGCGGCGCGCCTCGTCGTAGTCGTCGTCGGAGGGGCGGACGAGCCGTCCCTCCAGGTCCTTGGGCAGCGCGTTCCAGTCGGCGGGGGTCGCCGTGGCGGCGGGGCGGGCCGCCCGCGTGGGCCTTCTTCTCGGCTCGGGCTTGTCTCCGTCCGCGCATCCCGACGCGGCGAGGGGGGCCAGGACCGCCGCCTTGAGAACCGTCCGCCTCCGCATCAGGACGCCTTTCGCAGCGTGCTCAGGAACGTCTCGAAATAGGGCAGGCTCGCGTCCCAGTTCTTCTGCTCGGTCACCAGGAGCGCCAGGTAGAGCGCGCCGTCGAGGCGGAACAGCCGCACCCGGGCGCGTGCCGGCTTCCCGTTCCTGGTGAAGGCGAACTGGAGTTCGGCGGCCCGGTCGCCCAGGTAGGGGATGTGCCGGGTGAAGCTCTCCTGCCTGTACTCGGGGTAGCTGCTGGAGTCGTTCTTGAACTGGGTCGCCGTCGTCGCCAGCGCGTCCCCGGGGTCGCTGTTCTGGCCGAGGCCCAGTGAGGGGCGCTGGATCGCGATGCCGCGGATCACCGAGGGTGAGGGGTCCTTGAAGGTGACGTCGTCGCCGGACCCGTCGGTCGTCCAGCCCTTGGGCTTGGCGACGACGAACTCCGAGCCGCGGAACCGCTCGTATCCGGTGGGCACGCCGCTTCCGCTCGCCGCCGAGCCGGTTCGCGGACCGCCGGACGCGCGGCTCCCGCCCGGACCGTCCCCGCTCTCACCCCCGCCGTTGACGAAGACCACGATCGCGACGACGGCGGCGAGCAGCGCCACCGAGAACACCCCGGCCGGGATGATCAGCGCCCAGCGCGCGGGCCTCGGCGGCGGCGTCCCCCGCGGGCCCGGACCGGGCGGTGGGGTCGGCTGCGGGACGGGCCGCGGGAGCGTCACATCACGCGGAACGTGCAGCGCATAAGGGAGGGGAGCCGGGGGCGCGTCGATGACCTGGCGGAGCAGCCGCTCGGCCTCGTCCGGCCGCAGCCGCTCGTCCGGGTTCCGGTGGAGCAGGCCGTGCAGGACGGGCGTGAGCGGCCCGGCGCGCTCCAGCGGGTCGGGGTCGTCCGACAGCAGCGCCGCCATCAGGCCCCACATGTCCGGGCGCCGGTAGGGAGGGCGCCCCTCGACGGCGGCGTAGAGCGTGCCGCCCAGCGACCACAGGTCCGACGCCGGGGTCGCCTTCTGGTGGCGGGCCTGCTCGGGCGCGAGATAGGCGGGGGAGCCGACGATCGCCCCGGCCTGGGTGAGCGTCTCGTCGCCCGCGAGCGTCGCGATGCCGAAGTCGGTGAGGACGGCCCGGCCGCGCGGAAGCAGCACGTTCCCCGGCTTGACGTCGCGGTGCACGACCCCGGCGGCGTGCGCGGCGCGCAACGCGTCCAGCAGGTCCAGGCCGATCGCCGCGACCCGCCGGGGAGGCAGCGGGCCCTCCCGCGCGATGACGGCGTCCAGCGCCTCCGCCCGGACGAGCTGCATGACGATCCAGGGCCGCCCGTCCTCCTCCACGACGTCGTAGACCGTGACGATCCCGGGATGGTCGAGCCGCGCCGCCGACCTCGCCTCGCGGAGCGTGCGCGCGTGGGACCGCTCGACCTGCGCCTCGTCCAGCCCGGACGGCAGCGCCACCTCCTTGATCGCCACCTCGCGGTCGAGCGTGCGGTCATGGGCCCGCCACACCGCGCCCATCCCGCCGCGGCCGAGCACCTCCACCAGCTCGTAACGCGTCGCGATCACCTGGGCCATGCAAGGGACGATACCGACGTCCCGCCTGCGATCGGGGCGTACCGGCGGTTCGGCGGCTCAAAGCGTGTGTCGAAGTGGCCTCACCGGTCACGCGGGCGCGTGGCCGACCGGCGGGGCGGGCCGCGGCGGAAAGATCGCGAAACGATGCCGCGCCCGCCTGGGCACCTCCACCGCACAAGCCTCCAGGCGAGGGCGGTGGGCCGGGGCCTTGACGCGCCGGCTAGCCGCCCTCGGCGCGGGTGCCGGGCTGCTCGGGGTCGCGGCTGGCGAGCAGGCGCCGCAGGGAGTCCAGGCGGGCGCGGCTGGCGTGGCCGTCCTCGACCCAGCCGTCCAGGCCGCAGTCGTTCTGCCGGTGGTCGCAGTGCGGCGGGCAGCGCTCGGCGGCGCCCTCGGCGAGGTCGTCGAACGCGTTGACCACGTGCTCCGGCTCGACGTGCGCGAGGCCGAAGCTCCGCACGCCCGGGGTGTCGATGATCCAGCCGTCCCCGCCGGGCAGCTCCAGCGCGATCGCCGACGAGGAGGTGTGCCGCCCCCGCCCGGTGACCGCGTTGACGTGGCTGACCGCGCGCTCGGCGTCCGGGACCAGCGCGTTCACCAGCGTCGACTTCCCGACGCCGGAGTGGCCGACCAGCACGCTCGTGCGTCCGGCGAGGCGCTCGCGCAGCTCGGCCGGGTCGTCGCCGCGCCGCGTCACCACCCACGGGACGCCGATCGGCGCGTACTCGGCGACCAGCGCGGCGGGGTCGGCGAGGTCGGCCTTGGTGAGGCAGAGCAGCGGCTCCATCCCCGCGTCGTAGGCGGCGACGAGCTGCCGGTCGATCATGCGGGGGCGCGGCTCGGGGTCGGCGAGCGCGGTCACGATGACCAGCCGGTCGGCGTTCGCGACGATGATCCGCTCGAACGGGTCGGTGTCGTCGGCGGTGCGGCGCAGCGAGGAGGTCCGCGGCTCGACCCGGACGATCCGCGCGAGCGTGTCGGCGTCACCCGAGACGTCCCCGACCAGCGCGACCCGGTCCCCGACGACGACGCCCTTGCGGCCGAGCTCCCGGGCCCGCATGGCGGTGACGGCGCGCTCGCCGGACGTCCCGGCGCCGACCAGGCAGCGGTAGCGGCCCCGGTCCACGGCGGTGACGAACCCGGTGGAGGCGTCCTCGTGCGCGGGGCGCCGCCGGGTCCGCGGCCGCGTCCCCCGGCGGCCGGGCCGCACCCGGACGTCGTCCTCGTCGTAGTCGCGCGTTCGTCGTGCCAGTGGTCCAGTCCCGTCTGTGTCGTGGAGCGTCAGCCGCTCGCCAGCATCGACGTCCAGAGATCGGTGAAACCCGGAAGAGTCTTGCCCACGGTGGCCGGGTTCTCCACCTCGACGCCGTCGACGGCGAGGCCCAGCACGGCCGCGGCCATGACCATGCGGTGGTCGTCGTAGGTGTGGAACACGCCGCCGTGCAGCGGGCGCGGGCGGATCTCCAGGCCGTCCGGCAGCTCCCGCACGTCCCCGCCGAGCCCGTTGATCTCGGTGACCAGCGCCGCGAGCCGGTCGGTCTCGTGGCCGCGCAGGTGCGCGATGCCGGTCAGCCGGGACGGGGAGTCCGCCAGCGCGGCCAGCGCCGCCAGCACCGGGGTCAGCTCGCCGACCTCGTGCAGGTCGGCCTCCAGCCCGGCGAACCCGCCGGGGCCGCGCACGGTCAGCCCGTCCGGGCCGAGCGCCACCTCGGCGCCCATCGCGCCGAGCAGCCCGCGCAGCGCGTCGCCCGGCTGCGTCGTCTCGGGCGGCCAGCCCGGCACGGTCACCCGGCCGCCGGTCACCAGCGCCGCGCCGAGGAACTGCGCCGCGTTCGACAGGTCCGGTTCGATCGGCCACTCCCGCGCCCGGACGGCGCCGGGCGCGACATGCCACACGTTCTCGCCGGTCTCGACCGTGGCGCCCGCGTCCCGCAGCATCCGGACCGTCATCGCCAGGTGCGGCGCGGAGGGCACCGGCGCCCCCTCGTGCCGGACCTCCACGCCCTTCTCGAAGCGCGGCGCGGCCAGCAGCAGTCCCGAGACGAACTGGGACGACCCGGACGCGTCGACCGTCACCACCCCGCCCGGCACCGCGCCCGTCCCGCGCACCGTGAAGGGGAGCGCGCCGCGTCCGGCGTCCTCGACCTCGGCGCCCAGCGCCCGCAGCGCGGTGACGATCGGGCCCATCGGCCGTTCGCGGGCGCGCGGGTCGCCGTCGATCGCGATCTCGCCGGACGCGAGGGCCGCGACCGGCGGCAGGAACCGCATGACGGTCCCGGCGAGCCCCACGTCCACCCGCGCCGGGCCCCGCAGCTCGCCCGGGGCGACCTGCCAGTCTCCGGAGTCCCCGCCGACGCCGGTGCCGAGCGCGCGCAACGCGCCCGCCATCAGCTCGGTGTCGCGGCTGCGCAGCGGGCGCGTGATGGTCGCGGGCGCCTCGGCCAGCGCGGCCAGGATCAGTGCCCGGTTGGTCATCGACTTGGATCCGGGCAGCGGCACCGTGGCGTCGACGGGGCCGTGCGCGACCGGGGCCGGCCAGTGCGGTGAGGACATGCTCACAAGGTTATCGGGCCCGCCCCGAACGCCGGGGCCGGCGCGTGACCCCGTGGCGCGCCGGCCCGGTGACGCCTACCCCAGGAACACGTAGTCGGCCCTGTAAGGAACCTTGGCCAGAGGCGTGGCGGACGGGTCGCACGCCCCGGACGGCGCGACCCCGCCGGCGGTGTTCAGCCGGAGGATCTGCGCGGTGCCCGACAGCAGCCCGTCGCCGGTCGGGGTCGCGTCCAGGACGAGTTCGGGGATGTTGCCCGCGCCGTTCGGCGTCTTCGCCACGGCCGTGCCGGTCACGGCGCTGCCGTCGCCCGCGGCCCAGCGCGGCGGCCCGGCCGGTCCCGGCCGCGCGAACGTGTGCCGGATGCCGCCCTCCAGCACCGCGTCCACGTTCTCCTGGGTGAACGCGTAGCCGCCGGACGGCTGCGGTGTGCAGCGGTAGACCTGCGCGCCCGCGACGACCCGCCGGACGAACGCGCGGGCCGGACGGTCCGAGGCCGGGGCGAGCTGCCCGCGCACCGCGCCTCCGGGGAACTCGCCGGTGTGCAGGTTGGTGTAGAAGCCGCCGGGCCGCCGCGCGATCCGCTCCGCGACGCCGGGCTCGACATGCGACACCCCGGCGAGGCCGGTGACCGGCGCGGGGAGCCCGGACGGCGCCGCGAACAGGTCCGCGACCACCGCGCCGTTGCTTCCCCGCGCGCCCTCGTGGATGTGACCGAGCGTCGGCGGCGCGATCGACGACCACGTGAACCCCCACGCCAGCAGCCCGTCGCGGGTGCGGGCGAACCCGGTCGCCTGGCCGTCGGGGTCGCCGGTCGCCTTGCCGTCCGCCGCCGGGACCTCCTGCGCGCCGTCCGCGAGCGACCGCAGCTCCGGGGACGCCGACCCGTTCAGCACCCCGTTCAGGTCCACGGGGCGGCTCAGCCTGTGCAACTGCCCCCGGACGGCTCCTCCGGGGAACTCGCCGGTGTGCAGGTTGGCGTAGAGGCCGCCCGGGTCGTCGCGGAGCCGGTCCAGCGTGGCCCTGTCGGTGATCCGGACGGTGCCCGTCACGGCCCTCGCCGTTCCGGGCAGCGCCCCGGCGAAGAGCGGCACCTTGACGGCGCCGTTCGTCCCGGCGGCGCCCAGGTGGAGGTGCCCGGCGGTCGGCGCCGCGACGTCCTGCCAGCGCAGCGCGTACCAGAGCCGGTCGCCCTGGACGCGCAGCACCGCCACGGCCCGCCCGTCCCGGTCGCCCGCGGCGGGCCCGCCGTTGACCGGCACCTCGTTGGCGCCGTTCAGGCTCGCGGCCAGGAAGATCGTCTGCTTCGCGGGCGCCTTCGCGTGGGCGCCCCCGGTCATCGCCGCGGCGGCCACGGTCGCCCCCGCGGCGACGAGAGCGGTGGCGGAGACCGCCGGGATCGCGATTCTGCGAATGGTCATGTCCTGCTCCGATTCTCGGCTCTTATCGTGCTTTCACCCAGTCGCACGACGGCGGGCCCCCGCACGGTTCAGCCGATCCAGAACATTTTTCGCGCATTTCCTGGAGTGCAGCAAAAAAGACCCGGCATGGCGGGCGCCATGCCGGGAAACGCGTCGCTTGAAAGGTCAGACGGGAATGGTGAGAAGGGTCGGGCCACCGCCGTCCACCACCACCTCGAACCGGCTGAGATCGCCCCGCACGATGCCGGTGCCGCCGTGGGTGATCAGCGGATCGGGCGCACCGGGCACCCCGTACCCCTTGACGGGAACGCGCCAGCCGGTGACCACGCTCCGCGCACCGGTGCGCGACACCGCCTCCAGGTGGCAGTTCAGCGGCCCCTTCACGCCCTTCAACTCCAGCCCGACGTGCGTGCCCCACCCCTTGCTCTCCAGCCCGACGACACCCGACGCGCCCGTCCCCGGGTTCGCCGCCTGATGGCGCTCACCCCAGATGACCAGGGCCCTCGCCGGAGAATGGGCGGAATGCTGATCGCCCCCCGGGCTCTCGCCCCCGAGCGCCGACCCGATGGTCACCCCGGTCGCCAGCAGCACGCCCGCCGCCGCGACGCCGATGAGGTAGGTCCCCCGCCGGAACCGGCGCTCCGCCCGCCGCCGGCGCAGATCGACGACCGGCGCCGGCGGCCCCTCCTCGGCCGCCTCGACGAAAGGACCGATCCCGGTCAGCGCGTCGGCCATTCCCGTCATCTGCCCGAGTTCCGCCGCGCACGCCTCGCATTCCCCGAGATGCTCCTCGAAGGCCCGGCGATCGGCCTCCTCCAGAAGGCCCAGCGCATAGGCGCCGACATCGGTGTGCTCGACCTGAGAGCTCATGCCGTCACGCCCCTTTCCTCCATTGCGACGCGCAAGGCGCGCAGCGCGTAGTACACCCGGGACTTGACCGTCCCCACCGGGATTCCGAGCGCCTCGGCGGCCTGGTTCACCGTCCGGTCGCGCAGGACCGTCTCCGTCAGCGCCTCGCGGTGCGCGTCCGAGAGCGAGGCGAGCGCCTCCGCGATGACGACCTTGCGCAGGAGACCGTCCATGCCGTCCGTCCCGCTCGTCGTGGGGAGGTTCTCCAGCGGGCCGTCGCCGACCTCGACCGGCCGGGCCTCCCGGTGCCGCCGGTTGTCGATGACGATGCGCCGCGCGACCGTGGCGAGCCAGGGCATCAGGGACACCCGCTCGTCCAGCTGGTCGGCGCTCCGCCACGCGCGGATCATCGTCTCCTGGACGACGTCCTCGGCCCACTGGCGGTCGCCGGTCAGCCGTAAGACGAACGTGAGCAGCGGCCGCTGGTACTCGCGGTACAAGGCGCCGACGACCGCGTCGTGGTCGTCCACCGGTGTCACGGGCCCGCGGATCAGGCTCCGCAGGCCGCCGGTCCGGCGTCCGGTCGATCCGGGTGCTGCCATGGCCGGGCGTCTCCGTCGCGTCGATGGTGTGGTCAGGGGGCAGTACGGGACCACACCGACGCGCGGTTCAACGGATTTGAGGTTCTTTTAAGGTTTTCTTCGGGAAGTCAGCGCCCCGCCAGCGCCTTGCCCTTGGCGGCGGCCTTGGCGGCCCTCCCCGTGGCGCCCGCCCGCGCCGCCTTCGCGCCCTTCGCCACCTTGGTGCCCGACCTCGACGCCTTGCGCGCCCCCTCCACGCGGGCCTGCCGCACCTGCCGCGCCGCCTCCCGCCGCGCGTCCTTCAGCGTCGCGGCGGCCTCCCGCCGCAGCGCCTTCGCCTCCGCGCTGCTCTTGATCTGGGTCTCCCTCGCGTGCCGCCGCAGCTCGGCGAGCCGGGGCGCCCGGCGCGGCTCGCCCGCCACCATCAGCAGCGCCCCGAACAGCCCCGCGTTCTTCAGCAGGTGGGACCGCTCGTTCGCGCGGCGCTCCGGGTCGTCCTCGGTCCAGTACCGGTGCTCGGTCGCCAGCGCGGGCAGCAGCTGCGCGGCGAGCAGCAGCGTCGTCAGCCGCCGGAACCTGCCGGTCACGAGCAGCGCGCCGGTCCCGAGGCTCACCGCCCCCTCCAGCCGGACGAGCGCCTCGGGGTCCTTCGGGAGCCACTCGATCCGGTCGGCGAGCGGCTTCACCGCCGGGCCCACCCGCTCGGCCCGCTCCCGCGGATCCCGCAGCGCGTCCAGCCCGGACATGATGAAGGGCGCCGCCACGAACGGACGGGCCAACGTCGTGATGGGTCGCATGCTCCGCTACATGCCCACCGCACCGCACCTCAAGCAAACCAACCCCCACCCCGTCCAAGACCACCGCCCCGGCAGCCCCCGTGGGCGTCCCGCGCCATGGATCATTCCGACATAACGGCCAAAATCCAAGAATGGCGCGGTGTGCCATGGTTTATATCCTCCGACCTGCGGCCCTCTATCGGCCTTCCTAAAGACCGAAATCGACCTCAGATATCGTCCTCCGGTCCGTCGCCCCAGGTGGGACGGTACATGCGTCGCTCCTCAGATCGGTTGACGCCCACTTGACCCAAACCAATATGCTAACTTGATTCCCAATCCGGCTCACTATTCGATAGGCGGGCCGGCGCAGGTCGGGAGTCCGACTCGGAACGGCCTGTGAGAGTATTCCTTCTCTGAAATTGCCGCCGCCACCGGAGCTGGAACCCTCCGGCGATGTCATGTTCTGGAGCTCCGATGGAACCTACGGGCACCCCCGAAATCGACCGCTACATGAAGGTCATCCAGGAGCAGTTGCAGCATGCGACGGATGTCCAGTCTCAGCTCGCGGAGCTCACCGGGGAGGGGACGGCGGCTGATGAACAGGTCAGGGCCACCGTGGGGCCGACCGGCAACCTGATGTCACTGGCCATTGAGCCGAAGGCCATGCGGCTGGGGGCCGAGGCCCTGACGGAATCCATTCTCGATGCCACGCGGTCGGCGACCGCGAACGCCGTGGAAAAGATCAATGAGCTGACCGAGCCGCTTCTGGCCGGGGAGAATCTGGCCCAGATGATGACCGGCAACCTCCCGGGCGTCTCCGCGGATATGCAATCCGCCGTCCCCGACCTCAGCCAGTCCGGAGACCCGCTCCAGGACGCTCTCAAATACCTGAAGTCGAACTACCGCTTCTAGGTGGTCCCCTAGAGTCGATCAGGAAGGTGAACGAGTAAATGGGCGAAGGGCAGTTCAAAGGGGATCGCGACAAGATTCTGGAAGGAGGTGGAAGGATTCTTGCCGGATCAAAGCCCAACGTGGATGCCGCGTTGAAGTATATCGACCAGGACTGTCCGCTTCCGTTCCACGCCTTCGGTCTGGCATTCGGTGCCGTGGTCTCGGGCCCCTACGAATCTTCGCGCAGCGCGGTGTCGAGCAATACCAAGCAGGCGGCGAGCATCGTGCAGGCCGCTTCCGACGGCCTTCTCGCAGTCGCCAAGAACTTCGCCGGTGCGGACGACAGGAGCTCGGTCACGAAGTTTCCCAGCTCCGCGCTCTCCTATCAGACTCCTTCCGGTTCCCTCTCCGGGCTTTCCGGCCTTCAGGCCAAGGCGATGGCGGTCGGCGGCATCGGTGCGGCGGTTCCTCTCAGCCGGAGCCTCCCTGTGCTGCCGGCCCTGAAGCCCAGGCATTACGCTACGCTCACCGCGCTGACCTCCGCGAGGGCGATGGCGCCCACGGCCATCCTCGCCATTGTGATCTGGCTGCTGACCGAGGCTGATGACGAAGCGCTCATCAAGTCGGTCAACGCGTGGGACGCTGCCCACGGACATCTAGAGAAGGTCAGTATCGGCGAGGACACCAAAGACACCTTCAAGGAAGAGAAGAGCTGGAGCGGAAGCTCGAAAGATGCATTCGACGCATGGGTGACGAAGTTCGAATCCGCCGCGAAGAAGCTCCAGGACGCTGCGGCGAAGAATAAGGAGACGCTCGACACGCTCACCAAGGCGGTGCTGACCATGCAGCTCGTCGCCTTCGGATTCGCGATCGCGAACCTCGCCATGATCATCGCCTACTATGTCGCCTCGTTCCTTCCGTTCGTAGGGCCCATCTTCAAAGTACTCACCATGATTCAAGGCATTATTCTGGGAGTCGGAACAGGGGCTACGGTGGCTCGGACGCTCGCCATCCTGGCTTCTGTCGCGGCCGGAGGGTCTGCCCTGATGATCTCGGGCTCGCTTGACTGGGCCAGCCTCAAGGTCAGCCCACAGGGCGGCGTTTTCGTCGACACGAAGCAGATTACCTGGGACGAACCGAGCGAACTCCCTCAAGGGTAGGTGGTGCGACGTGGGGCACTATCGCAAGGTATATAAAGAACCAGAGGTGTTGCGAAAAGAACTCCGACGAGAATCGATCACTTTTGTACTGGTGTTCGCGCTGTGCCTCGCAATGGTCGTGCTCAGTGTTTTCTTTGACACTTCCACGAAGTTCGGTTTTATCAACCGCATGATGACAGTGCTCGTGGTGCCGGTTCTCCTGCCGGTGAGCGCGTTTGCGGTCGGCCGGGCCTGGTGGCGTTGGCGAAAGTCCCCCTGGCGGACCTGATGGGCTACTGCTTCAGGCTGGTCACCAGTGAGGCGAAGTCGTCACGACTGACGATCAACGTGAGCCCGTCCGGATCCCTGGAGTCCCGGACGGCGACGCCCCCGCGAAGGCGTGTCAGTTCTACGCACTCGCCTCCGGTGGAGGTGCTGTGGCTGCTCTTGCGCCAGGCAGGCTGTGCCGTGCACGCGATGGATTTCATCTCTGGTAGATGCCCTGCACCACCGTGAAACAAGCGCTAGATCGTTGATGGGGGTTGTGGTGTGGTCTGGTCAGTGGTCGTAGGCGGTCAGTGATCGTTTGATCGGGGCGTGGGTCAGCCAGTTGTGCCAGATCGCGGCGTTGAGGGCGCAGATGCGTTGGCA
>NZ_WOFH01000008.1 GCF_009733595.1 Actinomadura litoris | reverse complement strand
TCGTCGGGGACGGGGAGGCCGAGACGGGGCCGCTGGCGGCGAGCTGGCATTCCAACAAGTTCCTCGACCCGGTGCACGACGGCGCCGTGCTGCCGATCCTGCACCTGAACGGCTACAAGATCGCGAACCCGGCGGTGCTCGCCCGGATCCCCGAGGAGGAGCTGGTCCGGCTCTTCGAGGGTTATGGGTACGCGCCCCTGGTGGTGGCAGGGGACGAGCCCGCCGTCATGCACCGCGAGATGGCGGCGGCGCTGGATCGGGCGCTGGAGGAGATCCAGGCCATCCAGCACGCGGCCCGTCAGGGCGGGGCGACCGCCAGGCCGCGCTGGCCGATGATCATCTTGCGTACGCCGAAGGGGTGGACGGGGCCGAAGGAGGTCGACGGTCTGCCGGTGGAGGGGACGTGGCGCTCCCATCAGGTCCCGCTCTCCGGGGTTCGGAACAATCCCGAGCACCTCGCGCAACTGGAGGCGTGGCTGCGCTCCTACCGTCCGGATGAGCTGTTCGACGACGAGGGGCGTCCGGTCGCGGAGCTTCTTGCATCGGCGCCTCGGGGCGAGCGGCGGATGAGCGCGAACCCGCACGCCAACGGCGGTCTGCTGCTGCGCCCGCTGGCCCTGCCCGATCGCCGTGCCTACGCCGTGCCGGTGGACAGGCACGGTACGGCCACCGCTGAGGCCACTCGGGTCCTCGGCGACTATCTGCGTGATGTCGTCGCGGGCAACCCGCGCATCTTCCGGATCATGGGACCGGACGAGACGGCGTCCAACCGGCTGGGCGCGGTCTTCGAGGTGACCGACCGGGCCTTCGAGGGCGAACTGCGCGACACCGACGAGCACCTGGCCCGCGGCGGGCAGGTCATGGAGGTGCTGAGCGAGCATCTGTGCCAGGGATGGCTGGAGGGCTACCTCCTGACCGGACGGCATGGGCTGTTCAACAGCTATGAGGCGTTCATCCACATCGTGGACGCGATGTTCAACCAGCACGCGAAATGGTTGAACGTCACGCGCGGGCTGCCGTGGCGGCGTCCGATCGCCTCGCTGAACTATCTGCTGTCCTCGCATGTGTGGCGGCAGGACCACAACGGCTTCACCCACCAGGACCCCGGCTTCCTGGACGTGGTGATGAACAAGAAGCCCGAGATCGTCCGGGTGTACCTGCCGCCGGACGCCAACACGCTGCTGTCGGTGGGCGACCACTGCCTCCGCTCCCGCGACTACGTCAACGTCATCGTCGCCGGAAAGCAACCCGCGCCGGTCTGGCTGTCGATGGAGGAGGCGGAGCACCACTGCGTGCGCGGTATCGGCATCTGGGAATGGGCCTCCACCGACGAGGGCGCCGACCCCGACGTCGTGCTGGCGTGCGCGGGCGACGTGCCCACGCTGGAGACCCTGGCGGCGGTCGACATCCTGCGGCGCTTCCTCCCCGAGTTGAGGATCCGGGTGGTGAACGTGGTCGACCTCATGCGCCTGCAACCGGTCGAGGAGCACCCGCACGGGTTGTCCGACGCCGAGTTCGACGCGCTGTTCACCACCGACAAGCCCGTCATCTTCGCCTTCCACGGCTATCCGTACCTCGTCCACCGGCTCACCTACCGCCGCAACGGGCACCACAACCTGCACGTCCGCGGCTACAAGGAGGAAGGCACCACGACGACGCCGTTCGACATGGTCATGCTCAACGACCTGGACCGCTTCCACCTCGTCATGGACGTCATCGACCGCGTCCCCACCCTCGGCGGCCGCGTCGCCCACATCCGACAGCGCATGGCCGACGAACGGCTCCGGCTGCGCGCCCACACGCGCGAACACGGCGAGGACGCCCCCGAGATCCGCGACTGGACCTGGCCCTACTGAAAAGCCCAAGGAGTCGTGATGCGGATCCTCACCGTCAACCCAGGTTCCAGCAGCCTCAAGATCAGCCTGCTGGAGCCGGACGATGCCCTTCACACGCGTATCGAGTTGCCCACCGGCGGCGCGGACCGCCAAGCCGAACGCGTGCTCGCACAGGTGGCGCGACTGCCGCGACCCGACGCGGTCGGCGTCCGCTTCGTCCATGGCGGCCGTGACCACACGCGTCCCGTGCTGATCGACGAGGAGGTCACCAAGCGGCTGTACGCGCTGGCGGACCTGGCGCCGCTGCATCAGCCGCAGTCGCTGTACGCGCTCGGCGAGATCCGGAGGGCGCTGCCCGGCGTCCCCGCCGTGGCCTGCTTCGACACCGCCTTCCACGCGGACCTGCCCGACGCCGCCGCCACCTACGCGCTGCCGGTCGAATGGCGCGAGCGGTTCGGTCTGCGCAGGTACGGCTTCCACGGCCTGTCGCACGCCTACGCCACGCGCCGGGCGGCGGAGCTGCTCGGCGCCGCCCCGTCCGGCCTGCGCATGGTGGTGTGCCACCTGGGCGCCGGGGCGTCGCTGGCCGCGGTGGACGGGGGCCGGTCGGTCGACACCACGATGGGCTTCACACCGTTGGACGGCCTCGTCATGGCGACCCGGGCGGGGGCGATCGATCCGGGCATTCCGCTGTGGCTGCTCGCCCACGGCGTCCCCGCCAGGGAGATCGGCGACGTCCTCGAACACCGGTCGGGGCTGCGCGCCCTGGCCGGCACGGGCGACATGCGCCGGCTGCGGGCTCGTGCCGCGTCGGGTGACGAGGCGGCGGAGGCGGCGCTCGCGGTGTACCACCACAGGCTGCGCGCCGCCGCCGCCGCGATGACGGCGGCGTTGGGCGGTCTCGACGCCCTGGTGTTCACCGGCGGGGTGGGCGAGCACGATCCCGACCTGCGGCGGCGGCTGGTCGCGGGGATGGCCCACCTGGGCGCCGAGATCGACCCCGCGCTCAACGCCGCCGCCCGCGGCGACGCCCTGATCAGCCCGGCGGGCGCGCGGGTCGCGACCATCGTGGTCACGGCCCGCGAGGACCTGGAGATCGCCGCGGGAACCCGCTCGGCCCTGACGGGGACCGCGGCGCCCTAGCGCGGCTCTGCGGCGAAGGTGTTTCTCCGACCTCGGGGGAGTGCCATGGACACCGTCGCGATGGCGGTGGCGGGCGCCCTCCTGGCCTTGGGGGGGCGGTGCGCCGTTCGGGCGCCGGGACCTCACCGGCGACTGAACGTCCCTCCCGGCTGGGACGTTCGGCACTGGTCGCGCCGGACGGGGCGGGGCGAGCCTCGAAGTGACGGTGAGCAACGGTGACGAAGGAGGCCCGTCATGCGAGCGCTGGTGTACCACGGCCCCGGGCAGAAGGCGTGGGAGGAGGTCCCCGACCCGGTGATCACCGATCCCGGCGACGCGGTGGTGCGCGTCGACGCGGTGACGATCTGCGGAACGGACCTGCACATCCTCAAGGGCGACGTTCCAGAGGTCACCGGCGGGCGGATCCTCGGGCACGAGGCGGTCGGGACGGTCGAGGAGGTCGGGCCGGGCGTGCGGACGGTCGAGCCGGGGGACCAGGTCCTGGTCTCCTGCATCACCGCGTGCGGGACGTGCCGGTTCTGCCGCGAGACCCGCTACGGCCAGTGCCTGGGCGGCGGGGGCTGGACCCTCGGCCACACGATCGACGGAACCCAGGCCGAGTACGTCCGGGTGCCGTTCGCCGACACCTCGACGCATCCCGTGCCCGCCGGAGCCGCGCCCCAGGACGTGCTGATGCTCGCCGACATCCTGCCGACCGGATACGAGGTCGGCGTGCTCAACGGCGGGGTGCGGCCGGGCGACGTCGTCGCCGTCGTCGGCGCCGGCCCCATCGGGCTGTCGGCGGTCATGGGCGCGCGGCTGTTCAGCCCGAGCCACGTCATCGCCGTCGACCTCGCCGACGGCCGGCTGGATGCGGCCAGGGCCTTCGGCGCGGACGTCACCGTGAACAACTCCCGGGAGGACCCGCTCCCGGTGGTCCGGGAGATGACCGGCGGGCTGGGGGCGGACGTGACGATCGAGGCGGTCGGGGTCCCGGACGCGTTCGAGTCGGCCGTGGCCCTGGCACGTCCGGGCGGGCGGATCGCCAATATCGGCGTTCACGGCCGTCCGGCGGCGCTGCATCTGGAAGAGCAGTGGATCCGGGACATCACGATCACCACCGGCCTGGTGGACACCTTCTCCACGCCCACGCTGATGCGCCTGATCACCGGCGGGCAGCTCGACGCCGGGCGGTTCGTCACCCACCACTTCGCGCTGGAGGAGTTCCCCCAGGCCTACGAGGTGTTCGCGGACGCCGCCGGGACCGGGGCGCTCAAGGTCGTCCTGACCAGGTGAGCGGCGTCCCGCGCGGTGGCCGCGGCCTCCGTCCGGAGACCGCGGCCGCGCGGTTTCAGGGGCTTCAGGGGAGCGGTCACAGGCGGGCGGCGATGTGGTCGACGAGGTCGGCCAGGCGGCAGGTGTAGCCCCACTCGTTGTCGTACCAGCCGAAGATCTTCACCAGCTCGCCGCCGGACTGGGTGAGCGGCGCGTCGAAGACGCAGGACGCGGAGTCGCCGATCACGTCGCGGGAGACGATCGGGTGGGTGTTGTAGCGGAGGATCCCCGCGAGGGAGCCGCCCGCGGCCTCGGCGAACGCCTCGTTGATCTCCTCGGCGGTCGTCGGCCGCTCCAGCAGGCAGGCGAGGTCCACGAGCGAGCCGTCCTCCACGGGCACGCGCAGCGCCATGCCGTCGAACCGTCCCGCCAGCTCGGGGATCACGACCCCGACCGAGCGGGCGGCGCCCGTGCTGGTCGGGATCACGTTCACGGCCGCCGACCGGGCCCGGTGCAGGTCCTTGTGCGGGGAGTCGAGGAGGTTCTGGTCGTTGGTGTATCCGTGGACGGTGGTCATGAAGCCCTTGACGACGCCGAAGGTCTCGTGGAGCACCTTGGCCATCGGCGCGACGCAGTTGGTCGTGCACGAGGCGTTGGAGACGACGGTGTGCAGGTCGGGCTCGTAGGTCCGCTCGTTCACGCCCATCACGACCGTGGCGTCCACGCCCTTGCCGGGCGAGGACAGCACGACCTTGCGCGCCCCGGACTTCAGATGCGCGGCGGCGTCCTCCCGCCTGCGCAGCCGGCCGGTCGACTCGATGACGATCTCGGCGCCGACGGAGCCCCAGTCGAGGTCGCGCGGGTCGTGGTGGGCGGTCACGGGGATCGGGCGGCCATCGATGACCAGGGCCGTGCCGTCGTGCTCGACCGTCCGGCCGAGCCTTCCGTAGGTGGAGTCGTACATGAGCAGGTGCGCGAGCGTGGCGGTGTCGGCGATGTCGTTGATCGCGGCGATCTCCTGCCCGCGCTCCAGCGCCAGCCGCAGGTAGTTGCGGCCGATGCGGCCGAATCCGTTGATCCCCACCGCAGGTGCCATCGTCTTCTCCTGTTCACCGGGCCTGTGGTCGTCCAGGGCCCGTGTCCGCGGACGTCCTGGATCGCGTTTCCAGGGTTCGCCGATCGGGGGCGCGGCCCTAGGGACCTTGGTCATCACGGATCGGCCGTGAGGTCCCGACCCGGCGGCACGTCCGGCACCTGATGCGGCCGCGGGGCCGAAGGTCCCCCGAACCCCGGACGGAGGCCACTGCCCCCCGCGCGGGCGTGGGCGGAGGCTGGAGTTCCCAGTCCGGGAGTACGAGCGGCGGTCGGCCGCCGCGGCCCGGGCGCCAGCGAAGGAGTCGTCATGGTCCGTGTGCTGGTCGCCTACGCGTCCGAGCGGGGCGGCACCGCCGAGATCGCCGACTGGATCGGCGCGGAGCTGCGCGCGTCCGGGATGGAGCCCGACGTGCGGTCGGCGGGCTCGGTCCCCTCCGTCGACGGATATGACGCCGTCGTTCTCGGCGGTGCGCTCTACGCCGGGCGCTGGCACCGTGAGGCGCGGCACTTCGCCCAACGGTTCGCCGAGGAGCTGGCCACGCGGCCGGTATGGCTGTTCAGCAGCGGCCCCCTCGACCACACGGCCGAGGAGAAGGACGTGGACCCGGTGCCGGGCGTCGCCAAGGTCGCCCGCAGGCTGGGCGCCAGGGGCCACGCCACGTTCGGCGGCAGCCTCGCCCCCGACGCCCGCGGCCTCCTCGCCTCCAAGATCGCGAAACGCGCGGGCGGCGACTACCGGGACCACGACCACGTCCGGGCCTGGGCGGGCGAGGTCGCCCGGGAAATCCTGACGGTCGGTACATGATCGAAGGACCAAGGTCCTCGGGTGGCGGCACGGCGGTGCCCTAGCGTGCGGGTATGAACCAGATCGTCGTCGGAGCGGACGGCTCGGAGCAGAGCCTCGCCGCGACCGCATGGGCGGCCGAGGAGGCCGCCCGCCGAGGCGCCTCACTGCGCGTCGTCCTTGTCGTGGCCCCTTGGCTGTTCGACGTCCCGGTGGATCCGCGGGCCGGGGCGGTGCGGAAGTGGCTGCTGGACGGTGGGGAGGAGATCGTCGGCCGTGCCGTCGCCGTCGCCCGCGAGCGCGCGCCCGGCGTGGAGGTGACTGGCGTCCAGCGGGGAGGCAACGCCGCCGAGGTGCTGATGGAAGAGGCGCGGGACGCACTGATGCTGGTCGCCGGCACGCGCGGCACCGGCGGCCTCACCGGACTGGTGCTGGGGTCGGTCGCGCTTCAGGTCGCCTCGCACGCGGAACGCCCCGCCGTGATCGTCCCAGCCGGTGAGGCCGCCGACGGGGGCCACGGGGAGGTCGTGGTCGGGGTGGACGGCTCGGCCGGAAGCGCCGCGGCGATCGGGTTCGCCTTCGAGGAGGCGGCCCTGCGGCGCGCCCGGTTGCGCGCGGTTCTGGCGTGGACGCACCCGGCGTCCACCGCGCCGGAGGCCCTGCGCCCTCCGGCGTTCGATCCGGAGAATGCGCGGGCCGAGAGGGAACGCGCCCTCGCGGAGTCGCTCGCTGGATGGTGCGAGCGGTTCCCCGAGGTCGAGGTGGCGCGGGAGGTCGTCTACCGCCGGGCCGTCCGGGCCCTGGCGGATGCCTCGGCCGGCGCCGAACTGCTGGTGGTCGGCTCGCGGGGGCGCGGCGGGTTCACCGGGCTCCTGCTCGGCTCGGTCGGTCACGCGATGCTGCACCGCGCCGCCTGCCCCGTCGCCGTGGTCCGTTCGCCGCGGGACTGACCGGGCACTCGGGGGCGGCCGTGCGCTCAACCCGGCCGCCCCTCGGCGAGCCGCCCTCAGCAGGCCTTCGCCGAGGCCATGGGAGTGTGCGGGATCCTGCGTCCGGAGAGCAGTTCGGTGCGGACGGTGATGAAGTGGTCGCGTTCCTCCGGAACCCAGCTGTGCAGCGGCAGGCCCTGGAGGACGGCGATCTGCTCGTGCTCGGTGACGAGCCTGGCGCGGCCGACGACGACCACCGACCAGCCGGTGCGGGTATCGGCGTCGAAGTCGTCGATCTCGAAGGCGACGACGGTGTCGGTGGCGGCGCGGGCGAGCCTGGAGTCGCGGGCGGTGCGGATGACCACGTCGGTGCCGTGGAGGGCGTAGTTGACGGGCTGCACGGCCGGGAGGGCGCGGTCGGTGAACACGATGCGTCCGATGACCGCGCGGGAGAGCAGGGCACGGCATTCGTCCGTATCGAGGATCTCCAGCCCGCCATGGTCGAATTGCATGTCCTCAGAATCCCCTGAAGCGAGCACGAGCGTCAGGGCCAAAGGTCCCGACGCCGGTGCCGGGCGTCCTATGCCTCGTGTCCCGGTTGGCGGGCGGCGTCGGCCTTGAGCTGCGCGGCGAACGCCGCGGCCTGGGTCCGGCGGCTCATTCCGAGTTTGGCGAAGATGCTGGAGATGTAGTTCTTGACGGTCTTCTCCGCCAGGTACATCCGCTCGCCGATCTGACGGTTGGTCAGCCCTTCGCCGATGAGTTCGAGGATGTGGCGTTCCTGATCCGACAGGGCCTCAAGGGGGTCCTTCTTCTCCTGGCGGGTGCGGATGCGTTCGAGCATCCGGGCGGTGCTGCGGGGGTCCAGCAGCGACTGGCCGGACGCGACCGTGCGGACCGCGCCGACCAGGTCGGAGCCGTGGATCTGCTTCAGGACGTATCCGGCGGCCCCCGCCATGACGGCCTGGAACAGCGCCTCCTCGTCGTCGAACGAGGTGAGCATCAGGCACGCCACCTCGGGCATCCGCGAGCGGATCTCGCGGCAGACGCTCACGCCGTCGCCGTCGGGCAGCCGGACGTCCAGCACGGCCACATGCGGGCGGGCCGCCGGGATGCGCGCGAGGGCGTGCGCCGCGGAGCCGGCCTCGCCGACGATCTCGATGTCGTCCTCGGAGGACAGCAGGGCCGCCACACCTCGGCGGACGACCTCGTGGTCGTCCATGAGGAACACCCGGATGGCGCCCCCGCCTTCCTGGTCGCTGCCGGTCATCGTCCCGTCCCCTGCCGTCGTGTCTTTACCCCGACGCTACCCGCGCCGGAGGCGGCCACCAAGAACATCAGGTCCCACGATCCCGGGACCAAGGTCCCGAAGCTGACACCGGCAAGCCGGGACGGGAATACTGACATCCATGGCTCCAGTGTCAGGGTTCGGTGAGGAACCCGCCCGGATGATCCTTCCCCAGTTGCAGTTGGACGATCTGCTGACGGAGTTGCAGGCGCGCCTGGAAACCGCGCGGGCCACGCGGGACCGGGTGCACGCGCTGCTGGAGGCCGTGGTCTCGATCGGCGGCGAGCTGGACCTGGCCTCGGTGCTGCGGCGGATCATCGAGTCGGCCACGACGCTGGTCGACGCCCGCTACGGCGCGCTCGGCGTGATCGGCGAGGAGGGCGAGCACCTGGTCGAGTTCATCACCGTCGGGGTCGGCGAGGACGAGATCGAGGCGATCGGGCACTGGCCGCACGGGCACGGGATCCTCGGGTTGCTGATCAAGGAGCCGCGCCCGCTGCGGCTGCCCGACCTGGCCGACCATCCCGAGTCGTACGGTTTCCCGGCCAACCATCCGCCGATGCGGAGCTTCCTCGGTGTGCCGATCCGGGTGCGGGACGAGGTTTTCGGCAACCTTTACCTGACCGAGAAGGCCGGGGGTGGGGAGTTCGAGGAGGAGGACCAGGTCGTGGTGTCGGCGCTGGCGACCGCCGCCGGTGTCGCGATCGAGAACGCCCGGCTGTACGAGGAGACGCGGCGGCGGCAGCGGTGGCTGGAGGCGTCGGCGGAGATCTCGACGGCGCTGCTGTCGGGGACCGACCCGCACGAGGTGACCGCGCTCGTCGCGGTGCGCGCCCGGGAGATCGCCGACGCCGACCTCGCGGCGGTGGCGGTCGTCGGCGGGGACGGGCGGACGTTCACCGTGCAGGCCGCCGACGGCATGAACGCCGAGGCGCTGAGGGATCTGCGCATCCCGCTGGACCACTCGGTCGCCGGGAAGGTGTTCACCGAGGGCGTCGCGCTCCGCGTCGCCGACGGGCAGGAGGCGGCCCGTGAGGCGGGGGTGCCCACGCAGGTGGAGGTGGGCCCGATGCTGGTGGTGCCGCTCGGGGTCGGGAGCGCGGCACGGGGAATGATCTCGGTGGTCAACGCTCCGGGCGGCGCGGTGTTCTCCGAGGGGACCCAGCGGCTGCTGGAGCCGTTCGCCGCCCAGGCGGCCGTGGCGCTGGAGCTCGCGGCGAGCCGCCGCGACACCGAGCGCCTGCTGCTGCTGGAGGACCGCGACCGGATCGCCAAGGACCTGCACGACACCGTGATCCAGCGGCTGTTCGCCACCGCGATGACGCTGATGTCCGCGATCAAGATCACCCAGAAGCCCGAGGTCGCGACCCGGGTGCAGCGCGCGGTGGACGACCTGGACGACACCATCCGGCAGATCCGCTCGTCCATCTTCGCCCTGCAGGCCGCGGCCGAGGAGGAGTCGCTGCGCGGCCGGGTGCACGAGCTGGTCGACACGGCCGCGCGGAACCTCGGGTTCGCGCCGACCGTCCGGCTGGACGGCCTGCTGGACACCGCCGTGGACGATCAGACCGGTGAGCATCTCCTGGCGGTGCTTCAGGAGTCGCTGTCGAACGTGGCCCGGCACGCCCGGGCGTCCGAGGCCATCGTGGTGATCGATGTCGGCGACCACGACCTGACCCTGCGGGTGGAGGACGACGGCGTCGGCATCCCCGAGGGCGGCCGCCGCAGCGGTCTGCGCAACATGGAGGAGCGCGCGAAGGGGCTGGGCGGCTCGTTCAGCACCCGGCCCCGCCTGGACGGCGGCACCACGCTGGTCTGGTGCGTCCCCTTGGCGGACGGCTGAGGGCGCCGCCGCGTCAGGGGATCCGGCGGGTGTCCCACTGCGCCCATTCGGCGGCCCACGCACGGTATCGCCGCCGGTCGCAGCGGTACCGGACGAGCAGGTACACGCCGAGCAGCGGCGCTCCCAGGGCCGCCGCGGCTCCGAGGACGGCGGTGAGGGCGTCGGCGATCGTCCGCGCGTGCCGCTGCGGCGGCTCGTCCGTGACGCCCGACGGCCCGGCCCATACCGCGCGGTGCTCACCCACGGTGCCGCCGCGGAACGCCGTGAACGACCCCGTCCGGGCCGTCCCGTCGGGGTCACGCCAGGTCACGGTGAGTGCGCGGCCCGAGCGCCGGTGGTCGACCTTGACCACGGTGGCCTCGACCCTGTGCCGGGTCGCCGCCTCGGACCGCTCGGCGTCCACGCCGGAGCCGTACGCGGCCCGCCCGGCCCGCAGGCACAGCGGTGGGGCCAGGCTCAGGAAGAGCATCAGCAGCGCGATGCCCAGCATCCACTGCCCGCGATCCACAGAGCGGCGCAGATCGTTGCGGTCGAAGCCGATTCGTCGCCGTAGCCGGTCCAGGCTCGGCCGTCGTCCCGTCGGCCTCATGCCCGCCTCCTCAAGCTCGTCTAAGGCGAGGCTAGGCACGCCGGCCAGGGCCTGCGCAGAGACCGATGTCCCTGCCGGCACGGACGTTCGGAGCGCTCTCCGCCCGCTCGGCCGGGACGAACGTCCCGGCCGGACGCGTCCAGGGCGCGGGTCGCGGAAGCCCGCCGGACACGCCATGAACCCGCCCTCGATCCGAGGGCGGGACGGTGGCGCGATCGTCTCCGGTATGCCGTGCCGGGGGTCAGGCGGTCTCGTCGCCGGCCGTGTCGTCGGCGCAGATCACCACGGGGCACCGCGTCCCCTGCCGCACGGCGGGGACGGTGTCGCCGCCGAACCGGTTGCCGTACTCGGAGTGCGCGCGGGCGCCGACGACGAGGAGCTCGGCGTGTCCGGCGGCCTCCGCGAGCTCCTTCCCGGGGTCGCCGTAGGCGATCCGGAGCCGGGTGGTGAGGTGCTGCGACCGGGGGATCGCGCGGGCCACCAGGTCGCGCAGCCGGAACCACTCGGTCGCGGTCCGCAGCAGCCGGGGCCTGGTCCCGGTCCCGGGGGCCAGCACGTGGACGACGTCCAGCCGCGCGTGGCGGTCGACGGCCTCGCGGGCGGCGCGGTGCAGCGCGGCCAGCGAGTTCGGCGACCCGTCGACGCCGACGACGACGCACCGTTGATCGGGCATGACCTGCATGTGAGCCTCCTTGGGTCACTTCCAGACTCGCGCCGGGCCGCCGCTCGCGGCAGTGCCGACCGTCCCGGGGGCGCGGGACCTTCGGCCCAGGGGGTCAGAAGTGTTCGTAGTGGTCCACCTGGAACCGGATGAACTCGCCCTCCGGCCAGCGGTCCGTGCCGTACCACCAGCCCGCGCTGAGCGACGCGGGGACGGTGCATCCGCCGAAGTCCGCCTCGCGGTGGACCACCACGCCGAAGCGGTGCTCACCGAAGGGGCCCCGGCCGGGGTCGCCCCAGCGGGGGAGCGTCACGGTCGTCAGCGCGCCCGACGGCGCGACCGTGAGGGTGACCGCGTGCACCGATCCGCCGATGGCGACGTGGGCGACGGCGCGCTCGCCGTCCACCGGCTCCCAGGTGACGAAGGGGGACAGCGCCGTGGCCGGGACGAGGACGAACTCGCTCGCCAGCCGTCCCGCCGCGCTGCGGGTGATGTCCGGCCCGCCGGCCGACATGACGGGGAGCGCGCCCAGCAGCCGCCACCGCATCTGGCCGTCGCCGCCGCTGTAGCGGTCGAAGCCCGCGACCGGCAGGTGCGCCACGCGCGCTTTCGCCGCCCAGATGAACCCGGTCGGCGGCCGTAGGATCTGCGTCGCCTCGAAGGGCCACCACGAGCCGAGGCGGATACGCCCGTGCATGCGCAATCGAGCCGCACCGTGCAGCGGCACGCCCTTTCCGATGGCGTGGCGCAGCCAGCGCCGGACGGGCTCGGGCAGGTGGTCGGCCATGGCGGGCTCGAACAGGCCCGGTTCCGGGGTCGGCTGGGCCAGGTCGGCCCAGTCGCGGCGGACCGGGGCTGGTGGCCGGGGAACCGCCGAGGCGGGCCACCGGGCGCGGTCGGTTCGCGCCGGGTGCCCGCGGCGACCGGTCACGGGGCCTCGACCCTCGTGCCCGCCGCCCCCGCCAGGAGTGCGGTGGCCTCGGTGAGCGAGCCGATCGCCGCGACGGCGCCCGGGCGGCTCTCGGCGAAGCGGCACGCCGCCTCCGCCTTGGGGCCCATGGAGCCGTCCGGCAGGCGCATGTCGCGCAGCGCGGCCGGGGTGGCCTCGCGGACGGGACGCGCGGCGGCGGTGCCGTGGCCGCGCATGACGGCGGGGACGTCGGTGAGCAGGAGCAGCATGTCGGCCTTCAGGTGCGCCGCCAGCAGGGCGCTCGCGAGGTCCTTGTCCACGACGGCCTCGACGCCGCGGTGGTCGGGGCCGGTCGGGACGCCGTCCCCGCCGACCGCGACGACCAGGCAGCCGTCCTCGACGAGGCGGGTGATGGTCGGCAGTTCCACGATGCCGCTCGGCTCGGGGGAGGGGACGGCGCGGCGCCAGAAGTCGCCGTCCCTGCGCATGGTCCAGCCGTGCTCGGCGTGCAGGCGGCCCGCGTCGGGCGCCGGGTAGGCCCGGCCGACGAACTTGGTGGGCCGGGCGAACGCCGGATCGCGGGGGTCGACGACGGTCTCGGTGAGGAGGGCGACCACCTCCCGGCCGGGGAGGTGGCGGCGCAGCTCCCGGGCGAGCCAGTAGCCGATCACGCCCTGGGTCTGGGCGCCGAGGGCGTCCAGCGGGTAGGGCGTCGAGAGCGCCGGGTCGGCGGCGCTCTCGACGGCGAGGAGGCCGATCTGGGGGCCGTTGCCATGGGTGACGACCAGGTCGTTGCCGACCGCCAGGTCTGCGAGCCCGCGGACGGCCTCACGGACGTGGGACACCTGGACGGACGCTTTCGGGTGCTCGCCCCGACGCAGCAGCGCGTTCCCGCCGAGGGCCGCGACGATCCTCATCGGTGCCCCTCCAGCCGTTCGGTGAGCAGCGCGTACAGGACGGCCTGCGCGGCGGGGAGCCGGTTGGCGGCCTGCCGGAAGGCCAGCGACCGGCCGCCGTCGATGACGCCCGGTGTGACCTCCTGGCCGCGGTGGGCGGGCAGGCAGTGCATGAAGACGGCGTCGCCGCCCGCCAGGGCCATGAGCCGTTCGTCGACCCGGTAGGGCGCCAGCGTCCTGAGGCGCCGTGTCCGCTCCCGGTCGGGGTCTCCCATGGACAGCCAGACGTCGGTGTAGACGACGCTCGCGCCCCTGACCGCCTCGGCGGGGTCGTGGGTGAGCGCGACCCGTCCACCGCGGCGGCGGGCCGCGGCGGTGGCGGACACCACGGCCCTCTCCGGTGGTTCGTGGCCGGGCGGGGAGGCGATCGCGACGTCCATCCCGGTGAGCGCGGCGGCCTCCATGAGGCTGCGGGCGACGTTGCCGCCGTCGCCGAGGTAGGCGACGCGGAGCCCGCGCAACCGCCCGAAGTGCTCCTGGACGGTGAGCAGGTCGGCGACGGCCTGCAGCGGGTGGTGCCCGTCGGTCAGCGCGTTGATCACGGGGATCGGGGCCGCCGCCGCGAGCCCGCGCACGTCGGCGTCCGCGTAGGTGCGGATCACGATGGCCGCCGCGTAGGAGCCCATCACGCGGGCGGTGTCGCCGATGGTCTCCCCGCGGCGCAGCTGCAACTCGTCGGGGCCGACGGTGACGGGCGTCCCGCCGAGCCGGGCCACGGCCGCCGCGGTCGACAGCCGTGTCCTGGTGGACGGCTTGGCGAAGTACATCGGCACGATGCGGTGGGTGAGCAGGTCCTGGGCGGAGCCGGGCTTGTCCTGGAAGCCGGCCGCGAGCTCCAGCAGCAGCGCCAGGTCGTCGCTGGTCAGGTCGGTGATGCGCAGGAAGTCCTTCATGGGGTGGCCTCGTCTCGCTGGAGGGGGCAGGACATGCAGCGGGGACCGCCGCGCCCGCGGCCGAGTTCGCCGCCGGGGATGGTGACGACCTCGACGCCGTGGCGGCGGAGCATGGTGTTGGTGGTGACGTTGCGCTCGTAGGCGACGACCACGCCGGGCTCGACGGCGAGGACGTTGTTCCCGTCGTCCCACTGCTCGCGCTCGGCGGCCCGCACGTCCTGCCGGGCGGCGAGGACGCGCACGCGGCCCACGCCGAGCGCGCGGGCGATCGCCGGGAAGAGCGCCTCGTTCTCGTGCACCAGCACCTCCCGGCCGTGGTCGCGGCCGGGAGTGAGCGTGTAGGAGCGCAGCGGCGGCAGGTCGGCGTAGACGGTGAAGGCGTCGTGGTCGACCATGGTCATGACGGTGTCCAGGTGCATGAAGGCGCGCCGCGCCGGCAACCGGGCGGCGATGACCCGCCGCGCCGCCCCGGCGGTGAACAGCCGCTGGGCGAGCAGCTCGATGGCCTGCGGTGTGGTGCGCTCGCTCATCCCGATCAGCACGAGGCCCTCGCCGAGCACGTGGACGTCCCCGCCCTCGATGGGCGGCAGCGCGAAGTCCCCGCCCGGGTACCAGACGGGGAAGGGGTGCCCGGTGAACATCGGGTGGTGCCGGTAGACGGCGGAGAGGTGCGCTGTCTCGCGGCGCCGCGCGGCCTTGGCCATCGGGTGCAGCGTCACCCCGCCGTGGACCCACGCGGACGGATCGCGGGTGAACAGGTGGTTGGGCAGCGGCGGCAGCACGAAGTCGCCGTCGTCCAGGGAGGCCAGCAGCAGGCTGTGGACGGCCAGGCCCAGCTCTGCCTTGGTGAGCCCCCCGATCAGATGCCGGGCGAGCGTGCCGGGGTCGAACTCCTCCAGCACCGCGCGGACGGGCCCGGCGAGCGTCGGGCCGAGCGCCGCGTCGGCGGCGGTGTGGTCGAGCACCTGCGCCCGGGCCTCGTCGATCTTGAGCGTCTCGGCGAGCAGGTCGGCGAGGTAGTGCACCCGGACGCCGCGTTCGCGCAGCGCGTCGGCGAGCACGTCGTGCTCCTGGCGGGCGCGCTTGGCCCACAGCACCTCGTCGAAGAGCAGGTCGTCCTTGTTGGCCGGGGTGAGGCGGAGGAGTTCCAGGTCGGGGCGGTGCAGCAGCACCTGCCGCAGCCGTCCGACCTCGGAGGAGACGGTGAACACGGGCCTGTCCTTTCACGCGGCCTGGGCGGGGGGTCCGGGTTCGCCGGCCGGGCCGGGCCGGCCCGCCGGGTGATCGCCGGCCGCCGGGACGGGCGTCCGCCGGGCGCTGCCCCCGCCGGCGTTGAACTCGCCGGAGTTGCCGGACTTCACGAAGAAGAGCCCGCCCACCGCGACCAGCAGCGGTGGTGCGAGCCTGACGACCGTCGTCACCACCTGTACGGCGCCCGCCTGCCGGACCCCGTAGGCGTTGACCGCCGTCAGCGACCAGACCGCCGCCGGCCCCACCCCGGCGGCGAGGATCCTGTCGGTGGCCAGGGCGTGCCGGAAACGAGCGAGATAGCCGACGGACGCCACCGCGATCGCCGCGTTGCCCGCCCACACGGCGATTCGGTACCCCCACGCCGTCTGGAAGCCGACGAAGTCGCCGAAGGTCCGCCGCGCGTAGGCGTAGGGGCCGCCGGTGCGCTGACAGGCGCGGGCCAGGCGCGCGAACACCAGGGCCAGCAGCATCGCCCCGGTCGCGGTGAACCCCCACGCGATCAGGCTGATCGGCCCGTGCTCGGCCAGCGGGCTCGGCAGCGGGAACACGCCCGACCCGGTCATGTTGCCGACCACGAGTGCGGAGGCCATCCAGACCCCGAGCTCGCGGTGCGCGGGGCCTCGCCCTCATGAGCGCCTCCTTCGTCGGCCGCGGTTCGCGGCGACTCCAGACGACCACCGTGGGCGGGGTGGGGCGCCGGGCGTCCGTCCCCGGGAGGCAAGGACCAAGGTCCTCCTTCCGCGGTCCGCCCGTCCCGACCGGGGCACGCGGTAGGGATTCCGGCGGGACGGGCCTCGGGCGGAACCGCGGCCGCCGCCGGAAAGGGACCTTCGGCCCGCGGCGACGGGCGTCCGACCCTGGAAGCGGGCGGTGCCGGTCGCGAGCATGTGGGACGAAGCGACCGAGGCACCTGGCCCGAGACCGGTGCCCTGACCTCCGGGAGAGACCATGTCCGCCCGCCTGCTGCTCGCCGTCGAGGACTCGCCCGCGGCGCTCGCCGCCGCCCGGTACGCCGTGGAACTGGCGCGAACGCTGCACGCCGGGATCACGGCGGTGGCCGTCGTGCCCAACGGCGCCCTGGTCGCCACCGCCACCGCCACCGCCACCGCCACCGCCGGCACCTTCGACGTGCCGAACGGCGACGGCCCCACCCACCCGCCCGCGCGCACGGTGCTCGGCCACATCGAACGCCTCGCGCATCTGGAGGAGGTGAGGCTCCAGACGGTCCGGCGTTCCGGGGACGTCGCCCGGCGCGTCCTGGACGAGGCGCGCCGCGTCGGCCCCGACCTGATCGTTCTCGGCCGCGCGGAGAACTCCGCCTCGGCGGACCGCGCGGTGCTCGCTCCGTGGGTCACGCGCGTCCTGGAGTCGGCGCACCAGCCCGTGCTCGTGGTTCCGGCGGAATGGCGCCCTCGCGGATCCCGCCCGGCCCGTGGGCCGCTGGGCCGCCCCGGTTCATGAGACGCCCGGCAGGGCCCGCGACCGGGAAGGGATCTCGAAGAGATGCGCGGAGGCGAGGCGCACGCCGGAGACCTGGCGGCAGGTGATGCGGATGAACGCCTCACGCGCGCCGGGCGCCCACGGCCGCGGCAGGAGCCGCGCCAGATGCCTCGCCTCGGACTCGTCCGTGACCGCGCGGGCCCGTCCGACGGCGGTGACCGCCCAGCCCGTCCGGGCCGCGGCGTCGATGTCGTCGATCTCGAACGCGACGATGGCGCCGCGCAGCGCGGTCTCGAACTTCGAGCCGGGCATGGTACGGATGACCAGGGTCTCGTCCCCGTCCACGGCGAAGGTGACCGGCTGTATCGCCGGCAGTGCCTGGTCGGTGTAGACCACCCTGCCGACGGGAGCCGACCGCAGCAGCGCGAGGCATTCCTCGCGGTCGAGCGCCCTCGAACTCGTCCCATCGTTTCTCATGCGTCCAGGTTCGGTGCCGGGGCGGGGGCCGTGTCAGAGGCGAACGTCCCTGGTCGGACGCGGTTCGGCGGGCGGACGTCCCGGACGGCGCGGACCTTCGGCCCTGCCCGGCACGCGTACGGGCGTGATGGTCTGGAAGCGATGAAAACTGGGGAGGAAGCATGCGATCACGACACGACACCGCCGCAGATCTCCGGGTGGAGGCCCTTCGGGCCGCCGTGGGGGACGCGGTCTGGGCCCCGTCGATCCACAACACCCAGCCGTGGCGGTTCACGTCGCGGGGTTCGCGGGTCAGCCTGCGGGCCGACGCCGACCGCCGGCTGGGCGTCGCCGACCCCGACGGCCGCGAGATGCTGATCAGTTGCGGCGCGGCCTTGTTCAACCTCCGGCTGGGGCTCCGGGCGCGGGGCCTGGACCCCGAGGTCGTGCTGCTGCCCGATCCCGACCGCCCGCACCTGCTGGCCGACGTCGAGGCCGTCCCGGGTGAGGAGCCCGAGGACTACACCCGGCTGATGCACGGACAGGTCCGTCGGCGCCGCAGCCATCGCGGCGGGTTCACGGCCGAGCCCGTCCCCGACTCCGTGCTGGCGGCGGTCCGGAGCGAGGCCGAGACCGAGGGCGCCCGGTTCATCCAGGCCGTGGACGCGCACGTCAAGGGCGCCTTGGCCGCGCTCAACAACGCCGCCGAGCACATCCAGCGCCGCACCCCCTCCTACGCGAGCGAGATCGCCCGCTGGGCCCCGGCCCCGGGCAGCCGCCGCGCCGACGGCGTCCAGCACGAGTCCTATCCGCGCACCGCACCGCGCACCGAGCCGCACTTCGCCGCCCGTGACTTCGCGCGCGGGCGGGGCTGGGGCATGGAACCCGCGAACGGGACGGAGACACCGCCGGCCGGTGTGGTGCTCTTGCTGGTCACCGCTGGCGACGAGCCCGCCGACTGGCTGCGGGCCGGGCAGGGACTCCAGCGGAGCCTGCTGCGCGCGTCCGAGCACGGGTTCGCCGCCGCCTACCACACGCAGGCGCTCCAGATCCCGGAGCTGCGCGCGTTCGTTCGCACCCATTTCTGCGGCGCCGGCCATCCGCAGCTGCTGCTGCGGCTCGGCGTCCCCGACACCGAGGACCTGGCCAGCGTCCGCCGCCCGCTGGAGGACGTCCTGACCGAGGAACCCTGAGCCGGCGCCGACCTCAGCAGATGCGGGGGAGTTGCTCGCCGACCAGCATGTCGACGACGCGGGCCGAACCGAGCAGCGTGCGCATCTGGACGCGGCCGGGATGGCCCGCGGTGGCCTGCCCGATCCTGACGGCCCCGGCGCCGTCGGGGCGGGCGCGCATCGCGGCGAGGACGGCGTCCGCCGCCTCCGGGGCGACGAGGGCGACGAGGCAGCCCTCGTTGGCGACGTGCACGGGGTCCAGGCCGAGCAGCGCGCAGGCGGCGGCCACCGGTGGCGGGACGGGGATCGACTCCTCGTCCAGCTCCACTCCCACGGCCGACGACTCGGCGAGTTCGTTGAGGGCACTGGCGAGGCCGCCCCGGGTCGGATCGCGCAACGCGTGCACCCGCTCCCCGCCGACCTCGATCATCGCGGCGACCAGCGCGTGCAGTGGTCTGCTGTCGGAGGCGATCTCGGCCTCGAAGCCCAGCCGCTCGCGGGCGCTGAGGATCGCGGTGCCGTGCAGCCCGATCGGGCCGGAGAGCAGGACGGCGTCGCCGGGGCGTCCCCGGACCGCCGACGGCGCGGCGCCCGGCGGGCGCAGGCCGAGGCCGGTGGTCGTGACGTAGAGCCCGTCCGCGGCGCCGCGTCCGACGACCTTGGTGTCCCCGGTGACCACCCGGACGCCGGCGGCCGCCGCCGCGCGCGCCACCGACGCGGTCACCGCGCGCAGCTCGGCCAGCGGCAGGCCCTCCTCGACGATGTAGGCGAGGCTCAGCGCGACCGGTCTCGCCCCCCGCATCGCCAGGTCGTTGACGGTGCCGTGGACGGCCAGGGAGCCGATGTCGCCGCCGGGGAAGAAGCGCGGCGTGACGACGAAGGAGTCGGTGCTGACCACCGCCTCCGCGGAGCCGAGGTCCACGATCGCGGCGTCCTCGGCGGTGACGTCGCCGCCCAGCTCCGCGCCGACCACGTCGTGCAGCAGCTCCGCCATCAGCCGCCCGCCCGAGCCGTGCCCGAGCAGGATCCGCTCCGTCTCCGCGGCCGGGACCGGGCAGCTCGCCATCGTCGGATCGGTCATCGCGTCCTCCCGGCGTTGTAGAAGGCGGCGCACGTCCCCTCGCTGGAGACCATCGGTGCGCCCAGGGGGCGGCGGGGGGTGCACGACGTGCCGTAGGCGGCGCAGTCGGTGGGCAGCCTGGTTCCCCGCAGGATCGGGCCCGCGATGCAGCCGCTGTCCTCGGCCGAGGTCAGGCCGCCCACGCCGAAGCGCCGCTCGGCGTCGTGGGCGGCGAACTCGGGCGCGAGGGCGAAGCCGCTGGCGGGGATGGGGCCGATGCCCCGCCAGGACCGCTCGGTCACCTGGAACACCCGGCGCAGCGCCTCCTGGGCGGCGGTGTTGCCGGTGCGGCGCACGGCGCGGGCGTACTGGTTCTCGACCTCGTGGCGGCCGTCCTCAAGCTGGCGGACGGCCATCAGGATGCCCTCCAGCAGGTCGAGCGGCTCGAACCCGGTGACCACGACGGGGACCCGGTGGCGGGCGGCGATGGGCTCGTACTCGGTCCATCCCATCACCGCGCAGACGTGCCCGGCCGCCAGGAACGCCTCCACCTGGTTGTCCTCGGATTCGAGGATCGCGGTCATCGCCGGGGGGACCAGCACGTGGCTGACGAGCATCGAGAAGTTGTCCAGCCCCAGGGCGTGGGCGCGCAGCACGGCCATGGCGTTGGCGGGGGCGGTCGTCTCGAAGCCGACCGCGAAGAAGACCACCTGGCGGTCGGGATGGTCGGCCGCCAGGCGGACGGCGTCCAGCGGCGTGTAGACGACCCGTACGTCGGCGCCGCGCGCCCGCAGCCCGAGCAGGTCGCCCGAAGACCCCGGGACCCGCAGCATGTCGCCGAAGCTCGTGAAGATGACCTCCGGGTCGGCGGCGATGGCGAGGGCCCGGTCCAGCGTCTCCAGCGGGGTCACGCAGACCGGGCAGCCGGGGCCGTGGATCATGCGCATCCCCGCCGGCAGCAGCTCGTCGATGCCCTGCCGGACGATCGTGTGCGTCTGCCCGCCGCACACCTCCATGATCGTCCACGGCCGGGTGGCGGTGGAGCGGAGGCCGGCCAGCAGCCGCCGTGCCACGGCGGGGTCCCTGTACTCGTCGAGATATCTCACGGCGTCCCCTCCATGCCGGCCGCAGGATGGCGGCCCGCCGGGACGGGCGGCTCCTCGTCCGCCCCGAGTTCGGCCGCCAGCGCGTCGGGGATCGCGCGGATCACCGCGAGCGTGCGCGCGGCCTCCTCCTCGTCCACCGTGCTGATGGCGAACCCGACGTGGACGATGACGTACTGCCCGACGTCCGCGTCGGGGGCGAAGGCGAGGCAGACCTCGCGGCGGACACCGTCGAAGTCGACGACGCCCATGCGCGGGTCCTCACCATGGACCTCGATGACGCGTCCCGGGATGCCCAGGCACATGACGCTCACTCCTCGCTCGTCGCGGCCGACAGCCGCGCCGCCGCGACCACCGCCTGCCCGTAGCTGACACCGCCGTCGTTCACCGGGACGCGCTCCCCGGCGAAGACCTCGAACCCGGCGCCGCCGAGTGCCGCCCGGACGGCGGTCTCCAGCGCGCGGTTCTGGAAGACGCCGCCGGAGAGGCAGACCGTCCGTACGCCGGTCTCCTCGCCGGCGCGTTCGCACAGGGCGGCGGTGACGGCGGCGAGGGTGTGGTGGAAGGCCGCGGCGATCGCCCCCGGCGGCTCCCCGCTCGACCGGGCCTCCAGCACGTCGCGGAGGGTGGCCGCGCCGTCGTAGACCCACAGCCCGTCGCGGCGGGCCAGCCGCCAGGCGAGCGGTGCCGCGTCGCCGTGCCCTGCGGCCGCGGCCTCCAGGCGCATCGCCGCCTCCCCCTCGAAGCGGTTGTCCTCGCAGACGCCCAGCAGGGCCGCCACCGCGTCGAAGAGGCGCCCGGCACTGGACGCGGGCGGCGAGTTCAGCCGCCGGTCGATCATGCGGCGCACGAGCGCGACCTCCCGTTCGGGCAGGCGGGCCGCCGGGTGGGCGGCGGGCGGCGCGTCAAGGGCCGGCCCTCCCAGGTCCTCGGCGCCGAACAGGTAGCCGAGCGCCATCCGGGCCGGGCGTCGGACGGCGACGGCCCCACCGCACAGCGGGGCCCGGGAGAAGCGCCCGAGCCGCCGGTAGCCCGCATAGGTGGCCAGCAGGACCTCACCGCCCCAGAAGGTGCCGTCGTCCCCCAGCCCGAGTCCGTCGTAGGCCACGCCGAGGAACGGGCCCTCGACCTCGTGCTCGGCGGCGGTCGCGGCCACGTGGGCGTGGTGGTGCTGGACGGCGATCCGCCGCTCGGCGGGCCAGCGGGCGGCGTGCTTGGTGGACAGGTACTCGGGGTGGAGGTCGTGGGCGACGTACACGGGATCGACGTCCTCGATGACGAGCCGCGCCTCCAGCGAGCGCTCGAACGCCTCCAGCGTCTCCGCGTCCTCCAGGTCCCCGATGTGCGGGCCGGGGACCGCCCGCCGCCCGGACGCCACGGTGAAGGTGTGCTTGAGCTGTGCCCCCAGCGCCAGCAGCGGTTCGGGCGCGGCCACCGGCAGCGGCAGCGGCGCGGGAGCGTACCCGCGGGCACGGCGCACGGTGGACGGGCGTCCCGCGCGGACGCGGACGACGCTGTCGTCATGGCGGGCCAGGACGGGCCGGTCATGGGCGAGGACACCGTCGGTGACGGGTGCGAACAGGCGGACGGCCTCGTCGTCGTCGATCACCATGGGGCCGCCGGCGCGATTGGCGCTCGTCACCACCACAGGCCGTGCCAGATCCCGCAGCAGCAGGTGATGCAGCGGACTGTAGGGGAGGAAGATCCCGATGTCGGGCATGCCGGAGCACACCTGCGGCGCCACGGCTCCGCCCACCTGGGGCGCTAGCACGATAGGCCGGGCGGGGGAGGCCAGCAGCTCCACGTCGGCGGCGGTCAGCGAGGCCAGCGCGGACGCCGCCGCGACATCGGCGACCATCACGGCGAGCGGCTTCGCCTCCCGCCCCTTGGCCGCGCGGAGCCGTTGCACCGCGCCCGTGCCGGTGGCGTCGCACACCAGCTGGTAGCCGCCGATCCCCTTGACCGCGACGACCCCGCCCCCGGCGATCGCCGCCACGGCGGCGGCCACGGCCTCCTCGCCCGCCGCGTCCGGGCGGGCCTCGACCGCCGCCGCGCCGCGCCGCCAGGCCGTCCGGGGACCGCAGTCGGGGCACGCGATGGGCTCGGCATGGAAGCGGCGGTCGGCCGGGTCGTGGTACTCGGCCGCGCACGCCGCGCACATGGCGAAGCCCCGCATGGTCGTCCGCGCCCGGTCGTAGGGCAGGCCCGCGATGATGCTGGCGCGCGGCCCGCAGTCGGTGCAGTTGACGAACGGATAGCGGTACCGGCGGTCGGCCGGGTCGTACAGCTCCTCCAGGCACGCGTCGCATGTGGCCAGGTCGGGCGGGACGTCCCGGGCGGCCGCCGCACCGGCGGCGCTGCCGAGAACGCTGAACCCCGCGGGGAGCGCCGCATCCGCCAGGCGTGTCGTCAGCACGTCCGTCACCGACGCGTGCCGCGGCGCGTCCTCGACGAGCCGGGCGGCGAAGTCGTCCAGGGCCGTGTTGTCACCGGCGGCCCTGATGACCACGGCACCGCCCGCGTTGCGCACGTCGCCGCGCAGGCCGCGGGCCGTGGCCAGGCGGTAGACGAACGGCCGGAAACCGACTCCCTGCACGGTCCCGCGCACCTCGATCCGCCGCGCGCCGGCACCGGCGTCCTGGCCGTTGGTCATGAGGACAGCACACCGGCCCGGTGGACCGCGCGGCAGGGCCGCCCGGCACGAGAATCCGGGACCAAGGTCCCGTTAGCCGGCACCGACACGGATCAGCGGGGGCGCTGGACGCGTTTGAGGAGTTCGACGAGCACGTAGGAGACGAGCGCGACGGCGGCGACGCGGAGCCAGGCGGGGCCGTCCAGCGGCGCGGAGTCGAAAAGGTCGTTCATCGCCGGGACGTAGGTGTAGACGGCCTGGATCCCGGCGAGCGCCACGGCGCTGACGGCGACCCACGGGTTGCGGCGGACGCCCCGCCACAGCAGCGGACGGTCCAGGGACAGGCAGTTGAACAGGTACGTCATGAGCGTCAGGGCGAAGACGTTCACGACGATCGTCTGCGCCTCCCCGGTGGAGGCGCCGTGGGCGCGCTCCCAGTGCTGGAGGCCGAACGCCCCGGCGAGCAGGATCGCCGAGACCAGCAGGACGCGGAGCGTCATCGCGCGCGTGAGCAGCGGCAGCGCCGGGTCGCGGGGCGGGCGGCGCATGATGTGCTCGTCCTTGGGCTCGACGGCGAAGGGCAGGCCGAGGACGAGCACGGCGGTCATGTTCAGCCACAGGACCTGGAGGGGGAGCACCGGCAGCGCCGTCCCGGCGAGGATCGCGGCGACCAGCACCAGCCCGAGCCCGATGTTGGACGGCAGCGCCCACACGATGAACTTCACGAGGTTGTCGAAGACGCCGCGCCCCTCCTCGACCGCCCGCTCGATCGAGGCGAAGTCGTCGTCGGTGAGGACCATGTCGGCCGACTCCTTGGCGGCGTCGGTGCCGGTCCGCCCCATGGCGACGCCGATGTCGGCCTGCTTCAGCGCGGGGGCGTCGTTGACGCCGTCGCCGGTCATCGCGACCACGTGGCCCGCGTCCTGGAGGGCCTGGACGAGGCGGAGCTTCTGCTCCGGGGACACGCGGGCGAACACCGTGGTGGCGGCGACGCGGCCGGGGTCGGCGGCGGCGAGTTCGGCGCCGGTCATCGCCGCGCCGTCGCCGAGGCCGACGCGGGCGCCGATGGCGCGGGCCGTGGCGGCGTGGTCCCCTGTGATCATCTTGACCTGGATCCCGGCGTCGTGGCAGGTCCGGACGGCCCGCGCGGCCTGGGGGCGCGGCGGGTCGAGCATGGCCTGGAGGCCGAGGAAGGTCAGGGGCGGCAGATCGTCCAGGTGTCCCGCGCCGGTGTGCGCCTTGGCGAAGGCCAGCACGCGCAGCGCCTGGCGGCCGAACTCCTCGGCGCGGGCGGTGACGTCGGCGGGGGCGTCGTCGCAGAGCTCCAGGATGCGCTCGACGGGGCCCTTGGCGTAGACCGTGCCGTCCTCGTGGAGCGTGGCCATGAAGCGGCGTTCGGAGGTGAACGGCAGCGCGGCGACGCGGGGCGGCGCGGCCCCGAGCCCGGCCTTGGCGGCGCTGGTGAGGAGCGCGCCCTCGGTCGGGTCGCCCGCCACCTGCCAGGAGTCGCCGTCCTGGACGAGTTCCGCGTCATTGCACGCCGCCCCGGCCAGCAGGGTCTCGCGCAGCGCGGGATGGCCGTCGAGGTCGACGGGCTCCCCGTCCCGCTCAAGGGTCCCGGACGGCGCGTAACCGGTTCCGGTGAGGGTGTAGTCGCGCCCTCCGGCGGTGACGGCGGTGACCGTCATCTGGTTCCGGGTGAGCGTGCCGGTCTTGTCGGTGCAGATCACGGTGGTGCCGCCGAGCGTCTCGACGGCGGGCAGCCGCCGGACGATGGCGCCGCGCCCGACCATCCGCGCGACGCCGAGCGCCAGCGTGATCGTGACGACGGCGGGGAGCCCCTCGGGGATCGCGCCGACCGCGAGCGCGACGGCGGCCGTCAGCATCTCGGCGGCGCCGCGTCCGCGCAGCGTGCCGACCGCGAACGTCAGCACGGCCAGCGCCAGGACCGCGACCGTGACCAGCGCCCCGAACCGGGCGATCTTGCGGGTCAGCGGCGTCTGGACCGCGCCGGTGTCGTGGACGAGCCGGTGGATGTCGCCGAGCTCGGTCCGCGCGCCGGTCGCCACGACGATCCCGGCGCCCCGGCCGCGTGTGACGAGCGTCCCGGAGTAGGCCATCCCGGCGCGATCGGCCAGCGCGGCCTCGGGCAGCGCCGCCGGGTCCTTGGCGGCGGGCACCGACTCGCCGGTGAGCGCCGACTCGTCGACGGCCAGCTCGTCGGTCCGCAGCAGCCGCAGGTCGGCGGGGACCTTGCCGCCCGCCTCCAGCTCCACCAAGTCGCCGCGCACCAGCCCGGCGGCCGGGAGCGTGACGCGCGCCCCGTCCCGCACGGCCGTCGCCGTCGTCTCCGTCAGCGCCGCGAGCGCGGTGAGGGCCTTCTCCGCCCGCGACTCCTGGACGAACCCGACCACGGCGTTGACGACCACCACGCCCAGGATCACCACCGCGTCGACATGCTCGCCCAGCAGCGCCGTCACCCCGGCCGACACCAGCAGGACGTAGATCAGCGGACTGTTGAACTGGAGCAGGAACCGCACCACCGGGCCCCGCCCCCGCGCGGCGGGCAAAGTGTTGGGCCCCTCCCGCGCCAGCCGCGCCCGCGCCTCGTCCCAGGACAGCCCGCGCCGCTCGTCCACACCCAGCTCGCGCGCCACATCGGCGGCGGACCTGCGATACGCGGGCTCGGCGGTCGTCATCGTCGCACCTCCTGTCGGCTTCACCGTGCCGCCCGCGACCTCGTGGCCGCAGAGGCGAAGGTCCCCCTGATGGGGGATTCCGAACCCTTCGCGCCGACCGGCGCCGAGGGGGTCGATCGGGCCCGGAGGCGGGGACCAAGGTCCTTCGGGCCGGGTGCCGAAGGTGCCTACAGCCGGGTGCGACGGCGGGATTGGATCAAGGACGTACCAACGACGATCTAGTAGAAGGTGAGACGGCGATGACGGTTTCCGAGCACAAGACACGCGCCGGGCGCGGCACGCTGATCCGCGTGGTGGTGCCCCGGCCGCTGACCGAGTCGCCCGCGGCGCGCTACGTGTGGGCGGTGGCCCGCCTCGCGCTGGGCTGGGTGTTCGTGTGGGCGTTCCTGGACAAGACATTCGGCCTGGGGCACGAGACCCCCTCCGCCAAGGCGTGGGTCGACGGCGGCAGCCCCACCGAGGGGTTCCTCAAGCACTCGCCGGAGGGCCCGCTCACCGGCTTCTACCACGGCATCGCCGGTGCCGCCTGGGCGGACTGGCTGTTCATGATCGGGTTGGCGGGGATCGGTGCCGCGCTCGTCCTCGGCGTCGGCATGCGGATCGCCGCGGCGGGCGGCGCGGCGCTGCTGGTGATGATGTGGTCGGTGGTCCTGCCCCCGGAGAACAACGTGTTCATGGACGACCACCTGATCGACGCGCTGCTGATCGTCGGCCTGGCGCTGGTCAGCGCCGGCGACACCCTCGGCCTCGGCCGCTGGTGGGGCGAGACCCGCCTGGTCAAGCGCTTCCCCGTCCTCAAGTGACCGATCCCGCCGGGGGCGCTCGGACGGGCGCCCCCGGCATCGCGTCCACGCTCGACGGCACCGAGGAGACATGATGAGCGAACGGCGGAGCGACGGGGTGGTCGTCGGTTACGACGGCTCCGCGCAGAGCGGGAGGGCGGTGCGGTGGGCCGCCGAGGAGGCCCGGTTGCGGGGCGTCCCGCTGACGGTGTGCCACGCCTGGGGCACCTACGCGAGCGCGGGGCCGATGGCGATTCCGATCACCGATCTGCGGGTGGCCGCCGAACGCGTCCTGGCGGAGGGCGTGGAGCACGCCCGGCAGGACACCGGCGACGTACGGGCGCTGCTCGGGAACGGCGCTTCCGCCCCGATCCTGCTGGAGGCGGCGGCGAACGCGGAACTGCTGGTGGTGGGCTCGCACGGCCACGGCGGCTTCGCCGGCCTGCTGCTGGGCTCAACGGCCGCCGGCCTGGCCGCGCACACCCCCTGCCCCTTGGTGGTCGTGCGGTCCGGGGCGCGCCGGGGCGGCGCCGCCGGCCCGGTGGTCGCGGGCGTCGACGGGTCGGCCTCCTCGCTGGAGGCGCTGGCCCTGGCGTTCACCGAGGCCGACCTCCGCCGGACGGAGCTGGTCGTGCGACTGGCGTGGCCCGGCTCCGCCGACGCCGAGGGGCTGCCCCTGGTCGACGCCGAGGGCCTGCGCGAGCTGGCCGAGGAACGGCTCGCGCGTTTCGTCGCGCCGCTCCGCGAGCAGAACCCGAAGATCGCGGTGCGGACCGAGGTGGTGCGGGGATCCGCCCGCGAGGTGCTGCTCCACGCAGCGGAGGAGGCCGCGCTCCTGGTGGTCGGGTCCCGGGGAGCGGGCGGTTTCCGCGGGCTGCTGCTGGGCTCGGTGGGCCAGGCGCTGCTGCACCACGCCGCATGCCCGGTGGCCATCGCGCCCCATCGGGACTGACGAAGACCCAGGTCTGCCGGACCCGCCGTTCCCGCACGCGGTGCGTTGGACGCGGTCGATGGAATCAGGAGGACGTATGAGCGACGTACTGGTCGGATACGACGGCACGGACGAGAGCGAACGCGCCCTGGGGTGGGCGGTCGGGGAGGCGCGGCTGCGGCGGCTGCCGCTGACCGTCTGCCACGCCTGGCGCTGGCCGTACCCGCGTGACTACATCGACCGCGAGGGCATGGCGATCGTCAAGCGGACGGGCGAGCGGCTGCTCGACCACGGTGTGGCCCTGGCCAGGAACCTGGCCCCCGAACTGGAGGTCCGCAAGCGGTTGACGGACGGCGGCGCCGCCTCGGCGTTGCTCCACATGGAGCACGAGGCCGACCTGATCGTGGTCGGTTCCCACGAGCCGGACGGGCTGCCCGTGGGATCGACGGCGCTGCGGCTTCCCGCGCGCTCGCACCGTCCGGTCGTGGTCGTCCGGTCGGCGGCGCCCGAGGAGGGGCTGGTCGTCGTGGGCGTCGACGGATCCTCGGGCGGCGACGCCGCGCTGGGGTTCGGGTTCGAGCAGGCGGCGCTGCGCGGCTGGCGGATACGGGCGGTGTACGGCTGCTGGGAGCCGGGCGCCGCACCGGGCGGTGACCTCTCGATCTTCGGGGACGAGGCCGCGCTCCGGCGCGTGTGCGGGACCGTCCTGGAGAGGGCCGTCGCCCCCTGGCTCGTGAAGTACCCCCAGGTCGCCGCCACGACGTCGCTGGTGCTGAGGTCACCGCGCGAGGCCCTGTTCGAGGCGGCCGACGAGGCGGCCCTGGTGGTCGTCGGCGCTCGCGGGACGGGCGTGGTCGAACCACTGGCGTTGGGCGCGACGAGCGACGCCATCCTCCAGCAGGCCCCCTGCACGGTGGCCGTCGTCCAGCGAGGTCTGGGCTGAGCGGAACAGCGCTCCATGATCGGAGAGCGGTCGTTCAGCCGCGCCGCGGCCAGGCCGCGCCCGGACGGACGAACCGCCGGTGGACGCCGGTGATGCGCAGCACCTTCGCGACCTGCGGGCGGACCCTGGTGAGGGTCACCGAGCCGCCCTGGCGCTCGGCCAGGTCGCCGGCGGCCACGATCGCCGCGACGCCCCGCGCGTCGCAGAACGTCAGCGCCGAGGCGTCGATCACGATGTCCGGGCCCTGCGAACGGATCAGGCCGGCCAGTCCGACGCGGAACAGCCCGCTCGTCGCGATGTCCAGTTCCCCGGCGACCGCGACCCGCGCCCGCGACGCGGCGCCGCGGGGATGCGCCGTTCTCCGCGCCGGTGCGGTGTCGATCCGGAGTGCGGCGCCGACCTGGGAGGCCGCATCCGGCGAGACGGCGTGGGTGCTCATGACGGATCCCTTCGTGCGGCTGACGTTCCCTCCAGCCTCCGGCGTCCGCGTGCCCCGACCCTAGGGACGAAGGTCCCGGCGGCGACCCGCCAACGTCCGCCGTGGGCCGCCTGAACGTCCTTGCCGGGCGAAGAACCCTATACGGACGATCCGCTGGGCGGCCCCGCCTGCGGGACGATGGCGACGGTGCAGGGAGCGTGGTGGAGCATCGCCGAGCTGGTCGCGCCCAGCAGGAGCGGGTCGATCTGGCCGGTGCCGCGGTCGCCCACCACCAGCAGGTCCGCGTCGCGCGCCGCGTCCAGCAGGGCTTCGCGGGGCCGTTCCAGGACCAGCGAGACCTGCATGTCGAGGTCGGGGCAGCGCTCACGCCACGGCGCGGTGACCCGCTCCAGCATGGCGGCGCGCGTCCGCGCCAGCCGCGCCTTGTCGGTGAACAGCGGCAGCTCGGATTCGGGTACCGCGCCCGGTTCCCAGGCTCCGTACACCACGCGCAGAGGCCAGCCGCGCAGGACGGCCTCATCGACGGCCAGGCCCAGCGCCGCCTCCCCGCCCGCGGAGCCGTCGACCCCCGCCACCACGAGGCCGCGCGAGGGCGCCGCGTGCCGGACGGCGATCACCGGACGGCGCGCCTGCGCCGGCAGGCGCATCGCGGTTGACCCGGCGGCCAGCCGGTGGCATTCGTGGGTGCCGACCACGATCAGCTCGGCGTCCTCGGACTCGCGCACCAGCGCCTCGCGCACCGGTTCGCTCCTCAACCGCCTGCGCACCGTGTCCGCGCCGAGATCACGCGCCCGGCGCGCACCGCGTTCCAGGAGCCTCTCGCCCGCCCGCCTGATGACCGCCTCGGCGTTGTCGTCCACGTGTCCCGGCGGGTACGGCCAGTGCCAGCAATGGCAGATCACCAGCGCGAGCTCTCGCGTCCGGGCCTCGGCGACCGCCCAGCGCAGGGCAGCGTCGTTCTCCTGGGTGCCGTCATAGCCGAACAGCACGTTCGGTCGCTGATTCCTCGGCAGCCTTCCCATCGTCCGCCTCCCCACGAACGTCGAGCAGGAATCGCTCTCGATACCAGTCTCCGCATCGGATACCCGCTCCGGAGGTGCCAAAGGTCCCCAGTCGGACCACCGCCGGTCGCGGCGCCGGAGGGTGAGAGCCCGGCCCCGTCGGAGGCCGAACGGACGACCCTGGTGAGGAAGGGCCCTTGGGCCGGTGGATTCTGGCTTATGACGGTGACGATCCCGCCACCGAAGGGCTCCGGGAAGCGCTTGCACGTTGCGCAACGGCTATCTCGCCACGCGGGGCGCCGCTGAGCTCCCTGGTCTTCGCGCGCTCCGACGGGGATCTATAGGCCGGGCGCCTCCGGCCTCTCAGCGGCCGAAGGGCCCGAGCCCGGGGGACCAGGGGCACCCCGCCCCGCGCGTCAGGTGGTGTGCGCCGGGACCTTGCGCAGGCGGTCGCGCTGGAGCAGACGCTCGACGTCGCCGGTGGTGACCGTGCCGACCACATGGTGGTCGGCGGCCACGACCGCGATGAGGTCGCCCGCCACGGGACCGTGCGCCAGGAGCCCGGAGGCCGGATCGTCGGGCCCGACGACGCGGTCGGGCGGCAGCGGGGTCGCGATCCTCCCCAACGGCACGTCGGCCTGCGCCGCGGCGACACGTGCCAGCCGCTTCAGGGAGACAACGTCTGTTTCATCGGATCCTCCAGTCGTCCCTCTCAGGCTGACCCCGCCGACGCGGGGATCTAAGGGCCGATACGCCCCTGCGGACGGGACTTTGGCCTACCGGCCCCTCCCGGCGGCGAGGGCGCCCCCGGCGCGCGATCGGACCTCTGGAGCGGGACCGAATCCGAGCCGAATGAGGGACCTTCGTCCCTGCCGCGCGGCGGCCGGCACGGATCAGGCTGAGATCGGTACGAGGTGAAGGAGGAGTGATGCAGGCGAGAAAGGGAGACTGGGTGGTCGTCCGCGGGCACCAGGTGGGGGAGCCGGACCGCAAGGCGCTCATCATCGACGTGCACGGCCGGGACGGGGCTCCGCCGTATGTCGTCCAGTGGGACGACGGCCATGAGAGCACCTTCTACCCGGCGGCCGACGCCGTGATCGAACGGCACGCCGCGCCGGCCCCGCCGAGGTGACGTCCGCGATGGACCGGGTCTCGGCCGACGACCTGAGACGGGAGCGGTTCTTCCACGGCATGCCGGGCCCGCACCTCGCCCGGCTGGCGACCGCCGGCCGCGTGGTGGAGTTCCCGGCCGGGCGCCGCGTCTTCGAGGAGAACGGCACGGCCGAGTCGTTCTGGGTGATCCGCTCCGGCACGGTCGCCCTGGACCTGCATGTGCCGGGGCGGGGCCCGGTGGTGGTGGAGACGTTGGAGGCCTCCGCCGTTCTGGGCTGGTCGTGGCTGTTCCCTCCGCACCGGTGGCGCTTCGGCGCCGTCGCCGTCCGGCCCGTCGAGGCGACGCGGTTCGACGGGCCTCTCGTGCGGACGTTGGGCGCCACGGATCCAGAACTCGGCTACGACATGGCGCTGCGGTTCGGGACCGTGATGCTGGACCGGCTGGAGGCGACCCGGATCCGGGTGCTCGACCTGTACGCGCACCCCGGGGAGCCCAGGTGACGCCCATGGCGCCCGTCCCGTACCGGGTGGTCGCGAAACGGGCCGAGACCGCCGAGACGGTCACGCTCACCCTCGCCCCGGTGGGGGCGGCGATACCCGAGCCTGAACCGGGACAGTTCACCATGATGTACGCGTTCGGGATCGGTGAGGTGCCGATCTCGGTCAGCCGCACCCGTCCGGTCCTGGAGCAGACGATCCGGGCGGTGGGCGCCGTCACCGGCGCCCTGTGCCGGGCGGAGGCCGGGCAGGTGATCGGCCTGCGCGGGCCGTTCGGCACCGGCTGGGGCGTGGACGAGGCGCGCGGCCGCGACCTCGTGCTGGCCGCCGGGGGCATCGGGCTCGCGCCGCTGCGCCCCGCGATCCTGAGGGCGCTGGCCCGGCGGGACGACTACGGCCGCGTCGCCGTCCTGATCGGCGCCCGCACTCCGGGCGACCTGCTGTTCGAGGACGAGCTGGAGACCTGGCGGGCACGCGGCGCGCAGGTGGAGGTCACCGTGGACCGGCCCGCGCCGGGGTGGACGGGCCACGTGGGCCTGATCACCGCGCTGGCCGGTTCCGCCGACGTCGATCCGTCGCGGGCCGCCGCCTACGTCTGCGGCCCCGAGATCATGATGAGGCTCACCGCGCAGGCCCTGGCGGGGCTCGGGACGCACCCCGGCCGGATCCGGGTGTCGCTGGAGCGCAGCATGCGGTGCGGCATCGGCTGGTGCGGGCACTGCCAGCTCGGCCCGCTGCTGATCTGCCGCGACGGCCCCGTCGTGCCCTATGAGAGCGCGGTGCCCCTCATGGCCGTCAAGGAGTTGTGACCATGAGACCCACCCTCGCGGTGTGGAAGTTCGCCTCCTGCGACGGTTGCCAGCTCACCCTGCTGGACTGCGAGGACGAGCTGCTCGCCCTCACCGGGCGGATCGAGATCGCCCACTTCCTGGAAGCGACGGCCGCCGTGGGAGAGGGGCCGTACGACGTCTCGCTGGTGGAGGGGTCGGTCACCACGCCCGAGGATCTGGAGCGGATACGGCACGTCCGGGCGATCTCCCGGAAGCTGATCACGATAGGGGCGTGCGCGAACGCCGGCGGCGTCCAGGCCCTGCGCAACTTCGCCGACGTCCGCGAGTTCGCCTCCGTCGTCTACGCCAGCCCCGAGTACATCGAGACGCTCGCCGACTCCACGCCCATCGCGGCGCACGTCCCGGTGGACTTCGAGCTGCACGGCTGCCCGATCGACCGCCGCCAGCTCCTTGAGGTCCTGTCGGCCCACCTGACCGGGCGGAAGCCCGACGTCCCCGCCCACAGCGTCTGCTTCGAGTGCAAGAACCGCGGCAACGTCTGCGTGATGGTCGCCCACGGCACACCCTGCCTCGGCCCCGTCACCCATGCGGGCTGCGGTGCCATCTGCCCCGCCTATGGACGTGGTTGCTACGGCTGCTTCGGCCCCACTCCGAACTGGAGCGGCGCCCGGCCCAACACCCGCGCTCTGCTGCCCTGGCTCGACATGACCGAGGACGAGACCGAACGCGTCCTGTCCACATTCAACGTCTCCGCCTTCCGTGAGGAACCCGGAGGCGGGCCGGAGGAGAGCGGCGATGACCCACCGCAATGACCGCACGCTGAACGTCTCCGCGCTCGCGCGGGTCGAGGGCGAGGGCGCGATGTACGTCCGCGTGCGCGGCACGGACGTGGAGGAGGTGCGGCTGAACATCTACGAGCCGCCCCGCTTCTTCGAGGCGTTCCTGCGCGGCCGGGCGCACACCGAGCCGCCGGACATCACCGCGCGGATCTGCGGGATATGCCCCGTCGCCTACCAGATGAGCTCCTGCCTGGCCATCGAGGACGCGTGCGGAGTGGCCGTGGACGCCGCCCTCACCGAGCTCCGGCGCCTTCTCTACTGCGGCGAGTGGATCGAGAGCCACGCCCTGCACATCTACCTGCTGCACGCCCCCGACTTCCTCGGCTACCCCGGCGCGGTCGAGATGGCGCGCGACCACCGGGCCGTGGTCGAACGGGGCCTGCGGCTGAAGAAGGCGGGCAACACGCTGATGGAGGTCATCGGCGGCCGTGCCATCCATCCGGTGAACGTCCGCGTCGGGGGCTTCTACCGGGCCCCCTCGCGCGGAGAGATGGCCGCGCTCGCCGAGACGCTGCGGCCGGCCCTGGACGACGCGCTCGCCACGGTGCGGTGGGCTGCGATGTTCGAGTTCCCCGACTTCGTCCACGAGCACGAGTACCTGGCGCTGTCCGCCGACCGGTACCCCCTCGACGGCGGGACGCTCCGCACCAGCGCCGGACGGGCCTTCCCCGCCGCCGCGTTCGAGGAGCACATCGTCGAGGAGCAGGTCCCGCACTCCACGGCGCTGCACGCCCGCTTCACCGACGGCGGCGTCTACCTCACGGGCCCCCTCGCCCGCTACGCCCTCAACCGCGACAAGCTCTCCCCGCTCGCCCTGGAGGCCGCGGCGGCGGCCGGGCTCGGCGCCGAATGCCGCAACCCGTTCCGCAGCGTGCTCGTCCGCGCCGTCGAGGTCGTGTACGCCATCGACGAGGCTCTGCGGATCATCGACGCCTACGAGCCGCCGCCCCGTCCCGCCGTCCCGGTGCCGCCGCGTGCGGGCACCGGCCACGGTGTCACCGAGGCGCCGCGGGGAGTCCTGTACCACCGCTACGACCTGGACGCCGACGGGCTGATCACCGCCGCCCGGATCGTCCCGCCGACCTCGCAGAACCAGACCGCGATCGAGGACGACCTGCGGCGCTTCGTCGCGCCCCGGCTGCACCTGGACGACGCGAGCCTCACCGGCCGCTGCGAACAGGCGATCCGCAACTACGACCCGTGCATCTCCTGCTCCACCCACTTCCTCGACCTCACCGTGGACCGGACATGACCATCGTCATCGGCGTGGGCAACGAGTTCCGCCGGGACGACGGCGCCGGACCGGCGGCCGTCGAAGCGCTGCGCGGCCGGGTGGGCGTCACGCTCGCGGTGACCGACGGCGAACCCGCCCGGTTGATCGAGTTGTGGGCCGGCGCCGACCTGGCGATCGTCGTGGACGCCGTGCGCTGTGATCCGCCCTCGCCCGGCCGCGTCCACGAACTCGGCCTGGACACGGCGGCGCTCGCCGCCCCGCCGGTCACCGGCCATTCCCTGGGGCTCGGCGACGCCGTCGCGCTCGGCGCCGCCGTCGGCCGGATGCCCCGCGTCCTGGAGGTGCTGGCCATCGAGGGGAGCGAGTTCGGCTTCGGCCGGGGGCTGACCCCGCGGGTCGCCGCCGCCGTCGACTCCCTCACCCGGCGCCTCACCGCCCGGCTCGCTCCGCGACCCGCTTCGCTCTGCGGCCCCCATGAGCCTGGACGACCCGTGCCCGCGACATCCGATGGAACCGATGCACCAGGGAGGAAAGATGACGCCTGAGAACAGGGAGCTGAGAACCCTCGCCCCCTTGTACGACGCGCTCCGCCGCGCGGGCTACACGGTCGTCGGCCCGACGGTCCGCGACGGCGCGATCGTCCTGGACGAGCTGTCCTCAGCCGACGATCTTCCCTACGGGTGGGGCGTCACGCTGCGGCCCGGCGGCTACCGGTGCACCGGCGCGGCGACGGCGCCGCGTTCGCCCACACGGCGGGCCCCCAGTCCTGGAAGCCTTTCCTGCATCGGCCCCGGGTCAAGCTGTGGGACGCCGACCGGACCGGCGAGGGGTTCGAGGTCCGCGACCAGGCGCCTGATCCGCCCCGATACGCCTTCCTGGGCGTGCGGCCGTGCGATCTGCGGGCCATCGCCGTCCAGGACCGCGTCCTGATGGGCGGCCGCGACGTCGACCCCGACTACCGGGCACGGCGCCAGGGCGCCTTCATCATCGCCGTCAACTGCACGGAACCCGGTGAGACCTGCTTCTGCGTCTCCATGGGGACGGGACCGGAGGCCGGCCCCGGATACGACCTCGCGTTCACCGAGCTCGTCGACGACGACGGCCCGCGCTACGTCGTCGACATCGGCACCGAGGCCGGCGCGGCCGTCATGGCCGACGTGCCCTCCGGCGCCGCCGCCGGGGCCGACGTCGAGCGTGCCCGCGCGGAGGTGCGGGCGGCGGCGGATCGGATGGGCCGCGAGATGCCCGCGCTCGGGCTGCGCGACCTCATGGCGGAGAACCTGGACTCCCCGCGCTGGGACGACGTCGCCGAACGCTGCCTCAGCTGCGGCAACTGCACCATGGTCTGCCCCACCTGCTTCTGCACCAAGGTCACCGACACCACCGACCTCACCGGCGACCACGCCGAGCGCTGGCAGCTCTGGGACTCCTGCTTCGACCTCGACTTCTCCCACCTGCACGGCGGCAACGTGCGCGCCTCCGCCAAGAGCCGCTACCGGCAGTGGCTGACCCACAAACTCGGCACCTGGCACGACCAGTTCGGCTCGTCGGGCTGCGTGGGCTGCGGCCGGTGCGTCGTCTGGTGCCCGGTCGGCATCGACCTCACCGCCGAGGTCGCGGCCCTGCGCGCCGAGGCCCCGTGAACGCCCGGCCCCTCAGCACTCCGGGTCGGCCGGCGCCCCGTGCGGCCGGACGGCGGCGAGAGCCTGGGAGAGGGCGTCCGACAGCGCTCCGCCGGTGTCGACGGTGATCGCCTCCGGCCAGGGCGCGGCGTGCGCGCGCATGCCCGCGGCGATCCCGGCGTCGGCGTCGGACGCGCCCCGGGGGCGGCTCCGCATGCGCTCGGCGCAGACGTCCTCGGGGGCCTCGCAGCGCAGCGGCGTCAGGTTCGCGTGCGTCCGTCCGGCCACGGCGGCGAGGAGGTCCCGGTTCTCCGTCGAGGTCCAGGACGCGTCCAGCACCACCGTCTCGCCGAGCCCGAGCAGCCGCTCCGCGCGCGCCGCCAGCTCGCCGTAGGTGCGCCTGCTCCATTCCGGGTCGTAGATCCCGGCGCCGTAGTCCGCCGGGGCCGGCCGCAGCGGCTCCAGCCCGGCGAGTTCCTTGCGGACGCGGTCGCTGCCGACCACCGAGCAGCCGAGCCGGTCGGCCAGCGCTCCGGCGAGCGTGCTCTTCCCCGTCCCGGGCAGCCCGCCCACGAGGACGAGCCCCACCTGCGCGGCGCGCAGGTGCCGCAGCGCGACGTCCGCGTAGGACCGCGCCTCGGCGGCGGCGTCCGGGGAGCCCTGGCCGTGCCTGAGGCAGGCGACCTTGGCGCGGACGAAGGCGCGGTAGGCGATGTAGTGGTGGCGGAGCGAGGGCGGGGCGGGGTCGGCGGCGAAGTCGGTGTACCAGCCGATGAAGGCCGTCGCGAGGTCGGCGGCGCCGAGGCGTTCCAGGTCCATCGCGAGGAACGAGGCGTCGTCCAGGCCGTCCAGCCAGCGCAGCCGCTCGTCGAACTCCAGGCAGTCCAGGATGCGCGGGCCGTCGTCCAGGCAGAAGATGTCACCGGCCAGCAGGTCTCCGTGGCCGTCCACCACGCGTCCGTCGGCGATGCGCGCGTCGAACAGGGCCTCGCGTCCGGCGAGGAACGTCGTGGCGAGATCCTCGATCTCGGCCGCCGTCCCGGCGTCGATCACCTCGCCGTGGAAGGGCCTGACCTGGTCGAAGCCCGCGCGCCAGCGCTCCCTCACGGCGTCGCGGGTCTCCTGGGCCGAGATGTCGGGGCCGCGCGGCGCCCGCGCGTGCCAGGCCGCCAGGGCGCGCGCGACGTCGCGCAGCGCGTCCCGCACCGGCGCCCCGGCCTCGACCAGGGTGGACAGGCGCCGGGCGGCGGGCATCCGGCGCATGACGACCAGGTGGTCACAAACGCCGCCGCCGGGCGCGCTCACCTCAGCGACGCCGAGGTACACGTCCGGGGCGAAGCGCCTGTTCAGGCGGACCTCCTCCCGGCAGGCCCGCGCGCGCAGCTCGGGGGTGCCGAAGTCCACGAACCCGAGGTCCACCGGCTTCTTGAGCTTGTAGGCGCGGTCGCCGACGAAGAAGACCACGCCGATGTGGGTCTCGGTGACGGCGGCGCCGCCATCCGTGCTGCCGTGCACGCTCTCGTTCATGGCCGCTCAGGCCCTCGGGTAGGCGGTCGGGTGGGTGTCGTCGTGGTCGTAGTCCAGGTCCTGGACGACGTCCACGACGCCCTCGGTCGCGGCGGTCATCCGCACGACGACCGGGACGAGGCTCTTCAGATCGACGCGGCCGGTGAGGTGGACGACCCCGCCCTGGACGCGGACGCGCAGGACGGCGGGGTCCTGCCACAGCCGGCAGACCAGGACCTCCCGGACGATCTCGTCGTGGATGTCGGCGTCGGAGCGCTGGAAGACCGACAGCAGGTCGCGGCGGGCCACGATCCCGGCCAGGCGCCCGTCGGGGCCGACGACCGGAACGGCCCTGAAACCGCGGGAGTTCAGCAGCCGGGCGACCTCCGCGACACCGGTCCCGGGCGTGACGGTCACGGCCGGAGAGGTCATCAGCCCCCGGGCGTCGACGGCTCCCGCCTTGGCGTCGGCGCGGGTGCGGCGCCACAACCCGAGGCGCCGCCGCCCGGTGTCGTCTCTGGACTCCTCCTTGCGGAGAAGGTCGGACTCGGTGACGACGCCCACGAGGCGGCCTTCGGCGTCCAGGACCGGGACCGCGCTGATGCGGTGCCGGGTCATGGCCTCAGCGATCTCCACGAACGGGGTTTCCTCGGTCACCGTCACGACGTCCCTGGTCATGACGTCCTCGACCGTGAGGCGCTTCATGGCTCTCCTTCCGGGGGTTCCCTGAACCGCTCCCACCCTCTCGCCGCAGGCCGCCCGCGGGTCAGTGCCCGGAGTCCCGCCCGGCAGGGACCTTCGGCCCGAAAAGGGGCGGGCAAGCGCGGACGGCCCTGCCCGCCCCCGGATACCTTCGGCTCTACCTGCGAATACCCCGGAAATCGAGACCGAAGACGAGTCATCGAACACGGGGAAGGGAGCCCGGTGGGCGAGATGGCGGTCGTGCACCGCGAGAACGGGGAGCGCGGCACGCTGCTGGACGCGGTCATGGCCTGCACGGTCCACGACTCGATCCTCGACGCGCCGCGCATGGACGTCGGCATCGAGGCCGGGGCCGAGGTCGAGGTCGAAGCCGCCTGACCCGTCGGTGAGCGTGTGAGCCCTGCCGCCGGTGGAGCGGCCGGTCAGCCGGGGTCGTCCGGGGGGTCGACCCGCTCGCTGGTCACCCCGCCTGGATGGAGCGGGATGCGCCGCCCGGTGATCTTGTGGGGGGTGAGCCTGACGAACCGCGCCCCGGCCGGGCGGGCCCACGGGGCGAGCGGCAGGGCGCCGAGCCGCTCGGTCTCGGCCGGATCGGTGACGACCTCCGCCGGGCCGGTCAGCAGCACGCTCCACGCCGTGCGCAGCGCGGGTTCGAGGTCGTCGGCCTCGAACGTGAGGGGCCGGCCGCCCCGGACGGCGTCGAGCTTGGCGCCCGGCGCGGTCATGAAGACCAGCGCGTCCCCGTCCATGGCGAAGTTGACCGGCAGGACGGTGACGGTCCCGTCCTGCCCGGCCCAGGCGATCCGTCCGACCGGCACGTCCTGGAGCAGCGCCAGGCATGTTCCGGGATCGAGCGGTTCCAGCTCGCTGGTCATGATGTCTCGATGGTGTCACACGCCCCGGGACGTCGCGGAGCGGGCGTCAGCCGTGAGGGCGGACGACCGCGACGGGGCAGCGGGCGTGGTGGATCACGCCGTGGCTCACGGAACCGAGCGGGAGCGCTCGGCCACGGGACCCCACCACCAGCAGCTCGGCGTTCCCGGAGGCCGATGCCAGCATCTCCACCGGATGCCCGATGACGACGTCCTCGACGACCTCGACGCCGGGTAGGCGTTCGCGCCAGGGGGCCACGGCCGCGGCGAGATGGCCGCGGAAGGTGTCGGTCGCGGCGCGCAGGTCCACCCCCGCCTCGATGGCGAGGACCGCCGGGCGCCAGGCGTGCAGGACGCGCAGCCGCGCCCCCCGGGCCGCCGCCGCGGCGAAGGCGTGGTCGAGCACGGGCGCGGGGTCCTCCAGCAGGTCGAGCCCCGCCGCGACCTCGCCCGCGGTCGGCTCCGCCGGGCCGCGGACGACGACCACCGGGCCGGGGAAGCGCCCGGCGAGATGCAGGCCGGTGGAGCCGAGGAGCAGATCGGCGAACCCGCCCAGGCCGCGATCGCCGATCACCGCCATCGCGGCCTCGTCGGCGTACTGCCGCAGCCCGTCCGCCACGCTCCGGTCGTGGACGATCATGGTTTCGACCTTGATGCCGGGCTGTCGGCGGGAGGCCGCGTCGCGTCCGTCCTCCAGGATCTTCTGGGATTCCCGCGATGGCCCGTCGTAGGTCGCGCTCTCCGCGAACAGGCGGTGGCGGGTCTTCAGGACGTGCAGGATGCGCAGTTCCCGACCGGACCGCGCGGCCTCGTCGGCCGCCCAGGCGATGGCGCGCTCGGATCGCGCGGAACCATCGGTTCCGACGAGGATCGCCGTGCGTCGCTCGGACATATGCCTCTCCTTGGATGGTCGTCGTCAACGGTGAGCGCCGGACCTCAGCGGCGGCAGGAGCAGGAGTTCGCGCGCTCGCCGCAACGGCGCCGGCTCCGCGCCGCCGTCGCTCGGCGGGTCCAGGGGGGTGCCCTCCAGAGCCGCGGCCATCAGCGTGGCCGCCTCGGTCAGCAGGGCGACCTGCCGCTCCAGGACCGCGATGCGGTTCTCCAGGGACAGGACGGAGAATCCAGGGGTGATCTGCCTCGTCATTGCGATGCTCCCTCGTGTCGGCGCGCCGCCGGTCGGCGACACGTCAGAGGCGGTGCCCGTTCCGGTCCCCCTGGGGGTGCCGGTGCGCCTTGTGGTGCTCGGGGCGGCGGGTGATGTTCTCCGCCCTGGTGCGCAGCCGGACTCCGGCGAGCGCGATGGCCTCGGGCATCGTCGCCGCCGCGGCGTGGGCGTTGACCGGCATGCCGTTGAGATCCGCCTGGAAATGGACCAGGTGGGGGCGGGGCACCGCGGGGTCCGGCAGAACGCTGAGCGTGGCCTTCGCGAAGAGGATCGGACGCGGCACGTACGCCAGTGCCCGGACGACGACCTCGCGCGCGTGCCGCATGTCCTCCTGCGGCACGTCCCTGGTGGCCGTGAGATGGATGTCAAGTTCGTATGAGTCTGTGCCAGGCATCCTCGGTCTCCTCTGCGAAGGGTCAGCGCTCTCAGCATCGGTCCGTGCCGGAGGCGGGCCCAGGGACCTTCGGCCCCTCCGGGGCGCCGGAGGTCTGGGCCTCGGCGCGGTGACGCCGAAAGGCCGAAGGTCCCGCCCGGTCCGGACGGACGCCCCTTCCCCCGCGAAACGCCCGGAGGTGAGCCTGATCAGAGAGAACGCCGATGGATTCGACGGTGGGGGAGAGCATGAACGAACAGCCGATCACGGGCGTGGTCGTCGGTTACGACGGCTCCGAGGGCGCGGTCCGGGCGCTGGACTGGGCCGCGGACGAGGCCCGGACGCGCGGGGCGCCGCTGACCGTCCTGCACACGTGGGACGTCTATGTCGGCGCCCCGATCGCCGTGCCCACCGCCGATCTGCGCGCTATGGCGGGGCGGACCCTGGAGGCGGGCGTCGAGCATCTGAGGGGCGCGGCGCCCGACCTGAAGGTCCGCGCGGTGCTCGCCCGCGGGCGAGCGGCGGCGGAACTGGTCGCGGCGGGAAGGACCGCCGACCTGATCGTGCTCGGCCGGCGGGGCGTCGGCGGCTTCGTGGGCTTGGTGCTCGGCTCGGTCGGCGCCCAGGTCGCCGCGCACGCGACCTGTCCCGTGGTGATCGTCCGAGGCGGCGCCGACACGGGCCCGGAGCCGGGCCCGGTCGTGGTGGGGGTGGACGGCTCACCGGCGTCCCGTGCGGCGCTGGCCGTGGCCTTCGCCGAAGCCGACTCCCGCGGGCTCGATCTGAGAGCGGTGATCGTCTGGGACCGCCTGCCCGGAGGGGACCTGCCGCCACTGGTGGACGAGGCCGGCATGCGGAGCGCGGCCGAGTCGCGGCTGGAGCGCATGGTGATCCCGCTGCGCGAGGTCCACCCTTCGGTGAAGGCGACGGCCGAGGTCGTCGCCGGGACGCCCCGGGAGGTCCTCATGGACGCGGCGGACGGCGCCGGCCTGCTCGTCGTCGGTTCGCGGGGTCTCGGAGGCTTCCGCGGGCTGCTGCTCGGCTCCGTCAGCCACGCCCTGGTCCACCACGCCCCCTGCACGGTGGTGGTCGTCCACGCCTCGGAGAGCGGCGTCGGCGGCTAGCCCGCGGTGTCTCCCACGGCCCCGGCGAGGAGTCCACGCCTCCGCGCCGGGGCCCGGCCATGGGCAGGGCGGTGCCGGTGGAGCCGCCGTCCGGCGCCACGGGCCGGCCGGGGGAGGGACGAAGGTCCCGGGGAGCGATGACCTTGGGGACCTGATCCGGCGGCCCGTCCCGTCCGACGCTGGGGACATGACACGAAACCCTCCCAGCGCGCCGGTGTTCGCGCTGTTGACCGACGGCGTCCAGGTGGAGATCAGGCGGTTGCGGGCGTCCGACTTCGACGCGGTCTGCGACCTGCACCGCGAGCTGAGCGAGGAGAGCCTCTACCTGCGCTTCTTCGGTCTCAACCGGGGCATGGGCGCACAGGTGGCCGACCGGATCTGCCGGACGAGCGGCACCGACCACGCGGCGCTCGGGGCATGGCTGCGCGGCGAGCTGGTCGGGGTGGCCGAGTACGAGCCGACCGGCGTGCCGGGCGAGGCGGAGGTCGCGCTGGTGGTCGCCGACCGCGTGCAGCAGCGCGGTGTCGGGACGCTGCTGCTGGAGCACCTCGGGTCGCTGGCCCGGACGCGCGGGGTCGCGGCCTTCCGCGCCGACGCGCTCGCCGCGAACACCGCGATGCTGCGGGTCTTCGCCGACGCCGGGATGCCCGCGCGGCGCCGCTTCGCCGAGAACCTCGTGGAGGTGACGCTGCCGCTGGTCTCCGACGACGGATACCTCGACGCGGTGGCCGAGCGGGAGCGGCGCGCGGACGTGGCGAGCCTGGAACCGCTGCTGCGGCCGCGGGTGGTCGCGGTCATCGGGGCGTCCCGGCGGCGCGGGACGGTGGGCGCCGAGGTCGTCCGCAACATCGTCTCCGGCGGCTTCAAGGGCGCTGTCTTCGCGGTGAACCCGCACGCCGCCGGGGCCGACCTGCACGGGGTCCCTTGCGTGGCGACGCTCGCCGACCTGCCGGAGCGGCCCGACCTCGTGGTCGTCGCGGTGCCCGCGGACGCCGTGGTGGGCGTGGCCGCCGATTGCGGGCGGTCCGGGGCCGCCGCGATCGTGGTGATCAGCTCGGGGCTGACCGCGGCGGACGGGCGGGAGCTCGTGGCCGTCTGCCGCGAGCACGGGATGCGGCTGGTCGGCCCGAACTGCCTGGGCGTCGCCAACACCGGCGTCTCGCTGGACGCGACGTTCGGCGCCCGACACCCCGCGCCCGGCCGCGCGGGCGTGGCGGTCCAGTCGGGCGGCGTCGGGATCGCGCTGCTGGAGGAGCTGTCCCGGCTGGGCGTGGGCGTCTCCTCCTTCGCCTCCGTCGGGGACAAGTACGACGTCAGCGCCAACGACATGCTCATGTGGTGGGAGTCGGAGGAGACGACGCGGCTCGGGATCCTGCACGTGGAGTCGTTCGGCAACCCCCGCAAGTTCGCCAGGACGGCCCGCCGGGTCGCCGCCCGGATGCCGCTGCTGACCGTCCTGGCCGGGCGGTCCGCGCCGGGCGCGCGGGCCGCCGCGTCCCATACCGCCGCCGCCGCCACCCCGGAGACCACCCGCAGGGCGCTGTTCGAGCAGGCCGGCGTCGTCGCGACCGACGACCTCGGCGAGCTGGTGGACGCGGCGGCGCTGCTGGCGACCCAGCCGGCGCCGGGCGGCCCGAGGGTGGCGGTGGTCTCCAACGCGGGCGGGGCCGGGGTGCTGGCCGCCGACGCGTGCGCCGACGCGGGGCTCACCGTCCCGCCCCTGGGCGAGGAGACGCGGGCGCGTCTCGCGCGGATGCTCCCGGCCTGCGCGGCGACCGCCAACCCCGTCGACACCACCGCCGCCGTCTCCGCGGACGCGTTCCGCGAGGCGCTCGACGTGATCGCCGCGGACGCGTCGGTCGACGCCGTCCTGGCCCTGGTGGCCCCGACGGCGCTCGCCGACCTGCGGGAAGCGCTCGGCGGCACCGCCAAGCCGACCGCGGCGGTCGTGCTGGGCCAGGCCGAGAACGTCGTGATCACCGAGACGGGCGTGCCCTGCTACGCCTATCCCGAGAGCGCCGTCCGCGCGCTCGCCCACGCCCGCGCCTACGCCCGGCGCCGCGACCTCCCCCGTGAACAGCCCCCGGCCCTGCCCGGACTCCGCCCGGACGAGGCGGCGGCGATCATCGCTGGCTTCCTGGTCGACAACCCCGCCGGAGGCTGGCTGCCGCCCGCCGCCGCCTTCCGGCTGCTGGACGCCTACGGGCTGCCGCTGGCCCCCTGGCGCTGGGCGGAGACCGCCGACCAGGCCGTCGCCGCCGCCCGCGAGCTGGCCGCCCCGGTGGCGCTGAAAGCGCACGTCCCCGGGGTCCTGCACAAGTCGGCGGCGGGCGCGCTGCGCCTTGACCTGGACGGGGAGCGGGCCGTCCGCGCCGCCTTCGAGGGCCTGGCCGGGCGCTTCGGCGCCGATCTGGAGGGCGTGCTCGTCCAGGCGATGGCGGACGAGGGCGTCGAGCTGCTGTGCGGCGCCGTCCAGGACGAGGTCTTCGGCGCCGTCGTGATCTTCGGGGCGGGCGGCGTGGACACCGACGCGCTGGCCGACCGTACGGCCCGGCTGGCCCCGCTGACGGCGGGCGAGGCCGACGAGCTGATCCGCGAACCCCGCGTGTCCACCCTGCTCAGGGGCCACGCCGCCCGCCCGGCCGGGGACGTCCCGGCACTGCGCGACGCCCTGCTCCGTCTGTCGCGGCTCGCGGCCGACCACCCCGAGATCATCGAACTCGACCTCAACCCCACGATCGTCCGCCCCGACGGGGCCGTGGCCGTCGACGCCCGCCTCCGCCTCGCCCCCCATCGGGCATGGGACCCCTACCTGCGCCGTCTCCGCTGACCGGCACTCTCGCGCATGGCGGCGAGCCGGGTCGAGATCCGCTGCACGAGGCCCCGGCTGTAGATGGGATCGTCCGACTCGGTGGCCGAAAACACTCAGGGGGGCGGCGACACCGAACTCGCGTTGTCGAGCAGGAGCCGCGGCCTTCCGCCCCCGGACGCCGGGACGGCCCACGTCTGGTTCTTCCCGTCGCTGAGCTGGAGCGTGTAGCCGACGGTGCGGCCGTCCAGCCAGACGGGCTGGTCGTCGACGCCGCGGGTCTCGGCGAGCGGCGTCCTGCGCAGCGTGGCGAGGTCGAGCGTCGACAGGCGCCAGCCGCGCTTCGGGTTCCCGGCGACGGCGGACTTGAAGGCCAGGCGGGTGCCGTCGGGTGACAGGGACGGGCACTCGACGCCGGGCGCGAGCGTCCGGACCGTCCGGGCCGCGAAGTCGCCCTGGACGAGGTGGCGCCCGCCGCCCGTGGACAGCGTCGCGTAGAACCGGTTGTCGTCGGCGGCGAACGTGACGCCCCAGAAGTTCACGTCCCGGTTCCGGTACGGGGCGCCGTCCTTGATGATCGTGAAGTCCTCCAGGGTCGTGACGAGGCGCCCGGTCCGGGTGTCGAGGATGCCCGCCCGGGTGGAGAACCCCGTGGTCGCGTAGCTGTGGCCGTCGATGAACAGCGTCCAGGCGACCATCCGGCCGGACGCCGACACCCGCAGCCGGTTGGGGAACCCGGTGAGCGGGACGCGCCGCCGCTCGCGCAGCCCGGCGTCCATGACGACCAGCGCGCCCGCGCTCAGCGCCCCGACCGGCCGCAGGCACGCGACGGTGCCGGCGGCGGCGTAGGCCCGGTCGCAGACCACCGAGGTCACCCGCCGCGACCCCGGCGGGGACGTGTAGGAGAGCCGGCCGTTGGCGAGGAACTGGAGCCGCCGGCCGTCGGCGGACGTCCGGCCCGAGGCGGGCGCGGACTCCGCGTCGTGCGACACCGTGTAGGTGACCGCCACGGCGGCGAGAAGCACGGCCGAAACCGCCAGGGCGGCGGCGCGGGAGCGCGTGTTCAATGGACGGCCCTTTCTGACGGACGGAGGACGGCGGCGGTCCCGGCGAGGGCGATGGCGCTGACGGCGGCGGCGCCCAGCAGCGCCGGACGCGTGCCCCACACCTGCCACGCCGCCCCGAACAGCACCGACGACACCAGGTAGGCCAGCGCCTGCCCGCTCTGCACGAGCGCGATGCCGGTCGTCCGGAGGCCCGCCGGGAGCAGCGGCCCGGCGAGCGCCATCAGCCCGCCGTCGGTCGCGGCGTAGAACACCCCGTGCAGGACGACGGTGGCGCCGACGAGCCGGAGCCCGCCGCCGGACGCGAGCGCGAGCAGCAGGTAGGTCGCGGTGAGCGCCAGGTAGCCGCCGAGCACGACGGGCAGCCGCCCGGCCCGGTCGGCGAGCATCCCGGCGGGCGTGGCGAGCAACAGGTAGACGCCGCTGGTGGCGACGGCGAGCAGCGGGAACCAGCCGAGCGCGAGGTCCGCGCGCTCGGCGACCAGCAGGTAGGTGAAGCCGTCCCCGATCGTGGCCAGCCCGAGCAGGAACGAGGCGGGGAGCAGCCGCCGCGCGGCGGGCCCGCGCAGCAGCTCCCGCCAGCGCAGCGCCTCGCGCCGGGTCCGCGGCCCCGGCGCGTCCCGGACGAACAGCACGAGCACGAGGACGCCGAGCAGCGCGACACAGAAGCTCGTCATGATGACCGAGTCGTAGGACCCGGGCGCGGCGGCGAGGACGGCGAGCGCGACGAGCGGACCGGCGAACGCCCCGGCGGCGTCCATCGTCCGGTGCACGCCGAACGCGCGGCCGAGCTGCTCGGGCGGGGTGCACAGGGTGATCAGGGCGTCCCGGGGCGCGGTGCGCAGGCCCTTGCCCGCGCGGTCCGCGGTGAGGGCGAGGCCGATCCCGGCGCCCGAGCCCGCCGCGGCGAGCAGCCCGAGCTTCGCGGCGGCGGACGCGGCGTACCCGAGCAGCGCCACCGGCTTGCGCCGGTCGACGAGGTCGGAGACGTACCCGCCGGCGAGGCGGAGCAGGACGGTCGCGCCGGTGTAGAGCCCGTCGATCGCCCCGTAGGCCGCCGGGCTGAACTGGAGCCCGACCACCAGGTAGAGCGGCAGGATCGCGGTGACCATCTCGGCGGAGACGTCCGTGATCAGGCTGACGGCGCCGAGGGCGACCACGTTGGCGGCGACCGGGCCCGCGCCGCGGAGGCTCCTGCCCGGACGGGTGAGGGTGGAAAGGTACACGCCGGCTCCTTGGACGGGCCCGGCGCGCCCCCGCCGCGCCGGGACCCCTGGTATCAGTGGCAGTTGGTGGTGCCGCTGTCGGAGTAGGTCTTTCCGGACTGCGGGACGAACTGCCAGTCGTAGCTTCCGGCGTGCAGCGTCAGCTTGAGGACGCCGTAGGTGTCGCTGTTGCGGGCCTGGCTGTTCGGCTGGATGGTGCCGAACGAGTAGTGGCTCGCCCCGCCCATCCCGGCGACGAACTCGCGGATGCCGCGCGCGTTGTCGGCGGCGCCGCTCGGGTTCATCGGCGCGAACCGCTCGTACTGGTGGTTGTGGCCGGTGACGATGACATCGGCGTTGTTGTCGTAGAGCGCCTGCACCAGCGGGGCCACGGCGGTGCTGGGGGAGTGGTTGGCGCCGGACGTCCACCGCGGGTGGTGCCAGTAGGCGATGGTGCACGGCTTGGGGTTGGCGGCGAGGTCGGCCCGCAGCCACCGCTCCTGCGCGCCGCCCGCCGCGCAGCCGCCGCTGATCGACCCGCAGTTGGAGTTGAGGGCGACGACGTGCCAGTTGCTCCCGATGTCGTAGGAGTAGTAGCCCTTGGACGGGTCGCCCGCGGCGGCGCCGAAGTACCCGTAGTAGCCGGTGGCGCCGGCCGTGTTGTAGTCGTGGTTGCCGGGGGAGGGCCGGGTGCGCGCCTTGTGGCGCCCCCAGGTGGGGTTGTAGTAGGTGTTGAACTCGCTGGTCGTGCCGCTGTCATAGACGTTGTCGCCGGCGGTGAAGACCGTCCCGCCGATGTTGTCGAGCAGCGCCGCCGTCGCGGTGTCGCCGCTGCCGGAGTTGCTGATGTCGCCGGCGCCGACGAGGACCGGGTCGGCCGCCGCCGAGGCCGCGCCGCCGGGCAGCGCGAACGCCGCGATCGCGGCGGCCCCGAGCACGCCCGTGAGGGCGACCGCGACCGCGCTTCTGCTTCGGGTCATGTCCACTCCTTTGCGGGGGAATTGAGCACTCCGGACGGTAATTCCGCCATTACAAGCCCCGGCAATGCCCCGGCGAGCACCCGCCGTCCATCGGATGAATGACGCCGAAGCCCGAAGATCCGTAAAAAACCGGAGTCATTAATAGGGCCATCGCGCCACCCCGGTAACCTCCGAACCCAAAACCGGTAAGCACAATTTTTGACACGATTTCTCGGCGGCGACCCGGACCAATTCCGCGGCGCCCGATCCCGCCGTCGACCGTGCGGTGATCAGGGGGGGCGCCCGCGGTGTCGACGGCGGCGCGCCCTCGCGCGCCCCCGAGGCCGTAATGTTGATCAAAGCTCCGCGAGAGCGAGGGAATGCGCGACTCGCGGCGCCTTTGATCTCGCTGCCGCACGTCGGAACAATTCGCCGGACCCGCCGGTCGCGGCAGAGATTTCCACCCGCCAAAATTCAGCCAGATGGTGGTGATAAAAACGGGCGTCGGGTACATTCGCCTTACAGGAGTTGAAATGTGCGCTTTCTCGGCTTCCGGAAAGCCGATCGCGTTACCGGCCGCCGGGCCCGCCGGCGCCGCGCCGCCGGACCCGCGCGGGGCGAGAGGCCGGCGGGAGAACACGGCCCTGAGCATGGCGGGGAAGGCGACGGCGCTCCTGGCCGCGCTCGCGACGGCGCCGTCCTCGCTGACGTTGTCGGAACTGGCCCGCCGCACCGGATTCGCGAAGACGACCACGTACCGCCTGCTCGGCGCCCTGCTTGAGGGTGGCCTGGTGCGCCGCAACGGTACCCGCTACCGGTTGAACGACGGGGTGAGCTGGCTCGTGCCCCCGGCGGACCACCGGGTAAGCCGGATACGGCGACTTCGCCGCGGACTGCTTCCGCACATGGTCGGCCTGTACGAGGCGAGTCGCCAGACCGTCAACCTCGTGGTGCTGCGAGACGACGAGGTCGTCTACGTGGACCGCGTCTACGGGCGCGATCGGGTCGCCAGCCGTTCCGACGGGGTCGACCGGGCACCGGCGCGCCTGACCGCGGGGGGCCGGCTGCTCCTCGCCTACCGGCCGCATCCCGGCCAGATCGCGCCGGAGCCGGCGCACGACGGGCCGGTCCGGGCGAACGGGCATGATCTGGAGTCGGTGCTGACCGGCATCCGCCGCGAGGGGGTGGCCTACAACTACGGAGATCTCACGGCCGGTGTGTACTGCGTGGCCGCGCCGGTACGCGACCGCAAGGGCGAGGTCATCGCCGCCGTGTCGCTCGCGGGCCGAGCCCGGGGGTTCGATCCCGTGCACCATGCCCCGCTGCTGCGAAGGACCGCCTACGCGATGTCCGTCGTGGCCTGCGGAACACGCCACGGGTGAGGAGCGGTCCGCGCCGGGTCTCCGTGCGCGGGACGCGGTTGTTCCGGGCAGCGGAACAGCCGCTGGTGGCGGGGAGCCCGGGGCGGCAGCGTGCTGGTCCGACGGTTGATTCCCAGGCTGGGAGGCGAAGGGGCGATGACAGCGGGTACACGGTCCACGTCCGCCGCGGCCGCGCTGGAGGTGAAGGGGCGGATCGACCGCGCGTTGGCCGAGTTCCTCGACGATCGGCTGGGCGAACTGAGCCGGCTGGACGACGCGTCGGCCTTCGAACTGCTCCGACCGTATGTTCTGTCGGGCGGAAAGCGAATCCGGCCGATGCTCTGCTACTGGGGATGGCGTGGCGCGGGCGGTGCCGACCGCGACGAGGCCGTCCGGGCGGCCGCGGCACTTGAGCTGTTCCACTCGTTCGCGCTGATCCACGACGACATCATGGATGGGAGCGATATCCGGCGCGGCCGACCGGCGATGCATCGCCGGCTGGCCGCGTTGCACGAAGAATCCGGGTGGAACGGCGACCCGGACGCCTTCGGGGTGTCCGCCGCGATGCTGTTCGGCGACCTGCTCCTGGTATGGGCGGACGAACTGCTCTACACCAGCGGTGTCGATCCGGCCCGGCTCCGCGCCGCCCGGCCCGTCTATGACCGGATGCGCGCGGAGGCGATTTGCGGCCAGTATCTGGATGTCGCCGAGACCGCGAAGGGCGTCCCGTCGGTGGCGCGGTCGATGCGCGTCGTCCGCTACAAGGCGGCCAGGTACACCGTGGAGCATCCGCTGGTCCTCGGTGGCGTCATGGCCGGCGGAGGCGGACGCCTGCTCGCCGCCTACTCCGCCTTCGGCCGCCCGCTCGGTGAGGCGTTCCAGCTCCGCGACGACCTGCTGGGGGTGTTCGGCGACCCGGGCGTCACCGGCAAGTCCAATCTGGACGACCTGCGGGAAGGCAAGCCGACCGTGCTGATGGCCTACGCGGTCGAGCACGCCACGCTCGCACAGCGCGCCCTCATCAACCGGCTGCACGGCGCCGCGGACCTGGACGAGTCCGCGGCACGCGACCTCCGTAAGGTCCTCGACGAGACCGGCGCGCACGCCGCGGTGGAGGACATGATCGAGGTTCGCGGACGGCACGCCCTGACGGCCCTGCGGGCGGCCCCCCTCACCGAAGACGCCGGGCAGGCCCTCACCGCGCTCACCGATGCGGCCCTGTGGCGCCACAGCTGACCGGCTGACAGCAAGCGGCTCGAAAATCGTCTGAAGGTTCGAACTGATGAACATTGCGTATGCGTTATGGGATGCCGACCGTGCGGGCCTGACCACGCCGGAGACCGAGACTCTGCTGCGGACGGTGCACACCGCGGCGGGCGAGGCCCATCCGGCCGACGGCGACGCGGCCACCTATCTCGTCGCGCCGTCCGCCTACCGGCCGTACGTCTCCACGACGATGCCGCGCGACGGCGGCGGATACCGGATGGCCGCGCGGGCGCTCCGGGTGTCCCGCTCGCCCGGACTACAGCAGAGCCTGCTGGACGGTTGGGTCGGGGACGCGTTGCGCCGCCTGACGGCCCGGCAGGCGGCCGCGCTCTGGGACGCGGACACCGCGCCGATCGCCCGCCCCCTGGCGCTGCTGAACGCGGCGGCGCCCCGGAAGGGGAACGAGGCGGCGGTGCTGTGGCGGGAGTACCGGCGGCGCAATCCGGGCGCGCGCAGCCCGGAGATGACCGTGCGGGATTACCTCGGCTGCCTGTACTACTGGCAGTTCCAACGCAGCGTCGACGAGCGGCTGCCCAACCTGTTCGGCTCGCTGCTCACTTTCAGCCTGGCCGTGGATTTCGTCGATGCCGCAGACGGAGCGGGCCTGGACGGGGAGGATCCTTATCTCGTCGCGGCCAGTGAGGGGTTCGCCGCGCTCGCCGGAGCGGCTCCCAACCGAATGGCGCGCGAGATGACGCTGGGCGGCGCGATCAGCTATGTGAAGGACGCGATGGCGCGGGGCGACCGGGCCGCCGACCGGAACCCGGAACTCTCGCTCACGCCCGACGAGCTTTTCACCATCCGCCAATGGGATGGCTTTCACACCCCGCTACTGCGGCTGGCCTTCGGTTCCCGCCCCTACCGGCATCTCACCGACGGCAGCGGTACGTACCTGCCGGCGCTGGCCTGCCCGGACATCGCCCGCGTGTTCGGCAACGCGCTGCGCTACGACGACGTCGTCGACGCGATCGCCGACTGGGGCAACCACGAAACCTGCAACGAGCTGCTCACGGCGCTCGCCCACGCGGGCCCGGGGGCCGTCCACGGCTACGGCGACGCCCTCGCCCAGGCTCTCGACGCGACGCTCGCCTGCGCCTGCGGCAGGCCGGGGCACGAGGAGGCCGCCGAGTACGCGATGGGGTTCAACCTGTTCTACCTGCTGGTGCCCCGCTACGTGTTCCGGCGGCAGCTCGCGGCGCTGCACCGGGCCGGCGGCGACGTCGCGGAGGCGTTCGCCCCGCCCGCCGCCGGAACCCGGCTGCGGTCGGCCGGCGGCCGCCTCGCGTCCGGGTGGACCCTGCACACCGAGGACTGGCGACCACGATGGCGCCCGGCCGCATCCACGGTGGAAGCCCTCGCCCGGCGCGTCGCCCGCCGGTGCCTGTCCGGCGCGGCCGCCCCGGCCCGGCTCGTGGCGGCCGCGGAGAGCGCCCTCGCCCGATGCGACCGCGCCGATGACGACGACGCGTGCCGCCGGCTCACCCAGGACTGGCAGGACGTCTTCGACGCCGCGTTGGCCGCGGGCGGCCTGACGAACACTCCCCAGGCCGCGCCGCTGCGCCGGGCGATCGGCCGCCTGTGGGGGTCGGTCGTCCTCGCCGGGGCCGCCGACGACGCCCGCCTCTTCATCGAGACCGATATCGCCGTCCGCGCCACCTTCGGCCTCCCGGACGACGCGGGCCGGCGCGTACGCCGCGCCTTCTTCGGCGTCACCTCCAGCGCGGTGGACCACTCCGGCTTCAGCCCCTACGGACGCATCGCCAACGGAATAGGCACGCTGTGCCGCTCAGCGGAAAGGGATCGGACCCCATGACCGGAGAACCCGGCGCCGCCGATGTCGGTGCCCTGTACGACCAGCTCACCGATCTGTTCACCGCCGTTCTGGGCGGCAGCATCCATGTCGGCTACTGGGAGTCCGACGAGGACGAGAGCACCACGGAGGAGGCATCGGCCCGGCTGACCGAACTGGTGGCGGACCGGCTGGACCTCGCCCCCGGCCTGCGCGTGCTGGACGTCGGATGCGGCAGCGGCAGGCCCGCGGCCCAGATCGCCGCCGGCCGCGGCGTCCACGTGGCGGGGGTGACCGTCAGCGCCCACCAGCTTCGGCTGGCCCAGGCCCGCCCGGAACGCGGCGACGCTCCGGGGCAGGCGTCGTTCCAGCTCGCGGACGCCATGGAGCTGCCGTTCGCCCCGGCGTCCTTCGACGGGGCCTATGCCATCGAGTCGATGACGCACATCCGGGACAAGGACGCCGCGCTCGGCCACATCGCCCGCGTCCTGCGTCCCGGAGCGCGTCTGGTCATCGCCGATCTCTACCTCGACGGGCCCGTCTCCGGCCCCGACGCGGACGTCCTCGCGCAGATCTACGCCCTCTTCCAGGTCGCCACCCTCCTGACCGCCGACGGCTACCGCGAGCACCTGCGCCGCGCCGGGCTGGAGATCGTCGAGTTCACCGACATCCGCCGGAACGCGCGGCGCACCTACGCCGCCCTCGGCGCGGGCCTGCGCCGGGCGGCGCCCCGGTACGGCGAAGCGGGCGACCGGCTCGTCGCGGGTGCCTCCGCCCTGGAACGTCTCAGCGACGTCGACCCGCTGGGCTACGTGCTGCTGTCCGCGGTTCGCGCCGATCGGTGACCGCGATGGCCGCTCCGAGGTCCATCCCGACCGTCCCCGGATCACTCCCTCTGATCGGGCACATGGCCGCGCTGCTGCGCGACCCGCTGGGCTTCCTGCGCACGCTGCCGGCCCACGGCGACCTCGTCCGGCTGCGGCTGGGCCCGGTCGACGCCGTCCTGGTCTGCGACCCGGACCTCATCCTCCAGGTCCTGCGCGATGACCGGACCTTCGACAAGGGCGGGCCGGTCTTCGCCCGGCTCGGGGAGGCGGTGGGCGACGGCCTGGCCACCTGCCCGCACAGCCGGCACCGCCGGCAGCGGCGCCTGGTGCAGCCCGCCTTCCATCCAGGCCGCCTCCCCGGCTACGCGGAGGTGATGACGGGCAGGATCGACGCCGTCACCGGGTCGTGGCGGGACGGCCAGATCCTGGACGTGCTCCCGGAGATGATGACGATCTCGGTGGAGACCACCACCGCCATGATCTACTCCGACGCGCTGCCGGGCCCGGTCCGGCGCGCGACGCTGGAGGACATCGGCACCGTGCTCGCCGGCGCCTTCCGCCGGATGCTCACACCGCCCCCGCTGGACCGGCTGCCCACCCCGGCCAACCGCCGCTACCACCGCGCCATCGCCGACCTGCGCGCCACCCTGGGCGGCGTGGTCGACGACCGGCGGGGCGACGACGCCGACCGCGGCGACCTGCTGTCGGCGCTGCTGGCCTCCCGCGACCCCGGCGGCGGACGGGGCCTCACCGACGAGGAGATCGTCGACCAGGCCATGACGTTCCTGATCGCCGGCACCGAGACCACGGCCGCCGTGCTGGCCTGGACGATGCACCTGATGGCCGGCCACCCCGACATCGAGGACCGCCTGCACGCCGAGGTGGACGACGTCCTGGGCGACCGGCCGGCCACCCACGCCGTCCTGCCGGAGCTGGGCATGACGGGCCAGATCATCAGCGAGACCCTGCGGCTGCTGCCTCCGGCGTGGCTGTTCACCCGCACCGCCACCGCCGACACCCGGCTCGGCCTCGCCGGCATCCCGAAGGGGACCACCATGCTGTGCAGCCCCTACGTCATCCACCACCGCGCCGACCTCTACCCCCACCCGGAGCGCTTCGACCCCGACCGGTGGAGCCCCGAACGCCGCACCGCCCTGCCGCGCGGCGGCTTCCTGCCCTTCGGCGCGGGCGCCCGCAAATGCATCGGCGACCGGTTCGGCCTCACGGAGGCGACACTCGCCCTCGCCACCATCGCCGCCCGCTGGCGGCTGGAACCGCTGCCCGGCCAGGACGACGCGCGTGTCGCCTTGGCCGCCACACTGCGCCCCCGCGAACTCCGGATGCGCGCCGCCGCCCGCACGGCCCGACCCGAGTCAAGGCCGCCAGGTCGCCGGGCCTGAACGGTTCCGGGTGGCCAGCGGGGTCAGTGGCGGGTGGCCAGGGCGAGGAAGCGGTGGGCGGCGTCGTCGTAGTGCTCCAGGCGCCAGCCCGCGCCGGTCAGCAGGTGCTCCAGCCGGGTCCTGGCGAGGGGTTCGTCGGGGCGCAGGGCGCGGCCGTGGCGGGCGGCCAGCGCGGCCCGTCCCGAGGGGTGGAAGATGATCAGTTCGCCGCCGGGGCGGGTGACGCGCGCCAGTTCGGCCAGCCCGGTGGCGGGGTCGGGCAGGTGCTGCACCAGGCCGGCGGCGAAGACCGCGTCGAACCGCGCGGCGGCGAACGGGAGGCGGCGGGCGTCGGCCACCAGCAGGGCGGCGTGGTGCGCGCGGCCGGTCGTCCTGGCGACGGCGAGCATCTCCGGTGTGAGGTCCACGGCGAACACCCGTCCGGTCGGGCCGGCGGCGGCGCGCAGCGCGGGCAGCGCGCGGCCGGTGCCGCAGCCGGCGTCCAGGACGGTCGCGCCGGGCCGGACGGCGGCCTCGCCGACCGCGGCGGCGTAGGCGGGCATGTCGTCACCGAACCTGGCGTCCCAGGTGGCGGCGCGGGGCGCGAAGAACGCCCGGCTCTCGGCGACGTACCAGCCGTCGTGTCCGGCCAGCCGCGGGCCGACGCGGCGGATCACCGGCCAGCGGGTGTCGTTCAGGTCGATCACGATGTCCGCGCCGTTCTCGGCGTCCGCGTCCGGCGCGCGGCGGGTGCGCAGCCAGATCACCACGTCCCATCCGCCCGCCGTCCGGGCGCGCTCCCCGGTGCCCGCGCCGATCGTGATCGCGTCCGGCTCCCGCTCGCCTCCGCGGCCGCCGTCGCGTGGCCGGACGCGGCGGCGCCCGGCGGCGGTCAGGTGGTCGGCCAGCCGCGCGGCGACCGCGTCGGCGTGCCCGCAGCCCTCGACCAGCACGCACGCCGCGCCGCCCGGCAGCATCCCGGCCACCGCGTCCAGGACGTCGCGCCAGCGGCCGACCTGACGCTCGGTCATCGACTCCAGCGCCGTCAGGGCATCCCTCGTCATGGTCCCGATGATGCAGAAGCGCGGGGGAATCGACCAGTGACCGCCCGGCGCGCCGGGCCGGCGGTCGGGCTGACCTGGACAATACGGGCTTGACATAAACTTTTCCTACCTCAAATATAGGAATATGGCGCACGCACTGACCGTCCGGCGTGTGGTTGACCACATGCGGCTGGACAGCACTCTCTGTCGCTGATCCGGATCTGCCCTCCCCTCCTCCTCTCTCGTTCTCCTCCTGTGAGAAGCACCGCCGTGTCCTCCGGACGTGGCGGCCGTCGTCTTGCTCGTTCGCGAAGGGCCAAGTGAGCCATGTCGAGTTCTGTTCCGCACGCCTCCCGGGCGAGAGCCCCGCGTCGCCGTCCACCGCTGGTCTGCGCCGTCGTCGCCCTGCTGCTGGGCCTGGCCACCGCCTGCGGAGGGTCGGCCAAGGCCGGCGGCGGCTCCGGGCCCGGCTCGGTGATCAGGCTGAGCGACCCGGGCAACGCGGGTGTGCTCGCCTACGCCAAGCGCGAGAAGATCCTGGAGAAGCGGCTGGAGGCCGCCGGCGCGCGGGTGCAGTGGGGCGGCTCGTACGCCTCGTTCACGGCGACGATCGACGCGGTGCGGTCCCGGTCGGTGAACGTGCTGGAAGGCGCGATCTCACCCGCCGTGGGCTACCTGGCCAACGGCCGCGACCTGCGCATCTTCGCCGCCGCCGACCGGGTCACCGACAAGGCCGCCCCCTACGAGGACGGCCTGGTCGTCAAGGCCGACAGCCCGGTCAGGTCGGTGCGCGACCTGGTCGGCAAGCGCGTCGCCGTCAACAAGGCCGGACGTGGTGAGTACCTGCTGCTGCTCGCGCTCAAGGAGGCCGGGATCCCGGCGTCGCAGGTCCAGCGCGTCCACCTGAACCCGGCGCAGGGCGCGTCGGCGTTCGCGACCGGCAAGGTGGACGCCTGGTGGGCGATCGTCGACGCCTACCCCGAGGTCGTCGCCAAGGGCGCGCGGGTCCTGCTGCACGGCCGCGACCTGCCCGACCGGGACCTCACCATCTTCGCCGCCCGCACCGAGGTGCTCCAGGCCAATCCGCGCGCCGTCCAGGTCTTCCTGGACGTGGTCCGCGAGCTGACCGAGCAGGAGAAGCGCGACCCGCGCAAGTTCCAGAACGTGTTCCTCGACAAGGGCCCGACCGCACTGTCCGGCGCGCGGCTGGACGACGCGATCGCCAAGGCCCGCTACCAGAGCGTGCCGCGTGCCGTCACCGACGCCGACGGCGGGCACGTCACCGCGGTCGCCGGGCTGTTCCAGCAGCAGGGCGTGCTGCCGAACGCGATCCGGCCCGAGGACGTCCTGTTCAAGCTGGGTCCCGCCCGATGACCGCCGAGATCGTGCCCGACGCCGGGACCGTGCGGCGGCGCCCGGCGGAGGGAACCGCCGACGGGCTGCGGACGCCGCCGTGGCTGGGGCGGCGGCGACGGCGTCCGGCGATCTCACTGGCCCTGCGCGCGTCGGTGCCGCTGGCGCTGCTGGTCGCCTGGTGGTGGGGGGCGAGCAGCGGCCGCATCTCGCCGGACGTCCTGGCCGGGCCGGGCGCGGTGCTGTCCGCCCTGCGGGAGCTGGCCTCCACCGGGCAGCTCGCCGACTACGTGCTCGCCTCGGCGCGCCGCGTGGCCCTCGGCGTCCTGGTCGGCTGCGGCGCGGGGCTGGTGCTCGGCGCGGTCGCCGGGCTGTCCGCGCTCGGCGAGGAGCTGGTCGACCTGACCCTGCAGATGAAGCGGGCGGTGCCGTTCCTGGCGCTGGTGCCGCTGTTCATCTCCTGGTTCGGCGTCGGCGAGACGTTCAAGATCGCGCTCATCGCGGTCGCCGCGTTCGCGCCCATGTACGCCTACGTCTACCTGGGCGTGCGCGGCGTCGACCGCAAGGTGGTGGAGGCCGCGCGCGGGTTCGGGCTCCGCGGCCCCCGGCTGGCGCTGTCGGTGGTGCTCCCGTCCGCGCTGCCCAGCGTGCTGATGGCCCTGCGGATCAGCCTGTCGGTGTCGCTGACCGGGCTGATCGCCGCCGAGCAGCTCGGCGCGACCGAGGGCATCGGCTACCTGGTGACGCTCGCCCAGCAGTACTACCGCAACGACTACATGGTGCTGTGCATCCTCATCTACGCGCTGCTCGGGCTGCTCATCGACCTGGCGATCAGGGGCCTGGAACGGCTCGCCACGCCGTGGCGCGGGCAGGTGACGGCCCGATGAGCCGCGACGGCCACGAGGTGGCGGTGCGGGTCCGGGGCCTGCGCAAGGCGTTCGGCGCCAAGACCGTCCTGGACGGGATCGACCTGGAGGTCAGGCGCGGCGAGTTCTTCGCGCTGCTCGGCCCGAGCGGCACCGGCAAGACGACGCTGCTGCGCGTGCTGGCGGGCCTGGAGCGGCCCGACGCGGGGACGGTGCTGACCGCGCCGCGCGTCACCACGGTCTACCAGGAGCCCCGGCTGGTGGTGGCCAGGCGGGTGCTGGCCAACGTCACGCTCGGGCTGCCGCGGTCGGAGCGCGACAAGGGCAGCCGCATGCTCGCCGAGGTCGGTCTGGGCGGACGCGAGCGCGCCTGGCCGGCCACCCTGTCGGGCGGGGAGGCGCAGCGGGTGGCGCTGGCCCGCGCGCTGGTGCGCGACCCGCAGGTGCTGCTGCTGGACGAGCCGTTCGCCGCCCTGGACGCCCTGACCCGCCTGCAGGCCCAGGACCTGGTGGCCGAGCTGTGCGCGCGGCACCGTCCCGCGGTCGTGCTCGTCACCCACGACGTGGACGAGGCGGTGCGCCTGGCCGACCGGGTCGCGGTGCTGGACGACGGCGCCTTCGTCGTGGACCGTGCCATCGACCTGCCCCGTCCCCGCGGCGCGGCGTCGACCGCGTCCGACCCGGCGGTGCTGGAGCACCGCCGGGAGCTGCTGACCCGGCTGGGCGTCCTCCCGGCGTCCGACCGGGTGACCCCGCCGTCCGGCCGAAGCGGCCTGACGTCCGACCGAGGAGTGATCGCGTGAGCAGTCCGCAGAGCGGTGGCGTCGACAAGATCTGGTTCACCCGCTGCCCGGTTCCGACCGCCAGCGGCCTCGCCCACCGGCGCGGCGGGCTGGCCGAGGCGTTCGCGCCGTTCGGGCTGGAGGTGGGCGTCCTGCAGGACGCCGAACCCGAGCTGGCCCGCCACCATTTCGACCACGACCTGCCGGGCCTGTTCCGCGAGGGCGGCAACGTGCCCGCGCTGGCCGCCCGCAGCGAGGGCGCGCCGACCAGGCTGATCGGGCTGACGTGGATCGAGGAGTGGCAGTCGGTCCTCGTCCGTCCCGGCTCGGGCATCGAAGGTCCGCAGGACCTGCGCGGCGCCCGCGTGGCGCTGCCCGGCTGGGCCCGGACCAGGGCGCAGAGCTTCCCGCGCGCGATGGCGCTGCACGGGATCAAGGGCGCGCTCACCCAGGGCGGCCTCAGCCTGGACGACGTCACGTTCGTCGAGGTCGCCGCCGACCTGTCGCCGTCGGTGGGACGGGACGCGCGCGGCGGACGCATCGCGTGGCCCGGCCTGGAGGAACTCGCCCGAGGAGAAGTGGACGCCGTCTACGTCAAGGGCGCCCGCGCCGCCGAGCAGGCCGCCGACCTCGGCCTCGCCGTCGGCGTCGACCTGGACGCCCATCCCGACCCGGCGACCCGCGTCAACAACGGCACGCCGCGGCCGATCACCGTGCACGAGCGGCTGCTGGACGAGCGGCCCGAGCTGGTGACCGCGTTCCTCGCCGCCACACTGCGCGCGGCCGACTGGGCCGCCGCCGACCTGGACGGCGTGCGGGGGATCCTCGCCGGGGAGACCCGGTCGGGCGCGTCGGGCGTGCGCACCGCCTACCGCGACGGGTTCCACCGGACGCTGCGTCCCGACCTCTCGCCGGAGCGCCTCGACCTGCTCGTGAAGCAGAAGGACTTCCTGCTGATCCACGGCTTCCTCGCCGCCGACGTGGACGTCGCGTCGTGGGTGGCGCACGAGCCGCTGCGCGAGGTCTCCGCGAAGGCGGCGGCATGAGCGCGCCCCCGAGGTTCCTGCTCACGCTGCCGACGACCGGGCCGGACACGGATCCGGCGCCGCTGCCGGAGTTCGTCACCGACACCCGACAGGGCCGGTACGGGGCCTTCGACGCGATCGGCGAGGTGGGACGCGCCGCCGAGGTCGTCGGCTTCGACGGGGTCGTCGCCCCCTTCGCGCCCGACGCGGAGGAACCGCTGGTGGTGGTCGCGGGGCTGCTGCGCCGCAACCGCTGGATACACGGCGTCGCGGGCCTCCACCCGGGCATCGGGACACCGGTGTACGCGGCCAAGCTGTCGGCGTCGCTGCAGCGGTTCACCGGGGACCGGTTCGGCTGGTGGCCGGTCGTCGACCTCCCCCCGGCGACGGCGCGGGCGCACGGCGACTTCCTGGAGGGCCCGGACCGCTACGCCCGCGCCGATGAGTTCCTCACCATCGCCAAGGGCGTGTGGGAGCACGAGGACTTCACCTACGAGGGCATGTTCTTCCAGGTCCTCGCCGGAGGCTTCCAGGGCCCGCTGGCCGGACGGCGCTTCCCGGCCGTCCATCTGTCCGGCGTCTCGGCCGACGCGCTGGAGCTGTCCGCGAAGCACGCCGACGTCCACGTCTTCGACGTGACCGACGACCTCGACGCGCTCATCGCCGACCTGGGCGGCCGCGCCGCCGAGCGCGGCCGGACCGTGGCCCCCGCCCTGCGGCTGACCGTGGCGGCGCGCGAGGACGAGGACGAGGCGCGCGCCGTCCAGAACGTGCCCGAGCATGCCCTCACCGGTTCGTTCGAGCAGGTCGCGGCGGAGCTGCGGGGCTACGCCGACCGGGGCGTGAGCACGTTCGTCCTGGAGCCGCCGCCGGACGTCGCAGAGATCTACCGGCTCGGGGAGCAGCTGCTGCCCCTCTTCGTTCGGGAGCACGCACATGTCGATTGACATCTACTGGCGCATCGGGACGCACGGCGACCAGCCGTCGCTGCGCCGCCGCCTGGTGACCCGCGGCGACTGGTCGCCGGTCGTGCCGGGCAGCATCACCCCCGGCCTGCGCGAGGGCCGTCCGGACGGCTACAGCCACCTGGACCACATGGCCGACGTCGCGCGCTCCACCGAGCTGTCGGGGTTCGTCGGCGGGCTGCTGCCCTCGTTCCCCTTCACCGACGACCCCTGGGCGGCGGCCGCGAGCCTGGCGCGCGAGACCACCACCTACCGGTTCATGATCGCCTTCCAGCCCGGCTTCCTGCACCCGGTGCAGGCGGCGCGGATGTCGGCGAGCCTGCAGCGCGCCACCGGCGGACGCGTCGTCTACAACATCATCTCCGGCGGCGGCGGCCCGGCCCAGCTGTGGTGGGGCGACAAGGTCGGCCACGACGGCCGGTACGCCCGGACCTCGGAGTTCCTCGACGTCCTGAAGGCCGTGTGGGACGGCGGCCCGGTCACCCACCGCGGCCGCTTCTACCGGGTCGAGGGCGCGGGGCTCCCCGAGCGCCTGGCCGGGCAGCCCTTCCCCGAGATCTACTTCTCCGGATCGTCCAAGGCGGCGATCGAGGCCGCCGGGCGGCACGCCGACTACTACCTGTCGTGGCTGGAGCCGTTCCCCGCGCTGGCCGCCAAGTTCGACCAGGTCCGCGAGCACAGCGCCGCGATCGGCCGGTCGCCCCGGTTCGCGGTGCGCATCGACGTGCTGGCCCGCGAGACCGAGGAGGAGGCGTGGGCGGAGATCCGCCGCGGCTGGCGGCACGTCGACCCCGAGCAGCTGCGGGGCCCCGAGTCCACCGGCGACTCGGTCGGCTGGCTGCGCAGCTCGCAGTTCATCGACTGGCCGGTGCGCGAGCCCCGCGAGCTGGAGGCGAGCCCCAACGTGTGGGGCGGGTTCCACCTGCTGCGCGGCGGCCCCGCGTTCGGGCTGGTCGGCAGCTACGCGCAGGTCGCCGCCCGGCTCGACGAGCTGATCGCGCTCGGCGTGGACGCGTTCATCCTCGCCGGGGTGCCGCACCTGGAGGAGGCGCGCCGCATCGGCGAGAACGTCCTCCCCCTGCTGCGCGGCGGCCGCCCCGGCACCTCCGTCCCCTCTCTCGAAACCCTTGAAGCGAAAGGATCCACCCGATGACCCGCGTCGGTTTCTTCCCCCACAACAACTCGCTCTGGGTGCTGCGCCACCGGGGGATCCTTGAGCGATCGCTGCCGGACGTGGAGTGGGTGGACCTGCGGTCGCTCCCCGCGGGGGCCCGTCCCGCGCCCACGGAGGGCCTGCCGTCCGTGCACGGCGACCACCTGTTCGACGGCGGCTACGACTTCATCGGCACCGGCTCCACGCCGCCGGTCACCGCGCAGGCCCGCGGCCACGACATCGTCTACGTGGCGATCTCCGGACCGCGGGTGGACAACGGGCGGCTGGTCTCCCTGCCCGGCTCCGGCATCGACTCCCCGGCCGACCTGGCCGGGAAGCGGGTCGCCCTCGGCCACGGCTCCTGGCAGACGACGCTGCTGCTGTTCGCGCTCGACCAGGCCGGGCTGACCTGGCGCGACATCGAACCGGTCGACGCCGGGAACGAGGGCGCGCAACTGCTCCTGGACGGCAAGGTCGACGCCTGGACCGGCAGCTACCCCGCGCTCGCCGCGCTGGAGAGCGAGACGGAACCGCGGACGCTGATCGAGACCGACGGCCTGTTCAGCCACCGCTCGCTGTGGTTCACGCGGCGCGACTTCGCCGTCGAGCACCGCGACGTCCTCGCCGAGATCGTGGGCGCGCTGCAGGAGTCGGACGCCTGGATCCGCGCCAACCCCCGCGAGGCGGCCGCGCTGTTCGCCGACGGCGACGACGACCTCGACGCGTGGGAGCACGCGCTGCGCGGCCGCCCGTTCGGGCTGCTCCCGGTCAGCGACGAGTTCGTCGCCGAGCAGCAGCGGGCCGCCGACCTGCTGCACGCCAACGGCCTGATCGACCGGAAGATCACCGTCGCCGACGCCGTCCTCCCGGACCTGGCCGAGCTGGTCGCCCGCGACTAGCGGACGCGGGACGCACGACCAGGAGCACCCTGCCCCCGGCGACCGCCATGCCCGCGATCGCGCTTGCGGTGAGGCCCTGCCCGAGCAGCGGGACGGCGAGCAGCGCGGTCGCCGGGGGACCAGGTAGAGCAGGCTCGTCGCGCGAACGAGCCCAGGACGAGGACGGCGACCAGGAAGGGCAGGCCACCAGGGCGAGCGACTGGCTGCTGCGCACGCCGATCGTTCCCGCGACGTAACCGCTGTCCCAGACGGGGACGAACGCGACCTGGGCCGCGCCCGTCGAAGGGCGTCCGGGTGGACGCCGATCCGGCCCTCCCGCCCGACCCGGGTGCCTCCTCAAGGACAGGCGCCGCCCTAGGAGGGAGCGTCGTCCGGGGTGGCCGGGACGCGCAGGAGGGCCAGGAGGCGGCGGCGCAGGGCGGCGAAACCGGGGGAGTCCACGGCCCGGGGGTGGTCCAGGTCGACGCCGATCGCCTCGATGACGCGGCCGCCGTCCAGGACCAGGAGGCGGTCGGACAGCAGGATCGCCTCGTCCACGTCATGCGTCACCAGCAGCGCCGCGAACCCGTGGACGGCGCGGAGGCGGGTGAAGAGGGCCTGCATCTTCAGCCGGTTGAGGGCGTCCAGGGCGCCGAACGGCTCGTCCAGCAGGAGCAGTTCGGGCCGGCGGATCAGGGCGCGGGCGATCGCGACCCGCTGGGACTGGCCGCCGGACAGCTCGGCGGGCCAGGCGTCGCCGCGGTCGGCCAGGCCGACCTCGGCGAGCGCGGCGGCGGTGCGGGACGCGGCGTCCCTGGTGCGGACGCCCAGGGCCACGTTCGCCGCGACCCGTTTCCACGGAAGGAGGCGGTGCTCCTGGAACACCACGGCGCGCGAGGCGGGCACCGACACGGTCCCGGACGCCTCGCCGTCGAGCCCGGCCAGGATCCGCAGCAGCGTGCTCTTGCCCGAGCCGCTGGCGCCGAGCAGCGCGACCACCTCGCCGCGGTCGACGGCCAGGTCGACGCCGTCCAGGACGACCGTGCCGCCGAACGAGCGGCGCACGCCGGCGGCCTCGACTAGGCGGCTCGCAGTCCGCGTCGCCATGCCAGCAGCCTCCTCTCTCCCGTTCGCAGGGCGAGGTCCGACAGCAGGCCGAGCAGCGCGTACACCAGCAGGCCCAGCACCACGACCTCGGTCTGGGAGAACTCGCGCGCCTCCATCATCATGAACCCGAGCCCGCTCTGCCCGTTGACCTGCTCGCCGACGACCAGGCTCAGCCACCCGGCCGAGAACGCCAGCCGCAGCCCGAGGAACAGCGAGGGCATCGCCCCGGGCAGCACCACGTGCCTGACGCGTTCCGACCAGGTCAGCCCGCAGGTGCGGGCGGCCTCGACCAGGCCCTCGTCGATGTCGCGGATGCCGGCGTAGGTGTTGAGGTAGATCGGGAAGAACGCGCCCAGTGCCACCAGCGTGACCTTCAGCGACTCCCCGATGCCCAGCCAGATGATGAGCAGCGGGACCAGGCCGAGGTGGGGCAGCATCCGGGCCGCCTGGACGGTCGGGTCGACCAGGTCGTCGCCGGCGCGCACCAGCCCCGCGACCGCGCCGAGCACCAGCGCGATCGTGCCGCCGATCAGCAGCCCGAGCACCGCCCGTTGCAGCGAGTCGAGCAGGGAGGCGCCGAGCGTGCCGTCCCGGGACAGCCGCCACGCCGCCTCCAGCACCGCGCTCGGCGGGGGCAGCTTGTCCGGGGCCAGGACGCCCGCGCGCGCCGTCCCCTCCCAGACCGCCAGCAGCACGATCGGCGTGGTCAGCCGCCGGACCCGGAGGCTCACCTGAAGATCCCCGAGTACCGCTCGTCCAGCCGGGCCCTCATGTCGACCTTGCCGGGGATCAGCTCCAGCGCGGTGAACCCGTCCGCGATCCTCTGCAACTCGGCGCCGACCGCGGCGTCCACGGGGGCGAGCGGCTGCGCGCTGCGGGCCAGCGCCCGCCGGGTGGGGTCCTCGGGGATCTTCAGCTCCGGTGCCAGGATCCTCGCGCGTTCCGCCGGGTTGGCGAGCCCCCAGTCGGTGACCTGCCGGTACTGCCGCAGGAACCCCGTGAGCTGATCGGGCTTGTCCTTCAGCGCCTTGGGCGAGACCAGGACGTACTCGCGGTTGTTGGCGAGGCCGCTCGCGTCCGCGAGGATCTTCACCCCGGGCCGCTCGGCCAACGCGAAGTACGGATCCCAGATGACCCAGGCGTCGATCCGATCGTTGTCGAACGCGGGCCGTCCTTCGGCCGGCTTGAGATACCTGACCTGGACGTCCTTGGCCGCCATCCCGTTGGCCTCCAGCAGCCGGAGCAGCAGCCAGTGCACGTTGGAGCCCTTGTTGAGCCCGATCGTCCTGCCCCTGAGGTCCTTGAACGACCGGAACCCCCTGCTCTCCTTCACCAGCACGGCCTCACCCCTGGGAACGGGCGCCGAGGTGCCGATGATCTTGAAGTCGACGCGTCCGGCCGCCGCGAAGATCGGCGGCGCCTCGCCGACCTGGCCGATGTCGACCGACCCGGCCTTGAGCGCCTCGGTGAGCGCCGGGCCGCTCTCGAACAGCGACCATCTCGTGCCCGGCGGCGCCGCGTTCCGCGCCTTGAGCAGGCTGAGCCCGCCGAACCGCTGGTAGCCGACGCGCAGCCCGCCGCCGGACGCGCCGGCCTCCCGTTCACCCCCGCACGCGGTGAGCGCCCCCGATCCGAGCAGCAGGAAGAGTCCAGCGAGTACGGCGATGATGCGGCGCATGGGTCCAAGCTCCTTGCCGGATCGGATCAGCAAGAATATAGGACAAAACCGATCGGTTGACTAGGTTATTGGCGACCGGCCGGCGAGGTGCGGAGCGAGGGCGCTACCGCTGTGGGTGAACGCGACGTAGGGGCCGGGGCGGCGCCGGCCGACGAAGGGGAAGCCGTCGACCGGCCTTGGGCGAACGCGGCGTCCCGCCTCGGAAACCTGGGTCTGTGAGGCCGAAGATTTATGTGCCGGACGCGGGTGAAAAGCTCGTCGGTCTATGTGCGGAGAACGGCCGGTGAAATGGCCGTATCGGTGCCGGAGCCCAATTCGCTGGCCTTTAGGGAAAGGCCGCCGTTTCAGGCTGGTCGAGTGTAGGTGCGAAGAGTGCGGACGAGGCCGCGGAGGGCGCCGGGTGTCGGCGTAGTGATCGCGACCAGGCAGGGGCGACCGAACCGGACGCACCGTCCGAGAGTGGGACTGACAGCGTGGACCGCCGCGGGCTGTGGCCGCGATTGCACCATGCCGTGCTGGACGGGCTCGGGGCGCGCGCGGGTGGACCGGGCCTCGGCGATCGTGGACGCCGCCGCCGTCCGGGGGCGCGCTGACCGGCCCCGATCCGGCCGATCGCGGCAGGAAGGGCGGCAGCCTTCACGTCCTGTCCGATGCCGCCGGGCTGCCTTCGGTGGTCCCGGGGCCGGCCGCCGACGCGCACGACGGCCGGGCGTTCGAGCCGCTGCCGATGGCGCGACCGGCGATCAGGTCACGGCGCGGACGGAGCCGTCGCCGGCCGGTCGAAGTCCGTGCCGACAGGGCCTGCGACTCCGCCCGGTGATGCCCGCCACCGTCACTCCCGGTACCGTCCGTCCGATTTGTGCCATGTGCGGCTCATCTCTAGCGCTTGGACCGGATCTGATCGATAAGCTGTCGCCGAGCGATTCTTGACAACCGATTGGACCGGAAGTGGACACGAGGATGACACTACGGATCCAGGTGCTCGGGCCGATGCGCGCGTGGCTCCACGACGAGCCGCTCCTGCTGGGCCCGCCCGCCCAACGCGCCGTGCTGGGCCTGCTCGTGCTGGCCGGCGGGCAGCCGGTCGGCCTGGCCGGCCTGATCGACGCCTTATGGGGCGATCAGCCACCGGCCAGCGCCGTCAACATCCTCCAGACGCACGTGAAGCGGCTCCGACGGCTGCTGGAACCCGGGCGGGCGCCGCACTCCCGCAGCGAGGTGCTGCCATACCTGGGCGACAGCTACCGCCTCGGCGTCCCCGCGGACCAGATCGACATCATGCGCTTCCGCCGCCTCGTCCGCCACCCCGCCGACGGCGGGGAGGTGGCGGCCCTGACCGAGGCGCTGGCGCTGTGGCAGGGCCAGCCCTTCGCCGACCTCCCCCTGCTGGCCGAGCACCCGCGGGTGCTGTCGATCGTGGTGGAGCATCGGGCGGCGCTGGGCCGGTACGGCGCCGCCATGCTGGCAGCCGGGGCGGTGGACCGGGCGATCAGCGCGTTCGAGGAAGCCGCGGCGGCCGAGCCGCTGGACGAGAGAGGGCAGGCTCGGCTCCTCCGCGCGTACGCCGCCGCCGGCCTCAGGGCCCAGGCGTTCACCACCTATCACGCGGTGCGGCGCCGGCTGGCCGACGAGCTCGGCGTCGCCCCGGGGCAGGAGCTGACCGCCGCGTACCAGGAGATCCTGGACGAGGATTCGCGGGCACACGTGCTGACCGGACCGCCCATCGCGGTCGACCGCACGGTGCCCGCCGAGTTGATGGCCGATGTTCCGCTTTTCACCGGGCGGGCGTACGAACTCGGCGAGCTCGACCGGCTGACCATCGCGCCGGAACCGGACACGAGCGCGATCGTCGTCGTGTCCGGCACCGCGGGCGTCGGCAAGACCGCTCTCGCCACCCGGTGGGCGCACCGCGCCCGCGACCGCTTCCCGGACGGCCGGCTCTACATCGACCTGCGCGGCTACGACCAGGAGCAGCCGGTGGCCCCCAGCGCCGCCCTGGCCAGGTTCCTGCGCTCGCTCGGCCTGCCGGGCGAGCAGGTGCCGGGCGACGTCGAGGAGCGCGCCGCCCGGTACCGCAGCCTGCTCGCCGGGCGTCGCATGCTGATCCTGCTCGACAACGCCGCCTCGGTCGACCAGATCCGGCCGCTGCTGCCCGGGTCGTCCGACAGCGTCGTGCTGGTGACCAGCCGCGACAGGCTGCACGGCCTGGTCGTGCGGCACGGCGCCCGCCGACTGGAGCTCGACGTCCTGCGCCGGGAGGACGCGCTGGCGCTGCTGCGGCGGCTGGTGGGCGAGTGGGTGACCGCGGAGACCGGCGCGGCCGAGGCGCTGGCGGCGCAGTGCGCCAGGCTGCCGCTCGCGGTGCGGATCGCGGCGGAGCTGGTGCACCTGAGGGCACCGGTGGCCCTGGCCGAGGTGGTGGGCGAGCTCGCCGATCACCGGAGGCGGCTGGACCTGCTGTGCACCGGGGATCCGCGGTCCGACATCGGCGTCGTGTTCTCCTGGTCGTACCGGGACCTGCCGCCCGACGCGGCCCGCATGTTCCGGCTGCTGGGGCTGCATCCCGGTACCGATGTGGACGGCTTCGGTGCGTCCGCCCTCCTCGGCGGCGAGGAGGCGACGGCACGTGAATGCCTGGAGCTGCTCGCCGACAGGCACCAGGTGCAGCGCAACGGGGATCGGTACGGCATGCACGACCTGCTCCGGGCGTACGCCAAGGATCTGGCCGTCCGGAACGGCGAGGTCGACCTGCCGTGCCGCGTCCTGAAGTTCTATCTGTACACCGCGTCCACGGCGATGGACGTGCTGTACCCCGCCGAACGGGACCGGCGGCCCCGGGTGCCGCGTCCCGCGGGGGCGTTGCCCGCGCTGGACGACAGCACGGCGCTGGCCTGGCTGGACGCCGAGCGCGCCAACCTGGTGGCCACCGCGGTGCACGCGGCGGAGCACGGGCAGGCCTGGTACCCGGTGCAGCTCGCGCTGGTGCTTCTGCGCTACCTGGAAAGCGGCGGCCACTACGCCGATGCCGTCACCCTGCACGAGCACGCGTTGCGGGCCGCCGAGAGCGTGCCCGATCACCGCAGCGCGGTACATCTGCGGATCAACCTCGGGGTCGTCGCCATCCAGCAGGGCCGGTACGCCGAGGCCAGTGCCGAGCTGCAGCGGGCGCTGGAACTCGCGAACGAAGTCGGGGACGACTCCGCCGGGGTGCGCGCGCTCGGCAAGCTCGGGCACGTCTACCAGTGGCAGGGCCGGCACCCCGAGGCCGCGCGGATGCTCGCCGGGGCGATCGCCCTGGCCCGCCACACCGACGCCAGGGGCACCGAGGCGCGCGGCCTCGGCAACCTCGGCCGTGTGCGGTTGCGCCAGGGCCGGTACGCCGACGCGGCGGAGGACCTCCGCGCGTCGGTCGCCATCTGCCGGGACATCGGCGACGCCGTGGGCGAGGCCTAGGCGCCGGTGTGCCTCGGCCATGTCGAGTCCGCCCTCGGCCGGTACGACGAGGCGGGCGAGCACCACACCTGGACCAGACCGCAGACGAAATCCTTGGAGGCCCTGCCCCGCACTCCTACGAGTTCCTGACGCAGAACACTAGTGGTGCTCTTCGGGCCTATCGATGTCGGTTTTGTGGGTCAGGGTCGCGCCGGTCCAGAAATCCTCAAGGACGGCCGTGAGCGATATCTGCGTTATCACACACCTGAAGCCGGAAAGCTTCAACCCCGTCACCTCAAGCGGCACACTGGCGGTGCCTTCGACGGTGCCGCCCTCGCTGATCGGATGGTCCTTCGCATCCAGGGCCGTCGCCGACCGGTGAATGCGAAGTACCGAGGCACCTCGCCTGCAGACGGCGTCCACGTCGGCGGTCACCTTGACGGATATCGTGGTTACGTCCGTCTCCAGCGCCACATCCACTTCACGGAACGTAACGGTGGCGACGGTACCGTCCCAACTGACATCGGTAGCCTCCGGCACGAAATGCGCGCCCTCTGCGAATGCGGCGCTGGAGCCGCCGATCAGGATCATTGCGGCGGCCGCTGCGGTTGAAATGGTGGCCGTGGCGAATCCCGTCAGAACGCGCCGTGCCGCACCCGGTGATATCCGAGGGACACCAGGCCGCCGACTGGTGATCGATATCGAAGTGTTCGTGGTGGATGGCATGTCAGCCCTCTCGGCCAATGTAGGTGTGCAAGGAAGGCGGTCCGCGTTCAGCGCGCCACGGGCCGGCCCGAACGAGGTTCGGCGGCGACCGGTTCCGGTGCCTTCCCGGAACCAATCGCCGCCGCCGTCAACGCATCATCGGGTAGGTCAGCCCAGAACCCACCGGGAGGTCTCGGTCAGAGCTGCTCGAAGTCGATCGGGATTTCCTTGCCGTCCTGGTCCTTCGCGCCGCCCGACTCCTTGTTGATGACCGTGAAGTCCTTGGTCGTTCCGTCGAGCTGCAGCCTCAGCGTCTCGAAGCCGATGCGCAGGGTGGATACCCCCTTCAGCGCGGCGGCCGAGACCGTGAAGTTGACGTCGAGCTCGGCGTCGATCAGCTTCTCGTCGCGGAAGGTCTCCTTCAGGACGCTCTGACTGCTGTCCTTCTTGAAGCTGAGGGCCCACACCTTCCAGCCGGACGACTTCGGAAGCTTGTAGACCGTCCACAGGCTCTCGTAGTTGTAGGTCCGAATCCTGCCGTGGATACGTCCCTTGAGATCGAAGCCTTGCGACTCGATCGTGATTTTCTGGAAGGAGCTGAAACCATGGAACGCCGTAACGCTGCCCTCGGCCGGCGCCAACCTCGCGCCCCCGGGGCTCGAAAGGATGACGTCGAACCCGCTGTGGGTGACGTCGATCACCGGCGTTCTCGACGAACTGGCGGCGCTGGCCGGGCTGACGGTGGTCAGAGTTCCGCCCGCGGTGGCGGCCACGACACTGGCGGTAATCGCCACTGTGATCCGGGCACAAGCTTTCCACAAACGATTCTGCATGTCCCTTCCTTCATTTCCGGTGGTGATGTGATCCGTCGCGGTACAAGCTATTCAGCCGCACTGGACAGGCACTGGATGGGCACTGGACGCCATCTGAACGGCGCGGCCGGAACCGGGGGTCGCTGCCCGTGTCGGTGTACTTCTGCAGCTTAAAGGGCGCGCCATTAAAGGTCTCGCCCCTGCACGAAGGCGGCGGCCGCCTCTTTGGCGCGCTTTCCATCTGCGAAAACTGACCGAAGATCACTTAGAATGGAGGACGGGCCCGGTTGCGAACGGCCTACGGAGAAGAGTACGAGAAACTTCCGATCGAGGCGCCGCTACGCGTGCCGCCGCCCCGGCGGCACCGTGCTCGACCTCTTCACCGCAGCACGCCGGGCCGACCTGGCCCGCGCCGATCGCGACCACGTCCAGGTGCATGGCGCCATCGGCGCCGGCGCCGTCCTCACCGGCGACGCCCGCCACGCTCGCACCCCGATGTGCGCTGCTCCGCTGGTGCTGCCCCCTGCGCATCAGCGCTCACGAGGACGTCCTTGCCACGGAAACCACAGAAGTCACTGGTTCACCAGAGCTGAACCAAGGCCACCACGCGCCGCCAGGGGCCTGCCTTGGCACAGGGGATCACTGATGGGGCCGATGACGGGGTTCTCCGACGGCTTCACCGTCCGGATCCTCGGACGACCTCGCGCGTCCCGCGCCGCTGACCGGCCTTGAGCCCGCCCCGGCAGTCGAGCGCCGGCGACGGAAGAGCCCAGGCCGCCATCTACCGGCTGACCTGGGCTTTTGTGGTGGGCGATACTGGGATTGAACCAGTGGCCTCTACCGTGTCAAGGTAGCGCTCTCCCACTGAGCTAATCGCCCTTGCGTGCACTGCGAGGTGGAGACGGGATTTGAACCCGTGTACACGGCTTTGCAGGCCGTTGCCTCGCCTCTCGGCCACTCCACCAGAGCGAGGCCATCGGCCTCCCAGAGCGGACGACGGGATTCGAACCCGCGACCCTCACCTTGGCAAGGTGATGCTCTACCAACTGAGCCACGTCCGCGTGCCGGCTCCGGGGTTCCTCCCGGCGCGCATGCCCAACTCTAGCGGACCCCGGGGGCTGGTGCGTACTCGGCGTCGGTGGCCTCGGCGTGCAGGGAGTTCCAGAACGCCAGCTCGCTGTCCTCTTCGAGGTGGGCGATGCGGCCCCAGAACTCGCGGTCCTCGGCCTCGTGCGCGGCGGCGAGGGAGAGGGCGGGCATGACCGTGGTGCCCGCGTCGGCGGCGTCGAGGTCGGCCGGGGTGACGTCGACCGGGAGGGCGACGGGCGTCGCGGGGCGGTGGTGCTTGCCGCGCTTGCGGACGCGGATGGGCGCCGCCGTGGGGGCCTTCGCGGCGGCGGCGCGTCCGGCGGCCAGGGCGACGGTGCCGCAGAGGATGAAGGCGAGGATGCCGCCGAGCACGACCTCCTGGGCGGGGAGGGAGGCGTCGGGGGCGCTGTGCTCGCGCTCCTGGGTGTTGGTGGACGCGGCGGGCGCCCCCACCTTGTCGACGGTCGGCGCCGGGGCGGCGTGCCGGGGGGTGTACTTCGCGGGGGGTGCGGCCTCGACCTTGATCTTGCCGGGGTAGCCGAAGCCGACGACGGAGTCCATGTCGCGGGTCTTGCGCATGAGCTTGTAGCCGTCGGCGTTGGCCTCGATCGTGTGCAGGGTCTTGCCGTCGACGCGCTCGACGATGCCGACGTGGTCGATCTGGTCGGGGTCGTCGGAGCCGTTCCAGTCGAAGAAGACGAGGGCGCCGGGCTCTGGGGAGGTGCCCCAGGCGTCGTGCTTGCGGAACCACTCGGCGTGCTCGATCGTGGAGGCGAACTGCCCGGCCTGCTCGGTGACGCCCGCCTTGTCGGCGGCCCAGGCGAGGAACATGTCGCACCAGGGCGCCGTCTTGAAGTAGGAGTCGTGGTCGCCGTCGATGTTGGCGGCGTACCAGTCGCCGAACTTCGTGTAGCCGTCGCCCTTCTCGGTGTAGCCGAGCTGGCTCTTGGCCACGTCGAGCAGCTTCTTGCCGATCGGGTCCATCACGCTCCCTGCCGCCTGACACCTGCTGCCTGACTGCGTTCGGGCAGGGACCGCCCGACCGGGGTGACCGAACGTGTTTGGTCACGTTCCGATCTCGACGGAATGTAGTGCAGGTAAAGAGGTGGCGGCAAGTCGTTCCAAGGGAACGGGCAAAACGGACTACTCAGAAGTAGCCCCGCGGGAGGACGGTCACCGGGCACGGGGCCGCGCGCAGGACCTTCAGCGCCACCTCGCCGATGAAGACGCGGTGGACGGACGCGTCCTCGCTGGACGCGCACACGAGGATCTCGCCCTCGGCCCAGTCGAGGTCGCCCATCGCCTCGGCGACGTCGTCGCCCTCGGCGAGGTCGGCGGAGACGTCCTCGGGCGGGAGTTCGGCGGAGTCGGTGGCGAGGCGGATGGCCAGCGCGAGGTCGTCGCGGAGCCGCTCGGGGTGGACGTCGCCGAGCGCGAGCGTGACCAGGCGGAGCGGGACGTCCAGCCGCTCGGCGGCCTGCGCGGCGCGGATGACGGCGTCGTCGCACTGGGGCCGCCGGACGTACATGACCGTGATGCGGTCCAGGTCCTCCGGCGGCGTGTAGCCGGACGGGGTGAGCATCACGGCCTCGGTCGCCGAGTGCAGCAGGTGGTCGGCGGCGGCGCCGACGCCGATCCGGCCCCGGGCGCCGCCCTCGGGGGAGCCGACGACGATGAGGTCGGCGCCGGTGCGGCTGGCCAGCAGCGTGAGCCCGCGCCCGACGCCGCGCCCCTCCTGGACGAGGAGGTCGACGGGCATGTCGTCCAGAAAGGAGGCGGCCTGCTCCAGCAGGGCGCGGGCCTCGCCCGCCGCGGCGGGGACGTCGGGCGGGTGGACGATCGCGACGCTCAGCCGTCCGCCGGTCAGCCCGACGATGGCGCGGGCCAGCCCGAGGGCCTCCCGGCCGCCCGCGTCGTGGGCGTATCCGGCCAGGACGTGTTCACCGATCATGTACGGAGCATTCCCTCCGCGCGCCGGGTCAGACGTGCGCCGCCCCGGCACGGCCTCGCCGTGCTCTGGGGTAACTTTCCTAGATTGCAGGGGATTGTCACTATTTGGGGGGATTCAATGGAGCGCGAGGCGCCCGATCTCGACGCCGGCCGCTGGACGATCGATCCGGTCCACTCGGAGATCACCTTCACGATCCGGCACCTGATGACGACGGTGCGCGGCTCGTTCCCCGAGTTCGGCGGGGAGGTGGTCATCGGCGCCGACCCGCTGGACTCCAGCGCGCGCGCCGAGATCAAGATGGCCTCGATCGACACCCGCAGCGCCGAGCGCGACGAGCACGTCCGCTCCGCCGACTTCCTCGACGTGGAGAACCACCCGGTCATGACCTTCGTCGGGACCGGGGTGGAGCAGGCCAACGTGGGCCGCCGTGCCCGCGCCCCCCGCTACCACCTGGACGGCGAGCTGACGATCAAGAAGGTCACCCGCCCGGTCCGGCTGCTGGCGGAGTTCCACGGCGTCGAGGCCGACCCGTGGGGCGGCGTCCGGGCCGGGTTCACCGCGACCGCCTCGATCAGCCGCCGCGACTTCGGCATCGAGTTCAACGTCCCGCTCCAGGGCGACAAGGTCATGCTCGGCGACACCATCGGCATCGCGCTGGAGATCCAGGCCGTCCACGCGCCCGCCGGCTGACCCCTGGTCAGGACGCCCCGCGCGACAGCGCCAGCAGGTCGCGGGCCGGTCCGGCGGGACGCCGGCCGGCGGGCCAGACCGCGCGCAGCGGACGGGACAGGTCCAGCTCCGGGACGGGCACGCGGATCAGCCGCCCGCCCGCCAGCTCGTCGGCGACGGCGAGGTCGCTCACCACCACCGGCCCCGCGCCCGAGACGGCCGCCGCCTTCAGCGCCGTCGTGGAGGCGAGCTGGAGCAGCGGCGGAGCCGTCCCGCCGTGGACGGCCAGCGCCAGGTCGAGGATCTCGCGGGTGCCCGAGCCCTCCTCGCGCAGGACGAGCGGCGTCCGCGCCAGCTCGGCCGCGCTCACGCCGGAGCGCCGCCGCGCCCAGGGGTGCGCCGGGGACACCACGACGACGAGGCTGTCGGCGGCGACGGCGGCGCCGTTCAGCCCGGCCGGCGTCCGGCGGCCCTCCACGAACCCGAGATCGGCCTCACCGCCGCGGACCTGCTCGGCCACCTGCGTGGAGTTCGCCGTGCGCAGCGTCACCGCGAGGTCCGGGTGGACGGACTTCAGCGCCACCAGCCACCCCGGCATCAGGTACTCGGCGACGGTCAGGCTCGCGACCACGCGCAGCCGGGCATCGCGCCGCTCGCGCAGCGCGGACAGCCCCGCGTCCAGCGCCTCGGCGGCGTCGACGACCTGGCGCGCCCACCCGGCGACCAGCACGCCCGCCTCGGTGGGCCGCGACCCGCGCGGGGACCGGTCCAGCAGGGCCACGCCGACCTGCCGCTCCATCGAGCGCACGCGGGCGCTGGCGGCGGGCTGCGTGACGCCCAGCTCCGCCGCCGCGCGGCCGAGGCTGCCCAGCCGGACGACCGCGAGCAGCAGTTCCAGGGCGCCCAGATCGGGGACGCGGCGCGAGAGTGCCATGCCCGCGAGCATAAGGCCGCCTTATGGGTCCATAGGGCGGTGACCTCTACCGACGCGCTCGCGGCGGGGCCACGGTGGACGCATGGGTATCGCCACCGCGCCCACGGCCCGCGTGCCGCTGGGGGAGCTCGACCGTCCCGCCGACCTCTTCCGGCACCTCGGTCCCAACTGGTACGCGGCGGTGATGGGCACCGCGATCGTGGCGAACGGCGCGAACGCCCTGCCGGTGGGCCTCCCCGGCCTGCACGCGTTCGCCGTCGCGGTGTGGGCCGTGTCGCTGCTGATGCTGCTGGTGCTGATGGCGGCGCGGGGCGTCCACCTCGTCCGGCATCGGGACGTGGCGCGGTCGCAGCTCCTGGGGAACCCGGCCACGGCCGTCTTCTACGGCTGCCCGCCGATGGCGATGCTCGCGGTCGGCTACGGGACGCTGGCGCTCGGCCCCGGCGTGCTCGGCCTCCCGGCGGCGGTCGCGGTGGACGCCGTCCTCTGGACGCTCGGCACGGTCTACGCGGTCGCCGTCGCGGCGGGCATCCCCTACCTCATGATCACGCGGCTGGAGCCGGGCGGCGCGGACCCGACCTGGCTGCTCCCGGTCGTCGCGCCGATGGTGGCGGCGGCGCTCGGGCCCGCGCTCGTCCCGCACCTGCCGCCCGGCCAGGGCGCCGCGACGCTGCTCTACGGCTGCTACGGGATGTTCGGCGCGAGCCTGCTGGGCACGCTCGTCCTGCTTCCCGGCATCTGGAGCGCGCTCGCCTCCGGCCGCACGGCGCCGGTCATGACGCCGACGCTGTTCCTCGTCCTCGGGCCGCTGGGGCAGTCCACGACGGCGGTCGTCCAGATCGCCGGGGCGGCGGGACGCGCCATCCCGGAGTACGCGGAGGCGACGCGGGCGTTCGCCGTCCTCTACGGAGCGCCCGTGCTGGGGTTCGCGCTGCTCTGGCTGGCGCTGGCCGGGGCCGCGAACGCGCGGGCCCTGCGCGGCGGCATGCCGTTCGCGATGACGTGGTGGGCGTTCACGTTCCCGGTCGGCACCTGCGTGACCGGCGCGTCCGGGCTGGCGCGGACCACCGGCCTGGACGCGCTGGCCGGCGTCGGCGTGCTGCTCTACCTGCTGCTCGTCACCGCCTGGGTCGTCGCCGGGTACCGGACGCTCCGGGGGGCGGTGAGCGGCCGGTTGTTCCTGCCCGCGCTTCCCGTCCCCGCGTCGCCGCCGCGGACGGCGCGGGCCGGAGTAGGCCACCGGTTCTGACGCGCCGTGTAATGGAGCGGTTGCGATCAGTTCATGTACGGGTACGATCAGGCTGTCGTCCCACGCGTACCGGCCACGGGCCGGCGAGAACCGAACAGAGGCGGCGGTGTTACCGATCAAGAGGTTGGAACTGCGTTCGGGACGGCCACCCGCGGAGCTGACCAGCTTCGTCGGCCGCCGCGAGGAGCTGTCGGAGATCGCACGGCTCCTCGACCGGTGCCGGCTCGTCACGCTGATGGGGCCGGGCGGGGTCGGCAAGACGCGGCTGTCGCTGCGCGCCGCGGCCTCGCTCGCGGGGTCCTTCCGCGACGGCGTGGCCTTCGTCGACCTGTCGGCGCTGCACGAGCCCGGCCTGCTCACCCAGACCGTCGGCGAGACGCTCGGGCTGCCCGACCACAGCCCGGCCGCCGCGCTGGACGCCCTCGTCCACCACCTGGAGGACCGCGAGCTCCTGCTCGTCCTCGACACCTGCGAGCACCTCGTGAACGCGTGCGCGATGCTCTCGGAGGTGCTGCTGCAGAACGCCGCCGGCCTGCGGATCATCGCGACCAGCCGCCAGCCGCTCGACATCCCCGGCGAGCACACGCTGGTGGTCGCGCCGCTCGCCCGTCCCGAGCCCGGCCGCTACGACCCCGACCTGCCCGGCGACGCGGTCACGCTGTTCGCCGAGCGGGCCGCCGCCGTCGTCCCCGGCTGGACGCTCACCCCCGGCAACCGGTCGGCCGTGGCGCTGCTGTGCCACCGGCTGGACGGCATCCCGCTGGCCATCGAGCTGGCCGCGGTCCAGCTCCGGGCGCTGTCGGTGGAGCAGATCGTCGACCGGCTCGACCGCCGCCTGCTCCAGGTGCGCGGCCGCCGCTCCGGGCTGCCCCGGCACCAGACGCTGCGCGCCGCGATCGACTGGAGCCACGAGCTGTGCTCGGCCGACGAGCGGCTGCTGTGGGCGCGGCTGTCGGTGTTCGCCGCCGACGTCGACCTCGACACCGCCGAGCAGGTCTGCGCGGACGAGGCGCTGCCCGCCGACCGGGTCTTCGAGGTGGTCGCCGGGCTGGTCGACAAGTCGGTCGTGCTGCGCGTCGACCGGGACGGCGCCGTCCGCTACCGCATGCTCGACATCATGCGCGAGTACGGCGCGCACCGGCTGGAGGAGGCGGGGGACGCCGAGGCGATGCGCGCCCGCGCGTTCGACCGGTTCGCCGGAGCGATCCGCGAGGCGGCGGGCGGGCTGGGCGGCGCCGCGCAGGCGGGCTGGCTGGCCTGGTTCCGGCGCGAGCAGGCCAACGTCCGCGACATGATCGACTACGGGCTGCGGCGGGCGCCGGGCGACGTGCTCTGCGGGGTCACGCTCGGGCTCGGCCGGCTGTTCGCGCTGCAGGGCATGACCGGCGAGGCGCGGCACTGGTCGCTGCGGGTCATCGAGAGCCGCGAGCAGGTCCCGGGCCCGGAGTGGACGGAGGTGCTCGCGCTCGGCGGGGTGCTCGCCGCGCTCCAGGCCGACCTGCCGCCCGCCCGCGACCTGCTGCGCCGCGCCGAGGCGCGCGCGCTCGCGGGCGACGACCCGCGCGGGCTCGGCTACGTCCGGCTCGCCGAGGGCGTGGCGGCGCTGTGCGGCGGCGAGCTGGAGGAGGCCACCGCCCGGCTGGAGGAGGCACGCGACCTGCACCGCCGGGTCGGCAACACCGACGTGCTCGTCCCGATCACCGGCGTGTTCCTCGCCGTGACGCGGACGATGGCGGGCGACGGCGCCGCCGGCGTCGCGCACGCCGACGAGGTGGTCCGCGCGATGGAGGCGGCGGGGGAGCAGTGGTGCCGCTCCTACGGACTGTGCGTGCGCGGCCTCGCCGCGCTCGTCGGCGGCGACGCCGGCGCCGCGCTGCCCGACCTGCGCGCCGGGCTCCGCATGAAACGCGACATGGACGACCGGCTCGGCGTCGCGCTCGCGCTGGACATGGTCGGCGGCTGCCTGGTCTCCCTCGGGGACGCGGTGGCGGGCGTCCGGCTGCTCGCCGCCGCCGACTGGGCCCGCGACTACACCGGCACCTCGATGTTCGGCCCGCAGCACGCCGTCCTGCGCGAGCTGTACCAGCGGCAGGCGCGCGAGGCGCTCGGCGACGCCGCCTTCGAGGCCGCCCGGCGGGACGGCGCGGGCCTCGCCATGCCCGCGGCGATGGCCGAGGCGCTGGGCGAGCTCCCGCCCGCGCCGGACGCCGCGTCCGCCACGGCGGCGGCGCTGACCCGGCGCGAGCGGGAGATCGCCGCGCTGGTCGCCGAGGGCCTCACCAACCGGCAGATCGCCGAGCGCCTCGTCATCGCCAAGCGCACCGTCGACTCCCACCTGGAGCACATCCTGTCCAAGCTGGGCTTCGCGTCCCGCGCCCAGATCAGCACCTGGTTCGTCCAGGAGCCGACCTAGACGCGGGCCGCGCGGCTCAGCAGAGGCTGCTCAGAAGGGGCTGCTCAGAAGGGGCTGCTCAGAAGGGGCTGCTCAGAAGGGGCTGCTCAGAAAGGGCGGGGCGGGGAGGCCGCCAGGCGGCGGGCGGCGAGTTCGGCGTACAGGGCCGCGCCGTCGGCCAGCACCCCGTCGTCGTAGCGGGCCTCGGGGGAGTGGTTGAAGGCGGCCCTGGCCGGGTCGAGGCCGGGCGGGCAGGCGCCGAGCGCGATGAACGCCGACGGCACCTCGTTGCAGATGAACGAGAAGTCCTCGGAGGCGGGCATCGGACGCGGCGCGGCGACGTACCGGTCCTCCCCGTAGGCGTCGCGGACGGTGTCGGCGACGAACGCGGCCTCGCCGCCGTCGTTGACCGTGACGGGGTAGTCGGCGAAGTAGGTGACGTCGGCCTCCAGGCCGTGCGCCCGCGCCAGGCCCTCCAGCAGCGCGACCGTGCGCTCCTTCAGCCGCTCGTGCGCGGCGGCCGAGAACGAGCGGACCGTGCCGGAGAAGGACGCCTCGTCCGGGATGACGTTGTCCACCGTCCCGGAGTGGAACGATCCGATCGTGATGACCACGGGGTCGAACGCGTCGAACGCGCGGGTCACCATCGTCTGGAGCGCGGTGACCATCTCGGCCGCGACGGGCAGCGGGTCCTTGGCACGGTGCGGCGTGGAGCCGTGGCCGCCCGCGCCGCGGACCGTCACCCGCAGCCGGTCGGCGGCGGCCATGATCGGCCCGCCCCGGCTGGAGAAGGCGCCGTTCGGCAGCCCGGAGGAGAACACGTGCAGCGCGTACGCGGCGACCGGCCGCTCCCCGGACGCCTCCAGCACCCCCTCCTCGATCATGATGCGGGCGCCGCCGAGGCCCTCCTCACCGGGCTGGAACATGAACACGACGTCGCCCGCGAGGTCGTCGCGGTGCGCCGACAGCAGCTTCGCCGCGCCCGCCAGCATCGAGGTGTGCAGGTCGTGGCCGCAGGCGTGCATCCGCCCGTCGACCCGCGAGATCGTGTCGGCGTCGCCGCGCTCGGCGACCGGCAGCGCGTCCATGTCGCCGCGCAGCAGCACGGTCGGCCCCGGCCGGGCGCCGCGCAGCACCGCCGTCACCGAGGACAGCCGCTTCCCGGTGGTGATCTCCAGCGGCAGGCCGTCCAGCGCCGCGAGCACCTTCTCCTGCGTGCGCGGCAGGTCGAGACCGAGTTCGGGCTCCCGGTGCAGGTCGAGGCGCAGCCGGGCGAGGTCGTCGTGGAGCGCGGCGGCGTCGTCGCGCAGTGAACCGGGGGCGTTCGGGGATCGGCTCAAAATGTCTCCTCCTGAGCTGTGCGGGGGGCGGCGCTACTCGCCGATCGTCCCATCCGCCAGTTCGCGCACGACGTCCAGGTGGCCGAGATGGCGCGCGTACTCCTGCAGGACGTGGAACAGGATCCAGATCAGCGATGGCTCCTGACCCGGCTCGTCGAACCGCCCGCCCTCCGCCGCGAAGTCCTCCAGCCGGGCCGCGCCGACGATCCGGCGGGACCGCTCGCACGTGTCGAGGAAGGCGGCCCTCAGCTCGTCGAGGGTCTCCTCCTCGCCCACGTGCCAGCGGTCGTCCGGCCCGAACTCGCCGTAGGGCACGGCGATCTCCTCCGCCGCGAAGCCCCAGCGCAGCCACCGGACCTCGACGTAGGTCAGGTGCTTGAGCAGCTCCAGCGGCGTCCACCCGGACGGCAGCGCGCTCGCGCGCAGCGCCGCCTCGGGCATCCCGTCCAGCTTGCGCAGCAGCGCGTCCCGGTAGAAGTCGAGGTAGCCGGCGAGCAGCTCGCGCGGGTCGGTCAGCTTGTTGGACGGTTCGGGCGGCGGTTGCACGGGCGTCACCATGGGCCGACCCTAGCCCGAGGCGCCCCGGCGCGTCAGAACGCGGTGCAGGCCAGCCAGTGGTCGAGCAGGGCCCGCTCCCCGGTGACCACCGCGTCGGCGTCCTCCAGGGGGAGCCGCCGGGTGAACACCAGCAGCAGGTCCCGGACGGGCGCGCCCAGCGAGACGTCCGCGGTCTCGCCGTCCGCGTGGTCCCAGCGCGGGCCCTCCGGCGTCCGGGTGATCAGCCACCCCGGGTTGTCCATGTCCTCGGGGTCCAGGTGGATGCTCTGGTCCTGCCCGCGCAGGGCGGCCAGCCCCGGCCTGAGGTCCTCCGCGACGGGCGAGGCCATGAACTCCAGTGCCTCGCGGATCGCGTCGGAGGCGAGGTCGGGCGCGATCGTGAACGCCGCGCCGGTGGCGAGCGCCGCGTCCGCGTGGTGGACGGCCGTCTCGTGCGCCATCCGCCGCAGCCAGAACGCCACCGGCAGCGGGCCGACGAAGGCGCGCACGACCGTCTCGGGGCCCACGTCCTCGGCGGCCTTGGCCAGATCCTCGGCGCCCTCGTTCAGCCAGCCGCGCCAGACGTCGGGCGGGCCGGGGTCGGCGTCGGCCGGGTCGGGCACGGCGTCGGCCGCGCCCGTCCGCACCAGGGCCGTCGTCCAGCGGTGCGCCTGGCCGACGTGCCCGACGAGGTCGCGCAGGCGCCACTCGGGGCAGGTCGGCACGGGCGCCGCCGGGTCGGCCCCCGTGACGGCCTCGGCCAGCGCGGCGGTGTGCGCGCGCAGCCCCTCGGCGAGCCGTGCGGGTTCCGGTGTCCTCATGTCGGTGTCCTCTCATCCGGGTGCCCCGTCCTCCGGGCGCGCCCGTAACGTAGGAGTTCCACCCGGGTGGAGGTTCAAGTGGATGTGACGCACGCCACAGCGGAGGCGCTGGGGATCGGCGACCTGGCGGCCGTGACCGGCGTGCCCGTCCGGACGATCCGGTTCTACTGCGACGAGGGCCTCCTCGAACCGGCGCGCAGCGCGGGCGGGCACCGGCGGTTCGGGCCCGCCGCCGTGGAGCGGCTCCGGCTCGTCCGGCGGCTGCGGGGCCTCGGCCTGGGGCTGCCCGCGATCGCGTCCGTGCTGCGCGGGGAGCGGTCGGTCGGCGACGCGGCCGCCGCCGAGCGGGCCGCGATGGACGTCGAGCTGGCCGCGCTCGCCTGGCGCCGCGCGGCGCTGCGCGCGGTCGAGGAGGCGGGCCCGGCCGAGCGGGCCGCGCGGCTGGAACTGCTGGCCGCCGTCGAGGACGGCCCCGCCGCCCGGGACGTCCTCGCGGGGTTCTGGCGGCGGCTCGTGCTGGCGCCGGTCTCGCCCGAGATCGAGTTCTCGTTCGTGGACATGAGCGTCCCGCCGCCGCCCGAGGTCCCGACGCCGGGGCAGGTGCTCGCCTACGCCGAGATGGTCGCGCTGGTCGGGGACCGCTCGCTGCTCCGCCGGATGCTCGCGCGCGGGCGCGCCAACGCCGCGGAGGTCCGGGACGAGCGGACGCTGCTGAGCGGCATGTCGGCGGCGGTCCGGTTGGCGCTGCCGAAGGTCGCCGCCGGGGAGGAGCCGCGCCCCGGCCCCGAACTGGACGTCTACGTGGACGCGCACGCGTTCGCGCGCGGCGAGCGCGACACCCCGGAGTTCCGTCGCGCGCTGTTCGCCGGCACCTCCGTGGACGCCGATCCCCGCATGCGCCGGTACTGGACGCTCTACGGCGCGGTCACGGGCGAGCGCGTCAACGGCGGCGGCGCGCACATCTGGCTGGTCGACTCCCTCGCCCGCGCGGTCGCCTGACCGCCGGGGGCACAGGGGTCTGACCGGGTGGAATAGCGTGGGTGATGATGCGGTTCCGGTAGGTCGATTGAAGTTTCTACTACCTTGGAGGCCGGCATGCAGTTCGGGATCTTCTCGGTCGGCGACGTCACCCCGGACCCGACGACCGGGCGCGCGCCGTCCGAGGCGGAGCGGATCAAGGCCATGGTCGCGATCGCGGAGCGGGCCGAGCAGGCCGGGCTGGACGTGTTCGCCACCGGCGAACACCACAACCCGCCGTTCGTGCCGTCCTCGCCGACGACCATGCTCGGCTACATCGCGGCCCGGACCGAGCGGCTGATCCTGTCCACCGCGACCACGCTGATCACCACCAACGACCCGGTGAAGATCGCCGAGGACTTCGCGATGCTCCAGCACCTGGCCGACGGCCGGGTCGACCTGATGATGGGACGCGGCAACACCGGCCCCGTCTATCCGTGGTTCGGCAAGGACATCCGGGACGGCATCGCGCTCGCCATCGAGAACTACAACCTCCTCCACCGGCTCTGGCGCGAGGACGTCGTCGACTGGCAGGGCGAGCACCGCACCCCGCTCCAGGCGTTCACCTCGACGCCGCGCCCGCTGGACGGCGTGCCGCCCTTCGTCTGGCACGGCTCGATCCGCAGCCCCGAGATCGCCGAGCAGGCCGCCTACTACGGCGACGGCTTCTTCGCCAACCACATCTTCTGGCCGAAGGAGCACTTCCAGCGCCTCATCGCGCTCTACCGGCGCCGCTACGAGCACTACGGGCACGGCGCCGCCGACCAGGCGATCGTGGGCCTGGGCGGGCAGGTGTTCATGCGGCGCAACTCGCAGGACGCCGTCCGGGAGTTCCGCCCCTACTTCGACAACGCGCCGGTGTACGGGCACGGGCCCTCGCTGGAGGAGTTCACCGCCGAGACGCCGCTGACGGTGGGCAGCCCGGAGCAGGTGATCGAGAAGACGCTGACGTTCCGCGACTACTTCGGCGACTACCAGCGGCAGCTCTTCCTGATCGACCACGCGGGCCTGCCGCTGAAGACCGTCCTGGAGCAGGTCGACATGCTGGGCGAGGAGGTCGTTCCGGTGCTGCGCAAGGAGTTCGAGGCGCTGCGTCCGGCGCACGTCCCGGCGACCGCGCCGACGCACGCGTCCCTGGCCGCCGCGAAGCGGACCGGTGAGGAGGTCGTCCGATGAGCGGGCTCGCCGTCGTCTCCGCCGGGCTCGGGCAGCCCTCGTCCACCCGCCTGCTCGCCGACCGGCTCGCCGCCGCGACCACCGCCGCGCTCGGCCGCGACCTCCCCGTCGAGCACGTCGAGCTGCGCGACCACGCGCACGCGATCGTCGACGCGGCGCTCACCGGCTTCCCGTCGGGGCCGTTCCGCGCCGCCGTCGAGGCCGTGACCGGCGCGGACGGCCTGATCGCCGTCACGCCCGTCTTCAACGCCACCTACAGCGGCCTGTTCAAGACGTTCTTCGACGTCCTCGAACCGGGCGCGCTGGAGGGGAGGCCGGTGCTGCTCGGCGCGACCGGCGGCACCGCGCGGCACTCGCTCGCGATCGACCACGCGATGCGCCCGCTGTTCGCCTACCTGCGGGCCGCGCCCGTCCCGACCGCCGTGTACGCGGCGCCCGAGGACTGGGGCGCGGGCGCCGCCCAGAGCGACCTCGCCGACCGGATCGCCCGCGCGGGCGCGGAGCTGGCCGCCCTGATCGAGGCGCGTCCCGCCGCCGCCAAGAGCGACCCCTACGAGGACCCGGTCCCCTTCGCGGAACTGCTGGCGGGCGGGGGCTAGAGGTCCACGGTGAGGCCCAGGCCGCGTGCCGGGCCTCGCGATGGACGACCGAGGCCGCCGCGACGTCCAGGGCCCGCGTGCCCGGTGGCGGCCGCGGCGGGGGAGCGGAGCGGCACCTTTCCGTTCGTCCCCGGCCTGCGCGGCGTCGACCGGTTCCGCGAGCTCGCGCGGCTGCCGGCGGGGCCGCACCTCCCGCCGGATCGAGAAGATCCCCGGCCTGAGGTTCCACGCCTACGCGATGGCCGTCCGGGGCCTCCTAATTTCAGACGTGACTTATATAAGCAGACGCTGTACCTTGGTCGCCGTGCACGCCTTCGATGTGCTGGGCGACCCGGTCAGGCGCCGGATCCTGGAGGTGCTCGCGGACGGCGAGCGCTCCTCGGGCGAGGTGTCGGCGGTCATCCAGGAGGAGTTCGGGATCTCGCAGCCCGCCGTGTCGCAGCACCTGCGGGTGCTGCGCGAGGCGGGGTTCGCGGTGGTGCGCGCCGAGGGCACGCGCCGCCTCTACGCGGTCGACGCGGCGCCGCTGCGGGAGGTCGACGCCTGGCTCGACCGCTTCCGCCGGTACTGGGCCCCGCGCCTGGACGCGCTCGGGACCGAACTGGCCCGGGGCAGGCGCGCGCGACGACCACCAGGGAGCGAATGATGATCGAAGTGACCGAGCAGATCAACGCCGTTCGGCGCCGGGTCGGCGACCGGGTGCTGGAGGCGGGCACCGCCCGCACCGCCACGATCAGCCAGAGCTACGACGCCGCGGTCGAGGAGGTGTGGGACGCCTGCACCAACGCCGAGCGCATCCCGCGCTGGTTCCTGCCCGTCTCGGGCGAGCTGCGGCTCGGCGGCCACTACCAGCTCGACGGCAACGCGGGCGGGACGATCGAGCGCTGCGACCCGCCCAAGGGGTTCGCCGCGACCTGGGAGTTCGGCGGCCAGGTGAGCTGGATCGAGGTGCGGCTGGCGCCCGAGCCGGGCGGCCGGACGCGGTTCGAGCTGGAGCACATCGCCCACGTCGACGACCGCTGGGAGGAGTTCGGCCCCGGCGCCGTCGGCATCGGCTGGGACCTCAGCGTCCTCGGCCTGGCGCTGCACCTGGCGTCGGGCGGGGCCCCGCTCCCGATCGGGACGGACTGGCCCGGAACCGCCGAGGGCAAGGAGTTCATGCGGCTCAGCGGGGCCGCGTGGGGCGAGGCCCACGCGGCCGCCGACGGCGACGCCGCGCTCGCCCGCGCCTGCGCGGAGCGCACGATCGCCGCCTACATGGGCTGACGCGGGCGGTCAGTCCTCTTCGAGGTCGCCCTCGACTTCGAGGTAGAGGCGCTTGAGGGCGTCCAGGGTGTCCTGGTCGGGGTGCTCCCACATGCCCCGGTCGGCCGCCTCCAGCAGGCGCTCGGTGATGCCGTGCAGGGCCCACGGGTTGGACTCGTTGAAGAACCTCTGGTTCTCCTCGTCCAGCGCGTAGGTGTGCGCGAGCTTCTCATACATCCAGTCGGCGACGACCCCGGCGGTCGCGTCGTAGCCGAACAGGTAGTCGACGGTCGCGGCCAGCTCGAACGCGCCCTTGTAGCCGTGCCGGCGCATCGCCGCCAGCCAGCGCGGGTTGACGACGCGGGCGCGGAACACCCGGGACGTCTCCTCGTCCAGCGTGCGGGTGCGGACGGCGTCGGGTCGGGTGCTGTCGCCGATGTAGGCCCTCGGCGCCTTGCCGGTGAGCGCCCGCACGGTCGCGATCATGCCGCCGTGGTACTGGAAGTAGTCGTCGGAGTCGGCGATGTCGTGCTCGCGCGTGTCGGTGTTCTTGGCCGCCACGCTGATCCGCCGGTAGGCGTTCTCCATGTCGCCGCGCGCGGGCACGCCGTCGAGGCCGCGGCCGTAGGCGTAGCCGCCCCACACCGCGTACACCTCCGCGAGGTCGGAGTCGTCGCGCCAGTTGCGGCTGTCGATCAGCGGGAGGATCCCCGCCCCGTACGCGCCGGGCCGCGACCCGAACACCCGCAGGGTCGCGCGCCGCTCGTCGCCGTGCGCCTCCCGGTCGGCGCGGACGTGGGCGCGGACGTGGTTGTCCTCGTCGGGCTCGTCCAGGCCCGCCGCGAGCCGGACGGCATCATCGAGCATGGTCACCGCGTGCGGGAACGCGTCGCGGAAGAACCCGCTGATCCGGATCGTGACATCGACGCGCGGGCGGCCCAGCTCCTCCAGCGGGACGGGCTCCAGGCCGGTCACGCGGCGGGACGCCTCGTCCCACACCGGCCGGACGCCGAGCAGCGCGAGCACCTCGGCGATGTCGTCGCCGGAGGTGCGCATCGCGCTGGTGCCCCACACCGACAGGCCGACCGAGCGCGGCCACTCGCCGGTGTCCTCGCGGTAGCGGGCGAGCAGCGAGTCGGCCATCGCGCGGCCGGTCTCGTAGGCGAGGCGGCTCGGGACGGCCTTCGGGTCGACCGAGTAGAAGTTCCGCCCCGTCGGCAGGACGTTGACGAGCCCGCGCAGCGGCGAGCCGCTCGGCCCGGCCGGGACGTAGCCGCCCTCCAGCGCGTGCAGCACGTTCCCGATCTCGTCGGCCGTGCGGGCGAGCCGGGGCACGATCTCGGACGCGGCGAACCGCAGGATCTCCGCGACCTGCCCGTCCGCGAGCTCCCCGGCCGCCGACGGGTCCCAGCCGCGTTCCTCCATCGCGGCGACCAGCGCCCGCGCCCGCTCCTCGATGGCGTCGACGTCCTGCCGGACCGTGCTGTCCACGTCCAGCCCGAGGGCCTCGCGCAGGCCGGGCAGCGACACCGACCCGCCCCACATCTGCCGGGCCCGCAGCATCGCCAGCACCAGGTCGACGCGCGTGTCGCCCTCGGGCGCGGCGCCGAGCACGTGCAGCCCGTCGCGGATCTGGACGTCCTTCACCTCGCACAGCCAGCCGTCCACGTGCAGGAGGAAGTCGTCGAACTCCGCGTCGTGCGGGCGGTCGTCCAGGCCGAGGTCGTGGTCGAGCCGCGCCGCCTGGATCAGCGTCCAGATCTGCGCGCGGATCGCCGGGAGCTTCGCCGGGTCCAGCGCGGCGATGTTGGCGTGCTCGTCCAGGAGCTGTTCGAGCCGGGCGATGTCGCCGTAGCTCTCCGCGCGCGCCATCGGCGGGATCAAATGGTCGACCAGCGTCGCGTGCGCGCGCCGCTTGGCCTGCGTCCCCTCGCCGGGGTCGTTCACGAGGAACGGGTAGATCAGTGGCAGGTCGCCGATCGCCGCGTCCGGGCCGCACGAGGCCGACATCCCGGCGGACTTGCCGGGCAGCCACTCCAGGTTGCCGTGCTTGCCGACGTGGACGACCGCGTGCGCGCCGAACTCGTCGGCGATCCACCGGTAGGCGGCCAGGTAGTGGTGGCTGGGCGGCAGGTCCGGGTCGTGGTAGATCGCGACCGGGTTCTCGCCGAACCCGCGCGGCGGCTGGACGATCAGCACCACGTTCCCCGACCGCAGCGCCGCGAGCACGATCTCCGGTTCGCCGCCCGAGTCGTCGACGAACAGCTCGCCGGGCGGCGGGCCCCACTGCCGTTCGACACCCGCGCGCAGATCCTCCGGGAGCGTCGCGTACCAGGCCGTGTACCTGCCCGCCGGGATGCGGACGGGGTTGCCGGTGAGCTGCGCCTCGGTCAGCCAGTCGGGGTCCTGCCCGCCCGCCGCGATCAGCGCGTGCATGAGCGCGTCGCCCTCGCCGGGCAGGTCGTCGCCGACGTCGTAGCCGCGCCCGCGCATCGCGTCGAGCAGCGCGACGACGCTGGCGGGCGTGTCCAGCCCGACCGCGTTGCCGATGCGCGCGTGCTTGGTCGGGTAGGCCGACAGCATCAGCGCGACCCGCTTCTCCCCGGCCGGGACGTGCCGCAGCGCCGCGTGCCGGACGGCGATCCCCGCGACCCGCGCCGCGCGCTCGGGGTCGGCGACGTAGACGCTGAGCCCGTCCTCGTCGGTCTCCTTGAACGAGAACGGGACCGTGATGATCCGCCCGTCGAACTCGGGCACGGCGACCTGCGTGGCCGTGTCCAGCGGGGACAGCCCGTCGTCGCTCTCCTGCCACGCGGTCCGCTCCCCGGTGAGGCACAGCCCTTGCAGGATCGGCACGTCCAGACCGGCGAGCGCCCCCACGTCCCACGCCTCGTCGTCGCCGCCCGCGCCCGCCGTGGCCGGCCGCGTCCCGCCCGCCGCGAGGACGGTGACGACGAGCGCGTCGGCGCGTCCGAGGGTCTCCAGCAGGTCGGCCTCGGCCGTCCGCAGCGACGCGCAGAACACCGGGAGGGCCCGCCCGCCCGCGTCCTCGATCGCCTCGCACAGCGCCTCGACGAACGCGGTGTTCCCCGCGAGATGGTGGGCGCGGTAGTACAGGACGCCGACGACGGGGGCACCGTCCCGCCCGGCGCTTTCGCGTTCCAGCACACCCCAGGTGGGCGTCGCGGTGGGCGGGCCGAAACCGAACCCCGTCAGCAGGACGGTGTCGGAGAGGAACCGGAACAGCTCCGCGAGGTTCCCGGGCCCGCCGTAGGCGAGGTAGGCGTGCGCCTCCGCGCTGACGCCCGCCGGGACGGTCGACAGCCCCATCAGCTCGGCGTCGGGGGACTGCTCCCCGCTCAGCACCACCACCGGGCGCGGCCCGGCGAGCAGCGCGTCGAGCCCCTCCTCCCAGGCGCGCCGCCCCCCGAGGAGCCGCACGACGACGAGGTCGACGCCCTCGACGAGGCCCGGGAGGTCGTCCACCCCGGTGCGCGCCGGGTTGGCGAGCCGGAAGTCCGCGCCACTGGCACGCGCACTGAGCAGGTCGGTGTCCGAGGTGGACAGCAGCAAGATCACGGCGGATCGCGTCCTCACCCGGGGTCCTCGCCCCGAATCGCAGGCTGAAACGGCGGCGACCGGAGTCTCCTGGCTCCCGGATCGGCGCTCGCCCCGGCCTTCCCGCTCGCACGGTGGCCTTCGCTGGGGTCCGCTCCCCGGTGACAGTGGCGGGACCGCGCCGGATTCGCACCGGCTTCCTCCACACGTCGCCAGGCTCACCTTAACCCGTCGCGGGACGAGTACGGCGAACGAGCACGGCGCACCGCCCGGAAACGGCATGATCATCGGATGATGGAGATCCAGGAAAGGGAACCGGCGTCCTGGCGGTTACGCCGCTGGGCGGCCCCGGTCGTGCTGGCCGTGCTGGTCGCCGCGTCCATCGCCGTGACGGGGCTGCTGGTGGATGACACACCCGCCCAGAAGTCGGATTCGACGGCGTACCGCACGCCTCGTTTCGAGGTCACGGTCGGGCATGACGCCGGGGGTGAGCCCGGGGTGTGGTTCCAGGTGCATCGGCCTGGGCGCTACTGGCCGGGGTTCGTCGACGCGGTCGAGCCGCCCCCTGCTGTGGGCGAGGCGCGGGAGATCCGAGCTGGGCCGGGTGGGACGTTCCTCGTCGCCTCGTCCCGCGCCGAGCCGTGCGAGTCGCGGCTTCACCGGTTCCGGCTCACCGGCGACGGGCATGTGACCGGTCTCGCGCCGGTGGCGGGAGACGCCGTCCCGGGGCTCCTCGCCGGCCTGGCGATAAGCCCGGACGGACGCCGCGCCGCCTTCGCCACGGCGCCTTGCGAAGGCGGGTTGAGACCGGCGTCCCGGCCGCGCGCCGTGTTGACCGTCGTGGATCTCGGCAGTGGGCGGCGGCGCGGCTGGGACGCGCCCGAGGGGTCGATCATCGGCGAGATCGTGTGGGCCCGCGACAGCCGGACGGTCGGCTACACGCTGGGCGATGTCCCGGCGGGGACGATCCGGAACCTCGTCGTCCGCGCGCTCGACACCGGCGACGCGGGAACCGATCTGCGGGGCGGCCGCGTCCTGTTCCGTCCGCCCGCCGACGCGGGGCGGATCAGCTTCGTCATGATGGCCCCGGACGGGCGCACCGGCTACGGCCTCGCCCACAAGGCCGACCGGACGACCCAGACCACCATCCTCTTCGGCTTCACCGAGGGTGAGCCGATGCGCGTCACCGAGACGTGGCAGTCCAAGCCGAACGTGGGGATCGGGGTCGCCGTTACGGGGGACGACACGGCGCGCTACGCCTGTCTGAACGGCATCGACGCCTTCGGCCGGGCGCCTGAAGGGGTGTACTCGGCGCAGGACAGGCTCGGCCTCTGCCGGGCCGCCCTAGTCTACTGATCATGGACGTGGAGCCGGGGTTCTGGTGGGTGCGGCGGTGGGCGGCGCCGGTCGTGCTGGCCGTGCTGGTCGCCGCGTCTGTCGGCGGGGTGGCGCTTCGGGTGGAGCGTGGCTCGTACGGCGGTGAGCGGGCGCCGTTGTTCATGGTGACCGTGGGCCGGGTCAACGTGGAGTCGGCGGTTCGCGGCTCCGGTCCGTGGGTCCGGGTGGACGCGTTCACGGCCGATCACCGCACGCGGGTGGCCGACGTCGAGCGGCCGCCTCCGTCCACCGGTGCGGCGAGGGAGATCATCGCGGGGCCGGGAGGAGCGTTCGTCGCGGCCTCGTCATCGGGGTGCGAGACGCGCCTGCACCGCTTCCGGTTGACCCGCGCCGGGCACGTGACCGGGCTCGAACCGGTGCGGGGCGGCGCGGTTCCGGGCCTGGTGGCGGGTCTCGCGATGAGTCCCGACGGGCGCCGTCTCGCCTTCGCCTCCGCCGCGTGCGGCGCGAGGCCGCGGCCGGCGGATCCGCCGCGATCGGCGCTCACCGTGCTCGACCTCGGTTCGGGGCGGCGCCGCACGTGGGGCGCGTCCGGCGGGACGGTGCTCGGTGAGATCATCTGGGCGGCCGACAGCCGTACCGTCGGGTACACCCTCGGTGACGTGGGCGGGAAGCGGGAGGAAGCGCGCTACGGGCAGGTCGGGACCGTCATCGAGCACGCCACCGTCCGGGCGCTCGACACCGGCGCCGGCGGGGCCGACCTGCGGGCAGGGCGCGTCCTGTTCCGCGCGCCGGACGGGTCGAGGCTGACCGGCGCCGTCATGCGGCCGGACGGGCGGACCGGCGACGGCACGATGAGGCGGGGCGCGCCGCCCGCGACCGCCCACTTCACCTTCGCCGAGGGCAGGGGCATGCGCGTCACCTGGACGGAGTCGCCGGAGAGGGGTTTCACTTTGACCTTCCGCTCCGCCCTCCGCGACCCGCCCCCGCACGCCTGTCTCGGCGGCGTCGACCCGTTCGGCCGGGTGGTCGACGGGCTCTACTTGGCGGACTGGGGCGCTCCCCTGTCGTGCGCCTCCGCGTCGTCCGCCCAGCACTGAGGGGGGCGGCGGTGATGCGGGGTTAGGATCCGGGCATGCGGTCAGGGGCGGACGGGTGTCCGGGGGCTCTGCGGGTACATGCCGCCGCCGACGGAGGGCTCGCGCGGGTCCGGTTGCCCGGCGGGGCGGTGAGCGGGGCGCGGCTCGCCGTGCTCGCGGACGCCGCCGCCGATCTCGGGGACGGGTTCCTTGAGCTGACCTCGCGGGCGAACGTGCAGATCAGAGGGCTCGCGGACGGGGCGGAACGCGACCTCGCGGCGCGGCTGCGCGCGGCGGGGCTGCTGCCGTCCGCGACGCACGAGCGGGTCCGCAACATCGCCGCGAGCGTGCTCACCGGACGGGACGGCGCCGGGCTGCTCGACGTCCGCCCCCTCGTCGCGGAGCTGGACGCCGGGCTGTGCGCCGATCCCGCGCTGGCGGAGCTGTCCGGGCGGTTCCTGTTCACGCTCGACGACGGCCGCGGCGACGTGGTCGCGATGCGCGGCGACGTCGGCCTCTACGCGCTCGGCCCGGACCGGCTGGCGCTCGTCCTGGCCGGTGCCGACAGCGGTCTCCGGGTCCGCCCCGAGGACGCGGTCGGGCTCGTGCTGGACGCGGCGCGCGCGTTCCTGCGCGTCCGGACGCAGGAGTGGCGGGTGGCCGAGCTGCCCGGCGGCCTGCCGCTGCCCGGCGGGCGCGAGGAGCCCGTGCCGGTTCCGGCGGTGCCGCGACGGACGCCGCTCGGCGAGATCCCCCAGCGGGACGGGCGGAGGGCGTTCTCCGGCCTCGTCCCGCTCGGACGGCTCGACCCCGCGCCGCTCCGGGGCGTCGAGGAGATCATTGTCACGCCGTGGCGGGGGGTCGTGCTTCCGGACCTTCCGGACATGCCAGACTTCCCTGGCCTGGTCACCGCGCCGGAGTGGGAGGGGCTGACCTCCTGCGCCGGGCGGCCGGGCTGCGCCAGGTCGCTGACCGACGTCCGCGCCGACGCGGCCCGCGCCCGCCGTGCACAGGGCGGCCTGCCCGTCCACTGGTCGGGCTGCGAGCGGCAGTGCGGGCGACCGGCCGACCGGCATGTGGCGGTCGTGGCGGGGCCGGGCGGGTACGAGGTGCGGCTGGGCGACGCGGTGCGGGCACGGCCGGAGGATCTGGCGGCGACGGCGGCGGCCGTCGCCGCGACACGGAGGAGCGAGTGATCGACTACGTCCGCGACGGAGCGGAGATCTACCGGCGGTCGTTCGCGACCATCAGGGCGGAGGCGGACCTCGCGGGGCTGCCCGCCGACGTCGCCCGGGTCGCCGTCCGGATGATCCACGCGTGCGGGATGACGGACCTGGTGGACGACCTGGACCACGCGCCCGGCGTCGTCGCGGCGGCGCGCGCCGCGCTGCTGGACGGGCGGCCCGTCCTGTGCGACGCGATGATGGTGGCCGCGGGGGTGACGCGCAGGCGGCTGCCGAAGGACAATGACGTCGTCTGCACGCTCGGCGACCCGCGTGTCCCCGGACTGGCGCGCGAGCTGGGCACCACCCGCAGCGCCGCCGCGCTGGAGCTGTGGCGCGACCGCCTCGCCGGGTCGGTGGTGGCGGTCGGCAACGCGCCGACGGCGCTGTTCCGGCTGCTGGAGATGGTCCGGGACGGGGCGGGCGTCCCGGCGGCGGTGCTCGGGATCCCGGTCGGGTTCATCGGCGCGGCGGAGTCGAAGGAGGCGCTGGCCGCGTCGGGTCTGCCCTACCTGGTCGTGCGCGGGAGGCGGGGCGGCAGCGCCATGACCGCCGCCGCGGTCAACGCCATCGCCAGCGAGGAAGAGTGATGACCGGACACCTGTACGGGGTCGGGCTCGGCCCCGGCGACCCCGAGCTGATCACGCTGAAGGCGGCCCGGCTCATCGGCGCCGCGGACGTGGTCGCCTACCACTCGGCACGGCACGGGCGCAGCATCGCCCGGTCCATCGCGCGCGAGCACCTGCGGGAGGGGCAGATCGAGGAGGCGCTGGTCTACCCGGTCACGACCGAGGCGACCGGCGACTACCGGGGGGTGCTGGAGGAGTTCTACGCGCGGTGCGCGGAGCGGCTGGCCGAGCACCTGGACGCCGGACGCGACGTCGTGGTGCTCTGCGAGGGCGACCCGTTCTTCTACGGCTCCTACATGCACCTGCACAAGCGGCTCGACGGGCGCTATCCGACGACGGTGGTGCCGGGCGTGACGTCGGTGAGCGGCGCGTCCGCCGAGCTGGGGCGGCCGCTGGTGGAGCGCGACGAGGTGCTGACCGTCCTGCCGGGGACGCTGCCGCCGGACGTGCTGGCCGAACGCCTCGCCGCGACCGACTCCGCCGCGATCCTCAAGCTCGGGCGGACGTTCGGCAACGTCCGGCAGGCCCTCGACCGGGCGGGGCGCCTGAACGACGCCTGGTACGTCGAGCGCGCCACGACCGAGGAGCAGCGCGCGCTGCCGCTCGCGGACGTGGACCCGGCCACCGTCCCCTACTTCTCCGTCGCGGTGCTGCCGAGCCGCGTCCACGAGCAGACGCGCCGCAGCCTGCCCGAGCGCGCCGCGCCCCGCACCGGGGAGGTCGCGGTCGTCGGCCTCGGCCCGGCCGGGCGCGGGTGGCTGACGCCCGAGGCGCAGGACGTCCTCGCCGCCGCCGACGACCTGGTCGGCTACGCCCCCTACCTGGCGCGCGTGCCCGCCAACCCCCGGCAGGCCCGGCACGCCTCCGACAACCGGGTGGAGGAGGAGCGCGCGGAGTTCGCGCTGGCGCTGGCCGAGCGCGGGCGGCGGGTCGCGGTCGTCTCCTCCGGCGACCCGGGCGTGTTCGCGATGGCCGCCGCCGTGCTGGAGGTGGCGGCGGGGGAGCGGTGGCGGGACGTCCCGGTGCGGGTGCTGCCCGGCCTGACCGCCGCGAACGCGGTCGCGTCCCGGGTCGGCGCGCCGCTCGGGCACGACTACTGCGTGCTGTCGCTGTCGGACCGGCTCAAGCCGTGGGACGTCATCGAGGCGCGGCTGTCGGCCGCCGCCGCGGCCGACCTCGTCATCGCGATCTACAACCCGGCGTCGCGGACCCGGACCGCGCAGGTCGCCAAGGCCCGCGACGTCCTGCTCGCGCACCGCTCCCCGGACACCCCGGTCGTCATCGGACGCGACGTCGGCGGCCCCGAGGAGAGCGTCCGGGTGATCCGGCTCGACGACCTCGGCGCGGACGGCGTCGACATGCGCTGCCTGCTGCTCGTCGGCTCGTCCAAGACGCGGTGGGCCGAGCGCGGGGACGGCCCGGCCGTCTACACCCCGCGCCGCTACCCGTGACCGGCCAGCCAGTCGACCGCCTCCTCGACCGACCCGGCGACGGGGACGCCCTCGGGCGCGGGCGGGCGGTCGACCATCACGACCGGCAGCCCGAGCGTCCGCGCGGCGGTGAGCTTGGCCGCCGTCATCGCGCCGCCGCTGTCCTTGGTGACGAGCGTGTCGACGGCGTGGCCGCGCATCAGCTCCAGTTCGTCCTCCACGGTGAACGGCCCCCGGGCGAGGACGGTCTCCATCCGCGGCGGCACCGGCGGTTCGGGCGGGTCGACCGAGCGCACGAGGAACCAGCGGCGCGCGTCCCCGGCGAACGCGGCGAGGTTCTTGCGGCCGGTCGTCAGGAACACCCGCTCGCCGGGCAGGTTCGCGGCGGCGGCCCGCAGCGAGGGGACGCGCCGCCAGTCGTCGCCCTCCCGCGGCGTCCAGCCGGGGCGGCGCAGCACCAGCAGCGGGACGCCCGTGCGCCCGGCCGCCACCACGGCGGACGCGGTCATCAGCGCCGCGAACGGGTGCGTCGCGTCGATGACCGCGTCGACGCGCTCGGCGCGCAGCCAGGCCGTGAGGCCGTCCGGCCCGCCGAAGCCGCCGACGCGGACGCGTCCCGGCGGCGGCTCGGGCGCGGCGGTGCGCCCCGCCAGGGAGCTGATCACCTCGCGGGACGGGTCGGCCGCCAGCCGCCCGGCCAGCGCGCGGGCCTCGCCGGTGCCGCCCAGCAGCAGTACACGCATGGTCACGAGGGCATGGTAGAGGCGTGAGCGGCCCGGGAGCGGGAGGGTTGCGGCACGGGTGGACGACCGGCGCCTGCGCGACGGCCGCGACCAAGGCCGCGCACGCCGCGCTGCTCACCGGCGAGTTCCCCGACCCGGTCGAGATCACGCTGCCGCGCGGGCAGCGCCCCGCGTTCGCCCTCGCCGTGGAGGAGCTCGGCGACGGGTACGCGACCGCAGGCATCGTCAAGGACGCCGGAGACGACCCGGACGTCACGCACGGCGCGCTGGTCCGCTCGACCGTCCGCCCCGGCGCGCCCGGCACCGGCGTGGTGTTCCGCGCGGGCCCCGGCGTCGGCACCGTCACCCGTCCCGGCCTGCCGCTGGAGGTGGGGGAGCCCGCGATCAACCCGGTGCCCCGGGCGATGATGCGCGAGGTCCTCGGCGGCGCCGACGCGATCGTGGAGATCTCCGTGGACGACGGTGCCGAACTGGCCCGCCAGACCTGGAACCCGCGCCTCGGCATCCTCGGGGGGCTGTCGATCCTCGGCACGACGGGCATCGTCGTCCCGTACTCGTGCTCGGCGTGGATCGACAGCATCCGGCGCGGCGTGGACGTCGCGCGCGCCGCCGGGCGCCTCCACGTGGCGGCGGCGACGGGCAGCACGTCGGAGAAGGCCGCCGCCGAACTGCACGGCCTGCCCGAGGACGCGCTGCTCGACATGGGCGACTTCGCGGGCGCCGTGCTGAAGTACCTGCGCCGCCACCCGGTGCCGATGCTGACGGTCGCGGGCGGCGTCGGCAAGCTCGCCAAGCTCGCCGCCGGGCACCTCGACCTGCATTCCAAGCGCTCGCAGGTCGACTTCGCGGTCCTCGCCTCGATGGTCGCCGACCCCGGCACCGCCGAACGCGTCCGGCACGCCAACACCGCCCTCGACGCGCTCCAGATCTGCCAGCGCGCGGGCGTTCCACTGGGCGACCTCGTGGCGGCCCGCGCCCGCGCCACCGCCCTGGACGTCCTGCGCGGAGCCCCCGTCGCGGTCGACGTCATCGTCATCGACCGCGCGGGCACGATCGTCGGCCGCGCCGGCCCCTGACCCTCAGCGGGGGCGGGCCGCCGAGTACAGGTGGCTGCCGGGGAAGTTCTCGGCCGCCAGGACGGCGCCGACGATGATGACGGCCGTGCGCTCGACGCCCGCCTCGCGCACCTGCGCGGCGATGTCGCCGAGGGTGCCGCGCAGGATCACCTCGTCCGGGCGGGACGCGTAGGCGACGACGGCGGCCGGGCACGCGGCGCCGTAGTTCGGCAGCAGCTCCGCCACCACCGCCTCGATCCGCTGGACGGCCAGGTGCAGCACGATCGTGGCGCGGGCGCGGCCCAGCACGGCGAGGTCCTCGCCCGGCGGCATCGGCGTCGCGCGGGCGGAGGTGCGGGTGAGCACGACGGTCTGCGCGACCTCCGGGACCGTCAGCTCCCGGCCCAGCGCGGCGGCCGCGGCGGCGAACGCGGGGACGCCCGGTGTCACGTCGTAGGGGACGCCCGCCGCGTCGAGCCGCCGCATCTGCTCGGCCATCGCGCTGAACACCGACGGGTCGCCCGAGTGCAGCCGCGCCACGTCCTGGCCGCGCGCGTGCGCGGCGACCAGCTCGGCGACGATGTCGTCCAGCACCATGCGGGCGGTGTCGACGCGGCGCGCGTCCGGCGGGCACCACTCCAGCACCTCCACCGGGACGAGGCTCCCCGCGTAGAGGCAGACGGGGGACGCGGCGACCAGGTCGCGCCCGCGCACCGTCATCAGGTCGGCGGCGCCCGGACCGGCGCCGATGAAGTGCACCGTCACCGCGCCACCGCCCTGGTCACCGTCCACTGCGTCACCGGCATCATCGGCCTCCATCCCGTGAACCCGCCGACCGGCGCGGCCCTGCTGATCGCGATCCTGGTCAGCTCGCCGCCCAGGCGCCCGCGCGCCTCGGCGACCACCTGCTCCGACTCCAGCGTGACGGCGTTCACCACCAGGCGCCCGCCCGGACGGAGCGCGGCCCAGCACGCGTCGAGCACGCCGGGCGCGGTGACGCCGCCGCCGACGAAGACCGCGTCCGGGGCGTCCAGGCCGGCCAGCGCGCCCGGCGCCGCGCCGGTCACCACCCGGACGCCCGGGACGCCCAGGGACGCGGCGTTCACCCCGATCCGCTCCGCGCGGTCCGCGTCCCGCTCGATCGCGACGGCGCGGCACGACCGGTGCGCGCGGGCCCATTCGACGGCGATGCTGCCCGCGCCCGCCCCGACGTCCCAGAGCAGCTCGCCGGGCACGGGACCGAGCCGGGCGAGCGTGATCGCGCGGACCTCCCGCTTCGTCAGCTGCCCGTCGTGCTCGTAGGCGTCGTCGGGCAGGCCCGGCACGGCGGACGTGCCCGCGCCTCGGCAGCGGACGGCGACGATGTTGAGCGGGTCCGGGGCGTCGTGGAGGGGGCCGACGCGCTCGTCCGGGGCGCCGAGCCGCTCCAGCAGCGTCAGCTCGCTGCCGCCGAACCCGCGCTCGCGCAGCAGCGCCGCGACCTCGCCGGGCGTCGCCGCGCCCGCCGACAGCACCAGGACGCGTCGCCCCTCCGCCAGCACCGCGCCCAGTACGGCGAGCGGGCGCCCCACCGCGCTGACGACCTCGGTGTCCTCGACCGGCCAGCCGAGCCGCGCGCACGCCAGCGACACCGACGAGGGATGCGGCAGCACCCGCACCGGCCCCAGCAGCCGCACCAGCGCCGACCCGACGCCGTAGAGCATGGGGTCGCCGCTCGCCGCGACCGCGACCCGGCGGTTCCGGTGCGCGGCGAACAGGCCGGGCAGCGCGGGCATCATCGGCGACGGCCACGGGACGCGTTCGGCGGCGAGGTCCGCCGGCAGGAGACCGAGCTGGCGCACGCCCCCCATGACCACCTCGGCGGCGCGGAACGCCTCGCGCGCGGCCCCGGACAGGCCGTCCCAGCCGTCCGCGCCGATCCCGACGACGGTGACGCCGGGGGCCTCAGACATGCCCGAGGATCCGGCCGATCGCGATCTCGATGACGACCCGGCGCGGGTTCGCGCGCGGTGCCCGGTAGCGCTCGGTGTAGCGGCGCTCGGCGTCGGCCACCGACTCCGCGTCGGTCCGCAGGACGGCCCGCCCCTCGATCGTCGCCCAGCGCGCCCCGTCCACCTGGGTCACGGCCGCCGCGGCCCCGTCCGGGCCCGCCGCCGCGACCAGCCGCGCCTTCGCCGAGGTCCCCGAGGTGATCACCCGGACGACCCCGGCGGCGGCGTCCAGCGTGGCCCCGACCGGGACCGCGTGCGGCGTCCCGTCCGGGCGGACGGTGGCGAGCGTGCACAGGTGCCGTTCCCGCCAGAACGCCAGCAGCCGCTCGTCGTCGGCCGCGAGCGCGTGTCGTGTTGTCCCCTGCATGCCCAGCAGGATCCCAGAAGCGGGACCCCTCTCTCACTTCAGGGTCCGGGTGCGCCGCGGCCGCGGCGCACCCGGTGCCGGGTCAGACGCGCCAGGAGCGGACGAGCTCGTCCAGCGCGGACTGGTCGTAGAGGATGCCCTGCGAGATCAGCTCCTGGGCGACCAGGTCGCCGTCGCCGTGGTGCTTGGCCAGCAGCCGGTACACCGCGTACGGGAACCAGTGGTTGTCGCTGATCCGCTGGATCTCCGCCTCGTCGCAGGTGTAGCCCTCGGCCCGGACCTCGGCGAGCGTCGCGGCGACGTCGCCGTGCCGCCGCTCCAGGACGTCGATGACCAGCGCGCGCAGGGTCTCGGCGTTCTGCGGGGGCGCGGGAGCGGGCTCCTCGGCGACGGAGCCGAGGGCGCCGTGCCCGTTGAGGCCGCTGCGCGCCGCCGCGCTGGCGACCGCGAGTTCCGGCTCGGGCTCCGGCGCGGGACGCGGCGCCGCGGCGCGGGCGGCGGACGCCGTGCCGTCACCGGCGGCGGCGCCGGACGCGGCGCCGGACGCGGCGCCGGACGCGGCGCCGGACGCGGCGGGCTCGGGCTCGGGCTCACGGGCGCCGTTCGCGGACGCCGCGCTCCCGTTCACGCCGGTTCCGTTCACCTCGGCCGCGTCGCCCGACTCCAGCGCCTTGCCCGAGTGGCCGGGGACCTGGATCTGCGGGAACGGGCCGGTGTTGCGCAGCGGCATCAGCGTGATCTGCTGGAGGGTGACGGGCCCGGCGATCGCGCGGTGCTGGGGCTCGGGCTGCTTGGGCTCCTGCTCCTCCTCGCGCGAGACGTACCGGTGCAGCGTCCGCAGCAGGACGAACAGGCCGAGCATCGACACGATCGGCGGGACGGCGGCCGTCGCCTGGTAGGAGAACGTCCGGTGCCCGACGTGGCCGACGTTGAAGATGAGGCTCGCCGTCCAGCCCGCGAGCGCGATGCTCAGCGGGAGGAAGAAGTCCAGCCAGCTCAGCAGCTGCCGGCGGTGCAGCACGAAGGCGTCCACGGCCAGCAGGAACAGGCCGAGTTCGCCGACGATGATGAACAGGTCGACCAGCAGCGGGAACGAGTCGGCCTTCCAGCCGCGAAGGCCGTGTTCCAGCGCCCAGTGGTAGAGACCGGCATAGGACTGGGCGAAGCCGCCCACGGTGGCGGTCATCACCGCCGCGGCCATGAAAGCGATGGCCCCCCAGCGTGTGATGGCCTGTGCCCTGTTGGCAGCGCTCATGCGGGGTGTGCTCCAGATTTCCTTACCCAAACAAGAGTGATCCTTGGGAGACTATCCATTCGCCCGGCGTTGCGTGGTGGAAACGCGTCACGTCTCGGTCGCGGTGCGGAAATAGACCGTCCCCACCAGGCCCAGCGGTGGCCTGGCGGGGACGGGGTTCCGTAATGGGAGCGTTACGGCACCTGGAGCGTTACGGCACGCGAAGGACGAAGTCGATCACGGCGTCGCGGCCGTTGGGGCCGTTCGTGACCTTCATGAGCAGGCGCGGGTCGTACAGCGAGTCCGTCTGGTTGCGCGGCTCGTTCGGGAAGTACGTCTGCGTCGTCAGGATCGAGCGGCCCGGGGCCTGGAGCTTGACGTGGATGTGCCGGGTGCGGCCGGGGTAGAGGCCGGGCACGATCGTCGTCAGGGTGAACCGTCCCTGCGCGTCGGTGTACTGGTGACCGCGCAGCGTGAATCCGCTGTTGTCGTAGTTCCCGTAGTTGTCGGCCTGCCAGAAGTCCAGCAGCGCCCGGTTGATCGGCTTGCACGACTGCGAGTAGACGATGCCGCTCACGGTCAGCTTGGTGCCGGGCAGGCCGGGCGTGGTCAGGTCGGCGCGCTCAGGCGAGTTGGGCTTGAAGTACGGGCCCTCCATCTGCGACGGGGTGGCGGTGCTGTCCCCGTCGGTGCACTTCGGGGTGGGCGTCAGCAGGCGCTGACCGGCCTCGGGCCGCACGCGGGCCGAGGCCGGTCCGGCGGCGGAGAGCGCGGCCGGGACGGCCAGCGCACCGACGCCCGCGGCGACGATGAAGTGCTTGCGGCTGATGCCGCTGGTTTCCTGCTCGTCCTCTGGCATGGCGGGTTCCTCTCGGCGGGTCTTCGAGGTGGTTGGGGCGCGCACCCAGGACGTTCGTCGGTTATGTATAGGCCGCGCCGGAGTCGAGGGTCTTGGCCTTGCCTGCCGCATCTTTGGCGGCGTGTGCCAAAGACCGACGCCATCGTCGTGCCGACTCGCTTATTGACCTTCTTGACCGGGCGTAGAAGCCTGGCATGTGGCGTCCGGGAACAGTCCATCCAGCGCGAGGGAGCGCAATGCCCACGCTCGTCAGCACCTCGGACCAACCTGCCGCCGATCAGGCGGACTACTGGCGCCACCTCATCACCTCGGCCTTCGGGCCCTTCCACCTGCAGCCGGCGGGCCGCGGCCCGTTCGCGGCGCGGCTGGTCGCCCGCGCGCTCGGCCAGATCGAGGCCAGCGAGGTACGCGCGCCGGCGCACGCCGTCCGGCGCAGCGTCCGGCAGATCCACCACGACAGCCGCGAGTGCTACAAGCTCGGCCTCGTGCTGCGCGGCTCCTGCGTCCTGCGGCAGAACGACCGGCAGGTCAGGGTCGGGCCGGGGGACGTGGTGTTCTACGACCTCACCCGTCCCGTCGAGATCGCCTTCGACGCCCACCACATCTTCACCGTCGTGATCCCGCACCGGGCGGTGCCGCTGTCGGCCGACCGCATGGCCGAACTCGGCGGCACGCTGCTCAGCGACCAGGCCGGGACCGGCCGCATGGTCGCCTCGCTGCTCGCCGCGCTGGCCGAGGACGGCGGCGCGGCGGACGAGCCCTACGCCCACCACCTCGGCGGCGCGATCGTCGAGCTGGTGACGGGCGCCGCGACCGAGTGGCTCGGCGCCGAGCCGACCCCGTCCCCGGAGGCCGCCGAGATGCTGCGCGCCATCGTCGACTGGATCGAGACCCGGCTGCACGACCCGGGGCTCACCCCGGCCGCGATCGCGGCGGCGCACCACATCTCCGTCCGGCAGCTCTACCGGGTCTTCCAGCCGAAGGGCACGACGGTCGCCCGCTACATCCGGGCCCGCCGGCTCGACCACTGCCGGCGGGAGCTGCGCGACCCGTTCCTCGCCACCCAGCGGATCGGCGCGATCGCGTGCCGGTGGGGGCTGCCCGACGCGGCCGCGTTCAGCCGCGCGTTCCGGGCTGCCTACGGCGTCACGCCCAGCGCCTACCGCGCCGCCGCGACCGGCATCGACCGTGTGGACTGACCCGTGCCGGAGCGGGATCGAATCGGGTCGAACCGTCCTCGACGGGCGGTTGACGTGGGTCGATGTGAGGCGGTGCGTATGGATGCGGATCGGTAGGCCGGATGTGGAATCGAACCGGCTCAAAACGTTCGACGTGACTTGATCGTCTGAAGCCGACTGAACGGTCGCCTGGCGCGGGCTCCCCAACGACGCCGTGGCGGGCGACCGGCCGACGGCGCCGCGGCACGCGGTCGACGTGCCGCGAGGGCGACGCGGCAGGACATCACGGGCGTCGCGTGCGCGACACGGTGCGTGGCGGGGACCACCCCGCGACCTCCTTCCCTTGCCCGCACGAGCGGTTTACGGTTCGGGTAACCGACCGCGAGGAGGAGGCCGTTGCCGCCGTACGCGCCGTCCCCGCCGCGTCCGGGATTCTGGGCCGCGCTCGACCACGTCCAGCAGGCGGCGCTCCGGGCCGCCGCGCGCCCCCGCCACTTCGCGGTGAAGGCGCCGCTGGTCTACCAGGGCGACGAGTCCGACCACGTGATCATCATCGAGCGCGGCTGGGCGAAGGTCACCTCGGCCACCGTGGACGGGCACGACGTCGTGCTCGCCGTCCGGGGCCCGGGCGACCTGCTGGCCGAGAGCGCGGTGCTCGGCGGCCGCACGCGCTCGGCCACGGTGACCGCGCTGTCGCCGATCCGGGCGCTGGTCGTCCCGGCCGCCCGCTTCACCGGGTTCCTGGACGCCCACCCGCAGGTGTGGATGCTCGTCACCGGCACGTTCGTCCAGCGCCTGGACGACTCCGACCGGCGGTTGAAGGCGCACGTCACCAGCAAGGGCACCCGGCGGCTGGCGCAATTGCTCTCCGACCTCGCCGAGCTGTCGGCCCAGCACACACCGCCCGCGCCGGACGGCAGCATCGAGATCGGCCCGCCGCTGTCGCAGGAAGAACTCGGAAGCTGGATGGACGCCTCCCGCGAGACCGTCGCGCGCGCCCTGAACGGCCTGCGGCGGGACGGCCTGATCCGCACCGGGTGGCGGCGCATCACGGTCGTCGACCCGCCCGGCCTGCGCGCCGTCGCCGACGACCACGACTGACGGCGCTCAGGAGCCGCCGGGGTGCTCGGCGATGCGGCGCTGCGCCTCGGGCCAGTCGAGCGGCAGCTCCGACCCCTTCACGGCCCAGAAGACGAACGTCGAGTCGCGCATGACCGCGCGCTTGCCGCGCATCGTGGACGCGTGCGGCTCGGCGGCCGCGTAGGCGTGGACGGCCTTGCGGTCGCGCCAGGCCGAGAGCGTCCAGAAGGTGCGCTTCAGGAGGTCGGCCTTCAGCGTGACGCCGTGGGCGCCGTCCGAGCCGCGCGCCTGGCGCAGGAGCCGCAGGGAGGCGAGGAAGAACCCGGGAACGTGGCGGAGTGAGCGCACCTCCAGCCGCGAGGCCATGACCAGCACCTCGGCGTCCGGTTCGGCCTTCTCCAGCGGGATCCACGGAAGGGTGGGCATGGCGGTGTGTCCTGTCGGTCGATAAAATCTTGTCACTGTCTAGATTGCGTCATCGACCCCGAACTTGTCAATGACAAGATAGGCTGGCGGGCGAACGTCGGGACGTCGCGACCGCGAGGGGGCGAGCCGGATCGAGCAGCCGAGCTATCACCACGGCGACCTGCGGCGGGCCATCATGCACGCCGCGGTGGGGGCCATCGCCGAGTCGGGCCCCGCCACCTGGAGCCTGCGCGAGCTGGCGCGCCGGGCGGGCGTCTCGCACGCCGCGCCCGCCCACCACTTCGGCGACAAGACCGGGCTGCTCACCGCCGTCGCCGCCGAGGGGTACACGCTGTTCGCGGACGCGCTGGAGCGGGCGGGCGAGGACCTCTACGACGTCGGCCTCGCCTACGTCCGCTTCGCCGTCGACCACCGTGCGCACTTCGAGGTGATGTTCCGGCCCGAGCTGTACCGGGCCGACGACCCCGAGGTGAACGCCGCCCGGCGGCGCGCGGACGAGATCCTCCGGCACGGCGTCCGCACCGTCGCACCGGCCGGGGCGCCCCGCGAGACCCATCGGCCCGACGAGACCGACGAGACCGGCTTGGACGGCGAGACCGGCTTGGACGGCGAGACCGGCTTGGACGGCGAGACCGGCTTGGACGGCGACCGGACGGCCGCGCTCGCCGCCTGGTGCATCGTGCACGGCTTCGCCGAGTTGTGGCTGAGCGGCGCGTTCAGCGGCGACCTCGGCGAGGATCCCGTGGCCGCCGCCAGCCCGGTGATCCGGCGCCTGTTCGCCCGCTGAGCGCGCCGCCCGGCCCGCTCAGCCCGGCCCGCTCAGCGGGGACCGTGCTCGGACTCCGCCAGCTCCCGCTGCTCGGAGGGCTCGGGCCGCTCGGGCGCGGTGGCGAGGTCCGCGCGGAAACGGCGGTTGAGCGCGGCCCGCACCCGGCCCTTGAGGTGGCGGCCGCGCGGGTCGTCGACGCCGTCCACCGGCGGCGGGAGGGTCAGGTCGACGGCGGGCGCCGGGCGCGGGTCGGTGATCGCGGCGATCCGCTCCTCGGGCAGGTGCCGCTCCACCTCGCTGAACCGTCCGTCCGGCGACTGCCGGATGATCCCCGTCTCCAGCCCGTGCTCGACGAGGCCGAGGTCGCGGCGCTGGAGCCCGAGGCAGATCCGGTAGGCGACGATGTAGCCCAGCACCGGCCCGAGGATGACCGCGACGCGGAAGAACCACGTCGTCGCGTACAGCGAGACGTCGAACTTGTTCGCGAGGACGTCGTTGCCGCCCGCGAGCCACAGCAGCCCGTAGAAGACGATGCCGCCGACGCCGATGCCCGTGCGCGCGGGGACGTCGCGCGGCCGGTCGAGAAGGTGGTGGATCTGGTGGTCGCCGGTCACCCAGCGTTCGACGAACGGGTAGACGGCCAGGCCGGTGAACAGGACCCCGGGCACGACCAGCGCCGGGACGAGGACGCTCATCGACACCGTGTGGCCCCACGCCGTGATCTCCCACGCCGGCATGATCCGCAGCGAGCCCTCCAGCCAGCCCATGTACCAGTCGGGCTGCGATCCGGCGCTGATCGCGCCCGGGTCGTAGGGGCCGAACAGCCAGATCGGGTTGATCTGGACGAACGCGGCCAGCAGCGTCGTCACGCCGAGGACCCACAGGAACAGCGCCGAGGTCTTGGCCATGAACACCGGGAAGAACGGGTAGCCCCGGACGGTCGTGTTCGTGCTGCCCTTGCCGGGGAACTGCGTGTGCGTCTGCCGCCAGGTCAGCACGACCGCGTGCAGCGGGATCAGCGCCGCCAGCAGCCCCGGGATCAGCAGGACGTGGACGACGTACAGGCGCGGGATGATGTCCGACCCGGGGAACTCGCCGCCGAACACGAACATCACCAGGTAGGAGCCGACGAGCGGGATCCCCGCGATCACGCCTTCGAGGATCCGGATGCCGGTGCCCGACAGCAGGTCGTCGGGCAGCGAGTAGCCGAACAGCCCGTTCACCATGACGAGCACCAGCATGGTGACGCCGATGATCCAGTTCAGCTCGCGGGGCTTGCGGAACGCGCCGCTGAAGAAGTTGCGCAGCAGGTGGACGAGGATCGACCCCATGAAGATCAGCGTCGCCCAGTGGTGGATCTGCCGGACCAGCAGCCCGCCCCGCACGTCGAAGCTGATCTTCAGGGACGAGGCGTAGGCCTCGCTCATCTTCACGCCGCGCAGCTTGGTGTACGAGCCGTTGTAGATGACCTCGTGCATGCTCGGCTTGAAGAACAGCGTGAGGTACACCCCGGTCAGCAGGATGATCACGAACGAGTACATCGCGATCTCTCCGACCAGGAAGCTCCACTGGTCCGGGAACGCCTTGCGCAGCGCCTTGCGGGCGAAACCGGCGGTGCCGAAGCGCTCGTCCAGCGCCCGGGACACCGAGCCCACGGCCCCGCCCGAGCCGCGCCCGCCCGCGCGCCCGTCCGCCGCCCGGCCTCCGGGCGCCCGATTCCCCGCCATCGTCACAGTCCTTTCGTCGAGCCTCTGGCCCTAAGACAGATCTCGACCGGCGAACGTGACATGGACGGCTTGTGCCACTCGTCACACGGGCGCTGTCACACGGGCGCCGTCGCCCGCGCCAGTGGCGCGTCCGGCGCGGTGCGCGGCCGCTCAGCGGCGGAGGGCGCGCCGGTAGCGGGGGAGCCAGCGCGTCCGGTAGGCGAGCCTGACCGGCGGCGGCAGCAGCCGCAGCACCGCGCCGCACGTCGCCTCGGACGCGCCGTCCAGCAGCCACGGCAGGAACACCCGCAGCCCCCGCACCCCGATCTCCTGGCGGAACTCCACGTCGTAGGTGCCCCACTCGTACGGGGTGAGGTTCTCGTGGATCAGCGGCAGGACGTTCGCCTCCTTGAAGTCCAGGTACGCTTCCACCGCCGCCGGGAGGTCCCGGGTCAGCGGGAGGAGGATGTCGTCGTCCTCGTGCTCCAGCGCGGCGTCCACCCTGTCCATCAGCGCGACGAGCCGGACGGCCTCTACGTCCATCGCGTCGAGCGCCGCCGACCTGCCGCCGGTGACCCGGCCGCGTATCACCGTCCACAGCGCGCGCCGCTCGGCCGCCTGCTGGGCGAGCCAGTGGAACCTGAACAGGCTCCAGGCGTTCGCGTCGACCGGGAACGGTCCCATCTCGGCCGTGAACGGTCCCCAGGACGCGACCCGGCCCGCGACGGCCATCGCCGCCATGTCGCGCCGGAACGCCCCGTACGCGGCGTGCAGCATCGTCAGATCGAAGCGCCGCCGCGCGCTGTCGTCCACACCGGTACTCATCCCTCGCACCCCGCCCCCTCGGCACACCCGGCACACCGGGTCTCTCCCCAGGAGATGGACGGGACGCCCTAAATGTGACATGTGGGGCGGATCACCAGCGGTGATACGGATCTCACCGGAACGGTCTGGTTCGGCCGAAACCCTGCCCGCGACCCCGTCCTCGCGTAACCTGCGCCGCGTGATCGACGACCAGACCCTGATGAGCTCCCGTCATGTGCTGTGCGTCCTCGGGACCGGGCTCGACCTCGACGCGGTGGAGGCCGCGGCGGCGCGGGAGGGCTTCGAACTCGACTGGGAGTACTCCGGGACCGGCGCCGACCCGCGGATGCCGGAGGCGTTCGAGGCGTGCGTGGCGCGGGCGTCCTTCACCCGCGCGGACTGGGACGCCGTCGAGGCCCACGACACGGTCGCCTACGTGCTGTCGCCGCCCGTCCTGCCGGGCGTCGCGTTCACGGTCGCGCGGCGGACCCTCGTGCTGACCGCCGACCTGCTGCGCTCGGGCGCGACCGCCGTGAAGAACGAGAGCAGCGGCCTCACCCACGGCCGGGACCGGTGGCTCGACCTCGCCGCGGGCGTCTACGCGGGGGGCGCCGAGGAGTCGGCGGTGCCGCTGTACCGGGCGTGGGTGAAGCGCCCGATCGCCGACGGCCCGCTGCTGCACAGCTGCGGCATGCACCTGCTCGGCGCGCCCGACATCGAACTCGCGCCGCCCGAGGACCCGGCGGCCTCCCCGTCCCCGGACGAGGCCGCCGCCCTCATCGACGGGCTCGCCCTCTACCTGCTCACCGAGCGCCGCGCCGAGGAGATCGAGGACGGCGAGGGCTTCCGGCTCGCGCCGGACGCCCCCCGCTGGATCCTGCGGCACCACCCCTGCGACCGGTACGAGGCCGACGACTTCTTCTTCAACCCGCACGGCTACTGGCGCCTGGCCGCCGAGTAGCCGCGCGGGTCACGGCGACTCGCGCGCGGGGGAGGCCGGCAGCGCGGTGATCCAGCGCTGCGCGAGCCAGCGGCGCAGGTGGCGGCGGGCGTCGGCGGGGGCGAGTCCGGCGCGCACCGACGCCTGCTCCGGCGGCGCCCCGCCCATCAGCGCCTCCAGCAGCGTGAACGCGTCCGCGGGCGGCGAGGCGGTCACCACCCGGTAGTTGCGGCGGAACACCACGATGCGGGACGGGACGAACGCGGGCGGCGCCGGGCGGGCGCCGCGCCGGACGGCCGAGTGGTACTCGTGGACCGGTGCGCACGCCCGCAGCAGCCGGACGCCGGGCGCGCCGCGCACCCGGTCGGGCAGCCCGGTGGGCCAGGGCGCGGGCGGCTCCTCCTCGGTGCCCGGCCCGTCGTAGACCTCGGCGAACAGCCGCTCGTAGCGGACGAGGTCGACCATCAGGTCGGCCCAGGGCTCCCGTTCCCCGGCGGGCAGGTCGCGGTCGGGCCGCTGCTCCTCCAGGTAGGCGGCGAACCGGTCGCCGAGCCGGGCCAGCGTGTAGGCGCGCGGCGGATGCGCGTCGAGGTACCCGGCGGCGAACACGTCGAACAGGTCGGGGCCGAGCAGCTCGCGCAGCGCGGGAAGCATGTGCCGCATCGTGCCCAGCAGGCGGCGCCGGTAGCCGACGCGGTAGATCTCCAGCCGCCGCGCCGCGTCGAGGCCGTCCGTGCCCGCGAGCATCGCGCCGGCCTGCTCCGCCGAGGCGGAGGGCGTCGTGACGGCGTGCAGCAGCCACTGCTGCGCCGCGTCCAGGGACGGTGTCGCGCTACCCATCGGAGGCCCCCGCGTCACGCAGCCCGGGACCGGGCGCGCCGAGGTGGTCGCGGGCCTTGTGCAGCTCCGCCAGTAAGTCGGGGAGGGGCGGGAGGCGGTCGTCCCACTCCAGGAGGGTGGGCACGGGCCCGGTCAGGGACGTGGCCAGCCGGTAGAGGTCCCAGACCGGCTCGGCGACCGGGCCGTCGTGGGTGTCGACCAGGTGGTCGCCCATGTCGGCGTGCCCGGCCACGTGGATCTGGACGACCCGGTCGTGGGGGATCGCGCGGATGTACTCCTCCGGGTCGAAGCCGTTGTTGAACGCCGAGACGTGGACGTTGTTGACGTCCAGCAGCAGCCCGCACCCGGACTCCTCGCACAGCCGTGCGAGGAACTCCCACTCGGGCATCGTCGAGTGCGCGAACGCGGCGTAGGCGCTCGGGTTTTCCAGGACGAGCCGCCGCTCCAGCACGTCCTGCACGACCCCGACGCGGCGGACGAGGTGCCGCAGCGACCGCTCGGTGAAGGGGAGCGGCAGCAGCTCGTGGGTGTTGACGCCCGCGACGCCCGTCCAGCACACGTGGTCGGACACCCACCGCGCGCCGGTGGAGTCGGCCAGCCGGCGCAGCCGGGCGAGGTAGCCGAAGTCGAGCGGGTCGGTGCTGCCGATCGACATCGACACGCCGTGCATGACGACCGGGTACCGCTCGGCGATGCGGCCGAGCGCGTGGCGCGGGTAGCCGCCCGAGTCCATGAAGTTCTCGGAGATGATCTCGAACCAGCCGACGTCCGGCCACTCGGCGAGGATCTGGGCCAGGTGCGAGGAGCGCAGCCCCACCCCCAGCCCGGAGGTGTCGCCGCCCGGCGGGGCGCCCGGCCGGTCGCGCGGGGACGCGCCCGCCCGGGCCCGGGGCGCGGGCGCCCGCTCCGCCGACTCCGCCGTCATGATCCGGACGTCGTTCCGCCGGCCCCGGCACCGCCACGGCCCGGGACGGGCCCGCCCGGAGGCGCCAGACCCGGGCCGGGCGGCGCGTCCGCCTCGAACATCCGCTGCTCGAACACCCTGCGGGCACGCCGCCACGCGGCGCCGCCGGGGACGGACCGCTCGGCCTCGACCCGCAGGTAGCCGCAACCGCCCGGCCCCGCGCAGGCGTTCCGCGTCATGCACACGTGCAGCTCGCCGCCGCCGTGGATGGCTCCGTTCACCGGGTGCCTCCCATCGTCGAGATCATTTCCGGGATGACGTCTCGCAACAGGCTAATCACACTCAGTAGTCAATGGCAGGTCAGATTTATGTCACCTCTCCCAGAGCGGAGTGTGCCGCGACGGCGATGGCCTGGTAAAAGACCGGTTCGGCCGTTGTCCTCCGGGCAGGGCCGACGGGAGATACGGGTGCGCCGTTATGACGGGGAGTCGCGCTAGGAGGCGGCCCCCGCACGGGCGTCCAGGCGTTCGCGCTGGGGGACCACCGTGTACTTCGGGTCCTCCGCCGAGCGCACGCCCGCGTAGAAGACCCCGAAGCGCGTGCAGGCGGACGCGGCGAGCAGCGCCGCCCCGCTGAGGGCGGCCGCCGCGCGGTTCCGCCCGGCGAGCAGCGCGGCCCCGGCGGCGCCCGCGACGGCCAGGATCTCGGCCGCGCGCGTCAGGCCGCCCGCCCGGCCCCCCTCGTACACCTCGGCCACCATGCCGAGCCGCCGCCGCATCAGCCGGGACGCGGCGCCCTCCAGCACCGCGCCCGCCACCGCCGCGGTGCGCGCGGGCCCGGTCTCCGCGGGCGGCGCGGTGAGCAGCGCCATCCCGGACGCGGCGGCCGCGGCCGAGCCCGCGAACACGAACGGCAGCTCCCGGTACGCCCCGTGCCAGGCGGGGACGGCCGTGTCCGCCGCGAGCACGGCGGTGTAGGAGGCGACGGCGGGCCCGAGCACGGCCGCGCCGGCCGTGGCGGCCGCGCCGAGCCGGGGGAACAGGCGCGCCACGTCCAGGACGGCGGCGCCGCCCGCCGCCGGGCCGTAGGCCATCAGCAGCCACGAGCCGAGGCTCATCGGCGAGGTCGGCTTGAGCACGCGCAGCATGTGGTGGAACCGGGCGGGCCGTCCGAGGTCGTGGATCAGCGCGGCGGTCGATCCGCCGATCGCCGCCAGCGAGGAGATCTTCAACGCGCGCGCGGCGGCGGGGCGCCCGGTGAGCTGCGAGCCCGCCGCGAGCACCGAGCCCGCGCCCGCCAGGCCGCCGAGGAAGAAGTACCCGGCGATGTCCGGCGCCTTCCACCTGGGCGGCTTGAGGACGGGTCTGCCGTAGTAGGAGCTGAACTCCGCCTCCGGCACCATCGCCTGCTCGCCGCGCCGCCTCCGGCGTCCGCGCGCCCTCTCCTCACGCTCGGGGGGGCTCATCGGCGTCCTCCCCGGCGCCCGTGGGCGGCGAAGACCGCGACGGCCCCGCCGAGCAGCGTCAGCGCGGCGGCGCCCGCGTGCCGCCACATCGAGGGCAGGTCGCGGGTCGTGACGACGGGGTCCGGGGGCAGCCCGTACACCTCGGGCTCGTCCAGCAGGAGGAAGAACGCGCCGTCGCCGCCGACGCCGTCCTCCGGGTCCGCGCCGTAGAGGCGCGCTTCGTCCACCCCCAGGTCGTGGAGCTGGTCCACGCGCGCGGCGGCCCGCTCCCGCAACTCCTCCAGGGGACCGAACTGGATCGAGTCCGTGGGGCACGCCTTCGCGCACGCGGGCTCCTGCCCGGCCCCGAGCCGGTCGTAGCACAGCGTGCACTTCCAGACGCGGCCGTCCTCCTTGCGCTGGTCGATCACCCCGTAGGGGCAGGCGGGCACGCAGTAGCCGCACCCGTTGCAGATGTCCTGCTGGACGACGACGGTGCCGAACTCCGTGCGGAACAGCGATCCGGTGGGGCAGACGTCCAGGCAGGCGGCGTGCGTGCAGTGCTTGCAGACGTCGGAGGACATCAGCCAGCGCAGGCCGCCCCCGGCGGCGTCCGTCCCGACCGGCCTGTCCTGCTCGATGAACGCGACGTGCCGCCAGGTGTCGGAGCCCAGCCCCTGGGTGTTGTCGTAGGACATCCCCGTGAACTCCAGCCCGTCCTCGGGGACGGCGTTCCACTCCTTGCAGGCGACCTCGCACGCCTTGCAGCCGATGCACACCGAGGTGTCGGTGAAGAAGCCCACCCGCTCCGGCGCGTCGGCGTACCCGGCGTCGGCGGCGACGCCGGGCTCGGATCCGGCGAGCAGGTTGCGTCCGATCAGGCTGCCCATCCCACGACCTCCCACGACGGCCAGGCGCAGGCACCCTTCCCCGCGTCGTGCCCCCTACACCTCGGCCGGTGCCGCTTTCCAGGCGTTCGACCGCCGGTGGGCGGCGATTTCGGGTGCGCGGCCCCGGTGCCCCGCCGGGCCGCCCGGCGTCCCCGCGGGCGGCCGGCGCCCCCGCGTCCCGCGCCAGGCGGGGCCACTCTTCTAGCGACTCTGAACGGTTCCTGAAATTCGATTGACCCTGTTTCTGGAACGGTCCCCGGCCAATGTCCCCACCCTCTTGTTTGTTGGACCGTCCGTTTTCGCAGATTGGACGGGTTTTCGCTCGGTTACGGAATGAGATTGCATGTGGGGCGGCCCGGACATTCAAGGGAAGTTAAAAAGAGAACGTTGACCGGCTTGATCGGCGCCGTCTACTCTCCTGGGCAGATCCTGGATCACGTTCCAACTCTTCGGCCGTAGAAAACCGCGTCCGCCCCCAGCGAAGAGGAAATCGCATGCGTAAAGGGATCGCTATTTCCGCCTCAGCCCTGGCGATGACCGCCACGGCTGCCGTCGCCGCCCCGCCGGCGACGGCCTCCGCCCCCTACCTCACCCGCGGTCCGAGCGGCGTCACCATCGAACTGGCGACGGTGAACGGCTCGGGCTGCCCCCTCGGAACCGCGGCCGTCGCCGTGTCCGACGACAAGGAGGCGTTCACCGTCACCTACAGCAACTACCTGGTGCAGGTGGGCGGGAACTCGAACTCGACCGACTTCCGCAAGAACTGCCAGCTCAACATGAAGGTGCACGTCCCGCAGGGCTTCACCTACGCGATCCTGTCGGCCGACTACCGCGGCTTCGCCCAGTTGGAGCCCGGTGCCAGCGGTCTGGAGAAGGCCAGCTACTACTTCCAGGGCATGCCCACCACCGGTCGGGCGGAGCACACCCTGAAGGGCGAGTACTCCGACAACTGGACGTTCACGGACGTGAACGACGTCGCGCAGCTCGTGTACAAGCCGTGTGGCGAGGAGCGCAACTTCAACATCAACACCGAGCTGCGCGTCAACAAGGGAACATCGGACCCGACCAAGGTCAGCATGATGGCCATGGACTCGACCGACACCAGCATCAAGACGACCTACCACTTCGCTTGGAAGAAGTGCCCCTAGTCCAGCCTTCCCTTCACATCGCAACTGCCGGGAATTGCGTCTAGAACGGCAGCTGCGTGTCCCCGAGAAACACTCTCCACCCGAGTTAGGAGACGAACACCCATGCGCAAGGCAATGACCGCTTCGGCGGCGTGCGCCGCCGCACTGGCCCTGGCCGGCGGTATGGCACCGTCCGCGTCCGCCACCACCGACGACCCGCCGCCCCCGGACAGGATCGTCATCGACGTCCTCACCGTGAACGGCTCCGGCTGCCCCGCGGGCACCACCGCGGTCGCCACGGCGAGCGACAACACCGCGTTCACCGTCACCTACAGCAACTACCTGGCCCAGGCCGGCGGCGACTCGCGGGCGACGGACTTCAGGAAGAACTGCCAGATCAACCTGCGGGTGCACGTGCCGCAGGGCTTCACCTACGCGATCGCGGGCGCCGACTACCGCGGCTTCGCGCACCTGGAGGACGGCGCGTCCGGTCTGGAGCGGGCGAACTACTACCACCAGGGCATGCAGCAGTCGACCCCGGTGAGCCACACGATCAAGGGCTCGTTCTCGGACGACTGGCAGTTCTCCGACCGCACGCCGGTCACCGAACTGGTCTTCAAGCCCTGCGGTGAAGACCGCAACTTCAACGTCAACACCGAGCTGCGCGTGAACAAGGGCAGCTCGGACGCGGCCAAGACGAGCTTCATGGCCTTCGACTCCACCGACGGCAGCGTGAAGACGACGTACCACTTCGCCTGGAAGCGCTGCAACGCGCCTCGCTAACGCGAGGCGGGCCCCGCTCACGGCCATAGAGGAACAGGGCCGCGTCCTTACTCGGGGAAGGGCGCGGCCCTACTCTCATGCCCGCCGGCGGGGCCTTCCGCATGCGGGTGCCACCGCGCGAGGTGGCCGCGCCTTCGTGGGCGGCTCGTCCGATGGCACCTGACCAGCACGAACAATCCGCTCCTCCGCGACTCGGCCGAGAAGGCCGTGGCCGGGGACCAGACGGTACCGATCTCGACCGCGAGCCGCGCCGGACGCAAGCCGCGGGGAGGGCCGCCTGAGGCGTTGGGACCGACGGCGAAATCGGCGCCGTCCCTGCTACACATGCAGCTCTTTACCTGAAATACTATTCGGCCGAGTGGGTCATGTCCCCGGAGGTGATCGTGTGGCTCCCTCGAACGACCCCGGCCCAGGCTGGTACTTCGACCGGCCCGGCCAGATGCGCTCCACCGCCCAAGGCCACACGTCGGGCGGCCGCCGGTGAACGGCGGGTCCACCCTGACCCTGCACCGGTCGGCCCTGGGCGGCTACGCCCTGGTCACCGCCACCGGCACGGTCGACATCCACACCCACACGCTGCTGGCCGAGTGCCTGGAACAGGCGAGCACCGCGACCGGCCTGGCGGTGATCGTGGACATGGCCGGCGTGGAGTTCTGCGACTCCAGCGGCCTGAACGCCTTCGCCCGCGCCTACAACCGCGCGCACGGCCGCGGCGTCAGCCTGGTCGCCGCGGGGCTGCAGGAGCGCGTCCGCCGCGTGTTCACCGTGACCGGCCTGGATCGAGGCGTCCACCTGCAACCCGACGTGGACACCGCCGTGCGGTGGCTGGACACCGGCAGCCGCGCCGGGTGAGCCGTCCCCCAGGCCCCCGTGAGGCGACGTCCTTTGGTCATCCCGGCTCCGGTGGCGCTCTCAGGGCGTGAGGCGGTGGGCCAGCCAGGCGAGGGCCTGGGGGTGGCGGTACTCGATGGCGACGTGGCCGGCCTCGAAAAGCTCGAACCTGACGGTCTCCTCAGGCACGCCCGCCCGCGCTATCGCTTCGCGGAAGGCCGACGCGCCGAGGTCGAGGAACCATTCGTCGCGGGTTCCCGCGTCGATCCAGATCGCGCGCATGGACCGCAGCGCCTCGGCGTGCGCGGGCGCCATCCGGACGGGGTCCCAGCGCAGCCAGCGCTCCCACACCTCGGGCCGCAGCGCCCCGGTGACGGGGTCGAACGGCAGCAGCGGCGTGCCGTCGGCGTCGGGGGAGAAGCACGCCGACACCGCCAGGATCTCCAGCAGCCGCGGATCCTCCTGCTTGGTGAAGGCGACGCGGGAGCGGAAGTCCTGCCACCAGGAGAAGATGTCACCGCCGTAGGCGCGCAGGTCGCGTGCGGCCCGCAGGAAGTGCGGGATGTACTGCGCCTCGGACAGGGCGTCCCCCGAGTGGGTGGCGAACGCGCCGAACAGGTCGGGGCGCAGCATCGAGGTGACCATGGCGCCGAGCCCGCCGCTGGACTTGCCGGCGATCGCCCGGTGGTCGCGGTCGGCGAGCGTCCGGTAGCGGGCGTCGACCCAGGGGACGACCTCCTCGCACAGGTAGGAGTGGTAGCGGCCGGTTCCGGCGGAGTCGACGTACTGGCTGCCGCCGTAGGTCGTCCACGCGTCCACGAACACCAGGATCATCGGCGGCGCCTCGCCGCGGGCGAACAGCGCGTCGGTGGCGACCGGCACCGACGTCCGGAAGGCGCCGGGCTCGTTGCTCCAGGCCGAGAGCCTGCCGGTGAATCCGAGCAGCATGTAGACGGACGGGTAGCGGCGCTCGGGTTCGTCGTCGTAGCCGGGGGGTGTGTACACCCACACCGGCCTGCGGTGCGGGTCGCCCAAGGGGTTGCCGCGCAGCAGCCGGCTGTCGATGGTGCGTTCGTCGATCCGACCGGCGAAGTCGGAGGGCCACAGGGGCATGGGCATCCCTCGCTCTCAGTTATTACGAAAACATACTATCTGAGAGGATAGTATGTTTCGTGTGGAGGACTCGATCGACCGGCACATCGCCCACTGGTCCCGGGAACTGCCGGACCTCGACCCCGAGGTCGAGGGCGCGATAACCCGGATGCAGGTGCTGGTGGCGCTGCTGCGACGCCGCCGCGAGGCCGCGCTCGGCGCGCGCCGCCTCAAGGGCTGGGAGTACGACATCCTGTGGCGGCTCCGCTCCACCGGGCCGCCCTACCGCGCCACGCCCACCTGGCTCGCCCGGGCGCTGAACACCCACCCCGCCACCCTCACCAGCAGGCTCGACCGGCTGGAGGGGTTGGGGCACCTCGCCCGCGTGCACGACCCGTCCGACCGGCGGCGCCTCCTGGTCGCGCTCACCGACAAGGGCCACGCCGCGTGGGAGGGCGCCATCGGGGACCAGGCCGCCGCTGAGCACGAGCTGCTCGCGCCGCTGACCGGCGACGAGCGCGAGCAGCTCGCCGGCCTGCTCCGCAAGGTCGTCACGGCGGGCGAGGCCGACGGCCCGCCCCTCATGCCCCCGGTCGAGCGGCCCTAGCCCGCCGGGACCGCATCGAGGGCCTGCCGAGGCCGCCCGGAGTCCGCTGTGCCGAAGCCCGAATTCGGCGCTGGCGCTATGCGGACGGCAAGCGCGTGCACAGCGGCGGGATGACGCCGGTGCCCTCCGGACCTTGAAGCCGACGGCCTCTCACTTTCAGTGCGTCATGAGGGAGATGTTGAAGACCTGCGTTGCGGTGTACCGGCATCGAACCGGTCACGTGACGTCGAGCACGGCCTTGCCGCGGATCCGGCGCTCCAGAAGTGCCGCCGCCGCCTCGGCCACCCGGTCCCAGGAGCCGCGCCAGCCGATCTGCGGGTCGAGCCGCCCCTGGTCCAGCAGCCGGAGGAGATAGGCGAGGTCCGGGGCGAACGCCCAGTCGAGCCGGTACGCCTCGATGCGCAGCCCGCTGCCCAGGTGCCGGGCGGCCTCGAAGTCGATCGTGGTCGACCCGCCGGACGCGTGCCCGATGGACTGGACGATGCCGCCGTCGGCCAGCAGCCCGTACGCCTGGGCCAGCAGGGCGCCGCCGACGTTCTCCAGTACTCCGAAGACCGGCTCTGTCACGTTGTCGAGCCCCACGACGACCTCGGCGGCGCCCAGCTCGGTCAACCCGGCTCCGCGCTCCGGGCTGCCCACGGCGGCGACGACGTGAGCCCCCGCCAGGGCGCCGAGCTGGACCGCGTACCGGCCGACACCGCCGGACGCGCCGGTGACCAGAATCCGCCGGCCGATGACCGGGCCGAGACCGCGCAACGCCTGAAGGGCGGACACTCCGGCCACCGGCAGCGCACTCGCGACGCCGAGGTCGACGGTGTCAGGCACCGCCACGAGCTTGGCGGTGTCCACCGCGCGCAACCGCGCCCAGGCGCCGGCCGGGCCCCAGGTGACAACGCGCCTTCCGGCCTCCGGGCCCGAGCCGTCCGCCGCCGCCTCGACGACGACGCCCGCCGCGTCCCAGCCCGAGACGCCACCCGGTTCGGTGCGCTGGGCCAGGTCGGCGACCTCGCCGAAGTTCAACGACACCGCGCGGACCTCGACCACCGCCTGCCCCGGCTCCGGCCGCGGGTCGGCGGCCTCGCCGAGCCGAAGGCCCTGGGGTGCGTCCGGGTCGTGGATCAATGCGCGCATCGGGAACCTCCGTGATCGTTGTCGAGGGCACGCCACCATCTCATGATCGCTGCTTCCCGAGCCGACCTGTGGCAGCAGATCCCCGATGCCGCCCAACCGCGTCCGCCACCCCGGATCGATCCGGGGCGCGCCGACACCGACAATCGTGCAAGCGACTTCGCCCATTGACATCGACGAAGTCGGCCCCTGCTGTCCACCCCCCCAGTACGAACCTGCGCATTCTCAGGTGAGGGAGGTGTCGCCGAGCGACCGCAGCAAGATGCGCAGCGCGTCGGCCAGGCCGTCCGCCTGGTCGCGGTCGAGGGCCTGGAGCAGGCGTGTTTCGTTGGCGATGTGCAGGGCGAACAGGTCATCAATGGTCTGGCGGCCGTGCGGGGTGAGCCGGATCCGCACCGTACGGCGGTCGACGGCGTCGGGGACCCGCTTGACGAGGTCCTTGGCCACCATGCGGTCGATGCGCTTGGTGATGGCGCCCGAGGTGACCATGGACGCCTTGACGAGCTGGCCGGGGGTCAGGTCGTAGGGTTCGCCCGAACGCCGGAGCGTGGTCAGGACGTCGGCCTCGCTGATATCCAGGCCGTACCGGCGGAAGAAGCCCTGGAGCTCCGCCTCCAGCAGCCGGGCCAGCCGTTGGACTCGGCCCACCACCCCGACCGGCCAGACGTCCACATCGGGGCGCTCCCGGCGCCAAGCGTCCATCACCGCGTCCACCGCGTCACTCATCCCGCGCCCCTCTTGCTAGTCTCTTATTGGTATCTTACCAGGAAGAGATATGAGAGAAGGCGCCCATGTCCCGCAACATGGAGGCGGTACGAGCCGTCCACCAGGCACTCACTGACAGCGACCTCGACCGGTTCATCGAGTCACTCAACCCCCGACGTCGTCTCCCGGCAGTCGGCGGCGGTGCCCTGGCGCGGCACTTACCAGGCGTGCGGGGGATGTTCGGCAAGCTCGCCGAACGCGCCGCTGCCACCTACGAACCGGCCCGGTTCACCGAAACCGACGAGCACATCGTCGTGCCCGGCAACGCCCCTATCGCCCCTCCCGGCGCCGGCGAGCCGACCATCCCGCGCCGAGGCCTGAACAGGTCCCCGCACGATCGACCCTGAATGCAAGGAGATGACATTGTCCTGGCTGGACAGCGACTACCCGCCCACTCGCTATAACCGAGACCACGGTGAGATCAGCGCACGTTTCCGCTCCGCCGAGACCCCCGCCGACCTCACCACACCTTCCGGCGGGCGGACCGACTATCTCGCCACCAAGGCATCGACCGGCGGAGAATTCGGCCTCTACCGGGTCCGCATGGGCCCGGAGGCCGCCGGCACGAGCACCCACTTCCACAAAACGGTGACCGAATCGTTCTACGTCGTGACGGGCACCCTGCGGGTCTACGACGGCCGACGATGGTTCGACGCGTCAGCGGGTGACTTCTTCCACGTGCCGCCGGGCGGCCTGCACTCCTTCGGCAACCAGTCCGGCGAGCCGGTCGACTTCCTGATGCTGTTCACCCCCGGCGCGGCGCGGGAAGGCTACTTCGAAGGAGTCGGCCATCTCGCCGGCATGAGCGACGAGGAACGGCTCGCCTTCTTCGTCCACCACGACAGCTACTTCACCGACATGACCAAGGGACCGGCGGCGCAGTCATGGCAAGCCGGCGGCGCGCGGTGACCGAGACGGCCTGAAGGCCGCTGCTCTGGCACCGAGAAGCCGGATGCGGCGCTCAGAACACGCTCCTCCGAGCGCCGCATCCGGTCCCGCCGTCCCTCCTACCGGCAGCCTCTAAGCCGTGCCCTCCGACCGCACCCTCGCCACCGCCAAATTCCGGGCCGATCCTCCTCCCGGGCCGGTTCGCGTCCGAAGACGATCCCGACCCGCTTGGCAACCTCAAATCCGATTGTTCTACGACAGGTGATCGGCCATGTCGTCCGGCAAACCCCCGGGTCGTCAGAAGTCGATGGCGGTGCCCTCGAACCGGGGAAGCGCGAAAGTGATCATGCCGCCCTTGAACCGGGCCCCTTGGAAGGAGGCGGTAGGCGCACAGCACGTCGATGCATGTCTGGCGGAGTTGGCGGGAGAGGGCGTCCCCGGCCAGGGCGTGCACCCCGCCCAGTCGGACGGCGGGGGAGGGGGCGCCGAGTTGGGCGACGGCGGCGGTGAAGCGGTCGCACCTTGGAATCAAGCTGCCGCTCGCGCTTGATCCCGTGCACGTCCAGCAGGCCCAGGCCCAGCCACAACGCGCATGCGGCCACCGCCACGGCGACGGTGAACGTGCCCGCCAGCGCCACCCCACACCGGCACCAGTCGCACCGGCCGCCGTTCCGCTGCTTTGCCGCCCATGCCCGCTCGGACGCGTAGCCCCCGGCCCTCGCTCAGCGGCGCCGCAGCAGCCCCCCGATCAGGCCGCAACGGCCTTCCACACTCCTCTAACGCAGATCAGACGAACGCCTCGCGCTGGGCGTCGTGACGCTCTGGCTGCCGGCGCGATGAGTTCGGGCCTCGCCGCCGGTATGTACTGCCGAGCTCGCTGGAACCCCCCGGACGAGCCGATCACAAAGGAGCATTCCGATGTCGAATAGTCGTGTGGAGGACGAGGCCGCGATCCAGGCCGTGCTGGCCGATTCCTATGAGGCCTGGGCCGCCGGCGATGCCGAGGGCATGGTCGCCGACTACACCGCGGACGCGACCGCCATCATGCCCGGCTCGTTCCGCGACAGCCGTGAGGTGATCCGTCAGAACATGGCCCTGGGCTTCGCGGGACCGCTGAAGGGCAGCTCGACCTACAACAAGCAGCTCAGCATCCGCTTCGTGGGGAGGGACGCCGCGATCGTCATCAGCCAGGCCGCCATTCGATTCCCCGGCGACCCCGAAATTCCCGAGGACGCGCGCAAGGTGAACGCGACCTGGGTCATGGAGAAGCGGGACGGCCGATGGCTGATCGCCGCCTACCACAACAGCCCGGTGCTGGCACCCGCGCAGTGAGTCACACAGGTCACGGCGAGCGGGACCGACCTTAGGTCCACGCTCCTCATGATGCGGCCACCATCCTTGTCCTCATCGCGCGATTGCTTCGAAGACAAGGATGGTGGCCGTGAGGCGCTCCACGTTTTCCGGAACTGCTGGGGGCCACCCACCGCACCTCGCCGATACCGGCTGCGCCTGCGGAGGTTCCTGGGCCGGTTCGGCTCGGAGCGGGCGGCTGTTGCGGAGATGTCCTTCGAGGAATTGGGGGAGGCCGTCGGGGACTTCACCATGAAGACCCGGGGCGGCTCCGGTAGCGGGTACGTGGGAGCGCGTCAGATCGCTGCCTGGAGCATGGCCGTTGAGCTCCTGGGCCGGGACGCCGTCCTGTACAAATACTTTCCCTCGCTCTCCAGGGGATGCGAGATGGTGGCGGTCTCTCGTCACGACTATGCCGAGGACGGCTTCGTATACGCGGTCGACGGTGAAGCGATCACCGGCTTCACGCCACATTCGCTGGGCCGCCGCTGGGGGCAACGATCCGGACCGGATCAACCAGGCGATGCGAGAGGTCGGAATGCGCACGCAAAGCTTGGACGGCCTGGAGGACGCGGTGTGGCAGGAGCTCTGGAACCATCACCAGGATCGCGCGTGTGTCCGCGCTGGTCGAACAGATCACCAGCATCGCCTTTTACCCCCAGCCTCCTGGATGGGACGTTCATGGTGGGCGCCATCAAACAACGCAGGTGAACGCGGCTAAGCTCCGAGTGCCCCCGTGTCATCGGGAAGGCAACTGCCATTGACCGTCCAGTCCGTTAGGGCGGTTGGTCCACGCGAGCGGGGCCGGTGCGACGGCGCGGCGGCGGCGATCTTCTGCTGCACATCCGATCTCGGCATCGCCGCCTGAACCCGCTGGAATGGCATTGAGCGTGACGGAGCCGGTTCACTATCGCGGGCGATCTTCGGTCCTCTCAGGTGAGACAACCTGAGCGCATGACGATCAAGGTTCCGGCCATCAGTGACACCGAACGGCCGGCCCCTCGCTGGGCGGTGCAGCTGGCCTACGTGCTCCCGTTGGTGCTGCTGCCGTCGTGCCTGTGGCGGCTGCCGTTCGCGTTCCACTTCGAGATGGGGCAGGTCGGCGAGAGGCACATGCCCGGTCTGGCGATCTCCATCCCGTACGTCTTCGGGCTCAGCATCCTGACCGAGGTCGCCGCGCTGGCGGCGATCGGCCTGGTCAGCCGGTGGGGCGAGGTCTCTCCCTCCTGGGCCCCGATCGTTGGCGCCAGGCGCGTCCCGCCGATGCTGGTGATCGTCCCCGCCACGGTCGGGGCGCTGGCGATGACCTTGGTGACGGTGATGATGCGCCTCACCTGGTTCGGAGTGCCCGAGGGAGCCCACTACGAGAACATCTGGTGGGAGGCGCTGGCCAAGACCGCCATCACCCCGATCGCCGCATGGGGCCTGATCCTGCTCGCGCTGACCGCCGCCTACCACGTGCGCCGTCGCGGTGGACGTCTCGACCGCTCCTCGCGCACCGTGGCGCCTGCACGACACACGTCCGTGACCATTCCGGGGTGAGAGCGTAAGTCCACTGGCTTTCAGGTGTGCGTAGCTGCGGAAGAGTGTGGCTCGGGAGATCCCCGGCGTCGAGATGTCGCAGGCGCCCCGGGGGATGACCTGGCGCAGCAGGCGATCCATGGCGACGCGGAGGGCCTTCTCGGGCTGGTGGCGCTGGGCCGGACTGATCGTCCTCGGGGTCCTCCGGCGTCGGCACCTGTCCCCGCTGTTCTGGTCCAACGCCGATCTCTATGGCACCGATCCGCGTGGGCTGCTGGCTCGGTCTCGCAGTCTGACCGCCTCCCCCTCGATCGCTCCGGCCGGGAGAACGCTCTCGGGTCGGCTCACTCCGTGGGGCGTCGCGCTTGCTGTGCCCTGGTCCTGGACGGTGCAGCCCTTCCGGAGCCACGCCGAGCCGCGAAGCTGGGCGCTCGGTAGGGGGTTCCGTGTCGTTCGCCAGGGGCGGGATTCGGTGGCCTGGCCTGGGGTGATGCACCGGCGGGGTCGGAGGTCTTTTCGGTTGTCTTCTGACTGCTCCGGGTCGGCTAGTCGGCCATCCGCCTTTCTGTGGCCGTGAGGTACTCCCGCAGCGTCCGGCGAGACTGGACGAGCGTGTCGATCTGCTCGTCCAGTCCGGCGATGCGCGCCCGTAGCAGGTCCAGGGTCTCCGGGCAGGGCTTCAGGTCGGGGGCCGGGCCGGTGACGCACGGTTGGAGGTACCCGATCTCCTGGGTCGACAGCCCGGCTTCGAGCAGTCTTCTGATCTGGGCCACGGTCAGCACGGTGTCGTCGCCGTACTCGCGGTAGCCGTTGTCGCCGCGGTCGGGCACGAGCAGGCCCTGCGCCTCGTAGTACCGCAGTTGGTGCGGGTTGACCCCGGTCCGCCGACTCAGCTCCCCGATCAGCACGCGCACTCCCTTGACCTTCATACCGGTGTGAACCTTGACGATTGTGCCATTGGTCATCAAAGGGGGACATGATGCACACCGACGCACCCGTCACGGTTCTGGGCCTCGGACTGATGGGCGGCGCCCTCGCCGGGGCGTTCCTGCGCGCGGGACACCCGACCACCGTGTGGAACCGCACGACGGCCAAGGCCGACGACCTGGTGGCCCGGGGCGCGACGCTCGCCGGGTCTCCGGCGGCCGCGATCGCGGCGGCCCCGCTCGTGGTGGTCTGCGTGTCGGACTACGACGCCGCGGCGGACGCCCTCGACGGGCCGCTCGACGGTCGGGTCGTGGTGAACCTGACCTCGGGGACCCCCTCGCGCGCCAGAGCGCTCGCCGAGGAGGTGGCGCGCCGCGGCGGCGGCTACCTCGACGGCGGGGTCATGGCCGTCCCGGAGGCGGTCGGCACCGCCGAGGCCGTGCTCGCCTACAGCGGCCCGCGATCCCTGTACGAGGCCCATGCGTCCACGCTGGGCAGTCTCGGCACGGGTCTCCACTTCGGGGAGGACCCCGGACTGTCGGCGACGCACGAGATGGCCACGCTCGTCCTCATGTGGGGCATGCTCAACGGCTTCCTCAACGGAGCCGCGATCCTCGGCGCGACCGGCGTGTCCGCCTCGGCGTACCTCCCCATCGCACAGACGGCGATCGGCATGGGTGGCCGGCTGGTTGCCGGGGTACGCGACGCAGGTCGACGACGGCATCTACCCGGCCGACGACGGCACCGTCGACACCCACCTGGCGGCGATGGCGCACGTGGTCGAGGAGAGCGAGTCGCTCGGCGTCAACGCCGAGGTGCCGAGGCTGGTCAGGGCATTGGCCGAGCGAGCGGCGACCGCCGGTCACGGCGCCAGCGGGTACGTGGCGCTGGTGGAGCAGTTCCGCAGGCCATGAGCCGCGAGGCGGCGGCCGGGATCACTCACCTGACCGCCCTCGGGGAGGGGCAGGCGCCAGTGCCCCCGTTCGGAGTGATGCACCAACCGCCGCTGTGGGAGGGGGGTGCTCACGCGGAAACGCTATGAGCCCGGTCGCACCGGAGTTGCAGGATCGGAGCAGTTGGGCCGGTTTGGGTCGCCGTCGGTCGTGGCTCAGCAGAGGCAGCGTCACGAGTGGCGATCGCCGTAGAGTTCGTCGGGTTGGCGCACGGGGATGCCTTGTTCGCGCTGGTGTTGGGCTGAAGTGCTAGATGGCGCGGTTCTGGGGGTGGTCGTCGATCACATTCGGCGGCGGGATCTCCGCGGAGGTGATTCTCCTGGACTGGCGCGCATGACGGCGGAGCGGCCGTGAGGGTGTTCGTTGGCCACAACCCGGGGCTGATATCGGCGCCTGGTCAACTGATCAGGCGTCGCTGCGGCAAGGCGCCTTCCCTGATTCGGTGACGGTGCTGGCCGCAGGTCCCCTAGCGTCGCTGCACGCCGATGTCGGCGACCGTGATGTCACGATGCTGCTTTCGGCGGTGAGCGGTCCCTGGCCATCCCGCGGCGGAGCAGGTGGAGCCGACCTGTGCCTCGCTGGCGGTGTGGGCCCCGGTCAGGGGGCGGTCAGGTGCGTCACGGGGGCCGCGCGCAGACGCTCAACCACCTCGGCCCCTCCTTCCCGCGCGCAGGGCGCGCTACTCACCCAACGGGCAGAGCTCGTCGACGGCGTCCCCGGCATCGGGGGCGCAACCCCCTAAAGAGGTAGAGGTGTTCGTTAAGACCATGCCGCGGGCGGTCGCGATGTCTACGCTGAGGACGGCCGCGCTCGTCAAGGCCGCGCACCGAGCTTCCGGTGCCGAGGGAACGCAGCCTGCGAACCGAGACCTCCACCAGGAGGTGACGACCACCCCGCAGGAGTGACAGACGGCCGGCACGCACCCCAGAACGGCCTGCTGCTGACCCAGCGGCCGGCGGTCGATCTGTTCGTCTACCGCATCCAGCAGCTCGGCGAGTGGCTGGCTGCGTGGCTTCGGGGACCAGGTGCACCAAGCGCCGCAGCACGCCCATCCGGTCGGGCCCACTGCGATGGAGATCCTGTCGCTCCTCGCCGCGGAACTGGCCGCCAGCCCACCCGAGAGCACCTACGTCGGGCGCCTGGCCGAGATCGGTGCTATGTATCTGCGCTACCTCAGCGTCGGCCACGAGGTGGAGGATGTTCGTGAGATCGCCCTCACGCTCGCCCTGTGGGGGGCTCTCAGATGGCGGCGCCCATGCGCTATGACGCCGAGCGGATCATTTCCTACATCGACGCGGTCGGCTGCTCAGGACTGAGGCATTGAGCTTGCATCTACGTCCCTGACTTGCTGCGAAATGCGGGCTGCGTCCTGGCTTTGCCGATCAGGGCGGGGCTCGGGGTCTGGTTGGCGCTGTGGCAGCGCTCTCCTATCCGGTGCCGGATGTGTGGCCGCTCCTATGCTCCCCGACGACGCCGGGGGCGGCTCCGCTCATCCCCCACATGGGGCCCTAGGGCCCTAGAGGCCGGTGGACGGGTGCGGCATCGTAGCCCGCGGCAGGAACGTTCCACGCCGAAGTGCGGCGAGCGCCCTGCCGGCTTCCTGTCGGTCTCGTTCCCAGACCGATTCCCGCTCTGATCAGAGGAGTGTGCATATGAGAATCTCCCTCGGCCGCGTCGCCGCCCTTTCGCTCGCTGTACCGGCAGTGGTCGGAGGTCTTTCCGTGCCTGGCGAGGCCGCCACCGCCCCCGTCCAGACCGTCCAGGCTTCCTCGTGCGGCGGCAACATCGTGACCACCCCGGCCCAGTGGAGCCCGGGCGTGGGCAGCTGCTCCATCTTCGGAAGCAAGGGGCGGAAGGTCACCTTCCGCTGGAACGTGTACGGGAACCAGAACACCGCGTTCAACGTCCGCGGGTTCGACTCGAAGGGCAAGGCGTACTGGCACAAGTGCGGCACGGGCGGCGGAACCTGCGTCGTTCCGTGGGGCAACGTCGCCGCGGGCGTCAAGGTCCGCGGATGGACCCCCGGCGGCGCAGCCACGATCCGGTTCACCTACTAGTCGCCACCAGGCGCGACCCCCGAAGGGGGCGTGCCCACAAGTCGGTGACCCCGACGCCGCCGTGAGCCTCCGGCGGCGATGACGGTCCGCCGCGTCGCTTGCGTCCGGAGCGCGCGGCGGACCGTTCCCTTTCTCCCCGCAGTTCCGCAGGAGAGGCTGTCCGGGCCCTCGTAGTACCGCGTACACACGGGCGGCCGCCGCCCCTCCGGGGTGAACCCGCATAGCGGGGGACGGGCCTCGGAGGGCCACCGCCACCACTCTGGTTTCCGAAACCGAACCTGCGAGAGGAGCGCCCATGTTCGGTATCCAGAACGGTGATCGCGTCCGCGTGACGCGGACGGCACCGGGGCGCGGTCCGATCGTCTGCGAGGGGACGATCTCCAGCATCGGTCCGGACGGGTCGTTCGAGCTGGACGGCGTGTGCGTCACGCGGGGCGGAGCAGAGCGGTCGTTCTATCGCGGGCGCGGAGGAGTGGAAGCGCGCCTACGGGTCCGTGCAGACGGTCGAACTGCCGTTCCCACCGCCGTGCCCGGACCGTTCCCCGGTGGAGTTCGCGACGGTGGTCGACCAGGCCCTCAAAGGTGAGGCGGACCAGTACGGGGATGTGGACGGGCCGGCGGGTGGGGCCCACGTCGATGCGATGCGGCGCCCGGCGGCGTTCCAGGCGGCGACGCCGAGATGGGCCGCCGGTTCGGGCTCGCGTTCCTGCACGCGGACAGGTGTCGGACGGAGCGCTGACGGCGTGCTGAGCGTTCCTCACCCCGTCCGGGGGAGCCCGGCGTCCCGCAATGGGAGCGGCTGACCGGCCGCTGGGCCGTCGCGCCTATTGGAGCGTGATGGTGCGGGCGGCGGAGGGTGGGTCGCGGCGTTTGAAGGCCCAGGTGAGCCAGCGGTCGCCGGGGGTGCGGATCTCGATCTCGGCGACGACGTTCACGCCGACGGTCCCGGGATGTGCGTGCGGGCGTGCGAGGACGGCCATGAGGTCGTCGGTGGTCAGGGGGATCTCGCGGGAACTGGTCACGGCGAGGCGCCAGCCCGCCTGGGGGGTGCCGGTGCCGAAGCTCTCCAGGGCCACCTCCGTCCTGGTCAGCCGCGTCTCCTGCTTCCGGGGCGTCATCTCGACGGCGACGACCGCGCCCAGCGGGTCGTTGAGCGAGCCGCCGAGGCCCGCTTTCGCCTTGGTCACCTCGACCGTGGACGAGCGCTCCGCCGGGTCCAGATGGGCGAAGACCGCCTCCTCGGGGGTCTCCTGCGCGGTGAGGATGAGGTCGGCGGAGAGGAAACGGCAACCAGAGTCGGGGAGAAGGGTGAGGGAGAGGAGTAGGGCGGAGAGTGCGTGCGCGCCCGGCGGGTGGAGACGTTCGAGTCGAGCCCGGGTCTCGGCGTCCAGGCGTTCGGCGGGGTCCAGGAGGGTGGGGCGGGCGATGGAGATTCGGTTGCGTCGGCCCCGCACGGTCTCCCAGACCCGGGTGCCCTCGCCGGAGCGGAGGGAACCTGGGTCGATCGGCTCCAGTTCGACGATCTCCTCGTTGCTCATGGTGCCCTTCCGTTCTGCAGGGTGGGGCTGCCGATCAGGCGGAACGCCGCCCATTGCTGGGCCGGACGCGTCGCGGCCCAGGCGCGCTGGGTGCGGCTGAGGGCGCCGGCGGGGTCCAGGCGTCCATCGCCGGCCGTGCGCCACAGTTCCCGGTAGAAGTCGAGCATGAAGCGCTGTGTGGCGTCGTCGTCGATCTTCCAGAGGGCGACCAGGACGCTCGCCGCGCCTGCCGCCAGGATGCTGCGGGCCAGCCCGAGGTGGTCGGCGGGTGAGGGGCGGCCCAGCCCTGTCTCGCAGGCGCTCAAGGTGACCATCGCGGCGGTGGACCGCCAGGTGATGAGGTCTCTGAGGGAGAGGATCTCGTGCCGGCTCGACGCGCTCGGGCGGGTGGTCAGCAGGAGCCCGGAATCCAGGGGGCGTTCGGGGTCGAAGAAGCCGTGGCAGGCGAAGTGGATGATGTCGGCCTTCGCCATCGACCGGCTGATCTGGTCCTTGGGCAGGGTGTTGCCGGACAGGCACATCCCGCCGTGGGCGATGGCCAGGGCCCGCGCCTCGTCTGGGAAGGCGGTGCCGACCGTGAGGAGCCTGGGCCAGTGGCCGCCCGCGCCGGCCGCCCGTTCGCGCAGGGTCGGGAATCCGGTCAGGTTCGGTGCGTGCACCAGGCCGAAGCGGTCCACGAGAGTGGCGCCGTCCGGGAGCGGGACGGCATGAACGGGTAGCTCCTGCAACCCGGCGTCCAGCATGAGCATCAGGGTGCCGCCGGAGGGCAGGTGCGGTGCGGCGGCCGCGAGCAGCGGCCGGGCCAGATGCGACCATGACCGTGCCCCTTGGCCGTGGAAGAGGTGGACCTCGCGCCGGAATACCTTCACCAGCCCGTGCACGTCCTCGGCGGAGAGTCCGGTCCGCATCGCCAGAGGCGGTCCGTCGTAGGGGTGCCGGTGCACGAAGGCCACGACCCCGTCGCCGATATCGGCCAAGGCCAGGACACCGGCGACGTCGGCCAGGGCATCGCGCAGTCCTGGTTCCAGGTCGTGGCCCGGCTCCGGCTCCGGGGTCGGCACCTCCCGCACTGCGTGGAGGAGGTCGGTGAACGCCGGGGCCTGCAGCGCCTCCCACAGCTGGAACGCGCGGGCGGGCTGGCCGCGCTGGAGCAGGCGGGCCACCGCGGGGCGCAGGTGCGCCGTCATGTGGTCGGCCAGGGCGATCCGCGCGGCGTCGGTGGACAGCTTGCGGCGCAGAAGCCTCCAGTCGGCCAGGAGCAGGGGAAGCAGCGGGTCGATCCGCTCGTCCCAGCCCTGGGTGAGCGCGAGCGCGAGGCGCGCCATGTGGCAGTCGGTGACGAGCCGGGGCTGGGAGGTCAGGCTCATCGCGGCGGACAGCGCCCGCCCGGCCAGCTCCCAGGCATGCTCGGGATCCGCGTCGGCCAGGATGCGGGCGGCCTCGACATACCCCAGGATGGTGATCTCCGCGCCGCCGGCACTGTCCAGGCCCCGCGCCATCTGCTCCAGCGCGTCTTTGGCGGCCTGGTGCTCGCCCCGTCCTGTGAGCGTCCGGGCAATGTGCAGGTGTTCGAAGGTCCACTCCCTGCTCGCGAACTCCGAGGTGACCTCGGTGCCGAGGCCCTCCAGGGCGGCGCGGACGTCCTCGGCGAGGTGCTGGCCGGGCAGCAGGACCGCGAGCACCCGCAGCGCGAACCCGGCCAGATCCTCCAGTCCCCGCTCACCGAAACCGCGGACCGCGCGTTGCAACGCATCGGCGGCGGCGTCCGGGCGCGCGAGGAGGATCAGTGACTGCGCCATGTTGAGCCGGTTGAGGGCGGCGGTGGCGGCATCTCCGCGGCGCTCGGCCATCTCGACGGCGAACGCGTAGTGCTCGACGGCCAGGTCGGGCAGATCGAGGAACCGCAGCGTGATCGCCAGTCGGCCGCGCAGATCGGCTTCGCCTTTGGTGTCGTGAAGAGTCCGGGCGCAGGCCACGCCGCGCTCGAAGTGTGTTCGGGCGGTCTCGAAGTCCCCGTCGAGGCGGACGAGCCTGCCGAGGGTGCCCCGGGCGTGCATCTCGGCTTCGAGGTCGGGCCTCCCCTTCACCGTCGCGATCTTAAGGGCCCGTTGCGCGAGGCCGATGCCGCGCGGCAGGTCTCCGACGTGCGCAGCGAGGTCCGCCGCCACCAGAGCGGCGTGGGCGCGCTTCCCCGAGGGGAGGATCTTTTCGAGGAGGTCGTCGATCCCGTCGAGCAGGTCGAAGATGTCGGCCCTGATCGCCCCGGCTTCCAGAGCATCAGGGCCTGTCCGCGGGAGCCCCAGTTCGTCGAGAGGGAGCAGCCCGCCCACGCGGGCGATCTCCGCCAGCGCCGCCGCGGACTCCTCCTCCGCGTGCCGAGTGGAGCGCGAGCGCCGCGGCCTGCGCCATCGCCGCCGCCGGGGGAGTCGAGCAGGCTCCTCCTCCTTGGAGGGGCCCGCATCTTCGGGCCACATGGCCAGGCTGCGGCCGACCGTGGCGATGGCGGCGTCGGGGTCCTCCTCGACCTGCAGGAGGCCGAGCTGGAGGAGCGCCTCCGCCTCCCGCTCGCCCGCCGAATCGTCCCGCGACTGCTCCAGGGCCGCCTCGAAGTAGTCCCGGGCCGCACTCCGGTCGCCGGTCGCCAGGCTCGCCCGGCCCAGCCCCATGAGGATCGGCCACTGGTCGAGGAGCCCGCTGGAGGCCCGGGCCAGGACCAGTGCCGTGCGCCACGCCTCGACCACCCGCTCAGGCTCACCCCGAGCGGCGTGCGCATTGCCGGTCAGGACCCACCTTCGGATCATCGGCGCTCCGCCCGGGGCCAGGGAGACCTCCCCGAGCACGGCCAGCGCCTCATCGGTGCGTCCGTCCTCGATCAGGGCCTCGGCGTGATCCAGGAGATCGTCCGGATCGCTCCCGCCGGTCTGCGCGGGGGCGATGCGCTTGAGTCGCCGCTCCGCCTGAGTTGCCTCCCCGTCCCGTCCGAGCCGTCGGTTGAGCGCCGCGAGGGAGGCGAGCGCCTCGCCGAGCCAGGGATCGTCGTCGGCCAGTTCCGCCGCGGCCGCCGCGATCGTCGCCGCGGCCGCCCCGAGGTGCCCGGCGCCGAACTGAGCCCGTCCGACCAGCACGGCGGCCTGGGCGTCGCGGCCCAGCGCCGCCAGCGCCGGACGGGCGACGCCCGCGATGACCAGCCCAGTCGCGGGGTCGTTGCTCACAAAACGCCAGACCAGCTCCATCAGCTCCGGGGCGGCCTCGGGCGGGACGGCGACCCCGGCGGCGAGCGCGTCAGCCTCCTGGGCCCCGACGGTTCCCTCCTGCCGCATCTCCGCGAGATCGAGCAGCCGTCGGACGTGCTCGCTCCCGACCGTCTCCCATCTGAGGCGGGCGGTTTCCTGGTCGGCGAACATCGCGTCCAAGACGATCCGCAGCTGCGCGGCCATGAGGAAACGCCCCCGCTGCTGCATCTGCTCGGCGGCGACTGCGACCACCTGCCCCGGCTCATCGAAGGGCGCGGAGGCGGCGGCGCGCCGGACCTCCTCGGGAGAGCGCAGCCCCAACAGGTACTCCACGAACTCCGCGGCGCCGGTGGGAGGCCCCGCGTCGGGCCGGTCGTAGCCGGGATGGTTCTCCAGATCGGCCGTGGACATGATGTCCCGATAGATCGGGTCCAGTTCCACCGTCGGATCGGACCTCTTGGCCAAGTGGTAGTGCAATCGCGCTTCCTGCGCCTCGCCCTGCCGCTGCAGCACGCGGCCCAGCATGTGATGCAGATCCGCCGACACCGAAGTGTGGGAGTACCAGGCCACCGGCTGATACCGCGTCACATAGCCCGGATCACCGGCGAGCGCCCGGCGCAGCCACTCCTCGGCCTGCGCCCACTGGCCGAGCTGCTCGTGAAGGAAGCCGACCTGGCCCAGCGTCACCGGACTCTCAGACTCCCCGGCCAGCACGATGGCCTCAGCAAGAGCCTCCTCGAAGCGGCCCTCGGCGGCGAGTTCCACAACCCGCTCACCCCGAGACCGCCCCATCCCAGCAATCTAAGGTCCAGGTCGCTCGGGACGGGCATGGTTCCCAGGACCGCATGAGGACCGCATCCGGTCACCATCCCCTGCCCGCGGTCGCACCTCCAGGAGTGGCAGGCCCGCCGCGTACCGCCGGAAGAAACCGGCCGTCAGGGTGTCCGCCGTCGCGATCGTGTCCGGAGTGCCCTCCGCGACCACCGCACCCCCGTCCGGACCGGCCCCCGGCCCCAGGTCGATCACCCAGTCCGCGGACGCGGCGACGGGGATATCGTGTTCGGCCACGACGACGGTGTTACCCGAGTCGAGCAACACGTCGAGCGCATCCACCACACGCTGGATGTCAGACGGGTGCAGGCCCGAGACGGGCTCGTCGAGAACGACGAGCCCGGCCTTGCGGCTCGCCGCGCCGCGCTGGATCGCGGACGCCAGCTTCAGCCGCTGCGCCTCGCCGCCGGACAGCTCGGTGGCACTCTGGCCGAGTTGGAGATAGCCAAGCCCGACCTGGTTCAAGGCTCCCAGGGTCTCCGCGAGCTGCCGGGGCTCGGAGAACTGCTCCACGGCCTCGGCGACGGTCAGCTCCAGCACCTGATCGATGGCCAGTCCCTGATACCTGATCTCCAGGGCCTCCGCCTTGTAGCGCCTGCCCTCACACGCGTCGCAGACCACCCAGACATCCGGCAGAAAGTGCATGTCGACCAGCTTGCGGCCATAACCGGCGCAGGTCTCGCAGCGGCCGCCACCTGCGGTGTTGAAGCTGAACCAGGAGGCATTGACCCCGTGCCCGCGCGCCATGTCGGTCTCGGCGAACAGCCTGCGGACAATGTCGAATGCCTTGCTGTACGTAGCCGGGTTGGACCGCGGTGTCCGCCCGAGCGGTTCTTGATCCACGACGGCGACCCAGCCGAACCCCGCGAGGCCGGTCACCTTTCGCACCGTGTCGGTCGCCGTTCCGTTGAGGGCGGCCTCCGCGCTCGCCCCGAGCGCGCCGAGCAGGCTGCTCTTGCCGCTGCCGCTCACCCCGGTCAGGCAGGTGAGCCGACCGGCGGGGAAACGCACCAGGTCCGCGACCACATTGTGCGCACGCAGGCCGTGCAGCTCCACCCAGCCGGTGTCGTCCGCGGCGGGGCGGCGGGTCCGGCGCAGCCGCGGGCCCTCACCGGCAAGATAGCGCCCGGTCAGCGACGTCGGATGGGCGACCACGTCGGCCGGAGGACCCGACACCAGAGCCTCACCGCCCAGACGGCCCGCGCCAGGCCCCATATCGATCACCCAGTCGGCCCGGGCAATCAGTTCAGGGTCGTGCTCGACGAGGAGCACCGTGTTGCCGGCCGCACGCACTTCCAGGGCGATGTCGAGCAAGTGCGCCTTGTCCGCCGGATGAAGCCCGGTCCCGGGCTCGTCCAGGACGAAGATGATGCCGCTCAGCTCGGTGCTGAGCTGCGCGGCAAGCCGGGTCCGCTGCAACTCACCCCCGGACAGCGTCGCCGCGCTTCGGGATAGCTGGAGATGGGCCAGGCCGAGCCGGTCAAGGATTCCGAGTCTGCGGCCCAGGTCCTGGAGTAGCGGCTCACCCACCTCACGCTGCCGGGCGCCCAGGTCATTCGCCACACGTTTCGCCCAACTGCGCACTTCCCGTACTTCCACCTCGATCAGGTCGGGGTACGTCAGCCCGCCGATCCGCACGGACCTGGCCACCTGGTCGTACCCGCTGCCCCCGCAGGTGGCGCAGGGCTGCTTGCGCATGTATGGCAGGTAACGCTGCTTGGCGCTGGACGTCTGGGCGTTCACGAACACCCGCTCCACCTCGGCGAGCGCGCCCCGCAGCGGCTGACTTGAGGTGTAGGTCAGCAGCGCCGTCTCATTCTTGTTCGTCATGTCGACGGTCGCCTCGATCTTCTCGTCACCCGTGCCGTACAGCACGCAGTGGCGGAACTCCTCAGGCAGCGACTGCCACGGCCGGGCGAGGTCCACGCTCCGCTTTTCGGCGAGCGCCGGTACGAACGCGTGCTCCCCCGACCGCCATTTCGCGTACCAGGGTGAAGCCCCCTCGAAGAGCGGAAGCTCCGGGTGGGTGATGACCAGGTCCTCTTGCGCCTGCCAGCGTCCGCCCACCCCGTGGCAGTCCGCACAGCTTCCTTCCGGCGTATTGCGATCGAAGTGAGCGGTCGTGAGATGCCCGTCTCCGCTCTCTGCCACCGATCCCGCGCCGATTCCCGGAAGGCGCGAGTACAGCAGTCCCAGGTGGCCATCGATGCCAGTGATCGTCGCGACCGTGGAACGGGGGTTGCGGTTCAGGCGGCGCTGGTCGACCGCGAGCGTCGCGCCGAGTCCGAGGATGCGGTCGACCTTCGGGCGATTGCGCTGGGTGATGTACTGCCGTACGAACGGCGACAGCCCCTCCAGATACCGCAGTTGGGCCTCGTTGTGCAGGGTGTCGATGGCCAGCGAGGTCTTGCCGCTACCGCTCACTCCGGTGAAAGCGACGAGCTGCCCCTTGGGGATACTCACCGACACGTCCCGCAAATTGTTGGTACGAGCCCCCACCACCTCGATGGTCTCGCGCCCCATGCCCGCGACGTCTCGTACGAATGCCGTCAACCTTCGTCCACCCTCTCGCAACGCGGCAGGGCATGAGCGGACGGGCTCCCCCTGCCGAACCAACCGATCACGCCACAACGCGGCGGTGGCTCATCACCCAATGGCGCTGAGCGACCGCCTCGCCAGGTCTTTCAGTACGCAGCCGCTCCCGATGCGGTACGTGCTCTGATCAAGAACGGGACGCCGCGGTGAGCTTGGCGATATCGGGGGCGAAGACGCTCATCCAGTGCGGATGCAGCCGGTAATAGACCACGTCGTTGTCCCAGTCGAAGAAGTCGGCGCCGTAGAAGTCCTTGAGGTAGGCGAGCAGGTCCGGCCAGTCCGCGGCCTGCTCGCCGCCTGGGGGATTGAGGATCTCCACCGTCCCGTGCGTGAACACGCCCAGGTCCTCACCGCGCATGTGCGCGGCGCTGGCGGCGGGGCGGGCGGCCAGATGGCGGGCCTTGGCGGCCTTGCGGGCCGTGCCGAAGTGCCACTTGCCGTGCAGGAAGTGCCCGTCCACCCCGCTGATCCGCGGCTCGCCCTTCGCCGTCACGGTGGACAGCGCCAGGGTGCACATCCCGGTGAGGACCCCGGTGAGCTCCTCTGCGGTCAGTGTTCTCTCGGTTGTGATGATCGAGCGGAGATGCGAGGTGGAGCGGGAGAGAGAAGCGTCCAGCAGGGCCTGGAGCTCCTTGAGATCTTCTTGCGTTTCGCGCATGTGCGGTCCTTGTCTATCCGTAGGGCTCGGTCCGCGTCCTCCATCGGCGCCGACCAGCGAACATGCTCACCTAAAAACCTGACACCCTGTGTCATGCTTTTTGCCGGTTGCGCGAACATCACCGGGGCCGCTCCGTCGGCGCGCGATCGATCAAGTCGTCTCGATGACGGCCTGTCCCGTCTTGTGGCCGGTGTGAGGGCTGGCGCGTCACCCCGCACACGCAGACCGTCCATCTCGACATCCCGGACGGCTCAGGGGGGCTCGTGGCCGCTGCCCACCTTGTCCTGAGGTGTGAGCTCTGCGAATCTGCCCCACCCGTCGGCGCACCCCCTGCGCCGTGTGTCGTATTGGTCGAGCTACTTCAATGTCTCGGGCAACGGGGGGATCAAGGCGGTTGCGTCGGGCAGTGTGACGACGAAGTGGGGCTTCCAACAGTCTGACTCTTCGGTTCCGACTTCCCGTCCGCATCCCGAGCAGACGAGGTTCGGCCCGTGAAGTCCGGAGGGGCCGCAGCAGCCGGCCGAGCGGGCAGGGTCAGGGTGGCGGACTGCGCCAGTGACATCGTTGCAGTTGACCACGAAACCACCGTTCCAGATGGGCGTGTAGGCCCCCCGTGGGAGGTAGGGCTGACCTGGGACGTCCTGGGGGGAGGCGGCTGTCTGCTGGATCTCGGCGGTGAGCCCCTGAGCGCAGCGAGCGCAGACGAGGAACGGCATAGCGTCAATGATCCATGCGGTTCGGCGGTGGCGTAGTCGGAGGTCTCGGAGGGCGCCCGATGACGCGCAGGTCCTGGACGAGCTGCTGGCGATGCGGCGGTTTTTGCAGGCCCTAGGGTGGCCGGCTGGTGAAGGTCGCGGACGGGCAGCGGGATGAGCTGGTTCGTGCGCGGGTGGACGCGGCGGGCTCGGCAGTTGGACGCCCTTGGTGCGCGTCTGAGTGGGCTGTTGAACGACCTGGAGGCTGCGCAGCCCTTCAGCGTTGGGCGGGGGAGTGGTTCCAGGTTCCGCCTGCGGCGATGGGGTGCTTGGTGCAGTTGGCCGTCGTCGCCTTCCTCGGCAGCGCCTGACCTGGGCGGTGTCGTCCTGGCCGCGCTCGGCCGGGACACGCTTATGTGCACGATGTGCATTTGTTGCCCCGCCGCCGGGCGGCCCTGGGTGTCCGGCTGCGGGCCGCCGGGACCGGCCCGCAAGCGGCGGCCCGCGAGCAGCAACCCAGGTCCGAGACCGGGGCGAGGGGCCGGTCTGCCTCGCGGCCGTGTGAACACGAGCGACAAGGAGCAGAATGTAACTAGTCTATGACTCTTAGTGATGAAGGGTGGCCGACCTCATGACGACCGATCACGCACGCACCCCCGGGCGCATTGCCGGGCGTGCCCTCGCCGCGCTCACCCTGGCCTGCGCGGGCGCCTCGACCGCGCTCACCGGCGCCGCATCGGCCGCATCGGCGGCCACGAGCCCGGCCCCTCCCCGGACCGTGCCCCAGGACCCCCGCGGCCTGCCCGCGGCCAGGACCGGCGCGATCAACGCCCGCGCCGCGGCCACCCTGCGGGCGCCCTCCTGCAGGGACGTCACCTTCCGCGGCCCCGACGGCCGCATCCACGTCCGCACCAGCCCCAGCCACACCATCGCCTGGGGCATCTACATGAACGACCCCAGCGCCGACGCCGGCCCCTGGGAGGTCGACGTCCTCATCGACGGCCAGCGCGTCGACCGCAAAACACAGGCCTACCCACCGCACGCAAGCCTGCCGGCAAGCCGGTACCGGGGCAGGACCTTCAGCCTCAAGGCCGTGCACACCGATCTGAAAGGCCGCCTCTACCACCAAGTCCCCAACGGGTGCATCATTCCCTGACCCCGCCGCCCCGCCGGCCGAAACGCTCCCCGATGCCCTTCCCGCCCCCGCTGACCGTTGTCAGCCAGCATCGGCGACCACGCCGGCCTCGACGCGGCGCGGCAGTTCGCCGCCGTTCACCGGCTCGCGCATGAGGGCGAGGAGGACGGCGGCCACGGTGGTGTCGTGACGTCCTGGCGACGGGCTGAGACGTCCTCTAGCGGGTGCTGGCCCGCGCCTGAGCTCTGCGGGCGCAAGCTGTCCGGACCGCTACCGGTCAGCACCCCGGCAGAACACCGATGCGCCACGTCGATCACGCCCGTCCAGGGACACTGGGGATCGGCCCGCCACGGGCTGCAGGACCCGTGGTCGGCGAGGTCCGGCAGAACCCGGCTCCGAAGGTCGTTCAGTCGAGGTGCGGTGCGTACCGCAGGAGCACGAGCTGGGAGTTGGGCAGCAGCCGGGCTTCGAGTAGCTGCAGCGGGACCGGGCCAGGGTCACCGATGAGGGGAGTACCCGCGCCGAGCAGGGCAGGCCCGACCATGACGTGCAGCTCGTCGACCAGGCCCTCGACCAGCAGCGCGTTCCACGTGGTGCGGCTGCCGGCGACGAAGATGTCGCCACCGTCTTGCGCTTTCAGCGCACGAACCGCCTCGGCGGCGTCGTCTCGCCGGACGATGCGCGTGGTGTCCTCCCAGGGAGCGGTCTCCGCGGCGGTCAAGGTGTCGGAGATGACGACCTTCTCGATCGCGTTGTTGAGGCGGGAGATCTCGCGCTCGGTCGCACCCTGCGTCTCGTCGTCCGCGACGGCGGGCCAGTAGTCGCGGAAATCCTCGAAAGACCTCCGTCCGGACAGCAAGATGCCCGCCGCCCGCAGCCGCTGCACGTTGTAGGCGCTGAAGCCATCGTCAAACGGCAGCGCCGTGACGTCTTTGCCCGGTCCCTCGACGTAACCGTCAAGGGACGCGATCGTCGAGACGGTGAGCTTGCGCATCAGGGTCATCTCCCAGCGGGTCATATCGGTCATCTTGATGATCGGCGCCCGGCCTGGGCATGAGGGCGGAGCGAACGCCGGTCTCGGTGGCGGGGCTATCGGGGTCGGGTCAGTCGGCCGGTTGGTTCACAAACCTCGGCGATCTACTCGGGTGACAACCTCGCCCGCGCGGCCATCGTCGTGGCGAGGCGACCGAGCGTGCCGGTCCAGCCGGCCTCGACGTTGCGGGCGACCTCAGGCAGTGCGGCGGCGAGTCCGTCGAGCCGATCATGCACCAGCGTCAGGTGCGTGCCGTCGCCGACCGCGCGCAGGGTCACGGTCAGCCGGGAGGCCTGGTCGCGCTCGATCTCCCGGGTCGGGCCGACGAACCACCAGTCGAGCACAATGCGCTCGTCGGGCACCAGCTCGACGATGCGGCATTCGGGGCCGCCTGCCTGTTCTTGCGGGTCGAGGTGTTCTTGCGGGTCGAGGTGCCAGGCGCGCAGATGCCCGCCGACGCGCTCGTCCACCTCGACGCGCACCGCCTCCCAGCCCGACGGCGCGAACCAACGTCGGAGAACCTCCGGGTCGAGCCACGCGCGGTAGACCTGCGCAGGCGGCGCGGGGATCGTGCGCTCGATGCGGACCGCCGTGCCGGTGGGGGTTGTCATGTCTCCTCCTGATCGCGATTCGATGGGGTGAACAGCTCCTCTAGGGCATCGAGCCGCTCGTTCCAGTACTGCTCGTAGACCCGCAGCCAGGCGAGGGCGCTCGCCAGCGGCCCGGGGTCCAGACGACACCAGTGGGTGCGCCCGACAACGGTCCGGCGGACCAGCCCGGCCCGTTCGAGGACCTTGACGTGCTTAGAGGCCGCCGCCAGCGACATCGACAGCGGCGCCGCGAGCTCGCTGACGGTGCGCTCCCGGGCGGCGAGCTGGTCGAGCATCGCGCGGCGCGCTGGGTGCGCGAGCGCGCCGAAGACCGTGTCCATCCCAGCGGAATGCTCAACCATAAGGTTGAACATAGGGCGCAGGCCAGCCGATAGTCAACCTTTAGGTTGAGCTTTCGTGATCGACACCGCTGCAACCACCGCGCCTTACTCCCACGTCCGTTGACCGTCGCCAGCTCGCCGGACATCGCGGCGGCCACTACGTCATCTGAGCCGGGGGCAGTCAGCCGGGGTGATCATTCCGCTGCTGGGGGTGGCGGGGAGACGGCTGCTGGGACGCTCTGCCTTCTATGGCCGGTGGCCCGCGGAGGATATTTCCTTTGACCGTCCGTGTGTAGATCACCTGGCGTCCGTGGCGGCGGCCGGCGGTGCGGTGGTGGTGGCGGGGCTGTAACCGAGGGCATGGGCGACGACGGGTGCGGGGGCTTGGAGGACGAGCTGGCGGAAGGCTGCGGTGCGGGTTCGGGGGACGGGGACTGTCCGTTGGACCGGGTAGCCACCAAGAACAGGGAAAACGGGAGACCGTGCAAAACACGCGCCCACCATCACAACCCAGGGCGCAGATCAGCCTCCGCCAAACACCAAGGATCCACCGGCCAGGACCTAAAGGCTGTCCCGTAATGGTCGAGAGGCGCGGCCAGGCGTGCTGCCGGTGAGCTGGCGTCCTCCGGGCCGGTCAGCCGGCTACCGCCAGGTTGTGCATGAGGGCGATTCCGTGGGTGGCGTGGTGGACGCCGTCGCGTTTGCGGCGGCAGTTGCGCAGGATGTTCCACCACTTCATGCGCGCGAAGACGTGCTCGACGCGGGCGCGCACCCGTTTGTGGACGGTGTTGAATTCGTGCTGCCAGGCGGGCAGTTCGCTGCCGTCGCGGGGCCGCCGGTAGGGCATGATGACCTGCCGGTTTCCCTGGTAGCCGCCGTCGGCCATCACGTGCGTGCCCCGGCACGCGGTATCGGCACCTGAATCGCGGAAGGCGGTGCAGTCGTTGTGATTGCCCGGCACCGGACGTCCGACCGCGACCGCAAGCCGGGTGCCTGCGTCGATGACCACCTGCATGTTCACCGAGTACCGGTAGTTCTTGGAGGAGGCGCTGACCGTCCGGTCGTGGACGGGAACCAGCGTCCCGTCCACGATCAGCACCGTGTCCGGACTGTGCCGGCGGGCGACCGGGGCCAGTGCGAGCAGCGGCGCCAGGTGATCCACGACGCGGTGCGCGGCGGACTCAGACACCCCGAACAGCAGTGCGACCTGCCGCAGCGTGAGGTTGGTGCGGTAGTACACCGCGATCAGCAGCACCCGGTCGGCCGGCGGCAGACTCCAGCGCCGTCCGGTGCCGGTCTGCTCACCGCCGCGACCTGCGACGATCCGTACCAGGCGGCGGAACTGCCGCACCGGCAGGCCGGTGAACACCGGCACCCACTCGTCCCGATCGGCCCTGATCACCCGCTCCACACCAAGATCAACGATCTCGAAGGTCTGGCGTTACGGGACAGCCTTTAGTGCGGCATCGACCCGCTGTAGGTCCGGCCAACCCTTGGTTTCGTAGAACCGCCGGTCTCAGTTCCATCCTCTCCGATCGTAGCCGTCGAGCGGCCGCGGCATGTTTGCCCACGCCGAGCCGGGTAAACCGCAATTCACGAATCCATGAAAGGAGCGACATGAAACCCCCCGAGGTGCCGGACGCGACCCCCAAGACCGCCGTGGCGAACGCCGGGCGCAAGGCCGCCACCGGAACCACGAAGGCCGCCCGCACGGGTACGGACGCGAGCGAAGCGGCGGGTCAGGGCGTGAGCAAGGGCGCGAGCGGCGCCGCCAAGGGCGTGGCCCAGGTCGGCGGCGAGGTCGCCGCGTTGCCGGGCAGGGCGGTCGGGCTCGCGAAGCTCCTTACGCTGAGGCGGTTCCTGCGCGCAGCGCCGGTGGTGGCGGCCGTGGGCGCCGCCATTGTGGCCGGGCGGCGCATCGCGCGCAAGCGCTGACCGCGACGGACTCCGACCAGGACACCACGCCCGGCTCCAGCACCTCCCACCCGTCGAAGAAGCGGGAGCCGAAGATCGGGACCGGGAGCGGGGGGATGGCCGCGATGCTGGCCTGGCAGGTCGGCGACGACAAGGTCGTCACGGTGGAGGTCGACAAGGACCTCGCCGAGACCGCCCGGGGCAACCTCGACCGAGTCGAGAAGCAACCAGAAGTCGTCACCGGCGACGCTGGGCATGCGTCCCGCGCCCCTATGGCCGGGTCCACGTCACCTGCGGCATCCGCGAGGTCTTGCACTGTGCCCACGACAGCAGCCAACACGCATACCGACCGTCCGCTTGCGACACGCGTGGCCTGAGGCTCTGGCGCGCTCCACCCGTGGAGCCACGGTGTAGATCAGGCCGTCCGGCGGTGCTGCTGGCCTGGTCGCGAAGGGCGCAGGTGGTCAGCGTTTGAGGCGGTTGCGGATGGCCAGGCCCGCCAGGCCGAGCAGGAGCGGGACGGCGATGCGCAAGATGATGCGGAATACCTCGCCCCAGCGGGTGATGGTGTCGGGCACGGTGGTGGTCTTGGCGTTGATGAGGAAGGCCGAGCGGAGGCTGTAGAGCAGCGCGTCGGTGTAGGGGACCAGGTCGCTGGGGAACCCGGTGTACTTCACCGCGACCGCGACCGCGACCAGCGCGACGAGTACGGCCAGGGTGGCGAGTGCGCGCCAGGCCCGCAGGCCGTAGCCCGCCACCAGCCAGTAGGTCCACACCAGCGCTCGCCCGGCGAACCCGCGGCCGTCGCGTCCGCTGTGGCGGTGCATCTGCATCTCGCCGTAGTAGAAGTCGGCCGCGCCCGGCTCGTTCTTGGAGTCCTCCAGCGCTTTGCGCAGCTTCCGGTACAGCACCTCCAGCCGCGCTGCGTCCACCACGGCCATGCCGTCCGGTGCGGCCCTCCACCGGGTGGCGCGCCGGGTCCGCCGGGTCCGCGGTCGGGTGTTCGCCGCCCGCCAGTGGTGCTCCTCGGCCAGTACCTGCCGGGTGTCGCGCAGGTCGGTGGCGAACCGACGTCGGCTCAGGTCCACGTCGGTCAGCACCAGCCGTTCGGTGTCGGTGTCGCGCAGGGACACCACCCTCACCCTGGGCGCGGGCGCGCCGGGCTCGGCACCGTCCCAGGTGGTCGTTGCTTCATCGAGGTCGCCTGGCGGGGTGGTGATCGGCATGTCGGCCGTTTTACGGCTCGCCATCGCGCGGAGGGAGCGGTTCCGGAAAGGGCCAGCGGACCCCTGCGCGCAAGATCTAGACGTCCTGGCCGCCCCGAAGCATGGGCTCGGTTGCGGTGGAGGGAGTCCGGCCAGGGTGAACCTCGCGGGATGCGGGGTGTGGACACTCAAAGCGCTCAGTGTCACGCCGCGGTGTGGTGGTCGCGACTGGGCTGGGGGACCAGCGCCGTCCGCCTGTGGCGCATTGGTGGACGGCGCTGGCCTGTTCGGTGTCGGATCCGGGCGACGCCCTCACCGGCCTGGCCCGGGTGCTGTCGTGGTCGCCGCAGGAGTCACAGTCGCTGTCGTGACCCTCGTCGCCAGCCGCCCGCCACCGGGTGGGCCGGATCTGCTGGTGGCGGCAAGAACGCTCATGGGGGCTGAACTCGGCTCGCGTTCCACAGGACGGGCACGTGGACCAGTGAGCTGCGCGCGATGGTGATCTATGGTGTGGCGGGTGAATGCCGGGAATTCGGTCGGGTCGGAGTTGGCGCTGTTGTCAGGCCAGGCCATTGAGGGCGTGGATCTTGAGGCCGTTTTGCCGCCCGGCCGCTTGATCAAGGCCGATGAGGGTGAGGGGGAGGTGAGTCTTTGGCTGTCCTCGACCGCGCCCGCGGTCGAGTTGTGGACGGCCCTCTACCGGCTCCGCGGTCGAACGGGGCTGTGGCCGCTGCTCTTGGCACCGCTCGCCCATGGCAAGGAATTTCGCCCCTGGGCGTCGGGTGAGCTCTTTCCCGAGCAGTTCACCTCTCCGGAAGATCATGATCCCAACGATGTGCTGGAGGCATGGTGGCAGGCCTACGCCGAGACCGACCAGGATGATCAGGAGTTGCCTGGTGGGGAACGGGGCGCTGTGACCGCGCCCTACGGTCGGCGGTGGCCTGGCCTGGCACCGAACACGACCTCACAGGGAGAGCCGGGCTCGTTCGCCATCGGGTATGCGCAACAGCTGACCGGGCGGCTCTCGTCCCTACGGCTTGGACTTGCCGCCGCGCGGCGGGGATCCGACGCGCTGGTCTCGGTGGGGTGGAGCGGACCGCTGAACCACACCAATGACACCGCAGAGATCGCCTCGGTGGTCCGTGGCTGGGAGGATCGCTTCGGCGTCCGGGTCGTCGGTGTCGGCTTCGCCGACCTGTATCTGAGCGTCTCGGCTCCACCCTCGACACACCAAGAAGCGCTCCGCATCGCCGCCGAGCATTTCGCGTTCTGTCCGGACAACATCCAGCAGAACAACGGCCCCGCCATACTCGCCTCCTATGCCGAGCGTCTCATCGGCCTCAATGCCTGGCATTTCTGGTGGGACTGAACCGCCCCTGTCGGCATTGATGCCCGCAGCGATACCGCGATCTCGACGTTCCGCCGCACTGGGCCTGTGCTTGGCCGCCTACCACTGAACAGCGGTCGTGGTCCGGGGAGTCCCGTCTTATGGGCGCCCGTCTTGTGCTCGCAGGGGCTGTGGCGCGGGCAGCGGGAGGGCCAGGCCGGTCTTGATGGTGTCGAAGACGAACAGGGTTTCGTAGCGCCTGATGTTGTCGTCCGCTTTGAACAGGCGGTTGCCGAGGCGGCTGCAGTCGCGCATGCTCCGCGCGGCGAGGACGACCACGTAGTCCCACGGTCCCGCAACCTGGTAGCACTGCTGGACCTGCGGGTTCGCGCGCATCCGTTCGGCGAAGGCGCGGTGGTGTTCGAATGATTCCTCTTTCAGGGTCACCAGGACCGTGGCCAGGACGGTGGGGCCGAAGCGGTGTGGGTCGAGGACGGCGATCTGCCTGGTGATGAGGCCGTCCTTGCGGTAGCGGGCGATGCGCCGCTGGACGGCGCTCGGTGAGAGCCCGACCCGTTCGCCGAGGTCGCGCAGGGTGCCTCCGGCGTCGCGCTGGAGGAGGTCCAGGAGTTGCGCGTCGATCTCGTCCAGGCGTGGTGACGGCGGTTCGGGCATGCAACATTATTGCGTTCCGGCGCGAAAATTTGCCATCGCTTCGATTGGGTGTTCGATTAACGTCGGCCGGGTCCCGAAGCCCCAGGAAAGGCGACGCGCATGGATCTGGACGTGGCGCGGATCGAAAAGGCCGTGCAGGTGATCGATCCGGTGTTCCTCAACACCCCGCAGTACCTCGATGAGCAACTGTGCCAGGCGCTGGACGGCCGCACGGTGACGGTGAAGCTGGAGACGGCCAATCCGGTTCGCAGCTTCAAGGGCCGGGGCGCCGATCTGATGCTGAGCACGCTCGCCGCTGGCACGCCGGTGGTGTGCGCCAGTTCGGGCAACTTCGGGCAGGCCGTCGCCTACGCGGGACGGGCCCGCGGGATGCCGGTCGAGGTGTTCGTGCCCGAGACGATCAATCCCGACAAGCGGCAGCGGATGGAGACCCTCGGCGCCCGGGTCGTTGCGGCCGGGCCGGACGGCACGTCGGCACGGAAGGCCGCGGCCCTCCACGCCGAACGCCATCCGGGCTGCGTCCATCTTCGGGACGGTCTCCAGGCGGCGATCGCCGAGGGTGCCGGAACGATCGGAGTCGAGTTGACCCGCGGCGCGCCAGGCGGCGCGCGTGGTCCGGGCTTCGACGCCGTCGTGCTCCCGGTCGGCGACGGCGCGCTGATCAACGGCGTGGCGCGCTGGATGAAGGAGCACGCGCCCAGCACCCGGATCGTGGGGGTCAACGCCGAGGGCGCCCCGTCGATGCGGAACAGCCTGCGGGCCGGCCACGCGGTCCGCGTCGAACGCGCCCGCACCTTCGCCGACGGCATCGCGGTGCGCACCCCGTTGGATGCTTCGGTGCGACGGGCCCGCGCCTTGGTGGACGAGATCGTCCTGGTGACCGACGAGGCCATCGCCGCCGCCATGGAACTGGCGGCCCGCACGCTCGGGATCCTCCTGGAGCCGGCGGGGGCGGCGGGCCTGGCAGCGATCGCCGAGGGCCTGGTCCCCGGCGATCGGCCGGTGACGGTGCTGACCGGCGCCAACCCCCGCCCCGAGCAGGTACGCGAACTCGCGGCCCGGCTCGCACGACCCGTCCCGGGCACGCGAATCCCAAAGGGCCGCCCTGGCGGTTCGCGTGACCGATGAGCGCGTCGGGTTCCTCCGCGCCTCCCTCACCGTATGAGGCGAAAGGAAGCACTGCGATGACGAAGACACCTGGTGAGCGATCGGCCATCACAGCGATGTACACGGGCCTTGGCCCACCCTCATCGCGACGATCACCCCCTACCTCGACCGTGCCACCGCCCATCTGCTGGCCGATCACATTCGGGCCGGTTATCCCACGTACAGCCAGACGCGTGTCGACTCGGCCGGTCATCACCTATCTGTTCCTGTTGTCGGCCATCGGAGCGTTCGGCGTCATCGCCTGGCTGGGGACGACGTGCGCGGTCAAAGAGGGCAAGCGGCGGTGCCGCCCTGCCGCGACCGTGATGTCCGTGGTCGGCACGAGCATCGGGCTGACCGGGCTGCTCATCAATGAAGCCCCCGGCGCGCGCGACGCAGGCGTCGACTACCGGATCGACGCTGTGTCGCTCGCGGGCCGACTCGATAGCCAGGGCTCACCCACGACGCCTGCGACCCGGCCGTCCGCGAAAGCTTCGCCGAGTTGGTCGAGGAGTCCCTGCACGTCCACGGCCTGCCGCTGCTGCGCCGCCTCCTGGAGCAGGGCTCACCGCTGATCGAGGAGAAACTCCTGGACCCTGACGGACTCCGAGCCGTACTCGGCGAAATGGAGGCCGGGCTCTACCGGGAGGACCGGCACTCCAAGCTGGTCGAGGTGATCACGCTCGATCAGGCGGCGCGGGCGTTCCTGAGCTGACCTGTCCCGCGAGCCAGTCCGACAGGTCCAGGCGTTCGGCCCGCCGCGCCATCATGAACGTCCGCGCGTTGGTGCGCTGCTCGGTCCGCACCAGCGTGAACCCCTGAGAGAGGTTGTAGCGGGCGACGCCCTCGAAGTGGCAGTGCCGCCGCACCCACGGCACCCCCAATCGGGCGGCGCGATCGACCGCCCACCAGGCCATCACCGTGCCCGGCTCCCTTCCCCAGTAGCCGGGGCGCGGTGAGCGGCCGGTTGGGCGCGCTCGGCGTCGGTCCAGCCCCACGGCGGACCGACGTCCTGCACGAGCATCCGCCCGACCACACCCTGCTCCTCGCAGTCCAGCACCCACACATCCCCGGCCGGGTTGTCGCACTCCTCGACCAAGCCCTCCACCGCGTCCCGCCAGCTCTCCAGTCCGCGCTCCTCCAGCCAGGCGCACCGAGCCCCCGCCATCCGGGCCACCTGGTCACGATCACCGCCGGTCGCAAGCCGCATCCGCAACGTCCGGCTGTTGTGCGCCCCGGCTGTGCTCGGTGTGCGGCATGGTCCCGACCTGATCTGCGCGGTGGCCGAATGCTCGGTGCTCGGGGCCGTGTCACTCCAGGTCATCCCAACCCCATTCCTCGGCGGGACGCCCGTCTGGGTCCCGCCCGAACCGGTACCGCACATGGTGATCAGCAACCCGCTGGAACTGAGCGAACATGCCTGCGGTAGGTAACCGGGCGGCCAGTGCGGCCGCCTGCTCGTCCGCCCCGACCTCTAACAACCGGTCCAGCAGGTCGGCGACGGCGACCGGGGTGGTAAGGGTGACGTGCGCGGCGGGGTCGCGGGCCAGCAGCGCGGCCACCTGCTCGTGTGCCCCCACCTTCCGCAACCGGTCCAGCACGGCGGCGACGGCGTCCGGGTCGCAGAGCCGGAGGTGCGCGGCGGGGTCACTGGCCAGCAGCGCGGCCGCCTTCTGGTTCACCTTAGGTAGCCGCCACCGGCCCAGTAGGTCGGCGATCGCGTACGGGTCTTTGAAGGCGTGCGCGACGTGCGCGGCGACCCGGTCGGTCAGCGTGGCCACCTGCTCACGTGCCCCGACTTCTCGCAACCGGCTCAGCAGCGCGGCGACAGCGTTCTGGTCGTCGGGAGTGACGTGCGCGGCGGGGTCACGGGCAACTAACGCGGCCGCCTTCTCGTGTGCCCCGACCTCCCGCAGCCGGCCCAGCAGGTTGGCGATCGCGCCCGGGTCGTGGAGGGGGACGTGCGCGGCGACGCGGTCGGCCAGGGCGTCCACCTGCTCGTCCGCCCCGACCTCCCGCAGCCGGCCCAGCAGGTTGGCGACGGCGTAGGGGTCGTCGAGGGTGACGTGCGCGGCGGGGTCGCGAGCTACTAACGCGGCCGCCTGCCCGTCCGCCCCTACTCTCCACAACCGGCTCAGCAGGTTGGCGACGGCGTAGGGGTCGTCGAGGGTGACGTGCGCGGCAGGACGGCGCGCCAGCAGCGCGGCCACCTGCTCGTCCGCTCCGACCTCGCGCAGCCGGCCCAGCAGGTTGGCGACGGCGCCCGGGTCGTGGAGGGGGACGTGCGCGGCGACGCGGTCGGCCAGGGCGTCCACCTGCTCGTCCGCTTCGACCTCCCGCAGTCGGCCCAGCAGTTCGGCGATCGCGCCCGGGTCGTGGAGGGGGACGTGCGCGGCGACGCGGTCGGCCAGCGCAGCCACCTGGTCCTTCATCCCCATCTCCTGCAACTGGCCCAACAGGATGGCGAGGTTGCTCGGGTCGTCGAGGGGGATGTGTGCGGCGGGGTCGCGGGCCAGCAGCGCGGCCACCTGCTCCTCCGCGCCCTGTTTCCACCACTGGCGCAGCAGGCGAGCGAGGCCGTAGGGGGCGTCGAAGGCGACGTGCGCGGCGGCCAGGTCGGCCAGCACAGCCACTTGATCCTCCACCCCCATCTTCCGCAACAGGTCCAGTAAGTAGGCGACGGTGTTCGGGTTGTCGAAGTCGATGTGTGCGGCGGGGTCGCGGGCCAGCAGCGCGGCCACCTGCTCGTCCGCTCCCACCTCCCGCAGCGCTGCCAGTAGGCGGGCTAGGGCGCCCGGGTGGTCGAGGGGGATGTGGGCGGCGGGGTCGCGGGCCAGCAGCGCCGCCACCTGCTCGTCCGCCCCCACCTCTCGAAACTGGTCCAGCAACTCGGCGAGGTCGCCCGGCTCGTCGAGGGTGACATGCGCGGCGGGGTCGCGGGCCAGCAGCGCGGCCACCTGCTCGTGTGCCCCGATATCCCGCAAGTGACCGAGCAGGAAGGCGAGGTCGCCCGGGTCGTCGAGGGTGACGTGCGCGGCGGCGTGCGTGGCGGCCTGGTGGGCTGGGCGGTGGTCGGCCGGGTGCAGGGTGTTCAGGTGGTCGATGAGTGTGCGTGCCGGCCATGGGCTGCCGTGGGTGGTGGCGTTCTTGAGGAGTTGGGCGGCGTCGCGGTACAGGCCGCGGTCCCAGGCGGCGTGCCCGAGCGTGTGCTGGTCGCCGGGGTGGGCGTGGGCGGCTGCGGCGACCCAGAAGCCGATGGGTGGGATCTGGTCGGCGCGGGTGTCGCGAGCATGCTGGTCGAGGTAGTCGGCCAGCCGGTACACCGGTACCTCACCGTGGTCGCCGGCCGGGGCCGGAGGGCGCCCGCGCCCGCGGCCGGGCCCGCGGCCGCGACGGGAAGGGTCGGCGCGCGACGAGGAAGCACGGATCCGGGTGAGCGGTCCCCGGGCGCCTTTGCAGGACCGGGAGGTGTAGGCCAGCGCCTGTTCCAGCCAGTCCTCGCCCAGCCGGTCGTGCTGCAGGTCGGTGAGGTAGGCCAGGGCGGCCTGTTCCAGCATGGGCAGGGGCAGGGCGGTGCGGTGGCCCAGGCGGCGGGCGTCCATCGCCGCCCACATCAGCGCCTTGGCCGCCGGGTCGGCGGTGGCGAGCCGGTCCAGCAGTTCCGGCCCACCCGCCAGGTACTGGGTTACATGCCCGTCTTCAGCGTGCTCGATCGCCTCGGCCAGCCGCAGGTCGGTGTCGGCGGCCTGCCGCAGAGCGGGCAGGTCGATACCCGTGAAGGTCTCGGACACCTCGATGACCGCGCCGTCCAGCAGGTGCCGGACCTGCGACCCGGGACGCCCGGTGAGCGCGGCGTGGTGCTCGGGCCACAGGGTGCCCAGCACCAGCACCGGCCCCCGGGAGGCATCGGTCAGCAGGGCGCGCAGCTTGGCCGCGACCCGCTCACCGGCCTCACCGCCCAAATAGTCCTGGGTCTCGTTCAACCACACCACGGTGCGCGGCCCGACCCGGTCCAGCTCACGCAGCGCCGCCTCGGGCCGGGTCGGGTCATAGGGGTGCCACAACCGCCACCCGCCCGCCCGCCGCAGCGCTCCCAGACCCTCCCACAAGGCGCGGGTCTTGCCCGCTGACGACCCGGCCACCAGCACCGCCATCGCGCTGGCACCGTCCAGGACCTGCTCGGTGGCCCGTCCCAGCCGGTCATCGTGCTCGCGCCGCACATAGGGAGGAAGCAGCAGCCCGCCGCTGGCGCCGTTCACGGTGATCGGCCGGTGCACCTCCACCGCGAACGGATCCAGCACCTGCTCCAGCGGCGTGCCCGGCCGCGCCGCCTCCAGCACCGCCCGCGCCTGCGCCCCTTGCACAGCCTGGCCGGTGGCCCCCGCGCGCCGCTGAGCCTCAGCGAAATGAGCCTCGCGCCACCGCTGAAGATCCCACAGCCCGGCCCTCGCGCCGACTTCGGCCTGCCCGGCCCGGTGGGCCTGGGCCCGGACCGCTTCCACGATCGTGACCAGCGGGTCGATCTGCTGGGGGAAGGCGGCGCCGCGCAGCCACGTCCCGACCGTGGTCGGGCTGACCCCGGCGGCCTTGGCCAGGGCCCGGTCCGACGGCTCCCCTTCCAAGGTGACCGCGCGGAATGCCGCCAGCTCGCCCAGCAGCTCCTTCAGGCCCGACTCCCGATCCGCAGCCGCCATCCCACACCCCTCTTACCCGTGCTGGCTCCGACCAGGCATGGTCGTCCACACACCGGCGCTGTCCGCTCACCGTGCGGACACCCGCTCCGACGCGCCCGCCGTCCAGCGCCGCCCCAAGCCTGTCACCGGCCGCTATCGAGCGAGGTGTCCAACCTGCTATCTGACCGCTGCAGGACACCCCACCGGACGGCGAACCTCATCCCCATCAGCGGCCCACCCCCCGAAATGGGTCGGGCACCGCACGAGAGGAAGCACCCCATGAACCCGGTCCAGATCCTGTCCCTGCTGCTTGCCCTGTCGGTCGCCCTGCACCTGGCCACCGCCGCAGCCCTCACCGCCCGCCGCACCGGCACCGGCACCGCCCACGCGGCCCTCACCGGCGGTGGCACGGCCGCCACCGCACTCGGTCTGTACTTCGCCGCCTTGGCCGCCTACCACTGAACACCCGCAGCGTCGTGTTCATCCTCGCAGTCAAATCCAGACACGACGGGGACGGGGACGGTCGCCCAGTGCCTGCGCCACCTGCTCGACCGGTGGGGGAGGAGACCACAGCGAACTCATCTTCAGTCTCTCCGTCTTCTTTTTTGCCGCAGAGCATTGATCTCGTGTCGAGTGATCCAGGGCAGGCGTCCAGCGGAAGGTCGGGCGACCTCCCGCCTGGTCATCGGCTTCGCCGCATGCATCGCTCCGTGGGCGCTGGCCCTCCTGCTGAGCGGTGATCTACCTGCGGTGACGGTGGCCAGACCGGGTCGTGCCGTGGGGTGGCGCGGGCGGGGGCGGGGGTTTCAGGATGGGGGGATGACGGGTGGACGCGGGGCGCTGGTCGGGGTCGGCGCGGTGGTGACGGTGGCGGCCGTGGCCGGGTTGGGCGGGTACTTCGCGGTGGTCGGGCTGGAGGAGGCCGACAAGCTGGCCAGCGTGATCGGTGCGCTGGTCGCGGTGGTCGGTGTGGCGGTGGCGGTCTACGGGCTGGCCACCGCGCCTCCGGGCGGGGGGCGGCGGGTGTGGCTGCGCGCGCGGGCCGACGACCACAGCCAGATCGAGCAGATCGGCGGGAACGCCCGCGGCCCTTCAGTTGAGGAAGCCGGCCACCCTCCCGGGGCAGCCAGGGAGGCCCGGTTGCGTGCGCGGGCCCGGCGCTCCAGCCGGATCCGCCAGGTCGGTGGGGACGACCGTCCCCCGGTTCCGCCCGCGACCTCATGACGGGCCCTGCCCCCGAGCCTGCGGCTCCTCGTCGGGCTTCGATGAAGGCGACGGCCTCGGAGGGGTCCAGCATCACCCAGGTGCTGGGCGATCAGCACATACACCCCCCACCGCCGCGGGCGCCGAGCGTGGTGGCGGTGCGCACGCTGCCGCGGGACGTGGCCGCCTTCACCGGCCGCGCCGATGAGGTGGAGCGGCTGCTGGCCGCTGCCGGGCAGCAGCGGGTGGTGGCGATCCACGCGGTGGAGGGCATGCCGGGGGTCGGTAAGACCGCGCTGGTGACGCATGTGGCGCACCGGCTGGCCGACCGGTTCCCCGATGGGCAGTTGTTCGTCGGTCTGCACGCCCACACCCCCGGCCTGGCGGCCGCCGACCCGGCTGAGGTGCTGTACGGGCTGCTGGTCGGCACCGGGATGCAGCCCGGCCAGGTTCCGACCGGACTGGACGAGCGGGCCCGGTGGTGGCGCGACCGGATGGCGGGCAAGCGCGTGCTGCTGGTCTTGGACGACGCCGCGGGCCATGGGCAGATCGAACCGCTGCTGCCCGGGGCGCCCGGCTGCCTGGTCCTGATCACCAGCCGCCGCCCGATCGACCTGGACGACGCCGACCCCCTGCTCCTGGGCGTCCTGGCGGACGAGGAGGCGATCGCTCTTTTCACCCGGCTGACCCGCCACACCTTCACCGGCGAACAGGCCGGCCAGGTGGCCGAGCTGGTCGGGCGGTGCGCGGGGCTGCCGTTGGCGATCGCGCTGCTGGCCGGCAAGGTCCGCCGCCATCTGCGCCGGCCGGGCCCCGGACTGGCCGAGCTCGCGGCGCGGTTCGCCGAGGCCGACCGGCTGACGCAGCTGACCGCCGGGGGACGGCCCGGCGACCGGGCGGTCACGGTCTCCTTCGACATGTCCTACCGAGACCTGCCCCCCGACCGGCAGCGTCTGTTCCGGCTGCTGGGCCTGCACCCCGGCCCCGACATCGACGCCTACGCCGCCGCCGCCCTCACCGCCGCCCCCCTCGCCCACACCCGCGACCTGTTGGAGGCGCTCCGCGAGGAGTACCTGCTGCAACCCCTGGGCGCGGGCCGGTACCGGATGCATGACCTGCTGCGCGACTATGCCCGCACCCTGGCCACTCACGATTCCGCCACCGACCGGGACACCGCCCTGGACCGGCTCCTGGACTACTACACCCACTCCGCCCACACCGCCGACCGGCATCTGCCGCGATCACTTCGCTCGGTATCCGCACCGGCCGCCTCGACGATGGCAGGGCCGGACTTGCGCGATCACGCCGAGGCACTGGTCTGGATGCGCACCGAACGCGCCAACCTGCTCGCCTGCATCGACCACGCCACCACCCACCAGCTCCACGACCGCACCATCACCCTCACCGCCGCGCTCGCCGGCGTTCTTCACCAAGACGGCCCCTGGTCGCTGGCCAGCGCGCTGCACCAGAACGCCATCGCTGCCGCGCGCCACACCCACAACCATCTCTCCCTTGCCAACGCCCTCAACGAACTGGGCCGCGTCCGCACCCTGGTCGGGGACTACGCCCAGGCCGCCGACCTGCAGGAGCAGGCGCGGGCGCTGTGCCGCGACCTCGGTGACCGGCGCGGCGAAGCCACCGCCCTCAACGACCTGGGCCGCATCTGCTACATGACCGACGACTATGCGCAGGCGTCCGCCTTGTTCGATCAGGCGCGGGCGCTGTGCCGCGACCTCGGTGACCGGCGCGGCGAAGCCACCGCCCTCAACGACCTGGGCCGCATCCGCACCCAGACTGGGGACTACGCCCAGGCCACCGACCTGCAGGAGCAGGCGCGGGCGCTGTACCGCGACCTGGGCAACCGAGGCGGCGAAGCCAACACCCTCAACGACCTGGGCCGCATCCGCACCCAGACTGGGGACTACGCCCAGGCCACCGACCTGCAGGAGCAGGCGCGGGCGCTGTACCGCGACCTGGGCAACCGGCTCGGCGAAGCCAACACCCTCAACGACCTGGGCCGCATCCGCTTCGTGACCGGGGACTACGCCCGGGCCACCGACCTGCTGGGGCAGGCGCTAGTGCTGTACCGCGACCTCGGCAACCGGCTCGGCGAAGCCAACGCCCTTTGGGACCTGGGCCGCATCCGCACTGCAACCGGGGACTACGCCCAGGCCACCGGCCTTCAAGAGCAGGCGCTGACGCTGTACCGCGACCTCGGCGACCGGAACGGCGAAGCCAACGCCCTTTGGGACCTGGGCCGCATCCGCACTGCAACCGGGGACTACGCCCAGGCCACCGGCCTGCAGGAGCAGGCGCTGGCGCTGTACCGCGACCTCGGCAACCGGAACGGCGAAGCCTGCACCCTCCACGAACTGGGCCGCATCCGCACCCTGACCGGGGAGCACCCGCAGGCATCCGGCTTGTTCGAGCGGGCGCTGATGGTCTTCCAAGAGGTAGATGACCGGCAGGGAGAGACGGAGACTCTGTGCAGCATGGGAGAGCTGCTGAGGGAAACGGCCGCGTTGGACCAGGCACGCGCGGTGTATGAACAGGCGTTGGGGCTGGCCCGGCAGATCGGGAGCCCGTTGGATGAGGCACACGCCTTGGAGGGCACCGCCCGCACCATCGCCCGTGCCGGAGAGGAGGCGGCGGCGATTGGCCCGCTACGGGAGGCGGTGGGGATCTACGAGCGGCTCGGTGTCCCCGAAGCGGCGTCCGCAGCGGCGTACCTGGCCGAACTGGAGGCCCGGCACTCTGCGCACTGACCAGGATCGGCAGCGGGGCAGCCAGGGCGCCGCGAAGGTTGGTCGACCCTCAATAATTCTTCAGCGTATCGGCTGCCGGCCGGCCCCCCGCTCGGTCGCCGGTGTCGGCGGGTGGGCTTGAAGCCGGGCCAGGCGCCAGGTCATCAGCGTGACCGACGACCAGCGAATCATGGCTTCGGAGCGGGCGTCACCCGCATGGATACGCGCGCGGTGGAACCCGCAGGGGACCATTAAAGCCGATCATCCTCGGTTGGCCGCGGTCACTCGTTGGGTCGCTGACCAAGCTGAGACGATCGATTTGATGTGGCCGGTGTGAGGGGGCCGGGGCGGCGGAGTTCGTGATCGGGTCGACTGTGGCGCGTTCGGAATCGGCGGTCGTTCCTACGGACCGATGAGCCCAAGGGGGTCAGCACCCATTACCCTTCTTCCCCTCCGCAGCGGCACCGTCTACTCGGTGGCGTTCAGCCGGGACGACCGCACCCTGGCCACCGTCAACCGCGACGGCACGGTGCGGCCGCCGGTGGCCAAAGTCCTGAAACAATCTGGCGCCCTATCCGTCAGTCGGCATCAGCAGCGGTGGGGATTCTGACATCGGCGAGCGAGTCCGACGGGATCGAGCACGACCAGGCACCCGGCGGGTGAACCGGCAACCAGCGCCCCTCGCCCCCCGGCGCACTCTTCCCGTCCACACTGGCGAAAGTGGCGGGGGAGGTGGTATAGGCCCGCAGCGGGTCGCGCGCCCCTCGATGATCTGGCCTGTCTCGTATTCCTCATCCTCCAGGGCTGGCAGTTCGGCCGTCCAGGACTCCAGGTTCACGGCGGCGTGGTGGTCGGGGACCGACGATCGGAAATCCACCTGGTCGGTCAACGGCCGCACCGTCTCCGTTTTCGGCATCAGTACCTTCGGCCATATCGACGGGGTGTTGGCGACCGAACAGGCGCCGCTCTACCCGCACCCGGACGGGGCGGACCCGGTGATCCGTGTTCGGGGCATGGGCATCAGGCTGGACGCCCTTGTCCTGCGAGGCGCGCGGCGCAGCCGAGGGCGACGCGGCACGTTTGACCTCGTGGCGGTCACCGTCGACCCCGCCAGGGGCGCCGACTGGGGCCTTGGGAGACGATCAAGCGGACGAAGGCGTACTGAGCGCGGGCGAGACCGTGCCTGTAGTGGGGGCGGCTTCGTGGAGGGGCCAGAAGCCGCAGGTGGACGGGCCGCCTACCGTGCCAGGTGGCGGGAGATGACCAGGCGCTGGATCTGGTTGGTGCCCTCGAAGATCTGCATGACCTTCGCCTCGCGCATGAAGCGTTCGACCGGGAAGTCGCGGGTGTAGCCGGCGCCGCCGAGGACCTGGACGGCGTCGGTCGTCACCCGCATCGCGTTGTCGGTGGCGACGAGCTTGGCGATCGACGCCTCGCGGCCGTAGGGGCGGCCGGCGTCCTTGAGCCGCGCCGCCGACAGGTACAGGGCGCGGGAGGTCTCCACGGCGGCGTCCATGTCGGCGAGGACGAACGCGAGGCCCTGGTGGTCGATGATGGCCTTGCCGAACGCCTCGCGCTCCCTGGCGTAGCCGACGGCGGTGTCGAGCGCGCCCTGGGAGAGGCCGGTGGCGACCGCCGCGATGCCGAGGCGCCCCGCGTCCAGGCCCGCGAGCGCGATGGCCAGGCCCTGGCCCTCGGCGCCGACGAGGTGGTCGGCGGGGACCCGCGCGTCCACCAGGCGGACGGTCGCGGTCGTCGAGCCCATCAGGCCCATCTTGTCCTCGGGGGCGTCGAACTCCAGGCCCGGGGTGCCCGCCGGGACGTGGAAGCAGGAGATGCCGCGCGAGCCCTCGTCGGACGTGCGGGCCATGACCGTGTAGAAGTCGGCCTCGCCGCCGTGGGTCGTCCACGCCTTGGCGCCGTTCAGCACGTAGGAGTCGCCGTCGCGGACGGCCTTGGTGCGCATCGCGGCCGGGTCGGAGCCCGCGTGCGCCTCCGACAGGCAGTACGCGCCGAGCCGGTCGCCCGACAGCAGGTCGGGCAGCCACCGCTCGCGCTGCTCCTCGGTGCCGTAGGCGAACAGCGGGAAGCACGACAGGGCGTGCACGCTCACGCCGACGCCGACGCTCGCCCACACCGCGCCGATCTCCTCCAGCGCCTGGAGGTAGATCTCGTAGGGCTGGTCGCCGCCGCCGTACCGCTCCGGGTAGGGCAGCGTGAGCAGGCCCGCCCGTCCGAGGGTCGCGAAGGCCTCGCGGGGGAAGGCGCCGGCGCGCTCGGCGTCGGCGGCCCGGGGGGCCAGCTCCTTGGCCGCGATCTCGCGGGCGAGCGCGATCAGGTCGGCGGACTCGGGGGTCGGCAGGTGTCGGCTGGCGGGCATGCGCAACTCCTTTCGGCACCTCGCACAGTACCAGAGCGAGTACCACAGAACCGTTTTTGGTACTGTCGATCGGATGAACGGGACGGTCACCTCCGCGGGGACGGCAAGGGCGGACCGGCGGCGCGCCGATCTTGTCGACCGGCTCATCGCGCTGTTCCTGGACCGCGGCTTCGCCGGGCTGAGCGTCGCGGAGCTGGCCGCCGCGCTGCGCTGCTCCAAGAGCACGCTCTACACCGTCGCCGCCAGCCGCGAGCAGATCATCGTCACCGCCGTCCGCGCGTTCTTCCGCCGCGCGACCGAGGAGGTCGAGGCCGCGGTCGACGCGAGCGCCGACCCGCGCGAGCGCGTCGGCGTCTACCTGCGCGCCATCTCGAACGCGCTGGCCCCGGCGTCACCCGCGTTCTTCGCCGACCTCGACGCGTTCGCCCCGGCCCGCGAGATCTACCAGCGCAACACCGGCCACGCCGTCCGGCGGGTGCAGGCGCTCGTCGACGAGGCGGTCGCCGACGACGCGGCGTTCGTCGGCGCCGTCGCGGGCCAGGTGATGGAGTCGATCCACCGGGGCGAGATCAAGGCGCGGACGGGCCTGGACGACTCCTCCGCCTACGCCGCGCTCGCGTCCCTCATCGTGGCCCGGATGACCGCAGGGCGTGCTCGACCAGCGTGACGAGCACGCCGCGCGCCACGTCCGGACGGCGCACGTCGCACAGCAGCACGGGCACCTCGGGGTCGACGTCCAGCGCGCCGCGGATCTCCTCGACGGTGTAGCGGCGCGCGCCGTCGAAGACGTTCGCGGCGACCACGAACGGGATCTCGCGCTGCTCGAAGAAGTCGATGGAGGCGAAGCTGGTCGACAGCCGCCGGGTGTCGACCAGGACGATCGCGCCCACCGCGCCGTAGGCGATCTGGTCCCACATGAACCAGAACCGCTCCTGGCCGGGCGTCCCGAACAGGTACAGGCGGACGCCGCCGGAGAACGTCAGCCGCCCGAAGTCCATGGCGACGGTCGTGGTCACCTTGCCCTCGACGCCGTCGAGGTCGTCGACGCCGGTGGAGGCGTCGGTCAGCGTCTCCTCGGTGCGCAGCGGGCGCACCTCGCTGACGACGCCGACGAACGTCGTCTTGCCGACGCCGAAGCCGCCGGCCACGAGGATCTTGAGGGTGTGCTGGGGGATGTCGTCGGCGTCGCCGAACCGGGCGCGGCCGAAGGTGTCAGAGGCGGCGGAGTTCATCGAGCACTCTCATCAGTATGCGGGGGTCGGGACGGTCGGGCTCCTCGGACTGCCGCATCTCCTCGATGAGGCCGTACTGGTGCAGGTCGGCCAGGAGGATCTGCACCACCTGGAACGGAAGGTCGGTCTCGGACGCCAGGTCGGCGGGGGTGGAGGGCTGCCGGCACAGCTCCAGCAGCCGCCGCTGCTCGCGCGAGAGCCACACCCGGTCGCCGGGCTGCTGCCCGGTGGCGACCAGGATCGTGACGAGGTCGATGGCCGCGCCGCGGGGCCGGGTGCGGCCGCGGGTCATCGCGTACGGCCGCACGACCGGCCCTGCGTCGCGGCCCACCCAGCGCTCCTTGGGCGCGTCCACCGCCGGCTCAGGCCCTCGGCGCCGGGTCCGCGGGCTCGCCCGAGCGCGGCGCGGTGCCGAGCTGCCGCCGCACCCGCTTGATGAGCATCGTCGTCTCGTAGGCGACGAGGCCCGCGTTGCCGCCCGCGTCGCTCAGCACCGCGAGGCAGCTTCCGTCGCCCGCGGGCATGACGAAGAACAGCATGCCGTCCAGCTCGACGACGGTCTGCCGCACCTGCTTGGCCTGGAAGTGCTCGCGCGCGCCGTTGGCCAGGCTGTGGAAGCCCGACGACAGCGCCGCGAGGAACTCGGCGTCCTTGCGCGTGACACCGCCCGAGGCGCCCATGACCAGGCCGTCGCGGGACAGCAGGACCGCCTGGCGGACCTCGCCGACCCGCTCCACCAGATCGTCGAGCAGCCAGTCGAGCTCGCCGGTGGCGTGGGTCTGCTGCTTCATGATTCCCCCCATTCATCGCGTGCGCCGGGATCGCGGATGTCGTCGTCTGAATCCCGTCCGCGCAGCCATCCCGACTGTAGCGAGGCCATCAGGTCGCGGCTGAGCTCAGGGCTGGGCTCCTCGAACTCCTCCTCCGCCGGCTCCGCGGCGCGCCCCGGCGCGGGGCGCTTGCGCAGCTGCGGAGCGAGATTGCGTTGCCGCACCCTGCGGGGGAGCCGACCGGTGACCTCGCTCGACTCGGTGCCGTTCGGCTCCGGGTCGGCGCCGCCCGGCCGGGACCGGCCATTGGACGGGGCGGGCGGGTCGACGACCGCCTCCGCGCCCTCGTCCACCGGTTCGGCGGGGTGGGGCACGGTGAGCGGCGGCTCGCTGGGTGCGGGTTCGGCGGGGGGCTCGGCCTGGGGGGTGTAGGACGGCGGGGAGTAGGAGGCGGGTCCGGCCAGCGCGGGGAGGGCGGCCTCGGGCACCCGCGCCCCGGCGGGGCCGCGGGTGAGCTGCAACTCCTCGTCCAGCACGACCAGCGAGTGCGGGACGAGGACGATCGCGGTCGTCCCGCCGTACGGCGAGGGCTGGAGCGCGACCTTGACGCCGTGCCGGGCGGCGAGCCGCGCGACGACGAACAGCCCGAGCCGCTCGGTGTCGACCAGGTCGAACTCCAGGTCGGTGGACAGCCGCCGGTTCAGCTCGTCCATCTCCTCGGGGTGCAGGCCGACGCCCCGGTCGACGATCTCGACCGCGAGCCCGTTGGCGACGGTCTCGACCTTCACCGTGACCTCGGTGGCGGGCGGCGAGAACGACGCGGCGTTCTCGATCAGCTCGGCGAGCAGGTGGATGACGTCGGCGACGACGGCCCCGGTCACCGCCGCGCTGGAGGCGCCGGTCACCTCGACCCGCCGGTAGTCCTCGACCTCGGCGATCGCGGCGCGGATCACGTCCTCGGCGGCGACGGGGTGGTCCCAGGCGCGGATGGTCGGCGACCCCGACAGGATGACCAGGCCCTCCGCGTGCCGCCGCATGCGGGTGGTGAGGTGGTCGAGCCGGAACAGGTCGTCGAGCTCCTCGGGGCTGCGCGCGCGGCGCTCCATCGCGTCCAGCAGGCGGAGCTGGCGGTGCAGCAGCGACTGGCTGCGCCACGACAGGTTGATGAAGACGCGGTTGATGTTCGCGCGCAGCTCGGCCTCGCCGACCGCGGTGGCGACGGCCGTCCGCTGGACGGCGTGGAACGCCTCGCTGACCGCCGCGACCTCCCGCGTCCGCCCCGTCTGCGGGGGCGGCGCCTCGGCCTCGGCGTCCACGCTCTCGCCGCGCCGCAGCCGCGCCACGACCCGGGGCAGCCGCTCGTGCGCGAGCACCTGCGCGGTCCGCTGGAGGGCGCGCAGCTCCTCGGTGAGGCGCCGGGCGAACAGGATCGACAGCACGACCGAGGCGATGAAGCCGAGCAGGCCGAGCCCGCCGACCGTGTAGAAGCCGACCAGGATCCGGTCGCCGGCGGGCTCCACGTCCTTGCGGTTCACGACGTCGCCCGCGCGGGTGGCGGCGCGCAGCCACACCGACGACACCGACGCGACCACGCCGCGCCAGCGCCTCGGGTCGGGCGCGTACCCGGTGCGCACGACGGTGCGCTCCAGGTCGGCGTAGGCGGTGAACGCGGGCGTCTCGGTGAGATCGGTCATGATCTTGCCGATCTCGCCGCCCGCGCTCGCGCGGCCGAGGTCGGCGTACTGCGCGCGGCTGCCCGCCCAGGACGCGAACGCCGCGCGGTCCCCGGCGTTCATCCGGCCCGGCCGCAGCCCGGTGAGCAGCGCGTTCTCCCGCAGCATGAACTCGCGCGCCCAGTAGTCGTACACGATGGCGTTGCTGTGCTGGTAGACGGTGACGTCGTCGACGCTCACCAGCGTCGTCATCACGCGGATCGTCGTGTCGGTGATCCGGCTGTAGCCGTTGATGGCGTCGAGCCGCGAGATGACCGCGCCACGCACCTGCGTGCGCACGCCCTCCAGCCCGTCGAAGGTCTCGCTGAGCTGCCGCACGCGCTGCTTGGCGGCGGCGTCCATCGCGTCCCGGGTGCCGGACGCGAGGGCCTTCTTGCGGAACGCCGCGACCGCCGCGTCGGTCCGCGCCGCGAGCGACTGGTAGTACCGGTCGTTCTCGGCGGTGCCGGTCGCGAGCACGCCGACCGCCGCGCCGCGCTCCTCCTGGATCGCCTCGGTGACGGCCCGCGCGGGCTGGGCGACGTTGTCGTACACCGTCGAGTACTGGAACCGCTGGAGCGCCTGGGAGAGCGTGACGACGGTCGGGACGCCCCACTGGATCATGAGCGAGACGAGCGGGATCGCCAGCAGCAGCCAGATCCGGCGTGTGATCGATCGGGTACGCGGGCGTGACGGCGGTGGGGCGGGGACCTGTTCGGGTCGCGTCACTGATTTACTCCCTGCTCATCCGAAACCGCCATCAAGCGGTGAGGAAGCATACTTAGTTTGATTTAGCGAATACCAGCGTTCTCCCATTACTCAGCGGCGCGTCGCCCGGTGGTCCTGTGATCAAGCTGCCTGGTGGGGCGTTCCAGAGGGCCTGGGGTGCCGCGGCCCCGGACGCGGCGGGCGCCCGCCCGGTGTGCGTCCCGGGCGTGCGGTGTCGGCCGGTACCGGCCGACCGGAAGCGGATACCACGCCTTGTAGCGATAAATCGTGCGTGCCAGGCTTCGCATGCTTCGTCCCCCTCACCATCGGAGACCGAGTCATGCGCAAAGCCGCGCTAGCGTCGCTCCTCGGCCTGACGCTCGCCGCCACCACCCTGGCGGCGGCCGGGGCCCAGGCGGCACCGGCCCCATCGGGCCAGGCCGCGTCCAGGCTCCCGGGGCTGGTCACGCTCAAGGACGTCCGGCACCACCAGCTCAACCTGCAGAAGATCGCGGACGCGAACGGCGGGAACCGGGCCGCCGGGCTCGCCGGGAACAAGATCACGGTGAAGTACATCGCGGACCAGCTCAAGCGGGCCGGCTACACCCCGCGGGTCCAGGACTTCACCTTCGACTTCTGGCAGGAGAAGACCCCGGCGACGCTCGCCGAGACCGCGCCGACGCCGAAGACGTTCACCCCCGGGACCGACTTCGGGACGTTGCAGTACTCCGGCAGCGGCGACGTCACGGCCGCCGCGACGCCCGTCGACCCGGGAGCGACCGGCGCGGGCAGCGGATGCGAGGCCACCGACTTCGCGGGCTTCCCGAAGGGCCATGTCGCGCTGATCCAGCGCGGCGGCTGCTTCTTCTCGGTGAAGGCGGACAACGCCATCGCCGCCGGTGCCGCCGCCGTGGTGATCTACCAGCTCCCCGGGACGCCGGGCCCGGTCGCGGGAACGCTGACCAAGCCGTACGCGATCCCGGTCGTCGGCCCGACCAACGCCGTCGGCACCGACCTGGTCAAGCAGGCGCAGGCCGGCCCGCTGACGCTGCGCGTCAGGACCGACACGCTCAACGAGAAGCGGCAGACCTCCAACGTCATCGCCGACACCAAGCGGGGACGCGCCGACAACGTCGTCGTCGTCGGCGCGCACAACGACAGCGTGGTCGCCGGGCCCGGCATCAACGACGACGGCTCGGGCACCGCGACGCTGCTGGCGACGGCGCAGCAGATCGGCAAGCTCGGCGCGAAGGTCCGCAACCAGGTGCGCTTCGCGTTCTGGGGCGCCGAGGAGGAGGGCCTGCTCGGCTCGCAGCACTACGTCGACAGCCTGCCGAAGGCCGAGCTGGACAAGATCGCCCTGAACCTCAACTTCGACATGCTCGCCTCGCCGAACTTCGTGCGGTTCGTCTACGACGGCGACAACAGCAACGGGCAGAACAACGTCGAGGCGCCCGCCGGGTCCGGGGCGATCGAGAAGGCGTTCAACGACCACTTCGCCTCGCGCAAGCTCGCGACCGACCCGACGCCCTTCAACGGACGCTCGGACTACAACGCCTTCATCGTCGCGGGCATCCCGGCCGGCGGCATCGACGCCGGGGCCGAGGGCATCAAGACCCCCGCGCAGGCCGCGACGTACGGCGGCACGGCGGGCCGGCCCTACGACCCGTGCTACCACCAGGCGTGCGACCGCTACGACAACGTGAACCTCAAGGGCTACGACCAGCTGATCGACGGCGCCGCGGCCGTCACCGAGCTGTTCGCCAACAGCACCCTGACGGTGAACGGCAACGAGTTCGCCAAGCGGCGCGCTCCGGCGCGCGGCACCGCCCCGCGCCAGGCCGGCCAGTACGCGGCCGAGTAAGAACGCAGGATCTGTAGATCTCGGTCGGAAAGTCAACGGTCGTCGCCGTGACTTTCCGACCGAGACTCACGTCGGCTTCGGTCAGCGGGGGCTCTCGGCGGTGGCCCGGCGGATCTCGGCGGCCATGGCGGCCGAGTCGTGGCCGGGCTCGACGCCCTCGACGATGATGAGGTCGCCTTCGAGGTGCTCGCGCCTCAGCGGCAGGATCGCCTGGTAGGCGTCGGAGCCGTAGAAATCGCGGGCGTGCCTCAGGGACGGGAACTCCACGAGCACCACGTCCCCGGGCCATTCCCCCTCCCGGACGTCCACCTCGGCGCCGTGCACCAGGAATCGGCCCGAGAACGGGTCCAACGCCGATTGGATCCTCTCCAGGTACTCCAGCACCTCGGGGTGAGGTTTCCCGGCCTTGCGAAGGTGGGCGAGCATGTAGGCGGGCATCGTTCCTGCTTTCTCGGTCGTGTTCGTTGGGCGGGTCGGCGCCGACGCCGGGCCGGTCACCGCTCCTCCCGCAGTTCGATCGCGGCGGCGGGGCACAGCATGACGGCGTTCCGGACGCCTTCGGCGTACTCGGCGGGCGGGTCCGCTCGCAGGAGGACGACGACGCCGTCGCTGTCGCGCTGGTCGAACACCTCGGGCGCGGCCACCGCGCACCGGCCGCCGCCGACGCACCGGCCCTCGTCAATGATCACTCTCATCGGCGTCGCGGCGGCGTCACCAGGCGACGGGGAGGTGCCGCACCCCGTACACGTCGTCGCCCGCGCGCAGCGGGACCTCCTGCGGCGGGACGTCCAGCCGCAGGCTCGGGAAGCGTTCGAACAGCGCGGGCAGCGCGACCTTCATTTCCAGGCGTGCGAGTTGCTGGCCCAGACATTGGTGGGCGCCGTGGGAGAACGCCAGGTGCCCGGCGGCCTGGCGGGTCAGGTCCAGGGCGTCCGGGGAGGCGAAGCGCGCGGGGTCGCGGTTGGCGGCCTGGAGCGAGACCGCCACGGTCTGCCCCTTGCCGATGGTGATGCCGTCGAGGTCGATGTCGGTCAGCGCGACGCGGAAGCCGGTGTGGGCGATCGTCAGGTAGCGCAGCAGTTCCTCGACCGCGCGCTCGGGGTCGGCGTGCAGGGCGTCGCGCTGGTCGGGGTGGGTGAGCAGCGCGAACGTGCTGAGCCCGATCATGTTGGCGACGGTGTCCAGGCCCGCGCCCAGCAGCAGCGACCCGACGCCGACCAGTTCCTCGTGGTCCAGGTCGCCGCCGATGATGTCGCTGAGCAGGTCGTCGGTGGGCCGGGCGCGCTTGCGCTCCACCAGGTCGGCGATGTAGCCGCCCATCTCCTGGAACGCGGCCAGCTTGTCCTCCATGGGCACGTCCGCCTGGTTGGCGACGGCGCCGAGGTGCTGGAAGTGCGCGCGTTCGCTGAACGGAACGCCCAGCAGTTCGCAGATCATCTGGGCCGGGATGGGGAAGGCGTAGGCATCGACGAGGTCGACCCCGGGGCCGCGCGCGGCCATGTCGTCCAGGTACTGGGCGGTGAGCCGCTGGACGCGCTCGGCCAGCGACCGCATCCGGCGGACGGTGAACCTGCCCGCGAGCAGTCGCCGGTAGCGGGTGTGCTCGGGCGCGTCCATGCCGATGAACTGGCCGGGACCGGCGGGCGGCACCTCGATGATCTGCGGGTCGAGCAGGTGCATCAGCTCGTGGCGGGAGCTGAAGCCGGGGTCGGCCAGGACGGCGCGGGCCTGGGCGTGGCCGGTGACCAGCCAGCCCTGGTGGCCGTCCCCGAAGCGCAACGGCGTGACGGGTGCCCGCGACCGCAGTTCGGCCAGCCGGGCGGGCGGGTCGAACGGGCATCCGGCGGGGCGCTCCACCGGCATCCGCTCGACGACGGGCAGGGAATCACTCATGACGGGTTCCTTCGCTTGGACGGGAGCGGCGAATGCGGCCGGCGCATTGATGGACAACGTACAGGTTCATTGGACGCTGTACAATAACTGGACATCGTCCACGAGGATGGACGGTGCTCCCGCCGGTGGCCGCCGTGCGAGAATCGGTGGCCCGGACGGCGTGCGAGAGGCGCGCCCGGCAGTGAAGAGGACCCCGACCGCGATGTCAGCCGATGAGCAGGGGGTCGTGTCGGTATGGGCACGCCCGGCCCGCAAGCGCCGCGAGCGCCTGGCGCTCGACCGGGGCCAGATCGTCGCCGCGGCCGTCGCGCTGCTGGACGAGCAGGGGCTGCCCGCCCTGACCATGCGCGGGCTCGCCACGCGCATGAACGTCGCCGCCAACGCGCTGTACTGGCACGTCGCCAACAAGGACGAGCTGATCGAGCTCGTCGTCGACGAGATCTACGGAGAGATGAGCCCGCCCGTCGCCGACGACCCGGCTCGCTGGGGCGAAGCGGTGTCCCGGTGCGGGCACAGCGCGCGGGACGTCGTCCTGCGCCACCCCTGGGTCGCCTCCCTGCTGGTGGGCGAGGTCGGCGTGACCCATCTCGGCCCGAACCTGATGCTGCTCACCGACCGCATGCTGACCCTGCTGCGGGCGGCGGGCTTCGACCTCGCCGAAGCGGACCGGGCCGCGAAGACCGTGTTCACCTACGTGCTCGGCGCGGCCACCAGCGAGGCCGCCGCGCTCAACAAGATCACCCTCGCCGGCGACACCGAGGCCGAGTGGCTCGACGCCCTGGGGCCGACCCTGACCCAGATCACCGGCCCCTACCCGCAGTTGGCCACGCTGTTCGACTCACTCACCGGCACGGACCCGCGCACGACCCGCGACGAGCAGTTCGACTACGGCCTGCGGCGCTTGCTGGACGGCCTGCACGTCCGCCTCCGACAGGTGACCGAACAGCGGCCCTGACCTCCGGGTCGGCTCGTCGCGACAACGTCGCCCCTGCTCCCCGGCCGGGTGCGTTCCTTCCGCGTTCTCGGGTCATCCCTCCTCAGGCTGCCGAGGCGGGGCATCGCCGTGCGCGCGGACGAGCATCACGGTCACGTCGTCCTGGATGGGCGTGGCGACGAGTTCGGAGACGACCGCGCCGCACGCGTCGTCCAGCCCGGCCGAGGGGGCGGTGAGCGCGGTCCGCAGCGCGGCGATGCCCGCCTCCAGGTCGCGCTCGCGGGACTCGATCAGCCCGTCGGTGTACAGGACGAGCGTCGTCCCGTCGGGGAAGGGCACCCGCACGTCCTCGTAGACCGTTCCGCCCAGGCCGAGGGGGAGGCCGGGCGGGATGTCGGGGGTGTCGCAGCGGCCGTCGGGGCGCAGCAGGATCGGCGGGGGGTGCCCGGCGCGGGCGATGACGCCCGTCCGCGCGGTGGTGTCCAGGACGGCGCACGCGCAGGTCGCGAACTGGACGGGCCCGAGGTCCGGCGCGACGCGGTCGAGCCAGGTGAGGATCTCGGCCGGGCCGAGGTCGAGCATCGCGAGCGTCCGCGCGGCGGCGCGCAGCTGCACCATCGTCGCGGCGGCGGCCGAGCCGTGCCCCATCGCGTCGCCGATGACGAGCGCGACCCGCCCGGCGGCGAGCGGGATGATGTCGCACCAGTCGCCGCCGACCAGGTCGGTGCGCCCGGCGGGCACCGACCGGTGCGCCACCTGGACTCCGGGCACGTCGCCGAGCAGCCGGGGCAGCAGCCCGGCCTGGAGGGCGCGCGCGGTCGCGTGCTCGCGCTGGTAGCGGCGGGCGTTGTCCAGGCAGCCCGCCGCGAGCGCGGTCAGCTCCCGTGCCAGCCCGACCTGCTCGGGGGTGAACGGCCCGGCGGCCCGCCCGCGCGCGAACGCGACGAACCCGAGCACGCCGCCGTCCGCCCGCAGCGGGACGAGCAGGAAGTCGACCAGGTCGCCCAGCCCGACCGCCGCGGCGGGGTGCGCCCCGGCGACCTCGGGCGGCAGCGCGGCGAACCGCTGGACGGCGCCGTCCCGCAGGCACGCCGCGCAGGGCGTGTCGGGCGCGAACGCCAGCACCTCGCCGGAGGGGAAGCGCTCCTCCAGCCCGGCGTCGGCGGCGCCCAGCGCGATCCGCCGCACCTCGACGGGCCGCGCCGCGGACGGCCGGGGCTCCTCGTCGCGGGCGATGAGGCGCTCGGCCACGTACACGCCGGCGGCGTCGGCGAACCCGGTGAGCGCCACCTCCACCAGCCGCCGCGCGACCTGCTCCAGGTCCAGGGTGCCCGCCATGCGCGCACCGGCCAGGTTCAGCAGGTTCAACCGCGCGAGCAGGGTGCCCGCCGGGGCCGGGTCGGGGGGCCGCCCGCCGGCCTCGACATCAGCGTTCACGCCATGCGCCTCCCGCCGGATGGTCAGCTGAAAGGCAAGCGTAGCCATACAGCGGTATAGCGCGATTTTCTACACGTTAGGTGGATGTCTTTGTGAAGGCCCGTAAGGTGTGTCCGGCGCGAATGGCACGCCCCGGGCGATGATCATTTGGGCGGCCGGTCATTCCGCCGGCTTGAGCGCCGCCGCGAGTTCGCCGAGCGCGGGCAGCGGGTCCTCGCCCTCTCCGGTCAGCGGCTGCACGGCGACGTGGTCGGCGCCCGCGTCGAGGTGCTCGCCGAGCCGCGCCGCGACCGCTTCCGGCCCGCCGTGCGCGACCAGCGCGTCGACCAGGGCGTCGCTGCCGCCGTCCGCGATGTCCTCCTCGCTCCAGCCGAGCCGACGGAGGTTGGCGGTGTAGTTGGAGAGCAGGAGGTAGCTGCCGCCGATGTGCGAGCGGGCGACCGCGCGGGCGCGCTCGGGATCGGCCTCCAGCACGAACTTCTGCTCCGGCGCCAGCAACCGTCCCGCACCGAGTTCGAGCCGCGCCCGGCGGGTGTGCTCGGGCGTCGTCAGGTACGGGTGGGCGCCCGCCGCGCGCTCGCCCGCGAGCCGCAGCGCCCTCGGGCCGAGCGCGGCCAGCGCCCGCCCCGACACCGGGACCTCCGCCGCGTCCAGCCGGTCGAGGTAGTCCACCATCGTCTGGTACGGCGTGCGGTACTCGCCGGTCATCTCGCGGTGCCCGATCCCGGCGCCGAGCAGGAACCGGTCGCCGTACTTCGCGGCGAGCCGGTGGTAGGACGCGGCGGCCTCCTCGGCGGGCGTCGCCCACATGTTCACGATGCCGGTCGCGATCACGATCCGGTCGGTCGCGGCGAGCAGCCGCTCGGCGATGCCGAGGTCGCCGCCGGGCGAGGCGCCGATCCAGATCGCCCCGTAGCCGAGGTCCTCGACCCCCTTGGCCAGCTCGGGGGTGAGGTCCTGCCACCGGCGCCAGATACCGAAACGTCCAACGTTGATGTTCGTCATTTCCCCTCCAACATCAGGTGCCGCTCCATCATGCCCGCGGGCCCGATGCCAGGATGTGGACATGACCGACCGGCCGTCCCTGCTGCTCCTGGACGGGCATTCGCTGGCCTACCGGGCCTTCCACGCGCTGCCGATCGAGAACTTCAGCACCACCGCGGGCCAGCCCACCAACGTCGTCTACGGGTTCGCGAACATGCTGGCCAACGTCCTGCGCGACGAACGCCCCACGCACGCCGCCGTCGCGTTCGACGTGTCCCGGCGGACGTTCCGCGCCGAGGCGTTCCCCGGGTACAAGGCCGGGCGGGCGCGGTCTCCGGAGGGGTTCGGCGCGCAGCTCCCGGTCCTGGACGACCTGCTCGCCGCGATGCGGATGCCCGCCGTCCGGATGCCGGGGTACGAGGCCGACGACGTCATCGCGACCCTCGCCGCGGCGGCGGACGCGGCCGGGTTCCGCGTGCTCGTGATGACCGGCGACCGGGACGCCCTGCAGCTCGTCGGCGCGAACGTCACCGTCCTGTACTTCTACCGGACGGCGGCGGAGATGATCCGCTACACGCCCGCGCTCGTCGAGGAGAAGTACGGTCTGACGCCCGCGCAGTACCCCGACTTCGCGGCGCTGCGCGGCGACCCGTCCGACGGGCTGCCCGGCATCCCCGGCATCGGGGAGAAGACCGCCGCGAGATGGGTGCGCGAGTACGGGTCGCTCGCCGCGCTGCTGGAACGCGCCGACGAGGTGCGGGGCAAGGCGGGGGAGCGGTTGCGGGACGCGCTGGACACCGTGCGGCTCAACCGGCGCCTGACCGAACTCGTCCGCGACCTCGACCTGCCCGTCGGGCTGGACGACCTGGAACGCCGCCCCTACGACCTGCCCGCCTTCACCAGGCTCCTGGACGACCTGGAGTTCCGCAACGCCAGCCTGCGGCAGCGGCTGTTCGCCGCCGACCCCGGCGGCGGGCGGCCGCCGGAGCCGAAGACCCGGCTGCGGGGGCGCGAGCTGCGCCCCGGCGAGCTGGCCGGATGGCTGGACTCGCACGCGACGGGCCCGGTCGGCCTGGCCGCCGACCACGGGGAGTGTGTCCGGATCGCGCTCGCCACGCCCGCCGGTTTCGCCGCGTCGTTCCTGCTCGACGCGCTCTCGGCGGACGACGAGCGCGCCTTCGCCGGCTGGCTCGCCGACCCGGGCCGTCCGAAGGCGGTGCACGAGGTGAAGGCGCTGCTGCGTGCCCTGCCCGAGCACGGCCGGACGCTCGGCGGCCTCACCACCGACCCGGCGCTGGCGGCCTACCTCCTGCTGCCCGGCCTCGCCGCGTACGGGATCGCCGACCTCGCGGCCCGCCACCTCGGCCGCCGCCCCTCCGCCGAGGGCGCCGCCGGGACGATGCTGCGCGCTGGGGCCGTCCACGACCTCGCCGCCAAGCTCGGGCCCGAGCTGGCGGAGACGGGCATGGACCGGGTGATGGACGAGGTGGAGCTGCCCCTCGCGGCCCTCCTCGCGCGGGTCGAACGCACCGGGGTCCACGTCGACGGGGAACTGCTGCGCGACCTTGAGCGGCGGTTCGCCGCGGGCATGGAGAGGGCGGCGGACGAGGCCGCCGCGATCGCCGGGCGCCGCTTCAACCCCGGCTCGACCAAGCAGCTCCAGGAGGTCCTGTTCGGCGAGCTCGACCTGCCCCGCACCAAGAAGATCAAGTCCGGGTTCTCCACCGACCTGGACGCGCTGACCTGGCTCGCCACCCGCACCGACAACGGCCTCCCGCGGGTGCTGCTGCGCCACCGCGACCAGGCGCGGCTGCGCGCCACCGTCGCCGGGCTGCTCCGGGAGGTCGGCGCCGACGGCCGGATCCACACCACCTTCCAGCAGACCGTCGCCGCGACCGGACGGCTCACCTCCACCGACCCGAACCTCCAGGTCATCCCCGTCCGCACCGGCGAGGGCCGGGAGATCAGGCGGGCGTTCACCCCCGGCCCCGGATTCGCCGCGCTGATGACCGCCGACTACCGCCAGCTCGAACTGCGCGTGATGGCGCACCTGTCGCGGGACCCGGCGCTGCTCGCCGCGTTCGAGTCCGGCGAGGACCCGCACACCACGGTGGCCGCGCGGGTCTTCGGCGTCCCGCCGGACGCGGTCACCGCCGACCAGCGGCGCAGGATCAAGGCCATGTCCTACGGCCTCGCCTACGGGCTGTCGGCGTTCGGGCTCGCCAAGCAGCTCGGGGTCGCGGTGGCCGAGGCGCGCCCGCTGATGGACGCCTACTTCGCGCGGTTCGGCGGCGTCCGCGACTACCTCGGCCGGGTCGTCGCGGAGGCCCGCGAGACCGGCTACACCCGCACGCTCCTCGGCCGCCGCCGCTACCTGCCGCACCTGTCCAGCGACGACCGGCGCCGCCGCGAGACCGCCGAGCGGATGGCGCTGAACGCCCCCGTGCAGGGCTCGGCCGCCGACATCGTCAAGATCGCGATGCTGCGGGTGGACGCGGCGCTCGACCGCGCCGGCCTGCGCAGCCGCCTGCTGCTCCAGGTGCACGACGAGATCGTGCTGGAGGTCGCGCCGGGGGAGGGCGACCGGGTCGCCGGGCTGGTCCGCGCGGAGATGACCGCCGCCTACCCGCTGAGCCCGCCGCTGGACGCGGCGATCGGCGCGGGCGCCGACTGGGACGCCGCCGCCCACTGACCATTTCCTGGCCACCGCCCTGACTTTCTTTTCGTGCCGCCGTCAAAGCCACGACCGGTATATCCGAAAACAAAGTTATCAATTCTTCGGGCCATTGATCAAGTGATATTACCGACCAGTGTTATCCGGATCGATATCCCTTTCATGCTCCATCGCCAATGGTCGCGCGTCTCAATGTAAAGACCCCGGTGGGGACCGGGGGCGGGCGGCGAGGACGGGGCGAGATGACGGATCTGCACAGGATCGGGCTGTCCATGATGGGGGCGCCGGGCGCCGGGAAGTCGACCTACCTGCTGGCGCTCTACGCCGCGCTGTCGCGAGGTGTGCGGGACTGCACGCTGCACGAGGCCGACCGCAACGCCGACGTGATGCTCGCCGACGGCTGGCGCGATCTCGGTGAGCGGGGGCGGCTCCCCGAGCCGACCGACACCGTGCCGCGGCGGCACACGTTCGTGTACGCGCGGGAGATGCGTCCGATGGCGCACATCCACTGGGCCGACTACCGGGGCGGCGCGCTGCCGAGTTTCGTCGGGCCCGACGGGTCGCCCGACGCCGAGCAACTGCTCTGGGACGTCGCGCAGGCGCACGGGATCATGCTCGTCCTGGACGGCGAGCACTTCCGCAAACCGGTCGGGCCCGGACGGCGCGAGGCGGTCGCCAGGGAGACCCTCACGCAGCAGATGTCGAGCGTCGTCACCGACGCGCTGACGGCGCGCAACCGCGAGGGGCGCCCGCTGCCGTCGGTGTCGATCGTCATCACCAAGGCCGACGTCATCGACTGGCGGGGCACGGACGCGCCGCGCCGCCTCACCGACCTCGTCGAGGAGCTGCGCGACCTGCTCCCGGCCGCGTTCGCCAAGCGCGTCGTCACCGCGATCTGCCCGGTGAGCGTCGGCGCGCTGGAGCGGACGGCCGACGGCGGCGTCCGGCCCGACTCGGTGAGCCCCACCGACGTCCACCTGCCGGTCCTGTTCCATCTGGCCTGCTTCTACCTGGAGGAGCGCAAGGGGCTCGACGCGCGGATGGAGGTGCTGGCCGCCGACCGCGCCGCCGCCAGACGCGAGGCCGCGGCGCTCCCGCCCGTGCCCGGACGGGCGACCCGCCGGGCCCACGAGCGGATCGCCCTGCGCCTCCAGGAGATGGACCGCGCCGAGCACGCCATGAAGCAGTGGCGTGAGCTGTGCCAGGCCGAGGCCGCCGCGATCTTCCCGATGCTGCGCTACGTGCCGATCTACGAGGGCGGCGTGCTCGCGACCTGGGCCGGGACCGGCCGTGGCTGAGGCGAGGACGGGCCGGCCCGGGTGGGCGCCCGTCGTCTACGGCCGCACCCGGCACGCCGACACCTGGTGGCGCGCGCTCCCCGAGGGGATCGACCAGCGCGGCTGGCTGGAGGGGGTCGTCCGCGCGGCCGTCGCGGGCGGCGCCGGGCTGCACGGCGCGCCGCGCTTCGTCCTCGCGCGGTCCGGCGCGCACCGGCTCGTCGGCGTCGCCTGCCAGGCCGCCGACCTCAGCGACACCATGCACTCCGACGGCGCGCGCGAGATGTACTGCTTCGTCGGCTGGGTGGCCTCCGGCGGACCGTCCGGCCCGCCGCCGCCCGGCCCCGCCTGGCCCCAGCTGCGGGACTCCTACCGGAGCTGGGCCGGGGCCGTCTACGAGCGGTGGATGGACCCGGTGTGGACGGCGCCGCTGAGCGAGCTCCGCTGGCCGCGCCGGTCGCGCCCGGAGCCCGCGCCCTGGCCCGCGCCGCCGCCCCGCCCGTTCTCCGCCGCGCCTCCTCCGGCCGGAGCGGAGGTCGTGCCGCCGCCCGGCTGGGAGCAGACCTGGGACGAGGCGAACGACGCCGTCCACCCGATCACCGTCGTGCTGGGATGGGAGTCCATGCCGCGCGGCGCGCACCCGGCGGGGCTCGGCACGGTCCGGCTCGGCGTCGTCGGCGCCCCCGCGCGCCTCGCGCCCGTGCCCGCACCCGCACCCGTGCCCGTGCCCGCGCCTGTCGCGTCCCGCCCGGCGCTCCCGCCGCGCCCCGCGCCGCCGCCGCAGGCGCCGCGACCTCGTCCCGCGGGCGGGACGAACCGGCTGGTGCCCGCGCTCGTCGGGGGCGGCGGCCTGCTGGGGGCGGTCGCGGTGACGGTGCTCGCGGTGGGCCTGTCGGCGAGCGGAGGCGACGCGACGGGGGAGACGCCCGCCCCGACGCCCAGCCCGACGCCCAGCGCGACCACGCCCGCGCCGCCGGCGCCCGTCCAGGTGACGGTGCCGAGAAGGGGCTGGCTCACGCTCTCCCCGGCGCCCGCCCCGGTGGCGGACGGCGGCGACGTCGGCTACCGGAACCGGCAGCTGTTCGCCGCCGAGTCCAGCGTGCTCGTGATGACGCCGGGAGCGGGCGCGACGCGGGAGCGGTGCCGCGGGCTCGTGGCCGGGCGGCGGGCGGCGCTGTCGTTCCGCGCGACGCCCGGGACGGGCTTCTGCCTGAAGACCGCCACGGGCCTCGCCGCCCTGGTCGTCGACACCGTCCGGGACGGCGCGGTGACGGTCAGGGTCACCGCCTGGCCCCTGTAGCGTCCGATTCGAGTGAGCCCAGGGAGGGCCCATGCAAGCCCAGCGGATCCAGGCCGAGATCGCGGCGGCGCTGGCGGCGCGGCACGCGCAGCGGGATCGGATCGAGCGGCTCGTCCACGCCTGGCGGGACCTGTGCGAGCGGTTCGGCGCGCTCGTCGAACTCGCCGAGCGGACCCGGCTCGATCCGGCCCTGCCCGCGGGCGGCCGCGCCGACGAGCTGGCCGGGGCCCTGCGGCCCTTCCTCGACGGCGGCAGGCCCCTCCGGCTGCGGCGGGGGCTCGCCGCCGCCACCGACCGGCTGGACGCGGTGCGCGAGCGCGCGACCCGCCCGACGCTCAACATCGGCGTGATCGGCCAGACCCAGATGGGCAAGAGCACGCTGCTGCGCGCCATCTCCGGCCTGGACGAGCACGGCACCGACGTGCTGCCGACCTCCGCCGACCTGCTGCCCACCACCGCCGCCCGCAGCCGCATCCACAACGCCCCGGCGCCGCGCGCCGAGGTCGTGCTGCGGACGTTCGAGGAGTTCAGGGAGGTCTACCTGCGGCCCAGGCACGAGGCGCTGGCGATGCCGGTGCCGCAGCGGATCGAGGACTTCGCGGCGGTCCGGTACCCGTCGTGGGAGGAGTTCTCCCGCGCGGGCCGCGCCGCCGGGCTGGACGCGCCCTCCAACGAGGAGCACCTGGCCCGGCTGCGGCTGGCGCAGGCGGCGCTGCCCGGCTACCGCGACCTGTTCGAGGGGAGCCGCGTCCGGGAGATCGCGCTGGCGGAGGTGCCCGGCTACGTCTCCTACCCGCCCGAGCCGGCGCCGCCGGGCGCGCGGCGGCGCTACCTCGCGGTCCGGGACGTGCGCATCCACCACCCCTTCCCCAACAACCCGGTGCGCGACCTCGCCCTGATCGACCTGCCCGGCACGGAGGAGCGCGGCCTGGACGTCGCCCGCCAGTTCATGCGGGACCTGCGCAACGAGGTCGACCTGCTCGTCCAGGTGAAGCGGCCGAGCCGCACCACCGTGCTGTTCGGCGCGGCCGACGCCGAGCTGCAGGAGCTCGCGCACGCCTCCCGCGCGGGGGTGGAGCTCGGCGACTTCCTGTTCGTCGTGCTCAACCGGGACCGGCGCCGCACCGACCTGACCGAGGAGGAGTTCGCCGACGCCGTGGAGCAGGCGCGCCGGGCCGCCGCGCCGCACGGCGTCGGGGTGCTGGACGGCGACCTCATCTCGCGGGAGGAGGTGGCCGAGCGCGTCCTGCGGCCCGTCCTCACGCACCTGGCCCGCAACCTCGCCGCGATGGACCGCGCCGCCCTCCGCGACGCGCACGAGGCGACCGTCGGCGCGGGCCGGGACGCCTCCGCCGCGGGCGAGGAGCTGGCCGCCGCGATCCGCGCGGCCGCGTTCCGGGCGCCGAGCGACGAGCAGCGCCTCGCGGAGATCGTCCCGGGGGTCGTGGACGAGCTGGCCGACGACCTGGCGCACATCCGCGACGGCTACCTCGCGCGGGTCCGCGAGGGGCTGCGCAGCGAGGAGCTCGACGCGGCGACGGCCGCCGCGTCCGGGCAGGTCAGGGCATGGCTGGCGGACGGGTTCGGCAGCGGCGGCCACGACGTCTGGGCGGAGCGGGCCCGCAAGAAGATCCTGGTGTTCCGGAAGGCGGCGGTCGAGCAGGAGTTCATCCGCGCCCGGCACTTCGTCGCCGGGACCTTTCGCCGCCTCGTGGACGCCTCGCTCGCCCAGGCGATCGGCGAACTCCAGGGGACGGTCGCGGCGGCGCTGTGGGCGCGGCTGCCCGAGGCGGTGCTGCCGGCCGACCGGACGCTGCCCGCGTTCGCCGCCGCGCTCCGCGCGCAGGGCCTCGGGGTGCTGGCGGCGCCCATCGAGGACCTCGCGGCGCTCAGCGTCAGCTACGGCGACCAGAGCCTGTTCCTGCGGGTCGTCCAGCCGATCGCCGTCGGCATCGACCAGGACGGCCCCGGCGCGGCGGGGGAGCCGGCCGCGCCCGCAGCGCCCGGGGCGCACCGGCGGGACGGCGCGGAGCGCGACCTGCGCCTCGGCGTCAGCGTCGCGCCGTGGGCGATCCCCGCCGAGATCAACGTGAGCACCACGATCCCGCTCGGGCGGCGCCGCGACGTGCGCGGGCTGTCGGCCGACCGGGCGGCGGCGGCGATCCCGGTGACCGAGAGCGCGGAGGAGACCGTGCGGTGGCTGGCCGGGACGCTCACCGCCGTCGTCGAGGACGTCCTCGCACGGCTGACCGCCGCGCTCCAGGAGGAGTCGGCGGCGGCCGTCCGCGCGCTGTTCGCCTGCGCCGACCAGTTCTTCGACGGCTTCCTGCGCAACGAGCGCACGACGCTGGAGCTGGGCGCCCTCCTGCACCCGCACCTGCGGGCGATGGCGCCCGACGACGGCCCGGCGCGGCTCGCCGCCGCCGCGGGCGACCTCGAACGGGCCGCGCGGGCCGTCACCGGGTCGGCCGCCGCCTACGAGTCGGCGTGGGCGGGGGTCTGAGGGCGCGCCCGGCGGTGCAGGATCAGCCGCAGGAGGACCCGGTTGTAGGCGCGCTGGAAGGCCTCGCGGTCGTTCTCGCGCGGGAACGGCTCGTCCGGGACGGGCACGCCGAGGAACGCGCACAGCGGCTCCCAGCCCTCCCGCACCTCGTAGACGAGCAGCCGGTCGGCCGGGATCGCCGCCTTGACCTCCTCGATGTGCCGCTCGAAGAGGCCGAGAATGTAGGCCCTGTCCGCGGAGCGGCCCTCCAGGGCCCCCTCTAGGACGATCTTCCTGATCAGGGTCGGGAACAGCGGCAGGTCGGGGTGGCGCCACCTGGCGAGGCGGCCGAGGATCCTCCGCAGGAGCGGCCGGCGGTCCCCCCAGGCCTGCCGGTTGGCGGCGAAGATGGTCGCGTTGGCGCTCTCGTACCAGCGCTCCGGGTCGCGGACGGTGAGCAGGACCTTGGCCTCCGGAAAATGCTCGGCCAGCTCGCGCCAGTACGCGGCCGAAGGCCAGTCGACCGCCGACTGGAAACCGGCGAGCATCGTGTCCCAGTCGGGTGGCGCGCCATCGGCGACGTCGAGCCACTGGCGGATGCGGAACGGCTCCTCGATGACGGCGCGCATGTGGTAGCAGGGGCCCTGCCCGAGCATTTCCAGGGCCGTCCGCAACGACGCCGTACCGGTACGCCCGAAACCAGCTCCTATCACCTTCACGCCGTGTTCCTCCCGCAATGTTCTGATGGTTCTCTAATCCGCGCCGCCTAATTTCGTGGACGACAGACCGTTTGTACGACGATTCGCCGCACCGGACAAGCATCGCGGTGGTATCGCGGTGGTGAGGAGACAAGCTGTGCCCAATGAGATGATCTTCCCGCGGCCCCTGTTGGACATTCTTCGCGAGTCCCCGGAGAGCCCCGTCATCGAACACGGGAACCGGGTGGTCTCGCGCGGTGAGCTGCTGGAGCTGATCGGACGGCTGGCGGGGGCGATGCTCGGCGCGGGGCTCGGCCCCGGCGTCGCCGTGGCGGTCCGCACGGCGCTGACACCGGAGGCGTTGGCCGCGCATGTCGCCGCGCACGTGCTGGGCTGCCGCGTGGTGTGCGTCCGCCCCGGCTACTCGGCCGGCCAGCTCGCGCACGTCCTGGACACCGACGTCGCCGCCGTCCTCGTCGACGCCTCGACGGCGGCACCGGAGCTGGCGTGGTCGGGCGCGCTGCTCTCGCTCGGCCCGTGCCCGGGTGCGGTGGACCTGCTGGCCTCGCCCGCGGGCGGGGTGCCGGACGTCCTCGCGCGTCCGGACGACGTGGCGCTGCTGACCTTCACCAGCGGCAGCACCGGGCGCCCGAAGGGGTGCGCGGTCACCTACCGGGCGATGAGCGGGCACTGGACGTGGCAGCCCCGCGCGTGGTCGCCGCTGGCCGCCGAACTGGCCAAGGGGTTCGAGCGCTACCTGCTGTTCGGGACGCTGGCCAGCATGGTCGTGCTGGAGTTCCTCGGCCTCTGCCTGCTCGGCGGCGGTGTCGCGGTCATCCCCGAGGACGACGGGCGGCCCCTGTTCCCGCACGCGCTCCGCCGCCACCGGATCACCGGCTCGATCCTGACCGTCCCCCGGCTGTGCGCGATGCTCGACCTCCTGCGCGAGGACCCGGACGCGGCGGGCGGCACCCCCCGCGCGCTGGTCGTCGCCGGGTCGCCGCTGCCGCCGGCCCGGCTGGCCGAGGCGGTGGAGCGGCTCGGCCCGGTGGTCTACCAGGGCTACGGGCAGACGGAGGCGAACCTGATCTCGATGCTCACCCCGGCCGACATCGCGGCGGCGCCGTCGGCCGCGCTGGACTCGGTCGGCCGCGTCCGCGCGGGCGTCGAGATCAGCATCCGCGACGCGGCTGGCCGGGAGGTCGGCCTCGGTCAGGAGGGCGAGATCTTCGTGCGCACCACGTGCCAGATGACGGGCTACTGGGGGCAGCCGGAGGAGAACCGCGACGTCCTGCGCGACGGCATGCTGCGCACCCGCGACCTCGGCCGGCTGGACGCCGACGGCCTGCTGCGCCTCACCGGCCGCGCCCGCGACGTGATCATCGTGAACGCGATGGTGGTGTACGCGGGCCCGGTCGAGCGGGCGCTCGCCTCCCATCCGGACGTCGCCGAGGCGTACGTGGCCGGGGCGCCGGACGACCGGACGGGCGAGGCCGTCCACGCGTTCGTCGTCCCCGTCGCCGGGCGGTCCCCGGACCGGGAGGAGCTGGCCGCGCTCGTCCGCGCCGAGCTGGGCGGGGACGCCGTGCCGCGCACGGTGACGGAGCTGTCGGCGGTGCCCGTCGCGGCCAGTGGAAAACCCGACAAACAAGCGCTGTTGCGGCTGCTCTGAGCCATTCTGACCGGTTCTTTCTGATCAAGCTCTGAGAATTCTCCGTCACGATCAAGGTTGTCCGTTCAACCACATCGTCGTGATGGAGGGTACCGTGCCGGACACGATCCTGGACAGCCTGGTGATCGGAGCCGGGCCGTCCGGCCTGCAGCTCGGATACTTCCTGGAGAAGGCCGGGCGGGACTACCTGATCCTGGAGGAGGGCGAGGCGCCGGGAACGTTCTTCAGGACGTTCCCGCGCCACCGCACGCTGATCTCGATCAACAAGAAGCACACGGGGACCGACGACCCGGAGCGCAACCTGCGCGCGGACTGGAACTCGCTCCTGTCCGACGACCCCGAGCTGCTGTTCACCCGCTACAGCGACCGCTACTTCCCGCCCGCCGACGACATGCTCCGCTACCTCGCCGACTACGCCTCCGCGTCCGGCCTGCGGATCTCCTACGGGACGCGCGTCGTGAGCGTCACCCGCGAAGGCCCGGACGGCCCGTTCGCCGTCACCGACCAGGGCGGCACCGTCCGCCGCGCGCGGCGGCTCGTCGTCGCGACCGGGTTCGGGGGGCCGAACGTCCCCGACATCCCCGGCATCGAGACCGCCGAGGTCTACGGCACCGCGTCCGTCGACCCCGCCGACTACCTCGACCGGCGGGTGCTCATCCTCGGCAAGGCGAACTCGGCGTTCGAGACGGCCGACAACCTGATCGAGACCGCCGCCGTCATCCACGTGGCGGGGCCCAACACCCTGAACCTCGCGTGGCGGACCCACTTCGTCGGCCACCTGCGCGCGATCAACAACAACTTCCTCGACACCTACCAGCTCAAGCTCCAGAACGCGGTGCTGGACGGCGACGTGCGCCGCGTCGAGCAGCGGCCCGACGGGACCTACCTGGTGACGGTGTCCTTCGTCCGCGCCGACGAGGTCACCAAGGACATCCCCTACGACAAGGTGATCGTCTGCACCGGCTTCCGGATGGACACCTCCATCTTCGGGGAGGGCTGCCGCCCCGAGACGACGATCCGGGACCGGTTCCCGGCGCTCACCCCCGCGTTCGAGTCGGTCAACGTCCCCGGCATGTACTTCGCCGGGACGCTGATGCAGTCCCGCGACTTCAAGCACGGCACCACCGGGTTCATCCACGGCTTCCGCTACAGCGTCCGCGCGCTGCACCGCATCCTGGAGAGCCGCCACCACGCCAACCCCTGGCCCGCCCGCGCCCTGCCCGCCGACGCGGACGCGCTCACGGCGGCGGTGATCGAGCGCGTCAACCGGACGTCCGCGCTGTGGCAGCAGTTCGAGGTGCTCGGCGACGTCATCGACTTCCCGGGCGACGGTGCCCGCTACCTGGAGGAACTGCCGGTCGACCTGAAGGAGCCCCTCGCCGGCGGCGACCGTGGCCACTTCACCGTCACGCTGGAGTACGGGCCCGACCACGCCAAGCGCGACCCCTTCGACGTCTCGCAGGGCCGGATCTCCCAGCGCGACGCCGAGCGCGCGCACGAGGGCCACTACCTGCATCCCGTCGTCCGCTTCCACGGCCCGGACGGGCCGCCGGCCGTCCACCACGTCACCGAGAACCTGGAGAACGACTGGACGTCGCGGGAGGTCCACGTCGAGCCGCTCCGCGCGTTCATCGCCAAGCACCTCCCCACGGCCTCCGCATGACCATGAGCACCGTCCCGAGGCTCCCCGCCACCCCGCGCGAGTTCGAGGAGGAGGCGCGCGCCCGCCTCGACCCGGCGCACTACGACTACTTCGCGGGCGGCGCCGGCGACGAGGTCACGCTCCGGGCGAACGAGGCGGCGTTCCGGCGCCTCGCGCTGCTCCCCCGCGTCCTGCGGGGCGCGGGTGAGCCCCGGACGGAGGTCGCGCTCCCGGGCGGCCGGGCGGGCATGCCCGTGCTCGTCGCCCCGACCGCCTTCCACCGCCTCGCCGATCCCGAGGGCGAGCGCGCCACCGCGCGCGCCGCCGCCGCCAACGAAACGATCATGATGGTGAGCATGGCCGGCACGGTCGGCGTCGAGGACGTGGCGGCCGCCGCGCCCGAGGCCGTCCTGTGGTTCCAGCTCTACATCCAGCCCGACATGCCCTTCACCGAGACCGTCGTGCGGCGCGCCGAGGCGGCGGGCTGCGCGGCGCTGGTCGTCACGGTCGACTCGCCCGCGCGCGGCGTCCGCGAGCGCGAGCTGGCGCACGGCTTCCACGACCTCCCGGACGGCCTGTGCTGCGAGAACCTCCGCGACGGCGCGGCCGTGCGGCCGATCGTGATGTCCCCGGACATCGGCTGGGAGCACATCGACCGGCTCCGCCGGATGACCGACCTCCCGATCGTGCTCAAGGGCATCATGAACCCGGCGGACGTGCGGCCCGCGATCGAGCACGGCGCCGCCGCGCTGCTGGTGTCCAACCACGGAGGCCGGCAGCTCGACACGCTCCCCGCCACGCTCGACATGCTCCCCCCGGTCGTCGCGGCGGCGGACGGGGCCGTCCCGGTGCTGCTGGACGGCGGCGTCCGGCGCGGCACCGACGTCGTCAAGGCGCTGGCGCTCGGCGCCGCCGCCGTCGCGGTCGGCCGCCCGGTCCTGTGGGGCCTCGCGGCGGGCGGCGAGCGGGGCGCCGCCCGCGTGCTCGCGATGCTGCGCGCCGAGGTCCGGGAGGCGCTCGCCCTGTGCGGGTGCGCGTCCCCGGCCGACCTCGATCCGAGCATGGTCCGGCGGACATGCTGACGGCGGCGGTCGTCGCGCTCACCGCCGTCGCGGTGGCGCTCAGCCTGCCGTGGTGGCTGCCGGGACGCGTCGTCGCGCTGCGGGTCCGGCTGTTCGCCCGGATCAACGGCGACGAGGGCATCCCCGTCCCCGGCGAGACCGTCGGCGTGGACCGGTTCCTGGAGGTGTACTCGCATCCGGCCGCGGGAGGCCGGAGCGAGGGCGCCGTCCTGTCGGACCTGTTCTGGTACTGGCTGGCGCCGGGGCCGCACGTCCACCAGGAGCACCTGGAGGCGGGGGAGCGCTACGACGCGGTCGCCCGCGCCACCCGGGGGTTCCTGTCCGTGCCGCGCGCCGACGCCGAGGAGCTGACCCGCCGCAGCGTCGCCGCGGCGCTGGACGGCGTCGGGAGAGGGGGGACGGTCCGGCTCCGGGACCTGATGATGCCGGTCTGGGCCGCGTTCTACTACGAGCTGGTCTTCGGCGAGCCGTGCCCGCGCGAGGCCCGCGACCTCATCGTGGGGAACGCCGACGACGTCGTCACCGCGCTGAAGTGCTGCGGGCTCCGCCACATGGACCGCCGCCACCGGCTGACCCGCTACCTCGCCGGACGGCTGGACGACGTCCGCCGCCCGCTCCCCGAGGGGCTCTCCGACGAGGAGAGGTCCTTCTACCTTCAGGGCACGTTCTTCAACACGGCCGTCGTCCAGATGTCGGAGGCCATGGCGCACCTGCTGATGGTCCTCGCGCGGCACCCGGAGACGCAGGAGCAGGCCCGCACCGGCGACGACCGCGTGCTCGACCAGGTGATGGCCGAGACGATGCGGCTCTACCCGCTGTTCGGCGTCGCGCACCGCATCACGACCGGCGACATCGAGGTGGACGAACGGACGACGATCCCGGCGGGGTCGGTGCTCTGCTTCAACTACCCCGAGTTCCACCACGCCGGGATCGAGGAGCCGGACCGCTTCGACCCCGGGCGCTTCGCCCCCTCCCGGCGCCGGGAGGGCGGCGCGGCCCCGCACCACATCCCGTTCGGTGTCGCCGCCAACCGCCCGTGCCCCGCCTGGCGGCTCGCGCCGATCACGATGCGGGTCGCCGTGCGGGAGGTGCTGCGCCGGTACGCGCTCGCCACGTCCGCCTCGCACACCCGGTCGCTCCCCAACCGGGGCCCGTGCCTGCTCGTCCCCCGGACGCCTCCCGCGGCCGGGCGCGCGCACCGCGCGGCGCTGCCGGCCATGTGGGCGCGCGACCGCTTCGAGGACGTGTGGCGCAGCCTCGTCCAACTCGTCCTCGGTACCCGGATGGTGCGCGACGCGCGGCGGCAGCGGCTGTGCGCCCGCCACTTCCACCCCGAAAGGTTCTGAACCCGACCGACCACGAAACGGAGGAACGGTGTTCGCCCCCACCCCGGCTCCCGTCCTCGTCTCCACCCCCGCCCTGGCTTCGGGAGGCACCGACCCGAACCTCGAACTGACCCTCAAGGTGATGCCCGCGCTCGTCGTCATCCTGATCGCCTCGGCGGTCTGCGGACGGCTCGCGCTGATGGTGGTGCAGCCCCGCGTCCTCGGCGAGATGGTCGCGGGCGTCCTCCTCGGCCCCACCCTGTTCGGCGCGCTGTTCCCGGACGCGCAGCGCGCCGTGTTCCCCGCCGAGGTCAGGCCGATCCTGTACGTGCTGAGCACCATCGGCCTGACGCTCTACATGTTCCTCGTCGGCGCCGGACTCGACCACCAGGCCGCCAGGCCCGGTGAGGCGCGGCGGGCCATGGGACTCGCGGTGTCGGGGGTCGTGCCCTCGCTGCTGCTGGGCGTGACCGCCGGAGCCCTGCTGTGGGGCACGCTCTCGCGCCCCGACGTCGGACGGTTCCAGTTCGCGCTGTTCGTCGGCGGCGCGCTGTCGCTCACCGCGTTCCCGATGCTCGCCCGGATCCTCTACGAGCGGGGCCTGGAGAACTCCCCGCTCGGACGGCTGTCGCTGCTCGCCGCCTCGGTCGACGACGCGCTCGCCTGGTGCCTGCTCGCGGTGCTGTCGGCGCTGCACCTCGGGTCGGGCATGGGCGAGGCGTGGCGCACGATCGGGCTCTCGGCGCTGTTCGCGGCCGTGATGCTGACCGTCGTCACCCGGCTGCTGCGCCCGCTCGGCGAGGACTTCACGCGCCGGGGCGGGATCGGCGCCGGCGCGATGTACGTCGTCGTCCTCGTCCCGCTGGTCGCGGGCTGGCTCACCGACTGGATCGGCGTCTACTCGGTCTTCGGCGGGTTCGTCGCGGGCCTGGCGATGCCGCGCGACATGGCGTTCCGGCGCGCCGTGCACGAGCGCATGATGGGCACCGTCTCGACGCTGCTGCTGCCGGTGTTCTTCGCCTTCTCGGGCCTGAACACCGACCTCGGCGGAATCAGCAGCCTGACGCTGCTGCTCGCGCTCCTGCTGATCATGGCGGCGGGGTTCGGCGGCAAGTACTTCGGCTGCGCGCTGGCGATGCGCTCGATCGGGTTCGGGTGGCGCGAGTCGTACGCGGTCGGCGCGCTGATGAACGCGCGCGGGCTGATGATCCTGATCTTCATCAACATCGGGCTGGCGCAGGGGATGATCAGCCGGGAGGTGTTCTCGATGCTGGTCCTGGTGGCCGTCGTCACCACCGCCGGGACCCTTCCGCTCTACAAGCTGGCCCTTCCGGATCGGTTGGAGGCACACGAAAAGAACGTGCCAATCCCCGAACCGGTTCAATGATTTTCGGAATTGTCCACAATTGCCCTCAAGGCTGGCGGTTTCCTGATCACGGTGCGACCGTGGCCTCGTGTCCGCGCCAACGGAAACCGCCAGCCGGGTGCGGCAGCGCGCCGCGGACCGGCTGCTCATCGTCGAGGACGACGGGGAGCTCGGCCGGATGCTCGCGGGCCTGTTCGCCGAGCAGGGGTACGCGGTCGACCTCGCGCCCGACGGGCAGCGCGGCCTGCACCTCGCGCTCGGCCACGACCATGACGCGATCATCGTCGACCGCGGCCTGCCGGACGCCGACGGCATCGAGCTGGTGCTGCGGCTGCGCCGCCGCGCCTGCACGGTTCCGGTGCTCGTGCTGAGCGCGGCGGGCAGCGTCGCCGACCGGGTCGCGGGCCTGGACGCGGGCGCCGAGGACTACCTGGTCAAGCCGTTCGACGTCGAGGAGCTGCTGGCCCGCGTCCGGGCGCTGCTGCGCCGCCACCTGGACCGGGCGGGGCAGTTCCCGCTCGGCGCGGGCTGGTTCGACGCCGACAACCGGGTCGTCGCGCTGCCGACCGGCGAGCAGGTGCCGCTGTCGGGCCGCGAGGCGCGGCTGCTGCGCGCCCTCGCGACCCGCCCGCGCCAGGTGCACACCCGCGCCGTCCTGCGCCAGCACGTGTTCGATGGCGCCCGGACCGAGTCGATCGTCGACACCTACGTCTACTACCTGCGCGGCAAGCTCGGCGACAGCGTCGTGCACACCGTGCGCGGCGTCGGCTACCGGGTGGGGGAGCTGTGACGGCCGCCGACCTGGAGCGGCGTCTGCTCGCCCGGACGCGGCGCCTGGTCACCCTCCAGGTCGCCGCCGGGGTCTCCGCGCCGCTCCTGCTGGCGTGGGCGCTCTCGCACCGCGCGATCGCGGACGGCCCGCCCGAGCCCACGCTCTGCGGCGGGGACGCGGCGGAGGCGCGCCGCCGGATCCGCCGGGCGCTCGCCGCCGCCGAGGTGGCGGGCCTGCTGGCCGCGCCGCTGGCCGGCCACCTGCTCGCCCGCCGCGCGCTCGCCCCGCTCGGCGACGCGCTCGACCGGCGGGCGCGCCTGGCCGCCGACGCCGGGCACGAGCTGCGCGCCCCGCTGAGCCGCCTGCACCTGCGCGCCCAGCTCCTCGCCCGCAGGCTCCAGCCCGGCACCGACGTGGCCGACGACATGGAGCGCCTCGTCGTCGGCACCCGGCAGCTCGGCGAGGTCCTGGACGACGTGCTGCGCGCGTCCCGTCCCGCCCGGGGGCGGGAGGAGGGCGCCCCGGTCGACCTGGCCGCGCTCGCCGAGGAGGAGGCGGCGGCGGAGAAGGCCAGGGCCGAGGCGCGCGGCGTGACGATCGACGTGCTGCGGCGCGGGGACGGCCACCTCGTCCGGGGCACCGAACCCGCCCTGCGCCGCGTGGTGACCGCGCTGCTCGACAACGCGGTGCGGCACGCCGAGGAGAACGTGCGCGTGATGGTGGCGCGCGGACCGTCCGGGCTGGTGGAGCTGACCGTGCAGGACGACGGCGCCGGGCTCGACCCGCGCGACGCCGGCCGCTACCTCACGCGCTTCACCGGCGCCCACGCGGAGGGGTTCGGGCTCGGCCTGGCCCTCGCCCGCGAGGTCGTGGACGCGCACGACGGCACGCTCACCGTGGCGGGGCGTCCCGGCGCGGGCGCGGCGTTCACCGTCCGCCTCCACGGGCCCGGGTCACGTCGGCGCACGCGGATCTTCGATCACTGTTGACTCCGATCCCACCGTCGCTTCACCTCGCGCACGCCATGATCGGCAGGCTTCGTGATCGCTGAGAAAGGCGTGGTGAACTGTGAGAACGCCCCTGTTGAGACCGTCCGGACCGAGGGTGCCCGTGCGGCTCCCCGCGGTGCGGAGGTTCGCGGCCGCGCTGGCGGCCGCCGGTTCCGTGGTCGCGCTCTGCGCCGCCCCGGCGTCCGCCGGCGGGCCGCGCCCGCCGGACGTCGACGGCGCGGGCTCGGGCGAGCGGCCGGACGCGCGGTCGGCGACCCTCGCGCCCGCCGACCCCGGGGCGGTCGACCCGCCGCGCTACACCTCCACGACGCGGCTGGCGCCCGGGGTCGTGTTCAGGACGTTCGAGACGTCCTCCCCGGCCGGTCCCGTGCTCGGCGACCTGCTGGACGTCGACCTGCGCGACCCCCGGGTGCGCGTCGGCCTGCTGTCCCCGGGCGCGGTGGCCGCGCGCGGCACCGTCTCCCAGATGGCGAACGCCCGGCAGGCGCTGGCCGGGGTGAACGGCGACTTCTTCAACATCAGCGAGACGCACCCGGGCGTCACCCCGACCGGGTCGGCGTCCGGCCCCGAGATCGAGGAGGGGAGGGCGCTCAAGGCCGCCGTGCCCGACAAGCAGCGGTTCGGGCCCGGACTGCCGCCCGGCACGTCCGCCGAGGACGTCATCGCGGTCACCGACGACCACCGCGCCCGTGTGACCCGGCTGCACCTGGTCGGGACGGTCCGCGCGCGCCACCTCGACCTCCCGCTGCGCGGGCTCAACCAGTACGCGCTGCCGCAGGGCTCCGCCGGGGCGTTCACCAGCGAGTGGGGCACGGTGTCGCGGCTGCGCGCGGTCTGCGGCAGCGACGCGCGCCGCGACGACCCGTGCGACACCGACACCGCCGAGGTCACGCTGGAGCGCGGCGTCGTCACCAAGGTGACCGACTCGATCGGCGAGGGCGCGATCCCGCCCGGCACGACCGTGCTGGTCGGACGCGGCGCGGCGGCCGACACGCTGCGCACGCTGACCCCCGGCGAGCGGGTCGGCGTCCGCTACCGGTTCGCCAGTGCCAAGCGGGTGAGCTTCGCGGTGGGCGGCTTCCCGATCCTGCGCGACGGCGAGCCGCTCGCCGGGCTCGACCCGAAGGGCCCGGCGCCGCGCACCGCCGCCGGCGTCAGCCGCGACGGCCGCCACCTCTACCTGATGGTCGTGGACGGGCGGTCGCAGCGCAGTGCGGGCCTGACCGTCGCCGAGCTGGCCGCCCTGCTTGACAAGGCCGGAGTGGACGACGGGGTCAACCTGGACGGCGGCGGCTCCTCCACGTTCGTGGCCCGTGGCAGCGAGGAACCGGCCGTGACCGTGCGGAACGTCCCCTCGGACGGGGTCGAGCGCGCGGTCGCCAACGGAATCGGGGTCTTCGTCCGTCCTTGACTTTTCCGCGCCCTCCGTCCGGGTCTGACCAGTCAGCTTGACCGGGGGGCGGCGGTGGGCCGCCCACGGAATCGCCCGTGGGCGGTTCACTCGTTTGTGGAACGTTCCCACGATTGACACGCAACCCTGACTCGACCGCGCCCCTGACCGAGTTCACGCACGTCAGAAGGGTTCTTGACCGACTTCAAGCAAATTCACAGTGACAGATGACCGAAGTCGTGCAGAAGTGTTACGTTCCCCTGCGTGACATCGAGCAAGCGTCGTGCGCAGATCGTGTCCTCCCTGCGCACGAAGGGGGCCGCCTCCGTCAAGGAGCTGGCGGAGACGCTCCAGGTGAGCGAGTCGACGATCCGTCGTGATCTCGACGTGCTGGACCGCAACGGCGAACTCGTGCGCACCTACGGGGGAGCGGCGCTCTCCCCGCAGGCGGCGGCGCCCGAGATCTCGTTCGCGGCGTCCGCGGAACGTGACAGCGCCGAGAAGGAGGCGGTCGCCGAGCGCGCCGCCGCCCTCGTCGAGGACGACATGGTCGTCGTGCTCGACATCGGCACCAGCACCCGGCTGATCGCGCGGCACCTGCGCGGCCGCCCGGTCACGGTGATCACCGCCAACCTGGCGGTGCTGGACGAGCTGCGCGACGACGAGGCCGTCCGGGTGTGCCTGCTCGGCGGCGTCGTCCGGCGCAACTACCTCTCGCTCGTGGGGTCGCTGACCGAGGCGGCGCTCCGCCAGGTCAGCTCCGACCTCGTGTTCCTGAGCTGTACCGGCGTGCGCCCGAACGGCCACGTCGTGGACGACATGGAGATCGAGACGCAGATCAAGCGCTCCATGATCGAGGCCGCCGACCAGGTGGTGCTCGTCGCGTCCGAGGCCAAGTTCCCCGGCACCGGCTCGCTGCGCGTGTGCTCCCTCGCGCAGATCGACACGCTGGTCACCACCGCCGGTGCCGACCCGAAGACTCTTGAGCTCTGCCGGCAGGCGGGCGGGAAGGTTGTCATCGCATGAAGCTGGCCATTCTCGGGGGCGGCGGTTTCCGGGTGCCCTACGTGTACCAGGCGCTGCTGAACGACCACGGCTCCCCGCGCATCGAGGAGGTCTGGCTCCAGGACTCCGACCCCGGTCGGCTGGAGGCGATGGCGGCGGTCCTCGCCACGTTCGCCGAGGGCGTCGAGGGCGCGCCCGCCGTCTACACCAGCACGGGGCTCGACAAGGCGCTGGAGGGTGCCGACTTCGTCTTCGCCGCCGTGCGGGTCGGCGGCCTCGCCGGACGGGTGTGCGACGAACGCGTGGCGCTCGACCTGAACGTGCTCGGGCAGGAGACCACCGGCCCCGGCGGCCTCGCCTACGGGCTGCGCACGATCCCGGTCATGGTCGACATCGCCGAGCGGGTGAAGGCGCTCGCGCCGAGCGCCTACGTCATCAACTTCACCAATCCCGCCGGGATGATCACCGAGGCGATGCGGGCGGTGCTGGGCGACCGGGTCCTCGGCGTCTGCGACACCCCGTCCGGGCTCGGCACCCGCGTCGCCGCCGCGCTCGGCCTGGACCCCGCCCGCCTCCAGCTCGACTACGTGGGCCTGAACCACCTCGGCTGGATGCGCCGCATCCTGCACGACGGCGTCGACGTCCTGCCCCGCATGCTCGCCGACGACGCGCTGCTCGGCTCGCTGGAGGAGGGCGTCGTCTTCGGCCGCGAGTGGCTGCGCGACCTCGGCGTGATCCCCAACGAGTACCTGTACTACTACTACTTCAACCGCGAGGCGGTGCGCGCCACCCTGGACGCGCCGCAGACGCGCGGCGAGTTCCTCGCCACCCAGCAGGCGGCGTTCTACGAGCGGATCGCGGCGGCGTCCGGCGGCGCTGCGCTGGAGCTGTGGCGCGAGACCGTCGCCTCCCGCAGCGCCAGCTACATGGCCGAGATGAAGGGCGCCGAGACCGGCGAGGCCCTGGAGGACCACGCCGGGGTGGACCCGGTGGACGAGGGCTACGCCGGGGTCGCGCTCAGCGTGATGGCCGCGATCAGCCGCAACGAGCCCGCCCGGATGATCCTGAACGTCCGCAACGGCTCCACCGTCACCGCGCTGCCCGGGGACGCCGTCGTCGAGGTGCCCGTCACCGTGGACGCCAACGGGATCCACCCGCTCGTCCTGGAGCAGCCCGACCTGCACCAGACCGGGCTCATGCAGCAGATGAAGGCCGTCGAGCGGCTCACGATCAGCGCGGCGCTCACCGGCTCGCGGGCCGACGCCGTCAAGGCGTTCGCGCTGCACCCCCTCGTCGACTCGGCCACGCTCGGCCGCAAGCTGCTCGACGGCTACATCGACCGCATCCCCGAGGTGGCGGCGGTCTTCACCCCCGGCGGCCGGCCGTGACCCCCCGGCGGCCGGCCGTGACCCCCCGGCGGCGACCGGTGACCCGGGGCCCGCGCGGGAGCCGCCTGCTCGCGGCCGCCCTCGCGGCCGTGGTGGCGGCGGCGCTGCTCGCGGTCGTCCCGGCCGCGCAGGCGGCGCCGGGCGCGCACGGGTCGCGGCCCGCGCGGGACCGTGCCAGGGCCGCGGCCGCCGTGGACGCGATGATGCGGTTCTACGACCGCGAGTCCGGCCGCTGGCAGCCCGAGTCGCCGTGGTGGCAGTCGGGCAACGCCCTCCAGGCCCTGCTCGACTACATGGCCGAGACGGGCTCGACCCGCTACATGCCGCAGGTGCGCAACACGATCGAGCAGCAGCGCAAGCCGCTGCCGTGGTGGCCCGAGGGCGGCGGCGAGTTCCGCGCCGACTCCACCGACGACACCGGCTGGTGGGCCCTCGCGATGGTCCGCGTGTACGACCTCACCCGCGACCGGCGCTACCTCGACATCGCCGAGACCGACGAGCGCTACATCCGCGAGTACTGGGACGACACGTGCGGTGGCGGCGTCTGGTGGGACATCCCCGGCAGGTCGTACAAGAACGCGATCAGCCTGGAGCTGTACTTCAAGCTGCTGGCGTCCCTGCACAACCGCGTCCGGGGCGACCGGGTGTACCTCGCCCGCGCCAAGGAGGCGTGGCGCTGGTTCGAGCGCAGCGGCATGATCAACAACGAGAACCTGGTCAACGACGGACTCACCACGCAGGACGGCGGCTGCGCCAGCAACCACGGCACCACCTGGACCTACAACCAGGGCGTCGTGCTCGGCGGGCTCGCCGAGCTGTACAAGGCGACCCGCGACCGGAAGCTGCTGGCCTCCGCCCGGCGCATCGCCGACGCGGTGATCAGGAGCCCGGAGCTGTCGCCCCGGGGCGTCCTGACCGAGCCGTGCGAGCCCGCCGGCGCCTGCAACGCCGACCAGGCGTCGTTCAAGGGCGTCTTCGCCCGCAACCTCGCCGAGCTGGACGCCGTCCTGCCCGGCCACCCCTACCGGGGCTACCTGCGCGCGCAGGCGGCGTCCCTGTACGAGCACGGGCGCAGCGGCGACCAGTACGGGCTGAGCTGGACCGGTCCCTTCGACCGCGCCGACATCGCCCGCCAGGAGTCGGCCGTGTCCCTGCTCACCGCCGTCCTGTGACCAGGACACCCCCTGCCCCTGCCACCCCCGCGAACCCCACCCCTGCGAACACCACCCCCGACAGCACCACCCCCGACAGCACCACCCCTGACAGCACCACCCCAGCCCGCACCACCATCAGCACCGACGGACCTCGTGAGGAGGCGTCATGACAGCAGAGACCCTTAACGGGGCGGATCCGGCCGCGGACGCGGGACGGGGCGAGGCCGCGGCGCCCGGGCGCCCGCCCGAGCCATCACTCGCCGACCCGTGCGCCGAGCGCGGCCTGGCCGGCGAGCTGCTTCGCCGGGACGCCGAGGAGGGCGAGCAGCCCGGGCTGGACGTGTTCCTGTCCGGCCAGGTCTTCATGGACATGATCTTCACCGGGCTGCCCGGCCTGCCGCCGCCCGGGACCGAGCTGTTCACCGACGGCCTCGGCTCCGCGCCCGGCGGGATCGCCAACATCGCGGTCGCGATGAGCAGGCTCGGCCTGCGCGTCGGGCTGGCGGCGCCGTTCGGCGACGACCTGTTCGGCGCCTACCTGTGGCGGACCCTCGCCGAGCAGGAGGGCGTCGACCTCGGCCACTCCCGCCGGGTCACGGCCTGGCCGACGCCGGTGACGGTGTCGCTGGCCTACGACTCCGACCGCAGCATGGTCACCTACGCCAAGCCCATGCCGGACCTCGCGTCCGGCGCGGGCGACGGAACGGGCGACGCGGGGGAGGCGGTGCTCGGCTCCCCGCCGCCGCCCGCGCGGGCCTGCTTCGTCGACATCGAGCGCCCGGTGCCGGGCTGGGCGAAGGAGATGCGCAAGGCCGGCACCACCGTGTTCGCCGACCTCGGCTGGGACGCGACCGAGACCTGGTCGAGCGAGGTGCTCGACCGGCTGGAGGACGTGGACGTGTTCCTGCCGAACGCCGTGGAGGCCATGGCCTACACCCGCACCGGCTCGCCGGAGGAGGCGGCGCGCGCGCTGTCCGCGCGGGTCCCCGTCGTGGTGGTCAAGCGCGGCGGCGACGGCGCGATCGCGATCGACTCCACCACCGGCGAGGTCGCCGAGACGACCGCGCTGCCGGTGGAGGCGCTCGACGCGACCGGCGCCGGGGACGTGTTCGCCGCCGGGTTCCTGTTCGGGACGCTCGCCGGGCTGCCGCTCGCCGAGCGGCTGCGGTTCGCGAACCTGTGCGCGGGCCTGTCGGTCCGGCACCGCAGCGGCTCGCTCGGGGCGCCCTGCTGGGGCGAGATCGCCGCGTTCGGCGAGTCCGGCGAGGTCCCCGAGGCCGAACTCGAACCGTACGCCTTCGTCGTGGACTACATCCCCGACTCGGCGTCGGAGACCGTCGTCCGGGCCGAGCCCACCCTCCGGGCCGACCTGCAGCAGCCGTCCTGAACGCGGCCGAGAGAACCGCGCAGGATCAGTAAGAGAGAAGGGAGCCGCTATGCCGGCACTGATGAGGCGGGGAGCGGTCGCGACCGCCGCCGCCCTGGTGACCGCCCTCGCCGCCGCGTGCGCGCCGGGCGGGTCCAGTGACAAGCCCGCCGACAAGGCGCCAGCGGCGGTCAGCACCGACGTCGCGGGGGCGGGCAACGTGACGCTCACCGTCTGGGACCAGGAGGTCCAGGGCGGGATGAAGGAGCAGATCGAGACGCTCAACAAGCGGTTCGAGGCCAAGTACCCCAACGTCAAGATCAACCGGGTCTCGCGCTCGTTCAGCGACCTGCAGAAGACGCTGCGGCTCGCGCTGTCGGGCGGCAACCCGCCCGACGTCGTCGAGGCCAACCAGGGCTACGCGGCGATGGCGCAGTTCGTCAAGGCCGGCATGCTGCTGCCGCTCGACTCCTACGACCAGGTGTACGGGTGGAAGAAGCGCTTCCCCAAGGGCCTGATGGACCTCAACAGCGTCACCGACGACGGCAAGCTGATCGGGTCGGGCAAGCTGTACGGCGTCTCGCTCAACGGTGAGATCGTCGGGCTCTACTACAACAAGGAGAAGCTCGCCAAGCTCGGCATCCAGCCGCCGAAGACGTGGGCGGAGTTCGAGCAGGCGCTCGCGACCGCGAAGAACAAGGGCGAGGTCCCGGTCGCGTTCGGCAACGTCGAGAAGCTGCCGGCCATGCAGCTCTACGGCCTCCTCCAGGACGGCCTGACCGACAAGGAGTCCGTCCGCAAGCTGGTGTTCGGCAGCGGCGGCTCCTGGAGCGACGGCCCGAACGTCCAGGCGGCGCAGCGGCTGTCGGACTGGGCGAAGAAGGGCTACCTCACCAAGAACGCCAACTCCATCAAGTGGGACGACACGCCCGTGAACTTCGCCAAGGGCGACGGCGTGTTCATGTTCGGCGGCACCTGGTGGGCGCCCGACCTCAACGACCGGATGAAGGAGAAGGTCGGCTTCATGCTGCCGCCCGCCTCCCAGGCCGGCGCGCCGGTGGCGACGATGGGCGGCGAGAGCCTGCCGTGGTCGATCACCGCGAAGACCAAGCACCCGGACGTGGCCGCCGCCTACATCAACTTCATCACCTCGCCGGAGGCGATGGACGTCGCGGTGGAGACCGGCAGCCTGCCGGTGCTGCCCGCGCCGTCCAAGCAGCCCTCCGCGCCGCTGATGAAGGAGGTGCTGACGGCCTGGACCGAGCTCAGCAAGAACGACGGCACCACGCCCTACATCGACTACGCCACCCCCACCTTCACCGACGCGTTCGGCGGCCCGCTCCAGGAGCTCGTCGCCGGCAAGAAGTCGGCGGAGGCCGTTATGAAGGCGGCCCAGGACGACTACACCGCCTTCCAGAAGAAGAAGTGACCGGGCCGACACGGAGATAGAGGGAGCCCGCACATGACGACCGTCGCGCGGCACAAGACCGCGAGGAAGCGGAGCGAACCGGCGGACACGCGCGCGGCCGGGCGCCCGGGGGGCCGGTACGGGGGCCGGCCCCCCGGGGAGCCCCGGGCGATCGGGTGGCTGTACGTCCTGCCCGCCCTGCTGGTGTACGGGGGGTTCCTGCTGTGGCCGCTGATACGCGGCGCGCAGTTCTCGCTGTACGACTGGGACGGCCTCGGGACGGCGGAGTGGGCGGGCCTCTCCAACTACACCAGTACTTGGACCGATCCAGCGCTGCGCGGCGCCTTCGGGCACCTGCTGGTCCTCATCGTGTTCTACTCGGTCTTCCCCTGCTGCATCGCGTTCGTGCTGGTCGGCGCGATGTCCCGGACGAAGATCCGCGGTCTGGTGTTCTTCCGGACCGTGCTGTTCCTGCCGCAGGTGATCGCGATGGTCGCGGTCGCGGTGGCGTGGCGGTGGGTGTACTCCGAGGACGGCCCGATCAACACCGTCCTCGGCTGGCTGCACAGCGCGGGCCTGCCCGACTGGCGGCACGGCTGGCTCGGCGACTTCACCTTCGCGCTGCCCGCCGTCGGCCTCGTCGGGACGTGGGTCGGGATCGGGCTGGCGCTGGTGCTGTTCCTCGCCGGGGTGCAGAAGATCCCGAGGGAGCTGTACGAGGCGGCGCGGATCGACGGCGCCGGCGCCGTCCGTGAGTTCCTCACCGTCACGCTGCCCGCGCTGCGCCGCGAGCTGGCGGTGGCGCTGACGCTGACCACGATCATGGCGATCCGCAACTTCGACCTGATCTACATGGCCACCGAGGGCGGGCCGGGCGACGCCACGAAGGTGCCCGCCTACGAGGTCTACAACCGCACGTTCAACACCGGCGAGGTCGGGCTCGGATGCGCCATCGGCGTGACGCTGGCGGTGCTGGCCTTCGCCGTCACCGCCGGGATCGGCCGCCTGGTGGAAGGGAAGGACGCATGAACCCGCGGGGGGAACGGATCTTCAACCACGCGCTCCTCGCCGTGTTCGCGGTGATCGCGGTGTTCCCGATGATCGGCGTGGTGACGCAGGCGCTGAAGCTGCCGGACGACGTGGACTTCTCCTCGTTCGGGACGGCCTGGCGGGAGGGGCACTTCGCCACCTACCTGCGCAACAGCCTCATCGTCACCGCGTGCACCGTCGTGATCGCGGCGATCCTGTCGATCATGGCCGGATACGCGCTCGGCGCGATGAGGTTCCGGGGTGCCTCGGCGCTGTTCCTGGTCTTTCTCGCCGGATTGACGATCCCGACCGAGGCGGTCGTCGTGCCGCTCTATTTCGACCTCCGGTCGATGGGCCTCGACAACACCTATGCCGGGCTGATCCTGCCGCAGGTCGCGATGTCGGTCGCGTTCGGCACGTTCTGGATGCGCGCCTACTTCCGCAGCATCCCGCCCTCCCTGCTGGAGGCCGCGCGCATCGACGGCGCGTCGAGCTGGACCACGCTGTGGCGGGTGCTGGTGCCGATCGGCCGCCCCGCCATCCTCACCATGCTGCTGCTCACCACCATGTGGACCTGGAACGAGTTCCTGCTCCCGCTGGTGATCATCAATTCGGACGAGGCGCTGCGCACCGCGCCTCTCGGTCTGTCCTTCTTCCAGGGCACGCACAAGACCGACTACTCGCTGCTCATGGCGGGCGCGCTCATCATCGCCGCGCCCATCGTGATCGTTTATGTCTTCCTGCAACGACAGTTCATCGCAGGAATGCTCTCGGGGGCCATCAAGGAGTAGGGAAAGTAAAGGAGAGTTCACTTGCGAAGACTCGCCCTACCCGCCGTCCTTTCCGCCGCGCTCGCGGCGTCCGCCCTCGCGTTGGCGTCCCCGCCCGCGCAGGCGGCGCCCGCACCGGCCGGCGCGCCGTCCGCACCGGGCGGCGCCCCGTCCGGTGACGGGAGGCTGGACGTCCTGTTCGTCGGGGCCCACCCCGACGACGAGGCCGGGACGCTGTCCACGCTCGGCCAGTGGAACGAGTTCGACAAGGCCAGGACCGGCGTCCTCACCGTCACGCGCGGCGAGGGCGGCGGCAACGCGTCCGGGAACGAGGAGGGGCCACCGCTCGGCCTGCTCCGTGAGAACGAGGAGCGGCGCGCCGTCGGCAAGGCGGGCGTCACCGACATCCACTACCTCGACAAGGTCGACTTCTACTACACGGTGAGCACCCCGCTCACCGCGAAGACCTGGGACCACGACAAGTCGCTGGAGAAGGTCGTCCGGCTGGTCCGCGAGACGCGGCCCAAGGTGATCGTCACCATGGTGCCCGCGCCGCTGCCGGGCCAGCACGGCAACCACCAGATGGCGGCGCGCCTGGCGACCGAGGCCTACTTCGCCGCGGCCGACCCGAAGGCGTACCCCGCGCAGCTCCGCGAGGAGGGGCTGAGCACCTGGGCGCCCGGACGGATCTTCCAGACCGGCGGCGCGTCCGGGCCCACGGGCGCCGCGTGCGCCACCGACCTGAAGCCGTCCCGGCCGGGGACGCTCGTGCGCGGCGTGTGGGGAGGCCGCGCGTCCGCCCGCAACGGCGGCAAGACGTGGGCGCAGGTCGAGCGCGAGGCCCAGCGCACCTACGTGAGCCAGGGCTGGGGCGGTTTCCCGGACGTGCCGTCCGACCCGTCCAAGATCGGCTGTGACTTCTTCACCCAGATCCACAGCCGGGCGCCGTTCACGCTGGGCAACACGGGCCCGACGGCGATGCTGGAGGGCGCGGTGCTGCCGGGTAAGGGCGGGCTTCCGCTCGGCACCGGCTTCTCACTGACCACCCAGTCGCTCGGGGTCACGCCCGGCGCCGGGTTCAAGGTGACCGCTCATGCCGTCGCGGAGCGCTCGCTGCGCGGGGCGAAGGCCGCGCTGTCGGTCCCCGCCGGTTGGAAGGTCGCGGGTTCGGGCGACCTCGGCACGGTGGGCACGAAGGAGCGGACCGCGACGTTCACGGTCACGCCTCCGGCCGGGACCGCCGCCGGGCGCGTCCAGCTCGCCGCGACCCTCACCGCCGGGAAGGCCACGGGCCAGGCCACGACGCAGGTCGAAGTGCAGCCCGCCGTCACCGGGACGATGGAGCCGCTGCCGCGCGTCTCCGACTTCGACTCCTGGGCGGCCAAGACCGGCGTCCAGTCCCTCACCGGGCAGGTCAAGCCGGTGCTGTCGCTGGCGTCCGGCAAGTCCCGCAAGGTCCGGGTGGACCTCGCGAACACGACCGCGTCCGCCCAGTCGGGCACGGTCCGGCTCGACCTGCCGAAGGGCTTCGCGGCCGACGAGCCGTCCAAGCCCTACACGCTCGCGGCCGGCGCCAAGGGCTCGGCCACCTTCACCGTCACCAACACCGACGCCTCGCTGCCCACCTCCAACGAGGGCGGCACCGGCGGCGACTACGACGTGACCATCACGACGACGCCGTCCTCGGGCGCCGCCGACGTGCAGAAGGGCGGCCTGGAGCTCGTCCCGACCTCCGTCCTGCCGAAGGCGGCCGGCGCCCCGGCCGTGGACGGCAAGGAGGCGGCCGGCGAGTACCCCGGACCCGAGCTGAACCTCTCCCGCGTGTGGGAGGGCGACGCGTGCGCCTCGGCGGACGACTGCTCGGCGACCGGCAAGGTCACCTGGACCGACGACGCGCTGTACCTGCTCGTCAAGGTCCGTGACGACAAGCAGGGGACCGTGCTCGGCGCGGACGACTGCAAGCGGCACTGGCGGAGCGACTCGGTCGAGATCGCGATCGACCCGCGCGGCGACTCCGAGAACACCTCCACCACGTTCAAGACCGGCATCTTCCCCCGGATGTCCGACGGCAAGCCGTGCTTCGAGCGCGACGCCGACGCGCACCAGGGCGGGCCCGAGACCGCGCCCGGGATGCAGGTGGCCTCGACGGTCGCCGACCCCTACGACGGGTACGTGATCGAGACGAAGATCCCCTTCAAGGCGCTGCCGACCGCCGTGGACCCGGCGCGGATGGGCCTGAACATCTTCGTGTACGACTCCGACACCCAGGACAAGACCGGCCAGACCCGTATCGGCTGGTCCACCTGGGGCGGCGTGCAGGGCGACCCGTACCGCTGGGGCCTGGTGTCCCTGCCCGGGCACACCCCGCCCGCCGGGATGCCGACCACGCCTCCGGAGCCGGTCATGCCGACCGACGCGGCGTCCTCGGTGAACTCGCCGGAGTCGATCCTGCAGGCCGTGCGGACGGGCGTCCCGCTCGCCGCCGGCCCCGAAGCGCCCCGCTCGGACACGGCGCGGATCACCGGGAGGCCGAAGCCCTCCGGCGGTTCGGTCAGCGTCAGGCTGCGGGCCACCGGGCCCGGCACGGCGAACCTCCAGGTGTGGGACGGCAAGGTGCTCGGCACGAAGAAGGTCGAGATCACCCGCGCGGGCGTCCAGACCGTGGCGGTCCCGGGCACGAGCGGCGTGGTGACCCTCGCCTTCGAGGCGCGGAAGGGGGGCACGGCGAGCGACGTCGCCAGCATCAGGTGACATGACACCGTCGCGCCGGGTCGCGGGTTCGCGGCCCGGCGCGGCGGTGCCCTACTTGCCGACGAGCGTGTGCGAGAAGGCGTAGCGGTCCGCGCGGTAGACGTGGGTGCCGAACTCGACGGCGGCGCCCGTGTCGTCGTAGGCGGTGCGGGTCATCGTGAGCAGCGGCGTGCCGCGCCGCTCGTCGAGCAGCCGCGCCTCGGCCGTGGTCGCGGCGCGCGCGCCGATCGTCTGGTGCGCGATCCGCAGGTTCACGCCCGCGTCCCGGAGCGTCTCGTACAGGCCGTGCTCGGTGAGCCGCTCGGCGGTGACCTCGACGAGGCCCGCCGGGAGGTGGTTGGTCATCAGCGCGAGCGGCTCGCCGCCGGTGAGCCGCAGCCGGTGCACCCGCAGCACCTCGGTGCCCGCCGCGACGCCGAGCTGCCCCGCGACCTCCTCGGACGCGGCGACCGGGCCGAGCGCCAGCACCTTGGTGCCGGGCTCGGCCCCGGCGGCGGCGAGGTCGTCGTAGAGGCTGGACAGCTCGATCGGCCGCCGCACCCGGGGCTGGACGACCTGCGTGCCCACCCCGCGCCTGCGCACGACCAGGCCCTTGTCCACCAGGTGCTGGATCGCCTGCCGGACGGTCGGCCGCGACAGCCGGTACCGGGCCGCCAGCTCCAGCTCGTTCTCCAGCCGCGTGCCGGGCGGCAGATCGCCCGCCCGGATGGCCTCCTCAAGCTGGCGGGCCACCTGGAAGTAGAGCGGGACGGGGCTGCCGCGATCCAGCTTCACGGTGGGTCCGTGCACGTCAGGACTCCTTCGCCTTGATCGCGACGAGGATAGCGGACGCGGTCTCGGTAGGGGCTAAAGTCCTTATGTCAGGACATACTGTTGACAGAAATTGGAGCGTTCCATGAAACTCGGCAGAGGCAACGGGAGGGGGACCGTATGAGGGTCGGGCTGGCCGGTGTGGGCCGGATCGGGGCCGGGCACGCGGAGACGCTGCGCGGCCTGGTCGAGGAGGTGGTCGTCGCCGACGCGGACGCCGGGCGTGCGCGCGAGGTGGCCGACAAGCTCGGCGTGGACCGGTCCGACTCCGTCGACGCGCTGTTCGGCGCCGGGCTGGACGCGCTGGTGGTCGCCACGCCGACCGCCGCGCACGCGCCGCTGGTGGTGCGCGCGGTCGAGGCGGGCCTGCCCGTGTTCGTCGAGAAGCCGGTCGCGGCCGACCTCGATGGAACGATCCAGACGCTGGCGGCCGTCCGGGACTCGGGGGTTTCGGTCCAGGTCGGATTCCAGCGCCGCTTCGACCCCGGGCACGTCGCCGCGCGCGACGCGGTCCGCTCGGGCAGGCTGGGCTGGGTGCACACCGTCCGCTCGCTCACGCTCGACCCGGCGCCGCCGCCGGACGCCTACATCCCGACCTCGGGCGGGCTGTTCCGGGACTGCTCGGTGCACGACTTCGACGCCGTCCGCTTCGTCACCGGCCGCGCCGTCACCGAGGTCACCGCGGCCGGCGCCCAGCGCGGCGCGCCGGTGTTCGCCGAGTCCGGCGACGTCTCGACCGGCTCGGCCGTCCTCACCCTGGACGACGGCACGCTCGCGGTCGTCTCCGCGAGCCGCTACAACGCGGCCGGGTACGACGTCCGCCTGGAGGTCCTCGGCTCCGAGGACGGCGTGGTCGTCGGCCTGGACGACCGCACCCCGCTCGCCCCGTCCGGGGTGGGCTTCCGCCCCGCCGGCCCCCCGCACACCGGGTTCCTGGAGCGCTTCGCCGACGCCTACGCCGCCGAGCTGCGCGCGTTCGTCGACATGGTGAACGCGGGTACGGAGAGCCCATGTCCACCCGAAGAGAGCCTGGAGGCGTTCTACGTGGCCGAGGCATGTGACATCTCCCGCCGCGAACGGCGTTCCGTCACGATCGAGGAGGTCCGGCGATGATCGCCGCGTCCCGTGTCGCCGCCGCCCCGATCTCCTGGGGCGTCTGCGAGGTCCCCGGCTGGGGCCACCAGCTCGCCGCCGGGCGCGTCCTGGCCGAGATGCGCGACCTCGGCGTCGCCGCGACCGAGTTCGGACCCGACGGGTTCCTCCCGTCCGACCCGGGGGAGCGGGCGGCGCTGCTCGGCTCCTACGGGCTGCGGCCCGTGGGCGGGTTCGTCCCGCTCGTCCTGCACGACCCCGGCCGCGACCCGCTGCCGGAGCTGTCGCGCGCGCTCGACTCGTTCGGCGAGCCGGGCGCGACCGTCGTGCTCGCCGCCACCACCGGCCTGGACGGCTACGACGAGCGGCCCGTCCTCGGCCCCGAGCACTGGAGCGCGCTGCTCACCAACCTCGGCCGCGCCACCGGGCACGCCGCCGATCGCGGCCACCGCGCGGTGCTGCACCCGCACGTCGGCACGGTCGTGGAGACCCGCGAGGAGGTCGGCCGCGTGCTGGACGGCTCGGACGCCGCGCTCTGCCTGGACACCGGGCACCTGCTCATCGGCGGCACCGACCCGCTGGAGCTGGCCCGCGCGTCCGCCGGCCGCGTCGCGCACGTCCACCTGAAGGACGTGGACGCCGCGCTGGCCCGGCGCGTCCAGACCGGCGACATCGGCTACACCGCCGCCGTCCGGGAGGGGATCTACCGCCCGCTCGGGCAGGGCGACATCGACATCACCGGCATCATCGACGCGCTGGAGGGCGTGGGCTACAACGGCTGGTACGTGCTGGAGCAGGACATGGTCCTGGACGCCGAGCCCGACCCGTCCGCCGGTCCCGCCCGCGACGTCCGCGCCTGCCTCGACTTCCTGGCGGCGGCATGACGCACGACCTGATCACCATGGGGCGGGTCAGCGTCGACGTCTACCCGCTCCAGACCGGCGTCCCGCTGGAGGAGGTCGAGTCGTTCGGCAAGTACCTCGGCGGCAGCCCGACCAACGTCGCGGTCGCCGCCGCCCGGTACGGCCACCGGACGGCCGTCATCACGCGCACCGGAGCCGACCCGTTCGGCCGCTTCGTCCACCGCGCGCTCGCCGGGTACGGGGTGGACGACCGGTTCGTCACCGACGTCCCCGGGCTCCCGACGCCGCTGGCGTTCTGCGAGATCTTCCCGCCCGACGACTTCCCGCTGTACTTCTACCGCTACCCCAAGGCGCCCGACCTGGAGATCCACGGCCACGAGCTGGACCTCGACGCGATCGCCGGGGCGCGGATCTTCTGGGCGACCGTCACGAGCCTGTCGCAGGAGCCCAGCCACGGCAGCACGCTCGCCGCGATGGCCGCGAACACCGGCACGACCGTCCTGGACCTGGACTGGCGCCCGATGTTCTGGGAGTCGCGGGACGAGGCGCGCGAGCGCGTCGGCCGCGCCCTCGACCACGCCACCGTGGCGATCGGGAACCTGGAGGAGTGCGAGCTGGCCGTCGGCGAGCGCGAGCCGCACGCCGCCGCGCGGGCGCTGCTGGAGCGCGGCGTGTCGATCGCCATCGTCAAGCAGGGGCCGCGCGGCACGCTGGCCGCCACGGCCGAGGAGGTCGTCGAGGTGCCGCCGACGCCGGTCGAGGTCGTCAACGGCCTCGGCGCGGGCGACGCGTTCGGCGGCGCCGTCTGCCACGGCCTGCTGGACGGCTGGGACCTCGCCCGCACGCTCCGCTTCGCGAGCGCCGCCGGGGCGCTGGTCGCCTCCCGCCTGGCCTGCGCCGACGCGATGCCCACCGAACCGGAGGTCGAGGAACTGATGGAGAAGACCCAGCAGGGGGAGGCGCCGCGTTGACCGGGACCTTCGCCGAACGGCTCGCCGGCGTGATCGAGACGCGCGCGACGCGGCCCGGGGCGGTCGCGGAGGCCGCCGCGAACCGGCGGCGGCCGGCCGCGCCGCCCGCCCGGCTGATGATCATCGCGGCGGACCATCCGGCGCGCGGCGCGCTGCGCGCCGGGGACGACCCGCTCGCCATGGGCGACCGGGGCCGGCTGCTGGAGCGGATGTGCGCCGCGCTCGCCCGTCCCGGCGTGGACGGCGTGCTCGGCACCCCCGACGTCATCGAGGACCTGCTGCTCCTCGGCGCGCTGGACGGCAAGGTCGTGCTCGGGTCGATGAACCGGGGCGGGCTCGCCGGCTCGGCGTTCGAGATCGACGACCGGTTCACCGGGTACACCCCGGCCGCGATCGCGGCGGCCGGGCTGGACGGCGGCAAGATGCTGCTGCGCGTCGACCTGGAGGACCCGGCGACCGCGCGGACGCTGGAGTCGTGCGCGCACGCGGTCACGGGCCTCGCCGAGCACGGGCTGATGGCGATGGTGGAGCCGTTCCTGTCGACGCGGGCGGGCGGCGGGAGGGTCCGCAACGTGCTGACGCCGGAGGCGATGATCCAGGTGATGTCGATCGCCTCGGGGCTCGGCGCGACGTCGGCCCACACGTGGCTGAAGGTCCCGGTGGTGGACCGGATGGAGGAGGTCATGGCGGCTTCGACGCTGCCCGCCGTCCTGCTCGGCGGCGAGGTGCCCGCCGATCCGGACGCGGCGCTCGCCGGATGGGCGAAGGCGCTGGCGCTGCCGTCCGTCCGCGGCCTGGTGGTGGGGCGCACGCTGCTGTACCCGCCGGACGACGACGTCGCCGCCGCCGTGGACGCCGCGGTGGGGCTGCTGTGAGCGCCCCGGAGGTCTCGCTGGAGATCACGCCGGACGGCGCGGGCTGGACGTACTCGGGCCTGCGCGTCCTCACGCTCGCGCCGGGGGAGGAGGCGGTGCTGGAGACCGGCGGCGCCGAGACCCTCGTGCTGCCGCTCGCCGGGTCGTGCGCGGTCACCATCGAGGCCGACGGCGGCACGGAGACCTTCGACCTCGAAGGCCGTCCCGACGTGTTCTCCCGGGTGACCGACTTCGCCTACGCGCCCCGCGAAGCGGCACTGCGGGTCGTCTCGCGGGACGGCGGGCGGTTCGCGCTGCCCTCGGCCCGCTGCGAGCGGCGGCTGCGGCCCCGCTACGGCCCGGCCGAGGACGTGCCGGTCGAGCTGCGCGGGGCCGGGCGGATGGCGCGGCAGGTCACCAACTTCTGCACGCCGGACGCGTTCGAGGCCGACCGGCTGATCGCCTGCGAGGTGCTGACGCCGGGCGGCAACTGGTCGTCCTACCCGCCGCACAAGCACGACGAGGACACCCCGGACGAGTCCGTGCTGGAGGAGATCTACTACTTCGAGGTCGCGGACGCGCCGGACGGCGGCCCCGGCATGGGCTACCAGCGCGTCTACGGCAGCACCGACGTGCTGGAGGAGGTCCGCACCGGTGACGCGGTGCTGATCCCGCACGGCTGGCACGGCCCGTCGATGGCGGTGCCCGGCTACGACCTGTACTACCTGAACGTGATGGCGGGGCCGGGCGAGCGCGTCTGGAAGATCTGCGACGACCCGGCGCACGCCTGGATCCGCGGCACCTGGCCGGACCTGCCGCCCGACCCGAGGCTGCCGATGACGTCGGCGGCCGGACGCCGCGGGCACCTGGAGGGAGAACGATGACCGCGACCGAGCGGCTCACCGTCGGGCAGGCGGTCGTCCGCTTCCTGGCGAACCAGTGGACCGAGCGCGACGGCGAGCGCCGCCGCTTCTTCGCCGGCTGCTTCGGCATCTTCGGCCACGGCAACGTGGCGGGCCTCGGCCAGGCGCTGCTCCAGGACGACTCCCTGCCCTACCGCGCCGCGCGCAACGAGCAGGCGATGGTGCACGCGGCGGTCGGGTACGCGCGGATGCACGACCGGCTCCGCGCGTACGCGTGCACGACGTCGGTCGGGCCGGGCGCGACGAACATGGTGACGGGCGCGGCGCTCGCGACGATCAACCGGATCCCGGTGCTGCTGCTGCCCGGCGACGTGTTCGCGACCCGGGTCGCGAACCCGGTGCTCCAGGAGCTGGAGGACGCGCGGTCCTACGACGTGTCGGTGAACGACTGCTTCAAGCCGGTGTCGCGGTACTGGGACCGGATCAACCGTCCCGAGCAGCTCCCCGCCGCGCTGCTCGCGGCCATGCGGGTGCTGACCGACCCGGCCGAGACCGGCGCGGTCACGCTCGCGCTGCCGCAGGACGTGCAGGCCGAGGCGCACGACTGGCCGGTGGAGCTGTTCGCCGAGCGGACCTGGCGGGTCCCGCGCGCCGTCCCCGAGCCCGCCGCGCTGGAGGAGGCGGCGGCGCTGCTGCGGACGGCCGAGCGGCCGCTGATCGTCGCGGGCGGCGGCGCCATCTACTCCGGCGCGACCGCCGAGCTGGCCGCGCTCGCCGCCGAGACCGGCATCCCGGTCGCGGAGACGCAGGCGGGCAAGGGCTCGCTGCCGTGGGACCACCCCGCCTCGGTCGGCGCGGTCGGCGCGACGGGCACGACCGCCGCCAACGCGCTGGCCCGCGAGGCCGACGTCGTGCTCGGCGTCGGCACCCGCTACAGCGACTTCACCACCGGCTCGCGGACGGCGTTCGCGCGCCCCGGCGTCCGGTTCGTGAACCTCAACGTCGCCGCGCCGGACACCGCCAAGCACGCGGGCGTCCCGCTGCTCGCCGACGCCCGCGCCGGGCTCGCCGCGCTGCGGGTCGCGCTGGGCGGCCACGCGGTCGCCGCGTCCTACCGGCGCGAGACCGCCGCGCTGGCCGGGCGCTGGAACGCCGCCGTCGACCACGCCTACGGCCTCGGCCACGGCCCGCTCCCGGCCCAGTCGGAGATCATCGGCATCGTCAACGAGGTGAGCGGACCGCGCGACGTCGTGGTGTGCGCGGCCGGGTCGATGCCCGGCGACCTGCACAAGCTGTGGCGGACGCGCGACCCGAAGGGCTACCACGTCGAGTACGGCTACTCCTGCATGGGCTACGAGATCGCCGGTGGCCTCGGCGTGAAGCTCGCCGCGCCCGACCGGGAGGTGTTCGTCCTCGTCGGCGACGGCTCGTACCTGATGATGGCGCAGGAGCTGGTCACCGCCGTCGCGGACGGCGTGAAGCTCGTCGTCGTGCTCGTCCAGAACCACGGGTTCGCCTCGATCGGCAACCTGTCGGAGTCGGTCGGCGCGGAGCGCTTCGGCACCCGGTTCCGGCTGCCCGGCGACCTCGCCGCGAACGCCGCCGCGCTCGGCGCCGATGTGCTGCGCGCCACCACCGCCGGCGAGTTCCGCACCGCGCTCACGCGGGCGCGGGACTCGTCCCGGACGACGGTCGTGCACGTGGAGACGGACCCGACCGTGCCCGCGCCCGACAGCGAGTCCTGGTGGGACGTGCCGGTCGCGGAGGTCTCGACGCTGGAGTCCACGGCGCGGGCCCGCGCCGTCTACGAGGAGGGCAAGAAGGCGCAGCGCCCCCTGATCTGAAGGTTTTCCGAGTTCTGAGCGGGCCCGCCCCTGGCGGGCCCGCCTTGTCGTTCCTGGCCGGTTTCATGGTGAATCCGTGGTGAAGATCGCCTATCGCTCGTGAAACGGCGAGAACGCGCGCTTCCGGCGTTATGATCCCTGCGGTGACGATCTTTCGCCCCGCATGCCGCTCCCTGGGGGAGGTGCCGCGTTGACCGAGCCCGGCATCGAGCCGTACACGCCGGACGTGGATACCCCGAATGCTGCCCGAATGTACGATTATTACCTGGGCGGTAAGGACAATTACCCCGCCGACCGCGAGGCCGCCGAGAAGATCATGGCGCTCGGCCCGAGCCGCGACATCTGCGTGGCCAACCGGCGTTTCCTCGGACGCTCCGTCCGGCTGGCGGCCGAGCAGGGCATCCGCCAGTTCCTCGACCTCGGAACGGGTCTTCCCACGCAGGACAACGTCCACGAGGTCGCCAAGAGCGTCGTCCCGGACGCCCATGTGGTCTACGTCGACTACGACCCCGTGGTCCTGACGCACGCGCGGGCGCTGCGGGCGATCGACGACACCACGACCGTCGTCTCCAAGGACATCCGGCGGCCCGGCGAGATCCTCGGGCACCCGGACGTGCGGCGCCTGATCGACTTCTCCGAACCGGTCGCGGTGATGTTCGTGGCGATCCTGCACTGCCTCACCGACGACGAGGACCCGTGGGGAGTCGTCGGTGAGTTCACGGCGCCGCTGGCGCCGGGCAGCCACCTGATCGTCTCCCATCTGACCGACGACGCGCACCCGGAGGAGGGCGCCGCCGCGCGCGAGGTCTACCAGGGCGCGACGGCTCCGCTGGTCCACCGCTCGCACGCGGCCATCTCCCGTTTCTTCACGGGATTCGACCTGGTGGAGCCCGGGGTGACGCAGGTGAACGAATGGCGGCCCGACGGCGAGGCGGACCGCACCCGTCCCGGTGGCGAATGGTTCTACGTGGGAGTCGGACGCAGAAGATGAGAGCGCATCACGCGGTGGCCGCGGCCGCCCTCGGCATGGCGTTGCTGGCGGCGGGCTGTTCCGACCCGAACGACGGGGAGAAGAAGAGCGAGGGGAAGAATGCCAAGCACATCGCGTTCTTCGGGTTCGCCAAGGCCAACTCGTTCACGGTCGCGACGTTCGACGGCGTGAAACAGCAGGCCGGAAAGTCGGGCGCGACGGCGGAGTTCTTCGACTCGGCGTTCGACGCCCAACTCCAGGTGCGGCAGATCCAGGACGCGGTGACCGCGAAGCGCTTCGGCGTGTTCGTCGTGCAGGCCAACGACGGGACGGCGGTGTTCCCCGCCGTCCGCGCGGCCGTGCGGGAGGGCATCGCGGTCGTCGTGCAGTTCACTCCGGTCGGCACCCGGTACGACACCGAGCAGCCGCAGGTGCCCGGCGCGGTCTCGCTGGTCGACGTGCCCGCCCGCAACGGCCGCCGGCTCGGCGAGCTGGGCGCGGCCGCCTGCGCGAGCCGCAAGGCGAAGTCGTGCGAGGTCGCCTACCTGGAGGGCATGAAGACGCTGCCGCTGGACAACGCCCGCACGCAGGCGGTCGTGTCCACGCTCAAGAACTCCCCGGGCGTGAAGGTGCTCCCGACGGTCGAGGGCGGCTACACCAAGGACTCCGGGCGCAAGGCCATGCAGGACGTGCTCCAGGCCCACCCGGACGTGCAGGTCGTGCTCGGCTCGTCGCAGGCGCTGCTCGGCGCCGAGGGCGTCGCCAGGGGCAAGAAGATCCTCTACGTCGGCAACGGCGCGTCGCGGCAGGCGGTCGCGGCCGTCCGTGAGGGCCGCTGGTTCGGCATCCCGTACCTGCCGGTGCGGACGGCGGGCGCCAAGGCCGCCGAGCTGGGCCTCGCGAAGGCGGCCGGGCAGAACGTGCCGGCGGCCGTCGACATGGCCTCGCTCGTGCCGGACGAGGGCAGGCTCACCAAGGCCACGCTCCCCGGCGTCACCGGCGAGTACGACGAGTAGCCGGGGCATGGACGTCGCGCTCGACCGGATCGGCAAGAGCTACGGCGGGACGGCCGTCCTGCGCGAGGTGACGCTGGATCTGCCCGGCGGGCGGGTCCACGGCGTCGTGGGGGAGAACGGCGCGGGCAAGAGCACGCTCGCGCGGGTGCTGTGCGGGGCGGTCCGTCCGGACTCCGGGCGCGTCACGGTCGACGGCGCGCCCGTCCGGCTCCGGGCGCCCCGGGACGCGCTGCGCCACGGCATCGCGCTCGTCACGCAGGAGGGCGCGATCGTCCCGGGGCTGAGCGTCCTCGACAACGTCTTCCTGGGCACCCCGCACGCCACCCGGAGGCGGGAGCGGTTCGCCGCGCTCCTCGACCGCACCGGCTTCGACCTGCCCGCCGCCGCGCGGGCCGGGGACCTGCCGCTCGTCCAGCGGCAGCGGACCGAGATCCTGCGCGCGCTCGCCCACGGCGCGCGGCTCCTCGTGCTGGACGAGCCGACCGCGCTGCTGCCCCGCACCGACGCCGCGCTGCTGCTCGCCCTCGCCCGCCGCCTCGCCGCCGACGGAACCGGGATCGTGCTCATCTCCCACCGGCTGGAGGAGGTCCTGGACGGCTGCGACACCGTCACCGTCCTGCGCGACGGGCGGCACGTCTCCACCGCGCCCGCCGCCGACCGCACCGCAGGCGGCCTGCTGGAGGAGATCGCCGGACGCCCCGTCGAGACCCGCTACCCCGAGCCGGAGCCCGTCCCCGCCGGCTCGCCGGTGCTCCTGGAGGCCCGGGAGCTGTCCAGGGGCGACGCCGTGCGCGGGGTGTCGTTGCGGGTCAGGGCCGGGGAGATCGTCGGGCTCGCGGGCCTGGTCGGCAGCGGGCGCACCGAGACGCTCCGGCTGCTGTTCGGCGCCGACCGCCGGGACTCCGGCGAGGTGCGCGTCGCCGGACGGCCGCTGCGGGCCCGGGGCGGACCGGCGGCGGCGATCGCGCTCGGCATGGCGCTCGTGCCCGAGTCGCGCGCCGAGCACGGGCTCGTTCTGGTCAGGCCCACCACCGAGAACCTGCGCATGACCGCGCTGCCGGGCCGCCGCCCCCTGCGCGTCGTGCGTAGGGGCGCCGAGCGGCGCGCCGCCCAGGCCACCGCCGACGGCCTCGGCGTCCGCGGCACCGGCCTCGACCGGCCCGCGTGGACGCTGTCGGGCGGCAACCAGCAGCGCGCGGTCTTCGGCAAGTGGCTCGTCCGCCGCCCCCGCGTCCTGCTCGCCGACGAGCCGACCCGCGGCGTGGACGTCGCCGCCAAGGCCCAGATCCACCGGCTGGTCACCGACCTCGCGGCGCGGGGGACGGCGGTGCTCGTCGCCTCCTCGGAGGTCGAGGAGGTGCTCGGGCTCGCGCACCGCGTGCTGGTCATGCGCGGCGGCGCGATCGCGGGGGAGTGCCCGCGCGGCGCGGCGCGCGCCGGGGACGTCCTCGCGCTCGCGGGCCTGCGGTGAGGACGCTCCGCGACCACGGCGTGGTGGTGGCCCTCGCCGCGCTCGTCCTCGCGCTGTCGCTGTCCACCGACACGTTCCTGACCAAGGGCAACCTGGTCAACCTCCTCGACCAGGCCGTCGTCGTCGGGCTGCTGGCCTGCGGCATGACGCTGTGCGTCGTCTGCGGGGTGTTCGACCTCGCCTGCGGCGCCGTCCTCGCGGTGAGCGCGGTCGTCGCCGTCATCGTCACCCGGTCGGCGGGCGTCCCCGCCGGATACGCGGCGGGCGTCGCGACCGGGGCCCTGATGGGGACGGCCACCGGGCTCGCCGTCGTGCTGTCGCGCGTCCACTCCTTCATCGCGACGCTCGCGCTCAGCATCGTCTACCGGGGCCTCGCCGTCGTGATCACCGGCGGCGCCATCGTCTACCCGCGCGCCGCGCAGCTCGACGCGTTCCAGATGATCGGCTGGCCCACCGCGCTCGGCGGGATCACCGCCGCGACCCTCGTGCTCGCGGGCGTCGCCGCCGCGGCCACGGTGCTGCTGTCGGCGACCGCGTTCGGACGGAGCGTCCACGCCGTCGGCGGCAACCCCGAGGCGGCGCGGCTGTCGGGGATCAGGACCGGGCCCGTGCGGGTCGCGGTGTTCGCCGCCAGCGGCGCCTGCGCCGGGACGGCCGGGCTCGTCATGGCCGCCCGGGGCGGCTCCGCCCAGCCCGGCATCGGGAACCTGCTGGAGCTGACCGCGATCGCCGCCGTCGTCCTCGGCGGCACCAGCATCCTCGGCGGCGAGGGCGCGGTGTGGCGCGGCATGGTCGGCGTGCTGATCCTCACGCTCATCTCCAACGGCTTCAACCTGCTCGGCTGGAACCCCACCTACAAGCAGGTCATCGAGGGCCTGCTGATCCTTTCCGCCGTGACCCTCGACCAGGCCCTGCGCCGCCGCGAGACCTGACGTCCCCGCCGGGTGCCGCGCGGCGCCGTGCGCTTGACAAATGGGTGAGCGCTCACTCAGTCTGGAGGCGGGGCGCTCACCCGCGTCCCTTCCCTGTCCGACACCCGCTGAGGAGCCCAGATGTACACCGAACTCGCCGGAGCCGTCGTCGTGGTCACCGGCGGCTCGCGCGGCATCGGCGCCCACACCGCCCGCGCGTTCGCCGCCGAGGGCGCCAAGGTCGCGGTCCTCGGCCGCGACGGCGCGGCGCTGGAGAAGGTCGCCGCCGAGACCGGCGGACTGGGCCTGGTCGCCGACGTGACCGACCTCGCCGCGATCGAGGACGCCCGGCGCCTGGTCGAGGACGAGCTCGGCCCGGTGGGCGTCCTGTGCGCCTTCGCGGGCGGCGGCATCGCCCGGCCGGGGCCCACCGCGTCCATGAGCGAGCAGGAGTGGCGCTCGGTCGTCGACGGCAACCTCACCGCCACGTTCCTCACGCTGAAGAGCTTCCTGCCCGGGATGCAGGAGCGGCGGGCGGGCTCGATCCTCACGATGTCGTCCTCGGCCGGGCGGCTGCCCACCAACCTCCCGGGCGGCGGGCGCGACGCGGGCAACCGCTGGGGCGCGCCGGTCGCCTACGAGGCGGCGAAGGCGGGCGTCCAGGCGCTCACCCGGCACGTCGCCGCCGAGGTCGGGCCGGACGGCGTGCGCGCCAACTGCCTCGCCCCCGCGGCGATCCGCACCGAGCGCACCGCGCGCCACATGCCGCCGGAGGTCCAGGAGGCCGTCGCGGCCGCCCACCCGCTCGGCCGGCTCGGCGAGCCCGCCGACGTCGCGGGCGCCGCGCTGTTCCTCGCGTCCGCGCAGGCGTCCTGGCTGACCGGCCTCACCGTCGACGTCGCGGGCGGCCGGGTCATGCTCTGACCCCCTGGGCCCGCCGGCACGGGCTCAGGGTTCGAAGCGGTAGCCCATGCCCGGCTCGGTGATCAGGTGCCGGGGCCGCGCCGGGTCGGGCTCCAGCTTGCGGCGCAGCTGCGCGAGGTAGACGCGCAGGTAGTTGGTCTCCTTCTCATAGGAGGGCCCCCACACCTCGCGCAGCAGCTGCCGCTGGCTGACCAGCCGCCCGGCGTCGCGGACGAGCAGCTCCAGGATGTGCCACTCGGTCGGCGTCAGCCGGACGTCCGCGCCGTCCCGCTCCACCCGCTTGGCGGCGAGGTCCACGGTGAAGTCCCCGGTCTCCACCACCGGCGCCTCGTCGGCGGGCCGCGCGCGCCGCACGGCCGCGCGCAGCCGCGCCAGCAGCTCGTCCATGCCGAACGGCTTGGTGACGTAGTCGTCGGCGCCGATGTCGAGCGCCGCGACCTTCTCGGCGGAGGCGTGCCGCGCCGACAGCACGATGATCGGCACCCCGGTCCAGCCGCGCAGGCCCCGGATCACCTCGACGCCGTCCATATCGGGCAGGCCGAGGTCGAGGACCACCACGTCCGGGGGGCGGCGCGCGGCCGCCTCCAGCGCGCTCCTGCCGTCGGGCGCCGCGTCGACCTCGTAGCCGCGCGCCCGCAGGTTGATCCGCAGCGCCCGGACGATCTGCGGCTCGTCCTCGACCAGCAGCACCCGCGTCATCGTCCCTCCCGGGGCTCGGGCGCGGCCGCGGGCGGCAGCGCGAAGACCATGGTCAGGCCGCCGCCCGGGGTGTCCTCGGCGTGCAGCGTCCCGCCCATGGCCTCGGTGAAGCCGCGGGCGACCGCCAGCCCGAGCCCGACCCCGGTGCCCCGGGGCGCGTCGCCGAGCCGCTGGAACGGCGCGAACACGCGCTCCTTCGCCGCGTCGGGCACCCCCGGGCCCCGGTCGGCGACGCGGATCTCGATCCGGCCCGGCCTGCGCCCGAGCCGCAGCTCGCTGCCCGACACCAGCACCGGCTCGCGGCTGTGCCGGACGGCGTTCTCCACCACGTTGGCGAGGGCCCGCTCCAGCAGCCCCGGGTCGGCCTCGACCGGCGGCAGCGCCTCGGGCACGTCGGTCTCGACGCGGTCCCCGGGGACGCCGCGCAGCGCGCCGGGCAGCACCTCCTCCACGCTGACGTGCCGGACGAGCGGGACGACGGCGCCGGTCTGCAACCGGCTCATGTCCAGGAGGTTGCCGATGAGCCCGTCCAGGCGGTCGGCGGACTCCTCGATCGTGGCGAGCAGCTCCGCCTCGTCCTCGGGGGCGAAGTCCACGTCGGCGGCGCGCAGGCTGCTCACGCCCGCCTTGATCGAGGCCAGCGGGGTGCGCAGGTCGTGCGAGACCGCCGCCAGCAGCGCCGTGCGGATCTTGTTGCCCTCGGCCAGCCGCCGGGCCCGCGCCGCCTCCTCGGCCAGCCGCCGCCACTCCAGGACGGCCGCCGCCTGCGAGGCGAACGCCGACAGCACCCGCCGGTCGGCCGCGGGGAGCACCCGTCCGCGCAGCGCGAGCACCGTCTCGCCCTCGCCGCCGGGTTCCGCGCCCTCCGCGACCGGCGCCCGCACCTCCGCGTCCTCGGGACGCCCGCAGGGGTCGGGCCCGGTGGCGCCCAGCACGTTCCACCCGCCGTCGTCCCGCTCCAGCAGCGCGGCCGAGGTGACCCCGAACGTCTCCCGGACGCGTTCCAGCAGCGCCGGGAGCGCCCGCTCCCCGCGCAGCACGCTGGAGGCCAGCAGGCCCAGCGTCTCGGCCTCGGCGCTGCTCTGGGCGGCCTGCCGGGTGCGGCGGGCGGCCAGGTCCACCACCGACGACACCGCCACCGCGACCCCGATGAAGATCGCCAGCGCGAGCGCGTTCTGCGCGTCGGCGATCGTCAGCGTGTGGAAGGGCGGGGTGAAGAACCAGTTCGCGAGCAGGCTGCCCAGCACCGCCGCCGCCACCGCGGGCCACAGCCCGCCCGCCAGCGCGACCCCGACGGTCAGCGCCAGGTAGAGCAGGATGTCGGTGACCAGCCCGAAGTGCCCGAAGCCGCTCGACAGCAGGGCGGTCAGCAGCGGCGGGCCGAGCGCCGACAGCGCCCAGCCGGCGGCCCTGCGGCGGGGGCTCAGCGCCGACCCGGCCGTCCGCGCGATCCCGCGCCCCTTGCCGACGTGCTCGTGGGTGACGATGTGGACGTCGAGGTCCCCGGCGTCCCGGCTGACGGTCGCGCCGACGCCGGGCCCGAGCACCGCCTGCCACGCCGGGCGGCGGCTCGACCCGAGCACGAGCTGGGTGGCGTTGACGCCGCGCGCGAACTCCAGCAGCGCCCGCGCGACCTGGTCGCCGACGACCTGGTGGTAGGTCCCGCCCAGGCTCTCCAGCAGCGCGCGCTGACCCGCCAGCGTCCGCGGCGAGCCCTCACTGAGGCCGTCGCTGCGCAACACCCGGACGGCGAGCAGGTCGGCGTGCCCGGCGCGGGCGGCGAGCCGCGCGGCGCGGCGGACGAGCGTCTCGCCCTCCGGGCCGCCGGTGAGCGCCACCACGATCCGCTCCCGCGCCTCCCACCGCTCGGTGATGTCGTGCTGGTCGCGGTAGCGGGCCAGGCCTTCGTCCACCCGGTCGGCCACCCACAGCAGCGCCAGCTCCCGCAGCGCGGCGAGGTTGCCCGCCCGGAAGTAGTGGGCGAGTGCCGCGTCGACCCGTCCGGGCGCGTAGACGTTGCCGTGCGCCAGGCGGCGGCGCAGCGCCTCGGGCGTCATGTCGACCAGCTCGACCTGGTCGGCGCGGCGCACGACGGCGTCCGGGACGGTCTCGCGCTGCCGGACCCCGGTGATCCGCTCGACCACGTCGTTCAGCGACTCCAGGTGCTGGATGTTGACGGTGGAGATCACGTCGATGCCCGCGTCCAGCAGCTCCTGGATGTCCTGCCAGCGCTTGGCGTTGCGGCAGCCGGGGACGTTGGTGTGCGCCAGCTCGTCCACCAGCGCGATCTCGGGCCGGCGGGCGAGCACGGCGTCCAGGTCCATCTCGGTGAACGCCGCGCCCCGGTAGAGGCGCTCGTGCCGGGGGACGACCTCCAGACCGCCGAGCTGCTCGGCGGTGTGCGGCCGCCCGTGCGTCTCGGCGAGGCCGACGACGACGTCGGCGCCCCGCCCGGCGCGCCGCCGCCCCTCGTTCAGCATCGCGTAGGTCTTGCCGACCCCCGGCGCCGCGCCCAGGTAGACGCGCCACGTCCCCCGCGTGCCCCGCGTGCCCATCCCGGGCCCACCTCCCCCGCCGGGGCCCTCCCCGGTTTCCGGCCTGGCGAAATCTAGCAAAGCGCCAACAGGACCCCTCATCACGACATATCCCGCACGGGCCGGACGACTCAGGACCCGACGCCGCGGTCGAGCTCCAGGTTGAGCCGCACCACGTTCACCACCGGCTCGCCCATGAACCCGAGCGCCCGTCCGGTCCGGTTGTGCCGGACCGCCTCCAGCACCCGCTCCACCGGCACGCCGCGCGCCCGCGCCACCCGGGGCGCCTGGAGCCGCGCGTACGCGGGGCTGATGTGGGGATCGAGGCCGCTCCCGCTCGCGGTGACCGCGTCGGCGGGCACCCGGGGCCTGGACGGCGCGCCGCCCCGCACCGGGACGGTCAGCCCGGCGGCGAGGTCCTCGCCCGGCCTGGCGCACTCGACCCGGACGCCGTGGTACTCGCGGACGAACGGCACCGCCGGGCACGCCTGGTCGGCGCTCACCACCCGCGCCGGATGCCGGACGGTCCCGTCGGCGGCGCGCGCGCCGAACACCTTCAGCACCGCGCCCACGCCGTCCGGGGTGCAGAACGGGCGGGCGCCGCTCACGCCCTCCAGGTCGCCGACCGCCTTGCTGCGGGCGCAGACCTGGGTGAGCAGGCTCGGCGCCCCCTCGACGCCGGGCGCCGGGAGCGTGTCCACGACGTCCTCGGGGCCGAGGTTGCTCGCGGACGACGCGGTCGGGTCGTAGCCGTCGCCCGCGTTGGACGGACGGCTCTGGAAGTAGCGCGGGATCGGGTTCCCGTCCCTGTCGGTGAACGACTGGCCGATGAGGCGGCTGCCCGCCGTGCGGCCGCCGGGCGCGCTCACGAGCGAGCCGCCGGCCCGGTCCTCCAGACCGGGGAGCTGCGCGACCGCGAACACGGCCAGCGGGTAGGCGACCCCGCACACGGCGGTCAGGACGAGCAGCGCCCGCACCGCCGCCAGGTGCCCGCGGATCCAGGTGGGCATACGCATGTCAGGACATCCCCGGAAGAAATTGAATGAACAGGTCGATGAGCTTGATGCCGATGAACGGCGCGACGATCCCGCCGAGCCCGTAGACGGCCAGGTTGCGCGACAGCAGCGCGGACGCCCCGCCCGGCCGGTACCGCACGCCGCGCAGCGCCAGCGGGATCAGCGCGACGATGACCAGCGCGTTGAACACGACCGCCGACAGGATCGCCGACTGCGGGCTGTGCAGCCGCATGACGTTGAGCGTGTCCAGGCCGGGGAACAGCGTCAGGAACAGCGCCGGGATGATCGCGAAGTACTTGGCGATGTCGTTGGCGATGGAGAACGTGGTCAGCGCGCCGCGCGTGATCAGGAGCTGCTTGCCGATCCCGACGATCTCGATGAGCTTGGTCGGGTCGGAGTCCAGGTCGACCATGTTCCCGGCCTCCTTGGCGGCCGAGGTGCCGGTGTTCATCGCGACCCCGACGTCGGCCTGCGCGAGCGCGGGCGCGTCGTTGGTGCCGTCCCCGGTCATCGCGACGAGCCGGCCGCCCTCCTGCTCCCGCTTGATCAGCGCGAGCTTGTCCTCCGGAGTCGCCTCGGCGAGGAAGTCGTCCACCCCGGCCTCGTCGGCGATGGCCTTCGCGGTCAGCGGGTTGTCGCCGGTGATCATCACGGTGCGGATGCCCATCGCCCGCATCTCCGCGAACCGCTCCGCCATCCCCTGCTTGACGACGTCCTTGAGGTGGATCACCCCGAGGACCCGCGTCCCGGCCGGGCCGGACTCGCCCACCACCAGCGGCGTCCCGCCCGAGGAGGAGATCTCCTCGACGGCGCGGCCCAGCCCCGGCGGGACGTCCCCGCCCCGCTCGCGCGCCCACGCCGCGACCGCGCTCGCCGCGCCCTTGCGCAGCCGGCGGCCGGGCAGGTCGACGCCCGACATCCGGGTCCGCGCGGTGAAGGGGACCCATTCCGCGCCGTCCAGTTCGCCGGGCGTGCGCTCGCGCAGCCCGTGCAGCCGTTTGGCCAGCACCACGACCGAGCGCCCCTCGGGCGTCTCGTCGGCGAGGCTGGCGAGCTGCGCCGCGTCCGCCAGTTCCCGCTCGGCCACGCCGCCCAGCGGCAGGAACGCCGCCGCCTGCCGGTCGCCGAGCGTGATCGTGCCGGTCTTGTCCAGCAGCAGCGTGTCGACGTCGCCCGCCGCCTCGACCGCGCGGCCGCTCATCGCGAGCACGTTCCGCTGGACGAGCCGGTCCATGCCCGCGATGCCGATCGCGCTCAGCAGCGCGCCGATCGTCGTCGGGATCAGGCACACCAGCAGCGACACCAGCACGATCCCGGTGATCCCGCCGGAGTCCAGCGCCAGGCCGCCCGGCACGCCCGGGTCGGCGCCCATGGAGTAGATCGCCATCGGCTGGAGCGTCGCGACCGCCAGCACGAAGATGATCGTCAGCGCGGCGAGCAGGATGTTGAGCGCGATCTCGTTCGGCGTCCGCTGCCGGTTCGACCCCTCCACCAGCGAGATCATCCGGTCGATGAAGCTCTCGCCCGGCCGCTGCGTGACCTCGACGACGATCCGGTCCGACAGCACCCGCGTCCCGCCGGTCACCGCGCTGCGGTCGCCGCCGGACTCGCGGATCACCGGCGCCGACTCGCCGGTGATCGCCGACTCGTCCACGCTGGCGATGCCCTCGACGACGTCCCCGTCCGCCGGGACGGTCTCCCCGGCCTCGACGACGACGTGGTCGCCCTGCCGCAGCTCGGGCGCGGGCACGGTCTCCTCCCGCGGGTCCGGCCCGCCGGGCCGCCAGCCGGTGAGGCGGCGGGCCACCATGTCGCGCTTGGCGCGGCGGAGCGTCTCGGCCTGCGCCCTGCCGCGCCCTTCCGCGACCGCCTCCGCCAGGTTCGCGAAGACCACCGTCAGCCACAGCCAGCCGACCGCCAGCCAGCCGAACCAGCTCGGCCGGGCGGACGCCAGCACCGTGGACCACGCCGCGCCGACCTCCACGATCAGCATCACCGGGTTGCGCCACAGCGTGCGGGGGTCGAGCTTGCGGAGCGCGTCCGGCAGCGCGGCCGCCAGCACGCCGGGGCCGAGGAGCCCGCGCCGGGCGCCGCCGGGCCTCCCGCCGGGGGAGGGGGTGCGTGCGGGCGTCCGCGCGGCCCGCGTCTGGAGGGACATCAGTGGACTCCTTCGGCCAGCGGTCCGAGCGCCAGCACGGGCAGGAAGGTGAGGGCGACGAGGACGACCGTGACGCCGGCGACCATGCCGACGAACTGCGGCCGGTGGGTGGGCAGCGTGCCGTCCGACTCGGGCGTGTGCCCCTGCCGGGCCAGCGACCCGGCCAGCGCGAGCACGAAGACGATCGGCAGGAAGCGCCCGACCGCCATGCACAGGCCGAGGGCCGTGTCGTACCAGACCGTGTTGACGGTGAGCCCGGCGAACGCCGACCCGTTGTTGTTGGACGCCGAGGTGAACGCGTAGAGCACCTCGCTGAGGCCGTGCGGGCCGGAGTTCAGCATCCCCGCGCGGCCGTGCCCGGTCGCGGCGGCGGCGCCCGTCCCGGCCAGCACCAGAGCCGGCATGACGAGGAAGTACAGCGACGCCAGCTTGATCTCCCGGGCGCCGATCTTCTTGCCCAGGTACTCGGGGGTGCGGCCCACCATCAGCCCGGCGACGAACACCGTGATCACGGCGAGCACCAGCATCCCGTACAGCCCGGAGCCGACCCCGCCGGGCGCGACCTCGCCGAGCAGCATGTTCAGCATCGTCATCATCCCGCCGAGGCTCGTGTAGGAGTCGTGGAAGGAGTCCACGGCGCCGGTCGAGGTCAGCGTGGTCACGGCGGCGAACACCGCCGAGTCCAGGACGCCGAACCGCGCCTCGGTGCCCTCCGCCGCGGCGCCGACCGCGGTCGGAACGGTCCCGTGGTGCACGGCCTGGAGCGTCATCGTCAGCGCGACGCTGACCAGCGCCAGCAGGCCCATCACCGCCGCGATCGCGTAGCCCTGGCGCGGCTGGCGCACCATCCGGCCGAACGTGCGGGTCAGCGCGAACGGGATCAGCAGGATCAGCAGCATCTCCAGCCAGTTCGTCCAGGACGTCGGGTTCTCGAACGGATGCGCCGAGTTGGCGTTGAAGAACCCGCCGCCGTTGGTGCCCAGCTCCTTGATCGCCTCCTGGCTCGCGACCGGCCCGCCCGGCAGGGTCTGCGACCCGCCCGTGACCGTCGTCACCGTGTGGTCGGCCGGATCCTGGAGGTTCTGCACGACCCCGCCCGCCACCAGCGCGACCGCGCCGAGGAAGGCGATGGGGAGGAGGATCCGCAGCGTCCCCCGCACCAGGTCGACCCAGAAGTTGCCGAGGCCCTCCGTCCGGCGGCGGGCGAACCCGCGCATCAGCGCGACCGCGACCGCCATGCCGACCGCCGCCGACACGAAGTTCTGCACCGCGAGCCCGGTCATCTGCACGAGGTGGCCCATGGTCGACTCGCCCGAGTAGGACTGCCAGTTGGTGTTGGTGACGAAGCTGACCGCCGTGTTCCATGCCTGGTCGGGCTTGACCGGGTCCATTCCGAGGCTCAGCAGCAGGCGGTTCTGGAGCCGCTGGAACCCGTACAGGAACAGGACGCCGACCACCGAGAACGCGAGGACGGCGCGCGCGTACACGCCCCACCGCTGGTCGGCGTCGGGCCTGACGCCGACCAGCCGGTAGATCCACCGCTCCACGCGCGTGTGCCGCGTACCGGAGTAGACCCGGTACATGTAGTCGCCCAGCGGCCTGTGGGTCAGGACGAGGGCGAGCACGAGGGATCCGAGGAACAGGACCCCCGCAGTCGTCGAACTCACTAGAGACGCTCCGGGAACAGAAGGGCCGCGACGAGCAGGACGGTCACCAGGACGGCCAGCACCAGGCCGACCGTGTTCTGCGCGGTCACAGCCGCTCGACCGCCTTCACGACCAGCGCGAACAGGGCGAACAGCGCCACCGTCAGCAGGACGAACGCCAGATCGGACATCTCTCGCTTCCCTTGTCGAAGGACCGCCCCGCCGTCCGGAAGGGCGCCAGATGAGTAGAACTCCCGGTCAGGGGTGATTTGAGGTGTCTTGACGGCTTCTTAGCGCCGGACGGGCCGGGCTTAACGCGTCCCTAACGCGCCCCTAACGCGGAGGGCCGGCGCGCCGGGTACCCACCCGGCCGGGCGCGCGCAACCCCTATTTTTCATTGAATGATCATCTATGAATCCACCGAAGAATGGACCTCTTGACCGGAGGTCCAAGCAATGGAAGGGTATTGACAACGCGATGGCGAAAGCGCTTCATATGGTGATGAAAGCGGGGTCGGCTCGTTGGCGGATTCGACACGGCAGATCACGGTGCGGGCGGCCTCGGATGCGGACCTGCCGCAGATCAGCGCCCTTTGCGAACGGGAACTCCATCTCGACCGGACGGCGGCGGGATACCCCGCCCTGCTGATGCGCCGGCCCCGGTCCGTGGTGGTCGCCACCTGCGGCGAAGCGCTGCTGGGCGCGGCATTCGGCTCGGTGACGCGCTCGCCCGTCCCCGACGGGGTCATCGACCTGCTCGCCGTCGACGGCTCGGCCCGGCGCGCGGGAATAGCGCGCCGCCTCGTCGCGCATCTCGAAGCGGAGTTCCTGGGCCGGGGCTGTGCGGCGATCACCGTGCAGGGGAACTCCCCCTGCTATCTCTGGCCCGGAGTCGATCTTCGTTATACCCCCGCGATCGGCTTCTTCGAGGCGCTGGGATTCTCCCGCAGGCACTGCTTCGTCAACATGGACGTCGACCTATTCGAGGCCCCGCTCGACACCGCCGAGGACGAGAAACGGCTGGCCGACTCCGGAATCCGCGTCCAGCGCGCCCGGCCCGAGGACAAGGCCGCCCTCCAGGCGTGGGTCGGCTCGGGCGTCGGAGGCGCGGAGGAGGCCTGGGTGGAGGAGATCGAGGTCACGCTGGACAACCCGGAGGCGGGCTGCCTCGTGGCGACCCACCGGGAGGAGGTCATCGGCTTCGTCGCCTACGGCCTCAACCAGCTCCACATCGTCGGCCCGCTGGCCGTGGACCCGGCCCACCGCCGCGCGGGCCTCGGAACGGTCCTGATGAAGCGGTGCCTGGCCGAGCAGCGGGACCGGCTGGGCCTGCGCACCGCCGAGATCGGCTGGGCGGGCCCCGTCGGCCTGTTCTCCAAGACCCTCACGGCCACCATCAACCGGGCCTTCTGGCAGTACACCAGGCCCCTCGCCGCCACTCCTTAGCGCGGCGCCCCATGGGCTCGACGACACCCATGGGGAACGGGACGAACACCGTGCGTCGTGCCGAGAACGGCAATGAAACGGACTTATGTGGGTAAAGCGTCGGCATGCGAATCGGTGTGCTGGACGTGGGTTCCAATTCCGCCCATCTCAAGGTGATGGACCTCAAGGTGGGCGCGCCGCCGGCGCCGGTGACGACGGTCAAGCGTCCGACCAGGCTGGCCGAGGCGGTCGACGCCGAGGGGAGGGTGGCGCGGGAGGCGATGGAGCGGCTGGTCCTGTCGGTGGGCGAGGCCGTGTACGCCGCCGCCGAGCACGGCGTCGAGGAACTGGTCGCGTTCGCGACGTCGGCGGTGCGGGACGCGGCGAACCAGCGGGAGATCGTCGACGAGGTCGCGGCGGCGACCGGGGTGCGGCTCGGCTTCCTGTCCGGCCGGGACGAGGCGCGGCTGACGTTCCTCGCCGCCCGCGCCTGGTACGGGTGGTCGGGCGGGCGGCTGCTGCTGGCCGACATCGGCGGCGGATCGCTGGAGATCGCCCACGGGGAGGGCCAGGAGCCGGCGCTGGCGGTGTCGCTGCCGCTCGGCGCGGGCCGGCTCACCCGCGCGCACCTGCCGGGGGACCCGCCCTCCCGCAAGCACGTGCGCCGGCTGCGCCGCCGGGTGTACGAGCGGCTGTCCGAGACGTCCGCCCGGGTGCTCGCCGGGCTGGACGACGAGCGGCCGGTGCGTCCGGTGGCGACGTCCAAGACCTTCACCCAGCTCGCGCGGCTGACCGGGGCGCCCCGGCGCAAGGACGGCCCGTACACGCGGCGGGTGCTGGAGTTGGAGCGGCTCCGCGAGCAGATCCCCGTCCTGGCGTCCAAGCGCGCCGCCGCCCGCGCGAAGCTGCCCGGGGTCTCCCGGCCCCGGGCGCCGCAGATCCTGGCGGGCGCGATCGTCGCCGAGGCGCTCATGACGACCCTGGAGATCGACCGGGTCGACATCTGCCCGTGGGCGATCCGCGAGGGCCTGATCATCCGGCGCCTGCAGGCGATGTCGGATCCGGCGGCGGCCGACGCCGAGACCGCGCGCCTCACCCAGGCCGTCCCCGCCGTCGCGTCGCGGGGCCGCTCGCCGCTGCGCGCGGTCCCCGTGCTCACCGCCTGACCGTTCCACGGGCGCCCCTCCCGCCCCCGACGTTTCGCGGCGGTGGCCCGGGTACTTCGCCGGGGACCGATCCACCGGACCCGAAGGAGGGCGCCGATGCGCGCCGTAGTGATCAACTGCACCCTGAAGCGCTCACCGGCGACCTCCAACACCCACGCGCTCGCTTCGGTGGTGGAGGAGGCGCTGCGGGCGAGGGGTGTCACGGTGGAGACCGTCCGGGCCGTGGACCTGGACATCCCGCCGGGCGTGGAGACCGACCTCGGCGACGGGGACCCGTGGCCCGCCGTGCACAAGTCGCTGCTGGAGTCGGAGATCCTGATCCTCGCGTCGCCGACGTGGGCGGGACAGCCGTCCTCGGTCGCACAGCGGGTCATCGAGCGGATGGACGCGATGCTGTCGGAGACCGACGACGCCGGCCGCCCCGTCGCCTTCAACCGGGTCGCCGGGGTGATCGTCACCGGGAACGAGGACGGCGCCCACCACGTGATCAACAACCTGAGCGGCGCGCTGAACGAGTTCGGCTACACGATCCCGGGCCAGGCGTGGACGTACTGGAACCGGGGCCCCGGGCCGGGCCCGACCTACCTGGAGAGCGAGGAGGGCAAGGACTGGTCGCACAGCACCGGGCGGGCCATGGCCTCCAACCTGGTGGCCGCCGCCACGGCGCTGGCCGCGAACCCGATCCCCGCGCCGCCCTCCTGACCCCTGCCCCCTGATCTCTGGCCGCCGGCACCGCCCCGCTAGGCGCTGACGAGGACCTGCGGGGCGGTGACCTTGATCCGGGTGCGGAGCCACTTGCCGCGCGTCTCCGCCGCCTCGCGGCATTCGCCGACGACGTCGAGCAGCCCCGCGTCCCAGGCGGTCCGATCTCCGCCTCCCGCGCAGCCGAAGAGGCCCTTCGGCCCGAGCCGCCCGTGGTTGACGCGGTCGGAGGCGCGCCCCGCACGCCGACGATCCGGTCGCCGTGCACGGCGACGTCCATCCCGCAGCCGTTCGAGCACAGCACGCACGCCGACCGGACCCACTCGACCTCGTCCTCGGAGATCCCCTCGTGGAGGTACTGGTCGACCCGGACCGGCCATGGCGAGCCTGATCCGCTCGGGGTCCTCGTCCCCCAGACGTCGTCGACGCGGTCCGTCGATGCGGCCGGTGTGTCGTGCATGGGCCCTCCTGCTGTCGCGGTCGGCGCGCGGCCCCACCTACCCGGCGCCCGGTCGGTGTGAAACGGCCGCGCGAACGTTAAGGCTCGTGGCAGACGGGAATGGCCGGACGAGCCGCCACCGACGGCGGCACGTTCGCGGACGACCCCCGCGGCGGCAGCGACTTCATGCGAGGTGACCACGTGACCAGCCCGTCGGGCCAGAGCCAGCCGTATCCGGGTGAGACGTCGAAGATGGATCCGCGTCCGCGCGACGAGATGCGCGGCTACGAGGGGCGCGGCCTGCTCGCGGGACGGCGGGCGCTGATCACCGGTGGCGACTCCGGCATCGGACGCGCGGTCGCGGTCGCGTTCGCCAAGGAGGGCGCCGATGTCGCGATCACCTACCTGGAGGAGGACGAGGACGCCCGGCACACCGCCGGCCTGGTCGAGGCCGAGGGCCGGCGCTGCCCGACCTTCGGCGGCGACCTGGCCGAGGAGCGGCACGCCCGCGACGTCGTCCGGCGCGCGGCGGAGGAGCTCGGCGGCCTGGATGTCCTGGTCCTGCACCACGGCACCCAGCGGCCGGTCGAGGACGTCCGCGAGATCGGCACCGACCAGCTCGACCGCACCTTCCGCGTGAACGTGCACAGCCTCTTCTGGACCGTCCAGGAGGCCCTCGACCACCTGCCGGACGACGGCTCCATCGTCGTCACCGGATCGATCAACGGGCTGCGCGGCAACACCAGCCTGATCGACTACTCGGCCAGCAAGGCGGCCGCGATGACCTTCGCGCAGTGCATGGCCCAGTCGCTCGTGGAACGCGGCATCCGGGTCAACATCGTCTCCCCGGGCCCGGTCTGGACCCCGCTCATCCCGGCCACCTTCGACGAGGACCGCGTCGAGGGCTTCGGCGAGCAGGCCCCCATGGGCCGCGCCGCCGACCCGGACGAGATCGCCCCCTCCTACGTCTTCTTCGCCAGCAGCCGGCTGTCCTCCTACTACACGGGCCAGAACCTCGTCCCCGCCGGAGGGGAGATCCACCCCGGCTGACCGGTCTCCGGGGTCGGCGCAGCGGCCGGGCGACATCTCCCTTGCCCACCGGCCACCCGTCCCGGTCACCTCGGACGTCAGGGATCCGCGCGGCGAGATCTTCGTGATTAGGGGACGGGACGGGCGCGGCCCGGCATCATCGGTGTCAGTGAGCGCACGCGCGCTCGCACCACGTGACCGTCCGGCGGGGCGTCCGCCCGCCAAACAGGAGGGACCCTTCCCATGACCGCCCCCGCCGCCGCCGTTCGGGCCGATCGCTTCGCGCGGTTGTGGATGCGAGGTGAGCTGCACAGCAGTCCCACCGACCCGGTCGGAGCCGTGGTCACCCACCTGACGGAGGAGTTCGACGCGGCGGACGTCACGTTCCGGCCGTGGAAGCCCGCCAGGGGAGCCGCCGACCGGTCCATGGCGACGACGGCGTCCTGGCGGGACCCGGACGCGGGCCTGGTGGTCGCCGCTCTGGTGGTGGGGGAGCGGGCCGGGCCGGACGAGCCGGACAGGGTGGAGTGGGGGTGCAGCGCCTACGCCGACCACGGCTGGAGCGGCGCCGCCGACTCGCCCGCCGCGACGCTCGCGCTGGCCGGCGCGGGCGTGCGCGATCCGAGCGGGGTGCCGGTGTTCGCCGGTCCGGTCATCGCCGCCGACGCCCCGAACTGGACGGAGCTGGAGACCAGCGAGATCGGGGCGAGCGAGATGCCGGGCTCCCCGCCGCTCGGCCGCCTGATCGTCATGGCCACCGCGGACGACCACGAGCGGCTGACCCGCGCGCTCGCCGATCCGGCACGCACCACCGGGGTGCTGATCACCGCCGCGCCCGGACCCGCCGGCCCCACCCCCGACGAGCTGGCCGCCACGGTCTGGCCCGGGCTGTGCACGGTGGTGGTGGCCTCCGCCCGCGCGCGCAAGTCGCTGGCCCGCAGGCTGCCCCAGCGCCCGGTCCCGGTGGGCGGCGCGCGGTGGTTCGCGCCCGCCACACGGGCCGGGGACGCGGCGCGCGACGTGGTCTTCTCCAAGGCCGCGCTGCGGCGGCCCGGCTGGTCGGAGCCGCTGTTCGCGAACTGCGCCACGGCCTGCGTCCGGCACGCCCCCACCGGCCCGGCCGCCGAGGCCGCGGCCCTCCTGGACGAGCACCCCCTGCTGCGCAGGCTCACCGCCCCCGGGGACGCGGCCGTCCCCGCGCGACCACCGGCGCTGCCCGTCCCGCGCCTGCCAGAGCCCGACCCGCCGAAGCCGGCGCCCCCGAAGCCGCCCGCGGTGCCCGAGCCGTCCGGGCAGGCGGAGCCGGCCGGCGCCAAGGCCGAACTCGCGCGGCTGCGCGAGGCCCACCAGCGGCTGTGCGAGCAGCACCGGCAACTGCGCGACAAGCACCAGCGCACGTGCACCCAGGTGGCCTCGCTCGACGAGCAACTCCAGCAGACCCGCCCGCAGCTGAACCTGCTCGCCGACCTCACCGCCGAGAACGACACCCTGCTGGCCGAGAACCAGCGCCTGTCCGCCGAGCGCGACACGGCCGTCCGCGAGCGCGGGATCCTCGCGCACCGGCTGGCCGCCCTCACCCGCGCCGGGCAGGCCGGCCCGGACGCCGCCGTCGTCACCGACACCGTCCCCGGCAGCATGCGCGAACTGCTGGCCCAGGCCGCCGACCAGTACCCGCTGCTGGACTTCACCCGGCTCGACCCCGACCCGAGCGACCGGCTCGACCACCACCCCAAGGCCGACGGCTGGCGCCGCAAACTCGCCGACGCGTTCACCTCGCTCCACCACTACGCGACCGCGAAACGCCGCTGCCTGGACAACGGCAGGCCCCCCGGCCCCGACCTCGCGACCTTCTACGCCTTCCTCACGTCCGGGCATCCGGGCGCGCTCATCAGCGCCCACATCATCGCGATGAGCGAGTCGGACATGTCCGAGCGCAACCACCGCTACCGCCAGGCCCGCACCTTCCCCGTCGACCCGAGCACCGACCCGTCCGGCCGCGCGTTCATGGGCGCCCACATCAAACTCGACACGCTGGCCCCGGCGCCCCGCGTCCATTTCCTGGACGTCCTGGCCGACCGGGCGAAGATCCACATCGGGTACGTCGGCGAGCACCTCCCCAGCGCCCGCACGAACTAGACGGTGTTCATCCGAGTCATGGCCCAGGGCACTCGCCTCCGGCGTCGTCGCCGCTCAGCAACGCGCCCACGTGGCGGGTGCGGCCACTTCGAAACGTGCTCTGCCCCCAGGGCCCCTTGATGTGGCCGTGCCGAGTCGGCTTTGTCGCCCAGCGGCATGTTCGCGCTCGGATCGTGGAGGAACGCGTAGTGGACGGGGTCGGCGTGAGAGCCGAAAGGTGGTCGTCGTGCTGCACGGCATCGACGTCTCGTCCCACAACCCCTCCTTCGAGGCCGAGGGGTTGGACTTTGTGATCGTCAAGGCGACCGAGGGTCGCTCCTACACCAACCCCCTCCGGGCCGAGCAGGCCGCGCGGGCCCGCCGCGCGGGCTGCGTGGTGGGCTTCTACCACTTCCTGCTCGGCCGCCGGGGGCTGAGCCCGGCCCGGATCACGGCGCAGGCCCGCTACTTCGTCGAGCACTGCGGTGCCGAGCGCGGGGACATCCTGGCCCTGGACTGGGAGACCGACCCGAAGGGCCGGCTCGCCACCAGCGCCCAGAAGGACAAGTTCCTGCAAGAGGTGAGCAGCCTGCGTCCCGGCCACCGGCTGGTCCTCTACGTCAACCGCGACCTGTGGACCAGGAAGAGCACCGGCGACCACAAGGCCGACGGCCTCTGGATCGCCGACTACCGCAAGGCCGGACATCCGCTCATCCACGACGAATGGCGCTTCCACCAGTACACCTCCGAACCGCTCGACAAGAACGTCGCCGACTTCGAGAACCAGGACGCGCTCAAGAAATGGGCCTCGACCGCCTAGCGTCCCCGAAGGCCGGCAATACGAAGAGCTCCGACGCCTGAGCGTCGGAGTTCTTCTTGTGAGCGCCCCATCTCGCCGACGGAGACCAAGGTCATTCGCGATGCCGATCTTTTGGCGTAGTGGTCCAGGTGTTGCGCCTCCTTCTAAGAGACCATTCCTCGCCGCTGGCCGAACCAGGTCACACGACACCTTTTATGCCCCTGGACGAGATTATGCTTCGGCTCAGGCTCCCGTGACTTGTGATCGTCGACCAGTGGATACCGAAACCTCGGAAGGCGCGATGATGAGAAGAGCCGGAGCCCGATCTTTTCTGTCCCTGGTAAGCGCAACCATCCTCGTGTGCGGCCTGTCGACCGCCGCTCGGGCCGAGGCGCCCCGTCCGCCGGACGCGCAGGGATCAGCCCTGGTCCTCAAGGCGATGCAACGCGACCTGCGCATCGACGAGGCCACCGCCCGCCGCCGCCTCGCCGCCGAGGACGCGGCGGCCAAGGCCGAGGCCGCCCTGGTCCCCGCCCTGGGGCCGGGCTACGCGGGCTCCTGGTTCGACGCGGCGTCCGGCAAGCTGATCGTCAACCTCACCGACGGCGCGCTCGCACCGCGCGTGATCAGGGGAGGCGCCGTCCCCCGAGTGCTGTCGAAGGGACACGGCCTCGCCGAGCTCCGCGCCGTCAAGGCCAAGCTGGACGCGCAGGCGAGGGCGACGCCTTCCGCGGCCTCGGGCGTGACGTCCTGGCGGGTGGATCCCGTCGCCAACCGCGTCGTCGTCACCACCATCGCGGGACGCGCCCGGGGCGCCCTGGCCAGGGCGGCGGCCGCCGAGGGCGACGCCGTGCGGTTCGAGACCACCGCCCAACCGGCCGTCTCGTCCTCCGAATGGCTGGACGGCGGGGAGGGCATCCTGTCAGGGCAGGCCATCTGCTCGGTCGGATTCAACGCCGTCCAGAGCTTCCCCGACGCTCCCGGGAGTTCCTCCCCCGTGGTCATCTCCGCAGGGCATTGCGCCAAGTCCACGACGGTGAACGGCTTCGCCAACTCCCATAACATCTCCACGCCGATGGGCCGCTGGTGGTTCTCCTCAGCGGACTACGACTGGGGTGTCATCGGCGCCATCGACACCGCTTTCTGGCATCAGGGCCCGTACATCTCCCTGCACACGGCCGCCGACAACTTCCTGCTCGTACGCGGGACCCAGGAGCGGCCGATCGGAAGCTCGATATGCAAATCGGGTTTCACCACCAACATCACCTGCGGCGTCATCCGCGCCCGCTGGGAGTCGGTGTACCTCTCCGATATCGGACGGACGATCTACAACCTGACCCGCGACACGACCTGCACCGAGAAGGGCGACTCCGGCGGCCCGCACTACACCGGCGACGGGCAGGCGCAGGGCGTCGGCAGCGCCTCGACGCTGTCCGCCGGCCACTGCCTGCAGAACATCGGCCAGGAGAACCGGAGCTGGTACGTCGAAATCAATTTCATCCAGGGCTACACCAGCACCCGCGTCATGACGTACTGATGCCGAACTGCCGCTCCGTGGGGGTCACCAGGCGATCAGGTCCAGGTCGCGGTGGACGTCGGGGAGCCGGCGGACGCGGCCGTCGTCCATGCGGAAGACGGCGCGGTCGTGGCCGGAGCTGACGAGGAGGTGCCTGCCGGTCGCGTCGAGGGTGGTCTGAAAACCCGCCGACGGCGCGGGCGCGATCTGCCGGGCCGTCATGCGGGCGAGTTCCCGGACGGACGAGGTCTCCCCGGACCCGCCACCGCTCAGGGTCAGTTCCACGATCGCGATGGAGCTGAGCGCGCTGTCGGCGCCGAAGTTCTTCTTGATGGCCGTGACGGTGCGCCCGTCCGGGGAGGGCCGGAGGGAGGACAGGTCGGTGATGCCCCTCAGGACGGGGCGGGCGCGGAGGGGGCCGGCGCCGGCCGTGCGGGTGTCGAGCTCGCTCAGGTCGGGGCCGGTGTAGTCCTCCCCGGGCCCCGCCGGAACGTTCTCGGCGAGGAAGAGGGCGCGCCCGTCCGCCGCCCAGACCGGGGACTGCGCGGACGACAGCGTGTCCGCGCCCCCCGGCGACACGCGCCATCCCCGGGTGGTGCCGGAGGCGGATTCGACGACCGCCAGGTCGTCGCCGACGCACCCGGTGGTGTTGTCGAAGGTGAGCGCGACGCGGCCGCCGTCCGCCGTGGCGGCCATCTCGTCCGCCGGGGGGCCGAACTCGCCGGGCAGCGTCGTCCTGCTCGCCACGGTTCCGTCGCGGCGCAGGGTCGCCTTCTCGATGTGGGTGCGGCAGGAGCCGGTCTCGGCGGCGAGGAAGGCGGTGCGCCGGTCGGCCGACACCGCGAGCGCGGTGTAGTGCCCGGCATCGGGCCGGATGTCGGCGATCTTGCGTCCGGTCCAGGAGTCGAAGACCCCGACGCCGCCCTTGCGCTGGGTCGCGAGGAAGTACGGGGGGCCTTCGTGCGCGCCGAGCGCGTCCGGGCCGCGCAGGACACCGCGGAGGCCGACGCTCACGGCCGCGACCGCGACCATGGCGAGGACGGCGGCGACGGGCGCGGTCCACCGCCGCGCCGGACGGCGGCGGGCGGCGGGCAGGGACAGGGGCGGCAGCGACTCGCGCGTCACCCCGCGCGTCTCGGCGGCGGCGGCGTCCTTCAGCAGCCGTTCGATGTTCACCGGGCCTCTCCCAGCATGCGTTCGAGGGCGGTGCGCCCGCGGGAGGTGTTGGTCCGGACCGTGACCCGGCTCACCCGCATGATCTGCGCGGTCTCCTCCTCGGACAGGTCGAGGACGAACCGGAGCACCAGCGTCTCACGCTGCCGGTGCGGCAGGCGGCGCAGCGCGTCGAGGATCTCCTTGCCCTGCTCCCGGTCCAGGACGCGGCTCTCCGCCGAGGCGGCGGGCGGCTCCTGGGCGCCGAGGAGGCGGCGGCTCCGGCGGCGCAGCACCGACCGGCAGTTGTTGAGCACCGACGACCTCAGGTAGGTCAGCGCCTTGCCGGTGTCCTTCAGCCGCTCCCACCGCCGGTAGAGGCCCAGGAAGGAGTCCTGGACGACGTCCTCGGCCGTCGCCCTGTCACCGACCATCACCAGGGCCAGCCTGACGAGGTCGGGGGCGTGCGCTTCGTACAACTGGGTCACCGCCCTCTCGGGAGAGTGCACCGCCAGGTCCGCGGGGCCGGAATTGAGGAGCCTCACGGGGAAGAGACGCCTCCGGGGCGTGGATGTTGCATGGGCGGCCGAACTTTTTCCCGCTGGAACAGCGACAGCGTGATGCCGCGGACACGCCAGGCACCGGCCTGCCGGAAGTGCCGCTGGAGGACATCGACCTTAGCGCGGTCTCGCGGTGCCAGGGACGGCATGCGCCAGGGCCCCTCCAGCAGCCAGACCCGGGTCGCCGCGGCGCCGGCCACCCGGCGGTCGATCTCGGCCGGGGCGAACTCGGTGCCGCCGAAGTTGCCCGCCTGCGCGGGGGTCCGCCGCAGCGTGACGTCGTGCAGCCCGCGGAACGCGTCCGGGTACGCCTCGGCGATCGAGCGCCGGTCCGCGGTGACGAAGACGATCGCGTCGCCGGGCCGCGCCTCCCGCTCGACGATCGCGGCGGCCCCGTGAAGGTCGTCCCACCAGTTCTCCGGACGGCGCTGCTCCACATGCAGCGGCGCCACCAGGACGGCCATCGCGACGAGCGGCACGACCCACGCCCGGTAGGGCAGCCGGGCGAGCCCGGCGGCGGCCAGCAGTGCCATGGCGGGGAGGCTGCCGATCACGTAGCGGCCCGTGAAGACGGGATGGAACTGCGAGGCCAGCAGCAGCACCGCCGCGGGCAGCAGCAGCCATGGCACGGCCAGCGCCTGCACGCCGATCGGGCCGCGCCGCCGCGCCGTGGCCAGTCCCACCGCCATCGCCGCCCCGAGCACGTACGCCACGATCCGGGGGCCGGTGAACGACTCCGCCAGAAAGCGCACGTCGCGCCATCCCGGACGCGTCAGCCAGTCCAGGGCGTTGCGCTGGGTCGCGGCCAGCGCGATCAGCGGGCTCACCGCGACCAGGGCCCCCGCCGAGGCGGCCGACCAGCGGCGCAGCATCGTCCTGGTGCGCCGCGTCATCAGCAGGGTCACCAGATGGGCGGGCAGGATGAGCAGCGCGAACAGATGGACCAGCCCGAGCAGCGCGATGCCCGCGCCATAGGCGGCGTACCGGCGCGGGGAGCCCCGCTCCGCGAGATCCACCAGCAGCACGGTCAGCCACACGGTGAGCGCGGCGACCAGGGAGTACGACCGGGCCTCGTGCGCGTAGTGGCTGGCGAACGGAGCCCCCGCGCAGATCACGCCGGCGACCAGCCCGGCGGCCCCGGACACGATCCTGCGGCCGAGGACGGTGACGCCCGCCGCCGTGGCCGCCAGCGCCGCGATCGAGGGGAGCCGCAGCGCGAGCTCGCCGGTCCCGAAGACCTGCACCACGCCGTGCATGAACAGGTAGTAGGCGGCGTGGACGGCGTCGATGTGCCGCGCGCACCGCAGGATGTCGGGGACCGAGCGCCGGGCGATCTCGGAGGTGATCGCCTCATCCCGCCACAGCGACAGCCGTCCGGCCCCCCACAGCCCCATCGCCAGCGCCAGCAGCGCGGGCACCGAGGGAAGGAGCCACGCCCTCCACCGCCCCGGACCTGCGTCTTCGCTGGACGAGCCTGGCCGCTCGACCGCGACGGGCAGAAGATCCAGATTTGAGTTCACACCAAGAGACGCCGAAAGCCCCGCATTGTTGCATTCCCCCGGCACCCGATTCCGGTCGGACCCGGCTGCGCCAGAACATCCACCGCGCCCCCGAAGGCGCCGACCACGCAGAGACGTGCGGCCCGCACGTGGCTGTGAAGCGCGGTGTTCAGAGGAGCGAGCTGACCACGAACCTGTACCGGCAGTGCGCGCCAGCGCGCGAGCACTTCGGGGGTCCGGGAGTCGCCCCCGGGTGGACATCCGGGCTCAACGAGCATAGGAAGGCAAGTGGGCGATACCGGGATCGAACCAGTGGCCTCTACCGTGTCAAGTAGTCCGCGATTCCGACTGACCCGCGGCTTTGTGAGATGCCGTAGGTCAGCGTAGGTCGTTGACGCTTGTTGACATCCGTTCAGGACGGGTGAGGAAACCTGCGTGCCTCCGTTTGCTCCCTGCCGCCGACGGGAGCAACGGGAGCACACATGGGGGAGTGGTAACACGCGATTCGATGGTGGTCGCAACTGGGCCGCTTGTTGACCCGGAAAAGAGCCTAGACGCCTACCCTCGGTGTTAGTGGCCACACGTTCAGCCGGACCTTGTCGGTCTAGTCTGAGGGAGCGAGGGCATGGAGCCCGTCGAGCTACCAACGGAAGCTTCCCGGCTCAAGGCGTCCGCCTCGTCGGATCTGATCGGTGAGCTGGACGCCGCGCTGCCGAGGGCGAGTGCATCGGTGGCGGCGGGCGATGGGGAGCCGGTAGGCCACCCCGTGCGAACCGGAGGCGGCGAATCTGCTGGCGGGCTTCTGCAGGCAGGACGACAATACGGTTGAGTACTGGGTTCGGCAGGGCATCACGATCACTGCGGAAGCTGCCGCTGAGGCGGGTACGACGGTGTGAGGGCGATCGTGGTCGGTTGGTGCTACGACCAGGGAGGAACCGAGAGCGGTGTCCGGCTGTCGTTCATGGACTACTCGACGCCGGGTGAGGCGCTCCGCAGCGCAGACTTCGCAGATACGCCGCCGCACTCTTCTCGATCTCGGGTGTGTCACCACCGTCGCGAAATGTAGGTTGCACACCGTCCGCTCAGGCATCTTCGCCGATGAGCGCCTGCGGGATTTACGGAGGGGACGGTCACCCCATCATTGGAGTCAGCGCCGAGTAACTCGGCGCGTCCTGCCGGCCCTGGGTGTCCCCACCTCGATCGGAGACCGTCGTGAAGAACAGTGTGTTGTGGCGAGTTGTCGACAACGACAGTGGCGCCGAGGCCATCGTCAGTACACCTGCCGAGGCGGTCGCGTTCATCAACAGCCGGTTCGACACCGATGAGTACGAGGAGCCGTTCAGCTTCACCGAGGTCGGTCCCTTCGTCCCGAAGCCGCTCGGCGTCATCACCGCGTGGGCGGCCGAACAGGACGATGGGCGCACCGATGGGCGAACCGCGCCGATCACGATCAGGCCGGTCGTGACTGACGGCGCCATCGGCAAGTGCGACGACGTCGTGCTCTGGGGCGACGTGCAGGTCACGTGGGACCACGACGTGTACACCGTCAATGGGCCGGACGGCTTCGAGTACGACGTCGCCGACAGCGCAGCCGAGCTCAACGAGATCCTCGACGAGTACGCCAGCGACTACGAGTACGTCGAACCTGAAAGGTCGGACGGCCACGCGCGACCGAGCCAGCGAGAGTTGATCCGGTACGGTGCCCAGGAGTGCGCCGGCCGGTTCGGGCACCTTGACGACGACGCTCTGCTGTGGCTCGCCGCCACCCGGATCACGCTCGCCCTGTGGCGCAACACGCCTGTCGAGAACTGGCATGCCGGCAGGAGCCCGCTGCACGACGGCACGATGATGCGGATCAACGCGGCGACGACCCGGCTCGTGCGCTCGATGCTGTCGTTCGACCATGTCGACTGGGTCGCTGTCGGTCTCGCGATCGTCGACCCGTCTCGGGTTCTGCCGACTGGACAGTCCGTGCTGGAGCTCGGGTTGGCCTGCCACAACCCTGACGACCCGGCGCACCAGGATGATCCGCGCGACGACCTCGCGGAGATGGCACAGGACGCGATCGGGTGGGGCCGTGCGTACCGCCTCCACGAGCAGGAGTTCGGCCTGCGGACCCTGATCGAGTTCTTCTGCGCGTCTGACGACGGCTGGTTCGGCGCACCTGGTTGGGGGCGCATCGTCGATCGGTTCGTTGCCGCAGTCGACGACCGGGAGCACGGGCACTGGCGCGTGCACCGGGACGAGCCTTGGTTCGACGAGTGGTTCGCCAGCCGTCCGGCCGACATTGCGGACAACGCTGAACTGCGCCGGCTCCTGCTTGCCGGGCCGGACCTGCTGTCCGAAGCAGCTGCCGAATGGTGCGTGGAAGGTGCCATCCGCTACGTCTGTTGGAACGACCACGCGAACGGCTGCAAGCGGTGCGGTGTCCCGTCGGCGACAGAGTCGTCGAATTAGCTAACCCTCCGAAATGTGAACCTTGCTGCGAATCGAGGTCGAGCGGGATGTAACGTCCTTCCCGCGTCGGCCACTGGGCCGCGCCGGCAGACCGGGCTCGCGCTGGCCGACTCGCCACCTCGCTCGGCCGGATCCGGCCTGAGGTCCTTGCGTGGTCGGCCTTTCCAGGTGAATCACGGTTAACGTGAAGACCGTCTCCATGCGGCGGATGCGAGGGGCTGGGGCCGATGCATGGGCTGTTGCGCCTGGAGGTCGTGGGGTTCGCCGGGCCGCTGCGCTGGCGATGGCGGTTGACCGAGCCCGACGGCGCCGTCATTGCCGAGCATGAGGTCGTTCTCGACGCCACTTGCTGGCAGTACGAGGCTATGTGCGATCTGCACGAGTACCTGCGCTTACGCGCCGCCCCCGACCGGCGTCTCGTGGATGAGGCGCGCATCGTGCACCTGGTCGGCAGGTGGATCGGCGCCCAGGTCTTCGGGGCCGTCGGCACGGCGCTGGTGATGCGCGCTCCCGCGGCGGTGGACGTGGTGCTCCCCGGCGCGGCCCAGGTGGTCGCGTTGTACCCGTTGGAGTCCGCCATCGTGGACGGCGCGATGCTCGCCGTGCGAGGTGTCGGGCTGGTCTTCGGAATAGGGCGGGCTTCGCGATCGGCGAAGCGGCCCATAGGTGACCGGTTGCGGATACTGGGCCTGTTCAGCGCTCCGGACGGGGCCTCCGCGTTGGACCTGCGCAAAGAACGGTACGAACTCGCGCGGCTCATGAAGCGGATGGCTGCGGCCCACGATCTGGCGTTGGAACTGAAGGTTCTCCAGTATGGAGTGACCCGGGAACTGCTCCGGGACGTGGTCGAGGACGTCGAGGGCTGGGATGTCCTTCACCTTTCCGGGCACGGCACGGCCGGCGCGGTTCTGCTGGAACGACCGGACGGCAGTCCCGACCTGGTCACGACCGGCGATCTCGTCGCGCTCCTGGAGCCGATGGCCGATCAGATGAAGCTGGTCACGCTGTCGACCTGTTCGTCGGCGGCTCCGGGGGCGGCCGAGCAGCTGCGGCTGCTCGGCCTCGACCACGGCGGCGATGAGGCGGGCGAGGCGAGCGCGGCGGGGGAGGCCGGGCCGGTGGTCGTGTCCGCGGCGGCGATGGCGTTGGCCGACCGGCTGGAGTGCGCGGTGCTGGCGATGCGCTATCCGGTCACCAGCGAATTCGCCGTCGATCTCGCCGCATCCGTGTACGAGCAGGTCATCGGCGGGGGGCGGAGCCTGCCCGGCGCCCTCGCGCGGGCACTGCCCGCTTTGGTGACGGTGCCGCCGACCGCGGGACGCCCCGCGCTGTCGGTGGCCACCCCCGCCATCTTCAGCCCGCCTGGCGCCGCCACCACCGTCCACGCGCCTTCGGGCTCCTACCATCCCGCGCATGAGGCCGCGGGGCTTCCGGAGCTGCCGGAGAGGTTCGTCGGCCGCGTGTCGGTCATGTCCGGGGCCAGTGCGGCCTTGGCGCCGCAGAGCGGTGTGCCCGGGGTCGTCCTGCATGGGATGGCCGGGGCGGGGAAGACCACCTGCGCTCTGGAACTCGCCCACACCCACGCGGACACGTTTTCCGCCTTCGTGTGGTTCACGGCCCCGGCCGAAGGTGCGGATATCTCCGACGCGCTTCCGCGTTTCGTCGCCGCGCTGGAGGCTGTGCTCCCCGATGTGCGGTTGGTCCACCTCCTGGACGAGGAGGAGCGGCTGGAGCAGGCCCTGTCGATGCTGGCTGGAATCGCCGAGCACGCGCGTGTCCTCGTCGTCGTAGACAACGCGGAATCCCTTCTCGGCGATGGCGGAGACTGGCAGGACCCGCGATGGGGACGGGTTCTGCACGCCTTCGTCGCCCGCCGGGGCCGGTCCAAGCTGATCGTCACGACCCGGCGATCCCTGCGCGGCACCGAACTCCACGTCGCGGCCGTGCACGCGCTGTCGCGTGATGAGGCCGTCCTGCTCGCTCGTGATCTCCCTCCCCTCCGTGCGCTGATGGACGGCCGAGCACCCGGGCTCTCAGCCGGGAGGGGACGCACGGCAGCGGCCCGCGTACTCACCATGGCGCAGGGGCACCCGAAGCTTCTGGAACTCGCCGCGGCTCACGCCGACGACCTGGATTCCTTGAACGCCCTGCTCGCCGATGCCGGCACCGCTTGGGAACACCGCGCCGCTCGTCTGGGTGAACTCTTCACCCACGGCGGGACGGTGTCGCCCGACGAAGGCTTCACGGCCGTTCTGACCGCGTGGACGTCGGCGATCGCCGGTCGGCTGCCCGAGCCCGAGCGGATCTTCCTCCAGTTCCTCTGCGCCCTGGAAGAAGAAGACCGGACGAACGGCCTCCTTTTCGGCGTTCTGCCCTACGCCTGGCCGGCGACATGGCGCCGGGTCGATCTCCCCGGCCAGGCCCCCGACTCGGACGCGCTCCTCCGCTCCCTGGCCCGCCGCGCCCTGATCGCCATTACCGAGAACCCCGCCAACGGGAAGGTGGCCGTCGCGCGCGTGCACCCGCTCATCGCCGCCACCATCGTCCAACAGAGCCCACCAGGCTTGCGGGCCGCCGCGGACACCGAGGCGGCGGACTACTGGAGCAGCCTCTACCGGGCCTCACAAAGCGAGCGACTGGACGAGGAGAACAATCGCGTCGCGTTCGTCGCCGCCGCCTGCGCGCTGCCCTACCTCATGCGCACCGGCCGGTTGGACGATGCGCGGTTCCTGCTGGCCGTCATCATGAACCTCAACCCCACACCCGCCATGGTCGCCACTCTGCTGCCCTTCGCCCGCCGCCTGGTCACCGCCACCGCGGGCACCGACGATCAACTGCTCGCCCGTCACTCGCTGACCAGAGTGGTCACGCACATCGACCCGCCGGCGGCCCTCACCGAACTCGAACGGCTCCTGGCCGACGCCGTGTCCGCGGGGCGAGACGACCTCGCCTACATCGTGGCCGGGGATCTGGGGCGAGGACAGCACAGGGCCGGCCGCCTGGCCGAGGCACTTCGCGTCTATGCCGAGCTTCCCGAATACGCGCGCCGAGCCGGCCGCGGACCACAGGTGCAGCTCTCCATCGAGATCGAGACGCTCCAGATCACCGCCGCGCAGGGACGGTACGAGCAGGTCCTCACCGATGTCGAAGGGCTCCTCGCCCGGGTCGGCGCTCAGCAGTCCACCGGCGGAGAGTCCGAAGCCCTCTGGCGCGATCGCGTGAAACTCCTGGGCATCGGCTTCAAGGCCGCCAACGCCTCCAGCGACTGGGAACGAGCTCTCAGCTACTCAGACCGCTTGATCGACAACTTCGGTGAGCACAAAGCGCTACCCTACGAGCTGACAGATCATCGGACGGACCGGTACTTTCCGCTCATGCGGCTCGGTCGTACCGACGAGGCCCTGGCCCTCTTGCGGGATGGCCGCGAGTTCTACGAAAACCATGGTGACCTGCGCAAGCTCGGTGCCGTGCTCGCCTCCTTGGCAGCGGTCGAAAAAGCACGCGGCCATATCGACACCGCCCTGCTCCTCTGCGGCGACGCCCTTCGCACCCAGTATCCCTACAACGACGCTCCCGCCATTGCCGTCACGCATCACAACTACGGCCTCATCCTCACACAGGCGCGTGACCTGCCCGCGGCTGCCGCTCACCACCTCGCCGCAACCATTCTCCACGACCTCATGGGCAGTGGATTCCTCGACGCCTCAATTCGCGGCATGGCGGGCAACCTGGTCTCGGGGCTCGCGGCCCTCCCCGCAACACCGACCGACCTCGTCGAGGCGACCGGCCGGACCGAAGGCGTCCATCTTGACCGCATCGTCGCCACCCTCACCTCCAATCCCGCCGCGTTCGAGGCGGCCTTCCGCAGAGCCGTGAAGGCGGCTCGTGACCTCGCCGCCGAGCACCACGACTGCGACCACCCTGAGCACCAGCCCGGTCCGGCGGGCACCTGCCGCTCATGATTCGGTGCCGGGTCCGATATTTCTCCCTTTCCCCTACCGAAAAAGCAGTTACCGTAGAGCTATGAGCGACGCGGAGCCAGGGCCGGAGCCAGGCGAGATCCGGTTCCGTGACGACGGCACCCTGGAGGCTTTCGACGGCACCGCGTGGGCGCCGTACCGGCCGCCCGAGGACGACGGGCTCGCGGCGATGCCGATCTTCAAGCACGCCGCTCCGGGCGCGCAGCACGAACGGTGACCCTTCCGACGCCGCCACCCGAGTTCAGGCCGGCAACCTCCGGCCCACCGGCGCCCCTGGACTCCGTCCAGGACATGCGGGCGACCGCGAAATGGATCCTGGCCGCCTCGGCGGCGGTCGGCGCGGCCCTCCTCGGCGGCGGGCCGCTCACGGCGGCGGGCAAAGTCCACGGTTTCGCAGACGCGGCCCTCGCCTACACGGGGCTGGTCATCGGGCTGCTCGGGGTGGGCTGGGCGATCTGGCACACTGCTGACGCACTGATCCCGCCCCTCACCCTCCCCTCGTCCCTGGACCAAGAGCCGCAGCTGAAAGGTCTGAGAGAACGCATCGCCCGCGAGCCCGGGGCCTTCTACGGCCCCTATGGGACGAGCGTGGCCGACCTGCGCACCGCGCTGGCCTTCCACCGGACCGTCGCGGCGAACCTCGCCGCCGCGCTGGCCACCGAACAGGACCCCGCCCGGCGGGAGGTCATCAGCGCCAAGATCGAGCAGGCCCGCACCGCCGTCGAGATGATCCAGCAGCGATCGAGGGGGGTCATGGAGCTGACGCACGCTTGGCACGTGCGTGCGCAACTGCGGCGGGCCCGGTTCCACACCATGCTCGGTGCGGCCGTCACCGCGCTCGGCGCAGTCGTCTTCCTCGCCGCCACCGGCGACGCCCCGGCCCACGGCCCGAAACCGGCCGGAGGCGCCGCACCCTTGGTTACACGCGCTCACCTGGCGTCCAACGCCCCCGCGTCGAAGCCCGTCCGGGCCGTGAGCGCCGTTCAGGTCAGCGTGAGCCATAGATGAAGAAGAAGCCCAGCCCCTTGGTCGTTTCCCGCACGGGCGATGTGCCGCGCGTGCGGAGGTCCCGGGCACGTTGCGGGACGCGCTGTTCATCCTGGACGCCATCCTCACCGTCGACGGCGCCCCACCCCCAAGACCGTCATGACCGACACTGCGCTTTCGATACGGCTAGCGCCGCATGGGTCGAACACAGCCTCTTACCGCCGTCTATCGTTGTGCGACGGTTCGCCCTGCGACGTGTCGGCTATGTCAATCGGTCGTGCTGGCGTGCGCGGCGATGATTCGCCAGCCGTGGGTATCGTCGTGCAGCCAGGTACGGGTGTAGCGCATCCTGGCCGCGAACGGCGCCCCGGAGAGGGTCCCTTCGACGGTGCCGAGAAACCACGTCACGCCGGTGCGCCCATCGGCGAGCACGGTCAACTCCTCCTCGGCCACCCTCGTCACCACCTGCGCCCGAGTACGGTGCAGCTCCAAATCGTCCGCCTTGGTGTGGACGTTCGCGCCGAAGGTAAAGATCAGCCGATCATCCAGCAGCCGATCCAGCGCCTCGACATCACCAGCGAGCTGCGCGGTCTGAAGTCGGCGCTCGGCGTCCCGCAAATCCTCCATGGGACGCATCCTCCCAGCCGGCGCCGTATCCGCGTCGGGATGTTCACGCTCGGCTGATCTTCGCAGCCCGATCCCGGGACTCCGATCGCCGGTGAGTGGGAGTCGAGTTCAGGAGGTTCCCGACACTCCGCCGACCTGCGCGGGGCGGCGGGGTGTGTAGGCCTCTGGGCAGGTGACCGGCAGGGAGTGCCGATTGGTCGCCTACCGATTAGGAACAGGTCCAGCGAGCGGATGGCCGAAGCCTGCGTCGGGCGATGTCCGCCCCGGGCCCGCGACGGGGGCTTCAGCGGGTCCGGGGCAGGGTCTACGGTGTGGCGGCGACGGCTACTTGAAGGTGTGGACGGTTGCGGGCCGCCCAGTCCGTGAAGGCGTTCGCAGGACGGCCGAGGAGTTTCTCGATGTCGGGGCTGACCCGCTGCTCCTCGGGGCGTGGCTCGGCCAGGATGTCGAGGGTGCCGTCGATGACAGGCTCGGGCATGAACAGCGCCATGTGCTCGCGCGCCTGTTCGCGAGTCAGCTCCACGAACCGCACCTTCTCGCCGAGTGCCGCGGCCTGGCAGCGCGGTGTGATGGCGGTCGGGCCGGTCAGCTCATACGTCTGCCCGGCGTGGCCCTCGTCGCGCAGCGCCATCGCGGCTGCCTCGGCGATGTCCGCCGGGTCCACGACCGGCAGTGCCACGGAGCCGAAGGGGGCGACCACCGTCCGCTGCCGGCGGACGCTCTCCGCCCAGGCGTGGGCATTGGAGGCGAAGCCGCCCGCCCGCAGGATCGTCCAGTCAAGGCCGGAGGACCGTACGGCCTCCTCGAACTCCCGCAGCCGAGCGTATGAGGGGGCGTCCGGGCGGGTGGCGTTGATCTGGGAGAAGAGCAGCACCACGCGGCGCACACCGTCCGCCCCCGCCACGTCGAGCACCTCGGTCGCGGGCGCGCCGCCGCCGAGCAGATCGCCGGCCAGTAAAAGGAACAGGGCGTCCGCGCCTTCCGCGGCGGAGCACAGGGCTCGATGATGCGATAGTCGATGGGCGGCCCGCCGAAATGACCGATGGGTGTGGTTTCGATTTCGCCCAATTCATCGAGCAGCCCGCGCTGGCCGAACTCCTCGATCGTGCGAGCCGAAAAACCGAGGGCCCGGGACCGCTGCATGGGCTCGGTCAGCTTGTCGACAACGACTACCGACAATCCAGCCAGCCGGAGTCCAGGCCGCCAGCCCCTCGACGCCCTCGTGCCGGGCCATCGGGAACTCGACACGGGTCTCCTCGGTGAACAGTGCGCGCCCAGGCGTCATCGAGTTTCTCGTCGTCAAGGTCTAAATGGTCCGGGCCGGCACCCCTTCGCCCCCGCGATGTGGTCAGGCGGCCGGCACCCGCTCCTCGACCTGTGCCGGCGTCCGGGACGGGCATGCGCGGGGACCACTGCGACGCTCGGCCAACCCGTCCCAGCCCTGGCCGCGGTACCGGCGCACTCACCGATGCGCACACTGACGCGACACCCCGAGTTCGGCGGCCACCAGCGCGACCGGACGCCGGTCGAACACGACACGGCGAACCAGCAGGCATCTGCCATGAGACGCCAGTCGGGCGTTAGCGTGCCCATCGAAGACCTCCGGTGCCGGTGAAGCGAGCAACTCCACTACGCCCGGAGGTCTTCTTACTGATCAAACACCTACCGGTCAGGTGTTACCAAGATCATGGCCAAGTACATCTAGCGCTCGGGACGTCGGTTGAGTGCTCAGGAGTGGTCGTGGCGGGCGGCGGTGTCGGCGCTGATGTCCAGGACGGCGGTGACGGCTGCCAGGGCGGCGCGTGCGTTGGCGATCAACGGGAGCGCGGCGGTGGCGTATCCGGCGATCGGGCCGGTTGTCCTCTACCGCTGAACCGCGCCTGCTTGCCGGAGCCCGGGCAGGTGATCCCCGTCCGGACTCCGGGTTTCGGCGTGGCAGTCTGCCCGGCGGACCCTCTCTGCGGTCGCCGGCAGGTCCGCCGAACCGCTGGCTGACGCCTGGAAGCCGGGGCCGGTCGGGCACCGGCGGCGGGCTCGGGGGTCGACGCCGCGTTGACCAGCGCCGAGATATTTCCTACTTTTTGAATAGATATTATCGGATAGCGTTCCACCGTCCACGGGGCACGACCAAGGGAGGGCCATTCAGTGGGAACATCGAAGCACGCGGCATCCGCGGCCGTGCTGGCCGGCGCCTCGGGCGACGGGTCCGGCACGCCGAAGGACGGGGGAACGCTCACCTTCGCCGTCGGCTCCGACACGGGCTGCGTCGACCCGCGGCAGGTGGGCAGCAATGACGCCATCCCCCGCCTCGGCCCGCTCGTCACCCTGGGCATCGGGTACCTGAGCGGGACGCGGGGATGACGGTCGTTGACGAGCGGCGCCCGAGGGCGTCGGCCGAGCACCTCGTCAAGGAGTTCCCGCTCCCGCGCACCGGCGGGGGCGCCCCGCGGTCCGTCCGCGCGGTGAACGACGTCAGCCGCGCCGTCCAACGGGGACGGACCCTCGGCCTGGTCGGCGAATCGGGATCGGGAAAGTCGACGACGGCCCGCCTGCTGCTGCGGCTCGTCCAGCCGACGTCGGGACGGATCGTCGCCGACGGCCAGGACGTCACCGCCGTGAAGGGCGCGGCGCCGCGTGCGTTCCGGCGTCGCGCCCAGCTCGTGCACCAGAACCCGTACGCCTCGCTCGACCCCCGGTTCTCGATCGCGGAGATCATCACCGAGCCGTCGCGCGCGTTCCGGGTCGGTGACCGTGCCGCGCGGGCGAGGGAGCTGCTCGACCGCGTGGCGCTCCCGTCCGCCGTGCTGGGCCGCAGGCCCGCCGAGCCGTCGGGCGGCCGGCGGCAGCGGGTCGCGATCGCCCGCGCCCTCGCGCTCGAACCCGACCCGGTGGTGTGCGACGAGCCGGTCTCCGCCCTGGACGTGTCGGTGCAGGCCCCGGTCCTGGAACTGCTCGCGGAACCACAGGCCCGCAGGGGCGTCGCGTACCTGTTCATCTCCCACGATCTGGCCGTCGTCCGGCAGATCGCGCACACGGTCGTGGTCATGATGGACGGGCGGGCCGTGGAGCAGGGGCCGGTCGCCGACATCTTCGGCAGCCCGTCCCACGACTACACGCGTGAACTGCTCGCCGCCATTCCGGGGCGGCGGGCACAGGCAACGGAGGATTCGTGATGACCGTTCACAGCACGGCGTCCGCCGAGACCGAGGCGTTCGCCGAACAGTGGCGCGCATGGCACGCCGCCCACGAGGAACAGCTGGCCGACGAGCACGGCTTTCTCGCCATCACCGGCCTGCACTGGCTGGACGCCGAGCCGCAGACCTTCACCGATGGACCCGGCTCCTGGACCACCGGCCCTGGCGGCCCCGTCGTCGTCTTGGACGAAGGGGAGGAACTCGTCGTGGACGGCGAGACCGTGCGCGGCGCACATCACTTCGGCGTCATCCCGGAACGCGGCGGCGTGTTCGCTCGCTGGGGCGACGCGGTGATCGAGGTGGCCAGGCGCGGCGGGTACGACGTCGTCCGTCCCCGCCATCCAGGCAACCCGCTGCGTACGTCCTTCCGCGGCACGCCCGCCTACGAGCCGGATCCGCGCTGGGCGGTGACCGGGCGCTACGTCCCGTTCGACGTGCCGCGCCCCACCACGGTCGGCGCCGTCGTGGACGGCATCGAACACGTCTACGACGCCCCCGGCAGCGTCCGGTTCGAGCTGGACGGGTACGAGCTGAGCCTCACCGTCTTCCCCGGTCACGAGCCCGGCAGCCTGACCGTGCTGTTCACCGACGCGACGTCCGGCGTCACCACCTACGCCGCGAACCGGTCCCTGCGCCTGTCCCCGGGCCCGGACGGCGTGGTCACGCTCGACTTCAACCGCGCCACCAACCTGCCCTGCGCCTACACCGACCTCGCCACCTGCCCGCTGCCGCCGCCGGAGAACCGGCTGCCGGTGGCCGTGGAGGCGGGCGAGAAGATCCCGTACGAGCGCGCCTGACATGCCGATCTCCTCGCTGTCCTTCCTGACGCCCGGCAACTACCCCGACGACGACCCCTACTCCGGGCTGGAGGCGACGCTCCGGCTCTTCGAGTACGGCGAGGCCGAGGGCTACGACGGCGCGTGGATCCGGCAGCGGCACCTGGAGCACGGCGTCTCGTCCGCCGCCGTGTTCCTGTCCGCCGCCACGCAGCGCACCCACCGAATCGAGCTCGGTACCGGCGTCATCCCGATCGGCTACGAGAACCCGTTCCGCCTCGCCGAAGACCTGGCGACCGTGGACGTCCTGTCGCGGGGACGGCTCCAGGCCGGGTTCAGCACCGGGATGCCGCACGCCGCGCTGCTCGCGGACCTCGTCCACGACGGTGACTGGCGCGAGTACGACCTGTCCTACGGGCGCATCGGCAGGGTCCTGGAGAACCTGCGCGGCGAGTACCTCGGCGGGCCCGACACCGTCATCCGCTCCCCGGGCGCCGTGCAGCGCCCTCGGCTCCAGCCGCACAGCCCCGGCCTCCTCGACCGCTCCTGGCTGGGCGGCACCAGCCCGCGCTCGGTCCGCTGGGCGGCGCGGAACGGGCTGAACCTGCTGACCGGCAACATCGTCCAGGGCGAAGGCCCCGACGCTCATGCCGACCAGCAGCGCGAGCAGATCGCCCTGTACCGGGATCTGCTGCCGCCCGGACGTCCCGGCAGGGTCGCGCTCGGCAGGGTGATCGTCCCGTTCGACGGCGCGGCCGCGGCGACCCGCCGGCGCTACCGCGAGTACGAGGCGAGCAGGCACGAGCGCACGCTCACCGTCCACGGCGAGCAGCGCGTCCGTTTCGCTCCCGACCTCGTCGGCCCGTCTGAGGAGATCGTCGACCGGCTGCGCGCCGACATCGCCGCGGCCGAGGTGACCGAGCTGCGCCTTGAACTGCCCTACGAGTTCAGCGAGCACGACTACCGCCAGATCCTGCACGACGCCCGCGCCCTGGTGGCCCCCGCCCTGGGGTGGCGCCCCGCAACGGTCCCGATCGCGGACTGACTCGTGGAAGGGTCTGTTCGTCGTTGACGAACGCCAGCCGCACGTGCGGCGTGACCCTGTCCGGTACGGGGTGACCATCCGTCCGCTGAGCGGGTCCGGACCGTGACCAATTCGCGGGCGGCCCCGGACGCCGGCCGGTACCGGTTTCCCATATCAGGAGTCCGCTGGTCCCCTATCAGAACAGTGTTCTCGCTTTCGTTTCATACCCTCCTGTGCGCGTCCTCGCGGGCGGTTCGGCCTCATGGGCTGGGGACGTCTATTCGGCGATCGTCGTGCGCATGGTCCATTCGAAGACGGTGTCGCTCGCGCCGTCCTTCGCGTCGACCAGCTCGTAGTGTTCGTAACCGCCGTGGCGCGGGACCTTGACCTTGCGTTCGCGCACCGTCGTGAGGGGGACGCGTGCGCGTTCCGGGGCTTCCAGCGGGCCGCCGACGAGGGTGACCTCGACCGTGTCGCCGACGGAGGCGTCGCTTCGGGCGCTGGGCATCGGACCTCCTGGTTGCGGGACGGATTCACAGGGGGATGTCGCGGCTCGGGACGTCGGCCGCCGCGAGCCGTCCGTACTGACCCCGGTGGTACAAGCGGGCCGCGGCGTCGTGGGTGCCGAGGCGGTGGACGGGGGCCACGGCAGGGCACGACACGACCCGTTCAGGGGCCTGATACCGTTGGCCGCCATCGTCGTCCTCCGCGGGGGTCGTCAGCGGTAGCCTTCCGCCATGGTCGGCCGGAGAGCTAAAGACGGCCTTAGGGCGGCCGGTGGCGGCCATCCGTAGCATTGCTTATGTTTGATTTACGTATTTTCTCTGACGAAAGTCTCCCTCCCCCCTGTAATCCTGGTGCTCCGATTCGGTGGTCCGGTGTCGCCGGATGTGGGCTCGTCCTACGGAGGAGACTTGCGATACGAGGTGCTTGGCTCTCTTTCTGTGACCGACGGCGGGAAGAGTCTGGCGGTCACCGCTCCCAAGATGGAGGTCGTCCTGGCGGCGCTCCTCATCCGGGCGGACCAGGTGGTGTCGGTCGATCAGCTCGTCACCGAGATGTGGGGCGGCTCCCGGCCGCGGCGCGCCACCGCGGCGTTGTACGTGTACGTGTCCCAGTTGCGCAAGCTGCTGACCGGGCGGACGGGTACCGCGGGTCCCATCGTCACCCGCACCCCGGGTTACGTTCTGCGCACCGGGTCGGACGAGCTGGATCTGCACGAGTTCCAGCGCCTCGTCCGCGAAGGCCGCCAGCACATGCGGCGGGACGAGTACGAGCTCGCGAGCAGGGCGTTCGAGTCCGCCCTCGGCCTGTGGCGGGGGCCGGCGCTGAGCGAGCTGCGGGAGGGGCCGATCATCAATGGGTTCGCGATATGGCTGGACGAGGTGCGGTTGGAGTGCCACGAGATGCTCGTGGAGACGAACCTGCGGCTGGGCCGCCACCGTGAGATGGTCAGCCTGCTGCACGAGCTCATCCAGGACCATCCCCTGCACGAGGCGTTCTACCGGCAGCTCATGCTCGCGCTGTACCGGTCCGAGCGCCGGGCCGACGCGCTGGCGGTGTATCAGTCCGCCCGCGCCGCCCTGAACAAGGAACTGGGCCTGGAGCCCGGTAGGCACCTGCGCGAGATGCAACGGTCCGTTCTGGCGGCGGCCGACGTCCTCGACGTCCGGCCCGCCGTATGAGCGGTGCCGGGGAGCTGTGGCTGCGGCGCTACCATCCCGCGCCGGAGGCGCGGGTGCGGCTCGCGTGCCTCCCCCACGCGGGGGGCTCCGCGAGCGGCTACCACGCGCTGTCCGCGTGGCTCGCGCCCGAGGTCGAGGTGCTCGCCGTGCAGTACCCGGGGCGCCAGGACCGGCGCCGGGAGCCGCCCGTCACCGACATCGCCACCCTGGCCGGGCACGTCGCCGAGGCGCTGGGCGGCGAGCCGGCGGACCGCCCGCTCGCCCTGTTCGGGCACAGCATGGGGGCGACCGTCGCCTACGAGGTCGCCCGGCTCCTGGAGCACCGGTCGGGGACCCGGCCGCACACGCTGTTCGTGTCCGGGCGGCGGGCGCCCTCGCGGGTGCGTCCGGAGAACGTGCACGCCGGGGACGACGAGCGTGTGCTGGCCGAGCTGGAGCGGCTGAGCGGCACCGACTCCCGGCTGCTGCGGGACCCGGAGCTGCGCGAGCTCATCCTGCCGGTGGTGCGCGCGGACTACACCGCGATCGAGCGGTACCGCCGCCCGCCCGGCCCCGAACCGGGCTGCCCGATCGTGGTCCTGGTCGGCGACGCCGATCCGCTGACGACGATCGAGGAGGCCCGCGCCTGGGCCGCCCATTCGGCGATCCCCGTGGACGTGCGGGTCTTCCCCGGCGGCCACTTCTACCTTGAGGACCATCTGGACGCGGTCGCCGAGGTGCTGACCGGGTACCTGACCGCGCCCGCCGGGCCGCCGCGCCCGCGTGCGGGCCCCACGTCGCGCCCTTGACGGCTCCACGAGCCCGGCGGCGTTCGCATCCGGCTCAGTGCGTCGGTGTGGTGTCCGTGCGGGCCTCCGGTCGCGGGACGGCTGCCAGGAGGGAGCGCGTGTAGTCGTGCCGCGGGTCCCGGAAGATCTGCTCGACCGGCCCCGCCTCCACGACCACGGCCTCCCGCATCACGATCACCCGGTCGCTGATGTGGTGGATCACGCCGAGGTCGTGCGAGATGAACAGCAGCGCGACGTCCAGCTCGTCCCGCAGGTCGACGAACAGGTCGAGGATCTGCGCCTGCACCGACACGTCGAGGGCGGAGACCGGCTCGTCGCACACGATCGCGTCCGGCCCGGGCGCGAGGGCGCGGGCGATGGCCACCCGCTGGCGCTGCCCTCCGGACAGCTCGCGGGGATGCCGGGTGAGCAGCGCCGGGTCCAGGCCGACCCGGTGGAGCAGCTCGGTGATCTGGTCGCGGCGCCGCCGCACGGCGCGCCTGCCGGGGGAGCCGAGCGCCTCCCCGACGATGCGCTCGACGGTGTAGCGGGGGTCGAAGGAGGCGAGCGGATCCTGGTGGACGAGCTGGATCCGCCCGCGCCGGGACCGCCGGGACGGCTCGGGCACGCGCGACCAGGGTTCCCCGAGGAAGCGCACGCTTCCGTCGTCCGGTTCCAGCAGTCCCATGACCAGGGCGGCGAGCGTGCTCTTGCCCGACCCGGATTCGCCCACGACGCCGAGCGTCTCCCCGGCGTGCACGGTGAGCGAGACGCCCTCCACGGCGGGGCGGTGGCGGCGGTCCGGGCCGCGGAACGCCTTGGTGAGGCCGCTCACCTCGATCACCGCCTCGTCGCGGCGCCCGCGGCCGGTGACCGCCGTGTCGAGCGTCTGGGCGGGTTCCTCGTCGTCCGTCCGCCAGCACCGGGCGCCATGGGCGGGCCCGATCGCCACCAGGGGCGGGACATGCTCGCGGCATCGCGCCTCCGCCAGCGGGCACCGGGGCGCGTAGCCGCACGCCGTGGTGATGCCCGCGAGGTCGCCGCCGGGTTCGGACGGCGCGAGCCGCGCGCCCCGGCGGCGGACGCCGGGGACCGCCGCGAGCAGCCGCCGCGTGTACGGGTGGGCCGGCGACCCCAGTACGTCCTCGGCGGGTCCCTCCTCCACGAACGCGCCCTGGTACATGACGGCGATGCGGTCGGCGAACCTGGCCACGACCGACAGGTCGTGGCTGATCAGCAGGACGGCGGTCCCGGCCGCCTTCATCGCCGTCAGCAGGTCGAGTATCTGGGCCTGAACGGTCACGTCCAGCGCCGTGGTCGGCTCGTCGGCGATGAGGACGGCGGGGTCGGCGGCCACGGCCGAGGCGATGAGGGCGCGCTGCCGCAGCCCTCCCGAAAGCTGGTGCGGGTACTGGCGGGCGCGCAGCCCGGGATCCGGCACGTGGACCCGCTTGAGGAGCGAGACCACCCGATCCTGGCGGGCCTGCCGGGGGACGGTGCGGTGGTTGCGGAGCGTCTCGCCGATCTCCGCGCCGACCGTCCGCACGGGGTCGAGCGACGACAGCGCGTCCTGGAGGACCATGCCGATCCGGCGCCCGCGCAGTTCCCTCCAGCGGCGGTCGCCCGCGCGGGTCAGGTCCTCGCCCTCCAGTTCCAGCCGTCCCGCCGCGACCGAGGAGCCCGGCCCGGCGAGCCCGAGCAGCGCCCGCGCCGTCACGCTCTTGCCGGAGCCCGACTCGCCGACGACGGCCAGGCACTCCCGGGCCCGCAGCGTGAAACCCACGCCGCGGACGGCGTCCACGCGGCTCCCGCCGGAACCGAAGGAGACACGGAGGTTCTCGACGGCGAGCAGGGCGCCCCCCTCCGCGGGAGGAGCGTCCTTCGGGTCGGTGCCCTGGTCACCCCGCACTCGGGAGCCTCCCTTCGAACCGTCGCTGGAGCCACCTGCCGACGACGTTGACGGCGAGGACGGTCGAGGTGAGCGCCAGTCCCGGGAAGACCGCGATGGTCCACGCGATCCCCAGGAAGTCGCGCCCCTCCGACAGCATCGCGCCCCACTCGGGGGTCGGCGGCTTCGGCCCGAGGCCGAGGAAGCTCAGCGAGGAGCCGGCGATGATGGCGGTCCCCACGTTGATCATCGCGAGCACGAGCAGCGGGGGCAGGGCGTTGGGGAGCACGTGGCGGCGCAGGATGGCCGCCCGCCGCTGCCCCAGCGTGATCGCGGTGCGGACGTAGTCGGAGTTCCGCACGACCAGCGCCTGCCCGCGGGCCAGCCGCACGAAGCCGGGGGTCAGGGAGGCCCCGATCGCCAGCGTGGCGTTGACCGTCCCCGTCCCGAGGATCGCGACGACGAGCAGCGAGAGCAGCAGCCCGGGGAAGGCGAGGAACACGTCCGAGACGCGCATGATCAGCTCGTCCGCGATCCGGCCGCCGGCCGCGGCGAGCATCCCGAGGAGCGACCCGGCGAGGACGGCGATGGCGGTGGCGCCCAGCCCGATCGTCAGGGACGGCCGCGCGCCGTGGACGACGCGGCTGTAGACGTCCCGGCCGAGCTGGTCGGTGCCGAAGGGGTGGTCGAGGCTGGGCGGGGCGAGCACGTCGACCGTGCCGCCCTGGTCCGGCGGGTGGGTGGCGAGCAGGTCCGGCCAGAGGACGGCGACCGCTATGAGCGCGAGCACCGCGGCCGCGGCGCACACCCCCGGTCCCGCCGTCCAGGCCCACCGACGGCGCGGCGGGACCGCCGTCCACGCGGTGCGGGACAGTGCGCTCATTCCCATGGCAGGCTTTCCTCGGCACGCGGGAGGTGGAACCGGCCGCGCGCGACCACCAGCCGTGGGTGCCGCAGCACCGACAGGTCGGCGAGGGGGTCGCCGTCGACGACGATGAGGTCGGCGTCCAGGCCGGGGCGCAGCCGGCCCGTCCTGCCGCCGAGGTCCAGGGCGTCGGCCGCGACGGAGGTGGCCATCGCGATGACCGCGTCGGCGGGCAGCCCGGCGCGTCCGAGCCAGCGCAGCCCCTCGGCGTACTCCTCGACCTGCACGCCGGTGATCCCCGCGTCCGTCCCGGCGACCAGCCGGACCCCCTGCTCGTGCTGGTGGCGGCGGATGTCCAGCCAGGGACGCAGGACGTCCGCGCCGAACCGGGCCTCCAGCGCCCCCATGCCCCCGTGGAAGGTCGGGCAGACGAAGACGCCCTTCTCCGCGATGGTCCTGATCAGCTTCTCGTCGGCGTCGGGGCCCGCCGCCGGGCCCGCCTCGGTCAGGAGCGTGCAGTGCTCCAGCGTGTGCGCCCCCGCCGCCAGCGCGATCTCGACGCCCTCCCTGCTGTGCACGTGGGCCGCCACCCGCAGGCCGAAGCGGCTCGCCTCCTCGACGGCGGCCCCGACCTCCTCGGCGGTGTACTGGAGTTCCCAGCTCGACGGGCCGCCTTCGGTGAGGTGCCCGCCCGTCACCATCATCTTGATGACGTCCACGCCGTCCTCGGCCAGCCGCCGCACCAGGGCGCGCACCTGCTCCGCGCCGTCGGCCTGCCCGCCGAGGAACGAGCAGTGCCCGCCGGTCACCGTGATCGGCGTGCCGGAGGTGAGGACGCGGGGGCCCGGGATCGTCCCGGCGTTGACCGCGTCGCGCAGCCGCGCCGCGATGCCGCCCCGGTCGCCGAGGTCGCGGACCGTCGTGACGCCCACGTCCAGCAGCCGCCGGGCCCGTTCGGCGACGTCCAGCGTCAGGGTGGCGTCGTCGGTGGCCGCCAGGGCGCCCACCGGGTCGTCGCCGCCGTCGAACACCAGGTGGACGTGGACGTCGATCAGGCCGGGCAGGATGCGGGCGCCCGGGAAGGACGCCCGGGGCGTCCCGGCCGCCGCGCGGGCGGTCACGTCGGCGGCGGGCCCCACGTCCTCGATGAGCCCGTCGCGGATGAGGACCGCCCCGTCCGGGATCACCTCTCCCGGGGTGCCGGTGAGAACCTCCGCCGCGGTCAGGATCCGTTCCGTCACAGGGCCGACTCCCTCAGCCTCGGGTCGACGATCCGGTAGAGGCCGTCGACTGCCATGTTGATCAGTGAGAACGCCAGTGCCGACAGGAGGATCACGCCGGTGACCACCGGCAGGTCGCGGCTGGCGATGGCCGCCGCCATGACCCTTCCGATGCCCTGGCGGCTGAAGATGGTCTCGACCACCACGGCCCCGCTGAGCAGCGCGCCCACGCTCCATCCCGAGATCGTGATCAGCGGGATGAGGGCGTGCCGCAGCGCGTGCCTGAGGCGGACCGAGGTCTCCCCGCCGCCGCGAGCGCGGGCGGTGAGCACGAACGGCTCGTCCAGGGCGCGTTCCATTCCCTCGCGCATCACCTGCGCGTACACGCCGACCAGGCCCAGCGCGAGGGTGGCCGAAGGAAGGACGAGCGCCTCCGGCCCCGACCCTCCCGCGACGGGGAAGAGGTGCCAGCGGAAGGCGAAGAAGGTGAGCAGCAGCGCCCCGACCCAGAACCCCGGGGTGGAGATGGCGATCAGTTCCAGCCCCATCGAGAGGCGCCGCAGTGCCGGCCGTCTCCCGGCGGTCGCCACGGCGAGCACCGTCGCCGCCGTGAGCGCGGTCGCGAAGCCGGTGAGGGCGAGCAGGGCCGAGGACCACGCCTGGTCGCCGATCAGCGCCCCGACCGGCTCCCTGAGCTGGTACGAGCGGCCGAGGTCGCCCTTGGCCAGGCGGCCGATGAACAGCCCGTACTGGACGGGCACGGGCCGGTCGAAGGCCAGCTCGTGGCGCACCTGCTCGACCTGTTCCGGGCTCGGGGTCGTGGAGCCGAGGATGACGCGGGCCGGGTCCCCGGGGGTGAGCTGGAGCCCGGCGAACGCGACCGTCGCCGCGCCCAGCATCACCACGACCGTGAGCAGCAGCCGCCGGACCAGCCACCGCGCGGCGGTCACGACTCTCCCTTCCGTGTGGCGCGCGCGTCGTAGAACAGCGGGTAGCCGTTGGCGTCGAAGCCGAGGCCCTTGATGTGCGCGCCGGTGCCGACCAGGCGCGCGGGGACGTAGGTCGGGATGGCCAGCCCGCGCCGCAGGATGCGGTCCTGGATCTTGGCGTAGTACCCGGCGCGCGCGGCGGGGTCGGTGGTGGCGGTCGCGGCGCGCAGCCAGCCGTCCAGCTCGGGGTCGTTCAGGTGGAAGAAGTTGCCGCCGCCCTTGGCCGGAGGCCAGGCCGCCGCGAAGAAGTACCGCAGGATGTCGGGCTCGGCCCGGACGAACCCCGTCGAGTACAGGTCCATCGTGCTGCCGGTGAGGATGTCCTTGGCCAGCGCCCCGCCGTCCTCGCCGACCAGGTCGATGTGGATCCCCGCCTGCTTGGCCTGCGCCTGGACGCCCTGGGCCAGGACGTCGCGCCGGTCCCGCATGAGCTTGGGCAGGTAGGGCCAGCGCAGGGTCAGCCGCCGCCCGGCCTTGGTCCGGTAGCCCTCCGAGTCCCGGGCCGTCCAGCCCGCCGCGTCGAGCAGCTTGGCGCTCAGCGCCGGATCGTGCGGCCAGGTCCGCTCGGTCGCGCGGGAGTAGCCGACGGTCGAGGGGCTGAGCAGGCTCCAGGCGCGCTTGTACTGGCCGAAGTAGACCGACTGGACCAGCCGGTCGAGGTCGATGGAGCGCATCAGCGCGAGGCGGACCCGCTCGTCCGTCAGGGGGCCGTGCGTGGTGTTGGGGAAGACGGAGAACACCGCGCCGGTCTGTTCGGCGCGCAGCAGCCGCAGCTTGCCCGACGCCCGGACGTTCTTGACGTACATGGCCGGCACATCGTCGATGACGTCGGCCTGCCCGCTGGTGAGCGCGCCGAGGCGGACGGCGTTCTCCGGGATGAACGCGATCGACAGCCGGGACAGGTGCGCGGGCCCGGTGTGCGCCGCGGTGGCCGGCCCCCAGCCGTACCCGGGGTTCGCGGTCAGCGTGATGTTCTTGTTGCGCGTCCAGGATCCGAAGCGGAACGGCCCCGAGCCGACGGGCCGCACGCACAGCCCGGCGGGGTTCTCCCTGATCGCCTTGGGCGACTGGACGCCGAGGTAGGCGGTGCTGATCGCCTGGAGGAACGAGGCGTCCGGCTGCGACAGCCGGACCTCGACGGTGTCCGCGTCGACGGCCCTGGCCCCGGCGTAGGACCGGAGCAGGCTGGCGGCGTACCGCGACTTGGTCTTCGGGTCGACCGCGTGGTCGAGCGTCGCCTTCACGGCGGTGGCGTCCAGGGGCGTCCCGTCATGGAACTTGACGCCGGGCCGAAGGTCGAACGTGTAGGTTTTGGCGTCCTTGGAGACCGTCCAGCGCTGGGCCAGCCAGGGATGGAACCTACCGTCCGAGGTCATGGAGACCAGGGAGTCGAAGACGCCCCGGACGATGACGGCCGTGACGTCGAGGCCGCTCATCTGCGGGTCGAGGCAGTCCGGCTCGATGCTGGCGGCGAAGGTCAGGTCGCCGCCCGCGGCGGCCGATTCGGATCCGCCGCCGCACGCGGCCGCGGTTCCGAGCAGCAGGGGGACGGCCGTCCACGCGCCGACCCGGCGGCGGTGTCGCGTGGACCATCGAGGCCGGGGGTCGGGCATCTCGGCTCCTTGGGGGACGTGGAGGCGCTTCGGCGCCGTGACCGGCGGGTTCGCAATCCATGTCGCACTCTTCAGGGGCGATCTAAAGATCACCTTAGAGTGACGGCCCCGTCGCGGCCCCTGGGACCACCCCGTGGACGGCCAGGTCGAGGAGCCGCCGGGACATCTCGGGCTCGCCCTCGGTGGCCATGGCGATGCCGCCGGCGAGCCGCAGCACGTCCAGGAAGGCGGTGCCGGGCGGGACGGCGCCGGCCTCCAGGGCGCGGGCGAACAGGGTCGCCCCCGCTGTGCGCATCGCGTGGCAGGAGTGGAACAGCTCCGAGCGCTCGTCGCGCATGGTGACCACTACCGAGGCCGCCATCCCCCGGAAGGGCGTGACCTGGGCGATGAACGCCTCCAGCCAGGTGACGAACGCGGCGCCGGGGTCGGGGTCGTCCAGCAGCTCGTGCGCGCGCAGGCCGAGCTGGTCGTAGCCGTCGGCCAGCAGCGACTCCAGCAGGTCCTGGCGGGTGGGGAAGTGGCGGTAGAGCGTCCCGATGCCCACCCCGGCGCGCTCGGCGACCGACTCCAGGGACGACTCCGCGCCGTGGGAGGTGAAGATCTCGCGGGCCGCGGCGAGGAGGTTCTCGCGGTTGCGGCGCACGTCGGCGCGGAGAGGGCGGGCCGCCGGGTCGGCGGTCTCCTGGGGCTTCATCTTTCTCCAGCTCTCTCGTTGCAAGTCGGAGGTACCCTCCGTATTGTGTGGAGGGAGCCTCCGTACGGAGGCACCCTCCAATTGTAACCCGGAGAACCCGGAGGAAAGATGTCCGTCTCACCGTCGTCGCCCAGCGTGACGACCAGGCCCCCGGGAGCGGCCCGCCGCGGGGACCGGCCGGGGATCGCCCTCGCGGTCATCGTGGCCTGCCAACTGATGATCGTCCTGGACGGCACGATCGTGAACATCGCCCTGCCCGACATCCAGCGGGGCCTGGAGTTCTCCGAGACCGGCAAGGCGTGGATCATCACCGCCTACACGCTGACCTTCGGCGGGCTGCTCCTGCTGGGCGGGCGGATCGGCGACGTCCTCGGCCGGCGCCGCGTGTTCGTCGCCGGCATCGCGGTGTTCACGGTCGCCTCGCTGCTCGGCGGCCTCGCCACCACCGGGGAGCTGCTGCTGGCTGCCCGGGTCGGGCAGGGAGCGGGCGCCGCGCTGGCAGGGCCGAGCACTCTCGCCCTCATCGTCACCAACTTCCCCGAAGAGGCCGAGCGCAACAAGGCGATGGGCATCTACTCCGCCATCGCCGGCTCCGGCCTGGTCATCGGCCTGATCCTCGGGGGCGCGCTGACCTCCGGCGGCTCCTGGCGGTGGGTGATGTTCATCAACGTCCCGATCGGCGTGGCGATCGTGCTGCTCGCGCCGCTGTTCGTCAACGAGCCGCCGCGGCACAGCGGGCGCTTCGACGTGGCCGGGGCGGTCACCTCGACCGTCGGCATGGTCGCGCTGGTCTACGGGTTCACCCGCGTCGCGGAGAAGGACTGGGGCGACCGCGTCGCCCTCGGGTCCTTCGCCGTCGCGGTCGCCGCCCTCGCGCTGTTCCTGGTGGTCGAAGCCCGCGCCAAGCAGCCCGTCATGCCCTACCGCCTGCTGCGCGACCGTGACCGGGCCGCCGCCTACCTCAACATGCTGCTGCTCCCCGCGACGCTGATGGGACTGTTCTTCTTCATCACCCAGCTGCTACAGACCGGGTACGGCTACAGCGCGATCGAGGCCGGGCTGGCGTTCCTGCCGATGGCGGTCCTCCAGATCGTCACCGCCCGCAACTCGGCCGCGCTGCTCGCGAAGTTCGGGCCCAAGCCGCTCATGCTGACCGGCGCGGTGGGGGTCTTCATCGGGATGGCCTGGCTCAGCCGCCTGTCCGACGGCGGCGGGTACGCCACCGAGGTGCTCGGGCCGCTGATCCTGGTGGGCGCCGGTATGGGCCTGTGCTTCATGCCGATGAGCGTCACCATCCTGTCCTCGGTGTCACCGCGGGACTCGGGCGCGGCCTCCGGGCTGCTCCAGACCATGCAGCAGGTCGGCGCCTCGCTCGGCGTCGCCGTGCTGGTGACGGTCTACGGCGAGGCCGTCCGCGACGAGGCGAAGCACCCGGTGGCCGGAGCGAGTCCACAGGATCAGGCCCACCACCTGCTCACCCACGGCATCGCCACCGGCTTCCTCAGCGCGACGGTCATCGTGGTCATCGCGTTCCTGGTCCTTCTGTTCGGATTCCGGGGCACGCCCGCGGCGAAGGCGAAGAAGGACGACTGACTCCCGGACGTCCCATCGAGGGGTCCGGGCATCACACCGAAGGGAGCCACGGCCTTGTCCCACCCTGCCACGATCAAGCTGTCCGTCCTCGACGTTGCACCCGTCTGGAACGGATCCTCGCAGGCACAGGCACTCCGCGACACACTCCAACTCGCCCCCAAGGTGGAGGGGCTCGGCTACCACCGCTACTGGGTCGCCGAGCACCACAACACCCTCAGCATCGCCAGTTCCTCGCCGCCCGTGCTGGTCGCCGAGCTCGCGAACGCGACGTCCACCCTGCGGGTCGGGTCGGGCGGGGTCCTGCTGCCCAACCACCCGCCCCTGGTGGTGGCCGAGCAGTTCGGGACGCTGGAGGCGCTGCACCCCGCCCGCATCGACCTCGGCCTCGGACGGGCGTCCGGAACCGACCCGGTCACCGCGATGGCGCTGCGCCGCGCGGGAGGCGGCGGGGACTTCCGCCAGCAGATCGCCGAGCTTGAGGGCTACTTCGCCGACCGCGGCGGTGGCGAGGACCCGCGGTCCGGGGCCGTCGCGGTGCCCGCCCCGGGGCACCGGCCGGGGATGTGGGTGCTCGGGTCCAGTCCGGCCAGCGCCCGCCTCGCGGCGGAGCTCGGGATGCCGTACGCGTTCGCGCACCACATCGCGCCGCAGAACGCCGTCCAGTCCCTCAACCTCTACCGGCGGGAGTTCCGGGCCTCGGTGCACCTGGAGCAGCCGTACTCGATCATCGCGTCGTCGGTGATCGTGGCCGACACGGGCGAGCGCGCCCGCCTGCTCGCCGGGCCGCTCACCGTCATCGGCCTCCAGTTGCGCACCACCGGCACGTCCGGCCCGATGCTGGGCCCGGAGGAGGCGGCGGCCTACCCGTTCACGCCGCTGGAGAGGCAGATCGTCGGCGAGGGCTCCGGCCATCACCTCGTCGGGGACCCCGAGGCCGTCGGACGCGGCGTCCGCGACCTGCTGGCCGCGACCCGCGCGGACGAGCTGATGGCGCTGACCATGGTGCACGACCCGGCCGAACGGCTGCGCTCGTACGAGCTGCTCACCGAGATCGTTCCGCTCGCCGCGCCCTCCCTCGCCTGAGGCGACGGGGAGCGACCGCCCCGCGAGGCCGGACCCGGGCGGCCGGAGCGGCGCCCGGCCGCGCGGGACCAGGGGCCGCGAACGTCCCGGGCCGACCCCGCCGGGCCCGGGACGTCCGCATGCCCCGACGTTTCGCATGCCTCGGACGTTTCGCACGCCCCGGACGCTTCGCGTGCCCGGGGCGTCGCGGGTGCCCGCGCCGGCCGCGCGGGGCCTTAGGCCGGGCATAGGTCACGCTCAGGTGAGGTGAAGGATCTCCTTAGGCGCCCTCGTGATGCTGGAACTCCCCGTCACCTCACGAGAGGCCGACCATGAGCAAGCCGGTGGGCGCGGCCGCCGCGCAGGCGCCCGAGACGCTGGACGAGCGGATAACGCACTGGAGCCTGTACCAGCCGTGGCTCCAGCAGGACCCGATCTCCCACTGGAACGAGATCCGGGACCACGCCCCGATCGTGCGCTCGGAGGAGGCCGGCGGCTTCTGGATCCTCACCCGCTACGAGGACATCGAGTGGGCGGCCAAGAACCCCGAGATCTTCTCCAGTGCCCAGGTCGGCATTCCGCACCGCAAGGTCTTCCCGGCCAAGCAGATCCCGATCCAGTTGGACGGCGACGAGCACCGCAAATGGCGGCAGACGCTATCGGACCTGTTCAACCCCGGCGTCGTCCAGCACTTCGCCCCGCAGATCCGGAGGGCGGCGGTCGACTCCATCGGCCCGATCGCCGAGAAGGGCCACTGCGAGTTCGTCTCCGAGTTCGCCACGGCGCTCCCCGCCGAGACGTTCCTGATCACGTTCGGCATCGGGCGCGAGCACCTGAAGGCCCTGCTGGACCACAAGACCTGGCTGCGCCGCGAGGGGATCCCCAACGCCCGCACCGACGAGGACATCCGGGCCGCGAACCAGCCGCTCTGGGACTTCTTCGGCGAGGCCATCGACCGGCGTCGCGCCGAGGGGACCGAGGGGCGCCGCGACGTCATCAGCGCGATGCTCCGGACGACCTACGACGGCCGCGAGCCCACCCGCGACGAGGTGATCAATGCCCTGTTCGTGTCCATGCTGGCGAGCCTGGACACCACGACGGCCGCGCTCAGCTTGATCTTCCTGCACCTCGCGGCGCACCCGGAGATCCAGGACCTGATCGCGGCGTCCCCGGGCAAGGTGCCGGCCATCGCCGAGGAACTGCTGCGCCACTCGCCGGTCTCGTCCACCGGGCGACTGGTCACCCGGGACGTCGAGCGGCACGGCGTGGTGCTGCGCGAGGGCGACCGGGTGCTGCTGTCGTGGGGCCTGTCGGGGTTGGACCCCGACGCTTTCGACCGGCCCGACGAGGTCGACTTCGACCGGACGAAGACCCGGCACCTGGCGTTCGGCGCCGGCCCGCACCGCTGCCTCGGAATGCACGTCGCCCGCCGCATCCTCAGAATCGCGCTGGAGGAGTGGCACGCGCGGATCCCCCACTACGCGCTGACACCGGGCACCAGCCCGGTCCACCACTACTCACCCGCCCGCGGCGTGCTGAACCTCGACCTCACGCTGGGGAAGGGGGAGCGGCCGTGAGAGTCCGCGTCGACCAGGGGCGATGCCTGGGCCACGGGCTGTGCGAGGCCCTCGCCGGCGACGTCTACCAGGTCACCGAGACGGGTTACAACGAGATGGGCGAGTTCGAGGTCGCGGACGCGCTGCGGGACGTGGCGCGCAAGGGGGCCTCCGCCTGCCCGGAGCGGGCCATCGCCGTCCTCGGCGACGAGCCCGCCGGCCAGCACGACGAACCGAGAGCACCGAGACCAAGGAGCACCGACCGATGACCGAATCCACCGCCGCGGTGAACCCCGCCGCCACCCCCAGGGAAGTCGTCGACCAGATCGTCCGGTACATGCTGGACATCGACATGGCGGGCTTCGGGGACCTGTGGGCCGAGGACGGCGACCTCGACCTGCTCTTCGCGCCGCAGGGCGCCCCCCGCTACCTGCGCGGCCGGGACACGATCCGCGAGTACCTGATCAGGGGGCAGGCGGCGACGCCCCTCAAGCTGGAGAAGATCGAGTCCCTCGTCATCCACGAGACCGGTGACCCTGAGGTGATCGTGCTTGAGTTCGACGGCCTCGGCTCGGTGTCCACGACGGGCGGCACCTACCGCACCACCTACATCGACGTGGTGCGCGTCCGGGAGGGCCGGATCGTGAACCTGCGGCATTTCGCCGAGCCCACCGCATGGCTCATCGCCGCGTCGGAGACCGCCCCCGAGGCGGCGGGGGACCCGCGGTGAGCGCCCCCGGGACGGCGGAGCCGCTCCTGGCGGGGCGGGTCGCGCTCGTCATCGGCGGCAGCCGCGGGATCGGCGCCGGGGTCGCGCGAGCGCTCGGCCGCCACGGCGCCGCCGTCGGCGTCAACTACCTGCACAGCGCCGACGCGGCCAAGGAGGTCGTCGCCGCCATCGAGGCGGCCGGGTCCCGTGCGGTGGCCGTCGCGGGCGACGCCACCGACGCCGGGGACGTCGCCCAGATCGTGCGGCAGACGGCCGACGCGCTCGGCGACGTGGACGTCCTCGTCTGCAACGCCGTCGGCAGCACGGAGAACGCGATCGACCGGATCCGCAAGGGCCTCACCCTCGCCCTGGACAACGCCGAGGACGTGCGGGCGCGGGTCGACACGCAGCTCGCGACCACGCTGTTCCCGGCCCGCGAGGTGCTGCCCGGTATGCGCCGGCGGGGCGGCGGCTCCATCGTGCTGATCGGGGCGACCGCGTCGCGCGGCAGGCCGGGGCGCGGCATCGCCGAGATCTCCGTCGCCAAGGCGGCGCAGGACGCGCTCGCGCGGTCACTGGCCGTCGAGCTCGGACCGGAGCGCGTTCGCGTCAACGTCGTGGCCCCCGGCATGGTCCCCACCGACGCCAATGCCGGCCCTCACCAGGAACCGTTGATGGGCGAGATGGCCAAGGTCACCCCGCTGGGCCGCGTCGCCTACGTCGATGACGTGGCGGACACGGTGGTCGCCTTCGCCTCCGGCCTGACGCGGCACGTGACGGGCGCCTACGTCGGGGTCGACGGCGGCCGCGGCATGCTCTGAACGGCGCGGCGCGCCTCGTCCTCGCCGGTCGCGGCCGTGCGGATGTCTGCGTAGGGAGTGGTATGGAGGACTGGGAAGACAGGGTCGTCATCGCCGGCGGCGGGCCGACCGGTCTCATGCTGGCGTGCGAGCTCGGGCTGGCCGGAGTGGAGGCCGTCGTCGTCGAACGCGACCCCGAGCAGGACGAGGACTCGCAGGGGATGGCCGTCCATGGGCGCTCCCTGGAGGTCTTCAAGCGGCGCGGCCTGGCCGACCGCATCCGCGAGGAGGACATCTGGGCCTGGCCGCGCACCCCGTTCGCCTTCTTCTGGCTCGACCTCGGAGACCTGGGCGAACAGGACTACACCTATGCCTTCCCCCAATGGCGGACGGAGCGGCTCCTGGAGGAACGCGCCCGCGAACTCGGCGTCGACATCCGGCGGGGCCACGAGCTGGTGGGCTTCGAGCAGGACGCGGCCGGGGTCACCGTCGAGACCCGCTCGGCCGAGGGCTCGGACCGGCTCCGGGGCGCCTTCCTCGTGGGCTGCGACGGGGCGGACAGCAAGGTCCGGGACCTCGCCGGGATCGAGTTCGAGTCGAGCGGGCTGGCCTACCACGGCGTGCTCGGCGACGTGGTCCTGTCGGACGGGCCGCAGCCGGAGTTCACGACCGGGCTGTTCCAGCGGGGCATGTTCGGCGCGCTGCCGCTCCAGCCCGGTGAGCTGCGCCTGATGACCATCGAGTTCGGCGCGCGGGCGCCGGACCGCGGCACGCCCGTCACCGCGGAGGAGTTGCGCGCGAGCATCGGCCGGGTGACCGGCACCGACCCGGAGGTGGAGGGGGTGCGGTGGCTGTCGCGGTTCGGCGGCACCACCCGCCACGCCCGGCGCTACCGGGAGGGCCGGGTGCTGCTGGCCGGCGACGCCGCCCACGTCCTCTACATCTCCGGCACGCAGGGCCTGAACGCCGGCATCCAGGACGCGGTCAACCTCGGCTGGAAGCTCGCCGCCGAGGTCCAGGGCTGGGCGCCGGACGGCCTCCTCGACACCTACCACGGGGAGCGGCACCCGGTCGGCGAGCGGATCTGCATGCACGCGCGGGCGCAGATGGCTCTGATGCATCCGCTCGACCAGGTCACGCCCCTGCGGGCGCTCGTCGGCGACCTGCTGGAGATCGACGCGGTCAACAGGTTCCTGCTGGAGCTGCCGTCCGCGGCGGGCTATCCCCTCCCCGCCGCGGACGGTACGCAGGGGGAGCCGCATCCCCTGCTCGGACAGCCGCTCCCCGACGTTCCCCTGGACACCGGCGGGGAGCCCGACGGCGTCGCCGCGGCCCTGCGCTACGGGCGCGGGGTGCTGCTGGACCTGTCCGACGGCGCCGCCGACCTCGGGGAGGCCGGAGCCTGGGCCGGGCGGGTCGACGTCGTCACCGCGAAGCCGCTACGGGAACTGGACGCCGCGGTACTGCTGGTGCGGCCGGACGGCCACGTGGCCTACGCCGACCGCACGGGCGGGGACCCCAAGGACCTGCGGCGGGCCCTCGCCTCCTGGTTCGGCGAACCGCCCTCCGCCGGTACCGCCGAGTGAGCTCGGGCGAGCCGCGCTGTTGTGGAAACCGCTCATGGAGCCGGTGAACCGGCGCCGGAGCACGCGTCGTCATCGCGGGCGGCGACCCCACCGGGTCGCCGCCCGCCCGCGAGCCGAGCCCGGCCGGGCCGGCGCGGCCGCCGCCCGGTCCGGGGCCGGTCGGGGGCCGGTCCGGGGGGGCGGTCAGGGGGCGGCGGGCGCCGGGTCGCCGAGAAGCTCACGCAGCAGGTACCGGACGAGCGCGGCGGGCGTCGGGTGCTCGAAGACCGCCACGGCGGGCAGCGTCAGGCCGGTGGCGGCGCACAGCCGGTTCCGCAGGTCCAGGCCGGTGAGCGAGTTGAAACCGCTCTCGGCGAAGGCCAGCTCCGGGTCGATCTCGTCGGCCGAGCCGTGTCCCAGCACGGCCGCCGCCTGACTGAGGACAAGGTCGGACAGCACGCGCTCCCGCCCCTCCTCCGATTCCCGGGACAGCCGTTCGACCAGCCGCGCGAACGTCTCCGCGTCCGGCTCGCCCTCCGCGCCGTCCTCGAACGGCAGGCCGGGCGGCTGAGCCGGACGGTGGCGCCGCCACCAGTCCGACAGGGCCGGGAGCACCTCGGACAGCGACCTCGCCCGGCCGGGGTCGCCGGCCTGGAGCGCGTCGGTCAGCCACGCGAGATCACCGTTCTCCACCGCGTGCCAGAAACGGGCCTGGGCTCCGCGCGCGGGCGCGTCCGCCGGGGCGTCGATCCAGTAGCGGCGGCGCTGGAACGGGTAGGTCGGCAGGTCGACCCGCCCGGCCCCGGCGAACACCGCGTCCCAGTCCACCGCCACGCCCCGGGCGAAGGCGGACGCCACGGCGTGCACCAACGAGCGCGGGCCCGGCTGGTCGCGGCGGAGCGCCGGAACGCACGCCCCGGGGGTGCTGAGGACCTGTTCGGCCATGGGAGTGAGGACGGCGTCCGGCCCCAGCTCGATCGCGGTGGTGACTCCCTCTGCCTCCAGCGTCACGACGCCCTGGTGGAAGTGGACGGTGTCGCGGATGTGGCGGGTCCAGTAGTGGGGTGTGGTGAGGTCGGCGGGGTCGGCGATTCGTCCGGTCAGGTTCGACACGATGGGGATGGTGGGTGGGTGGTAGGTGATGGTTTGGGCGGTTTGGTGGAATTCGTTGAGGATGGGGTCCATGTGGGGGGAGTGGAAGGCGTGGTGGACGTGGAGTTTTTTGGTGCGGTGGCCTTGGTTGTTCCATTGGCGGGCGATGGTGGTGACGGTGTCGGTGTCGCCGGAGATGACGGTGGTGGTGGGGCTGTTGATGGCGGCGATGGTGGCGGTGGGGTGCTGGTTGAGGGTGGCGGCGAGGGTGTCGGCGGGGGCTTGGATGGAGATCATGGCGCCGTCGGTGCTGGTGGTTTGCATGAGTTGTGCGCGTGTGGTGACGAGTCGGGCGGCGTCGGGGAGGGTGAGGATGCCGGCGATGTGGGCGGCGGTGAGTTCGCCGATGGAGTGGCCGATGAGGAGGTGGGGGTGGATGCCCCAGTGGGCGAGGAGGTGGGTGAGGGCGGTTTGGTAGGCGAAGAGGGCGGGTTGGGTGTAGGTGGTCTGGTTGAGGCGGGTGGGGTCGGGGTCGAACATGACGTCTTGGATGGGGTGGTCGAGGTGGGGGTCGAGGTGGTGGGCGATGGTGTCGAGGGCTTGGGCGAAGGTGGGATAGGTGGTGTAGAGGTCGTGGCCCATGCCGGGACGTTGGCTGCCCTGCCCGGAGAACACGAACGCCGTCCGTCCCGGCCGTGCCACCCCTCGGACCAGGTCGGGCGAGCTCTCACCGCGGATCAGCTCCTCCAGCCCGCGTAGCAGGTCGTCCCGGTCCGCGCCCAGTACCGCCGCGCGGCGCTCGAACGCGGTGCGGGTCGTCGCCAGGGATCGGGCGAGATCGTCCGCGTCCGCCTCCGGATTCGCCGCGACCAGATCACGGAGCCGCTCCGCCTGAGCCCGCAGTGCGTGTTCCGTGCGTCCGGACAGCACCCAGGGCACCACGTCCGGGGCGGCGCTCCCAGCGGTCTCGTCCCGCACGGGTTCGGTGGCGGGGGCCTGTTCGATGATGACGTGGGCGTTGGTGCCGCTGATACCGAACGCCGACACCGCGGCACGTCGTGGTCTGCCGTTCGCCGTCCAGGGAACCGGTTGGGTGAGGAGGCGGATGTTTCCGGAGTCCCAGTCCACGTGCGGGGTTGGCTCGTCTGCGTGGAGGGTCTTGGGGAGTATGTCGTGTCGTATCGCCTGGACCATTTTGATGACGCCGGCGATTCCGGCCGCCGCCTGGGTGTGTCCGATGTTGGATTTGATGGAGCCGAGCCAGAGGGGGTGGTCGCGGTTGTGTCCGTAGGTGGTGAGGAGGGCTTGGGCTTCGATGGGGTCGCCGAGGGTGGTGCCGGTGCCGTGTGCTTCGACGGCGTCGATGTCGTGGGGGGTGAGGTGGGCGTTGGTGAGGGCTTGGTGGATGACGCGTTGTTGGGAGGGTCCGTTGGGTGCGGTGAGGCCGTTGCTGGCGCCGTCCTGGTTGACGGCCGACCCGCGGATGACGGCCAGGACGGGGTGGCCGTTGCGTTGCGCGTCCGACAGGCGTTCCAGTAGGACGAGGCCGACACCCTCGCCGAAGCCCGTGCCGTCCGCGCCGGCGCCGAACGACCGGCACCGGCCGTCGGGTGACAGCCCGCGCTGCCTGCTGAACTCCACGAACAGACCTGACGTGGCCATGACCGTCACCCCGCCCGCCAAGGCCAGATCGCATTCGCCGTTGCGGAGGGCCTGGGCGGCCAGGTGCAGCGCCACCAGTGAGGACGAGCAGGCGGTGTCCACCGTCACCGCCGGGCCCTCAAGTCCAAGGGTGAAGGCCACCCGGCCCGAGGCGACGCTTCCCGCGCTGCCGTTGCCGAGAAAGCCCTCCAGCCCTTCCGGTGGTTCGTGCAGCCGGTGCGCGTAGTCGCCGTACATCACGCCGGCGAACACGCCGGTCGGGCTGCCGCGAAGGCTCGCCGGGTCGATCCCCGCCCGCTCCACCGTCTCCCATGCCGTCTCCAGCAGCAGCCGTTGCTGAGGGTCCGTCGCGAGTGCCTCGCGCGGGCTCATGCCGAAGAACCCGGCGTCGAAGTCCAGGGCCCCGTCCAAGAACGCGCCGTGCCGCGTGTAGGACTTCCCCGCCGCGTCCGGGTCGGGGTCGTACAGCTCCTCGACGTCCCAGCCCCGGTCCTCGGGGAAGCCGCCGATGGCGTCCCGGCCCTCGGCGACCAGCTCCCACAGTCGCTCCGGCGTGTCCGCGCCGCCCGGGTAACGGCAGCCCATCGACACGATCGCGATCGGCTCCCGAACCCCGGCCCTGGCCTCGTCCAACTGCTTTCGGGTCTTCCGCAGGTCGGCCGTGACCCACTTGAGGTAGTCCAGGAGCTTCTTCTCGTCAGCCATGGGGCGCGTTTCCTCCGGTGGTCGGTGAATCGGCCGTCATGTCGAGGCCCGGCCGAGGTCCTTGTCGATCAGGTCGAAGATCTCGTCGGCCGTCGCGGAGCCCAGCGCGTCCGTGCCCTCGTCCGTATCGGGTGCCGCGGCGCCGCCGCCGAGCCCGGACAGCAGCGCCCGGAGCCGCGCCTCGACGCCGAGCCGCCCGGCCTCCTCGGCGCCGACGGCCGCGAGCGTCTCCTCCAGCCGGTCCAGCTCGGCGAGGACGGGCGGGGCCGCGTCCCGGGCGACGGCACCGGCGAGGTGTTCCGCGAGGGCGGTGGGCGTCGGATGGTCGAACACGAGCGTCGCGGGCAACCGGAGCCCGGTGGCGGCGCCCAGGCGGTTGCGGAGCTCGACCGCTGTGAGGGAGTCGAAGCCCAGCTCTTTGAACGCGGCGCCGGTGTCGATGGTGCCCGGCGTGGGATGCCCCAGGACGGCCGCGACCTGCCCCCGGACGAGGTCGAGCAGGGTTCTGAGCCGCGCTTCGGGTTCGAGCCCGGCGAGCCGCTCGGCGAGGGGAGCGGCCCCCGCGTCGCCCCCGGCGGCCCGGGCCGGTGCCCGGACCAGGCCGCGCAGCACCGGCGGCAGCAGCCCGGCGGCGGCCTGCGCCCGCAGCGCGCGAACGTCCAGCCGGGCCAGGGCCGTCACGTCCCCGCCGAGCGTGACGGCGGCGTCGAAGAGCGCGAGGCCCTCATCGTCGGTGAGCGGCAGCAGCCCGCCCCGGCCCACCCGGTCGAGGTCGCCCGAGCCGAGGTGGCCGGTCATCCCTCCGGCCCGCTGCCACAGGCCCCAGGCGAGGGAGGCGGCGGGCAGCCCGTGCGCGTGCCGATGGCCCGCCAGCGCGTCGAGGAAGGCGTTGGCGGCGGCATAGTTGCCCTGCCCCGCGGTGCCGAGCGTCCCGGTGAGGGAGGAGAACAGCACGAACGCGGACAGGTTCAGGCCGCGGGTGAGGGTGTGCAGGTTCCACGCGGCGTCGACCTTGGGAAGCAGGACGGCGTCGACGCGTTCCGGGGTGAGCGAGCCTATGGTGCCGTCGTCGAGGATCCCGGCGGCGTGCACGACCGCCGTGAGCGGACGGTCGGCGGGCAGAGAGGCCAGCAGGGCGGCGAGCGCGGCGGGATCGGCCGCGTCGCAGGCGGCGACGGCCGCCTCCGCGCCGAGCCCGGCGAGGGCGTCCACCAGCTCGGCCGCGCCCGGCGCGTCCGGACCGGACCGGCTGACCAGCAGCAACCGCCGGACCCCGTGCTCGGCCGCCAGATACCGGGCGACGAGCCCGCCGAGCGCACCCGTCCCACCCGTGACCAGCACCGTCCCGTCCCCGAACGACGCCCGCACGGCACCCGCGCCGCCCCCGGTGTCCGCGCTGTTCGCGCCGGTCGCCTCCTCCGCTGGCCGGGCGACGAGGCGCGGTACCCGGAGCTCGCCGTCGCGGACCAGGATCTGTGGCTCGCCGGTGGCCAGGGCTGCCGCCACCGCCTCCGGAGACGGGGTGTCGAGATCGAGCAGCACGATCCTTCCCGGTTCCTCCGCCTGGGCCGAGCGGACCAGGCCCCACACGGTCGCGGCGGCCGGGTCGCCGACGTCGTCGCCGGGGTCGGCGGCCATGGCCCCCCGGGTCACCACCACCAGCCGGGACGCGGCGAAGCGGTCGTCCGCCGTCCACTCCTGCAACACGGCGAGCACGCGGTGTGCGAGGTCGCGGGCGCGGTCCGGGACTTCCACGGCCGCGGAAGCGGCGGGGAGGAGGACGGCCTCGGGTACGCTCGCCCCCGCGGTGACGGCCTCGCGCAAGGCGTTCAGGTCGGCGTACGGCTCGGCGTGGGCGAAGGGCGGCGGGGCTGGGTCCCCCGTTCCGATTCGCGCCCAGCGTCCGGGCCGCGCGCCGGGCGGGGCGACCGCCCGCGTCCACTCCAGGTGGAACAGGGACCGGCTGGCCCCGCGCGGGTCCGTGAGCTGCCCGGCCGCGATCGGTCGGGTCGCCAGCGATCCCACGGATGCGACCGGCCTCCCGGTCGCATCCGTGATCGACAGGGACACGGCGTCCCCGCCCGCGGGGGAGACGCGCACCCGAAGAGGCCCGCCCGACCCGTGCGCGTGGAACGTGACGTCGTTCCACGCGAAAGGCAACCGGATCTCCGCGATCTCGTCCGAGGCCAGCCCGGCGGCGTGCAGCGCGGCGTCGAGCAAGGCCGGGTGAAGGCCGAATCCGAGGGGGGCGGTGTCCTCGGGGAGCGCGACCTCGGCGCAGAGGTCGGCGCCGTCGCGCCAGGCGGCGCGCAGGCCCCGGAAGAGCGGGCCGTAGTCGTGGCCCGCGGCGGCGAGGCGTTCGTACCGGTCGGCGACCTCTATGGGGACCGCGCCAGGCGGCGGCCACGGGCCCCGGCTCGGCCGTGGCGCATTCTCGGCGGGTCCGGCGAGGAGGCCGTCCGCGTGGTGGATCCACTGGTCGTCCGGCGCGTCCTCGGGCTTGGAGTGGAAGGCCACGGTTCCTCGCCCGTCGTCTTCGGGCGCGCCGAGGGTGAGCTGGATCCGGACGCCGCCCGTTTCGGGGATGATCAACGGTGCGGCCAAGGTCAGCTCTTCGAGGCGGGGCAGGCCGGCGTGCTCGCCCGCGTGCAGCGCGAGGTCGACGAACGCGGTCCCGGGGAGCAGGACGGTTCCCGTGACGGCATGGTCGGCGAGCCAGGGATGGGTGTGGAGCGAGAGGCGTCCGGTGAACAGCGAGCCGCGTCCGCCGGCGAGTTCGACTCCCGCGCCCAGGAGCGGATGGGTGGTGGCGCTCAGCCCCGTCGAGGTGACGTCGCCCGAGCGGACCGGCGGCTCGATCCAGTAGCGCTGGCGTTGGAAGGGGTAGGTGGGGAGTTCGGTGTGTCGGCCGTGTTGGCTGTGGGTGTGCCAGTTGATGGGTGCGCCGTGGGTGTGGGCGGTGGCGAGTGCGGTGGTGAAGGTGTGGAGGTCGCCGTGGTCGCGGCGCAGGGTGCCGATGGCGGTGATGTCGGGGGTGGTGTCCTGGATGGGTGCGGTGAGGACGGGGTGGGGGCTGGTTTCGATGAAGAGGGTGTGGCCGTCGTCGGTGAGGCGGTGGATGGTGGGTTGGAACTGGACGGTGTGGCGCAGGTTGCGGTACCAGTACTCGGCGTCGAGTCCGGTGGTGTCGATCGGTTCGCCGGTGACCGTCGAATAGAACGGGAGGTCGGCGGGGCGGGGGCTGATGCCGACTAGCGCGTCGAGGATCGGGGCGCGAAGTCGTTCGACGTGGTGAGAGTGCGAGGCGTAGTCGACGGGGATGCGGCGGGCGTGCACCCCCCGGGTCTCGCAGTCGGCGAGGAGTTGCTCGATGGCGTCCGCGTCGCCGGAGACGACCGTGGTGGCGGGTCCGTTGACGGCGGCGATCGACAGACCGGGGGTGAGCAGGGCGCCGGTGTCGTCGGCGGGCAGGGAGACCGAGGCCATGGCGCCGGTTCCGGCGAGGGCGGTGAGGGCCTTGCTCCGCAGCGCGATGACCTTGGCGGCGTCGTCGAGGGAGAGGGCTCCGGCGATGTGGGCGGCGGCGATCTCTCCCTGGGAGTGGCCGACGACGGCGTCGGGGTGGACGCCGTGGTGGCGCCACAGCCGGGCCAGGGAGACCATGACGGCGAACAGGGCGGGCTGGACGATGTCGACGCGTCCCAGGTCACGGGTGTCGGCCAGGACCTCGATGAGGTTCCAGTCGGTATGCGGGGCGAGGGCGTCGGCGCAGGCGTGGACGGCCTCACGGAACACCGGGGAGGTTTCCAGGAGGCCGACGGCCATGCCCGTCCACTGGGAGCCTTGGCCGGGGAACACGAAGGCCGTCTTGCGGTGGTCGCGGGCGGTGCCGCGGATCAGACCCGGTGTCTCGTCGCCGTGGGCGAGGGCGTCCAGCCCGGCCAGCAGCTCGTCGCGGTCGGTTCCCAGCACGACCGCGCGGTGCTCGAAGCGGCTGCGGCCCGCCAGGGAGTTCGCGATGTCGAGGAGACCGTCCTCGGGCCGTCCGGTGACATGGGTGCGGAGCCGTCCGGCCTGGGCGCGCAACGCGTCCTCGCTCTTCGCCGTCAGCAGCCACGGCACCACGCCCGCCTCGGGTGGACTCGCCGCTCGCACGGACCCGGCGGACGGGGCCTGTTCGATGATGACGTGGGCGTTGGTGCCGCTGACGCCGAACGAGGAGACGGCCGCGCGGCGCGGGCGCCCGTTCTCCTCCCACGGGACGGCCTCGGTGAGCAGCCGCACCGCCCCCGAGCCCCAGTCGACATGCGGGGTCGGTTCGCCCGAGTGCAGAGTCGGGGGCAGGAGTTCGTGGCGCAGCGCCATGACCATCTTGATGATCCCCGCCACCCCCGCCGCGGCGGCCGTGTGTCCGATGTTGGATTTGATGGAGCCGAGCCAGAGGGGGTGGTCGCGGTTGTGTCCGTAGGTGGTGAGGAGGGCTTGGGCTTCGATGGGGTCGCCGAGGGTGGTGCCGGTGCCGTGTGCTTCGACGGCGTCGATGTCGTGGGGGGTGAGGTGGGCGTTGGTGAGGGCTTGGTGGATGACGCGTTGTTGGGAGGGTCCGTTGGGTGCGGTGAGGCCGTTGCTGGCGCCGTCCTGGTTGACGGCGGATCCGCGGATGACGGCCAGGACGGGGTGGCCGTTGCGCTGCGCGTCCGACAGCCGCTCGACCAGCAGCATTCCCGCGCCCTCGCCCCAGCCGGTGCCGTCCGCGCCGGCGCCGAACGAGCGGCATCGGCCGTCGGGTGACAGCCCGCGCTGCCTGCTGAACTCCACGAACAGCGCCGGGGTCGGCATGACCATGGCGCCGCCCGCCAGCGCGAGATCGCACTCACCGCTGCGGAGCGCCTGGCCGGCCAGGTGCAGCGCCACCAGCGAGGACGAGCAGGCGGTGTCGACGGTCATCGCCGGGCCCTCAAGACCGAACGTGTAGGACAACCGGCCGGACGCGACGCTCGTGGCGTTCCCCGTCATCAGGTAGCCCTCCAGCGACTCCGCCGCCTCGTGGATGCGGGGCGCGTAGTCCTGGGAGACCACGCCGGTGTAGACGCCGGTGGCGCTTCCGCGCAGCGAGGCGGGGTCCAGGCCCGCACGTTCCACGGCCTCCCACGCCGTCTCCAGCAGCAGCCGCTGCTGCGGGTCCATCGCGGCGGCCTCGCGGGGGGAGATCTCGAAGAACGCCGGGTCGAACAGGCCGGCGTCGTACAAGAATCCGCCCTGGGTGGTGTACGTGGTGCCGGGATGGTCGGGATCGGGGTGGTAGAGGCGGTCGAGGTCCCAGCCCCGGTCGTCGGGGAACGGCCCGATGGCGTCGCGTCCGTCGGCGACGAGCGTCCACAGGTCTTCCGGCGTGTCGGCCCTCCCGGGGTAGCGGCAGGCCATGCCGATGATGGCGAGGGGCTCGTCTCCGGCGGCGGCCGTGGCCGCGCGGACGCCGCGTCCGGACGCCGCTTCGGCCCCCGCTTCGGCCCCCGCGGTCTCGGTGAGCAGGTGGGAGGCGAGAGCGGCGGGCGTGGGATGGTCGAAGACGAGGGTGGCGGGCAGCCGCAGGCCGGTGGCGGTGTTCAGCCGGTTGCGCAGCTCCACGCCGGTCAGCGAGTCGAACGCGAGGTCCTTGAACGACCGGTCCGCCGCGATCGCGGTGGCGGAGGAGTGTCCGAGGACGGCGGCGGCCTGCGTGCGGACCAGGTCCAGAGCCGCGCCGTGCCGTTCCGCCTCCGGCAGGCCGGCCAGCAGCCGCGCGAAGGACGAGGACGAGGTGCCGGCCTCCGCCGCGGCCGTCCGCCGGGCCGGCGCGGACCGTGCGAGGCCGCGCAGGATCGGCGGCACCGCGCCTCCGGAGCCGGCCGCGCTTCCGGAGGACGTCGCGCCGCCGAGGCGGGCCGGGACGGCGCTCGCCCGCCCGCGCGCCAGGGCCGCGTCGAGGAGGGCCAGTCCCTCGCCGGCGGACAGCGGGACGAGCCCGGCGCGGGTGATCCGGGCGGTGTCGGCCCGCCCCAGGTCCCGCGTCATGCCGCCGCCGGTCGCCCACGGGCCCCAGGCGAGGGAGAGGGCGGGGAGGCCGTGTGCGTGTCGGTGTTGTGCGAGGGCGTCGAGGAAGGCGTTGGCGGCGGCGTAGTTGCCCTGGCCGGGGTTGCCGAGGGTGCCGGCGAGGGAGGAGTAGAGGACGAACGCCGACAGGTCCAGGTCGGCGGTGAGTTCGTGCAGGTGCCACGCGGCATCGACCTTCGGACGGAGCACCGCGTCGAACCGCTCCGGGGTCAGGGTCGCGAGCGTGCCGTCGTCGATGATCCCCGCGGCGTGCACGACCGCGGTCAGCGGATGGGCGTCCGGCACCGCCGCCAGCAGCCGGGCGAGGGCCTCCCGGTCGGCGACGTCGCACGCGGCGACGGTGACCTGCGCGCCGAGCGCGGCCAGCTCGTCGGCCAGCGCCGGGTCCGCCCGGCCCCGGCGGCTCGCCAGGAGCAGCCGTCGTGCCCCGTGCCCCGTCACCAGGTGCCGCGCCACCAGGCCGCCGAGGGCGCCGGCGCCGCCGGTGACCAGGACCGTGCCGTCGGGGTCGAGCGGTGCCGGGAGGGTGAGGACCACCTTGCCGACATGCCGCGCCTGTCCCAGATGCCGGAACGCCTCCGGCGCCTGGCGCAGGTCCCAGGTGGTGACGGGCGGTGGCCGCAGGACGCCGTCCTCGAACAGGGACAGGACTTCGGCCAGCATCTCGCGGATGCGGTCGGGTCCGGCCTCGTTGAGGTCGAACGCCCGGTACTCGACGCCCGGATGGGCGCGCCGGACGTCCTCGGGGTCGCGCACGTCGGTCTTGCCCATCTCGGCGAACCGTCCTCCGCGCGGCAGCGTCCGCAGCGAGGCTTCGACGAACTCGCCCGCGAGGGAGTTCAGTACCACGTCGACCCCGCGGCCTCCGGTGGCCGACAGGACCTGCTCCTCGAAGCCCAGCGTTCGGGAGGACGCGAGCCGGTCGCGGCCGAGGCCGAGCGGGAGCAGCGCGTCCCACTTGGCGGGGCTCGCCGTTCCGAACACCTCGGCGCCCAGATGCCGGGCGAGCTGGACGGCCGCCATGCCCACGCCGCCCGCGGCGGAGTGGACGAGCACGGACTCGCCCCGGCGGAGCCGGGCCAGATCGCACAGCGCGTAGTACGCGGTGAGGAAGGCCACCGGCACGGAGGCGGCTCGCGCGTACGACCACGAGCGGGGGAACCGGGCGACCAGCCTGTGGTCGGTGACCGCGATCGGCCCCAGCGCCCCGGTGAACAGGCCCGTCACTCGATCGCCCGGGGACAGGCCGGTGACGTCCGGGCCGACGGCGAGGACGACGCCGGCGCCCTCGCTGCCGGGCGGTGCCTCCCCCGGGTACACGCCCAGCGTGATCATGACGTCGCGGAAGTTGAGGCCGAACGCGCGCATCCGCACCCGAACCTGCCCCGACCCCAAGGGTTCGTCCGGCGCCGTGGGAACGACGGCCAGGTCGCCGAGGGTCCCGGCCCCGCCGGCCTCCAGCCGCCACCCGGGCTCCGGCGGCGGCGTGAACCCGCCGTCGGCGGCGGCGCGGACGAGGCGGGGCGCGTACGCCGCCCCGGCCCGGACTCCGAGCTGCGTCTCACCCGCGGCGAGGGAGGCGGTGAGCAGCGCGGGCAGCGCCTCCCACGACGCTTCGGAACCGTCCACGTCGGCCAGGAGCAGCCTGTCCGGATTCTCCGCCTGGGCGGTGCGGACCAGGCCCCAGAGCGGTGCGGAGTGCAGGCCGGGGACGTTCTCACCGCCGAGGACCTGGACGGCGCCGCGTGTCACCACGGCCAGGCGGGAACCGGCGAACCGCTCGTCGGCGACCCAGTCCCGGATGACGCCCAGGACGCGCTGGAGCAGCGGCCGGACGTCCTCGTGGCCTTCCGCCGCACACGGCAGAAGGACCAGGTCCGGGGGGCCGTCGACGAGCGAGCCGAGGTCGGGGTCGTCGGGGTCGAGAACGGCGGCCTCGGCGCCGCCCGCTTCCGCGGCGGGAAGCGGAGTCCAGCCGACGTGGAACAGCGAATCGTGGTGCGCGGGACGGGGGGCGAGCTGATCGGCGCCGACGGGCCGCACGGTGAGGGACTCGACCGTGGCCACCGGGGCGCCCGCCGGATCGGTGAGGCTCAGCGACAGCGTCCGCGTTCCCGTGGGCGACAGGCGCGCGCGCAGAGCGCTCGCTCCGGTGGCGTGCAGGGTGACACCCGCCCAGGTGAACGGCAGGAGGACCGCCGGCCCCGGCGCCTTCGGCGCGGCGTCGCCCACCGCGAAGGCATCGGCGCCGAGCGCGTGCAGGGCGGCGTCGAGCAGCGCGGGATGCAGGCCGTAGCCCGTGCCGTCGACACCGTCGGGCAGCGAGATCTCGGCGTGGACGTCGTCCCCGACCCGCCAGGCGGACCGCAGCCCGCGGAACGCGGGGCCGTAGCCGACGCCGATCTCCTCGAAAAGCTCGTACAGATCGCTTGTGTCGAGGCGCTCCGCACCGGGTGGCGGCCACGCGGCGACGTTCGCCCCGTCCTCCGCGTGCGATGCGTCTGGCGCGTCTGGTGTGTCCGGGCCCAGGAGTCCGGAGGCGTGCCGCGTCCACGGGTCGTCGGACGCGGCGCTCTCCGGGCGCGAGTGGACGCCGACCGCTCGGCGTCCCGACCCGTCGGGGCCCTCGACCCGGACCTGCACCTGGACCCCGCCCTCGTCCGGCAGGATCAGCGGCGCCTCCAGTGTCAGCTCCTCGATCCGCCCGCAGCCGACCTGGTCGCCCGCCTGGATCGCCAGCTCCACGAAACCCGTCCCCGGGAGCAGGACGGCGCCGTGGACGGCGTGGTCGGCCAGCCACGGAAGCCCCTGCGCGGAGAGGCGGCCCGTCAGCAGCAGCCCATCGGCCCCGGCCAGGCCGATCACCGCACCGAGCAGCGGATGCCCGGTGGGAGCGAGCCCCGCCGACCGCGCGCCGGCGACCGGGGCCCCCTCGCGGATGCGGTAAGGGCGGCGCTGGAACGGATAGGTGGGCAGCTCCACCCGCCGTGCCCCCGGTCCCGCCGCCAACTCCGGCCAGTCGGGCGCCGCGCCGTGCACGTGGAGGCGGCTCATCGCCGTCATGAGGTCGTCCACCTCGGGACGGTCCCGCCGCCGCGTCGCAACCAGCACCGCCGAGTCGGCCGCATCTCCCAAGCACTCGTGGATGAGTGGGGTGAGTGTGGCGTTTGGTCCGATTTCGAGGTAGCGGGTGACTCCCTCTGCCTCCAGCGTCACGACGCCCTGGTGGAAGTGGACGGTGTCGCGGATGTGGCGGGTCCAGTACTGGGGTGTGGTGAGGTCGGCGGGGTCGGCGATTCGTCCGGTCAGGTTCGACACCACGGGGATGGTCGGTGGGTGGTAGGTCACGGCTTGGGCGGTTTGGTGGAATTCGTTGAGGATGGGGTCCATGTGGGGGGAGTGGAAGGCGTGGTGGACGTGGAGTTGTTTGGTGCGGTGGCCTTGGTTGTTCCATTGGCGGGCGATGGTGGTGACGGTGTCGGTGTCGCCGGAGATGACGGTGGTGGTGGGGCTGTTGATGGCGGCGATGGCGGCGGTGGGGTGCTGGTTGAGGGTGGCGGTGACGGTGTCGGCGGGGGCTTGGATGGAGATCATGGCGCCGTTGGTGGCGGTGGTTTGCATGAGTTGTGCGCGTGTGGTGACGAGTCGGGCGGCGTCGGGGAGGGTGAGGATGCCGGCGATGTGGGCGGCGGTGAGTTCGCCGATGGAGTGGCCGATGAGCAGGTGGGGGTGGATGCCCCAGTGGGCGAGGAGGTGGGTGAGGGCGGTTTGGTAGGCGAAGAGGGCGGGTTGGGTGTAGGTGGTGTGGTTGAGGCGGGTGGGGTCGGGGTCGAACATGACGTCTTGGATGGGGTGGTCCAGGTGGGGGTCCAGGTGGTGGGCGATGGTGTCGAGGGCTTGGGCGAAGGCGGGGAAGGTGGTGTAGAGGTCGTGGCCCATGCCGGGACGTTGGCTGCCCTGCCCGGAGAACACGAATGCGATTCGCCCCGGTACGGCGCCGCCGAGCACGGCGTCGCTCTCTGACGCTCTGTCGGCCAGGGCCTCCAGTTGCGCGAGGCCCCGGTCCCGGTTGGTGGCGAGGACCACCGCGCGCCGGTCGAGGACCGCGCGGGACGTGGCCAGGGAGAACCCGATGTCGGCGGGCTCCAGGTCGGGCCGGTCCGCCAGGAAGCTCCGCAGGCGGCGGGCCTGGGCCCGCAGCGCCTCGTCGTCCTGAGCCGTGATGACCCACGGCACCGGTGTCGCGCCGGGTGCCTCCGACTCGGCGGCCTCCTCCACCGGTTCGGTGGCCGGGGCTTGTTCGATGATGACGTGGGCGTTGGTGCCGCTGACGCCGAAGGAGGAGACGCCCGCCCGCCGGGGGCGTTCGCCCTGGGGCCAGGGGATCGGTTCGGTCAGTAGCCGTACGGCTGCGGAGTCCCAGTCCACGTGGGGGGTCGGTTCGTCGGAGTGCAGGGTCTTGGGGAGCAGGCCGTGCCGCAGCGCGAGCACCATCTTGATGACACCGGCGACCCCGGCGGCGGCCTGGGTGTGTCCGATGTTGGATTTGATGGACCCCAGCCACAGCGGACGGTCACGATCCTGCCCGTAGGCGGCGAGAAGCGCCTGGGCCTCGATGGGGTCCCCGAGGGTGGTGCCCGTGCCGTGTGCTTCGACGGCGTCGATGTCGTGAGGGGTGAGGCGGGCGTTGGCGAGAGCCTGCCGGACGACGCGTTCCTGGGAGGGCCCGTTGGGTGCGGTGAGGCCGTTGCTGGCGCCGTCCTGGTTGATCGCCGACCCGCGGACGACCGCCAGGACGGGATGCCCGTTGCGCCGCGCGTCCGACAGCCGTTCGACCAGCAGCAGGCCGACACCCTCGCCGAAGCCCGTGCCGTCCGCGCCGGCCGCGAACGACCGGCACCGGCCGTCGGGCGACAGCCCGCGCTGCCTGCTGAACTCCACGAACAGGCTCGGCGACGCCATGACCGTCACCCCGCCCGCCAGCGCGAGATCGCACTCGCCGTCGCGGAGCGACCGGACGGCCAGGTGCAGCGCCACCAGCGAGGACGAGCAGGCGGTGTCCACCGTCACCGCCGGGCCCTCAAGACCGAACGTGTAGGACAACCGGCCGGACGCGACGCTCGTGGTGTTCCCGGTCAGAAGGTGGCCCTCGACCTCCTCCGGGACGTCCGGCAGCCTCGGCGCGTGCTCCTGGGCGATGGCGCCGACGAACACCCCCGTGCGGCTGCCGGACAGGGAGAGCGGGTCGAGGCCGGAGCGCTCGAAGACCTCCCAGGCCGCCTCCAGCAGCAGCCGCTGCTGCGGGTCCATCGCCGCCGCCTCGCGCGGGCTGATCCCGAAGAGGCCCGCGTCGAAATGGTCGGCGTGGCGCAGGAACCCGCCGTGCCGCGTGTACGTCCGGCCGGGGCGGTCGGGATCCGGGTCGTAGAGGTCCCCGACGTCCCAGCCCCGGTCGGACGGGAACGGCGAGATCCCGTCCGCGCCGTCGGCGAGCAGCCGCCACAGTTCCTCCGGGCTCTCCGCGTCTCCGGGATACGAGCAGGACATCCCGACGATCGCGATCGGCTCGGCATCGCGGGCCTCGATCTCGCTGAGCCGCCTTCTCGCCTGCCGCAGGTCGGTCATCGCCCGCCTGAGGTAGTCGCGCAGCTTCTCCTGGTCGTTCATCTGGGATCGCATCTCTTCGCCCCGTCGGGTCCGTCCGGTCATCGGCTTCAGGGTGTTCCGAGTTCCCGATCGAGGGCGTCGAACAGCTCCTCGTCGGTCGCCGGCACGAGGTCGTCGCCGGCGGGGTCCGGCGGGTCCCCGCCGCCCCACTTCCACAGGAAGGCCCGGAGCCGCGGGCCTATCCGCGCCTGCGCCTCCTCGTCCCAGTCCAGGCCCGACAGGGCGAAGTCGAGTTCGTCGAGCCGGGTCAGCACGGGCGGTGCGGCGGTCTCCCCTGGGAACAGTTCGTCCCGCAGGTAGGAGGCGAGCACGGCGGGCGTCGGACGGTCGAACACGAGCGTCGCGGGCAGCCTGAGCCCGGTGGCCGCGTTGAGCCGGTTGCGGAACTCCACGGCGGACAGCGAGTCGAAGCCCAGCTCCTTGAACGCCCTGTCCTCCCGGACGGCCTCCGGTGCGGCGTAGCCGAGGACGGCGGCGCTCTCGGCCCGGATCAGCGTCAGCAGCGCGTCCCTCCGCTCGTGCTCGGGCAGCGCGGTGAGCCGTTCGCGCAGGTCCCGCTGGTTCGCCGCGGTCGCGGACCCGGCGGTGCGGCGGGCGGGCGCCCTGGCCAGGCCGCGCAGGAGCGCGGGGACCGGCTCCCCTCGCGGCGCCGCCGTGTTCAGCGGCAGGGGCAGGAGCAGCGTCTCGTCCCGGGTGAGCGCGGTGTCGAAGAGGGCGAGGCCCTGCTCGTTGGTGAGGGGGGCGAAGCCGGTGCGGGCCAGCCGCTCCCGGTCGGCGTCGCCCAGGTGGCCGGTCATCCCGCTGGCCTCCGTCCACAGACCCCAGCCCAGCGATTGCGCGGGCAGGCCGCACGCTCCGCGGTACTGGGCGAGAGCGTCCAGGAAGGCGTTGCCCGCCGCGTAGTTGGCCTGCCCCGGCGTCCCGAGTGTGCCCGCCGCCGAGGAGAACAGGACGAACGCGGCCAGGTCCAGGTCGCGCGTGAGCTCGTGCAGGTTCCAGGCCGCGTCGATCTTCGGCCGCAGTACGGACTCCAGCCGCTCCGCCGTGAGGGACGTCAGCACGCCGTCGTCGAGGACCCCGGCGCAGTGCACCACCGCCGTCAGCGGGTGCTCCGCCGGGACGGACTCCAGGAGCGCGGACGCGGCGTCCCGGTCGGACACGTCGCACGCGACGATCGTGACCTCGGCGCCCAGCTCGGCGAGGTCGCCGCGCAGCCGCTCCGCGCCCGGGGCGGCGGGGCCGCCGCGTCCGGCCAGCAGCAGGCGCCGGACGCCGTGCCGGGCGATCAGGTGCCGGGCGAGCAGGCCGCCGAGGGTGCCGGTGCCGCCGGTGACGAGCACGGTCCCGTCCGGGTCGAGCCCGCGCGGCAGCGTCAGCGCGACCTTGCCGATGTGCCGGGCCTGGCCGAGGAAGCGGACCGCGTCGGGCGCGCGGCGCACGTCCCATGCCGTCACCGGTAGGGGGCGGATCGCGCCGCTCTCGAAGAGCTCCCCCAACTCGGTGAGCATTTCCTGGATGCGCTCCGGTCCCGCGTCCAGCAGGTCGTACACCTGGTAGGACGCGCCGGGGTGCGCGGTGGCGACCTCGTCGGGGTCGCGGACGTCGGTCTTGCCCATCTCCAGGAAGCGGCCCCCGGGCCCCAGCAGCCGCAGGGACGCGTCGACGAACTCCCCGGCGAGCGAGTTCATCACGATGTCGACCCCGCCCTCGACGGCGGTGACGGCCCGGAAGCGCTCCTCGAACTCCAGGGTGCGGGACGAGGCGACGCGGTCGCCGGTGAGGCCCTGGGCCCGCAGCGTGGGCCACTTGGGCGGGCTCGCCGTACCGAGCGTCCGCAGGCCCCAGTGCCGCGCCAGCCGCAGGGCGGCCAGGCCGACCCCGCCCGTGGCGGCGTGCACGAGCAGCGTCTCGCCGGGCCGGGCGCGCGCCAGGTCCACCAGGCCGTAGTAGGCGGTGAGGAAGACCACCGGCGCGGACGCTGCCTCGGCGAACGTCCAGCCCCGGGGCATCCGCGCGACCAGGCGGCGGTCGGTCAGCGTGACGGGGCCGACGCCCGCCGCCATCAGCCCCATCACCCGGTCGCCCGGGGACAGGTCCATCACCCGGGAACCGGTTTCCAGGACCACCCCTGCCGCCTCGCCGCCGAACGGGCGGGCGTCGTCGGGGACCATGCCCAGCGCGAGCAGCACGTCGCGGAAGTTCAGCCCCGACGCGCGCACCGCGATGCGCACCTGGTCCGGTCCGAGCGGCGCCTCCGCCTCCGGGTTCGGGTCCAGCGACAGGCCCTCCAGCAGGCCGTCGCCGGTGAGGTTCAGCCGCCATGCCTCCGTGTCCACCGGGATCTGGAGCGCACCCGGTGCGGCCCGCCGCGCCAGGCGGGGCGCGTGGTGCCGCCCCTCGCGGAGCGCGAGCTGCGGCTCGCCCGCCGCCGCGACGTTGACGGCCCCGGCGACGGCCCCGGCCGAGGCGTCGGTGCCGTCGCGGTCGAGGAGCACCAGCCGATCCGGGTTCTCGCTCTGCGCGGTGCGGATCAGGCCCCAGACGGCGGCGTGCGCCAGGTCCGCGGGACGCTCACCGGCGTGAACGGCGACCGCCCCCCGCGTCAGGACGACGAGCCGCGCGGCGGCGAACCGCTCGTCGGCGAGCCAGTCCTGTACCAGCCGCAGTACGCGCCACACCGTCTCGTGGGCGGCGGCGACCGGGTCGTCGCCGCCACCACCGTCCAGCGCGGCGATGACGACCTCCGGCACCGCCTCCGCCAGGGAGTCGAGGTCGGGATGAATTTCGCCGTGCAGTCCGGACGGGTCCAAGCCGGGGCCGTCGAGGAGCGCGGGGACGGTGCCGGGGGCCGCGTCCGCGGGGACCGGGACCCATTCCAGCCGCAGTAACGCGTCCTGCTTCGGAGGCGGCGTGAGCCCGCCGACGGGCACCGGCCGCGCGATCAGGGACTCGACCGTGGCCACCGGGGCCCCGGCGGGATCGGCGAGGGTGATCGACACCGTCTCCGCGCCGGTGCGCGACAGCCGCGCGCGCAGCGCCGTGGCGCCGGTGGCGTGCAGCGTGACACCCGACCAGGAGAACGGCAGTCGCGGCACGGTGGCGTCGTGCGCGAGCGGGTGCAGTGCCGCGTCCAGCAGCGCGGGATGCAGGCCGAACCCGGTGGTGCCGGTGTCGGCGGCGCCGGTGTCCGGGAGCGCGATCTCGGCGTAGACGTCGTCGCCGTCATGCCACGCGGCCCGCACGCCCTGGAAGGACGGCCCGTACTCCAGGCCCAGCTCCGCCAGCCGGAAGTAGAGCCCGTCCGGATCGAGGGGCTCGGCACCCGGAGGCGGCCACGAGGTCAGTTCACCGCCGGTCGCCGCGGCCGGGGAGAGCACCCCGGCCGCGTGCCGGGTCCAGGCGTCGTCGGGCTCGTCACCGGGCCGGGAGTGGACGGCGATGGTGCGCCGCCCGTCCTCGCCGGGTGCGGCTACGGCGACCTGGACCAGCACCGCTCCGCCGCTCGGAAGCGGGAGCGGGTTCTCCAGGACGAGTTCGTCCACGCGGGCGCAGCCGACCTCGTCACCCGCCCGGACCGCCAGCTCGACGAACGCGGCGCCGGGGAGGAGGGTGGTTCCGGTGACCGTGTGGTCGGCCAGCCAGGGGTGGGCATGCAGGGAGATTCGCCCGGTGAACACCACGGTGTCGTCCTCGGCCTTTCGCACGGCCGCGGCGAGGAACGGGTGCTCGACCGGGGCCTGCCCCAGCGCGGTCGCGTCACCGGCTCCCGCGGGCCCGTCGATCCAGTAGCGCTGCCGCTGGAACGGGTAGGTGGGCAGGTCGATGGGACGTCCGGCCAGGAGCGGCGTCCAGTCGACGGGTGCGCCCCGGGTGTGGGCGGTGGCGAGTGCCGTGGCGAAGGTGCGGAGGTCTCCGTGGTCGCGTCGCAGCGTGCCGGTCACGGTGGCCGCTCCGGTGGCGGCTCCGGTGGTGGCGATGTCCTGGACGGGGGCGGTCAGGACGGGGTGCGGGCTCGCCTCGACGAAGAGGGTGTGCCCGTCGTCGAGCAGGCGCCTGACCACCGGTTCGAAGCGGACCGTGTGGCGCAGGTTCCGGTACCAGTACTCGGCGTCGAGCGTGGTGGTGTCGACCGCTTCGCCGGTGACGGTCGAGTGGAAGGGGACGGTGGCGGGACGCGGGACGATGCCGGCGAGGCCGTCGAGGAGTTCCGCGCGGAGCCCCTCGACGTGCGCGGAGTGCGAGGCGTAGTCGACGGGGACGCGGCGGGCGTGGACGCCCTGGTCCTCGCAGGTGGCGAGGAGCCGGTCGACGGCGTCGGCGTCGCCGGAGACGATCGTGGTCGCCGGGCCGTTGACGGCGGCGACCGACAACCCGGGGACGAGGTGCTCCCGGGTCCGGTCGGCGGACAGGGAGACCGAGGCCATCGCGCCGGTTCCGGCGAGTGCGGTGACGGCCCTGCTCCGCAGCGCGATGATCTTGGCGGCGTCGTCCAGGGTCAGGGCTCCCGCCACATGGGCGGCGGCGATCTCGCCCTGGGAGTGGCCGATGACGGCGTCGGGGTGGACGCCGTGGTGGCGCCACAGCCCGGCGAGGGAGACCATGACGGCGAACAGGGCGGGCTGCACGACGTCGACGCGCTGGAGCGCGTCGGCGCTGCCCAGCGCCTCGATCAGCGGGACGTCCAGGTGGGGGGCGAGGGCGTCGGCGCAGGCGTCCAGGCCGTCGCGGAACACCGGGGAGGCGTCCCGCAGGTCGAGGGCCATGCCGGTCCACTGTGAGCCCTGGCCGGGGAACACGAACGCGGTCTTGTGGTGGGGACGGGCGATGCCGCGCACCACGTGGGGCGACTCCCGGTCGTGGGCGAGGGCGTCCAGCCCGGCCAGCGCCTCCTCCCGGTCGGCGCCGAGGACCACCGCGCGATGATCGAGGGACGCCCGGGTGGTCGCGAGGGACAGGGCGAGCGATTCCGGCTCCTCCTCCGCCAGCCCGCGGATACCGGCGGCGCGGGCGCTGAGGGCCGTCTCGTCCTGCGCCGATATCACCCAGGGCGTCACCGCCGGCGCCGCGCCGGGCTCCGGGGCCCGGCCGCTCTCGTGCGCCGGGGCCTTGCCGTCCTCGGGCGCCGGCGCTCTGCCGTCCTCGGGCGCCGGGGGCTCCTCCAGGATGAGGTGGGCGTTGGTTCCGCTGATGCCGAAGGAGGAGACGGCCGCGCGGCGCGGGTGCCCGTTCCGCTCCCACGGCACCGGTTCGTGCAGTAGCCGCACCGCCCCGGACTCCCAGTCGATATGCGGGCTCGGCTCCTGCGCGTGCAGGGTCTTGGGGAGTGTGCCGTGCCGCATGGCCATGATCATCTTGATGATGCCGGCGACTCCGGCGGCGGCCTGGGTGTGTCCGATGTTGGATTTGATGGATCCGAGCCAGAGGGGGTGGTCTCGTTCCTGTCCGTAGGTGGCGAGGAGGGCTCCGGCTTCGATGGGGTCGCCGAGGGTGGTGCCGGTGCCGTGTGCCTCGACCGCGTCCACGTCGCCGGGCCCGAGTCCCGCGCCCGCGAGGGCCTGCCGGATCACCCGCTGCTGGGCCGTCCCGCTGGGAGCCGTCAGGCCGTTGCTCGCGCCGTCCTGGTTGATCGCGCTGCCCGGGACGACCGCGAGGACGGGGTGCCCGTTGCGCCGGGCGTCCGAGAGCCGCTCCACCAGCAGCAGTCCCGCGCCCTCGCCCCAGCCGGTGCCGTCCGCGGCGGCGGCGAACGCCTTGCACCGGCCGTCCGGGGACAGCCCCCGCTGCCTGCTGAACTCGATGAAGGTCGCGGGCGTGGCCATGACCGTCACGCCTCCGGCCAGGGCCAGGTCGCACTCGCCGTCGCGGAGCGACCGGACGGCCAGGTGCAGCGCCACCAGCGAGGACGAGCAGGCGGTGTCCACCGTGACCGCCGGGCCCTCCAGGCCGAGGGTGTAGGCGATCCTCCCGGACGCGATGCTCCCCGCACTGCCGTTGCCCAGGTATCCCTCGAACTCGTCGGGCGACCGCCCCAGGTACAGCCGCGCGCCGTAGTCGTTGTACATGACGCCGGTGAAGACACCGGTGCGGCTGCCGCGTAGACCGGCCGGGTCGATCCGGGCCCGTTCGACGGCCTCCCAGGCGATCTCCAGCAGCAGCCGCTGCTGCGGGTCGATCGCGGCGGCCTCCCGGGGCGATATGCCGAAGAAGGCGGCGTCGAACCGGTCGGCGTCGTGCAGGAACCCGCCGTGGCGGGCGTAGGTCCTGCCCGTTTGTTCCGGGTCGGAGTCGTACAGCGCGTCGACGTCCCAGCCGCGACCGGCGGGGAACGGGCCGATGGCGTCGGTGCCGCCCGCGACCAGCTCCCAGAGGTCATCGGGGGTGGCGACCCCGCCGGGGTAGCGGCACGCCATACCGACGATCGCGATCGGCTCGCTCGCGTCCGCCGCGGCCTTCACGGCCGTCACCCGCGCGCCGGGCCCGGAGGGTTGGCCGACGGTCTCGTCCCGGATGCGGCGGGCCAGGTCGGCGGGGGTCGGGTGGTCGAACACGAGCGTGGCGGGCAGCGTCCACCCGATGGCGTCGCCCAGCCGGTTGCGCAACTCGACGGCTGTCAGCGAGTCGAAGCCGAGGTCGTCGAACGCCTTGGCGGTGTCCACCGTCTCCAGGCTCCGGTGCCCCAGGACGTCCGCGACCTGGGCCCGCACCAGATCGAGCGCGGCGCGATGCTGCTCGGCCTCCGGGAGCCTGAGGAACCGCTCGCGCCATCCTTCCGGTGCCGTCCGGCGGGGCGCCGGGGCCGGGACGAGCCCGCTCAGCAGCGCGGGCAGCCGCGCCGCCCCGGCCTGGGCGCGCAACGCCGCCATGTTCCAGCGGACCGGGACGAGCGCGGCCGGGCCCGCCGCCAGCGCGGCGTCGAACGACTCGGTCCCCTCCCGCGCGGTCAGCGGGACGACACCTGAACGGCTTAGCCGGGCGAGGGCGATGGCGTCCAGATCGCCGGTCATGGCGCCGGGCTGCTCCCACAGGCCCCAGGCGAGGGAGAGGGCGGGAAGGCCGTGTGCGTGCCGGTGTTGTGCGAGGGCGTCGAGGAAGGTGTTGGCGGCGGCGTAGTTGCCCTGGCCGGGGTTGCCGAGGGTGCCGGCGAGGGAGGAGTAGAGGACGAACGCCGACAGGTCCAGGTCGGCGGTGAGTTCGTGCAGGTGCCACGCGGCATCGACCTTCGGACGGAACACCGCGTCGACGCGCTCGGGGGACAGCGACGTGAGGACGCCGTCGTCGAGGACTCCGGCGGCGTGCACGACACCGGTCAGGGGACGCTCGTCGGGAACGGACCTCAGCAGCGCGGCCAGCGCGTCACGATCGGCGGTGTCGCAGGCGGCGACCGTCACATGGGCGCCGAGCGCGGTCAGCTCCTCCACGAGGGCCCCGGCGCCCTCGGCTTCCGGACCCCGCCTGCCGGCCAGCAGCAGGTGCCGCACGCCGTGCCCGGTCACCAGATGGCGGGCGATGACCCGGCCGAGCGCGCCGGTACCGCCGGTCACCAGAACGGTCCCCTCCGGGCGGAACGCGTGAGCCGCGGCTTCCCCTCCGGTCCGCTCGATGTTCGCGCGGACGAGCCGGGGGACGTATGCGCGGCCTTCCCGGAGGGCGATCTCGGGCTCCCCGGTGGCGAGCGCCGCGGGGATCGCCAGCCGGGAGGCATCGGAGCCGTCGACGTCGACGAGCACGACCCGGCCGGGGTTCTCGGCCTGCGCGGTCCGCACCAGCCCCCAGGCGGCCGAGGCGTTCAGGCCCGGGCGCTCCCCGTCCTCCGCCGCGACGGCGCCACTCGTGACGATCACCAGCGGGGCCCCGGGCGGGTGCTCGCCCGCGAACCACTCGTTCAGGACGCGCAGCGCCTCGCAGGTCACGGCGCGAGCCCCGGCCGGCCCGGCGTCGCCACCGGACGCCAGCGTGACGAGCGACGCCTCCGGCACGGTCGCGGCGGGGTCGGTCGCGATCGGCTCCCAGCGCACCCCCAACAGCGTGTCGTCCGAAGCGCGGGACGGGATCTGCTCCGCCGTCACCGGCCGTACGGTCAGGGACTCGACGGTGGCGACGGCGCCGCCGTCGGTGTCGGTGACGCGTAGCGCCACGGTGTCGTCTCCGATGCGGGACAGGCGGACCCGCAGGCGGGCCGTCCCGGCGGTGGCCAGGTCGACGCCGGTCCAGGCGAACGGAACCCGCGGGGATGTGGCGTCATGCGCGGCGGCGTGCAGTGCCGCGTCCAGCAGGGCCGGGTGCAGGCCGTATCCGGAGGTGTCGAGGCCGTCCGGCGCCTCCACCTCGGCGAAGACGGCGTCATCGGTCAGCCAGGCGGCGCGAAGGCCCTGGAAGGCGGGCCCGTGGTCGAGACCGAGCCCGGCGAGCCTGACATGGAGCGCCTCCAGATCGACGGCCTCGGCGCCGGGCGGCGGCCATGCCCCCTCCGCTCCGGCCGGTGGCGCGGTCTCCTCGGGCGCCGCCAGGGCCCCGACGGCGTGGCGGGTCCAAGGGCCCTCATCGGACCGGGAGTGCATGGTGATGCGGCGCCGTCCCGCGTCGTCCGGGGCGGTGACGGCGAGCTGGATCTGGACGGCACCGGTGCGCCCGAGCACGAGCGGCGCTTCGAGGGTGAGGTCCTGGACGCGGCGTGACCCGACGAGTTCACCGGCGTACAGGGCGAGCTCCACCAGGGCGGTGCCGGGAAGCAGGACCGTGCCGTGGACCGCGTGGTCGGCGAGCCACGGGTGGCTCTGGGCGGAGAGGCGGCCGGTCAGCAGCAGCCCGCCGTCCTCGGCCGGTTCCACCGCGGCGCCCAGCAGCGGGTGCTCGGCCGCGCCCAGGCCCGCCGTGGTCACATCACCACCGGCCGGTGCGTCGAGCCAGTAGCGCTGCCGCTGGAACGGGTAAGTGGGCAGGTCCGTCCGCGAGCCGGGCAGGATCGTCGGCCAGTCCACCTCCACCCCGTGGACGTGCGCTGTGGCGACGCCCGTGACGAGGGTGCGCGGCTCGGGCTGGTCGCGGCGTTGCAGAGGGATCACGACGGCGCCGGAACCGGCGTCTTCGTCCAGGATCTCCTGGACGAGGGGGGTGAGTGTGGCGCTGGGTCCGATTTCGAGGTAGTGGGTGACTCCTTCGGCCTGGAGGGTTTGGATGCTTTGGTGGAAGTGGACGGTGTCGCGGATGTGGCGGGTCCAGTAGTGGGGTGTGGTGTGGTCGGTGGGGGTGGGGAGGTGTCCGGTGGTGTTGGGGACGATGGGGATGGTGGGTGGGTGGTAGGTGATGGTTTGGGCGGTCTTGTGGAATTCGTCGAGGATGGGGTCCATGTGGGGGGAGTGGAAGGCGTGGTGGACGTGGAGTTTTTTGGTGGGGTGTCCTTGGTTTTGGAAGTGTTGGGCGATGGTGGTGACGGTGTCGGTGTCGCCGGAGATGACGGTGGTGGTGGGGCTGTTGATGGCGGCGATGGCGGCGGTGGGGTGGTTGGTGAGGGTGTCGGCGACGGCGTCGGCGGGGGCTTGGATGGAGATCATGGCGCCGTCGGTGGCGGTGGTTTGCATGAGTTGTGCGCGTGCGGTGACGAGTCGGGCGGCGTCGGGGAGGGTGAGGATGCCGGCGATGTGGGCGGCGGTGAGTTCGCCGATGGAGTGGCCGATGAGCAGGCCGGGGTGGATGCCCCAGTGCGCCAGGAGTCGGGTGAGGGCGGTTTCGAAGGCGAACAGGGCGGGTTGGGTGTAGGTGGTGTGGTTGAGGCGGGTGGGGTCGGGGTCGAACATGACGTCTTGGATGGGGTGGTCGAGGTGGGGGTCGAGGTGGTGGGCGATGGTGTCGAGGGCTTGGGCGAAGGTGGGGTAGGTGGTGTAGAGGTCGTGGCCCATGCCGGGACGTTGGCTGCCCTGCCCGGAGAACACGAACGCCGTCCGGCCTTCCCCGGCCTTGCCGCGCGTCACGTTCGCCGCGCTCTCTCCACGGGCCAGAGCCTCAAGGCCGGATAGGGGATCTTCGTCGGCGCCGATGGTGACGGCCGCCCGATGGTCGAACGTCCTGCGGCCGACAGCCAGGGAGTGGGAGACGTCCCACGGGCTCACGTCCGGGTGCTTCGCGGCGGAGGCTCGCAGTCGGTCCGCCTGGGCCCGCAGCGCGTCGTCGTCCCGGGCGGAGATCAGCCAGACGGTGGGGGCGGGCCCGGTCGCCGCAGGTTCCGGACCGGGCTCGGTGGCCGGGGCTTGTTCGATGATGACGTGGGCGTTGGTGCCGCTGACGCCGAAGGAGGAGACGCCCGCCCGCCGGGGGCGTTCGCCCTGGGGCCAGGGGACCGGTTCGGTCAGTAGCCGTACGGCTCCGGAGTCCCAGTCCACGTGGGGGGTCGGCTTGTCGGCGTGCAGGGTCTTGGGGAGCAGGTCGTGCCGCAGCGCGAGCACCATCTTGATGACACCGGCGACCCCGGCGGCGGCCTGGGTGTGGCCGATGTTGGATTTGATGGACCCCAGCCACAGCGGACGGTCACGGTCCTGCCCGTAGGCGGCGAGAAGCGCCTGGGCCTCGATGGGGTCCCCGAGGGTGGTGCCCGTGCCGTGCCCTTCGACGGCGTCGACGTCGCCGGGGGCGAGCCCCGCGCTGGACAGCGCCCCTTCGATCACCCTCCGCTGGGCGGATCCGTTGGGAGCGGTGAGCCGGGCGCTGGCGCCGTCCTGGTTGACGGCCGACCCGCGGACGACCGCCAGGACGGGATGCCCGTTGCGCTGTGCGTCCGACAGCCGCTCGACCAGCAGCAGCCCGGCGCCCTCGCCCCAGCCGGTGCCGTCCGCGCCGGCGCCGAACGCCCTGCACCGGCCGTCCGGTGACAGCCCGCGCTGCCTGCTGAACTCGATGAAGGTCCGCGGGCTGGCCATGACCGTCACCCCGCCCGCCAGCGCGAGGTCGCATTCGCCGTTGCGGAGGGCCTGGGCGGCCAGGTGCAGCGCCACCAGTGAGGACGAGCAGGCGGTGTCCACCGTCACCGCCGGGCCCTCAAGACCGAAGGTGAAGGCCACCCGGCCCGAGGCGATGCTTCCCGCGCTGCCGCTGGTCAGGTACCCCTCGAACGCCTCGGGGGCCCGAGGGAGCCGGGCGGCGTAGTCGTTGTACATGATCCCGGTGAAGACGCCGGTGCGGCTGCCGCGCAGGCCGGACGGGTCGACCCCCGCCCGTTCGACGGCCTCCCAGGCGGCCTCCAGCAGCAGCCGCTGCTGCGGGTCGATCGCGAGGGCCTCGCGCGGGCTGATGCCGAAGAACTCCGGATCGAAACCGGCCGCGTCGTGCAGGAAGCCGCCGTGGCGGGTGTAGGTCGTGCCCGGCCGTTCCGGATCGGGATCGTAGAGCGCCTCGACGTCCCACCCGCGGTCGGACGGGAACGGCGAGATCGCGTCCGTGCCGGCCGCCATCAGGTCCCACAGGTCCTCGGGGGAGGCGACCCCGCCCGGGTAGCGGCAGCTCATCGCCACGATCGCGATGGGTTCCCGCCGGGCCGCCTCGGCTTCGCGGAGCCGTCCGCGGGTCGTCCTGAGATCGGCCGTGACCCGCTTGAGGTAGTCCCGGAGCTTCTCCTCGTTCGCCATGCGGTGTCGGTCCCTTTCCGGAGGACGGGGGGTCAGACGGTCCCGAGTTCGTTGTCGATGATGGTGAAGATCTCTTCGTCGCTCGCTTCCGCGATCCCCCCGTCGCCCTCCGCCCGCTCCTGTGCGCCGGTGTCGAGCCTGGTCAGGAGGGAGCGCAGCCGGACGGCCAGCCGGTCGCGCGCCGCGGCGTCCGGGAGCGGCGCCTCCAGGGCCTCCTCCAGCCGGTCGAGTTCGGCGAGCACGGGCGGCGGCCCGGCGGGGCCGGGGGCGATCAGCGTGCCCACGTGCGCGGCGAGCGCGCTCGGGGTGGGATGGTCGAACAGGAGCGTGGCGGGCAGCCTGCGTCCCACGGCGGCGCCGATCCGGTTGCGCAGCTCTACCGCGGTGAGCGAGTCGAACCCCTGGTCCATGAATCCGCGTTCGGCGTCCACCGCGCCCGCTGACGGGTGGCCGAGCGCCTCGGCGGCCTCGGCGCGCACCAGGTCCAGCAGCGCCCGGCCCCGTTCGTCCTCGGACAGCCCCGCCAGCCGTCCGGCCAGGCCGGAGCCGGGGCCGGTACCGGGCGCCGCCGTACGCGGCGCGCGGACCAGCCCGCGCAGCGGTGGCGGCAGGGCGTCCCGGGCCGCGAGCCCGCGCAGCGCCGCCATGTCGAGGCGGGCGGGAACCACCGCGGGACGGCCGAGCGCCAGCGCGGCGTCGAACAATCCCAGACCGTCCTCGACGCTCAGCGGGCCGACCCCCGCGCGCGCCAGCCGGTCGCGGTCGGCGCCTTCGAGGCGGCCCGCCATGCCGCCGTCCTGCTCCCACAGACCCCATCCGAGCGAGGCCGCGGGAAGCCCGCTGGCGTGCCGGTGCTGGGCCAGGGCGTCGAGGAAGGCGTTGGCGGCGGCGTAGTTGCCCTGCCCGGCGGTGCCCAGCGTCCCGGCGAGGGACGAGTAGAGCACGAAGGCCGACAGGTCCAGGTCGCGGGTGAGGTCGTGCAGGTTCCAGGCCGCATCGGCCTTGGGCCTGAGGACGGTCCCGAGCCGCTCCGGGGTCAGCGACCCGATGACGCCGTCGTCGAGCACACCGGCGGTGTGCACCACCGCGGTGAGCGGGTGCTCCGGTGGGATCGCGGCGATCAGCCGCGCCAGGGCCTCGCGGTCGGCGGCGTCGCAGGCCACCGGCTCCACCGAGGCGCCGAGCCCCGTCAGCTCGGCGACCAGGGCGTCCGCGCCCGGAGCGGCGGGCCCGCGGCGGCTGGTGAGCAGCAGCCGCCGGACGCCGTGGCGGGTCACCAGGTGGCGGGCGAGAACCGAGCCCAGCGCGCCGGTGCCGCCGGTGACCAGCACCGTCCCGCCCGCGGCGAACGCGTCCCCCCGCGCCGGGCCGTTCGCGCCCGCTCGCTCCGGGCCGTTCACGTCGGCTTGGGAGAGCCGGGTGAGCCGGGGGACGAAGGTGTGCTCGCCGCGCAGCGCGAGCTGGGTCTCGCCCGAGGCCAGCGCCGCGGCGACCGGTTCCGCGGAGACCTCGCCGGGGCCGATGTCCAGGAGCACGATCCGGTCCGGGTGCTCGGTCTGCGCGGAGCGCGCCAGGCCCCAGACCGCGGCGCCGGCGGGGTCCGGCGCGTCGCCGTCCACGGCGGCGGCGCCCCGGGTGACGACCACGAGCCGGGTCGCGCCGGACCGCTCGCCGGCGAGCCATTCCTGGAGGGAGGCGAGCAGGCGTTCCGTCACGCGGTGGGTCGCGGCGACGGGGTCCCCCGGTGGGACGGCGACCGGTAGCAGTACGGTCCGCGTGGCGTCGTCGAGCGCGCCGAGGCCGGCGAGGCGCCGGGCGGGGAGGCCGAGGTCGTCGTCGCCCAGCACGGCCCAGGTCTCGGCGGACGCGGGCGCGGGTGCGGCGTCCGGCGGGGGGAGCGGCGTCCACTCGACGGTGAACAGGGCGTCGCGGTGCGCCTTCCGGGCCGCCGCGAGCTGCTCGCCGGTGATCGGCCGCGTCACCAGCGACCTCGCCGAGAACACCGGGCGTCCGGCGTCGTCCGCGGCGGAGATCCGCAGCGTGCCGTCGCCGGTCGCCGCGAGCCGTACGCGCAGCCTGGTCGCCCCGGTCGCGTGCAGGCTCACCCCCCGCCAGGCGAACGGGAGCCGGACGGGCCCGCTCCCGCCGTCGCCCGCCGCCGGGTGCAGCGCCGCGTCCAGCAGCGCGGGATGCAGGACGTACGAGGCCGCGTCCTGCCCCTCGGCGAGGCTGACCTGCGCGTACACGGTGTCTCCGGCACGCCAGGCGGCCTCCAGCCCGCGGAACGCGGGACCGTGTTCGAGGCCGGAGGCGGAGAGCCCGGCGTACAGCGCGTCCACGTCCATGGGCTCTGCCTGGGCGGGAGGCCACTCGGCGGGTACGGGTGCCGGGGCGGCGGCAGGAGCGTCGGAGAGGACGCCGGTGGCGTATCGGGACCAGGGGGAGTCGTCGTCGGGGCGGGCGTGCACGGCGAGGTGGCGCGTGCCGTCCCCACCCGGTTCGGCGACGGTCACCTGGAGCTGGACGGAGCCGTCCGGCGGCAGGACGAGCGGCGCCTCAAGGGTGAGCTCCTCCAGGTGGCCCAGCCCGGCCTGGTCGCCCGCGCGCGCCGCCAGCTCCACGAACCCGGTGCCGGGGAAGAGGACCGCGCCGTGCACGGCGTGATCGGCGAGCCACTCGTGCGTCCGGGCCGACACCCGGCCGGTCATGACCAGGCCGGTGCCGCCCGCCAGGTCGATGGCCGCGCCCAGCAGCGGATGCGCGGCGTCCCGCATTCCCAGCCCGGCCGGGTCCGCCGCGGCGGCGGGCGGCCTGAGCCAGTAGCTCCGGTGCTGGAAGGCGTAGGTGGGGAGCGCGACGCGGCGGGCGCCGGCGAAGACGGCGTCCCAGTCCAGGGCCCCGCCCCCGGCGGCCACCTGGGCGAGCGCGAGCATGTAGGTCTCCGGTTCGGGACGGTCGCGGCGGAGCGTCGCCACGGCCCGCACCGGCCCGTCCGCCGCCGTGCCGGCGAGGCACTCCTCGGCCATGGGGGCGAGGACCGCGTCCGGGCCCACCTCGACGAGGCCGGTGGCGCCCAGCTCCGCCAGGGCGCGCACGCCGTCGAGGAAGCGCACGGTCTCCCGTGCGTGCCGGACCCAGTAGGACGGGGAGCCGAGCTGCTCGGCGGTCGCCGGCCCGCCGGTCACGTTCGAGATCACCGGGATGCGCGGCGGCCCGTAGTCGAGCCCCTCGGCCACCCGCAGGAAGTCGTCGAGCATGGCGTCCATGTGCGGGGAGTGGAAGGCGTGGCCGACCCGCAGCCGCCGGGTCCTCCCGCCCCGGGCCTCCCACGCGGCGGCGGCCTCCAGGACGGCCTCCTCGTCGCCGGAGACCACGGTCGACGCCGGGCCGTTGACCGCGGCGACGCAGGCGCGCCCGTCCGGCAGCAGCGCGCGGACGGCGTCCTCGGCCCCCTGGAACGAGACCATCGCCCCGCCCGGCGGGAGCGCCTGCATGAGCCGTCCGCGCGCGGCGACGAGCGCCGCGGCGTCCGGGAGCGGCAGCACGCCCGCGACGTGCGCGGCGGCGATCTCGCCGACCGAGTGGCCGATCAGCAGGTCCGGCGCCGCGCCGTGGTGCGCCAGCAGCCGGAACAGCGCCACCTCGACGGCGAACAGGGCGGGCTGGGTGTTACCGGTCAGGTCCAGCGGAGCGCGCTCCGCGCCGAAGACCACCTCGCGCAGCGGGCGGTCGAGATGGGCGTCGAGATGCCCGGCCACCTCGTCGAAGGCGTCCGCGAACACGGGGAACGCCTCGTACAGCCCGCGGCCCATGCCGGGACGCTGGCTGCCCTGTCCGGTGAACATGAACGCCGTCTTGCCGGTGCCGCCGCCCCGGGCCACCGAGGGCGAGGGCTCGCCCGCCGCCAGCGCCGCCAGCCCTTCGCGGAGCGCGTCCCCGCCGTCGGCGACGAGCACCGCCCGCTCCGGCAGGGAGGGCCGGGTGGTGGCCAGGGAGAACCCGAGGTCGGCCGGCTCCGTGCCGGGGTGCCGGGCCAGGTGGTCCAGCAGGCGCCGGGCCTGTGCCCGCAGCGCGGCCTCGTCGTGGCCCGAGATCGGGAACGGCAGCGGGCCCCCTGCCGGCGCCGGCCGGACCGTGCTCTCCTCCTCGCCGGCGGGCGCCTGTTCGAGGACGAGATGGGCGTTGGTGCCGCTGATGCCGAACGACGAGACGGCCGCGCGGCGCGGACGGCCGGTCTCCGGCCAGGCGACCGGCTCGGTGAGCAGGGCCACCGCGCCGGAATCCCAGTCGACGTGCGGGGTCGGCTCGTCCACGTGCAGGGTCTTCGGGAGCAGGCCGTGCCGCAGCGCCATGACCATCTTGATGACGCCCGCGGCCCCGGCGGCGGCCTGGGTGTGCCCGAGGTTGGACTTGAGGGACCCCAGCCAGAGCGGCCGCTCCCGGTCCTGGCCGTAGGCGGCGATGAGGGCCTGCGCCTCGATCGGGTCGCCCAGCGTCGTTCCCGTGCCGTGCGCCTCGACCGCGTCCACGTCGCCCGGCTCCAGCCGCGCGCTTGCGAGGGCCTGCCGGATGACGCGCTGCTGCGACGGCCCGTTGGGCGCGGTCAGCCCGTTGCTGGCGCCGTCCTGGTTGACGGCCGAGGCGCGGATGACCGCCAGCACCGGGTGGCCGTTGCGCCGGGCGTCCGAGAGCCGCTCCACCAGCAGCGTTCCCGCGCCCTCCGACCAGCCCGCGCCGTCGGCGCCCGCGCCGAACGCCTTGCAGCGCCCGTCCGGGGACAGCGCCCGCTGCCTGCTGAACTCCACGAAGAACCCCGGGGTCGCCATGACCGTGACGCCGCCCGCGAGCGCGAGGTCGCACTCGCCGTTGCGGAGCGACTGGGCGGCCAGGTGCAGCGCGACCAGCGAGGACGAGCAGGCGGTGTCGATCGTGACCGCCGGACCTTCGAGACCGAGCGCGTACGCCACCCGGCCCGACGCGACGCTGCCGGTGTTCCCGGTGGCCAGGTACCCCTCCAGCTCCGCCGGCACACCGGCCGGGAGGGCGCCGTAGTCGTTGTTCATCAGCCCGGCGAACACGCCGGTCCGGCTGCCCCGCAGGCTGGACGGGTCGATCCCCGCGCGCTCGACGGCCTCCCACGCCGTCTCCAGCAGCAGCCGCTGCTGCGGGTCGGTCGCGAGGGCCTCGCGCGGGCTCATCCCGAAGAACCCGGCGTCGAACTCCGCGGCCCCCTCCAGGAACCCGCCCCGGCGGGTGTAGGTCTTCCCCGCGCTTGCGGGGTCGGGGTCGTAGAGGGCGTCCACGTCCCAGCCGCGGTCGCCGGGGAACTCGCCCGTCACGTCGGCTCCGTCCACCAGCAGCTTCCACAGCGCCTCGGGGGAGCGCGCCCCGCCGGGGAACCGGCAGCCCATCCCGACGATCGCGATCGGCTCTCCGTCGGTGACCGGGCCGGTAGCCGCCACCGGGGCGGACGCCGCGGCCGGTGCGGCGGTGTGGTCGCCGGGCAGGGCCGTCCGGAGGAACCCGGCGAGGTGCTCCGGTGTGGGGTGGTCGAAGACCAGCGTCGCCGGCAGCCGCAGCCCGGTCGCGGCGCCCAGTCGGTTCCGCAGCTCGACCGCGGTGAGCGAGTCGAGGCCGAGATCCTTGAAGGGGCGCTGGGCGGCGACCGGCCCCGCGTCCGCGAGGCCGAGGACGGCGGACACCTCGGCGCGCACGGCGTCCAGCAGCGCCTCGCCGCGCTCGTTCTCGGGCAGCCCGGCCAGCCGCTCCACCAGCGGAGGCGCGCCGTCCAGGGGGGTGAGCGCGCCGGACGCGCGCCGGACCGGCGTCCCGATCAGCCCCCGCAGGACGGCCGGCACCGTTCCGGCCTCGCGCGGCGCCCGGGGGTCCAGCCGGAACGGGACGAGGACCGCCTCGTCCCGGCCGAGCGCGGCGTCGAACAGCGCCACCCCGCGCGCGGTCGCCATCGGGGCGATGCCGGTGCGCGCCAGCCGGGCCAGATCCGCCGCGCCGAGGTGGCCGGTCATCCCGCTGGGCCCCTCCCAGAGTCCCCACGCCAGCGACGTGGCGGGCAGGCCCAGCGAGCGGCGGTAGGCCGCCAGCCCGTCGAGATGGGCGCTGGCCGCCGCGTAGCCGGCCTGGCCCGCGGTGCCGATCGTCCCGGCGACGGACGAGAACAGCACGAACGCGCGGAGCCCGGAACCGGCGGTCAGCTCGTGCAGGTTCCACGCGGCGTCCGCCTTCGGCCGCAGGACCGCGGCCGCCCGCTCGGCCGTCTGCGCCTCCACGGGCGCGTCGTCCAGCACCCCGGCGGCGTGGACGACCGCCGTCAGCGGACGGTGCGCCGGGATCAGCCCCAGCAGCCGCGCGAGGGCGTCGCGGTCCGCCGCGTCGCACGCGGCCACCTCGACCTCGGCGCCCAGCTCGCGCAGCTCGGCCGCCAGGACGCCCGCGCCGGGCGCGTCCGGCCCCCGCCGGCCCGCGAGCAGGAGGTGCCGGACGCCGTGCCGGGTCACCAGGTGGCGGGCGAGGATCCCGCCGAGCGTCCCCGTCCCTCCGGTGATCAGCACGGTGCCGTCCGGGTCGAACGGCGGCTCGGGGCCGGGGGGTACCGCCGGGGCCCGGACGAGCCGGGGCACCAGGACGGCGCCGCCGCGCAGCGCGGACTGCGGCTCGGACCCGGTCGGCACCCCCGGTTCGGCCGGTTCGGCCGGGAGGACGTCGGCGTCCACCACGGCGAACCGTCCCGGATGCTCGGTCTGCGCGACCCGCACCAGGCCCCAGACCGCCGCGTGACCGAGGTCGGTGACCTCCTCGCCGGGCGCCGCCGCGACGGCGCCGTGCGTCCGGAACACCAGCCGCGCGCCAGCGAACCGCTCGTCCGCGAGCCACTCCCGGATGAGGTCCAACACCCGCCCGACGGCGTCGCGCGGGGCGGCGGCCGGCGCCAGCGGCGCCACGACCACGTCCGGGACCGTCTCGGCCGATCGCAGCGCGTCGAGGTCCGTATCCGCGTCCAGGATCGCGACCGCCGCGTTCGGCTCCGGATCCGCCTGCGCGGGGTTCCACTGGAGCCGGTACAGCGCGCCGTCGTTCGCGCCGTCGTCCGCCGCCGCCAGCGCCTCCGCGGAGACCGGACGGAGGACCAGCGAGTCCACGGTCGCGACCGGCCGCCCGGACGGGTCGTCCACCGCGACCCGCACCGTGTCGGGCCCGGCGGGCGCCAGCCGGACGCGCAGCGCGGTGGCGCCCGCCGCATGCAGCGACACCCCCGTCCACGAGAACGGCAGCAGCCCCTCGGCGGCGTCGCCCAGCAGCCCGAGCACGACCGGGTGCAACGCGGCGTCGAGCAGCGCCGGATGAAGCCCGAAGCCCTCCGGCCCCGCCGCCAGGGCGACCTCCGCGAAGACCTCGCCGCCGTCGCGCCAGGCACCCCGCAGCCCCTGGAAGGCGGGGCCGTACTCGTAGCCCAGGTCGGCCAGCCGCTCGTACGGGCGGTCCAGCCCGATCGGGACGGCCCCCGGTGGCGGCCACACGGCGGATCCCGCCTTTGAAGCGACCATCGCGCCAGGGCCGCCGGAACCGCCGGGACCGTCAGGAACGCCGAGGGCGGCCGCCGCGAGGACGCCGGTGGCGTGCCGCGTCCACGGCAGGTTCGCCTCGGCGGCGTCGGGTCGCGAGTGGACGGTGACCTCGCGCCTGCCCGCGGCGTCCGGATCGCCGACCGCCACCTGCCACAGCCGGGCGTCGCGCTCGCCGAGCACCAGCGGGGCCTCCAGCGTCAGCTCCTCCACGCGGTCGCAGCCGACCTCGCGGCCCGCGTGCAGCACCGCCTCCAGGTAGCCGGTGCCCGGCAGGAGGATCCTCCCCCTGACGGCGTGGTCGGCCAGCCACGGCAGCGTGCGCACGGACAGCCGTCCGACGAACAGCCGCTCCTGACGCCCGGCCCGGTCGAGCGCGGCGCCCAGCAGCGGATGCCCGGACGCCTCAAGCCCGGCGGCCTCGGCGTCCCCGGCCCCCGCCGGCGCGTCCAGCCAGTACCGCCGCCGCTGGAACGGGTAGGTCGGCAGGTCGACGCGCCGGGCGGCGGGCAGCGCGCGTCGCCAGTCCACCCCGGCACCGGCCGCGTACGCCTCGGCGAGGGATACCGCGAACCGCCGGGGCCCGCCGTCGCGGCGGAGCGAGCCCACGACGGCGGTGTCCGCGCCGGCGGCATCCGCGCTCTCCTGGACGCCCGCCGCGAGCACCGGATGCGGGCTGACCTCGATGAACACGTCGTGCCCTGTGGCGATGAGGGCCCGGGTGGCGTCCGCGAACCGCACCGTCTCCCGCAGGTTCCGGTACCAGTAGGCGGCGTCGAGTTCGGTGCCCTCCAGGACGGTGCCGGTGACGGTGGAGTGGAGCGGCACCTCGGCCGGGCGCGGCCGGATCGGGGCGAGCCTGTCCAGCAGCTCCTCCCGGATGACCTCCACCTGGGGCGAGTGGGACGCGTAGTCCACCGGGATCCGGCGGAAGCGGACGTCCTCCGCCGCGCACAGGGCGCCGAACTCCTCCAGCGCCGCCGGGTCTCCGGCGACCACCGCCGAGCCGGGGCCGTTGACGGCGGCCAGGTCGAGCCCGCCCTCCCAGCGGGTCAGCAGCCCGGCCACCCGGTCGGCGGGCAGCGCGACGGAGGCCATGCCCCCGGTGCCGGCGAGCCGTGCCAGGGCCCGGCTGCGCAGCGCCACCACCCGGGCGGCGTCCTCCAGGGACAGCGCACCGGCCACGCACGCGGCGGCGATCTCGCCCTGCGAGTGGCCGACGACGGCGGCCGGTTCGACGCCGTGCGAACGCCACAGCCGCGCGAGCGACACCATGACCGCGAAAAGCGCGGGCTGGACGGCGTCGACCGCCTCCAGCGCGAGCTCGTCGCGCAGGACGTCCTTCAGCGACCACGGCACATGCGGGGCGAGCGCGTCCGAGCACTCCCGCAGGTACCCGGCGAACGCGGGCGAGTCGGCGGCGAGGTCGAGCGCCATGCCGGGCCATTGCGATCCCTGCCCCGGGAACACGAACACCGGCTTCCCCGCCGTGTTCGCCACGCCCGTCACCTGGCCGGGCTCTCCCCTGACCACCTGGCCGAGGCCGTGCAGCAGCTCGTCGCGGTCCTCGCCCAGGACGACCGCGCGGTGCTCGAAGGCGGTCCGCCCGGTGGCGAGGGAGAGGGCCACGTCCACGGGGGACAGGTCGGGCGCGGCCGAGACCCGCTCCCGCACGCGGGCCGCCTGCTCGCGCAGTGCCGCGCCGGTCCGGCCGGACAGGACCCACGGGATCACGGGCGGGATGTCCCCGCCGCCCGCCTCCGGAGCGGCGGCGGTCTCCGGTTCCCGCCCGTCCGGCGCCTGTTCGATGATGACGTGGGCGTTGGTGCCGCTGACGCCGAACGCCGACACCGCGGCGCGTCGCGGCTTTCCGTCCGCCGTCCAGGGGACCGGTTCGTTCAGCAGTTGTACGGCTCCGGAGTCCCAGTCCACGTGCGGGGTCGGCTCATCGGCGTGCAGGGTTTGGGGGAGGGTGCCGTGCCGCATCGCCAGGATCATTTTGATGACACCGGCGACCCCGGCCGCCGCCTGGGTGTGCCCGATGTTGGATTTGATGGACCCCAGCCACAGCGGACGGTCGCGGTCCTGCCCGTAGGTGGTGAGGAGGGCTTGGGCTTCGATGGGGTCGCCGAGGGTGGTGCCGGTGCCGTGTGCTTCGACGGCGTCGATGTCGTGGGGGGTGAGGTGGGCGTTGGTGAGGGCTTGGTGGATGACGCGTTGTTGGGAGGGTCCGTTGGGTGCGGTGAGGCCGTTGCTGGCGCCGTCCTGATTGACGGCCGACCCGCGGATGACCGCCAGGACGGGATGCCCGTTGCGCTGCGCGTCCGACAGCCGTTCCAGCAGCACGAGACCGACGCCCTCGCTCCAGCCGGTGCCGTCCGCGCCGGCCGCGAACGAGCGGCATCGGCCGTCGGGCGACAGCCCGCGCTGGCGGCTGAACTCCACGAACGTCGCCGGGGTGGCCATGATCGCAGCCCCGCCCGCCAGCGCGAGGTCGCATTCGCCGTTGCGGAGGGCCTGGGCGGCCAGGTGCAGCGCCACCAGTGAGGACGAGCAGGCGGTGTCCACCGTCACCGCCGGGCCCTCAAGGCCGAGGAGGTAGGAGACACGGCCCGAGGCGACGCTGCCCCGGCTGCCGTTTCCGAGATAGCCCTCCAGGTTCTCCGGCGCCCGCCGGAACCGCGACCCGTAGTCGTGGTACATGATCCCGGTGAACACGCCGGTCGAGCTGCCGCGCAGGCTCGACGGGGCGAGCCCGGCGCGCTCGACGGCCTCCCACGCCGTCTCCAGCAGCAGCCGCTGCTGCGGGTCCATCGCCGCCGCCTCGCGCGGGCTGATCCCGAAGAACTCCGGGTCGAAGTCGGCCGCGTCGCGCAGGAACCCGCCCGCCCGGGTGTAGGAGGTGCCGGGATGGTCGGGATCGGGGTGGTAGAGGCGGTCGAGGTCCCAGCCTCGGTCGTCGGGGAACGGCCCGATGGCGTCGGTCCCGTTGGCGACGAGGCTCCACAGGTCCTCCGGCGACGCCACGCCGCCCGGGTAGCGGCAGGCCATGGCCACCACGGCGATCGGCTCCCCGGCCGCGCGGGCGGGTGCCGACGGTGCCCGCGGCCCCGTGGGCGCGACGCCCCGCACCTCGCCTCGGACGTACTCCGCCAGCGCCTCCGGAGTCGGATGGTCGAAAATGAGCGTGGCGGGCAGCCGCAGCCCGGTAGCGGTGTTCAGGCGGTTGCGCAGCTCGACGCCCGTGAGGGAGTCGAACCCCAGTTCCTTGAAGGCCCGTCCGGCCTCGATCGGCTCCGCCGCCGGGAGGCCCAGTACCGTCGCGACCTGCGTGCGCACCATCTCGCCCACCGCGCGGTCGCGCTCGGCGGGCGCCAGCTCCCGGAGCCGGCCGGCCCACGAGGACGGCGCGCCCGCCCCCGCGCCGCCCGCCGCCTGCCGTGCCGCCCCCCGGACCAGCCTCCGGAACACGGGGGGCATCGCCTCGCCCTGCGCCCGCGTCGCGGCGAGGTCCAGCCGGGCGGGCACCGTGAACGGGCTGTTCAGCGCCAGTGCCGTGTCGAACAGCGCGAGGCCCTGGTCGGTGGACAGCGGCACGAGACCGCTGCGGTTCATACGGCCGAGGTCACGGCGGTCGAGATGCCCGGTCATCCCGCTGGCCTGGGCCCACAGCCCCCACGCCAGCGACGTGGCGGGCAGCCCGAGCGTGTGCCGGTGCTGGGCCAGCGCGTCCAGGAACGCGTTGGCGGCGGTGTAGTTGCCCTGGCCGGGACTCCCGAGCGTGGCGGTCGCCGAGGAGAACACGACGAACGCCGCCAGATCCGCGTCCAGCGTGAGTTCGTGGAGGTGCCAGGCGCCGTCCGCCTTCGGACGCAGGACGGCGTCCATCCGCTCCGGCGTCAGCGAGCCGATGACGCCGTCGTCGAGCACCCCCGCCGTGTGTACGACGGCGGTGAGCGGGTGCTCCGCCGGGACGGCGGCGAGGAGCGCGGCGAGCGCGTCCCGGTCGCCGACGTCGCAGGCGGCCAGCGTCACCTCGGCGCCATGGGTGATCAGCTCGGCCTCCAGCTCGACGGCGCCCTCGGCGGCCGGTCCGCGCCGTCCGGTCAGCAGCAGGTGGCGGACGCCGTACTCGGCCGCCAGATGCCGGGCGAGGAGCCCGCCGAGCGTCCCCATCCCGCCGGTGATGAGCACGGTCCCGTCCGGGTTGAGACAGGGCGTGGTGCGCACGGCGGTCGTCGCGGCGGGGGCGAGCCGGGGGACGTGCACGGTCCCGTCGCGGAGCGCGAGCTGGGACTCGCCCGTGGCCAGCGCGGAGGCGACCGCCCGGCGGGACGAGTCGGCGTCGTCCAGGTCGAGCAGCACGAGCCTGCCGGGGTTCTCCGACTGCGCCGTGCGGACCAGCCCCCACACCGGCGAGTCCGAGAGCCCCGGCAGGCGGTCCTCCGGACGCACCGCCACCGCCTGCCTGGTCACCACCACGAGCCGGGAGGAGTCGAACGCACTCTGGGCGAGCCAGTCCTGGACGACTTCGAGCACGTGCCGCGCCGCCGCGTGGAGCCTTTCCGTGACGCCGCCGTGCTGCTCGGGCAGCGGAAGCAGGATCAGCTCCGGGGGAGGCGCCCCGTCGCCGAAGGAGGCGCGCAGCGCGGCGAGGTCGCCGTAGTGCGTTCCCGGCAGGCCGGACCCGCCGCCCAGGACGGCGACCCGGTCGGCGGCGTGCACCGGCGGAGCGGACGGCACCGTCCAGTCGAGGGTGAACAGCGAGTCCCGGTGCCCGGCCCGCGCCAGCCGGTCGGGCGAGACCGGCCGCAGGACCAGGCCGTCGACGGAGGCGACCGCGCCGCCCTCCAGGTCGGCCACGGACAGCGCCACCGTGTCCGCCGAGGTCGGCCGCACGCGCACGCGCACCCGCGAGCCCGCCGCGCCGTGGCGGCGGACCCCGCTCCAGGAAAACGGCAGCCGCGGTGACGGCGCGGCGTCGGTGGGGACGCCGTCCGCCGCGATGGCCAGGTGGAGCGCCGCGTCGAGCAGCGCGGGGTGCAGGCCGAAACCGATGGTGTCGGTGTCCTCGGGCAGCGCCACCTCGCCGTACAGATCGTCGCCGTGGCGCCACGCCGACTGGACCCTCCGGAATGCGGGACCGTAGTCGTACCCCTGGTCGGCGAGGCGCTCGTACAGGCCGGTGACGTCGATGGGCTCCGCTTCCGCGGGCGCCGCGTCCGCGGGCCGGGCCAGGGGGGCGGGCGCCGGGCCCTCCGGGGCGAGATGGCCGGTGGCGTGCCGCGTCCAGGCGTCGTCGGGCCCGTCCTCGGGACGGGAATGGACGGTGACCGAACGGCGCGCGGCGTCGTCGGCGGCACTGACGGCGAGCTGGATCCACACCGCCCCGTCCTGGGGCAGCGGCAGCGGGTTCTCCAGGGTCAGCTCACCGATCCGCTCGGCGCCTACTCGCTCACCGGCGTGCAGGACGAGGTCGACGAACGCGGTTCCGGGGAGGATGGTCGTGCCTGTGACCGCGTGGTCGGCGAGCCAGGGGTGGGTGTGCAGGGAGATCCGTCCGGTGAATACGGCCGTGTCGCCTTGCGCCATGTGCACCGCGGCACCCAGGAAGGGATGCTCACCCGTCGTCAGTCCGAGGACCCCCGCGTCCCCGGGTCCCGTCGGGGCGTCGATCCAGTAGCGCTGGCGTTGGAAGGGGTAGGTGGGCAGTTCGATGTGTCGGCCGTGTTGGCTGTGGGTGTGCCAGTTGACGGGTGCGCCGTGGGTGTGGGCGGTGGCGAGTGCGGTGGTGAAGGTGTGGAGGTCGCCGTGGTCGCGGCGCAGGGTGCCGATGGCGGTGATGTCGGGGGTGGTGTCCTGGATGGGTGCGGTGAGGACGGGGTGGGGGCTGGTTTCGATGAACAGGGTGTGGCCGTCGTCGGTGAGGCGGTGGATGGTGGGTTGGAACTGGACGGTGTGGCGCAGGTTGCGGTACCAGTACTCGGCGTCGAGTCCGGTGGTGTCGATCGGCTCGGCGGTAAGGGTGGAGTAGAAGGCGATGTCACTGGCGCGCGGCGCCACGTCCGCGAGAGTGTTGAGGAGCTCGTCGCGGAGTGGCTCCACATGCGCGGAGTGCGAGGCGTAGTCGATCGGGACGCGGCGCGCGTGCACCCCCCGGCTCTCGCAGTCGGCGAGGAGTTGTTCGATGGCGTCGGTGTCGCCGGCGACGATGGTGGTGGCGGGTCCGTTGACGGCGGCGATCGACAGTCTCGGAGTGAGGTGTTCCCGGGTCCGATGGACGGGCAGGGAGAGGGAGGCCATCGCGCTGGTTCCGGCGAGCGCGGTGAGGGCCTTGCCGCGCAGCGCGACGATCTTGGCGGCGTCGTCCAGGGTCAGGGCTCCCGCCACATGGGCGGCGGCGATCTCGCCCTGGGAGTGGCCGATGACGGCGTCGGGGTGGATGCCGTGGTGGCGCCAGAGCCGGGCCAGGGAGACCATGACGGCGAACAGGGCGGGCTGCACGACGTCGTCGCGTCGCAGGGTGTCCGGGTCGTGCAGGGCCTCTGAGAGGTCCCAGTCGATGTGGGGGGCGAGGGCGTCGGCGCAAGCGGTGAAGCCGTCGCGGAACACGGGAGAGGCGTCGAGGAGCCCGGCCGCCATTCCGGTCCACTGGGAGCCCTGGCCGGGGAAGACGAAAACGGTCTTGTGATCCCGCCGGGCGACACCCCGCACCACCTGAGGTGATTCGTCGTCGTGGGCGAGGGCGTCCAGCCCGGCCAGCAACCCGTCGCGGTCGGTTCCCAGCACGACCGCGCGGTGATCGAACCCGCTGCGGACGGCCAGCGTGTGGCCGACGTCCCTGGTCCCGGCCTCGGCGCCGGCGCTCCCCGCCAAGTGCTCGTGGAGCCGCCCGGCCTGGGCGCGCAGCGCGTCCTCACTCTTGGCGGACAGCGGCCAGACGATGACGGGCGGGTCGTCCACGCCCGCTTCGGCGTCGTCCGGCGCGGGCGCGTCGGCGGGCGCGGGCGCGTCGGCGGCCGGAGCCTGTTCGATGATGAGGTGGGCGTTGGTCCCGCTGATGCCGAAGGAGGAGACGGCCGCGCGGCGCGGGTGCCCGTTCCGCTCCCACGCGACAGGCCGGGTGAGCAGCCGGACCGCTCCGGACTCCCAGTCGACCCGCGGGGTCGGCTCGTCCACGTGCAGGGTCTTGGGGAGTGTGCCGTGCCGCATCGCCATGATCATCTTGATGACGCCGGCGACTCCGGCGGCGGCCTGGGTGTGTCCGATGTTGGATTTGATGGAGCCGAGCCAGAGGGGGTGGTCTCGTTCCTGTCCGTAGGTGGCGAGGAGGGCTCCGGCTTCGATGGGGTCGCCGAGGGTGGTGCCGGTGCCGTGCGCCTCGACCGCGTCCACGTCGCCGGGCCCGAGTCCCGCGCCCGCGAGGGCCTGCCGGATCACCCGCTGCTGGGAGGGGCCGTTGGGGGCGGCGAGCCCGTTGCTGGCGCCGTCCTGGTTGATCGCCGAGCCGCGGATGACGGCCAGCACGGGATGCCCGTTGCGCCGGGCGTCCGGCAGCCGCTCCAGGAGCAGCATCCCTACGCCCTCGCCCCAGCCGGTTCCGTCCGCGGCGGCGGCGAACGCCTTGCACCGGCCGTCCGGGGACAGCCCCCGCTGCCTGCTGAACTCCACGAACATCCCGGGCGTCGCCATGACGGTGGCACCGCCCGCGAGCGCGAGGTCGCACTCGCCGTCGCGGAGCGACCGGGCGGCCAGGTGCAGCGCGACCAGCGAGGACGAGCAGGCGGTGTCCACCGTGACCGCCGGGCCCTCCAGACCGAGGGTGTAGGCGATCCTCCCGGACGCGACGCTGGGCGTGGAGCCGGTGAGCAGGTACCCGTCGAGACCGCCGGCCGGATCGTGCAGCCGCGGGCCGTAGTCCTGGGCGGTGGCGCCCGCGAAGACGCCCGCGCGGGCGCCGGCCAGCGAGGCGGGGGCGATCCCCGCCCGCTCGATGGCCTCCCACGACACCTCCAGCAGCAGCCGCTGCTGCGGGTCCATCGCGGCGGCCTCGCGCGGGGATATCCCGAAGAACGCCGGGTCGAAGGCCGCGGCGTCGTACAGGAATCCGCCGCGCAGGGTGTAGGAGGACCCCGTCCGGTCCGGGTCCGGGTCGTAGAGTCCCTTGAGGTCCCAGCCGCGGTCGGACGGGAAGCCGCCGACCACGTCCCGGCCCGCGGCGACCAGCTCCCACAGCTCCTGCGGCGAGGTGACGCCGCCGGGGTAGCGGCAGCCGATGGCCACGATCGCGATCGGGTCGCCGTGCGCGGGAACCGCCCGGCCCGGCGAACCGCCGGTGCCGCCGTCCGCCTCGCCGAGCCACTCGGCGCGCAGCCGCCGGGCCAGCGCCACCGGGGTCGGGTGGTCGTACACGAGCGTCTCGGGCAGCCGCACGCCCGACGCCTCGGTCAGCCGGCCGCTCAGCTCGACGCCGAGCACGGAGTCGAAGCCCAGTTCCTTGAACGTCCGCCCGGGGTCGACGGCCTCGGGCGAGTCGTGTCCCAGCACGGCCGCGACGTGGGCGCGCACGAGGTCCAGCGCGATCCGCTCGCGCTCGCTCGGGGGCGCCGCGGCGAGCCGTCCCGCCGGTGACGACGCGTCCGGCGCCGATGCGGCCGCCTCTGTGTCGGCCGGTGCCTGTGGCGGCGCGTGCGGTGGTGCCGGGGCCGCGGGCGCCGCCTCGCCTTCGAGCCAGAAGCGCCGCCGTTCGAAGGCGTAGGTGGGGAGCCGGACGCGCCGGGCGCCGTTCCCGGCGAGAGCGGCGTCCCAGCCGACCGGGACGCCGCCCGTGTGCGCCCTCGCCAGCGCCGTGACGAGCGATTCCGGTTCCGGCCGGTCGCGGCGCAGCACGGAGAACACGGGGAGAGCGCCGCCGAGCGAGGCGTGCGCGAGCGGCGTGAGGACCGCGTCCGGCCCGAGTTCGAGGAACGTCGTGGTGCCCGCGTCGCGCAACGCCCGGACGCCGTCGTGGAAGCGGACCGCCTCGCGGATGTGCCTCGTCCAGTACTCGGCGGACCCGAGCTGTTCGCCGGTGGCGAGCCTCCCCGTCAGATTGGAGACGATCGGAATTTCGGCCGGGCGATAGGACAACCCCTCCGCGACCACGCGGAAGTCCTCCAGAACGGGATCCATGTGGGCGGAGTGGAACGCGTGGCTGACGCGCAGCCGTCGCGTCCTGACCCCGCGCCCGCGCCACGCGTCCGCCAGGGCGAGCACCGCGTCCTCGTCACCGGAGACGACCGTCGAGGCGGGGCCGTTCACGGCCGCGATCGACACCCGGCCTCCGTGCCCGTCCAGCTCCGCGGCGACCTCCTCCTCCGGGGCCCGGACGGAGACCATGGCGCCCCCGGCGGGCGCCGCCTGCATCAGCCTGCCGCGCGCCGTCACCAGGGCGCACGCGTCCGGCAGCGAGAGCACGCCGCTCACGTGCGCCGCGACCAGCTCGCCGATCGAGTGCCCGATGAGGTGGCCGGGCGTGACGCCCCACCCCTCCAGCAGCCGGAAGAGGGCGACCTCCACGGCGAACAGCGCGGTCTGCGTCACCGCCGTCTGATCGAGCCGGGCCGCCTCGGACGAGCCGGGCTCGGCGAACATCAGCTCCCCCAGACCGGGTTCGAGATGGGACAGCACCTCGTCGAGCGCGTCCGCGAAGGCCGGGACCGTGTCGTACAGCCCCCTGCCCATGCCCGCCCGCTGCGACCCCTGCCCGGAGAACAGGAACGCGACCGATCCCTGGCGCGCCGTCCCCCGCAGGACGCCCACGGCGGGCGAGCCCTCGGCCAGCGCGGCGAGCCCGTGCAGCAGCCGTCCCGGGCCGTCCCCCACGATGGCGGCGCGATGGGCGAAACGGGTACGGCCGGTGGCCAGCGTCAGCGCGATGTCGGCCGGGTCGACGTCCGGGTTCGCCTCGGCGAACTCCCGCAGCCGCGCGGCCTGGCCCCGCAGCCCGCTCTCGGTTCGGGCGGACAACAGCCACGGCATGGTGGACGCCTCCACCGGTGCCCCCTCCTCCGGTGCCTCCGCCGAAGCCCGCGCCGGGGGAGCCGAGAGGACGATGTGGCAGTTGGTACCGCCCATCCCGAACGAGCTGACCCCGGCGACCAGCGGCTCGTCCGGCCGGGGCCATCCGGTCAGCCCGGTCTGGACCCGCAGGTTCAGCTCGTCCAGGGGGATGTCGGGGTTCGGTGTCTCGAAGTTCAGGCTCGCCGGGATCCGCCGGTGGCCGATGCTCAGCGCGGTCTTGATCAGCCCGACGATCCCGGCGGCGCCCTCCAGATGGCCCACGTTGGTCTTCGCGGAGCCGACGAGCAGTGGCCGGTCCTGCGGGCGGGCCGAGCCCAGGGCGGCGCCGAGCGCCGCCGCCTCGACCGGGTCCCCGCGGCGGGTGCCGGTGCCGTGCAACTCGACGTACTGCACGTCCGACGGACGGACGCCCGCCCGCTCGTACGCGCGGCGCAGCAGCTCCTCCTGCGCCTCGGCGCTCGGGACGGTGAGCCCGTCGGCGACGCCGTCGTTGTTGACCGCGCCGCCGCGGACCACGCAGTAGACCGGGTCGCCGTCGGCCACGGCGCGCTCCAGCGGCTTCAGCACGACCGCGCCGCCGCCCTCACCGCGTACGTATCCGTTGGCGCGGGCGTCGAAGGTGTGGCACCGGCCGTCGGGCGACAGGCCGCCGAACCGCGCGGTGAGGACGGCGCTCTCCGCGAGGATGTTCAGGTTGACCCCGCCGGCGATCGCGAGGTCGGCCTCACCGCCGCGGATGCTCTCGACGGCCATGTGCAGGGCGACCAGCGCGGACGACTGGGCGGAGTCCACCGCGAGGCTGGGACCGCGCAGCCCGAGCGCGTAGGACACCCGGTTGGCGATGACGCTCCGGCTGACCCCGGTGATGGTGTGCGGGGTGATGGCCTCCGGGCCGTGCCGGTGCAGCAGCGCGGCGTAGTCGTCCCAGATCGACCCCACGAACACGCCGGTCCGGGTGCCCCTGAGGGATGCGGGGACCGTGCCGGAGTCCTCCAGCGCCTCCCAGCTCAGCTCCAGCATCAGCCTCTGCTGGGGGTCCATGCCCGCGGCCTCGCGGGGCGAGATGCCGAAGAACTCCGGGTCGAACTGGTCGATCCCGTCGAGGAAGGCACCGTGCCGGGGAGCGCCGCCGGTCTCCCAGCGACCCTCGGGCACCTCCGTCACGGCGGTGCGGCTCTCGCTCAGCAGCCGCCAGAAGGCGGCCGGGTCCGGGGCCATCGGGAGCCGGCAGGCGATCCCGGTGATCGCGATCGCGCTGTCCCCGGCTGCGGAAACGGCCTCACTCGTCATCGCTGCGAACCTCTCGCGGGATTGCCGGTCCTGCCATGGCCCTCAGGTTGCGCGGGCGAGCTAAAGACCACCCTTGGCGTGATCTAAACGACGGCTTGCGAGTGCCCCTCACCGGGGGCGGCCCATGCGGAAGCGCCCCCAGGGCTCGGGCCTGGGGGCCACTGCTTCAGAAGATCAGCGGGTGGGGCGGGCCACGGCGAGGCGGCTGCGGGCTCGCCGGGCACGAAGCAGCGCACCGAGGGCGGCACGCTGCGGCCGGTGGGTGCCGTCCAGCTCCAGCAGCGACCGGACGATCCACAACCGGGTCTCGACGAAGTGCCGCGGCGAACCGTGCACGTCGTCGTTCTCGACGAGGCGCAGGCCGCGGACGTGGCGGCGGAGCAGCTCCGCTTCCGAGGCGGGGATGATCTCGTCCCGGAGGCTGGCCATGTAGTGGACGGGAACGTCCACGGCGGCGAGCCGGTCGCCGTCCAGCGCCATGCCGCTCAGGTGCGCGTGGACGTCGCCGGGGGAGACGCCGCTGATGTGGGCGAGCGTGTCGAGCGTGATGCGGGGCACCCGCCGCTGCCAGGCGGCGTCGGTGAAGAAGCCGCTGACCGGCGCGCCCACCGTGATGACGCCCCGGATCCGGGAGTCCCCGGCCGCGCACCCGAGCGCGAGGTGGCCGCTGAAGCTCAGCGCCACCGCGTAGGTGCGGCCGGTGTCGGCCCGGTCCGCCACGGCGTCCAGGATGCGCGGCAGCAGCCGCCCGCTGTGCGGGCCGTACCGGGCCGTGTTCTCGCCCACTCCCGGCATCTCCGCGACGACACCGGCCATGCCGAGCCGCCGCGCCTGCGTCAGCACCGGCGCCCACTGCTCCTTGACGCTGACGATCCCGCCCATGACCAGCAGCAGAGGGCGGCGGTCGCGCCCGTCCAGACCGGTCGTCCAGCAGCGGACCCGCCCACCGCCCAGGTCGACGTCGAGGCGCTCGATCCCGTTGCCGTCCCGCCACCGGTCGAAGGCGGCGAGGCACCGGTCGAGGGCGTCCTGCCGGGCGGGGCCGTCGACGTAGGGGAAGCGGGCCATGGTGTAACGACGGCAGGCGTCCAGGAACCGGCCCTGCCGCTCCAGCGCCTCGCCCGCCTCCACCCATGCCCGCACCCACGAGCCGGGGCCGTCGCCGTCGTCGTTCTCGACGCGGCGCAGGAGTGCCTGGTGCTCCCGCCCCGGGATCCCCTGCGCGCGGGCGTGGACGAGCACGAACCGCTTGAGTTCCGCGACGTCGTTCACCGCGGGTCACCGTCCCCGGGCGGCTCCTTGAACGACTCAAGGCCCTCCTTGATCTCCGCCAGCACGTCCGCGGCCTCCGCGCCGTCGATGACACGGTGGTCGAAGGCCAGGCTGAGCCGCATGGTCGGCGCGACCACCACCCGGCCGCTCCGCGCCACCGGACGGTCGACGACCCGGCCCAGGCCCAGGGTGACCGTGGTGCCGCCCACCGAGTGGAACCCGTCGACCGGGCGATGCCCGAGCGACGTCACGGCGAAGGTGCCGAACCGGTCCGCCCTGCCCCGCAGCGGCCGGACGACCCGCCGGAAGGCCGCGCGTCCCAGCGGCACCGGCAGCCGGTGCAGCGTCCGGAGCCCGGCGAACTCCTCCATGACGTCGGGGTCGCCGTCCCGGTACCGCTCCACCTGGCGCTGCAACTCCTCCAGGCCCGCCTTGTCGGCGTCGCGGAGGACGGCCGAGAGCACCACGCGCCGCCCGTTCAGCGTCTTGTCGAGAGTGATCTTCGCGTGGACGCCGGGAGGGCGGGCGATCCGGGGACGGGTCCGGCCCCGGAGGGCGGCGTTGGCGTCGGGATGGCGGGCCAGGACGCGCGCCGCCGTGTGGACCGCGTACGTCACCGTCGAGTATCGCCGGTCCGCGGACTCGCGGTGCGCGGCCAGCTCGGTCATCTCCACCTCGGTGTCCAGGAAGACCGGCGCGAACGCGCGCACCTCGTCCAGGAAGTACAGGGTGTGCCGGCGTTCCCGGGGGAGCGGCGCGACGGACGGGCCGGTCATGTGGCCACCGCCACCTGGTAGATGCCCGCGAGGCTCCGCGCCTCCAGCAGGTCGGGCAGCACGAGGCCGCGGCCCGTCGCCCGCTCCAGCGCTCCGGCGAGGGCCAGCAGGTGCACCGAGTCCCAGCCCGCCACCTCGTCGAGGCTCCGGTCCGCGTCGGCCGGCGTGACCTCCAGCCCCAGCTCGTCGCGTACGAGGGTGATGAAGTCGTCGATTGTGGTCATTGTGTCTCCCCTCCCAGGCCGTCGATCAGTCGCAGGTGCGCGGGTGGCGCGGCGATGGAGCGCAGGTCGTGCCGGAACTCCGCCGCCTCGGTCCCGCCGGTCTCCTCGGCATCACCGGACCCGCCGCCCACGCGGCTGAAGCCGTGCCGGGGGTAGAAGTCCCGGACCTTGCCGTTCCTGGCGGTCGGCCGGTACGGGGCGAGCACCGCCTTCGCGCCGGTCGCCGCCCCGTGCCGCAGCACGGCGGTCAGGCACGCCTGCTCGATCCCCCGGGAGAAGACCCGGCAGCTCAGCAGAAAGTTGTCGATGTGCAGGACGGCCCCGTCCCGGCGCAGGAAGACCGCGCCGACCAGCCCGTTGTCGCCGAACCTGTCCGCCGAGTGGATGGCCAGCACGGATGCGTCCGGATCGGCGGCGAGGGCGCGCACGTCCGCCGGTTGGAGCCGCCGCGTCGTCAGGTTGAACTGGTTGGTCCGCAGCGTGAGCTGCGAGACCCGCGGGACCTGTGCCTCTGTCACCGGCTCCAGCCTCACCCGCACGTCCAGCTCGGCGAGGTAGCCCTCCAGCGAGTCGAAGGTGTCGAGGAAGTCGCGGCGGGCGAGCTCCTCGCGGTAGCGCGCGGCGCGGGCCCGGTCGTCGGCGGTCAGGTCGCGGGAGTCGAACCAGCCGTCGGCCAGCAGCCGCTCGGCGTGCAGGGCGGGCTCTCCGTCGAGCGCGACCACCGCGACGCCCGGCAGCTCCCGGCGGACGAGGCCCCGCTCGAACGCGCTGTCGTCGGCGAAGACGAGGGAGTCGACGCCGATGTTGAGGTCGTCGGCCAGCTCGGCGAGGTTGTCGTGCTTGGGCCGCCAGTTGGCGACGACCCGCACGAAGTCGTCCTCGCGCAGCACCATCCCGGGATGCTCGCGCAGCACCTCCCGGACGGGCTCGGGGTCGTTCTTGCTCACCGCGGCCAGCAGCACCCCCTGGGACCCGATCTGCTTGACCGTCCGCTGGAAGGCGCGGAACGCCTCGCCCCGGTGACTCTCCCCGACCTCGATGCCCTCCCGCCCGTCATCGCCCAGCACCCCGCCCCACAGGGTCCCGTCCAGGTCCACGACCAGGCACTTCTTGGTGCGGCCGGTGAGATCGCGCGCCAGGTGCCCGATCTCGCGCGCGTACCTGCCGAGCAGCCCGGCGGACAGGTGCATCCGGGCGTAGAGGTCCATCCGCGAGTCGGTGGCGGGGACGCCCTCGGCGACCAGCGCGTCCAGGTCGAGCGTCACCAGCGACTCCTGGGCCGCGGACAGGCGCAGCAGGGCCGCCCCGGCCTCCCGCCATGCGGCGCCGAGCCGCGCGCGGGACCGGTGGTCGGTGAGCTGGGAGGTCAGCAGCGACGGCAGCGGAAGCGTGTTGAGCACGAGCGTGCCGCGCGCGACCGCGGCGAAGCGCTCGGCGAGCCACTCGATCAGCCGGAGCTTGCCCGCCAGGACGCGTTCGACGTCCTCGGGCCGCCAGGGCACCGCGACCTCGTCGAACACGACCGCCGGGTCCAGCACGCAGAGGGCGATGTCGGGGTCCACCGCGTACAGCGCGCTGCCGGGGTCGGACAGGTCGAAGACATAACCGTCGAAGTCGCCGGAGAACGGCCGCAGCAGCAGCCCGTGCCGCGCCAGCTCGGCCGTGAGCGCCGGAACCAGCGGGGCGAGCGTGCCGTGCCCCGTGATCGCCACCGTGACGGACGGGATCCCCGGATGGTGGCGGGCCACCTCGTCCGGGTCGAGGCGGGCCAGCAGCCGCCCGGCGCGCGCCAGCGCCGTGGCGTCGAGATCCGCGAGCAACCCCGGCACCTCGGGATACCGGGCGGCCAGCCTCCCCGCCCGCAGCCACGCGGAGATCTGCTCGGCCCCCATGAGACGGTCCGGATCAGAGCCGTCCGCACCGGTGCCGGCCGTATTCATGCGCATCAGACCCGCTCCAACGCGAATCCGGCCTTGATCCACTTGCTCGACTCGACGGCGATGCCCACCACGCGGTCGCCTTGGTCGAGCCGTTGCAGCGCGGGCTCCAGTTGGAAGAACAGCAGGCCGTTCCCGCAGTTCCCGGTCTCCTCCACACAGGTGATCTCCTCCGCCAGGGGCAGGTCCAGCCGCTCCCCGATGCGTTCGCTCATCCGGCCGGACAGTTGCGGCGGCAGCACGAAGTCGACGTCGGACGCCTTCCAGTTCAGATCCGCCAGAAGCTCCTCAAGAATCTCCGCGGACATCCGCGGGACCGACTCCTCGATCGCCTTGTAGTCCTCGGCGATCGCCGCCCGGCGCGTGTCCCGCTCGGCCAGCCCGAACCACTCGACCGTCTGCCCGGGGGCGCGTCCCCGCCCGGTGAACCTGGTCAGCACCCGCCGGATCGCCACCGAGCCGGGCGGGGCGTCCGCGATGAGCACCGCCGCCCCGGCACCGTCGCCGAACAGCACCACGTTCACGAGCTCCGCGGGCGGCATGGCACGCAGGTCGGCGCCGAGGTCGAAGTGCTTGGCGCAGCTGTCGCCCGCGATGACCAGGGCCGTGCGGTGCCCGCCCGCGAGCAGCGCGTGCCGGGCCACCTCCAGCGCCTGGACCGCACCGGAGCAGCCGCTCTGCAACTGGTAGGTCGGTACGCCGTCGATCCCCAGCCGGTCCGCGACGACGTTGACGGTCGTCGGCATGAGGGCGTCGGGCGTCGCCGTCCCCATGACCACGACGTCCACGTCGGCGGCCCGCAGCCCGGCGGAGACCAGCGCTCGCCGCGCCGCCCGCTCCCCGAGATCGGCGAGCGTGGAATGGATCTCGCCGGTGCCGAGATCGACCGACAGGTGCCGGGTCCGGGTGCCGATGAAGACCTCGACCCACTGCTCCCACAGCGCGTCCATGCCGAAGCGCCCGGCGAGCTCCGCGTTGGTCACGGGCGGGCCGGGCAACGCCGTCCCGGCCGACAGGATTCGGATGTCCGACGCGTCCATCCCCGGTCCTTCCCTGGGGTCGAACAGACTTGCGTATCGGTGCCGATCCTGTACGGCACGCCTAAACGTGACCTAAGACCACGGCTCGTCCGGTGCTCCGAACGCGCCGCCCGACCTCGACGTCGGCCCTGCGAGCCGAGGCTGCGGAAGGCCGGGCGGCACGTGGTCTGGGAGCCACCGGGACGGGGCGCTCAGCCGGACTCGGCCATCAACCGCGCCAGCGCCGCCCGCGAGCTGATGCTGAGCTTGCGGTAGATGCGCGTCAGGTGGACGTCGACCGTGCGAGGGCTCAGCGAGAGCGCGGCGGCGATCTCGCGGGTCCGCAGCCCGGTCCCCGCGATGCCCGCGATCTCGCGTTCCCGCTCGGTGAGGACGGACAGGTCCGTGTGCGGCGCCGTAGGGGCGGAACCCTCGTCGAGGCTCCTCAGCAGTTGCGCCGCGGCCTCCGCGGCCCGGTCGGCGCCGCAGCGGCGCGCCAGCTCCCGGGCCAGGACGAGGTTGGACCGCAGCTCCCGGCGCGGGCCGCCCTGGGCGAGGTCGTGGGCGGCCAGCAGGAGCGATCTCGACTGCGCGTGAATCATCCCCGCCTCGGAGAAGAGGCCCGCGGCCTCCTGGTACGCCTCGGCGGCCTCGGCGGAGCGCCCCTCGTGCTTCAGCACCATGGCCCGCGCCACCCGCGCGTAGGCGCGCGGCGAGGGCAGGTCGAGGCCCGCCGCCTCCTCCTCGGCGAGTTCCGCGCATTGCGGGAGCGGCTCGCCGACGGCCAGCGACGCCGCGAGGATCAGCGTGAGGGCCTGCACCCGCTGGAACGGCGGGATGCGCGGCAGGTCGCAGCCGCCACCGGCGTCGAGCAGCAGCATCATGGACCGCCGCGGGCCGCCGTCGTACCAGGCCGCGATCGCCACCGCGATCGCCCCCGCCGTGCTCCAGAAGAAGTCCCGGGAGCGCAGGATGAAGAACGCCTCCTCCGCCAGCCGCACCGCCGTCTCGCTGACGCCCTCGCCGGTTCCCTCGGCCATGGCGAGCGACTCCAGCGCCAGGGCGAGGCCGGAAAGGTGATCGGCGTCGAAGCCCTCGGCCAGCTCCCGTGCCTCGGTGGCCGTCCGCCGCGCGTCCGCCAGGTGCCCGATGTGCCGGTGCACGTTGCCGAGGCCGAGGAGCATGGCCGGGAGCATGTAGCTGCGTCCGAACTTGCGGGCGATGTCCATGCCGCGTGCGAAGTGCCGCTGGGAGTCCTGGAACAGCCCGGCGAGGGTCTCGGCCCAGCCGAGCAGCCCCAGGTACTCGGGATGGGCGGCCAGCTCCGCGTCCGACAACCGGTCGATGTACCCCGAGCCGACCGCCAGCGAGGCACGCGCCTGGGGGATGCTGTTGAACGCGTCGCAGAGTCCGTTGAGGACCAGGGCGCCGGCCTCGGCCACCCGGTCCCCGTGCCGGCGCGCCAGCCGCACGGCGCACTTCACCTGGGCACAGCTCGGCATCTGCCCGTCGAACGCGCCGATGATCCCGTGCTCGATGAGCAGGGTCGCCGCCCCCGCCGGCGGGTCGTCGCAGGTCAAAATGGTGTCCAGCTCACCCGCGAGCAGCGCCCGCGCCTCGGCGAAATGCCCGAGCAGGCATTCGATCACCGCGCAGAACGCGACCGTCGAGGCACGCAGGTCGCCGTGGTCGTCGCCGACCGCCCGCAGCACCTGGTGGAGCAGGTCGCGGCTCTCCGACAGCCGGCCGGCCAGGCCCAGCGCCCGGGTACGCAGCAGGAGCAGCTCGATCCGCTTTCGCGGTTCCATCCGTCCCTCGGGGAACGCCTGGAGCGCGACCTCCAGCCAGTGCGAGGCCCGGCCGGGGTCGGTGATCAGGGCGTCCTCGGCGGCCCGCGTCAGGACGTCCAGGTCCGGCGGCTCGGCACGGGCGATCGAACGCTCCACGTGCACCGCCTGCTCGGCCGCGGGCGCCCCGTGCTCGGCCAGCACCGCGAGCGCCTTGCGATGGGCGCACAGCCGCCAGGTCAGGTCAGCGTTCGCGTAGACGACCCATCGCATGATCGGGTGCCGGAAGGTGAAGCCCACGCCGCTGTTGACCGGACGCAGCACGTCGCGGGCGATGAGCGTGTCGACCGCCTTCGAGACGTCGGCGGAGCCGATCTCCGCGACCTTGATCAGGGCGTCCATCACGCAGTGCTCGCCCAGCACCGCGGCGGCCGCCGCGACGAACGACTCACGCGTGTCCAGCGCCATGACCTCGCCCAGCAGCAGGCCGGACAGGTGCGCCGGAGGATCGCCGGACGGGAGGTCGCCGTCGAGCGCATGACCGCCCGCCGCCAGCGCCAGCAGGTACAGCGGGACGCCCTGGCTGGCCATATGCAGCTCCACGAACCCCGGCTCTTCACGGGGCACGCCCAGCAGGCGGGCGGACTGCTCCAGCGACAGCGGCCCCAGCTCGATCCGTGCCACCGACCCCAGCTCGATGCCGTGCGCGAGGCTGCTGCGCAGCCGCGGAGACGCCTGCCGCGGCCGGTGCACGATCACGATCAGCAGCGGCCCCTCGACCGGTCGGCGGACGAGGTAGTCGATCAGCTCGACCGACTCGGCGTCCGCCCAGTGGAAGTCCTCGATCACCAGGACGACCTTCTCCGCCAGCCCGCCGAGAAGTGTGCGCATGGAGAACGACAGCCGGTAGCGGTACCAGGCCGCGGGCCGTTCCGCCTCGGCGCACCCGGTCTGCGGGCGCGTCACGACCTTGCCGATCAGGTTGCGGTCGTCCGCGGGAAGTTGCAGGAGCCGGTCGGTCATCGGCCGGGCCGCCAGCAGATGGGCGAACACCTGGTAGGGAATGCTCTGCTCGAACTCGGTGCAGCGGGTGTGGAACACCGCGAGGCCGCGGCGCTGCGCCTCGCCCATCATCTCGGCGAGCAGCCGGGTCTTGCCGATCCCGGGCTCCCCCACCAACTCGATGATCTGGCCCCGCCCCTGGTCGAGAGCGTCGAGCGCGCCGTGAAGCCGCTGCGTCTCGCCGTGCCTGATAACGTCCGGTCGTGACGGCGCTACGGGTTGTGTACGGCCCATCGAGTCAGAGACCTCCTATCTGCGAGCCGTGGCACGGTTTCGGCAGAGCGGAATAATGATTGCAGTCTCATCCACAACGCTTACACGGATTCATCGGTCCAACGGTTCGGAGAGAGCCCTCTTCTCTGGTGGCACGCGCACGACAACTTCCAGGCGATGTCGATGGAACGCAACAACACTTGTTCCAACGTCTCCGGTGGCCTTCTTTCGCGAGTGACTGACGGGGGCGGCGCTCTGCGCTCTGTCCTACGCGCACGCGCCCTCTCGGCTCCGGAGGAGGGGCGGCTCCCCGGCACTTCAAGTGCTGGCCCATCATTGTAATGCAACGAAACGGATCATGGTCAGGTGTCGCAGCCCATCGGGGAAGTGCCACATGTGGACTGGCCGTTCGGCAGGAGCCCGGCTTCCGATTTCCGCAGCCCGGAGCACTGTGCCCCGCTCGTCGGCGGATGGCCGTTACCGGTCACCTCAAGGTGCGCAGGACCTGCCCGTCGGCTCCCACGACCTGGGACTCTGCGGCCCTGCCGACGATCTTGCCCGTCCTGACCGCCGGCTTCCTGGTCCGACTGCTGGAGGAGATCATCGTCGGCCGCGACCATGACCAGCTGTTCATCGGCGGCGTGGGGGAGTGGCTACGACGCTCCGACTTCGCCCACCGCATCCGGCGACCCGCCTGCGACGGAAACCCCCCACAACAGCCCCCGACCCTGCCCGGCGCGGCCCTCCACGGTCTTCGCCAACACCACAAGACCATCATCAACGCGTTGGAGTACTCAAACAGGAGTGGACGGGCCATCAGATGAAAGGCATCCCAGGCGTCTACAGCCACGTCGCCGACACCATGCGCCGACGCTTGATTGCTCAACTCCAACGCCGCTGGGCCACCCTGACCCGCCGAACCCGCAAGAACCAAACGTGACGACCGAGTGTGGTTCGAGGCGGGAAGCAGATGCTCCCGTTTGACCACTACCTAAGATGGGGCAGTCCACGACGGCCCGTGGAGCAGTGTGCTCCCGATTTCGGCCCCGACTCCGCCAAACCAAAAACGCCCAAGCCGCCGTTTATGGGCTGACCTGGGCGTTTGTGGTGGGCGATACCTGGGATTGAACCAGTGGCCTCTACCGTGTCAAGGTAGTCCGCGCTCATCGCTGACCTACGGCTTTCGAGATACCGCAGGTCAGCGGCGGCTGACGCTCGTTGACATCCGTTCGGAGCGATTCGGGAACCAGGCGTGCTCCCGTCGTTCCTGGTTCCCGGCAGGAGCAAGGGGAGCACGCGCGAGGAAGCGGTAACCGGCTCTCGATGGTGGTCGGCGCTACACGGTTAGCTGCGTGGGGCGGTGTCGTGAGATTGGGGTTGCTGGGGAGCATCCTGGGTTTCGGTGGATGGACCATGGGCGTCAACCAGGCGCGGCAGCGCGTGTAGGGCCTCCAGGCAGATAACCGGCAGGGAGTCAGACACCCTCTAGTGCCGTCGACCAGCACGACCCAGGTGCGGCGACAACGAGTTCGGGCGCGGCCTGCACGCGCTGGCAGCCGAGTGGCCCTGACGCGGCAGCCGCCGCCACGGCCAGAGCACCTACCTCGACACCGCCTACGACCTGCCCGGCGACAGGATCGGCGAGGACAGCGGCGACCAGGACCACGCCGGCGGCGACAGCGACCACTTTCAGCGCCAGACCGAGGCCGCCGACCTGACGCTGAGTTCCCTCGGGCGGGCGGCTCAGCCACAGGCCGTGACGGAAGCGGCCCCCCGCGCACATGAGCCCGGGCAGTACAAGCGGGAACGGCTCGCCGCGTGGGCGATCGAGCGTGCTCTGGTGTCCGCGCTGATCGCCGTCCGACACCTCGGGCTCTACGAATGGTCGCAGAACCTGAACGTTGCGACCGAGCTTGAGAACAGGGTGGGAGACTGCTTCCCCACTCAGCAGTTTCACGACAAGGACGCCCGTGATCGCTGAACCGGCGAACTCTCGAACGCCTTAGTTGTCCCGCCAGGAACCCGAGTGATCACCCACCGCACACCCACTCCCGTCCCCGGCGCCGGTCATTTGCTGGCGGCCTCGCTGGATGTGGAGTGGACCAAGAACTACCGGGTCAGCAACGGCAACGTCCCATTCTGCTGGTCGATCACCTGGCTCACCATCCCCCGCACGCCCGGCGCATCCCCGGCCGAGTTCGCCTACCACGCCCTCTACGTCTCCGGCCCCGGGCAAACCCAAGACCTCATCGACGCCGCCATCGCCGACATGCTCGACACCGCGGACCTGGTCATCGGCCACCAGCTTTGCAGCGACCTTCGGATCAGTTGGGTCCGGAAACGGGGGCCACCGAGGAGGTCCGGGTGGATCCAACTCGCAACGTCGTAGCCGGAGGTGCACTCTGCGGGCCGTGGTCAGGTGCGGCCCGGGCCGCCCGGCGGCGCGCCAGCACTCTGCAGAACCGGCCCTGGCTGACGGGGGCGGAGTGAATGCGGTGACCACCGGTATTGCGAATACGGCTCGACGTCGAAAGGACCGTTCCCGATGGACCGCATTCGGTCATTGGAATGGCAGCGACCGTCCCGCCGGGCTGGGTGAATACAAGCCGCATGGGTCCGCAAGCGGCCACTACGGGCACTCCTCGGCGGAACCGGCTATTGCGCATCCCCTTTTGATCGTTGAGTATTCGGTGCGGAGCCGCCCCGCAAACGCCGGGGCCGTCCGGACGAGGGGGATCTTCATGCGTCGTTTGATGATCAGGGTTGCGCTCATGGTGGCCGCTCCTGGCCTGTTGGGCTCCGTCACGGCCGCCGGCGCGTCCGCCGCCACCGGCGACCGCTTCGTCCTGGTGACAGCGGCGAATTCTCCTTTCGGTAAGAGGATGGCCGGCTCCACCCTCACCTCTGACGCCAATGGCAAGCTGGTGTCGGCCGAACTCAACTACGGTCGCGGCGACTACGGCATGCTCCGCGCGCGGGCGGACGTCGCCGCCGAGTGGGAGAGGTTCCACTTGGAGGTGTGGGGCAAACTGACCTGGACGATCAGGTCGGGCGCCAACCAGAAATTCGTGTCGGCCGAACTCAACTACGATTGGAAGAACTACGCGATGCTCCGCGCGCGGGCGGACGTGGCCGGCGAATGGGAGAAGTTCGACCTCTACTACAACCAAACCCGGGACCTGTGGGCGTTCAAGTCGAAGGCCAACGGCAAGTTCGTGTCGGCCGAGCTCAACTACGATGGCGACCGCAACGGGATGCTCCGCGCACGCGCGGACTATATCGGGCCGTGGGAGTGGTTCCGGATGGGCGGCGCCTGAGCTCCTCCGTCCGATGTGACGCGACCGGATCAACACCTTCCGGCACCAGGTCCGACCACCGTCGAGAGACCTGAGCACCCCACTGCCCCTTTGCATGCTTACTCGGTCTGAGGGCTGAGGCTTCACACGGCCGGGGTGATCCCCGCCGGACCGGCCACTGCGCTGGGGCTCGACGCGCCGATGGCATCGGCGGGCAACCCCTCGAAGCGGTGCTTGAGGGCGTTCATCTTCTCTCGATACCGCGCCGGCATCGACGCCGGGGACTGCGGCCCCTGGGCCGCGGAGTCCTGGGCCCACAACTCTGGCCGGCACGGATTGACCAACACCAACAACAACCGCCTTACATCACCGAGGCAAACAGATTTGCCGGGTATCGGCGTGAAACTCTTCCCTGCAAGGCTGCCCACCCGGCACTGGTATCCCCCATAGCCATCGCCATCGTATAACCACGCGAATGCGGTATCCGCCGGAACAGCAACGGGCTGAACGCCGGAGTCTGCCGCGATGGTGCGGTGGCCTGCCGGAGCGGGATCACCGTCATGTAACTCTCCACGGACACGAGGAAAGGAACACCTGTGCGTTTTCTCTGGTTACCGGCGTTAATCGCATTGATCATGTCGGGGCTGGTCGCCGGGCCGGCATCAGCCTCCGCGACAGCAACACCCCGTAACGGGCTGCACATCAAATCCACACTCACCCCCCAACAGTCGGCAGCGGCTGGCCCGAAGGCGTCCCCGTCTTCGCCGCACTGCGTCAAACCAAGCCGGACGGCCGCCTGCGAAAAATTCACGGTGCGGACCATCATCTCCGATGGCAAAGGCCATGCGGTCGGCCACACCGTCGCTGACCTCGCCATTGTCTGGCGGACACAGATCAAGAGCCGGGAGTTTACCGCAGAGATCTTCTTCGACACCACCTACGCCCAGGGCATGACGCTTGGGCTGATCAATATCATCACCACCAAGTGCGAAGGCACGTGCGTCGGAACCGGGGAAGTGGCGGGCCCGTCATCCGCCAAGGGTCAATCGTTTACAGGCAAACTGAATTACCGCGACCAGACCCCACAGCAGCAGCACAACAAGCCCATCATCATTGTCACGCCGGAGATGCCCGTACCGGGGGCGGGCATGCCAGCGGCAGCCCGGGCGACAACCGACGTTCGCTGCGATGATCTTCTGAAGCCTCAGGGCGCCGGCTGTGTCGTGCCCGAGTTCACACCGACCATCACCAGCCTGCACAGGCTCCGCTTCATCGATGCGAACATCCGCCAGTGGCAGGGGCGGGGTGCCCCGAAGGTGCTGCACCGCAACAGCTTCCTCAAGGCCGGCCACCGCTCCGCGGTGTGCGGGAAGGCCAAGCTGCCCCAGGGCTGGCGGCCGCCGGCCGGCTGGCCACTGCCGCTGTCCGACCCTCGAAACAAGCCGAGCTGCGACGAATACGCCTTCGCGGCCACCAACGAGGGCGGAACACGACCTGGCAACGGGCACGACTGGGTGCCCAAACGTGAGCAGGACAGCCAAGGCGCCGATTTGAAGAACTTCTTCGACGCCAACCGCGTACTGGACGCCGCCTCGGCCCGGACCGAGGGAGACGCCTTCAACGTCGACGGCTGATCTCAAACCCGAACGGGGCGAGGCCACCTGAGGTCCCGCCCCGTTCACTCCCCTCAGATCCCGCACCGGGTCTCACCGAGGGCCCAGGCCGGCACCTCGATGAACGTCCGCACCGGGCCGGACCGGCCGACCAGCGCGGTCCGCCACTCGGCGTCCCCGTCGTCGGCCTCACTCGGCGGCGGCAGCTCCCGCACCGACTCACCGCCGCCGCCAGATCATCGCGGGACACGACCTACTCGACCGCGGCCATCATCTCCGCCACCGACGCCTACGCCCACCCCTCGGGCCGCTCCGCCAGGACAATCGCCCACGCCGCCGCCATCCGGGCCGCCGCCGTCTTCAGCTCCGGAAGGCTGTACCCACCCCGACAACTGCTTCGGCTGGGGCCCGTACCAGCATGCGATCCACCGTTGGGAAACGATCCTCGACCGCCCGGCACCGGCGCCGCTCGAACCCGGCCGGCGGAGACAACCACGACTGAGCGCCCGATTCGTCGAGTGGATGATGGGGCTGCCCTAGGGATGGGTCACCGACCTGGGGTTGTCGCGAACCGTCCAGATGCGGGCCCTCGGCAATGGCGCGATACCTCCCCAGACCGCGCTCGCCATCGACATCCTCACCGAACTACAAACCCAGGCCAGCTCCGCCTCGACCGGCCCGAGGTCGGCGGGGAGGAGTTGCGGTGAGATCGCCACTCACTTCGTGGTCACCACTCGACCCCCAGGCCAGCGCAACAACGCAGTCCATCCGTTCCACCCGCGACTCCGTTCGGGCCGACGCGCACGGGTCAGACTTCTTGCTACGGCAACACCTCGGCAACCTCGTCCGTGGCGGCCACCAGCGGTTGCTGACCGCTCTCACCGACACCCTGGCCGGTTGTCTACCGCTCCTGCCTCCGGGTGCCATCGTGACCATCACCACCTGCACGCTCCGCCGCCACGGCCACTTGATAGATTTTTCCGCCAGACAAGGGCTGCTGCCCGACGCGCTGGACTGGAATGGATGCAGCGGCTGGTCGCGCTGCTGTGCGGGATCGAAGACGCACACTTGGTGCCTCGGGCGTCGTTCTTCGTCGCGCACGCAATCCGCACGGCCTGCGCGGACGGACCTTCCCCCCATCTCATCGCATATTAGGACGTTCTGGTGCTGCGTGGACCCCTGAACCGTGCAGGGTGCAGGTCACGCAAGCGGGGGCGCTCGACGGGAGTCGCTGATGACCCGAGGCCGGGCTATGAGCAGGGGTGATCCGCTGCTGTACAGCCCCGAGGAGGCCGCTGAGCTGCTCGGCGTAAAAGCGTCGTGGCTGCGCCGTAAGGCCGCAGACCGCGCCGTTCCCTGCACCTTCGTGGGGAAGCATCTGCGGTTCTCCCGTGCCGACCTGGAGGCGATCGTCGCCGTCGGCGCACGTCCCGTGCGGTGGCGGCAGCGCCGCTGGCCAGCCTTGAGCCCGCCCCGGCATCACTGATGGCTTGGGCGGAAAGCGCGGTCCGTGGTACCGGGTCCGCTACCGGGACGCCGACGGCACCGTCCGCACCAGTCCCGACAAATACCGCACCAAGACCGGCGCCCCCCAGGCGGCCGAGGACATGGACTCAGCCGGCCGGCGCGGCCAGTTCATCGACCCCAATGACTCGCGCACTCTGTTGGCCGAATGGGCCGATCAGTGGCGGCGCTCCCACCGCGTGGCCCCCAGCACCCAGGCCAAATACGACCACTACCTCGACTACCACATCCTGCCCGCCTTCAGCGAGACCAGCCTGGAGGAAATCCGCCGACTGGCGGTCAACCGCTGGGCCAACGAGCTGGCCGAGCGATACGCGTCCTCCACCGTCAGCGGGATCGTGACGCTGCTGTCGGTCGTGCTGACCGCCGCGGTCGACGAACGCATGCTCGCCCGCAACCCCGTCCAGGGCCTGCGCATACCCCGAACCACCACCAGCGCCAACGCGCCCAGGCGCCGTGCCCGCCCGGTCCCCAGCAGCACGCAAGCCCACCAGATCACCGAACGCATCCGCCGGACAGGCGGTCGTAATGCCCAGGTCATGGCGATCACCGCTGCCTGGACCGGATTGCGCTGGGGTGAGCTGGCAGGACTCGACCGGGTCAACTGCCACACCGGCGAGGGCTACCTGCTCATCGGCCCCGACGTCGGTTCCCTGCACGAGGTGGCCGGGAAACTGTGGTTGGGGCCGCCCAAGAGCGAAGCCGCCGTCCGCCGCATTGATCTCCCGCCCTTCCTGGTCCAACTGTTGGAGGAGGTCATCGTCGGCCACGACCATGACCAGCTGTTCATCGGCAGGGCGGGGGAGTGGCTACGACGCTCCAACTTCGCTCGGCGCATCTGGCGACCCGCCTGTGACGGGGAGCCCTCACCCGATCCTGCCCGGCGCGGTCTTACACGGGCTCCGCCACCACCACAAGACCGTCCTGGACGAGTTGGACGTCCCCGAAGTACTCAAACAGGAGCGGATGGGCCACCGGATGAGAGGCATCCAGGGCGTCTACAGCCATGTCACCGACGCCATGCGCCGCCGTCTGATCGCCCAGCTCCAACGCCGCTGGACCAGCCTGAACCGCCGAACCCGCGGGGGCCACCCGTGACGTCCGGGTGGGGGTCGGGGCGGGAGCAGGTGCTCCCGGTTGACCACTACCTGAGATCGGGTAGTCCGCGACGGCCCGGGGAGCATGGTGCTCCCGATTCCGTGCCCAACTGCACCAAACCGAAAAAGCCCAAGCCGCCGCCTGTGGGCTGACCTGGGCTTACTTGGTGGGCGATACTGGGATTGAACCAGTGGCCTCTACCGTGTCAAGGTAGCGCTCTCCCACTGAGCTAATCGCCCCAGGCCGCCGCCTCCGGGGGGAGGTGCGGTGTCGAGGTGGAGACGGGATTTGAACCCGTGTACACGGCTTTGCAGGCCGTTGCCTCGCCTCTCGGCCACTCCACCAGAATCGAGACCCTCTGGTTCATAGCCTGAAAGGCCCCTCAGAGCGGAAGACGGGATTTGAACCCGCGACCCTCACCTTGGCAAGGTGATGCTCTACCCCTGAGCCACTTCCGCGTGTGCCGCCCGGTCTTGCGGCGACGGGCAAAACCTTAGCGCGTCCCGGCGCGTTCCCCAAACCGGTTTCGCGGCGGGTCGCTTCGACGGGCGTCGAAGGATGCGGCGCATAGGCTCGTCGTATGGACTCCGAACATGTCCTCACCTCCGACTTCGCGCCGGTGGCGGCGCTGCTGGCCGATCGGGCGCGGGCCGCGATGCTGACGGCGCTGCTGGACGGGCGGCCGCTGGCGGCCGGGGAACTGGCCCGCACGGCGGGCGTCAGCGCGCAGACCGCGAGCGCCCATCTGGCGCGGTTGCTGGACGGCGGGCTCGTCACGGTGATCAAGCAGGGCCGGTGGCGGTACTACCGGCTGAACGGCGCCGAGGTCGCGCTGGTGATCGAGGCGCTGTCGCGGATCAGCCCGTCGGTGCGGGCGCGGAGCCTGCGGCAGTCGCGGGACGCGGCGCGGCTGCACGTGGCGCGGACCTGCTATGACCATCTTGCGGGCGAGGCCGGGGTCGCGTTGTTCGCGGCGCTGCTGGACGCCGGCCTGATCGAGCCCGACGGCGAGGAGGCGTACGAGGTCACCGGGAAGGGCGAGGAGCGGTTCGAGGCGCTCGGGCTGGACGTTCCGGCGCTGCGGAAGGCGCGGCGGAGGTTCGCCTGGCAGTGCCTCGACTGGACGGAGCGGCGCCCGCATCTGAACGGGGCGCTCGGGGCGGCGCTGACGAGCCGGATGATCGAGCTGGGCTGGTTCGAGCGGGGCACGACGCGGCGGGCGCTGCGGGTGACCGACGCCGGGCTGGCCGGCCTCGCGGACTCGTTCGGGTGCGTCCTGCCGTGAACTTCGCCTATGCGGGGGGACTGCTGGCGACGGGCCTCGCGGACGTGACCGACGACCCGGCGGCGCTGGACTCCCGGGGGTGGTGGGCGGTCGTGGTCACCTATGAGGGCGAGGTCACCTGCGCGCGGTTCGACGACGTGCGTCCCGCGAGGCATCCGGGGGGCGTGTGGCGCGCGCCGGGGGAGTGGGCCTCCTCGCTGGACGAGGCGCGGTACGTGGCGGGCGTCGAGCGGATCAGGGACGCGATCGCGGACGGGATCGTCTACCAGGCGAACCTGTGCCGGGTGCTGTCCGCGCCGCTGGCGGACGGCGCCGACATCGCCGGGCTCGGGGCGCGGCTGGCGCGCGGCAACCCGGCGCCGTACGCGATGACGCTGCGGGTGCCGGGCCTTGAGGTCGCGTGCGCGTCGCCCGAGCTCTACCTGCGGCGGGACGGGGACGTGGTGGAGTCCCGTCCGATCAAGGGCACCGGCCGGACGGCCGCCGACCTGCTGCCCAAGGACGAGGCCGAGAACATCATGATCGTCGATCTCGTCCGGAACGACCTCGGGCGGGTCGCCGAGACCGGGTCGGTGCGGGTGCCGGGGCTGTGCGAGCTGGAGGAGCATCCGGGGCTCGTCCACCTGGTGTCGACGGTGCGGGCGCGGGTGACGCGGGGCGGGTGGCCCGGTCTACTGGCGGCGACGTTTCCTCCGGGTTCGGTGACAGGCGCGCCGAAGTCCAGCGCCCTGGCGCTGCTGGATGAACTCGAACCCGTGCCCCGGGGCCCGTACTGTGGGGCCGTCGGCTGGGTGGACGCGGACTCCCGGCGGGGCGCGCTCGCGGTGGGCATCCGGAGTTTCTGGGCGGTGGACGGAGTGCTCCGGTTCGGCACGGGCGCGGGCATCACGTGGGGGTCCGATCCGCGAGGGGAATGGCGTGAGACCGAGCTGAAGGCGGCTCGGCTACTGGAGGTGGCCTCGGGTGAGCGAGCCCAGGATCTGGATGAACGGGGAACTGCTCGACGCTGAGCGGGCCGTGGTGTCGGTGTTCGACCACGGCGTCCTCGTCGGGGACGGGATCTTCGAGACGGTGAAGGCGTCGCGCGGGGAGCCGTTCGCCCTGACCCGGCATCTGCGGCGGCTCGCCCGCTCGGCGGCGGCCCTCGGGCTGCCCGAGCCCGACCACGACGCGCTCGCCCAGGGCGTGCTGGAGGTGCTGGCGGCGGCGCCGAGGTGGCCGCTGGCGCGGATCCGCATCACCTGCACGAGCGGGCCGGGGCCGCTCGGCTCGAACCGGGGCGACGCGGGCCCGACCGTGACGATCATCGTGGCGGAGCAGCGCCCGTTCCCCGCGACGGCGGAGGTGACGGTGGTGCCGTGGCCGCGCAACGAGCGGGGCGCGCTGGCCGGTGTGAAGACCACGTCCTACGCCGAGAACGCGGTCGCGCTCGCGTTCGCGACCGAGCGCGGCGGCGGTGAGGCGATCTTCGGCAACCTCGCGGGGAACCTGTGCGAGGGCACCGGCAGCAACGTGTTCGTGGTGCGCGGCGGCCGGCTGCTCACGCCGCCGCTGTCGGCGGGCTGCCTGGCCGGGGTGACGCGCGAGCTGGCGCTGGAGTGGTGCGGCGGCGAGGAGGAGGACGTCCCGCTCGACGCCCTGCACAGTGCGGACGAGGCGTTCCTGACCTCCACGACGCGCGACATCCAGCCGATCCGGGTCGTGGACGGGCGGGCCCTGCCCGCCGCGCCGGGCCCGATCACCGCCAAGGCGATGGAGGCGTTCGCCGCGCACGCGGCCGACCTCATGGACCCCTGACCGCCCGCCGCCCGCCACCGCCCGCCGGTCGCCGTTCACCGGCCGGTCGCCCCGATTCCGGTATCCGGGGTCTTTACGTGATGGCGGACATCGGTCACGTTGAGTGGTGACGCGTGTGGAGGTCACCCATGGTCTTCTCCGGTACGGGCTTACCCGGCGGACGGATCGGCGCGGCGGCGCTCGCGGCGGTGGTCATGGCAATGGTCATGGCGGTGGTCGCGGCCGGATGCGGCGGCGGATCCCCGGCCGACCCCGATCGGGGCCGGGACGCCAAGAGCCTCACCCTGACGATCACGCGCAACGCCATCGCGGGCGGCAAGAACGCCGAGGAGGCCGAGTGGATCACCAGGACGGTGATCCCGGGGTTCGTCGCGGCGCAGAAGGCCAAGGGCGTCACCGCGAAGGTGACGTTCCGCGGGCAGGGCGTGGCCGACGAGGCCTACAAGACCAGGCTCGCGCTCGACCTGAAGTCCCGCTCCGGCGCCGACATCGTGGACATCGACGGCATCTGGGTGGGGGAGTTCGCCCAGGCGGGCTACATCCGGCCGCTCGGCGACGTCGTGGGCCCTCCGGCGGACGCCTGGGACGGCTGGACGGCGATCCCCGCGTCCATCCAGAGGCAGGCGTCGTTCGAGGGGAGGCGCTACGGCGTCCCGCCCTCGACCGACGGCCGCGTCCTGTACTTCAACCGGAGGCTGTTCGCGCGGGCCGGGCTCCCCGCGGCCTGGCAGCCGCGGAGCTGGCAGGACGTCCTCGCGGCGGCGCGGGCGCTGAAGCGGCTCCCCGGCGTGACGCCCGTCCAGTTGGACGCGGGCACGGCGATGGGCGAGGCGACCAGCATGCAGGGCGTGCTGCCGCTGCTGGCCGGTGCCGGGGCCGAGATCTACTCCGGCGGCAAATGGACGGGCGGCGGGCAGGCCCTCCAGCAGGTCCTGGGCCTGTACGCGCAGATCTACGGGCCGGAGGGGCTCGGCGACCCGAAGCTCCAGCAGGAGGCCAAGGGGCGCGACAAGTCCTTCGAGGAGTTCGCGGCGGGCAGGATCGGGATCCTTGCCGAGGGCGACTACCTCTGGCGCGACGTCCTCAATCCCAAGAGCGGCGTCGCGCGGATGAGGACCCGTGACCAGGACGTCGGCTACGCGCTCATCCCGGCCGTCGCGCCGGGGAGGGGCGTGCGCGGCCAGTCGTTCGTGAGCATGTCGGGCGGGGCGGTCACCGTCCTCAACCCGAACACCAAGTACCCGCAGCAGGCGTTCGCGCTCCTGGCCTACATGAACTCCGCCGAGATGACGCGGGCGCGGACGGCCGGAACGCCGGAGATCACGTCCCGGACGGACGTGAACAAGCAGATCCTCGCGGGCGACCCGTTCCTGACGTTCGTGTCGGAGAAGGCGCTGCCCGTCACGTCCTACCGGCCGGGGCTCGCGGTGTACCCGCGGGTGTCCACCGCCTTGCAGGAGGCCACGGCCGCCGTCGTGTCGGGCACGAGCCCGCAGGACGCGGCCGCCCGCTACTCCGAGAAGCTGGAGGGGATCGTCGGTGGCGCCGCCAACGTCGCCGCGCGCTGACGTCGCCGCCGAGCCCGCCCGGTCCGGCGCGGACGACGCGGCGGGCCTCGGCCGGGCCCGCGCCGCGGCGTTCGTCGCGCCCGCGCTGGTCCTCGTCGCGGTGTTCCTCGTCTTCCCGGCGCTGTGGACGCTCTACCTCGGCACCACCGACTACCGGCTCACCGGCGTCGCGGCGAGCGAGCCCCGGTTCGTCGGCACCGCCAACTACCGCGACGTCCTCGGCGACGGCGACTTCCACCGGTCGCTGTGGCTGACGGCGCAGTTCGTCATCGGGTCGGCGGTGCTCGGGCAGACGCTGCTGGGGTTCGCCGTCGCCTGGGTGATGCGCGACCGGCCGGGGCCGGTGCGGCGGCTGGTGGAGGGGCTGGTGCTGCTGGCGTGGATCCTGCCGTCCTCGGTCATCGCGTTCCTGTGGATCGCGCTGCTCGACCGCGACGGCGGCACGCTGAACGCGCTGCTCGGCACGCCGGGGACGGCGTGGCTGCTCGACCATCCGATGGGGTGCGTCATCGTGTTCAACGTCTGGCACGGGACGGCGTTCTCGATGATGCTGTACGGAGCGGCGCTCGGGAACGTGCCGCCCTCCCATCTGGAGACCGCCGCGCTCGCGGGCGCCTCGACCCTCCAGACGCTGCGGGACGTGGTCTACCCGCGCGTGCGCGGCCACGTCCTGACGAGCCTGCTGCTGGTCGGGCTGTGGACGTTCAACGACTTCACCCCGTTCCTGATCACGGCGGGCGGGCCGGACGGGCGCTCGGAGATCATGTCGGTGTACGTCTACCGGACCGCGCTCGGCGACGGGCGGCTCGGCGCCGGGGCCGCGGTCTCGCTCATCATGATCCTGATCAACCTGGCGATCGCGCTGGTCTACCTGCGCGCCCTGCGCGCCCGCCGCGCCGCCCCGGCGGGGGCGTCGTGAACGAGGCCGTGCGCGGGGCGCTCCGCCGGATCGGGCTGGCGACGTTCGTGTCGGCCGTGCTCGGGTTCTTCTCGCTGCCGCTGCTGTGGCTGGCGTTCGCGCCGTTCGACGCCGACCCGGGCGTCTCCGCCTCGCTGCCCGAGTTCACCCTGCACAACTTCCGCGTGCTGATGGACAACCCCTACGCGCTGGCGTCGCTGCGCAACTCCGTCCTGCTCGCGGGCGGGACGGCCGCGCTGGTCGTCACGTGCGCGGCGCTCGCGGCGTACGCGCTCAGCCGGGTCCGCGTGCCGGGTCGGGACGCGCTGCTGTACGTCCTGCTCCTACTGTCGTCCATCGTCACCGGGACGGCCGCGATGGTGCCGGTGTTCCTGCTGGCCTTCGACCTGCACCTGATCGACTCGCGGCTCGGGGTGGTGCTGGTGCTGACCGGCGGGCTGCTGCCCGCGGCGATCTTCCTGCTGAAGGACTTCACCGACGCCACGCCCCCCTCCTACGAGGAGGCGGCGCGGGTGTTCGGCGCGTCGCCGCTCCAGGTGCTGCGGCACGTCGTCGTCCCGGTGATCAGGCCGGGCCTCGCCACCGTCGGGGTCTGGGCGGTCGCGCAGGTGTGGGGCGACTTCCTGATGCCGTTCCTGCTGCTCCGCGACCCGGACAAGGCGCCCGCCTCGGTCGTCATGTACACGTTCTACACCGAGGGCGGCCAGCCGGACCTCGCGCTGATCTCGACGTTCTCGCTGCTGTACTCCCTGCCGGTCGTGGCGATGTACCTGTTCGTGAGCCGCCGGTACGGGTTCCGCTTCCACGGAGGGATCAAGCGCTGATGGCGGCCATCACCGTGCGCGGGCTGACGAAGGTGTACCCCGGCGGCGTCCGCGCCCTGGACGCGCTCGGCCTGGACGTGGCGGACGGCGAGTTCTTCGCGCTGCTCGGCCCGTCCGGCTGCGGCAAGACGACGCTGCTGCGCACGATCGCCGGGCTGGAGGCCGCCTCCGGCGGGACGGTCGCCTTCGACGGCGGCGAGGTGACCCGGCTGCCGCCCGGACGGCGCGGGGTCGGGATGGTCTTCCAGGACTACGCGCTCTTCCCGCACATGACCGTCCTGGACAACATCGCCTACCCGCTGCGCGTCCGGCGGCGGCCGCGCGCGGACCGGCACGCGCGCGCCGCCGACGCCGCGCGCCTCCTCGGTCTCGCGGGGCTGGAGGCGCGCCGCCCGGGGGAGCTGTCGGGCGGCCAGCAGCAGCGGGTCGCGCTGGCCCGCGCGCTGGTGGCCGAGCCCCGCGTGTTCCTGCTGGACGAGCCGCTGTCCAACCTCGACGCGCGGCTGCGGCTGGAGGCGCGCACCCGGCTCAAGCGGCTCCAGCGCGACCTCGCGATCACGACCGTGTTCGTCACGCACGACCAGGCGGAGGCGCTCGCGCTCGCCGACCGGATCGCGGTGATGGAGGCGGGCCGGATCCGGCAGCTCGGCACGCCGGAGGAGGTGTTCCGCCGCCCCGCGAACGTGTTCGCCGCCTCGTTCATCGGCTCGACGCCCATGAACCTGCTGGCCGGGACGGTCCGGGACGGCCGTGTCGCCGTCGCCGGGGCGGAGCTGCCCGTCCCGGACGAGGCGCGCGGACGCCTCGGCGAGGGGGAGGAGATCGTCTGCGGGGTACGACCCGAGTACCTGGACTACGCCTCGGAGGCGACCGAGGGGGCCTTCCCCGGGATCGTGTCGGTCGTCGAGCACCTCGGCGGTTCGGCACTGGTGACCCTGGACGGCGCGGGCGGCGCCGTGCACGTTGTGGTCGGGGAGGGCCGCGAGCCCGAACCGGGAGCAGCGGGGTGGGCCGTCCCCCGCCCCGGGCGCGTCCTGGTCTACCGGGACGGCGAGCTGGTCACGGGCGGCGAGGAGGAGGAAACGCGGATGGACACGACTGGAGGACGCCGATGACCGCGCACAGCGGGCGCTGGAGCCTGGAGGACCGGCTGGAGCGGGGCCTGCGCGAGCTGCCCTTCGAGGTTCCGCCGGGAACGGCGTCCCTGACCGTCGAGCTGTCGTTCGAGGGCGGCGTCATCGACCTCGGGTGCCACGGCCCGGACGGGTTCCGGGGCTGGTCGGGCGGCGCCCGCCGCCGCTACACCGTGACGCCCGACTGGGCCACGCCCGGGTACCTGCCCGGCGAGCTGGAGCCGGGCCTGTGGCACGTGTGGCTCGGCCTGCACCGCGTCCCGCCGGGCGGCGTGCCCTACGAGGTCGCGGTCACCACGTCCCCGGTGCCGCTCCCGAAGCCCGAGGCCGAGACCCTGGCGCCGCGTCCCGAGCGCCCGCCCGCGCGCGACCTCCCGGCGCCCGCCGGGTGGCGCTGGCTGGCCGGCGACCTGCACGCCCACACCGTCCACAGCGACGGGACGCTCACCGTCGACGAGCTGGCGGGCCGCGCCGCGGCCCGGGGGCTGGACTTCCTGGCGGTGACCGACCACAACACCGTCAGCCACCATCCGGAGCTGCCCGCCGCCGGGGCGCACGCCGGGGTCGTCCTCGTGCCGGGCCAGGAGGTCACCACCGACCTCGGGCACGCGAACGTCTTCGGCGACACCGGCTGGGTCGACTTCCGGCGCCCGAGCGCCGACTGGGCGCGCTACGCCGCCGACCGGGGCGGGGTGATGTCGATCAACCATCCGCTGAGCGGCGACTGCGCCTGGCGCCGCCCGCTGCCCGAGGCCGACCGCCCGCCGCTGGTCGAGATCTGGCACTCCTCCTGGTGGGACCGCACCTGGGGCGCGCCGCTCGCCTGGACCGACCTGTGGCTGCCGGGCGGCGCCGTCCCGGTCGGCGGCAGCGACTTCCACGACCCGGCGCAGCACAAGATCCTCGGGGAGCCCACGACCTGGGTGCTGGCCGAGGACGCCTCGGCGGACGGGGTGGTCGCCGCGCTGCGCTCCGGCCGCACGTCCGTCTCCTCCGGCCCACGCGCGCCCGTGCTGCTGCGCGTGGAGGACGACCTGGTCGCGCTCGACGCGGACGGGACCGTCCTGGTCGGGCCGGGCGGCCGGCGCGTGGCGATCCGGGGCGACCACGTCGCCGTCCCGGCGAAGGACCCCGGCATGCACCGCCTGGAGACCCACACGAACGAGGTGATCGCCCTGTGCGGGTGAAAACCGAGGCGGGCCCGATCGTCGTCGTTCCCCACACCCACTGGGACCGCGAGTGGTACCTGCCGTTCCAGCGTTTCCGGCTGCGGCTGGTGTCGCTGCTCGACGGCGTCGTCGAGCGGATGGCCGCCGACCCGCGCTGGCGCTTCACCCTGGACGGCCAGATGGCGGCCGTCGACGACTACCTGGAGATCCGTCCCGAGCGCCGGGAGGAGATCGTCGCGCTCGTCCGGGAGGGGCGGCTCGCCGTCGGCCCCTGGCAGATCCTCCACGACGAGTTCCTGTGCTCGGGGGAGACCATCGTCCGGAACCTGGAGCTCGGGCTGCGGCGCGCGGAGGAGCTGGGCGCGGCGATGATGGTCGGCTACCTGCCCGACCAGTTCGGGCACTGCGCGCAGACGCCGCAGATCCTGCGGCTGGCGGGGCTGGAGCACGCGTGCGTGTGGCGGGGCGTCCCGTCCCGCGTCCAGGAGCACGCGTTCGCCTGGGAGGCGCCGGACGGGACCGTGATCCGCACCCAGTACCTCCCCGAGGGCGGCTACGGGAACGCGGCGTCGATGTTCGAGGACGGCGCGCCCGAGGGACGTGCCGCCGCGTTCGCCGAGGCGATGTCCCGCTGGCATCCGCGCGGCGGCCCGCTGCTGGCGATGTACGGCGCCGACCACACCGCGCCCGCCGCCGACCTCGCCGACCGGATCGCCGCCGCCGGTGATGGCATGCGGCTGGACACCCTCACCGGGTACATGGCCGCCGTCGGGCCGTCGGTGGAGGGGCTGACCCGCGTGCGCGGCGAACTGCGCTCGCACGCCCGCGCGAACATCCTGCCCGGGGTGATCTCGGCCCGGGTGAGGCTGAAGCAGCTCATGGGGCGGGGCGAACGGCTCGTCGAGCGGTACGCCGAGCCGCTCGCCGCGCTCTGGTACGCGGGCGACGCGCGGCGGTTCCTCGACCTGGCCTGGCGGCGGCTCGTCGAGGTGAGCTGCCACGACTCGGTCACCGGCTGCGGCGCCGACGAGACCGCCGAGCAGGTCGCGGCGCGGGCCGCCGAGGCCGGGCAGCTCGGCCGCGCCGTCCGCGACCTCGCGCTGGAGCGGTGGGCCGCCGGGGTCCCGCTCGGCGGGCACCTGGTGTTCAACCCGTCGCCGCGCGCCCGCCGGGGCGTGGTCGTCGTGGAGGTGCCCTCCGCCGGCGGGGACGGGCTGGTGACGGGGGAGGGGCGGCCGGTGCCCGTCCAGGTCCTGGAGACCGCGCCGACCGTGCTGGACGACGCCGTGCACCCGGCCTCGGACCTGCCGGTCCTGCTGGAGCGGATCTACGGGCGGGTCCTGTACGGGCGGGAGATCCGGGACTGGTCGGTGTCGCCCGCCGACCGCACGCTCACCTTCCACGTGACGGCCCGCGCGGACACGCGGTTCGACATCGGCGACGTCCGCGAGGCCCTGCGCGGCGCGGACGGCGACTGGCGGCTCCGCGTCCTCGCCGACCCGCGCCGCACGGTCGCCGCGCTCGTCCCCGCGCCCGCGCTGGGACTGACCGCCGTGGCACCGGCCTCTGTTCCGGCTCCGGCCGAGGTGGACGGCCCGGTGGTGGCGGACGCGTCCACGCTGGACAACGGGCTTCTGCGCGCCGAGGTCCGCGAGGACGGCACGCTGCGCCTGCGCACCCCGGCCGGGCAGGTCGTCGAGGGCGCGGGGCGGATCGTGGACGGCGGCGACCTCGGCGACACCTACAACCACGCCCCGCCCGCGCGGGACCGGCTCGTCGAGACGCCGCTGACCGTCCGCGTCGAGCCGGTGCGGCCCGGGCCGCTGGTGGCCGCGCTCGACATCGTCCGGACCTACCGCTGGCCCGCGTCCGGCGACGCCGCTTCTGACGCCCGCTCGGAGGATGGAGAGGACATCACGGTCGCCATGCGCGCCGAGCTGCGCGCGGGCGAGCCGTTCCTGCGGCTGCGGGTCGCGTTCGACAACCGGTGCGACGACCACCGCGTCCGGCTGCACCTGCCGCTGCCGCGCCGGGCGGAGTCCTCGTTCGCCGAGGGGCAGTTCGCGGTGGTCGAGCGCGGGACGGCCGCCGAGGGCGGGTTCGGGGAGCGTCCCGTCCCGACCTATCCCGCGTCGGCGTTCGTCGCGGCGGGCGGCCTCGCCGTCCTGCTGGAGCACGTGACCGAGTACGAGATCACCGGCGGGGGAGGCGAGCTGGCGCTCACCCTGCTGCGCTCGGTCGGGTACCTGTCCCGCGACCGCAACGCCTACCGCGACCAGCCCGCCGGGCCGCAGCTCCCGACGCCGCGGGCGCAGTGCCGGGGCGGGCGGACGGTCGGCCTCGCCCTGATGCCCCACGACGGCGACCGGCCCGGCCCGCGGGTCCTGGACGCCGCCGAGGAGTACCGGCACGACCTCGCGGCCACGGCCGGGTACGGGCCGGTCGGGGCGCCGGTCCCCGCGTCCCGCGAAGGTCTCACGCTCACCGGGCGCGGCGTCGCCCTGACGTCCCTGCGCCCCCGGGACGGCGGGTGGATCGAGGCCAGGATGGTCGCCCAGACGCCCGAGCCCGCCACGGCCGTCCTGCGCGGCCCCTTCACCGAGGCGGCCCGCGCCGATGCGCGCGGACGCCCCGGTGAGCCGCTGGAGGCCGCGGGCGGCGCGCTCACGCTCGCGCTGCGCCCGTGGGAGATCGCCACCGTCCGGCTCAGGACCGTCCAGGCGGGCCTCTAGGCGGGCCTCTAGGCGGGCCTCTAGGCGGGCCTCTAGGCGGGCGCGGTCTCCTCGGCCGCCGCCATCGCGGCACCGACGATCCCGGCGTTGTTGACCAGCGTCGCCGGGACGATCGGCGCCCGCACGCCCTTGATCAGCGGGACGAAGTGCTCGGACTTGCGGCTCACCCCGCCGCCGACGATGATCAGCGACGGCGAGATCAGCGCCTCCAGGTGCGCCATGTACTCGCCGAGCCGCTTCGCCCACTTCTCCCAGCCGAGGCCGTGCTCCTCGCGGGCCTTGGCGGACGCGCGCGCCTCCGCGTCCTTGCCGTGCAGTTGCAGATGCCCGAACTCGGTGTTGGGGACGAGCACACCGTCGGTGAACACGGCGCTGCCGATCCCGGTCCCGAGCGTGAGCAGCACGACCGTCCCGGTGCGGCCCTTCCCCGATCCGAGCCGCATCTCCGCGATCCCGGCGGCGTCGGCGTCGTTCAGCAGCGTCACCGGGCACCCGGTCGCCTTCGCGAACAGGCTCCGCGCGTCCTGCCCGATCCAGTGCTTGGACACGTTCGCCGCCGACAGCGTCACCCCGTCGATCACCACGCCCGGGAACGTCACGCCGACCGGGCCGTCCCAGGCGAAGTGCCGCACGATCTCGCCGACCACCTCCGCGACCGGCTCCGGCGCGGACGGTTTCGGCGTGTCGATGCGGTAGCGGTCCCGGGTGAACGTGCCGTCCGACAGATCGACCGGTGCGCCCTTGATGCCCGATCCGCCGATGTCGATGCCCAGCATCTGCGTCGTCATATCCCTATTACTACCCTTCGACCACCTTCAGACCGATAACTCCGATCAGGATCAGGCCGAGGCAGGCCACCCGGGCCGGGGTGACGCTCTCGCCGAGTGCGATCATGCCCGTCACCGCCACCCCGAGCGACCCGAGCCCCACCCACACCGCGTAGGCGGTCCCGACCGGCAGGTCGCGCAGCGCCACCGACAGCACCACGACGCTGAGCAGCGCCACCGACAGCCCGATCACGCTCGGCCAGAGCCGGGTGAAGCCCTCCGACTGCTTGAGCGCGGTCGCCCACACCAGCTCCAGGAGCGCCGCGATCACCAGGACGATCCAGGGCATCAGGCCGCGTACCCCCCGTCGACCGCGATCGACGCGCCGGTGACGTAGCCGCCGCCCGGTCCCGCCAGATGCGCGACCATCGCGGCGATCTCCTCGGCCCGCCCGTACCGGCCGAGCGCGGTGAACCCGCGCTCGAAGTCGGCGTCGGGGGAGTCGGCCGGGTTCATCTCGGTGTCGGTCGAGCCCGGCTGCACCACGTTCGCGGTGATCCCGCGCGGCCCGAGGTCGCGCGCCAGGCCGCGGGTCATGCCGATCAGCGCCGACTTGCTCATCGCGTACAGCGTCCACCCGGGGTAGGGGACGCGCTCGGCGAGGCTGCTGCCGATGCTCACGATCCGCCCGCCCTCGCCGAGGTGCCGCGCCGCCGCCTGCGCGGCGACGAACGCCGCCCGCACGTGGATGGCGAGCGTCCGGTCGATCTCCTCGGCCTGCACGTCCTCCAGCGGCCCGTACGGGGCGATGCCCGCGTTGTTGACCAGGACGTCGAGGCGGCCCAACTCCCGCGCCGCGGTGTCGACGGCGGACGCGACGGCCCCCGCGTCCGCGGCGTCCGCCTGGATCGCGAGGCCGCGCCGCCCCGCCGCCTCGATCTGCCGGACGACCTCCGCCGCCCGCTCCGGCGCCCGCACATAGGTGATCGCGACGTCCGCGCCCTCGCGCGCCAGCCGCAGCGCGATCGCCGCGCCGATGCCGCGCCCGCCCCCGGTCACCAGAGCCGCCCGTCCCGCCAGATCCGCCGCCATATCGGCCTCCCAGTATGTGGAGAACATTCCGGTTAGTGAGATTAACCGGAGAAGTCTCCGGATACAACTCCCGCTACCCTGCTGTGTCGAGAGAGGGGGGCGGGATGCGGGAACTGCCGGTCGTGGGCCGTCCACCGGCCGAGCGGGCGGACGCGGCGCACAACCGCCGGCGCATCCTGCGCGCCGCCGCCGAGGTGATCGCCACCCGCGGCCCCGAGGCCGTCTCCATGGACGAGGTGGCCCGCGCCGCGGGCGTCGGCGTCGGCACCGTCTACCGCCGCTTCGGCGACCGGTCCCGCCTCGTCTACGCGGTGATCGACGACCGCGAGCGCGAGTTCCAGGCCGCCTTCCTCCAGGGCCCGCCGCCGCTCGGCCCCGGCGCCGCCCCCCGCGACCGCCTCCGCGCCTTCCTGCACGCCCTCACCGACCGCATCGAGGCCCAGGCGGACCTGCTGCTGATGGCCGAGTCCGGGCCCCCCGACGCCCGTTTCCGGGACGGCTCGTACGAGCTGTACAACCGGCACCTGGCGATGCTGATCCGCGCCGTCCGCCCCGGCGCCGACGCCCTCTACCTCGCCGACGCCCTCCTGGCCCCGCTCGCCGCGCACCTGTACGTCCACCAGCGCCGCACCCGCGGCATGCCGGTCGAGCGGATCAAGGCGGGCCTGGACGACCTCCTCGCCGGCCTCGGCACCGGCGAAAACCCTGATTAATCCCTGTAAGGGGTTCGACCGGGCCGCGCGCTCCCGCCAGACTGGGTGCGTGACTGACTTCGATCTCCTCGTGCTCGGGTCCGGCCCCGGCGGGCAGCGCGCGGCCATCGCCGCCGCCAAGCTCGGCCGCCGCGTCGCCATCGTCGACCGCCGCGACATGGTGGGCGGCGTCTGCATCAACACCGGGACGATCCCGTCCAAGACGCTCCGCGAGGCCGTCCTGTACCTGACGGGCCTCAACCAGCGCGAACTGTACGGGCAGAGCTACCGGGTCAAGGACGAGATCACCGTCGCCGACCTCGGCATGCGCACCCAGCACGTCATCGGACGCGAGATCGACGTCATCCGCAGCCAGCTCGCCCGCAACCACGTCACGCTCCTCCAGGGCACGGGCCGCTTCCTGGAGCCGAACACCATCGGCGTCAGCAACGGCGCGGAGCGCGAGACCAAGGTCACCGCCGACCGCATCGTGATCGCGACCGGCACGACCCCCGCCCGGCCCGCCACCGTCGAGTTCGACGAGCGCACGGTGATCGACTCCGACGGCATCCTCCACCTGGACCGCGTCCCCGAGACCATGGTCGTCGTCGGCGCCGGGGTGATCGGCATCGAGTACGCCTCGATGTTCGCCGCGCTCGGCACCAAGGTGACCGTCGTCGAGCGGCGCGAGGGGATGCTGGAGTTCTGCGACCTGGAGATCGTCGAGGCCCTCAAGTACCACCTGCGCGACCTCGCGGTCACCTTCCGGTTCGGCGAGAGCGTCGCGTCGGTCGAGCGGATGCCGGGCGGCGCGATCACCGTCCTGGAGAGCGGCAAGCGCATCCCCGCCGACACCGTCATGTACTCCGCCGGACGCCAGGGCATGACCGGCGCGCTGGGGCTGGAGGCCGCCGGGCTCACCGCCGACCGGCGCGGCCGGATCAAGGTCGACGAGAACTACCGCACCGAGGTCCCGCACGTCTACGCGGTCGGCGACGTGATCGGCTTCCCGTCCCTGGCCGCCACCTCGATGGAGCAGGGCCGCCTCGCCGCCCACCACGCCTGCGGCGAGCCCGTCGAGGAGATCCTCGACCTCCAGCCCATCGGCATCTACACGATCCCCGAGATCAGCTTCGTCGGCCGCACCGAGGACGCGCTCACCGAGGCGAAGATCCCCTTCGAGGTCGGCGTGTCCCGCTACCGCGAGCTGGCCCGCGGCCAGATCATCGGCGACTCCTACGGGATGCTCAAGCTCCTGGTCTCACCCGAGGACCGCACGCTCCTCGGCGTCCACGTCTTCGGGACGGGCGCCACCGAACTCGTCCACATCGGTCAGACCGTGATGGGCTGCGGCGGCACCGTCGACTACCTGGTCAACGCGGTGTTCAACTACCCCACGCTGGCCGAGTCCTACAAGGTCGCCGCCCTCGACGCCACCAACAAGATGCGCCACATCGCCCGCCTCACCCGGTGATCAGGAGGGCCAGAGCAGGTTCTCCAGCTCGGCGTCGATGTCGATGAACTCGGTCTCCCGCCCCGCCGGCACGGCCTGGTACGTCCGGTGCAGGAAGTCGGCGAGGGGGGACAGGGGCACCTCGAACAGCGCGTTGCCGAACGGGGACGACAGCGCGATGTTCAACGTGGTGTCATCGTCCGGCGCCCCCGGCCAGACCTCCACGTCGCCGTCGCCGACCCTGCGCACGATGCCCACCGTCAGCAGCTCCCGCGCGAAGATCCACTCCACCGGTTCGTCGTCGCCGACGTAGAAGGCCATCCGGATGGCGTACGGGTCGTCCGCCGCGTACTCCAGCCCGGCGAGCAGGGGAACGGTCGTGCGGTCGGGGACGACGAGACGAAGGCCCAGCTCTGCTGAGACGGTGGTGCTGCTGTCCATGGCCATTCCTTCACACGTCGGTGCCGCTGCCTCACGCACGCTCCGGTGAGTCGCGCTGGTTTCCCTCTCACGGATGTCCCCGCGATCTATGACGCCTAACTGCCGGAACTCGGCCGAACATTCCGCCGCCCCCCGGCTGTGTGATCCATCTCACTGACCTAAAAGTACCTCCTGACCTGGGCAAAAGCGGATCATCAGGGCGATCTTCAACCCTCCCGCCTGGGGCATGTGTCACGATCGAGGGGGTACGTGGAACGCTCCAGTCGGCGCCTGGCCGACCCGCTGCCTTAAGGTAAAAACGTGGCAATAAACAATGAAAAGGACGCGGAAGCGGGCGCCTTCCACCGGTTCCGCGAGCGGGTCAGGCGCAACACGATCCTCAACACCGCCTGGCGCGTCGGCGTCTTCACCGTCGGCGCCACCGTCCTCGTGGGCGGCCTGGTGATGATGGTCACCCCCGGACCGGGCATCGTCGCCATCGTCCTCGGCCTGGCGATCCTCGCCACCGAGTTCGCCTGGGCCCAACGCGCCCTGGGCCGCGCCAAGGCCGCCGCCGAGCGCGCCAAGGAGAAGGCCCTGGACCCCCGCAAGAAGCGCCGCAACACCATCCTCGCCGTGCTGACGGGCCTCCTGGCCGGCGCCGCCGTGATCGCCTACCTGGTGGTCTACGGCTTCAACCTCCCCTGGAACGTGGAAGACCCGACCTTCTGGAACTGACGGCCGACCGCGCCCCCGAAACCGACGCGCGACCATCCCCCCGCATGCGCTAGAGTTTCCGACGTCGGCCACCCCCACACGACCGACGAGCAAGGGCGATTAGCTCAGTGGGAGAGCGCTTCGTTCACACCGAAGAGGCCACTGGTTCGAACCCAGTATCGCCCACTCCTACCCCACTGGCCTTCCCGCACTCCGGCCCCAGCGCCCGAGTGATCAACTGGGAGGAATCTGGGAGATCATCTCCCTCCCAGTCAAACGAGGTCACGAGAAGCTTGCCTGTTTCGTCACTCTGTGTAGTCGAAGGTGGGGCGGCGGGCTGTGCCGACTCCACCCCACCTCCGGCTACACCGCGCTAGGCGCTCACGGCTTTGAGCTCGGGTCTCCTCTTCTTCTGCTGAGCGGTTTCCAGAAGCTCGTTGAGTAGCGGGACCGGGGATGTCGCGCTGAGCAGGAGCCTCTCGCGCAGAGCTTCCTCCCACCGCCGTTGGAGCTTGGCCTTCAGCTCGGTTCGCATGGCATCGGAGACATGGGAGTACACGCCGCGAATGCCCGGGAGGGTGTGCCCTAGCCGCTCGGCTTGAAGCACTTCGGGCACACCGTCCTCGATCATCCAGGTCTTGTGACCGTGGCGCAGTCCGTGTGGTGTGAGCCCCTCCAGGAGCGGGAGCCACACCGAGGGCGAGTCCGCTTCGGTGGTGATGCGGACTCCTTTGCCTCTGGGCGGATGGAACGGCTGCCCTGCGATGGCATCAGGCCAAGCAGGAAGTGGGACTCCCGGCCACACGCCGGTGTTCACCAGTACGCGCTTGCCAGCCACACGGGTGCCTTTGGGTACTGGCCGTCCGCCGCCGGCTGGAAGACACGGCGCGCGTAGGTGGAGCGCCGGTGGTGCCCGCCGCCGGTGCCGAGGAACAGGTACTGTCCGTGGCCCCCACACTCGGGTCTGCGACCAGGACATGTGCAGCGCCCGGTGGTGCGGGTGCTCTGTCCTGACAGCAGCGCCGAGAGGAAGGTCGGTAGGTCGACCGGACGATGGGAATCGTCCTTGGGCGGAACCTTCTCCACCCGACCGGCCAGTTCGCGAAGTTGCCAGTCGATCCGGAGCTGGTCGAGGCGGCAGGCAGGCCGCTCCAGCCCATTCACCTCGCCCCACCGTACGCCGGTGTAGGCGACCGTGACGATCATGACAAAGTCGTCGTCCCTCCCCGAGAGCAGGGCACACCGCTCAGCCAACAGGAGCGCCTGCAACGGCGTCGCCCAGACCTTCTCGGGTCCCCGGACCGCGATGGCGCGCCGTGCTCGCTTCCGGCCACGTCCACGCCGCTTGACCGCGACGTTCGTCGGGACCAACCCACGTTCCTTGGCGTCGCCGAGGATCGTTCCAAGCAGGGATCGGGCGTCGGCTGCGGTCCGGTGGGAGAAGCCGCCGGTCCGCGTTCGCTTCTCCCACGCGACAATCTCCTCCGGGCTGGTGAACGTGCTGACTGGTCGGTTGCCGAACGCTGGAAGGATGTGGTGATCGATCAGGTATCGGTACTTGGCTTCGGTGGTCGCTTCCAGGTCCTGGCCGGCCCACCAGAGCTCGACCCAGTCCGCTAGTAACGCGGCCCCGTCACGGGGGTCGCTCCAGGTATGTTGTCGGATCCCCGTCTCATGTTCCTGTCCCCACCGCAGCGCGGCGGTCTTGGTGTCGAAGCCCGACTCTGACGCGCTGCTGCCGTCCGGCCGTACATACCGGACCCGCCATTTGCTTCCCCGCTTCTCGGCATACGCCATGACGTACTCCTCCTGTGTGGTCGAAACGCCCTTCAGGGGCAGGCGCGCCCCCGACGGCCGAGCGGCTGCTTAGCCCCAGCCGTGATGATCGCGGCCACATCGTGTTCGCTGAAACGCAGATGCTTGCCGATGAAGGTGCAAGGGATCACCCGTGCACTGGCCTTCTTGCGCAGCCATGATTCGCGCACCCGCAGCATCGCCGCCGCCTCGGCGGGCGTGTACAACCGAACGTCCGTTCCCTTGCTGTCCTTCGAGTCCGCAGAATGCCGCTGACCGCTTCTCCTGCCCTGCAAGGTCACACCTCGCTACTCCGCCAGGCCGCAGGGCAGAGGCGAGAAGGCGACCACTCTGCGGCTCGAACATCAGAGACGGGCACCTTTCATGAGAGTTGAACGACCTTGGCGCCAACTTTACACAGAGAGTAGTCGTCTGAGGGTGTTCTGTGACGGAGTGTCGTTGACCTGCGACGCTGATGCCGCGGACCCCTACACTCCCGTGCCCAGACAGGGGTCGCGACGTCGGAGGACGGACAGACGTTCCTTCTGGCCGCAGCCGTCCTACTCGCTGTGCCCTAGTTCGGTCCGGATGTCGTCGCTCGGTGTCCTACGGGGACGGGTGCGGTGTAACCCAAGGCTGACCCAGCATGGGCACGAGCACTCCGCTGGAGGCTCCGCTGACGCGGGGCAAGACCTCCGATGGCGTTAAGGCGTCAAGTCGCTGCGGTGACGGGCGGGGCGAAGGCCTTGATCGGGTCGTAGAGCTGTCTGGTTTGCAGGCAGTGGTAGAGCTGCCCGAGCATGCGGTTGAACAGATGACGCAGGGCGGCGGGATGCCGGCTTCCGCTGTCTCGTCGCCGTTGGTAGTGGGCACGGGCTGGTGGATGGTTGGTGGAAGCGGTGAATGCCCAGATAAAGCCGGCGGCGGCCAGGCGGTCATTCTTGATGACGCGGTGGGTGATGGAGACGCTGCGTCCTGAGGCGCGGGTGACTGGCGCTGATCCGGCGTAGGCCTTGAGCCCGCGGGCGTCGGCGAACCGGGTCGGGTCGTCGCCGACTTCGGCGAGCACCCGGGCGCCGAGGTGATCGCCCAGTCCGGGAAAGCTTGTGATGATCTCGTAGTCGGGGTGTTGGACGAAGGCCTCGGCGACGGCCTGGCCGAGTCGGTCGACGTTGGTGCATTCGGTGTCCAGGACGGCCAGGAGCGCGCAGGCCTGCTCGCCCATCGCCTTTTCGACCAGGGGCGGGTGATGCAGTTGCGGCCGCCGCAGGGCGTGGTAGAGCTTCTCGGCCAGTTGCTCGATACCGCGTTGGCGGCCCGCCCGGCGCAACGCCGCAGCGATGCGGGTGCGCGACAACTTCGCGGCGGCCGCCGGGGTCGGTGCGATGGCCAGCATGGCGCGGGCGTCGCGGCTGCCCAGATTGGTGGTGTTGCCAGCGAAGGCGTCTAGGAAGGTGGGGAAGTACTCGCGCAGTAGCGAGCGCAGCTCGTTGGAGGCCTTGGTGCGCCGCCAGGTGGCGTCCTGGTGGGCGCGGGCCAGTACCGAGATGGCGCGGGCGAGTTCGGTGTCGTCGGGCAGCGGCCGATGGGCGTGGGCGTCGGTGCGCAGGATGTTGGCCAGCGTCATCGCGTCGACGTGGTCGGATATCTTGCGGGCCACGGTGTGGCGCTCACGATAGCGGGCGACAGCCATTGGGTTGATGGAGTAGACCTTGCGTCCGGTGCCGCGCAGTGCGGCGACGAGGAGGCCGCGCGGGGTCTCGATCGCCACGGGGATGGCGGTGGCGGGGTCGTCGCCGGCGTCGGCGAGCATCTGCAGCAGCTCGGTGAACCCTTCGGCACTGTCCTTGATCCGGCGCTTGGCCAGCAGTCGCCCGTCCTGGTCGACCAGCGCGATGTCATGGTGGGATTCGGCCCAGTCCACGCCGCAGAATACTTTCACGTGGGCTTTCTCCTTGATCACCCGGCGAGTTCGAATGTGGATCTGACCTGGCAGGGAACGCGCGGCGCTCTAATAACAAGGCTCGTGGCCTGGCCTCCGATGGAGCCGTTCGCGATCCCAGCGACCCGCGCGGGCCCCAGTCTTGAGTCAGAGCTCGAAGGCTCGGATGAGGACGAGGGGTGAACCGTGCGGGCGGCTCGAACCACGATCACCAACCTGCCGTGCTCCGGCGCAGTGGCGCGCTTGGATCGACCAAGCGCCACCACTGCGGCGGGCCGCGTCCGCCGGTCTTGCCCTGGGCCTCCGTGGGCCTGAAATGGAACAGGCTTCCGACGCGACGACCCTTATTAGAAATGGAAATCGTGCACATATGGCGACTGGACCGGGCGCGGTCCAGCGTGTGGTGGGGATCGGGCGCGATCCGGGAAGCGGCGGGCTGTGTCGGGGGAGTGAGGTGTGGCAGCGGACGGCGGTGTTGTCGCGGCGTGCGCATCGCACGCCGCGTCGTACAAGGTCGGCGAGGCTCTCGTTGTCTGTGGACGAGCGTGCGCTATCGTGCGGGCTGCGGCGGGTGACCGGATGGCGGTCAGTGCGTGTCCGTTGGTGGCGCCGGCCCACGGCTTACGCGTTGCGGGAGGCGTGGGCGACGGTCTACGGCCGGACTGGGCTGCCGCCTTCCTCGATCCCGTGATCGAGCGTTGAACGGGAAGGATCTGCCTGGTGTACGGGGGCAGGGCCTGATTCGGTATCTGTAGAGGGCGGGGCGACACGGGGAGCATCGCGATCCCCACATCGTGGACGGGCTTTCGGAGCGCGGCTGAGCTAGAGCTGGCTCTGCGCGCGGACGGTAGGCGCAATTTCAGGTGGCGTTTTGGGGGAGTGCGATTACCGGAAGCCCGGTGTGGCATCCGTCGGTTCGCGCGGCGCCTGAGGATCCGATTCTGAGTGATCGGCAGTGGGCGGAGGTCGCGGGCGAAGTGATGGCCCAGACCGGGCTTGTGCCGGACGGGGATGAGGACAGTGTCCGGTGGGTCGCCGTTCGCCATGCCGAGGACCACATCCACATCGTGGCGACCTTGGCGCGGTCGGACGGGGACCGACCCGAGGTGTGGAACGACGGGTATCGAGTGCGGGGCGCCTGCCGTGCGGTGGAGTGGCGATTGGGGCTGCGGTCCACGGCTCCGGCGGACCGGATGGCGGCGCGGCGGTCCAAACGAGCCGAGACGAGAGGCCGAAGGTGTCGGACGCGCTGAACCGGCGCGAGGCGTTCTTCGACGGCACGTGGTCACCGCGGCGGGGACGCGGACGGGAGCCGACTTCTTCGCTCTTCTTCGCCGACTGGAGGCGAAGGGGCTTTTGGTCCGCAGGTGTTACAGTTTCACGGTTCGCTAGCCAAGTCACCGGTTATGCCGTGGCGCCGTCCGATGACCGGGGCTCGTCCGGCAGGCCTGTCTGGTTCGGCGGAGGGAAGCTGGCGAGCGACTCAATCTAGCCAGGCTTCGGTGCTGATGGGGCGCGTAGGACGCTAGCCGTCCATTGTCTGGACGGCATCTGTCGGCGCGGACGGTTCGCGCTGTTTTTGCGGACGACCGTCCGCCGCGTCGCGGACGGGGCCCATGGACTGAACAAGGGTTCATCACACGGGCGGATCGCTGGCCAAGAGGAGGGCCCGTCCGGGCGTCTCAGCAAGCGGAGAGCGCGCGCGACCTCGTCATCCGTGCTGGCGGGTGTCAGCCGGTTAGGGGGAGGGTGGCCTGAGTGTCCCATGTGTAGCGGTGTTCGTCGCGTCCCAGGATGATGAGCTGTACCGAGTTGATCTCCGCGTGGGCGGGCGGTAGTTCTTTGGTGAGGGCGGCAGTGATCGGTGCCATTGCACCTTGGGTGTTGCTGTAGGCGATGCTGATGTGTGGGTTCCACTCTTCGGGTTCGTTGACGTTGCCGACGATGTCGGTGATGGCGGCGCGGATCGCCGCGCGGATGGGGATCAGTGTGTCGATCGGTGTGATGCGTAGGCGTACGACCTCGGGGTCGACGATGGCCGGTCCGGCGGTCACCGACGCGGGTGGGATGTCTGCGAGGCGGGTGCGTGTGGCGGAGACCACGGCGTCGACTGTTTCGGTGGGGATTTCGTCGACGAATGCCAGGCCTTGGGTGGTGAGGTGCAGCCATTGCAGCGGGATCGGGTCGAGGCCAGGTAGGTGCGCCAGGCGCTTCTGGTAGGCGAGGACGAGTTGGTGCAGTTCGTGCTGGTCGTCGAAGGTGAAGTGCCAGGTGTACATGCGGCGGCCGATCCTCCAGCCGGGCCGCCACCACCAGTGGTCGCGCATGCTCTCGGATGCGGAGGTCATTGGTCTCCCGTGGTGATCGCCTTGGTTGTGAGCGCGTCCGCTTGGTATTCGGTGATCTGCTGACGCAGGGTCAGAGCGGCGCGGCTGCCGTGGAATCTGCGGTGGGCGAGGTGCTGGTCGACCTCGCCGAGCCGGTTGACCAGCGTGGCAAGGCGTGTCAGTTCTTCGAGCGCATGGTCGAGTTCGCCCTTGAAGACGTAGGCGGTTGCGGCGCCCAGGCATATCTGCGCCCATGTCCCGTAGGCCCACAGCTCACCGGCGGCGTATGCCTGGTGGGCCTCGGCGACGCTGGCGAGGGCGCTGGTGGTGTCTCGCGCCCGCAGGTGGACTCCCACCGCATAGTTGGCTTGCCGGGCTCGGCCGCAGGCCCACAGTCCGCCCACCTCTGTCTCGGCAGTGATGGCCTCGCGTGCTGTTTGGGCTCTGCGTTGCGACTCCTGCGCTCGTCCGAGGTCGCCGAGTGCCTGGTGAGCGTCGCCTTCCTGGCAGGCGAGCAGGACCTTGGCCTCGGTGGAGGGTGCGTACTGCTGGCCCTGGCGCGCCAGTTCGGCGGCCTGGCGGTAGCGGCCTTCCCAGAACGCGTTCTTGGACTGTGCGGTGAGCACCATCGCGCGGAGCGCGTCATGGTCGGCCTGCTCCGCCATCACCCATCCGACAGAGGCGTACGCCTCGGCGGCGGAGGGTTCCCCGAGGTCTGAGGACGCCCATGACAGGAAGGCCAGCAGTTGCCCGGCGATGATGTGCAGATCGCGGGACTGGCGGAGGTGTTGTCGGCCACCGCGTAGGAGGTCGGCGGTGCGCCGGTACAACTCTGCGGCCTCGGCGAGGATCGGAGCCGGCGCCTTCGACAGGTAGTCCCGGGCGAGGCGTTGGGTGGCTGCGGCGAGGTAGCTGACGGTGGTGTCGCCCACATTGGTCCGTTCTGCCCAGGTCGCCAGGTCGAGCGCCTCGGCCTTCAAGGTGATGAGGAGATGCGCGGCTTCGTCTTCTGACGACGCACACGCCCGGGTGTCTTCGTCATCGAAGAGGCTGCCCGGATCCAGGCTCAGTAGTTGGCACATCGTGCGGAGGTTGCGGCCACGCGGTCTGTGCCTGCCGCGTTCCCAGTTGTCGATCATCCGGCGGGCGCTGTCGCGCCGGACGCTCTTGCCGAGTCCGCGCCAGAGGTACTCGCCCGCCTCGGGGATGTCCCAGCCCTTCGCCTCGCGTGCGGTCCTCAGGCGTCGGCTCCAAAGCGGAACCTCCTCAGCGGTCATCGGCACCACCTCCGCTGTCCCAGGGTGCCCCATCGGGGTCGGGGAGGCGAGCGCCATCCGCAGGTCATCCGGTGTTGTCCGGGGTCATCCGCTCATTGGCGCTGACCTGCGGCACCTGTCAACGCTTCACTTTCTGTGACCGGAACACCACTGCGTATCGCAGCAGGGGGTCGGGCATGACAGACGATTTCGACAGCACCGAGCGCTCACGCACCTACGCGCTCTTGGCCACGCTGATGTCCGCGCTTCCCCATGGCCTGATCGAAGGCCAGCCCACAGGACGCCTCTCATGACGTGGGCGCGGCGGATGCGCGCGGCATCGACCGCCGCGCCCACCCCAATGTGCGGCCGGACGCCCGGCGCAGGGATCGCCGCAGGCGAGGCCGCACCACCGGCACGGACGCATCCAGGGGCCGTGCCCGCCGCCCGCCCGGTGGCCGGCATCACCGGGCGGGCGGCTCTTCAGCGGCGCGGCGGCACGTCCTACCCCCGGGGACGTGCCGCCGCGTCCACGACGAATCGCGCACCTACTGCTGAGTCCGGAGAGCAATCATGGTGACCTGGGCGAACGTTCCCGAGGGTGCAGGCGGAGCATCGGTGGTAGCACAGCCGAACACCTCCAGGCCCCCGCTCCCCATGGACGCACCTGGGGCGCCAATCCTGGCGGCACGCGCACAGCCAGCGCTCCAGATACCGGTAGGCATCATGCACTGGTACGGCAACGCCACCCGGCACTGGTTCGCCATGCTGCCGTGGCCGTGGGCGGAGTACGGCGTTCGGCTGGTCGAGGCCGACACCGAGGCTGCGCTGGCCCTCCGGGTACAGCAGTTGCTCTCCGAGGCCGGCCGATGTCGATCTTTCACAAGCCGGGGACGACGCTGAAGCGGACCGGCTGGGGAGCTTTCGCTCTCGCATCGTCCCCACCTCCCCTGCCCCACTGCCGGTCCGGCCCCCCCGGGATGGTGTGGCCGCGAGCGGGCGCGGAAGGGCGGAGCTCAAGTGGCCCCGCCTGGGGAGGGCTGCGGCGCGGCCGACGGCAACCATGCGTTGCCTCGGCCGCGCTGTGAATCCCCCCGCGAGCGGGCATGGCGGTATCAGGCTGTCGCCCCCGTGGTCTGGTGCCGCCATGCCCTCCTCTACGCACGGTGCAACGGCGACCGCCTTTCATCGCCGTGCCCCCGGTTATGCAGCTGGCGCCGAGGTCTGAGGCGCGCCACACCGATCCGCATGGGAAGCAAGTCGGGTCGAGAAACCCGCCGTTGCGCCCAGCTACTCGAAAGACGCTCTCGTGCTCAATCCCCGGACGACGCTCTGGCTTACCAGCCTCGAAAGGTCCGGCTTGATGGACACCAGCCACAGGATCAACAAGGAGTACGAGCTCATCGGTGATGAAGAGAGCTTCATCGTCGCGGACACCACCACTCGCGCGATCGTCGGTGCTGCCTTCACCGACGACCCGGCGTCCGGCTGGTGGCACTGCGCCATCCGCGGAAAGAGCCGCAGGCTCTATGTCGCCGCCACCACGCCCAACCCCCACCTGGAAGTCGCCCGCCAGATGACTCAATGACCATCACTACCCCAGCAGCTCTCGCGTCGGCCTGACCGCGAAGTCACGAGCGGAAGGAAGTGAGGTTGCGACGCCGAGGAGTTCCTGTCTCGCTTGAACCGGTCGAATGTGGCGGCCGCAGGTTCCTCGCTTTCCAATCCGGGTTGGCTGCCGGTCATCAGGTGACCCTGCCCGGCGAGTCGCTGAGGCAGCGGCCGCGGCCGGGTGGCTGTGTCGTCGCGACCCCAGCGGAGTTGTGAAGTCTCCTTCGGGTGAGCGTGCTGTAGCCGCCACTCTCGGCACCATCTTGATCGCTCGAAGTGACTGTTATGGAGAGCGGGGATAGGACGCTCGACAAGGCTCTCGAGAGCACTCATTACTACTGTGATCTGAATCACAAACGACTTTGACTGGCATCTCTTCCCGTAGATCATCCGCCGGGTTAGGTTAAGGCGACTTTATGGCAGCCTTATGTCCTTGGGGGCACGTGTGGGCCTTAGTTCTCATCTTGGCCTTGACAGTGCCCGTAAGGGCAGATATATGTTCTCGGCACGTTTTCGGCTATGCGCGAGTGCGTTGGCCGTCCTGCTGGCGTTGGCGTTGTTGCAGGTCAGGGCGTTCGGTTCGGTGCCGATGGCGCGGGCGGGCGAGGCTCCCGAGTCGATGGTGTCTCAGGACGAGGCCGTAGCCGCCGCGAAGAAGTGGGACAAGCCGGTCGTGGTGTCCTCGCTGACCGGGGCCCAGCGAGAAGTGCGCGCGTTGCCCGATGGCGAACTTGAGGCCACGATGAGTTCCCGCCCTGTCCGCACGCGGCGGGGCGGCAAGTGGGTGCCGGTCGACACCAAGCTGACCCGTCGCAGTAACGGGGAATTGGTGCCGGGAGCGACCACGGTGGGCCTGGCATTCTCGGGAGGCGGGGACGGCCCGTTCGCGCGGATGACCCGCGCAGGTCGAGAACTGGCCTTGACATGGCCTTATGGACGCCTGCCGATCCCGGTCGTCGATGGTGATACGGCGACTTATCAAAACGTGTTGCCCGATGTTGACCTGGTGCTCCGGGCCGTCGGGGACGGGTTTCGCCATGTCCTGGTGGTGAAGACCGCCGCGGCCGCCCAGCGGCCCGAGCTGAAGGAACTGCAGCTCAAGCTGACAGCTGACCGTCTGAAGGTGCAGGGCGACGGAGCCGGTGGCCTGACCGCCATCGACGAGGCGGCCGGCGGAACCGTCTTCCGGGCCGCCGAGCCGTACATGTGGGACTCCTCTGGACAGCCCGCCGGAGACGGCGCCGCGCCGTCCACGCCTACCCAGTCATCAAGCAGGGCGACGCCTTCGCCATCCCCCTCTTCGGCGTCCAAGCGATCGTTGGCTGGGCCCAGCGAGGACCCGGCGGACGGAGTGCAGCGGGCGGCGGTGAAGACCGCTGTCAGCGGCGGAATGCTGAAGCTGACCCCGGATCAGGCGCTGCTGACTGGGACGACCACCAAGTTCCCGGTCTACATCGATCCCGATTGGCAGGGACCGGGGGAGTCGGCCGCAGTCATGGTGTCGACCAAGTACAGCGACTCCTCCTGGGAGGACGAGGGGATGGGGTACTGCTCCGACAGCGACCCCTACATGGGCGGGCAGTGCGGCGGAACCATTACCAAGCGGCTGTTCTACAAGTTCACACTGCCGTCGGCGGTGATGAAGACCAACGTTCTCGCGGTGGAGTTCAAGCCGTACCAGACCGGTGCCTACAACTGCACCCCCGCCGAGGCCGAGTTGTGGCGGACCAAGGGGGTCAGCGGCTCGACGAGTTGGAACACCCAGAACGCCTCGGGGTTCTGGCAGCGCAAGGTCGCTGAGAAGAGCTTCAACTACGGCAACGAGGGTGTCGGCTGCGCCAACAACACCGTGGTGTTCCAGGACGCGCGCCTGAAGGATGAGGTGCAAAAGACCGCGGACGGCGGTGGCACGCTGTGGCTGGGGTTGAAGGCCGGTAGTGAGAGTTCCACCAAGTACTGGAAGCGGTTCAACAACGACGCGGTCCTGCGCGTGCTGTACAACCTGCCGCCCAAGGCCCCGACCAACGTGCAGCTGCAGGCCGAGGGCGGCTACTACCCGTGCGGCGCCAACGACGCCAGCAAGCCCTATGTGCGGGTCTGGCCGACCATGTCCGCAAAGATCACCGACCCGCAGAGCAGCGACCGCGTCCAGGCCGAGTTCCTCGTCGGATGGGGCGACGCCAATGGCGCGAACTTCCAGTGGCGGATCGGTGCCGGCGGGCTCGGCCCGGACTCCGCCCCGCTGACCTCTGGCGGCGGAAATTCCGGCACCACCTTCACCAAGTCGCTGTCCAGCCTGGCGACCTCCCGCGGCATCCCCAAGAACGTCCCGATCGCTTGGATGGTGCGCGGCCACGACTTCAAGGACAACCAGGAAGACGACAACTGGCAGCACTGGCAGGGCGTCGGAGTGTGGACCGACGTTGCCACCACCGCCGGCGGGCAAGGGCACAAGTGCTGGTTCGTCTACGACGACGCCAACCCCAAGCCGCCCACCATCACCTCCACCAAGTACCCCAATGACGGCGCCGAACATGACGGAGTCGGCCAGCCCGGCGACTTTACCGTCACCGCGGCGGCCGACAGCGAGCCATTGTCCAAGTTCGGTGTGCAGTTCACCCCGCCCGGCCGCGCCGCCGAACCGATCCAGTGGAAGAACCTGGGCGCCTCACCGTCGCCGGGCTGCACGGCCACACAGTGCACCTTCTCCAAAACCCCGGACGTCAAGGGCGACTGGAAGATGGACGTGTGGGCGGTCGACCGGGCCGGAAGACCAGGCAGTGCCCCCACCTACCAGTTCCGTATCCGCAACATGGCAGCTGAAGAGGCGCACTGGAAACTGGACGACCCTGCCGGTTCCCATGTCCTACTCAATGAGATCACCGGTAGTGACACCTTCCAGATCGTGTCGGCGCTATCCGGCAAATGCTTCGACGTCAATGGACGCAGCCTGGAGAACGGGCCGACCGGTAAGACGGTGCAGTACGACTGCGACGATGGGTTGAGTCAGCGGTGGCGGTTGGATCCGGTGGGCGGTGACGATTACAAGATCGTCAATATGAACAGCAACAAATGCGCGGATGTCGGTGCCGATGGTGACGGGGCTCAGGTATGGCAGTGGGGCTGCTACGACACCACCAATCAGATCTGGACCAAGAAGAAGCGGGACGACGGCTTCGAACTGCTCTCCAAACGCAGTGGCCGTTGCGTTGATGTGCTCGGCGCGTCAACGGAAAATAACGCCACAATCGTCCAGTGGACTTGCGACGGCAGCGACCGTCAACTGTGGAAGATAACCTCGATTAACAACACCTACAGCCTCGTCGCTGCCCATTCTGACAAATGCTTCGATGTCAACGGCAAAAGCACAGAGAACGGGCCGACGGGCAAGACGGTCCAGTACGAGTGCGATGGTGGATTGAGCCAGCGGTGGCGACTGGATCCGATGGGTGGGGACGACTACAAACTCGTTAATGTCAACAGCAACAAGTGTGCCGATGTTGGCGCTGACGGTGATGGTGCTCAGGTGTGGCAGTGGGGTTGCTACGACACCACCAACCAGGTTTGGACGAAGAAGAAGCGTGACGATGGCTTCGAGCTGGTTTCCAAGCGCAGTGGCCGCTGCATCGACGTGTTTGGCGCCTCCACGGCCAACAACGCCACCATCGTCCAGTGGGGATGTGACGGCAGCGACCGCCAACTCTGGAAAATCACCTCCGTCAACACCGCCAAGCTCGTCGGCACCGACTACACCACCGGCAACCCCGCCCGAATCCGTTCGACCTCGTTGGTGCTCAACTCCGACAGCGACCCGGGCAGCTTCGGTTATGCCGAGATGGGCGTGCCACTGATCAACCCGGCCAAGAGCTTCTCGGTGTCGGTGTGGGCCAAGCTCACCAAGGACGAGGGCTACCAGACCGTCCTCAGCCAAGACGGCCTGAGCGGGGCCGCCTTCCAGCTCAAATACGTGGGTGGGACTCGCGGGCAGGCCGACTGGACCAACAAGTGGGCCGCCGTCGTGCGCACCAAGGACGGCGCCGACGCCACCGTGGCCACCGCCTTGTCGGACGAACAGGTCCGCGTCGGCCAGTGGGTGCACCTGGTCGCCGTCCACGACGCTAACGCCAAGAACCTCACCCTGTACATCAACGGCAAATCCCAGAGCAATCCCGCCGTGGCGGACATGAGCACCTGGACCACCAGTCGAGGCAAGTTCGCCATGGGCCGCACCTTGACCGCGGGCAGCGTGGGGGAGTACTTCAGCGGCGAGATCGACGACGTGCGCGTGTTCGACCGAGCCGTGACGCTTTCCAGCGTGACCGGCTGGTACCGGCCCACCGTCCAGGCGCGGTGGCGGCTCAACAGCCCCGCGGGCACCGACGTCACGGTCCCCGACGATTCGGGCGCCGGCCATGCCCTCACCCTTCAGGGGGGCGCCGAGATCAAGACCGACGACGAGACCTGCGTCCAACTGACCGGACGATGCCTTGCTCTGGACGGCGCGCGCACCGGCGGCGGGGAGTGGGCACAGGCCGATCCGGTGGTGCGCACCGACGGCAGTTTCACAATCGCCGGTTGGGTTGACGCGGCCAAACCCACCGTCCCGATGACCGTGTTCTCGGCCGCCGGGACGGAGCAGAGCGCGTTCACCGTCCGGTTCAACCCGCGCGCTACCAAGAACCCCGGATGGGATCCAGACCGCGACGATCCGGCTGACGAGTACCTGGGCAAGTGGGAGATCGAGATGCCGTCCGCCGACGGAGACAACCCGGTCCGCGCGACGGCCTACCACGGGCAGCCCTGCAACGTCTGCACCGACTCCGGCCCCGACCACCTGGCGCTGACCTATGACGCCGCCACCGGCACCATGACGCTGTTTGTCAACGGTGCCGTCGACGCCAGTGCCACCAACAGTTCGGCCAAGACCGGTGTGATCGGCTTCAACGCGACCGGTCCGGTGCAGATCGGCCGCCGGTTCGCCGATGGCCAGACCGCCGACGACCACGCCAACCGCGAGTACCTCTCCGGCCTGGTCGACGACGTATGGATGTTCAAGGGCGCCCTCGACACGGATGGGGTCTCTCAGTTGGTGAACCTTCAAGAGATCGCCACCTCGTCCGGTAACCCGTCGTTGCCGTGCACCTACGACGAAACCACCCTGCAATGTCCTGACGACTAGCAGCACCCCGGTGCGGTTGCGAAACGAGCTGACCGCGCTGTCCGGCCGCCCGGGGTCACCCCAAGTGCCTGCCCCTGTCGAATCCCGCTGAGAATCATCCGTCAGCCCAAACCGGGCGGGCGCAGCCTTGGAGGATGCTGTGAGTAAGCGCGGTACCCGGATGCTGCTGGGAGGCCACGGCCGCATGCGCGCCAAGATCGCCCTTGGCCTCGCCGCCGTCCTGGCGATCGGGCTCACCTCACCGTTGCCAGCCCAAGCCGACCCTGCACCGCGCCACCATTACGCCGACGAAAAGCCTGTCAAAGGCAAATCGGTAAAAGTGCGCCCCCGAAAGCCAGCCAACGAGGCCCTCAACACAAAAGCGTTGCCCGCGCCGACCTGGCCTGCCCCAGGCACCGTCGAAGTCAAGGTTCCTTCACACAAATCGATGACTCAAGCTGGGCAACTACCGGTGCTCGTCGGCGCGCCTCAGTCACCAGGAGGCCAGCCGCAGCGCGCAGCGTTCCAGCCCGCCAAGAGCGTCCGTGTGCAGGTGCTAGACCGCGCGCTCGCGCAGCGCGCAGGTGTACGTGGGCCGATGATCGCGGTGGCCCGCACCGATGCCCCGACGCCCGGACAGGTCACAATCGGGTTGGACTACACCTCCTTCGCCTCGGCTTTCGGCGGCGACTACGCCGACAGGTTGGGACTCGTGCGATTCCCCGCATGTGTTCTGACCACCCCGCAGCGCCCGCAATGCAGCGCTGCCGTGCCAGTAGCCACCACCCGCGACCCTGAGCACCACAAACTCGTCGCCCAGATTCAGACGACCTTTGCCGATGCCGGTGGGACCGTTCTGGCCGCCCAGGCAGGCACCGCCGGCGAGGGCGGGGACTACAAGGCCACGAAGCTGACCTCATCATCGACCTGGAACATCGGCGCCAACACCGGCGAATTCACCTGGTCCTATCCGATGCGAGTGCCCCCGGTCCCCGGTGGACTGCAGCCACCGGTCAAGATCAATTACTCGTCGGGCAGTGTGGACGGCCGCACCTCGGGCGCCAACGCACAATCGTCCTGGATCGGTGAGGGCTTTGACCTGTGGCCGGGGTTCATCGAACGGCGCTACAAGTCCTGCGAGGACGATGGAGCCCCCAAGGACCAGTGGGGACGAGCCCCAACTGACCAGTGCTGGGGCAATGACAACGCGACACTGACCTGGAACGGCCACGGCGGCGAGCTCATCCCCGACGGCGCCGGCAAATGGCGGATGAAGAACGACGACGGCACCCGCATCGAACAGCTGACCGACGCGGATGTCGACAACGGTGACAACGACAACGAGTACTGGAAGCTCACCACCACCGACGGCACCGCCTACTATTTCGGCTCCAACAAGGGCGCCGACGGCAACAAGCCTGCCACCGGCGCGACCTGGACAATGCCGGTCTTCGGTAACGACGCCACCGAGCACTGCCATAAAGACACCTTCGCCGAGTCCTGGTGCCAGCAGGCATGGCGCTGGAACCTGGACTACGTCGTCGATCCCGACGGCAACGTCATCACCTACTACTACGACGCCGAGCAGAACCACTACGGGCGCGACCTCAAGCCCGAGGATGAGACGCCCTACATTCGCGGTGGTGTGCTCAACCGTATCGAATACGGGCTTCGCTCGGACAACCTGACCGCCAAGGCCCCGGCCCGGGTGATGTTCACCAGCAAGGAACGGTGCCTGGACACCGACGCCAACTGCGACCCCGCCAAGATCGAGACCAACCCGAATTTGTGGCCGGACGTCCCCTACGACCTCAACTGCAAGGCCGGCACCGAATGCAAGGACTTCAGGGGATCGGTGTCGCCGACGTTCTGGACGCGCAAACGGCTGGAGTCGGTCAAGACCCAGATCAGCAAATCGGACGGGACCTGGCGGGACGTCGACTCCTGGACGCTGTCGCACAAGTGGGGCACCGCCGACTACGACCGCGCGCTGCTGCCGACCGCGATCCAGCACACCGGACTCGCCGCCACCACCACGATCACGCTGCCCAAGACCAGCCTGGACTACGAAGAACGCCCCAACCGGGTCCGGGCAGGCGACACCGGCGGCCTGTTGCACTACCGGCTCGACTACATTGCCGACGAGTACGGCAGCGAGATCTCCGTGGCCTACAGCACCGCCCAATGCACCCCCGACGACCATCTGGAACCGGAGACCAACACCAAACGCTGCTTCCCCGTGCACTGGGCGCATGACGGCGACCTCGACCCAAGCCTGGACTGGTTCCACAAATATGTCGTCACCCACGTCACAGCGCGCGACCGCACTGGGCGTACGCCCGACATGGTCACCAAGTACATCTATGACGAGCAGCAGGGCGCGGCCTGGCACTATGACGACGATGACGGACTGACCAAGGACAAATACAAGTCCTGGGGTCAATGGCGCGGCTACGGCAAGGTCAGCGTCCTCACGGGATCCGACCTCACCAACGGCATGGTCGCCCAAACCGACCACTACTACCTTCGCGGTATGCACGGCGACCGCACCTCCGCCACGGACAAGACCAAGAAACGCACCGTGACCGTCGACGACGGCAACGGCGGCACGATCACCGACCACGACCCCTTCGCTGGCTTCGAAGTGCGCACCGTGCAACTCGACAAGCCCGGCGGCTCGGTCGTGAACTGGACGCAGAAACTGCCCCGCAAGTACCAGACCGCGTCCAAAACCCGTGACTGGGGAACGGTGACCGCCAACATCGTCGCCACCGAGTACGCCCGGAATTTCACCCCCATAGGGCCGGGTAGCTGGCGGATCGCCGAGACCCGTTCCGACTATGACCCCGACGTCGGCCGCTTGAACTGGACGTCCGATCTCGGCGGCCCCGGCACCGGCGACGACCGCTGCACCCGGCTCACCTATGCCGACAACACCACCGCCTGGCTACGCAACTACGTCGCACACAAAGAGGTCACCCGCGGCAGTTGCGCGACCACGGTCGACCGCACCAAGGACGTCCTGGCTGACGGACGCACCTACTACGACGGGACCTCGGTCACTCCGAAGAGCGCCTTCAAGTCGGTGAGCAAGGGGCGCGTCACCTACTCCGAGCGCCTGGTCTCCCACGCCAGCGCCGACGGTTCCGACCCGACTTACCAGAAGGTCGCTGCGGTCACCGCCTTCGACGACTACGGCCGTCCCACGGCGGCAGTCGACGCCTACGATCACCTCATCACGACCGCCTACACCCAGACCGCCGGTCTGACCACCAAGGTCACCACCACCAAACCAGCAGTGAAAAAGGACGACGACACCACCCTGCTGCTGTCGACGACCACCACGTTGGACGCCGCGTGGGGCCTGCCGATCATCCAGACCGACAACGCCGCTCAAGGCACCGGCACCCAGAGTCTGGGCAAGACCGATCTGTACTACGACGCGCTGGGGCGTACCACCAAAGTCTGGCTTCCTGACCGCCCCCGCAGCGACGGCGCCACACAGAGCATGGAGTTCAGCTACCAGGTCACCGAGAACGCACCCGTCGTGGTCGGGACCCGGACCGTGACCAACACCGGTGCCCTGGACACTCCGACCTACGAGATCTACGACGGCTTTCTGAGGGGCCGCCAAACCCAAGCACCAGGACAAAACGGCGGCCGGATCATCACCGACACCATGTACGACGGCCGCGGTCTGGTCGCCTACACCTACAACGGCTACTACAACGACCAGGCCGGACCGACCCCCAGCTTGTTCGGCCCCGACATGCAGGGCCTGGTCCACAGCCAGATCCGCTACTCCTACGACGGCGTAGGCCGCAAAACCCGCGAGGCCCTCCTGGGCGGTGCCGGCGACAACCCCGAGGTGTCCGCGACCGCCTACGCCTATGGCAGTGACACCACCGGCGACTGGGTGCGGACGACACCACCCCAGGGCGGCACTCCCACTACCACCTACGCCGACGCGCGTGGACGCACTCTTGAGTTGCGCCAGGACAACGGCGGTAACGACTACATCACCACCAGCTACACCTACGACGCGGCGGACCGAACCACAAAGATCACCGGGCCTGGCGGCAAGGTCTGGGAGTACGGCTACGACCAACGCGGCCGCACTACCACCACCATCGACCCCGACAAGGGCACCACCCACACCGACTACAACGACCTCGACCAGCCTGTGTCGGCGACCGACGCACGCGGCAACGCTGGCAAGATCTTCAACGACTATGACGAACTGGGTCGCAAACTGCGCACCTACGCCGCCAACGACAGCGGCGAGAAAGGCGACCTCATCGCCCTGTGGGGCTACGATACGGTCCGGCCCGGGCAACTCAGCTTCTCTTCCCGCAATGCCACCGGCGCTGACGGAAAGATCTACGAATACAAGACCCGCATCGACAAATATGATGCGGCGAACAGGGCCACCAGGACCACCGTCATAGTGCCCACCGGCGCCGAAGGCGCCGGATTGGACGGCTCCTACCAGTTCAACACTAATTACAACCCCGACGGCACTGTCCAAAACACCAGCATGCCACCCGTCGGTGGACTGCCCGCCGAAGTCCTCGTCTACAGCTACGACGGCCTCAAACGCCCCACTAAGCTGACCGGCCTGTCGACCTACGTCACCGGCACCGGCTACAGCGATATCAACCAGGTCCGCGGCTATGTCTTGTATGCCAGCGGCAAAGCCGTCAACATCGGCTACGACTACGACCCCACCACCCGCCGGTTGACTCACTCGACCGTCAGCCGACAAGGTATCGTCGGCTACGACCGTGACGCCACCTACCGCTACGACAACGCTGGCAACATCCGCCAGATCACTGACATCACCGGCTCCACGGCCAACGGCACCCTGACCACCGATACCCAGTGCTTCGGCTACGACATCCAACGCCGCCTCACCGACGCCTGGTCCCAGAACAGCGCCACCTGCGCGGCCGACCCGACCGCCGCCCAGATCGGCGGCCCCGCGCCCTACCGGGAAAGGTATGCCTACAACGCCGACGGAAACCGCACTAAGCAAGACAACTGGGGTGCGGGGCCCAACGGTGGCATACCCCAATGGAACCGCAGCTTCACCTATGCCGGTGATACCGGAGTTGGCCCCGAATACAAAGGCCACCAACTCGCGAGCTACACCCAACAGCAGGGCGGCATAAGCACCACCTTCGGATACACCTACGACGCTCTCGGGCACACCACTCAACGCACACAAGGAACCAACACCCTTAAACTCACGTGGGCACCCTCCGGTGAACTGGTGAAGACTGAGGACAGTGCCACCGGCGAAGCCCGATACGTCAACGACGCCGACGGCAACCGGCTCATCCGCCGCGACAACACCGGCAGCACCCTCTACCTGCCAGGTATGGAACTGCGCCTGAGTAACGGGGCCACCACCGCCACCCGCTACTACGGATACGCCGGCAACACCGTCGCCATGCGCACAGCGAGCGGTGTCACCCTCCTCGCCGCAGATCACCAGGGCACGGCGCAGCTCGCCATCGACGCCTGGGACATCACCTCTATCAGCCAACGCCGCTACACGCCCTTCGGTGCCGAACGAAGTTCCACTGGCGTCTGGCCCACCGCCATGGACAAGGGCTTCGTCGGCGGCACCCAAGACCCCACCGGTCTCACCCACCTCGGCGCTCGCGAGTACGAGCCCCAGACAGGCCGATTCATCTCTGTTGACCCCCTCATGGACCAAGCCGACCCACAACAGATGAACGGCTACACCTACAGCAACAACAACCCGGTCACAATAAGCGACCCCACCGGGATGATGGGGGACATTCCCACCGGATGTGCATCATGGTGCAACCAGAACAGCGATAGGGCCAAGCGGCAAAACAGCAGGCACCCGAACGGCGTCCCCATCACCTGGAAGGGCGATAGTGACGATGCTCCCGACGACCGCACCGTCGGCTTGGCGGCGGTGGTTGCCGTTCCACCAGGCCTTGACATCTCCGAATTCCGGGAGCGATTCTGGAAGATGTACGTCCGGGTGTCGGGATACGGAACATGGTATAACCCGGATGCGCAGCCCTACTATGATCTACGGGCCGCCCACTTTGCCTGTAATGCATGGAAGGAGTGCAGCAAGCATGGAAGCTATCTCGCTCAACTCGGCCTAGAAGCATTTTTTGCAATGGGTGGGCCGGCGGCGGCAATGGAAGGGGGTATGGGTGCAATGGCGCCCGCCGCAAGGCAAATCATTGCTAAAAATACTATTAGAAATCGCCTGCTGAAGTCGGCCTGTAATAGCTTCGTCCCGGGCACGCAGGTTCTCCTGGCTGGTAATAGTCGGAAGTCCATCGAAAAAATCAGGGTTGGCGACAAGGTACTTGCTACCAATCCCGAAACCGGAGAAACTGCGGCCCAACCAGTTCTGGCTACCGTCGTAACCGAGGGCGATAAGAACTTCGTGCAGATCACCATCGACACTCACGCTGCGCGCCCGTTCTGGACGACTAAAAGTCAACCCAAGATTAGCGGCTCCCTGCTCCGTCCTCACGGTGCAGGAGGGCAGGGCATGATCATTGCCACCGACCACCACCCCTTCTGGGTCGCTGGTGGAGTCAACCAGTGGGTCAACGCCACCGACCTCGAACCCGGCATGTGGCTCCGCACCAGCGCTGGCACCTACGTCCAGGTCACGGCAACCAAACACTGGACCACCCGCCACCAGCGCACCCACAACCTCGCCATTGCCGACCTCCACACGTACTATGTGCTGGCGGACGAGGCGCCAGTTTTGGTGCATAATACGGGGCTATGCCCTAAGGCGGTTGCAGATGCCTGGCATGAGGGCACGTTTGCCAATCCTGTGGCGAGCTTTGAATATCATTGGGCAAAGCACGGCGAACCATTGAAAATAACGCGAGAAAAGTACTTGCAAGATTCGAGTGACTGGGTAAAGCGTCTGGCTGAGCCGGGGGGAAAGGTAGGGTATAATGCAAAGAGGATGCCTTTTGATGATGGTAAATGGGGTGTGAAGTATTCGGATCCCAACGGGGGTGTGGGGGGGATCGTCGGGCCGGATGGGCGAATCGTTTCATTTTGGTACAACGGGACTCATTAGAGGCAGATGAGGTATGATGCTCAGTTTTATGGACGCCTACACCTTGTGGCGCAACCTGCCATTTCCTCGGAGTGGGTCAAGTGGGGATCTTATTCTGACGCACGGCGAGTTGGCGGAAGTCGACGAGTATGTAACGACGGTGATTCGATATGTGGAACGGGGGATCTTCAAGCCGGCGCCGGCTGATGTCCTCACGATGCTTCAAACGCTGATGGAGCGAGTCGACCGGCTCGGTCGCATCGCATCAGGCGGCGACCAATCCGTCGCCCGTTCGCAACATGCATACGCGGCATTACTCGATCTTGTTTATCGGCAGTTCCTCGAAGTGGGGCGTTCATGCTGATAGAAAGTTCGCCTGCTAGTCGAAATGATCGGCGCAGTGGCGTCCTGTTCCAGCGGTAGTGGCACGGTCGAGCACCACAGGTCGTGGACCCGGTTTCGCTCGGGTCATCCGATCGGGCCGAGCTGGTTGGCGACGCGTTCCATCTCCCGGATGAGGTCGCCGCCAATCCGCTAGATCTTGTCCCGAAGGAGGCGGTGGAGCGGGACGGATTGTGGCTGGCTGTGTGGCACCGATCACACACAGATCTAACTTAGAGTATGTCTCATGTGGGGATTCGGGCGAGTTTCTTGTAGCAGATCAGGGCGGCGGCGAGTACGAGGAAGGCGTTGACCAGGCTGCCGTGGCGTTCGTGGCGGACGGCCAGGCGACGGTAGCCCAGCAGCCAGGCCAGGTTGCGATCGATGACCCGGCGGTGGCGTCCCAGGCGTTCGCCGGTCTCGATGCCGGGGCCGGGCGATGCGCGGTGTGATCCCGCGTTGCCGCAGGAAGGGCCAGATGCTTGGCCGAATGGTAGGCCTTGTCGCCGCGGGCCTTGAGCGGCTGTCGGCGGCGCGGTCCGCGCCGGGAGCGGATCGCTGGCAGCGCCATGAACAACGGCGTGAAGGCCAGGCTGTCGTGGAGGTTGGCGGCCGAGACGGCCACCACCAGCGGCAGCCCGGCGGCATCGGACAGTACGTGGAATTTGCTGCCCTTCTTGGCCCGATCGACCGGATTTGGGCCGGTCGGCGTGCCCCCCCTTTCGCGTGGACGGCGGCGGCGTCCACGATCGCCGACGTCCAGTCGATCTGCCCGCGCGCACCCAGCTCGTCCAGCACCGCCCGGTGCAGGCGCGGCCACAGCCCCGCCCGCGTCCAGGCGGTGAACCGGCGATGCGCGGTCGGCACGCTGACACCGAACTCCGCGGGCAGATGGCGCCACGCGCGCCCGCTGGTCAGCACATACACGATCGCGGTGAACACCCCCCGATCGCTCACCGCTGCCGTACCGCCGCCCTGCCGCCGCGGCGCGAACTTTGGGGATCAGCGGCTCAGCAAGCTCCCACAACTCATCCGGCACCAGCCGCAACGCAAGATCTGACGACACGATCCCGCAGTATCCGGCGGCCCCCACCACATCCACGTGAGACACACCCTTAGAGTAGTTGCTGCTCGATATGCGGGTGTGCATTGTGGGAGATCAGGAGTGGTCCGAACTTCCTCGAACGGCTCTGTGGTGAAGGGATGAGGTGCTTCTGAGCTGGGAAGATGTCGGAAGGTTCGCTGTGCTAGGGATGGTGAATGGTGTTCACACCGAAGAGGTCACTCAATCGAACTCAGTATCGCCTTCACTTTCCCCAGCTCAGGGGCAGCTATCAACTGGATAGCGGCCCCTGAGCTGCACTGGCCTGTCAAAGGGGTCGTGCATGTACTCTCCTGCTGCGGCATGGCCTGGCGGCAGCACCGCCTGGATGATCCACGACAGCACCGGCACGCCGCTCGGCTACCCCGACGGCAGCAACCCCTACGTCTTCGGCACCGACGGCCTCGGTTCGGTCACTTCCATCGTCTCGCCTTCGGGCACCCAGGCCGCGTCCGACACCTACGGGCCGTACGGCGAGACGACCGCCGACAACGGCCGGCAGTCGGCGATCAACCTGATCCGCTATACCAGTGGCCTGAGCGAACCCGGTAGCGGCCTGCTTAAACTCGGTCAGCGCTTCTACGATGCCGGCCGCGGCCGCTTCACCCAGCAGGACTCGGTCATTTCGCTCGGCGACCCAGGCAAGGGGAATCGCTATGCATATGCGGGCGACAGCCCCGTCAACCGAGTCGATCCCACCGGCAAGTGTCCGTGGGGCGAACTTCTCTGGAACGGTATCGGTTTGGCCCAAGACTCGGATATTTACGCCACCGTTTACGAAGATGTCAGCGACCCCAACGGGAGCGTCTCCCAGGACACCTACGCGGCCGTGGGCGGCCAGGGCGTCGCCTTCGGCTGCATGGCCGGCGTCACATGCGCCACCGGTGGCCTCGGAGTGGCGGCGACCGGCCTCTGCGAGGTCGGAGGATCCTTCCTCGGTGATCAGATCGCCGGTGCGATCTCCGGGTAATGAATCGGACGATTCGGGACATGAACATCTAGTCCCGTGAGTGACTCTGCGCAACGGCGGGCACCGCGAAGCGAAGGCGCGGCGGTGCCCGCCGGTGTGCTGAAACCGACCTGAGGATCAGATGATGCGCAAGGGGAGGTGGATCGTCGCGGTAGTGGCGCTCTTCCTTCTGGCAGCAGTGCCCTTTACCGCTCGAGCCTCCGGGAATCCGGTCCCCGCCTGGATCGGGATTCCGGTGGGGATTCTGGCCCTCGGTGCCGCCGCTGCCAATGCCTGGTTCAACTGCACAGGCAGACGGGAGAGTTGACGAAACTGTCTAGAAAAGGCCTTTCCTGCTGCGACCTGCCGGATGCCCGCCCCTGACATGCCCCTCGTCGGCGGCCACATCCTGATGAGCGGGCCCGCGGCGGCGGCTCGCGTGGTTGCGCCCTGGCCGGCGACCTTCCGCGACGGCTTCCGACCAGCCCCGGGAGTCATCGCCTTCGCAGGTGAGGCCGAGGTCAGGGACCGCTGTGGACGAGGGGCGCCCAGAGTTCCGGCTGCCTTTGATGCCGGGCGCGCAGGCCGAGGGTGACCTCACGGAGGACCGGCGCCGCCGCGTCGGCGACCGGGGTCGCGGGTAGCGCCGCGTAGAAGGCGGTCGCGGCCTCGCCGGCGGCGGTGTCGTTGAGAGGCCACAGGCTGGCCACGACGTGCCGGAACCCGGCGAGCTGGAACGCCGACGCCAGATGCAGGACCTCGTCGGCGTAGCGGACGCCGTGCCCGGCGGTCGAGCACGCCGACAGGTACGCCAGCTCCGCCTCGGGCAGCCGCAGGTCGCCGAGCTCGGGGAGGGTCAGCGTCCGGTCGTGGAGCAGGAGGCCGCCGGCGGCCGGTGACACGGGGTCCGCGACGGCGTGGCAGGCGAAGTGCGCCCAGGTGGCGTCGCCGAGGGCGGTGAGGACCCTTCCCGCCGTGGCCTGCGCGCCCGTCAGCGTCGGTCCGTCGAGGAGGCGCGCCTCCGCGTCCGTCTCGCGCAGGTCGGCGTGGCCGGGAGTCTGGGCGAGCACGACGGTCAGCGTCTCCCGGCGGGCGGCGGGCGGGCGGCACCGGGCGTCCCGCAGCGCTCGCAGGGACGGCACGAACGAGGAGACCATGACGTCCAGTGCCCCCGGGATCCCAGGCTCCTCGGCGGCGTGCAGCGGCAGCAGGCCCAGGGCGCCGGTCGGCAGCCACCAGACCCGATGCGGTTCCGGCCCGGGCGGGCCGAGCGCGTCCGCGACGGGGCCGACGGCGGTGCGCCACAGCCAGGCCAGGACGTCCCGGACGGTCCGGCGCAGGATCATCACGCCGCTCAGGGACCGTCTGCTGGAGAGCGCCGCGAGAAGCGCCGTGACCTGATCGGCCACGACCGCCTCCCGGAGCGCGGGCAGAGGTATGTGGACGGGCGGGCCCTCGTCCCGGACGAGGACGGCGTCGCCGCGGTCCCTGCCCGCGTTGAGCAGGACCGCGGTGCCTCCCGCGGGGGCCGCGCGCAGGTCGTCCAGCCGCGGCGCCGCCAGGAAGCGCGCCAGGCCGGGGAGGGCGCGGATCCGGCGCAGCAGCGTGTCGTGATCCTCCCACCAGCGGCGGCGTTCGGCGGCGCCGAACCCGGGCGTGCCGAGCCGTGCGCACACCCATTGGAACCGGTCGGCGAGCCGGGGGTCGCGGTCGCGGAGGTCGGCCACGCCGACGCGGGTGCCGGCCTGCGCGGCGAGCAGCACGCCCCGGCCGAGTTCGGCGAACTCGACGGCGCCCGCCGGGTCGCCGCAGGCGCAGTGCGCGGCGACACCCGCGGCGACCAGCCCCGCGTGTTCACCGATCCGGTGCTGCTGGTCGGGCCAGCCCGCTTCGCGTGGTGCCACCGACGGCAGCAGCGCGGCGGCCGCGTCCAGGAGTTCCGCCGCGAGGCCGTCGGCTCCGGCGGCCTGGGCGAGCAGGCCCGCGGTGTGCCGGGCCGCCACGCGTTCGGCGGGCGAGGCGGTCTCGTGGTCGTCGTCGGTCCCCGCCAGTTCACGCAGTCGCGCCGCGGACGGGGACGCGCCGCCGCCCTCCACCCGCGCCCGGTACGCGCGGCACAGCCCGGCGGCGGCGCGCGGCCGGTCCGGATGGCCCGGAGGGTGGCCGAGCCAGGCCCGTTCGGCGAGGTCGACGGCCGCGGCGAGGTCGGCCGGGGATCCGGTGGCGCGGAGCCGGGCCAGGTGCGCGGCCGCCAGGTCGGCGAGCCTCCCGGGCAGGTCCGCCTCGTCGTCGGGCGTCCGGTCGGCGGCCTCGCCGCCGAGGGCGATCGCCAGGTCGAGGTCGGTCGGGTCGCCGCTGCTCCAGTGCCGGGTCCAGTGCGCGGCGGCGAGCCTGGCGAGGCGGCCGGGAAGTGCGAAGTCGTCCTTCGCGGTGGCGCCGACGGCTTGTTCGCCATGGTGGATCGCGCGTTGGAGGTCGGCGTCCGAGGCGCCGACGCTGGACCGCAGCCGGTACGCCTCGCCGAGCATCGACCGCCGCTCCGGCGCGTTCCCGGGCGCCCTCAGGCTCTCTTCCCCCAGCTCGACGGCCCGGTCGAGGTCGGCGAGCACGCCCGTGCGCGTGTAGCGCGTCAGGTGGACGGCGGCGAGCCGGGCGGTCGTCGCGCCGCGCGCCGGATGCCCGCCGGAGAGCGCGGCCAGCGCCCAGGCGGCCGCCGTGGCGGCGCGGTCCAGGTCGTCCAGGGAGCCGGCGGCGGTCGAGCGCCGGTGCAGGGCGTCGGCGAGGCCGCGCAGGACGTCCGTGCGGCGCGGGTCGTCCTCCGGGAGCGTTTCGAGGGCCTCGTCGGCGAGGGCGACCGCTCGGTCGAGATGCCGCGGGTCGCCGCCGCGGCGGTGCCGGAGCAGCACGGCCTCCGCGGCGGTCGCCAGGTACACCCCCCGCTCGGGATCGTCCCAGGCCGCCGTCGCGACGACCTGCTCGGCGAGGTCGGCGGCGCGGTCGAGGTCGGCGCGCGAACCGGCCCGCTCGTGCCTGCGCAGCAGGGCCACGCTCAGCTCGGACCGCCACCCCGGACGGGCGTCGTCCCCGGCGGCGGCGAGGGCGCGTTCGCCCTGGTGGACGGCGGCGTCCAGGTGCCCGGGGTCGCCGCCGTGCTCGAACAGGAGCCGGTAGGCGGCGCCGAGATCGGCGAGGGCGGTCGGCTCCGCGCCCGGGCCCGGAATCCGTTCGAGCAGCCGGATGCTCCGCCGGAGATCTTCGGGCTCCCCGCACAGCCGGAACCGGCATAGGTAGGCGGACGCGAGCGACGTCCACGCATCGGAGTCGCCCCGCCCCTCAGCGGCCTTCTCGCCGGCGGCCACTGCCCGGCCCAGGTCGGCGCGGGAGCCGTCCCGCTCGTGGCGGCGCCGGAGCGCGCGGCAGAGCGCCGCCTGCCGGGAGACGTCACCGGACCCGCGGTTCACGGCCGCGTCCAGCAGGACGATCGCGGCGTCGAGCAGCGCCGGTTCCCGTCCCGGCGACCGCAGCAGGGCCCGCGCCGTGTCGGCCTGCGCGCCGTCGTCGGACTCGGGGCCGAGCAACGGGCGCAGCGGCGGCGGGACGCGGCGGCGATCGGCCGCGAGGGGCGCGGCGACCACCACGGCGCGCGCCAGGTCGGCTTCTCCCGCCGGGCTCCCGGGGGCGCGGCACAGGTACCGCTCGTAGTACAGGACCGCCAGCGCGACGCTCGCCGCCACGAACGACCCGATCAGCGCGGACGACGCGGTCGCCGTGTCGACGGCCCGGACGTTCCGCCACAGCGCCGAGGCGTATCCGTCGGCCTCGGCGCCGAGCAGCAGCGGCTCGTCCCCGGTCGCCGAGTACTCTCCCAGCAGGTCCGCGAGCTTGGCGGACAGATCGTCCAAGGGCATCCGGCCAGCCCGTCACCAGCGGGGGTTCAGCCGCAGGACGCGCGCGGGACGGCCGTCGGCGCACGCCGTCGCCAGCACCAGCCCCCCGCCCGGTCGTGCCGCCAGCTCGACGGCAGGGTGCGGGCCGCGCGTCCCATGGTCGACCCTGGCGAGCTCGGCGCCCGATTCGGCGTCCCAGACCAGGGTCGCCGATCCGCTCGCGGCGGCGACGGCGACGCGCAGGTCCGGCAGGACGGCGAGCGCGACGGCGGCGGAGCCGGTCTCCTCGATCGGGAAGGTCCGGACGACGTCGCCCGTGAGCCCGTCCCAGACGCGCACCGTGGGCCCGGCGGCCGCCGCGACCCGGAAGGAGCCGTCGGGCAGCGTGGCCAGCGCCACCTTCGGCACCATCAACGTCGGCCTGTGCTCCAGCACGAACTCGTGCGCCTTCGTCTCGGCCTCGACGTCCCAGACGTGGACGGCCGAGCGCGTCGAGTCGTCCGAGGCGGCGGCGACGCAGACGTGCCCGTCCGCCAGCACCGCCCCGGCGACCGACCAGATCAGATCGACGCCCGGCGGCCCCACTTCGAATCGCGCACGCTCCCTGGCGTACTCCACCGACCACACCCGGACCGTCCCGTCGTCACTGCCGGAGATCAGCCACGGGACATCCCGCGGTGGACACACCCAGGCCACCGCGTTGACCGCCCGCCGATGGTCGTCGATCTCCTGGAGGACGGCGCCGTCCCCGGTCGACCAGGCCCGGACCTGGCCTTCCTTGCCCGCGGTCGCGAGCACCGCCGTCCCGTCGCCGACCACGGCCAGCGCGACGTCCAGCACCCACTCGGCGTGGCCGGAGAAGGAGCGGGCGATCCCGCCGTCCCGGAGGTTCCACAGGTGGGCGGCGTCGTTGTGGCCGGAGGCGAGGACGGTCCGGCCATCAGGCAGGACGGCGAGGGACAGCGCCCTGGGCGCCGGCTCCCCGATCCCCGCGGCCTCCGCCCACGCGGGCGGGGTGACCTCGCGCACCTCCACCCCGGTGGGCAGCCAATCCCGCGGCTCTCCGGTGACGGCGCGCACCGGGCCCGGCGGGTTCGGCGCGTCCGGCGTCAGCGGCCAGTCGAAACGGGGCCGTCCATACAGGTAACGCCATTCGTCGGCGTCGGCGCTGGAAATGATCGACCCGTCGGGAAGGGCGGTGAGACCCTCGGGAAGCTCCGGACGGCCCGCGATGGGCGCCTGGTAGTGGACATCGTCGAGGTCCGTGGCGCGATAGGGAAGTTCATGGTCCTCCCTGGAACGGACGACCTCCTCATACAGGTGGACGGCGGCGCCCTCGTCGGGAAAGTCGACGACCCGGTAGTCGCCGCCCGCGTCGATGGCCTCGATGACGGCGAACCTTCGGACGCCGTCCTTCGGGTCAACATATCGCGCCACTTCGATCACGCCTCCGAGAAGGGCGTGCGCCTCCGTCCGGCGCAATACCTTGCCGGAGTTGATCGCCGCCCAGAGCTCGTCCCAGACGGCGTCCTTGAGTTCACCCCAGCATTCGTAGAGGCAGGGGTCGCCCGTGTCGTAAAGAATCCGGGAGCCGTCCGCGCCGCAGAGCAGGCGGAACGGCTCGGGGTCGGCGGGCAGTTCCTCCCACCGTCCTTCGTGCCGCCGCATCTGCGCCTGGACCGCGTGCCATGCCGCGCGCCGGTCGGGGAACTCGCGAACGCCAAAGCCCTGGTGTCGTACATACCAGCCGCCGGATCCGAGCTCGCCGACCTGGATATGGACGGGCCCGTCGAACGAGCCGTGATCGCGCAGAACCCACTGCATGGCCGGGAAATGATCTTTATCCAGCGTGAAATCCCAGAACTTGTCGCCGCTCACGCCGCGATCCTAACCACGGCCCGCTCCCGTATCGGGGGAAAGAGGAGAATCGGCCGCTCGGCGACCATGCGCAGGATAACGTTCTCGGTCGTGGACGAAGAAACTGATCAATCCTCCGAACGGTGGGCGCTCGGCGCGCTCTGCGACGACCTGCCGGCGCTTCGGGAACAATGCGCGGACGAGCCGGAACGGCGGCTGCTGTCCCGCATCGAGGCCGAGGCCCGAGCTCGCCGTCCCGTCCGCGCGCTCCTCGCCGACCTCATCGGTGGCGACCCGTCCGGCACGACGCGCGGACCCGGCGCTGGCCTTCCCGGCGGCGGCCCCGGACGAGCCGACGAGGAGGTTTTCGGCTGTCCCGACGGGGCCTGCGACCGCACCGCCCACGGCGTCCCCGCGGGCCCGTTCCCGCGCTGCGGCATCACCGGCCTGCCGATGGCCCCGAGGTGACGAGGTGAACGCCTTCTTTGGCGAACTGGCCAAGAAGCTCGCCGAACGCTGGGTGGCGCTGCTCGCCGTGCCCGGCCTGCTCTTCGTCGCCGTCGCGTGGGCCGGGGTGCGGCTCGGCTGGTCGCACGCGCTCGATTTGGCGCTGCTCCGCAAGGAGGTCATCGCACTCGGCACAAGCCAGGGCAGGCTGACCGTCCCGGCGCAGCTACTCTTCGCCGTTGGCCTGCTGCTCGCCTCGTGCGGGATCGGGCTCGTCGTCCAGGCGCTCACCACGCCCGTCCGCGCGATCTGGCTCGGCCTGTGGCCGCGCGGCCTGCACGGGCTGCGAGACCGGCTCGCCACGGCCCGGGCCCACCGCTGGAACGCGCACGTCGAAACGCGGCAGGCCCTGCAACGCGACCGCCCCGCCGCCGACCGAACACCCGCGCAGCAGGCCGCGATCGACGCCGCCGCCGACCGCGCCAACCGGATCGCCCTCGCCCCGCCCGCGCGCCCCACCTGGATGGGCGACCGGGTCGCGGCCGTCGAGCAGGTCGCGCTGAACCGCTACTCCCTGGACCTGGCGTTCGCATGGCCGCGGTTGTGGCTGGTCCTGCCCGACCCGGTCCGCGCCGACCTGTCCGCCGCGCACGGCCAGTTCGCCGCGACCGTCGTCACCTTCGCCTGGGCGGTCCCCTACGCGGTGCTGGCGGTCTGGTGGTGGCCGGGCGCGATCGTCGCGCTCGCCGTGGCCCTCACCGGTTGGACGCGCGCCCGGTCCACCCTGGCCGAACTCACCGACCTCACCGAGGCGGCCCTCGACCTGCACGGACGTACGCTGGCGACGTCCCTCGGTACGTCGCCGCCGGAAAGCGCGGGCCCGCTCACCCCGGACGAGGGCCGAGCCATCACCCGCCAGACCCGCAAGGGCCGCTGAACGCCTCTGATGGCGCGCGGTTCACCTTGTGGTCATCGGATCGGGAGCCGAGAGAGAGTCGAGTGCGACGGCGGCGTCGGTAATGGAGAGCGGGGACCTGACCACGGGGGTGGCTGCGCCGTCCGGCGGGACAGGTCTCGAAGGCCGAGTTCGCTGCAATCGTCGAGACCCGCATTGGGCGTCAGGTTCACGCCGGGGACGCGACCAAGCCGGAATGCCGTTGCTGGGTGCGGGCTGGATAACGAACGAGTCAGACTCGGGGGGCGGTGCATCTGGCACGGCGAAGACACGCCGAGGCCAGGAGGAAAACGGCTCTCGCGATCCCAACAAAACGGTCGGCTGGCGGGCTCACTCAAGCACGGCTCAAGGGACCATCATCCGATGGAACCGATGGGGGCGTCCGCGATGAGTTGAGCCGCCTGACGCAGACGCTGCGAATATTCAAGGCCCCCTGCCTTGGTGAGCGCCGGCAGGACCCGGTCGAGGCCGGCGAGACAGCGGAGCAGGCTGTTGTGGCCTCGCACATCAAGAAAGCCGTCATTGCGCAGCCCGCAGTATCAGCGTCGAGCGTCACCATGTCGCTGCCTGCCCGTAGTATCTCCTCGGCGATGGTTTGTGGACGACGCCGTCCGATCATGCACGGTCACGATGGCGCGGCAGGCAGGGCGTACGCCTTGATCTGGCGAGCGCGGGCGAGCGCGGCCTCGAACTGGTGGCGACCTCGAACCGGCCCTCGGGGAGGATCGGTACAGAGCGGTAGCGCGTGTGACCTGCGGCGATGCCGTCCGCACCGGTCCTCCTCGTGGGCCTGGGTCTGTCAGATGATCGACATCGGCCCTCAGCTCAGGTAGAAGGCGGAGGTCGTCGTGGAGCCCTGCCAGGTGGCGGTGATCTGGCCGGTCCCGCCCGACTGAGCCGAGGAGGCCACCGACGCCGGGAAGGACACCCCGGGGCTTCCCGCCGGGACCGTGACGGTCGCCGGGACCTTGATATCCGCGGTGTTGCTCTTCAGGGCGACCGTGGCGCCTCCCGCGGGGGCGGGCGTGCCGATGCCGACGGCCACCTTGGTGCCGGTGCCGGGTCGTGCCACACCGCTGGACAGGGCGAAGGCGGTGGGCAGAAGGACCAGCTCACGCGAGGCCAGTGAGGTCCCCAGATGAGCCGACGGGGTGATGATTTTCGCGTGGTCGCGGTCGTAGGGCTCGGCCGAGTACGCGGTGGCGGGGAATGACACCGAGGTCTTTCCGGCGGGGACGGTGACCTTGGCGGGCATGAGGACGCTGGGTGCGGAGTAGGTGTTGCGCCAGAGGGTGACCTGGGAGCCCCCGGCGGGTGCGGGCCCGTCCAGGGTCACCGACCCGGTCAGCTTGGTGCCGACCGTGGCGGCCTCGGCGCTGAACCGCAGTGCCGAGACCGCCGGCTGCACCTCCTGGGCCGATGCCGGTAGCGCCGTTGCGTCGAGGGCGAGCGCGGCGGCGGTGGTCATGACCGCGATGACGCGGCGTGTGCGGCTAGTAGTGATCATGGTTTGCAGGTTAAGGAGGAGAAACCTGGAGTTCCCAGGCCCGGCGGCATTCCGTTCGCGGTACGTAATAACCGGCGGCGCGGAGATCTCCTGCTTGCCGGGCATGCAGGTTTCGAGGCCGGCCCGGTCGGACTTCGGCTCGGCCGAGAACCCGTCCGCGCCCTGCGCCGGCTCCAGCGGCGCGGCGGTCGATCCACCCCGCCGCGCCAACTCGTCCAGCACCACGGAGGCCCCTTCCACCACCCCGCGCTCCGCCCAAGCCCACCTGGATGCGGGCAGGAAGGAGACCGGGGTGAGCCCAGCGCCTGCATCATCCACTCCCAGTGCGTCAAGACCTCCGTCGGTGTGCCCCGCGTCGACCAGGGCACCGACGTCGGCAAGAAGATCGTGGGCCGATTGGCTGTGTGACGTGCGGGTGCCTGGACGTTGTTGAAGGCCGACGCGCCGCCTCTTCCGGGTGCGGGGGCAGGTGGGCGGCGTGGCCGGGGACCACGTCCGTCCTCGTACCCGACAGAAGCGGCGCGGGGAATGTCGGGTGGTCGGGGCCGGTGTTGTCGCACGATGGGGCGCATGGACGACCTGACCTTGGTATCCCGTTTCCTTCGCGACGGCTTCGTGAAGTTGGAGGGCGCCGTCGCGCCGCGTGTGGCCGCGGACTGCGCGCGGCTGCTGTGGCGGGAGACGGGCTGCGACCCGGATGACCCGTCGACGTGGACGCAGCCCGTGCACTGGGTGGGCGGCATGGCGCAGGGGCCGTTCGCAGCAGCGCCCAACTCCCCGTTCCTCCAGCACGCGTACGATCTGCTCGTCGGCGCGGGACGCTGGGAGCCGCGCTATTCGCTGGGCACGTTCCCGCTGCGTTTCCCGCACGAGGAGGAGCCGAGCGATGCCGGCTGGCACATCGAGGGGAGTTACCTGCCGGAGGGTGAGAGCTGGTACTTCACGAATCTGCGCTCCCGGGGCCGGGCGCTGCTGATGCTGTTCCTGTTCAGCGAGGTCGGTGAGGAGGACGCCCCGACCCGGATCCGCGTCGGCTCACACCTCGATGTGCCGAAGGTGCTGGAGAAGTACGGGGAGGACGGGGCGAGCGGGCTGACCCTCGCGCCCGATCTGGTGGCGGCCTCCGACCACCGGCCGCTCGGCCTCGCCACCGGGTCCCCGGGCGACGTCTTCCTGTGCCATCCGTTCCTGGTGCACACCGCGCAACCGCACCACGGGACTCGGCCGCGCTTCATGGCCCAGCCGCCGCTGATGCCGGCCGCGCCGTACGAACTGGAGCGGGCCGACGGCGCGTATTCGCCCGTGGAGATCGCGATCCGCCGGGGACTGGGATGGGAGACCCCTGGGCCGGAGGGGGACGGCACCGGCCACAGCGCTGAATGACTATCGTCGGCACCGTGAAGGGAGGTCAGGCATGCTGGAGCGGCTGAACCAGGCCATGGAGCACATCGAGTGCCACCTCGACCAGGCGGTCGATGTGGAGGAGCTGGCTCGCATCGCGGCGACGTCGGAGCACCACCTGCGCCGGATGTTCTCCGCGCTCGCGGGCATGCCGCTGTCGGAGTACGTCCGGCGCCGCCGCCTCACCCTCGCGGGCGCCGAAGTGCTGGCGGGGCGTGAAACGCTGCTGGATATCGCGGTGCGCTATGGCTACAGCTCCGGTGAGGCGTTCGCGCGGGCGTTCCGTGCCATGCACGGCATCGGACCGGGCGAGGCCCGGCGGACCGGTGCCGCGCTCAACTCCCAGTCCCGGATGGCCTTCCGCCTCACCATCGAAGGGCGCAGCAGTATGCGGTACCGCGTCGTGGACAGGCCGGACTTCACCGTCGTCGGGTTCAAGACCCGGGTTCCGCTGGTGCACGCGGGTCCGAACCAGGCGATCATGGACTTCGTCCGTGGGATCACCCCCCAGACCCTGGAGCGCCTGGAGAAGCTGTCGGATCAGGAGCCGCACGGCATCGTCGCTGTCTGCGACGACGTGGACCCCAGCCGCGCCCAGGGCACTGAACTCGACTACCACCATGGCGTGATCACCTCCGCGGCCGCTCCGGAGGGCATGACCACGTTGGCCGTCGCGGCCGGTACCTGGGCGGTCTTCACCACCTCCGGGCCGGCACCCCAGGCCATCCAGGAACTGTGGCGGGACGTTTTCACCGAGTGGTTTCCGTCGAACCCGTACCGCACCCGCACCGGCCCCGAGATTCTGCGCGTCCACCTGTCGCCGGAGCACACCGAGGCCGACGCCGAACTGTGGCTGCCGGTGGAGCCCGAGCAAGGCTGAACATGTTGGTCACTGCCCGACCTCAAAAGGCAGGCCGCGTATGGCGCCGGGGGGCGGGGCGGCAGCGTCCAGCATCGGTCGTCGGAGCGCAGGCGGCGTTGGGGAGGTCTCCGGTCTGGGGTTCTTCCCCCAACCGGAGACCTCGCTGTGTCGGCTCACGCGTCAGCCGTCGAGATAGGCCATCGCCGCAGCCGGGTAGCGGTCGCCCGTCGCCACCCCCGGTGGGGCGATCACGTCCAGGGCCGCCAGCTCGTCGGGTGTCAGCGCCATCGCGGAGACCGCCACGTTCTCTTCGAGGTAGGTGCGGCGTTTGGTTCCGGGGATGGCCACCACGTCGGGGCCCTGGGCGAGCACCCAGGCGAGAGAGAGTTGGGAGGCGGTCACGCCCTTGGTGTCCGCGACCCGCTCGATGCGCTCCACGACCTTGAGGTTTCTGTGGAAGTTCGTTTCCTGGAAGCGCGGTGCGACGCGGCGGAAGTCCTTCTCCGGGAGATCGTCGATGTCGCGGATACGTCCGGACAGGAAGCCGCGGCCGAGCGGGCTGTAGGCGACGAACCCGATGTTCAGTTCGCGTGTCGTCGCCAGGACGCCGTTGGTCTCGACGTCCCGGGAGAACAGCGAGTACTCCGTCTGGACGGCGGTCACCGGGTGTACCGCGTGGGCCCGGCGGATGGTGGCGGCGGACGCCTCGGAGAGGCCGAGGTGGCGGACCTTGCCCGCTTGGACGAGTTCGGCGAGCGCCCCGAAGCTCTCCTCGATCGGCACCTGTGGATCCACCCTGTGCAAGGTGTACAGGTCGATCCAGTCGACGCCGAGGCGCTGGAGGCTTCCGTCGATGCTCGACCTGATGTAGTCGGGCCGGCCGTTGATCCTTCCGGTCAAGGCGCCGTCCCGGTCTATCTCGTTGCCGACCTTGGTCGACAGGACGGCCTGGTCGCGGCGTCCGGACAACGCGCGGCCCACCAGGCTCTCGTTGTGGTGCGGGCCGTACATGTCGGCGGTGTCGAACAGGGTGACCCCGAGTTCCAGAGCGCGATGCACGGTACGGACGGACTCGGAGTCGTTCACGGGGCCGTAGGCGAATGACATTCCCATACAGCCGAGCCCCTGCTCGGACACGCTCAGGGAACCCATGCCCAGTCTGCGGCGGCGCATCAGCGTTTTCCTTCCGGTGGTCGAGGGCGGCCGGCCGGTCATGCGGCGGTGACCATGACGCACTGCGCGATCAGCGCCACGGACTGGAAGAGCACCAGTGCTCCGAGTGCGCCGTCGGACCTGTCCTGAAGCGACCTGGCCTCCGGGAGCTCGCCGCCGTTCTCGGCGGCCTTCGCCAGCCGCCGGTTGACCGGCGCGGCGACCTTGTTGAAGAAGACCAGCCAGGCGAGCAGGGCCGCGCAGGCGACGAAGCCGGCGACCGCGGCCGGGGCGAGCCCGGCGACGGCGGCGGTGATGGCGCCGGCCAGGGCGGCCAGGAGCCCGATGGTGCCGGGGACGGGTAACCGCCTGTCCCCGTACCGGTGGATGTTCCCCATCATCGCGATCAGGGCGCGGTCGTCGACGTGGGCGAGCGCGGGGCGCTGCACCACCGCGGAGAAGACGTCCGTGCCGTAGATCACGGCGTTGGCCAGAATGGCCACGATGGCCAGCGCCTGTACCGCGGTGGTCATGCCGGCTGCTCTTCCGGGGTGATGTCGAGCGCCGGAATGACATCGATCTGCTGTAGGACCTCCAGCAGATTGATCTCGTCCCAGTGCTCGGCCAGGCGGCCGTCCTCCACCCGCCAGATGTCGATGGTCCGCATGTGCAGGTCGTTGCCAGTGGGGTCCACGCCGAAGAAGACCCCCTTGTGGGTGCCGCGGTAGGTGAACCGCCCGACCAGGCGGTCACCGTCGGCGACGCAGTCCTCCAGCGTCGCCGTGACGTCCGGGAACGCCGTGAAGAACGCGGACCAGAAGGCGCGGTTGGCCTCCCTGCCGTTGCCGATCAGCGGGTTGTGGTCGATGTAGTCCTCGACGAGGAGGTCGTCGACGGCATCGGCGTCCCGGCGGGCGACCATCGCCACGAACTCCTCAGCGATCTTGCAAAGGTCACGTCCCATGTGCCCTCCCTCATTGATTCGCTATCAACGCTAGCATGAAGTGCGACGCTAGAATAGTAGCGAAAGAAAGAATAGCCTTGCTAGCGACGAAGGTCATGGGTGCCGTCGTCGCTGGTCGGCCAGGGGAGTGCGCGGCCTGCCGCGCGTCGCTCAGTCCTTGAAGGTGAAGCGGTCGAGGAGCAGGTCGAGCCGGGCGGCGTGATGGCCGGGGCGGAGTCGACCGCTGCGCAGCAGAGTGACCAGTCCGTGGAGTGCGCTCCAGATCGCCTCTGTGCAGGTCTCCAGATCCTCGCCGCCGGTCACCTCCGCGACGGCGGAGTACAGCTCCTGGAACGCGGCCTCCAGGACCGCGGGCGTGTCCGCCTCGCCGAAGCGGAGCGTGGAGGAGAGCATGAACATCGCGTCGTACAGCGCCGGGTTGGCGAGGGCGAACTCGGTGTAGGCGTGGGCGACCCGGTGCAGGGCCGTCCCCGGCTCGTTCGTACTCTCGCGCGCCTCCCGCAGCAGGGCCGCGAGTTCGTCGAACCCCTGGAGGGCCACGGCGCCGACGATCGCGTCCTTGCCCTCCTTGAAGTGGCTGTAGAGCACCGGCTGGCTGTACTCGATCGTGTCGGCCAGGCGCCTGGTGGTGACCGCGGACCAGCCGTCGGTCTCCGCCAGCCTGCGGGCGGTGTCGATGATCAGCTGGTGGCGGTGCGCGTACTCCCGCTCGCGTCGCTCTCTAACGGACATGCAGAAAGTCTAACGTGACTCCAATATCTAGCACTGCTTGAACCTCTAGTGTCGGCCATGTTAGCGTGCTGCTTGCTAGCGGCGCTAGAAGTCTGGGTTGTTCGCGTTGCGGCACGCTAGGCGATTAATGGCCAACCTGACGTAATCGGGAGATGCGTAGTGATCGTCGTTCATGACGTCCTCACCGCGATCGCGCTGCTGGCGGCCGGAGTCATCTACGGAACCGACATGTTCTGCGCACTCGTCCAGCGGTCCGCGCTCCGGCATGTCGACGACGAGGTGCTCACCAAGGTGATGGGCTACGTCCACTTCTACGGGGACAAGCGGCTGGCCGTACCGGGAGCGATCAGCGTCATCGCCACCGTGCTCACCACGGCCGCGGCCGCGGCGATCGGCGACCCCGCCATCATCGCCGCGGACGCCGCGGCGATCCTGATGCTCGCCGGCTGGTTCGGCGTCTTCCTGCGCATCAGCGCGCCGGTGAACAAGCGGCAGACCTCGGCGGCCGAGGAAGGCCGCACGCCGGACGACGCCCGATCGCTCCAGGAGAGATGGGACAGCGTCATCAACCTGCGGGCCGGTCTGCAGGGCCTGGCGGTGGCCGCGCTCCTCGTCGGCGCGGTCGCCGGTTCGTGACCGGCGCATCCGCCGGTCCCCGACCGTCGCAGGTCGTCCGACCCGCGCGGACGGTTGGCCCGGCCGATGTCCTGGCGGCAAGGAGAACTATGAACTGGAGGGTCTTATGAAAGTGTTCGTGACCGGCGGATCGGGCTACATCGGCCGATCGGTGTTGCGCGTCCTGCAGGAACGCGGTGACGAGGTCACCGCGCTGGCCCGCTCCGACAAGTCCGCGACCGTGATCAGTGAACTCGGAGCCACGCCGGTGCGCGGAGAGCTCACCGAAGTGGATCTGCTGCGGGACTCCGCCGCGGCCGCGGACGGCGTCATCCACCTCGCGCTCACCGGCGACGAGCGCTCGGGCGAGATCGACCAGATCGCCTCCGACGCGCTGTCGGAGGGTGCGGGACGCAATCCCTACGTGCACACCGGCGGCGCGTGGACGTGGGGGAACACGGCCGGCGAGGTCGACGAGGACGCTCCGTACGACCCGCCGCTGATCACCGCGTGGCGGGTCGCGGGTGAGGAGAGGGTGCTCGCCACCAGGAAGCAGGGCCGGCATCCGGTCGTCATCAGCCCGGGTCTGGTGTACGGGCGGCAGGGCGGGCTGCCGGGCTTCTTCGCGTGGCAGGGCTCGGAGAAGGGAGCCGTGCCCTACCTCGGTGACGGCGGCACCCACTGGTCGCTGGTGCACGTGGACGACATCGCCGAGCTGTACGTGCTCGCGCTGAAGGCCCCGGCCGGCGGCCGCTACCTCGGGACGGTCGGCCAGAACCCGACCACCAAGGAGTTCGCCGAGGCGCTCAGCCAGGCCGTCGGCATCCCCGGCAAGACCGTCTCGGTGAGCGTCGCGGAACTCTCCCAGAGCCTCGGCATGGTCGCGGACGCGCTCGCCCTCGACCAGCGGTTCAACACGACCCGGGCCCGCGACGAGCTCGGCTGGCAGCCGAAGCACCTCGATGTCCTCGACGATCTGGCCAGGGGCGTCTAGCAGAGATCATCCGAGGGGCGGGGGAGGACTCCGGGCGGCCGCCCGACCCGCACCGCGCGGCCGCTCGTGCTCCCCGCCCCTCGTGCGGGAGGGGGATCTGAATGGGAAACGCCTACCTTGAGGGGAACTACGCCCCGGTCGGACGGGAGCTCACGGTCACCGACCTTCCCGTCACCGGCCGGATTCCGGAGCACCTGGACGGGCGGTACGTGCGCAACGGACCCAACCCGATCTCCGAGGTCGACCCGGAGAACTACCACTGGTTCATGGGCGACGGAATGGTACACGGCGTCCGCATCCGCGACGGCAGGGCCGAGTGGTACCGCAACCGCTGGGTGCGCACCTCCAAGCAGAAGGCCGCCGCGGGGCAGCCGGCGGGGCGGCGCCGGGAGGGCACCGGCATCGAACTGTACGGCGCCAACACCAACGTCATCGGCCACGCGGGCCGCGTCCTCGCCCTCGTGGAGGGCGGGATGAGCTGCCACGAACTCGACGGCGAGCTCGGCACGGTCGGCCCGTACGGGTTCGAGGGGACCATGACCAGCGGGTACACGGCCCATCCCAAGCTCGATCCGGCCACCGGCGAACTCCATGCGGTGACGCACTACTTCGGCCGGGGCGACCGGGTGCGGTACTCGGTGATCGGCACGGACGGTCGCGCCCGCCGGATCGTCGACATCGCCGCTCCCGGGATGCCGATGATGCACGACTTCGCCCTCACCGAGAAGTACGTCGTCCTCTACGACCTTCCGGTGACCTTCGACGCGCGCCAGGCGGCCCGGATCACCGTCCCCCGGCCGCTGCGCTACCCGACCGCGCTGCTGCTGTCCGCCCTCGTGGGCCGGGTGAAGGTCCCCCATCCCATCGCCGCGATGGTCGGCGCGAGGATGCGGGCGAACGAGAACCTGCCGTTCAGCTGGAATCCGCGGCATCCCGCCCGCGTCGGGGTCATGCCGCGTGACGGCGGATCGGACGACGTCCGCTGGTTCGGGGTCGAGCCGTGCTACGTCTTCCATACGCTCAACGCCTACGATCACGGCGACTCGGTCGTGGTGGACGTCGTCCGGCATCCCCGCATGTTCGTGACCGACCTGCGCGGCCCGAACGAGGGCGCGCCGACCCTGGACCGCTGGACGATCGACCTCTCCGCGGGGAAGGTGACGGAGTCGCGGCTCGACGACCGTCCGCAGGAGTTCCCTCGGGTGGACGACCGGGTGGTGAGCCGGCCGCACCGGTTCGGCTACGCGATGGGCGCGGTGACCGGAGCCGTTCCCACCGACGCGGTCCTCAAGTACGACTTCGTCTCGGGCGCCTTCGCCAAGGTCGAGTTGGGCGGCGGAAGGCAGGCGGGCGAGTTCGTCTTCGTTCCGAACGGATCCGGCGCGGCGGAGGACGAGGGAGTGCTGATGGGGTTCGTGTACGACGCGGCCACCCAGCGCAGCGATCTGCTCCTCCTCGACGCGGGCACGCTGGAGACGGTGGCGACGATAGCGCTGCCCGCACGCGTGCCCCACGGTTTCCACGGGAACTGGCTTCCGGCGGGCTCCTGACGAGTACCGCCTCTCCCGGGCGAGTCCCGAAGCCCCGGCGACCTCCTGATCACCTGCGATGTCAACGGGGGCGTGGACCGAGATCGCGCGGTCAGCGGTCGCGGAAGCCGGTGGGGACGACCGTTCACGTCCTGCGAGCATCCATGCCGCCTCCGACGACCGTGTGAAAGCCGTCACACCGCCGTTCGGGGACGGCGTGGCACCGGCTCGCGAGCGCCATTGGGATCGGTCCAGTGGAAAATGGTTCAAAAAGTAACCATGCCGCCGGGGGTAATCCACATCGGTCACGCGCGTTCGCCATTACCGCAGGAAGAACAGTGAATCGGAGCGGCCGCCCCGGGGGAGAACATCCCGTAGATCCGTGGTCGGCGTCGATTGGCCTTCAGGACCGTCCGGCTGTACTCGAAGTTTTCCGCTCAGCCCCTAACGTCGGTCGCCAGTGCGCCTGCCGCCACGGCATCCGCAAGGTTCCCTTCCGGATGGATACGGCAATCATGGCAGGACGTGACCGACCCGGCACTGATAGAAATTTTGACTTCTTGACAAAACGCAATAGCATGTATATCAGGAGGGACAGTTGGCGAGGGGTAAGGGCTTGAGATGTGATCGGATATTCGATCACATCTGGCCTCGCCACGAACCTCTGCCGCGGAATTTGCGTCTACCGCCACATTGATTCCGCGCATCGTCAGGTCGGGGTGTACTGGACTTACTACGGGGGAAGCCCAGTGATCAGGTTCCAAGTGCTCGGTCCGGTCAAGATGTGGGTGCAGGACGCGCAGGTCGATCTCGGCCCCAAGCGCCAACGGAGCGTTCTCGCGGTGCTCCTCACCGAGGCCGTCGAGCCCGTTCCGCTTCGGTCGCTCATCGACCGCGTCTGGGGTGACACGCCACCGGACCAGGCGCGCAACGTCGCCTACACCTATATCGCCCGCCTCCGCCGCATCCTGGCGGAGGCGACCGACAGAACCGGCACGCCCGTCGCCCTGCACCGCGACGACGTGGGGTACCGCCTCTCGATCGCCTCGGACCAGGTCGACCTGCACCTGTTCCGCTGCATGGTGAAGCGGGCCAGAATGCTGCCCGCCGGCGCCCGGGAGCGGCGATCCCTGCTCGACGGCGCACTGCGACTGTGGCAGGGCGAGGCGCTGGCCGACCTCGACAACGAATGGGCCGTGCTCTTCCGGAACAACCTGCTCCAGTTAAGGCAGGAGACGCTCGCGGAGTGGGCGGACGCCGAACTGCGCGCCGGAGAGTGGGACCAGGTGATCGAGGACCTGCGCCAGGAACTCATGAAGGCGCCGATGGCCGAGCTGCTGCATGAACGCCTGGTCCGGGCCCTGTACGCGAGTGGGCGCCGAGCGGAGGCGCTCGTCCAGTACGAGGCGGTCCGGCAGGCCATCGCCGACGAACTGGGCGCGGATCCCGGCCCCGACCTGCAAGAACTCCACCGGACGATTCTGCGGGGCGACCCGCTGCCGGCTCCGGGGCGTTCTTCGGCGCAGCCCTGCCAGCGAGGATGCCGCGGCTCGAAACGAACACGGGCGCACAGTCCGTCAGGGCAACCGCCGCTGCCTGGAAAGCCTCGATACGGAACCGACCGGCCCTGATCGGTGCCCGGTCTTCCGGTGCCGTGGCCGTGCTGAGCGCCCGGCCATGGCGAGTGAACACCCGGGTCCTGCGTGCGAACTCTTCAGCGTCGCGCGGGGGAGGGGCACGTCGGATGCGGGAGGCGGGCCGGTCGGGCAGGCGGAACGGTGCGGGTGTGCCACCATTCCTGCACCGCCACCCGCCGCTGACCGCCCGCGCCCCGGTCCCGCGTTCACCCGTTCCGTGTAGGGCGTCCGCACCATGCGGGGGGTCCGCACCATGCCGGGGCGCCGCGCGCGACGCGTGCGGTCGGTGGCGCACGCCTGGACGTCCGCCCCGGCGTTCTCGCTCCTACGCGGCGGTCAGCGCGGCGCGTCCTGGACGAGCTCGACGGGCACCGTCCAGGCATGCACGGCCGGAGTGGCGCCCCCGGCCAGTTCCGCCCACGGGTCCAGGCCGTGGAGCTCGGTGGCCACGCCGCGCAGCCAGGTGTCGAACGGGTCGGCGGAGTCCCGCAGCCGCCGTCCGGCGAGGCGCGGGTCCCGGGCCTCCAGGTAGTGGATGACGACGTCGGTCTCCCCGGCCCGCCGCAGCCAGAAGGACTCCCGGACGATCCCGGTGCGGCGCCGCGACTCCTCGTACTCGCGGAGCCGCGTGGACGCGAGCTCATGCCGCAGCGTCCGCCACCGCCCCTCGCACCCCGGCAGGAGGGGCAGCACGTTCACCGCGGGCTCGGCCGACGGGCCCGCGTTCTCCGCGGGACGGCCCGCCCGCGATCTGCGGCCCAGCCTCCGCATCCCGAGCGCCGCCAGCATGTTGGACTCCACGCCGATGCCCCACCGCTCGGCGATCAGCCCGTCCGCCAGCCTCCAGACGACGACCCCGCGGGAGGTGATGGCACGCCCGGTCGGCGCCGCGCCGAGGAAGTCGCCGAGGTGGGTGCCGCGCCAGGTGTTGTGGATGACGACGTAGTCCTCGTGCGCGCTCATGTCCTCGATCGTCACGTGCAGGTCGGGAAACCCCGCGCGCAGGCCCGCGATCGTGTGCTTCACGCCCGGCACGCCCGCCGGGGCGCCGGGCAGCGGCTGGTGGTCGATCATGTCCGGCCGGTAGATCTCATCGACGATCGAGAAATCGCCCTTGTTGACGAACTCGTCGAAAACCCGTCGAATCGTTGCCTTGTTTCGCTCGGCCAGTGAGTGTTCGTCCCGCATTGTCTGTCCTCCCTGTGGTCAGTGAGCACGCTAGGCGGGACGAGTGGGCGGCCGACTTGAACCTTTCTTGACGGCCGCCGGCGGGGCTGGAAAACCAAATGGGCGCCAATGGTTCCGACCAGGTCTTCAAGGCGCAGTCAAGAAGCACAACAAGCTGGCGTGCCGAGAATGACGGTGGCAAGTCGTCCTTTTCGGAAGGGGGCCAGGATGTCCGACCGCTCACCGCGCATCCTGATCGCAGGCGGGGGCATCGGCGGTCTCGCCGCGTCGCTCGCGCTCCGCCGCAGGGGTTTCGAGACCCTCGTACTCGAACGCGCCGAGCGGTTGCGCGACGGCGGCGCCGGGCTGCACATCTGGAGCAATGGCGTGATCGCGCTGAACGAACTCGACGTGGCCGACCGGGTGCTCGAAATCGCACCGGTCCAGCAGACCTGCCATTTCAGCACCTGGCGCGGCGAGACGCTGGCGGCCTGGCCGGTCGGCGACTTCGTCGCCCGGTACGGGCAGCCGACGATCGCGGTCGAGCGATCCGTCCTGCACGGCGTGCTCAAGAAGGCACTCCCCGAGGACACGGTGCGCACCGGCGCGCAGGTGACCTCCTTCGAGAGCGGCCGCGCCGGAGTGAGCGTGCGCCTCGCGGACGGCGGCACCGAGCACGGTGACCTCCTGATCGGCGCGGACGGCATCCACAGCACGGTCCGGCGCGGCCTCCTCGGGCCGAAGCCGCCCCGTTTCACCGGCTACATCGCCTGGCGCGGCCGCGCCCGGATGGATCACCCGCTGATCCCGCCGGGGACGTTCAACGCGATCTTCGGCCCCGGCACCCGCTTCACCTACTACGACGTGGCGCCCGGCGTGGTGCACTGGATGAGCGTCGCCAACGGGCCGGCCGGCGGCAAGGACGGCCCGGCCGCGCTCCAGATGCTCACCGAACGTCACCGCCGCTGGGCGGGGCCCGTCCTGGACATCCTCAAGGCGACGCCCGAGGAGGACGTCATCCGCGGTGACGTCCTCGACCGCAGGCCAGATCGCCGGTGGGGGCGGGACCGGGTCACGCTGCTGGGCGACGCGGCGCACCCCATCACCTTCAACATCGGCCAGGGCGCGTGCCAGGCGCTGGAGGACGCGCTCGTTCTGGCCGAGCATCTGCGCGGAGGCGGCGCCGACCCGCGTGCCGCGCTGCGCGCCTATGAGGCGGAACGCCGGGCGCGGACCGCGCCCATGCAGCGCATCGCGCGCTGGATCGGGCGCATGGGGGCCGTCGAGAACCCGGCCCTGATCAGCGCCCGCGAGACCTTCATGCGCAAGAGCTGGGACACCCGCGCGTTCGCCGCCGCGGAGAAGAACCAGGTCGCCTACGGCCTGCGCTGGAGCCGGCCGGGCGCGTCCCGCTCCGAGGCCCGCTGATCCGGCGCCGCCGGCGCCCCGGCCCGCACGCCGACCGGCCGCGGCCGGTCCCGTACCTGACCACGCCTGCCGACACCCGAGGAGGGCCCCGATGCCGGAGCCGACCATGTCCGACGACTACTTCTTCTCTCCTTACGCGGATTCCTGGTGGAACGACGACTCGAAGATGAACCCGCTGCGGTCGTTCAACCCTGAACGCTTCGCCTACTTCGACCGCTTCCTGGACGACTGGAAGGGCCAGCGGGTCCTGGATGTGGGCTGCGGCGGCGGCTACACCACCGAGTTCCTGCACCAGCGGGGCTCCCGGGTCTGCGGAGTGGATCCGTCCGCGAAACTCGTCGCGGCCGCCACCCGGCACGCCGACGACACCGACCGGGACATCTCCTACACCGTCGGCAAGGCCGAGGAACTGCCCTACCCGGACCGCTCGTTCGACGTCGTCACCTGCGTGGACGTCCTGGAGCACGTGGAGAGCCCCGCGCTCGCGGTGCGCGAGATCCACCGCGTCCTGGACGACGGCGGCATCTTCCTCTACGACACCATCAACCGCACTCTCAGGTCCCGGATCATGATGATCTGGCTTCCCGAGCGGGTGCTCGGCATCGTCCCGCGCGGCGCGCACGACCACCGCGACTTCATCACGCCCGACGAGATGCTCGGTCATCTGGGCGCGGCGGGCTTCGTCCCGCTCGGCCGGATGGCCGGCATCTCCATCCGCGGCCAGCGCAAGGACGGAAGCCTGCGGCTCAAGCCGACCCGGGACCTGTCCTCCCTCTACCTGGGCGCCGCGCGGCGGTTGGAGGGTCGAGGATGACGGCGGCGTCGGAGGCCGGCCCGGCTCCCGCCGGGACCGGCGCCCCGCCGCCGGTCATGGCGATGTTCCCCGGCCAGGGGTCGCAGCGGGCGGGCATGGCCGCGCATCTCGTGCGCGACCACCCGCGGACGGCCGGCCGGGTCATGGCCGAGGCGGACGAGGCGCTCGGCCTGCCCCTGACCCGGCTGTGCACCACCGGGGAGACGGCCGAGCTCGGCCGGACGGAGATCACCCAGCCCGCGATCCTCGCCACCAGCCTCGCGGTGCTGGAGGTACTGCGCGCGGAGGCGGGCTTCACGCCGTCCGCCGTGGCCGGGCACAGCCTGGGCGAGTACGCGGCGCTGGTCGCGGCCGGGGTGCTCGGCCGCGCGGACGCGCTGCGGCTGGTCCGCGTCCGCGGCGAGCTGATGGCGGGCGTGGGACGGACGGTGGCCGGCGCGATGGTCGCGGTGCTGGGGCTGCCCGCGGCGCGGGTCGCCGAGCTGTGCGCGGACGCGGCCGCCGACGGGGTCGCCGAGGTGGCCAACTTCAACGAGAGCGACCAGACGGTGGTCTCCGGGCACCGTCCGGCGGTCGACCGGGTCGCGCGCCGCGCCCTCGACGCGGGGGCCGACCGGGTGGCGCGGCTCGACGTCTCGGCGCCGTTCCACTGCTCGCTGATGAACGGGATCAGCGAGGACTTCGGCGCCGCGCTCGACGGTGCCGCGTTCGCCGACCCGCGCACCACCGTGCTCAGTTCGGTGACCGGCACCGCGCTGCGCGATGGCGCCGAGGCGAGAGCGCTGCTGGGCCGGCAGCTGGCCGGCCCGGTGCGGTGGCGCGGGGTGCTGGAGGCCGCGCACGCCGCCGGGGTGACCGCCTACGTGGAGGTCGGCCCCGGACGCGTGCTTAGCGGGTTCGCCAACCGCGCCTTCCCGGGCTCGACGGTGCGCAGCACCAACGACGCCCGCCGGGTCTCGGCCCTGATCCGGGACCTGAACGACGACGAACGATCCACGAACCGATGAAAGGCCGATCACAGATGACCGACACGCTGACCGACTACCTGCTCGTCGTCCAGACCGCGACCGCCGACTCGCTGGGCATCGAACCGGACGAGGTGGTCCCCGAGGCGACGCTTCTCGACGACCTCGGCGCCGAGTCCATCGACCTGCTGGACGTCTTGTTCCGGATGGAGCGCGCCTCCGGCGTCAAGATCACCATCGCGGACATCGCCGGCCTGCTCCAGGGCGGCATCCCGGACGAGGAGTTCGGCGACGAGAACGAGGTCGTCAACGACACGGGGCTGAGCCACCTGGAGAAGGTGCTCCCGCAGTTCGACCGCGGCCAGCTCACCGAGCCGCTGACGGCCGACGGGGTCCTCGGCCTGTTCACCGTCGAGAACCTCACCAGGCTGCTCGCCTCGCGCGCGGCGGCCACGGGCTCCCCGGACACCGGCACGCCGAACACGGGCACCTCGAACACCGGCGCCCCGGCCGACGCTCCTTGAACCGCGACCCGATCTCACCGCAGGCCAGAACGGGGGCGAGATGAAACTGCATGATCGGATCGCGCTGGTCACCGGGGCGTCCCGGGGCATCGGCCGGGCCGTCGCGCTGGCGCTGGCCCGGGAGGGCGCGGCGGTGGCGGTCAACTACCGCTCGCGGGAGGAGGACGCCCTGGCGGTCGTGAAGGAGATCGAGGCGCTGGGCGGGCGCGCCGTCGCGCTCCGCGCCGACGTCGCCGACCCCGGCGCCGCGGCGGACCTCGTCGCCGCGGCGACGGAGAGCCTCGGCGGCCTGCACATCCTCGTGAACAACGCGGGGATCAGCGACGACGGGCTGGTCTACGGTCGGCCGCCCGGGGCCTGGCTGGAGGTCATGAAGGTCAACTTCGGCGGCGCCTACCACTGCACCAGCGCCGCGATGGGGCATCTCATGGCGCAGCGCGACGGGGCGATCGTCAACATCTCCTCCGTCATGGGCGAGCGCGGCTGGATCGGCCAGGCGAACTACTCGGCCTCCAAGGGGGCGCTCAACGCCTTCACCCGGTCCACGGCGGTCGAGCTGGCCCGGTTCGGCGTCCGGGTGAACGCCGTCTGCGCCGGCTTCACCCCGACGGACCTCGTCGGAAGCCTCCTGGAGGACGAGACCGGCAAACGGATCAAGAAGCAGGTGCCGTTGCGCTCGTTCGCCGCCGCGGAGCAGATCGCCGCGGTGGCGGTGTTCCTGGCCGGTCCCGACGCGGCGTACATGACCGGCGAACTCGTCCGCGCCGACGGCGGTTTCGCCGCGCAACTCGGCGTCGGCCGTCCCTGAACGGAGCGGGCAATGCGATTCCACCTGATCGACAGGATCGAGTCCTGGGACGCCGGGGAACGGATCTCGGCCCGGAAGGTGACCTCCCGGCAGGAGGCGCGGTGGGCGCCTGCCCTGTACCGCGGTCCGGACCGCGACCTGCTGCCCTTCGGCCTGACGCTGGAGGCGCTGTGCCAGGCCGCCACCTGGCTGGTCATGCTCAGCACCGGCCACCGCAGGCGGGCCGTGCTGCTGACCGTCGGCGAGGCCGTCGCGCACCGGCCGGTGCGCTTCGGCGAGGTGCTGCACATGACCGCCGTGGTCGAGTCGATGAGCGACGAGGCGGCCCTGGTGGGCGGCGTGGTCGCGGTGGACGGCGAACCCGTGCTGGAGGCGGCCGGGGTGCTGTGCGCGCTCCGGGCCGGCGCGGAACTGGAGGACCCCGCCGACACCCGGCGGATGGCGGGACAGCTGCTGGACGGAGGGCGGGTGCGATGAGACGAGTGGTCATCACCGGGGCGGGCGCCGTGACCCCACTGGGCAACGACGCCGCGGCCACCTGGGAGGGCCTCGTGGCCGGGCGCAGCGGGGTCGGCCCGCTGACCGTGTTCGACCCGACGGGGTTCCCCGTGCGGATCGCGGGGCAGGTGAAGGACTTCGACGCGGCAGCCGCCATCCCGGCGCGGGCCGACCGCCACCGGCTCACGCGCGCGGGACGGTTCGGGGTCGCGGCGCTGCTGGAGGCGTGGCGCGACGCCGGCGCGGTCGGGGGCCACCACCCGGCCGGGGAGCGCGGCGTCGCGATGGGCGCGAGCGTCGGCCGCCCCGACGCGCAGTTCCTGGCCGACATCGCGACCCTGCGGGAGACGACCGGGCGACCGGACGCGTTCCTCCGGCAGGCTCCCGGCACCACGCTCGAACACGACCAGAACCTGCCGCTGGTGACCATGACACGGTTGCTTTCGGCGACCGGGCCCGCCATCGGTGTGAGCACCGCCTGCTCGGGGTCGGGGCACGCGATCGGCGAGGCGTTCCGCGGCATCCAGGAGGGCGATGCCTCGGTCGTCGTCGCGGGCGGCTACGACTCGCTCATCAGCTGGCTCGACCTGCTCGGGTTCAGCCTGCTCGGCGCGCTGACGGACCGCGGCAACGACACCCCCGAGACGGCGTCGCGGCCATTCGACGCGGACCGTGCCGGGTTCGTCCTCGGCGAGGGGGCCGTCTGCTTCGTCCTGGAGGAGCGCGGGGCGGCGCTGGAGCGCGGCGCCCGGATCCTGGGCGAGGTGCTCGGGTACGGGAGCACGCTGAACGCCTGGCGCATCACCGACTCGCCGCCGGACGGCTCGGGCGCGATCCAGGCGATGGAGAGCGCCATCGCCGACTCCGGCCTCGGCACCGGCGACATCGACTACGTCGTGGCGCACGGCACGAGCACGCACGGCAACGACCTGTCGGAGACCGTCGCGCTGAAGAAGGTGTTCGGCGACGACGTCCGGCGCGTGGTCGTGAGCTCGCCCAAGTCCATGGCGGGGCACCTGACGTCGGCGGGCGCGGCGCTCAACGTCCTGGCGGCGCTCGGCGCGATCCGCGAGTCGCGGGTCCCGCCGACGATCAACCTGGACACCCCGGACCGCCGGCTGGATCTGGACTACGTGCCGCACGAGGCCCGCGCGATGCCGGTGTCGGCGGTTCTCGTGAACGCGTTCGCCTTCGGCGGCAGCAACGTCAGCCTCGTCATCGGCGCGCACCGGGAGGACCAGCCGTGACACAGACCGTTCCGCCCGGGGCGGTCCCCGGGTTCGACCGGATCCTGGCGTTCGAGCCGGGAGTCCGCGCGGTCGCGGTGCGCAATGTCCCCGGGACCCTTCCGATCTTCACCACGCACTTCCCGCGGCGGCCGGTCTACCCCGGAGCGCTGCTCCTGGAGAACATGGCCGAACTCGCGGCGGCGGTGGCCGGCTCCGGCGCCTGGCGGCTGAGCGCGGTCATCGGGGTGCGGTTCCGGCACTTCGTCGCGCCGGGGGACCAGGTGGAGATCACGGCGGAGGCGGCGGGGGCCCCCGCCGGCCCGGACGGTGCCGTCACCACGTTCCGGGCGTCCGCCCGGGTCGAGGGACGGACCGTCGCGGACGTCCGGGAACTGGTCCTCCGCGACGACACCGCCGCCTCCCCGGGGGCCACCGGCTCGCACACGGCCGGTACCGGCACCGGCACCGGCACCATCAGCGAACCGAAGGGCAGGACGGCATGACCGACACCGCACACCGCGTCGTCGTCACCGGGCTCGGCGTCCTGACCGCGCTCGGGGAGGGCATGGCGGAGACCTGGTCGGGGCTGCTGGAGGGGCGCAGCGGGATCGGGCCCCTGCGCGCCTACGACCCGTCCCCGCTGCGCACCCGCATCGGCGCCGAGATCGCCGGCTTCGACCCGGGCGCGTACGCCTCCCGGCGGACGCTCCGGATGCTCAACCGCGGCGACCGGTTGGCGCTCGCCGGTGCCTCGCTGGCCGTGTCCGACGCGGGTCTGGACGGCACCGGGGAACTCGGCTACCGCACGGGACTGTTCTTGGGCGGCAACAAGGAGATGCCGCGGATGGAGGAGCTCATCGGCGCGGTGGGGGCGGCCCGCGACGAGCGCGGCAGGGTCGACCTGGCCACGCTGGGCCGGACCGCGTCATCGCAGATCACGCCGCTGTTCTTCGTGGAGGGACTCCAGCCCGCGGCTGCCTTCCACATCTCCGCGAAGTTCGGGATCCGCGGGGCGAACGCCTTCTTCGCGGGCACCGCGGACGCCGGGCTGGCCGCGATCGGGCACGGGGCGCGCGCCGTGCGCCGCGGCGAGGCCGACGTGGTGGTCGCCGGCGGATACGACGACGCCACCTCGTGGTGGCCGATGTCGAAGATGGACGGCCTCGGCGTCCTCACCACGCGCAACGAGTCGGGCGACGCGGCGTTCCGGCCGTACGACGTCGACCGCAGCGGCTCGGTCTTCGGGGAGGGCGCGGCCCTGCTCGTCCTGGAGGAGCGCGAGCACGCGCAGGCCAGGGGCGCCCGGATCTACGCGGAGGTCACGGGCTACGGCGCCGGCAACGACGGCGTCGCCCCGCCGATGCCCGACCCCCGCGCCCGCGGGCTGTCCCGCGCGATCGGCAACGCGCTGCGCACCGCCGGGCGCGGCGTCCGCACCGACTACATCGCGGCGCACGGCTGCGCGACCCCGCTGGGCGACGTGAGCGAGACGCGGGCGCTCCATGACGCGCTCGGCGGCGCGGCCGCGGCGGCGGAGATCAGCAGCGTCAAGCCGCAGACCGGGCATCTGGTCGGCGGCGCGGGCGCGCTCAACGCGGCCGTCACCGCGATGGCGCTGCACACCGGCGTCGTCCCCGCCACCCGGAACCTGGAGACGCCGGGGCCCGGCTGCGATCTGGACTACGTCCCCGGCGATCCGCGCGACAGCCGTCCGGCCACGGCGCTGGCCCTGGCGCGCGGCTTGGAGGGACAGGCGGTGGCGGTGGCCATGGACGGTGTGCGGTGAGCCCGCAGGACTCGAAGAGGGACGGCATGACGGACATAACGGAAACGTCCGGTTCTTCGGCCGCGGAGCGGACCGGATCCGGGCGAACGGTGCGCGTGGTCGTCACGGCCGTGGGCGCCTTGACGGCCCAGGGCGCCGGCGCGGAGGCCCTCTGGGACGGCGTACGTGACGGGCGGGTCGCCATCGGCCCGGTGACGTCGTTCCCGATGGGCGGCTACCAGACGGAGATCGGGGGCGAGGTGCCCGACGGGGCCGCGCCGCGCCGCGTCCTGCCCGCCGGGCTCGACCTGCCCGAGCGGGAGGACGCCCTGGACTTCGCGCTCGCGGCGGCCGAGGAGGCGCTGGCCGCGTCCGGGCTGGCCGTCCAAGCCGACGGCACCGGCCCGGCGCGCGCGGGGGCGGTCGCCGCGCACCGGTTCGGCGTCGCTTTCGGCACCTGCAACGGCGGTCTGCGCACGGGCGAGCGTGTGCTGCGACGGCTCCGCACGGGCGGCGCGCCGGTGTGTCCGGGGGAGTGGCTCGTGATCCCGCCGCACGCCATCGCGGAAGGGCTGAGCGCCGTGTTCGGGCTCAAGGGCCCCTGCCTGTCGGTGAACACGGCGTGCGCGTCGGGCGCCCACGCGCTGGCGCACGCGCTGGAAGCGATCCGGGCCGGGCGGGCGGACGCCATGCTGGTGGGCGGCAGCGACGCGTTCACCGAGACCGGGTTCGCGGGGTTCAGCAGCCTCCAGTCGCTGTCCTCCCGACCGGCCGCGCCGTACTCCAAGGACCGGGACGGGCTGTCCCTCGGCGCGGGCGGCGGCATGCTCGTCCTGGCCGAGGAGTCGCTGGCGCGCGCGGCGGGCGCGCCGGTGCTGGCCGAGGTCCTCGGATACGGACTCTCCGCCGACGGCCACCACGCCACCGCGCCGCATCCCCAGGGAGAGGGCGCGGCGCGCGCCATCCGCGAGGCGTTGGGATCCGCCGGCCTGGAACCGGGCCAGATCATCTACATCAACGGGCACGGCACCGGCACGCCCAAGAACGACTCGGCGGAGAGCAACGCCGTCCGGGCGGCGCTCGGCGAGGCGGCCGAGAAGACGGCGTTGAGCAGCACCAAGTCGATGATCGGGCACCTGCTCGGGGCCGCCGGCGCGGTCGAGGCCGCCGTGACGGTCCTGGCGCTGCGCGACCAGGTCGTGCCGCCGACGGCGGGGTTCACCAGGACCGACCCGAGATGCGGGCTGGACCCGGTGCCCGGTGCGAGCCGTCCGACCGCGATGGACGCGGCGCTGTCGAACAACTTCGCGTTCGCCGGCGCCAACGCCTCGCTCGCCTTCGGCCGCCCCGGCAGCCCGCTGGCCGGACCGCCCCCGACCGCGACGGAGAAGGTCGTCGTCACGGGCATCGGCGTCATCAGCGCGTCCGGAGCCTCCGGCGCCGACCTGTGGCGCGCCTACCGCGCGGGCGAGAGGCCGGAGACCACCGACGGCGCACCGAGGTTCGCGCGCGTCGAGATCGACCCCCGGCGCGACGTCCCCCCACGGGAGCGCCGCCGCATGGACCGGCTCGGACGGCTCGCCGTCGCCGCCGCCCGCGAGGCGCTGGAAGACGCCGGCCTGGAGGGCGGCGAGCGCGTCGGCGTGATCGTGGGCACCGGCCTCGGGCCCATGCGCAGCGTCGCGGACTTCCTCACCCCCGTCCTGGCCGACGGCCCGGCGGCCGCGAACCCGGCGATCTTCCCGAACACCGTGTTCAACGCCGCGGCCGGGCAGGTCGCCATGGTCCTCGGCACCCGGGGGCCCACCTCGACCGCGACCGCGGGGCACGCCGCCGGCGCGTCCGCGCTGTGCGTCGCCCACGATCTCCTGCGCACCGGCCGGGCGGACGCGGTGGTGTGCCCGGCGGTGGACGAACTCTCCCCGGCGGTGCTGGAGGCGTACCGGGCCCTCCCGCTCTTCAGCGGCCCCAGCGGACGCCGCTACACCCTCACCGAGGGCGGGATCGCGCTCGTCCTGGAACGCGAGTCGGCGGCCAAGGCCCGAAACGCTCCGATCCTCGGCGAGTTCGCCGGGCACGGCTCCGCGTCGGACGCGCGCGGGATCGGGGCCTGGGCGCCGGACGGCGACGGCCTGCGACGCGCGATGCGGGCCGCGCTGGACGACGGCGGGGTCGAGCCCGGCGAGCTCACCGCGATCTGGGCCAACGCCGCCGGTCTCATGCCGGTCGACCGCCCGGAGACCCGGGCGGTGCGCGCCCTCGCACCCGGCTGCACGGTCGAAAGCCCCAAACGGCTCCTCGGGGAACCGGTGGGAGCCGGTGCCCAGCTGTCCGCCGCGCTGGCCCTCACCGGGTGGCGGAGCGGCGCCCCCGCCGGACCGGTCCTCGTCAACAGCTCGTCGCTGGGCGGCACCCACTACAGCCTCGTGCTGCGTCCCCGAACGGAGATCTGATCATGTCCGACGCCGACCGCCACGTGTCCGTCCTCAGCACGGGCGCGCACCTGCCCGGCGACCCCCTCGACAACGACGCGCTCGAACGGCTCGCGGGCCCGCTGCCGGACGACGTCCTGGCCGGGATCGAGGTGCGGAGGCGGCACTGGCTCATCGACCCGCGCACCGGTGAGCACCGCACCAGCACGTCGAGGATGGCGACCGCCGCCGCCCGGCAGGCGCTCGACCGGGCGGGCCTCGAACCCGCCGACATCGAACTGATCGTGATGTCGACGGCCAGCCCGGAGCACCTGCTGCCCGCCGCCGGCACGTACGTCCAGGAACAACTCGGACTGGACGCCGCCGCCGTCATCGAGGTCCGCGCCGGTTGCGCGGGCGCCGTGCAGGCGCTGGACATCGCGCGCCGGCTGCTCGCCGACGGCGTCCACCGCACCGCGCTCGTGATCGGGGCCGAGTCCATCTCGCCCCTCCTCGCGCCCCTCTACCTGGGGAGGGACCCGTTCGACGTCCGCATGCGCGACCGGCTCACCCTCTACACCTTCGGCGATGGCGCGGCGGCCATGGTGCTGGAGGCGGGCGGGCCGGGATCCGCCGCCGGGCGGCCCCGTCCGGTGTTCGCGACCCGGTCCCTGGGCGGCGGCCGCAGACCCGGGATGCTGATCAACGGTGGCGGCACGGACCTTCCGCTGGCCCGCCAGCAGGCCCGCGAGCGCCTGATGGAGATCCGGCTCGACATCCAAGGGACGACGAAGTTCGGGCCCCACGTCTTCGTCACCGGGCTGCGGGACATGCTGGGACGATCCGGCCTGTCGGTGGCCGACATCGACGCGTGCGTCCTGCCCGAGGGCAACGCCGAGTACTTCAGCGGCGAGTTCGACGCCGCCGGGCTGAGTCCGACGGACGGCGCGCGGCTGAAGAAGATCATCGTGGAGAACCTCGCGGACGTGGGCGCCACCGGGTCGCCGGCGGTGCCGCTGGCCCTGGACGCGGGCTGGCGGAAGGGCACGGTGAGGCCCGGCGACACGGTTCTGCTGCTGGCCATCGAGGCGAGCCGCTATGTGTACGCGGGCCTCACGCTCACCTGGGAGGCCCCGGCACCGTAGTCGACGCCGTCCGCCTAAGAAATTTCACCGGAAAGAGAGGACCCGACCGAAACAGCGCATTGGATCTTAGTCCGCCGTTTCGGGCATTATGACGGACATGGTGAAGATCTTGCAGCGCGGCCCACACGTCTGGTTATGGTGCGCCACCATCTACGCGTTGTTGGTCGCCGCGACTGCTGTCGCGGCCGTCACGATGCTTTCCCGCAGCATCGAGCAGGGGCTGGAGGTGTGGCCCGACGCGCAGTCGGAGACGCAGATGGTGGCGGCGTGGCGCGGTGCGGCCATCCTCGCCTACACCTCCGGCAGCGAGGTGGGCCATGTCTGCGCTCTGCTGGCCGGTCTGCTGGTCGCGCGGACGGCGGCGGTCCGGTCATGGCAGGCCGGGCTGGCCGCCGCCGTGCTCGCGGGCACGGTTCTGGCGCTGGTGAATCTGTCGCTGGCGTGGTGGAAGGCGTCCCCTCGGCTGGCCCATCTGACCGGGCCCGTAGATCCGGCGGTCATCGACCCGGGCCTGCGGCACCACAGCTGCGTCATCGTCGCCATCGCGCTGGTCTCCACGGCGTTCTCGGCCCTCGCCGCCGCCGGCTACGGCCTCGGAATGAAGCGCAACATCAAAGCCGCGGTCATCACCCTGATGGTGCTCGCCGCGTTGGCGCTCGACGGCCATTTCATCCTGACGGGCCTGGTACCCCGGCCGGATTACTAGCGGTGATCCGATGCCGAGCCCGAGAAAGGCCGTCCCGATAGGCCGGGTAACCCCGATTACCTGATGAATCATCTTTCCTGGGAAATTGAAAAGCGCACTCGCCCGCTCCGCGACGACCCGCTGGAGCTGCTCACCGACCGCGAGACCGACGTCCTGCCGCCGGTCGCCCGGAGCCGGTCCAACACCCTCGGACGTGTGATCAACGCGTTGTCGCGCCGGTCGGCTCGCGCAGCATCGCCGCGGCGGCGAGCGCGAGGAGAGGGAGCACGCCGAGGACCAGCAGCACCGTGCGCAGGCTCGTGGCGTCGCCGAGCACGCCGAAGGCGGGCGCCAGCAGGCCCCCGGCGCTGACGGTGAGTCCGGTCGTGACTCCCGCGGCCGTGCCCATGCGCTGCGGCAGGTAGTCCTGGCCGAGGGTGGTGTGGATGGAGAACGGGACGTAGAGGCAGAGGCTCACCGGGATGACCGCGATGATGATCAGCTCGTGGTTCGCGAAGGCGAGGGTGAGCACCGCCGGGACGCAGAGAGCGTAGGCGACGCGCAGTACCCGCAGGCGGCCGAAGCGTCCGGCGAGGTGGCCGCCGAGCACCGTGCCGACCACACCGCCGAACAGCAGGGCGGTCAGCGTGGCCTCGCCGAAGCCGCGGCCGCCGTGCAGGGTTCCGGTGACGTAGAGGGTGAGGAAGGTGGTCAGTCCGTAGTAGACGGCCGACCGCACGATGACGATCACGGTCATCAGCGCGAAGGAGCGGCGGTCGCTGGGCCGGTCGGCCGCGCCGCGCCGCGCGGCCGCCGCCTGTTCCTCGGTGCGCCGAGGCCGCAGGAGCAGCGCGGTGATCCAGGCGGGCAGGGCGAGGATCCACAGCCCGCCGAACCCGAGTCCATAGACCACGGGGCTGATGACGACCGGCGCGAGGGCGATGCCGAGGTTGCCGCCGACGTGGTAGTAGCCCATCGCGGACTGGCTGCCCCGGGAGGCGATCCGGGCGATTCGGGCCGATTCCGGGTGGTACGCGGCGATCCCGAGGCCCGCCAGCGCGAGCGCGAGCCAGATGAACTCATAGCGTTGCGAGGTTCCGGACAGGGCGATGCCCAGCGCCGCCGTGGACATGCCGGCCCCCACGAGCCAGGCCATCCGGTACCGGTCGGCCAGCATGCCGAAGAGGGGCTGCGCCACCGAGGACGACATCGTGGCGCCGAAGGTCAGGCCGGCCACCGCCGCGTACCCGAAGTGCCCGCGGGCCGCGATGAAGGGCAGCAGCGCCGGGACGGCCCCCTGGTAGAAGTCGTCGACCACATGGCTGAAGGTCAGCAGCGCGATCCCGGGGCCGCGAGGGGCGCGCCCGGCCCCCCGCGGCCGTTCCGACGCGCTGACGGACGTCCCAGACATCGATCACATCATTCGGCCGCAGGTTCTGCGCCGTTACAGCCGGCGGTGAGATGCGTATGGATCTCGGTCCAGTTGTCGGCGAGCAGGTCGAGGTAGGTGGTGAAGCCGCGCTCAAGGTGCTCGATGTCGGCCTCGCTGCGGCAGGCGCGGGCGGCGGTGGACAGCGAGTGGATCTTGTGCTCCTTCTCGGTGGCCCCGATGTGCAGGTAGAAGTACTCGCAGTTCTCGTGGAACTCCTCGAAGCCGAAGTAGCCGCGGTAGTTGCGCACGCCCTCGTACAGGGAGACGAGCTGCGGGTAGGCGTGCCACTCCTGGGCGAGCAGGGCGCCGCAGACCTCCTGCGGGTGCGGGCTGCTGAAGACCTTCTCGCCCTCCTCGACCAGCCGCCGCGTGGAGGGCAGGATCGGCGCGTCGATCTCGTCGAAGTCCACCTTCCGGCGGTGCAGCCTCGACAGCAGCGCCTCGAAGAAGGAGCGCAGCAGCACCGCGTGGACCGCGGAGGCGTCGCCGCGCCCCATCTCGTCGCTGAGGTTCTCGACCGTCTCGGCGCGGGCCGTGACGTCCTCCATATGTATGAAGGCCAGGGCGATCCGGACCGAGGTGCGGCTCACCCGCTCATAGTAGTTGCGGGCGATGAGCTCGACCTGCTCGACCGGGAGCTCGCGCGACATCCAGAGCCGGTAGAAGGGGTTGTCGATGGCGGGGTGCCGCGAGGCGCCGCGCGCCAGGGCCCCGACGCGTTCGAGGGCGGCGGTCGCCGAGAACGGTTGTGATTCGGTCAGTGCGGTCATCGTGGTGCCAGCCTTCGTCATCGTGGTGAGCGGTCGACCTGCCGCCGACGGCCGGCAGGGGGATCTTGCTGGGGTGCGCGGTCGGCTCAGACCGTGTGGATGCAGCGCGCCGGGCAGGCGCGCACGCACGCCTCGGCGACCGACTCCAGGTCGGCGGGCACTTCGGCCTGGCCCGCCTCGCCCCCGGGATCGGACAGCACCTGATCGCCCTGGCGCACATAGGCCAGGAAGTCCTCGCCGACGGCGAACAGCTGCGGTGCCTCCTCTTCGCACAGGCCGCTGTTCTGGCACTGGGACTGGTCGATCCAGATCTTCACGAGACCTCCTGGGTGGTGGGGTGCGGTGCCGGTCAGGACGGGAGGGGCTCCGGCTCGACGGGATCGGCGTCCTGGACGTGGAGGACGTGGCCGCGGCCGAAGGTGTCCTCGACGATCACCCGGATCCACTCGGCGTAGCGGATGAGCTGGACCAGATCCTCGCCGGTGAACAGGTCGCCCTCGTCGTGGCTCATCCGCACCACGCGGAAGTCGCCGACCATCGGGGTCAGCGCGGCGGCCCGTCCGCCGCTGAGGTGGCGCACGGAGAAGGACGCCCGGCCGCCGGTCGAGCATCCGATGCTCTGGTGGCCGCGGTAGTGGCTGTCCTCGTTGCGGTAGATCATGTGGCCGCCGTGCTTCTCCACGAACCGGCCCCGCATGCAGCCGGGGCCGTACAGCCCGCGGATCGCTCCGCGCTTCAGCTTGAGCATGCGTGCCCTGATGTTGCGCTGGAGCTGGTCGGAGGACTCGTGGCCCAGCCGGTCGCGGTGGGCCGCCAGGTCCACGGCCTCGCGCAACTGGGTCTCGGTGAAGAACGCCTCGCTGGTGGTCATCCGCTCCGGGGTGTCGAGCAGGTCACCGTTCGGGCAGGTCAGCGTGACGTGGTCGCCCCGCAGCACGGGGTCCGACAGCGTCAGCGCCATGATCTCGCGCAGCAGCGGCGCGGCCTCGCCGTGGCGGTCGGCGCAGCGCCGGGCGGCCTCGCGCAGCTTCTCCTCGCCCGCCAGCCGCGCCGTGTCGGGATAGTCGAGTTCGATGACCCGCTCAAGGTCCGGGCTCAGGCTCCACGGCCGGACCGCCGCACTCGGGACCATGCCCTCGGTGCGGTACCAGGCCTCGCCGTCGATGATCGAGTAGAGGTGGTGGGTGACCTCGACGCTCCGGCGCAGCGCGTCGACCCGGCGGGCGAGCGAGAGCAGCCCGGCGGACGGTTCGCCCGAGGCGCCGCCCAGGGCGGCCTGGTAGGCGTCGCCGCGTTCGCGCAGGACGGCCCGGACGGCATCGGAGTCCACCCGGTCGATGAGCTCGTCCAGTCCCACCGAGGAGATGCTGAGCGCGTAGAGCGAAAGCACCAGGTCGCTCTCCTCGGCGTCCCAGTCGGCGGGTGGCGTCGCCTGAAGCCGTTCGAGTTCGCCCCGCAGGTCGGCGCGCACGCGGTAGTCGCCTTTGTACTTGAGCCAGTGGTGGCGGCTGTAGACGACGGGCTGGAGGCAGGCTGCGAAGATCCCCTCGACGCACCTCTCGTCAGGTGTGCCTGCGAGGTGGTCACGCAGCTGCGCCGCGGTCTCGATGTCGATCTCGCGCATGGGTGAATCCTGAAGAGGCATGAAGAATCGCCCGCCTATTTCGCTCCGTACAGGGTTGGTTTGGTCGATATGAACTCTTCAGATCGATCAGGGAGAGCGGCGGCGACCGGGGGCGGCGGGCGGTTCTTCCTTCGTGGAGCATTAGCCCAGACAACCACTCAGGGCAACGAGAGTTAACTGTCCGTGTCGGGCAGGGTTGCTGGCGCGACAGTGCACCTCAGGTAGCCGTCCCGACATCCACGAACGCGGCGGCGGCGTGGGGGCCTGGCCTGGCACGGCGACCGTCCTCGTGTCGATCATCGGCCCGGGGACGGGGCCGGTTCTGTGAGGGCGGGGTGAGTTTTCAGCGGGCCACCGTTGCGCGGTAGTCGGCGTCGCCTGCTAGGAGGTCTTGGTGCTTTCCCTCGGCGGTAATGGTTCCGTCGCCCAGGACCAGGACCCGGTCGGCGGCGTTCAGGAGGGCCGGGCTGGTGGTGAGGACGATCGTTGTTCGGCCCCGGCGCAGGGCCGCCAGGTTGTGGGCGATGAGCTGTTCGGTGACCGCGTCCACCGCGGTGGTCGGGTCGTGCAGGACCAGGGCGGGAGCGTCGGCGGCCAGCGCGCGGGCCAGGGACAGGCGCTGGCGCTGGCCGCCGGAGAGGTTCGCGCCGCGGTCGCGGACGCCGTGGTCGAGCCCCTCGCGGTGCAGGGCCACGACGTCCGTCAGCATGGACGCCTCGACGGCCTCGGCGACCATTGCGCCGGTGCCGTGCGGGTCGATGTTCGTGCGCAGGGTCCCCGCGAAGATCTCGGCGTCGTACGGGTTCACCAGCAGGTGCTCGCGGAGTGCCTCGATCGACAGCTCCGAGATCTCCCGGCCGCCGATCCGCACCGCGCCTTCGTAGGCGCCGGACGGGACGCTCGCGGCGAGAATGGCGACCAGGTCGGCCGCCGCGCGCGGCTCACGAGCGGCGATCGCCACGAACTCGCCGGGTTCCACGGTGAATTTCAACGCGCGCAAGGGCCCGTACTCGACAGCGTCGACTTCCAGGGCGTCGCTTGGGGCGGGCCTGTCCCGTCCCGGGGTCTGGACCGGCGGTGCCGCCAGCACCAGCGCCATCCGTTCCGCCGACGCGCGCGCGATCATCACGTATTTGGGCATCTCCGAGAACTGCTTGAGCGGTTCCATGACGAACTGCGCCAGCCCCACGGCCATGACGAGTTCCCCGACGGAGATCCGGCCCTGGAACGCGAGCCACCCCGCCAGCAGTGTCGCGGCGGTGGCGAGGGCGGTGTTGAGGGCGACCGCGGCGCCCGCGTACGCGCCGTTCGCCCCGGCGACCGCGACCGCCTGCCGCCTCGCCTCCCCGCTGACCCGGCGGTAGGACCGGAACGCGGCGTGGTTGCCGCCGAAGCCGCGCAGCGGGCGCAGCCCGATGATCAGGTCGGCGACCTTCGCGCCCGCCCGCGCCACCCGCGCCTGCTGCTCGCGGGTGCGGGCGCCGATCCGCCTGGACAGCACGCTGAGCGTCGCCAGGATCGCGACGGTGCCCGCGATCACCAGCAGCCCGAGCCGGACATCGGCCAGGCCCAGCGCGACGGCCGCGATCAGCACCGCGACCAGCGAGCTGACCAGCAGCGGCACCACCTCGATGATGTCGGCGGTCTGGTCGGCGTCCTCGGTGGCGACGGTGAGCACCTCACCGGACTTCAGATCGACCCTCCTCGCCACCGGCTGGAGGCCGCAGGCGGCGACGCGCACCCGCCAGCGGTGCGCCTCGGTCGTGTTGGCCTTCTGCAGGACGCGCATCCCGAACCGCCACGACAGCGACACGGTCGTGATGATCACGGCGAGCGCGGCGACCGACAGGCCGAGCGCGGCGGGGCTCCGGTGCCGCAGCGCGTGCTCGACGATCAGTCCGAGCGCGATGGGGAACGCGGTCTCGCCCGCCTGGTACATGCCCATGAGGACGGTGCCGCCGGCCATCGCGCCGATGTTGCGGCGCAGCGCGCCGCGGAGGATCGCCGATCCCGTCAAGGCCGCCGTCACGCTAGCTCCCCTCCCGCCATGCCCGCCACAGCCGTGCGTACCGGCCGTCCAGCGCGACCAGTTCCTCGTGGGTGCCGATCTCCACGACGCGGCCCGCGTCCAGCACGGCGACGCGGTCGGCGGCCACCGCCTGGGTCAGCCGGTGCGCCACGAACAGCGCCGTGCGGCCCCGGCACGCCGCCAGGACGGCGCGCTCCAGTTCGGCGGCGCCCTGGCTGCCCGCCTCGGCGGTCGACTCGTCCAGCACCACGACCGGTGCGCGGCCGAGCACCAGGCGGGCCAGCGCGATCTGCGCGACCTTGGTGGCGTCCAGGCGCTCGCCGCCCTCGCCGACCCGGGTGGCCGGCCCGTCGGACAGCGCGTCGACCCAGCCGTCCGCGCCCACCGTGCGGAGGGCGTCCCGCAGGTCGGCGTCGGACGCGTCGGGCGCGGCCAGCCGCAGGTCGTCGGCGAGCGGGCCGGAGAACACGTGCGTCTCCTGCGTCAGGATGCTCACCAGGGCGCGTGCCCCGGCCTCGTCCAGGACGGACAGATCCGTCGGGCCGACGCGCACCGAACCCGACCACGGCGTCCCGATGCCCGCGACGAGCGCGGCCAGCGTCGTCTTCCCCGCGCCGGACGCCCCCACCAGCGCGAGCGAGCCACCGGCGGGGATCGCCAGGTCGATGCCGTGGAGGACGGGCTCCTCGCCGCCGGTGTAGCCGTACGTCAGGCCCTCGACCGTCACCGGGTACGCGGCGGCCCCGGACGCGGCGGCGGTCGGGTCGCCCACCAGGCGCTCCTCGGTGCCCTCCGCCATCGCCCCGACCAGGCGGGTCAGGCTCGCGCCCGACTTCTGCGCCTCGTCGAAGGTGAACAGGATCGCGCCCAGCGGATTGAACAGCCGGTGGAACAGCAGCGGCGCCGCCGCCACGTCGCCGAGGCTCGCCGCGCCGGCCTCCAGCAGCGCGTACCCCACCACGATGATCAGGACAAGCCCGACGAACTCGGCGCGGTTCTCCCGGCCGACGAACCGTCCGAACAGGCGGAACACCTCGATGCCGAGGTCGCGCACCCGCCACGACTCGGCGGTGACCCGGGCGCGGAAGGCGCCCTCCAGCCGGTAGGCGCGGACGGTGTCGATCCCGTTCAGGCCGCTGATCAGCGCCTGCGCGCGGTCGGCCTGGGCGACGCGCTGCCGCCGGTAGAGCGGCGCGGACCGGGGGAGGTACCAGCGCAGGGCCAGCGCGTAGGCGGGCAGCGCGCCCGCGCCCGCCAGGCCGAGCCGCCAGTCCAGGCCGAACATGCCGGCCGTGGCGATGGCGACCAGCACGCCCGCCGAGAAGACGGTGGGGACGGCGGTCCGGAGGCCCTTGGACAGCACGGCCACGTCGTCGCCGACCCGGGAGAGCACGTCTCCCCGTCCGACCTGCTCGACCCGGGCGCTCGGCATCGCCAGTACGGCGCGGACGGCGCCCTCCCGCAGCCGCGCGAGCAGGCCCGCGCCCAGCCGTCCGATCAGATGGGCCGAGGCCGCGGTGGCGGCCGCGCCGAGCAGCACGGCGGCCGCCAGCACGCCCCCGACGGTGGCCAGGGTGGACTCCGGCCCGCCGCCGGCCACCGCGTCGACCACGCGGCCGAGCAGGAGGACCGGCAGCACCTGGAGCGCCGCCCCGGCCACCGTCGTGAGGACGGTCGCGGCCGACAGTCCGGGCACGGCGCGGCAGTACGCCGCCACCCAGCGGGCCGCCTCGCGTCCGCTCGCCGTGCGCAGGGCCGCCTCGGGCTCGGTGGGGGTCACACCCCGCCGACCGACTTGACCATCTCGTCGATCGCGTACGGCAGCGACAGCAGCGTGGCCTGCGACATCGCCGCGCCGACCGCCGAGCCCTCACCGTCGGGCAGGTAGGACACCTTGCCCCGCTTCACCGCCGGGAGGTTGGCGAACAGCGGGAACCGCTTGAGCGCCGCCTGGTCGGCCTGGTCGTTGATGACGAAGATGCGGTCGACGTCGACGAGGTCGATGCGCTCGGGCGACAGCGTGGTGAAGAACTTGCCGCCCGCGATCTTGTCGATCTCGGTGGCGCCCTTGAAGCCGACGCCGGTGAGCAGGCGCCCGCGCACGTCGGTGGTGGTGAACGGCGCGACCGACCCCTTGTACCAGGACAGCGCGACGGCGGTCTGGCTGGCGAACTCCGGGTGCGCCTTGCGGGCGGCGTCGAGCCGGCCCTGGATCTCCCGCACCATCCGGGTGCCCTCGGCCTCCTTGCCGAGCGCCTTGGCGATGTGCACCGCGTTGTCCTGCCACGGCGCGCTGAACGGCTCCTTCTCGGCCTTGGTGCGGCCGACCGTCGGCGCGATCTTGGAGAGCTTGTCGTAGGCGGCCTTGTCGATCTCGGAGTAGACCGCGACGATCAGGTCGGGGCGCAGCGACGCGATCTTCTCGTAGTTCGGGCCGGAGTCGCCGTTGCTCATGATGACCTCCGGACGCGCGTCGCCCCACTTGGCCTTGACCCACGGCCACTGGGTGTTGACGTCGGGAGACCTGCCCGGCGGGTTGGGGTACTGGTCGACCATGCCGACCGGCCGGGTGCCGAGCGCCAGGATCGCCTGGTCGTCGGTGTAGCCGACCGAGACGACCCGCTTCGGGGCCTTCTCGATCTCGGTGGAGCCGAAGGCGTGGTCGACGGTGACCGGGAACGTTCCACCAGCGGCCGCCGGCCCGCTGTCACCGGTCGTGTCGGACGAGTCGGAGCCGCATCCCGCCAGGAGGCCGGCGCCGAGGGTCAGTGCGGCCAGGATCGTCGCGGCCCGTCGCAGGGGCCTGGTCATGGTCGTGCGTGGGAGGAGCAATCGAGGTCCTTGGTTCTGTGCCGTCCGCCGTGACGCCGCGCGGCGCGGGCGGGGCGATGAAAATAAGGGAAGCCTAACCTAATGGCGATCTACCTGGCGTTTCGGGTCATACCTGGCGGGGGAGGGTGTGCGCGCGACCGATCGGCACGATGAGCGGACGGTCGCCGACCGGGTCGTCGATCACCTCGGCGCGCAGCCCGAACGCCTCGCGCAGCAGCTCGGCGGTGATCACGTCGCGCGGGTGCCCCTGCGCCAGGATCGCGCCGTCCCGCATCACGACGAGGTTGTCGCTGTAGCGCGTGGCCAGGTTGAGGTCGTGCAGGACCATGACGACGGTGCGGCCGGCCTCGTGCAGGTCGTCCACCAGGTCGAGGACGTCGATGGCGTGCGCCAGGTCCAGGTAGGTGGTGGGCTCGTCGAGCAGCAGCAGGTCGGTGCCCTGCGCCAGCGTCATCGAGATCCAGACCCGCTGGCGCTGCCCGCCCGACAGCGCGTCGACGGGACGGTCCGCCAGGTCGGCGACCCCGGTCATCTCCAGCGCGCGCCGGACGACGTCGGCGTCGTCCGACGACCACTGCCGCAGCCAGCTCTGGTGCGGGTGGCGGCCCCTGGCGACCAGGTCGGCCACCGTCAGCCCCTCCGGCGCGACCGGTGCCTGGGGGAGCAGGCCGAGCTTCCTCGCGACGTCCCTGGCCTTGAGTCCGGTGATGTCCGCGCCGTCCAGCACGACGGTTCCCGCGGACGGCTTGAGCAGCCGGGACAGCGTCCGGAGCAGCGTCGACTTGCCGCAGCCGTTGGGCCCGATGATCGTCGTGATCACCCCCGGCGGGATCGCCACGTCGAGGCCGTCGATGACCGTCCGTCCGCCGTACCCGACGGAGACCTCCCGCGCCGCCAGCCGCGGGCCGCGCGCCGCCCCGCCCCGCTCGTCCACCGTCATGCCGCCTTTCTGAGGTTCGCCCGCACCAGCAGGTAGACCAGGAACGGGCCGCCGATCGCGGCGGTGACCACGCCGACCGGGAGCGCGACCGGCAGCGCTGTCCGCGCCAGCACGTCCGAGCCGTTCAGCAGCAGCGCGCCCACCAGCCCGGACGCCACCAGCGGCGGCGTCGGACGGCGCGCCAGCCGCATCGCCGCCTGCGGCGCCACCAGCGCGACGAACGGGACCGGGCCCGCCGCGCTCACCGCCACGCCGGCCAGCAGCACCGCGCACAGCAGCAGGACCGCCCGCACCCGGCCGTGCCGGACGCCGAGGCCCGCCGCGATCTCGTCACCGAAGTGCATCGGCTTGAACTGGAAGGACGCGGCCGCCACGACGGCGAGCAGCGCGAGCCCGCAGCACGTCGCCACCCAGACCTCGTTCCACGTCCGGTCGGCCAGCGAGCCGACCAGCCATGCCTGGGCGCGGGCGACGTCGCGGATGTCGGCCGTGACCAGCAGCCAGTTCGTGATCGCCTGCATGACCGCGCTCACCGAGATGCCGATCAGGACGAGCCGCATCCCGTCGATCCCGCGCCGCCACGCCAGGACGTACACCAGCACGCCCGTACCGAGCCCGCCCGCCAGCGCCGCCGCCGACAGGCCCACCGAACTCATGATCGCGGCGGTCGTCCCGCCCGACACCGTCACCAGGAACACCGCGACCGCGCCGGCGCCGGTGGTGATGCCGAGGACGTCCGGGCTGGCCAGCGGGTTGCGCGCGAGCGACTGCGTGATCGCCCCCGACAACCCGAGCGCGATCCCCGCCACGAGCCCGGCCAGGGCGCGCGGCAGCCGCAGGTCCATGATGACGAACTCGTCCACGCGCTCGCCCCGCCCGGTGATCGTGGCGATCACGCGGGGGAGGGCGATGGTGAAGTCGCCGAAGCTGATCGACAGGCAGAACACCAGGAAGGCCGCCGCCGCCAGCAGCAGCGTGACGAGCACCGGCCACGGCCGCCACACGAACGACACGCGGCCGAGCCGCACACCCGGCGCCATGGCGGGCCTCGCGTCCGTCCCGGTCATGCGCTCCTGAACCTTCCGCGCCACACCAGGGCCGCGAAGAACGGCGCGCCGACGAGGGCGACGACGATGCCCGCCTCCAACTCGCCCGGCCGGACGACCAGGCGTCCGACGATGTCGCAGACCAGCAGGACGGCGGCGCCGAGCAGGCCCGCGTAGGGCACCAGCCAGCGGTGGTCGGGGCCGGTCAGGTGCCGGGACACGTGGGCCACCATGAGCCCGAGGAAGGCGATCGGCCCGCACGCGGCCGTCGCCGCGCCCGCCAGCAGCGTGATGGCGGCGATGCCGAGCGTCCGGTGCAGGGCCACGTTCACCCCGAGCCCGCGCGCCACGTCGTCGCCCAGGTCGAGCAGGTTGATCGCGGGCAGCGTGACGGCGGCCAGCACCAGCCCGACCACGACGAACGCGGTCACCGGCCAGATCACCGCGAACCCCGCGCCCGCGACCGTGCCCGCGTTCCAGAACCGCCACGCGTTCAGCGCCGCCTTGTCCTGGAGCGAGATCGCCGTGGTCATCGCCGCCAGGAACACCGTCACGCCCTGCCCGGCCAGCGCGAGCGTCAGCGGGTTGCCCGCGCCGCGTCCGATGCTCGCCAGCCCGAACACGACGACGCCCGCGACGGCGGCGCCCGCGAAGGCGAACCAGACGTACTGGAGCGGGTCGGCGAGACCGAACACGGAGATCGCCGCCACCACGGCGACCGACGCGCCGGAGTTCACCCCGAGCAGGCCGGTGTCGGCGATCGGGTTGCGCGTGCAGCCCTGGACCATCGCCCCGGCGACCCCGAGCGCGACGCCCGCCACGACGGCGAGGACCGTCCGGGGCACCCGCACCGTCTGCACGATGAGCCTGATCTCGGAGAGCCGCTGGTCGGCGTCCGGCCCCGCGAACAGCCCGCGCCACACCTCGGCGGGACTCAACGCCCGCGCGCCGACGGCCAGCGACGCGGCCCCCGCGACGGCGACGACCAGCACGAGCAGGCCGAGCCCCAGGACTCGCCCGCGCCGGACGGGCGCCGTCCCGTTGACGGGACGCTGCTCAAGCAGCGTGCTCATCCACGTCCGTCACGTCCGAGCGGCAGCACATTTCCTCCAGAACGACCCATCAAGCGAGGAAAGCCTAACCTAACCCCAGATCACCGCCCGATTCGGTGGCCGCCTCGCGTCCGTCCAAGCGCCGAGCGCACGTCACGACCAGAGGAGCCTCTGGCGTCCGGCGGTCGCGGTGGTGGTGCTGGATCCGCGAGGAATACCGCGACTCGTCGAGACCGTCCGAGACACCGCCGACCGCCAGCACGCCACCGAGGGATCAGGGTGTCGGGGTGAATTCGGGCAGTGTGAGGGCTGAGTGGGCCGGTGGCGCCGTTCGCGCGGGCATCGTGACGAGGTCGCGCAGCCTGGCGTTGCGTTGTTCCAGGGCCTGCGCCGTGGTGGGGAACAGCGTGGCCGCGCCGTTGTCGACCAGGGCCTGGTTCATGGTGACGAACTCGCGGAGGCCGTGTTCGTAGGCGGCGAAGGCGGTGGTGTGGTCCCGGTTCGCGGCCAGGGCGCTGGCGAGCATGTAGGCGCCGACCAGTGCGAGGCTCGTGCCCTGTCCGGTGAGGAACGAGGGTGCGTACGCGGCGTCGCCGACGAGTGCGACGCGGCCCTTGGACCACTGGGGCATCCGGATCTGGGCTGCGGTATCGAAGAACAGGTCATCGGCGTCGCGCATGGCGTCCACCATGCCGGGGACCTTCCAACCCGCGCCCGCGAAGGCCGTCGCGACCAGGTCCCGTTGGGCCTCGGGGTTCCGGAGGGCGTCGGACGGCGGCTCTGGGCGATGGAAGTTCAAGAAGGCGTGCACTTCGTCGTCGCCGACGGCGTAGAGGGCCGCGGTCTTTCCGGGGCTGTTCCACAGCATGATTTCCCGGGAGAGCCCGAAGGTGTTCGGCATGGTGAAGATGGCGAAGCAGTAGCCGAGGTAGCGGTGGAACCGTTCTTCGGGGCCGAACAGAATTCGCCGGGTATGTGAGTGCATGCCGTCGGCGCCGAATACCAGGTCGAACGTCCGCTGTTCGCCGCTCCGGAAAGTGACCTCGACCTCTTGGGCGGACTGGTCGAGGGTGTCGACGGAGTCGTCGAACAGAAGCTCCACGTCGTCGCGGACCACGCCGTAGAGGATCGTGGCGAGATCGCCTCGGGTCACCTCGACGTCCTGTCCCTCGGCACTGCCGGCGATGGCGTGCGGGACGACCGAGGCCAATACGCTGCCGTCGGGGTTGAGGAAGGTGCAGCGACGTGTGTCGATGTGCGCCTCACGTAGCCGGGGCAGGATGCCCATCCGCCTGGCGACCTCCGTCGCGGTGCCTCGGATGTCGATCGGGTAACCGCCGTCGCGCGGTCCGTGTGCCTTCTCCACCACGGTGACCGCGAATCCGGAGCGGTGCAGCCAGTACGCGAGCGCGGGTCCGGCGACACCGGCACCGGAGATCAGGACTCTGCGTTCGGCGGTGGCGGTCGCACCCCTCGACGAACCGGCAGATGTCATGACCGGGCTCCCTTCTTCGTGATGAGGACAACGACCAGCGGCAACGCCGCGACGAGACCGGCGACGGCGAAACCTGTGACGAAAGCCGACTCGGTCGGCCGCCCCGTCATCGGATCGTCATCGGCGGCGAGGATCGCGCCGCCGATCTGGGCTCCCAGGGCGACCCCGATCACGCGTGTCACCACGAGCAGGCTGGTGGCGATGCCGGTGTCCTTGGGCTCGACGGCGGTGGCGGTGCCTGCGAGCAGCGCGGTGGTTCCGGCGCCCGTGGCGAGCGCGACCAGCACCTTCGCGAGCACCGGTTGCCATTCGGCGTCGTGCAGGGACACGAGGGCGACCATCGTCGCCGTCGTGACCACGGCGCCCGCGATGACCACGGGACGCGGGCCGAAACGCCGCGCCGCGATTCCGCCGACCGAGTCGCTCACCGCCCCGGCGATGGCGCCGGGCAGCAGGAGGAGTCCGATGGCGGTGGTATCGGCTCCGAAGCCGTATCCGTCGCCCGACACCGCGAACAGCTGCGGGAGCAGGATGAGCACCATCCCGAAGCCGGTGGTCATGATGAAGGTGAACAGACATGAAGTCCAGATCGCGGGCTTCGCCAGCATGCGGAGATCGACCATGGGCGAGGAGGCCCGGCGTTCCACGACGACCCAACCGGTCCCGAACGCGACCACGGCGACCACGACCAGGCCGACTGCCGACCGCGACGCGTCGGCGTCCGTCATCGTCACGAGCCCGAGCATGAACACGAGCAACGTGCCGCTCAGCAGGACCACGCCCGGCCAGTCGAGCCTGTCGCCCGACCGGACCGGCGGATCGTGCGGCATCAGCCGGATCACCGCCAATGTCGACGCGATGACCGCGATCGTCGGCAGCGCGAACATCCAATGCCAGGACAGTCCCTCGGCGAGCGGGCCCGCGAACAGCGTCCCCACCATTCCGCCCGCCGTGAACAGTGCGGCGACCAGCCCGATCGCCACCTGCGACCGCCCGGCCGGGAGATGCTTGCGCACCAGGATGAATGAGAGGGGCAGCACACCCACCATGACGCCCTGCAAAACCTGGCCGAGCAGCAACACCGGCAGGCTCGGTGCCAGGCCGGCCAGAAGCCCGCCGGCCGAGACCACGGCCATCAACCAGACCAGCACGCGCTTTCCGCCGTAACGGTCGCCGAGTTTGCCCGCGACGGGTGTGACGACCGCGCCGGTGATGAGTAAGGTGTTGCCGATCAAAGCGCCTTCGGCCGGGCTGACGTCCAGTTCACGTTGCAGCAGTGGGAGCGAGGGCTCCACCACCGATTGCAGGGAGCCGAGAGCGAGCGCGAGAACGCCAAGGGCACCGATCGAAAGTCCTCCGACGCGGGCAGGGGAACTCACGGACTCGGGCGTAGATGTTCCGTTCATCGCCACAGGCCACTGACATTTCGGCGCCGGTGCTTCCATCGCCCGGTCCGGGAAGGAACCGTCGTCATAGGCTGATCACTCCGTACGCTGTGAGGTGAGGGGACACGCGTGAGATTCGCGTGCCTCCAACACTTCCCTCTTGGCGTGGTGCGGGGCATCGTCGCCGGCCATCGACTTCTGCTGGTGCGGCGGGACTAGGCCGCGCGGTTGTTCTGGTGCTCCCGCACCAGAACAACGTGGATCGCAAACGCCATCAACCGCGCTTGCGCAGTTGTCCGAGCTTCATATCTCTGATCCTGACGATGGAGGCCACCGTGCTCAACGACCCGAAGATCTCTGAACCCTGGGGTGTGGCGACGTTCGGCGCCGCCACCATCGCGGCCGAGCCCGACTTCGCGCGAGTGAAGGTCGAACTCGCCTGCATAGAACAGTCCCCTGCCGAGGCGTTCCAGGCGGCGCAGAGAGTGATCACTGCTTTCCGTGCCGTGCTGCGCTCGCATCAGATTCCGGACGCGGGTGTCGCGCCGTCCCACCTCAAACTCGCCACGCACTACGAATACAGCCCTGCCCTTGAGACGCGCAGAAAGGCCGGTTTCAAATGCGAGGCCGACTACGAGATCGAGACAGCGGCGATCGAATCGCTACAGCAGCTGATGACCGAGATCGTCGACGCCGGAGTTGATCGAATCAACGGGATCGAGTTCGACGTCCGGACCAAACGGGCCCTCCGCGCACAGGCACGCCGGGACGCTGTCGGCGCGGCCCGCGCCAAGGCCGAACTCTACGCCGAAGCAGCGGGGATCGAGCTCGGCAGGGTCCTGCACATCGAGGACGTTGATCCCGAACGCCTGAAGACCTACAGCCACGGCGGAGTCAGCGGCGGTGTAGAGGAGGACTTCGCACCTGGCCAGATCGTGGTCACCGCCGCCGTCGCGATGGGCTTCGCGATCGACGGCTGAACAGCACGGAGAGCCATCCGTATCCGGCCGGCTATTTGTGGGAAACGTAGAGGTGCATATTGGCGTAGTCGAAGGTGAGGGCGAAGGGCTTCAGGAATTCAAGGGTGAAGTTGCCCAGCGTCTGGAACCTGATGCGTTCATCGAACAGCGGCTGTTTGAGTGCGAACCCGTAGAGGTTCCGTGCCGTCATCCTTCCGATGCTCGGCCTCTGCACGATGAACGGCGTGGCATCCTCTTTGGCGCCGTACACGTTCGGCCGCTTGTGATCCATGCGTATACCCGCCCGTTCGGCTGTCGCCTCGGTCGTGATGACGGACACCGCGCCCGCCGCCCCTTCGACTCCGGTGTCGAGGGTGACGACCTTCGGCCCGTGGTCGTTGAGACCTCCCAGCGTGCAGGGAAGGCGGGCGTCGGCCAGCCACAACGGCAGGCGATCGGCTCCGGCGCGCCTGGCCTCGGCTCGGAACTCGTTCAGCTGCGCTCCGGTCTTCCGCCGCAACGTGAGGGCCCTGTTGCCGAAGTCCACCGTCGCCAGGAAATGGTAGAGGAGCGACGTGCCGAGGGTGCCCGCCGGCTGCCGCTGCCCCAGGGGGTGGGGCTGCTCGCCGTCGTGCCAGACGACCGGGACGTTGCGCAGTTCGATGCCGCCGAATTGCAGGGATCCCACCACGCCGTGATGCATGGTGACCGCCTGATAGCCGACGGTCTCGGTGCTGGTGGCCACCGCGCGCAGCCCGGCCTTCTCGGCCGTGTCCATCGTGAACGCCAAGGGTGCCCCGGTGGCGAGGATGAACTGTGCGGCCGGGGCCCCGTTCACCGAGACCTCCACCAGAGGCATCGGGTTGAGGGCGGTGAACGCGAGCCGTGTGCTCTGGGCGCCGCGTACCTCGTACGGTGTGCCGGACAGGCTGGCGTACTGTTCGGCATACGCCTCCTTGCCGGCCGCCCGCAGTAGCGGCACCGCCTGCGCGAAGCGGTCCTGCCGTACATGGCAGTCCGCGAGCCGCTCTTTCGAGAACGTGTCGCCGGGCTCCAGGCCCACCGCCTTTGTCAGGAACTTCTCGGCATCGGTGAATCTGTTGGACAACAGTGCGATATAGCCTCGCTGTGCATGGACATGCGCGTTGTCGGGGTCACCGCGCAGAATCCGCGCGTAGCCTCGGTCTGCCTCTTCGAACCTGCCCGCACGGAAGAGCCGATCAGCATGCGATCCTGTGGCGGCGTCCTCCGGCCCCCATGTGGCTGCTCCGGCTCGCTGGGCGCCCAGAAGCGGAAGGGCGGTGGCGGCGCCGACGGTCAGCCCGGCCTGGCGGAGGAAGCTCCGCCGGTCGGTGCTGCTTTCGCTCATTGTTGTCCGCCTCCCGTGATGTAGAGGTCCATTTCGACATAGTCGAATGTGGCGGCGAGGGCTTTGAAGAACTCCTGCGAGAAGTTGCCGATCGTCTCGAATCCAAGGCGGTCGTCGAGCCCCGACCTTCGGACGGCGACACCGTAGGCGTTCCGCGAGACCGCGCGTCCCAGGCTCACCACGGGGGCGACGAAGGGGTAGGTCTCGTCCGCTCCGGCGAAGGTGACCGGACGGCCGTAGTCCAGCCGCACACCCGCCAGCTCGGCCGTCTGCTCGTCGGTGCCGACCTGGATGGCCCCCTCGACCCCGGTGTCGAGACCGACCAGTCCGGGGCCATAGCCGTTGACGCTGCCCAGCGTGTGGGGCATGTGGGTGTCCGCGAGCCAAAGCGGCAGGCGTTCGGCGCCCGCCCGCTTCGCCTCGACGCGGAACGCTTGTCGCTGTGCCGCCGTCTTCCGCCGCAGGATCAGTGCCTGGTTCGCGAAATCCATCGTGGCCAGGAAATGGTAGAAGACCGTGGTCCCGATGACGCCTTCGGGCTGGCCGACCCCGAGGGCGTGCGGCATCTCGGCGTTATGCCACACCGCCGGGACGTTGCGGAGCTCCATGTCGCCCATTCGCAATGAGTCGACGATGCCGTGGTAGATGGTGAAGGTCTCCTGAGGGTTCCGGCCCTTGCTGGTCGACACCGCGCGCAGACCGGCCTTCTTCGCCGTCTCCGTCGTGAGGGCCAGCGGCGCACCGGTGTCGAGACCGAACGTCCCCGACTCGACCCCGTTCACCGCGGCCTCGATGGTGGGCCCCGGGTTGAGCGTCGTGAAGGGAATCCGTGTGCGCTGCGGACCGTGTACCTCGTTCGGTGTGCCGGTCACGCTCTCGTACTGCCTGGCGTAGCCTTCGAGACCGGCGGCTCTCAGCAGCGGCGCCGCCCGGGTGAGCTGGTCCTGCCGCACGTAGCAGTCGGCGAGCTGCTGCTTCGAGAACGCGTCGGCGGGTGCCAGGTCGACCGCCTTCATCAGGAACCTCTCGGCGTCGGCGAACCTGTTGGACAGCAGCGCGATATAGCCTCGCTGCGCGTTGGCGCGCGGATCGTTCGGCGCTCGTTCAAGGATCCTCGCGTAGCCCTCGTCGGCTTTCTCGAACCTTCCGGTCTTGAACAGCTCGTCAGGACTTTCGCCGGGAGTTCCGACGTCCATGGAGTGGCCTCACCTTCAGTTGGGCAGCTTGCACGGCTACCTGCTCGATATGTAGAGGTTCATCCCGGCGTAATCGAAAGTGATGCTGAACTCCTTGAAGAATTCTTGCGAGAAGTTTCCGATCGTCTCGAAGCCGAATCGCTCGTCGAACCCGAAGTTCTCGGAGACCCATCCGTATACATCTCGTGCGACGGCGTTCCCCACGCCTGCCTTCGGCGCCACGAAGGGGTAGGTGGCTTCCGCCGTGGCGAACACTGCGGGGCGGTCATGGTCGGGCCGCAGGCCCGCGCGCTCGGCCACCTCGGGTCTCGTGCCGACTTGGATGGCTCCTTCGGCGCCGAGGTCGACGGAGGCGACCTTCGGCCCGTAGCCGTTCAGACTCCCCAACGTGCAGGGGAAGTGGGTGTTCACCAGCCACAACGGCAGGCGGTCGGCGCCTGCCCGCTCGGCTTCGGAGCGGAACTCCCTGAGCTGCGCCTTGGTCTTCCGGCGCAGGACGAGCGCGTTGTTCGGAAAATCTATCGTGGTAAGAAAATGATAGAAGACGGTCGTTCCGAAGGCGCCGTTCGGTTGCGGGACGCCCAGGGGGTGCGGCATCTCGGCCTTATGCCACAGGACCGGGACGTTGCGCAGCTCGAACTCCCCGACCCTGAACGAATCGACGATGCCGTGATAGATGGTGAAGGTCTCTTGGGGGTTCCTGCCGGTACTGGTGGCCACGGCGCGGAGACCGGCCTTCTCCGCCGTCTCCATCGTGAGCGCCAGCGATGCGTAGGTGTCGATGGTGAACGCCACCGGTTCGGCCCCGTTCACCGATGCCCTGACCAGGGGGATGGGATACCGAAAGTCGATGGGGAGGCGTGTCGATCGGGGTCCGCGTATCTCGAACGGCGTCCCGGTCACGCTCTCGTACTGCTTTGCCGCTGCCTCGCGTCCGGCCGCGCGCAGTAGCGGCACGGCCCGGCCCAGCTGGTCCTGCCGCACGAAACAGTCCGCCAGCCGCTCCTTCGAGGCGCTGTCGCCGGGCGCCAGGTCGACGGCCCTGGTCAGAAACCTTTCGGCGTCGGCGAAGCCGTTGGACAGAAGAGCGATGTAGCCGCGCTGCGCATACGCATGCGCGTTGTCCGGATCGCCCTCAAGTACCTGCTCGTAACCCCGGTCGGCCTCCTTGAACCTGCCGGCCTTGAAGAGTTCGTCGGGGGTGCCGCTCGGCCCAGCGAATGCCATGACGAGGTCTCGCCTTCTGTGTCACATACCCGCCGGCGGAAGGTGGCGGTGCCGCTGCGACCGGGGTCGCCCCGGCGCGGGGACCAGGTAACAGCACCCAGTGTTTCCACCGCATAAGCGCGCCATGGACCTACGCGCTGAATTCCACTGACCAGTGAGTCGAGACGCCGTCGGGCTCCGGACGGTGGGCCCTCAGGGGGCGGACGGGAATGGCGGCCTGCCGAAAAGACAGGGGTGATGTCTCCGCCTTGTGAGGTGCGCGGACTTCGCCTCGCGTTCCGCACCTGAGGTCGCTGCCGATCATCGCTGCCCCGGATGCGGTTCTCCCGGTCTCGGGGAACGCCGGGAGGGGCTCCCCAGGGGCGCGCAGATCTGGTCAGGCGTCCTGCACGTCTGATGTCGGCGGTCAGCCGGACGGTGTGTCGTCAGGGTCGGGGGGCGGGTCGCGGAGCAGGTCCAGGACGCGTCGCAGGTCAGGGTGCTTTCCGGTTCCCGCGCGGCTCACGGTGAAGATGGTGCGGGATACCGGATGGAGCAGCGGGTGGAGGCTGAGGGACGCGGCGGTGTCCGGCAGCGCCATCCGGGGGACGAGGGCGGCGCCCGCTCCCGCCGCCACCAGGGCCGTCAGCACGGAGAAGTCGCTGCTGCGGGTCCTGATGTCGGGGACGAAACCGGCCGCGCCGCAGGCACGTTGGATCATCTCGTAGCAGGAGGTCTCCGGGCCTGGGGTCAGCCACGGCAGATGTGACGTCCGGGACAGGTCCGCTGGCTGCCCGGTGGTCAGTCCCAGTGCCTCGGCCTGGCGGGGATGGAGGGCGAGCAGTACCGGTTCCTCCATGAGGACGGTCTGTTCGCACGCGGCGGGGAAGCTGCGCGGCAGCACGGTGTAGCTGTGGACGAGGGCGAGGTCGGTGGAGCGCTTGCGCAGCTCGTCCAGGGCCTGGTCGGGTTCCTGGACGGACAGTCGCAGCGACAGGGCCGACGCGGCATCGGTGCCGGCGAGGCGTTGCCACAGGGGAGCGACGAGTGCGCGGGCCGCGGAGGCGAAGGCGGTGATCCGCACGATGCCGTGCCGACCGCTCCGCAGGGCGGCCAGGCCGGATTCGGCTGCCGCGAGTTCCGCCAGGATGATCTCGGCGTGGGCCACCAGCAGTTCCCCGGCCGCGGTCAGCCGCAGTGTGCGGCCGTGCTTCTCCACCACGGGCATGCCGGCCTCCTTCTGCAAGGCGGCGAGGTGCTGGGAGACGGCCGGCGGGGTCAGGTGCAGGGCCTCCGCGGTGGCCGCGACGGTCCCGTAGGCGGCGAGGTGCTGGAGGATGCGCAGGCGGCGTACGTCTAGCACGGACGACTCCTTGCCCGGTTCGAGCTGCGGGTTGTTCGCGAGCGCCTAGAGAATGCCATGTGACCGGCGCTTTCACCGCGTCGATACGGGATGCTCCGAGGTGGCCTTGTGCGCGTCCTCGGGGGCGGAGGGGGGCTGTGCCTGCTTGCGCCGGTTGATCAGGATCACTCCGGCGACGGTGACCGCGCCGCCCACCAGCTCGATGGGGTGGGGCACCTCGCCCAGCCAGATGAGGGAGATGACCAGGGCCACCGGCGGCACCAGGTACAGGGCGGCCGTGGACGCCGCGAGCGGCAGGCGGGCGACGGCGTAGGCCCAGATGACGAAGCCGAGCGCGGAGGGGAGCAGCCCCAGGTAGGCGGCGGAGGCCAGCGCGTCGGCCGGGGCGTCCAGGGTCGCGTGCCAGGTGGCGGGGATCAGCGGCAGAGCGAAGAGGGTGCCCGCGACCATCGCGTAGGTGGCGACCTCCAGGCCGGTGTAGCGGCGCAGCAGGGGTTTGGTGGCGAAGTGGTACACCCCCTGGACGACGGCGGCGGCCAGGACGATGAGAGCGGAGACGGTGAAACCGTCGGTGCCCGCGGCGAGGCTGACGATGGCCGCGCCGGCGATCGCGACGACGCTGCCGAGGGTGATGTCGCGGCTCAGCCCCTCTTGGAGGAAGAAGCTTCCCAGCAGCACGCTGAAGACGGGCGCGATCGCGATCAGCAGGCTCGCCGTCCCGGCCGCCACCTCGACCTCGCCCCAGTTGAGCAGGATCTGGTAGGCGGTCATGCCGGTGGCCCCGCACAAGGCGACCATGGGAAGGTCGCGACGCCGGGGCAGCCGGACCTTCGCCAGCGGCGCCACCAGCAGCAGCGCGACGGCCGCGATCGCGATCCGCAGGAACGACAGCGCCGCCACGCCCAGGCCGTCGATACCGACCCGGATGGCGGGGAAGGCCGAGGCCCACAGCACCACGGTGCCGGTCAGAGCAAGGATGTGGGGGGAGAGGATGCGCGCGAACATCCGTCCAGCATCCCCACCTGGGATGGAAAGTTCCATTTAGTATTTATGGGCGAACACTTCAGTCGTACTTATCGGTGGGGATCGTGCGCTCACTTCCGCCGGGCCACGGGGAGGCGCGGACAGCCCTCGTCACTGCGTCCATAGGCCGGCGTGACGTTCGGCTACGTCCGAGATGGGCCGGTGTCGCGCTGGTGGACGATGCCCGCGCTCTCCCCGTGGCCGTTGCGCGCCGGGTCGCGGCCGCCTCAGTAGGCGGCTGCGACGTCGAGGATCCAGGTGACGCCGAAGCGGTCGGTGAGCATGCCGAACGCGGGAGCCCAGGGCGCGGGCCCGTAGGCCGCGATGACGTGGGCGCCGACCGAGAGGCCCTCCCAAAGGGCGCCGACCTCGTCGACCGTCTCGCCGCGGACGGACAGGAAGAACTTCTCGGTGGTGATCGTCATCCCGTTCTCACGCGTGGTCCTTCCCGCCGGCGTGGGCTCGCTTCGGCCGGGGACGTCGTAGGCCATCACCTGGAAGCCGTTGTCGCCGACGACCTGGCCGAAGACGACGTCGCCGCTGCCCGGCACGTCCTCGGGCATGCCGAAGTCGCCGTAGGTGGCGATGGTGACCTTCCCGCCGAAGACCGACTGGTAGAACTCCAGCGCCTCGCGGGCCTGGCCGTGGAAGTTCAGGTGGGCGGTCGTGGTGAACGACATGGGTTGCTCCTCTACGAATGACTTCGGAACCGTCTGCGGAGTGTCACATCAGTAGCGGACAGAGAATGTCCTCTTCTGCGGTTACGGTCAGGTCATGCCGACCAGTTCCGCGTCATCGACGTCCCGCCGCCTGTTGTCGCTCCTGTCACTCCTGCAAGCACGCCGGGACTGGCCGGGGGAGCTCCTCGCCGAGCGGCTGCAGGTCAGCGCCCGTACCGTGCGGCGTGATGTGGACCGGCTCCGCGACCTCGGCTATCCCGTCCGCGCGATCAAGGGGCCGGACGGCGGCTACCGGCTCGACGCCGGTGCTCATCTGCCGCCGCTGCTGTTCGACGACGATCAGGTCGTGGCATTGGCGATCGCGCTGCGCGGTGCCCCGCAGTTGGGTGCGGGCATCGACGATGCCGCCGCCCAGGCGCTCACCACGATCAGCCAGGTCATGCCCGCCAGGCTCCGGGCCCGGCTGGACGCCTTCGAACCGACGGTCGTCGCTCCCGCGCCGCGCGAGGGTGACGGCCCGGCGAGGGCGGCCGTGCTCCTCGCCATCGCCGCCGCCCTCAACGCGCGGGAGGAGCTGCGGTTCGACTACGCCTCGTCAGGCCGTACCGGCGGCCAGGACGATCCGGTGCCGCGCAGCGTGCAGCCCCACCACCTGCTGGCGCGCCTGGGACGCTGGTACCTGATCGCGTGGGTACCGGCCCGCGACGACTGGCGTGTCTACCGCGTCGACCGGATCACGCCGCGCACTCCGAACGGACCCCGGTTCGTCCCGCGCCGGCTTCCCGGCGACGACCCCGCGGCATTTCTGGCGGCCAGGTTCAAAGGATCCGACGGGACTGCCGACCGATGGCCCTGCCAAGGGGAAGTGATCGTGCACTTGCCGGCCGCGGAAGTGGTGCCGTTCGCGCGCGACGGCACCGTCACCGCCCTGGGTGACGACCGCTGCCGGGTTCGGCTCGGCGCCTGGTCGTGGCCCGGCCTGGCCGCGAGCCTCGCCCGATTCGACGCGAGCATCGAAGTCATCGGTCCCTCCGAGCTGCGCACGGCGTTCGCCGACCTCGCCCGCCGCGCCGCCGCAGCCGCCGACGGCGGCGCCGATCAGGTGAGCGTTTGGAGGAGGTAGAGCGCCGCCAGCGCGGTGGCCAGAAGGCCCAGTGTGAGGCGTAGGGCGGTCTCGGGAAGCCGGGGTTGCAGGACCGCGCCGAGATATCCGCCGGCCAGACCTCCGAGGCCGCAGGTCAGGCCGAGGGACCAGTCGGGAGCGATGTCGCCGGGGGCGGTGCGGGAGAGCGCGGCGTAGGTCGCGGCGCCGGTCGCCGAGGTCAGGAAGGTCGAAGCCAGCGCGGCCGGGGCGACCTGGGCGACGGGCATGCCGCGGCCGACCAGGATGGGCCCGAGGATGGAGCCGCCGCCGATGCCGTAGACGCCGCCGACGGTGCCGACCGCCAGTGCGAGCGCGGTGATGAAGCGGGTGGACGGCTGGCCGGACGGGTGATGGCGTGGCCGCAGGGTCCGGGCGCACAGCCACAGCCCGAGCGGCAGCAGCAACAGGCCGACCAGGACGCGGAAGACCGACGGTCCCGGGACGGCGAAGACCCGGATGACCGCGCCGGCGACGACGCCGGGGAGCGTCCCGGCGATCAGCAGCCGGGTCAGCGGGCCGCCCAGACCGCCCTCGCGGTGGTAGCGGGCCAGGGCGCCGGGACCGGAGACCACGTTGAACAGCAGGTTGGTCGGGGTGACCGCGGGACTGGGGACGCCCAGCAGGCTGAGCTGGACCGGAAGCAGGAACACCGCTCCGGACACCCCGACCGGAGCCGTCACCATCGCGATCAACGCTCCAGCGGCCAGGCCGAGCAGTTCGACCTGCCCGATCACGTCCTCAACTCCGGCATCATCCAGGAAAGCATGCCGTACCGGCCATCTCGGACGTTGATCGCGTCCCGGTGCTCTCGGCGCTGGGCCGCTAGCACCTCCAGAGCGCGGACGCCGTATGCGCCCAGATCATGCAGTCATGCCAGATGCTGTCGTCCGGGTCGGACGTGGTCCAGGTACGGCAGTGGTGAGGCATACGTTCTTCGTTTTGGTAGCCAGCTCGGTCGGCCGGGCTCAGCGAGGGGGAGTTGTCGGGGTCGGCCTCAAGCCAGATCCGGCTTATGCCCAGTTCGTTGTGCGTCCAGCGGGTCAACGCGTTGATCCCGCGCAGGGCCAATCCTCGGCGACGGCTTTCCGGCCGCACCCCGTTAGGCGAGTTCGGCGCTGTCCGGACCGTCGATCATCAGCCCAGGGCGCCGAGCAGGCGGTCGTCCTTGAGTACTCCGTAGGACGCCTGACGTCCCGCGGCTGGATCCCGGTCGTGCAGTGCCCCACGCGCGTCCTGCGGCGTGTAGGGCTCGGCGGGGTGCCGCCCCCCGAGGGCCCGAGCCGTCTCATACTGGTGGCCTCGACCACGAGGGTGAGTCGGCTTCGGGCGGTGTCGGGATCGCTATTTCCAGCGGACCGCGATGCTCTGATCGGACGCGGTGGACGCTTCGCCGACCACCTCACCGGCATTATTGATCGCCGTCGCCTCGCTGTACCGGCCGCCTGGCAATTGCGGCAGCGGCACGATGTGCCACCCGCCCTTCCTCCGCTTCCACAGGACCGCGCCACGGTCCTCGGGAGTGCTCGTCGCCGAGATGCCGACGATGGTGCCGGCGTTGTTGATGCCGTTCGCGACGCTGTAGTCGCTGCCGCCGGGGAGAACGCCGAGGTCGGTGGGCGCGGAGGCGCCGGGGCTCCACAGCGTCGCGTGAATGGCATATATGGGAGGAGGGCCGGGCCTGGACTGCGCATAGCCGACGATCAGACCCTTGTCATTGATGCCCCCGGAGTTGCTGCGCGGGCCTCCGTCGGGCAGCGGCGGGAGCAGGGTGACCGTGGTGGCCCCTGCGGGCCAGGTGCCGGCATTGACGAAATTCCCGGTGCCCACCGTGAAGGTCCTGCCGATCACGACGCCGTCGTCGTTGATCGCGTCGGCGGCGGTCGACCCCCGCGGAGATGTCGTGCCGAGGTCGATGATCGTGCCGTCCGGCTGCCATTTCACCGCGTGGTAGATCTTGGGCCGGATCGGCACCTCGCCGACCACGCTTCCCTCGTCGTTGATTCCGAATGCGTAGCTGGCGGTGCGGCCGGGGAGCGTGCCGAGGTCGGTAATGGCTCCGTTTGGAGCCCAGCGTACGGCGCGTTCGCTACCGTCGGCATTGTCCGCGTAGCCGACGGTGTCGCCATGGTCGTTGATTCCGTAGGCGTAGCTGTGGGCTCCCCCGGGAAGGGTGCCGAGGTCAGTGACGCGGCCGCGGCGGTTCCAGCGGATGGCGTGGTTCTCGCCGTTGGCCGTGTCGCCGTAGCCGACGATGACCCCGCGGTCGTTGACGGCGGTCGCCCGGCTGGTCGTCCCGCCCGGTAGCAGGTCGAGCCTGATGATGGCCCCTTCGGACGAGGCGGCCGCGCTCGCGTCCACCGCCGGTTCGGCCATTGTTAACGCGACGGTGGTGAGCCCGGCCAGGAACACGGTTTTCGATCTTTGAAGATCCACCATGCGGTCATTACAGCATGACTGGATCAATTTGCAACCGGGTGATCTTGGCAAGTTGTGGCGGCCGCTCGGGGGTGTGGCAAGAATTCGGATATCGGTCACTGTGGCGCGGCGAGTAATGGCGGTGCCTAACTCAATTCGGTGCAGGTCGACGAAGTCTGTGGCGCGCCTCTCGGGCCTGGGGGCGGAACGTTCTTGTGGGGTCCTTCATTTCGGACACGGGTTTGTTTCATCCGAAAAGTGCTCGCTGGCGACCGTCTTCAAAATTGACCTAGTGCAATTCGCGCGGGAGCAGGATGAGACTCCTTCGGCGGGAAGATCCTCCAGAGAGCTGATTGTTGCGGTGTACCCGATGTGCTACGGACTGGTTGCGCGGTGGTGGAGGATCCCGCACGGTCAGGGTCGAGCTGAAAGGGGCGTACGCCGGCCACCCGAGAGGAGCCGGGCATGCCGCGAAATGCTATTGCCAGCGGACTGCGACTCTTTGGCCGGACGCGCTGACCGCCTCGCCGACCACCACGCCGAGATCGTTGATCGCCGTCGCCTCGCTCTCGTGGCCACCCGCCAGTTGCGGCAGCGATTCGATGAGCCAACCGTCGCTACTCCACTTCCACAGCACCGCGTCGCGTTCACCATGGGTACTCGTCGCCGAGGAGCCGACGATGTCGTTCGCGGCGTTGATATCGTTCGCAGCGCTGAAATTTCCCGCGCCAGGCAGACCGCCGAGGTCGAGGGGCGCGGAGGCGCCAGGGCTCCACAGGGTCGCGTGCACGGGGTTCTTCTGGGGAGTGCTGGGCTTGACCTCCGCATAGCCGACGATCAGGCCCTTCTCGTTGACGCCCATGGCAGTGCTGCGCGGGCCGCCGTCGGGCAGTAGGGGAAGCATGATGAAAGTGTCGGCCCCCGCAGGCCAGGTAACGGCTTCTTGGTAGTGCCCTCCGCCCGGTGAGTAGGTCCTGCCTACCGCGACATCGTGATTGTTTATCGCGCTGGGGGAGGTCGACGACCGTGAGGACTTTGTTCCGATGTCGATGACGGTTCCGTCCGGCCGCCATTTCACCGCATGGAAGGTCTTGGAGCGGATCGGCACCTCGCCGACCACGCTTCCCTCGTCGTTGATGCCATAGGCGCGGGCGTTGAAGCCGCCGGGGAGGGTGCCGAGATCGGTGATGGTTCCGTCCGGAGCCCAGCGAACGGCGCGCTCGCCGGCGGGGGTGTCCGCGTAGCCGACGGTGTCGCCATGGTCGTTGATTCCGTAGGCGTAGCTGAGGGTGCTGCCGGGAAGGGTGCCGAGGTCGGTGACGCGCCCGTCGGGGCTCCACCGGACGGCGTGGTTCTCGCCGCTCGCCGTGTCGCCGTAGCCGACGATGACCCCGTGGTCGTTGACGGCGGTCGCCCGGCTGGTCGTCCCGCCCGGCAGCAGGTCGAGGCTGACGATGGTCCGTTCGGTCCAGGGGGCCGCGCTCGCGGCCACCGGCGCTCCGACCATTGTTAACGCGACGGTGGCGAGCCCGGCCAGGAACACGGTTTTCGATCTCTGAAGATCCACCATGCGGTCATTACAGCATGACTGGATCAATTTGCAACCGGGTGATTCCGATTGGGGAGGTCTTTCGATGTTTTAGGGGCAGCCGGAAGCCGGGCGTTAGTTGCGAAGGCTCCCGGGTGCCGGCCGCGGGCAGGTGGCGCGGGTTTCGGAAAATGGGTTGGCGCATGTTGTGGGCGGTGCGAAAATCTGTCCATGGGTAGGCCGGATTTTCTGGAGTTCGATTACCTGCGGGAGATCGAGAGACTGGCCGGCGCCGTTGTCGCCGCAGCCGACACCGGAGTCGGGGATGGTGGTGAAGCGAATGGAGCGTTGCGATCCGGTATCGACGCGCTCGCCCGCGTCCTGCGCTATTACCACTTTCCGCTGGACGGATGCCTGGACGAGGAGGCGGATCGCCGCCGGGTCAGGCTGGCGGGGGCTGCGATCATCCGTCCCGACGCCATGCCGATCGGGATGCGCTGTACCTATCAGGCGGCGTGCAAACGACTCGGCGTGGAAGCGCGGCCGGAAGGGTGGGCTCTGTGGAACACCTGGGGAGAGGGTGAGCTGAGGGTCACCATGGTCGTGGCGGCGGTGGAGGCCACGGAGGGCTTGTTCATGAACTGGGCCAAGGGGAGGGACCTGCTCCCCGTCATGCCGCTGCCCTCCCAGGTCGCCCAGGTCATCGCGGGCTGGATCGAGCCGCCCACGTTCTCGCCTTACGGCAGGAGGAGGTTGGGGCTCGACGGGGACGCTCTCTGACCCGTGCGGGTCAGCGTTTGATGGCTATGCCGCCGTGGATGGTTATCTGGTCGTCGGCCAGGGCGGAGGACTCCTCGTCGGGGTGCCAGCGGTGGACGGGGACGACGCCCGGGTCCAGGATCTCCAGGCCGTTGAAGAAGGTTTCCACGACTTCCTTGGTGCGGGCCACCGTGGGGATTCCGTGGGCGTTGTAGGCGGCCACGCCCGCCTTCACCACCTCGGGGTTGTTGTCGAAGGTGGTGGTGGACAGGGCCAGGATGCTGCCCGGGGCCAGGGGGGCCATGAGGTGGTCGATGATGCGGCGTACTTCGGCGTCGTCGACGATGAAGTGCAGGATCGCGATGAGGCTCAGCGCGACGGGCCGGCTCAGGTCGAGGTACTCGCGCAGCTGGGTGGAGCCCAGGATCGCGTCCGGGTCCCGGAAGTCGGCGTCGAGGTAGCCCGTCTTGCCCTCGCGGGAGCTGGTGAGCAGGGCGCGGGCGTGGACGAGCACGATGGGGTCGTTGTCGACGTAGACGATTCGCGACTCGGGGGCGACGGACTGGACGACCTCGTGCAGGTTCGGGGTGGTGGGGAGGCCGGTCCCGATGTCGAGGAACTGCCGGATGCCGTGGTCGGCGGCGAGGTGGTGGGCCATCCTGGCCATGAACCTGCGGTTGGCCCGCATGCCGATCGGGAGGACGGTCCAGTCCTTGACGATGTTCGCCGCCGCCGCCCGGTCGGCGGGGTAGTTGTCCTTGCCGCCGAGTAGATAGTCATAGATTCGGGCCGAATGCGGGATATCGGTCTGGAGGTCCAATTCGCGGTCGGTCACATCGGTCCCCTGATCGTCGGACAGCCGGTAGTTGATCTACCTTAAGCGTTTTCGCTCATCGGGGGCGGATAGCGGATCATTTTGCCCATCGGGCAATCACGGTGTCAGCCGAGGAGGTCGCGGAGGAAGTCGCGGTAGTCCTCGTGCAGGTCGTGGCATGCCTGGCGGGCCAGGTCGAACTCGCCGCGCAGGACGCCGTCGGCGAGGACGCGGTGGCGCTCCAGGGTGGCCTCGTCCATGGTCGTGCCGTTGGGGCTGATCCTGATCACGGTGGTGATCTCGCTGGTCAGGTCCTCCCAGAGGCGGACGGCGGTCGAGGAGCGCGCGGTCGCGACGATCGCGCGGTGGAAGCGGTGGTCGGCGCGGGTCGCCTGGGTGCCGTTCGCGACGCAGCGTTCGAGTTCGGCGAGGGCGGCGCGGAGTTCGGCGGCCTCCGGGTCGCCCGGGTCGCGGCGGGACGCGACGCCGAGCACCCCGCACTCGATCACCTCGCGCATCACGGTCACGTCGATGAGGGAGCGCTGGGCGTCCTCGGACTGGACCGCGACGTCCTTGTCGGTCACGAAGGCGCCGCGCCCGACCTGGATGTCGACCAGGCCGAGGGAGCTCAGCATGCCGAGCGCCTCGCGGACCACCGGGCGGGAGACGCCGAACGCCTCCGACAGCCGCCGCTCCGAGGGGAGCCGCTCGCCGGGGCCGTAGCGGCGGGCCCGGATGTCCTGGAGCAGCTGGTCGGCGACGCGGGAGCGCTGGGTTCCGGCGCTCATCGGAGGCCGCCGGGACGCGCGGGCGCGCGCCGGAGGTCGGGGGCGTCGCTCCTGCGGCGCGTCATCACTTCGGCTCCTTCGCTCACTGCCGCCCTGTCCGGGTGGCGCACGTGCAACATACCGGCCGCGTCTGGACAGGAGCGGGAGGCGTTGCTACATTCCCGGCAACTGGTAAGACCAGTAATACCAGATGAGGGAGGGGGTGCTTGCCGGTGGGTGACGGTGAGCTCGGCCCGGAGGCCGCGTGGGCGCCGCGCGTCGGGGTCGACGGGCGCAAGTTCCCGGGCGCGGCGCGGGGCGGGTGCCATGACACGCTCGTCCGGGCCCGCGCGGCGGGGTTCGACGGGGTCTTCTTCCGCACCGTGCTCGACATGAGCCCGCGCCTGGACGACGGCGAGCTGAGGGAGATCCGCGAGCACGCCGACGACCTCGGCATGTACGTCGAGGCGGGGCTCGGCAAGGTCAACCCGTTCGCCACGCCGGAGGCGCCCGAGCTGAGGGCGGCGGGCGGCGGCGACATCCTGCTCGGTTTCCGCCGCATGATGGAGGCCGCCGCGCGGATCGGGTGCGTGGAGCTGTGGGCGGCCACGACCAACTACCAGCTCGGCTACCCCGGCAGGTTCGTCTGGGACCGGTTCCGCACCGACGTGGTCTGGTCGGAGCAGCTCGCGGCGACGCGCCGCTTCCTGGAGCGGCTGCGTCCGATCGCCCTGGACCTCGGCGTGCACGTCAACCTGGAGACGCACGAGGAGATCACCTCGTTCGAGCTGGTCGCGCTGGTCGAGGCCGTCGGCCCGGACGTGCTGGGCATCGTCTTCGACACGGCGAACCCGTTGCAGCGGCTGGAGCATCCGCGGTTCACGACCGAGCGGGTCGCGCCGTATGTGCGGCAGACCCAGCTCAAGGACTGCGCGCTGACGCCGGTGGAGGGCGGCTACCGGTTCGACCTGACGTCCTGCGGGGACGGCGTGGTCGATTTCGACCACGTGCTCTCGACGCTGGCGCGCACCGCCCCGGCGGTCAACCTGACGATCGAGAACCAGGAGTCGCGGGACGACTTTCCCGGCCCGGCGCCGGTCACGGTGCTGCCGATCCGCGATCCGGAGTTCGTCGCGTCGCATTCCGACCTGACCGTTCCCGAGTTCGCGGCGTTCACCTCCCTGGTCCACGAATGCGGGCCCCGGCCCGCGATCCCGGCCCGTTTCGGTCATGAGGAGGCGATGGACGCCGTGCTGCGCAGCCGCGACCACATCAGGCGATCGGCCGCGTCCCGTCCGATGGCGGTGCCGGCGTGACGGCGGCGCCGACGCGGGTCGGGATCGACGGGCGCAAGGTCCCCGGCGCCACGGGACGCCCGGCCATCGAGCGCCTCGACCTGGCCAAGGAGCTGGGCCTGGACGGCGTCTTCTACCGGACGGTCTTCGACATGGACCCGGGCCTGGACGCCGGGCGCCTGGCCGAGCACCGCCGGCGCGCGGACCAGCTCGGGCTCTACCTTGAGGCCGGAATCGGAAACGTCAACCCCTACGCGATGGCCGAGCACCCGCATTTGCGGAAGGCCGGTGACGGGGACACCGTGCTCGGTTTCCGGCACGCGATCAGGGCGGCGGCCGAAATCGGGTGCCGGGAGCTGTGGGTCGTCACCGGCGGTTTCAAGAACTTCCCCGGCCGGTTCGCCTACGACCGTTTCCGCACCGACGTCGACTGGTCCGCGCAGTTGGAGGAGACCGCGCGTTTCCTCGAACTGCTCGCGCCGATCTGCCGGGAGCACGGCGTCCACCTCAACCTGGAGACGCACGAGGAGATCACCTCGTTCGAGCTGGTCCGGCTGGTCGAGCGCGTCGGCCCGGACGTCCTCGGCATCACCTTCGACACCACGAACCTGCTCCAGCGCGGGGAGCATCCGCTGGAGAGCGCCCGGCGGGTGGCGCCCTACGTGCGGCAGACCCACGTCAAGGACTGCCTCCTCGGCATCGGCGAGGACGGGATCCGCTACCAGCTCCGGCCCGTGGGCTCCGGCGTGCTCGACATGGCGGGGCTCCTCGGGGTGCTGCGGGACGCGGGGGCCCGGCCCAACCTCAGCCTGGAGACCCTCACCTCGGCGGCCGAGTCCGGCGGGGGCGAGGACGGCCTCCACCCCTACCTGCGCCCCCTGACGATCGAGCTGTACGACCCGGTCTGGCATGCCATGCACCCGGATCTGAACTCCGTCGAGCTGACCGCGACGGTCCGGCTCGCGGTGGAGGGCGAGCGGAGGGTGGCCGAGGGCGGCACCGAGTCCATGGCCGCGTTCGCCGGACGCCCCTTCTCCCATGCCGACGCGGTCGCGTTCGTCCAGGCCGGAGCCGCGCACCTGCGCTCGCTGGAGTCCGGATGGAGCCCGCCATGCGAGGGGTAGCGGCGGGGCGGCTGCCCGCGCGGTGGGAGGAGTTGTGGCGGCGGGTCGACGACGAGGCGCTCGACGCGATCGTGGTCCTCGGCGCGCCGGGCGCGCTCGGGCCGACCGCTGACTCGCCCGGAAACGTGCGGTTCCTGACCGGCTGGGCGCCGCCCCTCGGCCCCTCCGGTGTCGTGCTCCGCCGTGGTGAGCGGCCGGTCGTGCTCGCCGTCGGGCCGCACGACGCCAGGGGCTTCCGCGCCCGGCTGGGCGACGCGGCGGACGTCTGGCAGGTGGCGGGGCCGTCGGCGCTAGCCGAGATGGTGCCGCCCCTGTCGCGCGTCGGCGTCGCCGGGCTGGCGGAGCTGCCCGCCTCGCTGGCGGACGCGCTGCGCGGCCGATGGCGCGAGCCGCATCCGATCGACGCGCACCTCCACGCCATGAGGGCGCTGCACTACGCCGACTTCGCCGACCTCGCGCGGGCCGCCGCGGCGGTCTCGGACGCGATGGTGGAGCGGGTCCTCGCCACGGCGGCGGAGCGTCCGGTGACCGGCGCGGAGCTGATGGTGGCGGCCGAGCGGGAGGGGCGCTCGCTCGGCGCCGAGTCCGCCGGGTGCTGGATCGCGACCGGCCCGGCGCCGTCCACGACCTACTTCGAGCAGCGGGAGCTGCGGGACGTCCTCGAAAAGGGCGACCGGCTCCAGATCGGGACCACCGTCCGCTACGAGGGCTTCTACGGGCAGAGCCTCAGGACCGCCGTGGTGGGCGCTCCCTCGGCGCTGCTGGAGGAGCACAACCACCGCCTGCTCGCCATGCAGGACGAGATCGCCGCGCTGATGCGCCCCGGCGTCCCGCTCGCGGACGTCGCCGCCCGCATGGACGAACTCGTCGGCGCCGCGTGCCCCTACCCGGCGAAGGCGGACCCGTTCCGGTTCCAGTTCTGCCACGGCCTCGGGCTCAGCTACTCCGAGCCCGCGATGCGCGCCGTCAGCGGCGCGGGCCAGGCCGACCCGCGGTTCGCGGGGGCGGTGCTGGCCGAGGGGATGGTGGTGGAGGTCCACCCGAACTACTCCGTGCCGGACCTCGGCCATGTGTGCGCCGGGGACATGGCCCAGGTGACCCCGGCCGGAGCGGTCTGGCTCACCTCGTCGGCCCGCGGCCTCGCCCGCCTCGGCGACGGGCCCGGCCGGTCCCGCCCCAACTCATGAAGGGTGCCACCGTGATGGAACAACCCCGGTTCACCGATCCTCCAGCGGCCACGACGCGGGGGCGGCGATCCCCTTCCCGCCGGCGGTTCCTCAAGGCCGTGGCGGCGGGATCCCTGGTGGCCGGCGCCGCGGCCTGCGGGGGCGGCGCGGCGGCCGGAAGCGGGTCCAAGACCCGGCTCAGGGTCGCCCTCGGGTGGGTCACCAACATCGAGTTCGCCGGGTTCTGGCTCGCCGTCGAACGCGGCTACTACCGCGACGAGGGCCTCGACGTCACGTTCAAGGGCGGCGGGACGAACGCGCCGCTGCCGCACGTCCAACTCGCGTCCGGCGCGGCCGACCTCGCGGTCGACCCGAACATGCGCCAGGTGCTGGAGGTGATCGGACGGGGCAACGACCTGGTGCTGCTCGGCGCGCAGTTCCAGACCGACCCGAACGGGCTGCTGTCGCTGTCCAAGCGCCCGCTGACCGGGCCGCGCGACCTGCCCGGACGGCGGATCCTCAGCCAGCAGGGCACCCAGCCGGTGCTGGAGGGCCTCTACCGGGCCAACCACCTCAGGCCCGACTTCCGGTTCGTGCCGACGGGGTTCGATCCCGGCGCGCTGATGCAGGGCAAGGGCGACGCCTACAACTGCTTCGTGACGAACCAGCCGATCACGCTGGAGACCAGGTTCGGCCTGCGGCGCGGCTCCGGCTACGAGGTCGTGACCTACGGCGCGCTGGGCTGCCCCGCGTACGCGAGCGTCATCTCCTGCAAGCGGGCGATGGCGGCCCAGCACCGGGACGCCGTCGTCAAGTTCATGCGGGCGTCCGCGCGCGGCTGGCAGGACAACCTGGCCGACCCCGGGGCGGCGGTCGAGGTCGTGATGGACAAGTACGGCCTCGACCTCGGGCTCGACCGGAGGCAGCAGACCCGCCAGAACGAACTCCAGACGCCGCTGACCGCGAGCGCGCTGACCAGGGCCAAGGGGATGCTGCGCATGGACCCGCAGGTCATGGCCTCCACGATGTACCCGTGGCTGCGGCTGACCGGGGCGGCGAACCTGCCGGACGTGCGCAAGGTCGTCGACACCTCCGTCCTGGACGAGGTGTTCAAGAACGGCGCGCGGCTGTGAGCGGCGCGGTGGTCGACAACGGGCGGCCGTCCAGGGGCACGGACGCGGGACACGCGGCGGTCGAGCTGCGCGGGGTCGTCAAGGAGTTCCCGCTGTCGCGGCGGCGCGAGCCCCTGCGCGCGCTGGACGGGGTCGACCTGACCATCGCGCACGGCGAGTTCGTGGCGCTCCTCGGCCCCTCGGGCTGCGGCAAGTCCACGGTGCTGCGGATGATCGCCGGGCTGGAGGCGCCGACGGCGGGCTCGGTCGAGGTGGCGGGCGGCGCGCCGGCGGCGCTGATCGAGCGGCACCGGCTCGGCGTCGCCTTCCAGGACGCGGCGCTGCTGCCGTGGGCGACCGCCTGGGACAACGTCGCGCTGCCGTTCCGGCTGGCCGGGCGCCCCGTCCCCGAGGAGCGGGTCCGCGCGCTGCTGGAGACGGTCGGGCTGGAGGGGTTCGCGCGGGCGCGCCCGAAGCAGCTGTCCGGCGGGATGCGGCAGCGGATCTCGATCGCGCGGGCCATGGCGCTGGAACCCGACGTGCTGCTGCTGGACGAGCCGTTCGGCGCCCTGGACGCCGTCACCCGCCGCAGGCTCAACCTGGAACTCGGGGCGGTGTGGGCGCGGCTGCGCACCACGACCGTGCTGGTGACCCACGACGTCGCGGAGGCCGTCCAGCTCGCCGACCGGGTCGTCGTGATGACCGGGCGGCCCGGAGCGCTCGCGCATGTCGAGCCGGTGTCGGCGCCGCGTCCGCGCGGGGAGGACTTCACCCGGGGGCACGCGTTCCACGAGGTCGTCGACCGGCTCGTCGCGCTGCTCGACGACCCCTCGGACGGGCGGCGATGACCGGCGCGCGGCGGTTCGGGACCGGCGTCCTCGGCGTCGGCGTGCTGCTGGGCGTGCTGGAGCTGGTCGGGCGGACGGGGGCGGCGGGCGACACGTGGCCGCCGCTGTCGTCGGTCCTGTCCTACGGCGCCGGCGAGCCGGGGCGGGTGATCCTCGCCCGCGCGACGCGGGCGACCGTGGCCGAGGCCGCCACCGGGCTGCTCGCCGGGGTCCTCGCGGGCGTGGCCGCCGCCGGGCTCGGCCTGGTCGTCCCGTGGCTGCGGGCCGGGATGAGCCAGCTCGCCGTCCTGCTCAGCACCGTGCCGCTGATCGCGCTCGGCCCCGTGCTGGTCACCACCGTCGGCAACGAGCGGACGCCGCCGGTGATCGCGGCGCTCGGCGCGGGGTTCGCGGTGTTCGTCGCGATGTCCTCGGCGTTCTCCGCGCCGCGCACGAGCCTGGACGACGTGTTCGAGGTGCTCGGCGCCTCGCGGGCGAGCACGCTCGCGCGGCTGCGCGCGCCCGCCGCCGTCCCGGCGTTCTTCGACGGGCTCGCGCTCGCCGCCCCGGCGGCGCTGCTCGGCGCGGTCGTCGGGGAGTGGTTCGGGGCGCCGCGCGGCATCGGCGTCCTGCTGGTCAGCTCGATGCAGAACTTCGCGGTCGTCCAGCTGTGGGCGGCGGCGCTGTGCGTCTCGCTCGTGTCCCTGGCCGCCTACGGGACGCTGACCGGGGTCCGCCGGGCCTCGGTCCGCCGGTTCACCTGAAGGAGGTGCCCGTGAACGAAGCGCGTTTCCTCAACCGGTTCCTCCAGGTCGCGTGGCCGTCCGCGCTGCTCGTCGGCGGATGGGCGGTGTGGGTGCGGGCCAACGGCTACACCGACCTCGTCGCGCCGATGCCGCAGAGTGTGGCCGCCGACGTCCTCACCCACCCCGGGGCCTACCTCGGGCCGGTGCTCACCACGACCTGGACGGCGCTCGCGGGCCTGGTCGCCGGGATGCTCCTCGGCGGCCTGCTCGCGGTCGCGGTCTGGTCGTCCCGGCTGCTGACCGCCGTGCTGACCCCGGCGGCGGTGCTGATGCGCTCGGTGCCGGTGGTCGCGATCGTCCCGGTCATGATCGGGCTGTTCGGGACGGGCCGCCCGGCGGTGGTCGCGATCACCGTGGTGGTGACGTTCTTCCCGGCGTTCAGCCTGGTCGCCTCGGGCCTGCGGGCGCCCTCGGCGAGCACGCGGGACGTCTTCACGGTGCTCGGCGCGTCCAAGCCCGCGACGCTGACCCGGCTGCTGATCCCGTACGCGGTGCCGAACGCGCTGGTGGCGGTGCGGATCGCGGCTCCCAGCACGATCCTGTCGGCGATGCTGGCGGAGTTCCTCATCGGCAAGAGCGGCCTGGGCTTCATGTTCGTCGACTCGGTGTCGTACTCGCACTACGCGCGGGCGTGGGGGACCGGGGTGGTCGCCACGGCGCTCGCCGTCGCCTCGTTCGTCGCCGCGACCCGGCTGGAGCGCCGGACCCTGGAGCGGGTGAGCTGACCCCATGCGCGACGACCACGGAGACCGGAGGGACGGCGCCTTCCGCGTCAGCCCCTTCAACGCGAGTCCCGACCTGCACGACGCCTACGACTGGCCCGACCCGTTCACGCTCATCGACAGCACGCTCCGCAAGACGCTGTTCACCGCCGGGACCCTCACGAGCATCGACGGGTTCCTGCGGATCGCCGAGCAGCTCGCCTTGGCGGGGGTGCGGCACGAATGCCTCAACGTGGACTGGACGGGGGCCACCGCGCCGCCCGAACGCCAACTCGAACTGCTGCGGGCCGTCGGCTCCCGCGACTTCGGGTTCACGCTGAACGTGTTCGCCGACACCCTGCTGTCGGACGGGACGCACGTCCCGCCGGTCGGCGTCCGCGAGACCGCCGAGCTGCTCGTCGACCTCGGCGCCGACACCCTGGCCCCCGGCATCGTCGCAGCGGACGGCGCGGACGCCCGCGCCCGCCAGCTGGACGAGCTGGAGGAGCTCTTCGACGCCGCCCGCGAACTGGGCGTCGGAGTGACCGTCACGCTGGCGCAGGTGGGGCTGCGCGACCTCGATGAGATGGTGCCCGCCGTCGACCGCGCGGTCGAGCTGGGGGCGCTGCGGATCGACCTGATGGACTCGGTGAGCAGCCTCGGGCCGGAGGCGATGAAGGCGTTCGTCCGGGCGTTCCGCGACCGGATGGCGGCGCCCGTCCCGCTGACCATGCACACCCACGACGACTTCGGGCTCGCGGCGGCGTGCGCGATCGCGGCGGCGACGGCGGGCGCGTCCCCCGACGTCGCGGCGGGCGGCGTGTCGTACCGGTGCGGGTTCGCGGCGATGGAGGAGGTGGTGCTCGCCCTTGAGACCCTCTACGGGGTGCGGACGGGCATCGACCTGACGGCGCTGACCCGGCTGGCGCACACGGTGGCGCGGGAGTCGGGGCTGCCCGTCCCGCCGCTCAAGCCGGTCGTCGGCCGGTACGCCCACCTGCGCCACATGCCCCGCGACGTCGCCGCCGCCCTGCGGGACGGGCCGGACGCCTTCCCGCCGCCCTCCTCCTGCTACGCCCCGGAGATGGTCGGCGGGCGGCTGGAATGGGTGTGGGACGGCCTCGGCACCGACGACATGGCCTTGGCCCTGGGCGAGTCCCGGGGCGAGAGGTTCACGGCGCAGGAGGCGGTGGCCGTCCGCCGGGCGCTGGACGCGGCGGTGGCCGGGATCGGGGAGTATCCGCGCTGGCTCGAACCGGGCCGCGTCGCCGAGATCGCCGATCGGACCCTCGCCGAGCTGCGGGCCGCGCCCCCGGCCCCCGCCGTGGACGGGGTGGCCGCCTTCGACGGGCTCGCCGTGCGCGAGGCCACCGAGGCGGCCTACGCCTGCTGCCGCTGGGCGCCGTGGGCCGACCGGCTCGTCGCGGGCCGCCCGTACCGCACCTTCGACGCGCTGGACGCGGCGGCCCGCGCGGGCCTGGCCGCCCTGGGGGAGGACTCGCTCGTCGCGCTGATCGGCAAGCATCCGCCGATCGGCGCCGACACGCGAACGGAAGGCCCGCCGGGCTTCTCCGCGGCCGAGCAGTCCTCCCTGGCCGCCGCGCCTCCCGCGTCGATGCGCGAGATCGAGCGGCTCAACGCGGCGTACCAGGCCCGCTTCGGGTTCACCTATCTGGTCGCGGCCGAGGGGCGCGGCGCCGCCGACCTCGTCGCGGACGTCCGGCGGCGCCTGCGCAACCCCCGGTCGCGGGAGCTGGCCGTGGCCCGCGCGGAGCTGACCGCGATCGTCCTGGGGCGGTTGCGCCGCACGGTCGCCGGGGAGGCGGTCAGTCCCAGTTGAGGGCGACCTGCGTGAGCTGCTCGCCGTTCTCGTAGACGGTGACGACGGAGTTCACGCCGCTGCCGTCGTCGGTGGGCGAGAAGTCCCACGACGTCCACCCCTCCCCGGCGGCGACGTCGGCCTCCTCGGCGGCGTGCTCCCCGGTCACGTAGTCGACCGTCACCCTCACGTGGCGGTCCTCGGGGCACTGGACGGTCCACACGGCGGCGGCCTTCAACTGCCCGTCGGGGGCGTAGAGCTCGTCGCCGTCCACCACGGCGTCGCACACCGTGGCCGCCGGGGCCCGGACGGGGGCGGCGATGGCGGGGGCGGCGGTCACGCCCCCCGCCACGACGGCCGCCAGGGACATTCCTGCAAGGATTCGTGCGCGCATCGTCGGTCTCCTTCTCATGCTGCGCTGCTCGTGCCCTTGCAGTCTGCGGTCCGGACCCCCGGGCGGGTCGACCCCGCCTACGGGCGGACCCGGGTACGGCCAGCACTACCTCCGCGCGTGTCCTCCCTGGTCATCAGGCCATCGCGACAAGGATCGACCGATCGCCGGTGTAGGACTCGCGGCCGTGGGCCGCCAGCATGTTGTTGACGATGAGCATCGACCCTTCGCTCCACGGCAGGGCCAGGGACGCCTCCGCGTAGGCGGCGTCCACCGCGGCGATGTCGTCCGGCTTGATGGGCTGCCCGTCTCCGAAGTAGGCGTTGCGGGGGAGGTCCTCCTCCGCGTACACCGCGAGCAGGGCCTCCTGGACCTCCTCGTCGAGCGCGCTGACGTGGAAGAGGTTCGCCTGGTTGAACCAGACCTCGGCGCCTGTGACCGGTTCGGTGCGCCAGGCGGGCCGCCGGTGGCTGGTCCGCAGGCCGCCGTCGCCGGTCCAGGTGAACGTCTGGCCGTGCTCGCGGCAGTACCGCTCGACCTCCTCGCGGCGGTCGGTCTGGAACGTCTCCTGCCAGCTCAGCCCGAAGCCCTCGCGGAACGTGCGGGTGTAGGCGACACCGGAGGCGAAGCGGTCGCGCACGTCCGGGGGGACCAGCCGGAGCACGGCCCGGCTGTCGGCGATCGGGGTGGCCCCGCCCGTCTCGGCGGCGGTGCGGCACAGGAAGAACAGCGTGTCCGGCCAGCGGTCGGAGTAGGAGTTCTCGTTGTGCATCGGGATCACCTGGTCGGGCGGGTACTCGGTCGAGGTGTAGATGTTCGCCTCGACCTCCGTCCGGGGCGTCGAGCGCTCGTTGTAGCCGAGCGGCTCGCCGCCGACCGACCGGACCGCCGCCGCGAACAGCGCGAGGTCGACGGGGAGCCCGGTGAGCAGCACGGCCCCGTACGTCCGCAGGCACGCGCGGACGCGGTCGCCGTGCTCGGCGATCCACCCCTGGTGGTCGGCGACCCGCCCGCCCAGCGCGTAGACGGCCGCGCGGGTGTGCGCGTTGCCCTCCAGGTGCCCGGTGACCTCCCCGAGCCTGGCGAGATCCGTGGGCAGTTCGGTGGTCATGTCCCCTCCTGGGCGAGCATCCGCCGGACGGTGCGCTTGGTCAGGACGTCCTGGACGGTCAGCGGGATCGACGCGCGGCGCGCCCGCGTCACCAGCTTCGCCGCGCCGATGCTCGTCCCGCCGAGCTGGAAGAAGTCGTCGTCGGGGCCGACGGCGGCGGCGCCGGTGAGGTCCGCGACGAGGGCGCGCAGCGTCTCCTCCTCGGCGGTGCCCGGGGCGGCGCCGCCGTTCCCGGTGCGGGCGGGCGCGGCGGGCAGGGCCGCGGTGTCGACCTTGCCGTTCGCGGTGAGCGGCAGCTCGGGCAGCGGCACGAGGTCGGCGGGCACCATGTGCGCGGGCAGCCGGTCGGCGGCGTGGCGGCGCAGGTCGTCCAGGTCGAGCCGGTCCCCGGCGGGCACCACGTGCGCGACGAGCCGGCGCGGCCCCCCGCTGCACGCGCTCCGCGCGGTGACGACGGCGCGCGCGACGCCGGGATGCTCGGTGAGCACGACCTCGATCTCGCCCGGCTCGATCCGGTAGCCGTCGAGCTTGACCTGGTCGTCGACCCGGCCGAGGTACTCCAGCCGCCCGTCGGGCAGGGCCCGGACGAGGTCGCCGGACCGGTACATCCGCGCCCCCGGCGGGCCGGACGGGTCGGCGACGAAGGCGGCGGCGGTCGTGGCGGGCCGCCCGAGGTAACCGCGGGCGAGCTGGGCGCCCGCGATGTACAGCTCGCCGGACGCGCCGCCGGTGACGGGTTCCAGCCGCTCGTCCAGGACGTGCAGGCGGGTCCCGGCGGTGGGCCGCCCGATCGGGACGCGGGACATGCCGTGCAGGTCGCCCCGGCGCAGGTGCGCGGCGCAGCAGCCGACGGCGGCCTCGGTCGGCCCGTACTCGTTGACGACGGTGACGTCCGGGTGCCGCTCCCACCACGCCTCCAGCTGCGCGGACGTCAGCGCCTCCCCGCCGACGACCAGGTGCCCGGTGGGGGAGCACCACGGCGGCGACGCGGTGAGCAGCGGCAGGTGCGAGGGTGTGACCTTGAGCAGGCCGGGCCGTCCGGTGCCGTCGGCGCGCGCGGCGTCGGCGCCGAGCGCGCGCAGGTCGACGACCTCGACGGCCCCGCCGGTGACCAGCGGTCCGTAGAGGGTCGTGACCGTCATGTCGAACGACACCGACGAGTGCAGCAGCGCGCGCTCGGCGATGCTGGGGTAGGCGGCGACCACGTGGTCGAGGTAGGCGGCGAGGGCGCCGTGCTCGACCACGACGCCCTTGGGGCGCCCGGTGGAACCGGACGTGTAGATCACGTACGCGGCGTCCGACGGGGTCACGCGGGGGAGCGGCGCCTGTGTCTCCGCCGGTTCCGGGGGTCCGTCCAGTACAGGGCCGTCGTGGACCCGCCGGAGGCCGGGCGCGTGGCGGGGCGAGGTGATGACGAGCGTGGGGGCGGCGTCCTCCAGGAGGAAGCGGGTGCGCTCGGACGGGTCGTCCGGGCTGATCGGGACGTAGGCCGCCCCGGACCGCAGCACCCCGAGCAGCGTCGCCACCAGGTCCGCCGACCGGTCCAGGACCACGGCGACCAGGTGGCCGCGCCCGATCCCGCGCGCGTTCAGCGACCCCGCGAGCCGCGCGGACCGCGCGTCGAGGTCGGCGTAGGTCAGGGTGTGGTCGCCGTCCCGGACGGCCGGGGCGTCCGGGTCCTTGGCGGCTCGGGCCGCGAACATCTCGGGCAGCGGGAACTCCGCGTGCATCGCCGTCACTCCTCCGCCCCGATGAGCCGGACCACGGCCTGCGCCACGGCGGGGTCGCCGAGCAGGCGCTCGCGCTCCAGGCCGGTGCGGACGGGGTTCGGGGTGAACGCGGCCGGCTGGACGTGGTCGCGGGAGACCACCGCCGCGCCCCTGGCCCAACCGGGACCGGGCTCCACCCGGCGCGCGGCCCGCAGGTAGGAGATGTAGGAGCCGAACACGGCGACCAGTTCCTCGCCGACGTCGGCGTCGATGTCGGCGCGCTCGAACGTGATCCGGCTGGCCTGCCCGTACAGCTCGTAGAGCGCTCCGGCGACCTCGTCGAAGTCGTCCGGGGTCGCCGCGACCTGCTTGGCGGCCTTCTCCAGGAAGTCGGCGCGCTCCCGCGGGTCGAGCAGCGACATCGACCCGACGACGCCGTCGAAGTCGCGCCGGAGCGTGCTCGCGTCCGGCCGCCCGGGGTTGAACAGGACGGTCGCGGGCCGCGTGCCGCGCTCCCGCTCGATCCGGTCCGCGAGCGCGCAGGCGAAGATCGAGCCCGCGCAGTACCCGAGGATCGCCCCGACCGTCGCGGGCAGGTCGCCGGCCCACCGGTCGAGGAGCTGCGCGTCCGTCCGCTCGCCCTTCGGCGGCTGCCCGCTCAGCCGGACGGTCAGCGGGCTCGGGAGCAGCTCCACGAGGTCGCGGAACGTGGCGTCCCTGCGGCCGGTGGCGTCGTAGTCGACGGCGAGGACGACCGGCCGCGCCGGGCCGCCGTCGCTGATGGTGGTCCAGGGTTGGCTCAATGCAGGTTCCGATCCGCTAGGGGAGACGTGGTGGGCACGCGGCTTTTCAGGCGGCGGCGCTGAGGGCGACCGGCAGCGTCTCGGGCCCGTTGACGACGATCGAGTCCAGCAGCCTCGCCTCGCCGCGCCGCTCGACCCGGATCGACCTGCGGATCAGCTCCCCGTACAGGAGCCGCAGCTCGACGCGGGCGAGCATGCTGCCGAGGCAGAAGTGCTCGCCGAACCCGAGCGACAGATGCCGGTTCGGCTGCCGGCCGACGTCGAAGCGGTCCGGCGCGTCGAACACCTCCTCGTCCCGGTTGGCGGACGGGAGCCAGAACACGACCCGGTCGCCGGCGGCGACGCTCCGCCCCCGGATCTCGGTCGGCCGCACGGCGGTGCGCATGATGTGGGTGGCGGTGGACGTCCAGCGCAGCACCTCCTCCACCGCGCTCGGCAGCAGGGCGGGGTCGGCGACGACGCGGGCCCACTGGTCGGGGTGGTCGAGGAAGGCGAGCATGCCCCCGGCGGCGGCGATGCGCGTGTTCTCCGTCCCGCCGACCAGGAGGTTGTCGCAGTTCAGGATGACGTCCTCGGCGCCGAGCGGGACACCGTCGATCGTCGCGGTGGCGAGCACGCTCACCAGGTCGTCGCCGGGGTTCGCCGCCTTCTCCGCCTGGAGCGTCTCGAAGTAGCCGAGGATGTCGAGGTGGGCGAACCTGCGGGTGAGCGCGTCGCCCGCGCCGAACGCCTGGCTCGTGAGCTCGTACAGCCGCTCCCAGTCGGCCTCGGGCACGCCCATCATCTTGCAGATCACATACAGCGGGATCCGGGCGGCGACGTCGGTGACGAAGTCGCAGGAGCCCCGCTCCAGCGCCCGGTCGACGACGCTCTCGGCGATGCCCGACATCTCCGCCTCCAGGGCGCGGACGGTCCGGACCGCGAACCAGCCGTCCACGAGCCCGCGCAGCTGCCGGTGCCGGGGCGGGTCGGTGAGCGCCAGGGTCCGGCCGCCGCCGGGGTCGGTGCCGTGCTCGGCCGGGCGGAGCAGGATCCCCGACGCCGAGCTGAACGTCTCGGCGTCGCGGTAGGCCGCCCTGATGTCGTCATACCTCGTCAGCGCCCAGAACCCCGGCAGCTCCCCGGGCGGATGCCAGAAGACCGGCTCGTTCGCGCGCAGCCATCGCCACTGGGAGAAAGGGTCGCCGTGGGAGTACAGCCCCGGGTCGACGAGATTGATATGCGGCGGGGACTCCACCGTTTCGCTCGGCATGCGAACGCCTCACAAATGTATTTCAAGCGCAATTATCGAGGGAAAGGAAGGGAGAAGGGCACGGTGGCACCGCGCGGGCCGGGGCGTCAAGGCGCGCGTTCGTGGGACCGCCCCGGCGGCTCCGGGCCCGGCCTCGTTCAACTGCCGTCTCACCGCAGTTGAACGGCGCCCCGCGGCGTGTTCGACCGAAGTGTTCAGGCGGCCCGCGGCGCCGCCGAGTATTGATCGACCGGCCGCCGCCGGGCCACTCTGCGGAGAATCACCCCAGGGCAGGGCAGGCGGGGGACACGGCAGATCTGGAGCCTGCTCCGCGCATTGTTCGGCAGCTCTCGATTCGCCGGAGGTCGGCATGGCGTCGGTAAGCGGTCTCGTCCACACGATTTCGGCCGAGGAGGCGGAACAGGTCGAGCGCCTCACATTGGAGCTCTGCGACCGCTACGACGGGCCGGAGGACGAGGAACTGCTCACCGAACTGCCCGTGCTCGCCGCGGAACTGCCGCTCGGCACGCGCCGCTTCCTCCGCTCGTTCGCGCTGGAGGACGAACTCGGCTACTGCGTCATCCGAGGCCACCGCATCGACGACCTGCGCATCGGGGACACGCCCCCGCACTGGCGCGGCCGTCCCGCGCGCGCACCGGAACTCCCCGAGGAGTTCCTCATGCTGCTGCACGGCGCGCTGCTCGGCGAACCGTTCGGGTGGCGCACGCAGCAGGACGGGCGGCTCGTCCACGACATCTTCCCCATCAAGGGGTACGAGACCGAGCAGATGGGAATCGGCAGCGAGGAACTGCTGACCCTGCACACCGAGGACGCGTTCCACCCGTGGCGGGCCGACTTCCTGCTCCTCGGCTGCCTGCGCAATCCGAAGGGCATCGCGTCCACCGTCTCGGGCGTTCCCGTCGAACGGCTCGGCGACGCGCACCTGGACGCCCTCATGCGCGAGAACTTCGTCATCCGCCCCGACAATTCCCACCTCGCCAAGAACAACGCGGACGGCGACGAGGACAGCGGGAAGTTCGACGAGATCAGCCGGATGCTGGAGGACGACATCCGCGTCGCCGTCCTTTGGGGCGACCGGCGGAACCCCTACATCAGGATCGACCCGTACTTCATGGAGGTCCCCGACGAGCCGGTCGCCAAGGCCGCCTTCCACGCCGTCGAGGAGCTGCTGGAGAGCGGCGTCGAGGACCTGATCCTGGAGCCCGGCGACGTCCTCGTCATCAACAACCACCGGCTCGCGCACGGCCGCCGCCCCTTCCACGCCACCCACGACGGCCGCGACCGGTGGCTGAAGCGCGTGAGCGTGACCACCGACCTGCGCAAGTCGCGGTCGCGGCGCGGCGACGCGCGGGCCCGGCTGATCTGACCGTGCCCGCCTTCGCCGTGCCCGCCTTGATCGTGCCCCCCTGCCTGACCGTGGCCGCGCACCGGCCGACGGAGTACACCTGTGACGCCGAGATCGGAGAGGAGCCTCGCCATGAGTGCCCGCAGTGACTGGAAGCCGCTGGAGCTCCGGCCGGACGGCGTCCCGGGAGGCGCCGACGGTCTGCTGGAGGCGCTCGACGCCGCGGGCGGCCCCGCCGAGCTGCTCGCCCGGGAGAAGGTCGTGGTGTTCCGCGACTTCCAGGTGACCGAGGAGGCGGTCGAGCCCGTCCTGGACGCGCTGCTGCCCAACCGCCTCTCCTACATGCACGGGACGTCGCCGCGCGCCAAGGTCGGCGGCAACGTGTACACCTCCACCGAGTACCCGCAGCACCTGACGATCTCGATGCACAACGAGCTGTCCTACAGCCACCGGTGGCCCGAGCGGATCGTGTTCTTCTGCACCACCACCCCCGGGTCGGGCGGGGCGACCCCGGTCGTGGACGGCGCGCTGTGGCTGGACGTCCTCGACGAGGAGGTCCGGAAGGCGTTCGCCGGCGGCGTCCGGTACCTGCAGAACCTGCACGACGGGTTCGGGCTCGGCCGGAGCTGGCAGCAGACGTTCGAGACCGACGACCGCGCGACGGTCGAGGAGTACCTCGCGGCGGGCGAGTACGACTGGGAGTGGACCGCCGACGGGCTGCGCATGGCCAGCCCCGTCCGGCCGTCCACGATCGTTCATCCGGTCTCGGGCGCCGAGGTCTGGTTCAACCAGGTCGACCAGTTCCACCCGGCGGCGCTCGGCGACGACACCGCGCGGGAGCTGGCGCAGATCCTGCCGCCGGAGGAGCTGCCGCAGTCGGTGTCGTTCGCCGACGGCGGCCGCATCCCCGACGAGTACGTGCTGCAGGTCCGCGACCGCGGGCTGGACGCGGCGGTCGACGTCGACTGGCGGCGCGGCGACCTCATGGTCATCGACAACGTCGCCGTCGGCCACGGGCGGCGCCCCTTCACCGGGGACCGGCGCGTCCTGGTCGCGATGTCCGGCTGACCCCGGCCGCCTGTTCCACCCTCACCTGTTTCACCGCCGAGCGCGAACCGAACTGGGCGGTTTCGCGGCACGCCCCCGGACGAGGGGGCCGTGCCGTCCCAGTCGACGAGCCGAACGATGGGAGTGCGCGGGAATGCCTACGTCTGAGGGCCAGCTCCGGACGCTGATGGCCGGCCAGCTCGGCATGTGGCACGGTCAGCACCTCGCGCCCGGGAACCGGGCGTTCAGCGTTGCCGAGTACCTGGACATCCGGGGCCCGGTCGACCCGGACCTGCTCGCGCGCGCGGCGCGGATCAGGGTGGAGGAGGCCGAGGCGCTCCGCCTGCGCGTCCGCGTGGTCGACGGCGAGCCGCGCCAGTACGTCCACGACGCGGCCGACTACCCCGTCCACGTCCTGGACGTCAGCGCCGAGCCCGACCCCCGCGCCGCCGCCGAGGCGTGGATGCGCGCGGAGCTGGACCGGCCCCGCGACCTCGAAGGCGGGCCGCTGTACAGCCACGCGCTCCTCAAGCTCGCCGCCGACCGCTGGTTCTGGTACAGCAGCGGCCACCACGTGGTCGTGGACGGGCAGGGCGGTGTCGCCGTCGCCGCGCGCGGTGCCGAGATCTACACCGCGCTCGCCGAGGGCCGCTCCCCGTCCGAGGGGCGCCTCGAACCGGTGTCGGTGCTGATGGACGCCGAGGACGCCTACCGGGCCTCCGACGCCCTCGACGCCGACCGCCGCTACTGGCGCGACCTGCTGGCCGACCTGCCCGCCGTCACCGAGGCGGAGAGCGGCCACCGGCGCCGGGCGCGGACCGCGCCCGTCCGGTACACGAGCACGTCGGGCTCCGACGCGGTCGACGTCCTGAAGGCGGCCGCGCGGCGGCTGCGGACGAGCCTCGCCGGGTTCCTCATCGCCGCCGCCGCGGTCTACGAGCACCGGATGACCGGGGCCCGGGACGTCGTGGTGGGCGTGCCCGTCCGCGCCCGGTCCGGGCGCCGGGAGAACGGCATCCCCGGCATGACGTCCAACGTCCTGCCGATCCGCTTCGCCATCGACACGGGCACCACCGTCGAGGAGGCCGTGCGGCAGACCTCCCGGGCCGTCCGGGAGGCGCTGCGGCACCAGCGGTACCGGTACGAGGCGATGCTCCGCGACCTGGCGATCGCCGACGGCGAGCTGTTCGGCCTGCTCGTCAACGTGATGACGTTCGACTACGACCTGCGCTTCGGCGACTGCGCGGCCACCGCGCACAACCTGTCCACAGGCCCGGTCAACGGCGTCCGGATCGACGTCTACGACCGGTCCGGCATGCAGGTCAACGTCGACGCCAACCCCGACGTCCACGACCTGGCCGGGGCGGAGCGGGTCTCCCGGCGCTTCCTCGGGATCGCGGAGTGGATGGCGGCCGCCGCCCCCGGCGACCGCGTCGGCCGCGCCCCCCTCATGGGCGAGGACGAGGCGCGGCGTGTGCTGGCGGAGTGGAACGACACGGCGGCCGAGGTCCCCGGCTCCGGCTCGACCCTGCCGGAGTTGTTCGAGGCGCGGGTGGCGGTTGATCCGGGTGCGGTGGCGGTGGTTTTCGAGGGTGTCGAGTGGACGTTTGGGGAGGTGGAGGAGCGGGCGAATCGTTTGGCGCGGTTGCTGGTTTCGCGTGGTGTGGGTGCGGAGTCGGTGGTGGGTGTCCGTTTGGATCGTTCGGTTGATCTGGTCGTGGCGCTGCTCGGTGTGGTGAAGGCGGGCGGCGCGTATCTGCCCATCGACCCTGAATACCCGGCGGATCGGGTGGAATACGTGGTCGAGGCCGCCGGCGCCGTCTGCGTGGTCACCCCTGAGGTGATGGCCGCATCGGCGGAGTTCTCCGGTGAAAAAATGGGTTCTGGAGACCGCTCCCTGCATGCCGACAATTCCGCCTATGTGATTTTCACGTCGGGGTCGACGGGGCGTCCGAAGGGTGTTGTCGTTTCGCATGCGGGGATCGTGAACCGGCTGGGATGGATGCAGTCGCGGTTCGGTCTTGCGGTCGGCGATCGGGTTTTGCAGAAGACGCCCGCTGGTTTCGATGTGTCGGTGTGGGAGTTCTTCTGGCCTCTGTTGGAGGGCGCGACGCTGGTGGTGGCGCGTCCGGACGGCCACCGCGACCCCGCGTACCTGTCGGCCTTGGTGCGGGACCAGCGGGTCACCGTGATGCACTTCGTGCCGTCGATGCTGGAGGCGTTCCTGGCCGAGCCGTCGGCCGGGCGTTGCGGCGGCTTGCGTTATGTGGTGTGTTCCGGTGAGGCGTTGCCGTTGCCTGTGCAGCAGCGGTTCTTCGCGGTGTTGCCTGGTGTGGAGTTGCACAATCTGTATGGGCCGACGGAGGCGTCGGTGGACGTCACGGCGTGGCGGTGCCGTCCGGAGCAGGTTGAGGGGCCGGTGCCGATCGGCGCTCCGGTGGCCAACACGCGTGTGTATGTGCTGGATGGGTCGCTGGGACCGGCGCCGGTGGGTGTCCCCGGTGAGCTTTACCTGGCGGGTGTGCAGTTGGCGCGCGGTTATGTGGGGCGCGCCGGGTTGACGGCGGAGCGGTTTGTGGCTTCTCCGTTCGAGGTCGGTGGCCGGTTGTATCGCACGGGTGATGTGGTGCGGTGGAACCGCGATGGGCAGATCGAGTTTCTGGGTCGGGTGGACGAGCAGGTCAAGATCCGGGGTTTCCGGATCGAGCCCGCTGAGGTTCAGGCGGTCATCGCCGCTCATCCGGCGGTCGAGCAGGCGGCTGTGGTCGTCCACGACAAGCGGCTGGTCGCTTATGTCGTCGCGGGCGATGATGTTGCGGAGTCTGTGCGTGAGTTCGCCGCGCGGCAGTTGCCGGAGTACATGGTTCCCTCGGCCGTCGTGGTGCTGGACGCTTTGCCGTTGTCGGTGAACGGCAAGCTTGACCGTAAGGCCCTCCCTGCGCCTGACTTTGAGGGGATGGCGGGAGCCGGGCGTGGTCCGGCCAATGCGCGGGAGGAGATCCTGTGCGCGGCGTTCGCCGAAGTTCTCGACCTGGACACGGTCGGCGTCGACGACGACTTCTTCCGACTCGGCGGGCAGTCGCTCATGGCGATGCGCCTGGTGGAGGTCCTGCGGGAACGCAAGGTCTCGGTGTCGGTGCGCGCCCTTTTCGAGGCGCCGACTCCGGCTCGGCTGGCGCTTTCGGTGGGAACCGACCGGATTCCCGTTCCGGAGAACCTCATACCGGCGGACGCCACCGAGATCACGCCCGCGATGCTGCCGCTGGTGGAGCTTTCCGCCGATGAGATCGAACGGGTCGTCGCCACCGTCGAGGGCGGCGCGGCCAACGTCGCCGACGTGTATCCGCTGGCGCCGCTCCAGGGCGGACTGCTGTTCCACCACCTCGTCGCGGACGGCGGCGACGACGCCTACGTGATGCCCGCGGTACTGGAGTTCGACTCGCGCGCCGGGCTGGACGTGTTCGTCGACGCGCTGCAGGAGGTCATCGACCGGCACGACGTCTTCCGCACGTCGGTGGTTTGGGAGGGGCTGCGGGAGCCGGTGCAGGTCGTGTGGCGGCGCGCGGTCCTGCCCGTCCGGGAGGTGGAACTCGATCCCGGGAGCACCGACCCGGCGGGCGACCTGGTCGCGCTCGGCGGCGGCACGATGGATCTGGGCCGTGCCCCGCTGATCGACGTGCTGTACTCCGCCATGCCGGGCGGCGGTGGCCGATGGCTCGCGCTGATGCGCATCCACCACATGGTGCGCGACCACACGACGCTGGAGATCGTCCTCGACGAGATGCGGGCCCTGCTCGCCGACGGCGGCGCGACGCTGCCGGAACCGGTGCCGTTCCGCGACTTCGTCGTGCAGGCCCGCGGCGGCATGCAGACGTCGGAGCACGAGCGCTACTTCGCGGACCTCCTGGCGGACGTGGAGCCGACGGCGCCGTTCGGGCTGGCGGACGTCCACGGCGACGGCGGCGACACCGACCAGCGGGTCGTGCCGTTCTCTCCCGAACTGCACGCACGCCTCCGGGACGTCGCGCGCCGCATCGGCGTCAGCGCGGCGACCGTGCTGCACGTGGCGTGGGCGCGTGCCCTCGCGTCGCTGTCCGGCCGTGACGACGTGGTGTTCGGGACCGTGCTGTTCGGCCGGATGAACGCGGGCGCGAACCACGTCCCCGGCCCGTTCATGAACACGCTGCCCGTCCGCGCCCGGACCCGCGACCTGGGCGTCCTCGACGCGATCACGGCGATGCGCGGACAGCTCGCGGAACTGCTGGAGCACGAGCACGCGCCGCTCGCCGTCGCCCAGCGGGCCGGCGGCGTGGCCGGTGACACGCCGCTGTTCACCTCCTTCCTGAACTACCGGCACAACCCCGGCAGGAACATGGAAGAGCTCTGGGACGGCGTGATGGACGGCGCCCGGCTCCTCCACGCGCGCGAACGCACCAACTACCCGCTCGCCGTGCTGGTCGACGACAACGGGGACGGCATCGAGCTGGCCGTGGACGCCGCCGCCCCGATCGACGCGGAGGCGGTCGGCGTCCTGGTGCGCACCACCACGGAGAACCTGGTGTCCGCCCTCGAAGGCGTCCTCGACGGCGGGCCGGAGCCACGGCTCGGCGCCGTCCAGGTGCTCGCCGACGACGAGCTGCGGCGTGTGCTGGTGGAGTGGAACGACACGGCGGCCGGGATCTCCGGTTGGACGCTGCCGGAGTTGTTCGAGGCGCGGGTGGCGGTTGATCCGGGTGCGGTGGCGGTGGTTTTCGAGGGTGTCGAGTGGACGTATGGGGAGGTGGAGGAGCGGGCGAATCGTTTGGCGCGGTTGCTGGTTTCGCGTGGTGTGGGTGCGGAGTCGGTGGTGGGTGTCCGTCTGGATCGTTCGGCTGATCTGGTCGTGGCGCTGCTCGGTGTGGTGAAGGCGGGCGGCGCGTATCTGCCGATCGATCCGGGGTATCCGGCGGATCGGGTGGCGTATGTGGTGGAGGCGGCCGGCGCCGTTTGCGTGGTGACGCCTGAGGTGATGGCCGAGTCGGCGGAGTTCTCTGGCGAGGCGCTGGAAGAAGGCGCACGGACTCTGGGAGCCGGAAATCCGGCTTATGTGATTTTCACGTCAGGGTCGACGGGGCGTCCGAAGGGTGTTGTCGTTTCGCATGCGGGGATCGTGAATCGGCTGGGGTGGATGCAGTCGCGGTTCGGTCTTGCGGCTGGTGATCGGGTTTTGCAGAAGACGCCCGCTGGTTTCGATGTGTCGGTGTGGGAGTTCTTCTGGCCTCTGTTGGAGGGCGCGACGCTGGTGGTGGCGCGCCCGGACGGGCACCGCGACCCCGCATATCTGGCGTCGTTGGTGCGGGAGCAGCGCGTGACGACGCTGCATTTCGTGCCGTCGATGCTGGAGGCGTTCCTGGCGGAGCCGTCGGCCGGTGCCTGCGATGGGGTGCGGCGGGTGATCTGCTCGGGCGAGGCGCTGCCGCTGGCGGTTCAGCAGCGGTTCTTCGCGGTTCTGCCTGGTGTGGAACTGCACAACTTGTATGGGCCGACGGAGGCGTCGGTGGACGTCACGGCGTGGCGGTGCCGTCCGGAGCAGGTTGAGGGGCCGGTGCCGATCGGTGCTCCGGTGGCCAACACGCGCGTGTATGTGCTGGATGGGTCGCTGGGTGCGGTACCGGTCGGGATGCCGGGTGAACTGTACTTGGCGGGTGTGCAGCTGGCGCGCGGTTATGTGGGGCGGGCGGGGTTGACGGCGGAGCGGTTTGTGGCTTCTCCGTTCGAGGTCGGTGGTCGGTTGTATCGCACGGGTGATGTGGTGCGGTGGAACCGCGATGGGCAGATCGAGTTTCTGGGTCGGGTGGATGAGCAGGTCAAGATCCGGGGTTTCCGGATCGAGCCTGCTGAGGTTCAGGCGGTCATTGCCGCTCATCCGGCGGTCGAGCAGGCCGCTGTGGTCGTCCACGACAAGCGGCTGGTCGCTTATGTCGTCGCGGGCGATGATGTTTCGGAATCCGTGCGTGAGTTCGCCGCGCGGCAGTTGCCGGAGTACATGGTTCCCTCGGCCGTGGTTGTATTGGATGCGTTGCCGTTGTCGGTGAACGGCAAGCTGGATCGCAAGGCTCTGCCCGCGCCTGATTTCGAGGGGATGGCGGGAGCCGGGCGTGGTCCGGCCAATGCGCGGGAGGAGATCCTGTGCGCGGCGTTCGCCGAGGTTCTCGGCCTGGACACGGTGGGCGTCGACGACGACTTCTTCCGACTCGGCGGGCAGTCGCTTCTGGGAATCCGGCTGGTGGAGGAACTGCGCCGCCGTGGCGTCTCCATATCGGTCCGGACGCTGTTCGAGGCGCCGACTCCGGCGAGCCTGGCGAAGTCCGCCGCGTCCGGCGACGTGGTCGTTCCGGACAACCTGATCCCGGCGGACGCCACCGAGATCACGCCGGAGATGCTGACGCTGATCGACCTCTCGCCCGCCGAGATCGGACGGGTCGTCGCCACCGTCGAGGGCGGCGCGGCCAACGTCGCGGACATCTATCCGCTGGCGCCGCTCCAGGAAGGGCTGCTGTTCCACCACCTGCTCGCCGACGGCGGCGAGGACGCCTACGTGATGCGCGCCGTCGTGGAGTTCGGCTCGCGCGGCGTTGCGGACGCCTTCGCGGAGGCGCTGCAACGCGTCGTCGACCGGCACGACATCTACCGCACGTCGCTCGCCTGGGAGGGGCTGCGGGAGCCGGTGCAGGTCGTGTGGCGGCGTGCCGTCCTGCCCGTCCACGAGGTCGAACTCGATCCAGAGAGCACCGACCCGGTGGCCGACCTGGTCGCCGTCGGCGGCTCGGTGATGAACCTGGGCCACGCGCCGCTCCTCAGCGTGCACATCGCGGCGCGCCCCGGCTCGGACCGGTGGCTCGGACTGGTGCGCATGCACCACACCGTGCGGGACCACACCGCGTTGCAGGTCGTCCTGGACGAGGTAGAGGCGTTCCTCGCGGGACGCGGTGACGATCTCCCTGAGCCGCTGCCGTTCCGCGACTTCGTCGCGCAGGCCCGCAGCGGGGTCGAGGAGGCCGAGCACGAGCGGTACTTCGCCGACCTGCTCGGTGACGTCGAGGAGCCGACGGCGCCCTTCGGGCTGGCGGACGTCCACGGCGACGGCGCGGACTCCGTCCACGGGGTCGTCCCGTTCTCGTCCGACCTGGACCGGCGACTGCGTGAGGTCGCGCGGCGGCTGGGGATCAGCGCGGCCACCGTCCTGCACGTCGCGTGGGCGCGTGTCCTCGCCGCCGTGTCCGGCCGTGAGGACGTCGTCTTCGGGACGGTGCTGTTCGGCCGCATGAACGCCGGTGCCGGTGCCGACCGGGTCCCCGGCCCGTACATGAACACGCTGCCCGTCCGCGTCCGGACCGGCGAGTCGGGCGTGCTGACGGCCGTCTCCGCGATGCGGGGGCAGCTCGCGGAACTGCTGGAACACGAGCACGCGTCCCTTTCCGTCGCCCAGCGCGCCAGCGGCGTCGTCGGCGACGCGCCGCTGTTCACCTCCTTCCTCAACTACCGCCGCAACGACGGCCGGATCGAGGACGAGGTGATGGAGGGCGTCCGCCTCCTGTTCGTGCGCGAGCGCACCAACTACCCGCTCGTGATCCTGGTCGACGACAACGGCGACGGCTTCGAGGTGGCCGTGGACGCCGTCGCCCCGATCGACTCCGAGGCGGTCGGCGTCCTCATCCGCACGGCGACCGACGGCGTGGTGACCGCGCTGGAAACCGTTCTGGACGGCGGCCCGGAACTCCCGCTCGCCGCCATTGACGTCCTGGACGAGGACGCGCGGCATCGGGTCCTGGTGGAGTGGAACGACACCGGTTTCGACGCCGGTCGTCCAATGCTGGCGGATTTGTTCCAGGAGAGGGTTGCGCTCGCTCCGGATGCGGTGGCGGTGGTGGCCGAGGGCGTCGGGGTGTCGTATGCGGAGGTGGAGGAGCGGACGAATCGCCTGGCGCACTACCTCATAGGCCAAGGCGTTGGCGCCGAATCGGTGGTGGGTCTGTGCCTCTCGCGTGGTGTGGATTTCGTGGTGGGTGTGCTGGGTGTGTGGAAGGCCGGGGCGGCGTATGTTCCGGTTGATCCGGCTCAGCCTGCGGAGCGGATCGCGTTTGTTCTGTCTGACAGTGGCGCGGTTCTGCTGCTGACCACCGATGAGATTTTGGAGGATCTGCCTGCGGGGCGGGTCCGCATGGTGGCCATCGATGATCCGTTCACTGCCATGCAGTTGGCGGCGCAGTCGACGACCGTGCCGCAGGTGAGGGTCGAGGCGGGTGGGGTGGCGTATGTCATTTACACCTCCGGTTCGACGGGCCGTCCCAAGGGTGTGGCGGTCACGCACGGTGGTGTGCGGAACTATGTCGCCTCGGTTCCGTCTCGTGTTGGGTTCGGGGCGCCGGGTGGGAAGTATGCGCTGCTTCAGGCGCAGGTCACCGACCTGGGTAACACGGTGGTGTTCGCGAGTTTGGCGACCGGTGGGGAGTTGCACATCCTGCCGGAGGAGGCCGTGACCGACCCGGCTGCGGTGTCGGGGTATCTGGCCGAGCATGGGATCGATTATGTGAAGGCGGTTCCGTCGCATTTGGCGGCGTTGTCGTCGGTCGCGGGTGCGCGGAATGTGCTGCCTGCCCGGTCGCTGGTTCTGGGTGGTGAGGCGGCATCCCCGGAGTGGGTGCGGGAGCTGGTTGAGGCTGCGGGTGAATGCGCGGTGTTCAACCACTACGGCCCCACCGAGGCGACCATTGGTGTGACGACCACTCGGCTTTCGTCGGGTGATGTGGTGCCGGTGGGTTCTCCGGTGGGCAACACCCGCGTGTTCGTGCTCGATGAGTCGTTGCGGCCGGTGGCTCCGGGTGTAACAGGTGAGTTGTATGTCGCGGGCGCTCAGTTGGCCCGGGGTTATGTGGGACGCCCCGCTCTGACGGCGGAGCGGTTCGTGGCGTGCCCGTTTGTCGCGGGTGAGCGCATGTATCGGACGGGTGACCGCGTCCGGTGGACGCAGGACGGTCTCCTGGTCTTCGCGGGCCGTACCGACGACCAGGTCAAGATTCGCGGCTTCCGGATCGAGCCGGGCGAGGTCCAGGCGGCTCTGGCGGCCCACCCCCGTGTGGCCCAGGCCGCCGTCGTCGCCCGCCAGGACGTCCCCGGTGAGTTGCGGCTGGTCGCCTACATCGTCGCGGACGACCCCGAGGACGAGGGGCTCGCGACGGTCGTGCGGCAGTTCGCGGCGCAGCGGCTTCCCGAGCACATGGTCCCCTCCGC
>NZ_WOFH01000007.1 GCF_009733595.1 Actinomadura litoris | reverse complement strand
GCCGGCGGGCACGCCCGCCGCGCGCAGCGCCGTGGCCAGCTCGTCGCGCCGCCACCCCGCGAACGCCTCGGTGAGGGCCGCGGTCACGTGGGCGCGCCGGGCGACGCGTCCGGCGTTGGTGGCGAGGACCTCGGCGGTGACCTCGGCGGTGTGCGCGCGCAGCGCCTCGGCGAGGTCGTCGCCGGCGGCCTGCCACCACAGCTCGATGCGGTCGGTGACCTCCAGCCCGGCGGCCTTGCGCGCCTCCTGGACGAGGCGGACGGCCTCCCGCGCCAGCCCCGCGCGGCGCAGCTCGGGCGTGACGGTGAGGTCGAGCGCGATGGTCTCGCCCGCCGCGCTCTCCACGGCCCACCCGCTGCGCGGCCGCTCGGTGACGATGACGTCGCCGGGTGCCAGCGGGACGGTGCCGAGGTCGGCCACCCGCACCTCGGCGGCGCCGCCGTCGCGCAGCGCGTGCACGAGGGCCGAGGGCTCCGCGGCCTTCACGGCCGCCGCGACCTTCGGCGTGTCCTTGCCGTACCGCTTGCCGAGCTCCCGGAAGTTGGGCTTGACCTCGTACTCCACCAGGTCGACGCCGATCGAGGACAGCTCCTCGAAGGCCAGCACGTTCAGCTCCTCGGCGATCTGGACGCGGAGCTGCTCGGGCAGCGAGGTCCAGCCCGGGGCGCCGACGAGGGCGCGGCCGAGGGGCTGGCGGGTCCGGACGCTGCTCGCGGCGCGCGCGGAGCGGCCGAGCTCCACCAGCCGCCTGACCAGCGCCATCCGCGCGCTCAGCTCCGGGTCGAGGAGGTCCTCGCGCGCGGACGGCCAGTCGGTGAGGTGCACCGACTCGGGGGCGTCCTCGGGGCGGATGACGTCCCAGACGTGGTCGGTCACGAACGGGACCATCGGCGCCATGAGGCGGGTGAGGGTCTCCAGGCACTCGTAGAGCGTGGCGAACGCCGACGCGCCCTCCGGCGTCTCCGGGCCCTCCCAGAAGCGGCGGCGGGAGCGCCGGACGTACCAGTTGGACAGGTCGTCGACGAACTCGGCCAGGCGGCGTCCCGCGCGGGCGGTGTCGTACTGCTCCAGCGCCGCGTCCACCTCGGCGGTCGTGCGGTGCAGCTCGGCCAGCGCCCAGCGGTCCAGCAGCGGGCGGTCGGCGGGGGCGGGCGCCTCCGCGAGGCGGTCCGGCGTCCACGCGCGGCCCTGCGCCTGCGCCGCGTTCGCGTACAGGACGAAGAACGACGCGGTGTGCCAGTAGGTGAGGAGGACCTTGCGGACGATCTCCTCCAGGGCCGAGTGCCCGACCCGGCGGGACGCCCAGGGGAGCCCGCTGGCCAGCATGTACCAGCGGACCGCGTCGGCGCCGTGCTCGTCCATCAGCGGGATGGGGCGCAGGACGTTGCCGAGGTGCTTGCTCATCTTGCGGCCGTCCTCGGCGAGGATCAGCCCGAGGCACAGGACGTCCTCGTAGGACGAGCGGTCGAAGACGAGCGTCCCGACGGCCATGAGCGAGTAGAACCAGCCGCGGGTCTGGTCCTGGGCCTCGCAGATGTACTGGGCCGGGTAGGAGCTCTCGAAGACCTCCTTGTTGCGGTGGGGGGCGCCCCACTGCGCGAAGGGCATCGAGCCGGAGTCGTACCAGGCGTCGATGACGTCGGGGACGCGGCGGGCCTCGCCCCCGCACGCGGAGCAGGGGAGGGTGACGTCGTCCACGTAGGGGCGGTGCGGGTCCAGCGCGGACAGGTCCCTGCCCGCGAGCTCGCCCAGCTCCTCCAGGGAGCCGACGCAGGTGATGTGGTCCTCGTCCTCGCCGCACACCCACAGCGGCAGGGGCGTGCCCCAGTAGCGGCTCCGCGACAGCGACCAGTCGACGTTGTTGCGCAGCCACTCGCCGTACCGGCCGGTCTTGACCGTCTCGGGGAACCAGTTCGTCTTCTCGTTCTCCTCCAGCAGCCGGTCCTTGATCTCGGTGGTGCGGATGTACCAGGCGGGGAGCGCGTAGTACAGCAGCGGCGTGTGGCAGCGCCAGCAGTGCGGGTAGCTGTGCTCGAAATGGCCGCCGCGGAACAGCAGCCCCCGCGCGCGCAGGTCGTCGGTGAGCGGCTCGTCGGCGTCCTTGAAGAACTTGCCGCCGACCAGCGGCAGCTCGCGCGGGAACCGCCCGTCCGGGCCGACGGGGTTGACGACCGGCATGCCGTACGCCTTGCAGACGGCCATGTCGTCCTCGCCGAACGCGGGCGAGGTGTGGACGAGCCCGGTGCCGTCCTCGACCGTGACGTGGTCGCCGAGGACGACGTAGTGCGCGTCCGGGATCTCGACCAGGTCGAACGGCCGGGAGTAGGGGGTGCGCTCCAGCTCCGAGCCCTGGAAGGCGGCGAGGCGCTCGGCGTCCGCGCCGAGGACCTTCTCCAGCAGCGCCTCCGCCACGACCAGCACCTCGTCCGACCCCGCCGGGCGGGCGGCGACGTAGGTCACGTCGGCGCGGACGGAGACGGCGGTGTTGGCCACCAGCGTCCACGGCGTCGTCGTCCAGACCAGCAGCGAGGCGCCCAGCTCGGCCAGCGGGCCGGCGGTCACCGGCAGCCGCACGTACACCGACGGGCTGGTGACGGTCTCGTACCCGCCGGGCTGGCCCAGCTCGTGGTCGGACAGGCCGGTGCCGCAGCGCGGGCAGTACGGCGTGATCCGGAAGTCGCGGAACAGCAGCCCCTTGTCGAAGATGACCTTGAGGGACCACCAGACGGCCTCGACGTACTCGGGGTCCATCGTCCGGTACGCCTGGTCGGTGTCGACCCAGAAGCCCATCCGCTCGGACATCTCCTCGAAGGCGTCCACGTGCCGCAGCACGGACTCGCGGCAGCGGTCGTTGAACTCCGCGACGCCGTACTCCTCGATGTCCTTCTTGCCGGTGAGCCCGAGCTCCTTCTCCACGGCCACCTCGACGGGCAGGCCGTGGCAGTCCCAGCCCGCCTTGCGGGGGACGTGGTAGCCCTTCATGGTCTTGAAGCGCGGGAAGACGTCCTTGAACACGCGGGCCTCGACGTGGTGGACGCCGGGCATGCCGTTGGCGGTGGGCGGCCCCTCGTAGAAGATCCAGCGCGGGCCGGACGCGGTGCGCTCCAGCGAGCGCTCGAAAACCTTGCTGTCGCGCCAGCGGCGCAGCAGGTCCCGCTCCAGGGCGGGCAGATCGACCTGCGCGGGCAGCGGCCGGAAACTACGGCGGCTCACTTGGGCGGACCTCCGGATCGACGTGAGACGTTGACCGGAGGGACGAGGCCGCGGCCCGGATCGTCCGGACGCGCCCCGCGGTACCACCCTCCTTGGCCACGCCGGCACGGCGCGGCCCACTTCGTTGCGGTGCCGACCGCCGGTTCTACTGGGCCCGCCGCCTCGCGGCGCTCGGGCGGTTCCTCCGGCGGCTCCGGGGTGATCAACCGCCGGGCTCGCCCCCGGGCTCGCACCGTCCCCGGGTCGCTCATGGCTGCGTGCGGCGGCAGGCGTCCCCATCAGGGCCTGTCGACACCACTGCTCAGACCGACTTTAACGTACCGGGGGCGGTTCCTCTTCCCGATACCACCGGGGCGCGCTCCCGGCGGCCGCCGCGCCCTTCCTTTCCGATGATTCTGCGATCTCCGGGGTTTCTCGACGATCGGCACCCGGGCATAAGCGGTCGGTAACAAACGCCAGGTCGTTTGCCGTGCCCGGGAAAGGGGACTTATGCTGCCCGCACTGCCTGTCGAGGCGATCAGCGCGAGGGAGGCCGAGATGGCCGCCGCTGGGAAGGGCGAGACGCCCTCCGGGGAGAGGTCCTCCGGGAAGAAGACCCGGGGCACGAGATCGGCGCCGGCGGGGCCCGCCGGCCGCCGCGGCGCGGCCAAGAGCGGCCAGGCCGGTAAGACCGCCGGGAAGGCGCCGAAGGCCCGGAAGGCCGGCGGCAGGGCGAACGGCGAGGCCGCCGCGAAGGCCGCCGAGCTGCCCGTCCGCGAGGGCGAGGGGCACTGGACCGCCGCCGAGCTCGCCGAGGTCCGCGCCGGGTTGGAGAAGCAGATCGCCGCGCTGCGCGCCGAGATCGCCGCGTCCGCGAGCCAGATCGCCGAGGGCGACACCAGCGAGGGCGCGGGCGACGACCAGGCCGACGCGGGCGCCAAGACCTACGAGCGCGAGCACGAGCTCGCGCTGTCCTACAATTCGCAGGACCTGCTCACCCAGATCGAGCGGGCCGTCCAGCGGATGGACGGGGGCACGTACGGAACCTGCGAGTCGTGCGCCAGGCCGATCGGCAAGGCGCGCCTCCAGGTCTTCCCGCGTGCGACCCTGTGTGTGACATGCAAACAACGCGAGGAACGTCGCTGAGCGACTCAACGAACCCAGAGGGCGGGGCCGGGGAATCCACGGGATCTCCTCGGCCGCGCCGTGTCGGCGTGCTGGTCGCCGTGGCGCTCGCCGCGCTCGCCGCCGACCTCCTGTCCAAGACGATCGTCGTGGCCGCGCTCCAGAACGAGGAGCCGATCGAGCTGCTCGGCGGGCTGCTGACCCTGCGCGAGACCCGCAACAGCGGCGCCGCGTTCTCGATCGGCACCGGCTACACGATCGTGTTCACCGTGATCGCGTCCGGCGTCGTCGTGGCGATCCTGCGCACGGCCCGCAACCTGCGGAGCCTGCCCTGGGCGATCTGCCTCGGGCTGCTGCTCGGCGGCGCGATCGGCAACCTCATCGACCGGCTGTTCCGCGCCCCGGCGCCGCTGAAGGGCCATGTCGTCGACTGGATCCAGCTGCCGCACTACCCGGTGTTCAACCTGGCCGACTCGGCGATCGTGTGCGGCGGGATCCTCGCCGTCGTGCTCGCCGCCCGCGGCCTCCAGATCGACGGGACGCGCCTCACCGGCAAGGAGGAGCCCGCCGAGCCTCCCGCCGGCGACGCGGAACCGCCCGCCGAGAAGGCCGAGAAGACCGAGAAGACCGAGGACGCGGGGGACAAGCCGTGATGGGGGAGGTGCGCGGCATCCACGTCCCCGACGGGCTGGAGGGGGAGCGGATCGACGCGGCCCTCGCCCGGCTGTTCGGCCTGTCCCGGGGCGGCGCCGCCGACATCATCGCCGCCGGCGACGTCCTGCTGGACGGCGCCGAGGTGGCCACCAAGTCCGAGCGGCTGCACGCCGGGGCGTGGCTGGAGGTGACGCTGCCGCCGCCGCCCGCCCCGCCCGCGCCGGTCGCCGAGCCGGTCCCCGGCATGGGCGTCCTGTACGAGGACGACGACATCGTCGTGGTCGACAAGCCGGTCGGGGTGGCCGCGCACCCCACCACCGGCTGGACGGGCCCGACCGTCCTCGGGGGCCTGCTCGGCGCCGGGCACACGGTCGCCACCAGCGGCGCGTCCGAGCGGCAGGGGATCGTGCACCGGCTCGACGCCAACACCACGGGCGCGATGGTCGTCGCCAAGAGCGAGGTCGCCTACTCGCGGCTGAAGCGGGCGTTCAAGGAGCGCCGCATCGACAAGCGCTACCAGGCGCTCGTCCAGGGGCACCCCGACCCGTTCCGCGGGACGGTGGACGCGCCGATCGACCGGCACCCCTCCGGCGACGGGCGGTTCGCGGTGGTGGCGGGCGGCAAGCCGTCGGTGACCCACTACGACACCGTGGAGGCGTTCCGGGCGGCGTCGCTGCTCGACATCGACCTGGAGACGGGCCGCACCCACCAGATCCGCGTGCACATGTCCGCGATCCGGCACCCGTGCGTGGGCGACATGGCCTACGGCGCCGACCCGGCCCTCGCGGCGCGGCTCGGCGTGACGCGCCAGTGGCTGCACGCCGCCAGGCTCGGCTTCGAGCACCCGGGCACCGGCGAGTGGGTGGAGTTCACCAGCCCCTACCCGGCCGACCTGGCCCGCGCGCTCGACATCGTCTCCGACGAGTCCTGACCGCGGCCCACCCTCCTCACAGGAGGCGCAGCCCGGCGGCGACCCCCGCCGCGACCACGAGCACGACCAGGAACGGCGCCCGCAGCAGGAGCGCGGCCACCGCCGCGCCCAGGCCCGCCAGGCGGGCGCCGTCGAACTCCAGCGTCCTGCCGTCCGCGAGCGCCTGCACCGCGATGAGCGCGCTCAGCAGCGCGACGGGGACCAGGTCGGTGAACCGCCGCACCCGGGCGTCCTCCAGCACCCGCTGCGGGATGACGAGCCCGCCGAGCTTCAGCGCGTAGCAGCCGAGCCCGGTGGCGACGACCGCGATCCAGACGTTCACCGGTCCGCCTTCCGCGACAGGAGGGCGGGCAGCGCCGTGACGGCGGCCAGCATCACCGGGACCCCGGGCGGCAGCACGGGCGTCGCGGCGACGGCGATCGCCATGGCGGCCGCGGCCACCCCGACCTGGCCGCGCGCGCCGTCCGGCGCGCGGGCGGAGGTGAGGCGCGGCCAGAGCAGCGCGAGGAACACGGCGGGCCCGATGACGTCCAGCCCGAGCGTCTCGGGGTCGCCGAGCCGGGCCGCGCCGACCGCGCCCAGCAGCGTGGTCAGGTTCCACATCGCGTACAGGGTCACGGCGGCGCTGTAGAACCCGGCGCGCATCGCGGCCCGGCCCTGCTGCGCGGTCGCGACCGCCGTCGTCTCGTCGATGACGACCTGCGCGGTGAGCAGCCGGCGCCAGCCCCGCACGTCCAGCGCGCTCGCCAGCCGCAGCCCGTACAGGGCGTTGCGGCCGCCGAGCAGGACGGCGCCGAGCGTCCCGGCGGCCAGCCCGCCGCCCCCGCCGATCACGCCGACGAGCGCGAACTGCGACGCGCCGGTGAACGCCAGCAGGCTCAGCACGGCGGTCTGCGTCACCGACAGGCCCGCCGTGATCGCGGCGGCGCCGAACGCCAGCCCGGACACGCCGACGGCGACGCCCACCCCGAGGCCGTCCCGCACGGCGGCGCGCCGCCCGTCCACCGCCGGTTCCCGCACGGCCGCGGAGCCGGGGGGTCTTGTCGAGGTCATGGCGGCGACGCTAACGGCGGTCCCGCCGCCATATCTTGAACGTTCTTGCGCCGGGCGGCCCCTCAGCGGGACGCGGCGGCCTCCAGCCCGGCCTCGATGACGGCGTTCATGATCCGGGCCAGCCGCTCGGCGCCGAGGACGGGGGCGTGCTCGGCCATCGCCTCGACGATCTGCCGCTCGCGCTCGGGGCTGCGCCCGGCGAAGCCGCCGACGGGCTTCAGCCGCTGGACGACCGCCGCGACGGCCGCGCGGCGCTCCAGCAGGACGGCGAGCGCCGCGTCGAGGCCGTCGATCGCCGCGCGGGCCTCGGCGAGCGAGCCGATCTCCGCCACCGGCGGCAGCGCCACCCGCAGCTCCCCCGACGCGGTGCGGGCCGCGCCCTCTCCGATCACCTGGTCCTGCATGCGTGTTCCCTCCTGCGGCGGCGGCCGGTCGCGAAGGGAGCCGTTACCGGAGCCGCGCTCGTCCATGGTCGTGCCCGCGCGCGGGGCGCGGGCTCACGAGGCGTGTGCGTCCGACGGGACGCGTCCAACGGAAAAGGCAGAGCCCGTGGGGGTCTCTGCCTTGGCCGGCTCCGGGGTCGTCGCTCAGGTCGGCTCGCCGACCGGCTCGCCCGGAGCCGGCTGCGTAAACGCGAAGTGGCGGCGGTCCATGGCCCCGATGGTAGGGCGGGCGGCCGGGTGAACGCCAGTTCCCGGGACCTGTCGTCTCGTCCCGTGAGACGGCCGTGGCTACCATGTCGGACATGGGGGGATCGGACGCGAAGGGCGGCCCGGGGGGAGAGGTCGCCCGCTACTTCCGGCATCCGGCGCTGCCGGAGGTCGATCTGCTGCGGGCGCGCTACGTGACGCACCGGTTCACCCGGCACGCGCACCCCGGCCACACGATCGCGCTGATCGAGTCGGGTGTCGAGGAGTTCGACCTGCCGGGCGGCCTGGAGCGGGCCGGGCCCGGCTCGCTCGCGGTGGTCAATCCGGGCGTCGTCCACACCGGGCAGGCGGGCGTGCCCGAGGGCTGGGCGTACCGGGTGATCTACCCGCCGGTGGAGCTGGTGAGCGGGATCGCCCGGGAGTTGGGCGCGCCGCGCGGCACGATCGCGTTCCCGGCCGTGCTGGACGACCCGGCCGCGGCGGGACGGCTGCGCGCGTTCCACCGGGCCGGCGAGAGAGGCGACGCGCTGGCCGCCTCGTCCCTGCTGCGGGTCGCGCTGGCGGGGCTGCTGACCCGGCACGCGAAGCAGGTGCGCGGGGACGCCGGCCCGGCCGCGCTGCCCCCGGCCGTCCGCGACGCGCGGGACATCCTGGAGGCCAGCCTCCTCGACCCGCCGTCCCTGGACGAGCTGGCCGAACTGGTGGGGACGCGCCCGTTCCCGCTGCTGAGGGCGTTCCGGGAGCGGGTGGGGCTGCCGCCGCACGCCTACCTGAACCAGGTGCGGGTGCGGGCGGCGCGGACGCTGCTCGACGAGGGCCTTCGCCCGGCGGACGTGGCGTCCCGCACGGGCTTCGCCGACCAGGCCCACCTGACCCGCCACTTCAAGCGGACGGTCGGGGTCCCGCCCGGCGCCTACCAGAGCGCCGCGCGGACGCGCGCCCACCGAGCGTAGTGGGACGGACGGGACGTAAGGGACGACGGCGCGTCGGGTCCCCGGCGGCGCGGGATGGGGGTTAGGCTCTCAGGACCGCGTCGTTCCGGGCCCAGCCCCGGAGCGGCGATCTTCCCCCGGGACCGATGGCGACCAACACGTGCGGATCCGTACGTGCGCGGTCGCATGTCGACGAGCAGGAGGCGCATCAGGCATGGCGGACTCGTTCGTTCATCTGCATGTTCACACGGAGTACTCCATGCTCGACGGAGCCGCCCGGTTGAAGCAGATGTTCGAGGAGGTCGGGCGGCAGGAGATGCCGGCGATCGCCATGACCGACCACGGCAACATGCACGGCGCCTACGACTTCCACAGGCAGGCGACGGCCGCCGGGGTGACGCCGATCATCGGGATCGAGGCGTACATGGCGCCGGAGTCCCGCTACCACAAGAAGAAGATCCACTGGGGCGAGCCGAGCCAGAAGCGCGACGACGTCTCCGGCGGCGGTCTGATCAACCACAAGACGCTGTGGGCGCGCAACCGGACGGGCCTGCACAACCTGTTCAAGCTCTCCAGCCGCGCCTACACCGAGGGCTTCGTCTTCAAGTACGCGCGCATGGACGAGGAGCTGCTCGCCGAGCACGCGGACGGGTTGATGGCCACGACCGGCTGCCCGTCGGGGAAGGTCCAGACGCGGCTGCGGCTCGGCCAGTTCGACGAGGCGCTGAAGGCCGCCGCGACGTTCCAGGAGATCCTCGGCAAGGACAACTACTTCCTTGAGCTGATGGACCACGGCCTCGACATCGAGCGCCGCGTCCGGCAGGGCCTGATCGACATCGGCAGGAAGCTGAACATCAAGCCGGTGGTGACCAACGACTCGCACTACACCCACGAGTCGGAGTCGACCGCGCACGACGCGCTGCTGTGCGTGCAGGTGGGCAAGCAGCTCGCCGACCCCGACCGGTTCCGGTTCGACGGCAGCGGCTACTACATCAAGACGGCCGACGAGATGCGGGCGATCGACACCTCCGACATCTGGCAGGAGGGGTGCCGCAACACCCTCCTGATCGCCGAGCGGGTCGACCCGGCGGGCATGTTCGAGTACCGCGACCTCAGCCCGCGCTTCCCCGTCCCCGAGGGCGAGACGGAGGAGAGCTGGTTCCGCAAGGAGGTCTGGAAGGGCCTGGAGCGCCGCTTCCCCGACGGCCTGCCCGACGGGTACCGGAAACAGGCCGAGTACGAGATGGACGTCATCCTCGGCAAGGGCTACCCGTCCTACTTCCTCGTCGTCGCCGACTTCATCATGTGGGCGAAGGAGAACGGCATCCTGGTCGGCCCGGGGCGCGGCAGCGCGGCGGGCTCGCTGATCGCCTACGCGATGGGCATCACCGACCTCGACCCGATCCCGCACGGGCTGATCTTCGAGCGGTTCCTGAACCCCGAGCGCGCGTCCATGCCCGACATCGACATCGACTTCCCTGAAGACCGGCGGGCCGAGGTCATCCGCTACACCACCGAGAAGTGGGGCGCGGACAAGGTCTCCTTCATCGCCACGTTCGGCACCATCAAGGCGAAGGCCGCCATCAAGGACGCGGGCCGCGTCCTCGGCTTCCCCTACGCGCTCGGCGACCGGATCTCCAAGGCGTTCCCGCCCGCCGTCATGGGCAAGGACATCCCGCTGTCGGGCATCTTCGACGACAAGCACCCGCGCCACGGCGAGGCCGGCGAACTGCGCAAGCTGTACGAGGAAGAGACCGACGTCAAGCAGATCATGGACCTGGCGCAGGGTCTGGAGGGGCTGATCCGGCAGACCGGCGTGCACGCCGCCGGGATCATCATGTCCGGTGAGACGATCACCGACCACGTCCCGATCATGCGCCGGGACGCCGACGGCGCGATCATCACGCAGTTCGACTACCCGACCTGCGAGACGCTCGGCCTGCTGAAGATGGACTTCCTCGGCCTGCGCAACCTGACGATCATCGACGACGCGCTGAAGGGCATCAAGAAGAACAAGGGCGTGGACGTCGACCTGCTCTCGCTGCCGCTGGACGACCAGCCGACCTACGACCTGCTCGCCCGCGGCGACACCCTCGGGGTGTTCCAGTTCGACGGCGGCCCGATGCGCTCGCTGCTGCGGCTGATGAAGCCCGACAACTTCGAGGACATCTCCGCCGTCGGCGCCCTGTACCGGCCGGGCCCGATGGGCGCCAACTCCCACACCAACTACGCGCTCCGCAAGAACGGCCAGCAGGACATCACGCCGATCCACCCCGAGCTGGAGGAGCCGCTCCGCGAGATCCTCGACACGACCTACGGCCTGATCGTCTACCAGGAGCAGGTCATGGCGATCGCGCAGAAGGTGGCGGGCTACACGCTCGGCAAGGCGGACCTTCTCCGCCGGGTCATGGGCAAGAAGAAGAAGGCCGAGCTGGACGCGCAGTTCGTCGGGTTCGAGCAGGGCATGATCGACAACGGCTTCTCCAAGGAGGCCGTGAAGACGCTGTGGGACATCCTCGTCCCGTTCTCCGACTACGCCTTCAACAAGGCGCACTCCGCCGCCTACGGGCTGGTCTCCTACTGGACGGCCTACCTGAAGGCCAACTACCCGGCCGAGTACATGGCGGGCCTGCTCACCTCGGTCGGCGACGACAAGGACAAGAGCGCCCTCTACCTGTCGGAGTGCCGCCGGATGGGCCTGAAGGTCCTGCCGCCCGACGTCAACACCTCCGAGGCCGACTTCACCCCGCTCGGCGACACCGAGATCCGGTTCGGGCTGTCGGCCGTCCGCAACGTCGGCACGAACGTCGTGGACGGCATCGTCGCGGCCCGCCGCGAGAAGGGCGCCTACGCCGACTTCAACGACTTCCTCAGCAAGGTCCCGCCGATCGTCTGCAACAAGCGGGTCGTGGAGTCGCTGATCAAGGCGGGCGCCTTCGACGAGCTCGGCCACCGCCGCAAGGCGCTGCTGATGGTGCACGAGCAGGCGATCGACTCGGTCATCGACATCAAGCGCAAGGAGGCCATCGGGCAGGACTCCCTGTTCGGGGCGCTGGAGGACGACGACGCCGAGGACGCCTTCGCCGTCGCGATCCCCGACAGCGAGGAGTGGGACAAGACCACCCTGCTCGCCTTCGAGCGGGAGATGCTCGGCCTGTACGTCTCCGACCACCCGCTCCTCGGTGTCGAGCACATCCTGGAGCGCGAGGCCGACTGCACGATCGCCGTCCTGAACGGGGGCGAGCGCCCCGACGGCCAGGTCGTGATCGTCGCCGGGCTGGTGTCGGGCCTCCAGCGCAAGGTCACCAAGCAGGGCAACTCCTGGGCCATGTTCCAGCTGGAGGACCTGGGCGGCTCCATCGAGGTGATGTGCTTCCCCTCGTCCTACCAGCTGTGCTCGACCCTCCTCGCCGAGGACGCGATCCTCGTCGTCAAGGGCCGGCTGGACCGCCGAGAGGACGTCGCGAAGATCATCGCGATGGAGGTCGTCCAGCCCGACCTGACGATCACCGACGCGACCGGCCCGCTGTCGGTCACGCTCCCGCTGGGCCGCTGCACCCCCCCGACCGTCACGCGCCTCAAGGAGGTGCTGATCACCCACCCGGGCACGGCCGAGGTCCACCTGCACCTGCAGAACGGCCCGCGCACCACGGTGGTCCGCCTGGACGACCGCCTACGCGTGGCGCCGTCCCCCGCCCTGATGGGCGACCTGAAGCAACTCCTGGGCCCCTCCTGCCTGGGCTGACCGGTGTTCATCGCGGTGCCCTCGGCGTCGGGCGCTGGGCGCGCTCCGAACTCGCCTTGACGGCTCGCCTCGCGATCAGATTCTCGCTTCGCTCGAATCTGCCTTCGGACGCGATCGCAACGTGGAGGTCGCCGCGGGCCGGGCTCACCACACCACTCTAAGCGCCTGACGCCGAAGGCACCGGGACGGGTTCGACGCTTTCCCAGTGGATGAAGCGGCCGAGGTTGTCGAAGTGGGCCCGGGTGGTGGGGCCGCCCGGGGGGCGGAGTTCGGTGAGGGCGTCGGTCTGGCGGTAGGGGACGCGGTGGTGGGACAGGAGCCCCGCCAGCGTGAGGCGGGGCTCGTGCGGGAACAGGCTCGTGGCGTTCGACAGCAGGCGGGGGACGGGAACCGGGTCCCATCCGGCGGGCGGCGCCTGGGGGTCGTCGACGTGGAGGTAGGCGGAGCCGCCGTCGTATCCGGCGCCGATGTATCCGGCGCCGCCGAGCACGCCGCCGGCGGCCATCGCGACGAGTTCGCCGCCGTGCCCGGCGGGGCCCTCGTACCAGGACAGGTCGACCTCGGGGGTGGTGAACTCGGTGACGCCGAGCCGTTCGCCGAGGGTGCGGATGATCAGTGTCGGGGCGACGGCGGGGTGGTCGGGGCCGAACTGGGGGTTGGCCCAGCCCCACAGCCAGGTGCGCTCGCGCGCGGCGTAGCTGCCGAGCAGCGAGACGCGGACGGTGACGCCGCCGCTGGCGTAGGTGCGGGCGGTCAGGTCGGCGCTCCAGTCCTCGCGCGGGAGGAACTCGGCGAGCGTCTCCTGCCGTTGCAGGACGACGGCCGCCAGGGCGGCGCCGAGGCGTTCGAACGCGGGACTGAATCCGGACATGTCGGGCACATTATCCCAGTGATCGAGGCGGCTGTGGGCGGGAATCGGGCACCTTGTGACGGTCGATCCGGCCGACGCGGGCAGGCTAGGCTTTCGCTGTCAGACGACACTTCCACCAAGGAGCGTACGAGGTGCGGCGACCGGCCGGGAGGCTCTTGGCGACCTGGGTCGCCACCACCGCTCTCGTGGCGCTGCTCGGGCCGCCCCTCGGGCTGCTGTGGGCGAAGACCGCCCCGACGGTGCGGTATGTGATCGTGCAGGGCGAGCCGCTGCTCGCCGATCCCGAGGGCCAGGGCCCGATCGGCGTCGACGTGCGGTTCGCGCTGATCGCGCTGGTCGCCGGGCTCTGCTGCGGCGCCGCCGCCTACGCGGTGGGCCGCCGTTTCGACGATGTCGCGCTGCTGCTCGGGCTGGTCGCGGGCGGTGCGGCGGCGGCGGTGCTCGCGTGGCGGACCGGCCACATGGTCGGGCTGGACGGCTACCGCGACGCGGTGCGGCACGGCCGCGACGGCACCGTCGTCGAGGGGGTCGCCGACCTGCGCGCCAAGGGCGTGCTGGTGTTCTGGCCGGTGCTCGCGGTCGCCGCGTACGGGCTGCTGGAGCTGGTGTTCCGGCGGCTACCCTCGGGCGATGGCGGCGAGCACGGCCCCGGTGAGGCGGACGAGGTCGGCGGGGGAGAGTTCGATCTCCAGGCCGCGCCGTCCGGCGGAGACGTAGAGGGTCCCGAGCGCTGAGGCCGACGCGTCCAGCACGGTCGGCAGCCTCCGGCGCTGCCCGAGCGGGCTGATCCCGCCGACGACGTACCCGGTGGCGCGCTCGGCGTCGGCCGGGTCGGCCATCCGCGCCTTCTTCCCGCCCGCGGCGGCGGCGAGCGCCTTCAGGTCCAGGCTGGCCGAGACCGGCACGACGCCGACGGTGAGCCGCCCGTCCACCTCGGTGAGCAGGGTCTTGAAGACGTGCTCGGGGGGCAGGCCGAGGGCGTCGGCGGCGGCCCGCCCGTAGGACTCGGCGTCCGGGTCGGCCTCGAAGGCGTGCAGCGTGAACTCGATCCCGGCCTCGGCGGCGGCGAGGGTGGCCGGTGTCCCCTTGGCCCCCTTGGCCTTGGCAGCGCTCATGGGGGACAGTCTGCCCGCCCCCTTCAGTTGGGGTGGAACGAGCCGTCCAGGAACTGGCCCGCCGGGATCGTCGGCAGCGCGTCCAGGATGCGGTTCTCGCGGGCGAGCAGGTCGCGTTCGGCGGCGAGCCGGAGCGCGGCGTCCTCGGCCTCCAGCAGCCGCTGCTTCTCGTGGCCGTCCAGGACGAGCGAGGCCGCGACGACGTAGGACAGCCGGACCGGGTCGTCCGGCAGGTCGGGGTCGTCCGGGTCGCCGCCGGGCGCGATGCCGACCGAGCGCAGCCGCTCCCGGTACAGCCGGAACAGCCGCCGGACGCGGCGCGCGGACGGCTCGGGGTCGCCGCCCGGCTCCTCGGGCAGGAACTCCACCTCGCCCTGGAGGTAGGGGCGGGAGCGGTCCAGCCCCTTCAGCCGGAACCGGCTGGTCCCGGTGGTCACGATGTCGTACCGGCCGTCCGGCCGGGGCGTCGCCTCGCGCACCTCGGCGACGCAGCCGACCTCGGCCAGCCGCCGTGCGCCGTCGTCGCCGACCTCGTGTCCGAGCTCGATCCCGACGACCCCGAACCGGCGCGGCTCGGGCCGCTCCAGCAGGTCGGCGATCAGCAGGCGGTAGCGTCCCTCGAACAGGCGCAGCGGCAGCACCAGCCCCGGGAACAGGACGGTGCCCAGCGGGAACAGGGCGAGCCGCTCGGTCACAGGGTTCTCCCACGCTCGCGGGACGCCTCCGGCACGGCGCCCCGTGCGCCAGCGTACGCCGGGACCGATGATCTCCCCATTGTGGAATTCTCACAATCTGAAGCGATGGGCCACTTTTCGCCGATTGGCCCTCCTTCCGGACGCGCGGTGGCGCGTAGCGTCACGATCATGCGCATGCTCGTGGTCGACGCCTTCACCGCCCGCCCGTTCGCCGGCAACCCCGCGGGGGTCTGCCTGCTCCAGGACGCCGCCGACGCCGGCTGGATGCAGCGGGTGGCCGCCGAGATGAAGCACTCGGAGACCGCCTACGTCCGCCCCCTGCCCGACCCGGACGCCGACTTCGAGCTGCGCTGGTTCACGCCGCTCGTCGAGGTCGCGCTGTGCGGGCACGCCACGCTCGCGAGCGCCCACGCCCTCTACGACACCGGCACCGTCGACGCGGGCGCCCCGATCCGGTTCCGGACGCGCGAGAGCGGCGTGCTCACCGTCACCCGCGCCGCCGACGGGTCGCTGTCGATGGACTTCCCCGCCGTCCCCGCCGCGCGGGTGGACCCGCCGGAGGGCCTGGCCGGCGCGCTCGGCGCCGCGCCGCTGTGGACCGGCCGCAACGACCAGAACGACCTGCTCGTCGAGGTCGCGGACGAGGCGTCGGTGCGGGGGCTGGCCGCCGACACCGCCGCGCTCGGCGAGATCGACGCGCGCGGCGTGATCGTCACGGCCGCGGCGGCCGAGCCCGGAGGCGGGTACGACTTCGTCTCCCGGTTCTTCGGCGCGCGGGTGCTGCTCGGCGACGGCGAGGACCCGGTGACCGGGTCGGCGCACTGCGCGCTCGCCCCGTTCTGGGCCGCCCGGCTCGGCCGCGCCGCCGTGACCGGCTACCAGGCGTCCGAGCGCGGCGGGTACGTGCGGGCCGAACTGCGCGGCGACCGGGTGGTCCTCACCGGCACCGCCGTCACCGTGCTGGACGGGACGCTGCGGATCTGACCACCGGGCGCGTCTCGGCACGTGAGACGCCGTGCGGGCGATGCGACGGTGACCCGTGCGCACTCCGTAGACTGGGCGGGTGATTTCCCGTATCGACCTGCGCGGTCCCCTTCCGGGCGACCTGCGCTCCGTGCTGCCCCGCGCCGAACTCGACGTCGAGGCCGCCCTGGACAAGGTGCGGCCCATCTGCGCGGACGTGCGCCATCGCGGCGCGGCGGCGGTCCGGGAGCACACCAGGGCGTTCGACGGGGTGGACCGGGAGAGCAGCCGCGTCCCGGTCGAGGAGATCCACGCGGCCCTCGCCGGGCTCGACCCGGCCGTCCGGGACGCGCTGGAGGAGAGCATCCGCCGCGCCCGCGTCGTGCACCGGGCGCAGCGCCGCGGCGAGGTCACCACGCAGGTCGTGCCGGGCGGCACGGTCACCGAGCGGTGGATCCCGGTCGGGCGGGTCGGGCTGTACGTGCCGGGCGGGCGGGCGGTCTACCCCTCCAGCGTGGTCATGAACGTCGTCCCCGCGCAGGAGGCCGGGGTCGGGTCGCTCGCGGTCACCTCGCCCGCGCAGAGGGAGTTCGGGGGGCTGCCGCACCCGGCGATCCTCGCGGCCTGCGCGCTCCTCGGGGTCGAGGAGGTGCACGCCGTCGGCGGCGCCCAGGCCGTCGCGATGTTCGCCTACGGCACCGCCGACTGCGCCCGCGCCGACCTCGTCACCGGGCCCGGCAACGTCTACGTCGCCGCCGCCAAGCGGCTGCTCAAGGGCGTGATCGGCATCGACGCCGAGGCGGGCCCGACCGAGATCGCGATCCTCGCCGACGGCACCGCCGACGCGGCGGAGGTCGCCGCCGACCTGATCAGCCAGGCCGAGCACGACGTGCTCGCCGCCGCCGTCCTGGTCACCGACTCCCCGCGGCTCGCGGGCGAGGTCGAGGCCGAGCTGGCGGCGCAGGTCGCGCGCACGAAGCACACCGGGCGGATCACCGAGGCGCTCGCCGGGCGGCAGTCCGGCATCGTCCTGGTCGACTCGGTCGAGGCCGGCCTGGCCGTCGTGGACGCCTACGCCGCCGAGCACCTGGAGATCCACACCGCCGACGCGGCGGAGGTCGCCGCCCGCGTCCGCAACGCCGGGGCGATCTTCGTCGGACGGCACGCGCCGGTGTCGCTCGGCGACTACCTCGCCGGGTCCAACCACGTCCTGCCGACCGGCGGCTGCGCCTGCCACTCCTCGGGGCTGTCGGTGCAGTCGTTCCTGCGCGGCGTCCACGTCGTCGAGTACGACCGGGACGCGCTCGCGGAGGCCACCGGGCGCGTCGTCGCGCTCGCCGAGGCCGAGGACCTGCCCGCCCACGGCGCCGCGCTGAAGGCCCGGTTCGGCTGGGAGGTGCCCTCGTGACCTCGCTGGACGACCTGCCGATCCGCGACGACCTGCGCGGCCGGGAGCCCTACGGCGCCCCGCAGCTCGACGTGCCCTGCGCGCTGAACACCAACGAGAACCCCTACCCGCCGTCCGAGCGGCTGGTGAAGGCGCTCGGCGAGGCCGTCATGGACGTCGCCGGGACCCTCAACCGCTACCCCGACCGCGACGCGGCCGCGCTGCGCGACGACCTCGCGGCGTTCCTGAACGCCGACACGCCGGGCGCGGGCCTGTCCGGCCGCCGGGTGTGGGCCGCGAACGGCTCCAACGAGATCATCCAGCAGATCCTCCAGGCGTTCGGCGGCGCGGGGCGCACCGCGCTCGGCTTCGAGCCGTCGTACTCGATGCACCCGATCATCACCCGCGTGTCGGGGACCCGCTGGGTGGACGCCTCCCGCGACGCCGACTTCGGCCTCGACCCGGCCCGCGCGGTCGCCGCCGTCCGCGAGCACCGGCCCGACGTCGTGTTCCTCACCTCGCCCAACAACCCGACCGGCACCGCGCTGCCGCTGGAGGCGATCGAGGCCGTGCTGCGCGCCGCGCCCGGCATGGTCGTGGTGGACGAGGCGTACGCGGAGTTCCGCCGCGCCGGCACCCCGTCCGCGCTGACGCTGCTGGAGCGCCACCCGCGCCTGATCGTCACGCGGACGATGTCGAAGGCGTTCGCGATGGCCGGGACCCGGCTCGGCTACCTCGCCGCCCATCCGGCGGTGGTCGACGCGCTGCTGCTCGTCCGGCTGCCCTACCATCTGTCGGCGGTGACCCAGGCGGTCGCCCGCACGGCGCTCGCGCACGGCGAGGAGCTGCTCGGCGGCGTCGAGGCCCTGCGCGGCGAGCGCGACCGGACCGTCGCGTGGCTGCGCGGGCTCGGGCTGCGGGTGGCCGACTCCGACGCCAACTTCGTCCTGTTCGGGACGTTCCCCGACCGCCGCGCGGTCTGGGAGGGCATGCTGGCGCGCGGCGTCCTGATCCGCGAGGTGGGCCCGCCGGAATGGCTGCGGGTCAGCGTCGGGACCCCGGCGGAGATGGCCGCGTTCCGCGCCGCGCTGAGCGCCGCCCTGACTGATCCGCAAGCACTGGAGGAGAGTTCGTGACGCGCAAGGGACGGGTCGAACGCGGGACCAGCGAGACCCGCGTCCTCGTCGAGATCGACCTGGACGGCACCGGACGGGTCGACGTGGCGACCGGCGTGGGGTTCTTCGACCACATGCTGGCCCAGCTCGGCAAGCACGGGTCGTTCGACCTGACCGTCAAGACCACCGGCGACCTGCACATCGACAGCCACCACACGATCGAGGACACCGCGATCGCGCTCGGCCAGGCCTTCGCCGAGGCGCTCGGCGACAAGGCCGGCATCCACCGCTTCGCCGACGCCTCGATCCCGCTGGACGAGGCGCTCGCGCAGGTCACCGTGGACGTGTCGGGCCGCCCCTACCTCGTGCACTCCGAGCCCGCGGGCATGGCCCCGATGATCGGCCCCGAGTACGACACGACGATGACCCGGCACGTGCTCGAATCGTTCGTCTCGCACGCCCGGATCGCGCTGCACGTCCACGTCCCCTACGGCCGCAACGCCCACCACATCGTGGAGGCGCAGTTCAAGGCCCTCGCCCGTGCGCTGCGCGACGCGGTCGCGTTCGACCCGAAGGTGCACGGCGTGCCCTCCACCAAGGGGGCGCTGTAGCCGTGGAGGTCGGCGGGGTGGAGTTCACCTACGGCAACGTCGTGGTCTTCGCGGTCGCGGCGTTCCTGCTCGCGGGCGTCTACAGCTTCGTCAAGCAGGGGCTGAAGATCGCGGCGCTGGTCGTGCTGGTGCTGGCCGGGCTCGCGGTCGCCGGGGGAGTGCTGTGGCTGTGAGGAGGGTCGCCGTCCTGGACTACGGCTCGGGGAACCTGCGCTCGGCCGAGCGCGCGCTCGCCCGCGCCGCCGGGTCCCGCGCCGAGGTGACCGTGACCTCCGACTGGGACACCGCGCTCGGCGCCGACGGGCTGGTCGTCCCCGGCGTCGGCGCGTTCGCCGCGTGCATGGCGGGCCTGCGCGCGGTGCGCGGGGAGCAGGTCATCGGCCGTCGCCTCGCGGGCGGACGGCCCGTCCTCGGCATCTGCGTCGGCATGCAGATCCTGTTCACCAAGGGCATCGAGCACGGCGTCACCACCGAGGGCTGCGACGAGTGGCCCGGCACGGTCGACCGGCTGGAGGCGCCGGTCGTCCCGCACATGGGGTGGAGCACGGTGGACGCCCCCTCCGGGTCGGACCTGTTCGCGGGGATCGACCCCGGCACCCGGTTCTACTTCGTGCACTCCTACGCCGCGCGCCGCTGGGAGCTGGAGCCCGACCCGACCGGGCATCTGAAGCCCCCGCTGGTCACCTGGGCCGAGCACGGCGACCGGTTCGTCGCCGCCGTGGAGAACGGCCCGCTGTGCGCGACCCAGTTCCATCCCGAGAAGTCGGGCGACGCGGGCGCCGCGCTCCTGCGCAACTGGCTGACCACGCTGGCCTGACCGCGTTCGCCTGACCACACTCGCCTGACCACCGATATCAGTCCTCTCCGCCTCGATAGGGTTTCCGCATGACTTTGACGCTCCTTCCCGCGGTCGACGTCGCCGACGGCCAGGCGGTCCGCCTGGTGCAGGGCGAGGCCGGCTCCGAGACGTCCTACGGCGCGCCGCTGGAGGCCGCGCTCGCGTGGCAGCGGGCGGGGGCGGAGTGGATCCATCTCGTCGACCTGGACGCCGCGTTCGGCCGCGGCTCCAACCGCGAGCTGCTCGCCGAGGTCACCGGGCGCCTGGACGTCAGGGTCGAGCTGTCCGGGGGGATCCGCGACGACGCCTCGCTGGAGGCCGCGCTCGCGACCGGCTGCGCCCGCGTCAACATCGGGACCGCCGCGCTGGAGGACCCCGCCTGGTGCCGGAAGATCATCGCTTCGCACGGCGACCGGATCGCGGTGGGCCTGGACGTGCGCGGCACGACCCTCGCCGCGCGCGGCTGGACGCGCGAGGGCGGCGACCTGTGGGAGGTCCTCGCCCGCCTGGAGGAGGACGGCTGCCCGCGCTACGTCGTCACCGACGTCACCAAGGACGGCACGCTGCGCGGCCCCAACACCGAGCTGCTGCGCGAGGTGTGCGCGCGCACCGACAGGCCGGTCGTCGCCTCCGGGGGCGTCTCGTCGCTGGAGGACCTGCGGGCGCTCGCCGGGCTCGTCCCGGACGGCGTCGAGGGCGCGATCGTCGGCAAGGCCCTGTACGCGGGCGCGTTCACGCTGGAAGAGGCCCTGGAGGCCGTCAGGTGAGCGTGGCGGTCAGGGTGATCCCGTGCCTGGACGTCGACGCCGGGCGCGTGGTCAAGGGCGTCAACTTCCAGAACCTGCGGGACGCGGGCGACCCGGTCGAGCTGGCCCGCCGCTACGACGCCGAGGGCGCCGACGAGCTGACGTTCCTGGACATCACCGCCTCCAGCGGCGACCGGTCCACCACCTACGAGGTGGTGCGGCGCACGGCCGAGCAGGTGTTCATCCCGCTGACCGTCGGCGGCGGCGTCCGCACCGTCGAGGACGTCGACCGGCTGCTGCGCGCGGGCGCCGACAAGGTGTCGGTGAACACCGCCGCGATCGCGCGGCCGGAGTTCCTGCGCGAGGCCGCGCACCGGTTCGGGTCGCAGTGCGTGGTGCTGTCGGTGGACGCGCGCCGCGCGCCGGGCACCGCGTCCGGGTTCGAGGTCACCACCCACGGCGGCCGCGAGGGCACCGGCATCGACGCGGTCGAGTGGGCCCGGCGTGGCCAGGACCTCGGCGTCGGGGAGATCCTGCTGAACTCGATGGACGCCGACGGCACCAAGGCGGGCTTCGACCTGGAGATGCTCCGCCGGGTGCGCGCTGCGGTCACGGTGCCGGTCATCGCCAGCGGCGGCGCGGGGGAGGTCGCGCACTTCGCGCCCGCGGTCGAGGCGGGCGCCGACGCGGTCCTCGCCGCGAGCGTCTTCCACTTCGGCGAGCTGACGATCCCCGAGGTCAAGGCGGCGCTGGAGGCGGCGGGGCGGCCCGTCCGCTGAACGGCCTTCGGGGCGGCGCTGGCGGGTCGCCGGTTTGTCTGGGATCGTGGCGATCAGAACACGGCAAGAGGGAGTGCGACGATGTGGCCCGGGGCGAATCCACCGATGGGACCGCCGCCCGGGGGGCCGCTCCCCCCGGGCCCCGCCTGGGCGCCGCCGCCGATCAAGCCGAGCGCGGGCTGGTACGCGCTGCCGGTCGCGTTCCTCGCCGCGGCCCTGATCGCGATCGGGCTCATGGTGGGCCTCGCGGTGAACGACCCCGGCGTCGCCTCGGCGTCGCCGAAGTCGGGCGACCCCAGGCAGGGCGTGGCCGTGGACCTGGTAGGGGGCTACAACTACTTCCTGTACGTCCGCGGCGGCCAGTCCGCGCCCTACGCCTGCACCGTCCAGCAGGGCAGCCAGTCCAGTGACGTCAGGCTGACGCGCAAGAACTCCTGGAGCGCCAACGACAAGGCGGGCTACTCCTACGCCGCCACGTTCGAGGCGCCGGTGAGCGGGCAGGGGCTGCTGACCTGCCGCGGCCCCGGCGGCCGGGTGCTGGTGACGCCGGACGACACCCAGGACTTCTACCTCGGCATGTCCCTGGTCGTCGGGCTGCCGCTGACGGTGTTCGCGGTGCTCGGGTTCGCGTTCGTGGCGATCCGCCGCAACAACGCCAGGCGCCGCCGCGACCAGGCCCTGGTGCACCCGTACTGATCGGGGCGGCGGCCGGGTCAGGCGGTGAGCTCGCGTTCCAGCGGTGTGCGGAAGCGCGGGACCGCGCGGATGCCGCCGTACCAGGCGGCCATGCGCTCGGCCTCCCGCTCGGCGGCGGCCCGCGCGTCGGCGCCGGCGTCCTCCAGGAACCGCAGGACGATCTCGCCGTCGGCGCGCTGCGCCCAGCCGCCGACGATCCGCCCGTCCCACCACAGGGACGGGCCGATGTTGCCGTTGCGGTCGAACAGCGACGGGCCGTGCCCGCCGAGGAACCAGCCGCGCTCCTGCCAGCCCATCGGGGTCGGGTCGAGGGCGGGCAGCAGCGCCGCCCACGGCTCGGCCGGGGCGGCCGGCTCCAGGTCGTCGGCGAGGACGAGGCCGGTCGTCCCGCCGAGGTCGACCTCGGCGACGTCGAGGGGGGCGAGGGCCTTGCGGACGGCGGTGGCGCTCCAGCCCGTCCACCAGCGCAGGTCGCTGAGCGGCGCGGGGCCGAAGGCGCGCAGCCAGCGCTCGACGAGCGCGGCGGCGGCCTCGTCGGCGGGGACGGAGGGGATGCCGCCGGGCAGCCACGCCTCGACCGGCGACCAGCGGTACTGGCTGCTGATCCAGGTGCCGTTCGGGCGGCCGCGCACGATCCGCCCCTCGCAGCCGAGGGTGACCAGCACCCAGGTCGTGATGCTCGTGGGCTTGGAGTAGGACTTGCCGGGCGCCGGGTCGATCTGGGTGCGCAGCCGGGGCTCGTCGGCGCCGAGCTGCGCGCCGGTCGCCTCGCCGCGGGCCAGCAGGGCGCGGTGGGCGCTCTCGGCGACGTCCCGGAAGAAGGCGTCGGCGTCCTCGACCACGCCCGCCTTCTCGACGAACCGCGTGTAGGTGCGGCGCTGCTTGTCGGCCAGCGCCTCGGCCGTGGACGCCTGGAGGATCGGGACCAGCTCGACCGGCGCCACGAACATGGTGCGCCGCATCGCGAGCATCCGCAGCAGGGACCGGTCGTCGTACAGGGCCCGCTCGACGTCGGCCGGGACGGCCCGCGCGCTGCGCGCCGCCACCGACAGGAACACCGTCGCGGGGTCGGTGGCGTGCAGCACCACCAGGGAACGGGCGATCGCGGCGGGGTCGTCGGTGCGGTCGGCGGGCGCCAGCCGGTGCCGCCGGGCCAGGCGCGCGCGCCGCTCCGCGATGGTCATCGAACGCATGAACGAATCCTATGCGCTCCGCCCCCGTGCGCGGGCGCCCCCGCCCGCGCCGTCAGCCGTTGTGGGAGATCTTCACGACGACGTGGTCGTCGGTGACGGACTGCACCGAGACGTCGAATCCGTCGGACTGCTGCCCGTCGCCCACCGGGACCGTCACCCGCTGTCCGGCGATCTTGAGCGTGACCGTCTCGCCCTTGACGTCGACCAGCTCGGCCTTCACGCCGAGGATGGAGGCGCTCGCGTCCACGCCCCGGTCGAAGGTCACGGTGCAGGAGTTGGCGTTGCAGTCGGTCTTGGAGTTCTCGCCGTCGCACGCCGCGAGGGCGCCGAGCGGCAGCAGGATCAGGGGCAGGACGGCCAGCTTCCGGCGTACGGAGGAGGTCATGCCGGCGAGTCTAGGACGCGGCCGCCCGCCCGTCCGTCCTCCCGGAGACGGGACTTGCGGGGCGCGTCCGTAGTACTTCATGGTGAGGGCGCCTCGTCGGCGCGCGAGCTGGAACTTCGCCCGGCGGCGTGTTTCGCTGGGGCGGTGACCAGTACAGGCGTCTATCCGCCCGCCATCGTCGGCCCGGTGGTGTGCGCCGGTCTGCGGATGGAGGCCCGCGCGGTGCGGCGCGGCCTCGCCGCGACCCCGGTCGTGGTGGTCGGCTACCGCGCCCGGCGCGCCGACCGGCTCCCGGCGGCGTGCGCGGCGCTGGTGACGATGGGGTTCGGGGGCGCGCTCGACGCGCGGCTCCGCCCCGGCGACGTGCTGGTCGCCGACGAGATCCGGGGCGGCGGCGACCCGGTCCGCTGCCACGCGGTGCCGCTGCTGGCCGGGGAGCTGATCAGGGACGGCCTGAGCGTCCAGGTCGGGCCGCTGGTCACCACCGACCACGTCGTGGGGGGCGCGGAGCGGGCCGTCTGGGCCGAGCAGGGCGCGCGGGTGGCCGACATGGAGTCGGGCGTGGTGGCCGAGTGCGCGGACGGGCGTCCGGTCGCGGCCGTCCGGGTCGTCGTGGACGGGCCGGGCCGCCCCCTCCTGCACCCGGGGACCTTCGCCCGGGGGCTCATGGCGCGGCGGGTGCTGGCGCGCACCGGGCCCGCGCTGGAGCGCTGGGCGGCCTTCCTGATCAGCGGGGCCCCCTGAGCGCGGCACCCCGGATCACCCATGGTTCATGCCGGGCATGTCCGGCATGCCGCCGTGGGCGTCGCCGGACATGATGCGGCCCCCGAGATCCTTCTGGAGCGTCTGGAGGGTCGCCGGTGTGCTGACGGCGACCCAGCGCGTCCCGACCAGGTAGGAGCCGCCCCAGGGCTTGGCCTCCGCCATCCACGAGGTCAGCCCCCGGTCGGTGGTGAAGCTGACGAGGACGTACCGTCCGCGCGAGTTCGCGCAGTTGCCCTGCTGGAGCTCCTGGGCCCTGCGGTGGCCGGTCAGCGTGCAGCCGGTGCGCGCGGCGAGCTGGTCGAGGCTCGCCGGAGTGCCCGCCCTCTCCCCGGCCCCGTGCCCGCCGTGCCCGCCGTCCTGCCCGGCGCACCCCGCGGCCGACGGCAGCGCCAGCGCGAGGACGGCGGCGCCGCGCAGCAGCCTGGCCGCGCCGAGGTGGTGGGTGAAGCCCATGGCCGTTCCTCCCGGGGTGAGACGCGCTTCGACGGTGCAGTACGCGTCCCGCGCCGGGCGGGTTCAGCCGGCGGGCGGATGGGCGTTCAGAGGGCGCGCGCGGCGGCCGCCGCCCGGATGTCGTGGTCCTCGGCCGTGTCCAGATGCAGGCGTTGCAGGCGGACGCGTGTCTCGTCGGTCAGCGGCGCGAGCCGGACGGCCTCGCGGCGGACGCCCTCCTCGCAGTCCCACAGCCCCTCGACCGTGTAGGACTCGGCGGTGTGCGGGGCGGTGCGGGTCAGCGCGGTCAGGATGCGCGGGCGCAGGTAGGCGTAGGTCGACTCGGTCCAGGCGGTCTTCAGCAGCGGGACGGCCTCGCCCGCGCGCAGCCGGCCGAGGCCCTCGATCGGGTTCGCGGCGTCCCACCACTCGCGGCGGCCGACGGCGCCGCGCAGCTCGTCCATGAGGAAGGGGATGTCCTGCCGGGTGCCGTAGCGGGCGAGGATCCGCAGCCCCATGTCCTCGCAGCCGCCCCGCTGCGCCGCCCACGCGCGCGCCCGGGGCAGCGTCTCGGGCCCGTACTCGCGCAGCGCCCGGCAGACGGCCCCGCCGAACCTGCTGGGTCTCGCGGGGAGCAGCTCCTCGGCGAGGTCGAGCAGCGCGAGCGTCCGGCGGCGGCCCAGCTCGAAGATCGCCCCGATCGAGCCCTCGCCCTGCCGCCGCGCCAGCTCCAGCAGCTCGGCCTCGGTGCGCTCGCCGCCCCGCGCGCCCGCGCCCGCCGGCCGCCGCGCCCGGCCCGCCTCCCGCCGCCGGGCCAGCGCCCGCGCGATCCGCGGCTGCCGCGCCGCCCACGTCTCGATCACCGGGTTGTAGCCGCCCGGTATCAGCATGCCGAGCGTCCGGTCGTCGCAGCGCGCGGCGGCCAGCTCGTCCAGCCCGATCGTGAGGGCCGGGTCGCCCAGCTCCACCAGCACGTCCAGCGCGTCGAACCAGTGCGCGCCCTCCTCGGCGTAGCGGCGCAGCAGCAGCCCCGCCTCCCGCCTGCTCAGCCGCACGAGGTGGGACAGCACGTCCAGCGCCAGCTCGACCCGCCAGTCGTCGGGGTCGCTCTGGTCGACCGGGTCGAACAGGTGCTCGGCGACCGGCCCGGACGGCAGTTCGAGATCGACCATCAGGCGCGCGTAGTACAGCCCCCGCGACTCGCACTGCGGATCCCACCGGGGATCGCGGCGTATGCAGTCGTAGACGAACTCGCCCGCCCCCGCGCTGTCGGCCGCGCGCCGCGCGGCCCTGCCCAACCCCCGCTGCAACTGTCCGTGCAGCGTGCCCGCCGATTCCAACACCTTGTCGCTCACCCCAGCAGAATGCGCACTCAAGCAGATAACGGGCAAGTGCTTTACCCCTGGCCGTGCTGTCCTCACTGTCCGAGACCGGTCCGGTACCGCGCGGGCACCGGCCCCAGCACGGTCTCAGATACCCCGCTGCGCCGTCCAGGACGCGTACAGGTCGGCGTAGACCCCCGGCTCGGCGACCAGCTCGGCGTGCGGCCCGCGCTGCACGATCCGGCCGGCGTCGAACACGATCACCTCGTCGGCGGCCTCGGCGGTGGACAGCCGGTGCGCGATGGAGATCGCGGTGCGGCCCCGGGTGACGCCGTCCAGCGCGCGCTGGATGCGGACCTCGGTCGCCGGGTCGACGGCCGAGGTCGCCTCGTCCAGCACGAGCAGGTCGGGGCCCGCGACGTAGGCGCGGGCCAGCGCCACGAGCTGGCGCTCGCCCGCCGACAGCGACTCGCCGCGCTGCCCGACCGGGGTCGCGAGGCCGTCGGGGAGCCCCTCCAGCCAGTCGGCGAGGCCCAGTTCCGCCAGCGCGGCCGCGAGGTCGCCGTCGGACGCGTCCGGCCTGCCGTAGCGGATGTTGTCGGCGAGCGAGGCGTCGAACAGGAAGCCGTCCTGCGGCACCATCACGACGCGCTCCCGCAGGGAGGAGAACCTGACCCGGTCGAGGGGGACGCCGTCCACCAGCACCCGCCCGGACGCGGGGTCCATGAGCCGGGTGAGGAGCTTGGCGAACGTGGTCTTGCCCGACCCGGTCTGCCCGACGATCGCGACGCGGCTGCGCGGCGCGATCGTCACGTCCACGTCGTGCAGGACGGGCGGCCCGCCCGGGTAGGCGAACCCGACGGAGTCGAACCGCACCTCGATCGGCCCGCGCGGCAGGGACTCGCCGCCCTCGCCGGGGTCGGCGACGTCGGGCACGGTGTCCAGCACGCCGAGCACCCGCCGCCACCCCGCGATGGCGTTCTGCGCCTCGTTCAGCACCTCGGTGGCGGTCTGCATCGGGCTGACGAACAGCGTGACCAGGAACAGGAACGCGACCAGCTCACCGGCGGTCAGGTGCCCGCCCACGCCCAGCAGGACGCCCGCCACGACGACGGCGGCGGTCGCCAGCGCCGCGACCAGCTCGCTGACCGGGAACGTGAGCGCGACCATGGCCTGGGCGCGGGTCTGCATGCGGCGGTGGGTGTCCACGGTCTCGTCCACGCGCCGCCCGGTGCGCTCCTCCGCCGCGTAGGCGCGGATCACCGGCGCGCCCACGACCGACTCGCTGACGGCCGCCAGCAGGTCGCCCATGCGCTCGCGGACCCGCGTGTAGGCCGCCGACACGATCCGCTGGAACCGGCGCAGGACGAACGCCAGCGGCACGAACGCCACCCACACCAGCAGCGCGAGCTGCCAGGAGTAGACGAGCATGAGCACGCTCGCCACGACCAGCTGGCCGATCGAGACGATGAACATGAGCCCGCCGGACTGCATGAAGTTGCTGATCTGGTCGACGTCGCCCGTCACGCGCGACACCAGCGCCCCGCGCCGCTCCCCGCTCTGGGTGAGCATCGACAGGTCGTGGACGTGCCGGAACGCCTTCACCCGCAGCGAGGCCAGCCCGCCCTCGGACGACTTGTAGAGGCGCACGTTCATCGCGTACGCGCACAGCGCCGTCAGCAGCACGGCGACCGCGCACAGCAGCACCGCCGTCCGGATGAACGGCAGGTCGGGCCCGCCCGCGCGGTCCAGGCCCTTGTCGATCGTCTGCTGGACGGCGATCGGCACCACCACCCGCCCGGCCGTCGAGGCCAGCGCGAGCGCCAGCGTCACCGGCAGCCCGGCCCGGAACTCCGGGCTCAGCGCCAGCCCGCGCCGCAGCGTGCTCAGCGCGCCCTCCGTCGTGGACGTCCCGCTCAGCGTCGTCATGCCACGGCCTCCTCGCCGCCCCCGGCGGCCCCCCGCTCGATCTCCTGCCCGGCCTCCTGCCCGGCCTCCTGCTCCGCTTCGGCCCGCTCGTAGGCGTTGACCAGGTCGCGGTAGCCCTCCGACGTCTCCAGCAGCTCGGCGTGCGCGCCGCGCGCGGTGACCCGCCCGCGCTCCAGGTAGACCACCTCGTCGGCCAGCCCGATCGTCGCCTTGCGGTAGGCGACGACCACGACGGTCACGCCCGAGCCGTCCCCGGCCGACTGCGCCTCCCGCAGGCCCCGCAGGATGCGCGCCTCGACCTGCGGGTCGACGCTGGAGGTCGCGTCGTCCAGGACGAGCAGCCGGGGCCGCCGCACCAGCGCGCGCGCCAGCGCGAGCCGCTGGCGCTGCCCGCCCGACAGCGTCGCGCCCCGCTCGCCGACCTGCGTGTCGAGCCCGCCGGGCAGGCCCGCGACGAACCCGTCGGCCTGCGCGAGGCGCAGCGCCTCCCAGACCCGCTCGTCGGGGACGTCCAGCCCGAGTGTCACGTTCCCCCGCACGGTGTCGTCGAACAGGAACGTCTGCTGCGGGACGAGCGCGGCCGACGCGGCCACGCCGCCCCGCCGGACGTCGCGCAGGTCCACGCCGTCCAGCAGCACCGAGCCGTCCGCCGGGTCGACCAGCCGGACCAGCAGCGACGTCAGCGTGGACTTGCCCGACCCCGTCGGGCCCACCACCGCGACCGTCCGGCCGGGGGCGGCGGAGAACGACACGTCGTGCAGGACCTCGCGCCCGCCCCCGCCGCCCTCGGCGGCGCCCTCGAACGCGAAGCGGACGCCGCGGACCTCCAGCGCCGCCGCCTTGTCCTCCCCGAGCGCGGCGTCGCCGAAGGGGAGGGAGCCGCTCGCGTCCAGGACGCCGCGCACCCGCTCCCAGCCGACGACGCTGCGCGGCACCTCCGCCAGCACCCAGCCGAGCGCCCGGATCGGCCACGCCAGCAGCGTGAACAGGTAGGAGACGTGCACCAGGTCGCCCGCCGTCATCGCGCCCGAGTCCAGCCGCATCGACCCGATCAGCAGGACCGCGAGCACCCCCAGGTTCGGCAGCGCCTCCAGCACCGGGTCGAACATGCCCCGGATCCGGCCGACGGCCACGTTCGCGTCCCGCAGCTCCTCCGCGCGGGCCCGGAACCGCTCCGTCTCGTCCTGCTCGCGGCCGAGGGTCTTGACGACCAGGCCGCCCTCGAAGCTCTCGTGCGCCACCTCGCTGACCTCGGCGCGCAGCCGCTGCGCCCGGGTCGCCACCGGCGACAGCCGGCGCTGGTAGGCGACGTTGACCAGCGCGATCGCCGGGAAGATCAGGAACGCGACCGCCGCGACCGCGAGGTCGGTCGCGATGATCGACGCCGCCGCGATCAGCAGCATGAACACGACGCCGACCGCCATCGGCAGCGGCGCGAGCGGCGCCCACGTCGCCTCCACGTCGGCGTTGGCGTTGGACAGCAGCTGCCCCGTCGGGTGCCGGTGGTGCCAGGCCAGCGGCAGCCGCAGGTACTGCCGGGTGACCGCGCGCCGGTAGGACGCCTGCATGCGGTACTGGACGAGCCCCGCGTAGAACCGGCGGCCCGCCACGCCCAGCGCCTTCAGCGCCGCGACGCCGACGATGGCCGTCGCCGCGCCCGCCAGCGCCCCGGCCGTCGTGTGCCCCGACCGGAACGCCGGGAGCACGACCTCCTCGGTCGCCCAGCCCAGCACCTGCGCGGTCGTCACCGTCATCGCCGCGTACAGCGCGCTGGCGAGCACGGAGACCGTGAAGGCGCGGGGCTCGGCCCGCACGGCCACCCACAGCACGCGCATTCCCTCGCGCAGGACGGGTGGGCGGGCGCGACTGGACGCTGGCGGCACGGCGTACTCCTCGATCGGCGGCGCCCGGGGGAAATGCCCCCAGAGTTCCGCGCTCGGGGGGTATGCGGGCCTGGATATGCCTACCATCCGCCGGGGATGCTTATTCCCGGCGCGGTCGCCCCGGCCTACGATCATGCAATGAGCACGCCCGACGACGACGCCGCGGTTGGCCCTCGAAGGCAACGGCCCGGCGGCCACTCCCGGGGGACCGATCCGGTCCGCGAGGAGCGGCGCGCGCTGGCCGCCGCGCTCGCCGCCGCGGGCCCGGACGCGCCCACCCGGTGCGCGGGCTGGGACGCCCGTGACCTCGCCGCCCATCTCGTCGTCCGGGAGGGGCGGGTGGACGCCGGGCCGGGAATACTCCTGCAGCCGCTCGCCTTCTACACCGAGCGCGTCAGGCGGCGCGCGGCGCGCACCGTCCCCTTCGATGTGCTGGTGGAACGGTTTCGTCAGGGTCCGCCGAAGTTCTCCCCGGCAGCCCTTCCCGGTATGGACAAAATCGCCAACGGCGTGGAGTTCTTTGTCCACCATGAGGACGTCCTGCGTGCGGGCGCGGACTGGGAGCCCAGGGAGCTGTCGGGCGAACTAGAGGAACTCCTCTGGCGCAGGATAAAAATTGCCCGCTTTGTCCTAAGAAAAGTTCACGTTGAGGTAACGCTGGTGCAGCCGGACGGGCGCAGCCTGCGGGTCTCCGGCGGCGACCGGCGCGGACGCGGCGGCCCGCGCCGCGCGGCGGGGCGGGGCGTGCCGGGCCCCGTGCGCGTCCATGGTCCCGTAGGGGAACTCGTCCTGTGGGCCGTCGGCCGCCGGGACGCGGCGCGCGTCCGGCTCACCGGGCCCACGGACTCTGTCAAGACCCTGACCGAGACCGGTTGGAGTCTTTAACGGGCAGGTAACGGCAGGGTTCGCCGAGAGAAGAAACGCAAGCCTTGTAGCTCCTCCGCTTTACGTGGAACCGGTGATACGGTGGGGCCCGTCGGTTGCAGTCGTGGTTCTCGATCGTTTGTCCAGACGCCCGCGGACTGATGGCAGCGGGCGTTTTGGCTTTTCCGGGACCGTACCGGGGGCGAGGGCGTTCCGCAGCGACCGCGCCGGGCCCGCGAGGTGTGGGCCCGTGTTTTGCCGCAAGGAGAAAGACATGCCCCAGCAGGGCACCGTGAAGTGGTTCAACGCCGAGAAGGGCTTCGGTTTCATCGCCGTGGACGGCGGCGGTCCCGACGTCTTCGTGCACTACTCGGCCATCCAGTCCTCCGGATACCGCACGCTGGACGAGAACCAGCGCGTCCAGTTCGAAGTGACGCAGGGTAACCGGGGGCCGCAGGCAGACCAGGTCGTCCCCCTGTAAGGCCCGTAGTCGTACGTCAGGGCCCGTCCCCTCTCCGGGGACGGGCCCTTTCGTGTCCCGGGGCCGGTGGCTCGTGTCCCTGGGGACGGGGCTTCGCGCCCCCAGGACGGCGCGCTTCGCGCGTGCGCGCGGGGGTGGTCCCGCCCTCGCTGCCGCAGCGGGCACAATGGAGCCCATGTCCGTTCGACCGTCCAACCTGGACCAGAAGATCGCAGACCGGCTGAAGCGCGACCCCGCCGGGCTGCTGCCCGCCATCGCCCAGCAGTACGACACCGGTGAGGTGCTCATGCTCGGCTGGATGGACGACGAGGCCCTGCACCGCACGCTGACCACGGGCCGCTGCACCTACTGGTCGCGCAGCCGCCAGGAGTACTGGGTGAAGGGCGAGAGCTCGGGGCACCAGCAGTGGGTCAAGTCGGTCGCGCTGGACTGCGACGCCGACGCGATCCTCGTCAAGGTCGACCAGGTCGGCGCCGCCTGCCACACCGGCGACCGCACGTGCTGGGACGCCGACCCCCTCACCGCCGTTGTCGGGGAACGCCCTGACTCCGGCTCATGACCCCCGGGCGCGAACGCGGCCTGACGGCGCTGCTGTGCGCCGCCGGGTCCGGGCTCGCCCTGCTCGCCGCCGGGCGGACCTGGGCCACCGTGCACGCCGGGGACTCGATCACCCCCGTCGCGCACCAGCTCAGCGGCCGTGACCTCGGCGGCGCGCCGGGCGCCTGCGCGCTCGCGGGCCTGGCGGCGCTCGCCGCGCTGTTCGCCACCTCCGGCCGCGTCCGCGCCGCCATCGGCGCCCTGACCGCCGCGTTCGGCGCCGGCGTCGTGTACGCCTCGACCGCCGCCGTGCGCGACTCCCGCGTGCTGGACGCGGCGGGCGAGCGCAGCACGCTGGTCAGCCTCGACGCGCATCCGGCGATCGACGTGAACCTGTGGTGGATGGTGTCGGTGACCGGCGGGGTCGTCCTCGCGGTCGGCGGCCTGCTCACGCTGGTCCGCGGCGCCCGCTGGCCCGGGATGTCGTCCCGCTACGACCGCGCCTCCGGCCGCCGCGCCCCGGCGCCCGCGGCCGCGAAGGCCGCGGCGGCCACCGGCGACGCGGGGGCCACCGGCGACGCGGGCGAGGAGGCCGGGGCCGACGCGTCCGCCCTCTGGAAGTCCCTCGACCGAGGTGAGGACCCCACCGCGCGCCGGTCCGGCCGCCCGTGACCGCCGACCCGGGCGGGCCCGGTGCCGGGGTCGTCCTCGTCGCCGAGCACGACCCCGCCGTCGCCGAGCTCCAGCGCCGCTACCTCGCCCGCGAGGGCTTCGAGGTGGAGATCGAACCCGATCCGGCCGCGGCGCCCGCCACCGCCGGACGCGCCGCGCCCGACGTCGTCGTCCTCGACCTCTCGGTGTCCGCCCTTCCCGCCGACCTGTACCGGCGCGTCGCCGACGCCGCCGCGCCCGCCCCCGTCATCGCGGTCACCGGGCCCGTCGACGCCGCCCTCGCCCGCGTCCTCGGCGACCGCCGGGTCGAGCGGCCCTTCGCGCCCCGCGTCCTGGTCGGCGCCGTCGCCGAGGCGCTGCGCGGCACCGGGATCCCCGAGCCGCCCGGCCTGCTGCACGCCGGTCCCGTCGCGCTCGACACCCGGGGCCGCTCCGCCAGCGTCGGCGACCGCCGCGTCGCGCTCACCGTCACCGAGTTCGACCTCCTGGAGTTCCTCATGGGCAACCCGGGCCGCGTATTCACCCGGGAGCAGCTCCTCGACGCCGCCTGGGGGCCGGGCGCCGGGGCGGGCAGCCGCACGGTCGACGTCCACGTCGCGCAGCTCCGCGCCAAGCTGGGCGAGGACAACCCCATCCGCACCGTCCGGGGCGTCGGCTACGTCCTCGACAGGTAAGGCGATGGCGGGCAGGGCGGCGCGGTCTAAGGTTGGGACGTGACCCGAGTGCCCGTCCAGCCGCCGCGCCCATCCGGTGAGCGGGCGCCGCTGCGGGCCCTGCGCCCCCAGCTGCTCGTGGCGGCCGTGGTCGCGGCGGGCGCGGTCGTCGTCGCCTTCCGCGACCCGAACGAGCCGGGGCACTACCCGGGGTGCCCCTTCCTGGCGATGACCGGGTACTACTGCCCCGGGTGCGGGGCGACCCGGCTCGTCCACGCGCTCACCCACGGGGACGCGGGCACGGCGTTCGGCTTCAACCCGCTGCTGTTCCTGCTGCTGCCGGTGTTCGCGTACATGTACCTCCGGTGGACCTACCTGGCCTCGCGGGGGCTCCCGATGAGGTCCCTCCTGTTCAGGCCGGTGATCGCGTACGGGTTCGTCGGGGTGCTCGCGGTGTACTGGATCGTCCGGAATCTGCCCTTCGGTCATGCCCTTGCCCCCTGAGCGGGCGGGCGGGGGCTCCCGGGTGCCGGGACCGTCCGGAGGGGCGGCTACGATCGGTGCACGGAACGACCGGAAATAGGGGGCCTATCACCTTGAGCGTGCTGGACGAGATCATCGAGGGCGTCCGGGCCGATCTCGCTGACAGGCAGCGTGAGGTTCCGCTCGACGCACTCAAGGAGAAGGCCGCGCAGGCCCCGTCCCCGCGCGACGCGCTCGCCGCGCTGCGCGGGCAGGGCGTGTCGGTCATCGCCGAGGTCAAGCGCAGCAGCCCGTCCAAGGGCGCGCTCGCCGCGATCGCCGACCCGGCCGCGCTGGCCCGCGACTACGAGGCCGGCGGCGCGCGGGTGATCAGCGTGCTGACCGAGCGGCGCCGCTTCGGCGGCAGCCTCCAGGACCTCGCCGCCGTGCGCGCGAGCGTCGACGTCTCCGTCCTGCGCAAGGACTTCATCGTCAGCTCCTACCAGCTCTGGGAGGCGCGGGCCCACGGCGCCGACATGGCGCTGCTGATCGTGGCCGCGCTGGAGCAGGACGCGCTGGTGTCGCTGGTGGAGCGTGCCGAGTCCATCGGGCTGCTGCCGCTCGTCGAGGCGCACACCGAGGAGGAGGCGGCGCGGGCGGTCGAGGCGGGCGCCAAGGTCATCGGCGTGAACGCCCGCGACCTGCGCACCCTCCAGGTCGACCGGGGCGTGTTCGCCCGGGTCGCGCCGCTGATCCCCAAGGACGTCGTCAAGGTCGCCGAGTCCGGCGTGCGGGGCCCGCACGACCTGCTCGCCTACGCCTCCAGCGGCGCCGACGCGGTGCTGGTGGGGGAGAGCCTGGTGATCGGCAAGGACCCGCGCGCCGCCGTCGCCGACCTGGTCGCCGCGGGCGCGCACCCGGCGCTCCGGCAGGGCTAGGCCGGCGGTAGGGTGACGGGCATGCTGGCAGAGCCGCTGCGGGAGCGATGGCGGGCCGTCCCGATCCACTGATCAGACGGCCCCTTCTCTCGACTTCCCGACAGGACGCGTTTCCCTCATGACCACCGACACCGCCGTCCCCGACGCGAGCGGCCACTTCGGCCCCTTCGGCGGACGGTTCGCGCCCGAGGCGCTGATGGCGGCCCTGGACGAGCTCACCCGCGAGTTCGAGACCGCCAAGAACGACCCCGCCTTCACCGCGGAGCTGGACGACCTGCTCGCGAACTACGCGGGCCGCCCGAGCCTGCTGACGGAGGCCAAGCGCTTCTCCGAGCACGCGGGCGCCCGCGTGCTGCTCAAGCGCGAGGACCTCAACCACACCGGCTCCCACAAGATCAACAACGTGCTGGGGCAGGCGCTGCTCACCCGGCGGATGGGCAAGACCCGCGTGATCGCCGAGACGGGCGCGGGCCAGCACGGCGTCGCGACCGCTACGGCGGCGGCGCTGCTCGGCCTGGAGTGCACCGTCTACATGGGCGAGGTCGACACCGAGCGCCAGGCGCTCAACGTCGCCCGCATGCGGATGCTGGGCGCCGAGGTCGTCCCCGTCCGCACCGGCAGCAGGACGCTCAAGGACGCCTGCAACGAGGCGTTCCGCGACTGGGTCGCCAGCGTCGAGCACACCCACTACTGCATCGGCTCGGTGATGGGCCCGCACCCGTTCCCGACGATGGTCCGCGACTTCCAGCGGATCATCGGGGTCGAGGCGCGGCGGCAGTGCCTGGAGCTGACCGGCGCCCTGCCCGACGCGGTCGTCGCGTGCGTGGGCGGGGGGTCCAACGCGATCGGCGCGTTCCACGCCTTCGTCCCGGACGCCTCCGTCCGGCTGTACGGGTTCGAGGCGGGCGGCGACGGCGTCGCCACCGGCCGGCACGCCGCGACGCTGGTCGGCGGCTCGCTCGGCGTCATCCACGGCATGCGCACCTACCTGCTTCAGGACGGCGACGGCCAGACCATGGAGACCCACTCGATCTCCGCCGGCCTCGACTACCCCGGCGTCGGCCCCGAGCACTCCTGGCTGCACGAGTCCGGGCGCGCCGAGTACCGGGAGATCACCGACGCCGAGGCGATGGAGGCGTTCGCGCTGCTGTGCCGGACGGAGGGGATCATCCCCGCCATCGAGTCCGCGCACGCGCTCGCGGGGGCCCTGAAGGTCGGCAGGGAGCTGGGGCCGGACGCCACCGTCGTGGTGTGCCTGTCCGGGCGCGGCGACAAGGACATGCACACGGCCGCCTCCTTCTTCGGCCTGATGCCGGAAGGGGACGTCGAATGAGCGTCCGGGACGCCTACGACAGGGCCCGCGACGAGGGCCGCGCCGCGCTCGTCGGCTACCTGCCCGCCGGGTTCCCCTCGGTCGAGGGCGCGGTCGAGGCCGCCACCGCGATGGTCGACGCGGGCTGCGACGTCATCGAGATCGGCCTGCCCTACACCGACCCGATGATGGACGGCCCCACCATCCAGGACGCCGTCCACCAGGCCCTCGTCGGCGGCGTCCGCGTCGCCGACGTGTTCCGGACCGTCGAGGCCGTGGCCGCGACCGGCGCCCCGACCCTCGTCATGACGTACTGGAACCCCGTCGACCACTACGGCGTCGACGCGTTCGCGCGCGACCTGGCCGCGGCGGGCGGCAGCGGGCTGATCACGCCCGACCTGACGCCCGAGGAGGGCGGCGCCTGGCTCGCGGCGTCCGAGGAGCACGGGCTCGACCGGGTCTTCCTCGTCGCGCTCAGCTCCACCGACGAGCGCATCGAGACCGTGACCGGCGCGTGCCGGGGGTTCGTGTACGCGGCGTCGCTGATGGGCGTCACCGGCGCCCGCACCGCCGTCGACACCGGCGCGCCCCGGCTCGTCGAGCGCACCCGGGAGATCATCGGCCGGTCCGGCGCGCGGCTGCCGATCGGCCTCGGGCTCGGCGTCGGCAACGGCGCGCAGGCGGCCGAGGTCGCCGGGTTCGCCGACGGCGTGATCGTCGGCTCGGCGTTCGTCCGGCGGCTGCTGGAGGCCTCCGACCTCGCGTCCGGGATCGCCGGGGTCCGGGCGCTCACCGGGGAACTGGCCGCCGGGGTCCGCAAGGGCGCCTGAGGCGCCCGAGGCGGCAGCGCCCCCCGAGGCCCCCCGGGGCGTCCGTGAACGGCTGTGCGGATGTGGCAAACGTCCACGGAATTACGGAGCCTTTTCGTTTCCGTGGACGTTTTCCTCCGTTCTGGGAACTCGACGCCGCCGGCGCACGGTTCATGCTTGTGGCGGCCCCGCTCTCCCGTAGGGTGTGTTCGCCGGCGCAGCGAGGCGGTCCTGGAAGGATCACGATGACGCGAGAGATGACGGCCCGGGAACGGGCCGGGACGGCGAGCGAGCCGCCCCGGCCGCTGTGGTTCCAGGCCGCGGCCTGGGTGCTCACCCTGGCCGGGTTCGGGATCTCGGTGTACCTGACGATCTCGCACTACCACGAGGAGGCGCTGACCTGCTCGGCGTCGGGCACCGTCGACTGCCACGCCGTCACCACCAGCAAGTACTCGACGCTGGTCGGGATCCCGATGCCGCTGCTCGGGCTGGCCTTCTTCGTCGGCTTCGCCGCGTTGATCACGCCGTGGGCGCTGCGCTCGCCGTGGCCGCCCCTGCGCTGGGGACGGCTGCTGGCCGTCTGCACGGGCGTGCTGATGGTCGTCTACCTGGTCACCGTGGAACTGGCGATCCTGCACAAGATCTGCCTGTGGTGCACCGGCGTGCACGCGATCACCGTCGTGCTGTTCCTACTCGTCCTGTTCGACGAATTCCGGCGGATCGGTCAGGTCGACTAGTCTCGCCGGGACCACGCCGCGCGGCAGTCGCGGCCCCCATCCCTAGGAGAACCACCCATGAGCAAGGCCGCACGAGAGCGGTCCGCGCGCGAGAAGCTGGCCGCCGAGCGCAAGCGGCAGGCGGCGCGGCAGAAGCAGCGGCGGCTGCTCGCGATCGTCGTCGGGGCCGTGGTCGCGGTCGCCGTGGTCGTCGTGGCGGTCGTCATCGTCATGGACCAGCGCGACAAGAACGGCAAGGCGGAGGTCCACCAGGGCGCGCTCGCCCCGCTCAGCCGCGACGCCGACGGGTCCATCGTGATGGCCAAGGCGGGCGTGACCAAGCCGGTCCTGGAGATCTTCGAGGACTTCCAGTGCCCGATCTGCAAGCAGTTCGAGGAGAAGAGCGGCGAGACCGTCCAGCAGCTCGCGGCCGAGGGCAAGGTCAAGGTCGTCTACCGGCCCTTCCACCTGTTCGGCCAGATGAAGGACCCGATCAAGATCAACTCGCTGCGGTCGGCCGAGGCGGCGCTGTGCGTGCCCGCCGACAAGTGGGTCTCCTACCACGACGCGCTGTTCAAGTTCCAGCCCAACGAGGGCTCCAAGGGCTTCTCGCCGGACGACCTCGTCAAGTGGGGCAAGGACGTCGGCGTCACCGACCCGAACTTCGAGAAGTGCGTCCGGGACGAGCAGAAGAAGGCCCAGGTCGACCAGATGACCAAGTACGCCCTGGAGACCCGCAAGGTCGAGGGCACCCCGACGGTCTTCCTGGACGGCAAGCAGCTCGACCTGCAGAGCCAGCTCATGAACCCCGGCGACCTCAAGGCGGCCATCGCCCAGGCGGGCGGCGGCAAGTGACCGCCACCGGCTGACCCGCTCGCCCGGAGAGCATCGCGCGCCGCGCCGTTCCGCAGGGAACGGCGCGGCGCGCGCGTCCGTCCGCCCCCGCGCTCGTACGCTGCTCAGCAAGCATCTGACCGGCCGATCGGGGGATCGATGAGCATGGCCGAACAGGAGGAGTCCGCGCGCCACCGGCATGTGGACGAGCGGGCGAACGCCTACGCGAGGGGACGGCGCCGGAGGGCGCTGGTGGTCCTCCTCGGGGCGCTGGCCGTCACGGCGACGGCGGTGGCCCTCGTCGTGGTGGTGCTGGGGCGGGACGACGGGACCCGCGTCGGGGAGTACAAGGGGGCGCTGGCGCCGGCCGTCCGGCAGCCGGACGGGTCGGTCGCGATGGCGCGGCCGGGCGTGACCGCGCCCGTGCTGGAGCTGTACGAGGACTTCCAGTGCCCCGCGTGCCTGGCGCTGGAGGAGCGCCAGGGCGGGACGCTCAAGGAGCTCGCGGCGCAGGGCCGGGCCAAGGTCGTCTACCGGCCGTTCCAGCTGTTCCAGCAGGACCCGCTCATGTCCAACTCGCGGCGCGCCGCGAACGCCGCCCTGTGCGCGCCCGCCGACCGGTGGGTGAAGTACCACGACGCCCTCTACGCCAACCAGCCCGCCGAGGGCGAGATCGGGTTCACCGAACCGGAGCTGATCAAGCTGGCGGCGCAGGTCGGCGTGACCGGCGCCGAGTTCGCCGACTGCGTGAGCGGGCAGCGGATGATGGAGGGGGTCGACCAGTCCTCCGCCCACGCGGGCAGGGTCGGCGTGAACTCCACCCCGTACCTGGCGCTGGACGGCAGGAAGGCCGGTGACGACCTGCTCGGGTCGCCGGACGCGCTGCGCGAGGCCGTCGCCGGGGCCCGGATGGACGCCCCGGCCCCGCATGGCGGGAATGCCCCGGGAGACGCCGCGACGCGGTAACGTTCACGCCCATGCAGCCGCTCGCCTTCATCCCGAGCCCGTCCCAGGGCGTCTGGCACCTCGGGCCCGTACCGATCCGCGCGTACGCGATCATGATCATCATCGGTATCGTCGTCGCGGTCTGGCTCGGCGAGCGGCGCTGGGCGGCCAAGGGCGGCGCGCCCGGCGTGATCGTGGACGTGGCGGTGTGGGCCGTCCCGTTCGGCCTGGTCGGCGGGCGGCTCTACCACGTGATCACCGACTACCAGCGCTACTTCGGGGAGAACGGCGAGCCCGCGCACGCGCTGGAGATCTGGAAGGGCGGCCTCGGCATCTGGGGCGCCGTCGTCCTCGGCGCGGTCGGCGCGATCATCGGCTGCCGCCGCCGGGGCATCTCGGTGCTGGCGCTCGGCGACGCGGTCGCGCCGGGGCTCGCGCTCGGCCAGGCGATCGGCCGCTGGGGCAACTACTGGAACCAGGAGCTGTACGGGCGGCCGCTCGACACCTTCTGGGCCCTCAAGATCGACCGGGAGCAGCGGCCCCGGCTGTCGGACGGCGGCCTCGCCCCGCTCGACCCGAAGTACGCCGACGTCGCGACCTACCACCCGACGTTCCTGTACGAGTTCCTGTGGTGCATCGGGGTCGCGGTCCTCGTGATCTGGGCCGACCGGAAATTCAAGCTCACGCACGGGCGCGCGTTCTTCCTGTACGTCGCCGCCTACACCGTCGGGCGGTTCTGGATCGAGGCGCTGCGCATCGACGACGCCCACCACTTCCTCGGCATGCGGCTGAACGACTGGACCTCGATCGTCGTCTTCGTGGGCGCGGTCGCCTACCTCTACCTGGCCCGCGGCCGCACCGGCGTGGAGGCCGTCGGGCAGGAGCCCGCGGACGCCCCGTCCGGTGGAGGGGCGGAGCCCGAGGGGGAGCCGGAGCCGGAGGCCGAGCCCGGGGCGAAGGACGAGCCCGAGGCGAAGGACGAGGGGCCCGCCGAGGAGCCGGACGAGCCGGAGGCCGAGGCGGGCGAGCCCGAGCCCGGACCGGAGCCCGAAAGCGGCGAGCCGGAGGCTCCCAGGGACGAGACGTCCGAGGAAGCCCCCGAGCCCGCCGAGGCCGAGGACGGGCCCGAGGACGCCCCCGAGGGCGGGCAGGACGCGGAGAAGGGCGCGAAGGGCGCGAAGGGCGCCGGGCAGGACCCCGCCGGCGCGGCGGACGGCGAGCCCGGGGACAATGACGGCGACGACGCCGCCGCGTCCGAGGACGCGGCGAAGGGGGAGCCCGTCAAGGACGGGAAGTAGACGCGAAGGGGTCCGGCGGCGAGGTGACCAGCGAGCGAACCGGCAGCCGGACCCCGGAGAACCACCACCAGCACCGCGACGTCAGCGGCGGCTGGCTGCGGCCCGCGGTGTTCGGCGCGATGGACGGCCTGGTGTCCAACTTCGCGCTGATCGCGGGCATGGCGGGCGGGCAGGGCGGCCAGAAGGTGGTCCTGCTGGCGGGGCTGGCCGGGCTCGCGGCGGGCGCGTTCTCGATGGCGGCGGGGGAGTACGTCTCCGTCGCGTCCCAGAGCGAGCTGGCGCAGGCCGAGATCGAGGTGGAGCGGCTGGAGCTGGCCCGGCACCCGGCGGCCGAGGAGCGGGAGCTGGCGGAGGTCTTCGAGGCGCGCGGCGTCGACCCGGCGACGGCCGCCGAGGTCGCCCGGCAGCTGTCCCGCGACCCCGACGAGGCGCTGGAGGTCCACACCCGGGAGGAGCTCGGGGTGACCCCGGGCGACCTGCCCTCGCCGGTGCTGGCGGCCGGGTCGTCGTTCCTGTCGTTCGCGGTGGGCGCGCTGCTGCCCGTGCTGCCCTACCTGCTGGGCGCCTCCTCGCTGTGGCCCGCCGCCGTGCTCGCGGCGCTCGGGCTGTTCTGCGCGGGGGCGCTGGTGTCGCGGGTGACCTCCCGCGCCTGGTGGTACGGGGGGTTCCGGCAGCTCGCGTTCGGCGGCGCCGCGGCGGCGATCACCTACGGGGTCGGCGCGCTGATCGGCGCCAACGGCCTCTAGCCCGGTGGACGGTGCCAAAGAACCCGGATGAAACGCCCTTTTGGCCACGCGGGGGCGGTGCGGACCGCTAAGCTCCGGGGCGTGATCGAGGCTCGTGACACCGGTTCCCCCCAGCAGGCCCCCGGCGAGGGCGGACGGGACTTCTGGCCCGCGGACAAGCCCGGCCGCAAGCCCCCGAACCGCAAGCTGCTGTACGGCGGGGCGGCCGCGCTGGTCGCGGTGGTGGTCGCGATCGCCGCCGTGCTGCTGCTCGGCGGCGGCGGGGACGGCGGCAAGGCGCCGCGCGACGTCCTGCCGACCGCCTACACGCCCGACTTCAGCGGCGAGGGCTTCACCGCGATCGCCTCGCGGCAGGCCGACAAGCGCCCCGTCAGCGAGGGCGAGGCGCTCGGCGGCGACGCCAAGAGGCTCACCTCGGGCAAGTACACCTTCACGCTGGGCGCCTCCAACGTGACCTCCGACTGCAAGAGCGCCACCTGGGGCGCCCGGCTCCAGGGCGACCTCGCCAAGCTCGGCTGCACGCAGATCGTGCGCGGCGCCTACGTCAGCTCGGACAAGAAGTACGTCGGCCAGTTCATCGCGATCAACATGGCCGACGAGGAGGGCGTGAAGCAGGTCCAGCGCGACCTCGACCGGGCCACCGGCGCGGGCTGGGTGCGGCCGCTGAACCCGCCCGGCGTCCCCGAGTTCGGTGCCGGGTTCAGCGCCGCCTACGCCAAGACCTACGGCCACTACGTGGTGATCACCTGGGTGGAGCGGGCCGGCGGCGTCCAGCCCGCCTCGCTCAACGAGATGATCGATGTGAGCCTGGTCATCGAGAAGCCCGCCGACTTCGTGTGGGGACGCCTCGACCTGGTCGGCGGCGGGACCGGCGGCGGGAAGCGGCCGTGACCCGGCGGCGGCCCCTGGCGCGGCCTCGCGCGGCACGGCCCCGCGGGTTGTAGTCTGCGCGGTCGTGGACTCCGATGACCCGGGCCGCCGCGAGGGCGGTCCCCGCCGAGCCCCGGTGAGCCGCTCCGGCCGCGGGCGGGCGGCCCCGCGCCGCACGTCCGGCCGGTCCGCCGCGCCCCGCGGCGCCGGGCAGGGCCGCCCCGGCCGGCGCCCCCGCCCCGCCCCGCGCCCCGAGGTCCCCCGTCCGGAGGTCCCCTACCAGGACCCCGCCGGCTACGAGGCGCCCTACGACGACGCGCCCTATCAGGACCAGGCGTATCAGGACCAGGCGTACCAGGAACCCGTGTACGCCGAGGCGCCGCGCGAGACGCGGCGTCCCGCCAAGGGGCGCAAGCGCCCCTCCGGGCGCGGAGGCTCCCGCACGCCCCGCCGCCCCGCCGCCTCCGGCGGCGACCCCGGATCGGCCCGGCGCCCGCGCGCCGCGCTCGGGTCCCGCGCCTACTTCGGGGCCGCGGGCGCGCTCGGCGCGGTGGTGATCGTCGGGCTGGGCGCCGTGGTCCTGCTGCGCGGCGGCGACGACCCGGTCCCGACCCACGCGCCCGCCGCGGTCATCGGCCGTCCGGCGGGGAGCGGACCCTCGCCGACGTCCTACTCCAGCTCGCCGACGTCCGCCGCCTACGCGGGGATCGCCGCGCGCACGTCCGACGCGGGGCCGCTGACGGCCGGCGAGGCGTTCCCGCCCTCGGCGGCGACAGTTTCGGTACCCGACAGTGACGCGAAGTTGACTCTGCGTACCAAACGGCTGGACGGCGACTGCGCCGCCGCCGTCTGGGGCGCCACCGTCGCCGCCGACCTGCGGCGCGGCGGCTGCACGCAGGCGGCGCGGGGCCTGTACGCGAGCACGGGCCGGGGCGAGCGGGCCTACGGCATGGCCGTCGCGGTGTTCAACCTGGCCGGTTCCGCCGACGCCGACCGGTTCGTGGGGCTGCTCGACCGCACGCGCGGCGGCGGCTTCGTCCGGCCGCCGGCCGCGACCGGGCCGCTCGGCGCGTTCGGCCAGGGCTTCGGGATGGCGCGGGGCCTCGCGATGGGCCACTTCGCGGTCGTGTCCTGGGCGCAGCGGCTGGACGGCGGCGGCGACGAGCGCGACGAGACGCTGCTGTCGCTGCTGATCGAGGGCGGCAAGGCCCCGGCGGTCCTCGGCCGGGCGGCCCGCGCCCCCCGCTGACCCGCCCCGACTCACCCGCGCCTTCAGAGAGAAGCCGACCGGCCACTCTGAGCAACTCTCTGCCTCCCGCCGGTAAACATCCCTCCCCGGTGATGATTTTCACCGGGATCGGATGCCCTGTCCCGGCGGGGCCTCCGGCTATCCTGGTCTAAACCACTCAGAGATGTCGCACAGCCGATGAGCGCGGAGAAGTTTCGCGATCCGGTGTAGTCGGGCATGATCCCGACAGTGCTGTAATGTCATCTCACCGCAGCAGGGCCAACGTCGTCCCGGTCTGCACTGACACCGAAGCAGTGAACCGACACGACGACGACGGGAGGGTCGATGGCTTCTGCTGCCCTCACACCACCGGGCCGCCCCCATTCCCAGGGGCTCTACGACCCGGCGAACGAGCACGACGCATGCGGCGTCGGCATCGTCGCCGACCTGCACGGACGCAAGAGCCACGACATCGTCCAGAACGCGCTGACCGTCCTGCGGAACCTGGACCACCGCGGGGCCGTCGGCGCCGAGCCCGACGACGGGGACGGCGTCGGCATCCTCGTCCAGATCCCCGACGCGTTCCTGCGCGAGGTCTGCGACTTCGCGCTGCCCGAGCCGGGCCGGTACGCCGCCGGACTGGCGTTCCTGCCCGCGGGCCGCGAGGAGCGCGAGGCCGCCGTCGCGCAGGTGGCGGCGCTCTGCGCGGAGGAGGGCCTGACGGTCCTCGGCTGGCGCGAGCTGCCCTACGACCCCGACTTCACCGGCCCCGCCGCGCGGCGGGTCATGCCGCACTTCGCCCAGCTCTTCGTGGCGCCCGCCGCCGGCGGCCCGCACGAGGGGAAGGCGGGCCTGGAGCTGGACCGTGCCGTCTTCTGCATGCGCGAGCGCGCCGAGCAGGACGCGCCGGTCTACTTCCCGAGCCTGTCCAGCCGGACGATGGTCTACAAGGGGATGCTGACGACCCCGCAGCTCCAGCCGTTCTTCCCCGACCTGTCCGACCCCCGCTTCACCAGCGCGATCGCGCTGGTCCACTCGCGCTTCTCGACCAACACGTTCCCGGCCTGGGAGCTGGCCCACCCGTACCGGTTCATCGCCCACAACGGCGAGATCAACACGGTGAAGGGCAACCGGAACTGGATGCGCGCCCGCGAGGCGCTGCTGGCCTCCGACCTGATCCCCGGCGACCTGTCCCGGATCTTCCCGGTGATCGACATCGAGGCGAGCGACACGGCCTCCTTCGACGAGTGCCTGGAGCTGCTGCACCTGGGCGGCCGGTCGCTGCCGCACGCGGTGCTGATGATGATCCCCGAGGCGTGGGAGAACCACGCGGAGATGGACGCCGAGCGCCGCGCGTTCTATGAGTTCCACTCGACGCTCATGGAGGCGTGGGACGGCCCGGCCAGCGTCAGCTTCACCGACGGGACGCTCGCGGGCGCCGTGCTGGACCGCAACGGCCTGCGCCCCGGCCGCTACTGGGTGACCGACGACGGCCTGGTCGTGCTGGCGAGCGAGGCCGGGGTGCTGGACATCCCCTCCGCCAAGGTCGTCCGCAAGGGCCGCCTGCAGCCCGGCAAGATCTTCCTGATCGACACCGAGGCGGGGCGGATCGTCGAGGACGACGAGGTCAAGGCCGAGCTGGCCGCCGAGCACCCCTACGGCCGGTGGCTGCACGAGGGCCTCGTCCGGTTCGAGGAGCTGCCGCAGCGCGAGCGGGAGATCCCGACGCACGAGACGCTCGTCAAGCGCCAGCAGACGTTCGGCTACACGCTGGAGGAGCAGCGCGTCATCCTGTCGCCGATGGCGCGGACGGGCGCGGAGCCGATCGGCTCGATGGGCACCGACACCCCGGTCGCGGTGCTCTCGCAGCGTCCGAGGCTGCTGTTCGACTACTTCAAGCAGCTGTTCGCGCAGGTCACGAACCCGCCGCTGGACGCGATCCGCGAGGAGCTCGTCACCTCGCTCCAGTCCACGCTCGGGCCGGAGGGCAACCTCCTGGAGCCCGGCCCGGACTCGTGCCGGCGGCTCGTGCTGCCGACCCCGATCCTCGACAACGACGAGCTCTCCAAGATCATCCACATCGACGACGAGGGCTCGCTGCCGCACCTGCACGCCCACGTCGTGCACGGCCTGTACGACGTCGCCGGCGGGGGAGCGGCGCTGGAGGCGCGCCTGGCGGAGATCAACTCCGAGGTGAGCCGGGCCATCGACGCCGGCGCGCGGATCATCGTGCTGTCGGACCGCGGCGCCGACTCCGCCCGCGCCGCGATCCCGTCGCTGCTGCTCACCGGCGCCGTCCACCACCACCTGATCCGGGAGAAGACCCGCACCCGGGTCGGCCTCGTGATCGAGACCGGCGAGGCCCGCGAGTGCCACCACATGGCGCTGCTGATCGGGTACGGCGCGTCCGCGATCAACCCCTACCTGGCCATCGAGACCGTCGAGGACCTCGTCCGCGGCGGCGCGATCGAGGGCGTGCCGTCCGGACGGGCCGTCCGCAACCTCGTGAAGGCCTACGGCAAGGGTGTCCTGAAGGTCATGTCGAAGATGGGCGTGTCCACGGTCGCGTCCTACACCGGCGCGCAGATCTTCGAGGCGATCGGGCTCGGCGCGGACGTGGTGGCGCGCTGCTTCACCGGGACGACGTCCCGGCTCGGCGGCGTCGGCTTCGACGTGCTCGCCCGCGAGGTCGCCGCGCGGCACCGCCGCGCCTACCCGGCGGGCGGCAACGAGCCCGCGCACCGCACGCTGGAGGTCGGCGGCGAGTACCAGTGGCGCCGCGAGGGCGAGCCGCACCTGTTCGACCCGGACACGGTGTTCAAGCTCCAGCACGCGACCCGCACCCGCCGGTACGAGATCTTCAAGGAGTACACCTCCGGGGTCGACTCGCAGGCCGGGCGGCTGATGACGCTGCGGGGCCTGTTCCGGCTCCGCGAGGGCGAGCGGCCGCCGGTGCCGATCGAGGAGGTCGAGCCGGTATCGGAGATCGTCAAGCGGTTCTCCACCGGCGCGATGTCCTACGGCTCGATCTCGGCCGAGGCGCACGAGACGCTCGCGATCGCGATGAACCGGCTCGGCGGCAAGTCCAACACCGGCGAGGGCGGGGAGGACCCGTCCCGCTTCGTCCCGGACGAGAACGGCGACCTGCGCCGCAGTGCGATCAAGCAGGTCGCCTCCGGCCGGTTCGGCGTCACCTCCGAGTACCTCACCAACGCCGACGACATCCAGATCAAGATGGCGCAGGGCGCCAAGCCCGGCGAGGGCGGCCAGCTCCCCGGCCACAAGGTCTACCCGTGGATCGCCAAGACCCGGCACTCCACGCCGGGCGTCGGGCTGATCTCGCCGCCGCCGCACCACGACATCTACTCGATCGAGGACCTCGCGCAGCTCATCCACGACCTGAAGAACGCGAACCCGGCGGCGCGGGTGCACGTCAAGCTCGTCTCCGAGGTCGGGGTCGGGACGGTCGCGGCCGGGGTGTCCAAGGCGCACGCCGACGTCGTGCTGATCTCCGGGCACGACGGCGGCACCGGCGCCTCGCCGCTCACCTCGCTCAAGCACGCGGGCGCGCCGTGGGAGCTGGGCCTCGCCGAGACCCAGCAGACGCTGCTGCTGAACGGGCTGCGCGACCGGATCGTCGTGCAGGCCGACGGGCAGATGAAGACCGGCCGGGACGTGGTCGTCGCGGCGCTGCTCGGCGCCGAGGAGTTCGGCTTCGCGACCGCGCCGCTCGTGGTGTCGGGCTGCGTGATGATGCGGGTCTGCCACCTCGACACCTGCCCGGTCGGCGTCGCGACGCAGAACCCCGTCCTGCGCGAGCGGTTCGCCGGGAAGCCGGAGTTCGTCGTCAACTTCTTCGAGTTCGTCGCCGAGGAGGTCCGCGAGTACCTCGCGGCGCTCGGCTTCCGGACGCTGGAGGAGGCGGTCGGGCGCGTCGAGATGCTCGACACCCGCGAGGCCGTCGAGCACTGGAAGGCGGCCGGGCTCGACCTCGCGCCGATCCTGCACGCGCCCGAGCGGGCGCCCGGCGCGGCGCTGCACCGCGTCGCCGAGCAGGACCACGGCCTGGAGAAGGCCCTGGACAACACGCTGATCCAGCTCGCCGAGGGCGCGATCGCGTTCGGTGACGCGGTGCGGCTGGAGCTGCCGATCCGCAACGTCAACCGGACGGTCGGCACGATGCTCGGCCACGAGGTGACCCGGACGTGGGGCGGCGGCGGGCTGCCCGACGACACCATCGACGTCACCTTCACCGGCTCGGCGGGCAACTCCTTCGGCGCGTTCGTGCCGCGCGGGATCACGCTGCGGCTCGTCGGCGACGCCAACGACTACGTCGGCAAGGGCCTGTCGGGCGGGCGGCTGACGCTGCGCCCGCACCCGGGCTCGGCGTTCGCGGCCGAGGAGCAGATCATCGGCGGCAACGTCATCCTGTACGGCGCGACCTCGGGCGAGCTGTTCGCCCGGGGCGTCGTCGGCGAGCGGTTCTGCGTCCGCAACTCCGGCGCGACCGCCGTCGTCGAGGGCGTCGGCGACCACGCCTGCGAGTACATGACCGGCGGCCGCGCGGTCATCCTCGGCCGGACGGGGCGCAACCTCGCGGCGGGGATGTCCGGCGGGATCGCCTACGTCCTGGACCTCGTGCCCGAGCGGGTCAACGGCGAGATGGTCGACCTGGAGCCGCTCGACGAGGCCGACCTGGAGTTCGTCCGGACGCTGGCGGCGCGGCACCTCACCGAGACCGGGTCGCGGGTCGCGGCGCGGCTGCTGGCCGACTGGGACACCGCCGCGCTCCGCTTCACCAAGATCATGCCGCGTGACTACCGGCGCGTCCTGGACGCGATGGCCCAGGCCGAGGCCGAGGGGCGCGACGTCGACGAGGCCGTCATGGCCGCCGCGCAGAGCTGAGAGGGGGATCCGCACATGGCCGACCCGAAGGGTTTCCTGACCGCCGGACGGGAGCTTCCGAAGCGCCGCCCGGTCGACGTCCGCATCCGGAGCTGGTCGGAGGTCTACGAGGACTTCGGCACCGACCGGCTGGAGCGGCAGGCGAGCCGCTGCATGGACTGCGGCATCCCGTTCTGCCACCAGGGCTGCCCCCTCGGCAACCTCATCCCCGAGTGGAACGATCTGGTCTACCGGGGGGACTGGCACGAGGCGATCGAGCGGCTGCACGCCACCAACAACTTCCCGGAGTTCACCGGGAGGCTGTGCCCCGCCCCGTGCGAGAGCGCCTGCGTCCTCGGCATCAACCAGGACCCGGTGACGATCAAGCGGGTCGAGGTCGAGATCATCGACCGGGCGTTCGCCGAGGGCTGGGTGCGGCCGCGCCCGCCCGCGGTGAAGACCGGCAAGAAGGTCGCGGTCGTCGGCTCGGGGCCCGCCGGGCTCGCCGCCGCGCAGCAGCTCACCCGCGCCGGGCACGACGTCACGGTGTACGAGCGCGCCGACCGGATCGGCGGCCTGCTGCGCTACGGCATCCCCGAGTTCAAGATGGAGAAGCGGCACCTGGACCGCCGGCTCGCGCAGATGCGCGCCGAGGGCACCGCGTTCCGCACGTCGGTGGACGTCGGCGTCGACGTCACCGCGGACGAGCTGCGCGCCTCCCACGACGCTGTCGTCCTCGCGGGCGGCGCCACCGTCTGGCGCGACCTGCCCGTCCCCGGGCGGGAGCTGAACGGCGTTCACCAGGCGATGGAGTACCTGCCGCCGTCCAACCGGGCGCAGGAGGGCGACTTCGCCGAGTCGCCGATCTCCGCGAAGGGCAAGCACGTCGTGGTGATCGGCGGCGGTGACACCGGTGCCGACTGCGTCGGCACCGCGATCCGGCAGGGCGCCGCGTCCGTCACCCAGCTGGAGATCATGCCGAGGCCGCCGGAGACCCGGCCCGACGCCCAGCCCTGGCCGACCTACCCGATGCTGTTCAAGATGGAGAGCGCCCACGAGGAGCTCGCCGGGCTCGGCGGCGACCGCGTGTACGCGGTGTCCACGACGGAGTTCGTGGGCGACGCCGACGGGAACGTGCGGGCGCTGCGGCTCGTCGAGGTCGGCGGCCCCTCGACCGGGTTCAAGCCGATCGAGGGCACCGAGCGGGAGATCCCGGCGGAGCTGGTCACGCTCGCGATGGGCTTCCTCGGCCCGCAGCGCGAGGGGCTGCTCGACCGGCTCGGCGTCGAGCTGGACCAGCGCGGCAACGTCGTCCGCGACGCCGACTACCGGACGTCGGTGGACGGCGTGTTCGCCGCCGGCGACATGGGCCGCGGCCAGTCGCTGATCGTCTGGGCGATCGCCGAGGGCCGCGCCGCCGCGCACGGCGTCGACGCCTACCTCAGCGGGGAGACGGCGCTGCCGTACCCGATCCCGCCGACCGCGCGTCCGATCGCCTGAGCACCCACCGCCTGAGCACCCACCGCCTGAGCACCTACCGCCTGGGCACGGAGACCGGCCGGTCGCCCCGACGCGGGGCGCCCGGCCGGTCTCCGTGCGACCATCGGGGGATGGGGGACGGACCGGACATCGCGGTGCTCCATCGGCTGCGGCTGGCCAAGGACGTCATGGACCGCGACTGGGCCGAGCCGCTCGACGTCGCCGCCGTCGCCGCGCGCGCCGGGTACTCGCCGTACCACTTCGTCCGGCTGTTCCGCGACGCCTACGGGGAGACGCCCGGCCGCTACCTCGCCCGCCGCCGCATCGAGCGCTCCAAGGACCTGCTCCGCTCGGCCGACCTGACCGTCACCGACATCTGCATGCGGGTCGGGTTCAGCAGCCTCGGCACGTTCTGCACGCGGTTCAAGCAGATGGAGGGGATGACGCCGACGCAGTTCCGCGCGGGCGCCCGCCGCACGGCCCCCGACCCGGTCCCCGGCTGCTTCGTGATGTTCTGGGCGGGCGGCTTCCGCGCCTGACAGGGGTTCCGGTCGGGCCGGTAGCAATTTCGGAGAAGTCCGGCCGCCCCGGCGGGACCTAGCGTGACCAGCCGGGGAACCTCCCCGATGACGTCCGCGAAGGGAGCACGAACATGATCACCGCGCTCGGCCTGGCCACCGTCTGGGTGCTCGACCAGGACTCGGCCCTGGAGTTCTTCACCGGCAGGCTCGGGCTGGAGGTCCGCGACGACCGCACGCTCGGCGAGGGCGGGATGCGCTGGGTCACGGTCGGCACCAAGGACCAGCCCGACCTCAAGATCGCGCTGATGGTGCCGGGGCCGCCGTCGATGGACCCCGCCTCCGCCGAGCGGTTCAGGGCGCTGCTGGCCAAGGGCGTCCTCGGTGCGGGGGCGTTCACGGCCGACGACTGCCAGGCGACCTACGAGGAGCTGTCGGCGAAGGGCGTCACGTTCGTCCAGCGGCCCGAGCGCCGCCCCTACGGGATCGAGGCCATCTTCCGCGACGACTCGGGCAACTGGTTCAGCCTCACCGAGCGGTTCGAGACCCTCGACGAGTCGGCGTCCTGGGCCGGCTGCGACTAGAAGATCGCGCACCGGAGAACCGGGGGACGCCCGCGCCGGGCCCCGCTACCATTTCGGCACCCTGAAGATCGTCTCGCGTCGCGGGACCCGGTAGCGATGAGAACCCCCTGTGAAGACCTCCTTACGCGCCGCCGTGGCCGTCGCGCTGCTCGCGGGCTACTACCTGCTCACCCTCGCCGTGTTCGCCGTCGCCGGCCTGGCGCTCCACCTCATGGTCCGCGCCCCCGGCCTCGCCACCGTCAAGATCGGCGTGGGCATGCTGGTGGTGTCGGTGCCGCTGCTCGGCGCGCTGGTCAAGGCGTCCAGGCACCGTCCCGAGCCGCCCGGCGGCCTGCCCGCCGGACGGGCCGAGGAGCCCGCGCTGTGGGCCGCGATCGACGAGCTGGCCGGGCGGATCGGCACCCGCCCGCCCGACGAGGTCCGGTTCGTCCCGGACGTGAACGCCGCGGTGAGCGAGGAGACCCGCTGGTTCGGCCTCGCCGCCCGCCGCCGCTACATGATCATCGGGGTGCCGCTGGTCGAGGCGCTCACGGTCGCCCAGCTCCGCGCCGTCCTCGGCCACGAGCTCGGCCACTACGGCGGGCGGCACACCCGGCTCGGCGGCATCACCTACCGCGGCTCGGTCGCGCTGGAGCGCACGCTCGGCGCGCTGGAGGGCGGCGGCGGGCTGAGCGCCGTCCTGGGGAAGGTCTTCACCGGGTACGCGAAGGTCTACTTCCGGGTGTCGCAGGCGGTGCGGCGCTCCCAGGAGATCGAGGCCGACCGGTTCATGGTCGAGCTGTCGGGGCGGGAGGCCGCCGCGGCCGCGCTCCGGTCCGTCCGCGTCACCGCCGCCGCCTGGGCGTTCTTCCTGAACCGCCTCGCCGCGCCCGGTGCCCGCTACGGCCTGGTCCCCGCCGACCTGCTCGGCGGGTTCCGCGCCGTGCTCGCCGAACCGGTCCGCCTCGCCGAACTGGGCCAGGTGCTGGACGAGCCGGAGGAGCGCGACCCCTACGACTCGCACCCGACGCTCGCCGAACGGCTCAGGGCCATCGCGGCCTGCCCCGAACCGGGCGGGCTCGTCCCCGACGCCCGTCCCGCGACCGCCCTCCTCACCGACCCGGCCGCGCTCGGGGAGCGGCTGGGCGCCGCGATGTTCGGCGCCGACGCCACCGCGCTCGGCTGGGACGACCTCGCCGCCCGCACCGCCCGGCTCCAGGCCGACGAGGCCGCGCTGGACCTGCTCGCCGCCGCCGAGCGCACCGGGGGCACCACCCCGGCCGCGCTCGGGACGGTCCTCGCCGACCTGGAGCGCGGCGCCGGGCCGGCGCTGGGCCGGGAGCTGTCCGGCGGCACCCGGGAGCGGCCCGAGGCGCTCGTGGGGCACCTGCGCGCGCTCGTCACCTCCGCGCTGCTGGCGTCCGGACGGGTCGCCGCCCGGCTCTCCTGGTCGGGCGAGCCCGTCGCGCTCACCGGCCCGGACGGCACCGTGATCGACCTGGTGGCCGTCGTCCCCGACGTGTTCGGCCCCGCGCACGTCCCGGCGCTCCGCGACTGGCTGACCGGGTGGGGCGCCGACCCCGCCCACCGCCCCGAGGCGCCCGGCCGGGCCTCCGTCGACCTCGTCGGCGTGCTGTACGGGGTGGAGGAGGACGGCGACTTCTACGACGCGCTCGTCCTGGACGTCGGCGTGCTGTTCGTGCGGATCTCGGCGGCCGAGGCGATGCGCGGCGGCATGTCCACCCTCCCGGTCCGGGAGCGGATCGGGAGGCTCCTCGACAGCACGCCCGCTGAGCTGCTCGGACGCGACGGAAGCTGGCTCCTGGACCGGGACGCCGTCGTCCAGGCGACGTTCTGGGCCAGGAAGGACCAGTGGGCGGTGCGCTTCCTCGTCCGCCGCACCGAGGACGACGGCACCGTCCACGAGGGCCGCCTCCGGGTCGGCGGCAAGCCGCCCTGCACCGACCTGGCCGAGGCGCAGCGCGCCCTGCGGGTCCTGTTCGGGTCGCGCGTCCAGTGGTCGGAGGCGAAGGTGTGACCGCCCCGCGCGAGGCGGCGTCGGGGCAGGTGCGACGCGTGGGGCGCGCGCGTCAACTTGTGCTCCCCGATGCGGTCGGCTACGTTCGGCCACGCGACGGCCGGACACCGGCAGGCGGCGCCGGTCACCGTGTCGCCGCAGGTCGCGCGGACTCCCGCACCCCGCACGCGGGACATCAGGGGCCCGGCCACCCACCGCTGGGGTGGCCGGGCCCACCCACGCCGCGGGCGTCCGCGGCGGTGTCCGTTTCCTACAAGACCGGTTCGCGGCGGCCGCCCTAGCGTGGGGCCCATGAAGGTTCTGAACGACGCCGACCTGGCCCGCGCCGAGGAGTGCCTGCTGCGCGACGGGCGCCTCATAGACCGCCACCGCTTCGCCCTGCACTTCCGCGGCGGGCGCGCCGAGCCCGTGCTGGCCGCGCTCCGCCCCTACGAGAACCCCGACGGCGGATACGGGCACGCCCTCGAACCCGACCTGCGCGGCGAGGGCAGCCAGCCCGTCCCCGCGCAGCACGCCCTGGAGATCCTCCACCAGGCGGGCGCGAGCGACGACCCCGCCGTGGCGCGCATCGGGGACCACCTGGCGTCCATCACCTACGAGGACGGGGGAGTGCCGTTCGTGCTGCCCTCCGTCCGGGAGACGCCGCATGGCCCGTGGTGGCGGGCCTCCGGCGAGGAGCGCGGCACGATCAACCCCACCGCCTCGCTCGCGGGCCTGCTCCACCGCGCCGGATCCGACCACCCGTGGCTCGGGCCCGCCACCGCGTTCTGCTGGCGGCACCTGGAGGACGAGGGCGCCGAGCCCGGCCCCTACGACGCCCTGGCCATCCTGATGTTCCTCGACCACGTCCCCGACCGCGACCGCGCGGAGGCCGCCTTCGCCCGCGTCCGCGACGCGCTCGCCGCGCCGGCGACCCTCGACCCGTCCGCCGAGGGCGCGGTGCACTCCCCGCTCGACTTCGCCCCCGCCCCCGGCGGCCTCGGGCGGCGCCTGTTCACCGCCGAGGTCATCGACGCGCACCTGGACGCGCTGATCGACGCGCGGGGGGAGCACGGCGGCTGGGACGTCAACTTCCCCGTCTGGACGCCGGTCACCCGCCACGACTGGCGGGGGTTCCTGACCGTCGAGCGCCTCCGCACGCTGAAGGCGTACGGCAGGCTCAAGCCCTGACGCCCCAGGAGGGTCACAGGAGGGCGCGGATGGGCTCGCCCCCCAGGTCCCGCACCTCGTGCGCGAGGTGCGCCTGGTCGGCGTAGCCCGCCGCGTACGCCACGTCCGCGAGCGGCCCCCCGGTGCGCGCCAGCCGCAGCGCCCGCTGGAACCGCAGGACGCGCTGGAGCGTCTTCGGCCCGTACCCGAACGCCGCCAGCGACCGGCGCCGGAGCTGCCGCTCGCCCACGCCCAGCTCGTCGGAGACCGCCCGGACCGACCCGTGCGCCAGGCCCCGCACCACCGCGGGCACCAGCGGATCGGCGGGCCCGGCCGCCGCCGCGCGCGCCGCCACCGCCGCCACCAGCACCGCGCCGCGCTCCCGCGCCGTCCGCGCGGCCGCGACCGCCTCCGCGAGCCGGTCGGCCTCCGCGCCCCACAGCTCCCGCAGCGGCGGCCGCACGTCCCGGACGGCGTCGGCCGGCACCCCCAGCACCGGCGGCGCCGCGCCCGGCCCGAACCGGACCGCGACCATCGCGTCGCCCGGACGCAGCAGCGCCGGGGCCGGGCCGGTGTCGGGCCCGGCCACCATGATCCCCTCCTGCGACCAGATCAGGTCCATGCACCCGTCCGGCACCACGCGCTGCAGGTACGGGTCGGCGCCGGGGGGCAGCGCGGCCTCCCAGGCGCACACCAGCCCCGCGACCTGGAGCGGCGTCTCGCGATAGCCGGTCGGGTTCATGCCTCCTGCATACCATCGCGATCCATGGGCAGGGGCCATGGGGAGGGAGGACAACATGCCGACAGATCCGCACGTCAGGACCATCGCGTTCCTCTGCGCCCCCGAGGGCACCGAGCAGGTGGAGCTCACCGAGCCGTGGAAGGCCGTCGAGAAGGCGGGCTGGACGCCGCGCCTCGTCTCCACGCAGTCCGGACGTATCCAGGCCTTCGACCACCTCGACAAGGCCGACACCTTCCCCGTCGACACGACCGTGGAGGTGTCCGGGCAGGACGCCTTCGACGCGCTCGTCCTGCCCGGCGGGGTCGCCAACCCCGACTTCCTGCGCACCGACCCCCGCGCCGTGGGCTTCGCCCGGGCGTTCTTCGAGGCGGGCAAGCCCGTCGCCGTCATCTGCCACGCGCCCTGGACGCTCATCGAGGCCGACGTGGTCCGGGGCCGCACGATGACCTCCTGGCCGAGCCTGCGGACCGACCTGCGCAACGCGGGCGCCACCTGGGTGGACGAGGAGGTGAGGATCTGCGCGGCCGGGCCCAACGTCCTCGTGTCCAGCAGGCGGCCGGGCGACCTCGCGGCGTTCTGCCGGACCGCCGTCGAGGTGTTCGAAGGGTGAGACGGCCACTTCTGGTCTAGACCTCTGACCTAGACCAATCGGTGAACCCGAGGTGACCACATCCTGCACTTATATCCGTACCGGCGGGTAACTAAGTTACGGTTGTGCAAGTGACCCGTCGAGCGAAGATTGTCAGCACCATCGGTCCCGCCTGCTCCGGCCCCGAGCAGATCACCGCCCTCGTCGAGGCCGGCATCGACGTCGCCAGACTCAATATGAGCCACGGCGAGCACGCCGTCCACGAGGAGGTCTACCACCGGATCCGGGCGGCGGCGGAGGCCACCGGACGCGGCGTCGGCGTCCTGGCCGACCTGCAGGGCCCCAAGATCCGCATCGGCCGGTTCCCCGACGGCCCCGTCCGCCTCACCCTCGGCGACGAGTTCACCATCACCACCGAGGACATCCCGGGCACCCGCCGCGAGGTCTCCACCACCTACCAGGGCCTCCCGGGCGACGTCAGCCCAGGTGACACCGTCCTCATCGACGACGGGCGCGTCGGCCTGGAGGTCGTGAGCGTCGACGGGCCGCGCGTCCACACCACCGTCACCGTGGGCGGCATGGTGTCCGACAACAAGGGCCTCAACCTGCCCGGCGTCCCCGTCAGCGTCCCCGCCCTCACCGAGAAGGACGAGGCCGACCTGCGCTGGGCGCTGCGGCTCGGCGTCGACATGGTCGCGCTCTCCTTCGTGCGGACCCCCGCCGACGCCGACATCTGCTACCAGATCATGGAGGAGGAGGGCGTCCGCGTCCCCCTCATCGGCAAGATCGAGAAGCCCCAGGCCGTCGAGCGCCTCCCCGAGATCGTCGCCGCCTTCGACGGCATCATGGTCGCGCGCGGCGACCTCGGCGTCGAGATGCCGCTGGAGCAGGTCCCGATCGTCCAGAAGCGCGCCATCGAGCTGTGCCGCGAGAAGGCCCGCCCGGTCATCGTCGCCACCCAGATGCTCGAATCGATGATCTCCGCGCCCCGGCCGACCCGCGCCGAGACCTCCGACGTCGCCAACGCCGTCTTCGAGGGCGCCGACGCCGTCATGCTCTCCGGCGAGACCAGCGTCGGCCAGTACCCGATCGAGTCCGTGCTGACGATGAGCCGCATCGTCAGCACGGCCGAGGAGGCCGCGCTGCACGCCACCCACACCCTCGACCGCATCCCCGAGACCGTCGGCGGGGCCATCGCCCGCGCCGCCGCCGAGGTCGGCGCCACCGTCGGCGCCGAGGCACTGGTCGCGTTCACGATGTCCGGCGAGACGGCCCGCCGCCTGTCGCGCTACCGGTCGCCGATCCCGCTGCTCGCCTTCACCTCGGTGCCCGCCGTCCGGGGCCGCCTGGCGCACGTCTGGGGCGTGGAGACCTTCATCGTCCCGGAGGTCAACCACACCGACGACATGGTCGGCCAGGTCGACCACGCGCTCGTGGAGATCGGGCGCTGCCAGAAGGGCGACCGCGTCGTCGTGGTGGCGGGCTCGCCCCCCGGCACGGCCGGCTCCACCAACGCCCTGCGCGTCCACAACATCGGCGACACGCCCTACTGATCCGCGCCGATCCGGCGCCGATCCGCGCCGATCCGCGCCGATCCGCCTCGCGCTCCCCGGCTCGCCACGGACGCCGCGCCGCCCAGCCCCGGCCGCGGCGTCCGCCGCAGGCCCCACGGACGCCGTGGGCGCCGTGGGCGCTGCGGGCGCCGTATGCGGCGCGTGTGCGAAATCACCACGCGGTCTCATTTCCACGTCGCTCCGGAAACCCCGCGCGGCGCCTCATTGCCTTGACCGGCCGGATCTGACCGCGGCCGCCACCGCACCCCGCTCGGGCAGCACGACGTCTTCGCAGGTCAATAAGGGTTTCGGGGGTGCGGGAAGAGGGTCGCCGCGCAGGGGGGCGGGGGAGAGAGGTGCCCCGAGTGGGATTCGAACCCACACTAAACGGTGTTTGAGACCGCTTCCTCTGCCATTGGGATATCGGGGCTCATGTCCCATTAAAACGGACATGCTGGCTTTGGTGCTCCGCCCACGCGCAGAGGGCGCCCTGACCAAGACCAGCGTAGCGGGTCCCGGTAGGCTCGTGCGCGTGGAGAGTGCTCGGCGCGTGGTGATCGCGGAAGACGAGGCCCTGATCCGGCTGGACCTGAAGGAGATGCTTCAGGAGGACGGCTACGAGGTCGTGGGCGAGGCCGGCGACGGCGAGAACGCCGTGCGGCTGGCCGGCGAGCTCCGGCCCGACCTGGTGATCCTGGACGTCAAGATGCCCGTCCTGGACGGGATCTCGGCGGCCGAGCGGATCTCGGCGGACCGGATCGCCCCCGTCGTGATCCTCACCGCGTTCTCCCAGCGCGAGCTCGTCCAGCGGGCGACCGACGCCGGGGCGATGGCCTACCTCGTCAAGCCGTTCTCCAAGAGCGACCTGGCGCCCGCGATCGAGATGGCCCTCAGCCGCTACACCGAGCTGCGCGCGCTGGAGGCGGAGGTCGCCGGCCTCCAGGACCGCCTGGAGACCCGCAAGCTCGTGGATCGCGCCAAGGGCCTGCTCCAGGAGGCCAACGGCTGGACCGAGCCCGAGGCGTTCCGCTGGATCCAGAAGACCTCGATGGACCGCAGGCTGACGATGCGCGCCGTCGCCGAGGCCGTGGTGGCCGGGGCGAGCGGCGGCGGCCCCGGGCGCGACGAGCCCGCCGCGGGCTGACTCCACTCCCAGTCACGCTTCGTGTTGTCAAGGTTTCACGCGGGTACCTTGTGCAACCCGCTGTGTTCACGTTTCGTAATCGTCCCTGGCAATGCCCTGTATCAGATGGGCACGGGGGAGTAACGAACGAGTAACCCTTCTATCCGGGGGTGCTGATCTGGGACGGCTCCACGGTGTACGACATAGCTGGTCCCCGAGTGACCGATTCCTCCACCAGAGGTCGGCGTCGGGGTTTCACTCGTACCCGATCCCCTGCCGGATCCGGATGGAAAGGTTGGGCACCTTGCGGCGCAACAAGATGAGGGTGACCGGCGCGATGGCGGTGAGCGCGGTGCTCGCGCTCGGCGCCGTGTCCTGCAGTGACGACGACGGTGGCTCCGGTGGCGACGAGGTCACGATCGGATTCATGGGCGACCTGACCGGTGAGAACTCGGGTCTGGTGGTCCCGCCCTGGCAGGGCGCGACGCTGGCGGTGGACCAGTACAACGCCACCAACCCGAAGATCAAGATCAAGCTGAAGAAGTACGACACCCAGGGCAAGGCCGAGCAGGCGACGACCCAGGTGCAGGGCGCGATCAAGAACGACAAGATCGTCGGCCTCATCGGCCCGGCGTTCTCGGGTGAGTCGCAGGCGGCCAACCCCATCCTGAACGAGGCGAAGGTGCCGAGCGTCACGCCGTCGGCGACGCAGATCACGCTCGCCGAGAAGGGCTGGAAGTACTGGCACCGCGTGGTGGCCGACGACGCGGTGCAGAGCGCCGGCGCCGGCGAGTTCCTGACGAACGCGGGGGTGAAGAAGCTCTTCACGGTCTCCGACAACCAGGACTACGGCAAGGGCCTGGCGGACGCGGTCGGCAAGGCCGTGCAGGCCAAGGGCGCGACGGTCCAGAGCGACGCCGTGAACGACAAGGGGACGGACTACTCCTCGACCGTCAACAAGATCAACCAGGCGAAGCCGGACGCGGTGTACTTCGGCGGCTACTACGCGGTCGCGGGCCGGCTGTTCAAGCAGCTCCGCGAGGGCGGCTACAAGGGCAAGATGATGTCGGGCGACGGTTCGCTGGCGACGGGCCTGGTCGAGGGCGCCGGCCAGCAGAACGCGCAGGGCGCGCTGCTGAGCTGCGGCTGCCTGATCGACGCCACGGGCAAGACCAACGAGAAGGCCAAGAAGTTCGCGGCCGACTACAAGGCCAAGTTCAACACCGAGGTCGCGATCTACTCGACCGAGGGCTTCGACGCGGCGACGGCGTTCATCGAGGCGATCAAGTCCGGCAAGAAGACGACCGAGGACATCAACGACGCCCTGAAGACGGTGAGCTTCCAGGGGGTCGGCAAGCCGATCAAGTTCGACGAACACGGTGAGCTGGCGGCGCAGGACATCTTCATCTACGAGGTGAAGAACAACACGATTCCGCTGCTCGGCAACAGCAAGGAGGCCAAGGTCGCGTAGGCGTCACCACGCCCTGCCCGACCCTTCCCCCGTTCCGGGGGGCCCCTGATGGAGCGGGAGCGGGAGCGCTACAGCGCTCCCGCTCCTTTTACCAAAGGCGACCAAAGGTGCTCGACGACTTCATCAATCAATTCTGGCCGTCGACCGTCGACGGGCTGTCGCTGGGCGCGATCTACGCGCTGGTGGCGCTCGGCTACACGATGGTCTACGGCGTGCTCCGTCTGATCAACTTCGCGCACGCCGACGTCTTCATGATCGGTACGTTCGCCGCGCTGTGGACGGTCCGGTCCATGGGCGTCGACCAGGTCGGCGGGTTCGCCCTGATCGGCGTCGTTGTGGTCATGGCCGTGGTCGCCGGGGCGGTGGCCGGCGGTAGCGCCATGCTCCTGGAGGTGACGGCGTACAGACCGCTCCGGAAGAGAGGGGCGTCGCGGCTCGCGGCGCTGATCTCGGCGATCGGTGCGTCGATCTTCATCCAGCAGCTGTTCGGCACGGTGATCATCCGCCACGTGTTCGGCACCTCCAAGTCGGGCGGCAAGCTTCCCGTCAACGAGCACTTCCGGAAGCTCAAGACGGTCATCGACATCGGGCCGATCCACGTCAGCAACGACAAGCTGATCGTGTTCGTCGGCGCCGTCCTGATGATGATCGCCCTCGACCAGTTCGTGAACCGGACCAAGCTCGGCCGCGGCATCCGCTCGACCGCGCAGGACCCGGAGACCGCGGTGCTCATGGGCGTGAACATCGACCGGGTCGTCCAGACGACGTTCCTGATCGGCGGCATCATGGCGGGCGTCGCCGCGGCCCTCTACATCGTGCGCATCGAGCAGACCGACTACTTCGTCGGGTTCCTGCTCGGCATCAAGGCGTTCACGGCGGCGGTGCTCGGCGGGATCGGCAACATCCGCGGGGCGCTGGCCGGCGGCTTCGTGCTGGGGCTGCTGGAGACCTACGGTTCCAGCTTCTTCGGCTCGGGATGGCGGGACGTCGTCGCGTTCTCCCTGCTCATCCTCGTCCTGATGTTCCGTCCCACCGGAATCTTCGGTGAGTCACTCCAGCAGGCGCGCGCATGAACCTCTCCAAGAAGGCGAACGCGAACTCCGCGGCGTCGGGCCTCTCGCTCGACCGCGCCCGCGACGCGTGGGCGGACGCGCCCGGCTGGGCGCGCTGGAGCGTCTACCTCCTGCTCGTCATCGGCGCGCTGCTGCTGCCGAACCAGACGATCGGCTCGTTCATGGCGCCGAGCAGCACCGACTGGGCGTCGATGCTGAGCGACCAGATCGCCATCTACGTGCTGCTGGCGCTCGGCCTGAACGTGGTGGTCGGCATGGCCGGCCTCCTCGACCTCGGGTATGTGGCGTTCTACGCGGTCGGCGGCTACACCATCGCGATCTTCGCCTCGAAGCACGGCTGGTCGTTCTGGGAGACGCTCGTCCTCGCGATCGTGTTCTCGGCGCTGGCGGGGGTCATCCTCGGCGCGCCGACGCTGCGGTTGCGCGGCGACTACCTGGCGATCGTCACGCTCGGCTTCGGTGAGATCGTCAGGGTGACGGCCCAGAACAGCTCCTACGTCAACGGCCCGCGCGGCATCCAGGGCATCCCGCACCCCCCGACGCTGTCGGAGTTCGAGATCATGGGCGTGCAGCCGCTGAAGTACGGGCTGCTGGACTCGCGGCCGTACTACTACCTGCTGCTGTTCTTCATCATCTTGACGATCATCTTCGTGAAGCGGCTGGACCGGTCGCGGGTGGGCCGCGCCTGGGCGGCGATCCGCGAGGACGAGGACGCGGCCGAGCTGATGGGCGTGCCGACGTTCAAGTTCAAGCTCGCGGCGTTCGCGATCGGCGCGGCGATCGGCGGCAGCGGCGGCGTGGTGTTCGCCGGCAAGCAGACCTCGATCAACCCCGACAACTTCACGTTCCTGGTGTCGGCCCTGATCCTCGCGGGCGTGGTGCTGGGCGGCTCGGGCAACATCCCGGGCGTGATGCTGGGCGCCTTCGTGGTGGCGTGGCTGCCCGAGCGGTTCCGGTTCATGCAGGACTACCGGATGCTGATCTTCGGTGCCGCGCTGGTGCTGATGATGATCTTCCGTCCGGAGGGGCTGTGGCCCTCCCGCCGCCGCAAGGCCGAGTTGGCGGAGGGCACCGGCGGCATGGGCAGTATGGGAGCCGAGGTGGCCGGGCCCGGCCAGGCCGCCGCCGCCGGGGAGGTGGGCAAGTGACCGAGGCGAGCGGGCGGACGCCGGTGCTGGAGCTGCGTGAGGTCGTCATGCGCTTCGGCGGCGTCGTCGCCCTGAACAAGGTCGACATCAGGATCGGCAAGGGCGAGATCTTCGCGCTGATCGGCCCGAACGGGGCCGGCAAGACGACGGTGTTCAACGTGACCACCGGCGTCTACCGGCCGAGCGAGGGCCAGGTGGTGTTCGACGGCAAGCGGATCGACGGCAAGAAGCGCTACCGCGTCACCAAGCTCGGCGTCGCCCGGACCTTCCAGAACGTCCGGCTGTTCCACAACATGACGGCGCTGGAGAACATCCTGGTGGGCACCGACACCCACCACCGGACGGGCATCGCCGGGGCGTCGCTCGGCCTGCCGTGGCACCGGCGCGAGGAGCGCCAGGGCCGCGAGCGGGCCCGCGAGCTGCTGGAGCTGGTGGGGATCTCGCACCGGGCCGGCGAGGCCGCGAAGAACCTCCCCTACGGCGACCAGCGGCGGCTGGAGATCGCGCGGGCGCTCGGCACGGACCCGAAGCTGCTGCTGCTGGACGAGCCGGCCGCCGGCATGAACCCGGCGGAGAAGGTCGCGCTCCAGGAGCTGATCCGCACGATCCGCGACACCGGCGTCACGGTGCTGCTGATCGAGCACGACATGAGCCTCGTGATGGGGATCAGCGACCGGGTCGCGGTGCTGGACTTCGGCCAGAAGATCGCCGACGGGCTGCCGGCCGAGGTGCAGAACGACCCGCGGGTCATCGAGGCGTATCTGGGGGCTCCGGCCGATGCTTCTTGAGATCGAGGACATCCACGTCCACTACGGAAAGATCGCGGCGCTCAAGGGCATCACCGCGTCGGTCGACCAGGGCGAGATCGTCACGCTGATCGGCGCCAACGGCGCCGGGAAGACGACCACGCTGAAGACGATCTCGGGGCTGCGCTCGCTGACGTCGGGGGCGATCCGCTTCGACGGCGGCGACATCAGCTCGATGGCGGGCCACAAGCGGGTCCTCGTCGGGATCGGGCAGGCGCCGGAGGGCCGGGGGATCTTCCCCGGCATGACGGTGGAGGAGAACCTCCTGATGGGCGCCTACGCCCGCAAGGACGACCCCTCCAAGGAGCTCGCCGAGGCCTACGAGCTGTTCCCGCGGCTCGCCGAGCGCAAGTCGCAGGCGGGCGGCACGATGTCCGGCGGCGAGCAGCAGATGCTCGCGATCGGGCGGGCGCTCATGGCCAAGCCGAAGGTGCTGCTGCTGGACGAGCCGTCCATGGGGCTCGCGCCGATGCTCGTGCAGCAGATCTTCACGATCATCCAGGAGATCAACCGGCGCGGCACCACCGTGCTGCTGGTCGAGCAGAACGCCCAGCAGGCCCTCCAGATCGCGCACCGCGCGTACGTGCTGGAGACCGGCCGGGTGGTGAAGACGGCGCCCGCCGGGGACCTGCTGGACGACCCCGAGGTCCGCGCGGCCTACCTGGGCGGCGACCTGGGCGACGGCGAGGCGTCCGCCAAGGGCGGGAAGGGCTCCTCCGGCTCTGAGGCGGCCCCTCGCGCCACGCGCCCCGACGCGCCGTCCTCGGACGACGCGGGGTAGCGCGCGCCGCGCAGGCGACCCGTGTGGAGCGCCCGCCGGTTCCCGGTCCGTCCGGGAACGGCGGGCGTTCCGCTGTCTCCGGGTGCCCGCGCCCGCGCGGCACCGGGTTTGTGACCCCGGACTCCGGCGTTGAGCCGGGCGTTAGAACCATCGCGCTCGGTGGCGCCGCTTCGCTTTCCGTGAGAACCATCGAGGCTCATTCGTCGGGGAAGTGTGAATTCACCCAGGTCAACATGTGTTCCGATCTCCTTTAGCGATGGCCTCGCTGTTTCGATCGACGGCGAAATGCAATGGCGCGTTCTCTTGGGAATGCGTCGTTCTTGCCCTGTAACAACCGGGATGTTCTACTGATCTGGCCGGCGAGAACACCAGTTACCTTTCCTTGAGAGGAGGACGCCGATGCTCGCGAAACTCAGCGACCGGGCACTGGAGATCTTCGCGCCGAAGGTGACGGCCGCGGCCGGGGACTGCTTCACGCAGACCTGCGGGTGCCACGGGACCGGAAGCTACGCCCCGAGGTGGATCTACTTCCGCAACTGCTGCTGGACCGGTCAGGCGGGCGGGCCCTACACCTGCGGCTCGTGCTACAACACCGGCGCGCAGTGCTGACGCGCGGGTGAGTGCCCGGGGCCGGCCGCCGGGCGCCCACGCGGTCGGCCCCGGGTCCGCGCCCGGCATTCGGCCATTCCGCGGCCGGTGCGATGTGAAGTGCCATTCCCGGTGTTCCTGAACCAGTTCGCAGAACGGGGAGAACCATGTCCATTCCGGGTGCCGTCGCCGCGCTGGCGGCGGTTCTGTGCGTCCTGAACCTGGTGCTGACCTTCGGCGTGATCCGCAGGCTGCGCGAGCACACCACCCTGCTCTCGGCGCGCGGGAGGGCGGCGCTCGATAATCCCCTCGTCGAGATCGGGACGCCGGCCGAGCCGTTCTCGACCGTCACCGTGGACGACGTCGAGATCGACGGCGGCGCTTTCACGGGAAAGACCACCGTCGCGTTCTTCTCCCCGGACTGCGAGCCGTGCCGCGAGAAGCTGCCGAGGTTCGTGGACTACGCGAAGAGCCTGCCGAACCCGCGGGAGAGCCTGCTCGTCGCGGTCGTCGGCGACAGGGCGGACGGCCGCGGCTTCATCGACGCGCTCGCCCCCTACGCCAACGTCGTCAGCGAGCAGCCGTTCGGCCCGCTCGGCAGGGCGTTCGGCGTCAGGATGTATCCGACCGTCCTCCAGGTGGAGCCGGACGAGCGGAACCGCCTCGTGGTCGTCGACAACGACGTCGTGTTCTAGGCCGGTGGACGCGGACGTCCCCGGGACGCCCAGGAGCTCGGCGATCGCGTGCCTCACCGAGGCCGTCCGGCTGGCCGTCCGGGCGAGCGGGGGCGAGCTGCTGCTGTACGTCCCGATCACGCTGTTCGCCGGGGTGTGCCCCGTCGCGATCGCCTGGCTGACGAAGCTGCTGCTCGACGGCCTGGTGCGGCCGCGCCCGCACGTCCCGGGGTGGCTGCCCGTCGGGTTGACCGCGCTCGGCGCCGTCTACGCCCTGAGCCCCCAGGTCGTCGTCTACCTGCGCGCCGAGATGGACCGGAAGATCAGCCTGTTCGCGCAGGACGAGCTGTTCGGCGCCGTCAACGCCTGGAAGGGGCTGGCGCGGTTCGAGGACCCGCGCTCCCTGGACGGGCTGCGGATGGCCCAGCAGGCGGCGTCCGCCGCGCCGGGCTCGGTGCTGGAGGGGGTGCTCGCCTCGGCGCGGGGCGCGATCACCGTCACCGGGTTCCTGGGCGCCCTGTTCACGCTGAGCCCCGTCCTGACCCTGCTCGTCGTGGCGGCGGGCGTGCCGGTGCTGGTCGCCGAGACGGCGCTGGCCAAGGCGCGGGTGCGGATGCTCTGGCGGGTCGGCCCCGTCGAGCGGAGGGAGATCGCCTACGGGCAGCTCCTCACGAGCGTGGAGGCCGCCAAGGAGGTGCGGCTGTTCGGCATCGGGGCGTTCCTGCGGCGGCGGATGAGCGAGGAGCGGCGCAAGGCCAACAGGGCCCGCAGGCGCGTGGACGGGCGGGAGCTGCTCATGCAGGTCGGCCTCGGGGCCGTGGCCGCGCTCGTGTCCGGGTACGGGCTGGTGTGGTCGGTCTCGGCGGCCCTCGACGGGCGCCTGTCCGCCGGGGACGTCACCGTCGTCGTCGCCTCGATCACCGGGCTGCAGGGCGCGTTCGCCGTGCTGTCCAACGAGATCGCCCGCGCGCGCCAGGCCACGCTGATGCTCGCCGGGTACGTGGACCTGGTCCGCGCGGCCCCGGACCTCGCGGTCGCCCGGCCGCGCGCCGCCCCGGCGCCGCCGGTCCCGTGGCCGCCGGCACCCCGCATCGAGTTCCGCGACGTCTGGTTCCGCTACTCCGACGAGCACCCCTGGGTGCTGCGCGGCCTGAACCTGGAGATCCCGCCGGGGGAGGCCACGGCGATCGTCGGCGCGAACGGCGCGGGCAAGTCCACCCTGGTCAAGCTGCTCTGCCGGTTCTACGACCCGACCCGGGGGACGATCCTCTGGGACGGCGTCGAGCTGGCCCGGCTCGACGTCGACGAGCTGAGGGCGCGCATCAGCGCCGTCTTCCAGGACTACATGCGCTACGACATCAGCGCGCTGGAGAACATCGCGGTCGGCGACCTGAGCCGGATGCGGGACGGGCGGCACGTGGTCGAGGCGGCGAGCAGGGCGCGGATCCACGAGCGGCTGCTCTCCCTGCCCGGCGGCTACGGCACCCCGCTGACCAGGATGTTCCCGGCGGAGGACGGCGAGGGGGAGGGCGTCGTGCTGTCCGGCGGCGAGTGGCAGCGGATCGCGCTGGCCCGCGCCTTCCTGCGCGCCGACCGCGACCTCATGATCCTGGACGAGCCGTCCTCGGGGCTGGACGCCGAGTCCGAGCACGAGATCCACACGACCCTGCTCGACCTCCGGCGGAGGTCGACGAGCGTCCTGGTCTCGCACCGGCTGAACGCCGTCCGCGACGCGGACCGCATCGCGGTCATCAAGGACGGCGCGGTCGCCGAACTCGGCGACCACGAGACGCTCATGCGGAAGAAGGGGGAGTACTTCCGGATGTTCGACCTGCAATCGAAGGGCTACACGTGACCGGGCGGCGGACGGGCGCCGCGGCCGCGGCGGTGGTCGGCGCCGCCGCGCTGCTGGCCGTCTCGGCCCGGAGGCGGTTCGTGGTCGTCACGGTCCAGGGCGCGAGCATGGAGCCGACCTACCGCTCGGACGACCGGGTGCTGGTGCGGCGCGGCCGCGCCCCCGCGCGGGGCGAGATCGTCGTCGTCGAGCAGCCCGTCGTCGGCCTCGGGTGGCCCGCGCCCCCGGTGCCGCGCGGCGGCGCGCCCGGTGGGCTGGCCCGCCGCGACTGGTACATCAAGCGGGTCGCGGGGGCGCCGGGCGACGACCTGCCCGCGGAGGCCGGGCTCATCGCACCGGCGCCGAACGGACGAGTCCCGGACGGCGGCTACGTCCTCCTGGGCGACAACCCGCGGAACAGCGTGGACTCGCGGCAGATGGGCCTCTTCCCCCGCGAGAGGATCCTCGGCACGGTCGTCCGCGTCCTGGACCGCTGACCGCCCGGCGGCGGGTCAGGGGAGCGGGATCTCGGCGGGGGCGGGGTCGCTGACGGCCCCCACCGGCGGGGACCCCTGCAACCGGACGGCCTTGGCCTTCGACCCGCGCGGCACGTCGAACCACAGGTCGAACTCGCAGCGCATCGACGCGCCGACCGACAGCCGCTCCGGCTGCCGCTTGATCATGGTGGCGTTGACGTCGGGCCCGTAGGACCTGCCGTCGGTGGTGACGAGCCGCTGCTTCCAGGTGTCGAAGACCTGGATGTCGCGGCCGGTGTTCACCGCGAGCAGCCGGACGCGCGCGAAGGCGCCGTGGGCGCCCATGGCGGCGTGGGTGCCCATCACCTCCGTCATCCGCTCACGGAACCCGATCACGGTGAACTCCATGTCGGCGCTGCGTCCGGTCCTGCCGGTCGTGGCGGCCTCGGACTCGCGGACCTTCTCGGCCGGGATCGCGTAGGTGGCCGCGGACCTCCCGTCCCCCGAGCCCGAGCAGCCCGCCGGCAGGACGGCGGCGAGCACGAGCGCGAGCGCGGCACCGGATCGCTTGATCGGAGGCATGGACGGAACGTACGGCCGATCCCCGGACGGGGTGAACGGTCCACGACGGATCGCAACCCAACCGCGACCCCGGCGCGGGCGGGGCCGGGCACGCAGAAGCCCGGGATCACCTTTGGGGCCGTACGAACCTTCCCCGGGCGCGTACGTTGTCTACTCGGTGATCCCGGGCCGTTCCGATCCACGCTACAGACCCGGGGCGGTCGACCGCAAAGGAAGCGGCGGATCAGGCGCCGGGGAGATCGCGGAGCATGCAGGTCAGGCGCGCGGTGCAGACCCGCCGGTCCCGGTCGTCGGTGATCACGATGTCGTAGGTGGCGAGCGTCCGGCCGCCGTGCACGCGGGTCGCGACGCCCGTCACGAAGCCCTCGCTCGCCGACCGGTGGTGGGTGGCGTTGATCTCGATCCCGACCGCGATGCGGGACGGGCCGGCGTGCAGCGCGGCGCCCGACGAGCCGAGCGTCTCGGCCAGCACGCAGGAGGCGCCGCCGTGCAGCAGCCCGTACGGCTGGGTGTTCCCCGCGACCGGCATGCGCCCCACGACCCGCTCGGCGCTGCCCTCCAGGAACTCGATCCCCATGGACTTGGCCAGGTCACCATAGGAATGACCGTCCAGGCCCGAGAGGATCCTGGCATTCCGCTCGGTCGCGCTCTCGCCGCCGGTGTCGCTCACGAAGCCTCCGCAAAAGTGTCCCAGGCGCAGACTAGAGTCCTGGTGTGGCGACCACAGCATCGACCCCTGACAAGCGTGACCGGCTCCTCCTGCTCGACGGGCACTCCCTGGCCTACCGGGCGTTCTTCGCCCTGCCCGTGGAGAACTTCTCCACCACCGACGGGCAGCCCACCAACGCGGTGTACGGCTTCACGTCCATGCTCATCAACGTCCTGCGCGACGAGCAGCCCACCCACATCGCGGTGGCCTTCGACCGCTCCGAGCCGACGTTCCGGCACGAGCAGTACGTGGAGTACAAGGCGGGCCGGGCCAAGACCCCCGACGAGTTCCGCAGCCAGGTCAGCCTGATCTTCGAGGTGCTGGACGCGCTGCGCGTCCCGCGGATGTCGGTCGCCGGGTTCGAGGCCGACGACATCATCGCCACCCTGTCGGTGCAGGCCACCGCGGCCGGCCTCGACACCCTGATCGTCACCGGCGACCGGGACGCCTTCCAGCTCGTCGACGAGCACGTGACGATCCTGTACCCGGTGCGCGGCGTGTCCGAGCTGGCCCGGATGGACCCGGCCGCCGTCGAGGCCAAGTACGGCGTCCCGCCCGAGCGCTACCGCGAGCTGGCCGCGCTGGTGGGGGAGAGCAGCGACAACCTGCCGGGCGTCCCCGGCGTCGGCCCGAAGACCGCCGCCAAGTGGCTGGTCAAGTACGGCGACCTCGCCACCCTCGTCGACCGCGTCGAGGAGATCAAGGGCAAGGCCGGCGACAGCCTGCGCGAGCACCTCGCCGGCGTGCTGCGCAACCATCAGATCAACAAGCTCGACACCGAGGTCGGCCTGGAGCTGACCCCGCCGCAGCTCGCCATGGGCCAGTGGGACCGCGAGGAGATCCACACCCTCTTCGACTCGCTCCAGTTCCGGGTGCTGCGCGAGCGCCTGTACTCCTCGATCTCCGCCGCCGAGCCCGAGGCCGACGAGGGCTTCGAGGTCGAGCTGGAGGCGCTGGAGCCCGGCGCGCTCGGCGCCTGGCTGGAGGCCAACGCCGGCGACCGGCTCGGCCTCGCCGCCACCGGCACCTGGGGGCGCGGCACCGGCGAGCTGACCGCGCTCGCGCTGGCGTCCAAGAAGGGCCCCGCCGTCCACCTCGACCCGGTCGAGCTGATCGAGGACGACGAGCGCGCCCTGGCCGCCTACCTCGCCGACGCGTCCCGGCCGAAGGCCCTGCACGAGGCCAAGGGCCCGATGCTCGCGCTCGCCGCGCGCGGCCTGGCCCTGGACGGCGTCACCAGCGACACCGCCCTCGCCGCCTACCTGGCGCTGCCGGGCCAGCGGACCTTCGACCTGTCCGACCTCGTCCTGCGCTACCTGCACCGCGAGCTGCGCAACGAGACCGAGGACTCCGGCCAGCTCACCCTCGACGGCTCCGGCGAGGAGGAGGCCGCCGAGGCGCTCGCCGTCCGCGCGCGCGCCGTCGCCGAGCTCGCCGACGTCCTGGACACCGACCTCGACAAGCGCGGCGCCACCCGCCTCCTGCACGAGGTCGAGCTGCCGCTCGTCGGCGTCCTCGCCGGGATGGAGCGCGCCGGGATCGCCGTCGACGCCGACCACCTGTCCGGGCTGTCGGCCTCCCTCGGCGCGCAGGTCAAGGAGCAGGAGCGCGGCGCCCACGAGGCGGTCGGGCGCGAGTTCAACCTCGGCTCCCCCAAGCAGGTGCAGCAGGTCCTGTTCGACGAGCTGAACCTGCCGAAGACCAAGCGCACCAAGACCGGCTACACCACCGACTCCGAGGCGCTCACCACGCTGCTGGAGAAGGACGGCCACCCCGTCCTGGAGCGCATCCTGCGCTGGCGCGAGGTCGCCAAGCTCAAGAGCATCGTCGACTCCCTCATCCCGATGGCCGACGACGCCGGGCGCATCCACACCACCTTCAACCAGATGGTCGCCGCCACCGGCCGGCTGTCCTCCACCGACCCGAACCTCCAGAACATCCCGATCCGCACCGCCGAGGGCCGCCAGATCCGCGAGGCGTTCGTCGTCGGCGGCGGCTACGAGTCGCTCCTCACCGCCGACTACTCCCAGATCGAACTGCGGATCATGGCGCACCTGTCGGAGGACGAGGCGCTGCTGGAGGCGTTCGGCTCCGGCGCCGACTTCCACACCATCACCGCGTCCCGCGTGTTCGGCCTGCCGCCCGAGCAGATCGACTCCGAGCTGCGCGCCCGCATCAAGGCGATGAACTACGGCCTCGCCTACGGCCTGTCGGCCTACGGGCTCTCCCAGCAGCTCCGCATCTCCCCCGACGAGGCGCGCGGGCTCATGGAGGAGTACTTCCAGCAGTTCGGCGGCGTCCGCGACTACCTGCACGACATCGTCGCCAGGGCCCGCCAGGACGGCTACACCGAGACGATCCTCGGCCGCCGCCGCTACCTCCCCGACCTCAACTCCGACAACCGGCAGCGCCGCGAGATGGCCGAGCGGATGGCGCTCAACGCCCCCATCCAGGGCTCGGCCGCCGACATCATCAAGGTCGCGAGCCTCGACGTCGACCGCGCCCTGCGCGCCGCCGACCTGCGCTCCCGGATGCTCCTCCAGGTCCACGACGAACTGGTCTTCGAGGTCGCCCCCGGCGAGCTCGACGCCCTCAAGGACCTGGTCAGCGCCCGGATGGCCGGCGCCTACGAACTCCGCGCGCCCCTCGGCGTCTCCATGGGCACCGGCCGCACCTGGCAGGACGCTGCTCATTGATTCAATCTCGGCCCAGGTGGGCTCGCCTGGCGGCTCGCCCACCTGACCGATCTTGTGCGAGCGCGGCATCGCTTCGCGATCTTCCCGGTGGGGGCTCGCCTTCGGCTTCGCCCCCACCGGTCAGTTACGCGCTCGCGTGACGGCTGAGGTCCGCTCCTCGGGCCGTTGCCCTGTGGTCTGTTCTGGGTGACTTCTGTCGGCCCAGGTTTCTTCGGCGTGTCTGAAATGTTCGACTCGTTCCTCGGTGGCGCGGGTGGGTTTACCGGGGGTTTTCGGACTTGGGCGGATCCCGTGGGCGGGCGGGGCGGTGCGTGAAGATCAGGCGGGTAAGCGAGTAGGTGTCCGTGGATGTCCGGGGCGCTCTACGCTGTCCCTGGTCGTGCTTCAGGTCCTGGTCCGCGTCGAGGACGGGGGGAACGTGCCTCTCCTACACAAGATCGCCGGAGTTGTGATCATCTGTGCCGTGGTGCTCGGGCTCACGCTGCCGGGGGAGAGACGGGGGCACCGCGACAAGAAGGAGCCCACCGCGACGCAGGCCGGAGCCGCGGGCACGATGACGCCGACCGGGCGGGCGGCTCCCGGGGGCGGGGTGAAGGACCGGCCCGCCGGCTCCTCGGCGACGCCGGTGAGCCCGACGCCGACCGTCACGGCGCCGATCCCGGCGGCGGCGCCCGGCGCGGTGGCCGCGAAGGCCAACGAGCTGGGCCAGGTGCCGGTGCTCATGTACCACCGGATCATGAAGAAGGCGGAGCTGTCGCTGGACCGCTCGTCCAAGGAGCTGTACGACGAGCTGACGCGGCTGGCCAGGAGCGGCTACGTCCCCGTCACGGCGGCGGAGTTCGTCGGCGGCCGGTTCGACGTGCCCGCCGGGAGGCACCCCGTGGTGCTGACCTTCGACGACAGCACTCCCGGCCATTTCGGGCTGGACGCGCGGGGCGACCCCGAACCCGACACCGCCGTCGCGGTCATCGAGCAGGTGGCGCGGGAGAACCCCGGGTTCCGTCCCGTCGCGACGTTCTACCTCAACAAGGACCTGTTCCAGCTGAGCGGGGCCGAGGCGGCCGCGGGCGTCAGATGGCTCGCCCAGCACGGGTTCGAACTCGGCAACCACACGACGACCCACCCGGACCTGTCCGGCATGTCCGAGAAGCAGGTCCGCGACGAGATCGGCGGGATGGAGGACGAGATCCTCGGCCTCGCCGGCGCGCACACCACCACGCTCGCCTACCCGTTCGGGTCGGCGCCGCGCAAGAAGGCGTGGGCGCGCGAGGACGCGCGGTACCACTTCCAGGGGATCTTCCTGGCGGGGTGGCGGCCGTCGGAGTCGCCGTTCGACGAGAGGTTCGACCGGTGGGCGATCAACCGCGTCCGGTCCGAGGGGAAGATCGCCGAGAACGACTGCAAGCGGTACTGCTCGACCGCCTGGCTGGAGTATCTGGACAAGCACCCCGATGAGCGGTACACATCTGACGGCGACCCGAACACGGTCACGATTCCGAGGGCCGCGGAGGACCGGATCGCCAAGCAGTACAGGGCCCGCGCTCGTGTTTACTAGCCGGGAGCGGCCGCATGCGGATTGACCACGAGAGATTGGTCCCATATCCTGATCGCTGCGCTGTGGGCCTGCGTGCGCTTCGGACGGAGCAGGCTCGCGCTCGGTCAGGTCGGCGACATCGGTTCGGTACAGCGACGGGGCACCGCCCGCGTCCCCTTCCGGTTCTCGGCAGGGCGGATAACGGCCCTCCGCGCACAACCCATACGACTTCCATGTCCGTACCGGAGCCAGCCGACACATGACGAGCAGCACCGAGGCCACCTCGACCACCCCGCAGGTAGCGGTCAACGACATCGGGTCCGAGGAAGCCTTCCTCGCAGCGATCGACGAGACCATCAAGTACTTCAATGACGGCGACATTGTCGAAGGCACCGTCGTCAAGGTCGATCGTGACGAGGTCCTCCTCGACATCGGCTACAAGACCGAGGGCGTCATCCCCTCGCGCGAGCTGTCCATCAAGCACGATGTCGACCCCAACGAGGTCGTCACCGTCGGCGACCACGTCGAGGCCCTCGTCCTCCAGAAGGAGGACAAGGAGGGCCGGCTGATCCTGTCCAAGAAGCGCGCCCAGTACGAGCGCGCCTGGGGCACGATCGAGAAGATCAAGGACGAGGACGGCATCGTCACCGGGACCGTCATCGAGGTCGTCAAGGGCGGCCTCATCCTCGACATCGGCCTGCGGGGCTTCCTGCCCGCGTCGCTGGTGGAGATGCGGCGGGTCCGCGACCTGCAGCCCTACGTGGGCCGCGAGCTCGAGGCCAAGATCATCGAGCTGGACAAGAACCGCAACAACGTGGTCCTGTCCCGCCGCGCCTGGCTGGAGCAGACGCAGAGCGAGGTCCGCCAGACCTTCCTCAACACGCTGCAGAAGGGCCAGGTCCGCAAGGGCGTCGTCTCCTCGATCGTCAACTTCGGCGCGTTCGTCGACCTGGGCGGCGTGGACGGGCTCGTGCACGTCTCCGAGCTGTCCTGGAAGCACATCGACCACCCGTCCGAGGTCGTCGAGGTCGGCCAGGAGGTCACGGTCGAGGTCCTGGACGTCGACATGGAGCGCGAGCGCGTCTCCCTGTCGCTCAAGGCCACCCAGGAAGACCCGTGGCAGCAGTTCGCCCGCACCCACCAGATCGGCCAGGTCGTGCCGGGCCGCGTCACCAAGCTGGTGCCGTTCGGCGCGTTCGTCCGGGTCGAGGAGGGCATCGAGGGCCTGGTCCACATCTCCGAGCTGGCCGAGCGGCACGTGGAGATCCCCGAGCAGGTCGTCCAGGTCGGCGACGAGATCTTCGTGAAGATCATCGACATCGACCTCGACCGGCGCCGCATCAGCCTGTCGCTCAAGCAGGCCAACGAGGGCGCTGCGGCCATCGAGGAAGAGGACTTCGACCCGACGCTGTACGGGATGCCCGCCGAGTACGACGAGCAGGGCAACTACAAGTACCCCGAGGGCTTCGACGCCGACACCGGCGAGTGGCTCGAAGGGTTCGACGAGCAGCGCGAGACCTGGGAGCGGCAGTACGCCGAGGCCCGCGCCCGCTTCGACGCCCACCGCAAGCAGATCGAGGAGGCCCGCAAGGCCGAGGCCGAGGCCGACGCCGCCCCCGCGGGCGGTGCCGGCGGTGGCGGCGGCGGCGAGACCTCCTACTCCGGCGGCGGCGAGAGCGAGTCGACCGGTGGCGCCCTCGCCACCGACGAGGCGCTCGCGGCCCTGCGGGAGAAGCTCTCCGGCGGCCAGTGACCCGTCACTGACACCGAGACCACGGCCGGAGAACGATCTTTTGGGATCGGGCTCCGGCCGTGGCCGTTTCGCGCGCGGGAACACCCGCCAGGGCAATAGAGTCCGCAGTGCCGCACGGCCGCGGCGCCGTCGCGCGCAGGTCCGCTCGTCCCCCGGGGAGCTCTTGTTCAATTGGCCACCACAGACGCAGGCACCAAGCCCGGCCCGGCCGCCGGGCCCATGATCGTCCCGCAGGGGCCCGCCAGGCTCGCGCTGATCGCGATCACGGTCGCGGTGCTCGCGCAGACCCTGCGTTTCTCCCTTCCCCAGATCGACCACTTCGCCGACGACGCCGGCAACGGCCTCGCCGCGCTGGCGGTGCTGGTGGTCTACCTCGCCGGGTTCGCGGCGCCGGCGCTGCGCCGCGCCGCCGGGCCGCGCGGGCTGCTGGTCGCCGGGGTCGGCGGGCTGCTGGCCGTCCGGCTGCTCGCCCAGGCGCTCGGCGCCCAGACCTGGCTGGCCTTCGTCGGCACCGCGATCGGCATGGTCGCGGTGGCGGCCCTGTTCGAGGGCGCGCGCGGCCTGTCGGGCGTCGGGTTCGCGACCGCGACGGTCGCGGGCCTGTCCGCCGACTCCGCCGTCCGCATGTGCTTCGCCACCTGGGACCCGGTGTGGCGGTCCGGGGCCGGGCCGTGGCTGGCCTGCGCCGCGTTCGTCCTGCTCGGCGCCGGCGCGCTCTGGCGCGAGCTGGCCTCCGGGCCGGTCACCGCGCCCGGCATCTCCTGGCGGGACGCGCTGGGCGCGGCGGCGATCGGCCCGTTCCTGGCACTCCAGGTGCTGGTGCTGTCCAGCCCCGCGTTCGTCGCCTCGTCGGGCTGGCGGTCGCTGACCGCCGCGCACGCGGTGATCGTCGTCGGGCAGGGCCTCGCGCTGGCCTTCCTCGCCTCCGGCCTCGCCGTGCGGGCCGTGCCGGGCGGCGTGTGCGTGCTCGGCGGCACCGTCCTCGGCGTCGCCGCCGGGTCCGTCGCCGGGACCTACGCGATCGCCGGCATCGAGGTCGTGCCCGTCGTGATCGTCGGGCAGGTGCTGTCGGCGTGGCTGCTGGCGGTGGCCTGCCGCGCCCCGCTGCGCCGCGCCGGGACCGGCGGACCCGCCTGGCGGATCGACGTCGGCGCCGCGCTCGGCGGCCTGCTGGTCGCGCTGATCCTCGTCCCGTACCAGGTCAGCGCGGTGTCGCCGCTGCCCTTCCCCAACAACGCGCTGCCGGGCCTCGCCGGGATCCTGCTGGGCGTGCTCGCCGCCGCCGCGGCGGCCCGCGGCGGACCGCTCCCGGCCCGCGCCCCGCTGCGGGCGCTGACCGCCGGCGCCGCCGCGCTGCTGCTGTTCGCCGGGACGCTGGTGTTCACCGTCGCCGCGCCGGACGGCAAGGCGGTGGCCGGGCCGGGCTCCGGGCAGGTCCGGCTGCTCAGCTACAACATCCACGACTCCGTCAACCAGGACGGCCGGCTCGACCCCGAGGGCATCGCCCGCACCATCGAGGGGCAGCGCGCCCAGGTCGTCCTGCTCCAGGAGGCGAGCCGGGGGTCGCTGCTGTCGGGCACCACCGACGTCGGCGTATGGCTGTCGCGGCGCCTCGGCATGAAGCTGATCTGGGGGCCCGCCGCCGACGGCCAGTTCGGCAACGCGATCCTGACGTCGCTGCCGGTCCGCTCGTCCGGGACGGGGCGGATGGCCAAGGGCGACTGGTCGCAGATCCGCGGCTACGTGTGGGCGCGGCTCGCCGTCGGGCAGACCACGATGGACGTGTGGTCCACGCACCTGGAGGGCGGCGACGGCCAGGCCGACGAGCGGGCCCGCGAGGTCGCCGCGCTCGTGCGCGCCTGGGGCGGCGCCCCCCGCACGGTCATCGGCGGCGACTTCAACGCCGAGCCGGGCAGCCCCGAGCTGAGCGGCCTCACCGACACCGACCTGCGCAGCGCCGCGCTCGGCGCCGACACCTCCCCGACCCGCTCGGACGGCAAGCGCGTCGACCAGGTCCTCGGCTCCGAGGGGCTGATGTTCACCGACTACGACGTGCCGCGCTCCGACGCGTCCGACCACTACCCGATCGCGGTGACCATCCGGGTCGGCCGCTGACCCCCGCGCGGGGCCCGCGCGGGTCTAGGGTCGGGCGCATGACCGAACAGACCGTCGCGATCACGCGGGCGGACGCCGCGGACGCGGGCGCGCTGCTGACCGTCCAGCGCGCCGCCTACGTCAGCGAGGCGCAGCTGTACGGCGACCCCTTCCTGCCACCGCTGGTGGAGTCGCTGGACCAGCTCGGCAAGCTCCTCGCGGGCGAGGCGGTGGTGCTGAAGGCGACGCTGGACGGACGGCTCGCCGGCGCCGTCCGCGCCCAGTTCAGCGACCGCACCTGCCTGGTCGGGCGGCTCGTCGTCGTCCCCGACCTCCAGGGCCGGGGCATCGGCGGCGACCTGATGCGGGCCCTGGAGCACGAGGTGGCCGGCCGCGCCGACGCCTGCGTGCTGTTCACCGGCCACCTCAGCGAACCCGCGCTGCGCCTGTACCGCGGCCTCGGCTACACCGAGACCCACCGCGAACGCGTCGCCGCTCACCTGACCCTCGTCCACATGCGCAAACCCCTCCCGGCCGCGGAGAACCCCGGAACCTAGGGGGTGCGTCGTCGAGGTGGCCTCGGCTGTCACGCGGGCGCGTTGGCTGAGCGGTGGGGCCGAACCGGGAGACGAGGCCCCACCGGAAGGTCGCGAAGCGATGCCGCGTCCGCACAGGGTCGATCAGCGGGCGAGCACGCTGGGCCGAGATCGCAGTGATCACAGCCGCGGGCCGGGGCCTAAACAACACGGGCTAGGGTGAAACCCGTGTTGAACGTGGGGCTCACCGGCGGGATCGGTTCGGGCAAGAGCGAGGTCGCGGCGCTGCTGGCCGCGCGCGGGGCCGTGGTCATCGACGCCGACCGGCTCGCGCGGGAGGTCGTCGCGCCCGGCACCCCAGGGCTCGCCGCCGTCGCCGCCGAGTTCGGCGACGGCGTCCTGCTGCCCTCGGGGGAACTGGACCGGGAGCGGCTCGGCTCGATCGTGTTCGCCGATCCGGACCGGCTCGCGGCGCTGAACGCGATCGTCCACCCGCTGGTGGCGGAGCTGACGCGGCAGCGGACGGAGGCGGCGCCCGCCAGCGCCGTCGTCGTCCACGACGTGCCGCTTCTCGTCGAGAACGGGCTGGAGTCCCGCTACGACGAGGTCGTGGTCGTGGACGCGCCGGAGGAGGTCCGCCTCGACCGGCTCACGTCCCGCCGGGGCATGACCGAGGACGCCGCCCGCGCCCGTATGGCGAGCCAGGCCACCCGCGAGCGGCGCCGCGCCGTCGCGACCCGCGTCATCGACAACTCCGGCACCCTCGACGACCTCGCGTCCCAGGTGGACGCCCTCTGGAAGGCCCTGACCCCCCGCGCGTGAGGTGGCCGGTTGCGGACGCGGCGGGTGTCCGCCGGAGTGGTGTACTGAGCCCACTCGACTCCGGCTCTGAGGAGATGTCATGACCCGTGTCACGCTCCGCGCGATCCTGGGATCGGCCCTGTTGGCAGGCGGGGTGGGCGCGCCGGCCCCCGCCGCGACGGCCGCCGAGGCTCCCCACCCGGGTACGCAGATCACGCTCGCCCTCGTCCCCCACCAGGGGTCTCCAGGCGCCCCTCGCCATGTGGTCCTGACCTGCGAACCGGCCGGCGGGCCCCTGCCCCACGCGCAGGAGGCGTGCGACGAACTCGCGCTGGTGAACGGGAACGTCGCGGCGGTTCCGCGTCGACAGGCGACCTGCCCCCAGGACTGGCTCCCGGTCACCGCGTCCGCGGGCGGACGGTGGCGGGGCATCCCGATCCCGTCCTTCTCGCAGGACTTCCAGAACGAGGGCTGCGCACGCATCGGACGCGGTCACGTCTTCGACTTCTGAACTCCCCGTCCGGACGCGGCGGTGGCCGGTTGCGGACGTGGCGGGCGTCCGGCGGAGTGGTGTACTGAGCCTACTCGACTACGGTTCTGAGGAGATGTCATGGCCCGTGTCATGTTCTGCGCGATCCTGGGATCGGGCCTGTTAGCGGGTGGCGGCGCGGTGACTCCCGCCGCGACCGCCGCCGCGGCCCCCGCCCCGGCGACGGAGATCACGCTCAGCGTCGTGCCCCAGCCGGGAACCCCCGGCGCCCCCCGCCGGACCGTCCTGACCTGCGACCCCGCCGGCCCCCTGCCCCGCGCGCAGCAGGCGTGCGACGAACTCGCCAAGGCGAAGGGGGACATCTCGCGGGTTCCGCCGCAGCAGGCGGCCTGCGCCCAGGTCTGGCTCCCGGTCACTGCGTCCGCGTCCGGACGGTGGCGGGGCGTACCGATCCCGCCCTTCTCGCAGACCTACACCAACGACGGCTGCGCACGGATCGCCCACGGCCACGTCTTCGACTTCTGACCGCCGGCGGGCAGGACGCATCGGCCGTCAGCCCGCCGAGCACCCGGTCATCTCACCAAGCCCCCCGCCCCGCCGCAGAACCACTCCGCGATATCGGCGGGCCGGGGGGAGCCCCGCTCGACTTCGACTCCAAGGAGATGTCATGACGCGCGTCACGCTTCGCATGGTCCTGGGATCGGCCCTGTTAGTGGCCGGCGGCGCGGTGGCCCCCGCCGCGTCCGCCGCCGCGGCCCCCGGCCCGCTGACGAGGATCACGCTCAGCGTCGTCCCCGAGCCGGGAACCCGCGGCGACGCCCGCCGCATGGTCCTGACCTGCGACCCGGCCGGTCCCCAGCCCAACGCGCAGCAGGCGTGCGACGAACTCGACCTGGCCTACGGGGAGGTCGCGCAGGTTCCGCCACAACGCGACAGATGGTGCTTCACGGATCGGGCCCCGGTCACCGCGTCCGCTTCGGGGTGGTGGCGGGGCATGTCGATCCGGCCGTTCGCGAAGGTCATCTCCAACGACTGCTTCGCGCGGATCCAGTACGGCCACGTCTTCGCCTTCTGACCCTCGGCAGCGGGCGCCGACCCCGGCCGGGGCGGTCATAGCGGGGCGTCCAGGGGGACCTGGCGCACTTCGGGGAGGTAGGTGTCCAGCTCGCCGGGTTCGAAGCGGCACATGCCGACCGCGTACCAGAACTCGGCGGTGGCCTCGCCCTCCCACTTGTAGCGTCCGTCGGGCGCGAGGGCGGCCCAGCCCGCGGCGAGGCCGAGGAGGGTCGCGCGGCGGACGGGGGCCGCGGGGTCCGCCACGTCCCAGAGGATGATCGCGCCGTCGTCGCCCGCGGAGGCCAGCAGCGTGCCGTCGGGGCTGAAGGCCACCGACCAGACGCGGCGGGTGTGGCCGTCGAGGGTGTGGAGGAGGTCGCCGGTGGACGGGTCCCACAGGCGCACCGCCATGTCGTCGCCCGCGCTGGCCAGCAGCCTCCCCGACGGGTGGAACGCGGCCGTCCACAGCCGGCCCGCGTGGCCGGTCAGGACGTGCAGCGTCGCGCCGGTGGACGGGTCCCACACGCGGACGGTGCCGTCGTTCCCGGCGCTGGCGAGGACGTCGCCGGACGGCGCGAACGCCACCCGGTAGACGCGGTCGGAGTGGCCGCGCAGGGTGGCGGCGAGCCCGCCGGTACGCGGGTCCCAGAGGCGGACGAGGCCGTCGTCGCAGCCCGTGGCGACCAGCGCGCCGCCCGGCGCGAAGTCGATCGAGCGGACGCGGCCCCGGTGCCCGGCGAGGTTCACGATCTCGCGGCCGGTCGTCCAGTACCAGAGCCGGACGCTGTCGTCGTCGTTGGCCGTGGCGAGGACGTCGCCGTCCGGCGCGAACGCCTGCGCCCACACGTGGTCGGTCTCGACGTTCAGCTCCCGCTCGAACGTGCCGGTGCCCGCCTGCCACAGGTGCACGCCGCCGTCGTTGGTGGCGGTCGCGAGCTGGGAGTCGCGGGTGTTGAACAGCGCGGAGGTGAGGTTGTCGGCGACGCCCCGCAGCTCGCGGACGAGGCGCCCGGTGCGCGGGTCCCAGAGGCGGACGAGGCCGTCGTTGCCGCTGGAGGCCAGCAGGCCGCCGCCGGGGCTGAAGGCGACGCCGGTGACCCGGCGGCCGTGCCCGCGCAGGACCAGGCGGCACTGCCCGGTCTCGGTGTCCCACAGCCGGGCGGTGCCGTCGTTGCTGCTGGTGGCGAGCTGCGCGCCGTCGGGGCGGAACGCGAACGGCCACACCGCGCCCCGGTGCCCGGCCAGCTCGACGCGCTGCCGCCCGGTCGCCGGGTCCCACAGCCGGACCGACCCGGCGCTGTCGGCGGTGGCCAGGCGACCGCCGTCGGGGCTGAAGGCGGCCTGGTAGATGCCGCCGCCGTGGCCGGTGAGGGTGGCGCGGTGCGCGCCGTCCTCCCAGAGCCGGACGGAGGCGTCGGTGTCGCCGGTGACCAGGAGCCGCCCGTCGGGGTGGAAGGCGATGGCGTAGACGCGCCCGGTGTGGCCGATGAGCTCCTGGCGGATCTCGCCGGTGCGGATGTCCCAGAGCCGGACGACGCCGGCCTCGTCGCCCGCCGCGAGCAGCGAGCCGCCGGGGTGGAACACGGCGCGGAAGACCGCGCCCCGGTGGCCGGTCAGCTCGCGGCGCAGCGCGCCGGTCGCGAGGTCGAAGACGCGCAGCGTCCCGCCCTGGTCGCCGGTGACCATCAGCGACCCGGCCGGGTCGAACACGGCGGTGAAGACGGGCGGGGTGTGGCCCGCGAACCGGTGGCGCTGGGCGCCGGTGGCGAGGTCGAAGACGCGGACGACGCCGTCGGCGTCCCCGGCGGCGACGAGGTCGTCGCCGCCGGCCACCACGGGCCACACGCCCTCGGGGTGGACGTCCAGGACGTGCGCGCAGTGGCCGGTGGCGAGGTCCCACAGCCGGAGGGTGCCGTCGGCGGACCCGCTGGCCAGCACGTTGCCCTCGCGGTCGAACGCCACCGCGTAGGCGCGGTCGGTGTGGCCCTGGAGGGTGCGGATCGGCCTGCCGGTCACCGCGTCGCAGACCAGGACGCCGCCGTCCTCGTTGCCGACGGCGAGGACGGACCCGCCGGGGCTGTAGGCGAGCGGCTGCGGCAGGCGGCTCGTCTGGAAGTGGAACCCGTAGGGGACGCCGACGGCGGCGGGCGCGACCTGGATGTCGACGGGGCGGCCCGGCGCGATCGCCGCCTCGCGCAGCTCGGGCGCGGCGGCGACCCGGTCGGGCAGGTCGGCGTCGACGAGCGCGGCGCGCGTCCAGCGGCTGCCCTCGACCGCGACGTCGCGCAGGTCGGCGCGGGCGAGCCGGGCCCGGGACAGGTCGGCGCCGCGCAGGTCGGCGCCGGTGAGCCGCGCCTCGTCCAGCCGGGCGCCGGCGAGGGAGGCGTCGCGCAGCACGGCGTGCGAGAGGTTGGCGCCGACCAGCAGCGCGTCGGTGAGGTCGGCGCCGGTGAGGTCGACCTCCTGGAGGTCGCGGTAGGAGAGGTCCTCGCCCTTCAGGACGGCGCCGCGCAGGTCGGCGCGGGCCGGGGTGCGCAGCCGGGTGGTGATCCGGATCGCGTTCGCGCGGGCGGCGTCGGCGGCGGCCGGGTCGGCGAGGACGCGCTCGGCCCACTCCTGGCAGGCGCGGTTGTCGGCGAGGTCGCACAGGAAGTCGACGGTGAGCTGGGACAGCGCGCGCCGTCCGAGCGCGGCGGGCGCGGCGCCCCGGTCCAGCTCGCGGGCGATGTGCCTGGCCACGAGCCATTCCATGACCGACACGTGGATGAACCCGAACAGGCCCTCGTCGGTGCGGACGAGCAGGCTGCCCGCGCCGACGGCGTGCGTCACCTGGTGCGGCGACAGCCGCCCCTCGGCGAGGCCGGTGAGGGTGTCGGCGACGTCGGCCAGCTCGGCGAGCCGAAGGAACCGGTCGTCGCCCTCCCACAGCCGCAGCGCGAGCGTGCCGACCGCCTCCCACATGTCCTCGACCCGCAGGCCCGGCTGGCCGCCCGCCGGGCGGACCCGCTCGGCCTCGTACTCCAGCCAGGACGAGAGGATCTCCTCGTACAGGTCGGCGGGGCTGACGGTGGTGCGGGCCCGCGCGACGGCGCGCAGCCGGTCGCCCGGCAGGTCGGCGATGAAGCTGAGCATGCGCGGGTTCGGGGTGAGCGCGAGCAGCTCCTCCACGCCCGACAGCAGCCCGAGCCGCTCGTCGGCGGCCTCCTCGTCGCCGTACCGGTTGACCAGGTAGGAGCGGACCTGCGACGGGGTGAACTCCTCCAGCCCGAGCACGCGCCGGTGCGGCAGCACGCCGACCCGCTCGCCGAGCGCGGTGAGCACCTGCGCCTGCGACTTGAAGTGCTGGGTGCGGCTCGCCACGACGATCTTCGCCTTGTCCTGGGCGGCCCGCAGCAGCGTGTCGAGGTGGTCGGCGGCCTGGTCGTAGGTCACCCTGGTGACCAGCTCGTCGAACCCGTCGAACAGCAGCACGATGCGGCCCTGCCGGAGCATGTAGTGGAACGCCTTGAGGTCGATCAGCTCCTCGCCGTGGTTGGCCAGGTGCGCGGCGACCAGGCCGTCCACCGAGTGCGCCTTGTCGAGCGCGCGCAGCTCGATCAGGATCGGGACGACGTGCGGCAGCTCCTGGGGGATCCGGCGGGCCAGCTCCCGCAGCGAGAACGTCTTGCCCCGCCCGAAGTCGCCGAGCAGCAGCAGGAACCGGCCGTGGTCGGCGGCCAGCAGCCGCAGCATCTCGCCGACGACGTCCTCGCGGACCTCGCCGGGCCCGCCCCCGCCCTCGCCGTCGGCGCGGAGGCGGTCCAGCTCGCGGTAGCGCTGCGGGACGTACAGCGACGGCGGGTACAGGCCGCCGGAGGCGAGCCGCCCGGTCTGCGCGGAGACGTACTCCGACAGGTCGAGCAGCCCCTGGAACTCGGTGAGGCTGCGCACCCGGATGCCGCGCCGCAGCGCGTCCTCGCGCAGCGAACGGGCGGGCGCCGGGCCGAGGTAGACCAGCTCGGACCCGTGATCGGCGCCGTCGGCGTGGACGTGCCGCACGAACGCGTCCACGTCGTCCTCGGTGACCCGGCCGACGTGCGCGCCGATCCGATACTGCCGGACGAACCCGTCCTCCAGGTGGGTGAGCAGCAGGTGCGGCGTCTCGGCGCGGCCGTCCTCGCGCGCGGGCGGGACGACGCGCCGGATCGTGGCGCGCTCGAACCGGGTCTCGCAGGCCTCGGTGAGCCGGTCGAGCAGGCGCGCGACGGGGTCGGCGGCGGCCTCGTCCTCGCCTGCCCCGCCGGGGGCGGGGGAGCCGCCGGGGCCGAGTTCGGGTGCCGGGCCGGCGGCGCCGCGCCCGGACGGCAGGGGGAACGTTCCCTCCACCCGCGGCCAGGCGGCCTCCAGTCGCTCGGGGCCCCGGCGCGCGGCGTCCTCGGGGATCCACCGCTCCATGCCGTCGCGGCGCAGCACGACGATCTGGTGGCGGCCGGGCCCGAGCGCGGGGACGGCCGGGACGCCCGAGGCCAGCAGCGGCACCGCGCCGAACTCCGAGGGCGCGCCCTGGAAGAACACGTTCACGTGCCCGCCCAGCAGCGTCTCGACGGTCTCGGGGTCGCGCAGGGCGCCCGGCTCCCCGGCGATCGGGGTGTGCTCGACCACGCCGAGGCGCAGCCAGCCCTCGTCCTCGAAGTGGCGGAGCCGCTCGTTGAACCAGGCGGCCTGCGCCTGCCCCACCCGGCCGTAGCGGTCCTCCTCGCGGTGGGTCTGCGGCAGCGTGGAGTTGAGCCCGGCGACCGCCACCTTCAGGTCGGGGACGGGGAACAGCGTCCACGGCTGCGCGCTGTCGAAGATCAGCGAGTCGAGGCCCTGGTAGAACTCCTTGAACAGGCCCGCGAAGTGCCGCCACTTCGGCCAGTACGGCGGCTGCGGCTCGATGTCGTCGGCCTCGCAGCTGGAGAAGTAGGCCTGGCACGCCGCGCGGGTCACGTCGTGGGTGCCGGGGACGACCACCACCCGCTGCGCCTCCAGCCCGAGCAGCGCCCGCAGGCTCGTCAGGAACGACAGCGCCTCGGTGAACTCCTTGCGGCTGCCCGAGTGGGTGAGGTTCCCGGTGACGACCAGCAGGTCGGGGCGCGGGACGCCGGAGTCGGCGAGCCGCGCCACATCGCTCCAGATGCGGTCCTGGAGTTCGCTGGCGGTCGTCGGCTCCCCGGGCTCGGCGAGCGTCCGGCCGAACCGGGGGCCGCCCACGTGCAGGACGCTCAGGTGCTCGCGGTCCTCCTGGGGGCCGCCGTCGCGGGCGGGGAAGGCGGGCGCGGCGACCGGCGCGCGCCGCACCGGCCGCTCGCCCGTCGGCGCGGGCGGCTCCGGAGGCGGCTCGGCGCGGCCCTCCTCGACCCGCCCGGCGAGCGGGGGGCGGGAGAGCCCGCCGGGGAACCCGGGCCCGTCCAGCGGGCGGGCGTGCCCGGCCAGGGCCTCTCCGATGCGCCGCATCAGCAGCTCGCGCGCCCGGTCGGGGTCGTCGACGCCGACGAGGTCCACATAGGTGATCGTCGACAGCAGGCCGTCGATCGGGCAGTCCTCGATGCGGACCGTCACGAGCTTGCGCGCCGGGTCGTCGGGGTCGGCCCGCAGCGCCGCCATCCACTCCAGGCGCCCGTAGCGGGAGCGCAGGTAGTTGCTCGACAGCACCGCGACGACGGCCTTCGCCTCCGACAGGCCCCGGTCCATGAAGTCGATGAAGTTCGTGCCGGGCACGAAGTCCCACGCCTGCATCATCGTCCGGTGCCCGGCGGCCTCAAGCTGCCAGGCGATCCAGGACGCCCACCGCTCGTCGGCGGGCGAGTAGCTGATGAAGAAGTCGGTCGGACGCTCCTGCCTGGAGTGGTCACCGGGGGGTGTCATGCCGCCAGTATCGCGTGCGGGGGCGGGGAGTTCAGCACGCCGTGCCGCCTGTGGAGAACCGGGCCGCGCGGCCCGTCGGACGCCGCGCCGCGCCGCCTATGGGATCATGTCGCGCGTGCCGTCCCCGCCCGCGACCCTGCGCCGAGCCGTCCGGTCCATGGGCCTCCTGGACCGCGTCAGGGTGGGGCTGCTGGCCCTCGGGCTGGTCTTCGTCGCGACGGGCCTGCTCCCGCCCGCGACGGCCCGCGACAGCGTCGAGCGCATCGCGCCGCTGCTGCTGTTCCTGCTCAGCGTCATCGTGCTGGCGGAGCTGACCAAGGAGGCCGGGGTCTTCGACGCGATCGCCCAGCGGATGGCGAGCGCGGGCCGGGGCAACTACGCCGCGCTGTTCCTGCTGTGCGTGGGGTTCGCGGCGGCCACCACCGTCTTCCTGAACCTGGACACGACCGCCGTGCTGCTGACGCCGGTCATGCTGGCGCTCGCGGCGCGCGCGCGGATCGCCGCGCTGCCGCTCGCCATGACGACCGTGTGGCTGGCCAACACCGCGAGCCTGCTGCTGCCCGTGTCCAACCTGACCAACCTCCTCGCCGCCGACCGGGTGGCCCTGGAGACCCCCGCGTTCGCCGCCCGGATGTGGCTGCCGCAGGTCGCCGTCCTCGCCGTCACCATGCTGCTGCTGTGGGCGTTCTTCTGGCGGCGCGGCATGCGCGGCGCCGACACCTACGACCCGCCGGACGTCGCGCCCGTCCGCGACCGCGTCCTGTTCTCCGCGACGGGCGCCGCGTGCCTGCTGTTCATCGGCGCGATCCTCGCGGGCGTCCACACCGGCCTCCAGCTCGGCCTCGCCGCGACCGCCGCCGCCGTCGTGGCGGTGGCCGCGTTCGCCGTCCGCGACCGGTCGGCGCTGCGGGGCGAGCTGGTGCCGTGGCGGCTGATGGTGTTCGTGACCGGGCTGTTCCTGGTCGTCCCGACCCTTGAGCGGTACGGGCTGGACGAGGTGATGCGCTCCCTCGTCGGCGGCGACGACGGCGCCGCGGGCGCCGTCAGGGCCGGGTTCGCGGGGGCGGGGCTCTCCAACGTCCTCAACAACCTGCCCGCCTACGTCGCGGGGGAGTCGGCGGTCCCCGAGGCCAACCGGGACCAGCTGCTGTCCCTGCTCATCGGCACGAACGTGGGCCCGGTGATCACGCCGTGGGGGTCGCTGGCGACGCTGCTGTGGTTCGAGTGGTGCCGCCGCTGGGACGTGCGCGTCCCCATGCGCAAGTTCGTCCTCACCGGGACCGTCCTGGCCGTACTGGGCTGCGCCGCCGCCATCGCGGCATTGCCGGCGACCCGCTGACTACCGGACGAGCGGGATCTGGCCGTCCGGCCCGGCGGTGTCCAGCGCGCGGTTCGCGGTCTCCACGAGCCGCGCGAGCAGCTCCGGACGGGCCGCCACGAACCCCAGCTCCGACGGCGTGCGGTCGATGCTCAGCTCGTAGGGGCCGCCGTCCAGGCGGCGCAGCTCAGCGCCCGCCTCGGCCGCCAGCAGCGCGCCCGGCGGCAGGTCGACGAGCTCGGGCCGGTAGCCGACGATGCCGTCGATGTCGCCGCGCGCCAGCATCGCCCACGCGACCAGCGGCGCCCACAGCTGGAGGAGCCGCGAGCAGCGCAGCTCCAGCGCCGTGCGCAGCGCCAGCGCCGACGGGTCGCCCGCCTTGACCGCGTGGCCCTGCGTCCAGCCCAGCACCGGGTTGCGCTCCCGGCCGGGGCGCGGGCGCGGCGCCAGCGTCAGCGGGGCGCCGTCGGGGTCGAGCGCGCCCTCGCCGCGCACCGCCGTCCACGTCCGCCCCGAGACGGGGTCGTGGACGACGCCCAGCACCGGGACGGAGCCCGCGCACAGCGCCAGCCCCACCGCGTACACGGGCATGCCGATCGCGACGTTGTTGGTGCCGTCGAGGGGGTCGACCAGCCAGACGAGGTGGGAGCCGTCCGCGCCGTCGAGCACCCCCGACTCCTCGGCGATGATCCGGTGCCCGGGGTAGGCGGCGCGCAGCCGCCCGAGGATCAGCTCCTCGGCGGCGGTGTCCAGCTCGGTGACGACGTCGCCGTTCCCGCCCTTGGGCCGGGCGACCAGCGGGCCGCCCGTGCCGGCGCGCAGCAGCGCCCCCGCCGCCTCGGCCGCATCGACCGCCACCCGGCGGGCCTCGCCGAGATCGACCGGTAGGGCCGGTGACGCTGTCGTGGATCTCATCGGGGGCCTCTCCAGTCGGGTCCGGGGGCTCGGGGTCCGGCGGCCGCCTACCGGCGCGTCGGTGACAGGTCGTCGCGGGGGCGTCCCGGCCCGGGCGGCGCGGGACGAGCGGCGTATGCGTTCGCGACCTCGCGGGCCGACCGGTGGAGGGCGCGCGCCGCCTCGCCGGGGTCGGACCGCGCGCGGCGCACCCGGTGGGTCGCGACGTCCGGCGGGCCGAGCGACAGGTCGCCGCCCCCGGGCGTCTGGCGGCCGAGCGCGACCGTGGCCGCGTCCCGCCCGTCCTCGATCAGCGTGCTGTGGAACACGCCCGCGGGCAGAGTGTACGACTCGCCCGTCCCGTGGGCGGTGGAACGGCCGGGAGAGTATCGGACGGTGCGCCCGGTGGCCCTCAGCTCGTCGACCTCGCCCCGGCTGACGACCTCGAAGACCTGCGCCGCCGCCCCGCCGGGGCCCTCGCCGACGTCCATCCGGACGTTGCGCACCGTCCCGTACAGGACGAAGCTCAGCAGGTCCCAGCTGTGGCAGTGCACGGGCGAGGTGGTGGAGGGCGCCGGGTCGACCTCGGACGTCCAGATGTGCAGGCACACGCCGAAGTCGCCGGCGCGCTCCACCGGCAGGCACAGGAACCCCAGGGGATGCCGCACGGCCGGGACGCGGGACCGCCCCTCCGCGACGTCCGCCAGGACGCGGCCCGCCCACGCCGGGAGCGTCCGCGCCGCCGTCCCGGCCTCGATCTCCCTGCGGATCTCCTCGTACCTCATCGCTCGCACCCGATGTCGCTGTTCCTTTGTGGCGTCCGCGTGCGTCCTGCCCGCGCGGACGCGGTCACTCGTAGGGGTCCTTGGGCCGCAGCGCCTTCCTGATGATCTCGATGACGTCCCGGTCGGTGTAGCCCTGGGCCATGTCGATGCCGATCACCTCGAAGAGCCTGCGGACCTCCTCGACGGTCGGCTCATCGTCCAGCGGCGCCAACCGCGCCTGCTCGACCGGCACGCGGCGCGCCTGGTCCAGGCTCGTCAGCAGCTCCGCGCTCAGCCAGCTGTAGTAGAACTTCGTGCTGTCGACCACCAGCGCCTGGCCGCGCGGGTTGTCGCGGGTGACCACGATCAGCGAGGACGACAGGTCGTAGCGCAGCGTCGTCATCGTCCGCGCCAGCCCGATGTCGATGTCGAGCATCCCGAACCGCTGCTTGTGCCAGCACGCCGCGAGGATCGTGGCGTAGGCCTCCTTGCGGGTGCGCTCCAGCGTCCACGGCTCGCCGGTGCCGTCGGGCCCGTCCGCCGAGGAGCGGCGGTGCCGCGCGTAGGCCTCGCAGACCTCGACGTCCGTCGGGTCGATGATCTCCAGCCGGAACAGCAGCGTCCGGCCGTCCCGGCGGGCGGCGGCGACGGTCTCGGGCAGCGTCTTGGCGCGGATGTAGGTGCCGGTGCCGCCCTTGAAGATCCAGCGGTCGGTGTCGCGGCGCGCCTCCTCCAGCACCTGCGCCACCTGCGCGCCGCTGATCACCCGGACGATCGTGGTCTCGTCCAGCGCGCGCTTGGTGTCGGCCAGCACGCCCTCGAACGTCTCGATGTGGGTCAGCTTGCCGCTCAGCTCGTCCAGCGTGGCCGAGGACGCCCGCAGCGTGTCGCGCACCTCCGCCTCGACCGGGACGCGCCGCCCCCGGTCCCGCAGCACCGACGTCGCCAGGAGGCCGACCACCGCGAGGATCGCGCTGTTGGTGACCTCGTCCTCGTGGGGGAGGTCCACCCCGACCCCGAGCACCGCGACCGTGATGGCGAGGATCAGCGCGATGAAGGCGTCGGCGTTCTTCCCGAGCCACGTGGCGAAGCGGGTCATTGTATGCGTTTTCCCCGTCCTTGTCGGCGCCGTCATCGTAACCACAGCACCGCGAGGGGGGCCACCGGCCCGCGTCCCCTACGCGGCCGGGGCTGAGGCGCCGCAGGTCACGTTCCCCTCGGGCCGCGGACGACCACGCTTTCCGGCATGGACGACCTTGGTCCCCTCCGCCCCCTACACTCATCGCATGCAGCTGCGGGGCTGGTGGTCGGCGGCATGGCCGACACCGCGTTCACGGGCGCTGGACCTCACCCTCGCGGTGTCGCTGGCGGTCGTGGACGGCGTGTTCCTGTGGTTCGCCCCTCAGGACTTCTGGCTGCCGCCCGCCGTGACGTCGGTCGGCAGCTTCCTCCTCGGCCTGGGCCTGGTCTTCCGCAGGCGGCACCCGGTCCGGCTCGCGCTCGTCGCCGTGGCGCTCGGCACGGTCGCGGGCGCGGGCGTGTTCGCGCTGGTGGTGATCCTCTACTCGCTGGCCGCCTACACCCCCAACCGCCGGACGGTGTGGACGATCGCCGCCTTCGGGTACGTCTCCGGGATCGCCTTCCCCGGCCCCACCGAGAGCGACGACCCGTTCCTCGCCCAGGCGATCTTCGGGGTGGCGTTCACGGCCGTCCCCATCCTGCTGGGCCTCTATATGGGGGCCCGCAAGCAACTACTGGCTTCCCTCCAGGAGCGGGCGTCCCGGCTGGAGCGCGAGCAGCACCTCCTCGCGGAGCGCGCGCGGGGCGAGGAGCGCACCCGCATCGCCCGCGAGATGCACGACGTCGTCGCCAACCGGATCAGCGTCATGGTCGTCCACGCGGGCGCCCTGAAGGCGATCGCCGTCCGCGACCCGGGCCGGGCCGCCGAGACCGCCACCGTCATCGGCGACATGGGACGGCAGGCGCTGGAGGAGCTCCGGCACGTGATCGGCGTCCTGCGCCAGGGCGAGGAGGCGCTGCCCCAGGAGGCGGTGACGCTCGCCCACGTCCGCGAGCTGGTCGACCAGTCGGGGGCGGCGGGCCTGGTGGTCGACCTGGCCGTGCGCGGCGAGGAGCGGCCCATGCCGCCCGCCGTCGGGCGGACGGTCTACCGGCTCGTCCAGGAGGCGCTGACCAACGTCCACAAGCACGCGGGCGCCGCCGACACCCGCGTCGGCCTCGGGCTGCTCCCCGAGGCCGTCGAGGTCGAGATCGCCAACGACGCGCCCACCGCCCCGCCCGACCACGGCCTGCCGAGCGGCGGGCACGGCCTGGTGGGGCTGCGCGAGCGGGTCACCGCGCTCGGCGGCAGCTTCGAGGCCGGGCCCAGCGCGGACGGCGGGTACGCCGTCCGGGCGCGGCTGCCGCTGCCCGCGTCCTGATCGCCGTCCGGCCCGCTGACCAGCGTGGACCGGTTTGTCGGACGCCGTGCGTACAGTGGGGGAGTAGTCACAGGGGAGGGGGGCCGGGATGCGGCCAGTCACCGATCTTCGGCGCCGGGTGGCGCCCTTCGAGGTCGTCACCGAGATGACGCCGTCCGGCGACCAGCCGCAGGCGATCAGCGAGCTGGCCGAGCGGATCGGCCGCGGCGACAAGGACGCGGTACTGCTCGGCGCCACCGGCACCGGCAAGACCGCCACGATCGCGTGGCTGGTCGAGAAGCTCCAGCGGCCCGTCCTGGTGATGCAGCCGAACAAGACGCTCGCCGCCCAGTTCGCCAACGAGCTGCGCGAGATGATGCCCGGCAACGCGGTGGAGTACTTCGTCTCCTACTACGACTACTACCAGCCCGAGGCCTACATCCCGCAGACCGACACCTACATCGAGAAGGACTCCTCGATCAACGACGAGGTCGACCGGCTGCGGCACTCGGCGACCAACTCGCTGCTGACCCGCCGCGACACCGTCGTCGTCGCCTCGGTGTCGTGCATCTACGGCCTCGGCACCCCGCAGGAGTACGTCGACCGGATGGTGCGGCTCCAGACCGGGCAGCGGATCGAGCGCGACGACCTCCTCCGCCAGCTGGTCGGCATGCAGTACACCCGCAACGACCTGGCGTTCACGCGCGGCACCTTCCGCGTCCGCGGCGACACCGTCGAGATCATCCCGCAGTACGAGGAGCTCGCCGTCCGGATCGAGATGTTCGGCGACGAGATCGAGAAGCTCGCCACCCTGCACCCCCTCACCGGCGAGGTCATCACCGAGGACGACGAGCTGTACGTCTTCCCCGCCTCCCACTACGTCGCCGGCCCCGAGCGGATGGAGCGGGCCATCGCCGGCATCGAGGCCGAGCTGGAGGAGACGCTCGCCGTCATGGAGCGGCAGGGCAAGCTGCTGGAGGCGCAGCGGCTGCGCATGCGCACCACCTACGACGTCGAGATGATGCGGCAGGTCGGCACCTGCTCGGGCATCGAGAACTACTCCCGCCACATCGACGGCCGCGGCGCCGGGACCGCCCCCAACACCCTCCTGGACTACTTCCCCGAGGACTTCCTCCTCGTCATCGACGAGTCGCACCAGACCGTCCCGCAGATCGGCGCGATGTACGAGGGCGACGCGTCCCGCAAGCGGATGCTGGTCGAGCACGGGTTCCGGCTGCCCTCGGCGATCGACAACCGGCCGCTGAAGTGGGAGGAGTTCCTGGAGCGCATCGGGCAGACCGTCTACCTGTCCGCGACGCCCGGCAACTACGAGATGACCCGCGTCGGCGGCGACGTGGTCGAGCAGGTCATCCGCCCCACCGGCCTGATCGACCCCGAGATCGTCGTCAAGCCCACCAAGGGCCAGATCGACGACCTCATCCACGAGATCCGGCTGCGCACCGACAAGGACGAGCGCGTCCTGGTCACCACGCTCACCAAGAAGATGTCCGAGGACCTCACCGACTACCTCCTCGAACTCGGCATCCAGGTCCGCTACCTGCACAGCGAGGTCGACACGCTGCGCCGCATCGAGCTGCTGCGCGAGCTGCGCGCCGGCGAGTTCGACGTGCTGGTCGGCATCAACCTGCTGCGCGAGGGCCTCGACCTCCCCGAGGTCTCCCTGGTCGCGATCCTGGACGCCGACAAGGAGGGCTTCCTGCGCTCGGAGACCTCCCTCATCCAGACGATCGGCCGCGCGGCCCGCAACGTCTCCGGCCAGGTCCACATGTACGCCGACACCGTCACCCCGTCGATGGAGCGCGCGATCGACGAGACCAACCGGCGCCGCGCCAAGCAGCAGGCCTACAACACCGAGCACGGCATCGAGCCCCAGGCGCTGCGCAAGCGCATCGCCGACATCCTCGACTCCCTCGCCCGCGAGGACGCCGACACCGAGACCCTCATCGGCGGCGCGGGCCGCCAGCAGAGCCGCGGCAAGGCGCCCGTGCCCGGCCTCGCCTCCCGCACCCGCGAGGTGGGCCGCCACGCCGCCGACCTCGTCGGCGAGCGCCCCCGCGAGGAGCTGGAGGGCCTCATCGAGCAGATGACCGCCCAGATGCACCAGGCCGCCACCGACCTCCAGTTCGAGCTGGCCGCCCGCCTCCGCGACGAGATCAAGGAACTCAAGCGCGAACTCCGCGAAATGAAGGAGGCGGGCGTCAGCTAGGGCGCTTCTGATGAATCTTGGGCGGACCCAACGAGCAACGTGGTTGTTGCTGCTGTGGCAGCAGGTCGCCGAGAGGTGGTTTGTGGAGCCGTTCCAGGACCCGCAAGGTCGCCCTGATGATCCATCAGAAACGCCCTAGGCCCCCTGGCTGTACTCGTAAAGTCCCGGCTGTTCTCATGAAGACCCGGCCCACCCCCCTCGCCTGGCGGCTCGGGGGGTGACCGTGCCTTGGCGGGCGCGGCATCGCTTCGCGATCTTCGCGGTGGGGCCTCGCCTCCGGCGTCGGCCCCACCGCTCAGCCACGCGCCCGCGCGGTGGCCGAGGCCACTTCGGAACACGCCATGGGCTCCGGCCCTTGGCGCCACCGTGCCCTCCGCCGACCCCGTCCGCCGATCCTGTCCGCCGATCCTGTCCGCCGGTCACGCCTGCTGGTCACGCTCGCCGGTCACGCCTGCTGGTCACGCTCGCCGACCACGTCCCTGACGTGGTCGGGGACGTCCGTGACCAGGGCGGCCGGGAGGCGGCGGGCAAACACGCTCGCGTTCCGGGGCTGCCTGCCGGCCACCCGGCATGGCTCGGTCCTCAGCCTCGGCCGGCGTGCTCACAGCCGCTCCCGGTGGCGGAGCGGTCTCCCCGGCGCGCCAGCCACTGCGAGGCGAGGTCGCGGTAGTAGGCGCTGGTCTCCAGGAGTTGCTCATGGGTGCCGGACGCGGCGATCCTGCCCTGGTCGAGGACGATGACGCCCGCCGCCGCGCGGACGGTGGTGAAGCGGTGCGCGATGACGAGCAGCGCGCACCGCCCGGCGGCCTCCTCGATCGCGCGGTGCAGCGCCACCTCGCTCTCCAGGTCCAGATGCGAGGTCGGCTCGTCCAGCAGCAGGAGACGGGGCCGCGCGACGAGCGCGCGGGCGATCGCCAGGCGCTGCCGCTCCCCGCCCGACAGCTCCCTCCCGTGCTCGCCGACGCGGGTGTCCAGCCCCTCGGGCAGCCGCGAGACCAGCTCGTCCAGGTTGGTCATGGCGACCGCCCGGCGGATCTCCTCCTCCCCGGCCTCCGGGACCGCGTAGACCAGGTTGTCGCGCAGGGTCCCGTCCAGAACCGGGCAGTCCTGCTCGACCAGCCCGATCCTCGACCGGTGGCCGTCGCGGCTCAGTGAGTCGGCCCGCACGCCCTCGACCAGCACCTCGCCGCGGTCGGGATCATAGAACCGCTCGGCGAGCGCGAAGACCGTCGACTTGCCCGCGCCGGAGCGCCCGATCAGGGCCACGTGCCCGCCCGCCGGCACCTGGAACGACACCCCCCGCAGCACCGGCCGCCCCCGCCGGTACCCGAACCACACCTCCCGGAACTCCAGTGCGGCCGCTCGGCCACCGTTCGCACCGGGCTCCGCTACGGTGCCGCCCTGAGCGCAGGGCCCGGCGGAGACCTCGTCCCCGGCGAGTCCGCTGGTCGCGCCAGGTGGGCGGGGCAGCGCGGGGAGGCCCGGGGCGGCGTCGGTCTCCCGGGGCAGTGCCAGGGCCTCGGTGATCCGGTGGACGGCCCCGGTGCCCTGCTGGACGGCGCTGAACGCCTCGAAGATCGAGCCCAGCGGCGCCGTCAGGTACAGCATGTAGAGCAGGAACGCGACCAGGTCGGCGACGGAGCCCGTGCCGCCCGCGACGCGCGTCCCGCCCACCAGGAGGACCACGAGGAAGGAGCCGGTCACCGCGAGCTGGGTGGCGGGGGAGACCAGCGCGTCGAAACCGGCCATCCGGACGTTCGCGGCATAGGCGGCCTCGGCGCGCCCGCCGATGCGGGCGCTCTCGCGGGGCTCGGCGCGCCCGGCCTTCACGGTGCGGATCGCGCTGAGCGCGCGTTCCAGACCGGCGGCCATCTCGCCGGCCGCCTCCCGACCCCGCAGCGACGCGGCCCGCATGCCCCGCAGCGCGAGGGCGAGGGCCGTGCCCGCGCCCGCGACGACGGCCGCGACGCAGGCGAACAGCGCCCAGTCCAGCCAGAGCATCAGCACCACCGTCGCGGCCAGGCCGATGGCGCCGGTCACGGCGTCGGTGAGCCCGCCCGCGATGATCTGCCGCAGCGCGAGGGTGTCCGCGTCCGCCCTGGAGATCAGGTCGCCGATCCGGTGCCGGTCGTAGACGGGCATGCGGAGCCGCAGCAGGTGGTCGATCAGGTTCAGCCGGACGCCGAGGACGATCCCCTCGCCGGTCCGCGCGAGCTGGAAGCGGACCAGGGCCTGCACCAGCGCCTGGCCGGCGAACAGCGCGACCAGCGCCCCCACGGCGGCCCACGGCGTCCGGCCCGACGCGGCGGCCGCGATCACGTCCCGCGCGACCAGGGGCTGGGCCAGCGCCAGCGCCGACGCCAGCAGGGTCGCCGCGACGGTGGCGGCGATGGCGCCGCGGTGCCCGGCGGCCAGCCGCAGCACCTCGCGCGGTCCCGCCGTGCTCCTCCGGTGCCCGGCCCGGCCGCCCGGCGCGGGCGCCTCAGCGTCCACGGGCCCCGTCCCGGCGCGGTGGCACGGTGATCAGCGCGGCGAGGTAGCCGTCCGGCACGTTCTCCTCCACGAGGCGGCCCTCGGCCTCCACCCACGCGTGCGCCCCGAACGGCGGCCGCACCCGGGCGCCGACGCACCAGCTCGGCCACACGCCCCACATCCGGCACAGCAGGACGGTCGCCAGCGACCGGGGCAGGCACCCCCGCGGCCCGAGGCAGGCGAGGCTGCCGGCGAGGACGGCGTCGCGCGCCCGCTTCGCCTGGTCATAGGTGGCGGGGGAGGCGCCCCTGGAGAGCAGGGTGAGGAGCGTGCGGATCCGCGCGGGCGGCAGAAGGGCGACGAGCCGGGCCAGCAGGACGGCCAGCCGCGCGGCCGCGCGGCGCCGCAGCGGGCCCTTCGGGGGGCGCTCCAGCGCGCTCGGGACGGTCACGGCCGCACCAGTCCCGCCGCGCGCAGCTGTCCCACCAGCGCCGTGACGTCCCGCAGCGCCCGCGGCTCGTCGACGTCGAACTCCTCGGCCATGGCCGCGGCGGCCTGCTCGGCGGTGCGGCCGTCCGCCAGCAGCCGCAGGGCCAGGGCGGCGGTCGGATTGAGCTGCCAGTAGTCGCCGCTGCGCTCGTCGAGGAGCACCGTGCCGTAGGCGGTGTCGGTCGTGGACACGCCGGGGCGCAGTCGCAAACCCATGCGGGGTCTTCCTTTCAGTACCGGTCTTCCGGACGGGTCATCGCCGCGCGCGCCGGCGGTCCAGGGTGCGCAGCCAGACCTCGCAGCCGAGCGTGGAGTACAGGATCGCCCCGCGCAGCGCGGGCGTGTCGGGACGGGCGAGGAGGGCCTTCAGCCGCTCGCCGTCGACGAGGCCGAGCCGGGCCAGCCGGGAGTCCTCGCACAGCTCCATCAGGTCGCGGCTGTGCGCGCGCAGCCCGTCGGCGGCGTCCATGGACGCCTCCGCCTTGTTGGCGCGTGCGAGGCATTCGGCCGGGACGACGCCGCGCATGGCCGCGACGAGGAGCGGCTTGTACCGCCACGGGGTGACCCGGTCCTCCGCGCGCACGGCGAGGCAGGCCTCGATGACCCGGTCGTCCAGGAAGGGCGAGGCCATCGGCAGGCCGGCGCGGGCGCTCATCCGCTCCCACTGCCGGATGATGCGGGTACAGGCCCGGATCGAGTGCAGGTCGAGGTGCTGCCCCCGGTCGGGGGCCAGCGGCTCGGCCGTCCGGGCGGCCTCGCGCAGCACCTGCGCCGCCGCCTCCGCCGCCTCGGGGGTGACCCAGTCGAACAGGCGCGGAGCCGTGTCCCAGCCGAGCGCGCCCGCGACGGCCGGGCGGGCGGGGGCGCGGAGGTCACCGGCCGCGTCCAGGAGCCACCGGCGGTAGGGGCGGCCGTCGGCCAGGGCGCGCGCCGCCGGGGCGAGCGGCCAGTCGAACAGCGCCCGGAACCCCCGCAGCCGCCGCAGCGCGAGGAGCGGCCGCCTGCGCAGCAGCCCGTGGTAGTGGGCCTCGGAGCACCAGGCGACGTGGTCGCCGCCGATGCCGGTCAGGTGCAGGCGGCTGCCCCTGGCCGCCAGCCGGGGGACGTGGTCGAGCATGCGGGCGCGGTCCATCACGCCGATGCTCGGCTCGTCCAGCGGGTCGTCGATCTCCAGGAGCCCCGCGTAGACCAGCGACGCGTCCTCGGCGGGCCAGACCGTGTGCTCGACACCGGGCAGGTGCGCGGCGGCGCGCCGCGCCCAGGCCAGGTCCTCGTCGGCCGGATCGCGGCCGGGCCAGGTGGCGGCGACGACCTCGGCCTCGCCCCGGGCCGCCAGGAAGCAGATCGAGGTCGAGTCCAGGCCGCCGGACAGGTCGCAGCTCACGACGCCGCCGCCCGCGGTGCGCGCGTCGACCGCCGCGGTGAGCGCCGCCGCGACCTCGTCCGCGGCGGTGGCGAGCGGGCGCACCGCCTCCGGCGCGGCCCACCAGCGGCGCGTCCGCGCGCGGCCGTCCGGCTCCAGCAGCAGGTGGGCACCCGGCTCGACGCCTTCGACCCCGCGCCACAGCGGTGTGTGGAGCAGCGGGTGCGGGAGCGGCCACAGCAGGCGCGCGGCGATCTGGCGCTCGTCCAGCGCGGCCCCGGTCAGGGCCGCGAGCGTGTCGGCGCGGTCGGCGGCCACCGTGACGCCGCCCGCGCGGGTGTGGAAGACCAGCCGCAGCCCGGCGGCGTCGCCCTGGACGCGCGTCCGGCCGTCCAGCGCGGCGACCAGGTGGAAGCTTCCCGGCAGGGAGCGGACGAGCCGGTCGAGGGAGGCGAGGTCGCGCAGCCGCCCGGCCTCCCGGGCGAGCCGCTCGGGACCGATCGGGCAGGTGCCGATGATCGCGATCCGGGCGTCTCCCGCCGCGGCCTCGGTCATCTCGGCGTCGCTCCAGCGGCCCGCCAGCCAGGGCCGCCCGGAGCGGTGCCGCAGGATGCGTTCGGGGGGTGTGGGCAGGCCCGCGGCCACGGCGAGGGCCGCCTCGTGGTCCGGAAGGACCACGAAGGACGCCTCGCCGTGGCCCGGCATGCCATCGTGATCAGGCATGGGCCGTGAACGCCCGGCTCAGTTCTTGCTGAGGATCACACGGTCGTTGCCGTGGAAGCCGAGCAGTCCGGTGACCTTGCGGAAGGAGCCGGCCGCCACAAGGGCGGGGGTCTCGTACTTCTGCATTTTCTCCTCCTCTTGCCGTGGGTTTCCCAGGGGAGATCTCCCGTGTTCCGCCTTCCGCTCTTCTCGGTGGAATGCGAAACGCGAGAAGCATGACATCCGGGCGCGCCGGTTGACCATCCCGCCGATATCCGATCTTCATGGCGCCGGAGCGATCGATGGCGGCTTCGAGGAGGAGAAAACGGGATAAGGCAACCATACCCGGTGGTATGGGGCTTCCGGTAAATCGGATTACCTGTCCCTGCGGACATTGTTCGGTGCCACAGGCGAAGGATCATATTAACCTGTCCGTAACCCAGAATGATGCCGCTTGGTGCAAATACGCGACCTATGAGGACGGGTGTGCGCGGTCCAATATCCGGTCGCGTCGAACGGGGGTACGGGAGGTCGCCCGCCCTTTGGTCCGGCCTTCGCCCCGCCTATCGCCCCGCTCTTTGTACCGGCCTTTGTTCGGGTACTTGGGAATTCCCCTTGACCCGTCCTTTAGGTGCGGGAGCCCGAGGGCCGGCTACGGCTTCAGGGCGAAGAACTCCCGCACGCGGCGCCGGTGGTAGTCGAGATCGTCCTCGTCGTGCTCGACGCCTCGCGCGCGTGCCAGGTTGAAGTAGGCGGTCTCGCGCCGGAGGCGGTGGCGGATGAGCTGGGCGACGGTCTCCTCGTCCATGGGCCCGGCGGTGCCGCCCGCCGCGTGGTAGTCGGCGACGAAGCGGCGCCGCAGCTCGGGGGCCCGCGCGTGCTCGTCCGTCCATTCGAGGGCGGCGGAGGCCACCTCGAACTCGGGGGCGGCGACGAACGCCTCGTCCCAGTCCAGGAGGGCGACCAGGCGGCCGCCGCGCGCCAGGGTGTTGCCCTCGTAGTAGTCGCCGTGGACGACCTGGCGCGCCGGGGTGCGGGCGTGGAAGGCCGCGAGCCACCGGTCGAGGTCGGGGTCGGCGAGTTCGGGGACGTCCTCGGGGAAGGCGCCGTCCAACCCGATCTCGGCGAAGGAGCGGGTCGGACGCGGCGGCGGGGCGTGGTCGGCCAGCGCCCGGTGCAGCCGGGCGAGGAGCGCGGCGGCCTGCGTGCGCGTCGTGGGCTCCTCGGTGTCGGGCCACTCGCCCTCCACGTGGCGCCACAGCGACAGCGGGCGGCCGTCGCCCCGGACGACCGTGGCGCCGTCGCGGGCGCGCAGCGGCGCCACCGCCTCGGGCATGCGGGACGCGGCGTGCGCCGCCACCGCGTGGCACCACTCGGTCTCGGCGTCGCTCCGCCAGGCGGGGCCGACGCGCACCACGAGATCGCCGATCCGGTACGCGGCCGACTCCTCGCCGCCGAACAGCCGCTCGGCGGGGCCGTCGGCGGGAACGTTCCAAGCATCCTGGACCGCCTTCCGCATGGCGCCCGTGAGCGGCGTCTCGGCGTAGATCATCCTGTCTCCTTCCGGGGGGTCCACCGATCGGTGGACGGCAGGTTCAGCCGTTCGCCGCTGCCGGGGAAGGGGGCCCGGCCAGCAGCATCGAGCACATGATGAATCTTCCAGTACGCGCGGCCCGGTGGAGCGCCGGGCACCCCTGGCGGGCGATCGCCGGATGGTTCCTGTTCGTCGCGCTGTGCCTCGGCGTGGGCATCTCGGTGGGCGGCCACGCCGCCACGTCCGCGGACTTCCGGGTCGGCGAGGCCGGCCGGGCGGAGGCGATGGCGGCCGAGGGCGGGCTCCAGAACAAGCCCGTCGAGCGGGTGATGATCTCGGGCGAGGGGGCCAGGGACGCCGCCGCGCGCGACATCGCGGGACGGATGAAGGGGCTGCCGGAGGTCGAGTCGGTCGCCGCGCCGGTGCGGGCCCCCGGCGGGGACGTCGTCCGCGTCGACGTGACCCTCAAGGGCGCCGAGCTGGACGGGCGCAAGCACGTCGAGCCGCTCCGGGAGCAGACCGACGCGGTGCGGGCCGCCTACCCGGGGCTGCGGGTGGAGGAGACCGGCGGGCCGTCGGTCAGCAAGGGCGTCGAGGAGCTGCGCGGGAAGGACCTCTCGCGCACCGAGGTGATCGCGCTCCCGGTGACGCTGATCACGCTGCTGCTGGTCTTCGGGTCGGTGGCGCTCGCGGTGGTGCCGCTGCTGCTGGCGCTGTCGTCGATCGTCGCGGCGGTGGGCCTGTCGATGCTCGCCTCGCACGTGTTCCCGGACGCGGGGGTCGGCACGAACGTCATCCTGCTGATCGGGCTGGCCGTCGGCGTCGACTACACCCTCTTCTACCTCAAGCGGGAGCGGGAGGAGCGGGCCCGCGCGGGCGGACGGCTCAGCCCGCGGGCGGTGGTGGAGCTGGCCGCGGCGACCTCGGGGCACGCCGTGGTGGTGTCCGGCCTCGCGGTCGCGGTGTCGAGCGCGACGCTGTTCCTGGCCGACGACGTGATCTTCTCCTCGCTCGCCACCGGCGCGATCGTGGTGACGCTGGTCGCGGTGGCCAGCTCGATGACCGTCCTGCCCGCGCTGCTCGCGAAGCTCGGCGCGCGGGCCGAGCGGCGCCGGGAGCGCAGGGCGCGGCGCGGCAAGGCCGTCCGGGCGCACCGCGAGGACGGCGCCGGGCGGATCACCACGGCGCTGCTGCGCCCCACCGAGAAGCGCCCCGCGGTCACCCTGGCCGTCGCCGTGCTGGCGATGCTGGCGCTCGCCTCCCCGCTGCTCGGCCTCAAGCTCACGGACATGGGCCGGGAGACGCATCCCCGCAGCATCCCCGCCGTCCAGTCCTACCACCGCATGAACGCGGTGTTCCCGGAGCTGAAGTCCACGCACCAGGTCGTCGTCCGCGCCGACGCCGGACGGTCGGACGAGGTGCGCGCCGCCCTCGGCGACCTCGCCGGGCGCACGCGCGGCGACCGGCGCTTCGCGGGCGCCCCGAGCCTGCGCACCTCGGCGGACGGCCGGGTCAGCCTCCTGGAGCTGCCCGTCCCGCACTACGGCAGCGAGGACGCGGCGCGTGCTTCCCTGCGCGACCTCAGGAAGCGGTACATCCCGGCCTCGCTCGGAAAGCTGGACGCGGACGTCGCGGTGTCCGGGGACGTCGCCCGCTACACCGACTACCCCGAGCACCAGAAGGACAAGCTGCCGATGATCATCGGGGCGCTGCTGCTGGTGACGTTCGCGATGACCGCGTGGGCGTTCCGGTCGGTGGTGCTCGGCCTGGTCGGCGTCGTGCTGAACCTGCTGTCGGCCGCCGCGTCGCTCGGCGTGCTGGTGGCGGTGTTCCAGTACACCTGGGCGGAGGGCCTGCTCGGCTTCACCTCGACGGGGTCGATCGGCTCGCGCGTCCCGCTGCTGCTGTTCGTGATCCTGTTCGGCCTGTCGATGGACTACCAGGTGTTCGTGATCAGCCGCATCCGGGAGGCGGCCCTGGCCGGGGTGCCGACCCGGCAGGCCGTCCTGGAGGGCGTCGGCGGGTCCGCGCGGGTCGTGACGAGCGCGGCGTTCGTGATGGTGACGGTGTTCGCGAGCTTCGTGCCGCTGCACATCATCGAGATGAAGCAGATGGGGTTCAGCCTCGCGGTCGCGGTGCTGCTGGACGCGGCGATCATCCGGATCATGATCCTGCCGGCGGCGATGCTGCTGCTCGGGGAGCGGAGCTGGTGGCCCTCGCGGGGGATGCGCCGGGTGCGGGCCGCGGCGGAGCGTCCCGCCGAAAAAGTAGGCTGACCGGCATGGACGCCCGGCCGCAGCTCGACGATCGGTTCCAGGTCCGCGCCCTCGTCCGGTGGTACGCCGCGCTGTGGCTCGTGCTGGGGTTGATCCCGCAGGTCCTCGCCGCGGCCGACGACCCCGGCGCGGCGCGGGTCTCGGGGATCGTGCTGCCGGTCGTGCTCGGCGCCTGCTACGCGGTGACGGAGCTGTACCCGCGCGTGCTGCCGCCGATGGCGTACCTCTGCGTGCTCGCCGCCGGTGTGGGCGCCCTGTCGTACGTGCGGGGAGGCGGTGCCTCGCTCTACATCGCCTCCCTCCCGCAGTTCTGGATCCTCACCAGGAGCCAGCGGTACGCGGTCGCGCTGAGCGGCGCCGCCGGGCTGGCGACGCTGGCCGGGGAGGTCGCGGCGGGCGCCGCGCACCTCCCGACCGGCAACATGCTCTTCACCGTCGGCGGCTTCCTGGCCGGGCTGCTGCTCGGCCTGGCGGCGCACCGGTACGTGCGGCAGACCGAGGAGCGGGCGCGGCGGCTGTCGGCGGAGCTGGCGGTGGCGCAGCGGGAGCTGGCCGAGGCGAACCGGCGGCAGGGCGCGGCGGAGGAGCGCGAGCGCCTCGCCCGGGAGATCCACGACACGCTCGCGCAGGGCTTCGCCTCGATCATCGTGCTGGCGGAGGCGGCCCGCGCGGGGCTCGGCGCCGAGCCGGGCCGCAGCGAGCAGCAGCTCCGCTCGATCGAGCGGACGGCGCGCGACAACTTCGCGGAGGCGCGCGCCCTGGTCGACTCCGCGCGGCGCGACGGCCCCGCGCAGGGCCCGGTCGCGGCGACGCTCCGCCGCGTCCTGGACCGCTTCACCGAGGACACCGGCATCCCCGTCGGCGCGGAGCTGCCCGACGTCGAGTGCGACCAGCCGGCCCGGATCGCGCTGCTGCGCTGCACGCAGGAGTCGCTCGCGAACATCCGCAAGCACGCGGGCGCCTCGTCGGTCGGCGTCGTGCTGGAGCGCCACCCGCACGGCGTCGAGCTGGAGATCACCGACGACGGCCGCGGCTTCGTGGTCGGCGCCGCCGCCGGCTTCGGCCTGGAGGGCATGCGCCGCCGGCTGGCCGAGCTCGGCGGTGGGCTGACCGTCACCAGCTCGGTCGGCGACGGCACCCGGATCCACGTGATGATCCCGCTGAGCCCGCAGGACCCGCCGACCCCCCTGATCTCGACGAGCCCGCAGGAGTGACATGACCGACCGCACGCTCCGCGTCATCGTGGTGGACGACCACACGGTGATGCGCGCCGGGGTGGTGGCGCTGCTGGCCACCGAGCCCGGCATCGAGATCGTCGGCGAGGCGGGCGACGGCCGCGCGGCCGTCGACCTCGCCGCCGGGCTCCGGCCCGACGTGGCGCTGGTCGACCTGCGGATGCCCGTCCTGGACGGGGCGAGCGCCACCGCCGAGATCGTCGCGGGCGCGTCGGGGACGCGGGTGCTGATCCTCACCACCTACGACACCGACGCCGAGATCGAGCGGGCGATCGAGGCGGGCGCGGTCGGCTACCTGCTCAAGGACACCACCCGCGAGCGGCTCGCCGACGCGATCAGGTCGGCGGCGCGCGGCGAGACCGTGCTCGCGCCGCGGGTCGCCGAGCGCCTGGTGGCGCGGATGCGGCGGCCCGCGCAGGTGCCGCTGACCGCGCGCGAGGTGGACGTGCTGAACGGCGTCGCCGACGGCCTGTCCAACGCCGACATCGGCCGGCGGCTCGTGATCGCGGAGGCGACGGTGAAGACGCACCTGCTGCGGGTGTTCGCGAAGCTCGACGTCAGCGACCGCACGCACGCGGTCGTCGTGGCGATGGAGCGCGGGCTGCTGCCCCGGCCGCACTGACCCTCCCGGGGCCGCCCGCGCGAACGTCCCGGAAGTGTCGCGCGGGAGTCCGGGAAGGCGGCCCCGGCGGGGACCTACCATCGCCGTATGGAGTACGAGGTGCGCCTGGCGCGACCCGCCGATCTGGCGGTGCTGCCGGCGATCGAGAACTCGGCCGACCCGCTGTTCGCCCCGCTCGGGATCGTGTTCCCGCCGGGCCCGACGGTGATCGAGCAGATGGACGGCGCGGACGTGGAGATCCTCGTGGCGGGCGACCCGCCGGTGGCGTTCGCCGCCGTCGAGGAGGTGGACGGTGCGACCCACCTGGAGCAGATCTCCGTACGGGGCGACCTGGTGGGCCGGGGGATCGGCACCCGGCTGCTGGCGACGGTGCGCGAGCGCGCGGCCGCCGCCGGCTCGCCGGGCGTCAGCCTGCTGACGTTCCGCGACGTCCCGTGGAACGGGCCATGGTATGCCGCGCACGGGTTCGCCGAGCTGCCCGAGGAGCGCTGGGGGCCCGGCCTGCGCGCCTACTGGAAGGCCGAGATCGAGGCGGGCCTGCACGACCTGGGCCCCCGGACGGTCATGTGGGCGCCGTCCCGCTGAGCGCCGCCCCGGCACCGCCCCGGCACGTAATGTGGTCTCCCGGAGACCCGCCGGGGACGGCGGTGCGCCACTAAAAATCTACAATGTAAAGGTGGGAACCGGTGACGTCGCGCGAGCGTCAGCCTGAGGGAGCCGGAGGAGGACGATGACGGGTCCGGGGTCATGGGCACGGTGGGCGCGCGGGCGTTTCGGCGAGCGGGGGCTCGCGCTGACCGCGCTGGTGGCGTTGCTGGCGCTGGCGGTCGTCCCGCTGGTGGCGCTGCCGGCCGTCCGCTGCGAGGTGTTCGGGAGCGGGTGCCGCACGCCGCCGCCCGAGGTCCGCGCCGACCCGGTGTCGGCGCCGGGCCGCCAGTTCACCCCGGTGGAGGCGGCGACGCGGGGCGGCTACGTCGCGCTCGGCGACTCCTACTCCTCCGGTGTCGGCGCCGAGGCGACCGTCGGCGACAACAACCCGCTGGAGCGCTGCCACCGGACGTCCAAGGCGTACTACAACGAGGTCTCCAAGGCGTTCCCGTTCGCCAAGGGCACCTCGTTCTGGGCGTGCTCGGGCGCCACCACGGCGGACATCCGCGACGGCAGGCACGGTGAGCCCTCGCAGCTCGGCCGGCTCAACGCCGACACGAGCCTCGTCACGCTGAGCGTCGGCGGCAACGACATCGGGTTCTCCAAGGTCGTCGCGGGCTGCGTGGTGAAGCTGCCGTGGAGCAGGAGCTGCTTCAGGCAGGGCGACGACATCGCCAGGAAGATGTCCGACCTGCGCCGCAACCTGCCCGAGCTGATCGGCCAGATCCACGCGCGCGCACCCCACGCCCGCATCATCCTGATGGGCTACCCGAAGGCGTTCTCCGAGGTGGAGGGCACCGGCGGCGACAACCTCAGGGTGTCGGAGCAGCAGTGGCTCAACGCGCGCGCCTACGACCTCGGGCGGCTCATCCGGGAGACCGCCGCCGAGGCCGACCGCCGCATCGCCGCCCGGCACCAGCAGGGCAGCGTCGAGTTCGTCGACTCCTACAGCGCGTTCGCGGGCCACGAGGTCGGCAGCGGCCAGCCGTACATGAACGGCCTCACGGTGAACCTGTCGGCCCTGGAGGCCGAGCCGCGCAGCTACCACCCCACGGTGAGCGGCCAGCACGCCCTCGCCGGGCTGTTCATCGAGCAGGTCAAGAAGGGGCCGGGCCGCCCCGTCTCCTAGCGGGGGTCCTGCCGGGGGAGGGAGCGTTCGACGGCGTCGGCGACGAGGCGCCGCACGTCCTCCTCGGTGAACACCTCCGGCAGGGTCAGGTTCTCGACGATCAGCCAGTTCAGCGTCAGGTACAGCAGCCGGACGGTGGTGGCGTCGCCCGGCATGCCCGACTCCAGGTGCCGCGCCACGTTCGCCTCGACGTCCTCGCGCACCCGCTCGGTCAGGACGGCGCGCAGCCCGGGCCGCCGGGTGGCCTCCAGCCGCAGCTCCAGCAGGGCGAGGTAGCCGGTCCGGAACGCCGAGATCCGGCCGACGGTCTCGGTCAGCAGCGCGGTGACCCGGGCCAGGTCGCGGGGGCCCTCCAGCATGCCGCCGAGCGTGGCCGCGTCCGGCTGGAGCCGCTCGTAGATCCGCCCGCCCGCCTGCGTGAACAGGTCGTCGCGCTTGGCGAAGTAGTTGGACGCGGTGCCGACGGGCACGCCGGCCTCGGCGTCCACCGCGCGGAACGTCAGGCCGCGCGCGCCGTCCCTGGCCAGCACCTCGATCGCCGCGTCGACCAGGGCGGCGCGCCGCTCGACGTTCTTCCTCACTTGACACCACTCCAGACGTAGTACTACGTTCCAACCACTTCAAGTAGAGTACTACGAACGGAATCCCCTATGCGCAAGCTCGTCTACTACGTCGGAACGAGCCTCGACGGCTTCATCGCGGGCCCCGGCGGTGAGATCGACTTCCTGCCGGTCAGCGACCAGGTGATGGCCTGGATCGGCGAGCACTATCCCGAGACGCTCCCGACGCACGTCCGCCCGCACCTCGGCATCCAGGACGCGCCGAACCAGCGCTTCGACACGCTCGTGATGGGCCTCGGGACCTACCGGCCGGCCCTCGACATCGGCGTGACCAGCCCCTACGCGCACGTCCGGCAGTACGTCGCCTCCACCACGCTGCCCGAGATCGCCGACCCCGCCGTGACGCTCGTCCGCGACCCGCTGGAGCTCGCCCGCTCGCTCAAGGCCGAGGACGGCGGCATGGACGTCTGGCTCGCGGGCGGCGGCAGGCTCGCCGCCGCGCTGCTGCCGGAGATCGACGAGATGATCGTCAAGAGCTACCCGGTGGTGGCGGGGGCGGGCGTCCCCGCCTTCGCGGGCGGGTTCCGGCCGACCCGGTTCACGCCGACGGCGCGCGAGGAGTTCGACAACGGCACCCAGGTCACCTGGCTCACCCGCACGCCCTAGCCCGCATTGGGGTCCCGGCCGCTCGCGCATAGGGCCCTAGGGCCCTAGGGCGGGTGATCACGAGCCCTTAGCCTCGTCGGCACCGGCGGATCGCGAGGTGTCGAGGGGGCAGATGATCTGGGTGAGGCCGGCGCTCGGCCTGCTGTCGGCGGCCGTGCTCGTGCCGGCCGTCGCGATCGTGGGGTACGGCGCGGTGGAGGGGGTGTCCGTCCCGCTGACGATGTCCACGGTCTCGGCGACGTCGGCGCAGCGGAACGGGCGGGGCGCGGCCAGGGGGAACCGCGGCCTGCGCTACGCGAAGACGTTGCGCGGGCAGGGCGTCAGCCACGGCACGGTCACGGTCGGCGCGCGAGGGGTGGTGGTGCGGGGCACGCACCGGGACCTGCGCTGCGAGGACGGCCCGTCCTACCTGAAGATCACCGTGGTGCTGGCCGGGCTGCCCGACGCCGAGCACGCGGCGGGCCTCGCCTGCGGGCAGACCCGCGAGGTCGCCTTCGCCTACGCCTGGACGGGCGCGTCCTCGGCCGTCCACCTCCAGGTGTGCGGCCGCCGCCGCGACGCCTGCGGGGGCCGCAGCACGGTCCTGCGGCCGGGGTGAGGCGTCAGCACGGCCGCAGGCCCTCGACCGGCACGCCGCCGCCGAGGCGGCCGCAGATCGCGGTGGGCTGCGGCCGGCCGTCCTTCAGGGTGACCTTGACGAGCGTGAGGCCCCGGTTGCGGGGCCGCGGCGGGTCCCCGTGGTCGTTGGTGAAGTCGATGTCGCCGGTCGCCGAGCCGCCCCGCGTGATCCGCAGGTGCCGCAGCTCCTCCAGCACCGTCCCGGACGTGACGGACCGCTCGCCCGTCACCAGCCGGGGGCCGAGCAGGTCGTAGGCGTTCTGCGCGGCCTGGCTCAGCGCGAACGTGGCGTCGAAGGTGATGGCCATCTGGCCGTCCACCAGCAGCGGCTCGTCGGGCCGGACGCGGGGGGCGCCGATGCCGAAGCGGTTGCGGGCCATGAGGAAGAAGTCGCCGGTCACGTCGGCGTCCTTGGCGATCAGGTGGGGCAGGTAGGCGAACACGGTGTGGTACAGGGTGGTGTTCTGGGGGAGCGGCACCTCGTGCGGACCGGTGCCGAAGCGGGACTTGCTGACGTCGTCGCCCGCGATCAGGAGCAGGCGGTGCCGGGTGCAGCCGCCCTGGACGAGGCCGTTCATCAGGCCGGGCAGGTCCTCGGCACGCCCGGCGAAGTACACGAGGGTGTAGGGGGGCCGGCCGTTGTCGCAGGCGGCCTTGACCTTGCTGGAGATGTCGCCGGGGCCGCGGTAGCCGACGGTGTGGGGGGCGCGCGGCCGCAGCACGCTCACGACGTCACGGGCGATCTCGCTGCTGTAGACGTCGGTGGGCGGGCCGGAGGTGCGGGCGACGATCATGGCGCGGTCGACGCGTCCGCGCAGGCCGGCGTCGCGCAGGGCGGCGAGGCCGGCGGTGGCCTCTTCGCGGTTGGTGGCGGCCAGCCCGTAGAAGCGGGCGAGTCCGGGCAGCTCGTCGGAGGAGTTGACGGTGTCGATGACGGGCAGCCCGGCGGCTGTGAGCCGTTCGATCGCGGCCCGGGAGGAGCGGGTGTTGCGGCCGAGCCCGACGACGCCGACGATCGACGGGTCGCGCCGGGCCAGGTGCAGGGCGCGGTCGGCGGTCTCGCCGGCGAACGCCATGTCCTGGCCGGTGTTGGCGGGCAGGATCCGCAGCTTGAGGGTGTTGCCGATCTCGCCGGGCTGCCCACGGTGGTTGTTGCGGAGCTGGGCGAGGTAGGCGCCCGCGAGCTCGTGGACGCTGCTGACGGTCAGCTCGCTCTGCCCCGGGCTGGCGGTGAACGTCCCGGCGTAGATCATCGTCACGTACGGCTGGTGGTCGGCGACGACCGCGCGGTTCTCCTTGTCGATGTCGCGCTGGAGGTCGGCGAGGGTGATGTGGCCCCCGGCGTTGGCGGGGGAGGGGCGGCGGCGGTCGCCGTCCAGGGCGATGCTGTCGGCGCCGCGCTCGAAGCGGACCCCGCGGGTGGACACGCCGACGCACTCGCGGCTGCCGTCGGGGTTGGTCTGCTGGCGGGTGTCGCCGTTCCAGCCGACGGGGAAGCCGACGCTGCAGTAGGTGGAGCGCAGGTGCACCTGGGCGAAGGTGAGCGCGATGGCGAAGGCGACGGCGGCGGCGATGAGGCCGCGCCAGGACCAGAGCCACGTCCAGCGGGGGCGGCGGCGGGGGCGGAACGCGCCGTCGGGGCGGTCCGCGGCGGGCTCGCCCGCGACGGGGACGCGCAGCAGCCACGGGAGCGGGACCGACTCGCTCGGGCCGAGCGCGGCGCCGAGCGAGGACCGCCACCGCTCGTAGCGGTCGCGGGCGTCCTCGCCGGGGGTGGGACCGCCGAGCCAGGCGTCGCGGGTGGCGGCGTCCAGCGACGCGACGACCAGCAGCGGGTGGAGTTCGCTGCGGCGGGCGCGGATGTCGCTCATCGCCGCCAGCAGCGCGAGGCCGCCGTTGCCGTGCCCGGCGTGGGAGAGGAACACCACGAGCGGGGCGGGGCGCTTGAAGCCGCGCAGGCTCGGCGCGAACCGCCGGTACTGGTCGCGGACGTCCTCCAGCAGCGCGAATGTCTTGATGTGGAGCAGGAACCGGGCCGCGCCCGGCTCGGTGAGCCGTTCGGCGACCCGGTGCAGGCGGCCGTCGAAGCCGAGGTCGTCGCCGTCCTCGTCGCCGAGGGCGGCGAAGAACGAGGTCCGGGCGAACCAGCGGTAGCGGCCGCCGATGCCGACGCTGGCGAGCACCGGCAGCCAGACGCGCCGCGCGGACAGCCCGGCGACCAGCAGCAGGACCCCGGCGAGGACGGCGGCGGCGGTGACGAGGATGCGCCGCGGCGTCTGCTCGGCGATGCCGCCCGCGAGGACGGCGATCACCGCGACGAGCGACGCGCCGATCGTCGACCACCAGGCGGGAGCGCGCAGCGGCCCGCCCTGCCAGCGGAACAGCCCGGCATGGTCGTTCCAGCGCTCGACGGTCGAGACGGGAGAGCGCCGGTAGGGGGGAGCGGCGTCGCCGTCGTCGGGGGCGGGCGCGGCGGCGCGCTCGATCGTCCGGACGAGGTCGGAGCGGGGGAAGCGGGGGCGGCTGAACTGGGAGCGGGTCCGGCTCCAGGTGATCGGCTGGGAGAGGGCGTCGGCGAGCGCGATCGCCGCCGCGTCCGAGTCCGGCCCGGCGGGGGCCTCGGGGGAGACGAAGGGCAGCGCCATCTCGGCGGCGAGGTGCCGCAGCTCCTCCATGTGGGGCTCGGGGTCGTCCGGCCCGGCGGGTTCGAGGACGATCAGCGGGAACGGGCGCGCGTCGGGACGCCAGGGCAGCCGCCCGGTCATCCAGTCGAACAGCGCGGCCAGGCCGCGTCCTGATTCGGGTGGTGGGGGATTGCCCACGGCCGGCCCTCCGGGAGCGGGTCTCTACCTCCCGCCGAGCGTAGGGGCGGGCGCCCGGACGGGGCCCGGGGTCGGCCGGATGCGGACGGTGGCCCGGCGGAGGCGGGGGGTCAGGACGCGCGGGCGCGGAACGCGGCGCGGTAGGACTGCGGGGACGCGCCGACCCGCCGCGCGAAGTGGGCGCGCAGCGTCACCGGGGACCCGAAGCCCGCCTCGGCGGCGACCCGCTCGACCGGCAGGTCCGTGCTCTCCAGCAGCTGCTGGGCGCGGCGGACCCGGGCCCGCGACAGCCACTGCTGCGGCGTCGTCCCGGCCTGCTCGCGGAACCGGCGGGTCAGGGTGCGGACGCTGACGCAGGCGTGCCGGGCGATGTCCTCCAGCGCCAGCGGGCGGTGCAGGTTCGCCTCCAGCCAGGCGAGCGTGGGCTGGAGCGCGGTGCCGCCGTCCGGGGGGTCCTCGTGCCGGATGAACTGCGCCTGCCCGCCGTCGCGCTGCGGCGGCATGATGATCCGGCGGGCGGTGCGGGCGGCGGTCGCGGCGCCGTGGTCGCGGCGGACGAGGTGCAGGCACAGGTCGATCCCGGCGGCGACGCCCGCCGAGGTGAGCACCTGGCCGTCGTCCACGAACAGCACCGAGGCGTCCACCTCGACGCGCGGGTGCAGGCGGGCGAGGCGGCACGCGTACATCCAGTGGGTGGTGGCGCGCCGCCCGTCCAGCAGGCCGGCGGCGGCCAGCACGAACGCGCCCACGCAGATGGAGGCGATCCGGGTGCCGCGCGAGGCCGCGTCGCGCAGCGCGTCCAGCACCTCCGCCGGATGGTCGGCCGCGTTCCCGCGGTCGTGGAGCCGGTCGTGGCCGGGGACGACGATCGTGTCGGCCGCGGCGAGCGCGTCCAGCCCGAACGGGGGCTCCACCCGCATCCGCCCGACCGTCGCCGAGGTCTCCGTGCCGCCGGGCATCCCGCACACCCGCACCTCGTACAGGGGGACGTTCTCGCCGGTGGTGGACGAGCCGAACACCTGCCCGGGGACCGCCAGGTCGAACGCCACCACCCCGTCGAGCGCGAGCACCGCGACCACATGCATGGCCAGAACGTAGCGCACAGGGGCACTCGGGACACTGGCCGGGTGCCGGAAGCGCCGGGAGGATCGTGGCAACCGATCAGAGGAGACCTCGATGGGCGATACCTTCGCCGAGTTCGCGATGCCCGACACCGACCTCACCCGCGCGGCCTACGACCTGGCCTTCACCGCCGAGCAGCGCGCCCTCGCCCACCACAGCGTGCGGGTCTACCTGTTCGGGCGGGCGCTGGGCGAGGCGCGGGGGCTGCGTCCCGGCGACGCCTACGACGACGAGCTGCTGTTCGTGGCGTGCCTCCTGCACGACATGGGGCTGACCGACGAGGGCGACGGCGACCAGCGGTTCGAGGTGGACGGCGCCGACGTCGCCGCCGGGTTCCTCGACGGCCAGGGCGTCGCGCCGGACCGGGTACGGGTGGTGTGGGAGGCGATCGCCCTGCACACCAGCGTCGGCATCCCGCAGCGGATGCGCCCCGAGATCGCGCTGACCAGCGCCGGGGCCGGCCTCGACGTCGCCGGGCTGCACGCGGACAGGCTCCCGGACGGCTACGCCGACCGCGTGCACGCGGCGTACCCGCGGCTGAAGAAGGGCAGCGGGCTCACCCACCTGGTCGTCGACCAGATCGTCCGGAAGCCGGCCAAGGCGCCCTTCGGGTCGCTGCCCTACGAGATCGCGCGGCAGAGCGGGGTGGACCTCAAGGTCCCGTCGTGGGCCGAGCAGCTTGAGCGGGCGTGGAGCGGCGTCGCCTGAGCCGCGTCTCCCGCCCCCGGGGACGGGATCGCCCGCGCCCCCGGGGCGACGGGGACGCGGGCGATGCTTCCGATGGCCCGGCCGGAACGGTCCCGCCGGGCGCGGCCGCTCAGGTGGCCAGGACCGCCTGGAGGAAGTCCCGGGTGCGCTGCTCGGACGGCTCGCCGAACATCCGCTCCGGCGGGCCCTCCTCGACGATCTGCCCCTGGTCGAACATCAGGACCCGGTCGGAGATGTCCTTGGCGAAGGTCATCTCGTGGGTGACGCACAGCAGCGTGAGGTCGCTCTGCCGGGCGATGTCGCGCAGCAGGTCCTGGACGCCGACGACCAGCTCGGGGTCGAGCGCGGAGGTCACCTCGTCCAGCAGCAGCACCTGCGGCTCCATCGCCAGCGCCCGCGCGATCGCGACCCGCTGCTGCTGCCCGCCCGACAGCTGCGACGGGTGCGCGTCGATCTTGTCGGCGAGCCCGACCAGGTCGAGCAGGCCCTTGGCGCGCTCGACGGCCTCGTCCCTCGGCACCCCGAGCACGCGCATCGGCCCCTCGGTGAGGTTGCGCAGCACGTTCATGTTCGGGAACAGGTTGAACTGCTGGAACACCATCCCGATCCGCTTGCGCATCTCGTGCAGGTGCTTCTGGTTCGCCGGGACGCGCTTGCCGCCCCGGTCCATGTGCCACAGCGGGTCGTCGCCGACGAAGATCAGGCCCCCGTCGGGCTTCTCCAGCGTCATCAGCAGCCGCAGGATCGTGGTCTTGCCCGACCCGCTCGGCCCGATGAGCGTCACCCGCTCGCCCGGCGCGACCGTGAAGTCGAGCTCGCGGAGCACGGTGTTGCTCCCGAACCGCTTGATCACCTTCTCGAAGCGGATGCCGGGGGCGCTGCCCCGCAGGGGCGCCGCGTCCTTCTCTGGTGTGGTGTCAGTTGGTGGCATAGTGCCTCTCCAGGCGGCGGAGGAGAATCGACGAGATGACGCTGACCACGATGAACAGCACGCCCACCATGGTCATCGGCTCCAGGTACTCGAACGTCCTGGCGCCCACCGACCGCGCGGAGGTGAGCAGCTCGGGGACGCCGATCGCCAGCAGCAGCGGCGAGTCCTTGAACATCGCGATCAGGTAGTTGCCGAGCGTCGGGATCACCTTGCGGACCGCCTGCGGCAGGACGACGTCCAGCCACACCCGCGTCCGCGGCAGGTTCAGCGCCTTGGCCGCCTCCCACTGCCCGCGCGGGACGTCGGCGATCCCGGCCCGGTACACCTCGGCCATGTAGGTCGAGTAGTGGATCCCGAGCATGAGCACGCCGACGGTCAGCTTCCCGAACGTCAGGCCCCAGGTGGGCAGGACGTAGAAGGCGAAGAACAGCTGGGGGATCAGCGGGGTGCACCGGATGAACTCGGTGACCCACCGCACCACCTGGCGCACGACCACGTTCGGCGTGCGGCGCAGCAGCGCCCACACCAGGCCGAGGACGACCGCGATCAGGTAGCCGAGCAGCGTCGCGATGACGGTGTAGCGCAGTCCCCGCAGCAGGTCGGGGATGATGTCGCCGGTGTAGCTCCAGTCCCACTCCATCAGCTCGCCACCCCCGCTCCGGGCGCGCCCGCCGCGAGCGTGCCGAGCTCGGGCTCACGCGAGGGGCGCCGGCCGAGCATGCGGTCGACGCGGGCCTCGGCGAAGCGGACGAAGAGCTGCAGGATCTGCGCGATGACGAAGTAGATGACGAGGACCAGCGAGAACGACGCGACCGTCTCGCCGGTGCTGCTCTGCAGGTTCTTGGAGACCGTCGTCAGGTCGGTCAGCCCGACCAGCGACACGATCGCCGTGCCCTTCATCAGCTCGATGAGCAGGTTGCCGAAGGGCGGCAGCATCAGCGCGAACCCCTGGGGGAGCAGGACGCGCCGCATCCGCTGGAGCGGCGTGAAGTTCAGCGCGATCGTCGCCTCGTACTGCGCCCGCGGCACCGCCTTGATCGAGCCGCGCACGACCTCGGCGCCGTAGGCGCCGATGTTCAGCCCGAGCGCGAGCACCGCCGCGAACATCGTGGAGTTCAGCCTGATGCCGACCAGCGGCAGCGCGTAGAAGAACCAGAACAGCAGCACCAGCGTCGCGGTGCCGCGGAAGAACTCCACGTACACGCGGTTCAGCACGCGGATCCAGGCGTGCCGCGAGGTGCCGGCCAGCCCGAACACCAGGGCGAGCACGAGTGCCACGCCGCTGCCGTAGACCGTGAGCTGGAGGGTGAGCCACGCGCCCTTCAGCCACTGCTCGTAGCCGTCGAGGACTTCGGACACCTGATCATCCCTTGCAGAACTTGGCGGCGGTGTCGGCGGCCGTCGGGATCTCCGCCTGGGTGAACCCGAACGGCTGGATGATCGGCAGCAGCCGGTTGCCCTGCTTCAGTTCGGCGAGCTTGCCGTTGAAGGCGGTCACGAGGTCGCTGTCGGCCTTGCGGAACGCGAACGCGCCCGCGCCGAACTGCTCCTTGCCGTCGATGACCGGCGTGAAGGGCGCGGTCACCTCATACGGCTCGCCCTCGTGCTTGGTCAGCAGGTCGGCGAGCGAGATGCGGGTGAGCCAGATGCAGTCGATGCGGCCGGCCTTCAGGCCCTCGAAACCGCTGGCCTGGTCGGCGAACACCTGGATGTTCCCCTTCTTCACGCCGCTCTTCTCGGCATAGCCCTGTTCGACGGCGCCTTCCAGCACCCCCACCTTCACGCCCTTCTTCCCCGGGTCGTCCTGCTTGAGCAGGCCCTTGGGGTTGCCCTTGCGGACCATGAACGCGCTCTTGGCGACGTACTCCGGGTCGGAGAAGGCCACCGAATTGCACCGCTCGGGTGTGATGAACATTCCCGCCGCGACGAGGTCGAACCGTTTGGCGTTGAGCCCGGCGATGAGGCCGGAGAAGTCGACCTGGACGCCGGCCACCTTGTCGATCCCGAGTTCCTTGAAGACCACCCGCGCGAGTTCGGGCGCCTCCCCGGTCAGCTTCCCGGACTTGTCGGTGTAGCCGTAGGGCGCCTCGTTGGCGAAACCGACCGTGATCTTGCCGGCGTCCTTGGCCTTCTGCAGCGAACCGCCGCCCGACTTCTCCTCCTTGGGGTCCGTCGTCGAGCAGCCCGCGGCGGCCAGCGGCACCGCCGCGGACAGCAGGACGGCGGAACGCAGGAAGTCGCGTCTCGAAGAAGTCATCGTTGAACTCCTGGATGGTGTGCCGCCGCGCCCGCGGGGGGCCGGATGCCCCCCGCGGGCGCGGGGATGATCGGTCGGGGTTATCGAATTGTTGTCAGACGACCGGCGTGAAGTCGCGGGCCCCGATGAACGAGGGACGCGGCGCGGGTGCGGCGAACGGCTCGACGCACGTGTTCTCGACGCTGTTGAACACCACGAACACGTTGGAGCGCGGGAACGGGGTGATGTTCCCGTTCGAGCCGTGCATGCAGTTGCAGTCGAACATGGTCGCCGAGCCCGCCGGGCCCGTGAACAGCTCGATCCCGTGCTTGTCGGCGAGGATGGACAGGCTGCCCGGGTCGGGCGTGCCGATCTCCTGGCCGCGCAGGGATTCCTTGTAGTGGTCGGACGGGGTCTCCCCGACGCAGGCCACGAAGGTCTTGTGCGAACCAGGCATGATCATTAGCCCGCCATTGTGCACGAAATTCTCGGTGAGCGCGATGGAAATGCTCACCGCGCGCATGCGCGGCATCCCGTCCTCGGCGTGCCAGGTCTCGAAGTCCGAGTGCCAGTAGAAGTCCTTGCCAGTGAACCCTGGCTTGTAATTGACCCGGCTCTGGTGCACGTAGACGTCGGAGCCGAGGATCTGCCGGGCCCGCCCGACCACGCGCGGGTCGCGGACGAGCGCCGCGAACACCTCGCTGATCCGGTGGACCTCGAAGATGGAGCGGACCTCGTCCGAGCCGCGCTCGGTGACGGTGCGCTCGTCGGCGAGGATCGCGGGGTCGGCGGCCATCCGGCGCAGCTCGGCGCGGTAGTCCTCGACCTCGGCGGGCGTCAGCAGCTCCTCGACGCTGAGGTAGCCGTTGGCGTCGAAGGAGTCGAGCGTGGCGGAGTCGATGGGACCGTCCTGCGGCTTCCCGTACACGACGGGATCCTGGCGGTACAGCAGGGCGGCCTCGGCGGCCTTGCGGGTGGGGTAGGAGTCGTCGAGCGTGGGATGGGACTCGATGATGCTCATCAGGCGTCCTCCTCCTTGAGCAGCGGGTAGATGCCGTTCTCGTCGTGGACCTCCCGGCCCGTGCAGGGCGGGTTGAAGACGCAGACGGTCCGCACGTCGGTGTGGGCACGCAGGGTGTGGTGCTCGTGCCCGTCCAGCAGGTACATCACGCCGGGCTCGATGCGGTGCTTCTCGCCGGTCTCCTCGTTGACCAGTTCCCCCTGACCCCCGATGCAGTAGACGGCCTCGATGTGGTTCGCGTACCACATCCGCGTCTCGGTGCCGGCGTACAGGATGGTCTCGTGCAGCGAGAAGCCCACGCCCTCCTTGGCCAGGACGAAGCGGCGGCTGCACCAGGTCTCGGCCCGCACGTCGCGCTCGGTGTCGATGATCTCCTCAAGGGAACGTACGATCATGAATCTCCTCTTTCCGCTGAAGCCGTGACGGTGTGTCGATGGGGCCGGGGCCCGTGCGGGCGCGGCTCAGACCGCCACGGCCGAGCGGACGGCCTCGACGGACTCGGCGACGATCTCCAGGCCGCGGCCGAGGTCGGCCTCGCTGGTGGTGAGCGGCGGCAGCAGCTTCACCACCTCGCTCTCCGGCCCGGAGGTCTCCATCAGCAGCCCGCGGCTGAACGCCTCCTCGCACACCTTGGGCGCGAGGTCGGCGTCCGACATGACCAGGCCCCAGGCGAGGCCCCGGCCGCGGACGGAGTCGATCGCCCCGGCGTGCTGGAGCGCGATCGCGTTCAGCGCCGTCTCGACCTGCTGGCCCTTGGCGAGCGTCTGCTTCTCCATCCCGGCGCCCAGCCAGTACTCCTCCAGCGCGGCGACGGCGGTCACGAACGCCGGGTTGAAGCCGCGGAAGGTGCCGTTGTGCTCGCCCGGCTCCCACACGTCCAGGTCGCGGCGCATCAGCGTGACCGCGAACGGGAGCCCGTAGCCGCTGAGCGACTTGGACAGGCAGACGATGTCGGGCGTGATCCCGGCCTCCTCGAAGCTGAAGAACGGCCCGGTGCGCCCGCAGCCCATCTGCACGTCGTCCACGATCAGCAGGATGTCGTGGCGGCGGCACAGGTCCTGGAGGCCGCGCAGCCACTCGGCGGTCGCGACGTTGATGCCGCCCTCGCCCTGGATCGTCTCGACGATCACGGCGGCGGGCTTGTCCAGGCCGCTGCCGCTGTCGTCCAGCATCGTCTCGAACAGCAGGAAGTCGGGCGTGCGGCCGTCGAGGTAGTTGTCGTAGGGCATCGCCACGCCGTGGCCGAGCGGGACCCCGGCGCCGGTGCGCTTCATCGAGTTGCCCGTGACGGCCAGCGCGCCGAGCGTCATCCCGTGGAAGGCGTTGGTGAAGCTCACGATGGTCTCGCGGCCGGTGTACTTGCGCGCCAGCTTCAGCGCGGCCTCCACCGAGTGGTTGCCCGCCGGGCCGGGGAACTGGACCTTGTAGTCCAGGCCGCGCGGCGCGAGCACGTACTCGTTGAACCGTTCCAGGAAGTCTCGCTTTGCCGTGGTGTACATGTCGAGCCCGTGCACCACCGCGTCGCCGGCGAGGTAGTCGATGAGCCGGCGTTTCAGTTGCGGGTTGTTGTGCCCGTAGTTCAGCGTGCCGGCGCCGGCGAAGAAGTCGAGGTAGGTGCGTCCGTTCTCGTCGGTCATGTGGCTGCCCTTGGCGGTCGTGAACACCGTGGGCCATCCTCGGCAATAGCCGCGGACCTCAGATTCCATGCGGGCGAAAACGTCCATGGTCTGCCTCCGGCAGGTGTGGATGGGAGCGGGGTTGCGTGCGGACGAACGGGGCGGGTGGACGGACATCTCGTGTGGGCGATCGTGTCGCGGGCGGTTCAAGCCGTCGTTCTGGTGCAAGCCGTCGGTCGGGGGCGCGGAGTCGGGGGCGGTCGGGTCGGGGATGCGGGCTGATCGGGCGGGCCGATCGGTGCGGGCGATCCGTCCGGGTGATGGGCCGTCGGCGATCGCCGCGGCGGTGGCCGCGCGGGCGATGGGCCGGTGCCGGGACATCCGCCTAGTTCACGCCGGGGAGCGGGCCGATCCGGAAGAGGACCTCGGGCTCGTGCCCCCTGCCGGGAAAGTGCTCGGTCCCGAACAGGGGGCTGCGGTCCAGGTCGCAGCCGTGATCGCGGGCGAACGAGGAGAACATCGCGGTGGAGGCGGCGTTGTCCGGCGTCACGGTCGCCTCCAGGTACCGCTGGCCGCGGGCCACCTGGCGGCCCGCGAGCTGGTCCAGCATGCGGCGGGCGAGGCCCCGGCCGCGGTAGGACTCGTCGACGGCCACCTGCCAGACGAAGAACGTGTCGGGACGGGCCGGCCGCACGTAGCCGGTGATGAACCCGCAGAGCGCGGATCCGTCACGGGCCACCACGGAGGTGTCGGCGAAGTCGCGGCACCACAGCGTGTAGCTGTAGGGCGAGTTGACGTCCAGGACGTGGGACTCGTTCGCGATCCGCCACAGCCCGGGGCCGTCGGTGAGGCTCGGCTCCTGGAGTTGCACGTCCGCGTTCGTCTCGGTCCGTTCGGGGCGTCGGGTCGGTGATTCCAGGGGTTGCGCTGCCATGTCCAGGCAACTTAGCGAATCGCCCCGCGTGATCGCTCCGGAATGTTATCTGCGAGATGTTTAGGACGCTCGCGCAATGGGTATGGCAGTACGCTTGCCAATTTCGGACATATTTCGACGATGTTAACGCCGTGCCGCGGCGCGCATTTCCCCCTGTTATCCAGGCGGGACTGCCGAATGGGCGGACGACCCCTCGTGCGGCCCATCTGCCCGTCACTCTAGTAAGTACTCGGGTTGGGGGGAGCTGAATTCTGTATCGGTTGTGTGAGGTGAATCACTGAGATTCGCTGACAACGCGCCGCTGTGTGGGGGCGTCGTCACGCGTCTGCGGAGGTCGGACCGGTCCCCGCCACGCTGGGGCGGGTGGGGATCAAGGTATGAACCCGGGCATCCCGGCATGTCTCACACTCACCTTGCGACGAGACGTGCCATCTGTCCAGGCAAGGGTTTGGTGGCCGGAGGGTAAGGCTTCGGCCGGTTTTTCGGACGTCCCCCGGCGCCATCGGGGCCGCGCGGGAACGCGCGGCCCCGTTCCATTCCGGATCCACCGCCCGGCGCGTTGCGGCGGCCCCGTAATCGAGGCTTGCCGGAACCGGTCAGGTGGCTTCCCGGAGATTTTCAGATTGCTTCCAGCCGCCTGCGGGCGAGCATTCAGCGGGCGTCCGCGAAACGGTCGGTCGCCTCGATGAGCCGGTGCAGGATGCCCGGCTCGCTATAGGCGTGGCCCGCGTCGTCCACGAGGTGGAACTCCGCCTCCGGCCACGCCCGGTGCAGGTCCCACGCCGTCGCCGCGGGCGTGCACACGTCGTAGCGGCCCTGCACGATCACGGCCGGGATGTGGCGGATCCTGTCCACGTCCCGGATGAGCTGCTCCGGCTCGAAGAACCCCTCGTTGACGAAGTAGTGGTTCTCGATCCGCGCGAACGCGACCGCGTAGTCGGGCTCGGCGAAGCCCGCCGCCAGCTCGGGGTCGGGCCGCAGCGTCACCGTCGACCCCTCCCACGTCGACCACGCCTTCGCCGCCGCCACCCGGACGTCGCGGTCCGGGGAGTTCAGCCGCTCGTGGAAGGCCGCGATGAGGTCCTCCCGCTCGTCCTCGGGGATCGGCTCGACGTAGCTCTCCCACAGGTCGGGGAACAGCAGCGACGCGCCCTCCTGGTAGAACCAGTACAGCTCGAACGGCCGCAGCGTGAAGATGCCGCGCAGCACCAGCTCGCTCACCCGCTCCGGATGCGTCTGCGCATACGCCAGCGACAGCGCGCTGCCCCAGCTCCCGCCGAACACCAGCCACCGCTCGATGCCCAGGTGCTCGCGCAGCCGCTCCATGTCGGCGACGAGGTTCCAGGTGGTGTTCGCCTCCAGCGACACGCCCGGGTCCTTGGCGTGCGGCAGGCTCCGCCCGCAGTTGCGCTGGTCGAACAGCACGATCCGGTACGAGTCCGGGTCGAACTGGCGGCGGTGCGCCGCGCTGCACCCGCCCCCCGGGCCGCCGTGCACCATCACCGCCGGCTTCCCCTCGGGGTTCCCGCAGACCTCCCAGTAGACGCTGTCGCCGTCGCCGACGTCGAGCAGCCCGGAGTCATACGGCTCGATCGGCGGATACAAGGTGCGAAGTTCCATGGTGCGCGATTGTCCCACCAGCGCTTCCTCACCGCGTCTTCGTCGCGTTCCCGTGTCGCGGGGGTGTGACACGTGGCACCGTGGGACCGGGCCGAACGCGCACCGCGAAAACCGTGATCAGGCGTCCTGCGTGCGCGAACGTCCCGCGAGCATCAAGAATCCAAACCCCCAAACTGGGCAAACGCTCTGCGGGAGCGCACTAGAGTGCCTTTCGTGAGCGAAGCGACGAGCCGTAGGGCGAGGAGTGAAGCGAGCACCATGTCCATGGCAGCCCCGCGAACGCGGCTCCGAGCCGCCAGGCGAGGAACAAAGTGAGTGAGCTGAACGGATCGGGTGGTTCGCGCGGGATCCCGGACGCGGGCTCCCCCTGGCCCGCGATGGGCCGCGACCCCGCCCAGCAGCCGATACAGATGTCCAAGCCCGGCGAGGCCACCCGTCCGGAGGTGGAGCAGCCCGAGGCCCAGCCCTGGGACATCGTCGAGCGGCTCCGCCAGATGGCCGACCTCATCGGCGACGCCCTCGCCGCGGGCGAGCGCAAGGTCAGCGAGACGCAGACCGAGACCGCCGCCCAGGTCGCCGCCGTGCAGGCGGAGAAGGAGTCGGCGCAGCGGGACGCCGCGGCCGCGTGGGGTGAGGTGCAGCGTGCGCGCGGTCAGGCCGAGCAGGCCGACCGCCGCGCCGTGGAGGCCGAGCGCCGCGTCGCCGAGACGCAGACCGAGTCCGCCGCGCAGCTCGCCGCCGTGCAGGCGGAGAAGGAGTCGGCGCAGCGGGACGCCGCGGCCGCGTGGGGTGAGGTGCAGCGTGCGCGCGGTCAGGCCGAGCAGGCCGACCGCCGCGCCGTCGAGGCCGACCGCAAGGCCGCCGACGCCGAGCGCCGCACCGCCGAGGTCCAGAACGAGGCCGTCACCCAGATCGCCGCGCTGCAGACCGAGAAGGAGGCCGCGCAACGCGACGCGGCCGCCGCCTGGAACCAGGCCCAGCAGGGCCGCACCCAGGCCGACCAGCTCCGCGGCCAGGCCGAGCAGGCCCGCATGCAGGCCGACCAGGCCCGCGGCCAGGCCGAGCAGGCCCGCGCCCAGATGGAGCAGCTCCAGGCGCAGGTCGAGCAGGCCGAGCGCCGCGTCGCCGAGGCCGAGGCGACCGTCCGGCAGGCGATCCAGCAGCGCGACGCGATGAGCGAGGCCCGCGACGACGCCCTGCGCGCCGTCGAGGACGCCGTCGGCGGCCGCCGCTCCGCCGAGGCCGAGCGCGACCGCGTCGCCGACCAGGCGTCCGAGCTGTCCCGCGCCCTGGAGAACGCGCACGCCGAACTCGCCGCGCTGCGCGCCAAGGTCACCGACGCCGAGATGACCGCGCAGAACCTCCAGCACGCCGTCGTCGCCGCCGGCAAGGAGGCCGACGAGACCCGCCGCCGCGCCGAGTCCTCCGAGCGCCGCGCCCAGGAGAACGAGCGCCGCGCCCAGGACGCCGAGCGCCGCGCCGCCGACGCCGAGCGCCGCGCCCAGGACGCCACCGTCCGCGCCGAGACCGCCGAGGCCGAGCGCCAGCAGGCCCTCGACACCGCCGCGCAGTCGCTGGAGGCCGCCAAGAAGGCCGAACGCGAGCGCGACAACGGCGCCAAGGCCCGCGAGGCCGCCGAACGCACCCGCGAGGCCGCCGTCCAGGCCCAGGCCCGCGCCGAGTCCGAGCTGACCCTCGCCCGCGGCCGCGCCGACCAGGCCGGCCGCGAACGCGACAAGGCCGTGGCCGGCATGCGCCAGATGGCCGCCGAACGCGACGCCATCGCCGAGAAGCTCGCCGAACGCGACCAGTGGGTCGACCAACTGGCCCAGGCCGTCACCGAGCAGCGCGCCTCGATAGCCGAGCTGTCCCAGGAGCGCGACGCCGCCCGCAACGCCGCCGACCAGGCCCGATCCCTGATAGACGAGCTGACCCGCCAACTCCGCACCATCATGCCCAACGGTTCCCCTACTCCGTTCTGATTGAAGTGCCCTCGGCGTCAGGCGCAGAGCGCCTTCCTTCAACGGGAACTGCGCGATCGCTAGCATCGCTCCGAACTCGCCTGGCGGCTCGCTGCGCGATCAGGTTCTCGCAGGCTCGAACCTGGCTTCGCACGCGATCGCCGGCCGGGCTCGTTGACGGCTGAGCCGCCGGCCGAGGTCGCCGCGTCCCGAGGGTTGCGGTAGGCGTACCTGCACCGGCCACCCCAGCCCGCGCCGGCGGGTGGGTGTCGGTCTGAACCTCGGCCGTCAGCGTGCGGGAAGGTTGCGATCGCGTCCGAAGGCAGATGCGAGCGAAGCAAGCATCTGATCGCGAAGCGAGCCGCCAGGCGAGTTCGGAGCGATGCCAGCGATCGCCCGCAGTTCCCGCCGAAGGAGGGAGCGCCAGCGACCGACGCCAAGGGGACTGCCAGTAAGCTGGTACTCCGTGGACAGTGAGACTGTTCCGCCTCGCAACGACCACGGGAGCGTCTTCTTGCCTTCGGCAGCCCCTGGTAGGCCCCGCCCTACCAAGCATCTCTTCGTCACCGGCGGTGTCGCCTCAAGCCTCGGCAAGGGACTGACGGCGTCCAGTCTGGGGCGGCTTCTCACGCTTCGGGGCCTGCGGGTCACGATGCAGAAGCTCGACCCCTATCTCAACGTCGACCCCGGGACGATGAACCCGTTCCAGCACGGGGAGGTCTTCGTCACCGACGACGGGGCGGAGACCGATCTGGACATCGGCCACTACGAGCGGTTCCTGGACACCGAGCTGCACGGGTCCGCGAACGTGACCACGGGGCAGGTCTACTCGAACGTGATCGCCAAGGAGCGGCGCGGCGAGTACCTCGGGGACACGGTGCAGGTGATCCCGCACATCACCAACGAGATCAAGGACCGGATCCGGGGGATGGCCGCCGACTCCGAGGTCGACGTGGTGATCACCGAGGTCGGGGGGACGGTCGGGGACATCGAGTCGCTGCCCTTCCTTGAGTCGGTGCGGCAGATCCGGCACGAGATCGGGCGGGACAACTGCTTCTTCCTGCACGTGTCGCTGCTGCCCTACATCGGGCCGTCGGGGGAGCTGAAGACCAAGCCGACGCAGCACTCGGTGGCGGCGCTGCGCTCGATCGGCATCCAGCCGGACGCGATCGTGTGCCGGTCGGACCGGCCGATCACCGACGGGCTCAAGCACAAGATCAGCCTGATGTGCGACGTGGACCGGGAGGCCGTGGTGTCGGCGGTGGACGCCGCCTCCATCTACGACATCCCGAAGGTGCTGCACTCGGAGGGGCTGGACGCGTACGTGGTGCGGCGGCTCGGGCTGCCGTTCCGCGACGTGGACTGGGGCGCGTGGGACGAGCTGCTGCGCCGCGTCCACAAGCCCGCGCGGGAGGTCACGATCGCGCTGGTCGGCAAGTACATCGACCTGCCCGACGCGTACCTGTCGGTGACCGAGGCGCTGCGGCACGGCGGGTTCGGCAACGACGCCAGGGTGCGGATCCGGTGGGTGAAGAGCGACGACTGCGAGACGCCTGAGGGCGCCAAGCGGGAGCTGGACGGCGTCGACGGCGTGCTCATCCCCGGCGGGTTCGGCGTGCGCGGGATCGAGGGGAAGGTCGGCGCGGTCCGGCACGCGCGGGAGAACCGGGTGCCGCTGCTCGGCATCTGCCTGGGCCTCCAGTGCATGGTGATCGAGGCGGCGCGGACCCTCGCCGGGCTGGACGGGGCGGGCAGCACCGAGTTCGAGGCGTCCGCCGAGCATCCGGTCGTGGCGACGATGGCCGACCAGGTCGACGTGGTCGCGGGCGAGCGCGACATGGGCGGGACGATGCGGCTCGGGCTGTACCCCGCCGACCTCGCCGACGATTCGCTGGTGCGCGAGCTGTACGGGGAGGCGAAGGTGTCCGAGCGGCACCGGCACCGGTACGAGGTCAACAACGCCTACCGCGACCGGCTGGAGGAGGCGGGGCTGCGGTTCAGCGGCCTGTCGCCGGACGGGCGGCTCGTGGAGTACGCCGAGCTGCCGGGCGGGCAGCACCCGTTCTTCGTCGGCACGCAGGCGCATCCGGAGTTCCGGTCGCGGCCGACGCGCCCGCACCCGCTGTTCACCGGGCTGGTGTCGGCGGCGCTGGACTATTCGGCGGCGCGGGGCCAGGGCGACGCGGGCCGGGTGGCGGCGTCGTGAGCGGCGGGCTCGGGCCCGACGACGTCCGCGACCGTCCGGAGCGGTGGGAGGTCACCGGGGAGGAGGCCGTCTTCACCGGGCACGTGTTCGGGGTGCGCCGCGACACGGTGGTGATGCCGCGCGGCGAGGGGACCGAGGGCGTCGGGCGGGACGTCATCGTCCATCCCGGGTCCGTGGGCATCCTCGCGCTCGACGAGCACGACCGCGTGCTGCTGCTGCGGCAGTACCGGCATCCCGTCGCCTACCTGCTGTGGGAGGCGCCCGCCGGGCTGCGGGACGTGGCGGGGGAGCCGCTGCACAAGCTCGCCGAGCGGGAGCTGCTGGAGGAGGCGGGCTACCGCGCCGACCGGTGGGACACGCTGGTCGACGTGTTCCCCTCGTCCGGGATGTCGGACGAGCGGGTCCGGATCTTCCTGGCCCGGGGCCTCACCGAGGTGCCCGCCGCCGAGATCGACTTCGAGCGGGTGCACGAGGAGGCCGACATGCCGGTCGTGTGGGTGCCGCTTGGGGAGGCCGTCCGGAAGGTCCTCGCGGGCGAGGTGCACAACATGATCGCCACGGTGGGCATCCTCGCCGCGCACGCCGCGCGGGCGGACGGGTTCGGCGGGCTGCGGCCGGTGGACGCCCCCGAGGGCTGAGGGCGCGCGCCGCCGCGATGAGGTCTCGCGGCGGCGCGGGAGGGGGCATGATGGGCACGACCCACCCGGGCGCGACCCGCCCGCGGCCGCACGGCTCCGCCCCGATCGCCAGAAGAGGTGCCGCACTGTCCCCGAGCACGACCGGCCGGCCCCCCGCGCGGGACGCCGGCGCGGGTTCCCCGCTGGACTCGGCCGTGCGCACCTATCTCGGGCACCTGGCCGTCGAGCGCGGGCTGGCCGCCAACACCCTCAGCTCCTACCGGCGCGACCTGCGGCGCTACGCGCTCGTGCAGGGGGAGCGGGGCCGCACGTCCATCGACCAGATCACCGAGGACGACGTCCGCGCGTTCCTGGTGGGGCTGCGGGAGGGCGACCCCGGCCATCCGCCGCTGTCGGCGGGGTCGGCGGCGCGCGCGCTCGTCGCGGTCCGCGGGCTGCACCGGTTCGCGGTGCGGGAGGGCCTCGCGCCCGGCGACCCCGCGGGCGACGTCAAGCCGCCCACGCCGCCCCGGCGGCTGCCCAAGGCGATCTCGCTGGACGAGGTCGAGCGGCTCCTCGCGGTGGCGGCGGGGCCGGCGGAGGGCGACGCGGGCGCCGCGCGGGGGCTGCGCGACCGGGCGCTGCTGGAGCTGCTGTACGGGTCGGGGGCGCGGATCTCCGAGGCCGTCGGCCTGGACGTCGACGACCTCGACCTGGCGGAGGGGTTCGCGCGCGTCGCCGGCAAGGGCGGCAAGGCCCGGATCGTCCCGATCGGCGACTACGCCCGGCAGGCCGTCGAGGGCTACCTGGTGCGCGCGCGCCCCGGGCTGGCCGCCGCCGGACGCGGCGTCCCCGCCCTGTTCCTCAACGCGCGGGGCGGGCGGCTGTCGCGGCAGGGCGCGTGGATGGTGCTGCGCGCCGCCGCCGACCGGGCCGGGCTGTCGGAGGTGTCCCCGCACACGCTGCGGCACTCGTTCGCGACGCACCTGCTGGACGGCGGCGCCGACGTGCGCGTCGTGCAGGAGTTGCTCGGACACGCCTCGGTGACCACCACACAGGTCTACACTCTCGTCACGGTGCAGTTGCTGCGCGAGGTGTACGCCACCTCGCACCCCCGCGCGCGGAGCTGACAAAAGCCGCTGCCCGCGCGCGTCGGCTTGAGCCTGGAGAGGCGGGGGCCTAGAGTCCCCGTTCTGGATGGCGTTTCCGGCCACCCGGGGAGGGATCTGGTGACCAGCAGGAACCGTGCGGAGGGAGTGCTCTCGTCCGCCACCATAGAGACCGACCCGAGTCGGGCCCTCGGTCCGACGCAGCGCCCCGTCCCGGTGTTCCCCGAGCCGGAGCCGCTGGAGGAGCACGGTCCCGCCCGCATCGTGGCCGTGTGCAACCAGAAGGGCGGGGTCGGGAAGACGACCACGACCATCAACCTGGGCGCCGCGCTCGCCGAGTACGGGCGCCGGGTGCTGCTCGTCGACTTCGATCCGCAGGGCGCGCTGTCGGTGGGCCTGGGCAAGGGCGACCCCCGCCAGCTCGACATCACGATCCACAACCTGCTGCTGGAGAAGGACACCGAGTGGGAGGACGTCGTCATCGAGACCGGTGTCGACGGCATGGACCTGCTCCCCAGCAACATCGACCTGTCGGGCGCCGAGGTGCAGCTCGTCCACGAGGTCGGGCGCGAGTACATCCTGCAGCAGACGCTGAAGTCGGCCGTCCCGCACTACGACTACATCCTCATCGACTGCCAGCCCTCGCTCGGCCTGCTGACCGTCAACGCGCTGGCCGCCAGCGAGGGCGTGCTGATCCCGCTGGAGTGCGAGTACTTCGCGATGCGCGGCGTCGCGCTGCTGATGGAGACGATCGACAAGGTGCAGGGCCGGATCAACCCCGACCTGGTCATCGACGGCGTCCTCGGCACCATGTACGACTCGCGGACCCTGCACACCCGCGAGGTCCTCGGCCGCATCGTCGAGGCGTTCGGCGACAAGGTCTTCCACACCGTCATCAACCGCACGGTGCGCTTCCCCGACGCGACCGTCGCGGGCGAGCCGATCACCTACTTCGACCCCAACTCGATGGGCGCGAACGCCTACCGCGGCCTGGCCCGGGAGGTGCTCGAACGGTGGGCGCAGGTCGGCTGAGGGCGACCGGCCGGTAAGGAACCCCGATGGCCCAGCCCCCCGGGACCCCGTACGGTCCGCCGCCCCCGGGCTTCCCGCCGTTCCAGCCGGCACCGCCTCCGCGCGGGTCGGCGCGCCTCGTCATCGTGCTGGTCGTGGTGGCCGCGGTGTTCGCCCTGGTGGTCGCGGGCGCCGTCGGCTACCTCGTGCTGAGCGGCGGCGACGCGGACGGCGACGACGACCTCGGCCCCACCGACCTGCGCAGGCCGCTGACGTTCCAGCAGGTCGCCGCGGTCACCGCGCCCCCCTGCGCCGCCGGGACGCTACCGGACGCCGAGCCGACCCCGAAGAAGGCGCCCGAGTGCTTCCGGACGGCGCCGGGCGGCCTGACCGTCCGGCACGTCGAGGCGATCAAGGCCGCCCCGCCGGACGCCGCGTCGGGTCAGACGAGCTGGAGCGTCCAGCTGACGCTGGCCTCCGCCGACGCGGCCGGGTTCGCCCGGCTGAGCGGGCAGGCCGCCCAGAGCGCCGCCGGGTCCCCGGGCCAGCGGATCGCCATGATCGTCGACGGGCGGGTCGTGTCCGCTCCGGCGGTGCAGGGCGGCCCGATCACCGGCGGCGAGGTGTCGATCAGCGGCACCTTCACCCAGACCGAGGCGCGCGACCTCCTCCGCCTGATGACCGGGCGTGGGGCCTCCTGACGCCGCGGCGGGCCCGTCCTCCGCTACGGTGAGCGACGTGGACGAGACGCCGCCGGATCCGGGGGGAGGCCCGAGTGAGAGCCCCGACGGGGGCGAGCACGGGTTCCGCGTCCACCTCGACAACTTCGACGGCCCCTTCGACCTGCTGCTCGGCCTGATCTCCAAGCACAAGCTCGACATCACCGAGGTGTCGCTGCACAAGGTCACCGACGACTTCATCGCGCACATCCGCTCCCACGGCAGCGAGTGGGACCTCGACCAGGCCAGCCACTTCCTGCTGGTCGCGGCGACGCTGCTCGACCTCAAGGCGGCGCGGCTGCTGCCCTCCGGCGAGGTCGACGACGAGGAGGACCTCGCGCTGCTGGAGGCCCGCGACCTGCTGTTCGCGCGGCTCCTGCAGTACCGTGCCTACAAGGAGGTCGCCCAGGTGATCTCCGGGCGGATCGCCGACCAGAACCGCCGGTTCCCCCGGCTGGTGCCGATGGAGCCGAGGTTCGCCAACCTGCTGCCGGAGGTGCTGCTCGGCCTCGGGCCCGAGGAGTTCGCGCGGCTCGCCGCCAAGGCGCTCACCCCGAAGGCGCCGCCTTCGGTGTCGGTCGAGCACATGTACCAGCCGAGGGCCAGCGTGAAGGAGCAGGCCGCGATCGTCGTGGAGCGGCTGCGCAGGCTCCGCACGACGACGTTCCGCGTCCTCGCGGCCGACGCCGAGGGCACCTACGAGGTCGTGGCCCGGTTCCTGGCGCTGCTGGAGCTGTACCGGGAGCAGGCGGTCACGTTCGAGCAGCCCGAGCCGCTCGGGGAGCTGCGCGTCACCTGGACCGGCACCTACGACGGCGAGGTGGCCGTCGGCGACGACTACGAGGGCGCCCCCGAGCCGGGCGGCGCCCGCGAGGACGGGGGAGCGGATGACTGAGGCGCCGGACGGCCCGGAGCTGCCGGGGCTGCGCGCCTCGGTCGAGGCGATCCTGCTGGTGGTGGACGAGCCGGTCGCCGAGATCACCCTCGCCCAGCTGCTGGAGCGGCCCCGCGGCGAGGTCGCCGCGACGCTGCGCGGGCTGGCCGCGGAATACACCGAGCAGGGCCGGGGGTTCGACCTCAGGGAGGTCGCCGGCGGCTGGCGGTTCTACACCCGGGACGTGTGCGCCCCGGTGGTGGAGCGGTTCGTCACCGACGGGCAGCAGGCGCGGCTCACCCAGGCCGCGCTGGAGACCCTCGCCGTCGTCGCCTACCGGCAGCCGGTGAGCCGCGCGCGGGTGTCGGCGATCCGGGGCGTCAACAGCGACGGCGTCATGCGGACCCTGACCCTGCGCGGCCTCATCGAGAACGCCGGGCAGGAGCCGGAGACGCAGGCGCACCTGTACCGCACCACCGGGTACTTCCTGGAGCGGCTGGGGCTGCGCGGCCTCGACGAGCTGCCCGAGCTGGCCCCCTACCTTCCCGACGACCTGCCAGAAGACATAGTTGAGGACACGTGACAGACAACGAGGGCGTACGGCTGCAGAAGGTCCTGGCCGAGGCCGGGATCGGCAGCCGCCGCCACTGCGAGGAACTGATCGGCGAGGGCCGGGTCACCGTCGACGGCAAGAAGGTGTTCCGGTTCGGTGAGCGCGTGGATCCCCAGCGCGCCGTCATCCACGTCGACGGCAAGCGCGTCGAGACCCGCGCCGAGATGCGCTACTACGCGATCAACAAGCCGCGCGGCGTGGTGTCGACGATGGCCGACGAGCGGGGCCGCAAGTCCCTCGCCGACTACGTGGAGGTGCCCGAGCGGCTGTTCCACGTCGGCCGGCTCGACACCGACACCGAGGGCCTGATCCTGCTCACCAACGACGGGGAGCTGTCGCACCGGCTCACCCACCCGTCCTACGGGGTGTACAAGACCTACCTCGCCGAGATCCACGGGCCGATCCCGCGCGACCTAGGCAAGCGGCTCAGGGCCGGGATGACGCTGGAGGACGGGCCCGCCAAGGCCGACAAGTTCCGCGTGTTCGACCAGGTCGGACGGCGCGTGCTGGTGGAGATCACCCTGCACGAGGGGCGCAAGCACATCGTCCGGCGGCTGCTGAAGGAGGCCGGGTTCCCGGTGCAGCAGCTCGCCCGCATAGAGTTCGGGCCGGTCAAGCTCGGCTCGCTGAAGCCGGGCACGATGCGCGCGCTGACCGTGCGGGAGGTCGGCGAGCTGTACAAGGCCGTGGACCTGTAGCCACGGCCCGGCGGGGCCGCCCGGCCCCCGCAGGCACCAGGGAGGGGACGAGCCAGTGGCGGTACGCGCGGTCCGCGGGGCGACGCAGATCGAGGCCGACGACCGGGACCAGATCCTGGAGGCGACGGCGGAGCTGGTCGGCGAGGTCATGTCCCGCAACGGGCTGACCACCGACGACGTGATCAGCGTGATCTTCACGGTCACGCCCGACCTGACGGCGGAGTTCCCGGCGCTCGCCGCGCGCAAGCTCGGCTTCCACGACGTGCCGCTGCTGTGCGCGACGGAGATCGGCGTGCCGCGCGCGCTGCCCCGGGTGATCCGGCTGATGGCGCACATCGAGACCGACCGCCCCCGCTCGGACGTCCACCACGTCTACCTGCGCGGCGCGACGGCGCTCCGCCTGGACATCGCGCAGTAGCGCGCGGGTGGTACACGGGTAGCACACGCCGCCGGTGCGCGGGAGCGCACGTTGGAAGGGCTCGGCGGCGCTCGGCAGGGGCCGGGCGCCACTAGGCTGGCGGGCGTGAACCAGGACATGACGGGCCGCCGGGTCATCGTGGTCGGGACCGGGCTGATCGGCACCTCGATCGCGCTGGCGGCGCGCGGACGCGGCGCGGAGGTGCTGCTGGCCGACCGGGACCCCGGCGCGCTGGAGCTGGCCGTGGAGCTGGGCGCGGGCGACCCGCTGCCCGCCGGCGCGCCCGACCGGCGCGCCGACGTCGCGGTGCTCGCGGTGCCGCCCGCCGCCGTGGCCGTCACGCTGCTGGACGCGCAGAAGCGCGGCCTCGCGGCCGTCTACACCGACGTGGCCAGCGTGAAGGCGCTGCCGCTGGAGCAGGCCGCCGCGCTCGGCTGCGACCTGGCCTCGTTCGTCGGCGGCCACCCGCTCGCGGGCAGCGAGCGGTCGGGCCCGTCGGCGGCGCGCGCCGACCTGTTCCTCGGCCGCCCGTGGGCGCTGTGCCCGCCGCCGGCCGCCGCGCCGGAGGCGGTCGAGGCCGTCGCCGCACTGGCGCGGGCGTGCGGCGCGACGCCCGTGGAGGTGGAGGCCGCCGAGCACGACCGGGCGGTCGCGCTCGTCTCGCACGCCCCGCACGTGGTGTCGGCCGCCGTCGCGGCGCGGCTGACCGGCGCCGACGACGTCGCGCTCGGGCTGTCCGGGCAGGGCGTCCGGGACGTGACGCGCATCGCCGCGAGCGACCCCCGGCTGTGGATCGGCATCCTGTCGGCCAACTCCGCGCCGGTCGCCGACGTGCTGGAGGCCGTCGCCACCGACCTCGCCGTCGCGGCCTCGCTGCTGCGCGACGGCAGCGAGGAGGCCGCCGGGCACGTCGCCGACCTGCTGCTGCGCGGCAACGCCGGCCGGTCCCGGATCCCCGGCAAGCACGGCGGCGAGGCGCCCGCCTACGCGACCGTGCAGGTGGTCGTCCCCGACCGCCCCGGCGAGCTGGCGATGATCTTCCAGGCGGTGGGGATCGCCCAGGTCAACATCGAGGACGTGACGATCGAGCACTCGCCGGGCCGCCCGCTGGGCCTGCTGGAGATCTCGGTGGTCCCCGAGGAGGCCGAGCGGCTGGCGGCGGAGCTGCGGGCCCGCGGCTGGTCCGTCCCCGGCTGACCGGTCCGCGCGCCCGGCCGGGGCCAACCGGTCTCACCGGTCGTCCCAGGCCGGTAGCCTGATGCGCTGGGCCTCGCAGGGACCAACGACGCCAAGAGAGGGAGCGATCGTGCCGATCGTCATCGCCATGGACGGCCCGTCCGGGTCCGGGAAGTCCAGCGCGTCCAAGGGGGTCGCCCGCGCGCTCGGCCTGCGCTACCTCGACACCGGCGCCATGTACCGCGCCATGACGTGGTGGATGCTGCGCGAGGGCGTGCCGGTCGAGGACCCGGCCGCCGTCGCCGCCCGCGCGATGGACCCCGTCCTGGACTCGGGCACCGACCCCGCCGCGCCCACGATCACCGTGGACGGCGCGGACGTGTCGGGCCCGATCCGCACCCGCGAGGTGACGAACGCGGTGAGCGCGGTCAGCTCCGTCCCGGCGGTGCGGACGCGGCTCGTGCAACTGCAACGTGAGATCATCGGTATCGGCGGGATCGTGGTGGAGGGGCGCGACATCGGCACGGTCGTCGCACCGGACGCCCAGGTCAAGGTGTACCTCACCGCGAGCGAGGAGGTGCGGGCCAGGCGCCGGGCCGGTGATCTGGCCGCCGACCCGGGCGCGTCGGTGACCGTGACGCGGGCCGAGCAGGCCCGGCGGGACCGGATCGACTCCACCCGCGCGGCCTCGCCGCTGACCAAGGCGGCCGACGCCCAGGAGATCGACTCGACCGAGCTGGGGCTCGACGAGGTCATCGAGGCGGTCGTCCGCCTCGTGAAGGAGCGGGAGTAGCGGGGCCGCAGGCCACCGCGGGGACGATGACAGTGAGCGAATACGAGATCGAGACCGTCGGCGTCGTCGAGGACATCGCGCCCGACGAGGGCCCGGCGCCGGTCGTGGCGGTGGTCGGGCGGCCGAACGTCGGCAAGTCCACCCTGGTCAACCGGATCCTCGGCCGCCGCGAGGCGGTCGTGGAGGACGTGCCGGGCGTCACCCGCGACCGGGTCGCCTACGACGCGACCTGGTCGGGGCGCCGGTTCACGGTGGTCGACACGGGCGGCTGGCTGCCGGACTCCTCCGGCCTCGCCGCCGCGATCGCCGAGCAGGCGCGGCTCGCGGTCGACCTGGCCGACGTGGTGATGTTCGTGGTCGACGCGACCGTCGGCGCGACCGACGTCGACGAGGCCGTGGTCGAGATCCTGCGCCGGTCGGGCAAGCCGGTGGTGCTGGTTGCCAACAAGGTCGACGACATCGGCGCCGAGGCCGACGCGGCGCTGCTGTGGTCGCTCGGCATCGGCGAGCCGCACCCGGTCAGCGCCCTGCACGGGCGCGGCTCGGGCGACCTGCTCGACGCGGTGCTGGAGGCGCTGCCCGAGCAGGCCCCGGCCGAGACGTTCGGCGAGAGCGGCGGTCCGCGCCGGATCGCGCTGCTCGGCCGTCCGAACGTCGGCAAGTCCAGCCTGCTGAACCAGCTGGCGGGGGAGCAGCGCGCGGTGGTCGACGCGGTCGCGGGCACGACCCGCGACCCGGTCGACGAGCTGATCGAGCTGGGCGGGCAGACCTGGCGGTTCATCGACACGGCCGGGATCCGGCGGCGGCACCGCGAGAACCAGGGCGCCGACTTCTACGCGACGCTGCGGACGCAGTCGGCGCTGGAGCGCGCCGAGGTCGCGGTCGTGCTGGTGGACGCGGCCGAGCCGCTCGCCGAGCAGGACCTGCGGATCATCTCGATGGTGGTCGAGTCGGGCCGGGCGCTCGTCGTCGCCTACAACAAGTGGGACCTGCTGGACGAGGAGCGCCGCCACTACCTGGAGCGCGAGATCGACCGGCAGCTCCACAACGCCCGCTGGGCGCCCCGCGTCAACATCTCCGCCAAGACCGGCCGGCACATGGAGAAGCTGGTGCCCGGCATCGAGACGGCGCTGGAGGGCTGGGGCACCCGCGTCCCGACGTCCAAGCTCAACCAGTTCTTCGCCGACCTGGTCAACTCCCACCCGCACCCGGTGCGCGGCGGCAAGCAGCCGCGCGTGCTGTTCGCGACGCAGGCGGGGGTGCGGCCGCCGAGGTTCGTGCTGTTCACCTCCGGGTTCCTGGAGGAGGGCTACCGGCGGTTCATCGAGCGGCGGCTGCGCGAGGAGTTCGGCTTCGCGGGCACGCCGCTCGACATCACGATGAAGATCCGCGAGAAGCGCGGCAAGCCCAAGAAGTAGCGGGCCGGCGCGCGGCTAGCGGTCCTCGCGCCGGTCGCCCGCGACCCGCTGGTCGCGCGGCGGGAACCCGGTCAGGCCCGGCGGCTCCTGCGACCCCGGCGGACCGGGCGGGGGCGCCGGGCGCGTGCCGAGCGAGGGCGGCGGGGTCTCCCGGGCGTACCGGCCGTACACCAGCGGCTGCGTCGTCCCTGACGAGGGGCGTTCCTCCTCGTCGCGCTCGGAGCCGGCCGGCGGGGCCCCGCGCACCGTGAACCGGCCGAGCGTCAGCGCCGCGACGAGCACGACGGCGACGCCGAGCCCGGTGAACCCGGCGAGCTGCTCGGCGACCCGCCGGCCCTGCTCGGTGCCGAGGGGCGCGCCGACGCCCGGGACGTCCCACAGCGCCGCGACCGGGCCGCCGACGGCGAACCACGCGCCGCCCAGCACCGCCAGCCACGCGCCGAGCACCGCGAGCACCCGGCTCGCCGTGACCAGGACGACCAGCCCGCCGAGCGCCGTCGCCGCGCCGGGCGCGACGCTGAGCTGCAGCCGGTCGGAGTCGTAGACCCACGCGTCGTCGGGCGCGAACCCGAAGTCGAGGTAGGGCCCGACGAAGGGCAGCAGGCCGCCCCACGTGCCGAGCAGCACCAGCAGTACGCCGCCGAGCGCGCCGCGTCCGCGCGGGACCCGCATGGTCCCAGCCATGATCGTTCCTCCTGACCGGGCGAGGTGATGTCGCTTGAATCCCCCTTTACCCGGCGTTGACCGACCCAAGCGCGCCGGTGTCGGGCGGCGCGACGGTCCGCGCGTGCTGGTCGGGCCCGGCGGGGTCGAGATGCCAGCTGATCACCCGGACGGGCCGGATCCGGATCAGGTCGTCGCTGAAGTACCCCTCGCCGATGTGCATCCGGCCCTTCACGAACTCGGCGCGGCCGCGCACCTCGACGCCGCGCCCCCAGCCGGGCTTGACCGCGTCCGGGTCGTCGGGGGCGGTCAGGTCGTCGACGAGGAACGACACCCGGGGGTCGGCCTGGATGTTGCGGTACTTGCGGCTGGCGGCGTTGTCCGGCCCGCCGATGTCGATCGTGCCGTCGTCGTTGAGCCGGAACCCGACGGGACGGACGTGGGGTTCGCCGTCCGGGCCGATCGTGGACAGCCGTCCGAGCGCCTGCCCGGCCAGGTAGGCGGTCTCCGGCTCGGTGAACGGGTTCGTCATGGGTGGGCCTCCCTCGATGCTTCGCCAACGGCACCGACGGTAGGACCTCAAGCGGGCTTCAGGTCAATCGCGCCGCCGCCACCCTCGCATCTGCCGGATGTTTCGATCGCCTTACCGGGCATACACACGGAAGAAGCCGGATATGCCTCGCATATGCGAAGGGCTAGGCTTGCCCCGTGACGACGTTCAGGATCAGCGAGGCGGCCGCGCTGCTCGGGGTCAGCGCCGACACCGTCCGCCGGTGGGTGGACGGCGGGCGCCTGCCCGCCGAGCGCGACGAGCACGGGCACCGGCGGGTGCCGGGGGAGGAACTGGCCGCGTTCGTGCGCGACCAGGCGCGCCGGGACGCGGCGTCCGGCACCGGCGAGCGGTTCTCCTCGGCGCGCAACCGGATGCGCGGCATCGTCACCGAGGTCGTCAGGGACGGCGTGATGGCCCAGGTCGAGATCCAGGCGGGGCCGTTCCGCGTGGTGTCGCTGATGAGCCGGGAGGCGGCGGACGAGCTGGGCCTGCGCGCCGGGGTCGTCGTCGAGGCCGTCGTGAAGTCCACGAACGTCGTCGTCGAGGTCTGAGGGTCGTCGAGGTCTGAGGGAGGTCCGAGGTCTTGGGAGGGACACTCGTGCGCAAGCGCGTTCCGGCCGCCGTCGCGGCCTGCCTGCTACCGGTCGCGGCGGCGGGATGCGGTGACACCGGCGGTTCCGACGCCTCGGGCGGCGGCGGGACGCTGACGGTGTTCGCCGCCGCCTCGCTCACCGAGACGTTCACCGCGCTCGGGAAGCGGTTCGAGGCGTCCCACCCCGGTGTGAAGGTCAGGTTCAACTTCGGCGCCAGCTCGACGCTGGCTCAGCAGATCACGCAGGGCGCGCCCGCGGACGTGTTCGCCGCCGCCAGCCCCGCCACGATGAAGACCGTCGCCGACGCGGGCGACGCCGCCGGGACGCCGCGCGTGTTCACCAGGAACCGCCTGGTCATCGCCGTCCCGAAGGACGACCCCGGCAGGGTGGGCGCGGTGCGCGACCTGGCCCGGCCCGGCCTCAAGGTCGTGCTGTGCGCGGAGCAGGTGCCCTGCGGCGCCGCCGCGACGAAGGCGCTGGACGCGGCGAAGGTCACGGTCAGGCCGGTGTCGCGGGAGCGGGACGTCAAGGCCGTGCTGACCAAGGTGCGGCTGGGCGAGGCCGACGCCGGGCTCGTCTACCGCACCGACGCGAGGGCGGCGGCGCCGCAGGTGAAGGGCGTCGAGTTCCCCGAGTCGGCGCGGGCGGTCAACGACTATCCGATCGCGGAGGTCGCCGGGGCTCCCGAGGCCGCGCTGGCCGGGGAGTTCGTCGCGCTGGTGCTCGGGCCGCAGGGGAAGGCCGCGCTGACCGGCGCGGGGTTCGAGTCGCCGTGAGCCCGCGCGGTCGCGCTCGCGAAGGCGACCGGCCGCCGGGCCGTCCGCCGTGGGTCCTGGTGGCGCCCGCGCTCGTCGGGCTCGCGTTCCTGGTGCTGCCGCTGGTGGGGCTGCTCGTCCGCGCGCCGTGGTCCACGCTCGGGACCCGCCTCGTGCAGGGGCAGGTCCTGGAGGCGCTGCGGCTCTCCCTGCTCAGCGCCACCCTCGCCACCGCGCTGTGCGTGCTGTTCGGGGTGCCGCTGGCATGGGTGCTGGCGCGCGTCCCGTTCCCCGGGGCGCGGCTCGTCCGCGCGCTGGTGACGGTGCCGCTGGTGCTGCCCCCGGTCGTCGGCGGCGTCGCGCTGCTGCTGGTGCTCGGCCGGCGCGGCCTCGTCGGCGGCTGGCTGGACGACGCCTTCGGCCTCACGTTCCCGTTCACCACCGCCGGGGTCGTGCTCGCCGAGACGTTCGTCGCGATGCCGTTCCTGGTGATCAGCGTCGAGGGCGCGCTGCGCGCCGCCGACCTGCGCTACGAGGAGGCCGCCGCGACGCTCGGCGCCACCCGCTGGACGATCTTCCGCCGGGTCACGCTGCCGCTCGTCGCGCCCGGCGTGGCGGCGGGCGCGATCCTGTGCTGGGCGCGGGCGCTCGGCGAGTTCGGCGCGACGATCACGTTCGCGGGCAACTTCCCCGGCCGGACGCAGACGATGCCGCTGGCGGTCTACCTGGCGCTGGAGACCGACCCGCAGGCCGCGATCGTGCTGAGCCTCGTGCTGCTCGCGGTCTCGGTGCTGGTGCTCGCCGCGCTGCGGGACCGGTGGGTGGGCACCTCATGACCGCCGGGGCGGCGGGCGGGGCCGCCGAGGGGCTGGACGCGCGGCTCGTCGTGCGGCGCGGCGCCTTCGACCTCGACCTCGCGCTCACCGCCGCGCCCGGCGAGGTCGTGGCGCTGCTCGGCCCGAACGGCGCGGGCAAGAGCACCGCGCTGCGGGCGCTCGCCGGGCTCGTCGCGACATCGGGCGGGCACCTGCGGGTGGACGGGGCGGACCTGCGCCCGCTGCCGTCCGAGCGCCGCGGGATCGGCATGGTCTTCCAGGACTACCTGCTGTTCCCGCACCTCAGCGCCCTCGACAACGTCGCGTTCGGGCCGCGCTGCCGGGGTGAGGGGCGCCGCGCCGCCCGCCGCCGCGCCGCCGGATGGCTGGAGCGGGTCGGGCTCGCCGAGCACGCCGCGTCCCGTCCTGGCGCGCTGTCGGGCGGGCAGGCGCAGCGGGTCGCGCTCGCCCGCGCGCTGGCCGTCGAGCCCCGGCTGCTCCTGCTGGACGAGCCGCTCGCCGCGCTCGACGCCCACACGCGCCTGGAGATCCGCGCCGCGCTGCGCCGCCATCTGGCCGGGTTCACCGGCGCGACCGTCCTGGTCACCCACGACCCGCTGGACGCGATGGTGCTCGCCGACCGGCTCGTCGTCGTGGAGGACGGCCGGCTCGTCCAGCAGGGCACTCCGGCGGAGGTCGCGCGCCGCCCCCGCACCGACTACGTCGCCCGTCTGGTCGGGCTGAACCTGTACCGGGGCCGCGCGGAGGCGGGAACGGTCCTGGTCGGCGAGGGTCCCGAAACGCTGGACACTGTGGACTCACTTGATGGTGAGGTCTTCCTGGCCTTCGCGCCATCCTCGGTGGCGCTGTACCGGACGCGTCCCGACGGCAGCCCCCGCAACCTGTGGCGCGCCCGCGTGACCGCCGTCGAACGGCAGGGAGACCGCGTCCGGGTGCAGCTCTCGGGCCCGCCTTTCCCGGCGGTCGCCGAGGTCACACCGGCCGCCGTCGCGGAGCTGCAATTGTCGGAGGGCAGCCTGATATGGGCGGCCGTGAAGGCCACCGAGACCCACGTTTACCCAGCTTGATCGCCTCGTACCGTGGCGCGGACGCGCCGATCTTCGCACGCCCGTACCCAGGTGATATCAATCACAAAAAGGTACGGGAAGACCCAAATGGGGACCTGATTGGTCCAGACCAAATGGCAAAAACAGCGAGTCTTGTTCATCATGCAAACATCCTGCGAACAGCTTGAAGGAGTTGCCCGTGTCCCACGAGATCCCCGGCCTCGACCAGGCCCCGACAGGTCACCCCGAACTGCTTGAGTGGGTACGCGGGATCGCCGAGCTGACCAGGCCCGACCGCGTCGAGTGGTGCGACGGCTCCGACGAGGAGTGGGAGCGCCTCACCGGCCTGCTCGTCGAGCAGGGCACGTTCACCAGGCTCGACCCGGCCAAACGGCCGAACAGCTTCCACGCCGCCTCCGACCCGACCGACGTCGCCCGCGTCGAGGACCGCACGTTCATCTGCTCCGAGGAGGAGTCCGACGCGGGCCCGACCAACAACTGGGTCGCGCCCGCCGAGATGCGCGAGACCCTCGGCGGCCTGTTCGACGGCTGTATGAAGGGCCGCACCATGTACGTGGTGCCGTTCTGCATGGGCCCGCTCGGCGGGAACATCTCCCAGCTCGGCGTCGAGATCACCGACTCCGCCTACGTCGCGGTCTCGATGCGGGTCATGACGCGGATGGGCGCCGGCGCGCTGAAGCTGATCGAGGAGCGCGGCTCGTTCGTCAGGTGCGTCCACTCGGTCGGCGCCCCGCTGGAGCCGGGCCAGGCCGACGTGAAGTGGCCGTGCAACTCCACCAAGTACATCACGCACTTCCCCGAGACCCGCGAGATCTGGTCCTACGGGTCCGGCTACGGCGGCAACGCGCTGCTGGGCAAGAAGTGCTACGCGCTGCGCATCGCCTCCACCATGGCCCGGGACGAGGGCTGGATGGCCGAGCACATGCTCATCCTCAAGCTCACCCCGCCGCAGGGGGAGACCCGCTACGTCGCGGCGGCGTTCCCCTCGGCGTGCGGCAAGACCAACCTCGCCATGCTGGAGCCGACCATCCCGGGCTGGAAGGTCGAGACCATCGGCGACGACATCGCCTGGATGCGGTTCGGTGACGACGGCCGCCTGTACGCGATCAACCCCGAGGCCGGGTTCTTCGGCGTCGCGCCCGGAACCGGCGAGAGCACCAACGCCAACGCCGTGAAGACGCTGTGGGGCAACAGCGTGTTCACCAACGTCGCGCTGACCGACGACGGCGACGTGTGGTGGGAGGGCCTCACCGACGAGCCCCCCGCGCACCTGACCGACTGGAAGGGCAACGACTGGACGCCCGAGTCCGGCACGCCCGCCGCGCACCCCAACGCCCGCTTCACCACCCCGGCCGGGCAGTGCCCGATCATCGCCGACGAGTGGGAGGACCCGAAGGGCGTGCCGATCTCGGCGATCCTGTTCGGCGGCCGCCGCGCCTCCGCCGTCCCGCTGGTCACCGAGTCCTTCGACTGGCAGCAGGGCGTGTTCCTCGGGGCGAACGTCGCCTCGGAGAAGACCGCCGCCGCCGAGGGCACGGTCGGCGAGCTGCGCCACGACCCGTTCGCCATGCTGCCGTTCTGCGGCTACAACATGGGCGACTACTTCGGCCACTGGCTGGAGATCGGCAAGGCCACCGACGCCGAGAAGCTGCCGCGGATCTACTACGTGAACTGGTTCCGCAAGAACGCCGACGGCAAGTTCATCTGGCCGGGCTTCGGCGAGAACAGCCGCGTGCTGAAGTGGATCGTCGAGCGGCTGAACGGGCAGGCCGACGCCGTCAAGTCGCCGATCGGGCACCTGCCGACCCGCGAGGCGCTCGACACGGGCGGACTCGACCTCGCCGACGCCGACCTCGACACGCTGCTGACGGTCGACACCCAGGTCTGGAAGCAGGAGGCCGCGCTGGTACCCGAGCACTTCGAGACGTTCGGCGACCACCTGCCCAAGGCGCTGTGGGACGAGTACCACGACCTCGTCCGGCGCCTGGAGTCCTAGCGGCCGCCTGGCGGTTCCGCTGGGCTCCGCCCGCGCCCGTCCCCGGTGTTCCACTCCCGGGGGCGGGCGCGGCGCGTTCACGGCCACCCGAATTTGCGCACTCTGGGGGTGGGCTTGGGCATCCCGGAGCGGGCGGGCGGCAAGCAGTGGGGTGAGCGCGCCCGCCGGGGGGAAGGCAGGGCGCACCGCGCACCCGAGGGGGCCCGCCGTGGCCGGAACGCCGTTCGGCTCGATGTTCGACGATCCGTTCCGCGGATTCGAGTACCTGACCGGGAGGATGTTCGGCGCCCCCGAGACCTGGCCGCCGCGCGGCGGGGCGCAGCGCGTCGACATCGGGCGGCTGCTGAGCGAGAGCGGCCGCGAGCTGGTCGCCCACGCGCTGGAGCGCGCCGGGCGGCGCGGCGCCGCCGACCTGGACGTGATCGACCTGCTGGCGGCGGCCGCCGAGACGATCCCGGCGCGGAGCCTGCTGACCGCGGCCGGCGCCGATCCCGACGCGCTGCTCACCCGCATCGCCGACATGACCGGCGACGGCACGCCCGGCGAGCCGCCCGAGACCCTCACCCCGGCCGCCAAGCGCGCGCTGCTGGACTCCCAGCGCGTCTCGCGGGCGCTGGAGGACAGCTACATCGGCCCCCAGCACCTGCTGATGGCGCTGGCGGCCAACCCCGACTCCCCGGCCGCGCGGCTGCTCACCGCCCAGGGCGTCTCGGCGAACGAGCTGCGGGACGCGGCGCTGGAGCGCCCCGACGGATCGGGCGCCCGCACCGGCCGCGCCGTCCGAGGGGGCCAGAGCGCCACGCCCACGCTCGACGACTACGGCCGCGACCTGACCGAGGAGGCCCGCGAGGGGCGCCTGGACCCCGTCGTCGGCCGCGAGGACGTGATCGAGCAGGCCATCGAGGTGCTGTCGCGGCGGACCAAGAACAACCCGTGCCTGACCGGCGAGCCGGGCGTCGGCAAGACCGCGATCGTCGAGGGCATCGCGCAGCGGGTCGTCAACGGCGCCGTCCCCGAGACGCTGAAGGACCGGCGGGTCGTCGCGCTGGACCTCACCGGCATGGTCGCCGGGTCCAAGTACCGGGGCGAGTTCGAGGAGCGGATCAAGAAGGTGCTGGAGGAGATCCGCGCCCACTCCGACGAGCTGGTGATCTTCATCGACGAGGTCCACATGCTGGTCGGGGCCGGTTCGGCCGAGGGCGGCATGGACGCCGCCAACGTGCTGAAGCCCGCCCTCGCGCGCGGCGAGCTGCACGTCGTCGCCGCCACCACGATCGAGGAGTACCGCCGCACCATCGAGAAGGACGGCGCGCTGGAGCGCCGCTTCCAGCCGGTGCTGGTCGCCGAGCCGACCGTCGAGGAGACCGTGCGGATCCTCGCCGGGCTGCGCGACAAGTACGAGGCGCACCACCAGGTCCGCGTCACCGACGAGGCCCTGGACGCGGCGGCGCGGCTGTCGGACCGCTACATCTCCGACCGGTTCCTGCCCGACAAGGCCATCGACCTGATGGACCACGCCGCCGCCCGCGTCCGGCTGCGCGCCCTGTCCCCGGACGAGGAGGCCCGGGAGCTGGAGGGCCGCCTGGAGTCGCTGCACCGCGACAAGGACGCGGCGGTCGCGGGCGAGGACTTCGACCGGGCCAAGCAGCTCCGCGAGGAGATCGAGCGGCTGCGGCCCGGCCTTGAGGCCGCCCGGCACGGCCGCGACGACGTCCCGGAGGTGAGCGTGGCCGACGTCGCCGACGTCGTGTCCCGCCGCACCGGCATCCCCGCCTCGCAGCTCACCGAGGAGGAGCGCGACCAGCTCCTGCGCCTGGAGGAGCGGCTCCACGAGCGGGTGGTCGGGCAGGACGAGGCGGTCGGCGCGGTCGCCGAGGCCGTCCGGCGGGGCCGCGCGGGCCTGTCCGACCCCGACCGCCCGCAGGGCGGCTTCCTGTTCCTCGGCCCGACCGGCGTCGGCAAGACCGAGCTGGCGCGGGCGCTCGCCGACGTGCTGTTCGCGGGCCACATGGTCCGGGTCGACATGAGCGAGTTCCAGGAGCGGCACACCGTGAGCCGCCTGATCGGGGCGCCCCCCGGATACGTCGGCTACGAGGAGGCGGGGCGGCTCACCGAGGCCGTCCGGCACCGCCCGCACTCGGTCGTCCTGCTGGACGAGATCGAGAAGGCGCACCCCGACGTCATGAACATCCTGCTCCAGATCCTCGACGACGGCCGCCTCACCGACGGGCAGGGCCGCACGGTCGACTTCACCAACACGATCATCATCATGACCAGCAATGTGGGCGCGCAGATGATCCTGGAGGCCGGGGGAGACGCCACCGGGGTGCGCGACCAGGTCCTCGACCTGCTCCAGCGGACGCTCCGGCCCGAACTGCTCAACCGGATCGACGAGACCATCGTGTTCACCCGCCTCGACCGCGCGCAGCTCCGCCAGATCGTCGACCTGCTCCTGGAGGGCACCCGCCGCCGCCTCCGCGGCCAGGGCGTCGCGCTGGAGGTGGACGACGCGGCCAAGGACTGGCTCGCCGAGCGCGGCCACCAGCCCGAGTACGGCGCCAGGCCGCTGCGCCGCACCCTCCAGCGCGAACTGGACAACCGGCTCTCCAGGATGCTGCTGGACGGCCGGATCGGCGAGGGCGACACGGTCCGCGTCCACCACCCCGAGGGCGGCGACCTCGACATCGAGGTCGGGCACGGCGCGGCGGGGGAGTGATCTCGGGGAACCTCAAGTCGACTTGAGGCCGCATAGGATGCGGTCATGACACGGCTTGAGTTCCGCGTGCACGAGCTGACCGTCGGGCAGCTCGCCGAGCGCAGCGGCGTCGCCGTCTCGGCGCTGCACTTCTATGAGTCCAAGGGCCTGATCAGCAGCCGCCGCACGGCCGGCAACCAGCGCCGCTTCGCCCGTGACACGCTGCGCCGGGTGTCGTTCATCAAGGTCTCGCAGCGGGTCGGGATCCCGCTCAGCGACATCAAGGCGGCCCTCGCGACCCTCCCCGAGGAGCGCACCCCCACCGTGGCGGACTGGGCGCGCCTGTCGGAGACCTGGCGCAGCGACCTGGACGCCCGCATCTCCCAGCTCGAACGCCTCCGCGACGACCTCACCGAGTGCATCGGCTGCGGCTGCCTGTCGATCAACAAGTGCGCCCTCGCCAACCCCTACGACCGGCTCGGCGACGAGGGCCCCGGGCCGCGCCGGCTCCTCGTCGAGGACGGCGACCGCACCCACGGCGACGACGGCCGGTCGCCGCGTCCGGCGCAGGACACCGGCCACGGGACGTGCCGCCCGGTGGTGGCCGAGGCCCCCGACGGCATGCCGGAGGACTGCCTCACCTGCGCCCCCGAGGGCGGCTGAGCCCCCTTCCCGGCCCGGGGCACCCGCCCCGGGCCGGGGACGGGGTCACAGCGTGCGCCGGGAGGAGGGCTCGCGGCCGGAGGGCTGGCCGGGGGTCGGGCGGGCGGTGACCGGCTTGATCGGCAGCTCGATCGGCTCGTCGGCCAGCGTGAACTCCTCGCCGTGGTGCCACAGCTTCAGGCCGGGCCCCTCCAGCAACTGGTAGGTGGCGGCCTCGGCGGTCACGTTGACCCGCAGCCGGTTGTCGCGGTAGCGCATCCGGAACGCGAGCCGGCTGATGCCGCCGGGCAGCCGCGGCGCGAACCGCAGCCGCCCGCCGCCCGCCCGCATCCCGCCGAACCCGGCGACGAGCCCGTTCCACGCGCCCGCCATCGACGCGATGTGCAGCCCGTCGCGGGTGTTGTGGTTGAGGTCGTGCAGGTCCAGCAGCGCCGTCTCGCCGAGGTAGTCGTGCGCGAGGTCGAGCTGCCCGACCTCGGCCGCGACCACCGCCTGGGTCTGCGCCGACAGCGAGGAGTCGCGGACGGTCAGCCCCTCGTAGTACTCGAAGTCGCGGACCTTCTGCTCCTCGGTGAACGCCTCCCCGCACAGGTGCAGCGCGAGGACCAGGTCGGCCTGCTTGACGACCTGCTTGCGGTACAGGTCGAAGTAGGGGAAGTTCAGCAGCAGCGGATACAGCTCGGGCTTGGTCCCCCCGAAGTCCCAGCGGGCGTGGTTGGTGAAGTTCTCGTTCTGCGGGTGGACGCCCAGCCGGTCGTCGTAGGGGATCAGCATCGCCGCCGCCGCGTCCCGCCAGGACGCCGCCTCCTCGTTCGTCACGCCCAGCCGGTCGGCGAGGTCGGGATGGCGCATCGCCATGTCGGCCGCCGCCTCCAGGTTCCGGCGGGCCATCAGGTTGGTGTAGACGTTGTTGTCCACCACCGCGCTGTACTCGTCGGGCCCGGTGACGCCGTCGATGCGGAACACCCCGCCCACGTCGTGGTGGCCGAGGCTCCGCCACAGCCGGGCGGTCGCCACCACCACCTCCACCCCGACCTCCCGCTCGAACCGCTCGTCGCACGTCGCGTCCACGTACCGGACCACGGCGTCGGAGATGTCGGCGTTGATGTGGAACGCGGCCGTCCCGGCGGGCCAGTACCCCGAGCACTCGTGGCCGCGGATCGTCCGCCACGGGAACGCCGCGCCGTCCAGGCCGAGCTGGGCCGCGCGCTCGACCGCCAGCGGCAGCGTCATGTGCCGCCAGCCCAGCGCGTCGGCCGCCGCGCCCGGGGAGGTGTAGGTCAGGACGGGCAGCACGAACGTCTCGGTGTCCCAGAACGTATGGCCGTCGTAGCCGGGGCCGGTCAGCCCCTTGGCCGGGATCATGCGGCGCTCCGCGCGGGCCCCGGCCTGCAACACGTGGAACAGGCTGAACCGGACCGCCTGCTGGATCTCGGCGTCCCCGTCCACCTCGACGTCCGCGCCGCACCAGAACTCGTCGAGGTACTCGCGCTGCTCGGCCAGCAGCCCGTCCCACCCCGTCTGCCGGGCGCCCGCCAGCGCCCCGACCACCTGGTCGTGCAGCGCCGGACGCGACCGCTGGCTCGACCATCCGTAGGCCAGGTACTTGACGATTCGCAGCCGCTGCCCCGGCTCCAGCCGCGTCGCGACCGTCAGCCGCCCCACGTCCGGGGAGCTCTCGGTGTCCACCGCCATCGACTCGGGGCCCTCGATGTGGTGGGACATCCCCGCCGCCATCCGCAGCCCGCTCTTGCGGGTGCGGTGCAGCAGCAGCACCTTCGTGCCGTTCGCGACGTGCTCCTCGCTGACCAGCGGGCTCTCCAGGATCGCCGAGGCGCGCGGGTCGCGCCCGCCGCCCGGCAGCGCCTCGTTGGCGACCAGCTCCGACTGCGCGACGACGCGGACCGCCGCGTCCACCGGCTCGACGTCGTAGCAGATCGCCGCGACCGCCCGCTGCGTCAGCGACACCATCCGGGTCGAGGTGATCTTGACGCGCCGGTCGGCCGGGGACGTCCACTCCACGTGCCGGGTGAGCGTGCCCGCCCGCAGGTCCAGCACCCGCTCGTGGTGGTGGACGCGGCCGTAGCGCACGTCGAACGGCTCGTCGTCCACCAGCAGCCGGATCACCTTGCCGTTGGTGACGTTGATCACCGTCTGGCCGGACTCGGGGTAGCCGTAGGCGGCCTCGGCCTGCGGCAGCGGCCGCTGCTCGTAGAAGGAGTTCAGATACGTGCCCGGCAGGCCGTGCGGCTCGCCCTCGTCCAGGTTGCCGCGGATGCCGAGGTGCCCGTTGGACAGCGCGAACACCGACTCGCTCTGCGCCAGCCGGTCCAGGCGCAGCTCCGGCTCCCGCACGCACCACGGCTCCACCAGGTACACCGGACGATCCGCGGCGCCCTGGGCCTCGCTCTCGTTCACTCGCCCACCCCGTTCACTCGCCTTCCAGCAGTTCGGACAGGTCGTCGACGACCACGTCCGCGCCGTGCTCCCTGAGGTCCGCCGCGTGGCCCGGGTCCACCCGGTTGACGCCCACCACGTAGGCGAACCCGCCCGCGCGGCCCGCCTCGACACCGGCCAGCGCGTCCTCGAACACCACCGCCCGCTCCGCGGGGACCCCCACCTCCCGGGCGCCCTCCAGGAACATGTCGGGCGCGGGCTTGCCGGGCAGGTTCCGCTCGGCCGCGGTGACGCCGTCGACCCGCGCGTCGAACAGGTCGGTGATCCCGACGGTCTCCAGCACCTGCGCGGTGTTGGCGCTGGAGGACACCACCGCCGTCCGCAGCCCCGCCTCCCGCGCCGCGCGGACATAGCCGACCGACCCGTCGAACACCTCCACGCCCCGCTCCTTGATGATCTGAAGGACGAGGGCGTTCTTGCGGTTCCCCAGCCCCCGGACGCTCTCCCGCTCCGGCGGGTCGTCCGGCGAGCCCTCCGGCAGCGTGATGCCGCGCGAGGTCAGGAACGAGCGCGTCCCGTCCTCGCGCTTCTTGCCGTCCACGTACGCGCCGTAGTCCTTGACCGGATCGAACGGGACGAACGTCCCGCCCGTCCGCTCCGCGTGCTCGCGCAGGAAGCCGTCGAACATCTCCTTCCACGCGGCGGCGTGCACCGCCGCCGTCCGGGTCAGCACCCCGTCGAGATCGAACAGACACGCCTGAGCCCCGTCGGGCAGTCCCAGCATCCGCACCCCCTGGAGAATGTATGTATCGGACGGGTCGCCCCTTCCCACGCGGGCACACCCTCACGCATGGGAAGCCTGTGACCTCGCGGGACGTTCATGATCTACGCAAGACCCCTCGGCCAGGTTCGCACACCAGGAGGAGAGAACCAATGGAGAAGGCCCGCATCGGCGTCACCGGACTGGCGGTGATGGGCCGCAACCTGGCCCGCAACCTCGCCCGGCACGGCCATCCCGTCGCCGTCCACAACCGGACCTCCGCCCGCACGAAGGCGCTGGTCGAGCAGTTCGGCGACGAGGGAACGTTCCTGCCCGCCGACACGCCCGAGGAGTTCGTGGCCTCCCTGGAGCGGCCCCGCCGCCTCGTCGTGATGGTCAAGGCGGGCGCGCCCACCGACGCCGTCATCGAGGAGTTCGCGCCGCTGCTGGAGCCCGGCGACATGATCGTCGACGGCGGCAACGCGCACTTCGCCGACACCCGCCGCCGCGAGGCCGCCCTGCGCGAACGCGGCCTCCACTTCGTCGGCGCCGGGATCTCCGGCGGCGAGGAGGGCGCCCTGCACGGCCCCAGCATCATGCCGGGCGGCTCCGCCGAGTCCTACGAGGCGCTCGGCCCGCTCCTGGAGGACATCTCCGCCAAGGTCGACGGCGACCCCTGCTGCGCCCACGTCGGCCCGGACGGCGCCGGGCACTTCGTCAAGATGGTGCACAACGGCATCGAGTACTCCGACATGCAGCTGATCGCCGAGTCCTACGACCTCCTGCGGCACGCCGCCGGCCTCGCCCCGGCCGAGATCGCCGAGGTCTTCCGCACCTGGAACACCGGGCGCCTGGAGTCCTACCTCATCGAGATCACCGCCGAGGTCCTCGCGCACACCGACGCCGCCACCGGCAAGCCGTTCGTCGACGTCGTCCTCGACCAGGCCGAGCAGAAGGGCACCGGTCGCTGGACGGTCCAGACCGCCCTCGACCTCGGCGTCCCCGTCGGCGGCATCGCCGAGGCCGTCTTCGCCCGCTCGGTCTCCGGCCACGCCGTCCTGCGCGAGGCGTCCCGCCACCTGCCCGGCCCGACCCGCGCGAAGGTCGCCGGCTCCTCCTTCGCCGACGCCGTCGAGAAGGCCCTGTACGCCTCCAAGATCGTCGCGTACGCGCAGGGCTTCCACGAGATCCAGGCGGGCAGCGCCGAGTACGGCTGGAACATCGACGCCGGGTCCATGGCCGCGATCTGGCGCGGCGGCTGCATCATCCGCGCCGGCTTCCTCGACCGCATCCGCGCCGCCTACGCGGCCGACCCGCACACCCCGACCCTGCTCACCGACGCCCACTTCGCCGAGGCCGTCGGCGACGCCCAGGACGCCTGGCGCGAGGTCGTCGCCACCGCCGCCCGCATCGGCGTCCCGGCCCCCGGCCTCTCCACGGCCCTGGCCTACTACGACTCACTCCGCGCCGACCGCCTGCCCGCCGCCCTCACCCAGGGCCAACGCGACTACTTCGGCGCCCACACCTACCGCCGCACCGACCGCGAAGGCACCTTCCACACCCTCTGGGGCGGCGACCGCACCGAAGTGGACGCCTGACGTCCCGGGCGCCCCTGGCACGTCTCGGGGGCGCCCGCCCGCCTGCTCCGGCCTGTTGGCGGATTCGGGTGGTCCGCCGTCTTCGGGACGTGTAGAGAGGTTCCCGGGGCGGGTGACGGGAGGCGGCATGGGGCGCGGGCAGCGAATCGACCAGGCGAACTGGCCCGGTGACGGCCCGCACCGACATCTCCTGGAACTCCTCGACCGGATCCATCAGGCGAACGGGCTGAAGAGCCGCCGCGCCATCGCCGCCGAGATGCACCTCGAATCGGCGTCCTACGTCAACGACTGGCTGCGCGGGCTGCGGCTCCCGGTGGACGCCCGGCAGGTCGAAGCCCTGGTCAGGGTGCTGGACGGCGATGACGCCGATGTCCGCGCTGCCGTCCGGCTGTACGAGGAGGCCACGGCCGCCGCCGTTTCCCATCCGTGGGCCGCCCTGGCGGAGGGGCACATCGCGTGGACGCTGGTCGACGCGCGGCGCGACGCCTCGGCCTTCCAGGAGGCGGCGACCGCGATCGCCGAACGGCTCGGGGCCCTCTCGTCCGAGGCCGAGGCGGGTTCGCGCGACGATCCCTGGCTCGACACCGAACTCGCCGCCCGCTTCACCAGGTGGACCGACTGGCTGCTGAGGACGACCCTCGCCGAGGCCACCTGCGACCTGTCCCCGGCCGAGGCGGCGCTGTTAACGCTCGTCCCCTTGCTGCACCACACCCACATGGCCCGCACGCTCGCCGCACTTCGCGAGATCGACCCTCTCGACCTCGGCAGCGGTCGCGGTGACGGGCCGCGCCGCGAGTACGAGACGTTTCTGGGCGGCCGGCGTGAACTGGTCGACCGGGCGACGGCCCGGCGCCTGCCCGACCGTGACTCCGCCGCGTCCGAGATCGGCTGGTGGCTGTTCCGCCGCTGGGTGGTGCGGTTTCCGCAGTCCTACCGGCTGAGCACCGTCCGCGACCTGCTCTCGGCCGTGGACGCCCGCGATCCTCGGATGCGGGACGAGGTGCTGGCCGCGAAGACCGTCCAGCGGTTTCTGGCCGCGCTGCGGCTCGACCTGTCCGAACTGGGCGACACCGACCGCAAGAACGCGCCGCAGTTCGAGACCGTGCTGTTCGCTGGCGAGCCGCACGAGCAGCGCGTCCGGGAACTGCTGATCGGGCAGGTGCTCTCGGTCGCCTACGCACTGACGATCGACCTCGTCCGGCTCCCTGAGATCGTCGCACGGCACCTCGGCATCCCGCACCCGGTCGATCTGGCAGAGCTGCGCGAGACCGTGGGGAGCCGCGCGAAATGGGTGCTGCAATCGGACTGCCTCGTCCTGCGCGCCGACTGCCATCACCCGGCGGAGCTTGAGGGCCTCCGCCAGTACGCGGGCCAGGTGGACGCCTTGCTCTACGCGATCCGGCAGGGGTGCGGGGACCACCACACCATGCAGGCGCTCACACGCCTGCCGTCCCGCGCGTCGGCGGATGACGTCCGTCCCGACACCGACGACGACGGTCGGCTGCTCTTCCAGCGGGTCAGCCGGTTCCGGCTCGACGAGCGCCGCGTCCAGGACCTGCTGATGGGGGAGCAGCTCTACCAGGACCGCGGCCTGGCCATCCGCGAGCTGTACCAGAACGCCCTCGACGCCTGCCGCTACCGCCGCGCCCGTCTCGCCTACCGCAGGCAGGGCGACTGGGCCGACGACTGGGAGGGCCGCATCCGCTTCACCCAGGGCGTGGACGAGAACGGCCGCGCCTACCTCGAATGCCTCGACAACGGCATCGGCATGACGGAGGCGGTCCTCACCGACGTCTTCGCCCAGGCGGGAACCCGCTTCACCGACACCACCGAGTTCCTGGTCGAGTCCGCCGACTGGAAGAGCTCCGATCCGCCCATCCCGTTCCACGCCAACAGCCGCTTCGGCATCGGCGTCCTGAGCTACTTCATGATCGCCGACGAGATCGAGGTCATCACCCGGCCCCTGGACCGAGGCCACCGCCCGCACCCGACGCTGAAGGTCTCGATCTTCGGTCCTGGGCATCTGTTCCGCATCGAGCACCTCCCGGACGACCGGCCCGCGGGCACTTCGGTGCGCCTCTTCCTCCGTGCGGGGGAGGAGTCACCGTCCTGCGTTGAGGAACTGCGGCGGCTGCTCGGCATCGCCGAGTTCGAGACCCGCGCGATACACGGAAACCAGGCCGAGAGGTGGGAGCCGGGGGTGCTCAAGGAGCGCGTCCGCCCCTCGTGGGAGCCCGACGGGCTCGACGTCCACGGGAATTTCGTGTCGTGGATCGACGGCCGCGGCGGCCAGGTGGTCTGGTGCGAGAACGGCGGCGGCTTGCTGGTGGACGGCCTATACGTACGGCCTGCCGTGCGCCGCGGAGTCTTCGCGGGCAGCACGGGCGGACGGCTGCGCGGCGCCATCGTCAACCTGACGGGCGAGTACGCGCCCGAGAAGCTCTCCGTCGACCGGCGGCAGGTCCTCTCAGACGTTTCGGTCACTGCTGAGCATCTCCTCATCGCCGCCATGGACGAGTTGATGTCGGCGGACCGCCCTGAATTCGACGTCGGCTGGGTGGCCGCGGTGACGGCGGCCAGCCCAAGGCTCGCCGACCTCATCATCGAAAAGGCAGGTCAACTGCGCCGCCAGGTCACGATGGACATCGGGCCTCTGGACGTCCGCCGCGTCGGCTGCTTCCTCCAGGACTCCTTTCTCGTCTGGGCCGATGATCGAATCTCGCACGGGCAGACGAGCGACTCATCGGATCTGTGGCGCTGGGACTTCGGGCGGGAGGTCGCGGATCATGTGCTGCTATGGCGCCTGATCGTCAACGGATTCGACTTCGATCGAGTCCTTACAGGGATGAGGCGGCCGCGGATCGAGAACATCCTTCCGGGACGGCCTTCCGACACGTTGCTGCTCGGAAGTAACGTCGGTGGTCGCAGCACTCAAGACGACCTCCCGGTGGCGGCCTGGAGCTGGGCGCGAAATGATCTCCGTGTCTCTCCAGGGCATGTCCTCTGGACAGCCAAGCTGCTCGGCACCTCTCCACGTGAAGCGGCCCAGCGGGCTGTCGAGTTGGGCATTCATGAGCTGGACCCAGAAAGGTTCTCGGCGGAGCAGCACGGCGGTCATCTCGATCTCGCCCTGCTGAGCCTGAGCCAGACCGGCGGGCCCGAATGGCTGGCTACCTCGGAGGTGGTGCCCGTCGGTCACATCGCGGCAATCGCCGTCCGGTTCGGCGTTGGTCTCTCCGAGTTGCGGGAACGGCTGGAAGGCTACGGCTTCCAGGTGGCCGCATCTCAGATGGCTCCCACTGAACCGTCGGAAGCAGACCTGCGCCTTCTCTCCTGGCAGGAGGGCGCCATGGACTGGATTCTGCATAACGGTCGATCGCTGCCGGCTTCGCATCTCGTTCGATGCGCTCGGGAACTTGACATCCCGATCGCCGAGGTATGCCGCAGGCTGGAGGAGTTCGGCTTCATCACTGATCCCCGCTCGCTGCCCGATCGGCCTGATGCTGAAGACGCAGTTCTCTTCGGCTGGAAGCTCACGTGGAGGGAGAAAGGAGAATACGACGGGAGCGGTCCGCTTCACGCGATCCATCTCCTTCGGGCCGCCCTCCGACTGAATCGGCCGGTCCGTGACGTCGCCTCGCGGCTTGCAGGCTACGGGATCGAGGTTCCGGACCGCCTGCCGGACCGCATCGAACCCGGGGACCTCCAAATACTCGGGCGTGAGGTGCACACGCTGTCGCCTTGGTGGCGCCCTGCGGAACCTGTCCTCCTCCCGCACGTGGCCGTGGTGAGCGGCAGGACCGGAACCGCTCCCGGCCGAGTCGTGGAACGGCTCTCGGCGTACGGCATGCATGTGGCCGTGTCACCGGCCGATATCTCTGATGCGATTGACGAGAGAGCTTTGCAAATGCTCTCGGAAGACTCCGATGGCGAGCCTCCCTGGCTTGATGCGGCGGCGCCCGTACCGGGTTGGCACCTCGTCCGAGTCTTCGGTACGTCCGGTGCCTCCATTCGCTACGTAGCCGACCGGTTGGCAGGCTTGGGGATGGACGTGTCGGGCTCGGAGCTTCCAGATCCGGCCGACATCGTGCTGCTCCGCGCTGTTCGCAACGGGGTGATCGCGTGGCTCAACCATAGGGATCCGGTGAACCTGTTCCACTTGCTCACCGTCTCGCGGAAGGCCGGGATGAGTGTGCGGGACGCGGCGGAGCGGCTGCGGTGGTTGGGCATGGACGTCCCGGACGTCGACGAGAGCATCGCCGACGCGATGCGGAGGCTCCCCAGAAAGCGCTGAACGCATGCGGCGGGTGTGCGCTCGCGTGCCATCCTTCTCCAGAAAATCACAGGTCAAGGGCGTGATCCCCCATGGTCGACGCCGTGTCACGCTGGCGCACGGACGGCGATGGTCCCGGCGGCGCAGGCTGCTTCTGTCTGCGAGTGAGCGACGGGAGTGGTGGACGTGGGGACGATCGTCGGGCTGGCCCCGGTGGCCGGGGGAGTGCTCAATGTGGTGGCGGCCGGGGTCGGGCTTTGGGCCGCGATGCTGGCGTGGAGGGGGAGGGGGTGACGCGGGGAGTAGCCCGACAGGGGCAGGATGGAGGGGTGAGTCTTATCGATGAGCTGCCTACCGGAAACGACGCCGATCCCGATTCGCTGTTCGAGGCGTTCGAGAGATGGGTGTCGGGGCGCGGGATCACGTTGTATCCCGCGCAGGAGGAGGCGCTCATCGAGGTGGTCTCCGGCGCCAACGTGATCTTGTCGACGCCGACCGGGTCGGGGAAGAGCCTGGTGGCGGCGGGGGCGCTGTTCGCGGCGCTCGGCAAGGATCAGGTGGGGTTCTACACGGCGCCGATCAAGGCGCTGGTGTCGGAGAAGTTCTTCGACCTGTGCGAGATGTTCGGGCGCGAGAACGTCGGCATGATGACCGGGGACGCGAGCGTGAACGCGGACGCGCCGATCGTGTGCTGCACGGCGGAGGTGCTCGCCAGCATGGCGCTGCGGGACGGCGCCGACGCCGACATCGGCGTGGTGGTGATGGACGAGTTCCACTTCTACGCCGAGCCCGAAAGGGGCTGGGCCTGGCAGATCCCCCTGCTGGAGCTGCCCAGGACCCAGTTCCTGCTGATGTCGGCGACGCTCGGGGACGTCGCCTTCTTCCAGAAGGACCTGACGCGCCGGACGGGCCGTCCGACCGCGCTGGTGACCTCGGCGGAGCGGCCGGTGCCGCTGATCTACGACTACCGGGTGACGCCGCTGCACGAGACGATCGAGGAGCTGCTGGCCGAGCAGAAGGCGCCGATCTACCTGGTGCACTTCACGCAGGCGGCGGCGATCGAGCGGGCGCAGGCGCTGATGAGCATCAACGTGTGCACGAAGGCGGAGAAGGCCCGGATCGCCGAGCTGATCGGGAACTTCCGGTTCACGACGAAGTTCGGGCGGAACCTGTCGCGGTTCGTCCGGCACGGGATCGGGGTGCACCACGCGGGGATGCTGCCGAAGTACCGGCGGCTGGTGGAGCGGCTGGCGCAGGCGGGGCTGCTGAAGGTCATCTGCGGGACGGACACGCTGGGCGTCGGCGTCAACGTCCCGATCAGGACGGTGGTGTTCACCGCGCTGAGCAAGTACGACGGGCACCGGGTGCGGCGGCTGCGGGCGCGGGAGTTCCACCAGATCGCGGGGCGGGCCGGGCGCGCCGGGTTCGACACCGTCGGGTTCGTGGTGGCGCAGGCGCCCGACCACGTGGTGGAGAACGAGAAGGCGCTCGCGAAGGCGGGGGACGACCCGAAGAAGCGGCGGAAGGTCCAGCGCAAGAAGCCGCCGGAGGGGTTCGTCGGGTGGGACGAGGACACCTTCCGCAAGCTGCAGGAGGCCGAGCCGGAGATGCTCCGGTCCCGGTTCCAGGTCAGCCACGCGATGCTGCTGTCGGTGATCGCGCGTCCGGGCAACGCGTTCCAGGCGATGAAGCGGCTGCTGACCGACAACCACGAGGAGCCCGCCGCGCGGCGGCGGCACATCTCGCGGGCGATCGCGATCTACCGGTCGCTGCTGGCGGGCGGGGTCGTGGAGGTGCTGCCCGAGCCCGACGACGCGGGACGGTACGCGCGGATCACCGTGGACCTCCAGGAGGACTTCGCGCTCAACCAGCCGCTGTCGACGTTCGCGCTGGCGACGTTCGAGATCCTGGACCCGGCGTCGCCCTCGTACGCGCTGGACGTGCTGTCGGTGATCGAGGCGACGCTGGACGACCCGCGCCAGATCCTCGCGGCGCAGGTGAACAAGGCGCGCGGCGAGGCCGTCGCGGAGATGAAGGCCGAGGGCGTCGAGTACGAGGAGCGGATGGAGCTGCTCCAGGACGTCGACCACCCGAAGCCGCTGGAGGACGAGCTGGACGCCGCGTACGAGATCTACCGGGCGGGGCATCCGTGGGTGGGCGACCATCCGCTGCGTCCGAAGTCGGTGGTCCGCGACATGTACGAGCGGGCGATGACGTTCACCGAGTACATCGGGTTCTACGAGCTGGCGCGGGGCGAGGGGCTCGTCCTGCGGTACCTGTCGGGGGCCTACAAGGCGCTCCAGCAGACGGTCCCGGAGTCGATCAAGACCGATGACCTGATCGACCTGATCGAGTGGCTGGGCGAGCTGGTCCGGCAGGTCGACTCCAGCCTGCTGGACGAGTGGGAGCAGCTCGCCAACCCCTCCGAGGAGGTGGACGAGCCGATCGAGGAGCGGGTCACGAAGGTGACCGCGAACGCGCGGGCGTTCCGGGTGCTGGTGCGCAACGCGCTGTTCCGGCGGGTGGAGCTGGCCGCGATCGAGCGGTACGGCGACCTGGCCGAGCTGGACCCGGACTTCGGCGCCGACGGGTGGCGGGAGGCGATGGACGGCTACTTCGCCGAGCACGAGGAGCTGCTGACCGGGCCCGACGCGCGCGGGCCGAAGCTGCTCCAGATCGAGGAGGTGCCGCAGGACGCGCTGTGGCGCGTCCGGCAGGTGTTCGACGATCCTGAGGGCGACCACGACTGGGGGATCTCCGCCGAGGTCGACCTCGCGGGATCGGACCAGGAAGGCGAGGCCGTCATCCATGTGACGGCCGTGAACCGGCTGTGACGGTGTTGGGAGGGAACGCGGTGGTGCAGGTAGCGGTGGGGCAGTACGCGCCCGGCGAGGACAAGGCCGAGAACACGGCCACCGTCCGCAAGCTGGTGGACGAGGCGGTCGGCGGCGGCGCGCGGGTCGTCGTGCTGCCGGAGTTCGCCCTGTTCACGGCGTCGCGGATGGACCAGCGGTTCCTGGACTCCGCCGAGCCGCTGGACGGCCCGTTCGTCGGCGCGCTGAAGGACGCGGCACGCCATCACGGCGCCTACGTCGTCGCGGGTCTGAACGAGCGGCTCGACGACCCGGACCGGATCGCCAACGCGCTCGTCGCCGCGGGTCCGGACGGGGAGGTCGCGGCGGTGTACCGCAAGATCCACCTGTACGACGCGTTCGGGTACAAGGAGTCGACGCTGGTCCGGCCCGGCGGGATCGGCGACCCGGAGACCTTCACGGTGGACGGCGTGACGTTCGGCATGCAGACCTGCTACGACGTCCGCTTCCCCGAGGTGACGCGCCGGATCGTGGACGCGGGCGCCGACGTCCTCGCGCTGCCCGCGCAGTGGGTGCCGGGCCCGCTCAAGGAGGACCACTGGCGCACGCTGGCGCGGGCCCGCGCGATCGAGAACACGATCTACGTGGCCGCCGCCGGGCAGTGCGCGCCGACCGGCGCGGGCAACAGCATGATCATCGACCCGATGGGCGTGGTCGTGGCGTCGCTGGGCGAGGGGCCCGGCGTGACCTCCGGGGAGGTCTCCTCGGAGCGGGTCGCGGCCGTCCGGAAGAAGAACCCGGCGCTGGAGCTGCGCCGTTTCACCGTGAACCCGCTCTGACCCGGGTGGACGCCGCGGGTCGTGATGCGCGGCTTGACGAATGAGTGAGCGCTCACTCAGAATGGGGTCATGACACAGCGACTCTTCCGGTTCGGATTGGTGGGGGCGGGCGCCCGGGACGGGCGGGAGTGGGCGGCGCTGGCGCGGCGGGGCGAGGATCTCGGCTTCGCGACGCTGCTGACCGCCGACACCGTCGCGACCCCGGCGCCCGCCGCGTCCCTGGCCGCGGCGGCGGCCGTCACGACGTCCCTGCGCGTCGGCACCTTCGTGGTCAACACCGCGACCCGCCCGGCGAACGCGGTGGCGTGGGAGGCGGCGTCGCTGGCGTTCGTCACCGGCGACCGGTTCGAGCTCGGGATCGGCGCCGGGCGGCCCGGCGGCGAGGGCGACGCGGCCGTGCTGGGCGTCCCCTACGGCTCGGGCGCCGAGCGCCTCGCGCAGGTCGAGCGGGTGCTCGACGCGGTCGAGCACCCGGCCGAGGGCCTGTACGGCGGGACCGGCGGCACCCCGCACGTGCTGGTCGCCGCGTCCCGGCCCCGGATGCTGGCGCTGGCCGCGCGCCGGGCGGGCACGGTCGCGTTCGGCGTCCCGCCGCTCACCGGCGAGGACGGCCTCGCCGAGCTGGTCGGCGTCGTCCGCGACGCGGCGGGGGAGCGGTTCGACGAGCTGGAGCTGTGCACGAGCGTGCACGTCGTCGGCGACGAGATCCCCGGATGGCTGCGGGGCCGGATGGGCGTGGACGCGGCGGACCTGGCCTCGTCCGGGTCCATCGCGATGCTGACCGGCACGCCGCGGGAGATGGCCGGCACGCTCAGCCGCCGCCGGGACGAGCTGGGCGTCTCGTACGTGACGGTGCCCGCGCCGTTCGCGGAGGCGTTCGCGCCCGTCGTGGAGCTGCTGGCCGGCCGCTGAACGCGTGAAGGGCGCCCGTGTGTATCGAGGTGGCAACGGTCATGGCGATTCTGTGTGCCTGAGCACGCACCCAGCGTGACCATCGGAGGGTGCGCCATTCCCGCGACAACCCGCCGCCGCGCTGTCCGCCCTCGGAGTACACGCGCGCCGCGCCCGCACCCCCGTCCCGTCGCCTGCTCCGGTCCCGCTCGTCCCTGCCGGCGGTCGCGGTCGGGGTCGTGCTCGCGGCCGGGATCGTGCTGATCCTCGCCTCCGGCCTGCTGCGCCCGTCCCCGGCGCACCGGCTCACCCCGGGCGCCGTCCCGACGACCCCGGCGGCGCCGCCGCCCTCGGTCCCGTCGCCAGAGGGCGCGCCCTCGCCGCCCGCCGCGTCCACGACGCGGACCCGGGAACCGGACGGCACACCGGTCCGGCCCCGGACGTCCGGCGTCCCGTCGCGCGCCGAGCGGAAGGCCCCGGCCGGGGCGTCCGCGCGCCCCGCTCCCCGGGTGCCGCGGCCGCGCCCGGCGCCGCGTCCGCGCTCCACGCGCCGCCCGCCCGACGGGCCGCCGCCGACACCCGCGTGGATCACGGCGGAGTGCCGGCGGCGGTACCCGCGGGACGCGACGCGCCGGGCGGCCTGCGTCGCCGCGCTCACCGGGCTCGGCGGGCGGCGCTGAGGCGGTCAGGACGGGTCGCCGAAGACCTTCCCCGGGTTGAAGATCCCCGCCGGGTCGAGCGCCGCCTTGACCGCGTGGTGCAGGGCGACGACGGCCGGGTCCAGCTCGTCGTGCAGGCCGCGCCGCTTGAGCAGCCCGACGCCGTGCTCCCCGGTCACGGTGCCGCCGAGGTCGAGCGCGCCCGCGATGATCTGGTCGAAGGCGCGGACGGCGCGGACGCGGGCCGCCTCGTCGTCGGCCGGGACGATGATCATCGGGTGCAGGTTGCCGTCACCGGCGTGCGCGACGTTGGCGATGTGGACGTCGTTCTCCACGGCGGCGGCCTCGACGCGGGTGAGCATCTCCGGGAGGAGCGCGCGGGGCACGCACACGTCGTCGGTCAGCACGGGGCCGAGCCGCTCCATCGCCGGGTAGGCGAGCCGCCGCGCCTCGAACAGCGCGTCGGCCTCCTCCTCGTCGGTGGAGCGGACGGCCCAGTTCGCCCCGGCCTCCTCGAACAGCCGCACCATCGCGTCGGCCTCCGCCTCGCCCGCCTCGCCCGGCAGGTCGGTGCGGCCGAGCAGCAGCACCTCCGCGTCGTCGGACAGGCCCATGTTGCGCCACTCGTCCACCGCGCGCAGGACGTGCCGGTCGACCAGCTCCAGCGCGCTCGGGACGATCCCGGCGGCGGTGACGGCGCCGACCGCCTTGCCCGCGGTCTGGAGGTCGGGGAACGAGCCGACGATCGTGCGCTCGGCCGCGCGGGCGCTCCGCAGCCGCACGGTCACCTCGGTGACCACGCCGAGCGTGCCCTCCGAGCCGACCATGAGGCCGCACAGGTCGTAGCCGGTGACGCCCTTGGCGGTGCGGTGGCCGAGCCGGACCACCTCGCCGCGCCCTACCACCGCCTGTACGGCCAGCACGTAGTCGCGGGTCACGCCGTACTTGACGCAGCAGAGCCCGCCCGCGTTGGTCGCGACGTTCCCGCCGATCGTCGACCAGGGCGAGCTGGAGGGGTCCGGCGGGTACCACAGGCCGTGCTCCGCGCACGCCTTGCGCAGGTCGTCGTTCACCACGCCCGGCTGGACGACCGCCAGCCGCTCGACCGGGTCGATCTCGATGATCTCGTTCATCCGCTCCAGCGAGAGCAGGACGCAGCCCTCCAGGGCGTTGGCGCCGCCCGACAGGCCGGTGCCCGCGCCGCGCGGGACGACGGGGACGCCGTGCTCGGCGCAGAGCTCGACCACGGCCCGCACGTCCTCCACGGACTGGGCGCGCACGAGCGCGGCGGGCGTTCCGTAGGGCGCCCAGGGCGCCTCGTCCCGCGCGTACGCGGCGGTGACGCCGGGGTCGGTCACGACCCGTTCGGCGGGAATGCGGTCCTTCAACGACACCACAAGATCGGCCATGGACCTTAAACAACCACAGATCAGGCGGCTTTGGACGTGAGCAGCCCTGTGATGTCTGCCCGGAGTTCCCCGAGGTCGACCCCGGCGCCGACCAGCAGCCGCGCCGAGCGGAACGACTCGTCGTGCAGGAGGCCGAGCAGGAGGTGCCCGGCGGCGATGCGCTTCTGCTTGAGCCGGATCGCCTGCCGGAGGCTCAGTTCGAGGGACTTCTTCGCGTCGGGGGTGAACGGGATGTGCCCCCGGAGCACGCCGCGCGGACGGCCCGCCCCGGCCGGGACGTCCAGCGCCCCCGCGCCGAAGGTCTCCTCGGTGGCCTGCCGGACGGCGTCCAGGTCGATGCCGATGGCCCGCAGCGCCTCGGGGTCGAGCGGCTCCCCGGCCGCCCGGACGATCCGGGCGCGCAGGTCGGCGGCGTCCGGGCCGTGCCGCCCGAGCGGCGCCACCGTGGCGTCGCCGCCGGCGCGCAGGGCCAGCAGCAGGTGCTCGGTGCCGACATGGTGGTGGCCCAGCGCGCGCGCCTGCTCCTGCGCGCCCTCGACCGCCCGCCGGGCACCCTCGGTGAAACGCTCGAACATCCCCTACCGCTCCTTCTTGAGAAGGCGGCGACCGCCGCCGTGCTTCTTGTGGACGGCCTGCCTGCTGACACCGAGGCACACCGCGATCTCCTGCCAGGACCAGCCGCGCTCGCGGGCGCTCGCGACCTGGAGCGCCTCCAGGCGTTCGGCCAGCTCGCGGAGCGCGCGGACGGCCCGCAGCCCCACCGCCGGGTCCTTGCTGCCCGCCTCCCGGGCGAGCGTCACTCCATCGCTCATGGCTGTCAATGTAGGTTGACATCAGGGGCCATGTCAACCGATGTTGACGGCTGCCGTGGGTTCAGGCCGGGGTGAGCAGGGTGGTGAGCAGGTCGTCCAGGTTGATCAGGCCCACGACGCGGCCGTCGGGCGCCGTCGCCACGCCGAGCCTGCTGTGGTGGTCGCGCAGCACCGCGACCGCCCGGCCGACCGGCGTGCCGACCGGCAGCGCGGGCACCGGGTGCGCCAGCTCGCCGGCGGTCGTGTCCCGGCCCCGGGCCCGCGCCACGTAGGCGTCCCGGACGTGCACCATCCGCGCCTCGCCCCGCCCCGCCGGCGCCTCGCCCGGGAACGCGTCGCCGCGCACCATGATCCGCGTGCAGCCGGTGCGGACGGCGGTGTCGAGCACGTCCTGCGGGCTCGCCGAGGCGGGCACCGACACGATCTCCGCCACCGGGATGACCAGCTCGGCCAGCGGGGCGCGCGGGGCGTCCAGCGCGGCGGTGAGCAGCGACAGGTCGGCCTCCTCGATCAGCCCGAGCCGCCGCGACTCCTCGGCGATGCGGCGGAGCTGCTCGGGGGTGCGCGAGACCTCCCGCGACCCGTCCGGGGCGACGCCGACCGCGCGCAGCAGCAGGTTCGTGGCCCCGTTCAGCGCCGCCAGCACCGGCCGCACGAGCGCCGTGAACGCGCGGAACGGCAGCCCGAGGATGGTCGCCGAGCGCTCCGGGCCGGCGATCGCCCACGACTTCGGAGCCATCTCCCCGACCACCATGTGCAGGAACGTCACCAGGCCGAGCGCCAGCACGAACGCCACCGCGTGCGCGCCGCCGGACGGCAGCCCGGCCGCGTGGAACAGCGGCGCCAGCGTGCCCGCGAACACCGGCTCCGACACCAGGCCGAGGCCGAGCGAGCACATCGTGATGCCGAGCTGCGCGCCCGCGAGCGTCAGCGACAGCTCGGAGATGCCCGCGACCGCCGCGCCCGCCGCCCGGCTGCCGCGCGCGGCGGCCCGCTCCAGCCGGGGGCGTCTGGCCGCCACCAGCGCGAACTCGGTGGCGACGAAGAACCCGTTGCCGGCCAGCAGCGCCAGCGTGACCGGTGCGCCCAGCGCGAGGTTCACTCCCGCTCCCCCTCCACGGTGCGGATGCGGATCAGTTCCGGGACGTGGCGGCGGATCGTCAGCACCTCCACGACGGCGGCGCGCGGCGGCTCGTCCAGCCGGGCGGGCTCCAGCTCGACGGTGACGACGTCGCCGGGCATGGCGACCCGGCCGAGCCGCTGGTGCAGCAGGCCCGCGACGGTCTCGTAGTCGCCCTCGGGCAGCGCGACGCCGGTCTCGTGCGCGACCTCGTCGACCCGCAGGCCCGCGTCGGTCGTCCACCACTCGCCGCGCCGGACCGCGAGGTCCTCCTCGGCGTCGTGCTCGTCGGCGATCTCCCCGACCAGCTCCTCCGCGACGTCCTCCCAGGTGACGATCCCGGCGAAGCCGCCGTACTCGTCGACCACGCAGGCCAGCGGCACCGCCGCGTCCCGCAGCCGCGACACCACGTCCGGCAGCGGCAGCGAGGAGGGCACCAGCAGCGGCGGGCGCGCGATCGCGCCGACCGGGACGCTCTCCGCCTCGCCCGGGTCCAGCCTGACCAGCTCGTCCAGGCCGACGACGCCGACGACGTCGTCCACCCGCTCGCCGAGGACCGGGTAGCGCGAGTGCCCGCCCGCCGTGATGACGTCGGTCAGCTCGGCCGCCCGCGCGGACGCCGGCACCGTCACCACGTCGACGCGCGGCACCATCACCTCCTCGGCGTCGCGGTCGGAGAAGGCCAGCGCGCGTTCGAGGAGGTCGGCGTGCCCCTCGCCGAGCTGCTCGCCCGACTCGCCGATGATGTGCCCGAGCTCCTCCAGCGTCGCGCCGTGGTGCAGCTCCTCCACCGGCTCGATCCCGGCGGCCCGGACGAGCCGGTTCGCCGACGCGTCGAAGAACCGGATCAGCGGCGCCGCCACCGCCAGGTAGACCAGCGTGGACGCGGCGAGCGCCCGCGCCAGCGGCTCCGCCCGCGCGAGCGCCAGGTTCTTCGGGAACAGCTCGCCCAGCACCATCTGCACGATCGTGGCCAGCGCGAACCCCAGCGCCACCGCCACGCCGCCCGACGCGCCCGCCGGCACGCCCGCCGCCCGCAGCGCCGGGCCGATCAGGTCGGCGAGCGCAGGCTTGGCGATGAACCCGACCACCAGGGCCGTCACCGTGATCCCGAGCTGCGCGCCCGACAGCATGAACGACAACCGCTCCATCACCCGCACCGCCCGCGCCGCCGCGCGGTCGCCCTCGGCGGCGCGCTGGTCGAGCAGCGGCCGGTCGGCGGTGACGAACGCGAACTCCTGCGCCACGAAGTAGCCGGTCGCCACCGTCAGCACGAGGACGGCCACCAGCCCGAGGACGGCGCCCACGCGTGCCTCCCCCCGCTCGCCCGCATCCGGTTAGCGATCTTTCTACCCGGTCCGCCCCGCCGGGAACGGCCGCCGGGCTGATCGTGATCGGGATGGTTATGCACCGCACCGGTGTGGAATGTAAACCTGCGCGTGAAATGTGATCGCGTGGAAGCCGACCACGCGCGTGAACGGCCCGCTCCCGGGGCCGACCCGGGGCGGCCACGAGTGCGAGGGGGCCGAGCATGCCCAGACCGTTCGCGTCGTCCGCCGACCTGGACGACAAGACGCAGACGCTGGAGGTCCTGGCCGACGGGGTGTACGCGCTCACGGCCGAGGGCGATCCGAACATCGGCGCCGTCGAGGGCGAGGACTTCCTCGTCTGCTTCGAGGCCCTCGCCACCCCGGCCGCGGCCCGCGACTGGCTGGCCGTGCTGCGCACCCACACCGACAAGCCGATCCGCTACCTCGTGCTGTCGCACTACCACGCGGTCCGGACGCTCGGCGCGAGCGCCTTCCACGCGCCGGTGATCATCGCGCACGACCGGACCCGCGCGCTGATCGCCGAGCGCGGCGAGCAGGACTGGGCGTCGGAGTTCGGGCGAATGCCCCGGCTGTTCCGCGAGCCGGAGACCATCCCCGGGCTCACCCGGCCGACCCTCACCTTCTCCAGCACCCTGACCATCGACCTCGGCGGCGACCGGGGCGACCTCGACCTCGCCTACTGCGGACGCGGCCACACCGAGGGCGACATCGTCGCGTGGCTTCCCAAGCACAGGGTCCTGTTCGCGGGCGACCTGGTCGAGACGCAGGCCGCGCTCTACACCGGCGACGCCTTCCACCGCGAGTGGGCGACGGGCACCCTCGACCACGTCGCCTCGTTCGGCGCCGAGACCCTCGTCGGCGGGCGCGGCGCCGTCGCGCACGGCCGCGCCGAGGCCCGCGCCGCGATCGACCAGACGCGCGGGTTCCTGGAGACGATGCTTCGCGAGACCGGCCGCGTCCGCGAGCGGGGCGGCACGCTGAAGGACGCCTTCGCCGCCGTCCACGCCGCGCTCGCGCCCGACTACGGCGGCTGGCCGATCTTCGAGCACTGCCTGCCGTTCGACGTCTCCCGCCTCTGGGACGAGCTGGACGGCGTCGAGCGCCCCCGCGTCTGGACGGCCGAACGCGACCGGCGGGTCTGGGCGGAGCTCCAGGACTGATGGGCGCCGCCGCCGCGCCCGTCGCCGTGGTCGGCGCGGGTCCGGTCGGGCTGACCGCCGCGCTGCTGCTCGCCCGGTGGGGCGTGCCCTCGGTCGTCCTCGAACGCCGCCCGCGCCGCGTGGAGGCCGGATCGCGGTCGATCTGCCAGCAGGGCGACGTCCTCGACATCTGGGCGGCGGCCGGGGCGGGCGCCATCGCCCGCGAGGGGCTCGCGTGGACGACCGCGCGCACCTACCACCGCGACCGCGAGCTGTTCTCCTGGACGTTCGACGACCCCGGGACGCTGCCGCCCTGCGTGAACATCTCCCAGGCCCGCACGGAGCGGCTGCTGGACGAGCGCGCCGCCGCCGAGCCGCTCGTGGAGGTCCGGTGGGGCAGCGAGGTCACGGCCCTCGACGAGGACGGCGACGGCGTGACCGTGCGGTGCGCGGACGGCTCGTCCGTCCGCGCCCCCTATGTGATCTGCTGTTCCGGCGGACGTCCCGAACTGCGCGAGTCCCTCGGCATCGGCCTGCCGGGCGAGAGCTTCGAGGACCGGTTCCTCATCGTCGACCTGCGCGCCGACCTGCCCGGCCGCGAGCGCGAGCGCCGCTTCTACTTCGACCCGCCCTGGAACCCCGGCCGCCAGGTGCTCATCCACCCGTGCCCCGACTCCTGCTACCGGATCGACTGGCAGGTGCCGCCCGACTTCTCACTGGCCGCCGAGACCGGCGCCGCGCTCGACCGCCGCATCCGGCAGATCATCGGCTCCCGCCCGTACGAGGTGGTCTGGGCGTCGGTCTACACCTTCCACTCCCGCGTCGCCGACCGGATGCGGGCCGGGCGCGTCCTGCTCGCGGGGGACTGCGCCCACCAGTACGCGCCGTTCGGCGCCCGGGGACTGAACTCCGGCGTCCCCGACGCGGAGAACGCCGCCTGGAAGGTCGCGTTCGTGCTGCGCGGCTGGGCCCCGCCCGCCCTGCTCGACAGCTACGACGCCGAACGCCGCGCCGCCGCCCTGGAGAACCTCGACGTGACGACGGCGACCATGCGCTTCCTCGCCCCGCAGACCGAACGGGAGCACGCGGCCCGCGCCGGCGCGCTGGAGCGCGCCGCCGCCGACCCCGCCGCCGTCGGGGCGGTCGACTCCGGACGGTTCGCCGAGCCGTTCTGGTACACCGCGTCGCCGCTGACCACGCCCGACCCGGCGCGGCCGCCCACCGGACGCCCGCCCAAGGGCGCCGTCCACCCGCCCGCGCCCGGCGTGATCGTGCCGGACGCCCCGCTGCCGGGCGGCCGCCTCCGCGAACTGCTGCGGGACGGCTTCACCCTGCTGCTCACCCCCGGCGTCGAGGACGACCTCGCCGCCGGCATCACCGACGTCCCGCTGCGGGCGCTGCGGGTCGCCGACCTCGATCCGTCGGGCGGGCTCGCCGCCGCCCTCGGCCTGCGCCCCGGAGAGGTCTGGGTCGTCCGGCCCGACGCGCACCTCGCCGCGACCTTGCGGGCCCCCACGCCGGACGCCGTCGCCGCCGCCCTCCGCCGGGCCCTCGCCCGCCCCTAGTGCACGGTGATCAGGACGGCGCCCGTCGCGACGACGCACGCCGCCGCGATCCGCCGGGGCCCGAGCCGCTCGGAGAAGAACACCGCGCCGATGACCGCCCCCGACACCACCCCGGTCTCGCGCAGCGCCGCCACCGAGGCCAGCGCCCCGCGCGTCTGCGCCCACAGCACGATCCCGTACGCGGTGACCGCGATCAGCGCCCCGGCCAGGCCGGTCAGCCACTGCCGCCGGTCCAGCCGGGTGATCGTCCTCGTGCCCCGGACCGCGATGACGGCCGCGACCGTCACCGGCCCCTGCAGCCCGAACAGCCACGCCGTGTAGGGCAGCACCCCGCCCGCCGCGCGCACCCCGACGCCGTCCACCAGCGTGTAGGACGCGATCGCCGCGCCGGTGAGCAGCGCCGCCGCCACCGCGCGCGGGTCGTGGGGCGTCTCGGCGGCGCGTCCGGCGAAGGCCAGCACCGCGAGCCCGCCGCAGACCGCGGCGATCCCCGCGGCCTGCGCGGGGGAGGGGCGCTCGCCGAGCCCGAACGCCGCCACCAGCGCGACGACGAGCGGCGCGCTGCCCCGCGCCAGCGGGTACACCTGCCCGAAATCACCCAGCTCGTACGACTTCAGCAGCAGTCCCATGTACACGATGTGCACGGCGACCGACGTCGCGAGCCACGGCCACGCGCCCCGGTCGGGGATGAGGCCGAGAGCCAGCAGCGGCGCGACGGCGATGGCCTGACCGAGCCCGATCAGGGCGAAGGTCGCCCAGCGGTCGGCCGCGCCCTTGGCGATGGCGTTCCAGATGGCGTGCAGGACTCCGGCGAGGATCACGGCGAGGGCGACGGTCATGCCGTACACCCCACCCCGGAACGGTCCGTCCAGGCAGTCATTTAGGCGGCGGCTAAATGGACCGGGGGAATGCGGGTATCACCGGACGGGCCCCGGTGAATGTTCGGATCCCGTGACAATCTGGAGGGTGCGCGGATACCCGTGGTAGCACGGTAGAACACGCGGGCGAATGCCCCAGGAACACGGTGGGGAGTGCCGATGAACGACGAATGCCGTCCCCGTCCCGTCGTCGATCCCGACATCGCGGAGGCCGACCGCGCACTGCTCACCGGGTCGCCCGAGCGGCTCGTCCCGGCGAGCGCGCCCGCGCCGCCGCGCCCGCGGCTGAGCCCCGCCACCGCCGCCGCGCGGCTCGTGTGGATCCCGGCGTTCGCGCTGTTCTACGGCGTCCTGCCGGGCGGCTGGCTGCGGCTGTTCTTCATCGCCTCCCTCGACCACGACGAACTGCTCGGCGACGCGGCGCGATGGGGGCGGCTGCCCGTCCTCGCGATGATGCTCACGCCCGCCCTCCAGATCGCGCTGATCCTCCTCGGATGGCCCGAGGTCGCCGCCGCGCTGGCCGGGGTGAGCTTCGCCGGCTGGGTGCTCGGCGCGCTGCGCCACGTCCGCGAGCCCGCCGCCGCCCGCACCGCGCGCGACCACCACGGCCGCTACCTGCTGGCCGCCGACTTCGACCGGCCCGCCGCGCGGCTGCTGGTGCGCGCCCAGCGCGCCGTCGACGCCGTCCTCGGCTCGCAGGCCCACGGCGCCGGGCTGCTGGACGCCGTCAACAACCGGGTCGTCCTGCCCCGGCAGGAATGGGCGATCGCGGAGGCCCTCGCCGAGCACACCCGGCTCCGCCGCGAACGCGCCGCGATGCGTCCCGAGCGGCTCTCGGAGAGCGTCCGCGCCCTGCTGGAGCCGCAGGACCGCGCGCTCGCGCTGTCGGTCCGCTCGGTGACGCAGCGGATCGAGGCGCTGGAGGGCTACGCCCGCCGCGCCCGCGAGACCGACGACGCCTACCACGAGTCGCGGGTGATCCAGGCGCTCCCCGAGCAGAACGCCCGCTACCGCGACCTGCTCGCGGGGACCGCGGGCGACGCGATGGCGGGCGCCGAGATCCGGGGCATGGCCGAGGACGCCCACCGCGCCGAGACCGCCCTCCGCGACCGCGTCGCCGTCGCGCTGCGCGCCGGCCAGGACCTCGTCCTCCCACCCGTCCCGGACGACGCGACACCCCACGGCACGACCCCGGGCGGCGCTGCCGCGTAGGCCGCAGCCCCCGTCGGGACCACACCGGACGGCACGATCCCGGGCGGCGCTGCCGCGTAGGCCGCAGCCCCCGTCGGGACCACACCGGACGGCACGATCCCGGGCGGCGCAGCCGCGTAGGCGCGGCGCTCGACGGGGACCACCGAACGGCGCGGCCTCGGCCGATGCAGCCGGGTGGGCCGCGACGCGCGAAGAGACCGCACCGGACGGCACCACTCCGGGCGGCGCAGCCGGGTAGGTGCGGCGCCCGACGGGGGCCGCACCGGACGGCACGGCTCCGGGCGGCGTGGCCGCGTGGGTCGCGGCAGCCGGCGGGGCGCACCCGGGGTGCGGCTTCGTAGGGTGCGCGGCTCCTGCGGTGCCGCTCCGGAGGAGGTTGCGCGGGGCGGCCCTTAGTTGGGGCGACTCCGGCCGTCGGTGCGGGAGATGATCCAGTCGGCGGTGCGCCGCGCGCGGACAATGCGGCGGCGCAGCCGCGGGCTCGGGCCCGCGCCCCGCCCGGAGGGGCCCGTCGACGCGTCGGCGGAGAGCCGGGTGCCCGCCCTCGCCAGCTCGGCCAGCAGCCGCCGCCTCGCGCGCGGATCGCCGGTCTCCAGAACGCAGGTGTAGAGGGCCTCGATCTCCGCGACGCGTGCTCCCAGCACCATCATCCGCTCGTCCACAATGATCACCCCGCGTGTCCATTGTGGGCGCCCACCGTGAGCCGGCGCACATTGTTTATCCGCGCGGCCGTTTATGGCCGGTCCGGAATATCGGCGACCGGATTTCGGAAGCGCGCCGTCAGTTCTCGGCGACGACGATCACGCGGTCCTCGGCGGCGAGCGTCAGCGGGGCGGTCTTGTCCGGGTTGAGGACGACGCCGTACCCGGGCGGCTCGTGGAAGCGGGCGTGCAGCCGGTAGCCGAGCGCGACCTCGCCGCGCCGCCGCGCCGACTCGATCAGCGTCGCGAAGTCGGCGGCGGCGCCCGGCACCAGGTAGTCCCCGGCGGGCTTGAGGTAGATCTCCGAGCCCGCGGAGTCGAGCAGGTCGGCGAACACGTCGTACAGGTGCCGGTTCTCGCTCAGCTGGGTCAGCATCAGGCTGATCAGCTTGTCGCTGACGACGAAGTCGTCGGCCTTGGTGACCTGCGCGACCTCCCGGTTGGCGTCGTCGTTGATCTCGCTGACGATCGAGAACGGGTCGCCGAGCGCGTCCTCCATGTCGCGCAGGTGCAGGAGTGTGACCAGCGTGCGGGCGTCGGCGTGCTCGCGGTCGAAGCCCTCGTCCGACAGCACGACGACGTGCTGGTAGGTGCCGACGTCGAGCGCCTCCAGCGAGGGGCGGTCGGTGGGCTCGGCGCGGCTGAAGCCGACCTTGAGGTTGGCGAACGGGGGCAGGACGCCGGTCGGGTCGTCGCGCGGCGCCGCCACGATCAGCTCCGAGCCGGGGGCGACGAAGTCGTCCAGCAGCTCGATGATCTTCGGGGCGCGGTGGTTCCAGCCGAGCAGCAGCGTCCGGCCCGGCTCCGGCTCGCGCGGGGTCGCGGTGGTGATCGCCTGCTCCCGGACGGGCGGCGGGGTGCCGCCGCCGAGCCGGATCAGCAGGTCGTCCTCGGCGAGCACGATGACCTCGTCGTCGGCGCGGATCACCGTGCCGCCCGGGGGGTTGAGCAGCACGGTCCCGTCGCCGCGCCGCAGCCCCGCCGGGACGCCGAGGTCGTAGGCCGACAGCGCGGCGCCGAACGGCATGCCCGCGAGCGCCGGCTCGCGGCGCATGTAGAACTCGTGGCCGGCGAAGTCGAGCAGCTCGGTGCAGACCTGCGAGAGGCCCGACTGCCGGTGCGACTGGACGATCAGCCGGATCGCGATGTCGTCGGCGTCGATCACGCGGGTCCGCTCGCCGCCCGCCAGCCGCGCGGCGGGCAGGTTCGCCGAGTCGTGCACGGCCGCCACGACGTGCGGGCTGGGGTCCTCGAAGGCGCGGGTGCCGAGCGAGAGCAGCACCTTGATGACGTGGGTGTCGGAGTCGGGGACCTCCGGCGACAGCACCATGATCGAGCGCGCCGTGCCGGGGCTGACCAGCTCCAGGTCGGCGACCTTCAGCGGGTTGCCCGTCCGGCACACGATCCGGGTGCGGCCGAACTCGCCGACGCGGGCGCGCAGCGCGTCCTCCATCTCGACCTTGTCGCGGTCGGCGAGGATCGCGACGCAGGAGCGGCGCTCGCTCTGGTTGGCCTCCACCAGCTCGGCGACGACCGTGAACACCTGCTCCGACCAGCCGAGCAGGACGGTGTGGTCGTGCTCGACGATCCGCGAGCGGCCCTTGCGCAGCTCACCGATCTTCGCCTCCAGACCGGTGGTGATCACGCCGATCAGCGAGCTGACGATGAAGATCCCGCCGATCGTGGACAGCAGCATCAGCGAGAGGAACGCGACGCCGCCGGAGTCGCCGCCCATCGTGCCGGGGTCGAGCGTGCGCAGCAGGCTCCGCCACACCATCCCGGGCCAGTGCCCGTTCCTGCCGCTGTCGGCCGGCGCGAGGACGACGGCGGCGGTGGCGACCACGAGGACGAGCGCGCCGGAGGCGAGGGCGAGCCAGCCGATGAGGGCGGGGGTCCCCTTCGACATCGTGGTGTCGAACCAGTAGCGGAGCCTGTCCCGCCGTGTCGCGCGTCCCAACCGTCCCTGCCCCCTTCGCCCAATTTCGCCCGCTAAGGGCGGGCCATACGGTTGATCTCCGCCATGCGAAATTCGGCCGTCCTGATTCGGTGGTCCGATTCGCCGGTTCGATTGGCCCGCGCGAAGATCCGGACGGACATACGCAAGGGGGCCGGGGTGAGATTCCACCCCGGCCCCCGGCGCCGTCGCCGGAACGCCGCCGGCCGCGTGAGCCGGTGCTAGTGCGCCGCCTCGTACTTCTCGATCACATTGGCGGGGATACGGCCCCGCTCATTGACCTTGATGCCGCTGCTCTTGGCCCACTCGCGAATCTCGGCGGACCGCTCGCGGCTGTTGGTCGTGCGGGCGCGGCCCGCCCGGCCCGTCGTCTTGCGGGCCTTGCGGGCGCTGGCGACGAACGGCCCGAGGCCGTCGCGCAGCTTGGCGGCGTTCTTCTTGCTCAGGTCGATCTCGTAAGTGGTGCCATCGAGCGAAAAGCTGACGGTCTCGTCAGCCTCGCCGCCGTCGATGTCGTCCACGAGAAGGACTTCGACCTTCTGTGCCATGCGGGGACTCCCTACTAGCTATGCGTCCGGCTTCGCGTCCGGATGGGTCTCGATGAATGCAGCATAGACCTCATCGGATATCTTGCCACGTTCGGACACTTCGATGTCCTCCCGCAATGCCCAGGCGCGGACATCGCCGTTCGTGTAGCCCTTGATCTTCGCGGCGCGGGCGGTCTTGCGGCCCTTACCGGCGGGCTTCACCTCCACGGCGTTGTCGATGAAGGGCGCCAGGGCGTCCAGCATCTCGTGCAGGCGCTTGTCGTTGTCATCGCTCAAGTCGATCGTGAACGTCCGACCCAAGAGTTCGAAGTCTCGCTTTGCGACATCGTCCCCTTCGGATCCGTCGATGTCGTCCACGCGAATGACCTTCTCGGCCATGTGTGCCCTGTCTTCCTTCCCCTTGCCTACGCGGCGACCTTGACCGTAGCGGATTTCGGGTGCGGGCAGGACGGCATGGACCCCGGCGACACGGAGACGGCACCGGAAAGGCACCGCCCGCGCCACCCGGCGCGAACCCCGCGGACGCGGCGGCCGCGCGCCCCGGGACCGCGTCTGCGGGCCCCCAAGGTCCGGTCAAACCGCGCATACCGCGGAGATCGCTGGGTAGCCGAGCCGCGAAGCCGAACCGTTACCAAGGGAGCTGGACATGGCGGACCCCGCCGGCCACGACGACCCGAAGCAGGAGCAACTGGAGCGGTGGCGGGTGGCCCCGGAGGACACCCGGCTCACCACCGACCAGGGCATCCAGGTCGACGACACCGACAACTCGCTCGCCGCGGGCGAGCGCGGCCCGACGCTGATGGACGACTTCCATCTGCGGGAGAAGATCACCCATTTCGACCACGAGCGGATCCCCGAGCGCGTCGTCCACGCGCGCGGCTCCGGCGCCTACGGGCACTTCCGGCTGCACGAGTCGCTCGCGGAGTACACGACCGCCGAGTTCCTGTGCGACACCTCGCTGACGACGCCGGTGTTCGTGCGCTTCTCCACCGTCGCCGGGTCGCGCGGCTCGGCCGACACCGTCCGCGACGTCCGCGGCTTCGCGACGAAGTTCTACACCCGGCAGGGCAACTTCGACCTCGTCGGCAACAACATGCCGGTCTTCTTCATCCAGGACGGGATCAAGTTCCCCGACTTCGTCCACGCGGTGAAGCCCGAGCCGCCGAACGAGATCCCGCAGGCGTCCTCGGCGCACGACACGCTCTGGGACTTCGTGCAGCTCCAGCCCGAGACCATGCACATGATGATGTGGCTCATGTCCGACCGGGCGCTGCCGCGCAGCTACGCCATGATGCAGGGCTTCGGCGTGCACACCTTCCGGCTCGTCAACGCGGAGGGGCGCGCGACGTTCGTGAAGTTCCACTGGCGGCCGGTGCTCGGCACCCACTCGCTGGCCTGGGACGAGACGCAGAAGATCGCCGGGAAGGACCCCGACTTCAACCGCCGCGACCTGTGGGACCGGATCGAGGCCGGCGACCACCCCGAGTTCGAGTTCGGCGTGCAGCTCGTCCCGGCCGAGGACGAGCACCGGTTCGACTTCGACCTGCTCGACGCCACGAAGATCATTCCGGAGGAGGAGGTGCCGGTGCGGACGGTCGGGCGGCTGGTGCTGGACCGCAACCCCGACAACTTCTTCGCCGAGACCGAGCAGGTCGCCTTCCACATCGCCAACGTCGTGCCCGGCATCGACTTCACCAACGACCCGCTGCTCCAGGCGCGGCTGTTCTCCTACCTCGACACCCAGCTGATCCGGCTCGGGGGGCCGAACTTCCCGCAGATCCCCGTCAACCAGCCTGTCGCGAAGGTGCGCAACCACCATCGCGACGGCTACCACCAGATGACCCTCCAGCAGGGGCAGGCGAGCTACCACAAGAACACGCTGTCGGGCGGCTGCCCGGCCGTCGGCGGCGAGGGCTCCTACACGCACTTCCAGGAGCGGGTGGACGGCAACAAGATCCGCAAGCGGAGCGCGAGCTTCGCCGACCACTACTCCCAGGCGCGGCTGTTCTGGAACAGCATGTCCGGCTGGGAGCGCGAGCATATCGTCGGCGCGTTCCGGTTCGAGCTCGGCAAGTGCGAGCGCAAGCAGGTCCGCGAGGGCGTGGTCGCCCAGCTCAACCACGTCGACCACGACCTCGCCGTCCAGGTCGCGAAGGGCGTCGGGGTCGAGCCGCCGACGCCCGGCATCGCCGAGGGGCACGGGCGCACCTCGCCCGCGCTGAGCCAGGACCGGGCGCCGGCGGACTCCGTGCGGGGCCGCAAGGTCGCGGTCCTCGCCGCCGACGGGGTCGACTCGGCCGCGATCGCCGCCGTCGGCGAGGCGCTGACCGAGGCGGGGGCGGTGTGCGAGATCCTCGCCGCCGAGGACGGGTTCGTGCAGGCCGCCAACGGCGCGCAGGTGGAGGTGACCCGCGCGATGCCGACGGTGGCGTCCGTCCTGTACGACGCGGTCCTCGTCCCGGGCGGCGAGGTGGGCGTCCGCGCCCTCGCGCAGGACGGCGACGCCGTGCACTTCGTCGCGGAGGCGTTCGTGCACTGCAAGGCGATCGGCGCGCTCGGCGCGGGCATCGGCCTGCTGGAGCGCGCGGGGATCACCGGCGTCCGGTTCGCCGACGGCGACACGGTGTCGGACGCGGGCGTGGTCACCGCCGAGGGCGACGCCTCCGGCTTCACCTCGCGACTGATCGAGGCGATCGCCGCGCACCGGCACTGGACCCGCGACAAGGACCACGTCCCCGCCTGAGGACGTCGCGCGGCGCACCTCCCATCCGGCCCGGTGCGGGCGGGCCCGGTCGGGAGGTGCGCCGTCGTGATCTCGGTCTCGCCGCCGTCCCGCCGGGAATGGAACGGGCCCGAAAGACCTTAGGTTCAACGGCCCGTGTGATCACCGCCGGGCGCTCCCCGACCCCCCGGAGGGACCTCCGCATGTCAGCCCAGCCCGCCGGCTCCCGGCCGGCGTCAGCGCCGCCGGTGACGGACTCACCGGCGGCGACCCCGTCCGGTGTCGGCCTTCCGGACCCGGGGCGGGACGGCGGGGGCGGCAGGCTGATCGCGGTGCTGGCGTTCACCGGCATCGTCGTCGCGCTCATGCAGACACTGCTGATCCCCGTGATCGGGCAGCTTCCCGAGCTGCTGCACACCTCGCTCTCGAACGCCACCTGGGCGATGACCGCGACCCTGCTGTCGGGCGCGGTCGCGACCCCGATCATGGGACGGCTCGGCGACCTGTACGGCAAGCGGCGGCTGATCCTCGTCAGCGTCGGCGCGGTCGTCGTGGGGTCGCTGGTCGCCGCGGTCGGCTCCGACCTCGCGCTCGTCGTCATCGGCCGCGCGATCCAGGGCTTCGCGATGGGCGCGATCCCGCTCGGCATCAGCCTGATGCGGGACGTGCTGCCCCGCGAGCGGCTCGGCTCCGCGCTCGCGCTGATGAGCTCCTCGCTCGGCGTCGGCGGCGCGCTCGGCCTGCCGCTCGCCGCCTACGTCGCCCAGCACTACTCCTGGCACACGCTCTTCTACGGCGCCGCCGCGCTCGGCGTCGTGTCGTTCGTGCTCGTGCTGGTCGCGGTGCCCGAGTCGGACGTCCGCGCCGAGGGGCGCTTCGACCACGCGGGGACGGTCGGCCTGTCCGCCGGCCTGCTGGCCCTGCTGCTGCCGATCACCAAGGGCGGCGACTGGGGCTGGACGAGCCCGCTCACGCTCGGCCTCGTCGTCGCGGGGCTGGCGATCCTGGTGCTGTGGGGCGTGCTGGAGCTGCGGGTCCGCGACCCGCTGGTGGACCTGCGCACGACCGTCCGCCGCCAGGTGCTCCTCACCCACCTGACCGCGATCACGGTCGGCGTGTCGTTCTACGCGATGTCGCTCGTCCTGCCGCAGTTGCTGGAGCTGCCGACCTCCACCGGCTACGGGCTCGGGCAGTCGCTGCTGGTCGCCGGGCTCGCGGTGGCGCCGATGGGGGTGTCGATGATGCTCGTCTCCCCGCTGTCGGCGCGGATCTCGGCCGCGCGCGGCCCGAAGACCTCGCTGATCCTCGGGCTGGCGGTGATCGGCGGCGCCTACGTCGCGGCGCAGGGCCTGATGAACGCCGTCTGGCAGGTCGCGCTGATCACCACGATGGTCGGCGCGGGGATCGGGCTCGCCTACTCGGCGCTGCCCACGCTGATCATGGGGGCGGTGGAGGTGTCGGAGACCGGCGCCGCCAACGGCCTCAACACGCTCATGCGCTCGATCGGCACCTCGGTGTCCAGCGCCGTGCTCGGCACCGTCCTCGCCCGCAACACGGTCTCCTTCGGCGGGACCGACGTCCCGAACATGACCGGTTTCCGCATCTCGTTCCTCATCGCGACGGGCACGGTCGCGCTCGGCGTCCTGCTGGCGGCGTTCCTGCCGTCCGCCCGCCGCACCGCGTCCCTCGCCTCCGAAAGGTAACCGCTCCGACACGCTCGGTCGTCACGAAGCGTTTGAAGCGGGGCCTCCCGGTTAGCCCCCAGTCAGGGGACGGACGAGCGGGGGAGGCCGGATGACGGTCGTTCAGGGCGGGCGGGACACCGGCGTCGCCGAGGTGCTGGAGCGGCACCGCAAGGGCACGCGCTTCGCCGACGTGCTCGCCACGACCGACCACAAGGTCGTCGGCCACCTCTACCTCGCCACCTCGTTCACGCTGTTCCTCGTCGCCGGGCTGATGGCCATGGTGATGCGCGCCGAGCTGGCCGGGCCGGGGCTCCAGGTGGTGGGCGACCAGCGCTACAACGAGCTGTTCACGATCCACGGCACGATCATGCTGCTGCTGTTCGCGACGCCGCTGTTCGCCGGTTTCGCGAACGTGATCGTCCCGCTCCAGATTGGCGCGCCGGACGTGGCGTTCCCCCGGCTGAACACGCTCAGCTACTACCTGTTCGTGCTCGGCGCGGCGATGGTGCTGTTCGGGTTCCTCGTGCCGGGCGGCGCGGCGGCGTTCGGCTGGTTCGCCTACTCGCCGCTGACCTCCGGCACCTACTCGCCCGGCCACGGCGGCGACCTGTGGGTGATGGGGCTGGTGCTGTCCGGGTTCGGGACGATCTTCACCGCGGTGAACATGGTCGCCACGATCATCGCGATGCGCGCCCCCGGCATGGTGATGTTCCGGATGCCGATCTTCACCTGGAACGTGCTGCTGACCAGCGTGATGGTGCTGGTCGCGTTCCCGGTGCTCGCCGCCGCGCTGCTGGCCCTGGAGGCCGACCGCAGGCTCGGCGCCCACGTCTACGACGCCCAGCACGGGGGAGCGCTGCTGTGGCAGCACCTGTTCTGGTTCTTCGGCCATCCCGAGGTCTACATCGTGGCGCTGCCGTTCTTCGGGATCGTCACCGAGATCCTGCCGGTGTTCTCCCGCAAGCCGATCTTCGGCTACCTCGCGCTGGTCGCGGCGACCATCGCGATCACGGGCCTGTCCATGACCGTGTGGGCGCACCACATGTTCGCGACCGGGCAGGTGCTGCTCCCGTTCTTCTCCTTCATGTCCTTCATGATCGCGGTGCCGACCGGCATCAAGTTCTTCAACTGGGTCGGGACGGTCTGGAAGGGCCAGCTCAGCTTCGAGACGCCGATGCTGTGGGCGCTCGGGTTCCTCGTGACGTTCCTGTTCGGCGGGCTGACCGGGGTGATCCTCGCCTCCCCGCCGATGGACTTCCACCTCACCGACTCCTACTTCGTCGTCGCCCACTTCCACTACGTCCTGTTCGGCACCGTCGTGTTCGCGATGTTCGGCGGCTTCTACTTCTGGTGGCCGAAGATGACCGGCAAGCGGCTGGACGAGACCTGGGGGAGGATCCACTTCTGGTCGCTGTTCGCCGGGTTCCACACGACGTTCCTCGTCCAGCACTGGCTGGGGGCGGAGGGCATGCCGCGGCGCGTCGCCGACTACGCCGACGGGTTCGGCACGCTGAACCTGGTCTCCTCGATCGGGTCGTTCGTGCTCGGCGCCTCCACCTTCGCGTTCCTGTGGAACATCTGGCGGACGCACCGGCACGGCGAGCACGTCGGCGTCGACGACCCGTGGGGGTTCGGCGGGTCGCTGGAGTGGGCGACCTCGTGCCCGCCGCCCCGCCACAACTTCACGGCGATGCCGCGGATCAGGTCGATGCGGCCCGCGTTCGACCTGCACTATCCGCCGAAGCTCCCGCCGCGGGAGGCCGAGCCCGCGCTGCCCCCGGTCGAGCACGCGCGCCCTACCGCCGCTTCTCCCGCTTCTTCGCCTTGGCCTCGCCGTCCCATTCGGCGGGGGAGCCGTCGCCGCTGAGGTCGCCCTGCCCGCCGCCGTAGGACTCGCTCTGGTAGTTGAAGTAGAACCGGTTGAGCCGGGTGTGGATCTGCGCGCGCGCCCGCGACGGGGTCGGCAGCGGGATGATGTGCCTCGGGTAGGACGCCACCAGCTCCTCGGGGCGCCGGGCCAGCAGGACGGCCTCCCGGTCGTCCGAGGGCTGCTCGTGCCGCTCGGTGAACGCGCCGCCCGGGGTCAGCGAGATCAGCCCGCTCTCCACGCCCTCCTCCCGGACGCGCAGGTCGCGGCGTTGCAGGCTCAGGCAGGCGCGGCGGGTGATCGCGAAGGCGAGCAGCGGGAACGCGAAGAAGCCGACGCGGAAGAACCACGTCGTCCCGTACAGGTTGAACCCGAAGGTGTGGGCCAGGACGTCGTTGCCGCCCGCCGCCCACAGGTCGCCGTACCAGGCGATGACCGCCGCGCCGATCGCGGTGCGGGTGGCGGCGTTGCGCGGGCGGTCGAGCAGGTGGTGGACCCGGTCGTCCCCGGTGGCCCAGCGTTCCAGGAACGGATACAGCGCGATGCAGGTGAAGAACACCCCCGGCAGGACGACGGTCGGGAGGAGCACGTTCCAGGGCACGGTGTGCCCGGCGACGGTCGTCGAGATCGGGGGCGTGATCCGCAGGGCGCCCTCCAGGAACCCGACGTACCAGTCGGGCTGCGAGCCGATCGACACCTGCGCCGGGTCGTAGGGGCCGTACAGCCAGACCGGGTTGACCTGGAGGACCGTCGCCATGAGCGCGAGGACGCCGAAGGTGTACAGGAAGTAGGCGGTGCTCTGCGCGGCGAAGTGCGGCCACGTCTTGTGCCCCGCGACGGTCAGCTCGCGGCGTCCCCGGGCCGGGAACTGGGTGTGCGTCTGGTGCCAGAGGATCATCAGGTGCGCGGTGATCAGGCCGAGCAGGATCCCGGGGATCAGCAGGATGTGGACGGTGAACAGGCGCGGGATGAAGTCCTGGCCGGGGAACTCGCCGCCGAACACCCACATGCTGACATAGGTGCCGATGACGGGAATCGAGAGCATGATTCCCTGCGCGATCCGCAGGCCGGTGCCCGACAGCAGGTCGTCGGGCAGCGAGTAGCCCGCGAAGCCCTCGGCCAGCGCGAGCGTGAACAGCGTGACCCCGATCAGCCAGTTGATCTCGCGGGGCTTGCGGAACGCGCCGGTGAAGAAGATCCGCAGCAGGTGCACGCTGATCGCGGCGAGGAAGACGTTGGCGGCCCAGTGGTGGATCTGCCGGATCAGCAGCCCGCCCCGGATGTCGAACGAGATGCGCAGCGTGGACGCGTACGCCTCGCTCATCCGCACCCCGCGCAGCGGCGCGTACGAGCCGTTGTAGATGATCTCCGAGGAGACCGGCTCGAAGAACAGCGTCAGGAAGACGCCGGTGATCAACAGGACGGTGAAGGAGTACAGCGCGATCTCGCCCAGCAGGAACGCCCAGTGGCCGGGGAACGCCTTCCGGAGGTTCCTGCGCAGGAACTCCGCTCCGCCGAGCCGGTCGTCCGTCCAGCGCGCGAGGTCCTCGGTCAGCCTCCAGGTGGTCGACCCGCCGTTCCGTCCCGCCATCTCGTTCCCCCTGGCCGAGCCGAGTTTCCGCAGCGTGCGGTACCCGTGGCGGGGGAGGGCAAACAGCGGACCGGGTCAGGTGTCCCGGTACAGCCCGGTGAGCAGTTCGACGGCGTGCGGGACGGCGGGATGCGGGTCGTCCCGCCACCACGCGAGGCGGACGGCGATGGGCGCGGCGTCCCGTACCGGCCGGTAGACCACGCCGCGCCGCCGGTACTGCTCGACGGTGCTCCGCGCGGTGACGCCCACGCGGCGGCCGGACGCGACGGAGGTGAGCCAGTCGTCGATGTCGGTCGTGCGCTCGGTGGCGGGCCCGGCGCCGGGCGGCCACAGGTCGAGCGTGGTCGTGCCGGTCCTCGGGTCGATGAGCAGCGTCCGACCGGCGATGTCGGCCAGCCGGACGGACCTGCGGCGCGCCCACGGGTCGTCGGAGGCCATCGCGCAGTACCGCCGCTCCAGCCCGACGACGGCGTCCTCGAACCGGCGCGGGTCGGGGGCCGTGCGGACGACCGCGATGTCGCAGGCGCCCTCCGCGAGGCCGCCGGTGGCCGAGTTCGTCCGGACGAGCTGGAGGTCGATGTGCGGCCACCGGCGCGGCCACTGCCGCTGGAAGGCGACGGTGTGCCGCCCCATCGCGGCCCAGGCGTAGCCGATCCGCAGGCCGGTGCGCCCGGTCGCCGCGTCCCGGACGAGGTCGTCGGCGTCGGCGAGGAGCCGCCGCGCCCGCGCGAGCACCCGCGCGCCGGTGGCGGTCGGCGTCACGCTGCGGCTGGTGCGCCGCAGCAGCCGCGCGTCCAGGGTCCGCTCCAGCGCTGCGAGGGTCCGCGACACCGCCGCCTGGGAGACGCCCAGCTCGATCGCGGCGTCGGTGAACGTGCCCGTGTCGACGATCGCGACGAGCACGCGGAGCTGCCGCAGTTCCAGTTCCATACGTACAGCGTATAGATCCTGTTATGTATGCATTTTGTGCATGTGAGGGGCGGACGCATGCTCGGGGCATGACGAACGGCACCGCTCCTCCCGAGGGCGCCCGCTGGGCCGGGGTGGCGACGATGCTCGCGAGCGCCGCGTCCAACCAGACCGGGGCGGCGGTCGGCGCCCTGGCGTTCCCGGTGATCGGCCCGGCCGGGGTGGTCGCGGTCCGCCAGTGGGTCGCCGCCGCCGTGCTGCTGGCCGTCGGACGCCCGCGCCCCCGGACGTTCGCCGGCGGCCGGTGGCGGCCCGTGCTGGCGCTCGCGGCGGTGTTCGCGACGATGAACCTGTCCCTCTACACCGCCGTCGACCGCGTCGGCCTCGGCCTCGCCGTCACGCTGGAGTTCCTCGGCCCGCTCGCTGTCGCGCTCGCCGGGACGCGGCGCCGCGTCGACCTCGGCTGCGCGCTCGGGGCGGCGGCCGGGGTGGTCACGCTGACCCGGCCGCAGCCCGCCTCCGACTTCCTCGGCCTCGGGCTCGCGCTCCTCGCGGCGTGCTGCTGGGCCTCCTACATCCTGCTCAACCGGTCCATCGGGCGCTCGCTGCCGGGCGTCGAGGGCTCGGCGGCGGCGGCCGGGCTGTCGGGGCTGCTGTTCGTCCCGATCGGGGCCGTGGCGCTCGTCCACGACCCGCCGACGGCGCGGGCGCTGGCCTGCGCGGGCGCGGCGGGCGTGCTGTCGTCGGCGGTCCCGTTCCTGGCCGACCTGCTCGCGCTGCGCCGCGTCCCGGCCCGCCTCTTCGGCGTCTTCATGAGCGTCAACCCCGTGCTGGCCGCCGCGGCGGGCCTGCTCGTCCTCGGCGAGACCCTCGGCTGGACGCAGTGGCTCGGCATCCTCGCGATCGTCACCGCGAACGCCGTCACGCTCGCGACGCGACCTCCGGATCGGGAGAGCCCGCCGCGTAGAGCATCGCGCGCAGGTCGGGCCGCGACTCCCGGTCGGCGCGCCACACCAGGCGGAGGCTGAGGTCGGGCGCGTCCACCGCGAGCCGGGCCAGGGCCCCGGCGGCGATCCGGTCCCGGACGGCGAACTCCGGGACGAGCGCGACGCCCAGTCCCCGCTCGGCCCAGGAGCTCATCACGGTCACGCTGCCCGCCCGCACCCGCTCGACGCCGTCGCCGAACAGCCGCTCACCGGCCAGCCAGAACGAGCAGGCGGGCACGTTGACCAGCAGCCGCTCGCCGCGCAGGTCGGCGCGGCCGACGCGCGCCGCGTCCGCGAGCCGGTGGCCGGGCGCGGCGACGAGCGCGAGCGGGACCGGTTCCAGGTCGAGGAAGTCCAGCGGCGCGGGCGGGGTCGCGAAGCCGAGGCCGCCGAGACCCGGGCCGGAGTCCAGCAGCAGCGCCGCCTCCAGGTCGCCCGCGGCGACGGCGTCCAGGAGCTGGTCGCGGGCGGCGTCCGCGCGCACCTCCACCCGCAGGCCGGGCCGCCGCTCGGCCAGCCGGGCCAGCACGCCCGGCACGTGCGTCGCGGCGATCGTCTCCAGCGCCCCGAGCCGCAGCGGCGGACGCGTCCCGGCGACGTCCAGCCGGGCCTCCTCCGCCTGCCGCAGCAGCCGTCCCGCCCACTCCCGCAGGCGCTCGCCCGCGGGCGTCAGCCGCATGCCCTTCGGACCGCGCTCGAACAGCGGCACGTCGAGCGACCGCTCCAGCGCCCTGACCTGCTCCGACACCGACGACGGCGCGAGACCGAGCGCGTTGGCGGCCTCGGTGACCGTCCGGTGCGCGACGACGGCCTCGAACGTGCGTAGCTGGCGCAACTCCATGCCGGGCGCAACCTCCGCGCGGCGTTCGGATATTCCGAACGCCGCATGCGGGGACGCCGGTGGAGCGGGACGTGCCGGGTTCCGAGACTGGCGGCCATGGGTTCCGTCCTCCAGTCTCCGCTCCCGCCCGCCGCCACCGCGCGCCGCCGGCGGGCGCTCCTCGGCATCTCGCTCGGCTACTTCATGGTGCTGCTCGACACGACCGTCCTGTCGGTCGCCGAGCCCGACCTGGGGCGCTCCCTGCACGCCTCGACCGCCGGGCTGCAATGGGCCGTCACCGGCTACACCGTCGTCTTCGGCGCGCTGCTGCTGTCGGCGGGCGCCGTGGCCGACCGGCTCGGCGCCGACCGCGTGTTCCGGGTGGGCGCCGCCGCCTTCGGCCTCGGCTCGCTGGCCGCCGCGCTCGCCCCCGGCCTCGGGACGCTCGTCGCGCTCCGGGCCCTGCTCGGGGCCGCCGCCGCGGCCTGCGTCCCCGCGTCGATGGCCATGATCACCCGGCTCTACCCGGCGCCCGCCGACCGGGCGAGGGCCGTGGCGACGTGGGCGGCGACCAGCGGCGCGGCGCTCGCCGCCGGGCCCCTCGCGGGCGGCGCGCTGGTCGGCCTCGCGGGCTGGCGCGCCATCTTCCTGATCAACGTGCCGGTCGCCGCCGCCGTCCTCGTGCTGGTCGCCGGGCGGGAGGTCCGCTGCCCGCGCGGGACGCGGGCGATCGACCCGGTCGCCCAGGTGCTCGCCTGCGCGGCGCTCGGCCTGCTCACCGACGCGCTGATCGCGCTCGGCTCCGGCGCCGCCGTCCACGCGTCCTGGTCGGCGGCGGGCGCCGCCCTCGCCGCCGCCGCGTTCGCGGCGGCCGAGCGCCGCAGCGCCGCGCCCGTCCTCGTGCCCGCCGTGCTGCGGACGCCCGGGATGCCCGCCGCGCTGCTGGCGGGCGCGGCGGTCAACTTCGCGATGACCGGGGTCCTGTTCGTCCTGCCGCTGGCGTTCCAGCGCGACCTCGGGCTGAGCGCGTTCGAGACCGGGCTGGCGTTCCTGCCGATGACGCTGCCGTTCGCGTTCAACCCCCTGGTCACCGGGCGGATCGTCGCGAGGACCGGGCCACGCCCGCCCGTCCTCGCGGGGCTGGCCCTGCTCACCGCCGGCGGGGCGGCGCTCGGCGCCGCGCTGCTCGCCTCCGCGCCCTACCCGGTGCTCGTCGCGGGCCTGCTCGGCACGGGGTTCGGGGTGTCGTTCGCGCTGCCCGCCCTCGCGACGGCCGTCGTCGCCGCCGCGCCCGAGGGCACCGCCGGGGCCGCCGGGGGGCTGCTCAACGCCGTCCGGCAGTCCGGCGCGACCCTCGGCGTCGCGATCATGGGGGCGTTCGTCCCCGACGGCTCCGGCGGGTTCGGATCCGCGCTGTTCGCCGCGTCCGCCGCCTGCGCCGCCGCGCTCGCCCTGGCCGCGCTCAGGCCGGCGCGGGCCGCTGGGACGCGTTGAGGCGGCGCCGCAGGTCCCGGATGTCGCCGCGCAGCCGGTCGGCGGCGCCCGGGTCCGGCTCCAGGCCGCCGAGCCGGTCGTCCAGCAGCTCCAGCTGGGCGGCGCGGAGCCTGGCGAGCAGCCGCCGGGGTTCGCCCGCGGGCACGTCCCACCGCTCCTTCCGCCGCCACTTGCGGTAGGTGAGGACGTGCCCCTCGCCCGGCACGAGCACGCCCCGCTCCGTCTCCTCCCGCGCCGCCCGCCGGAACCCGGTCAGATACCGGTACCGGGCGATCCGGTAGGCCACGATCGCCGCCACCAGGATGGGCGCCCCCTTCACCGGCAGCAGCGCCACGCCCGCCAGCACCGGCGCGTCCCACCACGAGTGCAGCGCCATCGCCACCACGAGCGCGCCGCACGCGACCGCCACACCCGTCCGGGACGGGCGGCCCAGCAGGCGGCCGAGGCCCGCCCCGGCGATCGCCGTCATCGCCCAGTGGCTCCACCACGCCCCGCCGATCATCCGGCTCCCGAACGAGAAGAACGCCGCCCTCGCGTCCTGGGTCGCCCCGGTCAGCACGATCGTGTTCAGCACGTACAGGAAGTTCTCCGAGATCTGGAACCCGAGGCCCACCAGCGCGCCGAAGCCGAAGCCGTCCAGCGCGCCGCGCACCGCGTGCGGGACGATCAGCGCCAGCACCGCCACGCCGAGCAGCTTCAGGATCTCCTCGTTGACCGGCGCCGTGATCGCCGCGCCCCAGGTCGCGGTGAACTCCGCGCCCGCCGTCCCGCCGAGCACCGCCTGGAAAGCGGCGTTCGCGGGCAGCGCCGGGCCGAACGCCGCGAGGCCGCCCCAGCCGACCGCGATCAGCGCGTAGCCGAGCGGCCGCGACCGCACCGGATGCAGCCGCCGCAGCAGCCAGACCCCCGCCGCGAGCGCGGGCGCCAGCAGCACCAGCCCCGCGACCGCGCCCACCGGGAACGCCCTGACCCGCGGCCCGAGGAGGTCGAGGGCCACCCACGCGCCCGCGAGGCACGCGGCGGCCCACAGCCAGAACGCCGGACGGGTCGTCACGCCGCGCTGGATCGCGGCGCGATCGGTCACGGCGCTATCCGGATCGTCCGTACCATCGCCTCGACCTGCGCCGCCGCCCGCAGGTACGCCTCGGGCGGGCCCCACGCGGTCACGGTCGCGCCGCGCGTGGCGCGGGCGAACACCGTGGCGGTCCCGGCGCGACCGGCCCCGGCGAGGCGGCCGGTCAGCCCGCGCAGGCCGTGTGGGGTCGTGATCGCGGACGGCCCGGCGCCCAGCCGCGTCGTCCCGCGCACCGACACGATCCGCCCCAGCCCGTCCCAGAGCGCGCGGGCGTCCAGCGGCGCCAGCGGCACGACCACGCTGACGTTGAAGACGACCTCGTCACTGGTCAGCTCGGCGCCGCTGCCGAGCGCCGAGCGCTCCTCGTCCAGCGCCCACCCCGCCGCGGGCACCGCGAACGACACCGGGCGCACGCCGTCGCGCGCCGTCCCGACCGACAGCACCGTCCCCGGCCTGATCGGCCGTTTCCCGTCGCCCAGCGCGGCGTCCAGCAGCGGAAGCCCCGCCCCGAGGACGAGTAACACGAGCGCCACGAGACCGGTGCCCCACCATCTGACCCGCCCCACGTGACCCCCCCGAATGACATGGGTTCGGGACATGCCCCCAGGACCAGGGCCTAAACGACATCACCCCCAGTGGCGGGGGCGGCGCAGGGCGTCCGGCAGCCGTGTGGCGGCGTCGCCCACCGCCGCGTCGACCTGCGCCTGCGTGAGGAACAGGGCGCCCCGCAGGTCGGCCCCGCGCAGGTCGGCGCCCCGCAGGTCGGCGCCGGTGAGGTCGGCCGTCCGCAGGTCGGCGCCGCGCAGGTCGGCCCCGATCAGGCGGGCGCCGCGCAGGCACGCCGCGCGCAGCTCACCGGCGCCCCGCAGCGGCTCCCCGGCCAGGTCGGCGCCGCGCAGGTTCGCGCCGCCCGGCCCGCGCGCCAGCTCGCTCGCCCGCAGCAGCAGGGGGTTGAGCCGCTCGCGCAGCTCCGCCACGTCCACCGCGACCAGCTCACCGGGCGTGCCCCGCGTGATCAGCTCGACGCGCTCCACCGCCCGCCGCAGCTCCCCGTGGACGGGACGCGCCGCAGGCAGCCCGAGCGCCTCCGTCAGGTACCACAGCAGCTCGTGCAGCCCCCGCATGACGGGGAACACCGCGAACATCTCCCGGCCGCCGCCCCGACGCCAGTCGCGGCCGCCGAACGTCTCCTGCGACACCTTCTGGCCCGCTCCGAAGCAGTCGAAGGCCGTGCACCCCGGAAAGCCCAGCTCCCGCAGCTTGCCGTGCACGCCGCAGCGGAAGTCCGCCAGCAGGTTGTGGCAGGGTTCTCCCGCGTCCTTGGCGACCGCGAAGTCGGCGGACCGCGCGAACGGCAGCGCCACGCAGCACAACCCGAAACAACGCGCGCAGTCGGCCTTCAGCCCCGACATCCGTCCCGCCCCCGTCGTGTCCATGAAGCCCGGCGTGTCCATGACGTCCCGGCCCACCTCCCTCGCCTGGCGGCTCGGGACGCAGGCCGTGCCTTGGCGAGTGAGGCCGGATCGGAACACACCTTAGGCGGGCGCGCCGACAGTTCGGACCGCCGGTTCAGGCCGCGTCGTGGAAGACCAGGCCCAGCGTCCGCCGGTGGCCGGAGCGCACCACGCTGACCCCGTGCCGGACCGGCGAGGCCGACCAGCCCCGCTTCGTCCGGACGGGCCGGTCCCGCGTCGTGAAGATCAGCCCGCGCCCCTGGGGCAGCGATGTCACCGTCCCGCGCGACTGGGCCCGCGCCCGCTGCTCCACCAGCAGGAACTCTCCGCCGGTGTAGTCGGCGCCCGCCTCGTCCAGGCCGATCACGACCTGGAGCGGGAACACCAGGTCGCCGTAGAGGTCGCGGTGCAGCGCGTTCCAGTCGTCCGGGCCGTACCGCAGCAGGATCGGGGTGGGCTTGGCCTGGCCCGCCGCGTGGCACATCCCGAGCCACTCCTCCAGCGTGCCGGGCCAGGGCGCGGGACGTCCGAGCCGCCCGGCCCACTCGCGCGCGATGGGCAGCAGCCGCGGATACAGCGCCGCCCGCAGCTCCGCGACCGCCTCGGGGAACGGCTCGGCGAAGTACCGGTACTGCCCGGCGCCGAACCGGTAGCGCTCCATGTCGATGGTCGATCTGAAGCGTCCCACCTCGTCGTACAGGGCCGCGATACCGGCGCATTCGTCCTTGTCGAGGAGCGGTGGCGTCAGTGCGCAGCCGTAGGCGTCCACCTCCCGGCCGAGCGCCTCCCAGTCGCCCCGCGCGACCCTGTCCGCGTAGATGCTCATGTCCCTCCAACACCGCCGGACTCGTCGGCGTTGCGCCCGCCGCGATAAAGTTCCCGATGTCGTTGCCGGACCCGCCGAGGAGGTGAGACCCGTCTCTGCCCGACCAGGCCGGGTGCTCCCGCCTCCGCACCGCAGGGCCTAGCCGCCCGGGGAGCACCCACGTGCGTTCCGGAAGGCACCCATGTCATCACCCCTCTCCGTGTCCGTCGCCGCCAGGCTCCGCGCGGCGGGCTGCGTCTTCGCCGAGGACGAGGCGCGGCTGATCCTCGACGCCGCCCGCACCCCGGACGAGCTGGCCGCCATGGTCGAGCGGCGGGCCGGCGGCCTGCCCCTCGAACACGTCCTCGGCTGGGCCGAGTTCCGCGGCCTGCGCGTGGCCGTGGACCCCGGCGTCTTCGTCCCCCGGCGCCGCACCGAGTTCCTCGTGGAGCAGGCCGCGTCGCGTGCCCCGCGGGTCCTTCGCGGCGGGACGCGCCGCCCCGTCGTGGTCGACCTGTGCTGCGGCTCCGGCGCGCTCGGGCTGGCGCTCGCGGCATCCCTGGGCGCGTGCGACCTGCACGCCGCCGACATCGACGCGGCGGCCGTGCGGTGTGCCCGCCGCAACGTCGGCGCGTCCGGCCACGTCTACGAGGGCGACCTGTACGAGCCGCTCCCGGGCGGGCTGAAGGGCCGCGTCGACGTCCTGCTCGCCAACGTGCCCTACGTCCCGACGGACGAGGTCGGCCTGCTGCCCGCCGAGGCCCGGGTCCACGAGCCCAACGTGGCGCTGGACGGCGGCGCGGACGGTCTCCACGTCCTGCGCCGGGTCGCCGCCGAGGCGCGCGCATGGCTCGCGCCCGGCGGGATCCTGCTGTTCGAGACCGGCGAGCGGCAGGTTCCCGAGGCGGTCGCGGTCGTGTCCGAGGGCGGGCTGGTCGCCGAGGTCGCGCGCCCGGACGAGGCGTACGCCACCGCCATCATCGGCACGCACCCCGGTTAGAACGTGATGTGAGGGTAAAAGGCCGGGTGACGGACGAGCGAAGGAGTGAATGTCTCATGCGCCGCATCACCGCAGCGCTCAATGCGATCATCGGCACGATCATCAGTGTCGTCACGCTGCCTTTCCGAGTCCTCGGTCGGCTGCTGACCCCCTCGCGCGGCCGCCCGGCTCGGAAGTCGCGTATCGGCCGCCGGCGTACCGTTTGCCGGTTCGCGACGGGGGAGGGGCTTCGGCCCCTCCCCCTTCGCGTGGAACCGGTCGCGGCGCCGCCGCGTCCTAGGGAGAGGAAAAACCCGTTGCCCCATCGGGCGACAGGGCGCACCATAAGAGTGTCGAACCGAGCGGAAGGGAGCCGAAGTGAAGAGCAGGCAGGCGCAGACCTTCGGGTCTCGTTCCCAGGGCGGTCGTTTCGCCCTCCGAGGCGTCTCTGGATAGGGCCACCAGGCTCCACCGGAGGCCGCCAGGGAGATATCCCGGCGGCCTTTCTCATGCCGTCTTCGACGCGGGGCGATGGCGCCCGGCATTTGTCGCACAAGCCGAAATGGTGAGGCACCTGGCTTCCAACCAGGAGTACCGGGTTCGATTCCCGGGTGCGGCTCTGGACTGGACCGGCGGGAGTAACGACCCCCGGCTGGTCCGCCTGTGCCCAGGCGGAACGGACGCCACCGTCCGCCGGGGCACGACGCCGCTCTCGTTCAACCGGGAGGACACCGGGCTCTTACCCCGGTTATAGAGGTTCGACTCCTCTGGGCGGCACGCCATGCCGGGTCATCCAAGGGCAGGATGCGTGATTCTGGATCACGTCATGCGGGTTCGAATCCTGCCCCGGCAGCGGCGGGGCCCGGTGGCGTGCCGGGTCCCGGCGGCGGGGCGGCGGCGGTCTTGACGGGGTGCCGCCGCTCCGCATACTTTGGCGTCCAAATATTTGCCGTCAAAGTAACGCGGCCGGTGATCGTACGGCCACGCGGAGGAACGATGAGCGACCTTCCCACGTACGCGCTGTCGGAGGAGCAGGAGCTGCTGCGGGCGACGGTCCGGGAGCTGGCCGAGGCCAAGATCGCGCCGTTCGCGGCCGACGTGGACGAGGAGTCGCGGTTCCCGAGGGAGGCGCTCGACGCGCTGGTCGACAACGGGATGCACGCCGTCCACGTGCCCGAGCCCTACGGCGGCGCGGGCGCGGACGCGCTGTCGGCGGTGCTGGTGATCGAGGAGGTGGCGCGCGTCTGCGCGTCCTCGTCGCTGATCCCGGCCGTGAACAAGCTGGGGTCGGTCCCGGTGCTGCTGGCGGGCTCGGAGGAGCTGAAGCGGTGGTGCCTGCCCTCGCTCGCGGCGGGCGAGGCGATGTTCTCCTACGCGCTGTCGGAGGCGGAGGCCGGGTCGGACGCGGCGGGAATGCGCACGCGCGCGGTGCGCGACGGCGACGCCTATGTGCTCGACGGCGTGAAGACCTGGATCACGAACGCGGGGGAGTCGCGCTTCTACACCGTGATGGCGGTGACGGACCCCGGCGCGGGCGCCCGGGGCATTTCCGCATTCGTCGTCGACCGCGACGACGAGGGCGTCTCGTTCGGCCCGAAGGAGCGCAAGCTCGGCATCAAGGGGTCGCCGACGCGGCAGGTGATCCTTGAGCGCGTGCGCGTTCCCGAATGGCGGCGGATCGGCGCCGAGGGCACGGGTTTCAAAACGGCGCTGGCCACCCTTGACCACACGCGCGTGACGATCGCCGCGCAGGCGCTCGGAATCGCTCAGGGCGCGCTGGACTTCGCGATCGGATATGTCAAGGAACGCCGCCAGTTCGGCAAGCCGGTATCCGACTTCCAGGGCGTGCAGTTCATGCTGGCGGACATGGCCATGCGGCTGGAGGGCGCGCGCCAGCTGACCTATCACGCGGCGGTGAAATCCGAGCGCGCCATGCGGGGAGAGCGCATTCCCGACCTCACGCTGGTGTCGTCGGCGTGCAAGGCACTGGCCTCGGACGTCGCGATGGACGTGACGACCGACGCGGTGCAGTTGCTCGGCGGCTACGGATACACGCGGGAGTTCCCGGTCGAGCGGATGATGCGCGACGCGAAGATCACGCAGATCTACGAGGGGACCAACCAGATCCAGCGAATGGTCATCGCGCGCCAGCTCCTCAAGTAACCGCGCGCCCTGCGAGGGGAAGCGATCGGCCGGTGACAGGTTCGGGGCGGGCAGGCGATTGCCGACAGGGGATCTCGGCTGCGGCGCTCCCCGACCGGGAGACGAATTCCGGCGGCCGTCGCCCCGAGCCGTCCGCCTCGCGAATCCGGGCGGCCGGATTCTGCCGCGAGGTCCGCGGCGGTGTCGGCGAGGGCGCGAACGCGGGGGTTCGCGCGCGCGGTCACCCAGATCGGGCCGATCGGTCGGCGCCTGGTCGAGCATGAGCGGCGTGGCGGGGGCGGCCGGTCCGCTGCTCGGCGGCGCGGCGGTCGATGCCGCGGGCCGGCGCCGGGTGTTCTGGATCAACGTCCCGATCGCGGCGGTGGTGGCGGCGCTGATGCTCCGGCAGTTCATGGAGGTTGACCGACTGCGGCGACAGGACCCGAAACTCCTGTCGCCATGGCCGCTTCCGGGTCAGGATGGGGGAGCCTCGGCGGACAAGGGAGCGCGCATGAGCGACCACGGGCCAGAGATCGACACCAGCGTCTCGCATGTGGCGCGGATCTGGAACTACTGGCTGGGCGGCAAGGACAACTACCCCGTGGACCGCGAGGTCGGCGACCAGATCCTCGAACTGCTCCCGGACGTGGCGCGCCTGGCCCGCGCGTCCCGGCTGTTCCTCAACCGGGCGGTCTGGCACATGGCCCGCGAGGTCGGGATCCGCCAGTTCATCGACATCGGCACGGGACTGCCCACGGTCGACAACACCCACGAGGTCGCGCAGCGGGCGGCGCCCGAGTCGCGGATCGTCTACGTCGACAACGACCCGCTCGTCCTCGCGCACGCGCAGGCGCTGCTGACCAGCACGCCCGAGGGCGCGACCGCCTACATCGACGCCGACCTGCGCGAGCCCGAGCTGATCCTGTCGGGCGCCGCCGCGACGCTGGACTTCACGCGGCCGATCGGGCTCACGCTGATGGGCATCCTGGAGTTCATCACCGACGACGACGAGGCCCAGTCGATCGTCCGGCGGCTGCTGGCGGCGCTCCCGTCCGGCAGCCACTTCGCCATGTACGACGGGACGAACGTCATCCACGGCGCCGCGTCCGACCGGATCGTGGAGCTGTGGAACGCGGAGGGCAACGCGGGGCTCGTGCTGCGCTCGCCCGAGCGGATCCGCCGCTTCTTCGACGGCCTCGAACTGCTGGAGCCCGGGGTGGTCTCGGTGACGCGCTGGCGGCCCGAGGTGACCGTCGGCGAGCCGCCCGAGGAGGTCGACGCGTTCTGCGGCATGGGCCGCAAGCCCTGACCCTGCGCTCGCCCGCTGCCGGGCGGCCCTCAGCGCCGGGGGCCGTCGCCCGCCTCCTGGAGGATCTCGGTGATCTTGAAGGCGGTCTCGAACCGGCCGCCGCCGACCGCCGCCTGGTAGTAGGCGAGCGCCGCGTCCCGCGTCGGCGCCGACTCGCCCAGCCGGTGGGCGTGCTCGGCCGCCTGGCGCGGGTCGAGCCCGTTCGGGCTGGCGTCCAGTAGGTCGAGCGCCTGCGGATGGCCGCCCGCCGCCGCGTCGATCAGCAGCGCGACCGCCTCGGCGCCGCGGGTGGGGTCGGTGCCGAGCAGCACCGCGATCCGGTAGACGGCGTCGGCGTCGCCCTCCTGCGCCCGGTCGAGCAGCTCGCGGCCGTGCTCCTTGTAGTCGGCGATCGTCACCCGCTGCGGCGCCGTCAGCCGGAGCGGGACGGGGGAGCGCGCCTCGGGGGCCGTCCGCGGCGCGGGCGCGGAGCCCTCGGCCGCCGGGGCCGCGCGTTCGGGCGGGGCACCCTGCGCGGCTCGGAGCCGCGACTGCCAGTGCGGGAGCGTGCCGATGCCGGGGTCGGACGAGCGGACGCCCGTCTCCCAGGCCCGCCGCTGGCAGCACAGGATGAAGCTGGCCACCCAGGCGGAGGTCGGCGCGCGTTTGCGGCGGCCCGCGAGGACCTCGAACACGGCGGTCGCCGACAGGACGGGCAGTCCGCGCCGCCCGTACAGCTCGCCCAGGTGCTCGGAGATCTCCGCGAGCTTGCGGTAGGGAGGCCGGTTGCAGGATTCGTAGAACGCGTTGAGCTCGGCGATGAAGTCGTCCGGCCCCGCGGGCCGTGAACCGGTGTCGCTCATGTCTGGGTCGCCCTCGTCGTCCGTGGGTCCGGACCTCTGGTCTCCGTCAGTCATGCTGCCAGCCGGACCGGGCGAACGGGGAGGGGCGGTCCGCAGAGCCGTCCTGTCTCGTTCTGAAGGGCGGACACCGTAGGCCGTGATCCCGAACCGCGGTCCACATCAGTGCTTTGTTGGGCATTGTAAGCATTACAGGTCGCGGAGTGAGCATCACAGGTCGCGGAGCAGGCCCAGCAGGATCGACGGTGTGGCCCGCGCGGGCGCCGCCTTCACCACGAGCCAGTTCATGACGTGCCAGTAGGAGATCACCGCGTCCTCCTCCGCCGGGTAGACCGCGCCGTTGAGCCGCTCCAGGTACACGACGTCGGGCAGTTCCGGCTCGGGCGGCCGCAGCAGCGTGAACGACCCGCCCGGCACGGGCGGGGACGCGAGTTCGAGCGGCACCACCTGGATCGTCACGTGCGGCAGGTCGCAGACGTCGAGGAGATGTTCCAGTTGCGCGAAGGCCACAGGACCGCCACCGAACGTGCGGCGGAGCGCCGCCTCGTCGATCACGACCCAGAGCCGCGCGGGCCGGGAGCGGTGCAGGATCGCCTGGCGCCGCGTCCGCAGCCGGACGAGCCGCTCGGTCGCCGCCGGGGGCCGCCGCCCGGCCAGCAGGGCCCGCGCGTAGGCGGGGGTCTGGAGGAGCTCCGGGACGGTCTGCGTCTCATACATCCGGATCACGCTGGCGGACTGCTCCAGGCCGATGTAGGGCTCCTGCCACGGCGGGATCACGTCCTGGTAGGCCGCCCACCAGCCCGGCACGTTCGCCTGGCGGGCGAGCCCGAGCAGCGTCGCGCACGCGGCGCGGTCGGTGACGCCGTAGGCGGCGCACAGGTCGGCGACCTCGCGGAGCTTGAGCCGGATCCGCCCGAGCTCCAGGCCGCTGATCCACTCCTCGGGCCGGCTGACGGCCGCGCTCGCCTCCTCCAGGCTGTAGCCGTCGGCCTCGCGCAGCCGCCGCAGCTGCGCGCCGAGCACCATGCGGGGCACCGTCGGCCCGGCCTCCGGGGGCTCGGGGTGGCCACGGTCGGCGTGCTCGGCTGCGGCTGTGCCCATGTCTGCTCTCTGCGCGCGGTGTCGCCGGAGGACGGTCTCCGCGGACGCTAGCCGGGAACAGTTTTCCGCCGTGATCCGTCCCGTTCGGCTTCGTCCGGACGCCGCCGCTCCACCCTGGATGCTACGACTCCGCGCCCCACGGCGCCGGTGCTTCGGCGCCAGTTCCGCGTGCCGCCGCACGCGGCCGAAAACGGGCTGACCCTAATGGGGGCGCCCGGCTAGGGTGAACGGCCGTCACCCCGGATAGAGGAGGCCGCGTGTCCCGCAATCCCACCCCGTTCACCGACTTCGGCGGGGACGGCGTCGAGATGCTCGCGGTGCACGGCCACTTCGGCAGCTCTCGCACGTTCGCGTCCCTCGCCCACGCGCTCGCCGGGCGCGTGCGGGTCACCGCCGTCGACCAGCGCGGCCACGGCCACGCGGCACACCGCGACGACTACGGCGTCGACGCCTACGTCGCCGACCTCGCCGCGTTCGTCCGCGACCGGGACATGGCGCCCGTCGTCCTCTACGGCCACTCCATGGGCGGTGTGGTCGCCTTCCACCTCGCCGCCAGGCATCCCGATTTGGTGCGGGCCCTGGTGCTGGAGGACGCGCCCGTCGTGGTGGAGCCCCCCGTCCTGGACACCCGGCCCTGGACGCGGCGGACCGCCACCCTCATGGACCTCGGCGCCGCCGTCATCGGCGAGGGCATCCCCGACCCGGCCTACTTCCTCGAAGGCGCGATCCGGTATCCCGACGGCTGGGGGCTGCCGTTCGACCACGAGGGCGTGTTCCGGTCGGAGGAACTGCTCCTGGGCGAGTACTGGACGGAGTGGCTCGCCGTCCGCTGCCCGGCGCTCCTCATGCACGGCACCGGGAGCTTCGTGCTGCCGACGGCGCTCGCCCGCGAGATGGCCGAGCGCCGTCCCGGCACGTCCTACGTGGAGTTCCCGGGCCGCGGCCACTGGATCCACGACGACGACGTCGCGGGGGTGGCCTCGGCGGTCACGGAGTTCCTCGGCGCGGCGGGCCTCACGTCCGAGCGCCGCGGCTCGTCCTGAACTCGATCGCCTCCGGGACCTCGGTGTACTCCAGGAGGTGGTTGCCCGAGATGCGCTCCAGCGCCCGCCGCACCTCGGCGGGTGTGGCGTAGAAGAACTCCCGCCGCGGGTTCACCTGGTTGACGCGCTGCTCGGCGAACGCCTGGTGGAGGCTGTTCTCCAGGCCGACCGCGTCGTCGCTGAAGATGAGTGCGTGCACGTCGAACCGGAACGGGACGGAGGCGTCGCCGAGTTCGCGGACCCGGTCCATCGGCTCCAGCCGCCGCGTCATGCCGATCTTCACCATGCGCTCGCCGAACGCGCCGATGTTGGAGATGACGTAGACGTACCCCGCGCGGACGTTGGCGGCGCGGCCGTCGACGTCGCTGATGGCCGACTCCACGTCGGCCAGCTTGGAGCGCAGGTCCGCCGCACCGGCCGCGTCCCCCTTCGCCTCCAGGCGGGCCAGGGCCGACTCCACGTGCGAGCGCTCCTTGAGCAGCCGTGACTTCTCCCGCTCGATCTCCTTGCGGACCTTCTCCTCCTCCCGCTGGCGTTCGCGTTCGGCCCGGATCCGCTCCTTCTCCTCCTCGGCCTTGGCCAGATGGTCGGCGGTGAGGCGCAGTTCCTTGAAGCGGATCTCCCGGTACTTCGGGCTCACGCGGATGTCCATCGTCTTGCCCAGCCGCTCGATCGTCTGCGCGCTCTTGTCCAGCCTCTCGATCGCCGACGCGAGCTTGTACGGGCGCATCGTCCGGACGAGGTTGTCGGCCTCGGCGTTGTAGGCGCGCAGCATCAGGCGGGAGAAGTCGCGGACCATCTTCCCGCCCTGAGCGGCCGAGCCGTTCACGGTCCAGTTCGTGGCACCGATGACCGCCGTCCCGTTGCGGGCCATGGCCTTGATGCCGTCCTTCACCCGCGCCAGTTCGGCCTTGTACGCGACGACGTCCGCGAGCGGGTGCTGGTACTCGTAGACGCCGGCCTCCTGGAGGAGCTCCAGATCCCGCGTCTCGACGATGCCCTGCCGCAGCCGTTCGAGTTCGGCGCGCGTCTCGTCCCGCTCGCGGCGCGCCTCCTCCGTCTCGGAGCGGAGCCGTTCGATCTCCTCGGCCAACCGGGGCGCCTCCAGGGCGCCGAGGCGTTCGAGCCAGTCGCGCAGGCTCGCGTTCTCGGCCTCCAGCTCCTCGATGCGCTGCTTCCGGCCGAACGCGGGGACGGTGCGGCCCCCGGCGGCGGGCGGGCGGGCCAGGGGGACCTCCGGCACCCAGAACCGCCAGCCGGGCGGCGCGGGCGGCCAGCTCGCGTCCGGCTGCCACCCCGGCTGGGGCGTCCAGCCCGCCGGGGGCGGCGGCCACGTGGGCGGCGGGTTGTAGCGCCAGCCGGACGGCTCCGGAGCCCACGTGAAGGGCTGCGGGGGCGCCGGTGCGGGCGCGGGGAGGCCGGGCGCCTGCCGGGGCGGCTCAGGTCGGCTGGGCGCGGGCTGGTCCCGGAGGGGCCGGCTGGGCGCGGGCGCGGGCGCGGGTGCGGGTGCGGGCTGGTTCGGGGCGGGCGGTGTGGGACGGGCCTGGCGCTCGATGAGGCGCCGGATGACCGGCGCGTCCCGGTCGTGCAGGTCGCCGAAGTCGGTCTCCGCCCCCGTCCCGTCCTGGACGACGAGGAACCAGCGCTCCTTGTAGGACTTGCGGGTGTCCACGGATGCGACGTCCGTCAGGAGGATCTCCTGCCGGGGGCCTTCTTTTGCGAGTTCCGCGGCCGCGAAGCCGAGGATCCTCCGGTCGGTGACGGCGACGTGGGTGAGGGTCGGAAGGGCCTTGACCGTCGTCGCCAACGCCAGGACCGTCTCCCCGCCCTTGAGGAAGAGTCTCGTCAGGCGCAGGATCCGCGCGGAGTCTCCCGGGTCCACCTCGGCCCCGACGTACTCCGGGTGCGGCGTGTTCTGCAGGGTCATCGTTCCTCGCTGCGTCCCAGGCGGAGCGGATCCTGCGTCCGGCGTGCCGGGGGCTCCGTTCCGCGGCCGACTGTGCGTGTCGAACCGTGCGTGTCGAGGGGAGCACCCGACGTGCCTAGGACGGCTCGCGTGAACCGGAGGTTTACGCGGGGTGGACGGCGAGTCGCGGGCGGGTCACAGGCGCGCGTCGCTCCCGCCCGACTCCTCCTCGCCGTCGTTGGAGGGCTCCGGTGCGAGGTACTCGTCGTCGGGCCACAGCTCGTCGGCGAGGCAGGCGAGGTACTCCTCGTCGCCGGGGTCGAGTTCGGCGGTCATCGACTCGGGATGGACGGCGGGAAGGTCGGTGGACACGGGCCCGGGGACGAGTTCGGGCGCGGGGCCGGAATCGGACACGCTTCCGGGGTCAGGCGAAACGTACGGCTCGGACGCCGGGTAGGGGTCGGGCATCCCGTACGGGTCGGGCGCGGAGCACGGGTCGGACGCGGAGGGCGCCATCGGGCGGAACAGGTTGGGCAGGCACAGGCCGAACAGGGCGACCAGTGATACGAGGACCAGGACTGTGATCACACCACCCCGTCCTTTCGCGGTCGAGTTCCACACGATTCTTGCGTAAGTAGCAAAACAGTTGAACGCTACCCGGGTGATCTGCCGTTGGGGAGCCCGACATGCAGACCCGGTCGGGGTCGATCGGCCCCTCGGCCCCCCGGGCGCCGTGGCCCTCTCCAAGGCTGAACGTGATCCCGTCGCCTGGGGGCCACGACACGCGGGTACGGCATAATCGGCCCCATGGCGCAAGCGTTCACTTACTGCCGGATCTGCGAGCCGCTGTGCGGGCTGGAGGTCACCGTCGAGGACGGCGCGGTCGCCCGGATCCGCCCGGACGGGGCGCATCCGCTGTCCCGAGGGTTCGCCTGTCCCAAGGGCATCGCCATGGCGGAGGTGCAGAACGACCCCGACCGCGTCCTGTATCCGCTGCGGCGGCGCGCGGACGGCGGGTTCGAGCGCGTCGGCTGGGACGAGGCGCTCACCGACATAGCGCGGAGGTTGAACGCCCTCCGCGCGAGGCACGGCGGGAAGTCCATCGGCTGGTACTTCGGCAATCCGGCGACGTTCTCCTACAGCCATCCGGTGTGGATGCACGGGTTCATGTCCGCGCTGGGGTCACCGCACCTGTACTCGGCCGGGTCGCAGGACGTGAACAACCGGTTCGCCGCGAGCGCGCTGCTGTACGGGGCGCCGGTGCTGGTGCCCATCCCCGACCTCAAACGCACGGAACTGCTGCTGATGCTGGGCGCGAACCCGCTGGTGTCGCACGGCAGCATCATCACCGCGCCGCGCATACGCGACGACCTGTCGGCGATCGTCCGGAGGGGCGGGCGCGTGGTGGTCGCCGATCCGCGCCGTACTGAGACCGCGCGTGCCTACGAGCACCTCCCGCTCCTGCCGGACGGCGACGCGTGGCTGCTGATGTCGCTCCTGCATGTCATCTTCGCCGAGAGGTTGGAGGACGCCGCGTCCTGCTCCCGGCAGGCCCAGGGCGTCGGCGAACTGCGGAGGCTGGCGGAGGGCTTCCCGCCCGAGGACACGGCGGAACGCAGCGGCGTCCCGGCCACCGTCGTCCGGGACCTCGCGCGGGACCTCGCCACCGCCGGAAGCGCCGTCGTCTACGGTCGGACGGGCACCTGCCTCGGCCGCCACGGCACCCTCACCGCGTTCCTGATCGACGCGGTCACGCTGGTCACGGGCAACCTCGACCGGCCGGGCGGCGCGGTGTTCGGCGCGTCCCCGCTGCGGACGGAGGAGATCCTGCGGCTGTCGGGCCTCGCCTCCTACGGGAGGAGCCGGTCGCGGGTGGGCGGCTATCCGGACGTGCTCGGCACGTTCCCCGCCGGGGTGATGGCCGAGGAGATCACCACGCCGGGCCCCGGACGGCTGCGGGCCCTGCTCGTCTCGGCGGGCAACCCGCTGCTGAGCGTCCCGGGCGCGGCCGCGCTCGACGCCGCCCTGGACGATCTGGACCTGCTGGTCTGCATCGACCTCTACGTCAGCGACACCGGCCGCAAGGCCGACTACATCCTGCCCGCCACCACGTTCCTGGAACGCGAGGACTTCCCCCTGCCGTTCCTGCAGAACCACCTCACCCCGTATGTGACATGGACGGAGCGGGTCGTCGCGCCGCGCGGCGAGGCCCGCCAGGAATGGGAGATCATCGAGGGGCTCGCCCGGCGGATGCGCCTCGGCGTCGGCTCGTTCCGCGCGCAGCGGCTCGCGCACCGTTTCGGGCTCCGCCCCTCGCCCCGCTTCCTGGCGGACATGCTGCTCCGCACCGGGCCGCTCGGCGACTGGTACGGGCTGCGGCGCGGCGGGCTGAGCCTGCGCGGGCTGAGGAGCGCCCCGCATGGGGTCGTGCTCCGGGAGCACCACCGGACGGGGACGTTGCGGCGCCGCGTCCTGCACAAGGACAAGCGGGTGCACCTCGCTCCGCCGGAGATCGTCGAGGAGGTGGCGCGGCTGAAGGCCGCCCCCGGGCCGCCCGACGGCTACCCCCTCCGGCTGATCGGCCTGCGCGAGATCCGCTCGCACAACTCCTGGATGCACAACGCGCCCACGCTCATGCGAGGAGGACGCGCGCATACGGCCCGCATCAGCCCTCAGGACGCCGCGCGGTACGGCGTCCAGGACGGGATGCTCTGCCGGATCTCCTCGCCGCACGGGTCGATCGAGATCCCCGCGCGGGTCACCGAGGAGATGGCGGCGGGAGTGGTCGCCGTCCCGCACGGATGGGGGCATCGGGGCGGGTGGCGCACGGCCAACGCGGCCGGTGGCGCGAACGTGAACCTGCTCGCCTCGCCGGATCCCGCGGACCTGGAACGGCTGGCGGGGATGGCATGGCTGAACGGAGTGCCGATACGGATCGACCCGGCCCCGGGAGGAGAGGCGCGGACGGCCGCCGGCGGCGCCTAGGCGGCGGTGGTCGGACGGTGCGGCGCGATCACGCGGCCGTCCGGGAGGAGCTCGCCCGTGTCCTCGAAGACCACGATGCCGTTGCACAGCAGGCTCCACCCCTGCTCGGGGTGGTTGGCGACGATGCGGGCGGCCTCGCGGTCCAGCGCGTCCGGCGTCGGGCAGGGCGGCTGGTGCGTGCAGTCGGGACTGCTTCGGACGGTCACGGCTTCCTCCACGTGTCCTCAGTGATTAAGGACATAGTTGAAGCCTGCCGCCGCTCGTCCGAAATATGCAAGTAGATGGCAAATTCTTTACCTTCGGTCCCGTGTAAATAGGTTCAAGATCGGGCATCGCGGGACGTTCAGTGCAGAAGGCCGCCGTCCGGTTCGTCACCGTGGTCGACGTCCAGCCCGACGACCGATGTGCAGCCCGTGCAGATCCACTCCGCGATGACCGCCTCCGGGTTGGCCGCGTGGGTGCGGTACGGGCGCTCGACGCGCCTGCGCCGCATCCCGTGCCCGCAGGAGGAGTGCAGGAGCCTTCCGCATCGCGGACACGGCCACACGTCCTCGCGGCGGAGGTTGCACTGGGGGCACATCGGCGACTCGTAGCGCTCGGCCGGCTCGGCCGACTCCAGCTCACCGAGCCACTCGTGCTCCATGTCGAGGTACTCGTCGGTGGGCCAGTGGTGGTCGGCGAGCCAGGCGAGGTACTCCTCGTCGCCGGGATCCAGGACGGCCGTCAGCGACTCGGGATGCTCGTCGGAGGAGCGGTGTCGGCGGCGACCGCGCCGCGCCGAGGCCAGCAGCGTCAGCAGGCCGAGGAGCGCGGCCGCGACCAGGCCAGTCGCCAGGGGCATCGCGGCGTCCTTACATGATCTTGTGGCGGGAATGTCCGATCATGAATTCACTTCACAAAACGCTGCGAACGCTACAAGAAAGGCTCTTAACGGAAAAGTCGATCAGAAAAGATTCTTTGCCTTGATCATGGCTGGGCCGGTGTCCGAAACCCTACCGCACCATGGTCCCATACCCCCTACTGCCAGGGCGGTTTCGCATTCCACCGCCCCGCGACCCCGAAACGGCGGCTGGCTCCGATTTCACTCACCGCTGAATCGCCTGCGTGTCGCGGACGGGCACGGCGGATGCTCGACCGGAGTTGGGCGCCGCTTCACCCCGCCGCCACGACGCCGACACGCGGGGGTGGGGGAATGTCCGCATGCGCGAGGAGATCGCCCCGCACGACGAGGTGCTCGCCCGGTTCACCGGCGCCCGGCTGTACGAGCGCGGCGAGGACGGGCTCGCCTACCTCGCCGAACGCGCCGGGGTCCCGTACCTGCTGGTGCGCCCCGGCCCCGAGGCGCCCGACATGCTCGTGCTCGCCTTCGAGGACGAGCTGGAACGCGCCTCCTACCTGGCCGGCCGCGGACGCCCCGTCCCGGGCCCGCGCCCCCCGCTCCCACGCGCACACCCCACCCCCGCCCACTGACCGCCCCGCCGCCGCTCCCGCGCAGCACCCCCCAGTGCCTGCGCTCCCGCGCCCTGCGCTCCCGCGCCCTGCGCTCCCGCGCCCTGCGCTCCCGCGCCCTGCGCTCCCGCGCCCTGCGCTCCCGCGCCCTGCGCTCCCGCGCCCTGCGCTCCCGCGACCCAGGCCGCGCCCGCGGCACCCGTCACAGGCTGGGGTTTGCGGTGGACGTCAGGGATGGGGGTGTGGTTTTCCGCAGGGCCGGGGTGCGGCGCGCGGCCGGTCAGGTCGGCGGTGCACTCCATGGCGGCGGGAGCCGCGGCTTCCTAGCGTCGTACACATGATCGAGATGACGTACGCGCTGGCCTCCCGGGCGGCCGAGAACGAGCCCACCGGGGGCATCACGGGCTGGGCCACCGACCTGATGGACCGGCTGGGCGCGCCCGGCGCCGGGTTGGCGATCGCGCTGGAGAACCTGTTCCCGCCGCTGCCGAGCGAGGTGATCCTCCCGCTGGCGGGGTTCACCGCCGCGCAGGGGCGGATGAGCCTGGTCGCGGCGCTGGTGTGGACGACGGTCGGGTCGGTCGTCGGCGCGCTCGCCCTGTACGGGATCGGCGCGCTGATCGGCCGGGACCGGATCCGCCGCCTGGTCGACCGGCTGCCCCTGGTGAAGCTCTCCGACCTCGACCGGACGGAGGCGTGGTTCGCGCGGCACGGCGGCAAGGCCGTGTTCTTCGGCCGCATGATCCCCATCTTCCGCAGCCTGATCTCGGTCCCCGCCGGGGTGGAGCGCATGCGGATGACGACGTTCCTGGTCTACACGACCCTCGGCAGCCTGCTGTGGAACACGGCGTTCGTGATGGCCGGATACGAGCTCGGCGACAACTGGCGGACGGTGGAGGAGTACGTCGGGGTCTACTCCAAGATCGTCCTGGTGCTGGCGGTGCTCGGTGTGCTCGTGTTCCTCGGCCTCCGTATCGTGAAGTCCAGGCGGACGGGCCGCGAGCCCGGGACGCACCGCGCCGAGACAAGAGACTTCGAACGTGATCGCATTTTCTGAGGGTGTGGCCGCGCCTCCCCCGAGGCAAGGGCGCGGCCCGCGCGCCGCCCGCGCCCTGGCGGGCCTCACCCTGGGCCTGTTCAGCGCGGGCATCGAGATGATCCTGCTCGCCGTCGCCGTGCTGGTCATGGCGCCCGCGCTGGCCTTCTCGCGTGGCCCGCGAACGGTGCCGGGGGTCGTCGCCCGGGGCGCGAACCGGCTCACCGAGCTGGAGCGGCGCCGCCTCGCGACGTTCTTCGCCGAGGACCGGGCGGTCGAGTTCGGCCCGCTGCGGGCGCTGTCCTACCTCCTGCTGCGGGTGCCGGTCGGGCTGCTCGGCGGCATCATCCTGCTGCTGATCCTCTACGGCGGCGCCAGCGCGATCGGGCTGCTGTGGAGCTGGTGGGTGACCGGCGACTACATGGACGGTATCCCGCCGAGCCCGCTGATCGTCGTCTACACGGCCGTGTTCGGCGCGGTGCTGCTGTTCGTCGCCGTGCAGGGCCTGGTCGGGGTCGTGGCGCTGGAGCGCGCGGTGGCGCGGCGCTGCCTCGGTCCGAGCCCGCTGGAGGAGTACCAGCGCCGCATCGCCCAGCTGTCGGTCACCCGCGCGCAGGTGGTGGACGCGGTCGACGACGAGCGCCGCCGCATCGAGCGCGACCTGCACGACGGCGTCCAGCAGCGGCTCGTCGCCCTCGGAATGCTGATCGGCCGGGCTCGCCGCGCGGGGGACTCCGGCCGCTCGTCCGAACTGCTGCGGCAGGCGCACGAGGAGTCCCGCCGCGCGCTGGAGGACCTGCGGGAGGTCACCTGGCGCGTCTACCCCGCCGCGCTGGACGGCGAGGGCCTGCGGGCGGCGCTGGAGACGGTCGCCGAGCGGTCCGCGGTGCCGGTGACGATCGGCTACGACGTCCCGGACCGGCCGCCCCACGCGGTGGAGACCGCCGCCTACTTCGTGATCTGCGAGGCCGTCACGAACGCCGCCAAGCACTCGGGGGCGCGGCACGTGCGGGTGCGGGTCGCGGCGCGCGGCACAATGATCGCCGTGCGCATCGAGGACGACGGCACCGGCGGGGCCGACCCCGCGGGCGGCGGGCTGGCCGGGCTCGCCCGCCGGGTCGCCGCGCTGGACGGCACCTTCGGCGTGGACAGCCCCGCCGGCGGGCCCACCGTGATCAGCGCGGACCTGCCATGCGGGTGATGCTCGCTGAGGACTCCACCCTGCTGCGCGAGGGCCTCTCGCGCCTGCTCGCCGAGGAGGGCCATGAGGTGGCCGCCGCCGTCGGCGACGGCGACGCCCTCGTCGCGGCGGTCGCCGCGGCGCCGCCCGACGTCGTCGTCGTGGACGTCCGGATGCCGCCGACGCACACCGACGAGGGCCTGCGCGCCGCCCTGGAGATCCGCCGCCGCTGGCCGGGCGTCGGCGTCCTCGTCCTGTCGCAGTACGTGGAGAAGCGCTACGCCACCGAGCTGATCACCGCCGACACCACCGGCGTCGGCTACCTCCTGAAGGACCGCGTCGCGCAGGTCGACGAGTTCCTGGACGCGCTGGAGCGGGTCGGTGGCGGAGGTGCGGCGTTCGACCCGGAGGTGGTGCGCCAGCTCCTCGTCCGCAGCGCGCACGTCGACCCCCTGAGCCGCCTGTCGCCGCGCGAGCGGGACGTCCTCGACCTCATGGCCCAGGGCCACATCAACGCCTCCATCGCGACGCACCTGCACATCTCCCAGAGCGCCGTGGAGAAGCACGTCAACGCGATCTTCGACAAGCTGGACCTGTCCCAGGCCGTCGGCCGCAGCCGCCGCGTCCTCGCCGTCCTGCGCTACCTGGGCTCGTGACCACGGCTCGGCGTGGCAGGGTGGGGCGGGACAACGAGGGGAGCACCATGGTCGGCACACTCGAATGGACGCCCGCCGCCGCGCGTCCGGACCTGCTCGCGGACGCGGTGGCCGCCGCGGTCGGCGCCGTCCCGGAGGGCGAGGTCGCCGAGATCGACCCCGAGCTGGCCGACACGGCGGCGTTCTGCGAGCGCTACGAGGTCCCGCTGGAGGTCAGCGCGAACTGCGTGGTCGTCGCGGCCAAACGCGGCGGCGAGGTCACCTACGCGGCCTGCATGGTCCTCGCCACCGACCGCGCGGACGTGAACGGCGTCGTCCGCAAGCATCTGGGCGCGCGCAAGGTGTCGTTCGCGCCGATGGCGGACGCGACGGCGCTCACCGGCATGGAGTACGGCGGCATCACGCCCGTCGGCCTCCCGGACGGCTGGCCGGTCCTGGTGGACGAGGCGGTCGCCGCCGCGCCGCAGGTCGTCATCGGCAGCGGCCTGCGCCGGTCCAAGCTGCTGGTGCCCGGCAAGGCGCTCGTGTCCCTGCCCGCCGCGCAGGTCCTAGCCCTGGCCCAGTGACGCGGCGCCGTCCAGCCGCCGGCCGGGGACCGAGTCGACCGCGTAGCGGGTGCCCCCGACCGCCTCGGCGCGGGCGAGCAGCGCGCGGTTCCCGGCCAGCATCTCCGCCACCCCCGCGCAGCCCGGCGACGCGGTGCGCAGCAGGCTGAACAGGACGGGATCGGCGGGCGCGGCGAGCATCGGGACGTCCCCGATCCGCAGCGCCTTGACCAGGACGACCCCGCTGAGGCCGAGGCCGGCGGCGGTCATCGACGCGAGCGTCTCCTCGATCACCTCGGCGGCGCGGGCGCCCGGCAGGAACACCATCCCCCACGGATGCGGCCGCGCCCACTCGCCGAGCACGGTCAACTCCGCAACATCGGGACGGAGCCGATCCGCGAAGTCCAGGAAGGACAGCTCCTCGACCTCGCTGGTCCCCGACGGCACCTCACCCGCATGCGGAACACCACCCACGCACGAGCCGGCGCCCGCCTGCACGCCGACCGTCTGAGCAGCAGCCCCCAGACCCCGGACGGCGCCCATAGGCGGCGGAGCGGCACCCGGAGCCTGGACGGCGCCCATGTGCGAGGTGTCCGCGTGTGCGGTGGCGATCTGAGCGGCAGTTCCGGGAGGTTGGACGGTGCCCGTAGGCGGCGGGGCGGTGCCTGGAGCCTGGGTGGCGCCCAGGTGTGAGGTGTCCGTGTGTGTGGGGGTGGTCTGAGCGGCAGTCCTGGGAGGCCGGACGGTGGTCGTGTGCGGCGGGGTCGTGCCTAGGTGTAGGACGGCCTTCGCTTCGTACCTCCAGCCCTCGGCGGACGGTTTGGCCTGGCCGGAGAGGTGGTCGGCCCGTACCTCGCGCTGGACGCGCAGCAGGTCGGCCGTGTCGCGGCACGGGATCGTGCAGGACAGCACGCGGTCCGGCGCGGGCACGAGGCGCAGCGTGGCCCCGGTGATGACGCCGTGCGCGCCGAGCCCCGCCCGGACGGCTTCGAACACCTCGGGACGGACGGTGGGGGAGCAGCTCACCGGCCGCCCGTCCACCACCACGTCCAGCGCCAGGACGTTCGCCGCCTGCGTGCCGTGCAGGTGCGAGGCGCCGCCGACGCCGCCCGAGGAGAGCGTCCCGCCGACGGTCACGTCAAGGAAGTCGGTCAGGACGGGCGGGGTGAGCCCATGCGGGAGCGTGGCGTCGAGCACCTCGCGCCAGGTGGTCCCCGCGCCGACGACGGCACGGTCCGGGCCGACCTCGCGGACGCCCGCGAGCCCGCGCATGTCGAGGCAGACGCCGCCGGTGAGTGACTGGCCGTAGGTCGAGTGCCCCGCCCCGCGCGGCACGATCTCCAGGCCCGTCGCGGCGGCCTCGCGCACGGCGGCGGCGACCTCCTCCGCCGACCCCGGGCGGACGACCCGCGCCGGCGTCCGTTCGACGACGCCGCCGAAGTCGCGCACGCCTAGCGGGCCCGCAGCCGGTCGGCGACGCGGGTGAGCGCGTCCCCGAGGAGGTCGATCTCCTCCGGCGACAGCACCTCGATCAGCGTCTCGCGGACGAGTTGCCGGTGCCCCGGGCGCACCCGGTCCAGCCGCTCGATGCCCTCGGGGGTCAGTTCGGCCCACACCGAGCGGCGGTCGGACTCGCAGCCCGTGCGCTTGACCAGACCGGCACGCTCCAGCTGCGTGACCTGGTAGGTCAGGCGGCTCTTGGAGACCATCGCCTCGCGCGCCAGGTGGGACATGCGCAACCGGTTGCCCTCGGCCATCCGCAGCCGCACGAGCACCTCGAACTCGGGGTGGGAGAGGTCGGCCTCCCGCTTGAGCTGCCGCTCGATCTCGTGGTCGATCAGGTGGCCGGCGGCCAGGAAGGCCATCCAGGCGCGCAGCTCGCGGGGGTCGAGTGGCCCTCCGGCATCGGTCATGACGTGAATTCTAGTTGGCCGGTACACAGGTTGAACTTTCACGATGGTCTGGATCCGCGTCACTCTGCTAACGTAGAGTTAGTTCATATTTGAACTGAACCTTCAACCAGAGGAGAGACCTATGCTCCCCGCCCGCCGGTACCCGCAGCTGGCCGACACGGGCCTGCTCATCGGCAGGCTGGCGCTCGGCATCGTGTTCGTCGCGCACGGCTGGCAGAAGCTGAACGACCTCGGGCACTCCGGGGTGACGAAGATGTTCGACGGCCTCGGCATCCCGATGCCCGGCGCGGCCGCCGCGTTCGCCACCTGGGTCGAGCTCGCCGGAGGCGTCGCCTTGATCGTCGGGGCCCTGCTCCCGCTGGTGGGCCTGCTGCTCGCGGCCGACATGGCGGGCGCCTTCTGGTACGTCCACAAGGACAACGGCCTGTTCGCCGACAAGGGCGGCTACGAGCTCGTCCTGATCCTCGGCGCCCTCGCGCTCCTCCTCGCCCTGACCGGCGCGGGCCGCTTCTCGGTCGACGCGCTGCTCTGGGGCCGCCGCCGCGACGAGGACGCCCCCGCCAGGGAGCCGGTGAACGCCTGACCCCCCTCAGCCCCGCTCGGCCTCCGGCGCGGTCCACCCCGCGCGCCGGGGGCCGTTTTTCCTGTTCACGGGCGTAGGATCGGCCCGCTGGAACACCCCCCGGGAAGCGCGCCACGCCCGCGATGACAAGTGTGACGAAAGTAACTTTTCCGTCAGATCGCATCAAAGGTGACGAGTAGGTGAACAACGGTCACCTGCCGCGAAAGGGATATGGCCCGCTCCAATCCCCATCCACGGACACCCCGACTTCCTGACATCCGGCCTTTCCGCCATCTGGTCTTTACGTCGAAGTGACAAGATGTTCTCGATGACCGTTTCTGGGCATGGTGATCGGCAAGTGTTCCTGGAGAGGCGGGTCGCGGTGTCGCGCGGTAGTGAGTTCGTGGTGGTGGCCAACAGGCTGCCGGTGGATCGGATCGTCGGACCGAACGGGGAGCCCGCGTGGCGGCGCAGCCCCGGAGGGCTGGTCAGCGCCATCGCGCCGGTGATGCGGCGCAGGCACGGCACGTGGATCGGCTGGACCGGCGCCCCCGACGAGCGGCTGGACCCGTTCGAGGAGGACGGCATGTCGCTCGTCCCCATCGAGCAGTCGGCGCGCGAGGTCGAGCTCTACTACGAGGGGTTCTCCAACGCGACGCTCTGGCCGCTGTACCACGACGTCGTCGCGCCGCCCGTCTACGACCGGGCGATGTGGGACGCCTACGTCCGGGTCAACGAGCGGTTCGCCGAGGCCGCCGCGCGCGTCGCGAGTGAGGGCGCGATCGTCTGGGTGCAGGACTACCAGCTTCAGCTCGTCCCGTCCATGCTGCGCAAACTGCGCCCCGACCTGCGCATCGGGTTCTTCCTGCACATCCCGTTCCCGCCGCTGGAGCTGTTCTGGCAGATGCCGTGGCGCCGCCAGATCCTCGAAGGGCTGCTCGGGGCCGACCTGGTCGGCTTCCAGCTTCCGGGCGCGGCGGCCAACTTCGTCCGCCTGTGCAGGCGGCTGCTGGACGCGCGCTACGTCAAGCAGGACGTGTACTGGGACGACCGCGTCGTCCGCGCCCGCGCCTTCCCCATCTCGGTGGACGTGGGCGAGCTGAACGACCTCGTCTCACGCGAGGACGTGGTGGAGCGCGCCCAGGAGATCCGCGCCGACCTCGGCGACGCGACCGTCCTGCTCGGCGTCGACCGCCTCGACTACACCAAGGGGATCACCCAGCGGCTCCAGGCGTTCGGGGAGCTGTTCGAGGACGGCGACCTCAAGCCGGGCCAGGCCGTGATGGTGCAGATCGCCACGCCGAGCCGCGAGCGCGTCGAGCAGTACCAACTGCTCCGGGAGGAGATCGAGCAGCAGGTCGGACGGATCAACGGGGAGTACGGCGAGATCGGCTTCCCGGTCGTCCACTACCTGCACAGCTCCTACGACCGCGCCGAGCTGACCGCCCTCTACCTCGCCGCGGACGTGATGGTCGTCACACCGCTGCGGGACGGCATGAACCTGGTCGCCAAGGAGTACGTCGCCTGCCGCCGCGACATGCGCGGGGCGCTCGTGCTGAGCGAGTTCGCCGGTGCCGCCGCCGAGCTGAAGCGGGGCGCCTTCCAGGTCAACCCCTACGACATCGACGGGCTCAAGGGGACGCTGCTGGCCGCGCTGGACGCCGAGCCCGCCGAGCAGGCACGCCGGATGCGCTCGATGCGCAGGCGCGTCATCGAGCACGACGTCGACCGCTGGGCCCGGGAGTTCCTCAGCGAACTGGAGAACCCGGCGCGCCCGGAAGCGGTGCCGCAGGCGCCGGACGCCTGACCTACAGGTCGAAGGCCGCCCAGACGGCCTTCCCGCCGGTGGCGAGCCGCGCCCAGCCCCACGAGTCGCTGACCGCGCCGACGACGAGCAGCCCGCGGCCGCCGTCACCGAACCAGTCCGGGTCGTACGCGACGGCCTCGGGGATGCGGCGCCCCGGGTCGGTCACCACGACGACCAGGCGCCGCGCGTGGCCGAGCAGGACGACCTGGATCGGACACAGGGGCAGCGGCTGGGGGAGCCCCTCCATGCCGTGCCGCAGCGCGTTGGTGACGAGTTCGGAGACCGCGACGACGACGTCCTCGCGGTTTCCGGCGACGTCCCATTCGCGCAGCGTGGCCTGGGCGAAGTCGCGCGCCGCCTTGGGCGCGCTCATCTCCGCGGGCAGGACGCGGCGCGCCGTGCGCGGCGCGCCCGAGTGGGGTGTGGGCCAGAGCCCCGCGAGCCCCGGCGCGGGCACGGGTCTGGCCGTCGCGGCCGGGACCGTGTGCTGGCGCGTGGGCGCGTGCGCGGGAACGTCCGGCCAGGGCGTGTGGACGGCCGCGGCGTGCCGCGCCCGCCTGCCTCCCATGGCGGCGGGAGCTGCGACGTCGTCTGCCTGGTCAACGGTCATTGTCAAACCTCAGAGGCGAGCGGATGGGTCACCGGCGATGGTTCGCTATCTTGCTCCCCAAGTCGTGCAGATGCAAGACCGTCTGCATGAACGTATGCAAGAACGAATGCACGTGCATCTCGTACCATTGTGTGGGGTGGGGCGAGAGCGCGGCCTCCCGGCGGGAGGCCGAGACGCCTTTGAGGGGGCAAAGATGGACGGCCACCAGTTGCCGGACGTCCGACGCAGCGCGCTCGTCTGGCAGAAGAGCCGGCGGAGCAACCCGAGCGGTAACTGCGTCGAGATGGCCGAACTCCCCACAGGGGAGATCGCCGTGCGCAACTCCCGTGACCCCGAGGGTGCGATCCTCGTCTACACGCGCGAGGAGGTGGAGGCCTTCGTGGGCGGAGCCAAGGACGGCGACTTCGACCACATGCTCGTCTAGGACGGGCCTTCAGAGCATCACCCGACAGCCCTGACCTGGCCATCCGGCCGTGGCGGTCGCCTGGTGGGCGCCGCGGTGCTCCCGAAGTCCCGGCCCGCGGCTCTCACTCGACGGTACGGCCCGTGGCGGCGCCCTCGTGAGCGTGTCGGCGTTCTCGAAGCCCCGCGCCACGGCCTTCGCCTGGCGGTTCGGGTCCTGGTCCGAGCCTTGGCGGGTGCGCTGGTGCTCCCTAGGCCCTGGCCCGCGGCCTTCGCCTTCCGGCGCGGATCGCGAGGTCTTGGCGAGCGCGATGGTGTTGGCCTGCGGGTTCCGCCCTCCGGTTCGGGCGGTGCCCTCGTGGGTCAGGTGGTGGACTCGAAGTCTCGACCCGCGCCCTCGCCTGGTGATTCGGGCCGTGGTCGTGGCTTCGCGAGCACCGCGGTGTGCTTCCAGGCGCGCCTTGCCGCGTCTGGGCGTGCTCCAGCGGGCAGTGCGGGGTACCGCTTCGCTGGTGGGGTCGCTTCCGGCGGCGCCGCATGGTGCCTGGTAGTGCGCTTGCGCGGAGGGCCGGGTCGCTCTGGGGAACACCTGGGACGTTCATCCCGGGCGCATGAACCGGACGGGCTCCGACACCTGGCGCCGGGGACGCGACGGGTGCGTCGCGGGCGCCCTCGGGGCGTGGTATGAGCCTCGGCGGGCCTCACCGAGCCCAGGACGGCGCAACCCGGCTCGGGACCCACGCGGGTCCCGAGCCGGGTTTTGGAACGCGCCAGCGCCTCGCTGAAGCTGCCGGATCCGGCCACGCCGCCACCGACCTCCGCGCCACAACACCGGTGCGCGGCGTCACGACACCGCAGCCTCCACGCCATGCCCGGACGGCACCACACCGTGACAAATCTATGCCGCCGGAGTAGTGGGAAAGTGGCGCTGAGTCACCTCGTGCCCCTCTGCGACCGGTTGAGAAGAAGTTCGCGGCTCAGGCTATTTCGGCGAGTACGCCGGACTCGATGATGATGAGGCCGCCGATGGCGACGAAGACGGCGGGGACGAGCCACCGGCCGTAGCGCTCGACGATCTCGATGACCTTCTTGTGCGAGCCGAGCCAGGAGGCGGCGAGGCACCACAGGGCGACTCCGACGGCGAAGACGCCGATGGTGACGAGCGTCGGGGCCGTGCCGGTGGTCCGGAAGACGGGTGTGTAGACCGAGATGTTGTCGGCCCCGTTGGCGATGGTCACACCGGCGACCGGCAGCAGGCCGGTCGCGACGGCGGGCGACGTGCCGTCTTCGCCGTCGCGCGTGCGGACGGCGGCGACCAGCCCCTTGACGCCGAGCGCGAGCGGGACGAGGCCGAGCAGGCCCACCCGGTCGTCGGGCACGATCGTCAGACCGAGCGCGGCGACGACGGAGACGAGCACGAGGGCCGCGATCCCCGCGTACTGACCGCCCCAGATCTGCCACGGGCGGGGGCGGCCGGTGGCGCGCGAGGACAGGAACAGCACGGTCAGCACGATGATGTCGTCCACGTTCGTCCCGGCGAACATGCCCGCCGCCGTCGCGATGGTGCCCACGATCCCGTCCACGGCCAGGAACGTATCGGATCGACTCACCGCAATGCGCACGATCATCCGGTGCCCCGACCTCCGGGGTCCGCCCCGTGGGGGCGGGCCCGCCGCCGTCCGCGAGAATCGGCGGATGCTGAGTATCGGTTCCGTCGTACTGGGCGTCTCGGATGTGCCGCGTGCGGCCGCCTTCTGGACCCAGGCCCTCGGGTACGTTCCACGTGAGGAGATGGAAGACGACTGGGTGGTTCTGGTCCCGGCGGAGGGGACCGGGGTGCAGGTGTCGCTCGGTCTCAGTGAGACGCCGGTCCAGGAGCACCCGCGGGTCCACCTGGACCTGTACGCGGGGGACGCGGCCGATCAGGCCGCCGAGGTCGAGCGGCTGGTGTCCCTGGGCGCCCGGCGCGTCGACTGGGACGACTATCCGGACGACGCCGACTTCGTCGTGCTCGCCGATCCGGAAGGCAATCGCTTCTGCGTCATCGACACCGGTCGCCACTGACGGGGTCGGCGGTGATCTGGCGGCGGGCCCGGACGGTGCCGTCCCATGCCGCGTGGACCTGGCGTTGCCGAGGCGGGGTGGGAGACGTCTCGCGCCGGGCCGCGTAGCGCGGGCGAGCCGGCATCGCGGAGCGTTCCGCGTCCTGCCGCTTCGATGTGCGTCGTGGGCTTGGCCGGCGCGGTGCCGCGGTTCGCGCCGGGCGGTCGCAGGGGGACGGCGCCCTCGTGGCGATTCGGTGGGCTGGGGGAACGCCACGGCCCTGCGACTCCGGGGAGTCACAGGGCCGTCGTGATCCGGTTCTTGCGCGGCTGGGTTTCGGTCAGTGCATGGGCATGGGCGCGTCGGCGGCCGGGGTCTCCGGCTTCTTGCGCGGCAGCAGCAGGGCCGGCAGGAAGGCGAAGATCAGCAGGCCCGCCGCGTACCAGTAGGTGTGCTGGAACGCGTCCGCCATCGGCTTGGCGATCTTGTCCATGACCGCGTCCGGGATCTTCTCCGCGGAGCCGATCTCGCCCCCGCCGGAGCCGCCGAGGTTGGAGGCGAGGCGGTTGGCCAGCAGCACCGAGATCATCGCGGTGCCGAGCGAGGCCGACACCTGCTGGATGATGTTCAGCATCGTGCTGGCCCGCGGGACCTCGTCGTGGGCGAGGGTCTGGATCGCGGCGGCCATGGTGGGCATCATCGTCATGCCCATGCCGAGGCCGGTGACGAACAGGACCGAGCCGAGCACCCAGTAGGACGTGTCGGCCTCCAGGACGGAGGCGAAGCCCGCCATCGACGCCACCACGACGACCATGCCGACGAGCACGACGCGTCCGGGGCCGATGCGGTCGGTCAGCTTGCCGCCGATCGGCATCGTGATCATCGCGCCGAGGCCCTGCGGGGCCATCAGCAGGCCCGAGTGCAGCGCGCCCTGCTGGCGGACGGTCTGGTAGTACAGCGGCAGCAGCAGCATCGCGCCCATGAACGCGGCCATGAACAGCACCATCGTGCCGGACGCGGCGGCGACCGAGGGGCGCTTGAGCAGCCGCAGGTCGATCAGCGGGCTGCGGGCGGTCAGCGCGCGGGCGACGAACCCGAGGACCAGCGCCGCGCCGACCGCGGTGTAGATCGCCGACTCGGGCTTCAGGAAGTCCTTCAGCTCGGCGCCCTTGGCCAGGCCGTAGATCAGCGAGGCGAGGCCGGGGGAGAGCAGGACGAGTCCGATGACGTCCAGCCGCTCGGTCCGCTGCGGCTTGTCACGCTTGAGGATCTTGGCGGCCATCAGCAGCGCCACGATGCCGATCGGCAGGTTGATGAAGAAGATCCAGCGCCAGGACACGTCGTCGACGAGATAGCCGCCGAGGATCGGGCCGAGGATCGGGCCGAGCAGCATCGGGATGCCGACGACGCTCATCACCTGGCCGATGCGCTGCGGCCCGGCCGCCTGGGCGAGGATCGTCATGCCCGCGGGCATGATCATGCCGCCGCCGAGGCCCTGCAGGACGCGGAAGGCGATCAGCGACTCCGCCGACCACGCCGAGCCCGCCAGCATCGAGCCGACGACGAACAGCGCGATCGAGATCATGTAGAGGCGCTTGGTGCCGAACCGGGCGGACGCCCAGCCGGTGATCGGGATCACGGTCGCCAGCGCGAGGGTGTAGCCGGTCGCGACCCACTGGATCGTGGACAGGGGAGTCTCGAACTCCCGGGCGAGATCGTTGATGGCGACGTTGACGACGGTCACGTCGAGGATGGACATGATCGCGCCGAGGACGACGACCATGGCCGCCGCGAGGACGCCGCGGTCGAGACCTCCGCCGGAGGCCGGGGCCTCCACCTGGCCGTCCGCCGCCTTGGGGGACGCGGGAGCGGTCAACTCACTTCCAATCGTCGAGGTCCCGGGCAGGGCATGCCGGGGCCGGGGGTCGTTGTCGGGGGATGCCGCAGCAAAATACTGCAGAGACTGACACTTTCGCGAACGATTAAACCGTGCCGTCTGCCGGAGTATTCCGTCGGGGTCTGACATTTTGTCCTCGCCCCGGCCACCAGGATCAATCCTCAACCAAGGTCGAGGTCAACCGGATGTGACGCGCCTGACAACGCCGCCGCAGGTCAGGGGGTGAACGCGGCTTCCAGGAGGGCGAGGAAGCCGGTCGTCGCCGGGGCCGGGACCTCGGTGCCCGAGAGGAGCCGGTCGAGCCATCGGCGGTCGACCAGGCCGGTCGCGGCGACCGGCTCCAGCAGGCTCGGCTCGGCCCGCCAGTGCGTCACGAGCGCGCGCGCCAGCGCGGAGGTGGCCGTGGCGGAGTCGCCGCGCCGCGACAACCTCTGACGTGTCTTGTGGACGACCTTCGTCCCCTGGTCCCGGGCCGTCCGCACCAGCGTCAGCGGGCGCGGCGCCATGAGCGCGGCCGGGCGGACCCCCGTGTCCATCGGGAGCGCGGCCAGCTCGGGGTCGAGCGCCGCCACCAGCCGCGCGTTGAACCGCGAGCCGCGCTTCACCTCCGGCGGCAGCGCCTCGGCGAGCGCGACGAAACGCGGGTGCAGCAGCGGGTTGAGGCAGGTGTGCTCCGTGCACGAGCTGGTGATGACCGCGCCGACCGAGCGGTGGTACCGCTGCCGGTAGTAGTAGGCGTCCGTGGCGGAGAGCCAGTCCCCGCCTATGCCGGTGAAGATCTCGCGCAGGCGGGCCTTGGCGGCGGCCTCGGATTCGCGCGCGAAGTCCGGGTCCAGGCACGCGGAGTCGACCGGGTCCAGGCTGAAGATGCGCCACCTCGCCAGCCGGTCGACCAGCTTGGGCGTGACGCTGGGGCGCCCGCGCTGCATCGCGTAGTACATGCCGCGCGCCAGCTCGCCGCCGAGGCCGCTGATGCGCGGCGCCTCCCCCGTCTGCTCCTCGACCCACTCCAGCAGGCTCAGGTGCAGCGGGTTGAGGACCTGCTCGCGACGGCGCGAGGCGTCCAGCACCAGGCGGTGCACCTCGGCCGGCTCCAGCCGCTGGAGCCCCGCCAGGTCGATCACCTTGTACCGCATGCGGTACCGCTCCGCGAGCATCGCGGCCGTGGCGGCGTCGCCGCTGTCGTCGGCGCTCAGCGTGAGCGTCTCCAGCCCGGCGCGGCGGGACGGCGGAATCGCCGCCAGGACGAGACGCGTGTCCAATCCGCCGGACAGTTGCAGGATCGCGTCCGGGTGCTCGTCCAGGCACTGCTGCATGGTCGTGCGCAACAGCGCCGCCAACTCCCGCACCGCCTCCTCGACACGCGGCGCGTGTCCGGTACGGAAGTCACCCGGGTCGATCTCGCTCTCGATCAGCCGCCCCTTCGCGAGCGTCCAGCCGTGCCCGGCGCGGAGCGTGTGCACGCCGTCGAACGCGGTGTCCTCGTCGAGGAAATGGCCGACGAGGCGGTAGACGCCGAGGGCCTCAAGATCCGGGCCGCGCCCCGCGAGCCTGGCCAGTTCCCGCGCGGACGTCCCCGTGGCGGCCCACCTGTCGCCCCGGACTCCGTAGAGCTGCCGCATACCGAGCCAGTCGGACGCCACCCGCACCGTGCCGTTCTCCGCGGCGGCACCGGCGAAAGGCGCGGCCAGGTCCGCCAATCCCTGTCCGCTGAGGATGCGCTTGCGCAGCGTCGATGCGTCCTGGACGGCGAACGCGTGGTCGTGTGGCCGCAGGACGAGGACAGTGGCTCCAGACGGATCCAGTTCTGTCACCGCCTCGTCCGGCACGGGCGCCGTTTGGCCGGACGTGGCCGAAACCGCCAGCAGTCGCGAGGAAGTGCGCATGGACCGTCCCGAAGGTAATGGCGGGAAGCAGTTGAAGCCTAGCTTTTCCGCGCTCATCCCGACAGAAGTGGATTTACCACATTCGGCCGCGAATAGGGGGTTATCCCTGCATTGACGGCGGCGTTTGACGCTCGGACGTTCCTGCTGGCCGGGACCGGACGTCATTTCCTGTCAACCATCCCGGGACATCTCGAACCACACCGCGTGGCCCCCTCCCCGCCGCCCGACCCCCCACCGGTCGGCCATGTAGGCGACGATGATCAGACCGCGCCCGCACGTCCCCATCCCGTCCACGACCGCCAGGTGGGGGACGGTCTCCGAACCGCCGTCGTCGACGACCTCCATGCACACGATCCGCTCGGAATGGCTCACCTCCACCCGGACATGCCCCTTGCGACCGGACTCGGTATAGCGCACGGCGTTCGTCACCAACTCGCTCATGCACAGCGCCGCGTCGCCGAGTGCGGGATGCTCTCCCAGCAGCCCCCTCAGCCACTGTCGCGCGCGCCCCGCCGCCCGATCCGCGCCGGGCAGGATGAGCGTGTCGAACCTCAGAGCCGGCAGCGTCATCGCCTCACTCCTTCCAGTCGCCGTCGCCGAAAGAATGAGCCGACCCCGCAATGCCACGGGAGAGGTTCGCCGCCCTCGGCCCCAGATCCTTCGGCCCGCTTGCCCGAGGCACTTTTGACTGAGGCACTTTTGCCGACCTGGCCGATATCGCCACCGGTCACGTATTGTCCGTGCATGATTACTCCATGGAGAACGCGCAGCGCCCGACCATGCGAAGCCGCAAGCTCGGCCAGCGCCTTCGCGCCATCCGCGAGGAGCGCGGCCTCACCCTCCAGCAGGCCGCCCGGGTGCTGAACCGCACCCCGTCCTCCCTGAGCAAGCTCGAAACCGGCAAACGCGGCATCCGCCGCCCCGCCCTGGAGAACATGCTCGACCGCTACGGGTACGCCGACCCGGTTCAGCGCGCGGCCCTATTCGACCTCGCCCGTCATACCACCGCCAAAGGCTGGTGGTACCGCTATGAAGGGAAACTCTCTCCCTCGATGCTGGATTACATCTCCCTGGAAGCTGAGGCCAGGTCGATCAGGAGTTTCCAGCTCCACTTGATCCCCGGCCTCCTCCAGACAGTCAACTACGCGCGTGCGGTCATCGCCTCCGGCATCTCCCAAGGCATGGAGCCCGACATAGACGGCCTCACTGAGATCCGCATGCGGCGACAGAAAATTCTTTTCAAAGAAGGCGGCCCCGGCCTCTGGGCGATCGTATGCGAAGCTGCCCTCCGCCAGGAGTTCGGCGGACCCGGAGTGTTGAAGGGGCAGCTCAGGAACCTGGTAGAGCTCTCGAAGCTGCCGAACGTCACCCTCCAGGTGCTTCCATACTCCGCAGGGGCCCATCCTGGTCACAACGGCTCCTTCACCACCCTGAGGTCCGACGAGCTGTCGGTCGTCCTGGTTGAGAACCTGACCAGCGGCTGGTATTTGGAGAACCCGGACGACATCCGCCGACACGATGTCGTCTTCGATCATCTGAGAAGCGCTGCGCTCTCGCCAGACGATTCCCGTTCATTCATCGAACGGCTAATCTCAGAGTCATGACCCCTCAGCAGCTCATCTTCTCCCCATGGCGCAAGAGTCGTCGCAGCGGCGGCGAAGGGCAAGAGTGCGTTGAAGTGGCCGCCGCATGGCGGACGAGCAGCCACAGCAGCGGCGGCGAGGGCCAGTGTGTCGAGGTGGCGCCGCTGGTCGATCGGCTGGTGGCGATGCGGGACTCCAAGGATCCGGACGGGCCGATGCTGTCCATCGCGCCGGGCGCGTGGACGTCCCTCCTGGCCGACATCAAGGGCGGCGTGCACGACCTAGGCGCCGCCGGCTGAGCGGACGAAGTGACGGCGGCCCCTCGCCTCGGACGCGTGTCAGCGTTTGATGGCGAGGCCGCCGTACATGGAGACCTGGGAGTCGTCGATCTTGCGGGCCTCGTCGTCCGGACGCCAGTGGTGGACGGGCGTGACGCCGGGCTCGATCAGTTCCAGGCCCTTGAAGAAGCCTTCGATATCGGCCTTCGTGCGCGCCTTGGAGTGGATGCCGCGCGCGTTGTACTCCTTGATGGCGGTGCCGACCTGCTTGGGGGCGCTGTCGATGGCGATCGTGGAGAGCGCGAGGAAACTGCCGGACGCCAGCGGCTCCAGCAGGCTCTCGACGATGCCGTGCGCCTTCGCCTCGTCGTGGAGGAAATGCAGGACGGCGATGAGGCACAGCCCCACCGGCCGGCTCAGGTCGAGCGTCTCCCGCACTTCCGGGGCGGCGAGGATGCTCTCCGGGTCGCTCACGTCGGCGTCGATGTAGCGGGACCGCCCCTCGGGCGTGCTGGTGAGCAGCGCGCGGGCGTGCACGAGCACGATGGGATCGTTGTCGACGTAGACCACCCGGCAGGACGGATCGACCTTCTGCACGACCTCGTGGAGGTTCGGCGAGGTCGGAAGCCCCGTCCCGATGTCGAGGAACTGCCGGATACCCCGCTCGGCCGCCAGATAGCGAGCCACCCGCACCATGAAATTGCGGTTCGCCCGAACGGAGGTGCGCATGTAGGGGGCGACCTTGACGACGTCCTCGGCGGCCTTGCGGTCGGCTTTGTAGTTGTCCTTGCCGCCTAGCAGATAGTCATAGACCCGGGCCGAGTGCGCCACATCGGTCCTGAGGTCGACCGAGGACGGGCCGTCGTCTGGACTATCCGGCACGGCAACTCCCATAAGTCTTCGCGGTGGTACGCGTCACACAGTAGTGAGACTCGCCATCTTACGGTCAACGTCCGCGCGCGGTGATCTGCAAGCCGAACTGGCCGCATCCGGGCTTTCATGGCTTGTCGGAGAGTAGCCGGACGATACCGACCCGGGTTTCCGGTCCTGTCGCAATTGATGCGAAGCTGACCCGAAATGTGCCCGGAGCGAGATCGATGAGTAGGTGGTTCTCCGGCTGCTGATCCAGCAGTGTGGTACCGGGCCAGACCGAGTCGAACAGGACGACCGGGCCGGGCACCGTCCAGTGGACCTCGGTCTCCCACTCCGCCGCGTCGAGCAGGGCCTCCACGCCGTCCAGCAGGGCCTCCTCGGACCTGACTTGGCTCAAGATCGCTGATCTTGGGTAGGGTGCTGGCTGTTGAGCTGCGGTTTCGTCGTGTGAACGGCGAAAATCTGCGCACTAAGCGGCCGGTTCTAGGGGTCTGCCCATCGCTTCCCGGTTACGGCTTCAGCGACAAGCCGGCCGCGCCGGGGTGGGGGATCGAGCGGATATCCGACACGTGGTGCGAGCTGATGGCCCGGCTCGGCTACCGGCGGTTCGGCGCCCAGGGCAGCGACTGGGGCACCAGCATCGCCACGAGCATCGGTCAACGGCAACCCGATCGGGTCGCCGGCATCCATCTCATGCCGCCGCTCGCACCGCCCGATCCGGCCACGTTGGACGACCTCACCGGTGCCGAGCGGGCGGCGCTCGCGACACTGCGGGAGGCGGACGAATGGGGCTCCGGATACTCGGCGCAGCAGTCGACCCGGCCGCAGACGGTCGGCTACGGGCTGGTCGACTCGCCGGCCGCCCTCCGCGCCTGGATCGTCGAGAAGTTCTGGTCGTGGACCGACTCCGGTGGCGACCTGCATCGGGTTATTACCCGGGATGAGCTGCTCGACAACCTGATGCTCTACTGGCTGCCCGGCACCGGTGCCTCATCCGCCCGGCTGTACTGGGAAAGCCTCCGGCAGGTCAACGAACAGATCTCCGGGTCGGCCGGCGCGCCGGTGACCGTACCCACCGGCTGTTCGGTCTTCCCCAAGGAGCTGCAGCGCCCGTCTCGGCGGTGGGCGGAGCGCCGGTTCCCGAACATCCGGTACTGGAACGAGCCCGGCAAGGGCGGCCACTTCGCGGCGTTCGAGCAGCCGGCGTTGTTCGTCGACGAGGTCCGGTCATTCTTCCGGCCGGTCCGCTGATGGTCACCCGTACTCGGTAAGCGGCTGGCTAAAGATCAACAAGTGCCCATCGGGTGTCCGTACGTTGAAGTCGCGCATCCCGTAGGGCCGGTCGGCCAGCGGCTCGACGATGTCGGCGCCGCGGGCGCGCAGCTCGTCGTGGCAGGAATCGACGTCGTCGACGACAACCGTCACCCTGGCCGGGCCGGCGCTGCTTTCGGCGTACAGGTGGAACTCGGCGGTGTCGCGGATCACGGCCGCGTAGCTAGGTGGGGTCTCCCAGGTGAATATGGTGTCGAATCCGAGCACGTCCGTGAAGTACGACCGCGCTGCCTGCACATCTCGGCACGGCAGCACGGGAACCGCCACCCGCATGACCATTGCGTCACCTTACCTGACTTTCGGCTCAAGATCGCTGATCTTGGGTAGGGTACTGGCTGTTGAGCTGCGGTTTCGTCGTGTGAACGGCGAAAATCTGCGCACTAAGCGGCCGGTTCTAGGCTGTCTCTCGTGGCGTATGTGCGCACGGAGAAGACGGCGTCGGGGGCCAGGGCGGTGCAGATCGTGCACTCCTCGCGGGTCGCGGGTCGCGGGTCGCGGGACATCGAGCACATCGGCTCGGCGCATGACGATGCGGCGTTGGAGGCGCTCAAGGCGGTGGCGAGGCGGCGTCTGGCTGTGGGGCAGCCCGAGCTCGACTTTGGCCCGGACTTCGCGGCGTTGCAGGCCGGCAGTGGTGCTGGTGGTGGGCCGCTTGCGATCACGTCGTCGCGGATGGGGTACCTGTGGGACGCGCTCGGCCACGCCTACCAGCTGTTGGGGTTCGAGGAGGCCGCTGGTGGTGACGAGGTGTTCCGATTACTGGTGCTGGCACGGATCGTCGAGCCGACCAGCAAGCTGGACAGTCTGCGGGTGGTCGAGGAGGCAGGTTTCGACCCGCCGGCCTACGCGACCCTCAAGCGGCGTCTGCCCGCCTTCGCGAAAGAGTCCTGGCGGCAGAAGTTGGCCGCGGCGTGCGCCCGCACCGCTGATCTGGGGCCGGCGTCACTGGTTCTCTACGATGTGTCCACCTTGTACTTCGAGACCGATACCGGGGACGGGTTCCGTGAGCCCGGGTTCTCCAAAGACCGCCGCCTAGAGCCGCAGACCACGATCGGCTGCTCACCGACGCAAGCGGGTTTCCGTTGATGGCTAACGCGTTCGAGGGCAACCGGGGCGAGACCACTACGATGCTGCCGACCATCCGTGCGTTCATGGATGCCCACCAGCTGGCCGATGTCACGGTCGTGGCCGACGCCGGCATGATCTCTGCGGCCAACCAGCAGGCCATCGGGGCCGCGGGGTTGTCGTTCATCCTCGGCGCGCGGATACCCGACGCACCGGCTGGTCGATCAAGAAGTTCGTGCGCACCACCCGCCGCGACCGCACCATTGACATCCAGGCCGGCGAGCACACCCTCACCGCCGTCGACCCGCTACCCGACGACCTCCGCGATGCCCTCACCCGCATCCACGACCGCGGCGCGCACTAATTTGAGCCAAGTCAGGTTTCATGGCTTGTCGGAGAGTAGCCGGACGATGCCGACCCGGGTTTCCGGTCCTGTCGCAATTGATGCGAAGCTGACCCGAAATGTGCCCGGAGCAAGATCGATGAGCAGGTGGTTCTCCGGTTGCTGATCCAGCAGTGTGGTACCGGGCCAGACCGAGTCGAACAGGACGACCGGGCCGGGCACCGTCCAGCGGACCTCGGTCTCCCACTCCGCCGTGTCGAGCACGGCCTCCACGCCGTCCAGCAGGGCCTCCTCGGACGGCGCCCATTCCCACCGGACGAACGCCGACAGCTCCGGCAGGAAGGTGGTCGAATCCGGCACGTCGCCCAGGACGAGCGCCTGCGCGTCTCCGACCTCCAGGACGCCGAGGGAGTCGTCGATCTTGCACGCCCGCCCGTAGTCGCCCCACTCCGCCGGATCGTTGACCTCCTGCCCCGCCGGGTCCGTATGCCACAGCGGCAGAACGGATCGGGGCAACACCACCAGCGGGCCGCCCAACGACTCGACCCACGTTCTCGCGTACTCGTCGTCCACACTCGGCAGGCTAGCCCCCGAAACCGTCCGACCTGCCTGGTAGACCTCCCCACATGAACGTTGAGGAGTTCCTGAAGGCCGTGCTCGCGCTACCGGAAGTGACCGAGCGTGACGCGTTCGGAGGGATGACGGGCTTCCGAGTGCGGGGCAAGGGCTTCTGCTACCTCAACGAGCCCGACGGGACCGTCCTCCTCAAGGCGACCCGCGAAGAACAGGCCGCCCTCGTCGCCGAAGACCCCGAGACCTTCACGCCGTCCTGGGCAAGCGGCCGCTTCGCCTGGCTAGAGGTCGACCTGGCGACAGTGGACCCGGATGAACTGCAAGAACTCGTCACCGAAGCCTGGCGCCTCTCAGCCCCCAAGCGCCTCACGAAGACGCTGACGTAGCGGCCTCATTCTGAGAGGACCTTCAACCGCCGCCCGAGTGCCGCTCCACCGCGCATGCTCTGCCTAGGGGAGATCGTCACGACTAGTTTCCGATTCGTCGCGAGCGGTTCCAGGTCGACACCAGGACCGATTTTCTCGATGTGCAGCCTCTCTAGCCTCGGCAGTTCGCTGAGGCAGGCTATGTCTGTCACATTCGGGCACTCTCTCAGGTAGAGCGTCCGCAAATGTCTGAGGCCGGTGAGAAGGCTGAGGTCGCGAACGGCATTACCGGAGAGGTGCAGTGTTCTTAGAGCGGAGAGGGTGGCAAGGGTGTCGATGTTCGACACCGGCTCCACCAGTGCGAGGCGGAGGTGTGCGAGGGGAAGGGGTGCCAGCGGGCTCAGATCGCGCACCCATTCACAGTCTTCCAGAATTAGGTGTTCCAAGTCCGGTGCCTGGGGCACGACGTCGGCGAGGTCGCACCTGAGACGGGATCCGCTCAGGGCCAGGGCGGTCAGCCGCTCCAGAGTGGGCAACATCGTTACGTCGGTTAGGTGCTGACTTCCGAAGAGCATGAGGGTGTGCAGATTTTGATGACGCTTCAGGGACTTGAAATCGGTGATGTCGGTACATTCCGTTATCCAGATCTGTTCGAGCTCTGGAAGGTCGTCCAAGAAGCGAAGGGTGGGAAGACCGGGCTGTTCGAGGGTAAGCGCGCGTAGTCGGGGAAGATAGGCGAGGCGGAACGGCGTCGGCGCCACGCCACCGGCGTAGTGGGTCAGATGTTCGACCGATTGCGCGTGATGGCCGAGATAGGAGAAATCGGCTTGCTCATGCGTTTGAACGGTCAAATATGTGAGGGGTGGGAGTAGTTGAAGGGCCTTGGCCATGGCAGGTGAAAGATCGACCCAGCGGGCCGCATTCGGGGGAGCGGCGGCCAGAACCCTGACGGCATACTCCTCGGGGTCGAAGTACTTCCACGCCTGATCCAGTTCGTACTGCACCATAGATCGTGGATCGCTGCCGTAGCGCGAGAGGACGTCGAGCGCGGCAGGGCCGTTCACCAGGCGTGCCAGATGAATAGCGGCCCTCGCGGCGGGTTCGGATACCCCGGCCAGGGTTTGGGGGAGACGGGTCAGAGCGGGTTCGCCGATGGCGGCGAGGGAGCGGGCCGCCGCGATGCTGCGGGGAGGCGTCAGGGAGTCCAGGCAGCGATCGAGGTCGGCACGCAGATCGTCCGGCACGGACGGGAGGGTCTCCAGGCAGGACGCTGCCACCAGCCGGAGAGTACGGGCCCGGCGAGGTTCTGACGCGGCACGGTCCAGGATGCCGCTGATCAACTCGCGGCGGAGGGGCTCGTTGGCGTGGCCGGCGGCCATGACGACCGTTTCCCGCCAGGCGTCGAGATGGGCGTTGCGGATGAGCAGGTCCATGTCGCCGAGGTCGGCGGCCTGTTTGGCGGCGAGGTATTCCTGAACGGTCCGGTGGACGAAGTCGATGCGTCCCGGCACCGGTTCCCGGATCACGCCGCTGCGCTGGAGCAGTGAGTCGAGGACGTCATGGGCCGGGAGGCGGAGCCGGGGTATCTGCGCCAGCCGATCGGCGACGAGACCCTCGACCGTCGTCTTGGGCAGTTCCACACGTCCGCTGGTCGACAGGTGCCAGGCCAGGCCCTGAAGTACGCGGATCTTCTCCTCGCGTTCAAGCGGGCTCGGAATTCCGCGTTTCGCATCGCGGATGTCCAGCAACATGTTGAGCGTCGCGGCATACAGGGCCATGCGGTTGCGGGGGAGGCTGTCGCGGTCGAGGTTCAGCGCGCACAGCATCGCGGCGAGGAGCGGGTTGGACGCGAGTGTCCGCAGATGAGGGGCCGCCTCCAGCCGTCCCAGCAACCGGGCTTCATAGCCGGGGAGCCGGTCAGGGGCGCAGGGAAGTTCCGAGCAGTCACGGACGGCGCTGTGCCAGTGGTGGACGAGGGCTCGCACGTCGGACGGGCCGAGCTGCTCCAGGAAGGCGGTCGCGAAGCCCTCCGCGCGCAGCCAGTCGGAGCCGGCGGCGGCGGGACGGGACGTTACGACGACCTGGATGCGAGGGAACTCCGCGATGAGTTGTCTGAGCCACGCTCGGACGGCCTGCCGCTGCGCTTCCGCGACTTCGTCCACACCGTCCACGAAGAGGAGGGCGCGGCCCGACAGCAGGCGGCGGTGTGCCCAACCGCGCGGCATGATCCCGACGAGGTTGCCCGCGACGTCGTCGAGGAACTCCTCGGGGCGGGGAAGCGGGCCGCCCGCGTGGCTGCGGAGCTTGATGACGAACGGGACCGAGCCGTTCCAGCCGGTGAGGGGCCCGGTGAACGCGCCGCGCGCGGCCGTGATCGCGAGCCAGCGCAGCAGCGTGCTCTTGCCCCCGCCCGCCTCGCCGCGCACGAGCATCAGCCGGTTCTTGCCGAGCGCCTGCTCGACCCGGACGCCGCCCACGTCGTCGTCCTCGCGCCAGTCGCTGACGGGCACCGCGTGCGGACGGTGCGGACGGCGCGGGGCGCTGTCGTCGGAGACGTTCAGGCTGATGTAGGCGACGCTGAGCGTGGTCTGCGGACGGGTGAACCGCTCGAACCGGACGCCGAACAGTTCCAGGGTGTCGAGGTTCTCACTGATGGAGGCGAGGTAGCGGCGGGTGAACTCCTCGTCGTGCGTCTCGCCCTCGGGGGCGGTGAGGGAGCGGGCGGGCAGCCGCGACAACACCGCACTGATCTGGTCGGACAACCCGGTAAGGCGATCGAGGGTCTCGACCGACGCGCGGGCCCCGAACTGCGGCAGGTGGATGAGAATGCGTGCTAGGCAGTCGCAGCACTCGTCCAGGACGATCTCGTAGAGCCGCGCCCCCGCCTCGCCCAGTTCGAGTTCGGCCTCGCGGGTGGAGAGGCGCGACCTCAACGAGCGGGCGAGCTTGACCGGGTCGGCGTCGGCGGCGAAGAACGCGTCGTCGGAGAGGTCGGCCGCCTCGATCGTGCGGGTGACCTCGTGGAGTGCGGCGTCGCGATCCCCGTCGGTGAGGCCGGGAAACTCGTGGCCCGCGAACGTCAGCAGCCGTTCGGCGACCGCGTCCGCGATGCCCTCGAACTGACGGTGGACGCGGCGCCGCTTGATCTCGTCCGGGAAACCGGTCTTGATCAGCTCGACCAGGTCCCTGCCCGCCGCGTCCCGGGTCGAGCGGGACGCCATCCAGCGTCCCGCCGCGACCTGGGCCACCGAGCCGCCGATCCGTAACGCGGCAACCTCGACCGACATCGCACCCCCATACCTCGGATTTCCAAGTATGACGGTGCGAAAGGTCAGGAGGGAGGGAGTCCGAGCGCGCGGGCGATGAGCATCCGCTGCACCTCGGAGGTTCCCTCACCGACCTCCAGGATCTTCGCGTCGCGGTAGAAGCGGCCGACCGCGTACTCGTTCATGAAGCCGTAGCCGCCGAAGATCTGGGTGGCGTCGCGGGCGTTGTCCATCGCGGCGTTGGAGGAGACGAGCTTGGCGATCGACGCCTCCTTCTTGAACGGCTGCCCGGCGAGCAGCTTCGCCGCCGCCGCGTAGTAGGCGAGGCGGGCCGTGTGGGCGCGGACCTCCATGTCCGCGACCTTGAACTGGATCGCCTGGTAGCGGCCGATCTCCTTGCCGAACGCCTCGCGCTCGCGGACGTAGCGCAGGCACTCGTCCACGCAGCCCTGGGCGAGGCCGACCGAGAGGGCGGCGATCGCGATGCGTCCCTCGTCCAGCGTCCGGAGGAACTGGGCGTAGCCCCGGCCGCGTTCGCCCACGAGGTTGTCGGCCGGGACGCGGACGTTGTCGAACGACAGCTCGCGGGTGTCGGAGGCCGACCAGCCGACCTTGGAGTACTTGCGGCCGACGGTGAAGCCCGGCGTGCCGTTCGGGACGATGATCGTGGAGATCTCGCCGTCGCCGGTGTAGGCGGTGACGGTGACGAAGGCGGTGATGTCGGTGCCGGAGTTGGTGATGAACGACTTGGAGCCGTTGATCACCCAGGTGTCGCCGTCCAGGTGGGCGGTGGTGCGCATGCCGCCGGGGACGTCGGAGCCGCCGCCCGGCTCGGTCAGCCCGAACCCGGCGAGCTTCTCGCCGGAGGTCAGCATGGGCAGCCAGCGGGCCTTCTGCTCGTCCGAGCCGAACCGGTAGATCGGCATCGCGCCGAGCGAGACGCCGGCCTCCAGCGTGACCGCCACGGACGAGTCGACGCGCGCCAGCTCCTCCAGGGCCAGGCAGAGCGCGAAGTAGTCGCCGCCCATGCCGCCGTGCTCCTCGGGGAACGGCAGCCCGAACAGGCCCATCTTGCCCATCGCCGCGACGATCTCGTACGGGAACTCGCCCTGCTCGTACAGGTCGCCGATCACCGGCGCGACGGTCTCGCGGGCGAACCGCTCGACCGTGCGGCGCAGCTCCTCCTGCTCGTCGGTCAGCGTGAAGTCGATCATGATTGCTCCGATCCGGGAGAGAGGGCCTGGACGACGCGGGACGGGCTCGGGCGGCCGAGGCGCCCGGCCATCCACCGGCTGGTCGAGACGAGTTCGCGGAGGTCCACGCCGGTCTCGACGCCGAGGCCGTCCAGCATCCAGACGAGGTCCTCGGTGGCGAGGTTGCCGGTGGCGCTCTCGGCGTAGGGGCAGCCGCCGAGGCCGCCCGCGGACGCGTCCACGATCGTGACGCCGGCCTGGAGGGCGGCGAGGGTGTTGGCGAGGGCCTGCCCGTAGGTGTCGTGGAAGTGGACGGCGAGCCGGTCGGTTCCGATGCCCGCGTCCGTGATCGCCCGGATCAGCGCGGTGACCTGGCCGGGCGTGCCGACGCCGATGGTGTCGCCGAGGCTGAGTTGGGAGCAGCCCATGTCCATCATGCGGGACGCGACGGACACGACCTGCTCGACCGGGACCTCGCCCTCCCACGGGTCCCCGCACACCATGGACACGTAGGCGCGCACCCAGAGCCCCTGGGCGCGTGCGCGGTCCACGACGGGCGCGAACATGGCGAGCGACTCGTCCACGGTGCGGTTGAGGTTGCGGCGCGCGAACGTCTCGGTGGCGCTGCCGAAGATCGCGATCTCGGTGGCGCCGAGCGCGAGCGCCCGGTCCAGGCCCCGCTCGTTCGGGACGAGCACCGGATAGCGCACGCCGGGGGAGCGCGGCAGCAGGCCGAGCAGCTCCTCGGCGTCGGCGAGCTGCGGGACCCACTTCGGGTGGACGAAGCTCGTCGTCTCGATCGTGCGCAGGCCCGCCCCGGCGAGCCGGGTCACGAACTCGGCCTTGACCCCGGCGGGGAGGACCGTGTCCTCGTTCTGCAGCCCGTCGCGCGGGCCGACCTCGTAGATCGTGACACGCTCGGGAAGCCCCGGCAGCGCCGTCGCCATCATGCCTCCTCGATCACGGCCAGCACCGCGTCCAGCGCGACCTGCGCGCCCGCGCGGACCGGCAGGCTCGCCACGACGCCCGCGAGCGGCGCGGTGACGGTGTGCTCCATCTTCATCGCCTCGACCACCACGAGCGGCTGCCCCGCGTCGACGTGGTCGCCCTCGGCGGCCTTGACGGCGAGGACCGTGCCCGGCATCGGGCTGCGCAACACCCCGTCACCGGCCGCGGCGGACGTGGCGCCGCCCTCGGCGCGGACGTGCTCGGTCAGCGCCCAGGCGTGGCCTTCCCGGCCGAGCCACAGGGTGTGCCCGTCGCGGGCGGCGGCGAACGGGATCGTCCGGCCGCCGTAGGAGAGGGCCAGGCCGGAGGGTGTGGCGGTCAGGGCGGCGTCGACCGGCGGGTCGTCGCCGATCCGGACCCTCGCGGACGCGGCGCGCCCCTGGACGCGGACCTCGACCGGGTCGCCGCCGGACGGGGTGATGATCCACGGGGTCCAGGCGTGGGCGCCGGGACGCCAGCCGTCCGGGACCGCCCACGGGTCGCCGGAGTCCCCGGGTTCGAGGGCGAGCATCCGTTCCAGCGCGGCGGCGGCGAACGCCTCGGGCGGGACGGCGGCGCCGGCGAGCAGGTCGTCCAGCGCGCGTTCGACCAGGCCCGTGTCGAGATCGCCCGACACGACCGACGGGTGGGAGAGCAGCGCGCGCAGGAACCCGACGTTCGCCTGCACGCCGAGCAGCGTGTAGGAGGCGAGCGCGCGGTCGAGGCGGCGCAGCGCCTCGGCCCGGTCGGCGCCGTGGACGACGACCTTGGCGAGCATCGGGTCGTAGGAGCCGCCGATCTCGGTCCCGGGGTCCAGGCCGGAGTCGACGCGCGCGGCGTCCGGCTCGGCCAGGGCGAGGACGCGGCCGCCGGTGGGCAGGAAGCCGCGCGAGGGGTCCTCGGCGTAGACGCGGGCCTCGATGGCGTGGCCGTCCAGGCGGACGTCCGCCTGCGCGAGCGGGAGGGGGTGCCCGGCCGCGACCCGCAGTTGGAGTTCGACCAGGTCAAGGCCGGTGACCAGCTCGGTGACGGGGTGCTCGACCTGGAGCCGGGTGTTCATCTCCATGAAGAAGAACTCGTCGGGGCGGTCGGCCGAGACGATGTACTCGACCGTCCCCGCGCCCACGTAGCCGACCGACTGCGCGGCGGCGACGGCGGCGGCGCCCATCCGGTCGCGGGCGGCGGCGTCCAGCAGCGGCGACGGCGCCTCCTCGATGATCTTCTGGTGCCGGCGTTGCAGGCTGCACTCGCGCTCGCCCAGGTGGACCGCGTCGCCGTGGGCGTCCGCGAACACCTGGATCTCGATGTGCCGGGGGTTCTCCACGAACCGCTCGACGAGCAGCGTGTCGTCGCCGAACGAGCCGCGCGCCTCGCGGCGGGCGGACGCGATGGCCTCGGGGAGGTCCGCCGCGTCCCGGACGAGGCGCATGCCCTTGCCGCCGCCGCCCGCCGACGGCTTGATCAGCACCGGCAGCCCGACCTTCGACGCGGCCTCCGCCAGCTCCGTGTCCGACAGCCCGCCCAGCGAGCTGCCGGGCACGACCGGCACGCCCGCCGCCGCGACCGTGGCCTTCGCGCGGATCTTGTCGCCCATCGCGTCGATCGCCTCGGCGGGCGGGCCGACGAACACGAGGCCCGCCTCGTCGCAGGCGCGCGCGAACCCGGTGTTCTCGGCGAGGAACCCGTAGCCGGGGTGGACGGCCCGCGCGCCCGACGCGAGCGCCGCGCCGACGACGGCCTCGATGTCGAGGTAGGAGGGCACGCGCAGCGCCTCGTCGGCCTCGCGCACGTGCCGGGCGCCCGCGTCGGCGGCGGTGTACACGGCCACCGACCGGACGCCGAGGCGGCGCAGCGTCCGGAACACGCGGACGGCGATCTCGCCCCGGTTGGCGACCAGGACGCTGTCGAACATCGCCTTTTCGGGTCGGGATGTCATGAGTCCCTCACATCCGGAAGACGCCGTAGCCGACCGGCTCCAGCGGTGCGTTCGCGGCGGCCGACAGCCCGAGCCCGAGGACGCGGCGCGTGTCGCGCGGGTCGATGACCCCGTCGTCCCACAGCCGCGCCGTCGAGTAGTACGGGTTGCCCTGCGCCTCGTACTGGTCGCGGATCGGCGCCTTGAACGCCTCCTCGGCGTCCTGCGGCCACTCCTGCCCGCGCGCCTCCATCTGGTCGCGGCGGACGGTCGCGAGGACGCTCGCCGCCTGCTCGCCGCCCATCACCGAGATACGCGCGTTCGGCCACATCCACAGGAAGCGCGGCGCATAGGCGCGCCCGCACATGGCGTAGTTGCCCGCGCCGAACGAGCCGCCGATCACGACGGTGAACTTCGGGACGCGCGCGCACGACACGGCCGTGACCATCTTCGCGCCGTGCTTGGCGATCCCGCCCGCCTCGTACTCGCGGCCGACCATGAAGCCGGTGATGTTCTGCAGGAACACCAGCGGGACGCTGCGCCGGTCGCACAGCTCGATGAAGTGCGCGCCCTTCAGCGCGGACTCGCCGAACAGGATGCCGTTGTTGGCGACGATCCCGACCGGATGCCCGTGGATGCGCGCGAAGCCGGTGACGAGCGTCGTGCCGTACTCCTTCTTGAACTCCTGGAAGCGGCTGCCGTCCACGACGCGCGCGATGACCTCGCGGACGTCGTAGGGGGTGCGCGGGTCGGGTGGGACGACCCCGTACAGCTCGGCGGGGTCGGCGGCCGGGTCCCGCGAGGGGACGACGTCCCAGGGGCGCGGCTCGCGGGGGCCGAGCGTGCCGACGATGTCGCGGACGACGCGCAGCGCGTGCGCGTCGTCCTCCGCGAGATGGTCGGTCACCCCGGACGTGCGGGAGTGCAGCTCGCCGCCGCCCAGCTCCTCGGCCGTCACGACCTCGCCCGTCGCGGCCTTCACCAGCGGCGGGCCGCCCAGGAAGATCGTCCCCTGGCCGCGCACGATCACGGCCTCGTCGCTCATCGCCGGGACGTAGGCGCCGCCCGCCGTGCACGAGCCCAGCACCGCCGCGATCTGCGGGATGCCGCGCCCCGACAGCGTCGCCTGGTTGTAGAAGATGCGGCCGAAGTGCTCGCGGTCGGGGAAGACCTCGTCCTGCCGCGGCAGGAACGCGCCGCCGGAGTCGACCAGGTAGAGGCAGGGCAGCCGGTTGTGCAGCGCCACCTCCTGCGCCCGCAGGTGCTTCTTCACCGTGACCGGGTAGTACGTGCCGCCCTTGACGGTCGCGTCGTTGGCGACGACCACGCACTCGCGCCCGGCGACCCGTCCGACCCCGGTGATGATCCCGGCGCCGGGGGCCTCGCCGTCGTACATGCCCTCGGCCGCGAGCGGTGACAGCTCCAGGAACGGCGAGCCGGGGTCGAGCAGCGTGTCGACCCGGTCGCGGGGGAGCAGCTTGCCGCGCCCGAGGTGCCGCTCGCGGGCCCGCTCGGGGCCGCCGCGCCCGGCCCGGTCGACCCGGTCGCGCAGCTCGGCGGCCAGCGCCTCGTTGTGCGCGGCGTTGGCCTTGAACGCCTCGCCCGCGACGTCGGCGCGGGAGCCGATCTCCGGTCCGGTCATGGTCCCCTTCCCGGTTAACGTCCGTTAACAACGCCGATGTTAATGCCCATTAACAAGCTTAGTCTAGACTGCGCCCATGACCACTCGGCCGGCCGGTGCGGACGTCGCGAACCCGCGCCGCGCGGAGATCCTCGCCGCCGCGGCCGAGCTGTTCGCGCGGCGGGGCTACCACGGCGCCTCGATCGGCGACCTCGGGCGCGCCGTCGGGCTCACCGGCCCCGCCCTGTACCGGCACTTCAGCGGCAAGGAGGCCGTCCTCGCCGAGATGCTGCTGGACATCAGCGAGCGCCTCCTCGCGGAGGGCCTGCGGCGCGCGGCCATCGCCGACCCGGGGCAGGCGCTGGACGCGCTGCTGCGCTGGCACATCGCGTTCGCGCTGGACAACCCGGCTCTGATCACCGTCCACGAGCGGGAGCTGGACAACGTTCCCGAGCCCGAGCGGCACCGCGTCCGCCGCCTCCAGCGCGCCTATGTCGAGGAATGGGTGGCGGTGCTGCACCGCCTGCGGCCGGGACTGCCGGACGGCTCGACGCGCGCGGCCGTCCACGCCTGCTTCGGGCTTTTGAACTCCACGCCCCGCAGCGCCACCGGCCTCGACCGCGAGGCCATGGCGGGTCTGCTGCACGCGATGGCGCGCAACGCCCTAGAGGCGCCTTTCTGAGGCGCGCAACTGCTCGGCGTAGTCGAGGGCGCCCGCGCGGACGGCGGCATGTACGGCGCGGGCGATCCGCGAACCCCAGGTCGAGCGCGGCCCGGCGAACGGCTCCTCCTCGCCGTTCACCGGCGCGGACACGCAGATCGCGTCGGACGCCGTGCCCGTGCACGGGAAGCCCGCCTCCAGCAGCGCCTGCGCCTTCGCCTCGGTCGCGGTGACGACCGCGTTGACCAGAGCGGCGTCGCTCAGCGCGACGGGAACCGCGACGACGATGTTGATGGTTCCCGGACGCGGCGCCGGGAGGGCGTTGCCGTGGATCGGCGCCAGCTCGGGATCGGGTGCGCCCTCGGGGGAGGCCGCCCACGTCGGGACGCGCAGGCCCACGGTCGCCGAGACGTGGACGCCCTGGTCGTCCCGGCGCATGGTCCGGTCGACGGACGCGGCGGTCAGCATGCCGACCCCCGGGCCCTCCAGCCCGTGGGACGCCGCCAGCTCACCGAGGTGCGCCACCGGGTCGGTGCGCGAGTAGGTGCCCGCGACCTGCGCGTTCAGCACCCATGACGTTCCACCGATGCCGCCGCCGAGCATCGCCGAGGAGATCGTGCGGCGGCCGGGACCCGTCCGCCAGAGGGTCGCGGCGAGCCGGGCGCCGTCCTCCTCCCGCCACACCAGGTCCAGTCTCACGGCCGCTCCAGGGAGAGGAGGGGGCGCCCGTCGGGCCCGGGGAGGACCCGCACGCGCGCGTCGAAGTGCTCCTCGATCGCCTCGCGGGTCAGCACCTCGGCGGGCGGCCCGGCGGCGGCGACCCGTCCCCCGGACAGGAGCACCAGGTCGTCGGCGTACTGCCCGGCGAGCGTCAGGTCGTGGATCGTCGTCACCACGGTCAGCTCGTCGGACAGGCGGAGCTGGTCGACCAGCTCCATCACCTGCTGCTGGTGGCCGATGTCGAGCGCGGTGGTCGGCTCGTCCAGCAGCAGCACCGACGTCTGCTGCGCCAGCGCGCGCGCCAGCACCACCCGCTGCCGCTCACCGCCCGACAGCTGGTTCATGGGGCGGCCCGCCAGGCCCGCGAGGTCGAGCCGGTCGAGCACCTCCGCCGCGACGGCGCGGTCGCGGGCGCTCTCCCGTCCGAGATGGGGGATGTAGGGGGAGCGGCCCAGGAGCGTGTAGTCGAACACCGACATGCCCACCGGGAGGTTGGGGTTCTGTGGCGCGTAGGCGACCACTTTCGCACGCTGCCGCGGCTTCAGCCGTCCGAGGTCCGCCCCCGCCACGCTGATCTCGCCGTCGGAGGGCAGCAGCCCGAGGACGGCGCGCAGCAGCGTCGACTTGCCCGCGCCGTTCGGGCCGATGATCGCCGTCCACGACCCGGCGGGCACGTCCAGCGACACCTTCCTGAGCACGGGGCGGCCGCCGAGCGCGACGTCCAGGCCCCGCACCGCGACCGTCACGTCTCCACCTGCCTGCGGCTCGCGCGCAGCACCAGGACGAAGAACGGCCCGCCGACGAACGCCGTCACGACGCCGAGCGGCAGCTCACCCGGCTTGATCACCGTCCGCGCCACCAGGTCGGCCAGCTCCAGGAACGCCGCGCCGCCCAGCAGCGACAGCGGCAGCACGATCCGGTACGAGCCGCCCGCCAGCCGCCGCACCGCGTGCGGCACCACGATCCCGACGAACCCGATCAGACCGCTCACCGCCACCGCGCACGCCGTCGCCAGCGACGCCGCGATCAGCACGGTCAGCCGCACCCGCGACGCCGACAGGCCGAGCGAGGTCGCCTCGTCGTCGCCGACGCTCAGCACGTCCAGCAGCCGCCCGTGCGCCAGCAGGACCACCGTCGACACCAGCGAGTACGGCGCGACCAGCGCCAGCTGGTGCCAGTCCGCCGAGCCGACCCCGCCGAGGATCCACGAGAAGATCCGCTGCAGCTCCTCCGCCTTCATCTGCTGGAGGAACGTCTGCACCGCCGCCAGGAACGAGGACACCGCGACCCCCGCGAGCACCAGCGTCGCCACGCCGTTCCCCTGGCCCGCCGTGCTGCCCAGCGCGTAGGCGAGGAAGACCCCGAAGATCGCCCCGACGAACGCCGCCAGCGGCACCCCGTACCCCGGGTCGCCCGGCACCAGCACGATCACCAGCGTCGCCCCGACCCCGGCGCCCGCCGCCGCGCCGAGCAGGTACGGGTCGGCCAGCGGGTTGCGGAACACGCCCTGGTAGCCCGCGCCCGCCAGCGCCAGCATCCCGCCGACCAGCGCCGCCATCAGCGCCCTCGGCACCCGGAGCTGGAACAGGATGTTCTCCTCGATGACCCCGAGGCCCGAGTCGACGCGCACGAACGGCAGCCGGTCGGCGAGGGCCTTCAGCACCCCGCCCGCCGGCAGGTCCGCCGCCCCCACCAGCAGCCCGGCCAGCAGCGTCGCCGCGAGCAGCGCCACCGCGACCGCGAGCGGCACGGCCCGCAGCCGCGCCGCGTGGTTCCCCTTCGCGGGGCCGGGGGGAGACGCGGCGCTCACCGCCGGACGTCCGTCACCGCGTCCTCTGGATCGCGTCGCCGATCGCCTTGACGAACAGGGGCAGGCGCGGGCCCCAGCGCGAGGCGATGTCGTCGTCCAGCGCGACCACGTTCTGCCCCTTGACGGCCTTCAGCGCCTGGAAGCCGGGCCGCTTGGCGACCGTGCCCGCGCTCTGGCCGCAGCACTTGGTGTCGGAGAGGAAGACCAGGTCCGGGTCCTGCTTGAGGAGGAACTCGCGGGAGAGCTGCGGGTATCCGTCGGACGCCTTCTCGGCCCGGTCGGCGATGTTGCGCATGCCGAACAGGCCGTAGACCTGGCCGACGAAGGTCTTGGACGTCGCCGTGTGGAGCTGGTTGTCCAGCTCGTGGTAGTAGCTGCGCCCCTTGCCCTTGGGCGAGGCCGCCACCGTCTGCTGGATGCTCGCCCGCATGTCGCCGGTCAGCTTCGCCGCCTCGGCCGTGTGCCCGGTCGCCCGGCCGAGGTCGTTGATCTCGTCGTACGCCTCGTCCAGGCTCTTGGCCGACGGCTCGAACAGGACCGGGACCTTGATCTTCGTCAGTGCCGTGACGATGCCGTCCATGTCGTCGGAGACGACGACGAGGTCGGGCTTGTAGCCGATGATCGCCTCCGCGTTCGGCTTGAAGCTCGACAGCTTCGTCCGGGGCGCGTCGCCGGGGTGGTTGGAGTAGTCGTCGACCGCCACGACCTGCGGCCCGGCCCCGATGGCGAACAGCGTCTCGGTGTGCGTGGGCGACAGCGACACGATCCGCTTCGGCTTCTCCGGAACGGTCACCGCGCCGTTCGCGGCCTGCACGGTGACGGACGCGCCGCCGCCCTTGCCCTCCGACGGCGGATCGTCGTCGCCGCCGCATCCGGCCGCGAGCGTCACCATGCCGATGACGAGGGCCGCGCCGAGGGCACGTACGGGTCTCACTGGAGCCTCCTGGATGCCGGGAAGCCGCGCCCGTCCATGACGGATCGCCCTTCCACGAGGTCGAGGTTCGTCGGCGCGCGGAGGAGGCGACCTGGCTCGGCCACTCGGGGAGAGGGGCACCACAGTTGCGGGACAGCGCCGGATTCACACCGGTCTTCGCTCCTGGGCGCGCTTGATCTGCAACGTTATCAGCCGGGGATTCCGGTTCCGTCGCGTGCTGCGGAGTGAGTACTCACTCCACTCTTGACGGAGTGAGCGCTCACTCCGTACCGTGGACGGCATGACCCGACGCAGAGCCCCCGGTATGAGTCCCGAACAGCGGCGCGAAATGATCATCCGGACCGCACTGCCCCTCGTCGCCGAGCACGGCGCCGGCGTCACCACCGCCCAGATCGCCCGCACGGCGGGGATCGGCGAGGCGACGATCTTCCGGGCGTTCGCCGACAAGGACGAACTCCTCGACGCCTGCGTGGCCGAGGCCGTGCGCAGCGACCACGTCCTGGCCGAGATCGCGGAGATCCCGCTCGACCAGCCGCTGGCCGCCCGCCTCGCCGAGGCGTCGGCCGCGATCGAGGCCTACCTCGCCCGCATGGGCATGGTCATCGGCGCCCTGCACGCCACCGGCCGCGTCGGCGGCGGACGCGGCGCCCACCCGCCCGGCGAGCGCGACAACTCCATGACCCGCACCCGCGAGGCCCTGGCCGAACTCTTCGAACCCGAACGCGACCGGCTCCGCCTGCCCCCCGACCAGGTGGCGGGCATGTTCATGGGGATGGCCTTCACCCGCGCCCGCCCTCCCGCCGGACCGGACGCGTCGGCCCCCACCCTGGAGGACACCCTGGACGTCTTCCTGCACGGCGCGCTCAAGGAAGGAGCCCCGGAATGACGATCACGCTGAACCACACGATAGTCTCCGCCGCCGACAACGACGAGGCCGCGCGCTTCTTCGCCGGTGTGATGGGCCTGGAATACACCGGCCCGCACCCCCACGCGCGCCACTTCGTCCCCATCAAGGTGAACGACACGCTCACCCTCGACTACCTGACCGTGGCCTTCCCGCAGGGCCAGCATCTGGCCTTCGACGTGGACGCCGCCACCTTCGACACCGTCGTCGGGCGCCTCGACGACCGCGAGATCCCCTACGGCGACACCCCCGCCCGCCCCGACAACGGCAGGATCGACCCCGCCCACCCCCTGGGCGGGCGGGGCGTCTACTTCTCCGACTCCAGCGGCAACCTCTACGAGCTGATCTCCCCCTGAGGTTCACGCCCGCCGGAGAGGATCGCGCGAGGCCCGCTCCCTCCCCTCCAGCAGGAAGTCGTGCAGCTCCGCCGCGTCCGCCAGCAGCCGCACGGGACGCGTCGCGCCGAACGGCGCGTCCCAGAAGGCCCCCTGGCGCGGCTTCCACGGCGCCACATAGGCATAGGGCTCGGCCAAATAGCCGTCCCCGGCCGACACGCCGTAGTTGACCTCGTCCACGGTGATGCCGAGGTCGAAGTGCTCGGGCCACAACACCGGCCCGGCCTCGGGCGCGAACCGCACCAGTGCCTCCCGCCCCCGCGCGAAGGACTCCACGATGTGCGCGGCGGCCTCCCCGTCGACTCCGAGCGTCTCGTCCAGCCCGACCCCACTGGTGTCGCCGTACAGGCCCTCCGGCGCCCCCGCCTCGATGCCCGCCGCCGTGGCGAGCTCCCGGCAGGTCGTCCCGTTCAGCGGAATCGCCCGATCACCCGCGACCAGTTCCGTCACGTTGACCCGCAGCTCCGGCGCCCGCACCGTCTCGAACCCGCCCCAGACGACCCGCAGGCGGATCGTCCCGCTCTCCCGGTACTGCGGCCCGGCGAGCACCAACTCCGCCACCCCGTGCAGAGCACGGCGGGTTCCCTCCAGACTCTCCAGCTCCACGACGCCGCCACCTCTCCCGATAGTCCGCCCGGCGCCCCACACGGTCTCACGCCGTCAGAACACCGGCCCGTCGGGCGCGTACTCGTCCGCGAGCCCCCGGTCGTTGTCCGCCCACCGCCGATGCCGCGCGGCCGAATGCAGATGCGCCTCGGCCTCCTCGGGATGCGCGTCCGCCATCACCTCCAGCAGCACGGCGGCCCGATCATGAGCCTGCGCGGAAGCGATCATGGACCGCCACGCATACCCCTCGCCGAGCGACCGCCTCCTGCGCCGCCCGCCGACCGCACCACCCGACCCGGGCCCAGCACCCCTCCGACGCGGGCCCCCGCGCGATCCGCCGTCCTCGTGAACGATTCCGCGCCGGTCACGCCCTGTACGCCCGCTCCCAGGCTCGGGGGCGACCTCACTCTCACGGGCGACCGGCGGGGAGCCGTTTCCCTGCGGGGCCCCACTCTTGGGCACCACGGGTCTTTTGCGCACAGTGGCCTTACCGGCGGCTCCCTTTCCGCGCGCGGCGCCCTTCCCAAGCGCTGCCCCGGGCTCACGCGGACGCCGGTTCTCCTGCGCGACCCCGTCTTTGCGCGAGGCCCTGCCTTTCCGGACGGCCTGTCCCTCACGCAAAGCGGCGCTCTTGCCCGTGCCTCCGCCTTTGTGCCGGGCTCCCTCCACAGGCGCGACCCGCCCTTTGGGAGGGGCCTTGCCCCTGCGGACGGCGTTGGCCTCACCCGATGGACGTCCCTTGCGTGAGGGCTTGGCGCCGCGTCCGGGCCGGGTTGCGCCGTCACGTGTGGTGCGAGCCTCGCGCACGGGACTGGGTGAAGCCCTGGAGGCGGCCTTGCGCCTCGCCGTGCCGTCAGCGGCCGAAGCGGTCCCGGAAGCGCCATCGGTGGCCGATCCGGCACCGTCCTGCGACACCTTGGCCCCTGAGGTCTTGCCGACCGTGGTCTTGCCGACCTTCCGGGCCTTGCGCCTCCCGGGGGCTTCACGGGCGGCCGGCCCCCCAGGTCCGTCGTCCGTGCAGGCCTCGACCTCCCGCCCGCCCCGGCGCGTCGCGGCGGGCGGCTCTTGCGGACCTTTCGCGCGGAGCGCGCGTTCCGGGCCGCTCATACCAACGGGCCTGTCTCCCGGGCACGTTGAACCGCTGGCCGTTCCGACACGTTCGGCTATCTACCCAGTGACAACACCGTTCAGCCTCACGTGCGGACGAAAGCCGCAGACGGGCATGTGGAGGCACGCTCCGACAGTCCGACCTGCACGGAACCCCCGGACGGCGATGATCCATCATGGACGGGTGCAGCCACCGGAGCCCCTCACCCTCTACACCGCGGACGACGTCCGGATCGACGCGGGACATCTGCACGGCGCGGACGACCTGTGCTTCGTCCTCGCGCACGGATTCACCTGCTCATGGCGGCAACCGGCGCTCCGGCGGATCGCGGCCGTCCTCAACCGCCACGGCGGCGTCATCGGGCTCGATTTCCGGGGTCACGGACGATCCGGCGGGCACTCGACCGTCGGCGACAGGGAGGTTCTGGACGTCGAGGCGGCGGTCGCGGCGGCCCGCCGTCGCGGTTACCGGCGCATAGCCCTCACAGGGTTCTCCCTGGGAGGTGCGGTGGCCATCCGGTACGCGGCCCTGTACGGCGGCGTAGACGCCGTGGTCACGGTCAGCGCGCCCGCGCGCTGGTACTACCGCGAGACGGTTCCGATGCGGCGTGTCCACTGGGTGATCGAAAAACGGGTGGGGCGGATGGTGGTGCGGCTCGCGCGGGGCACCCGGATCGCCTCCAAGGGATGGGACCCCGTACCGGAAGCGCCCCACGAGGTGGCCGGACGGATCGCGCCGACGCCGTTCCTCATCGTCCACGGCGACGCGGACCCGTTCTTCCCCCTCGACCACGCCCACCAGCTCTACGGCGAGGCCGCCGACCCGCGCGAGCTGTGGATCGAACCGGAGTTCGGACACGCCGAGACCGCGGCCTCCCCGGACCTGATCAAGCGAATCGGTGCCTGGACGTCAGCGGCCACCGCACTCCCACGGAGCAAGGCCGCCCGCGAGGCGCCGGAAGCCGCACCGGACCGCGAGTGACCATCCAAGCCGCCACAATGATCAGAAGGCTCTGACCTGCGAAAACTCAGAGTTATCCACATTCTCCCGACGCCCTTCCGAAGGACGTCCGCGCCCCGCCATCATCAAGGCCATGGACGCACTCACACTCTCCTGGACGCGGGACGCCCGCGGAACGATCGCCCCCACCGGCCCCGGAATTCCCACCGCCCCGCCAGAGGGAGCTTCACTCATGACGCGGGCAAGAGCGCTCAGCACCCTGTTACCTGAAGAGGCCGTCGTCGCCCGCCGTACGGCCGCATGGATCTGGGGCCTGGACGTCCTCCCACCGGGCGTCAACGAGGCCGACTGGGAAATCGAGGTGATCACACCCATCCCCTCCCAGAGCACCGCGGATCCTCCTGTCATCACCGCCGACCATGTGGACCTGCCCCCTGAACACGTCCGCGAAAAGGCGGGCGTGCGCCTCACAAGCCCTCCCAGGACGGCCCTGGACTGCGCCCGCTGGCTTCCCCGGGCCGAGGCGGTCGCCGCCCTCGACCAGTTCCTCCGCCTCGGCGTGAAAGCGGCGGAACTCCCTGCGATGGCGCGCGGCTTACCTGGATATCGAGGCAACAGGCGGCTGCGAGAGATCCTCAGCATCGGCGACCCCGGCGCGGCCTCACCCGGCGAGAGCTGGACGCGGGCCGCGATCATGCGGACGGGCTTCCCGCGCCCCTCCACCCAGGTGCCGGTCCCAGGCCCGCAAGGGCGATGGCTCTACGTCGACCTCGGCTACCCGGAGTTCCACGTCGGGATGGAGTACGACGGCGAACGCCACCACACAGGCTCCGCCGCCCGCGCCCACGACGACCGCCGCCGCCGTTGGCTGGCGAAGGAACAGGGCTGGGAGATCATCCCTGTCACCAAGGACTTCTTATCCCGCCCCGCCCCCTACCTCGAAGCCCTGCTGACCGCCCTGCTGACCCGCGGCTGGAAACCCACCGACGCCACCATGGCGAAAATAGCCGCCCACCTGACCGCCCCCACCCGCCGCCACTGACCGTCCCCCAGCCGCCCCCAAGCCATCGACGCTCGTGGTCGCCCCCAAACGGTGGAGGCCGCCCCGTCGACGATGGCCGACCACCCTGAATCCTGGGGGGTCGCATATATCGGTGAGAACCAGGCAATGCGCTGATCTAGGTTGCGGGTGTGGTGAAGAGCGACCATCTGGACGTGGGTGACTCGGAGACGCGTGCTCGGCTGCGCCATCTGCTGGAGCGGTTGAAGGACGAGTTGGGCTCGGCGATCGAGGTTCAAGACGACGATGGGGACTTGTGGGTGGCATGGGTCCGGCCTATGCGCCCCGGCGCGCTCGGCTTCGGCTGGATCTACTGGGGGAACGCCGACGCCGGGGAGGTCATCTTCCAACTCGACCTCGGCGGCGTGCGTTGGGAGCTGGGGAGGACACCACAGGATCTGGAATTCGTCGAACGACTCGTCCACGCACTCATCGACGGCACGGTGCACTCCATCCAGGCCCCGCACCGCGCCAGAGCGGTGGTCACTCTGCCTGACGGATCGCAGCACAAGGCGACCACGAATACAGGGCTCAGCGGCTGCCTGCCAATGCCCTTCTGGACCTTTTGGGGGCAACGCACCGAGCATGTCGCCTACCGGTAGCCATCAAGGCGTTCGGGCCAGTCGCGGACTCGCTCGACCGGATCGAGCGCCGCCGAGGAGGAAACCCCACCCGAAGAACATGGCGGAGCTGTGCTTCGCGCTGACTTCGCCTGCCGAGGCGACCTGTTCGGGGCCCGCTTTCGTCCGCTGCGGCAGTTCATGCTGGCCGGCCCGAACCACTTGCATCGCCGTCATCCTGTTGGCGCCCATCTCGGGTGCGCGGCTGGGAATGACACCGGCCCGGTCGGACTCACGGCTGCGCTCGCAACCACCCTGCGCTCGCAACCACCCTGCGTCCGCGACCATCCTGCGCTCGCGACCATCCTGCGCTCGCGACCATCCTGCGCTCGCGACCATCCTGCGTCCGCGACCATCCTGCGTCCGCGACGATCCTGCGTCCGCGACGATCCTGCGTCCGCGACGATCCTGCGCTCGCGACGATCCTGCGCTCGCGACGATCCTGCGCTCGCGACGATCCTGCGCTCGCGACGATCCTGCGCTCGCGACCATCCTGCGCTCGCGACGATCCTGCGCTCGCGACGATCCTGCGCTCGCGACGATCCTGCGTCCGCGACCATCCTGCGTCCGCGACCATCCTGCGTCCGCGACCATCCTGCGTCCGCGACCACTCTGCGCCCGTGACCACTCCGCGCAGGCATCGATGTGTGTGGGCCGAGGGCCTGGACACTTAGCTGCGCTGGCGCATCGTCAACGTCCACCCTTCGCCATCTTGAGGGCCCGGCCGTTCAATTCCGGGGGGTGGCCGTACCCGCAGTGAGAAGGGCATTGGCAGGGGCGATAGGCTCGCCCGCCGGGGCCTGACGCTGCCTCGTCCGCGTTGCCTCCCACCTGTCGAAGGAGCCGAAGGTCACCTCGTGAGCATTCTTACGACGCATCGCACTCTGCTGAGCCGCTTGCTGCCCGACGACGACCCCGATGGCCTCGTCGTACGTCAGGGGCAATTTCACCTCGTCGTCATGGGCTCGGACCGCGTCGTGTGCTTTCCGCGCACCGGGGCAGCGGCCGCTCGGCTGCCCGAGCGGGCGGCCGCTCTACGCCTGCTCGCCGGTCTCGACCTCGGCTTTCGCACCCCTGAGCCGCTATTGGAGGGCGGCGCCTACGGCACCGATGAGACGCCGTTCCTGGTCTTGAGCCGCATTCCCGGTGAACCCCTGAGCAGTGACGCACTCGACGACGCCGACGTCCTCGACGCCGTGGCGGAGCAGTACGCCACGCTTCTGACCGACCTCGCCCGTGCAGGCGGCGACGAGGCGGTCCGAGCGGTTCTCCCTCAGGAACCACACGACCGGTGGCGCAGGTTCGCGGACGACGTGCGTGCTGAGCTGTTCCAGCTCATGTCCGACGGTGGGCGCTTGCGAGCCGAGGAGGAACTGGCGGTACTCGACGGCCTTCCCCACCTCAACCCGGCGGTGGTCCACGGCGATCTGGGCGCGGAGAACGTCCTGTGGGAGTGGACGGACGGCCGGCCGCGCCTGTCCGGTGTCCTCGACTGGGACGAGGTCACACTCGGTGACCCGGCCGAGGACCTCGCAGCCCTCGATGCCAGCTACGGCCGTGAGCACCTGGAGCGGGTGCTCGTGCACGGCGAATGGTCAAACGATGGGCTGGTTGCCCGCATCGCCGCGATCCGTGGCACATTCGCCCTGCAACAGGCTCTCGCCGCCCTCCACGATGGCGACGAAGAAGAACTGGCCGACGGTCTGAGCGGCTATCGCTGACACATCGACTCACTCTCTTCGTCGAGTACTTCAGTCCGACAGCGGCCCAGCCGACCAGGTCGTCGTCCTTGTACCAGAGATGACGGCGACCTGGTCGGGTGGACGCCTGGTCGGGACCTGGCTGTGCGGCCTGCTGGCATAGACCTACCCGTCGGTGGGGAGTGGTGGGCGTGATTCCAGCACGCTGCCGTCCTCATGCCGCCGGGCGGTTCGGGCCACCGACCGAGACTCAGAAAGCCTGGCGCCGCGCGGTCCAGGCACCGTTGCCAACCTGATCAGCAGCATGCACGAATACATCGTTCCGAATGCCTCGAACAGTCGCTCGGCCGGCTTGCCGAAGGGCGTGGGGGGACGCGCGGTCTGACCAGGTCGCCGACCCACGGCTCTGGAGTGCTCGGTGCAGGGGCCGTTGCCATAGGGATCATGGGCGCACCCCCGTGCTCAGAGGGAGATGTCGGTCAGGTGGCGCAGGGTGAACGGCTCGGCGAGGATCTCGTCCAGGACTTGGGCTACGCGCTTGAAGTGGGGCAGCGTGAAGTGGTGGTCGAGCGCGGCGCCGTCGGTCCACTCCTCGATCATGATCATGCGGTCCGGGCGGTTCGGGTCGACGTACGGCTGGTAGCGCAGGCAGCCCTCCTCGGCCAGCGATGGCGCGACCATCGCGTTCAGTTCGTCCCGCAGGCGCTGCTCCTGTCCGGGCTTGGCGACGAAACCGGCGACGACGGTGAGGGTGTTCGACATTATGGAGACTCCTGGTTTTCAGTGGTCGATCTCGATGGGGTTCGTTCGCTGGCGACGATGTCCATCCTGCGGGCCCGGTCGTCGGGGGCCCAGTGCTCCGTTCAGCCTGGGTTTGCCAGAACCAGGCAGAGCTGTCTCGCGGGGGCTGCGGATCGGGGCCAAGCGCCGACTGCTCCTCAAGGTCGGTTCTGCCCGCGCGTGACCTGATCTGGCGGGCTTTTGTGCGCGGGGGCCTGCCAGGGGCACTGGCGCGGCCGGGGTGGGGGCCGACTCCTACGCGTTCCTGGCGCTCGGATTCTCTCCGTTGACGGCCTCGGCGCCGCCAGCCCTTCGTCTCGGTGCCGGCGAATGCGACCTGTCTGCGCGAGTTCGCCGGGGCGGCGGCGCGGGGGGACGGCGCGGGCCGCCAGTCGGGCGCGGTGAGGTGTGGCAGGGGTCGGGTGCTCGGGGCGGAGCTACGTCCAGCGGGCGACGATGTCGTGTCCTTGCGGGATGACCAGGTCGAGGAGGCCGGGGAAGCGGGCGTCTAGGTCGTCGCGGCGGAGGCGGTTCAACCGTCGCGTTCCCTCGTCGCGCTGATGGATCACTCCTGCCTCGCGCAGGGTCCTGAAGTGGCCGCTCTGGGTGGACTTGCTGACCGGGAGCGCGAAGGTGGCGCAGGCCAGTTCGCCCTCGGGTTCGACGTCGGCGAGCCGGGCGACGATGGCCAGCCGGACGGGGTCGCTCAGTGCGCTCATCACTGTCGTGAACTCCAGCTCGGCCCGCTGCGGGTGTACGAGCCTGGTCGCGGTGCGGCTTGCCATGCTCCCATCCTAGCCAAGCATGTTCGGTATGGTTGAACATGTGTTATGTTCGGCGCCACCGAACATGATGGAGGGGGAGGACATGGCGAACGGCGCTGGTGCTGCTGGAACGGCGGTCCGGTCGCGTGGTCGAGGCGCGTCGGCGTGTCGGGTGAACGGGTGGCGATTCTGGGCCACGGCCTACACGTTGCTGATCCTGCTGGCCGGAACGAACCTGCCGACTCCGCTGTACCGCGGCTACGAGGAGCGGTTCGGGTTCTCGCCCTTCGTCGTCACGTTGATCTTCGCCGTGTATGTGGCCGTGCTCATCCCGTCCTTGCTGGTCGCCGGGCCGCTGTCGGACGCGGTCGGCCGCCGCCGGGTGCTGGTACCCGCGCTTGCGCTGGCCGGTCTGGGGGCGCTGGGGTTCGCGCTCGCGACCGATACGTGGTGGCTGTTCGCTGCCCGGATATCGCAGGGTCTCGCCGTCGGCGCCGCGTCGGGCGCGTTGACCGCCGCGCTGAGCGAGCTCGAACCCTCCGGCAGCCGCCGCAAGGCCGCTCTGGTCTCGACCGTGGCGTCGGTCGGCGGGCTGGGCCTCGGCCCCGTCCTGGCGGGGCTGCTCGCCGAATATGTCGCGGTGGCGCCCGACGTGGTGCCCTTCGCCGTTGAGATCGTGCTGCTGATCCCGGCCGCCGTCGCCGTCATGGCGCTGCCGACCACAAGGGAGACGACCCGGTGGCGGCCTCGCCGGCCCGGGATCCCCGCCGCGACGCGGGCGGTGTTCGCGACCAGCGGCACGGCCAACTTCTTGGCGTTCGCGGTGATCGGGCTGTTCCTCACCCTCATCCCGACCTACGTCGCCACCCTCGCGGACAGCGGGAACCTGCTGCTCGGTGGTGGGACCGCCGCGCTGCTGCTGGCCTGCTCGGCGATCGTCCAGATCCTGGGCTACGGGCGGTCCCCGCGCCACCTGCAACTGCTCGGGCTGCCGCTGTTGGCCCTCGGCCTCCTCATGCTCGTCGGGGCCCGGTCCTCGCTGGTCCTGCTTCTGGGGGCGGCCGTGCTGGCAGGCGCCGGCCACGGGTTGGTCTTCCTCGGCGGACTCACCACCGTCAACAACGCCGCTCCCGACGGCAGCCGGGCCGAGGTGCTGTCCGGCTTCTACGTCATCGTCTACCTGGGTGTCGGGCTGCCCGTTCTGGGAGTCGGCGTCCTCGCCACCGCCGTCAGCCTCACCACCGCCGTGAGCTGGTTCGCCGGGACCGTGGCCGTCCTGTGCCTGCTCGTTCTGCTCGCGGTCGGCCGCACCGGTCGCCGGTCGCTCGCGGGATGAGGTGGCCGGCGACCGTGTCCGCCGTGACGGCAGGGCACTTCGGGGGTGCCGATGACCTGGCGGGAAATGCCGTCGAGGCGTGAATCAGGATTGCGGCGATTCTTGGGCTTCCTGCTTTTCCGGATTGTTCGGTCGAGCGCGGTCAGGTGCGGATGCCGTCGAGGAGTTCGTTCAGGGCGCCCCGGCGGCGGGCTGAGGAGATGTGGTCGATGTAGTCGTGGGAGGCGATGATTTCGCCGTCCCGGACGCGGAGGACGAAGATGCAGGGAACGCGGAACGATTCGCCGCTCCCGGTCGTCCCTCGGTATTCGAACTCGGCGATGATCACCTCCGGGTCCGTCGTCTCGTGCACGGTGATGTTGGCCGGCTCCTGGCGGAGGGGCGGGAGGCTCTTTCCGGCAGAGAAGTGCTCGCGGAGTTCCTCGCGGGTGCGCATCGGCTTGTCTCCGGTCGGCGCGAAGGGGTGCTCGACCAGGGTCTCGTCCGCGTACAACTCGGGAAGCTCGTCCCAGCGGCCTTCCGCGACGCCCCATACGAGCTTGTGGAACACCTCGCTTGGAGTGAGCGTCATGATGCCTCCCGTGGGTGCGGTATCGTTCCGAAGTGGAGACTCCGAATATATGGAGTGGAGACTTCGGATGTCAATGGAACCTACACGCGCTGATGCCCGCGACAACCGGGCCCGGATTCTGGAGGTGGCGGAGGACGTCTTCGCGAGGGGCGGGTCCGCGGCCTCCACCGAGGAGGTCGCCCGGCTCGCCGGGGTCGGCATCGCCACCGTCTTCCGGCACTTCCCCACCAAGCGGGCGCTGCTGGAGGCGGTGCTGGTGAAGCACTTCGACCATCTGTGCGAGCGGGCGCGGGGCCTCGCCGATTCGGATGAGCCCGGCCCCGCGTTCTTCGAGTTCTTCGGCCACCTCGTGGACGACGCGGCGGGCAAGCTCGCCATCATCGAGGCGTTCACCGATGCGGGCGGCGATGCGGAAGGGCAGGCGGGGCGGAGGCCGCGGGAGCTGCGCGAGGCCGTGGGTGTGCTGCTGGTGCGCGCGCAGGAGGCGGGAGCGGTGCGCGCGGACGTCCGGCTTGAGGAGGTCTACGCGCTTCTCGTCGGCGTCGCGCGTGCCGGTGCCCACCTCCAGCTCGACGCGCACGTCCGCGCTCGCACGGTCGGGATCGTTTTCGACGGGCTCGCCGCTCGCGAGAGGGATGAGCGGAGGCCCGTCCAGTGAGTGAGGCGCGCGGTATCGGCCTGTGGGGTGCTGATGACGTGCCGGTCAGCGAAGGCCGGCGGTACCACCGCCGGCCTTCGCGCTGTTGAAAGGATCCTCCACGCTCGCGCGGCTTCCTGCTCGATTCCGAGTCGCCGCGGTTCTCTCGGTTTCGCTCTCGTGTTTTCTGGCGTACGCCCTCGCGGGCTGAGGGCCGTCGCCGGTCAAAGAGTGGGGCGTGCTCGTTCTAGGGCCTGTGCCATTCCGGCGATGGTCGGGGCCTCGAACAGGGAGCGCATGGACGGCGGGTCGCCCAGCAGGTCGCCCGCGCGCCAGATGAGCTGCACGGCCACCAGCGACGACCCGCCGAGGGCGAAGAAGTCGTCCTCGACCCCGATCGTGTCGACGCCGAGGACCTCGGCCCACAGATCGGCGAGCGCGGCTTCCAGTTCGGTGCGGGGAGCGACATAGGTGCCGAGGGCGGAGCGGTCGGACGGGGCCGCCAGGACGCCGTCGCGGGGCGGTGTCCCCTCTTTCATGGATCGGCGGTCCGCCCGCCGGGCCCGGGTGATGATGTCGTCGATCGGCACCGCGCTGACGACGACCTGCGGGCCGAGGTCCGCGGACAGGAGGCGGCGTAGGGCTTCGGCGCCGTCCGCCGGTGTGATGCCCGGCCGGTCACCCGGCGCGGCGGGCGCGAGGGTCCGGTGCGCGTCGGCGTCGAACGCGCGGAGGATGACGTTGTCGATCGACAGTATTTCGTCGCCGGAATCGTCGAGGAGGGTGACGTCCAAGACCCGTACGCCTTCTGTCGTTTCGGGCCGGCGGCGGATGTGGCTGTGGAAGCGGGCGGGGAGCGGGCCGCGCATGATGACGCCGCCGTAGCCGACCGGCAGGTAGTCGCCGTCGCGGTCCGCGCCCGCCGCTATCGCCTCGTCCAGAAGCGCGGGATGGAAGGGCAGAGCGTCGGTCGTGACCGATTCCGGGGCGGACAGGGTCGCCAATGTCTCCCCTGGAGCCGAATGGGTCGTGACGATGCTCGTCCAGCGTCCGCCCAGGGTGACCGCGCCTCGTTCGCCTTCGGGTGCGCGCTCGTGCGTGCAGCGAGCGCGGATGGCCGCCAGGTCGGCGGTCGGGGCCGGGGGAGAGGTGGTGGACGTTCCGGTCGCGTGTGCGTGGTCGACGGCGCGGCCGGTCGCGTCCAGGCTGCGGACGGTCATCCGGCGCGTTCCGGTGCCCGCGCCGACCACGACCTCGATGTCCGCCGTTTCGCCGTCGGGGACGGCGAGCGGGGAGGCGAAGGCGACGTCGCGCAGTTCCACCGTGCCCGTTCCGCCCTTTTCCACGGCGAGGAAGGCCGCGCGCATCAGGTCGAGATGGGCCGTGCCGGGGAGGACGGGCGTGTTCTGCACCCTGTGCTCGTCCAGCACCCAATGGGTCGCGGGCGACATCGTGCCCCGGAAGTGGGACGAGCCGGACGGGTCGTCGCGGCGCGCGGTGAGCCACGGGTGCGCGTCGGACGCCGTCCACGCGTGGGCGTAGGGGACGCCGACCTCCGCCGCCATGCCGACGTCGAGCCATTCGCCCCAGTTCACCGAGACGACCGGGGCGGAGACGCGGCGGGGGCTGCGCGCGTAGGCGTCCAGGAAGGCGTTGGCGGCGCAGTAGTCCGCCTGCCCGAGGCCGCCCGCGAGGGCGGTGACCGAGGAGCACAGCGCGAAGACGTCCAGCGGGTCGTCGCCGAAGACCTCGGCGAGCGCCAGCGTACCGGCGATCTTGGGGGCGAGCACGGCGCGCGCCGCGGCCGCGGTCTTGACCTCGATCAGGCCCCCGCCGGGGACGCCGGCCGCGTGGACGATGCCCGCGACCTCCCCGAAGCGCTTCGCGATCTGCTCTCTGACCTGGCGCAGCGCGACGGGGTCGGTGACGTCGGCGGAGAACACCTCGACCTCGGCTCCGGCCTCCTCCATCCGATGTATCGCGCGTATCGCGCGGGAGGTCCGGTCGCCGGGGTCGTGCTCGGCGAGCCACCCGCCCCAGGAAGCGCGGTCGGGGAAGCCGGACCGTCCGAGCAGCGCGAGGCGGGCGCGGGCCTCGCGGGCGAGGTGCTCGGCGATCGAGATCCCGAGCCCGCCCAGCCCGCCCGTGATCAGGTAGACGCCCCGGTCGCGCCAGGCGGGGTCCTGGCCCTCCTCCAGCCGGACCCGCGTCGTCGCCGGCGTCCAGCGCCGCCCGTTGCGCAGGGCGACGACGGGTTCCGCGTCGTCCGCGCCCAGTTCCGCCGCGAGCCGCGCGAGCGTCCGCGCGCCGCCGAGGTCGGTGTCGATGTGGCGGCAGGTGACGTGCGGCAGCTCCCGCGGGAGGACGCGGCCCACCCCGGCGACCGTCGCGAGTTCGGGTGCGAGCAGGTCGGTTCCGTGGACGTCCTGGGCGTGTGCGGTGACGACGTCCAGGGCGAGCGGGGACGCGGGGCTCTCCGCCAGCGCCTGGGCCAGGGCGAGCAGGCCGAAGAACGCGCGGTCGGCGAACGCCGCGTCGGGCGGTGTCGAGGGGGCCGGCGGGAGACGCAGCCCCCAGGCGGCGATGATCCGCCCGGGTGCCCGCCCGGCCTCGGCGAGTGCTTCCAGGACCCGGAGGTGGTCGTCGCGGTCGGACGGGTCCACCGTGAACGTGTCCTCGTCCCGGCGCGTGTAGCCGTGGCCGGGGAGGACGCTCACCACGGCGGCGCCACCGTCTCGCAGGCGGGCCGCCAACGCCTCGCCGGGGCCGTCCTCGTCGTGGAGGAGCAGGCAGGGACCCAGGCCAGCGGCCTGGCGCGGGAGGGGCGCCGCCTGCCGCCAGCCCGGAACCTCGTACCAGTCGTCCACCGTCGGGCGCCGCGCCTCCGGCGCCGTCCCGGCGTCCGGCGGGGCGTCCACCCAGAACCGGCGGCGGTCGAAGGGGTAGGTCGGCAGCGGCACCCGGCGGCGGCCCGGCCCGGACAGCGCGTCCCAGTCGACGGGGACGCCGCGCAGCCACAGCCCGCCGACCGCGCCGAGCAGGGCGGCGTCGTCGCCGGAGTCGAGCGTGGGCAGGACGCCGTGCGGACGGCACAGCTCGGTCAGCGTGCGCCCCGGGCCGACCTCGACCGCCGCCCGGTCGCCGGCTCCGAGCAGGCGTTCCGCGCACGCGCCGAAGCGGACGGGCGCGCGCAGGTGGCGGGCCCAGTACGCCGGGTCGGTCGCCTGCTCCGCCGTGATCCAGTCGCCGGTGACACAGGACGGGAACGGGACGTTCGGCCGGTTCCTCGGCACCTTCGCGACCAGTTCGGCGAACTCCTCCAGCACCGGGTCCATCATCGCCGAGTGGAAGGCGTGGGACGTGCGCAGCCTCCGGCTGGGCGTGCGGCGCCCGGCGAGCGCTGCGGCGAACGCCTCCACCGCCTCGGTCGGCCCGGCCACGACGCACGTGCCGGGCCCGTTGACCGCCGCGACCGACACCGCCTCCGGCAGGATCGCGGCGACCTCGTCCTCGGGCAGCGGCACCGCGAGCATCGCCCCGGCGGGCATCCGCCCCATGAGACGGCCGCGCGCCGCGACCAGCGCGAGGGCGTCCGGCAGCGCGAAGACCCCGGCGAGGCACGCCGCGGTGAGTTCGCCGACGCTGTGCCCCAGCATCGCCGCGGGCCGGATCCCCCATGAGCGCAGGAGTTCCGCGAGCGCGTACTGGACGGTGAACAGCGCGGGCTGGGCCAGCTCGGTCCGGTCCGGCGAACGCGGGGAGTCGGCGAGGAGGTGGTCGCGGATGTCCAGGCCCAGGTGCGGTTCGAGCAGGTCGGCGCACCTGTCGACGGCGTCACGGAAGGCGGGGTAGGCGCGGTGGAGGCCGCCGCCCATGCCCGGATACTGCGCGCCCTGGCCGGGAAAGAGGAACACGGGCGTGGCGGGCGGACCCTCGACGGAGCCGGAGCGGACGCGGTCGGAGGCCAGCGCGAGGGCGGCGTCCTGCCCGTCGCGGACCACGACGACGGCGCGGTGCGGGTGCTCGGCGCGTCCGACCTGGAGGGTGTGGGCCACGTCGGCGATGTCCGCGCCGTCCTCGGACGCCAGATGGGCGCCCAGGTTCGCGCGCATGTCGTCGAGCGCGGCCCCGGTCCTCGCCGACAGCGGCAGCAGGTGCCACGGCGCTCGCGGCGGCTCCGCCGGACGCGGCGCCGGGCCCTCCTCGACGATCACGTGCGCGTTGGTGCCGCCGATGCCGAAGGCGCTCACCCCGGCGCGCCTGGGCCGGGGGCCGCGCGGCCACGGGGTCAGCGTGTCGACGACGCGGAAGGGGCCGTTCGCGAAGTCGATCCGGGGGTTGGGCCGCTCGAAGTGGAGCGTGCGCGGGATCAGCTCCTCGTTCAGCGCGAGCACGGTCTTGATGAGGCCCGCGATGCCCGCCGCGCTGATGAGGTGCCCGATGTTCGACTTCACCGAGCCGATCCCGCACCATCCGCGACCGCCCGCGCCGCCCGCGCCGCCCGCGCCGCCCGCGCCGCCCGCGCCGTACGCGCGGCTGAGCGCCTCGACCTCGACGGGGTCGCCGAGCGCGGTCGCCGTGCCGTGCGCCTCCACGTAGCCGACGCTGCGGGGGTCGACGCCCGCCCTGGCCAGCGCCCGCGCGGCGACGGCGGCCTGGCCGTCGACGCCCGGCGCGGAGAAGCCCTCCTTGGCGGAGCCGTCGTTGTTGACCGCCGAGCCGAGCACCACCGCGTGCACCGTGTCGCCGTCGGCGAGCGCGGCGGACAGCGGCTTGAGGACCACCACACCGGCGCCGCTGCCCCAGATCGTCCCCCGGGCGTCGGCGTCGAAGGGGCGGCAGCTTCCGTCCGGGGAGACGACGCCGCCGTCCTGGTACAGGTAGCCGTGACCGTGCGGGATCACGATCGAGGACGCGCCGGCCAGCGCCATGCGGCAGTCGCCGCGGCGCAGCGCCTCGGCGGCCAGGTGCACCGCGACCAGCGACGTCGAGCACGCCGTCTGCACGGTCATGGACGGCCCGCGCAGGTTCAGCCGGTGCGACACGAACGTCGCCAGGAAGTCGGGGTCGTTCGCGGACGAGACGGCCAGCGTGCCGACGCTGTCCACCACCGCGCGGTTGGCCCGCACCAGCTCGAAGCCGTAGGTGCCGCGTCCCGTCCCGGCGTAGAGGCCGATGTCGCCCGCGTAGCGGCCGGGGTCGTATCCGGCGTGCTCCAGCGCGGCGTGCGCGGTCTCCAGCAGGAGGCGGTGCTGCGGGTCGCGGATCTCCGCCTCGCGCGGGGTGAGGCCGAAGAACGCCGCGTCGAAGCGGTCGGCGCCGTCCAGGACGGACGCGGCGGGCACGAACGCCGGATGCCGCGCGACGTGCTCGGGGACCCCGAGCGCGATCTGCTCCTCGGGCGTGGAGCGGCGGATCGACTCCACCCCGCCGATCAGGTTCTGCCAGTAGGCGTCGAGGTCGTGCGCGCCCGGGAAGCGCCCGCTCATCCCGATGATGGCGATCGGCTCGTCGGCCGGGGCCGCCGCCGGTTCCGGACGGAGGTCGCGGGCGATGGACGCGAGCAGTTCCCGGCGCGCCGAATGCAGGAAGAAATGGTCGCCCGGAAGAACCCGGAGGGTGAATCCCGCGGAGGTGTGCGCCCGCCATCCGGACATCTCACCGGGACCGGCCATCGCGTCCTCGCCGCCCGCGAACGCGGTGACGGGAAAGCCGAACGGCGCCTCCGCCGTGTAGCGGTAGTCGTCGGTGAAGGCGAAGTCGGAGCGCAGGATCGGGAGCCAGACGGCGCGCATCGCCGGGTCGTCCAGCACCTCGTGCGGGGCGCCGCCCAGCGCGGCCAGCCAGGCGGTCAGCTCGCCGTCGGGCATGTCGGCGACGCGCGGGCGCGACAGCGGGACGTGCGGGACGGGGGAGCCGCTCACGAACAGCCGCTCGGGCGGGGGAGCGCCGAGGCGGCGCAGCCGCCTGCACAGCTCGAACCCCAGCAGGCCCCCCATACTGTGGCCGAACACGGCGTAGGGGCGGTCGGTCAGCGGCAGCGCCGCGCGGGCGAGGGCGTCGAGGTCCACGGCCGGCGGCTCGTCGGCGCGGGCCTCGCGTCCGGGCAGCCGGACGGGCACGACCTCCACGTCCGGGAGCAGCTCGGCCCAGCCGCGGAAGGCGCCCGCGCCGCCCCCCGCATAGGGCAGGCACAGCAGCCGCGTCCGCGCCCCGGAACGGGGCGCGCCTGTCGCGAACCAGCTCATCGGCCCTCCGCCTCGGCGCGGCGCATCAGGTCGGCGACGAGCATGCCGCGGCGCGCCTTCCCGGTGAGGCCGCGCGGTATCTCCGGGAGCCGGACGAACCGGCTCGGGAGCTTGTGCGGCGACAGCAGGGCGGCCAGGCTCCGGCGCATCTCCGCGTTCGGCACGTCTCCGTCGGTCACCACGAAGGCCACCATCTCCTCCCCGTTCGCCCCTGGCGTTCCCGCGACGACGCAGTCGACGACGCGGCCGTTCATCCGCAGCGCCTGCTCGACCTCGTGCGGGTCGACCCGCCGCCCGCCGATGTTCATCAGCCCGCCGCGCCGTCCGGTGAGGTGGAGGCGGCCGCGGTCGTCGAGGCGGCCCAGGTCGCCGGTGCGCCGCCACGGCGTGGGCGTGCCGTCCGCCCGGGCGTGGCGGGCCATGACCTCGCCGGACGCGTCGGCCGTCAGCTCGACGCCCTCCAGCGGCGTGCCGACGCCCTCGCCGGGGTCGCCGCGTCCGAGGGTCAGCGAGCCGTCCTCGGTGGTGCCGTAGGCGGGGAGCAGCGGCAGGCCGGTCACCTCCGGCCACCTCGCGCGCAGGTCGTCGGGCAGCACCTCGCCTCCCGCGACGCAGGCGCGCAGCGCCCAGCTCCGGACCACGTCGGGCTCGCGCGCCAGCCGCTCGGCGTAGCCGCGGTACAGGAACGGGATCGTCAGCAGGACGGTCACCCGCCCCTCCAGCAGCGTGCGGTGGAACTCGGCCGGTCCGAGCAGCCCCGAGCGCATCACCACGGTCGCGCCGGACAGCAGCCCGGCGAGCAGGGCCCGGTCGAGGCTCATCCGGTGCGGCATCGCGGCGGTGCTCCACACGACGTCGCGCTCGCCGAACCGCAGCGCCCGCGCGCAGGCCCGCGCGTTCGCCAGCAGCTCCGGCCAGCCGACCTCGACGATCTTCGGCAGGCCGGTGGTCCCCGAGGTGCACAGGCCGAGGACGGGCGGCCCGTCCCCGGCCCCGGCCCCCTGGAACAGCCCGCGTGCGCGTTCGGCCTCCCAGGCCGTGGCGGCGGCGTCGAGCAGCAGCACGTCGTGCCCGCCGCAGGCCAGGCGCAGCAGCGCGACGACGTCGTCGACCGTGCCGGACACGGGCAGCACCCGCCGGTCGCTCCCCGGCTCGGCCGAGGCCAGCCGGTCGGCCAGGTCGCCGTAGCCGATCTCGCCGCCCGCGCCACGGAGCGCGGGGCGGTCCGGCGACCGGTGCGCCGCCGACCGCACGGCATCGATAAGCGCCTGCGGGCCCGGTGGGCGTCGCATCCGATGTCCATTCCCCGAAATGGAAGCGGGGGGCCGCCGTACGGCGCGGCCACCCCGCTGATCATGGTCGGTTCCCGTATATCACGCTTCCGCCCGCAATCGCGCGATAACGCCGTCCAGCGGCGGCGCGTGGAGCGGCGCGCGGCGCACCCGGGGCCGGGCGGAGGCTAGCCCCGGTCGAGGAGCGCGGACAGCCGCTTGGGAGCGATCAGGCGGTAGCTGTCCTCGACCAGCTCGGCGATCTCGTCCCAGTCGTGGTCGACGTCGAGCCGCGCGCCCACCCAGCCCTTGCTCCCCACGTACTTCGGGACGAAGAACCGCTCGGGCGACTCCGCGACCAGGGCCTCCTGGACCCCCGGCCCGGCCTTGAACATCGCCGAGAGGCCGTCCTCGCTCGTCATCAGGAAGAGCTTGTCGCGGACCCGGAAAGAGGGGGCGGTGTGGCCGCCGAAGGGCTTCTCCGCCGCCTCGGGAAGCGCCAGGGAGATCTCGCGGAGCCGTTCCAACACGTCCATTTCGGTGCCTCTCTCGCCGCCGGGGTGCCGTCAGCCGATGCTAGCCGCCACCTCCGACGAACCCCAGGTCACCGGCGGGGCCACCGCGAGGAGCGCCGCCCCTCGGGCCGCGGGGACGGCTCGCGCACGTCCCCGCGTCGAGCGCGCGGACGCCGTCGTCGTGGTCGGCGTTGCCTGCTCGCCGAACGTCATCGCGCCGAGGCACTGGGTGCTCACCTCGACGCCGGTGCGTCCGAGCTTGCGGTACCGCAGACAAGGCCCCTCCTCGGTGGTTGATCCGAGACGTCAGGAGCTGGAGCGCGCTCTGGGTCAACACCGGTTCCACCCGGAAACGACGAACTTGTCGGTGGATCGGCCGCTCTCTAGGGTTTCCGTCCAGGATCACTACCGGGGGGTGGCATGGGACGGCCCGAACGTCCGCTGGATCCGGAGGCGGGGCCGGTCGAGCGGCTGGCCTGGGAGCTGCGGCGGCTGCGGAACGAGGCGGGGCGGCCGAGCTACCGCGAGCTGGCGCGGCGCGCGCACTTCTCCCGGAGCACGCTGGCGGAGGCGGCGACCGGCGTCCGGCTGCCGACGCTGGAGGCCGCGCTCGCCTACGCGGGCGCCTGCGGCGGCGACCGGGACGAGTGGGAGCGCCGCTGGCGGGAGGCGGCGCAGGAGGTCGAGCGGGACCGGCGCCGCTGCCCCTACCCCGGCCTCGCGCCCCTGCAGGAGGGCGACGCCGACCTGTTCTACGGCCGCTCCGAGCTGGTCGGGGACCTGCTCAAGGCGGCGGCCCGCGCGCCGCTGACGGCGGTGTTCGGCGCGTCCGGCAGCGGCAAGTCCTCGATCCTGCGCGCGGGGCTGCTCCCGGGCCTCGCCGAGACGGGGACGCCGACCGTCCTGCTGGCGCCGGGGGAGCACCCCCTGGACGAGCTGGCCGCGGCCCTCGCCCCGATCTCCGGCTCCGACCCGCGGACGGCGCTCGCCGCCGACCCGCCGGAGGTGCCGGTGGAGCGGGCGTTCGTGGTCGTCGACCAGTTCGAGGAGGTGTTCACGCTCTGCGCGGAGGAGGAGCGCGACCGCTTCCTCGACGTCCTCACCGCGCTGGCGGGGGACCGGCTGGCGTTCGTCATCGGCGTCCGCACCGACTTCTACGGGCACTGCGCGCGGCACCCCGGGCTCGTCGCGGCGCTGCGCGCGGGCGTGCAGGTGCCGGTCGGACCCCTGACCGCCGAGGAGCTGCGCGACATCGTCGTCGAGCCCGCCGCGCGGGTGGGCCTGGCGGTGGAGCCGGACCTCGTCGCGACCGTGGTCGCGGAGGCGGCGGGGCGGCCGGGCGCGCTCCCGCTCGCCGCGCACGCGCTCCGCGAGACGTGGACCCGCGCGCCGGGCCCCGTGCTGCGGCTCGCCGACTACACGGCGACCGGCGGGGTGCGGGAGGCGATCGCGAGGACGGCCGAACGCGTCTACGAGGACCTGGACCCGCCCCGCCGCGCGCTCGCCCGCGCCGTGTTCCTGCGCCTCACCGCGCTCGGCGAGGGCACCGAGGACACCCGCCGCCGGATGGACCGGGACGAGCTGACCGGCGTCGGCGAGCCGGGCGAGGTGGACGCCGTCCTGGACGTGCTCGCCGCCGCCCGCCTCATCGTGGTGGACGGCGACACCGTCGACGTCGCGCACGAGGCGCTGATCCGGGCCTGGCCGCGGCTGCGGGGATGGCTGACCGACGACCGCGAGGCGCTGCTGCGGCACCACCGGCTCACGGCGGCCGCCGCGGACTGGGAGCGGGGAGGCCGCGACGAGGAGTTCCTCTACCGGGGCGGACGGCTCGCGGAGTGGGACGGCGCCGCCGCGGCGCTGAACGAGCTCGAACGGTCGTTCCTGGCCGCCGGCCGCGAGCGGGAGGAGCACCGCAGGGTCGCGGCGCGGCGCCGCGTCCGGGCCGGGTTCGGCGGTCTCGGGCTGGTCGCGGCGGTGGTCGGGGTGCTGGCCGTCGTCGCGTTCGTCCAGGCGGACCGGACGGCGCAGGAGCGCGACCGCGCCCTGTCCCGGCAGCTCGCGGCCAACGCGCGGCGGCAGCTCGACCTCGACCCCGAGCTGGCGCTGCTGCTCGCGACCCGCGCCTACGAGGTGGAGCCGACGCGGGAGGCCGACCTGGTGCTGCGGCAGGCCGTGCGCGACGCGCGGCTGCGGCGCGCCGTCCCGCTGGCGGGCATGAGACCGAGCGTGGACGGCGCCATGGTGTCCAGCCCCGACCGGAGCCGGATCGCGATCTGGGACCAGAAGGGGCTCCAGGTCATGAGCTGGCGCGGCGCGGACCTCGTCCCCGGCGGCGGCTTCCCGGCCGCGCGTCTCGCGGGCGCCTGGAGCAGCGCCGCGTTCAGCCCCGACGGCCGGTGGCTCGCGACCGGCGAGGTCAACGGCCGGGTGAAGCTGTGGGACGGGCGGCACCGGACCACGGGCAGGGTGCTGCGGGGCGAGGGCGGGCTCGGCGTCCGCGGGCTGGACTTCAGCCCCGACGGGCGCAGGCTCGCCGGGACGCGCGGCAACGAGGTCTGGATCTTCGATCTCGTGGGGAGGCGCAAGCCGGTGGTGTTCCGCGTCCACGACCGGTTCGCGGTGAGCGCGGTCGCGTTCAGCCCGGACGGCGCGCGGATCGCCGCGGGCGGGATCGGCTCGCCGGTCCGGATCTGGGACGTGACCGGGGACCGGCCCAGGGTCGTCCGGGACGCGGCGCGCGGCGGCGGGGACCAGCGCGACGCGGGCGCCGTCGCCTTCAGCCCCGGCGGGACGATGCTCGCCGCCGTCGACCGGGGCAGGGCGAAGGTGTGGAACGTGCCCGGCTGGCCCGAGCGCGGCCGGTGGGAACCGCAGGCCGTGCTGGACGGCACGAGCGAGGGCGGCGTCAAGGGCCTGGCCGTCAGCGCCGACGGCCGCCGGATGGCGACGTTCGGGATCGACCGGGTCGTGCGGGTGTGGACGATGGGCGCCGACGTCGGGCCGCTCCCCCTCCGCGTCCCGGTCGGCGCGCAGGTCGGCGCCGCGTTCAGCCCCGACGGCCGGTCGCTGGCGACGGTCTCCACCGACGGCACGGCACGGATCTTCGACATCGCCTCCGGCGGCGCGGGCCCGTCCGGGCCGCCGTTCGGCTCCGAGCCCGCGACCGGCGCGGTCCGCGCGACCAGCGCCGACGGGCGGACGGTCGCGACGACGCCGCTCGGCGGCGACACGATCCGCGTCTGGGACACCGCGCGCGGCGGCGCACCGCGCGTCGTGGCGGGGCCCGCCGGGTCCACGCGGGCCGTCGCGCTGAGCCCGGACGGGCGGTGGCTCGCCTACGGCGGCGACGGGCACGCCGTCCATTTGCTGGACCTGCGGGACGGCGCGGCGCGGCCGGTCACCGCGGACACCGGCCACCTGACGGTGTGGGCGCTCGCGTTCGGCCCCGGCGGGCGGCGCCTCGCGGCGTCCGGCCACGGCGCCGCGCCCGCCCAGGTCTGGGAGGTCGGCGCGCGCGGCGACCTGGCGCCGCTGCTGGGCTGGGGGGACCGGCCTGGGGAGAGCGGCGCCCTCGGCCGGGCGGCCGCCCCCGCGTTCAGCCCCGACGGGCGCTTCCTGGCGGGCGCCGCCGAGGGCGACACCGTGGGGATCTGGGACCTGACCGGCAAGCGGAAGCCGACGATCCTGCGGGGTCTGCGCGATGAGGCGGAGACGATCGCGTTCAGCCCGGACGGCCGGCGCCTCGCCGTGGCCTCCGACGACGGCTCCGTCCGCCTGATGGACGCCGGCGGACACGGCGCGCCCACGGCCGTCCTGCCGGGCGATGACACGATCGTGACCCGGGACCTGGCGTTCAGCCCGGACGGGGCCTGGCTCGCCACCACCGAGGCCGACGGCTCCCTGCGGCTCTGGCGCACCGACGGCGGCACCGACCCCGTCGTGCTGGACGGCTTCGGCGGCACCGTCGTCCGGCCCGCGTTCGCCCCAGGCGGGCGGCTGGTCGCCCCGCTCGGGTCGGCGTCGGTGCTCGCGGGCGGCGCGTGGCGGCCCACCGGCCTCGCCGGACGGTTCGTCCGGACGTGGAAGTGCGAGATCTGCGGCCCCGGCGCGGAGGTCCTGGAGCTGGCGCGGCGGCGCGCCGTCCGGGGGCTGACGGACGAGGAGAAGCGGATCTACCCCGGCTCGTGAGGGGTCAGAACAGGGCGGGCGGCCCCGCCGGGAGCGGCTCGGGCAGCGGCTCGACCTCCGGCACCAGCGCCCTGACCTCGTCGTGGAACCGGCGCGCGAGCGTCAGCGCCTCGGCGTTGTCGGGCGTGTGGACGAACACGGTCGGCGAGCGGCCCTCCCGCAGCCACCCGGCGACGGTCGGCACCCAGTCGCGCCAGCCCTCGACGGTCGCGTCGGTGTCGTCGCGGCCCAGGTAGCGGACGATCGGCCGGCCCGTCAGCGCGCGCGATCGCCGGGGCAGGCGCGGCTTCCTCGTCCAGGCGTCGCGCTCGGCGTCGGTCGCCGGCCGGTTCCGGAACAGCGCGGTGGTGTCGAAGGGCACCCACTCGGCGCCGGTCGCGGCGAGGGCGCGCTCCAGCTCGCGCTCGGCGCGCGCGTCCTCGAAGAACGCGCGGTGCCTGACCTCGACCGCCTGCCCGTAGTGGCGGGGGAGGCGGCGCATGAACCGGGCCAGCGTGCCGACGTCGGCCGGGCCGAACGACGCGGGGAGCTGGACCCACAGCGCGTGGACGCGCGTCCCGAGCGGCTCGATCGCGTGCAGGAACGCCCGGACCTCGTCGTCGCCGCCGGCGAGGCGGTGCTGATGCGTCACCGGCTTCGGCAGCTTGGCCACGAAGCGGAAGTCGGGCGCGGTCTGCGCCGCCCACGACTCCACCGAGCCGCGCGGCGGCGTCGCGTAGAAGGTCGTGTTGCCCTCCACCGCGTTGCACCACGTCGCGTACGCGCGCAGGCGCTCCTTCGGGGGCAGCGGGTGGGGCAGCAGGCGCCCCTGCCAGGGCGCGTGAGTCCACATCGCACATCCCACGTGAAGGCGCACGTACGCCACGTTACCGCCCTGACGCCCGTGCCGGAGGCATGGCGGGACGGGAGGCCGCGCGTAGCCCTGGCGCGACCTCCCGTCCCCGTTCGGGGCCGGCTCACGGCGTCACCGGCCGGTGGCCGCCGTCAGCCCGCGGACCTCAGCCGAAGTCGAGGTCCGAGCACTGGTAGAACGCGTTCCCGGTGTCGGCGATGTCCCAGACCGCGAGCAGGACGTGCCGGCCGGTCCGCTGCGGGAGCGTGCCGTTGTGGACGGTGGGGTTGGAGGGCTGCCGGCCGCCCATGTTCTGCTGGATGAACGGCGTCGGGTCCAGCGCGGCGCGGGTCAGCGGCTGCGTGCTGTTCCAGCCGTCCTTGGTGAGGAAGTAGCGGAACGACGAGGTCGAGTGCGCGGCGGTGAAGCGCCAGCTGATGCTGAACGCCGAACCGGAGGTCACCTTCGTCGCGGGCCAGCCGGTGCCGCCGCGCTGGTCGTCCAGCGGCGACCAGCGGCTGTCGGCGCCGGCGCAGATCGTGCCGTCGCGCGGGCCGGACTTCGGGAACCCCTTCGGGCCCTCGACGCCGTCCGGGTCCCACTGGACCTGGCCGCAGTTGTTCACCTTGTGCTGGCCGCACAGGTAGCTGCGGCTGGCCGGGGAGGTGGTGTACCCGTGCGACCACGCGGGCACGGCGAGCGCCAGCGGGAGTCCTACGGTCACGGCGGCGGCGACGGCGAGGCTTGACTTCCTGGGCATCTGCTTCTCCTTGGCGGGGAGGCACCGCGGTGCCTGGAGCGGAGCGAGCCGGCCCGGCAAAACCAACTCAAAGGAAACTTTCCTGTCAGTAAGGTGACGCGTCGGCGGCGCTCCGTCAACCCCTGAAGGAACGAAGTGGTCACTGGGACGCACGTTCCTGGCAGGCCATGACTAGGCCCGCGCACGGGCCCGGCATACGCTCCGGGCAAACCCAGAGGAAGGTGCCCCGCCATGGAGAACACGACCGAGACCGAGCACGAGCGGACCGCCACGACCGTGTGGGCGACGCCCGACTACCAGGTCATCGACACGGCACTTGAGGTCACGGCCTACTTCGGCGCCGAGATCTGACCCGCCTCGATGCGGCTGCTGGTTCTCGGCACCGCGGCGGGCGGCGGCGTTCCCCAGTGGAACTGCGCGTGCCCCGGGTGCGCCGCCGCCCGCGCCGAGCCGGGACGGCGGCGCCGGCACGCCTCGATCGCCGTCGAGGCGGGCGCGGGACGGTGGTACATCGTCAACGCGACGCCCGACATCGGCGAGCAGATCGAGGAGTGCGGGCCGCTGCACCCCGGACCGGAGCGGCGCGCCACCCCGGTCGCCGGCGTCATCCTCACCGACGCCGAACTCGACCACACGCTCGGCCTGCCGCGGCTGCGGGAGGCCGACGGGGTGCGGATCGTCGCGACCGGCGCCGTCCGGTCCGCGCTGTCGGCCGGGCTCCGGCTCGACCGCGTCCTCGCCCCCTACACGCGGCTGACCTGGACGGACCTCGCGCTGACGGCGCCCGAGCCGCTGGAGGGCGGGCCGCTGGAGGGCGGGCCGCTGGAGGTGCAGGGGATCAGGGTCTCCGGCAAGCGCCCCCGCTACGCGGTCGAGCTGCCGGGCGCCCCGGGCGGCGACGACGCCTGGGTGGTGGCCCTGCGCATCCGCGACCGGCGGGACGGCAGGGCGGTCGTCTACGCGCCCGCCCTCGGCGTCTGGCCGGACGAGCTGGACCGCGCCATCAAGGACGCCGACTGCGTCCTCGTCGACGGCACGTTCTGGGACGATGAGGAGCCCCGCCGCACGGGCTGCTCCAGCCGCACCTCCACCGAGATGGGCCATCTGCCGATCACGGGACCGGGCGGCACGGCCGAGCGGCTCGCGGACGTCCCCGCCGCGCGGCGCCTGTACACCCACCTCAACAACACCAACCCGCTCGTCGATCCGGACGACGCCGGGCACCGCCGGCTCGCCGCGTCCGGGATCGAGGTCGCCCGGGAGAGAATGGTGATCGAACTGTGAGCGCGACCCTGCCCGAGGGAGGCCCGAACGGGCGCCCCGACGGGTCGCTGGAGGAGCGGCTCCGCGCGCTGGGGGAGCGGCGGTACCACCACCGGCACCCGTTCAACCTCCGCATGCACGAGGGGGCGCTGACCCCCGACGAGCTGCGCCGCTGGATCCTCAACCGCTTCCACTACCAGCGCCACATCCCGGTGAAGGACGCGCTGATCCTCGCCCGGCTCGGCACGCGCGAGCTGCGGCGCTCCTGGATCCGGCGCATCCACGACCACGACGGGCCGCCCGCCCTCGACGGCCCGGCCGACACCGCGAGGGGCGAGGCGCCCAGGAGCGAGGGCGGGATCGAGCGCTGGCTGCGCCTCGGCGAGGCCGCGGGCCTGGACCGCGACCTGCTGCTGTCGGGCGAGGGCGTCCTGCCCGGCGTCCGGATGGCCGTGGACGGCTACGTGAACTTCTGCCGGAACGCGACCGTGCTGGAGGCCGTCGCGTCCTCGCTGACCGAGCTGTTCGCGCCCGACCTGATGGCCACCCGGATCGCCGCGTGGGAGCGCCACTACCCGTGGGTGGAGCCCGAGGGGCTGCGCTACTTCCAGGTGCGGGTCGGGCAGGGCCGCCGCGACTCCGGCGAGGCGATGGACCTCGTCCGCGCCTGGTGCGGTTCGCGGGCCGACGAGGAGCGGGTGCTCGCGGCGTTCACGTTCAAGTGCGAGGTGCTCTGGTCGCTGCTCGACGCGGTCGAGTTCGCCGGCCGGGCCGGCGCGGAGGTGCACGATGCCGGGTGAGGACGTGTGGCGCCCCGTGCTGGACGGGTCGGTCGTCCTGCGGCACGACCGCGTCCGGGGCGGCGACCTGCTGCTGATGCCCGAGCGCGCGGTGCGGCTCAGCGGCGAGGGCGGGCGCATCCTGCGGCTGTGCGACGGCAGCCGCACCGTCGAGGGCATCATCGCCGAGCTGCGCGGAACGTTCCCGGACGCGCCGCTCGGCGAGGAGGTGCCCGCGTTCCTGGAGCGGATCCGGGCGGAGGGGTGGCTGCGATGACCGTCCCGCCCGCGCCGTGGGCGCTGCTCGCCGAGGTCACCCACGCGTGCCCGCTGCACTGCCCGTACTGCTCGAACCCCGTGGAGCTGGTGCGCCGGAGCAGGGAGTTGGCCACCGCCGACTGGGAGCGCGTGTTCGGCGAGGCCGCCGACCTCGGCGTCGTCCAGGCGCACGTGTCCGGCGGCGAGCCGCTGCTGCGCCCCGACCTGGCCGCGATCGTCGCGGCCGCGCACCGCGCCGGGGTCTACACCCAGCTCGTCACCAGCGGCGTCGGCCTCACCGCGACCCGGCTGGAGGAACTGGTGAAGGCCGGGCTGAACAGCGTCCAGCTCTCGGTGCAGGACGCCCGCGCGCCCGGCTCCGACCTCATCGCCGGGCGCGTGTCCTACGCCGACAAGGGGCGCGCCGCCGGGGTGATCCGCGCGGCCGGGGTGCCGTTCGGGCTGAACGTCGTCCTGCACCGGCACAACCTCGACCACCTGCCGGAGATCATCGCGCTCGGCGCCGCGTGGGGCGCCGAGCGGATCGAGCTGGCGAACGTCCAGTTCTACGGCTGGGCGCTGCGCAACCGCGCCGCGCTGCTGCCCGCCCGCGAGCAGCTCGACCGCGCGAAGGCGACGCTCGCGGCGCACCGCGACGCCCACCCGGAGGGCGGCCCCGAGCTGGTGTGGGTCATGCCCGACTACTACGAGGGCGTGCCCAAGCCCTGCATGGGCGGATGGGGGATGCGCTCCATCACCGTCGGTCCGGACGGCACCGCGCTGCCCTGCCCCGCCGCCTACGCGATCGAGGGGTTGGCGCCGCCGAACGTCCGCGACCGGTCGCTGTCGTGGATCTGGACGGAGTCGCCGGCGTTCGCCGCCTACCGCGGCACCGGCTGGATGACCGGGCCGTGCGGCACCTGCCCGCGCCGCGAGACCGACTTCGGCGGCTGCCGCTGCCAGGCGTTCGCGCTGACCGGCGACGCCGCGCGCACCGACCCCGCCTGCTCCCTGTCCCCCGACCACCACCTGATCCGGGACCTGGTCGAGGGCCTCCACGAGACCGCCGTGGACGGCGGCGAAAGCCGGACGGCCGCCACCGTGCCGTCCGGCTTCGTCTACCGCCGTCCCACCTGAGACGGGTTCGCGGGCCGGCCCTCGTCAGCGCTCCGCGTAGACGAGGGCCAGTTCGCTGGAGAAGTACTCGGGCAGCCCGTCCCACGGGTTGGCGCCGGTCCGGTCGGTGACGTACACGACGCCCGCGTTGCACCGCTGCGCGCGGGCCAGCGCGCGGGCCAGCACCGGACGCGGCGCCGCGTACACCAGGTGGCAGAACCGCTCGGCGGGGAGCCGCCGCGCCCACGCCGGAACGCGGAGGTGCCGGTACGCCGACCAGGGCCCCTCAAAGGTGACGAGGAGGTCCGCGAGCGCCGAGTACGCGGCGTCGGGGTAGGTGCCGTGGTTGAGGACGATGTAGGTCATGCCCCGTCCCCGCGCGCCCGCCGTGATCCGCCGGTACCGCAGCACGTGCCCCGGCTCCGCCGACACCTGGTCGAGGAAGGCCATGCGGATGCCGTACCAGGTCCGGTACCGCACCAGCTCGTCCTCGACCTCGCAGGCGGGGCGCCCGCCGTAGGCGGTGTCGACGTACCCGGCGAGCCGCACGCCCGCGTCGGACGCGCGGCTCGCCACCTCGGCGAAGGCGCGGTCGCGGACGGTGCCCGCGCCGCTGTCGACGTTGAGGACGACGACGCCGAGGCGGGCGTCGGCGAGCGCCGCCCAGTCCACCGCGGCCGGGTGGAAGTAGGCGGGCACGGCGACCGCCCCGACCCGGCCGTTCAGCCCGGGCACGCGGTCTCCGCCCAGAGGTCCCGCAGGGACGTGGCCAGGTCGGTCGCGGGGGCCCAGCCGAGGACGTGGCCGATCGCGCGGATGTCGGCCTGCTGCCAGGCGACGCCCGACGAGCGCTCCGACCCGGTCGCGGCGGCCTCCAGCACCCGCCGCCGCGACCCCGTGACGCGCAGCAGCAGCGCCGCGAGGTCGCGCAGCGGCGTCGCCCGCCCGCTGCCCACGTTCAGGACGGGCGGCAGCGCGCCCGGGGCGAGCGCGGCGGTGAGCACGGCGTCGGCGACATCGCGGACGTCCACGAGGTCGCGGCTCGCGGTCAGCGGGCCGACGTGGACGTCCTCGTCGGTGCCGTCCGTGCGGCGCAGCTCGCCGGCGAGCCGTCCCGCGAGCGTCGACCCGGGCGAGCCGGGGCCCACCGGGTTGAACACCCGCAGCACGACGGCCCCGGGCGCGCCGCCGACCAGCTCCGTCCCGGCGAGCTTGGTGACGCCGTAGAGGCTGTGCGGGCGCGGCCGCGTCGACTCGGTGACCGGCGTCCCGTGCTCCACCTCCCCGTACTCGGCGGCCGACCCCAGGTGGACGAGCCGTACCGGGCGCTCGGCGGCGGCCAGCGCCGTCACCAGGTTCGCGACCGCCACGACGTTGCCCCGGACGAGGTCGGCGGGGGAGCCCGCGGTGACCCCGGCGCAGTTGACGACGACGTCCGGCGCGATGTCGCGCAGCGCGTCGCCGACCCGCGCGGCCCCGGCCGCGAGGTCCAGCCCGAGCACGCCCGGCTCCGGCGACCGCGACGCCGCGACGATCTCGACCCCCGTCGCGGCCGCCCGTGCCCGGACGTGCCGTCCCACGAAACCCGTGGCGCCGACCAGCAGGATCCGGCTCATCGCCGGCTCGCCGGCGCCCGGCGCGGGGAGGGCTCCCCGCACCCTCCGGCCGCCACCCGGACCGGGCCCTCCAGCAGTTGGGGGCGCAGGTGCGGGAACTCGGCGTTGGCGCGGTCGTAGTCGTCGGGGCGGCCGATGTCGAGCCAGTACCCGTCGAAGCGGTACTCGCGCGGGTGCCGCCCCTCGGCGAGCAGGTCGAGGACCAGCTCGTCGAAGCCGAGCGACAGGCCCGCCTCGTACTTGGCGATGCAGTCGCGCGAGACGCCGTAGACGCCCATGCTGACCTGGTAGTCCAGCGTCGGCTTCTCGCTGAACTCGATGACCTGGCCGTTCCGGGTCGTGAGGACGCCGAAGTCGATGGAGACCTGCCGCGCGTAGGTCGCGACGGTCAGCGGCGGGCGGGTCGCGTTGTGCTCCTCCAGCAGGTCGGCGAAGTCGAGGTCGGTGAGGACGTCGCCGTTCATCACGAGGAAGTCCTGCGGGAGCCGGTCGCGCATCGTCAGCAGCGGCCCGATCGTGCCGAGCGGCGCCGTCTCGGAGGCGTAGTCGATGCGCAGCCCCCACCGGCTTCCGTTGCCGACGTAGGAGCGGATGAGGTGGCCGAGGTGGCCGATGGCCAGCGTCACCGACCGGAAGCCCTGGCGGGAGAGCTGGTGGAGGAGGATCTCCAGGATGGCGTACTCGTCGCCGATCGGGACGAGCGGCTTCGGCAGCGTGGTCGTGTACGGCCGGAGCCGCACTCCTTTGCCGCCAGCGAGAATAACGGCGTGCATGTTGCCCCTCCGTGCCTAGATGTTGTACATGGACGGCCGGTAGCGCGCGAGGTTGAGCGGGTCGAGGAACCACTCGATGGTGTCCTTCAAACCCTCCTCCAGCGTGTACCGGGGGCGCCAGCCGGTGTCGCGGCGCAGCCGTCCGCTGTCGCAGACCAGCCGCATGACCTCCGAGCGGGCGGGGCGCTCCCGCGCCGCCTCGGAGCGGAACTCGGTCTCCGCGCCCATCAGGTCGGCGATCGTCCGGGCGAGCCGGCCCATCGAGATCTCCTGACCGGTCCCGGAGTTGAACAGCTCCCCGGCGACCGCGTGCTCGGGCGCGGTGCCGAGGGTGTAGAAGGCTTCGGCGGTGTCCTTGACGAACGTGAAGTCGCGGGTGGGCTCCAGTGCCCCGACCTTCACGACCTCGTTCTTGGCGGCGATCTGGCTGATGACGGTGGGGATGAACGCGCGCGCCGACTGGCGCGGCCCGAAGGTGTTGAACGGGCGCAGCGTCACCACCGGCAGCCCGAACGACGCGTGGTAGCTCTCGACGAGCTTGTCGGCCGATATCTTCGTCGCGGCGTAGGGGGACTGTGCCTGCAGCGGGTGCGTCTCGGCGATCGGGACCTCGCGGGCGGTGCCGTAGGTCTCGCTCGTCGAGGTGTGCACCAGCCGCGGCGTGCACAGGCTCCGCACGGCCTCCAGGACGTTCAGGGTCCCGAGGACGTTGGTCTCCACATAGGACTGCGGGGCCTTGTAGGAGTAGGGGATCGCGATCAGCGCGGCCAGGTGGTAGACGACGTCGGACTTGTTGACCAGGTCGTACACCGACTCCGGGTCGCGGACGTCGCCCGGGACGACCTCGACGGTGTCGAGGACGCCAGGGGGGAGGGAGTCGAGCCAGCCCCACGACCCGAACGAGTTGTACTGGACCATGGCGCGGACCCGGTGTCCGCGTTCCACGAGCAACTCGACGAGGTGGGAGCCGATGAATCCGTCGGCTCCCGTCACGGCCACCATGCTCTTCATCGGACACTGCCTTTCGACGGGGGGACTTGCGGGAGACTTGCGGGGAGACTTCTGGGAGCTTGTCGATACGAGACGTGGGCGTTCGGGAGACTTACCGGTGCGAGGTCGCGCGGGCGAGGACCGTGCCCGCGTAGACCGTGAGGACGAGCAGGAGCCCGGCGGCCACCGCCATCTGGACCGTCCCCGGGTCGGCCCCGGGGACGCCGACGGCGGAGGCCACCTCGGTGAGCAGCGCGGACGCGGAGGCGGCGAGGACGACGCCGACCCGTCCGCACGCCTGGAGGACGAGCGCGATGAAGAACGCGCCGCCCAGGCCGACGAACCCCAGCAGGATCCGGAGCGTCGCGGCCGTGAGCGGCAGCCCGGCGAGCGGCGCGATGGCCGCGACGAGCGCGGTGAGCGCGGCGAGGTAGCGGGCGAGCGCCCCCGCCAGCGCGGCGCGGGCCGCCCGCGCGAAGCCCGCGATGTCGGTGTGCAGGCGCAGCAGGTCGTGCACGCGCCTGCGGTAGACGTACAGGATCCACTCGGCGACGCCCATCGACAGCGACAGCGACAGGACCGCCACCGTCGTGGCGCCGGACGGCACGGGCCGCCCGGCGATCGCGCACAGCAGCGTGAACGTCAGCAGCCCGCCGGTCAGCAGGCCGAAGACCGCGAACGGCAGCGCCGAGACGACGTCGCGGAGCGTCGCCACGCGCCCGGCGGGCCTCCCGGCCCCCGCCGTGGCCACGATCGCGAGGGCGACCGTGGCCAGCAGCGTCGTGAGCCAGGAGCCCCAGACCCACGGCGGCACCGCCGTCGGCGTCCCGAGCCCGTGCAGGGCGAGGTAGACGATCACGGACGCGGCGCCCGGCATCAGCGCCAGGAACAGCCGCCGCTCCCCGTTGTGCACCTGCACGACCATCGCCGACAGCAGGTAGCCGCACAGCCCGAGCGCGAGCCCCGTCGCCGCCGGGCCCGCGGCGAGCACGGCCCCGGCCAGCGCCGTCACGGGCATCACCACCAGGAGCCCGGCGGCGAGCCCGTAGCGCAGCACCCGCGCCGCCGCCGCCCGGTTCCCGAGCCCGAGCCGGATGTAGCCGAGGTAGGCCGTCCCCTGGCTCAGCGTCCACGACAGCAGCAGCGACAGCACGAGCAGCACACCCGCGGCGGACCGCGCCAGCACCGGCTCGGCGGCGAAGAAGCAGAGCCCGGGGAGGCCGAACAGCACGCCGCGCAGCAGGTGCCGCCAGGGCACCGCCCGCCACGGCGCCTCGACCGCCTCGGGCACCGGCGGGTGGCGCGGCGACCGGTCGTAGAGGTCCTCGGCGAGCGCGAACACGTCGGTGTGTCCGTACCGGCGCGCCCCGTCGTCGTTGATCCCGTCGGCCTCCAGGCCGGCGGTCACCTCCAGCGGGTCGACGGCGTTTCCGCACAGGTCCGCCATGCGCTCCTGGAGCTCCCCGAACGCGTCCTGGACGGCGGTGGTCATGCGAGCCTCGCTTCGGCGGGTCGGGTTCCGGACGGTCCCGGCCCGGCCAGGCCGGCATAGATCGCCCGGAACGCGTCCACGGCACGGTCGACGGTGAAGTACTCCAGCGCCCGGTCGCGGGCGGCGTGGCCGAGCCGCCGCCGCGTCACCTCGTCCCCGAGCAGCTTCAGGCAGGCCGCCGCCATCGCCTCGGGGTCGCGCGGCGGGACGACGAGCCCGGTGTCGCCGACGGCCTCGGTGACCCCGCCGACGTTGGTGGCGACGGTCGCGCGCCCGCAGGTCATCGCCTCGATGAGCGTGTAGGGGAAGCCCTCGGAGATGCTGGAGAGCACGACCACCGACCCCGCGGCGTAGGCGTCGCGGATGTCGTCGACCCGGCCCTCGAAGACGGCGCGGTCGGCGACGCCGAGGTCGGCGGCGAGCGCCTCGCAGCGGGTGCGGTACTTCTCGCCGCCCTTCGGCGTCCCCCCGAACATCCGCAGCCTGGCCTGCGGCATGTGCTCGGCGACCAGGGCGAACGCGCGGATGAGCGTCTCCAGGTCCTTGATCGGGTCGACGCGCCCGGCCCAGCTGATCGTGGGGACGGCGGGTTCCGCGCCCGCCGCCGGGAACGCGTCGGGGTCGACGCCGTTGTAGACGGTCTCCATGTTCTCGGGGTCGGCGCCGCACCGGATCTGCCAGCGCTGGTTGTAGAGGTTGGACGGCGTCACCAGGTCGGCGGCGCGGTACCCGGCGGAGCACAGCAGCCGCATGAACCCCAGCAGCGCCGCCTTGACCGGCCACGCGTACGGCGACCGGCCGAACCCGATATAGCGCTCCCGCAGGTAGATGCCGTGCTCGGTGAGGCAGAGCGGGGTCTGGTAGGTCCATTTGGCGGCCAGGCCGGGCAGCACGGGGATGCCGTTGGAGACCGCGTGCGTGACGTCGCCGACCGGCGCGGGGCGCATCAGCGGGCGCAGCTGGTGCTCCAGGAGGTCGATCGTGGTCAGGGCGTCGTGGACGCTCGGCCGGACCCCGATCCGCTCGTACTCCTCCTTGCGCGAGCCCCACTCGTCCATGAGCCACCGCACCGGGCCCTCCATGCGCATGGCCGCCTGGAGGTCGGCCTCCCGCCCGAACTCGAAGAGGCCCCTCAGGATGTGGGGGAAGACTTCCGCTTCGGGGCCGGAGGGGGCGAGGATCGCATGGAGGAAGGCCCGGCACAGCTTCTCGAACCGGCGGGCGAGCCCGCCGGACGGGGGCCGCCCACCGGGCGGCCCCCACATCGGCACCGACTCGGCGGTGACATGTCCGGGGAGGTCCCACACCACCGGCTCCGAGCCGGAGGCGGTGATGGCGAGGACGTTGAAGGCGTGCTCGGGCATGCCCCGGACGAGCTGGTCGCACCAGACACTGACACCGCCGAAACTGTGCGGATAGGTTCCCTCTGTCACAAGGGTGATGTCCAAATCAGGCCCCGGGCGGCGTGATCGTGAAGTCACCCGCCTTGTAGGCGGACCGCTCACCGGCGTACGCCTGGCCGAACGGGTCGGATCCCTGCCGCGTGCCCTCCGGCGCCGTGACCGGCACGTCGAGCCCGCCGGGTGCCTTGACGGTCAGCGTGCCGTCCTGGAGGTAGGCGGTCACCTCGCCGCTGTCGAAGGCGCCCGCGCCCAGCGCGTCGCGCCAGGCCGCCTGGCGGCGCAGTTCGGTGCCGAGCCCCGCCATGTCGTCGTTGATGACGGGCGAGCTGTCGGCGAACGTGGCGCGGTAGGAGGTCAGGACGCTTTCGAGCAGCCTGTAGAGGATCCTGTCCTCGGTGATGTTCGACTGGTGGGCGTAGTGCGGGCGCGGGTCGTTGCTGACGATGTGCGACAGCGCGATCCGCGTGTCCACCGGGACGATGTAGGAGGTGTAGCCCGTGTCGGCGTTGAGCGGCTCGATGCACGTCACCGTGGACGGGTTGTCCTCGCACAGGCCGCTGCCGCCGTCGGCGCGCTTGGTGTAGATCCAGTTGTACTCGTCCACCTCCTCCGCCTCGGTGGCGACGTTGAAGAACACGTTGAACGGGTGGCGCGGGACGGTCCGGACCCCGCTCAGCGAGCGCTGCGCCGGGTCGCGCGAGGCGTCACCGGCCAGCCACTTGACGCCGGTGCCCTCCAGGCCGGGGACGAGGTTCGGGTTGTCCTCGGGCTGCTGCGGCAGGATCCGCAGGCCGGAGTGCTCGCCGGTCACCAGCTCGGCGGGATCGATGGTGACCCCGCGCGCCTTCGCCCACTCGATGTTCCTGGTGACCTCCTGGTTGATGTCCTCGGCCTTCACCCAGACCGGCTGGCCGGTCTGCGGGTCGGTCTGGCACCGCCACGGCCTGACGGAGTTGTCCTGCACGCAGCCGAGGTAGCTGTGGCCGTAGGTGTGGTTGATCCAGCGGAACCTGTCCCGGTTCTCGACGAGGGCGTCGGTGAGCGGGTCGTCGCCGTGCTTCCTGATCTCCTCGTCGCTGCCGGCGGCGTTGAAGGCCAGGTCGATGGCGTAGCCGTGCTGCCGCTGCCACTGGTTGGCGTACGCCACGTCCTCGGACTCCATGCGGATGTCCGGGGTGTCGACGCCGTCGGCGCAGTCCTCGCCGGGCGTGCAGTCGTCCTCGACGCTCCAGCGCGAGTCGGGCAGGAAGACGTCGTCGACGTGGACGCCGAAGTAGTTGCGGTTCTGGCCGAGGTGGACGCCCTTGGTGAGCCAGGTGACCAGGCCGTGCGCGACGGTCCGGAACTGCCACTGCTCGTTGTTGGCCGAGTAGGTGAGCAGCAGCTCGCTGCGCCCGTCGTGGTTGTAGACGCCGGCGAGCGTCCCCGTGACGTTCTTGACGGTGGCGGTGATGAGCGGCTGGAAGGACTTGCCGTGCGCCGGGTCGTCGGGCAGCGGGTTCGCGAGGAAGCCGTAGCTCTCGGAGACGTCGGCGGCGAGGTCGTCGAACTTGAGCGGCCCCCGCAGGTAGCGGAACGCGTCGGCCTTCCCGGCGGGAGTGACCTGGGCCTGCGTGCCGTCCAGCGTGCCGGAGTAGCCGGGCGGCTTCAGCCCGACGTTCGCGCCCGGGTACACGTAGGCGTCGAGCTGGCGGATCCCGAACTTGGCCTCGTACGCCGCGATCGCGTCCATCTCGGCCTGGTTCGCCCGGTCGAACGGCGCGGCGTTGGGCAGGACGATCGCCTGGTACTTGGCGCGGGGCACCCCGTCGACGGTGTCGGACAGGAACGCCGCGTCGATCACCGGTCGGCCGGCCTGGCGCAGGTCGACGGTCCGGTACGGGACGCCCTCGCTCTTCAGCTGGGCGGCGACCGCCGCCACCGAGGAGCTGCCGTTGGTGACGACGAGGACCTGCAGGTCGATCCGGGGGCCGACGGCCGATGCGCTCAGCTGCGGGCAGACGGTCAGGGCGGCCGCCGTCAGGACGCCGAAAAGGGCGCCGCGGACGGGACGGCGGGCCTGGCTCACGACGCATCTCCGGCGCGTTCGAGGAATTTCACAGCTCTTCACATCCACATTCAAATAGAATTGAGGGGGTCGGGAACTCGGCTCCCAGAGCATGCGGCACGCCGATGTTCAAGTAAAGCGGGAGCGGGGCCCAACTTGACGTGGGCCCGGTCCTAGGACTGTCCTGGGCAGGGGTTATCCCTATAGAACTCGCCGGTAACCGGTTTTATGACCGGCCCGCGCCATCCCCGGTGGCTGCCGAATTCAATTCTCGCCAGCGGGTGATGGCATGTTCCCTGCCGTCGGCGTCCAGCCGCTTATAGATCTGATGGGCGTGGTTCTTGACCGTCTTCTCGGAGATGACGAGGTGCCGCGCAATCTGCCGGTTGGTCAGCCCGCCGGCGATCAGTTCGATGATCTCGACCTCGCGGGGGGTGAGCGCGGGGGCGGGCCGCACCCGCGCCGGGCGCCCGTCGTGCACCCACTGGACGAGCGCCGTCGCCGCGGGCGGCGACAGGTGCGACTCGCCCCGGTCGGCGGCCAGCACCACCTCGGCGAGGCCCTGCGGCTCGAAATGACCGTAGACGAGGCAGCAGTGCGCGCCCGCCATGAGCGTCTCGACGAGTACGGCCGGATCATGCTCGGCGGTCACCACGATGATTCGGCCGCCGTGGCCGGCCCGGCCGAGCGCGCCGATATCAGCGGTCGGTGGCGGGGTCGCGTCCAGCAGCACCACATCGGGGGCGAGCCGGCGGGCCTCGGCCGTGGAGTTGCCGAGCCCGCCATTGCCGACGACATCCAACATCGGAGCCGAGCGCAGCAAGGCGTGCAGCCCGATGCGCACCACCGGGTTATTGCTGACAATCAGCACCCTGACCGCGTGGGAACGCTGTTCCATGGTGGCGTCGGACCTCATGGGAGATCATTCTCCCTGCCCATTGACATGCCATTCCAGTGTTAATTACACATCTCACAAAGTTGCCGTCGATGGAGCGGTGTTCCTGCAGCGAGACGGGATGGTCACGCTGTGCGCCGGCATCGGAGTGCCCGATCGGAGGGCCACATGTGGTCATCTTCGGGGCGGTCGAATTGGCGGAGTCCGCCGTCAGATCCGGTGGCCACGAAGGCGGGTCCGCGGCCGCGGGGGATCGGAGCCGGCGCGTTCTCGCGACGGGGCCGAATCCGGGGGCGGTGTCTGATTTGTCAGATAAGTCTTCATGATCGACAATCCCGATCATTCGGGCCGGGGGCCCGCGGTCAGACATCGCGATCACGGACTCGTACTGACATCGAAGGAGATGTGAGCACGTGACACAGGGTTCGGGGTCGGGCGCGCCGGAGCGCGCGCACGAGATCATCGAGGACCGGGCACGCCGCGCGCCCGAGCGGACCGCCGTCGTCGCCGGCGCGCACCGGTCGAGCTACGCCGAGCTGGAGCGCCGGGCCGGCGCGCTCGCCCGCGCGCTGGCGAATCGGGGGATCGGCCGCGGCGACCTGGTCGGGATCTGCCTGGAGCGGGACGAATGGCTCGTCCCGGCGCTGCTGGCGGTCTGGAAGGCGGGCGCGGCCTACGTGCCGCTCGACGCGGCCTACCCCGCCGAGCGGCTGCGGTTGATCGGCGCGGACGCCGGGTTCCCGGTCGTGCTGACCAGCGCCGCGCTCGCCGCGACGGCCGCCGCGACCGGCGCCGAGCCGATGATCGTCCAGGACGTGCCGGAGGGCGCCGAACCGCCGCGGGTGCCCGGCGGCGGCGGCGACCCGGCGTACGTGATCTACACGTCCGGCTCGACCGGGCGGCCCAAGGGCGTCGTCGTGGAGCACCGCAACACGGTGAACCTGCTCACCTGGGCCGACGGCTTCTACTCGCGGGAGGAGACGGCCGGCCACCTGGCCGCCGCCTCGATCTGCTTCGACGCCTCGATCCTGGAGATCGCGGTGCCGCTGGCCGCCGGGGGCACGGTGATCCTGGCCGAGAACCTGCTGGCGCTGCCCGAGCTGCCCGCGCGCGAGGAGGTCACGGCCGTCCACGGCGTCCCGTCGGTGCTGGCCGCCGTGCTCACCCGGCCGCTCCCGCCCGGGGTGCGCGTGGTGGGCACCGGCGGGGAGGCGCTCACCGCGTCGCTGGCCGCCCGGATCTGGGCCAACCCCGGCGTGCGCCGCGTCGTGAACACCTACGGGCCCACCGAGTGCACCACGCTGTGCACCGCCTACGAGCTGCGCCGGGATGAGACCGGCGCGCCGCCGATCGGGTTCCCGGTGACCGGCGCGGTGACGTCGGTGCGGGACGGGCGCGGCGACCCGGTCCCGGACGGGACGCCCGGCGAGCTGTGGGTGTCGGGGCCGTGCGTGGCGCGCGGGTACCTGAACCGCCCCGCCCTGACCGCCCGGTCGTTCACCGCGGGCGGGTACCGCACCGGCGACCGGGTCCGCTCCGTGGACGGCGTCCTGCACTTCCTCGGCCGCGCCGACGACCAGGTGAAGATCCGCGGGTACCGGGTGGAGCCGGGGGAGGTGCGGCACGCGCTGACCGGGCATCCGGCCGTCCGCGACGCCGTCGTGCTGGCCCGCGCCGACCGCCTCGTCGCGTACGTCGAGGCCGACCCCGCCATCGGCGCCGACATCGGCGCCGACATCGAGGACGAGCTGAGGGCGCACCTGGCGCGGCTGCTGCCGGAGTACATGGTGCCCTCCGGGATCGGCGTGCTCGACCGGCTGCCGACCGGCCCCACCGGCGAGGTCGACCGCGACGCGCTGCCCGAGCTGGGCGCGGCCCGCCCGTCCGACCCGTCCGGCGAGGCGTTCCGCGCGGACGCCGAGCGGGAGGCGGCCGAGGTCATCGCGGACGTGCTCGGCCTGCCGGAGGTCGGGCCGCACGCGGTGTTCGCCGACCTCGGCGGGCACTCCCTGCAGGCCGCCCGCGTGGTGAGCGAGATGTCCCGGCGGCGCGGGTACCTCGTCCCGCTGGCGGCGTTCCTCGCCGCGCCCACGGCGGCGGGCCTGGCGGCGGTGGGCCCGTCCGGCGCCGCGCCGCCGGTCCGGCACGCGGGCCGCACGACCGTCCCGCTCACCGACGCGCAGCGCGAGTTCTGGACGCTGCGCCAGCTCCACCCGGACCGCCCGGTCACCACGCTCCTGCTCCGCTTCTGGGTACGCGGCCTCCCCGACGCCGCGCCGCTGCGCGACGCGCTCGACGCGGTCGTGCGCAGGCACGAGGTGCTGCGCAGCACGGTCGTCACCGGCGAGGACGGGATCCCGGTGGCCGTCGTCCACCCGCCGGTCCCCGTCCCCCTCACCGAGAGCCCGGTCGAGGCGGACGCGGCGCGCGCGGCGCACGTGTTCGACCTCGGCTCCGAGGTGCCGCTGATCCGCGCCGACCTGGCCTGGCGGGGCGACACCGCCGCCGAGCTGACCGTCGCCGTGGACCACATCGCCTTCGACGGCGCCTCGGTCGGGATCCTGATGGACGAGCTCGCCGCCGAGCTGGCCGGCCGCGCGGTCCCCGAACCGGCCGTGCAGGTCGGGGACGTGGCCGCCGCGCAGGCCGCCGAGACGGCGCCCGGCGCGCACCGCGCGTTCTGGCGGGCGGAGCTGGACGGCGTGCCGGAACCGGCGCCGTTCGGCATCGACCCGTCGGCCGCGCGCGCCGGCCGGCCGCTGCCGTGGGAGGTGGAGCCGGCCGTCGCCGCGCTGGCCCGCGACTGCGGCGCGACGCCGTTCGCGGTGTACCTGGCCGCGCTGGTCCTGCTGTCGGGCGAGGCCGACCCGGTGATCGGGGCGGCGGCGGCGCGCCGGGCCAGGCCCCAGCTGGCGGGGCTGATCGGCCCGCTGGTGGACGCGCTGCCCGTGCGGGCGCGGCCGGGCGGCGCGGCCGACTTCCGCGCGCTGGTGCGGCGGGCCGCTGCCGCGACCGCGCGGGCCCTCGCGCACCAGGAGACGCCGTCCGCCGAGCTGCCGCGCGTCCCGGTGATGCTGGCCGTCCAGCACGGCGAGGTGCCGATGGAGGCGACCGGCGGCGGCGTCCGGATCGAGCTCCTGTCCGACCCGGGGGCGGGCGCGGCGGCGCAGGAGCTGAGCTGGCTCGTCAACCGGACCGTGGACGGCCCCGAGATCCAGCTCGAATACTCCACCGCCCGCTACGACCGGGACTGGGCCGAGGCGGAGCTGGACCGGTTCCTGCGGGTGCTGCGCGCGGCGCTGGCCGACCCGGGCCGTCCGCTCGCGGAGTACGAGCTGGTCAGCCTGGAGGAGCGGGAGGCCCTGCTCGCCTGGGCCGCCGGTCCCGGGCTGCCGGAGTTCCCCGCGACCGTCCCGGAGGCGCTGCCGCGCACCGGGGGCACGGCGGTGGTCGGCCCGGACGGCGCGTCCCACGACTACGCGGACCTGCACGCCGAGGCCGCCCGCGTCGCCGCCGCGCTGCGGGCGCGCGGCGCCGGACGCGGCGCGCTGGTCGGCGCCGTGCTGCCCCGCGACCACCGGCTCCCGGCCGCGCTGCTCGGGGTGTGGCGGGCGGGCGCGGCGTACGTGCTGCTCGACCCCGACCATCCGCCGGAGCGCTCCCACCTGCTCGCCGAGGACGCGGGGGCGCGGCTGATGCTCGTCCGGGGGGCGGCGGCCTTCCCCGGCATGGAGACGCTCGACCTGGACGCTCTCCCGCCCGTCGAGGGCGACCCGCCCGAGCCGGAGCCGCCGCACGCGGACGACCTCGCCTACGTGTTGTTCACCTCGGGCTCCACCGGGCGGCCGAAGGGCGTGGAGATCACCCACGGGAACCTGGCCGCGTTCGTCGCGGGCTCGATCGCGCTGATGGGGCTCGGGCCCGAGGAGGTCATGCCGGCCGCCGCGCCCGTCACCTTCGACATCTTCGCCGAGGAGCTGTGGCTGCCGCTGAGCGCCGGCGGGACCTGCGTCCTGCTCGACCGCGCCGACGCCGTGGACGGCTACGCGCTCGCCGCGCGGCTCCGCGACTGCGGCGCGACGCTGGTGGACCTCGTCCCGACCACGCTGCGGATGCTGCTGGAGGCCGGCTGGGAGGGCGACCCCCGCCTCCAGGTGATCAGCGGCGGGGAGGCGCTCGACCCGGCGCTGGCCGCGCGGCTCGCGCCCCTCGTCGGGCGGCTGTGGAACGGCTACGGCCCGTCCGAGGCGACGGTCGGCTCCACGATGCACCCGGTCGCCCCCGGCGCGATCGCGCCCACCGCCACGACGGTGCCGATCGGCACGCCGATGGCGGGCGAGCGCGCCTACGTGACCGACCCCTGGCTGCGGCTGCTGCCCCCCGGCGCGCTCGGCGAGCTGGTGCTCGGCGGCGCCGGGGTCGCGCGCGGCTACCGCGGCCGCCCCGACCTGACCGGCGCGGCGTTCTCCGCCGACCCCCACCACCCCGGCGGTCGCCGCTACCGCACCGGCGACCTCGCGCGCTGGCGGCCGGACGGGACGCTGGAGTTCCACGGCCGCCGCGACCACCAGGTGAAGGTGCGCGGCCACCGGATCGAGCTGGGCGAGATCGAGGCCGTCCTGCACGAGGTGGCCGACGGCGTCGTGACCGCCGCCGGGTCGGGTCCGGAGGCGCACCTCGTCGGGCACGTCGCCCCCGCCGACGTCGACCTCGACGTCGTCCAGAAGCACCTGCGCGCCCGGCTGCCCGAGCACATGGTGCCGCGCCGCTGGTCGGCGCTGGACGCGCTGCCGAGGCTGCCGAGCGGCAAGGCCGACCGGTCCGCGCTGCCCGTGCCGGAGGCGCGGTCGGCGGCCGACCGGCCCGCGCCCGGGACCGACGCCGAGCACCTGGTGGCCGACATCTGGTCGGCGGTGCTGGAGCTGCCCACCGTGTGGGCCGACGACGACTTCCTCGCGCTCGGCGGGCACTCCTTCGCCGCCACCCGCGTGACCGGCCGCATCCGGGAGACCCTCGGCCTCGCGGTCCCGGTCCGGCTGCTGTTCGACCGGCCGGTGCTCGCCGACTTCGCGGCGGCGTTGGAGGAGCTCCTGCTGGCCGAGCTGGCCGCCACCGATCCGAAGACCACCCCGGGGGACGCGCCATGACGCCGCCCGCGCTGCACTACGCCGACGTCGCCTGGCCCGTGGAGGAGACCTACCGCGCCATCGCCGACGGGCTGCGCGCCCCCCGGTCGACGACATGCCCACGGTGGACGAGGAGACGATCACCGTGGCGGCGGACCTGCTCCACACGTCGCCGGCCGAACGCGCCGAGCCCAGCGGCACCGTCGCCGCGGCCGCCCACCCGCTCCACCGGGACGCCCTCCCGCCGGGGCCGGTGACCGCCGTCCTGCCGGGCGGCAACGTCTGAGGCGTTCAGGTGACCTGGCAGCGGGCGACGACCTGCGCGTCCGCGCCGACGCACACCGACGACCCCGCCCGCTGCAGGATCCCGCGGGCCTCGGCACCGGCGAGGAAGGTCAGGAACGCCGCCGCCGGGCTGCCGTTCGGCGGCAGACCGGCGGTGTAGAAGACCTCCGGGGCGACGAACGGATAGGTCCCCATCGCCGGAGGGCCCCCGGCCCTGCGGCCGTCCAGGCTGAGGACCCGCACGTTCGGGTAGCGGCGCGCGTCCCCCGCCACGTGCAGCTCCGCGTAGCCGATCGTGCCGGGGACCGTGTTGACCGTCTCCAGCACCTGCCCCTGGCTGCTGCGCTCGCACCGGATGGTGCGGTAGCTCGCGCGGATCTCGTCCTTGCGCCGGCAGTCGCCCGACGACAGGTCCGGCTCGGGCTCGTCGAGCAGCCGCTCCTCGAAGATCCCCCGCGTCCCCGAGCCCTCCGTCCTGCTGACCAGCCGGATCGGGACGTTCGCGCCGCCCGGGACCTGCCTCCAGTTGGTGGGCCCCGAGTCCCGCGCGTAGATCGACCTCAGCTCCTGGACGCTCAGCCCCGTCACGTTCGTGTCCTTGTTGACGATGACCGCGAACCCCACCAGCGCCACCGGGAACCCCCGGAACCCCCGCAGCCGGACCTCGTCGGAATCGGCCCGGAGATGCCCGTCGTGCATCGCGACCGTCGCCCCGGCGTTGTCCCGGGTGAGCACGCGGACCCCCTCGTTGGAGCCGACCGCCTCCACGCTGACGCGCGCGTCGGGGCACAGGTCCTCATAGCCGCGCCGCAGGACGGCCGCCGTCCGCTCGAACGCGGTGGAGCCGACCAGCCGCAGCTTCCCGCGGAAGCACATCGGCGCCTCGGCGGACGACCCGCGCCCGAGGACCGCGCCCGTCCCGGCTCCGGCGGCGAACACCACCGCCGCGGCGGCCACCGCCGTCCACCGCCCGCGGACGCCCCACGGCTCCCGCGCGCCGGGTGTCTCCGCGTCGGGCTCCGGGGGAGCGGCCTCGGAAGGCTGCTCCGTATACGCGATGAGCCGTTTCCGGAGCTTGTCGGCCTCGGCCTGGGCGGCGGCGAGCCCGGACCTCAGCTCGGCCGCCTCAGCGCGGGCCATGGCCAGGTCGTCCGGCGGGGGGACGTGCCGGACGCGCTCGTACGCCTCGACCCAGCGCGTCACCTCCGTCCGGGGGAGCCCGCAGGCCGTCGCGAAGTACCCGACCCGGGCGAGGTCCCGGTCGCTGGGCGTCCGCCAGCGGTCCTTCTGGAGCATCGCGCTGATCGTGGCGTCCGGCAGCGTCCCCCACGAGCGCTTCTCGATCTCCGACTGCCGGGGCGAGCCCGCCCAGGCGCGCAGCTCCCGCAGCAGCGCGTAGAAGTCCCGGATGTCCTTGGCCGCCGCCGGGTCGGGCAGCCTGCGCCCGGTCCCGAACGCCGGCTCGACCCACGGTTTGAACGTCACCGGCAGCCGCGCCATGAGCCGCCGCCAGGGCACCTCCCGCTGGTGCGCCTCGACGAGCCGCGCCGGCTTGGCGTGCCCGTTCTGCTCGAACGCCGCGCGCAGGGCGTCGCCCCGCTCGTCCCACATCGCGTGCTCGACCGCCGCCCACCGGCGCCGCGCCTGCCCCACCTCGCCGCTGTCGACGCCCGCCGCCGCCAGGCACGCGCTGACGACCTCCCACGACAGGAACTCGCCGTCGAGCAGCGCCCGCGCCGTCACCTCCAGCAGGCCGGTGTGCCGCGCCAGCGCCGCCGCGCCGCTCTCTCCCAGCCGGCCGACCAGATAACGGTGAAAATCCGCTTTCTGGTCGAGATAGGAGTCCAACGCCTGCTCCATCCACTTATGCCCGCCTCGACACCGCAACGAGGCGAACCCTTACGATGCAGGCCGAACGGGCGCAAGATCCCGGAGTTCCCCAGAAGTTCGCGTACTGGTGGCCGACTGGTCGGCGCGCGGCCCCGTCTTGGACGCTTCCAGAACGGTCCACGAATTCCTGGAAGACACCAGGAACCGCCGAATCGAACCAGGATGTCCCCTGTCCACCGCTACGCCCGGGTAACCGGCAACGCTGGCAACCATGAGACGAGGACGCAGCCCACGCTCCGTTTGCTACGCCGACCTCGCGCTCGGCCGGTTCCGGGACTGGCCGTTGACGGCCTGCCGCGCCGACTGTCCGCCCGGCCGCGCGCTCGCCGTCCACGGTAGGCAGATCGTCCACCTGCACCAGGGGAACATGGCCGAGGTGCTCCTCACCGAGTCGGTCGCCCGCCGCATGACCGATGCTCTCACCGCGACCGATCGTGTCATCATCCCCCCGGACTCAGGCTGGGTCCAGGTGCACCTGGACACCGACAACGACCTCTTCCTGCTCCAGTCGCTCGTCAGCCTGGCCATCCAGGCCAACGAGTCCGCTCGGGGCCCGTACCGGCACGGCGTCCGGGACTGCCCGCACGTGCGCCCCGCCGTGCGCGGGCGGCGGATCCTCGCCCGCGACGGCGTCCCGCCCGCCCGCCGGGGCGAACCGGCCCCCCTCGACCTCCCCTGGACCCTGGACGCGCAACCGCATCCCTAGCCGGCGGGACCGGGCCGGTCCAATGGTCCACTAGAGGCGCTTTAGAACGGCCCAGGATGCTTACTGCGTGGCCGTACCGCCGAAAGCCCTCAAACTGGCGTCCGCCCTGCTCGGCTACGCGAGCAGAATGGCGGTCCTCGCTCACGGCCACTGCGCCGAGCACCAGATATGGACCGGCCCGGACCTGCCGAGAGCCCATCCGGAAGGCTGGCACCCCCTGACCTCCGACGAACACCGCCTCTGGAGGGCCCTCACTTCCGCCCGCGGGCACGACCGTCGCACCTCCGCGGACGTCCGGGGCGGCACGCGCAAGGACCGGGGCCTGCGATGAGGCGTTCGAGCAGCCCGCACGCGCCCCCGGCCGCGGCGCCGGCCGTCAGCGCCTGAACGACCGACCTGGTCCCCCACCAGGTGAGCCCACCGGCGACCACGCCGACGACGGCGGACGCCGCCAGGATGACCGCCGCGCGCGGCCCGATCATCCTGTCCGGGGGAGGTGACGGGCGCATGGGGACCTTCCTTGCCGAGGCCCGCGCCGGAGCGACGCGGGGCCTCCATGAGGCCACCCCCACGAGGCGTTGCGCCAGACCGCAACAGGAGGCGCCGCCGGGTTGCGCGCAGGTGGCAACACCGGAGTCCGGGCATACCCTGCGCGGGCGGGGCCGGGAGCCGATGATGAAGGGCATGACCGACATCGCCTACAGCACCTCGGCTGCGCCCCGGACACCGACCGGGTTCAAGCCACTGGATCCCGGGTTAAGCCCCGAGGTGCTGGCCTGGACGAACGAGCTGCGCAGGATCTGGGTCGCCACGGGGATGTCGCTGAGTCGGTTCGCCGGGCGCTACCCCATCGACAAGGGCACTCTTTCGCGTTATCTCAACGGCAAGCGCGTCCCCCGCGAACAGTGGTTCCTGAACACTCTGCTGACCCTCCTGGCCGAGCGGGGCAAGGAGGTCTCGAAGGACGTCCGCGATCACCTGATCGGGCTGCAACCGGCGGCGCTGGAGTCCGCCCAGCCCGGCGAGTACAGGCGGCGTCTGGCCAGTGACGAACTGGAGATCGCCGTCATCCGGCGGGACGAGGCCGAACGCTACGCGCGCTGCATCGAGGAGGAACTCGCCGAGCGCGTCCGTCAGGTCGGCGAGTTGAAGGAGCAGCACGAGCGGCTGCGTGCCGCATGGGACGCCGACCGGATGGCCGCGCGTGCCGAGAAGGACCACCTCGACCAGGAGATCGCCGCTCTCGCGTCCCGGCTGGCTCGGGCACGCGAGCGGGCCGCCGATGCCGAATCGCGATGCCACCATCTCGAACGGCTCCTCGACCAGCTCGAAGGCCCCGCGCTTCCCGCCACGCACGACTTCCTCAGAGGCATCGACCTGACGGACCCCAACGCCGTCACCGACCTTATGGACGCGATGCTGAAGGCCGCCATGCGCGAGCAGGTCGAGGTGCTCGCCGACCGTGTGGCCGCCGAGGCGTTCGTGCGCGACACGGCAGATGTGGCCTGCCTGCTGGAGGCGATGCTGAAGGCGGGTACGCGAAGCCAGGCCGTGCTGCTCGCGGGGCGTGCGGCGGTCGACCACCCCCGTCTACTACCCATCCGACGTGATCCGGCTGCTGGACGCGATGCTCGGTGTGGGCGGGCAGGAGCAGGCGCGAACGCTCGCGGGGCGGTCCGCCGCCGTCACCCCTCTCCGGAGCATCCACGATGTGATTCGCCTGTTGGACGCCGTGCGCAGGGCGGCGGCGACGGAGGAGCACACGTTGGCGCTCATCGGGCGCGCCGCGGTGGAGGTTCCGGTCCTCTTCACCTCCGCTCGTTCGACCACGAACGTGATCCGGCTGCTTGAAGTGATGGAGAAGGCGGGCGCGGATCGGCCGGCGGAAGAACTCTCCAGGCGCATCGTCGCCCATGCCTCGTTCGATGACGCCACGAGCGTGATCCGCCTCCTGGAGGCGATGCGGAAGGCGGGCGCCGTGGAGCAGGCGATGGCCCTCGCCGAACAGGCGGCCGTGCACCTTCCTGTCAGCGGGGCCGTGACCATGGCCCGACTCCTGGAAGAGATGTACAGGGTGGGCGCGATGGAGCAGGCGACGGTGCTCGCCGCACGCGTGGTCGTCAACACGCCCGTCCGCGACCCCGGCGCCATGGTGGAACTCCTGGAGGCACTGCGGATCGGAGGCATGGACAGACCCACGGTGCTGCTCTCCGGACGCATCACCGGACACACCGCCATCGTGGACGCCGCCACCACGGTGCGCCTGTTGAGCTTGATGCTTGATGCCGGAGTGGAGGGGGCGGCCTCGCGGTTCGCCGCGCGCGCGGCCGCCCACGGTCCGGTTCACGACACCACGAGTGTGGCCCGGCTCCTGGTCCTGATGCGGCGGTCGGGAATGGCGCGGCAGTCCAAGACGCTGGCGGGGCGCGTGGTGGCGGCCACCTCCCTCCAGCGCGCCACCGACGTGATCTGCCTTCTGGACGCTATGCGCGACGAGGGGATGCGGAAGCACGCTGAGGCGCTCGTCGAACGCGTCGCCGAGGGTATGCCCGTCACGGAGGTCACCGATGTGGCCCGTCTTCTGGAGGCGATGTCGCATGCCGGGATGACCGAGCAGGCGAGCGTTCTCGCGGAGCGTGCCGCCGCCTATGCCCCGGCCCGCGATGCCGGTGACGTGGCCGTCGTCCTCAACGCGTTGAAGGGGATCGCGGCGCATGAGGAGGCGGAGAGGTACGCCGGACGGGTGATCGCTGAAGTCTCCGGCTCCGGCCCGGCGACCGTGGCGCCCTTCTGGTACGTGATGCGCAGCGCCGGAATGCCGACGCGGGCACTGGAACTCGCCCAGCGCAGCGATGAGGCCGAGAGGGCCGACGGGCACTGACCGGGGGCCTCCTGGCCGTGTCGCGCTGGACGTTCGCGCGGGGCGGCGCCTCCAGGTACAGCCTCCTGTACTGCGGATCGGCGCGTTGGCTGGATCGTTCGCGCGGCCCCTGACTTCTAGCGTCGAGGCACGGTCATCGAAGGAGGAGGAAGACCATGACTCCGAAAACGTTCTTCGCCGGCGGCGCGGTCGCCCTGGGGCTGCTGCTGGGGTCCGCCACGTCCGCCATCGCGGACACCGGGGCGGCGCCGGAGGACACCCAGTACGTGGCGACCTTCAATGTGAGCGGCGAGAGCTACAAGGTCCGCCTGGTCGACCAGGACGACATCGACCAGGCCGAGGCGCTGCTCAACGGCGGCTCCGGGCCCAGCATTCCGAACGGAAAGATCAACTGGGGCGTGGTGGACGTCAACTCGCCCTACCAGTGGTCCATCGACCCGAACAACTTCGGTTTCGCCGACGCGACCACGGAGGTCTGTGACGGTCGGCCGTCCTATGTGGACGGGCCGAACTGGGGCGCCGGGTACTTCTGCCCCTGGGACGCGGTGATCACCTCGCTGGACCCGATCTCGCACTAGAGCGAGGGGACGCCCCGGGACGGTCGCTGTCCGTCCCGGGGTCACCGGGTGACCTTGGTCAGGAACGCCTCCAGGTTGGCGCGGACGCGGGCGACCTTCTCGTCCACGGTGAGGGTCTCGTCGAGGTCGCCCCCCGCGACCGAATGCTTGCGGCCCCGCACGTACAACGAGCAGTCGAGGTCGCCGCACAGGTAGTGGCCGACCGAGTCGCCCTGGCGGCCCGCCTCGCCGGTGCGGCGCGCCGTCATCAGCGCGACGCCGCCGCTGGTGCGCGTGGTCAGGCACAACGAGCACATGCTGCGCGCGGTGAACCCGCGCTTGGCGCCGGACGAGCCGCGCAGCGCGACGCCGACGAGGCGGCCGCCGCGCTCGGCGACCAGGTAGGCGCGCTCGGGCGCGGCGGGGTCCCGCCACCCGAGGAAGTCCAGGTCGTCCCAGGGCAGGTCGGTGAAGTCCCTGGGCAGGTGCAGCCGTCCGGCCTCGCCCTTGGAGCAGTTCACGAACGACGTGCGGACGTCGTGCTCGGTGAGCGGTCTCATGTGCGGCGAGGCTAGTCTTCCTAATATGGTTAGGCAAATTCCTTAACCTCTTAGGAAGGGTGGGCTCATGGCACGCGCGGGGTTGACGGCCGAGCGGCTGACCAGGGCGGCGGCGGAGCTCGCCGACGAGGCCGGTGTCGAGGCCGTGACCGTCGCCGCGCTGGCGCGCCGGTTCGGGGTCCGGGAGGCGAGCCTGTACTCGCACCTCAGGAACGCGCGCGACCTGCGGACCCGCGTCGCGGTGCTGAGCCTCGCCGAACTCGCCGACCGGGTCGCGGACGCGGTGGCCGGACGCGCGGGCAGGGACGCGCTCGTGGCCTTCGCGAGCGCCTACCGCGACTACGCCAAGCGGCATCCCGGCAGGTACGCCGCCATGCAGGTGTGGATGGACCGCGAGACGGCGGAGCGGAGCGCGGCGGGCCGGCACTCGGAGATGACCCGGGCGATCCTGCGCGGCTACGGCCTGCCGGAGCCCGCCGAGACCGACGCGGTACGGATGCTGCACAGCACGTTCCACGGCTACGTGAGCCTGGAGACCGCCGGCGGGTTCAGGCACAGCCCGCGCGACGTGGACGCGTCCTGGGCCAGGACGCTCGACGCCCTCGACGGCGCTCTGCGGAACTGGCCCTCGGAGTGATGCCGACGGTGCGAATTCAGCGCGAAATAGAAAGGGACCGTTCCCAAAGGACCGCATCCGGTCACGGGAATGGCGGCTCCGTCTCGCCGTGCTGGGTGATACAAGGCGCGCCGGTCCACAAGTGGACACTACGCGTGCTGATCGCTGAAACCGCCTATTGCGCGCCCCTACCTTGATCACTGAGCATTCGGGGCGGTGCCGCCCGGAAACGCCGGGGATCACCGACGAGGAGGATCTTCATGCGTCGCCTGATGATCAGGGCCTTGCTCATGGTCGCCGCCCTTGCGCTGCTGGGCTCCGTCACGCCCGCCGGCGCGTCCGCCGCCACCACGGACCGCTTCAGATTGGTGACCGCGGCGAATTCGCCTTTCGGCAAGGGAATCAACGGCTGTTGCACCCTCCTGTCCGAGGCCAACGGCAAATACGCGTCGGCCGAGCTCGGCTACGGTGGCCGCGACTACGGGATGCTGCGCGCGCGGGCGGGCGTCGCCGACGCGTGGGAGAGGTTCGCCCTCAGCGGGACCGACACGACCTGGACGGTCAAGTCGGAGGGCAACGGCAAATACGTGTCGGCCGAGCTCGGCTATAGCGGCAATGCCTACGGGATGCTGCGCGCGCGGGCGGACGTCGCCGACGCTTGGGAGAAGTTCGACCTGTACTACAACGAGGCACAGAACCTGTACGCGCTGAAGTCACAGGCCAACGGCAAGTTCGTGTCGGCCGAGCTCGGCTACCGCGGCCGCGAGTACGCGATGCTCCGCGCGCGGGCGAGCGAGATCGGCGCATGGGAGAAGTTCCGGCTGGGCGCCTTCTGAGCCCCTTCGTCCGGCGATGACGGAGGCGTTTCCGGGGCGCCTGATTCCTGGCTGTCCCGGAAACGTCATGCGGCCAGGACCGTAATTCCCAGCACGACGAGCAGAACGACCTTCGCGGCCTCCAACCCGATGTAGTAAAGGTGGCCGCGCGACCGGGGAGATCGGTCTCGCCCGCGAGGACACGGTCCGACCGCCTGGTGAGCCGCGGGCGGACGGCGCCGATCCGCACCGCGAGCAGCACGGCGGCGGCGGCCAGCGCGATCTCGGCGAGGTTCAGCGCGCAGAAGACGACGCGGCCGATGCCCAGCCCGACCGGGATCGTCACGCCCGGCGCGCGGAACTTCAGCGGTGCCTCCAGGAACGAGATGCCCAGCACCATCCCGAGCACAGGAAGGTCAGCGCGCCCGCCGTGGCGCCCGCGGCCTGGTTCACGGTCGTGCCTCGCCTCTCTCGGGGGTGGCGCGGTCCAGCCGCGCGACGCAGACGTCCGGCTCGGCGAACGGTTCGAGCCGCCCGGCCCTGACCGGCGCGCCGAGCTCCCCCAGCGCGCCGCGCATCAGGCCGAGGTGGACGTCGCAGACGAGCGGGCCGTACTCCTCGGCCCACTCCAGGAACGGGCAATGCCGCAGCCGGATCGCGTCGCGGCCGGGTTCGGGCGCGAAGTCCAGGTCGGCGAGCAGCGCGGAGAGGCGCCCGGTGGCCCGGTGCCGCCGTCGGCACGCTGGCCGCCGACCTGGAGACGCTGCTGGACGGCGGCGGGCTGGAGCGTCCGGACGTGATCGACGTCCGCGAGATCCCGCGCGCGCTGCGCCATTCGCGGATCTTCGCCCGGTACGCGCGGCTGGCGAGGGGTTCACGCTGGTGAGCGACCACGACCCCGTGGCGCTGCGGCGCGAGTTCGAGACCGCGCATCCCGGCGCGTTCACCTGGGACCATGTCGAGTCGGGGCCGGATGTTCGGATCGGCCGCGCGCGGGAACGAGGAGCCGCTCCCGGATACGGCATGAGGTCGAAAAACGCCACCGGCCGCCACCACCCGCCCGGCGCGTTCCCGATCGCGATGCCGCGAGCGGGGAATCCGGGAGAGCGGGTGTGGAACATCGTGCAGGGTGGTCGGCGACCGGTGGCCGGAGCGATCGGTTTCCCGGCGCCTACAAGCGCCGTGGAGGGCGCGCCGCTAGCAGTGCTTCACTTTCCCCTTGATGATTTTGATGTAGTGCGCCGAGACGTATTCCCGCTTCGTCGTCGGCAGCCGGTACCACTTGCTGTCGCCGTGGACGGCCTGCCCCTTCACCCAACATTTGATGCTGATGACCTGGCCCGGCTGCAGCCAGCGCAGGCGCTTGGACTTGGTGGTGGGCTTGGCCCTGACCGCCAGCCGGCCGTGGGAGATGACCTTCCCCCTGGGATAGGCGGCGACGGCGGGCGCCGCCGGTGCCTGCGCGTCCGGGCGGTGGCCCGGGTCCGCGAGCGCGGGCGACACCGCGGCGCCTCCGGCGCCGACCACCCCCGCCAGAACGATCGCCGCGACTCTGTGCTGATGTTTCATTGAAGTTCCCTCGAACGAACCGAATCCGTCGGCGACCCGAATGGACGGGATCGCCGGCGAGCCTGAGGCTCGGCCTTGGCGATGCCCTCTCCGGCGCGCGCCGACTCCTCGCCCGCCCCCGCACCGCGACGAACGGCCCGGCTCCTGCGTCCAGCGGACGACCAGCCGGATGGCGAAGGGAATCCCCAGGTCGGAAGCGGGTAAGGTGATCGCTTCCAGAAAGCGGGGAACATATGGCACTGACGTGGAAGCTGGTCATCGACAGCGCGGACGCGCCCGTCCTCGCCGACTTCTGGGCCGCGGCCCTGGAGTACGAGGTGGAGGATCCCGGCGCGCTCATCGAGCGGTTGCTCGCCGCCGGGCAGATCACCGAGGACGCGGTCACCGAGCACCGCGGCCGCAGGACCTTCCGCGGCTACGCGGCGATCCGCCATCCCGACGACCCCTACGACGAGGTGAGCGGCGTCGGCCGGGGCAGGCGGCTGCTCTTCCAGGACGTGCCCGAGGGGAAGTCCGGCAAGAACAGGCTGCACATCGACGTCCACAGCCCGCCCGGCGGGCTCGACGACCTGGTGGCCCGGCTGGAGGGGCTGGGGGCGGTCCGGGTCCGCGAGATCGACCAGGGGCCCGCCGGGCACTGGTGGCTCATGCGCGACCCCGAGGGGAACGAGTTCTGCGCGGCGTAGCGCCCCGCCGGGCGGGGCCCGGACCGGACGTCACCAGCGGTGGGCCGAGAAGTCGACCGGGGTGGGACGGAGTCTCCCGGTGCGCTCGGCGAGGTCCTTCATCCGCCGCGCCATCTCCTCGGCGGGCAGCCGCCTGCGGTCGCCGTGGCCGGGCAGCAGCCATTCGAAGCGGAGCCGGCCGACCGTGCGGGACAGCGACGCGGCCAGCACCTCGATGGAGTACCACGTGACGTGCTCGGCGACCTCGATGTCGCCGGTGGTGCGCGACCAGTAGAAGCTGTCGCCGCTGAAGCAGTGGCGCTCGTCGGCGAGGTACAGGACGCTTCCCCGGGTGTGGCCGGGCAGCGGATGGGCGACGACGCCCGGGACGATCTCGACCGGGTCGAGGCCCCGCAGGACGCGGTCGGCGTCCGGCGCCGCGTCCAGGTCGCCCTCGTGGATCCACAGCCGTGCGCCGTAGTGGTCGGCGTAGGTCCGGCCGTGGGCGGCGTGGTCCCGGTGGGTGAGGAGGATGTCGGTGACGGTCCCGAGCTCCTGCCAGCGCGCGGCGAGCGACCGGCTCCAGCGCGGGGTGTCGACCATCAGCACGGTGCCGTCGGGGCGGCGCAGCAGGTAGGCGTTGGCGGCGGCGGTCCGCTGGGAGTTGTGGCCGCAGAAGTGGACGCCGTCGTCCAGCCTGAGGGGGAAGGGGTCCAGCGCCGCGTCCAGCGCCCCGGACGGCGGGCGGATCGAACGCGTGTGGCAGGCGTGCGCGGTCATCTCCAGCAGGCGCCGCTCGGCCTCGTCGCGCGGCTGGCGGAGCACTTCCGAACGGCCGTTCACCTCCCCGATCAGATCGGGCGCCAACTGGCGCGCGACATCGCAGTTCGTGCAGCGGTCGTCCACGTACCAGCCGTTCTCGTGCGAAAGCGCCTCGCGCATGTGCGGCTCTCTCCTTAGCCCCTCGGTCTCCGACCGCACAAGGGTCGCCCGCGGGCCGCGGAAAATGGAAGAGGCCCGGCACCTTGTTATTCATTGCGCATTCGTATCTCTCCACCGCGTCCGTGATCACTCTGGATTGCCGGCAAGACGGTGCGGCGGCGAATGCGGAGGGCGCGGAATGGTCGCGTGGATAGTTCGTCCGGTATGTCGCGGACGTGCCGCAGCGGCCGTGCCGACCGTCCGACCGATCGGCGCGGCCGCTGCCCCCGCCCTTCGTTTCTAACCCGCGCGGAGGCCCGGTGTCCGCGCCCCGGGCGCGAGGGCGCGGCCGGGAGCGCGCGGGTGCGCGATACCGCGCACCCGCGCACCTGTACAGGCGGCGGCGTGCGGCACACGATGGGGCGATGGAGGATCGCCGACCCGCCCTGAAGCAGCAGCTGCCCTATCCCTACGACCAGGACCTGTCGGAGGTCTTACGGCGGCTGGACCGGCGGACCCCGGCCAGCCGCGCCCGGCTGGCCAACGACCCGGTCACCGCCGCCTACCTCGCGGCGGGCGTGCGGCTGATCGAGAACCACCTCGGGCCCGGCGCGGTGCGCACGCTGGCCGACCCCGAGGACGACTCGTCCCTCCAGCGCCCGCTGCTCGCCTTCCTGTCGCAGCGGACCGTGGCCGCCGAGGTCGCCCGCAACCCCGCCCCGTTCCCCCGGGTGGGGAGCGTCTCGACGCTGCGCTCCACCTGGGCCAGCCATTCGGACTTCATCGCCGACCTGCTGCGGTTCGGCCTGTGGGCCTACCACCCCACCCACTGCGACGCCGCCGACGCCGTCGACATCCTCGACGACCTCCAGGACGGCGCGCACTTCGTGGACGCGATCCACCGGCTCGGGTACTGGAACCTTCTGACGCTGGTCGACCGGCCGCGCTTCCGGATGGAGATCTTCGCCACGGCGGCGGCCGAGAACGACCCGGTGATCCAGAAGGCGATGGCCGAGAACTACCGCGAGGTCCTGGATCCGTGGAAGGACATCTGCGGCGACCTGCTCGAATCGCGGAGGTTGCGGCTGCGCCGCGGCGTCTCGATCGGGGACTTCGTCGACCTCGTCACCGCCGTCATGGAGGGCGTGGCCCTGCGGGACCTGGCCGACCCGCGCGCCGAGGTGATCGACCGGAAGGGCGAACGCTCCCTCGCGGGCACCGCGCTGCTGGCCCTCCTCCGGGGCTGCGTCGAGCGCGTGGACGACGCCGACGGTCTGACGCTGGAGGAGGCCGTCCACGCGATGGTCTACGGCGTGCCCGCGCGGCCGGGACGGGCCGCGGGGATCACTCCACAAGGACCAGGTTCGAACGGAGCAGCTGCCGCCGCGAGGTGATGTCGAGCTTCTGGAAGATCTTGGACAGGTGGTACCGGACGGTGCTGGAGCTGATCGACAGGCGCAGCGCGATCTCGGGGTTGGTCAGCCCCTCGCTGGCGAACCGGGCGATCCGCAGCTCCTGCGGCGTGAGGCGGGTGGCGGCGCCCGGCAGGCCCTCGCCGGTGGAGGGGCGCGCGTAGCCCGCCGCGCGCAGTTCCGCGGACGCCTGGTCGAGCCAGGGCTCGGCGCGCAGCGCGGTGAACGCGGCGACCGCCGCGTGCAGGTGCCGCCGCGCGTCCTTGATCCGCCGCTGCCTGCGCAGCAGCTTGCCGAGCTGGAGTTCGGCGCGGCCCCGCTCGAACGGGCACTCGCGGGAGCGCAGGATCGCCTCGTCCAGCAGCCGCTCGGCCTCCTCGGCCCGGGACGCCACCAGGGAGCGGGCGCGGAGCATCGGCCCGAGCAGGTGGGGGGCGGAGTCGTCCAGGCGCCACTCCTCGGCCGACTCCAGCAGCGCCCGCGCCTCGGTGAGCTGCCCGGCCATGACGTGGCACTCGACGAGGTCGGGGCAGGCGAGGAAGGCGGTCAGGTAGTGGTGCGCGCCGTCGTCCGGCGAGGTGATCCGCGCGTAGTGCGGGATGGCGGCGGACGGGTCGCGCGCGCTCAGGGCCGACCGTCCGAGCGCCCAGTGCGCCATCGCGTGGGCGGCGCGGTCGTGGCCCGAGGCGGAGGAGCGCAGCGCGCCCTCCACCAGGTCGCGGCACCCGCCGGGGTCCCGCGCGGCCGCCGCCAGGGCGAGCATGACCCGGACCCTGGCGGTCATCGCCCGCTGGCCGGTCTGCTCGGCGAGCGCCAGCACCTCCGCGCCGAGGGCGGCGGCCTCGTCCCACCGCCCGGCGAGGTGGTCCAGCGCGATGAGCGGGACGGCGGCGAGCGGCAGCGTGCCGGTGGCGCCCTGCGCCCGCAGTTCCCGCACCGTCTGGGCGAAGGCGTCGCGGGCCCCCGCGCCCATCGTCGGGACGTGCGGCGGCATGGCCGGCCAGGCCACCGGCTCGCCGGTCGCGGTCAGCCGCAGCAGCCCGGCCGCCATCGCGTCGACGTCGCCCGCGTGCCGCAGGTCCCGGTCGGCGATGCGGCGCAGCGCGGCGCCGAACCGCTTGGCGGGATGCCCCGCGTCCAGCGCGAGGTCCAGCAGCCGTCCGCCGATCTCGGCGAGATGCCCCCGATGCCCGGCGTCCAGCGCGGTGCGGGCCGCCGTGAGCAGCAGGCGGGCGGACAGCACGGGTTCGGCGCGCGCGGTCTCCAGCGCGCTCGCGAGCAGGACGCGGTGCCCGGCGCCGGTGCCGGCGGCCGCCTCGGCGTGCGCGATGGTGCCGCGCAGCAGCCGCGCGGTGGCGAGCAGGCGCGGGTCCCCGGCCGGGTGGGCGATCTGCCGCTCCAGCGCGCGGGCGCGCAGCGGCAGACCGGCCTGCCACGCGCAGCTCGCGGCGTCGATGAGGAAGCGGGACCGGGTCGCCGGGTCGCGACTCAGCGTGGCGGCACGTTCCACCACGTGCAGCGCGGAGACCATCCCGTCGACCTGCCGGGCGTGGCCCGCGCCCTCGCTGATCTGCTGGGCCACCGCCTCGTCGGGCTCGTGCGCGGCGGAGGCGAGGTGGTGGACCCGGCGGTGCGGGCTGGCGGCGGTCGCCTCGGCCAGCGCCCCGTGCGCGGTCTTCCGCTCGGCGACGGTGGCGTTGCGGTAGACGACGGTGCGCAGGAACGGCGGCTGGAAGGACAGCTCGTCGCCGTCCACCGTCGCCAGCATCGACCGCTCGGCCGGGGCCAGCTCGCCGGTGCCGAGGCCGAGCGTCGAGGCCGCCGACAGCGTCGTGCCGAGGTCGTCCTTGTCGTTGGCCGCCGCGATCAGCAGCAGCCAGCGGGTGGGCTCGGGCAGCTCGGACAGCAGGTCCCCGAAGGTCGCGCGCAGCCGGGGGCTCGGCGGTATCTCGGACGCGTCGTCCCGCCCGCCCGCGCCGAGCGCGGCGGCCAGCTCGATGGCGATGAGCGGGTTGCCCGCCGACTCCTGCGCGATGCGGTCGATCCAGGGGCGGTCGTGGAAGGGCGGGCGCGGGCGGGGCGGCACCCCGCCGCAGGGGACAGGGGCGTTCCGGGGTGCGGCGGCGGTGACCCTCGCGATGAGCAGGCGCGTGTCGGTGGGGGAGAGCGGTTCCAGCCGCGCCTCGGGGAGGCCGTGCAGGTGCGGGGAGCGGGGCTCGTGCTCCCGCGTGGCGAACATCATCGCGACCGGCAGGTTCCGCAGCCGCCGCGACACGAAGGCGAGCGCGTCCAGGGACGCCTCGTCCAGCCGGTGGGCGTCGTCCACCAGGAGCAGCAGCGGCGACCGCTCGGCCGCGAGCACGAGCAGGGCCAGCGCCGCGCAGGGCGCCGACAGCCGCCCCCGGGGCGGTTCGGAGAGGCCGAAGACGCCGTTGAGCAGGGCGACCTGCGTGCCAGGCAGGCGGTCCAGGTGGTGGCGCAGCGGGAAGAGGAGCTGGTGCAGGCCCGCGAAAGGGATCGTCCGCTCGGCGGGGGTCCCCGAGCAGCGCAGCACGGTGAAGAAGGGCTGCGCCCGCCTGCCGATCTCCTCCAGCAGCCGGGTCTTGCCGCTGCCCGGCGCGCCCGCCATCACGACGCTGCCGCCGCGGTCGTGCGCGGCCGTCCGGTCGAGGAACCGGTCGACGGAACGCAGCTCGGCGTCGCGTCCCACGAGCGGCGGAGCGTGTAACGAGGGGGCGCCGAGGAGGGAGTCCGCCCTTCCGACGGCGGCGTGCACGCCGTCCAGGCGGTCGTCCCACTGGTTCGAAGGGAACTTGCTCTTCACTCGCACACGCTCCGGAATTGTTTGCCAAACGCGCGTTGAAATATAGGGAGCTGCTCGGCGGCCGCCCCGGCGAGGGCCGGCCGAATAGGCCGCCGGCTCTGCATGAGCCCAGGTGGGAGTGGCTTCATGCTCCGCACGGAACGCCCCTGTCGGCGACGGCGGAAATATTTCCAGATCTGTTGCGCAAGTAAACAAGCGAGTCGAGATCGTTTTGGCAAGGGGTGTCAACTCTGGCAAGTATGCACCCGGTCCGGCGGCGACACAATCCACGAGTGGTGGCGTCCCGAACACGACGAGTGATCATCGCTGCGACCGTGTCGGACGGGCGGCGGATGTGACCACATCCGGCTCGGTCCCCGCACGGACGGGCGGACGATGCCGCCACCGTTCACTGACAGCCGGGCCTGGCCGGTTGTCAGATGCCTGTCCGGACGCCGTGGTGGAGGCTCGATCGCGGACATCACAGACGAATGCGCCGGGGGGACGGGCCGTGGGCACTGCACGAGCGTTCGACTTCGTCATCGTGGGAGGGGGCGCGGCGGGCTGCGTGCTCGCGGGCCGTCTCAGCGCGCGGGAGGGCGCGAGCGTCCTGCTGCTGGAGGCCGGGCCGGGCGCCGCGTCCGACCCCCGCGTCGCCGACCCCGACCGGTGGGCCGGCCTCCAGGGGACGGAACTCGACTGGGCTTTCCGGTCCCCACCGCAACCCGGGTTGGGGGGCCGCGAAATTCCGGTGCCCCGGGGTCGCGCGCTCGGCGGCAGCACCGCGATGAACGCGATGGTCTGGTTGCGCGCGGACCGGAGCGACCTCGACCGGTGGGACGTCCCCGGCTGGTCGGCGGACGAGCTGCGCCCCGCCTTCACCCGCGCCGAGCACCGCGACGGCACCGGCACGGGCCTGGACGTGACGAAGCTGACCGGCGAGCACCCGTGGAGCCGCGCGTTCCTCCAGGCGGCGCTGGAGGCGGGCCACCCGCTGACCGGCGACTTCAACCGGGACGGGACGTCCGGCACCGGCTACTACACCGTCAGCCGCCGGGCGGGCCGCCGCCGCAGCGCGCGCGACGGCTACCTCGCCCCCGCGCGCGGACGGCCCGGCCTGACCGTGCTGACCGGCGCCGAGGTCCGCAGGCTGGTCATCGACGGCGGGCGCGCGACCGCCGTGGAGTACACCAGGGACGGCGCGGCCGAGACCGCGCTGGTCACCGGCGAGGTGCTGCTCGCCGCCGGCGCCGTCGGCAGCCCGCACCTCCTGTGCGCCTCGGGCGTCGGTCCCGCCGCGGCGTTGCGCGGCCTCGGGGTGTCGCCGCGGGTGGACCTGCCCGGGGTGGGGGAGAACCTCCACGACCACATCGCGGTGTCGGTCACGTTCACGGCGGCGGAGCCCGACCCGTCCGCGTCCCGGTCGGGGCTCGGGGAGGCGGGGCTGTTCACCGGCGACGGCGCGGGCACCCGGTTCCACTTCTGGCTCGGCCCCAGCACCGACCCGGCCGGGCGCACGTTCTCGCTGGCGGTGGGCCTCACCCGGCCCGCGAGCCGGGGACGGCTCGGCTTCGGCGCGGATGGCCGTCCGCTGCCCGACCCGGGCTACCTGACCGCCCGGTCGGACCGCGACGACCTGGTCGAGGCGCTGTCGGTCATCGGCGACCTCGCGGGCGGCCCGGCGCTGCGCGCCCTCTGGGACGGCCCGCCGCCCGAGGTGCTCAAGGCGGGGCGCGCGGTCGCCGCCGACCACGTGCGCGACACCGCCGGAACGCAGTTCCACCTCGTCGGGACCTGCCGCATGGGCACCGACGACGAGGCGGTCGTGGCGCCGGACCTGCGGGTGCGGGGGCTGGAGAACGTCCGGGTCGCCGACGCGTCGGTGCTGCCGGAGATCACGACCGGCGGCCCGCAGGCGACGGTCTACGCCGTCGCCGAGCACGCGGCGGGCCTCGTGCTCGGCGCGGACGGCCGCTGACCCGGGCGCCCGCGTCCGGCGCCGAGCCGCACGCCTTCCTGAGCCGGTCCTTCCGCCGGCCTGAGCCGAGAACCTACGAGGGGGAGCCGCGATGACCATGGTCAACGAACGTTCCGAGGCCGGCCTGTACGAGCTGGCCACTCCGGACCCGGCGGACTTCGACGAGCTGGCCGCCGCGATCCACCGCGCCTACGGCGGGTTCCCCGACCCGCCGGAGGTCGAGGCGATGAACCGGGAGATCTTCGAGTTCGACCGGGCGGTGGTCGTCCGGCACGGCGGGCGGGTCTGCGCGACCGCGACCGTCTACTCGCTGGAGATGACCGTCCCGGGCGGGCCCCGCCCGGTCGCGGGCGTCGGCTACGTCAGCGTCATGCCCGACCACCGGCGCCGCGGCCTCATGCGCCGCATGCTCCGCCACCAGCTGGAGACCCTCCACGAGACCGGCGCCGAGCCGGTCGCCGCGCTGAACTCGACCGAGGCGGGGATCTACGGCAGGTTCGGGTACGGCATGGCCAGCCAGGTCGCGCGGCTCACGATCCCCCGCGGCGCGCGGGCCCTGCTGCCGGACCGCCCCCGCGACCCGGCGCTGCGGGTGCGCGCGACCGAGCCCGCGCTGATCACCGGCCTGGTGGCGCCCTGCTACGACGCGAACGTGGCGGGCCGTCCCGGGATGCTGCGCCGCGACGAGACCTGGACGCGCCGCGCGCTGATGGACCCGCCCGGGGCCCGCGGCGGCGCGGCGCCGCTGCAGGCGCTCGTCGCGGAGGACGGCGCCGGGACGCGCGGGTATGCGCTCTACACCGTCCTGTCCCACTGGGAGGACTCCTCGCCCCGCAACATCGTCGTCGTCAAGGAGATCTACGCCGTCGACGACGCCGCGTACGCGGAGCTGTGGGCGGTGCTGCTCGACCTCGACCTCACCGCGACCGTCACCGCCGAGCCGAGGCCCGTGGACGACCCCGTGCTGGCGATGCTCGCCGACTTCCGCAGGGCCGTCCCGACCGTCCGCGACCAGCTCCACGTCAGGCTCGTGGACGTGGACCGGGCGCTGGCCTCCCGCGCCTACGCCCGCGACGTCGACCTGGTGCTGGAGGTCGAGGACCCGCTGTGCCCGTGGAACCGGGGCCGCTGGCGGCTGAGCGGCGGCCCGGACGGCGCCGAGTGCCGCGCCACCGACGGCCCCGCCGACCTGGCGGTCTCCGTCCGCGCGCTGGGCTCGGCCTACCTCGGCGGCGTCTCGCTGCGGCAGCTCGCCTCGGCCGGCGCGGTCACCGAGCGCCGCGCGGGTGCCCTCGGCGCCGCCGCGGCGGCGTTCCGGCACGACCCCGCGCCGTACTGCCCCACGATCTTCTGACCCTCCTTCCGACCCTCAGGAGAGACTGTGCCTGGCCCTGGCTTCGCATTCATGGACGACGCGGAACGTGACAACGTGCTGGAGGTGCTCGCCCACTGGCACGAGCACCGGCTCGACTTCGACAACCCCGGCTCCACCTCGATGGTGCGGCGGTTCGAGGACGCGGCGGCGGCCCGGTTCGGCGTCCCGCACTGCGTCCCCGTCAACAGCGGGACCTCCGCCCTGCTGGTCGCCCTCGCCGGGCTCGGTGTCGGCCCCGGCGACGAGGTGATCGTGCCCGGCTACATGTTCGTCGCCTCCATCGGGGCGGTCATCTGCGGCGGCGCCACGCCGGTGCTCGCCGAGATCGACGAGTCGCTCACGCTCGACCCGGCGGACGTGCGGGAGCGGATCACCCCCCGCACCCGCGCGATCATGCCGGTGCACATGCTCGGGGCGCCCAGCGACATGACCGCGCTGCGGGCGATCGCCGACGAGCACGGCCTCGCGCTGCTGGAGGACACCGCGCAGGCGACCGGCGGCACCTACCGCGGCGAGCCGCTCGGCACGCTCGGCGCCGCCGGCGCGTTCTCGCTCAACCCGTTCAAGGTCGTCACCGGCCTGGACGGCGGGTTCCTGCTGACCCGCGACCCGCGCCTGTTCCAGCGGGCGCACTCCTTCCACGACCAGGGCTGGTTCCCGCACCGCCAGGAGACCGGCGAGGGCGAACCGGTCTTCGGGCTCAACCTGCGGCTGAGCGACCTGAACGCGGCCGTCGCGCTCGCCCAGCTCGGCAAGCTCGACGCCGTCCTGGAGCGGACCCGCGCGGTCAAGCGGGACCTGCTGGCGCGGATCCCCGAGCGCCCCGGGATGCGCCGCCGCCTCCTGCACGACCCCGAGGGGGAGTGCGGGACGCTCGCCGTGTTCGTGTTCGACTCCGCCGAGTCCGCCGCCGCCGTCGCCAAGCGGGTCCGCTGCAAGCCGCTGATCGACTCGCCCAAGCACTACTATGGCGGCCTGCCCGCCCTCGCCGCGTTCGGACGCGGCGAACCCGGCCCGTTCCCGTTCCGCGCGTCCGGCACGCTCGGCGACGGCCGCGACTACGCCAAGGGGGCGCTGCCGCGCACCGACGACGTGCTCGCGCGGTCGGTGGCGCTCTCCACCGGCGTCTCCGACAGCTACCTCGGCGCGGGGAACGGCGTGGGCCCCTTCAGCACACCGGAGGACGTCGAGCGCGTCGCCGCGGAGTTCAACGCCGCCGCGGCCGAAGTGCTCGGCTGACCGACCCCGCGACAACGCCGGCGCCCTGGAAACACCGTCCACCCCGCACTGTGGCGCGTTTCGCCAACCATAGAGGGATGAACACACAATGACCTCGGTCGTGACCGAGCCCGACGTCAGTCAGGCCATCAAGGACCACATCTACTACTCCGTCGCCGACACGCGGATGCTGCGCGGCGAGGGCGTCTTCCTCTACGACTCCGAGGGACGCTCCTACATCGACTGCGCCGCCGCCACCTTCAACCTCAGCCTGGGCTACGGCCACCCGGCGGTGATCCAGGCCATCAAGGACCAGGCCGACCGGCTCATCCACCTCACCTCCAGTTTTCAGTCGGAGCCGATCAACGAGCTGGTGGGCCGGCTGGTGGCGGTGTCGCCGAAGAACCTCACCAAGGTGCACCTGAAGGTGTCGGGCGGGTCGGAGGCCAACGAGGGCGCCATCAAGATGGCGCAGGTCGCCACCGGCAAGCGCGACGTCATCACGATGTTCCGCAGCCACCTCGGCCAGTCGATGATGATGGCGTCGCTGTCGGGCAACGCGTTCCGCAAGGAGCCGTTCCCCATCATCTACCCGGGCGGCGTCCACGTCCCCGACCCGTACTGCCACCGCTGCTTCTACAAGCAGCGTCGGGAGACCTGCGGCCTGCTGTGCGTCGAGCGGATCGAGGACTTCGTCGAGTTCGCCAGCACCGGACGCGTCGCCGCCGTCGTGATCGAGCCGATCTCGGGCAACGGCGGCAACATCGTCCCGCCCGACGGGTACTTCGAAGCGCTGCGCGCGTTCTGCGACGAGCACGGCATCATGCTGATCTTCGACGAGATCCAGACCGGGGTGGGCCGCACCGGCCGGATGTTCGCCGCCGAGCACTTCGGCGTCGAGCCGGACGCGATCACGCTGGCCAAGGGCCTCGGCGGGTCGGGCGCGCAGGTCGCCGCGATCCTCACGAGCGAGCGGCTGGCCGGGCTCCCCGGCCACCACCACTCCTTCACCTACGGCGCGAACCTGCTCGCGGCCGCCGCCGCGAACGTCACGCTCGACATCGTCGGCCAGCCCGCGTTCCTCGCGAACGTCCGCGCGGTCGGCGACCGCATCATGCAGCGGCTGAACGACCTGCGCACGCGGTTCCCGCAGGTGGGCGACGTCCGCGGGGTCGGGCTGATGATCGGCTTCGAGCTGGAGACGGCGGCGGGCGAGCCGGACGTCGCGCTGACCAACCACCTCGCGGGCGTGGCGATGAACCACGGCCTGATCCTGCGCACCTCCCGCTACGGCTTCGGCAACGTGCTCAAGATCCGCCCGCCGCTGACCCTGACGATGGACGAGGCCGACCTGATCTGCGACCGGCTTGAGGACATGTTCCAGAAGGAGCTGACGTGAAGGACCTGATGCTCGGGATGGCCCGCGCCATCCGCGCCGAACTGGACGCGGGACGCAAGGTCGGGCAGGTCAGACGGGTGCTCGGCGACTCCCCGGGCGGCGACGCCCAGTTCGACATCGACGAGGTCGCCGAGCGCGTCGTCTGGGACTACCTCCAGGCCAACGCCACCGAGCCCGTCGCCGTCTACACCGAGGACCGGGGGCTCCAGGCGACCGGCCCCGACCCCCGCTACGTCCTCGTGGTGGACCCGATCGACGGCACGCGCCCGGCGTCGGCCGATCTGGAGCTGGCGACCGTGTCGGTGGCCGCCGCGCCGATGGGGGAGCGCCCCGTCCTCGGCGACGTCGACCACGCGCTGCTGCTGGAGCTGAAGAGCGGCCACTGGATGTACACCGGGCCCGGCGAGGACGGCGTCTCCGGCGAGGGGTACCCGCGCGGCCTGCCGAACCTCAGCCGCAACGAGGAACTCGCCACCATGTTCTGGTCGATCGAGTTCAACGGGCACCCGATGGACCTGATGACCCGCGCCTACTCCCACATCGTGGACGCCTCGGCCAACACCGGCGGGGTGTTCGTCTTCAACAGCTCCACGTTCTCCATCTCCCGGATCATCACCGGGCAGCTCGACGCCTACGTCGATATCGGCAACCGGGTGCTGCACGACCACCCCGCCACCGAGGCCGCGTTCCGCAAGGCGGGCCGGGGCGGGATCCTGCACCTGTTCCCCTACGACATCGCCGCTGCGGTCCTGCTGGCCGAGCGCGCGGGGGTCGTCATCACCGACGGCTACGGCCGCTCCCTCGCCGACACGCTGCTGTTCGACCTGTCGCCGCGCAACCAGCGGTCGTGCGTCGCGGCCTCGAACCCCGTCCTGCACAAGCGGATCCTGGAAGCCGTCGCCTGGGACCTGGACGCCCCCGGCGACACGAAGGAAGGTGGCGTGTGATGCGGGCCCTGACACTGACCGGCGACCGGCGGCTCGCCCTGGTCGAGCGCGAGCGCCCCCGGGTGAAGGAGGCGCGGGACGTGCTCGTCCGCGTCCACCAGACCGGCGTCTGCGGCACCGACCGCAGCGTGCTGGTCGGCAAGTTCGCCGCCGAGCCCGGTGTCGTCATGGGGCACGAGGCGGTGGGCGAGGTCGTCGAGACCGGCCCCGAGGTGACCGCGCTCGCCCCCGGCGACCGCGTCATCGTCAACCCCACGCTGTACTGCGGGCGCTGCGAGCGGTGCCTGCGCGGGCAGACGAACTTCTGCCACGACAAGACCGGCAACGAGGTCGGCATCGACCGCGACGGATCCTACGCCGACCACATCGTGCTGGAGGACCGGTTCCTGCACCTGATCCCCGACGGCGTCTCCTACGACCGCGCCGTGCTGACCGAGCCGCTCGCGTGCGTGCTGAACAACCTGGACGCGGCGGACCTCGACCCGGGCGGGCAGGTCACGGTCGTCGGCGCCGGGCCCGTCGGCCTCGTCTGCGCGGTCGCCGCGCGGCACCTCGGCAGCGGCGTGACGCTCATCGAGCGCGACGACTTCCGGCGCGGCCAGGCGAGCGAGCTGCTCACCGGGTTCTTCGCGTCCGGCGTCACGGTCGTGGGCGCGGGCCCGGACGAGCGCCCCGACCGCGCCCCCACCGTCATCGACACCGTCGGGAACCAGCTCGGCACCGCGCTCGACCTGGCCGACGACACCGGGACCGTGGTGGCGATGGGCTACGACAGCAGGGCCGAGACCACCGTCCGTCCGCTGGAGATCCTCCAGCGGCAGCTCCGCATCGTCGGCGCGGGCGACTACCGGGGCCCGCACTTCCCGCGCGCCGTCGAGATGGCGGCGGGCCTGCCGCTGGAGCGGCTGATCACGCACCGGTTCCCGCTGGAGCGGCACGAGGACGCGTTCGCGGTGCTGGCGGCCGCGGGCGGCACCGGCTACAGCGCGCTCAAGGTCGTCATCCAGAGCGCGGAGGCGGCCGCGTGAGCACCCTCCCGCCCCTCGCCGACCTGCTCCCGGTCCCGGACGGCCGCGTCCCGATCCTGGCCGAGTACCCCTACTACCGCGCGCTGCCCGAGGCGTGGGGCGGCAACCTCCGCGCCCTGCGGAGCCTCGGCGCGGACGTCGTCACCGCGTACGTGCCGTGGCGGCTGCACGAGCTCGGACCCGACCCGGACGACCCGGACGGCGGCTTCCTGTACGACTTCCATGGGGAGAGCCATCCGCAGCGCGACCTGGTCGGGTTCATCCGGCTGGCCGCGCGGGAGGGGCTGCTGGTGATGCTGAAGCCGGGCCCCTACGTCCACGGCGAGGTGCGGCTGGGCGGCCTGCCCGACCGCGTCACCGTGCTGCCCGCGCGCAGGACGGCGGACGGACGGGCGCTCACCGAGGAACGCCTGCCGATCCCGTCCGGCTACGGCGACGCGTTCGCCCGCGAGGCGGCCGGATGGCTGCGCGTGGTCAGGGAGCGGGTCGTCGAGCCGCACGCCGCGCCGGACGGCCCCGTCGCCGCCCTCCAGATCGGGAACGAGGGGGTCTACGGCGAGATCAACAGGCCGATGGACGGCGAGGACTTCTCCGAGGCGGCGCTGCGGCGCCACGCCGCCTGGGCCGCCGAGCCCGCCTCCCCGGACGTCCTCACCGGTTCGGGCATCGCGACCGACCCGTCCCTGCGCGAGCGGTGGGCGCGGTGGAGCGGGGTGGGCGTGCGCGGCGTCCTGGAGGGCTACCGCGACGCGCTCGGGACGTCGGTCCCCATCGTGCTGAACCTGCCGCTGCCCGGCGCGGTGGGGCCGCTCCGGGAGCCGGAGGCGTGGGTGGCCCGCTCCGTCCACGCCCTGCCGGACGGGGTCGGCGCCACCAGCACGAGCTGGACGGGCAACCCCTCGTCCTGCGACGGGGCGCTGGCCTCGCTGTGGCTCGGCATGCGGCTGCACCGGACCGACACGCTGGAGGACAACTGGGGCTTCACCTGGACCGACGCGTCCTACGCGACGCCCGGCGTGCCGCTGTACAACGCGATGCTCGGGCTGGCGTTCGGGTCCAGCGTCGTCAGCGTCTACACGGCCTGCACCACCCGCCACTGGGGCCCCGAGATCGCCCCGGACGAGGAGGCCCTGCGGGCCGAGGGCGAGAACGTCGCCCTCTACGCCCCGCCCTACTGCCCGGGGGCGCCGCTCGACGAGTCGGGCGCGCTGAACCCCAACGCCTCGGCGCTGCGCCTGCTCGACACCTTCTCGGCGTGGGCCGGCGGGGCGCTGCGGCGGTCCCGCCCGGGGCCGGGCGCGCGGCTGGTCGTGGACGCGGAGGCCGTCGTCGAGACGGCCTGGCCCGGCGGGCCGGACGCCGCCCCGGCGAGCGCGGCGGTCGCGGCGTCGGTGCGCTGGATGCTGGAGCGCGGCGTCGAGGTGGACGTGGCGGACGTGGCGGACTTGGCGGACTTGGCGGACGCCGCCCCCGGCGGCACCGGCCCCCTGCTGGTCGTCGGCGGCCGCGCGATGAGCCGGGCGGTGCAGCGGAACCTCGCCGAGCTGGTGCGCGGCGGGCGGCGCTGCGTCGTCGTCGGTCCCGTCCCGGAGCGGGACGAGAGCGGCGTGCCCTGCGGCCTGCTGGGCGAGGCGCTGTCCGCCGCGCCCGGCGGCACGCGCGCCGTTCCCGCCTCGGGCGACCTGGACACCTCGGCCGGTGCGGTGCTGGCCGCCCTGCGTTCCCTGGACGCGGCGGAGCCCGTGGTCGAGGGCGGCGGCGTGCTCGTCCTGCGCAGGCGTGACGCGGACTCGGGCGCCGACGTCGTCTACCTGTTCAGCCGGTGCGACACGGCGCGGGAGGTCGGCGACGTCCTCGGCGCGGGCGTCACGGTGCGGCTGGCCGCGCGCGGCGCCGCCGTGCTCGTGGCCGAGGCAGGGGAGCTGCGGAGCTTCCTCGTGCACGCGGGCGCCGCCGAGCACGGGGAGCCGACGCTCCTCACGCCCGGCGCGGGCGAACCCGAGCTGAAGATCGGCGACCACGGCGCCGGGCGGCGCACCCCGTCCGGCTGGGAGCTGCGGGGCGAGTGACCCCGGGACCCGCGGCGGTCACCAACCCCAGGTGACCGCCGCGCCGTCCACCGGCCCCTCCGTCTCGATCTCGGGCGGGAGCGGCTCGACCCCGGGGACGAGGACGACCGGCTCGCCCGGCCGCCGGGCCGGCCGCACGCAGAAGCGGTCCGCCCGGACCAGCATCGTGGTCACGGCGCCCCGCACGCCCTGGCGCGTCCCGCGCTCGCGCAGCAGCAGCGCCGGGCTCCCGGACCGGATCCGCAGCCGCCGCGCGTCGGCGGCCCCGGCGGGCACCGCGCCGATCGTCTGCTCGGCCGGGTCGAACACCAGCCCGAACGCCCCCGCCAGCAGTCGCGGCAGCGGCGACTCGGCGCGGCCGCGGGTGGCCAGGCCGGGCACCAGCGCGGCGAGCACGCAGCTCCGCTCGACCGCGACCGGCTCGCCGTCGGCGAGCACGAGCCGGGTCAGCAGGTGGACGGCGGTCCCCGGCTCGGTCGCGAGCGCGTGCGCGAGCCGGGCGCCCGCGTCCACCGTCCGCTCGCCGAGGTCGGCGAAGCCCAGCCGCAGCCCGCTGGTCCGCAGCCCGTCGGCGAGGCAGAGCGGGCGCGCGGGGGCCGGCTCCGGCGTCCGCTCGGGGGAGGACGCCACGAACGTGCCCTTGCCGGGGCGGCGCCGCAGCCGCCCCTCGGCCACCAGCAGCTCCAGTGTCTGCCGCACGGTCATCCGCGACAGCCGGTAGGTGCGGCACAGCTCCCGCTCGGAGGGCAGCGGGGCGCCCGCGGCGAGCCCGCCGTCCTCGATCACCTGGATGAGGATCGAGCGGAGCTGCATGTACTTGGGCAGCGGGCCCGTCGGATCGATCGTCGCGATGCGCATGGTCGTGTCCGGTCCAGCCTCATCCGGGGCCGGTTCCCTGGGCGGCGTCGGCCGCGTGCCCCGGCGCGGGCTCCTGCCGCTCGGGGCGCAGCGCGGGCAGCGCCCTGATGGCGAGCGCCACCAGCAGGCTGCCGACGGCGAGCACGGCGAGCGCGGTGGGGATCACGTCGGCGCCCCACCGTCCGGCCGAGCCGCCCACCAGGCTCGGCAGCACCCCGCCCAGCATCGACACCGCGATGACGTAGGACGTGACGCCGCGGATGCCCGGCAGCTTCTCGGTCAGCCAGACCAGGCCGGTCGGGAACAGCGGCCCGACGCCGAGGCCGGTGACGAAGTACCCGGCCGCCGCCACCGGGCCCCAGTGGGCCAGCAGCAGCCCGGCCACCATCACCACGAGGCTCGCCAGCAGGATCCGCTGCGCGCTGAAGTGCCGCGCGACCGGGCTGATCGCGAACCGGACGCCGGTCATCGCGAGCCAGAACGTGGACGTCGCCATCGCGGCCGACCGGTCGCCCCAGTCGAGGCTCTCCAGGTGCGTGGTCTCCCAGCCGCCGACGCCCGACTCGACCCCCACGTGCAGCACGAAGAAGATCATGAACAGGCCGGTGAGGCGGCCCACCGCCGACCAGCGCACGTCCTCGCGCGTGCCGCGCGGGGGCGTGCCGTGCACCCCCCGCACCGAGGCCAGGACGGCGAGCGACAGCACCGCGCACACCACGAACGCCCACATGTAGAACCGGCCGGGCAGCGCCCCGACCAGCAGGGGAGCCAGGACGGCGCCGACGCCGAAGTTGCCGTGCAGCAGGTTCAGCATCCCGGTGCCGCTCGACCGGTAGTACTCGATGAACAACTCGTTCACGCCGACGTCGATCCACCCGAAGCCGACCCCGGCGACGAACGCCGCCGCCAGCGCGGCGGGCCACACCGGCGCCGCCGCGAAGCCGAGGCAGCCCGCGGTCATCGTCGCCAGCGCGATCACCAGGAACATCCGGTTGCCGACCTGGCGCAGCCTCGGCGTGAACAGCACGCCCGCCAGCGCGCCGACGAAGTGCACCGACAGCGCGAGCCCGACCGCGCCCGAGGAGATGTCGAACCGGTCCCTGATGGCCGGGACCGCCGGGCCGTACATGGCCTGGAGCGCGCCGATCGCCACGAACGACACGCACATGCCCACCGCGGCCGCCCGGGTGAAGCCCGTCGCCGTGCCCGTTCCGGCGGGGACGGACGCCGCCGCGCTCATCGGACCGTCGCCGATCGTCCGAGCGCGCCGGGAAGGAGGGCCTCCAGGTCCGCGCGGAGGCGGGCGGCGCCGGTGAACAGGAGCGCCTTCATGCCCACGGCCCGCGCCGCGTCCACGTTCTCCTGGCGGTCGTCGATGAACAGCACGTCGCCGGGCTGCGCGCCGAGCACCTCACACGTCCGGTGGTAGATCTCCGCGCCGGGCTTGGTCAGATGCAGGTCGGCGCTGAACAGCCGGTGCCGGAACACGCCCGACCAGCTCTGCCCCTCGATCAGCCGCGCCATCTCCACCACCGCGTTGGACAGCAGCGCCAGCCGCGCGCCCCCGGCGGCCAGCCCATCGACGATCTCCAGCGTGCCGGGGTCGAGGTCGAGCCAGATGCCGAGGTCCAGGGCCACCAACCGCTCGCGGAAGGCGTCCTCGAAGGGCAGCCCGAGCTGGTCGTGGACGTCCCGCCAGTACGCGGCGGCGTCCACCGCGCCGAGGTCGTAGGCGCGGCGGTTCTGCCAGTAGGCGGGCCAGAAGAGCGCGGGCTCGACGCCGACGGCCTCGACGAGCCGGGTCCCGGCGTCCGCGGGCGGGGGGCGGCTGATCACGCCCGCGTAGTCGAAGACGATCCAGTCCATGGGGCTCCTCTGTCGCGACGCACGATCGAGAGCTTGACTTACTAACACGTATCACGTGAGATAGCACATATGGAAGGCTCGAACCGACACCTCGACATCATCGAACAGTTGCGCACGACCGAGCGGGTGACGGTCGCCGAACTCGCCGCGCGCACCGGCTGCTCGGAGATGACCATCCGCCGCGACCTCGACCAGCTCGCCGAGCAGGGCGTCCTGCGCCGGGTCCGGGGCGGCGCCGTGAGCCTCCTGCTGCGCGGCGAGGCGCCGCCGTTCGCCGTCCGCGAGCACGAGGCCGCCGACGTCAAGCGGCGCATCGGCGCCAAGATCAACGAGCTGGTGGCCGACGGCGAGTCGGTGATCCTCGACAGCGGCACGACCGCCCTGCACGTCGCGCACGCGCTCGCGCACCGGCGGATCACCGCGATCCCCCTCGACCTGCACTCGGTGAACGCCCTGAGCGGCGCTCCCGACGTCCGGCTGCTCGTCCCCGGCGGCCAGATGCTGCCGGGCACGCTGTCGCTCGCGGGCTACCTCACCGAGAACGCGCTGCGCGCCCTGCGCGTCGACACCGCGATCCTCGCGGTGTGCGGGCTGTCGGCCCGGCACGGGCTGACCGCGCCCGACCTCGCCGAGGTGCCCATCAAGCAGACCGCCCTCGCCGCCGCCCAGCGCAAGATCGCCGTGTGCGACGGCTCGAAGTTCAGCCGCACCGGCCTCGGCCACGTCTGCTCCGTCACCGAACTCGACGCGATCGTCACCGACGACAGCGCGCCGTCCAGCGAGCTGGAGAAGATCGAGGCCGCGGGCGTCACCGTCATACTGGTCTGAGCCGACCCCGAGAGGAACCACGCCTGATGCCCTCACCCTCGTCCCCCACCACGGTCGTCTTCGACATCGGCGGCGTGATCATCGACTGGGACCCCCGCTACCTGTACCGGCGGCTCATCCCGGACGAGGCGGAGATGGAGCGCTTCCTCACCGAGGTCTGCTCCGGCGCGTGGAACGCCCAGCAGGACCGCGGCCGCTCGTTCATCGAGGCCATCGAGGAACTCGCCGCGCGCCACCCTGGCCAGCGCGACCTGATCATGGCCTATTGGGAGCGGTGGGACGAGATGCTGGGCGACCCCATCCCCGGAGTGGCCGACATCATGGCCGAGCTGCACCAGGCGGGCGTTCCGATGGTCGCGATCACCAACTGGTCCGCCGAGACCTACCCGATCGCCGTGCGCGAGCACCCCGAGCTGAAGCTGTTCCGGGACGCCGTCGTCTCCGGCGAGGTCAGGCTCTCCAAGCCCGACCCGGAGATCTTCCGCTATGCCCTCGACCGCTTCGGCCTCGCGCCGCACGAGGCCCTGTTCATCGACGACAACAAGGCCAACACCGCGGCCGCCGACGCCCTCGGCATCGGAACCCACCTCTTCACCGGCGCCCCCGCCCTCCGCGCGACCCTGGAGACCGCCGGCCTCCTCTGACCCGTGACCGCCGACTACCTGGGGTGACGGGGAATGTCGGTGGGGGCCGTTAGCGTCCGGGGCCATGGTCGAGACGGTGGAGATCCCGGTCGAGTGGCGTGAGCACGTCCATCCGAGGCGCGGCGGCGTCGCCGGGCCGAAGGTGGTGCTGGACGAGGAGGCCGTGAGCAGGGCCCGTGCGCGGGAGCGCGCGGCGCGGCCGATCGCGCAGGACATGGCGGAGCACGAACGCACCCCGCCCGAGCTGGGCAAGGCCGTCCGGGCCTACCTGGGCGGCGACCCCGACCCGGTGGGCGCGGCGGCGGTCGCGGCGATCGTGGTGAGATACGTCGAGGGCGCGGGGTTCTCCGGCGAGAGCGAGGCCGCCCCCGACATCCTGGCCCGCTGGGTGACCGACCACGGCCTTGCCTTCGCCGCCTGCGCGATGACGGAGGCGTCCGCCATCGAACTCGGCCCGGTACCGCGCCCGTCGGTCCCCGACGCCGACGGCGTCATCCGGGTGTACGCCTACAGCGGCGAGGGGCCCAGGGGGTGGCGCGGCGAGATCCGGCGGCCGACCGCCGAGGACCACTTTTTCTCGGGGCGCTGGTTCAACGCGGACGCCGTCGCCAAGCGGCTCCGCACCCTGGTCGCGGCGGCGCCCGAAGAGGAGTACCGGGAGGTCGTCGCGCGGCTCGCGGCGCACCGGGGCGATCCCATGCGGCGCCGCGTCGCCTCCTACCTCGTCCCGACCGAGACGGCCTGGATGGACGAGTCGCTCGACGATCCCTCCGGCCCGTTCCTCGACCACGATCACGTGGCGCTCTCGCTGTCCAGCGCCGCACAGGTGCGGCGGGTCGAGCACGTGTGGGCGACGCCCGCCGTGGTCGGGACGCTGCTCGACGGGCTGGGCGCGGCCGCCCTTCCGCTGCTCGCCAGGATCTTCCGCGGCGGCCACCGCGACGACGACCGGCGCGAGGTCCTGCTGAAGGCGCTGCCGCGGATCCCCGACCAGGGCGTCTTCCCCGTCCTGCTCGACCAGATGGGGGAGCCGGGCGTCTCCGCCGCCCTGTGGGAGGCGGCCGAGCGGTTCCCGGCGCTCGCGGTCTGGGCGCTGGCGCCGCTGGTCGAGGAGGGGACGACCCGGGGCCTCCGAGCGGCCGGTGTGGTGCGCGAGCTGCTGTACACCAGGCCGGACGTGGCCGAGGCGCTCCCCGCCGGGCCGGCCCGGGCGCTGCTGCCCCGCGCGGCCGTCCCGGACGGGCGCGACCTGCCGGGTCTTCCGAGCGTGCTCGCGGGTAGGCCGGGGCGCAGCGCGAAGGTCGACTGGGCCGATCCCGAGCTGCTCCCGCGCATCCTCACGCGCGGCGGCGACCGGGCGCTGCCCGTGAACGCGACCATGCGCCTGCTGGGCCTGCTCGCGGCGAAGTCCCCCGACGTCGCGGACGTGCGCGAGTTCTGCGACCGGCACTCGCTGGCCGAGTTCTCATGGGCGGTGTTCGAACGCTGGTACGCGCTCGGCGCGCCGTCCCGGCACAACTGGGCGCTGGCGCAGCTCGGCCTGATCGGCGACGACACGACCGTGCGGCGGCTCAGCCCGCTCATCAGGGTCTGGCCCGGGGAGAGCGCCACCGCCCGGGCCAACGCCGCGATGGACGCCATCGCCGCGATCGGGTCCGACGTCGCCGTCACCCACCTGTTCGAGCTGACCCGGCACGGCAAGTACAAGGGCGTGAAGAAGCGGGCCGCCCAGAAGATCGAGGAGATCGCGGCCGCGCGGAGCATGTCGCTGGACGCCCTGGCCGACCGCGCCGTCCCCGACTTCGGACTCGACGCCCAGGGCACCCTCGTCCTCGACTACGGCCCGCGCCGGTTCACCGTGACCTTCGACCAGCAGCTCGCCCCGCTGGTCGTGGAGTCGAACGGCAAGGTCCGCAAGAGCGCCCCCAAGCCCGGCCCGAAGGACGACCCGGCCCTCGCCCCCGCCGCGCACGCCCTGTTCACCGGCCTCAAGAAGGACGTGCGCACGATCGCCGTCCAGGAGATCAGGCGCCTCGAACGCGCCATGGTCACCCGGCGGAGCTGGACGCAGGAGGAGTTCCGCGCCCTGCTGGTCGGCCATCCGCTGCTGGGGCACATCGTCCGACGGCTGGTGTGGATCACCGATGGGGGCACCGCCTTCCGCGTCGCCGAAGACCACACCTACGCCGACGTCGACGACGACCCGTGCACGCTGGCGCCCGGCGCCCGCGTCGCCGTCGCCCACCCGCTCCTGCTGGGCGATGACCTGGACACCTGGGCGGAGCTGTTCGCCGACTACGAGATCCTTCAGCCGTTCGAGCAGCTCGGACGGCCCGTCCACCGGCTCACCGGCGGCGAGGCCGCCGCGCACCGGCTCGCGCGGGTGGAGGGGCTCGTGCTGCCCTACGGCAAGGCCAAGGGGCATTCCGAGGGACGCTGGGAGTCGGTGAACGCCGACGGCGAGTTCGTGGGGCGCTGGCTCGCCCGCCGCGACCCCGCCGGACTCTACGTCGTGGCGAACCTGACCCCCGGCCTCGGCTACTACATGTACGGGGAGGGAGAGGAGCAGGAGATCGAGGCCCTGTGGGCGGGCCCCGCCCCGGCCACCATGCCCCTGAAGGCGGTGCCGCTCGGCGAGGTCGACCCGGTCACGATGAGCGAGGCGATCCACGACCTCACCCGCAGCGCCACCCCGAACCCGCACTAGAGCAGTTCCACGCGTACGGGCCCCCCACTCGACGGGCCCACTACCCGCCCCCGCCGGACGAGCCCCAACCGCGTGGGCGCGCTTCCCGAACCCGCAACGGCCGCCCCCCGCACGCAGACCGGCGCGGCCCTGGCCAGCCGGGCTCTGGGCCCGCGCTGCCCACGTTCGGGCTGGCCAGACTCGCCCCACAGAGGCCCGCGCTTGCCGGGCCTGCGCTGGCCGGGACCCACGCGGGCCGGGCCGGGCGCGCTAGCCGGGCGGGCTCTGGGGTGTCCGCGCTGGCCGCGTTCGGGCTGGCCATGCTGGCGCTGGCCGGGCCGGCCGCTTGCCCGGTCGGCGCTGGCCGGGACCCGCGCGGACCGGGCCGGGCGCGCTAGCCGGGCGGGCTCTGGGGTGTCCGCGCTGGCCGCGTTCGGGCTGGCCATGCTGGGGCTGACCGGGTCCGCCGCTTGGCAGGTCCGCGCTGGCCGCCGCCCGCGCGGACCGGACCAGGCGCGCTGGCAGCGCGCCCTGGCCGGGCGGGCGCTGACGGGGCCGCGTTGGCCGCGTTCGGGTCGGCCAGGTCCGCGCTACCGAGTGCTCGCGCCGGCTGGGACTCGCGTGGGCCGGTCCGGGCGTGCCTGGCAGGGCCCGCTCTGACGCAGGCGCGCTGGCCATGTTGGGGCCGGCTGTGTCGGGCTTGTCAGAGCCGTACTTGGGCGAGGCTCGCGCTGGGGCGGGTGTTCGCGTGGGGGGCTAGGCGAGGTTCGAGGTCAGGAGGTGGAGGGCCTCGGTGAGTTCGGTCCCGGTGAGTGCTTCCTCGGGGTCGATCAGCCAGCGTGTCATCAGGCCGGTCAGCAGGGCCTGGACGAGGGAGCCGACCAGCCGCGCCTCCCGCTCGCCTCCTCCGGGCGGCTGGAAGACCTCGGCCAGCCCGCGGCGGCCCTCCGCCATGCTCGCGGTGAGCGGTTCGCGCAGTTCGGGGACGTGCTGGGCCTGGACGAGCAGTTCGGCCTGCGCCGCCCAGAGCGGGCGGTCCGCGCCGAAGGAGTCGATGATCCGCGACCAGATCGCCGCGAAGCGCTCCGCGGGCTCCGCGGCGGGATCGACCTCGGCCGCGAGGGCCGTGCCGAGCCGGTCGCCCCACTCCTCGACCGCCTCGTGCAGAGCGGCGTTGAGCAGCGCCTCGGTCGACCCGAAGTGGTAGCCGATCGCGGCGAGGCTCGTCCCCGCCGCCGTCGTGAGGTCGCGGGCGGTCGTGCGGCGGTAGCCCTTCTCGTACAGGCAGGTCCGGGCGGCCTTCAGCAGCTTCTCGCGGTTTCCCATGGGCCCGATAATATCAGCGTCTAAGACAAACACCTTGAAATTTGTCTTAGACAAAGTTACGTTGCGGGCCTGGCGGCTCCGTGGAGGGCCGCCGGTCTTCGGAGGGGGCTCTGCCATGACGAAACACATCTCCCGGCGCCACGTCCTGGCCGGGGGCGCGGCCTCCGGTGCGGCACTGCTCGCCGGTGCCGGGTCCGCCGGTGCCGCGCGGAGGCCGTCGCTGGCGCTGACCGGGGTCACCGTGATCGACGCGACCCGGTCCCGGCCGCGTCCGGGCATGACCGTGCTGATCGCGGGGGACCGGATCACGGCGGTGGGACGGCGCGACGAGGTTCCCGTTCCGCCGGGGACGACGGTGGTGCCGCTCGCCGGCAGGTACCTGATCCCGGGGCTGGCGGAGATGCACGCGCACAGCATCGGGACCGAGCGGATCTCGCCGCCGCTCTACCTCGCCAACGGCGTCACCTCGGTGCGGGAGATGGCCGCTTCCGCGGTCGTCTCCGGCTGGCGGGACGCGATCGGGCGCGGTCGGCTCCTCGGCCCGCGCTGGACGATCGCTAGCGAGATCATCGACGGCTCCCCGTCGCTGCTGTTGACTCCGGACGACCCGGGCGGGGCCATCCTGGTCTCCGACGCGGCCGAGGCCCGGCGCGCGGTGCGGCGGGTGAGGGCCGAGGGCGCCGACTTCGTGAAGGTGTACTCCCGGGTGCCTCGGGACGCCTACCTCGCCCTCGCCGACGAGGCGCGGCGGCAGCGGATCGGCTTCGCCGGGCACTGCCCCGACGGCGTGCCGGTTCCGCTGGCCGCCCGCGCCGGGCAGCGCAGCATCGAGCACGTCCACACGCTGTGGTGCGCCACGTCCGGCCGCGACCGGGAGGTGCGCCGGATGCTGGACGGCATCGAGATCGAGCCGGGCGGGTACGCCGGGTGGTTCCGCCGGTTCCACGAGGTGGAGTGGCTCGCGTCCGGCGCCTACAGTCCCGACCGGGCCGCCGAGGTGTTCGCCCGCCTGCGGCGCCACCGCACCTGGACCACGCCGACCCTCTCGATGCACCTGATCGTGGACCGCCCCGAGAAGCTGTCGATGACCGACGAGCGGCTGCGGTACATCCCCGCCGAGGACCGGGAGTGGTGGCGGTGGGCGGTCGAGAACATCTACCTGCCGGGGCGCGGCCCGGAGGAGATCGCGCAGCAGCACGAGTTGTTCGACCGCAGGCTGCGCTTCGTGGGCGCGATGCGGGACGCGGGCGTCGAGGTGCTGGCGGGCAGCGAGGCCGGGTTCATCTACGCCTACCCCGGGTTCAGCCTCCACGAGGAACTGGCGCTGCTCGTCCGGGCGGGGCTGACGCCGCTGGAGGCGATCGGCGCGGCCACGCTCGGCCCGGCCCGGTTCCTGGGGGTGCAGGACTCGCTCGGCTCGGTCCACGCGGGCAAGCTCGCCGACCTCGTCGTCCTGGACGCCGATCCGCTCGCCGACATCGCCAACACCACGCGCATCCACGCCGTTCTCGCCGGTGGGCGGCTGATCACCGCCGACGAGCGCCGCCGCATGCTGGCGGACGTCGAGCGCGCGGCGAAGGAACCGGCGGGCGCGCTCCCGGCCGCCGCCGTCGGGTGCGGCTGCCACGCGCCGCGGAAGGCTTGGCCCGCCTGAAAGGCGCTGCCGACTCCCGGGCATGGAAAGCAGAATCCGCTGGCACCTGGCGTGGATATGCGGTGACGTTCTGTGTTCGGAAATGGCGATACGGGAGTGGCCCCTATATCAGGGGCGACCTTCCTGAGCGGAGTCACCTGATTTAAGGTGACTTGTCCTGGAATGAGGTCGCTCGTCCTGAAGTGGCGCGTCCAGGTTCGGCCGTCTTACCCCCTTCGGCCGTCGATACCTGACAAAACGTAGTTTATGATCATCGAGATCGCGGGCCGCCGCTGGACGGGCGCCCGCGTCGCGGTGGCCCGCGCCGTGAGCGCACCGCGCGGGCACGGGGGTCTAGGGGGATCCGTGGGGACTGGTTTTCGCGTTGTGCGCGGCGTCGCCGTGTTCGGGTGCCGACGGCCGACAGCCCCCTAATGGGGCGTGGGAAGGCTTCGGCGGAATCGACGGAACCTCCGCTGCTCCTACCGGTCACGATAACCGCCACGAAGCCGTTGCTGCCGACGCACGTCAAGGGATTCCTGTGGGTGGACGTGCTGTTCCGGGCCACCCGGCTGTTCGCGGAGCCGGAATACCACTGGAGCCCGCGCACGCCGAACCTGACCGGGCAGACGATCCAGTTCTGGGACCATCTCGACCGCCGCCACGGCGCGGTCGACTTCGGCTCCGTCCCGCCTGACGACCTGGGACGGCTCTACGTCCGCTTCCATTCGTCGGGCGACGCCCGGCCGCTGGACGAACTGCGCCACTACATCGACAGGGTCGAGCACGAGGGATGGGTCCATCCGGCCACGCGGGCGATGTCGCTCGCCTGGAAACGGCATCTCGATCTGCTCGGCGTCCGCGATCCCGGACTTCTGGTGGACCGGCCGCTGACGCTGTCCACGGAGGAGGCCGTCGAACGGCTCGTCCGCCACCGTCTGTGCCTGGATCACCGGCGCTACGGCGGCCCGGTATACCTGGACGGCACCCGCTGGGGAATGCCGCTCCGCAAGGTCGTCGGCGCCGACGGCCACGCCAATTACCTGCTGGTCATCCTGCGGGACCTGCTGCCCAGGATCAGCCGCGGCCGCCAGGTCCTCTTCGTCTACGACGAGGATCTCGCGCACGACTACGCCCTTCTCGGGCGGATCGCGAGCACGCTGGGAGCGCGCCCGTCGAAACTCCCGCTGGGGCGCGTTCCCATCGGCGGCGCCCTCCGGTCGAGCCGGTACGGAGGGTGGGATGAGGTCACCATCGGGCGGCTCTCGGAACTGTGCCTCGGGGAGTTCGGCCCCGCCGCGTACCGCCTCGGAATGCGGCTGTACTTCATCGCGATGCTGAAGCGGACGTCGGGCGAGCCGTTCCGGCCCGACCTGCTGCGCCGGGCCCTGCTGCGCGCCGAGCGAATGGTGCGCGAGGCGGACGAGCGCGGTGCCCCGGACCCGGCGTCGCGGCTACTCGCCTCCACCCGGCCGTCGGGATGGGCCGACCCCTACCGGCTCACCGACGGCCTCTTCGCAGGTCGGCCCCCCGCGGCGTCCCGGGCGCTGCTGGAGGCGGTCTACCTGTGACCCACCCGAGGAGAATGGGGAACGTCGATGTCCACTGACCGCGGCCGCGCCGCGACCACCGACGCCTATCGGCGCCGGGTCCGCCAGGAGTACCGCACCCTGCGCGAATCCCTGGCCGATCCGCGAGCGGCGCAGGAAAGGGTGCTCGAAGAGATCCTCACGGCGAACTCCGCCACCGCCTTCGGACGGGAGCACGGCCTGACCCCCGATACCGGCGCCGACGGGTATCGGAAAGCGGTGCCCATTCGCGGCCACGAGGGATTCGAGCCCTGGCTGGAAAGGGTGAACGCGGGGGAGGGGCAGGTCCTGACGGCCGAGGAGCCGATCGCGTTCTTCTCCAGCAGCGGCACGACCGGGGCGGAGAAGATGATCCCGGTGACCACCGGCTTCCTCCGGCGCAGTTTCCTGCCGTTCTACTTCGCCGGGTTCTCCCGGCTGGTCGATCTGCATCCCGGCCTTCTCGACCGCGACGACGCCATCCTCAACCTCTGGCAGGACCCCCATTCCAAGACGGGACGGGCGGGTGGGGGCCGCCCCCATCTCGGCCCCAGCCAGCTCGACTACGGAAAGGTCGGCGAGGAACTCGCCGTCGGCCTCGGGAACCGCGCGCCGTGGAGCGAGCTGCCCGCGGAGTTCGACGACTCCGGGCCGTGGGAGCGCACCTACCTCCGGCTCAGGATCGCCGCCGAGCACGACGTCCTCGGCGTCATCGCGGTGAACCCCGCCATCGCCGCCGCGCTGCCCCGGCAGCTGCGGCACTGGTGGGCCCGGATGGTCGCGGAGATCAGGGACGGGACGCTCGGCGGCTCCCCGTTCCGGGAGCCGAACCCGGCGCGGGCCGACGAGCTGGAGCGCGCCGCCCGGCGCGGCGGCGGGCCCCGCCCGGTGGACCTCTGGCCCCGGCTGGAGCTCCTCCTGACCTGGAACACCTATCTCTCCCGGCTCTACCTCCCCGGCCTCCTCGACGACTACGGCCCGAAGGTCCGGGTGCTCCCCGCGCCGATCGGGTCGTCGGAGGGGCCGCTCGCCGTCCCGGTGGACGACCGTCCGGCGGGCGGCCCCCTGGTCGTGACGAGCTGCTTCTACGAGTTCGTCCCGGCCGAGGAGGAGATCGACCCGCGCGGCCCGACGCTGTCGGCGCACGAGTTGGAGGAGGGGCGCGAGTACCACGTGATCCTCTCCCATCTCGGCGGGCTCTACCGATGCGCGGTCCGCGACATCGTGAAGGTGACCGGGTTCGTCGAGGCGACCCCGGTCGTGGAGTACGCGTGCCGCAAGGGGCTGCTCTCGGTCGCGGGGGAGCGGCTGCGCGAGTCGCAGATGCTCCGCGCGCTGGCGGCGGCGGCCGAGGCGACGGGACTGGGCGTCCGCAACGTCCTGTGCAGGGCCGACGCCGAGCATCCTCGGCACGAGGTCGCGGTCGCCTTCCGTGAGCCGCCGGCCGGGCCCGGCGCGGCGGCGTTCGGCGCGGCCCTCGACCGGGCCCTGCGCGTGGAGTCGCCCGCCTACGCCGCCGCCCGCGACGCCGAGGCCCTCGCGCCGCCGCTGGTCAGGGCGGTGGACCCCGAGGGGTTCTGGCGGGAGTGGCGGCGCCGCGTCCAGGCGGGGGAGCGGCCGCCGCGCGTGAAGGACCGGGTGTTCCAGGACGACCCCGAGGTCTGGGCGCGGGTGACCGCCGCCCCGGGCACCCAGGACGAGGGGAGCACGACCCGTGACTGAGACCATCGAACCCGGCGCCGTCGAGTACCCCGCCCTCCCCGGGCGCGGCGAGTACACCGAGGAGGCGCGGCGGGCCCGGCTGGAGTGGCTGCGGGCGGCGACGGGCGCCGCGCTCGGCTCGCTGGAGACCTCGACGATCGACCCCCGCTCGCTGACCGGGAACGTGGAGAACTTCGTCGGCGGCATCGAGATCCCGATCGGCCTCGCCGGGCCGCTGCTGTTCGACGGGCAGCGGGCGCGCGGCCTGGTCACGGCGCCGCTCGCCACCACCGAGGGCGCCATGGTCGCCTCGGTGTCGCGCGGCGCGAAGGCGATCACGCTGGCGGGCGGGGTGGCGAGCCGGGTCATCTCGCAGCGGATGACCCGGGCGCCGGTGTTCGAGTTCGCGGGCCTCGGCGAGGCGGCGGAGTTCGCCCGCTGGGTCGTCGGCCGCAAGGACGCGCTCGACCGGCAGATCGCGGCGGTGTCCACGCACTCGCGGCTGGTCGAGCTGGACCCGGTGCAGCTCGGCCGGTCCGTCCACCTGCGGTTCGTGTACGAGACGGCCGAGGCCGCCGGGCAGAACATGACGACGGTCGCGACCTGGCGGGCCTGCCGGTGGATCCACGACCAACTGGCCGCCGGGTCGGTGCCCGTGCCGGTGTGGTCGGCGATCGAGGCGAACCTGAGCGGCGACAAGAAGTTCACCCGGCTGAACATGATCGCCGGACGCGGCACCCGTGTCGTGGCCGAGTGCGTGCTGGACGAGGCGACGGTCCGCCGCGTCCTCAAGACCACCCCGGGCGCCATCGACCGGCTCTACCGGATCAGCGTGGTCGCCGCGCAGCAGGCGGGCATGGCCGGGCACGACATCGACGCCGCCAACGTGATCGCGGCGCTGTTCGTCGCGACCGGCCAGGACATCGCCTGCGTCCACGAGTCCGGCGCCGGGCTGTTCTCGGTCGACGTCTCCGGCGGCGAGCTGCGGGCGACGCTCGTCCTGCCGAGCCTGGTCACCGGCGCGGTCGGCGGCGGCACGGGCCTCGCGCCGCAGCGCGACTGCCTGGAGGCGCTCGGCTGCACCGGCGAGGGCGGCGCCGCGCGCTTCGCGGAGATCACCTGCGGGTTCGCGCTCGCGCTCAACCTCTCGACGATGGCGGCGATCACCAGCGGCCAGTTCGCCGACGCGCACGAGCGGCTCGGCCGCGGGCGGCGGGTGAACTGGCTGCGTCCCGAGGACCTCGGCCCGGCGCTGCTGCGGCCGATGCTCGCCGCGTCGCTCGACGCCCCCGGGCTGGACGTCACCGCCGTCGCCCCGATCGAGGACGCCCCCCGGTCGAGCCTCATCACCGAGCTGACCTCGCGCGGGGAGCGGCGCAAGACGACGGGGGTGTTCCCGCTCCGCGTCACCTGGGTCCGGCGGGACGGCGACGACCCCAAGCAGACGGACCTGGTCGTCAAGGTGAAGCCGCTCGACCAGGAGGTGGCCATCGAGGCGGCGAAGCTGGCCTCGCTGTGCGGCGGCCGCCTCGCCGAGGTCTACCCGCGCTGGCGCGACGCGACCGGGTTCGGCGGCGTGCACACCCGGGAGCCCGCCGTCTACCGGTCGGCCGATCCCGCGCTGCGCGCCGTCCTGCCCGAGACCTACGGCGTCTTCGAGGACCCGGCGCGCGAGGCCCACGTGATCGTGATGGAGCGGCTCGGCACGGGCGTGATCCTCAAGGACACCGTCGACGAGCCGGAGGCGTGGCGGCCGCGGCACATCGCCGCCGCCCTCCGGGGCATCGCGTCCGTCCACGCCGCCTGGCTCGGGCGCGAGGAGGAGGTGCGCGGCTGGCTCGGCGCCGCCCGGACGGCCGAGAGCATGACGGCCATGCGCGAGCTGTGGTCGGCGCACCTGGAGCACAGCGCGGCCGAGCACCCGGACCTGCTGGACGCCTGCGCCGCGCGGCGGCTGGAGGACGTCCTCGACGGGCTGCCGGACTGGTGGCGCCGGATGGAGGCGATGCCGCGCACGCTCGTCCACAACGACTTCAACCCGCGCAACATCGCGCTGCGCGCCGCCGACCTGAGCCTGGTCGCCTACGACTGGGAGCTGGCGACGCTCCACGTCCCGCAGCGCGACCTCGCCGAACTGCTCGCGTTCGTGCTCTCGCCGGAGGCGTCCGAGGCGGACGTGACCGCCTACCTCGACCTCCACCGGGAGGCGGTCGGGGCCGGGATCGACCCGGCCGCCTGGCGGGACGGGTACCGCCTCGCCCTGTGGGACTTCGCCCTCACGCGGCTCCAGATGTACCTGATGGTGCACACCCACCGCGAGCTGCCGTTCCTGCGGCACGTCGTCCCCACGGCGCTGCGGCTGATCGAGATCGAGGACGCCGTGGAGGAGGCGGGCCGTGCCGGCTGACCGTCCCGGTCCGCTGCGGCTGGCGATCCTCGGGATCGACGGCTCGGGCAAGAGCACGGTCGCCCGGTGCCTCGCGGAGCGGTCGCCCATCGGCGGGCGGCACGCCGTCCTGTCGTGCGTGCGCCCCCACGAGAACCCCGACGCGCCGCTGCACGAGCTGTCGCGGCACCTCGACGTCCTGTCCAAGGAGGCCGACCGGCTCCACAGCCCGGAGCTGAAGCTGGCCGTCCTCTACCTCCAGATGTGCACCTACGGGGTCAGCGAGCGGTTCTTCGTCCGCGAGCTGGGGGCGGACGTCGTCATCAGCGAGCGCCACCCCGTCATCGACGCGCTCGCCTACCTGCCGCTGTACCGGAGCGCGATCGTCCGCCTCGCCGGGCCCGGCCGCGCGGACGCCGTCCGGGAGGGGCTGGCCGCGCTGCCCGCCGCGTCGGTCGAGGCCGCGACCGCCTGGTGCGAGGCGCTCGGACGGCGCTCCGGGCGGCCCGCGCCGCGGCTGGACACGCTCGCCGGTGAGCTGGTCGCGCTGCCGGACCGCCCGGCGGCCGAGCAGATCGCCGAGTTCCGGGACCGGTTCGGGATCGGCCTGCCGGACATCGCCGTGCTGCTCGACGTCGACGTCGCGACCGCCGCCGACCGGATCGGCGCCCGCGACCGCCGCGCCGAGCAGCACGAGCGCCCCGACCGGCTCACCCGGCTCCGCGACGGGTACGAGCGGGCGCTCCCCGCGTTCGGGTCGGTGACGATCCACCGGATCCAGGTCGGCGCCCGCCCGCCGGGGGACGTCGCCGCCGAGATCGCGCGGCTCACCGCCGCCGGGACGCGATGAGCGGGCCGCCGCGGGACGCGCTCGGCGCGGAATGGGACGCCCGGCTGGAACGCGTCCGCCTCGCGTCGCGCGCGGTGCGCGGCCACCTGCCGCGCACCGCCGCCGTCGCCGTCCTGCGCGGGTTCACCCCGCGCGAGTTCCTCGGTTCGGCGGTCGCCTTCGCCGCCGGGCTGCCGCCGGACCGGCGCGCCGCCTGGTACGGCAGCTACAGCAGGACGATCTTCCTCGCGGGCGACCCCCGCAACCTCGCCGGACGCCACCCCTGCGACCACCTTTCCGACGACGGTTCCATCGGCTGGTACGCCCCCGCCCCGATGGCGGACCGGGAGGGTCTGCGGCGACTGCTCAGGCCCTTCCACGGGCCCCTCGGCGTCACCGGCCCGACCGAGGAGGAGATCCCGGTCGGCGAAGGCGGCGGGGTCGCGCGGCTGGAGGTCCCGGTGGCGGACCTGCCGGTCGAGGACTACCTCGTCAACGTCAACCACCTCCTCGCCGAGGCGGCCATGGACGGGCTGTTCACCGGGATCGGGCGGCTGCTCGTCCGGCATCTTCCCCGCGATCCCGATGAGCGCGCCATCCGGTGGGATCGCATCCGGGTCTCGCCCGACGACCGGTCGGCGGGCACGTTCCGTGCCCACGCCTACCTGGCCCTCAGCCCGTAACGCCAGAGGGGTCCCGCGACTCTCCGTATCGGGCGTGTCCACCTACGGACGCGGCCTTGCCGGTCCCGGCGGCCCGGCGGACCATGGGCGTGACGCCGGGATCGTGGCCGCACCCCCGAGGGGAGCGCGATGCGGGTAGTTCTCGTCAACATGCCGTGGGGCTCCACCGACGTTCCCTCGCTGGCCCTGGGCATCCTCAAACGCGCCGTGGCGGAACGGATCCCCGAGGCCGAGGTCGAGGTGCTGTACGCCAACATCGACTTCGTCGACTGGGTCCACGACCGCCTCGACATGGCGATGGACGACTACGACTTCTTCGCCCAGCGGTCCTTCACCGAGGGGAACGGCGACTGGGTCTTCTCCTCGGCGCTCTACGACGATCCGGACTGGCGGCGGCGCGAGTTCGACGAGCGGACGAGCGGGGAGAAGGCCGACCTGGCCCTGTGCCACCGGCTGCACGAGCTGGCGCCCGCGTTCGTCGCCGAGCTCGCCGGACGCGTCGCCGCGTCCGCGCCCGACGTGGTCGGCTTCACCTCCACCTTCCAGCAGAACGTCGCCGCGCTCGCGGCGGCCAGGCAGGTCAAGCGGCTCCGGCCGGAGACCGTGACGATCCTCGGCGGGGCGAGCTGCGACGGGCCGCAGGGCGCCGCGCTGCACCGCAACTTCCCGTTCGTGGACTTCGTCCTGCGCGGCGAGGGCGAGGTCGCCTTTCCGCGATTCCTCACCGCCGTGGCGGGGGCCCGCGACTTCGCGGCGATTCCCGGCCTCGTCTGGCGGGACGGGAGCGGAGCCTCGATCGCCAACGCCATGAGCGCGCGGCCGCTGGCGCCGAGTGAGATCGTCGCCCCGGACTACGGCGACTACTTCCGGCGGTACGCCACGTCCGTCGCGCGGTTGTGGGCCGATCCGCGGCTCGTCCTGGAAAGCTCGCGCGGCTGCTGGTGGGGCGAGAAGCACCATTGCGGCTTCTGCGGTCTGAACGGGTCGTTCATGGAATTCCGCAGCAAGCCCCCGGAACGGTTCCTGGACGAGATGCTCGCCCTGGCCCGGCGGCACCAGGTGCTCGACGTGTACATGGTCGACAACATCCTCGACATGGGCTATCTGACGTCGATGCTGCCCGCGCTCGCCGCCGAGGGCTACGACTTCCGCATGTTCTACGAGGTCAAGTCCAACCTGCGGCGGCAGCAGGTGCGGGCGCTGGCGGACGCGGGCGTCGTGCGGGTCCAGGCGGGCATCGAGAGCCTCAGCGGCCGCGTCCTCGGCATCATGGACAAGGGCGTGACCGGCTGCCAGAACGTCCGGATGATGCGCGACGCCGAATCGGCCGGCGTCTGGGTGGAGTGGAACTACCTCTACGGCTTCCCGGGCGAGGACGCCGGCGACTACACGTCGGTCGTCGAGCAGTTCCCCGCGCTGCACCACCTGCCGCCGCCGGGCATCGTCGGCAGGCTCGCGATCGAGCGGTTCAGCCCGTACTTCGACCGGCCCGAGTTGGGCTTCGCGGAACTGCGGCCCCATCCCCAGTACTCGATGATCTACGACCTGCCCGAAGCGGAGCTGTTCGACCTCGCCTACCTCTTCGAGGCGCCGCCGCGCGGAATCGGGGCGGCGGTCGCCGGACGCGTCGCCGACGCGGCCGCCGAATGGCAGGCGGCCTATCCCGAGAGCCGGCTGACCATGTGCGACCTCGGCGACCACATCGACCTGGTGAACCGGCGCCCGGCCTTCGGCTGGACGGCGCTGCGGGTCGAGGATCCCGTGGAGATGGCCGCCCTGCGCCTGCTCGACCGGCCGCACCGCCCGGCGGCGCTGGCCGGGAAGCTCGCCGCGGTGGACCCGGCCGTCACCGTGGACGGCGTCGCGGACCTGCTCGCGCGCTGGCGCGGCCTCGGGCTGATTTTCGCCGACGGCGGCCAGGTCGTCCTGACCGCCGCCGACGCGGCGGGCCAGGGCCGGCGGCGGGTGCGCCGGCGCGCCGCCGACCCGGCCGACCTGGTCGGAGCGCCGTGATGGTCCCGGTCACGATGACGCTGTGGCGCGACTACGAGGAACTCGACCGGCCGGGGGTGTGCGCCGGGACCGCCGCCGTCTCCGGCCCCGCCGCCGAGGCGAGCCGAGCCCTCTTCGAGGACGGCGTGCGCCGCGTCGCGCTGAAGGACACCGTGGACCTTTCGGGCGCGACCGACGCCGTCCCCAGCCTCGTACTGGTAAGGGAGCTGACCGCATACGGGATCGCCGTCGACTGGCGGGTGCGCCTGGGCGACGGCCGGTGGCGGGACCTGAGCCACCTCTACCCGCCCGGCGAGGTCGTCGGCGACGAGGAGGCCCGCCGCGACTGGCGGGACGGCTACCACTTCTTCAAGTGCGTCTACCGCCGCGGACCCGGATTCCTCCAGGTGCGCGACCGGCGTTCGGGCGTCCTGCGCAAGATCACCATCGACGGCCCGGCGCATCGCGCGGCGGTCGAGAGCCTGCTGGAGGGCTGCCCGTCCGCGGCGCTCCCGCCCCCGGTCCTGCGCGACCTGAGGACGATGCGGCTCGTCCACTTCCTCGACGGCGCGGCCTGGTGGCTGCCCTGCCGGGTGCGCCGGTGGCCCGCCGGAAAGAGCGTCCTGTGATCAGTGGAAGTGTCCGGAGAGATGAGGTGCGGCATGACCGTGAAGAGACCCGAGGAAGCGGGGCGCGAGAGCGCCCGTGAGGAGGCGCTGCGCGCCGCGCTGGCGGAGATGAGCACGGAGAACCTGGCCACGACCGAGGGCATCCGCGTGGACGTCGTCCGCGACGACATCGACGCCCCGCACGAGCGCGACTGGGGCATCGGCTGACCGGAGCGGCCGACGGGGGTCGGCCGACCGCGGGCGTTGCGCCCACCCCGGGTGCCGCCGGCCGGGCGGCACCCGGGGCCCCCGCCTGCCGGAGGTGATGACGATGACGGCCGGGACGCCCGACGCCGCCGTGTGGGACGGCGTGTCCACCCTGCTCGACCACTACATCCGGATCCGGCCCGACGACCGGGTCGTCCTCCTGTACACGGCGGACGCGCGGGACCCCGCCGCGTGGGTCGCCGCCGAGCTGGCCGTCCGCGGCGTCAGGCCGGCGCTGCTCGGGATGAGCGCGGGCCGCGACGACACCGTGGAGCCCCGGCTGCGCGCGGCGCTCCCCGACCCCGCGTCCCCGCATCCGCGGATCGTGCTGCTGACGATGGAGCGCGACTCGATGTCGCACGTGCTCCAGCTGCGCCGGGCCCTCGCCCCCTACCCCGAGGACCGCTGGGCGACCTACCGGGTCATCAACGCCTCGGCGGAGTTCTTCCGCCACTCGATGGGCGTGACGCCGGAGCTGCTGTCGGCGCTGAACGGCGCGCTGCTGAACCGGATGATGCCCGCCTCCCGCCTGCGGGTCACCTCCGGCGGGGGCACCGACCTGGAGATCGCCGTCGACTCCGAGCGGTACCGGTGGATCAGCAACCGGGGCGTGTGGCGGGCGGGGGCGTTCCTCGTCCTGCCGCCGGGGGAGGTCAGCACCTACCCGGCGGACGTCAACGGCGTCCTCGTCGCCGACGGCGCGTTCAACGTGACCTCCTACACCGGCCACGACGTCCGGCTGGCCGACCACCCGGTCACGGTCGAGATCGAGCACGGCCGGGTCACCGGCGCCGCGTGCGCCGACCCGCTCGTGGCGCGGCTGCTGGAGCGCTGCCTGCGGGTCGAGAACGCCGACCGGATCGGGGAGCTGGGCTTCGGCACCAACGTCGGCACCACCGCGTTCATCCCGCTGAACTCCCACATCAACGAGCGCCACCCGGGCGTGCACCTCGGGCTCGGCATGCACGGGCAGCGCCTCGACGTGGTCGACTACTGGTGCGACGTCCACCTCGACCTCATCACCGCGGACGCGACGGTCGCCGTCGACGGCCGCACCGAGATCAGGAGCGCGGACCTGCGCGGTTTCGCCGGGGAGCGGCACCCCGAGCCCCTGACCGGGAACGTCCACGAGGAGGACATCGACGGTGACTGCTGCGGCCTCATCACCGGCGAGGTCGCCCGTGCCAGGGAGGAGTTCCTCCGGACGCGGGAGTGCCGCCGAACCCGGGCTACCGGCGGCTCGTGACGAAGTCCCGGATCGTGGTGATCATGTAGTCGACCATCTCCTCGGTCAGGCCCGGGAAGACGCCGATCCAGAACGTGCGCTCGGTGATGGCGTCGCTGTTGTCGAGCTTCCCCGAGACCCGGTACGGCCTGCCCTGGTAGGCGGGCTGGCGGGTGAGGTTGCCCGCGAACAGCATCCGGGTGCCGATCCGGCGGTCCTCCAGGTGGTTCACGATCTCGTCCCGGTCGAACGGCGCGTCGGCGGTGACCGTGATCACGAACCCGAACCAGCTCGGGTCGCTGCCCGGCGTCGGGACGGGCAGGAGCAGGCCGGGCAGCCCGTCCAGGCCCTCGCGCAGCCGCGCCCAGTTGCGGCGGCGGGCCGCGCCGAACTCCGGCAGCCGCTGGAGCTGCGAGAGCCCGAGCGCCGCCTGGAGGTCGGTGGTCTTCAGGTTGTAGCCCACGTGCGAGAACGTGTACTTGTGGTCGTAGCCGTAGGGCAGCTCGCCGAACCGCTGGGTGTAGCGCTTGCCGCAGGTGTCGCAGTCGCCGGGCTCGCACCAGCAGTCGCGTCCCCAGTCGCGCAGCGACTCGACGATCCGCGCGAGCCGCGGCCGGTCGGTGGTGACGCAGCCGCCCTCGCCCATCGTCAGGTGGTGGGCGGGGTAGAAGCTCACGGTGCTGAAGTGGCCGAACGTCCCGGTCAGCCGCCCCTGGTAGCTTGCGCCGACACCGTCGCAGTTGTCCTCGACGAAGAACAGCCCGCGCTCGGCGGCCAGCTCGGCGACCTCGGCCACCGGGAACGGGTTGCCCAGCGCGTGCGCGATCATGATGCCGCGGGTGCGCGGGCCGATCGCCTCGGCGACGCGGTCGGCGGTGGTGTTGTAGGTGCCGAGCTCCACGTCCACGAAGACCGGCGTCATCTGGTTCTGCAGGATCGGGTTGACCGTCGTCGGGAAGCCCGCCGCGACCGTCACGATCTCATCGCCCGGCCTGAGCCGGTCGTCGCCGATCTCCGGCTGGGTGAGCGCGGTCAGCGCCAGCAGGTTCGCCGACGACCCCGAGTTCGTCAGGTGCACCTTGCGGCGCCGCAGCGTCCGCCCGAGCTCGCGCTCCAGCGCGACCGCGCTCGGCCCGGACGCGATGCGCAGGTTGAGCGCGGCCTCGACCAGCGCGACGCGGTCGTCCTCGCTCAGGTCGGCGCCGGACGGCATCACCAGCGTCTCGCCGGGGACGAACCGCCGCGCCTCCTCCTTCTCGCGGTGGTACTTGCGGACCAGTTCCAGGATCGAATCCTGGGAGTCACTCATCATCGCCTCCAGGACGCGCCACGGCGCGGACCTGGTCCATCAAAACAGCGGGGCGCGGGATCTCCTCCCCTGTAGGCCCCCCTTAGTGACTCAGCTCTCGGCGGGGCGCCCGACGTCCGCCCACAGGCTCGGCAGGTTGACCACGATGCCCTCCTGCGTGCTGCGCGCGATGACCACGACCGCCTCCTCGTCGGGGGAGGGGTTCTCCTCGCGGTGCGGGACGTAGGGCGGGACGAAGATGTAGTCGCCCGGCGCGGTCTCCACCCGGACCTCGTCCTCGCCGTCGGCGAAGACGAACACCGGGTGGCCGGAGACGATGTAGATCGCGGTCTCGGCCTCGCCGTGGTGGTGGTCGCCCGAGCTGGTCGCCGGGCCGACGTGGGTGCGGCCCATCCAGAGCCGCTCCGAGCCGACGCTCTTGCCCGAGATCGCCTCGTACCGGCGCATCCCGGAGGTCTGGACGGTGTCGGAGCCGAGGTCGGAGCCGCGCACGTGCTCGATGCGCCCGTGCCAGGCCGCCGTTCCCCGTGCGCGCGCGTCCGTCACGATCCGCCCCTTTTGTCGTTGTTTCTGGTCGGTTCAGTAGAGATTGGGGCCGCTGACGGGGCGCCGGTCGTCGTGCCGCGCGGCCTCGTTGTCGTCGTAGGCGGCGCGCGCCGCCGCGATCTTCGCGTGGTTGTTCTCCGCCCACGCCGACAGCGCGCGGGTGGAGGCGAACAGCTCCTCGGCGAGCGCCGTCGCGGTGTACTCGACCTGCGGCGGGACGGTCGGGTGGACGGTGCGGGTGATCAGCCCGTCCCGTTCGAGGGTGCGCAGGGTGAGCGTCAGCATGCGGCGGCTGATGCCCGGGATCGACCGGTGCAGTTCGGCGAACCGGATCGGGCCGTCGCCGGCCGCCGCGATGATCGCGATTCCCCACTTGCTCCCGACCCGGTCGAGGGCGTCGCGGAAGGCCGCGCACGCGTCGGGCTCGACGTCGTCGGGTAGCCGAGATCGTGCTGCCATCGAACTCCCCTCCCGGTGCGGACGTCTCAGCCTTACACGTGATCGTCCGCACCGGCAACCTGTCCCGCGCGGGTCAGGGCGGCGGGTCGGGGAGCGAGGCGCGCAGCGTCGGCGCCACCTCGGTGGCGAACAGTTCGAGGGACGTCCAGTGGTCGTCCAGCGGCAGCCCGTCGGGGTCGACGCTGAACACGGCGAGCGAGTGGCCGAAGATCTCGTGCTGCCGGTGCACCTTGTCGATGACCTGCTCCGGGCTGCCGACGAGCGCCGGCGAGCGCGCGACGAAGTCCTCCACGCTCGCGTAGGGCGGCCGCCCGCCGATGCTCCGCTGCATCGCGGCGAGGCGCTCGAAGGCGGGGCGGTAGGCGGCGAGCGCCGCCTGGGAGGTCTTGGCGACGAGGAACCCGGGCGTCCCCGCGCCGGTGAAGAGCCGGTCGGCGGGACGGCCGCGCCGCGCCCACTCGGCGCGGTAGTACTCGACCAGCGGCCGCGCGCTCTCGCTGGACAGGCCCGCGTTGGAGAACACCACGGGGTCGCCGTACTCGGCGGCCAGCGCCAGCGACTCCGCCGAGGAGGAGCTGCCGTGCCAGATCCGGGGGCGCCCGTTCAGCGGCCGGGGCAGGAGGTGGACGTCGTCGAGGCGCGGCCGCCGCCCCGCCGGCCAGGTGACGCTGTCGCTCGTCCACAGCTCGTGCAGCAGCCGGAAGTTGTCCGCGAGCGCCGGGCGCTGCTCCTCGGGCCGCAGGCCGAACAGCTCGCCGCCCGGCCCGGCGCCCTTGCCCACGATCAGCTCCACCCTGCCGCCGGAGAGCTGGTCGAGCGTCGCGTAGTCCTCGGCGACGCGGACGGGGTCGAGCATCGACAGCACGGTGACGCCGGTGAACAGCCGGATCCTGCTGGTGAGCGCCGCGACGTGCGCGAGCACGACCGGCGGCGCGCTGGACAGGAACGGCCAGTGGTGGCGCTCGCCGACCCCGAAGCCGTCGAAGCCGAGCTCCTCCATCCGCAGCGCGGTCGCCACCGTGAGCTCGAAGCTCGCCCGCGTCGCCGACGGCTCGTCGGCCCCCGCCGAATCCAGATAGCGGATCGGGGCCACTCCGAAGAACTTCACGATTGCTACCGCCGCATTTCCATTCGTGCGTGCCTTTCCAACGTCGCCAAACGTATGCGGAACGGCGTGGGGCGGGAAGTAGGAACATTGCTGTTACCACCCTGTCGCGTGTTTTGCTGTGGGCACATGGGATCCGGAATGGGCGAACTGGGGTGGGGTGTGTCCGCGCCGACCGATCTGCGGGTCGAACATCGGCCCGCGCTGTTGGGGCTGACCGAGCCGTCCCCCCGGCTGAGCTGGCGGCTGCCGGAAGGAGCCGCGCGGCAGCGGGCCTACCGGATCGCCGGCCATATGGGCGACCAGCCGTGGGACACCGGATGGGTCGCGTCCGACAGGAGCCTGTTCGTCCCCTACGGCGGCCCGCCGCTCGTGTCGCGGGCGGCCGTGCGCTGCGCCGTGCGGGTCCGCACCGGCGCCGGTGTCAGCGCCTGGTCGGAGCCCGTCCACTGGGAGATGGGCCTGCTCGACCCGGACGACTGGACGGCGCACTGGATCGGGCCCGCGGAGGGCGAGGTGCCGCCGCCGGGCTTCCGTCCCGCCTACCACCTGCGCGGCGGGTTCACCGCCCCCGGCGGGGTCGTCCGGGCGCGGGCGTACGCCACGGCGCACGGCCTGTACGAGCTGTTCCTCAACGGCGAGCGGGTCGGGGACGCCGAGCTGGCACCGGGGTTCACCGCCTACCGCAGCCACCTCCACGTCCAGACCTACGACGTCACCGGGCTGGTCCGGACGGGCGGCAACGTGCTCGGCGCGGTCCTCAGCGACGGCTGGTTCCGGGGCCGGACGTCCTACCACCGCCTGCCCGACGGGTTCGGCGACCGGACCGCGCTCGTCGTCCAGCTCCACCTCGACCACGAGGACGGGACGACGACGGTGACCGGGACGAATCCGGGGTGGCGGTCGGCGGTCGGGGCCGTCAAGGCGGCCGACTTCTTCGACGGCGTCGCCGCCGACCTGCGCGACGAACCCGCCGGATGGCACACCCCCGGCCCGGTCTCCCATGGCGGGACGATCCCCCACGCCCCCCAGAACGGCCTCGTGGGGGATCCCTGGTCGCCGGTCGTGCTCCGCGAGCGCCCGGCGGCCCGGCTCATCTCCTCGCCCGCGCCGCCCGTGCGGCGGCTCCAGGAGCTGGCCCCGGTGTCGGTCACCCGTCCGGCGCGGGGCGTGCACATCGTCGACTTCGGCCAGAACGTGGGCGGCTGGGTGCGGCTGTCCGACCTCGGCCCGCGCGGCACGCTGCTCGGGCTGACCCACGCCGAGGCCCTCACCCCGGACGGCGGGGACGTCGACACGTCGAGCGGCCAGGCCACCCTGCGCTGGTACGAGCCGCCGCGCGGCGTCCAGAGCGACCTGGTGGTCTCCGCCGGGCCCGGGGGCCCGGCGTTCGAGCCCCGGCACACCCGGCACGGCTTCCGCTACCTGCGCGTCGACGGCCACCCGGGACGGATCGCGCCGGGCGGCGTCGCCGCGGTCGCGGTCAGCTCCGACCTGCCCCGCACCGGCTGGTTCCGGTGCAGCGACGCGCGGGTCGAGCGGCTCCACGACATCGCCTGCTGGACCTACCGCAACCAGGCGTGCGACATCCCGATGGCCGAGATCACCAGGGAACTGGCGGGGTGGACCGACTTCGGGTGGAACATCCGGGGCGCCCGCCTCGTGCACGACGTGTCCGGGCTGAGCGCGAAGTGGCTGGCCGACCTCGCCGCCGACCAGTGGCCGGACGGCACCGTGCGCAACTACGCCCCCGACCCCCTCGGCCCCGGCAGCCTGACGGCGCGGTTCGCGATCCCGCACGGGCAGGCGGGCTTCGGCGACGCGGCCGTGTCGGTGCCCTGGGAGACCTGGCGGGCCTACGGCGACGACGGGCTGCTCGCGCGGCAGTACGCCTCGATGACCGCGTGGGTCGACCGCGTGGCCCGGGTCGCGCGGGACGAGCGGCACCCCGTGCGGCGCGCCGCGCGCCCCGAACCCGCGCCGCACGAGGAGTTCCTCTGGGACACCGGCTACCACTTCGGCGAGCACCTCGAACCGGGGCCGCCGAAACCGCCGGTGACGCTGACCCGGCAGCGGATCGCCCGGATCACCGACCTGGAGTCGTTCACCGCCGCCGTGGTGGAGGAGATGCGGGCCCGCGACCACGCGGCGTTCGCGACGGCCTACTTCCATCGGTCGGCCCGGCTGCTGTCGCGGATCGCCGGAATCCTCGGCCGCCCGGACGACGCCGAGCGCTACGGGCTGCTCGCGGAGAGCGTCCGCGCCGCCTGGCAGGCCGAGTTCATCACCCCGGACGGGGCGCTGACCTGCGACACCCAGGCCACGCACCTGCGCGCGCTGGCGTACGGGCTCGTCCCGGCGGACCTGCGGGCGCGGACGACCGCGCGGCTGGTGGAGCTGATCCACGCCGCCGGGACCCGGCCCGGCACCGGGCTGCCCACCACGCACCTGCTGCTGCCGGTCCTCGCCGCGAACGGCCACCTCGACCTCGCCTACGAGCTGCTGCTGCGGCGGGGCTCGCGGTCCTGGATGTCGGTGATCGACAACGGCGGCACCACGTTCTGGGAGGTCTGGGACGGCATCACGCCCGACGGCCGCACGAACCTGGCGCTGAACATGCCCACGCGCGCGAGCGTGGTCGAGTTCCTGCACGGCGACGTCGGCGGCGTCCGGCTCGACGAGGACGTGCCCGCCTACCGGCGGTTCACGGTCGCGCCGCGTCCGGGCGGCGGCCTGACCTGGGCCGAGGTGAAGCAGGACAGCCCCTATGGGCGGATCGGGTCCGCGTGGCGGATCGAGGGCGGCCGGTTCTCGCTGGAGGTGACGGTTCCGCCCGGCACGACGGCCGAGGTCGTCCTCCCGGACGGGACGCGCGCCGAGGTCGGTCCCGGCGTCCACGCGTTCGCCGCCCGGGCCGAGCCCGCCGATTCAGGGGTGGCATAGGGGGGCGCGAAAGGGGTTTCCGCCGTGCCGTTCACGGCAGCCTTTGCATGGATCGAATCGCGGGTTCGGGGGAATTCGCCGGATTGTCCGGCGGGGGGAGGTTTTTCATATCGATGGCGCGTTTTCTGGCCGGACGGGTGCTCCAGGGCGTCTTCGTGCTCTGGGCCGCGTACACGCTCTCGTTCACCGTCCTGTACGCGCTGCCGAGCGACCCGGCCGCGATCGCCGCGGGCACCACCAGCGGGGTCACGGAGGAGCAGGTCGACCAGCTCCGGCATGAGATGGGTCTCGACCGCCCGCTGACGGAGCGGTACCTGACCGGGCTCGGTGGCGCGCTGCACGGCGACCTCGGACGGTCGGTCCAGTCCGGCGAGCCGGTGCGCTCGCTGATCGGGGACGCGCTGCCGCCGACGCTCGCGGTGGCCGGCGCGGGGCTCGCGCTCGGGGCCCTCCTCGGGACCGGCCTCGCGGTCCTCGCCAACGCGACCGGCTCGCGGCGGCTGCGGCGGACGCTGCTCGGGCTGCCGCCGCTGGGCGTCGCGATCCCGCCGTTCGTCGTGGGCCTGCTGCTGTTGCAGTGGCTCTCCTTCACCTGGAACGTGTTCCCCGCCATCGGGGAGGGCGGCTGGCGCGGCCTCGTGCTCCCCGCCGCCACCATCGCCGTCCAGCCCGCCGCGCTGATCGGGCAGGTCCTCGCCCGGAGCATGGCCGACGAGCTGGGCAAGGACTACGTGGACGTCGCCCGCGCCAAGGGCGCCGGGCCGCTGCGGGTGAACGTCCGGCACGTGCTGCGCAACGCCGCGCTGCCCACGCTGACCATCGCCGGGCTGCTGGTGGGCGGGCTGCTCACCGGCGCGATCGTGGTCGAGGTGGTTTTCTCGCGGAACGGGCTCGGGCAGATCACGCAGGGCGCGGTGTCGGCGGAGGACCTGCCCGTCGTGCAGGGCGTGGTGCTGCTGGGCGCGCTGGTGTTCGTCACCGTCAACCTCGCCGTCGACCTGCTCTACCAGGTGCTCGATCCGCGGCTGGCGGCGGCGCGCCGCGCGCCGGGGCGCGGCCCGTCCGGGCGCCTCGCGCTGTTCACGTTCGCGGGACGGGGGTGAGCCGGATGCCCGCCACCGACCTCGCCCTCACGACCGGCGAGCACGTCCCGGAACCGGAGCCGGCGGACCGCCCGGGACACGCGCGGCACCTGCTGCGCGGGCTCCTGCGCAATCCCTGGCTGGTCCTGTCCGTCATCTGGGTGGGCCTGGTCGTCGTCGCGGCGGTCGAGCCGTCGCTGTTCGCGCCGGGCGACCCGCTGGAGGTCGACACCGGCGCGCGCCTCCAGGCCCCCTCGCTCGGCCACCCGTTCGGCACCGACCGCCTCGGCCGCGACCTGTTCGACGAGACCGTCCACGGGACGGGCCGGACGCTGCCGGCGGCGGCGCTGGCGACGGCGGTCGGGCTGGGCGCGGGCGCGCTGCTCGGGCTGCTCGCCGGGTTCCTGCGCGGCATCGCCGACCTGGTCATCATGCGGCTGGTGGACGTGCTGCTGTCGATCCCCGGGCTGCTGCTCGCGCTGATGCTGGTCGCGGTGCTCGGCAAGGGCGACACCGCCGACGTCGGCCTCGCCATCGGCGTGGCCGCGATCGCCAGCACGGCGCGGGTGACGCGCGCCGAGGTGCTGCGCGTGTCGGCGAGCGGGTTCGTGGAGGCGGCGCGGACCGGCGGCGCGCGGCGGACCCGCGTCCTGCTGCGCCACGTGCTGCCGAACTCGATGGGCCCGGTGTGGGCGCTGACCCTGCTGCTGTTCGGCGAGGCGGTCCTCGGCGTGACCACGCTGAGCTTCCTCGGCTTCGGCGCCCAGCCGCCCACACCCGAATGGGGGTCGCTGGTCTCCTCCGGGCGCGACTTCCTCGGCGGCGCGTGGTGGCTGTCGATCCTGCCGGGCACGGTCGTCGCGCTGACCGTGCTGGCCGCCAACCGGGTGTCGCGCGCGTTCGAGGACGAAGGGACGGGCCGGTGACGAACCCGCGTCTCCTGGAGGTCGAGGACCTGGTGGTCCGCTACCGCACGCGGCGCTCGGTCGTCCGCGCGGTGGAGTCGGCGAGCTTCACGGTGGGGGAGGGCGAGACGGTCGCGATCGTCGGCGAGTCCGGCTCGGGCAAGTCCACCACCGCCTACGCCCTGCTCGGCCTGCTCCCGCGCGCGGCCGGGGTCACCGGCGGGCGCATCGCCTTCGACGGGCGGGACCTGACCGCGCTGCCCGAGCGCGGGTGGCGCGAGCTGCGCGGACGGGAGATCGCACTCATCCCGCAGGACCCCGGCACGTCGCTCAACCCCGTCCAGCGGGTCGGCGCGCAGGTCGCCGAGGCGGTGCGGCTGGCGGGGGACGCCGACCGCGGCGCCGCCCGGACGCGCGCCCTCGGCCTGCTCGCCGACGCGGGCCTCCCCGACCCGGAGGCCCAGGCGCGCCGCTACCCCTCGGAGCTGTCGGGCGGGATGCGCCAGCGGGTCCTCATCGCGATCGCGATCGCGGCGCGGCCCCGGCTCATCGTGGCCGACGAGCCGACGAGCGCGCTCGACGTCACCGTGCAGCGCCGCGTCCTGGACCACATCGGCGGGCTGGTCCGCGAGTCGGGCACCGGCCTGCTGCTGATCACCCACGACCTGGGCGTCGCGGCCGAGCGCGCCGACCGCGTCCTGGTGATGCGGTCGGGCGCGATCGTGGAGCGCGGCACGCCCGGGGAGGTGCTGTCGGACCCCCGCGACCCCTACACGCGGTCGCTGATCGAGGCGGCGCCCGGGCTCGCGCGGACGCCGCGTCCGCGCCGCGTGCGGCTCACCGCCGTCCCGGGCGGCGCGCCCGGCGACCCGTTCGCGGTGAAGCCCGACGCCCTCCCGGACGCCGTCCCCGACGTCGTGGCGGACGGGCCGGTCCTGCGCGTGGAGGGGCTCGTCAAGGAGTTCCGGGCGCCCCGCTCGTCCGGCACCGTACGGGCCGTGGACGACGTGAGCTTCGCGATCCCCCGGGGCAGGACGTACGGGCTGGTCGGGGAGTCGGGGTCGGGGAAGTCGACCACCGCGCGGCTGATCCTCCGGCTGGCCGACCCCACCGCCGGGCGCGTGTTCCTCGGCGGGGAGGACATCACCGGCTCGCGCGGCGGCGCGCAGCGCCTGCTGCGGCGCCGGATGCAGATCGTCCACCAGAACCCGTTCGCCTCGCTGGACCCCCGGCGGCCGATCGAGCGGATCGTCACCGACCCGCTCGCGTCCTTCGGGCTGGGCTCGCGGGCGCAGCGCCGCCGCCGCGCGGCGGAGCTGGTCGACCTGGTCGCGCTGCCCTCCTCGGTGCTGCGCCGCCGGCCGGCCGAGCTGTCGGGCGGGCAGCGGCAGCGGGTCGCGATCGCGCGGGCGCTCGTGCTCAACCCCGAGCTGCTCGTGTGCGACGAGCCCGTGTCCGCCCTCGACGTCTCCGTGCAGGCGCAGATCCTCGACCTGCTCGCCGCGCTCCAGGCCGAACTGGGCGTGAGCTACCTGTTCATCTCGCACGACCTGGCGGTGGTCCGGCACATCGCGGACGAGGTGGGCGTGCTGAGCCGGGGCCGGCTGGTCGAGTCCGGCCCCACCGAGCAGATCTTCGCGGGGGCCCGGCACGCCTACACGCGGGAGCTGCTCGACGCGATCCCCGGCCGCCGCTGAAACCGGCGCCGGCCACCACGAGACACAGCCACCACCACAAGGAGAGCGAGCCCGAACCGTGTTCCGAACAATATCGGTCGGAAAAGTAAAGATATCCGTCACGGCGGCGGCCGCCGCGCTGCTGCTGGCCGCCTGCGGCGGCGGGACGTCGGCCGGGGGCTCGGGGGCGGCGGGCCCGCCCAAGTCGGGCGGCACCCTCACCGTCGCGCTCGGCGGCGACCCCGTCAGCATCTACCCGCGCGCGGTCACGCCGCTGGTCCGCGAGGTCGCGCGGCCGATCGTCGACTCGCTGCTCGCGCTCGACCCGGCGACCAAGCAGCCGGTGCCCTGGCTGGCCGAGTCGTTCCGGGCCAACGCCGACGCGACCGAGTTCACCTTCACGCTGCGGCAGGGGGTGACGTTCTCCGACGGCACGCCGCTGACCGCGAAGGTCGTCAAGGACAACTTCGACGACGTCATCACCAACCGGGCCGCGTCCGTGGGGTCGACGCCGCTGTCGCTGCTCGACCAGGGCGGCTACAAGGGGACGAGCACCCCCGACGAGCGGACGGTCGTGCAGCGGTTCGCCAAGCCGTACCCGACGTGGCCGCTGTGGGTGACCAACCCCGGGTTCGGCATCCTCGCGCCGAAGACGCTGGCGCTGCCGATCGCGGACCGCTTCGACAAGGTGATCGGGACGGGCCCGTTCGTGCTCCGCTCCTACGTCCGCAACAGCCAGGTGGTGCTCACCAGGCGGGCCGGCTACAAGTGGGGGCCGAAGACCCGGAGGCACGACGGCGACGCCTACCTCGACAAGGTCGTCTACCGGATCATCGCCGAGCCGAGCGTGCGGACCGGCGCGCTGAAGACCGGCCAGGTCCAGCTCGCGGGCGCGCTCAACCCCTCCGACATCGCGCCGGTGCGCGCCGCCGGGTTCGGGATCGTCGCGCAGCGGCTGCCCCGGCTCGCCGAGGGCCTGGTGGTGACCGGCGCCGACCGGGCGCCGCTGAAGGACCCGGCCGTCCGGCAGGCGCTGGTGAAGGCGGTGGACGCCAAGCAGATCCGCGACACGCTGCTCACCTCCGAGTGGGGCGTGCCGACCAGCGTCGTCACCGGCGCGGTGATCGGGCACTCCGACCAGAGCGCGCTGCTGAAGCCCGACGAGGCGGCAGCGGCGGCGCTGCTCGACAAGGCGGGCTGGGCGCCCGGCGGCGACGGCATCCGGGCCAAGGACGGCAGGCGCCTCACGCTCAAGCTCGGCTGGCTCAACCGCGGCAACCCCTGGGACCAGCCGCTCGTCGAGCTCGTCACCGCCCGGTACAAGAAGATCGGCGTCGAGCTGAAGCCCGAGCTGGTGACCGCCGCGCAGTCGGTGGAGGCGCTCAAGGCGCGGAACAAGTGGGACCTGTTCCTGTCGGGCGTCGCCGGGGGACCGGACGCCGGGGTCGGCCTGGCCAGCACGTTCACCAGCGCGCCCCCGAACTTCTTCAACGTCCAGGACGCGGCGCTGCAGCCGCTGCTGGAGAAGCAGGCGACCACCACCGACCAGGCGGCCCGGGGCAGGCTGGTCGCCGACGCCCAGCGCCGCGTCCTCGCCGAGGGCCTGTTCACCCCGCTGGTGGAGGACACCGCCGTGGTCGCGGTGGGCAAGAAGGTGCACGGCTTCGCGCTGGACGCCGACGCGCGGCTGCCCGCGCTGCTGGACGTCTGGCTGTCGTGACCGACCGCCCCTACCGCGTCGCCGTCGACGTCGGAGGCACGTTCACCGACCTGGCGCTGCTCGGCCCGGACGGGATGGAGCTGGACCACAAGACCGGCTCCACCCCGTCCGAGCCCGCGGACGGCCTGGTCACCGGGCTCGGCGGGCTCGCGGCGAAGGCGGGGCTGCCGCTGCGCGCACTGCTCGGCCGCACCGGCGTCATCGTGCACGGCACCACGATCACGACCAACGCGCTGGTCACCGGCACCGGCGCGCGGACCGGCCTGCTGACCACGCACGGGCTGCGCGACGTCCTGCTCGCGCGGCAGGGCGCCCGCGCCGACCAGTTCGACTCGCGCTCCGCCCCACCGCCGCCCCTCGTGCCCCGCCGTCTGATCGAGACCGCGCGGGAGCGGCTCGACCGCACCGGCGAGGTGACGACGCCGCTGGACGAGGACGGCGTGCTCCGCGCCGCGCGCCGCTTCAGGGAGGCCGGGGTCGCCTCGGTCGCCGTCTGCTTCGCGTTCTCCTACCTCAACGACGCGCACGAGCGGCGCGCGGCGGAGATCCTCGCCGCGGAGCTGCCCGGCGTGTTCCTGTCGGTGTCGTCGCGGGTGGCGCCCGAGGTCCGGCTGTTCGAACGCACCTCGACGACCGTGCTCAACGCCTATGTCGGGCCGGTGCTGCGCGACCACCTCGACCGCCTCGCCGGCCGGCTGGCCGCCCTCGGCTACCCGGGCCCGGTGCTGATCGTCCAGTCCAACGGCGGGGTCGTCCCCCTGGAGCGGGCCGCCGAGCGCGCGGTGAACACGCTCCTGTCGGGACCGGCGGGCGCGCCCGCCGCCGTCGCGGACGTCGTCGCCGAACTCGGCGTGCCCGAGGCGATGGCGGTCGACATGGGCGGGACGAGCTTCGAGGTGAGCCTGTCGTCCGGCGGCGTCACCGGCATCACGACGCGCGCCGAACCGGCGGGTCATCCGGTCTCGGTGCCGATGCTCGACATCGGCACGATCGGCGCGGGCGGCGGGTCGATCGCCCGGGCGACCGCCGGGGGGCTGCTGCGCGTCGGCCCCGAGAGCGCGGGGGCCGACCCCGGCCCGGCGAGCTACGGACGCGGCGGACGGCTCGCCACGGTCACCGACGCCGACCTCCTCCTCGGCTACCTGGCGGGCGGATTCGGCGAGGGCCTCGTGCCGTCGGCGGACCTGGCGGCCAGCGCGGTCGAGGCCCTCGGGCGCGACCTCGGGCTCGGGACGGTCGAGACGGCGGCGGGCGTGCACCGGGCGGTCAACGCCGAGATGGCCGACAGCCTGCGGCTCGCGACCGCCAGACACGGCCTCGACCCGGGGCGGCTCGCCCTGGTCGCGGCCGGCGGCGCGGGGCCGGTGCACGCGGTGGAGCTGGCCCGCGACCTCGGGATCGCGCTGGTCGTGGTCCCGGCGGGCGCGTCGGTGCTGTGCGCGCGGGGCATGCTCCGCGCCGACCTCGTCAGCTACCACGTCCGCACGCTGCTGGGCCGGGGCCGCGACCCGCGCGCCACGGGCGTCGACGCCGCCGAGGTCGACGCCGCCTTCGCCGTGCTGGAGGGCGCCGCCGACGCGGGCCCGAGCGTGGAGTTCACCCGGCTCGCCGATGTCCGCTACATCGGCCAGGTCCACGAGATCACGGTGCCGTTCCCGGCCGTGCCGAGCGGCGGCGCGGCGGCGGTCGCCGGGCTCGTCGAGCGGTTCCACCGGCTGCACGACCGGCTCTACGGCTTCGCGCAACCGGAGGTGCCGGTGGAGGTCGTGAACCTGCGGCTCGAAGCCCGCACGCCCACCGCCGCGCCCCGGAGCGCGCCCGCCCCGTCCGGGCCGGTGGAGCCGGACGGCGTGCGGCGCGCGTGGTTCGACGGCGCGTTCCGGGAGGTGCCCGTCCGGAGCGTGCGGTCGGTGCCCGTGGACGAGCGCCAGGAGGGTCCCGCGCTGCTGGCGGGAGCGGGCACGACCATCGTGGTCCCGCCCGGGTTCGCGTTCGAGGTCACCGCGAACGGCACCACGCTCGTGTTCGCCGCCGACCGCGAACGGGCCGAGGTGCTGGCCGCGCTGCGGGAGACCCGTCTGGAGGCGGTCCGATGACGGGGACGATCCTGGCCTCGGTGGTCGGCAACCGGCTGCACGCGATCGCCGAGCGGATGGCCGACGCGATGCTCCGGTCCTGCCGGTCGGCGGCGTTCCAGAGCCGCGACTTCGTGACCGGGATCTTCGACGCGGACGGCGCCTGGATCGCCACCAAGGACTTCATCCCCGTGCTCGCCGGTTCGCTCCCGAGCGCCTACGAGGGCGTGCTCGCCAAGTTCGCCGGGGACGTCGGCGAGGGCGACGTCTTCGTCCTCAACGACCCCTACCACGGCAACAACCACCCGCCCGACGTCACCGTCCTCAAACCCGTCTTCCACCGGGGCGTCCTGCGCTTCTGGACCGCGACCAAGGGGCACCACGCCGACGTCGGCGGCGGCGGGGAGATCGGCTACAACCCCGGCGCCCGGGACTGCTACGAGGACGCGCTGCGGATCCCGCCCGTCCGGCTGTACCGGGGCGGCGAGCGGCAGGACGACGTCTGGGACCTGATCCTTTTGAACCTGCGGCTGCGCGACGCGGTCGAGGGCGACCTGCACTGCCAGATCGGCGCGGCCTCGATCGGGGAGCGCGAGCTGCTCGCGATGCTCGACGCGTTCGGCGTCGAGCCGGTGCTGGAGGCCGTGCGGATCCAGCTCGCCGCCTCGGCCCGGCACATGCGCGCGGAGATCGCGCGCTGGCCGGACGGGACCTACGAGGCCGTCCGGCACCTCGACGACGGCGGCGAGCACCACCGCGAGCCCATCGCGGTCCGGCTCGCGCTCACCGTGGCGGGGGACCGCGCCGTGTTCGACTTCACCGCCTCGGACCCGCAGGTCGTCGGCTACGCCAACTCGACCCGCGCCAACACCGTCGCCTCGGTGCTCCTCGCGCTGTTCGGCGTGACCGACCCCGCGCAGCGCCGCGACGGCGGCGCCCTGGCGGCGGTCGAGATCCGCACCCGGCCCGGCACGATCACGCACGCGGTCGAACCGGCCGCGACCACGCTGTGCACGATCACCGCGTGCGAGGCGATCGTCGAGACCGTGTGGCTGGCGCTGTCGCGGGCCGACCCGGCGATCACCCATGCGGGCTGGTGCCGGGGCTACGCGTTCGCCGCCGTCGGGGTCGACGAGCGGACCGGCCGCGCGTTCGGCGCCACCGGCGCGCTCAAGGGCGGCTCCGGGGCCGTGCTCGGGTTCGACGGGTGGGACGCGATCGGCCCGCCCGTCGCGATGGGCGGCGGCCGCGAGGTGGACGTCGAACTGCACGAGCTCGGCGCGCCCGCGACCGTCCTGGAGCAGGGGTTCGCGACGGACTCGGCGGGCGCGGGGCGGTGGCGCGGCGGCCTCGGCGGCTTCTCGCGGTGGCGCATCGACCAGGACGGCGTCCGCGTCGTGTGCATCGGGTCGGGCGCGCTGGAGCAGACCGTCCCCTACGGCCTGGCGGGCGGCCTCGCCGCCCCCGCGAACCGGAGCGTCGTCCGCCACCGGGATGGGCGGGTCACGGTGCCGCGCACCAACAGCACGCTCGTGCTCGGACGCGGCGACGTCATCGAGATCCACACCTCGGGCGGCGGCGGTTACGGCGACCCCCGGGAGCGGTCGCGCGCGGCCGTCCGCGCCGACGTGCGCGACGGGCTGGTGTCGGAGGCCGCGGCCCGCGACGTGTACGGCCTGACGCGGCGGGTGTGGGGGACCGCCCCCTCACAAGAGACCGGCCCGGACACGGCGCTCACAGCCGATACGACAGATCGGAGCATCCCATGAGCCTGCATCTGCTGTTCCTCGACATCCCCTCGAACGGGCACGTGCTGCCGAAGCTCGACCTCGTGAGCGAGCTGGTCCGGCGCGGGCACCGGGTCACCTACGTGGTCGCCGACGGGCTGGCCGAGCGGGTCCGGCGCTTCGGCGCCGAGGTGGTCGCCTACGCCTCCCTGGACCCGCTCACCAGCCTGTCCGAGGACGACCCCGCCGCCGCGACCCGCGCGTTCTTCCGCGAGAACCTCGCGATCCTGCGCGCCGCGCGCGAGCACTTCGGCGACGAGCGCCCCGACGCCGTCGCCTACGACGAGGCCGCGTTCCAGGCGGGCCGGATCCTGTCCAGGACATGGGGACTGCCGCCCGTCCTGCTGACCCCGAGCGTGGTGTCCAACGAGCACTACTCCTACATCGAGCACCGGGACCGCCTCGCGCCGGACGCCCGCCTCGCCGACCCGGTGGAGGAGATCGCCGGGGCGCTGGAGGGGTTCGGGCTCGGCGACCAGGTCGGCGACTTCCTGTGGAGCACGCGGCGGGTGGAGGAGCTGACGATCGCGTTCGTCCCGTCCCGGCTCCAGCCCGCGTACGAGACGTTCGACCCCGAGCTGGTCCACTTCGTCGGGCCGAGCGTCGGCGGACGCGACTTCCTCGGCACCTGGGATCCCCCGGCGGGCGCGTCCCGGGTGGCGCTGGTGTCGCTGGGCAGCGTACGCAACGGCGACGCCGGATTCTTCGAGACCGTCGCCCGCGCGTTCTCCGGCCGTGACTGGCACGTGGTCGTGACGGTCGGGGACGGGCTCGCCGACGCCGACGTCGAGCGGATCGCCGCGCTCGCCCCGAACGTGGAGGTCCACCGCTGGGTCTCGGGCGTCGGCGTGCTGGAGCACGCGGAGGTGTTCGTGACGCACGGCGGCAGCGGCTCGCTGGTCGAGGCGTGGCACACCGCGACGCCCGTCGTCATCGTCCCCCCGGCCCCGGACTTCCTGCCCTACGCCGAGCGGACCCTCGAACTCGGCGCCGGGCGCGTGATCCCGCCGTCCGCGTTGGACGCCGACCGGCTCGTGGCGGAGGTTGAGGCGGTCGCCTCGGACGAGGCGGTCCGGGCGCGCGTGCGGGAGTTGCAGGCGCACGCGCGGGCCGCCGGGGGCGCGCGCCGGGCGGCCGAGGTCCTGGAGACCCGCCTCGCCCGCCCGGCGCGACAGGAGGCGTCATGACCGCGAGCCCGCCCACCGGAGCGGTGATCGTCACCGGCAGCGGATCGGGGGTAGGGGCGAGCACGGCGGTCGCGCTCGCCGGGCGCGGATACCGCGTCGTGGCCTCCGTCCACTCCCTCGACCGCGTCGCGGGCCTCGACGAGCTGGTCGCCCGGACCGGCGCCGAGGTCGACGTCGCGGAGCTGGACGTCACCGACGAGGAGTCGCTGCCCGGGTTCGTGGACGGCGTCGCGGCCCGCCACGGCGGCCTGCACGCGATCGTCAGCAGCGCGGGCGTCACCGGCGTCGACACCTTCGAGCGCGAGGACCTCGCGAGCTACCGCAGGACGTTCGACGTGAACGTGTTCGGCCCGGTCGCGCTGCTCAAGGCCGCCCTGCCGCACCTGCGCGCCGGGGGCGGCAGGTTCGTCGCGGTCGGCAGCGTCGCGGGCGCGCTCGGGCTGCCGTTCCAGGAGGCCTACTGCGGGTCGAAGTTCGCGCTGGAGGGCGTCCTGGAGGGCTTCGCGCCGGTGGCGCGGCGCCTCGGCGTCGCGGTGTCGATCGTGGAGCCGGGGCCGCTGAGCACGGACGCGGTCCGCCGCACCGACTGGGCGCGCCTGTTCGCCGAGGCGGGCCCCTACGAGAAGCTGCTGCGACGCTACTTCGACAACGCCGCCGCGCGAGGCGGGACGCTGCCCGGCCTCCCCGCCACGCAGACGGCCGCCGACGTCGCCGCCGCCATCGTGGACGTGCTCGCCGCCGAGGACCCGCCGGCGCGCGTCCAGACCGCCGCCGACACCCGCGCGCTCGTCGCCCGGAAACTGGCGGACGCCGACGGCGCGGCGGTCGCCGAGCTGACCGGAGCATGGCTGGATCCCCTCCCTCCGCAAGCGGTGCAGTAGGGGGGTGATCAGGGGAGTCCCGCGCCCACCACGGCTTATACATTCATCGCATGGCTGAGAAACTCGATGAGCGGACACGGGCATTCATCGACAACAAGAATTTCCCCGTCGTCGCCACGGTGAACGAGGACGGGAGCCCGCATTCCTCGATCGTCCTGATCAAACGCGGCGAGGACGACTCCCTGCTGTTCGTGACCCACGCGGGCCGCCGCACCGAGCGCAACATCTCCCGCGACCCGAGGGTCAACGTGTCGGTGTTCGACATCGAGAACCCGATCGTCTCGATCGAGATCCGCGGCACCGCGAAGGTGCTGGAGGGCGGCGGCAAGGAACTGGCCGACGAGCTGACGCTGAAGTACCTCGACGAGGTCCACGACGTGGACGACGTGTCGCGGGTGGTCGTCCAGATCGTCCCGCACAAGGTGATCCCGTTCCCGCCGGAGACGCAGAAGTGACGTACGGGCCGGGGCAGGGGCCGGGGCCGCTGCCCCTGTCCGACGAGGAGCTGACGGCGCTGGTGGCCGGGCACGCGATGGGCGCGCTGGCCGCGAACAAGCGCGACGGCCACCCGCACCTGTCCACCGTCGCCTACCACTGGGACCCGGTGGAGCGGACGGCGCGGATCAGCACCACCGCCGACCGGGCCAAGGTGCGGCGGCTGCGCCACGACCCCCGCGCGGCGCTGTATGTGACCAGCGCCGACTATCTGGCCTTCGCCGTCGCGCAGGGGCGGGCCGAGCTGTCGGCCGTCAGCGAGGCGCCCGGCGACCCCGCCGGCCGCGAGCTGCTCGCACTCCAGCCGCCGTTCGCGGAGGCCGCCGACGAGAAGGCGTTCCTGGAGCAGATGGTCGCCGACCGCAGGCTGGTGATCAGGCTGCGGGTCGCGCGCCTGTACGGGACGCGGCTGGACGTCCCCTGAGGAACGGAAGACCTCGGACGCACGGAAGACGCACGGAAGACGCACGGAAGACCACGGAAGACCTCGGACACACGTGGGCGCGGGCACCCGGCGGGAGGGTGCCCGCGCCCACGCGCGGGGGGATCTGGGGAGGGCGTCAGGCGGCCCGGACGGTGGCCAGCGCCTTCGACCAGGACTCGACCTGGGTCAGCACGCGCTCCAGCTCCGCCTCGCGGAACTCCTGCGGCGTGAACTCGGGGTAGCTCGGGAAGTCCCCGGGGATCAGCAGGGTGACCTGCGCGGCCACCGACGCCAGGCTCAGCTCGGTCGCGACCAGCTTGAGGTGCTCGACGGCCCGCGCGGCGCCGACCGCGCCGTACCCGACGAAGCCGACCGCCTTGTTGGCCCACTCGGCGTAGACGAAGTCGAACGCGTTCTTCAGGGCGGCGGGCGGCGCGTGGTTGTACTCGGGGGTCACCACGACGAAGCCGTCGTACCCGGCGACGACCTCGGCCCAGCCCTTGGTGTGGTCGCCGGCGTACTGCCCGACCGCCGCGGGGATCTGCTCGTCGTAGAGCGGCAGGCCGTGGTCGGCGATGTCGACGACCTCGTACTCGGCCTCGGTGCGCTTGGAGGCGACCAGGTGCACCCAGTCCGCCACCGCACGGCCGATCCGGCCCGGCCGCGTGCTACCGACGATAATGGCGATCTTTGTCATTTCCCGTTCCCTGTCTTTCGGCTGAACCCAATTGTTCACGATCTCCGCGGGCGGCGAAAGAAGGCACTTTTCCTTCCCGTGGTAACACCGATGTTCCCTCTACCCGAATTGGATCGCGGGCGGAACAATCGGCGGCAAAGAAGGGGGCTCGATGGACGTCGCGGAGACCGCGGTGAGAACGGCGCGCTCGGGCCGCCCGGCCCTCGCGGTGCTGGCCACCGGCCAGCTCATGCTGATCGTCGACGGCACCGGCGTCGCGGTGGCGCTGCCGCGCATCCGCGAGGACCTCGGCCTGGCCGGCGCCGAGCTGTCCTGGGTCGTCAACGGCTACCTCGTCGCCTTCGGCGGGCTCCTGCTGCTGTGCGGGCGGCTCGGCGACCTGTTCGGACGGCGCCGGGTCTTCCTCGGCGGCATCGCGGTGTTCACCGCCGCGTCCGCGCTGTGCGGCGCGGCCGGGAGCGCGGCGCCGCTGGTGGCCGCGCGGTTCGTCCAGGGCGTGGGCTGCGCGATGGCGGGCTCGGTGATCACCGGGATGGTCGTGGTGCTGTTCCCCGAGGGCCGGGAGCGGGTCCGGGCCATCACCGTGATCGCGTTCGTGGCCGCGGGCGGCGGGTCGGTCGGCGCGCTCGGCGGCGGCGTGCTCACCGAGCTGGCCGGGTGGCGGTGGATGTTCCTGGTGAACCTCCCGATCGGCGCGCTGCTGCTGGCCTTCGGCCGCCGGACGCTGGCCCCCGACCACGGCGGCGGCCGGGACGGCGGGGCCGACCTGCTCGGCGCCGCGCTGGTCACCGGCGGCCTGATGCTGCTGGTGCTCGCGATCGGCGGTCTCGGGCCCGACGGCTTCGGCGCGGGGGTCTCCGCCGCGCTCGCGGCGGCGGGCCTGGCGCTGCTGGCGGGCTTCGTGCTGCGGCAGCGGCGGGCCGCGGCCCCGCTGCTGGAGCTGTCGATGTTCCGGTCCCGGGCGCTGTCGGGAGGGAACCTGCTCCAGGCCCTGTTCGTCGGCGCGATGTTCGGGTTCCAGTACCTCGTCACGCTCTACCTCCAGGAGGTGCTCGGCCTGGACTCGCTGGAGACCGGGCTCGCCTACCTGGCGGCCTCGGCCGTGATCGGGGCGACCTCGCTGGGGCTCGCCGGGCCGCTGATCGTCCGGCTCGGCGTGCGGCGGGTGCTGCTCGCGGGGCTGGGCGCCGGGATCCTCGCGTTCGGCTGGCTGGCCCGCGTGCCGGACGCGGGCGCGTTCGCGGTCGACGCGCTGCCCGCGATGCTGGTGCTCGGCGTCTCGGCGGGCCTGGTCCTCCCGGCGGCGACCGCGCTCGCGATGACCGGCGCGTCCGACGCCGACTCCGGGGTCCGCTCCGGCGTGACCGGCACGGCGCAGCAGGTCGGCGGCGCGCTCGGGCTCGCGGCCATGGCGGCGCTGGCCGCCGCCGCGACCGGTGACGAGGGCGCCGCCGGCGCCGCCCGGCGCGCCGCGCTGACCGAGGGCTACCGGCTCGGCTTCGTCGCGGGCGCGGTGCTGGTCGCGCTCGCGGCGGCGGTCGCGCTGACGCTGCCGCGCGACCGCCGTCCGGACGGTCAGTTGTAGCTGGCGACGGGCGGGTCGCCCACGCGCCGCACGCGGCGGGACGCGGCGCGGGCGGGCGCCGGCCGGGGCGGCGGCGCCGGACGCAGGTCGCGTGCGGCCCGCCGGCAGCGGGCGGCGGTGTCGTGGGCGCCCGCGGCGGTCGCGCGGCGCTCGGCGTCCAGCAGCGCGTGCCGCGCCTGCCGCGCGACGTCGTTCGCGAGCTGCGGGGAGTTGAGGACCACCAGCTGGCGGTAGTGGTGGACGAGGAGGTCGACCTCGCCGGGGGGCAGCGTGGCGATCCAGGCGATCGCGCGCCGGTGCCCGGCGATCCGCTGGCTGCGTGGGAGCTGGGCGTGCGCGATCTCGCGCAGGAGCGGCTGGCGGAAGGAGTACTCGCGGTCGCTGGCCCGTTCCGGGGCGCGCGGCGGGTCCTCCCCCCAGAAGCAGCCGGAGGGGACCAGGGGCGTGGTGATGGGGCGCCATCGGACCAGGAAGTCCTTGCGCTCCAGGGCGTAGAGGATCTCGGCGGTCTCCTCGGTGGTGCGGCCGGAGAGGGCGGCGACGCCCTCGACCCGCACCCGGCCCTGGAAGAACGTGGCGTCCCGCAGGACCGCGCGCTCGGGGAGCGAGAGCGTGTCGATGCGGGCGGTGAGCAGGGCGCGCAGCCGAGCGGGGACGGGCGGGGCGCCGTCGTTCGCGCCGCCGGTGCACGCGCGGACGGCGCGCGCGTACTCCTCCGCGTGCCGGGGGTTGCCGCCGACCAGGCCGAGCACCTGGGGGTCGGAGGCGCGGGGCAGGAGCGCGCCCGCGTCCTCGGGGGAGAGCGTGTCCAGGGTGAGCGTGGTGACGTCGCGTTTGCCGCACCCCCAGCGCGGCCGCGACTGCCGCAGCTCGGGCCGGGCCGTCACCACGATCAGGAGCGGGACCGGGGGGAGCCGCTCGGTCAGGTCCTCGACCTGGTCCAGCAGCGCGCCGTCGGCCCGGTGCAGGTCCTCCAGCACGATCGTCACAGGGGTGTCGAGCGCGAGGCCGGTGATGTGGCGGCGCCACTCCGCCCCGCCGGCCTCGGCCGGCGCCCGCTCGATCCGCAGGGCCGGGTCCGCGCCGTCCGGCAGCGAGCGCAGCGTGTCGGCGAGCGGCGCGAGGGGCTCGCCCGCGTACGGCGGGGTGCGGCCGACGAGCACGGGCCCGGGCAGGCCCGCGACGAACTCGGCGATGAGGCGGCTCTTGCCGATGCCGGGCTCGCCGAGGATGGTGGCCATGTGCGGGCGCTGCCTGCGCTCCACGTCGCCCAGCAGGCCGCGGAGGATCGCGAGGTCGCGGTCCCGGCCGAGGAGCGGTGCGCCGGTGCCGGCCGAGGGGGGCGCCGGGGCGGGCGGCGGCAGCGTCAGCTCGCGCCCGGCCGCGGCGACGTCGTCGCCCTCGGGGAGCGGGGGCAGGCCGGCGGCGCGGGCGGTCGCGCGGCACACCCGGATGGTGCCGGGCGGGGTGTGCGCCAGCAGTTGCTCGGCCGCGTGCGGCACCGTCCCCGACAGCTGCGCCGGGACGGTGTCGCCCTCGTCGCGGTAGGTCGCGAGGACCTCGCCGGTGGCGATCGCGATCTGGACGCCGAGGAACGCCGAGACCCGCCGCGTGATCCGCTCGCGGATGGCGAGCGCCGCGTGGATGGCACGTTCCGGGTCGTCCTCGTGGGAGCGGGGGAAGCCGAACACGACCGGACGCACCGAGCCCAGCGTCTCGCGGACCAGCCCGCCGTAGCGCCGGGCCTCCTCGTTGATGACGCGGGCCAGTTCGTTGAGCGCCTCGTCCACGCACTCGGAGTCGCCGTAGCCCACGTCCACGCGGGTGCGCACCTGCAGGACGCTCGCGCGCTTGCGCTCGGAGACGGAGCGCCGCGTGCCCGCGGGAGCGGGAGCCCGCTCCGGTGCCGGCGCGGCGGCCTCCGCGCCTTCGGCGGCCACCGCGCCCTCGATGGTCACCGCCGCGTCGCGCGCCGTGCGCAGGGGCGGGGCCAGGCCGGGGTGCTGGTTGAGGATGTCCCGTTCCAGGTCCCGCAGCTCGGGCGCGGGGTCGAGGCCGAAGCCGTCCCGCAGGATGTCGCGCAGGCGCTGGTAGGCGGCCAGCGCCTCGGGCTGCCGCCCGCAGCGGTAGAGCGCCAGCATGAGCAGGCCGCACAGCCGCTCGCGCGCGGGCTCCTCCTCGGCCAGTGACGTCATCTCGCCGATCAGCGCGTGGTGGCGGCCGAGGGCGAGTTCGGCCTCCAGGCAGTCCTCCAGCGCGGCCAGCCGGGTCTCCTCCAGCATGGTCAGCTCGGGCCAGACGGTGCCGGTCTCGGTCACGTCGGCCATCGCGGGCCCCCGCCAGAGCGCGAGCGCCTCACGCAGCCGCCGGGCGGCGGGCTCCCACTGCTGCGCCCGGAAGTCGGCGCGGCCCCGGTCCACCAGCGCGTGGAAGCGGGTCACGTCGATGTCGCCGGGATCCACGCGGAGCAGGTAGCCGGGCGGGGCGGTCCGGAGCGCCACCTGCCCGTCCGCGGGGAGCGCGCGGCGCACGGCGGCGATCGCGTTCTGCACCATCTTGCGCGCGGTGGGCGGCACGGGATCGTCCCAGAGCGCGCGGATGAGGTCGCTGGTGGACACCACGGTGTTGGCGTGCAGCAGCAGGAAGCCCAGGGCCGCGCGCTGGTTGACCCCGCCGAGCGGGACGGGCCGGTCGTCTCGCCGCGCCTCCAGCGGGCCGAGCAGGCTGAATCGCAAGGGGATCCCCCTCTCGCTCGTCTCGACTCTTCATATTTCATACTAATTCTATCGAGTTTATCTGTATTGGGAAGGCGTCAGCGGTCGATACGGAAGAAGTCTGCATAACACTCCAGCTGGTGATCGAGCATGTGGATTCCGTGATGGACGGCGAGCCCGAGCGCGGCGGCCGCCCGCAGCAGCCGGGTCTCCCGGGGCCGCATGATGATGTCGGCGACCACGGCGCCGGGACGCAGCGCGGCGGGGTCGAACGGCAGCGGGTCGTCCGGGCGCAGCCCGAGCGGGGTCGCGTTGACCGCGACGTCGGCGTCCCGCACGCGCGGCGCGGCCGAGCCGGTCACCCGGCCCGGCCAGCGCCCGGCGAGGCGGCGGAGCAGGGCGTCGAGGCGGCCGGGGTCGGTGTCGCAGACCGACAGGTGCGCGGCGCCGGCCTCCAGGAGCGCCGCCGCCACGGCGGCTCCGGCCCCGCCGGCGCCGACCAGCGCGAACCGGCGGCCGTCCGGGTCGTGCCCGGCGCCGCGCAGCCCGCCGACGAAGCCGGCGCCGTCGAAGTTGTCCGCGCGCCAACGCCCGCCGGCCTCGCGGCGGAGGGCGTTCGCGCTGCCGGTGAACGCCGCCGCCGGGGCCAGCTCGTCCGCGTACCGGCAGATCTCGATCTTGTGCGGGACGGTGACGAGCAGGCCGTCCAGGTTGCCGACGCGCCGCAGCCCAGCGACGACCTCCGCCAGGTCGGCCGGGCGCACGTGCACGGGGACGAGGACGGCGTCCCGGCCGACCCGCTCCAGCAGCGCGTTGACCAGCGCCGGGGCCTGGACCTGCTCGATCGGGTCGCCCAGCACGGCCAGCAGCCGGGTGGTCCCGGTGATCCGCCCCATCTCAGCCCTCCCCGACCGGCATCGCCGCGAGCGCGGCGGCGACCCGCGACTCGGGGACGTCGCGCACCAGCTCGGCGCCGCGCGGGCCGTCCAGCACGAACGCCAGCCCGTCCGTGGCCTTCTTGTCCCGCCGCATGAGGTCGACGAGCGCGCCCGCGTCGCGTCCGGCGCCGGCGGGCAGCGCGGTCGGCAGCCCGTAGGCCGCGACGACCGCGCGGTGCTCGGCGACGCGGTCCGGGCCGATCCGGCCGAGGAGCCCGGCGAGCCGGCCCGCGAACACCGTCCCGACCGCCACCGCCTCGCCGTGCCGCATCCGGTAGCCGGTCGCGCGTTCGAGCGCGTGGCCGAGCGTGTGCCCGTAGTTGAGCAGGTGCCGGGGCCCCGCGTCCCGCTCGTCGGCGGCCACGATCGCGGCCTTGAGCGCGACGCTCGCGGCGATCTGCTCCTCGACGGGTCGCCCGCGCAGGTCGCCCGCGCCGATGAAGTGGCAGCGCGCGATCTCCCCGTACCCGTTGACCCGCTCGCGCTCGGGCAGCGTCTCCAGGTAGTCGGTGTCGCAGAGGACCGCGCGGGGCTGCCAGTACGCCCCGACGAGGTTCTTGCCCTGCGGCAGGTTCACCGCGGTCTTCCCGCCGACGCTGGCGTCCACCTGCGCCAGCAGCGAGGTCGGCAGGTGCACGACGGCCACGCCCCGGTGGTAGAGGGACGCCGCCAGCCCCACGGCGTCGGTCGTGGTGCCGCCGCCGCAGGAGACGACCGCGTCCGAGCGGGTCAGCCCGGCGTCGGCGAAGCGCCGGCACAGCTCCTCCACCCACGCCAGCGTCTTGTGGACCTCCCCGTCCCGCGCCTGGACCACCGTGGACGGCACCCCGGGGTCGGGCGTCCACTCCGGCGGCCTGGCCGAGACGACGACCGCGCGCCGCGCCCCGATCCCGGCGACGACCCCGGGCAGCGCGGCGCGCACCCCGGGCCCGATCAGCACCTCGTAGGCGCGCTCGCCCAGTTCCACCTTGACGGCCTGCTCACCTCGTCCGGCCACGGTGGGCCTCCTCTCGTTCCGCCAGCAGCACGGCGCCGTGCAGGGACGACAGACCGCCCAGTTCCGCCCGCCGCACCGGCGGCGGCGCGTACCCCGGACGCGCGTACGCGGCGACGCGTCCGGCGACCGCCTCGGTGAACCCGGGCAGCGCGGCGGCCACCCCGCCGCCGAGCACGGCGACCTCCGGGTGGAACAGCTCGCCGAGGCTCGTCGCCGCGGCGGCGAGCGCGTCGAAGGCGGGCTCCAGCGCGCCGGCCGCCCAACCCTCCCCGGCGGGCAGCGCGTCGCGCAGCTCCGCGAACGCGACCGCGCGGCCCCGGAGGCGGGCGGCCCGCCGCAGGATCGCGGGGCCCGACGCGGCCGCCTGGACGCAGCCGAACCGGCCGCAGTCGCACCGCTCCTCCCGCGCGGACCGGTCGACGACCAGGTGGCCGACCTCGCAGCCGGTGACGGGCGCGCCGTCCAGCACGACGCCGCCGCCGACGCCCGTGCCGACCCCGAGGTAGACCACGCCCGCCGCGCCCGCCCGCTCCGCCTCGGCGAGCGCCGCCAGGTCCCCGTCGTCGGCCCAGCGCACGGCGGCGCCGGGGAACAGCGCGCGCAGCCGCGCGCCCACGTCGAGCCCGGCCCAGCCGGGGCGGCCCGGCCACGCCGTGACGCGCCCCGACGGCCCGACGGTGGCGGGCAGCGCCACGCCCACGGCCCCGACCGGCGCCCCGGCGCGCAGCCGCGCGACCTCGCGGGCCAGCGCGGCCCAGTCCGCCTCCGGGTCCGGCGGGCGGCCCGAGGGCCAGCGGAACGCGGTGTCGCGGGGCGCCCGGCCGCCGGAGGCCAGCCGCAGCGCGACCTTCGTTCCGCCCACGTCGATGCCGAGCCGCGCCGGGGCCTCCCTCGCCGCGGCCCCCGTCACCGCGGCACCAGCGCCGTCAGCGCCCGCGCCGCGAGCAGGTAGCCGAGCGAGCCCAGCCCGACGACCACCCCGTCGGCCACCGGCGCCAGCACCGACTCGTGGCGGAAGCTCTCGCGCGCCCACACGTTCGACAGGTGCACCTCGATCCACGGGCGGGGGTAGGCGGCGAGCGCGTCGCGCAGACCCCAGCCCGCGATCATCAGCGCGCCCGGGTTCACGATCGCGCCGACCGTGTCCCACCGGGCGTGCACCGCCTCGATCAGCTCGCCCTCCGACTCGCGCTGCACCGACACGACCTCCCAGCCGCGCGCCGCCACCTCCGCGCGCACGAGGGACTCGATGTCGGCCAGCGTGTCGGTCCCGTAGATCTCCGGTTCCCGGCGTCCGAGAATCCCGAGGTTCGGTCCGTTCAACAAAAGCAACTGCACGACCGCTGTTATAACATGCGCCGCGCAATTGATGGGTGAAAGGGCGTCGCATCCCTTGGGCAAGGGAAATATAGGGGGGTGGATAGGGGATATGAAAAACGTCCGCCGCTTGGGTACGGTGCCGATGAAATCCCCGCTGAGGGACGGTTTGCCGCACAGTCGGGCACGCATTTCGCGGAGGACGTGGCGCAGATGAGCGATATCGGGTTGCCGGAGTGGCCGCAGTATGACGAGCGGGAGCGGGCGGGGCTGATCCGCGCGCTGGAGCAGGGCCAGTGGTGGCGCATGGGCGGCGGCGAGGTCGACGCCTTCGAGCGGGAGTTCGCCGAGCACGAGGGCGCCCGGCACGCGCTCGCCGTGACGAACGGGACGCACGCCCTGGAGCTGGCGCTCCAGGTGCTCGGGGTCGGCGAGGGCGACGAGGTCGTGGTGCCGGCGTTCACCTTCATCTCCTCCTCGCAGGCGGCGCAGCGGCTCGGGGCGGTGGCGGTGCCGGTGGACGTCGACCCCGAGACCTACTGCATCGACGTGGCGGCCGCCGAGCGGGCGGTCGGGCCGCGCACCCGGGCGATCATGCCGGTGCACATGGCCGGGCAGATCGCCGACATGGACGGGCTGGCCAAGCTGTCGGCCGACAGCGGCGTCCCGCTCGTCCAGGACGCGGCGCACGCCCAGGGCGCCCGCTGGAACGGCCGGCGGGTGGGGGAGTTCGGCTCCGTCGCCGCCTACAGCTTCCAGAACGGCAAGCTGATGACGGCCGGGGAGGGCGGCGCGGTCACCTTCCCCGACCGCGAGTCCTACGAGGAGGCGTTCCTGCGGCACAGCTGCGGGCGGCCGCGTGAGGACCGCGGCTACCGGCACCGGACCTCGGGGTCGAACTTCCGCCTGAACGAGTTCTCCGCCGCCGTCCTGCGCGCCCAGCTCAGCCGGGTGGACGAGCAGGCCGACACGCGGGAGCGGCGGGCGCCGCTGCTCGCCCGGCTGCTGGCGGAGATCCCGGGCGTCGTCCCGCAGGGGCGCGACCCCCGCGCCGACCGGGTGCCGCACTACATGGCGATGTTCCGCGTCCCGGGGCTGGCGGGGGAGCGGCGCGACGCGCTCGTCGACGACCTCGTCTCCCGCGGCGTGCCCGCGTTCGTGGTGTTCCGCGCGATCTACCGCACCGACGCGTTCTGGGAGACCGGCGCGCCGGACGCGACCGTGGACGAGCTGGCCGCGCGCTGCCCGAACGCCGACGCGCTCTCCGCGGACGGCGTCTGGCTGCACCACCGCACGCTGCTCGCGGCCGAGGAGCAGATCCACCGGGTGGCCGAGATCGTCGCCGCCGCCGTCGCGGACGCCACGGCGCGCCAGGGCACCGCGAAATGAGCGCCCGGCTGAGGGTCGCGCTGGTCGGCCTCGGCTGGGCGGGGCGGCGGATCTGGCTGCCCCGGCTGCACGAGCACGAGCGCTACACGGTCACCGCCGTCGTCGATCCCGACGCGGACGCGCGCGCGGCGGCGGGGGCGCCGGTCGCGGTGGCCTCCGTCGAGGACCTCGATCCGGCGCTGGTCGACCTCGCGGTGGTGGCCGTCCCGAACCACCTGCACAGCCCCGTCGCGGCCCGGCTGCTGGCCCGGGGCGTGCCGGTCTTCGTGGAGAAGCCGGTGTGCCTCAGCGTGGCCGAGGCCGACCGGCTCGCGGCGGCCGAGCGGGAGGGCGGCGCGGTCCTGCTGGCCGGGAGCGCCGCCCGGTACCGCGCCGACGTCCAGGCGCTGCTGGGCCTGGCGGCCGAGCTGGGCCCGATCCGGCACGTGGACCTGTCCTGGGTGCGCGCGCACGGCGTGCCCGCGGCGGGCGGCTGGTTCGTCCGGCGCGAGCAGGCGGGCGGCGGCGCGCTCCTCGACCTCGGCTGGCACCTGCTCGACACCGTCGAGCCGCTGCTCGGCCCGGTGGTCTTCGACCAGGTCGTCGGGACGGTCTCCGCCGACTTCGTCAACGACCACTCGCGCCGCGCGCGCTGGAAGGACGTCGGGGACGGCGCCCCGGGCCCGCTCGCCGCCGGCGACGTCGAGGACACCGCGCGCGGCTTCCTGGTCACCGACCGGGGCGTCTCGGTCGCGCTGCGGACGAGCTGGGCCTCGCACGAGGCCCGCGACGTCACCGCGATCACCGTCGAGGGCGGCGCCGGGACGGCCGCGCTGCGCTGCACGTTCGGGTTCAGCACGAACCGGCAGGAGTCCTCGACGCTCGTGCGCACCGGGCGCGGCGTCACCCGGGCCGTGCCGGTGCCGGGGGAGCCGGTCGGCGCCGAGTACTCCCGCCAGCTCGACGAGTTGCCCGGCCTGCTGGCCGACCCGGCGCGCGGCGGCGCGGCGATCGGGCGGGCCCGCGAGATGATCGCGGCGATCGAGCGGCTGTACGACTCGGCGCGGTCGGCCGGGCGGGCGCCGGAGCTGGCGGGAGCGGGGGCCGGGCATGGCCGGTGAGCTCCCCGGCGTGACGCGCGCGGTGGTCTTCGACCTCGACGGCGTCATCGTCGACAGCTTCGAGGTGATGCGCCGCGCGTTCCGCACCGCCTACGCCGAGGTGATGGGCGACGGCCCCGCGCCGTTCGAGGAGTACAGCAAGCATCTCGGCCGCTACTTCCCCGACATCATGCGCATCATGGGCCTGCCGGCGGAGATCGAGGAGCCGTTCGTCCGGGAGAGCTACCGGCTCGCGGGGGAGGTCACCGTCTTCGACGGCGTCGGGCCGCTGCTGGCGGAGCTGAACCGGCGCGGGCTGCGGCTCGCCGTCGCGACCGGCAAGAGCGGGCCGAGGGCGCGGTCGCTGCTGCGCGTGCTCGGCATCGCCGGGCACTTCGAGCACATCATCGGCTCGGACGAGGTGCCGCGCCCGAAGCCCGCGCCCGACATCGTCGAGCACGCCCTGGACCTGCTCGGCGTCCGCGCGGCGGAGGCGGTGATGGTCGGCGACGCCGTCACCGACCTGCGCAGCGCCCGGGGCGCCGGGGTCGTGGCGGTCGCCGCGCTGTGGGGCGAGGGCGATCCCGCGCCGCTGCTGGCCGAGCGGCCGGACGCGGTGCTGCGCCGCCCCGCCGACCTGCTGGGCCTGCTGGGCCCGCCCCTCGATTCCGTTCCCGCCGCGGCCCCTGCCGCGCGTAAGGACCCTTAGGGGGACGGTTAGGGGATTGCCCGGACCGTTCTTTGAAGAGACTGGACCGCACGGGCCCGCGACCATTCGCGAGCGCTTTTCGTTCAGGACCCACTCTCTTTGGGGGATGCGCCGGGATGCTGCGAACGGAGCTGATTCGGCCGCTGCCCGAATTGTTGACCGAACACGCCCGCCGCGCTCCCCGGAAGATCGCCTTCCGGGACGCGCGGCGGGCCGTCGCCTATGCGGAACTGGAAACGCGGACGCGCCGCCTCGCGGGCCATCTCGCCGAGCGCCGGCTCCAGCCGGGCGACCGCGCGGCCCTCCTGCTCGGCAACCGCGTCGAGATGGTCGAGGGCTATCTGGCGCTGGTCCGGGCGGGCGCGGTCGGCGTCCCGGTGAACCCGCGCCTCACCGAGGCGGAGCTGGCGCACCTCCTCGACGACAGCGGCGCCCGGCTGGTGCTCACCGAGGCCGCGCACGCCGCGCCCGGCGCGCCGCTGGGCCGCGTGCTCCGGGACCGGCCGGACATCACGGTCGTCGTCGTGGGCGACGCCCCGCCGGGGGCGCTCTCCTTCGAGGCGCTCGCGGGGACCGAGCCCGTCACGCCCGCCCGCGACGACCTCGGCCTGGACGACCCGGCGTGGATGCTCTACACCTCCGGCACCACCGGCAGGCCGAAGGGGGTCGTGTCCACCCAGCGCAACTGCCTGTGGTCGGTCGCGGCCTGCTACGTCCCGGTGCCGGGGCTGACGGCCGAGGACCGCGTCCTGTGGCCGCTGCCGCTGTTCCACAGCCTCTCCCACATCGCGTGCGTGCTCGGCGTCACGGCGGTCGGCGCGACCGCGCGCGTCCTGGACGGCTTCAGCGCGGCCGAGGTGCTCGCCGCGCTGCGCGAGGACGGGGCCACGTTCCTCGCGGGCGTCCCGACGATGTACCACCACCTCGTCCGCGCCGCGCGCGAGGACGGGTTCCGGGCGCCGCACCTGCGGATGTGCCTGGTCGGCGGCGCGGTCACCACGGCGGCGCTGCGCCGGGAGTTCGAGGAGGCGTTCGGCGCGCCGCTGCTGGACGCCTACGGCAGCACCGAGACCTGCGGGTCCATCACGATCAACTGGCCGACCGGCGCCCGCGTCGAGGGGTCGTGCGGCCTGCCCGTGCCGGGCCTCGGCGTGCGGCTGGTGGACCCCGAGACCGGCGTGGACGCCGGGCCGGGCGAGGAGGGCGAGGTCTGGGTCCGCGGCCCGAGCGTGATGGCCGGCTACCACAACCAGCCCGAGGCCACCGCCGCCGCGTTCCGCGACGGCTGGTACCGCACCGGCGACCTGGCCCGGCGGGACGCGGCCGGCTACTTCACCATCACCGGGCGGATCAAGGAACTGATCATCCGGGGCGGCGAGAACATCCACCCGGGAGAGGTGGAGGAGGTCCTGCGCGGCCGGCCCGGGGTCGCCGACGTCGCGGTCGCCGGGCGCCCGCACGAGGTGCTCGGCGAGGTGCCGGTGGCCTTCGTGGTGCCGGGCCCGGACGGCCTGGACCCGGAGGCGCTGCTCGCCGCCTGCCGGGAGCGCCTCGCCTACTTCAAGGTGCCGGAGGAGCTGTACGAGATCGACGAGGTCCCGCGCACGGCCTCGGGGAAGGTCACCCGCCGCGTCCTGCTGGAGCGCCCGGCGCGGCTGCGCGCGTCCGGCGCGGGCCGCCACGACACGCTGTTCCGGCTGGACTGGATCCCGCTGCCCTCCGTCCCGGGCCGGTCAGGTTCGGGCGACGCCGCACCCGAGGTCGTCCTGGCGGCGGACGCGCACGGCCTCGCCGCCCGGCTGAGGGAGTGGGCGGGCGACGAGCGGAACGCGGGCGCGCACCGCGTCGTCGTGACGCGCGGGGCGGTCGGCGTCGAGGGCACGGACGCCGGTCCGGATGCCGGGCAGGCCGCGGTATGGGGCGTGGTGCGCTGCGTCCAGGCCGAGTTCCCGGGCCGGTTCACGCTGCTCGACCTGGACGCCGTCGCGGGCGCCGACGCCGAGCGGCTCGCCGCCGAGGTGGTGGCGGCGGGCGAGCCGCAGGCGGCCGTCCGGTCGGGCGTGCCGCTGGTGCCGCGCGCGGCGCGGGTCGCCACGGCGGCGGACGCCGGTGCCCGGCCCCCGTTCGGCGCGGACCGGGCCGTCCTCCTCACCGGCGCGGACGGCGAACTCGGCGCCGCCGTCGCCCGCCACCTGACCGGCGCCTACGGCGTCCGGAGGCTGGTGCTGGCGGGCGAGCGCGGCGCGGCGGACCTGCGCGCCGACCTGGACGAGCGGGGCGTCGAGGTCGCCGCCGCCGACCTCGACACCGCCGCGCTCGCCGCGCACGGCCCGGTCGGGGCCGTCGTGCACGCATCCGGCGACGGGGACGACGCGGTGCGCCTGTCCGAACTCGCCGCCGGTTGGGACCTGGACGCGTTCGTGCTGCTCTCCCCGGTCACCGGGCTTCTGGGGGCCGCGGGGCGGGAGGACGAGGCCGCGCCGGCCGCCTCCTTCGACGCGCTGGCCCGCCGCCGCGCGGCCGGGGGGCTGCCCGCACTCTCGCTGGCGGTCGGGCCCGTCGAGGGCGGCGCGCCGCCGCCCGGCGCCGGGCGGCTCACGGCCCAGGAGCGCACGGCGATGCTGGACGCGGCGCTCGCGTCCGGCGACACCTGCCTCGCCGCGTTCCGCCTGGACCTCGCGGCGCTGCGGGCCGACGAGGTGCCCGCCCCGCTGCGCGGCCTGGTCGAGGCGCCGTCGTCCTCGTCGGCCCCGGTGGCGGCCGACGGCGCCGTGACGGCCGGACTGCGCCGCCGCCTCCTGGACCTGCCCGGCGAGAGCGACCGCGACCGGCTGCTGAGCGACCTGGTCCGCGCGGAGGTCGCCGGTCTGCTCGGGGACGGCGGCGACGTCCCCGCCGACGCGGCCTTCCGCGACCTGGGCCTCACCTCGGTGACCGCGGTCGCGCTGCGCGACCGGCTCGTCGTCCGGTCGGGCCTGGCGCTCCCCGCCACCTTGGCCTTCGACCACCCGTCCCCGCTCGCCGTGGCGCGGTACCTGCGGGCGGCGCTGCTCGGCGAGGACACCGCCGGGGCCGCCGCCGTCCCGCACGTCTCGTCCGGCGAGCCCGTCGCGATCGTGGGCATGGCGTGCCGCCTCCCCGGCGGGATCTCCTCCCCCGACGGCCTGTGGCGCCTCGTCGCCGAGGGCGCGGAGGCGATCACCGGGTTCCCCGCCGACCGGGGCTGGGACCTGGAGTCCCTGCGCTCGGCCACGCGGCACGGCGGGTTCCTCCACGACGCCGGGGACTTCGACGCGGCGTTCTTCGGCGTCTCCCCGCGCGAGGCGCTGGCCATGGACCCGCAGCAGCGGCTGCTGCTGGAGGTGTCGTGGGAGGCGCTGGAGCGGGCGGGCGTCGATCCCACCTCGCTGCGCGGCCGCGACGTCGGCGTCTTCTCCGGCCTGATGTACCACGACTACGCGACCGACCTCGGCGACGTGCCCGCCGACCTGGAGGGCTATCTGGGCACCGGCAACTCCGGCAGCGTCGCCTCCGGCCGCGTGTCCTACACGCTGGGGCTGGAGGGCCCGGCGGTGACGGTGGACACGGCGTGCTCGTCGTCGCTGGTGGCGCTGCACCTGGCGGCGCAGTCGCTGCGCTCGGGCGAGTCGTCGCTGGCGCTGGCCGGGGGAGTGGCCGTGATGGCCCGTCCCACGTCGTTCGTCGAGTTCACCAGGCAGGGCGCGCTGGCCGCCGACGGCCGCTGCAAGGCGTTCGCCGAGGCCGCCGACGGCACCGCCTGGTCCGAGGGCGTCGGGGTGCTGGTGCTGGAGCGCCTGTCGGACGCGCGCCGCAACGGCCATGAGGTCTTGGCGGTGGTGCGCGGCTCGGCGGTGAACCAGGACGGGGCGTCCAACGGGTTGACCGCGCCGAACGGCCCCTCCCAGGAGCGGGTGATCCGCCAGGCGCTCGCGAACGCCGGTCTGACCGGCGCCGACGTCGACGCCGTCGAGGGCCATGGCACGGGCACGAGGCTGGGCGACCCCATCGAGGCGCAGGCACTGCTGGCGACCTACGGCCAGGACCGCCCGGACGATCAGCCGCTGTGGCTCGGGTCGCTGAAGTCGAACATCGGGCACGCGCAGGCGGCGGCGGGCGTGGCCGGTGTGATCAAGATGGTGCAGGCGCTCCGCAGCGGCGTGCTGCCCAGGACCCTGCACGTGGACGCGCCGTCGTCGAAGGTGGACTGGTCGTCCGGCGGCGTCCGGCTGCTGGACGAGGCGCGCGGCTGGCCCGAGGTGGACCGTCCGCGCCGGGCGGGGGTGTCGTCGTTCGGGGTGTCCGGCACCAACGCCCACGTGATCATCGAGCAGGCTCCGGACGCCGCGTCCCCCGGCGTCCCCTCGGCGCCCGACCTGGACGTGGTCGCCCTGCCGGTCTCCGCCCGCGCGGCGGCCGCGCTGCGCGCGCAGGCCGGGCTGCTGCGCGACGACGTCCTCGCCCGTCCCGAGACCCGGCCGGCCGACATCGCCTCCTCCTTGGCCACGACCCGCGCCGCGCTGCACCACCGCGCGGTGGTCGTGGCGGGCGGCCGGGACGAGGCCGCCGCCGGGCTGGGCGCGCTCGCGGAGGGGGTCCCCGCGCAGGACGTCGTGTCGGGCGTCGCCGACGTGGACGGCAGGACGGTGTTCGTGTTCCCCGGCCAGGGCACGCAGTGGGCCGGGATGGGCGCGGAGCTGCTGGAGACGTCGCCGGTCTTCGCCGCCCGGCTGGCCGAGGTCGCCGCCGCGCTCTCCGCCCACGTGGACTGGTCGCTCACCGAGGAGCTGCGCGGCCCCCTCGACCGGGTGGACGTCGTGCAGCCCGCCTCCTTCGCGGTCATGGTCGCGCTGGCGGAGGTGTGGCGCTCCTACGGCGTGGCACCGGACGCGGTCGTGGGCCACTCCCAGGGCGAGATCGCCGCGGCGCACGTCGCCGGGGCGCTGTCACTGGAGGACGCGGCGCGCGTGGTGGCGCTGCGGAGCCAGGCCATCGCGCGCGGCCCGTCCGGCCGGGGCGGGATGGTGTCGGTCGCGCTGCCGGTCGAGGAGGCCGCCGCCCGGCTCGTCCCCGGGCTGGAGATCGCGGCCGTCAACGGCCCGGCCTCGGTGGTCGTCGCGGGCGACCCGCACGCCCTGGACGAGCTGGTCGCGGCCTGCGAGGCCGAGGGTGTGCGCGCGCGGCGGATCCCGGTCGACTACGCCTCGCACACCTCCCACGTCGAGTCGATCGAGGACGAGCTGGCCGCCCTGCTCGACGGCCTCGCTCCACGGCCGTCGCGGGTGCCGTTCTTCTCCACGGTCGAGGGCCGCTGGCTCGACACCACGACGCTCGACGGCGGCTACTGGTACCGCAACCTGCGCCGGACGGTCCGTTTCGCCGACGCCGTCGAGACCCTCGCCGACGAGGGCTTCCGCGCGTTCGTCGAGGTCAGCGCGCATCCCGTGCTGGCGCCCGCGATCGCGGAGCTCGCGCCGGAGCCGTCGGTGGTCGTCGGGACGCTGCGCCGCGACGACGGCGGCACGCGGCGCCTGCTGCTCTCGCTCGGCGAACTGCACGTGCGGGGCGTCCCGGTCGACTGGACGGCGGTGTTCGCGGGCGCCGAGCCGCGTCCGGTCGCGCTGCCGACCTACGCCTTCCAGCGCGAGCGCTACTGGCTCGAACCCGCCCGGGGCGCCGGAGCCGGGGCGGAGGCGGCCGGGCACCCGCTGCTCGACGCGCTCGTCCCGCTCGCCGGAGCGGACGGCGCCGTGCTCACCGGGCGGCTGACCGCGCGCGACCCGCGATGGCTCGCCGACCACCGCGTGGACGGCGCCGTGCTGCTGCCCGGCACCGCGCTGCTCGACGTCCTCCACCACATCGGCGACGCGCGCGGCGCGCCCGCCGTCGCCGAGCTGACCGGGTCCGCGCCGATCGTGGTGCCCGAGGGCGGGGCGCTCGACGTCCAGTTCCACGTGGAGGGACGGACCGTCCGCGTCCACACGCGCGACGGCGCCGACGCGGAGTGGACCGAGAACGCCACCGCGACGCTGACCGACGACACCCGTCCCGGCACGGCCGTCCCCTGGCCGCCGCCCGCCGCCGCGCGCCCGCTCGACCTCGACGGCTTCTACGACGACCTCACCGTCGACTACGGCCCGGCCTTCCACGCGGTCCGGGCGGCCTGGGCGGGCGACGGGGAGGCGTGGGTCGAGCTCCGGCTCCCGGAGGACGTCGACCTGGACGGCTACGGTCTCCACCCCGCGCTGCTCGACGCCGCCCTGCACCCGATCGCCGCCGCGCGGCTGCTGCCCGACCCCGACCGGCCGCGCCTGGCGTTCTCGTGGTCGGGTGTGCGCCTGCACGCGACCGGCGCGCGGACGCTGCGCGTCCACCTGACCGCGATCGGGCCCGACGCCGTGTCCATCAGCGCGGCGGACCCGTCCGGGACGCCGGTGGTGGACGTCGCGTCGCTCACGCTGCGCCCGCTCGAACCCGGCCGCCTCGCCTCGGGCGGCGCGCGCGGCCGGATGTTCGAGGTGACGTGGGTTCCGGCGGACGAGGCGGTGCGTCCGGTGCCGGAGGTCGTCGTGCACCGCGTGGAAGGCGGCGACCCCGCGCTGCCGCTCGCCGAGCGCGTCCGCGCGGTGGGGCTCGACGTCCTGCGCGTCCTGCGCGAGTGGCCGGACGACCCGCGCGCGGCCTCGGCCCGACTCCTGGTCGTCACCCGGCCGGACGACCTCGCGCACGAGGCGGTCCGCGGCCTGGTGCGCAGCGCGCAGTCGGAGCACCCCGGCCGGTTCGCGTCCCTGGTCACCGGCGACCCGACCGACGCGGCGGTCGCCGCCGCGCTCCCGCTGGTCTCCGAGGAACCGCGGCTCGCGGTGCGCGAGGGGCGCGTGCTGGTGGCGCGCCTCACCCGCGCGCCGCTCCCGGAGCCGCCGGAGCGCTCGCGGCTGGCGGGCGGGACCGTGCTGGTCACCGGCGCGACGGGCGGGCTCGGCCGGCTCGTCGCCGGGCACCTCGTCCGGGCGCACGGCGTCGCGGAGCTGGTCCTGCTCTCGCGGTCCGGCGCGCCGGAGGAATGGGTCGAGGAGCTGTCCGGGCACGGGGCGCGGGTGCGGGCCGTCGCGGCCGACGTGGCGGACCGGGACGCCCTCGCCGCGGTCGTCGGGCAGGTCGCCGACCGGCTCACCGGCGTGGTCCACGCGGCCGGGATCGTCGCCGACGGCGTGCTGGCCTCGCTCGGACCGGACGCCTGGAACGCCGCCCTCGCGCCCAAGGTGGACGGCGCCTGGAACCTCCACGAGCTGACCCGCGACCTCGACCTCGCCGCGTTCGTGCTGTACTCCTCGGCGTCCGCCACGTTCGGCAGCCCGGGGCAGGGCAACTACGCGGCCGGGAACGCCTTCCTCGACGCGCTCGCCCGCCACCGGCGTGAGCGGGGACTGCCCGCGGTCTCCCTCGCGTGGGGGCTGTGGGGCGGGGCCGAAGGGATGGGCGGACGGCTCTCCGACACCGACCTCGCGCGGATGGCGCGCGCCGGGACCCGTCCGCTGACCGCCGAGCAGGGCCTCGCGCTGTTCGACGCCGCGCTGGAGAGCGACCGCCCGGCGCTCGTGCCGATCCGGCTGGACCTCGCGGCCGTCCGCGCGGGCGGCGAGGTGCCGCCGCTGCTGCGTTCCCTGGCGCCCGCCAAGGCCCGGCGGGCGGAGACCGGCCCCGAGATCCCGCACGCGAGCGACCTGCTCGACGTCGTGCGGGGCGCGGCGGCCGCCGTCCTCGGGCACGCCGGGCCCGACGCCGTCGAACCGGGACGCGCGTTCCGGGAGCTCGGCCTCGACTCCCTCACGGCGGTGGAACTGCGCAACCGGCTGGCCGAGGCCACCGGGCTCCGCCTGCCCGCGACGCTGGTCTTCGACCATCCCACGGCCGAGCGGCTGGCCGCGCACCTGCGCTCCGCGCTCTCCGGGACGGCGGCTGCGCCCCGGTCGGTGTCCTCGGCGGTCGCGGGCTCGGACGCCGTCGCGATCGTGGCGATGGCGTGCCGCTTCCCCGGGGACGTGGACTCGGCCGAGGACCTGTGGCGGTTCGTGACCACCGGCGGCGACGCGGTCACCGCCTTCCCGGCGGACCGCGGCTGGGACCTCGACGGCGTCCGCGACCCCGACCCCGACGCGCCGGGCCGGACCTACGTCCGGGGCGGCGGGTTCCTGCGCGGCGTGGCCGACTTCGACGCGGACTTCTTCGGCGTCAACCCGCGCGAGGCGCTGGCCATGGACCCGCAGCAGCGGCTGCTGCTGGAGGTGTCGTGGGAGGCGCTGGAGCGGGCGGGCGTCGACCCCACCTCGCTGCGCGGGACCCCCACCGGTGTCTTCGTCGGGACGCACGGCCAGGACTACGGGACGAACGCCGCCCGCGACCGGGTCGACGAGGGCTACCTCGTCATCGGCACCGCGGCGAGCGTGCTGACCGGCCGGGTCTCCTACTCGCTCGGACTGGAGGGCCCGGCGGTGACGGTGGACACGGCGTGCTCGTCGTCGCTGGTGGCGCTGCACCTGGCCGCGCAGTCGCTGCGCTCGGGCGAGTCCTCGCTGGCGCTCGCGGGCGGCGTCTCGATCATGTCCACGCTGGAGGGCGTGGTCGGCTTCTCCCGGCAGCGCGGGCTGGCCGCCGACGGCCGCTGCAAGGCGTTCGGCGAGGACGCCGACGGCTTCGGCATGTCGGAGGGCGTCGGGGTGCTGGTGCTGGAGCGCCTGTCGGACGCGCGCCGCAACGGCCACGAGGTCTTGGCGGTCGTGCGGGGTTCGGCGGTGAACCAGGACGGGGCGTCCAACGGGTTGACCGCGCCGAACGGCCCCTCCCAGGAGCGGGTGATCCGCCAGGCGCTCGCGAACGCCGGCCTGACCGGCGCCGACGTCGACGCCGTCGAGGCCCACGGGACGGGCACGAGGCTGGGCGACCCCATTGAGGCGCAGGCACTTCTGGCGACCTACGGGCAGGACCGCCCGGACGACCGGCCGCTGTGGCTGGGTTCGGTCAAGTCGAACCTCGGCCACACACAGGCGGCCGCGGGCGTGGCCGGTGTGATCAAGATGGTGCAGGCGCTCCGCAACGGCGTGCTGCCCCGGACCCTGCACGCGGAGACCCCGTCGTCGCGGATCGACTGGTCGGCGGGCGACGTCCGGCTCTTGGACGAGCCGCGCGAGTGGCCCGAGGTCGGCCGTCCGCGCCGGGCGGGCGTGTCGTCGTTCGGGGTGTCCGGCACCAACGCCCACGTGATCATCGAGGAGGCGGAGCCGGTCGCCGAGCCGGTCGCCGCGGCCGAGGCCGCGGAACCGGCCGTGACGGTGTGGCCGGTGTCGGCGCGCGGGCCGGAGGCGCTGCGGGCGCAGGCGGCCCGGCTCGCGTCGTTCGCCAGGCAGGACGGCGCCCCGGCCGGGGCGGAGATCGGGCACGCGCTGGCCACCGCCCGAGCGGCCCTCACCGACCGCGCCGTCATCGTGGCCGCCGACCGGGACGAGGCGGCCGAGGCGCTCGACGCCCTGGCGCAGGGCTACCCGTCCCCGGCCCTGGTCACCGGCACGGCGGACGTCACGGGCCGGACGGTCTTCGTGTTCCCCGGCCAGGGCGCCCAGTGGGCGGGGATGGGCCGCGCCCTCGCCGAGGCGTCCCCGGTCTTCGCCGACGCGCTGGCCGAGGCGGCGCGGGCCCTGGAGCCCTACGTCGCCTGGTCTTTGACCGACCCCCTGGACCGGGTGGACGTCGTCCAGCCCGCCTCGTTCGCGGTGAACGTGGCACTGGCGCGGCTGTGGGAGTCGTTCGGCGTCCGTCCCGACGCCGTCGTCGGGCACTCGCAGGGCGAGATCGCCGCCGCGCACATCGCCGGAGCGCTCTCCCTGGAGGACGCGGCGCGCGTGGTGGCGCTGCGGAGCCAGGCCATCGCGCGCGGGCTGGCGGGCCGGGGCGGCATGGTGTCGGTCGCGCTCCCGCTGGACCAGGTGACCGCGCGGCTGACCGGCGACCTGGAGATCGCCGTGGTCAACGGCCCGTCGTCGGTGGTCGTCGCGGGGGACCCGAGCGCCCTGGACGAGCTGGTCGGGGCCTGCGAGTCCGACGGCGTCCGGGTGCGGCGGATCGCGGTCGACTACGCCTCGCACAGCTCGCACGTCGAGTCGATCGAGGAGGAGTTGGCCGCGCTCCTCGACGGCATCACGCCGCAGCCGTCGCGGGTGCCGTTCTTCTCCACGGTCGAGGGCCGGTGGCTCGACACCACGACGCTCGACGGCGGCTACTGGTACCGCAACCTGCGCCGGACGGTCCGTTTCGCCGACGCCGTCGAGACCCTCGCCGAGGAGGGCTTCCGTTCGTTCGTCGAGGTCAGCGCGCATCCCGTGCTCTCGGCGAGCGTCCAGGAGATCCTGGAGGACCGTCCGGCCGCCGTCGTCGGCTCGCTCCGCCGCGACGACGGCGACCTGCGGCGCTTCCTGCTGTCGCTCGGCGAGCTCCAGGTGCGCGGCGTGCCCGTCGACTGGTCGGCGCTCCACACCCCGGCGCCCCGGCCGGTGCGGCTGCCGACGTATGCGTTCCAGCGGCGCCGGTACTGGATCGAGCCGTCCGGGTCCCTGCTGGAGACGGTCACGCCCGACCCGGAGACCGGCGGCGTGCTCGCCTCGGGCCGCCTCTCCCTCACCGGCCGGCCCTGGTTGGCCGACCACGCCGTGGCGGGACGCGTCCTGCTGCCGGGCGCGGCCTTCGTCGAGCTGGCCCTGCGGGCCGCGCGGGAGACCGGCGCCACCGCACTGGACGACCTGGTCATCGAGGCGCCGCTGGCGATCCCGGACCACGGCGCGGTGGAGGTCTCGGTCTCCGTCGGCGCCGAGGACGATGCCGGGAGGCGCCCGCTGAGCGTCCACGCCCGTCCCGAGCCGGACGCCCCCTGGACGCGGCACGCCACCGGCCGGGTGACGGCCGACAGCCCCGTCCCCGCGCCGGTGGCGTGGCCGCCCACCGGAGCCGAGCCGGTCGACCTCGCCTCCTTCTACGACGGCCTCGCCGGGCGCGGATACGAATACGGCCCGGCGTTCCGGGGGCTGCGCGCCGCGTGGACCCGAGGCGACGAGGTGTTCGCGGAAGTGGAGCTGCCAGAAGGCGTCACGGCGGACGGCTTCGGCCTGCACCCCGCCCTGCTGGACGCGGCGCTCCAGTCCGCGAACCTGGGCGCGGCGCCGCGCTCCGCCGACGGCAGGCCCCTCCTCCCGTTCGCCTGGAACGACGTCGCCCACCACGCGTCCGGCGCCACGGCGCTGCGCGTGCACGCCGCGCGGGCGGGCGAGGACGCCGTGTCCTTCGCGATCACCGACCGGACCGGGCGCCCGGTCGCCGGGATCGGCTCGCTGGTGCTGCGCCCGGCCGCCGAGCCCGCCGCCGACGCCCTGCACCGGATCGCCTGGACGCCGGTGCGGACGTCCCCGGACGCCGCGCCGCTCGCGCCCGGGGACGTGCTCGACCTCACCGGCGTGCCCGGCGGCGCGCCGCCCGAGGCGGCCCGCGCACTGGTCGAGCGGGCCCTGCGCGGGATCGCCGACGGGCCCCCGAAGGTCGTCCTCACCCGCCCCGGGCCCGCCGGGTCGGCCGTGCGGGGGCTGCTCCGCACGGCACGGCTGGAGGACCCGGAGCCGATCACGCTCGTGGAGGCCGACGACCCGGACGCCGCGCGCCCCCTGCTGCCCGCCGCGCACGCGGCGGACGAGCCGGAACTCGCCGTCCGCGCCGGTGGGCTGCACGCGCCCCGGTTGGCGCGGGCGGGGGCCGGCGGCGCGGGGCCCGGACTCGACCCGGACGGCACGGTGCTGGTCACCGGCGGCACCGGGACGCTCGGCGGGCTGGTCGCGCGGCACCTGGCCGCCGTGCACGGCGTCCGCGAGCTGGTGCTGGTCAGCCGCCGGGGCCCGGCCGCCCCCGGCGCGGGCGAGCTGGCGGACGAGCTGCGCGCGGCCGGCGCCCGGGTGCGCGTGGTCGCGGCGGACGTCTCCGACCGGGCCGCCCTCGCGCGCCTGCTGGCAGAGGTACCGGCCGAGCACCCGCTGACGGCCGTCGTGCACACGGCGGCCGTGCTGGACGACGGCGTGCTGGCGTCGCTGACCCCGGAGCGCGTCGACACGGTGTTCCGCCCCAAGGCGGACGCGGCCTGGCACCTGCACGAGCTGACCCGCGACCTGGACCTGGCGGCGTTCGTCCTGTTCTCCTCCGGCGCCGGGGTCTTCGGCAACCCGGGCCAGGGCAACTACGCGGCGGCCAACGGGTTCCTCGACGGGCTGGCGGAGGCGCGGCGCGCCGAAGGGCTGCCCGCCGTCTCGCTGGCCTGGGGCCTGTGGGACGAGGCGTCCGGCCTCACCGGCCGCCTCGGCGAAGCGGGCCGCGACCGGCTCGCCGAGGGGCTCCAGGTGGCGCTCTCGTCATCGCAGGCCCTCGCGCTGCTGGACCTCGCGCTGCGCGCCGGCGCCGAGGCCGTGCTCGTCCCCACCCGGCTCGACCACGCGGCGCTCCGCGACCGGGCGAGCGAGGGCACGCTGCCCGCGCTGCTGCGCGGCCTGGTGCGGACGGCGCCGCGCGCGGCCGCGGCCGTGGCCGCGCCGGCCGAGGAGGGCCTGGCCGACCGCCTCGCCCGGCTTCCGGAGGCCGAGCGGCTCCGCGAGCTGGTCGAACTGGTGCGCGCCACCGCCTCGGACGTCCTCGGCCGCCCCGCCGGGGAGCCCGTGCGGGCGGACCAGGCGTTCAAGGACACCGGGTTCGACTCGCTGGCCGCCGTCCGGATGCGCAACCGGCTCGCCGAGACGACGGGCGTGCGGCTCGCCGCCACCGCCGTCTTCGACCATCCCACCCCGGTCGCGCTCGCCGAGCACCTGCGCGCCGAACTCGGCGTCGCGCCGCGCGAGGAGGCCCCGCCCGCCCTGCGCGAACTGGAACGGCTGGAACGCGCGCTCGGCGACCCCCCGGTGGACGGCGCGCTCCGCGACCGGATCCTCGCGCGCCTCGACGCCCTGACCGCCCGCCTCGCCGGGTCCGGCGAGCCTGGCCCCGACCTGGAGGCGGCGAGCGACGACCAGCTCTTCGCGCTCGTCGACCACGAACTCGGACAGGTCTGAAGGAGGAGCACATGGCCAACGACGAGAAGCTGCGCGACTACCTGCGGCGGACCCTCGCCGACCTGCGGCGCGCCCGTGCCCGGCTGCACGAGGCCGAGGCCCGGCGGACCGAGCCGATCGCGATCGTCGGCATGGCCTGCCGCCTCCCCGGCGGGGTCGCCTCCCCGGAGGACCTGTGGACGCTCGTCGCCGAGGGCCGCGACGCCGTCTCCGCGTTCCCCCGCGACCGGGGCTGGGACCCGGACCGGCTCCACGACCCCGACCCCGAACGGCGCGGCAGGACCTACGCCAAGGAAGGCGGCTTCCTGGACGAGCCGGGCGGCTTCGACGCGGCGCTGTTCGGGATCTCGCCGCGCGAGGCGCTCGCCATCGACCCCCAGCAGCGGCTGCTGCTGGAGGTCTCGTGGGAGGCGCTCGAACGCGCGGGCATCGACCCGACCTCGCTGCGCGGCGCCCGCGCCGGGGTGTTCACCGGGCTGATGTTCCACGACTACCGGGACAACCTCGGCGGCCTCCCGGACGGCCTCGAAGGCTACTTCGGCATCGGCAACTCCGGCAGCGTCGCCACCGGCCGCGTGTCCTACACGTTCGGCCTGGAGGGCCCGGCGGTGACGGTGGACACGGCGTGCTCGTCGTCGCTGGTCGCGCTGCACCTGGCCGCGCAGTCGCTGCGCTCGGGCGAGTCGTCGCTTGCGCTGGCCGGGGGAGTGGCCGTGATGGCGACGCCGGAGGTCTTCGTCGACTTCTCCCGCCAGCGCGGGCTCGCCGCCGACGGACGCTGCAAGGCGTTCGCCGAGGCCGCCGACGGCACCGGCCTCTCCGAAGGCGTCGGGGTGCTGGTGCTGGAGCGCCTGTCGGACGCGCGCCGCAACGGCCACGAGGTCTTGGCGGTGGTGCGCGGCTCGGCGGTGAACCAGGACGGCGCGTCCAACGGGTTGACCGCGCCTAACGGCCCCTCCCAGGAGCGGGTGATCCGCGAGGCGCTGCTGAACGCCGGGCTGTCGAGCGGCGACGTCGACGCCGTCGAGGGCCATGGCACGGGCACGAAGTTGGGCGACCCCATCGAAGCGCGCGCGCTGCTGGCGACCTACGGCCAGGACCGCCCGGACGACCGGCCCCTGTGGCTCGGGTCGCTGAAGTCGAACATCGGGCACGCGCAGGCGGCGGCGGGCGTGGCCGGTGTGATCAAGATGGTGCAGGCGCTGCGCAACGGAGTCCTGCCGCCGACCCTGCACGTGGACGCCCCGACGTCGAAGGTGGACTGGTCGGCGGGTGCCGTCCGGGTGCTGGAAGAGCCGCGCGCCTGGCCCGACGCCGACCGTCCCCGCCGGGCGGGCGTGTCGTCGTTCGGCGTGTCCGGCACCAATGCCCACGTGATCCTCGAACAGGCGGTCGCCGAGCCGCCCGCCGAGGACGGGCGGGGGCCCGAGCCCGGGGCGGTGCCGTGGCTCCTCTCCTCCCGCACGGCGGACGGCCTGCGGGCGCAGGCGCAACGGCTCGCCTCGTTCGTGGCCGACAACGACGACCTCACCCCGGCCGAGATCGGGCACGCCCTCGCCACCACGCGGGCGACGCTGGAGCACCGGGCGGTCGTCGTGGCCGGTGACCGCGCCGCCGCGCTCACCGCGCTCGCGGAGGTCGAGTCGACCGGCCCCGCCGAGGCCGAGGGCAGGACGGTCTTCGTGTTCCCGGGCCAGGGAGCGCAGTGGTCGGGGATGGGACTGGCGCTGGCCGAGGCGTCCCCGGTGTTCGCCGGTGCGCTGGCGGAGGTCGAGGCGGCGTTGAAGCCGTATGCGGACTGGTCCTTGACCGAGGAGTTGGGCGGCGGGCTGGAGCGGGTGGACGTCGTCCAGCCCGCCTCGTTCGCGGTGAACGTGGCGCTGGCGCGGCTGTGGGAGTCGTTCGGCGTCCGTCCCGACGCGGTGGTCGGCCACTCCCAAGGGGAGATCGCCGCCGCGCACATCGCCGGGGCGCTCTCCCTGGAGGACGCGGCGCGCGTGGTGGCGCTGCGGAGCCAGGCCATCGCCCGCCGCCTGGCCGGGCGCGGCGGCATGGTGTCGGTCGCGCTGCCGGTCGAGCGGGTCGCCGCGCGGCTCGTCCCCGGGCTGGAGATCGCGGCCGTCAACGGCCCCGCCTCGGCGGTCGTCTCGGGCGACCCGCACGCGCTGGACGACCTGGTCGCGGCCTACGAGGCCGAGGGTGTGCGCGTGCGCCGGATCCCGGTCGACTACGCCTCCCACAGCTCCCACGTCGAGTCCATCGAGGGCGAACTGGCGGACCTGCTCGACGGCCTCAGCCCCCGGACCTCGCCGGTGCCCTTCTTCTCCACCGTCGAAGGCCGGTGGCTCGACACGACGGCCCTCGACGGCCGCTACTGGTACCGCAACCTGCGCCGGACCGTGCGGTTCGCCGACGCCGCCGAGACCCTCGCCAAGGACGGGTTCGGCGCGTTCATCGAGATCAGCGCGCATCCGGTCCTGGTCCCGAGCATCGCGGAGACCGTCCCCGCACCCGCGGTCGTCGTCGGCGGGCTGCGCCGCGACGACGGCGGGCTGGACCGGTTCCTGCGTTCCGCCGGCGAGGCGCACGCGGCCGGGGTCGGCGTCGACTGGAGCGCGGCGTTCGGGCCCGGCCCGTTCCGGCGCGCGGACCTGCCCACCTACGCCTTCCAGCGCCGCCGCTACTGGCTCGACACCGGGCGCGGCGGCGGCGACCTCACCGCCGCCGGGCTGGAGGACGCCGGGCACCCGCTGCTCGGCGCCGCCGTCCCGCTGCCGGGCGGCGTCGTGCTCACCGGCCGCCTGTCCGCGCGCGACCACGGCTGGCTCGCCGACCACGCGGTCGCGGGCACGACCGTCCTGCCGGGCTCGGCGCTGGTCGAGCTGGCATTGCACGCCGGAGCCGAGACCGGGCACGGCGGCCTGGAGGAACTCGTCATCGAGACGCCGCTGACCGTCCCCGGCGAGGACGAGGTCCAGCTCAGGGTCGTCGCCGACGGCCCGGACGTCGCCATCCACTCGCGGCGGGACGAAGGACGGTGGACCCGGCACGCCACCGGCCGGCTGTCCGCCGGGGGGCCCGCGCCGGAGCCGTTCCCGTGGCCGCCCGCGAACGCCGAGCCGGTCCCGGTCGGCGACTTCTACGCGCGGATGGCGGAGGACGGCTACGCCTACGGGCCCGCGTTCCAGGGGCTCCGCGCGGCCTGGCGGAGCGGCGACGCGGTCTTCGCGGACGTCGAGCTGCCCGAGGGCGTCGAGGCGGACGGCTTCGCCCTGCACCCGGCCCTGCTGGACGCCGCGCTCCAGGCCACCCGCCTCCTCGGCGCGGACGTCCCCGAGGACGGCCGGATCCCGCTGCCCTTCGCCTGGACCGGCGTGCGCCTGCACGCGTCCGGGGCGTCGGCGCTGCGCGTCCGGGCGACCCGCGACGCGGCGGCGTCCGCGTACGCGATCACCGTCACCGACCGGGGCGGCGCGCCCGTCGCCTCGATCGGCTCCCTCGTGCTCAGGCCCGTGGCCCCCGACCGGCTGGCGCCCGCCCACGACCTGGCCTACCGGCTCGAACCGGTGCCGGTCACCCTGCCCGCGTCCGCCGCCGGGATCCCGGACGAGGACGTGCTCGACCTCACCGCCCACGGCGGCCGGACCCCGGAGCGGGCCCGGGAGGCGACGGCGGCGGCGCTCGCCTTCCTCACCGCCCGGCTCAGCGGCGACGGCGGCCCGGTCGCGGTCCTCACCGGCGACGCGCCCGGCGACCTCGCCGCCTCGGCCGTCCGGGGCCTCGTGCGGTCGGCGCAGCGCGAGCAGCCGGGACGGGTCGTCCTGCTGGAGACGGACGCGGCCGAGAACGCGAGGGCGGCGCTTCCCGGGATCATCGCCTCCGGCGAACCCCAGGTGTCGCTGCGGGCCGGGAGCGCCCACGTCCCCCGGATCGCGCACGCCGACACGGCCGCGCCGAGGCCCCTCGATCCCGGCGGGACGGTGCTGATCACCGGAGGCACCGGAACGCTGGGCGGGCTCGTCGCACGCCACCTCGTCGAGGCGCACGGAGTGCGGGAGCTCCTCCTGGTCAGCCGCCGCGGCGACGCCGCGCCCGGCGCGGACGGGCTGTCGGCCGCGCTGCGCGAGGCCGGGGCCCGGGTGCGGGTCGCGGCCGCCGACGCCGCCGACCCGGCGGCGCTGGCGGACGTCCTGGCGACGGTCCCCGCCAAGCATCCGCTGACCGCCGTCGTCCACGCGGCCGGCGTCCTGGACGACGCGCTGCTCGACGACCTCGACCCCCGGCGGATCGCCGCGGTGTTCCGCCCCAAGGCCGACGCCGCCTGGAACCTGCACGAGCTGACCCGCGACCTGGACCTCGCGGCGTTCGTCCTGTTCTCCTCGGGCGCCGGCGTCCTCGGCAACGCGGGCCAGGCCGGGTACGCGGCGGCCAACGGGTTCCTGGACGGGCTCGCCCGGCTGCGGCGGGCCGAGGGGCTCCCCGCCGTGTCCATCGCGTGGGGGCTGTGGGCGCGGGCGAGCGGGATGACCGGGCACCTCGGCGACGCGGGCCTGGCGAGGCTCGCCCGCGCCGGGCTCGCCGGGCTCTCCACCGCGGAGGGGCTGGCCCTGTTCGACGCCGCGCTCGGCGCGCGGGACCCGGTCCTCGTCGCGGCGCGGTTCGACCTCGCCGCGCTGCGCTCCCTCGCCGCCGAGGGGGACCTGCCGCCCGTCCTGCGCGGCCTGGTCCGCCCGGCCCGCGCCGCCGCGCCGCCCGCCGCCGAGCGGGAGACCGCGTCGTTCGCCGCGCGCCTGGCCGCCCTGCCCGCCCCCGAGCGCCCGGGGCTCACCCTGGACCTCGTCCGGCGCGGTGCCGCGTCCGTCCTCGGGCACGCCTCGCCGGACGAGATCGGCGCGGCGCAGGCGTTCCGGGACCTCGGGTTCGACTCGCTCGCGGCGGTCGAGCTGCGCAACCGGCTCGCACGGGCGGCCGGGGTGCGGCTGCCCGCCACGCTCGTCTTCGACCACCCGACCCCCGCCGACCTGGCCCGGCGGCTGCTGGCCGAGCTGGTGCCCGACCCGCCCGAGGACCCGGTCGCCTCGGCGATCGAGGAGATGAGCGTCGACGACCTGGTGGAACGGGCACTCGGAGGGAACCGATGAGCGAGGACAGGGTCGTGCGGGCGCTGCGCGTCGCGCTGGCCGACAACGAGCGGCTGCGGCAGGAGGTCGACCGGCTCGCGGCGCGGGCCGCCGACGCCCCGGTCGCGATCGTCGCGGCGGCGTGCCGCCTGCCCGGCGGGGTCGCCTCGCCCGAGGACCTGTGGGACCTGGTGTCGCAGGGCCGGGACGGGCTCTCGTCCTTCCCCGACGACCGGGGCTGGGACCTCGGCGCGCTCTTCGACCCCGACCCCGACCGCCCCGGCACCTCCTACGTGCGCGAGGGCGGGTTCCTGCGCGACGCCGGGGCGTTCGACGCCGCGCTGTTCGGGATCTCGCCGCGCGAGGCGCTGGCGATGGACCCCCAGCAGCGGCTCATGCTGGAGATCTCCTGGGAGGCGCTCGAACGCGCGGGCGTCGCGCCCACCGCGCTGCGCGGCGAACGCGTCGGCGTGTTCACCGGCGTGATGTACCACGACTACGCCGCGGGCCTCGCGGACGTGCCGGGCGACCTGGAGGGGTTCCTCGGCACCGGGACCTCGGGCAGCGTCGTGTCCGGCCGGGTCTCCTACACCCTCGGCCTCGAAGGCCCGGCGCTCACGGTCGACACGGCGTGCTCGTCGTCGCTGGTCGCCGTGCACCTCGCGGCGCGGGCGCTGCGCGACGGCGAATGCCGGCTCGCGCTCGCCGGGGGTGTCGCGGTGATGGCGCGGCCGTCGCCGTTCGTCGAGTTCTCCCGGCAGCGCGGCCTCGCGCCCGACGGGCGCTGCAAGGCGTTCGCCGACGCCGCCGACGGCACCGGCTGGGCCGAGGGCGCGGCGGTGCTCCTGCTGGAGCGGCTGCCGGACGCCCTCCGCAACGGCCATCCCGTGCTGGCGGTGGTGCGCGGCAGCGCCGTCAACCAGGACGGCGCGTCCAACGGGCTCACCGCGCCCAACGGGCCGTCCCAGCAGCGCGTCATCCGCGCCGCGCTGGACGCGGCGGGCCTGACCCCGCAGGACGTGGACGCGGTCGAGGGCCACGGGACCGGCACGCCGCTGGGCGACCCGATCGAGGCCCAGGCGCTCCTCGCGACCTACGGCCGGGACCGCCCGGACGACCGCCCGCTGTGGCTCGGGTCGCTGAAGTCCAACATCGGGCACGCGCAGGCCGCCGCCGGGGCCGCCGGGATCATCAAGGTGGTCGAGGCCCTCCGGCACGGCGTCCTGCCCGCGACGCTGCACGTGGACGCTCCGTCCTCGCAGGTGGACTGGCAGGACGGCGCGGTCCGGCTGCTCACCGAGCGGCGGGAGTGGCCCGACCCCGGTCGCCCCCGCCGGGCCGGGGTGTCCTCGTTCGGGGTCAGCGGCACCAACGCGCACGTGATCATCGAGCAGGCCCCGGCGGACGCCGAACCGGAGGCCCCGCCCCCGCCCCTGGACCGGACCCCCTGGGAGGTCTCGGGGGCGTCCCCGGACGCGCTGCGCGCCCAGGCCGCGCGGCTCGCCGCGTTCGTGGCGGACCGCCCCGGGCTGGAGCCCGGTGCCGTCGCCGCGTCGCTGGCGTCCGGCCGGGCCGCGCTCGCCCACCGCGCCGTCGTGGTCGCCGCCGACCGGGGCGAGGCGCTGGACGGGCTGCGCGCGGTCGCGGCGGGGGAGCCCTCGCCGGTCGCGGTGACCGGCGTCGCGGACGTCGAGGGCCGCACCGTCCTGGTGTTCTCCGGGCAGGGCGCGCAGTGGTCGGGGATGGGCGTCGAACTCGCGGCCGGGTCCCCCGTCTTCGCCCGCGCGCTGGACGAGGTCGAGGCCGCCCTGAAGCCGTACGTGGACTGGTCGCTGGCCGAGGAGCTGCGGGGCGGCTTGGAGCGCGTGGACGTCGTCCAGCCCGCCTCGTTCGCGGTGAACGTGGCACTGGCGCGGCTGTGGGAGTCGTTCGGCGTCCGTCCCGACGCCGTCGTCGGGCACTCGCAGGGCGAGATCGCCGCCGCGCACATCGCCGGCGCCCTGTCCCTGGAGGACGCGGCGCGCGTGGTGGCGCTGCGGAGCCAGGCCATCGGCCGCGGCCTGGCGGGCAAGGGCGGCATGGCCTCGATCGCGCTCCCCGAGGACAGGGTCGCCGCCCGGCTGCGGCGCTGGGACGGCCGCCTCGCGACGGCGGCGGTCAACGGACCCGCCTCGGTCGTCGTCGCCGGGGACGCCGACGCACTCGCCGAGCTGATCGAGTCCTGCGAGGACGACGGCGTGCGGGTCCGCCGCGTCCCCGTCGACTACGCCTCGCACAGCGCGCACGTCGAGGGCATCCGCGACGAGCTGCACGCGCTCCTGGACGGGCTCGCGCCGAAGCCGTCCGCCGTCCCGTTCTACTCGACCGTCGAGGGCGGCCGGATCGACACCACGCGCCTCGACGCCGCCTACTGGTACCGCAACCTGCGCGGCACCGTCCGCTTCGACACCGCGACCCGCGCCCTCCTGGACGAAGGTTTCCGCACGTTCGTCGAGGTGAGCGCGCACCCCGTGCTGGCGGCCGAGATCACCGGCGCCGCCGGGCCGGCCGCCGCCGTGACCGGCACGCTGCGCCGGGGCGAGGGCGGGCTCGGCGCGTTCCTGCTGTCGGCGGCGGCCCTGCGCGTGCGCGGCGCCGGAGTCGACTGGTCGGCGCTCCTGGCGGGCCGCCCCCGCGTCGACCTGCCCACCTACGCCTTCCAGCACCGCCACTACTGGCTGGAGTCCGCCGCGCCAGCCGCCACCGCCCGCCCGGCGGCGGAGGCGGAGGAGCCCGAGGAGGAGGCCGACCCGCTCGCCGGGCTCGCCGACCTCCCCGAGGACGAGCGCCGCGAGACCCTGCTGGCGTTCGTGCGCGCCGAGGCGTCGGCGGTGCTGGGCCGCCCGCCCGCCGAGACCCTCGCCCCCGCCGAGGTGTTCTTCGAGGCCGGGTTCGTCTCGCTCACCGCCGTCGAGCTGCGCAACCGGCTCGCCGCCGCGACCGGCCTGGAGCTCCCCGCGATGCTGATCTTCGACCTGGCCACCCCGGCCGAGCTGGCCGACCACCTGCTGACCGAGCTGTCCGAGCCGACCGCGCCGACCGATCCGGTGGAGGGCTGAACCATGCCGTTCGACGTCGACACCTACCTCAAGGCCCTCGACCACCGCGGCCCCACCGCGCCGACGCTGGAGACCCTGCGGTCCCTGCACCACCGGCACCTCGCCACGTTCCCCTACGACAGCGCGCTGAACGCGGGGCGCGGGACCGCGCTGTGGGCCGGCGTGGACATCGACCTCGACGCCGCGTTCGACGCGATCGTCCTCGGCGGGCGGGGCGGCGTCTGCTACGAGCTGAGCGGCCTGTTCCGCGCCCTGCTGGGGGCGCTCGGGTTCGAGGTCGGCGTGTTCGGGGCGGGCATCCGGCAGATGGACGGCTCGTTCGGCCCGGACCTTGAGCACGTCTTCAACCACGTCCGCCTCGACGGCGAGGTGCACCTCGTCGACGTCGGCTTCGTCGGCCCGTCCTACCTGGAGCCGCTGCGGCTGAGCCCGGAGGTCCAGCGGCAGCACGGCAGCCGGTTCCGCGTCGTCGCGGCGGACGGCTACCAGGTGGTCGAGCGCGGCGTCCCGTCCGGCGCGTGGCAGGCCGTCTACCGGTTCCGCGACCGGCCCCGCGACCTGGCCGAATGGCAGGCTCCCTCCGCCGAGCTGGAGGAGTTCGCCCGCGCGCTGGCGGGCGCCGCGATCCTGGTGCGCGGCCGGTCCTTCGCCACCGGGCAGCGCGTCCTCATCGGCAAGCGCCTGCTCACCGTGGACGGCGGCCAGGAGACCGTCCGGGTCCTCACCGACCCCGCCGAGCACGAACGCGTCGTCGCCGACATCCTCCGCGCGGGGAGCACCCGATGAGCGGCGCGGATATCGACGTCCTCATAGTCGGATACGGGCCGGTCGGGCAGGTGACCGCCACGCTGCTCGCCCGGCAGGGGCACCGCGTCACCGTCGTCGAGCGCCGCCCGAAGCCCTACCCGATGCCGCGCGCGGTGTCCTTCGACGGGGAGTCGGCGCGCGTGCTCGCCGCCGCCGGGATCGGCGCCGCCCTCCGCGAGGTCGCCGAGCCGTCCCGCGACTACGTCTGGACGAACGGCGCCGGCGCGACGCTGTTCGAGGTGGACGTCGCCGAGCGGGGCTGGTCCGGCTGGCCCGACTCGGTCTCGATGTACCAGCCGGGCATCGAGGCGGCGCTGACCGCGCGCGGCGCCCGCCAGGCCACGCTGCGCGTACTGCGCGGCCACCGCGTGACCGGCCTGCGCGACACCGGCGACCTGGTCGAGGCCGCCGTCGAGGGGCCCGAGGGCGGCGTGCTGTCCGCGCGGTACGTCGTGGGCTGCGACGGCGCCGGGAGCCTCGTCCGGGACGCCGTCGCGGCCACCTCCACCGACCTGCGGTTCTTCAACGACTGGCTGACCTGCGACGTGCGGCTGCACGAGCCGCGCGACTTCGTCCCGAACAACCTCCAGGTCTGCGACCCGGCCCGGCCCCGCACCGCCGTCTCCGCCGGGCCGGACCACCGCCGCTGGGAGTTCATGCGGCTGCCGGACGAGCCGCCGGAGGAGTTCGGCTCCGTCGAGAACGTGTGGCGCCTGCTCGCGCTGTTCGGCGTGCACGAGGAGAACGCGACGCTGGAGCGGCACGCCGTCTACACCTTCCAGGCGCGGCACGCCGACCGCTGGCGCGAGGGCCGGGTACTGATCGCGGGCGACGCCGCCCACCTGATGCCGCCGTTCGCCGGGCAGGGCATGTGCTCGGGCTTCCGGGACGCCGCCAACCTGGCCTGGAAGCTGGACCTCGTCCTCACCGGCCGCGCCGCCGACACGCTCCTGGACACCTACACCGCCGAGCGGCGCGAGCACGTCCGGCACGCGATCACCATGTCCGTGGACCTCGGCCGCGTCATCTGCCAGACCGATCCGAAGGCCGCCGCCGACCGCGACGCCGTCATGATCGGCATGCGGGAGCGCGGCCTGGCCGCGCCCCCGCCCTCGGCCGTCCACCCGCTCACCGAGGGCCTGCTCGCGCGGGACGCGCGGGGCCGCCCGCGCGGCCTGGCCGGTGGGCTGACCCCGCAGGGCCGCGTGCGGGTCGGCGGCCGCGAGGGCCTGCTGGACGAGATCACCGGAGCCCCCCGCTTCGTCCTGCTCACCACCGAGGACCCCAGGGACCTCCTCGACCCCGCCCGCGCGGGGGCGCTGGCGTGGCTCGGCGCGCGGACCGTCCGGCTCGACGCCGCCGCCGACCTCGACGCCGTCCACCTGCCCTACCTGGCCCGCGCCGGTGCCGCGGCGGCGCTCGTCCGCCCCGACTTCTACCTGTTCGGGACGGCGGCCGACCGCCACGGCACCACGGCCCTCGTCGACGAGCTCCTCGACGGGTTGGGCGCGGACCAGGCCGTCAGCCGGTCTTCCTGAGCCCCGCCCACAGGTCGGCGGGCAGCTCCTTGCGCCGGCGGATCCCCAGCTTGCGGTAGATGCGGGTGAGATGCTGCTCGACCGTGCTCGGGGTGATGTAGAGCTTCGCGGCGATCTCCCGGTTGGTGTTGCCGAGCACCGCCAGCGACGCCACCCGCCGCTCGGAGTCGGTCAGCGACGCGATGCCCTCCAGCCCGTCGGCCATCGCCTCCGCGCCGCCGAGGTCGTCCTGCACCGACAGCAGCTCCTGGGCGAGCGGCCGCATCCCGCACATGTTCGCCACGTGCAGCGCCTGGCGCAGCAGCAGCCGGGCGCGCCGCCGGTTGCCCGCCGCGTGGACGCGGCTGAGGTCGGCGAGCACCCGCGCCTGCTCGAACCGGTCGCCGGACGCCTCCGCCAGGTCGACCGCCTCGGTCAGCAGCGGCAGCCGCCGCCCGACCGGGCTGGCGGCGGCCAGCAGCCGCAGCGCCGGGCCGCGCCCGTCGGTGCGGGAGAGCTGCTCGCGGATCAGCCGCCGGGCCTGGTCGCGGTTGCCGAGCCGCAGCCACGCCTCCGCCGCGTCCGTCCGCCACGGCACCGGGCCCGCGGTGTCCAGGCCCCAGCCGCGGGTCAGCTCCCCGCAGCTCAGGAAGTCGGCGAGCGCGGCGTGCGCGTGCCCGGCCGCCAGGTGGTGGTGGCCCCGGGCGTACAGGTAGTGCAGCCCGTGGCGGCTCTGGAACATCGGCTCCGGGACCGACAGGGCCAGGCACCGGGCGGCCTCGTCGTACTCGCCCGCGCGGGTGGCGGCGAGGACGAGCGTCCCCAGCGGGTACCCGATCGCCACCCCCCACGACCGCGCGCTGAGCCGGGCCAGCGCCTCCCGCGCCTCGCGCAGCGCGGTCGGCAGGTCGCCCGCCCGCAGCGCCACCTCCGCGCGGGCCGCCGCGAAGAACGCCGCCCGCGTGTCCTCCCCGCCCTCGCCGCCGCCCTCGCCGGTGGCGTCCTCGCCGGTGGCGTCCTCGCACCAGGCCGCCGCCACGTCGAGCCGGTCCGCGCGCAGCAGCACCTGGACGGCCAGCAGCGCCGCCTCGACCGTCCACGGGTTGCGCGGATGCAGCGGCAGGTCGCGGAGCACCTGCTCGGCACGGTCCACCAGGCCCTGGCCGCGGCGCCGGGTCAGCCCGTCGGCGAGGATCGCCACCGCGTGCAGCTGCGGGTCGCCGCCCGGCGCCGGGACGGCGAACCGCCGGTCGGCGGCGAGGACCGGCGTGCGCCGGTCGCGCGCGAGCGGCGGGTGCGCGTAGGCCAGCCACACCTCGGCGTCGCGCAGGTCGCCGTTCTCGGGACGCGCGTCCGCGCGCAGCCGGTCCAGCACCCGCAGCGCCTCGCCGCCGCGCCCGAACCACAGCAGCCGGCTCACCAGCGCCAGGCCGTCGGGGAGGCCGAGCCGGCCGCCGAGCGCGGCGGTCACCAGCGGCGCCAGGTGCCGGGCCGCCGAGGACGGGGCGGTCTGCCACTCCGCCCCCGCGAGCCGCGCCCGGACGGCCGCGCGCTCCCCCTCGTCGGACAGGCCCCGGTGCGCCAGCCGCAGGAACCGGGCCGCGCTCTCCGCCCGGTCGTCGAGCAGCGCGTGCTCGGCCGCCTCGCGCAGCACGGCCGGCGCCCACGGCTCCTGCGCGTGGTCGGCCTCGGCGAGGTGCCGCGCCACCCGCGCGGCGGGCACGCCCCGCTCGTGCAGCAGGCGCGCGGCGCGCCGGTGCAGTTCGGACCGTTCCGCCGGGGCGAGGTCGTCCAGCACGGCCGTCCGCGCCACCGGGTGCCGGAACCGGCCCCGGTCGAGGACCTCCGCCGCGTTGAGCGCGCCGAGCGCGCGCCCGGCCTCCTCGGAGGTCAGCGCCCCCAGCCGGCACAGCTCGGCGGGCGCGGCCTCCTCGCCCATGATCGCCAGCGCCCGCGCCACCGCGAGCGTCGCCGGGTCGCCCCGGTGCAGGCAGCTCAGCAGGGCCAGCCCGTATCCCTGCGCCCGCGGGCCGCCGGTGGCGCGGACGTCCTCGGCGAGGGCGTCCAGCAGCAGCGGGTTGCCGCCGCTGACCGCGTGCAGGTCCAGGCGCGGATCCGGGGGCGCGCCGATCAGCGCGGCCGCCGCGCGGGCGGTCCCGCCGCGCGACAGCGGCGCCAGCCGCAGCCGGTGCAGCTCCGGGCTGCGCGACAGCTCGGCGAGGAACGCCAGGTGCCGCGGCCGGGGCGCCGCCTCGTCGGCCAGCACGACCAGCACGCGCGCCGAGCCGAGCCGCCGCACCAGGTGCAGCAGGAAGTGCAGGGACGGGACGTCGGCGTGGCGGAGGTCGTCCACGGTGACCAGGAGCGGCTGCCGCTCGGCGATCCCCAGCAGCGCCAGCGCCAGCTCGTGGTGGGTCCGCGCGATCTCCGCCGGCGCCGGTGCCGCGTCCGGGCCGTCCAGGGCGGCGACGTCGTCGAGGAGGTCGTCCAGCGTGCGGCCGGAGCCGTCGCCGGGCCCCTCCGGCCGGGGCAGGCCGCGCAGGAGCTGGCCGGCGACGCCGTAGGGGAGCGCCTGTTCGGCGGGGGAGCAGGAAGCACGAAGACACCGGAATCCAGACTGTTCGGCGCGCTCGGCGACGCCGCGCAGCAGCGCCGTCCGGCCGGTGCCGATCGGCCCCTCCAGGAGCGCGACCCGCCCGCGGCGGGCCAGGCAGTCCTCCATCAGGGCGTCGAGTTGCCGTGTTTGTTCGTCTCGTTCGACCAGTGCGACCACGGGTCCGATGATCGAAGATCTCCGCCCACTGCCCGGCAATCGCGCGCCTATCGACCGCCGCACCAGGCGCGCGGGCACCCCGGGCCACCCGTGACGGGCCTGCTCATCCCCTGTCGGGAGCCCGGTAAACCTGACGCGTGACCGCCCGAACCCCCTGACTTCCGGCTCCCCGATTGAGCCCGGCTCCGGCGCGTGCGAAAGATCGTTTCCGCCGACCCAACGCTCGTGGAGGAGCCCCCCATGCCCAGTCGTCGTCAGTTCCTCGCAGGTTCGGCCGCCGGTATCGGCGTGGCCGCCACCCTTCAGGCGAATCTCGCCGCGTTCGCGACGGCCTCCCGGGTCTTCCGGAAGGCGCCGACGGGCCTCACCAAGTTCGCCGACCCGCTTCCCGTCCCGAGGGTGCTGCGGCCCGACGGCGCCCTCACCATCCGGCAGCGGGCCGCGACGGTGCGGCTGCACTCGCAGCTTCCCCCGACCCCCGCCTGGACCTACGAGGGCAGCTTCCCCGGCCCGGTCATCGACGTCCGCGCCGGCCAGCGGATCAAGGTGAGCTGGCTGAACCGGATCGAGAGCGCGTTCCCCGCGACGGCCGTCGCGGTCCCCTTCACCGGCATCGACTCGATCCTCGGCCCCGGACGCGGCGACGCCGAGCCGATCTCCGAGGTCGCCAAGCTGGCCCCCTGGGTGGTCACCCACCTGCACGGCGGCGAGGTCTGCGGCGACAGCGACGGCTGGCCCAAGAACGGCGTCTCGTTCGGCCAGGGCCAGGCCACCGAGTACCCGAACGCGCAGCGCGCCTCGACGCTCTGGTACCACGACCACGCGATGGACATCACCGCCTACAACGTGTTCGCCGGGCTCGCGGGCATGTACATCGTCCGCGACAGGGAGGAGGACGCGCTGCGCCTGCCGTCGGGCGCCTACGAGGTCCCGCTGATCCTCGCCGACCGCAACCTCGACACCGACGCCACCGGCGCCTTCAACGGGCGGCTCCTGCACAAGGTCGGCTACTACGACCTCGGCGACCGGCGGGTCTCGCTGCCGTTCGCGGGCCCCTACAACCTGGCGAACGGGGTGATCTGGCCGCACCTGGACGTCGAGCCGCGCTGGTACCGGTTCCGGCTGCTCAACGGCTCCAACGCGCGCACCTACACGCTGGAGCTGCGCCGCGAGAGCTCCGACGGCACCACCAGTTCACCGGTGGACGGCGCGTTCGTCCAGATCGGCACCGAGCAGGGCCTGCTCGGCGCCGCCGTCAAACTGGACCGGCTCACGCTCGCCCCGGCCGAGCGCGCCGACGTCCTCATCGACTTCGCCGCGTTCAGGGGCGCGCGGCTCCAACTGTCCAACACCGACCTCGCCACCTCGCCGCTGGGCCCCGAGATCCTCCAGTTCCGCGTCGCCGGGAAGGGCCCGGCCGACTCCTTCAAGGTCCCCGCCACGGTGTCGCCCTCGTTCTCCCGGCTGACCCGCGACAAGGTCCCGGCGGGCTTCGCCGAGCGCTACGTCGCGTCCGCCACCCACGACGGCACCGCCGCCGGGCAGCCCGAGATGTGGGAGCTGGCGAAGGTCCCCGACGGGTACGTCCCGCGCGGCGGCGACCGCATCGTCAAAATCGTGAAGGACGGGAGGACGACCGTGTTCCGGCGGGCGGCGGGCAGCTTCGACGAGCCCGTCACCTTCCACGTCGCGCTCGACGGATGGGAGATCTGGAACTTCGTCCACCTCGCGGGCCCCAACCACCCGACCCACGTCCACCTGATGTCGTTCCAGGCGCTGGCCCGCGACACCTACACCGTCGCCGTCGCCTCCGACGCGGCGAACGACATCTTCACCTACACCGCCACCTACGGCGCCCCCAAGGGGCTCGGCCCGGACGAGCAGGGCTGGAAGGACACGGTCCGCATCGACGAGCACGACCACGTGACGGTCGCGGGACGCTTCCACGGCGGCACCGGCAACTACGTGTACCACTGCCACATCCTGGAGCACGAGGACCACGGGATGATGCGGCCGTTCGTCGTGGCGCCGCGTACCGTCCAGACCACGATGGCGGCCAGGATGTCGGCCGGCGCGCCGGGGCGCGGCAAGGGCGGCGGGCACCACGGCTGACGCCCGGCGGGCCGGCGCGACGGGGGGTCAGGCGGGCCGGCCCGCCAGGCTGTGCAGGCACGCGACCAGGCTGCGCGCCTCGACGTTGACGTAGTGGCTGTGCCGCAGCAGCCCGACGAGCTGGTGGAGGGTCAGCCACCGGTAGTCGGGCCCCGGGTCGGGCGCGTGGTCGGCGTCCGCCTCGACGATCAGGTAGCGGTTGCGGGCGCCGTAGAACCGGCCGCCCTCCTCCGACAGCACGCTGGAGAACCGGATCCGCTCCGGCGGCGCGGCCAGCACCTCGTCCAGGAACGGCGGCCGCGCGGCCTCGGGCAGCCAGGCGTAGTTGCCCGGCGTGCACCGCACGGTCGGGCCGAGTTCGAGGACGTCGAGGTACCCGGGCTGGACGCCCGCGTGGACCAGCGCGTGCAGCACGCCGTCCACCCGCTTGACCACGAACGCGTTGACGCCGACGCCGATCGGCTCCACCAGCGGCTGGCTCCACCGCGCGACCTCGCGGTGCCCGCTCTCCACCTCCACGCCGATGACCCGGAAGAACAGCCCCGATTCGTGCCGGATCGCCTCCTCGTCGCGGTGCCACAGCTCGGCTTCGCGCAGCGGGACGCGGCGCGCCCCCACCTCGTGCCCGCTGCGCGTCCCGGTGATCCAGCTCAGGATGTCGCCGATGTCGTGCAGGCCCGCGAACTCCTCGCTGCACGAGCGCAGCACGGACTGCCGGAACTCCTCGTCGCCGAGCGCCCGGGACGGGGACGGCGACGGGTAGGACGAGGACAGCCCGACGCCCGAGAACGGCAGGCACGACAGCACCGTCCGCGCGTCCATGTTGACCACCGTGTCGCCCGCCAGCAGCGCGTGGAGCTGGCCGAGGGTGAGCCAGACGAAGCCCTCCAGCGGCTCCACCTCGTCGGTCGTCTCGACGATGATGTTGCGGTTGCGCTTCTGGAAGAACCACGCGCCCTGCTCCGACTGGAGCACGTCGGCGACGACGTGGTGGCGCCGGGTGTCGCGGAAGAAGTCGAGGTAGGGGACCGGGGCGCCCTGGTGCACGCGCGTGTAGTTGCTCCGCGTCGCCTGCACGGTCGGCGAGATCTCCACGCCGCCGGGGTTGCCGGGCTCGTTCTTGGCCTGCATGAGGAAGTGCAGGACGCCGTCGATCTCCTTGGCCAGGATGCCGAGGATGCCGATCTCCGGCTGGAGCAGGATCGGCTGCGTCCACGCGGGCACCGCCGCGCCGGCGACCTCGGCCGCCAGGCCCGTCACGGTGAAGAACCGGCCGCTGTCGTGGCGGATGTCGCCGGTCGCGGGATCGGTGCCCCAGCGGTCCAGGGCGTCCAGCGGCACCCGCTCGACGCGCGAGACGTCGCCCTTGCGGCGCTCGGCGAACCACTCGTGGAACCGCGCCAGCGTGATGACGCCCGCCGCGGCCTGCGCCGACTCGGCGATCCGCACGGCCCTCCGGTGGTCGCTCGTCAACGCCGTGAGAATCCCCGACATCGGCCCTCCCAAGAAATACCCTTACAAAGGACTCCAATATGCGTGCCGCGGCGGTGGTCCGTGATGTTCGCGGCCGGTGGTCAGGGGGGAGATAAGGGGGGTGTCCGGGGATGGAGGACGGCACGTCAGGGGGGAGCGCGGGCCGCGCCGTTCCTATTCTCGTCGCGATTCTGCCCTTTCGTGGATGGAGGTCGTGTCGGTGAATTCGGCACCCTTGAGAATCGGCGTCATCGGCTGCGCGGACATCGCCTGGCGGCGCACGCTCCCGGCCCTGGCCGCCCACCCGGACGTGCGGCTGACGGCGATCGCCAGCCGCGACCCGGCCAAGGCGCGGCGCTTCGCCGAACGGTTCGGCGGGGAGCCGGTGACCGGCTACGAGGCGCTGCTGGAGCGCGCCGACCTCGACGCGGTGTACGTCCCGCTGCCCGCGAAGCTGCACTTCGCGTGGGTGAGCCGGGCGCTGGAGTCCGGCCGCCATGTGCTGGCGGAGAAGCCGCTCACCGCCACCGCCGAGGACACCCGGGTGCTGGTCGCGCTCGCCGCCTCGCGCGGCCTGGCGCTGCTGGAGAGTTTCATGTTCCTGTGCCATTCCCAGCACGCGCGCGTCCAGGAGCTGGTGGCGCAGGGCGCGATCGGGGAGCCGCGCGCGCTGACCGCCGAGTTCGGGTTCCCCCCGATGCCCGACGGCCGCAACATCTACCGGACCGACCTCGGGGGAGGGGTGCTGACCGACGCCGGGGTCTATCCGGTGCGCACGGCCCTCCTCTATTTCGGGTCCGGCCTGGAGGTGCGCGGCGCGCACCTGCGGTTCGACGCCGAGCGGGACGTGGACGTGTCCGGCGCGGCGTTGCTGACCGCGCCCGGCGGCGAGACCGCCCACCTGACGTGGGGAGCGGACCGCTCCTACCGCTCCCGGTACGCGCTGTGGGGGAGCACCGGGCGGATCGAGCTGCTGTGGGCGTACACGCCGTCGGCGGCGCACCGCCCGGTGCTGCGGATCGAGCGCCAGGACCACGCCGAGGAGCTGACGCTGCCCGCCGAGGACCACTTCGCCGGCGCGGTCACGGCGTTCGTGCGGCGCGTCCGCGACGGCGTCCCGTCCGTCCTGGAGGGCGCGCTGGTGCTGGAGCAGGCCCGGCTGGTCGACGAGGTGCGGCGGCACGCCGCCGCGGGACCGGTCAGGACCGCGCCGGCGCCCACCAGTGCCGGTTCTCCCGGTACCACGTGACGGTCGCGGCGAGCCCGGAGCCGAGCCCGGTCCGCGGCTCGTAGCCCAGCTCGGCGCGGATCTTGCCGTCGTCGACCGCGTACCGGCGGTCGTGCCCCTTGCGGTCGGCGACGCGCTCGACCAGGTCCCAGCCGGTGCCGGTCGCCTCCAGGAGCAGCCCGGTCAGCTCCCGGTTGGTGAGGTGCGTCCCGCCGCCGATGTTGTAGACCTCGCCCGGGGCGCCCTTGGCGCGCACCAGCTCGACGGCGCGGGTGTGGTCGTCCACGTGCAGCCAGTCCCGGACGTTCAGCCCGTCGCCGTACAGCGGGACGCGCCGCCCCTCCAACAGGCGGGTCACGAACAGGGGGATGAGCTTCTCCGGGTGGTGGAAGGGCCCGTAGTTGTTGGAGCAGCGCGTCACCCGCACGTCCAGGCCGTGCGTGCGGTGGTAGGAGAGGGCGAGCAGGTCCCCGGCGGCCTTGGACGCGGCGTACGGCGAGCTGGGCCGCAGCGGCGCGGTCTCGGCCGTGGACCCCTCCTCCACCGACCCGTAGACCTCGTCGGTGGACACGTGGACGAACGTCCGCAGGTCCGCGCGGAGCGCCGCGTCCAGCAGCGTGCCCGTCCCGACGACGTTGGTGCGCACGAACGCCGCCGCCGCCTCGATCGAGCGGTCCACGTGGGACTCGGCGGCGAAGTGCACGACCTCGTCGTGCTCGGCGACCAGCCCGGCGACGAGGCCGGCGTCGCAGATGTCGCCGTGGACGAACCGGTACCCCGGATGCCCCTCGACCTCGGCCAGGTTCGCCCGGTTGCCCGCGTAGGTGAGCGCGTCCAGGACCGTGACCGACACGTCGCCGGGCCCCTCGGGGCCGAGCAGCCGCCGCACGTAGTGCGAGCCGATGAACCCGGCGCCGCCCGTGACCAGGAGCCGCGTCATGAGATCCGCACCCTGCTGTAGTCGCCGAGGACGAGCCGGTGGGCGGCGCGGGTGCGGGCGGCGGGGGTGACCTCCACGGCCCGCCCGACCAGGGACGCCTCGATCGGCCGCACGCCCTGGATGGACGAGCCGTCCAGCACGATCGAGTACTCGATCTCGCTGTCCTCCAGGCGGACGCCGTCGGCGATGGAGGTGAACGGGCCGACGTAGGAGCCGACGATCCGGGCGTCCGCGCCGATGATCGCCGGGCCCACGATGCGCGACCCCTTCACGATCGCGCCGGCCGCGATGCGGACCCGTCCGATGATCTCGGTGTCGGCGTCGACGTCGCCCTCGACCTTGTGCTCCAGGCCCTCCAGCACCGTGCGGTTGGCCTCCAGCATGTCGTCGACGTCGCCGGTGTCCTTCCAGTAGCCCGTGATCGTCGTCGAGCGCACGTCCAGGCCCTCGTCCAGCAGCCACTGGATGGCGTCGCTGATCTCCAGCTCCCCCCGGGCCGACGGCGCGATCGCGCGGACCGCGCGGTGGACCGCCGGGCCGAACAGGTACACCCCGACCAGCGCCAGGTCGCTGCGCGGGCGGCGCGGCTTCTCCTCGATGCCGATGATCCGCCCGTCCGGGCCCAGCTCGGCGACGCCGAAGCGGCTCGGGTCCGGCACCTGCGTGAGCAGCAGCCGCGCGTCGCACGGGTCCGCGCGGAACCCGGACACGACACCGCTCACGCCGCCGACGATGAAGTTGTCGCCGAGGAACAGCAGGAAGTCGTCCTCGCCGAGGAACTCGCGCGCGATGAGGACGCCGTGCGCCAGGCCGAGCGGCGCCTCCTGCCGGAGGTAGGTGACCCGCAGGCCGAACCGCGACCCGTCGCCGACGGCCCGCTCGATCTCGGCGGCGGTCTCCCCGACCACGATGCCGACCTCGGTGATGCCCGCCTCGGCGATGGCCTCCAGCCCGTAGAACAGGACCGGTTTGTTCCCGACGGGCACGAGCTGTTTCGCGGACGTGTGGGTGATGGGGCGCAGCCGTGTTCCGGACCCGCCCGAAAGGACCAGGGCTTTCATGATTGCCATCGTCGGACGGCGGACCGGCGCGCGGTCCCCCTATCGTCGCGCCGGGAACCCCTAGCGGCGACGCGAATTCCCTATTTAAAGAATAGGAATAGTTGACTGGCCGTCGGGGCGGTGGTTCGCTTGGACCGCTCCCTCGCGCCCCCCTTGACCTCCCTTGGAGACGGACTGATGAGCACGCCGACCGCCGCCCCCGTCTACGCCGACGCCGTGGACCTCGACAAGCACGGCGTCTACGGGGCCACCGCGCTCAAGGTGGACAACGGCGGCTGGAACCGGCCCCGCTACCCCTTCCAGGCGCGCGTCACCGCCGACGGGTCGAGCGGCTACAGGGCCGAGCCGGGGCGCTACCACCTCTACGTCTCGCACCGGTGCCCGTGGGCGCACCGCTCGGCCATCGTCCGGATCCTGAAGGGGCTCGAAGACGTCGTCTCCCTCTCCTACGTGGACGACGAGCGGGACGGGCGGGGCTGGGCCTTCCGGGAGAGGCGCGGCGCCGACCCGGTCAACGGCTTCCGGTTCCTGCGCGAGGCCTACGAGGCGACCGAGCCCGGCTACGGCGGCCACGTGTCGGTCCCCGTGCTCTGGGACCGGACGACCAAGGGGATCGTCAGCAACGACTTCTTCAACCTCACGATCGACCTCGGCACCCAGTTCGAGGAGTTCGGCGACCCGACCGTCCACCTCTACCCGGTGGAGCTGCGGGACGAGATCGACGAGCTGAACGATCACATCTACGTCAACTTCAACGACGGCAACTACCGGGTCGCGGGCGCCGCGTCCGACGAGGCGTACGCCGAGCTGCGCGGCCGCGTGATCGCCACGCTGGACGGCCTGGACGAGCGCCTCGCCACCCGCCGCTTCCTGCACGGCGACGCGATCACCGAGTCGGACGTCCGGCTGTGGGTGACGCTGGCCCGCTTCGACCTCACCTACAACCCGTTCTGCAAGATCAGCGAGCGCCGCCTGGTCGACTTCCCGCACCTGTGGGGATACGCCCGCGACCTGTACTCGCGGCGCGCCTTCCGCGAGACCACCGACCTGGACGCCTTCACCCACCTCGGGCCGCCGTTCCTCGATCCCGCCGTGTCCCGCATCGAGGTCGAGCCCCACCGGGCAGACTGGGACGAGCCGCACGACCGGGACCGCCTCGCGTCCTGACCGGCGTCGGTGTGCCGTCTTCGTCGGGGGGAGCGTCCACGTGCGGGTCCTGTTCACCGTGTCCTCGCAGGCGACCCACTACTCCGCGCTCGTCCCGCAGGGCTGGGCGCTGCAGGCGGCGGGGCACGAGGTGCGGGTGCTCTGCACCCCCGACCAGACGGCGGCGGTCGGCCGGACGGGCCTGCTCCCGGTGCCCGTCCTGGACGGCATGAGGGTCATCACCCGGCTCCGCCTCCAGGCGTACCGGGAGGCGGCCGAGGGTGACTGGCCCTACCCCTGGCTGCCCCCGCACCCGCTCACCGGCGAACCGCTGGACGACCTCGCGGACTTCGACCTCGCGGCCTTCCGGGACGAGGTCGCCCCGGCGCTCGCCGAGCGGGCCGCCCGGGGCTTCGACGCGAGCGTGGAGTTCGCGCGCGCCTGGCGGCCGCACCTGGTCCTGCACGACCCGGCCAGCCTGGAGGGGCTGCTCGCGGCGCGGGCCACGGGCGTGCCGTCCGCGCTGAGCCTGTGGGGCCCGGTCGGCACCCACGAGCCCGAGCACATGCGCATCGTCCCCACCGACCACAGCGGGTCCTTCCCCCGCCACGGCCAGGACGCGTTCGACCTGGACATGATCGAACGCGTCCTGGACCCCTGCCCGCCGTCGCTGGACGTGCCGGCCCCGGCCGAGCGCCTGCCCTACGCCTACGTCCCGTTCAACGGGACCACGCCCGTCCCGCCGTGGGCGCTGGAACCGCCCGCGCCCGGCCGCCCGAGGGTCTGCGTGACCTGGTCGACGGCGCTGACCGCGACCACCGGCCCGAACTCCTACCTGCTCCCGGCCATCCTGGAGGCCCTGGACGGCCTCGGCTGCGAGGTGGTCGTCACGGCGACCGCCGGGGACGTGGCCGCCCTCGGCGCGGTGCCCGAGGGCGTCCGCGTCGCCGAGCACGTCCCGCTGATGGCCGTGCTGCCGGACTGCGCCGCCGTCGTCCACCACGGCGGCAGCGGCAGCGCGATGACCGCGCTCTGGGCGGGCGTCCCCCAGTTGACCGCCACGTTCGCCTCCGAGCAGGAGGCCGCCGGCCGCCGCCTCGCCGCCGCCGGGGCGGGCCTGCACCTGCGCGGCCACGAGGCGGTCCCCGCCGCGCTGCGCTCGGCCGTCGAGAGCCTGGTCGGCGACCCCGCCTACCGCGACGGCGCGGCCGGGCTGCGCAAGGAGATGCTGGCCCGGCCCACCCCGGCGCGGCTCGTCACCGCGCTCGAACACCTCGCCTCGGACGCCGCCTGACCGCGTGCCGGCGGGGGATTCGTCCCCGTCTTATAGGCATTTGTTGCCGACCGATCGGCCGATCCTGGGAACACTGTGACGATTATTCCCGGCGGGCCGGACTGGTTCGGGTTCTGGCCTGGGCCGGTATGGCGCCTGTGAATCAGCGGGCACTGGCGGCGTCTTGCCACTGAACGGACGGAGAGTTAACGTCCAACCACCGAATAGGAAAATTCCTATTGATGGAGTTCGCATGCCCCGCTCCCCTCCATCATCCATCCGCCGAGCCCGCTCCCGAAAATGCCGGCTGCCCGCCGGCCGGCGCCCGTGAGAAAACCTGACCACCCCGAAAACAGGGAACTCCGCATGAAGTCATCACGACGCAGGTTCGCCGCGATCGCGGCGGGCGTGGGAATCGCCCCGCTCGTCACCGTGGTGCTCCCCGCCACCACCGCCCTCGCCCACGGCTACGTCAACTCGCCACCGAGCCGGCAGGCCCAGTGCGCGCAGGGGACCGTCAAGTGCGGCGAGATCAGGTGGGAACCGCAGAGCGTGGAGGGCCCGAAGGGGCTCCAGAGTTGCAGCGGCGGAAACTCAAGGTTCGCCGACCTCGACGACGACAGCAAGCCGTGGAAGGCCGCCTCGGTCGGCCAGAGCGTGACCTTCTCCTGGACGTTCACGGCCCGCCACAGCACGAGGAGCTACGACTACTTCCTCGGCGGCCGGCGCATCGCGACGTTCGGCGGAAGCGGCTCGTCCCACACGGTCAACCTCGGTGGGGTCACCGGGCGGCAGAAAGTCCTCGCGGTCTGGAACATCGCCGACACCGCCAACGCCTTCTACGCGTGCATCGACCTCGACGTGCATTGATCCGTCACTTTCGCGGCGGCACGACGCGGATGGCGGAATGAGTGCGTGACGCGATTCGGGATCTCATACCGCCCTCGTCGGAGCCATGGGTGCGGGGCGGGAGCGACACGCTCCCGCCCCGCACCCATGATCGCGGCACAGGGGGACGTCAGCCCGCGCCGTCGAGGACCTCGCGGAGCCGGCGCGCGAACTCCTCCGGCTTCCCGGCGAACCCGGAGTCGCCGCCGACGAAGCCGCCGTGGTGGCTCGGGAACACCGCCGGCTCCTGCCCGAGGAGTTCGGCGGTCGCCACCGCGGTGCGCCCGGTGAGGGTGTCCTTGGACTCCTCGCCCACCGCGATCACGACCCGGGTCGGCGCGGCGGCGAGCGCGCGGGCGTCGGGACGGTACTCGCCGACCGCCTGGGACCGGTCGGACAGCAGCGGGTCGTCGCGGGAGCCGTCGTCCTCGGCGGGCATCCCGAAGGCCGCGGGATCCGGCTCGGGCCCGGCGAAGTAGTCGTCGGTGAACTCGCCCCGCCACGACATCATCGCGATGAAGATCGCCATGGCGGCGCCCCAGCCCTTCGCCTGGTAGACCTCCCGCGCGCGGGCCCCCGCGCGCCGCGCCGCGTCCGCGTCGGGCAGCAGCGGGATGAGCGGCGGCTCGTGCGCCACCAGCGTGGTCACGTCGCCAGGGTGGGCCGTGACGAGCGCGAGCGCGGTCACCGCGCCGCCGCTGCTGGCGAACATCTCGACCGGGCCCGCGCCGAGCGCCTCGATCAGCGCGTGCACGTCGGCGGCCTGCGCCTCGGGCACGTGGTCGGTGCGGCCGTCCTTGCGGACGCTCCGGCCGATGCCGCGCGGGTCGTAGGTGACCACGGCGCGGTCGGGGAAGTAGGAGGCCAGCGCGCCGAAACCGGCGGCCTCCATGGGCTGTCCGATCATGAGCAGCGGCGGGCGCCCGGCGGCGGACGGCGGCGTGCCGTGCACGTCGTACACGAGATCGACCTCGGGGGTCTGGAGCGTATGCGTCGTCATGGCGGTATCGACTCCTGATGTATGGAGAACTCATCGCTGGACCTGCTCGGGCGCGGAAATCCGCTCAGGATGAGGACGCCCTCACCACACATGTACCGCGTTCGCCCGGCCTGACACCGCTCGCGCGGCAGGTCAGGCGGACGTGGGCGCCAGCGACCTCTCGATGAGGGCCGCCGCCATCTCCTCGGCCAGTTCGGCGGCCCCGTCCACCGTGCCCATGGAGTCGGTGACGCAGGCGCCCTCGTGCAGGATCAGGAGCCGGCGCGCCAGCAGGGCCGGATCGGCGGCCCCGGCGTCGGCGGCGAGCCCTTCGAGGTAGTCGAGCATCCACGCCTTGTGCTCGCGCGCCAGCCGCTGGCCGGGGTGGTCCTCGGGCAGTTCGACGTGCGCGTTGACGAAGGCGCAGCCGCGCCGGTTGCGCTCCTTCAGCCACCCGTCCAGTGCCCGGAAGGTCGCCAGCAGCCGCTCGGTGGGCGAGCCGCCGCGCTCCTCCACGAAGCCGACGAGCGTCGACCGCCACAGCTCGTCGCGGCCGCGCAGGTAGGCGAGGATCAGGTCGTCCTTGGAGCCGAAGCGGTCGTAGAGGGTCTTCTTGGTCACGCCCGCCTCGTCGGCGATGGCCTCCACGCCGACCGCGCGCAGGCCGTGCTCGTAGAACAGGCGCGAGGCGGTCCCCAGAACGCGCGCGCCGGCGGGGGTGAGGGGGCGCCGCCGGCCGCCCCGGCCCGGGAGCCCCGTGCTGTGCGTCATCTCCGAAAGGGGACACAAAGCCCGTCAAGGCTCCGTCTCCCCACCTCCTCCCAGGTAAGTGCCGCCTGGGAGCGCCTTATCGGCGCCCACCCCTGGAATGTACCCCTAACGGTATGGCTAGGTAAGTTGCTATACCGGTATGTATACCGCGAGGATTATCGGACGAGTGGAGCGGCGGGAACGCCCTTGCCGCCGTTCGGACGTTGGTGGAGGCTGGCTGTGCGGCGGTGCCCCTTCAGGCCGGCGCCTCCGCACCGTCACCTCCGAGGGCGACCGGGAGAACGATGAACTCCGCTGACCTCGAAACGGTGCCCGCGACCCTGCGGGAGCACGTGGCGCACATGTGCAGGCAGTTGTACGGACGGGGCTGGATGGAAGGCACGTCCGGCAACATTTCGGTCAGATCAGGAGACGCGGTCCTGATCTCCGCGAGCGGATGCGCCAAGGGCACGGTCGACCGTCGCGACACCGTTCTGGTCAACGCCGGCGACGGGTCGCGGTTCACCGGCGAGACGCGGCGCCCCTCCGCCGAAACCGCTGTCCATTTGGCGTTCTACAGGGAATACGAGGACTGCGGCGCGGTCATTCACGCGCATGCCCCGTATTCGACGGCGCTCGCCTCACTTCCCCGGTTCCATCGCGCGGGGCAGGGCGTCGCCCACGTCGAGTTCGTCGACATGGAGCTGGCCAAGGGCCTGGGGCTCGACGACCCTTCGCACGTCCGCGTCCCGGTTTTCGTCAATTGGCCGGAGGTCCGCCGGATCGCCGCCGACGTCGGCGCCTTTCTGCGCGCGAGCCCGCCGCGCGCCACGGCCGGTCTGCTCATCGAGCGGCACGGAGTCACGACGTGGGGACGCGACCTCGACCATGCCCGCAACCGTCTCGAATGCGTCGAGGCGCTCTGCCGCCTCTCGCTTCTGATGCACGGCTCCACGACCATCTGACCCTGAGGAGGCGCCCCATGACGCTGCTCCAGATCATGCCCGACGACGCACCGGGCACCGTGCTGCTCCGGACCGAGGACGCGGGCGCCGTCCGCCGCGAACTCGCCGGGATCGGCGTGCGTGTCGAGCACTGGGAGACCGCCGCGTCCCTGCCCGCCTCGGCGGACGAGTCCACGATCAAGGACGCCTACCGGCACGACATCGACCGGATCAGCGCGGAGGGCGGCTACACCCTCGTCGACGTCGTGCGGATGATCCCGAACCCCGGCGACCCGGAATGGGTGAAGCTCGCCGCCCAAGCGCGGTCGAAGTTCCTGGAGGAGCACTTCCACAAGGAGGACGAGGTGCGCTTCTTCGTGGACGGCACCGGCTGCTTCTATCTGCACGTCGATGGCAAGGTCTACGCCACGGTCTGCACGGCCGGTGATCTGCTCTCCGTGCCGAAGCGCACCGTCCACTGGTTCGACATGGGGCGCACCCCGTCCTTCACCGCCATTCGCTTCTTCCAGCAGGAGGACGGCTGGATCGGCGAGTTCCTCCCGGAGAGCATCGCCTCGCGTTTCCCGCGGCTCGACGACCTCCTGGCCCGGGTATGACCGGCGCCGTCGTCCTGGACATCGAGGGCACCACGAGTTCCACCGCCCATGTCCAGGAGGTGCTGTTCCCTTACGCGCGTGAGCGCCTGCGAAAATGGGTCGCCGACCACGAGGATCAGGCGAGGGACGTCCTTCGGGAGACGCGGGAGAGGCTTCGCCTAGAGGACGCGCCGGACGACGATGCCGCCGTGATCCGGGCCCTGGAGCGGTGGTCCGACGAGGACCGCAAGGTGGCGCCGCTCAAAACGCTCCAGGGCATGATCTGGGCCGAGGGATTCGCGACGGGCGAGGTGACCGGGCACGTCTATCCCGACACCCTGGACGCGCTTCGTGAATGGAGGCTTCGCGGGGTGCCCGTCTACGTCTACTCGTCGGGATCCGTCCAGGCCCAGCGGCTCTGGTTCGCGCACACCCAGTTCGGGGATCTGCGCCGGTGGCTCCGCGGCCATTTCGACATCACGACCGCCGGGCCGAAAAAGGAGGCGAACTCCTACCGCCTCATCGCGGGCGGCGTCGGCGTCCCGGCGGAGGAGATGCTCTTCGTCTCCGACCTCGCCCGGGAACTCGACGCGGCTCGGCGGGCGAAGTGGAGAACGGCGCTGGTGAACCGCCCCGAGGAGAACCCGGGCGGCGCGTCCGGCGCGGGCCCCGGAACGGAAGCCGCGCATCCCGTCTTCACGGATCTGGTCTCGGTCGCACTGGCTTGAACGCGCTCGGCCCGGTCAGCGGATCCAGAGACCGGGGCCGAACACCTGTCACCGCACGCGCCTGTCCGAGACGCCGGCTCGTCGCCGACCGCGACGGCGTCGGGTAGGTGGGCCAACCTGGCGCCGTCCGGCACGGCGCCCCGCCGCCCGCGCGCAAGGGTGTGCCCGGTCCAGCCTCCCCACCCCTGTGGAGAAAGGCCGGACCGGGCACGTTCTGGATGGCCGGGGCGCCCGGCGCCTCAGCCGTCGGGAGGCCGGCCGGCGCCGGCCTCCCGGGCGGTCACGTTCGCTCGCTGTTCCCTGGCGCCGGTGCGGCGCTCACCGCGACCTTCCACAGCGCGTGGGCGATCGCGTCGGAGCAGCGGTCGAGCGCGGTCGTGTCGACGTTGTTCGGATACCGGTCGCAGGCCTGGTGGTAGCACCGGTCGAACGCCTGCCCGGCGGTGCCTCCCCACTTCTTCGCCTGCGCGGCGGTCTTGGTCGCCGGCGCGCCGGTGAACAGGAACGTCGTGGGGATTCCGGCGTTGCGGAACGACCCGTCGTCACTGCAGCACTCGGCGACCTCCTCGGTCGGGACGTTGATCGAGTCGAAGTACTCCTTCAGGTTCTTCGCCGTGGGCGAGTTGATGTCGTCGATGAAGTAGCCCGGGTTCGGCGAGCCGACCATGTCGAAGTTGAAGTAGCCCTTGATCTTCGACCGGTCGGCCGTCGACAGGCGGCCCACATAGAACTTCGAACCGCGCAGGCCCTGCTCCTCGTCCGTCCACCAGCCGAACCGCACGTGGTTCAGCATCGTGGGCTTGGACTGGGCCAGTTGCAGCGCGACCTCCAGTTGGGCGGACGACCCGGTGCCGTTGTCGTTGATGCCGGGGCCCGCTCCGACGCTGTCGAGGTGGGCTCCGAACATGTAGACGTTGTTCTCGTTCCCGCCGGGCCAGTCCGCGATGAGGTTCGGCCCGGCGCCGCCGGTGCATCCCGACGAGCAGGCCTGGCGGGTCACCGTGAATCCGGCGGCCTTCAGTTTCTGCTCGATGTAGGACACGGAGCCGAGGTAACCCGCACCGGTGGAGCGGCGGGTGCCGCCGTTCTGCGTGGCGATGGTCTGGAGCTGCTGGAGGTGTCCCTTGACGTTCTCGACATTGATGTCGGGTGAGGGGACCGTCGAGACGTTCGACACGGTGAGCGTCTCGGGGACGGTGGACACCGGTGCGGCGTCGGGCGCGCGGGCACCGCCGACGGCGACCTTCCACAGCGCCCAGGCCATCGAGTCCGCGCTGCGGTCGAGCGCGGTCGTGTTGATGTTGGCCGGGTAGCTGTCGCAGGACTGGTGGTAGCACCGGTCGAACGCCTGACCGGCGGTGCCGCCCCATTTCTGCGCCTGCGCGGAGGACTTCCTCATCCCCGCGCCGGTGGACAGGGTCGACGTCGGGACACCGATGTTGCGGAAGGACCCGTCGTCGCTACAGCACTCCGTGACCTCTTCGGTAGGAACCTTGATGGAGTCGAAGTAACCCTTCAGGTTCGCCGAGAGAGGCGAGTTGAGATAGTCGATGAAATAACCGGCGTTGGGTGAGCCGACCATGTCGAAGTTGAAGTAGCCCTTGATCTTCGACCGTTCCGCGGTCGGCAGCCGGCTCGTGTAGAACTGCGAGCCGCGCAGGCCCTGTTCCTCGTCCGTCCACCAGCCGAACCGCACGTGGTTCAGCATGGTGGGCTTGGACTGGGCGAGCTGGAGAGCCGTCTCCAGCAGCGCCGCGGAACCGCTGCCGTCGTCGTTGATGCCGGGGCCCGCTCCGACGCTGTCGAGGTGGGCTCCGAACATGTAGACGTTGTTCTCGTTCCCGCCGGGCCAGTCCGCGATCAGATTGGGCCCGGCGCCTCCGGTGCATCCCGACGAGCATGCCTGGCGGGTCACCGTGAATCCGGCGGCCTTCAGTTTCTGCTCGACATAGGACACGGAGCCGAGGTAACCGCCGCCCGTGGAGCGGCGGTTGCCGCCGTTCTGCGAGGCGATGGTCTGGAGCTGCTGGAGGTGCGCCTTGACATTCTCGACGTTGATGTCAGGCGCGGCCACTACTTTTGGGAGGCCACCACCCACGGTGTTCGCCGTGGTGGCACCCGGGGTGCAGGTCGGGTCGCCCGACTGCGCGCCGAGTTGGACGGCGTCCCACGCCGCCTTCACCTTGTTGAACCAGTCGCAGGTCTTGTCGAGGTTCTTCGCGGCGCTGAGCGTCAGCGTCCGGTACCGGGGGTAGCTGGTGCCGGAGGTCTTCATGTTCATCGCGTTGTAGAAGATCTTCGCGGCGTTCAGGACGCCGATGCCCGTCACCTGGCCGCCCTGGCAGACGGGGCTGTTCGGCTTGCCGCCGCCGGGGTTGGAGCCCTCCGCGAGCAGGTAGAACCAGTGGTTGCCGGGGCCTGCCGCCTTGTGCACCTCCATCCTCGGAACCGAGGAGGAGTAGCAGTTCGGGTCGTTGTTGACCTGCGAGGGGTTGTACATGTTGCGGATCGGGCCCTGCCCGACCAGGTTGACCTCTTCGCCGACCGTGTAGTCGGGCTTGTCCACCGGGTTGTTCAGGAACGCCTCGACGGAGGCGCCCCACACGTCGCCCACGAACTCCTGGGTTCCGCCGCCGGACATGCCGCCCGGGGTGAAGTTGTCCAGGCCGTGGCCGAACTCGTGGTCCACGACGTCGGTCGAGGTGATCCACTGGTTGGCCTGGTTGTGGCCGAACTGCGCGTCGGTGCCGTTCCAGTAGGCGTTGACCGCGTTGAGGCCGACCCGCGCCGGGGCCCACTGGCCGTTGCGCAGGCCGTCCCGCCCGAAGGTCTTGAGCAGGTCCCAGAACCCGGCGGCGGCGTACATGGTGTCGACGCAGCCGGCCTCCTTGCTGGTCTTGGACGTGCTGCCCCAGGTGTCGTCCGGCCCGGAGAAGATGCCGCCGCTGTAGTCGGCGCACGTGAGCCCTGGCCGCTTCGGGTCGCGCATCGTGTAGGTGCTGCCCGACTGGGTCGTCCCGATGGTGAGGTTCGAGCCCTCCCAGATGCCGGTGCCGGTACCGGCGTGGATGGTCTCCTGGGCGTCGAACCGCTTGCCGGTCTGGGCGTCGACATAGACCTTCTTGCGGCTCGGCTGCTTGCCGTCGCGTCCGGTCACGACGCTCTCCCACGCCAGCCGCGGCTTGGTCAGGGCGTGGACGACGAGGCGGGGCTTGACCTCGGCCTTGTCGGGGCTGGTCAGCGCGGCGCGGGAGCTGCCCGCGGCGGCGGCCTGGCTGATCTTCGGCGTGGTGCCGACCGTGATCTGCTGCTGCTGCGCGACCGACAGCGTGCGCACGCGGCCCTGCCCGTCGGTGGCGACCACGAAGTCGCCGCCGACGACGGGGACGTCGCGGTAGGTGCGCTCATAGGCGACGTAGTACTGGTCCCAGGGCGTGCCGACCACCTGGGTCCGGATGTACTTCTCGTCCTTGCCGGCGTGCAGGGCGGCGGCGTTCCCGGCGACCAGCCGGTCCGCCGACGCCATCGCGGCCGTCTTCGGGTCGGTGCCGGGGGCCTGGCTGCCCTGGGCGGACGTCATGGCGGGTGCCGCCACGCCGGTGAGCGCGAGGGCGGTGACCGCGGTGGTCACCAGGAGATGGTTTCTTCGTTTCACAGCCGCGTGCCTCCATCAGAGCGGGAGCGAGGCCGCCCCGCGGGGGTCGGGGCGGCGGCCGACGCGACGGCGGGGCCGGGGGAGCGGCGCGCACACGGATTGGGGAGCTGTGCGGCGCGTGGCGGCCGACGCGTCCTGCAAGCACGACATTGACACCTGATGAAGGCGGGGGGAACCATGACATTTGGGCATAACCTCGTGCTATACGGTCTGAACTGCGCTTTTGCCACTAAATCGCCGAACGGTCGACGCGAACGGCGGTTTTTGCGGGCCCGGCTACCGAACATGCATTCGATGCCCGGCTCACTGTGGTCCCGGCGGCATCAGGCGCGGCGGCGAGGTTGGACGTCGTGGACGCCGGTCGCTACCCTGACGCTCTCCCTACGTGAGGACACAGCGCGCATGACGCCCCCCGCTCTCTAGACCTGACACTTCTCCACGCATCGGTCGCCGACCACGCCGTCGGCTCTGTTCTCCATGCCTTCGTCAGGTCTTCAGAGAGTCATGTCTTCACACCTTCATCCCGTGCTGCCCTGGGCCGTGCGGCGCACCCGCCTGCCCCTGCTCGCCCTCCGCTGCGTGGACTGCCCCTCGGGGCACGCCGCGGTCGGCGACGGCAGGTTCCGCGTCAACGCCAACGGCAAGCTGCTCGACGTCTGGCTGCTGGTCAACTGCGCCGCCTGCGGGCGGACCGGCAAGCTCACCGTCCACGACCGCGTCCAGGTCGGCGCGCTGCGCGCCGACCTGCTGGCCGGCTACACGACCAACTCACCGTCCCTTGTCACCGACACGCTCCTCGACCCGTCGATCGCCCGGCGCAACCGGTTCGCGCTCGACTGGGACGGGTGCTGGGAACTCGACGCGTCCCCCGTGCCCGATGATCCGTGGCCCGTCCGGGTCGCGGTCGTCTTCGAGGATCCGGTGCCGGTCCGTCCCGAACGGCTGATCGCCCGCGGGCTGGGCCTCAGCCGCTCCGAGATCGCCCGCAGAGTGAAGATCGAGATCCCGTTGAACCGGAGGACGAGGCACGACTTCTCGTTCGTCCTGGTATGCCCGGCCGGTTAGCCTCCGGGCATCGGCGGTGCGCCGAGGCGGGACACGGCCCGGCCGTGTCCCGCCTCGGTCCCGTTGGTGAAGACGCCGGTGCCGCGGGCGGCGTCCCGAGCCCGCCGGGCTGCTGGACGGCGGCGCTTCCGGTGATCACGTGTTGGAGCACGCGCCGCCGCTGAAGAACGCCCCGGTGCGCGAGCCGCGTCCTGCCCGATCTGACCGCCTTCGACCTGGTTTCCCGCGGCGACCGGGCGGTAATCACATAACCATGATCGACGATCAGCGGGCCGGCCGTGCGGGGACCGTCGACTCGCTGGTCGACCCGGACGGCGGCGACCCCGACTGGCTGTGGCGCAGCGGCGGCCTCGTCCCGTGGCATGAGGCGCGGGTGCACGTCAACGCGGTGGGGCACGCGTCCGTCGCTGCGGTCTTCGAGGGCCTCAAGGCGTACCTGGCCGCCGACGGCGAGCGGCTCCTGGTCTTTCGGCTGGACGACCACCTGCGCCGCCTCCACCAGTCCGCGCGGATCTGCCGCATCGAGATCCCCTGGACGGCCGAGGAGCTGCACACCGCCGTCCTGGAGGTGCTCGCGGCCAACGGCTACGCGTGCGACGTCTACGTGCGCCCGTGGGCCTACCCCGCCGGCATCATCCGCGAGCAGATGGTGCCCGCCGGGCTGCGCTGCGACGTCGTCGTGGACAGCTGGCCGTTCCGCAGCGGCCTGGCCGACGAGCGCGGCTGCCGCGCGGCGGTCAGCTCCTGGCTGCGGGTGCCCGACGCCAGCGCCCCGCCGCGCGCCAAGGCGTTCTCGAACTACCACAACGGCCGGCTGGCGCTGATGGAGGCGCGGGAGAACGGGCACGACTGGCCGATCATGCTGAACGAGCGGCTCAAGGTGAGCGAGGGCCCGGCGGCCTGCGTCGCGCTCGTCCGCGACGGCAGGGTCATCACCCCCGCGCTGACCGGCGGCCTGCTGGAGAGCATCACCCGCGACACCGCCCTCACGCTGCTCGCCGAGGCGGACGTCCCCGTCGAGGTGCGCGAGGTCGACCGCAGCGAGCTGTACGTGGCCGACGAGATCTTCTTCATGGGGACGGCCTGGGAGATCCTCCCCGTCCGCGCGGTGGACGGCCTCACCGTCGGCGACGGAACCCCCGGTCCGCTCACGACGCTCGTCCGGGACGCCTACATGCGGCTGGTGCGCGGAGAATCCACCGGGCACGACGAGTGGCTGACCGAGCTGAGGCTGCCGGACCGCGCCTGACCCCGCACGCAGCACCGAACCGCCCGCGGATGGCGTGCCGCGCTGTCGAGCTGGGCTTCGGCCTCGTCGCCGAGGGCGCGCACGCGGCCGGGCCGGGACCCCTGGCCGAGGTCGCGGCGGAACTCCGCGACACCCGTCCAGGGGTCCCCGGCCTGGCTGCCGCGCCGCTCGCCCACCATGCCGCCGATCCCGGGGACCTCGTCCGTCCGGCACCTGGCGGAGAACGCGCGGCGGCGCGCCTGTCGTTGGGCAACGAGCGGTACGCCCGCCTCTCAGGCCCGCGTCAGAGGCCGCTCACGGCCGCGATGCTGAACGGGAGTCGCGGGGTTCCCGGGCCCGTGGGCCCGCCCTTGTCGAACTGGGAGCGGACCACGTAGAGCTTCCCGTCCTTGCGGAGCAGGGTCGTCGGGGTCTGCAACGCCGGGTCGGTGACGCGCCGGGTGAGCCGGGCCGTCCGGCCGTCCGAGCCGATGCGCCACCGGCTGATCGCATAGGCGTCGGTGATCGGATGCGCCGCCCACAACGTGCCGTTTCGCAGTTCGAGACCGTCGCCCGTCGTCAGATCCCCTCCGCTCAGGGCCACCTTCTCGACCCTTCCGGAAGGCAACGCGATGCGGTAGAGGTCGCCGCCGGTCATGTCCACCGTCAGCAGATAGCGCCCCGACGGCTCGGTGACGATTCCGTTCAGGGTGATCGAGTCGGGCGCGTGCGGCTCCACGACCGCGGACAGGTCGAAGGCGGGTGTCAGAGGCGTGTCGCCACCCTGCTCCTGCGCCTTCGCGAGTTGCTCGGGCGTGACGCGATAGACCACGGCCCGCCTGCTGTCGGTGATGTAGGCGGTGCCGTCCGGCGTGATCGCCATGTCGTTGACCAGCCGCGCCTGCTGGCCGGTGACGGTGAACCGGGCCAGCAGGCGGCGGCTCGGAATGTCGTACACGGCGAGCCCGGTGAGGCGGTCGGTCACCCACAGCCGCCGGGACCGGTCGACCTCCATTCCGAGCGCCTGCGAGCGGCCGTCCCCGCGCGCGGGCAGGAACTCCTTGGCGACGCGGTCGCCGGGCGTCATCTTGAAGACCGCGCCGCCTTCGAACGTCCCGGCATAGAGGTCGCCGGTACGCGGATCCGCGGTGATTCCCTCGGGATAGACGCGGTCACCGGGAATGACGTAGGCCGTGGAGATCCGGACCTTGCCGTCCACGGAGGGCCCCGCCGCCTGCGCGGCGGAACCGAGGAGCAGGGGTGCGGCGAGAGCAGCGACAACGAGGGAGCGCCGGGCGTGATGCATGATCACCTTCTCCGAAAGGGGGTTGCGTGGGCGTCGCTTCGTCCGGCGGAACCGCCGGAAGGAGAGGGGGTAACGCGCCCACGGCCTCGGCGCGGGCATCCAGCGCGACGGCCGCCTCCACGCGGGGGCACTCCGAGCGCATCGCCGCTCCCTCCATCCCCCCGGACGCCATGCTAAGCCCTGAAGAAAACCGGCGACCGGCGCCGAGGACCGGGAAAAAGCGGCTGACCTGTGCGAACGGCGTGTTCGATTTCTAATGCCGGACGCGGACGACGAGTTTGCCGGTGGCGCGGTCGTGCTCCATGTCGTCATGGGCCCGCGGAACCTGCTCCAGGCCGTCATAGACGCGGTCCACGGGAAAGGCGAGCCGACCGGCCGCGACGGCGTCGAGAATCTCCTGGAAGACGTCCCGAGGCAGGTCGGCGGCATCGCCGAAGTAGCCCGCCAGCCGCACGCCCCTCGGCAGGTACTCGTTGGGGGAGAAGTCCCTCACCGTGTACTGGTTGGAGAGGCTGCCGCCGAAGCACGCCGTACCGTGCACGCGCACCGCGCGCAGGGTGTCGGGCAGGGTCGGCGTCCCGACCAGGTCGAGGGCGGCGTCGACACCGTCCGGATACAACTCGCGCACGGCGGACGCGACCTCTCCGGTGTCGAGCACCGGATGGTCGACACCGCGCTCCGCCAACCAGGCGAGGCGGCCGGCCTGCCGCGTGGTCGCCAGCACCGTGGACCCGCGCCACGCGGCCAGCGCCGCGGCGGCCAGGCCCACCGAGGACGTGCCGCCGCGTATCAGCAGGGACTGGCCGGGCTTGAGGTCCAGCCCGATGGTGAGCGAGCCGTAGGCGGTCTGCACCATCTCCGGTAGAGCGCCCAGCACCTCCCAGGGCAGATCGGTGTCCACCGGAACGACCTGGGACAGGGGAACCGACGTGTACTCGGCGTACCCGCCGTCGTAGGTGCGCCCCATGTCTCCCATCATCGCGACGACCTTCTGGCCGGGGACCAGTCCGCTACCGGCCGGAGCCGCGTCGACGGTCCCCGCTGCCTCGATCCCGGGCACCCGGGGAAACTCGACCCCCACGCTCACTCCGAGCCGGAGCTTCAACTCCGACCGGTTGAGGCCGAACGCCTCGACCCGGATGCGCACCCAGCCGTCCCGCTCGGGCGGGATCGGTAGCGCGACCACCCGCAGGTTGTCCACGGGCCCGGGAGCGGAGAGCCGAACAGCACGCATCGTTCCCGTCAAGGACGTCATGGCCCGCCTACTTCCCGGACGCGAAAGAGTCGATCAGCAGCGATCAACCCGGGCCCCCACGCCTTCATTCCCGCACCGACGAGCCGTGCCACCACGGTGGGCGTCCACCCGGCCGAACCGCTGAGGGGCACTCAAGAAGACGGCGGGCCCTGTCCCGGCTGAACGCTTTCGGTCACGCCACGACCCGTAGTGTCGTGGGCCCCTTGAACTGGCTGAAGGGCTTGTACTCGGGGGCCTGGTCCTCGGCCTCCAGGCGCAGTCCGGGGTAGCGGGCGGCCAGCAGCTCCAGGGCGATCTCCAGTTCGAGCCTGGCCAGCGGAGCGCCGATGCAGTTATGGATTCCGTGGCCGAAGCTGAGGTGCTGTTTCGCGTTCGTCCGGTCGAGCCGGAACTCCTCCGGTGCCTCGAAGTGGTCGGTGTCGTGGTTGGCGGAGGAGTAGAAGAGGAAGAGCCTGTCGCCTTCCTTGAAGGTGACGTCGCCGACGGTCGTCTCCCGCGTCGCCGTGCGGAACAGGCCGAGGACCGAGGTGTCGAAGCGCAGGCCCTCGGCGACCACCTGGCCGATCGCGATCTCCCCGCGCGCCAGGGCCGTCCAGCGGGACGGCTGCTGGAGGAGGGCGCTCACGATGTTGGTGATGGCGTTCCCGGTGGTCTCCCATCCGGCGCTGACCAGCCCGAGCGTCTGGATGACGATCTCGTCCACGCTGAGCGCGTGGCCGTCCGGATCACCCTTGATCATCAAGGACATCAGGTCGTCACCCGGATCCGCCCGCCGGATCTCCACCAGCTCGCGGAGGTACTCGACCGCCTCGCCGAAGCTCCGGCCATGGGCGATCAGTTCGCTCTCACCGAGCGCCGCGGTTCCCGCGAACAGGACCGTCTCGTCGGCTATCCAGCGCCGGAGCTTGGCGTGCTCGCTCAGCGGGAAGCCGGTCACATGCATGATGACCTCCAGCGGGACGACCGTGGCGAACTCGCCCACCAGGTCGAAGCCGCCGGACTCGGGCAGGCGGTCGACGTTCGCCGCGATGATCCGCCGGATCGCCGGTTCGAACGCGGCGACGGTGCCGGGCTTGAAACCGTGGTGCACGAGACGGCGCACGGCGGTGTGCCGTGGCGGATCGCCCACCGTCACGATGGTGTTGTCGAACAGAAAGTCCGCCGCCCGCTGTGCGATTTCCGGCAACCCGGTGGGCCTCGGGAACGCGTCGCTGGAGGAGAACGTCCTCCAGTCGGACGCGATCTGCTTGATGTCGTCGTATCGGGTGACACACCACGATTGCAGCGGCTCGGAAAAGAAGATCGGTTCCCGTTCGCGGGCCTGTTCCAGGAAACGGTAGGCCGAGCCGACATGAGGGCCGAACGGATTGAAGGATCGCAGATCGATGCCGTCATCCGTTGCGGTCGCGTTCCCTGGCGAGATGTCTGCGGCCACGGGTCCAACCCCTTCCCTGGAGGCGGGAAATCAAGCGCACGCTATCACCGGACATCCCCGCCCTCAGGTGCCGTTAGCCGACAGTGGCCATCGAGCAAGCATGATCCTTTTTCCTGGCGTCCCGAGTAATCGTCCTGGCGCTTTACGGATTCGAACGCGCACAAGCGGAACCGGACTTAGGGAATCGACGGCCCTGCCGCCGGGACGACAGGGCCGGTCCTGGATCAGGGCAGGTCGAAGGCCAGCAGCACGTTTCCGCGCTCGCTCGGGTACATCGGCTCGTACCCGGTCTGGACGTAGAGCGTGCCGTGCGCGACCACCGCGCCGCCGTTGCCCGCGATCGAGCCGCCGCGCCCGGGAATCCCGTTGACGCCGGTGAAGTCCCGGATGGTGTCGTACTCCCACAGCACCGCGCCGGTCCGCGCGGAGTACACCCGCATTTTGCCGTCGGTGCTGCCCTCGTAGACGAGTCCCGGACTGGAGGTGACCGCCGGGGTGTGGGCCAGCACGCACTGCTCGGGATACTGGGCCGCGCCACCCCGGGTGCAGCCGTCGGCGGGGTTGGGCGTGGTCCACACCACCTTGCCGGTGGCCGGGTCCAGGGCGTTCAGCGTGCCGGGCCCGGCGTAGTAGGTGGCCGCGTACAGGTGCGTGCCGTCGTAGCTGGCGCCCCACTGGATGCCGGTGGCCCCGCCCAGCGGCGACGGCACCGAGAGCTGCCGCCGCCAGCGCACCTTGCCGGTCCGCGCGTCGAAGGCGTGGTACACGCCGCTCTTCTGGCCGACCCCCACCAGCATGCGGCCGCGCACCGGGAACAGGTTCGGGGTCGAGCCGAGGTCGAAGTCCAGCGCCGTGTTGTCCTTCAGGCCGGGGCAGTAGCCCTCGCCGTCGGGGAAGTTGCACAGATCGCGCCAGCTGTCCGAGTCGGTGACCTGCTGCTTCCACCGCACGGCGCCGCTGACCGCGTCCAGCGCGAACAGGGTGTCGAAGTCCCCGCCGTGCCCGGAGTAGTTCTGCCCGGTGCCGATGTAGAGCGTTCCCGTGGACTCGTCGATGACCGGCGAGCCCCACACACCCGCACCGGAGGGCTCGTACCGGGTCGCGCCGCTCGGCCAGGTGCCCACCGCCTGCGGTTCGGGCATCGTATAGCGCCGCCACACCAGCGCTCCGGTCGCGGCGTTGAGCGAGTCGATGTGCCCGCGGAAGGTGCAGCACGGGTAGTCCTTGTCGACGCCGTGCTCGGCGCTGGACGCGCCGAGGTAGATCCGGCCCCGGTAGTACAGCGGCGAACTGGTGTGCCAGCCGCGTGGATGGTTCTCGGTCTGCACCGCCCAGATCAGCTTTCCGGTGTGCTGATCCAGCGCGTACACATAACCGCGGCTGTCGCCGAAGAAGACCTTGCCCTCGGCGACCGCCGCCCCGGTCGCGCCGTTGAACGCGACCCCCTCCATCGTGCTGGCCCCCACGGACCCCAGGCTGAACCGCCACTTCGTCTTCCCGGTCCTGGCGTCGACCGCGTAGAACATCCGGTCCGGCCCACCGAAGAACACGTCATTACCGACGACCGCGGGCTGGCTCTTCGCCCACGCCCCGGTCTTCGGATAGGCGAACGCCCATTTGAGCTTCAGCCGCCCCACGGTGCGCGGGGTGATCCGATGTTCGGCGCGGTTGAACCGCGACCCGGCGGGATCGCCCTGCCAACTCGGCCAGTCGCCGCTCGCGACGCCGGCGTCCGCGCCCGAGACGGCCGCGGTCGTGCTGCCGAGCAGCGCCACGAGAGAGCACAGGACCAGCAGACCACGTGCACGACGCACGGGAACCACCCCCAAATCGTGGTATTTCCCACCAGCCTGACAGGGTCAATAGATCACGTCGATGCGCCACCGAGGGGAAATTGGCGGCTTGTGACATCTTGCCGCTCGGCCCCCGCACAAGATCGGCGAATTGTCCTCATTGACGCCGCCGCCCCTCTGAGATAACGACCGCCACCACTTCCAGTCGAAGCCGCTGTCGGACCACCTGACCCGCCCATCGCCAAAGCAGTACGCGTTTCGATGCGCCAACCGGACACCGCAGCGGCCTGAAGCCAGCGGCCGCCACTAGGGCGTTTCTTACGGCTCTTGAAGGGTGGCGGTGGATCTATCGGGTGAGTGGGCACGGGTCTGGCATGGTGGGACGTCATGAACTGACCGATGCGCAATGGGCGGTGATCGAGCCGTTATTGCCGGTCAACGGCAAACCGGGTGGACGGTGGAGCGACCATCGCAGGGTGATCAACGGGATCTTGTTCCGAGCCCGGACCGGGGTGCCCTGGCCTGACCTGCCCGAGCGGTTCGGGAACTGGAAGAGCGTCTATGACCGGCATCGCCGCTGGTCGGCTGATGGGACCTGGCAACGCATCCTGAGCGCGCTGCAGATCGAGGCCGACGCCGATGACCCCGATGGCGCACACGCCCGTGCGGTGGCAGCCGAGACCGCTGCCGATTCCGGCGTGTGACGGCATGGCGAACGCGGCGAGTGGGCCGTCAACATCGATTCCACCTCGTGCCGGGCGCACCAGCACGCCGCCGGTGCGCGGCGCGCTGCACCTGCCGACTTCCCGGAAAAGGGGGTGGCGCTGTTGTGGAGGAGGATGGGCGTGAGGCGCTGGGGCAGTCCCGGGGCGGGTTGACCACCAAGATCCATCTGCTGGCCGATGATCGGGCGCGGCCGCTGTGTCGGCTGACCTCGCCCGGGCAGCGGGGGGACAGCCCCATGTTCGGGCCGGTGCCGGCGCGGTTGCGGATCCGGCGGCGGGGTGCGGGCCATCCGGACCGGGTGCGCGGCGACAAGGCCTACTCCAGCCGCGACAACCGCGCCTACCTGCGCAGGCGGCACATCAAGGCGACCATCGCCCAGCCGAAGGACCAGCACGCCCACCGTCGGCGCAAGGGCTCGGCCGGAGGCCGTCCACCCGCTTTCGACAAAGCCCAGTACCGGCGCCGCAGTGCTGTCGAGCGGTGCGTGAGCAAGTGGAAGCAGTACCGGGCGGTGGCCACCCGCTACGACAAACGCGATTACGTCTACAACGGCACGCTCACCATCGCAGCGATCATGATCTGGCTCCGCGACACCGTCCAAAGAGCCATAAGAAACGCCCTAGCCGAGCCCGTCCCGGGAGACCTCCAGCCCGTCGTGTGGACACTCGCCGTCCCCGCGAGGAGGCCCGCCGGGACACGCCCGGCTGAAGTGAGAGGCGCCCCCGCCCCGGCCAGCAGGCGCCGCCCTGCCGGATGAGCACAATCACGTCCGCCAAGACGACCTGGACGGGGATGATGCTTGGGAGCGATGGCGCCGGGTTGGCGCGCCTCGCCCGCAGAGTCGCCGGGTAAGCAATGGAAATCGTGTACGTAGCGTCCTCTGCCCGAGCGCGGCCGGGGACGAGCAAGCCCAGGTCCGCCAGGTCTTGCCGGTCAGCCATATCTGTCTTCCCCGGGAGTACTACGGCGACCCTGTTGTCCAGGAACGTCCTCGAACCGGGCTATGCCCCGATGTTCCGGCTTCTGGTGCTGACAGCGACGAGCGCTTACTTTGCCCGCAAACCCGCCCACCTCTGTCCGGCTCCCGCGTATCCCCGTGATCAGGGAGAAGTGATCCCCCATGCCTCTTCCTCCTCGTGGTCGGAGCCGTCATCGCGTGGGCTGGCTACACCGCCACCCGCGACGCTGCCCCAACCCCCACTACGACACCCACGGTCCAACATCACCCCCCGCTAAACGGTCGCCTGGACCGAACGCGGGTGGGCAGGAGTTGGTTGCCGAAACCTGGCGACCATCCGGCGGACGGCCGGACGGTGGACGGCTCCGAGCTGGCGGGCCTTGGCACGCGCCCTCACCGCCGATCCGCCGCCGATGTGTTGCCGAGTCAGCTCTACGGTCGTTAGATGACCGCGGCGCGCGGCCCTTGCACGTTCGTAGGCGTGCGATGTTCTCGGACATGGTCTGGTCGATGAGTTCAGGATCGTAGCCGTCCTTGACAAGGGCGCTTTCGCCCCAGGGTTCGTACCGCGATGTGCAGCGGTTTCATGTCGGGGTTCCGCGCGGCCGCCGACTGGATCCGCGCCGCCACGCCCCTGTCCATCGGAGTGGGCTTGCCCATGCAGAGCACCTCCCCGCTTGTCGACGGAACGAGATTCCTGTCCCGGTGACCACCGCGCGGGTTGGCTGGCGCCGAGCCGACGCGTCTCGCGCGGGCGCCGGTGCCGCACGGGCTGGGTCCCCTGGGCCAGGATCCAGAGGGGAGCCAGACCCCGGTGCGGTGAAGGGCCCCGGCGTCCGCCCCGGTCGCCGGGAACCGCACTTCACAGCGTGTTCCTTGCCTCAGGGAACGTAGGCTGAGCTGTGGTTTCGGAGTGCCAGGGACTGCGGTTTGCCGAAGGCAATCGTCGCCCAGTAGTCGTCGTCCTCGTTCTTCTCCTTCCCGGCCGTTAAGGCGACCTCGACGCCCCCTGGGGTCGGGATGGGCGCTGGGATGGGGGGCTCGGGGGGAGTTTCGATGGGCGTCGTCGTCGCGGCGGACAGGAAGTCGCGCTCGACCGTGACGCGGTCCAACTCCGCGGTGAGGCGGACGATGGTGGGGGTCAGCTGGGAGATGGTCTGCTCTGCCCTCTCGTGCCGTAGCTCGACTCGCTCCTGCCGCAGGACCGTCAGGATCGGAGTGTCCTGCACGTGCATGACCAGCTTCATGAACAGCATGCGCTCCTTGGCGTTGCGGGCCTCCAGGTCGATCAACTCGTGGGTGCGGTTCTGGCCCTGCTCGGTCAGCTCGAACGTACGCCGCTGACCTTCACGGGCGGCTTCTACGTCCTCGATCGCGGCCTGCGCCGAGCGGCGCGCGGAGACAGCGTTGCTGGCGGTGTAGTAGATAGCCGCCCCGGCCAGGGTCCTTGCCGGTCAGGCCGCTGGTGCCGCCGACCTTCACCCCGTCGACGTGCACCAGCCACCATCGGGTACCCGGCCCAGCACCCACACCACCGCCGCCGCCACGGCGAGGGCGCCGAGCAGCAGCACGATCCGCGCCACCCGCTTGGCCGCCCGCGTCCCAGATCGCTCTGCCGTGCCCGCACCCGCGCCGTCCGGCGCCGGCTCCGCCATGCCCCTCAGACGCCCCTTCCGCGGTTCACCAGACCGCACGCCCGAACCCGGCGTTAAGCGGAGATCGATGATTTTCGGGTGCCGGGCGGGTCTGCACCCCAGACCGTGCGAAGGAGAGAACATGGACCTGCCCCAGGGAGACCCCGGACTACTGGAGTCCGGCACCGCCCAACGCCTGCTGCGGTCGACCATCCCGGCACGCGTCGCCTACATGGCGGTAGACGGGACGCCGCGGGTGATGTCGAGCTGGCACGTCTGGACGGGCGAGGAACTGGTGATGGCGACCTACGTCCGCTGCCCGCCCATGGGGATGCTGACGCCCGCACGGCGGCTGAGCGCGTTGCGCGCCAACCCCGCCGTCGCGATCACGATCGACACCGAGCGCCAGCCCCCGGAGGTGCTTCTGCTGCGCGGCCGGGTCACGATCCAGGAGGTGGACGGCATGGTGCCCGAGCAGGCGGAGGCCGCCCGGCGCTTCCTGGGAGAGAAGGGCGGCGCCGAGTACGTCGCGGGCGCCATGCACCCCGAAACGCGGATGGCCCGGATATCACTGCGCCCGGACTGGGTCGGCGTGCTCGACTTCCAGACCCGGCTGCCCGGGATCATCGGCGCCCCCTGAGCATCGAATCCCGCCCCCGAAGCAGGCGGACCCGAGACACCTGGCTCCACTGATCGAGAAAACGAACGGCAAGGTGAACAGATCGAACCGGACATCCAGGGGATGTCCCGACGATTACGGGGCGCCCGCGTCAAATGAACGCTTGGGGCGGGGGCGTAGGCCCGTGTCGCAGACGATGGCTCTTTCAGACAGTCGGCGGTGAGGGGGCCGGCGTCCGCGTGAAGCGCCCTTCGGTTCCGTCCCGACCGGGTTGGATCTCCCACCCGGTCGGGACCTCATGCGCGAGCTGGACGTCCGCCACCGTCGCCGCTTCCAGATCGACCCCGTGCGAGAAAGCCGCGCGACCCAGACCAACAGCACCCGCTAAGGCCGCCTTGTCGAACCCGGCGTTCCCGGTGAAGGTCGCGTCGCTGCGCCGGTGAAGTCGACCATGCCCGCCCCGCGAACCCGCAGGGTCGGCAGGTGCAGGGACGCGCAGAGCACGTCGGTGCGGGTTCGGCGGGATGGCAGGGCGGGTGGGGGTCACAGGCCGGTGATGACGGCGGTGACGGTGCCGTCTTGGCTGGTGAGGCCGCCGGGGGCGAGGCAGTTGAGGGGGCTGGGTGGCAGGTAGGCCCAGGTGAAGACGGCGGTGGCGCCGTTGAACTCGCCGGAGATGACGGTGCCGGTGCCGACGTACTGCTGGACCCCGGCGACGATGGTGGCCTCGGTCTGGGCGAAGGCGATGGTGGAGGTCTGGCCGTTGTTCCAGATGACGGGGTAGCGGTCGGGTCCGGCGGCGAGGGTGGCGCAGGACAGTCCGGCGACGGGGAAGGAACCGGAGATGTGCCCGCTGGTCAGGGTGGGGTCGCTGGAGGCGCAGGAGGTGTAGGTGTCGGTCTCGGTGATGGTGGTGGTCTGGGGGGTGAAGGTCAGGCCGGGGCTGTAGGCCAGGTGGCTGGTGCCGGTGCAGGTGAGGGTGTCGACGTCGGCGTCGGCGGGCTGGATGGGGAGCAGGGCGGTGAGCGCGGCCGTCAGGAGCAGGGCGGCCGGGGCGGCGGCCCTGCGGGCTCGCCGGCCCGCCTGCGGGGGGTGCGGGGTGGTGGTGCGGCTGGTGTTCATCGGGGTGTCCCTTTCGCGTGTGGGCGCAGGCCCGGCCAGGATGGAGTGGTGGTGTTCCCGGTGGTGGTGACGGCCCCGGGTGGGGTGCGCCGGGGCCGTCACCGGGGGTGGTGGTCAGCTGAACTGGAAGAGGGCGGTGTGGTCGGTGCCGTCGGCCAGTTTGAGGTGGAAGGTGCGGCAGGTGCCCTCCCACGCCTTGTCGGTCTTCCACACGTAGGTGTAACGGCCGGTGGCCAGGTTGTAGGTGAGTCCGGAGTTGGAGTCGGTGGTGGTCTCGACGGGGTCCTGGGTGCCGGTGCCGCAGGCGGTGGCCTGCGAGTAGGGGGAGTCGGAGGCCAGGACGTCCAGTCCCTGGTCGCCGTCCAAGGAGAACTTGACCGGGATGCTGCGTCCGGCGTTGACGGTGTTGACCACAGGCGGGTTGTCGACGGGGGCGAAGAACCCGGTGAAGGTGTAGGCGGGGCCGGGGTTGGTGTAGGTGTACTGGTCGGCGGTGGTGATGGGGCTGAGCGGGCCCGTTCCGTTCCTGACCCGGACGTCGACGGTGCCGGCGGCGTGGGCGGGAGCGGTCGCGGTGATCTGGGTGTCGCTGTCGACGCTGAAGGACGTCGCGGGGGTGCCGCCGAACTCCACGTAGTCGATCTGGGCACCGATGAACGAGCAGGTGAAGTCGTGGCCGGTGATGGTGACCGCGGTGCCGCCCGCCGGTGGTCCGGAGGTGGGGTTGACGGCGGTGACGCCCCAGGGGCCGCAGTCGGCGTGGGCCGGACCTGCTAGGGCCAGCAGGCCCGCCGCGCCCAGGGCGAGCGAGGCGATCAGGACGATTAACCGGCTGCGGAGTCCGCGGCGGCACGCCGGGGCGCTGGTGGACAGTGACATGGGGGTGTCCCTTCCGGCGCCGTGCCCCGACGGTCCCTCGACGGCCGACGTGACGTGGTACGACACCTGCGCGTGGCCACCCGCCCCTTGCGACGGTGCGCAGAGGGCGGCGGCCCGCGCTCCCGGGCGGCGCGCGCGGCTCGATCCGTCGATCCCCTGCCGGGCGTCGCCGAAGCCCGCGCCCATTACCAGAACGGATCATTCGCCTACCGTGAGCGATAATCCCAGGATTCTCGCCATCCCGGCATGAACACCAGAGGGCCGCTGTCCCGCCTGGCAAGGACACCCGTCCCGTGCTTGCCGGGCGCCTCGAACGTGGAGCAGTCCCCCGCCACGTACGCCCCATGCGCACTCCGCGCGGATCAGTAGAAGGGCCGCCCCCGGCGTGAGAACACGGCTTTTGAGACAACTCGACCTGCACCGACAACTGGCCCGGCCGGCAGCCCGCCGCTGTCTCAGATCCGATCGTTTCTAAGGCGGGTTGAGAGTAGTGCTCAGGAGCCGTTCGCGGGCGCGGGAGTTCGATCGAAGCGGCCCGCGCCCCCTTCGGTCGGCTCGATCCGCCAGCCCGGCGGCGGCACATGCTCGCCGGTGGCTTCCGCGACGGTGGCACACGTCATCTCGGGCTCAGCTTCGAACCTCGCCGCGTCGACCCCGGCTGGCCCGGGGAAGGTCGCCGCGTCGAACACAACGTCCCCGTTGAAGGTCGCCCCGCGGAACATGGCGGTCGCGGAGAAGGTCGCCATGGTGAAAACCGGGCGGGCCCGCCGGTCCCGCCGGGACGGGGGAGGACGGCCGCACGAGCGGCCCCAGGCCGCGGGCCCACCGCTCGTGCGGGGAGGGCTGGGCGGCGGCCAGGGTGTCGGCGCGGGTCGGGGCGGTGGAACGGGCGATGTTCATGGCGGCGGCGAGCTGCCCGTAGGAGCCTCCGCGGTCCTGGTGGGCGCGCACGGCCGCCTCCCGGATGCCGTGCAGGCGGGGCAGGACATCGCGGTCCAGGGCGACGATGATCCCGCGCAGGCTCGCCAGGTCGTTGTCGGTGTCGCCGATGGAGCCTCCTTCGCTGTAGCGGGAGGTGAACGTGCCGTCGCGTTCCAGCGTGTGCAGCAGGATCAGCGCCCACGCGACCAGGTGCCGCCGGCTCTCCGGCGGCCATCGCCGCTCCCACTGCGCATCGGTCAAGTCACCACGCCCCATCACCCCACAGCGACCCGACCAACGCCCACCATCAGCCGATCCAAGAAACACGCCCTAGCCGTCGGCGCCAGTGCCGGTATCGCTGTAGGGCCGGGCGTGCGGTGGGGGCCCATGGATGTTGATCCGGGGCAGTTGCGGTTGGCCGGTCCCGGCTCGCGCCGCGCCCGGCCGAACGTTCGGCGCATCCGGGGCGCTGGGTGCGGCTGCCGTGACCGACGAAGGCCGCGCCGTCCGCCACCACCTGCCGCCCCTCACCACTTGGGACCTGGTGAGGCATCAGCCGCGGCTTGTTTTGGGACCCCTCCCGATGGAAGGTCTTTAGGCTTCCGAACATGGTCCTGAAATCCCGGACGGCCAGGCGCGGTGTCACCACGCCGGCGGGGGTGATCGTGGCGCCGTACATGCGGCGCCTGGCGGCGGTCGGTGCTCTCCTCGCCCTGACGGGACTCGCCCTCGCGCTGCGTCGGGACCACCGTTTACCCGGCCCCGGTGACCGGTCCGCGGGGATCGTCGCCGGTGTGCTCGCCCTCGTGGTCGCGTGCTGGGTCGTCGCCTATCTGTTCTTGGCGAGGACGAGTCGGTCCCGAGTTGCCGCTCTCGCCTTCTCCACGGCGGCGTTCGGTGTGCTCGCCGTCGTGGTGATGGTCTCCGCTCCGTCCCTGTCACCGTCGGCCGAGTGCGAGCCGGTCGGGACGCACTGCGAAGAAGAGCCGGTGCCCACCCGCACCAGTCCCGCAGTCTTCGAGACGCCCAGACCGTATCACCGGGCGGGAAGGGGCACGGTTCCCATCGGTGTCCTGCTGCTGGGAGCCGCCGTCATCGCCGTGGGCGCGGTCGCCGCGCTCGGCTATCGCCGTCGGTCGGCGCGTGTCGCGGAACCGTTCGGCGATGAACCCCGTTCGGCCGCCTTGCGCACGGCCGTCGAAGCGGCCGGATACGCGCTGAGCACCGGTGACGCGCCCCGCGAAGCCGTGATCGCGTGCTACGCGGCGATGGAACAGGCTCTCGCCCGGTGCGGGGCCGGGCCCAGACCGTCCGACAGTCCGGCCGAGGTGCTCGGCAGGGCCGCCGCCCGGGGCCTCATCCGCGGCGAGAACGCCGAGGCTTTGACCGAGCTGTTCCGGCGGGCCCGCTTCAGCCGCCACACCGTCACCGACGACGACGTGCGGCGGGCGCGGGACGCCCTTGCCGCCGTCCGCGACGATCTGGGCGGTGTCCTCGGGGAGGTGCCGTGACCTGGAGGAACATCGCCGTGCTCGGCGCGGTGGCGGTCGGGGTCGGCGCGGTCGCGGGGCGCGCGGAGGGCGCGGTCGCGGCGGCCACGGGGCTCGCGGTCGTCGTGATGGCCGCGGCCTTGCCGGCGACTCCGCGCACTCCCCGATCCGATGGCGGGTACGCCGCGCCCGAGCCGGACCCACTCGCCCCGTTCGTCACCTACCGGAAGATCGAGACGTCCCTCGGCTGGGCGAACACCTCCGGGACGCACTACGACCGGGTCGTGCGCCCGCTGCTGGCGCGGCTGCTCGCCGAGCGGCTGCTCGAACGGCACGGCGTCGACATGGCCGCGCGTCCCGACCTCGCCCGCGACCTCGTGGGCCCCGAACTGTGGCCCTACTTCGACCCCGCCGGCACGGGTGCCCGCACCGGTGACGCCGTGCTGCGCCGTCTCGTGGAACGGCTTGAGGAGGTATGACCATGAACCCGTTACAGGCAGGGGAGAAGGCGCGGCTGATCCTGGAGGAGGTGGAGCGCGCCGTCGTCGGCAAACGTCCCGTGCTGGAGCAGATCCTCTGCGGGATCCTCGCGGGCGGGCACGTCCTCATCGAAGACCTCCCCGGGCTCGGCAAGACGCTGGTCGCCCGCTCGTTCGCGACGGTCCTCGGGCTCGGCTTCACCCGGATCCAGTTCACCCCCGACCTGCTCCCGGCGGACGTGACGGGTGCGCCCGTCTACGACCCGCGCACCAGTGACTTCGCGTTCCGGCCCGGGCCGGTCTTCACCAACGTCCTGCTCGCCGACGAGATCAACCGCACTCCGCCGAAGACCCAGGCGGCCCTGCTGGAGGCGATGGCCGAAGGCCAGGTGAGCATCGACGGGGTGACGCACCCGCTGCCCAGCCCGTTCGTCGTCCTCGCCACCGACAACCCGATCGAGTACGAGGGCACCTACCCGCTGCCGGAGGCCCAGCTCGACCGGTTCCTGCTGCGCGTTCGCGTTGGCTACCTGCCGCCCGAGGACGAGACCGACCTCCTGCGCCGCCGCCTCACCGGAGGCGGGCTGCCCCCTCGGCTCGAACCCGCGGTGGACGCGGCCGAGGTCCTCGCGATGCGCGCCGCCCTCGAACTCGTCGAGGTGGAGGACGATCTGCTCGGCTACGTCGTCCGGCTGCTCGCCGCGACCCGCGACCACCCGCAGGTGCTGGTCGGCGCCAGCCCGCGCGGCGGCCTCGGCCTGGTCGGGCTGGCCCGCGCACGCGCGCTCCTCGCCGGCCGCGACTTCGTCGTTCCGGAGGACGTGAAGGGCATCGCCGGTGCCGCGCTCGCGCACCGCGTCAGCGTGCGACCCGAGCTGTGGGTCCGCCGCGTGACGGGTGACGACCTCCTCGCCGAGATCCTCGGCGAGGTGCCCGCGCCGCGCGCCGAGACCGTCCGGTGAACCGGCACGACCTGGACTGGCGCGCCTCGCCGCACGCCGTCCGGCTAGCGGCGGTCGCGCTCGTCGCGCTCGCCGTGGCCTTGGTCACGCTGGAGGGCGCGGCCCTGATCGTCGCCGTTCCTCCGCTGGTGATGCTGGCCGCCGCCCGCCCTCCGACGGTGTCCACGCTCGACGCGGAGTGGAGGCTCAGCACCGAACGGTGCTTCGAGGGCGAGACCGTGGAGCTGCACCTGGTCGTCCGCGCCGTCGACCGGCTCGACCAGTTCGCCCTCACCTTCGTGCCCGGCTCGGTCAAGCTCCTCAGCCGGGCCACGGTCACCGTGACCGAAGGCTCATGGGCCGAGGCGACCTGGACACTGGCCGTCGACCGCTGGGGCCGCCGCCCCGTCGGCACCATCGAGATCACCTGCCTGGACGCTGGACGCACCCGCCGCGCGAGGCTGTCGTTCCCCGCCGGGGAGCTCGGTGTCTTCCCCGTCCCCAAGCCGTCCCGGGCCGGTGTCCGCCCGGCCGACCTGCTCGCTCGCCTCGGCGACCACACCAGCCGCGTGGCCGCCGAAGGCGTCGAGTTCACCGGAATCCGGCCCTACGTCCCGGGCGACCGGCCACGCCGCGTCAACTGGGCGGTCAGCTCCCGGCGCGGTGAGCTGCACGTGAACCAGCAGTCGGCGGAACGGGCCGCCGACGTGGTCGTCCTTCTCGACACGCTCTCCGAGGCTGGGGACCCCGGCGACACCACGCTCGACCGGGCCGTGCGCGGCGCCGCCGCCGTGATCCGGGCCCAGCTGCGCCGCGCGGACCGGGTCGGTATCGTCGTCCTCGGCGACCGCATCCGCTGGCTGCGTCCCGACCTGGGCGAACGCCACTTCTACCGGATCGCCGAAGCCGTACTCGACGCCTGGCGCGAGCCCGGCTACCGGCGGCCGCACGTCACCCGCATCCCGCCACCCGCGCTGCCGCCCGGCGCCCTCGTCCTGGTGTTCTCGCCGCTGCTCGACCACGACGCGGTCGAGGTGATCCGCAGCCTGCGGGAACGCGGCTTCGAGACCGTCGTCGTGGACGTCCTCCGCGAGGAGCCCCCGCGGCCCGCCGACGACCTGGCGCTGCGGCTCTGGCGGCTGGAACGGGCGGGCCTCGTGCGCAGGATGACCGACCTCGGTATCCCCGTCGTCCCCTGGACCGGGCCCGACACCCTGCGAACCGGGGTGCGCCCATGACCACGCTGCTGCTGATCGTGTCGGCCTACGTCGTGGTCGTTGCCCTGCTGGCCGGCGAGCTGCGCGCGACCGCCCCCGCCGACCGCCGCGCCTGGCTGCGCCAGCACGCCCCGCTCCTCGCCTGGACGCTCCCGGTCACCGCCACCGTGACACTCTTCACCCTCGCCGACACCGCGCCCCTGCCCGATCAGGCGGCTTGGGCGGTGATCGTCGCTCCCGTCGCGGCGGCCGCCGCGTTCCTCCTCGCGGTCGGCCGCCGCTGACAAAACACCGAGCGGGCCCGCAGTGATTCTGTCTGCGTCCAGCGGCAGCCGTCACAGATCCTCCGTGATGCCTACAGCTCCAGCACAGCCCTCGCCTGGGCCGAACTCAACCAAGCATCCGGCGCCATCACCCACCGCCTCGTCGGGCCGCTCCTTCGAGAGCTTGACACCGAGAACCACTACACCTCTGCCCTGACCGTTTCAGAGCCTGCCAGCGACCCTGACGTCTCTTGGTTCAGAGAAGATGAGGTGGCCGCCCTGGTAGCCAGGGCCTGTGCTGATCAGTGTGACGCGGTGGGCTGAAGCTCGCGGTTGGATGGGACGGGGCCGTGACCATGGCGGATGTGGCCAAGCGTGCGAAGGTGAGCGTCGGAACGGTCTCTCATGTCCTCCGCCATCCCGACCGTGTGGCCACGGGGGCGCGAGAGCGTGTGGAGGAGGCGATCCTGGCGATGGGGTACGCGCCTTCGACGGCGGCGCCGGCCACCAGGTCGGGGCGCGCCGCACTGGCGCCGATCAGGGTTCGCGACGTGGGTGTTCCACCCTGCGGCGTCGGGCTGGTACCCCAAGGAAAGGCGCCGCAGCCTGCCCGGCCGGTACCGCTTCTCGGAGAGCCGTGGCCAGGCTCCCTGTCAGAGGACGTAACTCCCAGTGGCCCGCCGAGATGTGCTGGACGCCGATCGCTGCGGGCTTGACGCCGCACGGCCTGCGCCATTCCCACATGCTTGAAGAGGCCGGTGTTCAACAGAAGTCGATCGACCAACGTATGGGGCATGAGGACGGCTCGATGCGGAGCCGATACACCCATGTCACCCGAAAGATCAGAGACAGGCTTAGAGGAGCTGAACGACCAGTGGCATGAAAGCCCTAGGCACTCGGCTGCGTATGTGCCCTCGCTCACCCGTGAACGTCCTCGACGCGCTGCTGCGCGCCGAGGCAGAGAGATGATTTCAAGATCATCCCACGAGTTTCCCGCGGAGTGGTAGTTCTACCCTTCGCATCAGGGCCCTGAATAGGCCCTGACCTGTGTCGGGACGGCGGGATTTGAACCCACGACCCCTTGACCCCCAGAGGGGTACAAAGAGTCCATCCCCGTCCATACAGGCCGTGGCGCGGGTCAGGGTCCGGGAAAAGTCCAGTTCAGACGCCCTGGTCCACTCCCGTCTTTCCAGTCCGTGAGACGTGTGTGAGACGGATGTGAGGCGGGGCGGCCCCGGACGCGGTGATGGAAGCACCGGCCGGGGCCTTGACCCGGAGGAGCCCGGATCGTGAACGACCCTACGACGCCCTGCGCCATCTCGTGGTGCGACGGCACCCACACCGAGAAGCCGAACCACCTGATCCACCGTCCCGACGTCGGGACGGTCCCCATCCCGGGCGGCCCGCTCGCCGTGGCGCTGCTGTTCATCGAGTCCACGAGCGGCGGCCGGGACGCGGGGCCCGTTGTGACGCTGCGGTGGACGGAGCTGGAGGGCGATGGCACCGCCCCGGGGCCCACGGCGGCCGGGCTCGACCTGGAGCCCGACGCGGCACGCGCGCTCGGCGAGCTGCTCGCCACCGCGCACGCGCGCCTGGCCCCTCGCGAGGACTCGTCCGGGCGCGCAGGAGTCGACGTCGGCCCGTTTGAGACCGTGTGCCAGGCCGCCGCGACCGTCCGCGAGGTCTACGCCCAGGGGATCGACTGGCCGGGCACGTTCGGCCAATCCAACCGCGACCAGCTCCTCGCCGCGTGCGAGGCCGGCGGCGTCGAGCTCGGCGCCTGGGACCGCAGGATCATCGAATGGCTCGCCGGGTGGGAACCCGAAGTCGTCGCCGTGGTCGTCGGCCTGATCGCCCGCGCGCATGCCGCCGGGTGCGCCCGATGATCCGGGCGAGCACTGCGGCCGTGGTCGTCGGCATCGGTGCCATCGCCGCGTACATCTCCTACCGTCATGCGCTGGACGTGGCGACCGCGCACGGGGAGCCGGGCGCGACCGGCCGCCTGGTCCCGCTCACCGTCGATGGGCTCGTGTACGTCGCGTCCATGGTGATGCTCGACGCGGCTCGCCGTCGCGTCCAGGCGCCCGCCCTGGCGCGGTTCGCGCTCGTCCTGGGGATCGGTGCGACGGTCGCCGTGAACGTGCTTCACGGTGTCGCCCACGGGCCGGTCGGGTCGGTCATCGCGGCATGGCCAGCGATCACGCTCGTGGTCGCCGTCGAGCTGCTGATGGGCATGATCCGGCGGGGGCATGTCGACCCCGCGCCCGCGCCTTCACCAGCGGCCCCTGCGGTCGCGAGCATGGACGAGCAGAGCGTCCAGGAGGACGAGAGCGTGACGGAATCCGAGACGGAAGCGCCCGCGCCTGACCCGCTGGTTGCGACCGCCCGCGACCGGTTCGGGGAGACGCTCGCGACCGGGGCCATGCCGTCGGTGCGGGCGCTGCGCCGGGAGCTGCGTATCGGTTACCCGCGCGCCGTGCGCGTCCGTGAGGCGCTCGCAGCGGGCGCGTAGCCGGACGCAGGAGGGCCGCCACCGGATGCCGGTGGCGGCCCTTCGCGTTGCCGAAGCGGCTACGAGCGCGGAGGTCGGCCGCCCTTCCGCGAGCGCCGTTCGGCAAGCTCCTGTTCGGCCGCGGCGAGGTCGGCCAGGTCCTGCTCGTCTCCGTGCGTCTTGATCTGCTCGCGCATGCGGTTCAGGAGGTCGGCGGTTCGGTCGGTGCCGAGCCGGGAGCAGACGCGTCCGTAGGCGTCCCACATGGGGATGGGCACTCGGATGGGTCTGGTCGGTGTCTTCGCCGGCGCCTTCTCGTCGTCGCTCATGGCCCTGGTCTCCTCCGCTCGCTTGTGTAGCTACGCGGAATCTTCGCATACCTCTTGTGTAGCTACCCGGTTCCTACTTACTATGTAGCTACCCAGTTAGGGCGGGCGAACGAAGGAGACAGCACATGGCCACCACGGCGACCCCCAAGACCACCAACTGCCGCCGCTGCCGCTCCCTGCTCACCTCCGCCCGCTCCGTCGCACGCGGCTACGGCGACCAGTGCTGGAAGCAGAAGCAGCGCGAGGACGCGGTCAAGGCCGCCGGGTTCAAGGCCCACCAGGTCGCCAGCGCCCGCGAGCTGATCGAGGACGGCGCGATCGTCCCGCTGAAGCCCGGCCTGTTCGTCGTCGTCTCCAGCGACGGCAGCGAGTTCTACGAGACCACCGTCGACACCTGCGCCTGCCCCGCCTACGAGGCGGGCCGCGCCTGCTACCACCGCGCGGCCGTCCTGCTCGCCGCCTGACGCTCCCCGTACCGACCCGCGCCCCCCGCCAAACAGGGCGGGCCCGGACACAGCGATTGCCCCGCTGGCCGGGCCCTTGATCGGACAGGGAGGTCCAACCCATGACCCACACTATCGACGCCGCCACGCTGGCCGAGGGCCTCGCCGAGATGCGCGCCACGGCCAACCAGTACGCCGAGGAAGCCCGCGGCTACCGTGCCGCTGCCGACCGCGAGACGGCCGACGCGCTGGACGACGTCGCCTCCTCCCTGGCGGCGCTCGCCGACGCTATCGAGGGGCGCGTGAACGTCGGGCAGGCGATGGCGAACTCAACGCGCGCCTATGAGCGCATGCTGGCCATCCTCGACGCGCAGAACGGGCTGAGCGGAACGTAGGCAGCGCCTCGCCAGGGCCTCTAGATGAGACTGGGCCCCGCCCTCCAGAGGAGGAGCGGGGCCCGGTGCATCGCGGGTTCAGGGTAGCGGCAGAACCTGTCTCTCGCCGAGGGTCGGCGCTATCCCTCCACGCCGGACGGCGCGTCCTCGCACCGGTCCCGCGCGAGGATCTCGTCGAACTCGTTCACCCATTCGGCTCCCTGCTGGTCGACCGGCAGGCCGGCCTTCCCCTCGGCGACGAGCGCGGCGGCGTCCTCGTGGTCGCCCAGCGACGAGAAGGTGATGCCGACGACCAGGCGGAAGAACGGCGGCGAGTACCAGTAGATCGGCGGCGGCGGATCGGCCACCTCGTCGGCATGGTCGGCTACGTCGAGCAGGATTCGCCGCGCCCGCTCGTCGTCGCCGAGCATGGCATGCGCACGGGCTGACTGGAGGCGGTCGAAGAGCCGTTGCGCCGGGTGCGCGCCGGGCGTTGCGAGAGCCGCCGCCGAGGCGCGGACCACGGCGCGAGGTCGGTTCTGCTGCCGCGCGACGTATCCGGTGAAGGACGTCCCGAGCGCAGCGACGGTGCCGTGGTCGAACTCGTCGGCGAGGTCGACGGCGCGGTGGAAGAGTGCGATGGCGCGGGCGTCCAGGCGCAGTGCCGCATGGAGCCACCCGGTGAATGCGGTCCACTCGGCGACGATGCGGCCGAGCTGGTCGCGCAGGGGGCCGTGCGCATCCCGCAACATGTGCGTGATGGCGTCGAGTTGCCCAGCGACGGGATCGAGCAGGACGGCGGGCCCCATCGCGTCCTCCAGGCGGCGCTGCCCGGCGAGGACGGCGGCGAGTGCGTCCAGCGTGGCCACGTCGAGTCGGGCGGGACGCAGGGACACCTGCGTGAGACGGTCCTCATCCTCGGGCGTGACCGTGCCGTCCAGCCCGTCCGGGCGCCACAGGTGTAGCTCGGGCCGCGGCGAGCCGAACAGGTCCTCATCGGCGCGGCCAGTCACGCGCACGTACAGCGCCCGATAGCGACGGTTCGGGACGTATTTGCCCGTCTCCCATTGCTTGATCATTTCCGTGAGGCTCGGGACGTGGGGCATGCGGTCGCGGTCGCGAGGTTCTGCTGCGCCGCGTAGCAGCCGCGCCAGGTCGGGACGCGACCAGTACGGCGAGTCCTCGCGCGCCTTGCGCAGGCGTGCGCCGATGGCCTTCTTGTCGGGGGTCACTGCGATGCACCTCGACTGCTTCAGGGGGAAAGGCCCCTACCCTTCCTGGCCCTTCCCCATCCTCCCCTGTCATGGCGGGGCGCGTCACGGGTTCACTGAACGTCACCGGAACACCACCGTGCATCGCAGCAGGGGGACGGCCATGAGGGGACCATTCGACCGAACCGCGCAGCTCGACGCGACACCGCTCCACCGCACTGAGATCCAGAGGGTGGAGAGCTGTTTCCCCGGCACACACGCCTGGTTCGGGCACCACACCCGCAGGTGGTGGGCGTATGTGCCCCGGCCCGAGCCCGGCCTGGTCGAGGCGGCCAACCCTGACGCGCTGATGGATGAGGTCGCGAAGGGGTGGCGATGAGCGCCCCGATGAACGTGGGTGCGGGGATCGTTGGCGCGGCCCGCACCCACCCCGCGTGCGGTTCGATCTCCGGCGAATGGGGGGCGCCGTCGAGATCGCCTCACCGGCATGGACCCGCCGCCCCCGCTGGTCCGTGCCCGCCGCCCGCCCGGTGTCCGTCAGCACCGGGCGGGCGGCCCCCGACGACGCGGCGGCGCGGCTCCTTCCCCCGCATCAGGCGCGCCGCCGCGTCACGACGAGAGGGGATGGGCTGACATGAGCGCCAGCTACGACGTGGAGGGGAAGGACGGCGTGTTCGTCATCGCCGAGCAGACCGGCAAGGTCATCGGCGTCTTCTACGCCGAGTCCGACCTCGGCTGGTGGCGCGGCCACGTGCGCGGGAGGGTGCGGCGCCTGTTCATCCCGGCGGCCGAGCCTCTCGATGTGGGACGGCGGTTCCTGAGCCCCTAGAGCCGGGGCGGCGCCGCTGGTCCGACCCTGCGGCAGGCGGCGCCGCTCCAACCAGACGCGCGCCGGCCGCGATGCGCTGTTCCCCAACTGCTGCGGCGCGGTCGGCGCGCCCCTCAGCCAGGGAGGTTGACGAGCGTCCCGTTCAGCGCGGCCCGGATCTCCTCGCGCTTCGCGGCGTCCAGGTCGCGGACGTTCACCAGCCAGTTCGGCCCCCGGACCAGCGCCCCGCCGCCGAGCCACCCGGCCAGGCGCTCACGCACACCGCTGCCGTCCGGGAAGCCGATCGTGATCAGCTCTTTCCCGCCTCCGACTTCGCAGCGGTCCTGGCTGGTCGCCGGGGGTGCGGCGGCCTCGGCCTTGCAGGACTCCGCGTCGACCAGACCATGCCGGGCGAGTGTCGTCACGATGCCGGTCGCGCTGAGCCGCTGAGGGGCGCTGGGCGTGGACGGCGCCGAGGTGGGCGTCGGCTCGTCGTCCCGCGCGAGCAGGACCAGCGCCGCGGCCAGGCAGAGCGCCAGGACGGCCACGGCCGCCAGAGCGACGACCAGGACGGCGGACGGGCGGCGGGGCGTCGATGCGACCACGTGGGCCTCCAGCGGATAGGGGCGATCCGTCCCCGTATCCTGCGGCCCTGGTCGGCGTGGTGGGGGGCGAACGGTGCGTGCGGCCACCTGCGGACATGCGACCTCGCCCGCTGGTGAGAAGGCGTGAGAGGGCCCCGGAACACCACAGGTCAGGACGGTGCGCCGGGGCCGCATCTGATCAATGGTCAGGTGCTCGTCGGGACCGTGAGGGCCATCAGCGCGACCCGAACTGGGCGAGCTGCGGGTTGCGGGCGTTGCGGTCGGCGGCCTTTCGCTGGACGACGTCGAGCAGCTCGCGCTCGGACCACACGGACCCGGCGACGTGGAAGTTCTGGTTCGTGACGTGGATGATCGTTGCGGCGGGCGGCGCGATCGGAAGTTGCGCGTACGTCTTCGGCGGCGGGGCGATGCTGTACGACCCCTGCTCGACTGCGCGCGGCCCGCGCCCGCCCACGGTGGTGCGGGTCGTGTCGCGCGACGAGGTGACCCGGGGGGCGCTGGCCCCGACCTTGTTCATGAGGGCGAGAACCGGCCCGAACGCGCGCGTCGCGACGGCGTTCATCACGAACTCGCCGTTGCTGAGCCGGGCGAGGATCGAGTCCGAGGTGGACGTCCCGGGCCCCCGCACCGGCCCGCCGCCCGGGAACCCGGGAATCGAGCCGACCGGGCCGCCCATCGCGTACCCGACCGGGCCGCCCGCCGCGCGCCCCTGAAGGGTCCGCACGGCGATCTGCGCGACCTGAGAGTTGATCCATGCGACCATCTCGCGGACTTTTCTCCGCGCCGCCTCCGTGTCCGCATCGACCCTCATATTTCGCTTCATCGGGATGCTCTTGGCCGCGTCCCGAACGCCGTACAGCTTGTTCGCCGTCGAGACAGCTTCGCTGCGCGTGTACCCCATGGCGAGCGCCGTCTTGACGAACTTCGCGCGTGCGGCCTCCATGTAGCGTGCGACTTCCTGAGCGCTTTTGCCGTTGTCGCGCATCTTCACCGCAGCGTCTTGTGCGGTGGTGGCCAAGTTGCTGAGGGCCTGCTCGTTCGCGTTGCCCTTCGCCGTCATGTAGCCATGAGCTCGCCCGTTCTCGCGCAGGCTCTGATTCACCTGCATCACGGCCTGGCCGTAGCTAGCCATGGCCTCGCGGTAGCCAAGTTCCTTTCCAGCGAGCGCGTCCAATGACGCTTTCAGCCGCTGCGCGGACTGGCTAGCGAGACGCATAATCTGCTGCGATGCCGACTGTGCCGTGTTCGCCTTACCAGTCGACGCCGCCGCCGCGTTGTAGGCACCCTCGACCGCATCGACGGCCTGGGCGATGTCGGCCATCGAACCCGTGACCTCGCCGCCCGCCCCGCCCGCAGCGTCCTTGATCTGGTTGAACCAGTGCACGACCCCCGTCGCAGGAACAACCGAATTGAAGCGGGTCAGCATGGCAATCGCCTGCTCGCCCCATTTGACCAGCGTCGAAAGATCCGTCGCCAGTTCGGCAATCGACTCCGGATTGTCCGCCACCGCATCCGCGATGTCGGTCAGGCCGGTCGCGATGTTCCCGAGGATCTCGTCCATCTGCGGGCCGAGGACACCCAGAACCCGCGTGAAGGCACCGCCAAACGCATCAAGGGTCGCACGGAAGTACAACGCCCCATCGGCCACCGACTGAAAGAACTCTTCGACGACGGGTGCCATCTCGGCGAAAACGGGGGCCAGGTTGAACTGGTCGAAAGTGTTCTCAGTAATATCCGCGATATGGACGAGCGTGTCCTCCCACGGCTCAGCCCATTCCTGCACGGTGGTGACGATGTGCTTCTTCAGGCCGGAGAACTCGGCCTGCACCTCCTTGGACTTCGACGCCGCCATGATGGCGATGCCCGAGAGTCCGGCGCCAAACGCCAACGTCATGGCGCCGCCGGCCAGCGACGCCGCTAGCGGGAGCAGCGCCAGCATGACCTGGATCTTGCCGCCGGACGCCGTCGCGATATCGGCGATGCTGCCGAACGCCTTCTTCCCTCTGCTCTCGATCTCGCGGAAGGAGTGCTCGGCGTCGTCGCCGAAGCCGCCGTACTCCTCCCTCAGGCGTCGCAGCAGCGCGTTGTGTTCCTTGACCTGCCCCGATGCGCGCAGCATCGCCAGGCGCTGCGCTGCGGCCGCCCGCGCCGCTTCCCGCGCGAGTTCCTGGTACTGCTCGGCCTCGTTGTCGACCTGCTGCGCGGAGGCGCGGGCCGCCCTCGCTTGGGCCATCTCCGCGCGTTCCAGGTCGCGCTGCGCCTTGGCGGCGGCGCGGGCGGCGCGCTCGACGTCGCCTGTCCCTTCGGCCAGGCGCTCGGCTTCACGAGCGGCCTTGGCCTGCGAGCGGGCCGCGCGCTCGGCCGCCTCCTGGGCGGCGTGGCCCATCCGCTGGACGGCCTCGCGCGCCTCCGACTGCGTATCGCCGAAGTGGTCGGCCTCGCGCGCCGCGCGCTCCAAATTGCGGACGTACTCGTCAACGTCCGCGACGTAGCGCTCAATGACGTCCGGGAGATCACTGGCCACGGACGGGCGCCTCACGTGTGAGCCGGGCGCCCGCGAGCTTCCCGAGCGCCTCGGCCACCGCTCGCGCGTCTCCGCTCGTCAGGGCGGCGTACAGCAGGCCGTCTGGGTCGGCGTCGGAGATGCCGAGTGCGGACGGGGGGACTTCGACCGGCCGGTCAGGGCCTTCGGCCGTGAGCGCTTCGGCGAGGCCGGTCATGCTGGCGCGCATCTCGGCGAGCTTGGCCATTTCGCCCGTGAGGGTGCGCGCCAGCTCGGCGACAGAATTCACGTTGGCCGTGATCTTGCTGGCCATGTTCCGCTCACGGGTGAGCAGTCCAGGCAGCAGGCGCCGGAACGCCTGAATGCCGGTCTCGGGGCGGCGCCTGGTCCTCGCGCTCATGCCGCGCCGTGCATCCCGTGAGCCTGCGCGCGTGCATGGTCGCGGGTGGCGTCGTCCGCCGCCCGCCGGAGGCCGATCAGCGCGCGTTCCTCGGCCGGCGCGGGCGGCTGCCAGAACGCGCGCCGCTCCCACCCTCCCGCGACCGTCGCGCCGCCCGCGATGTCCGCGCGCAGCGCGCGCAGCTCGGCGACCAACTCCTCGTTCTGCGTCGCCTTCGCCCACTCGTCCAGCACCGAGCGCTGCCCGTCGTCCTCGGCCGCGGCGAGCACGCCCCGCATCTGCATGTCATCGCCGTACTTCAGCGCGTCGGCTAGCATCCGGCACCGCTCCTCCAGGCCCACACTGCGGGCCTGCGCGAGCGCCGTCCGGAACGCCGTCGCGAGGACCGCCCGGTCCGCTGCCGACGCGTCCTCGTCAGGCTCGGGGCCGACCGGCACGCGGGAAGCGAGCCAGTTCAGCCGTGCCCGGCGCCGCTCGTACAGGTCGTCACGCAGCCGCGCCAGCTCGGCGCACAGCGCCTCGTGTGCAGCGACGATCTGCTCGGCCTTCGCCAGGTCGGACAGCATCACGTCCCCGCGGATCGCGTTGACCCGCTCGGGGTAGGCGTTCTGCGCGTCCAGTGCGCCCGTGATGGACGGGTCCTCGCGGATCTCCGGGAGTGGGCGGGGTCTACTCTGCCCCGTCGCGGCGAGGTGGGAGCGCGGGAAAGCTGTCACGGCGAGCGTCCGTCCGGCGGGCCGCGACCAGCGCGGCGGCATCCTCGGCGAGCCACAAGCCGCGGCCCGCCGGTGCGATGCCGGCCTGACGGGCGAGCCGCCGTGCATGGCGCTCGGACACCCCGAGGCGTCCGGCGAGCCCGCCCGTCGTAACCAGCGCGGCATCACTCGGCGAGGATGCGCCGATGTCCGAAGATGTCCGCGCGGTGAGTCCGTTCGCGGACACGTACGCCAGTCCGGCCGCCCGGAGCGCGACCAGCGCGGCAGCGACGTCGGGGCGTACTCGGCCGCCGTCCGCGCGGTGACGGGCCAGCTCGGCGCGCAGGACGCGCCACAACGGTTCGCAGACGGAGGCGGGGAGGAAGACGCCGCCCGCCTGGATTACGGCCGGTTCGGCATCTGACAATGCATCAGGTATGCCACGATCACGCCCCGTCTCACCTGCGGTGACGTCTGGTCGTCTCACGTCTTCTCACTCGCCCGCTCGCGTCGCGTCCGCAATGAGATCGCACAGCATCTCCGCCAGCTCGTCCGGGGAGACAGCCAGCTCCGCCCCATAGGCGCAGATCGCGCGCCCGACGCCCAGGACGAGCACGACCAGGGCGTCGCGTCGCTCGGCGTTCGTCAGGTCATCGGCGAGAAGCTCGACGTCGTCCTGGGCGCCTCGGACGGACGCCGTGAGCGCAGCCAGCGGCCACGTACGCAGGTCAACCACCGGACTCGCCTCCGTCGATGGCGTGCGCGACCACGCCCAGGGCATCGCCCAACTGGCTGAGCATCGACTTGGCGTCCTCGACGTCGGTACCGCTGTCGACCGCCTCCATCCGGGCGGCCGAGGCCGTCAGCGTCGAGAACGCGCCCGCGAGCGCCTTCACGTCATGCGCCGGCGGGACCGCGACGCGAGTCGTCACCGTCACGCCGTTCGTCGCCGTGCCCGTCGCGTCGTACCCGTCCGGCGCCTCCAGCCGATCCAGGACGGCGCCCGCCTGGTCGTACGCGCGCGCGATCAGCGACGCCCGCCGCGCGCGGTTGTCGACCTGCTTCGCCGCGACCGCGACGGCCGTCCGTGACCGGTCGAACGACAGCTCGGCCGCATCGGCGATCCGGCGGATCGTGTCGGGCGACCGGCCGAGGTCACGCGCGATCGCGCCGCGGCTCCAGCCCAGCGCGTGCAGCTCGGCGACGCGGGCGCGCTCGGCGCCCGTCACGCGGCCTTGCGCGCGTGCGGGCCGATCGTCTGAGCGATGCGTCATCAGGGCGTGCCTCCGCACTTGGTTTCGTGGGCGTTGGATTCGAGCGGCCATCCACAATCGGGGCAGTCGGAGGCGGGAGCACCAGGGCGGCCTGCCGCCGCCCATTCGCCGGGACCGTAAACACCCGGGATGCCGGATGCAGGGGCGGGTGCCGGGTGCGGTGTGGTGTCCGTGCTGTCCAGAAGTGGTGGTGTGGTGCTGTGGGCTATAACAGCACCCACAGCACCACCTTCCGGTGTGGTGCACCGCACTTCACAGCACCCCACCGCACCGGCCTTTCCCGGGTAGTGGAGCTGCGCTCGGTTGGGCCCGGTGTGGATGTGGATGAGGTCTCGCTGGACGGCTTTGTCTCGGGCCGCGAGGATCTTGTGATCGTCGCCCGTGATCTCCTTGCACAGCGCGTTCCTGCTGAGCTTGGGACTGGCCGTGACGGCGTCGACCACGAGCTGGACGAGGCCCTCGGCGGCGGCGTCCTGCCGTGATCCCTCCGTGAGGGAGAGGCGTCGGGCGTGCTGGTCGTAGACGAGCAGACCCTCCGGCTGGTCGACGTCCCGCCCGAACGCCGTGAAGTACCGGGCGGACGCCGGATCCTCGTTCTGCCGGACGAGCCGCCACGTCACGTCGGGCCAGTCCAGGAGGCGGCTGTCGCCGCGTGAGCGTTCGCCCTGGTGGCCCATGTGGTGGATAAGCAGGGCTTCCGAGACGTTCGCCTCGTCGAGGAGGGCGTCGAACGCGACGAGGAACCGGCCTGCTTCCTTGTGTTCGTCCAGGCCGAGGGCGTCCAGGACGGGGCGGAGGCAGTCGAACACGACCACGTTTGCCTCCACGGTGCGGAGGTGCTGTGCCCAGCGGGATCGCACTTCGCGATCAAGGAGGTCGAACGTGCCGACCTTCCCCCGCAGCGGGAGAACGGCGACGCGGTTCGGGTTGGCGATTCTCTGCTCGCGAAGCCAGCGGCGGAGGGTGCGCTCGTCGAGTTCGTTGTCGATGACGGCGACGCGACCGGCCGGGGGTTCGACGGCGAAGGCGCCGAGGAAGTCCTCCTTGTCGACCAGGGCGCGGACGAGGTTGTCGCGCAGGGTGGTCTTGCCGCTCTTGTACTGCGCGGCGGCGACGACGCGTCCGCCGATGGGCCAGAGGCGATCGACGCGGTACCGGACGGGTTCGTCCTCGACGGTGAGGAACTCGTCCAGGAGGACGAAGCCCGGACCGACGTCGGCGGCGGCCGGTGGGGTGATGCCGCTGAGGTCGACGGCAAGGCGCTCCAGGATGTCGCCGGGGTCGTGGCCGGACTCGATGCCTTGGCGGACCCGGTCGCTGACGGCCTGCAACGCGCGCAGGGTGCTCGTTCGCTGCACGATGCCGACGTAGTGCGCGACCTCGCGGGGGCCAGGCGCACGCTCGATGAGTGTGTGCAGATACGGACCGTCTACCCCGCGCACTGCACCGGCCCCTCCGAGCATGTCGAGCACGGCCACGGGCCCAGTCGGGGCCCCGCGCCCGTGCAACTCGATCAGCGCGGTCCAGATGTCCTGGTGTGCCGGGCGGTAGAACGCTCGGGCGGTAAGTTGTTCGGCGGCTTCGATCGCGGTCGGCGAGAGCATCGCGGCCCCGAGGACGCATTGCTCTGCGCCGATGTCGTGCGGCGGCTCGCGGGGGTCGATGCCCGGATTGTTCACGCGTGCCTCCGGTAGCGGCCAGGCCGGTAGATCAGGCGGCGGGCGCTCGGCCAGCGGAGGGCCTCCTCGTCGATCTGGCGATCGATCTCGATGTGAAGCATCGCGCGCAGGAACTCCAGGGCCTCGGCCGCGCCGGACTCCGGGTCGTGTTCGCCGCTGACCTCGGCGCCGCGGCGGATCCGCTCAGCGACGGCGTCCCGCGCGGGTTCGATTGTCGCGCCGTAGCGGTGGATCGCGTCATCCGGCCGGGGGGATGGAGTGCAGCCGGGGCCATTGGGGGGTAGCCTGCGAGCCATCGTCGTTGTCCTTGTCCGGGACGTCGTGTGCGCTGGCCGCCCCGCCGGGGGCGGCCTCGCTCGTTTCGGGGGCGTGTAGGGGGATGCCGAGTTTGCGCATCAGGTCCGTGGTCAGCACGCGGGTCACGCTGCCGACCGTGAGGGACTCGACGGGGAACTCGCCGCGCTTCGCCAGTTCGTAGCCGTACGAGCGGCTGATGCCGATCGCGCGCGAGGCGGTCGCGACATCGACCGTGGCGGGCCATTTCCGGATGTCGTCAGCGGTCGGGCCAGTGCCAACGGGCGCACCTGCCGCGCGGATCGCTTCGTCGCTCACGGCGTCTCCCGGATGGCCTGCTCCAGCTCGTCCAGCAGGCGCCTGTAGGCGATGGCGTGCTCGTGCCGGGGCGTCACCCGCCCTTGCTCCCATCGCTGGACGGCTCCGGCGGTGACGCCGAGAGAGGCGGCCATGGTCCGGAGGGGGATGCCAGCCTCGCGGCGGATGCGCTGCCGCACATCGGGCGGGGGAAGGCGTGCAGCGCGAACCCTGTCCGCTAGTCGGCCGGGCGCTGCGACTGTCGAGTCTGCAAGCTCGGTGATCGTCATGAGTCGAGCGTAGGGCAGGAAACGGTCACTCCACAACCGAGCCAGCGGACTCGACATACCCGAGTTCGCAAAAGTCGACACAGATGCAACATGAGCCGTAGCATCTGACGCGTGGACTCAAGTACCGACGTGACGTGGCTCGGCCGACACGAGGCTCTGCGCTTCCCTCCCAGCGGCTCGACCTGGGCGAAAGCGGGATGGGCCGCCTACTTCTCCGAGACGACCCGCGAGGCCGGATCTCACGCGCCGGTGCTGCTGCGCTTCGGACGGCACTCCAATGGGGAGTTCGCGGCGTTCGGGCCCTCGATCAGAGCGCCCCTGGTCGTCCACGAGCTGATCGTTCGGGTGGGGGCCGCGGGCGGAACATTCCTCGCCGCCCTGGTCCGCGATTTGCCGTTTGCCCAACTGGAGGCCGCGGCGAACCTCCGCGTGTTCCAGCGGACGGACCCGCCGGGCGAGGACGAGTTCCCGTTCGTCAACTTCGCCGGCCCGCCCAGGCCGTTGGATGGCACGGGCGCCGAGTGGACGCAGTTCCCGGACGGGCAGCGCAGGCAGCGCGGCCCCTCCCTGAAGCTGCGCGTCCCGCCGCCCGGGAAGCGGCCGGACAGCTTCTATGAGCAGGTCGCCGAACGGTACCTGTGGCTCGCCTCGCAGGGGCCCAAGCCCGCCGAGGCCCTGGCGCGAGCACAGGTCGATGAAGTCTCCCCGTCCACGGTGCATCTGTGGGTGAGGGAGGCCCGCCGGCGCGGCATCCTGCCGCCCGGCCAGCGTGGCAAGGGGACGTCCCCCCAGGAAGGACAGGATTAGGTGGCAGACGACACGATCAAGACCGTCGTGCTGAAGAACGGCAAGAAGCGGTATCGCTTCGTGATCGACATCGGCCCGGACCCGAAGACGGGCAGGCGCCGCCAGAAGACCTACACCTTCGACAAGAGGACGGAGGCGAAGAACGAGCGCGACCGTATCCGCAACCAGCGTGCGCAGGGCACCTTCGTCGCGCCGTCCAAGGTCACCGTGAACGAGATCATCGACAGCTATCTCGCGGTGGCGACTCTGGAGGCGCGACGCAACACCAAGACGAACTATCAGCACTCCTTCCGGTGCGTGCGCGAGCGGCTCGGCGACATGCCCGCCCAGGGCGTGACCGTGGCTCACATCGTTGCCCTCGTGAAGTACATGCAGTCGTCCGGGCGCAAGCGGGGCGGGAAGCCAGGGACCGGGCTATCCGGCCGGTCGGTGAACCTCACTCTCGGGCGCCTTCGGGCGGCGTTCGAACTCGGCGTGCAGGAGGGGAGGCTCGCGCGGAACGTCGCTGCCCTGGTGAAGAACGTCAGCTACCAGCAGCCGGAGCGGAAGACGTGGACGAAGGGCGAGGTGCACACGTTCCTCAAGGCGATCGACAAGACGCGCCTTGAGGTCGCGTGGCGGCTCTCGCTGTACGGCCTGCGCCGGGGGGAGGTTCTCGGCCTGCGCCGCGAGGACGTCAGGCTCAAGGCCCGGAAGCTGAAGGTCGTCCAGACGCGCGTGATGTGCGACTCCGAGGTCATCATCGAACCGCCGAAGTCCCGCAACGGCGAGCGCGAGCTGCCGATCGACGACGAGCTCGCGGCGGCCCTGGAGCGGCTGTACAAGCTCCAGAGCGCCGAGGCCGAGAAGGCCGGGGCGGCATATCAGGACGGCCTCGCCGAGCTGGAGTGGTACGAGGGCGGGCAGTACCTCGTCACGGACGAGCTGGGCATCCCGGTTCACCCGGAGTGGTACTCGGACGAGTTCGGGCGTGTGCTGAAGCGGGCGGGCCTGCGCCGGATCACCCTGCACGACTCACGGCACACCACCCTGAGCCTGATGGAGAAGGCCGGAGTGCCGATCTCCGTCATCAGCAAGTGGGCCGGTCACTTCGACTCGGCGTTCACGCAGAACACCTATGTGCACGCCAACCCCGAGGATCTCGCGGCCGGTGGTGAGGCGCTCGCGATGCTCCACAAGATCAGTTAGGCATGTGAGAAATTGTGAGACGAACGGCCCTAGACGATCTTCAGGGCCCCGCCTCACGAGTGTGAAACTGGACCCTGACCTGCGTCGACTCTGTCGGGACGGCGGGATTTGAACCCACGACCCCTTGACCCCCAGTCAAGTGCGCTGCCAAACTGCGCTACGTCCCGGTGCCTGGCGGAGCAGGCGTGATTACTCTAGCGCAGTCCGAGGGTGTGTGCGTACCGGGTTACAACGGGTCCCAGGGGCGGGGGCGCCTTCCTTGCCGGGTGTACCACCGTCCCCCGGCCCGCAGGGGTCGGCGGCGGGGCCAGGGGGACGGTGGTCGGGCGGTTCAGTCTTCGATTCTCGTGGGCCACCAGATGCGTTTGCCCGCGTCCAGCGCCAGGGCGGGGACGAGGAGGCTGCGGACGACCAGGGTGTCCAGGAGGACGCCTCCGGCGATGAGCAGGCCCTGCTGGAGGGCGCCGACGGTCGGGAGGACGACCAGGACGCTGAAGGTGGCGGCGAGGACGAGGCCGGCGCTGGTGATGACGCCGCCGGTGAGGCTCAGGCCGTCGCGGATTCCCGCCCGGTGACCGTGGAGGTGGGCCTCCTCCCTCGCGCGGGACATCAGGAAGATCGTGTAGTCGATGCCCAGGGCGACCAGGAACAGGAAGCCGAACAGCAGGAGGCCGCGGTCGATGTGCGGGTGGCCGAGCGCCCGGTAGAGCAGGCCCGCAAGGCCGAGGGCCGCGCCGTAGGAGAGGACGACGGAGGCGATCAGCAGCAGCGACGCGGTGACGGCGCGCAGCAGCAGGACGAGCATGGCCAGGACCACGGCGAGGATCAGCGGGATGAGGACGGCCTCTTCGGTGCCCTGGGCGTGCGAGGTGTCCAGGGCGACGGCGGTCTGCCCGCCGACGACGGCCCCGCTGCCGTCCAGGGCGTCGCGGACGCGGGTGACGGTGGCGCGGGCCGAGGGGGTGTCGGGTTCGTCGGCGAAGACGGCGGTCAGGTGGGTGTAGCCGCCCGATGAGCGTTCCTTGGCAACGGCGGCCACACCGGGGACCTTGGCGGCGCGGGCCACGGTCGTCGCGGCCTGGGCGTCGGCGACGTAGATGTCGGCGGGTTCGGACGAGCCCGCGGCGAAGTGGCGGCCGATCTGGCGCTGTCCCGCGATGGCGTCGGTGGTCTTGGTGAACTGCTCGTCCAGGCGCTGGCCGGAGTCCAGGGTGAACGACGCCGCCGCCAGGGCGGCCAGGACCAGGGCGGTGCCGACCCAGATCCGGCGCGGCCTCGCGTCGATGGCCGTGGCCAGGCGCCGCCAAGGGCCGCCGTCGGACCGGGTCGCCTGGACGGTGGGGCGCCTGGGCCAGAACACCCAGCGGCCGAGGCAGATCAGCAGGGCGGGCAGCAGGGAGACGGCGGCCAGGCAGACGACGGCGACGCCGATCGCGATGACCGGGCCGAGGCCCTGGGTGTTGTTCATCTTCCCGAAGACCAGGCACAGCGATGCGATCACGACGGTGGCGGCCGAGGCGGTGACGGCGGGCAGGCAGCGGTGCAGCGCGTGCGCCATCGCCTCGTGCCGGTCGGCGCGCCGGCCCAGCTCCTCGCGGTAGCGGGCGATGAGGAGCAGCGCGTAGTCGGTCCCGACGCCGAGCGCGAGCACGGTCAGGACGTAGCTGGACTGGCCGTCCACCTTCAGGTCCGCGTGCTTGGCGAGCAGGTAGACCACGCCCATGGCGATCCAGGTGCCGAGGAACGTGGCCAGCAGGGGCACCAGCCACAGCACGGGGCTGCGGTAGGTGACCAGGAGGACGAGGGTGACGATCGCCAGCGTGACGCCGAGGAGGGCGCCGTCCATGCCGGAGTAGGCGTCGATGTAGTCGGCGATGGTGCCCGCCTGGCCGGTGACGCGGATGTCCAGCCCGGACGGCGCGCCGGCCGAGGTGGTCTTCCTCAGCTTGTCCACGGCGTCGCCCAGCACCGTGTTGTCGTTGGAGGCCATCGGGACGGGCGCGCTGAACAGGACCGCCTTGCCGTCGGCGGACCTGGTGGCCGCGGTCGCGCCGGGCGCCGTCCGGCGATCGGCGTCGGCCTTGGCCAGGTCGGCCGGGGTGAGCCCGCCGTCGCGGGTGTAGACGACGACGGCGGTGGCGCGGTCGTGGTCGGCGAAGTGCCGTTCGGCGATCTCGACGGCGCGGGTGGACTGGGAGTCGGCGGGCAGCCAGGACGCCGGGTCGTTGTCCTGCACCTGGGAGAGCTTGGCGGCGAAGCCGCCGGCGACCATCAGGACGAGCACCCAGGCGGCCAGGACCGCCCATTTGGAGCGCCTGCCGGTGACGGCGGCGATGTAGCGGTTCCAGCGGGACGGGGGGAGCGGCGCGGGCGCCGGTCCTTGCGGTCGGCTCACGGACGTGTCGGTCATGTACATCTCACAAGAGGTGGCCGGGAGGAGCGGCATGCGCTCTCCTCGAACGTTTGTGCGGTCTTCGCGTTGACAAGTGCCGCCCGTGAGGTGTGACCGCCGTTCGAGGTGACCTGGGTCACAGCCTGATGGTGATCGGCGTCATAGCGGCGTCCGGTCACAGGGAGCGCCCCGCCGAGGTCAGGGAGGGGAACGCGGAGCACCCCGCTCCCGAACTGCCCCAGGTGGTGCGACCCCATGACCGACACATCCGGCGACCCGTTCGTCGCCGAGGAGTTCGAACGCCTCCGGCCGCATCTGCGGTCGGTCGCCTACCGCGTGCTCGGTTCGCTGACCGAGGCCGAGGACGCCGTCCAGGAGGCGTGGCTGCGGCTGCACCGCTCCGACCGGGCGGAGATCGACAATCTGGGCGGCTGGCTGACCACCGTGGTCGCCAGGGTCAGCCTCACCCTGCTGAAGGCGCGCCGGAGCCGCCGCGAGAGCGGCCTGGCCGAGCTCGCCGAGTGCCTGCCGGACCCGATCGTCACGCCGGTGGACGGCACGCCCTCCCCGGAGGAGGCGGTGCTGCTGGCCGACTCGCTCGGGCTGGCGCTGCTGGTGGTGCTCGACACGCTCACGCCCACCGAGCGCCTGACCTTCGTCCTGCACGACATGTTCGGCGTGGGCTACGACGAGATCGCGCGGATGGTGGAGCGCTCCCCCGAGGCCGCGCGCAAGGCCGCCAGCCGGGCCCGGCGGCGGGTGCGCGGCAGCGGTGCCGTGCCCGATCCGGACCCGGCGCGCCAGCGCGCGGTCGTGGACGCCTTCCTGGCCGCCACCCGCGACGGCGACATCGCGGGGCTCGTGCGCGTCCTCGCGCCCGACGTCGTGCTGCGCGCCGACACCGGGATCCTGCGCGTCGTCGCCGGAGCGCCGGCGGTGGCGCAGCAGGCGGCGGTGTTCCGCCGGCTGGCGCACGACACCCGGCCCGTCCTCGTGAACGGCGTCGCCGGGCTCGCCAACGGCGCCGCCGTGATGGCCTTCACCGTCCGGGACGGCCTGATCACCGAGATCGACATCCTCGGCGACAAGGAGCGCCTGGCCCGCCTGGATTTGACCTTCCCCGACGACGAGACCCTTCCCGAAGGAGCGCGGTGAGCATGCGAGACGGCATCCTGGACGACCTGCGCGACCGTGTCGCCGGACCGGTGCTGCTGCCCGGCGACGCCGGCTACGAGGCGGCCCGCACGCCGTGGAACCTGTCCGTCGACCAGCGGGTGGACGCGGTCGTGGAGGCCGCCCACGCGGACGACGTGGTCGCGGCCGTGCGGTTCGCGCGCGAGCGCGGGCTCGGTGTGAGCGCCCAGCCGAGCGGGCACGGCGCGGCACCGCTCGCCGGCGGCACGATCCTCCTGCGCACCGGCGCGCTGGACGAGGTGTCCTTCGAACCCGGCAGGGCCGCCATCCGCGTCGGCGCCGGGGTGCCCTGGTCGCGCGTCCAGGAGGTCGCGTCCCCGCACGGGCTGACCGGCCTGCTCGGCAGCGCCCCCCACACCAGCGTCGTCGGCTACACCCTCGGCGGCGGCCTGTCGTGGTTCTCGCGCCGGTGGGGCCGCGCGTCCGACCATGTCACCGCGTTCGACGTGGTCACCGCCGACGGTGAGACCGCGCGGGTGGAGGCCGAGAGCGACCCGGAGCTGTTCTGGGCGCTGCGCGGAGGCGGCGGCGACTTCGCGATCGTCACCGCGATGGAGTTCGGCCTCCAGGAGGCGGGGCTCGTCCACGGCGGCCAGATGATGTGGCCCGGCGCGAAGGCCGCCGCGGTGCTGGCCGCCTTCCGCGAGGTGACCTGGAACGCCCCGCCCGAGCTGACCGTGTGGCTGCGCCTGTTCCGGCCGCCCGTCCCGGACGGGGAGCCGATGGTCATCGTGGACTCCGCCTTCCTCGGTGCCGCCCACGAGGCCGAGCGGCTGCTGAAGCCGCTGGCGGCCGCGGGCGCGCCCGTGCTCGACACCCGCCGGGGGCGGCGGCCCGCGGACCTCGGCGACATCACCGGGGACCCCGTCGATCCCTCGCCCCTGCGCGCCCGCACCGAGATGCTGACCGACCTGGACGACACGACGCTGTACGCGCTGGCGGGGGCCGCGCGGGACCTGCCGCCGCTCGTCGCCGTCCAGATCCGCCACCTGGACGGGGCGCTGACCGCCTCGACGGGCGCCGCCGGGCCGATCGGGGACCCGTTCCTGATCTCCATGATGGCCGTCCCGTTCGGCCCGCCCGAGCCCGGCCTCGCCCGGCGCCGGGCGCTCGCCGACGCGCTGTCGCTGAGCGGCGGGCCGAAGCCGTTCACGCTGCTCGCGCCCGAGGAGGCGGCCGCGGCGGCGTTCGCGCCGCGCGCCCTGGACCGGCTGCGGGCGATCAAGCACGAACGCGACCCGGACCGGGTCGTGCGCTCCAACCACCCGGTGCTCGGCTGAGCCCGGCCTCCCCTCACATGCGGAACCGACAAGGAAGACCCACATGACCCAGCTCGCGGACGGCCCGGTCGGCCCCGGCCGGCTCGGATTCCTCGGCACCGGGCGGGGCAGGATCGTCCTGGCCCTGCTCTGCCTGGTCGCCTTCGTCGACCTCATCGACGCCTCCATCGTGAACGTCGCCCTGCCCGCGATGAAGGACGACCTCGACTTCTCCCAGCAGTCCCTCCAGTGGGTGCCGTCCGGCTACCTGCTCACCTACGGCGGGTTCATGCTGCTCGGCGGACGGTTCGCCGACCTGCTCGGCCGGCGCCGCGTCCTGGTGGCGGGCACCGCGCTGTTCGGGGTCGCCTCGGTCCTCGGCGGCCTCGCCCAGAACGAGCAGACGATGGTCGCCGCCCGGCTCGCCCAGGGGCTCGGCGCGGCGCTGATGTCGCCCGCCGCCCTGTCGGTGCTGACCACCGCCTTCGTCGGCCGGGACCGCTCCGCCGCCCTCGGCGTCTGGGGAGGCGTGGCCGGGGCCGCCTCGGCGATCGGCGTGCTGGCCGGCGGCGCCCTCACCGACGGCCCCGGCTGGCGCTGGGTGATGTGGGTGAACCCGCCCGCCGTCGCGGTCATCGTCGCCGGCGCGCTGTGGCTGCTCGCCGACGACCGGCGGAAGGCGGCCCCGCGCACCTTCGACCTGCCGGGCGCGGTCCTGGTCACCGGCGGCATGCTGCTGCTGGTGTACGCGCTGGTCGAGGCGCCCGAGAAGGGCTGGGACACCGCCCGGACGTGGACGTCGATCGCCGGGGCCCTGGTGCTCCTCGCGCTGTTCACGGCCAACGAGGCGCGGAGCCGGAACCCGCTGCTGCCACTGTCGATCTTCAAGATCAGGGGCCTGCCGGGCGCCGACGTCGCCCAGTTCGTGGCGATGGCCGGATTCATCGCGATGTTCTTCTTCCTCAGCCTCTACATGCAGCTGGTCCTCCACTACTCGCCGGTCAGGACGGGCCTGGCCTACCTGCCGCTCACCGTCGCCGTCGGCGCCGGATCGGGCCTCACCGCGGGGCTGATCCCGAGGGTCGGCACGCGCCCGCTCATCATCGCCGGGCTGCTGATCGGCGCGGCCGGCATGGGGCTGCTCGCGCGGTGCCCGGTGGAGGGGGGCTACGTCCGGGACCTGCTGCCGGGCCTGGTCGTCGTCGGCGTGGGCCTCGCGCTGGTGTTCGTCGCGGTCACCACGGCGGCCAACGCGGGGGTGCCCGCGGACCGGGCGGGCCTGGCCGCCGCGCTGATCAACGCCTCCAGCCAGGTCGGCGGGGCGCTCGGCCTGGCGGTCTTCTCGGCGATGGCCACCTCCCGCACCGACGACCTGCTCGCCGCCGGCGCCGCGCCGGCCGTCGCCCTCACCGAGGGCTTCCAGCGCGCCCTGCTCGGCGCGGCCGCCTTCATCGTCGCGGCGGCCGTGATCGCCCTGCGCGCCACCAACACCAGGGGCGAGCACCAGGAGGGGCACGATGCTCCAAGCCCCGCCGCCGCAGAGGGGGCCGAGCGCGCCTGAACCCGTTCCCCGCCTCGCCAAGGCTTCCGCACTCGCAACGGCGGCGATCATGGAACTGGACGATGGCCGGACCCGCCTGCGCGGGCGGGGCCGGCCACCGTCCCGGAGAGCGGGTTCGTCCAGCCTGGAGGGGCAGTTGATCGAGGAGCGGATTCTTCGCTACTACGAAGAGGGGGACGAGGACGGCCGGTTGGCGTCGGGGGCCGAGCGCCTGGAGCTGCTGCGCGTCCAGGACATCCTGCGCCGGGTGCTTCCGGGGGCGCCGCTGCGCGTCCTCGATGTGGGCGGCGGGCCCGGCGCGCACGCGCGGTGGCTGGCGGCCGACGGGCACACCGTCCATGTCGTCGATCCGGTGCCGAGGCACGTGCGGCGGGCCGGGGGGCACGCCGGGGTCACCGCCGCGCTCGGCGAGGCGCGGGCGTTGGACGAGCCGGACGCCTCCTACGACGCGGTCCTGCTGTTCGGCCCGCTCTACCACCTCGTCGAACGCGCCGACCGGCTGGCCGCGTGGCGGGAAGCGGTCCGCGTCGTGCGGCCCGGCGGCATCGTCGCCGCGACCGCGATCAACCGGTTCGCGTCCCTGCACGACGGGCTCAGGCGGGGCTTCCTGGCGCGTCCCGGGGTCCGCGAGGTGATCGAGACGACGCTCGCGGACGGCCGGCACCTGCCCGGCGACCGGGCCCCGTTCACCACCGCCTACCTGCACCACCCCGACGACCTGGCCGAGGAGGTCCACGCCTGCGGCCTCCACCTTCAGCATGTGTATCCGGTGGAGGGCGCCATGTGGCTCATCGAAGGGATCGAGTCGTGGATCGACGACCCCGACAAGCGGGAACTCCTGCTCTGGGGGCTGCGGAGCACCGAGCGGGAACCCGCGCTGCTCGGCGCGAGCCGGCACCTCCTCGCCGTCGCCCGCGCCGCCGGAGAGGGGGCGACGCCTCCCTGAGACGGCACCGCCGCACCACCCCGGCCCCCGCACACCCGACCCGAAAGGCGCACGCATGCCCGACAGCGTCATCATTGTGACCGGACCGCCAGGCGCGGGGAAGTCGACCCTCGCGGCGCGGGTCGCCCGCAGCCGCCCGAAGGCCGTCCATCTGCACACCGACGACTTCTGGCACTACATCGTGTCCGGGGGGATCGCGCCCTACGAACCGGAATCGCGCACGCAGAACGAGACGGTCATGGACGTCATCGCCGGAGCGGCGTTCCGCTACGCGGGCGGGGACTTCGCCACGATCGTCGACGGCGTCGTCGGGCCGTGGATGCTCGACCATTTCCACGAGCGGGCACGCCGGTCTCCGCCGGTCCCGGTCCACTACGTGGTGCTGCGCCCGCGGCGCGATGTCGCGCTCGCCCGCGCCCAGGCCCGCACCGCGCCCGGCGCGCTGGTGGACCGCCATCCGATCCTGACGATGTGGGACCAGTTCGCCGACCTCGGCGAGCTGGAGTCCCACGTGCTCGACACGTCCGCCGACGACATCACCGAGACCGAGCGGCGCGTCCGCGAAGCCATCGCCTCCGGAGCCTTCCAGCTCACCGGGGCCGGGTAGCCGGTCGCTTCGCCTGGGCGATGCGGGCCCTCGCCGTCCGTTGGGCGCTGCGGGGCCCCTGGTTCTGGTAGGCATGCCTGGTGGGTTCTTTGGTGGCGCGGGCCGGGGTGGCCGGGTTGGTCGTGCTGGCGTGCGGGTGTCAGGCGGACGGGCCGTCCGGTGGCGGCGGCGCGACGGCCGGGGGGAGTCCTCGGGTGACCGGTGAGAGTCCGAGCGCCGGGACCGCGAGCCCCCGGGCGCGGCCGCCCGCGGTGAAGGTTCCGGCGGGGGTCCGGGCGTCGTACGTCGTCTTCGACCGCAAGCTCGGACGGGTGGTCCTGCGGCGGGAGACCAGGAGGACGTACCGGTCGGCCTCGGTGGTGAAGATCCTGCTGGCGCTGGACTACATGCGCGAGCACCGGGTCTCGGCCGCGGACCGGGACCTGCTGGGGTCGATGCTGCGGTCCAGCGACGACAAGGCGGCCACCGAGTTCTGGCGGCGGGGCGGGCAGGCGGAGGTCATCCGGCGGATGGTCCCGAGGGCGGGGCTCACCGAGACGGCGCCGCCGCCCCGGGACAAGCCCGGGTTCTGGGGCTACACGGCGCTCAGCGCCGAGGACGTGCTGCGGACCTACCGGTACCTGCTGGAGAAGGCCCCGAAGCCGCACCGGGACTTCGTGGTCGCGCAGTTGCGGAAGTCCACCCCGTGCGGGACGGACGGGTTCGACCAGACGTTCGGGATCCCGAGCGCGCTGGAGCGGCCGTGGGCCGTCAAGCAGGGGTGGTCGGGCTTCGGGACGCTGCCTGCCGCGCCGTGCCGCGGGGGGAGCGTGCAGTCGGTGGCCGTGCCCGATCTTGGGCTCGGACGGCCCGTCCTGCACACGACGGGGATCGTGGGCGACAAGATCGTGGTCGTGCTGACGCTCCAGCCGGCGGGCTCCTCGTTCCGGGCGGCGTCGGCGCGGGTGACGGCGTTGACGCGGCAGGTCTACCGGGCTTCGGCGGGGTAGCCGGAGAGGGCGCGGAACGCGCGTTCCACGTCGTCGGGCGTGGTGCGCCAGTTGCTGAAGGCGGCGCGGAGGCCGGGGGCGCCCCAGAGGGTGGTGGGGGTGAAGAAAGCCTCGGGCAGGGCGTCGCGGATGATGTCGTCCGGGGCGCGCGTGTCGTGGGTGAAGCAGACGACGTTGAGCCGGACGGGGGCCAGCAGGCGCCAGCCGGGGGCCGCGGTCAGCAGCTCGCCGAGCCGGTGGGCCTGCGCGATCGACCGTTCGACGATCGCGCGGTGGCCCTCGCGGCCGTAGGCGCGGAGCGTGCACCAGGCGGCGAGGCCGCGCAGGCGGCGGGAGTTCTCCGGTGTCAGGTGCAGGGGGTCCTCGGAGGGCCCTCCGAGGTAGGCGGCGTTGTTGTGGAAGACGCGGTGCTGGAGGTCGCGGCGGCGGGAGAACTGGACGGCGGAGTCGTAGGGGACGTTCAGCCACTTGTGGAGGTCCACGCAGACGGAGTCGGCCTCGTCCAGGCCGGCGACGAGGTCCGCGTGGGCGGGGGAGAGGGCCGCGAACGCGCCGAACGCGGCGTCCACGTGGAGCCAGAAGGGGTGGCGCTCGCGCAGGGCGGCGATGGCGCGCAGGTCGTCGAAGTCGACGGTGTTCACGGTGCCGGCGCTCGCGACGACGATGGCGGGACGGCCGCCCAGGGCGGCGAGGGCCTCCTCCAGGGCGGCGACGTCGGCGGCCTCGCGTCCGGGCAGGGCGGGGACGATCCGCAGGTTCCGGCGGCCGATGCCCAGCATCGACAGCGCCTTGCGGACGCTGGAGTGCGGCTCGGCGGACAGGACCGTGATCTCGCCGAGCGCCGCGACGCCCTCGTCGGCGACCTGGACGCCCGCCCGCTCGCCCAGCCACTCGCGGGCGATCGCGAGACCCGTGGTGTTCGACATCGTCGCGCCCGACACGAACGCGCCGGTGTGGGACGGGAGGCCGAGCAGTTCGGCGAGCCAGCCGATCGCCTCCTCCTCCAGGTCGGGCGCGCTGGAGTCGAACCGGGTGGCCGGGTTCTGGTCCAGGACGGAGGTCAGCCAGTCCCCGGCGACCGAGGCGGGGGTGGCGCCGCCGGTGACGAACCCGAAGTAGCGCGGGCCCGCGCTGCCCGCGAAGCCGGGCTCCCAGCGGGAGGCGAACTCGGCGAGCGCTCCCTCCAGGCCGGCGGCCGGGGGCAGCGGCCGCGGCGGCGTGCGCGGCCCGGGCGGGACGGCGGCGGGGCGCCCGTCCAGCGTGGCGAGGAGGCGGGCGGCGTGGCCCGAGAGCAGTCCGGGGAGCCGCGCGAGGTCGTCGTGCATGGGGTTCACGCTAGGGACGCCGGGGCGCGCCTGTCGCCATCCAATCGAGGGAAGTGGACCGCTCCCGGGGGCCTGGGTGTGGCGGGGAGGTTTCGGGGAAGGTGCCCCTGAACCGGTCGTCTCCGGGCCGAACGGAAAACCGGGTTAAAGATCTGGCCTGCTGATGAAATGACAGCGAAGAGTCCTTCATCGGTGTATGTACCTTTTCTCCCGGGGTCATCGAACGCCGAATGGGGGACGCGGTGGCGGAAGCTGACGGCGGTGGGGCGCGGACGCCCGATCCCGCGGGGAGGCCCGCGGGGGCCGGTCCGTCCGGCGCGCACGCGGCCGTGCCCGACCTGGAGGACCTGCGGGGCGCCGCGCACGACCGCGCGGTCCTGGCGGAGGCGCGGGTGGTGCTGGCGCGGCGGCTGGGCGTCCCGCCGGGGGAGGCGCTGCAGCACCTGATCTGGCTGGCCCGCGACATGGACATGGAGCTGGCCGAGGCCGCGGCGCTGGTGGTCGGCGCACGCGACCGGGGAGGGGTGCCGGGTCCGGAGGGCGCCGCCCCGACCGGGCGGAAGGCGCCCCGGGCGAAGGGCGCCGACGAGCGGCGGGCCGTGGTGACGCAGGCCGAGGACGTGCTGCGGCGCGTCCGGACCGAGGACACCGCCGACGACGCGGAGATCATCGCCGGGCTGCCCGAGGACCCGGTGGCCAGGGCGTTCCTGGACGGCGCGCTCGACGGCGCGGCGCACCTGATCCCGGTCCGGGACTCCGGCGGACAGGTCGCCGACTTCCTCTACGCGGAGCTGAACGACCTCGCGCGGGACCTGTTCGGCCGGGGCGCGGAGGAGCTGGCGGGCCGCCGGCTGCTCCCGACCGAGCCGGGGATGGCGATGAGCGGGCTCTTCGACGCGTTCGTGGAGGTGGTGGAGACCGGGAGGCGTCTGGAGCGGGCGTCGATGACGTACTCGACCGCGCAGGGCGGGCTGTCGCGGACGTCCCGGATGAGCGTGCGGTGCGTGGCGGTGCCCACCGGCCTGTGCGTGAGCTGGCGCTACCACGACGACGCCGACCGGCAGGCGCGGCGGCTGGAGCGGGTCGAGCGGCTCGCGCTGCTCGGGTTCGGGGAGTGGGACCTCGCGACCGGCGACGCCGAGTGGACCCCGCAGATGCTCGCGAACTACGGCCTGCGCGCCGACCAGGTGCCGCCGATGCCCGACGACCTGCCGAAGGTCGTGATGGACGACGACCTCCCGCTGGTGGAGGAGGCCGTCCAGACGCTGTTCTCCCGCCGGGAGCCGGTGGAGGCCGAGCACCGCGTCGTCGGCCCGGACGGCGCGCCGAGGCACCTGTGGGTGTTCGCCGAGCCGGTGCTGGACGACTCCGGGCTGCCGGTCTCGATCAACATCGTCTCGCAGGACATCACGCGGCGGCGCGGGATCGAGCGGGCGCTGGCCGAGACCCGGCGGCAGATGCTGGAGCAGCAGGCCCAGACGGCGCAGGAGCGGCGGGTGGCGGTGACGCTGCGCCGGGCGATCCTGCCGGACGAGAGCGAGCTGGACGAGCTGCCGGGCCTGCGCGTCGACCTGCGCAGCCTGGCGGCCGAGAGCACCGCCCGCATCGGCGGGGACTGGTTCGCGACCCGGGCGATGCCCGACGGGCGGGCGCTGTTCGCGATCGGCGACGCGGCGGGGCACGGGCTCCCGGCCGCCGCCGCGATGGCCCGCACCCGCAACGGCCTGCTCGGGCTGGCGTGCACCGGGGAGCCCACGGGACGGCTCGTGGGCTGGCTGAACGAACTGGTCGGGCACATCCAGCCGCCCGCGACCGGCACCGCCGTCGTGGCCCACTTCGAGCCGCGCCGCCACGTCCTGGAGTGGACGTGCGCGGGCCACCCGCCGCCGATCCTCGTGCGGGGCGGGCTGGCGGCGCCGATGGAGGTCGTTCCGGACCCGATGCTGGGCGCGGTGCCCGACTGGGCCTACGGGACCGCCAGGATCCAGCTCAGGCCCGACGACCTGATCTTCCTCTACACCGACGGGCTGGTGGAGCGGCGGGACGCCGACCTGGACGAGCGGATCGAGCGGCTCACCGGCATCCTGGCGGAGTGCGCGTCCAGCCCCGAGCCGGTGCTGGACGAGGTCCTGGCGCGGATGGAGCACGACCGCGCCGCCGACGACACCACGCTGTTCGCCCTGCGCGTCGAGTGACCCAGGTCACTTCGTTCCCCGTGGCGTAACCCTGCGTGACGTAGGACTCATTCCGGGTTTTGTGCAGGCCCGGCGGACCCCTCGCCACGTCGAAGATGACCTTTTTTACCCGGGCGTTGCGTGCGGGGGTCAAGGTAAAGCCGGGACCGGCTCGGAAGCGCGGGATTCCACCGCCATAAGGGATCCGGGACCTCCTTGTGATCGCCGCCGGAGAACCCGGGAAAGATCGGGAAGACCCGGCGGGCCCCCGGCGTTGGGACTCCCTTGAGAGGGCTTTGATCAGGCAAGACTCTGTTTGGTGCCTGGTTTGCTTTTCTTGGGAAGGTTGGTACCTTCTACCGAAATCACCCAACGCGTTCCATGCGTTGTGGGCCGGACGCGCGAAGCGCGGACGGCGGTCGCGGAGCGGAACCCGCCCGCGGCGCGCGCCCGATGAAGGGCGCTCCTCAGATCAGTCACTGAGATACATCCGAAACGCATCGTGTTCCGCGGTGCGAGGCCGAGTCCGTGCCGGTCGTCCCAGACCGCACGGAGCCGGGGACCCAGGTTCCAGGGGTGAATCGGGGCGCTCCCAGAGCGCGCCGTAGGGCTCTTCCATGCCCGAATCCGTCAGCTAACCCGGTAGGCGCCATGGAAGACAAGGAGATCCCCTGCATGACCGGTCGTTTCGATCGACTTTCCATCGCCAGCCTGTCCAGCCTGTCCGCCGAGGACAGGGCCGTCGGTGTCGCCGTCGGCGCGGTCCTCGTCGGCGCCCTCGGGCTGGCCGTCTTCAACCCCCTCGCGAGCGACAGCGCCACCGCCGAGACCCCGGCCCGCGCCGCGTCGGTCGCGCACGTCGCGGGCGAGCCCGCGCACGCCGAGCGGTCCGCCCACAAGGCCGGTGCCCCGGCGCTCTCGCAGGCCGCCGAGGCCCGCCGCGAGGGCTTCAAGGTGCCGCCGCACCGCGTCAAGGCCAAGGAAGTCATCAAGATGGCCGAGTCGCAGGTGGGCATCCGCGAGGGCAAGGGCGGCAACACCAAGTTCCACAAGTGGTACATGTCCACCCCGCACGCGGCCGAGACCGCCAAGCGGGACGGCGGCGCCGTGCGCGAGTACAAGGGCGCGAGCTGGTGCAACATGTTCGTCTCGTGGGTCGGCGCGCAGGTCGGCGCCAAGGACATGGGCTGGGACGCCTACACCGTCCAGCACGCCACCTGGTTCAAGAAGGAGGGCCGCTGGGGCCAGAAGGCCAAGCCCGGCTCGGTCGTCTTCTTCGACTTCAAGAACGGCCGCAGCGGCGGCATCGACGGCATCGAGCACGTCGGGTTCGTCGTCAAGGACAACGGCAACGGCACGATCAGCACCGTCGAGGGCAACACCGGCGACGCGGTGAAGCAGAAGATCCGCAAGAAGTCGCAGGTCGTGGGCTACGGCTACCCCGACTACTCGGGCTGACCCACCCTCCCGCCCCCCACGCGGCGCGCAGGAACGCCGCTGGAGGCCGCACGGAAGCAGCCCGGCACCGCCGGGCGGCTTCCGGCATGCCCGGCCTCGCCCGGTGCTCCCGGTTTCGGGTAATGGGAATCATTGACGCCCTTTGATCGGTCTTGGACGTTCACGCGGCGTTCCTGGAAACACTCCCGGCTGACGAGGCAAGCCGGGGGAGGGGGGACCGCCCATGCGGGCGCGCCCGCGGGTCAGCGTGGTGGTGATCGCCTACAACGACGAGCGGCGGCTGCCGCGGGCGGTGGCCTCGGCGCTGGGGCAGTCGCTGGGCGGCGTCCAGACGGTGATCGTCGACGACGCGAGCACCGACGGGACGGGCCGGGTGGCCGACCGGCTGGCCGCCGCGCATCCCGGCCGGGTCGCCGCGGTGCACCTGCCGTCCAACTCCGGGGGCTGCGGCGGCCCGCGCAACGCCGGGATCGAGCGCTCCGACGGCCGCTACCTGATGTTCCTCGACAGCGACGACCTGCTGGACCGGCACGCCTGCCTCAACCTCGTCGCCGCCGCCGAGGACACCGGCGCCGACCTGGTCTCAGGGCTCTGCGAACGGATCTTCCTGGACGTCCCCGAGGGCGGCCCGGACCGCGTCCGCCCCTGGTTCCCCTGGCTCTACAGGCGCAGCGTCCTCTACGGGTCGCTGGGCGAGTACCCCAACCTCCTCTACGACACGCTCTCGACCAACAAGGTCTACCGCCGGGACTTCCTGGAGCGCGCCGGTCTGCGGTTCATCGAGCGGCTCCACTACGAGGACCTGCTGTTCACCGCCGAGGCCTACCTCGCGGCCGAGGGCACGGCCCTGATCCCGCACCGCGTCTACAGCTGGCTGGTCCAGGAGGGGGCGGCGGCGCCGTCGATCTCCAACCGGCGCGCCGAGACGGCCAGCCTCGCCGACCGGCTGGAGATCCACCGGCGCATCGACGCGCTGTTCGCGGGGCGCGGGGCGCACGAGCTGAAGCGGGCCAAGGACGTCAAGTTCGTCAACCACGACCTCCCCCTGCACCTGCGGGACCTGCGCGCCCGCGACCCCGCCCACCGCGCGCGCTTCCTCGACCTCGCCTCCGCCTACCTCGCCGAGCTGGACCCGCGGGCGTTCGAGACCGCCCAGACGCTGCCCGCGATCGCGGCGTTCCTGCTCCGCGAGGGCGACCACGAGGGCGCGCTGGCGGCCGCCGAGTACGACCGGGCGGAGCGTCCCGAGCTGCGCGTCCACCTGCGGGAGCGGGACGGGCGGATCTACTGGGGCGACCCCGCCGGGGATGCGCTGGCACGCCGCGTCCTTGACGTGACCGGCCTCCGCCTGCACAAGCGGTCCCTGAAGAAGCTGCGGCCCGCCAACACCGTGACCCGGCTTGAGATGCGGGACGGCCTGGCGCGCGTCGCCGGGACCGTGCTGAACCCGCTCGGCCGGATCCCGCCCGGCGCCGCGCTGACGGCCGCGCTGGAGTTCCGCGACCGGCGCCGCCCGTCCAGGACGGCGCGGACGCCCGCGCGCGTCGAGCACCGGGGCGACGTGCTGGCCTGGAGCGCCGAGTTCGACCCCGCGCGCCGGATCCGCCCGATCGGCCTCACCGACCCCGTCTGGGACGTGCGGCTCCGGGTGGGCACGGGACGCGGGGAGCTGGTCACCCGTCCCGGCGCCGGCCCCGGATCGCCGCCGCTGGACGGCGTCGCGTTCCCGGTGCGGCCCCGGCTGACGCGGTTCGCCGCCGACCGGCTCCTCTCCTACACCACCGCCGGCGGGCACCTGGCCTTCGCCCTCGACTCCGCCGGGACGCGGGGACGGCTCGCGCGGGCGATCGTGCTGGGCGCCGCCACCTCCCGCCCCGGACGCCTGGCCCGGAGATTCCTCGGGGCGGCGGCCACGCGCGGGACCGCCGCGCGGCGCCTTCCGGGAAGGAGCGGCCGTGGCCGGACGTGACGTCTTCATCATCTGCGACAACGTCGACGACATGGGCGGCCTCCAGCGCTGGGCGCACCTCATGGCCCGCCTCCTGGCCGGACGCGGCGACCGCGTCACGCTCGTCGGCGTCACCCGGGGCGCCGCGTCCCACCACCACGGCCGGGACGGCTCCTATGCCGTGGAGGTGCTGCACCGGCGGTGGCGCCCGCCCGCGTTCGCGTGGCGGCCCGCCACGGCGCGGGGGCGCCTGAACCCGGTGGCCTTCGGGCGCGAGCTGTGGCGCCGGGCGTCGCAGCGGCGCGGCGCCGCCCGGCTGACCGAGCTGTTCGCCGCCGCCCGGCCCGGCGCGATGGTGGTCGTCGCGCAGGTGTGGGCGATGGAGTGGGTCCGGCGGGCCGACACCTCGGGCCTGCGCGTCGTCGGGATGAGCCACGAGTCGTACGCGGCGAGCCGCCGCTCCTCCCGCTACCGCCGGGTCAGGGAGCACTTCGCCGGGGTGGACCGGCTGCTGGTCCTCACCGCCGAGGACGCCGACGCCTGGGCGCGCGACGGCATGACCAACGTCGACCACATCCCGAACCCGCTGCCGGTCGAGCCGCGCGCCCACCCGACGCTCGACCTGCCCGTCGTGGCCTGCGTGGGGCGCCTGTCCCACGAGAAGGGGATCGACCTGCTGCTGGAGGCGTGGGCGGAGGCGGTCGCGACCCGCCCAGGCTGGCGGCTGCACGTCTACGGCGGCGGCCCGCAGGAGGACGAGTTGCGCGCGCGGGCCGAGGACGCCGGGATCGCGGGCTCGGTCGAGTTCCGGGGGGTGGTCGCCGACGTGGAGGAGGCGCTGATCGAGGCGTCGGTCGTCGCGCTGCCGTCCCGGGACGAGGGGCTGCCCATGTCGCTGATGGAGGCGATGGCCTACGGGCTCCCCGCGGTCGCCTTCGACTGCGCGCCCGGGGTCCGCGTGCTGATCGAGGACGGCCAGTGCGGCCTGCTGGCCCCGCGCCGCGACACCGCCGCGTTCGCCACCGCGCTCGGCCGCCTGATGGACGACCCGGACCTGCGCCGGGCGCTCGGCGGCGCGGCCCGCGCGTCGGTCCGGCGGTTCCACCCGGAGGCGGTGCTCGCCCGCTGGGACCGGTTGTTCGGGCTCCTCGACGACGCCGCGCCCGTCCGCGAGGAGAGCCCCCCGCGGGAGGCGGGCCGGGGGACCGCTCCGGCCCCCGCCCTGGAGACCGACTCCCTCTAGCGGGCGGTCAGGCGGCGGTCACCGGGGGTTCCGCGGCCGCCGGGCCGTCGCGGCGCTCCGACCTGACCAGCGACGCGTACCGCTCGACCTCGCCCGCGGCGTCCTCGGCGCTCCAGCCCAGATGCGGCGCGAGCAGCCCCGCGACGTGCGCCGCCGCCTCCAGACCGCCGTCCCGCTCCTCGATCAGGACGCGGAGGCGGCGGGCGAGGACGTCGTCCAGGTGCAGCGCGCCCTCGTGGGTCACCGCGTGGACGGCCTCGGCGCACAGGTAGTCCTCCGCGCCGGGGAGGGGGGCGCCGAGCGCCGGGTCACCGGCGATCAGGTCCAGGACGTCGTGGACGCACGACCCGTACCGGCGCAGCAGGTGCTCGACCCGCGCGACGTGCAGCCCCGACCCGGCGGCGATCCGGCGGCGGTCGTTCCACAGCACCTCGAAGCCGACCGCGCCGAGGACCGGCAGCCGCTCGGTCACCGAGGCGGGCACCGGCTCCTCCAGGCCCTCGACGACCGCGTCCACCGCGTCCCGCGCCATCACCCGGTAGGTCGTGAACTTGCCGCCCGCGACCACGACCATGCCCGGGACCGGCTCGGCGACCGCGTGCTCGCGGGACATGCGGGCCGTGTCGCCCTCCTCGGCCGACAGCAGCGGGCGCAGCCCCGCGTACACGCCCTCGATGTCCTCGCGGGTCAGCGGCGTGCGCAGCACCGCGTTGGCCTGGTCGAGGATGTAGCCGATGTCGGTGTGGTCGGCGACGGGCGCGTCGGGCGCGTCGTCCCACGGGGTGTCGGTCGTCCCGACGAGCCAGTGCCGCCCCCACGGGATCACGAACAGGACGCTCCGCTCCGTCCGCGTGACCAGGCCCGTGTCCATCGGGATCCGGTCGCGCGGCACGATCAGGTGCGCGCCCTTGGACGCCTGCACGCCGATCCGCGCCCGCCGCCCGGTCATGGCCTGCGCGTCGTCCGTCCACACCCCGGTCGCGCAGACGACCCGGCGCGCCCGGACGGCGATCTCCCGCCCGCCCTCCAGGTCCAGGACGCGCGCCCCGGTCACCCGCTCGCTCTCCCGCAGGAAGCCCGTCACCCTGGCGTGGGTCGCGATCCGGGCGCCGTAGTGCGCGGCCGTCCGGGCGACCATCATCGTGTAGCGCGCGTCGTCCACCTGGGCGTCGTGGTACTGGATCGCGCCGACCACCACGTCCGAGCGCAGCGCCGGGGCCTCCCGCAGGGCGCCGCGACGGGTCAGGTGGCGGTGCCGGGGGAGCGCCCCGGCGCCGCCCATCGTGTCGTACAGCGTGACGCCCGCGCTGACGTAGGCCCGCTCCCACATCCGGTGCCGCAGCGGATACAGGAACCGGACCGGGCGCACCAGGTGCGGCGCGAGCCGCAGCAGCAGGCCGCGCTCCCGCAGCGCCTCCCTGACCAGCCCGAACTCGCGCCGCTCCAGGTAGCGCAGCCCGCCGTGGATGAGCTTGCTGGAGCGGCCCGAGGTCCCGGACGCGAAGTCGCGCGCCTCCACCAGGGCCACGGACAGGCCCCGGGAGACCGCGTCCAGGGCGACGCCCGTGCCGGTGATGCCGCCGCCGACCACCAGGACGTCGAACTCCGTCCCGGCGAGGTCGCGGAGGGTGTCCTCGCGGTACTGCGGTCCGAGCGCTACGGATCTCACTGCATGCTCCCGATGAGAGGGGCGGCCGCGTCAGTCGACGTCGACCCAGTCGAGGGTGCGGCCGACGGCCTTCTTCCAGCCCGTGTAGCCGTGTTGGCGTTGGGTGTCGGTCCAGGTGGGTTGCCAGTGTTTGTCTTGGTTCCAGTTGGTGCGGAGTTCGTCGGTGGTGCTCCAGAAGCCGGTGGCCAGTCCGGCGGCGTAGGCGGCGCCCAGGGCGGTGGTCTCGGCGACGACGGGGCGGGAGACCGGGACGCCCAGGATGTCGGCTTGGAGTTGCATGCACAGTTCGTTGGCGGTGACGCCGCCATCGACCTTGAGGACGTCCAGGTGGACGCCGGAGTCGCGGGCCATGGCCTCCACCACGTCGCGGGTCTGGTAGCAGATGGCCTCCAGGGTGGCGCGGGCCAGGTGGGCGTTGGTGTTGTAGCGCGAGAGCCCGACGATGGCGCCGCGGGCGTCCGAGCGCCAGTAGGGGGCGAACAGTCCGGAGAAGGCGGGCACGAAGTACACCCCGCCGTTGTCGGTGACCTGGCGGGCCAGGTCCTCGCTCTGGGCGGCGCCGGAGATGATCCCGAGCTGGTCGCGCAGCCACTGCACCGCCGACCCCGTCACCGCGATCGACCCCTCCAACGCATAGACGGGCCGCTCCCGCCCGAACTGGTAGCAGACGGTGGTGAGCAGGCCGCTGTCGGAGCGCACCAACTCCTCTCCGGTATTGAGGAGGAGGAAGTTGCCGGTGCCGTAGGTGTTCTTGGCCTCGCCGGGCGCGAAGCACACCTGCCCGACGGTGGCGGCCTGCTGGTCGCCGAGCGCGGCGGTGAGTGCGACCTCACCTCCCAGCGGCCCGTCCTTGCGCGTGACTCCGTAGGGGTCGGGGGCGGAGGAGGGTTTGATGGTGGGGAGCATCGCGCGGGGAATACCGAAGAACGACAGCAGTTCCTCGTCCCACTTCAGGGTCTCCAGGTCCATCAGCATGGTGCGGCTGGCGTTGGTGGGGTCGGTGACGTGGACCCCGCCGTCGGTGCCGCCGGTCAGGTTCCACAGCACCCAGGTGTCGATGG
>NZ_WOFH01000006.1 GCF_009733595.1 Actinomadura litoris | reverse complement strand
GTGTTAAGCACGCCGCCAGCGTTCGTCCTGAGCCAGGATCAAACTCTCCATCAAGGCCACACGACCACCCAGGGGGCGAACCCCGAGCAGCCAAACCTCAGAAGAAAATCCCAGCAAACACCAACCCCCAAAAGGATCGGCATATTGCCTCAAAGAAATCCCCGACCCCAACCACCCTCCCGAAGAAGGACGCACAGGGCCACGGGGCGACCCGACCGATCACGGCCGGGCCGATAAAGGCACTGGCTTTTAACACGCTGTTGAGTTCTCAAGAAACGGACACCCACCGCGCCGAACCCGCTTCCGCGAGCCCCGCTCCGGGGCAACCCTTCTAACTTACCGGAATCTTCGAGCCTGTCAACCCACTCCGTGGAGTCGATCTTGGGTTCGCCGCCCGTCCCCGCGTGTCATCGCAACCGACGAGAATCGGCTGTGAGTGATCTTCGAGGAGTCCCAGGGCCGACCACCTTGCGGCGTCCTGCATCCCGTCCGGGCTGTCCACTCCAGAGTACCTCGGCCCGAAGCGAGCTTCGAACCGTTTTTCTCCGGTGATCCCCTGGGGCCGTCCGCCTTCCCGGCGTCCCGCATCCCCTTGGGGCAGGAAGAACATTAGGCAGCCCCGGACGGTCCGTCAAATCAGCCCGTCCAGGTCTTCGTCGACCTCCGGAAACCCCCTGGTCACGGGGTCTTCAGCGGTCCGCTGTCAGGTCTCCGTCAGTGCGGCGTCAGCGGGCGCGGCCGGATGTGCGGTCCGTGTCAGCGGCGTCCCCCACCGTGGTGTCCGGCACGAACGAAGGACGTCGAAGGGACGATATGAACCACGTGATCCAGGCCGAGGGCCTGCGAAAGCGGTTCGGGACCACACAGGCCCTGGACGGCGTGGACCTCGCGGTCAGGCGGGGAACGGTGCTCGGGGTGCTGGGGCCGAACGGCGCGGGGAAGACCACCGCCGTGCGGATCCTGGCGACGCTGCTCAAGCCGGACGGCGGGCGCGCCGAGGTCTGCGGCTACGACGTCGGCAAGGACGCGGGGCGGGTGCGGGCCCTGATCGGGCTCACCGGGCAGTACGCGTCGGTGGACGAGGAGCTGACCGGCGCGGAGAACCTCGTGATGATCGCCCGGCTGCTCGACTTCGGCCGGGCGGAGGCGAAGGCGCGGGCGCGGCAGCTGCTGGACCGGTTCCGGCTCACCGACGCCGGGTCGCGCGCGGTGAAGACCTACTCCGGCGGGATGCGCCGGCGGCTCGACCTCGCGGCGAGCCTGATCAACCACCCGGAGATCATCTACCTGGACGAGCCGACGACGGGGCTGGACCCGCGGGCGCGCAACGAGGTGTGGGACACGGTCCGGGAGGTCGCGGCGGAGGGCGGGACGGTCCTGCTCACGACGCAGTACCTGGAGGAGGCCGACGCGCTCGCCGACCAGATCGTGGTGTTCGACCACGGCCGGGTGATCGCGGAGGGGACGTCCGACGATCTGAAGTCGCAGGTCGGGCGGCTGACGCTCAGCGTCCGCGCGAAGGAGCGGTACCGGGTGGCGCAGCTCACCACCATCGTCGGCGAGGTGACCGGGGAGCGCCCGGACGTGCAGGAGACGACGGGCCTGGTGACGGTCGGCATCGCGGATCCCGGAGTCGTGTCGGCGCTGGTCCGGCGGATGGACGAGGCGTCGATCGTCGCGGCGGAGCTGGCGGTGCGGATGCCGAGCCTGGACGAGGTGTTCCTCACACTGACCGGGCACCCGGCCGAGGAGCGGCAGAACGAACTGGTGACCGAGGGGAGCGTGGCATGACCGCGACGATCGCAGGAGTGCGTCCGATCGAGGAGCCGCCCGCGCGCGTCAGCGCGCGCCGGACGCTGCGGCACGGGCTGACGCTGGCGTGGCGCAACATCTCGCAGTTGAAGCACTCGCCTGAGAAGTTGCTGGACACGACGCTGATGCCGATCGTGTTCCTGCTGCTGTTCCTCTATGTGTTCGGTGGGGCCGTGGCGGGGAGCACCCACGCCTACCTCCAGCAGTTGCTGCCGGGCCTGGTGGCGCAGATGACGATGTTCGCGACGATGGGGCTCGGGACGGCGCTGAACGAGGACATCCACAAGGGCGTGTTCGACCGGTTCCGGAGCCTGCCGATCGCGCGGTCGGCGCCGTTGATCGGGACGGTGCTGGGCGACACGGTCCGGTTCGTCATCGTGATGACGATGCTGATGAGCTTCGGCACGTTGCTGGGCTTCCGGTTCCACACCGACCCGCTGTCGGTGCTGGCGGCGTTCGCCCTCGCGTACGTGTTCTACCTCGCGGTGAGCTGGATCTCGGTGCTGGTGGGGCTGATGGCGCCGTCGCCGCAGACCGTCCAGGGGCTGGCGTTCCTGTGGGTGATGCCGCTGACGTTCGGCAGCAGCGTGCTGGTGTCGGACACCTCCACGATGCCGGGCTGGTTGCAGAAGTGGACGGACATCAACCCCGTCACGCACCTCGCGGACGCGGTGCGGGCGCTCACGGTCGGCGGTCCGATCGGGAACCACGCCTGGTACACGCTGGCGTGGGCGGCCGGGATCGTCGTGGTGACGTTCCCGCTGGCGATGCGGATGTATGCGCGCAAGGCGTGAGCCGAGCGTTCGCGGGGGCGCGGGGCATCCGTCCGCGGACCGCGTGAGCCCGGGGCTCGTGCGGTGAGCGGGACAGGACGAGAGGCGCGATGCCGACCCGAGGCCGAGGGGCTGCGGGTCGGCATCGCGCGCCTCGGCGCGCGCGCGGGGCCGGGGTCAGGCGTCGGCGGTCAGCGCCGGCACGGCCGCGATGACCTGGCCGCGGGTGACGGCGCGGCCCCGCTCGTAGGCCGCGGCGAAGTCGTCCTCGCCCAGGGCGAGGGCCGCGGCGGCGGCCGTCCGGGCTCCGTCGTAGGAGGACCGGTCGCGGAAGCCGCGCAGGTGGTGGGCGGTCCCGAGGAGCTCGGCGGCGCGGGCGTGCTCGTCCCGGGCGGTGAGGTAGGCCGCGAGGCCGTCGACGAGCAGGGCGATGAGCGGGTTGCCGGCGAAGGTGTCGTCCTCGATGCCGTCGAAGGCGCGGGCGTGCCAGCGGCCTGCGGCGGGCAGGTCGCCGTCCAGTTCGGCGAGGACGCCGAGGCGGCTGTAGGTGCGGCGGCAGACCTGGGTGAAGTCGGGGCGGTGGCGGCGCGGCTCCGTCCAGGCGTGGGCGCGTTCGGCGTGCGCGCGGGCGCCGGCCAGGTCGCCCTCCCGCAGGCACAGCTCGGACAGCAGCAGCAGGGCGGACGCGGCGTCGTTGAACTCGCCGATGCGCTCCGCGCTGGAGGCCGCCTGCTCGCTGTCCCGGCGCGCCTGCGCGAGGTCGCCGAGGTGCGCTCGGGCGCGCGCCAGCTCGATGAGCATCGCCGAGCCCTGGTCGGGGCTGACGCCCATGGTCGCGTACCCGTACGCCTCCTCGCCGAGGCGGACGGCCTCGGCGGCGTCGCCGCGGGCGAAGGCGACCTGGGCGAGCCCGCCGAGGCCGAGGATGAGCCCGAAGCGGTCGCCGATCTCCTCGAACATCGCGTGCCCGGCGGCGGTGATCTGCGCGGCGTCCTCGACCCGCCCGTTGTTCATCGCGATGTGGCCGAGCAGGACGCGGACGGCGGCGCGGACCCACGGGTCGTCGTGTTCGGAGACGGCCTCCAAGGCGAGCCGGGTGGCGCCGAGGTCGCCCGCGAACAGGTGGCTGCCCGCGCGGACGAGGACGAGCGCGGGGTGGCGGGGCACCTCGGGGACGAACGACAGCGCGTGGGCGAACGACGCGCGCAGCGACTCGGCGGTCGGGCCGCGCTCGGACATCATCTCGGCGACGAGGTCGGCGGAGACGACGCAGATCGCGTACTGCTCGCTCAGGCCGGGCGGCGGGGTCTCGCCCGCCAGCCGGCGGGCCATCCGCGCGAAGCCGCTGGCCTCGACCTCCTGGTCGCGGATGAGCCAGTACCAGGCCAGCGCCGCGACGAGCCGCAGCGCGCTCTCGGTGTCGGAGGTGTCGCCGATGTGCCGGAAGGCGGCGGCGAAGTTGCCGCGCTCGGCGCCGAGCCGGTCGGCCCACAGGAGCTGGTCGGGGCCGCGCATCTCCGGTTCGGCGTGCTCGGCCAGCCAGACGAAGTAGGCCGTGTGCTCGTCGCGGACGCGGCCCGCCTCCCCCGCCTGCTCCAGCCGCTCCCCGGCGTAGACGCGGACGGTCTCCAGCAGCCGGTAGCGGACCTCGGGGTCGCCCTCGGCCATGACGAGGGACTTGTCGACCAGCGCGGCGATCACGTCGATGACGTCGCCGGGGTCGGGCGCGTCCGGCGCGGGGAGCCCGCAGACGCGGACGGCGGCGGCCGGTGTCGCGCCGCCGGCGAACACCGACAACCTGCGCAGGACGGCGCGCTCGACGTCGTCCAGGAGCTCCCAGCTCCAGTCGACGACGGCGCGCAGCGTGCGGTGCCGGGGCAGCGCCGCGCGGGTGCCCGCGCCGAGCAGCCGGAACCGGTCGCCGAGCCGCGCGGCGACCTGGCCGGGGGTGAGGGAGCGCAGCCGAGCGGCGGCGAGTTCGATCGCGAGCGGGATGCCGTCGAGGGCGCGGCAGATCGCGACGACGTCGGCCACGGTCTCGGCGTCCACGGCGAAGCCGGGGCGGACGGCGGCGGCGCGGTCGGCGAACAGCCGGACCGATCCATGGCTCAGCGCCTCGCCGGGGTCGGTCTCGTCCTCGCGCGGCAGCGGCAGCGAGGGCACGGGGCACAGCGACTCGCCGGTGATGCCGAGCGGCTCGCGGCTGGTGGCGAGGACGCGGACCCCGGCGGCCAGCCCGAGGACGCGGTCGACGAGCCCGGCGGCGGCCTCCACGAGGTGCTCGCAGTTGTCCAGCACGATGATCATCTGTTTGGCGGCGAGGTAGTCGGCCAGCCGGTCCAGCGGGCGCACGGCGGTGCGCTCGGCGGGCCGCACGGTCTCGGGGACGTCCAGCGCCGCCAGCACGGCGTGGACCACGTCGCCGGGCGCGCTGACGGGGGCGAGCGGCACGAACCAGACGCCGTCGGGCATCTCGTCGAGGAACGCGGCGGCGCTCTCCGCGGCGAGCCGCGTCTTGCCCGCCCCGCCGGGGCCGGTGAGGGTGACCAGGCGGCTCTCGCGCAGCAGCTTGCCGACCCGCCGGGACTCCTCCTCGCGCCCGACGAAGCTGGTCAGCTGTGCGGGCAGGTTGGTGCGCGCGGTGCGCGGCGGACGTGCGGGCGCGGCCTCGGCGGCGGGCGCCCCGGCGCGGGGCGGGGGTTCGGCGGGCCGGCCGCAGCCGAGGTCGTCGTCGCGGCGCAGGATGGCCAGGTGGACGGAGGCCAGCTCGTCGGAGGGGTCGACGCCGAGCCGGTCGGCGAGCGCCCGGCGGGTCTCCTCGTAGACCTCCAGGGCGTCGGCCTGGCGGCCGGCCAGGTAGAGGGCGCGCATGTAGTGGCCGCGGAGGCGTTCCCGCAGGGGATGCGCGGCGGCGAGCGGTTCGAGCTCGGCGGCGGACGGCGCCTGCCGCCCGGCGGCCAGCTCGGCGTCCGCGAGATCCTCGACGGCGGCGAGCCGCAGCTCCCCGAGCCGCGCGACCGCGGCGAGCGCGTAGTCGGCGCCCGCGACATCGGCCAGCGCGGGCCCGCGCCACAGGTCCAGGGCGCGGCGCAGCGCGGCGGCGCGGCGGCCGGGGTCCGGTTCCGCGCGGGCGGAGGCGACGGCCCGCTCGAACGCGAACGCGTCCACCTCGCCCGGGTCGACGGCGAGCCGGTAGCCGCCGGGGCCGTGCCCGACCAGGTCGCGGCCCGCGACCGCGCGCAGCCGCGAGACGAGGGCCTGGAGCGCGTTGCCGCCGGGCGGGTCGTCCCACAGGTCGTCCAGCAGCCGCCCGGCCGACACGGGGCGGCCGCCCTCGGCCGCCAGCCTGACCAGGAGCGCGCGCAGCCGGGGGCCGCCGACCTCGACGGGGCGGCCCGCCTCGTCCCGCACTTCGAGCGGGCCCAGGATGCAGATGCGCACGTTTCCCCTCTCCGGATGCCATTGTCCCCGATGACGCCCTCGCCTGGGATCGTGAGGACATGCACCAGCAATCCGTGATCGTGTCAGGGATCGAGGTCGTCGCGCTGTGCGACGCGGTCGGGCCCATGGGCGAATCCCTGCGCCGTCCCCTGCCCGAGACGTTCCCGGGATCCGACCCGCATTGGGACCGGCTCCGCCGCGAGGTCCCCGAGGCGTTCGGCCCGCGGGGCGAGTGGGTCCTGCGTTTCCACTGCTTCGTGCTGCGCCCGCCGCAGGGGCCGACGATCCTGGTCGACACCGGGATCGGCGCGGAGGACTCGCCCGCCGCGTCCTGGGCGCCGGTGCCGGGCGGGCTGCTGACGGCGATGGCCGGAATCGGCCTCGCCCCCGGGGACATCGACGTCGTCGTCCTCACCCACCTGCACAGCGACCACGCGAGCGGCGCGGTCGTGGACGGCGAGCCGGTGTTCCCCAACGCGCGGCACCTCGTCCAGGCCGACGAACTGGACTGGTTGGAGAGCACCGGAGGAGCCGTCCTGGAAGACGTCGTGCGCCCGCTGACCCCCCTCATCGACCGGGTGCGGGGCGATCGAACACTCGCGCCGGACACGGCGACCACACTGACCCCTGGCCACACGCCGGGCCACCAGTCGGTCATCGTCGGAGACATGGACCTGCTCGTAGCGGGAGACCTCGTCCTGCACCCCGTCCAGCTCGCGGACCCCTCGGTCACCTACATCTACGACGACGACGCCGTGAAGGCCGCCGTCACCCGGACGGCGCTCCTGGAACGCGTCCGCGAGCGCGGCGGCGTCCTCGCCGCGCCCCATCTGCCCGAGCCGTTCGTCCCCGTCCCCGATGTGTGGGCGACGCACGACGGGTAGGGGTTCTTGTATGCCTAGAGCACAGATCAAGAACGAGAAGATGTACCAGCGGCTCCGGGAGCAGGGCGAGAGCAAGGAGAAGGCCGCGCGGATCGCCAACGCGGCGGCGGGCGAGGGGAAGAAGAAGGTCGGACGCAGGGGTGGCAAGAGCCCGGCCTACGACGACTGGACGAAGGACGACCTCATGAAGCGCGCCCGCGAGATCGGTGTCGAGGGCCGCTCGTCCATGAACAAGTCGGAACTGATCGACGCGCTGCGCAACCACTGATGGAGCTGGTCCTCGTCCTGGACTGCCTCCACCCCGAGGCGCTGGCGGAGTTCTGGGCGGCCGCGCTCGGCTACGAGCGCGGCCGCTACGACCCGCCCTACGTGCGCCTCACGGACCGGGACGGAAAGCGGCCCACGCTGCTCCTGCAGCGCGTCCCCGAGCACAAGGCCGCCAAGAACCGGATGCACCCGGACCTGCGGATCACCGACATGGACGCCGAGCTGGCCCGCGTCACGGCGCTCGGCGCCCGGGTGGTCCGCGGGCCGTTCGACGACGAAGGCTGGCTGACCACGGTCCTCACCGACCCCGAGGACAACGAGTTCTGCCTGATCCGCGCCCCGGACGGGGGCGCCTGAGTGAGCCCCACCCGCCCCGTTGTCTACGTTTGCCTCAGCCGGGGCGGGTAGGGCGCCTCCATGGATCTGGCATTCCTCAAAACGCTGTACCAACGTCCGGGCCCCTACGCGTCGGTGTACGCCGATCTCACCCGGACCACCGAGGACGCGTCCAAGGCCGCCGAGCTGCGGTGGCGGGCGCTGCGCGCGGACCTGGAGGCCCAGCACGCCCCGCAGGGGACCCTCCGCGCGGTCGAACAGGCCGTCGGCGAGGAGATGGACCTCCGCAAGTCCGAGGGCCTGGTGCTCTTCGCGGCGGACGGCGAGGTGCTGCACACCGAGCGGCTCCCCACCGCGCCCCGCGTCCCCCAGGCCCGCGTCGCCCCGCTCCCCCACGTCCTGCCCTACCTCGCCGAGCGCGGCGAGCGGTTCTCGCACCTGGTCGCCGTCGTGGACCGCCGGGGCGGCGCCATCGACTGCGTGACCGCCGCCGGCGACCACCGCCACATCGACGTGCGCGGGGACGAGGACTATCCGATCCGCAAGACCAAGGCGGGCGACTGGAACCAGTCCCGCTTCCAGCGCTCCTCGGAGAACGTCTGGAAGGCCAACGCCAAGAAGGTCGCGCACGAGATCGACCGCGCCGCCGAGCGCTGCGGCGCCGAGGCCATCGTGATCGCCGGTGACACCCGCGCCCGGACCGCCGTGCTGGAGGAGGTCTCCGACACCGTGCTGGCGCACACCGTCGAGTCCGACCGCAACATCGACATGAACGACCCCGACCTCGGCGCGGAGCTGGACCGCGTCCTGCGGCTGAAGAGCACCGAGCGCGTCATGGCCGTCGCCGAGCGCTTCGACCGGGAGCTCGCCAACGGCCAGCGCGCCGTCGCCGGGCTCCCCGCCACGGTCGAGGCCGTCCGCAACGGCCAGGTCGAGACGCTTCTCCTGGACGACGACCCCGACTCGCCCGCCCGCCTGTGGGTCGGCCCCGACCCCGCCCAGGTCGCCGCGTCGCCCGAGGAACTGCGCGAGGAGTTCGGCGTGGACGCCCCCCGCGAGGACCGCGCGGACGCCGCGCTCGTCCGGGCGGTGGCGGCGACGGACGGGAACCTGGTGGTCCTGCCCGCGGAAGGCAACCCGGGCCTGCACGTCGGCGCCGTCCTGCGCTTCACCGCCTAGAGAAACGAAAAGAGCGGTGCGGACGACCACACCACTCCGACGAGTGGAGCTATGGGGATTCGAACCCCAGACCTCCTCCATGCCATGGAGGCGCGCTACCAACTGCGCCATAGCCCCGCGCCGGCGAACCGGCCGAAGACGAGCTTAGTGCACGTTGGGAGCGGCTCGGGCCGCGGAGGGCATGCCCCCGCGGCCCGGGCACGGGTCAGCGCTGCTGGCGGGCGAGGTCCGGGATGCGGACCGTGAGGCTTTTGGGCAGGTCCGGGACGTTGAAGAGCTGCTCGTCCCGCGCGGAACCGCGGGTCTCCTGGTCGGAGCCCTTCGACTTCTTGTCGGCGCACAGCGCGTCGGCGAGCTCCGGCTTGTCGTCCGGGAGCAGCCGCAGGATCGTCAGCACCTTCAGCGCCCGCAGGCAGTCCTCCCGGCTCTCCTCGCCCTGGACGAGCGGGTCGGGCGGCGCCGCGTTCGCGGGCGCCGCCAGGGCCAGGACGGAGGCGGCGGCGAGCGCCGCCGGAACGAGCCGCCTGCCGGTGATCCGTATTTTCATAGGGTCGTCCTCATCTCGATCACATCGCCACTCCGGTGGCTGTTCCGCATGATCAAGATTGCGAAGCCCGACACGGCGAAAGGAAGCCGCCGCCATGGCGAAGCCTTTGCGTCACACCCAGCCGAGCCGCTCGCCGACCTCGTCGGGCGCGTAGCCCCGCTGCCCGGCCTCGCCGATCCAGACCATGCCGTCCGCCTCCGCCACCGCGCCGACCGCGTGCTCCTGGGGCATCCTCGGCTGGATCGCGAGCCGCACCTCCATCCCGGGGTCGAACCGGCGCAGCTCTTCGATGAGGTCCGCCACGGTGACCTCCCGTGTCACACCTCTGCGATGTCTTCCCATACCACGCATGAAACCATCCCGGCACGACTGTTCGAGCCGTTCGTCCCGTTCGCCGGAATGATCTTTACCCGCCCGCCCCCACCCCGAGCAAAAGAACCAGAAACCACGTCAACCTTTAGCGCCCCCAATACGTCGCACCCCGGCCGACAATTCCGCGGGTCCCCGAGAACCATTAACCACCGCCTGGCATCTCACCCCATAGCAGGATCAGCCAACGGAACTCGGGGGTTCCACATGAAGACCATGCGACGAACGACGCTGGGCCTGACGGCCACCGCCCTCGCGCTCACCGCCACGACCTACACGGCCACGGCCCACGCAGACGGCGCGGGCACCAGCCCGGCGATCGTCCGCGCCATCGAGTCACAGCAGTGGGTCGAGCTGGAGGCGGGCGACCGCGACTACCGCGTCACGTCCGTCCGCTGCTTCCTGACGCAGTTCGGCTACTACAACCACTGCGACGGCGACGTGTTCACGCAGGACATGGTCCAACCGGTCAAGCGCTACCAGACCGCCTACGACCTCCCGGTCACCGGCCGGATCGACGTCGAGACCTGGGGCGCCCTCCGCGACCGGGTCGGCAACACCGGCCAGAACGACGCCCGCAAGAACCAGGTGAAGGGCATCCAGTACGCCATGCAGAAGCTGCAGGCCCCCACCCTCAAGGTCGACGGCCTGTACGGCCCCGCCACCGTGAAGGCCGTCACCGCCTTCCAGAAGCGCAAGGGCATCAGCGCCGACGGCGTCTTCGGCCCCCGCACCTTCCGAGCCGCCTTCGCCGAAGGCGCCGAGACCAAGCACACCCCGACCCACTAAAACCAACAACCCGAGCCAGAGACCGCAAGGGACGAAGTCCCGAAGCGGGGGCAAGGGGCGGAGCCCCAAAAGCGCGCGCAGCGCGCGACGGGGGGCGTGGGGGGCGAAGCCCCCCACATCGGGGGTTCCAGGGGGTCGTCCCCCTGGGAAAACACTGCGGGCCTTGGCGAAGCCGAGCAAAGCTCGGCGAGCACCAAGGCCCGACTCGGGGGTTCCAGGGGGTCGTCCCCCTGGGGAAAAGACGAGGAGTGGCGGGGAAGGAGCGTCAGCTCCGACCACGCCACTCCTCACTCCGAGTGGAGCTATGGGGATTCGAACCCCAGACCTCCTCCATGCCATGGAGGCGCGCTACCAACTGCGCCATAGCCCCGCGCGGCCACGTGGACGTTCATCCTGTGGCGCGTGGTCAGTGTATAGGACGGTGGGGGCTGGTCTCGAATCGTTTGGGGTCAGGAGCCGTTGTCGGTGCGGTCGTCGCCGAGGACGGGTTCGGGGAGGGTGCCGGCGTTGTGCTCGGCGAGCCGCCAGCCGCCGTCGCGGAGTTCGGTGAGGACGGACCAGCAGCAGTTGGACAGGCCGCCGATGTGCTTCCAGACGTCCTCGGGGAGGCCGAGGAGCGCCGACATGCCGAGCCGGAGGGCGGCGCCGTGGGAGGCGACGACGAGCAGGCCGGTGGGCGGCAGGTCGTCGGCGGCGCGTTCCAGGGCCGCGGCGACGCGCTTGGCGACCTGGGCGCTGGTCTCCCCGCCGGGGGGCTGCCAGGCCTTGTGCTCCTCGGGGTAGCGTTCGCGGATCTCCCGGGAGGTGAGCCCTTCCCAGGCGCCGCCGTCGCGTTCGGTGAGGTCGCCGTCGGTGCGGACGGGCAGTCCGGTGACGGCGGCGAGCGCCTCGGCGGTGTCGGCGGCGCGGCGGAGGGGCGAGGCGAGCAGGTGCGTGGGCCGGAGCCCGGCGAGGAGCCGCGCGGCGCGGTGGGCCTGCTGGACGCCGGTGTCGTCGAGCGGGATGTCGGTCTTGCCCTGGAAGCGGTTCTCCAGGTTCCAGGCCGTCCGGCCGTGCCGCCAGAGCACGAGCCGCCGCGCGCCCGGTTCGCGGACGGGGCGGGCGTCACTCACTCGCGCTCCCGACGGCGCGGGCGCGCTGCGCCTGGTGGGCGGTGACGCTCTCGGGGAGCCCGATGAGCGGGCAGTCCTTCCAGAGCCGTTCGAGGGCGTAGAACAGGCGGTCTTCCTCATGCTGGATGTGCACGATGATGTCGGCGTAGTCCAGCAGCACCCAGCGGCCCTCGCGCTCCCCCTCGCGGCGGACGGGTTTGGCGCCCGCCTCCTCGCGCAGCCGCTTCTCGATCTCGTCGACGATGGCGCGGACCTGCCGGTCGTTGGGGGCGGAGCAGAGCAGGAACGCGTCGGTGATGACGAGCTGCTCGCTCACGTCGTAGGCAAGAATGTCGTCGGCCAGCTTGTCGCCCGCCGCCTCGGCGGCGATGCGGACCAGCGTCGCCGCCCTGTCCGATGCGGTCACGATGCGCTCGCGATCCTCCCTGTAGGGGTCATCTCGGGGTCCACCTTCTCACGGGAGGGTGCCGCCGGCCTGTGCATTTCCATTGGCATCCCTTTACCTTCGGCCGGGTTCGCCCGGTGGCCCTTTCCATCCCCAGGGTATGTGGCCGGACGGGCCGCTCGCCCCCGGTCAGGCGGCGGTCGCGCGGTAGAGGCCGCGCTTGTTGATGTACTGGACGATCCCGTCCGGGACGAGGTACCAGATCGGCTCGCCGGAGCCGACGCGGTCGCGGCACTCGGTGGAGGAGATCGACAGGGCGGGGACCTCCATGAGGGAGACGCGCCCGTTGGGCAGGCCGGGGTCGGCGAGGCGGTGGCCGGGGCGGGTGACGCCGACGAAGTGGGCGAGTTCGACGAGTTCGGCGGTGTCGTGCCAGGTGAGCATCTTCTCCAGGGCGTCCGCGCCGGTGATGAAGAACAGCTCGGCGTCGGGGCCCTGGAGGTCGCGCATGTCGCGCAGGGTGTCGACGGTGTAGGTGGGGCCCGGCCGGTCGATGTCGATGCGGCTGACGGAGAAGCGGGGGTTGGACGCGGTGGCGATCACGGTCATGAGGTAGCGGTCCTCGGCGGCGGCGACCTTGCTGGTCTCCTTGTGCGACGACAGGCCGGTGGGCACGAACACGACCTCGTCGAGCGAGTAGTAGTGGGCCACCTCGCTCGCGGCCACGAGGTGGCCGTGGTGGATCGGGTCGAAGGTGCCGCCCATGATCCCCAGCCGCCGCTTTTGCGTCATGCCGACGAGAATAACCAGCGGGTGCGATGCCCGGAACGTCCGCCCCCCGCGGTCCCGCGCGTCAGGCCAGGCCCGGGAGCGGCGGGTCGCCCTCGTCCCAGGTGACGACGCGGACGGCCTTGCCGACCTCGACCCGCGGGACGGTCCCGCCCGGCAGGGGGAAGACCTCGGCGGTGAAGCCGAGGGCCTCGTGCAGGGCCCGGGTGAGTTCCGCGCGCGGGTCGCCGGTGAGCGCCTCGCAGGCGACCAGGAGCCGGGCGGAGGGCCCGCGCCGGTCCACGACGAGCTGGTAGTGCGGCGCGACGAGCCCGGTCGCGAGCAGGGCGCGCTCGACCTCGCTCGGGTACACGTTGACGCCCCGGACGACGATCATGTCGTCGGCGCGCCCGATGACCTTGCTCATCCGGACGAGCGTGCGGCCGCAGGGGCAGGCGCGGCGGTCGAGGGAGGCGATGTCGCCCGTCCGGTAGCGCAGGAGGGGCAGCGCCTGCTTGGTCGGGGTCGTGAACACCAGCTCGCCGGGCGTGCCGTCGGCGACGGGCTCCCCGGAGGCGGGGTCGACGGCCTCGACGATGAAGTGGTCCTCGTTGACGTGCAGGCCGTCCTGTTCGAGGCACTCGGTGGCGACGCCGGGGCCGATGATCTCCGACAGGCCGTAGATGTCCATGGCCTTGATGGGCAGGACGCGCTCGATGGCGCCGCGCAGGCCCTCCGACCACGGCTCGGCGCCGAACAGGCCCGCCCGCAGCGCGTCCAGCTCCACCCCGGCCTCGGCGGCGGCCTCGCCGAGCCGCAGCGCGTAGGCGGGCGTGCAGGTCAGGATGTCGGGACGCAGGTCGGCGAGCATCCGGACCTGCCGGGCGGTCATCCCGCCCGACATCGGCACGACGGTCGCGCCGAGCGCCACCGCGCCCTGGTGGACGCCGATGCCGCCGGTGAACAGCCCGTAGCCGTAGGCGTTGTGCACGATGCTGCCCGGCGCGGCGCCCGCGCACGAGAGCGAGCGCGCGCACATCGCCGCCCACAGGTCGAGGTCGGCCCTGGTGTAGGCGACGAGGGTGGGGCGGCCGCGCGTCCCGCTGGACCCGTGCACGGCGGCGACCTGGTCGCGCGGGACGGCGAGCATCCCGAACGGGTAGTGGTCCCAGAGGTCCCGCTTGGTGGTGAACGGGAGCCGGTGCAGGTCGGCGGGCGCCACGTCGGAGCCGCCGCCGACGCCGGCCTCCTTCAGCCGCGCGCCCTGCACTCCCCCGGTCGCGAGCAGCCGGTCGACCAGCCCCCGCAGCCGGTCGCGCTGGAGCGCGGCGCGCTCGTCGACGGGCATCGCCTCGGCCTGCGGATCGAACATCGGGCCTCCCGGGGCCGGAGCCGGACGTCATGCCGCGCTGGGGAACCCTGCGGCACGGTGGTTCGTCGGAACTACCATGCCAGACCTGGCGTCGTCCACATCCGCTCGTCCCAGCCCGCGACGGCTCGGCGCCGCCTTCCGCCCGCCAGAAGGCGGGGCACTACACGCCTCAGGAGACCACGCATGACGGAGAACGCGCCCGACCGGGCCCGGACCCGATTCCCCGGGATCAGCTCCCGGGCCTACGAACACCCGGCGGACCGGTCGGCGCTGGTGGCGCTGCGCTCCCTGTCGGGGTTCGACGTCGTTCTGCGCAAGCTGTCCGGGCTGGTGAACGAGCGGGCGCTGCGCCTGATGTTCCTCGGCGGAACGGTCCGGGTGGGTGAGAACCAGTTCCGCAACATCCACGACATGGTGCGCGACGCGGCCTACATCCTGGACCTCCAGGAGATCCCCGACCTGTACGTCAAGCAGGACCCGACGCCGAACGCGATGGCGATCGGCTCCGACCACCCGTTCATCGTGCTGAACACCGGGCTGATCGATCTACTGGACGAGGAGGAGCTGCGCTTCGTCATCGGGCACGAGGTCGGGCACATCCTGTCCGGGCACGCGGTGTACCAGACGATGATGCAGATCCTGCTCCAGCTCGGGTCCCGGCTGGCCTGGCTGCCGCTCGGGAACATCGGCATCGCGGCGATCATCATCGGGCTGCGGGAGTGGTTCCGCAAGGCCGAGCTGTCCTCCGACCGGGCCGGGCTGCTGGCCGGGCAGGACCTCGACGCCGCCAAGCGGACGATGATGAAGCTCGCCGGCGGCACCCGCCTCGGCGAGATGAGCAGCGAGGCGTTCCTGGAGCAGGCGCGCGAGTACGACGCGGCCGGCGACGTCCGGGACGGGCTGCTGAAGTTCCTGAACCTGCTGCCGCAGTCGCACCCCTACGCGGTGATCCGGTTCGCCGAGATCGACCGGTGGGCGCGCGAGGGCGAGTACGAGCGGATCATGGCGGGCGACTACCCGCGCCGCGCGGACGACGACGGCGCCTCGGTCTCCGAGGAGGTCCGCAACGCGGCCAAGTCCTACCGCGAGTCGTGGGAGCGCACCGCCGACCCGTTCGTCGGCAGGGTCCGCGACATGGCGGACGCGGCGGCGGGCGCCGCGGGCGGCCTGTTCGACCGCTTCACCCGCCGCGACCCCGGGCCCACCGACCGCTCCAACTGAGCATCGGTCCCACCGAGCCCGGAGTCCCCGAGCAGGGCCGCCGCGACACGGACGCGGCGGCCCTCCCCTTTGCCGTGAGCCTCGGCCGTCGCGCGAGTGCGTGACCTGGGGCGACGCCGGAGGCGAGCCCCACCGCGACGATCGCGAAGCGATGCCGCACTCGCCGACGGCACGGTCGGCTCAGCCGCGGAGGTGGCCCTCGCCGGTCACCACGTACTTGGTCGAGGTCAGTTCCGGCAGACCCATCGGGCCGCGGGCGTGCAGCTTCTGGGTCGAGATGCCGATCTCCGCGCCGAACCCGAACTCCTCGCCGTCGGTGAAGCGCGTCGAGGCGTTCACCATCACGGCCGCCGAGTCCACCCGGGCGACGAACCGCTTCGCGGCGGGCTGCGACGTCGTGACGATCGCCTCGGTGTGGCCCGAGCCGTAGGTGCGGATGTGGGCGACGGCGTCGTCGAGGGAGTCGACGACGCGTCCGGAGATGTCCAGGGAGAGGTACTCGGCGTACCAGTCGTCCTCGGTGGCCTCGACGACGTCGCCGCCGTAGGAGCGGATCCGCTCGTCGCCGTGGACGGTGACGCCCGCTTCCCGGAGCGCCTCAAGCGCGCGCGGGACGAACGCGTCCGCGATGTCGGCGTGCACCAGGAAGGTCTCCGCCGCGTTGCACACCGACGGGCGCTGCGTCTTGGCGTTCAGCAGGATGTCCACGGCCATGGCGACGTCGGCGGAGGCGTCCACGTACACCGCGCAGTTCCCGACGCCGGTCTCGATCACCGGCACCGTGGACTCCTCGACCACCGAGTTGATCAGGGAGGCGCCGCCGCGCGGGATCAGCACGTCCACCAGCCCGCGCGCCCGCATCAGGTGCTTCACCGACTCGCGGGAGGTGCCGGGGACGAGCTGCACCGCGTCCGCCGGGACGTCGGTGCCCGCCAGCGCGGCCTGCATCACGCCGACCAGCGCCGTGTTGGACTCGTGCGCCGACGACGAGCCGCGCAGCAGGGCCGCGTTGCCGCTCTTCAGGCACAGCGCCGCCGCGTCCACGGTCACGTTCGGGCGGCCCTCGTAGATGATCCCGACCACGCCGAGCGGCACCCGCACCTGCCGCAGCTCCAGCCCGTTCGGCAGGACGCCGCCGCGCACCGACTCCCCCACCGGATCGGGCAGCGCCGCGACCTTGCGGGCGGCCTCGGCGATCGCCGCGATCCGCTCGACGGTCAGGCCCAGCCGGTCGATCATGTACTCCGACGTCCCGGCCTCGCGCGCCCGCGCGACGTCGGCCTCGTTCGCCTTGACGATCTCGGGCGCGCTCTCGACCAGCGCGTCCGCGACCGCGTGCAGCGCCGCGTCCTTGGCCGCGCGCGGCAGCGGGGCCAGCCCGGACGCGGCGTCCCCGGCGCGCCGTGCCACCCGCAGGAACTCCTCGCGCTCACTCATCACGTCCTCCTTCGTCGGCCAGGACGACCAGGTCGTCGCGGTGGATTATCTCGCGCTCGTACTCGGGCCCGAGCTCGCGGGCCAGCCAGCGGGTGGAGCGGCCCATCAGCTCGGGGACCTCGGCGGCGTCGTAGTTCACGAGCCCGCGCGCGACGACGCGGCCCGCCGGGTCGCACAGGTCGACCGGGTCGCCGGCGGCGAAGTCGCCCTCGACGCCGGTGACGCCCGCCGGGAGCAGCGACTTGCGGCGCCGCACGACCGCCTCGACGGCGCCCGCGTCCAGCATGACCCGCCCGGCGCCGGTGGTGGCGTGGGCGAGCCAGAGGTGCCGGGTGGAGCGGCGCCGCCCGTCCGCCGGGTGGAAGAGGGTGCCGGCGGGGTCGCCCGCGAGGGCCTGCGCGGCGGACGCGGCGTTCGTCAGCACGACCGGGACGCCCGCGATCCGCGCCGCCTCCACCTTCGTGACCATGCCCCCGGTGCCGACCCGCCCGGACCCGCCCAGCTCGACGCCCGCGAGGTCGGCCGGGCCCCGCACGTCCTCGATCCGCCGGGCCCCGGGCCGGCGCGGGTCGCCGGTGTAGAGGGCGTCGACGTCGGAGAGCAGGATCAGCGCGTCCGCGCGGGTCAGGTGCGCGACGAGCGCGGCGAGCCGGTCGTTGTCGCCGAACCGGATCTCGTCGGTGGCGACGGTGTCGTTCTCGTTCACGATCGGCAGCACGCCGAGCGCGAGCAGCTGCGCGAGCGTCCGCTGCGCGTTGCGGTGGTGGGAGCGGCGCATCATGTCGTCGGCGGTCAGCAGCACCTGCCCGACCGTGATCCGGTGCCGGGTGAACGCCGAGGTGTAGCGCGCGAACAGCAGGCCCTGCCCGACGCTAGCCGCCGCCTGCTGCGTCGCGAGGTCGGGCGGGCGGCGGACGAGCCCGAGCGGCCCGAGCCCCGCCGCGATCGCCCCCGAGGAGACGAACACGATCTCGGTGCCCGCGTCGCGCCGCGCCGCGAGGACGTCGACCAGCGCGTCGATGCGGGCGGCGTCGATCGTCCCCTCCGGGGTGGTGAGCGAGGAGGACCCCGCCTTCACCACGATCCGCCGGGCCTTCGCGATCGCCTCGCGCTCGCTCATCGAGCCATCTCCTCCGGGGGCTAGCGGTATCCGTCGAGGCGGCGGTCGGTGCCGCGGGGGCCGGCCGCGGCCTCGCCCGCGACGACCTCGGGCTCCCAGTCGAAGACGACCGAGTCGTCGGGCGTCCCGATCAGCACGGTCGCGCCCCGGGAGGCGCCCGCCTTCTCCAGGGCCTCCTCCACACCGAGCCGCGCGAGCCGGTCCGCGAGGTAGCCGACGGCCTCCTCGTTGGCGAAGTCGGTCTGCCGCAGCCACCGGACGGGCTTGTTCCCGGTGATCAGGAACGTGTTCTCGCCCATCGGCCTGACCTCGAAGCCGGTGTCGCCGCCGACCGGCTCGGGCCGGATCACGGTGCGGGTGGGCTCGACCGCGGGCAGCGCGGCACGATACTCGGTGACCATCGCCGCCATCGCGAACGACAGCTCCCGCAGCCCCTCGTGCGAGGCCGCCGACACCTCGAACACCGCGAGGCCCCGCGCCTCGAACTCGGGCCTGACCATCTCGGCGAGCTCGCGGCCGTCGGGCACGTCCACCTTGTTGAGCACGACGATGCGCGGCCGGTCCGACAGCGGGCGGTCGCCGAGGACCCGGTCGTAGGCCCGCAGCTCCCGTTCGATCGCCTCGAAGTCGCTGACGGGGTCGCGCCCCGGCTCCATCGTGGCGCAGTCCAAAACGTGCGCGAGCGTCGAGGACCGCTCGATGTGCCGCAGGAACTCAAGGCCGAGGCCCCGGCCCTCGCTCGCGCCCTCGATCAGCCCGGGGACGTCGGCGACCGTGAACGTCGTGTCGCCCGCGCCCACCACGCCGAGGTTCGGCACCAGCGTCGTGAACGGGTAGTCGGCGATCTTCGGCTTGGCCGCCGACAGCGCCGCGATCAGCGAGGACTTGCCCGCGCTCGGGAAGCCGACGAGCGCGACGTCCGCGACGCTCTTCAGCTCCAGCACCACGTCGCGCTCGTCGCCGGGCTCGCCGAGCAGCGCGAACCCGGGCGCCTTGCGCTTGGCGGTCGCGAGCGCCGCGTTCCCGAGCCCGCCGCGCCCGCCCTGCGCGACCACGTACCGGGTGCCCTCGCCGACCAGGTCGGCGAGGACCTCCTCGCCCGCCTTCACGACCGTGCCGTCGGGGACGGGCAGGATGACGTCCGCGCCGTCCGCGCCGGTGCGCAGGCTGCCCTGCCCCGGCCTGCCGTTGCCCGCCTTGCGGTGCGGCCGCCGGTGGTACTCCAGCAGGCTCGCGGCGTTCGCGTCGACCACCAGCACCACGTCGCCGCCGCGTCCGCCGTTCGCGCCGTCCGGGCCGCCGAGCGGCTTGAACTTCTCCCGGTGGACCGACGCGCAGCCGTTCCCGCCGTTTCCGGCGGCGGCGTGCAGCACCACCCGGTCGACGAACTGCGCGCCCGATCCCGCTCCAGCGGCCACGGTGACTCTCCTCGGTACAGGGCGACTCGAAAAAGGCGAAGTCGAAAAAGGCGAAGGGGCGGACCGTCGCCGGCCCGCCCCTTCGGTGAACGTCTCGTGCAGGCGGACTACTCCGCCGACGGCACGATCGCGACCGCGTTGCGACCGCGGTAGCGGCGGAACTCGACGGCGCCCGCGACCAGCGCGAACAGCGTGTCGTCGCCGCCGCGCCCGACGCCGGGGCCGGGGTGGAAGTGGGTGCCGCGCTGCCGGACGATGATCTCGCCGGCGTTGACGAGCTGGCCGCCGTAGCGCTTCACACCGAGGCGCTTGGCGTTGGAGTCGCGGCCGTTACGGCTGGACGACGCGCCCTTCTTGTGTGCCATCTGACCGCTCCCTTACTTCCCGGCCTTGATACCGGTGATCTTGACCTCGGTGTAGGGCTGACGGTGACCCATCCGCCGCTTGTACCCGGTCTTGTTCCGGTAGTGCATGATGTTGATCTTCGGGCCCTTGACGGCGCCGAGGATCTCGGCGGTCACCTCGTAGCGCGCGAGGTCGGCCGAGCCGCTGACGACGTCGTCGCCGTCCACGACCAGCACGGCCGGGAACGTGACGGTCGAGCCGACCTCACCGGCCAGCTTGTCGACGGTCAGCACGTCGTCGACCGCGACCCTCTCCTGCCTGCCGCCTGCGCGGACAATCGCGTACACCGCGGAAACCCTTCGTCTGCGCGCGCTTCCGGACTGAACCGGCCCCGCGCGTGGCTCACCAGCCCCCGGATGGGGGCCTACCCCCGGCACCGGTGCCGGAGGCGGCACACCAGGGGAGACCCCTGGCGCTCTCTGCTCGTCCCCACCGGATCGGCGGGGTGCGCACCGGACGGGCCCCGGAGGGGGACTCGCGGTGCATGGTCGACTGGCGCGCCCACGGCGCGCCGAATCAAATTGTACCCTGACTTAGCACGCGGGCAAATCTGTGCAGCAGTAGAGCAGGGTCGAAGCCCGAAGCCCTGACCGGAACGCGAACGCGTCCGGCCAGGGCATCCGGGCTCAGGCGTCGGCGTCCCCGGCCTCGGCGGCGGCCTGCGCCGCGGCGCGCGGACGGCGGGTGCGGCGGCGCCGCGCGGTGCCGCCCTCGGCGTCCTCGGCGTCCTCGTCCGGAGCGGGCGCGGCGCCGTTCGACTCGGCGGGCGCGGCGCCGTTGACCGCGACCGGCTCCGCCGAGTCCAGCGCGCCGGGCGAGGTGTCGGCCGCCTCCGCCGCGGCCTGGGCGGCCTCCACGGCGGCCTGCGCCGGAGCCTCCTCGGCGTCGACGTCGGGCGGCGGGCCCGCGGGGCGCTTGGCGGGGCCGGACTTCTTCGCCCGCGTCCGCGCCGGACGCGCCGCCTCCGGCTCCTCCGCCTCCCCGGCCTTCGTCTCGGCCTTCGCCTCGCTCTTGGCCTCGGACTTCGCGTCGTGCTTGGCGATCTTCTCCTCGACGGCCCGCTCGACCTCGCCCTTGCGCTTGCGGCGGCGGCCGCTCTCCTTGCCCGCCGCCTTGTCGGGCTTCGGCTCGACCGGCGTCAGGTGGACGTGGATGCCGCGCCCGTTGCAGGACTCGCAGGTCTCCGAGAACGCCTCCAGCAGCCCCTGCCCGACGCGCTTGCGGGTCATCTGGACCAGGCCGAGCGAGGTGACCTCGGCGACCTGGTGCTTGGTGCGGTCCCGCGACAGGCACTCCACGAGCCGGCGCAGCACCAGGTCGCGGTTGTTCTCCAGCACCATGTCGATGAAGTCGATCACGACGATGCCGCCGATGTCGCGCAGCCGGAGCTGGCGGACGATCTCCTCCGCCGCCTCCAGGTTGTTGCGGGTGACGGTCTCCTCCAGGTTGCCGCCCTGGCCGGTGAACTTGCCGGTGTTGACGTCGATGACCGTCATCGCCTCGGTCCGGTCGATCACCAGCGAGCCGCCGGAGGGCAGCCACACCTTGCGGTCCAGCGCCTTGGCGATCTGCTCGTCCACCCGGAACGCGCCGAGGACGTCCTGCGCGCCCTCCCACCGCTCGACCCGGTCGGCGAGGTGCGGCGCGACGTACTCGACGTAGTCCGAGACCGTGTCCCAGGCGTCGCCGCCGGAGACCACGAGCTTGCTGAAGTCCTCGTTGAAGATGTCGCGGACGACGCGGATCGTGAGGTCGGGCTCCCCGTACAGCAGCGACGGCGCCGACGCGGACTTGACCTTCTTCTGGATGCTCTCCCACTGCGCGGCCAGGCGCGAGACGTCCCGGGACAGCTCCTCCTCGGTCGCCCCCTCGGCCGCCGTGCGGACGATCACGCCCGCGTTCTCCGGCATGACCTTCTTCAGGATCGACTTCAGGCGGCTGCGCTCCTTGTCGGGGAGCTTGCGGCTGATGCCGGTCATCGAGCCGTCGGGGACGTAGACCAGGTAGCGGCCGGGCAGCGAGACCTGGCTGGTCAGCCGGGCGCCCTTGTGGCCGAGCGGGTCCTTGGTGACCTGGACGAGCACCGACTGGCCCGACTTCAGCGCCGACTCGATGCGGCGCGGCTGGCCCTCCAGGCCCGCGACGTCCCAGTTGACCTCGCCCGCGTACAGGACCGCGTTGCGGCCCTTGCCGATGTCGACGAACGCCGCCTCCATCGACGGCAGCACGTTCTGGACCTTGCCGAGGTAGACGTTGCCCACGTACGACTGGTGGGTCGCGCGGTTGACGTAGTGCTCGACGAGGACGTCGTCCTCCAGGACGGCGATCTGCGTGCGCTCGCCCTCCTGCCGCACCACCATGACCCGCTCGACCGACTCGCGGCGCGCCAGGAACTCCGCCTCGGTGATCACCGGCGGACGGCGGCGGCCCTGCTCGCGGCCCTCGCGGCGGCGCTGCTTCTTGGCCTCCAGCCGGGTCGAGCCCCGGACGGACTGGACCTCGTCCTCCACCGCGCGCGCGTCGCGGACGTGCACGACGGTGTTCGGCGGGTCGTCCTGCGGCCCGCCCTCGCCGTCGGCCCCGGACCGGCGCCTGCGGCGGCGGCGCCGGCGGCTCGTCGCGCCCTGGCCGTCGCCCTCGTCGTCGTCCTCGTCCTGCTCGGCCTTGGCGGTCTCCTTCGCCGCCTCCTTGGCCTCCCTGGCCTCCTTGGCGGCCTTGGCCTTCCCGCCCCTGGTCGCCTTGGCGGCCTTGGCGGGCTGCTCGTCCTTGGCCTCCTTGGCCTCCTTGGACTCCCGCGCTTCCCGGGCCTCGCCCGCCTCCTCGGCGTCGGCGCCCTCGTCGGCGTGCGCGTCGTCCTCGACGCCGTCCTTGCCGCGGCCGCGGCCGCGGCCGCCCCTGCGGCGGCGGCGGCGCGAGGGGCGGTCATCGCCCTCGTCCTCGTCGTCGTGGACGGCCGGCCCGTGCTCGGCCTCGTCCGCGGGCTCCTCGGCCTTCGGCTCCTCCCGGGGCCGCGCCGGCGCCTCGGCCTTCGGCTGCGGCGGCTGGAACACGACCATGGGCGGCTGGAACATCACGCCGGGCACGCCGACGCCGCTCGCGGGCTCGGTCTCCGACACCCGGGACGCGTCCGGCTCGCCGCCGGTGCCCGGCACCGCCGGGACCTCGGGGACGATCGGAGCGGCGGGCACGTCCGGCTCGTCGGGCGTGACGGGCGGGGCGGCGGCGCTGGTGCGGCGGCGGGTGCGCGTCCGGGTGGTGGGAGCCTTCTCTGCCGGGGCCTCGGCCTCCGGCGCCTCGGCCTGCGCCTCGCTCTTGGACGCGCCTACCTCAGGCGCCTCGCCCTTCGGTGCCTCGGCGGCCGGGGACGTCTCGGCCCCGGTCAGCGGCACGGCCTCGGCGGTCTCCTCGCCCTTGGCGGCCGCGCTCCTGGCGGTGCCGCTCTTGGCGCGGGTCCGCGTCCGCGTGGTCTTCTTCACCGGCGCCGCCTCGCCGGCCTCCTCCTGCTGCTGCTCGGGCGCGGCCGCCTCGGGCGCGGCCGCCGCCCCGGCCCGCGCCGCCGTGGCGCGCCGCCCGCGCGCCGCGGGACGTCCCGCCTCCTGCTCACTCCCGGCGTCGGCGGACGGGGAGCCGGTGTCGCTGGGAGCGGGCTCCTCCGTCTTGGCCTGCGCGGGCGTGTCCTCCACGTCCGGCGGGGGCCCCGCCGGACGGCTGGCGCGGCGGCGGGTACGCGTGGTCACGCCGGGCGCGGTGGTGTCGGTGGTCTCGTTATCGGTGGCCGAATCGGCGTCGTTGTCAAGCATCCGGGCAATCTCCCGTCAGGCTCCCGGGCGCGACCGCCTGTTCCGCCAGGGGGCGGATCGGGGCGGTGCGCCGCGCGGGAGCACTCCGTCAGTCGTCGGCGTCGCCACCGCCGGACGGTCGTCCGGTGATGACGACGAAGTCGTCGGGGGTGCGCCGACCGTCCCCTGCGGTCCGGTTCCGTGTCGCCACGGCTTCGGTCCCACGGTCAGGCGCTGACGGCATCCGCGCTCGCGGCGTCCCCGGGCTGCGGCCGCGTACGGTCGCGAGCCGTCTCGGCGTCGTCGCCGGACGGCAGGCCGCTCTCCCGGTCGGGATCCAGGGGATCCGCGAGGCCACCGGTGGCCGCGTCGAGGGGCCCCTGCGCCAGCCTGGTCACCAGTGGCGGTGACGGCGGCGCGAGGTCGGCGACCTGGCGCAGTCCGGTGAGGATGTCGTCGGGTCGTACGGCGGGTGTGGAATGCCGAACAACCATTCGAAGTATCGCACAAGGGGCATCCGCCGCCTCGGCGGCGCGCCGGTCCGGCTCCGGGGACTGTGCCTCCAGGGCCTGGACGGCGGCGCGCACGTCGAACCGGCGCCGCCCCTTCTTGGTGAGGCGCTCGACCTCGATCTCCCCGGCGTCCAGGAAGGCGGCCACGGCAGCGGCGGCGTCGTCGTAGGACACCCCGTCCAGCCGGATCCGCCACCGCGACGCCTGGAGCCGATCGGTGAACGCGCCCGGTTTGACCGGCGCGTCCCCGGCGCGTCCCGCCCGCACCGGCACGACATCGACGATGTCGAGCCCGGCGGGCAGTGCGGCGTCGAGCTCGTCCCGGACCCGCGCGGGGTCGCGGGTCTCGGTGAGCCCGATCTCAAGGTACTCGGCCTCGCTGGCCACCCCCGTCGCCGCCGCACCCGCGTACGAGATCTTCGGGTGGGGGGTGAATCCGGCGCTGAACGCGACAGGTATCCCGGCGCGCCGTACGGCGCGTTCCACGGCCCGGGAGATGTCGCGGTGGCTCGTGAACCGCAGCCTGCCCCGCTTGGCGTAGCGGACGCGAAGGCGCTGGATCACGGGGGCCGGGGCCGGCCCCTCCGGCATGGGTGCCAGGGCTCTTCGTCCTTCCTACTCGTGGTCGAGTCGAAAACGTCTCCCTATAGAGTACGGGGCCCGGCGCGCCCTTTCGCCCCTGGCCGGGGTCGGGCGAGCGCAAGCCCCGCAGCTCAGGGCGTTCACACGGCCGGTTCAGGCCCGGTCGAATCCCGTTCGGCCTGGGGATACGCCCGGCGCGGCGGGCCCGGGGCGGCGCCGGTCAGACGACCGAGAGCGGCAGCAGCTTCTTGCCCGTGGGGCCGATCTGGATCTCGGTGCCCATCGTGGGGCAGACGCCGCAGTCGTAGCAGGGCGTCCAGCGGCAGTCCTCGACCTCGGTCTCGTCGACCGCGTCCTGCCAGTCCTGCCAGAGCCACTCGCGGTCGAGCCCGGCGTCGAGGTGGTCCCAGGGGAGCACCTCGACCTCGTCGCGCTCGCGGACGGTGTACCAGTCGAGATCGACGGGCTGACCGGCGAAGACCTTGCCGGCGGCGGCCGTCCAGCGCTCGAAGGAGAAGTGCTCGCTCCAGCCGTCGAAGCGCCCGCCGTCCTCCCAGACGGCGCGGATGACCTCGCCGACCCGGCGGTCGCCGCGCGACAGCAGGCCCTCGATGATGGACGGGCGGCCGTCGTGGTAGCGCAGCCCGATGGCGCGGCCGTACTCGCGGTCGGCGCGCAGCGCGTCCTTGAGGGCGTGCAGGCGGCGGTCGACGGTCTCGTGGTCGCACTGGGCGGCCCACTGGAACGGGGTGTGCGGCTTCGGGACGAACCCGCCGATGGACACCGTGCAGCGGATGTCCTTGCGGCCGGTGGCCTCGCGGCCGGCCTGGATGACGCGCCTGGCCATCCCGGCGATCGCGAGGACGTCCTCGTCCTCCTCGGTGGGCAGCCCGCACATGAAGTACAGCTTGACCTGGCGCCAGCCGTTCTCGTAGGCGGTGCCGACGGTGCGGATCAGGTCGTCCTCGGTGACCATCTTGTTGATCACCTTGCGCATCCGCTCGGAGCCGCCCTCGGGCGCGAACGTCAGCCCGGAGCGCCGCCCGCCGCGCGAGAACTCGTTGGCGAGCGTGATGTTGAAGGCGTCCACGCGGGTGGAGGGCAGCGACAGCGAGGTGTTGGTGCCCTCGTAGCGGTCGGCGAGCCCCTTGGCGACCTCGCCGATCTCGCTGTGGTCGGCGCTGGACAGGCTGAGCAGCCCGACCTCCTGGAAGCCCGACTCCGACAGGCCCTGCTCGACCATCGCGCCGATCGTGGTGATCGACCGCTCCCGCACCGGCCGGGTGATCATCCCGGCCTGGCAGAACCGGCAGCCCCGGGTGCAGCCGCGGAAGATCTCGACGCTGAACCGCTCGTGCACGGTCTCGGCGAGCGGGACCAGCGGCTTGCGCGGGTAGGGCCACTGGTCGAGGTCCATGACCGTGTGCTTCTCGACCCGCCACGGCACGCCCGGACGGTTGGGCGCGACCCGCTGGATCCGCCCGTCCGGCAGGTAGCTCACGTCGTAGAAGCGCGGCACGTACACGCCGCCGGACGCGGCGAGGCGCAGCAGCAGCCCGTCGCGGCCGTCCGGCTCGCCCTCGGCCTTCCACTCGCGGACCACCTCGGTGATCGCCAGCGCGACCTCCTCGCCGTCGCCGAGGACGGCCGCGTCGAGGAAGTCGGCGATCGGCTCGGGGTTGAACGCGGCGTGCCCGCCCGCCAGCACGATCGGGTGCTCCGCGCCCCGGTCGGCGGCGCGCAGCGGGATCCCGGCGAGGTCGAGCGCCGTCAGCAGGTTGGTGTAGCCGAGTTCGGTCGAGAACGAGACGCCGAACACGTCGAACGCGGCGACCGGGCGGTGCGCGTCCACGGTGAACTGCGGGAGGCCGTGCTCGCGCATGACGGCCTCCATGTCGGGCCAGACCGAGTAGGTCCGCTCCGCGAGGACGCCGTCGCGCTCGTTGAGGATCTCGTAGAGGATCTGGACGCCCTGGTTCGGCAGCCCGACCTCGTAGGCGTCCGGGTACATGAGCGCCCACCGGACCTCGGCCTCGTCCCAATCCTTGACCTGGGAGTTCAACTCCCCGCCGACGTACTGGATCGGCTTTTGCACGCGCGGGAGCAGCGGCTCCAGTCGCGGGAAGATCGACTGGACGGGCATGGCGGTGTCCTCCGTGGTGGGGCCATGGGCGAACGTCCAGCCTACCGCCGCGCGACCGGCGGCCCGCCCGGCCGGGGCCCGCCGCCCGGTCGGAGGACCGCCGCTCAGTCGAAGGGCCTGCGGCGGACGTGCACCGCCTGCAACAGGCCGAAGGCGATCATGTTCGCGAACGTGGCGGAGCCGCCGTAGGACACGAACGGCAGCGGCAGCCCGGTGATCGGCATGATCCCGACCGTCATCCCGACGTTCTCGAACGTCTGGAACGCCAGCCAGCACACCACGCCGGTCGCGACCAGCGTGCCGAACAGGTCGGCGGCCTGGGTCGCGATGCGCAGCCCGCGCCACAGCACCACGCCGAGCAGCAGGATGATCACGGCGGCGCCGACGAAGCCGAGCTCCTCCCCCGCGACCGTGAAGATGAAGTCGGTCTGCTGCTCGGGGACGAAGTGCCCGCCGGTCTGCTCGCCGTTGAACAGGCCCTTGCCGAACGTCCCGCCGGAGCCGATCGCGATCCGCGCCTGCTGGGCGTTGTACCCGGCGCCGCGCGGGTCGGCGGAGGGGTCCATGAACGCGGTGAACCGGTCGAGCTGGTAGGGCTTGAGCAGGCCGAAGAACCACACCGCGAAGCCCGCGGCCAGGCCGCCGCCGACCAGCCCGGCGAGCCAGCGCTTGCGGGCGCCCGAGACCGCCAGCATGCCGAGCACCACGGCGGTGAACACCAGCGTCGTGCCGAGGTCGGGCTGGAGCATGATCAGCGCGGCGGGCACACCCGCGAGCGCGAGCGCGAGCAGCACGTCGCGGCGGCCCGGCCCGATCTCGCCGTCGCGCGGCTCGCCGAGGATCATCGCGAGCAGCACGACGAGCCCGACCTTGGCGAACTCCGAGGGCTGCACCTGGAACCCGCCGCCGACCACGATCCACGAGTGCGAGCCGTTGATCGTCGAGCCGAGCGGGGTGAGGACGGCGACCAGCCCCACGCAGGCCAGCCCGTACAGGATCGGGACGTAGGCGCGCAGCAGCCGGTAGTCGAGCACGGTCACCAGGCCGCCGAGCGCGAACCCGATCAGCAGGTTCAGGATGTGCCGCTTGAGGAAGCCCTCCGGGTCCTTGCCCTGGTCGGTCATGAGCTGGAAGGTCGCCGAGCGGACCAGCAGCGCTCCGATCAGCGACAGCACGAGGACGGTCAGGCACAGCGTCCAGTCGAGGCGCCGCAACCCGGCGACCACGCTCTGCCAGAGCGCCCGGTCGCGGTACCCGCCGACCGATCCGACGTTGGCCTCGTTCACGGTGCGGCTCCATCGGCCGGAGGCTTGGGCAGCTCGGACGGCAGCTTGCCGTCCTTCAGGAGGGGCTTCTTGTCCTTCGTCCCGTACATGGCCTCCCAGATCGCGCGGACGGTGGGGGCCGCCGTGGACGCGCCCGTGCCGCCCTGCGACACCATCGCGATGACCGCGAAGCGCGGCTTCTTCACCGGGCCGAACGAGGCGAACCAGGACGTGTCGTCCTTGCCGTAGACCTCGGCGGTGCCGGTCTTCCCGGCGACGTCGACGCGGTCGAAGTCGAACCCGGAGAACGCTCCGGCGGCCGTGCCCTTCTTGGTCACGTCGGCGAGGCCACTGCGGACGTACCTGAGGACCTTGCCGTCCACCGGCAGCCTCCGCTCCGGCCGCTGGGAGATCCGGCGCAGGAGCGAGCCGTCCGGCCGCATCAGCGCGACGCCGAGGTGGGGGGTGACCAGGCGGCCGCCGTTGGCGAGCGCCGCGTAGGCGCGGGCGAGTTGGAGCGGCGTGACCAGCACGTCGCCCTGCCCGACGGAGAAGTTCGCGGCGTCGCCCGCGCGCCAGACGAAGCCCTCGGTGCAGTTCTCGGAGGCGATCGAGCGCAGGTAGGCGGCGCGGGCCGGGTCGGTCTTGGCGACGCTCGGGTAGCCCTCCTTGGCGCCCTTGCAGTCGGCCTTCCTGGTCGCCTCCCAGTAGGAGCGCTTCCAGGCCCGGTCGGGGATGCGGCCGGGCGTCTCGCTCGGCAGGTCGATGCCGGTGCGGGCGCCGAACCCGAAGGAGCGGGCCATCCCCACCATCGGGTCGGACGGGTTCTTCTTCGGCTTCATGCCCCCGTCGCGCAGCCACTCCTCGTAGGCGAACTTGTAGAAGATCGTGTCGCAGGAGACGACCAGCGCCTCGTGCAGGTTCATGTTGCCGTGGCCCTGGCCCTCGAAGTTCGTGAACGCGCGGCTGCCGACGTTGTAGGAGCCGGGGCAGGGGTAGATGCCGTTCAGCCCGTAGCCGTCCTTCACCGCCGCCGCCACCGAGGAGATCTTGAACGTCGAGCCGGGCGCGAACTGGCCCTGCGTGACGCGCGAGGTGAGCGGCTCGCCCTTCTTCTTGCCGAGCAGCCCGTCGTACTCGTCCTGGGAGATGCCGCCGGTCCAGATGCTCGGGTCGTAGGTGGGGTAGCTCGCCATCGCGACCATCTTGCCGGTCTGCACGTCCATCACGACGGCGGCGCCCGCGTCGGCCTTGTGGCCCTGCTTGCGCGCGCCCTCGACCGCGGTCTGGAGCGCCTTCTCCGCCGCGCCCTGCACGCCCGCGTCGATGCTGGTGACGAGGTTGCCGCCGACGACCGGCGCCTTCTCGGCGGCGGTCCCGGTGACGCGGCCCTGGCTGTCGACGAGCACCTTGCGGTAGCCGGGCTCGCCGCGCAGGTCGGCGTCGTACTGCGCTTCCAGACCGGCGCGCCCGATCAGGTCGACGCCGCTGTAGCCGGTGACCTTCAGGCCCTTGCGCTGGTCGAGCTCCTCCTGCGTGATCGGCTGGAGGTAGCCGAGCGCCTGCGCGGCGCCCGCGCCCTCGGGCCGCGGGTAGTCGCGGACGGCCTGGACCTGCGCGGTGACGCCGGGGAAGTCCTCCTGCCGCTCCATGATCTGCAACGCCCGGCGGGGGTCGACGCGGTCGTCCACCGGGATCGGCTGGTAGGGGGAGCCCGGCCAGCACGGCCGCTTGATGCCGGGGCCGCACAGCCGGATCCGCTTCTCGATCTCCTCCTGGCTCGTGCCGAGGACCCCGGCGAGCCGCCTCAGGACGGAGGTGCCGTGGTCGCGCTGCCGCGACAGCGAGGTGCGGTCGACCGAGACGACCAGCGCGCTGCGGTTGCGGACCAGCGGGCGGCCCTGGCCGTCCAGGATCATGCCCCGGATCGCGGGGACGACGATGTCGCGGGTGCGGTTCTGCGCGGCGACCTGCCGGTAGTGCGTGCCCGACAGCACCTGGAGCGACCAGAGCCGCCCGACCAGCACCAGCAGCAGCGCCGCCACGAGGACGTACAGCACCACCAGCCGGAAGTGCGTCCTGGGGTTCACAGGCTCCCGCTCCGCCCCGACATCGCGCGGTAGCGGGCGGCGGGCACCGAGAAGCGGTCGCCGCGCGCGCGGTCGCCGCGCTCGAACCTCCGGGTGACGCGCAGCACCGCCCACACGACGAACGGGCTGGCGACCACGTCGTAGACGACCTGGAGCGGCACCATCCGCGACACCGTGCCCCACTCGGCGCGCGGGTCGCCGAGGATCATCCCGGTCGCCGCGTACAGCACGGCGCCCGCGAGGGCCCCGGCGGCGACGGCGAAGAACGGCACGACCGACTGGCGGTCCATCTCGGCGGAGGCGATCCCGCACAGGTAGCCGATGAGGCAGTAGACGAGGGCGTAGCGCCCGAGCGTGTGGTCGGCGGGCGGGACGATGTCGGCGGCCAGGCCCGCCAGGAACCCGGTGACCATACCGGTCATCGAGCCGCTGACCAGGGCGAGCGCCACCACGGCCAGCAGGACGAGGTCGGGCTGGACCCCGCCGGGCGTCGGCAGCCGGTTGGCCACCGACACCTGGAGGATCAGCGCGACCGCGACCACCAGGACGGTCATCACCCGACGCCCGGTCTGCGACTTCTCCGGCACGTTCAGCACGTCAGTCCTCTGAGGTCGGTCTCGGGTGCGGGCTCTTGGTGCCGCGCGGCCTCGCCTTGGCCGGGTCCCCGGAGGGCGACGCGCCGGGGCTCGGCTTCCCGGTCGGCGCCGGGGTCGGGGTCGGCGGCGGGGCCGGCTTGGGCGGCAGCACCGCGTCGCGCGGGTCGTGCCGGGGCGGCGCGACGACGACGCCGACCACGTCCAGGCTGGTGAAGCGGACGAACGGCCGGACGTAGGCGGTGCGGGTCAGCCCGCCGCTGGAGTTGTCGATGCGCTCGACGACGCCGATAGGGACGCCCGGCACGTACGGCCGCTCGCCCTGCGACCCGAGCGTGACGACGCGCTGCCCGACGCGCATCGGCGCCGCCGCGTCCAGCAGCTGGAAGCGCAGCGGGGTGGCGCCGTTGCCGAGGCCGCGGCGGCCGCGGCCCTGCACGATCCCGATCTCCTTGGAGTCCTCCAGGCGGGAGCCGATCGAGGACGTCTGGTCGGTGGCGAGCAGCACGGTCGCGGTGGCGGGCCCGACGCGGGTGACGCGGCCGACGAGCCCCTGCGCGCTCATCACGGTCATGTCGGTCCTGATGCCGTTGCGGGTGCCGACGTCGATCGTGACGGTGTCCTCGAAGCCCTGCCCGGCGGAGATCACCTGCGCCGCGCGGATCCGGTAGCCGCCCGCCCCGGCGGTGCCGAGCAGCCGCTGGAGCTGGGCGGAGCGGTCCTGGTCGAGGCGGCCCGCGCGCAGTTGCTCGCGCAGCCGCTGGTTCTCCCGTTCGAGCCGGTCGGCGCGGTGGCGCTCGCCCGGCGCGTCGGTGATGGCGTCGAAGGTGTCCCCGACCGGCCGCACGACCGAGGCCGAGGCCCGCTCGACCGGGCCGAACACCGCCGCGCCGACGTCGCGCAGCCCGCGCAGCGGGGAGTGCTCCCCGCCGCGGTAGTCAACGGTGATCATCGCGAGCGCCGTGACGATCAGCGCGCCGAGGACCACGCGGGTCCGCCGGGTGTCCTTCACCCACCGACCTCCCGTTTCTCCTGAATCCGCCGGGAGCTCAGTGCCGCGGCTCCGGGACGAGCACCTGCCGGAGCGACTCGAAGTCCTCGACGCACTTGCCCGTGCCGAGCACGACCGAGTCGAGCGGGTTGTCCACGAGGTGGATCGGCATGCCGGTCTCCTCGCGGAGCCGCTCGTCGAGGTTCTTCAGCAGGGCTCCGCCGCCGGTGAGGGCGATCCCGCGGTCCATGATGTCGCCCGACAGCTCGGGCGGGCACTTGTCGAGCGTGGTCTTCACCGCGTCCACGATGGAGTTGACCGGCTCCTCGATCGCGCGCCGCACCTCCTCGGCGGAGATCACGACGGTCTTCGGCAGCCCGCTGACCAGGTCGCGGCCGCGGATCTCGGCGTGCGGCTCCTCGTCCCCGCCCGGGTAGGCGGAGCCGATCGCCATCTTGATCTCCTCGGCGGTCCGTTCCCCGAGCATGAGCGAGTACTCCTTCTTGGAGAAGGAGATGACCGCCTGGTCGAGTTCGTCGCCGCCGACGCGGACCGACTGGCTCGTGACGATGCCGCCGAGCGAGATGATCGCGACCTCGGTGGTACCGCCGCCGATGTCGACGACCATGTTGCCGGTGGGCTCGTAGACGGGCAGCCCGGCGCCGATCGCGGCGGCCATGGGCTCCTCGATGATGTAGACGCGGCGGGCGCCGGCCTGGTACCCGGCCTCCTTGACGGCGCGCTGCTCCACCCCGGTGATGCCGCTCGGCACCGCCACCACGATGCGCGGTTTGGCGAAGTGCCGGCGCTTGTGCACCTTCTGGATGAAGTAGCGGAGCATCCGCTCGGTGACGTCGAAGTCGGCGATCACGCCGTCCTTGAGCGGGCGGACGGCGACGATGTTGCCGGGCGTGCGGCCGATCATCCGCTTCGCCTCGATGCCGACCGCGACGATCTTCCCGGTGTTGGTGTTGATCGCCACCACCGAGGGTTCGTTCAGGACGATGCCACGCCCGCGCACGTACACCAGCGTGTTGGCGGTGCCAAGATCGACCGCCATGTCACGGCCAAGAAACGACAGCTTGTTACCCATGAAGAAAGGGAGCCCTTCATCTTGACGGGCGTGTATAGCGGCTTGTCCATCGTAACGTGCTCACGCGCCAGCGGGCAGTCACCCCCGGCGCGCGCGTCGCCAAAAATTCGTGTGCTGAGCAGCCTTGTTTTAGTTAAAACACAACGCGGGCCGGTCCGCCGGCCCGCGTGTGTCGATGTGCCTCGTCCGGGCGCCGCCCGGAGGGGGGTCAGCCCAGTTCGGGGAAGAACAGCTTGATCTCGCGCTCGGCGGAGTAGGTGGAGTCGGAGCCGTGCACGATGTTCTCGCCGATCTCCAGCGCGAAGTCGCCGCGGATGGTGCCGGGGGTGGCGCTCACCGGGTCGGTGGCGCCGGCGAGGGCGCGGAACGCCTCGATGGCGCGCGGGCCCTCGACCACCATCGCGACCAGCGGGCCGCCGGTGATGAACTCGACCAGCTCGCCGAAGAACGGCTTGCTGGCGTGCTCCTCGTAGTGCGCCTCGGCGGTCTCGCGCGCGAGCGTGCGCAGTTCGAGCGCGACGAGCGACAGGCCCTTGCGCTCGATCCGCGAGATCACCTCGCCGACGACGCCGCGGCGGACACCGTCGGGCTTGACCAGGACAAGAGTGCGCTCGGACACGGAAGACTCTCCTCGATGAGTTTCGGATCGGGGTGGCGCCGCCCCGTCCGACGGGGCCGGCCAGGCGTGACCGGTCACGCCGCGGCCCGCGCACCACTGCGCGCGAATCCTACCCGGCGCCGGGCCCCGCGGCGGCCTCGGCCTCTCCGGCGGCGGCCCCGGGGGCCGGGTCGATCGCGGCGGCGGCGCGTCCCGTCGCCCGCGCGCCGGCACGCGCGGCGCGGGCGGCGGCGCGGGCCCGGGAGCGGGCGCCGGCGAGGGCGCCCGCGCGGACCGTCGCGGCGGCGAGCGGCACGAGCGCCCCGGCCGCGGCGGCGAGCCAGGCGTGGTAGCCGCCGGCCAGCGCGTCCAACTGCTGCGCCTGCGTCACCGGGCGCGCCCGCACGAGCCAGGACGCCTGGAGCGACAGCACCACGAGCTGACCCGCGAGGACGGCCGGGAACAGCAGCGCCAGCCCGAACAGCGCCGCGCCGGCGGACGCGTCGCGCAGCGAGGCGGCCAGCGCCAGGCCCGCCCCGGCGCCGAGCGGGACGAGGAGGGCGCACAGGCTCGCCTGCCCCGCCGTCCCGCCCGCGAGGCCGTCCGCGAGCCCGAACGTGCGGCCGGTCGCGAGGCCGAACGGCAGGGCGGCGAGCATCAGGCCGTACCCCGCCAGGACGCCGGCCTTGGGCCTCGCCCGCAGGGACGCGAGCGCCCCCGCGATCGCGGCGGCACCGGCGAGCGCGAACGGCGTCAGCGGCACGCCGGTGCCGCCGCGCGCGTGGGCGCCCACGGCGGCGAGCCCCGCCAGCGGCGCGGCGACCGGGTAGGTGAGCAGCCCGGTCGCGATCATGACGACCGCGCAGCCGTGCGGGCCGCCCACCGAGGCGTCCCCGCCGCAGGCGAGCGCGAGGGCGAGCAGGGCGGGCAGCGCGAGCGCGCCGACGGCGAGCCGCGCGCCCGGCGACCACCCGTCCGCCGCGACGACGGCGAGGAACGCGAACCCCGCCGAGGGGACGAGCGGCAGCACGAGTTGGCCGCGCTCGATGTGCCGCGGCGCGGGCAGCCGCCACGGGCCGCGCCCGCGCAGGAACAGGAACAGCGCGACGGCGGCGACGGCCGCGATCGCGGGCCAGGGGGTGGGGGCGAGCGCGCGGTGCCAGTCCGGGCCGCGCGCGGCGTCCCCGCGCGACATCGGGACGAGGCGCAGCGCCACCGGCATCGCCGCCAGCAGCGCGCACACCAGGCCGCCCGCCCAGAGCGCGGCGAGCGCGCGGCTGCGCCGCTCCCAGATCAGGACGAGCGAGGCGGGCAGCACGATGCCCGCCCCCGCGCCCTCCGCCGCGCGGACGAACCCGGCCTGCGGCACCGATCCGGCGAACCGCGCCGCGCCGATCCCGGCGAGCAGCAGGAGCAGCCCGGCGGCGGCCACCGAGCACGCGGAGAACCGGCGGGCGGCGACGGCGGCGAGCGGCACCGCGAGCAGCAGCGCGGGCAGCGACAGGCCGGTGGCGCGCAGCAGCCCGGCGACGTCGCCCGTGCCGAGGCGCAGCGCCTCGGCGGCCGCGGGCGCGACGTTCGCGGTGGTGTCGGGGACGGTCAGCACGGCGGCGGGCAGCACGGTCGCGGCCATCACCAGCGCGCCGGACGTGGCGGCGACGGTGGCCGCCCGGCCCCGCCGGGCCGGGTGTTGGTATGTGCGGGTGGACACGACCTTCTCCTCCGGAGGTCGCCGTCCACCAACGTCCAGCATTTCCCAAAAGAGAAAGATGTCGGAATTGACCGGGAAGGGAAAGCGCAGGCGGACGGGAATGGGCGCCGCCTCCGAATTTAGCGCGCCGCCGCTTCCCGCGCCTTGCGTCCCATCCAAATCGCCGTTCCCCAGAGCGCCCCGAACAGGGCGCCGAGGAAGAACATGGTCGGCACCATGAACCCGGTCGCGATGACGAGCACCTGGAGGACCGTGCCCGCCGGGACCGCCCAGGAGAACCGCAGCAGCCCGGCCATCAGCAGGCAGACGACCGCCAGCCCCCCGCACACCGCGCCCGCCGTGCCCCCGCTCACGTCCAGGACGGCCACCGCCACCGGGATCGCGAGCGCGATCACGACCGCCTCGCAGGCCAGCACCGTGGCCAGCAGCCGCCGCACCGGATCCCCGGCGGGCCGCGCCCGGGAGGCCCCCGGCCCGCCCGTGCCCCGGCCCGTGCCCGCGCCGCCCGTGCCCGCGCTCGTGTCGTCGCCCGCGCCGGATGCGTCCATGACCGTCACCGGCCCTCCCCTACGCGCAGCAGCGTCCTGGCGTCGCCGACCGTGACCACCGACCCGGTGATCAGGACGCCCGCGCCCTGGTACTCGCCGGTCTCCTCGGCCAGCCCGATGGCCCGGTCGATGGCGTCGTCGAGCCGGTCGGCGATGTGCACGCGCTCGGGCCCGAAGATCCCCCCGGCGATCTCGGCCAGTTCCTCGGGCGGCAGCGAGCGCGGCGAGGTGTTGCGGGTCACGACCAGCTCGGCGAGGACGGGTTCGAGCTGGTCGAGCATGCCCGCGACGTCCTTGTCGGCGGCGGCGGCGAGCACCCCGACCAGCCGGGTGAAGCCGAACGACTCGGTGACGGTCTGGACGCTCGCGGCCATCCCGGCGGGGTTGTGCGCCGCGTCCAGCAGGACGGTCGGGCCCGTCCGGACGACCTCAAGGCGCCCCGGCGACGCGGCCTTGGCGAACCCGCTGCGCACGAGCGCCGGGTCGAGCCCTCCGTCGCCGCCGGTGTAGGTCTCGCCGGGCGCGACGCGGGTGGCGGCCTCCAGGCCCGCCTCCCCCGCGCTCGCCGCGCCGCCCGCGAACGCCTCGACGGCGGCGAGCGCGGTCGCGGCGTTGCCCGCCTGGTGCTCGCCGAACAGCGGGAGGAAGACCTCGTCGTAGATCCCGTGCAGGCCCTGGAGGCGCAGCATCTGGCCGCCGAACGCGACCTCGCGGCCGAGCACGCCGAACTCGATGCCCTCGCGGGCCGCCGTCGCGCCGCTCTCCACGACCCGCCGCAGCAGCACCTCGGCCGCCTCCACCGGCTGCTGCGCCAGCACGGCGACCGCGCCGGGCTTGATGATCCCGGCCTTCTCGCCCGCGATCTCCTCGACGGTGTCGCCGAGGTAGCGGGTGTGGTCCAGGCCGATCGGGGTGATCACGGCGACGGCGCCGTCGGCGAGGTTGGTGGCGTCCCAGGTGCCGCCCATCCCGGTCTCGACGACCGCGACGTCGACCGGCGCGTCGGCGAACGCCGCGTAGGCCATGGCGGTGAGGACCTCGAAGAACGACAGCGGCACCGGGTGCTTGCCGTCGATCATCTGGACGTAGGGCAGGACGTCGCGCAGCGTCTCGACGAACCGCTCCTCGCTGAGCGGCTCCCCGTCGATCGCGATCCGCTCCCGCAGCGTGGTCATCTCCGGGCTGGTGTAGAGGCCGGTGCGCAGCCCGCGCTCGCGCAGCAGCGCCTCGATGAGCCGCGCGGTGCTGGTCTTGCCGTTCGTCCCGGCCACATGGATGACGGGGTAGGCGCGATGGGGGTCGCCCAGGACGTCGACCAGGTCGCGGACGCGGTCGAGCGTGGGGTCGATCTCCCACTCGACGCCGCGGCTCATGATCACGCCGATGGCGTCCCGGTAGTCGAGCGGCTCGGTTGGCTGGCTCACGATGCTCCATGACTGCGGAAAGTGACCCTCAGAGCCTACTCGGCACCGCCGCCCGGCCCGCCCCGGGCCGGGCACTGCGAGCATGGGACGCATGGGCGCCGATGAGGTCTTCTTCGCGGAGTGGGAACGACGCGCCGCCGGGGCGAAACGCAGCCTTCCCCGTGCGCGCGCGCTGGCGGAGGTCCTTGGCGTCCTCTCCCTGGACGTTCCGCTCCTGACCGTCGTGGGCTCCAAGGGAAAGGGCACGGCCGCGACCTACGCGTCGGCGTTCTTGGCGGCGGCGGGCAGGCGCGTGTGCACGGTGACGAGCCCCGGCCTGCGCGACAACCGCGACCGCCTCCGTGTGGACGGCCGAGCCGTGTCGGAGGGCGACCTCGCCTCCCTGGGGCGGCGGCTCCGCGACGGCATCGCCGTGCTCGCGCCCTCCGAGGGCTACCTGTCCCCCGCCGGGCTGTTCACGCTCGCGGGCGTCCTGCACGCGCGGGACGTGGACGCGGACGTGCTGGTCCTGGAAGCGGGCATGGGCGGACGCTCGGACGAGGTCGGCCTGTTCCCCCCGGACGTCGTCGCCCTCACCCCCGTCTTCGGCGAGCACCTCGGCGTCCTCGGCGACACGGCCGCGGAGATCGCGCTCGACAAGCTCGGCGTGGCCGGGCCGCGCACGCGAGCCGTTCTCTCCGCGCCGCAGTCCCCCGAGGTCGCGGACGCGCTGGCGGGACGCGTCGAGTACGTCGCACCCGGCGACGGCGGCCTCGCCCCCGACCTGCTGCCCGAAGGGCTCGGACGGGTCAGCGCCGAACTCGGCGTCGCCGCCGCGCGGCGCGTGCCCGGCGTGGGCGAGCCCGACCCCGCGCGGACGGCGGCGGTGCTGGCGTCGGTCGTCCTGCCGGGGCGGCTGTCCTGGCACCGCGTCCCCGGGTCCGCGACCACCGTGCTCGTCGACTCCGCCGTCGACCGGACGGGCGTCGCCGCCGCGCTCGCCGCCGCCCGCGCCCGCTGGGGAGCCGTCGACCACGCCGTCGTCTGCCTGCCCGACCACAAGGACCTGGACGGCGCGGTCGCCGCGCTCGGCGACGTGCCCGTGACGTTCGTCCGGCTCCCGGCGGCGCACCTGCGCTTCACCCGCGCGCTCCCGCCGTCCTGGGACGTCGTCGAGGCGGCCGCCATCACGCCCGCCTCGCTCGCCACCCTCGGGCACCGCGTCCTCGCCGTCGGGACCGTCTACTTCACCGGCCTCGTCCTCGACGCGGTGGACGCCGGGACGCGGCGGCTGTTCAACGCCGGGGCTTCTCCACGTCCTGGCGGATCCGGCGCATGAGGTCGGCCACCACCGGGATCTCCTGGTTCGCCGCCGCCGTCACGTCGAGGGCGGTGCCCGGGGAGCCCGCGGCGTCCACGGTGTTCGTCGTGTTCGTCGTGTTCGTCGTGTTCGTCGTGTTCGCGGCGGCGCGCACGGCGATGTTGGACGCGACGACGCCGTAGGAGTCCTTCGTCGCCCACGCGCAGTAGACGTGCACCTCGGCCAGCACGGCGAACGACCCGCACAGCGCCCGCCCGCCCTCTTTGCCCGGGCCGGTGCTCTGCGCGGCGATGAACGTCGGCGGGCGGATCGTCCGCAGGAAGGCGACCGGGTCGCCGACCGCGCCCGTCCCGCCCATGAACAGCACGTTCAGCGGCCCGCCCGGCGCGTCGGCGTAGACGGCCGCGCCGTCCTTGCTCACCGGGACGCCGCCCGCCCTGACCGCCGCCGCGACGAACGGGTAGGCCGCGCTCGTCACCGGCTGCGCGGTGCCGTCCCGGCGCAGCCCGCCCGCGACCGCGACCGCCGTGATCCGCCGCTTGGACGCGGTGATCTCCGAGCCGGTCTTCTTCCCGCCGTTCGAGCGGAACGCCAGCACGCCCGCCAGGAGCACCACGACGAGGAGCGCGCCGACGCCCGCGCCGAGCAGCAGCCTCGGGACCGGCTTGCGCTCACCGAGCCCGGCCCCCGGAAGCGGAGGCTGGGGCGCCACCGGAAGCGGCCCGGTGCCGTTCGGCGGAGGGGGGACCGCGTGCGGGCCCGTGCCGTCCTGGACGTTCTGCGGGCCGGTGCCGCCGCCCTGGTCCACCGACCACCACGGAAGCGACGCGCCCCACGGCGCCGCCTCCAACCCCGGCTCCAACCCCGGCTCCGGCCCCGGTTCGGGGACGGGTCCGGGCGGCGGTTGCGGGTCGGCGTCGTCGGCGGCCCGCGCCACGGCCACGTCGTCACCGGACGGGACGTCCGGCGCGTCGGACGGAGAAGGTGAACCGGCCATTGCACTCCCGAAGATTCCCTTGCCCGCGCGGGGGCGCCGCCCACGGCCCGCGGACGAGACGGATCGTAGCCTGGATCAGCCCGCCGGAAGCGCCGCGAGCTGTGCCTGGAGCCGCTCGATGTCGGCCTCGGCCTGGCCCAGCCGCTCCCGGTTCTTCGCCACGACCGCCTCGGGCGCCTTGGCCATGAACGCCTCGTTGCCGAGCTTGCCGCGCGCCTGCCCCGCCTCCTTGCGGGCGGCGGCGAGGTCCTTCTCCAGCCGCTTGCGCTCGGCGGCGACGTCGATGGCGCCCGCCGTGTCGAGCCGGACCGTCACGCCCTCGACCGGCAGCGCCGCGGTCGCCGTGAACGCCTCGCCGGGCGGCGTGAGCCGCAGCAGCGCGCGGACGCCCTCCTCGTGCGCGGCCAGCGGCGAGTCCCCCCACGCGAGCTCGGCGGCGACGCGCTGGCCCGGCTTGAGGCCCTGGTCGGCGCGGAACCGGCGGACCTCGGTGACCAGGCGCTGCAGCGACTCGACCGTCGCCTCGGCGGCGCGGTCGGCGCGCCCGGCGTCCGCCGCGGGCCAGGACGCGGTGACCACCGTGGCCTCGCGGGTCTCTTGCGGGGGGGCGACCCCCCGCTCCCCCCGGAACGGCCCCGTCAGCGACGTCCACAGCTCCTCGGTGACGAACGGGATCACGGGGTGGAGCAGCCGCAGCAGGTTGTCGAGCACCTCGCCGAGGACGCGGCGCGTCGCCTCCGCCCGCTCGTCCGCGAGCTGGACCTTCGCCAGCTCCACGTACCAGTCGCAGACCTCGTCCCACGCGAAGTGGTAGAGCGTCTCGCACGCCTTGGCGAAGTCGTAGGAGTCCAGGTGGGCGTCCACCTCGGCGATGACGGCGTGCAGGCGCGAGAGCACCCACGCGTCCACGGTCGACACCTCGGCGGGCATCGCGCCGCGCACGTGCGCGCCGTTGATCAGCGCGAACCGCGTCGCGTTCCACAGCTTGTTGCAGAAGTTGCGCGACCCCTGCGCCCAGTCCTCGGCGACCGGGACGTCGCCGCCCGGGTTCGCGCCGCGCAGCAGCGTGAAACGGGTCGCGTCGGCGCCGTACCGGTCGATCCAGTCGAGCGGGTCGACGACGTTGCCGAACGACTTCGACATCTTCTTGCCGTGCTGGTCGCGGACCATCCCGTGCAGCGCGATCTCCTTGAACGGCACGACGCCGTCCATCGCGTACAGGCCGAACATCATCATCCGCGCGACCCAGAAGAACAGGATGTCGTAGCCGGTGACCAGCACCGACGTCGGGTAGAAGCGCTCCAGCTCGGGCGTCTTGGCCGGCCAGCCGAGCGTCGAGAACGGCCACAGCGCCGAGGAGAACCAGGTGTCGAGGACGTCGGTGTCCTGCGTCCAGCCCTCGGGCGCCGCCTCGTCGGGCCCCGGGCAGACGACCTCGCCGCCGGGCCCGTACCAGACGGGGATCCGGTGCCCCCACCAGAGCTGGCGGCTGATGCACCAGTCGTGCATGTTGTCGACCCACTCGAAGTAGCGGGCCGCCATCTCCGGCGGGTGGACCGCGACCCGCCCGTCCCGGACGGCGTCGCCCGCCGCCCGCGCCAGCGGCTCGACCTTCACGAACCACTGGAGCGACACGCGCGGCTCGACGACCGTCGCGCAGCGCTGGCAGTGCCCCACCGAGTGCTCGTACGGGCGGACCTCCTTGGTGATCCGGCCCTGCTCGCGCAGCGCCGCGACCACGGCGGGCCGCGCCTCGAAGCGGTCCAGGCCCTCGAAGGGGCCGTGCGCGGTGACGACGCCCCGCTCGTCCAGGACGGTCAGCGACGGCAGGCCGTGGCGGCGGCCGATCTCGAAGTCGTTCGGGTCGTGCGCCGGGGTGACCTTCACCGCGCCGGTGCCGAACGCGGGGTCGACGTGCTCGTCGGCGACGACCGGGATGCGGCGGCCGGTCAGCGGCAGCTCGATCTCGCGGCCCACCAGGTGCCGGTACCGCTCGTCGTCCGGGTGGACGGCGACGGCGGTGTCGCCGAGCATCGTCTCCGCCCGGGTCGTCGCGACGACGATCGCGTCCTCGCCCGACCCGTACCGGATCGACACCAGCTCGCCCTCGCGGTCGGCGTGCTCGACCTCGATGTCCGACAGCGCGGTCAGGCAGCGCGGGCACCAGTTGATGATGCGCTCGGCGCGGTAGATGAGCCCGTCGTCGAACAGCCGCTTGAAGATCGTCCGGACCGCGCGGGCGCGGTCCTCGTCCATCGTGAACGCCTCGCGCGTCCAGTCGACGCTGTCGCCGAGCCGGCGCATCTGGCCGAGGATGCGGCCGCCGAACTCGCCCTTCCACTTCCAGACCCGCTCCACGAACGCCTCGCGGCCGAGGTCGTGCCGGGACAGGCCCTCCTTGGCCAGCTCGCGCTCCACCACGTTCTGCGTGGCGATGCCCGCGTGGTCCATGCCGGGCACCCACACCACCTCCCGGCCCCGCATCCGGTTGCGCCGGACGAGCGTGTCCTGGATGGAGTGGTCGAGCGCGTGCCCCATGTGCAGCGAACCGGTGACGTTCGGCGGCGGGATCACGATCGAGAAGGCGGGGCGGGAGGGGTCGCGTTCCGGGTCGGCGGTGAACAGCCCCGCCGATACCCAGCGCTCGTACAACCGGCCCTCGACATCGGCCGGTCGGTACTGGGTGGGCAGGTCGACGTCCGCGCCGGCCTCCTGGCCGCGCTCAGTGCTGGGCTGTGTCACGACCGACGATTCTACGGGCCCACCGGGGGTGGAACGCCGGGCGGCGCCGGCGGGGCGTCCCGGCGTTTCCCGTCGCGGTCGGGACACAGGTCACCTGACACCGGGTCGTCCCGCCCGCAAGGCTTGACGGCGAACGCCCGCGTGCGCGGGGCGGGAGTCCACGGCCGCGGAGCGAGAGGGGTTGGGACGGGATGCGAGCGGTACTGGCACGCGCCGCCGTGCTGGCCGGCGCGTTCGCCGCGGGGGCCGCGGCGGCACATGCCGCGGGCATCCCCCACCTCCTCCGTCTCACCTCAGAACTGCAACGTTCCAGGGAACGGATCCTCGCCAGCCGCGAGGAGGAGCGCCGCAGGCTCCGCCACGATCTGCACGACGGGCTCGGCCCGACGCTGGCGAGCCTCGCGATGTCGCTGGACGCGGCGCGCATCACGCTCGCCTGCGAGCCCGAGCGGATGGAACCGCTGCTGTCGGACGTCCGGGACCGGCTCGCGATCGCCGTCGGGGAGATCCGCGACATGGCGCACGGGCTGCGGCCCCCCGCCCTGGACGACCTCGGCCTCGTCGCCGCCATCCAGTCCTTCGCCGAGGGCTGCTGCGACCGGGTCGTCGTCCGCTTCGACGGCGACCCCGCCGGGCTGCCCGCCGCCGTGGAGGTCGCCGCGTACCGGATCGCGCAGGAGGCGCTGACCAACGTCCGCCTGCACGCCCCCGGCAGCACCGTGCTGGTCCTGCTGACCCGCGACACCGAACTCCACCTGCTGGTCGCCGACACCGGTCCGGGCCTGCACGAGACGTCCCGGGGCGGCCGGCCGAAGTCGCGCCGCGGCCTCGCCGCGATGAAGGAGTGGGCGGCCGAACTCGGCGGCGGCTGCTCGGTCGCGTCCCGGACGGGCGGCGGCACCGTCGTCACCGCGCATCTTCCGCTCGCTGTGGCCGGGACGACCTCCGGGTACCATCGCCCTGCGACGCGACCACGGAACCCGGCGCCGGAGGGCGCCCGAACCGCCGAGCGGAGGCGAGGCAGTGGGCACTGAGTCCATCCGCGTGCTCATCACCGACGACCATCCGGTGTTCCGGCAGGGCCTCAAGGGGCTCCTCCAGGCGCTCGGCGTGGACGTCGTGGGCGAGGCCGAGTGCGGCCCCGACGCCGTCCGGATGGCCGCCGAACTGCAACCCGACGTCGTCGTGATGGACCTGCACATGCCCGGCGGCAACGGCATCGAGGCCACCCGCACGATCACCCGCACCAGTCCGCGCATCGGCGTCCTCGTCCTCACGATGTTCCGCGACGACGACTCGGTCTTCGCCGCGATGCGCGCCGGCGCCCGCGGCTACCTGCTGAAGGAGTCGGGCGCCGAGGAGATCGCGCGCGCCGTCAAGGCCGTCGCGGCGGGCGAGGCCATCTACGGCCCGGAGATCGCGCGCCGCGTCCTCACCTACTTCACCGACATGCCCGACCCGCGCCAGGCCGCCTTCCCCGAGCTCACCGAGCGCGAGCGGGAGGTCCTGGAACTGATCGCGCAGGGCCGCAGCAACGCCGAGATCGCCGGGACGCTCTTCCTCAGCCAGAAGACCGTCCGCAACCACGTCTCGAACATCTTCATGAAGCTGCACGTCGCCGACCGCGCCCAGGCCATCGTGCTGGCCCGCGAGGCGGGCCTGGGCGAATCCACCCCCCGCTGACCCCGCCGAGCCGCACCTGACCGGCCTCACCGGCCCGGCTGCGCAGCCGGCAACCACGGCCGCACCGCCCCCAGCCGCCTTGCCCCAACGGCCCGTCCCCCAGGCCACCCGCACCACGCCGAACACCCTCGCGGACTCCGCCGCACCACCCGCGCCCGGCTCGGCCGCCCCCTGACCGGCCTCGGCCGACACATCTCGGCCGCACCGCCCGCGCGACTCGCCCCCAGCCGCCTCCCCCTGATGGGCTCTGGCCCCCGGGCCCCGCGCGGCCCCACGCCCGGCAGGGCTTCCTCGCGGACTCTGATGCACCACCCGGGCCACCCGCGCCCGGCAGGGCGTCCTCGCGGACCCTGAGACGTCGTCCGGGCCATCCGCGCCCGGTAGAGCGACTCCCCGCAAGGTCTGACGCGCCATCCGGGCCGCTGGCGCGCAGCAGGGCAGCCCTCGCGGGCTCTGATGCGCCGTCCGCGGCGGCTGGCGCCTCGCGGGTCGCTTCCTGCGGGATCGGGGCGTGGCGGCGGGCGGCCCGAGGGAGGCCGTTGCGGCTCGTCGGGGGTTTTGTCGTGGAATGCGGCAGCGCGCCCGTGGGGACCACGGGCGCGCTGCTCTCCGGACCTTGGGGGCCGGGGCCCCGGCGGGGCTCCGGCCGCCGGTCAGGCGGACTTCTCGCGGGGTTCGCGCTTGGGCCGGTCGCGCGGGACCAGGGTGGGGTTGACGTGCTCCAGGACGGCCTCGCGCGTGATCACGACGCGCGCCACGTCGTGGCGGCTCGGGACCTCGTACATCACCGACAGGAGCACCTCCTCCATGATCGCGCGGAGGCCGCGGGCGCCGGTGCCGCGCAGGATGGCCTGGTCGGCGATGGCCTCCAGCGCGTCGTCGGTGAACTCCAGGTCGACACCGTCCAGCTCGAACAGGCGGTGGTACTGGCGCACCAGCGCGTTCTTCGGCTCGGTGAGGATGTTGATCAGGGCCTCGCGGTCCAGGTTGTGGACGGAGGTGATCGACGGCAGCCGGCCGATGAACTCGGGGATCATCCCGAACTTCAGCAGGTCCTCGGGCATCACGTCGCCCAGGACGGCCGAGGCGTCCTCGAAGTCGGACTTGGAGCGGATCTGGGCGCCGAAGCCCATCCCCTGCTTGCCGACCCGCGACTCGACGATCTTCTCCAGGCCCGCGAACGCGCCGCCGCAGATGAACAGCACGTTCGTGGTGTCGATCTGGATGAACTCCTGGTGCGGATGCTTGCGGCCGCCCTGCGGCGGAACGCTGGCGGTAGTGCCCTCCAGGATCTTCAGCAGCGCCTGCTGGACGCCCTCCCCCGAGACGTCCCTGGTGATCGACGGGTTCTCGCTCTTGCGGGCGATCTTGTCGACCTCGTCGATGTAGATGATCCCGGTCTCGGCCTTCTTGACGTCGTAGTCGGCCGCCTGGATCAGTTTGAGCAGGATGTTCTCGACATCCTCGCCCACGTATCCGGCCTCCGTCAGCGCCGTGGCGTCCGCGATGGCGAACGGGACGTTGAGGAGTTTGGCGAGCGTCTGCGCGAGCAGCGTCTTGCCCGATCCGGTGGGGCCCAGCAGCAGGATGTTGGACTTGCCCAGCTCGACCGGGTCGTCCCTGCCGGTGTCACCCGACTGGATCCGCTTGTAGTGGTTGTAGACGGCGACGGAGAGTGCCTTCTTCGCCGTCTCCTGGCCGATGACGTAGGAATCGAGGAACTCGTAGATCTCCCGCGGCTTCGGCAGGTTGTCCCACTTGAGGTCGGAGGTCTCGGAGAGCTCCTCCTCGATGATCTCGTTGCAGAGATCGATGCACTCGTCGCAGATGTACACGCCCGGACCCGCGATGAGCTTTTTGACCTGCTTCTGGCTCTTGCCGCAGAACGAGCACTTGAGCAGGTCACCACCGTCGCCGATGCGTGCCACCCAACTGTCTCCTTTTCGTGGGGCCGCGCGCCTGAGAGGATGCGGCGCAGCTCGGTTGCGTCCCGAAGGCTCTCGACGTTGGACTCGACGTTACCGCCTCCAACGGACTAGGTGAGCCCCTCGCCCGGAAGTATGACGACCGGGCTGGGGGACTCCCTCGTCCTCGTGTCGTCTCAGGACGACACTACCTCGGCCTTGCGCTTCCTGCTGACGAAGACGTCGTCGATGAGACCGTACTCCTTCGCCTCGTCCGCCGTCAGAATCTTGTCGCGCTCGATATCGCGGCGGACCTCTTCGATGCCCCGGCCGCTGTGCTCGGCGAGGATGCTCTCCAGCAGTTCGCGGATCCGCATGATCTCGCGGGCCTGGATCTCGATGTCGCTGGACTGCCCGTAGGTGCCCTCGGTGGCGGGCTGGTGGATCAGGATCCGCGAGTTCGGCAGCGCCGCCCGCTTGCCCTTCGTGCCGGCGGCCAGCAGCACCGCGGCGGCGGAGGCGGCCTGGCCGATGCAGACCGTCTGGACGTCGGGCTTGACGAACTGCATCGTGTCGTAGATCGCCGTCATCGCGGTGAACGAGCCGCCGGGCGAGTTGATGTAGATGCTGATGTCGCGGTCGGGGTCGATCGACTCCAGCGTGATCAGCTGGGCCATCACGTCGTTGGCGGACGCGTCGTCGATCTGCACGCCGAGGAAGATGATCCGCTCCTCGAAGAGCTTGTTGTACGGGTTCATCTCCTTGACCCCGTACGTGGTGCGCTCGACGAAGGACGGGATGATGTAGCGGTTGTCGACCGGCGTCGCGGACCCGCCCGCCTGGACGCCGGGACGGGTGAGATCGGTGAAGCCGGGTCGGATGAGGTCGCTCACTGTGTGCCTCCGATTAATGGTTCAGGTCGTCAGGAGACGGTGCCCTCGGAGGGCACCTGGGTGGCACTGAGCACCACGTGGTCAACGAACCCGTAGTCCTTGGCCTCGTCGGCGGTGAACCAGCGGTCCCGGTCGGAGTCGCGCTCGATCTGGTCGAGCGGCTGGCCGGTGTGTTCGGCGATCTTCTCGGCGAGCGTCTTCTTGACGTACAGCATCTGCTCGGCCTGGATCTTGATGTCGGAGGCCGTGCCGCCGATGCCGCCGGACGGCTGGTGCATCATGATGCGCGCGTGCGGCAGCGCGTAGCGCTTGCCGGTGGTCCCCGCGCAGAGCAGGAACTGGCCCATCGACGCGGCCAGACCCATCCCGACCGTGACGATGTCGTTCGGGACGTACTGCATGATGTCGTAGATCGCCATGCCGGCCGTGACCGAGCCGCCGGGCGAGTTGATGTAGATCGTGATGTCGCGCCGGCCGTCCTCGGCCGACAGCAGCAGAAGCTCGGCGCAGATGCGGTTGGCGATGTCGTCGTCGACCTGCTGGCCGAGGAAGACGATGCGCTCGCGCAGCAGCCGCTGGAACAGCTGGTCGCCCAGAGGCAACAGGGGCGCCTCGGCGACCCGCGCCTGGATCCGCGACGACTCGTCGAAAGTCGGAGGCATGCTCACCGGGTGTTCCTCCGGTCCTTTTAATCGGTTCGGATGATTGGACATTAACGCGCTCAGGGGCCTGGCCAAGCCCGTGGGGCCGCCTTTTCGCCAGGGGCGTATCCGGTCGGCGCCCGCCCCGTCACGATCTCCCCGGACGCGGGCGCGGCACACCCGCGACACGCGCTCGTTCGCCTCGGGACGAATACCCGACCGACGCGCGACAGCAGCGGGACATGGAAACGCCCCGCATCCGGTGGTCGGATGCGGGGCGTGCCCGATGCCCTGGATTGGGCGGAGAAGGCGTTAGGCGTCCTTCTTCTCCTCATCGTCCGTCTTGTCGGCCGGGGCCTCCTCAGCGGCGGCCTCAGCCGCGGCGGGGGCCTCCTGCGCGGAGGTCTCCTCCGCCGCCGGAGCCTCGGCGGTCTCGGCGGCATCGCCGGTCTCGGCGGCGTCCTCCTCGACGGTGACGGTCTCGCCCGTCTCGCCGTTCAGCTCCCGCTGGACGGCGTCGACGTCGATCTCGTTGCCGGACTCGTCCTTCACCGTGACGTGCTCGACCACGAGGTTCAGCGCCTTGCTGCGCAGCACCTCCGAGACGATCGCGGGGAGCTGGTTGTTCTGGGTGAGGTACTCGGCGAGCTGCTGCGGCTGCACGCCCATCTGCATGGCCTGCGAGACGACGTACTCGCTGAGCTCCTCGTTCTCGACGCCCAGCTCCTCCTGGACGGCGAGCTGGTCCAGCACGAACCCGCCCTTGACCGCCAGCCGCGCGGCGTCGGCGACCTCGGCCTCGAACTCCTCCTCGGTCTTCTCCTCGTCCTTGAGGTAGTCGGCCCGGGTGAGGCCCGCCATCTGGAGCTGCTGGTCGAGCTGCTGGTTGCGGCGGCCGACCTCCTCCTCCACGACCTTGTCGGGAAGCGGGATGTCGACCTTCTCCAGCAGGGCCTCCAGCGCCTTGTCGCGGGCGTCGGAGAGCTGCTGGAGCCGGACCTGGCGGCCGAGCCGGGTGCGGACGTCGCCGCGCAGCTCATCGAGCGTGTCGAACTCGCTGGCGAGCTGGGCGAACTCGTCGTCGAGGTCGGGGAGGTTCTTGACCTTGACGCTCTGCACGGTGACCGTGATCTCGGCCTCCTCGCCGGCGTGCTCGCCGCCGGCCAGGGTGCTGGTGAAGGTCTTCTCCTCGCCGGCGGACAGGCCGGTGAGCGCCTCGTCCAGGCCCTCGATGGTGGAGCCGCTGCCGACCTCGTAGGAGTAGCCGGAGGTGGAGGCGTCCTCCACCTCCTCGCCGTCGATCCTGGCGACGAGGTCGACGGTCGCGAAGTCGCCCTCCTCGACGGGCCGCTCGGCGGTCGTCAGCGAGGCGAACCGCTCGCGCAGGTTGCCGACGGTCTCCTCGACCTGCTCGTCGGTGACCTCGGCGTCATCGACGACGACCTCCAGGCCGTCGTAGTCGGGCACCTCGAACTTGGGCCGGATGTCCACCTCGGCGGTGAAGGCGAACTGGTTGCCGTCGTCGAGCTCGGTGACCTCGACGTCCGGCTGGCCGAGCACGAAGATCTCGGTCTCCTCGACGGCGCGTCCGTACAGCTCGGGAAGCGCGTCGTTGACGGCCTCCTGCAGCACCGCACCCCGGCCGACGTACTTGTCGATCAGCGGGGCGGGGACCTTGCCGGGCCGGAAGCCCTTGATCCGCACCTGCTGCGAGATCTCCTTGTACGCCTTGTCGAGGTTCGGCTTGAGCTCGTCGAACGGAACCTCGACGGTGAGCTTGACCCGCGTGGGGGTCAGCTCCTCGACATCGGTCTTCACTGGGGTAGGTCTCCTTGATCGGGCGCTGTCTCGGCCGCGGCGTTCGACGCGTGCTCAGCCAGTCAGTCTCTCAGGTGGCGCGGGCATGCCGAAACGGGGCTCCGCGCCTTCGCGCGGCCAAGTCTATGGGGTACCGGCAACGTCTGCGGACATCGGTGTGCCACAACCACCGAGAAACACGCCTCGCGGCCGCGTGATCGCGCCACGAGACGGCCGGCAGAGGACAGAGCGGTCGATTTCATGTCGACAATGCGGTAGAGGCGGGGTCATCGCTTCTTTGGTGGAAGGCCCTTGTCGAGCCCGGCGCGGCGGAGGGCGTCGGCCATCGCGCCGCCTCCGCCACCTCCCCCACCCCCGCCTTGGCCGCGCTGGCCTCCGCCTTGCCCGCCTCGGCCGCCGCGTCCGCCCTGGCCTCCCTGACCGCCCTGACCTCCCTGACCGCCGCGTCCGCCCTTGCCGCGCTGGCCGCCGTTCTGGTTCCCCCTGCCGCTCTGGTTCCCGCGGCCGTTCTGGCCGCCCCGGCCGCCGCCCCGGTTGGGCGCCTGGTCGCGCTCGCCGCCCTGTCTCCGATCCTCGTCCAGGCGGAGGGTCAGGGAGATGCGCTTGCGCTGGAGGTCGACGTCCAGGACCTTGACGCGGACGATGTCGCCCGGCTTGACGACCTCGCGCGGGTCGGACACGAACTTGCTGGACATCGCGGAGATGTGCACGAGCCCGTCCTGGTGGACGCCGACGTCCACGAAGGCGCCGAACGCGGCGACGTTGGTGACGACGCCCTCCAGGACCATGCCGGGTTCGAGGTCGGAGAGCTTGTCGACGCCCTCCTTGAACGTCGCCGTCCGGAACGCCGGACGCGGGTCGCGGCCGGGCTTCTCCAGTTCGGCGAGGATGTCGGTGACGGTCGGCAGCCCGAAGGTGTCGTCGACGAACTCCGCGGGCCTGAGCCCCCGCAGCACGGCGGTGTTGCCGATCAGGCCCCGGATGTCGTTGCCCGCCGCGTCCAGGATCCGGCGGACGACCGGGTAGGACTCGGGGTGCACGCTGGAGGCGTCCAGCGGGTCGTCGCCGCCGGGGATGCGCAGGAAGCCCGCGCACTGCTCGAACGCCTTCGGGCCGAGCCGCGGCACATCCTTGAGGCCGCCCCGGCTGCGGAACGGGCCGTTGGCGTCGCGGTGCGCGACGATGTTCTCGGCGAGCCCCTCGCCGATGCCCGACACGCGGGTGAGCAGCGGCGCGGACGCGGTGTTGACGTCCACGCCGACCGCGTTCACGCAGTCCTCCACGACGGCGTCGAGGGAGCGCGACAGCTTCACCTCGGAGATGTCGTGCTGGTACTGGCCGACGCCGATCGACTTGGGGTCGATCTTGACCAGCTCGGCGAGCGGGTCCTGGAGGCGGCGGGCGATGGAGACGGCGCCGCGCAGCGAGACGTCCATGCCGGGCAGTTCCCGTCCCGCGTACTCGGAGGCGGAGTACACCGACGCGCCCGCCTCCGACACCATGATCTTGGTGAGCCCGAGGTCGGGGTGGCGGGCCATGAGGTCGGCGGCGAGCTTGTCGGTCTCGCGGGACGCGGTGCCGTTGCCGATCGAGACGAGGTCGACCCTGTGCTCGCGGGCGAGCCGGGCGAGGGTCTCGATCGACTCGTCCCACTTGCGGCGCGGCTCGTGCGGGTAGACCGTGTCGGTCGCGACGACCTTGCCGGTGGCGTCCACGACGGCGACCTTCACGCCGGTGCGCAGGCCGGGGTCGAGGCCCATCGTGGCGCGGGTCCCGGCTGGCGCGGCGAGCAGCAGGTCGCGCAGGTTGGCGGCGAACACGCGGACCGCCTCGTCCTCGGCCTCCTGCCGCAGCCGGGTGCGCATGTCGATGCCGAGGTGGACGAGGATCCGCGTGCGCCAGGCCCAGCGCACGGCGTCCCGCAGCCACCTGTCGGCCGGGCGCCCCTGGTCGACGACGTCGAAGCGGCGCGCGATCTCCACCTCGTAGGAGCTGCGCGCGGAGGGGTCGGTGTCGTCCTGGGCCTCCTCGGGCTCCAGGTCCAGGTCGAGCACCTCCTCCTTCTCGCCGCGGAACAGCGCGAGGACGCGGTGCGAGGGCAGCTTCGCGAACGGCTCGGCGAAGGCGAAGTAGTCGGCGAACTTGGCGCCGGTCTCCTCCTTGCCCTCGCGGACGCGCGACACCACGCGCCCCCGCGTCCACATGCGCTCGCGGAGCGCGCCGATGAGGTCGGCGTCCTCGGCGAAGCGCTCGACGAGGATGGCGCGGGCGCCCTCCAGCGCGGCGGCCGCGTCGGCGACGCCCTTCTCGGCGTCCACGTACGGGGCGGCGGCCTCGTGCGGGTCGTGGGACGGGTCGCCCAGCAGCAGGTCGGCGAGCGGTTCGAGACCGGCCTCGCGGGCGATCTGCGCCTTGGTGCGCCGCTTGGGCTTGTAGGGGAGGTAGATGTCCTCCAGCCGGGCCTTGGCGTCGGCGGCCATGATCTGGGCGCGCAGCTCGTCGGTCAGCTTGCCCTGGGACTCGATCGACTCCAGGATCGCGGCGCGCCGCTCGTCCAGCTCGCGCAGGTAGCGCAGCCGCTCCTCCAGCGCGCGGAGCTGCGCGTCGTCGAGGGCGCCGGTCGCCTCCTTGCGGTAGCGGGCGATGAACGGGACGGTCGACCCGCCGTCGAGCAGGTCGACCGCGACCCGCACCTGTCCCTCGCGGACGCCGAGCTCCCCGGCGATCCGGTGGGTGATCGGCGGCGGCGCCTCGATCTCCTTGCCCCCCGTGGTCGGGCCGCTCGCGGCGGTCTGGTCGGTCGAGGTCTGGCTGGTGCTGGCTGTCACGACGTGGATTCGCTTTCTCCCCTGGATATCGCTGAGCATTGTCCAGGGAACGGGGCCGCTTGTCTTGTCACTCCCGGACGTCGGCCGTCCTCGGGGGTGGGGTTAACTCCCCCATGTTCCCTGCGAAGACGGGGTCTAGCCCCACCGTCCGGCCTCCCGGGACGGCCCACAATGGTGGGCAAGGGCACACTGGGACGGGGTGGTCCTCGGCCGGCCGGAGGAGGAGCACAGGTGAGCGAGGGTTTCGTCGACCGCTTCGCGGAGGGCGCGCGGACGGCGCTCGTCAACTTCGTGCGCAGCGTGATCCAGATCGTCGTGGCGTACGCGGCGAACCTGCCGCTGTTCATCCTGACCGTGCTGTCGATCGCGTTCATCCCGCTGGGGTTCGGGGTGGTGATGGCGCCGGTCGCGATCCAGGCGATCCGCGGCGTGGCGAACCAGCAGCGCGCGTGGGCGGCGGAGTGGTCGGGCGTGGAGATCCCGGTCCCCTACCGCGCGGAGCCGCCCGGGGGGCTCGGCGCGTTCGCCCGGCTGCGGTGGCTGCTCACCGACCCGGCGACCTGGCGCGACCTGCTCTGGGTGATCCTCAACGTCCCGCTCGGGCTGGTCGCGGGCGTGCTCGCGGGCGGCATGACCCTGTACGGGCTGGAGGGCGTGTTCGTGGCGCCGTGGCTGACGCTGATCACCGAGTACGGCTGGGGCCCGTTCTGGATGGTGAACGACTACGGCGTGCTCGGGATCGCCGGCGCGGTCGTGCTGGGCGCCGCGCTCACGGTGGTGTCGGTCCCGCTGGGCGGGGTCGTCCTGAAGGCGCACGCGCTGTTCACGCAGTCGCTGCTGGCGCCGACGAAGGGCGCGCTGACCGAGCGGGTGCGCCGGCTCTCGGAGTCCCGGTCGGAGACCGTGGACGCCTCGGCCGCCGAGCTGCGCCGCATCGAGCGCGACCTGCACGACGGCGCGCAGGCGCGGCTGGTGGCGCTGAGCATGAACATCGGCCTCGCCGAGGAGATGATGAAGCACGACCCCGAGGCCGCGCAGCGGTTGCTGGCCGAGGCGCGCGCGTCCAGCGGCACGGCGCTGACCGAGCTGCGCGACCTGGTGCGGGGCATCCATCCGCCGGTGCTGGCCGAGCGGGGCCTGGACGGCGCCGTCCGCGCGCTGGCGCTGACGCTGCCGCTGCCGGTCGACGTGCGGATCGACCTGCCGGGACGGGCGGACGCCCCGGTCGAGTCGGCGGCCTACTTCGCGGTCGCGGAGATCCTCGCGAACGTCGTCAAGCACTCGGGCGCGGCCCGCGCGTGGGTCCAGATCGAGCACGCGTCGGGCCGGCTGCTGATGATCGTCGGGGACGACGGGACCGGCGGCGCCGACCCCGGCGGGGGCAGCGGCATGCGCGGTATCGAGCGCAGGCTGGGGGCGTTCGATGGGACGATGGCGGTGACGAGTCCGCTGGGCGGACCGACCGTCGTGACCATGGAGCTGCCGTGCGCGTTGTCATCGCCGAAGACCTTGCCCTCCTCCGGGACGGGCTGATCCGCCTGCTGGGGGCGTTCGGGTTCGAGGTCGTCGAGGCCGTGGACAACGGGCCGTCGCTGCTGCGCGCGCTCACCACCCACCGTCCGGACGTCGCGGTCGTGGACGTGCGGCTCCCGCCGACCTTCACCGACGAGGGCCTGCGCGCCGCGCTGGAGGCCCGCAAGCAGGTGCCGGGCCTGCCGGTGCTGGTGCTGTCGCAGCACGTCGAGCAGCTCTACGCGCGCGAGCTGCTGTCCGACAGCTCGGGCGGCATCGGCTACCTGCTGAAGGACCGCGTGTCCGACGTCGCGCAGTTCGTCGAGGCGGTGCGCCGGGTCGCGGGCGGCGGGACGGCCCTCGACCCCGACGTGGTGTCCCAGCTGCTCACCCGGCACGCCCGCGAGGAGCCGCTGCAGGCGCTGACCCCCCGCGAGCGCGAGGTGCTCGGGCTGATGGCCGAGGGCCGCTCGAACGCCGCGATCGCCGGGCAGCTGTTCGTCACCGAGAAGGCGATCAGCAAGCACACCAACAGCATCTTCGGCAAGCTCGGGCTGCCGCCGTCCGAGGACGACAACCGCAGGGTGCTGGCCGTCCTCGCCTACCTCGGCACCTGACCCCTAGCGCGCCCAGAGTGGAACGATCCGCTCCTCGCCCTGCGGCGCGAGGTCGCACCTGCCCGGGTCGACCAGGGCGTCGGGGTCGTAGGCGAGGCATCCGGCGGGCGCGGCGACGACGGCGGTGAACCCGGCGTCCGGCGCGGCGGTCATCTGGCGCGGCGCGCCGGCGGGCAGGACGAGGGTGTCGCCCGGCCCGGCCTCCAGCGTGCGGCCGTCCAGGTCGATGGTCGCGGTGCCCTCCAGGAACGTCCATACCTGCTCGGTGTCGAAGGCGTGCCGGGGCCCCGTCCTGCCCGCGTGCATGTCGACCCGCCAGACGGCGAGGCCGGACGTGCCGCCCTGGGTCGGCGAGGCGAAGGTGGTCATGGTCCCGTTCGGCGTGTCGGTGCGGCGGCTCTCGGCGTCGCGGACGAGCGTCATGGCTCTCGATCCCCTAAGTTAGACAATGTGGTTGTCCATATAGTCAATGAGGTTGTCTTTTATGTCAAGCGCACCCGCCGGCCCGAGCGGTGACCCGCCCGGCTTCGAGCTGCCGCTCCGCCTGTTCCTCGCGTTCCGCACGATCATCGACGAGGCCCACGAGGAGCTGGCGAGGCAGGGCCATCCCGACATGCGCCCCATGCACGGCTTCGTCTTCCAGGCGATCGGCCCCCACGGCACCACGGCGGTCGAACTCGGCCGCCGGCTCGGCGTGTCCAAGCAGGCCGCGGGCAAGATGGTCGAGTCGCTGGAGCGCCTGGGATACGTGGAGCGCGCGGCCGACCCCGCCGACGCGCGGCGCAAGATCGTCCGGCTGACGGCGCACGGGGTGGACTCGCTCGTGCGGTCGGCGGAGATCTTCGAGCGCATCCGGGACGCGTGGACGGAGCGGCTCGGAGCGGACCGCGTGCGGGCCCTGGAGGCCGATCTGAAGGAGATCGCGCCCACCGGGCTGTGGCGCCTGGACGCCCCCGGATGGTTCGGTACGACCTGATTTTTTCGGTCCGCCGAGACGACCGTATGTCCCCAGGCAGTCACGCAGACCACCCGGCACACCCCGGTTCGCGGGCGGCGCGGGCCCCTTGAACGCCCCTGCGCGCCCGGTTACCATCAGCGCAATTTCTTAGGAAAGTTTCCTAAGAGAAGGCCGAGATTTCCTGTTGGTTCGGGGGACGGACTGAACGGAGACTCATGTCCAGACCGGGCGGCCGGCGAGCGACAGCGCTCGTCGGCGTAGCGACCCTAGCGGTGGCCTCGACCCTGCTCTCGGCGCCACCCGCGTCGTCGGCGGAGGCCGTGACCGCGTCGTGTACCAAGACCTCCGACTGGGGCTCCGGCTTCCAGGGCAACTGCACGATCACGAACGGGACGGGCGCCGGGATCAGCTCCTGGAAGATCGAGGGCGACCTTCCCTCCGGCACGTCCATCGGATCGGTGTGGGACGCGAACAAGGCGGTCTCCGGCGACCACTACACGTTCACGAACGTGGGATGGAACGGCAGCCTCGCCGCCGGCAAGACCGTGAGCTTCGGCTTCGGCGGCACCGGACCGGGCTGGTTCACCGGCTGTAAGATCAACGGCTCCCCCTGCGACGGCTCCGGTGAGCCTGAAATCGACACGCAGGCCCCCACCGCTCCCGGGAACCTGCACTCGACCGGCAAGTCCGCCACCACCGTGGCGCTGAGCTGGAACGCGTCAACCGACAACGTCGGCGTGACCGGCTACGACGTCTACAACGGCGGCACCAAGGCCGCCACCGTCACCGGGACCGGTGTCACCGTCACCGGCCTGACGCCGAAGACCGCCTACGACTTCACGGTGAAGGCCCGCGACAAGGCCGGCAACGTGTCCCCTGCGTCCGCCCCGGTCTCGGTCACCACCGACGAGGGCGGCGGCACCGGCCCCGGCACCGGTGACAAGGTCATCGGCTACTTCGCCCAGTGGGGCATCTACCAGCGCGGCTACCACGTCAAGAACATCGACACCAGTGGCTCGGCCGCGAAGCTGACCCACATCAACTACGCCTTCGGCAACGTCCAGGGCGGCCGGTGCACGATCGGCGACAGCTACGCCGACTACGACAAGGCCTACCAGGCGGGTGAGAGCGTCGACGGCGTCGCCGACACCTGGGACCAGCCGCTGCGCGGCAACTTCAACCAGCTCCGCAAGCTCAAGAAGAAGTACCCGAACCTCAAGGTGCTGTTCTCCTTCGGCGGCTGGACCTGGTCGGGCGGCTTCACCGAGGCCGCCAAGAACCCGGCCGCGTTCGCGGACTCCTGCTACAAGCTGGTCGAGGACCCGCGCTGGGCGGACGTGTTCGACGGCATCGACATCGACTGGGAGTACCCGAACGCGTGCGGCCTGAGCTGCGACACCAGCGGCAAGGACGCGTTCAAGAACCTCCTGGGCGCCGTCCGGGCCAAGTTCGGCACCGGCAACCTCGTGACGGCGGCCATCACCGCCGACGCCAGCGAGGGCGGCAAGATGGACGCCACCGACTACGGAGGCGCCGCGCAGTACGTCGACTGGTACAACCCGATGACCTACGACTACTTCGGCGGCTGGGACGCCAAGGGCCCGACGGCGCCGCACTCGCCGCTGACCCGCTACGACCGCATCCCGCACGAGGGCTTCAACACGGCCGACACGATCGGCAAGCTGAAGCGGCTCGGTGTGCCGGCGAACAAGCTGCTGATCGGCATCGGCTTCTACGGCCGCGGCTGGACGGGCGTCACCGAAGAGGCCCCCGGCGGCACCGCCACCGGTCCCGCGGGCGGCACCTACGAGGCGGGCATCGAGGACTACAAGGTCCTCAAGAACAAGTGCCCGGCCAACAAGACCATCGCCGGCACCGCCTACGCCAAGTGCGGCAGCGACTGGTGGAGCTATGACACCCCGGCCACCATCCGCGGGAAGATGGCCTGGGCCAAGGGCGAGGGCCTCGGCGGCTCCTTCTTCTGGGAGCTGAGCGGAGACACGACGGGCGGTGAGCTGATCACCGCGATCAAGAACGGTCTCGGCTGAGCTGTTCGCAGGGGGCACCTCCCAGCCCCTCAGACAGTCGAGACTTCGGGCCCCTGACCAACACCGGACGCCGGTCAGGGGCCCGCCCCTTTTCCACTGCTCCCTACTGCCCACCGGATCCCGAGGCGCGGTCCAGGACGGACCGCGCCCGCGCCACGCCCGCCGCGTTGCCGAGGCTCTGGTACAGCTCCAGCGCCTCGCGCGCGGGCTCGGCGGCCTCGGCGGGAGCGCCCCCGTCCAGCAGGATCTCGGCGAGCGTCCGCCGGCTGCGGGCCTGCCACCAGCGGTTCCCCACCTCGTCGAAGTCGGCCACGGCCCGGCGCAGCGCGGCGGCGGCCTCGGCGTGGCGGCCCAGGCGGCCGAGCGCGCGGCCCTCGGAGATGCGGGTGCGGGCGACGCCCCAGGTGTCGCCCAGCGCGTCCAGCATCTGCTCGGCGTGCCGGACGAACGCCAGCTCGCGCAGCCCGTTGCGCAGGTCGCCGACCTCGCCCGCCGCGCGCAGGCAGCGCGCCTCCTCCCACTGCTCGCCGCGCAGCCGGAACGCCTCGGCCGCCCGCTCCAGCGCGGGCGCGGCCAGGCTGTACTTGATCTCGGCCGCCGCGTCGTCGCCCGCCGCGCGGAGCCGGCGCGCCTCGGAGGCGAGCACCTCGCCGAGCGCGCGCAGCGTCTGCGCCTCCGAGTAGCGGTTGCCGTTGCGCTGGAAGACCTCCAGCGAGCTTTCGAGCAGGCCGCGCGCCTCCTCGAAGCGGCGCTGCGCCAGCCGCAGCTCGGCCAGGTTCCGCTGGGTGCGGGCCTGCCACCACGCGTCGTCCTCCCGCCGGAACTCCTCGATGGCCTCAAGCAGGTAGCGCTGGGCCTCGTCGAGGTTGCCCTCGTCCCGCATGCACATGCCCATCGTGCGCAGCGCGCGGGCCCGCCACCACGTCTCGCGGGCGGAGGTGAACAGCGCGAGCGCGGCGGACGCGTCGGCCAGCGCGTTCTCCATGCGGCCCTGGTTGCCCTCCACCGACGAGCGCTCCAGCAGCGCGATGCCCAGCGAGCGCTCGTCGTCCATGTGCGCCGCGACCCGGTGGGTCACCTCGGCCGCCGCGCGCCACTCCGGCCAGAACACGCGCAGCGAGTGGAAGATCGAGCAGGACGCCCGGCCGAGCCGCCAGACCAGCCCCCACATCCCGCGGCCCGCGCCCTGGTCCAGCAGCGCGAGGACGGCCAGCCGCTCACTGCTCAGCCAGTCCACCGCCGAGTACTCCGGCCCCGGCACCTGCCCGGCCCCGCGCTGCCAGTCCTGCGGCCAGCGGCTCGCCGCGACCCGCTCGGCGCGCTCGCGGTAGCCGTCCAGGACGCGCTCGACCGCCGCGTCCCGCTCGGCCGCGGTGTCCTCCCGCTCGGCCCGCTCCTGCGCGTAGAGGCGGACGAGGTCGTGCAGCCGGTAGCGCATCGCGCCCGTCGCGTCCGTCCCCGAGCACTCGACGAGCTGGGCGTCCACCAGCGCCTCCAGCTGGTCGTCGCCCTCCAGGTCCGACACGCCGAGCAGCGCGCCCGCCGCCCACGCCTGGACGTCGGGCACCGCCAGCAGGCCGAGCGTGCGCAGCAGGCGGCGCTGCGTGCGGCTGCAGTCGTCGTAGCTGAGCGCGAGGCTCGCGCGGACGCTCTTGTCGATCTCCCGCGCGGTCTCCAGCTCGTCCAGCCGGCGGCGGCGCTCGTCCTGGAGCCGGTCGGCCATCGCGCGCGGCGTCCAGGACTCGCGGGCCGCCAGGCGCCCGCCGCAGATCCCGACGGCCAGCGGCAGGTACCCGCACAGGTCGGCGATCTCGGCCGCCGCGTCCGGGTCGGCGAGGATCCGCTCCCGGCCCGCCAGCAGCCCGAGCAGCTCGACGGCGTCGGCGGCGCTGAACTCCGGCAGCCTCCGGTCGAAGGTGCCGCGCAGGTGCAGCGGCTGCCGCGAGGTCACCAGCACCACGCTGCCGCCGCCCGGCGGCAGCAGCGCCTTCACCTGGTCGCCGTCGCGGGCGTTGTCCAGCAGGACGAGCAGGCGCAGGCCGCGCGTCCACGTCCACCACAGCTTCTGCAGCTCCGGCAGGCCCCCCGGGTCGGTCGCCAGCCGCACGCCCAGCGCCTGGAGGAACCCGATCAGCACCTCCTCCGGGCGGACCCGGGCGTCCCCCGCGCCGCGCAGGTCGAAGTAGAGGCGCCCGTCCGGATAGTCGTCGGCGATCTCGTGCGCGAACCGGGCGGCCAGCGCCGACTTGCCCACCCCCGCCGGCCCGTGCAGCGACACCACCAGCGGCGACGCGGGCGAGGCGGTGCCGTCGGCGACGGCGCGGCGCAGCGCGTCCAGCGGCTCGCCGCGGCCGGTGAAGTGCGCGATGACCGGCGGGAGCTGCGCCGGCGGCCGCCCGGCGACCTCCCGCTGGTCGCCCCCGTCCCCCGGGCCCGGCGGCTGCGCCGCCCAGGCCGCCACCCCGGCGAGCGCGGCGACGCCGCCGGTCACCATGAGCTGCGCGGGGCCGGGCAGCTCCAGCGCGTCCAGCGAGGTCGTGACCCCCGTGATCACCGCGGCGAGGAGCCCCACGATGCCCGGCGCCGCCAGCCGCGCGCGGCGGCCGCCCTCCCCGGTCGCGCCGGCCGTCCCCGTCCCGGTGCCGGACGTCCCGTTCGGCATCCGCGTCCCTCCGCGTCGCTCCGCGCCCTCCGCCTCGTGACGCCCCCGCGCGCCATCCTGGGCCCCCACGATCACGGCATCAAGGGCAGATTTCACCCTTCTCGCATGATCTCGCCCGATACGGCGAGATGTCGGAACGACAGGGAAACGGAGGTTGAACGCCGGGTTTTCCGGAGGGCCCGGCGGTCAGACCTGGAGGGACGCCTCGATCTCCAGGACGAGCTGCACCTTCTCCCCCAGCGCGAGCCCGCCGCCGGGGATCGTGCCGTCGTCCCCCACGCCGAAGTCCAGCCGGTTGATCTCGCCGGTCGCGGTGAAGCCGGCGCGGGCCCCCCTGAACGGGTCGTCCTGCAGGAACGGGTCGGGGCCGAAGCCGCCGACCTCCAGCCGCAGCGGCACCTGGCGGGTGACGCCGCGCAGGGTCAGCTCCCCGTCCAGGACGAACCCGTCGCCCTCGCGCCGCAGGCCGGTCGAGCGGTAGGTCATCGACGGGTACTTCTCCACCTCCAGGAAGTCGGCGGCCTTGACGTGCTCGTCGCGCTGGGCGTTGCCGGTGTCGACGGAGGCGAGGTCGATGGTGGCGGTCACCGAGGAGTCCAGCACGTCCTCACCCGTCACGATCGTGCCCTCGAACTCGGCGAACCGCCCCCGGACCTTGCTGACCATCAGGTGCCGGATCGCGAAGCCCACGCTGGAGTGCACGGGGTCGATCGTCCAGGTGCCCGCGACGTAGCCGGGGATCTCGACAAGCTGGGCGGTCATCGTGTCTCCTATTGTTATGAAGAGTAAGGCGGTTCTGGATCGGAACCGCCTCCATCGTGCTTCCGCCCCGGATACCTGCACAAGAAGGCACTTTTAACTGCCCCGGTCACCTGGAGAGAACCATGGAGCCGAACGCGTTCCGCGAGCACCGCCCCTCGATGTGCCGCGCCCGCGAGATCCTCGACCGCGTCGGCGACAAGTGGTCGCTCCAGGTGATCGCGATGCTCGGCGAGGGCACCAAGCGGTTCACCGAGCTCAAACGGGAGATCGACGGCATCAGCCAGCGGATGCTCACGGTCACGCTGCGCGGCCTGGAGCGCGACGGCATCGTCAGCCGCACCGTGTTCCCGGTCATGCCGCCCCGCGTCGACTACGCGCTGACCCCGCTCGGCGCGACCCTCCTGGACGCCGCCAGCGCCCTCGTCGGCTGGGCCGAGGCCCACCTCGACGAGATCGACGCCGCCCGCGCCGACTACGACACGCGCACCGCCGAACTCGACGCGCTCCGGTCGTCCTGAGGCCGCCCCGGTACCGCTCCCGCAGCGTTTAAGGAAGTGCGGCGGAGCGGCACCGCTTGGTAGCGTGATCGGGTCACAGGCGAATCGAGCGGGAAATCCGATGGTCTTTCACGAGGTGGGACGGCGAGCTAGCCGCGCCGAGCCGGGGAACGGGCAGTCGCGCCCGGCCCGGCTCGGCGGTGTGCGCCGTCATCCCATCGACCTCGTGAGGCCGTCCCATGCGCTCTTCTGACATCCGTTCGACCTTTCTGGACTTCTTCCGGGAACGCGGCCACCACGCCGTCCCGTCCGGCCCGCTCGTCCAGTCCGACCCGACGCTGCTGCTGACCAACGCGGGCATGAACCAGTTCAAGCCCTACTTCCTCGGGGAGGACGTCCCGGACCATCCCCGGCTCATGTCCGTGCAGAAATGCGCGCGCATGGGCGACATCGAGAACGTCGGCCGGACGACCCGGCACTCGACGTTCTTCGAGATGCTCGGCAACTTCTCCTTCGGCGACTACTTCAAGCCGGAGGCGATCTCCTGGGCGTGGGAGCTGCTCACCCGCCACTACGGCCTCGACTCCGAACGCCTCTGGGTCACCGTCTACAAGGACGATGACGAGGCCGAACGGCTCTGGCGCCGGATGGGCGTCCCCCAGGAACGGATCCAGCGGCTCGGCATGGAGGACAACTTCTGGTCGATGGGCACGCCCGGCCCGTGCGGTCCCTCGTCCGAACTGCACTACGACCGGGGCCCGGCATTCGGCCGCGAGGGCGGCCCCGCGGTGGACGGCGAGCGCTACCAGGAACTGTGGAACCTCGTCTTCATGCAGAACCTCCGGGGCGAGGGCCCAGCGAAGGACGGATATCCGATCCTGGGTGAACTTCCGTCCAAGAACATCGACACCGGCCTCGGCCTCGACCGCCTCGCCGCGATCCTCCAGGGCGTCGACACCGTCTGCGAGACCGACCTCCTCTCCCCGACCCTGCGACGCGTCGGGGAAATGGCGGGCCGCGAATATCCGGGACGCGACGGAAGCGAGACCTCGACCTCGTTCCGCGTCGTCACCGAACACGCGCGCTCGATCGCCTTCCTCATCGCGGAGGGCGTCCTGCCCTCCCGCGACGGCCGCGGCTACGTGCTGCGCCGCCTCATGCGCCGCGCGATCCGCCACGTCCGCCGCCTCGGCATCGACGAGCCGGCGCTGGCGCCGCTGACCGCGAGCGTGACCCACCCTGAACTGGAACCCCACCGGGAATTGATCCGGCAGGTCGTCACCGCCGAGGAAGAGGGCTTCGAGCGAACCCTGCGCCAGGGCTCGCGCCTCCTCGACACCGCGATCAGCACCGCGAAGACCACCCTCTCCGGGCGGACCGCGTTCGAGTTGCACGACACCTACGGCTTCCCCATCGACCTCACCCTGGACGCGGCGCGCTCGGCGGGCCTCACCGTGGACATGGACGCGTTCGGCGAACTCCTGGAAGACCAACGCCGCCAGGCCCACCGAGCAGGGCAAGGACGCAAGGGCGACGCGGTGGCGCGCCAAGACCTGTACCGGCGAATCGTCACCGAACACGGCCTCACCGACTTCGTCGGATATGAGACGACCTCGTCCGAGACACGCCTGCTGGCACTCCTCTCCGAAACGGAGGTGCTGCCAAGCGCGCGCGAGGGCGACACCGTCGAAGTGATCCTCTCCCGGAGCCCCTTCTACGCGGAGGCGGGCGGCCAGGTCGGCGACACCGGAACCCTCCGCACCACCGACGGCGTCCTCCGCGTCCTGGACACACGCCCCGGCCTGGACGGACTGCACATCCACAAGGTCGAGGTCCTGCAAGGCGAAGTGCGTCCGGGCCAGGAAGCAGAGGCACTCGTCGACGCCTCCCGCCGCGCGGCGACGGCGCGCTCCCACAGCGCGACCCACGTCCTGCACGCGATGCTCCGGCGCGTCCTCGGCGACCACGCGGCCCAGCGCGGCTCCCGCGTCGAACCCGGCCGCCTCCGGTTCGACTTCGCGCACTTCACCCCGATCGACATCGACACGATCCAGACCCTGGTGAACGACTACCTCCTGGACGACCCGGACGTCCACGTCTGGGAAACAAGCCGCGCCGAAGCGGAGAAGGCGGGCGCGACCGCGCTGTTCGGCGAGAAGTACGGAAACCACGTGCGCATCGTCGACATCGGCGACGCGTCCCGCGAACTCTGCGGCGGCACCCACGTCGGCCACGGATCCCAGGCGGGCCCGGTGCACATCGTCGGCGAATCGTCCATCGGCACCGGCCTCCGCCGGATCGAGGCCCTCACCGGCGCGGACGCGCTCCGCCACCACGACCACCAGCGCGCCCTGCTGACCGAACTCGCGAACCTCCTGAACGTCCCCCCGAACGAGGCACCGACCCGCCTCCGCCAACGTCTGGAGACCCTCGCGGAAACCCAACGCACCCTGGAGACCCTCCGCGAAACAGAACTGACGACCCAGGCCCACCGCCTGGCGGAAACCGCGGAGCGCCTCCCCGGCGGCTGGCTCGTGGCGCAGATCGTGGACACCCCCGACCTGCGCCCGCTGGCGACCCGCGTCCTCACCCGCCGCCCCGGCGCGGTGATACTCGGCACCCGCTCCGCCACCAAGGCGACCCTGGTCGCGGCGGTCTCGTCCGACACCGTCCAGGCCCGCCACCTACTGGGCGACGCGGCGTCCGAACTGGGCGGCGGGGCGGGCGGAAAAGGCCCGGTGGCAAGCGCGGGCGGCCGCCGCCCGGACCGCCTGGAATCAGCCCTGATCCTCGCGGCGACCGAGGCCCGCCGCCTGCTGACCCCATAAAAAACAACGACGGGGCGGCCCCAGGCCGCCCCGTCTCAGGGTCGGGCTGGCGGGATTTGAACCCACGACCCCCGGCACCCAAAGCCGGTGCGCTACCAAACTGCGCTACAGCCCGCCGCACCACGCGACCCGTGAAGTCTAATGCCGACCGGACCCCGCGCGCGCCCGGATAACCCGTCCACTCCCGGAACCCTGTACGCTACGGGATGGCGCCTGAGGGACCACCCCCTCGCCCCGCCGGCGGGCGTAGCTCAATGGTAGAGCCCCAGTCTTCCAAACTGGCTACGCGGGTTCGATTCCCGTCGCCCGCTCCCAAGTTCCCCAGGTCAGAGCGCTGCAAGCAAGATCGAGAACGAACCCCGAGATCTTCTGTCACCGGGCTCCGGCGTGATCATGACGGACCCCGGCGTCAGGTCCGGGCCCCCACGGCGGGTCGATCGGACAACCGCGCAGCCACCCTGGAGCAAGATCTTCATCCCACGCGGTGGGGTGGCAGCTCCCTGCCGCACTGTGAGCGCCCGTTGGCGAGAAGCTCACAATGCCGTAGCACGCGGCTTGAGTTCGGGTCCAGCGGTCGGCAATCGCCCTGGGAGGGTAGGGCGGCTGGCTCTCCAGCACCGCCAGGATTGCTCACCGATGCGAGAGACGAGTCTGGTCCTGGCGCCGATCCACTCCAGGCAACCATCAACCGCGCCATCGATAAGGCCCTGTGCGAGGCAGGGTCGTGCACACCGGCATCTATGCATCACTGAAGCCTGCTCAGACAGTCGCCCTTCCATCCGCGCCGAGGAGGGCGAGAAGGTCTGCCGTTGGCACCCGATAGCAGTTGCCGACCCGAAACACCCTGCATGGAAGCTCGTTGCTCTTAGCGAGTTGGTAGGCGTAAGTGCGGGACAGGCAGATTCAGATACAGCTGCCCATCTGGGAAGTGATCGAGAACGCGGTGGGCCCAGTGGACAGCCAACGCCGTCGCTCAAGGTTGCTGCGCAGGCCGAGTGGCCAGCAGGGCGTCGAGTTGCTCTAGGTCCGGGTGACGCCCGGTGAATCCCCACACGTCAGCCGGGAGTTGATGTGGTGTCGGCGGCATCCGTTCCGTAGGTACCTGGTGGAAATGAACTCCGCCTTGAATCTCGCGGGCCTGCAGGACGACATCAGACGTTCCGGAGTGGGTATTCTGCACGCCATCGGCTGGGGGCTCCGTCTCGGCCATGGTCCGCCTCCACGAACATCTCACCGTCGTGAGCTATGCCCTCTCATCGTCGCGGTAGCCGGGTAGGTCGGGGCTTTGCTGGAGCTGTGAGGAAACAGCTTTAGAAGCCATCTCATTTGGTGACTCGGCGGTCACTCCATGACCTGTACACGTCGAAGCACCTGGGCGGCGACCCGACGGCAGGCATCGGCCGCGATAGCGCCGAGCCCATCTCGCGAAGCGTGATGATCGTCCGTTGGACTCCACCATTGGCTGCCGCCACCGAGGTCGTAGGCCGGAATCCGGTCCAGTTCGAGATCCGCGGAGCGCGGCACCCCGTCTTCGGCATCGGCGTCCGAGCGTCTGGTCCGGCGCGGGATCGCGCGGACCCGCAGGATGACCTCGTCCAGGCTGAACGTCTCGGCGACATAGTTGTCCCCGCTCGCGGTCAGCCCGGCGATCCGGTCGGCAGTGGCGTCCTTCGCGGTGAGGAAGGGATCGCCGCCCTTCCCGGCGCCTGGGCTCGTGAGGCGCTCCCACCTGGCGGTCTTTGCGGCGCGAGAAGACTCTCGGCGAATTCCCTGCTTTTTCCCCGTTGATCTTCCGGGTGTTCCGGGAGTGTCATGGGCCCCCGCTCCGGGACGCGGCAGGCGTCCCCGTGTGCCTGGCGCGGTCGCACTTCCCGCCCCCTGCCTTTCGAGGATCCCATGACGCCTGCGTCCAGTGAGGTCGGCTCGGCCGCGGACAATGCCGCCGAGCCCTTCCAGCCCCCTGCCGTCCCGGCCGCGGAACCGTCCGCGATGCCGACCGTGGAGATCGTCCTGCCCGTCCACAACGAGGAGCGGGCGCTTCCCGGCTGCGTGCACACTTTGCACGCCTATCTGCTGGAGCACCTGCCGTTCGCGTGGCGGGTCACCGTTGTCGACAATGCCAGTACCGACCGGACGCTGTTGGTCGCGCGTGGGCTCGCGTCCGAGCTGCCCGGGGTGAGCGTGCTGCACCTGAGCCGCAAGGGGCGCGGTCTGGCCCTGCGAACGGCGTGGGCGATGAGCGAGGCCGACATCGTCGCCTATATGGACGTGGACCTGTCGACCGGGCTGGACGGGCTGCTGCCGCTGCTCGCGCCCCTGGCCAGCGGGCATTCGGACCTGGCGATCGGCAGCCGGCTCGCGCCCGGCGCCCGCACCGTGCGCGGGCCGCGGCGGGAGCTGATCTCGCGCTGCTACAACGCGCTGCTCCGGCACGGGCTCGGCACCCGGTTCAGTGACGCGCAGTGCGGCTTCAAGGCCGCGCGGACGCGGGTCGTCCGGCCGCTGCTCGCGGTCACCGAGGACGACGCGTGGTTCTTCGACACCGAACTGCTGGTGCTCGCCGAGCACAACGGGCTGCGCGTTCACGAGGTGCCGGTCGACTGGGTGGAGGACGTCGACACCCGCGTCCGCGTGGTCCGGACGGCGCTGGACGATCTGAAGGGGATGTGGCGTATGGCGAGGCTGAAGGCGTCCGGGGCCGCCGACGTCGCGGTGCCGCGACGGGCCGCGCCGTCCGCCGAGCACCCCGACGCGGTGCTCGCGCCCGCCCGCAGGCGGACGGCGCTCACCTGGGAGCTGGTCTGCTTCGTGGCGATCGGCGTCGTCTCCACGGCAGGGCAGGCGCTGCTGTACTGGCTGCTGCGGTCGTGGTGGCCCGCGGCGCTGGCCAACCTGGTGTCGCTGGTGGTGCTGACGGTGCTCAACACCGAGGCGAACCGGCGGCTGACCTTCCGCGGGTCCGCGGTCGGCGCCGGCCGCGCGCATCTGGGCGCCGGGGCCCTGTTCACCGTGGGGTACTCGGTGACGTCCGCGGGCGTGCTGCTGTTCCAGCAGGCCGATCCGGGCGCGTCGCATGCCGCCGAGACGCTGGTTCTGGCGGTCGCCTCGGTGCTGGTCACCGCGATCCGGTTCGTGGTGCTGCGGACGGCGGTGTTCCGCCGCCGCTCACCGTCCCTCGGCGAAACCCTCAATGAAAGCGAAACCTCATGAGCTCCGACGTCGTCGCCTCGGCCGACTCCCCTCCGCAGCCGCCCGCGGCCGGGCCGCGCTCCCTGCCCGGCTGGGCGCCCGCTGTCGCGCTCGGCGCGATCCTCTCCACCGCCTGCGTCCTGTACGGGTGGTCGCTCAACTCGCTGGGGTGGGGGAACACGTACTATTCGGCGGCGGTGAAGTCGATGGGGGGTGGCTTCACCAACTTCATGTTCGGCTCGTACGATCCGGCGGGCGTGGTCACCGTGGACAAGCCCCCGGCCGGGCTGTGGCCACAGGTGATCAGTAGCAAGGTCTTCGGGCTGCACGGCTGGTCGCTGCTGCTGCCCCAGGTGGTCGAGGGCGTCCTGGCCGTACTGGTGCTGCACCGGACGGTGCGCCGCTGGGCGGGTGAGGTCGCCGGGCTGGTCGCCGCGCTCGTCCTGACACTGACCCCGGTCACCGTCGCGATCACCCGCAGCAACAATCTCGACGCCCCGCTGCTCCTGCTGCTGGTAGGCGCGGCGTATGCGCTGACCCGGGCCGTGCGGGAACCCGCGGCGCGGGCGGCGACGTGGTGGCTGTGCGGGGCCGCGTTCCTGATCGGCTGCGGGTTCGTCACCAAGATGCTCGCGGCGTGGATGGTGCTGCCCGCCTTCACCGCCGCCTGGCTCGTCGGGGCGGGCGGCCCCTGGATCGCGAGGATCTGGCGGCTGGCGGCGGCGGGCGCGGTCCTGGCCGTCTCGTCGCTGTGGTGGGTGGCGATGGTAGCGGTGTGGCCTGGCGACAAGCCGTACATCGGCGGCAGTGAGGACGGCTCGGCCTGGGACCTGGTCGTCGGCTACAACGGCCTCGGCCGCGTCTTCGGGCAGGGCCCCGGCCCCGGCGGTCCCGGTCCGGGAGGCGCCCCTCCCGGCGGTTCGGGGGCGCCGCGCGGGCCGGGCGCGCCGTTCGGCGGGGGCACCGGCCCGCTGCGGATGTTCGGCGACGCGGTCGGCGGCCAGATCAGCTGGCTGCTGCCGGTGTGCGCGGTGGCCGTCGTGACCGCGGTGGCGGTGGCGGTGCTGCGCCGCCGCGGCCGCCTGCCGGAGGCTACGGCCCTTCCCGTCTCGGGATGGGTCCTGTGGAGCCTGTGGCTGGTGGTGTGCGCCGGGGTGTTCTCCATGCAGGAAGGGATCTTCCACGAGTACTACACGACGCAGCTCGCCCCGGCGATCGGTGCCCTGTGCGGGGGCCTGGCGGCCGTGCTGGTCCGCGCGCAACGGGCAGGCGAACGGTGGCCCGCTCCGGTCGCGGCGGTCACGGTCGCGGTCACGGCGGCGTGGGCCGTCGTCGTCATCCGGCGGGCGCCGGAATGGCACGGGTGGCTGGTGTGGCCGGTGGCCGTGACCGGGACGGCGGCGGTCGTGCTGCTGTGCGCCGCGTTCTGGTCCCCGGGCCGTTCCGGGAGGCGTGGGGGGTCGTCCCCCCACAGGGCAACGGCCCGGCTACTGCCCATCGCGCTCGCGGTCGCAGCGGCGGCGGTGCTGGTCGCGCCGGGCGCGTGGGCCGCGTTCGTCCCGGCGGACGGGCCCACGTCGATGAGCGCCGTCATCCCGGCGGCGGGACCGATGAGGATGCCCTCCTCCGGCCGGGACGGACGGACCCGGCCCGGCCAGGACGGGCCGCGCGGCCTCCCGTCAGGCCCGGCGACGCCCGGTGCCGTGCCGGAGGGCATGTCGCGCGGCGGGCCCGTTCCGCCGGGGCCCTTCCCGCCCGGAGGCGGGCCAGGGGACGCGGCCGCGCTCACCGCCGACCAGCGCAAGATCCTCGACTACGCGCGCCGCAACTCCGGCTCCGCGCGGATCACGCTGGCCGTCGAGGGCGGCGCGATGGCGGCGTCGGCGTTCATCCTGCACAGCGACTCGCACGTCATCGGCATGGGTGGCTTCACCTCGGCCGACGACGCACCGTCCGTCCGGCGGCTTGAGCGGTGGACGCACAGCGGCGAGCTCCGTTTCGTCCTCGCCTCCGCGACGCCGGGCGGCGGTGGCCCGTTCCCAAGCCGAGACAGCGCGGCCGCGCGGCGGACCGCGTGGGTCACCGGCCACTGCCGGGCCGTGGCGCCGTCGGTCTACGGCGGCTCCGGCACGCCCACCGGAGGCGGCCCCGGCGGCCCCGGCGGCGCCGCTGGGAGGGGAGGGGCCGCTACCCTCTACGACTGCGCGGCTCGCTGAGACCGGGGGTGAGGTGATCGATCATGGCTGAGCAGGACGCGGAGCAGCCCCCGCGGCGCGTGCTGGTCGTGGAGGACGAGGACGGCATCCGCGTCCTGCTGGAGTCCACCCTCCGGCTGGCGGGCTACGAGGTGGACAGCTGCGACACCGGCCAGGGCGCCCTGCTCGCCGTCGAGCGGTTCCACCCGGACCTGATCCTCCTCGACGTGATGCTCCCCGACCTGGACGGCCTCGCCGTCACCGGAGGCCTGCGGGCCGTGGGCGTCGACACCCCGATCCTGTTCCTGACGGCGCTCGGCGACGTCCAGGACCGTATCGCCGGGCTGGCGGCCGGGGCCGACGACTACGTCACCAAGCCGTTCAGCCTGGAGGAGGTGCTGCTGCGCGTCCAGGCGATCCTGCGCCGGTCCTGCGCGGCCGACGTCGGTGACACTGCCGGGGAGGACGTGCTGCGCTACGCCGACCTGGTCCTGGACGCCGGTGCGCACGAAGTGCACCGCGCCGGCGAGTACGTCCCGCTCTCCCCCACCGAATTCAGCCTGCTGGCCTACCTGATGGCCAACCCGCGCAGGGTCCTGAGCAAGAACCAGATCCTCGACCACGTCTGGCGGTACGACTTCAACGGCGACGGCCGCATCGTGGAGACCTACGTCAAGTACCTGCGCCGCAAGATCGACCGATTCGACCCGCCGCTCATCCACACCGTCCGGGGAGTGGGGTACTGCCTGCGGTTGCCCCGCGAGCACACCGAGTCGGCGGGGCCGTGATCAGGCCGCTGCCCGGCGGTCCCGGCTCGCTGCGCCGCCGGCTGGTGCTGGGCGCCACCGCCCTGGCGGCCGCAGCGGTCCTGGCCTCGCAGGCGATCGGGTACCTGGTTCTGCGGTCGTGGCTGCACGGTCGGGTCGACGAGCAGCTCCGCGATTTCCCGCCGACGCCGAGCCGGTTCGACGACTCCGCCGAGCGCCGCGGCGCGCCCCTCCCGCCACCGCCGTCCGACGGCGACCTTCCGTCCGAGTTCCGCCTCTTCTTCTACGACCACGCCGGCCGGCTCTCCTCGCGATCCCTCGGACGCGGTCCCAAGTCGGCGCCCCGCCTCCCGCGGACCACCGCCGGCCTGCCCATGCCCCACGACGGGCTCGCGACCCTTCCCGCGACCGGAGGCGACGGGCGCTGGCGGGTCCGGCGCGGGATCGCGCCCGACGGGCAGGTCTTCGTCGTCGCGCTCCCCCTCGACACCGTCGACGGCGCGATGTCCAAACTGCTGTGGCTCAACGCGGTCGTCCTGGTGATCACCCTGGCGGCCCTGGTGATCGCTGGACGATGGGTGGTGCGGCTCGGGCTGCTGCCGCTGACCCGCATGGAGCGCACCGCCGAAGAGATCACCGCGGGACGGCTGGACGAACGCGTCACCGACACCGATCCCCGCACCGAGATCGGCCGCCTCGGGAGCGTGCTGAACACCATGCTGGAGCGGTTGCAGGGGGCGTTGCGCGAACACGAGGCGTCCGAGGCCCGGCTGCGCCGCTTCGTCGCCGACGCGGGGCACGAGCTGCGCACCCCGCTGACCTCCATCCAGGGGTTCGCCGAGCTGTCGCTGCGCCACCAGGATCTCCCCGCGTCCGAGCGGCACACCGCCGACCGGCTGATCCGCCAGAACGCCGAACGCATGAGTGTGCTGGTCAACGACCTGCTCCTGCTGGCCAAGCTGGACCAGGAACCCGCCTACCGCACCGAGCCGGTCGACCTGCTCGCCCTCGCCGCGGACGCGATCAGGGCCACCGCCGTCCGCCACCCCGGCCGCCCCATCGCCCTGAAACCCCTCGACGACGGCGCCGGAGAGTTGGAACTCGTGGAAACCACGGGAGACTCCCACCGGCTCCGGCAGGTGCTGACCAACCTGATCTCCAACGCCCTGGTGCACACTCCGTCCGGCACACCCATCCACGTCCGCGTCGGCAGCGCTCGCGCCGGCCCGTCCTGCGGCACCGACCGAGACGGCCGCTTCAGCCCTTCCCCTGCGTTGAAGGACGGGACGCCGGTCTGCGTCATCGAGGTCGCGGACGAGGGGCCCGGTCTCACCCCCGACAGGGCCGCCCACCTCTTCGAGCGCTTCTACCGCGTCGACCGGTCCCGTTCCCGTGACCATGGCGGCAGCGGGCTCGGACTGGCCATCGCCGCCGCCATCGCCGAGAACCACAACGGACGCCTCGAACTCGACACCGCCCCCGGACGCGGCTCCACCTTCCGCCTCGTCCTCCCGCACACCTGACCTTCGGTCCGGCACGGTCGGTGGGCGTATTCGGATGTGCCGAGGAAGCGGACGCGCGCGAAGGCACCGCCGGGCACCGGTTCCAGGTCGACGCCGCCGCCGGTCTCGGCGACGATGGACAGCCCGAGCCGGGCAGGCTGCGCGCGAACAAGGACCACCGGCAAAAAACAGGAAGCCGCCCCTCTCTCTGGGAGCGGTCTTAGCGCCCTTGCGGCATCACCGGCTGCTTGTGCTCGCCTCACGGAGACGGTGACACCGTCGGGGACGGTTCATCGGCAGGGACCTCCGGCGGCGGCTCGTTGCAGGGGGCGCTCGTCGGCTCGTCCGGGGCGGGTGTGCCGCCCGAGCCCGGCGGCGCTGGCTCCAGCGAGACACGCGTGCTCGGCATCTGATCCACCAGCGCCCCGTCAGCGGCTCGTTCACTTCCTCGGCTCCCGACGGGCCGGAGGGCACCCCAGTGCGTGGCCGCGCGCTACCTGCCGCCGGGGACGGCACCAGACCCGGCCTCGGACGATTCCCGAAGTCATCGGAACCGCCCCCGCGTCCCGCATGCCGGTCCCGCAGACCGACGAGCACAGCAGATCCCGCAACTCCTCGACAGCCCCCGACGACAACGCCGTGACGACCACCAGGAAGACCGCCAGAATCGCGGTGGCGATCCCCTTGGACATCCCGCCGACGCGCAGCCGACCCCGGCGCTGCGCCCGCAGCACCTCGACGACCTCGCGCCGCTTGCCCGGCTCGTCGAGACTCTTGGACGGCATCTCGTTGGTAGGTCAGCGTTCGCCTGTCGTGCGTGGAGATGGTCGAGCGGTTGGTGCCTGGGGAGTTGTGGGGGTTGTTCCAGCGGGTAGTGCCGCCCGCTCCGAGGCCGCCCCAGGGCGGCGGGCGGCGGCGGTATAGGGACCGAGAGGCCCTGGCCGCGATCATCTTCGTGGCCACCACCGGCACCAATCGAGCGTCGTCGACACGAACCCGGCAGCGGGCACCCACTTCGGCGAGGACTTCCTCGGCCTCGGCCGGCATTGCGAACATGGGCAACAGCTCCCCGCTGTCAGAGCCCGCAACCTCGCAACACCGGCTCGGCCTCCTCCCGCAGCTCCGCGACGGCTCGATTGCTCTCGTAGGGCGAGAGCGCATCGAGAACCTCGCCGAGCCGGATGCACACCCGCCGCGATGAGATCTGGGCCGCCAGGTCAAGGAGCTGATGGCCTGCCGCGCACGCGGCCTCGGCTTCCAGCGTCTGCGCGTGACGGATGGCCAGGACGCCGAAGGTGAACGCGCGTGGCCGTGCGGCAGTACGAGCGGTAAGGGCCTGTTCGGCGACGCCAGGATCCAATTGCGCGCCTATGATCCGGTGACCAGTAGCGCTGGAACATCCGAACACCGACTCGCCGTCCCGCTCACCGGAGTCGGCGCGCGCATCGATCTGTGACATCGCCGACCCAGGGGTCGGCCGCGCCGTTAGAGCTGGACCTTGAAGCTCTGGCAGGTCGGCAACGCTATCTCCGTGCCAGGTGAAGTCGGCGCGCGCGGCGGCGTGGGAGCCGGGGACGAGGGCGACGCGCACCAGCGCGCACAGGCACGGCGACCTGGTGGTCTGTGTGTTCCAGCCGCCGCGGACGTGGGTCGGCAAGGTTCTTGGAATACATCGGTAAGTGGGGGGCATACCGGCGCCGGGAGGTAACACAATGGTTCCGCTGCTACTGGTCCTGCTGCTCTTCCTCATCCTGGTCGGCGCAGGGTTCGCACTGAAAATCCTTTGGTGGATCGCGATCGCGGTCCTGCTGATCTGGCTGATCGGCTTTGTCGTCCGGCCCGCCGGTACCGGTGGCCGACGTGGCCGCTGGTACCGCTGGTGACCACCTGATACGCCCCCGTAGATACGGGAGCTTGAACCCCTGTGCAAGGGGCGCACCGCTGATGGTGTGCCCCTTGCCTTTGTTCCCTGACGATTAGTGGCCCTTCCTGTGGGGAGGGAGATCAGCGAGGCGGCGTGCCCTAAATCCTTAATGTTCCGGAACCAGGCATCCAAGGATCTCCCAGCACGCCGCCTCGCATACCCCAGCGGCGGCCGCAGGTGAAGACGTCGGGCGCCGCTCCCTGCGCGAGCGCTGCCAGCTGCTCCGGCATGTCTTGGGCTCCGCACCGGTGATCGTGTCAGTACAGTCCGCCGAAGCCGGTGAGGCCCGGTTCTGGCTGGAGCTCCTCGCCGTCCACGGCTTCGAAGGGTTGTTCGTCAAACGCGCGGACGAGCCCACGCCCCTGACGCGTGCCGGTGGCTGAAGATCAAGCACCGCGATGAGACTCTGGCCATCCTGGGCGCCCTCACGGGGCCGCCGCATTCTCGTGCTGGGCCGCTACGACCGTGAGTCTCCTCGGCTGCGGGTGGTCGGGCGGACCTCCCCGTTGCCGAGGGCGGCGCGCGAGCAGGTCGGGGCGCTGTTGCGCTCCGGCGGGCCCGGGCAGCCCTGGCCCGCGTACTCCCCCACGGCTGGGGCCGGTGGCCTGCCCGGTACGGCCGCGCCGGCCCCCCTGCACGCGTGTGCGTCCCACCCGGGTGGTGGAGGTCAGCGTCGACATCGCCACCTTCCAGGGGCCTGGCGTCATACGGCTCGCTAGCTGACCGCTCGCCCCGGCTTGGTCCCCAGGACATGCCGAAGGGCCTTTACGTGGGATGAGACTGGTCGGCCACCGACATCCCGGAACCGTGGGGCGATTGCAGGCGTGCTGGCGGCGCGTTGCCTCCGGTAGGTGAGCTGCTCCGGTTGGTGGGCGGGCAGGCTCGTCGTGCTGGGGTCCTGAGCGTCCATCGAGACCAGGATCGAGCCGTCCAGCCGCCGGTGACCGTCAGGTGGTGCCGAAGGCGCGGGAGATCGCGGTGTGGAGGTCGTGTTCGTCGAGTCCCGAGCGGCGGGCGAGGTCCACCAGCGAGCGGATGTGCTCGGTGATCGCCAGGCCGGCGGCGTCGGCGGACGCGGCGATCGTCGTGGCTCGGCCGCGGCGCATGTCGACCAGGCCCTCCTCGCGCAGTTGCTGGTATCCGCGCAGGACGGTGTGGAGGTTGACGCCGAGCGCGGTGGCCACTTCCCGGGCGGGGGGCAGCCGGTCGCCGGGGGCGAAATCGCCCCGGATCACGGCGCCTCGCACGGCGGCGGCGATCTGGTCGGCCAGGGGGATGTTCAAGGTCTCGTCGATGGTGATCAGCATGAGGCCCCCCGGGTGGAGCCGGGGACCGGCAGGTCGTCCAGCCGTGTGTTGATCAACGCCGCCGCCGTCTCGGGATCCTCGACGGTGAACACGCATTCGCGTCCGCCGGAGAGGGTGAGCCGCAGCGCCGGGCCGGATGCTCGTGAGCGGTAGCCGAAGACCGTACCGTCGGCGACGACCCCGTAGGCGCCGCGGGGCAGCCCTGCGGGTGAGGGCGCCGCCGTCGCGTGCTCGATGTGGTGGAAGGGCACCATGATGAGGGCGCGTCGCGGGATCGACTGGGCGAGGGTGACGCCCCGCTGGTCGACCCGCACGGTGACGGTGGCGTGCGAGGCGAGCAGGGCCGCGAGGATCACCGTCAGCACGCCGGCGATCCCGGGCATGGTGAAGACTCCGAGAAGCCCCAGCCCGGCGAGCACCCCCGCGACGGCGAACGTGCGGTGGGACACCACCGACCGGCACCAGGCCGTTCGCTGATGGGGCGCCAACGTGATCCGGGGCGCCTCCGGGCCCGGGCGGACGGTCGCCGTGGGCAGGTCGGGGTCGCCTCCGGCCAGGACCCACCCGACGGCGCCGGAGACGGCGGCGATCACCGCGATCGCCGCCGGGTGCGCCCACCAGGCCGGGTGAAACGCCTGGGGCCGGGCGTCGTCGAGGTTGCCGGTCACCAGCGACAGCGACCGCACGCACGCCGCGGCCCCGGCGGCCCAGGTGAACGGTGCGGGCCAGCGGACTCCCACCGGGGAGAGCCGGTGACGGTGGAGCCATGCCGCCAAGGCCACCGTCCCCACCAGCAGCCATGCCGCCGTCACCGCGTTGAGAATCGGCCACGACAGCCTGTCGTCCGGGTCAGCGGAGAGGGCCGCTTGGGCCGGGAGCCGCGAGCGCAGCGCCAGGGTCAGCGCGGGCAGGACCAACATGGCGATCACCAGTGGCGCGAGGATCACCGCGCGGCGTCGCCCGAACCGCCGGGTGAACTGCCGCCTCGTCTGGGGCACGGCGCCGATCCCCTCCCCTGCTATTGTTTGCATGGCTCTATAACTTTACACTCAATCAGGAGGACCGGTGGGCAAGGGGAGATTCACGCTGGGCGCGGGAACCGGTCTGCTTCTCGGAGTCGTGGCCTCCGCCGTCACCGGGCAGTGGTGGCTGGTGGGCGTGGGCCTGGTGCTCGGGGCCGGCGCCGCACGCGCCACCTCCCGAAACGAACGATAGGACGCGGCGGCCGCTGAACACTCGCGGCGAACCTGCGCGATGAGCGCGCTACGGCCCCTGTCCCGTCCGTGACGTCGTTCCAGGCTGTGACTCTTGGAGCCTGTGGGTTCCGGCGAAGTGGTCACTCATGGTGGAGATCGGTTCGGTCCGCGCAGAGGATGATCTTTCGGAGGAGGTCGAGTTCGGCGGCCGTAGCGGCTGCGTTTGATGGCCTTCACGCGCCAGACTCCGCCTTCGGCGGCCCCGCCGTGCCCGAGGCGGCGCCGCGTGGTTATCCGGCCCGCGTCCTGTCCGCGTGTCCGGGCCGGAATCCGTCCGGCGGACGAGCGGCGTGTACGCGCCGTGACCTGCGCAGAGTCCCCCGCTCCGGCCCTGGGGACGCGTTCGGGAGGAACCACCGACACATGGCGGCGAGACATCTTCGGCGGCTTCCGGGCGCGGCCGCGCAGCGGCCCCTCGACTCGTGGGTCGAGGGGCCGTGTGGTGCTGGTGCCGACTAGGGGTGATCGAGGTGATGGGGGCCAGGATGGGGCGTGGGAGAGCAGATGCACCGGACGCGGCCACAGTTTCCGCACACCGGAACGCTCATGATTTCCTCTTTTGACCTCGGAAGGAATGTCGGTTGCCCTCTACCCGCCATTTCATGATTAATCGCGGCGGCCTCATTTTCCCTGCTCTGGGCCCCTCCTGACCTCCCTATCAGTGCACCACGTGGGCGAGAGCCGATCATTTTTGGCCCATTTGATCGCCAGGGAGGGGGATGGGACGGGGCCCCGACGCGACCAGAAGGCGGCCAAAGGGTTACAGGTTTCGGACCAAAGAACTCCCTTGACCCGAAGCTCGTCGACGTCCCCGACCGGGACCGGGACGACGACGAAGTACTTTCGTCCCGCAGTTCCCATTGATTCACGACGGTGCCACGGTCACCAATGGCCTCAGGGAACGCACGAGTTTTCAGGCCCGCCCCCGGTACCCGTCGGGCCCAAGTCTCCGGCCGCCTCGGGGACGTCGCCGGCGCTCCCTCTCGGCCGTCGCGCTCGGGAGGGTTTTTCGAGACGCCTACATGCGCGCGCATCGCTCGTCTAATGGCGTCGCGAACCGCCCGCGGGGCGGGCGACCGCGAGCGGGTTGATCGAGTAAGCCTTCCGCCGGGTGCCATTCAGGGCAGCCACCGGTCGGGTTCGCTGACGTCGGCTGCCGCAGAAGGGACTCTGCCATGAGGCAGCCCGGGGCCGCTCACGATCAGACTTCGTGGTCGCGGGTGGAAGCGCGAAGACAGTCGCCTTGGGTTCGGGCGGCAAAGGAGCCGGTTTGCCGAGAACGATCTGGGCGCGCCATCCACTGGCGGTGTGACCGGAGAACCGGCTATCGCCTATGTCACCGAGCAGGGGACCGTCACTCGCAGCGCGCGAACCATCGTGGTTCTGCCAACCTCGCGTGAGTCAGGTCTTGGCGCGCTGCTGCTTGAGGCGGAGATTCTCTTTGCGGACTTCGGCTTGGATGGCCCGCTCCCGTTCCAGCCAGTCGGGGTTCTCGGCCTTCAGGTTCTCGATCTCGGCAGTGGTGAGCGGGCCCGTGATGCCGGCACGGGCCAGGCCCGAGGCGGAGACGCGGAGCTTGGCGGCGACGACCTGGCGGGGGTGAGGGCCCTCGCGGCGCAGGTCGGCGAGCCAGGAGGGCGGGTCGGCTTGGAGCGCGTTCAATTCGTTTCGGGAGACGGGGCCCTCCTGAAACTCGGCGGGCGCTGCTGACAGCAGGATTCCCAGCTTCTTGGCCGCGGTCGCGGGTTTCATGGTCTGCGGCGTCTTCGCCTTGGACGTGCTCATGACCACAAGGGTAGTCAGCGGGAGGGAGCCGCCCGGTCGTGGCTAGGCTGATGAAGTGACCGATGCTGAGTTCCGGCTGGCCTACGTGCCAGGGGTGACGCCCGGGAAGTGGGCGGGGGTGTGGGCCGAACGGGTGCGGGAGGTGCCGCTTCGGCTGATGCAGATGCCTGCCGCCGAGGTCGTGCCCCTGCTGCGGGACGGTGGTGTGGACGCGGCGTTCGTACGCCTGCCCGTCGACCGCGCCGCCCTTCATGTGATCCCGCTGTACCTGGAGACGACCGTGGTGGTGGTGCCGAAGGATCACGCCGTGGCCGCGGTCGAGGAGGTGGAGCTTGCCGATCTCGCCGACGAGGACGTGTTCGAACCGCTCGACGACGTCCTGACCTGGGATGACCGTCCCGGGCAGCCCGCCTTCACCCGTCCTGAGAACACCGCTGACGCGATCGGGTTGGTGGCGTCGGGGGCCGGCGTCCTGCTGCTCCCGCAGTCCTTGGCCCGCCTCCACCACCGCAAAGACCTCACCTACCGCACCGTGACCGACGCTCCTCAGTCCCAGATCGGTCTGGCCTGGCTTGAAGCTGTGACGACCGACCTCATGGAGGAACTCATCGGCATCGTCCGCGGTCGCACTCCCAACAGCTCCCGTGGCCGCAAACCGCAACAGCAGCCCACCGGTAAGAAGGCACCGCTGAAGCGCGCCGCCCCCAAGCGCCGCCGCCAAACGCGCCGCCGGACGTGAAGTGGGCCATACATGGCGACATACGCGCGAGCACTCATCCGCATCTCGATGCCGTCAGAGGCCCGGTCGTCGCATCCGCTTCGACGTCTAACATGCACTGCCCCCGCACGGCATGTGGCCCGAGCCCTCAAGGCCGGATGGTCACGCACCTGACGGGAACAAGAGCACGCGCACGTTCCCTCCTGAAGTCCCGAAAGGCGTTGGCCATTGCTGTCGGGCGTACAGCCCAGCCCGCGTCACCCGTCGATGACGTTTTGCTCCAGTAGCCCCCTTTCCGGCTGCACCTTGCACTGTTGGGCCGGTTCTGCCCCGCCGGAAGGCGGTAAGAGGCGGCGGGCTGGGCACCCACCGCCTCCCACACAGCTCGCACACCCCGTCCGTCCACGCGCTGTGTTGGTGGCCGGCCCCCGAGAATCGTGGATCGGGTGTGCCAAGATCCGACGGTGGAGATGACCGACATCACGCGCGCGATCGCGGCCGCGACTTCGGTCGCCGCATCGCTGGATCTGCCGGCCGACGACGCGCTCGTCCTCCACAGCTCCAACAGGCTGGCGCTGCGGCTGACGCCGTGCGACGTCCTTGCCCGGGTCGCCCCTGTCGGGCAAGAGGACGCACACCTAGAAGTTGAGCTCGCTCAACGGCTCGCCCAGGTCGGATGCCCGACGGGACTCCTGGAACCTCGGGTGGACCCACGTGTGTACTCCCGCGATGGCTTCACAGTGACGCTGTGGTCCTACTACGAACCCGTGGCACCTCACACCGCACCCCTCGACTACGCCAAAGCGTTGGAGCGGCTCCACGCAGGCATGCGCAAGGTCGACGTGCCGAGCCCCCGGTTCACCGATCGCATCGCGCAGGCGCAAGACGTCGTCGCCGACCCGGAGCTCTCGCCAGAGCTCGACGGCACCGACCGCGTGTTCCTCAGCAGCAGACTCGCAAGCCTGCGGCGGACGGTCGAGGACCGCGGCGCCGTGGAGCAACTACTCCACGGTGAGCCGCATCCGGGCAATCTGCTCAACACGGAGCACGGCCCGTTGTTCATCGACCTTGAGACGTGCTGCCGCGGACCCGTCGAGTTCGATCTCGCCCACGTCACCGAGGCGGTCTGCGAGCACTACCCGAACCTCGACCGAGGACTGCTGGACGAGTGCCGGCAACTCGTCCTCGCGATGGTCGCCGCCTGGCGCTGGGAACTCGGCGACCGACTCCCCGGCGGAAGGCGATTCGGAGAGGAACTCCTGCGCTCGCTGCGCGACGGCCCTCCTTGGCCCACACTCGACACGGTCACCAGGCGACTGGGTGGTCCGTAGAAACCGCCGCTAACGGCCGGGACGTCGTTCGTAGAGGCTGAGCAGGAGACGGCGGACCTGGCGGCGCTCCACAAGGGCATACGTGCTGCCATCGGGACGGAGCGCCTCGGCCCGCGCTGCCACCTTCCGCTCGTCCTCGGGGCTCGCGGGGCCCTTGTGCCCCAGGCCGGTCAGCAGCCATACGCGGGGAGCGGTCCTCAGCCGGTGTCTGAGCTCGGAGTCGGGAACCGACACCCCGTCGATGGTGGCCGAGGCGCTGGGGGAACGCGCCAGGCCGACATCACGGAGCCGTGCGAAGCCGGTCGGGTAGGGGGTGGACATGCTCCGTCCGAAGCCCTCAAGGAACACCACGGCATCACCGGGCCTGGACAGCGCGCTCAGAACTCTCTCCGTGGTGCGCAGGTCGTCCAGATGTCCCCTGGGATTCCGAACAGCCAGTTGGGGCGGCACGACGACCGCCACGACGGCCACCAGCGCGACGGCCTGGAGCGGGAGGTGCAACCGGGCAAGGCCGGCCCCGGCGAGCAGGGCCGCGGCGGGCAGGCAGAACAGCAGATACCGGACGTTGTAGAGCGGGTGGGCCAGCGAGACGGTCAGCAGGACCACGGGCGGCAGGAGCAGCCACGGAAGCGCCAGCGCCACCAGCGGCGCGGTGCCCCTGGAGCGGACCAGCAGCACGATCGGGACGATCAACGTGAACGACCCCGTCAGCGCGGAGACGACCTCACCGAGTTCGGCTAAGCCGGGAGAGCTCATCCAGCCGATCGCGGACTGCTGTGTGCTCGCCAGGGCGGCCAGCGGGGCGGTCGCGGCCCCGGCCGCGCCGGCGGACGCGAGCCAGCGGGCCAACACCGCCCGGCGGGCATGGACGAGCAGGGTCGCACCATGCGCCGCCAGCAGCAGCGCCGCGACCAGATGCGCCGCGCCCAACAGGGCCATCATCGCGGAGTACGCGACGAACCATCGCGCGGACCCGGTCTGCGTCGCCTGCACCAGCAGCAGGCTCGCCAGCACCGCGAGCGCCATGACCAGCGCGTACGACCGGGCGTCCTGCCCCACCCGGGAGAACATCGGCGCCACCGTGCACAGCAACCCGGCCAGTACGCCCGCGCGTGCCGAGCACAGCCGGGCGCCGATCGCGGCGACACCGCCCACCGCCACCGCCCCGGCCAGCGCCGAAGGGAGTCTCAACGCCCACTCGTTCGTGCCGAAGACGGCGATGACCGGGTGCATCAGCAGGTAGTACAGGCCGTGGACGGCGTCGATGTTGCCCAGCAGACGGAGGATGTCCGGGAGGGGCCGCCGGGCGACCGAGATGGTCGCGGCCTCGTCGCGCCACAGGGACGGCGTGCCCAGCCCGGTCAGCAGGACCGCCAGCGCCAGCCCGCCGGGGATCAGCCATGTCCAATAGGGCGTGCGGGTCGGCGCCGGGCCCCGCTCGGCCGCCACGACCGGATCGACCAGCTCATCGTTCTTGACCACCATCGCGTTGGCGCTCCCCCGAACTCGATGCGTTTCGTCCTCCCCAGGCGCTGAACGGCGACCGAGGACGACCTGATCCGCAAACGAGATTGTGGCCTGAAGATCAGCAACAAGCTCGGAATGTCACGATTTCCGGACATAGTTCAGCTGATCTGTGCTCGCCGGTGAATCGGCGCAGGTCGTGGAAGTGGAGATCGGGAAGGCCGGCGACCCGCGGCGGGCGGGCCCGTCCTCGGCGAATTCGGCCAGGTGCGTTCGCGACTCCGGGACGATCCCGGGCGGGATGGACACCGCACGCCGACCGGTCCGCGATCTGGGCGTCCTCCAGAAACTCGCCGTCGGCCGCGGCGGATGCGGGAGGAGTCCGCCACCCTGCCGAGAGGGCGCACACCGGCGGACGGCTCCGCGGCCTGCTTCGGCGTCTTGGCGGCGCCCTCCGATCAAGGTGGTGACATGTTCCTTCGACCGGGACATCCAGGTCGCAATCCCCTCACATCAGCGTGGTCTCCTGAAGGTGCAGCGGCAAAATGAATAAAGCGGGCGCTGAATTGGTGAACAATCCCTGTATTTCAGCCGTTCGCCCAGGATCCCGAAGCCGACTGCCGGGCCCTCCGTCCCACCCCATGCCGGGACGCCCCGCCTCCGAGAGCGCGAGGTCCACGCACGGTTCGCCAGATGTTCGCGATCAAGTTCGGCCCCATGTGAAAATGGACCGTTCACATATCGGCGGGCCCCGTGCGCAAGGTCCGACCCGGCCGAGCTCGCATCGGTGGCGGCGCCGATCAGGCGACCTTCCCGCGCGTTGCGACGCCGTGGCCATTCCCGGTCAGGTGATCAACACAACCGAACGGAAATGGCTTACCGAGTGGATCGATTCATGTCACTGTTGCACCGATCCCTTTGACACCGACGACCGGTCTGACGAGGTGGACCATGAGCGACTCTGGTGCGTTGCCCTCTACCGGAGGTCAGGACGCGCGGGACCGGTTCGCCGAGCGGCTCCGGCGGTTGCGCGCGGAGGCGGGGAATCCCTCGTTCCGGGTCATGGCGGCCAAGTCGCGGTCGGTCAGCCATGCGACCCTGCACGAGGCGGCCAAGGGAACGAGGTTCCCGAGCTGGACGACGACGCAGGCCTTCGTCGAGGCCTGCGGAGGCGACGTCGAGGAGTGGCGGGAGCACTGGTGCGCCGCGCTCGGCTCGGACGCCGTCGCCTCCGGCGCCCCCGCAGCGGCCGTCCCCGGTTCCGGAGCAGAAGAGGACGGGGACGAGTCGGCGGTGGTGCCCACGCCCGGCCCCGCGCGGAGGCGGCGCCGCCGTGTCATCGCGATCGTCGCGGGCTGCGGGGCGCTGGGCGGCGCGGGCGTCGGGGTGTCCTTACTGCTCGCCTCCGGAGGTCAGCCGGAGCCGAAGGTCGGGGCCGAGGCCCGGAAGACGACGGTGTCGACGGCCCCGCTTTTCTCCGGCGACGCGAGCGCCTTCGTCGGCGACGTGACGATTCCCGATGGCACGGTGGTGAGGACCGGGCAGCGGTTCATCAAGACCTGGGAGCTCAAGAACGCGGGCGCCGTCCACTGGCACGGGCGCTTTCTGCAACGCGCGGCGCTGCCCGCCGACAACGGCACCTGTTTGACTCCGGCGAAGGTGCCGATTCCCGATACCGGGCCGGGGGCCCGCGTTCGGATCAGTGTTCCCGTCACCGCACCGGCCGCTCCTGGGTCGTGCTGGGTGGCCTGGAAGATGGTCGACGGCGAGGGCAGGCAACTCTTTCCCAGTGCCCGTCCCGTGTACTTCGTGGTCAACGTCGTCCGGTAGCGCCCGACCGTGTAAGAGCATGTCAGAACCTGTCACAGGGGGTACCTGACACCGCGCGGCCCTCGGCAAGGTGGTCACTGCCCGCCACTCAAGGGGGGTGGCGGCACAAGGGGGCTTCGATGATGAGACTCTCCACGGGCACGCTGGCGGCGTTTCTGGCCGTACCGGCGATCGGCGCGATTCCCGTGACCGCGCAGGCCGAGTCCGCGCCCGGCTGTAGGAGCATCGTTCAGATCGGCTCGACCGCCCATATTCGGCACGGCGGGCAGACCTTCGCGTCGGTGAAGCAGTTCACGGGGTGCGGTAAGAACTGGGCCTATCTCTTCGTCTGGGCCGGTTACCGCGGTTCTCACCGGACGTGGAACGCGTGCGTGGCGGTCGCCGACAATTCCGACCGTTCTCTGAACGGCACCCGGTGCCGGACCCGGACGAAGCAGATCTGGTCGCTCGGGACCCGCACGCTGGCGCACTGCACCCAGGCGGCCGGCTGGATCCCGGACGGGCCCAGGGCCTCGACCAGCAAGCGCTGCTGACGGGTCTGCGTCCGTCCACCGTCCCGGTGGCTCGACAGGGCGGCGGTCCATCCCCTACGGGGTCCCGTCCCTGCCTGCGAACACCGCCTTTCCCTCCCGCCGACGCGTGCGCGATCCGCGGCGGCCGGCCCCGCCGTGGCATCAGCCCGGCTCATCCGCGACCAGGAGAACCGATGAAGCCGTCCGCATGCGCGGCCACCCTCGCGGCGGCCGCCCTGCTCACCTCGCTGACCACGACCACGCCGGCTCAGGCGGCCTCACTACCGGGTGTGGACATGGAGGCGCTCGTCAAGGCGGCCCAGATCGATCCGCGGCGGGCGAGCGAGAAGCCGACCCCGGGCGCCAAGGCCAGCGTGCTCCTCGTCGAGCGAGTACCGGCGCCGCTGACTCCACCAGGACCCCGCAACAAGCACGCCGGGACCATCCCGGCGAAGAGAAAAGGGAGAAACACCATGGGTACGACGCTCAACAAGGTCCTCTCCGTGGCCGCCGCCGCGGCGGCGATCGGAGGAACGGCGGTCGCGGCCGCACCGCCCGCCTCGGCGGCCGACCGCGACGGAAAGTGCGACAGCGGCGAGTTCTGCTACTACTTCAACAGCGGGAACAAGGGCTCGGTCTCGGACTTCAGGGGTTCGGTCGCCGACTACGGCGCCAAGCAGCCCGGCTGCTACGAGTTCAAGGGCCAGGGCAGCGGCAAGGGCAAGTGCGTCAAGAACGCCGCCGCCTCCGTCTGGAACCGCACCGGCCAGACCGTCCGGGTGTACTACAACAGCGACCACGGCGGCATCTACCAGGACTTCAAAAAGGGCGAGAAGGGCGACCTGAACCCCCGCCTGAAGAACCAGAACGCCTCGCACGAGCTCTCGCCGCGCAATCGCGTGAACATGTCGTTCGCGCTCTACCAGGCCCGCGGCGGACGGCTCACCTGCCCCTTCGACGGCTACCAGCACAGGTCCGGCCGGCACGAGGGCATCGACTTCGCCCGCAGCCGCGGCTCGAACGTCTACGCCCTGGTGAGCGGCAAGGTCACCCGTGTCGTGGAAGGGCGCGACGGCGGAGCGGGGCTCTCCACGATCGCCGTCTACAACGCCTCGCTGCGCAGGACGGTGATCTACCTCCACACCGATCCGCGCAATTCCCTGCGCGCGGGCCAGTCGATCCGCAAGGGCCAGGTCATCGCCAACGAGGCGTGGCGCGGGGTGTCGTCCAGTTCGTCCGCGCACACCCACGTGGAGATGCGCCCCGGACGGCAGACGCACGCGTCCCCGAGCGGTGACGAGCACCTGGCGAACCCGAACCCGAACTCGTTCTGGCGCTCCCAGGGCTACAACGTCCGGTAACGCCCGAGTCCTCTAACGGAAAGGAGGGCCACCGTGTCGAAACGGACCTTATCGCTGATCTCTCGACTCACCGCGGTGATACTGGGCGGAACGGTGCTCGCCGCCACGCAGGCGCCCGCCTCGGCGGCGGAGCGCAATGGCAAGTGCGACAGCGGCGAGTTCTGCTACTACTTCAACAGCGGGAACAAGGGCTCGGTCTCGGACCTCGGGGGTTCGGTCGCCGACTACGGCGCCAAGCAGCCCGGCTGCTACGAGTTCAAGGGCCAGGGCAGCGGCAAGGGCAAGTGCGTCAAGAACGCCGCCGCCTCCGTCTGGAACCGCACCGGCCAGACCGTCCGGGTGTACTACAACAGCGACTACAGCGGCGCGCACCAGGACTTCAAAAAGGGCGGCAAGGGCGACCTGAACCCCCGCCTGAAGAACCAGAACGCCTCGCACAAGCCGCTGAGCTCCGGGCCGACCGAATGCAGGACGGACGGCACGAACACCAAGCCGCCCACGACGATCCTCGTGTACCGGACGTCCCAGGGGCGCGTGGAGAGGGTGAAGTTCAAGTACTACGTCAAGAACGTCCTGCCCAACGAGTGGGGGCCGCGCTGGCCGAAGGCGTCGCTGCGTGCCGGGGCGATGGCCGTGAAGAGCTACGGCTGGTACTGGGCTCTGCACTCGACGCGCAGGACGCCGTGGGGTGACTGCTTCGACGTCCACGACGACACGTCCAGCCAGGTGTACAGGCCCGGCTCCGCGACGGCGGCGGCGAGCGCCGCGGTGGACGCGACGTGGAAGACCCGGATGACCCGTAGCGGGAAGATCCTCCAGGCGCAGTACTGCAAGGACACGACGGCGTGCCCCGCCTGGCAGGACGGGAACTGGATGTCGCAGCACGGCTCCCGCGACAAGGCCGATGCGGGCTGGAGCCACTCCAGGATCCTGAAGCACTACTACAGGAACATCGTTCTCCGGGACTGACGCCGGACCGAGGGGTGTCCAGAGCAGGCGCGTTCGCACCGCGACCGCCGCTCTGGACACCCCACTCCGCGCGTAAGCTCCGCCCCGCCGAGAATGTGCAGAAAAGGGGGCTCTGATACCTCTGTTTGGTGGTCCCGCCGGCGGTTCGCTGCTTGCCTGGAGAGGACGGGATCCTTTGGAAGCGAGTCGATCCAGAGGAGGCGTCATGTCGACCCCACCGTTCAAGCCCCCGCTGATGACCTACCCCCCGATCACGAGCAGCCCCGGCGTCCGGGAGTGGCAGCAGCAGATGAAGCGGCGCAGCTGGAACATCACGCCGGACGGGAAGTACGGGCCGCTCAGCAAGCGGACCTGCACGAACTTCCAGACCGAGAAGGGGCTGAAGGCCGACGGCATCGTCGGGCCGATCACCTGGCAGGCGTCCTGGGAGGCGCGCGGCATGCTCCCGCCGCCGGCGCCCGAGGAGATCCTCCAGTTCGGCTCCGAGGGTGAGGACGTGCTGACGTGGGAGCGCCAGGTCGACGCGCGCGGCTGGCGGATCAAGAACATCGACGGCCACTACGACGACGAGGACGCGAGCGCGTGCATCCTGATGCAGCGCGCCCTCGGCCTTCCGGCGACGGGCCAGGTCGACCAGGAGACCTGGGACGCCGCCTGGCTGGAGAAGGCGCCGCTGGCCGCCTGATCGAAGGGACCTCGGCGGATGGCGGGCTGGATCCCCGGCGCCAGGAGGCTCGACGAGTGGGAGCGCGAGCGCGGCTCGTGGGTGCTGTGCGAGGAGGTGCGCGCGGGCGTCCACGAACTCCGCGCGATCCTCGCCGAGCCGTCGGACGGTGAGAACCACTCCGAGTTGCTGCGCGGCGCGCGGCAGGCGCTCGATCGCGCGATGGACGTCCTCGATCCCGGCGCCCACCGGAGGAACCTGACGGCGTCGCATGTCACGACCGCCCAGCTCCACCTGAACTACGCGCGCTCGCTGTGGATGCGGACGCTCTCGCCGGAGGAGCTGCGATCGTTCCTGCCCGCGATGTCCGCCTTGGTCAGGCAGCATCTCGCGGTGACCGACGAGCACCGGATCTTCGTCGAGCGGCTGGCCAAGGAGGTACGGGACGCCGAGGAGGCCGGCCGCCCCACGCCCCTGACCGAGGGACGGCTCGTGACGCTGGTGGACGCGGTGGACGCCGCGCGCCAGGCCGCGCTGCGGGAGAAGCTCCGCGCGGAGAGCTTCGTGCGGATCGTCCGGTGGATCGCCGTGTTCCTGTTCTGCACGGTGATCGTGATCGGGGTGCTGTCGGCGCTGTGGCGGACGGAGGTCCCGCTGTGCTTCACCCCGGCGCCGAGCCCCGGCGCGCGGGGCGACTTCAGCGTGGTCTGCCCCACCGGCGCGGCGCCGTCGGTGCCCGCGGACCAACTCGACACGCGGACGCGCGAGGTCGCCGGATGGGGCGACTACATCGTCGTGATGCTCATCGGCCTGGTCGCGGCCGGGATCGCGGCGACCTCGGCGCTGCGCAAGATCCGCGGGACGTCCACGGCGTTCGGGATACCCGTCGCGCTGGCCCTGCTCAAGCTGCCGACCGGGGCGCTGACCGCGGTGCTCGGGCTGCTGCTGATGCGCGGCGGGTTCGTCCCCGGGCTCAGCGCGCTCGACTCGCCGGGGCAGATCATCGCCTGGGCGGTCGTCCTCGGGTACTCGCAGGAGCTGTTCACGAAGTTCGTCGACAGGCAGGGCCAGGCCGTCCTGGACGGCGTGCGCGGCCCGGCCGCCGCGCCCCCTCGCGAGCCCGCGCCCGAACCCGCGAGGCCGAAGCGCTGACGGCCGCGGTCGCCCGCTAGAGCGGCCAGGACTCCGACGGGCGGACGACGTCGAAGGCGAGGCCGCTGGACCCCTCGCCCGTGCCGGTCGTCTTCTCGCGGCGGATCCACGCGTGCCAGGAGCCGTCCGTCCAGCGGGAGAGCACCGGGCGCCTGGTGACCCGGCACCCTTCCCGGGGGACCTCCTCCTCGTGCAGCCAGGTCCCCTCGGTCAGCAGCCGGCCGCGCGGACCCGAGGCGATGCCGGGCTGCGTCAGCCCGACGAGCCGGAAGCGGATCGCGCCGACGCCGGCGGCCTCCGGGACGAGCGGCAGCCAGTAGTCGGGCACGATGGTCTGCACGGCGTAGGACGGGCCCTCGGGCACGGGCGTCGTCGGGGCGGTCCATGCCGCGCGGCGGTCCAGGAGCTCGCCGCGGCCGTCGGTGACGGTGTGCTCGATCGCCCAGCCGAGGTTGGCCAGCTCGTCCCGGGTGAGGGAGACGGTCTCCAGCGGCGGTCCCGGCATGTCGGCGGCGGCGGGCATCATGAGCAGGCCGTCCGGGGCGCCGTGCAGGGTGAACATGTTCCAGGACGGGTCGTCCCGCCCCGCGCGCCCGATCAGGTGCCGCCGCCCGAAGGTGTCGGTGACCAGCAGGGACGTCAGCGTGGTGAGGGAGCCCGCGGGCACCTCGACGGGCAGGGTGAACCAGTCGTTGCCGTAGGTCGTGGCGAACCCGAGCAGCAGCAGCCGTCCGGTGTCCAGGGCGTCGACCTCGACCGAGCCGAGGTCGACGGCGGCGTCCTCCGCCTCCCAGAACCGGTCGGCGGGAATGCCGCCGTACCGGACGGGCGAGGGGAACGCCCTGGCGTGCAGCGGTCGCGGTGGACCGGACCCGTCGGCGGCCGGGCCGGGCAGGTCCGGGTCGGCGTCCAGGCTGTACCAGTCGAGGCCGTCGCCGAGGTACTCCTCGGCGGTCAGCACCGTGCCGCCCGCGGCGAGCGCCAACCGGTGCTCGAACCGGTGGCCGTCGAAGGTGTCGGGGGTGGGCCGGGGCACGGCCTCGGCCCACCAGTCCCGCCAGCGGCGCGCGACGTCGGCGAGCCCGTCGCCGGCCAGCCGTCCTGCGTCGATCGCGGCGGCGAGGGCGGCGGCGTCCGGGACGCGGCCGTCGAGGAGCCCGACCAGGCCGCCGGGCCCGGGGCGCAGCCCGAACTCCGCCAGCAGGCCCGGCAGCGCCTCCGACAGGCCGGACTCCGCGAGCATCGCGACGAACTGGGCGCCGCCCTCGGCCCGCGCCCTGTCGTCGACGACCGGCGGTTCGGACTCCACCCGCGGTTCGAGCGGCCCGAGCCGCGGATCGTAGGGCGTCCACGGCCCGTCCGGCGGCCGCCAGGCCGTGATGGGCCGGCTCTCGCCGATCAGTTCGACGTCGATCGGCGACCCGGCGTCCTGCCCGGCGAACTCCCCGAACTGCCACTGCCGCGTCAGCATCCAGGCCGGGTCGTGGATCCGCGCCGCCAGGCCGGACGCGACCTCGGTGCTGCGGTGCAGCGGCTCCAGCCGGTACATGTCGTCCAGGGGGAAACGCGGCTCTCCGGTGAGCGGGTCGAGGATCCGGACGCCGGCGTTCTCCTCGAAGGTCGCCAGGACCCCGCTGACCGTGCTGGTCCGGACCGTCGTGACACCGGGCAGCAGGTTGTCCAGCAGCGGCAGGTCGCCCAGGTCGACGGCGCGGAGCTTGGCCAGTTCCAGGGTGTCGTGCACGGCCAGGGCCAGGACGTCGGGCGTCCAGCCGCGTTCCGGGTCGGGCGGGACGGCGATGAGCACGGCCTGCGGTGCCTTGGCGTCCGGGCGGTCGTAGTGGAACGCCAGCCCGGTCAGCTCGTGCGGGCCCTCCCCCTCCCCCTCGCCCGCGACCGCGCCGTCCGCCCCCGGCAGCGCCTCGGTCCACTCGTCCAGGACGATCCCCGCGAGCGGCTCGCCGGCGCCGATCGGCCGGGGCAGGTGGCAGACGAGATGCCATCGCGCCGGCGGACGGTCGTCCGGGTCGAAGGTGCCGCCGATCCACGGGTCGGCGAGCGTGCGCATCGGCTCCTGCGCCGCGACCTGGTCCCCCGTGCCGCCGGTGAGGAGCAGGGCCTCGTACCAGGCGCGCGCCGCGGGCCGGACCGCCGCGTACCGGCGGAGCCACGCCCCGACGGCCGAGCCGGTCGCCCCCGCCGGACGGGGCCCGAGGGCCGCCCCGGTCAGCCGCGGGGCCAGCGGGAGCCGCGCGCCGAGCAGGGCGGAGAGCGCCTCGGTGACCTGGCGGAGCCAGTCCTCACCGGGCGTCCCGCCGAGCGCGGCGCCGAGCCGGGCGGCGGCGGCCGCCGGGTCGGCGGCGGTGACCCCGAGCGCGGCGAGCCGGTCGGGGTCGGTGCCCGCGGCGGTGACCGCGTCCTTGTACGCGGTGGCGCGGGCGCGCGTCTCTGCGAGGTCGACCGGGACGGGGGCGGCGTCCGGCGGCAGCAGGTGCGCGGGCACCAGCGGCTGCGCGGAGGCCAGCAGGGTGCGCAGGCGCACCGCCAGCTCCCGCAGCCCGTCCCAGCCCTCACCGTGCAGGCGCCTCGTCCCCTTCCGGGTCAGCCGGGGCCGGTCACCGCTGGAGGCGTCCAGGACCAGCGCCAGCGCGCCCATGCCGAGCCGGTCGGCGGTCTGCGTGAACTCCTCCCCGGTCGCCGTCACCGTTCCGGAGAGCCGCAGCTCGGACGCGGGTCCGAGGAGCCCGGACACCCAGGCGTCGAGCCGGGGCTCCAGGGCCGTGAGAGCATCGGCGGGCCAGCCCGGAGCCGGCGCGGGGGCGTCCGGCAGCGCCAGGGCGAGCCGCTGGGTGACGGCCCTGCCGCGGTGCGGGGTGGTCAGCACCTCGAACCGGTCCGGGACGTCCTGGCCCCGGCCGAGGGTGTCGGCCGCCATTCCGGCGCGCAGGGCGTTGCCGCCGATCAGGTGGTGGACGCCCTCGGCGAGGAGGGCGTCGCCGACGGCGTCGAGCGCGTCGACCAGGTCGGCCAGGTGCGGTGCGGCCTCGCCCTGCTCGCCCACCTCCCCCGACGCCGCCGCCCGCGCCAGCGCCAGCCCGTCCACGACGTTGCGGTCGGCGATGGCCTCGTGGCTGTTGGCCCACAGGTCGGACGGGCTGTCGTCCAGGGGTGGCGGCTCGGGCACGGCGGGCGCGGGGAACCCGCGGCGGAACACCGGGACCAGCGCGTCGAGGCCGGCGTCGTGCAGGGCGCGCTCGAACCGGTAGCCGAGGAGCGTACCGAGGTTCTGGCCGTTGCGGACGCCGCGGACGAGCCACCGCGCCGTCCGCGCCCTCCGGGACGTGAGGTCGACCGCCAGCGTCCGGTCGCCCTCGTGGGCGAGGAAGCCGGAGCGCAGCACGGCGGCGGTGGCGGCGTGGTGCAGGGACGGCGCGTGGATGTAGCCGTCGGCGGGCGAGACGGACACCTCCCCGACGCCGGGCACGTCCGTGACGGTCTGCTCCTCCCCCGGCCGCAGGTCCTCGACCCAGCCGTACCCGCCGATCCGGACGCCCGCGCCGGGCGGCGACGCGGCCAGCCGCCTGGCGGCGAGCGAGGTGATCCACGCGTCCAGGCGGTGGGAGAGGACGTCGAAGACCTCCAACAGGAGCGGGCCGAGATCCTCCGCCCGCGCCCGCGCGAGCGCGTCCAGGCCCTCGATGATCCGCGGCGCGCCCCGGGCGGTGTCGCGGACCGTCTCGCGGGCCCCTTCGACGAGGTCGGGGGTGCCGGGCGCGTCCGGCAGCCGGAGTTGCACCCACGAGTCCACGGACAAGGGGAAGGACAGCGCCAACCGGACGGGGTCGTCTCCGGAGCCGCCGGGGAGGAAGTCCCAGTTGGCGGTGGCCAGCAGGGCGGGGATGAGCTCCGGCGACTCGGGGATGTCGAAGATGGTGACCGGACGGTCTTCGGAGATGTCGCCGCCCGGCAGCATGGGCCACCGGTCCAGATAGTCGTCGAGCGACAACTCCTCGTGGAAGAGGGCGAGGCCGTCGGCGACGCGTTGCCGGCTGGTCTCGAAGAGCTCCCGGTAGGTGTCCGGGCTGGGGGCGATCTGCTGCTGGAACCGGCCGAAGTCGAGCCGGGTCGTCTCCGACTCGGGGTCGCGGGCCAGGTCGCTGGTCACCTCGCTCGGCACCCACCAGCGGAGACCGGACTCGGGCGGGACGCCGCCGACCGACAGCACCGGCCCCGGCGCCATGCGGTCGGCCGCCTCCAGCGTCGTCCGGGCGGTGTGGACACGCCGGATCACCAGGTCGGTCGCGACGGGAAGCCGGGAGAGGACGTCCACGGCCGCCCGGTCGGCGGGGCGCCCGTCGCCGACCCTGGGGATCCAGCCGGGGGCGAGCGCGGCCCGCCAATGGTGCCGCAGCCGCAGCGCCCACTCGACGATCGGCTCCTCCACAGCGGCGTCCCCGGTCCCGGCGGCCGGGCGCCACTCGTCCAGCCCGGCCACCGGCAGGACGCCGTAGGGCTGGCGTCCGACGCGGATGGTGGGAAGCGGCCCGCGGCTTCGGACGAACTCCGCCAGATGGTCCCGGATCCCGGGCCAGGGCCCGCCGCCGGGGACCTCGCCGCCGCCGTCCGGCTCGGCGTCCGGTTCGGGGCTCGGCTCGGTGTCCGGCATGTGCGGTTCCAGGGTGGCCAGGTCGTACCGTTCCGTCGCCGCCTGGACGAACCCCTGGGCCAGCGCGCCCCATCCGAGCGTGCACATTCCGGCGATGGCGCGGTCGGTCGCGTCGTCCGCGCCGTCGCACAGGCCGAGGAAGCGCGCGTCGGGCAGGCCGAGCGCGGCGGCCAGCGACGCGGCCGCCGTACCCGGCTCCGGCTCCGGGTCTTCGGCGACCGGCGGCGGGACGCGCGGCCGCGACGTCCACGCCGATCGCGTCTCCGGAGTGTTGTTGGTGGGCGTGCCCGCGGGGAGGAAGGCGAGCCCGTCGGTGTAGGCGTGGCCGAGCAGCAGGTCCGCCAGCCGGGCCGCGGCCGGGCCCGGCTCCTCCTGCCGGACGCCCACGGCGATGAGCTCGTCGAGGTGCTCGACACCCTCGGGCAGGGTCAGCGTCGCGGCCATCCCGGCCCGGACGGCGGCCTCGAAGTCCACGGCCCAGTCGGCGGGCTCGGCGTCCGAGGCGAGCAGACCGAGCGGGAGCACGGCGGGCACGGGTTCGTCCGCCGTCCGGTCGACGACCCTGGCCCCGCCGGTCAGGCCGATGAACCGCCACCGGTCGGGCAGGGTCGTGACGCGGGGCGGACGCCGATCCCCGTCGGGACGGATCTCCGGTGCCGCGGCGCCCGGCCGGGTCGCCCGCACCGTCCAGGCGGCGCGGGCGGGGCTCAGCGTGGTCAGCAGGCGCTGCCAGGCGCCGTCTCCGGGGTCCGCCCAGTACGCGCGGCCCGCCTCCGCCTCCGCCGCGGTCAGCCGGGGGTCGTGCGCCTCGACATGAAGGTCGTCGGGATAGACCCGCACCATGATCTGCCGACCGCCGGAGGTGAACCGGGTCTCCAGCCGGACCGGAAGCAGCGCCACGGGTCCGTTCCGGGGGGTGTGCGGGGTCGTCCCCCCACCAGGGGCCGGTCCGCCGTCGCCGGAGCCGAACAGCGGGTCGCCCGAGCCGAGTTCGGCCGCGAGTTCCACGCGCACGAGGTCCAACCGGCTCTCCAGGTCGGCGGCCTCCGCCCGGCGCTGGGCCTGCACCTCGCGCTCGGCGTCGAGCTTCACCCGCGTCGGCAGCTGATGGGAGTACATGTCCATGCCCGCCACCAGGCGTTCCTCCAGCCGCCGCACCCACAGCTCGTGGTCGTCGGCGGCGGCGACCGCGGTGTCGCGGCGCAGGCGCAGGTCGTCGGCGTCGCGCCGGAGCGCGAAGACGTCAGCCACCGGGAAGCATCTCCTCGGCACGGTAGGCGAGCTGGAACGGCCGCTGGAACGCGATCCGCGCGATGTCGGCCGCGTCCCGGCCCCAGGCCGGATCGGTCCCGTTCTCCCGTTCGGGCGTGGGCGGCCTGCCTCCCACGGACCGGGGCACGAGGAAGCCGCGCCCGTCGACGGGGACGTCCGCCCATGTCAGATCGGACCAGAGGGCGAGCGGCGGGCGGGGGCCGGACGCCTCGTCGTCGAACCCGAACCGGGTGCCGTGCATGGGCTCGCGGATCACGAACAGCCAGCCGCCGGCGGCCGCCTGCTCGCGCGTCGGCGTCTCGAACGCGTAGAGGCTCGTCGATTCGTCCGCCGGGACGGTGAACGTGGGCGGGAACCAGGTGCCCGCGCCGTCCGGTGGGACGCTCCCGTCCTCGGCGGCCTGCACGGCGTGGACGACCGTCCCCGGGAAGCGGCGCAGCACCTCGCCCCGCACGAGCAGGGTCAGCAGCGACCTGCCGCCCATCCGGTCATGCCCGCCGAGGGCGGTGCCGAGCGGCCAGCGCGCGATCTCGTCGATGTCGGGCGGCGCGCTCCGGTCCCGGGAGGGGCCCGCCGACGACCAGAAGCGGGCGAACGCCGTCCCGCGCTCGTCGGTCGGGAACTCCCGCCAGCGCAGCTCCCGGTTGAACTCGCCGTTGAGCCCGACCAGGAACGCCTCCGCGAAGGCGGGGTTGGTCTCCAGGAGGACGACCGAGTCCTCGGGCAGGCCGCCGAGTCCGGGCAGCCCCCACTCCGGCCAGCGGTGGAACAGTTCCGCCGCCATCGGGACGTCGAACGAGGGATGCGTCATGATCGGCCGCAGCGGGCGGGGGTCAGGGGCGGCGGCGTCCTGGAGCCCCGGCGCCGAGAGGGTGTCCTGGACGCGCGCCAACTGCAACGGCACCGGCTCGATGCCCACGCGGATGGCGGCGGTGAGCGTCGCGGCGCCCATGCCGAGGGCGCCGCCCATGTCCTGCGGCGTGTCCGTGGACACGAAGTCGGCCGTCCGGCGCAGCCCGCGCAGCCAGCCGCCGGAGACGACCGTCCGTTCGGAGGTGCCGGTCTCGGCGGCCAGCGTCCGGGTGAGGTCCCCGAGTGCCGAGGTGTCCGGGGCGCCGACGGCGAACCCCGCGAACTGCGCGTGCGCGGCGTAGTCCCCGCGGACGTCGCACTGGGACAGCTCGCCGTCCATGAGCACGGCCAGCGTCCCGGCGGCGGCCGCGCCCGCCGGGTCGGTCTGCCGGGTGCCCAGCGTGCTCGTGTCGCCGGTGGCCTCGGTGCTGGAGGCGGGCGGTCCCAGCAGCCTGTCCCCGTTCAAGCCCGCGGCCAGCGCCGCGTCCTCCCGCGGGGGCCGCTCGGCGGCCCTGACGCCGCGCCGGGCCAGCCCGCCGCCGGGACGGGTCAGCCGGGCGAACGCCGTCGTGAAGGCGCCGCCGGGAACGGCGGTCTCGCCCACCACGTCGCCGAGGGGCCGCGGCTCGCGCGTGTCCTCAAGGCCGAGGGCGATCGACAGGGTCGAGCCGAGCGGCGCGGACAGCGCGGCGAGGGCGACCTGGTCCATCGTCGCCAGATGCTTGTCCTGGGCGCGCCGTCCGCACTCGGCCGCGAGCTCCGCCGCCGCGACCAGCCGCGCGGCCTCGCGGATCGGCCCGGCCTGCTCCCAGGCCCGCGCCATCAGGAACTCCTGCTCCAACTGGACGTAGCGGGCCCCGAGCGAGGCCACGACCCGGTGTCTGACCTGGAGGTTCAGCGTCGTCTGCCAGCCGGCCGCGTCCGCGCGCCGCAGCCCGGTGAACTGGCCGCCGTACAGCGGCGGCGTCACCGCCCCGGCCTCCTCCGGGGGCGGCCGGGTGGGATCGAACCGGCGTCCGGGGGCGTTCAGCTCGCCCAGCAGCTCGTCCACGAACGCCTCCTGGGCGGGCGACGCGGGCGTCCACACCTCGTCGGGCACCTCGGATCCCGGAATCCGCAGCGCTCCCTGGATCTGCGCGGTGACGGTCGCCGGGGTCCCCTCCGGCGGCTCGCGCTGCGGCCACGGGTTCCGGACACCGACCGAGCGGACCCCGAACCCGGCGATCGTCGACGGGTCCACCCCGTTCAACCGCCGCGCGAGCGCCTCGAACGAGCCGTCCGGGCCGGTGCGGAACCGCCACCAGTGGTACACCGGCACCTCGACCGGGACGGCGCCCGCCGTCCACGCCGGCTGCGCGGCCAGCCGGGGATCGGCCGGCCTTCCCCGTACTCCGGCCTCGCGGCCCGCCGCCGTCGCGGGCACCACGCACGCGACGTACGCGGTGCCCCCGTGGAGCCGCCGAGGGCAGACCAGCCGGGCGACGACGGCGCCGGACCTGCGCCGCACGCCCGACATGATCTGCCCGCGCGGGTCGTCCTCGTCGGTCAGGCGCGCCTCCACATGCGCCCACATCGCCGCGTCCACCAGGTCGAACTGCGCCTGGGGCGGGATCGTCACCACCGGCAGCGGGCGGCGCTCGGCGGGGACGCCCTCGTCCTCGCGCAGCACCACGAGCGCCAGCCAGGGCGGCGCGTCCGGCGGAGAGAGCTGCCACGGCAGGTCGGCGTGCGCGAACTCCACGCACGCGAGTTCGCCGGGGTCGGCGTTCAGGCAGCCGTCCGGCGGTTCCCGCCGCGCCACGAGGTTCCGGTCGAACCCGACCACGTCGCCGGGGCCGACCATCGGCAGCCTGAGGTCGGTTCCGGCCGGTGGGAGGACGACGTCGTCGTCACCGGCCTCCTCCCGGGTGCGGGTCAGCGTGATGGAGGGACGCACCTCCGCCCGTCCGTCCTGCCCCCGCGCGGCGGACGCGATGGCGCCGACCCGGACCGACGAGGCGAACCAGCGGCCGGTCACGCGAACCTCACCAGGGTCTCGGCGCGCCGCCAGCGCTCGACCCGCTCGGCGGCGTCCCACCGGCGCGCGAACGCCTCGGCCAGCAGCGACGCCTGGTTCTCGCTCAGGTGCACCGGGCGTTCCGGCCGGTAGCCGGTCTCGTACCCGTCGGCCGCCCGCCGCGGCTCGGCCAGCGCCGACCCGGACGTGTCGGCGGCGACCTCCAGGCCGCTGACGAACTCCCGGAACGCCTCGCCGCCGAGCCGCTCGTCCTCGGTCATGGTGAAGAACTCCGCCTGGACGAAGCGGTCCCTGACGGGATCCAGGTTCTCGTCGGGCGTCCGGCCCAGGGTGGCGGAGGTGGGCCGCCACCGCTGCGGCGCGACCGGCATGCGCTGGAACCGGTCGAAGGTGACGTCCATCGGCAGCACCGACTGCCGGGCGCACAGCACCGAGTCCGGGTGGATGAGCGCGCCGTCCGCCACCTGGGCCTCCGCGTCGGCAGCGAGCCACAGGCCCGTGCGGTCGCGGGCGGGCGGGCGCGCCGACCACGCCTCGCGCCTGGCGAACGCCTCGCCGAGCCTGATCGCGGGCAGTTCGGGATCGACCGCCGGTGTCACCGCGGGCGCCGCGCCCCAGGACACGTCGAAGTCGAGCGAGACGTCGTCGAACAGCACCGAGACACTGCCGGTGCCGAACGCGTGCCACGGAGCGGGACCCTCAAGTGTGAAGTCGAGGGCGACCCCGGCCAGCCGCCGGCCGAACGCCTTCACCGCGACCCCGGCGACGACGCGGACGGAGAACGAGAACACCGGGTCCCAGACGAACAGCGCGTCGAGCCCCAGCCAGCCCTCGACCCCGCAGCCGGCGATCGTGGCCTCCAGGCGCACCTGCCCGCCGAACATCACCGCGTTGGAGGTGACGGCGAGGTACGCCTCCGCACGCAGCCCGAGCCCGCTGCCGAGCGCCAGCCTCAGCCGGCGCAACTCCGGTACCCCCGGCGGCCGGACGTAGCGGGGATGGAACCCGCCCGCCGACAGCACGAAGTCGCCCCCGCCGCTCCCGCCCGCGCCCCGGAACAGCAGGTAGATCTCGCCGGAGACCGGCACGCCGGCGATCCACGAACCGGTCAGCGACACCAGCAGCTCCACCGACGGCGCCCCCGGATCGACCCGCCCGTAGAGTTCCGCCTGCAAGTGGACGATCGGCGCCTCCGCGTGCGGCAGCGCGGCGAGCATCCGGCCCAGCAGCAGGAACTGCGGCGGGGACGGCAGATCGAGGACCACCGCGGCGGCGAGCGACACGATCCCGCCGCTCCAGGTGATCCGCAGCATCGGGCCGACCACGAAACGGCCGCGCGCCTCCGGGAACGCGGCCCCCAGCGCGTCGAGGATCTCCGCCGCCCGCCGGGCGGGGTCGTCGGGGAACAGCACCCGGTCCGCGTGGCCGTCGGCGACCATGCGGCGCAGCGTGTCGGCGTCCGCGCGATGTCCGATCCCGACGATGCCGCCGACCGCGTCCACGGCGAAGCCGAGGCCGACCTGGACTCCCGGTGCGGGGAACGACGCGCTCAGCAGGAGCAGGAACGACAGGGGGGCGTTCCCGGACGGCGGGCGGAGCCGCCCGATCGCCTTGACCGACAGGGCCGCGAGGTCCAGGTCGAGGACGCCGCCGTACACCCCCGGCTCGATCCGCCGCAGGGAACCGCCGCCGCTGACCGGCCCCACGTCCAGGTCGACGTCCACGCCGTCCGGACCGGCGAGCGCGCCGCGGTCCGGAAGCGGGCCGACCCGGTCCCCGGCCAGCGCGATCGGCAGGTCGAGCCCGATCCGCGCCACGCCCGCCCGCAGCGGCAGCCCCGGCGGCCGGACCTCGACGGAGACGCGCACGCCGAGGACCAGATCCTGCCCCGCGAGCCGGAGCTCGACCCCCTGCTGGAGGACGGACACCCCCGGCGCCGCCCGGGCGGCCTCCCCGCCACCGCCGCGAGCGTGCGCGCCGCCGGCGACGCGCCTGAGTTGGAGACCGGTCGTCCCGGTGGCGGCGAAGCGCAGGCCGCCGGCGCGGTCGGCGAGGATCTCCATCCCGGACGGAGCGGACACCAGCGGACCGAGCAGGCCGAACAGCTCGTCCGGGACGACCGTCACGCTGAACCCGCGCAACCCGACCCTCAGCAGGGGCGTCGCGGTGGCGACGTCGACGGCCAGCTCCGCGCCGATCTCGTCCACGGCCACACCGGGAGGCCCCAGGCGGACGGGATCGGCACGGGCCAGGCGGACGGTCAGCGAACCGGACGCCTCAGGGGTCCGCACGGTCGGAGGGGCGCCCGGCACGACGGTGAGGTCCCAGGCGCCGGAGTCCCCGAGCACCTCCAGGCGCCACGGGCCGCTCTCGTGGGTCAGGTGGAGCCGCCCCGAGACCACGACGTCCAGTTGCGGGCCGCCCGGGACGACCGCGACGGCGGCGCAGGCGTCCCCGTCCCTGGCGACCAGCGCGAGACCGCGCCGACCGTCCGCCCGCCGCCACCCGTGCAGCCGCAACGCCGAACCGGTCCCAAGGTCGCCGATCACCGACCGCAGCAGCGCCATGAGCCCGCCGCGTTCGCCGGGGACGGCCCCGACCGGTTCCAGCAGGCGCCCTCGCAGCTCGGACGGCGCGGTGGGATCGTCGCCCAGCCCCGACAGCCCCAGCGGGTCGGCCGCGTCGGCGACCGCGCGCTCCGCCAGCGGCCACAGCAGCGCCGCCACCGCGTCCAGCAGTTCCCTGGGATTCATGACGGTCCCCCCTCGGGTCACTCCTGCCGGCGTGCGTCGCCGAACCGCGTGTCGGAGCCGAGCGCGACCTCCTGCGCGAACGCCGCATACGAACTCGGATTGGTCAGCGCGGCGGCGGTGGTCAGCGCCGAGTAGGCACCCAGCGACGCGCCGGTTGCCGGATCGGTCGCGATTCCGAAAGTGCGGCCCGCGATCGTGGCGCCGGACCATTCGGGGACGTCGGGTCCGGATCCGAACGTGAAGTGGACGGCCTCGTGAATCAGCACGGCGGCCCTGCCATTGGGTCCGTGGGACGTCGAGAACCGGTCGCCGACCTCGGTGAGGAGTCCCTGGCTCGTCTGCGCCGCGAACCCCAGGCCCGGCGTCCACTGGAACGCGGTGGGAATGGCGGCCAGCCTCGTCTGGATCTCCCCCAGCCGGGCCCTGACCACGGTGGTGTCGATCGTCCCCGTCATCGCGAAATGGTTCCCGAAAGCGGTCGTGATGGCAGGGGTCACCGGCCCGTTGAGCGCCGCCGATGCCCGTGCGACCCAGCCGAGGGCGACGTCGGTGGCGGCCCCGGCGTCCAGGAGCGGCAGGAGACCCGGCCACCGGGTCACCACCTCGAACGGGTCCGTCACCGTGAACTCGAACTGTTCGGAGTTGTAGTCGTAGCGCGCGTAGATAGGCGCGGATACGCTCTTCCCAAGACCCGCGGCGACCGGATGCCCGTCGTCGTCGACCGCGGACGCCGCGGTGCGGAAAAGATACGCCTTCATGTCGAAGGAGAGCAGCCCCGGGATCTCGCCGTCGATGCCGGCGGTGAACGCACCGGTCGCGTGCCAGTTCGGCGCGAACGGCTTCGGATAGCCCGGCGAGCGGGCGTTCGTCGTCCAGTCGAAGCGGCTGTACTGGTCGCCGCGGAAGAAATAGGCGAACTGGCTCTTGACGCCGCCTCCGGCGAACACGGCGTCGACCGAGGTCCAGCCCGCCGGCAGGTCCCAGTTCGAGGCCGTGTCGGCGGGCGCCCCGTCCGGCAGGCCGTCGGAAGCGCGCAGCCGCAGGTACTGCCCGTCCTTGAAGACGTAATGGAAGGCGGTGAAGTCCCCTTGCCCCGGCACCGCGCCGGCGAGGTCCCGATCGAACGGCGCCGGGTAGGGGATCCGCCGCGGGCCGTCCACGGCCCGGTCGGCCGACCAGTCATAGACCGCGAACCAGCCGCCGGAGAAGACCATCGTGGCGTCGGGGCCGAGCGCAGGCGTCCTGAGGGCGCCGTCGATCCTGGCGGTCGAGGACATGGTCCCCCCTCACATTCGACCGGTACACCGCCAACGCCATTATTGATTGCACGACGAAGGCTGAGCCCGTCCCATTAACCGATCTTTAGTGCGCCTTAGCCTGATTCGGTGACACCCATGGCGCCGGGAAATCCCTCCGAAGAAGGACACGAGGAAGACCGCGATCCGGTCTTGGAGGCCACCGCGGACGCGGCCGCCGCGGGGATCGGTGGCCCAGGTGGCGCGGCGCGCGAGGACGCGCTCGCCGGACACGGCTCGTCCGCTGGGCGGTGAGCGCGCTTCTGACAGGGGGCCCGTGCCTCTCGGGTCGCGGCTACTTGTCGGTCACCTCGACCTTCTTGATGGTCGAGCGCCAGGTCGCGATGACCGTCACGGTGGCGTCGCCGGGGATCTCCTCGCGCATCGCCTCCTGGACGAAGGCCGCGAGTTCGTCGAGGGTCATGCCGTGCCTGCGGTCTTCGGCGGCGGCCTTGACGGTCTTCTCGGTGGTCATGCCGTCTGCCTCCTCGGCCGGGCCGGGGTCGGTCACCGGGGCCTCCCTGGACCGGGGGTCGGGGACGCGTCCGGGCGCGGCGACCCGGGTTCGTCGCGCGGCCGCGGACCCGCGCTGGTCGGGCTCGCCTCGTCCCCGCCGGCGGAACTCATCGGACGCTGATGACCACGTTGCCGAGTTTCTGGCCCGTCTCGACGTACCGGTAGGCGTCGACGATCTCGTCGAGGGGGTACCGCCGGTCGATGAGCGGTCTGAAGCCGCCGGAGGCGATCAGCTCCCGGATCTCGCGCATCGCCTCCGCGCGCTCGACCGTGAACGGGAACCTCACCCGTCGGCTGGACATCGCCAGCAGCAGGTTCTGGCCGCCGCGTCCCGGCTCGGACGACAGATAGACCCCGCCCGGTTTGAGCAGTCCCTTGCAGCGGCCGAACGAGCTCCTGCCCACCGCGTCGAACACCGCGTCGTGGATCGGCCCGTCGGCGGTGAAGTCGTCCTTCATGTAGTCGACGACCCGGTCCGCCCCCAGCCCCCGTACGAGTTCCATGTGCCCGGTCCCGCAGACCGCCGTCACCTGGATGCCCTTCGCCTTGAGCAGCTGCACGGCCGCCGAGCCGATGCCTCCGGTGGCGCCGTAGACGAGAACGTGCTGCCCCTCGGCCACCTTGGCCGAGCGTAAGAACCCCAGCGCGTAGTGCGACCCCTCCGTCCCCGGGGCGACCTCCTCGAACGAGAGCCCCTCCGGCACGGTCGCGATCATCCTCTTCTCCGGAACCGCCACGTACTCGGCGTGCGTCCCGAAGGGCCCCTCGTTGTAGCCGAAGACCCGGTCCCCCACCCCGAACCGCTCGACGCGCTCCCCGACCGCCTCCACGACGCCCGCGAACTCGGTCCCGAGCACCGTGCGCCGCGGTCGCCGGAGTCCGCTCGCAAGCCTCATGACGAATGGCCGTGCGGCCCTGTAGGCGCAGTCCGTGCGGTTGACGGTCGTCGCGTGCACCCTGACCAGGACGTCACCGTCCCCCACCGCCGGCTCGTCCACCTCGGCGATCCGGACCACGTCCGGCGGCCCGTACCTGGCATGCACCGCAGCCTTCATGCCCCGACTTTATGCTCGCGGACGCGGGTTCACCGCCCCTTTCGCGGTTCGGCCTCCCGGCCTCGTCCTCGGCGTCCGGCCCTGGCCAAGATGGTCCCGGCCGAGCACCGGAAACCTCGAACAGGCTGTTGTTGACGTCAACACCTGGATTTCCGAAAGTGTCTCGCCGGGGAGACAGTCGTTGAGTCGGCCGCCACAGCGGACGGCGGGGATGTGCGACGATCTCTCCAGGTCATCGGGAGCCGATCGGCAGACCGGCGGACCGGACGGCGGCGTCCAGGAGGGAGCTCACGACGACCTGCCGAACATGCAGGTCAACAGGCTGGACGACGTTTTCGCCCAGAACGCATACCGGGACATCGCGCACCTCCGGCGCACCGACCCGGCGAGCCCGACCGGCGAGCGGGGCGAGCCGGACAGGGGCGGCGATCTTCGCGCGGCACCCGGTTGTCCCACTCGTGCTGCGGAGCGGGCCCACAAGGCCGACGCCATCCCCCGGAGACCGGACAGAGCCGAGTAGATCAACGTCCCCACCACGACAAACACGACCGAGGGCCGACCATCGTGGCGGGTCGCGACGCCCTCCCGGCGACGCCCCCTCACTGACTGTTGACAATCACAACACACGGATCACATACTCAAACCCGCTCCGAAAAGGCCGTTGAGCCCACCGCGGGCCATCCGGCAGCCGAGCGAATGGAGAGCGCGCGTGCAGAAGGTCTACTGCTTGTACAAGCTGAAGCCCGGGGTGACAGCCGAGGAGTACGTCGAGTGGTCCAAGACCGTCGACCAGGCGATCACACGGCAGCAGCCCTGCGTGCACCGGTTCCGTGTGCTCCAGCTCGCCGGGTCGCGCGGCGGCCCGTCCCCGTGGGACGTCGTCGAGGACATCGAGGTCGAGTCGTGGGAGGCCTGGGAGCAGTGCCTGACCACGCCGGAGATGGCCGAGGTCGTGGCCGGTTTCCGCAAGATGGCCGACCGGGAGTCGGCGGTCACCGTGTTCGGCAGCGAGATCGAATAGCGGGGTGGTGGGACATGGGAACCGTGCCTGACAACGCCGCGGACGGTGTCGTACCGCCGGCGTCCCGGCTCTCGGTCGGGGCTCCGACCGACACGGACCTGCTGGTGCCGTTCGCCCAGAGCGCGGAGCGTCTCGGCTTCGCCGGGATCTGGACGCAGGACACGGTGCACAGCGGCAACTTCTCGCTCGACGGGCTGCACGTGCTGTCGTACCTGGCGGCGGTCACCGAGCGGCTGCGGCTGGGCATCGGCGTGCTGTACTCCGGACGGCGGAACCCGGCCGTCCAGGCCCGCGAGCTGGCCACCATCGACCAGCTCTCGCGCGGCCGGCTCACCGTCGGGCTCGGCGTCGGCAACGACTACCACCGGCCGACCCTCGCCGCGCTGGGCATCCCGACCGATCGGCCGGTGCGCCGGCTGGTCGAGGGGATCGACGTGATGCGGGCCCTGTGGAGCCAGACCGAGGCCGCCTACGACGGGGAGCTGTACTCGTTCTCCGGCATCCGGTCGCAGCCGGAACCGGTCCAGCGCCCCGGCCCGCCCATCTGGATCGGGGCCCGCGCCGAGCCCGCGCTGCGGCGCGCCGTCCGGATCGCCGACGGGTGGACCGGAGCCGGGCCCGTCGCGACCGAGGACTTCCTGGACCAGCTGAAGATCGTCCAGCAGGCCCTGGCCGACGAGGGACGCGACCCGGCGACCTTCACCGTCTCCAAGAGCGTCTACCTCGCGGTCGAGGACAGCGTGGAGACCGCGCGGCGGCACCTGATCCCGTCGTTCGAGCGGGCGTACGGGGGGAACCCGGTCTACAACGCGGCCGACATGACCGAGCGGGTCGCCATCTTCGGCCCGCTGGACCACTGCGCCGAGCGGCTGGGCGAACTGTTCGACGCCGGGGTGGACGAGCTGATCCTCTACCCGATGTACGACCGGCTGGCCCAGCTTGAGGCGTTCGGGGAGCTGGTCCCCGCGCTGGACGGAGCGGGCCGCCCATGACGGCGGGGACGGCCCGGCCCGTGGGCCGGGCCGTCCCCCACTCCGCTCGGGTACGTCCATCCGCCGTTCACACCACGGCGGGTGACGCACCTGGCCGGCGCCGGCTCTCACGACCGACCTCGGGGGGCCGCGTTTCAGTTGTATCCGCGTGCCGGCGGGCGACGCGCTGCGGTTCCGCCTGTTCGCCGAGGTGACCGCAGAACTCACCGGCCGGGGAGGACGGTAGCCGATGGACGACCTGACCGAGGCGCAGATCGAACGGTTCCGCGCGGACATCGACGCGTCGAGGACGTCCGGCGCGTACGAACCGGGCCGGTGGTCGGTGGCCCCGGGGAACCGCGACACGGCGGTGACGGGGGTGCTGCCCGAACACGTCCGGCTGCGCGACACCTCCGTCCGCGCGATCGAGTCGATGCCCGGCGTGGTGGTCGCCCGCGAGGCGAAGACCGCGTTCCTGCGGCTGCTGGCCCGCTCGGGGGTGCCGGAGATCGTGACCTCGGGGCCGGGCCGCGACCTCGACGCGCTCCGGTCCGACCTGGCGGTGATCAGGGAGGAGCAGCCGGGCTGCGTGGTGTCCTGCCCGTTCGTTTCCACCCTGGAGGGCGTGGATCTGGCGCGGGACGTCGGATACGACGCCGTGCAGATCTCCGTGCCCGGGTTCGGTCCGGCGGCCGGAATCTACGATCCGCTCCTCCCCGCGTCCCGGGAGGAGGTCGTCAGGCGAGCGGTCGCGGTGGTGAAGCACGCGCGCGCCCAGGGGCTGCGGGTCACCGCCGCGCTCACGATGGTGTCCTACCTGAACGAGGAGCGGCTCGCCGAGACCGTGTCGGCCCTGGCCGGAGCGGGCGCCGACGAGACCACCCTGTTCGACGGGCCCGGCGCGGTCGGCCCGGAGGCGTTCGGACGGCTCGTCCACGTGACGAAGTCGGCCGCGCCGGACCTTGAGGTCGGGATCCACCCGCACAACACCTTCGGGCTCGGGGTCGCGTGCGCCGTGGCCGCGGCGCGGGCCGGTGCGACCGTGGTGGAGTCGTCGGTGAACGGCTACTGCGGGGGACCGGGGAACGCCGACCTCGCCGCGACCGCCGCCGCCTTCGAGGCGCTGTACGGGGTGCGGACGGGCGTCCGGCTCGACGTCCTGACCGAGTTGGCCCGGATGGGCGCGGAGCTGACCGGCCACATTCCGGCGCCGAACCAGCCGATCACCGGCCGGGACGCGTTCTGCTGGGGCGGCGGCGACTGGGTCACCGTGGAGCGCGAGGTGGATCCGCTGCTCCACAACTGCGTCGAACCCGCCCTGTTCGGCAACCGGCGCCGGGTGCCGCTGACGCCGCAGAGCGGCCCGCGCACGACCGCGGCGACCCTGCGCCGCCTCGGCATCGACGCGGACCCGGCGCTGGTCCCGGCCATCATGGCGCGGTGCCGCGCGGAACTCGACGCGCTGGGGCGGCTGCTCACCGACGAGGAGATCCGGGCGATCGCGCGATCGGTCCTCACGGCCTGACGAAAGCGCGGACGGGCAGGCCGGGCGATTTTACCTATGCCCCGATCCTGGAAAATCTGCGTGCGGGACCGCCTGCAATTGGCGGCCATTCCCACAGGGCGGGCACCGATGGCCCCGAGCCCTGGAACAGGACAGCGACACCGGGCCAAGGAATACCGCCGGCCGAGTCAAGCTCGGGCATAACACCTGAACCCCGACCCGCGTACCCCGGTTGACAGCGGAACGACCGCCGACCTACGTTCAAAATCACGAATGATCACCTGCCGCATCCACTCGGGGGAGCCTTGGATTACGCGGACGTCGTCAAGAAGCTCAAGAACTACATCGATACGGAACCGGGCTGGAAAGACAGGTTCGACAAGGCCGTTGATTCGGCGAAGGCGGCCGACATCAAAGACTGGGACATCGATTCCATCGACGACTACTACACGTTCATCGATGACTTCCTCAAGTGGGCTCCGCAGGAGAACACCCAGGGCGACGAAGTCATGAACCGGCTCTGCAAGTTCCACTTCCTGCTCGACCAGCCGACGGTGCGGGAGTTGCAGCGCCCCATCCGGCCGAGGGACGGCGCCAGGCCGGAGAGCAAGCTGTCCGACTGGATGGTCGACTACGCCAAGGAAATGGGCAGATTCCTTGACACCGAGAAGTCGCTGACCCCGGACACGCTCAAGTCCTTCAAGAACTCCCCGAACTACAACCTGAGCGAGTACGACGAGTCGGGCGGGGCGTGGACCACGTTCAACAGGTTCTTCGCACGGCACGTCAAGCCGGGTGCCCGGCCCATCGCCGCGCCCTCCGACGAGAGCGTGGTCGTCAGCCCCGCCGACAGCACGTTCGGCGGGCAGTGGGAGATCCGCGCCGATTCGAAGATCACACTCAAGGGCCTGCACTGGACGGTGGAGGAACTCCTGGCGGACAGCGATCACGCGAGCAGGTTCATGGGCGGAACATTCATGCACGCGTTCCTCAGCCCGCTCGACTACCACCGCCTGCACGCCCCCGTCGGAGGGAAGGTGCTTGAGGCGAAGGTGATCCCCGGGGACGTCTACCTTGAGGTCACCGTCCAGAAGTCCTTCGATCGGGAGATGGGCGGGCAGCAGAGGCGGCTCAGCGCGATCCGCGTCATGGAGGCTCCCGACGAGCACTTCATGGACGCCCCCGACAGCCCGGGATACCAGTTCGCGCAGGCCCGCGGTCTCGTCGTGCTCGAAACGGCCATCGGGCTCGTCGCGGTCCTGCCGATCGGCATGGCGCAGGTCTCGTCGGTGAACCTCTCGGTCGCTCCGAACGACACGGTGGAAAAGGGCGCGGAGATCGCCTACTTCCAGTTCGGCGGCTCGGACATCGTCGTCCTCTTCGCCAAGAGCGATGTCGACATCACGGCGAAGGAGCACACCCACTACAAGATGGGCACCGCGATCGCCAAAGGCTACCTCTGAAAGGGCTCAGGCCAGGTATCCGCCGTCGATGTCGAGGACGGCGCCGGTGACATAGGAGGCCCCCGGCCCGGCGAGGAAGACCACGCCGGCCGCGATCTCCTCAGGCCGTCCGAAGCGCCCCATCGCGTTGGTCTCGCGCTGGGAGTCGGCGAACTCGCCCTCGGGAGGGTTCATCTCGGTGGCCACCGCGCCCGACCTGATGACGTTGACGGTGATCCCGCGCCGGCCCAGGTCGCGCGCGGCACCCTTGCTGTATCCGATGATCGCGGCCTTGGTCGCGGCGTAGTCGGCCATCCCCGGCCACCGCGCGAGCCCCGACAGCGTGGACCCGATGGTGATGATCCGCCCGCCCTCCCCCAGCACCGGGGCGGCGGCGCGGATCGCGGCCACCACGCCGTTCAGGTTCACCTTGTACAACCGGTCACGCGCCTCCGGATCACCGCCCTCCTCCCCGAGGACCTCCCGGCTGCTCACACCGGCGTTGTTGACCAGCACGTCCAGGCGTCCGAAGTCCGCCACGACGGCGGCGACCATATCTGCGATCTGCGCCGGATCCGCCTGGTCGGCCCGGTAGGCGGCGCCCTTGCGCCCGGCCCGCTCGACGTCGCGGACGACCTCCTTCGCCCGGTCTGCGGACGCGGCGTAGGTGAGCGCGACGTCCGCGCCCTGCTCGGCGAGCGCCCGCGCCGTCGCCGCGCCGATCCCCCTCGAACCCCCCGTGACCAGCGCGACCCTACCGTCGAGCAGCATGAGACCTCCGTTGTGTACCGAACGATATAGAAGGGACGGTACTATACCGAGCGGTACACAAGAACCCGACCCGCACCTGCGGCGGCATCGGTCCCCTGCGGGGGCCTGGGGTGTAACCCCCGGGCCTATCCAGGTGTGGACGGTTCACACTTCAGGCGGGAGGGGTTCGATGAGGATGTCGACCAGGACGTCGGCTGACGGTCGCCGGGTGGGTGGTCGGGTGCGTCTCGTCGCTCTGGGGGCGGTGCTGGGCGGGTGGCTGGCGTTCGCCACGGCGATCGAGTACGGCCTCGCCGCCGTTCACGAGCACGCCGGACTCGCGTCGGCCGGGCACGCTGCGGTCAGCACCCAGGGCGACGGCACCGCGCTTGGGCTGGGGCGGTACTAGGTGCTCGGGGGCTTCACCACGTGCGACCCCCGGCGACACGCCCCCGCTCCCCCGGGGGCAGGCTTCGGCGCAGGTCATCGTCCGGTTGGGCTTATGATCAGCACCCATGGCATTGCAGCTTGTTCAGGTGAACTTCAAGGCTGGGGACGACGCGGCGCTCGGCCGGTTCTGGGCGGACGCGCTGGGGTGGGGCGTGTCCCACGAGGCGCCCGGCGTGACCAACGTCGAGCCCATCGGGTTCGACTGGCCCGACCCCGCGGCCGTGTGCGTTGATTTCGTCGGCGTTCCGGATCCCGAGAACGTGAAGTACCGGGTTCACCTCGATCTCGCCAGCAAGTCCGAGGCGCACCAGGCGGAGTTGGTCGCGCGCCTGACGGAGCTCGGGGCCACGCCCGCCGATGTGGGCCAGGGGGACGTTCCGTGGACGGTCATGGCCGATCCCGAGGGCAACGTGTTCTGCGTCCTGGAGCCCCGGCCCGTCTACCAGGACACCGGGCCGATCGCCGCGGTGGTGGTCGACTGCGCCGACCCGCGGGCCATGGCGCGGTTCTGGGGCGAGGCGACGGACTGGGCCGTGGTCGAGGTGACCGACGAGCACGCGGTGCTGCGTTCGGCCCAGGGTGTCGGACCGTATCTGGAGCTCCTCCGCAAGTCCGGCGAGAGGGCCTACTGGAACCGCGTCCACATCGACCTGCTGCCGTACTCCCGTGACGAACAGGCGGCGGAAGTGGCCCGGCTGCGGGGGCTCGGCGCCACCGATGTCGACCTCGGCCAGGGCGAGGTCTCATGGACGGTCATGGCCGATCCCGAGGGCAACGACTTCTGCGTCCTCGGCGGCGGGGCCTGAGCCTACGGTTCGCTGAGGAACGCCGCGGACCGTCCTTTTCGCGCTTCATGCAGGGCGTGGATTCGCGTGTACAGGCGCGGGCTCATCATCGTCTTCCAGGTGCCGAGGGGTTGCACCAGCCAGTCGGTGTGCTCGGACGCGTCCAGGACGATCCGGTCGAGCTCGGCGGAGGTGAGCACTCCTCCGTCGAAGACGAACCCGATCTTCGCGCACGGCCAACCCGGGCGGGGCGGGATGAAGTGCGTGAGGAGCAGGGTCGGTGGCCCGTCGAACTCGATGCCCGTTTCCTCCCGGCACTCCCGCACGGCCGTGGCGAACGGGGTCGTGTCGCCGTGCTCGACGTTGCCGCCGGGGAACTGCCAGGTCTCCACGCCGTGCGCCGACCGGAGGGCGAAAGGGTCGCCCCCGGTGTCGGTGAAGTACAGGGCCGCGTACATGGTGGCGTTGGGGAGGGTCCGCACGTACTCCTCGGGCGGCAGCCATTTCACGGGGACTCCCAACGTCGTCGGTGCTGAATACGGGACTCTCGGTGTGAGCCGTCGATACGGGTATGTCGGGCCTGCATCCCGGCGGTTTCACCCATCCGATCATTTTCCGCTTCCGTCCTCGCCTCGCGCCTGAGGGGGTGAAAGGCGGTACAGAACACGTCTCGTGGGATCGGGCACCCGTCTGACCGGGGGGTCGAGCGGCGCCGGATGGTACTTGTGCAAGCGGAGCCAAGTTGCGTGCCACCGGTGACAAGACCCCTGTTCGGGCGCTGATTAGCGTTTCGCGAAATCGCCGGGCGATGCCCGGCGCCGGTCGCCGAGCGTCTTCCCGGCCTCCCGCCGGACGTCGCGCGGCCCTTCGCGAGGGGGTGTCCCTGTGGTGGCTTCTCATCCGGACGTGGGAGCCGACGGGCACGACAGCCTGCTGGACAGGTTGGACACGCTGACGATCGTCCCCCGGCGAGCGGTCGTGGCGCGGTGGGTGCCGGGGGTGGTGCTGGCCGGGCTCGCGGCGTGGCTGGTGGTGACGGTGGCCCGGAGCCCGAACCTGGACTGGGGCGTGGTCGGGGACTACCTGTTCGCCGAGCCGGTCCTGCGCGGGGTCGGGGTGACGCTCGTCCTGACGGCGGCGACGATGGTGTCCGGGCTGCTCATCGGGGGTGTGCTGGCGCTGATGCGGCAGTCGCGCAACCCGGTGGCGATCGCGGTCGGCGCGGCGTACGTGTGGTTCTTCAGGGGCACGCCGCTGCTGGTCCAGCTGGTCTTCTGGTTCAACCTCGCGCTGCTGTTCCCCCGGCTCGGTGTCGGGCTGCCCGGCACCGGGCTCGGGTGGACGGCGGAGACCAACCATGTGATCACGCCGTTCGTCGCCGCGCTGTGCGGGCTGGCGCTGCACGAGGCCGCGTACATGGCCGAGATCATCCGCGGCGGGTTCCTCGCCGTGCCGCAGGGCCAGATCGACGCGGCGCTGACGATCGGGATGACGCGGGGGCGGGCGGTACGGAGGATCGCCGTCCCGCAGGCGGTGCAGGTGATCCTGCCGCCGCTGGGCAACCAGTTCATCCTGATCCTCAAGGGGACGTCGATGGTGTCGGTGATCGGCGGCGGTGACCTGCTCACCCGCTCCCAGCAGATCTACGGGATGAACTACCAGGTCATCGCGCTGCTGATGGTGGCGTCGATCTGGTACCTGGTGCTCGTCTCGATCTCCAGCGTCGGGCAGTACTTCCTGGAGCGGGTCGTCCGGGGGCAGGCCGAGGGCGGGCTGCTGAGACGGGTCGTCCGCAACGCGTTCGGGGGACGGCGGTGAGCGCCCGGGGCAGCCTCGTCCTGCGGGGCATCCGGAAGTCGTTCGCGGGCACCGAGGTGCTGCGCGGGATCGACCTGGAGGTCGCGCCGGGCGAGGTGGTGTGCCTGCTCGGGCCGTCCGGCAGCGGGAAGAGCACGCTGCTGCGCTGCGTCAACCACCTTGAGCGGGTGGACGCGGGTTTCGTGCTCGTCGACGGGATCCTGGTCGGGTACGAGCCGCGCGGCGGACGGCTGCACGAGTCGTCGGAGAAGGACACCGCCCGGTTGCGGCGCCGCATGGGCATGGTCTTCCAGCACTTCAACCTGTTCACGCATCTGTCGGCGCTCGACAACGTGATGCTCGGGCCGGTCCGCGTCCTCGGACGGGACGCGGCGGACGCCGAGCGCGACGCCCGCGCGCTGCTCGCCAGGGTCGGGCTGAAGGACCACGCCGGCAAGCGGCCCGGCCGGCTCTCCGGCGGCCAGCAGCAGCGGGTGGCGATCGCGCGGGCGCTCGCCATGGACCCCTCTGTGCTGCTGTTCGACGAGCCCACGAGCGCGCTGGACCCCGAGCTGGTCGGCGAGGTGCTCGCGGTCATGCGCGACCTCGCGGGCCAGGGAATGACCATGGTCGTCGTCACGCACGAGATCGGATTCGCCCAGGAGGTCGCGGACACGGCGGTCTTCATGGACGGCGGAGTGATCGTCGAGAGCGGACCGGCCAGGAGGGTGCTGAGCTCCCCGTCCTCCGCGCGCACCGCGGAGTTCCTCGCCCACGTCCTGTAGATCCCCGAAGGAGCACCCACCATGAGACGCGCACTCACGCCGTTGCTGACCTGCACCGCACTGCTCGCCGCGGGCTGCGGCGGCGGCGATCCCGTCGCCGCCGACAGGCCGCGGCCCCCGGTCAAGGCCCCGGCGGCCGATCCCGCGCTGCGGGCGATGCTGCCCGAGGCCGTCCGCCAGGCGGGGACGCTCGACGTCGGGACCACGCTCCCGAACGTCCCCTACCTGCTGACCGACTCCGCGAACACCATCACCGGCGGCATCACCCCGGACGTCGGCAGGGCCGTGGCGGCCAAGCTCGGCCTCAAGTACTCGATCAGGAACGTGGCCTGGGAGGCGCTGCTGCCCGGCGTCGCGGGAGGCCGGTACATGGTGGCCGACGACGGGATCTCCGACACCGCGGAGCGGCAGAAGGTCGGCATCTTCATCGACTACACGCAGAGCTCCAGTGTGCTCGTCACGGCCAAGGCCAACGGCGGCGCGAAGTCGCAGGACGCGGCGTGCGGCAACGGCATCGCGACCATCCGCGGCACCACGGACGTGGACACCGCGAAGAAGATCTCCGCCGACTGCGCGGCGAAGGGGAGGCCGCCGGTGCGGGTCACGCAGTACCCGACCGCGCAGGACGCCGATCTCGCGCTGCGGTCGGGACGGGAGAAGTTCGAGATCAACGTCGCCGAGACCGCGGAGTACGCGATCCGCAAGGGCTCCCCGATCGCGATCGTCGCGCGCGGCTACATGCCCGCCTATGTCGGGATGTATGTGGGTCTCAAGCAGACCGAGCTGGCGAAGGCGCTGCTCGGCGCCCTGACCGCGTTGAAGAAGGACGGGACGCTCGACACGATCCTCGGCGGTTACGGCTCCAAGCCGATCACGCCGGGCATCAACCTCGCGACCGCGAAGGGCGGCGCCGCGTGAGCCGGCGGTCGGGGGCCTCGTGAGCGCGCTCCCCCTGCACCACATCGAGGTGCCCGCGCCCAGCGGGACCGCGCCGCTCGCGATCGGGTCCTTTCCGGAGATCGGCAGCTACACCACGGCGGGCTTCGCGCACCGGCACGACTTCTACGAGGTCCTGCACATCACCGGCGGGTCGGGGACGCATGTCGTCGATTTCGTCCACTACCAGATCAAGCCGCCCGTGATGTATTTCCTTTCGCCGGGGCAGGTGCATTTCTGGGATTGCGAGACGCCCCTTCAGGGGCGGGTCCTGGTTTTCACCGAGGATTTCATGCTCGGCCGCGCGAGCGAGCGCGGTATGGGCGACGAGCCGCCCTGTTTCGACGTCCTGAGCGAGAACGCGGAACTGCGGCTGGACGCGGCGGGCGACCGCGCGATCAGCGATCTGCTGGTGCCGATCGAGCAGGAGTACCATCGGCGCGAGGCCGGTCACACGTGCGTTTCGCGGGCCTATCTGAACATTCTTCTCGTCACGGCGTACCGCATGCGCGCGTTCGCTCCGGCCACGGCGGAGCACCGGTCGTCGGCGCTGGCGCGGCGGTTCGTGCGGCTCGCCGCCGAGCACGACGCGGACGAGCCGTCGGTGCGCGCCTACGCCGACAAGCTGGGCGTCACCGCGAGTCACCTGACCGAGGTGGTGAAGCAGGCCACCGGGCGGACGCCGGGTCAGGTCATCCGCGGCGCGCTGGCCCTTGAGGCCAAGCGCATGCTGGCCCTGACGGAGCTGAACGCCGCCCAGGTCGCCAGCGCGCTTGGGTTCACCGACCCGTCCTACTTCGGCCGGTTCTTCAAGCGCGAGACCGGGGTCAGCCCGCTGGGCTTCCGGCGGGTGATCCGCGAAAAGTACCAGAACGCCCGAGAAATGTCCCTGTGACCCCGGCCCTCTCCTTGACACCATAGGTGTAAGGGAGAAGATCGTCTCACCCTAGCGGAGGAAACACGGAATGGCGACCACCACGGCGGCCCAGCGGAAATCGGGGAAGCACGAGAACCTCATCGTCCGGAACATGGTGCGGGAGGAGCTCCCGAACGAGGGCGTGCTCCGGTACGGCGAGGAGGAGAAGGGCACCAGCGGCGCGTTCGCCATGATGAGCGGATGGCAGGTGGACCTGAGCAAGGTCCACATCGCCTACAGCTGGATTCACGAGGTGCCCAGCCCCAATCCCTATGTGCTGGAGCACGTCCACGACTATGACGAGGTCCTCCTTTTCATGGGCAACAATCCAGAGGATCTGGACGACCTCGGCGCGGTCGCCGAGATCGACCTCGACGGCGAGACCTACGTCATCGACACCTCGGCGGCGATCTACATTCCCCGGGGCATGCGGCACTGCCCGCTCGGCTACCAGCGGGTCGACCGCCCGCTCTCCTTCATCGCGCTGTCGCTGAACCCCACCTACCAGTCCCCCACCGGGTCCGGACGGCAGTGACCCGGAGCACGCCGCACCGCCTGTGACGTGGTCTCCGGGACGGCACGTACGCGCGGTCGGGACGGATCAAGCGGAGCACGCTCCCGGCCCCGTGCGAAGGGCGGGGGCCGCGACCGGTCACAGGCCCTCCGGTCGCGACCCCCTCCCGCATCGGACGCAGAACACGGCTCCCGCGTCACCGGCCCCGGCGGGGCGACGGTCGGCCCGGTGCCGGTGACCAGTACGAACATCGGGGCATCCCTCGGGAGAACGTCCATGTCGACGCAGATCCGAACGTCAGACCTTCCCGTCCGCGAGCGATTCGACTTCTGGTCCAGCACGGTGTCGGAGATGTTCGTGCCGCTGCGCACGGACCCCGCCGACGCCGACGGCTTCGACGGATACATGCGCGGTTCCGAACTCGGCTCCCTGAAGGTGGCCGAGGTCTCCGCGACCCCCCACACCGTGCGGCGCACCGAGGCGCTGATCGCGCGGTCCGACCCGGGGCACTACAAGCTCGGAATCCAGCTCACCGGGTGCTGCGTCCTCTCCCAGGACGGGCGCGAGGCCCCGCTCTCCCCCGGCGACCTGACGATCTACGACACGACCCGTCCGTACACGCTCGCCTTCGACGGCTCCTACCGGCAGCTCGTGCTGATGTTCCCCCGCCGCCTGCTCTGCCTTCCCGAGGACGCGGTCGCGGCGGTCACCGCGACCCGCTTCTCCGGTCACCGGGGGCTGGGCGCGCTGCTGTCCGCGCTTCTCGTCCAGTTGGCCCAGCACCTGGACGAGTTCGACGACCCGGCGGGCCAGCGCCTCGGGGACAACATCATCGACCTGCTGGTGACGCTGCTCGCCGAGCGCATGGACATGGCCGCCGGCACCACCGAGGCGCGCCGCAGGGCACTGCTCGTCCGGGTCCGCGCCTACATCGAGAGCCATCTGGACGACCCGGACCTGACCCCCGACGCGATCGCCGCCGCGCACTACGTCTCGATCCGCCACCTGTACAACCTGTTCCACGCGGAGGGCACGACGGTCGCGATGTGGATCAAGGGGCGGAGGCTGGAGCACTGCCGCCGCGACCTGCGCGATCCGCTCCAGGTGGGACGCTCGGTCACCGCGATCGCGGCGCGCCGGGGCTTCGTCGACGCCGCGCGCTTCAGCAAGCTGTTCAAGGCGGCCTACGGCACCAGCCCGCGCGAGTACCGCGCGGGCCACGTGTGACCGGGGCGGCCCGCGAACGCGACCGGGCCGCGCCCGTCCTGGTGGGGGGCACGGCCTGGTCGGTCCGGATCAGCGTCGTCCGGGGCACTTCTTCCACTCGAAGTGGTACACGGTCTTCACGTTGCCGTCGGTGGAGTCGAACGACATGAAGCTGGTGTCGCCGGGCGCGGAGGTGCCCTTGTCCACGCGCAGTTCGGTGTTGACGTTGAGGATGCGGTCCTCACCGCACGGCTTCCAGACGAGCTCGGCCCACGGCGTCCGGTCGGTGAACTGCCAGGTGTCGGAGTACTTGCCCTTGATGCTGTGGCTGATGGGCGTCGTCTGCTGCATGCCCTGGTAGTAGTAGTTCGCCCGCTCCAGCCCGGAGGCACCGTTGGCCAGGCTCGCGAAACCGCGGTAGTCGGCGCTGGCGATCGCGTAGGTGAAGCCCTGCGGGATGTGGATGCCCAGGGCGAGCTGGCAGTTCTTGCGGAAGTCGGTGGGCTTCGAGTTCCCGCCGGCCTGGGCGAGGTAGTCGCTGTAGGTGACGGTGAAGGCGCTGTCGTCGCTGGCGGGCGTCACGGCGGCGGTTCCGGCGGGGCAGCCGGAGCCGTTCACGGTCAGGACCTCGATGGTGATTCTTCCGGGCGGCGGCTCGTTCGTCGCCGCCGACGCCGCGGGGGCCATCGCCGCGGCCAGCGCCACGGCCGAGAGGGATGCCGCCGCGGCGGTCACTCCTTTACGCATGGATTCTTCTCCTTCAGGTTTGCTTGGGCTTCGGGCATTTTTCCCAGGCGAAGTGATACGTCGTCGTAATGTCGCCGTCGGTGGAGTCCATGGAGACGAAGCTGACCTTCGACGGGTCCGAATCCCCCACCTCGACACGTAGTTCCGTGTTGATGTTGAAAGCCCGTTCCGCGCCGCACGGCAAGTAGATGAGCTGCGGCACCGGGATCTTGTCGCCGAACTGCCAGTTTCCCTTGAGAGCAGCGGGAATGGGGTGTTCGATGGGTGTCGTGGTCGGGAGCCCCTGGAAGTAGTAGCTGGCCTTCTGGGAGGCGATCGCGCCCGATTGCAGGGAGGCGTAGCCGCGGTGGTCCGTCGCGGCGATGGCGTAGGTGAAGCCTCCCGGAACGTGCACGATCAGACTGATCTGGCAGTTCTTGCGGCCGTCGGTGGGCGAGGAGTTGCCGCCCGCCTGGGCCGTGTACTGGCTGTAGGCGACGGTGAACGCCGTGTTGTCGGGGGAGACGACGACGGAGGCGGTCTTGGTCGGGCAGCCGGAGCCGTTGACGCTCGCGACCGAGATGGTCACCTTGGTGGGCCCACTGGGTGACGCCCACGCGTTGGCCGGAGCCACGGTCGCGGCAAGCGTCGCCAAGGCGGCGGCAGAAATTGCAGTCCCTTTACGCATGCGATTCCTCTTCGCTGGGGATGGGAGTACTATTTTTCGGCGGCCGAAGAGGGCGGGGGGCGTGATATCCGGAATGAATCGGCGCCTTCAATGGATCTTGATCCAGGATCTGAATGGAGAGTAACTTTTTCGCAAAGTACTGTCAATCTTGAAATTTTCAACTTTTTCGAACCACGTTTAATTGACACTAGAGAGCATCTCGTTCAACGGATTCATCGATTGTCGAGCGTCAATAGCGACCTTTTGACAAGGATCGTTCCATTGCATTGTCCAAGCATTGGCGGCACCGCCGGCGGGGCGGTGAACAGGTGTTACGCGGTGCCGGGAATGGCCGGAGCCGGACGCGCCGCGCTCGTCTCACGGTTCGCTTTCGTCTCGTCCAGTGGAATTGGACCCATCCGCGTCGCCGCCCCCTCGCATGCGAGGGGGCGGCGGTGAACGCGGGTGAACCGAAGCGGACTCAGTGGCGGGCCTCGGCGGTGGCCTTCAGGTTGCGCAGCCACTCTTCGAGGCCCTGGCCGAGCATGGCGGTCGAGCCGGGGACGTCCTCCTCGACCTGGCGGCCGGTCCAGGTCTCCTCGGTGTGGACGAGGACGCCGCCCCTGACCTTGGTGAACGTCCACAGGTGAACGCCCTCGTCGATGCGGGCGCCCTTGCCGACGGCGGGTCCGGCCCACAGGATGCAGGCGTTGTTCCGGAGCTGCCGGACGGTGGAGGTGATGTGCATGGTGGTGTCCGGGACCGTGGGCGGCGCCGGGGTCGTCCAGTGGAACCGCGAACCCTTCCGCAGGCGCCCGTGGTCGAGGCGCTTCGCGGTCAGGACGGGCGGCTGCCAGGCCGGCCAGCGCTCCACGTCGGTCTGGAGCTTGAACACGGTGCTCAGCGGCGCCTTGATCATGATGTCCGTGCGGTAGCGGATACGGGCGCCGGGATCGAGGCCCTCGCTACGGCACTGGTACGCCCGCCCGTGGCCCGGCTTCTCGGCGGCCTGGGCGGCGGGGACCGTGCCCGCGAGGACGCCGGCGGTGGCGAACGAGAGCGTGAGCGCGGTGACGCGAACGCGGTCGCGCCGCGCGCGGGGCTGGGGCTGGGGCCGCCGGCGGGACGACGTGTCGTTGAACATGGTGTTCCTCTTCTTCTATGCGTGCTGATCGGGACGGGTTCGAACGGGTCTACGGGGTCAGGACGACCTTGCCGCTGACGGTTCCGGACTCGGCCAGCCGCATCGCGTCGGCGACGCGGGTGAGGGGCAGCCGGGCGGCGATCCGCGGGGTGATGTCGCCGCGCTGGAGGGCGGCGAAGACCTCGGTGAGGTCGGCGTGCAGCCGGGCCCGGAAGCGGCTCTTGGAGAGGGCCCGCCCGGCCCAGGCGTTGAAGAAGTAGGCGTGCCGGCCGTTGGGCAGGGCGTTCCACGTCCAGACCCGTCCGAGCAGCTTGAAGACGGGCCACTGCTTGGAGCCCCGGTCGTCGCGGGTGGAGGCGGTGCCGTAGGAGACGAGCGTGCCGCCCGGCGCGAGCAGGCGCCAGGAGTCGACGACGCCGCGCCCGCCGACGTGGTCGAAGACGGCGTCCACCCCGCCGGGGGCGAGTTCGCGGACCCGCGCGGCGACGTCCTCGGTGCGGTAGTCGATGGGCGTGACACCGAAGGCGCGCAGGGAGTCGTGGTGGCGGGCCGACGAGGTCCCGATGACGTTGACGCCGGCCACGCGGGCGAGTTGGACGAGGACCGAGCCGACGCCGCCGCTGGCGCCGTGCACGAGGACGGTCTGGCCGGCGCGGACGCGCGCCTTGCGGTGCAGCATCTGCCAGGCGGTGAGCCCGTTGAGCACGAGGGTCTCCGCCTCCGCCGCGCCGACCCCGGCGGGGACCGGCACGAGGTCGGCGGCGTCCACGAGCACGTGGCTCGCCCAGCCGCCGACCTTGACCATCGCGGCGACCCGCGTCCCGACCAGGCCGGGCCCGGCGCCCGCGCCGGTGGCCAGCACCGTGCCGACGACGTCGTAGCCGGGCACGAACGGGAACGCCGGCTGGTCGAAGTAGCGGCCCCGGCGCATCTGCTGCTCGGCGTAGGAGACGCCGGTCGCCTCCATGCGGATGAGCGCCTGGCCCGGCCCGGGGGTCGGGACGTCCGCGTGCCGGATCTCCAGCCCCTCCGGCTCGACCTTGCCCGGCAGGACGATCTCGACGTGCTCTCCGGTGTGCATCCCGGCCTCCCTTGCGATGACTCCTTCTTGCGTTCGTTAGAAGTTATAACGCAACATCGCCGGGAGTGTCAATCACGTTCGCGAGAACCTCTAACTAGAGGCCGGTCCGGGCCGCGAGCGCCTCCAGCAGTTCGACCTGGCGCTCGGGCGAGACGTCCAGGAGGGTGGTCACGACGTGCATCTCGTCGGCTCCGGCGTCGGCGGCGCGGTCGAGGTCGGCCAGCACGGCGTCGGTGAAGTCGGCGTCCGCCGGGTCGGTGCCCGGTGGCGTGGGGAACGCGCTCAGCATGACGGTGCCGGTGCCGCCGGCCTCGCGGTACCAGCGGATCTGCCGGCGGGCGGCGTCCCAGTCCACCGCGACGAGGACGAAGCCGTCCCCGATGCGGGCCGCCCGCTCGATCGTCGGACGGGTGATCGCCCCGAACAGCAGGGGGATCCGCCCGTGCGGCTTGGGCCCGACCTTGGACGCCGGGATCGTGTAGTGCTCGCCGTGGAACTCGACGGGGTCGGGGGCCCAGCAGGCGCGCATCGCGGCGACGTGCTCGGCGAACCCGGCGCCCCGGCGCGCGACCGGGACGCCCGCCGCCGTGAACTCCTCGGGGATGTAGTACGGGGGGAGCCGGGTGCCGCCGCCCTGCCCGATCCCGACGTCCAGCCGCCCGTGCGAGAGCCGGTCGAGGGTGGCGAGCTTACGGGCCAGCACGACCGGCGGCTGGAAGATCGTGTTCAGGATGCCGGTGCACAGCCGGATCCGCCGGGTGTGCGCGGCGGCCCAGGTCAGCACCTCCAGGGAGTCCCAGCAGGGGTCCTCGGGCAGGCCCGCGTCGTTGGTCCAGTGCGGTCCGACGGGGATCAGCAGCCGCTCGCTGACCGACAGGCTGTGGAAGCCGAGCCGCTCGGCCGCGACCGCCAGGGTCGCGATGCCCTCCGGACCGGCGTACCGGCCGAAGTGCTGGAGCGTCACACCGATGCGCGGCAGATCCATACATGTCCTCCAATATGGTGAACGCCCAGGTGGGGGCGCCGTTCGGAGGTAGGTCGGAGCGGCGACCGGATTCTTGCGGTTCGTGCCGCCCGGGATGTCAAAACCGGGAATCCGGCTCCGACTCACCTGTGAGCCGCGCCCACCGGGCGCGCCGGACAAGGAGGAGACGACGTGCAGTTCTTGCTGCTCATGCATGTGAACCCCGCGGTCTGGGACGCGCTGACCGAGTTCGAGCGCAAGGAGGTGATGAGCGGTCACGCGCCGTTCGTCGAGAAGATCAAGGCGTCCGGCGAGATGATCAGCACGGTCGTGCTGGCCGACCCGTCCGAGAGCGCGGTGGCCCGGACCCGGGGCGGCGTCCCGGTGGTGACCGACGGCCCCTACCTGGAGGCCAAGGAGTTCCTCGGCGGCTACTACCTGGTCGAGTGCGAGAGCAGGGAGCGCGCCCTGGAGCTGGCCGGAATGATCCCCGACGCCCGGGTCGAGGGGCTCGGGATCGAGGTGCGCCCGGTGATCTACCAGGACGCGCCGGGAAGCTGAGCCGCGGCGCGATGAAGTTCGTCGTGAACCTCTATCTGAGCCCGGAGGCCGCCCCCGGGCCCGGGAGCGGCCGCGAGGAGTTCCTGGCCGTGGCGCGCGAGGCCGGGGAGCTGATCGGCGGGCATGTGCTCGCCGACCCGTCCGTCAGCGTCGTCGTGCGGGCGCGGGCCGGGGCGGCGGAGGTGTCCGAGGGGCCCTACCTGCGGGCCGCCGAGCCGCTGACGGGCCAGTACCTGCTGGACTGCCCGAGCCTGGACCGCGCCGTCGAGCTGGCCGCCCTGTCGGCGGCCGGCTGGCCCGGGGGCGTCGAGGTGTGGCCGCTGATGGACGCGGGCGGGATGGAGATGTGACCGCGCCCGACCGGTTCGGGGACCTGCTGCGCGAGCTGGCGCCGCAGGTCCTCGGCGTGCTGCTGCGCCGGTACGGCGGGTTCGAGGAGTGCGAGGAGGCCGTCCAGGACGCGCTGCTCGCCGCCGCGACGCGGTGGCCGGCGGACGGGATGCCCGAGAGCCCGCGGTCGTGGCTGGTCACCGTCGCGTCCCGCCGCCTGGTGGACCAGGTGCGCAGCGAGCAGGCGCGCCGCCGCCGGGAGGCCGCGGCGGCGGCGCGGGAGGTTCCGGACGCCGATGTCGCCGCCGCGCCCGGCGAGGAGAACCCGGGCGACCGCGACGACACGCTCACGCTGCTGTTCCTGTGCTGCCATCCCGCGCTGACGCCCGCCTCGCAGGTGGCGCTGACGCTGCGCGCGGTCGGCGGCCTCACCACCGCCGAGATCGCGCAGGCGTTCCTGGTGCCCGAGGCCACGATGGCGCCGCGGATCAGCCGCGCCAAGCGGCGGATCAAGGCGTCGGGCGCGCCGTTCGCGCGGCCGGACGCGCGGGAGTGGACCGAGCGGCTCGGCGCCGTCCTGCACGTCCTCTACCTGATCTTCAACGAGGGCTATGCCGCCAGTTCCGGGCCCGACCTGCACCGCCGCGAGCTGACCGCCGAGGCGATCCGGCTGACCCGCGCGGTGCACCGGGCGCTGCCCGGCGACGGTGAGGTCGCCGGGCTGCTGGCGCTGATGCTGCTCACCGACGCGCGCCGTGCCGCCCGCGTCGGCCCGGACGGCACGTTCGTGCCGCTGGCCGAGCAGGACCGCGCCCGGTGGGACTCCGCCGCCATCGACGAGGGCACCGCGCTGGTCTCCCAGGCGATGGCGACCTCGCCTCTCGGCCCCTACCAGCTCCAGGCGGCGGTCGCCGCGCTGCACGACCGCGCGCCGCGGGTCGAGGACACCGACTGGGAGCAGATCCGCGTGCTGTACGGGATCCTCGGACGGATCGCGCCGAACCCGATGGTCACCCTCAACCACGCCGTCGCGGTCGCGATGACCCGGGGTCCCCGTGCGGGCCTCGACCTGCTGGAGCCGCTGGACGACGACCCGAGGATGGCCCGGCACCATCGCCTGTACGCCGTCCGAGGGCATCTCCAGGAACTGGCGGGCGACGGCGACGCCGCGCGGGAGAACTACTCGCGCGCGGCCCGGCTCACGCTCAGCCTCCCCGAGCAGCGCTACCTGCGGGCGCGCGCGGCTCGCCTGGCGCCGCGTCCCGGCTAGCCCGGGCCGGAGGTGTCGATCAGGCGCGGCCTTCCGGCGCCGAACGACAGGGCCGTCTGGACGACGCAGATCGCGATGAGCATCGAGATCGGCGTGGTCCAGGAGCCGGTGGCGTCGCGCAGGACGCCGACGGTGAACGGGCCGAGGGCGGCGAGGAGGTAGCCGACGCTCTGCGCCATCGCCGAGAGGGCGGCCGTGTCCGTCGCGGTGCGGGTGCGCATGCTGAACAGCGCCAGCGTCAGCGGGAACACCCCGCCGCCGATGCCGATGAGCACCGCCCAGAGCCAGGGGACCGACCCCGGATACAGCAGGAGGCCGGCCAGCCCGACGATCTGCGCGGCGGTCATCCCCGCGCCGAGCGCCCCCTGCCGCCGCAGCCGCGCCGCCAGGATCGGGACGGCGAAGTACACCGGGACGCCGACCAGGAGCGCGACGGCCAGGAGCGTCCCGGCCTCCCCTGGCGCGTATCCCGCGTCGGTGTAGACGGTCGGCAGCCAGGCCATCACGACGAACGCGAGCACGGACTGCGTCGCGAACAGCAGCGTGACCGCCCAGGCGACCGGGCTGCGCGCCATGCCCGCCATGCCCGCCGCGCCCGCCCCGGCCCGCGCGGGCGGCGGCGTCCGCCGGACGCGGGGCAGCCAGAGCAGCAGGGTCGCGGCGGCGAGCGCGGCCCAGGCCGCGAGCCCGCCCCGCCAGCCGCCGAGCACGTCGCCGAGCGGCACGGTCGCCGCGGCGCCGATCGCGGCCCCGCCCGACATCGCCGCGCTGTAGGCGCCGGTCACCTCGCCGATCCGGCCCGGGAACTCGATCTTGACGATCACCGGGAGCAGCACGTTGCCCGCGGCGATGCCCGCGCAGGCGACGAACGTCCCGGTGAGGAGCGTGGCCTCGCCGCCCGCGACGCGGACCAGCAGCCCGACCAGCAGCAGGCCGAGGGCCAGCCCGAGCCCGGCCGTCGCGCCCACCCGCCGGATGAGCCGGGGCGTCACCAGCGCGATGCCCCCGAAGCACACGACGGGCAGGGTCGCGGCGGTGGACGCGGCGAGCGTGGACATCCCGAGGTCGCCCCGCGCCTCGTCCAGCACCGCGCCGAGGCTCGTCACCGCGACGCGCAGGTTCACGGCGACGAGCACGACGGCGACCAGCACGAGCGCCGGGCGGCCCGGCGCGCCGCGCGCACGCGCCTCCCCCGCGGCCTCGGCGCCGGACGGGTCCCCGGCGGCCTCCAGCGGAGGACGGTTCGTGGTCACCTCGCCGCTCCGAGGCGACCGCGGGCCGGGGTCCTCACGCGTCCCGCGCCGTCCGCGCGCCCGCCGCGACCAGCGTGCGCACCGCGCCGACGGCGGTCGCGTAGAGCGGCTCGGCGGGCGGGGCGGCGCCGGTGTCGATGGCCTCCCGGCTCCACATCAGCACGACGCCGCCCATCCGGACGTCGAGCACGCTGCCGACGACGAGCGCGGCCGCGGTCTCCATCTCCGAGCAGATCGCCCCGCCCCGGCGCCAGGTCTCGAAGCGCTCGGTGAGCGCGGCCGCCATCGGCATGCGGGCCGGTTCCGTCTCGCCGTAGTAGGAGTCCTTGGTGTGGGCGAGCCCGCACCGGTAGGTCGCCCCGGCGCGGTTCGCGGCGTCCTGGAGGGCGAGCACGACCTCGATCGACGCGATCGCCGGGAACTCGACCGGCATGTACTGGCGGGTGGTGCCCTCGTCGCGGATCGCCCCCGTGAGGACGGCCAGTTCGCCGTTCCGGGTGTCGGGCCGCATCGAGCCGGACACCCCGACCCGGATCATCGTGTCGACCCCGAGCGCGGCCAGTTCCTCGACCGCGAGCGCCGTGGACGGGCCGCCCACGCCGGTGGAGGTCACGACGACGGTCTCGCCGTCCACCGTGCCGCGCCAGGTCTCGAACTCGCGGTTGCGGGCGACGAACTCGGGGGCGTCCATCAGCGCGGCGAGCGGCGCGACCTGGTCGGGGTTGCTGGGCAGCAGCGCGTACCGGCCGACGTCGTCTCCGCGTAGGTGCAGGTGGTGCGCGAGTTGGTCGGTGCTCATCCGTTTCCTTTCGTCGTTCAATTGCGGTCAAACAGTGTCATATACCGACCACGTTCGTCACTATTGACATACACCGACATGGCGCTTACGGTTCCGGGAACGGTCCGGTACCCCGGACCTGCGGCGTCGCCTGACGAGGTGGCGCCGCCCGAGGAGCGAGGTCCGGCGAGCGCAGCCGGACGAGGAGGCAACCGTGCGGCACACGCCGGCGATGGAGTCAGCGATCCTGGCGGTCATGAGCGATCACCAGGGGCCGGTGGGGGCGCGCGCCGCCGCCCGGTACCTGCGGGAACGCGGCTTCGACGTCAGCGAGTCGACCGTGAGCCGGCTGCTCACCGACCTGGACGAGCGGGCCCTCACCCGCTCGCTCGGCAAGAAGGGCCGGATCCTCACCGAGGAGGGCGTCCGCGTCGCGGCCAACCAGCAGCTCGACAGCGAGCGCGCCTCCTACTTCGCCGACGCGCTGAACCTGCGCGACGTCCACGACCTGGTCGACCACCTGGCCGGACGGCGCGGGATCGAGCGGGAGGCGGCGCGCGCCGCCGCGCTGCGGGCGCGGCCGGAGGAACTCGCCGACCTGCGCGCGATGGTCGAGACGGGCGGTGAGGCGCGCTGGCGGGAACGGCTCGCCTTCCACAAGACGATCGGCCACGCCTCGCACAACAAGCAGATCCAGGCGATCACCACCTCGCTGTTCGACGACCGGCTCGAACTGCTCGAACGCCTGCTCATGATGATCGGCGTCAAGCAGGACGCGCTGGCCCGCTGGGACCAGGAGCACCGCGACATCGTCGCGAGCATCTCCGACCGGGATGCCGACGGCGCCGAGCGGCTCATGGTCGTGCACCTCGACGGAATGATCCGCGAGACCGAGCAGTTCGCGAACAGCGGAAACGCTCACGTCATTCACACGCTGCTCGCCGAGATCGATCTCGCGTAGCGCGGAACCTCATATCACGCAACTATCACGACGACTCTTTCGGGAGCGCGGACGACCCTTTTCGGGAGCACGCATGACCCATATCAACACGCCGCCTCGAATGGGCCGGCGCTCCTTCCTCCGGATGACCGGCCAGGGCGCCGCGCTCCTGACGGCCGGCTCCGCCGTCCCGTGGCTGTCGGGGTGCGGCACGGGTTCGGCCGACGGCGGCTCGGGCGGCGGCCGGCTGACGGTGAAGCTCGCCTGGATCCCGAACGCCGAGTACGCGGGCATCTTCGTCGGGGCGCAGGACGGCCTCTACGGCAAGCAGGGCCTGAACGTCGACATCCTGCCCGGCGGGCCGAACTCCGCGGTCGTCCCCATGGTCACGACGAACCGGGTGAACATCGGCGTCGAGGCGATCCCGGAGAACGTCGCCACCGCCGTCGCGCGCGGCGCGAAACTGAAGATCGTCGGCGCCGGGCTGCGCAAGAGCCCGGAATCGTGGATCTCGCTCGCCGACCGTCCGGTGAAGCACCCCAAGGACATCGAGGGCAAGAAGCTCGGCATCACGCTGGCGGGAAAGAACACCGCCCTGGTGTTCATGAAGCGCAACGGCGTCGATGTCGGCAAGGTGAAACTCGTGCCGATCCAGTTCGACCCCGCGCCGCTCGCGGCGCGGGAGGTGGACGCGATCTGGGGATTCGCCTCGAACCAGCCCGTCTCGCTGGAACTGCGCGGCATCAAGACGTATGTGATGCCGCTCGCCGACTTCGGGTTCAACCGGATGCAGAGCGTCTTCTTCGTCTCGGAGAAGACGCTGAGCGACCGGGCCGCCCGTGAGCGCGCCCGCAAGTTCATGGCGGGCAGCAGGCAGGGCTGGGAGGCGGCGCTGCGCGACCAGCGGCACGCCACCGACGTGATCATGGAGAAGTACGGCGCCAAGCTCGGCCTGAAGCCGAACGAGCAGGCCAAGTCGCTCGCCGCCATCGCGCCCTATGTGGGCGCCGGCGGCGGATCGAAGGCGAGCGCCGCCCCTGGAAGCGAGGGGTTGTTCTGGATGTCCGACGCGCTCATCGAAGAGACGATCACGAGCCTGACCAGCATCGGCATCAAGCTCGACCGGTCGCTGTTCACCAACGAACTGCTCGGGGGCTGAGCGCGCCATGACAAAGCAGACACCGGCGAAGCAGACACAGGCAGATCAGACACAGGCGGATCAGACGGGCGCTTCCGAGAAGGCGGCGACGCGGACCGTGCCAGCCGCCGACGGGATCCACACGAGCGGGCTGCGGAAGGTCTTCGACGCCAAGGGGACGTCGGTCGAGGCGCTGCGCGAGTTCACCTTCGACTCCCGCCGGGGCGAGTTCGTCGGGCTGCTCGGCCCGTCGGGCTGCGGGAAGTCCACCGTCCTGCGGACGCTGGCCGACCTGGAGAGCCCCACCGCCGGGACGGTCACCGTCCACGGCCGCACCCCGCGCGAGCTGCGCGAGGGGCACGGCGTCGGGATCGCGTTCCAGGACGCGGGCCTGCTGCCGTGGCGGAGCGTGGAGGCCAACATCCGGCTGCCGCTGGAGGTGGCGGGACGCAAGGACCCCGCGGCCGTCGCCGAGCTGATCCGGCTCGTCGGGCTGAAGGGGTTCGAGAAGGCCCGCCCGTCGCAGCTGTCGGGCGGCATGCGCCAGCGCGTGTCGCTGGCCCGGTCGCTGGTCACCGACCCCGAGCTCCTCCTGCTGGACGAGCCGTTCGGCGCCCTGGACGACCTCACCCGCCAGCGGCTCAACTTCGAGCTGCAGCGGATCTGGGCCGAGCGCGGCACGACCACGGTGCTGGTCACCCACGGCATCGGGGAGGCCGTGCTGCTCTCCGACACGGTCGTGCTGATGTCGCCGCGTCCTGGAACGATCCTGGACGTCGTCAAGGTCGACCTCCCCCGGCCGCGCACGCCCGAGATCCTCCACGACGCGGCGTTCCACGCGATCTGCGACGAGCTGTCGGAGAAGCTGTTCAGCGGCAGCGGGCGGGCGGCCCGGTGACCGCCACCGCCCGGCCCTTCGCCCGGCCGCTCGCCGCGCGCCTGCGCGACCTCGTCCCGCCGCTGCTGACCGTGCTGGTCCTGGCCGTCGCGTGGCAGGTGATGGCGACCGGCGCGTTCGGGTCGCTGGTGCCGAAGCCCGCCGAGGTGCTCGGCCAGATGCGCGACGACGCCGACTACTACGGCCCGAACGTGTCGGTCACGATGGCCTCGGCGCTCCAGGGGTACCTGTGGGGCAACGGCATCGCGATCGCGCTGGCGCTGTGCACGCTGCCGTTCCCCCGCGTCCAGGCGCTGTTCGAGCGGGTCGCGGTCGGCGCGATCGCGCTGCCGCTCATCGCCGTCGCGCCGCTGCTGGCGATCGCCTTCCGGGGCAGCATGCCGAGCGTGATCCTCGCCGCGCAGGCGGTCGTGTTCACCACGCTGGTCGCCGCGATCCTCGGCCTCACCGGCGTGGACCGCACCTCGGTCGACGTGGTGCGCGCCTCCGGCGGCTCGGAGTGGACGGTGATCCGCCGGGTGCGGCTGCCCGCCGCGATCCCGAGCCTGGTCGCGGGACTACAGGTCGCCGCGCCCGGCGCCATCCTCGGCGCGATCATCGGGGAGTACATGGGCGGCTCGGAGGGCCTCGGCGTCGCGATGGTGCAGGCGCAGGGCGCGTTCGACATCCCCCGCGCCTGGGGCCTCGCGATCGTGACCTCGCTGCTGGCCGCCGCGGCGTTCCTGGCGCTGCCGCTGGTCGTGCGGACGGCGCTGCCGTGGACGCGCTCGATGGACACCGTCCTCGGCGCGCGGGCCGCCCGGCTCGGCCGCCGCGACACCCGCCCGCTCGCCCGCGTCCGGCGCGCCGTGCTCTCGGTGGCCGCGACGGTCGGCGGCGTCGTGCTGGGCTGGTGGCTGCTCGTCCTCGTCGTGCCCGGCGGGAGCGCGGTGGCCCGGGGCCCGTGGGAGGTCGGGCGCTACTTCCTGAACGGCGACACCCAGCTCGTGACCGCGTCCGGCGAGGCGGAGGACCCGCTGCCGTACATGCTGTCGTCGCTGCTGCGCACCATCGGGGACGCCGGGGTCGGCTTCCTCGTGGGGCTCGTCCTCGCGGTGGCGATGGCCGTGGTCGCGCACGAGTTCCCGGTGATCGAGCGGGTGCTGATGCCGATCTCGATCGCGCTGCGCTCGATCCCGATCGTGGCCGCGATGCCGCTGCTGGCGCTGATGTTCGGACGCGGGATCGCGGCCGTCACCGTCCTGATCGCGGTGATGACGTTCTTCCCGATCCTCGTCAACGTCCTGCTGGCGATGCGGGCCGTCCCCCGCAGCGCGGGCGACCTGCTCAACGCCGTCGGGGCGAAGCGCAGGCACCACATCACCAAACTGCTCATCCCCTACGCGCTGCCCGCGCTGCTGGCCTCGGTCAAGATCGCGCTGCCGCTGTCCATCGGCGCGGCGATGGTCGCGGAGTGGCTCGCCACCGGCTACGGGCTCGGCGCGTCGATGACGGTCGCCGCGACGCTGTCGGACTACGACTTCGTCTGGGGCGGCGTCGCGATCGTGCTGCTCGCCTCGCTCATGGCCTACCGCCTGGCCGGGGCGCTGGAGGACGCCGCGATCGGCCGCCTCGAATAGGCGATCCAAGGAACACCGCAGGTTCTCCCGGATGGCCGGGAAACACGAGAAGGCAGATCATGTCCAGAATTGTGCTGTCCAACGTCCGCGTGAACGGCGTGGGCGACCCGCAGGCCGTCACGGTCGCGAACGGCAGGATCGTGTCCGTCGGCGCCGCGCCGACCGACCTCGGCCCGGCCGACCGCGTCGAGGACCTCGGCGGGCAGATCGTCCTGCCCGGCTTCGTCGACGGCCACGCCCACGCCGACAAGAGCCTGTGGGGCGAGCCGTGGATCCGGCGGACGTCCGAGCCGATCACGATGGACCAGATGTTCGACGACATGCTCCAGCAGTGGGCGGAGACCACGACGCCCGTCGCGAAGCGGGCGCGGGCCTTCCTCGACAAGTGCGTCGCCTACGGCTCGACGTCGATCAGGACCTTCGTGGACGTGGCGCCGGAGATCGGGCTCGACGGCATCCAGGGCATGTTCCAGGTGCGCGAGGAGATGACCGGCCTCACCGACCTGCAGATCGTGGCGTTCCCGCAGCTCGGCATCCTGCGCAAGCCGGGCACCGCGGAGCTGCTGGAGGAGGCGCTGCGGCTCGGGGCCGACGCGGTCGGCGGGCTGGACCCGGCGGGCGTGGACGGCGACGCCGCGCGCCAGCTCGACATCGTCTTCGGCCTCGCCGAGCGCTACCAGGTGTCGGTGGACTTCCACGCGCACGAGTCCGGCGAGCTCGGCATCTGGCTCATCGAGCGGATCGCCGAGCGGGTCAAGGCGCTCGGCATGCAGGGCAAGGTCAGCCTGTGCGACGTGTTCAGCCTGGCCGAGCCGACGCCCGCGCAGCTCGCGCACCTCGGCTCGGTGCTCGCGGAGGCCGACATCGCGGTCGCCGTCGGCGTCCACGGCCTCCTCCCGGTGCCGGACGTCAAGGCCCTGCACGCGATGGGCGTGCGGATGTGCCTCGGCTCCGACTCCGCCCGGAGCCGCTGGTCGCCGTGGGGCGAGGGCGACATCCTCGCCCGCGCGATGTTCATGGCCTACAAGCGGTACTGGCGCACCGACGACGACCTGGAGTTCGCGCTGAGCATGGGCACGACGCTGGGCCGCGCCGTCCTCGGCGCGCCCCGCTGCGACCTCAAGGAGGGAGACGTCGCCGACCTCGTCGTCCTCCCCGGCGAGGCACTCGGCGAGATCGTCGTGACACCCCCCGAGCGGACCCTGGTGATGAAGGACGGCCGCGTAGTCGCCCGCTCCGGCGCCCTCGTCCCCTGACCGGACGGCCCGACAACGCCAGACGCTCGGCCGGGGATTCCCCGGCCGAGCGTCTCGGAGTGTCAGGGGGCGTCGCGCTCGCCGCAGCGCGGGCACAGGCCCCGCCAGTGATCACAGGGCGTTACGACTTATGACCACCAGGACCTGTGCCCGTTCTTCTGCCGATGCCCCCACCGCACCTATCCGCGCTCGCTCCTGAATTCGGAGACCCGCGTTGCCAGCTGCGGCACTGGCGGTAGCCCGTGCGGGGCTGCGGTTCTGCCGGGCTTTCTGGAATATGTCAGTCGCTCCCGTAGTAGTCGAAGGTGGAGTACTGGGCGGGCGCGCAGCTGATACTGAAGGGCTGGTAGTAGCCGGTCGGCACCAAGATGGGGCCGGAGATCCGCCGTCCGTCGACGCAATTAAGGACCACCTGGAGGCGACCGGACCGCACCAAGCAGTTGAACTGGAGCTCCTGGTACGGGGGACGGCCGAAGTACCGGCAGTTGAAGACGGCGGCGATGCCGGCCCCGGAGCGCGCACTGCTCGCGGTGCCCGAGATGGAGGTGGCGCCCTGGTCCCGGGCACCCGGCGTGACCGTGCCGGTCTGCGCGGCGGATGCCACTGCCGGCGCGGCGAAGAGAGCGGCACTGGCCGCTGCCATGACGACTAACGGCTTGATGGTTGAGGACGCGCTGGGCACGCGCCCAGAGAGCGGACGTCGCATGAAATCTCCTCGGATTGGCGAAGCCATTTCTTTGGCCTTGCGAAAGAGTATGCCAGCGCTCCAGTCGCGGCAGCTATGTAACTTCGCGTGAAATCCGCCCGCTCGACCAAGATCGAGTTATCACCAGCGCCCGACCTACGCGTCCATTGGTCCATTGTTGCCGTGGTGTCCGTTTCAGCCTCGGCGTCGAGTTCTGATTCCCTTCTTGCACTGGGCTGAACGTGCGTGGGCTTCGCCCGCTGCCAGGACTATTGCCGTGCGATGCGCTGGCGGCCGGTCACGCTCCGAGGTCGCCCTGCGGGCGAATCGGGGTCGGTGCGGGAGGCGCGGCGGCTCGTCCGACCGGAGCGGAAGACCGCGAACAGACCTCCGCGTGGTGGGTTCAGCCCCCTTGGCCACTGCGTGGATAGGCGCTCACACGGTTGCACTCTCCGGGGAACCGTGTGAGCCCGCCGTCAGGTGCTTCAGACCCCGCTCATGCCGTCAGGCGGGTGCGGTCCTCCGGAGGGCGAGGGACGGCCCCCCGGGATCCGGCGAGTTCGGGGGCCGCCCGCCGGGCCGGTCGTCCGCTAGCCGGGAGGGGTCGGAGCCCACAGTTGATCGGCGTCACCGGCGGCCAGCCGGCCCCGGTAGACGTCGATCTTGTGGTCGATGAGCGCCAGGTTGCTCTGGATCTCGGCGAGGCGCGCGGTCACCTCGGCGCGGTGGGCCTCCAGGAGCGCGAGCCGCTCCTCCTCGTTGCCGCGCCCGGCGGCGACGAGTTCGGCGTAGCGGCGGATGGACCTGATCGGCATGCCGGTCGCGCGGAGCCGCGTGCAGACGAGGATCCAGTCGAGGTCGAGCCGGTGGTAGCGGCGCCAGCCGCCGGCGGTGCGGTCGAGCGTGGTGACGACCAGGCCCGCGCGCTCGTAGTAGCGCAGGGTGTGGACGCTGACGCCGGTGCGGCGGGCGGCCTCCGCGATGGCGAGCCCCTCCTCGGGGATGTCGGGCTTCCGGTTGACTTCGAGCACGCTCTAAATTCTAGCGTCCGGGGTCATGAACCCACCGACCCCCGGCGGCGCGTCCGACCGCCGCCGGCGCCTCCTCGTCCTCGCGATCTGCTGCGCCGGCATGCTCGTCGTGGTGATGGACATCTCCATCGTCAACGTCGCGCTGCCCTCGATCCGCCGCGACCTGCACGCCTCGGTGACCGGCCTCCAGTGGACGGTCGACGCCTACACGCTGGTGCTGGCCGGATTCCTGCTGCTCGCCGGGTCCACGGCCGACCGGATCGGGCGGCGGCGCGTCTTCCAGGCCGGGCTCGCGGTGTTCGGGCTCGGCTCGCTGCTGTGCGGCCTCGCGCCGGGCATCGGCTGGCTGATCGCGGCACGCGCGCTCCAGGCCGTCGGCGGGACGATGCTCAACCCGGTCGCGATGGCGATCGTCGCCGCGACGTTCCCCGAGCCGGCCGAGCGGGCGCGGGCGATCGGCGTGTTCGGCTCGGTGTCGGGGCTGGCGCTGGCGCTCGGGCCGATCGCCGGCGGCGCGCTGGTCGACGGCCTCGGCTGGCGCTCGGTCTTCTGGGTCAACGTGCCGATCGCGGCCGCCGCGATCGTGTGCTCGGCGCTGTTCGTCCCGGAGTCGCGTGCCGCGCGGGCGCGCCGCTTCGATCCCGTCGGCCAGTTCCTGGTGGTCCTCACGTTGGGCGCCCTCGTCTACGCGATCATCGAGTCGCGGCGGCTGGGCTGGGGCTCGCCGGTGATCCTCGCGCTGCTCGCGGTCGCGGTCCTCGGCGTGCTGGGCCTGCTCGCCTTCGAGCCGCGCCGCGCCGATCCGCTGCTGGAGCTGCGCCTGTTCCGCGGCGTGCCGTTCGGCGCGGCGATCGTGATGGCGCTGTTCGCGCTGTGCGGGTTCAACGCGTTCCTGTTCGTCACCACCCAGTACCTCCAGGACGTGCGGGGCATGTCGGCGCTCGCGACCGGGCTGTGCCTGCTCCCGGTCGGGGCGCTGACGATGGTGCTGTCGCCGCGCAGCGGACGGCTCGTCGGGGCGCGCGGCCCCCGCCTCCCGCTGCTGGTCGCCGGGACCGCGCTCGCGCTCGGCGGCGCCGCCTCGCTGCGGCTCGGCCCGGCCACGCCGATCCCGGCGGTGCTCGGGGTCTCCGTGCTGTTCGGGGTGTTCCTCGGGACGGTCAACCCGCCGATCACCAATACGGCGGTGTCGGGAATGCCGCGCTCGATGGCGGGCGTGGCGGCCTCGCTGTCCTCCACCGGGCGGCAGGTCGGCACGACGCTCGGCGTCGCGATCTCCGGGACGATCGTGGGGTCGTCCGTCGCGGGTGGCGGGGCGTCGTTCACGCATGCGGAGCGCGGGGTGTGGTGGCTGGTTACCGGGCTCGGGGTCGGGCTCGTGGCCCTGTGCCTGCTCAGTACCGGACGCCGCGCCCGGGAGTCCGCCCGGCGCACGGCCGCCTTGTTCGATGAGGTCGAGGGTGGGTCGGCGGCGTCCCCGCGTGTGTTTCATGGTCAGGGCGCCGGGTAGGAGGCGCGCGTCCACGGAGTCGGGTGGGAGGGCGGGGCATGGGCGTTCGCCGCTGGATCGGGTCGTGGCCCGTCTACCGGCAGGCCACCGGGTCCGATCCGCTCGGCCGCGGCGCCGCCGCCAAGAGCGCGGGCAGCGAGCGGCTGACCGCGCGGGTGAGCACCGCCGACCGGGTCGTGAAGTCCGTCTGCCCCTACTGCGCGGTCGGCTGCGGCCAGAACGTGTACGTCCAGGACGGGAAGGTCACCCAGATCGAGGGCGACCCCGACTCCCCGGTGAGCCGGGGGCGGCTGTGCCCGAAGGGCTCGGCGAGCCTCCAGCTGACGACCGGCCCGGCGCGGGAGCGGAAGGTGCTCTACCGGCGCCCGCACGGCACCGAGTGGGAGCCGCTCGACCTCGACGAGGCGATGGACATGATCGCCGACCGGGTGATCGCGGCCCGGCGCGAGGGATGGCAGTGGGAGGACGACGGGGTCCGCGTCCGGCGGACGCTCGGCCTCGCGAGCCTCGGCGGCGCCACCCTCGACAACGAGGAGAACTACCTGATCAAGAAGCTGTTCACCGCGCTCGGCGCGGTGCAGATCGAGAACCAGGCCCGTATTTGACACTCCTCCACCGTTCCCGGTCTGGGAACCTCGTTCGGACGCGGCGGCGCGACCACCTTCCAGCAGGATCTGCGCAACTCCGACTGCATCGTCGTGCAGGGCTCGAACATGGCCGAGTGCCATCCGGTCGGGTTCCAGTGGGTGATGGAGGCGAAGGCGCGCGGCGCCAAGCTGATCCACGTCGACCCCCGGTTCACCCGCACGAGCGCGGTCGCGGACGTCCACGTCCCGCTGCGCGCGGGCAGTGACATCGCGTTCCTCGGCGGGATCATCAACCACGTCCTCAAGAACCAGAAGTACTTCCGCGACTACGTGGTGGCCTACACGAACGCGCCGATGATCCTCTCCGAGGAGTTCCGCGACACCGAGGACCTGGACGGAGTGTTCTCCGGCCTGCACCCGGACTCGCGCAGCTACGACCCGAGCACGTGGCAGTACGCGGGCCTGGAGGTCCAGTCGGCCGCCGGGGAGCGCGACGAGGAGTACGAGGACCGCGTCGAGGCGGTCGCGGAGGCCGGACGCGGCGAGGCGCACGGTTCGGGCGGCGCGGACATCGGCGAGGGCGAGCCGGAGCGCGACCTGACGCTGGAGCATCCGCGCTGCGTGTTCCAGGTGCTGAAGCGGCACTTCGCCCGCTACACGCCGGAGATGGTGGAGCGGATCTGCGGCGTCCCGCCCGCGCTGTTCCAGCAGGTGTGCGACCTCGTCAGCGAGAACTCCGGGCGCGACCGGACGACCGCGTTCGCCTACGCGGTCGGCTGGACGCAGCACACGGTGGGCGTCCAGTACATCCGGGCGGCGTCGATCCTGCAGACGCTGCTCGGCAACATCGGGCGCCCCGGCGGAGGGATCCTGGCGCTGCGCGGGCACGCGTCCATCCAGGGCTCGACCGACATCCCGACGCTGTTCAACCTGCTGCCCGGGTACATCCCGATGCCGCACGCGCACACCAACGAGAACCTGGACGCGTTCATCGAGGCGGAGGCGGCGCACAAGGGCTTCTGGGGCGACATGCGCTCCTACTTCGTGAGCCTGCTCAAGTCGTACTGGGGCGACGCGGCCACGGCCGACAACGACTTCCGGTTCGACTACCTGCCCCGGCTGACCGGCACCCACAGCACCTACGAGACCGCGATGGCGCAGATCGACGGGGTGTGCAAGGGCTACTTCCTGCTGGGCGAGAACCCGGCGGTCGGGTCGGCCAACGCCAAGATCCAGCGGCTCGGCATGGCGAACCTGGACTGGCTGGTCGTCCGCGACTTCTCGCTGATCGAGTCCGCGACGTGGTGGCAGGACGGCCCCGAGGTAGAGACCGGCGAGACGCGGCCCGAGGACATCGGCACCGAGGTGTTCTTCCTGCCCGCCGCCGCGCACACCGAGAAGGACGGCAGCTTCACCAACACCCAGCGGATGCTCCAGTGGCACAGCCAGGCCGTCGAACCGGCCGGGGACATCCGCAGCGACCTGTGGTTCACCTACCACCTCGGCCGGATCATCCGGGAGAAGCTCGCCGGGTCCGAGGACGAGATGGACCGTCCCCTGCTGGACCTGACCTGGGACTACCCCACGCACGGCGACCTCGCCGAGCCGGACGCCGAGGCCGTGCTCGCCGAGATCAACGGCCGGGACGCGGAGGGGAGGCCGATCTCGGCCTACACCCAGCTGAAGCCCGACGGGTCCACCTCGTGCGGGTGCTGGATCTACGCGGGCGTGTACGCGGACGGCGTCAACCAGGCCGCGCGCCGCAAGCCCGGCCGCGACCAGAGCTGGGTGGCGCCCGAGTGGGGCTGGGCGTGGCCCGCGAACCGGCGCGTCCTGTACAACCGCGCGTCCGCCGACCCCGACGGCAGACCGTGGAGCGAACGCAAGGCGCTCATCTGGTGGGACGCCGAGCAGGGCAGGTGGACGGGCCACGACGTGCCCGACTTCGTCGCCGACCGCCCGCCCGACTACCGGCCGCCGCCGGGCGCGCGGGGGCCGGACGCCCTCGCCGGCGACGACCCGTTCATCATGCAGGCCGACGGCAAGGCGTGGCTGCACGTCCCGGCGGGCCTCGTGGACGGGCCGCTCCCCGCGCACTACGAGCCGCAGGAGTCGCCGTTCACGAACCCGCTGTACGGGCAGCAGCGCAACCCCGTCCGGCACCTGCTGAAACCGCATCCCGACGACCGGTCGGCGCCGAGCGGCGCCGACCCCGGCTCGGAGGTGTTCCCGTACGTGGCGACGACCTACCGGCTGACCGAGCACCACACGGCGGGCGGCATGTCGCGCTGGCAGCCCTACCTGGCCGAGCTGCAACCGGAGTTCTTCTGCGAGGTCTCGCCCGGGCTGGCGGACGAGCGGGGCCTGGAGCACGGCGGCTGGGCCACGATCGTGTCGGCGCGCGGCGTGATCGAGGCGCGGGTCATGGTCACCGCGCGGATGGCGCCGCTCACCGTGGACGGCCGGACGCTGCACCAGGTCGGCCTGCCCTACCACTGGGGGCCGAACGGCCTCAGCACCGGCGACGCCGCCAACGAGCTGCTGCACCTCGTCCTGGACCCGAACACCCACATCCAGGAGGCGAAGGCGCTCGCCTGCGACATCCGGCCGGGGCGCCGCCCGCGCGGGCCGGACGCCCTCGCGCTCCTGCGCGCCTACCGCGAGCGCGCCGGGATCACCGACCGGACCGGCACGCGGATGTGACCCGGGCGCGGGTCAGCGGACCACGAGTCGGCGGACCACGAATCAGCGGACCACGATGGCGTGCTCACCGGCGGGCACCAGCTCGCCGATGACGGGCGCGCCGGGGATCTCGCCCGCGACGAGCAGGCCGCCGGAGGTCTGGGCGTCGGCGAGCAGCAGCCGCGTGACCTCGTCGGCCGCGCCGAAGTCGGTGTGCGGGGCGACCCAGTCGAGGTTGCGGCGGGTGCCGCCGCTGACGTAGCCCGCGCGGGCGGACTCGCGCGCCCCGTGCAGGTAGGGGACGGCGGCGGAGTCGAGCACGGCGGTCACCCCGGACGCGCGGGCCAGCTTGTACAGGTGCCCGAGCAGCCCGAACCCGGTGACGTCGGTGGCGCAGACGGCGCCCGCGTCGAGCGCGGCCGCGCAGGCGGCCCGGTTCAGCTCGGCCATCGTCTCCACGGCGTGCTCGAACACCTCGCCGGTCGCCTTGTGGCGGTTGTTCAGGACGCCGACGCCGAGCGGCTTGGTCAGCGTCAGCGGCATCCCCGGCCGGCCCCGGTCGTTGCGGAGCAGCAGGTCGGGGTCGGCGACGCCGGTCACCGCCATCCCGTACTTCGGCTCGACGTCGTCCACGCTGTGGCCGCCGCCGACCAGGCAGCCCGCCTCGGTCGCGACGTGCAGGCCGCCGCGCAGCACCTCGCGGGCCAGCTCGAAGGGGAGCGTGTCGCGCGGCCAGGCGAGCAGGTTCACCGCGACGAGCGGGCGGCCGCCGACCGCGTACACGTCGGAGAGCGCGTTGGCGGCGGCGATCCGCCCCCAGTCGTAGGGGTCGTCGACGACGGGGGTGAAGAAGTCGGCGGTGGCGACGGCGGCGAGGCCGTCCGCGGCGCCCGGCAGCCGGACCACGGCCGCGTCGTCGCCGGTGTCGAACCCGATCAGCAGCTCCGCCCGGGGGGCGGGGGAGGCGAGCGCGGCGAGGCGGCCCACGACCTCCTCCAGCTCGCCCGGCGGGATCTTGGAGGCGCAGCCCCCGCCGCTCGCGTAGCCGGTGAGCCGCTGATGGTCGATCGTCGTCATGGTGTCCTTTCGGGGTGAACGCGGCAACGCCGCCGGAGGTCGTCCACCCGTACGGTGTACCCGCGCGCGTCGAGATGCTCCATGAGCGGGACGGCGACGCGACGAGTGGTACCCAGCGTGCGCCGAGCGTCACTGACCGTGAAGGGCCGGCCCAGTCCCGCGAGGATCCCGGCGGCCCGCTCGTCCGCGCCCGGCAGCAGCACGATCCCGTCGGCGATCCGCAGCAGCGCGCCCGCCGCTGCCGCCGCCGCGAGCAGCTTCGGGGTGAGACCGAGGTCGGCGAGCCGGCCCGCGTCGGGCGCGCGGAACGGGTCGTCCGCGAGGTCGCGCCGGACGGCGTCCACCGCCGCCTGGACGGGCGGCGGCAGCGCGGGCGCGGTGGCGCTGCCGTAGATCCGGCCGCCGCGCGTCCGCAGCGCGGCCCGTGCGGCCAGCGCCTCGACGAGGGCGCGGTCGGGCAGGCCGAGCGCGTGGCGGGCGGCGTCGGCGGGCATCCCAGGGTCGGTCGGGTGGCGGGCCGCGTGCTCCTCGACGACCGCGGCGAGCCGGTCGCCGAGCGCGGCCCAGTGGCCGGGGTCGGCGAGCCAGTCCCCCGCGACCGGCTCCGACGGCGCCGGGACGCCCATCGCGACCAGGTCGGGGCGGCGGACCAGGCCGCGGCGGCGCAGCTCGTCCGCCCCGTCGGGGACGCCGGTCATGGCCGCCAGCTCGCGCGCCCGCGCCGCCGCCGCGCCGCGCCGCGCGAACCGGCCCGGCCGGACGTCCAGCACCGTGACGCCCGCCGGGACGCGGTGCCGCCCCGGGTCGCGCAGCAACGCGGCGTCGCCGACGCGCAGAGGCAGCGGCCGGGCGAGCGTCAGCCGCGCCGTGTCGCCGCCGAGCGGGCGGACGCGCACCGGCACGGCCGCCGTCCCCACGTGCAGCGTCAGCTCCCTCGGCAGGTCGGGGGACGCGTCGCCGCGCAGCCGGACGTCGATCACGTCGGCGGTGAGCCAGCGCTCCGGCGCCAGGAGCGCGTCGCCGCGCCGCAGCCCGTCGGCGCCGCCGTGCAGGTTGACGGCGACGCGGGCGACGCCGCCGACCTCGTCCCGGTCGCGTTTGAGGCTTTGCAGGCCCCGCACGCGGTAGCGGCCGCCGCCGGTCGCGGACGCGAGGCGGTCGCCGACGCGGATCGTTCCGGCGCCGAGCGTGCCGGTCACGACCGTGCCCCGGCCCTGGACGGTGAACACCCGGTCCACCCAGAGGCGCACGTCCGCGCCGGCGTCGGGCGGGGGCAGCGCGCCGGTCAGCCGGTGGAGGGCGGCGCGCAGGCCGTCCATGCCGTGGCCGGTGACGCCGCTGACCGCCGCGTCCTCGACCTCGCCGAGGGATGTGGCGGCGATCCGGGACAGCGCGTCGTCGCGGACGCGGGCGGCGGCGCCCGGTTCGGCGAGGTCCGCGCGCGAGACGACGAGCAGCCCGTGCCGCACGCCGAGCGCGTCCAGCACCTCCAGGTGCTCGGTGGACTGCCGCTGCCAGCCCTGGTCGGCGGCGACCACGAACATCACCGCCGGGACGGGCCCGACGCCCGCGAGCATCGTGGTGACGAGCCGCTCGTGCCCCGGCACGTCCACGAACGCGAGCGGCGCACCGGCGAGTTCGGTCCAGGCGAAGCCCAGCTCGATCGTCAGGCCGCGGCGCCGCTCCTCCTCCAGCCGGTCGGGCTCCATCCCGGTGAGCGCCCTGACCAGCGTCGACTTGCCGTGGTCGACGTGGCCGGCGGTGGCGACGACATGCATTCAGATCCCTTTCCGGGCGCTCACCGCCGCGTGGATGTCGGTGTCCCGCGCTTCGGGGACGGCGCGCAGGTCGAGCAGGCACCGGCCGTCCTCCACCCGTCCCATGACCGCCGGGTCGCCCCGGCGGAGCCGCGCCGCGTAGGGCTCCGGCAGCGACACCGCCGCGCTCGGCAGCACGACGCCCGGCGCGCCGCCGCCGCCGACGGCGGCCTCGCTGGCCACGGCGCGCGCGTCCACGCCCTCGTCGCGGAGCGCGGCGGCGAGCCGCTCCGCCCGGTCGCGCAGCACGGCGGCGTCGGCGTGCAGGGCCTCGGCGGTGGGCGTGCGCGGGCCCCGGAGCGTCGCCTCCAGCGCCGCAAGCGTCATCTTGTCGACGCGCAGCGCCCGCGCCAGCGGATGCCGCGCCATCCGCCGCACGAGGTCGTCGCGGCCGAGGACGATCCCGCACTGCGGGCCGCCGAGCAGCTTGTCGCCCGAGGCCGTGACGAGGTCGGCGCCCGCCGCGAGCCGTCCGGAGGCGTCGGGCTCGTCCGGCAGCAGCGGGTCGGGGGCGAGCAGCCCGGAGCCGATGTCGACGACGACCGGGACGCCGAGGCCGGTCAGCTCCGCCACCTCGGCCTCGCGCGTGAACCCGGTCATCCGGAAGTTGGACGGGTGGACCTTCAGCACGAAGCCCGTCTCGGCGCCGACCGCCGCCGCGTAGTCCTCGGGCGAGGTGCGGTTGGTGGTGCCGACCTCCCGCAGCCGCGCGCCGGTCGCGGCGAGCAGTTCGGGGATGCGGAAGCCGTCGCCGATCTCCACCAGCTCGCCCCGGCTGACGATGATCTCCCGGCCGGGGGCGAGCGCGGTCGCGGCCAGCACGAGCGCCGCCGCGCCGTTGTTGACGATGTGCGCCGCCCCGGCGGGCGGCACCCGCTCCAGCAGCGCGGCCAGCGCCGACCGGCCGCGCCGCGCCCGCGTCCCGGTCGCCAGGTCGAGTTCGACGTCGGTCGCGCCGGAGGCGAGCAGGACGGCCTCCCGCGCCGCCGCCGACAGCGGCGCCCGCCCGAGGTTGGTGTGCAGCAGGACGCCGGTCGCGTTGACCACGGCCCGCAGCCCCGACGCGGTGCCCGGCAGCGCCGCGACCGCCGCGTCCGCCACGGTGTCCACCGGGATCTCGCCCGCCCGCGCCCGCCGCTGCGCGGTGACCACGGCCGCCTTCACGACGCCGCGGCCGAGCCGGCCGGCCGCGGCGGTGAGGCGCGGGTCGGCGAGCAGCACGTCGGTGCGGGGGATGCGCCGCCGTCCGTCTCCGGGAGTGACCGGTGCCTCACGCTCCATGCCGCCAGCATCGCACGCCCGGACGCGCGGGTTGCGTTCCACCCGGCCCGCTTGTTATGCATGAGTCATGCATGAACGCCTGGCGAACCTGCTCGGGGCCACCGCGCTGGCGGTGACCGACCTCGTGCTCGCCGAGGCCACCGAGGCGGCCGGGGTGAGCGCGAGCGGCGCCGCGGCGCTGATCGTGCTGTCGGCCGCGCCCGGCCTCGGCGTCACCGAACTCGGGCGGCGGGTCGGCCTCACCCAGTCCGCCGCCGCGCGCATGGTGGACGGGCTGGAGGCGGCGGGCCTCGCCGAACGCCGCCGGTCCGGGGGGCGCGCGGTCCACGTCCGCCTCACCCGGCGGGGCGAGGAGGCGGCGGCGCGGATGCTCGGCGCCCGCGCCGCCCCGCTCGCCGGAACGCTCACGGTCCTTGGGGACGACGAGCGCGAGGCGCTGACCGCGCTGCTGTCGAAGCTGCTCACCCGCCTGTACGGGCAGATCGGCGACGCCGATGTCCTGTGCCGCATGTGCGACCGGGCCTGCTGCACCGAGGGCGCCGTCTGCCCCGTCGGCCAGGCCGAACGCGACGCGGCGGAACGGTGACGGGAGCCTGGGCCGCGCTGGGCTCGGCGTTCGCCTACGGCGTCGCCGACGTGGCGGGCGGGCTGCTGTCGCGGCGCGCGGGGTTCGCGGGCGTCGCGCTGCTCGGCCAGCTCGGCGGCCTCGCCTGCGCGCTGGTCGCCGCGCTGCTCGTGCCCGCGCCGGGCGTCACCGCCGCCGACCTCGGCTGGGGCGCGCTCTCCGGCGTCGGGACGGGCTTCGGCATGGTGTTCCTCTACCGGGGGCTCAGCCGGGGGCACATGAGCGTGACGGTGCCGGTCAGCGCGGTCGGCGGGGTGGCGCTGCCGGTCGCCGCCGGGGTGGCCTTCCTCGGCGACCGCCCGACGGCGGCGGCCTGGACGGGGATCGCCGTGGTGCTGCCCGCGCTGTGGCTGGTGTCGCGGTCGGCGCCGGACGGCGAGGGGACCACCCGCCCGGCGGTCGTGAACGGGCTCCTCGCGGGAGCCGGGATCGGCGTGCAGTACCTCGCGCTCGCCCGGACGGGCGCGGACGCCGGGATCTGGCCCGTCGCGATCGGACGGGTCGCCGCGGTCCTCGCGATCGCCCCCGCCGCCTGGCCGGACGTCCGGGGCGCGGAGGACGCGCGGCGGTTCCCGGCGGGCCGGGTCGCGGCCGGTTCGGCGCTGACCGGCGGGATCGCGGCGGCGGCGCTCGTCCTCTACCTGCTGGCCACGCGGCAGCAGCTCGTCGTCGTCGCGGTCGTGCTGTCGTCGCTGTACCCGGTGGTGCCGGTGCTGCTCGGCGTCACCGCCCTGCGCGAGCGCCTCTCGGCCGCGCAGGCGGCCGGCCTCGTCGGCGCGGGTTCCGCCGTCGTCCTGTTGACGCTGCCGGGCCCTTAGCGGCGCACCGGTTCGGCGGCCGCGAACCGGCCCACCCGAGCGCCATAAAAATTGGTTATACAGGAGATCATTCACCCCTTACGGTCAGCGGCATGAGCGAGCAGGTCCGGCCCGCCCGGGGGGCTCCGGTCACCCGCCCCCCACTCGTCAGCAGGCCGCTGGCCCTCTTGTTCGTCTCCACCTTCTGCGCGACGACGAGCTTCCACCTGCTGTTCTCGGTCGTCCCCATGTACGCGGCGTCCGGCGGGGCGGGGGACGGCGAGAACGGCGTCGCGGCCGGGCTGGCGACCGGCGCGCTGATGCTGTCGACCGTGGCGGCCGAGCTGGTCACGCCCGGACTCGTCCTCCGGTACGGCCCCCGGCGGGTCCTGGCGGTCGGCCTGGTGCTGCTCGGTCCGCCCGCGCTCGCGCTGCCGGCCTCGGCGGGCCTGCCCACGGTGCTCACGGTCAGCCTGGTGCGCGGGCTGGGCTTCGCGGTGATGGTCGTGGTGACGGGCGCGCTGGTGGCGTCGCTGGTCCCGGCGGAGCGGCGCGCCGAGGGCCTCGGCGTGTCCGGGATCGTCGTCGGCGTCCCGGCGGTGTGCGCGCTGCCGCTCGGCGTCTGGCTCGCCGGGCACGTCGGCTACACCTGCGTGTTCGCGGCGGGCGCGGTCGCGGCGCTGGCCGCGCTGCCGCCGCTGCTCGCGCTGCCCGGCCGCCCCTCCGGCGGGGAGGCGCGGGAGGAGGTGTTCGGGATGCTGGCCGGGCTGCGGTCCCCGGTGCTGCGCCGCATGGGGATCGTGTTCGCCGCGGCCGCGATGGGCGCGGGGATCGTTGTCACGTTTCTGCCGACGGCCGTCGGGGGCGTCGCGGCGGCGGCGCTGCTCGTCCAGGCGGCGGCCGCGACGCTGTCGCGCTGGTGGGCCGGACGGGTCGGGGACCGGCACGGCTCCCGGCGGCTCCTCGTCCCCGGGCTGCTGGCCGCGGGCACGGGCATGGCCGGGCTCGCCGCCACCGACAGCCCCGCCCTGGTCGTGGCCGCGATGGCGCTGTTCGGCGCGGGCTTCGGCGTCATGCAGAACGCGAGCCTCGCCGTCATGTACGACCAGGTGCCGCTCTCCGGGTACGGGACCGTCAGCGCCGTGTGGAACCTCGCCTTCGACGGCGGGATGGGCGTCGGCGGCACCGGGTTCGGGCTGGTCGCCGCGCAGACCGGCTACCCGCCCGCGTTCCTGCTGACCGGCGTGCTCATGCTGCTCACGCTCCCGCTGGTGGTCCGCCGCTCCTGACCCGGGCCTCGACGCGCTGCTCGATGCGCCGCGCGATGCGCTGGACGTCGCCGCGCTCGCCCGGGGGCAGCGGTGCCCCGGCGGCGGCGCGGGCGGCGGACGCGGCGTCCAGCGCCTCGGCGGCGTCCTCGACACGCCCGGCGAGCGCGTGCGCCCCGGCCGTGCCTTCGAGGGCGAGCGCGACCGCGCGCGGGTGGCCGGTGGCGCGGGCCGCCGCGAGCCCCTCGGCGTGCAGCGCGAGGGCCGCGTCCGCGTCGCCGCGCAGCTCGGCGATGAACCCGAGTTCGGCGAGCAGGAACGCCAGGCCGGGCGCGCCGTCGATGGCGCGGCACCAGTCGAGCCAGCCGCGCAGCCGGGTCTCGGCCTCCTCCAGCCGTCCGCGCCGCCGTTCCGCGAGCGCCAGCCCGATGTCGGCGAAGTGCTCCGCCCGCCGGTGCGACTCGCGCACGGCCAGCCTCCGGCCGCGCTCGTGCAGGTCGTCGGCGCGTTCATGGTCGCCGGTGAGCAGCGCGATCCGGCCGAGGCGGGAGAGCCGCACGGACGCCTCGGTCCACAGGCCGAGCCCCTCGGCGTCGCGCAGCGCGTCCTCGTGCAGCGCGGCGGCGCGGGCGTAGTCGCCGGTCGCCTCCGCGATCAGGCCGAGCGTGTCGGAGACCTGGAGGCGCCCCCAGCGGTCGCCTTCCGCGCCGAACAGCTCCAGGGCGCGCGCGCCGTCGCGGGCCGCCGCGCCGGGATCGCCCCCGGCGACCGCCTGCGCGGCGCGGGTCGCGAGCGCCGCCGCCTCGCCCCAGCCGTCGCCGAGCGACCGGAACCCCTCCAGCGCGACGCCGGTCAGATCGTCGATCACCGCGAGGTCGCCGAACCCGGTCCGGGCGAAGCCGAGGAACCAGTGCGCCCAGGCCCTCCCCCACGGATCGTCCACGCCGCCGCCGTCCACGCCGCCGTCGGCGTCGGCGGCGTCGTAGGCGGCGAGCGCGGCCCGGCAGCGCGCGTCGCGGTCGGAGCCGTCGCCGTCGAGCATGGTGAAGCCGGCGTGCCAGGTCCGCGCCCTGGCCAGCGCGGCGGGCGCCCCTCCCGGGACGGCCAGGGCCTGCGCCAGCGCGCGGCACGCCTCGCTCGGACGGCCCCACAGGAACCAGCACCATCCCATGGCGTTCACGAGCCGCAGCGCGGAATCGGCGTCGCCCTCGTGGACGGCCGTGTCCAGCGCGGTCCTGAGGTTGCCCGTCTCCATGCGCATCCGGGTGAGGGCCTGCCGCTGGTCCGCGCCGCGCAGGCGGGTCTCGGCCTCTTCGGCGAGCGCCGTGTAGTAGCGGACGTGGCGGCGCCGCGTCTCCTCGTACTCGCCCGCCTCCCGCAGCCGCTCGACGCAGTACGCGGCGACCGACTCCAGCATGCGGTAGCGCGGGCCCTCCCCGACCACGACCAGCGACCGGTCCACGAGCCGCGCCAGGACCTCGACACCGCTCTGGGCGCTCACGCGCAGGGCCGCGTCGAGCGACGCGCCGCCCGTGTGGACGGCGAGGCGGCGCAGCATCGCCCGCTCGGCCTCGGCGAGCGGCTCGTAGCTCCAGTCGATGACCGCGCGCAGCGTCCGCTGCCGGGCGGGGGCGTCCCGGGCGCCCGAGGACAGCAGCCGGAACCGGTCGTCCAGCCGCCGCGCCAGCTCCTCCACGCCGAGCGCCCGCACGCGGGTGGCCGCCAGCTCCAGCGCCAGCGGGACCCCGTCGAGCCGCGCGCAGATCACCGCGACCGCCGCCGATCTCTCGGTGAGCCCGGCGCGCGCCGTGAACAGCTCCGCCGCCGCCTCGGCGGGCAGCGGCGCGACCGCGCGCAGCCGCTCGCCGCCGATCCCGAGCGGCTCCCGGCTCGTCGCGAGTATCCGCAGGTCGGGGACGTCGCGCAGCAGCGCCGCCGCCAGCCCCGCCACCGCCTCGACCACATGCTCGCAGTTGTCCAGGACGAGCAGCGCCCGCCTGCCGCGCAGCGCCCCGGCGAGCCGCCCCGCCGGGCCGCCCGGGATGCCCGCGTCCTCGCGCAGCCCCAGCACGCCCGCGACCAGCGTGGCGATCTCCTCGGCCGACGCGCCGGACGCGGCCCCCTCGTCCAGCGCGACCAGCCAGGCCGCGCCGGGGTGCCGCCGCGCCGCCGCGACCGCCAGCCGCGTCTTGCCGACGCCGCCGGGGCCGTGCAGCGTCACCAGCCGCGCGGCGCCCAGCAGGCCGGCGACGTCCCGCACGTCCGCGTCGCGGCCGATGAGCGGGCTCACCTCGGCGGGCAGGTTGAACGCCGCCGCCCCCGGCGCCTCGTCGTCCTGCCGCAGGATCGCGCGGTGCAGGGCGGTGAGCCCGGGGCCGGGGTCGGCGCCGAGGTCGTCGCGCAGCCTGCGGCGGTGCTCCTCGAAGGCCGCGAGCGCCTCGGCGGGACGGCCCGTCCGGTACAGGGCGCGCATGTGGGCGGCGCGGAGCCGTTCGCGCAGCGGATGCTCCGCCACCAGCGGGCGCAGCTCGGCGGCCAGGGCCTCGTGCCCGCCGAGGTCCAGCCGCGCCTCGGCCCGGCCTTCCACGGCCGAGAGGCGCAGCTCGTCCAGCCGCGCGACCTCGGGGGCGGCGAACGCCGCGTCCTCGAACCCGGCGTAGGCGGGCCCGCGCCACAGCCCGAGCGCCTCGTCCAGCAGCGCGGCGCGGACGGACGGCTCCGCCGCCTCCCGGCTCCGCGCCACCAGCTCCTCGAACCGCGCCGCGTCGCCGGCGCGGGCGTCCAGCCGGTAGCCGGGCGGCCGCGACTCCACCAGCGCGCGGGCGCCGGGCTCGGCGTCCTCCAGGGCGCGGCGGAGCTGGGAGACGCGCGCCTGGAGCGTCGCCGCCGGATTGGCGGGCAGCGCGTCCCCCCACAGGTCGTCGATCAGCCGCGCGGACGGGACGACCCGTCCCGCGTGCGCGAGCAGATCCGCCAGCAGCGCGCGCACCTTGAGGTCGGCGACCCGGACCGGCACGCCCTCCCCGGTCCGCACCTCCAGCGGACCGAGCACCCCGAAGCGCATACCGCCACCGTAATGCCGCCCGAAGGGTTCCCGAAGCGCGCCGTCCCAGGCTGGGGGCGACAACGAAAGGGAGACCCGATATGCAAACTCGAACGACGTCGGTGACGGTTCTCGGGCTGGGCCTGATGGGAGCGGCGCTGGCCGAGGCCCTGCTGAGGGACGGCCACACGGTCACGGTCTGGAACCGCTCCGCCGCCAAGGCGGCGCCGCTGGTCGCGAAGGGCGCCGTCCAGGCCCCGGACGCCGGTGCGGCGATCGCGGCGAGCCCGCTGGTGGTCGTGTGCCTGTCCGTCTATGCGAACGCGGAGGAGATCCTCGCGAGCGACGCCCTCGCGGGGCGCACGGTCGTCCAGCTCACCAGCGGCGCGCCCGACCAGGCCCGCGCGATGGCGGGCCTGGTCACCGGGCGCGGCGCCCGCTACCTCGACGGCGGGATCATGGCCGTCCCGCAGATGATCGGGGGCCCCGGCGCGCTGATCCTGTACTCCGGCGACGAGGACGCCTTCACCCGCCACAAGGACGTCCTCGCCGCGTTCGGCGAGGCGCGCCACGTGGGCGCCGACCCCGGCCTCGCGCCGCTGCTCGACTTCGCGCTGCTGGACGCGATGTACGGGATGTACGCGGGCGTCTACCACGCGATCGCGCTCGCCCGCTCCGGGGGCGTCACGGCGTCGGAGTCCACACCGATGATCACCGACTGGCTCGCGGCGATGATGCACGCGTTCCCCGAGCAGGCGCGGGCGCTGGACGCGGGCGAGTTCGGCACCGACGTCTCCAGCGTCGCGACCAGCCAGATCGCCTTCCCCACCCTCATCGAGACGAGCGTCCGGCAGGGCGTGGACCCCGCGCCGCTGCTGCCGATGCGCGACCTCCTCGACCGCGCCGTCGCCGACGGCCACGGCGCCGACGGCCTCCACCGCCTGATCCCGCTCCTCGAAACCGGGAAGGGCTAGGCGGGGGCGTTCGGGAGCAGGCCGGAGCTCTCCAGGTACTGGCGGCCCCGGGGTGTGATGTCCCACGCGTTGTGGCGCCATTCCTTGCGGCGCCACACGACGCCGGCCGACAGCAGCCTGCGGCCCACCCGGCTGATCTCGGTCTCGTCGGTGCCGAGTTCGGCGGCGAGCTGCTGGTTCGACAGGCCCTGCCGGCGCGCGACCGCGACGAGGAAGCGGGCCGCGTGACCGCCCGGCTGGAGCGCGAGCTGGAGACCGGACGGCAGCCGCCGCAGCGCCCAGTGCACGACGTCGATCAGGCCGAGGATGCGCCCGCGCTGCTCGCGCTGCGGGCCGTCCAGCGCCTCCACGTCGAGGTAGTGGCGGTGCAGCCACTGGAGCCCGTCCTGGCATTCGACCAGGGCGGGCTCGTCGGCGCTGAGCGAGGCGTCGGTGATCAGCATGCCGAGCGCGCTGAAGTGGCCGTCACTGATGATCTTGTTGTGCTCCATCGCGTCGATGAGACGCCGGACCTCGGCCCGGCGGTCGTCCCCAGTGCTCACGGCGGCTCCTCGGTCGCTGAACAGAAACCGGACCCCTTCAGGGTGCGCTCGATGCCAAGTGACTGTCAAGTGATGCTGGGCACGCTCCCCCACCGGCCACATGACTCTGTAGCGAATGCCACTGAAAGGCGGCGGTCACCGGAGTTACGATCGGGCCACCGTTCGTGACACACGCACGCCGTCCCCGGGGGCCGCCTATGACCGACCATGTGCCGGAATCCGCTCGCACCATCGGACCGGCCGACCTGTTCGTCCTGCTGTACGACGCCATCGGCGACGGCGTCTTCCAGGACTGGACGGCCACCCGCTGGTACGAGGACCCGCAGATCCGGCAGGAGGCGGAGCGCATCGCCTCGACCGTCCTCGACACCGGCTCACTGCCCCCCGGGCAGGTCGAGGAGACCATCACCGAGCGCGGCGACCTCGGCCGGTTCGTGCTGCTGCTCGGGCTCGACATCGCGCTCGCGCACGCCAGCCCCTACGGGCCCTACTACGACGCCCCCCGGCTGACCGGGCTCCTGGTCACCTACCTGACCGAGGGCAGGCTGAACGGGCCGGAGACCTCCGGCGCGCTGCTGCCCCGCTGCGCCTTCCCCGGCCGCCCGCTCGGGCGCCGCTCCAAGGCCGAGTTCTTCGGCGTCCACCGCGTCCCGCAGGCCGAGTGGGAGCGGATCGACCACCGGGTGCTGCCCGCCGTCCACGACCCGCACTTCTCCCGGGACGCGCCGGTCCCGGTCGGCTGCGCGCCGGTGCTGGAGACCTTCGACGACATCGAGATCGAGTTCGAGGAACGGCTCGGCATGACCGTCTACCGGCTCCGCCCGATGGACTCGGCCGGGATCCGCTCCCGCATCAAGGCGATCGTCCGGCGGCTGGACGAGTCGGGCGCGCAGCTCGCGGTGATGCCCGAGTCCTCGCTGTCGGAGGCGCTGCTGGAGCACTGGAAGGAGGTCGCCTTCGACACCGCCGGGCGCGACCGCGACCGGCATCCGCTGCGGTTCCTGCTGGTCGGCACCGGCCCGGTCGGCGGCGGCGACCCGCCCCCGAACCGCGCCGTGCTCATCGACCGCTGGACGGGCCGGGAGCTGCTCGTCCAGGACAAGCTGTCGGGCTTCACGCTGGACGCGGCGCAGATGCGGCTGTGGCGGCTGCCGGACGCGCCGCGGGAGGGCACCGCCGAGGAGTACACCGCGACCGGCACCCGGGTCGCCGTGCTCGACTCCTCCCTCGGCCGGCTGGCCACGCTGATCTGCGAGGACCTCAGCCGCTCGATCGGCTGGGAGCGCGAGGTGCAGGCGTGCGGGGTGTCGCACCTGCTCGTCCCGATCTTCTCCAAGCCGATCATCGAGTACCGCTGGGAGCAGCAGGGCGCCGAGCGGCAGGTGTCGGGCCTCGGCAGCTGGGTCGTGGTGTCCAACAGCCTGGCCGTCGGCGCGGCGATCCCGGACGAGGACCTCCAGGGCACCCGCCACACCTGCCTGGTCGCCGGCCCCGCCGACCTGGAGCGCGCCGCCTACGGGACCGAGCTCCAGTTCGGCAGCGCCAGCACGGGCGCCGAGCTGGGCAGGCTCGCGACCGCCGAGCTGCCCCGCGTCCTGCCCGGCGCCGCCTACGACGTCTGGCACGCGCACCTGCCCGGCACGAAGTAGCGGCTCAGTAACGCATCAGCCCACCGTGAAGGTGCCGGGGGCGGTGGCCGGGCCGCCGGGGGTGTGGACGACGACGCGGCCGGTCGTGGCGCCCTCCGGCACCCTCGCCCGCAGCAGCGTGTCGGTGACGTCGGTGGCGGCCGCGTCCGCGTCGCCGAACCGGACGCCGGTCGCCGCCCCGAGGCCCGTGCCGTGGACCGTGACGACGGTCCCGACCGGCCCCGACCCCGGCTCGATCCGGGTGATCCGGGGCGGCAGCGCCTGGTCGCGGCCGGGCTGGGCGGGGGCGAACAGCGTCGCGAAGACCGCCCGCAGCTTCTCCGCCGTCTCCCGGGAGAACAACCCGACCAGCGCGGCGATCGCCGCGACGCCGTAGGGGTTGATCTCGGCCGACCCGCCCACCGGGCTCGTCAGCCCGCCGCGCAGCACGAGGTACACCACCAGCCCGAGCAGCGCGCCGACCAGCGGCAGGAACAGGTACATCATCAGCCAGCTCCGGCGCAGCGCGCGGTTCCCGACATACCAGTACAGCGAGCGCAGCGCGTGCACGACCGAGCCGAGCGCCCCGGCGGCCATCACCACGACGAACAGGCTCGCCTCCCGCGTCAGGTGCGGCGTCCAGCCCGGCAGGTGGACGGCGACCGTCTCCGGCTGGGGGCGCACCCGCCCGTCCGGCCCGATGCCGGGCGCGGACGGCCACGCCTGCACCAGCACGACCACCAGCACCACCACGTAGACCAGCAGGACGGCGGACGCGGCGACGATGTCCCGGGGACGGGCGTACTCGGATCCGACCGGCGACTCGGTCACGGCCCTCCTTCTGGGCGCGCCCTCGCAGCGCCCTCGCGACGCGTCCCCGGCCGGTAATCGACGCTGGACACGCCCCCGTTTCGCAGGCCGTTACCACAGCCCGCTTCCAGTTACCGGAAAGAGGACGTGCGGGTCTCGCGAACGACGGTGACCGAGCGTATGATCTGGGTCACATTTCCGACGACCAGATCGGTGTGCACATGTACGAGGCCGTCCCCCAGCAGCCCGTCTACCGCCCCGCCGCCTCTGACCACCTCGCGCTCGGCGTCGGCGCGGACGGCACCTACACGCTCGGCGGCCAGGTCGCCGCGTTCCTGCTCGGCGTGCTCACGATGCTCCTCTTCTTCCCCCTGATCGTGGTCGCCGCGCTGCTCTACACCCGCGCCGAGGAGCGGTTCGCCTCGGGCGAGGTGGAGCGCGGACGCCGGCTGGTGATGTGGTCGTGGGTGTGCATCACGCCGCTGCCCGCCCTCGCCCTCGTCGGCGGGGCGCTGGCCGCGGTCGCCATGCTCGTCGGGTAGGCCGGAGCGGACCGGGTGGTTCGGAACGGGAAGAGGACGGCCGCCGGGCGGGTTGTCACCCGTTATGAGCGTCCCCTTCTCCGTTCTCGACCTGACCCCCGTCGTCAGCGGCTCCACGTCCGGCCAGGCCCTGCGCAACACCCTCGACCTGGCCCGGCACGCCGAGCGGCTCGGCTTCCACCGCTACTGGCTCGCCGAGCACCACGCGATGCCGGGGATCGCCAGCTCCGCGACCGCCGTGCTGATCGGGCAGGTCGCGGCGGCCACGTCGGCGCTCCGGGTCGGATCGGGCGGGATCATGCTGCCGAACCACGCGCCGATGGTGGTGGCCGAGCAGTTCGGGACGCTTGAGGCCCTGTTCCCGGGACGCATCGACCTCGGCCTCGGCCGTGCCCCCGGCACCGACCAGGCGACCGCGCGGGCCCTGCGCCGCTCCCCCGACGCGCTCTCGGTGGACGACTTCCCCGAGCAGGTCGTCGAGCTGCGCGCCTACTTCGACGCCGCGAGCAAGGTGACCCCCGCCGCGGGCAACGAGCCGCCGGTCTGGCTGCTCGGGTCCAGCGGCTACAGCGCGCGGCTGGCCGGGCTGCTCGGGCTGCCGTTCGCGTTCGCGCACCACTTCAGCGCCGAGAACACGGTGCCCGCGCTGGCGCTGTACCGCGAGTCGTTCCGGCCGGGCGCGCTGCGGGAGCCGTACTCGATGATCGGCGTCTCGGTCACCGCCGCCGAGACCGACGAGGCGGCCCGCGAGATGGCCGCCCCGCAGGCGCTCGCGTTCCTGCGGCTGCGGCAGGGGAACCCGGGGCTGATGCCGACGCCCGAGGAGACCGCCGCGCACCCCTACACGCCGCTGGAGCGCCAGATGATCGACGCGCGGCTCGCCGACCAGGTGATCGGCGGCCCGGAGACCGTCCGCCGGCAGATGGACGCGCTCATCGAGCGGACGGCGGTCGACGAGGTCATGGTCACCACGATGGTGTACGACCACGCCGACCGCCTGCGCTCCTATGACATCCTCGCGGAGCTGTACCAGGACGCCCTGGCGCCGAGCCCCGCCTAGCCCCGCCTAGCCCGGGGCTAACGCGGACGGATCTGGAACTCGAACGGCACCGTGCCCGGGTCGGGGAGCGCGGTGCCGCCGTCGACGCTCAGCACGGCGCCGTTGACGTAGGACGCCTCGGGCCCGAGCAGCCACAGCACCGCCGCCGCGGCCTCCTCGGGCGTGCCCGCCCTGCGCTGCGGGACGAGCCGGGTGACCTCCTCGTAGGCTTCCTCGCGCCCGATGCCGTGCGGCGCGCCGAACTCCTCCATCTCCCGGTCGGACATCTCGGTGCGGATCCAGCCGGGGCACACCACGTTCGCGCGGACGCCGCGCGGCCCGTAGTCCGCCGCGATGGTCTGGGTGAGCATGGTCAGCCCCGCCTTGGACGTCGCATACGCGGCGACGCCCGTCGGGACCCGCAGCGCCGCCACCGAGGAGACCGCGACCAGCGACCCGCGCGCCTCGATCAGGTGCGGCAGCGCGGCCTTGGCCAGCAGGAACACCGACGTCAGGTTGGTGTCGATGGTGAGCTGCCAGTCCTGCGGCGAGAGGTCGAGCACGGCGCCGTTGCGCAGCGCGCCCGCGTTGGCGACGACGCCGTCCAGCCGTCCGTGCGCGGCGACGACGTCCTCGACCAGCTCGGCGACCGCGCCCGGGGAGGCGACGTCGCAGACCCGCGGCTCGGCGCCGCTGTCGGCCGCGACCCGCTCCAGCGCCTCCTTGCGGCGCCCGCAGATCACCACGTGGTCGTCCGCGGCGGCGCCGCGCGCGACGGCCGCCCCGATCCCGCTGCCGCCGCCGGTGACGATCAGCACCCGTCCCATCTCACGCTCCCTCTTCATCGACTCGGCCAGGTTCGCCCAGGTAGGCGGCGTGCAGGAGCTCCGGCGACTTGCGCAGCGGGGCCGCCGGGCCGCTGTGGGTGACCCGGCCGCCCGCCAGCACGTGCGCGGTGTCGGCGATCTCCAGCGCGAGCGTCGCGAACTGCTCGACGAGCAGCACCGCGACGCCCTCGTCGGCGAGCTGCCGGACGGCGGGCAGCAGCCGCTTCACGATCACCGGGGCGAGGCCGAGCGACATCTCGTCGATCAGCAGCACCGACGGCGACATCGCGAGCGCGCGGGCGAGCACGACCATCTGCTGCTCGCCGCCCGACAGCAGCCCGGCCGGGACGTCCATCCGCTTGTCCAGCTCGGGGAACAGCTCGGCGGTCCGGTCGGGGCCGCCGCCGCGCCGCACGACCCGCAGGTTCTCGGCGACGGTGAGCTGGGTGAACACCGTCCGGCCCTGCTCGACGAGCGCGATGCCGCGCCGGGCCCGCGCGACCCGGTCGAGCCCGGCGAGGTCGTCGCCGTCGCCGGTCAGCCGGCCCGAGGCGATCGGCAGCACGCCCGCCACCGCCTCCAGCAGCGTCGTCTTCCCGGCGCCGTTCGGGCCGAGCAGGACGGTCACCTCCCCGGCGGGCACGGTGAGCGTCACGTCGCGGACGATCGGTGCGGCGCCGCGCGCGACCGCGACGTCCTCCAGCTTCAGTTCCTTCACGTGAGTGCCACCTCGTCTCCCAGGTAGGCGCGGGCGACCTCGGGCCTGGCGAGCACCTCGGCGGGCGGTCCCGAGGCGATGACCGAGCCGAAGTCGAGGACGACGACGCTCGCGCAGGCCCGCCGGACCATGTCGAGGTCGTGCTCGATCAGCAGCACGGACGCGCCGAACCGGGCGGGCACCTCCACGAGCCGGTCGGCGAGGGCGAGCGACTCGGCGTGCGCGAGGCCGGCGGCGGGCTCGTCCAGGATGATCAGCTTCGGCCGGGCCAGCAGCGCGGCGGCCACCTCCAGCAGGCGGCGGCTGCCGACGTCCAGGTCGAAGACGTGCGCGTTCAGGGCCGGGCAGCCGAGGAACGTGCGGACCTCCTCCAGTTCCTCCCGGGTGACCGAGCGGTGCGCGGCGAAGCGCAGGTAGGCGCCGACGGTGAGGCCGGTCGGGACGCGGTCCTGCTGGAAGGTGCGGCGCAGCCCGGCGGCGGCGCGGCGGTGCACGGGCATCCCGTCCAGCTTGCGGCCGTCGAGCGTGACCGACCCCGTCGCGGACGTGAGGAACCCCGACAGCGCGTCGGTGAGCGTGGACTTGCCCGCGCCGTTCGGCCCGATCAGCCCCATGACGGTGCCCTCGGGGACGACGAGGTCCACGTTCTCCAGCGCGACGACCTGCCCGAACCGGACGCCGAGGCCCTCGACCTCCAGCAGCGGCCTGGTCCCCAGCGGCGGCGCGCCGACGTCCTGCGACGGCCGGGGTTCGGGGACGCGCGCGGGTCTGCGCGCCCGCAGCCTGCGGGCCAGCCCCTCGCTGACGCTGCTGCCCTGCGAGAGCGCCTGGACGGCGCCGACGCCGAACAGCACGTTCGCCCAGTCCTGGTTGATCCCGGCGCGGCGGAAGATCTCCGGCACGAACGCGATCAGGACGCCGCCGAACAGCGCGCCGCCCACGTACTCGCTGCCCGCCATGACGGCGACGACGAACAGCGCCAGCGAGCTGATCGTGGTGAAGTTCTGCGCCGTGATCATGCCGACCTGCCCGGCGAGCAGCCCGCCCGCCAGGCCCGCGCCGAACGCGCTCAGCGCGAACGCCGACAGCTTGGCGCGGGCGACGCTCGTCCCGGACGCGGCGGTCGCGCGCTCGGAGAACCGGACGGCGCGCCACGCGGCGCCCATCCGGGTGCGGCCGAGCCACTCGACGCCGATCGCGGCGACGACGAACAGCACGCCCGCGTAGACGAAGTACTGCCGGTCGGTGGCGATGAACATCGGCCGCTCGACCTGCTCGAACGTCTCCACGCCGGGGAAGTTGACCGCCGCGATCACCACGTCGGCGGCCGCCGCGAACCCGAGCGTGACGACCGCGAGGTGGACCCCCCGCAGCCGCAGCGCCGGAAGCCCGATCAGCACGCCGAACGGCATCGCGGCGACACCGCCCGCGATCGTCCAGACGATCAGCCCGCCCGGCGCCTGCCAGACGTTGAGCTGGGCGACCGTCCACGCGCCGACCGCCGCGAACGCGAGTTGGCACAGCGAGTTCATCCCGGCGCGTCCGACGATGCCGAGGCCGAGCAGCGCGACCGCCGACACCAGCACCGACGTCGCGAGGAACAGCCAGTACTGCGGGACGACCGCCGCCGCGACCGCGATGACCAGCAGCGCGACGGCCGGCTGGGCGAGCGGGCCGAGCACCGACGCGGCCGGGTTGGCCTGCTTGTCAGCGAGCCGCATCCCACACCTCCCGCCTCTGGGACCAGATCAAGATGGCGAGGATCGCCAGGAACGGCACCGTGTCGCGGTACTGCTGCAACTCGGTGACGTGGGCCAGCGCGCCCTGGAGCGCGCCGAGCCCGAGGCCGCCCGCGACCGTCCGGCCGAGGCTGGTGAAGCCGCCGACCAGCGCCGCGGCGCCCGCCGGGATCACCATCAGCGCCAGCGACGTCTGGTCACTGGTCTGCTGCGGCGCGACGACCAGCAGCACGGCCGCCGCGAGCAGCCCGGTGACCGCCCACATCCCGACGCCGAGGCGGCGGGAGGGGATCGCGTGCAGCTCGGCGGTCGTCGGCCGCTCCGACAGTGCCCGCAGCCGCAGCCCGAGGACCGTCCGGGTGAGGACGAGCCACGCCGCGCCCGCGACCACCACCGAGCCGACCGCGCAGACGGCCGCCGCCTGCGTGACCGTGATGCCGTCCACGGTGAACAGCGAGCCGCCGAACTTGCCGGGCATCCGGCGCGGGTCGGTGCCGAACACCAGGTAGGAGACGGCGAGCAGGCCGACGAGGAACGCGATGGAGATCGCCGAGCGCTGGTCGGCGCCCGCCTCCCCGAACCACTTGCCCATCACCCAGCCGAGCACGGCGGCGACCAGCGTCGCGGCGAGCAGCCCCGCGAGCGCGGCGGCCCCGTAGGGCCAGCCGTGCTCGGAGGCGATCGCCATCGTGTAGACGCCGATCACGCCGATCGCGACCTGGGCGAAGTTGACGACCCTGACCAGGCGGAACATGAGCGTGAGGCAGAGCCCGAGTGCGGCGTAGGCGCCGCCGCCGGCGAGTCCGGCGATCGCTCCCTCAAGCATTGGGCAGCTTGACCCACTCGGGCGTCAGGACGCTCCAACCGCCCTTCGCGTCCGGCTTCACGAACTTGGCGGCGAGGTTGGAGGCGTGCGCGTCGCCGGTGCCGAACGCGAACGGCATGCCCGTCATGCCCGAGGGCAGCGGCTTGAGGTCCTCCATCGCCTTGGTGACCTTCTCGCGGGTGATGTCGCCCTTGATCGAGCGCAGCACCGTGACCAGGTGCTGGGCCGCGAGGTAGCCGCCCTGCGCGAACGCGGTGAGGGGCACCTTGTGCTTGGTCATCGTCGCCCGCCAGTCCTTGTTCGCGGCGGACTGCTCGTCGGTGTAGGGCTCGAACTCCGACAGCGCCACGACGTTCTTGCCCGCCGGGCCGAGGGCCTTGGACGCCTCGACCGTGTAGGTGGAGGCGAGGAACAGCCACTTGATGTTGTTGATCTTCTGCGCCTGCGCGGCCTTGACCCAGCCGATCGACATCGGCTCGACGCCGTTGAACAGCACGGCCTCGCAGCCGGCGCTGCGGGCGCGCAGCACGTAGGGGGTGAAGTCGGTGGTGGAGGCCGACAGGCTCAGGTCGTTGACCAGCAGCTTCTTACCGGTGATCTTGGACCAGCGGTCGACGCCCTCGCGGTAGGCGTTCGCGGTGCTGCCGATGATGGAGAAGAACGCGCAGATCTTGTTCAGCTTCAGCTTCTCGGACGCGTAGTACAGCGTCACGGTCGAGCCGAAGAACGGGCCGGTGTTGACCGGCGAGATGTTCGGCGAGGTGAAGCAGCCGGGGTCCACCCCGATGCCGCGCACGTCGGTGATCTTGTTGCGCTTGTAGAGCGGGCCGTTGACCTGGCAGTCGACGAGGCTCGCGCCGCCCGCGAGCGCGACGGCCTTCTTGTTCTGGATGACGTCGCGGGCGGCGAGCGCGGCGCTGGCCGGGTCGCCCTTGTCGTCGGCGGCGGTGTAGGCGATCTTGCGGCCGTTGATGCCGCCGTTCGCGTTGACGTCGTCGAACACGGCGCGGGCGGCCTGGGACGCCTCGGGAAAGGTGACCGGGCCGCTCAGCGTCGAGACCGAGCCGATGTTGATGGGCCCGGAGGCGGAGCCGGAGCTGTCGTCCGCGCATGCCGCCAGGGGCGCGACCAGGACGGCCGCGGCGAGGAGAGGTGCGATTCGCATGTCAGAGACCTTCGGTGCTGTGGACGATCCCGCCGTCGAAGACGGTCAGGGCGACGGGGACGTCCGGGAGGTCGTGGGGGTCGAGGGCGGTGAGCGTCCCGTCCAGGACGGTGACGTCGGCGGCCTTGCCGGGTTCGAGGGTGCCCTTCCAGTCCTCGGCGAAGTCCTGCCAGGCGGCGTTCACGGTGTAGGCGCGGACGGCCTCCGGCAGCCCGACGCGCTGCTCGGGGCCGAACGTCCGGCCGCTGGCCTTGGACTCGCGCAGCAGCATCGCCGCCACGCCCTGCCGCCAGTTGGGCGAGGCGACGGGCGCGTCCGAGCTGGCGGTGACCGGGATACCGGCCTCGATCGCCGATCGGACGGGATACTGGTAGGCCGCCCGCTCATGGCCGAGCTGCTCCTCCAGCATGTCAACGATCATCCATTTGATCGCCGGGTTCATGTTCGCGCCGAAGCCGTGCCGGGCGAGCTTGCGCATGCTCTGCGGCCCGAGCAGGTCGGCGTGGATCACGTAGTGGCGCGGGTCGTCGCGGGGGTGCTCGGCCTGCGCGGCCTCGAAGGCGTCCACGACGGCGTCGATGGCACGGTCCCCGGTGACGTGCACGCCGAGCTGGTGGCCGGCGACGTGCGCGAGCCGGATCATCTCGTTCAGCTCGCGGGTGCGCAGCGCGTCGGCGGCGCCGTGCACGCACAGGCAGCCGAAGTCGCCGCCGGGGTACTGGTCGCGCATCCACGCGGTCTCGTTGGGCGGGATGCCGTCGGCGAACAGCTTCACGCCGATGACGTTGAGGATGCGCGGGTCGACGTCCTGCGGGGTCTTCGCGTTCGCGAGCCCCTCGGCGATCTCGGCGGCCGAGCCGCTCATCCCGGTCAGCAGCAGCAGGACGCTGACGCGCGCGCCGAGGTCGCCGGCGCGGGCGAGGTCGCCGTAGACGTCCAGGGTGAGCTGGCTCGCGGCGCCCGCGAACAGGCTCTTGCCGCCCGGACCGAGGCCCGGCTCGGTGTAGCTGGTGATGCCCTCCCGCTGGAGGGCGCCCACCGCCTCGCGGATCGCCTGCTCGATCTGGGCGCGGGTGTAGGCGGGCAGGTGCCGCTGGAGGAGGTCCTGCGCGCCCTCGGCGAGCAGGCCGGTCGGGTTGCCGGCGCCGTCCACGTGGATGCGGCCGCCCTCCGGCGACTCGCTGTCGGCGGTGATCCCGGCGAGTTCCAGCGCCCGCGTGTTGGCCCAGGTGAGGTGGCCGCTGAAGTCCTGGAGGTACACGGGGTGGGACGGGGCGACCGCGTCGAGGTCGGTGCGGTTCGGCATCCGCCCGCCGTCGAGGCACTCGGTCAGGTAGCCGGGGTCCCAGCCGTTCCCGCGGATCCACTCGCCCTCGGGGGTGCGGGACGCCGCCTCCTTCACGGTGGCGACGATGTCGGCGATCGAGAGGACCGCCGGGTGCGCCACGTCCAGGGCGAGCGGCGGGCGGTTGACGCCGAACGCGCAGCCGTGCAGGTGCGAGTCGTTGATGCCGGGCAGGGCCGTGCGCCCGCGCAGGTCGACGACCTGGGTGCGGGGGCCGGCCAGCGCGCGTACGTCCTCGGTCGAACCGACCGCTGTGATCTTCCCGCCGGTGATGGCCACAGCCTGCGCCACCGAGAACCGCGCGTCGGCCGTGAGGACCTCGCCGTCCAGTAGCACCAGGTCCGGGGAGTGGTTCATGTGCGCCCCTGCTCCTTAATTTGGGCCCAAACGTATGGCGAACGTATGGGGCCAAACGATGAACGGTCAATCACGAACCTATAACAGAGTGACGCACTTCACTTCCCACTGGGCAGCATAAGGCCACCGGTCCCCCTACCGGGGGCCGGTGGCCGGCGTTTGCGCAGGTCAGCCCGCGAACGCCTCCTCAAGGACGTCGAGGCCCTCCAGCAGCAGGTGCTCCGGGATGACGAGCGGCGGCAGGAACCTCAGGACGTTCCCGTACGTCCCGGCCGTGAGCACGAGCAGCCCCTTCGCGTGGCAGCGGCGGGCGATCTCGGCGGTGAGCGCCGGGTCGGGCTCCTTGGTGCCCTCCCGGACGAGTTCGATCGCCACCATCGCGCCGCGCCCGCGCACGTCGCCGATCGCGCCGTACCGTCCCGCCAGCGCGCGGAGCCGGGGCAGCATGACCTCGCCGATCCGGCGGGCCCGCTCGGTGAGCTTGCCCTCCTCGATCTCCTCCAGGACGGCCAGCGCCGCCTCGCAGGCCAGCGGGTTGCCGCCGTAGGTGCCGCCGAGGCCGCCGCCGTGCACGCTGTCCATGATCTCGGCGCGGCCGGTGACGCCCGCCAGCGGCAGCCCGCCCGCGATGCCCTTCGCCGTCACGACGAGGTCGGGGACGATCCCCTCGTGCTCGCAGGCGAACAGGTCGCCCGTCCGCGCGAACCCGGTCTGCACCTCGTCGGCGACGAACACGATGCCGTTGGCCCGGCAGAACTCCGCGATCGCGGGCAGGAACCCGGGCGCGGGCTCGATGAACCCGCCCTCGCCCTGGATCGGCTCCACCACGACCGCCGCCACGCTCCGCGCGCCGATCTGCTTGGAGATCTGGTCGATCGCCTGCGCCGCCGCCTCCGGGCCGCAGTTCTCCGGCCCGGACGGCCACCGGAACGGGTACGCCAGCGGCATCCGGTACACCTCGGGCGCGTACGGGCCGAACCCGTGCTTGTAGGGCATGCTCTTGGCGGTCAGCGTCATCGTCAGCAGCGTCCGGCCGTGGTAGCCGTGGTCGAACACCACCACGGCCTGCCGCCCGGTCGCGTACCGCGCGATCTTGACGGCGTTCTCCACCGCCTCCGCGCCGCTGTTGACCAGGAACGACCGCTTCTCGTGGTCGCCGGGCGTGATCCGGTTGAGGTTCTCGCAGACCCGCACGTAGGACTCGTAGGGCGCGACCATGAAGCACGTGTGCGTGAACCGGTCCGCCTGCGCCTTGACCCGCTCGGCGACGCGCGGGTTGGCGTTGCCGACGCCGGTCACCGCGATGCCCGAGCCGAAGTCGATCAGGCTGTTGCCGTCCGCGTCGACGACCACGCCGCCGCCCGCGTCCGTCACGTAGACCGGCAGGACGCTGCCGACCCCCGGCGGCACCGCCGCGGCGCGGCGCTCCTGCAACTCCCGGGAGCGCGGCCCCGGGATCTCGGTCACGACGCGGCGCTCCTGCGGCAGGCGGCTCGAACCGCCGGAATCCTGGCTGGTCATGGCGCGAACATAAGCCGGACCGCGCCTACGATGAACCGTACGGGACGGCGAAATCCGCCCGCCCGGATGGACACCCTGCACAGAACCGCCGGACTAAGGAACCGCGATGCCGCCCACCCTCGCCGCCGTGGCCGCGCTGCCGCAGCTCGGCCTGCGGGTGCTCACCGGCCCGCGCGTCCCCGACACGCCGGTCGTCTGGGTCGCGGTCAGCGAGCTGGAGGACCCGACGCCCTTCCTGGAGGGCGGCGAGCTGGTGCTCACCACCGGAATGCGGCTGACCCCGGCGGGCGCCGCCCGCTACGTCGACCGGCTGGTCGGGCGCGGTGTCGCCGGGCTCGGCTTCGCGGTCGGGGTGATCCACGCCGAGGTCCCGCCCGAGCTGCTCGCCGCCGCCCGCGACCGCGGCCTCGTGCTGCTGGAGGTGCCGCGCCCGACCCCGTTCATCGCGGTCGGCAAGGCCGTGTCCCGCATGCTGGCGGCCGAGTGGTACGAGGACGTCACCCGCGCCTTCGGGGCCCAGCGCGAGCTGACCCGCGCCGCGCTCGCCGGGCCCGGCCCCCTCGTCGCCCGCCTCGCGCGGCTGCTCGACGGCTGGGCGCTGCTGCTCGACCCGTCCGGCGCCGTCCGGCACGCCGAGCCCGCCGCCGCCCGCGACCGCGCCGGGGCCCTGGCCGCCGACCTGGCGCGGCTGCGCGGCCCGAACGCCCGCCCCGCCGACGGCGCGCTGGCGAGCGTCGCGCTGTCGGTGCCGGGTGAGAACATCGTTTTGCAGCGGGTCGGGCTGAGCGGCAGGCCGCGCGGCTTCCTCGCGGTGGGCACCGAGGCGCCCCTCCCCCATGTCGCGCACACGATCGTGGGCGCGGCCGTCGCGCTGCTGACCCTCCAGTCCGAGGCGCCGCGTACGGGCCGCGAGACCCGGGCGGCGCTCGGCGCGCTGCTGCTCGGGCTGCCCCCGGCGGGCCCGGCCGTGCCGCGCGGGCCCGTCCGCGTGCTGGCGTGCGCGGGCCCCGTCCTGGACGCGCTGGACTCCGACCCGTCCGGCGAGCGCTGCCTGGCCGTCCCGCTGCCTGGCCCCGGCCGCCGGACCGCCGTCATCGTCCCCGACGACCTGACCGACGCCGTCACCTCGCTCCTGGCCCCGCCCCCACCGGCGTCGGCGCCACCGGCGTCAGCCCCGCCGGTGTCGGCGCCACCGGCCTCGACCGCGCCGACCTCGACCGCGCCGACCTCAAGCCCCCCGGCCGTCACCGGCCCGGTCGGGGTGAGCGACCCGGTCACCATGGCGACCGCGCGGGGCGGCGAGCTGGAGACCGCCCTCCAGCAGGCGGAGGAGGCGCGGAGCGCGGCCCGGCGCCACGGAAGGCCCGTGCTCCGCTACGCCGACCTCCCCGGCCAGGGGCTGCTCGGCCTGCTCGACCCCGGCGCGGCCCGCGGCTTCGCAACCGGCCTGCTCGCGCCGCTGCGCGCGGAGGGCCTGGTGGAGACGCTGCGGGCCTACGTCGCGGCGAACGGGCAGGGCGAGGCGGCGGCGCGGGCGCTCGGCGTCCACCGGCACACGCTGCGGGCGCGGATGCGCAAGGCCGCCGAGCTCCTCGACCGCGACCCCGACGACCCGGCCGTCCGCGCTGAGCTGTGGATCGCGCTGGCCGTGGCGTCCAGCGAGGACGACCGGATTGGACATCCTGGAGCCTCGCGTTCCGGCCCGCCGGAGATAGCGTGAGCGCATGAACGTGACCCCATTCTGGCTGGCCGGCCGGGCCGAGACCGGTGCCGGCGAGCTGACCGTGACGCACCCCTACGACGGCCGGGTGGTCGGGACCGTCGCCGTGCCGACGCCGGAGCAGGTGGAGGAGGCGCTGGCGGCGGCCGACGCGGTCCGCGCCGAGGCGGCGGCGCTGCCCCTGCACGTCCGCGCCGAGGCCCTCGCGCACGTGTCGGCGCGGCTCGCCGAGCGCGCCGACGAGGTCGCCCGGCTGATCACCGCCGAGAACGGCAAGCCGCTGCTGTGGGCGCGCGGCGAGGTGGCCCGCGCGGTCTCCACGTTCCGGTTCGCGGCCGAGGAGACCCGCCGGTTCAGCGCCACCACCCAGCGGCTCGACACCGACCCCGCGGCCGAGGGGCGGATGGCCTACATCACCCGCGTCCCCAAGGGCCCGGTGCTCGGCATCTCCCCGTTCAACTTCCCGCTCAACCTGGCCGCGCACAAGATCGCCCCGGCGATCGCGGTGGGCACGCCGATCGTGCTGAAGCCCGCCCCCGCGACGCCGCTGTCGGCGCTCCTGCTCGGCGAGCTGCTCGCCGAGACCGACCTGCCCGCCGGGATGTTCTCCGTCCTGACCGTCCCGAACGACCGCGCCGCCGCGCTCGTGGACGACCCGCGCCTGCCGATCGTGTCGTTCACCGGCTCGGTGCCCGTCGGCTGGGCGATCAACGACCAGGTGCCCCGCAAGCACGTCACGCTCGAACTCGGCGGCAACGGCGCGGCGGTCGTCCTGCCCGACGCCGACCTCGACTGGGCCGCCAAGCGGATCGGCCTGTTCTCCAACTACCAGGCCGGGCAGAGCTGCATCGCCGTCCAGCGCGTCTACGTGGACCGCTCCGTCTACGAGGCGTTCCTGCCGAAGCTGGTCGAGACCGTCGGCGGCCTGGTCACCGGCGACCCGTGGGACGACAAGACCCAGGTCGGCCCGCTGGTCAGCCAGGACGCCGCCGAGCGCGTCGAGTCCTGGGTGGACGAGGCCGTCGCCGCCGGGGCGAAGATCCTGGCCGGCGGCACCCGCGAGGGCGCGGCCTACGCGCCGACCGTCCTCACCGACGTCCCCGCCGACGCCAAGGTGTCGCGCGAGGAGATCTTCGGCCCGGTCATGGTCGTCCAGCCCGTGGACGGTGTCGACGAGGCGTTCGCGCTGGTCAACGACTCCAAGTTCGGCCTCCAGGCGGGCGTGTTCACCCGGAGCCTCGACATCGCGTTCCGCGCCCACCGCGAGCTGGAGGTCGGCGGCGTCGTCATCGGCGACGTGCCGTCCTACCGCGCCGACCAGATGCCCTACGGCGGCGTCAAGGACTCGGGCGTGGGCCGCGAGGGCCTCCGCTCCGCCATGGCCGACTACACGGAGGAGAAGGTCCTGATCTTCACCGGCCTCCCCCTCTGAAACGCCGGACGCGGGGCCCGTACAGGGCCCCGCTTTCGTCTGTTCAGGCGAGGGTCACGGTCACCGGCATCTCCTTGATGCCGTTCACGAAGTTGGAGCGGACGCGGCGGACGTCCCCCGCGAGGCTGATGCCGGCCAGGCGGGGCAGCAGCTCCTCGAACATCACGCGCATCTCCAGGCGGGCCAGCGCGGCGCCCATGCAGTAGTGCGGGCCGCCCTTCCCGAACGTGATGTGGTCGTTCGGGGTGCGGGTGACGTCGAACCGGCCGGCGTCCGCGAAGACGTCCTCGTCGCGGTTGCCGGAGGCGAACCACAGGACGACCTTGTCGCCCTCGCGGATCGCGGTGCCGTTCACCTCGGTGTCGCGGGTCGCGGTGCGGCGGAAGTGGTAGACGGGCGAGGACCAGCGGAGGAACTCCTCCACGGCGGTGGGCATCCGGGCGAGGTCGGCGCGCAGCAGGTCCGCCTGGTCGGGGTGGTCGATCAGCGCGCGCATGGTGTGGGTGATGGCGTGCCGGGTGGTCTCGTTGCCCGCGACGACCAGCAGCAGGAAGTAGTTGTCGAAGTCGCGGGCCGAGAGGGGCTCGCCGTCGATCGGGGCCTGGTTGACCAGGCGGCTGACGAGGTCGGTGGCCGCGCCGCCGCGCCGCCGGGCGGCCAGCTCGCGGCCGTATTCGAAGACCTCCAGCGACGCGGGGCTGCGGAAGGGCAGGTCGCGGTAGCGCTCGCTCTCGGCGCTGTGCAGCAGGACGTCGGCGTAGTCGGGGTCGGTGTTGGCGATGATCCGGTTGCCCCAGTCGATGAGGCGCTGGGTGTCGCCGTCCGGGACGTCCAGCATGCGGGCCAGGACGTTGATCGGGAAGTCGGCCGCGACCTCCTCGACGAAGTCGAAGGTGCCCTTGGCCAGCGCCCTGTCGAGGGTGCGGGCGGTGAGGCCGCGCAGGAACGTCTCGTAGCCGGCGACGGCGCGGGGGGTGAACTCGCGGGACAGGATCCGGCGGAGCGCCAGGTGGCGGGGGCCGTCGGTCTCCAGCATCGAGCGGCGGATCGCGGCCTGCCGCTCGTCCACCTCTTCGAGGTTGACGAACCTCTCCGAGGTGAAGGTGGCCTGGTCGCGGTCGGCGGCGACGATGTCGGCGTGCCGGGTCAGCGACCAGAAGCCGCCGCCGTCCTCCTCGGGGTTCCAGTGGACGGGCGCGGAGCGGCGCAGCGTCTCGAACATCCGCCAGGGGGTCTCGTCGTCCAGGAAGTGGTCGGGGTCGGCGAGGTCGACGAAGGTGTCGATCGGCAACGGGGGGCTCCTTGTCCGGGGGTCACAGGTGGTAGGCGTACTCGCCGAACTCCCAGTCGGTCACGTGGCGGTGGAAGCGGGCGACCTCGTCGCGCTTGTAGGTGAGGAACGCCGAGACGAACTCCTCGCCGAGCACCTCGACCAGGGCGGTGTCGGCGGCGAGGGCGTCCAGCGCGGTCGGCAGGTCGCCGGGCAGGACGGGGGCCTTGGTGGCGTCGTAGCCGTAGCCTTCGAGCGGCGCGGGCGCGCTGAGCTTGTCGCGGACGCCCAGGTAGACGGCGGCGAGCAGGCCCGCGATGCCGAGGTAGGGGTTGGCGGAGGCGTCCCCGAGGCGGACCTCCAGGCGGGACGCGGCGCCGCGCTCGGGCGGGATCCGCACCATCGCGCTGCGGTTGTCCAGGCCCCAGTCGATCAGCCAGGGCGCGAGCGAGTCGGGGCCGAACCGCTTGTAGGAGTTGATCGTCGGGTTGAACAGCGCGGCGAGCGCGGGCGCGTGCTCCAGGACGCCCGCGATGGCCTGGTGCGCGGTCTCGGACAGGCCGTCGGGGCCCTCGCCCTGGAAGAGGTTGCGGCCCTCGGCGTCCAGGCACGACAGGTGGACGTGGAAGCCGGAGCCGCCCTCGTCGTTGAACGGCTTGGCCATGAACGTGGCGAGCAGGCCGTCGGCCCGCGCGAGCTCCTGGACGGCGGCCTTGAACCGGAACGCGCGGTCGGCGGCGTCCAGCGCGGCGGAGTGGTCGAGGTTGATCTCGAACTGGCCGCCGCCGAACTCGTGGTTGCCCATCGTGACGCCGAGCCCGAGGTCGCGCAGGTGGCGCAGGGTGCGCAGCAGGTGCCCGCCGGTGTCGCCCTTGCGTCCGGCGGTGTAGACGTTCCCGGGCGCGTCGCTGTAGCGGCGCCAGCCGGACGGCGCGGAGGGGTCGGGCTCGCAGACGTAGTACTCCAGCTCGGGCCCGACGACCGGGTCGAGCCCGAGTTCGGCGATCTTGTCGATGGCGCGGCGCAGCACCTCGCGCGGCGCCTCGGCGGCGGGCTCGGCGCCGTCCGGCTCGAAGGCGTCGCCCAGGCAGGACGCGACGCCCTCCTCCCACGGCATGGTCACCAGCGTCGACAGGTCGGGGCGGATGCAGATGTCCGGCAGGCCCGCGTCGAGCCCGCCCGCGACCTCGACCGTGTCGCCCCGGGGGGTCGTGTGGTAGATCGCCCGGCAGAACGACAGGCCGTGCTCCATCACCGACGGCAGCCGCTCCACGAGCACGTCCCGCGCGCGTTCGACGCCGATCAGGTCGGTGAAGGAGACGCGGACGACGTCGACGCCGTGCGCGGTGAGCCGTTCCACCACCTGGTGGACGTCGCGGTCTGCTGCGGGGTCCTGTCGACTCACGCCGGGCTCTCCCTCTCGACGGGCTTTCGTTTGGGCTCAAACCATATGGCGGCCCGGGGTCTGTGACAAGACTCCCCGGCCACGGGTACTGATCACCAGTGGCCGGGTGGCGAAACCGCACCGCAGGGCCTATCGTACGGACCCAAACGACATTCCAGGAGGAGCGCGGTGGCATCCGTCCGAGGTTTCCTGTTCCCGAAGACCGCGACAGGCCGGTCGTCGCTGATCCCGAACCCGCCGTGGCACTACTCGGGCGACCTGCTCACCGTCGAGTACCGCACCGACCCGGCCCGCGTCGCCGCGCTGCTGCCCGCGCCCCTGTCCCCGGCCCCCGAGGACCCGGGCGCCGTCGCGATCATCTGGGCCGACTGGCAGTCGTGCTCGGAGTCCGGCGAGGAGCTGCTCGACCCCGTCCGGGCGCAGTACAAGGAGTGCTTCGTCGTGGTCCGCTGCTCGTTCGAGGGCCGGACGTACTCCCGCTGCGTCTACATCTGGGTCGACAAGGACTTCGCCATCGGGCGCGGCCTGCACCAGGGCTACCCGAAGAAGCTCGGCTCGATCCACCAGACCCGCCCCCACCCCTACGGGCGGGGCGCGCCCCGCATCGCCGCCGGCGGCCGGTTCGGCGCGACGCTCGCCGCCGCCGACCGCCGCCTCGCCGAGGCCGTCGTGACGCTGCGCGAGCCGTCGGAGACCAACGGGTTCGTCAACGGGCACCCGATGGCGCACCACCGCTTCCTGCCCTCGATCGAGCCCGGTCAGCCGCCCGCGCTGGACGAGCTGGTCGAGTCGGGCGCCGCGTCGTTCGAGGCCGGCCCCGCCTGGAGGGGCGAGGCCGACCTCCGCCTGTTCGACTCCCCCACCGAGGAGCTGACCGACCTCGCGGTGGAGGAGGTCATCGGCGCCTACTACCGCCAGGTCGGCGTGGTCTGGAACGGCGGCCGCCGCCTCGCCTAGGCTCCCGCGCCGATGCGGGCGTAGGCGTCGGGGCGGGCGGCGCGCAGGTACGCGGCGAACGCCGCGCCCAGCGCGGCGGCGACGAAGATCAGCCCCGGCAGCACCCAGGTGAGCGGCGAGCCCTTCTCGGCGCCGAGCAGCGCGTCGAAGTTGAGCAGGCTGACGACGAAGACGGCGCCCAGGCCGAGGAAGGCCAGCGCGGGCGCCGCGAGGCGGTTCCAGGTGTTCTCGCCCCGGTGGTCGCGCGCGAAGTAGCCGACCACCGAGGCCGAGGTGAGGGCCAGCAGCGCGATCACGCCGAGGGCGCCGAGGTTGGTGAACCAGTTGAACAGGCTCAGCACCGGGTCCTCGCCCGCGAGCGCGAACACCGCGACCACCCCTGCCGCCAGGGCGGTCTGGGTCGCCGAGCCGACGTGCGGGGACCCGTGCCGGGCGTGGGTGCGGCTGAGCGGGGACGGCAGCACGCCCTCGCGTCCGAGTGAGAAGAAGTAGCGCGCGACGGCGTTGTGGAACGACAGCAGCGCCGCGAACAGGCTCGTGATCAGGAAGATCTGCGCGAGGTCGGAGAAGAGCCCGCCGACGTGCTCCTCGGCCAGGACGAACACGAGCGCGGGCCCGTCCTTCCGCGCCCGCGCGATGATCTGGGACGAGCCGGTCCCCACGGTCATCGCCCACGCGGTGAACGCGTAGAACACGCCGATCACGGCGACGGCGACGTAGGTGGCGCGGCCGACGGTCCGGCGCGGGTCGCGGCACTCCTCGCTGTAGAGGGCGGCGGCCTCGAAGCCCATGAAGCTCGCCATCGCGAAGCAGAACGCGGCCCCGGTCGCGCCGGTGGTGGCGGCGTCGAGGCCGAGCGGGGCGGCCGACACGCCGTCCGGCGCGTCCGCGAGTTGGGCGGCGTCGAACACAAGGACGGTCAGGAACTCGACGGCGAGCAACACGCCGAGGACGCGGGCGTTGAGATCGACGCGGCGGAAGCCGAGGACCGCGACCACCGCGACCCCGGCGAGCGCGACCGCCCACCAGGGCGGGTCGAGGTCGGTCTTGGTCCTGAGGAAGTCGGCGGTGGTGAAGCCGAACAGGCCGTACAGGCCGATCTGCATGGTGTTGTAGGAGATGAGGGCCACGAACGCGGCGCCGACGCCGGCGACGCGCCCGAGGCCGTGGGTCACGTAGGCGTAGAACGCGCCCGCGTTCGCGACCGAGCGGCTCATCGCCGCGTAGCCGCCGGTGAAAACGGTGAGCAGCACCGCCAGCACGACGTACAGCAGCGGGATTCCGGTCACCCCGGTGACGGCGAAGGAGGTCGGCAGGCCGCCGGCGGCGACGGTCAGCGGGGCGGACGCGGCGACGACGAAGAATACGATCTCGGGGGCGCCGATGCGGCGCCGTCCGGACGCGCCGGACGAGGGGGGCGACGGGGACGAGGGGGGCGCGGCTTCCGGGATCGCCATGGGCAGCTCCAGTGCCGGTGCGGACCCTCGGGGAATATTCGTTTGGGCCCGCACGAGATGCGGATTGCGGGAGATCGTACGGGCCCGAACAATGACGGACAAGAGTAGATTCACCTTTCGGCCCGCGAGTATTCGACTACGCAGGGCTCCAGGGGAGGACGTACGTGACCGGGCATCACACACTGCAAGAGACCGAGCAGGCGATCCAGCGGCGGCTCGGCGACGTGCCCCTGCGCCACGACGCGATGATGGCGGTCTCCAACATCTACCGCGCGGCCGCCGCGATCCGGCAGCACTTCGAGAGCTCGGTGCTGCGCGGCGCCGACCTCACCTGGACCTCGTTCGTCGTGCTCTGGGTGGTGTGGATCTGGGAGGAGATGGAGACCCGCCACGTCGCCGAGGAGGCGGGCATCTCCAAGGGGACGCTCACGGGGGTCGTGAAGACGCTGGAGGGGCGCGGGCTGATCGAGCGCGGCGCGCACGCGCGCGACGGGCGGCTCGTCCTGCTGCGGCTGACCGACAAGGGGCAGGACCTCATGCGGACGCTGTTCCCGGCCTTCAACGCCGAGGAGGCGTTCGTGGTCGAGCGGCTGGACGGGGAGGAGAACCGGGCGCTCGCGCAGACGCTCCGGTCGGTCGTCGAGCACCTGGAGGAGGAGGGCGACGAGCGGCGGGCGGCGCTGCGGGCCGACTCCCCGCCGCCCCCGCCGCGCCGCTCGGGCCGCCGCCCCCGCTCCTGAGGACGGCCGCCGGAGAGCCTTGCCCGGCGATCGTTTGGGCCCGTACGATGACCGGATGACGCCACGCTTCGTACTCGTGCTGAGCGAGAACTGGACGCTGACCACCGGCCGTGACCTGCCCACGCTCGTCCGCTGGGCGCGGGAGGCCGAGGACGCGGGGTTCGACGCCGTGATGGTCAGCGAGCACGTCGTCCTCGGCCCGGACGCGGGCGCGGACGGCGTGATGGGCAACCCGCGCGAGTACGCGCTGCCCGGCAACCAGGACCCGTTCACGCCCTGGCCCGGCTCGCTGATGCTGCTCGGCGCCATCGCCTCGGTCACCACCCGGATCCGGCTGGCCGCCGCCGCGATCCTCGCCCCGCTCAGGCACCCGCTCGCGCTCGCCCGCGACATCGGCACGCTCGACCTGCTGTCGGAGGGGCGGCTCGTCGTCCAGCCGACGGTGAGCTGGAGCCGGGACGAGTACGCGGCGATGCAGGTCCCCTTCACCAAGCGCGGCGCCATCCTCGACGAGCAGCTGGAGATCTGGGACCTGCTCTGGCGCGGCTCCCCCGTCTCCTACAGCGGCGAGCACTTCTCCTTCGAGGACGTCTACTTCGAGCCGCGCGCCTACCGCCCGGACGGGCCGCGCATGTGGTTCGGCGGCCAGCACCTGCACCCGAGGCTCCTGGACCGGATCGTCAAGTACGCCCACGGCTTCCACCCGCTGGGCCGTCCGACGCCGGAGGAGCTGGAGACGCTCTCCGCCGCGATGTCGGCCGCCGGGCGCGACCTCGCCGACCTGGAGCGGATCGGCGGCTGCCGCCCGGTGTTCCCCGACGACCACTCGGTCTCGCCGCTCGCACCGGCGCTGGAGAGCATCCCCGAGCAGGTCGCGCAGGGGTTCACGACGTTCTGCATCAAGCCGTCCCAGTTCACCGACGACCCCGACGGGGTCGGCGCCTTCTGCCGCGAGGTGGTGAAGCGCACCGACGCGCTCATGTCCTGAGACGGGTCCTGAGACGGGGCGTACAGGTACGAGGCGGGGCGTCCCGGGGACGCCCCGCCGCCTCACACGCTCAGGACCGGGTGCGCCGGGCCGGGCACGGTCGCGGCGTCGACCATGCGCGCGACCAGCTCCTCGTAGGACAGCCCGGCGGCGGCGAACATCCTCGGCACCTGGGACTCGGCGGTCATCCCCGGCATCGTGTTGATCTCGTTGAGCACGGGCCCCTGGTCGGTGAGGAAGAAGTCGACGCGGGCGAGGCCCGCGCAGCCGAGGGCGTCGAACATCCGTACCGCCGCGCCGGTCAGGGCCTCCCGCTCCGCGTCGGAGATCTCGGCGGGCACGGAGAACCGGGCGGAGCCGTCGTACTTGGTCTCGGTGTCGAACAGCCCGTCGGTGTGGATCTCCAGCGGCGGCGCCGCCCACCGGCGGCCGCCCGCCTCCCGCAGCACGGCCAGATCGATCTCCCGGCCCGCGACGAGGCGCTCCACCAGGATCCGGTCGTCGTAGCGGGCCGCCTCGCGCAGCGCCTCGCGGAGGCCGGCCGCGTCGCGGGCCAGGGCGACGCCGTGGCTCGACCCGGCCGAGGCGGGCTTGACCACCACGGGGACCTCGAACTCGATGTCCGCGATGTCCGCCGCGTCCACCAGCCGGGCGGGGGCGGTGCGGATCCCGACGGCGTCGGCGACGAGCTTGGTCGTCCACTTGTCCATGCCGACCGCGCCGGCGCGCACGCCGGAGCCCACCATCGGCGTGTGGGCCAGCGCGCACAGCGCCGCCAGCGTCCCGTCCTCGCCGCGCGGGCCGTGGACCGCGGGGAAGACGGCGTCGGCGCGCTCCATCACGCCCAGCGCCGCCGCCACCGAGCCGGCGGCCCGCGCCCCGAGCACCTCCGTGCCGCGCCGCCACGTCCCGTCGCGGTCGATGGTCAGCTCGTCGACGTCGAACCCGCCGCGGCGGAGCGCCCCCGCGATCCCCGCCGCCGTGGCCAGCGACACCTCGTGCTCGGCGTTCTCCCCGCCGCCGATCACCGCGACCCGCCGCGCCATCCGCCGCTCCCCGTTCACCCGGTGCTCCCTGATCATTCCGACACTCCCTTTCACGCCGCCGGTCCCGCGGTCGCGTTCATGTACGGTGGGCGGCCGCCGTCGGGACGCGGCGCGCGGCGCCAGGGCTCGTCGCCGTGGGTGCGGCGCGGCCACCGCGCGGCGGCCGGGCTCGGCAGCCGGACGGGCGCGACCGTGCGGTACTCGAAGTGCCACCACTCGTTGTCGTAGATGCGGTAGAGGCCGTACCGCCAGCCGTGCCGTTCGAGCCACAGCGCGCCCTCGGTGGGACGGACGTCGAGGGCGAGCCCCCGCACGTGGCCGGACTCCTCCGGCGGCAGCACCCGGAGCCGCGCGGCGGCCACCGAGCCGGTGCGCGCCACCTCCGCGGCGAAGATCCGGTGCTGCTCCGCCGGGTCGCGGTATCCGGAGGTGAGGCCGATCAGCTGCTTGTCGCGCCAGAACGCCTCGGCCCGCGCGTGGGTGAACGCCGCGAGCGTCTGCGGCGCCAGCCCGCGCAGGTCCTCGGCCGGGAAGCGCAGGGCCAGGGCCCATTGGCAGGCCGTGAAGCGGGCGCGGCCCGGTGCGCGGCAGAAGGCGACCGGGACCAGCGACACGGCGACGAGCCGGGTGAGGGACGCGAGGACACGCGCCTTGATCGCCAGAGGTGGATTCGCGCTGCGGTGCATGCCTCCACTGAAGACGGAAGGCTGTTGCCACGGCGTATGCGGGAAACGATAAGTCCGCGATACACGGAGGCGCCCCTTCCGGACGGCCGTCCGGAAGGGGCGCGGGGACGCTGAGGGCGTCTGGGAGGGAGCCTGTCAGCGGCGGGGGGCGCGGATGCCCCGGAACTCCCAGTCGCCGCCGAACGTGGTCGAGATGACCTCCTCGGACTCGGTCGGCTGCGCGCCGCAGTCGTCCCGGATCGGGACGGGACCGGCGACGATGTGGTTGCGGAGCCGTCCGAGGCCCTCGGCCTCGACCTCGACGACGTCGCCCGGCTGGACGGGCCGCGAGTTGGCCGGGGTGCCCGACAGCAGCACGTCCCCGGGGTAGAGGGTGATCGTGCGGGCGATGTCGGCGACGAGGTAGTGCATGTCCCACTCCATCTCGTCGGTGCTGCCGTCCTGCACCAGCTCGCCGTTGACGTAGGTGCGCAGGTACTTGCCGTGGAAGTCCCAGCCGGTGACGAGGCCGGGGCCGAGCGGGCACAGCGTGTCCGAGCCCTTGACCCGCAGCATCGACCCGGCGTCGGTGTCGCGGAAGTCGTGCAGGCCGTAGTCGTTGGCGACGGTGTAGCCCGCGATGTACTCGCCCGCCTCCTTCGGCGACACGTTGCGCGCCGTCCGGCCGATGACGATCGCGATCTCGCCCTCGTAGTTGAGGTACTTGCACCGCTCCGGGCGGACGACCGCGCCGCCGTGCGCGTTCAGCGCCGAGATCGGCTTGTGGAAGAACGTGGGCGCGGGCGGCAGGCTGGTCTGGAACTCCTCCACGCGGCTGCGGTGGTTGAGGTGCACCGCGATGACCTTGGACGGCTCGCACGGCGGCAGGTGCACGGCCTCGTCGGCGCGGACGCGGCGCCCGTCCGCGCCGACCAGCTCCTCTCCGTCCCGCACGACCTGGGTCGCGGCGCCGTCGAGGAGGATCCTCCGGTATTCGGTCACGTCAGCTGGTCCATCCATGCTCGGGGCGGTCGAACCAGATGTGCACCTGGCCGGTACCGACGGAGTTCTCGTACTCGCTGTAGAGGCGGCCGGGGGCCGTGCAGGCGTGCTCCCCGAGCGCCCCGATCATCATGAGGTAGTGGCCGAAGCGGGCCTCGGGCTTGAACTTGAGGAACTCCGGCATGGTGTCCAGGACGCGGGCGTGGTCGCCCGCCTCAAGCCAGCCGATGCGCTCCTCGTCGGCCGCGCGGGCCTCGGGGGTGAAGATGTGCTCCGGTCCGGCCGCCTCGTGGTCGCGGATCACGCGCAGCGGCCAGAACGTGTGCGACAGCGCGCCCGACGCGATCAGCAGCACGCGGCGGTCCACGGCCGCGATCGCGTCGCCGAGGGCGCGGCCGAGGCGCAGGAAGTCCTCGGTGTCGGCGGTCTGGCAGACGCCGATCGAGATCCACCGGCGGCCGGGGTCGCCCAGGTAGGGGTCGTCGCGGACGCCGAGGTGCGTCCACAGGTTGACGGTCGCGTAGTAGATCGGCAGGTACGGGTCGTCGATCGGGGTGATGTAGGTCCCGTGCTTGCCGGCGTAGTCGGCGACGGCGCGGGCCAGCTCGGGGTCGCCCGGGAAGTCGTAGGGCATGCGGGACATGCCCCGCGGCAGCTCCTCGGAGGTGTAGAGCCCCGCGCGCCGGTCGTGCGCCGTGGTGACGAACTCGACGGTCGTGGCCCAGTGCGAGTCCAGGACGACGACGGTGTCGTAGTCGTCGCGCTCGAAGACGTCCGCGCGCAGCCGCTTCAGGCCCGGGACGAGCGTGGTGTCCTCGCCGTGGTTCAGCTCGCGCCGCGTCACCTCGGGGAGCACGATCGTCGGGACGTGCGCGAGCAGCCCCGCGCCGACTACCTCGCCCATGGCGCCGTCACCGTGTTCTTGAGGTCGCAGTAGAAGTCGAAGCTCCAGTCGCCGCCCTCGCGTCCCACGCCGGACTGCCGGGCGCCGCCGAACGGCGCCTTCAGGTCGCGGACGAAGAAGCAGTTCACCCAGACCGTCCCGGCCACGAGCCGCTCGGTGACGCGCCGCGCGCGCTCCCGGTCGCCCGTCGCGAGCGTCGCGGCGAGGCCGAAGCGGGTGCCGTTCGCCATCGCGACGGCCTGCTCCTCGGTTTCGAAGGTCTGGAGCGTCAGGACGGGCCCGAAGACCTCCTCGGTGAGGATCTCCGCGCCCTCCGGGGCGTCCGCGAAGAGGGTCGGGCGGTAGTACAGGCCGCCGAGGTCCTCGTTGGGGCCGCCGCCGATCAGCGCGCGGGCGCCCGCGTCCCTGGCGCGCCGGACGAAGCCGTCGACGCGCTCCAGGTGGCGGCGGTGGATCTGCGGGCCGATATCGGTCGCCTCGTCGCGCGGGTCGCCCTGCGTGAGCCGGCCCGCCTTCTCCAGGAACCGCCGGGTGAACTCCTCGGCGATCGAGGACTCCACGAGCAGCCGCGTCGCGGCGAGGCAGACCTGCCCGGCGTTGTCGTACTGCTCCACGGCGAGGTCGACGGCGAGGTCGAGGTCGGCGTCCGCGAAGACGATCAGCGGCGACTTGCCGCCCAGCTCCAGCGACAGCGGCGTCAGGTTGGGGGCCGCCGCGGCGGCGATCGTCCGCGCGGTCGGCACCGAGCCGGTGAAGCTGATCCGCCTGACGTCGGGGTGCGCGGTCAGCGGGCCGCCGACCTCGGCGCCGTAGCCTTGGACGACGTTGAACACCCCGTCCGGCAGCCCGGCCTCGGCCGCGATGTCGGCGAGGAGGGAGGCGGTCAGCGGCGTCCACTCGGCGGGCTTGAGCACGACCGTGTTCCCGGCCGCCAGCGCGGGCGCGATCTTCCAGGTGGCCAGCATCAGCGGGGCGTTCCACGGGGTGATCAGCGCGCAGACGCCCGCCGGGTCCCAGCTGACGTGGTTGGTGTGGCCGCGCGTCTCGAAGTCGTCGTGGCCGAGGTTCAGCAGCCAGTCGGCGAAGAACCGGAAGTTGTGGGCGACCCGGGGCATGACGCCGCGCCGGTGGGAGCGGATCAGCGCGCCGTTGTCGGCGGTCTCGACCTGCGCCAGCTCCTCGATCCGCTTCTCGACGCCGTCGGCGACCGCGTGCAGGATCCGCGCCCGCTCCTCCCGGCTCGTCCGGGACCAGGAGGGGAAGGCCCGGTGCGCGGCGGCCACCGCCGCCTCCGCCTCCGCGGCCCCGCCGCGCGCGATCTCGGCGATCGGCCGCTCGTCGATCGGCGAGACGTCGGTGAACGTCGCGCCGCCCCCGGCGGGGACGCGCTCACCTCCGATCCAGTGCCCGGTATCGACGGCGACGCCCGCGACTGTTGCCATCGCTGTGCACCTCCAGTTTGTTTGGTCCCAAATAATCTAGGAAGCGGGGATGGCGGCGGTCAACCCGCCGACGCTAATGTTTGGGTTCAAACGAACATTAGCGCGAGGAGGGGCCTCCGTGACCGACGTCCCGTACGAGGAGTGGCGCAGCCGTGCCGCCGGGCTCGTCCCCCACACCGGACACCACATCGACGGCGCGTTCGTCGACGGCCCGGGGAGCTTTCCCGTCGTCTCCCCGCGCGACGGGCGGACGATCGCGCACGTCGCCTCCGCCGACGCCGCCCGCGCCGGGGACGCCGTCGCCGCCGCCCGCGGCGCCTTCGACCTCGGCCCCTGGCCGCGCCTCGCGCCCGCCGAGCGCAAGGCCGCGATGCTGCGCTGGGCCGATCTCGTCGAGCGGGACCGCGAGAGCCTCGCGCTCCTGGTCAGCCTGGAGATGGGCAAGCCGATCAAGGACACCTTCGGGATCGAGCTGCGCGCCCTGATCAACTGCCTGCGCTGGTACGCCGAGGCCGCCGACAAGCAGCTGGACGAGTCGCCCCGCACGTCCGGCTCGTCGCTCGCGCTGATCACCCGGGAGCCGGCGGGCGTGGTGGCGGCGGTCGTCCCGTGGAACTTCCCGCTGACGATGGCGGCCTGGAAGATCGCCCCGGCGCTCGCCGCGGGCTGCACGGTCGTGCTGAAGCCCGCCGAGGAGTCGCCGCTGTCGGCGCTGCACCTGGCCGCGCTCGCCGCCGAGGCGGGGCTCCCGCCGGGGGTGTTCAACGTCGTCAACGGGCCGGGCGAGGTCGCCGGGCGCGCCCTCGGCGAGCACCCCGGCGTGGACGTGCTGGCCTTCACCGGCTCCACCGAGGTCGGCCGGCACTTCCTGCGCTACGCGGCCGGGTCCAACCTGAAGCGCGTCTGGCTGGAGCTGGGCGGCAAGTCCCCCAACATCATCCTGCCGGACGCCCCGGACCTGGACGCCGCCGCCGACACCGCCGCCTGGGGCATCTTCTTCAACGCCGGGGAGATGTGCAGCGCCCCGTCCCGGCTGCTCGTCCACCGCTCCGTCGCGGACCGGGTGCTCGACCGGATCACGGCCCGCGCCGAGTCGCTGCGCGTCGGCGACCCGCTCGACCCGGCCACCGAGATGGGGCCGCTCGTCTCGGCCGCCCACCGGGGCCGGGTGGCCTCGCACGTCGAGGCCGCGCTCGGCTCGGGCGCCCGGCTGCGCGCCGGCGGCGGCGCCCTTCCCGAGGGCGACGGCTTCTACCTCGCGCCGACGGTCTTCGACCGGGTCAAGCCGTCGATGCCGGTGGCGCGCGACGAGATCTTCGGGCCGGTCCTCGCCGTGCTGGAGTTCGACGAGGTGGAGGAGGCGCTCGCGATCGCCAACGACAGCGACTACGGGCTCGCCGCCGCCGTGTGGACATCGGACCTGTCCACCGCGCACCGGGTGTCGCGCGCCCTGCGCGCGGGGACGGTCTGGGTCAACTGCTACGAGGAGGGCGACATGAGCGTGCCCTTCGGCGGCGTGAAGCAGTCCGGCCACGGCCGCGACAAGTCGCTGCACGCGCTCGACAAGTACACCGACCTCAAGACCACCTGGATCGAGCTGTGACCGCCGCCAGGCCCCTCATCGCGATCCCGGCCCGGTTCTCGGCGGGCGCCTCCGCCCTGCGGTACGCGGCGGAGGTCGCGGCGCGGGCGCTGGTGGAGGCCGTCCACCGGGCGGGCGGCGAGCCGTTCGTCATGCACCCGGCCGCGCCGTTCGAGGCGTCCCGGCTGGCGCGCTGCGACGGCGTGCTGCTGCCGGGCGGCGGCGACCTCCACCCCCGGCACTACGGGGCCACGTCCGAGCACGAGACCCTCTACGACGTGGACGACCTCCAGGACGAGTTCGACCTGGCGCTCGCGTCCCACGTCCTGGAGAGCGGGCTGCCCACGCTCGCGGTCTGCCGGGGGTTCCAGGTCGTGAACGCGGTGCTCGGCGGCACGCTCGACCAGCACATGGAGCGCGACCACCGCCACCACGTCCACCCCGTGGCCGTCTCCCCCGGCACCCTGCTGGCCAAGACCCTCGACGCCGAGGAGACGGTCGCCTCCTGCTACCACCACCAGGCGGTCGCGACGCTGGCCCCGGGCCTCCGGCCGACCGCCCGGTCCGCGGACGGGACGATCGAGGCCGCCGAACTCGCCGAACCCTCCGGCGGGTGGTTCCTCGCCGTCCAGTGGCATCCGGAGGACACCGCCGCGACCGACCGCGCGCAGCAGTCCCTTTTCGCCGCGTTGGTCCGGGCGGCGAGCGGGGGCCGCCACGCACTGTAAGGGTTTGCCACGATGCGGTGCGTAGCGAGTTCCTGACAGAATGTAACGCAAGAAAGGCGAGATAAACCCCAAGACAGGACACCTAACGTTATGGCGGACAAGGCCGGGCTGTGCAGGGGCTTCAAGATCATGCTGGGCGCGGTCCTGGCGGGCGTCGCGGCGACGGCCCTGGTGGCGCTCGTCCCGCGCGGTGGGCGCCACCGCCGGGGCTCGCGCCGCCGCACGGCACCGGGCCCGGCGCCGGTGCCGGCCCTGGCCCGCTGACCCGGCAGGGAACGACTCGCCTTCGTCATCGCCGTACGACTTTCTATGGATGACCGCCTTTCGGCACCGCTATAGCGTGAGCGTCCATGAGGGCGGTGAACCTGGCGGTGGCGCTCGGCGTCGCCGTGAGCACCGCGTCCGGCGACCTCGGCGTCGGACGCTCGCTCGGCGAGCACACGATCGCCCGCCTCGACCCGCCGCTCTGGCTCGCGGTGCCCCTCGGCCTGCTGGTCGGCGCCGCGCTGCTCCGGAGCCGCCGTCCCGAGGTGCCGCTCGCGCTCGCCCTCCTCGCCTGGACGACGCTCGCCGCGTTCGTCGCCGTCATGGTCGCGCAGTACCGGCTCGCGGAGCGGACGCGGTCCCGGCGCCGGACCGCCGCCGCGACCCTGGTCGCGGTGCTGGTCCTCGGCGTACCGCTCTGGCGCCTCGGCGGCCCGGACGCGGCGGCGCCGCTGACCGCCGCGATCTGCCTGGCCCCCGCGCTGCTCGGCCTCTACGTCGGGACCCGGCGCGAGCTGATCGCCCGCGTCCGGGAGCGCGCCGACCGCCTCGAACGCGAGCAGCACCGGCGCGTCCGGCAGGCCCGCGCCGACGAGCGCGCCCGGATCGCCCGGGACATGCACGACGTCGTCACCCACCGGGTGTCGCTCATGGTGCTGAACGCCACCGCCCTGGAGGCCGCCGAGGGGCGCGACGCCGTCGCGGCGGGCCGCCGGATCGGGGACATCGGACGCGAGGCCCTCGGCGAACTCCGCTCGCTGGTCGAGGTCCTGCGCGCCGACGGCGAGGCGCCGCTGGCGCCGCAGCCCGGCCTCGCCGACCTGGCCGCCCTGATCTCCGACACGCGCCGCCTCGGCACGCCGGTCAGGTTCGAGGCGGTGGCCGAGCCGGGGTCCGCGCCGTCGGCGCTCGTCGAGCACGCCGTCTACCGGGTCGTGCAGGAGGCGCTGACCAACGCCCACAAGCACGCCCGCGGCGCGGGCGTCGAGGTGCGCGTCGTTCAGAGGCCCGGCGTCCTGCGGCTGCGCGTCGCCAACGGCGCGAGCCCGCAGGCCGCGCGCGGCGGCGGACCGCCGGGCGGCGGCCTCCCCGATGGCGGGTTCGGCCTGCTGGGGATCGCGGAGCGGATCCGGCTCCTCGGCGGGGAGCTGACCACCGGCGCCACGCCGCAGGGCGGTTTCGAGGTCAGGGCCGAGGTGCCGCTGTGATCCGGGTGCTGATCGTGGACGACGAGTGGATGGTCCGGGCCATGCTCCGCACCATCATGGAGACCGCGCCCGACATGACCGTGGTGGGCGAGGCCGCCGACGGCGGCGAGGCGGTCGAGCGGGCCGCCGCCCACCGTCCGGACGTCGTCCTGATGGACATCCGCATGCCCCGCCACGACGGCCTGACCGCCACCAGGCGGCTCGCGGGCCGCCACCGCGTCGTGGTCCTGACCACCTTCGACCTGGACGACTACGTTCGGACGGCGCTCGCCGACGGCGCGGTCGGGTTCCTGCTGAAGGACGCCACGGCGCAGGAGATGCTCACCGCCGTCCGCAGCGCCGCCCGCGGCGACGCGATGCTCTCCCCCAAGATCACACGGCGGCTGCTCCGCGACCTCGCCGGCACCGGGCGCTCCGAGGCGCGGAGCCGGCTGGACGTCCTCACCCCCAAGGAGCGCGAGGTGCTCGCCGCGGTCGGCGGCGGGCTCTCCAACACCGACGTCGCGGCCCGGCTGGCGATGAGCGAGGCGACCGCGAAGACCCACGTCAGCCGGATCCTCGCCAAGCTCTCCCTCGGCAACCGGGTCCAGGCCGCGATCCTCGCGCACCGCGCCGGCCTCCTCGACCCCTGATCAGACGGTGGCCACCTTGGTGAGGAAGGCGTCCACGAGGGCGTGGGTGCGGGCGGCGGAGGCGGCCTCGGTCCGGCGGACCTCGGCCAGGACGGCGCCGGGGTCGACGCCCTCGGCGCGCATGTGCGCGTCCCCGCCGTTGACCAGCCACGACTCCAGCTCGGCGGCGGTGATCTCCGGGTGGAACTGGAGGCCCAGCGAGCGCCCGAGGACGAAGGCCTGGGAACCGGCGGCCGAGCGGGCGATCTCGACGGCGCCGGGCGGCAGCGTCCAGCGGTCGTAGTGGAACTGGAACCAGGGGCCCGGCCCGACCAGCGACGGGTCGTCGGTCTCGACCTCCACCCAGCCCATCTCCGGACGCGGCGCGCGTTCGACGGTGCCGCCGAGCGCCGCCGCGAGCGCCTGGCCGCCGAAGCAGATGCCGAGGACCGGGACGCCCGCCGCGTGCGCCTTGCCGAGCATGGCCAGCTCGGGCGCCACCCAGGAGGCGACGACCGCGTCGTTGACCGACCACGGGGAGCCCATGGGGATGATCAGGTCCCACGCGAGCGGGTCGGGGAACTCGAAGTCCACGCCCGGGGCGTGGTGGAGGTCGGCGGGGACGATCAGGCGCTCTTCGAGGTCCCACCCGTGCTCGGTCAGGCGCTCGCCCACCGGGCCGGGGATCGACAGGTGGTCGTGGTGGATGAGCAGGGCGCGCACGGAACCTCCTTGGAACGTTGACCCCAAATCGTACGTACCCAAACGAAATATGGTCAACGGCGGCGGGTCAGGCGGGCGGCGGCCGTGCCGGGGGCGAGGCCCGACAGCCCGCGCTCGACCGCCCGCGCGGCGCGGCGGCAGAACGCGGCCGGTTCGGCGGAGGCGTCGGGGCGCTCGTCGACGATCGCGTCCACGATGCCGTCGCGGAGCAGGTCCGCCGCGCGGACGCCCTGGTCGGCCGCCAGTTCGGCGGCGCGGTCCGGGGTGCGGTGGACGATCACCGACGCGCCCTCGGGCGGCAGCGGGGCGAGCCAGGCGTGCCGGGCGGCGAGCACGCGGTCGGCCGGGAGGAGGGCCAGCGCGGCGCCGCCGGCGCCCTCGCCCAGCAGGAGGCTCAGCGTGGGAGCGGGAAGGGTGACGATCTCGGCGAGGCAGCGGGCGATCTCACCGCCCAGACCGCCCTCCTCGGCCTCGGCCGACAGGGCGGCGCCGGGGGTGTCCACGACCGTGACCAGCGGCAGCGCGAGTTCGGCGGCCAGGCGCATGCCCCGGCGGGCGACACGCAGACCGGCGGGCCCGAGGGGGTGGCCGCCGCGCTGGCCCGCGCGGTCCTGGGCGACCAGGACGCAGGGCGCGGCTCCGAAGCGGGCCAGGGCGAGGACGAGGCCCGGCGCCGCGTCGGCCGTGCCCGAGAGCGGGGTGACCAGGGTCGCGCCGTGGTGGATCAGGTCGCGCGCACCCGGACGGTTCGGGGCCCGCGACCGGACGACCGAGTCCCACACGGGATCGTCCGCGACCGCGGACGGCGGCTCCGGCACCTCGGCGGCGGGCGGCCTCGCGCACAGGACGTCCAGGGCGCGGGACACGGCGTCCGCCAGGCCGTCGACGCCGACCACGACGTCCAGCAGGCCCTTCGCGGCGAGGTTCTCGGCGACCTGGACCCCCGCCGGGAACGGCTCGCCGCGCAGCCCCTCGTGGACGCGCGGGCCGAGGAAGCCGATCAGCGCGCCCGGTTCGGCGGAGGTCACGTGGCCGAGGGAGCCCCACGACGCGAACACGCCGCCGGTGGTGGGGTGGCGCAGGTGGACGAGGTAGGGCAGCCCGGCGGCGCGGTGCGCCATGACGGCGGCGGTGATCCGCGCCATCTCCACGAACGCCGCCGTGCCCTCCTGCATGCGCGTCCCGCCGGAGCACGGCGCCGCGAGCAGCGGGAGGCGCTCGGCGGTGGCGCGCTCGACGGCGGCGACGATCCGGTCGGCGGTGGCGCGGCCGATCGAGCCCGCGAGGAAGCGGAACTCCGACACCACGAACGCGACGCGGCGCCCCCGCAGGAGGCCCGCGCCGGTGAGCACGGACTCGTCGCAGCCGCTGCGCACGCGGGCGGCGGCGAGCTCCTCGCTCTCGCCCGCGCCGATCGGGGCGTCCCAGGACGTCCATCCGCCGTCCAGGACGCGGCGCAGCAGCTCGCGCGCGCCCGGCCGCTCGGCCGTCCCGGTCACGCGGCCTCCTCCCTCGCCTTGTGCGGCGCCCTCCCTGCATGATGACCTCGTAGAACACGCCGCGCCGGGAGGGGAACGCCTTGTCGCCAGAGATCCACTTCGCCTCGGCCCGTGAGCTGGCACGCCGCGTCCGGGACCGGGAGCTGTCGGCGCGGGAGGTCGTGCAGGCCCATCTCGACCGGATCGAGGCGGTGAACCCGCAGGTCAACGCCGTGGTCACGGTGGAGGCCGAGCGGGCGCTCCGGGAGGCCGCGCGGGCCGACGAGCGGCTGGCGGCGGGCGCCGAGCCCGGCCCCCTGCACGGGCTGCCGGTCGCGCACAAGGACACCCACGCCACCGCCGGGATCAGGACGACGTCCGGGTCGCCGGTCTTCGCCGACCACGTGCCCGACACCGACGAGCTGGTGATCGAGCGGATGCGGGCCGCCGGGGCGATCGCGGTCGGCAAGACGAACGTGCCGGAGTTCGCGGCCGGTTCGCACACGTTCAACACGCTCTTCGGCGTCACCCGCAACCCCTACGACCTGTCGCGGTCGGCGGGCGGGAGCAGCGGCGGCGCGGCGGCGGCGCTCGCCTGCGGGATGCATCCGCTCGCGGACGGCAGCGACATGGGCGGCTCGCTGCGCAACCCCGCCTCGTTCTGCAACGTCGTGGGGTTCCGGCCCTCGCCGGGCCGCGTGCCGGCGTGGCCGGTCCCGGCGGGCTGGGCGACGATGGGCGTGCAGGGCCCGATGGCGCGCGAGGTCGCCGACGTCGCGCTGCTGCTGTCGGTGCTCGCCGGCCCCGACCCGCGCAGCCCGATCGCGCTGGACACGCCCGGCGGGACGTTCGCCGCGCCGCTGGCGCGCGACCCCGCGGGCCTGCGGCTGGCCTGGTCGCCCGACCTCGGCGGGATGGTCCCGGTCGACCCGGCGGTCACCGGCGTCCTGGAACCCGCGGTGAAGGTCTTCACCGACCTCGGCTGCGTCGTCGAGGAGGCGTGCCCCGACCTCTCCGGCGCGGACGAGGTGTTCCGCACGCTGCGCGCCTGGCAGTGGGAGCTGTCGCTCGGCCCGCTGCTGGACGCGCGCCCGGACGACATCAAGCCGTCGCTCCGGGAGAACATCGCCGCCGGGCGCGCCCTGTCCGGCGCCGACGTCGGGCGGGCGGAGGTGCTGCACACGGCGCTGTTCCACCGCGTCCGCGCGTTCTTCGAGCGCTACGACGCCCTGCTGCTGCCGGTCAGCCAGGTCCCGCCGTTCGAGGCGTCGCTGGAGTACCCGGGCGAGGTCGCCGGGCGGCCCATGCCCGACTACCTGGAGTGGATGCGCTCCTGCTTCCTCGTCTCGGCGACCGGCTGCCCCGCGCTGTCGGTGCCCGCCGGGTTCACCTCCGGCGGGCTGCCGGTCGGCCTCCAGATCGTCGGCCCGCACCGCGCCGACCTCGCCGTCCTGCGGATCGGGCACGCCTTCGAGCAGGCCACCGGGCACGGCCTCCGCCGCCCTCCGCTGTGAGCCCGCGCCGGGGGTCATGACGCCAGCGGGAGCCGGAGGACCAGCCGGGCACCGCCGTGCGCGGCGTTCGTGGCACCGCCGGTGCCGGTGATGCCGCCGCCCTCGGCGACGAGGCTGCCGCCGTGCGCGTGGGCGATGTCGCGGGAGATCGTCAGGCCGAGGCCGGTGCCGCCGCGGTCGCGCCGGCGCCCCTCGGCGAGGCGGTGGAAGCGCCGGAAGACGCGCTCGCGGTCCTCGGGCGGGATGCCCGCGCCGTCGTCGGCGACCACCAGCACCGCGTCCCCCCGCTCGGAGGCCACGCTCACGCGGACGCGGGAGCGGGCGTGCCGCTCGGCGTTGTCGAGCAGGTTCGTCAGCACCCGGACGAGGTGGTCGCCGGTGACCCAGACGACGACGCCCTCCTGGAGGTCGGTCTCGACCGGGACCCGCCGCGGCCGCCGCGCCACCTCCTCTCGGACCAGCCCGCCGAGGTCCACCCGCTCCCGTCCGGCGGGGACGCCCGCGCCCAGCCGGGCCAGGATCAGCAGGTCCGTGACGATGCCCTGGAGCCGGTCGGCGTCGGCCAGCGCGGACCGCGCGACCGCCGGCCAGTCCTCGTCCCCGGGATGCTCCAGCGCCACCTCCAACTGGGCGCGCAGGCCGGTGAGGGGGCTGCGCAGCTCGTGCGAGACGTCCGCGACGAACGCGCGCTGGCGGAGCAGGACGTCCTCCAGCCGGTGGAGCGTCAGGTTCACCGAGCGGGCCAGGTCGGAGACCTCGTCGACCGGGTCCGGGACGGTCACCCGGCGCTCGCCCTCGCCGCCCTCGATGTCGGTGATGTCGGCCAGCTCCGCGCTCATCACCCGCACCGGGCTCAGCGCCCGCCGCACCGACAGCGCGACGATCCACGCCACGGCCGCCGTCGCGAGCAGCACCGCCGCCGCGAGCGCCGCGACGAAGAACCGCCTGTTGCGGGTCAGCTCGGTGATCGGGGCGCCCGCGTGCACGGTCCGGAACCCGTAGGGGCTGGACGTCCGCTCGCTGACCACGTACACGTCGGCGGACACGCCCGGCACGTGCACGGTGTGCACCTCGGGCCGCCCGGAGGCGGGCGGGCGCGGCACGTCCAGCGCGCCGCGGCCGCGCAGCGCCTCGCTGGAGGCGAGCACGCGGCCCCGGTCGTCCACGACCTGGAGGAGGGGGAAGTCGGCGTCCTGGACCGCCAGCATGCCGCGCGGGTCCTCGTTGCGGACGATCGTGACCACGTCGGCGGCGGCCAGCACCCCGCGGGCGCGCAGATCCTGGAGCACGGTGTGCCGGACGGCCTGGTAGAACACGGCCACGCCGACGATCAGCAGCAGCGCGACGATCACCGTCGCGGTGACGGTCACCCGTGTCCGCACCGACCAGCACGAGGGCGACAGCCCGTCCGCGACGATCCGCACTCCGGCGCCCTCCCCTGCCCGTCGCGCGTCGGGGGACCTGCGCAAAAGTGGTTCTTGCCCGGCGGCGGCCCGTGAAACCTCGGGCGGACCGAGGTCGCCGGTGACCGGGACAGGCCGTGCCGCACCATCCCGGTCACCCGGCGGGTCCCCGCCGTAAGAGCGCCCCGAACAGCGGGGACGGCGAGCGCGGAACTCGCGATCTCCATCGTGGTGGCTATCTCCTACTAAGTCAATAGGTTATGTCGGGAAACCGTCCGGAGAGGGGCTGGAAAGCTCGATGTCCGCGCGAGTCGGCTCCTCCCACCCCTGGGGTGCCGATCCGCGCGGACATCGTTCTCGGTGCCGCCAGCCGCCTGGTCCACCCGCGGACCGGCCTTCGCTGCGGAACGCCTCCCACTCTGCACCCCGCGGATGCACTGGGAGCCACATCGACGTGACGAACGCGTTTCCTCTGTTCGTGCAGGAAGGCGCCATACTTTGCCGACAAACGGGGAGAGACGGGTCGGAGGGGCGCCAGATACACCGGATTCAGGATTTCCTCATGGACGGAGACATCCGACCGCTCGAACCCGCGGACCCGCGCGAGGTCGGCGGGCACCGCCTGCTCGGCCGGCTCGGCTCGGGCGGCATGGGCACCGTCTACCTCGGGACCGACCCGGTGTCGGGGGGACGCGTCGCGGTCAAGACCATCCACCCGCATCTGGCGGGCGACCCGTCCTACCGCCGCCGGTTCCGCGACGAGGCGGCGCTCGCGGGCCGCGTCGCCTCGTTCTGCACCGCGCGGGTCCTCGCGCACGGCGAGGAGGACGGTCGGCCCTACCTCGTCACCGACTACGTCGGCGGCGTGTCGCTGCACCACCGGCTCGGCGGGGACGGCCCGCTGCCGCCCGCCGACCTGCACGGCGTGGCCGTGGGCGTGGCCTCGGCGCTGGCGGCGATCCACGCCGCCGGGCTCGTGCACCGCGACCTCAAGCCCGGCAACGTGATGCTGACGCTGTCCGGCTGCCGCGTCATCGACTTCGGCATCGCGCGCAGCGTCGCGCGCGGCCCCGCCTCACACGGCTCCAACCCGCACGGCTCCACCTCGCTCGGCCCCACCTCGCACGGGGGTAGCTCGCGCGGGCCGGGTGCACGCGGTCAGCGACCGCCCGCGGAGCGGTCGCACGGGCAGGACCCGCCCGGCCGCACCGCCGCCAACGGCAGGGTGTTCGGCACGCCGGGCTGGATGGCGCCCGAGGTGCTGCGCGGCGGGCCCGCGACCCCGGCCGCCGACATCTTCGCCTGGGGCTGCCTCATCGCCCACGCGGGCACCGGGCGGCTCCCCTTCGGCGACGACCTCGCCGCGACCCGGGGCGCGCTCGGCGAACCCGACCTCGCGGGGCTTCCCGACGCGCTGCTGCCCTGCGTCCGCGCGGCGCTGGCGAGGGATCCGCGCGACCGCCCGTCCGCGCCCGACCTCCTGCTGGCCCTGGTCGAGCAGGGAGGTGACGGCGGGCGCGCGGCGGGCACGGAGAACAGGGCCGGTCTCTGGAGGGAGGGTGGCGCCCCGCGCCGACCGGAGCAGCCGAACGAGCCCGGCAGCGCGACGAAGGCGTTCACACCGATGGGGCTGAGCGTGGCGGAGTTCCTGTCGTCCTCGCGCACACGGCTGCTGGCCGGGGCGGGGACGATCCTGGTCGGCGCGGTCGTCCTCGGCAGGATCGGCGCCCGGCACGGGGTCAGGGGCGCCAGACGATGACGAGCGCGCAGTCGTCGTCGCGGGCCGCCGCCATCGTCTCCACCAGCTCCTTCGCGCCCTGGCCGAACCCGCGCGGGACGAGCCGCTCCGCCTCGCCGAGCAGGCGGTCGATCCCGGCGTCCAGGTCGCTGCCGGGCGACTCGACCAGGCCGTCGGTGTAGAGCAGGAGCGCGTCGCCGCGTCCGAGCTGCCCGCTCTCGGGCACGCAGCGCAGGTCGGGGACGACGCCGAGCACGACGCCCTTGGCGGGGCTCACCTTCCACTCCCCCGTCGCCGCGTCGAACTGGACGGCGGGCGGGTGCCCGGCCGACTCCACGACGTACTCGCCGGTCTTCAGGTCGACGACGACGTGCACCGCCGTGACGAACCCCTCCTCCCACCGCTGGCGTTGCAGATAGCCGTTGCAGGCGGGCAGGAAGCGATCAGGTTGGATCGATCCAAGCAGGCCACCGAACGCGCCGGACAGCATCAGCGCCCGCGTACCGGCGTCGGTCCCCTTCCCGGAGACGTCGACCAGCGCGACCTCCAGCTTCGAGCCGTCGCAGGTGGAGACGACGAAGTCGCCGCCGAAGGAGGAGCCGCCCGCCTGGAGCATCACGACCTGCGAGGCCCAGCCGCCCGGCAGCTCGGGCATCTCGCTCTGGCGGCGCAGCCGGTCGCGCAGCTCCAGCAGCATCGAGTCGCCGCGCAGGCCCTGCACACCGAGCTGCTGCCGGGTCCGCGCCAGCGTCAGCGCGAGCACCGTCGTGATCGCCAGCGTCGCGATCATGCCCGGGCCGATCGCCGCGATGTCGTGCCAGGCGTCGTAGGACACCATCGCCACGACCACCACCAGCAGCGCGACGAGGCTGCGCACCCGCAGCAGCAGGCCGCCGCCGAGCACGATCAGCACCAGCGCGCCGGACGGCGCCAGCCCGCGGGTGTCGGTCGCCGCCGTCACGCCGATCACGATCGCGAGGACGGCGAGCGCGGCGAACACGTACCGCTCCCTGGTCAGCCGCCCTCTGCGGAGCCACCGGTACAGCGCCACCAGCAGCGGGATCCTGCGCAGGACGGCGCGCACTCCCGGCGGCATGAGGTGCACCAGTCGTTGAAGCATGACTCCGGCACTGTACCGAGCATCGGCGGCGGCGGTCGCCCATCCGCGCCAGGGGTGCCTGCTTGCAGCGCTCCAGCCACGTGACTTCGACCACCCGGTGACATCGAAGGTCTTGCCTGATCCGGGGGCGGTGTGTCCAATGGGCGGGGCGGGATCGTTCCCCCCGGACGGTTCTTCGGACGTGCGGCGAGGAGGCGGCGGATGAGTCAGCCGGGCATGCGGATCACGCTGGACGCGGCGATGCGGGCGCGGGACGTCTCACCGCCGCTGCCGGAGGGTGAGGATTCACTGGCGGCCGCGCCACCGGGTTCTGGCGCCGCCGCGCGGCCGGGTGAGCCCGCGCGGCGCGCGAACGCCTCCAGGACCACGAAGGCCGCCAAGAACGAGCGGCGCCGCCTCGGCAAGCGCGGCGGCACCGGTCGCAGACCGTCACCGGAGCCGGGCGCCTGAGGCCGGTGCTCGGGATCCGGCGCCCGGGTCAGGCCCCGGACGTCTCCGGCGGCAGCTCGCCCGTGGTCTCGAACTCGCTGAGCATCGTGATGCGGCGGGTGTGCCGGTCCTCCTGCGAGTAGGGCGTCTCCAGGAACACCTCGACGAACCGGGTCGCGGTCTCGGCGTCGTGCTGCCGCGCGCCGAGGCTGATGACGTTCGCGTCGTTGTGCTGGCGGGCGAGCCTCGCGATCTCCTCGTTCCAGACCAGGGCCGCGCGGACGCCCTTCACCTTGTTCGCCGCGATCGCCTCGCCGTTGCCCGACCCGCCCAGCACGATGCCGAGCGTCCCCGGCTCGGCCGCGGTCCGCTGGGCGGCGCGCAGCACGAACGGGGGGTAGTCGTCGACGGCGTCGTACTCGAACGCGCCGCAGTCGACGGGCTCGTGCCCGTTCGCCTTCAGCCAGGAGACGAGGTGCTCCTTCAGCTCGTAACCGGCGTGGTCGGTGCCAAGAAAGACGCGCATGCGCCCGATTCTCGCAGGCGGGCGGGGACGGCGCGCGCCCGGGTCACCCCGTCATCGGGTCACCCGTCATCAGGTCACCGGTCATCAGTTCACCGGGGCGGGGGGAGCGTGTCGTCTCCGGGCCTGCCGTCGAGCATCGTCTCCTCCGCCGGGCCCTTCGGCGGCGCGTCCTCGCTCGGCGGCGCGGCCTCGGGCTCCTCGTCGCCGACGGTCTCGTCCCCGGGGCGCTCGGCGGCGGCCTCGTCCGCGGGAGGGGTCGGCGGCGGGACGGCCGGTACCGGCGCCTGCGCGGGCTGCCGGGGCACGGGCGGCTGCGCGGGCGGCTGCGGGACGGGGCCGCCCGGGTACTGCCCGCCCTGCGGCGGGACGGGCGCGGCGCCCCACTGCGGCTGCTGGGGGCCGCCCGGCGGCACGTAGGGGACGGCGGCCGGGTGCTGCGGAGGAAGCCCCTGGCCGCCCTGCGCCTGCGGCGGCACCATCGGCTGCTGCTGCATCTGCCCGGGGTGCCCCGGATACATCTGCCCCGGCTGGCCGGGGGCCTGCTGCATCTGCCCGGGGTACATCTGGCCCGGCTGCATCGGGGCGCCCGGCTGCATGTGGCCGCCCTGCGGGATCGGGCCGCCGGGGGGCAGGGCGCCGGCGGGCGGCAGCGGGCCGCCGAGGTGCGGGGCCGCGTGCGCCATCTGCCGGGCGAGGCGCTCCTCCGGCGTGCGGGTGACCATGAAGGCGGCCAGCGCGCCGAGCCCGGCCAGCCAGCCGAACATCAGGCCGAAGCTCGCCCCGTCGCCCACGAGGCTCCACAGGGCCCGGCTCATCGGCTGGCCGGACATGTCCAGGCTCCAGTGCAGGAGGGGGCCGGCGACGAAACCGGACAGCCCGCCCGCGGCGACCGTGGCCCACCATCCGCCGATGACCACGCCGAACGCGCCGCGGCGCGGATCGACCGCCCGGACCGCGGCGAGCGCGAACAGGGCCAGCAGGGCGAAGAACACCAGCAGGCTGAAGTCGAGCGCGAGGATGAACTTGGCGGGGAAGTGCTGCTCACCGCCGGTGAGACGCCACTGCGGGTACTGCGACCAGCTGACGAGCGGCCCGATCCCCTTCTGGAAGTCGAAGTCGCTCTCGCGGGTCGCGTCGACCACCCACTGGTTGTCGAACAGCAGGGCGAGCAGGAGCACGGGCGCGAGCGCGCCGCCCGCCATCACGAACATCCGCCGCGTCGTCATGGCGGGCAGGTTAGTGAAGATCTCCGTCCGCCGGTAGGGCCCTCATCACCGCGCGTACGCGACGGGGAACCGGAACCCGGGATCGACCTGCTTCTCCAGGTCCTCGCCCACCGCGCGGTTCGCCCAGCTCCGCGCGTTCTTGACGTGGAACTCGACGGCCTGCCGCTGGAAGGCGTCCCAGTCCTTGGCGCGGGCGTCCACCTCGGCGAGCATCAGGTCGAGGGCGCTCTCGTTGCGCTCCTCCAGCACGACGCCGCTGCGCCCCTGGTCCAGCGCCCGGACGGCCGAGGACTGGCCGACGTAGGTGAGCAGGTCGTCGCCGACGTGGGCGCGCAGGTAGGCGACGTCCTCGTCGTCCTGCACCTTGTTGCCGACGACGCGGATGGCGACGTCATAATCGCGGGCGTGGTCGGTGTACTGGCGGTAGACGCCGACGCCCTTGCGGGTGGGCTCGGCCACCAGGAACATGAGGTCGAACCGCGTGAACAGGCCGGACGCGAACGTGTCGGCCCCGGCGGTCATGTCCACCACGACGTACTCGCCGGGCTCGTCGACCAGGTGGTTGAGGTAGAGCTCGACCGCGCCGGTCTTGGAGTGGTAGCAGGCCACGCCGAGGTCGTCGTCGTTGAAGGGGCCGGTGGCCAGCAGCGTGATGCCGTCCACCTCGTGGCCGAGCGCGTGCACGGGGTCGTCGCCGCGCAGCCGCAGCAGCCGCGACCCGGCGCCGGGCGGCGTCGTCTTGACCATCGCGGCGGTGGAGGTGATCCGCGGGTTGTCACCGCGCAGATGGTCTTTGATGGCGTCCAGGTGGTCACCGAGGGCCGGGACCCGGGCGGCGCGCTCCTCGTCGAGCCCGAGCGCCACGCCGAGGTGCTGGTTGATGTCGGCGTCGATGGCCACGACCGGCAGCCCGCGCCGGGCCAGGTGCCGCACGAACAGCGACGACAGGGTCGTCTTGCCGCTGCCGCCCTTGCCGACGAACGCAACCTTCACGAATGCCTCAATTCGGAGATGAAAACCGTTGCCACTTTCAATGTCGGCACGAGTGTGGCAAGCCTCGGGGGCGCGCGCAAGCAGAAACCCCGAACCGAAAATTCACCCCATGTGAACGCGCCCGTCGCCGGCGCCGCGCCTCAGCGGAGGGCGGCGGCGGGGTCGAAGCCGAACGGCAGCTCCAGCCGGTGCGCCCGGAGCAGGTCGGCGTCGGTGAGCAGGTCGCGGGTGGGCGCGTCGGCGGCGATCACGCCGCCGGACAGGATCACCGAGCGCGGGCACAGCTCCGCCGCGTAGGGGAGGTCGTGCGTGACCATCAGGACGGTCACGTCCAGGCCCAGCAGGATCTCGGCCAGCTCGCGGCGGCTGGCCGGGTCGAGGTTGGAGGACGGCTCGTCCAGGACGAGGATCTCCGGTTCCATCGCCAGGACCGTGGCCACCGCGACGCGGCGGCGCTGGCCGAAGCTGAGGTGCTGCGGAGGGCGGTCGGCGACGTTCGCCATGCCGACCCGGGTCAGCGCGTCGTGCACGCGGGCGTCGAGTTCGGCGCCGCGCAGGCCGAGGTTGACGGGGCCGAACGCGACGTCCTCGCGGACGGTCGGCATGAAGAGCTGGTCGTCGGGGTCCTGGAAGACGATGCCGACGCGGCGCCGGATCTCCCGCAGCGACGCCCGGTCCTTCGGGTCGACCGCGAGGCCGCCGACGCGCACCTCGCCGAGGCCGCCGTGCAGGATGCCGTTCAGGTGCAGGACGAGCGTGGTCTTGCCCGCGCCGTTGGGCCCGAGCAGCGCGACGCGCTCGCCGCGTCCGATCGTCACGTCCACGCCGAAGAGGGCCTGCGTGCCGTCCGGATAGGCGTAGGCGAGGCCCCGCACCTCAAGTGAGGGCACCTCAAGGGAAGGCACCTCAGGCGAGGACGCGTCGGGCGGTGGGCCTTGCGGCGAGGAGGTCATGACAGCATCCAAGCGGCCGCGGTCACCAGGGCGGCGGCCAGGGGGAGCGCGGCGGCGGCCGTCCACTGCGCGGAGGTCGCGCCCACGTCGTACAGGGCGGGCATCCGGCCGTCGTAGCCCCGGCTCACCATGGCCAGGTGGACGCGCTCGCCCCGCTCGTAGGAGCGCAGGAACAGCGCCCCGACCGACTTGGCGAGCACGCGGGTCGCCCGCAGGTCGCGCGCCTCGAACCCGCGCGAGGCCCGCGCGACCCGCATCCGGCCCAGCTCGGCCGTGACGACGTCGCCGTAGCGGAGCATGAACGTGGCGATCTGCGTGATCAGCTGCGGCATCCGGAGCCGCTCGATGCCGAGCAGCAGCAGCCGGGGCTCGGTGGTCGCGGCGAGCAGGATGGACGCGACGACGCCGAGGCTCCCCTTGGCGAGGACGTTCCAGGCGCCCCACAGCCCGCTCTCGCTGAGCCGCAGCCCGAGCACGGTGACCTTCTCGCCGTTCGCCACGAACGGCATCAGGAACGCGAACGCGACGAACGGCAGCTCGATGACGATCCGCCGCGCGATCGTGCCGAACGGCACCCGGGCCGTGGCGGCGACGGCCGCGAGCAGCACCGCGTACGCGCCGAAGGCCCACAGCCGCTCCCGCGGCGTCGCCACCACCAGCAGCACGAACGCCAGCACGGCGACGATCTTGCACTGCGGCGGCAGCCGGTGCACCGGCGACGCGCGCGGGACGTAGAGGCGGTGGGCGTGCCCAGCGCCCACTAGGAGGCGTCCCGGGACGGGCCGGAGGAGGGCTCGCGGCGCCGCATCACCCAGAACAGGCCGCCGCCGGCGAGCAGCACGACGCCGACGCCGATCACCCCCGCGAGGCCGCCGGACAGCCGGGCGTCGCCGACCCCCTTGACCCCGTAGTCGCCGAGCGGGGAGTCCTTGAGGGAGTGGTCCTTCTCCTTGGAGTCGATGCCCTTGTCGGCGGCGACCTTCTCCAGGCCGTCGGGGCTGGAGCTGGCGTAGTAGCTCACCACCCCGGCGAGCACGAGCGAGACGAGCAGGAACCCGACGAAGAAGCGCTTGATGTTCATGGTCCTCCTTCAGGTCCGGGCTCAGGCGCGGGACGGCTCGGCCGAGCCGTCGGCGCCGGCGGGCCGCAGCTGGAGCGGCTTGATCATGTCGCGCGCCCCGTACACGAGGTCGGGGCGGACGGCGAGGACGCTGGAGACCGTCACGGCGGTGATCAGCGCCTCGCCGATGCCGATCAGCACGTGCACGCCGATCATCGCGGCGGCGACCTTGCCCACCGACACGTCGGTGGTGCCGCCGGCGGCGTAGATCAGCGTGAACGCGACGGCGGCGGCCGGGACCGAGACCACGGCGGCCGCGAAGGAGGCCCCGGCGACGAAGGCCCGGGTCTTCGGCAGCACCCGCAGCAGCACCCGGAACAGCCCGTACCCGACCAGGACCGTGGCCAGCGCCATCGTGGTGATGTTGACGCCGAGCGCGGTGAGGCCGCCGTCCGCGAACAGCAGCCCCTGCATGAGCAGGACGACCGAGACGCAGAGCACGCCGGTGTAGGGGCCGACCAGGATGGCCGCGAGCGTGCCGCCGAGCAGGTGCCCGCTGGTCCCCGAGGCGACGGGGAAGTTGAGCATCTGCGCGGCGAACACGAACGCGGCGGTCAGCCCCGCGAGCGGGGCGGTGCGGTCGTCCAGCTCGCGCCGGGCGCCGCGCAGCGCCACTCCGACCCCCGCCACCGCGACCGCGCCCGCCGCGATCGAGACCGGAGCATTGATGAACCCGTCCGGTACGTGCACGTCCCTCACCGTCCTACCTGTTACTGGCTGTAGGACCAGTTTGGGGGCGCATCCCTGGTAGTTGCAATACGGTCGCAACTACCTAGCCTTCGCGTGGCCCCGTCCGGCCGGGCTCTCAGTCGATGATCGGCTCGCGGGTGCGGGTGCGCTTCAGCTCGAAGAAACCGTCGGTGGAGGCGACCGCGAGCACGCCGTCGAACAGCTTCAGCGCCGCCTCCCCGCGCGGCGCGGGCGTCACGACCGGGCCGAAGAACGCGTGCCCCTCGACCTCGATCACGGGCGTGCCGACCTCCTGGCCCACCCGGTCGATGCCGTCCTTGTGGGAGGCCCGCACGGCGTCGTCGTAGGTGGTGGAGTCGGCGGCGGACGCGAGCTCCGGGTCGAGCCCGGCGGCGGTCAGCGCCTCCTCGTACAGCTCCCGGCCGAACTCGCGCCGGTCATGGTGGCGGCGCGTCCCGATCTCGGTGTAGAAGGGGCCGAGCGCGTCCGCCCCGTACTTCTGCTCCACGGCGATCGCGACCCGCACCGGGCCCCAGCCCGCGTCGAGCATCCGGCGGTACTTCTCGGAGACGTCCTTGTCCTCGTTGAGGACGGACAGGCTCATCACATGCCAGCGCACCTCGATCGGACGCTGCCGCTCGACCTCGATGATCCATCGCGAGGTCATCCACGCCCACGGGCAGAGCGGGTCGAACCAGAAGTCCACAGGTGTCACAGCGTCGTTCGGCAACGTCGGCCTCCTCAGGGAACGAACACAAACGCATGAAACGGGGGCGGAACAGGGCGCCCACCAGGGGGCACGGGTTCCCCGCCAGGCTTCCACAGACGACAACCCGGGCCGGTCCGCGCGGATTCCCCGCCGATTCGTGCCGATTCCGGTCGGTCTGCGGCGACCGAAGGCCGTGGCGCCGGGACCCGTGCACCGACCGGTTGGTAAACATGGGGGGCACAAGGCAGATAAGCCGACCAAGGAGTTCATGTGGCAGGCAACCTCACGCGCGATGAGGCGCGGGAACGGGCCCGGCTGCTCACCGCGCGGTCGTACGCGGTCGAGCTCGACCTCACCACGGGTGAGGACCGGTTCCGCTCCACCACTGTGGCGAGGTTCGACAGCGCCGAGCCGGGCGCCTCGACCTTCATCGACCTGCATGGCGCGCTCGTGCGGGAGGTGACGCTGAACGGGCGTGACCTGGACCCCGCGTCCTACGACGCCGAGAAGGGCCGGATCCCGCTGCCGGACCTCGCGGCCGACAACGAGCTCCGGGTCGTCGCCGACTGCGCGTACTCGCGCTCGGGCGAGGGCCTGCACCGGTTCGTCGACCCGGTCGACCAGAGCGTGTACCTGTACACGCAGTTCGAGACGGCCGACGCGCACCGCATGTTCACCTGCTTCGACCAGCCCGACCTCAAGGCGACGTTCGAGCTGGAGGTGCGCGCGCCCGAGGACTTCGAGGTCGTCACCAACGAGGCGGCCGACCGCGCCGAGGGCGGGACCTGGCACTTCCCGCCGACCCCGCAGATCTCGACCTACATCACGGCGCTGATCGCGGGCCCCTACCACGTCGTCCGCGACGAGTACCGCCGCGAGGACGGCACCGTGATCCCGCTCGGGGTGTACTGCCGCGCCTCGCTCGCCGAGCACCTGGACGCGGACGCGATCGTGGACGTGACCCGCCAGGGCTTCACCTACTTCGAGAAGGTGTTCGGCCGCCCGTACCCGTTCGCCAAGTACGACCAGCTCTTCGTGCCGGAGTTCAACGCGGGCGCGATGGAGAACGCGGGCGCGGTCACGTTCCTGGAGGACTACGTCTTCCGTTCCCGGGTCACCGACGCGGCCTACGAGCGGCGCGCCGAGACGATCCTGCACGAGATGGCGCACATGTGGTTCGGCGACCTCGTCACCATGCGCTGGTGGGACGACCTGTGGCTGAACGAGTCGTTCGCCACGTACATGAGCGTGCTGTGCCAGGCCGAGGCCACCAAGTGGACGGCGTCCTGGACGACGTTCGCGAACCTGATGAAGGCGTGGGCCTACCGGCAGGACCAGCTGCCCTCCACCCACCCGATCTCCGCCGACATCCCCGACATCCGCGCGGTGGAGGTCAACTTCGACGGGATCACCTACGCCAAGGGCGCGAGCGTGCTGAAGCAGCTCGTCGCCTACGTGGGCCGCGACAACTTCCTGGAGGGCGTGCGGCGCTACTTCGACCGGCACGCGTGGGGCAACACCGTGCTGACCGACCTGCTGGGCGCGCTGGAGGAGACGTCCGGCCGCGACCTGGCGGCCTGGTCGAAGGAGTGGCTGGAGACGGCCGGGGTCAACACGCTGCGCGCCGAGTACGAGGTGGACGGCGACGGGAACTTCTCCTCGTTCGCGGTCTCGCAGGAGGCCAAGGCCGACTACCCGACGCTGCGCTCCCACCGCGTCGCGATCGGCCTGTACGACCGCACCGGCGAGGGGATCGTCCGGCGGGAGCGGGTCGAGCTGGACGTCGTCGGCGCCCGCACCGAGGTGCCCGAGCTGGTCGGCAGGAAGCGGCCCGACCTCGTCCTGGTCAACGACGACGACCTCACCTACGCGAAGATCCGGCTGGACGCGCACTCGCAGAAGACGCTGGTCGAGGGCATCGGCGACATCAAGGAGGGCCTGCCGCTGGCGCTGTGCTGGTCGGCGGCCTGGGACATGACGCGCGACGCCGAGATGGCGACCCGCGACTACGTCCGGCTGGTGATGCGGGGCATCCGCGGCGTCACCGACATCTCCGTCACGCAGACGCTGCTGCGGCAGGCGCGCACGGCCGTCCACCAGTACGCGGACCCGGCGTGGCGGGACGAGGGCGTGCGCCTGATGGCGGACGCGCTGGCGGAGCTGGCGCGGGAGTCCGAGCCGGGCTCGGACTTCCAGCTCGCCTACGTGCAGGCGTTCTCGGCGTCCGCCGTCGGCGCCGACCACCTGGGGTTCGTCCGGGGCCTGCTGGACGGGTCGCAGTCCCTGGAGGGGCTCAAGGTCGACACCGAGCTGCGCTGGGCCCTGCTGCGCCGCCTGGTCGTCACCGGCGAGGCGGGCGAGGCCGAGATCGACGCCGAGCACGAGCGGGACCGCACCGCCGCGGGCGAACGGCACGCCGCCGCCTGCAAGGCCGCCGCCCCCTCGGCGGAGGCCAAGGCGGCGGCGTGGGAGCGGATCGTCTCCGGCAAGCTCCCGAACGCGGTGTTCCGGGCGACGCTCGGCGGGTTCGTCGAGCCCGAGCAGACCGCGCTGCTGCTCCCCTACGTGGACGCCTACTTCGCCGAGGTCGGGCGGATCTGGAAGGAGTGGAGCAGCGACATGTCCCAGACGTTCGCGGAGGTCGCCTACCCGTTCCTGGTGATCGAGCAGTCCACGGTCGACCGGACCGAGTCCTACATCGCCGAGCAGCGGCCCCCGGCGGCGCTCGTCCGGCTGCTGTCGGAGGGGCGCGACGGCGTGGCCCGCGCCCTGCGCGCCCGCGCCAAGGACGGCTCCGCCGCCTGACGGCGCCCCCGCTCGGTACGACCGGCGCCCCGTGGCCGTGTGACCGGATCCGGATACCTCCATACCGGACGGAATGCATGGTCACGGGGCGCATTGGCCTTGAGAGGTGAAATCATCGCGGAAAGCATCACGGGGAGCCGGATGCGACGCGGGGTGGAAATCGTGACAGGTGGGAAGGTGGGCGCGTGCGGACAGCACAGGACGTTCTGAAGGCACTCGCGCATCGGTACGCCTTCGGCGACCTGGAGGCGCTGATCACGCGGGGGACGCTCGCGCCGAACGGCCGGGCCGACGGCGTGGCGGCGCTGTGCGCGTTCGGCCAGCGGGTCCTCGACCTGGACGCGGAGGACTTCGGCATGCCCGAGGCGGTCGGCGACGTCCCGCACGACCTCCTCGACCGCGCGCGGGCCAGCCGGATGCCGCAGGCGCCGCGGGAGCAGCCGCGCGGCGCGCTCGCGAGCCTGCGGCCCGCCTACCGGCTGCTGCTGGAGGTCATCTCGATCCGCTGGTACCGGCGCGACATGGCGGCGCTGGTCGCGGCCGTGCACATCGCCAGCGAGTACCTCGCGATGCTCGCCTGGGAGCCCGTCCTCGGCCACGCGGGCGACCCGGCGCGGATCGGCCCGGCGGTGAACGGCGAGGGCAGCCGGTTCGGGGTGCCGGTCGAGCCGGGGTCGGCGCGGGTGTGCGACCACACCCGTCCCGAGCGCGCCGCCTGCGAGCGGACGCTGCGGGTCTCCACCGAGCCGCCGCCCGGGTGGCGCGCCTACCTCGACCGGCAGCACAGCCAGGTCGCCTCCGCGCTCGGCGACTGCGCCGCCCGCTGCCGCACCCCCTGCACGGTCATGACCCGGCTGGAGGACGGCGTCCGCGCGAGGCTGAGCGAGCGGTGCAGGCTCGCGGCCGACTTCACCGACAGCGCCCTGGTCAAGCTCCGGCACGCGGCGCCGGTCGGGCACGGCTTCGGCGTCCCCTCGCCGGAGGAGGTGCAGGCGGCGTGGGCCCGCGCCCGCAAGTCCCTGGCGCACCAGCCCCTCGGCCGCGCCGCGCTCCAGGACGCGGACAAGGACCACTACCCGCTGCCCGGCCTGCCCGCGCTGTTCTCCAAGATCGCGGACGCGACGCTCGTCCCCGACACGCTCCTGCACGACGTCAGCACGCGGATCACCGCGACGCTCGGCTGACCGGCAGGCCCCGCAGCGCGGCCCGCACCCGCCGGTCCGTCCGCAGGTCCTCCAGCAGGACGGGCGTCCCGCCGGCATCGGCCAGCGGGACGCGCCAGTTCGGGTACTCGTCGATCGTGCCGGGCTGGTTCTGGGTGCGGCGCTCCCCGACGGCGTCGGCGAGCGCGACGCCGACGAGGCGGGCCGGGGTGCGCGCGAGGAAGGCGTGCAAAGCCTCCACCAGCCGCTCGTCGTAGGCGGTCGAGCCGTTCGAGAGCGCGCGCAGGACCTCCCCGGGCGGGACGTCCAGCAGGTCGTGCTCGTGCAGGAGCCGCAGCCAGTCCGCGAGGCGCCGCCGGTGCTCGTCCGCCTCCTCGGCCGCCGGACGGGTGAGGAGGCCGAGCCGGTCGCGGAGCGCGGTGTGGTCGCCGTGCAGGTAGCCCGTGATCGGAGGCATGTCGTGGGTGCCGACGGTCGCGAGCGACAGCTCCCGCCACCGGTCCGGGGGCTTCGGGCGGCCCTGGCCGTCCTGCTCGAACCACAGCAGGGACGTGCCGAGGATCCCCCGGGCGGCGAGGTCGTCGCGGACCTCCGGCTCGACCGTGCCGAGGTCCTCCCCCACGACCACCGCGCCCACCCGCGCCGCCTCCCAGGTGAGGCAGCCGAGCAGGGCGCCGCGGTCGTAGCGGACGTAGGTGCCCTCCGCCGGGGAGCCGCCCTCGGGGACCCACCACAGCCGCGACACCTGCATCGCGTGGTCCAGGCGCAGCCCGCCGCCGTGCCGGAACGCGGCGGCCGCCATCTCGCGGAACGGCACGTAGGCGGCGTCCGCGAGGCGGCGCGGATGCCAGGGGGGCTGGCCCCAGTCCTGGCCGCGCTGGTTGAACTCGTCCGGCGGCGCGCCGACGCTCATGCCGGGCGCCATCAGGTCCCGGTAGATCCAGGAGTCCGCGCTGCCGTGCGCGACGCCGACCGCCAGGTCGTGGACGATCCCGACCTGCATCCCCGCGTCCCTGGCGGCGCGCTGGGCGCCGCCGAGCTGCTCGTCCAGGCGCCATTGCAGCCAGGCGTGGAAGTCGACGCGTTCCCTGAGCCGTCCGGCGGCCTCGGCGACGGCGCGGCCCCGCGCGTCGCGCAGCTCCGCGGGCCAGCGCCGCCAGTCGGCGCCGTGCTCCTCCGCGAGCGCGCACCAGATGGCGAACGCCGTCAGGGCCTCGCCCTCGCGGCGGCGGAACCCCTCGAACCGGTGCCGTGCCCCGGCGTCGCGCGGGACGCCGTACAGCAGCTCCAGGGCCCGCAGCTTGGCCGTCCACACCCGGTCGCGGTCGATCCGGTCGTGCGGCGCGCGCAGCGGCGCGGCGAGGGCGGCGAGCCGTTCGCGGTCGCCCGCGGGCAGGGCGCCGTACTCGGGGAGGTCCTCGATCCGCAGGTAGATCGGCGCGGCGAAGCGGCGGCTCATCGGCGAGTAGGGGGACGCGCCGACCGGCGGGACGGGCTCGGCCGCGTGCAGCGGGTTGATCAGCGTGAAGCCCGCGCCCAGCTCGTGCCCGCTCCAGGCGGCCAGGTCGGCGAGGTCGCGCAGGTCGCCCATCCCCCAGGACGCCCGGGACCGCACCGAGTAGAGCTGCGCGGTGAACCCCCACATCCTCGGCGGCGGCTCCAGCGCCCTCGGGGCGAGCAGGAACGGCGCGGTCTCGTGCGCGTCGCCCTGCCGGGCGTGCAGGAGATGCCACCCCAGCGGCACCTCGTCCTGGGCGAACGGGTCCTGGACGAGCGGGATCGTCTCGCCGGAGTCCAGCTCCACCGCGAGGTCCAGCGGCTCGCCCGGACGCGCCCGCACGAACGGCGCCGGGACGCCCCGCCGCAGGACGACGACCGGCGGCAGCATCCTCCCCGGGTCGCCGTAGGGCTGCGCGGGGGCGGGAGCGCGGGCCAGTTCGTCCCGGACGGCGGCCGGGGACGACGCGTCCACGCCCAGCGCGCCGAGGACGGCGACCAGCGTCTCGCGGCCCACTCCGACCTCCTCGCCCTTCCAGTCGGTGTAGCGGGGCGCGACGCCGTACCGTCCGGCGAGCATGCTCAGTTCGTCCTCGATCACGCCTGGGGCATGCCCCTTCAGCGCGACCCGAAAAGCGGGATCAATCGGGCTAGTCGTGCCAGATAGGAGGCTTGCGCCCGATCCAGGGACGAGCTTGCTCAAGTTGGGCGGAAAGCGAGATCAGCGTCCCCTCGCCGCCCAACCGTCCGGCGAGCATGATCCCGATCGGCAATCCATCCGCATTCTGATGAAGTGGCACGTTAACGGCGGGTTGGCCCGAGATGTTGTAGGCGGCCGCGAACGGCGTGAATTGCGTCTGGCGCCGGAAGTTCTCCTCCGGTTCCTGATCATGGAAGTGGCCGATGGGGACGGGCGGCAGCGCCAGCGTGGGGTGCAGGATCGCGTCGAACCCCTCCATCACGGGGAACGCGGTGCGCAACGCGGCCTGCAACGCGGCGTGCGCCTGGAGCACCTGCGTCGCCGTCGTCGCGCGCCCGCGCTCGCGGAGCCAGCGGGTGAGCGGCTGGAGCAGGTGCTCGCGCTCGGGCGGGACGGGCGTCATCGTCGCCATCACGCCCCACAGCAGCTCGAAGTGCGGGACGACGTCGGCGCCGAGCACCGGCGGCAGCTCCACGACCTCGTGCCCCAGCTCCTCCAGCAGCGCGGACGCCTCCTCGTAGGCGGCGACGCAGTCCGGATGCACCTCGACGCCGGGGACGGCGGGCGTCCGGCTCCGCGCGACGCGCAGCCGCCCCGGCGGCCGGTCGGCGTGGGAGAGGAACGTTCCCTCGACGGGCGGCGCCGTGTACAGGTCGCCGGGCACCGGGCCCGCCATCACGTCCAGGAGGAGCGCCGCGTCCCGGACGGTCCGCGCGATCGGGCCGTTCGTGGCCAGCCCGAAGAGGTCGGCCTTGAGCGGCCCCTGCGAGATCCGGCCCCGGGTGGGCTTGATGCCGAACAGCCCGCAGACGCTGGCCGGGATGCGGATCGAGCCGCCGCCGTCGCTGCCCTGCGCGGCCGGGGCGAGCCCGGCGGCCACGGCGGCGGCCGCGCCGCCGCTCGAACCGCCCGCCGACCGGGTGAGGTCCCACGGCGTCCGCGCCGGGGGCGACACGTCGCCCTCGGTGTAGCAGGGCAGGCCGAACTCGGGGGTCGCGGTCTTGCCGAGCAGCACCGACCCCGCCCGCCGCAGCAGCGTCACGACGTGGTCGTCGGCGAAGCCGGTCAGGTCGGCGAACGCGGCCGACCCGAACGCCGCCCGGACGCCCGCGACCATGTTCAGGTCCTTGACCGGCACCGGCACCCCGTGCAGCGGCGGCAGCGCGGCCCGGTCCGGCGCGTCCGCCACCGCCTTCTCCGCCCGCCGCGCCTGGTCGCGCGCCAGGTCGGCGGTCACCGTCGCGAAGGCGCCGACCCGCGCGTCGAGCCGCTCGATGCGGTCGAGGTAGTGGTCGGTGAGCTCGACCGGCGACAACTCGCCGGAGCGGACGGCGGCGGCCATCCGCATGACGCTGAGGTCGTGGGTATGTGTCACATGGGCGAACGCTAGACGCCCGCCCGCCGGGCGGCAAAGGCCCGCGGAGAAGGCGGGCGGAGAGGCCCGTGGAGAAGGCCGGCGGAGAAGGCGGGGCATCTGACACGCCGCCGCCGGTATCCGGACAAGAGGAAAATGAATACCATGGTACCCGTCCGCGACGGCAGTGAATCACCTACCGATGGCGACATAAGTATTAACCCGGCATGACTAGTCGCCAACCTTCGGAATGATTACTCTGCGCACGGAGGATCATGCCCCCGATGGGAAAGGAATACGGAGCGTCACTCATGGCGATCACGGAGCGGGGCAAAGGGCAGGGGGCCCGGGGCCAGCCCGGGGAAGAGACGGAGCGGTCACGTGAAGATCAGCACGAGGCTCCGGTGAATCCGCTGCGGGAGTCGGCGGAGGAGGCCGCGCAGTCCACCGCGCAGACCACGGCGCAGGTCACGGCCGAGGATGCGGCCGCGGAGGACGCCGCCGCGGAGGCCGCCGCGCAGGCGGCGGCGGAGGAGGAGCCGCGAGGCGCGGCGGCACTGCTCGGCGACCCCCAGATCCGCCAGTGGGCGTGGCGGGTCGGCATCGCGGTCGTCGTCGGCGCCGTCCTGTCGGTCGCCCTCGGTGTCCGCCTCGGCATCGCCGCGGCGGTGCTGGTGGTCGTGGTCGACTCGGTCCGCGCCTCCCGCAAGGACTCCAGCGTCGCGGCCTGGAAGAAGTCCTCGGCCGCCGAGCGGCGCACCGAGAAGCAGCTGAAGTCACTCCAGCGCAACGGGTACCGGGTGCTGCACGCGCGCGCCGTGCCCCGCGACGACGAGGGCGTCAGCGACGGCCGGATCGACCACCTGGTCATCGGACCGAGCGGCGTCTACGCCATCGACTCCGAGAAGTGGGACAAGCGCCTGCCGGTGCGCACCCAGTCACACCTCAAGCTCTTCCACGGCCCCTTCAACAAGAAGGACCGGCTGGACGAGGCGCGCTGGGAGGCCGAGCAGGCGAGCCGGATCATCGCCGGACGCGTCGGCTTCGAGGTGCCGGTGCAGCCGTCGGTGGCGATCTACGGCCCGTCCATCCCGTGGAAGGTCATGCGGGTGCGGGACGTGGACGTCTACGCCGGCAACCGGGCCCGCGCCTACCTGCGGCGCCGTCCGAAGATCCTGACCGACACCGACGTCCAGCGGATCTTCACGGCGGCCGAGGAGGCGCTCCCGCCGAAGTACCCCGACTGAGCAACGGACCGGGCGGCCCAGCCTTCCCCAGGGCCGCCTCCGTCTCCCCCTGCACGGCAGGCACACCAGACTCACCGGTAAACGGGCTCGCCGGAACACCGCGCTCGTAGGAACACCGTGCTCACCGGAACATCGGGCTTAACGGCGAGCCCCGAGCGGCCGCGCCGGACCGCCGGCGCGGAGGGCGCCTCACCCGCACCGCGGCCGAGGTGCCGCCTCCGCCACCCCGAGCCGCGCCGCCTCCCTGAACCGGCACCGAGCCGGCCCCCGAGCCGGCCCCGAACCGGACCCCAGAGCCGGGCCGTCACGCGCCCGGCTCCTCTCATGCCCCCCGCGAGTACCATGGGAGACCGGCCGGTGCTCGCGCGACCTCCGCTGAGCCGGCCGCGCGGCGCCGCGATCCGCCGCCGCGGACACCAGGGACACGCGGGCGCACACCGCCACCCAGGTGGACACCGCGTCCGTTCAGGTGCGCACCCCGGACGTCCGCCCGAACCGCCCGACCGGCGCGGGCGCGGACGTACGATCGGTGTCACGGCACGTCACAGGTCTGGAACAGGAGAGGTCCGAGATGCCCGCCCTCAGGTCACGCACGGTCACGCACGGCAGGAACATGGCGGGCGCCCGCGCGCTCATGCGGGCCAGCGGCGTCCAGCGCGAGGACTTCGGCAAGCCGATCGTCGCGGTCGCCAACAGCTTCACCCAGTTCGTGCCCGGCCACGTCCACCTCGACGAGGTCGGCAAGGTCGTCGCGGGCGCCGTCCGCGAGGCCGGGGGCGTGCCCCGCGAGTTCAACACGATCGCCGTGGACGACGGCATCGCCATGGGCCACGACGGCATGCTGTACTCGCTGCCGTCCCGCGAGGTGATCGCCGACGCCATCGAGTACATGGTCAACGCGCACTGCGCCGACGCCCTGGTCTGCGTCTCCAACTGCGACAAGATCACGCCCGGGATGCTGCTGGCGGCGCTGCGGCTGAACATCCCCACCGTGTTCGTCTCCGGCGGGCCGATGGAGGCCGGCAAGCCCGTCGAGGGCGTCATGGGCGGCAACAAGCTCGACCTGATCGACCCGATCATCGCCTCCGCCGACGGCTCGGTCGGCGAGGAGACGCTGCTGGCCATGGAGGAGAGCGCCTGCCCGACCTGCGGGTCCTGCTCGGGCATGTTCACCGCCAACTCCATGAACTGCCTCACCGAGGCGATCGGGCTCGCGCTGCCCGGCAACGGCACCGTGCTCGCCACCCACACCGCCCGCCGCCGCCTCTACGAGGACGCGGGCCGCACCGTGGTCGAGGTCGCGCGCCGCTACTACGACGGCGACGACGAGTCCGTCCTGCCGCTGAGCATCGCCACCCGCGAGGCGTTCGAGAACGCGATGGTGCTCGACATCGCCATGGGCGGGTCCACCAACACGATCCTGCACCTGCTCGCGGCGGCCTACGAGGGCGGCGTCGACTTCGGCCTCACCGAGATCGACGCGCTGTCGCGCCGCGTCCCCTGCATCTGCAAGCTCGCCCCGGCCACCGCCAAGTACCACGTCGAGGACTGCCACCGCGCCGGCGGCATCCCCGCGCTGCTCGGCGAGCTGCACCGCGCCGGGCTGCTGCACGAGGCGACCCACTCGGTCCACTCCGCGTCGCTGGAGGAGTTCCTCGCCAAGTGGGACGTGCGCTCCCCCGGTGTCCTGCCCGAGGCCGTGGAGCTGTTCCACGCGGCGCCCGGCGGCGTCCGCACGACCTCCGCGTTCAGCCAGAGCGCCCGCTGGGAGAGCCTCGACCTCGACCGCGAGCAGGGCTGCATCCGCGACGCCGAGCACGCCTACACCGCCGACGGCGGCCTCGCCGTGCTGCGCGGCAACATCGCCCCCGACGGCGCGATCGTGAAGACCGCCGGGGTGGACGAGGAGCTGTGGACCTTCACCGGCCCCGCCGTCGTCTTCGAGAGCCAGGACGACGCCGTCGAGGGCATCCTCGGCGGCAGGGTCAAGGCGGGCGACGTCGTCGTGATCCGCTACGAGGGCCCGAAGGGCGGCCCCGGCATGCAGGAGATGCTGTACCCGACGAGCTTCCTGAAGGGCCGGGGGCTCGGCAAGGACTGCGCGCTGATCACCGACGGGCGGTTCTCCGGCGGCACGTCCGGGCTGTCGATCGGGCACGCCTCCCCCGAGGCGGCGGGCGGCGGGATCATCGCCCTCGTCGAGGACGGCGACCGCGTCGTGATCGACATCCCGAACCGGACGCTGGAGCTGGACGTCCCCGCCGACGAGCTGGAGATCCGCCGCGAGAAGCTGCTGGCCGACCTCGGCGGCTACCGGCCGCGCGACCGGCAGCGCCCGGTCAGCGCCGCGCTGCGCGCCTACGCGGCCATGGCCACGTCCGCCTCGACGGGCGCGGCGCGCGACGTCTCGCAGCTGGAGCGCCCCGCCCTCTGACCCGTGCGGGACGGCGCCGTCAGGAGCAGCAGGCGCCGCCGCAGCAGCCCCCGCCCCCGGCGCGCGGCGGGGGCCTGCGGGCCCCGGCGGCGCCCGTGACGGCGACCGTGGACAGCAGCTTCACCGTGTCGTCGTGGCCGTCCGGGCACGGCGCCGGATCCGAGGCGTTGATCATCGGGCGGGAGACCTCGAAGGTCGACCCGCACGCGCGGCAGCGGTAGTCGTAGCGTGGCACGAGCCCAGGATACGGCTCGCCGCCGGAGGGCGGGGTCAGGCGGCCGGTTCCGACACGTACGCGGCCCACTGGGGGTCGCCGTCGTGGACGATGCCGATGAGCCGCCAGTGGGCGCCCCGGGGCACGCCGGGGGTGATGCTGAGCGTCCAGCCCAGCTCCTCCAGCAGCCGGTCGGCCTTGCGGTGGTTGCAGGTCATGCACGACGCGACGCAGTTCTCCCAGACGTGCTTGCCGCCCCGGCTGCGCGGGTGGACGTGGTCGATCGTCTCCGCGCGCCGGCCGCAGTACACGCAGCGGAAGCTGTCGCGGCGCATCAGGGCCGCGCGGGTCAGGGGCACGCGGGTGCGGAACGGGATCCGCACGTAGCGGCGCAGGCGGATGACCGAGGGCACCTCGACGGCCATCGTCGCCGAGTGCAGCACCGCGCCGGAGGTGTCGTGGTGGACGATCTCCGCCTTCTCCCGCAGCACGAGGCAGACGGCCCGCCGCAGCGGGAGCGTGGTGAGCGGTTCGTATGTCGCGTTCAGCAGGAGGACCTGTCGCATCAGACGCCCTCCGCCGCGCGCCGGGAGGCGGCACGCCGCGCTCCGGGCGGCCGGGCCCTGGTTCTGGGGCGATGCGTTCGGGGATAGTGCGTTCCGTTGGCCTCGGCGGGCGCGGCTGAGCGCGCCTCCCACCGAGGCCCGATTATTGTCTCCGGCACCTGCGCACTCGCCATGAGGTCCTCCTCAGGGGCGAACCGACCCGGCATCAGTGTGGCGTCTGAGGAGCCCGTCCGCTACCCCAATAATCCCCCACCACGTGCGTGATCGAACGCAAAAACACACCCCGGGACCTCTGAAACCGCTGTGGGGACGGCTCCCCGGGCGGTTCCGGGCGCGTCGCGGGGTCGGTCGGGTTCCCCTCATCACGGGCAATACAGTGCATCCATGACGCCGTATCCGCCCGCGCGCCGCGAGGACATCGTCGAGGAGATCCACGGTCACCGGGTCGCCGACCCCTACCGCTGGCTGGAGGACGCCGACGACGAGGCGACCAGGCGGTGGCTCGCCGCGCAGGACGAGCTGTTCCACAAGGCCACCGACGCCCTGCCGGGGCGCGAGGCGCTGCGGCGGCGGCTCGCCGAACTGCTCGGCGCCGGGAGCGTCGGATCCCCGGTGTGGCGGGGCGGGCGGCGGTTCTTCACCCGCCGGACGGCGGGCCAGGAGCACCCCGTCCTGTACACGGCCGGCGCGGACGGCGCCGAGCGCGTCCTGGTGGACCCCACGGCGCTCGACCCGGCCGGCACCACCACGCTGGACGGCTGGCAGCCCGACAAGGAGGGCCGCCGCCTCGCCTACAAGGTCTCGACCGGCGGGGACGAGGAGTCCCTGCTGTACGTCTTGGACATCGCGACCGGCGAGCGGGTCGAGGGCCCGATCGACCGCGCCCGCGACTCCTCGGTGGCCTGGCTGCCCGGCGGGGAGGCGTACTACTACGTGCGGCGGCTCCCGGCGCGGGACGTCCCGGACGGCGAGGAGCGGTACCACCGCCGCGTCTACCTGCACCGGGTCGGCGCCGACCCCGAGGCCGACGACGTGCTGGTCTTCGGCGAGGGGCGCGACAAGACCGACTACTACGGGGTCGGGGTGAGCCGCGACGGGCGGTGGCTGACGCTGTCCTCGTCGCAGGGGACCGCGCCGCGCAACGACCTGTGGATCGCAGACCTGTCCGCGTCGCCGCCGGAGCGGCCCGCGCTGCGGGTCGTCCAGGAGGGCGTGGACGCCGAGACCGGCCTGTACGTCGGCCGCGACGGGCGCGCCTACGTCTTCACCGACCGTGGCGCGCCCCGGTCGCGGCTGTGCGTCACCGACCCGGCCGACCCCGGGTTCGAGACGTGGCGCGACCTGGTCCCCGAGGACCCCGAGGCGGTGCTGAGCGACTTCGCGATCCTGGACGACCTGGACCGGCCCGTGCTGCTGGCGGGGTGGACGCGGCACGCGATCAGCGAGATCACCGTCCACGACCTCGGGACGGGCGAGCGGATCGGCGCCGTCCCGCTGCCCGGGCTGGGCTCGATCGGCGGGATCATCGAGCGGCCGGAGGGCGGGCACGAGGCGTGGTTCGGCTACACCGACCACGTCACGCCGTCCTCGGTGATGCGCTTCGACGCCCGCACCGGCGAGACGACGCTGTGGGCGGCCGCGCCGGGGTCGGTCGAGGTCCCCGAGATCGAGACCCGCCAGGTCTCCTACGCCTCGGCGGACGGCACCGAGGTGCGGATGCTGGTGGCCGCGCGCCCCGGCCTCTCGGGGCCGCGCCCGGCGATCCTGTACGGGTACGGGGGCTTCAACATCTCGCTGACCCCCGCGTACTCGGCGAGCATCCTCGCGTGGGTCGAGGCGGGCGGCGTCTACGCGGTCGCGAACCTGCGCGGCGGGTCGGAGGAGGGCGAGGAGTGGCACCGCGCGGGCATGCGCGAGCGCAAGCAGAACGTGTTCGACGACTTCCACGCCGCCGCCGAGAAGCTGGTCGCCGACGGGCTGACCACCCCGTCCCGGCTCGCGATCTCCGGCGGCTCGAACGGCGGCCTGCTGGTCGGCGCTGCGCTCACCCAGCGCCCCGAGCTGTACCGCGCGGTGGTCTGCTCGGCGCCGCTGCTCGACATGGTCCGCTACGAGCGGTTCGGCCTCGGCCAGACCTGGAACGACGAGTACGGGACGGCCGAGGACCCCGAGGAGTTCGGCTGGCTCCTCGGCTACTCCCCCTACCACCGCGTCCGCGCCGGGACGGCCTATCCCGCCACGCTGTTCACGACGTTCGGCAGCGACACCCGCGTCGACCCGCTACACGCCCGCAAGATGTGCGCCGCGCTCCAGCACGCGACCGCGTCGGACGTGTCGGACGCGCCGGTCCTGCTCCGCGACGAGGCGGAGGTCGGGCACTCGACCCGGTCGGTGAGCCGGTCGGTCGACCTGATGACCGACACGCTGTCGTTCCTGGCGTCCCAGACCGGCCTGAGCCTCCTCCCCGACGGTGACAAGATCATGTCGGGCGGTGACAGCCGGGCGGATGGATGATCTCATGGAGGGCGTGAGTACTTCGGTGCGAACCCTCGCCGAGCGGGTCGTCGGGCTGCTCGCCGACCCGCCGGACGACCCCGACCTGTCCGCCGGATACGTGAACCTCCTCGGCCCCGCGACCGAGCCGCCGCCCTCGCTCGCGCAGTCGGCGATGCGGTCGGCGTTCCTGCCGCAGATCTACGAGAAGGTGTGGCGGCCCGCCGGGTTCAACCTGATGAAGGGCTGGCCGATCGGGCCGGACACCGCCGCCGAGCACGCCATGGCGCGCGACTGGCTCGGCCTCGGGCAGCCCGGCGAGACCGAGCGGCCCGCGCTGAACGTCCTGGACGTGGCGTGCGGGCCCGGCAACGTCACCCGCGCCCTCGCGGCGGGCGTCGGCGCGGACGGCCTGGTCGTCGGCCTGGACGCCTCCGCGACCATGCTCGGCCGCGCCGTCTCCGACACCCCCGCCGCCGGGTCCGGTGAGGCGCCCGTCTGCTACGTGCGCGGCAACGCCGTCGACCTGCCGTTCCGCGACGCGGCGTTCGACGCCGTCTGCTGCTTCGGGGCGCTGTACCTGTTCGACGACCCGTGGCGGGCCGTGGACGGGATGACCCGCGTGCTCAGGCCGGGCGGACGGCTGATCATCCTGACCTCCCGGCGCCCGTTCACGGTGCCCGCCGGCCCCCTCGGACGCGAGGTGCGGCGCCGCGCCGGGGACCTCACCGGCATCACCGTCTTCGGCGACTCCCAGGTGACCGGCGCCCTCACCGAGCGCGGGTTCACCGGCGTCAGGCGCCGCCGCTACCCCCTCATGCAACTGGTCGCCGGGCAGCGCTCCTGACGCGGGCGCGCCTCCGCCTCCGGGGCGCCCCCGGAGGCGGAGTCCGCGGGCCCTATCCCAGCCGTTTCTCGATGTAGATGTTGGCGATGCCGCCGATCGTCTCGCGGCGCGTCTCCGTCCAGCCGTGCTTGCGGTAGAGGGTGAGCGCCGGCTCCTGGAGTTCGGTGGTGTCGGCGCGCAGGACCCGGTAGCCGTACTCCCTGGCGCGCCCTTCGAGGGCCCGCACCAGCGCGGTGCCGTACCCCCGGCGCTGGACGGCGGGCCGGACCCGCAGCCGCACCATCTCGACCGCGTCGAGGGCGGGGGTGCCGAGGGCGAACCCGCCGTAGGCGCGTGCGCTGCCGCCCGGGACGAGGTCGGCGCGGCGGAGCCCGCCCATCGCGACGACCCGCCCGTCGGCCTCGCCGACGAGGAACTCGCCGTCGTTGCGGAGGTAGATGTCCTCCATCCGGAAGAAGTCGTGGTCGTAGTAGACGCCGTCGCCGGGGCGCAGGCCGACCTGGGCCAGCCCCTCCCGGTGCAGCGCGAGGACGGTGGCGTGGTCGGAGGGCCGGTACCGGCGGAGCCGGAGTTCGGCGTAGCCCCATTCGGGGGGTTCCCACTGGAGCCGGACGAGCGTCCGCGCGCCCGCGGGATCGTCGTGCTTCGGGGCGTCGTGCCCCGGGGGGCCGTCTGCCGTGGCCATGGCCCGGTCAGACCTGCTCGGCCGGGGGGACGGGCCGTTCCGGGGACCGCGGAGGGTCGGCCCCCCACAGGGGACCGGACCGTTCGTCGGTGGGGCTGGTGACCCACGGCCCCGCGAGCGCCTCGAAGAACTCCTTCGTCGCCGGGCTCGTGCCGTGCTTGGCGACGACGGCCGCGCCGATCTGGCGGGCCCGGTGGACGAGGATGTCGGAGCGGTGGTCGGGCGGCAGTTCGAGGATGGCCTCCTGTCCGGCGGTCAGCGCCGCGTCCGGATGCCCGGCGTGCAGCTTGCAGGTCGCCCGGTCGAGCCGGACGAGCGTGAGGTCCACACGGTCGGTGGGCGCGTAGAGGGTCAGCGCGTGGCTGAGCACCTCGTCGCCGTGCCTGTGGTCGCCGAGGTTGGTGAAGGTGTCGCCCTCGTAGAAGGCCATCTGCCGGTCGGTGAAGCCGAACACCAGGTCGCCGGTGTCGGTCTTGGACAACTGGTCGAAGACCGCGCGGCCGCGCACCAGGGCGCGGCGGGCGCTCGGGGCGGCGTCCCCGCGGCCGCGCATGGCGAGCATGCCGAGCGCGCGCGCCTCGACGGCGGGCGCCATCGCGGCGGCCACACCGGGGGTGCGGCCGGCGAGGTCCTGCGCCTTGCGGGCCAGGTGCAGCGCCTCGCGCGGGTCGCCGTAGTACATCGGCACGAGCGCCTCGCGGACGGTCACCCACGCGCGCAGCTGCCGGTCGCCGGTCTCGTCGGCGGCGGTGCGCGCGGTGCGGAAGAACGACCGGGCCAGCCGGTGGTCGCCGAGGTTGATCATGATCAGGCCGGACAGCCCGGACAGCTGCGCCGCGATCCGGCACAGCCGCTCCTGGAGCTCGACCGGCTGGCGCTTGTCGCACATGCGCCGCACCTCGCTGAAGTCCAGCAGCACGTCGCAGAGCATCCGCAGGGACGGGGTGGCCTGGTACTGCTGGCCGTAGCCGTAGGTCGTCTCCTCCCACTGGTCGAGCATCGTCGGCGAGACCGTCGCGCCGACCAGCGTGTCGTCCATCTTGCGGCGAAGTCCGTCGACCGCCCCAAGGAACTGGCCGTCGACCGCCACGCCCGCTCCGGCCAGGAGTTGCAGAAGGGTTCTACGAAGCACGATGTCCTCCTCTCCCACATCAATGGACAGGGGGCCTTCGGCGCGGTCGGGGCCCCGCAGGTCGTTGACGGTGACCCAGGGCCGCTCCTGCGCCCTGGGCATGATCGACCCGACGAGCGGACCGTCGGTCTCGTGGGTCGCGTGCCGGTCGGGCGTCCGCTGCTGGGGGACGGCGGCGACGCTCGGGCGGGTCCCGTGGCCGCGGCCGCAGATGCAGGGACCCTGGAAGCCGAGGACGTCGGGTTCCACCCGGTAGACGGCACAGAGGTAGTGCAGATACTCGGGACCGGGTCTCTTGTATCCGCTCTCGTAGGCCGACAGCAGCGTCTCCCCCAGCTTGGGCACCGGTTTGCCGTCGACCTCGTACAGGGCCCTGACCTGGGCCACGATGTCGGACAGCGCGACACCGTGGGCGAGGCGATGCGCCTTCACCCGGCTGGTGCCGAACAGCGGCCCGCACTGCTCGTGGATGTCGTGCGCGATGTCCACGGCGCCGCGCCCCCTGGCGAGGCCGTGCGCGCGGATCCTGCGGGCGGCGTCGGTCTCTCGCCGAGGGGTGTCCGACATTGTGGTTCCGGCCTCCTCACCGCTGGGCGGGGGCCGGCTCCCCGGGGGGAGAGGCCGGTCTCCCCGCACGGCGACCGGTAACTTTGTTGACCACGACAGATAATCTCTCGCGCACGCAGCGTAACCCTGACACCGTCGCAGGCCAAGCGGTTCCGGGGAAGTCTGCGGGCCGGGAACGCGTCCCCGGCTCTCAGGGTAGAGATTCTTCCTCCGGGGCGGAGGAAACTTGCCCCGAGGTGGGGTAATCCGGTTCTTCGCCACCTGACCGGGGCCTTGACCGGGCGCCCGAAGAGTTGCAATTCTCGCGGCGAGTGAACGAACCGATCCGGAGAGTCGACCGGAGCGGCGGGCTCGCTCGTGGCAGGCACACGGGATCAGGCGATATCAGGCGATGCCGTCCTCGCACGACAACTGGAGGGGGTGGGGCGGGTGGTCAGCGACATGCGCGTCGACTACCTGGAGGAGCTGGAGCGCGAACTCGACACGCGCGGGCTCGTTGCCCGTGTCGTCCGGACCCGCTCGGGCCCGGCGTTCCTGCGCGTGGTGAACCCGGAGGCGGCGAGCCTCGCCGAGGACGTCACCTGCGCGCCCGTGCCCGAGTCGCACGACCACTACTACTGGTGGTCCTGGGGCGAGCGGATGCACCGCGTGGACGATCCGGGCGGCGCCGCGCTGAAGCTGGCGCACGTCCTGCAGCCTCTGTGTCGGGAAACACACGCGCGGCCGGTGGGCCGCGCCTAGAGCCGGGCGCGCCCCGCGGGCCGTGGCCGGAACGGCGCGGCAGCCACCGGTCCGCGGGGCGCGTTCGTCGGCCGGCCCTCCCCGGCCGGGTCGCGCCAGTCCGCCCGGCGCGGTACGAATCGGTCGTCCCCGTCCCCTACGATCGGGCTCGTGCCCGCCGCTGGTCCACGGCGGGGTGTCGCGACATCCACGAGACGACCGGGGAGGGTCCGCCGATGTCACTGGCCGCCGACACGCTGCTGCCCTGGGCCCAGTCGGGGACGGTGGAGAACGCCTGCCGGGCGTCCGCCGAGAGCGACAGGACGCCGACGACGGCGTGCCGGCTGGTCTGGAACATCTCCCACAGCACCGACTTCACCACGTTCTACTCCAACTGGCTCGACAAGCCGCTCGCGACCCTGTTCATGGTCATCGTCACCTTCGTGGTCGCGCTGATCGTGAAGAACATCGCGCACCGCATGATCACCAAGGTCACCGTGCGGATGGCCGAGGGCACGATGTCGGAGAAGGTCAGGGAACGGTCCCGGACGGTCTTCGACGGCAGCCCCACGCTGCTCAACCAGCGGCGGGCCCAGCGCGCCAAGACGCTCGGCTCGGTGCTGCGCTCGGTCGCCTCCATCCTGATCATGGGGACGGCGGCGTTCAGCATCCTCGGCTCGCTCGGGCTCAACCTCGCGCCGATCCTCGCCAGCGCGAGCGTGATCGGCGTCGCGGTCGGCTTCGGCGCGCAGAACATCGTGAAGGACTTCCTCGCCGGGCTGTTCATGCTGCTGGAGGACCAGTACGGCGTCGGCGACGTCATCGACGTCGGCAGCGCCAAGGGGACGGTCGAGGCCGTCACCCTGCGCGTCACCCGGATGCGCGACGTCAACGGCGTCGTCTGGTACGTCCCGAACGGGGAGATCAAGAAGGTCGGGAACGAGTCGCAGAACTGGGGGCGCGCCGTCCTCGACATCCCGGTCGACATCCACGAGGACACCGAGAAGGTCAAGGAGATCCTCCAGACCGCCGCCGACGAGCTGGCCGCCGACTCCACCTGGCAGGACGTGATCCTTGAGCAGCCGTCGGTGTGGGGCGTGCAGGCCCTGGCCGGGGACGCGCTGGTGATCCGCGTCGTGCTGAAGACCGCGCCGGGCAAGCAGGCCGACGTCGCCCGCGAGCTGCGCGAGCGGGTCAAGCGCGCGTTCGACGCGGCGGGGGTGTCGGTCGCCACCCCCGCCCCGACCGCCTGATCACATAGGCTGGGGGCGCGATGACTGACAAGGTGACCTTTTACGAAGCGGTCGGCGGCGAGGAGACCTTCCACAGGCTGGTGCACCGCTTCTACCAGGGGGTCGCTGAAGACCCCGACCTGCGCGCCCTCTACCCCGAGGAGGACCTCGGCCCCGCCGAGGAGCGGCTCCGGCTCTTCCTCGTCCAGTACTGGGGCGGTCCGACCACCTACAGCCAGCAGCGCGGGCACCCGAGGCTGCGGATGCGGCACGTGCCGTTCGTGATCGGCGAGGCCGAGCGGGTGGCGTGGCTGCGGCACATGCGCGACGCCGTGGACGAGCTCGGGCTCCCCGCGGACCTGGAGAAGACGCTCTGGGACTACTTCACGATGGCCGCGCGCAGCATGGTGAACGCCCCGCATTGATGGTGAACGCCCCGACTTAAGGGTAGATCGGCGTGTATGACGCGATCCCCCTGGTGGCGCAGTGCCGTCGTGTACGAGGTCTACGTCCGCAGTTTCGCCGATTCCGACGGGGACGGCGAGGGCGACCTCCGGGGGATCCGGTCCCGCCTCGGCCACCTGCGCGACCTCGGCGTGGACGCGCTGTGGCTCACGCCGTTCTACCCCTCCCCCCTCGCGGACGGCGGCTACGACGTGGCCGACTACCGCGACGTGGACCCCCGGTTCGGAACGCTCGGCGACTTCGACGACCTGGTCTCCGACGCGCACGCGCACGGGCTGCGGCTGATCGTGGACATCGTCCCGAACCACACCTCCGACCGGCACCGCTGGTTCCGGGAGGCGGTGGCCGCGCCGCCGGGGTCGCCCGCGCGCGACCGCTACATCTTCCGGCGGGGCAGGCCGGGGCCCGGGCCCGGTGAGGAGGACCCGCCGAACGACTGGCCGTCCTCGTTCGGCGGCCCCGCCTGGACGCGGCTGCCCTGCGGCGAGTGGTACCTGCACCTGTACGCGCCCGAGCAGCCCGACCTGAACTGGCGCAACACCGAGGTGCGGCACGAGTTCGAGGACATCCTGCGGTTCTGGCTGGACCGCGGCGTCGACGGCTTCCGCGTCGACGTCGCCGCCGGGCTCGTCAAGGACGAGACGTTCTGCGACCTCGCCGGGCGCGGGCGGCGCACGGCGAACGGGCCGATCTACAACCGCCCCGAGGTCCACGAGATCTACCGCAGGTGGCGCCGCGTCCTGGACGGCTACGACGGCGACCGCATGGCGATCGGCGAGGTATGGACGGACGGCCCCGAGGACCTCGCGCTCTACCTCCGCCCGGACGAGCTGCACCAGGTGTTCCAGTTCGACCTCCAGCTCGCGCCCTGGTCGGCCACCGCGTTCCGGGACGTGGTGGCGGCGGCGCTGGCGGCCGTCGCGCCGACCGGGTCGGCGCCGACGTGGGTGCTGTCGAGCCACGACTCCGTCCGGCACGTGACGCGCTACGAGCGGCCCGGGGGCGTCCCGGGGATCGAACTGGCGCGCGCGAGGGCCGCGCTGCTGCTGCTCCTCGCGCTGCCCGGGTCGGCGTACCTCTACCAGGGCGAGGAGCTGGGCCTGCCCGAGGTCACCGACCTCCCGGACGAGGCGCGGCAGGACCCGATCTTCAAGCGCGGCGGCGGCCGGGGGCGGGACGGCTGCCGCGTGCCGCTCCCCTGGTCGGGCCGCGCCGAGCCGTTCGGGTTCTCGCCGGACGGCGCCCGCCCGTGGCTGCCGATGCCGCGGGACTGGGCGTCGCTGACCGCCGAGGCGCAGCGGTCCGATCCGTCCTCGACACTGAGTTTCTACCGCAGGGCGCTGACACTCCGCCGCGACCTGGCCGGCGGCCTGCCCGAGAGCCTGGAGTGGCTGGACTCCTCCGAGCCCGCGCTGTTCTTCCGGCGCGGGCGGCTGACCTTCGCGCTGAACTGCGGGGAGAACCCCGTCCGGCTCCCGGCGGGGCGTCCGCTGCTGACCAGCATCCCCCTGTACGGCGACCTGCTCCCGGGCAACTCCGCCGCCTGGCTGGCCACCCTTTGACCCGCGGCGGGCCGTCGTGGGACGGCCCGCCCGCGGATCGGGCGGCGCTACAGCGGGGGCCGCTGGAGCTGGAGCGGGTCGTCCGCCGCCGGACCGGTCGTCAGCGTCTTCGCCGAGGGCTGGACGTTCGCCCAGCGCAGCAGGTCGGCGGTCGCCTTCGCCTTGTCCTGGTCGGTCAGCCTGGCGATGAGCCGTCCGCTGTGGTTCATGCCGGGCGCGGTGTAGACGGCCGAGTCGCGGCTGCCGTGCCCGAGCCGGAACCGCTCGGAGCCCCACGGGTCGTTGCCGCCGTACACGAACAGCAGCCGGCTGCCGTGGTCGCGGACCCAGCGGTCCACGTCCCGCATGGCCTCGCCCCCATCGAACCGCATCGGGATGTCACGCGGCACGTAGGTGCGGGGCTGGTAGCTGTCCTCGTAGCGCAGCAGCGGGCGCAGGCTCGTGAACTGCGGCGTCGGCCAGCCGAGCTGCGTACCCGCCTGGTAGTAGTACGGGATGTACTGCTGGAGGCCCTGGTCGGTGTAGAACGACAGGCCCGAGATCGCGTCGAGCGATCCGTAGATCTCGTCGTCGGAGGCGTCCACGGCGGGCAGCGACGGGCAGTCGGCCTGGAGGCTGTACTGCCAGAACGCCCACTCGTAGTCCATCACCGAGTTCTCGAACGCGCGGTCGGGCGAGCGGAGGATGTCGAACGTCCAGCCGTTCTTGGCCGCCGCGTCCTTGAAGCGCGCCAGCATCGCCGGACGGCGCTTCAGGAACTCCCGCGCGAGCGCCTTGACGTGCGCGCGGCACTGCGCGTCGGTGCCGACCGTCTGGAAGAACTTGTCGTAGGCGCGGTCGTCGTTGTTGTTCACGTCGTTCGGCGCCACGTACACGACGCTGCCGTCCACGTCACGCGGGTAGAACCGCTTGTGGTAGACGGCGGTCATGCCGCCCTTGCTGGCGCCCGTCGAGATCCACCGGGCCTTGTAGATCCTCTTCAGCGCGCCGACCAGCCGGTGCTCGTCGGTGGCGGCCTGCCAGATCGTGTCCTTGCGCCAGTCCGCGGGCTCGGGACGGGACGGGGTGAAGTACCGGTACTCGACGGAGATCTGGTTCCCGTCGACGAGCGCGGTCGGCTCGGAGGTGAACATGGTCTCGGGCGTGTTGTAGCCGCTGGTGTACAGCACCATCGGCCGGTCCGCCGACCTGTGCTGCAACATGATCCGCTGCTCGAACCACTTCCCCTTCGGGTTGCGGTGGTCGACCGGCTGGCGGTAGGTGAGCCAGAACCACCGGTAGCCGGGCAACGTCGAGGTCTTCTCCGTCACCTGCATGCCGGGGATGGCCTTGAGCTGGGCGAGGATGTCGCCGGCCTGAGCCTGTCCGGCCTGGGCCGGGCCCGCCGTGACCGCCGCCCGCGCCGCCGTGGCGCCGGCCCCGCTCACTCCCGCGGCCAGCAGCAGTGCCATCGCTCCTGTTGAGACGCGCCGCATCATGCCCCTTCCACGTGGGATCTCCACATTTCGCGAAGCGACCTTAGAGGGATAAGCCCGACAAAAACGGTTTCCTGCTGGGCTTGTTACCGACCCGTGACGGCTCGGTGGTCAACACCCGGCTCCAGGCGTAACGTCGGTCTCAGGGGACCATCGGGGGACGGTCATCCGGAACCGGGGCGAACACCCGGTCCAGGCCCTCTCAAGCGACCCCGGACGGCCGGTCCGCGCGGTGGCCCCAGGCGATCCCATACGAGGAGGTGCGCGATGTTCATCCAGGTCATCCAGGGAAAGATCACCGACCGCGACGAGGTCAGGGACGCGATGGACCGCTGGGTCCGCGACCTCGCGCCCGGATCCGTCGGCTGGCTCGGCAGCACCGCGGGCGTCACCGACGACGACACGTTCGTCGCGCTGGCCCGCTTCGAGTCGCAGGAGGCGGCCCGCCGCAACAGCCACCGCCAGGAGCAGGAGCAGTGGTGGACCGAGCTGTCCAAGCTGTTCGCCGGCGAGGTGACCTTCCACGACTGCGCCGCCACCGGCACCTGGATGTCCGGCGGCTCCGACGACGCCGGATTCGTCCAGATCATGCACAGCCGCGTCCGCGACCTGGACGGGCTCCGCGCGTGGATGGAGCACGCGGACTACGGCGTCCTCACCCGGAACCGCCCCGACATCCTCGGCGGCGTCTGGGCGGCGCACGGGGACGGCGGCATGACCGAGGCCGTCTACTTCAGGTCGGAGGCGGAGGCGCGCGCGGGCGAGTCCCAGGCGCCGACTCCGGAGATGAAGGCCGCGATGGAGGAGATGGGGCGGTTCTACGAGGGGGACTTCACCTACCTGGACCTCAAGGATCCGTGGCTGGCCTCGCGCTGAACCGCCGCTAGACGGCGCCGCCGGTGAGGAAGTGGGCGACGAGCCAGCCGAGCCCGGCGACCAGGGCGAGGCGGCGCAGCTGCCAGCCGACCGGCTTGCCGCGGATGGCGAACACGCTCCACACCAGTTCGGAGAGCGTGTCGCCCTCCTGCCGGTTGAACACGGCGGGCAGCTCGATGGCGAGGAACATCAGGACCCAGAGAATCCAGGCGGCGAGATAGGGGGACATGGCGTCTCGATTCAGAAGACTCATTCTTACCGGTAATACCCGGCAAGAATGATCGCTACGCCGGAGGGAGCGGCGCGATCCCGTCGTCCCAGGGCGCGAGCCGCTCGAAGAAGCGCTCGTCGTGCCAGCGGCCGTCCACGTGGATGTGGTGGCGGGCCGTCCCGACGACCGTGAAGCCGTTGCGCTCCAGGACGCGCTGGGACGCGCGGTTGTCGATCCTGGTGAACGCCTCCACCCGGTGGAGGAGCAGCTCGTCGAACGCCACGTCCAGCACCTGCCGGACGGCCTCGGTGGCGACGCCGCGTCCGGAGTGCGCGCGTGCCACCCAGTACCCGACGAAACAGCTCTGGAGGGGGCCGCGCAGGATGTTGTTGAGCGTGATGCGCCCGACGACCGCGCCGTCCACGAGGATGACGGCGGGCCACATCTCCCCCGCGTCGTAGGCGTCCAGCAGGGCGTGCAGATTGGCCCGCTGGCCCTCGACGGTGAAATAGGAGTCGGCCCGCTCCGGCTCCCACGGCCGCAGGTACTCGCGGTTCTCCCGGCACAGGACGGCGAGCGCCTCCGCGTCCGCGTCCGCGGCGAGCCGCAGCGCGACGCCGCGTCCGATACCGAGACCGGGCAGCGGGTCGCGGGGGCCGTCACCGAGCGCGTGGCCCGCGACCGCCGTCATGCCCCGGGGGCGAGGTAGCGGCCGATGAACTCCCGTTCCTCCTCGGTGAACCGGCGCAACCGGTTCGTGGACGCGTCGAACGCCACCAGCGTCGACGTCGCGACGGCGTAGACGTTCTCGTCGTCGCGCACCTCGTAGGCCAGCTTGAACGACGCGACGCGGGCCTCGGTGACCCACGACTCCACGCGGACGGGATGGACCGTCGGCAGCAGCGGCAACCGGTAGTCGATCTCGTGCCGGGAGATCACCATGCCCCGGACGGGCTGCTCCCCCTTGCGCACCGGACCGCCGTGGAACATCTCCATGCGCGCGTCCTCCAGGTAACCGAGGAACTTCACGTTGTTCACATGGCCCTGGGAGTCGATGTCCCCGAAACGGAGGTAGAACTCGTAGACGTGCCGGTACTCGGCCTCGGGCAGGTCGGTCTGCTGCATGTCCTCGCCTGGGGGTCGGGTCACGGGGGCTCCGCCGTTCGCCCGATGCTACCCGGAGCGGATCTACGCGCCCGACGACCAGCCGGACGAAACACCAGAAACAGCAGGCCAGCCGAGTGCGCCCCCGCGCGGCACCGAGACGGAGAACACACCGGAACACACGGACCGTCCACGAACAGAACGGCCGTGTGACCACCCGGTGGTGGTCACACGGCCGTCCGAGGCGGACTAGTCGCGGGTGAGCTTGCGGTGCGTGACCCGGTGCGGACGGGCGGCGTCGGCGCCGAGACGCTCGATCTTGTTCTTCTCGTAGTCGGCGAAGTTGCCCTCGAACCAGAACCAGTTCGAGCCCTCCTCCCACGCGAGGATGTGCGTGGCGATCCGGTCGAGGAACCACCGGTCGTGCGAGGTGATCACGGCGCAGCCGGGGAACTCCAGCAGGGCGTTCTCCAGGCTCGACAGGGTCTCGGTGTCGAGGTCGTTGGTGGGCTCGTCCAGCAGCAGGACGTTGCCGCCCTGCTTGAGCGTCATCGCCAGGTTGAGCCGGTTGCGCTCGCCGCCCGACAGTACCCCGGACGGCTTCTGCTGGTCGGGCCCCTTGAACCCGAACGCCGCGACATAGGCGCGGGAGGGCATCTCGACCTGGCCCACGTTGATGTGGTCGAGCCCGTCCGACACGACCTGCCAGACCGTCTTCTTCGGGTCGATGCCGCCGCGTCCCTGGTCGACGTAGGAGACCTGCACGGTCTCGCCGAGCCGCAGCTCACCGCCGTCCGGCTGCTCCTCGCCGACGATCATCCGGAACAGCGTGGTCTTGCCGACGCCGTTCGGACCGATCACGCCGACGATGCCGTTCGGCGGCAGGTTGAAGGACAGGTCGTCCATCAGAAGGCGGTCGTCGAAGCCCTTGGTCAGCTTGTCGGCCACGATCACCGTGTTGCCCAGGCGCGGGCCCGGCGGGATCTGGATCTCCTCGAAGTCCAGCTTGCGGGTCTTGGCGGCCTCCGCCGCCATCTCCTCGTACCGCTCCAGGCGGGCCTTGGACTTGGTCTGCCGCGCCTTGGGGTTCGACCGGACCCACTCCAGCTCGTCCTGGAGGCGCTTCTTGCGCTTGGCGTCCTTGTTGCCCTCGACCTTCAGCCGGTCGGCCTTCTTCTCTAGGTAGGTGGAGTAGTTACCCTCGTAAGGAAAGCAGCGGCCCCGGTCCAGCTCCAGGATCCAGGTGGCCACGTTGTCGAGGAAGTACCGGTCGTGGGTGACGGCCAGGACGGTCCCCTCGTACTTGGCGAGGAACTGCTCCAGCCACTGCACGCTCTCGGCGTCCAGGTGGTTGGTGGGCTCGTCCAGCAGCAGCAGGTCGGGCGCCTCCAGCAGCAGCTTGCACAGCGCGACCCGGCGGCGCTCACCCCCCGACAGCTTGGTCACCTCGGCGTCGCCCGGAGGGCAGCGCAGCGCGTCCATCGCCTGTTCGAGCTGGCTCTGGAGGTCCCAGGCGTTGCGATGGTCGAGCTGCTCCTGCAGCTTGCCCATCTCCTCCATCAGCTCGTCGGAGTAGTCCGTCGCCATCTTCTCGGCGATCTCGTTGAACCGGTCGACCATCGCCTTGGTCTCGGCGACGCCCTCCTCCACGTTCCCGAGGACGGTCTTCTCCTCGTTCAGCGGCGGCTCCTGCTGCAGCATCCCGACGGTGAAGCCCGGCATCAGCCGCGCGTCGCCGTTGGACGGCTGCTCCAGACCGGCCATCATCCGCAGCAGCGTCGACTTACCGGTGCCGTTCGGCCCCAGGACGCCGATCTTGGCGCCCGGCAGAAAGTGCAGGGTGACGTCGTCCAGGACGACCTTGTCTCCATGTGCCTTGCGCACGCGCTGCATCGTGTAGATGTACTCGGCCATATTCACAAGGGTAGGGGGTCCACGGCGCCGTTTCGCCGCAGTTCCCCTCCCCACCCGCCACGACGTCCCCTCAGCCGACCACCCCGCAGATCCCACCCCCACCACAGGCCCCCGCCCCCCACCCAGGCGCAGCGGAGGACCCTCGGCGGCAACTCGCTGGCGGCTCACCCCGCACCGCATCGAACAGCGGCGCGGGGCGAAGGAACGGCCGCCCGCGAACCGGACCCAGCGCCGTCGTCCCGGCCCGGAACATCGTTGGGGCACCTACACAGCGGCACCGAACTCCCAGACGGGACGAGCGCGGCCGGGCACGTCAGCCCAGCACGAAGGGAATCCGCGCGGCCAGCTCGCCGAGCGCGGCCTTCTCCTCCTCCGTCGGCGGACGGCGCCCGGTCCCGATCCGCAGGGCGTCGGTGTCGGAGAACGTCGCCGGAATGGACACTCCGGCGATCTTCTCCAGGGACGCGCGAGCGGCGGCGAGGGTCTCGGCGGGCGGTTCGGCGGCCGAGGGAAGGTTCACGATCAGGTCGAGGTGGTGCAGCGTCCATTCCATGACGTAGGCGGACAGGTAGTCCCCGGTCGTCAGCACCTTGTCCTGGGTGCTGACGCGGACTTCCGGGTCGGCGAGGTCGGCGGCACGTCCGGCGGCGGAGCCGATGTCGTCGAAGTGGAACTTGAGCCACCTCGGCTCGCCGTAGGCGGCGGCCAGCCGGGGGATCAGCGCGTCCAGCGGGTCCTCACCGGTCGGAGGATCGACGAGGTCCCAGTAGGTGGCCGCGTCCACGGTCGGCTCGGCGTCGGTGGGGGTGACCAGCGTGATCAGGACGTCCTGCGCGTCGATGATCAGGTGGCACACCAGGTCCCGCACAAGCCACCCGGAACAGCCGGACGGCCGCTCCCAGTCCTCCCCGGAAAGGCCGTCGACCGCCGCGCGCAATGCCGTCCAAGAACGTGAGAAGAGGTCCACTTCGGCAACGTAATGCCGCACCAGAACACCGAACAACCGAATTAGCCCACCCCACACACCCCCTCCCGGCGAGTCGCGACGCCAACCAGCTAAAACCACAGAACGTGGCAGGCAACCGAGCCCGCCACGCTCGCAACGCCCCCAGCCCCACCTGCGCCTAGGCGCGCTCAGGCGATGCGGGTCAAAGAACCGGCATCCGCACCCGCACCCGCTCCTGCTCCGCCAGCCCGGGACCGTCCTCTGCGGTAAACGGGGTGCGGCGCGCGGCGGATGTGGCGCCCGGGGCCGGGGCGCCAGCAGGTGCCGCCGCGAGAACCGCCCGGGTTGGACGACTGCGACGTCCAGCAAACGCGTCCCACATCACGCAGCGAGGACCGCACCTCGGACTATCCAAGCTCGACGGCTCCGACGTCCAACAACGCTTTACCCGCGCGCAAGTGCCGCAGCTCAGCGAGGGGCACCCGGCCGCCCAGGCCATTCGCCGTCTCTTTCCCGGCCGGGCTACTCAACCCGCGCAGACCAGGCGCAGCCAGTCCAGCGCCCCGGCATGCGCCGCGTGAGCCCCGTGAGCCACGTGAGTTGCGCGAGCCCCGTGAGCTGCGTGAGCCGCGTGAGCTGCGTGAGCCGCGTGAGCTGCGTGAGCTGCGTGAGCTCGTGAGCCCCGTGAGCTGCGCGAGCTGCGCGGTGCCGCCGTTCACCGGCGCCCAGCGAAGGGACCGGCCGCGCCCTTCAGGCGGCTGCGAATCACCTCAACCGCACCGTGGGGGCACGCCGACCACGAGGGCACCTATCCACCATGGAAGCGCTCTGTCACGGGGAGCGCCCCGCCATAGAAGCGCCCACTGTGGGAGCGCCCACCGTGGGACCCGCCGTGAGAACGCCCACCGTGGAGGGGACCCGCCGTGAGAGCACCCGCCATGGAGAGGACCCGCCGTGAGAGCACCCGCCATGGAGAGGACCCGCCGTGGAGGGGACCCGCCGCGAGACCCGGCCATGGGGCACCCGCCACAGGCGCCCGTCGGCGGGGGGACCCGCCGTGGGGGCCCGCCGTGGAGGGGACCCGCCGTGGGGGACCCGCCATAGGCCCCCGCCGGTGGGGGGACCCGCTGTGGGGGACCCGCCGTGGGGACCCGTGTGGGGGCTCGGGTCGTGGGGCTGCTTGCAGCCTGTGTCGCGTCTGTGCCCAGGGCGCGATTGTCTGGTCAGGGCGCGGGGTGGGCTGAGCGCAGCTGCTTGGGGGCCGGCCAACTTCGGGTTGTCCCTCGGTGATGGCCGGGCCGCGGCGTTCAGTGGCCACAGCCACGGCCATCTCCCTGGGGGGCCGGGGTCGTACGGGTCGTACGGCAGTCGCTAGGACCGCCAGGGTGGAGTGCCTTAGCTCGCAGAAGCCGAGGAGAGTAGTTGGTAGTCGCGTAGCAGTTGTGGTCGGGGGCGTAATGGTTGTCGGGGGTCGAGTTGTGGAGGGGGGCGGGTGGGGTTGGGTTGCGCTGCTTGGTCGTTGCAGCTGATGCCGGGGGTGGTTGTGGGGGTTTATTTGCCGGGTGCCTTGGGGCCCTCCAGGGCGGGGAGGCAGACGCGATCGCGGCCGGACGCCTTCGCTCGGTAGAGCGCCAGGTCGGCGGCGGCCATGAGTTCTATGAGGTCTTCTCCGTGCGTCCGGTACAGGGAGACGCCGATGGACACCGTGACGACGACCGTTCCATCCTCGGTGGGCACGGCCAGCCTGCGCACCCGGCCACGGAGGCGTTCGGCCACCCGGCATGCCTCGACGGTGTCGGTGCCCGGTAGCAGGGCGACGAACTCCTCTCCGCCGAACCGTCCGACCAGGTCGTAGTCGCGTAGCTGGTGGTCCAGTGTGTTGGCCACGCCGACCAGCACCTCGTCGCCGATCAGGTGTCCGTGGGTGTCGTTCACGCGCTTGAAGTGGTCGATGTCGATCAGCAGCACCGCGAGGGGGTCGTGGGTGCGCAGCGCTCGGGCCAGTTCCGTGGCGGCCTCCCGTTGCCAGGCCGCCGCGTTGAGCAGGCCGGTCTTGGCGTCCGTCCTCGCGGCGGCCTGGAGTTGCTGGTGCATCAGGCTGCGTTGCAGCAGCATCACGGGCGGCAGCGCCAGGAGGAGAAGGCCCAGTGTCAGCGAACTCGTGATCGCCACGAGGATGCCGACGCACAGGTCCACCACGTCCAGCAGCAGGCTCTCGCGTGTCCACAGGACGTCCCGCCAGCGGCTCTCCGGGTTGGCGGCATGTGCGGCAACCGCCACCAGCACCGTGTTCACCACCGTGAACAGGGCCGCGCAGCCGACCGCCGCCGGCACTCCGGGGTAGACGTCCACGACCCAGCCCGGCGCCGCGTCCAGCGGATCCTTCACGACGAGGTGGAACACCACCGACGCACACGCCCCCGCGATGCCGAGCGCCGAGGCGACGAGCACCCGGCGGTGGACGAGCGTCCGGAGCACGCGGAACTGCAACAGCGCCTGGAGCGGAATCGGCATCAGCAGCGCGTACAACGGGGGCAGCAGCAGCGCCACCGGCAGCCACCAGGCCGACAGCAGGTCACGGCCGACACCAGCCGGAATGCCCAGCCGCCGCGTCGCCTCGATGCACACCGCACCGCAGGCCAGCAGCGCAACGAACGTCAGTAAGTCATCGACCTCCGGAGAAGTGGTGACGAGCCCAGCGATGATCAGCCCCGCGTGGACGGCGACCACGGCCGGCACGTAGATCATGAGCAGGGACCTGCGCCCTGGGAACGTACGGCGCCGGGGCCTGTGGGCCAGTTCCCCACCACGGTCCTCGGCGGACGACTGCACTGCCGTCATCCTTCCCCCTTACGCGCATCACGTTGTGTAACACAATAGTTGCGACGTGTGCGGAGTGGGCAGGAAACCAGTACGTTCGAGAGCGCACATGAGGGTGACCGTTCAGGCAACCTCCTCCAGGCCAAGGGGCTTGTTAGGACCGGGCTTCGACGGCTTGGCGCACAGTAAGGGGTTGCCTTCATGCGCGGATTTCGCCGGATTCGTACCTGTCATGGCCACTCGGGGCCATGATCCAGTCGAGGCGGATTCGGGCAGCTCGTTCTTGTTCTGGGCGTCCGGACGGTAGAACTTCGACACCTGGGCGAGGCCCTGTTGTCACCGAGCCGCCGCATCGCCAGCGCCGGCATCCCGGGACCAGCGTCGCGACGCGGCACTCGCGGCGCCGGTGCTTCGACGCCGCCGGGCGGGGCCGCGCGGTCGGCGGGCGAGCTGGTCGCCGCCGCCGCGGGCAGCGCCTTCGCCAGCCCGCCGACCGTGGCGAACGTACCGGTGACGGTCGCCACTGGGCGCCATGGCGGGTGCCTAGTGCAGGTGTCTAGGGCAGGTGCACGGGGTGTCGCATGCCCAGCCCCTGTCCGCGCGAGCCGCCGCCTCAGGGCCCGCTGGTGCCGCCTCCCCTCCCTTCGCCGATCGATCTATGGGAATGCTTCGGAGCCCACCTGACCGCCCCCGCCTGACGTCCCCGACGGCCCTGGCCTCAGGGCCCCGCCTGATGGGCTTGCCCAGACGGGCCCGGCCTGACTTCCCTGAAGGCCTGGCCTCTCCAGCCCTGGCCTCACATGTCTGACGGGCCTGGCCTCACGAGCCCGTCAGGCGATAAGAACCTGACGGCCCGGACGGGTCTCATGCGCCTGACGGGCCTCATCGGCCCGACGGACCTGGCCTCACGGCCTCACAAGCCCGACCTCATGGGCCTAGAAGACCGCGAGAACCTGACCACCCCGACAGGCCTCATACGCCTGACGGGCCTATTCGGCCCGAGGGACCTGGCCTCACAGCCTCATAGGCCCCGGCCTCCTGGGCCCGGAAGGCCGTGAGGACCTTGACGGCCCCGACCGGCCCCATCAGCCCGACGGACCTGGCCTCACGGCCTCACAAGCCCGACCTCATGGACCCAGAAGACCGCGAGAACCTGACCGCCCCGATGGGTCTCATGCGCCTGGCGGGCCTGGCCTCACGGCCTTACGAACCCGGCCTTGGGGGCCCGGAGGGCCGTGAGAATCTGGCGGCTTCGATGGGGCTCGTGGGCCTTACTGGCTCGTTGGACCTGGCCTAACGGGCCCGGTCCAAGGGGGCCTGAACCATGGTCGTGGCGAGGCTGGGTTTTGGGTGCTGGGTTGGTTCGGGTGGCTTTCTTGTGTGGGGTTGTGGGCGGGGGTTCAGGCCGCTTTCTCTGTTTCGCCCTCGGTGACGGGTGTCAGGGCCCACTGGTCGGCCACTTCTCGGGCCTGCTGGCGGTCTTCCTCGGTCAGCGCTCCGCCGCGCTGGACGGGACGGAAGTCGGCGGTGCCCCGGCTCAGGTCGTGGCCGACGGTGGTGGCCTCGATCTCTGCGGAGAAGCGCCACTGGCCGTCGCGTTCGTACTGGCGGATGCGGAGGCGGCCGGTGACCAGGACGGGGTGCCCGCGCTGGAACTCGGAGGCGTTGACGTTGTCCGCCAGGCCGCGCCAGCAGTTGACGGTGACGAACAGGGTGTCGACGTCCTGCCACTGGCCGGTCTCGCGGTCGTAGCGGCGCGGCGTGCAGCCGACCCTGATCGACAGGAACGAGGTGCCGTTGGTCGTCACGGTGTAGTAGGGCTCGGCGGCGATCCAGCCGATGATCGTGATGTGCGCTTCGTTCATGGGTTCCTCCGTTGTTGCTCTGAGTGATGAGTACAACGGTGGCTGAGGAGTGGGAGGGGGCGGAAGGGGTGGTGGCGATTGTGGATAACCGGGCGGGCGGGAGGCTCTGAGCTTCGGGGTCTGGTGGGCGTGGTCTTTGGCCTGGGTGGGGGGTTCGGGGAGATCGCGCGTTGGGTGTCAGTCGCCTAGCGCTTTGGTCACGTCTTCGCGGTAGCGGGCGTAGCGCTCCAGTTCCGCGGTGATGGGGGTGATGACCTTCTCGTCGGCCACGCGTTCGATGCCCTCGCGCATGTGCTCCTCCATCTTGTCGCCGTGTTTGGCGGACGAGAGGGCCACCAGGTTCCGGCAGGCGGACGCGGTGAGCAGGCCCATGCCGAGGGTGCAGACGGCCAGGACGGCGACGTAGGGGATGAGGCCCGCCTCGCCGACGAGGTCGGGCGGGTTCTGGCCCGCGTCCAGGAGCCCGTAGGCGACGAGGAGGCCGATCCAGGCGACGCTCAGGACGGCGACCAGGATGAGGAAGTACTGCCAGGTCTTGATCAGCCACCACCAGCGGGGCACCTGGTTGAAGCTGGGCAGGGCGTCCTTGAGGGACTCGCCGAGGGCCTCGGGGATCTCGACGGCGTGGGTGCGGGCGGCGGCGCGGACGGAGCGGGCCCAGGGGGGCGGGAGTTCGGCGGCCACGCCCGCGGTGACGGTGTGCAGGGCGTTGTCGACGTCGCCCTGCTGGGCGCCGATGGGGCCGGTGAAGGCGTCGCGGAGCTCCTCGCGCAGTTCGGTGAGGCGCATGCGGCGGAGCGGGTCGGAGCGGAGGCGGGTGATGAGGGCGGTGACCGGCCAGCCGACGAAGTCGGCGGCGCGCAGTTCGTAGGCGCTCTCCATGGCGTCGGCGACGGCGGTGGCGCCGGCGGCGTCGGTGAGGGCCTGGACGAGGTCCTGGCGGCGGTCGTCCTCGACGGTGGTGGGCGGGTCGGCGGTGTAGCGGTGGACGGCGAAGCGCTCGGCGACCTTGTCGATGTCGGCGGACAGGCGCTCGCCGCGGGCGCGGCGGGCGGCGACGGTGTCGACGAGGATGTCGCGGAAGCCGGTGACGCCCTCGTCGCTGACCGCGGACGTGGTGACGATGCGCGGGTGGGCGAGGCCCTCGGCCTCCAGCAGGCGGCGCAGGTCGGCGACGCAGTCGTCGATCTCGTCGGGGCCGAGGCGGTCGACCTGGTTGAGGACGATCAGCGTGACGCCCGCGTGCCGGGCGAACGGGACGATGTAGTTGCGGTGCAGGGCGGCGTCGGCGTACTTCTGCGGGTCCACGACCCAGACGAGGAGGTCGGCGATGGTGACGAACCGGTCGACCTCGGCGCGGTGCAGGGCCTGGATGGAGTCGTGGTCGGGCAGGTCGAGCAGGACGAGGCCCTGGAGGGAGGTGTCGGGGCGTTCGAGGTCGAGCGCGCTGGCGCGGGCGTAGCGGTGGCGCTTGTCGACGTCGAGCCAGTCCAGGAGCGGCCCGGCGCCGTCCAGCCCCCAGACGCAGGCGTGGGCCTGCGAGGTCATCGGGCGGCGGATGCCGGTGGGCGAGAGTTCGAGGCCGCAGATGGCGTTGAACAGCGAGGACTTGCCGCTGCCCGTCCCGCCCGCGAGCGTCACGACCGTGTGGTCGCCCGACAGCCGCAGCCGCTGCCCGGCGCGGTCGAGCAGGGCGCCGGCGTCGTCGAGGAGCGGCTGGTCGAGGCGTCCCGTCCCGGCCTGGACGAGCCGGTCGAGGCCGTCGAGCCGCTCGGGCAGCGGGGTGGGCTCGGGCGGGGCCGGCGGCGGGTAGACCGGGGTGCCGAGCGAGCTCGCGGGGATGGCCGAGGTGGTCATCGGGCAACCTCAAGATTGTAGGTGGCCTGGTACAGCTGGACGGGGACGGTCTCGTCGGGGATTCCGGCGGCGTCGAGCGCCTGCCCGTATCTGATCGCCTCCTCGTCGAACAGCATTCCGATGCGGCTGCGCAGGTCGGCGCGGGCCTTGGCGCCCATGCCGCGCAGCGACTCGGCGCCGAACAGGGCCTTCAGGAGCCGCTGCGGGACGGCGCTGTTGCCGCCCTCGACCGCGACCTCGGAGGTGCCGTAGCCGAGCAGGCCGATCATCAGGACGAGCGAGACCGCCTCGGTGTCGAAGGAGACCAGCTTGGCGACCGAGCGCTTGGTGACGCCCTCGGTGCGGATCAGCTCCTGGACGTGGTCCTGCCAGGAGCTGACGGCGCGGGTGGCGCGGCGCGACAGCTCGGGGGAGACGCCGCCGAGCGTCGCGGCCGGGCCGGACATGACGTGGCCGCCCGCCGGGTGCGCCCGCCAGCGGGCGAGGACCTCCTCGGCGCCGTGCTCGGCGGACGACATGATCAGCGATTCGAGGGCGTCGCGCAGCGCGGACTTCAGCGCGCGGACGCGGGCGGGGCTGCGGTGGCGGCGACCGGCCGAGCGTCCCCGGCGCGGCCGCTGGACGTGCAGGGCGCGCAGCAGGTCGCCGGTCCCGGCGAACTCCTGCCAGCGGGCGAGGACCTCGCCGCGCAGGAGGGAGCCGTTGCGGGTGGCCTCGTCGAGTTCGGCGAGGACGGTGGCGTAGGCGCCCTCGACCTGCTGGGCCAGCTCGGCCCGCTGGGCGACCTGCGCCTCGACGTGCCGCGCCAGTTCGGGGACGCGGGTGCGGAAGCTGTCCAGGACGGCGGCGAGGGTGTCGCTGACGACGATCTCGCGCCCGTCGGTGTCCTCGGCGACGCCGACGAGCCAGGCGCGGATGTCCGCGACGACGTCCTCGGGGAGGCGGCTCTCCTCGATCCGGGTCTCGGGGACGGTGAAGCGCCGCGCGTCGCCGACCTCGTGCTCGTCCAGCATCTCGCCGAAGTGCTCGGCGACCTCGGCGCCGCCCCAGCCGGTCTCGCCGGAGCGGTCGCCGCGCCCCTCGCTCTGCGGGATGCGGGAGAGCACGACGCCGATCGTGGCGCCGTTCTCCTTGGCGCGCTGGAGCATCTGCCACACCTGGGCGTCGGCGTACCGGGCGGCGGTGGTGACGCACAGCCACAGGTCGGCGGCGGCCATCAGCTTGGTCGCGAACTCGTAGTGGTCCTCGAAGACCGAGTCGAAGTCGGGGCTGTCGAGCAGCGCGAGGCCGGGCGGCAGCGCGTCGCTCGCGATGATGACGAGCTGGTCGCCGGCGATGGCGTCGGGCGCGGGCCCGCGCACCCGGCCCATGCCGGGCAGCATCGGCCCCTCCATGAACCAGGCGACGTGGTCGGGGTGGCAGACGAGGATCGGGCTGCTGGTGGTCGGGCGCAGCACGCCGGTGGCGCTGACGCGGGCGCCGACGAGGGTGTTGACCAGCGTCGACTTGCCCGCGCCGGTGGATCCGCCGAGGACCACGAGCAGCGGGGTGCCCGCCGCCTGGACGCGTGGCAGGACGTAGTCGTCGAGCTGGTTGCGCAGCTCGGTGCGGGCCTCGCGGGCCTCCTCGACGTCCGGGACGTCCAGGACGAAATCGAACGTGCCGAGCTGGTCGCGGAGCAGGGTGAGCGCGCGGATCAGCTCGCCCTGGCGCGCGGTCCCGCCGCCGGTGCGGGGCGCGGTGCGGGTGCCGCCGGACGCCCTGGAGGCGTCACCGCGCAGGCCCTTGGGCTGGGGCGCGGCCTCGGCGGGCTCGGCCGCGGGGGCCTCCACGACCTCCACGACCTCCGCGGGCTGCTCCGCCTGCGGTTCCTCGGGAGCGGGTGTCGCCTTCTTGGACGGTGCGGGCGCGCCCTTCGTGGAGCGGCGGCGGCCTCTGCGCGACCGTCCCTTGCCCGAAGCGGGCTTGGCGGGTTCGGGCGTCTCGGTCTCGGCCGGGGGCGCCGCGTCCTCGGCGGGCACGGCGGGTGCGGGCGCCGACGCGCCGCCGGACGTGCCCGGGGTCTCGCCCGCGCGTCCGGGGCCGGTGCCCGCCTCCTCGTCGTGAACCGCGCTCTGCTCTGCCGGGGGTGTCACGGATCCCGTCCCATGTCGGCTCGAATCAGTTCGATCTCTCGTGCCACGCCGACCACGTCGCCGACGACCACGATCGCCGGGGGCCGGACTCCCGCGGCGGCCATCTCCCCGGCCACCGAGCCCAGCGTCGCCGTCAGCGTCCGCTGGCCGGGGAGGGTGCCGTCCTGGATCACGGCGACCGGGGTGTCGGACGACCGACCATAGCGCATGAGGGCGGCCGCGATGAGCGCCATCCGCTCGACCGCCATGAGCAGGACGAGGGTGCCGTTCGCGCGGCCGAGCGCCTCCCAGTCGACGGTGGACTCGGCGTGGCCGGGCGGGACGTGCGCGGAGACGACGTGGAACTCCTGCGCGACGCCGCGGTGGGTGACCGGGATGCCGGCGGCGGACGGCACGGCGACCGCGCTGGTGATGCCGGGGACGACGATGACCGGGATGCCGTGCCGGGCGCAGTGCAGGGCCTCCTCGCCGCCGCGGCCGAACACGAAGGGGTCGCCGCCCTTGAGCCGCACGACGAACTTGCCCTGCCCGGCCTGCTCGACCAGGTGGTCGTTGATGCGCTCCTGGGTGACGGTGCGGCCGTAGGGGATCTTGGCGGCGTCGATGACCTCGACGTCGTCGGCCAGCTCGTCCAGCAGCGAGCCCGGGGCGAGCCGGTCGGTGACGACGACGTCGGCCATCGCCAGTAGCTGCCGCCCGCGCACGGTGATCAGCCCGGGGTCGCCCGGTCCGCCGCCGACGAGCGCGACCCCGGCGGGCTTGCGCCGGGAGTGCCGGGACTCCAGGCCGCCCGAGCGCAGGCCGTCGACCACGGCGTCGCGGATGCCCGCGGCGCGCCGGGGGTCGCCGCCGAGCAGGACGCCGACGGTCGCGTCGCCCGCCTGGCCGCTCGCGGGCGTCCAGGCCGGGGAGGACTCGGCGTCGTCGGCCCGCACCGCCCAGATCCGCGCGGCCTCGGCCTCGGCGACCACGGCGGCGTTGACCTTGGCGTCGTCGGTGACGGCCTGGACGAGCCACGCGCCCGCGCAGTCGCCGCGCTCGTAGCGGCGGGGCCGCCACTCCAGGCGCCCGGCCTCGATCAGCCCTTCGAGGGAGGCGGTGACCTGCGGGGAGACGAGCACCACGGCCGCCCCGGCGGCCAGCAGGGCCGGCACGCGGCGCTGGGCGACCCGCCCCCCGCCGACGACGAGGACGCGTCGCCCGCCGAGTCGCAGGCCTAGCAGGTACGGGGGCACGTGGTGAATCTCTCGATCGGGTGTCCGGAGTCGTTTCTCGCGGGCGCCGGTGACCGGCGCCTGTCTTTGTGGAACAACGGTACTCGGGTTGGCGAGCTCATGGAGAGGTCCGCGGGCGAGTCGATAGCCGAGCGTGACTCATTCCGTGATCGCGTCGTTACGCCGCCCGGCGTCCTTGCCGCTGACCCCGGCCGAGTCGAACGTGGCGACCTCGTGCAGGACCCGCACGGCGCCCTGGACCAGCGGCAACGCCAGCAGGGCGCCGGTCCCCTCGCCGAGCCGCAGCTCCAGGTCGACCAGCGGGCGCAGGCCCAGCGCGGCGATCGCGGCGGTGTGGCCCGGCTCGGCGGAGCGGTGCCCGGCGACGCAGGCGCCGAGCGCGTCGGGGCACAGCGCGGCGGCTGCGAGCGCGGCGGATCCGGCGATCACCCCGTCCAGGACGACGGGGACCCGCAGCGCCGCCCCGCCGAGGACGAACCCGGCGATGGCGGCGTGCTCCAGCCCGCCGACCGCCGCGAGCACCTCCAGCGGGTCCGCGCGGCCCGGGAGGCCGTGCCGGTCCAGCGCCGCCCGGACGATCTCGATCTTGTGGGCGTGGGTGGCGTCGTCGATGCCGGTGCCGCGCCCGGTGACCTGCTCGGGCGGCAGTCCGGTGAACGCGGCGACGAGCGCGGCGGACGCGGTGGTGTTGGCGATGCCCATGTCGCCGGTGACCAGGCAGCGGGCCCCGGAGGAGACCAGGTCGCGGGCGACCTCGATGCCGGTCTCGACGGCGCGGCGGGCCTCGTCCATGGTCATCGCGGGCCCGCGGGTCATGTCGGCGGTGCCGGGGGCGATCTTGCGGGGCAGCAGGCCGGGCGCGGGGTCGAGGTCGGCGGCGACGCCGACGTCCACGACGCTGACCTCGGCGCCGACCTGCGCGGCGAACGCGTTGACGACCGCTCCCCCGGCCAGGAAGTTGGCCACCATCTGCGCGGTGACCTCCTGCGGCCAGGGGGTCACGCCCTGCGCGTGGACGCCGTGGTCGGCGGCGAAGACCGCGACCGACGCGGGTTCGGGGAGCGGCGGCGGGCACCGCCCGGCCAGTCCGCAGAGCCGGACCGACAGCTCCTCCAGCACGCCGAGCGACCCCGGCGGCTTGGTGAGGCGGGCCTGGTGGTCGCGGGCGTCGCGCATCGCGGCCTCGTCCAGCGGGCGGATCGCGGCGACGGTCTGCTCGATCGGGTTCACGATGTCCTCTCCGGGCAGCGCGCGCCGCCCGTACTCCTCGTCGTGCACCGCCCACGCGAGGGGGCGGCGCCGCGCCCAGCCGGTGAGCGCGAGCAGGGGGGCGGGCGGGAACGCGGCGACGCGTCCCACGCACAGGTAGGCGATGATCTCGATGTGGGCGGGGAGGCCCAGCTCGGCGGCCAGTTCGCGTTCGTCGAAGAAGCTCACCCAGCCGGCGCCGAGCCCCTCGGCGCGGGCCGCGAGCCACAGGTTCTCGACGGCGCAGGCGACCGAGTAGTGGGCCGTCCTCGGCTGGACGTGGCGTCCGAGCGGGTTCCGGCCGCCCCGGGTGGGGTCGCAGGTCACGACGATGTTGACGGGCGCCTCGCGGATGGCCTCCACCTTGAGGCGGTCGAGGCCGGCGGCGCGCGCGGGCGGCAGGCTCGCCGCGTAGACGGCGCGCTGCCGCTCGGCGAGGTCGCGGATGCGGCGGCGCTTGGCCTCGTCCCGGACGATGAGGAAGTCCCAGGGCTGGGTCAGCCCGACCGAGGGGGCCCTGTGGGCTGCCTCCAGGACGCGCGTGAGGACGGCGTCGTCCACGGGGTCCGGGAGGAAGCCCTCGCGCATGTCGCGTCGTTCGGTGATGACCCGGTAGACGGCCTCGCGCTCGGCCTCGTCCCAGGGCGCACTGGAAACGTCGCCGGACATGTCGTCAGATGCCCAGTTCACCGAGCACCTCCAGAAGGGCGTCGTTGGACGCGCGGTCGCGGACCGCTATCCGGAGCCAGTCCGGGCCGAGCCCTGGGAACGTGTCGCCCCGGCGGACGGCGTAGCCGCGCTGGCGCAGGAGCGCCCTGATACCGAGGGCGTCCGGTACGCGCAGGCACAGGAACGACGCCCGCGCCTCCGGGACGACGTAGAGCCCGCGCGCGGCGAACTCCGCCGCGAGCCGGTCCCGTTCCGCCGCGAGCAGGACGGCCCACCGCTCCGCCTCGGCGACCGCGTCCGGCGCGGAGCACGCCTCGATCGCCACGAGCGCGGGCGTGGAGACGGCCCAGAGCGGCTGCGCCTCGGCCAGCCGCGCGACCAGCCCGGGGGCGGCCAGCACGTATCCGGCGCGCAGCCCGGCGAGCCCCCACGTCTTGGTGAGGCTGCGGATCACGGCGACGCCGGACGGCAGGCGCGTGGCGAGCGTCTCCGGCTCGCCCGGGACGCAGTCCATGAACGCCTCGTCGACGACGACCGTCCGGCCGGGCCTGGCCAGCGCCGCGACCGCGCCGGCCGGGTGCAGGACGGACGTCGGGTTGGTCGGGTTCCCGACCACGACGAGGTCGGCGTCGTCCGGGACGGCGGCGGGGTCGAGGGTGAAGTCCTTGCCGAGGACGACCCGCCCCACCGGGTGCCCGGCCGCCCGCAGAGCGGCCTCCGGCTCGGTGAACTGCGGGTGCACCACGATCGCCCGGCGCGGGGCGAGGACCCGCGCGAGCAGCACGAACGCCTCGGCGGCGCCCGAGGTGAGCAGCACCTCCTCCGCCGCCCTGGCGTGCCGCCGCGCGACCGCCCGGCGGGCGGGGCGCGGGTCGGGGTAGGCGGCCAGGCCCGCGACGGACGCGCGCAGCCGCTCGGCCAGCCACGGCGGAGGCGTCCCGGTGCGCACGTTGACGGCGAAGTCGGCGAGCCCGTCGCCGACCTCCGTGTCGCCGTGGTGCCGCAGATCCACCTCGTCCGGCGCCGCCGCCTCGGCGTGCCCCGTGGTCCCGTTCACCACTGAACCCCCTGCTCGGTCGTCCGCCCGCGTCCGTCGTTCTCGTCGTTCTCGCATGCCGTGCTCCGCGGCCGTCAGGAGGCGGCCGGCTCGTGGTAGAGCAGCGCGTTGACCGCCGCCGCCGCGACCACCGAGCCGCCCTTCTCCGAGACGTTGCTGAGCTGCGGCAGCCCGCTGGCGCGCAGCGCCTCCTTGGCCTCGGACGCGCCGACGAAGCCCGCCGGGACGCCCACCACCAGCGCGGGCCGCACCCGCCGCTCGATGATCTCGGTGATCGCCTCGTGCGCCGACCCGATCGCCCACACCGCGCCCGGCCCGACCTCGGAGTAGGACAGCCGGACGGCGGCGGCCGAGCGCGTGACGCCGGCGGCGCGGGCCATCCGGGCGGCGGCGGGGTCGGTGGCGTGGCAGAGCGTCTCGCGGGCGCTGATCCCGGCCGCGACCATGCCCTCGTCGGTGACGATCGGCGCCCCGGTGCGCAGCGCGGCCCAGCCCTGCCGGAGCGACTCCTCCTCGGTGACCAGGTCGTCGGCGTACGCCAGGTCGCCGGTGGCGTGGATCACGCGCTCGGCGACGGCCCGCGACAGCGGGGGCAGCGCGGACAGGTCCACGCGGGAGCGCAGGATCTCATACGACCGGAGCTCGATCGGATGGGGCTGGCGTACGCTCACTGAGCCTCCAGGCTGATCATGGTGTTCCTCGCTGTCGCCGGGGATGCGGGGCCGGACATCACGCCCCCGTACAGTCTCCGCCTGACTTGTCTAGAAATAGTCGAGCCTGACCGCCTATTTCGGCTATCGATGCGGTCCTGGCGACCGCCGCGGTGGCGCGGGCCGATCTGCGCTTGCGCACCACGAGCCGGACGCCCCCGCCCGAACCGGGCGCCTTCAGGGCGGCGTGCAGGGCGGCGTGCAGGGCGGCGTGCAGGGCGGCGGCCTCCGCGACGCTCGCGGTGCCCGTCCGCGCCCGCACCGCGCCGGACGGGGAAGGCACCTCCACCCGCGCCAGCACCTCCACGGGGTAGGCGACGAGGGGCAGCCCGCGCCGTGCGGCGGCGGCGCGCAGGACGGGCTCGGCGGCCCGGCCCTCGGCGGTCGCCACGCACCAGACCGCGCCCGGCTCCAGGCCCGCCTCGTCCAGCACGCCGCCGATCAGCTCGGCGACCTCGGCGGCGCCGGCTCCGCTGGACGCGCCGACCCCCACCACCGCGCACGTCATGGCCCGAGGTCCCCGATCGGGATCGTCTCGACCCGCCGGACGTCCCTGGACGGGCGCGGCCGCGCGGCGGGCCCGCCGCGCCGCCCCCAGACGACCGTCACCGGCGCGGGCATCGGGGTCGCCTGGAGCGCGACCGCCCCGGCGGTGAACCCCTGCCCGGTCAGGACCTCCAGCATCGCGGGGGCCTCCTCGTCCGACGCGACGGCGGCGACCCGGCTCAGCGCCCGCCCGGCGCAGGCCGCGAGGGTCTCGGGACCGCCGTGCCCGCCGAACACGGCGTCCGGCTCCGGCAGATGGTCGAGGACGGACGGCACCTCTCCCCGCGACACCGCCACCCTCACCCCGTGCGCGCGGACGTTCTCCCGCACGCGCTCGTAGCCGGCCTTGTCGCGTTCGACGGCGACCACGGCGGCGCCGAAGCGCGCGCACTCGATTCCCACGGAACCGTCGCCGGAACCCACGTCCCAGACCATGTCGCCCAGGCGCGGCCCCAGTTTCGCCAGGACGAACGCGCGAATCCCCGGTTCCAGGGCCGCCGCGTCACCGAACGCCTCCCGCGGCAGGGCCCACTCGGACGGCCCCAGAGCCGCACCGGAGATCCAGCCCGCTTCCTCCGGCGGACGCCGGTCGTCCAGGACGAGGACCACGTCCGGGTTCGTCCACGGCCGCGTCGTCGCCTCGGCCGGACGGACGTGCACGATGCGCTCCTCCGGCCCGTCCAGGCCCTCGCAGACGACGAACGCGCGCGGGGTCTGCGGGAACAGCGCGCGCCCCAGCTCCGCCGGGCCCGCGCCGGGGCCCGTCAGCACCGCGACCTTCGGGTGGGCGCGGCACACGTTCACCGCCCGCCGCAGCTCGTGCGCCGACACGACGAGCGCGCCGTCCGGCGACAGCCCGGCCCGCGCGAACGCCAGGCCCGCCAAGGCGGCGCGGGTCATCGCGCCATCCGCCCGAACATGCCGACCATGCGCTGCCCGGTGGAGTCGACCAGCACGACCTGCGCCGCGATCGGGCTCTCGGCCGAGCCCGCCGCCCGCGCGGCGCGCCGCTCCAGCTCACCGGCGGTGCGGCGGCACAGCTCGCGGCCGCAGGGGCCGAGCTTCCCGGCCGCCTCCCACAGCTCGTAGGCGCGCCGGGGGGCACCGGCGACCTCGGCGGACAGCGCGGGCCCGCCGTCCATGTCCCGCGTGATCGAGCCGAGGACGTCGGAGCCGGCGGGCGCGAGCGCGGCCTGCTCGTCCAGGCCCGCGACCAGCACGACCTGGGCGAGGCCGTGCTCGACGGCGGCGGTCAGCTCGTCCAGGTCCACCGGGGTGAAGCAGGCGTCCGGAAGCGCCGGGAGCATCCGCCGGGCGGCCTCGCCCGCGCCCTCCCCGTACAGCACCAGGGTCGTCTCGCCGCGCGACGCCGCGTCCGCCGCCGTCATGTCCGCCGCTCCCCCTGGTCGACGAGGTTTCCGAGGTGGCCCGGGAGCAGGTCGGTGGCGAGCATGCTGAAGACGACCATGTCCTCGTTCACGCCGTCGGGGCGGCGCTCGGCGCCCCGCGCTATCCCCTCGCGCCGGTAGCCGCCCTTCTCCGCGACACGGATCGAGGCGTGGTTGCTGACCAGCGCGCGCAACTCCACCCGGAACAGGCCGCATTCGCGCAGCGCCCACCGGGAGACGAGCGACAGCGCCTCCGTGGCGTAGCCGTTCCCGCGTGCGCCCGGCCGGACGCCGTAGCCGACCTCGCAGGTGAGGTGGTTCCAGTCGACGCGGAAGAGCCCGATCGTCCCGAGCAGGCGGCCCGACTCCCGGTCGGCCACGGCGAGGTGCAGGGCGAGCCCGAGGCGCTGCACGTTGTGGACGCCCTCCTGGAGGAACCAGGCGATCGGCTCGGCCTCCAGCACGGTCGGGAAGTTGGGTGGGAGGAAGTCCTCACCGTCGCGGATCACCTCGATCACGTCGGCGGCGTCGTCGAGCCCGAACGGGCGCAGGACGAGCCGCCCGCCCTCCAGGCGCTCGATCTCCTTGAAGGCCCTCACTGACGGTCCCCTCCGCCGGCCCTCACCATCCTGCTCGCGAGCCGCGGCGACCCGGCCCAGTGCAGATGCAGGTAGGACGCGACACACTCGCCCTTCACGAAACCCTCCGGACCGGACGTGGACCACTGCCACGCCGCCCGCCACTCCCCCGCGGCGCCGTCCCGCGCCGCCCCGTGGCCCGGTTCCGTGACCGTGCGGTGGAACTCGTGGCCGCGCAGCCGCTCCCCCGTCCGGGCGACGACCGAGTCGGCCACCGCCACCGCGGCACGATAGCCCAGTGTCAGGCGCGGGGCCATGGTCGCCCTGACCCCGTCCAGGACGCCGCACATCGGCGCGCCGTCCAGTTCCTGGGCGAGGTAGAGGAGTCCCGCGCATTCCGCGTAGAGGGGACGCGACGATTTCGCGAACGCGGCCAGGTCCCTGCGCAGCGGCTCGTTCGCGGACAGCTCCGCCGCGTACACCTCGGGGAACCCGCCGCCGATGACGACACCGCGCGTCCCCTCGGGGAGCGCCTCGTCCCGCAGCGGATCGAACCGGACGACGTCGGCGCCCGCCGCGTCCAGCAGCTCCTCGTTCTCCGCGTAGCCGAAGGTGAACGCGGGCCCACCGGCGACGGCGATCCGCGGCCTCTCGCTCGGCGGCGGGTCCACCTCCGCGGCCGGGTCCCAGGGCTCGGCGCTCAGCGCGGGGACGTCGCGGGCCAGCGCCAGCACCGCGTCCAGGTCGCAGGACGAGGCGACCATCTCGCCCATTCGGCGGACGCTCTCCACCGCGTCCGGCCTCCGCTCGGCGGCCGGGACGAGCCCCAGGTGCCGGGACGGCGTCGCCGCGTCCCCGTGCCGCCGCAGCGCGCCCAGCACCGGCAGCCCGAGCTCCTCGACGGCGTCGCGGCACATCCGCTCGTGCCCGTCCGAGCCGAGCCGGTTGAGGATCACGCCGCCGACCCGGGCCGTCCCGAACGAGCGGAACCCGTGCACGAGCGCCGCGACCGAGCGCCCGGCCGCCGCCGAGGCGTCCACGACCAGCACGACCGGGGCGTCCAGCAGTGTCGCGACGTGCGCGGTGGACGCGTAGTCCCCGCCGCCCGGCGAGCCCGACGTCGCCGGCCCGGCGGCGCCGTCGTACAGGCCCATCACGCCCTCGACGACCGCGAGGCCCGCGCCCGCCGCGCCGTGCAGGAACAGCGGGACGACCAGCTCCTCGGACGTCAGCCACGGATCGAGGTTGCGCCCGGGGCGGCCCGTGGCGAGCGCGTGGTACCCGGGGTCGATGTAGTCCGGGCCCACCTTGTGCGGGGACACCGCGAGGCCGCGCGCGGTGAACGCGGCCATCAGCCCGGTCGCCACGGTCGTCTTGCCGCTCCCCGACGAGGGCGCGGCGACGACGATCCGCGGGACCGCGCTCACCACCCGATCACCACTCGATGCCCTTCTGGCCCTTCTGGCCCCGGTCCATCGGGTGCCGGACCTTGCCCATCTCGGTGACGAGGTCGGCGAACTCCACCAGCCTCGGGTCGGCGTCCCGGCCGGTGATCACGACGTGCTGGTTGCCGGGCCGGTCGCGGAGCGCGGCGACGACGTCCTCGACATCGACCCAGCCCCACTTCATCGGGTAGGTGAACTCGTCCAGGACGTAGAGGCGGTAGGTCTCGGCGGCGAGGTCGCGCTTGATCTGCTCCCAGCCCTCGCGCGCGTCGGCCTCGTGGTCGGCCTCGGCGCCGGGCCGCTGGATCCACGACCAGCCCTCGCCCATCTTCGTCCAGAACACCGGCCCGCCCTCGCCGGTCTCGGCGTGCAGGCGGCCCAGCGCGAGCAGCGCGTTCTCCTCGCCGATGCGCCACTTCGCCGACTTGACGAACTGGAACACCCCGATCGGCCAGCCCTGGTTCCACGCCCGCAGCGCGAGCCCGAACGCGGCGGTCGACTTGCCCTTGCCCGGCCCCGTGTGGACCATCACCAGCGGACGGTTGCGGCGCTCCCGCGTCGTCATCCCGTCCTTCGGCACGTACTCCGGCCTGCCCTGCGGCATCTCAGTCCCCGCCCTTCATCCGGTGGCCCATGACAATCACGCGACACTCACGCGACGCTCCGCGCGTCCCGGACGACCCCGGCGAGCGCGTCCGCGCCCAGCCGGTCGAGGTGCACGACCTCCGCGCCGAGCCGCGCGCCGAGCGCGCCCGCGAGCCCGAGCCGCACCGGCCCCGACTCGCAGTCGACGACGACCGACGCCCCGCCGCCGAGCGCGCCCGCGAGCAGGCCCGCGGTCCTGGCCGGGTCCGGTCCGTGCGTGGCGCGCCCGTCGGTGACCACGACCAGCAGCGGACGGCGGGCCGGGTCGCGCAGCCGCTCCACCCGCAGCACCTCGGCGGCGCGCAGCAGGCCGGCCGACAGCGGCGTCCGGCCGCCGGTCGGCAGCCGCTCCAGCCGCCGCGCCCCGGCCTCGACCGAGGACGTCGGCGGCAGCGCCAGCTCCGCGTCCGCGCCCCGGAACGTGATGAGCCCGACCTTGTCGCGCCGCTGGTAGGCGTCCAGGAGCAGGCTGAGCACCGCGCCCTTGACCGCGCGCATCCGCTTGCGCGCCGCCATCGACCCGCTCGCGTCCACGACGAACAGCACGAGGTTGCCCTCGCGGCCGTCCCGGACCGCCTCCCTCAGGTCGTCCGAAGTCACGACCAGCCCCCGGCCGGCGCGCCCGCGCGCGACCTGGTGCGGTGCGGCGGCCCGGAGCGTCGCGGTGAGGTGCAGCCCGCGCGCTCCCGGACGGGCACCGGACACGCGTCCGTACGGACTGCGCGCCTTGGAGCGGCGACCCGGAGCGCCCGCGCCCACCCCGGGCACGGTGAACAGGCGGGGCCTGTAGGCGGCGTCGGCCGGGGCGGGCTCGGTGTCCGACGACCGTCCCTGGCCGCTCCCCACGGACGGCTCCGACGGCTCCGACGGCTCCCCGCCTTCTTGGGAGAGGTCGTCCCCGGGCGCTCCCCCGCCCGGCCCGTCAGGCCCACCCGATCCGTCGGGACCGTCGGGGCCGTCGTCCGGCGGCTCTGGGTCGGGGTCTGGGTCGGGGTCGCCGTGCTCGTCCAGGACCTCGTCGAGCTTCTGCCGGTCGAGGCCGGGCGCGTCGAACGGGTCGCGGCGGCGGCGGTGCGGCAGGGCGAGGCGCGCGGCGGTCCGCACGTCGTCGGCGTCGACCGCGGCCCGGCCGTGCCAGGCGGCCAGCGCGATCGCCGCCCGCGCCGTGACTAGGTCGGCGCGCAGCCCGTCCACCTCGAACGAGGCGCACACCGCCGTGATCTGGCGGAGCGCCGTGTCGGTCAGCTCGACGCCGGGCAGCCGGTCGCGGGCGGCGGCGATCCGCCCGGCCAGCGCGGCCTCCTCCCCGGCCCAGCCCGCGGCGAAGCCCTCCGGGTCGTCCTCGAAGCGCAGCCGCCGCCGGACGACCTCCGCGCGCTCGGCGGGATCGCGGGTCGCGGCCACCTCGACCGTCAGCCCGAACCGGTCGAGGAGCTGCGGGCGCAGCTCGCCCTCCTCCGGGTTCATGGTCCCGACCAGCAGGAACCGCGCCGCGTGCCGCACCGACACGCCCTCGCGCTCCACATGGGACTCGCCCATCGCCGCCGCGTCCAGCAGCAGGTCGACCAGGTGGTCGTGCAGCAGGTTCACCTCGTCCACGTACAGGACGCCCCGGTGCGCCGCCGCGAGCAGGCCCGGCTCGAACGCCTTCACGCCCTCGGTCAGCGCGCGCTCGATGTCCAGCGACCCGGTGAGCCGGTCCTCCGAGGCGCCCACCGGCAACTCGACCAGCCGCGCCGCCCGCGCCCGCCCGGCGCCGCCGTGCGGGGCGTCGGGGCAGCCCGGATCGGACGCCCGCGGGTCGCAGGAGAACCGGCAGCCGTCGGCGACCGCGACCGGCGGCAGCAGCGCGGCCAGCGCGCGGACGATCGTCGACTTGGCGGTGCCCTTCTCACCGCGCACCAGCACGCCGCCGACGCCCGGGGACACGGCGTTGATCAGCAGCGCGAGCTTGAGGTCGGCCATTCCGACCACGGCGGAGAAGGGGTAGCGCGCGGCGCGGCCGCGCTCGCGGGGCGGCGTCGCTTCGGCAGGGGGCATGCCTGGTCGTCCTTTCCTCGGGTGTCCACGCCCGTGGCGGTTCCTGTCCGACGGCCGGAGTCTCCTGGCTCCCGGATCACGGCTCCCCCTCGGCCTTCCAGCCGTCCCGGGGGGCGGCCGTGGCGCGAGCGAGGGGGAACTCCCCTGGTCACAGTTGCGGGACAGCCCCGGATTCGCACCGGGTTCCTCCGCTTCCGTCGCAAGGCACAGGATCGCACACCCGAGCGGATCGCGCCCGCCGGGCGCCCCCCGCGCGGGTCAGGTGCCGAGGAGGGACGGGCCGCCGGGCCCGCGCGCGGGCACCGCGAACCAGACGGCCTTGCCCCGGACGGGCGGCCCGAGCCGCGACAGCGCCCGCTGCATGCCCCAGCGGCCCTCCGACAGCTCCCGGACGATGCTGAGCCCCCGCCCGCAGTCGCCGGACGTCCAGGAGTAGCCGGGCAGCCGCGTGTCGGAGAGCGGGTCGGTGAGGGGATCGGCGAACGCGTCGGCGGGGGCGGCGGAGAACGCCTCGGCGTAGGCGTCGAAGACCGCGCAGCGGGCCTCCCCCAGGCCGTCGTGGTCGAGCCACAGCTCGTGCGGGCCGTGGTCGCCGGCGTGCTGGTAGGCGTTGGTGGCCAGCTCGCTGACCATGAGCCGGGCGTCGGCGACCACGTCGCGGGTCGCGCCCACCGCGGCGAGTGCGCCGGCGAGGACGCGGCGCGCGTGCCCGGCGCAGCCGGGGCCGCGGGGCAGCGCCCACGCCCGGCCGGGTCTCGCGCCGGCGGGCGTCCGGGACGGCGGCGCCGCGGGGATGGTGCCGCCGGTGATGTCGGGCGAGGTCTTCACGGGTCCTCCCGTGGTCTACGCGCTCGGGAACGCGCGACCTTCGTCGGTTACTTTAAGTCCCCGGTTGGTCACAGCGTCCAGACTCCCGTGAGAATCTCACGTTCGCAACCGCCTTGAGGAGATTGCTCTGCCCGGGGCTCCGGGTTCGCCATTCGCGTTGTGGGGCGGCGCCAGAGTGGGGAGACTCCACTCTCATGACCTACCGACCAACGGTTCGTGGCCGCCGGCTGGCCCGGGAACTGCGAAAGCTGCGCGAGGAGCAGCGGCTGACCCTGCAGGAGGTCGCGGACCGGCTCGACTGGTCGCGGGCCACCGTGTCCCGGCTGGAGACGAGCCAGACCCGGCCGCGTCCCGGCGACATCGCCGACATCCTCGACCTGTACGGGGTCCCAAGCCCGGCCAGGGACGCGCTCATCACGCTCGCCCGGCAGGCGGGCCAGCGCGGCTGGTGGACCGCGTACCAGGACGTCTTCACCGGCAGCTACGTCGCGCTGGAGGACGAGGCGTCGCACATCCGCACCTGGGATCCGCAGCTCATCCACGGGCTGCTCCAGATCGAGCAGTACTCCCGCGCCGTCATCACCGCCGGGCGGCTGCTGCCCGCGCAGGAGGAGATCGAGCGGCGGATCTCCGCGCGCACGATCCGGCAGGCGCTGCTGGACCGCGAGAACGCGCCGAAGCTGCACGTGATCTTCGATGAGTCGGTGCTGCACCGGCAGATCGGCGGGCCCGAGGTCATGCGCGCCCAGTTGGAGGCGCTCAACCTGGCCGCGGAAACTCGCCCATCCGTGTGCGTTCAGGTACTTCCTTATACAGCGCAGGAGCATGCGGGCCTTGACGGACGTTTCACCATATTGTCGTATCCGAACGCCGCGGACCCCGATATCGCCTACGTCGAGGGCACCATGGGCGACGTTTACCTTGAGAGCGCCGAGGAAATAGCAAAACATAGGGACCGCTTCGATCGGATCGAGGCGGAGGCCCTGTCCCCCGAGGATTCCGCGCACCTCATCGCCGAGGCAGCAAGGAGCAGCCCGTGACCAACCTGCAGCGCGAACTCACCGGAGCGTGCTGGCGCAAGTCGTCCCACAGCGGCAGCGGAGACCAGTGCGTCGAGGTGGCCACCCTGGCCAGTGACCTGCGCGCGGTCCGCGACTCCAAGGACCCCGCCGGGCCCGCGCTGGTGCTGACGCAGGCCGCCTGGCGGACCCTGCTCACCTCGCTCCGGGAGGCATAGCAGCAGCGAGCACGACCCGAGGGGCCGCGGCGTACGCCGCGGCCCCTCGGCCTGCCCGCCCCCTTTTCGGCCCGCTCGAAATGGCACGTGAGGGATCGCACAGTGCGGAGAGGAATGGGAGGGACGGGCCGGGGGCTGACCCTTTGGGGAGCGGGAAACCCGGCTTCCCGGATAGCGATCAGAGAGTGGAGATGGGCACACGATGTCCGCTGAGCAAGCCGCGTCCGTACGGGAGACCACGCCCGTAGGGGAAGCCGGATCCGCAGGGGAAGGGGTTTCCGCGTCCGGAGCGGACGGCCCGGAGGGCGCGCCGGAGCAGCAGGACGCGGCCCGGCTGCTCGTCAGGACCCTGGAGGCGGAGGGGGTCGAGTACGTCTTCGGCATCCCGGGTGAGGAGAACATCCACTTCGTCCACGCGCTGAACGAGTCCTCCATCCGGTACGTGCTCGTCCGGCACGAGCAGGGCGCGGCGTTCATGGCCGAGATCTACGGGCGGCTGACCGGCCGGGCGGGGGTCGCCTCGGCCACGCTCGGGCCCGGCGCGATCAACCTGCAACTCGGCGTCGCGGACGCGACCACCAACAGCACCCCGGTCGTCGCGATCTCCGCCCAGGTGGGGCTGGACCGGATCTACAAGGAGTCGCACCAGATCGTCGACCTCGTGTCCCTGTTCCGCCCGATCACCAAGTGGTCGGAGCTGGCGCCGACGGCCGAGGCGCTGCCCGAGATGGTGCGCAAGGCGTTCAAGACGGCGCAGACCGAGCGTCCCGGCGCGGTGTACCTGGCGATCCCCGAGGACGTGGAGTCCGCGAAGGTCGCCGCCGACCTCAAGCCGCTGAAGGTCAACGTCGTCCGCCCGCAGGAGCCGTCGGCGTCCCAGATCGCGCGGGCGGCGGACGTGATCGCGCTCGCCCGGCAGCCGATCATCCTCGCCGGGCACGGCGCGGCCCGCGCGGGCGCGGGCGAGGCGCTCGTGCACTTCTCCGAGCTGCTCGGGCTGCCGGTCGCGACCACGTTCAACGGCAAGGGCGTGTTCCCCGACGACCACCGGCACGCGCTCGGCGCCGTCGGGTTCATGCGGCACGACTATGTGAACTTCGGCTTCGACGAGGCGGACGTGCTGATCGCCGTGGGCTACGAGCTCCAGGAGTTCGACCCGGTCAAGATCAACCCGGCCGCCGACAAGAAGATCATCCACATCCACCAGTTCCCCGCCGAGGTCGACGACCACTACCCGGTCGAGGTCGGCATCCAGGGCGACCTCTCGCGCTCGCTGCACGCGCTCGCCGAGGCCGTCCACCGCCGCTTCGACGTCAACGGGACGGGCCGCGAGATCCGCCGGCTGATGAGCGAGGAGCTGGCCGAGGGCGCGGTCGAGGACGGGTTCCCGCTCTCGCCGCGCCGCATCGTCGCCGACGTCCGCGCCGCCATGGGACGCGACGACATCGTGCTCGCCGACACCGGCGCGGTGAAGATGTGGATGGCGCGCATGTACCCGACCTACGAGCCGAACACGCTGCTGGTGTCGAACGGGCTGTCGTCCATGGGGTTCGCGGTGCCGGGCGCGATCGCCGCCAAGCTCGCCCGCCCCGACCGGCGGGTGCTCGCGGCGACCGGCGACGGCGCGTTCCTGATGAACTCGCAGGAGCTGGAGACCGCCGTCCGCGAGAACATCCCGATCACCGTCCTGATCTGGGACGACTCCGCCTACGGGCTGATCGAGTGGAAGATGGACCTCGACATGGGGACGAGCTCGCACGTGAAGTTCGGCAACCCCGACTTCGTGAAGTACGCCGAGAGCTTCGGCGCGCGCGGCTACCGGGTCGGCTCGGCGGGCGAACTGCTGCCGACGCTGCGCAAGGCGCTCGCCGACGACGCGGTCTCGGTCATCACCGTGCCGGTCGACTACTCGCACAACCTCCGCCTCACCGACAAGCTGGGGGAGCTCACGGATCCGTTCTGACACGGGCACGCCGCGCGCGCCATGGCCGCTGACACAAATGTCCGGTGGGTCCTGGCCCTAACCTGGCGGCATGGGGAGCAACGGTGACGGGCCCCTCGCCGGGCGCGTGGCGGTGGTGACGGGGGCGGGACGGCGGGCGGGGATCGGGTTCGCGATCGCCCGGGACCTGCTCGCGGCGGGCGCGAGCGTGCTGGTGCAGTCGTGGACGCCGCACGACGACGAGCAGCCGTGGGGCTCCGATCCCGCCGGGATCGACGGGGTACTGGAGGCGCTCGGCGGGACCGGCCCCCGGCTGGCCTACCTCGCGGCCGACTTCGCCGCGCCGGAGACGCCCGGACGCGTCGTCCAGTACGCGGTGGAGACGTTCGGCGCGATCGACGTCCTCGTCGCGAACCACGCGCGCAGCTCGCTGCAGGGGCTCGGCGAGCTGACGGCCGCCGAGCTGGACATGTGCTGGGCGGTGAACGCGCGGGCCAGCGCGCTGCTCGCGCAGGAGTTCGCGGCCGTGCACGACGACGCGCGGCCGGGCGGGCGGATCGTGCTGTTCACCTCGGGCCAGCATCTCGGGCCGATGCGGCGGGAGATCCCGTACGCGATCAGCAAGGGCGCGATCCAGCAGATGACGCTGACGCTCGCCGACGCGCTCGCCGACCGGGGCATCACGGTCAACACCGTCAACCCGGGGCCGGTGGACACCGGCTGGGCCGACGAGGAGCTGACCGCCAAGGTCGTCGGGGCGCTGCCGTTCGGCCGGTGGGGCGCGCCGGACGACGTCGCGCGGCTGGTCCGGTGGCTGGTCTCCGACGAGGGCCGCTGGATCACCGGTCAGGTCATCAACTCCGAGGGCGGCTTCCGCCGGTGGGCCATGTGAACCCCGGGTGTGAGCCCCGGGTGTGAGCCCCGGGGTCAGGCGCGGCAGATGATCTCGCCGTGGGTGACGGAGTACCAGCCGTCCTCGGCGGCGGCCCACGCCTTCCAGCCCTCGTAGAAGCGCCGCAGCTCCTCGCGGGTGGCGTGGCCTCCGGCGACGGCCTTGTCGGCGACCGAGGAGTCGCGCAGCCGCCCGCCCCAGGACTCGCTCCACCACTCGCGCTCCCGCGGGGTGGAGAAGCACCAGCTCGACGCGGAGGCGGTGACGTCGGTGAACCCCGCCGCGCGCGCCCAGGACACCAGGCGGCGCCCGCCGTCGGGCTCGCCGCCGTTGCCGCGCGCCACCTTGTAGTAGACGGGCAGCCAGGAGTCCATTCCGGGCGGGTCGGGGTACCAGACCATGCTGCCGAAGTCGGCGTCGCGGGCGGCGACGATCCCGCCGGGCTTCGCGACCCGCCGCATCTCGCGCAGGGCGAGCACGGGGTCGGCGACGTGCTGCAGCACCTGGTGCGCGTGGACGATGTCGAAGGTGTCGTCGGCGAAGCGCAGCGCGTGGACGTCGGCGACGGTGAAGGCGACGTTGCCGAGGCCCTCGGTGCTCCGGCGCGCCTCGTCCAGGACGGCCTCGGCCGCGTCGGCGCCGGTGACCGGGCCGGGGGCGACGCGGCGGGCGAACCCGGCGGTGATCGTGCCGGGGCCGCAGCCGACGTCCAGCACCGAGAGGCCGGGACGCAGGTGGTCGATCAGGTAGGCGGCGGAGTTCTCGACCGTCCGCCACTGGTGCGAGCTGAGCACGCTGCCGTGGTGGCCGTGGGTGTAGGACGCGTCGGCGGTCATCGGACATCACCTCTCCGTGCGGGTCCGCCAACCCTACGCCGGTTCTCAATAAATGAGAATCATGTCTCATAATGCAAGACGGCCGGACAGGGAACGAGGCCGGGGCGTCACGCCCCGGCCTCGCCTTCGGTCTCGCTGCCGGTCTTGTTGGGGGCCGGGTGTCAGGCGGCCAGCGCGATCCGGCGCTCCGGCATCGGAGCGCGGACGGGAGTGGGGACGGGGGTATGGACGGGAAGCGCCTCGACCACGGCCAGCGCGGGCGCGGTCTCGGCGTAGGCGTTCAGCGTCACGTGGGTGAGTTCGGTGAGCCACGGCTGCACGACGGTCCGCTCGGCGGGCCCGCCCAGCCGCGGGTGGGAGAGATGGAATGTGCCGGTCGTCTCGCTCACTGCCAACACCCCTTCCTTGAAGCCCGGTGGCCCCATCACCTGCGGGTACCACCGGTTGTCACATACCCGTTAGTACGCGTGTACAAGCCACTTGGTTCGTCGCCTGTTCCCGGATGTCTCCGAGATCACAGCGCTCACGCTACGCACCACCACTGACATTTTCGAACAGGTTTTCGCTCGGCCGGAGTCCCTGGCCGGACCCCCGGCCGGGCCCTCCGTCAGTCCGGACGCGGCGCCGGGTCCGTCGTGACCGAGCGCAGCAGCGGGCGGCTGAGCGCGCTCGCCCCGAGCACGCCCCCGAACCCCGCGACGACGAACACGACGAGTGTGAGGAGGCCGGGCGTCCCGAAGCCGGTGGCGAACGGCGCGGCGAAGAACAGGCCGGTCAGCAGCGAGCCGCCGCCCATGACGGCGAGCGGGATCAGCGTCTCCTGCCGCCGCGCGCGGTCGAGCACCCCCAGCGGTGTACCGGCCAGGCGCAGCATCGCATACGTCTGCCTGCGGTCGAGGACGGCGGACGCGCCCGTGATCCCCGCGCTGGTCACGGCGATGAGGAAGGACACGAACAGGACGGTGAGCGCGCCCGTCCGCAGGTCGCCGAGCAGCCGGTTGCCATAGACGTCCTCGTCGGCCTGGCTGGTGGCGACCTTGCCGGGGACGAGGCCGGCCAGCGCCGTCCGGGCGCGGTCGGTGGGCGCGGCGCCCCCCGGAACCGTGATCGTGACGACGCCCTTCCGTGTCACCGTGCCGTGCTCCGCCAGCGGGTCGTCCTCCGCCTTGATTTCCTTGACCGCGACCGTGGCGCCCGTCCCGGCGAGCCGGTGCCGCGCCTGCTCGGCGACCTCGGCCGCCCGCGCCGGCGGGAGGTTCAGCCGCAGCGCGTGCGGGTCGCGCGTGCCGTCCACCGACAGCGACGGCGGCGCGTTCAGCAGCGCGAGGAAGCCCGCGACGAAGCCGGTGAGCGCGACGCCCGCGACCGTCCGCCAGGCGGCGCGCGGGTCGTCCAGCAGGCGGCGCCCGGCGAGCAGCCGCGCCGGGCCCCGCGCGGTCAGCACGGTCGCGCGGCCGATCAGCGCGACCACCCACGGCCCCGCGAGGTTGATCGTGAGGAAGGCCAGCGCGAGGAAGACCAGCAGGACGACCAGCGCCGCCCGGCCGAGGCTCATCAGCGAGCCGCTCACGGCGCCGAAGGAGACCAGCACGGCGACGAGCGCGCCGAGCCGGACCGCGCGCAGCCGCGGCGGGGTCTCGCGGCGCGCCACGCCCAGCGGGCTGACGACGACGCGGCGGAGCCCGACGACCGCGCTGACGCCGACGAGCACGGGCACCGCCGCGAGCACGCCGAGGACCGTGAGCGGACCGGGCCACAGGTGGGCGGCGAACCAGCCGCCGCCCGCGATCTGGATGTGGACGAGCGCCGGGGTCGCCGCCGCGTACAGCAGCAGGCCCGCGACCGCGCCCGCGGCGGCGGTCAGCACCGCCTCGGCGACGGTGATCGCGACGACCTGCCCCGGGGTCGCGCCGACCAGCCGCAGCGCGGCGAGCCGCCGGTCGCGGCGCGCGACCGTGAGCCGGGCCGCCGCGCCGCCGAACACCAGCAGCGGCGCGACCATCAGCACCGACGCGATCGCCATCAGCACCCGGTAGGCGCCCGAGAGCGAGGACCCGGCCGTCGGGAACCGGTCGATCCGGACGGGCCCGGCGGTGGTCTCCAGCGACTCGGAGGCGTTCCGGTCCACCGTCATGGCGGGATCGGCGGGAGCGCGCCCGATCACGATGACGAGTTCGCCCGGGTACACGAGCGCGTCCCGCCCGAGCGTCCCGGCGGACGCGGGGAACCGCGCGGCGAGCCGGTCGGCGGGCAGGTCCTTCATCAGGCGGCCGAGGGCGGGCGAGGTCCACGCCTCGCCGGGCTTCGGGAAGTGCGGCATGCCCGGCGGGACCGGCGCGGAGCCGTTCAGCGCCGCGAGGTCGACCACCGAGATCGGCCTGCCCCGGACGTAGTCGGTCGACAGCGCCTCGATCGCCGCCGGCGCCGCGGCGGCCTTCTCCGGGTGCCGCCAGGCGTCGGCCTGCGAGCGCTGCTGGAACGCGTGGTTCGCGCCGATCGCGAACAGCAGCAGCCCGGTCGAGACGGCGACGGCGGCGAGCGTGAGCGCGGAGCCGAGCAGCCCGCGGCCGCCTCCGCCGCGCAGCAGCCGCCAGGCGAGCGCGAGTGTCGCGGGCATCACCGGATCCTCTGGACGCGGCCGTCGCGCACCTCGGCCACCCGGTCGCACCAGGCCGCCACCGAGGGGTCGTGGGTGACAACGACCAGCGAGGCGTCGTTGTGCTTGGTCGCCTCCACGAGCAGCCGCATCGTGTCGTGGCCGGTCGCCTGGTCGAGGGCGCCGGTCGGCTCGTCGGCGAACACCACGGCCGGGCGCGGCACGAGCGCGCGGGCGATCGCGACCCGCTGCGCCTGCCCGCCCGACAGCTCGCCGGGGCGGCGGTGCCCCATCCCGTCGAGGCCGAGCGGGCCGAGCCACGACCGGGCCGCCTGCACGGCCTCGCGCCGGGACGTGCCGCCCAGCATGAGCGGCAGCGCCACGTTCTCCTCGGCGGGCAGTTCGGGCAGCAGCTCCCCGAACTGGAACACGAATCCGAAGCGGGACCGGCGCAGCGCGCTGCGGCGCCGCTCGCCGAGGGTGTCGACGCGCTGGCCGAGCAGCCGCACCTCCCCCGCGTCCGGACGGGTGATCCCGGCGAGGCAGTGCAGCAGCGTGGACTTCCCGGACCCGCTCGGGCCCATGATCGCGACGGCCTCGGCGCGGCCGACCGCGAGGTCCACGCCGTCCAGCGCGACGGTCGCGCCGAAGCGCTTCACGAGGCCGTGCCCCGAGAGCACGGCCTCCGGCGGGGCGGGCAGGCTCACGGGCGGGGCTTCCGGACGGAGTCGACGATCTCCCGGGCGGGCAGCACGACCCCGCCGTAGACGACGAACACGACGAACGCGATGAACAGCGGCACATAGATGAGTTCCATGGCTCCAGCGTGCGCCGGGGCCGCGTCCGGCGGCATCGGGCGCGGGGACAGGCCCTGGGCGGCGGCATCGGCCGAACGGTCGATCCCGGGGTCGGCTGCGGGTCGTAGCCTCGTGTTCCATGAGCGACCTGGCCCGCCGGACACCCCGGAACGACCCGGGCGCGCGGCTGGACCGCATCCACTCCGTGGGCGGCTGCCTGGTGCGCGGCGCCTACGGCGGCTTCGCGGCCCTGTACCTGCTGGCCTGCCTGCTCGGCACCCCGAAGACCGGGACGAGCATGTGGCTGATCGCGGTGGCGGCGGTCGTCAACGTCGCCGCCGTGACGATCCGGTTCCCGCTGGCGTGGGCGGTGGCGGCGGCGCTGGCCTCGGCGCTCAGCACGCTGCTGATCGCGCCGGTGATCGGGCCGGACCTCGGCAACCCGAGCATGTTCGCCGAGATCGGCGGCCTGCTCATCGTCATCGCCCGGGTGGTCTGGCGGGCCCCGCGCAGGCTGCTCGTCTGGATCACGGTCACCCTCGCCGTCGCGGTGCTGATCGTCCCGCTGCGCTGGTCGGTGGTCGGCGCCGTGCTGTTCACCGCGCCGCTCGGCATCTGCGTGGCGATCGCGCTCGGCGCCGGGCTCTACCTGCGGGCGGTGGACGCCCGCCGGTCCAGGTCGCTGGCCGCCGCGCGCCGCGACGAGCGGCTGGAGCTGGCCCGCGACCTGCACGACTTCGTCGCCCACCACGTGACCGGCATCGTCGTCCAGGCGCAGGCGGCGCGGTTCGCGACGCGGTCGGGCGCGGGGCAGTCCCCCGAGCAGCTCGACACGATGTTCGAGGGCATCGAGCAGGCGGGCACCGAGGCGCTCACGTCCATGCGCCGGATGGTCGGGCTGCTGCGGGACGCGCAGCACGGCGGCGCGGCGGACGGCGAGGCGTTCGGCGGCGCGGCCCCGGGATCCGGCGGCGGGTCCGGCGGCCTGTCGGACGATCGGGGCTCGGCCACCCGGCCCGTCGGCGACCTCGCGCAGTTGGAGCGGCTCGTCGAGGGGTTCACGCATCCGCGGGCCGTCCTCGCGCGGGCGCCCGACCTCGGCTCGCTGCCGCCCGAGGTCGCGACGTCGGTGCACCGCGTCGTGCAGGAGGCGCTGACCAACGTCCGCAAGCACGCCGCCGACGCGACGTCCGTCCAGGTGAGCGTCGCGCGGCTCGGGGACGGGTCGGTCGAGGTCTGCGTCCGCGACGACGGCCAGGGGCGCGGCCGCCGGCTGCCCTCCAGCGGGTTCGGGCTGTCGGGGCTCGGCGAGCGGGTGGACGCCCTCGGCGGGCGGCTGAGCGCGGGCCCGCGCCCCGAGGGCGGCTGGGAGGTCGTCGCCGTCCTCCCCGTCCACGGCGCCCGGCGGGCCTGAGAGAATCGGCGACGTGACCATCCGCGTACTGATCGCCGACGACCAGCAGATGGTCCGGACCGGGTTCCGGATGATCGTCGACTCGCAGCCCGACATGGAGGTGGTCGGCGAGGCCGCCGACGGCGCCGAGGCCGTCGCGCTCGCCCGGCGGCTGCGTCCCGACGTGTGCCTGTTCGACATCCGGATGCCCCGCATGGACGGCCTGGAGGCGACCCGGCTGCTGGCCGGCCCCTCGGTCGCCGACCCGCTGCACGTGGTGATCGTCACGACGTTCGACATGGACGAGTACGTGTACGGGGCGCTGCGCGGCGGCGCGGCCGGCTTCCTACTCAAGGACAGCGGACCCGCGCTGCTGGTCGAGGCGGTGCGCGCCGCCGCGAACGGGGAGGCGCTGGTGTCGCCGTCGATCACCGTCCGGCTGCTGGAGCACCTGGCGACGCCGCCGCCCGCGCCGACGCTGCCCCGCGAGGCGCTCACCGACCGCGAGCTGGAGGTCGTCCGGCTCGTCGCGCGCGGCCGGACGAACGAGGAGATCGCGGGCGAGCTGTTCGTGTCGCTGTCCACGGTCAAGACGCACCTCGGCAGCATCCACCGCAAGCTCGGCACCCGGAACCGGGTCGAGTCGGCCGCCTGGGCGTGGGAGTCGGGCCTCATGGCCTGACCCCGCCGGGCCGCGCACGGGCACGATGGAGGAAGCGACGGGGGGACGGCACTGGCACCGGAGTCGATGAACGGGCTGCCCACGGCCGTCCTGATCGTGTGGGTGATGTGCGCCCTCGGGTGGGGCGCGGTCTACCTCACGCTGCGGCGCGGCCTGCGCGGGCCGGCGCGGGGGCCCGCGCTGTTCACGCACACGCTGACCCCGGCGTCCACGATCCTGCTGTGCTCGCTCGTCGGGTTCGGCTCGCTCCAGTCGGTGATCGTGCTGACCGCCGAGTGGTGGGCGCTGCTGCTGGTCACCGGGCTGCGGCCGGAGCGGCTGGTCGCCGCGGGCGGGCTCGGGAGGCTCGCGGCGTGGGCCGCCGCGGCCGCCGCCGGGACGCTCCTCGCGGGCCACCTGGTCCTGTGAGAAACCCGGCCTGGCGCACGAACCCGCGTTGCGCGACGTCGGTCAAACGTACGTAGTATCCGAAGCGACGGATGGCCGATGCGGGCCGGTCCCGTGTGGGGGCGGCCCCACGTCCCCCCGGAACGGCTCGAACCCTCGGAGGTGGAGCATGCCGTGTGCGCTGTGCGGCGACATCATCCCGACCGAGGTGGCCCGCTGCCCGGCCTGCGGCGCCTGGGCCCGGCGCCGCGACTTCCGGGCCGTCGGCGTCGCGGTGTTCATGCTGCTCGGCTTCAACGCGTTCATCGCGCTGGGCTCGGGGATCAGCCTGCTCAGGATGGCGCGGCCGCTGCGCGGCGCGACCCACGACACCTACGACCCGGGCGCCACCGACCGGGCGCTCGCCCCCTACAGCGACGTGTTCCTGATCTGCTCGATCATGGCCGCGGTCACCGGGCTGCTGTACCTCGGCTGGCTGTGGCGCGCCTACCGGCAGTCGCCCGGCCCGCACCGGCACCACCGCGCGTGGGTGGTCCTCGGCTGGCTCTGCCCGATCGTCAACCTGTGGCTGCCGCCCCGCCTGGTCTACGAGGTGTGGGTGAACAGTGGCCGGTACCGGACGGCCGAGCGGCAGGCGGCGGGGCTGGTGGTCGCCGCCTGGTGGACGTGCGTCCTGCTCGGCGTCCTGCTCGCCCGCGTGTTCACCGCGGGCAGTGTCGAGACGCTCGCCGAGGCCCGCTTCGACGTCCACGTCGGCGTCGCGGCCGCCGCGTTCCAGGCCCTCGCCGCCGCGCTGTGCATGGCCAGCGTCTTCCAGATCACCCGCCTCCAGGTCGCCCGCGGTACGTAGCGGTGTTCCGAGGTCGCTTCGGAACGCGCGTCAGCCCGAACTGCCCCGGCTGGCGTGCCAGAGGCGTGCCGGGGGCGGGCGCCTGACGGCGGGCCCCGCCGGGCCGATGTCGGAGTAGCGGGACATGGCGAAGCCCGTCGGCTGGACGATCCGGCGCCCCACCGGGCGGGCGACCGGTCCCGGGCGGGCCATCACGGCGCGGACCTCGTCCAGGCCGTCCCGCCGCCAGACCTCGTGCAGGGCGGCGAGGTCCCAGCAGGCGGTGGCGGTGATCGAGAAGGCGCGCTCGCCCGCCCGCCGCAGCCGGCCCCGGGCGACCAGCAGCCACGACCCGAACACGGTCGCGGCGCACCGCTCCTGCACCGACTCGAAGAACGTGAGGTCGACCGGGCCCGACCCGTCGTCCAGCGTCGCGAAGATGACGCGCTGCCCCGACCTGACCGCCGGCGTCTGCGTCGCGACCTTGACCCCGGCGACCAGCACCTCGCTCCTGTCGGGACGGCCCGGCAGCGCGCCCGCGCGGACGACGCCGAGGTCGCCGAGCAGCCCGTCGTAGAAGGTGAGGACGTGGCGGCTGACGTCCATGCCGAGGACGTCCAGCTCCGCCTCGACGATCTCGGCGGCCGTCATCGGCGGCAGCTCGCCCAGCGGGACGTCCTCGGCGAGGTCCAGGCCCTCGGGGCTCCCGAGCGGGAGCTGCCCCTCGGGGACGGCGCGGTCGGCGCGGCCGGTGCGGTGCAGCGCGCCGACCCGGCAGAGCAGGTCGCGGCGCGGCACCGGCGGATCCCGGTACAGCGCGTCGAACCCCCCGGCCAGGACGAGCCGCTCCGCGACCGGCCGCGACACCCGGGCGCGGCGCCAGAAGTCGGTCAGCGACGCGTACGGGCGCCCCTCCACGATGCGGCCGACCTCCGCGTCGCTGATCCCCCTGACCTCGCTCAGCGCGACGCGGATGCCGGACGGCCCGCCCCGCGACACCGGCTCGGCGTGCCAGGCCGCCGCCGACCGGTTGACGTCCAGCGGCAGGATCGGGACGCCGAAGTGGCGGGCGTCGTCGAGGATGACGCGCTTGGGGTACATGCCGGGGTCGTGGGTGAGGACCCCGGCGTAGAAGGCGGCGGTGTGGTGCCGTTTCAGCCACGCCGACTGGTAGGTGGGCAGAGCGAATGATGCGGCGTGGGCCTTGCAGAAGCCGAACGCCCCGAACGCGGTCAGCGTCCGCCAGACCCGCTCGACCGACGGCCCGTCGTAGCCGCGCGCGAGGGCCCGCTCCCGGAACCACGCGCCCACCACGGCCTGGCCCTGCTCGTGGTTCAGGTTCCGCCGCGCCGCCTCGGCCTTGGAGAGGCCGCAGCCCGTCATCACGTCGAAGATCCGCAGCACCTGCTCGTGGAAGACGACCACGCCGAGGCTCTCGCGCAGCACGGGCTCCAGGTCGGGGTGCGGGTACTCGGGCTCGCGCGTCCCGGCGCGGGCGGCGAGGAACGGCGACACCATGTCGGAGTTCACCGGGCCCGGCCGGAACAGCGAGATGTCGATGACGAGGTCGCCGAGGTCGCGGGGCTGGAGCCGGCCGATCAGCTCGCGCTGGCCGGGCGACTCGATCTGGAAGCAGCCGAGCGTCCGGGACGTGCGGATCAGCTCGAACGTCGCCGGGTCGTCGCGCGGGACCGCCTCCAGGTCGATCTCCGCGCCGGACGCGCGGGCGGCCTCGGCGACGGCGTGCGCCATCGCCGACTGCATCCGCACCCCGATGACGTCGAGCTTCAGCAGGCCCATCGCCTCGACGTCGTCCTTGTCGAACTGGCTCATCGGGAAGCCGACCGCGCTGGTCTCGACCGGCGTGCGGTCGCGGAGCGTCGCGTCCGACAGCAGGACGCCGCACGGGTGCATCGCGATGTGGCGGGGCAGGCCGTCCAGCCGCTCGGCGATCCGGAACAGCACCTCCAGCCGCGCGGTCGCGAGGCCGCTCTGCCGCAGCTCGGGCAGCTCCTCCAGCGCGGCGCCGATCTGGCTCGCCCGGATCTGCGGGAACGCCTTGGCGACCACGTCGATCTCGTGCGGCGGCAGCCCGAGAGCGGCGCCGACATCGCGCAGCGCGCTGCGCGCCCGGTAGGTCTCCATCATCGACACGCACGCCGTGCCGTCCGCGCCGAACCGGGCGAACAGCGCCTCGTAGGCCTCCAGGCGGCGCGCCGACTCCACGTCGAGGTCGATGTCGGGCAGGCCCTCGCGGCTGTCGGCGAGGAACCGCTCCATGAGCAGGTCGTGGCGGAGCGGGTCGAGGTCGCCGATGCCGAGCAGGTGGTTGACCAGGCTGCCCGCGCCCGAGCCGCGGATCGCGCACCGGATGCCGCGCTCGCGGATCAGCGCGGCGGCGTCCGCGACCGTGAGGAAGTAGGCGGCCAGGCCCTTGCGGGCGATCACGCCGAGCTCGGTCGCGAGCCGGTCGGCCGCCGCGCGCGACCCCTCCAGGCCCCGGCGGGCCAGGCCGTCCGCGCAGCGCGCCACGAGCCCGGCGTGCGGGTCGCCCTCGACGGCGGGCAGGTGCACGCCGTCCATGCCGAGGTCGGCCGGGTCGAGGACGCAGCGCTCCGACAGCCGCCGCGTCGCGTCGAGCAGCCCGCCCGCCCCGGGGCCGGCGACCCCCTCGGCGACGCGGCGCATCTCGGGCGGCGACTTCAGGTAGGACTGGCCGGTCCGGTCGTCCAGGTGCCGCCTGTCCAGCGGAGCGAGGCGGCGCGCCGCGTCCAGCACCTGCGCGACCGGGTGGTCGGCGGCCTCCAGGTAGCGGACGGCGTTGCCGAGCACCGCGGCCACCCCCGCCTCGCGGGCCAGGGCGAGCATCCGCGCGGCGCGGTGCCCGTCGCCCCGGTCGTGGTGGTCGACGATCTCGATCACGGTCTCGGCGGCGGCGCGCCAGGCGGCCAGGCGCCGGGCCGCCAGGTCGGGACGGCGCGCCGCGACGGCCCGTCCCACGTCGGACGCGGGGCCGAGCAGCACCACCAGGCCCTCCGCGTGATCGGCGATCACCTCCCGGGTGACGAACGGGTGCCCCCGCTCCCCCGCCGCGTGCGCCGCCGTCACCAGCCGGCACAGCGACCGCCATCCGGCCCGGCCCTCCGCCAGGACGACCACCCGGTCCCCGCCCTCGGGGCCGAGGCGCAGGTCGGCGCCGAGGGCGGCGCCGAGGCCCGCGTCCCGGCAGGCCCGGACGTGCCGGACCGCGCCGTACAGGCCGTCGCGGTCGGTCAGCGCCAGCGTCTCCATGCCGAGGGCCGCGGCGCGCCCGGCCAGCGCGGCGGGCGACGCCGCGCCGTACCTGAGCGAATACCCCGAAGCGACATGAAGGTGCACAATCAGTCCCATACCCGGGAAAGCAGCCAGGTTTCGGACGCGCCGTCATAGCGCAGCTCGTACACCCCGACCTCCCGGTCGGGGGTCGCCTCGACCCGCCAGAACTCCCGCTCCCCGGTGGCCTCGCCGTCAGGTCGCTCCTGCCACCAGTCGCGGGTCGTGACCCAGTGCTCCAGCACCCGCCGCACGGTGTGGAGCCGGCCACGCCAGACGAACCGGACCGGACGCCCGTCACTCACCCAGACGTCCACCGGATCGCCGAACACGCGCGTCATCTGCCTCCCCCTCATGTTCACCGCACGGGGGAAGACATGCGGAAGATTCGAACATACGTTCGCGGGGGAGTCTAGGGAAGCACGAGACCCGGAGGCAAGGCGGGCCCCCGCTCCGGCCCAAGGTTCCCGCCCGGGGCTACCTCAGCAGGCGAAAGAGCTGGTCAGCGACGTGGGTGACCTCGGCCACGTCGGCCATCCCGCCGCCCGGCCACAGGTAGGACCAGCCCGCCGCGACCGGTGTCGCGACCACCATGACCTGGCGCCGCGTCCGCGGGCCGAGCACGCTCAGCACCGACTCCGCGGGCCCGGCGAACCGCCAGGACAGGCCGCGCGCCTCGACCTCGTACGCGAGCGCCGCGAGGTGCCGCCGCCGCACCTCCGGGATCTCCCGCCCATCGACTACAGACACTTGATCAGCCGCCTCAGCACCGGGTCGGGCCGCCATGCCGGCACCGCGCCATGGTGGTGGCATGCCCGTTCCATGACCATGGGCGATCGCGTGGCGACAACTGGTGACCGGGTTCAAGCATGACCCGAGAACCGCTGCTGTGCAGGGGAAACCCGGAGAGTATGGCGGGGATTTCGCGGTCCTCCAGGGATGGACCCGGACGGCGCCGCGGACGCGCCCCGCCCGGCCGCGCCAATCAGGTCCCCGCCCGGCCTCCGGAAGGGCCCCGGGCGCCTCCGCGCGGGCTTTCTCACACGCTGGAACCCGGTTCCGGTAGCCGGATCGGCGTCATGATAGAAGCCAGGGGAAGAACCTCAGGGAAAGCCCAGGGACGCCGGGCCCGCGCCCGGCGTCCGCGAGAGGTCGAAGGAGCCAGCGATGACCGCCGCCCCCGACGGCGACGTTCACGGTCCCGTGGACGGCGCCCGCTGCACGGCGCACCCCTGCGCGGTGGAGGAGCGGCGCGAGATCGCCGGGCTGCGCGAGCGCAAGAAGCGGCGCACGCGGCTGGCGCTCATCGACGCGGCCCTGGACCTGTTCCTTGAGAAGGGCTACGACGCGACGACGATCGACGAGATCGTCGCCGCGGTGGAGGTGTCGCAGCGGACGTTCTTCCGCTACTTCGCCACCAAGGAGGACGTGGTCACCGCCTTCCTCGGCGAGTACGACAAGCTGATGGCCGAGGCGCTGGCCGCGCGTCCGGCGCACGAGCGGCCCTTCACCGCGCTGCTGGAGTCGCTGCGCGTGATGCTGCGGACGAGCGCGGCCACCGGCGGCGGCGACAGCGACAGGTTCCGCCGCATCCGGCAGGTGCTGAAGTCGACGCCGGCGCTGGAGGCCGCGCAGACGGCCCGGTACTCGGCGGCGGAGAAGACCCTCGCCGCCGAGATCGCCCGCCGCGAGGGCGTCGACGCCGCCGACGACCTGCGGCCCCATTTCATCGTCGCGTTCCACACGGCGGCGGCGCGGGTGGCCTTCGAGGACTGCGCGCGGAACGATATCTGGGACCCGGAGACGGTCGCGGCGCGCGTCGAGGAGTCCCTCGCGCTCGCCGTGGCGACCATGCGCGAATGGGTCTGACCGGGGGCGACGCCGGTGAACGACGCGAACTCGACCTGGGCGGCGGGACCTGGCCGGAATAGGACGCCGGGGGGCCGGGTTGCCGCTGAGAAATCAGACCTGAGGAGTTGCGTATGCGTGCGATCGTCGTGACCGAGACGGGCGGACCCGAGGTCCTGCGCGAGGCGGAACGGCCGGACCCGGTGCCCGGTCCCGGCGAGGCGCTGGTGGACGTCGCGGCGAGCGGGGTCAACTTCGTCGACGTGTACTTCCGAACGGGCACCTATCCGCTCGACCTGCCCGCCGTCCCGGGCGTGGAGGCGGCGGGCACGGTGGCGGCGCTCGGCGACGGCGTCACCGGCCTCGCCGTGGGCGACCGCGTGGCCTGGGCGAACGTGCAGGGCGCCTACGCGGCGCGGGCGGCGGTCCCGGCCGAGCGGCTCGTCCCCGTCCCGGACGCGGTGAGCCTGGAGGACGCGGCGGCCACCCTCCTCCAGGGCATGACCGCGCATTACCTGACGCACTCGACGTATGAGGTCCGGCAGGGCGACACCGTCCTCGTGCACGCGGCGGCGGGCGGGATGGGCCTGCTGCTCACCCAGGTCGCCAAGGCGCGCGGCGCCCGCGTGATCGGGACGGCGTCCACGGCGGAGAAGGAGAAGCTCGCGCGGGACGCGGGCGCCGACGAGGTGCTCGGCTACGACGGCTTCGCCGACCGGGTGCGGGAGCTGACCGGCGGCGAGGGCGTCGCGGCGGTCTACGACGGCGTCGGCGCGCCCACCTTCGACGGGAGCCTCGCGAGCCTGCGGCGGCGCGGCGTCCTCGCGCTGTACGGGGGGGCGGGCGGGCAGGTGCCGCCGTTCGACCCGCAGCGGCTCAACTCGGCCGGGTCGGTGTACCTGGCCCGCCCGAACCTCACGGACTACACGGTCGGCCGCGCCGAGCTGCTCGAACGCGCGTCCGACGTGTACCGGTGGGTGGCCTCGGGCGAGCTGGACGTGCACGTCGGGCACCGCTACGACCTGGGCGAGGCGGGCACCGCGCACGCCGACCTGGAGGCGCGCCGGACCACCGGCAAGCTGCTGCTGATCCCCTGATCGCTCCTTACACCATGGTCCGTCCGCCCCCGGCCCCCGATCCTTCGTTCGGGGGACCGGGGGCCCCGGCTCCCTTAGGCTGTGCGCGGGAGAGACAGATCATCAAGGAGCCCGAGCACCCATGACGACGTACGCCGCCGGACCGCTCCAGCATGACGAACCCCGCGTCCTCGGCCCCTACCGGCTGCTCGGCCGCCTTGGGCGGGGCGGGATGGGAACGGTCTACCTCGGAGCCGAGTCCACCGGCCGCAGGGTCGCGGTGAAGGTGGTGAACCGGGAGTTGGCCGGCGAGCCGGAGTTCCTCGCCCGGTTCCGCCGCGAGGTCACCGCGGCGCGCCGCGTCCACCGGTTCTGCACCGCGCCCGTGCTGGACGCCGAGCTCGACCAGGACCCGCCCTACATCGTCACCGAGTACATCGACGGGCCGAGCCTGGAGAAGGCCGTCCTGGAGCGCGGCCCGCTGCCCGGCTCCGACCTGGAGGGCCTCGCGGTCGGCGTCGCGACCGCGCTCACCGCCATCCACGGCGCCGGGATCGTGCACCGCGACCTCAAGCCGTCCAACGTGCTGCTGTCCTCCACCGGCCCGCGCGTCATCGACTTCGGCATCGCCCGCGCGCTGGACGCCCCGGACGGCCCGACCCGCACGGGCCAGTTCGTCGGCACGCCCGCCTACATCGCGCCCGAGGTGCTGCGCGGCGCGCCGGTCGAGCAGGCGTCCGACGTGTTCTCCTGGGCCTGCGTCGTCGCCTACGCCGGGACGGGGCGCCCCCCGTTCCTGGGCAGGACGGTCGCGGAGACGTTCGAGCGGATCGGGGCCGCCGAGCCGGTGCTGGACGGGCTCGACCCCCGGCTGCGCGCGATCGTCGCGGCGGCGCTCGCGAAGGACCCGGCCGCCCGTCCGACGGCGCGGGCGCTGCTCGCGCGGCTCGTCGGGCAGGAGGAGGCCGACCCGGAGCGGATCGCGGAGTCGGTCTCGGCGACCTGGCACCGCGCGGACCGCGACCGCACGAGCGCGAACGGCGCGGCCCCGGCGCCCGCCGCGACCGTCCCGCCGCCGCCGGCGACGGCCGAGGCCCCCGGGGACGAGCGCGCCGCCGCGCCGCCCCCCGCCGCCGAGGCCAAGCCCCCGGCGCTGCCGACCGACGAGCAGACCGTGCTCGTCGACCTGCCCTACCCGGAGGCGTGGCGCGGACCGAAGCGCTGGTTCAGCCTGCTGCGCGGCGTGCTCGTGATCCCGCACCTGATCGTGATGCTCGTCATGTACACGCTGCTGGTGCTCGTGATGGTGCCGAGCGCCCTGCTCATCCCGTTCACCGGTGCCTACCCGCGCTCGCTCTACCGGCTCGTCGTCGGCTGCCAGCGCTGGTCGAGCCGGGTGGTGGCGTACGCGTTCGGGCTCACCGCCGAGACGCTGCCGCCGTTCCGGACGCTCCCGCGGGCGCGGCGCGCGCGCCGCTGACCTCCTCGTCCCGAACATCTCGTTTCCTGGGGCCCGCTAGGGTTTCATCGGAGAGAACCCCCCGATTTCCCAGGATCACCATGACCACGCGCGCAGGAGACAACGGCGAGGCGCTGAGCCCCGAGGACCCCGGGGAGCTCGGCCCCTACCGGCTGCTCGGGCGGCTCGGACGCGGCGGCATGGGCACGGTCTACCTGGGCGAGGACCGGACGGGACGCCGCGTCGCCGTCAAGGTGATCAACCGGGAGCTGGCCGGGGAGGGCGCGTTCCGGGAGCGGTTCCGGCGCGAGGTGACCGCCGCCGGGCGGGTCCGGCGGTTCTGCACGGCGCCGGTGCTGGACGCCGAGCTCGACCGCGACCCGCTCTACGTCGTCACCGAGTACATCGAGGGCCCGAGCCTGGAGCGCGCGGTCGCCGAGCGCGGCCCGCTGCCCGGCTCCGACCTGGAGGGCCTCGCGGTCGGTGTCGCGACCGCGCTCGCCGCCGTCCACGGCGCCGGGATCGTGCACCGCGACCTCAAGCCCGCGAACGTGCTGCTGTCGGCCACCGGCCCGCGCGTCATCGACTTCGGCATCGCCCGCGCGCTGGACGCGGCCGACGGCCCGACCCGCACCGGCCAGTTCGTCGGCACCCCGAGCTACCTGCCGCCGGAGCTGCTGCGCGGCGAGCCGGTGACGCCCGCCTCCGACGTGTTCTCCTGGGGCTGCGTGGTCGCCTACGCCGGGACGGGCAGCGCGCCGTTCGCCGGCGCGACCGTCCCGGAGATCTTCTACCGCGTCGCGCACGGCGAGCCGACGCTGGACGGCCTCGACCCGGCCCTGCGCGACGTCGTCGCCGCCGCGCTCGACAAGGACCCGCGCCGCCGTCCGAGCGTGCAGGACCTCCTCGAACGGCTCGTCGGCCACCGGCGGGCCGACCCGGCCGAGCTGGCCGAGACCGTCCAGGCGGGCTGGCACGGCGCCGCGGACCGGGAGGGCGCCTCGCCGGCGGTCGCGGCACAGGGTGCGCCCGCGCGGGCCACCGCGACCGCGCTGCTCGGCCCCGACGCGACGCGCGGCGACACTCCCCCGCCCCCCGAGACCGGGGGGCCGCGGGGGCGGAGGCCCCCGCGCGTCCCGCTGATCATCGGTGCCGCGGTCGTCGTCGCGGTGGCCGCCCTCGCGGCGGTCGGGTTCACCATGCGCGGCTCGGACGGCCCGCCCGGCAAGGTCGCCACCGTCTTCGGCGACGACTTCTCCCGCACCGACTCCGGCTGGAGCGGCGGCAACTTCACCAGCCAGAACGGCTACAAGGACGGCAAGTACCGGATGGAGACCGACGCCGGCAGCGACGCCCGCGAGCAGTGGGTGCCGCTGGAGAAGGCGGAGGACAACCCCGACCCGGTGTTCGCCACCGTGACGGTCGGCGTCCGGCAGGGGGCGCCCGAGAGCCGGTTCGGGATGGTGTGCCGCGCGAACGACAACGGCGAGCGCGGTTACGCCTTCCTCGTCCGCAACGACGGCAAGGGCGCGCAGCTCCGCAAGGCCAACGGCAACCAGGGGAGCAAGGAGCTGGCGGCCCCCGACTCCGTCCCGGGGTTCGAGCGCACGGGGCCGAACCGGGTCCAGATCGCCTGCGAGAGCCGGGACGGCGGCAAGCGGGTGCGGCTGCGGCTCTGGGTGAACGGCGCGCGGGTCATCGACGCGACCGACGCCGACCGGCCGCTCGGCGCGGGCTGGGTCGGGCTCGGGGTCGAGCGGGGCGGCAACCCGGCGCAGCAGATCGTCGCCGACTTCGACGACTTCGACATGTCGAAGATCCTGCGCTAGGACGCGGTCAGGGCGCGGGGAGGTAGCCGCCGGTCCAGCGGGCCAGCTCCTCAAGCACCCGCCCCCGCACGGGCTCGGCGGACAGCACCAGGTCGTGCAGGCCCCCGTCGATCCTTACGAGCGTGACGGTCCGGCCGAGCCGGGGCGCCCAGCGGGCCATGTGCTCGACGTCCAGGACGGCGTCGGCGCCCGTCACGTCCGGCGCCCGGCGCGTCGGGCGGACGCTGCGCGCCGAGGCCATCACCAGCACCGGCACGTCGATGTCGAGGCCCCGGTGCAGGCGGAGCTGCCCGCGCCGGACCGCCGCGAGCCACGCCGCCCGCACCGGGAACCCGAGCAGCGGCTTCCACTCCAGGTCGAACTCCCATTCGCCGTCGTGGTCGCGGTGGAGGCTGCGCGGATACAGGTCGGACACCTTGGCGGGCAGCGGCGCCTTCGGGAACCGGGAGCGCAGCACCCGCGCCAGGCCCGCGCCGAGCTTGCGCGTGACGAGCGGCTCGGGGAGGTCCAGGAACGGGCTGTTGAGGAACAGGCCGTCCACGCGCCCCCGGCCGCGCACGCGGTCGGCCCACAGCGCGGCGATCAGGCCGCCGGTCGAGTGGCCGTTGAGCAGCAGCGTGCCGTGCCCGTCCACGTCCCGGACGATCCGGACGGCCTCGTCGATCTCCGGGAAGTACTCCGACAGGCTGCCGATGAGGTTCGGGGTCTGGTGCGGGCGCAGCGACCGCCCGTATTTGCGCAGGTCGAGCGCGTAGAAGTCGAAGCCGAGCTCGACGTAGAAGTCGGCGAGGTGCCGCTGGAAGAAGTAGTCGACGAACCCGTGCAGGTAGAGCACCGCGCGGTCCCGGGACGCCCCGGCGCCGCGCCGCCGGACGAGCGTCGCGACGACCTCGCCCTCCTCGTCGCGGCCCATCGGCAGCTCGATCGCCTCGTAGCCGTCGCCGAGCACGTCCGGCGTCGCGTCTGGCATCACGTTGGTGGCCCCTCCTCCGTCCGGGACCCCAGCGTAGAGGGCTCAGTCCTTGCGGCCGGTCGTGGCGATCGCGAAGCCGAGCCCGATCATCATGAGCCCGCCGGTGCCGCCGACCGCCGCGAGCCGGCGGGGCGAGCGGGCGAACCACGCCCGCGCCGTGCCCGCCGCGAGGCCCCAGACGCTGTCGCACAGCAGCGCGATCACGGCGAAGACCAGCCCGAACACCATCATCTGCAACGGCACGTGCCCGAGGTCGCGGTCGACGAACTGGGGCAGCACGGCGGCGAAGAACACCGTGGTCTTGGGGTTGGTCACGCCGACCACGAAGCCCTGCCACAGCTCCCTGGCGCGTCCCGGGTCGGCCTCGGCGGGCCGCCCCATCGCCTCGTGCAGGGCGTGCCGGTGCCGGAACGCCTGCGCCCCGAGGTAGACGATGTAGGCCGCGCCCGCGAGCTTCAGCGCGGTGAACACGACGACGGAGCGCTCGACGATCGAGCCGACCCCGAACGCGACCGCCGCCGTCAGCACGACGACGCCCAGCTCGTTGCCGACCACGCTGGTCAGCGCGGTGGCGCGGCCGTGCGCGAGCGCGCGTCCCACCACGAACAGCACCGTGGGGCCGGGTATCACGATGATGGCCAGCGCCATCGCGGCGAAGCCCAGGAGTTGTTGCGTCGACACCATGGCCCGCACGCTATGCGGGGGTCGCGCCGGTTACCTACCGATTTTTCCGCACGGTCGGGCGTCCGGGCCGTGTCAGCCGGCCAGCGTCTCCCAGGTCGCGCCGCGCCGCACCATCAACTCGTGCGTGAGCAGGCTCCCCGCGGGGACGTCCCACGCGGGGTCGGCGCCGTCGCCGCGGTCCTGCGCCCACACCTGCGCGACGGCCCAGCGGAGCTTGTCGACGCCGTCGGGGTGTCCGGTACCGGACGCGACGAACACGTCCCGCGCGGGCGCCGCGACGACGAGGTCGCCCTCCACGTCCTGCGCGAGCTTCTCCAGGAAACCCTCGTCCAGCAGGAGGGCCGCCTCCAGGCCGCCCTGCCGCGCCCGCCGCCCGCCCTGCGGGCCCGCGGGCGCCGCGGCGGGGCCGCCGTCGCCGAGCGTCACGGTCACCGCGCGGACGTCGGGGTACCAGCTCAGGCTCAGGTCGGGACGCCGGTTCCGCAGGTTGATCGTCGCGAGGCGGCGCAGCTCGCCCGCCACCACGCCCAGCTCCGCGCAGTGCCGCCGCGCGACATGCTCGTAGCGGCGGCCGAGCGGGGCGGCCTCGTCCGCGACCTCCAGCGCGTAGGTGACATAGAGGTCACCGGCGAACGGGTCGCGGACCGGCTCCTCCTCCGGCGGCAGCGGGAACTCAAGTTGGACCTCGGCGGGCACCCGGGCCTTCATCAGCGGGACGATGAGACTGGACCGCGGCTCGGTCACGGGGCGTTCCTCCTGATGGCTTCCGCACGATGTTCCACACGGCTCGCGCACGATGTTCCACGGGGCTCGCGCGCGGCGTCCGACACGGCCGCCGGCACGGGCCCCCGTGCGCCTTCCAGAGTGGATCACACTACCGCCGCGGCGGGTCCGGACGCCGAATCCGTGACCCGTACATGTGTGTTCCGTGGTGGGGAGGGGGTAATGATCTCCCCGGAGGGAACCGTGAGTTTCTGGGAGTATCTGGGCAGCAGGCGTGAGCGTCTCGTCTTCGAGACCTGGCAGCACGCCAGCATGGTGTTCCAGACCGTCCTGGTCGCCCTGGTGCTCGGGGTCCTGATCGGCGTCGCCGTCTACCGCAGCGCGCGGCTGTCGGCGTTCGCGACCAGCGCGGCCGGCGTGTTCTTCACCGTCCCCTCCCTCGCGCTGCTCGGCCTGCTCATCACCCCGCTCGGGCTCGGGGTGGCGCCGAGCGTCGTCGCGCTGACGCTGTACTCGCTGCTGCCGATCGTCCGGAACACGGTCGTCGGGCTGGCCGGGGTCGACCGCACGCTGGTGGACGCGGCGCGCGGCATCGGCATGACCCGCGCCGCGATCCTGCTGCGGATCGAGCTGCCGCTCGCCTGGCCGGTGATCCTGACCGGCGCGCGGGTCAGCACCCAGCTCGCCATGGGCATCGGCGCCATCGCCGCCTACGTCAACGGCCCCGGGCTCGGCGAGCAGATCTTCTCCGGGCTCGCCCGGCTCGGCGGCGCCAACGCGATCAACATGACGCTCGCCGGGACCCTCGGCATCGTCCTGCTCGCCCTGCTGTTCGACGGCTGCTTCGTGCTGATCGGCCGCCTGACCACCCCGAGAGGCATCCGTGTCTGAGGCCCGCTCCGACCCTCCGCCCGGCGGCGCCACCGCGGCCGGCCCGCCCGCCGCCGACGACTCCCGCGGCATCGAGCTGATCAACGTCACCAAGCGCTACCCCGGCCAGCGGACGCCCGCCGTGGACGACGTCACGATGACGATCCCCGGCGGCGAGATCGTCGTGCTGCTCGGCCCGTCCGGCAGCGGCAAGACCACGATGATGCGGCTGATCAACCGGCTGATCGAGCCGACCTCCGGCAAGATCATCGTGGCCGGGCGGGACACGCTCGGCCTGAACCCCACCGAACTGCGCCGCCACATCGGCTACGTCATCCAGAACGCCGGATTATTTCCGCACATGACGGTCGCGACGAACGTCGGGCTCGTCCCGCAGATGCTGAAGTGGGACCGCGACCGCATCGCCGCCCGCGTCGACGAGCTGCTCGAACTCGTCGACATGGACCCGGCGACGTTCCGCGGCCGCTACCCGAGGGAGCTGTCGGGCGGCCAGCAGCAGCGCGTCGGCGTGGCCCGCGCGCTCGCCGCCGACCCGCCCGCCATGCTGATGGACGAGCCGTTCGGCGCGCTCGACCCGATCACCCGCGAGCACCTCCAGGACTCCCTCCTCCGGCTCCAGGAGGAGCTGGGCAAGACGATCGTCTTCGTCACCCACGACATCGACGAGGCGCTCAAGCTCGGCGACCGGATCGCGATCCTCGACGAGGGCTCGCGCATCGCGCAGTACGCGACGCCGAAGGAGATCCTGCTCGATCCCGCCGACGCGTACGTGGAGCAGTTCGTCAGCGGCGGGCAGATGATGCGCCTGCTCCAGGTCAGCCGGGTCGCGGACGTGCCGCTGCAATCGGTCCCCGAGGCCGCGCCGCGGGACGACGCGGCCGACGTCCTGGCGCGGATCCGGGCCGGGAAGACCGGCTTCGGGATCGTCCTGGACGAGCGGCGGCGCCCCGTCCGCTGGATCCACCCGGAGGACCTCGACGGCGTCACCGGCCCGATCGGCACCCGCGGCATGGCGACGGCCACCCCGATCCGCGCCCGCTCCACGCTCCAGCAGGCCCTCGAACGGCTGATCCAGATCGAGCACGACTGGGTCCCGGTCGTCGGCCCGCGCGACGTCTACCAGGGCACCGTCACGCTCGGCACCCTGCAGAACGCGCTCAGGGAGATGAAGGACCGCGGCCGCGTCCGGCGCCGGGGAACGGCGGACGCGTGAGCGCGCCGTCCCCGGAGATCCGGGCCGCCTCGCGCACGGACGCGGCGGAGCCGGCCGCCGCCCTGCACGCGCCGACCGGCCGGTCATGGCGGATGCTCCTCGAACCGGTCGTGATCCTCGTCGTCGGCGCCGCGTGGATGCTGTACGTGGAGACCTCCGACCTCGACAGCATCGAGGAGCGCAGCCTCAAGCCCCGCTACGTGTGGCAGAAGACCTGGGAGCACATCGAGCTGACGCTGGTGTCCACGCTGATCGTGCTGCTGATCGCCGTCCCGCTCGGGATCGTGCTGAGCCGCGCGTGGGCGCGCCCGGCGACGCCGTTCGTGCTCGCCGTCGCCAACATCGGGCAGTCCGCGCCCGCGATCGGCGTCGTGGTGCTGCTCGCCGTCCTGCTCGGCATCGGGTTCTGGACGACGATCGTCGCGCTCGTCGCCTACGGGGTACTGCCCGCGCTCCGCAACACCATGGTCGGCCTCCAGCAGGTCGACCCGGACCTGACCGACGCGGGCCGGGGCATCGGGATGTCGCCCGCCCGGGTCCTCGGACGCGTCGAACTGCCGCTCGCCGCCCCGGTCATCCTCGCCGGGATCCGCACCACGCTCGTGCTGATGGTCGGCACGGCCAGCATCGCCTCCTTCATCAGCGGCGGCGGCCTCGGCGACATGATCACCACCGGCGTCACCACCCAGCGGACGCCGGTGCTGCTGACCGGCTGCGTCCTCATCGGCCTGCTCGCCCTGCTGATCGACTGGCTGGGCGGCGTGGCGACCCGCCTCCTCGCGCCGAAGGGGCTGTGATGGCACGCGGCGGTCGGACGGGGCGCCGGGCGCTCGCGGCGCTGCTGTGCCCGGTGCTGCTCGCCCTCGGCGCGTGCGGCCTGAAGCCCGCCTCGGCGTTCATCCCCGCCGTCGAGCCGGGCTCGATCCGGCCGATCCCGGGCCTGCGGGACGCCCGCGTCCGCGTCTCCTCCAAGGAGTTCACCGAGCAGCTCATCCTCGGCAAGATCGCGGTGCTGGCGCTGAAGGCCGCCGGGGCCGACGTCGTCGACCACACCGGCGCGCAGGGCAGCGTCACCTTCCGCAAGTCCATCACCAGCGGCGACAACGACCTCGGCTGGGAGTACACCGGCACCGCCTGGATCACCTACCTCGGCCGCGAGGACCCGCTGACCGACCCGCGCGCGCAGTTCGACGCCGTCCGCGACCTCGACCTGCGCGAGAACCGGATCGCCTGGCTCGCGCCGCCCGCGCCCTACAACAACACCTACGCGCTGGCCGTCAAAGTGCAGACGCAGCGGAAATATGGGCTGCGCGACCTCGGCGACATCGCCAAACTGCCCGTCGGACAGCGGACGTTCTGCATCGCGCCCGAATTCCTCGCCCGCAATGACGGGATACGCGGAATGCTGAAGGCGTATGGAATTCCCTACGGCTCGGGAGTGCCCGCGAAGAACTTCCGGGTGATGACCGAGGGCGTCATCTACCAGGGCGTCACCGAGAACCGGTGTGTGCTCGGCGAGGTCACCTCCACCGACGCCCGGATCGAGGCGAACGGCCTGACCGTCCTGTCGGACTCGCGGCACTTCTTCCCGAACTACAACCCGGCGATCATGGTCCGGGAGCAGGTACTGCGGGAGCACCCCGAACTGACCGCCCTGTTCGCCGGCATCAGCCCCAGGCTCACCACCGCCACGATGCGCGACCTGAACAGCAAGGTCGACATGGACGGCGAGGACCCGGCGTTCGTCGCCCGCGACTGGATGCGCGCCCAGGGCCTGGTCAGGTAGCGGACGGCGGCCCGGCCGGAGGGACCACGGGCAGCCCCTGCGGCGCCCCGCCCTCGATGAGCCGCCACAAGGCCCCGGTGTCGAGGTGCTCCTCGACGAGATCGCCGAGGACGTCCAGGGTGGCCTCCCGCAGCGCCGCGAACGACACGTCGGGCGCGGGGGTGAAATCACGCCCCGCGACCTCGGCGACCTCCCTCAGGAAGGCGCGGCGGAAACCGTCGTTCTCCCATGCCCCGTGCCAGGTCGTCCCCCACACGGCGCCCTGCCGGCACCCGTCGAGGAAGGGTTCCCCGCCCTCCCTTTCCGCGATCCCGTGGTGGATCTCATAGGCCAGGACGTCCTCGCCGTAGGCGCGCCCTTCCGGCCGTCCGAGCGTCTTCTCCTTCCCGAAGACGACCCGAGCCGGAAGAACCCCCAGGCCCTCGACCCGTCCGGCACCGGATTCCACGGAGTCCTCGATCTCCTGCGCGAGCATCTGGTAACCGCCGCAGATTCCGAGGACGGGCCGTCCCTCGTTCACGCGGCGCAGCACCTCGTCGGCCATTCCCCTTTCCCGCAGCCACGCCAGATCGCTCACGGTCGCGCGGCTCCCCGGCAGGATCACCAGGTCCGCCTCCGCCAGGTCCCCGGCGGAGGCGGCATAGCGCACCACCACTCCGGGCTCGCACGCGAGCGCGTCCAGATCGGTGAAATTGGAGATCCTCGGGAACCGCACCACCGCGATCCGCAGCGTCTCCCGCCCGTGGGGGCCCCTCGCCTGCGGGCGCGGCGCGTCCAGCGAAAGCGTGTCCTCCGTATCCAGGTACAACCCCAACCGCCAAGGCAGAACACCGAGCGTCGGCCGTCCCGTCAACGCCCGCAACTGCTCCAGGCCAGGCTCCAGCAACTCCCGCGCGCCCCGGAACTTGTTGATGACGAAACCCGCCACGAGCGCCTGGTCCTTCTCCTCCAAGAGGGCGACCGTCCCGAAAAGGGAGGCGAAGACACCACCCCGGTCGATGTCCGCCACCACCACGACGGGAATGTCGGCGGCCCGCGCGAGCCCCATGTTGACGATGTCGCCGGCCCGCAGGTTGATCTCCGCCGGGCTCCCCGCGCCCTCGCAGACGACCACGTCGAACTCGTCCCGCAGTTCGGCGAGGCTCTCCTGAACGACCCCCCGGAGCCGTTCCTTGTGAGCGCCGTAACCCAGCGCGTCCACCTCCGCGACGGGCCGCCCCAGGACCACGACCTGACTACGCCGGTCGCTCCCCGGCTTGAGCAGCACGGGATTCATCACGGCCCGCGCCTCGACCCCCGCCGCCTGCGCCTGCATGTATTGCGCGCGCCCGATCTCCGCGCCGTCCACCGTCACCATCGAGTTCAGCGACATGTTCTGCGCCTTGAACGGCGCGACCCGCACCCCCCGCCGCGCCAGCCACCGGCAGATCCCCGCCGTGACCACGCTCTTTCCCGCGTCGGACGTCGTCCCCGCCACCAGCAGGGCCCCGCTCATCGCAACCTCCACGCAACCAGGGCCGCCGTTCCCGCGGCGGCGAGCCCGACCCTTTTCGACAACCGCACGGCGCGCCGCACGTCCCGCACCTCGGGGGCCCGCCCGTCCCCCATCTCGGGCCGGCGCTCGACCTCTCCCCCGTACGAGTTGGCGCCGCCCAACCGCACCCCGAGCGCCCCGGCGAACGCGGCCTCGCACCGCCCCGCATTCGGACTCGGATGGTTCGCCCCGTCCCTCCGCAGAACCCGCCAGGCGTCCGCGCTCCCCGAACACGCCACCGTCAGCAACCCCGTCACCCTCGCCGGAATCCAGTTGGCCACATCGTCGAGCTTCGCCGCCGCCCACCCGAACCGTTCATAACGCGCGTTCCGATATCCCACCATCGCGTCGAGCGTATTGACGGCCCGATAGACGACGAGCCCGGGAACCCCCGCGACGGCCCCCCAGAACAACGGCGCGACAGCGGCGTCAGAGGTGTTCTCCGCCACCGACTCGACGGTCGCCCGCGCCAACTCCGCGCTCTCCAGCCCCTTGGGATCCCGAGCGCACAAATGGGACAACCGCCCCCGAGCGGCCTCCAGATCCCCGCGCTCCAAGGCCGAGGCCATGAAAAGCCCCTCGCGCCCCAACGACGTCCCACCGACCACGGACCAGGTGACAACACCGGTCACAACCGCACGCGAAACCGCGCCCTTCCCCACCCGATCCAAAACCACCCCGACACCAAGGGCCCCACCGACCACAATCCCAACAAAGACAACGCCCCGCGCACGCGAGTCCTTATAGACCCGCCGTTCCACCCACGAGGCGGCGCGGCCGAATCCGGCCACCGGATGCCCCCGCCTCGGATCGCCCAGCAAATGGTCCAATCCCGCCCCGAGAAGCAATCCCTCAGGAGAGACGCGCGTCAAGTTCATCCCAGTGCCGCTCCAGCCAATCCTGGGCCCGCCTGATCCGCGGCCCCGCCCCACCCTGCCAGATCCGTGCCCACCCGCCGCCGCGCCGGGCCTTCGACTCCATCGCCAGATACGACCGCTCGAACCTCACCCGGGCCGCCGGTAGCACCTGCCTCCGCTCCTCCCGGTCCAAGCCGTATGCGTCGCAGAACACCCGGAGCCGCCGACCCACGTCCGCCCGGTAGAGCAGCGCGTCCCGATCCGCCGGGTCCGCGATCGGCGCCCAGTGCCGCAGCGCCGTCACCACGTCGTACAGCCGCGTCGTGGGCCGCGCCAGATCGAAGTCGATCAAAGCGACCGGCACCCCGTCCCGGAAGACCACGTTCTCCGGCGTCACGTCGCAGTGCCCGATGATCTCCGGCGCCCCGTCCAGGTTGGACGCCTCCGACTCCCACGGCGCCCCGTCCGGCGCGACATAGCCCGCGACCGCCTCGTGGTACCCCCGCAGCAGCCGCGCCACCCCCTCCAGCGCGCCTTCCGTCACCACATGCGGCGCCAACGGCCGCAGCGCCGCCTCCCCGGGCACCCAGCTGAGGATCTCCCGCCCCCCCTCGTCCACCCCGAGCACCCTCGGCGCCTCGAACCCGACCGACTCCAGATGCCGGAGCAGCCCGTGCACCGCCGGACTGTGCGCCCGCAGGGGCCTCCGCACCGTGTCCCCGACCCGCACCACGCCCTCCGTCACGTCCCCGCCGGAGAGCGGCATCTCCCTGTCCACCGCCACAGCACCCCAAGATATGACCCCCCGGCCACCACCTCCGCCCGTAACGACCGTTTTAGAGGTGGAGCCCAGCGACCACCCCCCTTACACTGTCACCCGGCGCCCTCCCGGGCCGCCGAGCGCCCGTAGCTCAGCTGGATAGAGCATCGGTCTTCTAAACCGACGGTCGCGGGTTCGAATCCTGCCGGGCGCGCCACCCCCACCACCCCGATCACCACCCCCACCTGCCCAAACACCCCGCAAACAGCCCCTCACCGTGTGCCACGGCAGGCCAGCACCCGCCACCGAACGCCACCGCCCACGGAATACCCGCGGAATGATCAAAGGCACCCCCGATGACCGCGGCACCCCGCGGCCACGTCCAGATCCCGCGCTCCCTGATCTACTCCCCCACCCACAGCGCCCTGGCCGTCTGGACGTGGGCAATGTACGAGACCCTCATGCCCCACGCCCTAAACGGCACCCGCGCCCCCGCCATAGCCCGCCGCAGCTTCCTAGCCGACCGCGCCAACACCTCCACCACCGCCCTAGACAACGCCCGCCGCCAACTCCTGGCCCCCACCCAGGACGGCCCCTACCTCTCCCGCTCCACCCCCCGAGGCGCCAAACGCAGCGTCCTGCACGCTGCCCTGCGCCACCCCCGCGAAACCGGCGAACGCTACGCCCCCGTCCCCACCTGGACCCTCGACATGATCTGGGCCGGACGCCACCGCCCCACCGGCACCATCTCCCCCGAAGCCTGGCGCCTCTACACCGCTGCCGTCGACCGAGCCCACCGCAACGGCAAACCAACCCCCTTCGACACCACCACAGCTCGCCTAGCAGCCGCCCTGAACACCTCACAACCAACCGCCAGACGCCGCCTGGCCGAACTGGAGATAGCCGGCCTCATCGAGGCAACCACACGCCCAGGAGGCTGGCTCTCCCTCCGCGCCGTCCTGGACGAAGAAGACGCCACCCAGACCGCCGAGCACCACGCCCACCACGGCCGCTGCCACACCACACCCCACCGGGACCCCTCCCACACAGCGGCACTCACCCCGCGCAAAACCCGGCACACACCCCTCGCAACAACCGGCACTCCACAGGAGACACCCCCCACCTATTCACCCCCTGAGGAGCCACCGCCGCTTCCCGCCGCAGGCGCCTACAGCAACCAGCGCCCGCGAACACAACCAGCCGGCAAAGCCGGGAAGCCCACCCACCACCGTCAAAGCCGCCCAAGCCGCCGACCACCGACGCGCATGCCCCGAGCCGCCATCGACCTCTACCGGGCCCTGCCGCCCGACCTAACCCACCAGATCCCCGAGCACGGCTCCCAACGCGTCCTGAAGGCCATCGCCGCCGAGCTGCAGCACCGCACTCCAGCCGAACTGGCCGACCGCATCATCCGCAACTGGGACCACTGGCGCTACCGCATCACCAACGCCGACCCCATCCGCGACCCCGTAGCACTCGCAACCCGCCTCATCCGGCAAGGCCGCCACTGCCCAGACGTTCGCTGCGAAGACGGCCACCAACTAGACCTGAACGCCCCGTGCAAGGGATGCACCCTACGGGCCCCCGAACAGGCCAGAGTCGCCAGTGTTCCGGCGGGCCCTCCGCCGTCGCCTACGCTGCCGACCAGCCGGGTTGACGAAGAAGCCTGGCGGCTATCCCAGCATTCCGTCGCAACCTCGGCGGCCGCGAGCAAACGGATCGACGGACGGCACCACGCTGCGCTGGCCCGCAGTCTCCTTCGGGTCCGAGACCCCGCCGAGCGCGAGGCCCTCATCACAGCTCATCAGGCACAAGCCCACCCAGCATGACCTCGCTCCGAGAATCCGCCCGTCAGCTGTGGCCCTCTCCAGCAACTTCGATGCCAGCTCATCAGGTCGGTAGCAGCTCACGAAAACCCGCAGCTTTTGTCTCCCGATGCCTATACCCTGAAGATGCTACCTGCGACAGAAAGGGCAGCAGATGGAAGATCCAACGACTTCAGATCAGTCTCCTGTCGACGAGTTGCGTACTGCGGCGACCCGTCTTCGTAAATTGTCAGAAGAGGTCCATCATGGGATCAATCAAGCCAAAGAGTACGCCGAGATAGACGCTCGAAGCGGCCATTTTATTGGCCTAGAAAATTTCCGCTCACGCGAATTGAACGAACTTGCCAAGGATGCCAACACCCTTCAGATCCACTCTCTTGGGTCAGAGGTATTCACCGAGTCTGCTTTTAATATCTCCATTGTAGACAATGCCCCAAATATCGCGCATCTAACTAAGGCGCTAACTCCAGAGCTAAGGGGCTATTTTGCTTTGTATGGGCATCACGTTCATGTCGTGAAACATGAACTATTCATTCCCCAAGCAATGGCCAACACCAGGCAAGACGCACTCAAATTTGCACAGGTGGCAATTTATGCCTTGCGAATAAGAACTGGGAACCAATTTCGCGCCGTAGGGATCTCCAATATATCCTGGAATCAGATGGCATGCGCGCCAGGGACACTCGAAATGCACTTGCTGGAGCCTGTCGGGCGACCCAAATGGGAGGACGATAAGTCAAACGTAACATGCGAAGATCTCGAGTGGCTCCTTCTTGCCGGGACCCGGATCCTCGCACTAAATAGCCTCCCGTCTTTTCACCTTGCATTCAACTCTGCCGGCGAAGCTCCATTTCTAACCGATGTTCGCACCTCCATCGCGAGAACCTGGGCAGGCATCGAAGCTTTGTTTGATGTTCAACAAGAGCTAAGCTATCGCTTGTCCATGTATGCTGCCGTACTCTACTCCGATGTTCTCGATGAGCGTGCAAATTTCCAAAAGCAATTCAAGCGCCTGTACACGAGGCGCTCCAAAGCTGTACACGGCGCACATATGCCCCAAAAAGAGCTGGTAATCACCGCGTCCGAATCCTGGCAATTGCTGAGCGATCTCATCGAAGCGTGCATTCGTACAGGAAATGAGCTTGTCTCGCCACAAACTTTCGACCGCGTCCTACTAGGCGAGAAACTTGAGAGGAAGCATTACAGATCTGCTCTCGCTGACGTCGCGGATCGTGCACGGAAAAGCCAGCAACATATCCAAAGCAACCGAATGGACGCCTAACAGGCTTCTGGGCGATCGGTGTTAGTTGGCTGTGGCCGCTCGGGCCTGGGCTGTGAGGGCGTCGAGGTCGGCTGCAGCATGGTCGCCTGGGAGTAGAGCGGCAGCGTCGGCCTTCTTTGTTTGTTCTGCATACTCCTCCAATGCTGCAATCCGCTGCCTGAGAGCAGTCAATGTCGCCGCGAGAGTGCGACCGGCGTCGTTGGCCGAGGACTGGCGGAGTTCTGGGTGGCGGCGCCTCAACTCCGAGACCCCACGCAGGGCTGAGGCGATCTCCCATTCCATGCGCGGAAGCACGACCTCATTACGGATGTGGTCCAGTGTTCCGTCGGCATGCACTTGGGATCGGAGCACTGTGGAGATCGCCCGGTGTGTGCGTGCCAGCAACGTGCGGGATTCCTCGTCCAGGTCCGTAGCCAAGACGTACCGCCCGTGGGCTCGACGAAGAGTCAGTTTCTGGTCGCGCCAGTATCGCGGCGTCAGCCCCCACAGGACCATGCCTGCCCCTACCAGCATCGGGACGATGAACAGCAGCAAGAAGCCTACGAGCCCCCAGCCGATGGTGAGGGTCAGGAGCACATCTAGTGCCACCCCGCCGGCCACGGTGGCCATGGTCTTGCCGCTGACGAGTGGTAGGCGTTTGTCCTCGCCCTCGGACAAGGGGCGAAGATCTCGCAAGTCGTAGAGCTTGACTTTGGCGTTCTCCCACTCCGTAAGCAGGGTGCGTACATCCTCGGGAAGATCGGGATCGACGACTATCCGGGGAGCGTTCACGCCGGGAGGTGTACCCCGTCGCAGAGGCAGAAGAAGCGTCGTGGCCGGACTAGGTCTCGATGACGAAGGCCCGGCCGTGTGGCCGGGCCTTCGTGAGGCGGAGCTGCACTATCTTGAGCGGTCGTCGCGATCTACCCACGGATCGTCCATCGTGCGCTGCAGCGTTGCCACCGGGTCGGCGACAGGCCTGATGCCTAGGGAGCGCAGCAGCAGGGCGGCTGCTACCTGTGGGTTCGGATGATCGGCCCCTAGTGGCTTCGAGGTCTCGACATCTGCGATGCGCAGCAGTTCCTTGACCTCGCGTAGGAAGCGGTCGACGTCGTACCTGGGTTCCATGGTCACCCCTTCCAGGTCTGGCCGGTGATGCGCTCGTAGACCTCGACGTAGCGGGCTCGGGTGGCCTCGACGATGTCCTGGGGGATTTCGGGGCCGGGTGGGGTGCGGTCCCAGTCGGTGATGGTGGACGACCAGTCGCGGACGAACTGCTTGTCCATCGCGTACTGAGGGCCTCCAGGCTTCCACTGGTCGGCCGGCCAGAAGCGAGACGAGTCTGACGTCAGGATCTCGTCCGCCAGGACCAGCTCGCCGTCGGGCGCGCGGCCGAACTCCAGTTTGGTGTCGGCGATGATGACGCCGCGCTCGGCCGCCAGGTCGGCACCGCGTTGATAGACCTCCAGGGTGACCTTGCGCAGCCGTTCGGCGGTATCGGCTCCGATCTCGTTCACCACGTCGTCGTAGGTCATGAACTCGTCATGGCCTTCGGTCGCTTTGGTGGTCGGCGTGAAGATGGGCTCGGGCAGCTTGGAGCCCTCGACGAGCCCGACCGGTAGCTCGATGCCGGAGACCGCGCCGTCCCGCTCGTACTCCTTCAAGCCCAACCCGGCCAGATAGCCGCGGGCGATCCATTCCACCGGCAACATTTCGAGGCGCTGGCACCGCACCGCCCGGCCTGCCCATTCCTCCGGAACGTCAGTCGCCGAGATGACGTGGTTGGGCACCACGTCCGCGAGTTGGTCGAACCACCACAGTGATAGCTGAGTGAGGATCTTCCCCTTGTCGGGGATCTTCGTGGGGAGCACGACGTCGTAGACGCTGACCCGGTCCGACGCCACCAGAATCAGGTCGTCGCCGTCGGCGTAGACGTCTCTGACCTTGCCGCTGTGCACGAGTTCCATGGTCGGCCCTTCGATTAGTGATCTCGAATTTGCGTTGATCTATGACCTGGCCAGATTGACACCGTCGTGCTCTCGGAGGGCTGGCCGCAGATCGTCGCGGTATGCGTCGAGGATGCGGTAGGTGAAGACCTCGTTCGTCAGGTAGGCGACTTCGTCTGCAGTAGCCCAACGGAACGCGTCTGCCTCAGGGTTTGTCATCAGCGTGCCGCCGAGTACGTGGCAGCGGAAGGCCAAGGTCACGATGCCATGGGCCATGTTCTTATAGACCCCGGTGAGCGCTCCTGGTTCCACGCCAAGACCGGTCTCTTCTTTGACCTCGCGGCGCACGCCCTCGGCGAAGGTCTCTCCGAGTTCGAGGACTCCGCCTGGCGGCTCCCAGCGGCCGTTCTCCAGACGTCGGATGAGGAGGGCCCGGTCTTGGTCGTCGATGACGACGCCGGCGACCGCCACTGAATGCCGTGGAAGAGCGGTCATTGCTCGTCATTCCGGGTCATGTCTGCTTGTGGGAAGACTACGAGTGCGGCTGCCTTGTCATCGTGTGTCTTTGGGCGTGGCCAGCGTTGGCGGTCCTTGTCAGTCGCCTCGGCCTCGTGGATGACGGCTAGGAGAGCCTGCAATCCGTCGTTCAGGGCGAGCGTGAGGGCGGCTGGCCACGACGGAGGAAGGCCGTAGTCGTCCACACCACAGCTGACGCCGTCGGTCATGGCTGCCACGGCGTGAACGCTGTTGATCGGCCATCGGCGGAGGATGGCGTGATGGCCGGCCTCAGGCATCGCCTCTGCTATCCAGTAGCCGCCATCGTGGTTCATGCGGGCCAGCTTCGCGGGCCGGGTCGCTCGGATGAGGTCGTCGAGCGTGTCGAAGCCCTCGGTGGTCTGGCGAGCTGCGCGCCGCAGCTCGGCGACGACGGCCTCATGGCGGCCGTCGCGTAGGACGTCCACGCCACCGTCTTGGCCGAAGACGACGATCGGACTGTCCCCGAGGACGAGGCCGTCGATGTGCTGGTCATCCCACCTGAGGATCGCCACTGTGCTGGCCGGTGATTCGCCGGGCACGAGCGAGTGCTTTGCTGAGACGTGATCGATAGCCGTAGCGAGCACATCGGGCAGGTCTGCGGAGGGATCACTGTCCAGGAGGTCGAGGATGCGCCGCCCGAGGGCATCCGGGTACCAACCGTCTCGGGGGCCTTCTGGCCGTAGGGGGCTGACGCCGTCAAGGACGACCACCGCGTTAGGCCGCGCGAAGACACGATCCTCCGAGCAGCCGTCATCGCCAGGGCGCTCCGCAGTGCAAACGCGTACCGGCACCATCACGCCTCAGCGCCCATCCAGGCGTGACGCACCATGCGCTCCCCCGTCAGTCGTTAACCGGCATGTCGTAGCAGAAGACGTATCGATCACCGGCGAGGATGCCTTGCAGCACCTCAATCGGCTTGTCTCCCGAGAATGAGACCCTATGCAGTTCAGCGACTGGTGTCCCAGGCTCAAGCCGAAGCGCGCGAACTTCGTCGGGCGTCGGCATCCTGATCGCGACCTCCTCGCGTACACGCGTCAGCGGGTAGCCGAGCTCCTCAAGGACTCGGTAGCCGCCGCCTGGCCCGGTGTTCTCCTCCGTGATGCGCGTGCCCTTCACCAGGTCCAAGAGGTAGTAGCTGTCTGCTAGCTGTGACGGGTTGCCGTCGATCCAGAACCGTCGGCGCCTCACGAACAAGGGGGTGTCAGGTTCGACCTCGTACCAGCTGGCGACCCAATCTGGCGAGGGGACTTCGGCGAGCTCCAGGACCTCTTGACGCCACTTGAGTCCGAGCTCTTCGACCTCGGCCTGTAGCGGCGCCTTGCCCTGAACGCGGCGCCAACGCGCGTAGCGATCCGAGCCGACTCGGAGCACTGGCGGACGTTCGCGAACGAACACCCCGCGGCCTGGCATACCAACGACCAAGCCCTCGCCTTTTAGGTGAGATACAGCTTGCCGCGCGGTCTGTGGCGACGTGCCGTAACGCTCGACGAGTTCGCGTTCCGACGGCAGCCGAGCGCCTGGGGCCAAGACCCCGTCTCGGATCTCTTTGCGCAGGTCATCCGCAATCTGCCGTGAAGGTGACCGAGGGTCCGTCGGGTCGATCATCTCCCCATCCTACGCAACCTCACTAGCGAGGTTGTTGACCCGGATGCCGAGGGCGGGTTACGGTGCCGCCATGCTCCCCACCTCACTAGTGAGGTACCGCTCTGGTGTGGCTACTCCACCTTGGGGCGTATGGGGCGTTCGTCTGGTTTCTGCCTTGGAGGTCATCGTGAAGGGCAAGGACATCGAGGCTGGCGAGCTGTACGCCCTCAAGCCATGGCACCGGCCGGACGAGCCGCTTCGCGCGGTGCGGGCTATCCGAGCCGAGGGCGGGTCGCTCGTCTACGAGGGACGTGGCAGCGAGGAGTGGACCGGCGCGCTCTCGCGGGTCGTCGGTCTTTGGCGTCCACACGCTGAGGCACGCGACGCCGCTCGTCGAGCGGTCGAGCGGCTTACCAAGGCTCTGGAGCTTCGTTGGCCTGGCCCGCAGGGCTACAACGCGTATGCCGTCGAGTACGGCTACATGGATTTCCGCGTCCAGGTGGAGTGCACAGCTCAGCAGGCCGACTGCCTCGCTGACGCGGTCAGCGCACCCTAATCACCGCAGATGAGAGCGGCTCCGGTGCTGGCACACCGGAGCCGCCGATCGGGTCGAACTGAGCCCCCTAGCGAGAGGAGATCGACCCATGCCAACCGTAGCCAAACCGTTCGAGCCGGAGCGACTGCTGACGTCCGCCGAGGTCGCGGCAGCGTTCCGCGTCGACCCGAAGACGGTCACTCGTTGGGCCCAGGCCGGCAAGCTGCCTTCCTTCAAGACCCTGGGCGGACACCGGCGCTTCCGCGAGTCGGAGGTCCGGGCGCTCCTGGCCGAGGAGTCGGCCGCGGCGGGCGGTGGTCTCTGATGGCCGCCTCTTCTAGGCCGTTCTGGGTCGATGAGGACTACGACCGTGAGTACGCCAGCGATGGTGTGTCTCGGTTCGGAGCGTACGTCCGTGACCGGCTGAACAGCTCGTTCGCCGAGTGCTGGGAGGACTTCGGGGACTCCCCGGGCGTCCGGCTGGCCGAATTCGCTTCGGCCTCCTGGCGGACGGCGTCGGGGCCGGTGATGGCGCCCGGGTACGTCCGCTCGCACACCCGCGTCCTCGACGCCCAGGTGCAGCGCAGCGCATGGGACGGGTCGCTGATCGGCTCGGTCAGCCTGGTCGCTCCCTGGCCGGAGCGGCTCCTGCGCTCCTACCAGTGGCAGGGGGACCTCTCCTGGCGGGACTGGCCCACCGAGCTGCGCGGGGAGGGCTATGAGTACGCCCACCCGACCGAGGAGGACGTGACTCGGCGCCCGTTCCTGCAGGCCAGTGTTGCGCTGAGTTTTCCGGTGCCGATGCATCGGCTTCCCGCGGTTCCCTGCGGGCCACGCGATGGCGTCGAGTGGGCCGCTCGCGCGATGGTCTCGGCGCTGGTCGCGAAGCTGAACGCTCTGGTCGGGCCGGTGCTGGAGGAGCTCGATGGGGGGCGGTTGCGATGACGGGCAAGGCCGCCAAGCTCAAGGCCGCTGCGGACGCGGCTGCGCAGGTGCGGGCGTACCAGACCGATCCGGACGTGGTGGCGCTGCGTGTGGAGCGGGTGCGGGGCTGGGTGGACCGGCTGATCTGGACCGGGATGGTTCTGGGGCTGCTGTTCACCATGGCCAACGTCGCGCGCTTCGCTGCGGACGGGGCGCCGCTGGGGTCGCTGGTGTGGGTCACGGCGTGGCTGCTGGACCCGATGGTGTCGCTGGTCCTGATCGGGGTGTTGATGGGTGAGCAGCTCATCAACCGGCATGGTCTGGACGCTGGCCGGTGGGTCCGGACGACCAAGTGGGTCGCGTTGGGCTGCACGTATGCGATGAACACCTGGTCGGCGTGGGCGGCGTTGGATCCGGCGGCGATCCTGCTGCACTCGGTGCCGCCGGCGATGGTGTTCTGCGCGGCCGAGGCCGTGGTGACGATCCGGCAGCGGATCACTGAGGCGGTCACCGTCGCGCACCGCCAAGCCGCCGAGCGCGCGGCCGCGTTGCGGGCGATGGCGCCTGAGCCGGTCGCTCGGTCGCTGGCCGTGGTGCCGTCCGCACGCACGGGTGGGGACGGTGCGGAGGGTACCGCGAACGGTGTTCCGCACAGTGGCGTGCGGGGCCCGCATCGTTCGGTCGCGTCGGTCCGCACGGTGCGGGGTGCGGATGCGGGTTCGTCCGGTCCGCGTCTAGTTCGCGGGATGCGCGGGGCCGCGCCGGGCGCCGGTGAGCCGGTCGACCGTGATGCGGTCGTGGCTGAGTTGACCAGCGAGATCCTCGCTGCCGTCGAGGCCGGTGGCAAGTGGTCTCCGGACTATCCGGCGCTGATGGCGCAGACCGGTCGTAAGCGCCGGTGGTGTGAGGGCGTGGTGTCGCAGGCCCGCAACACCGCATTGCGCACGGGTCCCGGTGCGGACGAGATGCCCGCGCGGGCTGAGGGGTTCGGCTTGGCGCGCACGGACAGGCCGGTGCGGACCGAGGCCGAGTCTGCGGATGAGGATGCCGCCTCGCAGAGCGCGGGCCGCGCGGAGCGCGTGGATGCGGAGCCGGCGCTGGCCGGTGCGGGCGGGGGTGAGCGGTGATGGCGACGACCCTGCACACCTCTCAGACGGAGGCCTCGCTTCGACAGGAATTGGCGCTGGTGAACGTCGAGTACGCCGAGCTGCTGGCGCACGTGCGCGCGGCGGTGGCCGCCGCCCGTGATGGCGAACTGGACCCGCTCGTGCACCTGGCCGGGTTCCTGGAGGAGCGCGGGCAGCTTCCGCCCGACGGGGTGTCGGCCTCGCGGCTGGTCGCCGAGGCGTTCGCTCGCACGGCCGAGGTCGACCGGCAGTTCGGAGGTGCGCTGTGACGCACGACAACGAGTTCTTCGATTGGCAGGCCGCTCTGTCGGACGACCTGGCGCACGCGCTCGCGCACGGTGCCGAGTGTGCGCTGACCGATGCCGCCTCCAACGTCGAGGCGATGAGCCCAGGTGAGCATGCGCTGGTCGGGATCGGGTTCGCCGTGCTGGCCGTCCGCGCGCAACTGGCGCAGACCAGTTCGGACGTGGCCGACCAGCTCAGCGCTATGGCGGATGACATGCGCGAGCTGACCGAGACCATCACCGCAGTCCGGCGGCCTTGGTGGCGGCGGCTGACCAGCAGGTTCCGCCCGCGCATACGACTGTCCGCGCCGCGGAGCGAGGTGAGTGGCAACGAGGGCCAGGCCGCCGCGCCGGGCAGTGTCGAGGCCGGTACTGCCGCGCCGAGGTTGGCGTCGGTGACGCCTCTGCATCGGGACGGGGGCCGGTCATGATGCCGGAGCGTTTCGTGGCCGCGTTCGCCGGTGACGACGTGCGGACGGTGGCCGAGGCGCGGCGCTGGGCCCGGCGGACTCTGACCGCCTCTGGGCTGGCCGAGGACACGGTGTGCGATGCACTGACGTGCGTGTCGGAGCTGGCCACCAATGCCGCCCGGCACACCCGCTCGGGCGACCAGGGCGGCACGTACCAGGTCCTCCTTCAGGTGCACAGCGACCATGCGCATGTCGAGGTGGTCGACCAGGGCGCCGCGCACGCTCCTGACGTCCGGCTCGGCGGAGGCGAGTCCGGGCGAGGGCTGTGGATCTGCGCCCAGCTCGGCGCGCTGAGCCTTGTCTGCACCGGCGGCGGCCGCCGCATCTGGGTCGATCTTCCCCGCTCGGTCGGAGCTGTCGTGTCGAGCCCGTCGGCGCACATCACTGATCGGAGCGCGGACTGATGGCGTCCCGCGAGCACGGCGGCTGGCATCGGTGTGCGGGCTCTGGGCCGCGGATACCGGCACGTGCCGGAACGCGCAAAAGGTGCACCCGTACTCGCCGGGCTCGCGCTGCCGCCGCCACCCGTCCGCCGTGCTCGCGGGGCTCCCGGAGCCGAACCACCTGCCGCTGCGTCCTGCGCGGCCCGGGTCTGCTCAGCGCCCCCACCGCACCACGACTTGATCTTTCTCCCTCTCCCTTTGAGGAGGTCACCCCCATGCTCTTCCTTCCCACGATCATCACGAGCCGTCTGGCGCGCAGAGCGGCCCGGCGCAGCTACATTGACTGGTCCGGCGCGCTGAGCGAGACGCTCGACGACCTCTCGCGCACCAGCGACCGGGATCGCCGCGCGATCTTGATCGAGTTCGCCGCCGACGCCACTGGCGAGCTGGGCCGACTGCACACCGAGTGCTGGGGCCGCGAGGAGGACGCCGCCGGGCGTCCGATGGCGGTGTCGCTGACCACCGCGGCGTCGCTGCTGCGGATGGCCGCCGCGACCGAACGCGCGGTGATCGGCGCGTTCCCGGAGTGGATCGGCTGGGACCACGCCACCATCGACCGGGCACCGGAGCTGCGCGAGTGGACGCTGCTGACCGCGACCGCCGAGCCCGCGCAGCGCGCCGTCCACCTGCGGAACCTGGCCGCCTTGGTCGCCGAGCACATCGACCCGACTGCGGCCGAGGCCCTGACCCGACTCGCTGTCAGCGAAGAGCGCCTGGCGGCCGGGGACGGCGGCTGGCGTGAGCCGTGGTTCCTGCCGCCGCGGCTGGCGGTGTTGACCGTGTTCTGCCTGCTCGCCGCCACGGTGGTGGTCCCTGGGCTGGCCGGTGGGGAGCGGCTCGGGCTGGGGGTGGCCGTGCTGGTCGGCGCGTATGCCGCGCTGTGGCTGGCCGACCGCCACCGCACCGGCGTCCCGAACCGCTCCTCGGCCGGGCGCCGCTGCGACAGCGCTCCGGTCAACGGTCACGAGGAGTCGGGCCAATGAGTGCGCGGACCAAGTACCCGACGCGACGTTCGCTCAGCGCGGCCGTGCTGCTGTTCGTGGTGGTGTTCCTGGCCGTGTGGACGGCGTTGACGGTGTGGACGGGCATGTACGGCGACGCCAAGTGCCTGGTCTCAGCCCTGGCGGCGGGATGGGCCGCACACCGCTTCCGGCGCCCTTTCACCGACCGGAGGCGGCTATGAGCGGCACCGTCCCCGGCCGGGGCACCGAAGGCCGCGCTGACCTGTCGACCCATTTCCGGCTCCTGCCACCGCCCGAGCCGGGGATATGGGAGCGCTTCGGCCCCTTCCTGCGCGGCGCGTGGGCGGTGCTGGTTCTGCTGGCGACCGCACTCGACGCGCTGATCACCGCGTTCGTCGGCACCGGGCCGCTGGCGCCCCGGATGCGCAGGGTCGGCCAGGTCCTCGGCGATGAGTTCCGGGCGGGCCGGGCCGGAGCGGTCGAGGCCGAGGTCATCGAGGACGACGTCCGGGACGACCGGACGTCCCGCCGAAGGAGCGCCTGATGGCACACCGCAAGATCACCGAACTGGCGAACGTCGAGTTCGAGGGCCGCTTGGGGGAGGCGTTCCAGAGCTACGGCAAGCAACTGGAGTCGCTGGCCAACCGGTGGAAGTTCGAGCTGGGAGCCGCCACGACCGACTCGCGGGCGGCGATGGAGGGGCTGCGCGGACATCTCCTGCTGTTCGGGCTGGACTCACGCGTCCGGGCTCGGCGCGTGGCCAAGCGGCTGCAGCGGGCCCAGGACCTGGCCGCCGGGCTGGCCGAGCAGGGCGAGAAATTCCACCGCGCCTACCGCCGCCAATTCTCCGATGCCGCGCACCGCGAGGACGTCGAGAAGGCCATCGAGGACGCCGAGAAGGACGCCGAGGCGGCCGAAGAGTGATCACACGCCGCGGGGAGTCGTCCACCCGGCCGACTCCCCGGGCTGTCACACCGCTATCTGAGGAGGTCAGTCATGGGAACCGGTGAACAGATGATCGACCGGATCGGCGACATCGAGTTCCGCGGCAAGGTCGGCAAGCATGTCGCCGAGTACGCGAGGGCGACCCAGCGGTTCGGCCATGACCTGGCCTACGAGCTGGACAACGCCGCCGCTGCCGCCGAAGCCGCGATGAAGCAGTTGGAGGGACATCCGCTGCTGTTCGGCCTCGACGTCAAGCTGCAGGCCGCTCGGGTCGCCGGGAAGTTGCGCAAGGCCAGCGAGTTGGCGCTGGCCATCAGCGCCGAGTCGGTGAAGTTCCACGTCCAGTACCGCCAGGAGTTCCTCGCCGTCGGCCCCGCAGACCTGCGCGGCCGACGCGGCGGCCGCTACACCGGAAGGGTCGATCTGTGATGGCGCGCAAGACCCCGACCCTGCAGATCGCACAGGACGCCACCATGGAGCGCATCGCCGTCTCGGCAGTGTCGAAAGTGGGCGTCCTCGTCCCGCCGTGGGTCCTGCTGGGCCTGCTGACCGTCGCCGCGACGATCGCGCACACCGTCTGGGGAGCGCCGCCGGCGGTGACGTGGGCGACGATGGCCGGGACCCTGTCCACCGTCACCCTCACGGGCCTGACCTGGGCCGTCTCCCATCAGCGCGGTCTGCTGGGCCGCACCCATTCGACGCTGACGACCTTCGGCGCGGGGCTGTGGTTCACCATCGCCACCATCACCGGGATCACCCAGCAGGTCACGCTCATGCTGCTGGCCTTCGGCGGTGCCACCCTGGCCATCGGCTGGAACATCCGCGCCGTCATCCGGCAGACGCCATCGGACGCCGCGCACAGCGGTGACCCGCTGGCGATGCTGTTCGACCAGGCCAAAGCCTCGTTCGGGCTCAAGGGCGCCAAGGTCCGGACGACCGAGGTCACCGAGCACAAGGTCAAGGGCAAGATGGCGCTGCCCGCCGGTGAGAAGACCGCAGAGGACGCGATCAAGAACACCGACCACATGGAATCGGGCATGAAACTGCCGCCCGGCAGCGTGATCGTCGCCCAAGACGAGGACGACGCCTCCCAAGCGCACATCACCTTCTCCGACCCCCGCCGGATCAAGCAGCCGATCGCCTGGCCCGGACCGTCCCGCCCGGGCGCCTCGGTGGGCGAACCGCTCCGAGTCGCCGTCTACCAGGACGGCGACTACGTCGAGCACCGCTTCACCGGCCACCACCTGCAGGTCATGGGCCGGACCGGATCCGGCAAGTCGATCGGCGGAGCGTGGAACTACGTCGCCGAGATCATCACCCGCCGCGACGCCGCCGTGTTCTGCATCGACATCTCCAAAGACGACCAGACCATGGGGCCGCTCCGTCCAGCGCTGCACCGGTTCGAGACCACCAAGGCCGGCGCCGTCGACCTGATCCGCAAGATGCACGCCGAGATCCCCGAGCGGACCAAGTGGCTGGCCGCCCGCGGCTACCAGGCGTGGGAGCCCGGTTGCGGATTGACCTACTGGTATCTGCACATCGAAGAGGTCGCCAAGCTGTTCAGCGAGCTGTCCGGCGAGGACGCCGAGAAGCTGGAGGAGATCGTCAAGGAGATCCGCTCGGCGGGCGGGTCGCTGTTCCTGAGCCTGCAGCGCGCCGACTACACCCAGATCCCCACCCTGATCCGCTCCCAGATGGCCAAGATGTGCTTCGGCCTCTCCGACCCCGAGGACGTCAAGTACGGCGTCTCGGCACGTCAGCGCAAGGCCGGAGTGCACCCGCACGAGTGGGAGGACTTCTACCCCGGCATGGCCTACCTGGACGCCAAGTCCATCCGGCCCACCCACTACGCCATGCCACTGCGCACCTTCTCCTGGGGCAAGACCAACAACGCCGCCAACACCGCGATGCGCGCACACGCCGCCGCCTACCCCGCCAGCGACCGCCCCGGAGACGAGTTCACCCAGCGCTTGGCCGCCCCCTCCGGCGCCACAGCGTCCGGCCCGGCAGACGGCAAGGCAATCCCGATGCCCGCTGCCGCCACTGCGGCCGCCGCCCCCTCCGGCCGTTGGGCTGATGCCCAGTGGGAGGACGACAACGAGGGCCAGGCCGCCACCGTCGACGGCCACAACGACGAACCGAGCGACCGTCCTACCGAGGCACGCGACGACTTCGGCGAGCTCCTCGGCGACGCAGCCGAGCTGGTCATTAGCACACAGTTCGCCTCGGCGGCGATGCTGCAGCGCAAGCTCCGTCTGTCCCACGTCCAGTGCCTGCGCGTCCTGGAAGCCCTGGAGCGCAAGGGCATCATCGGCCCCCGCAAAGGCACCGACGACAGCAGGCGAGTACTGGTACCGGCCGACGACGCCCAGGCGGCCCAGGCCGTAGTCGAGAGGCTCCGCCGCGAAGGCGACGCGGTCAGCGAGTACCTGCGCACCGACGACCCGGACCCGAGCGTGACCGCCGGGCCCAAGGACCCGATCCACCTCACCGACGAGGAGGCCGAGCGCTTCCAGACCTCCGAGGACGGCCGACCGCAGCGACAGATGCCGCCGGACGAAGCGTTCGGCCTGGTCTGCGACTGGCTCCGCCATCGCCACGCCATCGGGCAACCGACCTTCACCGCCGGTGAGGACGAACTGCACACCATCCGCACCAAGGCCGGACGCAAGCGACCCTGGATCTACAAGGCCCTCAAGCGGCTGGTCGACGACGGCGTCCTCACCAAGAACGAAACAGGATCAGCCACCACGTTCACCATCGCCGACTTGACGCCCTTGGACGACCCCGGCCTCGGCCGCGCCGCGTGAACGCCCACACGCGGGTCCGCGGCGCGGCCATCCTGCGCCCTCGCGCACATACGGCTGCGCGTGGGAGCGTCCGCGCCCGCCCGGATGATCTTGTCACGCGGGCGTCACGCCCACCTGTCACGCAGGTGTCACGGGCGCGGTGTCACGGGTATTACGCGCCCTCTGACCTGTAACTCCCTCCCCCAGCCCCCGCCCGTGACACCGGCGCTGTCACGGCGAGCAGGACCCCGCCGGACTTGACCACAACGCCACCAGCGAAAGACGCAGCGACCGATGACCTACTTGGCACCACGCACGACAAAGACGTACGACCGCGTCGCCCCCGCTGCCGGGCACACGCCGCACATCAACGCCACGACCGGCGAACTGCGCCACCGCGATCTTCCCCCGCTCGTCATGCTGGCCCCGCGCGCCGCCAAGCTCGGGGACGTCCTGATCGGGGACGAGAGCCGCAACCTCGTGACCGTCGACGACGCACGCCGGGTCCTGATCAGTGACGCCTACACCACGATCACCGACCAGGTGTACGAGATCCCCATCAGGGTCACCATTGACCAGCTCACCGCCGACCAGAAGGCGACGCTGGCCCAGGTCGCCCCGCGCACCCCGGCCGTGCGCGAGAACGCAGGACGGTACTCCTGCGCGGACGGGTGGGTGGTGACAGGGCACCGGCCGGTCGCCGAGATCCTGGGCCCGCAAGCGGAGCAGCTCATCACCCTGGCAGCGGCGATGAAGGCCGCCCCAACGCACGATCCGACGGCCCTCCGCTACGACCACTACCGCGCCGCGATGAAGACGGCCTACCTGGACGCCGCCTTGGCCGCGCTGGTGGCCGTCGGCGCCGATGTCCAGTGGTGGCGCTCTCAAGCCACCTGCGCAGATGGCGGCGAATTGGTGGCGCTGGCCGCAAGAGACCTGATCGGCACCGTCCCAGGCTGGAGCACCACCGCCTACCGCGCCCTCATGACCCCGTGGGTCACCACCCACGGGGCCGGGCTCTGGCCCCACCCCGACGACCCACCGGACGAAGGCGGCAAGCCCCGGCCCGTGACGACCGACCGCCGTCACCGCACCGGACACCAGAAGGGAACACCTCTCATGCCCCACCCTGACGCTCAGCCCGCCGATGAAACGACGCCGCACACCCTCACCGAGCCCGGCGCTGTAGTCGCCGAGCACATCCGGAAGCACTTCCCGGTCGAGGAGGAACGGCACCGCCAGGTCCTCGCGCTCGCCGAGGAGGCCGGCGAGTTCGTTGGCGCCTACCGCCGCTGGGCCGGTATGGCGCGGCGCACCGGCGACTTCTCCGACGTCCAGGACGAGCTGGCCGACGTCGTCATCACGGCCTACGTCACCGCCCACGTCCTGAACATCGACCTCGACGCCGCCTGGCGCGCCAAGGCCAGGCACATCCTCACTCGCGGCTGGCGAGACCGCCCGGACGGAGACACGCCATGAAGATCCGTCTGATGGGCCTGCCGGACGAGGTCGACCAGGCCACCGAACGCCTCAAGCAGCTCTTCGACGTCATCGACATCTCGGCCTACCGGCCGCTGCGCGGCCAGAGCCGCCAGGTCTTCGTCTACATCGAGATCCGCCTCTAACAGGCGGTCCCGGCGCCAACACCGCCAAGCATCGAGCGCCGGGACCGCGTGCCCCTAGCGAAAGGAGCACCCCCACCATGGCACGTCGCACGGGTCCGGGATGGCTCACCGTCCCGGAAATCCTCGAAGAGCTGGCGATTCCCCGCCGTACGTGGCAGCGCTGGCACGCCCTCGGCCGAACGCCCAAGCCCATGGTCAGGCTCCCCAACGGGGAGTACCGGGTCCGCAGGTCCGTCCTCGACGCGTGGCTCGCCGACCACGAGGTCGACGCGTGAAGTCCTACGACGTCAAGTTCTGGAAGATCAAGCGGAACGCGTCCAGCAAGCAGCCCTCGTACGTCGTGCGGTGGGTGGTCGGTGGCGAGAAGCAGTCCACCACGATCCGCGGCTCGGAACTGGCGAAGAACTACCTGTCTGATCTTCGGCAGGCCGCCAAGCGGGGCGAGTGGTTCGACACGGTGACCGGGCTGCCGGAATCCATGCTCAAGGCCAAGAACGCACGTACTTGGCTGGAGTTCGCGACCGCCTACGTCCGCATCAGATGGCCGCATCAGGCTGCCACGTCCCGACAAGCCGCCACCGAGTCACTGACCGCGGTTACACCCGTGCTGGTGACCGACCGCAGGGGCCGTCCCAGTGTCGACGTCCTGCGCCGGACGCTTCGCGACCACGTGTTCCTCCCAGAGGATCGCTGCTCCGAGCCGGGCCATGAAGGTGCCGCAGCGCTGCGCTGGCTTGAGGAAGCCTCGCTGCCGATGAGAGACCTGGAAGAGCCGCGCCACGCCCGTGCCGCTGTGGAGGCGCTCGCGGTCCTTCTCGACGGAAAGGCGGCCGCGACGTCGACCTTCCGGCGTAAGTGGGCGGTCTTCCATCACGCTCTCGAATACGCCGTCGAACTCGGTGAACTGGCGGCCAATCCCCTGGATCGGATCAAGTGGAAGCCGACCAGGCAGAGCAACGCCGTCGATCGGCGGGTTGTGGTCAACCCCCGGCAGGCCCGCGAACTCCTGACGGCCGTGAGCTATGTCGGTCGCACGCGCGGCCCCATGCTGGTCGCGATGTTCGCGTGCATGTACTTCGCCGCGCTGCGTCCAGCGGAGGCGGCGGGCTTGCGCGAACAGGACTGCGTCCTGCCAGAGGAGGGGTGGGGCCAGATCACCGTCACCAAGACGAGGCCCCAAGCCAACAAGCGGTACACCGACTCGCGCCGGACCTTCGACGAACGGGGCCTGAAGCATCGCGAGGAGGACGAGGACCGGCCGGTCCCGATCCCGCCCGAGCTGGTCGCGATCCTGCGGGCCCACATCGAGGCCTTCGGCACCGCTCCCGATGGTCGGCTGTTCTACACACGAGGTGGTGGCACGTTCTCGGGATCGGCGTACGCCGCCGTGTGGAGGGAAGCGCGCACGTACGCGCTCCTTCCCGCCCAGGTCGAGTCTCCGCTGGCGGGACGGCCGTACGACCTCCGGCACGCGAGCGTGTCGACGTGGCTTAACGCCGGCGTCCACGCCCCCGAGGTCGCCGAGCGCGCCGGACACAGCGTTGAAGTGCTGCTGCGCGTCTACGCCAAGTGCATCGACGGGCAGCGCGACGTCGCCAACCAACGCATCGAGAAGGCCCTCTCCGAATGAACGACAACAGGACGCCACGGAATGAGCGCGGAATGATCACCGAGCCGGGCCACCACCGGCGGGGTTCCGACGCAGGTCAGAGAGGAAAGAGCAGCGTGGATCAGAATCGGTCTTCTAAACCGACGGTCGCGGGTTCGAATCCTGCCGGGCGCGCCACCCCCACCTGCATAGACTCCTCATCGCATCCGGCGACAAAGGGCGACCACGCCGCCACGAATCTGCGTCCACGCGGCCCCTGAGGATGCTCGACCAAGTTCTCCCGTTCCGCCGCCTCGGCCGCGCGCCGGACATGGGTGTACCGGTCCGTGGCGTGCCCGAGGTGGACCGCGACCTTCTTGATGGCGATGTCCGCCTCCACATGTGGCGGGCGTGTTGTGGCATTGAGTGACGCTACCCCGTGCCGGTACTCTGTGTCGCATGACGCCTGAGGAAGCCGACGCCCGAGTGGAACTCGCCGAGACCAGGTACCTCCAAGCCAAAGAGGAAGCCGACACCCGCCTCAACGACCTCTTCTCCGCCTACGTGGACGCCGCCAACGCCGGCCGTACCGCCGACCAGCTCGCCAAACCCGAGACCTTCACCGCCGGCTACATCCGCAAGAAGCTCCGCGAGCGCGGCGTGGAGCGCCGCAAGGGCGGGCCCAAGCCGAGGCCGTGAGGCGCTCCACTCTCGTTCGGACTGCTGCGCCGCTGGTAGCTGACGCTCCCGCCCGTCTCGCGGTTCGCTTGTGCGGCACGGATCTGTCTCGGCGTCTGCTTCTTCCGGCCCTTCGAGGACGGCAACTCCCTGGACAGGTTGTGCCGCCCAGGCTGGTGGCCTGGGCGGCGGGTCCGGTACAGCCGATCATGCCTAGACGCTCTCCTTCACGGGCTCGTCCGCGTCCGCCGGGGCGGTTGGGGTTCGCAGGGTGACCAGGGCCAGGACGGCGCCCGCCAGGGCGACGGCGGCGGCGCCGACGAAGGCGGCCTGGAAGCCGTCGGTCAGGCTGGGCAGGTCGCCGAGCCTGTCCGCGCCCTGCGAGGTGGCGACCGCGGTCATCGCCGCCAACCCGATCGCCGAGCCGACCTGGTAGGTGGTGTTGACGATGCCGGACGCCAGTCCGGCCTGCTCGGGTGCGACGCCGCCCAGCGCCGCCATCGTGGCGGGGATGAACACCAGCGACATGCCGACCGCCGAGATCAGCGACCCGGGCAGCACGTCGGTGACGAAGTCTCCGCCCGCGTCGATCGTCGACAGGACGGCCAGGCCGCCCGCGAGGACCACGAGGCCGGTGACGATGAGCGGCTTGGTGCCGAACCGGGCGATGAGCCGTCCGGTGACCCCGACCATCAGCACCATCATCAGCGCCGTCATCGGAAGCAGGGCCGCGCCGCTCGGGAACGCCCCGTAGCCCAGGACCTGCTGGAGGTAGAGGTTGAGGAAGTACCACATCGGGATCCAGGCGGCGCCCAGGAGTGTCATCGCCACGTTGGCGCCGGCCAGGTTCGGGGTGCGCCACACCGACAGCGGCATCAGCGGGCTGCGGGTGATCCGCTGGACGCCGACGAACGCGGCCAGCAGCAGGACGGCGCCGCCGAGTTGGAGGGCGGTCGCCGGGGCGTCCCAGCCCCGCCCGGGTGCCTGGACGATCGCGTAGACGGCGAGGGCCAGCCCCGCCGTGACGGCGAGCGCGCCCAGCACGTCCAGGCCGGTGCGGCGGCCGGGGACGTTCGGCAGGACGGCCGGAACCGCGGCCAGCGTGGCCAGGCCGATCGGGATGTAGATGATGAACACCCAGGGCCAGCTCAGCCACTCGGTGATGACGCCGCCGAGGAACACGCCGGCGGTGCCGCCCGCCGGGGCCGCGGCGCCGTAGAAGGCCATCGCCTTGGCCAGTTCCCTGGGCCGCGCCGAGAACAGGACCATGAGCAGCGTCAGCGCCGACGGCGCGATCAGCGCGGAGCCGACGCCCTGGACCGCGCGGCCGATGATCTCGACCTCGGCGCCCGTGGCGGCCGCCGCGACCACCGAGCCGCCGATCAGCACCGTCCACCCCGCCGCGAAGACGCGCCGCGCCCCGAACAGGTCCGACAGCTTGCCGCCGAGCAGCAGCAGACCCCCGAGCGCGACGACGTAGGCGTTGAACACCCACTGGAGGCCGCCCTGGGAGAAGCCGAGGTCGCGCTGCATGTCGGGGAGCGCGACCCCGATGATCGAGGTGTCCATGATGACCATGAACTGGGCGGTGGCGAGCACGGCGAGCGCCCACCAGCGCCTCGGATCTGCGGACATGAGGGTTCACCCTTCCTGAGACTTACCCGTAGGGGGTATGTGCGAGACCGTAACATACCCCCTAGGGGTAAATAATCCCGGCGACGGGTGGAACCTCGGACGGCGCAGCGCTCAGGGACGAGGGATCGCGACGGCGTTGTAGGAGATGTGCGGGGTCGGTCCGCTGGCGAAGAACCGGATGTTGGGGAGGTAGAGCCGGGAGCCGAAGGCGGCCACGGTCGTCGGCAGGTCGAGCCGTGCGTCCTTCACCCGCCGCAGGACGCGGCCTTCGGTCCCCGCCGCGTTCAGTCGCAGGACGGCCACGGTGTCGAAGCGGTTCTGCACCGCGAACAGCGTCCGGCCGCGCAGCAGCAGGCCGTCGCCTTCCGGCAGCGACTCGCCGTGCAGGTCGACGCGGCGGGTCGCGCCGGTCGCCGGGTCGACGCGGAACAGTCCGCCGGTGTTCGACTGGACGACGACCAGGCCGCGGCCGTCCGGCGTCGGGGTGATGCCGTTGGCGTTGAAGGCGGCGCTGCCCTCGCCGCCCTGGTACACGAGGTCGCCGGTGAGCGGGATCGGGACGGCCGCGGAGGGCAGCCGCCCACCGTGTAGCGGCAGTTTGTACAGCACCGGGTTGGTGGAGTCGGTGAACCATGCGGCGTCCTGGGTGAGGACGACGTCGTTCACGAAGGCGGGGCCGGCGGCCAGCCGGTAGGAGGCCAGCACCCGGCCGGTGCGGGTGTCGAGGACCCGGGCGTCGCCGCCCGTCCCGCCCGCCACGAAGAGCCGTCCGCTCGGGTCGGACTTGAGACCGAGGGCCTGCGTGCCCGTTCCTCGGCTGAGGATCGCGCCGCCGCCGGTGCGCAGGTCCGCACGGTAGACGGAGCCGTCGGCCATGGAGCCGATGTAGGCGACCGGGCCGGGTCCGGTCGCGATGCCTTCGGGCTGGAACCCGTTCGGCAGCCGGATCGTGGCCGGGAACACCGCCGCACCGGGGCGGGGAGCGTCGGCGGACGCCCGTGCCGGGGCTCCCATCCCGGCGGCGAGCCCGAACACCAGCATGGCGGAGAGTGCGGGACGGTACATGAGCAACCTTTCAACGCTGAAATGTTCAACGCTGAGGACGGTAGGTCCGGTGCTAACTTGATGTCAAACAGTTCAGCGTTGAAAGGTGCGGCCGTGGCGCGTGACGCCGTCGACCTCGTGTTGGAGCAGTGGGCCCGCGCCCGTCCCGACCTCGATCCGTCGCCCATGAGCGTTCTCGGACGCCTCTCCCGGGCGACGCGGCTGGCCGAGCGCGAACTCAAATCGCTCTTCAGCGAGTTCGGTCTCGAACGGGGCGAGTTCGACGTCCTCGCCACCCTGCGACGCAGCGGCTCCCCGGACGGTCTGACGGCGGGCATGCTGGCCCGTTCGTCGATGGTGACGTCGGGGGCCGTCACCAACCGGCTCGACCGCCTCGTCGCCAAGGGCTATGTCACGCGCGACCTCGACCCCGCCAACCGGCGCACGGTCATCGTCGCGCTCACACCCGCCGGCCGCGACCTCATCGACCGCGCCGTCGCCGCCCACCTCGACAACGAACGCCGCATCCTCGCGGCACTCGACCCGCACCAGCAGGACGAACTCGCCGCGATCCTGCGGTCCCTCCTGCTCAGCCTCGGCGACGAGGCGGACGCCCCCCGCTCACCAGGCGACCCCTGACCTCCGCGCGTGGACGGATCGACCACCCGAGGCGCCGAAGCCGTGGGCCTACAGAACCGAGAATGCCCTGGCGGCCAGTTGGTCGGCGATCGCGGCCTGGCGAGCTGGATCGTGCTGAGGGGTTTTGGGTCCCCTATAGGCGATGCGCGCGACGGTTCCGTGATGGTTGAGAACGATGCCGGTGTTCAGTTCGGCTTGGTAGCGACAGGCCGATGACCCGGCGGCCTTCTGGACGGTGACGGCGGCGGTGCATTTCCAGGTCGTGGAGAGGTAGCGGTAATCCCGGGAAGCGGCCTCGCCGTCGTCTCGGTCGTAGGTGGCGGCGTCGACGGTGAGTCTGTCGGAATCGAGTTCGTCGCCGCCTTCCCACATGCACGCGGAGTAGGCGCGGCGGCTGGACTCGACGGGCTCACCGGTGCGGTCGCCGACGAGGGACGCGGCGAGGTCGGGGTCGACGAGTGCGCAGGCGTCCACGGCCCGTCCGTCCGGATCGGCGCCGCAGGCACCGGCGCTCAGGGCGACCCCCGCCAATAAGACCACCGCTACCTTGCGCATGACGTTCTCCTCTGCCCGGCCATCGCATGCTTGGACGATCGCAAATTCTAATCCGCCAGGAAGACGATCCGGGAAGGGTTGCGCTGGCCGGAAAGATTATGGACGCGCGAGGCAGGCGCCCGGCCTGGAGCCGGAAACCGAGCGATTCGCATTGGCAATTCTCCGGGGGGCTAAAGGCCAGGGGGAAGTGATTCGAGGAGGGCCCGGATGGTGCTCCGGTGGTCGCCGGGGCGCCAGGCCAGGGCCAGTTCGGTCGGCGAGAGGTCCGTGACCGGAATGGTCCTGATGCCCGGCCGCCGGTAGATCTCGGCGTTTCCGGCCGCGAGCAGGACGACGCCGATGCCGCTTTCGAGCGCCGCGAAGGTCTCCTCGGCGTTCGTCACGGTGGCGCAGACCAGCGGTGGGCGTCCGCCGCGCTCGTCGGTGGCGAGCCAGTGGTCGCGGAGCGGGCCGGCGCTTTCGGGGAGCGCCAGGAACTTCTCGTCCAGGAGTTCGGCGAATTCGACCTCGTCCCGCCCGGACAGCCGGTGGTCGTCCCGGAAGGCGACCCAGCGCGGTTCGCGGGCCACCACGTGGACGTTGAGGTCGTCCTGCCCGGGGAAGGGCAGCCAGACGAACGCCGCGTCGACCTCGCCGTCGGCCAGGCCCGCCGTGGGGTCGGTCCAGTTGACCTGGCGCAGCCGCAGTTCACAGGCCGGACGGCGCGCGGCGAACCGGTCCCGCAGCGTTCGGAGGAGGCCGCGTCCGACGCTGGTCGACATGCCCACGGTCAGCCGCGAGGCCCCGGCGGCGTCGCCGACCGCGCGCTGGGCCTCGTCCCACCGCTGGAGCAGGTCGCGGGCCGCGGGCAGCAGCGCCTCGCCCGCCGCGGTGAGCCGCACCGCGCGCCGGTCGCGGTCGAGCAGCCGCACCCGCAGCTGCGTTTCGAGCTGCCGCACCTGCTTGCTGAGCGCCGGTTGGGAGATGAACAGGCGCTCGGCCGCGCGGGTGAAGCTCAGCTCCTCCGCCACGGCGGCGAAGTACCTGAGGTCGCGCAGATGAGCATCCATAACCATTGGTTATCACAGCGGATATTGGACGCGCCCGCCGATCGACACAATGATCGCGGGATGAGCACCACGGAGGATCGCCTGGCGATCATCGAGACCTGCACCCGGATGGCGTGGCACGCCGACCAGCGCGAGTGGGACCGCCTGCGCGAGGTCTTCGCGGACGCGGTGACCCTCGACTACACGAGCCTGAACGGCGGCGAGCCCGCCGTGCTGGCCCCGGCGCAGATCGTCGACGCGTGGGCGGGCGCGCTCGGCGCGTTCGAGGCCACGCAGCATCTGATCACGAACCACCTGGTGACCGTCGAGGGCGACACCGCGGTCTGCACGGCGGCGTTCCAGGCCACGCACCGCCTCGCCGACCCCTTCGGCTCGCCGCTGTGGACGCTGGGCGGGAACTACCGCTTCGACCTCGTCCGGACGGACGGCGCGTGGCGGATCCGCGGCCTGGTCATGACCGCCACCTGGGCCGACGGCAACCGGAACCCGCCGGCGCCCGCGGCCGGCGACCGGTGATCGCGCTCGTCACCGGCGGCAACCGCGGAATCGGCCGGGAGGTCTGCCGCGGGCTGGCGGAACGCGGGCACACGGTCCTGCTGACCGCCCGGTCGCTGGAGGCGGCCACGGCGGCGGCCGAGGAGATCGGCGGCGACGTCGTCCCGGTGCGGCTGGACGTCACCTCCGAGCGGGACGTGGTGGACGCGGCGGCCCTGGTGACCGAGCGCCACGGGCACCTGGACGTCCTGGTCAACAACGCCGCCATCACCTACGACACCTGGCAGGGCGCCGCGTCCGCCGACCTGGAGGTCGTCCGCGCGGCCGCCGAGACGAACCTGTACGGCCCCTGGCGGCTGGTCCAGGAGCTGCTGCCGCTGCTGCGCGAGAGCGCGCACCCCCGGATCGTCAACGTGTCCAGCGAGGCCGCGTCGCTGACCAACATGGGCGGCGGCACCCCGGCCTACGGCACGACCAAGGTGGCCCTGAACGCGTTGACCCGCATGCTGGCGGCCGAGCTCCGCAACGACGGCGTCCTCGTGAACGCGATCTGCCCGGGCTGGGTCGCGACGGACATGGGAGGCCCCGGCGGGCGTCCGGTCGCCGAGGGCGCGGCCGGCATCCTCTGGGCGGCCACGCTGCCCGACGACGGCCCGACCGGCGGGTTCTTCCGCGACGGCCGCCCCCTCCCCTGGTGAAGCACGTGAGGACGATGAAATGATCTTGGTGACGGGCGCGACGGGCAACGTCGGCGCCGAGGTGGTCCGGGCCCTGGTCGCGGCGGGCGAACCCGTCCGGGCGCTGGTGCGGAACCCGGACACCGCGCGGCTACCGGACGGCGTCGAGCCGGCCGCGGGCGACCTCGACCGGCCGGAGACCATGACCGCCGCCCTGAAGGGGACACGCGCGGCCTTCCTCCTCCCCGGATACGCGGACATGCCGGGCCTGGCGGCCGAGGCGCGGCGCGCCGGAGTGGAACGGGTCGTGCTGCTGTCCGGCGGCTCGGCCGCGAGCGGCGACATGTCCAACGCGGTGACCCGTTTCATGGCCGCGTCCGAGGCGGCCGTGCGCGACTCGGGGCTGCCGTGGACGTTCCTGCGTCCGAGCGCGTTCATGTCCAACGCGCTGCGCTGGCTGCCGCAACTCCGGTCCGGCGACCGGGTGCGGGTCCCGTTCCCGGACGTCCGGGTGGCGAGCGTCGACCCGCACGACATCGGCGCCGTCGCCGCCCGCGCGCTGCTGTCCGACGACCACCGGGGCGAGATCCTCCAGCCGACCGGCCCGGTCGCGATGCTGCCCGCCGAGCAGGTCGCCGTGCTGGCCGAGGCCCTCGGCCGCGACCTGGAGTTCGTCGGCCTCACCGACGAGGAGGCGCGCGCCGACCTGCTCGCCACCACACCCCCCGAGTACGTGGACGCCTTCTTCGACTTCTACGTGAAAGGCACGCTGGACGAGTCGATCGTCCGCTCCACCGTCCGCGACGTCACCGGCCGCGCCCCCCGGACCTTCGAACAATGGGCCCAGGCCCACACGGACGACTTCCGCTGAACCGGGGCCGAGCCGCCTCGCCGCCCGAGACCCCCAGGCCGAACCGCCCCATGCGCACTCCTCGAAGGAGCGAACGTTCATGACCACCGTGACGAAGGTGAAATTCGCCGCAGGCGACGTGACGCTGACCGGGAACCTCTTCCTGCCCGACGCCGCCGGGCCGGCGCCGGGGATCGTGGTCGCGGGCACGTGGACGAGCGTCAAGGAGCTGATGGCCGACCGGTACGCCGAACGGCTCGCCGACCGCGGTCTCGCCGCCCTGTCCTTCGACTTCACCGGCTACGGGGAGTCCGGGGGCGAGCCCCGCGACTGCGAGGTGCCGGAGCTCAAGGTCCGTGACATCAACCACGCGGTGGGCTTCCTCGCCGGCCATCCCGCCGTGGACGCCGACCGGCTCGGCGCCCTCGGCGTCTGCGCCGCCGCGATGTACATGAGCGGGAACGCGGCCGACGACCCCCGCGTCCGGTCGCTGGCGCTCATCGCGCCCTGGCTGCACGACCCCGGGATCTGCCGGGAGGTGTACGGCGGGGAGGAGGGGGTCGAGGGCAGGCTCGCCGAGGCCGCGCGGGCGCGGGCGAGGTACGAGGCCACCGGCGAGGTCGAGTACGTGCCGGTCGTCAGCGGTTCCGACCCCCGCGCCGCCATGCCCTTCGACATCGACTTCTACCTCAATCCCGAGCGCGGCGGCCTGCCGCAGTGGCCCAACCGCTTCGCGGTGATGGCATGGCCGGACTGGCTCGGCTACGACTCGCTGTCGCTCGCTCCCCGCCTCTCCCAGCCCGTCCTGCTCGTCCACAGCGAGGACGCCGCCATCCCGGACGGGGCGCGGCGGTTCCACGCCGCGCTGGCCGGGCCGAAGGAGTTCATCTGGACCGGCGGCGACCAGTTCGCCTTCTACGACCAGGAACCGCAGGTCACCACGGCGGCGGACGCGGCGGCGGCCCACTTCGCCCGCACGCTGCGTCCCGCGTGGAGGGGCTAGGGAGGGGGCGGGGTGTGGTCCCAGGTCCAGGTGGCTATGCCTACGCGGTTGCGGGCGTTCAGTTTGCGTTGGATCGTCGCTATGTGGTTCTTGACCGTGCCGGGGGCCAGGTGGAGGGCCGCGGCGATCTCGGCGTTGGTCTGGCCGGCGGCGACGCCGCGGGCGATGTCGGCCTCACGGGGGGTCAGCGGCTCGGTCGCCGGTTTCGCGGGGCGCGGACGGGCGAGGCGGCTCAGCATGCGGACGGTGATCTGCGGGCTGATCAGGGCGTCGCCGGCGACGGCGGCGCGGACGGCCTCGACCAGCAGCGTGGGGCTGGAGCGCTTGAGCAGGAAGCCGCAGGCGCCCTCGCGGAGCGCCGTGTCGACGTACTCGTCCAGGTCGAAGACGGTGACCACGACGACGCGGACGCCTTCGCCCGCCAGGGCCCGGGTCACGGCCAGGCCGTCCATGACGGGCATGCGGATGTCGGTGAGGACGACGTCGGGGCGGTGGCGCCGCGCCAGCTCGATCGCCTCGGCGCCGTCCGCGGCCTCGGCGACGACCCGGATGTCGGGCTGCGCCTCCAGGATGAGGCGGAACGCGCCGCGGATCTCCTGCTGGTCGTCGGCGAGCAGAACGTCGATCACGCGTCCGCCCCCCGGTCGGGCAGTGTCGCCTGGACGCGCCAGCCCTGCTCGTGGGGGCCCGCGGTCAGCGTGCCGCCGAGGGCCCGCACGCGTTCGGTCAGACCTTGCAGGCCCAGCCCGCCGCCGGTGGCGCGCGCGAAGGGGACGCGCCGGCGGGTGCCGTCGTTGGTGACGCTGACCAGCACGTCGTCCCGGACGCGGCGGACGCGCACGTCCACCCGCGTGGCGGACGCGTGCCGGCGCACGTTCGTGAGCGCCTCCACGACGACCCGGTAGGCGACGGCGCCCACCTCCCGGGGGACCGCGAGGCCGGGGTCCAGGGCCAGGTGCACCTGTGCGCCCGCCGCCGAGTATCCGGCGGCCAGTTCGGGCAGTTCGGCGAGGCCGGGCATGGGCGCCAGGCGCCGGTCGGGGTGGAGGGCGTCGACGGCGCGGTCCATCGAGGCGAGGGCGCGCAGCCCGGCCTGTTCGACGGCCGCGAACAGGGCGGCGGCGCGGGCCGGGTCGCCCGCGGCGACCACCTGACCGGCCTGGGCCTGGGCGACGATGGCGCTGACGTCGTGGGCGACGAAGTCGTGGAGGTCCTGGGCGAGGGCCAGGCGCTGGTCGCGGCGCGCGTCGGTCACCGCGCGGCGGCGGCGCGCGTCCAGGAGGCGGAGGTAGGTGCCGGAGGCCGCGGCGACGGCGGGGCCCGTCAGGAAGATCGCGCAGGCGATCGCCGCCGTCACCGGCGGGACGTCGGTGCTCGCCTCGATGAGCCTGAGGACGAGTGCGGCGACGGCCGCGCAGGTCGCCGCCGTCAGCGCGACCGCCGACCGGAGCGGCGCCCGGCGGGCGAGCCCGAAGACCAGGGCCGTGAGCGCCGCCATCTCCGCGTATCCGAGCGCGGGCACGGGCTCGGGGGCGCCGGTCCGCAGGAACGCCGCGCTGGCGGCGAGAGAGGCGGCCGCCGCCGCGCCCGCGCTCCACAGCGTGCTCGGCCTGGTTTCGGGCCGGACGCCGAGCACGGCGGACGACCCGGCCAGGCCGGCGGTCACGGCCGTCCAGCCGAGGGCGGGGACGGCCAGGCCGGAGCCCAGGGCGAGCCCCAGAGGCCAGAGGTGGCGGACGTGCATGGCGCCGATCCTAGGTCGTCGCGCCGGCGTCCGGACCGTGCCGATCGGCACCCTTTCACCGGGTGGGACGGGGCCGAACGGCATCTGGTGGCGGGCGGGGCGCGCCGCCGAGTGTTGAGGGCATGAAGACACCACCTCGCTGGGCCGTCTGGACGGCCCACGCCGCAGCACTCGCACCCGCCCCGGCCGGTCTTTGGCGGATCGCCATGGCGACCGGGATTCCCGTGGGATTCGACCAGGAGTGGCTGGACCGGGCCGACATTCCTGGAAAGGGCTCGGTATGGCCGATCCTGCTGAGCCTCGTCGCCGAGGGATGCGCGCTCCTGGCGCTGGGGCTGGTGCGTCCGTGGGGAGAGCGCGCGCCCCGGTGGATTCCCTTCATCGGCGGCAGGACGGTCCGTCCATATGCGGCCATCGTCCCGGCGGCGACCGCCTCGGTGCTCCTGACCGCGTTCGGCGTCGCGTTCGCCCTCAAGATCGTCCGGGTGCTGGGCGGGGCCGACGCCGATCCGAACTTCCCCGAGGGCACGGCGGCGGTCGTGATGAGCCTCACCTACGTCCCCATGCTGGTCTGGGGGCCGCTGCTCGCGCTCGCGACGCTCGCCTACCACCGGCGCAGGGCCGCCGTCCGGGCCGAGGTCCCGCTACGCCGCTCCGGGGTGCGCGTCAATCAGTCATCGGGGTGATCTTTGGGGGCGGTGGACGAGTCCCCGTGGTGGATCACGCGGTGCCGGTGGACGAAAGAGAATCGGTGCACCAATCCGCTTCTCTCGCGGAAAAGGCCTCCATCCCCCCGAAGGGAATCGCATGCGCTTCGGACCCAGGATTCTCGTGGCCGGCGTGGTCGCCGCGGCACTCGTCCCCGCCTTAACTGTCAGCGCACTCGCCGACCCGGGCACCGGCAGGGCCCAGGTCGGCGACACGACGAGCCCGGTCGAGGCGAAGCGCGTCGACCGGGTGCCCACCCCGAAGCTCGGCTGGTACAAGTGCTACGACTACGCGGAATGCGCGACCGTCCGGCTGCCGCTGGACTACGACGACCCGAAAGGCGCGACCACCGAGATCGCCGTTCTGCGGGTGAAGGCGCGGAACGCCAAGAAGCGGATCGGCAGCCTGTTCGTCAATCCGGGCGGGCCCGGCGGCCAGGGCACCGCGCTGGCCTACGGAGCGCCCGACATCTTCGGCGCGGACGTCCTCGACCGCTTCGACGTCGTCGGGTTCGACCCGCGCGGCGTCGGGTTCAGCTCGAACGTCACCTGCTTCAAGTCCGCCAGGGAGCAGACGCTCGCGATGACGGGGATGCAGGTGCCGTTCCCGGTCGGCGCGAAGGAGCAGGCGGCCTACATCAAGTCGGGCAAGGCCCTCGGCAAGGGGTGCTCGACGACCGGGAAGCCGCTGTCGGGGTCGATGTCCACCGCCGAGGCCGCGCGGGACATGGACGTCCTGCGCCGCGCGGTCGGTGACAAGAAACTGTCCTATCTGGGGTTCAGCTACGGTACGGCGCTCGCGCAGTACTACGCGAACATGTTCCCCGACCGGCTGCGGGTCATGGTGGCCGACGGCGTCCTCAACCCCGTTTCCTGGGCCGGCACCCGCGCCACCGGGGGGCAGCTTCTGGACGACCGGCTGAAGTCCGCCGACGGCTCCTACAAGGCGCTGAAGGAAATGCTCGTCCGCTGCGGCAAGGCGGGCAAGAAGCGGTGCTCGTTCGCGGCGTACGGGGATCCGGTCAAGAACTTCGACGTCCTCGCCAAGCGGCTGAAGGCCAAGCCCGTCGAGATCGAGGGCGCGAAGATCACCTACGCCGACCTCGTCGCCGGGATCCTCGGCCTGCTCTACTACCCCGACGGCTACCTGTCCGTCGACCCCTCGCTCACCGACCTGTGGAAGGCGACCTCGCCGAAGGTGGAGGCGAAGGAGGCCGAGGCCGCGCGCCACGCCCTCGCGACCCGCATCGCGCAGCGCCGGGCCGAGGTCGCGCAGCAGAAGAAGTCGGCGGCGAACGTCCTGGCCAAGGGCTTCCCCTACGACAACGGCCTCGACGCGCTCAGCGGCGTCCTGTGCACCGACGGCGCGCACCCGAGGAAGGCCGGGGACTGGCCCGCGCTGACGGCGGCGTCCGACAAGCGGGCCCCCTACTTCGGAAGCGGCTGGGGCTGGAGCACCGTCCAGTGCGCCCGCGACGGGTGGACGGTGCGCGACGAGGACGCCTACACCGGCCCGTTCAACCGGCGGACGAGCGCGCCCGTGCTGTTCGTCGGCGACTACTACGACCCGGCGACCAACTACGACGACGCGGTCTCCTCCAGCAAGCTGCTGCCCGGCAGCCGGCTGCTGTCCAGCGACAGCTGGGGGCACACCGCCTACGGCACGTCGGCGTGCGTGACGGGGGCGGTCGAGACCTACCTCGTCAGCGGGAAGCTGCCCCCGGCGGGCAAGGTGTGCGTCGGCGACGTCCAGCCGTTCGCGAAGGACCCCGGGGCGGCGCTCAAGCCGCGGGGCCAGGCGGACGCGAGCGCGATGGCCGCCGGGCACGGCGCGAAGCTGCCGGCGGTGGCGACGCGGCTGCCGTCCTCCGTCCTGCTCGGGACGCGGTGACCTGAGCCGGTGAGGGCGCCGGGCGGGGCGTGCGACCCGCCCGGCGCTCTCAGCGGAACGAGCGGCGGTAGGCGGCCGGGGTGGTGCGCAGCGCGGTGTGGAAGCGGCGGCGGAGGTTGACGGCCGAGGAGAGGCCGACGCGGGTGGCGATGGTCTCGACGGGCAGGTCGGTCTCCTCCAGCAGGGCGCGGCTCGCGGCGAGGCGGCGCTCCAGCAGCCAGCGGCCGGGCGGGACGCCGAGCTGGTCGGCGAACTGGCGGGTGAGGGTGCGCGGCGAGACGCCCGAGCGGGCGGCCATGTCCTCGACGGTGATCTGCTCGGGCAGCCGGGTCAGCAGCCATTCGAGCAGGGGCGCCAGCGAGTCGGGCATGGGGCCGGCGGTGGGGAGCGGGGGGTACTGGCGCTGGCAGCCCTCGCGGTGCGGCCCGGCCGCGAGCTGGCGGCCGACGCGCATGGCGTAGGCGGCGCCGTGCTCCTGGAGGACCTGGTGCAGGCACAGGTCGAGGGTGGCGGCCGAGGCCCCGGCGGTGGCGACGTCGCCGTCGTCGACGTAGATGACGGTGCCGTCGGGGACGACGCGGGGGTGGCGTTCGGCGAGGTCGGCGGCCAGCTCCCAGTGGACGGAGACACGGCGGCCGTCCAGGATGCCGAGCGCGGCGGGGATGAAGATCCCGGCGGCGACGGCGACGACGCGGGCGCCCCGGGCGTGCGCCCGCGCCACGGCGTCGAGCACGGCGGGCGACGGGGTGAACGTCCAGCCCGCGATGAGCACGGTGTCGGCCTCGTCGAGGGCGTCGAGGCCGCCGTCCACCTGGATGGGCGCGCCCAGGGTCGTGGACAGCGAGCCGGGGTGCTCCGCGCACAGGCGGAAGCTGTAGTGCTGGGGGATGTCCGGGCCGTGGTAGCCGAAGACGGCCGAGGCGGAGGTGACCGGATAAAGTTCCTGGTGAGGGGCGACCAGGGCGACCACGCGATGCGGGTCGGCGGGTGCCGGCGGTGTCTCCGGGCAGTCGAGGGGCATGGCGCAAATGTACCTAATGATGTCATTTAGGACACCGGCGAACTGAGCTGGAGAAATCCAGACTTGGGGCTCATGTGGACGAGGAGCTTCAGCCTCTACTTCGGGGCCCGCACGGTCTCGCTGCTCGGCGACGCGATGATGCCCGTCGCCTCGGCGCTGGCGATCGGTGAGTACTACGGGATCGCGGGCGTCGGCTACGTCCTCGCGCTCTGGACGGCGTCGGCCGTGCTGGTCATGCTGTTCGGCGGGGTCGTCGCCGACCGGATCGGCGCCCGCCGCCTGATGATCGGCGCGGACGCGGTCCGCGTGCTCACCCAGGGCACCATCGCCGTCGCCTTCGTGGGCGGCGCTCCCCCGTACGCGCTGCTGCTGGTCATGGCGGTGCTGTCGGGCATGGCCGCCGGGGTGTTCGAGCCGGGCGTCTACGGCATGGTCCCGCTCGTCTCGGACGACCCGCAGCGCGCCAACGCGACGCTGAAGATCGCGGAGGCCGTCACGCAGCTGACCGGGCCCGCGCTGGCCGGGGTGCTGATCACCCTCACCGGCCCCGTCGTCGTCTACGCCGTGGACGCGGCGACGTTCCTGGTCAGCGGGGTGTGCCTGCTGCTGGTCCGGGTCGCGGTGCCCACGCCGGAACCCTCCGACGTGCTCAGCGACCTGCGCCGGGGCTGGGAGGAGTTCAGGGCCAGGACGTGGATGTGGTCGGTGATCCTGGTCTGGGTCTTCTGGGGCGTCCTCGTGATCGGCCCGTCGGTGCCGCTGGCCTCGCAGGTCATCGGGTCGGACTACGGCTGGGTGATGGCGGCCCTCGGCCTCGGCACCGTGCTCGGCGGGCTGGTGGCGATCAGGCTCCGGCCGCGCAGGCCGCTGGCGGCCGGGGCGGTGGCGCTGGTCGGCTACGTGCCCGCGCCGCTGACGGTCGCGCTCGGCGCTCCGCTGCCGGCGCTGATGGCCGGGCACCTGCTCGGCGGCTGCGCGATGGCGTTCTGGTCGGTGATGTGGTCGACGAGCGTCCAGACCCAGGTGGCGCCGGACGTGCTCAACCGCGTCAACGCCTATCAGGTGGCCGGTTCGGTGGCGGGCATGGCGGTCGGGCAGGCGGTGGCCGGCCCGGTCACGACGGTGGTCGAGCCGCGCGCCTTCATGGGGATGTCGGCGCTGGTCACGGCGGGCATCGTGGCGGCGCTGCTGCTGGTCGGGCCGATCAGGCGGCTGGGCCGGGAACCCCTGCGCGCGGCCGAGGACCCGCTCCCGGCCACCGCGTGCGCGACGACCTAGCCGCCGGTCCGGGCGGGGGTCCGGTGGGGCGTGGGGGGTACGTTCCACAGGCGTGCGACGCGGTCGTCGCTCGCGCTGGCGAGCGTCCTGCCGTCGGGGCTGAACGCCAGCGCGGTGATCGCGCCGGTGTGGCCGGTGAGGGACGGGCCGAGGGGGGTGCGGGCGCGCGCGTCCCACAGCCGCACCGTGTTGTCCCGGCTCGCGGTGGCGAGCGTCCTCCCGTCAGGGCTGAACGCGACCGCGCCGGCGGCGTCCCTGGACACCAGCGGCTCGCCGGCGGGGACGCGCGTGCGCATGTTCCACAACCGCACGGCCCAGGAGTGGCCCGCGGTGGCCAGGGTCTTGCCGTCGGGGGTGAACGCGACCGCGCCGACGGCGTTGGTGTCGCCCTTGAGCCGCCGGAAGAGGGGGGTGCGCGCCGTGACGTCCCACAGCCGCACGATGTTGTCGTTGCTCGCGGTGACCAGGGTCCTGCCGTCGGGGCTGTAGGCGACCGTGCCGACGAGACCGCTGGTCACCAACGGGTCGCCGACGATCTTGAGCGTGTCCGCGTCGCACAGGAACACCAGTTGCCCCGCTGCCGCCAGGGTCTTCCCGTCGGGGCTGTAGGCCAGCGACCGGACGGCATCGGTGTGCTCGGCGAAAGGCTCGCCGATCGGGAAGCGGGTCGCCATGTCCCATCGGCGCACCGTCTTGTCGTCGCTCCCGGTGGCCAGGGTCTTCCCGTCGGGGCTGAAGGCCAGCGACCGGACCGCGCCGGAATGGCCGACGAAGGGCCTGCCGGTGGGGGCGCGAGTGGCCAGGTCCCACAACCGCACCGTCCTGTCCTCGCCGGCGGTGGCGAGCGTCCTTCCATCGGGGCTGAACGCGAGCGCGGTGAGGGGACCGGTGTGGCCGATGAGGGGGCGCCCGGCGGACCGCGAGGACGCGGGGGTCGACATGGCGCGGCGCGGGGCGGTCCGCTGGTGGCGCCTGAGAACGAAGCCGACCGGAATGGAGAGCGCCGCCAGGGCGGCGGCCCCGGAGACGAGAAAGGCGCGGCGCGTGGGCTGCGGGAACGCCGGCATGTCCGGCGCGGGAGCGGGTGCCGGATCGGCCAGTGCGGTCAGGGTCGCGGCGGCGGCCTCGGCGGTGGGACGTCGCGCGGGGTCGCGACGCAGCAGGTCGCGCAGCACGGGCGCCAGCCGCCGAGCGCGCTGGGCGGGTGCGGGTTCGCCCCGCGAAACGGCCAGAAGAAGCGCGGCGAGAGTGCCGCCGGTGAACGCGGGACGGCCCTCCACTGCGGCGTAGAGAGTGGCACCGAGCGACCAGACATCGGACGCGGCGGTGGCCTCGCCGCCGTTCACCTGTTCGGGTGCCAGATACGCGGGGGTGCCCACCAAGGCGCCGCTCGCGGTGAGGGTCGTCTCCCCCGCGACGGCGGCGATCCCGAAATCGGTGACGACGACCCGCTCGTCCTCCAGCAGGACGTTGGCGGGCTTGATGTCGCGGTGCACGATCCCGGCCTGGTGCGCGGCGGCGAGCGCGGAGGCGATCCGGGCACCGACGCGGGCGACGCGCGCCTCGTCCAGCGGGCCCTCGTCGCCGATGACGGCGGCGAGCGAGCGGCCGCGCACGAGTTCCATGACGATCCAGGGCAGGCCGTCCTCGTCGTGGAACTGGTCGTGGACGGTGATGACGTCGGGGTGCTGGAGCGTCCCGACCGACCGCGCCTCCCGCTCCATCCGCGCCACGAGATGCTCGCGCTCGCCGACGTCCAGGCCCGGGGGGAGTTTGAGCTGCTTGAGCGCCACGTCCCGGCGCATCCGCTCGTCATGCGCGCGCCAGACGGCGCCCATTCCGCCCTCGCCCAGCACCTCCACCAGCCGGTAGCGGCCGATCACGACTCTTCCCGCGTCCCGTGTCACAGGGGCACACAACCACGCCGGCTCACGGACCGGAAGTGCCGCCGACCTGATTGTGATCAGCCCGCTCCAGCGCGATCAGGTCGGAGCCGAACCGGCGGCGGGAGAGCAGCCGGTGCCGGTGGGCCGTCCGGCGCCTCCTAGTGGCGGGCCCGGTACTCCGCGACCGCGGCGCAGACCGCCTCCACGTCGGCGAGCGTGTTGTAGTAGTGCAGCGACAGCCGGACGGCGCGTCCGCGCGGCGCGACCACGATGCCGCGCGCCGCCAGCCAGGCGCCGAGCCGCTCGGGGTCGGGGTCGTGGAGCGCGGCCATCGGCCCGCGCACCCGCGAGGCGGGCGGCGACATCAGCCGCTCCCCCGCCGCCGCGAGCCGCTCGTGCAGTTCGCCGACCAGTCCCGAGACGTGCTCCTCGACCGCCGCGAGGTCGAGGCCGCCGACCAGCTCCAGCGCGGCGGCGGCCGCGTACGCGGCGGGGATCGCCGGGGTCCCGGTCTCGTAGCGCCGCGCGCCGGGGGCGAAGTCGAGCGTGCGCGGGTCGAAGGCGTAGGGGTCGACGCGGCCGAACCAGCCGGTCAGCCGGGGCGGGCACTCGTCCCGCACGCCGTCCCGGACGTAGAGGAACGCGATTCCGGGGACGCCCAGCAGATACTTGAGCGCCCCCGCCACCAGGTAGTCGCAGCCGAGCTCACCGACGTCGACGGGCAGCACCCCGACCGCCTGGTAGGCGTCGACGAACACGCGCGCGCCGGCGCGGCGCGCCGTCCGCGCGATGTCCGCGGCCGGCAGTCGGGCGCCGTCGCGGTAGGAGACCAGCGGCACCGACACCAGGCCCGTGGACCGACCGCTCCGCGCGAAGTCGTCGTAGCTGACCTCGGCGCCGGCGGGCCGCTGCGCCAGCCACACGTGCGCGATCGACGGGAACTCCAGCACGGTGGTGGTCAGGCCGGGACGCCGCGTCCAGTCGATCGTCGAGGCCACCTGGTAGGCGCCCACGGACGCGTTCGGGACCACCGCGACCTCCTCGGCGCGGGCGCCGATCAGCGCGGCGAACCGCTCCCGCGCCAGGTCGACCCGCCGCGTCCAGAGGTCCCACGGCGCCCCGAGGTCGCGCGCGGACGCGGCGAACTCCTCCAGCGCCGCGGCCACCGGCCGCGACAGGGCGCCCTGGCTGCAGCTCGCGAGATGGACGATCCCGCCCGGTGAGCCCTCGCCCGCGAGGCCGGGGAACAGCGTCCGGAAACGCTCCGGATCCCACCCCGGGGCCGCGGGCATTCAGCGCCCGCCGTCGCCGTCGATCGATCGCATCCCCAGAACGTAAGAGCGCTTGACTCCGGGGTCAAGAGCCTGTTCGGACCACTTCCCCCTGCCCGCTCTCCGGAGGCGTACCGGCGGCCGACAGGTCGCCGACGCAGTCGGCGTAGTACGTCGACTCGCCCACGTGGAACGCGATCTGGCGGAACGTCCAGCCCTCGCCGGGCGACCGGTCGAGTTGGGCGGTGGTGAGCTCGGTCAGCCTGTCGGCCCAGATCCGGCCGAGGCGCGGGAGGCGGCTGCGGGCCTCCTCCAGGTCCTGTTCGGTGAAGGGTGCCAGATCGGCGGGCGTCGTGATCGCCGACGCGTGCCAGTGGTCGGGGATCGTGGGCCGCCCGGCCAGCCGCGCCTCCATCTCGGCCAGGTGGTCGACCATGTGGTCGGCGACGCGGCGGAGGGCCTTGTGCGGGGTGAAGACGCGGTCGTCGTCGGCGGGGACCGGCCGGCCGTCCCACGCCGTCCACGTGGCGGCGAGGCCGAGGACGTGGTCGACCATCGCGGTCACGACAAGCGCCGGGTCGCGCTCGTCGGTGATCGGAACCTCTTCGGACATCGGTGCCTCCCGGTCGGTGGTGTTCAGGGCCGCAGGTCACGTTAGGGCCGGTGAATCTCGATGGCCGTCGAAGTGTCGAAGCCCGGTCACAGGGCGATGAGGCCCGCTTCCGTGGAGCGGAATCCGCAGGCGTCGAAGTAGAACTCCCGCAGTTCGTCGTCGAAGTCGACGTGCAGCCATTCGCAGCGCGCGGCCCGGGCGCCCTCGACCGCCGCGGCGACGAGCGCGGCGCCGATCCCCCGGTGCCGGTGGTCGGCCCGGACCAGGGTGTCGAGGACGAACGCGTGGACGCCGCCGTCCCAGGCGACGTTCACGAAGCCGACGAGGTCGCCGCCGTCGCGGGCGCAGACCCAGCCGAGGCTGTGCCGGTGGAGTTGCGCCCGCCAGTCGATGTCCAGCACGGGGTGGTCGAAGCCTTCCGCGTGCAACGCGTTGAGAGGCGCGTTCTCGAACTCGCCCCGCCACTCATAGGTGATCGTCACCTCCACGACCCTAGGCCGCCGAACGATGGGCCTGCGGTCGCGCGGCCGCCGGTGGCGAGCGCTCAGCGCGGGGCGAGGCCCTCGACGACGAGCCGCAGCAGACGGTCGGGATCGGCGCCGGTGTACTGGCTCGCGGTGCCCGCGCCGCAGGCCAGCGCGAACACCTCGACGCGCGAGACGTCGGCGCGGACGGCACCGGCCTCCTGCGCCCTGGCCAGCAGCACGCCGGCGGCGGCCCGCATGCTCTCGACGCCTGCGTTCAGGTCCGATCCCTCGGCGCCGGCGGCGGTCAGTATCGATTCCGCCAGGCCGCGGTAGCCCGACGCGCACCGCCCGAACTCCTGCAGCCACTCGATGAGCGCCTCGTCGGCGGCGGGCGCGGCGGCGAGCCGCTCCGCGCTCTCCCGCAGGCTCGTGACCTGGTCGTGGATCAGCGCCAGCAGCAGGGACTCGCGGGTCGGGAAGTGCCGGTAGAGGGTGCCGATGGCGATCCCGCAGGTCCGCGCGATCTCCGCCAGCGAGGCGTGCACCCCCTCGCGCCGGAAGGTCTCATCCGCGATCCTCAGCAGCCGCTCGCGGTTGTGGCGCGCGTCGGCGCGCATCGCCTTCGGTTCGGGCACCCGGCCTCCTCGACAAGATGAGCACCCCTCACTATCGTAAGGTGAGAGGCACTCATCCTACTGGAGGACGCATGGACATCGCTGCCGGCCGCCTGGGCCTGTGGACGTTCGCCCTGGACACCCAGCCCGCCACCCGGGTCAGGGAGCTGGCCGCCGAGATCGAGGAGCTCGGGTACGGCGCGCTGTGGGTCGGCGAGGGGTTCGGCCGCAACGCGCTGACGCAGGCGGGGATGCTGCTCGACGCGACGGAGAACCTCGTGGTCGGCACCGGGATCGCCAACGTCTACCTCCGCGACCCGATCGCGATGGCCGCCGGGGAGCGCACGCTGGCCGAGGCCCATCCCGGACGGTTCGTGCTCGGCCTCGGCGGGCACCGGACCGACGACCGCCCCCTGATCCACCTGGGGTACCGCATCCCGTCCGGCGGGCGCGCCGTCGAGACCATGGGCGCCTACCTCGACGCGATGGACGCGGTGCCGCTCCAGAGCCCGGCCCCGTCCGTCCCGAACCACCGCGTGCTCGGCGTGCTCGGGCCGAAGATGCTGGCGCTGTCCGCCGAGCGGACCAGCGGCGCGCTGACCTACCTCGTGCCGGTCGCCCACACCGAGGACGCCCGGCCCCGGCTCGGCCCGGACGCGGTGCTGGCCGTCGAGCAGGCCGTCGTCCTGGACCCCGACGCCGACCGGGCCCGCGAGACCGCGCGGGCGCATGTCGCCGGCTACCTCAGGATGAAGGGCGCGCAGAGCAAGGACAAGCTGCGCTTCGGCTTCACGGAGGAGGAGCTGACCGGCACCCCGTCCGACCGGGTCGTGGACGCGCTGGTCGCGGGCGGCGGGCCCAAGTCGTTCGACGCCGTCGCCGAGCGCGTCCAGGCGCATTTCGACGCGGGGGCCGACCACGTGTGCCTCCAGGTGCTCACGGCCGACCCGTCGGTCGCGCCGACGGACGAGTGGCGCGAGTTGGCGGCGCTGGCGGCGCCGGCCCAGGGGCGCTGACCCGCGTCCTACCCCGGGAACGGCCCGTGCGGGGTCGCGCGCACGTGTGAGCGGACGCCCTGCTGGCCGAACAGGATGAGCAGTTCGACCGCGCCGCCGTCGGCGCTGCCCAGCCAGTGCGGCAGCGAGGTGTCGAACTCGGCCGCCTCGCCGGGCGGCAGCGTCAGGTCGCGCTCGCCGAGCACGAGCCGCAGCCGCCCGCTGAGCACGTACAGCCATTCGACGCCCTCGTGCGTCCGCGGCACCGGCTCCGGCGGCTCCGGCCGGGCCGGGATGATCATCTTGAACGCGTGCGTGCCGCCCGGCCGCCGCGACAGCGGGACGAACGTCATGCCGAACCGGTGGATCGGCTTCAGGTGGATGCGCGGGTCGCCGGTGCGCGGGGCGCCGACCAGGTCGTCCAGCGGGACGTCGTAGACGCGGGCCAGCGGCAGCAGCAGCTCCAGCGTCGCGCGCCGCCGCCCGCTCTCCAGCCGCGACAGCGTGCTCTCGGAGATCCCGGTCGTCGCCGCGAGGTCGGCGAGCGTGATGCGGCGTTCGCGGCGCAGGGCGCGCAGGCGCGGGCCGACCGCGTCGAGGACGTCCTCCGTCCCATGGTCCATAGGGCCAGCTTGCCAGAACGGCAAGATTTCGTGCCAGATCGAGGGGGTGGCGGTGAGACTGGGAGCGTTCCGACCAGGAGGAGGCCATCATGCCCAGGCGCCGCACCGACACGCCGCCGCCCCGGACCGGACGCGGTGAGGCCGACGTCCTGCGCGGTTTCCTCGACTACCTCAGGACGTCGGTCGCCGCGAAGGTCGCCGGCGCGCCGGAACCGCGGGTGCGGGAGGCGGCGGTGCCCTCGGGCACGAACCTGCTCGGCCTGGTCAACCACCTGGCGTTCGTCGAGCGCGCGATGTTCCTCGGCGAGGAGGTCGCCGACTGGCAGGCGACGTTCCGGGCCGCGCCGGCGGCGAGCGTGGCCGACGTCCTCGCCCGCTACGAGGAGGCGGTCGAGCGCGCGAACGAGGTGCTCGACGGGTGCGCCGACCTCGACGCGCCGCTCCCCCGGCCCCGGCCGGGACGTCCGGCGCCGAGCGTCCGCTGGGCCCTCGCGCACATGATCGAGGAGACCGGGCGCCACGCGGGCCACGCGGACATCCTGCGCGAGCTGATCGACGGCGCGACCGGCCGCTGAGCCGCCCCGGCCGCCGAAGCCGCCGGGGCCGTCGGGGCCGCCGTCAGGTCTCGTAGCGAGCGGCGATCGCGACCGCCCGGTCGCGCAGCGAGGCGCGCAGCCACTCCGGTGCCAGGGCCTCCGCGCTCACGCCGAGCTGCCACAGCGCCCACACGGCGTGCCGCGCGTCCTGGAAGCTGACCTCCAGCCGCAGCCGCCCGTCCTCGTCGCTCTCCTCGGCGAGGACGGCGAGCGCGGTGTCCACCAGTTCCTTGCGCCGGGCCGGGTTCATCCTGACCAGCACCACGACCTGGTCGCCGCCGGTCCGGAACCGCGTGCTGCGCTCCTGCCAGGCCCGGTCGAGATCGACGTCGTCCGGACGCTCCGCGGGTTCGTCGAGCTCCTCGGCGGCGAGGACGCGCGACAGCCGGTAGGTGCGGTCCTCGCCCGACCTCGCGGCCAGCAGGTAGCCCTGGCCGCGCGCGGTGACCAGGCCGATCGGGTCGACCGTCCGCCACTTCGGGGCCTGGTCCACGGCCGCGTAGCGGATGCGCAGCCGGTGCCCGGCGAACACCGCGCGCCGGATCTCGGCCGCCACGGCGTCGGGCACCTCCTCGGCGGGCGCACGCCGCGAGAGCAGGTCGGTCTCCGGCTCGATGAGCAGCCGCCGCGCCGCCCCGGCCGCGATGTCCCGGTGGCCCTCGGGCAGCGCGTCGGCCACCTTGAGCATCGCCGAGGCGAGCGCGGAGCCGAGGCCGAACACCTGTGCGCCGCGCCGCGACCCGGCGACCAGCAGCGCGAGCGCCTCGTCGTGGTTCAGCCCGGTCAGCTCGGTCTGGAAGCCGGGCAGCAGCGCGAACCCGCCGTGCCGCCCGCGCTCGGCGTAGACCGGGACGCCCGCCGCCGACAGCGCCTCGATGTCGCGCAGGACGGTGCGCGTGGACACCTCCAGCTCGCGGGCCAGCCTGGCCGCCGACAGCCGGCCGTGCCGGCGCAGCAGCAGGACCAGCGAGACCAACCGATCGGCGCGCATAAGGGAACTCTACGAAATACACGACACAGGATGTCGTGTATGCCCTGCGACGCTCTGACCTCGACATCAACCAGTCAAGGATGGAGCAGATATGGCTGTGGAGCGAACGGCGGTCAACCCGTGGCCGTGGTCGGCGCAGATGGGCTACGACCAGGGCGAGATCGTCTCCGGGCACACCCGGACCCTGTACTGCTCCGGGCAGACCGCGATGAGCGGCGCGGGCGAGCCCCAGCACCCGGACGACATGGCGGCGCAGCTGGCGCTGACCCTGGACAACCTGGAGGCCGTCCTCGCCGAGGCGGGCATGTCGCTCGCGGACCTCGTCCGGCTCAACGTCTACACCACCGACGTGGACCTGCTGTTCGAGCACTACGGGGTGCTGGCGGGGCGGCTCGGCGCCGCCGGTGCCGCGCCGACCACCACGATGCTCGGGGTGACGCGGCTGGCGATCCCCGGGCTGATGGTCGAGCTTGAGGGCACCGCCGTCGGGTGACATCCGCCCCTCCCGGCTAGGCGTCGCGGACGTGCAGGAGCAGGCCGCCGACCAGCAGCGCCGCGGCGGCCCATCCGGCGGTGACGCCGAGGCCGGTCCAGGGTCCGTCGGGGCCCGCCGGCCCGATCCGCTGGAGCCACCGCGGGCCGCCGATCGCCCGGGTGAGGACCGGGAGGAGGTAGAGCAGGGCGAGGACGGCGCCGGCGCCGGACGCCGCGTCCCGCACGATGGCGGCGACGCCCAGGCCGAGCAGGGCGATCAGGACCAGGTAGAGGACCGATCCGCCGATCGCGCGCGGCGTCGGGCCGTCGGCGGCGGGCAGGATGAGCCTCTCGGCCGCCGCCGAGCCGAGGACCGCGACGGCACCGGCCGGGGCCACGGCGCCGGTGAGGACGACGGCCTTCGCCGCCAGCACGGCGGTCCGGCGCGGCGTCGCCGCCAGCGTGGCGCGGATCATGCCGGTGCCGTACTCGCCGCCGATCACCAGGACGCCGAGGACGGCCACCGGCGCCTGGCCGAGCCGGACCCCGATGAGGCTCGGGACGGTCGTGGCGCCGCCGTCCACGGACGCCGCCGCCCAGGCCGCCCCGGCGCCGAGGGCCGCGGTCGCGGCGATCGCGCCGAGCAGCAGCCACCGGGGGGCGGCCACCGTCCGCAGCTTGGTCCATTCCGCATGCAGGGCCGCTCTCACGCGTCCCTCCTGTGCAGGAGGACGGCCGCGACGGCGAGGGCCGCCGCCGCGTACCCCGCCAGCACGCCCAGCCCGGCCCACGGCGGCAGCGGATAGTAGCCCTCGTACGGCGTGTAGACGCTCGCGACCTGGTCGTAGGGCACGAGCGTCTGCTGGACGGCGAACGCCGCCGCCGGGGTCACCCGGGCCGCCCAGTTCGACACGCCCGCGGGCATGAACGGGATCGCGACGAGGACGTAGGGCAGCACGATCCCCACGACGACGGCGCTGACCGCGCCCGCGCCGTGCCGGAGGACGGCACCGACGGCGAGGGCCAGCACCGAGGCGGTCGCGAGCAGCGCCGCGATCCCGGCCACCACCCGCAGTTCGGTCGCGAACGCCACCGGGAAGACGTAGACGCCGCTCGCCCGCGCGAGCCGCCCACCGACCGGTACCGCGACGGCCGCTCCGACGAGCCCGGCGGCGAACGTGACGGTCCACAGCACGATCGCCTTGGCCGCCAGCACCCGGCCGCGGCGCGGGGCGGCGGCGAGCGTGAGGTGGATCAGGCTCCCGCGGTACTCGCTCGTGATGAACTGCGTCCCGATGACGACCACGGCGACCAGCGCGGCGAACGCGCCGGTGAGGATCTCGCCGAGGGTGCCGCCGGTCGGCAGGCTCGCGCGGACGGCGGGCGCGATGTCGCCCGCGCCGGTCACCGTGAGACGGCCGCCCTCCTCCGCGACCGAACCCGCGACGTTCCGCGGATAGCCGGAGAACGTGGGAGATCGCGGACCGACCTGCTCGCCTTTCCATTTCCCGTCCGCCCAGCCTCCCTCGGCGTGGAGATCCTCGAAGACGGCCGTGGACACGCTGCCGCTCGTGCCCATGCCCCGCACGGCCGGCGGGGACGCGACGAACGGCCCGCCCAGGACGGTCGTCCCGAGCCCCCGCACGCGGACGGTGCCGACCCTGGTCCAGTGCGTCCCGTCGGCGGAGGCGAGGCCGGTGACCTCCTCGCCCGAGCGGTCCAGCCGCAGCCAGCGCGGGGCCGCACCGGCGGGGCCCGCCGTGTCGCGGGTGTAGCCGTCCTGCATCCGCACACCGTGCCCGCCGGTCAGCATGATCGCCGCGTAGGGCGACCCCTGGCGGGTGCCCGCCTTGATGATGAGCCCGGCCTTCGACCACGGCACGCGCCCGGGACGCAGGTCGGCGAGGCCCCTGGGCAGGCTGCTGCGCGGCGCGGAGACGGCGGCGGTGACGCTGCCGTCCCCGGTCAACGGGCGGTGGACGAGGTAGAAGCTGTCGGTGACGGGCCCGCCGTCCGGCCCGACCGGGACGTCCGGCCCGCCGTCGCCGCCGCCGATCCCGGCGAGCACGGCGAACAGCACGACCAGCAGCGCGGCCGCCACGGTACCCGTGACCCAGCCCCGGACGGTCCGGAACTTGGTCCACTCCGCATGCAGCAGGAGGAGGAAGCCGTACCGGTCGCGCGTCACCGCCGCACCTCCGTGGAGGTCGCCGCGCGGTACTCGACCGCCTCGCGGGTGAGTTCCAGGTAAACGTCCTCCAGGGTGGCGCGGTGCGCCGAGACCTCGGAGAACGGCACCGCGCCCGCGCCGAGCAGCGCCGCGATCCGGTCGGCGGGCAGCCCCGAGACGGTCACGGTGTCGCGGCCGCCCGCCACCACGCTCGCACCGGCGCGGACGAGCACCGCCGTCGCGTGCGGGGCCGCCGTGGTCCGCAGCGTCACCCGGCCCTCGGAGACGGCGGCGACCAGGTCGTCCACGGCGGCGTCGGCGAGGGCCCGGCCGCGCCCGGCCACGACGAGGTGGTCGGCCACGTCCTGCACCTCGCTCATCAGGTGGCTGGAGACGAGCACGGCGCGCCCCTGGGCGGCCAGCGACCGCAGGAACGCGCGCATCCAGATGATGCCGTCGGGGTCCATGCCGTTGAACGGCTCGTCCAGCATGAGGATCGGCGGGTCCCCGAGCAGCGCGGCGGCGATCCCGAGCCGCTGGCGCATGCCGAGCGAGTAGGCGCCGCCCCTGCGGCGCGCCGCAGGGGCGAGGCCGACCTGCTCGATCACCTGGTCCACGCGGCGCGACGCCAGGCCCTGCGCGTGCGCGAGCCACAGCAGGTGGTCGCGCCCGCTGCGGCCGGGGTGCGGCGCCGCCGCGTCCAGCAGCGAGCCGACACGGTTCAGCGGGCGCCGGAGCGAGCGGTAGGGCCGCCCGTCGACGAGCGCGGCGCCCGCCTCGACCGCGTCCAGGCCGAGGATCACGCGCATCGTGGTGGATTTTCCTGCCCCGTTCGGGCCGACGAAGCCGGTCACCACCCCCGGGCGGACGGAGAAGGACATGCCGTCGAGGGCCGGGGCCGCGCCGTAGCGCTTGCGCAGACCGGCGACGACGATTCCGGTTGGACTCATGGCGACGGTTGTACGCGGCGCCCGGTTCCGCCCGCGTCGCGGCGGCCGCGACCCGGCTGGAACCGGGGATCTGGCATCGTGCACCGCATGGCATTTCGACCAGGCGGCCCCGGCGGGCGGCGATGAGGGTCCTCGTCGTGGAGGACTTCGAGATCCTCGCCCGCTCGCTCGGGACCGGGCTGCGCCGCGAGGGCATGGCCGTCGACGTCGTGCTGGACGGGACGGCCGCGCTCGAACGACTCGCCGCCACCCGCTACGAGGTGGTGGTCCTCGACCGCGACCTGCCCGGCGTCCACGGGGACGAGATCTGCCGCCGCCTCGCCCACGGCCGCGACGGGACCCGCGTGCTGATGCTCACCGCGTCCGGCACGATCGAGGACCGCGTCGGCGGGCTCGCCCTCGGCGCCGACGACTACCTGCCGAAGCCGTTCGCGTTCGCCGAACTGGTCGCCCGCGTCCGCGCGCTGGCCCGCCGCGCCACCCCGCCGCTGCCGCCGGTCCTGACCTGCGGGGACATCACACTCGACCCGGCCCGCCGGGTCGCGACGCGGGCCGGGCGGCGGCTGGCGCTGAGCCCCCGGGAGTTCGCGCTGCTCGAATGCCTGCTCGCCGTGCCGGGGCTCGTCCTGTCGGCCGAGGAACTGCTCGAACGCGTCTGGGACGAGGCGGCCGACCCGTTCAGCAGCGCGGTCAAGCACGCCGTGCACCGGCTGCGGGCCAAGCTCGGCGAACCGCCCGTGATCGAGACCGTCCGCGAGGGCGGCTACCGCATCGGACCGGCGTGACCGCGCGGCGCCCGCTGCGGACCCGGCTCGCGCTCGCCTACGCGGCGGGCGTCTACGCGGCCGGGTTCCTCGTGGTCGTCATGGTCGCCGTGCCGCTCGCGAGCGTCCGGTCGACCGAGACCAGGGACGGTGCTCCGGCGCCGACCGGCACCGGAGCGGGCGTCGGCCTCCCCCGCCTGCTCGCGGGCTCGGCCGTCGCGCTGGCCGTCCTGGTCCCGGTCGCGCTGGTGCTCGGCTGGTTCGTCGCCGGACGGTTCCTGCGGCCGCTGCGCGCGATCACCGCCACCGCCAAGGTGATCTCCGCCGGGGACCTGCACCGGCGCCTGGACCTCGGCGGACCGGTGGACGAGCTGACCGAGCTGGGGCACACCCTCGACGACCTGTTCGCGCGGCTCCAGGCGTCCTTCGACGCGCAGCGCCATTTCGTCGCGAACGCCTCGCACGAGCTGCGCACCCCGCTCGCGGGCCTGCGCACCCTCCTTGAGGTGACCCTCGCCGATCCGGACGCCGACGCCGCCACGCTCCGCTCGGCCTGCCGGGAGGCCCTCGACCTGGGCGGGCACCAGGAGCGGCTCGTCCAGGCGCTGCTCGTGCTGGCCACCGGCGAGCGCGGCGTCACCTGCCGGGACGGGCTGGACCTCGCCGGAACCGCGGAGAACGTCCTCGCCTCCCGGCGGGCCCAGGCGGCGGAGGCGGGCATCGAGGTCACCGCGAGCCTGGCGCCCGCGGCGGCCGCCGGAGACCCGAGGCTGGTCGAGAGCCTCGTCGCGAACCTCGTCGACAACGCCGTCCGCCACAACCACGCGGGCGGGTGGGTGCGGGTCACCACCCGGACGCACGGCGCGGAGGCGGCCCTCACCGTCGCCAACAGCGGGCCGGTCGTCCCCGGCGACCAGGTCGAGCGGCTCTTCCAGACCTTCCAGAAGGGGTCGCCCGACCGGCACGGCCACGGTCTCGGCCTCGCCATCGTCAACGCCGTCGCCCAGGCCCACCACGCCGCCCTGACCACCACCGCCCGCCCCGAGGGCGGCCTCTGCGTCACGGTGCGGTTCACGAGGTAGCGGGCCGGGGGCCGCCGGAGCGCCGGGAGGTCAGCCCGGGACGCGGCCGAAGACCCGGCTGCCCGGGGCGGCGGGGTCGTCCCCGGCCCAGAACTCGAACCAGTGGGCGGCGAACTCCTCGCGGGAGATCACGCCGTCGCCGTCGGTGTCGAGCAGGGCGAAGGTGTCGGCGACGTCGGCGCGGCCGCCGCTCCACGCCTCGATCATCCGCCGGTACTCCGCCGGCGAGATGCGGCCGTCGCCGTTCTCGTCCACGGCCTCGAACATGAGCGAGGCGGTCGTGGTGACCGCCTCGGACATGGTGGTGAGCAGGTCCACGACGGTCAGCACGTCCTCGATCGCGACCGCGTCGGACGCCCGGGAGTGCGCGGCCAGCGTCGTCCACCAGCCGCGCATCGCCGCCAGCAGGCGCTCCTCGTCGCCCGCGACCCGGGTCGCCGCCCACCGGCGGGCGAGGTCCTCGAAGTCGGACTCGCGGAGGGTGCCGTCGCCGTCGCCGTCCAGGGCGTCGAAGACCAGCCGGACCTTGTCTCGCTGAAAGGGGGTCGCCACCTTTCCGTGGTCCCCCCATCACCGCAGGGTGACACTGCCCTCACGGTCGGCTTGGCATGGTCGAAGAGTAATGTCCTGATGGCCCTGCGGGTCAGGAGGACGACGTGGCCGCGGACGACTCGGCGGCCTCCTGCCGCGGCGGCCGGGGCCGCGCGGGCTTCGACCTGACCAGCCACAGCCCGGTGAACACCGCGCTGACCAGGGTGACCGCCCCGGCCGTGAGGAACGCGCTGTCGAGCCCGGCCCCGAACGACGCGCCGCCGGACTCCCGGGCGCGGACGACGGCGCCGAGCACCGCCACGCCCAGCACCGCGCCGATCTGCCGGGTGGTGCTGCTGATGCCGGACGCGAGCCCGCCCTCCCGCGGGCCGACCGCCTGGATGGCGGCGCCGGTCAGCGGCGACATGGTCAGCGCGAACCCGACGCCGACGACGGCCAACCGCCACCACACGTTCGCATACGCGGTGTCCGCGTGGGCGAAACCCATCGTCAGCAGTCCCAGCCCGGCCAGCACCAGGCCGGCGGTGACGACGATCCGGAAGCCGTACCTGGCGGCGAGCCGTCCCGCGAACGGGCTGACGACCACCATCGCGAGGGAGCTGGGCAGGGTCTGGAGCCCGGCGCGCAGGATCGACGCCCCCTGGACGTAGACGAAGAACTGCGAGAAGAAGAACGCCGACCCCATGAGCGCGAAGCCGACTACGACCATCGCGGTGTTGGCGACGGTGAACAGCCGCTGCCGGAACAGCCGCAGCGGCAGCATCGGCGTCGCGGTGCGCGCCTCGACCGCGACGAAGGCGGCCAGCAGCACGACCCCGGCGGCGAAGGAGCCGAGGATCGGCGGCGAGGTCCAGCCCCGGGAGCCGCCCTCGATCAGCCCGTAGGTCAGCACGCCCACCCCGAGCACGGACAGGACCGTCCCCGGGACGTCGATCGCCGGCGCGCCCGGGTTGCGCGACTCCGCCAGGACGCGGAGACCGGCCAGGAGAAGGATCGCGCCGATCGGGACATTGACGAGGAAAATGGCGGGCCAGCTGAAGGCGTCCACCAGAATGCCACCGGCCAGCGGCCCGGCGGCGAGGCCGATTCCGCTGAATCCGGCCCACAGTCCGATCGCCCTCACCCGTTCCTGCGGGACGGGATAGGCGGCGGCGAGCAGGGCCAGTGAGGCGGGGCTCAGCGCGGCGGCGCCGACGCCCTGGAGCACCCGTCCGGCGATCAGCCAGCCGAGCGTGGGCGCGGCCGAGCACAGCACGGACGCGGCGGTGAACACCGCCACACCCGCGAGGAACACGCTCTTGCGGCCGAACCGGTCGGCGAACACGCCGCCCGACAGCAGCAGCATCGCGACCAGCAGGACGTAGGAGTCGACGATCCATTGCAGGCCGCTCAACCGCGTGTGCAGCCGCTCCTGCATGTCGGGCAGGGCGGCGCCGACGATCGTGCTGTCGAGCAGCACCATGAACTGTCCGAGGCAGGCGACGGCGAGCAGCACGCCCCGTTTCAGGGGAATTCCTCCGCCTGCGGGTGATGCGTTTTCGGGTGCGGACAACGCTGTTCCCTTCGTGAGGCGAAGTGCCGTCCCACAACATAGTTCGATAATCTCGTACTGTCGAACCATGGGGTATCGTCGAGCCATGCGACTGCTACCCGAGCCCGCCCGCGAGTCGATGACGCTGCCGCCGGTGCTGCACGCGCTCGGCGATCCGGTGCGGCTGGAGCTGGTGCGGCGCGCGTGGGCCAGTCCCGACTCGCACTGCTCCGCCCTCGCCGAGGGCATGAACGTGCCGCTGTCCACGATGACCAACCACTGGCGGATCCTCCGCGAGGCCGGGCTGGTCAGCGTGCTCGTCGACGGGCGGCACCGGCGGATCCGGCCGCGCTACGGCGACCTCGGCGACCGCTTCCCCGGCCTGCTCGACCCGATCCTGCGTCTGTGTTCATGAAGTCCCGGCCCACACCACTCGCCTGGCGGCTCGCGGTGTGACCGCGCCTTCGGCGAGTGCGGCATCGCTTCGCGATCTTCCCGGCGGGGCTCGCCTCCGGCTTCGCCCCACCGGTCAGGTCACGCACTCGCGTGAAGGTTGAGGTCGCTGCGCGGCCCACTCTCAGAACCCTGAGAACGCGGCCAGCCCTAAAACCCTAGGACGGGGCGTCCGCCGCCAGTTCGCGCAGGATGGCCTGGCCGGCGGCGCGGTGCTCGGCGGCGGCGCCCGGGTCGGTCTCGGCGAGGACGGCGGCGATCCCCTCGTGGGCCCGCGCCTCCTTGTGCCGGGAGCCGACCTTCGGGGCCAGGTCGAGCGCCTCGCGGTGCAGCCGCAGCGCCTGCTCGGGCAGGCCCGCCAGGCGGCACGTCTCGCCGTAGGCGTCGAGGAAGTGGATCTTCCAGTGCTCCTCGAACAGCTCCTCCAGCAGGGCGAACGCCTGCCGGTGGCTGGCGAGGGCCTCCTCGTGGCGGCCCATCTGGCGCAGCGCGACGCCCAGGCAGTTGAGGCACCACGCCTCGTTGTGCTTGTGCCCGTCCTCGCGGGCCAGCTCCAGGGCCTGGCGCAGGTGCTCGGACGCCTCGTCCGGGCACTCCTGGGCGATGGCCACGCCGAGGGTGATCCGGGCGGTGAGCGTCGGCGGCCAGGCGGGGTCGGCGTGCGGGACGTCCAGCGCCCCGCGGGCCAGCCGCGCCGCCTCCTCGCGCTGCCCGAGCTGGAGCAGCGCCCACGCCTCGTAGGCGATCGCGTGGGTCCGGCCCGCCGGGCAGCCGGCGGCGCCGTACAGCTCGCCCGCCCGCCGGAACAGGCCGAGCGGCTCCTCGACGTGCCCCTCGTCCCACCTCAGGTAGCCGAGCCGCATGGTCAGCTCGGCCTCCGCCCAGGCGTCCCCCGACTCCGTCACCAGCGGCGCCGCCGCCTCGTAGGCCGCGCCCGCCTCCGCCATCCGGCCCGCGTTGTAGCGGGCGAAGCCGAGGTCGCTGTGCGCGTCGGCGAGCAGCCGCGGGTCGCCCAGCCGCCGCGCGGCGATCAGCGAGCGCTCGAACAGGACGTTGAGGTGCGTGGTGCCGCAGCGCCGCGCGAAGAACGCGCGCATGACGCGCGGCAGCTCGCAGACGTGCCGGTCGGCCCCGGTGGCGACCGCCGTCTCGAAGACGGCCATCAGGTTGGTGTATTCGGTGCCGAACCAGAACAGCGCGGCGTGCTTGCCCGCGAAGCGGGGCAGGTCGGCCGGGGGGCGGCTCGCCGAGGCCGCGCGGCCGGGCACCGCGTGCGACATCGCGGCGTCCGCGGCGGCCGCCGCGTGCACGTAGTAGTCGAGGACGCGGGTGAGTGCGCGCTCGGACTCCAAAAAGCTGTTCCGGGGGGCGTGGGGGGTCGTCCCCCCACCGGAGAACTGGCTGTTCCGGGGGGTGTGGGGGGTCGTCCCCCCACCGGCAAGCTGATCGTCATGCTCGGACGCGGCGCGGCGCGCGTGCTGGCGCACCAGGTCGTGCAGCCGGTAGCGGCCCGCCGCGGGCTGCTGGACGAGGTGCGCGTCCAGCAGATCCTCCAGCATCTCCCGTGCGTCGCGCACCGGCAGGTCCGCGAGCGCCGCCGCGACGTACTCGTCGAAGGAGGAGCCGGGCACCAGCCCCAGCAGCAGGAAGAAGCGGCGCCGCGCCCGGTCGAGCTGCCGGACCGACATGGCGAACGCGGTGTCGAACTCCGACGCGCCCTCCGCCAGCCGCTCGACGAGGACGCCCACCGTCCAGCCGGGGCGGTGCCGCAGCCGCGCGGCGGCCAGCCGCAGGGCCAGCGGGAGGTGCCCGCACAGCCGCAGCACCTCGGCGGCCGACTCCGGGTCGCGGGCCAGCCGCCCCTCGGCCCCGCCCGGGTCGCCGCTGGCGCGGGCCAGCAGCTCGGCGCTCTCGCGCGGGGAGAGCACGTCCAGCGACACCGGGGGCACCTCGTCCAGGCCCAGCAGGCGGTTGCGGCTGGTGATCAGCGCGACCGACGGCCCGGCGCCCGGCAGCAGCGGCCGGACCTGCTCGGCGCCCGCGGCGTTGTCGAGCACCACGACGGCCCGCCGGTGCGCCAGCTCCGAGCGCCAGCACGCGGCCAGCGGCTCGATGCCGCCCTCCTGCGGGATCTTCTCGGACGGGACGTCGAGGGCGGCGAGCAGCGTCCGCAGCGCGGCGTCGGGGTCGAGCGGCTCGCGCCCGGCGGTGAACCCGTGCAGGTCGACGTAGAGCTGGGCGTCGGGGTAGGCGGCGGCGAGCCGGTGCGCGGCGCGCACCGCGAGGCAGGTCTTGCCGACGCCCGCCATGCCGTCGAGCGCGACGACCCGGTCGGCCTCCACGGCGGCGAGGACGGCGGCCAGCTCGGCCTCGCGCCCGGTGAAGTCGGGCAGGTCGCGCGGCAGGTCGTTGCGGGGCGGGCGCGGCGCCCCGGCGGGCGGCGACGGCGGCTGGACCTGGCGGCTCGTCTTCGGCGGCGCGGGCAGCGGGTTCGCCGCGCGCTCCCAGAGCGGGCGCAGCGGGCGCGGGTCGCGCTGGACGAGGCGGCACAGCGCGATCACGGCGGGCCAGGGCGGCACGGTCTGGCCGCCGAGGTAGCGCGACAGCGACGACGAGCTGAGGCCGGCGTCGCGCGCGAGGGCGCGGACGCCGCGCTCGGACACCTCCTGGAGCAGGCGCAGCCGGGCGGCCAGCTCGTCCCGGGGGTCCGCGCGCGGGCCGGCCTGCGGTGTCCGGTGTTCCACGGTCATCCGCCCGGTGCCTCCCTGTCCCATGCCGGTACAACTCTTCTGGATAGATTAGCCCTGCTCAGGGGTGTTTCGACTGTCCCACGGTGTCCCACGGCCATCGGCATGCGCGGCCCGTCCCGCTGTGATGGAGCCATGCCCCGAGAGAACGGGGCGGCCGATCACACGAAGGAGAACACCGAGATGCAGTCCCGGATGCAGAACCCCGCCGCCGTCCTGACCGGTGCGATGCGGCCGATCCAGGACCTGTTCAAGGCCGCGCACTCCGGCGGGGTGGACCAGCAGACGCTGGAGCTGGTGCACCTGCGGGCCAGCCAGATCAACGGGTGCAGCCCGTGCGTCGACAGCGGCGTCAAGTCGGCCCGCAAGGCCGGCGTGGGCGACGACAAGCTGGCCCTGGTCGCCGCCTGGCGCGAGGCCCCCTACTTCACCGACGAGGAGCGGGCGGCGCTGGCGCTGGCCGAGGCCGCGACGCGGCTGGCCGACCGCCCGGACGCGGTGGACGACGAGACCTGGGACGCCGCCGCCACCTACTACGACGAGAAGCAGCTCGCCGCGATCGTCCTCATGATCGCGCTCACCAACCTGTTCAACCGGCTCAACGCCACCACCCGGCAGATCGCCGGGGCCTGGGGATAACCAGACCAGAAGGACGGCCCTCCGCCGAGGGCCCGCCAGCGAGAAACCGAGAGAAGGGGATTCCCATCATGAGCGAGACACCGAAGGCCGCCAAGGGCGACGCCGCGACCGGCAAGAACTTCGACGGGTTCTCCGAGGACGAGCGGGCCGCGATGAAGGAGCACGCCAAGGAGCTGAAGAAGGCCGCGCGGCGCAGCGCGTCCGAGGCCAAGGCCAGGGAGGAGGGGGAGCGCGACGTCCGCGAGAAGATCGCCGAGATGCCGGAGGCCGACCGGGTGCTCGCCGAGCGGCTGCACGAGATCATCGCCTCGGTCGCGCCGGGCCTCGTCCCGCGGACCTGGTACGGGATGCCCGCCTACGCCAAGGACGGCAAGGTGCTGTGCTTCTTCCAGAGCGCGCAGAAGTTCAAGTCGCGGTACGCGACGCTCGGCTTCAGCGACGTGGCCGCGCTCGACGACGGCACGCTGTGGCCGACGACCTACGCGCTGACGGCCCTGGACGCCGCGAACGAGGCCGTGATCAGCGACCTTGTGAAGCGGGCGGTCGGCTGACCCTCAATCGAACAGCCGGGCCCACGATCGGCGCCGTTTCACAACGGCCCCGGTAGTGGGCCCGGCTGTGGTTTGGGCCATGCAGCACCAGGGTAAACGTGCGCCCCACGCGTGGCGCCACTCGGAAAAAGCCGTGTGATCGTTAGCACTCTCGAATGTATGATCGAACAATATCGGGAAGGATTCATAGCAAGACCGGCTCGGCCGCACGCCGGGCCGGCGGACCTTCGACGTAAGGGCGGACACACCGATGTCGTTCTCACCCGAGGTGCTCCCAGCCGCCGTCAAAGCGATCACCAACTCCCCGTCCCGGCAACGTCCCGTCGTCATGATCACCTGTGGCGCCGACGGGCTGCCCCAGGTCTGCGTCCCGGACTGGGGCGAACTGCGCGTCGTCGGCGACCGGCACCTGCGGGTGTCGGTCTGGCCGACCGACCCCACCGCGGTCAACCTCGACCGCGACGCGCCCGCGCTGCTGATCGTCACCGCCCTGTCCGACGTCTACCTCGTCCATGCCACGGCCCGCAGGCTGCCCGGCGCCGCCATGGTGTGGGCCCACTACGAACTCACGATCACCTCGGCGCGGATCGCCGACCGGGGCACCACCCCGCGGCTCGTCCCCGACCACGACACCCCGACCGAGTTCCCGGCCCAGCGCCTGCCGAGGGCGCGCGACATGCTCGGGACGAAGGTCACCGCGCTCCGGGCCCACCGCCGTGACCCCGGCCACTACCGCGGCGACCTGGGCGACCTCCGCCTCTGAGCCGCGGCCCCACCGGCGGACCGGGCCGGCCGCGCGTGCGCGGCCGGCCCGGCCCGCTCATTCGTCCTCGGACTCGGACGGCTCCTCGTCTCCGGCCGGGCGCTGGGCGCGCAGGACGACCTTCCGGATGAGCTGCACATCGGTGAGCGGCCCGGTGGACGCGGCGAACCCGAACCGGTAGGCCGCCGGGACCGGCTGCGGGGCCGGGAACCGCAGGACCCGCTGGAAGCCCTCGTCGTCCTGGAAGTCGATGTCGACCGTGACCACCGGGTTCGGCGCGGGCGTCACGACGACGCGGACGACCCGCTTCACCGGCTCCAGCAGGCCCTCGGCCTTCTTCGCGGTGACCCTGGCGGGCATCGTCCTCAGGTCGCCGTGCAGGCGTCCGGGCAGGCTCGACGTCCAGGGGCCGGTGGACGACCTGTTGCTCGTCGTGGCGTCGAGCAGGCAGTAGCCGTCGATGCCGTTCCCGGGGCCGCGCGCGGTCACGATGTTGGGCCCGGGAGCGGGCGCGCGGAACTCCGTCCCGGCCGGGGAACGCCGCTCGCAGCCGTTCCCGCGCCTTTCCCCGTCGCCGAAGTACTCCCCCAGCACGTCGAATCCGAGGCCGAGGTATCCGCCGCTGACGCCGGGGACGAAGTGCGCGTCCGACCTGCCGCCCGGCAGTTTCTGCGCATATCCGAGGCTTCCGCCGAACGCGCCCGGAGTGTGCAGCGACCGCGCGCCGTCGGTGAGGAAGAACGAGATGCCGTCGGCGGGCGCCCGGGTGGTGTTGCCGTACTGCCACTGCTCGAAGGTCACCTCCAGCCCGTCCCGCGCCGGGACGGGCGAGTCGAACATCACGGCGCCGGTCACCTCGGGGTGGGCGTCGGTGAGCTGGAGGTATCCGCGCGGCGCGGCGCCGCCCGGCGGCACCGGACCGGCCGGATCCCGGCGGCAGCCCGAGAGCGCGTGGTTCGCGCCCTCCTGCGGCGCGTTCCCCCGCGCGGCGCCCGTCAGGCAGGCGGCGCCGTATCCGATGAAGCGCGAGTCGGCGGTGGCGCGGGTGAACGGCTCGTCCACCAGGACCGGCCCCGGGCCCGCGGGCGCGGCCACGGCGTGCCCGGTCGACGCGACGGCCAGCACGGCCCCGATCGACGCGACCACGCGAATCAACCCATGTCTCATATCGTCGATTCTTTCTGCGCGAATTCCCCGGTGATCTCCTTCTCCGAACTCATGGGACCACGAACTCGGGGCGGGAGCGGCCCATTACCTGTTCCATGGGAATATGCACGGCAGATCATTAAGAAAACGCATGTCGGCCCATGCGGAGGTCACGGCTCCCCAGCGGAGTGCTCCGGGTGCGACCCGTCGGTGAGGGCCGCGTTGATCGCGGACGCGACCGCCGCGCCGTCGGCGGTGACCGCGACGACCCGCTCCAGCGGGGACGCGCCGTCCCCGGCGGCCCAGACCCCCGGCACGGCGGTGCGTCCGGCGCCGTCGGTCGCGATGACGGTGCCGACGACCCGGCCGCCGACCGTCAGCTCGGTGGGGCGCAGGCCGAGGCCGTCCAGCAGGTCGGCGCGGGCCCGGAAGCACGGGGCCACCACCAGGGCGCGGATCGGGACGGACGTCCCGTCGCGCAGCCGCACCCCGCAGAGCCGGTCGGCGGCGGCGATCACCTCGGTGACGGGGCCGTCGAGGACGGTGATGCCCCGCGCGCCCAGCCGTTCGAGGTCGGACGGGGCGAGCGGGTGGTCGGGGGCGGTGATCAGGGTGAGGTTCGGGGTCCACTGCCGCCACATCAGGGCCCGGCGGGCGTCCGCGCGGCCACCGCCCAGGATCGCGATCGCGCGGCCGCGCAGTTCCCAGCCGTGGCAGTGCGGGCAGGCGACGGCGTCGCGCCCCCAGCGCGGGGCCAGGCCGGGAATGTCGGGCAGCTCGTCGACGGTGCCGGTGGCGAGCAGCAGATGCGCCCCGGCGAGGACCCTGCCGTCGGACAGGGTGACGGCGAACCCGCCCTCGGGACGCGGCCGCGCCGTGCGGGCCGTCCCCTCCAGCACGTCGACGCCGTAGGCGAGGACCTGCGCGCGGCCCACCTCCAGAAGGACCTGCGGCGACAGGTCGGGAAGCCCCAGCACGCCGTGGACGTGGGCGGACGCGGCGTTGCGGGGCCGCCCGGCGTCGACGACGGCCACGGCGCGGCACGCGCGGGCCAGCACCAGCGCGGCGCTGAGCCCGGCGGGCCCGCCGCCGACGACGACCACGTCGTGGGAGGTCATCCGGGGCCGAGGGCGCGGCCGCGCGGGCCGGGGACGACGCAGGCACCGGCGGTGACCGCGAAGAAGCGTTCCAGACCGGGCACGAACACCGACACCGTGGTCACGCCGTTGGGCTCGGTGCGCAGGACCCGGCCGTAGGGGCGGTACCCGTAGCCGGTGAGCGTGGCCGTGAGGCGCTGGAGGTGCTCGCGGGGCGCGGCGGGCGCGCCGGTCGGGAGGAAGTCGCGCGGGCGGGCACCGGCCAGATGCGGGTCGAAGTCGGCGCGTGCCGCCTCCAGCAGGCGCGGGTGGCTTTCCACCGCGCGGAGGTCCGCCGGCGGGTTCCGCTCGCCGCGCCGGATCGCGACGACCTGGATCAGCTCGTTCAGCGCCCGCCGCACCGCGTGCTCGGCCGACAGCGACGCGCCCTGCCCCTGCGCCGCCCTCCCGTCGCGGGAGGTGTGCGCGCAGAACGCCGGAACGCCCAGGTCGCTGGTCATGTCGATCAACGCGACCGAGCCTCCGGCGTGCCATCCGGCGCTCAGGTAGAGCTCCTGGAGGTGGTCGGGCAGGCTCGCCGGACGCACCAGCCGCAGCGGCGACGGGCGGGCGAGCAGGAACGTTCCGGCCAGCAGCAAGGAGAAGGCGTCACGTTCCACCGCCTCGGCCAGGGCGTGCACCAGGGCCTCGTCGCGGGTCGCGCCGATCGCGGTGCCGCTGTTGGTGCTGAACCGGCTCAGCGGGGCGTAGTCGAGGACGTCCCCCAGCTCGTGGCGGCGGTCGGCCGGGCATTCCAGGTAGGCGGGGTTGGTGAGGAACACCGGCACCGGGAGCGTGCGGCCGGAGTGGTCCAGCGCGGTGTAGCGCCGGCACGCCGCCGCCCCCGGCCCGCCGGACGCGGCGAGCGGCTCCAGGGCCGGGTCCCGCGCCAGGTCGGTACCGGCGAGTTGGGCGGCGGTGAGCAGCTCGACCGGTTCGCCGCGCGCGGGGAGGGCGGCGCCGCGGTGGTGCTCCAGCGCCTCGTACAGGGCCCCGACCTGCGCGGACTGCGGGTCTCCCTTCCCCGCGCCCACCCCGTCGCGGACGGGGGTGCCGTCGGGATGGGAGAGGTGGCAGCGCCAGGCGCCGCGAAGATCGGTCAGCCGGGGGCGCAGCGCCGCCTCGTCCAGCGCCGCCTCGATCAGGGCCCTGGCGCGCGGCAGCGGGAACGCGCGTTCTCCGGCGTGCGGCGCGGCGGCCCGGAAACCGCGGGCGCCGCGGAAGTGGTCCGCGCACCAGAGGGCCCCCTCCCGGGGGAGGGGACCGCTCCGTTGGTACCTGTCCTGCGCGGTCAACTGGCCGACTCGTCCTCGGCCTGAGGCCGCTCCATCCGCTGGAGGCGTTCCGCCTCCTCGGCGGTCAGCTCGCCGACGGCGATGTTGGGACCGCAGCGGTATACCTCACAGCCCATTGCACTCGCTCCCTAACTCTGCGTGACTGGCAGTGTCGAGAGGTACTGTGCCCCACCGCGCCGGGCGGGGGAACATCCGGGGCGGATAGTTCCCGGTTGCCTCGCGACCCCGCTTATCGCCACCACTGCTGGTTCCAGGGACCGCAGTCCCACAACTGGACGATGCCGCCGTTGCCGCCGGTGTTGGTGTCGGCGTCCAGGCACCGCTGGAAACGCCTGTTGTAGAGGTGGCCGTCGGGCCAGATGTCCCACCATTGCTGGTTCCAGGGGCCGCAGCCCCAGAGCTGGACCTTGCCGCCGTTGCCCCCGGTGTTGGTGTCGGCGTCCAGGCACTTCTGGAAGCGCGAGTTGTAGATGTGGCCGTCCGGCCAGACCTCCCAGTCCTGCTGGTTCCAGGGGCCGCAGTCCCACAGCTGGACGATGCCGCCGTTGCCCCCGGTGTTGGTGTCGGCGTCCAGGCACCGCTGGAACCGGTCGTTGTAGAAGTGCCGTACCGCCAGGATCTTCGCGTCGGCGGCCTTCGCGGTCCGGGTGGTCTTCGCGGGCTGTGCGGGCTGTGCGGGCTGTGCGGGTTGCGCCGGCTGCGCGAACGCCGTGCCGTTGCCGACACCGACGAAAAGCAACGCCAGCGCCGCCCCCAACACGCGAGTCGTCCGTTTCATTTCGCTTCCCTTGGTCGGATGATGCGGATCCGAATGACGCACATCCTGTTCCGGACGACTCCCCCGGCCCATCCCCAAATATTGGGGGGTTTCGGACCACTCCGGCCCGCGTTACTCTCGCGGGTTTCGCGGTTCTCCGGCGCTCAGGGACGCAGCCCCGCGGCATGCCGCATGGCCGCGCGGGCGCGGGGGGCGGCCTCGCGGTCCTCCAGCAGCTGGACCTCCTGGTTGAGGGCCATCGAGAGGCCGACCAGGGTCACGGCGACCTCCTCCGCGGGACGGTGCGGGCCCGGGAGCTCGGCCTGCGCCGCGGCGACCTCGGCGGCGATCCGCGCGCGCCAGGAGGCCACGCCCTCGCGCAGCCGGTCGCGCAGCGGCCCCGGGCGGCCGTCGAGTTCGGACGAGGCGGCCGTCACGAAGCAGCCGCCGGGGAACGGGCAGTCGGCCAGGTAGGCCACCCACCGGTCGATGAGCAGTTCCAGCCGTTCCGCGCCGGGGGGCCGCTGTTCCAGCGGGGCGATGACCGCCGCCTGGAAGATCTGCACGGCATGGTCGAGCGCCGCCGCCAGCAGCGCCTCGCGGGATCCGAAGGGGCCGATCAGGCCCGCCTTGCTCATGCCGAGCCGGCGCGCGAGCGAGCCGACCGTCAGCCCCTCCAGGCCGAGGCGCGAGGCGTCCCGCACCGCGGCCCGCACGATCCGGTCGCGCGTCCGGGCCGCTTCGGCGATCGAGTGGCGAGGAGACACGGGCCCATCATAGCGAACGACCGTACGTTATAGTTTTGGCGTACGATCGTTCGCTATTACCGGGAGCCCCCATGACCGACCTGTTCCGCCTGGACGCCACGGCGCTCGCCCTGATCGGGCACGACGTGGCGCTGATCCCCGACGCCGCGATGGCGGACCCGACCCCCTGCGAGGGATGGACGGTGGCGGATCTGCTCCACCACATGAACGAGCGGCACGAGGCCCTCGCCCGGACGGTGCTGCCGCCTCTCGAACCGGGCGAGGACCCCCGGGACGACTTCGCCCGCGTCGCCGGGCGCTCGCTCACGGCCCTCGACCGGACGGGGGCGACCGTGGACCTCCCATGGCGGGGCCCGGCGCCGACCGAATGGGTGCTCGGCGTCCACGTCGTCGACATGCTGGTCCACCGCTGGGACCTGGCCCGCGCGCTGGGCACCGCGCTCGACACACCGGCCGGGCTGCTCCGGGCCGCGCTGCCGCTCGCCCGCGCCAACACCGCCCCCGGCAGCGTCCTCAACGGGCCGGGCGGCGTCTACCTCCCGCCCCTCCCCGAGGACTCCGGCCGTTCCGCGATCGACACCATCGTCGCCCTGCTCGGCCGCGACCCGCGCTGGACGCCGCCGGCGTGACCCGCGAAAGCGCTGACCGACGCGCGGGCGGCCCCGCCGGAGGGCCGCTCAGGAGGTGCCCATGCCCGCCCGGCGCGCCACCAGGATCGCCTGCGCCCGGTTGTTCACCTCCAGCTTCACGAACAGGTTGGAGAGGTGGTTGCGCACCGTCTTCTCCGAGATCCCCAGCTCCCTGGCGATCTGCGCGTACTCCCGGCCCCCGGCGAGCAGGTCGAGCACCTGCGTCTCGCGTCCGGTGAGCGTCGGGAAGTGCGTCCTCGCGGACGCGCCGGCGTCGGCCTTCAGCCAGTCGCGCAGCAGCACGGCGATCGGCTCGCCGAAGGCCGTCCCGCCGGCCGCGACCAGCCGCACCGCGTGCCGGATCTCCTCGCTGCCGGCGTCCTTGGTCAGGTAGCCGTGCACCCCGGCGCGCAGCGCCGACAGCACCGCCGCCCGGTCGGTCAGCGCGCTGATGACCAGCACCCGCACCTGGGGATGGGCGGCCAGGACGCGCTGCGCCAGCGCGGTGCCCGAGCCGTCCGGGAGGTGGAGGTCGAGGGTGATCACGCGCGGTCGCGCGCCGCGCGGGCCCTCCAGCGCCTCCAGCGCGGCCGCGCCGGTGGCGGCCTCCGCGACCACCTCGAATCCGTCGCCGCGCTCGAAGAGCGCGCGCAGCGCGCCGAGATAGAGCGGGTGGTCCTCGACGATGAGAACGGGAACGCTCATGCCGGCCGCGACGGGATCCGGGCCCGGACGACCATTCCCTCGTCGGTCGCGCGGACGTTGCATTTGCCGCCGAGGGCGGCGGCCCGCTCGCGCATGGAGCGGAATCCGACGCCGTAGGAGGGGTGGCGCTCGCGCTCGCTGCCGATGGCGCTGCTGACCTGGAGGACGATGTCCCCGTCCTGCCGGTCGATTCGCACCACGGCACTGCGGTCGGAGGAGTATTTGCGCGCGTTGGTGAGCGCCTCGGCGGCTATCTTGTAGGCCGCCACCTCGCAGGCCGGCGACATCTCCAGCAGTTCGTTCTCGTCGGCCTCGATGCGCAGATCGGCCAGGGAGAGGAAGGCGCCCAGATCGGCGAGCGCGCCGATGAGGCCGAGCCTCGCCAACTCGGCGGGAAACGCGCCGTCGATGGCGGCGAGGAGGCCCGAGAGCGCCTCACCCAAATTGCGGATCGCCTCGTCCACCGAATCCAGCGAATCGAGCGGGTCCGGACCGCCGGCGCCGTCGGCGACGACCTCCCGCGCCAGGTCGAAGCGCAGCCGCAACGCCGCGAGGGCGGGCGCCATCTGGTCGTGGATCTCGCGCCGCAGCCGCTGCCGCTCCTCCTCGATTCCCGCCGTCAGTTCCCAGGCGACCTTGCCGTTCTTCTCCCGCCGGTCCATCGGCCTCCCCGTTCGGCGCCCCGTCGTGCCGGATCGTACGGCAGGCCGAACCGCCGGTGGACGAATGGTCACGGCCTTCCAAGGAAGCGGACGTCGATGCCCACGAGTTCCCGGCCGCAAAGCCGCAGCGCGACCGTGGACTCGCCTTCCATCTGGAATTCCGCGTGTCCGCCGGGCACGTGAACCCGCAGCGCCGCGCCGGCGACATCGATTTCCGCGGCCCGCGTCTCCACCCGCGCCAGCAGGCCCATGACGTTTTCCGGGAGCCCGTCCAGCCCGATGGTCAGGCCCTTCCCGACGCTCGCCCGAGCGGGGAGCCCGCGCACGTCGACGACGCTGCACGCGCGTGCCGGCCAGGGGAACCAGACGCGCAGCCCCGCACCGCACACCGCCACGCGGACGTCGGAGTCCACCGGCGCTCCGGGCCCGCCTTTCCCCTTCATCGATCCCATTTTCCTTGCCGCGTAATGGTCCGCTCCTTCGGCCGAGTCCGTGTCAGGGCCCACCGAACCATGCCCGGTCACCCGGGGGCATGGGCTGAAGGTCTCGACCACCCAGGAGGATCGGCGCCCGGCCGGCGTCAGGAACCCACGCCGTCCCCGCCGCCGTCGCGGCGGAGCCAGCCGCGCTGGGCGCCCAGGTCGATGAGCTTGCTCGCGTAGGCGCCCAGCTCCGCGGACGCGTCGCCGATCACCGACTTGCGGCGGCGGACGTCGGCCTCGGTGACGCCCGGGGTGTGCCAGGTGCCGCCCTCGTTGCCGAAGTTGAGCAGCAGCGGCTGGAGGCGGTCCATGGCCTTGGCGAACCGCGCCTCCGGGGTCGCGCGGGCCTCGAACTCGTCCCACAGCGCGCGGAACGCCCCGGCCTGGTCGGGCGGCAGCAGCGCGAACAGCTCGTCGGCCGCGGCCTCCTCCCGCTCGGCCTGGTCGGCCGACGCGGCCTCGTCGTAGAGGAAGGTGTCGCCCGCGTAGATCTCCACGAGGTCGTGCACCAGGACGAGCCGCAGCGTCCGCGCGACGTCGATCGGCTCGTCGGCGTACTCGGCGAGCACGGTGACCATCAACGCGAGGTGCCAGGAGTGCTCGGCGTCGTTCTCGCGCCGGTCGGCGGCCAGCAGCGGGCTGCGCCGCACGACGGTCTTCAGCCGGTCCACCTCGGCGATGAACGCGATCTGGGACGCGAGCCGCTCCGGGACGTCGCGCGGGGGCTCGGCCCTGCCGATGAGGTCGCGCCGCGTCGTGGAGGTCATGGAGATCCTTTCGGTCGGGGACCCGGGGCCGCGCGGTCTCCCGTGGTTCGCGGCTACCCGGTCAACGCATGATCGACACCGAGCCGTTCCGGGACAGACAAGCACTGTTCCGACACAGGCAAGTACGCGGGCTGTGAAGGCGGTGAACTTTGCCCGAAGCGTCCAGAGCGGACGAGGAAGGGGGCCGCCGTGGCAGCGGACCACCAGTCCGGGGTCGACGACAAGGTCGAATCGACACCCCGGAGCGAGGAACGGGCCGCCCCGACGGCGCTCGGCCGGATCCCCGTGCTGGCCGTCAGGGCCGGACGCGGCGAGGCGACCAGCGTGCTGATCGCCACCATCGTACTGGTGATTTTCACCAGCATTCTCCACCCGGACTTCCTGCGGCCGGGGCAGCTGCTGGACACCCTCCAGTCGTCGGTGTACGTCGGGCTCCTCGCCTGCGGCATGGCCTACCTGCTGTCGATGCGCGAGATCGACCTGTCGGTGGGCTCGACGTTCGGGCTGACGGTGATCGCGACCGGGCTGATGATGAAGCACGGCGTGCCGCCGTGGCCCGCGGCCGGGCTCGGCATCCTGCTCGGCGCGGCGCTCGGGCTCGGCAACGCGCTGATCGTCCAGTACATCGCGATCCCGGCGATCGTCGCGACGCTCGCGACGATGTCGGTCTACCGCGGGCTCGCGCTCGCGATGAGCGGCGGCCAGCAGGTGACCGAGATGCCGCTGGAGAGCTCCTTCTTCACGCTGCTCGGCGGCAAGACGCTCGGCGTCCCGACGAGCGTGTGGATCCTCGTGCTGGTCGCGGTGCTGCTGACGCTGGTGCTGCGGTTCACCCCGTTCGGGTACCGGGTGCGCTCGATCGGCTCCAACCCGGACGCGGCGTCCTTCTCCGGGATCTCGATACCGCGCGTCCGGCTCCAGGCGCTCGTGCTCGTCGGGCTGCTCGCGGGTGTGTCGGGCGTGCTCGGCCTGGCCTTCTTCACCTCCGGTGACCCGAACATCGGCACCGGGTTCGAGCTCCAGGCGATCGCCGCCGCCATCATCGGCGGCACGCCGCTGCGCGGCGGCAGCGCCACCGTCATCGGCGCCTGCCTCGGCGCCGTGCTGCTGAGCGTGGTCACCAGCGCGCTGCAGTACTTCAACATCCCCGCCAACTGGAGTGCGTTCGCGACCGGCGGGGTCATCCTCGCGGCGGTCGCGCTCGACAGCCTCGTCCGGCGCAGGCGGCGGCGAGACGACGCCCTGCTGGGACTCTGAACGGCTCTGAGGAGGGCACACGTGAGGATCAGATCGTTCGCCTTGACCACGCTGCTGATCGGCGCGGTCGCGCTGACCGGGTGCACCAGCGACTCGGGCGGGTCGGGCAAGAAGAAGACCGGGAAGCTGAAGCTCGGCTTCGTGTACGCGACGACGACGCAGAACCCGTTCCAGGAGATGGCGTTCGGCGCCAAGGCCGCCGCGGCCGCCGACGGCAAGGTCACGCTGAACGCGTCCGCGCCGACGGGGGTCAACGGGCCCGCGCAGGTGCAGCTGTTCCGCTCGGCGATCCGCAACTCCAAGGACGGGCTCGCGCTGCAGAGCCTCGCGCCCGACCTGTTCGTGCGCCCGCTCGTCCAGGCGGACGACGACGGCATCCCGACCGTCGCGGTGGACGCGGCGCCGCCCAAGGGCACCAAGACCAAGCTGTTCATCGGCAACAGCAACACCGAGGTCGGGCGGGCGCTCGGCGAGGAGTTCATCAAGCACGTCCCGAAGGGCACCCGGGGCGAGGTCGTGATCGGCAACGACATCCCCGGGCTGCGGCTGCTCTCGCAGCGCATCGACGGGCTGACCTCGGTCATCAAGAAGGAGCGGCCGGAGCTGACGATCAAGGGGCCGTTCGACTCCAAGTCCGAGCCGACCGACAACTACAACGCCTGGAACTCGATCGTGAAGGCCAACCCGAAGGCGATCGCGTTCCTCGGCGTCGGCGGCCAGGACGGCGTGTCGCTGCCGCTGATCCAGAAGCAGACCGGGCGCAAGTTCCTCGCCGGGTCCTGCGACATCGACCCGGCCGCGCTGAAGGCGGTGAAGGACGGGTCGCTGTTCGCGCTGTCCTCGCCCGAGCACTGGCTGAAGGGCTACGTGGCGCTGCAACTCATGATCGACCACCAGCGCAAGGGGACGAAGCTGCCCGAGGGCTGGTGGAACCCCGGAACGCTCGTCATCAACTCCGCCAACATCGACCAGGTGCTGGCGCGGCAGGTCAACGAGCAGAGCCGGACCGCCTACTTCAAGACGATCACGCAGGAGCAGCTCGCGAACCCGGGCAAGTACCTCAAGCCGCTCTCCCAGGCCGACTGAGCGCCATGACGGTACTCCAGGCACGCGACATCACCAAGACCTACGGCGGCGTCACGGCGCTGGCGGCCGGCACGATCAGCGTGGAGGCGGGCTCGGTGCACGCGCTCCTCGGGGAGAACGGCGCCGGGAAGTCGACCATGGTGAAGGTGCTGTCCGGGGCGATCCGCCCGGACTCGGGGACCCTGAACCTGGACGGCGAGCCCGTCGCCTTCCACGACACCGCCGACGCCGTCCGGCACGGGGTCGCGGTGGTGTCGCAGGAGCTGAACCTGTTCCCCGACCTCGACGTCCTCGCGAACCTCTACCCGCTGCGCGAGCCGCGCCGGGGGCCGTTCCTGGACCGGCGCGCGATGGCCGAGGCCGCGCGTCCGATCCTGGCGCAGCTCGGGCTGAAGGTGGACCCGCGCACGCGGGTCGGCGACCTCTCGCTCGGGCAGCGGCAGCTCGTGGAGATCGCGCGGGCGCTGCTGACCGAGCCGCGCGTCCTCGTCCTGGACGAGCCGACCTCGGCCCTCGACCAGGACGGCTCGGACCGGCTGCTCGGCATCCTCCAGGTGCTGCGCGAGCGCCAGGTCGGCGTCGTGTTCGTCTCGCACATCCTCGAAGAGGTCATGCAGCTCTGCGACGTGGTCACCGTGCTGCGGGACGGCCGCGCGGTGCTGCTCGGCGCGGACCGGGCGAGCCTCGGCATCGACGACATCGTGTCGGCGATGCTCGGCCCCCGGCCCGCCCGGGAGGCGGCGCCGCCCGCGCCGGCGCGGAGACCGGACGCCCAGGCCAAGGAGCTGCGGCTGGACTCGGTGTCGGTGGACGGCGTGATGAGCGACGTCGACCTGCGGGTCCCGGCGGGCGAGATCGTCGGTGTCGCGGGGCTGGCCGGCGCGGGCCACCTCGCGGTGCTCGAACTCGTCGCGGGGCTGCGCCGCCCGTCGCGCGGGAGCGTGCGGCTGCCCGGCGACCGTCCGGTGCCGCGCGGCCTGCGCCGGGCGATCGCGGCGGGCGTCGCGGTGGTCTCGGGCGACCGGCGCGGGCGCGGGCTGATGCTCGACCAGCCGATCTGGGAGAACATCGGGCAGGTGCGCGCGATCGGGCTGCGGCGCGACGGGATCGTCGTCCGCCGCAAGGCGCTGCGGGAGCGGGCGCGCGGGCACGTCGAGCGGCTGCGCATCCGGTGCCGCGACATCGAGCAGCGGGCGGGCCTGCTGTCCGGCGGGAACCAGCAGAAGGTGGTGCTGGCCAAGTGGCTGGACGCCGCGCCCACCGTGCTGCTGCTCGACGACCCGACGCGCGGCGTGGACGTGGGCGCCAAGGCCGAGATCCACGACCTGATCCGGGGCGCGGCGGCGGACGGCGCGGTCGTCCTGCTGGCCTCGACCGACGTGGAGGAGCTCGCGGCGATCTGCGAGCGCGTCCTCGTGTTCCACCGGGGCCGGGTCGCCGCCCGGCTGTCGGGCGACGACCTGGACCAGCACGCGATCGTCCGGATCTCGAACACGGGAGAGGCGCAGTAGAAGACGTCAGTTCTGCGGCAGCCGGAGCGGGCCGTTGCCCTCGCGCACGTTCTCGACGATCGTGAGGCCGCTCACCGGGGTGCCCCGCTCGTCGACGGTCACGCGGACGGCGTGGTCGCCGAGGCAGGTGCGGCCCTGCTCGGGCCCCTCGCAGAACAGGACGTAGCCGGTGAGGCGGTCGATCCGGCCGGGCTCCAGGCGCCACACGCCGACGTAGTCGGTGACCTTGGCGTTCGGCCGCTCGGCGCGCAGCCGCTCGCCGACGGCGGCCTGGACCCGGCGGCCGAACGCCTCCCGGTCCTCGTAGGAGCGCGAGACGGCGAGCCCGGAGGTGACCGGCTCGTCGCGGTCGTCGCGGACGGTGAAGGCGGCGGTGAAGTAGGTCTTCTTGGCGAGGGCCGCCTGGAGTCTGGTCGAGGTCAGCCGGGCCATGGTGGGACCGGAACCCTCCGCCGGGCGGCCCCGCGCCACGTCCGGCCGGACGATCCGCACGCGCAGCGCGCGGCTGCCGGCCGGCAGGCCGTAGGAGCCGTCGGAGGCGGGCGGCGACCCGTTCGCCGTGAGGGCCTTCGACCACCGCGCGGCGCACCGTCCCAGCTCGTCGAGCACGGCGGTCACGTTCTCGTTCGACAGCGACATCACGATCCACGGCTCGCCGGCCGTCGGCCCCAGAGCGATGATCTGATGGCCGCACCGTTCGAGGGAGGCGCGCAGCAGCCGGAACTCGGCGGCCTGCCTCCGGCCCTGCGCGACGGCCTTGACCAGCGCGTCCTCGCAGGACTTGCGCTCGCACGTCTTGTTCTCGCCGTCGACGCGCAGCCGCACGACCGCGTCGGGGTCGTCCTTGACGGCGAAGGTGACCTCGGATCCTGTGGTCTGCGGAAACAGCGTTCGCGCGCCGAGCACTCGCAGTTGCCCCGGATAAAGGCGCTCGGCGAGTTCGCCCGCGCGCTTCCTGTCGTCGCCGGTCCCCACCGCGCATCCCCCGGCCAGCAGCGCGACGAGCGCGACACACGAGCTCAGCGCCGACGTCCGCATCCTCGTCCTGCCCGATCCGCTCATGAATGTTCCTCACTGGGCTCCGCTGCCGCCGCGACCCACGCTATGGCCCGCACCCTTTGGACAGATGAGTACGGCTACTCATCCGGGCGCCGCCGGCGTACTCATGAGGGAAGCTGGGAGAGGACGTGTCGGCCGGCATGTCGTCGAAGAGCCGTCCGCCTAGGGTGGAGGGCGCTGGAGGTGGACCGGTGGCCGAGGAGATCACTGCGGTGCGGAGGGGCGGCGGGTCCCCTTTTCCCTGGGCTCCCCCCAGGGTGGACGGCGGGACGCGCGTCGGCGGCGAGACCGAGGTCCCGCCCGAGATCTGGGGGACCGCGAGCTTCCAGCGCTGGTACCGGGCGCAGCGGAGGGTCGGCAACATCCTTGAGGGCGCCCGCCTGGTGTGGACGTCGCGCGCCGGGCCCGGCCTCGGCGCCATCTTCTTCTGGGCCCTGCATGTGCGGGTGCGCGTGGTCGCGGAGGACAGGGTCAAGGACAACGAGATCGTGGTCTCCCGGCCCGACATCTCCTCCGTCGCGCTCTACCGGCGCGGGCCCTCGCTGGACGAGACGACGGTCGTGCTCGTCCGGGAGTTCCGCAGCCCCGCGTCCACGCCGGACGGCAACGTGCACGAACTGCCCGGCGGTTCCACGCTGCGCCCGGTGAGCCCGCTGGAGCAGGCGGCGGACGAGGTCGCGGAGGAGATCGGGCTCGCGGTCGACGCGAACCGGCTCCGCGCGCACGGCAGCCGCCAGGTCGCCGCGACCGTCTCCGCCCACCACGCGCACCTGTTCTCCGCCGAGATCACGCAGGACGAGCTCGACCGGCTCCGCGCCATGCGGGGGCGCCCCTACGGGGTCCACGGCGACTCCGAGCGCACCTGGATCGAGATCGCGACGTACCGGGAGATCCGGACGGCGCGCCTCGTCGACTGGGCGACGCTCGGCATGCTCGCGGAGGCGCTCGCCGACAACTGAGCGCGGAGGGCAGAACGCACTGGCCGGATGGTGACGCCATTGTGGCCCTGGGTTGGACGACACAGAGTCGCGGGGCGGACCCTCGTACCGTCGGCCGCGTGGGCCGCCGCTCGCGGGTGCCGACGCGCCCCGTTCCGGGCCGCCCACCGGGCACACGTCCGCCGACCGAGCGGGGGCAGCATGACCGGGCAGGAGACGGCGTTCGGGCCGGAGCTTCGCCGGCGGCGGGTGGCGGCGGGGCTCTCGCAGGCGCAGCTCGCCGCCCGGACGCACTACACCAAGGGCTATCTGAGCAAGATCGAGACGGGGCACAAGCCGCCCGGCCCCGACCTCGCGCGGCGCTGCGACGCCGTCCTGGACGCGGAGGGCGAACTCTCCGCGCTGGTCAGCAGGCCGCCGCCCGCCGCCGAGGCGGAGGACGGCGCCGGCGGTGAGACCTGGCACATCCGGCTCGCCCCGGACGGGGAGTGCCGCTTCCTCCCCGCGACCGGCGCGGCCGACGACACCACGCCGCTGTACCTCGGGCCGGGCGGCAAGGGGATGGGCGCGGCCGTCCGGGAGGACCACGCGGCACGGGCGCTGACGGCGTTCCGCGCCCAGTTCGACCAGGCCAGGCGGCTCGGGCAGTGGGCGCCCCCGGCCGCCGTGCTGCCCACGGTGATCACGCAGACGCACACGCTGCGGGGGCTCGCGGCCGCGGCCCGCGAGCCCGAGCGCGGCGAGCTGCTCTACCTCGCCGCCCGCTGCGCGGAGTTCGTCGGCTGGATGGCGCAGGAGGCGAGCGACGACCGGGCGGCCCTGTGGTGGACGCGCGAGTCCGTACGGATGGCGGCGCCCACGGGGAGCACCGTCCTGGAGGCGTACTCGCTGGTCCGCAGGGCCGAGATCGCGCTGTATCACGACGACGCCGTCCAGGTGATCGAGCTGGCGCGGCGGGCGCGGGCGCGGCCCGGCGTCCCCGCCCGCATCCGGGGCCTGGCGGCCCAGCGGGAGGCGCAGGGCCACGCCCTGTACGGCGACCACGACGGCTGCCGCCGCACCCTCGACCAGGCGGCCGAACTGCTCGCCGCGCCCCCGGCGGACGGGCCGCACGAGCCGGTCATCGGCTCCTCCACGGTCGCCAACCTCAACGTCGTCGTCACCGCCTGGTGCCTGCACGAGTTGGGCCGCTCGGAGGACGCGGCGGACCTGCTCGACCGCGAGGTGCCGCTGATCCCCGCGACCGCGCTGCGGGCGCGGCTGCGCTTCGGCGCGCGGCGCGCCCTCGCGCACGCCTCGGCGGGCGAGATCGACCAGGCCTGCCTGCTCGGCGCCGAGATCCTGGAGCAGGTGGACGTGGTGGACTCGGCGACGATCCGCACCGACCTGCGCCGCCTGGCCCGCACGCTGATCCGCTGGCAGGGGCAGGGCTCGGTGCGCGAGCTGTATCCGCGCCTCATCGCCGCGCTGCACACCGGCGCCGCCTGACCCGCCGCCCTCACTCCCCCTCCCCTCCGGACGCGCCGGGGCCGCCGTCCGGCCTGGCCCAGAGCACCGCGAGCATCACCGCGAGGGCGGCGGCGATCCCGAGGGCGGTGCCCCCGGCCACCGAGATCCGCGCCGCCGCGTCGAACTGGAGGACCAGCGCGATCGCCCCCTGCGCGCGGACCGTCGTGCCCACCATCGTCCGCGCCATCAGGCGGGCGAGCACGCGCCGCCGGGAGTGCGCCGATGCCATGGACCGGATCCGGGCCCCGACCGCCGTCCGCAACCTTCCCCGGTCCATGAGCACCCCTTCGCAGCGCGGCTTCGACCTGGTGTTGCGACCAGCCTGGTCGGCGCTCGGACCGGGTCCAAGGAGTTGCCCGTGGCACACCCCGGAGGAGACGGGAAACCGCCTCCTCGCCGGTGGAATTCCCACGCCGGGTTTCCCGTCGCCCCGAACGCCGGGCGACGCATGACCGCTTCCCACCGGGAATGCCCCGTCGGCAGCATCGAATCGGGTGATCGACACCGATTCCGATCACGATGCGCTGGAAATCCGATGCTCTTTGGGGGCCATCATGCAGGTGAACACCGACCCGGCGCCAGGTTCGCTCCACGGCGGCGACGAGTATTTCCGAACGCGTTTCGTCGAGGCCGACCGATTCGACCGCGGCGACATCTGCGCCCTGCTCAGCGGCACGGTCGCGGCCGTCGGGATCAGGCGGCTGCTCTCGCCGCTGCTCTGCGCCGAGGCCATGGCACGGCTCGACGCCGGCGCGCTCGCCCTCGACAGCTACGACCGGCGCCGGGTGCACCCGCCCGTCGCCCGCTTCGGCCCGGCACTCAACGACTTCCGCGAGGGCGACCGGCCCGCCGCCGCCTACTGGACGCAGGCGCGGCGCGCGCGGCAGGTCCGGCGCGCCGCGCTGGGCCGCGTCGACCCCTTCGGCGCGGCGGTCGCCGGGCTGACCCGGGCGTGGGGACGCCCGCCCGCTCCCGCGCGCAACCAGGGCCGCCCGTTCTTCGCGGGGACGCTGCGCGAGATCAACGACGGCGCCCTCGTCCACTGCGACGACGTGCTCCGCGAGTACGGCCCGCACCTGTTCGACGGCGGGCCGCCGATCGCGCAGCTCGCCTTCAACGCCTGGATCTCCACGGCGCCCGAGGGCGGCACGACGCGGGTCTGGCGGCGGCGGTGGCGGCCCGGCGACGCGCCCCTGCGCAAGGGATACGGGTTCGACGAGCGCGTCGTCGCGGGCGAGCAGTGCGTCGAGGTGGCGATGGGACGCGGCGACGCGCTCCTGTTCGACTCGCGGAACTTCCACGCCGTCGACCCGAGCACCGGTGGGCGCCGCCTGGCGGTGGCGTTCTTCCTGGGGTTCGGCTGCCGGAGCGACCTCGTGATGTGGTCGTGAGCATGGCGGTGGACCCGATCTCCTGGTCCGGGCCCACCGCCTCCCCGTCCGGCCCCCTCGCGACGAGGGCCGGGGAACCCGCCGCAGCACTCCTCAGTATGCCTGCGGCAACATCAGTCACGGTGGTGGCCGACGGTTTTTTCCGTTAGAGGTACTTAATGCCGTGCCGTTACGGCTGTCCCCGTCGCCCCGCTGAGCGCCGCCGCGGCGTCCTGGAGGAACTTCAGGAAGGCGAACAGCGCGGGGTTCCGCGAGGTCTCCCGGTGCAGGGCGAAGATCGTCCGATGCTCGGCGGGCTCCAGGGGGAGCACCCGGACGCCCGGGTCGGGCCTGCGCACGAGCGAGCGCGGCACGATCGAGGCCCCGGCCCCGGCCGCCACCAGCGCCAGCGTGACCGCGTAGTCGCGCGTCTCGAACTCGACCCGCGGCTCGGCCGCCGACCGCTCGAAGCCCCGGTCGAAGGCGACCCGGTGCACGTCCCCGGCCCGGCCCGAGATCAGCGGCAGGTCGGCGAGGCGTTCGAGCGTCACCGGCCCCCGGCCGAGCTCCTTGGCGTCCCGGGCCGGGACGATGGCGACGAAGGCGTCCTTCATCAGCGGCGTCCGCAGCAGCCCGGACACCTCGGGGAGCGGGACGCCGGGGTAGGCGTGGCTGACCAGGATGTCGAGCCCGCCGGTCAGCACATCGTCGTGCCCGCCCGGGGGCTCGACGTCCGCGAGCGAGATCCGGGGCCCGGGGTGCTCGGCGCGCATCCGGGTGATCGCGGGCGTGACCAGCGTCAGCGCCGCCGTGGTGAAGCTGCCGACGCGCACCGCCCCCCTGCGCAGCTGGCCCACGTCCGCGACCGCCTGCTCGGCCTCCTCCAGCCGCCGCAGGATGTCCCTGGCCCGCTTGACGAGCTCCTGCCCCTCGGTGGTGAGCACGATGCCCGTGCGGGTGCGGATCGCCAGCGTCGCGCCGACCTCCCGCTCCAGCTTGGCGAGCTGCTGCGAGACGGCGGACGGCGTGTACCGGAGCGCCTGGGCGGTGCCCGCGATCGTGCCCTTCTCGTCCGCCGTGACCAGGATCTTCAGCCGCACCGTATCCAGCATAAGTAGACCTTAAGGCCGAAAGCGATCGCTGAGACTTCCGCTAAAGGCCATCCGCGCTCGCCCGGCGCGACCGCCGCCGCTTCTTCGTCGCCCAGGCGGCGCGGACTCGCCGTGTCCACGGGCAACATCGCCGGGCCCGCGCTGGCCGGCGTCCTGGTCGCGGCGGCCTACCCCGGGTGGGCCATCGCCGCCGGCGCCGCGCCGCTCGCCCGGCTTCGGGCGCGCCGCCGCCGGCCGCCGGCGGCGGGGATCGGGGTTCATCGGGCGCTGGGGCCGACGGGCACCGTCCAGGTCGTCGCGATGCTGGCCGCGCTCGCCGTTCCCGCCGTCCGGGGCCTGCCGGCCGGGGAGGAGACCCCCTCGGGGGATTTCCATGAAGGACATTCAGGAAAGGCCGTATTCGGAGGTAGAGTTAACCGATATGCGTTCAGCCGTCCGCGTCGGCGCGGGTTCGCTCACATGTTCCGGAAGCAAGTATTTCGGCGGCGATCCACGTTATACCGTGCCAATTCCCGTGGACGCGAACATTGCGGCGAAGAGATGTACATAGGGTCATGAAAGCGATACCCGGCAGGTAAATCGCACCTGGTGTTCGCGTCAGCCGAGAGTGACGCAAGGGTGATATTAGATATGGATATTTCGGGCATCGCTGGGCATACACCCACATTCTCTGTTCGGAGTCCGTCATGCCTGTCGCTCCTCCCGCCTTCCCTTTCCTGGCCGACCACGCGCTGCATCCGGCCACCGAACTCGCCGAGGCCCGCCTGAACCAGGGGCCGATCCGCATCCAGCCCCGTTACGGGGCGCCGTGCTGGCTCGTGACCCGGTACGAGGAGGCGCGTTTCGTCATGAGCAGCCCCGCGTTCAGCCGTGACCGCGAGCGCGTCGGGATCAGCCCCGAGGACGTGGCCCGGGTCACGCCCATGGAGGTGACCAGCGGCACCTTCGCCGCGCAGGACCCGCCCGACCACACGCGCCTGCGCCGCTTCATCTACCGCACCTTCACCCCGAACCGGGTGGAGGCCCTGCGGCCGGGCACCCAGGAGATCGCCGACCGGCTCGTCGGCGAGATGGCCGAGAAGGGGCCGCCGCTCGACCTCTACAAGCGGTTCGGGCTGATCCTGCCGGTGGAGGTCATCTGCAACCTGCTGGGCGTGCCCAGCTCCGACCGGGAACGTTTCACCCACTGGACGGAGGGCGTGCTGCTCTCGGAGGGGACGCCCGAACGCGCGGCGGAGAGCGTCGAGCAGATGAACGCCTACCTGGCCGGGCAGGCCGCCCTGCGGCGGCGGCAGCCGACCGACGACCTCATCGGCGCCCTGGTGCGGGCGCGGGTCGAGGGCGACCGGCTCAGCGACGACGAGATCACGAACCTGCTGCGCATCCTGCTCGGCGCCGGGCACGAGACCACCGCCTCGCAGATCCCCAACTTCGTCTACCTGCTGCTGACCGGCGGCGGCTACACGGCGCTCGTCGACCGGCCGGAGCTGGTGCGGACGGCGGTGGACGAGCTGCTGCGCTTCACGCCGCTGCTCACGCAGGGCTCGCTGGCGCGCTTCGTGCTGACCGACGTCGAGGTCGGCGGAACGCTCCTGCGCGCCGGCGACCAGGTGCTCATCGAGCTGGCCGCGGCCAACCGCGACCCGGACGCCTTCGCCGACCCCGAGACGCTGGACCTCGGCCGCAAGGACAACCCGCACATCGCCTTCGGGCACGGCCTGCACCGCTGCGTGGGGGCGTCGCTGGCGCGGATGGAGCTCCAGGTGGCGCTGGCCACGCTGACCCGGCGGCTGCCCGACCTGCGGCTCGCCCGGCCCGCCGGCGAGGTCGACTGGCTGGTCGAGCGGTTCGTCCGGCGCCCGAAGGAGCTTGAGGTCACCTGGTGAGGCGCGCGGGCGGCGGGCTCGTGCCCGCCGTCCGCCGCGGTTCTACCCGCGGCCCGGCCAGTCGGCGTAGTGGACCTCGCCGAGGACGGCGTCGCCGTTCGGCACCAGCGACAGCTCCTCCAGCTCGGTCCCGAAGTAGCGGGCGTGCGGGTCGGTGACCACCTCGCGCGGGTCGTCCCAGGCGGCGAGGGCCTCGCGGAAGAACTCGTCCATGCGGTAGCGGTCGGGCCCGGCGATCTCGACGCGGCCGTTCAGCGGCGTCCCGGCCGCGACCCGGCCGACGGCCGCCGCGACGTCGTCGCCCGCGATCGGCTGGAAGGACACCGGCGCGACCCGGACGGCGCCGTCCTCGGTGGCGTTGTCGGCGATCATCCTGGTGAACTCGTAGAACTGGGTCGCGTGCACGATCGAGTACGGGATCGGCGACTTGGCGATCAGGTCCTCCTGCGCGACCTTCGCGCGCAGGTAGCCGCTGCCCGGCAGCCGCTCGGTGCCCACCACCGACAGCGCGACATGGTGGCCGACCCCCGCCGCCTGCTCGGCCGCGAGCAGGTTGCCGGTGGCGGTGGTGAAGAACTCCAGCACGGCGGCGTCCTCGAACGACGGGGAGTTCGCCACGTCGACCACCGTGTCCGCGCCCGCCAGGACGTCGGCGAGCCCCTCGCCGGTGAGCGCGTCGACGCCGGTGCTCGGCGCCGCCCGCACCGCCTCGTGGCCGTGCTCGCGGAGCCGCGCCGCGAGCTTGGTGCCGATCAGCCCGGTACCGCCGATGATCACGATCTTCATGTTGGTGCCCTTCCGTCCGCCGGGGCCCGGTCGCTCCCCGGTCGCCAGATACGACCGGGCAGCCCGCCGCCCTGTGACAGCTCCGCGGACATTTCCGCGGCAAGCCCCGCCGGGGTCGCCCTAACCGCAGGTCAGAGGTCGAAACGCCGCCGGGAACGGGCGAAGGCGGCGAGCTTGGCGGGGTTCATGACCCACAGCAACTCATAGATGCCCTCGTCCGAGACCGACGACGTCACCAGCAGGAGGTCGGTGCCCTCCCGGGAGAGCAGCACCCCCGGCGCGCCGTTGACCTCGACGGCCTCGGCGTCGGCGTCCGGCCAGAACCGGGGCAGCGCCGAGCACAGCGCCGCCACGCGCTCGGCGCCGGCCACCGGGGTCCGGGCGGCGCCCCTGGCGCCGTCGCCGTCGGCGTGGCTGACGGCGTCGGCGGTCAGCATGCTCTCCAGCGCGGCGACGTCGCCGCGCTGCGCCGCCGCGACGAACGCCTCCAGCAGGCGGCGGTGCTCGGCGCGGCCGACCCGCTCGCGCCGCCGCGCCGCCAGCCGCTTGCGGGCCCGGCTGACGATCTGCCGGGTGTTGGCCTGGGTGAGCCGGAGGATCTCGGCGATCTGCGCGTAGGGGTAGTCGAACGCCTCGCGCAGGACGTAGGCGGCGCGCTCGGTCGGGGTCAGCTTCTCCAGCAGGAGCAGGACGGCGAGCTCCAGCGCCTCGGCCCGCTCGGCGCCCACCGCCGGGTCATGGCTGGTGTCGACGGGCTCGGGCAGCCACGGCCCGACATAGGTCTCGCGGCGCGACCGGGCGGACCGCGCGACGTTGATCGCGAGCCGGGTCGTGGTCCGCGCGAGGAAGCCCGCGGGGTCGAGCACGACGGAGCGGTCGGTGCCCTGCCACCGGACCCAGGTCTCCTGGACGACGTCCTCGGCCTCGACCACGCTCCCGAGCACGCGGTAGGCGATGCCGAACAGGTGCGGGCGCAGCGCGGCGAACGCGGCGGCGGCCTCGTCGAGCGCGCCGTCCGGTGATGCCTGCTCGGAGTGCACCCGCCGACCCCCGTGCGTCGTGGGCGCTCAGCCTATCGGGAGCTTGGGCCGTTCCGGGGGGTGCGGGGGTCGTCCCCCCGCAGGAGACCGGCCCCGGTCAGCGGGGCACCGGTCGCGTCCCGGACGTCCCGGGCGCTCACCCCGGGCGCCGTCTCGACCAGCGCGAACGCGCCGTCGGCCACGTCCAGCACGGCCAGGTCGGTGATCACGCGGGACACGACCGCGCGGCCGGTCAGCGGCATCGCGCAGTCCGCGACGAGCTTGGGCGAGCCGTCCTTCGCGCGGTGCTCCATCAGCGCGAGGACGCGCTTCGCGCCGTGCACGAGGTCCATCGCGCCGCCCATGCCCTTGACCATCCGGCCGGGGATCATCCAGTTGGCGAGGTCGCCGCGCGCGGACACCTGCATCGCGCCGAGCACGGCGACGTCGATGCGCCCGCCCCGGATCATCGCGAAGCTGGTCGGGGAGTCGAAGAACGCCGCGCCGGGCAGCACGGTGACGGTCTCCTTGCCCGCGTTGATCAGGTCGGGGTCGGCCTCGTCGTCGTAGGGGTAGGGGCCGGTGCCGAGGATGCCGTTCTCGGCGTGCAGGACGACGCCGTGCCCGTCCGGGAGGTGGTTGGGGATGAGGGTCGGCAGCCCGATGCCGAGGTTCACGTACTGGCCGTCGCGCAGTTCGGCCGCGGCGCGCGCCGCCATCTGCTCATGGGTCCACGGCATGGTCATCCTCCTGCGGGGCGGGGGCGGACGGTCCGCTTCTCGATCGACTTCTCGGCCGCCTGGGCCGGGGTGAGCGCGACGACGCGGTCGACGAACACGCCGGGGAGGTGCACCGCGTCGGGGCCGATCTCGCCGGGCTCGACGAGCCGCTCGGTCTCCAGCACGGTGAGCCGCCCGGCCATCGCGGCGGCGGGGTTGAAGTTGCGGGCGGCGGCGTGGAAGACCGCGTTGCCGTGCCGGTCGGCGACCGCCGCGCGGACGAGCGCGACGTCGGTGACGATCCCCTCCTCAAGGACCATCTCCCGGCCGCCGAAGACCCGCACCTCCTTCGGGCGCGAGGTCACGGCGGGCGTCCCGTCCGGGTGGTAGCGCAGCGGCAGGCCGCCGTCGGCGACCACCGTGCCGACCCCGGCGGGGGTGTAGAAGGCGCCGATCCCGGCGCCGCCCGCGCGCAGCCGCTCGGCGAGCGTGCCCTGCGGGGTCAGCTCGACCTCCAGCTCGCCCGCGAGGAACTGGCGGCCGAACTCGCGGTTCTCCCCGATGTAGGACGCGACCACGCGGCTGATCCGTCGCTTCTCCAGCAGCAGGCCGAGGCCCGCGCCGTCCACGCCGCAGTTGTTCGACACGATCGTGAGCCCGTCGGCGCCCTGCTCCAGCAGCGCCTCGATGAGGAAGCGCGGGATGCCCGCGAGGCCGAACCCGCCGACCGCCACGCTCGCGCCGGACGGGACGTCGGCGACGGCCTCCGCCGCGGTCGCGATCACCTTGTCCATGGCCCCGACCCTAGGCCGCTTGATTCATATGTTCCAATATAAATACGTTAGTCGTGTGATATGCAATCGGTCTTGATCAGGAGGTCCGGATGGAGCTGCGGCGCCTGCGGTACTTCGTAGCCGTCGCGGACGAGGGCCACTTCGGGCGGGCGGCCGAGCGGCTGCACATCGCGCAGCCGCCGCTGTCCCTCCAGATCAAGAAGCTGGAGGGCGAGGTCGGCGTGACGCTGCTCGACCGCTCGACCCGGCGGGTGGCGCTCACCCCGGCGGGTGAGCGGTTCCTGGGGCGCGCGAGGGCGATCCTGGCCTCGGTGGACGACGCGCGGGCCGAGGCCGTCCGGGTCGCGGCGGGCGAGGTCGGGCGCGTGTCGATCGGCTTCATCGGGACCGCGACCTACGCGATGCTGCCCGCGCTCGCCCGCCGGCTGCGCGCCGAGCTGCCGGGCGTCGAGCTGGACCTCAAGGGCGAGATGCTCACCCCCGACCAGGCCGACGCGCTGCGCGAGGGCAGGCTCGACCTCGCCGTCGTCCGGACGCCGCTCCCGGGCACCGAGCTGGACGTGCGCCCCTTGCGCCGCGAACGGCTGATCGTCGCGCTGCCCGAGGGCCATCCGCTCGCCGACGGAACCGACGTCGATCTGCGGAACCTGCGCGAGGACCACTTCCTGAGCTACCCGTCCCGGCACCGGTCGGTGATCCGCGACGCGGTGCTGGAGGCGTGCCGCCGCGCGGGCTACCGGCCACGCCTGGTGCAGGAGGTCGCGGAGACCTCGACGCTGCTCGTCTTCGTCGCCGCCGGGCTCGGGGTCGCGCTGGTCCCGGAGTCGGTGCGGTACCTGCCGCTTCCCGGCGTGGTGTTCCGCCCGCTGACCGGCAGCCCCGTGCATGTGGAGCTGGCCGTCGCCACCCGGGACGGCGAGGCGTCGCCGCTGGTGGCGCGCGTGCGGGCCGCGCTGCTGGCGATGTACCGGGAGACCTAGGGGGCCTCGCCGCTCCAGGCGGCGCGGAGCAGGCGCGTCACGCCGTCGAGGGTGAGGGGCGCGGGGTTGGCGGGCCGGGCGTCCACGACCTGCGCGGCGATGGGCTCGATGTCGCCCTCCGCCATGCCCAGCTCACGCAGCGAGCGCGGCGCGCCGAGCGAGCCCGCCAGATCGTGGAGGCGGCGCGCGGGGTCCGCGGAGTCCAGCGCCCGCGACAGCGCCTCGACCGCCTCGGGCGCCGAACCCCGGTTGTAGGCGAGCGCGTACGGCAGGACGACCGTGTGGGTCGGCGCGTGCGGGAGGTCGAGCGTCCCGCCGAGCGCGTGGCACACCTTGTGGTGCAGCCCCGTCGTCGTGCCGGCGAGGCACGCCCCGCACAGCCACGACGCGTACAGCGCCCGCGTCCGGGCGTCGAGGTCGGCGCCGTCCGCGGCGACCCCGGGCAGCGCGCCCGCCATCGCCCGCACGCCCTCCACCGCCATCAGCGAGGTCAGCGGCGACCGGTCGGGCGCGTACAGCGCCTCGACCGCGTGCGCGACGGCGTTGAAACCGCTGGTCACCGACACCTCGACCGGCAGGTCGAAGGTCAGGTCCGGGTCGTACAGGACGCTTTTGGGCAGCACCCGCGCGTCGCTGCCGGTCCGCTTGCGGCCGTTCTCGGTGAGGCCCCACCCGGGGGTCATCTCCGAGCCCGAGTACGTCGTCGGGACCGCGACCACCGGCAGGCCGTGCTCCAGCGCGACGGCCTTCCCGAGCCCGATCGCCGACCCGCCGCCGACGGCCACGCAGCAGTCCGCGCCGAGCCGCGCGGCCTCGTCGCGGGCCCGCCGCGCCACCTCCACCGGGACGTGCATGCGCGCCTCGGCGAGCACCCCGGCGGCCCGGTCGCCCAGCGCGTCCGCGACGGCCCGCCCCTCCCCGGGCCGCCTGGGCGAGCAGAGCACGAGGGCGCGGCGGGCCCCCAGCCGGTCGACCTCGTCCGGCAGGGACGCGAGGGAGCCGGAGCCGAACCGCACCCGCATCGGCAGGGCGTCGTAGGAGAAGGACGTCTGGAACATGGGTCAGTCTTCCTGTGCGTGAGCGTCATCGGGGCGGAGGACGACGTCGAAGTTCACCGTCCGGAACGGGTTGGGCAGCCCCGCCCGCGCCGCGCGCTCCGGGTCGTCGACCACGGGGAACTCGCGGACCAGGCTGGGCTTGACCCCGAACACCGCGTCGGAGCCTATGTAGGGCGTGTCCGCGACGAACAGGTGGGTGGTCAGCGTCCGGTATCCGGGCGCCGACACCTCGAAGTGGATGTGCGCCGGACGGTTCGGATGCCGCGCCGTCGCCTCCAGCAGCCTGCCGACCGGGCCGTCCTGCGGGATCGGGTAGTGGCGCGGGACGATCGAGCGGAATCGGAACCGCCCCTCCGCGTCGGCCGTGAACAGGCCGCGCAGGTTCAGCGGGGGCTGGACGTCCGGCTGCTGAACGTCGTAGTAGCCCTCGTCGTTGGCCTGCCACACATCGACGGTGGCACCGGGGACCGGGCGCCCGTCCGCGCCGGTCACGCTGCCCGTGACCAGGCACGGCGTGCCCTTCCCGTCCTCGGCGATGTCGGCGCCCGGCTCGCGCGGCGGCGAGGCGACCATGTGGAAGGGGCCCTCGACCGTGGACTCGGTGAGCCCGCCGCCCGCCCGGTTGTTGATCGTCTCGACCAGCATCGAGACGCCGAGGACGTCGGAGAGCAGGATGAACTCCTGCCGGGTGTCCGTGCACGCCTGCCCGGTCTCGGTGAGGAACCCGACCGCCGCCGCCCACTCCTCCTCGGTCAACCCGACGTCCTTGACGAAGTCGTGCAGATGCCGGACGAGCGAGCCGAGCACGTGCCGCAGCCGCGGATCGGGCGTCGCCTCGAAGCTGGCCGCCACCACCTCCGCCGACCGCCCCTCACTGAACAACTCCGCCGAATCCATGATCACCTTTCGAGTAGGGCGCGGGCCCGGTCACGTCCGGCGGACGGACCGCTGCGGCGCGGCGTGGATCAGCTCGTAGTCGCGCCCGATCGCACCGGTCGCCCGCAGCAGCAGCGGCAGCAGGTCCTCGACCAGCTCGCGCGGGCCGACCTCGGCGGCCAGCGCCGCGACGTTGACGGCCGCGACCGTCCGGCCGTCGCCGTCGCGCAGGGGCGCGGCGACCGAGCGGATCCCGGGCGCCACCTCCCCGTCGGTCGACGCCCAGCCCCGGGCGCGCACCTCCCGCAGCTCGGCCTCGACCTCCGCCACCGGTCTCCGGCGGTGCGCCCGGTGCGGTGACCGGGTCTCGGTGCGCAGCGCCGCCCGCAGGGCGCCGTCGCCCAGGGACGCGAGGAGCACCTTGCCGAGCGCCGTGCTCGCCGCCGGGAGGCGCATGCCCACCTTGATGTTGACCGCGACCACCTTCGGGACCTCGACGCGCGCGACGTAGATGATGTCGGACCCGTCCAGCTCGGCGACGGACGCCGCCTGGTCGGTGCGCTCCACGAGCTCGCGCAGGTGCGGGAGCGCGACCTCCCACAGCCCGGACGAGAGCGTGTAGGCGACGCCGAGCTCCAGGACGCGCGGCGTCAGCACGACCCCCTCGGGCGACGTGCGCGCGTACCCCAGGGTTTCGAGCGTGCGCACGATGCGGCGCGCGGTCGGCCGGGCGAGCCCGGTCGCGGTGGCGATCTCGGTGAGCGACATCGGCACGGGGCGCGAGCCGAAGCATCTGAGGACGTCGAGGCCGCGCGCCAGGGCCTCGACGAAGTCCGGGCCGGCGTCCTCGCGCGGCATGGGGCTCCCTTCCGGCCGGGGTGCGGGCCCGACCGCTGTCCGGTCGGGCGCCCGTATTCGCAACGCCGACTATGCCGCCGACATTCTCGCAGTTCAAGTGCATGAGCATTCAATGAACGACCCGATTGACCGGCGCCGTCCCCCGTCCGATGCTGCGGGCACGCGGCGGTGATGACCGCATGCCGGTCGATCAGCCGTACAACGGTCGCTCCAGTGGAGGCAGTACATGTCGAACAGCGCCACGTCCGCCGACGTCGTCGTCATCGGCGGCGGACCCGCGGGCCTGACGGTCGCGGCCGAGGCCGCGCGCGCCGGGGCCCGCGTCATCGTGGTGGAACGCCGCACGGGCGACACCCATTCGCGGGCCGGGGTGATCCAGCCGCGCGTGCTGGAGCTGTTCGACGCCCGCGGGCTGATGGGCCGGTTCCGGGCGGCGGCGCAGCGGTGGCGGCCCGACTTCGAGGTGCCGCGCTACATCTACGCGGGGCTGAGCGGGCTGCGCTACGACCTGCTGGACAGCAGGTTCCCCTACGCGCTGATCCTGCCGCAGACGACCACCGAGCGCCTGCTCGCGGAATGGGCCGTGGAGCAGGGCGCCGACCTGCGCCGGGGCGTCGACTACACCGGGCACACCGACACCGGCGACGGCGTCGTGGTCACCGCCCTGGACGCCGACGGCGGCACCCTCGAACTCACCGCGTCCTACCTGGTGGGGGCCGACGGGGCGCGCAGCCTCGTCCGCGACACGACCGGCATCCCGTTCGAGGGCCGCAAGACGGCGATGACCGCCGTCGCGGTGGACGCGGACCTGCCCTTCCCCTGGGAGGCGTCGATGCGGATGAAGCGCAACGGGCACGGCTGGGTGCTCGCCTATCCCTTCGGCCGGGGGATCACCCGGTTCATCATCGTCGCCGAGCACCGCCGGAACGTCCACAAGACCGAGCCGGTCACGATGGAGGAGGTCCGGGAGTCGCTGCGGCTGATCTTCGGGAGCGACTTCGGGGTGGCCTCGGCGCGGTGGCTGTCGCGCTACGGCGACGCGCACCGCATGGTCCCCGGGTTCCGGCGCGGGCGGGTCCTGCTCGCCGGTGAGGCGACCCGCGTGCACTATCCGGCCAGCGGCATCGGGATGAACTACTGCATCCAGGACGCGTTCAACCTGGGCTGGAAACTCGGCTGGGCCGCGACGGGCCGCGCGTCCGACGCGCTGCTGGACACCTACCACGACGAGCGGCACCCGGTGCTGCGGGCCCTGATGGACGACGTCGCCGCCCAGTGCGCCCTGCACTTCGACTTCTCCCCCGCCGGGATGGCGCTGAAGGACCTCGTCGAGCGGGAGCTGGTGCCGATCCCCGAGGTCAACGCCGTGCTGCGGAACCGGCTGAGCGGTTTCGGCACGTCCTACCACCGCGACGCCGACGCCCACGCTGCCGACGGAACCCGCGTGAGCGACTTCCCGCTCGTCTCCCCCGCGGAGGCGACCTACACCCGCGTCGCCCAGGACTCCGGTTTCGTCCTCGCCGACGTGCCCGGCGCGCCGCGGTCGCTGCCCGCCGGGATCACCGCCGTGACCGCGTCCGCCGCCGACCTCGCGCGGAGCTTCGGCGCGGCGGCGGTGCTGATCCGTCCCGACGCCTACGTGGCGCGGGCCTGGGCCGAGCGGCCCGGCGACGAGGAGGTCGCCGCCGCCTACGGCGCGGCGACGCGACCGGAGCGGGAGCGGGCATGAGCGGGCGCCTCCTCATCGAGAACGGCTGGGTCGTCACCGGCGACCCGGCGCTCGGCACGGTCGCGGGCTGCGACGTCCTGGTCGAGGACGGCCTGATCAGCGCCGTCGGCCCCGGGCTGCGCGGGCGCGCGGAGCCCGAGGTGATCGACGCGGGCGGCATGCTCGTGTTCCCCGGGCTGGTCGACACGCACAAGCACACGTGGCAGTCCGCCGTCCGGCACCGGTGCGCCGAACTCGACCTGCCCGCCTACTTCGGGGAGATGTTCGGACGGCTCGGCCCGCTGTACCGGCCCGAGGACGTCTACGCCGGGAACCTGCTCGGCGCGCTGTCGGCCATCGACGCGGGCACGACCACGCTGATGGACTGGTCCCACGTCCAGAACTCGCCCGAGCATGGCGACCGGGCCGTCGCGGCGCTGCGCGACAGCGGGATCCGCGCGGTCTTCGGGCACGGCTGGCCGCTCGTGGACCTCCCGGCGTGGATCTCGGGCAGCGACCGCCCGCACACCGGCGACGTCCGGCGGATCCGCCGCGAACTGCTGCCGGACGACGACGGCCTGGTCACCCTGCACCTCGCCGGGCGCGGGCCCGAGCTCTCCACGCTCGCGGCGACCCGCGCCGACCTCGCGATGGCGCGCGACCTCGGCATCCGCGTCTCGATCCACATGGGGTGCGGGCGGGAGTTCGGCGCCATGGCGGCCATCGCGCAGATGGAGCGGGCGGGGCTGCTCGGCCCGGACCTGAACTTCGTGCACTGCGGCGAGTCGTCCGACGACGAGTTCGCGATGATCGCGGACAGCGGCGGGACGGTCGCGCTCGCGCCGCAGCACGAGCAGGCCCTCCCCGGCATCGGCCACACCCCGATCGACCGGGTGCGCGCGTTCGCGATCACGGCCGGGCTGAGCACCGACACCGAGACCGCCGGGGCCGCCGACCTGTTCACGCAGATGCGGGCGGCCCTCGCCGCGCACCGCAACCAGCTCGCCGAGGGCCGCTCGCGGTTCGCCGACCGGGTCGGGCCGTTCACCGTCGCCGAGGTCTTCGCGATGGCGACCCAGGGCGGCGCCGACACGCTCGGGCTCGGCGACCGCGTCGGCAGCCTGACCCCCGGCAAGCGCGCCGACGTCATCCTCGTCCGCGCGGGCGACCCCAACCTGTTCCCCGTCACCGATCCGGTGGCCGCGCTGGTCACCGCCGCGCACCCCGGCAACGTCGACACCGTCCTCGTGGACGGCGTCGTCCGCAAGCGGGCCGGCGCGCTCACCGGCGACCGCTACGACCGCGCCCGGGAGCTGGCGCTGGCCTCCCAGCGCCGCCTCCTCGGCTGACCCTCCCACCCGTTCCGCTCCGAAAGGCCGCCATGTCACTCGACCCCGCCGTCGCAGGGTTCCTGTCCGCGCTGCGCTCCGCCGGCGCGCCGCCCGGCTTCGCCGGCACCCCCGCCGAGATGCGCGAGCGCATGCGCGCCGCGATCGAGGGGAACTGGGACCCCGCGCGGTTCGCCCCCGTGGGGAGCGTCGACGACGTGGCCGTCGCCGGGCTGCGCCTCAAGGTCGTCCGGCCGGTCGCGGACGGGCGAGAGCCCGTCCCGACCGTCCTGTACTTCCACCCCGGCGGCTTCATCACGGGCAGCACCCACCTCATGCAGGACGTCGCGCGGCGCCTCTCGTACGACCTCGGCGCCTGCGTGGTCTCCGTCGGCTACCGTCTCGCGCCGGAGAACCCGTTCCCGGCCGCGGTGCGGGACGCGGCGGCCGCGCTGCGCTGGGTCCACGAGTCGATCGGCGACCTCGGCGGCGATCCCGCGCGGGTCGGTCTCGCCGGGGAGAGTTCGGGCGCCAACCTCGCGGCGGTCACGGCGCTGCGGGCGCGCGGGGAGGGACTCCCGGTCGCGGGCCAGTTGCTCGCCTCGCCGGTGACGAACCTCGCGGCCCGGTACCCCTCCGTCGACCAGAACGCCGACGGCTACTTCCTGACGCGCGACGACCTGGACGTCATCAGAACCCTCTACCTCGGCGGCGACGAGGCGCTCGCCGCCGACCCGCGGGTGTCCCCGGCCCTGGCACCCGACCTGTCCGGCGCCGCCCCGGCGGTGGTCGGGGTGGCGGGCTTCGACCCGCTCCGCGACGACGGCACCGTGTACGCGGCGCGGCTCCTGGAGGCGGGCGTCCCCACCGCGCTGCGCGTCTACCCGGGCCTCATCCACCCGTTCTTCGGCATGCCGGGCCTGTCCCCCGCCGCCGACGCGGCCGTCTCCGAGCTGACCGGGCTCCTCGGAGACCTGCTCGGCTGACCCGGAACACCGAAGGCCCGCCCCCTGAGGGGGCGGGCCTTCGCGCTGGTCAGGGGAGGACGGCCTCGCCGCCCGCCTCCGGAGCGTCCCGCGCGGCCGCCGCCCCGGCCGCGCGGGGGGCGGTCTCGCGGATCAGCAGGGCCACCGCGGCGAGCACCAGCGGCGCCGCGCCGTACAGCAGCAGGGCGTCCGCGAGGTCGCCGGTCGCGTCGGCGACCGCGCCGCCGATCTGCGGTCCGAGCGCCCCGCCCACCGTCTCGCCCACGGCGATCTGGAGGGCGAACGCCGTGGCCATCAGCTCGCGCGGCACCGACTCGCCGGGCACCACGTAGGTGACGAGCGTCAGCGACCCGCCCGCCACCAGCCCGACGACCAGCGACACCAGGAGCATCGGCACCGAATGGGCGAACACCACGAAGCACACCGGCACGAGCCCACTGGCGATGGCGGCGGCGAACAGCGCCGGTCTGCGTCCGACGCGGTCCGACACGGCCGGGGCGAGGACGCTGCCGAGCGCGATGGCGCAGCCGTAGGCGGTGAGGACGAGCGTCGCGGCGCCCCGGGAGAGCCCCTCGTCGTGGAGGTAGGAGGGCGCGAACGTGCCGAACCCGATGCTGGAGCCGATGCAGACGGTCGAGCCGAGGAGGGTCAGCGGGACGTTGCGGTCGGCGAACAGGCGCCGGAAGTCGCGCGCCCTGACGCGCGGGGCGTCCTCGCCGGACGGGCCGCCCTCGCGCATGAAGACCGCGATGAGGGCCGCGACCGCGAGGCCCGGGACGGCGACCAGCGGGAACGCGAGCCGCCAGCCCCATGCGGCGGCGAGTCCGATCATGATGCCGGGCGCCAGCGCGCTGCCGATGAGCAGCGTCCCGGCGATGACCACGCCCATGTCGCGCCCGCGCCGCTCCGGCGGGGACGACCGGGCGACCGCGCCCTGGATCAGGGGCAGGGCGGGACCCTCGCAGAAGCCGATGAGCGCGCGGAGCAGCAGCATCGTCCCGTAGTTCGGGGCGAGCCCGATCAGCCCGACCGAGCAGGAGAACAGCACCAGGCTCGCGACGATCATCCATTTCGTCCTGCCGCCGAGCCGGTCGGAGACGGCGGAGAAGATGAGGCTGGAGACCGCCCACGCCACCGCCGTGACCGAGACCAGTGCCCCGAGGCGGCTGTTGCTCAGGTGCAACTCCTCGCCGATCTGCGGGAAGAGGAAGGTGATGCCGAAGCGGTCGAGGAAGACGATCCCGGCCGCGAAGAACATGATGAGGACGAGGGTGTTCTGCCGATGGACACGCCTGATGGCGGACATGAAAAGACTCCCCATGGGTTGGACCGGGACAAGTGCGGGCGCGCCGAAGAGGGCGCTTCGCGGTGGGGGGAGCTGTGCGGCGCGGCGGTTCTACTCGGCGTCGGCCATGCGCCGTGCCGCGCGGGGGAAGAGGTCGAGCGCCCGGCCGCCGATGGCGGCCGCCTGCTCGGGGGTCAGCGCGCCGCATTCCCCGAGGCTTCTGCGGTTCGTCTCGGCCGTTGACTCAGTCGTGCAGGGCGCGCCCCAGTCGCTGCCGTAGACGATGCGGCCGGCTCCGACCGTCGCCACCGCCGGCAGCAGGGAATGCGGGAACGCCGTCGCCGCGGTGTCGACATAGAGCGAGGAGGTCTGCGCTTCGACGTCGTCCGCCGTCACTCCCTGCGGGACCCATGACTCGTTCCCCAGCAGCCCGAGCCGTCCGGTGAGGGCGGGGAAGGCGCCGCCGCAGTGGGCGATCACGAAGGTGATGTTCCGGAAGCGCGCGAACGTCTTGCGGAAGACCATGTCGAACACCGTCCGCGCGGTGTCGAAGGCCACCTCGTAGAGCGGCGCGGGGTGGTCGAGCGTCGGCGGGAGGCGCGCGTCGGGATGGACGAAGACCACCGCCGCCCAGTCGTCGAGCCGCTCCCACAGCGGATCGAGCGAGGCGTCGCCCAGATGGACGCCGTTGTAGTGCGTCGTCACCGCGAACCCGTCGGCGTCGAGGGCGTCGCGGGCCCGCGTCGCCTCGTCCGCGGCGGCCGGTGGGTCGTCGGTGGGAAGCGCCGCCAGAAGGCCGAACCTTGACGGGTGGCGCCGCACGAGCGACGCGCCGTAGTCGTTCGACGCGCGGAGCCTCCGCAATTCAGCGGGAATATTGCTGAGCATCTGCATCGCGGTTCCTGACGCGTCCATGTACGCCAGGGTCCGTTCCGGCGACCAAAGATGAGGCTCGCGGAAATAGATTCCCTTGGCCAGCATCGCCTGCCAGCCGCGCACGCGCTCGTCCTCCGTGGACGGCGGCGTGAAATGCGCGTGGACGTCGATGTAGCGGCCGTTGAGCGGCGGCATCCCGCCCTCCTTTCAGGCTCAGGCCCTGAACAGGCGCAGACCGTTCTCGATCTCGGCGAGCGGGCTCTGCGCCAGAAGGGGCGCCAGGGCCTCGCGGGCCTCGGCCGGGGACATGAGCGCGGACGGGTCGACCTCGTCGAACCGCCAGCTGCCGGTGTCGTCGTAGATGAACTCGCCCGCCAGCCGCCCCTCGCGGTAGGGCCAGGCGGCGGCGAACCGATGCGAGATCTGATAAGTGCCGTCAGGATCGACGTCCTCGCCCGCGAGCGCGGCGTCGGTTCCTCGCACGACCTGCGCGAAAACGGCCTCGATGAAGATTCCGTAATCGGAGACGGCGACCTGCTCGTCGAGCGCGCCGAACACGTTCACGCCGTTGTCGACGATCTCGCGGTAGAACTCTCGGACCTCCTTCATACCGTCGCACACGTGCGTCCGCCCGCGCTCGGTGAGCCGGTAGAGGGGGTGGTCGACGGTCATCTCGGGGACGAGGATGTCCTCCCAGAAACCCGACACCTCCAGCAGCGCGTGCCTGCGGTAGTTCTTCAGCATGTGCCGGTGCCTCGGGTTCTCGACCACGGCGAGCGCCGCGTCCACCCCGGTGGTGATCTCCCGTACGTCGAAGACCTTCATGGCGTCACTCCTTGGTGGTCCGGGGATTCGGGGTCGTACTCGTAGATCCAGCCGTTGTCGACCAGCGGGTCGGTCGCGGTGAAGGACGCGTCGCGGGCGCGCTGGTCCGGGCCGTCCGGGAGGTGGTTGACCTCCGACCGCGCGTGGCTGACCTCCTGCAACCGGGTCGTGCGGGGCAGGCGCAGCGCCTCGTAGCGCCGCAGCGCCCGGGACGGGTCGGCGGCGTCCTCGGCGAGGCAGCGCGCCAGGACCGCCGCGTCCTCGACGGCCTGCGCGGCGCCCTGCGCGAAGAACGGGAACATGGGGTGCGCGGCGTCGCCGAGGAGCGTGACCGGCCCCCGGCTCCACGCGGGCAGCGGCGCGCGGTCCAGCAGCGCCCAGCGCCCCGGTGCCCGGGCGGCGCGGATGAGGCCGACGAGCCGGGGGTCCCAGCCGTCGAACTCGGCGAGGAACTCCTCGACGGTCGCGCCCGCCGTCCACGACTCCACCGAGTCGCCGCCCGCCGGGGCGAACGCCACGAGGTTCACGAACCGCCCGCCGGAGATCGGGTAGTGCACCAGGTGGTGGCCCGGTCCGATCCAGAGCGTCTGCGCGCGCCGCCGCGCGAACGAGGGTGCGCGCTCGCCCGGCACCAGGGCGCGGAACGCGCACAGGCCGGAGTCGGCGATGTCCCGCGGCCCGGCGACGGCGGCGCGGACCACCGAGTGGACCCCGTCGGCACCCACGACCACGTCCGCCTCGGCGACCGCGCCGTCCGCGAACCGCAGCGCCACGCGCTCGCCCCGGACGTCGAGTGCGACACATTGCGCGCCCAGTCTGACCGCGCCCGGCGGGACGGCGCGCCCGAGGGCCTCCAGCAGGTCGGCGCGGTGCACCGTGTAGGTGTGCTCGCCGTAGAGGCGCTCGCAGGCCGTCGCGAGGTCCTCGGCGGACAGCACCCTCCCGTCCCGCCAGCGCCGGAACTCCCACCCGACCTCCAGCCGGACGGCGCGCTCCAGCAGCGGCCCGAGGACGCCGAGCCTGCGCAGGAGCCGGGCGGCGTTGGGCGCCACCACGAGCCCGGCGCCGACCTCGCGCAGTTCGGGTGCCTGCTCGTACACCGTGCCGCGGAGACCCGCGCGGCGCAGGAACGCGGCGGCCGCGAGGCCGCCGATCCCGCCGCCGATGATCGCGATCTCCGGTGTCCCGCCGTCCGGCCCGAGCATCTCCTGGACTCCCACGGTCGTCGCCTGCGTGCTGACGACGCCATGCTGCCCCGGCGGCCCCTCCCAGGGCGCGCGGCTGGTCATCCTATGGACACCGTCGGCTATCCTCGCGGGTCAACGAGAGGAGGGCCGCGCCATGCCGCGCACCAGCGAGCCGGGCCGGAGCGTCAGCTCCCGCCTCCTGGAGGTGCTGTTCGCGTTCCGGCCGGGCCAGAGCGTGCTGAGCCTCGCCGACCTGGTCCGCAGGACGGGCCTCCCGCACGCGACCGTCCGCCGCCTGGCCATGGAGCTGACCGACGCCGGCGCGCTGACCCGCCGGCACGACGGCCGCTTCACGATCGGCCTGCGGCTGTGGCAGCTCGGCACGCTGGCGCCGCTCACCGAGTCGCTGCGCACGCAGGCCCAGCCGTTCATGGAGGACCTCTACGCCGCGCTGCACCAGCACGTGCAGCTCGCGGTGCTGGAGGGGACCGAGGCCGTGATCATCGAGCGGCTGTCCGCGCCGCAGGCGCCCGAGCTGGTCTCCCAGGTGGGCGGGCGGCTGCCGCTGCACTGCTCGGGGGTCGGCAAGGTCGTCCTCGCGCACGGCGGCGCCGACCTGATCGACCGGGTGCTGTCGGGCCCGCTGCGCAGGTTCACGCCCGAGACCACCGTCGACCCGGGCGCCCTGCGCGCGGAACTGGCCGACTGCCGCCGCACCGGCAACGCGAGCGTGCGCGGCGAGCTGACCCCCGGCGCCGACTCGATCGCGACCCGGATCGTGGACGGCGACGGGCAGGTCGTCGCCGCGCTGTCGGTGGTGGTGCGGGCGGGCTCGGTGAACCCCCGCGCGGTGCTGCCACCGGTGATCGCCAGCGGCCTCGGCATCTCCCGCATGCTCGGCTGGCGCCCCGGAACCAGGATCCGCGACATGTGAACGTTGTCCATTGAATGAACAACGCGCGCCGATCGGCGCCGAGCGGGGCTACCCTGCGCCGGACGCGTCGATCTCGGCCATGTGCTCCTCGGCCCAGTCGCGGACGGCGGCCAGCACCTCCTCCAGCGACAGGCCCAGGTCGGTGAGCCGGTAGTGGACGCGCGGCGGCACGGTCGGCTCCACCCGCCGGACGACCAGGCCGTCCCGCGCCAGGTTCCGCAACGTCACCGACAGCATCTTCTGGGAGACGCCGGGCATCCGCCGCTGGAGTTCGGCGAAGCGCAGCTCGCCCGGGGCGGCCGAGGCCAGCACCTTCACCGCCATCGACGTCCACTTCGTGCCGATGCGGTCCAGCAGCCGCCGGGTCGGGCACAGCGGGTCGAAGAGGTCGCCGCGCGCGCCGCTCCTCGGGGAGGGGGTCACCTGGAACTCACCACCTGTCGCGAAAGTGCCTTCTTGGACCTGCGACACAGGTTACCTATGGTCAGCTTGTCACCATTGGTTACCCCGAAGGGCTCGGCATGGCCTCACTCCCCGCGACGCGGCGGGTCGCCGCCAACGGCATCGAGTTCAACGTGGCGGTGGCGGGGCACGGGCCCGCCGTCCTGCTGCTGCACGGCTTCCCGCACACCTGGCGGCTCTGGACGGAGGTCATCGCCGCGCTCGCCGGCCGCCACCGCGTCATCGCCCCGGACATGCGCGGCACCGGCGGCACCGCCAGGGCACCGGACGGGTACGACGCCGCCACCCTCGCCGCCGACGCCGAGGCGCTCCTCGACGCGCTCGGCGAGCCCGCGGCGGCGGTGGCCGGGATCGACGCGGGCGCCCCGCCGGCGTTCCTGCTGGCCATGCGGCGGCCCGAGCGCGTGCGGCGGCTCGTCCTCATGGAGTCGCTGCTCGGACGGCTGCCCAGCGCCGAGGGCCTCCCCGCGCCCTGGTGGTTCGGCTTCCATTCCGTCCCGGGTCTCGCCGAGACCGTCCTGGCCGGCCATGAGGCCGAGTACGTCGACTGGTTCCTCGACTCCGGCACGCGCGCCCGGGACGTGCCGCGTCCGATCAGGGACGCGTTCGTCTCCGCCTACACCGGCCCGGACGCCCTGCGCTGCGCGTTCTCCTATTACCGCGCGCTGCCCGCGAGCGCCCGCCAGATCCAGGACGCGGCGGACGCGCACCGCCTCACCGTGCCCACGATGGCCGTCGGCGCGCATCCGGTCGGAGACGTCCTCGAACGCCAGTTGCGGCCCCTCACCGACGACCTCACCGGCCACGTGGTCGAGGACTGCGGCCACATCATCCCGCTGGACCGTCCCGACGTCCTGGTCCCGCTGATGAGATCGTTCCTCGCCGGATGGTCGCCACCGGGACCAGCCGCCGGCGGGCCGGGCGGTGCTCGCCCAGGGCGTCGGCGTAGGTGAAGCTCCCCTCCTCCCAGTCCAGGACCGCGATGTCGGCCTCGGCGCCGGGGCGGAGTGCGCCGATCCGTCCCGCCCAGCCGAGCGCGGCGGCCGGGGACGCGGTGGCGGCGCGCACCACGTCGGCGAGCGGCATCCCGAGGGCCAGCCACTTGTTCATGACGGTGAGCAGGCCGGGCGCGAGGGCGGGGAAGGAGCGGCGGCTGAGGTCGCTGCTGATGGTGTCGGGCGGGAAGTCCTGGGCGAGCAGGGCCTCGGCGACGGCGAAGCCGAAGTGGCTCATGCCGTGGCCGCAGTCGAAGAGCACGCCGCGTTCGCGGGCCTCGCGCGCGGCGGGCAGCAGCGCACCGGCGCCGTCCAGCAGGCCGTTCGGCCGCGGTGTCTGGTAGTGGGTCACCATGTCGCCGGGCGACAGCAGCGGCAGCAGTTCGGAGAGCGGCTCGGCGGTGCCGCCGATGTGGACGTGCAGCGGCGTGCCGGTCTCGGCGGAGACGCGCGCGCCCAACTCCAGCATGGGACGGCACGGCCCGCCGGTGATCGTCGCCGACAGCCGCAGCTTGATCCCGACCACGAGGTCGGGGTGCTCGTGGATCAGCCGCGCCACGCCGTCCGGATCCACAAGGTCGGGGCGCAACTCCCCCACCAGCCCGGTCAGCCCGATCCGCGCGAGGTTGAGGTGGCACAGGACGCGGGTGCGCGAGCCGCCCGCGATCCAGCGCCGGAAGCCCGCGAACGTGTCGGTGCCGCTGCTGCCGCCGTCGGCGACGGTCGTGACGCCGCCGCCCGCGCACACCTCGTCCGGCCAGGCGCCGATCGACGTCGCGCCCCAGTAGACGTGCGCGTGCGCGTCCACCAGCCCGGGGCACACGAGCGCGCCCCGCGCGTCCAGCACCCGCGCCGCCGACGCGGGATCGAGGGCGGGCTCCACGGCGGCGATCACACCGCCGCGGACCCCGACGTCGCGGCACCCGTCCAGGCCCTCGCCCGGGTCGAGCACCCGGCCGCCCCTGACCAGCAGGTCATAGACCGGGCCCGTCATCGGGAGGACTCGAAGAACCTTCGCGTGCCCAGCCGGACGAGCCCGAACAGGATCTTGTTCTGGAGGACGCCGAGCAGCATCAGCACGACCAGCACGGAGAACTCGGCGGCCACGTTGATGGCCTCGCTGTAGGTGAGCAGGAGCTGCCCGAGCCCGCCCGCCGACGGCGCGACGAACTCGCCGACGATCGCGCCGATCAGCGCGAACGCCATGCTGATCTCCAGCCCGGACACGATGCCCGGCACCGCCGAGGGCAGCGAGATCCGGCGGAACCGCTGCCAGCGTCCCGCGTGGAACGCCGTCGCCATCTCCAGCCGCGTCTCCGACACGGTCGACAGCGCCGACAGCGTCGCGATCAGCACGGGGAAGAACGCCAGCATCGCCGCGAAGCTGAACTTCATCGTCAGCCCGAACCCGAGCCACAGCGCGCACACCGGTGCGAGCGCGATCTTGGGGAGGGACTGGAACGCGACGACGTAGGGGTAGAGGATGAACCGCGCCGTCCGGGACTCGGCCATCAGCACGCCGAGCGCGACGCCCGCCCCCGCGCCCAGCGCGAACCCGATGAGCGTGGCCTTCCAGGTCTCCCAGGCGCTCTGCCCGACCTGGTCGAGGAACAGGTCCGAGCTCATGATCTCCCAGACCTCGGTCGGCTTGGGGATCACGACCCCGCTGATCTCGAAGCGGGAGATCACGAGCTGGATCGCCAGCACCCCGGCGAGGCCGACCAGCAGGGGCGGCAGCAGCACGAAGGCGGCCGCTCCGAGCGGCCCGGCCAGCGGTGAGCGCCTCGGTTCGAGATCGCGTCGCGGCCTGACGCGTTCGTCCGGCGCCTCGGTCACCTTATTCATTGGGCATGCGCTCCAGTACGAGACGCCGGGCGAGCCGCACCAGCAGCGCGAGCGCCAGCCCGACCACGACCAGGATCATCAGCACGGCGAACTCCTCGGCCAGCCGGTAGTCGCGCTGGTAGACCTGCAAGATCACGCCGATTCCGGCGTTGGCGCTGATCAGCTCCCCGGCGATCGCGGCCAGGAACGACAGCACCACCGAGATCTCCAGCCCGGAGAAGATCGGCACCACCAGCCCGGGGAAGACGATCCGGAGCCGGATCTGGGACTTGGACGCGCCGAACGCGGTCGCCATCTCGATCCGGCCGCGGTCGGTCTCGGCGACGCCAGCCATCGTGCTCACCAGGACGGGGAACAGCGTCGCCGCCGCGACCAGCCCGATCTTGGACTGCATGCCGAGCCCGAACCAGATCACGAAGATCGGCGCGAGCGCGATCGGCGGCAGCGCCTGGAGGGCGAGCGCGTAGGGGTAGAAGCCCTGCCGCAGGATCCGCGACTCGCCCAGCAGCACCCCGAGCACCACCCCGGCCGCGAAGCCGATCAGCAGCCCGAAGAACGCCTCGCCGAGCGTGACGCGCAGCGCCTTCAGGTAGGCGCCCCACTCGCCGGACGGGCCGAGCGCCTTCAGCACCGCGTCCAGCTTCGGCACCGAACTGCCGTCGCCCTGCACGTCCGACGGGAGGATCTGCCAGGCCAGCAGCAGCGCGGCGGTGACCGCGACCAGCCCGCCCCAGCGCGCCGCCGCCCCCAGGTTCGCGGCGGGGGCCGGGGCGGTCATCCGCCGACCCTCTGCTCGGAGGCGAACAGCCGGTCGCGGATCCGCCCGCACACCTCGGCGAACTCCGGCGTCGCCATCAGCTCCTTGGTCCGCGCCTTCGGGAAGGGCGGGGTGACGACCTCCACGACGGTGCCCGGACGCTCGGACAGGATGACCACCCGGGTGGACAGCAGCACCGCCTCGTCGATGCCGTGGGTGATGAGGATCGCGGTCTTGCCCGACTCCCGCCAGATGCGGTTCAGGTCGATGTTCATCTGCTCCCTGGTCAGCGCGTCCAGGGAGCCGAACGGCTCGTCGAGCAGCAGCAGCCGGGGGTCGTCGGCGAGGGCCCGGCAGATCGCGACGCGCTGCCGCATGCCGCCCGACAGCTCCTTCGGACGGCGGGACTCGAAGCCCGCGAGCCCGGCCCGCTCCAGCAGCCCGGTCACCCGCTCGCGGGCCTCGGCGGTGACCTTGCCGTGCAGCTCGACCGGGAACAGGCAGTTGGACATCACGTCCCGCCACGGCAGCAGCGTGGCGTCCTGGAGCGCGATGCCGATGTCGCGGCGCGGCCCGGTGACCGGCTCGCCCCAGACGCGCACGGCGCCCTCGGCGGGGCGCAGCAGGCCCGCGATCATCTTCAGGATCGTGCTCTTGCCGCAGCCGCTCGGCCCGACGATGCTCACGAACTCGCCGGGCTCGACGGTCAGGTCGACGCCCTTGACCGCCTCGACCCCGTGCACGGCCCGCCGGCCGCGGCCCCGGCCCGCGAACACGTGCCGCAGGCCGGCGAGCTCGACGGCGTGCCCTGTCGTCGCCATCTCAGCCTCCGAACTCGTAGGTCTTGGCCGCGTTCGTGATCTGCTGGGCGTCGAAAGCGTTGAACGCCGGCACGAACTGGTTCGTGACGATCTGGTCGGCCTTGAAAGCGCTCGGCGTGAGTTTCGTGGTGACCGAGAAGTCGCTCCACGCCTTCACCCCGTCCTCGGGGAAGGATCCCCAGTTCTTGTGGCCGGACGGGTCGCCGCTCGTGAGATAGGTGGTGCGCAGCGCGAGGATGCGCTTGTTGTCGGCGATCTTCTTCTTCTCGGGGACGCCGGGGACGTTCGTCTTCGGATAGATCTTGTACATCATCTTGATGGCGGCCTCGGGGTTGGCGGTGGCGAAGACGTTCGCCTTGGCCATCGCCCGCCCGAATCCCTCGATCACCTTCGGGTTGGCCTGCATGAACGACTGCTTCGCGGAGAATCCGGTGGAGAACAGCCGCTTCCCCAGCGGGGAGTTGAAGTAGCGGAGCTTCGCGCCGAGGTTCTCCATCGCCGCGTACTGCGAGTCGAACAGCATCAGCGCGTCGATGCGCTTGCTCTGCATCGCGTGGTAGGCGGCGGCCTCCAGCCCGACCGACACGAACTGCACGTCCTTGTCGGGGTCGAGGCCCTGCTCCCGCAGCAGCGCCTTGGCCAGCGGGATCGTGCCGCTGCCGAGGCTCTGCGCGCCGATCTTCTTGCCCTTGAAGTCCTGCCAGCCCCGGATCGGGCCGGCGTCCTCGACGGCGAAGCTCGCCACCTGCGACCGCGCCCAGTTGAAGAACATCCGCTGGTCGGACCTGTTCGTCACCGCGTCGGGGATGAGCGACTGCGGCACCGGCGCGGCGATGTCCAACTGCCCGGCGGCGACGGCCTGGATCGCCTGGGTCGAACCGGGCGTGAACGTCGTCTCGACCTTCAGGCCCTCCTCCTTGAAATAGCCGAGATAGCGGGCCACGGGAATGGCGGCGAAACTGGAGTTCATCGCCTTGATGGCGAGCGCGACCTTCACGGTGCGCAGGTTCTCGCCCTTCTCCTTGGAACCCGAGTCGCCGCCGCCGCAGCCGGCCGCCACGAGCGCGGCGGCGACCAGCGGAAGCGCCACGCGAAACGCAAGAGAGCCCGACCTACGACGTCTCATCGTCGTCTTCCTTCCACAGTTCAGGCCGCGGTGTCGGGGACCAGGAGAATCCGCCCGGTGGCCGAGCCGCTCTCCAGGATCTCGTGGGCCCGCGCCGCCTCCGACATCGGCAGCGTGTCGGTCACCACCGGGGTCACCAGGCCCCGTTCGATGAGCGTCAGCACGTCTTCGAGCTGCCGCCGCGTGGTGCTGGCGGCGGAGTGGATCGTGATGTCGCGGCCGCGCCAGCCGACGAGGTCGACCTCCACCGGCGGCGGCACCTTCTGCACCTCGCCGACCAGCACGAGCCGGCCGTGCAGCGCCACGGTCTTGATGCTCGACAGGAACGAGGCGGCGCCGACGTTCTCCAGGACGATGTCGCAGCCCCGGCCGGCGGTGGCCTCCATGACGTCCTTGCTGTAGTCGGCGCCCCGCTCGACCAGCAGGATCTCGTCCGCGCCCGCCTGCCGGACCGCCTCGACCTTCTCCGGCGAGGTCGTCTGCGCGACGACCCGCGCGCCGGAGGCCTTGGCGAGCTGGATCGCGTGCAGCCCCACGCCGCCGCCCGCGCCGGTGACCAGCACGGTCTCGCCGATCTCCAGGTGCGCGACGTCGCGCAGCGCGTTGAGCTGGGTGCCGATGGCGCAGGACGCGATCGCGACGTGCGGGGAGGTGATGCCCGGCGGCACCTTCACGAGGCTGCCGTCCGACACCGCGACCAGCTCGGCGTAGCCGCCGTTCAGCCCGATGTCGCCGAGGAACACCTTGCGCGGGCAGCGGGTCTCGCGGCCCGTCCGGCACTCGCGGCACTTGCCGCACACGCGCTGCCGCTGGTTGGCGACGACCCGGTCGCCGACCGCGAAGTCCACGACGGCGGCGCCGATCTCGACGACCTCGCCGACGACCTCGTGCCCGGGGATGATCGGGAAGCCGGTGCCCTGCGCACGGTCGCCCCGGCGGACGAGCACCTCGTGCATGCACGCGCCGCACGCCTCGACCTTCACCACGCACTCGTCGGGCGCGGGCCTGGGCGGCTCCATGTCCGTCCACGTCATGACGCTGGGCGGTCCGGTCTCCCTGGCGACGATGGCCTTCATGCGCGCTCCGTTCCTCTCGTCATCTCTCGTCGGCTCGGTCCCACGCGGCGTCGACGAAACGACCGCCGTCGGCGGGGAAGTTCTGGCTCCAGTCGCGCACCGCGAACAGCGAGGCGCCCGCGCGCACGCGCGGGGTCAGCGTCGTGGCCTCGCGCAGGTCGCGGGCGGCGGCGGCCTCGGCGACGCGGGCGGCGTCCTCCAGCGGGACGACCGCGACGCCGTCGCCGTCGGCCACGACCAGGTCGCCGGGCCGGACGTAGGCGCCGCCGCACACGACCGGGACGTTGCCCCACCCGGTGCGCGTCTTGCCGGTCGCGGCCGGGGTGACGCCGAGCGCCCACAGCGGGAACCCGACCCGCTCGATGTCGGCGATGTCGCGGGCGTGCCCCTCGATCACCGCGCCCGCGAGCCCCCGCGCGGCGGCGGACTCGCTGACGTTGGCGCCCCACACGGCCGAGTCCACGGGCCCGTGCTGGGACGTCCACACGAGGAAGTCGCCCGGCCCCGCCACCTCCAGCATCGCGTGCAGCGTGAGGTTGCTGCCGGACAGGTCGAGCGCGGTGACCGCGCGGCCGACCGCGCGGGTGCCGGGCGCCAGCGGGCGCACCCCGCGCAGCAGGTTGCGCTGCCCCATCGCCTCGTGCACCGACGCCACGGCCAGGTCGTCGTAGGCGCGCAGGACCTCCTCGCCCGGACGCGGCGCCCGGGTGAACACCGTGCCGCGCGGATGCAGCCTCGTCGGCCCGCCCGTCCGCTCGCCGGAGGTCATTCGCCCTCCAGCGGGAAGCCGAACAGCTCGGCGGGGTTGGCGACGAGGATCCGGTGCCGGGTCTTCTCGTCCGGCGCGATCCGCGCGATCAGGTCGACCAGCACCCCGTCGTCGGGCATCTCGCGGACGTTCGGATGCGGGAAGTCACTCCCCCACAGGCAGCGCTCGGGCGCCTGCGCGGCGAGCAGCGCGGCCAACCCGACCGCGTCGTCGTAGGGCGGGCCCCCGGCCGAGAGCCGGTCGGGCGCGCTGAGCTTGACCCACACGTTCCCGGTGTCGAGGAGCCGCCGCAGCGCGCCCACCTGCGGGCCGTCCAGCCCGGTGCGCAGGTCGACCCGCGCCATGTGGTCGATCACCACGGGCGGGCCGCCGGCGCGGAGCGTGTCGAACAGGTCCACGACCGTGTCGCCCGCGATGTGGAACGCCATGTGCCAGCCGTGCGGGCGGACGAGGCCCGCCACCGCGCGCACCTCGTCCGGCGTCGGGCTCGGCCCGAGGTGCGGCATGAACTGGAGCCGGACGCCGCGCACCCCCGCCTCGTGCAGGCCCGCGACCTCGGCGGAGGTGGAGCTCGCGGTCAGCAGCGCGACGCCCCGGTACCGGTCGGGGTCGCCGCGCAGCGCGTCGAGCAGGGCGGCGTGGTCGGTCCCGTGCGCGGCGGACTGGACGATGAGCGCCCGCTCGACCCCCATCAGGTCGTGCCTGCGGCGCAGGTCCTCCTTGGTGACGTCGGGCGTGTCGTACGCCCGGTCCTCCGGGTAGGGGAAGACGTCGCCGGGCCCGAAGATGTGGCAGTGCGCGTCGCAGCTCAGCGGCGGCAGCGCCAGAACGGGAGCCGTGGGGTTCGGATGCGGCGGGGCGGCGAGCCTCCTGCCGCCCCGCGCCGCCTCATGGGAGGTCATGGGACTCGTTTCAGCCGGACGGATGTCAGGGAAGGAAGGTTCGCCTGTCGCACGTTTGTGCGCCAGTTGAAGCGAGTGTGCATGACCGAGCAGGGGCGGTCAAGGGGGTGCGCCCGCCCCGGACGCGAAAGCGCCGCCCCCACCTCGCATGGTGCGCGCGTTTGATGACGATGACAACACCTAGTCGCGAACCGTCTGACCGGCACCTTTTCGGGTCCCCCGAACCGGACGACCCTGGGGGCATTTCCCCAGCTCGATCCGCTCTCACGGCGACATGGCCGATCGGGCGCCCACCGGCCGCCGTGAAGGAGGGCCGGAAGTCAACTGTTGACTTCATCAACAGCAGTAAGGAGACTGTGCTCACCCGCCGCGATCATCCGCTCAGGGAGGTCCCGGACATGCCGCCCTCGACACCCCCACCGGTCTCCCCCGCGCCGCCGCGCGCGGGCGCGTCGCGCCCCCGCGCCTAACCCCACCGGCCCCACCGGCTTCTACCGGCCCCACCCTGTCGACCCGCCCCGTCGGCCCACCCCGCACCGGCTCATCCCACGGCTCGGCCCCTCTCCGCCGAGACCGCCCCACCCCCTACGGGAGCGCTCTGAGGTCATCGACCCCTGCCCTAAGGAGAAGCCCGACATGACCCCTGGAATCGACCGCCGCCAGGTCCTGCACGGAGCCGCGGCCGTGGCCGCCGGAACGGCCGCCGTAGGAGTGCTGCCCGCCGGGACCGCGCACGCGGACGGCGAGCGGAGCGGCGACGCCGACCTCGTCATCCACAACGGGAAGGTGCTCGTGCTCGACGAGCACCTCCGCGAGGCCGAGGCGGTCGCCATCCGGGACGGGCGGATCCTCGCCGTCGGGCGGGCCCGGGACATGCGCCGCCACACCGGCCGCCGGACGCGGCTGCTCGACGCGGGCGGCGGCACGGTCCTGCCGGGGATCAACGACTCGCACCTGCACCTGGGCTCGCACGGGCTGAGCGTCCCGCCGTTCAACGTCGACGTGGACACGAGGACGATCGAGGAACTGGTCGCCGCCATCCGCGCCGCCGCGGGCGCGGCGTCCACGCCGGACTCGTGGATCCGCGGGCGCGGCTGGCAGGAGCTCGTGCTGCCCCGCGCCCCGGTCGCCGCCGACATCGACCCGGTCTCGGGCGGCCATCCGGTGATCCTCAACGACTTCTCGGGGCACGCGACCTCGGTGAACACCGCCGTCCTGCGCAAGGCGGGCATCACCCGCGACACCGTCCCGCCGCCGGGCGGGGTCATCGACAGGGACGCGAACGGGGAGCCGACGGGCGTCCTGCGGGAGACGGCGCAGGGCCTCGTCCGGAACGTGGTACCGCCGTTCACCCGCGACGAGCGCTCGACGGCCATCGACGCGGCCATCGCCCGGTTGCACTCCAGGGGCGTCACGAGCCTCACCGAGCCGGGCATCGACCTCGACACGCTCGCGCTCTACGCGGAGAAGGCGCGCGCGGGCGGGCTGCCGATGCGGATCACCGCGCTGCTCGGCAGCGGCACCGGGCCGCGGACGCTCCGCGACGTCCTCGACCGGTACCGGCCGTCGCGGGACGTCGATCCCCGCGTGCTGCGCGTCGCGGGCGTGAAGATCTTCGCCGACGGCATCCCCCGGTTCCGGACCGCGTGGATGAACAAGCCCTACCTCGACGGCTCCAACGGGCGCCTCACCATCGACGGCGCGACCGCCGGCGAGCAGCTCGCGAACCTGCACGAGATGATCGGGCTGGCCTCGCGCGCGGGCCTCCAGGTCGGCACGCACTCGTGCGGCGACGCCACCACCGACGCGGTCGTCGCCAGGTACGTCAGATCAACGCGGCACCGCGCCGACCTGCGCCACTACGTGATCCACTGCAACTTCCCGTCGGCCAGGACGCTGCGGACGATGGCGCGCCACGACATCGGCGCGAACCTGAACGCGGAGATCCTCTACCTCCAGGGCCGCGTCCTCGAAACGATCATCGGCCGCGAGCTGACCGAGTACCAGTGGCCCTACCGCAGCGCGATCGGCTCGGGCGTGCATGTCACGTCCGGGTCGGACGCGCCGGTCGTGGAGCCGCACTGGCTGCGCGGGGTGATGACGGCCGCCCTGCGCGAGGGCGCGGACGGAAGCGTCGCGGGGCAGGCCGAGCGGATCACGGTCCCGCAGGGCCTCGCCACCTACACCCGCGAGGCGGCGTGGCAGGACCACGCGGAGCGCTGGAAGGGCACGCTCGAACCGGGCATGGCCGCCGACGTCTGCGTCCTCGGCGGCGACGTCCTTCGGGTCGACCCGCACGACCTCGCCGACCTCCCGGTCACCACGACGCTGCTCGGCGGCCGGGTCGTCTACGAACGGCCCGCCGCGGGCGCGGCGCCCGCCGCGTTCGCGGGCGCCGGGAAGCACGGCCGCGACTGCTCTGACGGCGGGAGGTGCTGCTGCGAACTCTCCAAGGAGATCAGCGGCACCTGACCGCGCATGACGGCCTCCCGGCCGCGCGGGCCGGCAGGCCGGTCATGGGCGGTGGCCGTCAGGAGATCCAGCCGTTCTCGCGCGCCTCGTCGAGCACGCGCTCCCCCTCGCGGGTGTCGAGCATCTCCAGGCCGCGGACGGCCCAGAAGCGCAGCGACTCGTCCATGCTCTCCAACTCGTCGCGGAACACCCGCAGCGCGCTCGGCGAGCGGGCCTCGGCGATCAGCTCCAGCAGCCAGCAGCGCAGGCCGTGGTCGTCGCGCTCGGCCGCGAACTCGGCGATCAGCTCCTCGACATAGGCATCGGCGTGCTCGCGCAGGAAGTCGAACGCGTCCTCGCTGACCTGGGGGTCACTCTTGCGCATGAGCTGCATGGCCTGATCGAACCGTCGCCGCGACATACCCCGACACTACGGCCGGGCGCCGACACCCTCCACGGCCGGCTTCAGAACCTCCTCGCACCACTGGCGGAAGGTCGTGGGGGTGGACGAGCCGGGCGTGCGCGGCGCGGCGTTGTCGAGGCCCGCGTTCTTGGCCGCCATCATCTCGACCATGCCCTCGGCCATCGCCTCGGACATCCCGTGCGCGAGCAGCCCGGCCCGGAACGTCTCCGCCGGGACCTCCTCGTAGCGGACGGGCCGCCCCAGCACCTCGGACATGATCCGCGCCATGTCGTGCATGGTCAGATCCTCGGGGCCGAGGACGGGAACGTCCGCATCGCCGGTCCAGGTGGTGTCGCGCAGCAGCCCGGCGGCGACGGCGGCGATGTCGCGGGTGGCGCAGGCCGGGACCTTGCGGTCGCCCAGCGCCATTCCGGAGAACACTCCCCGGCCGGCGATCGACTCCGCGTCGCGGAGCAGGTTGTCCATGAACGAGGGCATCGCGAGCGCGCGGTAGGCGACGCCGGTGGAAGCGATGAGGTCGTCCATCGCCAGCGACGCGGACACGAGCCCGGCCTTGCCGGTGACGCCGCGTCCGAGGGCCGACACCCCCACCACGCGCCGGACGCCTCGCGCCACGATCGCCTCGCACGCCGGACGGGTGAAATCCAGATAGGCGGCGGCGAGGCTTTCGGTGCGATAGTCCGGCGGTACGAGCCAGAAGACCGAGTCGGCGCCCGTGAACGCCCGATCGACGACATCGCGGTCGCCGTGCGAGCCCGCCACGACCTCGACGCGGGCGCGGACCCGCGGCGCCAGGCGGGACGGGTCGCGCGCGATCACGCGCACCGGCTCGCCGGCGGAAAGGAGAAGGTCGATGAGCTGCCGCCCGATCTGGCCGGTCGGCGCCGTCACCACGATCACGATTACCTCCGAGGGGTGAAAGGATAATTGCCATTTCGGAACTGCCATCGCATGGAATGGCGATCCCGTGGAAAGGCAAGGCCAGTCAACCCGGCGGCGCGGCCGACCTGAAGGACCGATCCGATCGCGATTGATACCCTGGCGATATGAGTGATCTGGAGGTGCGGCAGCTCCGCTACTTCGTCGCCGTGGCCGAGGAGCTGCACTTCGGGCGCGCGGCCGACCGGCTCGGCATGGCGCAGCCGCCGCTGTCGCGCGCGATCCGGACCCTGGAGCGCCATCTCGACGTGCGGCTGCTGGAGCGCACCACGCGCAGGGTCGAGCTGACCCCCGCCGGGGAGGCGCTGCTCCGCGACGCCCGGACGGCGCTCGACGCGGTCGCGGCGGCCGACCGGCGCGCCCGCAACGCCGGGCGCCCCGCGCCGAGCCTGCGCCTCGCGCTCAAGGCCGACTACGACGCTGGGCTGCTGCCCCTGATCCTCGCCGCGTACCAGCCGCACGAGGCGGCGCTGCCGGTGGAGCTGACGCTGGGCGGGCGCGGCGACCAGGACCCCGCGCTCCGCGACGGCCGCGCGGACGTCGCGATCCTGCCCGCCCCCTTCGACCGGCACGGCCTGGACTCCGAGCCGCTGCTGACCGAGCCCCGCCTGGTCGCGATGGCGGCGGGCGACCCGCTGGCCGCCCGCGCGTCCCTGCGCCTGGCCGACCTCGCGGGCCGGTCGCTCCCCGACGGCACGTTCGCCGACATGGAGGGCCGCCCGTCCGGCCGGGAGGGGGCCGGGATGTCGCCGCCGCGCGGGGCCCGCTCGTGGGACCTGGCGCAGATCTTCAACCTGGTCGAGCTGGGCGACATCATCTGGTTCCTGCCCGTGTCGCTCGCGCGGCGCTACCCCCGGCCGGGCATCGCGTACCGGACGGTCGCCGACCTCGCGCCGTCCGAACTCCACATCGCCTGGCCGCGCGACTGCCGTTCCAGGCCGGTCGCCGCGTTCGTCGACGCCGCCATGACCGTGGCCGCGGCGTCATTCCCGCGCATCGACGGCCGACCCCGGATGACCGGCTGAACGGAGAAGAACAGTTCCCGGTGGCGGACGAGGGGTCCGCCACCGGGAACGGTTAATCCCGTCTGCCTGTGGTCAGCAGTACAGGTTGTCGCCCGGCGGGACGTTGAGGAGCTGGGTGAACTTCTTGTAGGCGTTCACCCTGCTTTCCACCTGGCCTGGATTGCCGCCGTTGCATTCCAGGCCGCCGTTGATGCTGCGGATCGTCTCACCGAAGCCGCGGCCGTTGACCATCGCCTCGTGCGGGGTCATCGTGCCGGGGCCGTCCTGGGTCATCCAGTACCAGAGCGCGGTCTTCCAGGCCACCGCCGCGTCCCGCTCCACCAGGTAGGGGTTGTTCAGCAGGTCGATGCCGAGCGCGTCGCCGGCGGCCTTGTAGTTGAAGTTCCAGCTGAGCTGGATGGGGCCGCGCCCGTAGTAGGCGGCCTGGCCGGCGGGGCAGCCGTAGGGCTGGCTCCTGTCGCAGTAGTGCGGGTAGTTCCCGGTGTTCTGCTCGACGATGTAGACGAGGCCGCCCGTCTCGTGGTTCACATTGGCCAGGAAGGCGGCGGCCTCCTGCTTCTTGACGGTGTCGCTGCCGGTTCCCGCGAACGCGGGATATGCCTTGGCGGCGGTGGTCAGGCCGCTGTAGGTGTAGAAGGAATTGCGGCTCGGGAACATCTGCTCGAACTGCGTCTGGCCGACCACGAAGTCACCGGTCTGCGGGGGTTCCTGCGTTCCGCCGCAGGCGCCCTGGTCGGCCCAGACCATGTCCTGGCCGGGCGCCTGGTTCTGCGTCCACCATTTGGCCTTCCAGTTGTGTCCGTTGTAGGACACCCCGGCGCCGCCGGTGTAGACGGCCGAGGAGTTCCAGGGGGTCGCGCACTGCGCGGCGGAGGCCGAGGCGAGCTGCGGGGCGGCCAACTGCATTCCGGCCGCGAGCGAGAGGGCGGCGAGCGGTGCCAGGAATCGGCGCACCTGATCACGTCCTTCGGGGGATTCACGCGGCGGGGCGGTCCGCGTGTGGAGCGAGGGCGGGGGGCGGGGCGCGGAGCGACCTTCTTATAGGAAACTTTACTATCAGATCTTCCGACGTCAACCCTCTGCCCGGTACGTCCGCGTTCGCGGCCGTTCCCGGCCACCGCCCTCCGCCTTTGACCAGGGAAATCGCGATCAGAGGCGGGAATGGGTCGTGCGGAGCACGGAGAACGCCTCGACGAACTCGCCGTGTCCCGACGTCACGCCCCGGTACCGGTTGAGGCCGAGGGCCCCGTCGATCCACTCGTTGTGCGCGAGCTGCGAGGCGTAGGCGGCGAGCGCGCCGGCCTTCCGGTCGCGGACGGCCGTGATGTCGACGAAGACCGACGGGCGCGCGATCGGCGTCCACACCTCGAACTCGTAGACGACGGCGGGCGGCTCCTCCAGCGCGGGCCCGGCCTCCGGCAGGATCGGGTAGGCGGAGATCCACCGGGCCTCGCGGGCCAGCTCGGCCGCCACGCGGTGCGCCGGGTCGTCCTCGTCCGCGTGCGGCGCGTACACGATGCCGGGACGGAACTCGCGGAACACCGCGACCAGCTCGGTCAGCAGCGCGCGGTCGGCGGTGAGCTGCGTCTCGGGCGCCGACAGCGTGGAGATGCCCGCGACCCCGAGCCGCCGCCCGGCCTCCCGCGCCTCCGCGAGGCTCGCGCCGCCGAGCCCGCTCAGGTGGACGACGTGGACGAGGTCGCCCCGGTCGGCGTGCAGGCTGATCGTCCCGCCGCAGCCGATCGCCTCGTCGTCGCGGTGCGGGCTGACCACCAGCACGCGGGCCTGCACGTCGGGGCTCATCCGGGCACCGTCCTCACGTCCTCGGTCCGATCGTCGTCGCCCGCGGCGCCGCCGTCCGCGCGGTCCGGGCCCCGCTCGGCGAGCGCGGACCAGAACCGGAGCTGGTCGGCGTAGTGGACCAGCTCGGCCACGGCCGCCGCCTCCATCCGCGCGTGGTGCTCCCGCCAGGTGCGACGGAGGGTCTCCCCCGCCCGCTCGGCGAGGGCGTCGCCGTAGGCGCGGATCTCCGCGTGCGGGGACCGGCGCGCCCGGCGGACGTCGGCGCGCAGCTCCGCCCACAGGGCGTGCCCGAGCGCGGGCGGGACGATGCCGCCGCGTCCGGCGCGTCCGGCCACCGCGTCACCGGCGGCGCGCAGCCAGGCCGGGTAGCCGGGGTATGCGGGATCGCCGGGCGCCGCGCCGACCTCGCCGAGCGCCTCCCGGGACGCGTGCAGCAGCGGCCACAGCAGCTCCTCGCGGAAGAGGTAGGACGACAGCTCGCCGCGTCCGGAGTCGGTGACCTCGCCCCGGTCGTGCCACAGGCCCGTCCCGGCGACGCAGCCGGGGACGCCGAGCGCGGCCATCAGGTCGCCGACCGCGATGTCGACCAGCCGCGCCGAGGTCGCCCACATCGTCGGCGGGCCCGGCGTGCGGCGGGCGGGCAGCCCGAGGACCGTTCCGAACGCCGACGTCCAGCGCCGCAGCGACACCGTCGGCGGCGGGTCGGCGAGCAGGCGCCGCATCGGCAGCCCGCCCGACAGCAGGCTCCGCCGAGCGGGCTCCGGGGTGCCGGGGTCGAGCGCGAGGTGGTGGCTCGCGCGCGCCCGGAAGTCGGGGTGCCCGCAGGTGTGGAAGTGCACCATCCCCGGGAGCGGGTGGCTCGCGGACGAGGCCGGGCCGAGATGGGTGAAGTCGGTGTCCTCGTAGGTGACCGTGTGGGTCTCGTGCGGCCTGGCCTCCAGGGGCGCCGCGTGGGCGAGCCGGTCGATCACGTGCAGGACGTCCACGGGCTGCGGTCTGACCGGCGCGGACGCGCCGTCCATGACGTCGACGAACGGGCGCGGGCCGCCGCCGGGCCGGGCGGGGGTCGTCGGCGCCCAGGGCGTCGCGTCCTGTTCGAGCCAGACGATGTCGCGGCCCGCGAACGCGGCGAAGACCGCGTTCGCGGTGCCGGGCAGCCCCGGGGCGAACGTGCGCTCGGCGCACGCCCGCGGGGCGCCGTGGACGGCCATGCGGCGGCGGAACACCTGTTTCGCCCCGAAGCGGCCGTCCGCGTTCCACTCCCCGAACCGCGTCACCCGGAACCCGGACTCGCGCCGCGCCCGAGCGCAGACGGCGTCCAGTTCGCGCGCCGCGTCCGGGGTGGGCGCGTCGTCGGCGACGACGATCCGCAGGCCGCCGTGGCCGTGGCGCAGCATGACCTCGCAGTGCGCGGCGAGGGCGGCGCGGACGTCGGCGGCCCGTCCCGCCGTGGGCAGGACGATCAGCGGCTCCGCGCCGAGCCGGGACCGCTCCCGTGGCGGGCGCCCCGCCAGCAGCGCGTACTCGGCGGGCGAGACACCGCGCGCCGCGCCCGTCCAGCGGAGGCCGACCGGGTGCTCGTCGCGGGCGGTCAGCGTGCCGTCCGGCGCGCGGACGACGCTCAGCCGCGCGGCGAGCCGGACGTTCAGCACGCCCAGCAGGTCGGCGAGCGCCGCCGCGTCCCGGCCGGTCAGCGGGAGCGCGAGGCGCAACCCGAGGAGGAACTCGAACAGCTCCCGGGGGTCGCCGCCGAACGCCGCCGCGAGGCCGCCGCGCGGGCGGACGCCGAGGAGCCCGAGCGCGACGGCCCGGCCCTGCGCGCGGACGTCCCGCCACCGGCCGATCACTCCGGCACCCCGCCGAGCACCGCGACGGGATCGCGGCCGCCGAGGAGGTCGCCGGCGTAGCACTGGAGCTGGACGAGCGGCTCGATCACGGCGACGTCGCCGAGCGCCGGTTCGCCGGGCAGGCCGCTCAGGTCGCGCACGTCGGACGCGGCGGCGCAGCACAGCAGCAGCCGGACGACGCCTCCCGCGTCGGGCCTGGCCGGAGGCGGGGTCAGCAGCGCGCGGTGCACCCGTGTCTCCGCCCCGGGGTCAGCCGACCGCAGGACGCGGACGGCGGCCTCCGCCGCCTCCGCCAGCTCCCACTCGCCGTAGCGGCGGACGAGGTCGAGCCAGGCCGGGGCGCGCTCCGCCGCCGCGCGGTCGGCGAGCCCCGCCATCCGCGCCACCGCCGGGTCAGGCACCGGACGGCCCCTCCGGCCACTCGACGACCAGGTCGTCGCCGTCGAACCGCGCCGGGACGACGTCGAGGTCCGCGCAGGCGGGCCCGTAGACCGCGCGGCCGTCCCCGGCACGGAAGGTCGAGCGGTGCCAGGAGCAGATCAGCATCCCCTCGACCAGGTAGGCGTCTTCGAGGGGGCCGCCGCGGTGCGGGCACAGCGCGCCGTGGACCACCGGCCGCCCCCCGGCCAGCCGGGCGACGTAGGGCCCGCGCGCGGTGTCCAACCGCACGACGCCCTCCTCGGCCAGCCGTCCGCGCAGCCCTTCCACCCTCATGCGGTCTCCTTGGACGGCGGGGTGCCGGGCGCCTCGTCCAGCCAGCCCGCGTGCGAGCGCCACAGCAGCGAGCCGTCCGTGCGGGCGGCGTCGAAGAAGGCGAGGACCACGCGGCGGACCTCGTCCATGCCGAGGCTGCTCGGCGCGGGGACCTCGGCGGGCGAGTACAGCTGGAGCAGCGGCGTCGCGGTGGCCGGTGACTCGCAGAACCAGGTCCCGTCACGTTCCAACATGTTGAGTTCGCGCGCGAGGAGATCACCCCGGACACGCGGACCGGGACGCCGCGACCGCAGATCGACGAAGTTCTCGTACCGGAAGCGGAGGCTGTGCCGGCCGTCGGCGCGGAGCCGCAGCACGTGGCCCGCGTCCGTGCGCGCGTGGACGGCGTACTCGTGCAGCGGCTCGGCGGTGTCCTCGAAGACCGCCAGGTCGCCCCGTTCCTCGATCTCGACCGGTGAGCGCATCGAACGTTCCACGTCCTCCCACTCGGCGGCCCAGCCGTCGCGCCAGGCACCGGGGTCGAGCAGGCACTCCTCGGCGACCTCCAGCATCCCGGCGAACAGCGCCGTCGTGGCCTGCCCGACCGACCGGAACTCCGTCGCGGCGCTGATCTCGCGCTCGGCCGCCAGCAGCGCCAGGCACGCGCGCACGGGCTCCTCGCCGGTGTGGACGTCGAAGTCGCCGCACAGTGCCGTCCGCGCGAGCAGGTCGCGGTGCCGGGCCGTGAAGTCGGGGCTGACCAGGCACAGGACGCTCAGGAGGCCGTCCACGTCGTAGTGGTCGCAGGTGACCGCGCTCGCGTCCGCGAGCAGTTCCGCCCGCTCGGCCTCCGGCAGCCCGAGCAGGCGCAGGACGGACTGGGTGCTGACGTCGTCCTTCAGGTGGGCGGGGGTCCGGTTGCCCGGCCAGTGGCTGAGTTCCAGGACGGTGCGCGGGGTGCGGAGCCCGTCGACGAACACGTGCGGCCGGTCGTCGAGACCGGGGCCGAAGGGGACGTAGGGCAGCGCTCTCATCGGTCCCCCTCCGGCGGGCGATGGCGGGGGCCGGGAGCGGCGCCCACGCCACGTGCGCGAACGGCTCCTTCGAGCATATCAAGATCAACTTCGGTCGAGCAGCGCGTCGACGTCGGCGGCGCGCGGCAGCGAGCCCTGCGCGCCGCGCCGCGTCACGGCGAGGGCGCCCGCCGCGCACGCCCGCCGCGCGGCCGCGCGCAGCGGCAGGCCCGCCGCGACCCCCACGGTCAGCGCGGCGCAGAAGGCGTCGCCGGCGCCGACCGCGTCGACCGCCGGCACCGGGAACGCCGCGACCTGGAACGCGCCCTCGGCGTCGGCCCCGGCGGCACCGTCCGCGCCGAGGGTCACGACCACCCGGTCAGGGCCGAGCCGCCGCAGCCCGGCGGCGGTCCCGTCCCCGCCCAGCGCGGCCGCCTCGCCCTCGTTGACGATCAGCAGGTCCACCAGCCGGAGCAGCCGCGCCACCGGCGCGTCCACGACCGCCGGGGCGGGCGCCGCGTTCAGCGCCACGAGCATGCCGTGCCGCCGCGCCTCCTCGGCGGCGGCCTCGCAGGCCGCCACCGGGATCTCCAGTTGCAGGAGCAGCGCGGACCCGCCGCCCGCCACGGCCTGGCGCACGTCGGGGCCGAGCGCCGCGTTGGCGCCGGGCGCGACCGCGATCGCGTTGTCGCCGTCCGGCCTGACCATGATCATGGCGATGCCGGTCGCCGCCCCGGGGGCGACGCCGACGCCGGACGCGTCGACGCCCTCGGCGGCGAGGGCCGCGCGCAGCTCCGCGCCGTGCGCGTCGTCGCCCACCAGCCCGGCCATGCGGACGGCGGCGCCGAGCCGCCGCGCGGCCACCGCCTGGTTCGCGCCCTTCCCGCCGGGCCCGTGGGTCGCCTCGAAGCCCAGCACGGTCTCGCCGCACCCGGGCAGCCGCGGCACGGTGACCGTCAGGTCCATGTTGACGCTGCCCACCACCAGCAGCCGCACCGGCTCAGCCATCCCGTCGATCCTGTGCCCGCCCCCGCCCGAAGTCAACGCCCGCGGATACCCCTTGACGGGCGCCGCCGCCAAGAATGATCATGAAATACCAAGATCAACAACGAAGGGGCACCGCATGCGCAAGACGCGTCTCGCCGTCATGACCGGGATCACCACGGCGCTGATCATCGCCGGAACCGCGACCAACGCGATGGCCACCTGCATCGCCTACTGAGCCGCGGCGCGGCGCAGGAGGGGCGGCCCACGAGCATGAGGGCCGCCCCTCTTCTGGCTACACTCGGGAACGTGGATGGTTCGCTCGTCCCCGCACGGGTGCGAGCGTCGCAAGAGGGAACCCGGTGCGAATCCGGGACTGCCCCGCAGCGGTGAGCGGGAACGACCGCCGTCAACACGCACTGGGCCTCCGGGCCTGGGAAGCGACGGCCAGTAGGGCGCTTCCTCAGGGAAGCGGCGCCCGCGAGTCCGAAGACCTGCCTCCACCCGCGCGCCGCCCGGCGCGCGGTGGTCTGCGGCCTCGCGGGAGGGCCGGCGGCGCGCGCACCTGGCCGTCCCCCCTTCGCGTCTCCGCACTGTGGCTCAGCGAGGGAAGCTGCCATGAACACGACGATCCTCGGATACCCGCGCATCGGTGAGCGGCGCGAGCTGAAGTTCGCCACCGAGGAGCACTGGGCCGGGCGCCTCGACGCCGCCGCCCTGGAGCGCGCCGGCGCCGACCTGCGCGCCCGGACGTGGCGGACGCTGCGCGACGCCGGGCTCGACGCGGTCCCCTCCAACACGTTCTCCTTCTACGACCAGGTGCTCGACACGAGCGTGCTGGTCGACGCCGTCCCGGACCGCTACCGGCACCTGTCCGGCCTCGACCGGTACTTCGCGATGGCGCGCGGCGCGCGGGACCTCCCGGCGCTGGAGATGACCAAGTGGTTCGACACCAACTACCACTTCATCGTCCCCGAGGTGGGGCTCGGCACCCGGTTCCGGCTGGCCAACGGGCCCGCCGCCAAGCCGGTCGCGGAGTACCGGGAGGCCAGGGAACTCGGCATCGAGACGCGGCCGGTGCTGGTCGGGCCGCTGACCTACCTGCTGCTGGCCAAGGCCGCGCCGGACGCGCCGGAGGGGTTCCGCCCGCTCGACCTGCTGGACGACCTGGTCGAGGTCTACGCGGAGCTGCTGGAGCGGCTGTCGGGTGCGGGGGCGGCGTGGGTGCAGCTCGACGAGCCCGCCCTGGTCGCCGACCGGAGCGAGGAGGAGGTCGCCGCGCTGGCCCGCGTCTACGAGCGGCTCGGCGCGCTGCCCAGCCGGCCGCGCCTGCTGGTGGCGACCTACTTCGGGACGGTCGGCGCCGCGTCGCTGCGCGCCCTGGCCGGGTCCCGCGTCGAGGCCGTCGGCCTGGACTTCGTCGCGGGCCCGGAGAACCTGGACGTGCTCGCCTCGGTCGCCGGGCTGCCGCGCAAGACCGTCGTCGCGGGCGTCGTGGACGGCCGCAACGTGTGGCGCGCCGACCGGCGCCGGGCCAAGGCCGTCTGCGCGGCGCTGCTCGGGCTGTGCGACCGGGTCGTGGTGGGCACGTCGTGCTCGCTGCTGCACGTCCCGCTCGACCTGGACGCTGAGGAGGCGCTCGCGCCGGACGTCCGGGAGCGGCTCGCGTTCGCCCGGCAGAAGGTCGGCGAGGTCGTCGCGCTCGGCCGGGCGCTGCGCGAGCACGTCCCGGACGAGAGCGGCGGGCGGGCCCCGGCGGCGGCCGACCCCCGCGTCCGCGAGCGCCTGGACGGGCTCGCGAGCGGTCTCGCGGAGGCGCGCCGGGGCGACCGCGCCGCGCGCTTCGCCGCCCAGCGGGACGCGCTCGGCCTGCCCGAGCTGGCGACGACCACGATCGGGTCGTTCCCGCAGACCGCGAGCATCCGCCGGGCCCGCGCCGACCGCCGCGCCGGGCGGCTGTCCGCGGCCGCCTACACCGCGGCGATGCGCGAGGAGATCGCGCACGTCATCGCGTTGCAGGAGGAGCTGGGCCTGGACGTGCTCGTGCACGGCGAGCCCGAGCGCAACGACATGGTGCAGTACTTCGCCGAGCAGCTCGACGGGTACGCCGCGACCGAGCACGGCTGGGTGCAGTCCTACGGGACGCGCTGCGTCCGGCCGCCGATCCTGCACGGCGACGTCGCCCGGCCGCGTCCGATGACGGTGGAGTGGGCCGCCTACGCGCAGTCGCTGACGGACCGGCCGGTGAAGGGCATGCTGACGGGCCCGGTCACGATGCTGGCCTGGTCGTTCGTCCGCGACGACCAGCCGCTCGCCGATACCGCCCGGCAGGTCGCGCTGGCGCTGCGCGACGAGGTCGCCGACCTGGAGGCCGCCGGGATCGGGATCATCCAGGTCGACGAGCCCGCGCTGCGCGAGCTGCTGCCGCCGCGCCGCGCCGACCACGACGCCTACCTGGACTGGGCGGTCGGCGCGTTCCGGCTCGCGACCTCGGGCGTCGCGGACGCCACCCAGATCCACACGCACATGTGCTACGCGGAGTTCGGCGAGATCATCGAGGCGATCGGCGCGCTGGACGCGGACGTGACCAGCGTCGAGGCGGCCCGCTCCCACATGGAGCTGGTCGCCGACCTGCGCGCCGCCGGATACGCGAACGGCATCGGGCCGGGCGTCTACGACATCCACTCGCCGCGCGTCCCGTCGGCCGAGGAGATGGAGGAGAACCTGCGGCGCGCGCTGCGAGTCGTGGAGCCCGGCCGCTTGTGGGTGAACCCCGACTGCGGGCTGAAGACCCGCGCCTACCCGGAGGCGGAGGCGTCGCTGCGGAACCTGGTGGCGGCGGCGCGCCGCGTCCGGGAGAGCATCACCCGCTAGCGCGGTCGTAGAAGGCCAGCGCCTCGCGGATGCTGGCGCGCAGCCACGCGTGCGCCCGGTCGTTGTCGTAGCGCTGGTGCCAGGCCAGGACGATCGGCACCGGCGGCAGGTCGAACGGCAGCGGCCGGGTGCGGAGCCCGAGGACGCGCAGCGTCGGGCGGCACATCCGCTCGGGCACCGCGACGACCAGCTCGCTGCGCGCGACCAGGTACAGCGCCGCCGTGCTCGTCGGCACGGACGCGACGACGCGGCGGCGCAGCCCCCGCTCCTCCAGGACCCGGTCGACGGGGTCGCGGAGCCTGCCCCGCCGCGACACGAGGACGTGGTCGGCCCCCGCGAACCGCGCGGGCGTCAGCTCGCCCTCCCCGGCCGGGTGGCCGGGGCCGAGCACCGCGACGAGCCGGTCGTGCCCGACGGTCACATGGGTGATCTCGGGCGGGTCGGGCTCGGCGGCGCCGATCTCCAGGTCGACCCGCCCGTGCCGCAGGTCGCTGGTGTCGCCGGCCGCCTCGCCGAGCAGCCGGACCGCGACGCCGGGGGCCCGCTCGCGGACGGTGCCGAGCAGGTCGGGCGCGATCGCCGTCATGACCGCGTCGTGCCCCCGCACGGTGAAGACCCGCGAGAGGTTCGCGAGGTCGAGTTCGCGCTCGGGTTCCAGGACGCCGCGCGCCCGCTGGACGAGGTCGTGGACCTCGGCGCGGATCGCCAGCGCGTGCGGTGTCGGGATCATCGTCCGGCCGGTGCGGACGAGGATCTGGTCGCCGGTGACGCGCCTGATCCGGCCGAGCGTGCGGCTCATGGCGGGCGCGGAGAGGTTCAGCCGTTCGGCCGCGGCGGCGACGCTGTTCTCCTCCAGCAGGGCGTCCAGCGCGGTCAGCAGATTCAGATCCAAGTGCACCGGAGTAAATCTAGCCCTACCAAACATGCACTGGTCACAGCCGCGAACCGCTCCTACTGTCGGGCTCACCGACCCGAACGAAGGAGTGGGACATGCGGATCGAACAACCGGCGGCAGGCGGGACCGCCGCGTACGAGGAGGACCGGGCGCTGGTGGCGCAGGTCGCGGCGGCCGTCCAGGCGGCGGGGGCGCACCTGGCCGGGCGCTTCGACACGACCGCCCACCTCGCGGGGCGCGAGGAGGTGGTGGCCGGGATCCACGCCAACGACGAGGCGGCGCTGGCGATCCTGCGGCCGGAGCTGACGCGGCTGCGACCGGGCGCCGGATGGGTCGAGGACGAGTTGGAGGGCGGCCCGCTGCCCGGCGGCGAGTGGTGGGTGACCGACCCGGTCGAGGGCAACGTCAACCACGTCCACGGGATCGCCGACTGGGGCGTCACCGCGACGCTGGTGCGCGACAACGTCCCCGTCCTCACCGCCGTGCACCTGCCGCCGAGCGGCGAGACCTACACCGCCGTCCGGTCGGGCGGCGCGTTCCGCGACGGCGCGCCGCTGCGGCCCTCCCCCAAGCGGCGCCTGGACGGCGCGCTCGTCGGCACCGGCCAGGCCAGGCCGGGCGAGAGCGCCGAGACCTTCGCCCGCATCGGCGCGTCGGTCACGGCGATGCTCGACACCGCGATGGTGGTCCGGGTCTCGGTGCCCGCGACGCTCCAGCTCCTGCACGTCGCGGCCGGGCGGATGGACGCGTTCTGGCAGTTCAGCCAGGTGCGCTCCGGCCTGCTCGCGGGCGCGCTGCTGGTCGCCGAGGCGGGCGGCGTCGTCACCGACACCCGCGGCCGGCCGTGGACCCCGGGCAGCGCCGACTTCCTCGCCGCCGCGCCCGCGCTGCACGCCGCCGCCGTCGAGACGCTCTCGACGATCGACTGAGAACGCCACGGAAGAGAGGAACAAGGATCATGCGCACGCTCCCCCTCGGCACGTCCGGGATCCGGATCAGCGAGTTCGTGTTCGGCGCCGGCTCCATCGGGGGCGTCGGCGCGTCCGCGAGCACCCGCGGGCACGGGCTGACCCCCGAGCAGGGCCTCCAGCGCCTCGACGAGGCATGGGACCTCGGCATCGACACGATCGACACCGCCGACTCCTACGGCGGCGGCGAGAGCGAGAAGACCGTCGGGCGCTGGCTGCACGACCGCCGCCCCGAGGGCGTGGTCGTCTCCACGAAGGTGGGCCTGATCAGCAGGCCGGACGGGTCGCGCGGCGTCGACCTCTCCCGGGGCCACATCGAGAAGCGGCTGGCGCGCAGCATCGAGCGCCTCGGCCGCGTGGACCTGTTCCTGTCCCACGTCCCCGACCCGGTCACGCCGGTCGAGGAGACCGTCGAGGCGTTCAGCCGGGCGCAGGACGAAGGGCGGATCCGCGCCTACGGGGTCAGCAACGTGGACCGCGCGAAGCTGGAGGCCGTCCTGCGGATCGCGGACGAGCGGGGACTGCACCGGCCCGCCCTGGTCGAGAACAGGCTGAACCTCCTCGACCGCGCGGACGAGGCCGAACTCCTCCCCCTGGTGAGAAGGGAGGGAATCGGATACACGCCGTTCTCCCCGCTGGCGGGCGGCGTGCTCTCCGAGCGCTATCTGGACGGCAACGCCCCCGAGGCCGGAAGCCGGATCGCGGTGGCCGGAGACCTCTACTACAAGGGGTTCCATTCCCCGGAGAACCTGGCGAAGGTCGCCGCGCTCCGCGACATCGCGTGGGAGCGCTCGACCAGCGTCTCGGGGCTCGCGCTGGCCTGGCTCCGCGACCACCCGGCGGTGACGGCGCCGATCGTCGCGCCGCGCACGTTCGCGCAGTGGGACGCGGTCCACGACGCCATGGCGATCCGGCTCGGTGAGGAGGACCACGCCCGTGTCTCCGACATCTTCGGCTGAACCGGCGACTCGGCCGGCGACGGTGGAGAGGGCCGCGGTGCGGCTGCGCGGGGTCGGCAAACGCTTCGACGGCGGCGTCGAGGCGATGCGCGACCTCGACCTCTCCGTGGCGCCGGGCGAGTTCGTCTCGATCGTCGGGGCGTCCGGCTGCGGGAAGTCGACGCTGCTGCGCGTCATCGCCGGGCTCGTCCCCGGTTCGGAGGGCACCGTCGAGGTCCACGGCGAGCCGGTCACCGGGCCGCGCGAGGACGTCGGGCTGATGTTCCAGCGGCCCGCGCTGCTCCCCTGGAAGACGTCGCTGGAGAACGTGTTACTCCCCATCCGCGTCCGCCGCAGGATCACCCACGACGACGTCCGTGAGGCGATGCGGCTGCTCACCCTGTTCGATCTTGAAGGTTTCGAGCACGGTTTCCCCTCCCAGCTCTCCGGCGGAATGCGGCAGCGCGTCGCGCTGGCGCGGCTGATGATGACCGGGGCCGGCGTCCGCCTGCTGGACGAGCCGTTCGGCGCGGTCGACGAGCTGACCCGGGAGACGCTCAACCTGCACCTGCTGCGGGTCCACGAGCGGACGGCGTCGGCGACGGTGCTGGTCACGCACACGATCTCCGAGGCCGTGCTGATGTCCGACCGGGTCATCGTGATGACGTCCCGGCCGGGGACGGTCGCGGCCGAGGTGCCGATCCCGCTGGAGCGGCCCCGCTCGCCCGAGATGGCCTACTCGCAGCGGTTCCAGGAGCTCGCGCTGACCGTGCGGCGCGCGCTCGGCCCGTCCGGGAGCGAAGGAGGACGGCCGTCATGACCCGACCGTCCAGGATTCCGGCCCCGGGACTCGGCCGGATCACCGCCCCGACCGCGCTCGGCGCCGCCGTCCTCCTCCTCTGGGATCTCGCGAACACCCGGCACTGGGTCAGCGACCTGATCCTGCCCCGCCCGCTCGACGTCGCGGCCGCGACCCGCGACCTGTTCGCCTCCGGCCTGGTCTGGGGCCACCTCCGGGCCACGCTCTACGAGACGCTGGCCGGGTTCGGCCTGGCCGCCGCGCTCGGCGTCGGCACGGCCCTCGCGGCCGGGGCGTCGGCGGTGGTCCGGCGGATGGTCTACCCGTACGCGGTCACGCTCCAGGTGCTCCCGATGCTGTCGGTCGCGCCGATCCTGATCTCCGCGTTCGGCTTCGGCGCCACCGCCAAGATCGTGATCGCCGCGCTGGTCGCCTTCTTCCCGGTCTTCGTGAACACCCTGACCGGGATGCTCGACCCGGACGCCGACGCCGAGGAGCTGTTCCGCTCCCTGCGCGCCGGACGGCGGCGGACCTTCACCGGCCTGCTGCTCCCCACCGCCGCGCCGATGATCTTCGCGGGGCTGCGGATCGGGCTGACGCTGGCGCTCGCGGGCGCGGTCGTCGCCGAGATCGTGTCCGCGCAGGAGGGGCTCGGGTTCCTCGTCCAGCGCTACAGCTCGCAGCTCAACCAGGACGACGCGTTCGCCGTGGTCGCCGTCGTCACCGGGATGGGCCTGCTGCTCTACGGCGCGGTCGGCTGCGCGGACCGCGTGATCGTCTTCTGGCGGCACGCCGGGCGGCTCCCGGCCGGGTCGAGGGCGCGGGAGCGGCGCGTCCGGCGGCGCCTGGCGGCCGCGGACAGGAGCACCTCATGAGGCGCGCACTCACCGCCGCGCTGACGGCGGTCGCGCTGACCGCGTGCGGCGCGGGCACCACCTCCGGCGGCGCGGACGGGACGCTCACGCTCGCCACCCCCGCGCCGAACTCGCTGTTCACCTTCAACGAGGTGCTGGCGGACCGGCTCGGCTTCTTCGCCGACGAGGGCCTGCGCGTGAAGATCGCCCCGGTGGCCGACAGCGTCCCGATCGCGGGCCTGGTCCAGGGGCGCAAGGCCGACATCGGCCTCGTCGCCGCGAGCGACGCGCTGACGGCGGCCCTCAGGACGCCCGACCTGCGCGTCCCCTACGACGAGCGGACGGGCGGCAACGGCTTCCTCGTCGGCCTCGTCGTCCCGGAGCGGAGCGCGGTGCGGACCGTCGCCGACCTCAGGGGCGGGAACATCGGCCTCGCCTCCCCCGACCAGGACCGCGCCTACCTCACCGCCGCGCTGAAGAAGGCGGGCCTGTCGATCGACGACGTCGAGACGACGACGGTCGGGCCGGGCAGCGCGGCGGTGGCGCGGACGCTGGAGTCCGGACGGATCGCGGCCTACGCCGGGACCCTCACCGACTTCTTCGCCTTCGACGACGCCGGGCTCCCGGTTCGGGACATCACCCCCTCCGGCCTCGAAGAACTGCCGGTCGGAGGCTACGTTGTGAGGGCGCGCACACTTGAGAACAGCGACGTGCCGGTGAGGTTCTTCCGTGCCCTGGCCCGGGGGACCTACGCCGGCCTCCAACGCCCGAGGGTCGCCGAGGCCGCCGCGCGGCAGGCGGCGCCCGAGGAGTGGGCCGAACCGGAGAAGGCCCGGGGCCTGCTCGCGGCACTCTCCAGGACCCTCACCCCCTACGACGGCCGTACCTTCGGCGAGATCAGGCCCGCGCGCTGGTCCAACGCCCAGAACCTCCTCCTCGAATCCGACGTGCTCGACGAGCCCGTCGACCTGACCGCCTTCCTCGCGACGAACGTCCTCCAGCAGATCAACACCTTCGACCGCGCCGCGACGCTCGCCAGGGCCGACGCGTGGCTGACCGATAACACCCCCGCACAGCAAGGGAGCACACCATGACCGACATCGCCGTTCTCACCCTCACGGTCGCGTCGTAGGAGGCGGGATGGACGAGCTGCACTGGCTGTCGGCGGTCGACGCCGTCCGGCTGCTCCGCGAGGGCGGATTGGACCTCGCCGAGTACGTCGAGGCGCTGATCGACCGGACGGCCCGGCTGACCCGGCTGAACACCTACGTCACGCACGACCCCGACCGCATCCGGCGGGCGGTCGCGGACGGGCCGCGCGGCGGCCCGCTGTACGGGCTGCCGTTCGCGCTCAAGGACGTCTACGACACCGCCGACCTCCCCACCTCCGCCGCGACCCCGGCGCTGCGCGGCTGGCGCCCCCGCCGCGACGCGCCGCTCGCGCGGCGGCTCCTGGACGCGGGCGGCACGCTGATGGGCAAGCAGACGCTGGGCGAGCTGTCCCTGGACATCACGGGCAACAACCCCGCCTACGGCCCGATCGGCAACCCCTACAACGCCGGGCACATTCCAGGCGGCAGCAGCGGCGGCACCGCCGCCGGGGTCGCGGCGGGGCTGGTCCCGTTCGGGCTCGGCGGCGACACCGGCGGGTCCCTGCGCATCCCGGCCGCGCTGTGCGGGTGCGTGGGGTTCCGCCCGACGCACGGGCGCTACGACGGGCGCGGGATGGTCCCGATCTCCTCGACCCGCGACACGGCGGGCCCGATCGCGCGCTCGGTGGCGGACGTCCGGCTGGTGGACGCGATCTGCGCCCCGTCCGGCGCGGACCCGGACCTCACCGTCGACCTGGCCGGGCTGCGGCTCGGCGTCCCGTCGGTGTTCTTCTACGAGGACCTCGACCCGGACGTCGCCACCGTGACCGAGCAGGCGCTGGGCAAGCTCGCGTCCCAGGGCGCGGTGCTGGTCGAGCAGGACGTGCCGGACCTGGCGCGCCTCAACGAGGCGGTCAGCTTCGCGCTCGTCCTGTACGAGGTGGGCCGCGAGCTGTCGGCGTACCTGTACCAGCACGCGGCGCCGGTGGCGCTGCGCGGGCTCGCGGAGGAGGCGGCCACCGACCACGTCCGCGACCTGCTCGCCTCGGTCCTGGACGAGGACCAGGTCACCGCCGCCGACCACCGGGAGGCGCTCACCGTGCACCGCCCGGCGCTGCGCGCGGCCTACGCCCGGTACTTCGCCGAGCACGAGGTGGACGCGCTGCTCATCCCGACGACGCCGCTGCCCGCGCGGGCGCACCGCCCGCCGGGCGCGGACCGGACGGTCGAGCTGAACGGCCGCGACGTCGACACCTTCCTCACCTACATCCGCAACACCGACCCGGCGAGCAACGCGGGCCTGCCGTGCCTGTCGGTCCCGTCCGGGCTGTCGGGCGACGGCCTGCCGATCGGCCTGGAGCTGGTCGGGCCCGACGCGTCCGACGCCCGGCTGCTGGCCGTCGCCGAGGCGGTCGAGCAGGCGCTGCCCCCGCTGCCGCGCCCCGACCTGGAGCGGACCTGACCCCGGCCCTCTCCGCCGGGGGCTAGGACGCCGCCCCGGCCAGGGAGTGCAGCCACTCCAGGGCCGGGGCGGCGGACCGCAGCACGGAGATGTGCCCGTCGTCCGGCGACAGCCGCGCCGTCGCCGTGGGGCAGTGGCGCGCGAGCCACCGGGCATGCGCGGCGGGCACGATCCGGTCCTGGCCCCCGTGCAGCAGCAGGACGGGCACGGTGATCCCGGACGGGTCGAACCCCCACGGCGCGACGTAGGCGAGGTCGTCGTCGATGAGCCCGCCGGGCCCCTGCGCGACGGCCGGGTCGACGACCTCGTCGAACCAGGACCACTCGGCGGCGAGCGCGGCGTGGTCGGCGGGGGTGAACATCTCCGGGTCGAACCCGGCCTCCGCCTCGTGCCGCTCCTTGGCCGCGCGGCCGCGGGCGGCGGCGCGCAGGGACGCCGCGCCGCCGTCCGCCATGCCCGCGAACCAGTCCAGGCCCGCCGCGTCGTAGGGCGCCAGGGCCGCGACGGCGACCACGCCCAGCACCCGGCCGGCCGGGGACACGCCGCAGGCCAGGGCGTGCGAGCCGCCGCCGGAGTGGCCCACGACCGCGAACCGCCCGATGCCGAGGGCGTCGGCGACGGCGGAGACGTAGAAGGCGGCGGACGCCACGTCCCGCCCCGGGACGGGGGTCGAGCCCCCGTACCCGGGCCGGTCGTAGGACACCCAGCGGAGGCCGAGCCGCTCCGACGCCGCGACCAGCGGGCGCGGCGGCGCGCCGAGGTTCGGCGTGCCGTGCTGCCAGAAGATCGTCAGGGCGTCGGTGGCCTCCGGGGCGGTGTCGTAGACGTGCAGGGTCCGGCAGCCGTCCAGCCTCAGGTCGAACTCGGAGACGTTCACGCCGCCCCGCCGGGGGGCTTCTCCCAGACCGAGACGTGGCGGCGGCTCTCGTGGGTGAAGGGGGCGCGCGTCCAGTCCTCCCAGCGGTCGGCGAAGCGGAGCCCCGCGATGCGCGCCATCAGGTCGAGTTCGGAGGGCCAGACGTAGCGGAAGGGGAAGCTCTGGAAGCGGTGCTCGCCGTCCACGACCTCGACGTAGTTCGAGCTCATCGCCTGCGTGGAGGTGTCGAGGAGGTCGTAGGCCCAGCGGCCCCCGCCCACCTGGAACGGCACGGCGTTCTGGCCGGGCGGGAGCAGCCGCAGGTTCGGGACGCCGACCTCGATCACGAAGCGGCCGCCGGGCTCCAGGTGGGCGGCCGCGTTGCGGAAGCAGTCGACCTGCGCGTCCTGCGTCGTCAGGTTGTTGATCGTGTTGAACACCAGGTAGGCGAGCGTGAACGCGCCCTCGACCCGGGTGGTGGCGATGTCGCCGATCGTCACGCCGACCGCGTCGCCGCCGGGCTTGGCGCGCAGCCGGGCGACCATGGCCCGCGACATGTCGATGCCGTGCACCGGGACGCCGCGCGCGGCCAGCGGCAGCGCGACGCGGCCGGTGCCGACGGCGAACTCCAGCGCCCGGCCGCCGCCCGCCAGCCCGGCCAGCAGGTCGACCGCCGGGTCGAGGGCCTCCGGCGCGAACATGTCCGCCGACGTCTCGTCGTAGGTCGCCGCCACGGGCTCCCCGAAGTAGCCGTCCTCATCATCCATGATCAGGACCGTACCCGCGCCAAGGGCCGCCCCTACACTGCCGTGCATGCTCAGACTCGGATTCCCGGTGGTCGGCGTGACCGACATCCCCCGTGCCGTCGCGTTCTGGACGTCCGCGCTCGACCTGGTCTCGGTGCCCCGGTGGGAGAGCCCGACCTGGCGGACGCTCGCGCACGCCGACGGCTCGGGCCAGGCGCTCGGCCTGATGTACAGCGAGTCGCCCGCCGAGCCGCGCCCCCGCCTGCACCTGGACCTGCTCGTGGACACCACGGCCGAGCAGGAGGCGGAGGTCGAGCGCCTGGTCGGCCTCGGCGCGAGCAGGGTCGACTGGGAGCTGTATCCGCCGAAGCCCGACTTCGTCGTCCTCGCCGACCCCGACGGCAACCTGTTCTGCGTCGTGGACCTGAGCCGCGCGCCGTCCGGCTCGTCCTGATCCGGGGGTGGCGCGAATCTGGCGATCTTCGTCCGATTCGCGCCTTGCGCGGGGTCGCGTCCGGCCGCAACGATCCTGGTCATGGACCATTTCCCCACCGGGCGCGCCTCGTTCGCGCCGCCGCCGGACGCGGCGCTGGAGCTGTGGCGGCACGTCACCGAGCTGCTGGAGGACGAGCGCGAGCGCGTCCCTGACCGGTCGGTCACCCCGCCGGTGGACGTGCCGGCCCTGCGGGCGGCCGTCGCGGGCTACGACTTCGGCGCCCCGGTCCGCGCCGAGACGGCGGTCGACGAGGTCGCGGCGCTGCTGCGGACGGGGACCGTGCACACCACCCACCCCGGCTACTTCGGGCTGTTCAACCCGACGCCGACCCACCTCGGCGTGGTCGGCGACGCGCTCACCGCCGCCTTCAACCCGCAGCTCGCCGCCTGGTCGCACGCCCCGGCGGCGGCGGAGATCGAGGCGCACCTGCTGCGCTTCCTCGGCGGCCGGCTCGGCTACCCCGCCGGGTCCGTCGCCGGGTCGTTCACCAGCGGCGGCGCGGAGGCGAACCTCACCGCCGTGCTGCTGGCGCTGACCCGGACGTGGCCGGAGTACGGCACCGAGGGGCTGCGGGCGCTGCCCGGCCGTCCCGTGCTGTACGCGTCGGCGGAGAGCCACCTCGCCTGGTTGAAGATCGCGCACGGGACCGGCATCGGGCGCGACGCCGTCCGGCTCGTGCCGACCGGGCCGTCGCTGAAGCTGGACCCGGCGGCGCTCGCCGCCCGGATCGAGGCCGACCGCGCGGCGGGCGACCTGCCGTTCCTGGTCGTCGCCACCGCCGGGACCACCGGCGCCGGGGTGATCGACCCGCTGCCCGAGCTGGCCGACCTGTGCGCCGACCTCGGGCTGCGGTTCCACGTCGACGCGGCCTACGGCGGCGCGGCGGCGCTCTCGGACCGGCTGCGGCCCGCGCTCGCGGGCATCGAGCGCGCCGACTCGATCACGGTGGACGCGCACAAGTGGCTGAGCGTCCCGATGGGCGCGGGGGCGCTGCTGACCACCGACGCCGAGGGGCTCGCGGAGACGTTCCGGGTCACCACGTCCTACATGCCCGCCGACGTCCACGGCACCGTCGACCCCTACACCACGAGCCAGCAGTGGTCGCGCCGCTTCACCGGCCTGAAGCTGTTCCTCAGCCTCGCCGTCGCGGGCCGCGACGGGTACGCCGAGCAGATCGATCACGACGCGGACCTCGCCGACGCGCTCCGCGCCGGGCTGTCGGACGCGGGCTGGGACGTGGTCAACGACACGCCGCTCCCGGTCGTGTGCTTCGCCGACCCCGCGAACCCGGCGTGGGAGCACCACGCGGCCCTCGCGCGGACGGTCGTCGAGGGCGGCGGCGCGTGGATCAGCCCGGTGAAGCTCGCCGGACGCGCGGCCCTGCGCGCCTGCGTCATCAGCCACCGCACCACGCCCGCCCACATCGACGCCCTGATCCAGACCGTGAACGCGGCCCGAGGCCAGAGCACCTAGCACGACGACCTCGGCCGTCACGCGGGCGCGTGGCTGACCGGTGGGGGCGACGCCGGAGGCGAGCCCCCACCGGGAAGATCGCGAAGCGATGCCGCGCCCGCCGAGGCACGGTCAAGGCACGAGCCGCCAGGCGAGCGCCTTGGGCCGGGACTTCATGAACACAGCCGCCAGGCGAGGGCGGTGGGCCGGGGCTTCATCAACCGGGCCAGTAGCGCTGGTCGGTCGTCGCGCGGGCGCCGAAGATGGCCTGCCCGACGCGCACGACGGTCGCGCCCTCCTCGATGGCGATCTCGTAGTCGCCGGACATGCCCATCGACAGCTCGTCCAGGCCGATCCCCTCGGGGGCGTCCTGGCGGGCGCGGTCGCGGATCGTGCGCAGCGTGACGAAGCACTCCCTGACCCGGTCGGTGTCGCCGGTGAGCAGCGCCAGCGTCATCAGGCCCCTGACCCTGAGCGCGCCGTAGCGCGGCAGCTCGGCGAGGAAGCCGGGCACCTCCTCGGGCGGCAGGCCGTACTTGCTGTCCTCGGCGGAGGTGTTGACCTGGACGAACACGTCGAGGCCCCGGCCGTCGGCCTGGAGCCTGCGGTCGAGCGCCTCGGCCACGCGCAGGCTGTCCAGCGCCTGGAACTCCGAGGCGAAGGCGGCGACGAACCGCGCCTTGTTCGTCTGGAGGTGCCCGATGACCGACCACGACACGTCCAGGTCGGCCAGGTTCTCCGCCTTGCGCTTGGCCTCCTGCACCTTGTTCTCGCCGAGCACGTCGCAGCCCGCCCGCACGGCCAGGCGCAGCCGCTCCTCCGGGACGGTCTTGCTCACCGGGAGCAGGCGGACGTCCGCGGCGTCCCGTCCGGCGCGCTCGGCGGCGGCGGCCATCCGCGCCCGGACCGCCGCGACGTTGCGGGCGAAGTCCTCGACCGTCTCGGCACCGGGGTAGCGCGGCGTGTCCCGTGTCGTGTCCTGTTCCATCGCACCTCCTGCCCCCCATCGTCCACCCCCGGCGCGGCGGACGGGGCGGCGGGATGCCCTCAGATCCGGACGGACTGGCGGTGCCGGAACACGTTCCGCGGATCCCAGACCCGCTTCGCGTCCTGGAGGCGTGCGTAGTCGGCGCCGTAGTAGAGCGTCGACCAGGGGACCTCGGAGGTGTTCCACACCGGGTCGCTGAGATCGACGTCGGGGTAGCCGATGTAGCAGCCGTCGGTGGGCGCGCCCGCGTACGGGGCGTTCACGGGGACGCCGCCGGTGTCGCGGTACATGTCGCGGTACAGCTCGCGGATCCAGCGCAGCTGGTCGGCGCCGTTGACGGACGCGGGCCAGTACACCTGGTGCTGGAGCTTGAGGATCGAGTCGCGCTGGGAGACGGCGGTCTCCCCGGCGGCGACCCGGTTGATCGCCGAGCCGTAGGAGTCGATCTGGACGACGGCGTCCCGTGTGATCGCGGGATGCTCCTCGGCCAGCGCCGTCCACAGCGCCTCGACATGCCGTTTCGGCAGCGGCCCGCGCATGTAGGCGGACTTGTGCTTGCCCGCGCGGGTGTTGTCGGTGCCGCCGAAGAGCTTGTCCACCTGGTCCCACGGGAGCGGCGTCGGCGCGTGCAGGCCGACGAGCGCCGGATACTCGCCGTAGGACCGGGTCAGGGCGTGCCGCTCGACGCCGAGATCCCGGCCGACCTCCTTCAGGAACCGGGCCATCAGCTCCTCGGCGTGCGGGAGGTCGGCGTCGAGTTGGGCGATGAGGCCGATCGTGTCCTGGCTCCGGTGGGTCAGCAGCAGGATCCCGAACAGCGCCGCGAACGGGTCGTCCTCCCCGCCGCGGTGCCGGTCGAAGAAGCCGCCGAAGTTCGCGATGATCTGGGCGAAGGACTCAGGCTCGATCGAGTCCCACTTCCAGCCGCCCGCCGTCAGCAGGACATGGCGCGGCGCGTCCGGGAGGCGCCGGAACCACAGCCGCGTCAGCACGCCGAAGTTGCCGCCGCCCCCGCCGGTGTGCGCCCACCACAGGTCGCCGAGCGCTCCGGCGCTGTCGGCGGTCGCGGTGACCAGGCGGACCCTGCCCGTGTCGTCCACGACGGCGACCTCGACCGCGTACAGGTAGTCGACGGTGAGGCCGAACTGCCGCGACAGCAGCCCGAACCCGCCCGCCGGGACGTGGCCGCCGACCCCCACCGTGGCGCACGACCCGCCCGGCAGCACCTTGCCGGTCTTCAGGAACAGCCGTTTGCGCAGGTCGGCGTTGGTGGCCCCGGCCTCGACGCAGATCGCGTCCATCTCCGGGTCGGGGTAGATGCCATCCATCAGCGACACGTCGATGATCACCCGGACGTCCTCGGAGCACACGAAGTTCTCGTAGCAGTGCCCGCCCGACCGGACGGTGATCCGGTCGCGCACGGCGCCCTCGCCGGATGCGCGGCCCGCCTCGTCGACAGCCTGCTGGAGCGCCTCCTTGGCCTCGTGCGGGCTCGCGACGAGCCGCACGTACTCCGGGTCGGCGTACCAGCGCGGGTTGTAGCCGCGGCGGAGCGCGGGATACCGCAGGTCACCGGGTTCGACCTTGATGCCGCCCGGGTCCTCGCCGCGCTGCCCCACCACCATCGCCCCCTGCCGGTCGCCGGACGGGCGGCGGCCGCGCGCGGGCCGCCCCGGTCACCCGTCCCCTACCGCGAGGGCCACAAAGCCCAACTCAACACTTCCACCACATTTGCCTATCCACGGAGCGGCATAGGCGAAAACGGGCCGGGCTGGTGTGGGGCGCGAACGGCCTGGGGGCCCGTGCGCGCCACTCGGGATCATGGCGTGCACGGGCCCCCGGTCGTCGTCGGGGTTACCGCGCGGGTCAGCCGATCTGCACGTCGATGCAGGCGTAGAAGGCGTTGCCCGTGTCGGCGATGTTCCAGATCGCCAGGACCTTCTGGCGGCCGGAGAAGTTGCCGAGGTTGATGTTGTGGGAGACCGTCTCGGGCGGCTGGGCGTTGTTGCCGCTCACGTTGCCGACGCGCGTGCCACCGATGTAGTACTCCCAGTTGGTGGTGCGGTGGCGGGCGGTGAACTTCCAGGTGAAGGTGGCCGACCGGCCGACGGAGGCGGCCTTCCAGCCCTTGCTGTCGTCGTTCAGCTCGGCGAAGGCGCCGTTGCCGCCGTTGCAGGACCGCTGGCCCTTGGGGCCCTCGACGCTCTGCGGCTCGTACTTGATCGAGCCGCACTGGACGGTGCGCGCGGCGCACTGCGCCTGGCGGCTCGGCGGGGCGTTGACGTAGCCGTGGGCGCTGGCGGTGCCGGGGAGGGCGACGAGGATGGCGGGGGTGAGCGCCACACTTGAGGCGGCGGCGATGAGCCTTTTCTTCATGGGAGCTCCGAATCTCAGGGTATGGCCGCTCGGACGGCCATTGCGGGGGGCTGTTCTCGGCTCGGTGGGCTCAGCGGGGCGGGTGGGGCACGGGCCTCCATGGGGACTCCGGGGCGTGACCAGGCCAAATCTAATAGGAAAGTTTCCTATTCAACCGATTCTCGCTCCGTACCGTTTTGATGTCAATACCGGGTGAATGCCCGGAATCGTTGCGTGGGCGATTCGGGGGACGGTTGTTTCGGCGATGACCTGGGGATCTCTCGCGTGATCCGGCTCGCGGCGGAGGTTTCGGACCGGCGGGCGGTCAGTGCTCCTCGTCGCCGAGCAGGTCGGCGTAGACGTGCAGCCGGGTCGCGACCTCGGCGAGGTCGGCGGAGGCGACCACGCACGCGGTGATGTGGGCGTTCAGCGTGTCGAACAGCCAGGGCGGGGCGGCCGCGTCCGAGCGCAGCCGGGCGGCGAGCGCGTGCAGCCGCGCGGCGCATCCGGTGAGCGCCTCGGCGTCGGCGTCGAGGGCCTCCGCGTGGGCCGCGATCACGCGCTGATGTGCGGGCATCGGTTCTCCCGGGGAATCGGGGCCCTCAGGGGCCTTCGCTGACGTCGGAGGACGCGTCGGGAGCGGCGGCGGAAGCGGACGGATCGGTGGGCGGGTCCGCGGACGGATCGGTGGGCGGGTCTGCGGGCGGGTCCGCGGGCGGGGCGGGGAGCGTGAGCGGGACGGCCGCGCCGCGGCGGCTGCGGCGGGCCGGGGCGACCAGGCAGAGGATCGGGCGGGCGCCGTCCAGCCCGAGGTCGCGCAGGTGCCGGGCGAACGGGTGCTCCGACCGCGCGACGGCGAGCCGGAGCCGGGGGGAGGGGTGCGCGCGCCGCGTCCCGCGCCACTGGAGGCTGGAGCGCACCGGGACGCCGTCGCGGTCGGAGTAGACGACCAGGCTCCGCCCGGCGACCGGGGCTGCCACCGGGAGACCGGGGCCGAGCGTTCCGGCCAGCGACATGACCGGCTCGCCGCCGGCGACGGCCTCCACCCGCGCGGCCCCCGCGCCCGCCTCCACCCGCACCGTGCCGAGGGACGCCGCGTGTCCGAAGACCTCCTCGGCCACGGCGCGCGACAGCTCGGTGTTCACGAGCACGTCGGTGAAGCGGCTGCCGACGCGGTCGGCGCGCGGCGAGCGCGGGAGCAGGGCGCGCCAGGACGGTGGCCGCGGCGTGCCCCGGCCGCCCGGCGGGGCGACGAGGACGGCGAGCCCGACCTCCGCGTAGGCGCCGAGGCTCGTCCGCCGGTTGTCGGACACGTGGATCGCGACGACCGCGCGGCCCCCCAGGCGCACGGCGGACGCCCGGCCGCCGAGCAGCCCCGCCGCCGCCTGGGCGTCGGCGACGAAGTAGGCGGTGAGCGCGTAGCCGTCGTCGCAGCGGACGGGCAGCTCCACCGGCCCGCTCGCGGTCGCCGCCCGCGTCACGGCCGGGGCCACGGCGACGCCGCGGCGCACGACCTCCGGTACCGGCTCGTCGTCGTAGAGCCGGTAGAGCTGCGAGCGCGTGGCCGGGCCGTGGTAGGGGCGCAGCTTCGCGTCGATGTGCTCGCGCGCCTCGGGCAGGTCGACCGCGAGGTTGGCGGTGTAGTGCTCGACGGCATGGCAGGCGGGGAACTCGTGGGTGGGGTCGGTGTAGTCGACGACGTACCAGTCGGGGTGCAGGTCGAAGCAGTTCCCGGCGCCCTGGCCGTCCAGGCTGGGGATGATGTCGTGCTGGTTGGCGACGCTGGCGACCCAGGTGGTCTCGGTGGCGGGGCGCTTGAAGTCGACCGGCGAGCCGACCACGACCACGTGGGTGATGGTGTAGCGGGACGCGAAGGCCGGGTCCTGCGCGAGGGTCATCACCGCCGATCCCCCGGCGCTGTGCCCGACCAGCGCGATCTCGGCCCCCTCGGGGATGCCGTAGTCGGCGACGGCCTTGGCCAGCGAGCGGCTGTAGGGCGCGCTGTCGAGCAGCGTGCTGCTGAACGCGCCGAGCAGGTCGCCCGGCGAGTCGTTGTCGGGGTTGCCGGGCCGCATGCCCGGCGCCTGGACGACGTGCCGCTCGACGCCGTCCGGGCCGGTGACGGTCTGGATCAGGACGCGTCCGGTGGTGCCGACGACGCCGATGTTGGTGAGGAAGTCCAGCAGCGAGCCCGTCTCGCGCAGCCGCCGCCGCTCGGGCGGGTCGGCCTGGACGCGGCGGGCCGCGCCGCCGCCCACGTCCAGCAGCGCGATCGCCAGGTTGCTCACGCCGCTGACCGGGTCGGCGGTGGCGGCGGCCGAGCCGCTCGCGATCATCCAGGCGGTGTGGTCGTTCAGCGGGTTCTCGTCCAGCAGCGCGCGCAGCGCGAGGATCTCCCCGAACACCGGCGCGATCGCGGTCAGCGCCCGCGCGGCGCCCCGGTCCTTCACCAGCGCGTACAGGGCGCGCGCGGCCTCGATCTCGCGGTCGGCGGCGACGGCCTCGTTCAGCCGCGCCAGCACCGGGTCGGCGGCCAGTTCGGGGTTGTCGAGCGTGACGGCGGCGATCCGCAGCCGCAGCGAGGTCGTCATGACCGAGACGGCGAGGCTGCGCGCGCCGAGCACGCTGCCGAGCTTGGCGCCGACCGTCCCCGCCGGGCCCCCGGCCAGGGCGTAGCCGAGGCCCTTGCGGTTGGTCACCGCGTGCAGCAGGGCCTGCTCGGCGCGCAGCGCGGCGCCGGGCGCCCGGTGCAGGGCGCCCGGGACGGCACCGGCGGTGAGGGCGCCGGTCGCGTGGACGGACACCTCCCGCATGACCCCCGCGATGTCGGCCAGCTCGCGCGCGGCGGCGCGCAGCGTCCGCGCGGTCTCCGGATCGGCGAGCGAGGGGCCGGTCGGGGGAATGTCGTCAGAGGGGTCGTCCGTGGTCACCTGTCCTCCTCACCGATGTCGGGGCCGCGCGTGCCGGAGGGCGCCCTAGAGGGCGCCGCGCCAGGTCATGCTCACGAAACGGGGTCTCGGGTCCTCGGGGATGTTGCGGTGCAGGACGTCCGACACCGTGCGGGTGGCGCCGATGATCCGCATGCCGAGCGAGGTGAACGTGGCGGGGTTCAGCACGCGCGGCGCCAGCAGCGGGTTGGTCAGCGCCTGCGAGAACGCGTCGATCGCGATGATCTTGGTGAGCAGCGGCGGCAGGATCGCCCGCGCCGATCCGGGCTCCTCGGCGAACAGGCCGACGTACAGGTCGATGTCGTCCACCGTGTCGTAGAGGCCGCGGAGCGCGTCGCTCACCCGGGGGTCGCCGGAGATCTGCTCGAACCGCCGCACGCGGGGGAAGCGGCAGTGCGCGCGGTAGTCGTTGTAGGGGGCCAGGTCGAGCGCGCGCGAATGCTCGATCGAGGTCCGGTCGACCTCGCGGAGCGCGGGGTCGGTGTTGAACAGGCCGATGCGCCCGGCGCGCTGCTCGGAGGCGTCCTCGAAGAGGCGCCCGAGGCCCGCCTTGGGGATGAGCGGGCCGCCGAACAGCGTGGCGTGCAGCGGCACCTCGGCGTCGCCGACGACGAGCCTGGACGGGATCAGGCTGTGCCAGCGGTAGACGAGGTTGAACTCCACCGACGCCCAGTTCTGCCGGTGCCACGGCACGCGGGCGAGCGTGGCGCCCAGCCTGGGGTCGAGCAGGAAGCGGAAGTGGTAGGGCGTGATGTGGTTGACGTACTCCTCGACCACGAGCCTGATGACCTGCGCGGTCACGATGTTGCGCGCGGTCTGGAAGAGGCGCTCGTCGTCCCAGCGCGGGTTCTCCTCGGCGAGCAGCCGCGCCACCCGGTTGTGCTCGCGCAGGAACAGCACCGTGAACATCGTGAAGCCGATCTGCACGTTGCCCCGGTCGCCCCCGGTCGCGAACAGGGTGTCGCGCTGCGCGGTGTCGAGCCGGTCGAAGTCGGCCATGCTCAGCGCCCGGAACTCCGGCTTGACGGCGCCCTGCTCGCACAGGTAGGGCGGGAACTCGCCGCCGTCGACGAGCTGGCTCTTCAGCAGGCCCCCGTCGAAGGCGCGGACGGCGCCGGTCGCCTCCTCGTTCAGCCCGTAGAGGGGGTTGACGTCGATCTCGTGGTTGGAGGAGTTGCGGCGGGGGTCGCGCGGCACGTTGACGTCGCCGCGCAGGAACCCGTCGGTGAACCATTGGGCGAAGTAGGCGAACAGCACGGTCGAGCGCGGGCAGGGGATCATCTCGTCCCCGCGTGTGAACAGGTCGGACGCCTGCTCCGGGGTGGGCCTGGCCCCGGCCCGCGACGGCGTCGGCGGGAGGTGGCGGCCCAGGTAGGTCCGGTCGGTGAGCGAGGCCCACGAGGTGTAGTCGGACCTGGTGCTCAGCGGTTCGGGGCGGGCCGGCATCTCGCGGACGGCGCTGTCGATGAGGAACGCGTTGAGGCGCCGCCGCACCGGGCGGACCGACTCGGCGAGGCTCCACAGCGGGCGCCCGCGGGTGAGCGCCAGGTAGCGCAGCCGGTTGGCCGCACCGTCGGTCGCGATGCTCCGCGCCTTGACGCGGCGTGCTCTCATCGGGCTGAGCGGCGACATCGGGCTGAGCGGCATCCTCACTCCTCTTCCTGGCCGAGGCCGAGCGTGAACCGGTCGGGGAAGACGCCCCTGTCGCGCAGGACCGTCCCCTCCGGGGGCGGGAGCAGCCGCACGCCGGGGCGGCGGAACAGGCGGCGCAGCGTCTCGCAGATCACGGCCGCGCCCGGGTCGGCGCCCAGGCACGCGTGCGGGCCGTGGCCGAAGTGCAGCGAGGTGTGGAGCGGCCGGTCGAGGCGGAAGGCGTCCGGCGCCGGGACGGCGGTCTCGTCGAACATCGCCGAGGCGACCGCGGCCAGCACCAGCGAACCGGCCGGCACCCGCGTCTCGTGCGGGGTGCCGCGCGCCAGCACGTGGTCGCGCTCGCACGTGCGCGCGATGAGCTTGAGGAACGGGTCGAACCGCAGCGCCTCCCACACGTGCCGGTCGAAGGCGGCGGTGTCGTCCTCGGCGGCCGCCTCGGTGACGGCCTCCCGCAGTTCCGGACGCCCGAGGACCTGCTGGACCACGTGCACCATGGAGCCCGACGCGTTCTCCATGAACCCCAGCAGCAGGCCCGCGACGTTGACGAGGAGGCGCTCGTCCTCCAGGGACAGCTCGCGGGGCAGCCGCGTGCGCAGCAGCCGGGACAGGATGTCCTGTGGGGCGCGCGCCGCGTCGGCCGCGACGGCCATCCGGCGCTCGGCGAGCAGGGCGCGCAGGTAGTCCATCATCTCCGCGCCCGCGCTCAGCGACGCCGCGTGGATGCCCGGGTCGCCGGCGAGGTTGGCGGTGACGTCGGTCATCACGGCCCTCGACCAGCGCGACAGCGTCGGCCGGTCGGGGCCGGGGAAGCCGAAGTAGCGCCCGGACACCTCCGCGCAGACGTGCCGGAACAGATCTCCGACGACCTCGACGCGCCCGTGCGGCAGGGCGGCGTCGAGCACCGCGTCGGCGACCTCGGCCACCAGCCCCCGGACCCGCGGCACGTCCTCGGGCGGGAGCATGACCTGCATCAGGCCCTTCTCCCGCCGGTTCAGCGGCGTGCCGTCCCTGGTCAGCATGACCGGGCCGCCGAGCGCGGGGTCGAGGCGCGCCGCGTACCCGGCGACGGTGAACACCTCCCCGCGCGAGAGCACCTCGGTGACGTCGGCGAAGCGCGTCACGATCGTGAACACCGGGGTGGCCAGGACGGGACGGTGCGCGCGCAGCTCGGCGAAGAGGGGCCGCCAGTCGGTGCGCAGCCAGCCCGCCAGGAGCGCGAGGGCGTCGGCGGGGTCCTTCCCGGCGGCGGCCTCGTACCGGTCGAGGTAGCCGCCGGCGCCCGCCCGCCCTGAGGTGCTCAACTGCGCGTCCACCTGCGCGGACGTCTGCTCGGGAGGGTTCATGCGGCGGCCACCTCGGGGGTCGATGGGTGCCGTCGGCCTCGGGGGGCCACGGCAGACCTGCCACGACACGCGCAGCCGGACGAGCACCAAAGGTAACCAGATTCCACGCACTTCGCCACATAGAGTTAGAGAACAGATGCGCAAAGTAATGATTTGTTGGCCTTCAGGCCACTGTTGCGGGACTGGCCCGGTGTCGTTCACTGCGGGAAAAGAGGAGGCCTCATGGGTTCGCGACAGCGCTGGACGGAGCCGGAGTCCACCGGCACCGCCGCCGTCTCGCACGTCCGCCGTGACGCCTACCTGATCACGCTGGTCGTGCTGCCGGTGCTGGCCCTGGCGGCGGCCGTCGTCGCGGTCTGGGGGCACGGCGTCGGCCCGGCCGACCTGGTGATCTTCGCGGTCATGTACGCGGTGAGCATCTTCGGCATCAGCGTCGGCTACCACCGGATGCTGACCCACCGCTCGTTCCGGTGCCGCCGCCCCTTATTCCTCGCGCTGACGCTGGCCGGCGGGCTCGCCCTCGAAGGCCCGGCCTCGCTGTGGGCGGCCGAGCACCGCCGCCACCACAAGTACGCCGACCGCCCCGGCGACCCGCACTCCCCCTGGGCCTACGGCGAGTCGCTGCCGTCGCTGGCGCGGGGCCTGCTGCATGCGCAGGTCGGCTGGTTCTACACCGCGCGGCGGCGCTCCGTCCGGAGGCACTGGGTCCCCGACCTGCTGGCCGACCCCGTCGTGCGGCGGATGGACGCCGCCTACCCCGCCGTCGTGCTGCTGTCGTTCGCGCTGCCCGCCCTCGCGGGCGGGCTGGCCACGATGTCGTGGGCCGGGATGTGGTCCGCGCTGTTCTGGGGCGGGCTGGTGCGCTACGCCGTCGTCCACCATGTGACCTGGTCGGTCAACTCCGTCGCGCACAGCTTCGGCGGGCGCGCCTTCGACACCCGCGACCGCTCGACCAACGTCCGCTGGGTCGCGCTGCTGACGTTCGGGGAGGGCTGGCACAACTGGCACCACGCCGAGCCGACGTCCGCGCGGCACGGCGTCCTGAAGGGCCAGTTCGACGCCAGCGCCCTGCTGATCCGCGGCTTCGAGCGCCTCGGCTGGGCGCACGACGTGCGCTGGCCCGACCCCGCCCGGCTGGCCCGGCGGCTGACCGACCACCTGGCCACCGAGCGGGAGGCGCCTAGCGGGCTGCCCTGATCGTGAGCCGCCCGGCGCGGCCCTTCTCGCCCGCGGCCCAGCAGCCGCCGTCGGACGCGCAGTCCACGGTGTCGAAGCTGCCGGTGTCGAACCGCGTCCACGAGCGGCCCGCGTTCAGGGTGCCGTCGCTGCCGGTGGGACCGACCGCGAGCGCCGCCGGGCCGGTATAGGTCGGCCACACCACGCCCGACCGGTACTCCGCCGGAGGACGCGGCGCCGGGCGCCACGTCCGGCCGCCGTCGCTCGTGGTCGCGGCCGCCGCCGGGGACGGCTCCCCTGGCCGGTAGTCGCCGCCGACCGCGACGCCGTGGCGGGTGTCGCGGAACGCCACCGCGAACACCCCCTGGGACGCGGAGCTCGGCAGCGGCGTGTCGGCCACGGTCCAGGTCAGCCCGCGGTCGCGGGAGTGGAACACCCGCGCCTTGGACGCGCCGCCGGTCGCGAGCCACACGTCCCGGCCGCCGTGGCTCACCAGGCACTGCCCGCTGGCGGCGAACGCGGCCTCGCCCGGGAGCGCGTCGGGCATCCCCTTGTTGGGCAGCACCCGCCAGCTGCGCCCGGCGTCGCTGGTGGAGATGATCCGGAAGCGCCCGTCCACGGGATCGCTGACGGCGAGCCCGTGCCGCGAGTCGAAGAACGTCATGCAGTCGTAGAAGGCGCGCGGCTCGTCGTTGCGGAAGCCGAGCGTCCACGTCCGGCCGCCGTCGGAGGTCTGGTAAACGCGGGACGCGTCGCCCTCGCCGATCGCCAGCACCACGGCCCGCCGCTCGTCGAACGCCTCGACGTCGCGGAACTCCAGGCCCGCCGCGTCCGGCGGCCCGACGCCGCGCCAGGTGCGGCCCGCGTCGGTGGTCCGCAGGACGGTCCCGCCGGTGCCCGCCAGCCAGGCGGTCTTCCGGCTGACCGCCGCGAGCCCGCGGAACCGCGCGCCGGTCCCGGTCGGGGTGACCTGCCATCCGAGGCCGGGCCGCGCCACCTGCCGGACGGCGGGCGCGGCCTGCGCGACGGGCGCGGACAGCGGCGTCGCGACCATCACCCCGCACACCCCGGCGAGCGACATCTTCCACGCGAGCGCGAGCATCGGCTTCATGCGACGCAAGCTAACGAATGTCGATCATCCCGTCCAGACCCCCCGTCACCGGGTCGCGGTGAGCGCGTAGAGGACGGGCAGGTTCCGGCCGTCCACCGGGAAGCGGTGGCGGCCGTCCGGCCCGACCGGGGTGCCCCGGCCGAGGTCCAGCGCCGAGTCGAGGCGCTCGTCCAGCCGGGTGACGCGCAGCCCCGCCGCCGCGGCGGCGGTGACGATCTCGCCGAGCGAGTGCGCGAACTCCACCGACGTGGTCGGCCCGGTCTCGGTCGCGTACGACCCCGACGAGGCGTACTCGTGCGGCCCGTCGAAGGCGTAGGGGAAGTCCAGGACGAGCGGCTCCACGGTCTCCACCATCTGGAGCAGCGGATGGAAGTCGACGAGGACCAGCCGTCCGCCGGGCCGGAGCGTCGCGGCGACCGAGCGCATCCAGGCGTCCACGTCGGCGATCCAGCAGAGGATCCCGTAGGCCGCGTAGGCGAGGTCGAACCGGCCGCGCATCCGCTCGGGCAGGTCGGTGGCGTCCGCCTCGACGAACCGCACGTCCACCCCGCACCGCTCCGCGAGCGCCCGCCCCTTCTCCAGCGCCACCGGCGAGAAGTCGACGCCCGTCACCCGCGCGCCGGAACGTGCCAGCGAGATCGCGTCGAACCCGATATGGCACTGGACGTGCAGCACGTCCAGCCCCTCCACCTCGCCGACGGCCCCGCGCTCCACATCGGTGAGCGAGTCGGCGCCCGCCACCAGCCCGGCCGTGTCGTAGTACGCGTCCTGCCCGTGCGCGGCGGCCCACACGTCCCAATGAGCCCGGTTGACCCCGGAAACACCCTCTCCCATACGGCGACGCTATTCACCCGCCGCGCCCCTCGACAAACCGTTTGCGCACGAGGGCGGGCGCCCCCCGGGGGGAAGGGGGGCGCCCGCCTGGTTCCGGGTCAGCCGATGGGGGTCGGCTGGATCGGGAGTTCGATCGAGGAGGGGTGCTCGGCGTCGTGGTAGATCGTCTGGTCCGCGACGCGGGTGTGGCGGTCGGAGCCGAACTCCTTGCCGGTGTTCGGGTTGCGGTCGTACATCGGGAAGTTGCTGCTGGAGATCTCCAGGCGGAGCCTGTGCCCGGCCTTGAAGACGTTGCCGGTCGGCCAGATCTTGATCGTGTACTTGTAGACCTTGCCGGGCTTGATCAGCGAGGGGTGCTCCAGCGAGTCGCGGTAGCGGGCGCGCTGGATGCCGTACTGGATCAGCATCGAGGTGCCGTCCTCGGCGACGTCGGTGAGCTTGGCCGTGAAGTCGGTGTCCTTCGCCGAGGAGGACGCGTAGAGCGTGACCGAGATCGGCCCGGTGACCTCGGTGTCCTTCTCCAGCGCCGGGGTGCTGTAGACGAGGACGTCGGGGCGCTGCTCGATGAGCCGCTGGTCCTGCGGGCCGCCGGGCACCGACTGCTGGAACCGCCCGCCGAAGCTCGGCACCGGGTTGTCGGGGTCGTAGCGGTAGCGGTCGGGCTCGCGGCGGCCGGACGGCGGGGCCGTGCTCAGCGTGCCGTCACCGGTGATCGTGTTCGCGCTTCCCTCGCTGTTCAGGTAGTACTTCGTGTTCACGGTGCCGGGGATCGGCCAGGCGTTCGCGGTGCGCCACTTGTTGGCGCCCATCACGAAGACCTTGACGGCCGGGTCCTTCTCGACGCCGTTCTCGGCGCCCTTGAGCCAGTGGTCGAACCAGCGGAGCTGGAGCGCGTCGACGTCGACGGCGGCGTCGGGGCCGAAGTCGAGCGCGCCCGCCCGGCTGCCGTGGCCGCCGTGGGTCCACGGGCCGAGCATCAGCGTGCTGCCCTGCCGGGCGGCGGGCGAACCGCCCTTGGCGCGCATCCCGGCGAAGTTCTCGGCGGTGCCGTCCAGGAAGATGTCGTACCAGCCGCCGAAGTTGAAGGAGGGGACCGTGACCTGCGGATACCGGGTGCGGATGCTCCAGCGCTGCCAGTAGTCGTCGTTGCTCGGGTGCTTGATCCAGTCGTAGTAGTACGGGGCGACCCGCTCGTCCTTGGGGTACAGCGGCGGGAACTTCTTCAGCGGCAGCGACCAGTACCACTTGCTGAACAGCTGCTGGCCCGCCTTGTTCATCTCGGCGTCCAGCTTCGCGCCGTCGGGGTACTTGCGGACGGAGCTGTTGGCGAGCGAGCTGAGCGGCCACGACTGGGTGAACGACTGGTACATCGCTCCGCCCTCGTACGTCCAGCCGTCGTAGTAGTCCGACGAGGTGAACGCCGGGATGATCGTGACGAGGTGCGGCGGGCGCATCGTCGCGGGCATCCACTGGGTCAGGCCGGGATAGGAGAACCCGTACATCCCGACCTTGCCGTTGGAGTGCGGCAGGCGGGCGGCCCACTCGATCGTGTCGTAGCCGTCGGTGCCCTCGCTGCGGTAGGGGTAGAAGTCGCCGTCCGACTTGTACTGGCCGCGGACGTCCTGCACCACGACGACGTAGCAGGCCGAGGCGTAGCGGGTCGGCCGGTCGTAGAAGATGTCCTCGGCGCGTTCCTTGTTGTAGGGCAGGCGCATCAGGATGACGGGGTGGTCGCCGCCGCCCTTCGGCGTGAACACGTTCGAGCGCAGCACGGTGCCGTCGCGCATCTTCGTGCCGACGTCCTTCTGCTCGGTGAAGTCGCAGTGCTCCGCCGCGCCGGGCGCGGCGGAGGCCGGGGCCCCGGGGACCGCCGCGGTGCCGCCCAGCGCGAGCGCCGCGGTGCCGAGCACCGCCAGCCGGACCCGGCCCCGCCCGACCGGCCTGGACGCGCGGCCCGCGCCGCGCCGCTCTCTGGATTCGCGCCGTCTTCTCATGTCACAGGGTCCCTCCTGCTCGATGCGGTGCAGGCCCGGAGCGTGCCATGATCGGACGGCGCCGCGAAGACGCGTGCGCCGACGCTGCGTCGAGCAGCCGGTTCCGTGCGCCGAGCGCCTCGTCCCCGGCGGGCGAACGGTCCAAAACGTGCGATGGACGGACGTCTTATGGTGCTTTTCCATAATTCGTCCCTCCGGCTCGGGGAGCCCGGCGCCCGCCGGACGAGAGTCAGTGAGCCGCCCGACATGCCGTGACTTGTCGCGAAAAGGCGTTCATCGCGGTGAATCAACCGTTCATCGGGGGCGCCCTGCTCGCGGCCGACCCGGTCTCACCGTTTGCCGAAGGTGACCTTCCGGGGGCTGTCCGGCGCGTCCCGGCCGCCTTATCGTTCGGTTCGCCGATCTAGACCCTTGCACGTCACGCGCTTTCCACTCGGTGACGACGACCGCTCCGTCGTCCATGACAAGGAGCAACCGCATGAGGCCGACGCGTCTCCGAAATCCGGTCACCACGTCAGTGCTGGCCGCCGCCGCGACCTCGGTCGCCCTACTCATGACATCGCTGACCGGCGCGATCCCCGCCGCGTCCGGCACCACGGTCCAGGCGGCCGCGGTCGACTGCGCGGACGGGACGACCGTCCAGACCGACACCGGTGCGGTGTGCGGCGTCGTCAAGGACGGCGTCAGGTCCTGGCTCGGCGTGCCCTACGCGGCGGCGCCGGTCGGGAACCTGCGCTGGGCCGCGCCGCGGAAGAGGCCGGCCTGGAGCTCGACGCTGCCCGCGACCGAGAACGGGCCGACCTGTCCGCAGTCGGCCGCGCTCGGGGCGGGGTCGACCAACGAGGACTGCCTCAACGTCAACGTCCGGGCGCCGGAGAACCCGCGCGGCAAGAAGCTGCCGGTCATGGTGGAGTTCCACGGCGGCGGCTGGCTGCTCGGCAGGCCGGCCGACGGCAGCCACCTCGCCAAGGCGGGCAACCTCATCCAGGTCGGGGTCAACTACCGGCTCGGCATCTTCGGGTTCATGGCGCACGCCTCGCTCGGCGACCACTCCGGCAACTGGGCCATCCAGGACCAGCAGGAGTCGCTGCGCTGGGTGAAGCGCAACATCGCGAGGTTCGGCGGCGACCCGGACAACGTGACCATCTACGGCGCGTCGGCCGGTGGCGCGAGCGTCTGCTCCAACACCGTGTCGCCGACCGCGAAGGGCCTGTTCCAGAAGGGCATCGCGCAGAGCGGCGAGTACAACTCGCTGCGCGGCGGCACCGTCAACACCTCCTGGCAGCCCGGCGACTGCAAGTCGCAGCTGCCGACCGAGAAGCAGGCGCAGCAGGCGGGCGCGCGGTTCTCCAAGGTCCTCGGCTGCGAGGGCGCCGCCGACAAGGCCGCCTGCCTGCGCAAGGTGCCGGTGCAGACGCTGCTGGACAAGTCCGGTGACGGGCTCGGCCCCGACAAGGGGACGATAGCGCCGATCGCCGACGGGAAGACCCTGCCGATGTCGCCCGCCGAGGCGTTCAAGAAGGGCAAGGTCAACGACGTCACGCTGATGCACGGCGTCGACCGCGACGAGACCCAGCTGGAGAACGCCGAGACCCCGGCCGACTACCGGCGCCTCGTCCGGCAGCAGTACGGGCCGCACGCGAGCGCCGTGTTCGACCTGTACCCGCTGGAGCGCTTCCCCGAGCCGTCGGCGTTCATCGCCTACCGGACGATCGTCGCCGACTCCAACTCCGTGTGCCCGGCGCTGCTCAACGACCAGCGGCTCGCCAGGCACCTGACCGTGTTCGCCTACCAGACCGACAACGCCGACGCCCCGCCCGCGTCCTGGCTCGACAAGACCAAGCCGAACGGGTCGTTCCACGTCGGGGAGAACCAGTTCCTCGCGCCCGGCCCCGTCCCGCCGAACCCGAACCAGCAGGCGCTCGGCAACCAGATCACCAACCAGTGGACGGGCTTCGCCCGCACCGGCGACCCGACCGTGCCCGGCGCGCCGTACTGGCCGAAGTTCACCAAGCGCAACCCGAACGTGCTGTCGATGGCGCCCGCCGGGACCAGCGAGCTGACCACCGAGATCGGCAAGCAGCACCACTGCGGGTTCTGGAACGCGCTCACCCCCTTCAACAACTGATCCGGCGGCGGGCGCGGAGCGCGCTCCGACGCTGAGCCGCTCACGCGCTGAGACGCGAGGCTGACCGTGGGGTCCCTGACAGGGGATCCCACGGTTCAGTCGCCCGTTCTTTGACCGAAACTCGCCATTGATATGCCCGAAACGGGCGTGTCATAGTTGCGGCAGTTGCGATCAAGGGCGTGCGGATGCAGACGACACTGGCCACCCTCGCCATCACCGGCGTGATCCTCGCCATCGGGGTCCTGCTGCGGGTGATGACCCGATCGCGCCGCTACCTCGGCGGCCCGGCGGAGCAGGCGACCTACCAGACGCTGCACACGGTCTCGGTCGCGGCGCGCACCCTGCGCGGCGGCCTGGACGCCCAGGGCGCCGGACGCGCCGCGCGGCACCTGCGGGCCCTGCTCGGCTGCCAGGCGGTCGCGGTCACCGACGGCCGCGCCCTGCTCGCCTGGGACGGCACCGGCGAGGCGCACGCGGGCGACGCCGTCCGGCACGCGCGGCACCCCGTCGGCACCGGGCGCAGCGTGGTGCTCAAGGCCGACCAGGTCGCCTGCGAGGACCCCGACTGCCCGCTCGTGCACGCGGTGATCGCGCCGCTGACGGCGGGCGACCACGTCGTCGGGACGCTCGCCGCCTACGACTCGGCCGCCACGGCGGGCCTCGTGCGCGCGGTCGGCGAGACCGCCCGCTGGGTGTCCACGCAGCTCGAACTCGCCGAGCTGGACCGCTCCCGCACCCGCCTCGCGGAGATGGAGGTGCGGGCGCTGCGCGCGCAGATCTCGCCGCACTTCATCTACAACTCGCTGACGACGATCGCCGCGTTCGTCCGCACGCAGCCCGACCGCGCCCGCGAGCTGCTGCTGGAGTTCGCGCACTTCACCCGGTACTCCTTCCGCAACCACGGCGAGTTCACGACGCTCGCCGAGGAGCTGCGCTCGATCGACCGGTACCTGCTGCTGGAGCACGCCCGGTTCGGCGACCGGCTGCGGGTCAGCCTGCGGATCGCGCCGGAGGTGCTGCCGGTCGCGGTGCCGTTCCTGTGCGTCCAGCCGCTGGTGGAGAACGCCGTCCGGCACGGGCTGGAGCGCAAGACCGGGGTCGGGCACGTCACGATCGTGGCCGAGGACGCCGGGCAGGAGTGCCTGCTCAGCGTGGAGGACGACGGCGTCGGCATGGACCCCGAGCACGTCCGGCGGGCGCTGGACGGCGAGCAGCCCGGCGGCGACTCGGTCGGCCTCGTCAACGTCGACGAGCGGCTGCGCCAGGTGTACGGCACCGCGTTCGGCCTGGTCATCGAGACCGGGCCGGGGGCGGGCACGAAGGTGAGCCTGCGGATCCCGAAGTACAAGGCGGGGGTGAGCGTCTCTTGACCAGTCTGGCCGAGGAGAGCGTCGAGGAGGGCCTGCACGTCCTCGTCGTGGACGACGAACTGCCCGCGATCGAGGACCTGGCCTACATGCTGGCCGCCGACGACCGGGTGTGCCGGGTGTCGCGGGCGGCCACGGGCGCCGCCGCGCTGCGCGCCCTGGAGGACGGGGCGGTCGCGGCGCTGTTCCTCGACATCCGGATGCCGGGGCTGTCGGGCCTCGACCTCGCGCGGGTGCTCGCGCACTTCGAGCGCCCGCCGAAGATCGTGTTCGTGACCGCCTACGAGACCCACGCGGTGGACGCCTTCGAGCTGGGCGCCGTGGACTACCTGCTCAAACCGGTCGGCCAGGAGCGGCTCGCCGAGGCCGTGCGCCGCGTCGTGGAGGCCGTCTCGGGACGGACGGCCCGCGAGGTGGCCCCCGAGGACGAGATGATCCCGGTCGAGCTGGTCGGGGTGACCCGGTTCGTCCGGCGGTCGGAGGTGCGCTACGCCGAGGCGCACGGCGACTACGCGCGCCTGCACACGCAGCGGGAGAGCTACCTCGTCCGCACGTCGCTGACCGCGCTGGAGGAGGCGTGGAGCGACGCCGGGTTCGTCCGGGTGCACCGCTCGCACCTGGTCGCGCTCGCCTACATCGACGAGATGTACATCGAGTCGGGACGGTGCGCGGTGCGGGTCGGCGACATGCGGCTGCCGGTCAGCCGCCGCAACACGCGCGCGCTGCGGGACCGGCTCGTCCGGCACGCCCGGCCCGGGGCGCACCGGCCGTGACCGGGCCCGGCGAACCCGGCGGGCCGCCGAGGCGCGTGCGGGTGCAGCGCGGCGGCGGCCGGGCCACCCGGCTGCGGCCCGGCGCGGGCGGACGGCGCGACCTGCACGAGCAGACCCAGCTCGGCGACCTGATGATCAGGTCGCTGATGCGCGTCCAGCTGCACCTGGCGATCCGGGTGTGCGCGCTGTTCGGGGGGCTGCTCGGCGCGCTGCCGCTGGTGTTCGCGTTCGTGCCGCAGGTGCGGGACCTGAACGTCGCGGGGCTGCCGCTGCCGTGGCTGCTGCTCGGCGTGCTGGTCTACCCCGGCCTGGTCGCGGGCGCGGTGCTCTACGTGCGCCAGGCCGAGCGCAACGAGCACGAGTTCGAGGACCTGGTCGACCGTTCGTGAGCTCGCCGTACGCGGTCGTCGCGATCGCGGTCGTCACCGTGGTCACCGTCCTGATCGGCAGCCGCGGCCTGCGCCGGTCGCGGACGACGTCGGACTTCTACGTCGCCTCCCGCACGGTCTCGCCGATCTGGAACGCCTCGGCGATCAGCGGGGAGTACCTGTCGGCGGCCTCCTTCCTCGGCGTCGCGGGGCTGGTCATGGCCTACGGCGCCGACATGCTCTGGTACCCGGTCGGCTACACCGCCGGGTACCTCGTCCTGCTGCTGCTGGTGGCGGCGCCGCTGCGGCGCTCGGGCGCCTACACGCTGCCCGACTTCGCCGAGGCGCGGCTCGGGTCGCCGGTGGTGCGGCGGATGTCGAGCGTGCTGGTGATCGTCGTCGGGTGGCTCTACCTCGTCCCGCAGCTGCGCGGCGCCTCGCTGACCCTGCACGTGATCACCGGCGCGCCGCCGTGGCTGGGCGCGCTGATCATCGTGGTCGTGGTGGTCGCGAGCGTGTCGGTCGGCGGGATGCGCAGCATCACCGCCGTGCAGGCGTTCCAGTACTGCGTGAAGATCACGGCGATCACGATCCCGCTGCTGTTCATCGGGTTCGTCTGGTCGAGCCGGGGCGCGCCGCCGGTGACCGCGCACGACACGCCGGAGTTCGCGGAGGCCACGACCGTGCGGTTCGACACCGCCACGCGCGTCGACGTGCGCGTCCCGGTGACGGTGGCCGCGCGCGGCGTCGTGGACGGGCGGCGCGTCGACGCGCCGCTCCCCCTGGCCGCCGGGCGGCACACGGTCGCCGACGAGACCCGGCTGGGGTTCCCGGCCGGGTCGGCGGCGCCCGTCATGGCCGGCTCGGCGATCGCGGGCAACCACGCGTGGGCGTCGCCGCTCAACGGCGGCGGCGGGCACGGCCATCCGCTGTACGCGACGTATTCGCTGGTCATCGCGACGTTCCTCGGGACGATGGGGCTGCCGCACATTCTGGTCCGCTTCTACACCAACCCCGACGGGCGGGCGGCCCGGCGCACGGCGCTGGCCGTCCTCGCCCTGCTCGGCGGCTTCTACCTGCTGCCCACCGCCTACGGCGCGCTCGGCCGGCTCTACGCGCCCGAGCTGCTGGCGACCGGCGACTCCGACGCGATCGTGCTGCTGCTGCCGGGCCATCTCGTGCCCGGCACGGCCGGGCGGCTGCTCGGCGCGCTGGTCACGGCGGGGGCGTTCGCGGCGTTCCTGTCGACCTCGTCGGGGCTGACGATGTCGGTCGCCGGGGTGCTCGCGCAGGACATGCTGGGCGGACGCTCCGGCGGCCGCATGCGGCGCTTCCACCCGTTCCGGATCGGCACCGTGGTGGCGATCTGCGTCCCGTTCGCGGTCGCGCTGTCGACGGGCGGGGTGCCGATCGCGCGGGCGGTCGGGCTGCCGTTCGCGGTCGCCGCGTCCTCGTTCTGCCCGCTGCTGCTGCTCGGGATCTGGTGGCGCGGGCTGACCTCGGCGGGCGCCGCCGCGGGCCTGGTCGCGGGCGGCGGCCTCGCCACCGCCGCGGTGATCGTCTCGACCCTCGCGCCCGCGCTGGACGGCTGGCCGCGCGAGCTGCTGGCCGAGCCGTCGGCGCTGACCGTCCCGATCGCGTTCCTGGTGATGTTCGTGGTGTCGCGGCTGACCCGGGGACGGCTGCGCCCGGACATCGCCTCGGTGATGGTGCGCATGCACGCGCCCGAGTCGGTGCGCCCCACCGGACCCGACACGGGCGACACGCCGCGGGCGAACCGCTGGTCGTAGCGGATCGGCGAACCGCTGGTCGCCGGGGATCGACCGTTCGCTCGGACGCGGGCGCACGCCATCGCCCGGGTGTCGCCATTGGTCGATCAACCCCGAACTGCTCTATTTCGCCCGAGTTCGCGGGCCTATGTTCGCCTCATCAGCGCTTGTTCGCGTCGCGAGACGCGCGACGGGAGGGAAATCGAATGGCCGATACCGAAGCGGGCAGGCTACCGGTCAGGGCCCCGGAGCGGATCGCCCCGGCAGGGGGGATCGCCGACCCCGGGCCGCTCGGGCTCGCCGCTTTCGCCCTGACGACGTTCGTCCTGAGCTGCGTCAACGCGGGCATCCTCGAAGTGGGCACGAAGAGCGTCGTGCTCGGGCTCGCCCTCTTCTACGGCGGGCTCGCGCAATTCGCCGCCGGAATGTGGGAGTTCCGGAAGGACAACACCTTCGGCGCCCTCGCGTTCACTTCCTATGGCGCCTTCTGGCTCGCCTTCGCGGGAATCCTGTTCTTCTACAAGCCGACCGGGGCGACCGCCGACCAGGCGACCCACGCGGTCGGCGTCTTCCTGCTCGGCTGGACCATCTTCACCGCGTACATGACGATCGCCTCGCTGCGGGTGAGCGGCGCGGTCGCGGCCGTGTTCGTGTTCCTGACCGCGACGTTCGTGTTCCTCACGATCGGCGACCTGACGGTCAACGAGAACATGACCAAGGTCGGCGGCTACCTCGGCCTGCTCACCGCCGTGCTGGCCTGGTACACCTCCTTCGCCACGGTCACGAACTCGACCTGGAAGCGCACGGTCATGCCCACCTGGCCCATCGGCTGACGCCCTGACGGACGAGTGAGAGGAGCGCGACCGTGAGCGAGACACCTCCGGCGCCGCCGTCGAAGGACACCCTGTCCAACCTGATGCACGAGGACCGGCGGTTCCCGCCGCCGTCGGGGCTGGCCGCCGAGGCCAACGTCACCGCCGCCGCCTACGCGGACGCCGCGTCCGACCGGATCGCGTTCTGGGAGGAGCAGGCGCGGCGGCTCGACTGGGGGCGCCCCTGGACGAACGCCCTCGAATGGGAGCCGCCGTTCGCCAGGTGGTTCGAGGGCGGGCTGCTCAACGTGGCGGTCAACGCCGTCGACCGGCACGTGGACGCCGGGCACGGCGACCAGGTCGCCATCCACTGGGAGGGCGAGCCGGGCGACACCCGCACGATCACCTACGCCCAGCTCAAGGACGAGGTCTGCAAGGCCGCGAACGCGCTCGTCGAACTCGGCGTCCGGGCCGGCGACCGGGTGATGATCTACCTCCCGATGATCCCCGAGGCCGTGTTCGCGATGCTGGCCTGCGCCCGGCTCGGCGCCCCGCACTCGGTGGTGTTCGGCGGCTTCTCCGCCGAGGCGCTGCGCAACCGCATCGAGGACGCGCGGGCCCGCGTCCTGATCACGGCCGACGGCGGGTTCCGGCGCGGCAGGCCGAACGCGCTGAAGCCGGCGGCGGACGAGGCGGCGGAGGGCACCGGCATCGAGCGGGTCCTGGTCGTCCGGCGGACGGGTGAGACCGTGCCGTTCACCGAGGGGCGCGACGTGTGGTGGCACGACCTCGTCGACCGGCAGTCCGCGGCGCACACGCCGGACTACTTCGACGCCGAGCAGCCGCTGTTCATCCTCTACACCTCGGGGACGACGGCCAAGCCGAAGGGCATCCTGCACACCTCGGGCGGCTACCTGACCCAGGCCGCCTACACCCACCACGCCGTGTTCGACCTGAAGCCGGACACCGACGTGTACTGGTGCGCGGCCGACATCGGCTGGGTGACGGGCCACACCTACATCGTGTACGGGCCGCTCGCCAACCGCGCGACCCAGGTGATGTACGAGGGGACGCCCGACACGCCGCACCGGGGCCGGTTCTGGGAGATCATCCAGAAGTACGGGGTCACGCTGCTCTACACGGCGCCGACGGTGATCCGCACGTTCATGAAGTGGGGCGAGGACGTCCCCGCGAAGTACGACCTGTCGTCGCTGCGGCTGCTCGGGTCGGTCGGCGAGCCGATCAACCCCGAGGCGTGGATCTGGTACCGCGACACGATCGGCGGCGGCCGCACGCCGGTCGTGGACACCTGGTGGCAGACCGAGACCGGCGCGATCATGATCAGCCCGCTGCCGGGCGTGACCGCGGCCAAGCCCGGGTCGGCGCAGGTGGCGCTGCCGGGGATCGCGGCGGACGTGGTGGACGGCGACGGCGTCCCGGTGCCGGACGGCGGCGGCGGCTACCTCGTCCTGACCGAGCCGTGGCCGTCGATGCTGCGCGGGATCTGGGGCGACCCGGAGCGCTACGCCGACACCTACTGGTCGCGGTTCGCCGGGCAGGGCTTCTACTTCGCCGGGGACGGCGCCAAGAAGGACGGCGACGGCGACCTGTGGCTGCTCGGCCGCGTGGACGACGTCATGAACGTCTCCGGGCACCGCATCTCCACGACCGAGGTGGAGTCGGCCCTGGTGTCCAACCCGCAGGTGGCCGAGGCGGCGGTGGTCGGCGCGACCGACCCGACGACCGGGCAGGGCATCGTCGCGTTCGTCATCCTGCGCGGCGGCGCCGCCGACAAGGGCCCCGAGCTGGCCGCCGAGCTGCGCGACCACGTGGCGCGCGAGATCGGGCCGATCGCCAAGCCGCGGCAGATCCTCGTCGTCCCGGAACTGCCGAAGACGCGCTCCGGCAAGATCATGCGGCGGCTGCTCCGGGACGTCGCGGAGAACCGGTCGCTGGGCGATGTGACCACGCTTCAGGACTCGTCGGTGATGGACCTCATCTCCGCGAAGCTGCCCACGTCGAAGGAGGACTGACAGGGGAGAACCGATACGGGAGGTCTCGGCGATCACGGGCCTCCGCCTCCGGGCGGGGGCCCGTGTGCCCGTTGCCGTGCACCCGCGCTCGCCGTCTGCTTTCATCCCGTCCGTTCGCCCGTGTCCGTTCCCGTGAAGGGGCATGAACGGCGGTTCTGCGCGTCCCCTGCCAAGGGACGCGCGTATTCGTTGGCAGATGGTGCCGATATTCGTGGTGGGCGGGCTGGTTCGGTCCTTTAGCTGGGGTGGTTGAAAGGCGAAACGGAGGCGCGCGCCGCGAGGGGTTGCCGGTGGGCGACGCGGTGGTTACCGTACATCCGACTGATAGGAAACTTTCCTAATGATTCGAGGTCGGTTGTGGCCCGCTCCCCGCCCGCGTTACTCCGGCATGCCATGTCAACGACTCGGGGTTCGGGGGATTCCTGCGTGTCCGCGTCTCCTACCCGGGAGCGAAAATTGAGAAGACTTCTCCCACTGCTCACCGCGCTCAGCGCACTCGTCATCGCCCTGCTGGTCCCCGTCCCGGCCAACGCCACCGCGTCGGCGACCGCGACGTTCGCCAAGGCCTCCGACTGGGGCTCGGGCTACGAGGGCAAGTACACGATCACCAACACCACCGGCTCCCAGATCTCCGGTTGGAAGGTGGAGTTCGACCTGCCCGCCGGCGCGTCCATCGGCTCCTACTGGGACGCGGTGCTGACCAAGTCCGGGCAGCACGCCACCTTCACCAACCGTGAGTACAACACCACCATCGGCGACGGCGCCAAGGTGACCTTCGGCTTCCTCGTGAACGGCACGGGCACGCCGGAGAACTGCACGCTGAACGGTGCGGGCTGCACCGACACCGGGACCCCCGGCGCTCCCAAGGCACCGAACTCGCCGAGCGTGTCCGAGCGCACCGACACCTCGCTGACGCTGTCGTGGACGGCGCCCGGCGGCGACGTCACCGGCTACCGGGTCTACGAGGGCTCGGACGTCCGCGCCACCACCAGCGGGACCAGCACGACGATCTCCGGCCTGGAGACGTGCTCGTCGCACACCTACGTGATCAAGGCCTACAACGCGGTGGGCGAGTCCCCCGCGAGCCAGGCCGTGTCCGGGACGACCACCGGCTGCACCACCCCCGCCGTCGGCAAGGCCGCCCCGTACCTGTACATGGGCTGGGGCAACCCTCCTGACCCGACCACGGTCATGAAGGCCAGCGGGGTCAAGTGGTTCACGATGGCGTTCATCCTCTCGGGCGGCGGCTGCAACCCGAGCTGGGACGGCCAGCGGCCGCTCACCGGCGGTGTGGACGCCCAGGCGATCGCGAAGATCCGCGCGGCCGGCGGCGACGTGCTGCCGTCCATCGGCGGCTGGTCGGGCAACAAGCTCGGCCCGAACTGCAACTCGCCCGAGGCGCTCGCCGGTGCGTACCAGAAGGTGATCGACGCCTTCAACCTCAAGGCGATCGACATCGACATCGAGAACACCGACGAGTTCGAGAGCGCGGCCGTCCAGGACCGCATCCTCGGCGCCCTGAAGATCATCAAGCAGAAGAACCCCGGCATCCAGACGATCCTCACGTTCGGCACCTTCACCAGCGGCCCGAACAGCTGGGGCAAGCGGCTCATCGACCAGTCCAAGGCCCTGCAGGCCGACGTGGACGTGTTCACGATCATGCCGTTCGACTTCAACGGCGGCGCCGACATGTACGGCAACACCGTCAGCGCCAGCGAGGGCCTGAAGAACACCCTCAAGTCGGCCTACGGCTGGACGGACGCGCAGGCGTACGGCCACATGGGCATCTCCGGCATGAACGGTATGTCGGACCAGAAGGAGCTGACCTCGACCGCGACCTGGACGAAGATCCGCGACTGGGCGAAGTCCAAGGGTCTGGTCCGGTTCACCTTCTGGTCGGTCAACCGGGACCGTCCGTGCCCCGGCGGCGGCACCTCTGAGACGTGCAGCGGCACCGACCAGCAGCCGTGGGAGTTCAGCAAGATCACGGCTGGCTTCTAGCCCCTCCCCATGGCGCGGCCTGCGCCGAGCCGCCCCCCGGCGCAGGCCGCGCCCTTCTCCCCAAGGCCCGATCGTCCGGCGTTTGAAAATCCGCCGATAATTCAGTTAGGAGGGGCCCGGCCTGGAGTGTTCGCAGGTCGGGTCCCCGATTCCCCGCGCAGGCCCTTCTAGTGCACCGATTCACACCAATCCGGAAATGGAAATTTCCAGCCGCATGGTCAATAGTGCAGAGCACCGGCAGGCGGCGCGTCCCGCTCCCCCCGCATGCGTCGCCCCGCCGGCGACGGCAGGGCCCTGCGGTCGGCACGCTTCCCCGCGGCGTGAAAGGAAGAAGACCCGCACATGAGAAGACCTCGCACATGAGAAGACCCCCACACGACGTCACGGCGTCCCGCTCCCAGGTCTCCCTGGGGATCGGCTCGGGCGCGGCCCGCTGATCCTCCGGAGAGACCGGACGCCGCCGAGATCGCCGAGGTCGAGCGGGATCGCAGAGAACGGCGCCACCCCGCCGTCACGCCGGGCGTCCTCCCATCTGAGGCCCCCCGCCGCCGCCGACCACAGAGTCAGCCGCCGCAACGGCCGCTGAACCGGCGATCCCAGGGCGTCCACCCTCTTGCCGGGTGGACGCCCTGGCCTTTTCGTTCCGGAAGGTCAGAGCAGCGCCGGACGCCTCGACTCCGGCTCGGGCAGCGGCTCGGGCGCCGCGGCGCCGGGCTCGTCCCTCAGCCGGAGGGCCATGTGGGCGAGGAAGCACGCACCCGCCACCAGATAGCAGTTCGCGACCATCGTCAGCGGGCCGTGGAAGCCGTATTGCAGGGGGGCTCCGCCGTGGGGCGTCCACCAGAGCGGCGACAGCACGAAGAGCACGTAGCCGCAGCCCGCGATGACCCGGCTGCCATCGCGCAGGAGCACCAGCAGCGCGGGCGCGACCCACACCCAGTGGTGCGCCCAGGAGATCGGCGAGACGAGCAGGCCGGTGACCCCCGTGACGGCGGCGGCGGCCAGCCAGTCGTTCCGCCTCGCCCACGACACCGCGAGCGCCAGGCCGAGGACGGCGACCGTCAGCGGGATCGCCTGGTACCACCCGCCGACGTTGTCGACGCCCTTCATGATCCGCGCGGCGGCGCCGAACGGCGACTGGTTGCTGATGTAGGTGACACCGACCCGGGAGGTGTCGTAGAAGGTGTGCCGCCAGTAGAGGCGTGAGGCGTCCGGCGCGATCGCGAACGCGGCGAGCGAGCAGACCGCGAACGTCACCGACGCGGTCACGGCCGCCTTGATCCGTCCCGTGACCAGCAGCAGGACGACGAAGATGGCCGGTGTGATCTTGATGGCGGCCGCGATCCCGATCCCGATCCCCGCCGGTCGCCGTTGCGACACCCGCCAGATGTCGGCCATGACCAGCGCCATCAGGAACATGTTGACCTGGCCGAGGAAAATGGAATGCCACATCGGCTCCAGGACCATTCCGGCGACGACGGCGATGGCGACCGTCCGGCGCGTCGTCCGGTATCCGGCGAGCCGCATCGAGCTGGCGCAGGCCCACGCGAACGCGGCGACCGACGCCAGTTGCCAGGCGACCCGGGCGATCGTCAGCGGAACGGCCGACAGCGGAATGAACAGCGCGGCCATGAACGGCGTGTTGGTGTACCAGTGGTGGGAGAGCTGCTCCAGGTACAGGCGCGAGCCGCCCTCGATGGCGTGCCCGCCGAGCATGTAGATGCGGAAGTCCAGGGAGTCGTACAGGACGGCGAACACCAGAACCGCCGTGAGCTCCACAGCCAGCACACCGTAGACCCAGTGTTTGCGCACGCGCGCTCCGTCCGCCGTCGAATATCGGATTCGATCAACGGTCCCCGGGCGGACGCGCCGGGGCATCGGGCCACCGGCCACATCGCGGTGGCCTCCGGGCGTACGCCTCAGGGCCAATACCGGGCCGCGAGCCCGCCGGTTACGATCTTCCTATGGTCGCCACGCGCACCACTCCCCTGCTCAGGCGGTCGCGCCCCTCCCTCTGGACGATCCTGGCCTGGTGCGGCGCCGCCCTCTATCCCGCCGTCCTGAACCTGGTGGTGGGCTACGGGGCGCCGGGCCTGACCCGCATCGAGATCGTCCCGGCGGCCGCCCTCACGCTCGTGGTCGCGAGCCTCCTGCGCCGCCACCCGCTGCCCGCGGTCACGGTGCTGCTCGTCGCCTGGGGCGCCGCGTGCCTGGTCGCTGGCACCGTGGCCGTCGCGCTCGTGGAGATGCTGACCACCGACCTCGCCGTCGGCTACGTCGCGGTCCACCACCCGCGCCGGACGTCCCTGACCGCCGCCGCTATGGCCTTCTGCACGCAGGTCGCGACCATCGGCCTGTTCCCCGGCACCGACGTCGCGTCCCGGGGCGTCCTCATCCTGGTCGCGCTGGTCGCCGCCTGGACGGTCGGCAACTCGGCCCGCGAGCGCCGCGAGCACGCGCGGGAGCTGTCGGAGCGGGCCACCGCGCAGGCCGTCACCGCCGAGCGGCTGCGCATCGCCCGCGAACTGCACGACATGGTCGCCCACAGCATCGGGATCATCGCGATCCAGGCGGGCGTCGGCAGCCGCGTCATCGACACCCAGCCCGGCGAGGCCCGCAACGCGCTCGACGCCATCGAGGCGACCAGCCGCGAGGCCCTCTCCGGCCTGCGCCGGATGCTCGGCGCCCTCCGCCGCGCCGACGAGCCGGGCACCGCGCCGCTCGACCCCGCCCCCGGCCTGGCCGACCTCGACCGCCTCGTCGCCGCCACCGCCGACGCGGGCGTCCGCGTCGACCTCCGCTGGCGGGGCGAGCGGCGGCCGCTGCCCCCGGACATCGACCTGTCGGCGTTCCGCATCATCCAGGAGGCCCTCACCAACGTCGTCCGGCACGCGGGCACGTCCGACTGCGAGGTGCGCGTCGGCTATCTCGACGACGAGCTGTCGGTCGAGATCGTCGACGACGGCATCGGCGTCGCCGACCCCGGCGCCGGATACGGCCTGGTCGGCATGCGGGAGCGGGCGGGCCTGCTGAAGGGCGACCTCACCGCGGGCCCCCGTCCCGGCGGCGGCTTCCGCGTCGCGGCGCGGCTGCCGCTGGAGGCGCGGTGACCGTCCGCGTCGTCCTCGTGGACGACCAGCCCCTCATCCGCGCCGGGCTCCGCGTCCTGCTGGCCGACCACCCCGACCTCACCCTCGCCGGGGAGGGCGAGACGGGCGCCGAGGCCATCGTGCTGGCCCGCGAGCTGCGCCCGGACGTCATCGTGATGGACATCCGCATGCCCGGCCTGGACGGCATCGAGGCGACCCGCCGGATCACCGCCGAACCCCCCGCGCCGCACGTCGTCATGCTCACCACCTTCGACGACGACGAGTACGTCTACGCCTCGCTCCAGGCGGGCGCGAGCGGCTTCCTCGTCAAGGACATGGCCCTGGAGGACATCCTCGGCGCGATCCGCGTCGTCGCCGCCGGCGACGCGCTGATCGCCCCGAGCGTCACCCGCCGCCTGATCGAGCACTTCGCGGCCGGTCCGGCGCCCCGCCGCGCCCCCGCGACAGACCGGCTGGACGCCGTCACCGACCGCGAACGGGAGGTGCTCACCCTCGTGGGCCGCGGCATGTCCAACGCCGAGATCGCCACCGCCCTGTTCATCAGCGCCGCCACCGCGAAAGCCCACGTCGCCCGCCTCCTGACCAAACTGGGCGCCCGCGACCGCGTCCACCTGGTGATCATCGCCTACGAGACCGGGCTCGTGTCCCCCTGAGGCCGGGGCAGGAAGACGACCAGCGCGGTGCCGACCGCGGTGATGGCGGCGGCGACCCAGAACGCCGTCGAGTACCCGGCGGCCAGGTCGTCGCCGGACCTGCTCGCCGCCGTCGCGAGGACGGTGAGGCCGATCGCGCCGCCGATCGTGCGGGAGGTGTTGACGACGCCCGCGACCGCGCCCGCCTCGGAGGCGTCCGCGCCGAACGTGGACGCCTCGACCAGCGGCGTCATCAGCAGACCGAAGCCGAACGCCATCACCAGGCCGGGGCCGAGGATCGCGGTGAGGAAGGTGCCGTCGGCGTCGAGCACGGCGCTCTGCCAGCCGAACCCGGCCGCCGCGAGCAGGCCGCCGATCCCGGCCAGCAGCCGCGCGTCCATGCGGGCCATGAGCGGCGGGGCCAGCTTGGAGCCGATGATGATCCCGGCGGTGTGCGGGAGGAAGGACACACCCGTCCGGACGGCGCTGTAGTGCAGGACGTTCTGCATGTAGAGCGACAGGAAGTACCAGAGCGCGAAGCCGCCCATCATGCTGACCAGCGTGGCGAGGTTGCCGACCGAGACGCTCCGCAGCCGGAACAGCCGCAGTTGGACGAGCGGCTCGCGCACCCGCGCCTCGACCGCGACGAACAGCGCCAGCAGCACCGGGCCCGCGACGAGCGGGACGAGCGAGGCGGCCGACGTCCAGCCGTGGCCCTCGGTCTGCCCGATGCCGAACGCGAGCGCCCCCACCCCGGCGGTGACCAGCACGGCCCCGGGGAGGTCCAGGCGCGGACGCGGCCCCTCGGCGGCCTCGTCGTGCAGCCACAGCAGGGCGATCACGGCGACCACGATGCCGACCGGGACGTTGATGAGCAGCACCCAGCGCCAGTCGAGGTAGTCGGTGAGCAGCCCGCCGACCAGGCCGCCCGTGGCGCCCCCCGCGGTGCCGACGGCCGTCCACATCGCGATCGCCTTCGTCCGCGCGGGCCCGGCCGGGAACGTTCCGGTGATCAGCGACAGCGTCACCGGCGCGATGATCGCGGCGCCCAGCCCCTGGACGGCGCGGGCGGCGATGAGCGTCCAGCCGTCGGTGGCGAGGCCGCCCGCCAGGCTCGCGACGAAGAACAGCCCGACGCCCAGCAGGAACACGAGCTTGCGCCCGAACAGGTCGGCGGCGCGCCCGCCGAGCAGGAGGAACCCGGCGAAGGTCAGGGAGTAGGCGTTGACGACCCACTGCAGCGCGGTCGCGCCGAGGTCGAGCCCCGAGCGCATGTCGGGCAGGGCGACGTTGACGACGGAGATGTCCAGGACGACGAGGAACTGCCCGATGCTCGCGGCGAGCACGGCGGCCCACCCGGGCGTGCCCCCGGCACGGGGTCCAGCCGTCCGGACGGCGGACTCAGGATCTTGGAGTGCGGTCATGCCCCCCATGCTGGTTTCCGGCCCCGCACGCGCGCGTCGGCCACCGGTCCCAGCGTCCGGGGTAAATCGTCCTAGGTCCCCTGCCCTACCCCTTGAGCCGCGCCACGAGGACGGCGAACCGCACGGGCGTCAGCCTGATGTGCCCACCCGCAGGGTCCTTGGAGTCACGCACCCCGACACCGGAGGAGAGACGTCCCAACTCAACGCAGTGCTGGTCGTCCGCCCCGCCGCTGTAGGAACTCTTACGCCAATGCACAGACATGGCTACCTCTCGGGGTGACGCTTGAGGGGGGTTCGCCCCTGAATGTGGACACCGATCTCAGGCAGCGGTAGCCAGGCTACCTGCGATTTAGGGGCGGTGCCGTCCCCGGCTGGAACCGCACACCCACGATCGTGGTGTGCGCCGGAATGACCTCGATCTCCGGACCGGTCAGCGGACCGACCAGCTGAGGACGGCCACCGATCGGAAAGTGGATCTCGACCCCGCCTGTGGGCAGGTGCCGTTGTACGTACGCCGCCTCACCCGTGTGCTGGATCCAGACCGTCCGCACCACCCCCGCCAATTTCGGCAACGGCGGACGCTCAACGTAAGACTCCACTACGTCATCTTCGCACTGCAGCGCCCGAGCGGCATCGAGGTCAAGGCCGTCCGGCCGTTGACGAGGCCGGCCGCCACCCGACCTCGACGCCGCCCCGTCGTGCCGGACCAAATAGAGACGGCCCGACACGACTCACTGTAGTCAGAATGCGTCGAGTACGACGACTGGGATTTCTCGCGTTGTGCGCCGTTCGAACTCGGCGAAGAGCGGGTTGAGTTCTTTTTGCCTCGACCAGATCCTTTCGCGCTCGGCTCCCTCGGCGACACGGGCGAGGACGTCGATCGTCTGGCTTCCCACTTCGATGGTCACTCTGGGATGGGTGCGAAGGTTGTGGTACCAGTTTGGATGAGCGGGTGCGGCGTCGTTGGAGCCGAACACGGCGAAACTGGTGTCATCGAGCCGCTGGTACGTCATTGGGTTGGTCCGCTGCGCGCCTGTCTTGGCGCCCACATGGTGGAGCAGGAGCAACGGCATCCCTTCGAACATGCCCCCGACTTTGCCGTCCCGTGCTCTGAATTCCTTGATGACCTGGCTGTTCTGGGCGTCCAGTTCGTGCTTGTCCATGTCGATTTCCCCCTGCGGAGTAGGCCGAAGCGTGCTGGGGTTTCAAGCGGCGGAAAGGCCCGCGAACATGCCTCCGTCGACGACGATCTCCGCTCCGGTGATGTAGCCGGCGGAAGGGGAGGCCAGGAAGGCGACCGTGCGGGCCACTTCGTCATCGGACCCGATGCGGCCCAGCGGCACACGGGACGCCATGTCCGCCCGGAAGCCGTCGACCGCTTCCGGGGGCAGTCCTTGCTTGCTCAGGGCGGGGGTGTCTATGGGCCCGGGGCTGATGGTGTTGACCCGGATACCCCGAGGGGCGAGCTCGATCGCCAGCGCCCGTGCCAGCGCCAGCAAGGCACCCTTGGTCGCGCTGTAGACCGACCAGTCGGGAAAGGCGCGCGTGGCGATGCGTGAACTACTGAAAAGCACGCTGCTCTCCGCGCCGAGCATGGGCAGGACACGCTGCAGGGTGAAGAACTGTCCTTTGACGTTGACATCGAAGTGCTCGTCGTAGAACGCCATGTCGACGGCTTCGAGCGGCGCGGATCGCGCCACGGCCGCGTTGAGGAACACCAGGTCCAGTTTTCCGAATCGGTCTTCGACCTCGGCGGCGAGGGTGTGGGCATCGGCGGGGCAGCGGGCGTCGGCGCGCCGGACGATGACACCGTCGCCCAGTGTCTTCTCGGCGGCGGCCAGGGTGTCGGGGTTCTGGCCGGTGACGACCACGGCGAACCCTTCATCGCGCAACACGCGGGCCGTGGCCAGGCCGATACCGGTCGTACCGCCGGTGATGAGCGCGACCGGACGGGATGTTGCTCGGGCCATTTCGCTCTCCTTGGTTTCTTGATCGCCAGATGATGCGGTTGGGCTGCAGGATGGTGTTCAGGCGCTCGCGGCCAGGCCGCCGTCCACTAGAAGGTTCACCCCGGTGATGAAGCCGGCCGCGGGCGAGGCCAGGAAGGCGACCGTGCGGGCCACGTCCTCGTCGGTGCCGATGCGGCCCAGCGGTATCCGGGACGCCATGTCCGTCCGGAATCCGTCGAGCGCACCGGTCGGCAGGCCGAGCTTGCCGAAGGCGGGCGTGTCCACCGGGCCCGGGCCGATGGCGTTGACGCGGATGCCCCGGGGTGCCAGCTCGACCGCCAGGGTGCGGGCCAGGGAGACCAAAGCCCCCTTCGTGGCGCTGTAGACCGACCAGTTGGCCTGGCCGAGTTCCGCCCCCAGCGCACTGTTGAAGATCACCGCGCTACCGCGGCCGAGCAGGGGAAGCACATGCTGGAGCGTGAAGAGCTGTCCTTTGACGTTGACGTCGAAGTGCTCGTCGTAGAACGCCTCGTCGAGGATCTCGATCGGCGCGAACCGGCCGATGCCCGCGTTGAGGAACACCAGGTCCAGTTTGCCGAACCGATCCTTGACCTCGGTGGCGAGGGCGTGGCCGTCCTCGGGGCGGCGGGCATCGGCGCGCCGGACGATGACACCGTCGCCCAGTGTCTTTTCAGCGGCGGCCAGGGTGTCGGGGTTCTGGCCGGTGACGACCACGGCGAACCCTTCATCGCGCAACACACGGGCCGTGGCCAGGCCGATACCGGTCGTACCGCCGGTGATGAGAGCGGTGCGGGGCGAGCTGGCTGTGGTCACGTCGATACTCCATGGTTCGGTTGCCGGTGAGATACCGCCTGTGGCCGGGCAGGGAACAGTCATCCCGCACGGACTGGACGGATTCGTCCACTGTAATCGGACTGGACGGATCCGTCCAGTCCGATTACAGTGGCGACCATGGCTCACGAACCGACCACCGACCGCGGGCGGCGCAGCCGCGACCGGATCGTCGAGGCGGCCGACGCGCTGATCGACGACCAGGGCGTCAGAGGCGCGGGCGTCGACCGGATCATCGCCCGGGCCCGGGTGAGCAAGAGCCAGCTGTACCACTTCTTCTCCGGCAAGGACGACCTGGTCCGTGCCGTGATAGCGGACCGCTTCGAGCGTGTGCTGGACGCGCAGATGTCCATGCTCACCGACCTCGGCAGCTGGGCGGGGATCCGCCGCTGGCTCGACATGTTCGTCACCGAGAACCAGGTGCACGACCTCCCCGGGTGCCCCATCGGCACCCTCGCCGGCGAGCTCGCCGCCCGCGACGAAGCGGCCCGAGCCGACCTCGCCGGCTGTTTCTCGACGTGGGAGCAGTATCTGGTGAAGGGCCTGGAGAGCATGCGAGCACGCGGTCAGCTCGTCCCGGACGCCGACCCCGAGCAACTGGCCACGGTGGTATTCGCCGGTCTCCAAGGCGGGCTGCTTCTCGCCAAGACCCACAAAAACATCGAACCGCTCCGCATCGCCCTCGACGCCGCGTTCGCCCACCTGCGCTCGTTCCGAGCCCAAACCGAGGATCCCCAAGAACACACCTGACGGGCGCGGGTGAACCGCCGACCTTCCGCTTACTACTCACGTTCCGGACGCCCGGCACCCGATGGCCCGCTGATCGAGCCCACCTCACGGGTCTTGAAACGACCGGGGGATCAGCCCTTGATGTGGGCCAGCAGGGCCAGGAAGGCGTCCCGGTCAAGAGTGATACATCCGGCGTTGAGGTGTTTGCTGTCGCGGATGCCGACGCCCTCGGGCAAAGCCGCGAGGGGGTTCGCTCCTGAATGTGGACACCGATCTCAGGCAGCGGTATCCAGGCTACCTGCGATTTTCTCGTAGTTGATTGGTGACATCTGGCCGAGTGCCGAGTGGCGGCGCCGGGTGTTGTATCTCGTGATCCACCCGAACACGGCCAGGCGGGCGTCGCGGGCCGAGGTCCATCGGTGCGCGCCTTGCAGCGTCTCGCGCTTCAGCGTGGCGTTGAAGGCCTCGGCGGCGGCGTTGTCGGCGCTCGTGCCGACCGCGCCGCGGGAACGGGTGACGCCCAGGCGGCGGCATGCCTCCTCGAACTCCTGACTGCAGTACTGCGCGCCGTTGTCGCTATGGAAGATCGCCCCGGCCAGGGTGCCGCCGCGGGTGCGGGCGGCGGCATCGAGTGCGTCCACGACGAGTTCGGTGCGCATGTGGTCGGCGATCGACCAGCCCGCCAACCGGCGTGATCCCAGGTCCAGGACCGTGGCGAGGTAGAGGAACTTCCCGTCCCCGATCGGCAGATACGTGATGTCGCCGACGTACTTGTGGTTCGGCTGCTCGGCGGTGAAGTCGCGCCGCAGCAGGTCCGGGACCGGCGTCGCCGATGGCTCGGGCACGGTGGTGCGGACCTCTTGCGCAAGTGCAGCCCGACGATGCCGCGTTCGCGCATCACCCGGGCGACCCGCTTGTGGTTCACCCGCAGCCCCTGGTCGTGCAGCTCGGCGGTCAGCCGAGGGGACCCGTACGTGCCGTTCTCGGCCTGGTGGATCTTCCGGATCTTCGCCGCCAGGTCGTCGTCGGCCTTGCGGCGGGCCAGCCGGGCCGGGGCGGCGGCCAGCCACCGGTAGAACGACGACCGAGCAATCTCCAGTACCCGGCACAGCCGCTTCACGCCGTAGGCGTGCTTGTGGTCCTCAACGAACTCGAAACGGCTCACCAGTTCGTCTCGCCCGCGAAAAACTTCGCGGCTTTCCGCAGGATGTCGCGTTCCAGCTCCAGCTCCTCGATCCGGGCCTTGAGCTGCTTGTTCTCCTCTTCCAACACGTCCGGCAAGGCTACCTGGCCCCCAGCAGCCGACTTGCCGGCCCTGCGCGGCGTGAGGCCCGCGGTGCCGTTACGCTGCGCTGCCAGCACCCACTCCCGCAGCGTCGCCCGGTTGATCCCCAGATCCTCAGCGACCTGCTTGTAGGTCTTGGACGGGTCCGACAGATACAAGGCCACGGCGTCGGCCTTGAACTCCTCCGGGTAATTCTTCAAAGCCATCAGCGACATCTCTTCCCCTGGACCTCAAGATCCAGTCTCCAAGGTGTCCACATTCAGGGGTGAGTTCCCGACGAGCCTTGCCCCCAGGACAGGTACAGCACAATCGCATGGTCGGGGAGCGTTTCGTTGCGGAGGCAGTGAATTCGTTCTCGCGCACAAATGATCAGGAGGGCCCGCTAAGCGCGGGCCCTCCTGAGAGAGGGTGAAAGTTATTCCGGGTCGTAGGCGAGGTTGGGGCGGAGCCAGCGTTCGATGTCGGCGAGGGGGGCGCCCCGGCGGGCGGCGTAGTCCTCGGTCTGGTCGCGGCCGATGCGGCCGACGGTGAAGTAGTGCGAGTCGGGGTGGGCGAAGATCAGGCCGCTGACGCTGGCGGCGGGGGTCATCGCGAACGACTCGGTGAGCTTCATGCCGAGGGTGCCCGCGTCCAGCAGGTCGAAGAGCATGCCCTTCTCGCTGTGGTCGGGGCTCGCCGGGTAGCCGAGCGCGGGACGGATGCCCCGGAACCGCTCGGCGTGCAGGTCGGCCAGGTCGGGTTCGGAGCCGGGCTCGAACCAGGCGCGGCGGGCCTCCAGGTGGACGTACTCGGCGAACGCCTCGGCGAGGCGGTCGGCGAGGGCCTTCACCATGATGGCGCGGTAGTCGTCGTTGTTCTCCTCGAAACCGGCCGCGAGGTCGTCGGCGCCCTGGATCGTCACCGCGAAGCCGCCGAGGTGGTCGCCGGACGGGGCGATGTAGTCGGCGAGGCAGCGGTTGGGGCGGCCCGCGGGCTTGGCGGTCTGCTGCCGCAGCATCGGGAACCGCACGCCGTTCTCCAGGACGATGTCGTCGCCCTCGGAGTGGGCGGGCCAGAACCCGTAGGCGCCGTGCGCCTGGAGCGTCCCGGCCTCGATGATCTGGTCCAGGAGCTGGTTGCCGTCGTCGAACAGCTCGCGCGCGACGGGCTGGTCGAGGATCGCCGGGTACTTGCCCTTCAGCTCCCAGGCCAGGAAGAAGAACTGCCAGTCGATCATCTCGCGGAGCGTGGTCAGGCTCGGCCGGACGACGCGGGCGCCGGTGAACGCGGGCACCGGGAGGTCGGCGAAGTCGACCTGCTCGCGGTTGGCGCGGGCCTGCTCGATCGTCAGCATCGGCTGGCGGCGCTTGTTCTCGTGCTCCTCGCGCAGCCGCTGCTGCTCGGCGCGGTTGGTCGTGTCCAGCTCGGCGGCGCGGGCCGGGTCGAGCAGGTTGGACACGACGCCGACGACGCGGGAGGCGTCCAGGACGTGGACGGTCGTCGAGTCGTAGGCGGGCGCGATGCGGACGGCGGTGTGCTGGCGGGACGTGGTCGCGCCGCCGATCAGCAGCGGCAGCCGCAGGCCGCGCCGCTCCATCTCGGTGGCGACCGAGACCATCTCGTCCAGCGACGGGGTGATCAGGCCGGACAGGCCGATGGCGTCGGCGCCCTCGGCGATCGCGGTGTCCAGGATGCGGGCGGCGGGGACCATGACGCCGAGGTCGACGACGTCGTAGTTGTTGCAGCCGAGGACGACGCCGACGATGTTCTTGCCGATGTCGTGGACGTCGCCCTTGACCGTCGCGAGCACGATCTTGCCCTGGCCGCGGCTCTGCTGGTTCTCCTCCTTCTCGGCGTCCATGAAGGGTTCGAGGTAGGCGACCGAGCGCTTCATGACGCGGGCGCTCTTGACGACCTGCGGCAGGAACATCTTGCCGGAGCCGAACAGGTCACCGACGATCTTCATGCCGTCCATCAGCGGGCCCTCGATGACGTCCAGGGGGCGGGGCAGCGTCTGCCGGGCCTCCTCGGTGTCGTCCTCGATGAAGTCGATGATCCCGTGGACGAGCGCGTGCGCGAGCCGCTTCTCGACCGGCGCGTCCCGCCAGGACAGGTCGACCTCGCGCTGCTTGCCCTTGCCGGTGACGTTCTCGGCGAAGGAGACGAGCCGGTCGGTGGCGTCGGGACGGCGGTCGAACAGCACGTCCTCGACGAGTTCGAGCAGGTCGGCGGGGATGTCCTCGTAGACGGCGAGCTGCCCGGCGTTGACGATGCCCATGTCGAGGCCGGCGCGGACGGCGTGCAGCAGGAACGCCGAGTGCATCGCCTCGCGGACGACGTCGTTGCCCCGGAAGGAGAACGAGAGGTTCGAGATGCCGCCGCTGGTGCGGACGCCGGGGCAGCGCTCCTTGATCAGCGGGAGCGCGTCGATGAACGCCTTGGCGTAGCCGTTGTGCTCGGAGATGCCGGTCGCGACGGCGAGGACGTTCGGGTCGAAGATGATGTCCTCGGCGGGGAAGCCCGCCTTCTGGGTGAGCAGGTCGTAGGCGCGGCCGCAGATCTCGACCTTGCGCTCGGTCGTGTCGGCCTGGCCGCGCTCGTCGAAGGCCATGACGACCACGCCCGCGCCGTAGTCGCGGATGCGGCGGGCCTGCTCCAGGAAGACCTCCTCGCCCTCCTTGAGGCTGATCGAGTTGACGACGCCCTTGCCCTGGACGGTCTTCAGCCCGGCCTCCAGCACGCTCCAGCGCGAGCTGTCGACCATGATCGGGATGCGGGCGGCCTCCGGCTCGGTCGCGACGAGGTTGAGGAACGTCGTCATCTCCCGCTCGCTGTCGAGCAGGTCGGCGTCCATGTTGACGTCCAGCAGGTTGGCGCCGCCGCGGACCTGCTCCAGCGCCACCTCCACGGCGGCCTGGTGGTCGCCGGCCTCGATGAGCTTGCGGAACCGCGCGGAGCCGGTCACGTTGGTGCGCTCGCCGATCATGACGAAGCCGGTGTCGGGGCCGATCGCGAACGGCTCCAGGCCGCTGAAGCGGGTGGCCTTCGGCTCGGGCGCCACCGGGCGCGGCGCCGAGTCGGCGACGGCCGCGGCGATCCGCGCGATGTGCTCGGGGCTCGTCCCGCAGCAGCCGCCGACGGCGTTGACCATGCCGGACGCGGCGAACTCGCCGAGCATCCGGCTCATCTCGTCGGGCGTCTGGTCGTAGCCGCCGAACGCGTTGGGCAGCCCGGCGTTGGGGTAGCAGGCGGTGTAGGTGCCCGCGAGCCGGGCCAGCTCGGTCGCGTGCGGGCGCAGCTCCTCGGCGCCGAGCGCGCAGTTCAGGCCGACCAGCAGCGGCTCGGCGTGCTCGACCGAGCGCCAGAACGCCTCGACGGTCTGGCCCGACAGCGTCCGGCCGCTCAGGTCGGTGATCGTCACCGAGATCCACAGCGGCAGCTGCGGGGCCACCTCGCGGGCGGCGGCGATCGCGGCCTTCGCGTTCAGCGTGTCGAAGATCGTCTCGATCAGCAGGACGTCGACGCCGCCCTCGGCGAGCCCGGCGATCTGCTCGGCGTAGGACGCCTTGACCTGGTCGAAGGTGACCGCGCGGTAGGCGGGGTCGTCCACCCGGGGCGACAGCGACAGCGTCACGTTCAGCGGGCCGACGGACCCGGCGACGAACCGCCGCCCCTCGGCCTCGTCGGCCGCCTGGCGGGCGAGCCGCGCGCCGCGCAGGTTCATCTCGCGGGCGTGCGCTTCGAGGCCGTAGTCGGCCTGGGCGATGCTCGTCGCGGTGAAGGTGTTGGTCGTGGTGATGTCGGCACCCGCCGCGAGGTACTGCCGGTGGACGTCCAGGATCACGTCGGGCCGGGTCAGGTTCAGCAGGTCGGGGTCGCCCGCGACGTCGCGCGGATGGTCGGCGAACCGGTCGCCGCTGTAGTCGGCGGGGGTGAGGCCGGCGCCCTGGAGCATCGTGCCCCACGCGCCGTCGAGGATCGCGATCCTCCGGTCCAGCAGACTCCGGAGCGCGTCATCGTTTTTCTGCACTGGCCACCTCCCGTTTCTGGGAGGCGCCCTTGTTTGCAGAGTGAAGGGTGAGGACGGCGCGGACCGTCCCGAGCCGAGCGTGGCGGGCATGAGCCCGTTGCAGCGCCTCTCGGCCTGTCCCCGAGATTACCGAACGATCCGGCGACCTGAAATCCCTCATGGCCGTTTTGTGTAGACGAGCGTGAGGTCACGCTGCCACTCGGCGCCGTCGGGCGACTTCTCCCAGGCACCCCGGATCGTGGTGCCGTCGGGCGCGACCGTGCCCTCGAAGCGCTGGTGGAAGCCCTGCGCGTCGCGCCACATCCGCCACCGCCCGTTGTCGAATCCCATTCCATAGACGCGGGACACCCCGCGCGAGTCGTAGTGGAACAACGTGTACTCATCGGTCGAATCGTCCCGCCCGATGATCAGCGTCGCGTCGGGGGCGGGATCGGGCGCCTCGGTGTGGAACCGCAGGAACGCGCCGCCCTCGATCCAGGTGATGGTGGCCTTCCCCCGCGCCCCCGGGATCTCCGGGACCTCGACGTCCCATTCCCCCACCAGGACCTCAAGCTGTATCAGAGCCGGATTCGGTGGTAGCCGTGTCATGTCCCGAGACTAACCGCGACCGCTCAAGCCGGCCTGATGTTCTGGTTGAGGTGGAAGAGGTTGCCGGGGTCGTAGCGCGCCTTCACCTCCGCGAGCCGCCGGTGGTTCTCCGCGCCGAACCCCGCCTCGACCCGGCCGCGTCCCTCGTCGCCGATGAAGTTCAGGTAGACGTCACCGGTCGAGTAGGGCTTCATGTCGGCGCGGACGGCTCGCACCCAGGCGATGGCGCGCTCGTCGTCCGCCGCGTCCTCCCAGAGGGCGATGGGGTGGACGGTCCACGCCGCGTTCCGCCACGGGACGGGGTAGCGCGCCCCGGGATCGGCCAGCGCGCCGCCGCCCGGGATCAGCGTGTGCAGCGACGGCGACGGGACGATCATCCCGGCGGCCCGCGCGCTGTAGGCCGCGACCGCCGCGTCGGGGCAGTCGTGCAGGTGCTCCGCGGACCAGTGGTTCCGCAGCCCGGCGGGCTCGTCCAGCATGCCCTGCATGTCCGCGTAGGGCCTGTCGAGGACGACTCCCCCGGTGTGGCCCAGGCCGAGCATGGGCGCGATCGCCGCGTCGGCGTCCGGACCCGTCCCGGCGTAGGCGAGCAGGGTGGCGAACGCCTGCCTGCCCAGCATCTCCTCCGGGACGAACTCCTCGCGCGGTGGCGTGAGGTAGAGCGCGGTGCCGCCCAGCTCGTCCGGAGCCGTTTCCATGAGGTCGCGGTAAGCCAGGGCGATCTCCTCGCCCGCCTCGGCGGGCCAGAGCAGGAGGGCGAGGGTCACCTCCGGCAGTTCGTGCAGCCGGAACGTGAACGAGGTGACCACGCCGAAGTTGCCTCCGCCGCCGTGCAGGGCCCAGAACAGATCCGGGTTGCGGTCCTCACCGGCCTTCACCTTCTCGCCCGCCGCCGTCACCAGCTCGGCTTCGAGGAGGTTGTCGCATGCGAGGCCGTACTTGCGTTCCAGCCATCCCGAGCCGCCGCCCAGCGTGAACCCGCCCACTCCCGTCGTGGAGGCCCTGGACCCGGGCGTCATCAACCCGTACGGCTGGGTGGCGCGATCCAGGGCCGACGTGGTCGCGCCGCCGCCGACCCGGACGGTCATCGCCTCCTGGTCGACCTCGACGTCGTCCATCCGGCGCAGATCGATGACGAGGCCGCCGTCGCTGAGCGCGTTGCCCGCGACATCGTGCCCGCCGCAGCGCACGGCGATCTCCGTTCCGTGCGCGCGGGCCATCCGTACGGCGCGCTGGACGTCCGCGTCACTCCGGCATTGCGCGATCACCGCCGGACGCCGGTCGACCATCGCGTTGAAAACGGTTCTGGCGTCGTCGTAGCCGGGGCCGTCCGGCGTCAGGACGTCGCCCTCGAAGCCGGTGGGGATCGCGGCGATGTGCGTGGAGGTCATGTCCCTCCCCTTCTCCGCCTGCGGCCTCCCTGTGGGGGCGCGGGCTTTAACGGGCGTGGGAGCGAGGGCTTTTCGGACCTGCCGTGGTTTTCATTCTGCTCCGCCCGGCCCCGCATGAGAAGCGCTAACGTGAAGTAGACCTCCCCATCACCAGGTGTTTAAGGGATCCCGTCATGAATATCGACGGCTACACGGTGCACGAACCCCTCGACCGGGACGGAGAGGGCTCCGTATACCGCGCGACGGACCCCGAAGGCCGCGAGGTGACGCTCCGCCTCCTGCCGCCCGAGATGGACACGGCGTCGCGGCGGCGGCTGGAGCGGGAACTGCGCGCCGCCGTCCGGATTCCCGGCTTCGTCGTCACTTTCCACACCGTCGATGTGGCGGCGGCGCAGCCGTATATCGCCACCCCGTATCCGTCCGGGCGGACGCTGAGGGAGATGGTCGAGGAGTCAGGCCCGCTCCAGGAGGAGGAGCTGCGGCGGCTGGGCAGAGGATTGGCGTCGGCGCTGGCGGCGCACAGGACGGATGCGCCTCGTCCGAGCGTCGAGCCGTCGAATGTCGTCCTGGCCGGTGGAGTGCCCGCGCTGGTGGACTTCGGCATCACCGGGGCCGTGACCGGTGATGCCGCATACATAGCGCCCGAACTCCTCCAGGGCGGGCAACCTACGGCCCAGGCGGACACGTACGCCCTGGGTTGCGTCCTTTATTACGCGGCCACCGGACGTCCGCCATTCCAGGCCGACTCGCCGGCCGGGCTCATCGACGAGATCGACGGCTCGGCGCCCGATCTGAGCCGCGTGCCGGCATGGCTCGCCGTCTTGCTGGAATCGGCGCTGGCCAGAGAACCGTCCACCCGCCCCACGCCCGCCGCCATGACCGCGAACCTGGAGCCGCCCAAACGCGCCAGGGCCAAGCGGGTCAAAGGCGCCTTCGCGCCGGACCCAGCCACTCCGGGTCCGGAGTGGCTCCCGGCGGCCGCCGCTCACCCGTCGCCCAAGGGGGCGCCGTTCGAGTGGCCCGCCGTCTGGAGGCTCGTCATGGCCGCGCTTTTACTGGCCGTGATACCGGTCGCCTGGGCGCTCAAGGCCGGCCGTGACGCGCTTGTGATCGGGCTCGGCCTGGGCGCGTGGCTTGCGGTGGCCTCGCTCGTCGTGATCCTCCTCGTGCAGCTCCGGCGGTGGCGGCGGCTGGCCGCGCGGCGCCGGGCCGGGCCGCTGAACGCCGAGGCGGCGCGGCTGATCCGCGGCGGGCACCACAGGTCGGCGGCGGCGGCGCTGCGGCGGATCCTGGAGTCCCTTCCGCCGGACGACCCGCAGGCGGTGATCGCGCGCAACAACCTGGGTGTCGCCCTGCACGGCCTCGGAGAGGTCGACGCCGCCCACGCCGCCTTGGAGGACGCCGTGCGGCGTTCCTCCCCCGAGGTGCGGGAACGCGTCCAGGCGAACATGGCCGCCCTCCAGTACGAGCGCGGCGTCGGCGGCCCGGAGGCCCTGCGGGTGAGCCTCCCCCTGGTCCGGCGGACGAGTGTCCCCGGGAAACACGGAGCGTCCGGGGTCGTTCGCGGGAATCTGGCCGTGGCACTGCACGGGTCGGGACGGTTCGACGAGGCCGCGGAGGAGGCCCACGAGGCGCTGAACGAGGCCCTCGCGTACTACGGGCCCGACAGTCCTCGGACGCTGGTGCTGCAAGCCAACCTGGGGGCCGTGCTCCGCGACGCCGGGGAACTCAGGACCGCCGAGCGGATGCTGCGGGAGACCTTCGAGCGGTGCCGCGTCGTCCTCGGCGGAGAGAACGCGCGGACGCTGGACGCGCAGTCCGGACTCGCGGCGGTGCTCGCGGATATCGGACGGCGGGACGAGGCCCTCGCGCGTCTGCGGGAGGTCCACGACGTCCGGACCCGCAAGCTCGGCCCCGGCCACCCCGCGACCCTCAAGGCGGTCAACAACCTCGGATTCCTGCATCTGCGGGACGGCGACCGGGAGGCGGCGGCGGCGCTGTTCGAGGACGTCCTCGCCGCCGGAACCTCGTCGGAGGCGATCATCGCGCGGGCGCGTGAAGGGCTCGCCAAGGCGGGGCGGGCATGAGCCGCAAGCTCCGGCCGTACCTCGTCGGCCTCGTCAGCGCCGTCTCGGCCTCCGCGCTCGGTGTCGCGGTCAATGTCGCCACCGACCTCCAGGGCAACCTGCTGGCATGGGTCACGGTCGGCACGATCACCGCTCTGACCGGGACGGTCGGCGGCGTGATCGAGGGGAACCGGGAACTCGCCGAGGAGCGGGAATCCGGAGACCCGCTCGCCGACATCATCCTGTCCATCGAGTGCGAGGTCAGGGCCGACGGGTCGGGGTCGATGAACGTGAAGGTCCACGATCCTGAGGCGGAGCGGCTATTGCCGCATCTGCCCGCGCTGGTCCCCTCGCTCGGGGCGTCGCGGGCGCCGAACGGGGTGCTGCCTCGGCCGTTGGCGGTCGCGCTGGTCACGCGGAGCCGCACCACCGGGATCGCGCGGCGGCTGCGGGAGGTGGACGCGCTGTGCTCGGGCCTCGGCGGGCTCGACGTCCGGCTGTGCGTCGCCGACAGTGCCGAGCGGCGGCGGGAGGCCCTCCGGGCGGCGCAGGTCGTGCTGCTGGACGATCACTGTGTCGAAGCCGGGACGCGTCCGCTGGTCGGCGGCCTGGACCTCGCCGGGTTGCGCGGGGGCGGCGGCGACGGGCTGGCCGCGCGGGTGATCGTCCTCGGGTGCCAGGACGGTGCGGCGGCGGCCCACACCAGGGCGCTGCGGCGGAGCCTCGACCGGCCGGTGGCCTTCCTCGGCTGCGACGGGCCGGTGCCGACCGGTCATGCCGCCGTCCTCTACCCGCACGTCCTGTCGCAGTTGGACGGGCTGGCGGGCGGGCGGGCCGGGGAGAGCGAGTTGCAGGCCGCGCTGGAGGCTGCGATCGGTCTCGCCAAGCGGCAGGAGGCGCAGCTCGACTGGGGCCGCTGGAGCACGACCGTCCTCCATCCGGCGGGCTGAGCAGGCAGGACTCGGACTGTCGGACCTTACTGAGAGTGTTCTGGCGGCTGAGGGATTCGGGCCCGTACGGGGTTCGGGTCCCGGTAGCTTTCCGGTTCATGATCGTCCGTTTGGGTGGGGGTCGAGAGTCGATGAACGCGGATACCGCCGCGTGGGAACAGCACAGCGCGGCGCGGGTGGTGCCGCCCGTCGAACCGCGCAAGCTCGCGAAAGTACCATTCGTCGAGCTGGCGGACGGACGGCTGCAGGGGGTGGTGTCCAGCGGCTCGGACGCCGCCCGCGTGTACGTCTCGTCCATCACGGCGAGCACCTACGGGTTCAGTTGCAGCACCAACAACAACCGGCCGTGCGGCGGGCTGAGCGGGTACTACACCTGCAAGCACCTCCAGGCGCTGGCCGACGAGGCGGTGCGCCAGTACGGGCTCGACCGGGTCGCGCGGTACCTGCGCGTCGAGGTCGGTGAGGGCGAGAACCTCATCGACCGCATGAAGGGCAGACGGGAGCCCGCCCCGGCAGCCGTGGTCTTCAGCCGGTTCCTGCGGCACCTGGCCTACCTGGAGCTGCCCGAGACCGTGGAACCGCTGCCGGAGATGCACTGGTTCCCGTCCTCGTCGGCGGGGGTGCGCTGATGCTCGGGGTGCAGCTGGCCGCGCTGGTCGGAACACCGGCGGGAGTGGAGGAGGCGCTCGGCCTCGCCGACGGCCTCGACGACGCGCTCGTGCACGGGCTCGGGCGGCTCGGTGAGCAGCGCGCGGCGGCGCTCGCCGCGCTGGCCGGGGCGCTGGAGGGCTCGCCGCTCGGCCGCCCGGTGAGCGAGGCGACCGGGAAGCTGGCGGCCGGCTCGGTCGCCGACGAGCAGATCGCGGCGCTGGCCGGGGCGCGGGCCGCGGTGTTCGGCGCGGTACACGACGCGCTGCTCGCGCGGCTCGACGCGGCGCTCGGACGCGAACGCGCCGCCTGGGAGGAGCCCGCCGGGACGGGCGGCGGAGACGTCCCGGCGAACCTGCTCAGCGGCTGCCGGTCCTGGTTGAACGAGCTGGCGATCGCGGGCTGGCGGGGCGTCGACCACGACCTGGTCTCGGCGTCCGACCAGACGCTGGAGGCGGTGCTCGCCGAACCCCGGCTGCGGCGGCTCGGCGTGCTGCTGGACGGCCTGGCCGCCGAGCTGCGGGCCTCGTGCCCGGTCGCGACGATGGACCGGCTGCCCGTCCGGCGGTGGGCCGACCTGTGGGCGCGCGGCGTGCTGCTGGCGCAGCCCGGCCTGCCCGGCGGCGGCGCCCCCGAGACCGTGTCGGGGCGGCTGCTCCCCCTGGGCGTGGACGTGCACGAGCACGGGACGGCCGTCCAGATCGAGGTGCACGGCGTCCTGGAGTCGTCCGGCGGCACGCGCCTGGTGCGGACCGGCGTCGCCGCGCCGAAGGTCGACACGATCGTCGGCCCGGCCGTCTGGCAGCTGCTCGGCGGGCACCCCGTGCTGATGGCGGCGCTGGCGGAGCGGCGGAGCGTCACCGTCCAGGACCTTCCCCTGAGCGCCGGCCATCTCCGGTGGGACGACGCGAGGGCCACGCTCGCGGAGGCCGCCGACCCGTTCGCGACCGCGCGGCTGATGCTCGCCGGGTCGGTCGCCCCCGCCGTCCCGCCGCTGGAGCGGCACCCGGTCCGGATCTCCGAGCCCGTGCTGGTGGAGGGCCACACCGTGAACGGCACCACCTGGTCGCTGGACGGCCACGAGATCGAGGTGGACGTCGAGCGGCTCCCCTCCTGCGGGCCGCTGACCCCCGCGCTGGTGGCGGCGTCCACGTCCTGTATCGGGCTCCTGCGCTGGGACGGCGGCCGATGGCGGCTGCAACCGCTCGCCGTCCAGGCGACGGTGAAGAAGAAGCCCGTCGAGGCGCACACCGGCGACTGGGCGCTCGGCCCGACCGATCCGAAGGTGGTGAAGGCGGTGGCGAAGTCCGGCGACGTCGTCACCGTGCTGCGCGAGCGGGCGGGACGGTTGCTGCGCAAATGACCATCGAATTCGAGACCGGGCAGAGCGCGGACGACACGCGGCGGCAGGTGCTCTACTGGCGGCTGCTGGCGCGGGTGTTCGACCCCGAGGAGCAGCCGTCCCTGGAGGCCGCGAGCGTCGCGATCGTCGACGACCTCGGCCTGCCCGCCTCCCTCCTCGACCCGGGGGTGTCGGTCGACAACGTCGTCCAGCGCTTCCCGGAGCTGGCCGCCGAGCTGGCCGACCTGATGAGGCCCCCGCCCGCCGCCGATACAGCCGATACAGCCGATACGGCGAGCGAGGCGGACGCTCCGCCAGAGGACTCCGGGGAGCGGGTGCGGCGGGCGGCGCTGGTGTCGAAGCTGCTGCTGAACGTGTTCTGCACCGGGAGCGGCAACGTCAGCGCGCAGCAGCTCGCCGGGTGGCAGCAGGACGCGGGGTGGCTGAAGCAGGCGCTCGGCGAGGAGGGCGCGGGGGCGACCGCGGGCGTGCTCACCGAGGTGGAGGGCGACCTCGTCCGGCGGATGCGGCTGCGGGAGGTGCTGGCCGATCCGAGGCTCGCGAGCAGGCTGACGCCGAGCATGTCGCTCATCGAGCAGCTGCTGCGCGACAAGGCGAACCTGTCGGGGGTGGCGCTGGCCAACGCCAAGGCGCTGATCCGCAGGTTCGTCGACGAGGTCGCGGAGGTGCTGCGGACGCAGGTGCAGCAGACGAGCGCGGGGACGCTCGACCGCTCCGTCCCGCCGAAGCGGGTGTTCCGCAACCTCGACCTCGAACGGACGATCTGGAAGAACCTCACGAACTGGAGCCCCGAGGACGAGCGGCTCTACGTCGACCGGTTGTTCTACCGGCACACCGCGAAGCGGACGACGCCCGCGAAGATGATCGTGGTGGTCGACCAGTCGGGCTCGATGGTCGACTCGATGGTGAACTGCACGATCCTCGCGTCGATCTTCGCGGGGCTGCCGAAGGTCGACGTGCACCTGATCGCCTACGACACGCGGGCGCTCGACCTGACGCCGTGGGTGAACGACCCGTTCGAGGTGCTGCTGCGCACGAACCTCGGCGGCGGCAACGACGGCCCGGTGGCCATGGAGATGGCGCGGCCGAAGATCTCCGACCCGAGCAACACCGTGATGGTGTGGATCTCCGACTTCTACGAGTTCGACCGGTCGCAGCCGCTGCTGGACGGGATCCAGGCCGTGCACCGCTCGGGGGTGAAGTTCATCCCGGTCGGGTCCGTGAACAGCTCCGGCACCCAGATCGTGAACCCCTGGTTCCGGGAGCGGTTCAGGAACCTCGGGACGCCCGTCATCTCCGGGCACATCCGCAAGCTCGTGGCCGAGCTGAAGAACTTCCTCGCCTGACGCGTCCCCCGGACGACGTTCCACTGATCTTTTAGGAGACATCATGACCGATGGCATGCTGCGCGCCCCGGCCGAGGTGAAGTACGCCGAGGAGCTGGACTGGCTGGAGTCGATCGACGACTCCCCCAAGCCGTTCTCGTGGCGGCTGAGCCCGCGGATGGTGCGGCTGTTCGTGCTCGGCTCCGAGCGCGCCGACGGCCTGGACCGCGAGGTCAAGCAGAAGTGGTTCGGCGACCGCAGCTTCGTCGAGCGCGCGATCGTGACGCTGGCCTCCGACCGCGGGCTGCTGCTGATCGGCGACCCGGGGACGGGCAAGAGCTGGCTCGCCGAGCTGCTGTCGGCGGCGGTCTCGCGGAACTCGACGCTGGTCGTGCAGGGCACGGCGGGCACCACCGAGGACCACATCAAGTACTCGTGGAACGTGTCCATGGTGATCGCCAAGGGGCAGTCCCGGGAGTCGATGATCCCCTCGCCGATCATGACGGCGATGGAGGCGGGGGTGATCGGCCGGTTCGAGGAGCTGACCCGCTCGACCAGCGACGTCCAGGACGCGCTGATCTCCATCCTGTCGGAGAAGTACGTGTCGATCCCCGAGCTGGACGACGACAACATCGTGTTCGCCAAGCCCGGCTTCTCGATCATCGCGACGGCCAACAGCCGGGACCGGGGCGTCAACGACCTGTCCTCGGCGCTGAAGCGGCGGTTCAACTTCGTCCGGATCCCGGTGGTGACGAACAAGCGCAGCGAGGCCGAGATCGTCCGGTTCCGGACCGAGGAGCTGCTGCGCCGCCACCAGATCGAGCTGGAGCTGCCGCCGACGCTGCTGGACGTCCTGCTCCAGAGCTTCGCCGACCTGCGCGCCGCGGCCGCGTCGGCGACCAGCGACGACGAGAAGCTGGAGTCGGCGCTGTCGACCGCCGAGCAGATCGGCGTGCTGGAGGACGCGATCCTGCACAGCCGGTTCTTCGGGGACGCGACGCTGCGGCCGGAGACGCTGGGCGGTTCGCTGGTCGGGTCGCTGGCCCGGCGCAGCCCGGAGGACCTCGCGATCCTGAACAAGTTCTGGCACGGCGTCGTCGAGCCGCGCAGCAAGAAGGACAAGGGCGGCCCCTGGGAGGGCTTCCTTGAGGGCGGCCGCCAGGCGATCTCGACGCTGTCGTGAGCACCTTCGAGGCGCTGCGGGAGCAGCTGGAGGAGGCCGCGCGCGCGTTCGGCGCGCGGGACGCGGTGGCCGGGATCCTGTCGGGCATGGTCGACGACGTCGGCCGGGCGCTCGGCGAGGAGCCGGAGATCTTCCCGGTGTGCCACCACTCGCCCGCGTCGGCGCTGGCGATGGCGCGGCGGCTGCGCGACAAGCGGCCGTCGGTGATCTACCTGGAGCTGTGCGAGGACCTCGCGCCGCTGCTGGAGGAGCTGCGCAACTGCCGGCTGCCGGTGGCGCTCCAGGCGTTCGCGAGCGAGCTGGACGGCTTCCCGGCGGCGTGGGCGCCGCTGAGCGTGATCGCGCCGATCACCGAGGCGTCGGCGGAGTACCAGGCGATCGCCTACGCGCTGGACACGCCGGGCGTCGAGGTCGTCCTGGTCGACCGGTCGACGGACCACGTGTTCCAGTGGGAGCCCCGCGAGGAGCCGTCCGCCGAGCGGAAGGAGCCCGAGGAGGGCGAGGACGAGGACGACGCGGCGCTGCACGGCGACGCGGTCGGCATCGAGATCGGCGACCTGCGTCCCGGCTTCGCCGAGCTGGAGGAGCACCTGCTGCACCACGGGAAGGTGCGGCACTGGTCGGAATGGTGGGACCAGTACGTCGAGCAGCCGCTGGCGGGCGCCGACTACGCCACCTACCGGCAGGTGATGGTGCTGATCGGCAGCCTGTTCCGGCGGCTGCGCCCCGAGCGGCCGGGCCGGGACCGCCGCGACGAGGACCGCGAGCGCTACATGTGGACGCGGATGCGCGAGCACCTCGCGGCCACCGGCGCCGACCCGTCCGAGTGCCTGTACGTGTGCGGCGCGTTCCACGCGGCGAGCCGGGTGGAGCAGTTCGGGCTGTCCGCGGACGCCGAGCCCTACGAGATCACGCCGCGGACCGGGACGCGCTGGAGCTACGGGCTCATCCCCTCCAGCCACTCGGCGATCGAGGCGCAGTTCGGGCTCGCGCCCGGGTCGGTGTCGATCGCGGCGGCGACGTTCGCGAAGGCGCTGAAGCGCGGCGGCGTGACGCCGTTCCGGCTGGAGGGCCAGAAGGGCGCCGCGAAGCGGAAGGCCCCCAAGCCGTCCAGGGCCCCCGCGGCCGAGCCCGCGACCGACCGGCTGTCGGGGTATCTGGCGAGCCCGCCCGTCCTGGACGGCCTGGACGAGTCGGAGCTGCTCGGCTGGTGCGTCGACATCGTCCGGCTGGCGCGGCGCAACGGGTACCTGTCGAGCACGGCGGACGCGATCGCGGTGTTCGAGACCTCGATCCTGCTGGCGGGGATGCGCGGGCGGGCGCGGCCGACGCCCTACGACTTCCAGGACGCGGCGGTCACCTGCATCGAGAAGGACTCCGTGCCCGGCCGCCGGGACGTGCGGCGGCTGTGCGAGATCCTGCTCGGCGGCGACCGGGTCGGCTCGGTCGGCTATGAGTCGCTGCCGCCGCTGGCGCGCGACGTCCTGGACCGGCTGGAGCCGCTCGGCCTCGACCTGACCAAGCGCACGATCCAGCGGGCGCTGCTCGACCTGGACGCCGACCCGGCGCTGGCGTCGTGCTCGCGGCTGCTGTGGATCCTGCGGCGGCTGCTGCCGGACGACGCGGTCCGTCCGATCATGGGGTCGCGCGAGCTGGGCGAGCGGTCGATCCAGGAGAGCTGGGACCTCGCGATCGGCCGCAACCAGCGCTCGATCGTGGAGCTGGGCTACGAGGGCGTCACCGTCGAGCAGGTGCTGGAGCAGCGGCTGCGGCGCGCGGTGTGGGATCCGAAGGCGACCGCCGCGATCGCGCTGGAGGCGGTGGAGGACGCCACGCTCTACCTGGGCGGGCGCCGGTTCGCCGACGAGCTCGGGGCGCGCGCGGTGGAGCTGCTCGCGGCCGAGCGGACGGTGGACGACGCGCCGGAGGTGCTGCGGCGCGTCCGGCGGCTGCTCGCCTACTACCGCGCGAGCGAGCCGGAGCTTCCGGCGTGGTGCGAGGCGTTCGTGACCGAGGGCTACGCGCACTACTGCACGCTGCTGCCGACCGCGTTCACCGACGAGGACACCGGTGTCCGGCAGGTCGGGGCGATGCTCGGGTTCCTGTTCGGGATGGAGAGCCTGGCGCTGTCGCTCGGCTGCGACCACGCCCAGCTCGAACTGGCGGTCCGGCAGTCGCATCCGGAGGCGCCCGCGAAGGTCGCGCTGCTGTGGGCGGCGCGGTCGCAGCTCGGCATGGCCTCGCTCGCGGAGCTGCGGGAGCGGTGCGACGAGCTGCTCGCCAACCCGCTGGTGATCCCGTCGTTCCCGCTGTACATGAGCGGGTTCGTGCAGGCGCTCGTGCCGTTCCCCGCGCTGGCGGCGCTCGTCGTCGAGGTGATGTCGAAGGCGTTCGCGCGGCTGCCCGACGCGGTGCTGCTGCCGTGGCTGCCCGGCCTGATCACGACGCTGCGCGAGCACGCGCGCGAGCTGGTGCCGGTGCTCGTCCGCGAGGCGGGCCGCACGTTCCCGGCGACGCTCGGGGCGGTGGACGCGTGGGCGCCGCCGTGGGAGGCGTCCGCCCCGGGGGCGGGCGCGGGAGCCGCCGCGCCGGCCGGAGGGCCGGTGTCGGAGCTGCTGGCCGCGCGTCCGGACACCTGCGACGCCGTCGCCGCGCTGCTCGGCTACCCGGGCGGCTGGACGGAGACCGCGTCCGCTAGCGGTGCGGCGGGGGCGCTGCTCGTCCGGCATCCCGAAACCTCGGCCGCGGTCGCTGTGCTGCTCGGGTAACGGCCGCCCCAACCCGGTTCCCATCCCGTTCCAACGGGTTCGTGCCAGAATCCCGGGAGATCGGGAGGGAACCGGGGATGAGCCGAGGGCGGTTGCGGGGACGGGCGGGCGCGGTCGGCGCGGTCGCGGCGGCCCTGCTGCTGCTCACGGTGATCGTCGTGGTGAGGTCGCGGGGGGACGGCCCCGCCACGGCGGCACTTCCGAGGGGGGAGGCGCATCCCCGGTCCCTCGCGTTCGGACGGAACCCCCTGTGGGACGAGCGGACGCTCGGGATGACGGACGTCGACGGGGCCGAACTGCGCGGGGGCGCGGCCGTCGTCACCGGGCGGTCGGCCTCGGCGGGACGGCTGGTGGTGGCCGACGCCCGGACCGGGACGATCCGCTGGTCGGCCGACGGCGGCGACCCGCTCCTCGGCGGGGACGGCGCGCTCGCCTACGACGGGCCGCCGGAAGCCGAGGGCGTGCGGGGCCTGTCCGGCGGGCCCGTGCTCGTCGACGCGGACACCTCTCCCGGGGGCTGGTCGGTGATCGTCCAGTACGCGAAGGGCGCCGGCGGCGAGGAGCGCGGGGTGGCCGCGCTGTCGGGCGAGGACGGGCGCGTCCTGTGGAAGCAGGCCCTGTTCCGCGGCGCCGACGACGACCGCGAGCAGGAGACCAGGCTGCTCGCCGCCGACGGGCGCGTCGTCCTGGCCGGTGTGCGCTCAACCGGGCGGCTTCGCCTGCGGACGGTCGCGTTCGACGCGGCGGCGGGACGCAGGCTCTGGGAGCACCAGGACGGCTGGGCGTTCCGGATCGACGGCGGCACCGTGCTCGGCGAGAGCGCCGCTGGCGAGCCGTGGCGGCCGAGGGAGGTGCGGGACGGCGCCGCCGTCTTCGGCCTCGACCTGATGACGGGGCGCAAGCGCTGGGACCTCGCGGGCGCCTTCGAGGGCGCGCACGTCCAGGCGGCGGCCGGCGGCACCGCCGCGGTGACCGTGCGGGAGCGGATCGCGGGCGGGCCGTCCACGCGGTTCCGGACGATGGCGCTCGACTCGGCGACCGGACGCGTCCAGGTCGCCTCGCTGGAGGCGGAGGAGGCCGCCGGCACCCCCGGCCCCGTCCTCGGCTGCGTGGACGACCGCCGGACGTTGATCGCCTGCGCCGCCTACTCGGGGCGGCTGGTGACGATCCGTCCGGGGGGCCGCCCGTTCACCGCGAAGAAGCCGCTGTTCAAGGGCGCGTCGTCGGTCGAGCCGGACCTGGTGTGGCGCGACCGCGTGCTCGCGAGCCGCGCGCTCGACGGGAACCGCCGCGCGGGCGCCGTCGCCGACCGCGCCGCGAACGGCCTCGGCGCGACGCCGCCCGGACGGCCCGCCGCGCTCTCCGACCGCTTCGCCGCGCTCCTCGTCAGGCGCGGGCTGTACGACGGGCTCGCGGTGTACGGCGCGTCCGAGACCGGCAAGCCGGAGGAGCCCGCCCCGGCGCCCTCCTCACAGAAGCCGCTGCGCGTCGAGGCGCGCCCGCTCTGGACCGCGAAGGCGGACACGATCCGCGGCGTGTCGAGCGCGGTGCTGGACGGCGACGCCGTCCTGATCTCCGGCACCGGCCCCGGCGGCTCCGACGACCGCCGCCACGTCGTCGCGGACGCGCGGACCGGCGAGACCCGCTGGACGAGGCGCGCCGGCGACTCCCTCGGCGGCGGCGACCGCGTCGCCTCGCTCGGCCTCCCCCGCCTCGCGCACGTGGGCGGCGAGACGTTGAGCCTCGTCAAATACGAGGGGCAGGGCTCGCAGGGGATCGCGGCGCTGTCCCTGCGGGACGGCCGCGTCCGCTGGAAGAAGGCCGTGGCCGGCGACGGCGTGAACCTCTACGCGGTCGGCGACGCGACGTTCGCCGTCCGGGTGACGGACTACGGCGCGGGCGCCGGGGGCGGCGGCGAGCGCGAGCGGACGGTCGCGTTCGCGACGTCCACGCGGCGCGAGCTGTGGCGGCGGAGCGGGGTCGTGCCCGAACTCGACCCCGCGGGTGACCTCGTGATCGCGGCGCGGCTCGGGAAGGCGGAGAGGTACGGGGTGGAGCCGCACACCGACCTCATCGCCTACGGCGCGTCCGACGGGAGGCAGCGGTGGCACACCGGCGGCCGCTACCGCGACCCGAGGCTCCAGTTCGCGGGCGGGCGCGCGCTCGTCGTGACGGTGGGCGACGGCGCCGCCGTTCTCGACCGGGCCACCGGGCGCGAGCTGGCGCGGACCGGCGCGCGGCTGGGCGGCTGCGGCGGCACCGGCGCGCTCGTCGTGTGCCGCACCGGGGAGGGCGACGTGGGCGGGGCGGGCGAGCACGCCGTCACCATCGAGATCGGCGACGGCACCGCCCGGATCAACGACCTGCCCCGGACCGCCGGGCTCACCGCGTTCCGCGCGCTCGGGCCGTGGCTCACCGCGACCCGTCCGGCGGCGCCCGGCGGCGGGAGGCCGGCCTTCCCGCTTCTGGACGCGGCGGGCCGCACGCTCGCCGAGGACCTGCCCGGCGCCCCGCTCGCGCTCGGCGGCGGCCTCGCCGTCCTGACCACGCCCGGCCCGGACGGCGCGGCGGCGCTCAGCGTGTACCGGGTGCGGGGCTGAGCGCCAGACCGTGGCCGAGACCGTGGCCGAGGTTGAGGGCGGGATGGTGGCTGAGGATCGCGCGCTCCAGCGCCCGCAGCGACGGGCTGACGTCCAGCCCCAGCTCGGCGGCGAACAGCGCGCGCGTCTCCCGGAGCACCTCCAGCGCCTCGGCGGCCCGGCCGAGGCGGTAGAGGGCGAGCATCAGCTGCGCGCGGGGACGCTCGCGGAACGGGTCGTCGACCACGACGCAGCGCAGCTCCCCGACGAGGTCGGCGTGGCGTCCGAGGGCGAGGTCGGCGTCGATCCGGGCCTCGGTCGCGGCGAGCCGGAGCTCGCCGAGCCGCACCGCCTCCCGCCGGACGGCGGCGAGATGGTCCTGCCCGTCGAAGGGGACGCCGCGCCACAGCGCCGCCGCCTCCCGCAGCAGCGCGGCGCCGCGCTCGTGGTCGCCGGCCGCGAGGGCCCGGCGCCCGGTCCCGGCGAGGTCGGTGAAGCGCGCGGCGTCGAGCTCCCCGTCTTGGACGAGGAGGACATAACCCCCTGACCGGAAGGTAAGGCGTTCCTCACCCAACGCCCGGCGCAGATGGCTGGCGTAGCCGCGCAGCGTCGTGCGCGCCGAGCGCGGCGCCGCCTCGCCCCACAGCCCGTCGACCAGCCGCTCGGTGCCGACCGCCGCGTTCGGCGCGCACAGCAGGAGCGCGAGCAGGTCCCGCAGCTTCGGCGACAGCTCGACCGCCCCGTCATCGTCCCGCGCCTCCAGCGTCCCCAGCACGCTGAACCTCACGGCCGCTCCCCTCGTCCCGGACCGGCACCGCACCGGCCCGGCATCAGGTCTACGGGGCCGGGGGGTTGTCCGAAACCCCAGCTCAGCGACTCCGGACATCTCCGCGACGTGCGGCGGGGCGGCATGGCGCGGGCACGGCGCGGGCACGGCGCGGGCACGGCGCGACATGGGTGCGGCATGGCGCGGCGCCGCGTCCGGGCGACACGGCGGATGGGCGCCACGTCGCGGATCAACGACGTGGAGTGACCCTCAGCAGCGTGGCGCAAGGCCCTTGCACGCGTGCAAGCGTCGGTGACCGGACGGGGGACGGTGCGCCAGGGTGACTGGCATGCGGGGCGGGCGCCGGTCGCCCGGCCCGCGAGCGCAAGGCCGATGTCCGACACCCAGCAGGCCATCACACAACAGGCCATTGGACACATGTTCGCTTACAGCCCGACACGGAGACGTGAAGCCGTCGCTGCCATGAACGCACCAGACGCGTGGTCGGGGACGCCGGTCCTGGCACCGGCCCCGGCACCCGCTCCCTCGCTGGAGCTCGCATCCTCGTCCGCCTGGAACAACGGAAAGTCGTTCGGGCGCCTCCTCGGCGAGCTGGACCTCGCCGCGACACCGGCCGCCGTCCGGCTCGGCCGCTCCTACATCCGCGAGCTGGTCGGCCAGTACTTCGGCGCGGACCGCTCCGACCTCGCCGACCTGGAGCTGCTGACCAGCGAGGCCCTCACCAACTCGGTCCTGTACGCGCGGCCGCGCCGGGACGGGACCGTCATGCTGTCGGCCCTGCACATCGACCGGTTCGTCCGGATCGAGGTCACCGACGGCGGCGGCCAGCCCGGCCCCCAGCGCGCCCCCGAGGAACCGCTCCAGAACCACGGGCGGGGCCTCGTTCTGATCCGCGCGCTCTCCGTCGACCACGGCACCCACCGCAACCGCAACGGGACGTCCACGTTCTGGTTCGGCATGGCGGTGCGGGAAGGGTGGCGGTTGCCATGACCCCGCGCGCCGCCGGGACGGGCGACCCCGTCACCGGCGGCGGAACCGGCGGCACCGGGCCTCGTGGGCCGGGCGGCGCCGGGGTGGATCCCGTGGTGGTCGCGCATGGGCGGGCCTTGCCCGCCGCCGACGAGGGGACGTGCGCGGCACCCGGGAGTCCCCACCGCCCCGCGGCGGGCGGCCTCCTCCTGCCGCCGCATCACTCGACACCGGCACCGGACCCAGGACCGGACCCGGGACCGGAACACCCGCCGGAGGCATACTCCGCCGAGCCGTTCGGCTTGCCTGGCGCTTCGCTACGATCGGAGTTCCACCAAGTCCAGGCTGTAGGGCGAGTGATGGCACCGGACGGCGCGCCGAAGTCCCTCTCGGAGATCACCAAGGACATGGGCCTCAACATGTCCGACGTCGCGGCCTTCTCCGGGCTGGACGAGAGCACGATATTCCGGCTGTGGGACAACACCGAATGGCTCGACCGGGTCAGCGGCCGGTCCTTGCAGAGCCTCATGTCGTCGGTGCCGGGAATCGCGGAGTACTCGATGGCGCACGCCATCCGGAAACGCCGCGACGTCCTGGTCGCCGACCTGAGCGCCGAGGGCCTCACCGTCGACCTCGACACGTTCGAGTCGTCCACGGTCGCCCAGCAGCACCTGCTGAACGCCCTTGAGGCGGCGCTGCACATCGTGCGCGGCGAGGCGACCCAGAAGGTCTCCTCGTTCATCGCCCGCTTCTGGGGCCGCGAGCAGGACCGCGCCCTGGAGTCGCTCTACTCGGTCGAACCGGGGCACGGGCTCCTCACCGACCCGCAGCCTTTGTTCGAGTCGTCGGTCGAACTGGCGCCGAGGCTGAACCGCAAGACCTACTCCTTCCACTCGATCCTGGCGCTGAACATCCTCACGCACCAGGTCAGCAAGGTGACCGGGACCATGGACGCCGAACTCGGCTTCGAGGTCCCCGGCCGCCAGGCGGCGTTCATGATGCGCGGCGTCGTGATGGGCGCGCTCATCAGCACGGGCGACTTCGACCTCGCCGAGCGGTACCGGCGGCAGCTTGAGGCGATGCCCGTCTACGCGGCGCTGGAGGAATGGTCGTTCCCCACCTATTCGCGGGACGGGCGGCTCAGCTCCGACTTCACGCTGCCCAGTTCCCTTCCGCTGCGCAACACGGCGCGGGAGGTCCTGCGGGAGATCACGACCTACAACGACGCCTATGTGTACTACCTGGCGTCGACCTACATCCCGCTGGCGCTGAAACGCGACCCCACGTTCGGGGGGAAGCTCACCGAGCTGATCCTCGCGCTGGAGCTGCGCTGCGCCGACTGCCGGGACAGACGCATCCGCGGCACCGTCAACCAGCTGGTGCGGCGGCTCAAGGGCATGGCCTGATCCCATGCCGTGGGAAGGGGAACTGGTGGACGACCGGGCGCGAGCGATCGCGGACATGACGCGAAGACGATGGGAGAACAACTCCGCGTACTGGGTGAAGGTCATCCGGGAGGGCCGGGACAGGTACCGCACCGAGCTGACCGACCGCGCCGTCCTGGAGGCGGTCGGCGAGTGCGCCGGGGAGCGGGTCCTGGACGCCGGGTGCGGCGAGGGCTACCTCGCGCGGACGCTGGCCGCCCGCGGCGCGCGGGTCGTCGGCGTCGACGTGTGCCAGGGCCTGATCGACGCGGCGTGGGGGCTGGTCGACGCCGCCGGGAGCCCGCCGTCCGCCGCGCCCGGCGGGTCGCTGTCGTTCACCTGCGCGAGCGTCGACGACATGCCCCTGGCCGACGGCCTGTTCGACCTCGTCGTCTGCAACCACCTGTTCAGCCACCTGCACGACCCGACGGGCGCGATCAAGGAGTTCGGGCGGGTGCTGCGGCCCGGCGGGCGGCTGATCATCCTGACCCTGCACCCCTGCTTCTACGTGAAGGACTCCGAGCTGGGCGCGCTGACCTCCGTGCCCGCCGCCCAGTACTTCGTGACCCGGGGCGTCGACCAGCACTTCGTGGTGGACGGCATGGTCTCCCCTTCGATGATCACATCCTGGCTCCGGCCGCTGGAGTACTACTCTGGAACGCTCCGGGACGCCGGTTTCGTCATCACCGACCTCCGCGAGCCGCACCCGACGGAAGAGCAGCTCGACCACGACCCCTGGTGGCACAAGGGCTTCCCGAGCGCCATGTTCATCCTCCTCACCGCCGAGCGCCGCTGACCGGCGGCCCCGTGCGGCCCCCTTGTAGGGTCGCGGTGTGGGGGACGCGGACCGGGAGCGGTGGAACGCGAAGTACGAGGGCGCCGCGGAACCGGCGGCGGCGCATCCGCTGGCGGAGCGGGCGCTGACCTCGCCGCTGCCGGACGGCCCGGTGCTCGATCTCGCCTCCGGGCCGTCCGGGAGCGCGCTGCTGGCCGCGCGCGGCGGCCGCGACGTCCTCGCCGTGGACATCTCCGGCGTCGCGCTCGCCCGGCTCACCGCCGCGGCCCGCCGGGACGGCCTCTCCGGCCGGATCTCGGTCGAGGAGGCCGACCTGGAGGTGTGGCGGCCCCCGCCGGACGCCTTCGCGCTCGTCCTGTGCACCGGCTACTGGGACCGCGCGCTGCTCGGACCCGCCGCGCGGGCCGTCGCGCCGGGCGGGCTGCTGGCCTGGGAGGCGTTCACCTCGGACGCGCGGCGCGCCCGTCCGTCGCTGCCCGCCGAGTGGTGCCTGGCCGAGGGGGAGCCCGCCGCGCTGCTGCCCGCCGGGTTCGCGGTTCTGGACCAGCACGACGTGCCCGGCGGCAAGCGCCGCCTCCTCGCCCGCCGCGCCGACGGGTCAGGGGGTGTCGCTCGATGACCGTGTGTGATATTCCGTAGGCGAAGGACGCCCCGGGGCGCGGACAAGCCCACGTCGCGAGGCGCACGCCCTTGATCGCCACCGCGGGCGCTCATCCGGGGACGTGAGGGAACCGTCCGACGCGAGTATCCTGACGGCTCCGTTCCCCTGCCATGCGCCCTCCCGGACCAGCACCGGCCATGGTTTTGACCGGTAGATTGCGGGTCGGCCGCCTTTGCTCGGTTTTCACGCTGTGCTTAGACCGGTGGTGGAAGGGTGGCACAGTTCGTGATGTCGTCGAACCCGGAGCGAGTGAGGAAACATGTCCGAGGATGACAAGCCCCGGGGCGAGCCGGCGGTCAAGGCGAAGGCGAAGATCCCGGCAGCCAAGAGCATCCGCAGCCCGGAGTTCACCCCGCACGGCATCAGCGCGGGGCGCGGCAGCGGCCCCTCCCGCCCGTCGGGGCTGACCGCGGCGCAGGCCCGCAAGCGGCGGTTCGCGGCGGCCGCCGGCGTCGTCGTCGCGCTGGCCCTGGTCGTCGGCGGCACCGCCTACTGGGTCACCCGCCCCGGCCCCGAGCTGTCGGTGAGCGGCAAGTTCGCGTCCGAGCCGAAGGTGAAGATCCCCAAGAGCCTCGAACCGGCGGACGAGCTCAAGGTGACCACCGCGATCAAGGGCACCGGGCCCGCGATCGCCGACGGCGACAGCATGTACGTCAAGTACGTCTTCTACCAGTGGTCGAAGGCGGCCTCCTCCGAAGACTCCAAGGACAAGAGCACCAGCAAGCAGCTCGGCTCGTCCTACCAGCAGCAGCAGGGCCAGCCCGACCGGCCGCTGGTCGTCGGCAAGAGCGGCGTCAAGGGCCTCGACAAGGGCCTGCTCGGGCAGACCGTCGGCAGCCGCGTGATCCTGGAGATCCCGCCGGCGATGGGCTTCGGCGAGCAGGGCACCCAGCTCGGCCTCGGCAAGGACGACTCGGTCGTGTTCGTCGTGGACGTGCAGGCCACGATCCACAAGAACCAAGCCCCGCAGGGCGCGGCGCAGAAGCTCGACGACAAGAAGCTCCCCAAGGTCGAGGACCAGGGCGCGGGCAAGGCCCCGAAGGTCACGATGCCCAAGGAGGACGCGCCGTCCAAGCTCCAGGTCAAGACCCTCGTCCAGGGCACGGGCCCGGCGCTCGCCAAGGGCGACGAGGCGATCGTCAACTACCAGGGGCAGCTCTGGGACGGCGGTAAGGTCTTCGACTCCAGCTTCACCAACGGCCAGCCCGCCAAGTTCCCGATCGGCACCGGCGGCACCGTCCCCGGCTTCGACAAGGGCCTGACCGGCGCGAAGGTCGGCAGCCGCCTGATGCTCGTCCTGCCGCCCGAGGAGGGCTACGGCAAGAAGGGCAACACCCAGGCCGGGATCAAGGGCACCGACACGCTGGTGTTCATCGTCGACATCCTCGCCAAGGTCGTGAAGTAGGCCGCCCGGCGGACCATCCGAGAGCGGCGGGGCACCCGGAAGGGGCCCCGCCGCTCTTTCGGTTCCAGGGCCCCGGCGTTCGGGGTCCCCGCGTTCAGGAAGGCTTCAGGGCGGCCTGAGGACGCGTTCACCCCGGTGTCGTCCGGCGTTCTCCCCCGTGCCAGATAGGGCCGGGAACGGCGTTCTCACGGCTTTTGCGACGTCCGTCACGACAACCTCGCGGGCTCACCGGTCGTCCTCCTAATGGAGCGACGGGAACCCGAGCGTGTGCCGCGACCGCCTTGGAACGGAGCCGCCCGACGCATGGACGCCCTCGGGTATCGTCTGTAACGCAATAATCACGGGGGGCTTGTGAGCATCGGCAGAAAGGGTCCTGAGGGCGACGAGCCCGGCGGGCCGGGCGAAATCAATCGTGACGACAGCGCGGCCGCACCGCCGGAAGAGGGCGGCGCCGGCGTGGCGACCACCGCCCGTGACCGGGAGCAGCGCGACGGCGATTCGTCCGGCGGCGACGCGATTTCCGGCGACGACCACATATCTCGAAACGGACACAAGGCGGCCGAAACCCCCGCCGCGGACGAGGACGGCGTCGAAACCGCCGTCCCAGAAACGCCCCTGGACCACCACAAGTCACCCGACGAACCGGCCGCCGAGCCCGAAGGCGCGACCGGCGAGCCCGAAGCGGCGGACGCCGAGCCGGAGGACGCGGCCGCCGACCCCGAGGACGCGGACGGCGAGCCGTCCGAGGAGTCCGACGAACCCCGCAGGTCCGAGAAGGTGCCCGAGGAGACAGCCGCCATGTCGGAAACGCCCGGACGCGCCGGGCCGCCCGCCCCGGCCGCCGGACGCGCCGGCCCCCCGCCGCGCGCACGCGGCGGCAAGGGAGGAAAGGGCGGCGGCCGCAGGCCCAAGAAGACGCGCAGCCGCAAGGCCCGCTACACGCGGCGGATCCTGTTCACCCTGCTCGGGCTCATCGGGTTCCTCATCGGCGCGTTCGCCGTCGCCTACCTGTTCACGCCCGTGCCCTCGCCGCAGGAGCAGGCCGTCGCGCAGGGCCCGGCGTTCTACTACTCCGACGGCAAGACGATGATCGCCAAGACGGGCGTCAACCGCGACGCCGTCACCCTCGACAAGATCCCGCCGGGCGTGCGGAACGCGGTGATCGCGGCCGAGAACCGCAGCTTCTACGAGGACCCGGGCGTCTCGGTGCAGGGGACGGGGCGCGCGTTCTGGTCCACGGTGACCGGCGAGCAGTTGCAGGGCGGGTCGACGATCACCCAGCAGATGGTCCGCAACTACTACGGCGGCATCGGCAAGGAGCGGTCCGTCACCCGCAAGCTCAAGGAGATCATGGTCTCCCTGAAGGTCGGCCGGGAGAAGTCGAAGAACTGGATCCTGGAGCAGTACCTCAACACCATCTACTTCGGACGCGACGCCTACGGGGTGCAGGCCGCCGCCAAGGCGTACTACAACAAGGACGTCTCCGAGCTGACCCCGGCCGAGGGCGCCTACCTCGCCGCCGCGATCCAGCAGCCGAGCAACTTCTCCGACCCGAGCGGCGCGCGGCGCGCCTACGCCGAGCAGCGCTGGCACGCGGTCGTCGCGAACATGGTCCGGGACGGCGCGGTGACGCCCGCGCAGGCCGCCGCGATGCGCTTCCCCGCGCCGGTCAACCAGAAGATCACCGACATCCTCAAGGGCCAGAAGGGCTACATGGTCAACGTGGCCAAGAAGGAGCTCATCGAGCGCCGCGGCTACAGCGAGGACGAGATCAACCGCTCCGGGCTCAAGATCACCACGACCTTCGACCGGAGGCTGATGGACGCGACCCGCCGCGCGGTGACGGCCAACACCCCCGACGGGATGAGCAAGCGCATCCGCACGGCGGTCGTGTCGGTCGACCCCTCCACCGGGCAGGTGCTGGCGTTCTACGGCGGCCGCGACTACCTCTCGGAGATGGCCAGCAGCGCCTTCTACGACACCGCGCAGGTCGGGTCGGGCTTCAAGCCCATCGCGCTCGCCGCCGCGCTGGAGGACGGCAAGAGCCTGAGCAGCTCCTACGACGGCAGCTCACCGCAGTACTACAACGGCCACCCCATCGAGAACGACAGCGGCGAGAACTTCGGGCAGGTCGACCTCGTCACCGCCACCGAGCACTCGATCAACACCGCCTACGTCAACCTCGGCCAGGACATCGGTACCCGCCGGATCGCCGAGATGGCCGAGAAGATGGGCATCCCCGCCGCGCAGATGTCGCCCGCGCAGCGCGCCGCGCCCTCCTTCCCGCTCGGGGTGGTGTCGCTGCACCCCGTCCAGCAGGCGGGGGTGTACGCGACGTTCGCGGCCGAGGGCGTCCACAAGGCGCCCTACGTGGTCAAGTCGGTGACCGACGACGAGGGCGAGAAGCGCACGTTCACCGAGAAGGGCGACCGGGCGTTCAGCACCCGCACCGCGCGGGACGCGACCTACGCGATGCAGCAGGTCGTCCAGGGCGGCACGGGACGCGCCGCGCAGCTCCCCGACGGCCGCGAGGTCGCGGGCAAGACCGGCACCACCAACGAGGGCCGCGCGATCTGGTTCAACGGGTTCATCCCGCAGATGGCGACGTCGGTCGCGATGTTCCGGGCCGACAACAAGCCGCTCAACATTCCCGGGTACGGCGCGTACGGGGGCCAGCTCCCCGCGCAGATCTGGAACTCCTACATGAGCGACGCGGTCAACATCAAGGGATACGAGCAGAAGGAGTTCGGCTCGCCCTCGGAGACGCCGGGCGGCGGTGACGGCGGCCCGGTCATCCCGACCCCGGGCCTGCCGCAGGTCCCGCGCACGCCCGTCCAGCCCCGCGAGACGCCGACCACCAGGCCCGACACCCCCGAGATCCCGGTTCCGCCCACCCGCCTGCCGACGCACGATCCCGAGCCGCCGGGCGGCGGGGACGGCGGCGGCCCCGGAGGGGGCGACGGCGGGGACGGCGGCGGCGGTGGCCCCGGCGGCGGGGACGGCGGCGGAGGCGGTCCGAACCGTCCGGGGTTGAACTCCTGACCCGGAACGGGGCCCGGCCCGCACGGCCGGGCCCCGTTCCCGGGTCAGTCGCAGGCCTTGCCGATCTGGGCGGGCGCCTCGGTCATCGCGGCGTTCAGCTGGGACGCGTCGCCGGTGCCGAGGGCCGTGGCCGCCGAACGCAGCCGGTCCGCCTCCGCCTTCAGCGCCTTCTTCAGCGCGGCGTCGTCGGTCTTGCCCGCCAGCCCGTCCAGGCGTCCGGCGAGCTGCCCGGTGGCCTCCCGCCACTGGCCGGGTTCGGCCGCCGACACGCTCCGCACCCGCGTCACGTACTGCTGGAACGCCTGCCTGGTGTCGGCGCACACCTTGCCGGTGTCGCCGCCGCCGCTCAGCACCCCGCACGCGCTCGACGCGCCGAGCAGCACCGCGGCCAGCACCCCACCCACCCGGTACCGCATCGCACCCTCCCCTTTGATCCCCGTAAGGCTCCGCATATACTTCCGCATTAGGTCATGAGCGCCAGCGCCAAGCCCCGGCTCGCTGGCCGGCAACCCTTCGTCCGCGATGGGGTGCCCCGGGTGAAGACCTGGCCGAGCGCGAGAACGCGTCCCGGCAAGCGCGGACCCCACCCTTCGCGGGGTCCCTGACCCCGGAAGGTCTCCTGTGCCCACGCTCACCCCCGCTCCCGTCCGTCCGACGCTCTCTGTGACGCCTCGTTCGGGGGTCGGGGTTCGACCCAATGTGATCGGCGCCGACTCCCTCGTCCCGCTGGACGACGGACGCCGCGTCCCCTACGCCAACCTCGACTACGCCGCGTCCGCCCCCTGCCTGGAGGCGGTGCACGAGGCCGTCACCCGCGCGCTGCCCTACTACAGCAGCGTCCACCGCGGCGCGGGCCACGCGTCCCAGGTGACGACCGAGGCGTACGAGAACGCACGCGAGACGGTCCGCGGGTTCCTCGGCGCGTGGCGCCGCGCCGCCGTCGTGTTCACCCGCAACACCACCGACGCGATGAACCTCCTCGCGCACGCCGTGCCGCCCGGCACGACCGTCGTCACGTTCGAGACCGAGCACCACGCGTCGCTGCTGCCGTGGCGGCGGCCCGTCCGGCTGCCCGCCCCGGCGACGCCCGCCGAGGCCGTCGCGCTCGCCGACCGCGCCCTCGCCGCCGCGCCCACCGGCCCCCGGCTGCTCGTCGTCACCGCCGCGTCCAACGTCACCGGCGAGCTGTGGCCGATCGGCGAACTCGCCCGCGTCGCGCGCGGGCACGGCGCCCGCATCGCCGTGGACGCGGCGCAACTCGTCCCGCACCGCCCCCTCGACATGACCGCGCTCGACCTCGACTACGTCGCGTTCTCCGGCCACAAGCTCTACGCGCCGTTCGGCGCGGGCGTCCTCGCCGGACGCGCCGACTGGCTGCGCGCCGCCGAGCCCTACCTGAAGGGCGGCGGCGCCAGCGCGTCGGTCACCTCCACCGTCCGCTGGGCGTCCTCCGCCGAGCAGCGCCACGAGGCGGGCACCCCCAACGTCCTCGGCGCCATCGCCCTCGCCGCCGCCTGCGAGGCCCTCGCCCCGCACTGGAGCGACCTCGCCGCCCACGAGGAGCGCCTCCTCACCCGGCTGCGCACCGGCCTCGCCGCGATCCCCGGCGTCCGCGAACTCACGCTGTGGGGCGGCGGCCCGCGCGTCGGCATCGTCTCCTTCACCGTGGACGGCCTCGCCGCCCGCGAGGTGTCGCTGGCCCTGTCGGCACGGCACGGCATCGGCGTCCGCGACGGCAAGTTCTGCGCGCACCCGTTCGTCCGGCACCTGCTGTCGGCCGACGGCGCGACGGGTGACGGATCCGCCGTCCGTGCGAGCTTCGGGGTCGGTACGACGACCGGGCACATCGACCGGCTGCTCGCCGCGCTCACCCGTCTGACCAGCGAACTCTCCGACGCGGGCGATTGGTCCTGTTCACCCATGTAGCGTAGGCAGTCGCGCGGCTTCCCGCTGCCGCGGGTCGGGGACAGCAAGACAGAAACAGGGGGTGCCGACCGTGGCCGACGCCTGGCGACCCACGTCGGAGTTGGAGCGCCGACTTCAGGACAGCGTCCGGACCGGGGACCAGGAGGGCTACTTCCGTCTCCTGGCCGACAGTGAACTTCTCGTCCCCGTCCCGCCGGGCGCGGTCGACGACCTGCTGGCGAACACGTCCCACCCGTCCTGGCCCGTCCAGGAGGAGGAGGGCCGCGTCCACGTGCTGGTCTACACCTCGCCCGCGGCGATGCACGCCTGCCTTGGCCAGACCCACCGGCACTTCATGACGCTGCGCTTCCGCGACCTCGCGGAAGCCTGGCCGGACTCCCGCTGGTGGCTCGCGGTGGACATCCCCGCCGGGCACGGCGCCCCCCTCCCCATCGAGGCCCGCATGCCCGCCTGGTTCATCCGCCAGGTGGCCGAAGGCGACGTCCGCCCACCCCAGGTGGGCCGCCCCGTCCAGCCAGAGCCCGACGCGCACCGCAGTGTCCCCGCACCGGCGCGGCACGCCGCGCAGGAGCGGCCTGGCGCACCGAGCCCGCACGCCGCAGGAGGCGAGCCCAGCGCCCCGGACCAACACCCCGCGCAGGCACCGCACGCGGCGCAGGTCGAGTCGAGCACGCGGGGCGAGCACGCCGCACAGGCGGAACCAGTCGCCCTGGAGCGACCCGCCCCGCCGACTCCCCACACCAGGCCCGTCGAGCCTCCCACCAGGCAGGCACGAATCGGCGCGCGGGAGGAAGCAGCTTCGCAGGAGAAGCCCGACGCGCACGGCAACGTCCCCGCGCCAGCGCAGCACGCCGCGCAAGCCCCCCCGATAGCGCCGGAGCAACCACCCACGCAGGACGGCCCCAGCACGCCAGGACCGTCCACCCCCCAGGGACAGCTCAACCCCCCGGACCAGCACACCGCGCAGGAGCCGTCCCCCGCACAGGGACCACCCATTACGCAGGCGCCGACCAGCGCGCCGGAGCAGCACACGACGCAAGGCCCGTCCCCCACACAGGGGCAGCCCACCGCGCAGAGGCCCTCCATCGCGCAGGCAGAGCCCACCGCGCAAGAGCAGCACACCGCGCAAGAGCCGTCCCCCGCGCAGCGGCCGTCCAGCGCGCCGGAACAGCACACCGCGCAGGGACAACACCTCGCGCAGGGACCATCCACCACGCGGGCACAGCCCACCGCGCCAGAGCAGCCCCCCGCGCCAGAGCAGCAGACCGCGCAAGGGCAACACACCGCGCAAGGGCCGTCCACCACGCGGGCACAGCCCACCGCGCCGGAGCAGCCCCCCGCGCCGGAGCAGCACGCCGCGCCGGAGCAGCACGCCGCGCCGGAGCAGCACGCCGCGCAAGAGCCGTCCCCCACGCAGGGGCAACCCGGCGCGCCGGAACAGCACACCGCACAGGGACAACACACCGCGCAAGGACCGTCCCCCGCGCAGCGGCCGTCCAGCGCGCCGGAGCAGCACGCCGCGCAAGGGCCGTCCCCGGCACAGGGGCAGCCCACCGCGCCAGAGCAGCAGAGCGCACAGGGACAACACACCGCGCCGGAGCAGCGGACCGCGCAAGGGCAACACACCGCGCAGGGGCCGTCCCCCACGCCGGAACAGCACCCCGCGCAAGGGCCGTCCCCCGCACAGGGGCAGCCCACCGCGCCAGAGCAGCAGACCACGCAAGGGCAACACACCGCGCAGGGGCCGTCCCCCACGCCGGAACAGCACGCCGCGCAAGGGCCGTCCCCCGCGCAGGGGCCACCCGGCGCGCCGGAGCAGCAGACCACGCAAGGGCAACACCTCGCGCAGGGGCCGCCCCCCGCGCAGGGTCAGCACAGCGCGTCGGAACAGCACACCGTGCCGGGACCGTACGCCGTGCAGGGGCCGTCCGCCGCGCAGGAGGCGCCCGGTGTGGTGGAGCCGGAGGCCGTGCGGGACGAGGCGCGTGCGCCGGAGCAGTCGGGTGCGCGTGACGAAGGCTCCGAGCAGGCGCAGCATGCGGCGCCAGGCGCCCTGGTCGGGCCGCCGGGGCAGCATGCCGTTCCCGGGCAGGTGCCGTATGCCTCGCAGGGTGACGAGGTCTCCCCGCAGGGGGACGCGGGTGAGTGGGAGGAGTTGCAGGCCCAGCATCGGGGGTTGCAGCGTGAAGGGGCGCGTCCGGCGTTCCAGCCCGCCAACGAGGTCGAGCGGGAGTTGCTGCGCGCCGCCGCGAACAACGACCATGACCTTTTCCTCCAGACGATGGCCGGGGCGGAGGTGCTGCTGCCCACGCCCGAGGACATGGACTACACGCTGCGGCCCGGACGCGCCGGGTTCCCGTGGCAGACGCGGGAGGTGGACGGGGCGACCGTGGTCCCGGTGTTCACCTCGCCCGAGCGGCTGATCGAGGCGGCGCGGGCGGCCGGGACGGGGAACGAGTACATCAAGGTGCCGTTCACGGTCGTGCTGCGCTACTGGCCCGACCAGGGGTGGCCGCTGGCGATCAACTCCGGGTCCCCGGCGGGCGGAACGATCCTGGCGCAGCAGTTGCCGGGGCTCGCGCGGTGGGCCGACCAGCGGGCCGTCCAGCGGATGGCGGACGGGTTCGAGCCGCAGAACGACGTCGAGCAGCGGCTGTTCGAGGCGGCGGCGCGGCGGGACACCGACGCGTTCTTCAAGGTGCTGCTGGGCGCGCAGGTGCTGGTCCCGGCGGAGCCGGAGACGCCGTGGGGCATCGCGCCGGACGACCCGGACTTCCCGTGGCGGCCGGTGCCCGTGCACGGCGAGGTGTGCGTCCAGCTGTTCACGTCGCTGAAGTGGATGAACGAGGCGATCGGGTCATCGCGGTTCGTCATGCCGACGCTGCTGGAGATGGTGTCGGCGTGGCCGGACGTGGCGTGGACGCTGGTCCTCAACCCGGGCACGCCGATCGACGCGACCATGCCGGGCGAGCAGGTGCGGGCGCTGAGCGGGCAGCCCAGGGAGGACGTCCCCGCGCCCGAGGCCGTGACGCCGGAGGTCACCGAGGCGCCCCCGGAGCCGCGGCCGGCCGAGCCCGAGTTCGAGCCGGGCAACCGCATCGACCAGGAGTTGTACGAGGCGACGCTCGGCGGCGACTCCGACGCGTTCCTGCGGGTGCTGCTCAACGCGAACGTGCTGGTGCCCATCCCGGCGGACGCGCCGCTGGAGGTCACTCCGGTGCAGAACGAGTTCCGGTGGGACGCGGCGCTCCAGGACGCGACGTCCGTGCAGGTGTTCACCTCGCTGGTGCGGCTGCGCGAGGTCCTGCCGGAGGCGCGGTTCGTGTACGCGGACTTCCGGGAGCTGATCGCGGCGTGGCCCCGCGAGGACTGGGCGATGCTGCTCAACCCGGGCACGCGGATCGGCGCGTCGCTGCGCGGCGACCAGGTGCGGGCGCTGAGCGAGTGGGCGGTGCGGGTCGGGCTGGTCCCGGCGCGGCCCGAGGCGCCGCTGCCGCCGCCCGAGCCGTCTCCGCTGGTCACGGCGCACGACGTGGTGCGCGAGTTGCCACCGCCGGTCGCCGTCGAGGACGTCCCGCAGGAGGTGGCGCGGCAGCCGGAGCCCTACTTCGAGGGCGACCGGGTCATGCAGCCGACCATCATGCAGAAGGTCGTCCCGCACGGTCACGTCGGCTGGTACCTGGACCAGGGGTACGACCGCGTCGGCGGGTTCGTCCACCCGACCGGGGACGTGACGGAGCTACAGACACCCGTCCAGCTGTACGAGGCGCTGGGCCTGCTGTACGAGGACACGTCGTTCTCCCCCACCGACGAGGGCGTGTACGTCATCCGGTGGCCCGCGTACTGCCCGGACCTGTACCGGACCCCGTTCGGAGGTCAGGACGAGGCGGAACTCGCGGCGTGGGGCGAGGCCGGATGGGTGATCGAGCGGGCGCCGTTCCTCGGCACCGGGTTCGCGCCGGGCAGCGCGGGGTCGATCCGCGAGTACAAGGTCGACAGCGTCCGGCTGCCCTACGGCGCGGAGATGTACTATCTCGGCCACGACCGGTCCGAGCGCTTCGTCGCCATGTACGACCCCGACAGGCTCGCCTGGCTGCGGCCGGACGCGGCGACCGGCCCCGACGGCTGGGACGGGCGATCGGAGGCGGCGCAGTGATCCGGGACGGGTACGTCGCGCGCTGGCTCGGCCGCGACTTCGAGGCCGCGCCGGGCGCGGACGGCGAGGTCCGCCTGTACGCGCCCGAGCCCACCGACGGGTTCGAGGAGCTGCGTCCGGGACGGTTCCGGCGGATCGTCCCGGCGTCGGAGATCGAGGACCTGCGCTATGTCCGGACGACGTGCGCGTGGCGCGGTGAACGCTTCGTGATCGTCGGAGAGCATGAAACCTGGCTGCGGGTCGAGTACGCCGGTGGCCGCGCCACGACGGCCGAGAGGCTCGGGCTCGACCGCGTCGACCAGGGCATCTGGCAGGCTTGGGCGCCGAGTTCGGAGATCGAGGACGTGCGCGAGGAGTTCATCTGATCGACGGCAACGCTCAACCGGGGTTGATTTGAACGGTAGTTCCGTGTTCGCATGATTCCGGTGTGGACTCCCCGGGTAGAGTTCCGGGGCTCAGGCGCTCAATGGCGACGCGGCGGAGGTGCGGCGGCGGTGGTCTCCCGATCGGCGGTAAAACCGATCTTCGTAGGGCTCGGGACGGCGGCGGTGCTCGCCGCGGGCACCGGCTCCGCGGTCGCTTTCGCGTACGAGGATCCCTCTCCGCCCCCCTCGTCGACGCCGGGTGGAACCCCGGGCGAGACACCGGGCGAGACACCGGCCAAGCCCGGGACGCTCACGGTGAACGTCAGCCCGATCAAAGATGAGCTGAAAGCCGGCGTGAAGGGGTACCTGAACGTCTACTTCCTGGCGGAAGGCGGATCCGTCGAGAACGTGAAGGTCACCAAGATCGAGGTGACCTCGAAGCTCGGGGCGAAGCTGAAGACGAAGGTGGGGGGCGACTGCCCGAGCCCGTTCACATCGGCGGGATGCAAGGTGGGGACGGTCGACAACCATCGCCTACCCATGAGCTCCTGGGTGAGCCTGGCCTCCGAGATCAAGAAGGACGTCAAGGTGACGCTCACCGTGACGGCAAGCGGCAAGGACATCAAGGACGTCAAGTCCGAACCGGCCACGGTGACGTTCAAGGCGCCCAAGGCGAATCCGGGCAAGGACAAGGACGACAAGGGCAAGGGCGGTAAGGGGTCGTCCGGCAAGGACCACGGTTCGGGCAGCGGCAGCAGCGGCGGCAGCGGCTCCAGTGGCAGCGGCGGCTCCGGGACGGGCGGTACGGGCAGCGGCAGCACCGGGACCGGCACGGGCACAGGCACAGGCACCGGGTCGAGTTCCGGGAACGGGACCTACGTCCCGCCCACGCCGAACTTCGACTCCAAGAGCCCGCAGGTGGCGCTGCCGCCGATCGCGGCGCCGAGCCCGCAGATCGCGCCGAACCCCGCCGACGCGACGCCGGTCAGCCGGTTGCGCAACAACAAGACGCCGGTCGCGCAGGACCTCACGTTCGAGCGGATGGCCAGCACGCAGATCGCGTGGCTGGCGGCGCTGCTCGTGGTGTTCTCGCTGCTGCTGACGCAGCTCCGCCTCGGGCGCAAGAGCACGCCGAGCGCGGCGGCCGCCGAGGCGGCGCGGCGCGCACGGGGCCTGCACCGCCGCACCCGGCGCGGCACCTTCGCCAAGTAGGGAGCGCTACGGGGCGTCCGCCGCGCCGACGAGGGTGTGGCAGGCGATGGCCGCCGCGGCGACGACGTTGAGCGAGTCGACCCCGGCGGACATGGCGTCCGGGCTCATCGGGATGCGGACGGCCTCGTCCGCCTCGTGGATCCAGTGCGAGGACAGCCCGTCGCCCTCGGAGCCGAGCATCAGCGCGACGCGTCCGGTCATCGGCGCCTTGTCGAGCGGGACGGCCGCGGCGTCGGGCGTGAGGGCGAGCAGCGTGAAGCCCGCGCCGCGAAGCCGGGCGAGGCCGTCGTGCCGGCCGGTCATGCGCGCGTAGGGGATCGCGAACACCGCGCCCATGGACACCTTCACGGAGCGGCGGTAGAGCGGGTCGGCGCAGCGCGGCGACAGGACGACGGCGTCCACGCCGAGCGCGGCGGCGCAGCGGAAGATGGCGCCGACGTTGCCGTGGTCGACCAGGTCCTCCAGGACGAGGACGCGGCGCGCGTCGCCCAGCACGGCCTCGACCGGGGGCAGCGGCAGCCGCTCCAGCGACGCGAGCGCGCCCCGGTGGACCTGGAAGCCCACGAGCCCCTCCATCGTGGCGTCGTCGGCGATGTAGACGGGGGCGTCCAGGCCGTCCAGGACGTCGGAGAGGGGCTCGGCCCAGCGGCGCGCCATGAGCAGCGAGCGGACGGGGTGCCCGGCGCCGACGGCGCGGCGGATCACCTTCTCCCCCTCGGCGACGAACAGCCCGTGCTCGGCCTCCAGGCTCTTGCGCAGGTTCACGTCCCGCAGCCGGACGTAGTCGGCGAGGCGCGGGTCGGCGGGGTCGGAGACGGGTACCAGGCTGGCCATCCCCCAATTGTGCCGGGGGCCGCGGCGTGCCCCGTACGCGCGGGAAACGGCAATGCCCGGCGCCTCGGAAACCCGGCTTAATTTGATCTTGATTGGCGGGAGTGATCGTATTCCGCGCCGTGGAGTGCCGTTCCGATCGCGGGCGGTCACGAGGCCGCGAAGGCGCCGAGGTGACCGGGCCGCACGCTCATGACCTGCGTCATCATCGGTTTTGAGTTCTTTGTAACCTTCAGTTCGTACTACTACAGTGCCGCATGACATCGGCGGGTATCTGGCGAATCGAGGGCAGCCATGAGCGGACGTCATCGCGATGACTTCCCCGAAGGGAACGGCGAGGACGGGAACGACCCCGGCTCCCCCGTTTTCGGTCCCGCCAACGACGGGTCATCGGACTGGTTCGGAACCCGGGACAGCCGGCGGACGCCGCTCCCGCCGGAGCCTCAGAGCCCGCCGGAGCCTCACAGCCCGCTCCCCCCGCAAGGCTCGCAATCCCCGCAAGGCCCTCAGATGCCCCAGGGGCCTCCCCCCGGGTCCGGGGAGACCCCGTCGTGGTTCACGCCGCGACGATCGTCCGAGGAACCCGTCTACGGCCCGGGAGGGTACGGCGTCTACGGCGCCGGGCCCGGCGGCGCGCCCGCCGCCGAGGAGCCGAGGGACCCCGCGGCGGGACGCCCGGGTCCGTATCCGTCCGAACCCGCGGCGTCGCCGGGCGGCCACCCCGGCAGCGCCCCGCCGCCCGGCGGGTACGACGTGCTCCGCAGCTCCGCCGAGAGGCCGACCGGCTTCTTCGGCGGCGGCGGCAGCGGACCCGGCGGACCCGGCCGGCCGGACGGCCCGCGCGGATCCGGCAGCGGCGAGTACGGGCGGCGCGGACACAAGCGGAGCATCGCGGCGCTGATCGGCCCGATGGCCGGAGCGATCGGGCTCGCGCTGCTGCTCGGCGTCGGCGTGTACGCGTTCGCCGAGAGCGGCACGGACTGCGGCGGCGACGCGCTGAGCCTGTCGGTCGCGGCGGCGCCCGACATCGCGCCGGTCGTGACCAAGGCTGCGGAGCGCTTCAACGACGGCAAGGAGAAGGTCGGCGACCGGTGCGTCCGCGCGAACGTGCGGAGCGCCGAGCCCGCCTCGGTGGCGACGCTGCTGTCCGGGCAGGGCGTCGCGAGCGGCTCCAACCAGCGTCCGGACGTGTGGATCCCCGACTCCTCCCTGTGGCCCTCCCTCGCCCAGGGGCAGGGCGGCGCGGCCGGGCAGAAGGGCGCGGTCACGCTGACGAGGACATCGGTGGCGACCAGCCCGATCGTGGTCGGGCTGCCGCGGACGCTCGCGGCGCAGCTGAAGCGGTCGGGTGTGACGGCCGCCCCGTCCTGGGACAACCTGCTGAAGGCCGCGGGCGGTGTCGCTGGCGGCGCGGTGACGAAGAACCAGATGATCCCGGCCGGGTCGGTGCGGCTGCTCGTCCCCGACCCGACGCGCAACGCGGCCGGGATGGGCTCCCTGATGATCACCAGCGCGCTGCTGGCGAACGACCCGAACAAGGAGTCGATCTTCACCGGGATCGTCCGGACCGTGCGGGAGAGCATCGTCCCGGACGTCGAGGAGCAGTTCACGCACTTCCGCAAGGACCGGACGGGCAAGCAGCCCATCTCGCTGTCGTCGGAGCAGGCGCTGTGGAAGTACGACAGGGGCGGTCCGGCCGAGCCCGCCGTCGCGCTGTACCCGCTTGAGGGCACGCTGTCGATGGACTACCCGTTCACGATCACCACCGGCGACGGCGACCGGGCGAAGGCGGCCCGCGCGCTGGAGGAGGCGATGAGCACCGAGGCGACCAAGAGCGACGTCCGCGACGCCGGGTTCCGCTCGCCGGACGGGAAGGCGCCGGCGACGTTCGGTGAGAGGACCGGCGTCAGCCCGGCCCGCCCGCGGCAGCTGCCGATGCCGCAGGCCGCCGAGGTCACGCAGGTGATGCAGGCGTGGTCGAAGCTGTCGCTGGGGCTGCGCATCCTCACGCTGGTCGACGTGTCGGGGTCGATGGCCGAGGAGGTCGCCCCGCACACGAACCGGCTCCAGGCGATCGCGCAGGTGTCGCAGGGCGGGCTCAGCATGATGTCGAACGACACCGAGCTCGGGCAGTGGCTGTTCTCGACGAACATGCGGGGCGGCCTGCCCTACCGGGAGACGGTGCCGGTCGGGCCGCTCGGCGAGCGCGTCGGGTCCAACACGCGGCGCGGCCTCGTCCTGTCGTGGCTGAACCAGATGAAGCCGAAGCCGGACGGCGACACCGGCCTCTACCGCACGATGCTCGCCGCCTACAAGGCGATGAACAGGTCCTACAAGCCGGAGTTCGGGAACTCGATCCTGCTGATGACCGACGGCAGGAACGACGACCCGGGCGGTCCGTCGCTGAAGGAGGCGCTGGCCGAGCTGCGCGGCATGCAGGACCCGAACAAGCCGATCCAGGTCAACATGATCGGCTTCGGGAAGGGCGTGGACCGCGCCGAGCTGGAGCAGATCGCGGCGGCCACGGGCGGTAACGTCCAGATCGCGATGACGCCGCAGGAGATCTCCAAGATCTTCCTCAAGATGCTGTCCCGGCGCATCACTTCGTGATCTTCCGGACACGGTTCGAAGTTCTCGATTTTTCCCCACGATCGGTGTCAACCGGACGCCGGAACCACCCGTCATTCTAGGTGGAGGCCCGACGGGGAGCGGGGCCGTCGGGCCTCCGACCTCTTCCCTCCCTGCCGGTGACGGGGAGTGGTTCCGGCCCACCGGTCCCGACCGGTCGGCTCCGGCCCGGGGCGGTGCCCCGGCCCTGGAAAAGGATCCCCTTCACAGGGAAGCGGATCCACTTTCCGCAGGCCCCCCGCTCTCGCGGAAGGCCCCCTTTCGCAGGACGTCCCGCCGTCGCGGGACGCCCCGCCCGCCACGGGTGTGCAGGCCGACCCCGGCCCCGGGCGAGTATCCCCCATCGAACGGCTGGAATCCCCGGTGGACCGTCCGCCGGGGATCGCTTCACCCAAGCTCGGGAGGCCCTCGTGTCCGGTTGGCCCAGCCTCGACCGCGCCGACGACGAAAGGCTCGCGCGGGCGCTCGCCGCCGGCGATCCCGGCGCGCTCATCCAGGTGATGGACCGCTACGCGGCGCGGCTCTACGACTACTGCCACGCGCTGCTGCGCGACCAGGAGCTCGCCGCCGGGGCCCTGCACGACGCGCTCATCGCCGCGTACGCGCACGTGCCCGCCCTGCGCGAGCCGGAGTGGTTCCGCGCCTGGCTGTACACGCTCGTCCGAGGCGAGTGCCTGCGCCGGCTGCGGGATCCAGACCGGCCGGCCGGGCGGCATGAGGCCCCGGAGGTCGAGGACGGCTTCGTGGACGAGGCGGAGCGCGCCCGGCGGCAGGAGGCGCGGCAGCTCGTCCACGGCGCGCTGGCGGGCCTGCGCGGGCGCGAGCGCGAGTCCCTCGACCTCGTGCTGCGGCACGGCCTCGACCCGCTGGAGGTCTCCGGCGTCCTCGGCATGGACGGCCAGGAGGCGACGGCGCTGGTGGCCGAGGCCCGCGCCCGCCTCGACGACGCGCTCGCCGTCGCGTTCGTCGCCCGCACCGGGCGCGGCGACTGCCCGGACCTCGCCGCGCTCGTCGGCGACGCCCCGTGGCCGCTGCCGCCGCCGCTCGCGGCACGGGTCGCCGAGCACATAGGCCGCTGCCCTGTCTGCCACGTCCGGCGCGAGCGGCTGTCGGCGCCGCGGCTGCTCCAGGTGCTGCCGGTCGCGATGATGCCGACGGACCTGCGCGGCCTCGTCCTCGCGACCGCCACCGACCCGGCGCTGGCCGCCGACCTCGGCGCGATCGCGCACCGCGCCGGGCCGTTCGACGACCGGGGCTGGCCGATGGCGGCGGGCGAGACGGCGCCGCCGGAGGAGCCGTCCCGGCGGACGCCGCGTGCGCTCTGGCCGGCCCTCGCGGCCGCCGCGGCGGTCGTCCTCATCGTCGCCGGGGCGTTCTTCCTGATGCCCGACTCGTCCAAGAAGCCGACGAGCGCGACCGGCCCCGGCGGGAGCCTGTCGGCATCGGTGGACGACCCGTCGGAGTCGCCCAGCGAGAGCGAGGAGCCCTCGGACTCGCCCACGCCGACGGAGAGCGGCACGCCGACGCCCACGCCGACGACGCCGTCGCCGACCACCCCGACGCCCACCCGGACGCCGACGCGGCACCCCTCGTCCCGTCCGCCGCGGTCGACCCCCACCCAGTCGCGGCCGGGGACGCTCTCGGCGAGCGGGTGCGCCATCGCCGGGCCCGGTGGCAGTTGCACGGTGACGTTGACGGCGTCCGGCGGGCCTGTGAACTGGCATGTCGCGAGCCACTCGCCCTTCCTCAGCGTCAGCCCGGGCGGCGGACGGGTCCCCGCCGGAGGCTCGCGGCCCGTCACCGTGACGCTCAACGGCGGGTGCCCGCCGGGCGGCGGAACGGGATCGGTGAGCTTCTCGCCCGGCGGCGCCGCGTCGATCACTCTGACGTGCCCCGAACAAGGCTGACGGCACCCCGAAAGTCAAGAGTGATCCACATCACATTCAGGGGCGAAACCCCGGCTCTACAAGGCCAGACGGCCACGGGGCGTACCGTGCTGGTCACATAAATCCGCACATAGGGGAGAAAATCCAGGAACTTGGTGGCAAGATCGGGCAACCAGTGCGGGCGGTCAGGCGTCGGCGCTCGCTCGGGGACCCCCTCCCCGGGCGCACGATCAACGACACCGACTCATCTGGAGGGATCCCGTGGCCGGTGAGCCAGGGCCCGGTCAGTCCGACGACATCAGGCTCGCGGAGGCACTCCGCGACGGCGACGTCATCGCGCTGACCGAGGTCTACGACACCTACGCGCCGTTCCTCTACGACTACTGCCACGGCCTGCTGCGCGACCGCGTCGAGGCCGCCGGGGCGCTGCGCAACTGCGTCATCGCGGCCCGCGAGCACGTCGGACGGCTCAACGAGCCCGACCGGCTGCGCGGCTGGCTGTACGCGATCGCGCGCAAGGAGTGCATGCGGCGGCGCGACAGCCCGAACCGGCACACCGGCCAGGAGGCGCCGGAGGCCGACGACGACCTCACCGACGACCAGCTCGCCCGCCGCGAGGAGCGGCGCCTGCTCGCCCACAGCGCGCTCGCCGCGCTGTCCGGGCGCCAGCGCGAGGCCATCGATCTGTCGGTGCGGCACGAGCTGGACGAGGTCGACCTGTCCGGCGTGTTCGGGATGCCGCTGGAGGAGACCCTGGAGCTGGTGGAGAAGTCCCGCGAGGACCTCGCCGCCGCCCTGCACGCGGCCCTCATCGCGCAGAACCACTGGAAGGACTGCCCCAGCGTCTCGGCGCTGACCGAGTCGTGGCCGCTGTCGCCGCAGACCTCGGCGTCCCTCGTCCGGCACGTCGCGAGCTGCCCGGTGTGCGGGGCGCGCGACACCCCGCCGCTGCCGCCCGACCGGCTCCTGTCGGTGCTGCCGATCGCGGCGATCCCCGCCGACCTGCGGCTGGACGTGCTGACCGCCGCGACCGCCGCCGACCGCGCCGACAACCGGCGCGCCATCGCCGCCTGGACCGAGCCGTTCGACGAGTACGGCTGGCCGCTCCCCTACGAGCCCGCCCCCTCGCGCGCCCGCGACCGCGAGTCGCGCCGCCGCCGCGGCCCGCTGATCGGCGTCGCCGCCGCCGCGGTCGCCGCGGTCGTGGTGCTGGTCGGCGCGATGTCGGCGTTCGGCGGCGAGGAGGACGGCGGCGGCTCCACCCCCCAGGCCGGCGCGTCCGGCCCGGCGCCGGGTGACAGCGGCAGCGGCTCCCCGACCGGGACGAGCGCGGACCCCTCGCCGACCAGCCCGTCCCCCTCGCGGTCGTCGGCGTCGCCGTCGAAGTCCCCGTCCGCGTCGCCGTCGAAGTCGCCGTCCAAGACGCCGTCCAAGACCCCCTCGAAGACGCCGCCGCCGAAGGACCACGACGACCCGCCTCCGCCCTCGCAGCCCGGCACGCTGTCGGCGCAGGGGTGCAGCATGGGCTACGACGACTCGTGCACCGTCCGGATCACCGCCGTCGGAGGCCCCGTGTCCTGGCGCGTCACCGGCACCGACGGCCCCGTGGAGGCGGGCGGCTCCGGGCAGCTGTCGGCGGGCCAGTCGACGAGCGTGCGGGTGTGGCGCGAGGGCGGCCTCTGCCTCGGCAACCGCAGCGGATCGGTGTCGTTCTCCCCCGGCGGCTCCGCGGGCGTCTCCTACCACTGCTGAGGATCGTCGCGGACAGGACGCGCGCTCGTGGCGGGCCACGGGCGCGCGTCCCCGTCTGCCGCACCGTCGGTGAACGGCGCCGCTTTTCTCCGTGCGAACCCCGTGTGATCTGCGGCGATGACCGCTGGACGCGCGGCGCGACCGGTACGGATACCGCGGCGGCAGGCCACTTCCGGCCGCCATGCAGGCAACCTTCAGCATCCCCCCGGTTTTAGGGCTGACCTGGGGCTACGTACCCTGTACCCCACCACAGGACATGAAACTTCCCCAGGAATCCCCGACCACAAGGTGGATTCGGAGGACGGCCGGGGTACGCATCTGCGACGACACCCGAGCAGAGTGGACCTCTTCCGGCATGGAGGTCGTAAGCCGCCATATCCGGCCCATGGCGGCAAGCTGGACTTTTGTGTCCCGCTGGGCTACTACAGGGACTAGACCACTCGGGGCTAGACCGCCCGATTGGGGGGACACACCGTGGCAGACGCATGGCTGCCGGGAGCCGGCCGTATGCCGGCGCGACAGGACGGGGGAAGACTGGGAGGAGGCGCTCCCCGGGTCGTCTGGTTCGCCAGCGAGTCCGACCCCCGTACCGTCTCGGCACGCTCGGTCGCCGCCGACATGGTCAAGGAGGACCGGCCCGCGCACCTGGTGTGGCACCCCGGCACCGGCGAGATCATCCAGACGCTGCCCGCCACCCGCGCCGCCCGGCTGCTCGGCGACCCCGTCAGCCGCGAGGGCCGCGCCTGCCTCCAGGTCGTCGTGATCGGCCAGGCCCGCGTCCCCTTCACCGCCGCCCTCATGATCGGCGTCGAGGCGATCGTCGGCTGGCTGGACACCTGGGGCGTCGAGCGCCGCTGGCCCGCGGGCCCGCCGCTGCCCTCCCCGCAGTCCTACCACTCCCTGCGCGCCCGCAAGGACTGGGCGCGCGGCGGCCACTTCGGCGCCTCGCAGGTCCCGGTCGCCGACCGTCCCGACCCGGGCGGCATCGACATCCGCCGCATCACCGGCCCGAACACCCCGGTCGCGCCGCTGCCCACGACGCGCGCGCCGATCCCCGAACCGGCCGGTGCCCGGCTGGTGCCGCGCCCGTCCCGCCTCGGCGACGCCCCCCGGCAGGGCCCCGACCACACGCCGCCGGGGCCCTCCCCCGTCCCGGCCCGTCCGAGCCCCCTCCCGGTCGCCGCGCCGCCCGACCACCTGGCCGCCCCCGGCGCGCGCCCCCGCGCGATGTCGAACTAACCGCTCTCCAAGACGAGGTCGCGGACGACTCCGCACCCCCACCGCAGCTCGGCGAGCCCCGGGGCGGACCCGTAACCGATCACCAGACCGGTGAACGGGTCGCCCGGGCCGCGGTGGCAGCGGCCGAGCGTCTCCACCAGGATGCGGTGACCGGCCGCCTCCTCGACGACCCGGTCCGCGACCGGGCCCGGCACGTCCACGACCAGGTGCAGGCCCGCGGTGTCGCCGCGCAGGCGCAGCCCGTCCAGCGCCCCGACGACCGCCTCCCGCCGCCGCGCGTACTCCGCCCGCATCCGCCGGACGTAGCGGTCCAGGTCGCCGCGTTCGAGGAGCAGCGTCAGCGCGTGCTGCGGCACCACCGCCGTCCGGTCGTTCAGCTCCTCCCGCCGGCCGGCGATCGCCGCGACCAGCTCCGGGCGCCCCACCAGCCAGCCGACCCCCATGTCCGCGGTGAGGATCTTCGCGGTGGTGCCCAGGTAGACGACGACGTCCGGGTCCAGGCCGTACAGCGCGGGCAGCGGCGCGACGTCGTAGCGGAACTCGCCGTCGTAGTCGTCCTCCACCACCAGCGCCCCGGTGCGCCGCGCCCACGCCAGCAGCGCCTGCCTCCGCCGGACGGGCAGCACCCCGCCCAGCGGGAACTGGTGCGAGGGCGTCGTGTAGATCAGCCGCAGGTCGTCCGGGAGCCCGTCGACGACCAGCCCGTGCTCGTCCACCGGGCACGGCACCGGCACGGCGCCGCGTCCCGCCAGCACCGTCCACGCCCGCGGCCACCCCGGCTCCTCGATCCCGACCCGGTCGCCCGGCCGCAGCACGGTCGCCGCCAGCAGATCGAGCCCGCTGGTCGCCCCCCGCGTGACCAGCAGCCCCTCGGCCGGGCAGCTCACCCCCCGGCTGCGCCGCGTGTAGTCGGCCAGCGCCACCCGCAACTCCGCCATCCCGTGCGGCTCCTGCCGCTCCTGCGGCGGCATCCCCGCCGCGATCCGCCACGCCCGCCGCCACGCGGGCGTGTCCAGCGCCCCGACCCACGCGACCCCCGCGCGCAGATCGAGCATCCCCGGCACCGACGTCCGGTAGACGGCCTGGTCCACGATCGGCTTGGGCAGCGGCACGGGGGCGACGCCGTCGGTCACATACGTCCCGGAGCCGTGCCGCCCCTCCAGCCAGCCTTCCGCGTGCAGTTGCTCGTACGCCTCCGTCACCACCGTCCGGCTCACGCCGAGCAGCCCCGCCAGCGCGCGGCTGCCGGGCAACCGCTCCCCCGCGGCGAGCCGTCCGTCCCGCATCGCCGCCCGCAACTGCGCCACGAGCTGGGCGTTCATCGGCTCCTCGGCGTGCCGGTCGACGACGAGCGGCAGGTCTATCGACAAACTGGTCTCCCGCTATCGGCCCCAAGTGGCCCTACCGACCAGGCCACTCTCCTCCTAGCGTAAACGGACATGACCCCACTGTCCGCAACCGACCGCACCCGCCTCGGCCGCCTCCCGGAGCGCTCCAGCGACGACCGCTCCGTCCTGTACTCGATCCTCGACGACGGCATGATCTGCCACCTCGGCGTCATCGTGGACGGCGCGCCCCGCGTCCTGCCCACCGGCTACGGCCGCTCCGGCGACACCCTCTACCTCCACGGCTCCACCGGCGCGCGCAGCCTCATGACCGCCCCGTCCCAGGAGATCTGCGTCACCGTCACCCACCTGGACGGCCTCGTCATCGCCCGCTCCCTGTTCCACCACTCGATCAACTACCGCAGCGCGGTGATCTACGGCACCCCGCGCCTCACCACCGGCGACGAGAAGCTCGCCGGCCTCCGCGCGATCGTGGACCGCCTCGCCCCCGGCCAGTGGGACGTCGCCCGCCAGCCCACCCGCAAGGAGCTGGCCGCCACCACCGTCCTCGCCCTCTCCCTTGACGAGGCGTCCGTCAAGACCCGCCAGGGTCCACCCGGAGACGACGAGGAGGACTACGCGCTCGACGTCTGGGCCGGAGTGGTCCCCGTAAGCCAGACCTTCGGCACCCCGTCCCCCGACCCATTGCTCCACACCGGTGTCCCCGTCCCCCCGCACATCGCCGCCCGCGGTACCGAAACGGCTCCGACCTCGTAAATCGGCCCGGCTCGATGCCCCGCGCAGTCGTTCATGGTCGTAGGGTGAACCCATGAACGAGCGGCTGGTCTGGATTGATTGCGAAATGACAGGACTCGACCTGCGTCACGACGCGCTCATCGAGATAGCCGCGCTGGTGACCGACAGCGAACTCAACATCCTCGACGAGGGCGTGGACGTCATCATCAAACCCCCGCCGGAGTCGATCACCCAGATGACCAAGGTCGTCCGGGACATGCACACCACGTCCGGCCTGCTGGAGGCCCTCCCCGGCGGCGTCACCCTGACCGAGGCCGAGGACACCGTCCTCACCTACATCCGCACCCACGTCAAGGACGCCAAGAAGGCCCCCCTCTGCGGCAACTCCATCGCCACCGACCGCTCGTTCCTGGCCCGCGACATGCCCGCCCTCGACGGCCACCTCCACTACCGCATGGTGGACGTCTCCTCCATCAAGGAACTGGCCCGCCGCTGGTACCCCCGCGTCTACTTCGCCAGCCCGGAGAAGAAGGGCGGCCACCGCGCCCTCGCCGACATCACCGAGAGCATCCAGGAACTCCGCTACTACCGCGCCGCCGTCTTCGTCCCCCAGCCCGGCCCCGACTCCGAGACCGCCCGCACCCTGGCGTCCGGCGTCACCGGCTGACCCACCCGGCAGAACCCGCTACACTACTGAAAGCCGGGACGCGCTCCCGGCCACGGTGGGTGTAGCTCAGCTGGCAGAGCACTTGGTTGTGGTCCAAGATGTCGGGGGTTCAAGTCCCCTCACTCACCCCAAGCTCAGGCCCCCTTTTCGGGGCTTCGCATGGAGGGCGGAGACGTCCTCCTGTGGGAATTCTGTGGGACGATCTCCGGATCGTCCCTTTCCCTTTTTCCGCTGCCGAGCCTCATCCAGAGCGGCCACCGGCGAGGATGTGAGAACGCGAGCCGGGCGTCCGAGAATGCTTCCGAGCGCTCCAGCAACTCGCTCCGCATCGCCTGCGTGACCCGTCCTCGTGTCCCATCCGCTTGTCGATCAGTACCTGTCGCCGCGATGAACAGCCACGACGGACGGTCGCTCACCGAGACGGTCGTGAAGCCGTGGCGGATCGTGTGCGGCGACACCGAGCGGTTTGCCGTCAGGAACGCTCGCGCCCGTTAGCCCGGACCGCTCTAGCCATCGCCGACCGTGGCCCGTCGAGGAGGACGCGCCCGTCCGCGAGACCCTCGACGCCATGTTCCGAGGTCGGCCGAGCGCACGATCACCGACTACCTCGTCCACGTCGCACCGGCGGCTGATGCGCCCGACCGGCGGCGCCGAGCGCCGCTGACGTCCAGCCCCCGGGCCGGATACGCGACCGGGAGCGCTCCCCCGCCCCCACCGGCTCGGGGCCTTCCGAAAGGAGACACCAGCCCATGATCACCGTCGCCCCACAGCCCCCGAGGGGACGCACCTGCGGGGCACAGGCTCGCGACCCCTCGGCTCAGGTCCAGATACGGGGCACCGGATGCAGGGGCGCGAAAGTCGCCGGTGTGGCAGCCCGGGGACGGGTCGGTGGCCGCCAGGGGCTGCGGGTGGCCGCGCTCCTCCAGAGGGGTCGCACATGTGGCTGGGGACGGGCGTGGCTAGGCGGCTCAATCGCGGCCGTATGCGGTCGCGAACGCGACGCGCGGTCGTGTTCATGGAGCCGGTCCCGGCCGCCGAGGCGGCCGGGACCGGTGGAAGAGGCGGGTCGCTCAGTCAGCGCAGATGGCGTAGACGCTGATGCCGACGTCGTTGTAGCCGATCTGGCGGCCGAGAGCGATCCAGCCGCGGCCGTCACCGGTGGGGAAGGAGCCGACCAGGATGGCGCCGTTGCCCTGGGCTTCGGCTCCGCCTCCCAGGACGTGCTTGGTGCCGGGGCAGAGCAGCGTGCGGCGCTGGAAGTTGGGGACGGTGGCGTTGGGCAGGGTGACGATCTGGTAGCCGGGGGGCAGGGCGACTGCCTGCGTAGTGGCGGGGGCGGCGGTGGTGTAGGCGTGGGCGACTCCGGCCGTGACCAGGCAGGTCGCGGCGGTGGTCGCGGCCAGGGCCAGGGCGGTGGTCTTCATCGATGCCATGTGCTCTCCTTCGGCGATGGTTCCACGCCGCCGGTTCCCAGGACACAGTCGGGACGCGCGGATCCCGGGGGGAGCGGGCGGTGGGGAACCCAGCAAGGGTCGACACGAGAAGTGTCCGTGATGTCACAGCCCGTTTCCATGATTATTTGTGTTCATATGATTACCGAGAGTGCATAATGGGTGATTACGGAAGGTGTTCACAGAGGCGCACTTCCGTAACCTGCGGTGATCGCACACCGATGGCAGGATGGCCGTCCAGATCCGGCCGCGCGTGCTGCGAGTCGGTAGATCCCCTGGTAAAAGGGCCGCTGCTCGGCGCTCTGCCCCAGGCGGTCGAGAGGCCTCAGGCGATCCAAGCTCGGACCTGTTCACCTCACAAAGGCGGCCTCAATGATCGATGTGCTACCTCTGATCAGAATTTCGGCAGAGACCGCTGCCGGCGACCGGTAGCCCGAAGCGTCCAAGCCTTCCCTTGGTCGAACGCCCGCAGAGCGAGAGACCCCGCTCCGACGCCGGGCCGTCGAGCGGGGCCTGCTTCGCCTCGGAAGCCGTGGGACGATCATGGACGCCAGGCCGCGTCATCCTGGGCGTGCCCAGGTGTCCGACATGCCGAAACCCTGGTAGGCAGGCGCGTCCGGTGGTCCAAGATGTCGGCGATTCAAGTCCCCTCACTCACCCCGACGAACAGCCCTGGTCATCGCAGATGATGACCAGGGCTTTCCGGTGTCCCGGGTAAGCTCCACCACCCATGAGGTGAAGCCGCGCCGACCCATGTCCCGGATCCTTATGACCGAGGCCGGCGCCTGGCAGTCGCGCCGGTACCGCCCAGGATGATGTTCGAACCGATGCCGCCCAGCAGTCGTCGGCAATCGGACGACCTGGATGAGGCCGATGGGCTCAACGGCCCGTTCGGAGCCGAGCGGCGAGAAAAACGAAGGCAGCGAGACCGGCCGGGCGCCGAAACTGCGCGACAAATGCGGTACAGGTCCTTCGAGGGAATACGCGTCCCAGAAAGGGAGGCCATCTTTCCATGTGGGCGAGCGACAGCGGACGTTCGTGATGCTTGTGCGGCATCTCGGATGCGACGGCCTTGGCCGAAATGTCGCGGTGGCGGCTTGCCTGCTCGGCTTCGACGCAGAGCAGGGCCGGTTCGGGGTCGGCCGTCCTGGAGAATCGCCGACCGATCTCGTGGGGCTCCTCTGCGGAGGCCCCGAACCTCGTTCGGTTCTTCTTTGGATTGCCAGCGGGCGAGCGTGCTCGTAGCCGGTTCCCGCCGGGCTCAGCGGCTCTGCAAGTGGTTGCTTACGCCATCGGCTGACGGCTGCGCCAAGGCGGGCGTGAGGTCGTGTCCCTGGTTCGGCTGGTGAACCGATCGGCTACGGCGGTGCCCTCGGCCTTTCATACGTGCGGCGCCTCCCCCGCGTATGGAGCCGTATCCGACGCTTTGGGATCTTGGTCCGTACGGCCTGAGGTCAAGGACGTATCACCCGAAACCAGCCCTGGTCGCCCGGCCACGGGCTTCTTCGTGGCGCGGTTCATCGACTCAGGATGATCGGCCGGTTATGCTCCGTCCTTATAAACGCCCAACGACACCCCAAGGGCAACGGATGAGTGTCGACGAAACGGCCCCACTGCGCGTCCTCGTGGTGGACGGCGACCCCCGCGTTCGCGCGGACGTCGTCGCTCTGCTCGACGACAGCGACGAGCTTGAGGTCATCGCACAGACCGCCACGGCCGGTGACGCCGTCGAGCTGGCTGAACGCCTGCGTCCTGACATCGTTCTGCTGGACGCCGACTCCGCCCGCACCGGCCACGCCACGCCCCTGAGCCGAGCCTCCAGGGTCTTCGTCCTGGCCTCCCCGGGGGACCAGTGCGTCGAGGTCGCCATCCGCGGCGGCGCCTGCGGCCACCTCGTACCCGGCGTGTTCACCGTCCGCGACCTGATCCGGGGTGTCCGGGACGCGTCGCGCGTCTCCCTCGGCCTGTCGGCCCGCGAGTCCGAGGTGATGGACCTCATCGCGACCGGCCGGTCCAACGGCGAGATCGCCCGTCAGCTCTTCCTCAGCGAGAAGACCGTCAAGAACCACGTCAACCGGATCTACGCCAAGCTGGGCGTCAGCTCCCGCGCCACCGCCATCGCCCTCTGGCGCGGCATGATGAGCGTCCTCCCGGCCAAGGACTAACCGATTCGCACAGGTCCACGGCCCCTGGTACTGTTCTTCCTGTCGCGAGGGACACCGGCCAAGGCCGGAGCCCCCATCTGACAGGCGCCGTTAGCTCAATTGGCAGAGCAGCGGACTCTTAATCCGCGGGTTCGGGGTTCAAGTCCCTGACGGCGCACCCGTGACGTTACTCGGCTAGGGCGCTTCTCGGTCGCGAGAAGCGCCTTTTATGCTGCTCGCCCCTTGTGAAAATGGACACGACGGTGGCCTCGATCGCGCGGGACCGATGCGGTGCCTGCCCTACCGCATCCCGACCGACCGGGGCGAGCACACCCTTTGGATGTCGTTGGTCGTAGACAAGGCCAGGCGCCGGACGGCGCCTGAACGTTCCTCGTCTCTGATCAACGCTGTCCCAGCCCCGGTTCCGTCCGCGATCGCCGGCGGTGCGGTCGGCCCTTCCCCGCCCCGCCCGGAACGGCCGGCCCCGTGGGGCGCTCAGACAGCCACTGACTTCACCTCGGCTCGCCCTTTTCGCGTGGCGCCGACCGCCGGCATCGCCGGCCGGTCCCCTGCCTCACGGCCTTGCTCATCGCCAGAGCGGCCAAGCCCGGCCGCTCTGGCAAAGCGACCAGGACATGCCCTGGGTGGAGCATCTCAGGCATTACAGCGGGACGGCCATCGGCGGGGCCGACCACCTCACAGGACCGGCCGACTCCGAGCCGAACGGGAGCACCGGCCCGCTTCACAAGCGCTCCGCCCCATCGCCACCCCTGTCCACTACGGCCCTAACGACCGAGGGCGCAGCCGTCCCATCATCGGCTTGCCTGGGGCGACAACCGCCTGCTCGATATGGTCGACCTCATCGCCCCTGTCGGTCTGCCGTCGGACGTCGTTTCGGGATCACGGCCGAGCCGACGGGCGTAGCCGACTTCAGGTAGCGTTCATGACACCGGCGGTGAGGTCAGCCCCTCACGGTCGTCGCCGGCGTGGGTCTTCGCGCCGTATCCGACATGGTCACGGAGCCCTACCCGAAACCGGTTCGTGTCGGCTGCGCAGGCGTCGGAGACGAGTTCCGCGACGGTGGCGATCGGTGATCGTCCATCTGTCGATTCCGCGATCCTCGATGACGTGTTGGGGGTTTACCGAAGGGCTTCGCCTCGGCACGATTTCATGTCCTCGTCCTCACCCCGGATAGGCCATTGGATCCGAGCCGGCTCCGGGCTCGATGCTGGGGGCCGCCGCCGTGACGGACGTAGCGCCGTAGGTTACGGCAGGATCGTGAGCGCCGGTGGTGGTGACAAGGACCGGGAGGGCCCATCGTTGTACGGCGGTATGGAATTCAGCGGTCGTTACCTCCTGGAGGAATGCATCGGCCGTGGCGCGATGGGGGAGGTATGGCGGGCTCTGGATCGCCGCCTCAACCGGCCGGTCGCCGTGAAGATCCTTCCGGCTTCCCAAAGAGGCGTGGCGGCTCGGGTCGACCGGTTTCGGCAGGAGGCGCAAATCGCTGCGGGCCTTCAGCATCCCGGCATCACCGTCGTGCACGATGTGGGAGAGCACAAGGGTCTGCTCTACTTCGTCATGGAGTACCTCAAGGGCGAAGACCTGGCCAAGGTCATCCGCGAGGTCCCTTCGGGCCTGCCCATCGAGCGGGTGGTGCACTTCGGCGTCCAACTCACGGACGCCTTGGAGACGGCCCACCGACACGGCGTCGTGCACCGGGACATCAAGCCGGCGAACATCATGGTGACCGTGTTCGACCGCGTGAAGATCTGCGACTTCGGCGTCGCCCGCATTGTGGAACAGATCGGCGGCGAAACAGGGACCGTCGGCGTCGGAACGCCTTTGTACACCGCGCCCGAGCAGTTCGGGGGCCGAGCGGGCGCATCCGCTGATCTCTACTCTCTCGGCTGCGTGCTCTACGAGGCGCTGACCGGATGTGCCCCCTTCCAAGGGTCACCCACGGAGTTGATGCGCAAGCACACGCACGAAGCCCCACCCCCGGTGGCCTCGCTCCGCTCGGACGTCCCTGCGGAGCTCGGCGCCCTGGTGATGAGCCTCCTCGAAAAGGACGCGGGGAAGCGTCCCCCGGATGCCTCCTCGGTCAGGCAGCGGCTCCGAGCTATCCGGCGGATGCTCCGGAACGTCGCGGCCGGAGGAGGTTTCGCCGTCTCCGTTCCCGAGAGTGATCGGTCGGATCCGGCGGCGGAACCGAGATCGCAGAAGCGGTTGGAGCCACCGCGGAGGTCATTGCTCGCTGCCGGCGATCGGTTCGCTACCGCTCCCGAGACCCACTACGTCCGGCTCGACACGGTTCTACGTTCCGCCCTGGACAGGGATGGGGTTCACCCGCTCACCGTCGGGATCGGTGAGGGACCTGATGGCGCCATCGTGACCGACTTGGCGCGCCTCGCGCATCTGTTGATCGCGGGTATCCACCCTGCGGCGAAATCGATGGCGATCCACTCGATCATGACCTCGATGCTCATGCACGCGGGACCGGACCAGGTTCGGATGCTCCTGGCGGACTCCGCGCTTACCGAGTTGTCGATCTACGCGGATCTCCCCCACCTCCTCACGCCCGCGGTCACCGACCCTGGGAGCGCCATCGGCATGTTGGCCTGGACCGAAGAAGAGATGGAACGTCGCTACGACGACCTCGCCGCGCATGGGCTCCGCCGCCTCGACGACTACAACGAGTCCGTACGCTCGGGTCGGATCGAACGACCGAATCACAAGAACGGCGACGCCACGACCTATCCGTACATCGTCGTGGTGGTAGCGGAGCTCTCCGATCTCATGGCCGTCGCCCCCCAGGAGACCGAGGGCCTGATCGCACGACTGGCGCGACTGGCACGGGCCGTCGGCATCCATCTCGTGCTCGGGGCTCAGCGGGTTACCGACCGGGTGCTCCCCCGCAGGATCAGAACCAACATCCCGTCTCGGCTTGCCCTCGCGGTGGCCTCGGGCGAGGAGAGCGAGTTGGTGATCGACCAAGGAGGAGCGGAGAGCCTGTCCGATGGCGAGGCCCTGTTCCTGCCGAAGGGCCTGGACGAACCGTGCAAGGTTCGATGCAGTGCCGTCACCGAGCGCGAGATCAGGACGGTGGTCGACCATTGGGCCCAGCAGGTCGAGGGCTGACCTGATCCGTGCGGTGAAGGCCGATGCAGCCCACCCTGCGCCTCATGGCCATACGGCGGCCGTGTGCTCGGACAAGCGACCGTACTGCAAGACGTGTCGCGGCCCAAGTCAAAGGCCGTCGCTCCGGGGGGTTCTCTCATCTCAGCTCGTCATACCCGACAGGAAGCGGCTCGGGGGGCCATGCCAGGAGATGTACAGGAGCTCGCGAGCCCGGGTGGACGCCACGTACAAGGTGCAGAGTTCCCGCTGGATGTCGTGGGCGTGGGCGAGCTCGTCCTCTTCTACCGCACGCACGGATCTTGGATCGGGCAACTGGTTCTCGCCGACGCCGATAACGGCAACGCAGCGGAATTCCAGTCCCTTCATACGGTGCATGGTCATCGTCTGAACACGGCCCTGCCGGAGCCGTGCCCGCGAGAAAGGTGAACGACCGGAACTCCCGCCTGCTCAAGTGCTCGGGTCGCCTCCTGGGCGAACGGTCCCGAGCGGGCGGCCACACCGATCTCGTCCGGTTCCACCCCCGCGTGCAACCATGTCAGGACCTTCGCGGTCAGCTTCCGCAGTTCATCGGTCTTGGTGGCGCTCGGGCCGAACTCTGGGACAGGACCGTGCGTCTCCGAGCGCAAGCCTCTCCGCGAGTCTCCCCCACCGTCGAGATCCTCGATTTCCTCACCGGACAGTACTCCGTGGCTCCATTCGAGGATCTCAGACGTGGTCCTGTAGCTGATCTTCAAGCGGGTCGAGCGACCGGCGACCTGGATCCCGACCGACCGTAGAGAAACTCGGTTGTCGTAGATGCGCTGGTGGGTGTCACCCGCGATGAACAGGTCGTCCCCTCCCTCGGGAACGAGGGCCCTGAGGAGTCTCCAGCGGACGGGATGCAGATCCTGTGCCTCGTCCACGATCACATGGTCGTACGGCTTATCGGTCCGGTCGGAGAGGATCCGGGTGGCCTCCGTGCATACGGTCTCGTACGTTCGCACGTTCCGCTCAACGAGCCCTCGCTCGAACTCGGTCATCACATGCCAAACCTGAGTGCGATCTAGGGCTCCGAGGCGCCTGCCTCGGCCGCGTCGACGTACGGCCAGGTAGTCGTCCAATGTACGTAGGTCTTGCGCGAGGACGACCTGCCGCCATTCCTCGGCGAGGAAGGTCTCGTTGTAGCGCACATCGCGCTTTCGGACGGCGCGCCGCCATTGTCGCTGCTCTTCGGTATCCATGAGGATGGCGTAGGGCCCGTGTCGTTCCCGGACGATCTGGGCGGCGACCCGGTCGATGTGGCGGACGTCGATGCGTTCAAGTACCTCCTCGTTCGTCTCCAACTGATGCAAGGCATCGAGCAGCGACTCGGCCAAGGTCGACGTGAAGGTGGTGAGCAGTACGCGTCCGCCTTCGGCGGCGAGGTGTCGAGCCCGGTGGAGTGTGACCACCGTCTTTCCGGTACCGGGGCCGCCGGTGACCTGTGCGGGTCCGGAGTACGTTCCGTAGGCGACCTGCCGTTGGGTGGGATGGAGATAAACACGCCACAGCGCAAAGGGCTTCTCGAACAGGTCCATCAGCTCTTCAGGGCCGTCGACGAACGTGACCTTGGACGGCGTCCGTTCGATGGCACCTCCGAGGTCATCGGTGTCGATGGCCTCGGCATCGGTCGTGAAGTCGAGTTCACGCATGAGTTCGCCGGCCGAGAAGCCCGCGGCGAGACCGATGAGGACGTCGTGCTGTGTGCCCGGTAGGTAGTCTTTGACTGCTTCGAGCGGCTCGATCCCGGTCAGCAGGCGGGCGAAGCAGCGTATCTGCTCGTCGACGCCGAGCCTGTTCAGATCTTCGTCCGCCACCTGAGCGAAGAGTCGTTCGGGCGCAGGAGCCACGGTGGTCCGGGCCAGTTCCTCGGTGGCCGTGTCGATCGCGATGGAGTCACGGATCTCGATATGACCACTCGCGGCATTGACCGATACCTGGCGACGCGACGCCCACGAATATGCCCTGTCATGGGGCAGGACCTTCATGAGGATGAACTGGTCACCTACATCTGGGGCCAGAACGATACCGCGAATTGACCTGTCAATCCTGATGCTTTTCAGACGTTCGTCGCGTGCGTCCGAGATCTTTTCTAGGTGGATTCCCGCATGAGTAGACTCTTCGAATTTGCGGATGGCGTTGACGACCTTCTTCTGGACGGGACGCTCCAGATTGATCAGGTCTTCGAGGAAGTCGCGGTGAATGCCTAGCCTCGCCACGGTCGTCCCTTCAAGGCGCGATCAGGGCCCGATATCTTTTCAGTCGGTTCCGGTCGTACACGATGGTGATTCCGTTCACCCGGTGAGCCGGAGCCGGAATTACCGGACGGCGGCCCCCGGGACTCCGTCTGGGGAGACGGGTCCCGGGGGTGGCCTTGTCAGGCTCCGGAGGTGAAGTAGCCCATCGAGTCGTCCTCGGAAGCACCGATGAGCATGGCCCGGTCGAGGAAGATGTTGTTCACTTCGCAGCTCGTCTCGGGCAGAAGCACGCACGCGTAGCAGGCGGCGAGGTTCAGGCCGTCGACGCCACCGGTGTCGGTCTCCATGCACGGAGGGTCCTGTGAACACCAGGAGACCCGGTTCATCGCGGACTTCAAGGATTCGCGTATGCGCTTGTACTCCCCCTGGGCCACGACCCCGCCCAGGCTGCCCGCAGAATCACTGGTGGCCGTGTATATCAACAGGCCTGCCATCTCGCCGGAGACGTAAAGCCGTTCCCGTAGCGACGCGGCGGGGTAGCCCGCTTCCAGGCTCCACTCGTTGATGAGTGCGTGTCCGAGGGTGTGAAGCAACAAATAGCGGGCGCTCACCGGTGATTCGATCTTCTTGATCTCATCGGAGCCGGCCGTGGCCATCGCGCGGCGTCGGAGTGCAGCGGTGTGGTTGTCTCGAATCCGATTCGCCCTGAGGAGCACTTCTTCCCGCGTCTCCCAGTCATGCAGCCTCTGCATGTCCAGGGTCAGGAACACCCCTTCACCGCTGACCTCGATGGCCGGAAGCCAGCCCGTGGCGGCCCTGGCCACCGCGGCCTTCCTATGCTCCACCGTCGCGGGATCGGGTGCCTCGACCCGCGTGAACGACTCCAGCGCACGTACCTCCCTTAGTCGCTGGACCTGCATGGTGCGGCCTACGCCGATCGGAAGTGGCGAGTCCGGATCCTCTGGAGGCTTGGTGCACTCGAAGTCGTCTCCTCGATCGACGGTCGCGGTGCCGTACGTGAGCTTCTCGTACTCCTCGCGGCGCAGTCTGCTCGCGGACTCGAACATTTCATGTCCGTGGGGGTCGGGCTGTTCGCTTTCCTCCAACCGCCATCGGCGGCGAACCGCTTCGAGGACTTCCTGGGGGGTGAAGTTGGAGCCGGGCAGAATTCCACTGCCTTTGATCACCTCCATGGCGACGTCGTCGCCGACCTGTTGTTCCAGGAGCGTCTTGAGCATCTTGTAGTGAGGGTGGATCCGCTTCTGAAGGGTCTCCGACCAGGGCGGGATGGACAGCGCTGAGCGATTGATCGGAAACCACGCCGCAGAGGAACCGCGCTGCAGGGTTCGCGGGGTGGCTTCGCATCCCGCCTGCTCGGCTCCACGACCGAGCCATGGGCGGTTTCCTTGGCATTTGATTCCCAAATTTTGGAGGGCCCGACGTCCAAAGGCACCCTCCAGGGACGCTTCCTTTTGGCAGGAGCAGCGGATGACCACAGAACGCAGTGAGGCGGTACGCCCCGTACTGTGAAGGCTGAGGTCGTGCCTGGAGGTCTGCGAAGAACCGGCCGCATCGGTCCGCTTATGAACCCAATCGAAGTAGGGGAAGTCGTCCAAGTGGCCGTTCTCACACGCAATCACGAACCTTGAGGGGGTGAGCGGTTTCTCGCATGCGCCGCACTGGCTCTTGCCTCGCGGTGAACCGAACTTGCGGAACTGCTTCAGGTCGTGACAGTTGGCGCACGAATAGAACTCCGGGAACAGTCTCACCCGGACACCGTCACCAGAGGGCGGGTTGGCGGCAGGCGGTGGCTGGAAGCCCTGCACGCCGAGCCATCGTTCCAGCCGGGGCTCGTAGATGGCCTCCGAGCCATCGACGTTCCACGTGTCGAGGCCGCTGATGATGTACGACTGGTCGCCGATCGCCACCATCGATCCGACGCCGTAGGTCGTGATCATTTGCGCTCGTCGGACACCGCCCAGCGGCGTCCGCGAGGCTTCCCGGAGTCGTTCCCCACCGTCGCCGCGAGCGCGTCGGTTTCTTCTCTCCCCCATTGCCATGCTCATCGCTCCAGGTAAAGGTCGGATTCGACGTCGACGTCCCGCAGGCTCCACAAGGTCGGTTGGGCGTAGCCCAGGTCTTCGTCGGAGTGGGTGCACAGCAACGCGGTGTCAGGATTGCGTTGTTCGCTCCGTTTGAAGTTCGGCGGCGCCTCGTAGACCAGTTTCGGATTTTCGGCCGCGAGCTCACTCCAGCGTTCGATGAAGTCCTGCAGGTCGGTATCGGTGCCGTGTAGCTGGTCGGGTGCTTCCGGCATGACCGCCTTGACGCGAGCGAGGATGAGCTCTCTCAGTTCGTCGAGGCGGTTCTCGAAGGCGGCCACGTTCCCAGCGGCGTGGTTGGGTCTGGCCTCGGGATAGAGGAGGCGAGCCGCCCCCACGAGCACCGCATGCAGGGCACGATCACGTGCTCTTGACGAGAACGGGGTCACGCTCGTGGATTCGACCTGGCGGTAGAGCGCCGAGTGATACGAGGTGAAGCTCTCGTAGTGGGAGCGGTCGCGTGATCGGGAGGCGTTGAACAGCACGGCCACCAGCCCAGGGTGCTGCCGGCCGACCCGGCTGCTGGACTGGATGTACTCGGCGGTGGTCTGTGGTTGTCCCATGATCGCCATGAGGCCGAGTCGGTCGACGTCGACGCCCACGGAGATCATGTTGGTCGCGAGAACGGTGTCGAAGGTGTCCTCGTCCGGAAGCCCTCGCTCCAGGTCCTTCAGACGCTGCGGGATGTCGCTGGACTTCACGCGGCTGGTCAGTTCGGCGAGCAGCTCGGCGGGACGCTGGTCGGTGCCGTCCCTGTCGGCCAGCAGTTTGAGTCGGTCCTGAACGTCGTCGAAGAACTGAAGTTCGGCGGCGGCGAGCAGCCTGAGGCTGTTGAAGTAGCCGATGAGCGTCCAGTACGCATCGCGTACCGCGTCGTCACCGCCTATCCACGCCGCATGGTGTAGGAGAGCCGCATACGCGCGGACCAGCAGCGTCGCCTGGCTGGTATTGGGGGTGAGCAGACCCACGTACCGGCGGGACGCCTTTTCCTCGGCCGGGGTCTCGATCGCGAACCACGAGTCGCGGGCGTCCAGTCCGGCCGGTGGGAACTGGCGCACCTCCCTGTTGAACAGGCGCCGTACCTGGTGGTCGGCGCGTCGGATCGTTGCGGTGGAAGCGATGACCTTGGGTTCGTCCGCCGCGATGTCGATCGCGGTCTCGTACAACCCGGCAAGGCTACCGAGCGGTCCGGAGATCAGGTGGAGTTCGTCCTGGACGATCAGTTCCGGAGGGGGCGTGCCCTCCAAGGCTCCGCTACGGTTGAACAGAGCGGCGACCTGGTCTCGCCAGGCGATCTGCGCGAACTTGTCGATGGTGGCGATGATGAGCGTCGGCCGTACCTGGTAGATCACGTCGTCCACGACATGGACGGGCAGTGCGCCGTGGAAGTCGCACTCCTCGGAGGAACAGAACGTCCGCATGTCGGTGGTCGTGGCGTCCACCTCGTAGTTCCAGGCGTCCATGGCGGTGCCGCACCACGGGCAGAGGCGCAATTGTACGGGATTCTCCTCCTGGAGGTCCTTGCCCTCACGCAGTTTCTTAATGCTCTTCGCGGCCTCCTGGACCTTGTTGGGCGTGGCCGCGCGGCCCACCCACATGCCCAAGGAGATCGTCTCGTCTCCCAACTCACGCGGCTTCTCTCGCCGCATGACCTCCATGGCGCAGATCAGCGTAGCCGCCCGTTCGAATTGCTGCAGGGTGAGCAATCGAAGGGTATAGCGCATGATGGCGGTCACGCCCCCGCCCTGGGGTCCCTTGCGCATGCGACGCAGAAAGATGGTGAAGGCGATGATGCCGAGATACGCCTCCGTCTTCCCACCACCGGTCGGGAACCACAGCAGATCGGCCAGCTTGCGGTCCTCGTGATCCGGGTCGTGGATACCGTCCAGGCACAGCAGCAGGAATGCGATCTGGAAGGGGCGCCAACGGCTGTCCAGGTGCGGCTCACCCTTCCGTCCCGATCTGATCCAGACGGTACGACCGCGTTGCAGCGCCATCGCACGGTTGGCTAGACGGAAGGCCCTCATCACATCCGGTCGTTCACGCAGGAGGTCGATCCCGGATTCCATCCGGTCGCAGGCAAGGCCGCACTGCTCGATTTGTCGCTCCGCGGCCCAGCCGTATTCGGTCGCCTGGAGCAACCTGGCCTCTTCGGAACGCTCGGCGATCCATTCCCGGTAGCCCTTCGTGAGGCGACGCAGTGCCCGGAGAACCTCGTCATCAGAGCCCTCGGCGAGACGACGCATCTCCAGTCCGGACGCGTCGATGTGAGGATTGGAATCGGTCAACAGGACCTCGGTCGTCGGGACGAAGGCAGTCCCTACCTCCGATACCGCGGCCGGCTCTCCGCTGAGCAGCGCGTCGTCACGCGGCGCGGGCGGGCGCCAGTCCCAGTCGGCGGCGCAGCCGTGTCCGACGGCGAAGGTCGGCGCGTGCCTGTAAAGCAGCTTGTTGACGCGGATCTCGTCCTCGTCGGCGCCGACCGGCACGGGACGCTCGACCAGGGCATTGGCACCTTCGGGACCGGCCACGCGGATACTCGGTTGGAAGAAGCAGTGCGCGTCCTGAAGGTCGTAGGCGCCGATTTCATCGACGTTCACGAGTGCGGCCGTGACGGCGACCGCCGACCCCTCACCGTTGGGCTCCCGGATTCGAAGCCTGAGCTCCAGGTTCGGCGCGAGCATTTCCTTGTAAGAATCCGGCGTGGTCACGTCAACCGTGACCGGCTTGATATCCATAGGCCTACGCCGCCAGCACAGATCGTGCTCGCCGGTGCTTCGCTGTTCTGCCCGCTTCGCCTCGACCGGGTGACCGTCGGTGTCGATCGGGTCGTACATCGCCGCAGTGATCGTGATCGTGACGGTTCGGGCGATGTCGGGGTTCACCGCGAAGGTGATCCCCATGGAGGACGGACTCTGCAGGTTCGCCATCGAGACGCCTGTATCGGGGATCTCGTCCACCGAGAGAGACGCCTCGGCAAGGTCGATATCCCGCTCGGCCGCGTCGACGAGCGTCCGTTCTTCGTTGGCACGCCGGGGGTACAGCACTCCTGCGGCGTAGGTCGTGACAGGGGCATCGGAGATGACCTCCTCGTCCCCGCCGACCGGTCCGAGCAGGTCGCGCTGAAGGCGTTCGACGAGCTCGGCTCGGAACCGGTAGTGCTCACTGTGAGGCGACACCGAATTCTTCCTCCCGCAGTGTTCTCGAGTCATAGGTGAATCGGCTGAGACCCATGAGCCTGGGTGCGAGCCAGACGCCATGCGGGCCGAGGCCGACCTGGGTTCCGGCCGCCTCGCTGCCTGCGACCGTCTCGATGGCGTCGATGCGGCCACCGGTGATGCGCCGCGGCCAGTTCTGCGGCTCGTAGCCCCGGTTCAACTTCAAATGACGGTAGAGGTCGGAGCGAAACCGGTCGGACGTCACTCCGATGGGGCGCCCGGAGTGCACGACCAGGTAAGGCGGACTGTCCGAAAGACCGATCGCGTCCGGGTACAGGCGTTCCAGAACGACGTCATCGCCTGGATCGACCTCGACCGCCAGATAGTCCTGGAGGTCCAGGGGGTCGCCCGTGAAGTCGCGCATCCCTGCGGGCTGCTCGGCATGGACGTCGCCGCCGCACAGCTCAAGTCCGAGCCGAGCCCAGACTTTATAGGAGTAGCGCGCCCACCGTCCGATCTCCAGGTCGTTCCTGATGAACCTGGTCTCCAGCCGGTCGATCCATAGGAGGTCCTGACGGGGGCGGGTCATCGCGACGTAGAGAAGTCGTGTCTCTTCGTCCACGTCCACCTTTCGTCTGTTCCTGGCCCGGCCACCGGACCTTTCTCGCTCCTTCGAGTCCTCCAGGAGCGGTCCGGGGTCGACGACCACGACGCGGTCGAATTCCAAACCCTTGGCCCGGTGGAAGGACGAGACGACCAGCGGGGCGGACGGTTGGGCCGTGAGTTCGTCCGGGAGCCGTCCGGTGGCCAAGGCCCGACGTATTCCGCTTAGGTCGAGGCCGCGATCGTTCCCGCGTCCGGTACCGGTACGTTGCAGAAGGGACCAGAGCCGATCGGGCCCCGCACCGGGTGGGAGAGGCAGTGACGGCGCCAGTTCGTCGAATCGCGTCCGGGTCAGATGGCCGCCGTCGATCGTTCGAAACAGCAGGCCGACCCAGGCGGGCGCCGCGCGGTCGCGGGCCGACCGTTGCAGCCGATGCTCGACCCCGTAGGAGGCGAGCAGTTCCGAGATCAGCAACGCCTGCCCATTGGTGCGACAGAGGACGGCCGTGGTGCCGTCGTACTCGGTCAGCGCCGATGCCGTGAACTCGTCGATCTGGCCGAAGGTGAGGTTACGGTGCAGCTCGCCACGTAGGTCGCCGTACAGATCCCGGTCGCCGGGGCCGGTGGTCTCCGCGATCCGCCGCAACCGGGGACCATAGGGCAGCGCGGTCCTGGCCTCGTCCGTGCCGGCCCGAAAGTTCTCGGTGAGTTCCAGCTCGATCAGGTCCCCATCGAAGCTGTTCCGAAGCCAGACGAAGAACCGGTTCGTCTCGCCGGCACGGTCCTGGTCGTCCTTCAAGGTGAACCCGTAGATCGACTGCGCCGGGTCGCCGACCACGGTGAAGCCGGGGTCGAACTCATCGAGCAGCAGCTCGACCATTTCCCTGCGCCTGCCGACCAGATCCTGGACCTCATCGATGACGACGTGCAGAAGGTCGTCACCGTACAGTTCCTCGGCGAGTCCCCTCGCGATCGCGTCACACGCCCCGGCGATCCTCTCCTCGAACGACCGCAGCTGCCATTCCCCGTTGGCGTCGACCTGCATCAGCAGATCGAGAGCCCACGAGTCGAAAGTCTGCGCTCGTACGTGGCGAGCCGACTCCCCCTGCGCGGCCAGGCGGTCGCGCAGTTCACGGACGGCGGCGCGAGAGAAGGTGAGCACCAAGACCTCTCCGGCGCTCAGCCCTTCCTCGGCGACGAGAAAGTCCAGACGGCGGACCAGAGTGTGCGTCTTGCCCGCACCGGCGCCCGCGGTGACCAGGACCTTGGCGTCGGACGGTTGCTCCACCACCTCCTGCTGCTGGGCGGTGAGCGGTGGACCATCGACGCGAACGTCGCTCATCATCGGCTCCATAGGTGCTCGAAGTCGGTGAAGGCGAGCTTCTTGTCGTAGTTGGTGATGTTGTCCGCCACATCGAGGATCAGACACATCTCCTTGCCGCCGTTCTTAGGACCGCGCAGCCCCCGGCCGATCATCTGCTGGTAGCTGTTCGGGCTGTATGTCGGTCGGGCCACGATGACGGTTTCGGTCGCCGGCGCATCGAAGCCCTGGGCCAGTACACCGTGGTTCGTGAGCACCCGGATCCTGCCGAGGCGGAAGTCCTCGATGAGGTTCCGGCGCTCGACGTCGGGCGTGGACGACTCGATGGACGCGGCCTTGATGCCCCGGTCGTTCAGCTTGGCCGCCATCAGCTTCGCGTGGCCGACGGAGGTGGCGAACAGAAGGATCTTGTTGTCCTTCGGCAGTTGCTCGATCTCGCTCAGCAGCATGCGGTTGCGCTCATTGTCCTGGCCGAGGCGCTCCTCGGCCGACCCGGGCAGGCGTCCCTGGAAACCGGTCGCCCGCTCAAGCTCATCCGAGGTCAGCGCCAAGGTCGTGCCCTCCAGCCTGCGGTGCTCGACCTTGGCCAGCACTCCGAGCTGCTGTAGCTCCGTATACGGGTCGCCGTCGAAGATTCCTTCGTCCAGGCGGGTTTTGCCGTACCTGTCCACCAGCCGGCGCGTCTCCGCTTCGTTGAAGCCCCGGAACGGGGTCGCGGTGAGGCCGATGAGAGGCCGCGCCGCCGAGCGGTGGGTGATGCCGAGTGAGGTGAGCAGTTTGGTGTACCGGGGCGTGATCGAGGTGTGCGCCTCATCGACGATGACCAGCGCCGCATCCCGTAGCCAGGCGTACTCCTCACGGTCCAGACACGATTCGAGCTGAGCGTCGGTCGCGACCACCAGGTGCGGCGTTTCCTTGACCACCGTCGCCTCCCTGCCGCCCCACAACCGATTCACGGTGAGCCGCTCGGCCGGCCCGACCTTCGACCACACGAAGGACCAACTCTGCACGGCCTGCTCGCAGAGCTCGGACGACTGCGCGATCCACAGCACCGGCCGTCCTTGAAGCCCGCGCTCCTTGATCATCCGGATGACGGCCTCGGCGGCGACCCGCGTCTTACCGGCCCCCGTCGGCAGGCAGAGCATCGCCCTGGGCGCGCGGTACCGGGTGAGCAGGTCGAACATCTTGCCCGCCAACTTCTCCTGGTAGTCGTGCAGACGCGGATACGCGGTGGGCCCCGGCACGGTCACAACAGGGCTCAGGGCCTCGCCTCTGGTGCCCGCGAACGATTCTGAGAGGCCGAGCTCGCTCACCAACCGAAGCGAGTTGGAGTCTCCTCGGAAGCTCGCGACCATGTCAGGGACGTTGGCCTCGATGTCCTTGCGGTACTGACGCAACACCCCGTTGCCGTAGGCGTTGGCCGCGAGTTCGGCGACGCGACGATCATCGGCGGCCTTGCCTCGCTCGATCTCGTCGCTCTCCACCAGACCCTGGGGCAGGCCCTTCTTCAGAGCGTCGGCGCCGACGAGTTCCAGGACCTTGCCCGCGGCATCGGTCGCCTTGCGGGCGCGCCGAAGCTTCTCGTTGTTGCGCTGCTTCTCGCGCCTGTCCAGGACGCCCCGACAGTTCGCGGTTCCCAGTCCGAGCTTGAGCTCCCGGTCCACCATCGTGAGCGCGGCCAGGTCGTCCTTGGGGGCGCGAACGAACACGGTCCGTTCCGGTCCCTGTGACGCGGCACCGATGGACGAGGTGCGGATCCCATTGGGGGTGCGGGTGATCTCCTCCAGTTCACTGCAGCGCACCAAGGTCCAGCCCTCGACCTGATTACGTCGCACCGACCTCAGGTGTGGGAACTCCTCGGTCAGCAGGACCGGCTCCCCTTGTGGGACCGGCCGGATCTCCTTCTGGATCACGTCGCCGGGCGAGCGCATCCGCCACGTCTCGCGCATCTGCTCGGCGGCCTCGTCGGACGGGGCGAGCAGCGCCGGCACGCGTTCGCGGACCAGGGCGTCGTACTCCGCCTGGCTCGCGGTCACGACGATCTCATCGTCCTCCGGCTCGCAACTCCAAACGTCGCCGACCCGACAGCGAGTGCGTGCGCCCTCCGGCCAGTCCGCTCCGGCCTCGAAGAGGAGGGCGTAGACCTTCCCTGGAAATCGATCGTCCTCGCTGGTCTCCGCCTCACCGACGAGGTCCGTCCAGATCCGCTCGGTGATATCGGAGAGAGTGGCGGGCAGTCCCAGTACCTCCGCGACCGCGGTCGGCCCGTCGGCTACGGGGAGAACATCGGCGTTGGCACGGAGCAATGGGCTCACGGCCCTGGTCGCTCGCCGCAGACCACGCGAGGTCTCCAGGCGACCGTGCTTGAGCGCCATCCACTTGAGCGGCGACATGATGTTGGTCTGGGTCGAATTCTGTGCCCCGACCTGCATCCGCCACGTGGTGACCAGGCCATGTGGCGGAAGCTCACGGAGGAAGGTCGCCCGTCCCTCGTCCGAGAGTTCGGTCAGGAAACGCAGCGGACCCGCCGGCTTCGAACCGTCGAAGCGCATGGTCTTGAGCTGCGGGCGAGATGCGCTCGCCGGCAAAGACCTGCAGTAGCGCCGGTGGTTGTACTCGGCGTACTCCTCGAACCAGGGCTCTTCACGCGGGTCGACGCCCATGGCGGGTCCCTCGCGAAGACCGACGTCACGAAGGATCGAACGATCCGGGTCGTGGAACTCCATGTCCACGGCGATCCTGGCGTCCCGCGAGCCGTCGCCCGGAACGACCCTGCCGGGTAGCAGGCAGTCATTGACGCGCCTGAACTCGCCGGAGACCGTCCGTACCTTGAACTGCACGCTGGTGTCGATGTCGCTCTCGCGTACGGCGGCCAGGGTGCCTGCGGGCCCGGCCTGACGGGCCAGCACCCAGAAGGCGGTCCACTGGTCGTCTCCGTAGCCGAGAAAACCCTTCTCCAGGACGGAGGCGAACCGGCCTGCGGCATCGGCCTCGTGCACGCCCAGCTCATCGAGCGCTCGAAGGACGGCGTCCTCTTCGGCGGTCACCCTGTCGTCAACATAGATCATCTTGTCCGCCAGCCGGTCCGTCGAGCTACGGCGGAAGACGTTGGGCGAAGGCGCGACGAGGCCGAGGTTCTCGGTCAGGATGACCCTGGCCTTCCTCGCATCCTCGGCCAACGCGGGCTTGTGCCGCTGCATGTCGGCCACGATCATGATCGCCCGTGCGGACGCTTCGGGGGATTCGTCCTGGACGAGCGCCTCCAGCCACTCCCGCACCGAGGCGACCGGCACGCCCGCGGTGGTGAGGGCTCGTTCGGCGCTGTCCCTGCGGTGAGGCGTCTTCTCCACCGAGTGGTGGCACCAGTTCCTCGGCCGGTCCGCGTACCCGCCCCACAGCTCCCGCCACTCGGGCCTCAGTCCTTCGGGGTGGAGTCTGATCTCGGCCACGGCGCCGAATCGTCCGTCCTGGTCGGGCAGGGCCGGTTTGTGGGCCGCGATCTCCCAGATCTTCTTGACGAGCTCGGTGGCCGCGAACTGCGGCTCCTCTCGTCCACGCGCCGGGACGTGGTCGAGATGCGCACAGGGGTCCTCGGGATGCGACAACGACTCCAGCGAGTCCACCACCAACTCGGCGGCCACCTCGATCAGTTCCTTGTTGAAGGAGTTGGCGTCGTAAAGGTTCTGCCTGTCCTCACTGGTCTTCCAAGGAGCGTTGACGATCCCCCGCAGGGTCGTGGTGAAATTGGTGGGGAAGTACGCCCAGAACCGACCGAGCCTCGCCTCCCGACCGCTCCTATCCGGGACGGCCCAGGAGACGTCGATCTCCGGACGGTCGTGCAGCTCTCCGGCCTCGCCAAGAGCCTTCGCGGACGGTCGATGCGACCTGGTGAAGACGCGCCAGTCCTCACTCGTGCTGCCGCCCGTGGTCCGGTCCACCTGGAGGGTGCGACGGTCTCCATCGTGCTTGTGAAAGATCTGTCGCTTGACGACCTTCGTACCACGCCGATCTTCGAGCGTGAGCGTGCCGACTTGCGGCGAGAAGAGCGGGAACTGGATCGGGAAGTTCTCCAGGTCCGCGGCCAGGCGGTTCACCTGGCTGGGCTTGAGCGGCAGTCGGACGACCGTGGTGGCCCACCTCAACAGCCCCGCCAGAATGGGGTCCGCCGCCATGGCCTTGTCCCGGTCGAGCGGCTGCGCCATTCGGAGCACGGGGATCTCATCGGCGGTGGGCTGGACGGCCCTGATCTGCTCTGCCGCCCAATCCCGATCGAAGCCGAAGCTCTTCCCGTCCTCCCTGCTGAAGAACTGCGGAGAGTCCGTGACGCTCAGGACGGACTTCACGCCGACCCCGAAGCGACCGATCTGACCGCCGCGTTTGCGGGAGACCCCCATGCGCAGGATGGTGTCGGCTCCCACCGGGGTCATCGGGGAGCCCTGGTTGGCGCAATAGAGGTGGGTCTTGGTGAGGACGAGGGCGATCTCACCGCCGTCATCGTTGAGCAGCTCGTCGGCGCCGTTCTGTACGAGCTCGTACAGCTGACGGTCGCCGTAGCCGCCCTGGGTGATCCGGCGCTCGCCGTTGGCGTGCTCCTGGATGAGCCCGCGGTCGATCCGGTAGGTCTCGAGGACACGCTTGGTCTGCTCGAGCACGACTTGTAGGACGCTGCGTTCTTCAGAGGGGCTCACGGCCGTTGTCTTCTCCATGCCGCGCGGGGGTTCATTTGTTGATGTTGAAGATTAATGCATGCCGCCATAACGCGCGCACGACACACACTCCAGGCCGATGTAGATCTTTTTTGCCCGGACATTCCAAGGGCCCTGACCAGCGGATATGCTCGCAGCGGCCTCCTTGAGTGTCCGCTCTCGGCCACATTCGAGCATGCTGCTGCAGCGCGAATTCGAGACGTTTGTCCACCTTCGCGTCAAGGCCCGTCAAGTTGAGCACACCGCTCACTCGTCGCGCAATGCCCTTACAGATTCTGGTCTCATGGACGCTCCCACCCCCTCTCCACTACAGCCCGGGTCGAGCGCCACATAGGAGCCGGTCTCCCCAGAGGGGGCGTCAAACAGGCTTTGACATACCCTAGGCTGTCAAAGGCGTCCGGAGCGAGCGTTCTGAGCCGAACCGAAGACGAGGTGACTCTCGGTGAGTGAAGAGATCAAGGAGTTCGGCCCCTGGCTGGGCCGGCAACTGCGGCGGAAGGGGATGAGTCAGGTCGAGTTGGCCAACGAACTGGACGTCACCCGCGCGGCCGTCTCCGCCTGGATCACGGGTCGAGCCGAACCTCGCATGGAGAAGATCAAGGAGATCGAGCGGATTCTCGGACTCGCCTCCGGGGCGTCCATGACAGGAACAGACATTCCGGACTCTTCGGGCAATGTCGAATGGCACCACCGGCTGGCCTATGCTGACGGCGGCCGGGAACTGGGCAACGCCGCGGCCTTCGCCTTCGACTCCGATCTGGCCGTCCTCGCCAGGGAGGCGACACAGAACAGCCTGGACGAGCGGTTCGACTCCAGCAGGCCGGTCCGGGTTCGATACGTGTTGCACGAGATCACCGGGGAGCGGTTGCACCGGTTCTTCAACGCCGTGCGCTGGAACGACCTACAACCTCACTTCGAGGCAGCGGCGGACGGTAGGCAGAAGGTCGGACGTGTCCTTCGAAATGGTCTGCGGGAGCTCAAGGAGGCGGGCGGTCTCCTCCTTCTTCGCGTGGACGACTACAACGCCTCCGGCCTCACCGGCCCCGAGTACGACGACGGCAAGTTCGCGGCCGTCGTCCGGCGGCAACTCGACAGCCGAAAGAGCGGAACGGCGGGCGGCTCGTACGGGCTGGGGAAGGCGACCTTGTGGGCGGCGAGCCAGTTCGGCCTGGTGATGATGCACAGCACGCTGTCGGAGCCCTTCGAAGAACGACGTGAACGACGGTTGATCGGACGGCTGGACCTGCCCTGGCGCGAGGTCGAGGGGCGGCAGTACGCCGGGCCGGCATGGCTGGGTGAAGCCGACCCGCGGCGAGACGGAGCCCCCCGCTCCTGGTGGGCGGACGAACGGACGATCAACGACCTCTACCTGACCCGGGGCAGCGGCGACCCCGGCACCTCCTTCCTCATCGTCGGGGTCCATGACCCGGCCGGAGAGGCCACCGATCTGGAATCGATGCACACCGTTCTGGTTCGCAGTCTCGCCGAGAGTTTCTGGGCATGCATGGTCTCCGGACGCGACTCGGCTCCCATGCTGGAGGCGTCCGTCGAGGCACTGCGCGACGGACGGACGGTCGTCGCCGAAGAACGGGTCGATCCACACCGCTACGAGCCCGCACGGTCCCGAGCCGTACGAGCGTTCCTGGACGGCGAGACCGTCACCGAGATGACCGACGCGGAGGGGGTCGTGTCCGCGACGGTCCCGCTGACCGTGCCACCGCTGAAGGAGGTCGGCCGCCCCGATGCCGTCGTTCACCAGGCGATACTGCTGGTGACCCCTGCGTCCGACGATGAAGGTCCCAACCGGCTGGTGTGCATGCGGGGCAGCCACATGGTGGTCGTGGAACGCCCCGTCAGCGACGTTCCCTTGGGCTCCCCGCCGTTCCAGGCCGTCCTGCTCGCCGGTCAGGCCACCGGCTCGAAAGCCGAGGACGCCGAACTGGCCGAGAACTTCCTACGGACCGCCGAACCCCCCGAGCACAACGACTGGAAACAGACCGACGACCTGACCGCCACCTACGCCAGGGGGGCGGCCTCTCGGATCCGAGAGTTCCGACGGGCGATGCTCGACCAGGTCCGCGCCGTGGTCAAACCGCCCGAGGTGAAGGTCGACGAGACGCCCCCCTCCCTGCGAGACCTGCTTCGCCTCGATCCGCCCTCGACGCCCCGCAGTCCGGGCTTCCCGACGGTCAAGAGCGCGACCGGCACGCTCGACACCGACGGAGCCTGGCGCGTGCGCGTCGAGGTCCGGTTGCCTGAGCGGGAGGATCCCTGGTCGGTGCGCCCGATACTACGGTTCGCCACCCGTTCCGGCCCCCGCCCTCAGGCCGGCTGGGCCGAGGTCACCGCCGAATCCAACTGCGAGGTGACCGATGACAACCGGCTGCTGTTCACCGCGGGTGCGCGCACGGCGGCGTTCTCCTGTGTGAGCGACGTGGCCGAACACCCGGTGGCTGCGGACATGTCCGTGATCGAGGTCGATCTGGCCCAGGCGAAGGACGAGATCCGATGAAGCGGCTGACCCCGTACCCCGTCCTCGTGGGCGACGTCTCCCTGGAGGTCCGGGAGGCGCGGCTCGATGACATCTCCCTCCCCTTCGCCATGATCTCCGTCCCGCAACGGATGGTGGCGCTCCACCAGGTCGAACGCGAGCGCTGGGAGACCGCCCGGCTCTCGGTACGGCTCCGCACGCCGCGCCAGGAGCTGGCGTCCGGGCCCTGGAGGGACGAGGGCTGCTACGCGGTGTTGTCCGAACGGCGGACCAACGTACGGACCACCGCACGCCTTCATCAGGAGGAACCGGGCATCTGGACCGGTGACGTCGTAGTGCACCGGGACCGGCACGTCGGTCGTGTTCAGTTGACCGGCCACGTGGTCGCGACCGTCGACGGCACCGCGGGGCGGCAGATCGGCACGGCGGACGAGACATGGACGATCGATCTCAAGGCGCGCACGCCGGTCAAGAGCACCACGATCAGGACCGTCTGGGCCGACTTCGGTGACGAGGGCAACGCTCGCCTGCGTCCGTTCAGCGCGGACCCCTGGACGGTCGAGTCCGTCGGGGAGGAGCCCGTCCTCTACCTCAACAAGGGGTTCGAGGGTCTCAGTACGATGCTCGAAAGCAGCCGGTCGGTTGACCGCGCCGCACGTGACGCGGTCTCGGCTCAGATCGCCCAGGACGTGTGGACCTCACTCTTCAACTCGGCGGTCTACGCGATAGATTTCGAGTCCGGGCCTCCCGACTGGCCTGGCGGATGGCAGGAGTCCGTGCTCAAGCGACTGCTCTCCGACGTCTTTCCCGACCGTTCCCCGGACGACGCGCTGGCCGAACTCGCGAACCGGAGAAGGACCGGGGACGGAGGAAGCGACCTCCAGACACGTCTGCTGCACGCCGCCGCTAAACAGGCACGACTACCGCGCAACCTCGGCGCCTTCATTCGTACGGTTCGCCGATCGGGGCAGGAGAACGAATGAGCACCGCACCGGAACGTCTCGCGCTGCTACCGGACGAGGCCTCGGCCAGGTTCCTGACCACGCCCGTGCTCCAGGACCGCGAGCCGTTGCCCGTGGCGGCGATCGACCAGGCGTGCGAGGCCCTTCCCCACGAACTCAGGTGGTCCGCCGAGCCCATCCGTGAACTGGTCGACGAGGCCATGAAACGCTTCGACGGGCCGCGAACCGAGGCCGATGCCTGGCTCTCCACGCGCCTCCACTCCACACTGCGCATCACGCGGGGTGAGGCGGCGGACAACCGGATGTGGAACCACTTGGCGCTGCGCATCGCCCCGGACTACGTCTTCTGGCGCCACATGGGCCGAGCGACGAAGACGCAACCGATCCCCACGGTCAACAGGAGCCGCTTCTCCGGCGCCTTCTACTCTCACGCCTTCGCCCGACTGTGGTGGGCCGCCGAATTGTTCCGCGACGGCTACGACTATGCGCCTGTCGTCCTGGCCTGCGAAAATCAGGACGTCCTCAACACGGTGCTCCGTCTCGAAGTCATCCTCCACCGGCCCACCGCACAGGCGATGCTCAAGCTCCTGGCCGACGGGACCCTACGAACCGGTCGAGACGTCAACGCGCTCGCACAGGCGGTCAACACGGCCGGCACGACCCTGTTCTTCGAGGCGCTCGCACCCGACGCGGAACCCGATCCGGACGCCTACCTGGCCTGGATCGAGGCCCTCGACAGCACGCTGGTACCGCTGGATGGGATGCCGGATGGCCCGGACGACGGCCGTGCGCCCCTGGGCGCCGTGAACACCCTTGTACCGATCTTCAAACGGTTGTTCGCCGAGGCCCCCGTCCGCGGCAAGGAGCAGAAGGAGGCCAAAGACTCTTGATCGGTTCGCTCTGCGCGGTTCAGGCGGACCTGCGTATGGGCTGTTCCACCTGGCCGGTGGCCTTGAGGTAGGCATATACCTGATTCGCTATGGCACGGGCAAGGCCGACGGGAACGGCGTTCCCGATCTGGCGGGCGATCTGGATCTTGCTCCCGCACCAGAGGAAATCAGGTGGAAAGCCCTGGAGCAGGGCCGCCTCAAGATGTGTGATCGGACGGTTCTCAAAGGGATGAAGGTAACGTCCCTTCTCCGGCTTGAAGAACTCGGTCCTGATGGTCACCGAAGGCTGGTCCCAGTGCATCCGGCCCATGACGTCCCCGCTGCCCTTGTGATGGTTCCACCAGCTCTCCGTGGAGAGAGCGCGGGGCAGGTCGTGACGGTTGCCGCCAGGCGGGATGGCCTCGTACCTGGCCAAGGACAACGCCATGGGATTGCGTCCGATATGCAGGTCCATGGTCTTGAACGCGCCAGGGAGCTCGGTCCCCAAAGGGGAGATCCTCCGTTCAGGAAGCTCGGTGGTCGCGGTGTTCTTGGGTGTCGTTTCGAAGACCGTGCTCGCGGGAACCCACGGTGGAAAGATCTCATCGACGTCGATGAGCGAACCGCTGCGGACCTTCTCGGGCTTCCGATGGGTGGCCACGGGGTGCGTCAGAGGCTTCTTCTCCGGGTGCTTGTCGATCAGGTCGCGCCTGGTGGCGAGGATGATCGTACGCCTGCGCGCCTGAGGCACCCCGTAGTCGGCGGCGTTCAGCACCATGGATTCCAAATGGTAGTCACGGAGCTGCCCGTCCGGCCGCTCGACCGCGTTCTTCAGTGCCTGACGCAGTTCCGTGTATTCACGTGATTTGGAGAACCGGTCGACGTTCTCCATCACGAATATCTTGGGGTGCAGGGCATTGACCACGCGCATGTACTCTCGCCAGAGCCTGTTGCGCGGGTCGTCCTCATCCTCCTTCCCAAGGCCCGAGAACCCCTGACAAGGGGGGCCGCCGAGAATCACGTCGACGTCGGCATTGACCTGGCCCGGGTCCCATTTGGTGATGTCCCCGTTCTCCTTACCGGAGAAGATATGGTCCGTGCCCCCCGCCTCATCCGCGAAGTTGGCCGCGTACGTCGATGCGGCGGCGACGTCCAACTCCACCGCGCCGACGGTTCGGAACGGTGACGAGGAGCGCCGCGGAGTCGTGCTGAGCCCTCGGAAACCCTGCGTGAAACCACCACAGCCGGCGAAAAGGTCGATCACGTTGATGGTGCCGGTGGGACTGGTGGTCATGGATGGTCACCCTATCGGGGCATGGCCGCGGGCCGGGGCCAATCCGGCCGTGAGCGAGGATCTTGGAACTGAATCGAGGGCGTCAGGTCGCGATGGCCTGCGCGATACGCCGCCCCAGAGCGGCCGCCAAGGGTGGTGGTATGGCCTGGGCGATCTGCCGGTAGCGGGAGGTCTTCCGTCCGGCGAACGTCCAGTCGTCGGGGAATGCCTGCAGGACGGCCGCTTGCGGAACGGTCAGTTTGGGAAGCCCGCCCTCCCCCTCCGGGTCCAGGACGAACTCCGGCCCGGGAACCTCGTCGGCGAGGCTGCCACCGTTGACGCCCAACCTGGCCCAGATCCGCTTCGTCCTCGACGGGCCGAGGTCGGCGCCGCCCCGGTCCTTCGAGCCTCCGACGATCGTCGGTGCGACCTCATTCGCCATCAGCCGCCACTCGGCCGCACCACCCCAGCCACGACTCGCCATCGACCGCCAGAGCGCCTCACCCACCGTGATGGCACCGCCGGTGGGCTCAGGCCACTCGAACCGGTTCATATCATCGGGACGCATCGCCACGATCACACCGTGTTCCCGTCGCTGCGGGACACCGAAGTCTTGAGCATCGAGGATCTTCCACCGGACCTCGTAACCGGCGTTCTTCAACTCCTCTTCCACAAAGCTCCGCGTCTTGACGAACCTGGGCTCCTTCACCAGGGCGGGGACGTTCTCCAACATCAGTGCCCGTGGCTGGACCTCCGTCGCGAGCCACACGGCCGCCCGCAGCAGATCACGGCGGTCGCTCTCCGGTCCCTTCCGGTTGCCGGCGACGGAATAGGGCAGCCTGGGGGGACCGCCGGCGAGGAGGTCGACGTCCAGAACCTGTGGATGATCATTACCGGCGAAGCTCAGAAGATCGCCTTGTCTCACATCCCAGTTCGGACGGTTGCTCCGCAGGGTCGCGTAGGCGTCCGGATCATTGTCGATGAGCATCACCGGATCGAAGCCGGCGCTTTCCAGGCCCAGCGCCTGTCCTCCGCCCCCCGCGCAGATCTCCAGACTGGTCAACCTGGCCACTGTCTCCCCCTCCGTCCTGACGGACATTATCCGTAACGTCCGACGATCGGGTCGAGTCTCATCACGTGATCAAGGATCTTCCTGTTCGGGCAGCAGGAAAAGTCCAACCCCCATACGGTTGGAGCATGGGAGCGGTCAGACCGGTCGGAGCGTCCAGCGAGGGCGTCCGCAAGAGCATGCAAGCGAACAAGGGGCGTGACACCAAACCCGAACTCGCCCTGCGACGTGCGGTCCACGCACTGGGACTGCGCTACCGCGTGTCGATGCGTCCGCTGACGCCCGTCCGCAGGACGGCCGACCTGGTCTTCACAAAGGCCAAGGTCGCGGTGTTCCTCGACGGCTGCTTTTGGCATGGCTGCCCCCAACACCACACCAAGGCCCGTACCAACGCCGACTACTGGGCGGAGAAGGTCACCCGCAACCAGGAACGTGACGCCGAGACCGATCGCCTGCTCGGCGAGGCGGGCTGGCAGGTGATACGTGTCTGGGAACACGAGGATGTGCTCAAGGCCGCAACGAGGATCGCCGAAACCGTCCGATCGCGTCGCCCATGAGCCGAGTTCAGGACGGGCGAACGCCCGCGACCAGTGTGCCGCCGGTCCAAGGGCTGTCGATGCCGCTTCCCGGGCGTCGGAGGAACTCGGTGACCGCGAGACCGCGACGGGGATAGGGATCACGTCGATCGCCCCGCATGCTCGTCCGCGCACGAGGTCTTCCGTGTCGACCGTGGATGAGCCGTCCCCATCTGGAGGACGATTCCGGGCGACTCCGCTCCCAGCGCCGTAAGCTCGCTTCATTGAGGTCGGCCACACCGCGGAACGACATCGCGGGCCCCGCGCCGGTCACACAACGGTGCTCACCGCGGGGTGCGATGGCGGCCGGTATTCAGGGCGGCGCTCGGCGAGGGCGGGTGCTGGCGGAACTCCCCCGCCACGAGGTGGCGCACTTCGCCTGCCACGCCTTCAGCGACTCCGACCACCCGTCCACGAGCCACCTGCTGCTCGGCGACCACGCGGAACGGCCACTGACCGTGCTGGACATCGCGGGCCTGCGGCTGGAGGACGCGGAACCCGCCTACCTTTCCGCCTGCTCGACCGCCCGAACGGGTGGGGGCCCTCGCCGACGAGGCGATCCACCTGGCCGCCGCGTTCCAGCTCGCCGGATACCGCGGCGTCATCGGAACCCTGTGGCCGGTCGCCGACCGTCCAGCCGTTCGTTTCGCTTGAGGAGTCTACGAGGCGATCGCCGCGGAGGGGACGGGCATACCGCCCGCGCGCTGCACGCGACCATGCACCGGCTGCGCGACCGCTGGCCGGGGCATCCTGAGCTATGGGCGTTCATTCATGTGGGCGCGTAGCACGCGAAGGCCGCCTGTAGCCCTCCCGCTCCCGAATGGTTGCGAGAGCGGGAGGGCCGCACGGAGGAACTGGTTCGTCGCGTTAGGGGTCGGTACGGGCCGACGGCGTCACGAGTTCTCGTTGATGAGGTTCTGGGCGTTCTCTACCCATTGTTTGAACACTTCGAGGCCCTTGGTGAGTTGCGAGTTGTTCTGCTCGATCAGTTGGGTCTCGTAGGCGGATTTCGCGGCTTTGTACACGCCTACCACGTTGACCGATGCTTGGCATTCGGCGTCGCTGGCCGCTGTTTTCTGTTCGGCCTCGGAAGGCGGGGCGCCCGGGTCGCGTTGTCCCCAGCGGGGGTCGATGGGGGCGCTCAGCGGGATGTCGTAGGTCAGCCCGCGGGCCGCCATGCACCGGCTCCATGCGCCGAAGACGTCGACCACGCGGCTGTCGCGGAGGGCCAGGACTCTGGCGTCGGCCGAGAGGGCGCGGGGGTCGGACGGCATCTCGCCCGTGAGGATCGTCGTGTCGCCGGCGCGCTGGCAGCCGCCCTTGGGGACGTCCTCGCCCGATCGGGTACGCGGCGCGTATCCGTAGAAGGCGTTTCTCTCGTCGGCGGTCATGCCGGGCCGGGAGATCATCGAGGACGGCTTGGGTTGCGCGGTGGGAGGATATCCCGTTGACGCGGCCTTTTCGGGGTCGAGGTACTCCAGGACGTCACCGTCTGCGGCCGGGTTGCTGGACGGGGTGGCCAGGGTTCGCGCGTTCCAGCCGGTGAAGCCGAGGCGCTTCATGCACAGGCCCGCGGCGACGTTGCCGGCCTGCTCGATGAGTTGCACATCGCCCGCCGAGGTCATGTAGGCGTCCAGCGGCATTCGGATTCTTTCCGCGCTGACGACCTTGGGGATCTCGCCGAGCGGTGGTTCAGGCTGGGTGGTCGGGGGCGGGCCGGGGTCGTGCGGGCCCGGGGACACGGTCACCGGCACTTCGGGGCTCGGTGTGCCGGCGCTCTCCGCCGCCGAATGCACGGGCTCCGGGAGCAGGCCCACGGCGGCGACGCCCGCCAGGGTCGTGCCGGTCACGGCGAGACCGGCGAGGGGCAGCCGCCATTTCTTGGAGAACCGGGGTTTCATGGTAGCCATCACGTCCGTCCTATTTCCAGAAGCACTTCGTGTCCAGGAACTGGCGCCCGCCGCCGCAGACGGAGTCCGGCCACAGGTAGGCCTGGTAGATGTTCCGGTTCTGGTTCGCCGCGAGGTGGTCGTGGTAGGCGTCCCCGCGGCACCCCTTCTTGTTGATCAGTTCGTAGAGCGTTCCGTACTCCTTGGTCCAGTTGTTGTTCTGGAGGACCTTCCAGCGCTGCTGGGAGCCGCCCCACCAGGACCATTGGGTGGCGTCGCAGCTTCCGCTGTCCCAGCGGTCCAGCGCCTTCCAGCTGTTGTAGTTGTCCATCCGGAAGTAACCGTCGCTCTGCTTGCTCGCGTACCAGTACTGCGTGGCTGTCCCGTTCCACGGCCACGTTCCGACATACGCCCCGTTCGCCTTGCTCGACGAGTAGACCTCCAGATGCCGGTTGACGTAGATGTTCTTCCAGGTGAACTTGCCGTCGGCGTAGGCGCCGGTCTGGCCGGCGGCGCCGAGCAGGACGAAGGACACCGGGGTCAGGAATCCCAGCAGCAGGGCCTTTTTCAGCATTCGACGACGGATCCTTTTCATGGGCTACTCCTGGATTGATGCGCGGACGACGAGGTTGCGAAGTGAACCTCTTATTGAAGGTTGATCACGATGAATGGTCTTCGTCAATTGATCTTTGGCGTCCGTATCCGGTCATCGGCTCGTGCTCGTCAGGGCGTGCGTCACCAAGGCCGCCGCGTAATATCGCTGCGGCCGGAATGCTGTTTTTCAGGAGCCCAGGCGGACTACTTTGTCGATCGTTCCCAATTGCGGGTCGGTCTTGGCGAGGTCGCCGGGGCAGTTGAGATCGGTCATGCTGGACGCGGGGCGCTGACCGGCGGGGAATCTGACGGTGATGTGGGCGCAGAGCCGTACGGTGCGGGTCTCGTGGCTGAATCCGCCAGAGGCGGTCGCGGTCTTGACCACGGTGATGTCGAACCATGCCTGGTCTGCTGCGAGGTCGCTTCTCAGGAGCAACCCGCCCCGCTGGGGGGTGTAGCGGGGAAGCCCTGCCAGCAGCCCGTCGTAGGCGCTCCGGTGGTCCGGTGAGCGGCTGAGGCGAAGTCCGATCGTCTGCTTCAGCTCGGTCGCCGCGTCGCGGGCCCGGTCGGCGGCGTCCTCTACGGCCTTGTCCTGGGCGCCGCCGCAGCCGGCGCCCAGGGCGCTGGTGAGCAGGATCGACAGGATGCCCGCTAACGCCCTGGGCCGCGTCATCGGCTACAGGCCCATCTGGCGCAGGGTCGCGTTCAGCGCCTCGGCGTAGTGGGCCGTTCCTTCGATCTTCGGGTGGAACGACTGGTTGGAGTTGGGCGGAAGCGGGGACGGATCGTCACCGGGTGTCTTGTCCAGGACGATTCCGTGGATGGTCTCGGGGTCGCCGCAGATCGCCCGGCCGGCGAACCTGGCGCGGGGGTCGGAGAACCAGGTGGGCGCGCCGGACCTGGTGGCGTTCTCGGAGGCGGTCTTCATCGCTCCCGCCAGGACGTCGGCCATCTCGTTCATCCACGGCGCCTCGGAGGTCCCGATTCCGGGGATGCACTGGCCGTTGCCGTCCAGCAGACGCGGGTACCCCATAAGGACGATTTTAGCATTGGGCGCGTATCTGTGGACGGTACTCAGCACCACCTCGATCGAATTCCGGACGCTGCCGTTGATGCGTTCCGGTTCGGCGTCTTTGAGCGGCTTGTCGTCCCCGTCGAGCGTCGAGTCCTGGCAGAGGCCCAACGAGCCGTAGATGCATTTCTGGACGATATTGGAGAACTCCGCGTCGTTGCCGCCGATGGAAAGGGTGACGAGGGTGGTGTTGTTGTCGAGGTAGCCCTGGTCGAGCTGCGGGGGTTCACCGAATTCCGACTGCCCTGATCCGCGCGGGCCGTCGACCGACACGGGCAGGATGTTCTTGGTTCTGGCGCCGGAGCAGGCGATGAACTGGTAGTCGAGGGAGGGGTCCCAGTCGTCGGCGCGTTGTCCGATCGAGGTTCCCGAGTCGTTGAGGGTGGCGCGGCGGGACCAGGCGTGGCGGGAGCGGTGGCAGGCGTCGCGCCAGTAGCCTCGTCCGCCGTCGATGTCGGTCTCCCGGTAGTAGTCGCCCCCGCCGCTGACCGAGGCGCCCTCACCAGATGAGTAGGAGTCGCCCATGGCGACAACGGAGTGGCGCGGTTTGCCGGACAGTTTGTGGAAGGCGACGGCGTCCCAGGCGATGTCCTCGTCGCCGTTTCCGTCGGGTGTGTCGGTGGACAGGGAGACCTTCGGGGCCCCGGTGAAGCGGAATACCCCGAGGCTGACCCAGCGGTTGGCCATGATGCGCTGGGGACGCACCCGGACCGGGCTGCTGGAATCGGTTCCGTGGACGGTGTAGGCGGCCTGGCGGGTGTGGGCGCCGTGGTCGGGCAGGTGGACCATGACGCGGGCCCATCCGCCGATGTTCTGACCCAGGTTCCAGGTGCCGGTGGTCTTCATCCGGTTCCCGTCCGGATGGGTCGTGGTACTCCGGGTGTGCGAGAACCAGAAATGGCCGCCCAGCCCAGCGCCGAGTTGGTGGAGGTCGATTCTGGACGACGCGGTGGCGAAGTCCAGGGTGAAACTGCCCGTGGACGCCGGGCCGCCGCAGCCGGGGCGGTGCACCGGTGTTCCGGAGGGGAGGTCGTCGACGATGAGCGACCCGGCCGGCAGTCCGGCGGTGGTGCAGTTGGGCGGATAGGCGGTCCCGTCGGCCTCCTCGGCATAGGTGCTGTCGAAGCGCAGGATCTCGTGCCCGCAGCGGCCGAGGTTGCAGATCTGCCAGGACGCCGGCTGGGTCCACCAGCAGTGCAGGTCGGCGCGGCCGCAGGGGCCCATTCCCGGGTCGTTGCTGTTGCTGTTGCTGATCTTGCCGGGGTCGCACTGGTTCGCCGAGGTGCAGAACAGCCCTTCGGGCGGCTTGATGTTGTGCCGCAGGTCGTTGTTGGTCCACCAGGCCGCGCGATATCCCGCGACCGTCTTGCCGGGTGATTCCAAACCCTCCAGCGGACGCGCGGCCCAGCCCAGGACCTTCTCCTGATAGGGCCAGTCCTGGGGGTTCTTGGCGTGGGTGTAGTCGTCCCCGCCGTTCGCACCTTCCAGGAAAGGCGGCCGGTTGGCCTTCCACAGCGGATCGGCGGGGTTGTTGGTCCAGCCCAGCCCCCAGGTGCCGCCGTTGCCGGGGGCCTCGCCCTTGGTGTGGTAGCCGGAGTTGTACGCCCACAGGGCGAAGAACCAGTTCTCCAGATGTTCGGGCTTGCCGTTGTCGATGATCAGCCCGTCGGCGCGGGTCTGGTTCCATTTCTCCACCAGGATGTTGACCCCGGCGGCGATGTTGGCGGTGTAGTCGAGCGCGACGGCCTGCTGCTGGAGGTCGGTCTTGGGTTCTTCGTGGTCCTTCTCCTTGCCGTGCATCCGCATGCCGTCGGTGACCTGCGCGATGCCGTAGCCGCAGTCGGCCTTGGACCAGTCGATGGCCCAGGGGTCGGTCTGCTGGCCGTCAGGGGTGTAGTGGATCCCGTAGTAGTTGCCGATCAGCGGGTTTCCGGTGACGCCGGGGACCACGGTGCGCGACGCCTGCCACATGTTGGATTCCTGGGCGGTGACCCCGAGCATGATCTGCGCCGGAATCCGGCCGCCGCCGCTCAGCCCCTGCAAGGGGAACAGGGTCTGCGGCTGGTAGGCGCCCATTCCCAGGTTCTTCCAGTTCGCGGGCCGGGAGATGTGCTTGTTGAGGTTCCCGGTGATCGCCTGGTCCACGGCCCATTCGACCTGCCGCGGCTTGGGCTGCATTGCTTGCTTTCCGGGGTCGTTGCGCGGCACCGAGCAGGTCCGGTCCGGTTCCACCGTCCCGGTGGCCTGGCGCCTCTGTTTCCGGGCGGTGGACGGCGCCGGGAGCGCCGGGGAGCGCCGGGTGCCCTGCACCCCCCTGGCGATGGCCTGGTCGCCCGGCTTGACCTGGAATTCGGTGTCCTTGCCGGTGCTCAGAATTCGCAGGCCGATCTTCACTGGCCGGACGTCGGTGGCCTCGCGCGGGCCGATCCGTGAATCCTTGCCGTCCGCCCACATGGTCCTGGTGACCATGGCCTCGCCTCGGGTGGTGGCGACGGCGTCCATGGGGATGTGCGGGCGCATCTGGACGATACGGGGCAGCGCGGCGACGGGCTTGGCCTGGCCGGTGACGAACACCTGTCCCGTAGCGCTGGCGGACAGGTCCAGTTTCGTCAGCGGCCCTTGGGCCAGCACTTGCGGTGCGGGCGCTTTTGCATTTCCCTTTCCTAATGCAAGCCGCTTGACCTGCCCTTGCGGCTCGCCGGACGAGCCGACCGCGGGACGGTCCAGGAATACGACACCGCCGTCGGCGTCCGGCTTGAGTTGGAAGGGGACCTGGTCGGTGCGGGCCAGCACCGTCCGCCGGCCCGAACGGTCGATCCGCACCAGGCGTGCGGAATCGGCGGCGACGACGTCGTCCCCCACCGGTACCGCCGAGGTCACCTGTCCCTTGAGCGTGATCGGCTTGGCGGGCCTGCCGGAGACGGCGTCCACCGTGATCAGCCGGGTGGCGTTCCTGCTCTCGCCTCCCGCCTGGGTGAACACCCCTGTCTCACCGGTGCCGCACCCCGGGCTGAAATAGGCCAGGGAAACCTGCCGGTTCAGCTTGGTCACCTTGCCGGTCTTAAGGTCGACCACGGCGGCGAACGCGCCGCGCGCCATTAGTTCGGCCTTGTTGGTAAAAGTGCGCGGCGCGTACGCCACCAGGGCCCGCCTGCCCGATCCGGTCACGCATGCGTTCCCGATCCAGGCGTCGGCGTCGAAACCCGGCTCCGACAGTGACGCGGCGGTGCGCCAGGCGTATCCCGACCTTCCGTCGGCGACGAGGAGATGAAAGCCCTGGGCGTCGCCGGAGGTGGTCCACGCGCGATCCCGGGACCTCTCCCATCCTTTTCCCATTAAGGAGTTCCGTTGGGCGGGGGCGATCGAGCGCTGCCCATCGTCCGCGCCGGCGGATCGAACCGGTTCCCTTTGCTGGACGGGTCGCGGGGCGGCGTCGGCGGCGCCCGGCAGCAGCCCGGCGACCACCACCGACGCGGCGCCTATGGCGACCGCGCCATAGGCCGTTCTTCGAGATCTCAATGGAGCTCCTTGCAATCGGGGGATGTGAGCGGCGGCGCCACCGGGAGGCAGGCGCCATTGGGCATGGGGCGACCAGCGGCGCCGCACCGCCGAAGAACAGAAGATCTCGCACTGTCCATCGGAGGATTGCAAACAACTACATGTCACGGACCGAACACCGAAGGGCCGGCTCCGCGGGCGAAGAATGCTCCCTCAACCCGGCCAGGATCCGGCCCTCATGATCCTTTGGATAAGCCGCCTGAAGTGTGGCACGCCGAAACAAGACCTGACCATCGTCGGTTTTGGCCGCACATGGCCATCCGGGAGTTGCCTGGCCAAGCGCAAGGCAAAGCCGGGGGTCGACGATTTCGGCGCCTTCGCTTTTCGTCCGGAGGCGAATGATATCGCTTCGAATTCGCCCGGTCACCCGGCCGGAAGAGCCCGCGCGCGTATCCCGAATGGCGGGGCGTCGCCATCGGTCAGCGCGTCATCACCGCGGCGCGGCCGAAGCCGCGGCGCCCTCCCAGCGCTCGGACTTTCGCCCGGCCTTCGGCGATGGGGGGCGGCGGCTCACTCCTCGGCGCCGCGGCGGCGCGGGCGGGTGCGGCGGCGGTGGCTGGTGTCGCAGAAGGGGTAGGCGGCGCTGCGGCGGCAGGTGCACAGCGCCACTTGGAAGCGGTCGGAGGCGACCGTCGAGCCGTCCTCCAGGACGATCTCGACCGGGCCCTCCACCAGCATCGGGCCGCCCGGGACGATCCGCACCCGCCGCGGCTCCCGGGCGGGACGTGGCTCCCGGGCGGGGCGGGGCTCAGGCCGCTCGGCTGCCGCGCTCATGTCCCCGCCCCTCCGCGACATGGCCGGCGCGTACGACGACCAGGTCCTCGTGCGCCTGCCCGGGGTCCAGGAGGCCCCGGGCCGCCAGCGACTCGGCGCGCCCACGCATCACCGGGCCGAACGGCTCGCGGTGCCGCGCCACCACCGAGGCGTCCATGCCCTCCCGGCGCAGCGCCACCAGCGTGGCCGCCACCCCGTTCAGCGCCGAATGCACCATGAGCAGGGTCCCCGAGGGCGTCAGATGGCGCGGGGCCGCCCGGCAGATCCGGTCCAGCAGTATCCGGCCCTCCGGGCCCGCCTCCCAGGCGCGCGCCCGGCCCCGCGCCGCCGCCGGGTCGACGTCGCCGGGGACGTACGGCGGGTTCGCGAGGATCACGTCGAACCTCTCACCGGCCACCGGCGCGAACAGGTCGCCGCGCAGCACCCGCATCGGCAGGCCCCGCACCCGCGCGTTCATCCGCGCCGTGAGGACCGCCCAGGGCGACACGTCCACCGCGACGACCTCGCAGCCCTTCCGGGCGGCCGAAATGGCGACCGCGCCCGCTCCGGTACCCAGTTCCAGCACCCGGGCGCCCGGCGGGACGGCGGCGGCGCGCAGCGCCGACGTCAGCAGGTGCGTGTCGGACTGCGGGCGGTAGACGCCCGGCGGGCGCAGCAGCATCATCGTCCCTCCGTCACCGGTCGGCGCAGCGCGGAGCGGCCTGATCGCCAGGACTCCAGCAGGTGGTCGCCGAGGCGGTCCTCCAGCAGGACCGTGGCCCGCACGCCGAACACCACGTCGGCGGCCAGCTCGGGCTCGTCGGCGAGCAGCCCGCCGATCACGTCGTGGCGCAGCACCTGCTCGTGGACGGCGTCGGCCTCGACGTGCTCGGTGTAGAACAGGCGGGCCCGCGGGCCGCCGCCGAGCCGCTCCAGCGCCGCCACCATCCGCCGCGCGGACGGCGCCGTGGTGATCTCCGCCGCCGCGAAGTGGCCCACCATCGCGCCGCGCAGCGACCGCCGCAGCCCGAACAGCGACATCATGTTCACGGTCGCCAGCATCGCGGCGGGCGCCGCGTCCACGTAGGCGCCGTAGGACGGGTCCAGCCCCAGGTCGTCCAGCAGGCCGGCGTAGAGGTCCTGGTGGATCATCTCGGGGCGGCCGCCGCCGAACTCGTCGTTCTCCACCGCGACCAGCGCCGTCTTGGCCCGGCCCCGCAGCCGCGGCACCACGAACGCGTGCGGGTCGGCCTCCTTGAGGTGGTAGACCGCCCGCAGGGCGGCGTGCTCCAGCAGCTGCCAGCGCTCACCGGCGTCGCGCAGATGGTGGCTGACGCCCTCCCCGTCGACCGGCTCGACCAGCAGGTCCTCCAGCGCAGCCTCGACGTCGGTGCCGGGGACGGTCTCCCGGCGCAGCGCGTCCAGGAAGACCGACTCCATCTCGCCGCGCAGCCGCAGCAGCCCCGCGTCCCACTCCCAGTCCGCGTCGACCCCGGCGAACCCGCGGTAGTGCAGCTCGTGGCACATGTGCAGGGCCAGTTGGAGGTCGTCGCCGAACGGATCGGCGGACACCACGGCGGCGAAGAGGTCGGGCGAGCGGACGAACGTGCCCGGTGGGCCCCCCGCCAGCGCGTCGGCGACCGTGCGTGAGAGCAGGCCGCGGGAAGGGGGCGGCGCCGGGGTCCTCGCCCGCTCCGAGGGCCGCTCGGCGGTGCGGCCCGGGACGTGTCCTACGGTCATATCTCCTCCGTGACCTTGCGAGCGTCCGGTTTCGGTACCCGCCAAAACGCGTCCTATACGCCAGCCTTTTTCCATGTTTGTCCAACTTTCCCGCCGGTGGGAGCACCGGGGCCGGGGCTCCCGCTGCCGCGAGGTGCCAGGCCGCAGGGGGCGGACGTCATCACCGCGACGTGCGGCGCGCCGCCTTCGGGTCCCCGGGTCCGCATGAGCGCCGGAACGTCGGGTAGCAGGGCGACGAAACCGATCCGACCAGCAGGGAGGTCGTCATGGTGGCGGCGCATCCGGAGACCGGCGAGGTCACCGGGACCAAGGACAAGGACTACAACCTCATCTGGTTCGCCGAGCAGTGCCTGAGCAACGCGCTGCGCCTGGAGGTCTACATCGCCGACGCGGAGCGCGCGGGCGACTCGCAGCTCGCCGACTTCTTCCGCCGCGCGCAGACCGAGAGCCGCAAGGGCGCGGAGCAGAGCAAGGAAATGCTCGCCAGGCGCCTCCAGGGCTGACCCGCGAGGGTTCCGGCGCTCGGCCGGGAGCCTATCCGGCGTTCAACCGGTCGAGTGCCGACTGGCTTTCGCCGTCCGCGGCACGGAAGATCACCAGTTGCAGGTCGGGGTCGTCCAGTGGGGTGAGCGTTTCGAAGTCCACGGCGACCAGGCCGGCCTCGGGGTGGCGCATCTGCTTGCGGCCCCGGCCGTGCACCTTCACGTCGCGTTCGTCCCAGAGCCGCGCGAAGTCCGGGTCGGTGGCGAATTCGGCGATGAGGGCGGAGAGCGCCTCGTCCTCCGGGTGCGCCGCCCACACGGTGCGGAGGTGGGCGATCCCCTCCCGCACGATGCGTTCGCGGTCGACGTAGAAGTCGCGCATCTCCGGGCGCATCAGGCACAGCCACATCGAATTGCGTTGGTGGGGCGGGAGCGTGTCGAAGTCCAGGAGCAGCCTCGACATTTCGGTGTTCCACGCCAAAATGTCGTAGCGGTGGTTCGTCAGCATGGCGGGCAGCGGCGACAGGTCGGCGACCAGGCGGGCCAGGGGCGGGGCCGCCGCGGCGGCGGGCCTGCCGGGGGTGGTCGGACGCTGCCGGGCCAGGTCGAACAGGTAGGCGCGTTCGGCGGAGGTCAGGCGCAGGGCCTGGGCGAGTGACCCCAGCACCTCCGCCGAGGGGCGCAGGCCGCGGGCCTGTTCCAGCCGGACGATGTAGTCGATGCTGATCCCGGCGAGCTCGGCGACCTCCTCGCGGCGCAGGCCCGGGGTCCGCCGGGTCCGGCGGCGCGTCGGCAGGTCGAAATCGTGCGGGTCCAAGCGCTCGCGGCGGCTCCGCAGGAACGCGGCCAGCTCCTGTGTCGTGTCCAGGGCCCGGATCATCGCGTCCGATTCTATAGCAGGGTGGGACTGGCGTTCCCAGGCACTTCTTTCCCTTTTCCGCGGCCCGCGCTGGTCGCAGGCTTCTCGTGACAACGCATCATGAGCACGGGAGGAAACGATGTCCCTCACCCTTGACACCTACCGGCTGCTGGGGCGGTCCGGCCTCCGGATCTCGCCGCTGGCCCTGGGCGCGGCCACTTTCGGCACCGAGTGGGGCTGGGGCGCCGAGCGGGACGAGGCGCGCAAGCTGTTCGACCTCTACGTCGAGCGCGGCGGCAATTTCATCGACACCGCCGTCACCTATACCGATGGGAGTTCCGAGCGTCTGCTGGGGGAGTTCGCCCGTGCCGAGCGCGAGCGGCTGGTGCTGGCGACGAAGTACACGACGCTGCGCCGCGAAGGGGATCCGAATTCCGGGGGCGGCCACCGCAAGAACCTTTTCGCTTCGGTGGAGACCAGCCTGCGCCGGTTGGGCACGGATTATCTCGACCTGCTCTACCTCCACGTCTGGGATTTCACGACGCCGGTCGAGGAGATCCTGCGCGGTATGGACGACCTCGTGCGGCAGGGCAAGGTCCTCTACGTGGCGATCTCCAACACCCCGGCGTGGCAGGTGTCGCGGATGCAGGCGATCGCCGACCTGCGCGGCTGGTCACCGCTGGTCGCCCTGCAGATCGAGTACAACCTGGCCGAGCGCACCGGGGAGCGCGACCTGATCCCGATGGCGCGCGAGATGGGCCTCGGGGTGGTCCCGTATTCGCCGCTCGCCGGCGGGGTGCTCACCGGCAAGTACAGCCGCGACGACCTGGACGGCGCGAATGAGCCGTCCGGCGGCGGTGCCCGCCGCGACCTCAACCTGTCCCTGGGCTGGCTCACCGAACGCAGCCTCGCCATCGCGGACGTGGTGAAGGAGACCGCCGCGGAACTGGGCCGCACAGCCGCGCAGGTGGGGCTCGCGTGGACGCTCCGGCAGCCGGGCGTCGCGGCGCCGATCATCGGCGCCCGCACCCCCGCGCAGCTGGAGGACAACCTGGGCGCGTTGGAGGTCGAGTTCACCGCCGCCCAACTGGCCCGCCTGGACGAGGTCAGCGCGACCGGTCTCGGCGTCCCGCACGAATTCCTGGCCGGCGACTTCGGCCGCGCCCAGACACGTGGCGGCATGAGGGTCGAGACCCGCCGCTGAGGAGGGGGCCCGAGGGCGGCGTCGCCGCCGCCCTCGGGAGCGGCTCACCAGAGCCATTGAGGCTGGCGGGTGTCCGGTTCGAGCTTCGTTTCGGTGAGCGGTGCCGGCTCGGCCGGGCAGTGCGTGTCGGGGGGCGGGGTGCGCAGCGTCAGCAGGTAGCGGTCGATGGCCGCGGTGGTGCAGGGGTTGCGGGTGTAGGACGTGTGGCCGATCCCGTCATAGGTGAGCAGTACGGACCCGGGGATCTGGCGGGCCACGCTCTCGGCGTCCGAGTACGGCGTGGAGACGTCGTAGCGGCTGTTGACCAGCAGGACCGGCGGGACGCCTTTGATCCGGTAGGGGCGTTGGGGGTTGCGGGCCCGGGGCAGGTAGCCCTGGCAGCCGGCGACGGCGATCCAGCGCAGATTGTCGACCCGGGTGTGCGGCGCCGCGTGCCGGGAGGCGGCCATGAGGCTTCGCAGATGCGCGAAGTCGCGTACCGGAAAGCTGAAATCGGTGCAGAAGATCGGCTGGAAGGTGTCCCCGAAATCCTCCGTCAGCCGTACCGGCTTTTGCGCCTGTAGGCGGGTGAGATAGACGGACAGGGCCGGCCAGCCGCTCCTGGAGTTCGGCCCGTACATCGCCTCGCGTATCGTTTCCACCAGGTCGATGGACGTGATCACGGTCCCCGCGGGATCCTTCAGCTCTCCCCGGTCCGCCCTGGCCAGCAGGCCGTCCAGGACCTTGAACGCGTCCTGCCCGCGCAGCGCGCAGCGCGGGCTCTCCTCGCACCAGGCTGCGAACCGCCGGTAGAGCCGCTCCAGGCCGGTCGATCCGGTGAGCAGATAGCGGCGGACGTCGGTGGCGCTGTGGTTCATGTTGCCGTCGAGCGCCAGCGCGCGGACGCGGCCGGGGTGCTCCTCGGCGTACTGCTGGCCCAGCAGCGTCCCGTAGGACTCCCCGTACAGGGAGATCCGGCGTTCGCCCAGTGCCGCGCGGACGGCGTCGACGTCGCGGGCGTTGCTGCGGGTGTCGACGTGGTCGAACACCGGCCCGGTCAGCCGCCGGCATTCATCGGCGCGCTTCTTGTGCCATTGCAGCAATTGCGCATACGCCTTGGCGTCCCGCGGGTACTCCGATGGGGAGTCGGAAATGGGAGGGCACCTCAAGGGCCGGCTATCGCCGATTCCCCGCGCGTCGACTCCGATGACGTCGAACCGCTGCAGGATCTGGGGGTCGAGATCGTCGGCGCCGAAGAGCACGAAACCGACACCGGAGCCGCCTGGGCCGCCGGGCAGCAGGAACAGCGATCCGATCCGCTTTCGCGGGTCGAGGGCCGGGCGCCGGGCCACCGCGAGATCGATCTTGGCGCCCGCGGGCCGGGCCCAGTCGACCGGGACCGGCACCTTGCCGCACTGCGCCCACGGATCCTCGGGGCACGGCTTCCAGGCGATCCCCTTCGCGGCGGGCGATGCGGGCGACTCGGCCGTGGAGACCGGGCCCGGTAAGAGGAGTAAGGAGACGAGCGGCGCCAACGAGGCCATGCGGGTCCACGACATCGGAACCTCCCTGAGATCGCGGCCCTCGTCCGTGCCCGGGGGTCCGGCACGGTCCGGGGCGGTCGACCGGGCAGATGGTCCTCTCCGGAGGACGGGAGGGGTCCCGGGCCCTGCCCCGTTGGCGCCGCCGCGTGGTCTCCCGGACGTCGGAGAACACACCTTTGCCGCCGGACATGGCCCGATCCGGCGGCAAAGGGGGGCACGAAGGGGGCTACTGTCGCGCGGGCGTCAGGTGCGGCCGTCCACCCCCTGGAGTTCCGGCTTCCGGCTGGCGGCGGGCTTGGACGGCCCCTCGACCGAGACGTGCGGCAGCACCTTGTCGATCGCCTTCGGCAGGTACCAGTTCCACCTGCCGCACAGCTGCATGACGGCCGGGACGAGGATGGTCCGCACCACCAGGGCGTCCAGCAGGATGGCGACGGCCACGCCGAGCCCGAACTCGGCGATGGTGCGCATCCCCGCGAACACGAACGCCATGAACACGCAGATCATGATGATCGCGGCGGCGGTGATGATCCGGCCGGTCGCGGCCTGCCCGCGCCGGACGGCGAGGTCGTTGTCGCCGGTGTGCAGCCATTCCTCGTGGATGCGGCTGACCAGGAACACCTCGTAGTCCATCGACAGGCCGAACAGCACCGCCAGCATCATCGCGGGCAGGAACGACTCCACCGGACCGGCCGAGCCCGCGCCGAGGGCGGAGGCGCCCCAGCCCCACTGGAACACCGCGACCACGACGCCGAACCCGGCGCCGGTCGAGAGCAGGTTCATCACCGCCGCCGTGAGCGGGATGACGAGGCTGCGGAACGCGAGCATCAGCAGCACGCACCCGAAGGCGACGACGATCGCGACGAACAGCGGCATCTTCCCGCCGACCACGGACGCGAAGTCCTTGAAGACGGCGGTCTGGCCGCCCACGTGGACGACGAGCCCGTCCTTCTCATAGCTCGGGATCACCCGGTCGCGCAGCGTGTCGATGAGGTCGGCGGTCTCCTTGGTGTCGGGCGCCGTCGTGGGCGTGACCTGGAGCGTCCGCACCGTCGCGCCCGGCGCGACCGGCCCCGGCTGCACCGAGGCGACGCCCGGGACGCTCCGGAGGTTCTGCTCCAGCCGTCCGAGGTCGGCCTCGGCCGCTCCCCCGGCCGGGACCTTCGCCACCAGCAGCAGCGGGCCGTTGTAGCCGGGCCCGAACCCCTCGGCGAGCAGGTCGTAGGCCTTGCGGGTCGTGGTGTCGGGCGCGTTGTTGCCCGCGTCGGCGGCGCCGAGCCGCATCGAGAAGAACGGGACGGTCAGCACCACCATGACCAGCGTCGCGGCCAGCGTCAGCGTGACCGGCCGCTTCTGCACGAACCCGGCCCAGCGGGCCCAGGCGTCGGACGCGCTGGCGCCGCGCGGCCCCTCGTTCTTCAGGCGGGCGCGCTGGCGGCGGCTGAGCACCCGGGTGCCGAAGATCCCGAACAGCGCCGGCAGCAGGGTCGCGGCGACCGCGACGGCGAACGCCACCATGATCGCGGCGGCCAGCCCGATGCCGGACAGCACGCTGATGCCGAGGACGAGCAGCCCGAGCATCGCGACCGCGACCGTCCCGCCCGCGAACACGATCGCGCGGCCGGAGGTGTTCATGGCCTCGACGGCCGCCTCCTCCGCCGTGAGCCCGGAGATGATCCCGTTGCGGTACCGGGCGACCACGAACAGCGCGTAGTCGATGCCGACGCCGAGGCCGACGAACGCGGCGATGATCGGCGCGGTGGTGCCGATGTCCATCACGTGGGTGAGCAGGTCGATGCAGAAGAGCGCGTTGCCGAGCGCGAGGATGGCGGCGATGAGCGGGATGGCCGTCGCCAGCACGGACGCGAACGCGAACAGCATGACGATGGCGGCGGCCACGATGCCGACCAGTTCCGCGGTGGACGTCGAGGGCTTCTCCAGCTGGGCCATCGCCGCGCCGCCGAACTCGACCTCCAGCGCGTCGCCGCGCAGGTCCGAGCCGAGGTCCACGACCTTCTGGATGTTCCCGGTGTCGAGGCTCTGGCTCTGCTTGGTGAACGTGATCGTCGCGTAGGCGGTCTGCCGGTCGGGGCTGATCTGCGCCGCGCCCCGCGAGCTGAACGGGCTGACGACCGCGCCGACCTCGGGCACCTTCGCGACCTCGGCGAGCATCGCGTTGACCTTGCCCTGCACGGCCGGGTCGGTGACCTTGCCGTTCGTCGTGTGCAGCACGATCGTGGTCCGGTCGCCCGAGCTGCGCTGGAACTGGGTCTCCAGCAGGTCGGCGGCCCGGGTGGACTCGGTGCCCGGCAGCGAGTACCGGTCGGAGAACATCGCGCCGGCCGAGACGGCGGTCCCCCCGAGGACCGCCAGGGTCAACAGCCAGGCACCGATGACGATGAAGTGGTGCCGGAAGCACCATCGAGCGATCACGCTCATCGGGTCCCCCCATGGACTGGAACGGATTGTGGTCGAGGAACGGGGCGGGATTTCGAAACGCCCGCGTTGCGGAACGCCCGCGCGCGGGGCCGCGCGCACAGCGGCGTTCAGCGGTTCGCCCAGGTACGAGTGGCCGCGCTTCGCGCTGACGCGGCCACTCGTACAACGGGCGGGACTCCGCTCCACCAAGACTGGCGGTCATCGGACGCCTCGGTCGTCAGGCTCGGGGATGGAATCGGCGTCCGCCCACAGCGGTACCTACCCGCCGCGTACAGCGCTGGATGTACGCGGCCGACCCGACCGTGACGTGACGACTGGGGATCCCCACCGTGGGTAGCCTGATGGCGTGTCCGGCACCGCGCTCACGCGACCGATACGGCGATTCGTCACCAGGCACCCGCACCCTCTGGTCCTGCTCGACATCGCCGTCGCCGCCCTGCTGTGCGTCGGCCTCCTCATGGCCGACGCCCGCAGCGGCCTGCACGACGCGCCCGCCGCCGAGTCCGCGCTGCGGGCCGGGGGGATCGTCCTCGCCTCGGTCACCGTCGCGGTCCGCCGGCTGCGCCCGCGCCTGGCCTTCGCCGTCGCGACACTTTGCGCTTTCGTGGTGTCCGCGGTGGGCGGCGCGCCGCAGGTGTCGATCTGCGTCGCCGTCACCGCCTACACGGTCGCCGAGACGGGCGGGTTCGTGTTCTGGTGGGCGCGTCCGGGCGCCGCCAGCCTGATCACCGCCGCCGGGATCGGCATCGGACGCGTCGCGACGAGCTGGGAGGCCGTGCTGATGGCCAACGTCGCGATCATCTGCGTCGGCTGGTTCGCCGGCCTCGCCGCCCGCGAGCACCGCAAGCGGCTCGCCGCGATCGACGAGCAGCGCACCGAGCGCGAGCGCCAGCACGAGGCCGGCCTCCGGCAGGCCGCGATCGACGAGCGGCTGGTGATCGCCCGCGAGCTGCACGACATCGTCGCGCACTCGATGAGCGTCATCGCGGTGCGCGCCGGGGTCGCGCGGATGGTGATGAACACCGATCCCGGCCAGGCGCGCGAGACGCTCGGCATCGTCGAGACCACCACCCGCCAGGCGCTGCACGAGATGCGGCTGCTCGTCCAGGTGCTGCGGCACGAGGACGCCGTGGACCCCACGCTCGCCCCCACCCCCGGGCTCGGCGACATCGCCACGCTCGCCGACCAGGTCCGCACCGCGGGCGTCGAGTTGAGCCTCGACATCCGCGGGACGGCGCGTCCGCTGCCCCCCGGGGTCGACCTGTCCGCCTACCGCATCGCCCAGGAGGCGCTCACCAACGTCGTCCGCCACGCGGGCCCGGTCCCCGCCACGCTCCGCATCGAGTACCGCGACGACGACGTGCTCATCGAGGTCACCAACGCCGCCCCCGCCGAACCCCGCCGGAGATCCACCATCCACGCCGTCATCCATCCCGACACCCACACCGCCGTCAACCTCCACCCCACCCTCGACCCCGACCCCGCCGAGGCGCCCCGCGCCCCCGCCGGGCACGGGCTCATCGGCATGCGGGAACGCGCGGCCCTTTACGGCGGTTACCTGCGCGCCGACCATCACGGCGACGGCTTCCGCGTCCGGGCGATGCTCCGGACGGACGAATCCAGCCACCTGACCAACGGCACCGCGCCGCCCGCCGACGGGGCGTCCGCGGCCCCGGTCTCCAGGCCGGAGCCAAGATCATTCCCGGCGCCAATCCCGACCGGATCCGATTCAGATTCCGAGATCGAACCGGATTCAGATTCCGGATCGGCGCGCGGGGGGCGCACATGACCATCCGCGTGGTCATCGCCGACGACCAGGTTCTCGTGCGCGCCGGATTCAGCGTCCTCGTCAACGCGGCGACGGATATGGAGGTCGTCGCCGAAGCCGGAACCGGCCCGGACGCCGTCGCCGCCGGGCGCCGCCATTTGCCGGATGTCATCCTGATGGACATCCGAATGCCCACCATGGACGGAATCGAGGCCACCAGGCAGCTCCTTGACGACCCGGCGACCAAGTCCATCCGCAGCCTGATCCTGACCACTTTCGATCTGGACAGTTACGTCTTTGGTGCACTCAAGGCCGGCGCCAGCGGGTTCCTGCTCAAGGACACCCCGCCCGAGCTGCTGCTGGCCGGGATCCGCACCGTCGCCGCCGGGGACGCGCTCCTCGCCCCGAGCGTGACACGCCGTCTCATCCGCGACTTCGTCAACCGCCCCGCCGCCGTCCCCCGCGCGCTGCCCTCCCTGCTCGACCCGCTGACCGAGCGCGAGAGGGAGATCCTCGTCCATGTCGCCTCGGGCCGCTCCAACGGCGACATCGCCGGACGGCTGCACATCAGCGTCGCCACTGTCAAGACACACGTCAGCCGACTGCTCACCAAACTCGACGCGCACGACCGCGCCCAACTCGTGGTCATCGCCTACGAAACGGGACTGATCCAGCCGAGTTCGCAGGCGCGCCCGGTGTTCGACTCGCCCGCCGGCGACGGCGCTTGCGACCGCCTCGACCTGTGACCTGCGCCGACGTCATCTAAGATCAAATTCCAACCTGCTCGGTCTAGTATCGTTCAAGGTGCTCTCAAGTCCGCTGTTGAAGTATTGCCATCGGAAAGAGCGGTGGCTGGCGGACTCCAGAGGAGTGCTTGTGAACCGGGCAGTAGTGATCACTGGTATCGACGTGATCGCGCCAGGGGGGGTAGGCAAGAAAGAGTTTTGGAATCTGCTCACCTCGGGCCGCACCGCGACCAGGGACATTTCCTTTTTCGATCCCAGTGCATTTCGTTCGCGAATTGCGGGCGAATGTGATTTCAACCCCGCTTCGGTGGGCTTGCAGCCGCGCGAGATCCGGAGAATGGATCGCGCCACACAGTTCGCTGTGACGTGCGCCAGCGAGTCCCTAGCCGACAGCGGCCTCGACATGGGCACGGTCGACCCCACCCGCGTCGGGGTGAGCCTCGGCAGCGCGGTCGGGGCGACGACCAGCATCGAGCGCGAGTACCTCGTGCTCTCCGACAGCGGGCGCGAGTGGCTGATGGACGAGGGCCACCTCTCCCCGCACATGTACGACTACATGGTGCCGAGCGCGGCGGCCGCCGAGGTCGCGTGGCGGACCGGTGCGGAGGGGCCGGTCGCGATGGTCGCGACCGGGTGCACCGCCGGCCTGGACGCGGTCGGACGCGCCTACGAGAAGATCATGGACGGCAGCGCCGACGTGATGTTCGCGGGCGCCACCGACACCCCGGTCTCGCCGATCGTGGTCGCGTGCTTCGACGCGATCAAGGCGACGACGCCGCGCAACGACGACGCCGAGCACGCCTCCCGCCCGTTCGACGCGACACGGAACGGGTTCGTCCTCGCCGAGGGCGCGGCGGTCATGGTGCTGGAGGAGCGCGAGCACGCCATGGCGCGCGGCGCGCGGATCTACGCCGAGGTCGCGAGCCACGCGACCCGCTGCAACGCCTACCACATGACGGGGCTGCGGCCGGACGGCCGGGAGATGGCCGAGGCGATCAGGCACGCGCTGGCCGACGCCCGGTGCGCGCCCGAGTCCATCGACTACGTCAACGCGCACGGCTCCGGCACCAGGCAGAACGACCGCCACGAGACGGCCGCGTTCAAGGACGCGCTCGGGGCGCACGCCTACCGGACGCCGGTCAGCTCGATCAAGTCGATGATCGGTCACTCGCTGGGCGCGATCGGCTCGATCGAGGTGGCCGCGTGCGCGCTGGCCATCGACAACGACGTGATCCCGCCGACCGCGAACCTGCACGAGCCGGACCCCGAGTGCGACCTGGACTACGTCCCGCTGGAGGCCCGCGAGGTCCCGGTGAACACGGTCCTGTCGGTGGGCAGCGGTTTCGGCGGCTTCCAGAGCGCCGTCGTGTTGCGATCTCCAGAGCTCGCGGCATGAGCGCCCCCGCCAACGCACCCAGCGAGGCCGAGGCGGTCGGCGAGGCGGGCGGCACCGCGTCTGCCGTCGTGACCGGGATCGGGACGATGGTCGGGGACGGCACCGGCATCGAGGAGCACTGGAAGGGCGTCCTTGAGGGCCGGTCCTGGATCCGGCCGATCCAGCGGTACGACGCCTCGCGCTACAGCGCGCGGCTGGCCGGCCAGATCGTCGGCTTCGACGTGACGGAGCACCTGCCGAGCCGCCTCATCCCGCAGACCGACCGGGTGACGCAGCTCGCGCTCGTCGCCAGCGACCAGGCGCTGGCCGACGCGGCGTTCTCCGGCCGCGGCTACGACGACTTCGAGATGGGGGTCGTCACGTCCAACGCCTCGGCGGGCTGGGAGTTCACCCACCACGAGTTCAAGAAGCTGTGGACGGAGGGGCCGGAGAAGGTCAGCGTGTACGAGTCGTTCGCCTGGTTCTACGCGGCGAACACCGGCCAGATCTCCATCCGCAACGGGCTGCGCGCCGCCAGCGGCGTGCTGGTGGCCGACCAGGCCGGGGGGCTGGACGCGATCGGCCAGGCCCGCCGCAACCTGCGCCGGGGCGCCAAGCTCATGGTGACCGGCGGCATGGACTCCGCGTTCGACCCGTGGGGGTGGCTCTCGCACATCTCCGGCGGCGAGGTCAGCATCGCCGAGGACGCCGCGCACGCCTACCTGCCCTTCGACGCCGACGCCCACGGCTACATCCCGGGCGAGGGCGGCGCGATGCTGGTGGTCGAGCGCGGTGACGCGGTCGCCCCGTCCGCCAAGCGGTACGGGCGGGTCGCGGGGTACGCCTCGACGTTCGACCCGCCGCCCGGCAGCGGCCGCCCGTCCAACCTGGGGCGGGCCCTGCGGCTCGCGCTGGCGGACGCGGGCGTCGAGCCCGGCCGGGTGGACGTCGTCTTCGCCGACGGCGCCGGCGTCCCGGAACGCGACCGGAGTGAGGCGCGGGCCATCACCGAGGTGTTCGGGCCGAGGGGGGTTCCGGTCACCGTCCCCAAGGCGGGGGTGGGGCGCCTTCTCGCGGGCGGGGGGCCGCTGGACGTGGTCACCGCGCTGCTGAGCATCCGGGACGGTGTGATCCCGCCGACCCCGCACACCCGCGCGGTTCCGCACGGGTACGGCCTGGACGTGGTCGTCGCGCCGCGGGAGGCCGAGGTCGAGGTCGCCGTGGTGCTGGCGCGCGGCCGGGGCGGTTTCAACTCCGCGGTAGTGATCACCGCCTGACCGGCGGACCAGCGGACCGGCGGCCCGCCCGGTCGGCGGATCGGGGGGCCGGCGGACCGGTACCGAGAACACCCATACGACAGAAGCGGAGAGTCATCATGACCGAACAGGCAACGCGTGCGGCCGCCAACGGCGCCGGAACGGCGCCGGCGACGAGCAACGCGGCGGAACTGCACAGCGACTCGCTGTTCAGCGAGATGATCTGGCTGCTCAGCGGAATGCCGCTCGCGTGCATGCTCCAGGCGATCGCGGAACTCGGCATCGCCGACGAACTGGTGGACGGCCCGCTCTCGGTGGAGGAGCTGGCGCGCCGCACCGAGAGCGACGCCGACGCCCTCTACCGGATCCTGCGGGGCGTGTCGACCAGGGGCGTGTTCACCGAGGTCGCGCACCGCGTCTTCGGCCTGACCCAGCTCGGGCAGATCCTCCGGTCCGACCAGCCGAACTCGCTGCGGGACGCGTTCCGGATGCACGCGCAGCAGGAGATGCGGGACACCTTCACCTCCGTCCGGCACACGCTGCGCACCGGGCAGCCGGCGTTCGACCACGTGAACGGCGCGCCGATGTTCCAGTACTTCGCGCGCAACGCCGAGAAGAAGCCGCTGTTCGACTCCTTCACCGGCGCCGCCGCCCGGCGCATCCAGAACGCCGCCCTGGAGACCTACGACCTGACCGGGGTGCGGACGATCGTCGACATCGGCGAGATGAACGGGAGCCTGCTCGCGGGTGTTCTGAAGCGGTACCCGGAACTGCACGGCGTCTACGTCGACCTGCCCTTCATGGCGCCGGTCGCGGAGAAGATCCTCGGTGGCGCGGGCGTCGCCGACCGGGCCGAGATCATCGGCGCGAACTACCTGGAGTCCGTGCCGCCGGAGGCCGACGCCTATCTGCTTCCGCAGGTCCTGCACCGGATCAGCGACGCCGAGGGGCTCGCCCTTCTGAAGAACATCCGCCAGGCGATGTCGCCGACCAGCAAGGTCGTGGTCATCGACCCCGTGCTGCCCGAGGGCGACGTCCCGCACCTGGCGAAGGTCCTGGACGCCACCATGCTCCTGATGGGGCCGATCAAGGACCGCACCGAGGCCGAGTTCGCCGAGCTCTTCGAGAAGGCGGGCCTGCGGCTGGACGTCATCTCCGGCCGCGCTCTCCCGTCGAGCGTGATCATCGCACTGCCCGCCTGATTCGTGGCGCCACCCGATTCGAGGAAGGACCGGAGATGTCCGAGAAAACTGTGAGCACCACGAGCGAAGAGACCGAGGCGCTGCGCCGCGCGATGTGGGACTTCCACAGCGGCCTGCGGATGGGATTCATGCTGTCGGCCATCGCGGAGATCGGCGTCGCCGACCACCTCGCGGACGGCCCGCTGTCGGCGGACGAGCTGGCCGCGCGCACCGGGAGCCATGCGGACTCCCTGTACCGGGTGCTCAGGGCCATGGCCAGCAAGGGCGTCTTCACCGAGGTGTCGCGCCGCACCTTCGGCCTCACCCCGCTGGCGGACATCCTGCGGTCGGACTCGCCGGGCTCGATGCGCGACGTCTTCCGGCTCCAGGGCAAGGACTTCATGCGGAACTCCTACGCGGAGATCGGCTACTGCATTCGCACCGGGAAGCCCGCCTTCGACTATGTGAACGGCGAGGAGATGTTCGCCTACCTCGCCAAGCACCCGGAGATGAACAAGCTCTTCAGCGGCGCGATGGGAAACGCCGCCGGGGACACCCAGCAGGCCGCCATCGCGGCCTATGACCTCACCGGAGTGCGCAAGCTGGTCGACATCGGCGGGGCGCACGGGCATCTGATGTCCGCGATTCTGAGCAAGTACCCGGAAATGCGGGGTGTGGTCTTCGACCAGCCGCACGTCGTCCCGGGCGCGGAGAAGGTGCTGACCGAGGCGGGCGTCTTCGACCGGGCCGAACTGGTCGGCGGCAGCTATCTGCGGGAGGTGCCGGCGGGCGGCGACGTCTACACCATCTCCCACGTCCTGCACCAGCTCAGCGACAACGACGCGATCACCATTCTCACGAACATCCGCAAGGTGATGGCACCGGGCGCGCGGGTGCTGATCATCGACCCGCTCATTCCCGAGGGCGACGCTCCGCACCCCGGGAAGTTCATGGACATCACGATGATGGCGCTGAGCGAGGGCCGGGACCGCACGGAGTTCGAATTCGTCGAGGTCTTCGAGAAGGCCGGGCTGCGCCTGTCGGAGACCGTCGGGCTGGCCTCGCCGTCCAGCGTCGTCGTCGCCGTCGCCGCCTGAGCGCCCGCTCGACCAGGGCCGAAGCGAAGGGAAAGCACGGGGAGAACATGGCTGACCAGATGAACTACGACGATCTGCGCTCGATTCTCATCGAGGCCGCCGGCGCGGTCGAGGGAATGGACCGGGAGCAGGAGATCATCGACACCGACCTCTACGACCTCGGCTACGACTCGCTCGCGCTGATGGAGGTGGCCGCCCGAATCCAGCAGCGTTTCGCGGTGGACATCCCCGACGAGGAGGTGACCGATCTACGCACCTTCCGGCTCATCCTCGGCAGGGTGAACTCCTCGATCGAGGCGACCACCTGACGGAAAATCCGACCGCGACCACATGAGGGCGAGTGCGAAATGACCGCTGCGGAGATCAACGCGCACCATGAGACCGAGATAGAGGCGCCGCCGTCGACGGTGTACGAACTGATCACGAATGTCGCGCTGTGGCCCGTGATCTTCCGTCCCACCGTCCACACGCGGGTGCTGGAGCGCTCGGCGGAGGGCGACCGGTTCGAGATCTGGGCGACCGTGTCGAACGGCGAGGTGAACACCTGGCGCTCCCGCCGCGCGTTCGACGCGGCCGCGCGGCGGGTGTCGTTCAGGCAGGACCACGACAATCCGCTGTTCGGCCTCATGGGCGGCGGCTGGACCTGCGCCCCGCTCGACGGCGACCGGACGCGGGTGGTCCTCGAACACCGCTTCAACCCGCCGCCGGACCAGGCCGACGCCCGGGACCGGATCGCCCGGGAGCTGGACCACAACGGCGCCCAGGAGCTGGAGGCGCTGCGGACCGTCGCGGCGCTGCCCGGCGGCGTCGAGCCCTGGCTGCTCACCTTCGACGAGACGATCGAGCTGGCCGGCTCGGCGAAGGCGGCGCGGGAGTTCGTCTGGGACGCGGGCCGCTGGCCCGAGCGGCTCCCCCACGTCAACGACCTGGAGCTGATCGAGAAGCCGGGCGGCGTCCAGGACATGACGATGGGGACCCGCGCGCCCGACGGCGCCGTCCACACCACCCGCTCGATCCGGGTGATGCTGTCGGACGGCTCGATCGTCTACAAGCAGACCCAGCCGCCGAAGGTGCTGCTCGGGCACAGCGGCCGGTGGGAGTTCCGCTCCGACCGGTCGGGCGCCTCGATCAGCTCCACGCACACCTTCCTGCTCGACCCCGCCGGGGTCGCCGAGGTGTACGGGCCGGACGTCACGGCGCACGAGGCGGCGAGCCGCGTCCGCGCCGCGCTGTCGGCCAACAGCCGGGTCACGATGGAGCACGCGTCGCTGTACTCCGCGTCGATCGGCGCGGCGCGATGAGCACGGCGGTCCGCGCCCCGCTCGGGCGGCTGCACGAGGTGGCGGACGGCGTCCACGCCTTCTTGCAGCCCCCGGGCACCTGGTGCCTCAACAACGCCGGGGTGATCGCCGGGCCCGACGGGCTGCTGCTGATCGACACGGCCGCGACCCGCGCGCGGGCCGAGGCGCTGCGGGAGCAGGCCGAGGGGCTCGGGCACGGGCCGGTGCGGTCGGTCGTCAACACCCACAGCCACGGCGACCACGTCTTCGGCAACTGCGTGTTCGCGCCGTCCGCCACGATCATCGCCCACGAGCTGCTCGGGGCGGAGGTCGAGGCGATCGGGATGGGGCTGACGAAGATCTGGCCGGACGTCGAGTGGGGCGAGCTGTCCCTCGCCAAGCCGACGGTCACGTTCGCGCGGAGCATGTCGCTGCGGGTCGGGAGCCGGACGGTCGAGCTGCACCACCTCGGCCCCGCGCACAGCACCAACGACACCGTCGTCTGGGTGCCGGACGCGCGGGTGCTGTTCGTCGGCGACGTGGCGCTGCCGGGCTGCACCCCGTTCTGCATGATGGGCTCGATCCGCGGCACCCTCCTCACGCTCGACCGGCTCCGCGGCTTCGGGGCCGAGACGGTGGTCGGCGGGCACGGCCGGGTCAGCGGCCCCGAGGTCTTCGACCAGACCGAGCGCTACATGCGGCGGATCCTCGCCATCGCGGAGGAGGGCGTGGCGGCGGGGATCACCCCGCTCCAGGCCGCCCGCGAGCACGGGCCCGGCGAATTCGCCGAATGGCTCGACTCCGAACGGCTCGCCGCGAACCTGCACCGCGCCTTTCTGGAGGTGCGGCGGCCGGACCTTCCGCTCGGCGCCGAGGTGGACGTCAACGCCGTCTTCAACGAGGTGATCGAGTACAACGGCGGCCTGCCGACGTGCCTGGCGTGAGCGGCGCGGTGATTGGAACGGGAAATTCGAGGAGGAGCGAACAATGACACCGGTCGGCTCCCACCGGGGAGACACCGTCTCCCTGGACACCTACTACGAACTGAGGAGGTTCTACCTCGACCAGCTGGACGCCCGCGACCGCGGCGACACCCAGGTCTGGCTGGACGTCTTCGACGACGACGCGACGATCACCACCAAGGTGATCGGCGACGGCAGCACGCCGGTGAAGAAGAGCGACTTCGTCCCCCAGGTCTGGAAGCTCGACGCGTCCTTCCACGAGAAGGGGATCCAGCGCCGCCACTGCGTGCAGTCCTTCACCTTCACCAAACGCGACGACCTCGTGGTGTCGCGGTTCTACGGCCTGTTCCTGGTCATCGACGCCGAGCGGGGCTCCTGCCTCCAGTCGGCGGCGATGATCTCCGACGTCCTGCGCCGGCACGGCACCACCTGGCGGGTGATGTCCCGCGAGATCGAGCGGGACGACCTCGGCCGCAACGCCGCGCCGCAGAACGTGCCCCTAGGTTGAGAGAAGGAGCCATGAGCCAGAGAGTCCAAACCGCCAACACGACCGTTTCCGCCGAGATCTACTCCCGGATCGACCAGTTCTACGCGGTGCAGATGCAGGCCCTGGACGACGGCGACATCGCCGCGTGGGTCGACACCTTCACCGAGGACGGCGTCTTCGTCTCCAACGGCCTGCCCGATCCGGTCGAGGGCCGGGAAGGGCTGACCGCGCTCGGCAGCGGGGCCGTGGCCCGGCTCGACGAGCAGGGCGCCATTCGGCGCCATTTCGTTTTCAACGTCATCGTCGAGCCCGCTCCGGGCGGAAGTCTGTGGACGACGTGTTACGTCCCGGTGTTCGACACCATCGACGGCGTCACGACCCTCACCACGAGCACGGTGATGCGCGACGAACTGCTCGACCTGGACGGGAGACTGCTCGTCCGGTACCGCACCGTCACGCGCGACGACCTGCTCGCGAAATCGAAGGCCGGGAGCGCCTGATGACGCTGCGGGGGCTGATGAAACTGATGAACGGGCTGGACGGCGTCGCGCTGGGTCCGGGGGACACCGGCTACGACGAGGCCCGCAGCGGCGTCCAGCGCACCTACCTGCACCGCCCCTCGGTGATCGTGCGGGCCGAGGGCGTCGCCGACGTCGTGCGCGCCGTCCGGCACGCGGTCGAGCACGGCCTGGCCGTCGCGGTCCAGGCGACCGGGCACGGGCTGAACGTCCCGACCGAGGGCGGCGTGCTGATCGACACCTCGCGGATGTCCGGCGTCCGGGTCGACCCGGCGGCCCGGACCGCGTGGGCGGGGGCGGGGACCCGCTGGGAGAAGGTGATCGACGCCGCGGGCGAGCACGGGCTGGCGCCGCTCAGCGGGTCCTCCCCCGACGTCGGCGTGGTCGGCTACATCCTCAGCGGCGGGCTCGGCCTGCTCAGCCGCACCTTCGGCTACGCGGCCGACCACGTCCGGCGGATCGAGGTGGTCACCGCCGACGGCGAGTGCGCGACGGTGGCGCCCGGCGACGACCTGTTCTGGGCGCTGCGGGGCGGCGGGGGGAACTTCGGCGTCGTCACCGGAATCGAGTTCGACCTGTTCCCGGTCGACCGTTTGTTCGGCGGCGGCCTGTACTTCGACACGGATCTGCTCCCGGCGGTGTTCAGGACCTACCGGGAATGGACCGCGACGGTGCCGGACTCGATGGGGTCGAGCATCGGCCTCATTCCGATGCCGGACGTCCCGGCCGTGCCCGCGCCGCTGCGCGGACGGCATCTCGCGCACGTCCGGATCGCCTATGTCGGAACCGTCCAGAACGGGGAGCGGCTGGTCGAACCGCTGCGCGCGCTCGGCCCGCGCATCGTGGACACCCTCGGGGAAATGCCCTTCACGGCCTCGGGGACCATTCACAACGAGCCGAAGCAGCCGCGGAACTTCCTCTGCACCAACGCGATGCTGAGCGAATTCGACGCCGCGGCGCCGGACGCCATTCTCGACCTGGTCGGCCCCGGCTCCGGGGTCTTCGGGGTCGTGCAGGTCAACCACCTCGGCGGCGTGCTGCCCCGGCCGCCGGAGGTCGCGAACGCGGTGGGCCACCGGGACGCCTCACACGTGCTGCGCCTGGTCACCCTGCCGCAGGGGCCCGGACGCGACGCGGCGCACGAGACGGCCGACCGCGTGATCGGCGCGGTGAAGCCGTGGACGGTCGGCCGCGCGCCGGGGTTCGTCCAGGGCGACCAGGGCGCGGCCGAGCTGGCCCGGGAATGCTACGAGCCCGCCGCCTTCGAGAGGCTGGCGGCACTCAAAGCCGTTCATGACGCTGGGAACACGTTCAGTTGCAACGTCAACATCCCTCCCAGCGATACCACAGTTCGCAGGGATGCTCATGTAACATGAATTATCGGCATTAGTTTGCCGAGGCCAGGACGCACTTAGGGGGGAGTTCAGTGAGGAGACGACGTTGTTGACGGCCATCGCCGGCGCGCTCAACGTGCCACACTGACATCGTTTGGCAGAAATGGCCGTACCTGGCCACCGGTCGCGGGTTGAGGGCACCCCTGCCTGTACTCAATTGCGCGGCGTATATCACCACGAACACGGTGTGATGGTCGTGGCCGGGAATGAGTCTTTCGCAATGTGGTGGCACCCCCGTTCTTCGTTCCATGGGTCGAGGAGGGCCGCGCCTTCGATACGCGCCTCCTGCCGGAAGGGTTCGATTCGCGCACGAGATCTGGAGCCACGGATGGACGTTCGAATTCTGGGACCACTTACGGTATCGCATAACAATCGCGATGCCACACCGTCGGCGCGCAAGCCGCGCCAACTGCTTTCGCTCCTGCTGCTGAACGAGGGTGACGTCGTGTCGACGAACTCGTTGATCAGCGAGATCTGGGACACGCAACCACCCAAGAGCGTGCAGACCACATTGCAGACCTATGTGGTCCAGGTACGCAAACACCTCGCGAAGGCACTTCAGATTCCCGCCGCCGAGGTCGCCAGCAGTGTGCTGCTGACCCGGAACGGCGGATACATGCTCCTGCTGCGGGACGCCGATGTCGACCTGTACGAGTACAAGTCGCTGGAACAGGCCGGGATGGCGGCCTTCGAGGCACGGGACCACGAAAGCGCGGTCCACATCTTCGACAAGGCGTTGGCGTTGTGGCGCGGAAGGGCCCTCGCCGACGTCGAACTCGGGCGCGTTCTTGAGCCCGAGGTCGCCAGGCTCGAACAGTCGCGCCTGACGGTCGTGGAGTGTCGCCTTGAGACCGAGCTGCGGCGCGGCCGGCACCGCCAGTCGCTCAGCGAGCTCGCCTCGCTGACCGCACGCTACGACGACAACGAGAACCTGCACGCCCTGTACATGCTGGCGCTCTACCGGGCGGGCCGGCGGAGCAAGGCACTGGAGCGTTACCGAAGCCTGCGCAAGTGGATGAGGGACGAACTCGGTCTGGAGCCGTCACCCCGTCTGCAAAGGCTGCACCACGCCCTGCTCGACGGCGCTCCCGCCCTGGACGGGGCACCGGCTCTCGACGAACTGAGCGCCGGATGATCCGGCGCCCCAACCGTCCTTGGACGGGGACTGGCGCGTGGATCGAAGGCGGACGCACGAGACCGCCGCCGGCAGGTTCGGAATGCAGTTCGAAATGTCATGAACCACCAGAGGGAATGACCACCCGAACGCTTTTCCATAAGCGTGTCGCCGTCGCCCGGCCGGCCCTGTTAGTGGGCGGGCGAGTCGCTCCCGACCGGCGAGTTCTGACAGGCGGGCCTGCTTCCTGAACGGCGGCCGCGCTCCCGGCGGCCTGGTTCGGCGGGGCCGCGGATCCGACGAGCGAATCGTGACCAGCGGGCCTGGTCCTCACCGGAGGGTGTCGCTCCCACCGGCGAGGTCCAGGCACCACGGTCGGCGGCCCGGCGGCCCACGGCTCGGGGGCCGGGGCCTGGTGGTCGCGGGGCCTAGTAGTTGCCGAGCCCTCCGCACACGTTCATCGCCTGCGCCGTCACCACGGCCGCGTCGTCGCCGGCCAGATAGTCGACCATCGCGGCGACCTCCTCCGGGTCGCCGTACCGGCCCATGGGGATCTTCGTGTTGAACTTGTCGAGCACCGCGTCCTCGGAGATGTCCCAGATATTGGCGTAGACCTCGCGCACCCGCTGGGCCATCGGGGTCTCGACATAGCCGGGGCAGACGGCGTTGACGGTGACGCCCGTCCGCGCGAGCTCCAGGCCGAGGGCCTTGGTGAAGCCGACGACGCCGTGCTTGGACGCCGAATAGGGCGCGCCGAAGACAACGCCCTGCTTTCCTCCAGTGGAGGCGATGTTGATGATCCGGCCGCGCCCGAGTTCGAGCATTCCGCCGTCCGACAGGACGCGCTTGGTCGTCAGGAAGACGCTGTTGAGATTGACGTTGATCACGTCGAACCACAGCTCGTCCGGGACCTTCGCCGTCGGGCCGCCGCCGCTGCGGCCGGCGTTGTTCACCAGCACGGAGATGGGCCCGAAGGTGTCCGTGGTGGCCTTGACCAGCTGCTCGATCTGTGCGACGTCGGTGACGTCGCACGCGATGCCGTCGGCCTCGTGGCCATTGGCGCGCAGCTCCTCCACCGTTTCCTTGACGGCGGCGGCGTCCCGGCTGCAGATGAACACCCGGTGCCCGGCGCGGGCCAGCCGATTGGCGATGGCCAGCCCGATCCCGCTCGTGGCGCCGGTGACCAGAGCGACACGTCCGAGTTCCTTTGCCATGTGTTCTCCTGGGTGGTCGTGTTGGTTTCTGTCCTCCATCGTCCGGTGCTCGCCTTGAATTGCTGCTGAGGACGCCTTGAGCGGTCAAGTCAAATGATCACCGGCGGCCCATTCAAAGATTTCTCCAGCGCTCCTTGAGGGGTGCCCCTCTACCGTGAAACCTGCGGAGGCCAGAAAACGAAGATTGTCGAATGGAGAGAGCGATGACGATCCAGGAGAAGGACATCGCCGATCACGGCGCGGTCATCGGCGTGCGGGAGCTCGCGCTCAGCGCCGCGGGCGCCGCGGCGCTCCGGGCCGCCGTACGCATCGGCGTCGCCGAGGTGCTGGAGGACGACCCGAAGTCGCCGGCGGACCTGGCCAAGGCGCTCAACGTCAACGCCGAGATGCTGGCGAGGCTCCTGCGCGCGCTGACGCAGCACGGCGTCTTCAACGAGACGCCGCGGGGGTACGCGCACACCTCCACGTCCCGCCTGCTCAGGGAGGGCGACCCCAACAGCCTCAAGTACTACGTCCTGTGGGTCACCGAGCCCTGGACCTGGGAGCTGTGGCCGCACCTTGAGGAGGCCGTCCGCAACGGCCGCGGCGGGTTCGAGGAGAAGTACGGCACGGACTTCTTCTCCTACCTGCACGCCATGTGGCCGGAGTCGGCGGAGGTGTTCAACAAGGCGCAGACCGAGCTGAGCAGGCTCGCCAACAACGCCGTCGCCGCCGCGCTCGACCTGCGCGGTGTCGGCTCGCTGGTCGACATCGCCGGCGGCCACGGCTACACGCTGACGTCCCTGCTGGCGAAGAACCGGGACCTGAACGGCATCCTGTTCGACCTCCCGCCCGTCGTCGCCGACGCCGACCCGCGGCTGCGCGAGGGCGGCGAGTTCGCCTCCCGCGCCCGCATCGTCGGCGGCGACTGCCTTCAGGAGATCCCCGTCCAGGCCGACGTCTACCTGTTCAAGAACATCCTCGAATGGGCGGACGAGAAGTCGGTGAGGGCCCTGCGGAACGCCGCCAAGGCGGGCCACAAGGACAGCCGCATCTTCATCATCACCAACATGATCGACGGCAGCCCGGAGATCAAGTTCACCACCGGCACCGACCTTCTGTTCCTGCTGAACTCCGACGGCCGCAAGCACACGGCGGAGACCATCACCGCGGTGGTGAAGAACGCGGACCTGCGCATCGTCAACAGGCAGCCCGTGAACTCCTACCTGCACCTGGTGGAAGCGGCGATCTAGTTGCCGGGGAGGGCAGCGGCCCCGCCGACGCCCTCCCCTCCGCAGGCTCGCCAATACGGGCGGGAACGACCATTCCCCCGCCGTCACTGGCGGTTCGGCCGGTTGTCAAGATGACGACTTCATTGCCGGATCGCCCCTTTATGGGCTCTATGAGGCTCTTGGCGCGGTTTGCTGGGTTCGGTTGTATCTAGGGGGTGATCTTCGACGGGCGCCGCCGGGGGCACGTTCCAAGATTCTCCGTTCTCCCGGCCGAGGAGTGGTGACCGTGACCATGCTGACCTACGCCCTGCTCAGCGACCCGGCGCCGTTGGCGGCCTCGGCGGCCGGGCAGGCCCGGAGCACGGGCACGGTGTACCTGATGGTCACCAACACCGGGCCGACCGCGGCGCACTGGTCGAGGAACGAGGTGGCGGTGCCCGTCGGCGACGGCGCCGACGACCTCACCCCCGACCTTTCCAAGGTCACCGCGACGGCCACGTTCCACGATCTGAAAACGGGCGCCGCCCGGAAGCTGAAGGTCCAGCCCCCTGCCGCCACCGGCCCCTTCGTGGTCACCGATCCGTCCGGCAAGAAGATCGCCTTTGCCGCCGGTGACCATCTCGTGCTGAAACTGGAGGGCGTACCGGTCGCCGCGGCCGCCGGGCTGGCGGTGCTGAAGGTGAAGGAGATCGCCGCCAGGACGGCGAACGCCAATCCGACGACCGGCGTCGCGGTGGTGCCGCTGGTCAAGACCGCCGCGAAACCGGCTTCGGCACCCGGCAACTTCCGCCCCGTCCCGGCCATGGTGGAGAACGGGGACGCCGTCGTCCTGTGCTGGGACGGGCCCGCCGACTGGGCCTACACGATCAGCCTGCCGGACGGCACGAGCGCGCCCGTCACCATTCCGGGGCCGCTCGAATGGAAGCCCGCACCCGGCACCGGCCCGAAACGCGACAGCACCTACACCCTCGTCGCCACCGACCCCGGCACAGGGCAGAAGCATTTCCTGACCACCACCGTCCAGGTGCGCACGCCCACCTTCGAGAACGGTGTCCACGCCCTCCGGGTCCAGGGGATCGGGAACACCGGGGCCCTCACCTTCACCTCCGTCGGGATAGACGTCTTCAGCAACACCGGCACCCGCGGGGTGGCCCAGTCCTTCTCGGTCGTCGCCGAGCGGGTGTACGCCGACCGGGTCCAGGGAACGGCCACCCGCGCGGGATGGATCACCTTCCCCGAAGGCGGCCTCCAGGTATGCAATGGGAACTTCGACGTCCCCCGGATCGGCGCCGTGTTCGCGGAGTCCGGTATTTACCAGCGGCAGTTCGTCCCGGGCGAGGAGAACCGCTGGATCAGTATGTCGGACGGCGGAGAGATCTCCCTGGAACAGCGGCACAAGGACGGATCGACGAGCTATGCGAGCCTGAGGGTGTCGAGCCTGGACACCCGCGCGTCCCAATGGTGAGCGGCCGCCCGTCCAGGGACGGACGGCCCTACTCCGGGTGCTATTCGAAGAAGCCGACCACCCTTCGGATGCGGTCACCGGCGATCTCCACGAAGTCGTAGCCGGTGGCCACGGGGTTCCCACCGTCCGGCGCGCCCAGCCTCCAGGTGAAGAGCGCCACGTCGTGGTGGACGTTGATCACGGTGCCGAGGGTGAACACCAGGTCGCCGAACCTCTCCCGGGCCTGGGCGACCACGGAGGACAGTTCCGCGTGGCCCCGGAGCGCGGCGTGGTCGGGGTCGCTGTAGACCGAGTCCTCGGTGAGGGCGGCCGCGATCAGGGCGGTGCGGGCGGCGGAGTCCCGCTCGTTCCAGACGGCGATGTACCGCTGGATCAGGTCGTTGACCGTGCTCATGGGGTGACTTCCTCCAGAATTGCGGAATCGGATTCTTCTCGCGGCGCGGTGTTCGCCGCGGGGATTTTCAGTGCGAGGGCGATGAACCCGCCGGCGGCGGTGACGGCGGCGGCGACCCATCCCGCGGTGTGCAGGCCGTCCAGGACGTCGGACGCGGCGGGCGCGGCCCGGAGGCCCGTGGTGGCGAGGGCGACGAAGACGGCCAGGCCCATGGCGCCGCCGACCTCCTTGGCCGTGGTGGCCAGGCCCGAGGCGACGCCCTGCTCGTGGGGCGCGGTCCCGGCACCGGCCGAGACGAACAGCGAGACGAAGGCGACGCCGCCGAAGGTGCCCCACAGGACGCTGCCGGGCACGAGCGTCCAGAAGCCGCCGCCGGACGGCATCCCGGCGACCAGGACGGCGATCCCGGCCGCGGCGCCGAACATCCCGATGCTGAGCGTCGTGCGGACGCCCCACCGGCCGAGCATCGCCGGGGCGAGTCTCACGGCCGCGGCCATGCACACGACGGTGAGGGGCAGGAAGGACAGTCCCGCCTCCAGGACGCTGTAGCCGAGGACGGGTTGCAGGTAGGAGGTGAGCACGTAGTAGCCGCCGCCCAGCGTGCCCTGGAACATGGCGATCACCACCATCGTCGTGACCAGGCTGCGGTTGCGCAGGAGCCGGAGCGGGATCAGCGGGTCGCGGGTGCGCGACTCGACGGCGAGCAGCACGCCCATCAGGGCGACCCCGGCGGCCAGCGCACCGGCGGCGCGGAGCGACGTCCAACCGTGCTCCGGCGCGCTCGCCAGGCCGAACACCAGCAGGACCGAACCGGCCGTCGCCAGCACGGCGCCCGGCAGGTCGAACCCGCCCAGGCCGGAGGTGCGGGGCGGATCGGCGGCGAGCAGCCGCAGCGCGGCCACGGCGGCGCCCACCGCCAGCGGGAGGTTGACGAAGAAGACCCACTCCCAGCCCCAGTAGTTGGTCAGGACGCCGCCGAGCAGCGACCCGGCCGCCAGGCCCGCGCTGCCCGCCATGCCCCACGCGCCCAGCGCCCGGTTGCGTTCGGGGCCTTCGGCGAACCCCCGGTAGATCAGCGCGAGCGTCGCCGGGGTGAGCAGCGCGCCGCCCGCTCCCTGGACGGCGCGCGCGGCGACCAGCGCACCGGCGGTCGGCGCGAGGCCGCCGACGAGGGAGGCGGCCCCGTACAGCACCAGCCCGAGCATGAACATGCGGCGCGCGCCGAGCCGGTCCACGGCGCGTCCGCCGAACAGCAGCAGCCCGCCGAGGCCGACGGCGTACGCGCTGACCACCCACTGCGCCGAGGCGGCGGTGAAGCCCAGAGTGCGGGTGATGTCGGGCAGCGCCACGTAAACGATGTTGTAGTCGAGAGCAATGATGAGCTGGGTGAACGCCAGCAGCACCAGCCGGGGGCCGGTACGGGACGGCGGTCCGGAGGCGGTCCGTTCCACAAGATCTCCTATACAGCGTTGATTTACTACACGCCGTTCAAACTAGCCACGGCGAACAGTACTGCAACGCTGTAGAGTGTCAAGGGTGAAGGACCAGACGACGAGCCGACGCGACCGGCTGCGCGCGCAGGCCAGCTCGGAGATCAAGGCGATCGCGCTCAAGCTGATGGCCGAGGGCGGCCCCGACGCCATCTCGCTGCGGGCCATCGCACGCGAGATGGGCATGACGGCGGGCGCGATCTACAGCTACTTCGCCACCCGCGACGACCTGGTCACGACGCTGATCAGCGACGTGTACACCTCGCTGGTGGAGACCGCGGAGGCCGCCCGCGACGCCGTGCCCGCGGGCGACCCCGGCGGACGCATCCTGGCGTGGGCCCAGGCCGTCCGCGAGTGGGCCCTGGCCAATCCGGAGGGCTTTCGGCTGATCTACGGCGATCCCGTGTCGGGCTACCAGGCGCCCGCCGAGGGGCCCGCGCACGAGGCAGAGCAGCGCGCCTGCACCGGCCTGACCGGCCTCGTCGCCGCGGCCTGGCCGCAGGCCGAGCCCCTGCACCGGGACCTGCGCCGCTACTCGTGGGACGACTTCGATTCCGGCCTGGTCGCCAACGTGAAGGTGAAGTTCCCCGGCCTTCCCCCGGCCGCCGTCGCGCTCTCGCTCCGCGTGTGGGGCCGCATGCACGGCCTGATGGCCCTGGAGATCTACGGCCACCTGCGCGGCCTCACCCACGAGTCCGCCGCCATCTACCGCGACGAGATCATCGACCTCATCAGGTCCCTCGGCCTCCCCGCCCCCGCCTGAGCGGACCGCCGTCGACCGCGGCACTCGCCGAGGACGGTCTCCGGTGAGGGGCTATGCGGCGACCGGCTGCGTGCAGGCGTTCCAGGGCTGGCCTCGCAGGAGGACGCCGCCGCAGGTCGCGTAGGTCCTCCCGGCCACCGCCGGGACGTTGATCTCACCGCCCGAACCCTGGATGACGGTGCAGTTCTGGTTCGCGCACTCGTTCACGTAGAAACTCGACCCCGTCACATCCGCGGGATTGATGAAGTAGAAGGTCCCCCGCGCGTTGCCGTTCGCGACGCTCATGCAGATCAGGGCGACGGAGCGGCCGGGGACCACCTGCGCGCACTGCGTGCCGCTCATCGACGAGGCGTACGCGGGCGCGGCGCTGAGCGCACCGACCAGGGTGACGGCTGAACCGGCAAGGGCTAACACCGATGAGAAACGACGCATGACCTTCTCCTATCACGGAGACGCCCGAGCCAGGAGGCCGGAGCCGGTCAGAGGTACGCCACCTGGGAAGGGTAGCGGATCGGGTGTATTGCGGGCGTATCGAAAACCGCCCGCTTCGGCCTTCTGGTCACTGAACGGAGCATCCCGCCTTGGGCCCGGACGCTCCGCCCAGTGAAGACCGGCGGTCAGGGGATTATGCGGTCACCGGCTGCGTGCAGGCGTCAAAACGCTGGCCGCTGAGAAGGACGCCGCCGCAGGTCGCGTAGGTCCTCCCGGGCACGGCGGGGACGATGATCCCGCTGCCCGGACCGTCGATCCGGGTGCAATTCCCGTTCGCGCATTCGGTCACGTAGTACTTCGCCCCCCTCACATTCGCGGGGTTGATGAAGATGAGCGTCCCCTGCGCCTGGCCGTCCCTGACGACCATGCAGACCAGGGCGATCCAAGCGTTGGGGACCACCTGCACGCACTCCGTGCCGGGCGGGGACTGCGCGGTCCGCGAGGCGTGCGCGGGCGCGGCGGTCAGCGCACTGATCAGAATGGCCGCCGAACTGGCAAGGGCTAACACCGATGAGAAACGACGCATGACCTTCTCCTATCACGGAGACGCCCGAGCCAGGAGGCCGGAGCCGGTCAGAGGTACGCCACCTGGGAAGGGTAGCGGATCGGGTGTATTGCGGGCGTATCGAAAACCGCATACGCCACCGCGACGCCCGTCCGGCTTCAATTGCGGTAGGGGGCCAGATCGGTGCGTGGCCGTGAGGGAAATGGGACCGGTGTGACGGGCAGTGAGTCGGGATCGACGATGACGCGGGTGGACACGGTGGTGGCCGGTCGGGGGCTCCCCGACCGCGCCGACACCTCGCGCACGGGCGTGCGCCGGGTGATCGGCTCGTGGCCGGGGCCGTGGCGGCGCGGGCTCGTGCTCGCGGCCCTGGCGCTGGCGCTGGGCCTGTTCATGATGCTGCACTCGTTCGTCCCCAACCAGGTCGGGAACCTCGGCAGCCTGGTGGACACGTTCCTGCCGTGGTTCGGCCTGGGCGTTCCGGTGCTGCTGGTCGGGGCGCTGGCGCGCCGGTCCGCGTCCGCGGCGGTGGCGCTGCTGGTGCCGGTCCTGGTGTGGCTGAGCCTCTTCGGCGGGACGCTCGGCGGCAAGTCCCACTCGGGCGGAGACCTCATGCTGGCCAGCCACAACGTCGGCGCCGCCAACCGCGACCCGGCGGGCACCGCCCGCGAGTTGGCCGCGTCGGGGGCGGACGTGCTGGCGTTGCAGGAGCTGAGCCAGGAGGCCAAGGGCATCTACGAGAAGGGGCTCGCGAAGGCGTACCCGTACCACGCGGTGCAGGGGACGGCCGGGCTGTGGAGCAAGCTGCCGGTGTCGGACGTCCGGCCGGTGGACATCAGGATGGACTACGGGCCGCTGGCGAAGACCAAGCAGGCCGAGCCCAGGCTGGATGAGAACCGGACGCTGCGCGCCACCGTGAAAACGGATCATGGACCGCTGGTGGTGTACGTCGCCCACCTGGCGTCCGTGCGGGTGAATCCGAGGGCGGGCTTCGGAACGGCCCAGCGGGACAGGGGCGTGCAGGCGCTCGCGGAGGCCGTCACCGCCGAGCGCAACAAGCGGGTGGTGCTGCTCGGCGACATGAACGGCTCCGTGGCCGACCGCGCGTTCAACGACATCACCTCGCGGATGCGCTCGGCGCAGGACGTGGCCGGGGACGGCTTCGGCTTCACCTGGCCCGCGTCCTTCCCGATGGTGCGGATCGACCAGATCCTGGTTCGCGGGATGCAGCCGAGAAGCTCATGGGTGCTGCCGGCGACCGGCAGCGACCACCGCCCGGTGGCGGCCAAGGTCAGTTGGTGAACCTCGCGCCGATGGCGTGTGCGGCGAACCGACCGCAGCGAGAAGCCCCCCGACGCGCGTCGGGGGGCTTCTCTGTGCGGACTAGAGGTCCAGGTCACCGGCCTTGATCTGACCGAGGAGCACGGTCAGGGCCTCGCGACCAACGCTGATGTGGGGGCCTTGGGGATCCTTGCTGTCACGGATGCCGACCGAGCTGTCCAGGGAGGCCAGCTCGACGCAGTTGCCACCCTCCTGGCCGGTGTAGCTGCTCTTGCGCCACTGGATCATGCTGCATCCTCTCCATCGTTGAACGATCGGAGCCGAAGGAGCTAGCTCAGGTCCAGGTCTCCGGCCTTGATCTGGTGGAGGAGCGCGGTCAGGCCGGTGTGGCTGAGGGATAGACGGGGGCCATCTGGGTTCTTGGAGTCCCGGATCAGGGTGTCCACGGTGTTGGTCGAGACCTCGACGCATTCACCCTGGCCGCCCTGGCTGTGGCTGCTCTTACGCCACTGGATCATGCTGCATCGCCTCCATCGTCTTCTGGATCAGGGCCCGAGTGTCCTCTTCCGACAGCGCATGGCCCCTGATCTCATCGAACAGAAGGCCCAGCCGAGTGACCTCGGCTGGATCCTGGACAAGTCTCCCACCGAACTGGGCCTCGACATACCCCACTCGGTCTCGGTCGGACTTGGTGAGGACGACCAGCGCTCCGTCGAGCCCTGGGTGCCAACCATCGGTGATGCGCATCGCCTGGATATGTATCCGAGGCAGCTCGCCTGCGTCGAGTAGATACTGAAGCTGCTCGCGCATGATGCTCTCGTCGGAGCTACGGCGGAGGATCGCGGCTTCGTCGAGCACCACGAACAGGTGCGGCTGGTTCTCGGCCCGCGTCAGGATTTCTCGTCGCGCCAGTCGCTGGCGGATCTGCTCCTCGTCCACCCGACCCTTGGGGGACGCTGCTCTCATGTAACCCTCGGTCTGGAGCAGGCCAGGGATGTAGAGCGGCTGGACGCTGCGGATCTCCGACGACTCGTTCTCGTGCGCGACGTACGCCTCGAACCACTCGTGGAGATGCTCGCGCTGGGCGTGATGGCGGAGCCCCTGGAACAGCTCGCCGGTTTCGAAGAATTCATCCAGTTTCTTGCAGAACTCCTTGTTGGGGAAGTTGCGCTGGGACTCGTAGGCCGCGACCGACTCGCGGGTCGAGTACAGCTCCTTGGCCAGGGCGTCCTGGCTCAGCCCCTTCGCCTCTCTCATCAGGCGAAGCGTGTAGGCGAGCTGGGCCCTCATGCTCTGGCACGGATCTATGGGGGCAGAAGGGGGCATATGCCATCCTCCGTGGCTGGTATTTCGTGAAGTACCGGGGGCACGTCTAGCCCAGAATACGACCGCGGGGCCAATCTGGGGTTCAAACAGAAGGACAAAGCGAAAGCGATCCGGTCCCATGAGCGTTGACAGGTCTCCCAAAAGCCCGCGAATCAGTCACACCGATCCCCTACCGGCGTACCGCCCGCCCGGGGGCCGGACATGACCGCGATCCCGAAGGCATTGCGAGCCCAGACAGCGGTGGCGGTGCGGCACAAACTGGCCGCTACGCCGAGTGTGGTCCCGGACGTCCGGTGCCTGGTGAGGGCGGCGGCGGTCAATTACAACATCGGCGCCGAGACCACCGAGGACGCCGTGCTCGTCGCCGTCGAACTGGTCACCAACGCGATCCGGGCCACGGGCAAGCCGATCATGTTGCGGATGTTCGTCTCCAAGGACGGCTTCCACATCGAGGTCCGCGACCTTTCCAGGAAAAGGCCCAGGAAGGGCGTGCCCGATCTGGCCATGCCCACCGAGCCGGTGCCCGATGACGCGCCCGATCCGCATGGGTGGGGCATGGGCATCGTGGAGGCCCTTTCCAAGGATCACGGCGTGCGGACGGAGCACAGCGGGAAGACGGTCTGGGCCGTTCTGCGCATCTCGTCGGTCCGGCGGCCCGACCTCCCATGAGTTCCTCCGGGCACACCGCGTCCGTTACAGGCGGCTGGGGAGTTCGCGTAACGGGGCCCCGCCGGTGTGCCCGGAGGTCACCCCCCAAGACAGCACAGGAGATCCCCCAATGCCACGACAGGCACCCGAATACGAAGTTCTCCTTACCCCGGCGGAGGTCGCCACGATGTTCCGCGTGGACGCCAAAACCGTCACGCGGTGGGCGAAACTGGAGAAGATCCCCTACGTCTGGACGCTCGGCGGGCACCGGCGCTATCCGGAGAAGGCCGTCCGCGAGCTGCTCGCGCAGGGCGCCACGCGCCGGGAGGACTGAGCCGTCACCAGGGAACCGGGCCGTCGTCGTTGAACAGTCCGCCGGTCGGGCCGTCCGGGCCGAGCGACGCCAGCTCGACCACGATGGCGGCCCCGTCCGCCGCGGTGCGGAGAATGGGGCGCCCGAGGGGGCGGGTCAGGTCGGTGTCGCAGGCGCCGGGGTCGGCGGCGTTGACCAGAATGCCTTCGTGACGCAGGTCCTTGGCGTACTGCACCGTCAATGAGTTGAGCGCCGTCTTCGAGGTCGGATAGGCCGCGTAGCCCGGCATCTCGGCCAGGTAGTGAGCGGGATCCGACATTCTGCTCAGCGAGCCCACGCTGCTCGACATGTTGACGATCCTCGGAGCGGGCGAGCGCCGCAGCAGCGGGAGCATGGCGTTGGTGACCGCGATGACGCCGAAGACATTGGTCTCGAACACCTGGCGGACGACGTCCAGGTCGGCCTCGGCCGGGGCCTGGCGCGTGAGGTCGCCGGTCATCCCGGCGTTGTTCACCAGGACGTCGAGCCCGCCGACGTCGGTCCCGATGGAGCGGGCGGCCTCGCGCGCGGACTTCCCGTCGGTGACGTCGAGGACGACCAGGCGCACGTCACGGCCCGGCATCCGCAGTTCGTCGACGGTCCGGCTCCCCCGCTCGGGATCCCGCGAGCCGACCAGCACGGTGTGGCCCCGGGCCGCGAACTCCTCGGCGACCGCACGGCCGATCCCCTTGTTCGCGCCGGTCACAAGAACGATCATTGACGACACCTTCCGATCACCCGGTCTCGCGCATATTCGAGCGCAGCGGGCAGGGGTCGGCAATGACGTTCGCGACATCGGCCGATACCTCGCCGGTATGGATACCGCTGAGCCGTATACCCTCGGAATGTGGATCGCTTGGAAACACGGGAACTCGTCTATTTCGTCGCCGTGGCCGAGGAACTGCATTTCGGTCGGGCGGCGGATCGCCTCGGGATCGCGCAGCCGCCGCTGTCCAGGGCGATCAGGCGGCTCGAACGGCGGCTCGGCGTGGTCCTGTTCGAGCGCAGCAGCCGGAGGGTCGCGCTCACGGAGCCGGGTGAGGTCCTGCTCTCCGAGGGCAGGAAGGCGCTGGAGGCGGTCACGGCGGCGGAGCGCCGCACCCGGCGGGCCGGACGGCGCGTCCCCCGCCTGGCCCTCGCACTGAAGCCCGGCAGCGACGGCGGCCTCCTGCCCGAGATCCTCGCCGCGTACGAGGCGCGGGCGGACGCGGTCCCGGTCGACGTCGTCATGTGCGGGATCCACGAGCGCACCGCCGTCCTGCGCGACGGCCGGGCGGACGTCAGCCTGTTGCACGGTTCGCTCGCCGACCTGCACGGTCTCGACACCGCCGAACTCCTCGTCGAATCCCAGATCGCGGTCCTGCCCCGGCGGCACCGGCTCGCCGGCCGGACGAGCCTCACCCTGGCCGACCTCAAGGACGAGACGCTGCCCCGCTGGCAGGCGGGCCGGGACGAGCGCCCGGCGGCGCGGGACGTCGGCGAGTTGATGCAGCTCATCGCCCTCGGACGGCTCGTCGCCGTGGTCCCCTCCTCCGTGCGCGGGCAGATCCGGGCCGACCTGGCCCACGTCCCGGTCGAGGACGCCCCGCACACCCCGATGGTCCTGGCGTGGCCCCGGCACCGCCGCTCGCAGGCCCTGGCCGGGTTCGTCCACACGGCGAGCACGGTCGCCGCGCGGGTCCTCGGGGATTAGGGACAGGGCCTTTCATATTCGGTCCGGGACCGGTCCCGCTGGGCTGTGTCTAGGTTCGGCCCCATGCCTCCCGAACCCTCGTCCACCGTCCGCGCCGACCGAACCGTCCGGTCGTGAGGGGACGACGGGCCGGGGAGGCCGGGGCGGCGCTGCGCCAGTGGCGCTGGCCCCGGGAGTTCCGGATCCACCGGGCGCAGTGGCCGGACGACATCCTGGCCGCCTTCGCCGACCTGACCGCCTCCGCCGAGCCGCCGCCCGCGGCGGCCGACGCCGAGCCGCCTCCGCCCGTGCCCGACCAGGCCCCCGGGCTGGCGGGACGGTCGCTCGCGGACGTGGCGACGTCGGTGTGGCGGCTCCACGTCCGGACCGCGAGCCTGCCCGAGGCGATGCGCTCCACCACCCGGCAGGTCGAGAAGGCGTGGGACACGCTCGTCCAGGCCGGGGTCGAGATCAAGGATCACCTCGGCGAGCCCTTCGACTCGGGGCTGAGCATCAGCGTCGTCGCGTTCCAGCCCACGCCGGGGCTGGAGCGCGAACGGGTGATCGAGACCATCCGGCCGAGTGTCTACTTCGGTGACCGGCGGATCCAGATGGCCGAGGTCATCGTGGGCACCCCGGACTCCGCCGACCAGATGCCGCCGCGCGAGGGAGCGAGGGAGCAGCGTCCATGACCAGGACCACGATCGACTTCGGGATCGACCTCGGCACGACCAACAGCGCGATCGCCGTGCTCGGCGGCGTGGACGCCAAGGTGTTCAAGAACGTCGACGGCAGCGAGACGACGCCGTCGGCGGTGCGGGTCGACCAGCGGAACCGGCTCTATGTCGGGCGCGAGGCGAAGGAGCGCAGCGAGCAGGACCCGGAGAACACCTGCGTCGAGTTCAAGCTCCGGATGGGGACGACCGGCCGGCCCAAGGTCTTCCGGGACGCGGGGCGGTCCATGGAGCCCGAGGAGCTCTCCGCCGAGGTCCTCAAATCCCTCAAGCGCGACGTGGAGAGCGTCGGGGACGAGGTGGCCGCCGCCGTCATCACCGTCCCGGCCGCGTTCGAGCTGAGCGCGTGCGAGGCGACGAAGCGGGCCGCCGAGCTGGCGGGGCTGGCGCAGGCCCCGCTGCTCCAGGAGCCGACGGCGGCGGCGCTCGCCTACGGGTTCCAGGCGGAGGTGGAGAACGCCTTCTGGCTGGTCTACGACTTCGGCGGCGGGACCTTCGACGCGGCCGTGGTCAACATGCGCGACGGCGAGTTCAACGTCGTCAACCACCGGGGCGACAACCTGCTCGGCGGCAAGCTCATCGACTGGAAGATCGTCGAGACGCTGCTGATCCCGGCGGTGGTGCAGCGGTACGGCTTCGCCGACTTCACCCGGGGGAACCCGCGCTGGCCCGCCGCCGTCAACACGCTCAAGCTCGCCGCCGAGGCCGCCAAGATCCAGTTGTCGCGGCGGGAGTCGGTCGACATCGACGTCGTGCTGGTGGACGCGCGGGAGCAGCGCTTCGAGTTCGACTTCGACCTGCGGCGCGGGGACGTCGAGCGGATCGCCGAACCTTACATCGCGCGGTCGGTGGACCTGTGCCGCCGGGCCCTGAAGGAGAGCGGGCTCGGGCCCGGCGACGTCGAGAAGGTGCTGCTGGTCGGCGGGACCACGCTGTCGCCGTACCTGCGCGAACGCATCGCCGACCCGCGGGAGGGGCTCGGGATCGCGATCGACCAGAGCCAGGACCCGCTCACCGTGGTCGCCAAGGGCGCGGCGATCTTCGCCGGGTCCAAGCGGCTGGAGGCCCGGCCCTCCCCGGCGCGGCCGGACCCGGGCGCCTACTCGATCGAGCTGGAGTACAGCCCGACCGGGCCGGAGACCGAGCCGTTCGTCGGCGGGAGGGTGACCGGGCCGGAGGCGGCGGGGCTCGCGGTCGAGTTCGTGAACGCCGAGGCGAGGCCCGCCTGGCGCAGCGGCCGGATCCCGCTGTCGGACGAGGGCACCTTCACCGCCACGCTCTGGGCGGAGCGGGGGCGCCGGAACACCTTCGGCATCGAGCTGACCGACGCGTCCGGCACCGCCCTGGGGGTGAGCCCGGACCGGCTCGACTACACGGTCGGCGCGGTCGAGACGCAGCCGCTGCTCCAGCAGACGCTCGGGGTCGGGCTGGACGGCAACGAGTTCCTTCCGCTGCTCCCGCGCAACACCCCGCTTCCGGCGCGGCGGAACGTCGAGATGCGCACGACGGTCGCCGTCAACCGGGGCACCGGGGAGGGGATGATCCGCATCCCCGTCATGGAGGGCGAGCACGACCGCGCCGACCGCAACCTGCGCATCGGCCGCCTGGTGGTCGAGCCGAACCAGGTGCGGCGGGACGTGCCGGAGGGCAGCGCGGTCGACTTCACCATCGTGGTGGACGAGTCGCGCCTGGTCGTCGCGCGCGCCTACGTCCCGCTGCTGGACGAGGAGTTCGAGCACGTCATCAACATGCGGACCGAGACCGTCCCGAAGCACGAGGACCTGGTCCGCGACTCCAAGGCCGAGAAGCACCGGCTGGAGACCGTGCGGCGGCGGCTGACGGAGATCGGCGACGCGCGGGCGACGGAGCTGCTGCTGCGGATCGACCGGGACCGGCTCGTCCGGGACGTGGAGTCGAAGGTGGAGGCGGCGCGCGGCGACACCACCGAGGCGATCGAGGGCGGCAAGCTGATCCTCGTCCTGCGGGCGGCGGTCGACGACATCGAGGACGCGCTCGAATGGCCCGAGCTGGTCAGGGAGTCGCAGGAGCTGCTGGCCGTCGTCCAGGACGTCGTCCGGGAGAAGGGGAACGGCGACCACCGGCGGTCGCTGTCGATCGCCGAGTCGTCGGTGCAGGCCGCGCGCGCCGCGCGGGACGCGCCGCTGCTGCGGCAGCGGATCGAGGACCTGCGCACGCTGGCGATGCGGGTGCTGGACGAGTCGGGCGACCTGCCGTTCATCATCTTCGAGAACCTGTGCGCCCACCGGTCGGACATGCGCGACCCGGACGAGGCCCGCGACCTCATCGCGGCGGGCCGCCGCGCGGCGGCCAAGGGCGACGCCGGGACGCTGCGCGACATCAACCGCGTCCTCGCCGACCTGCTGCCCGACGACCGCGCGGGCCTCGACCTGCTGAGCACGGTGAGGAAGGTCTGATGGCCGACGGGGCCGACAGGGCTGACGGGGCCGATCGGGCGGCGCTGCCGCTCGCGGCCCGCGAGCTGGCGCTGGCGCAGGCCCGCACGCTGGCCCGGCACGGCCGCTACGCCGAGGCCGAGGCGATCTTGACGGACGCGGGGCGCGACGCCGACCCGAGCGTCCCGCTGCTGGACCTGCTCGCCCGCGTCCACGCCCAGCAGGGGCGGCTGGACGAGGCGGACGCGGCCTGGGACGAGGCCGAGCACCTCGCCCCGGGCAGCCCGGAGATCGCCGAGTGCCGCCGCCGCGTCGCCAAGGCCCGCGCCCGCCGGTCGACCCGTCCGGCCTGGCCTTACGCGGCGGCCGTGGCGGTGGTGGCGCCGGCGGTCGCCGTCCTCGTCGTCGTGGGTACCGGGGAGGAGGGCGACAGGTCCGCGCCGGTGGTGGTGCGGACGGTTCCGGCCGCTCCGGCGCCCGCGCGCCCGTCGCCCGCGCCGGACGTGCCGGCCGGGATGGACCTCGGGGTGCCGGGCGCGGTCGCGCGGCGCCGCCAGGGGGAGATCTCCGTCAGCTTCAGGCAGGGCCTGTTCCAGGACGGGGTGCGCCTGTCGCGGGACGGGCGCGCGGTCCTGTCCGCGCTCGGTGCGCGGCTGCGTCCCTACGCGACGCGGATCTCGGTGGCCGTGATCGGGCACACGGACGACCGTCCGGTGCCGCCCGGCCGCGGGTACGCTACCAACACCGAGCTCGGCACGCTGCGGGCGATGGTCGTCCGCGAACTCCTCCATGACCGCGCGGGGATACCGACCGGCAGGTTCACGGTGTCGAGCCTCGGCGCCGCATCCGCCCTCGGCGGCGACCGCTCCCCCGCCCGGAACCGGACCGTCGGCCTGCGGATCTCCCCGGCCGGTCAGGAGTGAGCACCATGACCGAGGACGTGATCGGCCCCCTCCTGGACGAGTTGGGCCCCGACCTGTACCGCGAGAACGCGTTCCGCGTCACCGGGTTAGGGGTGCACGCGAGCGCCCGCGACATCCGGCGGCACGCGGAGAAGCTGCGGGTCGCGAGCCGCTTCGGGGCCGAGTCCGCAGCCGAGTCCGCATCCGGGAGCGCATCCGAGAGCGCAGCCGGGAGCGCCCTGTTCGGCGCGGCTCCCGACGCCACCGAGGCCCGGCAGGCGGCGCAGCGGCTGCGCGACCCGGCCCGGCGCCTGCTCGACGAGCTGTTCTGGTTCTGGCCGCTCCAGCCGGGGCGTCCCGACCAGGCGGTCGCGGCGGTGCGGCGCGGCGACCTGGGCGAGGCCGAGCGCGTCTGGACGGACGCCGCGTCCCCCGCGGGCAGGCACAACCTGGCGGTCCTCGCCCACGCCCGCGCGCTCGACGACTCCGGCGCCGCGCCCTGGCCGGAGGCGTTCGCGGCGTGGCTGCGGGTCGTCCACGACGAGGAGTTCTGGCCGCTGCTGGAGGCCCGCGCCCGCGACCTCGCGGACCCGCGCCTGGGCCCCGGCACCGCCGCCCGGATCCGCGACGACCTCCCCGAGGCCCTGCTGACCATCAACGCGCGCCTCGCGGTGACCGCGCTCCGGGACGGCCGCCGCGCCGAGGCCGAGGCCCAGGTCGCCGCCATGACGGGCTCGGGGTTCGACCGGCTCGACGGCACCGAGGCCCTGCGCCGCGCGGTGGAGCCCGACGCGGCCCGGCTCCGGACGATCGGGGAGCACGCGGAGCACACCGCCGACGCCGACCCGGCCCGGGGCGCCGAGGCCGCCGAACGCCTCCTCGACCAGGCGGCGCCGCTGCTGGACGTCCTGGCGCTCGCCCATCCGCAGGACGGCCCGGTCCTGCGCGGCGCCCGCGACGACGTCGCGAACCGCGTGCTCGGCTGCGTCATCCCCTACGCCAACGCGACCGACGACTGGCCGCCCGCGGTCCGGGTGCTCGAACGCGCCCTCCCCGTCGCCGCCACGACCGCCGTGCGCGAGCACCTCTCCGACAACCTCGACATCGCCAAGGGCAACCTCGCCCGCGGGACCTGCCTGTTCTGCGAGGAGCAGCCGTCGGACGAGGGGAGCTTCCTCGAACTGAAGCTCAGCGGCGACATCCAGCACCAGGTGGGCCGCGTCGCGTGGCAGGTGTTCACGGTGAACGTGCCGCGCTGCGCGTCCTGCCGGTCGGGGCACGGGAAGCGGCGGGTGAGGATCCACGGCTCCGCCTTCGGGACGGCGGCCGGGGGCGCCGCCCTCGGCATCGGCGCCCTCGCGGCCGGCCTGACCGGCCTGGGAATCGCGGTCCTCATCGCCGTCGCCATCGGCTACGTCGTCTTCCTCGGCGCCTTCAACAACTCGCTGTCGAAAGACGACAGGGCCAAGGTCCTCGAATTCGCGCCTATTCGCGATCGCATGAAAGAGGGCGGATGGTTCTTCGGCTCCCGCCCGCCGGGAGTCAATTGACGCTCTTGTCGACGCCTTTCTGAGGAGGTGGCACATGGCCGCGGAGAACATCGACGACGTCATCGCCGGACTCGCCGAGATCGTCGCGAGGGCCGTCCAGACCGGCGACCGGGTCGGGTACTTCGCCGCGCTGTACCGGCAGGTGACCGTCGAGGTCCGCCGGGCGATCCACGAGGGGCGGTTCGACGACGGCCCGCGCATGGACCGCTTCGACACCCATTTCGGCAACCGCTACTTCGAGGCCCACGCCGCCTGGCGGCGCGACCGGAGCGGGCCCCGCTGCTGGCGCGAGACGTTCGGCCTGCTGCCCGACGGCGACACGGTCATCGTCGCGCACCTGATCCTCGGCGTGAACGCGCACATCGGCCTCGACCTGGCCGTCGCCGCCGCGCGCACGAGCCCGGGGGCGGAGATCCAGGCGCTGCGCCGCGACTTCCTGCTGATCAACGACATCCTGGCGCGCGTCGTGCTGGCGGTGCAGGCGGCGGTCGGCGACGTCTCACCGCTGCTGTGGCTCCTGGACCAGGTCGGCGGGCGCGGTGACGAGCAGATCCTGGACTTCAGCATCCGGCGGTCGCGCGAGGAGGCGTGGCACAACGCCGTCCTGCTCGCGGGCCAGGACGACGCCGGGCGCGAGGCGACGATCGAGCGCATGGACGTGCGCGCGGCCGTGCTGGCCCGGCTGATCGCGCGGCCCGGCGGCCTCGTCCGTCCGGCGCTGGAGCTGATCCGCGCCACCGAGAGCCACGACGTGCCCGCGGTCATCACCCACCTGGACCACGCGATGGAGCAGCCCGCCGCCTGAGCGCGGACGGGCCGCACCGCGGGCACGGCTTGGCTCGTGCCCGCGGTGCGGGGTCCAGCGGACTAGAAGGTGTAGCAGTCCGCGTAGGCGTGCTGCCTGGTGAGGGTGGTGACCCAGCCGCCGCCCGCGTTGCGGCGGACCGTGGCGGCCTCGGTCGCGTGCGGGGCGGTGACCTTGCACGAGGTCGGCGAGCTGTGGCCAGACATCAGGTAGTCACAGCGGCCGTTGCGGTTGTCGGGCAGGCCGAGCGCGTGGCCGAGCTCGTGCGCGGCGATCCGCGGCGGGTAGAAGCCGTCCTGGACGGCCTGGCGGCCCATGTAGATCGTGCCCCGGCCGAAGCCGTTGGAGATCGTGCGGGGCCAGCCGTTGTCGGCGTAGATCCGGATGGTCGCCTGGCCGCCGGTGGCGGCGACGAGCTTGATCGTGGGCACGGCCACGTTCCACGCCTCTGCGCCCTCGTCCACGGCGGCCTTGAACTCCTGCGACGCGCTGGCGTCGTAGTAGATCGTGCGGACGGCCGCCGGGGCCGCGGCGGACGCGGTGTCGACGACCAGCGCCGGCAGCAGCATCGCGAGGCCGAGGGTGACGGCGAGCGTCATCATGATCTTGCGGAAGGACATCGGAACTCCTACGGGTGAGGGGAGCCTGGGTCAGCGGCCGATCTGCTGGTTGATCCAGGACAGGTAGGGCGCGATGCCGGTGTAGAGGGTGCTGGTCGCGCACTCGCCGCGGTTGTCGCCCGGGCCGTGGGTCTCGCCGACGAGCGTCCAGTCGCCGCGGGTGCCGGTGACCGCCGGGCCGCCGGAGTCGCCGTGGCAGGCCGAGTGGCCGCGGTCGCCCGAGACGCAGACGTCGTTGGCGGTGCCGCCGCCGGCCGCGCAGCTGCTGCTCGGCAGGATCGTGAGGTCGATCTCCTGGAGCGTCGTGGCGTTGCGGCAGCTCGGCCAGCTCATGCAGCCGAAGCCCAGCAGCCGGACGGGGGTGTTCGCGGCGGGCTGGCTCTGCGCCATCTTCACCGGCGTGCCCGTCGCGGGCGTGGACAGGTGCATCAGCGTGAGGTCGGTGCCCGAGCGGGTGGTCCGCCGGTCGATCGAGCGGACCTCGCCGCCGGAGTTCTTGCTGTTCGAGCCGATCCGGCCCGAGGACGCGGAGCCGCAGTGGTTCGCCGTCACGATCCACTGGGGCGCGACGAGGCTGCCGCCGCAGCCGTTGCTGAGCGCCACCATCCAGGGGTAGGTCTCGGTCGCGTTGTGCCCGCCGATGATGGGCGCGGGACCGCTGGGGGCGGGGGGCTGGGCCGCGTTCGCGGCGGTCGCGCCACCCATCGCAAGGGCGAGGGCGCACGCGCCCAGCGTCGCTTGCATCAGCTTGCGCATGGCAGTTTCTCCAATCGGCGTCATGCCGCCGACGACCCCCAGCCCTGCTCTCGGGACCGGAGCAGGGCGGGTACGCGACCCCGCGATGGCGGGTTCGTCAGGAGACGAAGGCCGCCTCCGGGCCCTGGAGGCGAGCTTTCGTCGCGACCGCCCGGGCTAGGGGTGGGCGGTCGGGCATGGCGTTGCGGAGCCATGTGGTCCTGGACGGTGGGGCCGCGACTCTCGTCGGCGGCCGCGTCCATGGCGGGGAGCGGGGAGCGGGGGGCGGGGCATTGCTTTCGTCCGACAGGAAATCTTCCTATCGGATTTGCTATACGATAGCCGCCGCTCCGAATAGCGGGCAAGTGCCGATCCGGCGCCGCCGATTCGCAGCGTAATAGACCAGCGCAGTTCAGCGACCGGACCAGCCCGCGGCATCCCAAATTCGTTGATACCTGACCAGCGTCCCGGCGGCAATCGGCAACGTTTGCGCAAGGGCAAGCTGAGGCGGCATTTCCGATGGCGCGGATGGGTCCTGTTCGACCATTCAAGGGGATAGCTCAGCGGTTATGCCCACCGGCGCGAAAAACTTCCGCCCGCCAGCGTCGGAGTGCGCGCGCCGCCCCCGGGTCCCGGCGGCGCGGAACGCGGCGGACGCACGCCGGGCACGGTCCGCGACGGTTCGTGCGCGCAGGGCTCCGGCGGGCGGGCCCCGTGCGCGGCGGCCACCCTTGGCCCACCTTGCCCGAACCCCCGAAACCCCTTGTCAAGCGGGCGTTTCGCCTGGTCAGAGCCGCGGCTTTAGGCAGGGACAAGCCTGCCACTGCCAGGGCCGTGCATGCTCGGGGGGTGCGCAGGTGGGCGGCGGCTTTTGGATGTTTCCCACAAATTGGGGGCGCCCAGCCTGCCCTGTCAGCGGCATGGCGCTGCCGCCCCGGAGGCGGAAGGGTGAGCATGGCCGGGGGCCGACCATGTCCACGGCGCGCACATCGGTGGTCCAGAGGAGGGTTCGGACGGTGTTCAGTCGTGTCGCCATCGTCAACCGTGGTGAGGCCGCGATGCGGCTCATCCACGCCGTGCGGGACCTCGCCGCGGAGACCGGGACCCGGATCGAGACCGTCGCCCTGCACACCGACGTCGACCGCGCGGCGGCGTTCGTGCGGGAGGCCGACCGGTCCTATGATCTCGGCCCCGCGTCCGCGCGCCCGTATCTCGACCTGAAGGTGCTGGAGCGCGCGCTGGTGGAGACCGGCGCGGACGCGGCGTGGGTCGGCTGGGGCTTCGTCGCGGAGGACCCGGCCTTCGCGGAGCTGTGCGAGCGCGTCGGGGTGACCTTCGTCGGCCCGAGCCCGGAGGCCATGCGCAAGCTCGGCGACAAGATCGGCGCGAAGCTGATCGCCGAGGAGGTCGGGGTCCCGGTCGCGCCGTGGAGCCGGGGGGCCGTCGAGACGCTGGAGGACGCCCTGGCGTCGGCGGCGGAGATCGGCTACCCGCTGATGCTGAAGGCGACGGCGGGCGGCGGCGGGCGCGGCATCCGCGTCGTCACGAACCCGGCCGAGCTGGAGGACGCCTACGAGCGCACCGGCCAGGAGGCCGCGCGGGCGTTCGGCAGCGGCATCGTGTTCCTGGAGCGGCTGGTCACCGGCGCGCGGCACGTCGAGGTGCAGGTGATCGCCGACGGGCAGGGCACGGCGTGGGCGCTCGGCGTCCGCGACTGCTCCGTGCAGCGGCGCAACCAGAAGGTCATCGAGGAGTCGGCCTCGCCGGTGCTGAGCGCCGAGCAGGCGGCCGAGCTGAAGTCCTCCGCCGAGCGGCTGGCCCTCAAGGTCGGCTACCGGGGCGCGGCGACCGTGGAGTTCCTCTACCACCCGGGCGAGCGGCTGTTCGCGTTCCTGGAGGTCAACACCCGGCTCCAGGTCGAGCACCCGATCACCGAGTCCACCACCGGGTTCGACCTGGTCAAGGCCCAGCTGCACGTGGCCTCCGGCGGACGGCTCGACGGCGCGCCGCCGGTCGAGCGCGGGCACGCCGTCGAGGCGCGGCTGAACGCCGAGGACCCCGACCGCGACTTCGCCCCCTCCCCCGGCCGGATCGCGCGGCTCGACCTGCCCGCCGGGCCCGGCGTCCGGGTCGACACCGGAGTCCGCGAGGGCGACACGATCCCCGCCGACTTCGACTCGATGATCGCCAAGATCATCGCCTACGGCCGCGACCGGGACGAGGCGCTCGGCCGGCTGCGCCGCGCGATGACCGAGACCACCGTGATCATCGAGGGCGGCGCGACGAACAAGAGCTTCGTGCTGGACCTGCTCGACCGGCCCGAGGTGATCGACGGCAGCGCCGACACCGGCTGGATCGACCGGGTGCGCGGCGAGGGCGGGCTGGTCTCGCACCGCCACTCGGCGGTCGCGCTGGCCGCCGCCGCCATCGAGGCCTACGAGGAGGAGGAGCGCGCCGAGCGGCAGCGGCTGCTGTCCACGGCGTTCGGCGGGCGCCCGCAGGCGCGGCACGAGAGCGGCCGCCCGCTGGACCTCAAGCTGCGCGGCGTCGGCTACCGGCTGCGGGTCGCGCGGGTCGGCGCGCACCGGTTCCGGGTCGGCTTCGAGGTGGGCGAGGACGTCCGCACCGCCGACGTCGAGCTCGACCGCTTCAGCAGGCACACCGGGCAGATCGCCGTCAACGGCGTCCGGTACCGGCTGCTCACCGGCACGCACGGGCCGATCCACCTCGTCGAGGTGGACGGCGTGGCGCACCGCGTCAGCCGGGACGAGGGCGGCGTCGTCCGCTCCCCCGCGCCCGCGCTGGTCGTCGCGACCCCGCTGAAGGCGGGCGACGAGGTCGAGGCGGGCGCGCCGGTGCTGGTGCTGGAGAGCATGAAGATGGAGACGGTGCTGCGGGCGCCGTTCCGGGCGCGGCTGAAGGAATGCGTCGTGTCCGTCGGGAGCCAGGTGGAGACCGGCGCGCCGCTGCTGCGGCTGGAGCCGCTCGCCGACGGCGCGCGGGAGGAGGGCTCCGCGGACGGCGACGCCGTCGAGCTGGACCTGCCCGCCGCGCCCGGCGCGGTCCCGGCGCGGACCCGCGCCGTCCGCGGCCAGGAGGACCTGCGCAGCCTGCTGCTGGGCTTCGACGTCGACCCGCATGACGAGCGCCGCGTCCTGGACGACTACCTGGGCGCGCGGCAGGCGGCCGAGCGGGAGGGCCACCAGCCGCTCGCCGGTGAGCTGCGCCTGGTCGAGGTGTTCGCCGACCTCGCCGAGCTGAGCCGCGACCGCCCCGAGCAGGGCGACGGCACCGACGGCGGCCACGTCCACAGCGCCCGCGAGTACTTCCACACCTACCTCCAGAGCCTGGACGTCGAGCGGGCCGGGCTGCCCGAGGCGTTCCAGGCCAAGCTCGCCAAGGCCCTCGGCCACTACGGCGTCACCGAGCTGGAGCGCTCGCCCGAGCTGGACGCGGCGGTCTTCCGGATCTTCCTGTCCCAGCAGCGCGCGGCCGCCGACACCGCGGTGATCCTGGCGCTGCTGCGGACGTGGCTGCGGGAGCCGCCGCCCGACCTGACGCTGCGCGAGGACGTGGGCCTCGCGCTGGAGCGGCTGGTCGCGGCGACGCAGGTGCGCTTCCCCGCCGTGTGCGACCTCGCGCGCGGCGTGGTGTTCGCCTGGTTCGCGCAGCCGCTGCTGCGCCGCAACCGCGCCCGCGTCTACGCGGAGGTCCGCAAGCACCTGCGGCACCTGGACGCCAACCCGGACGCGCCGGAGCGCGGCGAGCGCATCGCCGAGATGGTCCGCAGCACCGAGCCGCTCGTGCGGCTGCTCGGCCAGCGGCTCGGCCGCGACGGGCGGGACAACTCGATCCTGCTGGAGGTGTTGACCCGCCGCTACTACGGCAACAAGGGGATCACCGGCGTCCGCACCCGCGAGGCCGCGGGCTGCACGTTCGTCGTCGCCGAGCGCGCGGGCTCGTCGGTGGTGTCGGCGGCGGTGGGCTTCGAGGCGCTGGGCGGCGCGCTGGACGGCCTCGCCGAGCTGGCGCGCGGCGAGGACGACCTCGACGCCGACATCTACCTCGCCTGGGAGCGGCAGCCGGAGGACTTCGGCGCGATGGCCGAGGCGCTCCAGGAGGTCATCGACGCCCACCCGCTGCCCGAGCGGGTCCGGCGGGTGACCGCGACCGTCGCGGGCTCCGGCGGCGCGGTCATGCACCACCACTTCACGTTCCGGCCGTCCGAGGGCGGGATGGCCGAGGAGCGGCTGATCCGCGGCCTGCACCCCTACATCGCGCACCGGATGCAGCTGGAGCGGCTCAGCGAGTTCGACCTGACCCGGCTGCCGTCCTCCGACGAGGAGGTCTACCTCTTCCGGGCGGTGGCGCGGGGCAACCCCTCCGATGACAGGCTGGTGGCGTTCGCGCAGGTCCGCGACCTGACCGAGCTGCGCGACCTGGACGGCAGGCTGGTCGCGCTGCCGACCGCGGAGGACACGATCGCCGCGTGCCTGGACTCGATCCGCCGGGCGCGGTCGCGGCGGCCGTCCAAGAAGCTGTTCCCCACCAACCGGATCGTGATCTACGTCTGGCCGCCGAGCCCCATGACCCGCGCCGAGCTGGAGATGATCGCCGGCCGCGTACTGCCGACGGCGGCGGGCGCGGGCCTGGAGGAGATGCTGTTCATCGCCCGGCGCCGCGACGAGGCGACCGGCGCGCTGCGCAAGATCGCCGTCCGGGTCACCTTCGACGCGGCCGGACGCAGCGAACTGCACATCGGCGAGCCGTCCGACGCGCCGGTCGAGCCGATCGACGGCTACCGGCAGAAGGTGCTGCGCGCGAGCAGCCGGGGCACCGTCTACCCCTACGAGCTGACGGGCCTGCTCGGCGACTTCGTCGAGCACGACCTCGACGACGCGCACGCGCTGGTGCCGGTCGACCGCCCGAAGGGGCGCAACACCGCCGCGATGGTCGCGGGCGTCGTCACCACGCGGACCGCGCTGCACCCGCAGGGCGTCAGCCGGGTCGTGCTGCTCGGCGACCCGACCAAGTCGCTCGGCGCGCTGTCGGAGCCGGAGTGCCGCCGCGTGATCGCCGCGCTGGACCTCGCGGAGCGGATGCGGGTGCCGCTGGAGTGGTACGCGCTGTCGTCGGGCGCCCGGGTCTCGATGGAGTCGGGCACCGAGAACATGGACTGGGTCGCCGCCGCGCTCAAGCGGATCGTCGAGTTCACCCAGGACGGCGGCGAGATCAACATCGTCGTCGCGGGCATCAACGTCGGCGCCCAGCCGTACTGGAACGCCGAGGCGACGATGCTCATGCACACCAAGGGCATCCTCGTGATGACACCGGACTCGGCGATGGTGCTGACCGGCAAGCAGGCGCTCGACTTCTCCGGCGGCGTGTCGGCCGAGGACAACTTCGGCATCGGCGGCTACGACCGGGTGATGGGCCCGAACGGGCAGGCGCAGTACTGGGCGCCGAACCTGGCCGCCGCGCGCGACGTGCTGATGGCGCACTACGACCACACCTACGTCGCGCCGGGCGAGGACGGGCCGCGCCGGGCGAGCACGACCGACCCGGTCGACCGGGACGTGTCGTCCTTCCCGCACACGGTGGCGGGCAGCGACTTCGCCACGGTCGGGGAGATCTTCTCCGCCGAGGCCAACCCGGACCGCAAGAAGCCGTTCGACATCCGGACCGTCATGCGGGCGCTGTCGGACCAGGACCACCCGGTGCTGGAGCGCTGGGCGGGCATGGCCGACGCCGAGACGGCGGTCGTCCAGGACGTCCACCTCGGCGGGCGGCCCGCGTGCCTGCTCGGCATCGAGTCGCAGGCGGTGCCCCGGCGCGGGTTCCCGCCCACCAACGGCCCCGACAGCTACACCGCGGGCACGCTGTTCCCGCAGTCGTCGAAGAAGGCCGCCCGCGCGATCAACGCGGCCAGCGGGAACCGTCCGCTGGTGGTGCTGGCGAACCTGTCGGGCTTCGACGGGTCGCCGGAGTCGATGCGCAAGCTCCAGCTGGAGTACGGCGCCGAGATCGGCCGCGCGATCGTGAACTTCCGCGGGCCCATCGTGTTCTGCGTGATCTCGCGGTACCACGGCGGCGCGTTCGTGGTGTTCTCCAAGGCGCTGAACCCGAACATGACGGTGCTCGCGCTGGAGGGCTCGTTCGCGTCCGTGCTCGGCGGCGCGCCCGCCGCCGCGGCGGTGTTCGCCGGTGAGGTCAACGCCCGCACGGCCGCCGACCCCCGCGTCCGCGACCTGGAGGCCCGCGTGACGGCCGCCTCGGGCGCCGACCGGGCGTCGCTGACCGCCGAGCTGGACGAGCTGCGCTCGTCGGTGCGGACGGAGAAGCTCAACGAGGTGGCCGCCGAGTTCGACCGCATCCACGACATCCGGCGCGCGGTCGAGGTCGGCTCGGTCGACGCCGTGATCGGCGCCGCCGAGCTGCGGCCCCGGATCATCGAGGCCATCACGCGCTGACGGCGAGGACGCGCGCCACCGCGGCGGTCAGCACGCGCACGCCGTGCGCGGTGGCGGGCGCGATGCCGGTCAGCTCGCGGGCCCGGTGCAGCCGGTAGTCGACGGTGCGGGGGTGGATGTGCAGGTGGGACGCGGTGGCCAGCCGGTTCATGTCGTGCCGGTAGTAGGCGTCCAGGGTGGCGACCAGGTCGGGCCCGCGGGCGAGCTGCTGGGCCACCTGGCGCAGCCAGCGCTCGACCTCGGGCAACCGGCCCGCGCCCAGCTCGACGAAGACGTCCTGCAGCGTGCTGACCTCGCGCGGGACGGCGCGCAGCGGCGCGGCCGCGCTGATCCGCCGGGCCATGGCCAGCGCGTCGGGCAGCGCGTGCCGGTTCGCGCTCGACGCCCCGACGGCGCAGGGCCGGCCGACCGCGGACGCCACCGCGCGGGCGAGGTCGAGGGCGCGCCGCCGGACGCGTGCCTGGGCGCTGTCGCCGGGCACGAGCGCGACGAGTTCCAGCGGCTCGCGCCACCGCAGCGGCACCGGGCGCTCGGCGGTGAGGGCGCCGACGATCCGCTCGCGCTCCCCGGCGGGCGGCGGGGCGCCGCGTTCGGCGATCCGGACGACCGTCACCGTGTAGCGGGGGGCGAGCGTCATGCCGAGGACCTCGGCCAGCCCCGCGGCGACGGGGTCGCCGCCCAGCAGGGCCGTGGCGAGCTGCTGGACGCGGTGGGTGAACGTCAGGACGTTGCCCTGCCCGTCCAGGAACCCGTGGGTGTAGGCGTCCTTGGCCGCCGTGCCCTGGGGGCCGAGCCAGCCGAGGAGCCGCATGAGCGCGTCCGCCTCCCCCGGCCCGGCCGCCTCGTGCAGCTCCTGCACCGCCAGGGCGGAGTGCAGGCCGAGGACGTGGTCATGGGACGCCAGCGACATGCCCGCCAGGGCGCGCTCGCGTCCGGCGGCGACGATGCGCGCCAGGTCGTCGCCGCCGAGGGGCCGCTCGTCGGCGGCCAGCTCGACGGTCCGGCGCCGCAGCAGCACCGCGAACTCGACCAGCGCGTCCCGCTGCGGCCCCGTGGCGGCCACGGCGCGGAACTCGGGCACCTCGCGCGCGTAGACCTCCACCGAGCGCCGGGCGTTGGCGCAGATCCGGCTTTCCAGCAGCTTGAACAGGTCCCCCATGGCGCTTCCCCCCTGCGGCGCGAACGCGCCGTCACCCCCTTGTTCGCGTGCCGTGGCCGCGCGGATGACCCGCGCCCCTGGCCTCATGCGGACGCGTCCCGCCCCCTGTGAGGTCTCACAGGGACCGCCCGCGCGTTCTTCGCGGGGTGACGAAGAAACGGCGACGACGCTTCCGGCAGTGTGTACTCCAGAAACACCCCGGGTCCCTCGGACGGGGGACCGGGAACAACGGAACCGGCCGGAGCGGCGGGCGGCCCGTCCCTCTTCGGGCACCAGGACGGCGCCCGCACCGGCGGTGGGGTCCGCCCGGCCGTCTTCAGCCGATAAGCGCGAGGGCACCGTTCCTCGGGGTCATTCGCGGAGGGTGATGTCCAGGTGAATGTCGTTGGCCGCCCATAGGACGAAGCGTTCTGTGGGGGTCACCGGCCGGCCTGGGGTGAGGCGGAACTCGAAACGCTTCAGCAGGACGGCGAGGACGAGTTCCGCCTCGACCATCGCGAGCGCGGCGCCCTCGCAGCTACGGGGGCCGATCCCGAACGGGATGTAGGCGAGCCGGGGGCGGCCCGCCGACGCCTCCGGGGTGAACCGGTCGGGGTCGAAGACGTGCGGGTCGGGCCAGTAGCGGGGGTTCATGTGAACGGCCCAGAAGGGGTAGAAGATGGTCGTCCCGGCCGGGATCTCGTAGTCGCCGACCGTGATGTCCTCGGTGGCCTCGCGGGCGCCGTAGGGGCCCGGCGGGTAGAGGCGCATCGTCTCCCTGAGGACCCTGTCCAGGTACGTCAGCCTCCTCAGGTCGGCGTAGTCGGGGGCGGCGCGGTCCCCGAGGACCTCGTCGAGTTCGGCGGCGACGCGCGCGGCCGCGTCCGGGTGCTGGGACAGCGTGTACAGCACCCAGGAGATCGCGACGCCGGTCGTGTGGTGGGCGGCGAGCATGGCCATCAGCACCGAGTCGCGGATCCGTGCGGGGGACGCGCCCGACTCGGCCAGTGCGGCGATCATGTCGCTGCGCCCGGTGCTCTCGCGGTGGGCCGCGAGGACCCGGTCGACGGTGGCGCGCAGGTAGGCGAGGCCCTCCTCCGCTTCGTCCGAGGTGTCGGGGGCGTCGGGCTGGTAGAGGCGGCCCAGGTGCTCGGTGAGGACGGCCTCGAACGCGGCGACGACCCGTGCGGACTCCTCGGGGGTCAGGCCGCTGCCCAGCGCGTACCGGCAGATCATGCGCAGGGAGAGTTCGCTCAGGTCCTTCTGGGAGGTCACGGTGCTGTTTTGGGGGGTGTGGGGGGTCGTCCCCCCACCGGAAGCAGGCCCGGAGGCGGCGCGGGCCTGCCAGGCGTCGGCCAGGTCGGTCGCGAGCGCGGTGAAGTGCGCGAAGTGGGCCTCGTGGGAGGGGCGTCCGGCCAGCACCGACAGCATCACCCGGCGCCACGGGCCGTGCTCGTCGGCCGGGAGCGTCTGGAGGTTGCCCGACTCCTGGAGCGGGGCGAGGAACTCGAACAGCTTCTCCGGCCGTTTGTTGATCTTGGCGGTGGCCTCCAGCAGCACCGGGTCGGCGATCGAGACCGCCAGGCCCGCGCCGGGCAGGGGGAAGCGCACCACCGGCCCGTACTCGGCATGCAGGCCGAGCTGGTAGGTGTGCAGCCCGCCCGCGTCGAGGATGGCCTGCGCGCCGTCGCCCTCCGTGGACGGCCCGGGGATCTGCGAGGGGGTAATGCCGTTGCCGCGCATGTCGGAGCTCTCCCGCGTTTCGGCTGTTCCAGTGACCGCGATGCCTTCATGCCCGGAAGCGCCCCGGGCGCACATCGGCTACGGCTTGCGGGCGGCGACGGCGTACATGTTGGTGGCGGTGTCGGGGAGGATCTCCTCGCCCGGGGCGGGGTGCCAGCGCGGCATCGGGACGACACCCGGCTCCAGCGGTTCCAGTCCGGTGATCAGCCGTTCCACCTGCGCGCGGTCGCGCAGGTACATGGGGATGCCCCGGCGGGTGTACTCGCCGGCGAGGTGCGCGGACTCGGGCGCGAGGTCGCCGGTGGGGATGGTGAGCGCGAGGTAGCTGCCAGACGGGAGCGGCTCGACGAGCGCCTCCACCAGCGACTGCGCGTCCTCCACGAACTGGAGGACGGCGATCAGCGTGAGCGCGACCGGGCGGGTCAGGTCGAGGGTCGCGGCGAGCGCCGGGTCCTCCAGGAGCGTTCCAGGCGAGCGCATGTCGGCCTGGATGTAGGCGGTCCGGCCCTCGGGTGAGCCGACCAGCAGGGCCCGGGCATGGGCCAGGACGATCGGGTCGTTGTCGACGTAGACGACGCGCGCGTCGGGTGCCGCCTCCTGCACCACCTCGTGCAGGTTCGGCGAGGACGGGATGCCGGTGCCGACGTCGATGAACTGCCGTATCCCCAGGTCGGCGAGGTGGCGGGCCATGCGGTGCATGCAGGCGCGGTTGGCGAGCATCGAGGTGCGCAGGCCCGGCCAGTCGGCCAGGACGGTCGCGGCGGTCTCCCGGTCGGCGACGAAGTTGTCCTTGCCGCCCATGATGTAGTCGTAGACGCGCGCCGAATGCGGCCGGTCGGTCTGGAGATCGGTCTGGTCGAGCCGTTCCTGCTGGTCGGGGCGTCGTCCCTGCGGGGCGTCCGACATGTCGGGAATCCTGCCTCTCGCTCGCGGGTTGCCGGGAACCGCTGTTTCGGCCAACCCCTATCGCCGTGCACTATAGCTCCGTGTTGTCCGCCGTTCGCCCGGGTTCGTGGATCTTGTCGGCGGAACCGAGCCAGAGCAGGTCGCGGGCCCGGGTCATCGCGACGAACAACTGCCGCCGGGCCAGTTCCGCGCGTTCCCCCTCGGCGGCGCCCGCGCCCTTTTCCAGACCGGGCGAAAGGTCGTGGTCGTGGTGCGGCAGGAAGACGTTCTTGAATTCCAGGCCCTTGGCGCGGCGGTAGGTGCCGAGTTTGATCGCCTCGACCGGGCGCCCGTCGTAGCTCTCCAGGCGCAGGACGGGGATCCCCTCGCGGGCGAACAGGCGGTGGTACTGCTCGATCTCGCGGCGCGAGCGGCACAGCACGACCGAGTCCGCGAGCGCGGTGGCGCCGCCCCCGTCGCGCTCGGGAAGCGCCCTGATCGCCTCGACGAGGCGGCGGTCGTGCTCCTCCGCGCCGGCCGCGTCGACCCGGAGCACCTCGCCCTCGTGATAGGTGAGATCGACGGCGCGGCGGCCGTTCGGGTTGGGGCCGTCCAGGTCGTCGAAGGGGTCGTCGGAGACGACCTCCATCGCCGCTTCGAGAATGCGCGCGGCGTTGCGGTAGTTGGTGCGCAGCACGGCGCCCCGGCCCTTCACGGCGATCCCGGCGTCCGCGAGCCGGAATCCGCCCGGATAGACCGCCTGCTGCCCGTCGCCGATGAGCAGCAGGCCGTTCGGGCCGTCGCCGGAAAGGGCGTGCAGCAGCCGGACGCCGATGAGCGTGAGATCCTGCACCTCGTCCACGATCACGGCGGAATAGGGCGGGTCGGCGGGCCTTTCGCGCAGTTCCTCCAGGGCCGCGAGCAGCACGTCGTTGAAGTCGCCGACGCCGCGCGCTTCGCGCAGCATCTCGTATTCCTCGTAGAGCAGCCAGGCGGCCTCGCGGTGCGCGGGCTGGAGCGCGGTGCGCCGCCCGTGCCTGGCGACCGTGCGGTACTCCTCCAGGGAGGTCAGCCCGCGCCCCTTGATGACGTGGTCGATCTCCTCGCGCCAGTAGCCGGGGCTCGGGTCGATCTCGGCGAGCGCGCTGTCGCGGCCGACCGTCAACCAGGCGCGCGAGAACGCGTCGTCGGCGCGCGGCGGGTTCAACGTCAGGCCGGCGCCGCGTTCGGCGAGGAACGCCGACGCCCAGCCGTGCAGGCTGCGGAATTCGACGCGGTCGAGGAACGTGGAGGCCATCCGGGCGAAGAGGTTCTTCTGTACGCGCGGCAGATTGTTGACGAACGTGACGTAGAGGATGCGGCCCGAGGAGCGTCCGGCGAGATGGGCGGCGCGGTGCAGCCCGACGACGGTCTTCCCCGTTCCGGCCGGGCCGGTGATGCGCGCCGGGCCGCTCCAGTCGCGGCGCGCGAGGCCCACCTGGTCGGGGTCGAGAAAGGTCATCCACTGCTCGATCGGCGCGTGCAGCAGCGATTCCATCGCCGCCTTCTCGACGTCCTCGGTCTGGAAAAGGGCGCCGCCCTCGATTTCCACGGGCGCGGCGGGCGCGGCGGCGGCGTCCTCCTTGAGCGCGGCGGAATCGTAGGCCGGGAACACCTGGGCCAGATGGTCGCCGACAATGCCCACGAGGGCCGGGGTCAGCCGTTTCGGCTCGGCGACCAGCGCGTGGACGAGATCGGGATGGCCCAGCAGGCGCACCCGGCCGAGGCGCGCGTCGATGCGGTGCCCCGCGAACACCATCAGCGGGCGCAGCGCGACCGGCGACATCCCGAGCGAGGCGACCTGCTCGTCGGCCGTCCGCGTCATCGCCAGCAGCTTGGCGACCTCGCCGTCCCGGTTCTCGCCGCCGGTGGTCAGGTGGTCGTCGGCGACGGCCGGGGGCTCGCGCCAGCGCTTGACGTCGATGACGAACACGCCGCCCGGCCCGATGAGGATCATGTCGATGTTCGCGGCGCGGGTGCCGGGCCAGTGCCGGTCCACCAGTAACCGCCAGCCGACGGCGGTCAGGCTGACGAGCGAGGCCGCGACCACCCGCTCGGCCTCGGCACCGGCCTCCCACCGCGCCGCCACCGCGTACGCCTCGCGCGAGCGCCGCGCCAACTCCAGCGCCTGCTCGCGCGCCCGCCGCCCCCGCTCGCCCGCCGAACCGCCTGCCGCCATCGCCCTCGTCCCCGGAAGCCGCCAGAAAGTGACGCTGATTAACAGATAGCAGCGATTGTTGCCGATCGACACCCCAATTGCCGGATCGGCCGCTAATGCAGGCGATTATCGCGAACTCAGTTTCCCCGGGCCGCCAGGGCGGCGGCGAGGAAAGGAGGCCGCGTTCACCGTGATGCGGGGCGATGAGCTGGACGCCGGACGGACGGCCCGTGCCCCCGGTCCGCCGTGCGCGCCGGACCGAACGGGTCAGCCGCCCCAGACCGGACGGCCGCCGACCCACGTGCCCGTCACGGGCACCTCGGCCAGGCGCTCGGGGTCGGCGCGCAGCGGGTCCTCGGCGAGCACGGTGAAGTCGGCCAGGTAGCCGGGCGCGATACGGCCCTTGACATGCTCCTCGCCGGACGCGGCGGCCGACCCGACCGTGTAGACCTCCAGCGCCTCGTAGGGGGTCAGCCGCTCCTCCTCGCCGAGGACGGTGCCGTCCAGGCTGCGGCGGGTCGTCAGCGACTGGAGCGCGTACAGCGGCTCGGGCGGGCCGCACGGGTGGTCGGACGAACCCGCCACGGTGATCCCCGCCTCCCGGAACGTGCGGTGCGGGCTGATCCGCGCCGCGCGCTCGGGGCCGTAGTGGTCGAGCAGGTTGCGCCCGTGGTAGCGGACGAAGGCGCCGAAGGGGACGGGGATCACGCCGAGGTCCCGGATGCGCCGCACGAGCCGCCCGTCCACCACCGAGCAGTGCTCGATGCGGTGCGCCTGGCCGGGACGCGGCGGCGTCGCGGCGGTGGCGCGTTCCATCGCGTCCAGCACCTTGGCGATGGCGAGGTCGCCGTTGGCGTGGACGGCGAGCCTGGCGCCCGCCGCGTGCACCCGGTGGACCACGTCGGTGATCTCCTCGTCCGGCATGACCTGGATGCCGCCGGTCGGCTCGCCCCGGGCGCCCCGGTAGGGACGCGAGCACAGGCAGGTGCCGCCGGAGACCGCGCCGTCGCTCATCATCTTCACGCCGGTGAACCGCAGCCACTCGTCGCCGAAACCGGTGGCCGGGCCCGGGGCCGGGTCGAAGAACTCGTACCAGAGCAGCATGCCGACGCGGGCGGTGAGCACGCCCTGGTCGCGGGCGGTCTGGTACAGCTTCCAGTCGTGCGGGTGGACCATCGCGTCGCAGATCGAGGTGATGCCCGCCGCGTTCATCTCCCCGATCACCCGCCGCAGCGACCCGACCCGCGCCTCCGTCGTCGGGGCGGGGACGAGCGGCGGCCGCGAGCCGTGCCCGAGGAACCCCTCCATCCAGGCCCGCTCCCAGACGACGCCGGTCAGCCGCCCGCCGTCGCGGACCAGCTCGCCGCCCACGGGGTCGGGGGTGTGCTCGTCGTATCCGGCGGCGGCGAGCGCGGCGGAGTTGGCGACCGCGCCGTGGTAGGAGTAGTGGATGATCAGCACGGGGTGGCGGGCGGAGACCCGGTCCAGGAGGGCGCGGTCGACCGCGCCGCCGTCCTCGGTGCGGGAGACGTCGAAGTTGTGGCCGACGACCCACCCGCCGTCCGGCGTGCGTGCGGCGCGCTCGGCCAGCGCCCGCCGCACGTCCTCGGCGCTGCGCGTCACCGCGGGCGCGAGGTCCATGTAGAGGCCGCCGTCGGCCAGCAGCGACGGGTGGGCGTGCGCGTCGTTGAACCCGGGCACGACCACGCCGCCGCCCAGGTCGACCGTCTCGGCCTCCGGGAACCGGCCGCGCAGGTCGCCGGCGTCGCCCACCGCGATGACGCGCTCGCCCAGGGTCACGAACGCGTCGACGCCGCCCCTGGAGTCGGACGCGCCGTCCATGGTGATGACGCGGCTCGCCCGCACGAGGCGCAGCGGGTGGCGGGCGCCCTCCGCCCGGCTCATACGGGACCCGCCGGGTCGAGCGAGGTGAAGGCGGGGATCCCCGGCGCGCTGATGGCGGTCATCGACATGGCACTCCCTAGGAACGGGTGGAGGTCGGCGGGCGGCCGGCGGCGACGGCCCGCGCCGGTGGAGGGCCGGCCGCCGGGGCGGGCGACACGACGGGCACGAAGGTCGGATACCAGCCGTACCGCGCCCACCGTCCGCGTGCAACCAGACACCCCACATGGCGGTGAGGACCCGCGCGGTCGGCGGGCTCCGCGGCTCGTCGGTGGCGGGTGGCGGTTCGGCGCCCGCGCGGGGTGTCCCCGGCGGTGACACCGAGTGTGCGCACCGGGGGCCGCCGGGACAACGAGCAGACTGCCCACGCTCGGTGTTCTCCGCTGACACTTTGTTCACCGACAATGGACCTGACCAGGTTCTTCGGAGATCGCGGACAGGCGGAGGGAGCACGGATGGGTGACGAGGGCGACGGCCCGCTCGTCCGGGTGGCGCTGCCGACCGTCGCCGAGGCGCTGGAGCTGCCCGCGCTGCGGGTCGGGCGGCCCGAGGTCCTCGCCGGGGGCGAGCACCTGGACCGGCGGGTCCGGTGGGTGCACGTCGGCGAGATCCCCGACATCGCCGGGCTGCTGCTCGGCGGCGAGCTGATCCTGTCCACCGGCATCGGGCTGCCCGACGGCGACGACGAGCTGCGCCGCTACGCCGCCGGGCTGGTCGAGGCGGGCGCCGCCGGGCTGGTGGTGGAGCTCGGGCGCCGGTTCCGGCGGTTGCCGCCGCCGCTCGTCCAGGCGATGGAACGCGGCAACCTGCCCCTGGTCGCGCTGCACCGCGAGGTGCGCTTCGTCCGGATCACCGAGGCGATCCACACCTGGATCGTCGAGCAGCAGTTCGAGGTGCTGCGCGCGTCCGAGCGGGCGCACGAGCGGTTCACGGCGCTGTGCGTCCGGGGCGCGTCCCCGGCGGAGATCGTCGCCGAGGTCGCGGACCTGGCCGGCTGCCCGGTGATCTTCGAGGACCTCATGCACCGCGTCGTCGCGCACGCGGCGGCCGACATGCCGGTGGACGACCTGCTGCGCAACTGGGAGGCCCGCTCCCGGATGGCCCGCGCCGACGGCCGGACGGCGGTCTGCGGCGACGAGCGCTGGGCGGTCACCGACGTGGAGGCGCGCGGCGAGGCGTGGGGGCGGCTGGTGCTGCTGCCGTCCGGCGAGCCGTCCCAGATCCAGCTGCTGGTGCTGGAGCGCGGCGCGACGGCGCTCACCCTGAACCGGCTGCTGGAGCGCAACCGGGAGAGCCTGGAGCGGCAGGCGCACCGCTCGACGCTGTCGGACATCATCGACGGCCGCTACGCCTCACCGCAGGACATCGCGGCGCGCACCGCCGCGCTCGGCGTCCCGATCGACCAGAGCGCGCTGGTCGCGGTCATCGTCGAGCCCGAGCACGGGCCGGACGAGCCGGTCGGCCCGCTCGCGGCCGGGCCGCTGGCCGCCGAGCCCGTCGCGGCGGCGGCCCGCGCCGCCGGGGCGCGGGCGCTGGTCGGGGCGCTCGACGGGCGGCGCGTCGGGGCGCTGCTGGCGCTGCCGGGCCCGGCGGGGCGCCCCGGGGTGCTGGACCGGTTCGCGCGGGGCGTGCACGAGCGGCTCGGCCGCCCCGCGACGGTCGCGGCCGGGACGACGGCCCGCGACCTGGCCGAGGTCCGGCGCTCGTTCGCCGAGGCCCACCAGGTCGCCGACGCGGCCCCGCCGCCGGGGACCGGGCACCACCGCCCCTACTACGAACTCCCCGACATCCAGCTGCGCGGCCTGCTCTACATCCTCGGCGACGACCCCCGGTTGCAGGCGTTCGTCGAGCGCACCCTCGGGCCGCTGCTCGACCACGACAACCGGCACGGCACGAACCTGCTGGAGACGCTGCGCGCCTATGTCGCGCACGGCGGCAACAAGTCCGAGGCGGCCGCCGCCGCGCACCTGTCGCGCCAGAGCCTGTACCAGCGGCTCGCGGCGATCGAGCGCGTCCTCGGCGTCAGCCTCGAATCGGCGGACGTCCGGACGTCCCTGCACGCGGCCGTCATGAGCCTCGACTCGACCGGCCCGTCCGCCCGCTGACCACTGCCACCGGTGTTCGGCGGCATTGGAGGCGCGCAATGCGCGGCCAAGAGTTGATCTTGATGAAGGGCCGCCAAGGCACGGTTGATGACGCTGGTCATCGCGGTCGTTTCTGATTCATTTGAGGGGCCTTGCTGTTAAAGGTGAAAAATCGAACCTTCACAGCGGACAGTGGGACAGGTACGTTACAAGGCGATACGGAGTGATCTGGATCCGATCATTTCGCCACTGCGGAGGCGTAACCGGGGGCAACCGGCAGCACCAAGCGACATGGAGTGGAAAATGCCCCGGAAAACACGCGCGATGGCCTTCCCGATCGCGGTCTTCACCGCCGCGTCCCTGGTCGCGGCACCGGCGTCGGCGACGCCGCAGGTCTCCCCCCACAAAGCCGCGCGGGCCAATCCCGCGTTCGACTTCTCCAAGCCGCAGACCGCCGCGACGAACCTCACGGTGCCGTGGGGCCTCGCGTTCCTGCCCGACGGCAGCGCGCTGGTCTCGGAGCGGACGACCGCCCGCATCCTCAAGGTGACCTCCGGCTCGACGACGCCGACCGAGGTGGCGAAGCTGTCGGGCGTCGCGTCCACGGGCGAGGGCGGCCTGCTCGGCCTCGCGGTCTCGCCCGACTACGCGAAGGACGGCTACGTCTACGCCTACTACACCTCCTCGACCGACAACCGGATCGTCCGGTTCAAGCTCGCCGCCTCGCCCCAGCAGGAAGTGGTGTTCTCCGGCATCGCGAAGAACTCCTTCCACGACGGCGGGCGGATCCACTTCGGCCCCGACGGGTTCCTGTACGCGAGCACCGGTGACGCCGGGACGAAGCCCAACGCGCAGAACGCGTCCAGCCCGAACGGGAAGATCCTTCGGATGACGGCGGAGGGCAAGCCCGCGCCCGGCAACCCGGCCCCGAACTCGGTCGTCTATTCGCTCGGGCACCGCAACGTGCAGGGGTTCGCGTGGGGCGCCGGCGGGATGTACGCCAGCGAGTTCGGCCAGGACACCTGGGACGAGGTCAACCACATCACGCCCGGAGGCAACTACGGCTGGCCGAACGTCGAGGGCACCGGCGGCGGGTCGAACTACATCGATCCCATCGCCACCTGGCGGACGAGGGAGGCCTCGCCCAGCGGCACCGCCGTCGTCGGCGACACCCTCTACACCGCCGCCCTCGGCGGCCGTCGCCTGTGGACGGTCCCCCTCGACGGCAAGGGCGGCTCGTCCGGCACGCCCACGGCGGTGCTCCAGGGCACCTACGGGCGGCTGCGCACGGTCGAGCTGGGCCCGGACGGCTGGCTCTGGGTGACGACGAGCAACCGCGACGGCCGGGGCAGCCCCGCCGGGACCGACGACCGCATCCTCCGCTTCCCCAAGGCCGCCGGCTGACCCGGCCCGACATCCGGCCGGTTCTCGGGTCACCCGCCCGCGACCGCGCCCGCCAGCAGCGAGACCAGCAGGCCCTCCTCGACGTTGCCGCCGCTCAGCAGCACCCCGACGTCGGCGCCGAGCGAGGGGGCCAGGTCGAGCGCCGCGGCGAGCGCGGTCGCCGCGGCGGGTTCGACCAGCAGCCGGGCGTGCAGCAGGGCGGCGCGCAGCGCGGCGCCGATCGCGGCCTCCGGCACGGCGACGACCCGAGAGACCGACGCGCGCGCCGTCCGGAAGGGCAGCGCGCCGATCCGGTCGGGGCGCAGCCCGTCGGCGATCGTCGGGCCCACCGGGACGGTGACGGGCCCGCCCGCCTCCAGCGCGGCGGCGAGCGCGGGCACCGCCGCCGGTTCCGCGCCGACCACCGCGATCCCGGTCCCGGACGTGGCGAGGCAGGCGCCGGCGACCGCGCTGCCGCCGCCGACCGGCACGACGACGGCGTCCAGGCGGCCGCCCTCGCGCTCCACCTGCTCGACCAGCTCGGCGGTCGCGGTGCCCTGCCCGGCCACCACGCGCGGGTCCTCGTAGGGGTCGACCACGTCGTAGCCGTGCCGCTCCCGCAGGTCGTGGACGGCGGCGATCCGCTCCGCGAGCGTGGTCCCGGCCGTCACGACGCGGGCGCCGATCTCGCGGAGCCGCGCGACCTTGCCGGGCGCCGCGTCCTCCGGCAGGACGACCGTCGCCGGCAGGCCCCGGCGGCGCGCGGCGAGCGCCACCGAGATGGCGTGGTTGCCGGTGCTCTGCGCGAGCACGCCCCGGCTGCCCTCCGCCGCCAGCCGCGCGACGGCCAGCGACGCGCCGCGCACCTTGAAGGACCCGCCGCGCTGGAGGTTCTCGGCCTTCAGCCAGAGCCGCGCCCCGGCGGCGGCGTCGAGCGCCTCGCTCCGCACGACCGGAGTCCGCCAGATCTGCCCGGCGAGCAGCCGCGCGGCGCGCTCCACGTCCTCGCGGCCGAGTTCGGGAAACGCCGTTTCGGCGTCCCCCGTTTCGGGACGGTCCGCCGCGATGCCGGGCACGGCCCCGCGAGCGGTGTGGTCGACGGCGGAATCGCGCATGGTCGCGTCCCCTCGAATCGCGTCCCCGCGCCGGGGAACACGGGAGAACGTAGATGATCTAGGCGAAGAGCGTCCATGTTCTCCGCGCCCGCGCCCGATGGCATGGCCGTGAAGTGCGACGACGCCCACCGGAATGTCCGGCGGGCGCCATCGGTCGCGCTCATGTCACTGCGCGGTCTGCCGCCCGAGCAGCCACGGGTCGGATATCTTCGCCCGCATATCGAGTTCCCGTGCGAATTCGAGCCACATCTGCGAGTTCTGCCGGGCTATCTGCATCGCGAGCGTCAGGCAGTGGGAGGGCACAGACGCCACGAAATCGGTCATGTTCGTCGCGCCCGCCGCGTTCTCCTTCAGCATCCGCAGCAGCCGCCGGCCCTGCTCGCTGTGGCGCAGCGAGGGGTCGCGCAGCAGCTTCTCCAGCGCCACCGTCGAGGGCGCCGCGCGCACCTCGCCCACCTTCACCGCCTCGACGTCGCGGTCGAAGGAGCGCTTCGGCTTCTTCGGCGGCGCCGAGGGCGTCGGCGTGGACGAGGCGGCCGACGACCCGGGGGCGGGCGCCGAGCGCCCGGCGGGCACCGGCTCCTCGCCGCGCTCCAGCCGCCTGCGCACGTCGAGCGCCGTCGCGGGCGAGACCCCGGCGATCCGCGCGACCTGGCGCAACGAGGTCCGCGGGTTCTCCCGCATCAGCTCGGCGGCCCGGCGGCGCCCCTCCCCTCCGTTGAGGGGGCGTACCCGCCCGTCCCGTCCGACGCGGGTGTTCAACTGCGGCACGGCATCGGTCGATCGGCGCATCTCGGCCACGACCCGCGTGCCGAGCCCGGTCGTCTTGGCGATCGCGCGGTCGGACATGTCGGGCTGCGACATCAGGATCCGCAGCGCCGCCGCGTGCCGGTCGGCCTGGGAGAGCGGCAGGCCGTGCCGGACGTTGGCCTCGACGCCGAGGACGAACGCGTCCTCCGGGCTGCCGTCGAAGAACTCGACCTCGATCGTCTCCTGCCCCCGCAGCGACGCGGCCATCAGCCGGTGGACGCCGTCGATCACGCGCATCGTGCGCCGATCGACCAAAATGGGCGGGAGCGGCCCCTCGGTCTCGGCCAGCCGCATGACGTGCGCCTTGTCCTCACCCCTGAGGCGCGGGGAGTCCCCCGGCCGAAGATCGAGAATGGAGACGGAGACGACCATCGACCCGCGGCTTCTGGCGGGCACGACCTCGGTCTGGACTTCCCCCGTAACCGAACTGCCTGATGCCTGATCCACGCTTACACCCCTCTGAGACAACTTGGCTGCGGCTGTCGGCGGCTCGCATGGGCGCGCGCGAGCGGTTCTGGCGGTAGGCGCGCCCACAAATCCATACCTTCCGACGGCGAACTACCGTCATTCAGTTCGTGATCACACGGTCACCCTGTGATATCAATGGCCGTGGGACCAAGATCTTCAGGCGTGCCGTCACGCTAGCCGAACCGGAGTGATCTTGAAAGATTCGGGATAGCGGGCGCGCCGTTCAAGGAGAAGCGGCCAGCCGAAAGCGCGGCGATCCGAGCCCGGGGTTGAAATTTTGACCATCGGGTGCCCCCTATGAAGTGCGGCGTTCCCATTCCGTCGCCGATCGCGACGGAGCGCGGTGCACCGATCACCGCGCAGCGTTAACCGTTTCAGGATTGGCCGCTTCGTCCCCCGAGGTGTTTTGTTTGGCGCGGGCGAGGACGGCCTCCGCCGCGAACCGCGCCCACTCCGGCGCGCCGCCGTCCTCCGACACGGCACGGTAGAGCCGGTCCCACACGCCGGAGTCGCTCCAGCAGGCGAACCACCGGTAGATCGTCTGCCACGACGCCCCGAAGACGGGCGGCACCCGCCGCCAGGTGCAACCGGTCGTGGCCGCGAGGACGATCGCCGCGAGCACGTCCCGCTCGGAGGCGCGCCGCCGCCCGCCCCCCTGCGGACGCGTCGGCGCGGGCGGCGCCACGCGCTGGAACGCCTCCCACAAACCGTCCGGAACCAGGTGCTCCACCACCATCGCGGCCCCCATGGCCCAAGATTACCGGTTGCGCCAAACGAAACACCGTGGACCAACCTCCTCCCCGCCGGGCGCACGCGCGGCGCGGGGGCCGTGCGGGGCGGCGGCGCAAGGGGCTGCGCCAGGGGCGGCGCGCCCGCCCCCGAGCCGAACGGCCCGCGCGTCCCGGCGCGGCGCGCGGGTTCGGCCCGGCCGGCCGGCGGGGCCCGTGCGTTTCGCGTTCTATGTCGGCGGATTATCGGTTGGATCGTCCGTGCCCCCCGGAGGCCCCCGACGTCTGATTTTCCCCGCACGGGAGCACGGGGTTTTTCTATATTCGGGTTGCGCCGCCCGGCCGGGCCCGAGATCCCGGTGCGAGGAATTTAGGTTAGCGAATGGCAAAGAGCATTGACTCCTATGGTCAAGGAGCGTGAGATTTCTCGGGGGCCGGTTCGGCCGGTACGCCGGCGTGCGCTTGTGAAGGAGTGTGCCGTGGTTCTTCGTGGAGGCCGTGAACGTGCCGGGCAGGTGGCGGCGGAAGCGGAGGAGCGGCTGCTGAGAGCGGGCCGGCTGCTGCGTCCCGCGCGGACCGCCGCCGATCTCCGCTTCGTGTACCGCGACGACCAGAAGGTCAACGACGCGCCGTACCGGGAGCGCTGGGCGCACGACAAGGTGGTGCGTTCCACGCACGGGGTCAACTGCACCGGGTCCTGCTCGTGGAAGGTGTACGTCAAGGACGGTCTGATCACCTGGGAGACGCAGCAGACCGACTACCCGAGCGTCGGGCCCGACCGCCCGGAGTACGAGCCGCGCGGCTGCCCGCGCGGGGCGTCCTTCTCCTGGTACACCTACTCGCCCACGCGGGTGCGCTACCCGCACGCGCGGGGGGTACTGGTCGAGATGTACCGGGAGGCCAGGCGGCGCCTCGGCGACCCCGTCGCCGCCTGGGCCGACATCGTCGACGACCCGGAGCGGCGGCGCCGCTACCAGTCGGCGCGGGGCCGGGGCGGGCTGGTGCGCGTCGGCTGGGACGAGGCGCTGGAGATCGCCGCCGCCGCGCACGTCCACACGATCAAGAACCACGGCCCGGACCGGGTGGCGGGCTTCTCCCCCATCCCGGCGATGTCGATGGCCTCGCACGCGGTCGGCGCCCGGTTCATGTCGCTGATCGGCGCGCCGATGCTGTCGTTCTACGACTGGTACGCCGACCTCCCGGTGGCCTCGCCGCAGGTGTTCGGCGACCAGACCGACGTCCCCGAGTCGGCCGACTGGTGGGACGCGGGATACCTGCTGCTGTGGGGTTCCAACGTCCCGGTGACGCGCACCCCCGACGCGCATTGGATGACCGAGGCGCGTTATCGCGGGCAGAAGGTCGTGGTGGTCTCGCCCGACTATTCCGACGCCACGAAGTTCGCCGACGAGTGGATGCATCCGCACCCCGGAACCGACGGCGCGCTCGCCATGGCGATGGGCCATGTCATCCTGCGCGAGCATTTCGTGGACCGCACCACACCCTATTTCGATGGATATGTGAAGCGTTTCACCGACCTCCCTTTCCTCGTGGAGTTGCGGGAGAAGGACGGCGCGTTCGTGCCCGGCAAGTTCGTGACGGCGGCCGACATCGGGCTGGAGACGGCGGCGGCGCCCGGCGACCGGCAGTGGCAGCCGGTGCTGATGGACGCGCGGACCGGCGCCCCCGCCGCCCCGAACGGCACGCTCGCCGACCGCTGGGGGCCGGAGGGCGAGGGCCGCTGGAACCTCGACCTCGGCGACCTCGACCCGCTGCTGACCCTGTACTCCGACGGCGCGCGGAGCGCCGAGGTGCTGCTGCCCCGCTTCGACACCGAGGCCGCCGGGGCGCCCGCCGCGGGCGCGAACGGCGACGGGGCGGCGGACGCCGACCAGACCGCCGGTGGTGGCGCGGTGCGTCGCGGTGTGCCCGTACTCCGGGTGGGCGGGCGCACCGTGACCACCGTGTTCGACCTGCTCCTCGCCCAGCACGGGGTGGACCGCCCCGGGCTGCCCGGGGAGTGGCCCGCCGGCTACGAGGACCCGCGCGTCCCGTGCACACCCGCCTGGCAGGAGGAGATCACCGGTGTGCCCGCCGCGCGCGTCGCCGCGATCGCGCGGGAGTTCGCGGACAACGCCGAGCGCACCCGGGGGCGCTCGATGATCGTGATGGGCGCGGGCACCAACCACTGGTACCACTCCGACACGATCTACCGCTCGTTCCTGTCGCTGCTGCTGCTCACCGGCTGCCAGGGCGTGAACGGCGGCGGCTGGGCGCACTACGTCGGGCAGGAGAAGGTGCGGCCGCTCGCGGGCTGGCAGCAGCTCTCGACGGCGGCCGACTGGGTCCGGCCGTCCCGGCAGATGGCGGGCACGCCGTACTGGTACACGCACACCGGGCAGTGGCGCTACGAGGGCTTCTCGGCGGGGGCGCTGTCGTCGCCCACCGGACCCGGCCTGTTCGCCGGGCGGCACACCGCCGACCTGGTGGCGCAGTCGTCCCGGCTGGGCTGGATGCCGTCCTACCCGACGTTCACCGCGAACCCGCTGGACCTCGGCCGCGCCGCGCGCGAGGCGGGCGGCGACCCGGCCGACTGGGTCGCCGAGCGCGTCCAGGACGGGCGGCTCGGCTTCGCGGTCGAGGACCCCGACGCCCCCGAGAACTGGCCGCGCGTGCTGACGGTGTGGCGCGCGAACCTGATCGGCTCGTCCGCCAAGGGCAACGAGTACTTCCTGCGGCACCTGCTCGGCGCGCAGGACAACGCGACCGCCGAGGAGGCGCCGCCCGGCGCCCGGCCGAACGAGGTGGCCTGGCGGGAGGGGCCGCGCGGCAAGCTCGACCTGCTGATGGCGCTGGACTTCCGGATGACCTCCACCACGCTGTTCGCCGACCTCGTGCTCCCGGCGGCGACGTGGTATGAGAAGCACGACCTGTCCAGCACCGACATGCACCCCTACGTGCACGCGTTCTCCCCGGCGATCAACCCGCCCTGGCAGGCCAGGACGGACTTCGAGATCTTCCACGGGCTCGCGCGGAGGCTGTCGGAGCTGGCGCGGGGGCGGCTGGACGTCGCCCACGACCTGGTCGCGACCGCGCTCCAGCACGACACCCCCGGGGAGACCGCCCAGCCCGGCGGAACGGTCCCCGACTGGCGCGAGGGCCATCCCGCGCGCCCCGGCCGCAACCTCCCCGCGATCACGCTCGTGGAACGCGACTACACCGCGGTCGCCGACCGGCTCGCCGCGCTCGGCCCGCTGCCGCGCGACGCGGGGATGCTGGTCAAGGGCGTCCACGTGCAGGCCGCCCAGGAGGACGCGTGGCTCGCCTCCCGCTGCGGCACCGCGACCGGCGGCGCGGCGCGCGGGCGCCCGCTGCTCGACACCGACGTCCGGCTGTGCGAGGCCGTGCTGGCGCTGTCGGGCACCTGCAACGGGCGGATCGCGGCCGAGGGCTTCACGAACCTGGCCGGACGGTGCGGCGACGGCTCCGGGCTGGCGGAGCTGGGCGCGTCCGTCGCCGAGCGCCGGGTGGTGTTCTCCGACACCCAGGACCGCCCCGTCCAGGTCTCGACGAGCTTCGAGTGGTCGGGCAAGGAGGCGACCGACCGCCGCTACTCACCGTTCACGATCAACGTCGAGCACCGCAAGCCCTGGCACACGCTGACCGGGCGGCAGCACTTCTTCCTCGACCACGACTGGATGATCGAGTTCGGCGAGCAGCTCCCGATCTACCGCCCGCCGCTGGACATGGCCGCGCTCGGCGAGGGCCGGGCCGCCGCCGCGCTGGGCGACGGCGACGCGAACGGCAACGGCGACGGACGCGCGGTGACGGTCCGCTACCTCACGCCGCACTCCAAGTGGTCGATCCACTCGGAGTACCAGGAGAACCTGCTGATGCAGACGCTCGCCCGGGGCGGGCCCGTGATCTGGATGAGCGTCCAGGACGCGGCGGCCGCGGGCGTCGCCGACAACGACTGGATCGAGGCGGTCAACGTCAACGGCGTGGTCGTCGCCCGCGCGATCGTCTCGCACCGCATGCCGCCGGGCACCGTGTTCATGTACCACGTGCAGGAGCGGCTGGTGAACGTGCCCCGCTCGACCGCCACCGGACGCCGGGGCGGCGTCCACAACGCGCTGACCAAGCTGCTCATCAAGCCGACGCACCTCATCGGCGGCTACGCCCAGCAGTCGTTCGCCCCCAACTACCACGGCCCGACCGGCAACCAGCGCGACGCCGTCACCGTGATCCGGCGCCGTTCCCAGGAGGTCCAGTACTGATGGCCCGACCGAGTCTCCGCAAGAAGGGCGGCGCCGCGAACGGCCGCGGGAAGGCCGCCCCGCGCCGCGTGATGGCGCAGGTCGCCATGGTGATGAACCTCGACAAGTGCATCGGCTGCCACACCTGCTCGGTGACGTGCAAGCAGACCTGGACGAACCGTCCCGGCACCGAGTACGTCTGGTTCAACAACGTCGAGACCCGGCCCGGCCAGGGCTACCCGCGCGGCTACGAGGACCAGGACCGCTGGAACGGCGGGTGGACGCTCAACCGGCGCGGCAGGCTCGTCCCCCGCGCGGGCGGACGGTTCCGGCGGCTCTCGGGCATCTTCGCCAACCCCGACCTGCCCGAGCTGAACGACTACTACGAGCCCTGGACCTACGACTACGCCACGCTGACCGACGCGCCGCTCGGCGACGACGTCCCGACGGCGGCGCCGCGCTCGCTCATCGACGGCAGGCCCACCTCGGTGGAGTGGGGCCCCAACTGGGACGACGACCTCGGCGGCGGCCCCGCGCACGTCGCGAACGACCCGATGCTCCGCAAGATCGGCGACGGCATCAAGCTGGAGTACGAGCAGTCGTTCATGTTCTACCTGCCGCGCATCTGCGAGCACTGCCTGAACCCCTCGTGCGTGGCGGCCTGCCCGTCCGGCGCGCTGTACAAGCGGATCGAGGACGGCATCGTGCTGGTCGACCAGGACCGGTGCCGGGGCTGGCGGATGTGCGTGTCCGGCTGCCCCTACAAGAAGATCTACTTCAACCACCGCACCGGCAAGGCCGAGAAGTGCACGCTGTGCTACCCGCGCATCGAGGCGGGCGAGCCGACGGTCTGCTCGGAGACCTGCGTCGGGCGGCTGCGCTACCTCGGCGTGATCCTCTACGACCCCGACCGGGTCGGCGAGGCCGCCTCGGTCGAGGACGACCGGGACCTCTACGAGGCGCAGCTCGGCTGCTTCCTCGACCCCGACGACCCGCAGGTCGCGGCGGCGGCCGAGGCGTCCGGCGTCCCGCACGACTGGGTCACCGCCGCGCGGCGCTCGCCGGTGCACGCGCTGATCAACAAGTACAGGGTCGCGCTGCCGCTGCACCCGGAGTACCGGACGATGCCGATGGTCTGGTACATCCCGCCGCTGTCGCCGATCGTGGACGCGCTCGCCGAGACCGGCAACGACGGCGAGGACGCGGGCAACCTGTTCGGCGCGATCGAGTCGCTGCGGATCCCGGTGTCCTACCTCGCGGAGCTGTTCACCGCCGGGGACGAGGAGCCGGTGCGGGCGTCGCTGCGCAAGCTCGCGGCGATGCGGGCGCACATGCGCCGCGTCAACCTCGGCGAGCCCGAGGACCCGTCGATCGCCGGGAGCGTCGGGATGGACACCGACCAGATGCGGGCCATGTACCGGCTGCTGGCGCTGGCCAAGTACGACGAGCGCTACGTCATCCCGACGGCCTACAGCGGCGGCTCGTTCACCGGGCACGCCGACCACGGGTGCAGCCTGGAGGGCCCCGGCGGCCCGGGGATGATGGACGGCGACGCCGCGGGCGAGGCGTTCCACGCGCCGCCGCTCGTGCCCGCGCCGTCGAGCGCGGCGGGCGAGGGCGACGGCGACGGGCCGCGCCGCGTCAACCTGCTGAACTGGAACGGTCACGGCAGGCCCGCCGGGCTGTTCCCGCCGCGCGCCGCCGGGGAGGAGTCGTGACGGTCCGGCTCGTCCGGCAGGCGGCCTCGCTGCTGCTGTCCTACCCGGACGCGGACTGGCCCGCGACGCTCGACCTCGTCGCCGGCTCGCTGGCGGGCGCGCGGGGCCCGGCGCCCGCCGCGCTCGCCCGGTTCTGCGCGGACGTCGCGGACGTCCCGCCGCTGGAGCTCGGCGCCCGCTACGTCGCGACCTTCGACCGCGACCGCCGCCGCACCCTGCACCTGACCTACTACACCGACGGCGACACCCGCGCCCGCGGCGCGCGGCTCGCCGGGATGAAGGCCCTCTACCGGCGGCACGGCTGGAACCACGAGGACGCCGAGCTGCCCGACTTCCTGCCGGTCATGCTGGAGTTCGCGGCGCGCGTCCCGGACGCGGGGAGCGAGCTGCTCGCCGCGCACCGGCCCGGCCTGGAGCTGCTGCGCCTCGCGCTGCGCGACGCCGGCAGCGGCTACGAGGCGGTCATCGGGGCCGTGTGCTCCACCCTCCCGGGCGCGAGCCCCCGCGACCGGGAGGCGGCCCGCGCGCTCGCGCGGTCAGGACCCCCCACCGAGACGGTGGGCGTGGAAGGACATCGACGATGAGACACCTGCACATCGCCCTGTGGGGCGTCCTGCCCTACCTCGTGCTCGTCCTGTTCCTCGCGGGCAGCGCCTGGCGCTACCAGTACGACAGGTTCGGGATCACCACGCGGTCCAGCCAGCTCCACGAGAGCAGGCTGCTGCGGGTCGCGAGCCCGATGTTCCACATCGGGCTGCTGCTGGTCATCGGCGGCCACGTGATCGGGCTGATCGTCCCCGAGAGCCTGACCGAGGCGCTGCGCGTCCCCGAGTCGGCCTACCGCGCCAACGCGCTGCTGGTCGGCGGGCTCGCGGGGACGGCCGCCGTCGCGGGCCTGTCGGTCCTGATCTGGCGGCGGCTGAGCACCCGCGCCGTCCGGGAGTCCTCCACGCGCAGCGACCGCGCCCTGTACCCCGTGCTCGTCACCGTGCTCGTCGCGGGGCTGGTCGCGACGCTCGCGGGCAGCGCGTCCGGCGACTACGACTACCGGCTCGGGGTGTCGATCTGGTTCCGCAGCCTGTTCGAGCTGGACCCGAACGTCGACGCGATGCGGGACGCGCCGCTCGTCTTCCAGGTGCATACGCTGACGGGCATGGCACTGTTCGCGCTGTGGCCCTTCAGCCGCCTGGTGCACGCCTTCGCCGCGCCGGTCGGTTACCTCGTCCGCCCCTACGTCGTGTACCGGTCGCGCCGCCCGGCCCCGGCGCGGGCGCTCGACGGACGGCCGGACCGCGCCTGACGCGTGGCCGGCACCGCCCCCGGCGACACCCGCGACACCACCCCGCAGCGCGGACACGACGTCGCGCACTCCTGGACAGGGCACCCGATGACACCCCACCGCACCCCGCGCCCGGCCCGCCACCGGAGCGCCCCGCTGCGCCGCCACCTGCTGGGATGGCTGATCGGCTGCACGGCGCTCGCCATCGTCGTCTCGGCCGTCCCGCTGACGCTCACCATCCAGCGGCTCTACCGCGACGAGGCCGTGGCCAACCTGGACCGCGCCGCGCAGGGGCTCCAGTTCGCGCAGGAGGCGCAGACCTTCCACCCGGAGACCGTCCGCCCGCAGAGCATGCCCGACCCCCTGCCCGTCCCCGGGGGGCCCAGCGACGTGCCGGGCCACGGCACCCGGCCAAGGCCCTCGCCCCGCGCCTCGTCCGGCGCCTCGCCGGGAACCGGCGCCCAGGCCGGGGCCGGCACCTCCGGCGAGGCAGTCGAGGCGTTCCCGCGGATGGCCGGGCCCGGCGTGAAGTCGCCGGTCGTCGGGCTGTACGGGCCGACCGGGTCGCGCTTCGGCGGCGACGGCCCGGCCAGCTCGGCGACCGCCGCGCTGGCGCTGGACGGCCGCATCCACGACGCCGTCGAGGACGGCCAGCTCACCGCCACGGCCCCGCTGCTGCACCAGGACGGGTCGATCACCGTCGTCCGCGTCGGCGTCCCCTACGCCCGGGTCCGGCACCGCACCGAGCGCGCCTGGGCGCTGATCGTGCTCGGCGGGCTGCTGCTGCTCCTGCCCTCGCTCGTCGCCGCGTCCCGGCTCGCCGGCCGGGCCGCGCGGCCGGTCGAGCAGCTCGCCGAGGCCGCGCGGAACCTGGAGGAGACCGTGGCGCGCGAGCGGCTGTTCAGCGCGGACGTCGCGCACCAGCTCCGCACGCCGCTGACCCGGCTGCTGCTCGGCCTGGAGGCCGGGCTGCACCGCGCCGACGACCCGCGCGCGGCGATCCGGACGGCGGTCGGGCGCGGCTGGTCGCTGGTCGACACCGTCGAGGAGATGCTCCAGCTCGCCCGCGAGGACCACACCCGCGAGCAGGTCGACGTCGGCGCGCTGCTGGCCGAGGTCCACGCCCGCCGCGCGCCCGACGCCGACGCGGCCGGGCGGCGGCTCGTGCTGGCCGCCTCGCCGCCGCTGCCGCCGGTGCAGGCCGCGCCCGCCGCGCTGGCGCAGATCCTGGACGTCCTGATCGACAACGCGCTCGCGCACGGCGCCGGGACGATCACCGTGACCGCCCACCACGCCGACCCCGGGCTCGCCGTCGACGTCATGGACGAGGGGCCGGGGCCCGACCCCGACGACGACGTCTTCCAGCGGCGCCCGCCGTCCGAGGCCACCGAGCAGGGCCCCCGGCACCGGATCGGGCTCGCGCTCGCCCGCTCCCTGGCCCACGCGGAAGGGGGGCGCCTCTACCTCAGCAGCACCGAGCCCGTCGTGTTCACGCTCATGCTGCCGGCGGCGGACCGGCCCGTGCCCTCGGCCTGACCGCCCGCCGGGATCAGATGATCTCGTAGCGGTAGCCGTGCCCGCGCACGGTGGAGATGCGGCCGGGATCGTGGCCGTGCGCGGACAACCGCCGGCGCAGGGCGCAGACGTGCACGTCCAGCGTCTTGGTGGCGCCGAACCAGTTCGCGCCCCACACCTCGCGCATCAACTCCTCCCGCGAGACGTCCCGCCCGGCACGCGCGACCAGCGCGAACAGCAGGTCGAACTCGCGGGGCCGCAGGGCCATCTCGGCCCCGCCGACGAACGCGCGCCGGGCGGCGACGTGCAGCCGCAGGTCGCCGACCGACACCAGGCCGATGCCCGGACGCGGGTGGCCGCGCCGCCGCAGCGCCCGCAGCCGCGCGAGCAGTTCGCCGAGCCGGAACGGCTTGGTGACGTAGTCGTCGGCGCCCGCGTCCAGCGCCATGACGACCTCGGGCTCGCGCGTGCGCGCCGTGAGCACCAGGATCGCGACCTCGGGGACCGAGTCGCGCAGCCACCGGCACAGCGTCACGCCGTCCATGTCGGGCAGCCCGAGGTCGACCACGACGATCTGTGGCGGGCTGTGCAGGACCGCCCGCGCGGCGGGGCGGCCCGCCCGGCTCCAGGTGGCCGCATATCCCTGTTCGGTCAGTATCTCGACGAGATCCGAGCCGATCTCGGGGTCGTCTTCGACGATCAGCAGATCACCAGGGGACACGAAACCATCGTAGAACGCTCCGTCCCGATCAATCGGGAGGGGTATTTCACACCCCGTCCGGCGTATTCACATTTCAATATGACCCACGGCGAGTGATCGATCAGGCCGAATGAACGATCCTTCCCCCGGCGACGGTGAGAGTGGTGGACAGCTCCCGCAGTTCGGCGATCTCCGCGGTCAGCGGGTCGCCGTCCAGGACGGCGAGGTCGGCGAGGTGGCCCGGGGCGATCACACCCTTGTGGTGGTCGGCGTGCTCGAAGTGCGCGGCGTCGCTCGTCCACAGCCGCAGCGCCTGCTCGCGGGTGAGCCGCAGGTCCTCCGGGACCTCGGCGAACGGCCCGGGGGCCGCGCCGACGAACGTCGCCATGCCGCGCCGCCAGTCGGGGAAGGTGACCGGCGCGTCGGAGCTGTCGGCGACCTTCACCCCGGCGGCGAGCAGGGCGCCTGCGGGGAACGCGCGCGCCCAGCGGTCCGCGCCGATCGAGCGGGTCATCGACGCGCCGCTGTAGGACTTCATCAGCGAGCTGGTGATCACGCCGACGCCGTGCTCGGCCATGCGCGCGTAGGAGTGCTCGGCGAGCAGCGTGCCGTGGATGAGGGCGTGCCGCGCGTCCGGCCACGGGTCGGCCTTCTGCGCGCGGGCGAACCCGTCGATCGCGGCGTCGGCGGCGCGGTCGCCGGTGACGTGCACCTGCGCCTGGAGCCGGTTGCGGTGCGCCAGCTCGATCAGGCGCATCAGCTCCTCGTAGCGGGCGTCCTCGTCGTCGCCGTGCGTGACGAGGTGGCCCGTCCCGCCCTCGGGGTAGGGGTGGTGCAGCCACGCGCTGCACTGGGTGGGGACGCCGTCGGCGAACAGCTTGCAGCCGCCGACGCGCAGCCAGTCGTCGCCGAGGCCGGTGGACAGGCCCGCGTAGGACAGCGACCGCGCCAGCCCCTCCGACGTCGTGGACGTGGACGGCCAGTCCCAGTGCAGCAGCGTGTTCACCCGGAGCGTCATCCGGCCCTCGCGGCGCAGCGTCGTGTAGTCGCGCAGCAGCTCGGGCCACACGACCGGGTCGGTGGCGCTGGTGAAGCCGAGGGAGTTGAGCACCCGCATCGCCGAGACGATCGCGTCCAGCCTGTCCTGCTCGGTGTGCGCCGGGACGTGCCGGGTGACCAGCTCCTTCGCCGACTCCAGCAGGTGCCCGGTCGGCTCGCCGGAGGGGTCGCGCTCGATGACCCCGCCCGGCGGGTCCTGCGTGTCGCGGGTGATCCCGGCGATCTCCAGCGCGACGGTGTTGACCAGCACCGAGTGCCGCGAGGCGTGGTGCAGCAGCGCCGGCCGGCCGCCGGTCGCCGGGTCGAGGTGCGAGCGGTGCGGGACCGGGTCGAACTCGGGGATGTTCGCCTCCCGGAACCCCTCGCCGATCACCCAGTCGCTGCCGGCGGGCCCGGGGCCCGCCCCGGCCAGCTCGGCGTGCAGCGCGGCGAGCGAGGTGACGCCGTTCAGGTCGGCGCCGAGCGCGGCCAGGCCGAACATCGCCAGGTGCAGGTGCGCGTCGTTGAGGCCCGGGACGACCGTGCTCCCGGCGAGGTCGACGGTGGAGGTGCCCGGGCCGACGAACTCCCGGACGGCCCGGTCGTCGCCGACCGCGACGATCCGGTCGCCCGCCACCGCGACGGCGGTCGCGGTGCGCGACCCCCCGTCCAGCGTGAGGACGTTTCCGCCGAGCAACACCAGATCCGCTGCGGGCATTTACCAGCCTTCCTCTAGAACGGCGTCCAACGCGGCGGCGAACTCGTCCGCGTGGTCACGGGTGAACGACAGCGGCGGCTTCAGCTTGAGGATGTTCCACGCGGGCCCGGTCGGGTAGACGAGGACACCGCGGTCCTTCAGCCGCTCGCAGATGAGCAGGGTCTCCTCCGACGCGGGCTCCTTGGTCTCGCGGTCCAGCACGAACTCGACGCCGCTGTAGAAGCCCTGGCCGCGCACGTCGCCGATCAGCTCGTGCTTGGGCGCGAGCGCGGCGAGCACGTCCCGCAGGTACTGGCCGGTCTCCAGCGCGTTCTGTTGCAGGCCCTCCTCCTCGACGACCTTCAGCAGTTCCAGGCCGACCGCGCAGGCGACCGGGTTGCCGCCGTAGGTGGAGAAGAACCTCCCGGTGGCGTCGAACGCCTGCGAGATCTCGCGGGTGGTGACCATCGCCGCCACCGGGAAGCCGTTGCCCATCGCCTTGCCCATCGTCACGAAGTCCGGGACGACGTCGGGGCCCTGCGTCTGGAAGCCCCAGAACGCCTCGCCGAGCCGTCCGAACCCGACCTGGACCTCGTCGGCGATCGTCATCGCGCCGGCCCGGGACGCGGCGGCGAAGATCGGCGCCAGGTAGCCGGGCGGCAGCACGACCTGGCCACCGCCCGCCAGCAGCGCCTCGAACAGGTAGGCGGCGGGCGGGCGCCCCTCGGCGGCGAGCCGGTCGAAGGTCTCGATGACGTGCCGGGCGTAGTGCGCCCCCGCCTCCGGGTCGTCGTAGCCGTAGCGGCCCCGGTAGCGGTCGGGGACGGGCGTCGGGTGGGTGGTGTCGGGCTTGCCGTAGTGCTTGTAGCGCGATGGGCTCACGTCGGCGACCGTCGTCGTGTAGCCGTGGTAGGCGTCGTCGATGATCACGACGTCGTCGCGCTTGGTGAGGTAGCGCGACATCCGCAGCGCGAGGTCGTTGGCCTCGCTGCCGGAGTTGACGAAGTAGACGACGTCGAGGCCGTCGGGGAGCGTCGCGGTGAGCCGCTCGGCGTACTCCGACAGCACGTCGTACACGAACCGGGTGTTGGTGTTCAGCCTGCCGAGCTGCCGCGCGGCGACGTCCACGAGCCGGGGGTGGCCGTGCCCGACCAGCGTGACGTTGTTCAGCGCGTCCAGGTAGGAGCGGCCGTGCTCGTCGTAGAACCGGCAGTCGCGGGCGCGGACCATCGCGATCGGGTTGGTGAAGTAGGTGGGGTGGCTGTTCGGCAGGTGGTGGTGCCGCTTCGGCAGCGCGCGTTCGGCGGTGGGCCGCCAGGCGGTGACCGCGTCCCGCGCGCCGAGCAGCGGGGTCGGGTCGGGGAACAGCCCGCGCCAGAGCGCGGCGCCGTCGCCGGGCGCCAGGTGCGGGACGTCCGGCCAGGACGCGACGGGCGCGCCCGTCACCTGGATCCGCACGCGCGGCGGCAGCCCGTCACCGGTCGCGGCGGCGACCTCGCCGAGCGCGCCGCCCGCCGCGACGTCGTCGCCGGGGGCGAGGCGCGTGGCCACGCCGGAGTGGACGGTGCGGAAGCGCACGCCCTCGGCCGGCTCGTGGACCAGCACCAGCGCCGGCTCGGCGGCCTCCACCCGCCCGGCCAGCGGCGCCCGGACCGGCGTGCCGGACGCGGCGAACACCTCGACGCCGAGCGTGACGTCGGCGCCGCGCCGCCGCGGCGCGAGGAACCGGGGTTCGGCGTAGCGGCCGACAGGCGTCCCCGGCCCGAAGGCGAGGATCGCGGCGCGGGCGGCGGCGCGCAGGGCGTCGGGCTCGCGGGGGTCGGCGCCGTCGTAGCACTCGCCGCTCGCGCCGAGGTCGATCGGCGCGAGCGCGCCGGCGACCGGCGGCGTGATCGCGGCGGCGTTCCCGGCGAGCCAGGCGGCGGCCGTCGCGGTGGCGGGGTGGGCGGGCAGCCCGCACGCCGTGCGGACGGCCGCCGCCCCCACCTCCGCCGGGACCCCGGCCAGCAGCCGGGCCAGGTCGGCGGCGCCGGAGGAGCGGTGCCGGGGGTCGCCGTGCGCGCGTCCGGCCGACAGCCGCGCGGTGGTCGCCGCGACCGCCGCCGAGCGGATCGCGACCAGCGGGAACAGCAGGTCGATCTCGTCCTCCGACAGCGGGCACGCGCCGTGGTAGGCGGCGGTGAGCGTGGCCGCCACCTCCAGCGGGCGGTCCGCGCCGCGCATCGCGCTGGACAGCAGGATCGCGAGGTCGGCGACCCGGGGGGCGGGCGCCGCGTCACCGAAGTCGATCACTCCGGAGACGCGGGCGCGGTTGCCCTCGGCGCGCACCAGCACGTTGAAGACGTTCAGGTCGTGGTGGACGACCGCGACCGGCAGCCCGCCGAGCCGTTCGTCCAGCAGCGGGAGGTAGCGGGCCTGGATCAGCGCGGCGGCGGCCCGCAGCGCCGGGTCCTGGACGTGCGGCAGCGAGTCGGCGAGCGCCGTCCCCGCGTGCGCGAACTCCCAGTAGTGCGCCTCGGGCGGGCTCGGGTGCGTGAACCCGGCGGTCGCGGCGGCGAGCCGTCCGGAGACCGCGCCGACGTCGGCGAGCAGTTCGGCCGAGCGGCGCGGCGCCTCGGCCAGCGGCGCGCCGGGCACGAACGTCAGCAGCCGGACGAGCAGCCCGTCCACGATCCGGTCCCGCGCGCCGTCCCGGTCGGGGACGACGCGCGGTACCTCGAACCCGAGGTCGCGCGCCGCGAGGTGGTCGAGCAGCGCCGTCTGGAACTCCGCCGCCCGCCGCTCCCCCGGCCCGGTGACCTTCAGGACATAGCGTGCGCCGGTCTCGTCCGTCACCTGCGTGTTGCGGTCGGTCTCGCCCGCCAGCGGCCGGAGCGTGACGGAGTCGAGCCCGTAGCCGTCCCGCAGGACGTCCCGGAGGAAGCCGTCGCTCACCTCGGGCGGGCCGGCGGTGATGCGCCCGTAGCGCGGGTCGGTCGCGGTGCCGTCGGTGTGCGGTGCCACGGAAGGAACTCCATTCGCGAAGGTCATCTCGGATCGGTGCGGGTGGAGGGGCGGCGGATCACGCCCCGGCCGGGACGGCGGCGGGCGCGGCGGGCCCGCCCGCGTGGTCGCGGACGATCGCCTGGTGCCGGGGGTCCCAGCTCACCGTGACGCCCTCGCCCGGCATCGCGGGCAGCGGGGAGCCGACCGGGTGCGAGGCGAGGCCCTTGGTGCCGTCGGCGAACCTCAGCCCGACCTGGTGCCGGTCGCCGACATAGACGATCTCGGTGACGGTCGCGCCGATGTGGTTGTGCTCGGCGTGGACCTCGGTGTCGTCGACGTGCAGCTTCAGCCGCTCGGGACGGACGACCGCGACGCCCGCGCACCGGTCCAGCTCCGGGTCCAGGCGCGGCGCCCGCAGCTCGTGCCCGCCGCAGCGCAGGATCCCGGCGGCCTTGTCGACCGTCCCCCGGAACCCGGTGGACTCGCCGAGGAACTCGGCGACGAACAGCGTCTCCGGCCGCTCGTACAGGTCGGCGGGCTTGCCGACCTGCTCGATCCGGCCCTCGTTGAACACCGCGATGCGGTCGGAGAGCGTCAGCGCCTCGTGCTGGTCGTGGGTGACGAAGATGAACGTCATCCCGAGCTCGCGGTGCATCCGCGCGATCTCCCGCTGGAGCTGGTCGCGCAGCCGCTTGTCGAGGGCGCCGAGCGGCTCGTCCATCAGCAGGGCGCGGGGCTCGTAGACGACCGCGCGGGCCAGCGCCACCCGCTGCTGCTGGCCGCCCGAGAGCTGGCCGGGCAGCCGGTCGGCGTAGTCGCCGAGGTGGACGAGGTCGAGCGTCTCGGCCACCCGCCTGGCGATCTCGGCCTTGGGCGTCTTGCGCTGCTGGAGCGGGAACGCGACGTTCTTGGTGACGCTGAGGTGCGGGAACAGCGCGTACTGCTGGAACACCACGCCGAGGTCGCGCTTGTGCGGCTTCAGCCGGGACACGTCGCGGCCGTCGATCTCGATCGACCCCGCCGACACCGACACGAACCCGGCGAGCATCGACAGCATCGTCGTCTTGCCCGACCCGGACGGGCCGAGGAACGTCATGAACTCGCCGTCGGCGATGTCGAGCGACACCTCGTCCACCGCCGGGTGCGACGTCCCGGTGTAGAGCTTGGAGACCCCCTTGATGCGGATTCCGCGGGCGGCTTCCTGGCTGTTGGGGTTCATCGTGTCCTCCGCTCGCGGCGCACGAGCTGCGGGACGAGCAGCACGAGGGTGGTCGCGACCACCATCACGCTCGACGCCGCAGCGATGGTGGGGTCGATTTCCAGGGTGATGGAGTTGTACATCTGCACCGGCAGGGTCTGGATGTCGGGCGTTTGCAGGAACAGCGCGACGACGACCTCGTCGAGCGAGGTGACGAACGCGAAGGCGAAACCGGACAGCACGCCCGGCAGGACCTGCGGCACCGTGATGCGGAAGAACGTCGTCCACGCGGTGGCGCCGAGGGTCGCGGCGGCGATGTCCTGCGTCCGGTCGTACCCGGCGAGGCTGGTGGACACCGCCGTCACCACGAACGGCAGCGCGAGGACGGTGTGGGCGATCACGAAGCCGATCGCGGTGCCGTTGAGCTGCCAGCGGATGAACACGCCGTAGATCGCGATCGCGACCACGATCCCCGGCATGATCATCGGCGCCATCATCAGCTGCCGGACGGCGCCGCGGCCGCGGAAGCGCGACCGGGTCAGCCCCAGCGCGACCGCGACCCCGAGGATCGTCGCGGCCACCGCGACCAGCAGCCCGATCTGGACCGAGGTGAGAAGCGCGTACATCCACTTCTCGGAGCCGAAGAACGACTTGTACCAGCGCAGCGACCAGGACTTCGGCGGGAACTCGAACGTCGTGGCCCCGGAGAAGCTCATCGGGATCACCACCACGGTCGGGGCGATCAGCAGCAGCGCGGTCAGCCCGACGGCCGTCCGCAGGCCCCAGCCGATCCCGCCGTCCCGCTGCGCCTTGACCGGTTCCCTCTCGCGGGTCTCCGTCGCCTCAGTCATGGGTCACCGCCCCTCCGAGGGCCCTCGCCGGTCCGCCGAACCGCGACACGATGAACAGCACCAGCAGCGTCACGCCGAGCAGGACGGTGCCGAGCGCGCCCGCGCCGCCGAAGTCCAGCAGCTTGCTGACGCGCTCGCTGATCACCTGCGAGATCAGCGAGTTCTGCGGCGACCCCAGCAGCGCCGGGGTGATGTAGAAGCCGAGCGTCATGATGAACACCAGCGAGAAGCCCGACAGCATGCCCGGCACCGACAGCGGGACGTACACCCGCCCGAAGGCCCGCCAGCGCGGGGCGCCGAGGCTGCCCGCCGCGTCCAGCAGCCGGGGGTCGATCTGCTCCATGGCGCTGTACAGCGGCAGCACCATGAACGGCAGCATCACCTGCACCATCGCCACCGTGACGCCCGCAACCGTGCCGAGCAGCACGACGCCGTCGAAGCCGATCAGGCCGAGGAACCGCTCGATCGGGCCGCCGCGCTGCTCCAGCATGTACCAGGCGAAGTTGCGGGCCATCAGCGACGTCCAGAACGGCAGCAGGACGATCACCGTCAGCACCGCGCGGGTCCGGGGGCGGACCTTGGTCATCGCGTACGCGTAGGGGTAGGCGATGACCAGGGTCGTCGCGGCCACGATGAGCGCGGTGACCAGCGTCCTGACGAGCACCTTCACCGACAGGCCGTCGTGCAGCAGCGCCGTGTAGTTCCCGAACCCGGCGTCGGGCTCGGTGAGGCTGCGCCACACGATCGTCGCGATCGGATAGAAGAAGAACACCAGCAACAGCGCCGTCGCCGGCAGGACGAACCAGGCCGCGCGCCCCCGAGGGCGCGTCGCCTCGCGTCCCTGCGACCGAGCCTTGATCGTCGTGGTCGTCATGGATGCCTCACCCCGCGAGCCAGGTGGTGTAGCGCTTGGTGACCTCGTCGAAGTTCTTGCCCCACCACTGCGAGTTCGAGCGGACGATCGACTGCTTGCGGTCGGGCGTGAACGGGTTGACCCGCTGCTGGATCGGGTCGTACTTCGGCACGATGCTCTCGTTGATCGGCTGGACGGAGGCCAGCTCGGCCAGCTTCGCCGACGGGTCGTTCCGGGAGGCGAAGGCGATGAACTTCATCGCCTGTTCCTTGTTCGGAGCCCCCTTGGGCACCACCAGGTCATCCCAGTTCACTACCGTCTTGTCGAAGACGGGCTCGAACGGGGCGCCCGCCTTGAGCGACTGGTAGGCGCGGGCCGACAGGACCAGCGACATGTCGACCTGGCGGTCGACCATCATCTGCTGCTGCTGGCCGTAGGTCTTCGCGAACGTGGTCGACTTCTTGATCGGGTCGAGCTTGCGGAACGCGCGGTTCAGGTCCAGCGGGTAGAGCTGCTTCTCCTGGACGCCGTCGCCGAGCAGGGCCGCCTCCAGCAGGCCGACCGCGATCTCCGGCGGGACGATCCGCCGCCCGGGGTACTTCTGGACGTCGAAGAAGTCACCGATCTTGGTGGGCGGGTTGTCCTTGTACTTCTGCTTGTCGTACATGAAGATCAGGCTGTAGTTGTAGGCCGGGACGCCGCAGTCCCCCACGGTGTCCGGCGGGAAGACGTTCTTGTCGATCACGGAGAAGTCGAGCTTCTCCAGGTACTTGCCGCAGTACTGCTCGGCGGCGGCGGCGCTGGTGTCGACGACGTCCCAGCTCACCTTGCGCGCCTCGACCATCGTCTTGATGCGCGCCTCGTCGGTCGGCCCGTCGTTGCGGACCTTCACCCCGGTCTGGGCGGTGAACGGCTCGGCCCACGCCTTGTTCTGGTAGTCCTGGAAGGGGCTGCCGGTCGACACGAACGTGAGCGCGTCGCTCTTCTTCGACGGGTTGCCGATGCCGCATGCCGCGACCATGGTCACGGCCAGACCGGCGGCCGCGGCCCTGGTCTTGATGCCTATGTTCCGACGCACGGTCTCCTCCAGTGCTCGGTGGTGTGGTCCCCGACGGATTTTTAACTAGTGCGCCGCCCTGACCTGCTCTTTCAGGACCCGCGCGAGGGTATCCACCTGCTCCTCGGTGATGACCAGAGGCGGAGAGAGGACGATGCTGGTGCCGGAGGCCCGGACGATCACGCCTTCGGCGCGCGCCCCGGCCTGCACCCCGGAGGTGTCGCCCCCGGTGAACTCGATGCCGAGCATGAGCCCGACGCCGCGGACCTCAAGGACGTGGTCGAGCTCCTCAAGGGGTCGCAGCGCGTCCAGCAGCCGCGTACCGAGCGTGGTGGCTCGTTCTAGAAGATTTTCCCGCCGCAGGATCTCGATGTTGGCGAGGGCGACGGCGGCGCCGACAGGATGGCCGTTGTAGGTGAAGCCGTGCAGGAAGGCCGCGCCTTCGGCAAGGTCGAGCACGCGCTGGCCGATGAGAACGGCCCCCATTGGAATGTATCCGCTGGACAGGCCCTTCGCAGTGACGATCATGTCGGGCTCGATGCCGTAGCGCTCGCTGGCGAACCAGTGGCCGGTGCGCCCGAACGCGGTGACGATCTCGTCGACGATCAGCAGGATGCCGTGCCTGCGCAGGACCTCCTGCACCCTCGGCCAGTAGCCGTCCGGAGGCGGGACCATGCCGCCGACGCCGAGGACGGGCTCGCCGATGAACGCGGCGATCCGCTCCGGGCCGATCGACTCGATCCGCTCCTCCAACTCGGCGATCAGCCGGTCGGCCGTGCCGGGGTCCCCGGCGACGGCGTGCGGCTTGCCGAGGAACTCGATGCCCGGGACGAGCGGCCCGTAGCCCTCCCGCAGCCGGTCGATGCCGGTCGCGGCGAGCGAGCCGCCGCCCATCCCGTGGTACCCGGCCGAGCGGGCGAGCACGATGGTGCGCTCGGGGTGCCCGGCGTGGTGCTGCGCGAGCCGCGCCAGCTTGATCGCCGTCTCGTTGCCCTCGGAGCCGCCGTTGGTGAAGAACACCCGCCGCAGGCCCGCGGGGGCCAGCTCCAGCAGCTTCTCGGCCAGCTTGATCGACGGCTCGTTGGAGTAGTCGCCGAAGGAGGAGTAGAACTCCAGCTTCGCGATCTGCTCGGCGGCGGCGTCGGCCAGCTCCCGGCGGCCGTGGCCGACCGGGCACTGCCACAGCCCGCAGGTGCCGTCGATGTAGGAGCGGCCCCGCACGTCCCACACCAGCGCGCCCTCGCCCCGGTCGAGGACGAGCGGCTCGGCCGGCTCCCCGATCACGCTGTGCGGGTGGACGATCGTGCGGACGTCCCGCTCGGCGAGGTCCCTCGCCTGTGCCGCACCCGCCCGCTCGCGGGTGGCCTGCTGCTCCATCGTCATGCCACCGTCCTCACAGCTTCACCGAAACGGACTTGGTCTCCAGGTAGGCGTCGATGCCCTCGCTGCCGCCCTCGCGCTCCTGGCCGCTGTTCTTCATGCCGCCGAAGGGCAGCTCGGGCCGCACCGGCGCCGGGTCGTTGACCGCGACGATGCCGAAGTCCAGGGCCTCCACCGCCCGCCAGACCCGGCCGAGGGCCGAGCCGAAGACGTAGGCGGCGAGCCCGTACTCGCTCGCGTTGGCGCGGTTCAGGGCGTCCTCGTCGTCGTCGAAGGCGTAGATCGGCAGTACCGGCCCGAACGTCTCCTCCGAGCTGATCAGCATCGAGTCGTCCACCCCGGTCAGAACGGTCGGCTCGTAGAACGCGCCGGCCAGCCCGGGGCGCGCGGCGCCCTCGGCGCTCCAGCGGCGGCCTCCGGCGGCGACCGCGGCGCCGCGCTTGACGGCGTCGGTGACGTGCCGCTCGACCTTGTCGAGGCCGGCGAAGTCGATCAGCGGGCCGAGCGTCGTGCCCTCGTCGGCGCCGTGCCCGGGGCGCAGCGCCGCGACCCGCTCCAGCAGCAGCGGCAGGAACGCCTCCAGCGCGCCGCGCTGGACGTACAGCCGGTTGATCGCGATGCAGCTCTGCCCCGCGTTGGCGAACTTGGCGGCGCTGACGGCCGCGGCGGCGGCGGGCAGGTCGGCGTCGTCGAACACGACCGCCGGGGAGTGCCCGCCCATCTCCAGCGAGGTCCGGCGCAGCCGCGACCCGGTGGAGCGGATCAGGCTCAGCCCGACCTCGGTCGAGCCGGTGAAGCTGACCTTGCGCAGGCGCGGGTCGTCCAGCAGCGCGCCGACGACCTCGGCCGGGCGGGTCGTGGTGATCGACTGGAGCACGCCTGCGGGCAGCGCGGCGGCCTCGTTGATGATCCGCACCAGCTCGGTGCCGATCATCGGGGTCTGCTCGGCGGGCTTGACGATCACCGGGCAGCCGGCGGCGAGCGCGAGGCCGACCTTGCGGACCAGCATGCTCGCGGGGAAGTTCCAGGGGGTGATCGCGAGGGCGGGGCCGACCGGGGTGCGCAGCACCAGCCCGGGGCCGTTCGGGTTGCCCGGGGTGACCCGCCCGTCGGCCCGGCGGCCCTCCTCGGCCGCCCAGTCCAGCATCCGGGCGCTGCCCATGACCTCGCCGCGCGCCTCGTGCAGCGGCTTGCCGTTCTCGCTGGTCATCAGCTCGGCGAGCGGCCCGGCGGCGGCGCGGATCGCGGCGGCGGCGGCGCGCAGGGCCGTGGCGCGGTCCTCCGAGCCCGTCGCGCGCCAGCCGGGGAACGCCGCGCAGGCGGCCTCCAGCGCCGCGAGCGCCTCGTCCGGGCCGGCGTCGGCGGCGTGCGCGACGACCTCCAGCGTCGCCGGATCCACCACCTCGAACGCGGCGGGCCCCGTGCGCCACTCCCCGTCGATCAGCAGGGTGGCGGTGGACGGCTCTGCGGGCATTGCGCCCTCCCTCGTACTGTGGGCAGGTATGCGGGTCAACCGACGGTGATCGGTACAGGTCAGCAGTCTGAGAACCAAGTGTTGTATTTGTCAACACCTATCGCGGTATCGATTCGCGGCTTTACAGTGGGCGCATGAACGCAGATCCCGCCCGCTCCGCGGATCCCGCCGCCGAAACGACAGCACTCCTGCCGATCCGGGAGCTGTTGTCCTACCGGCTGCACCGCGTCGCGAACGCGCTGTCGCGCAGCGCCGCCCTCCGCTACCGCCGCGAATACGGCGTCAGCCTGCACGAATGGCGGACGGTCGCGCTGCTCGGCGCCGACGAGCCGCAGACCGTCAACCAGCTCGCCCGCCTCGCCGGGCTGGACAAGGCGCAGATGAGCCGGGTGGTCGGCAAGCTGACCGAGCGCGGCCTGCTGGAGCGCCAGCCCGGCCCCGGCCGCACCACGCAGCTCTCGCTGACCCGCAGCGGGAAGTCGCTCTACCGCGGGCTGATCTCGGCCGCCAACGACCGCAACGCGGCCTTTCTCGCCTGCCTCAGCCCTGACGAGCAGGAAGTCCTCGACTCGGCGCTGCGCAAGCTGGCCGCCGTGGGCCGCGCGCTGGAGCGTGCCGAACACTGACGGTCACCGCTCGCGCACGTCGCGTCGTGCGGTGTTGACATCATCAACACCAGCCGTGTATCCCTCAAGGTGATGACCCGTGTGGCGACACTTCAGGAGGGGCGGCCGTACATGACCGACGGAGTCACGATCTGCGAATGCTTCGCCCGTGACGGCCTGCAGCACGAGGAGACGCACGTCCCGGCGGACGTCAAGATCGCCCTGATCGGCGCGTTCGCCGACGCGGGGTTCCGCCGCGCCGAGGCGACCTCCTACAGCCACCCCGGGCGGGTCCCGGCGTTCGCCGACGCGAGCGAGGTCCTGGCCGGGCTCCCCCGGCCGGCGGGCGTGTCGTACAAGGCGACCTGCCCGAACCCGCGCGCCGTCGAGCGCGCCCTCGCCGACCTCGACGCCGGGCACGGCGCGCACGAGCTGAGCCTGCTGGTCTCGGCGAGCGAGTCGCACACCGAGCGCAACATGCGCACCACCAGGGAACGGCAGTGGGCGAGGATCACCGAGATGGTGCGGCTCGCCGCCGGGCGGTTCAGGCTGGTCGGGGTGGTCTCGGTCGCGTTCGGCTGCCCGTTCGAGGGATATGTCGACCCCGGCGTCGTCGCCGAGGACGCGGCGCGTTTCGCCGACCTCGGCGTGGACATGGTCACGCTCGGCGACACCACCGGCCTCGCCACGCCGAGCGCGGTGAGGTCCCTGTTCCAGCGGGTGTCGTCGGCCCGGCCCGACATCCCGGTCGTGGCGCACTTCCACAACACCCGGGGCTCGGGCATCGCCAACTGCGTGGCGGCGCTGGAGGCCGGGTGCCGCGACTTCGACAGCTCCCTGGGCGGGGTGGGCGGCCACCCCGCCCGCATCCAGTACGGGGAGGGCATGACGGGGAACGTCTGCACCGAGGACCTGGTGAACCTGCTGGAGTCCGAGGGGGTGGACACCGGGCTCGACCTCGACAAGGTCATGGCCGCGTCCCGGATGTGCGAGGAGGCGCTCGGCCGGACCCTCTACAGCATGGTCGCCCGCGCCGGGTTCGGCCCGGCCGGCCGGAAGGAGTTCCAGGATGCTCACGCGTGAAACGTCGACCGACGTGCTGGTCACCGAGGACCACGGCGCCGTCCGTGTGCTTCGGCTGAACCGTCCCGCCAAGCTGAACGCGCTGAACACCGAACTGACCGCCGCGCTGCTCGCGGCGCTCCAGGCGGCCGACGCCGACGGCGCCGTCCGCGCGGTCGTGCTGACCGGGACGGGGCGCGCGTTCTGCGCGGGCGCCGACCTGACCGAGTTCAAGGACCTGACGCCCGCCGACCAGGGCGCGGTCGTCCAGCGCGCGGAGCTGACGATGCGCAGCCAGATGCTCCCGCAGCAGCTCACCAAGCCGGTGGTCTCCGCCGTGCGCGGGCACGCGATGGGCGGCGGCGCGGGCCTGGCGATCGGCTGCGACATGATGGTCGCCGCGTCCGACACCAGGCTCGGCTACCCCGAGCTGCGGCACTCGCTGGTCCCGGCGGTCGTGATGACCGGGTTGCAGCGGCACTTCGGCCGCAAGCTCGCCTTCGAGCTGGTCAGCACCGGCCGGATCCTGAGCGCGGCCGAGCTGGCCGAGTACGGCATCGCCAACCGGGTCGTCGAGCCGGGCGAGGAGGTCGAGGCGGCGCTGGAGATCGCGACCGGCTGGGCCGAGGTGAACGCCGACGCGATGATCGCGGCCAAGGCGCTGTTCTACCGGGTCGCCGACCTGCCGTTCGAGGAGGCCATGCGCACCGGCGCGGACGTGAACGCGATCATGCGCGGGTTCCGCCCGTGAGGCCACTGGACGGGATTCGCGTACTGGACTTCTCCCGGGTGCTCGCCGGGCCCATGGCCACCCAGATCCTCGCCGACCTCGGCGCCGAGGTGATCAAGGTGGAGCGGCCCGGCGGCGGGGACGAGTCGCGGCTGTTCGAGCCGAAGCTCCCCGGCGGGGAGAGCGCCTACTTCTTCGCCTTCAACCGGGGCAAGCGCTCCATCACGCTCGACCTGTCCTCCCCCCGGGGGCAGGAGATCGCGCGGGGGCTCGCCCGGCAGGCCGACGTCCTGGTCGAGAACTTCCTGCCCGGCGCGATGGAGCGGCGCGGGCTCGGCTACGAGGCGCTGGCGAAGGAGAACCCGCGCCTGGTGTATGTGTCGGGGACGGGCTTCGGCCAGACCGGGCCCTACTCCGACCGCAAGGGCTACGACACGATCTTCCAGGCGCTGTCGGGCGTCATGGCGCTGACCGGCCACCCGGACACGCCGCCCGCCAAGGCGGGCGTCCCGGTCGCCGACCTGACCTCGGGGCTGTGGATCGTGATCGCCGCGCTCGCCGGGCTGGCCGGGCGCGACGCCTCGGGGCGCGGCGGGCACGCCGATCTCGCGATGATGGACGTGCAGGTCAGCCTGCTCGCGGTGGCCGCCGCGCGGCTGTTCGCGCTGGACGAGGACCCGGTGCGCACCGGCACCGGGCACCCGGGGCGCGTGCCGTCGGCCGCGTTCGAGTGCGCGGACGGCCGGTGGCTGCACATCAGCGGCAGCGACCACCACTGGCGCCCGCTGTGCAAGGTCCTCGGCCTGGACGAGCTGGCGGGCGACCCCGACCTCGCCACCAACGCCGGACGCGTCGCCCGGCGCGCCCACGTGACCGCGGCCCTCACCGAGGCGTTCGCGGGGTGGCGGCGCGACGAGCTGGCCACGGCGCTGCGCGCGGCGGGCGTGCCCGCCGGCGAGGTGAACTCGGTGCGGGAGACGCTCGCCGACCCCCACACCGTGGAACGCGGCATGGTCCGGCACTTCGACCACCCCGTCGAGGGCCGCTTTCCGGCGCTGCGCACCCCGCTGCGCATCGACGGCTACGACGATCCGGAGCCCGCCGCGCCGCCGCTGCTCGGCTCCGACACCGCCGCCGTGCTCGGCGAGCTGCTCGGGCTCGGCGAGGCGGAGATCTCCCGGCTTCGCGACGAAGGGACGATTTGAGCATGTCCGCTGGCAGTGCCGACGAGAGGGACGACGATCCCGTGCTGGTGCGCCGGGAGGACGGCGTGGCGCACGCCGTGCTGAACCGGCCGGCCGCGCGCAACGCGCTGAACCTCCCGATGTGCCACCGGCTGCGCGAGACGTTCGCCGAGCTGGACGCCGACCCGGACGTCCGCGCCGTCCTGCTGCGCGCGAACGGGCCCGCGTTCTGCGCGGGCGCCGACCTGCGCGAGCGCAAGGGGCGGGACGAGGCGTGGGTGCGCTCGCGGCGGCTCGCCTCCTTCGCCGCCTACGAGGCGATCGAGCGCTGCTCCAAGCCGGTGGTCGCGCTGGTGCAGGGCCCGGTCGTCGGGTCGGGCGGGGAGATCGCCATGTCCTGCGACTTCGTGGTGGCCTCCGACGACGCCACGTTCCGGTTCCCCGAGCCGCACTGGGGCACGGTCGGCGCGACGCAGCGGCTCCAGCGGGTGATCGGCAAGCGCCGCGCGAAGGAGCTGCTGTTCACCTCCCGGACGATGGGCGCCGAGGAGGCCGCGGCGGTGGGGCTGGTCGCGCGGATCGTCCCGGCGGCGGAGCTGGCCGAGGCCGGGGAGCGGCTCGCGCGGACGATCGCGGACGCGCCGCCGCTCGCGATGGCCCTCACCAAGCAGGCGATCGACCTCGGCGCGGAGACCGACCTCGCCAACGGCATCAGGATCGAGATGGCCGCGATCGAGCGCTGCCTGGCCGACGGCGCCTGGCGCGCCGGGGTCAGCGCGTTCGACGGGTCGATCCGTCCGGCCTCGGGAGAAAAAGCCTTTCCGGGGGGTGCGGGGGGTCGTCCCCCCTCGGAGAAACAGGCTTTTCCGGGGGGTGTGGGGGGTCGTCCCTCCTCGGGAGAACAGACTGGGAAGAGGGAGGGCCGGTGAACCTGGAGGCGATCTGCCCGCTGACCGCCGACGCGGCGCTGCGGCGCGCGGCGGCCGTGGGCGCGGACGTCCAGGCGGTCGTCTCCGCGCAGGGGAACATCACCTACGCGGAGCTGGACGCGGAGGTCGCGGCCGTCCGCGCGGCGCTGGCCGCCGCCGGCGTCGGCCGGGGCGACCATGTCGCGGTCTGCCTCGGGAACGGTCCACGCTGGGTGTCGCTGTTCGTCGCGATCGGCTCGCTCGGCGCGGTGACCGTGCCGGTCAACACGCGGCTGCGGGCCGACGAGATCGCCTACGTGCTGCGGCAGTCCCGCGCGACGCTGCTGTTCACCGCCGACCGGTTCCTCAGCAGCGAGTTCACCGCGATGTTGCGGCGGATCTGCCCCGGCGTCGACAAGGCCCTGCCCGACCCGGCGCTGCCCGACCTGAGGGACGTGGTCGTGCTCGGCGCGGACGTGCCGTCCGCCGCGCGGTCGTGGGAGGACTTCCTCGCCGCGGACGCGCCGCCCGTCGAGCCGTGCTCGGCGCCCGGCGACGTGCTGCTGATCCAGTACACCTCCGGCACGACGTCCTATCCGAAAGGCGTCCTGCTGACGCACCGCAACATGTGCGCGGACGCGTTCTTCTCCGGCGCGCGGCTCGGGCTGCGCGCGGGCGACCGGTTCCACAGCGCGCGGCCGTTCTTCCACGCGGCGGGCAGCACGCTGTCGGTGCTGGCGTGCCTCCAGCACGTCACGACGCTCGTGACCATGGACCGGTTCGAGGCCGGCGAGGCGCTGCGGCTGATGGAGGCCGAGCGCTGCACGCACTTCTCCGGCAACGACACGATCGCGCTGATGCTGCTCGACCATCCGGACCGTCCGGGACGGAGGCTGAACCTGCGCGGCGCGTGGGCGGCGGCGTCGCCCGGGATCGTCCGGCGGATCATCGACGAGCTGGGCGCCACCGAGTGCGTCGTCGGGTACGGGTTGTCGGAGGCGTCCCCGAACGTGGCGCAGTCGGCCTGGTGGGAGCCCGAGGACGTGCGGGCGTCCGGGCGGATGCTGCCCGAGCCCGGCGTCGAGGTGCGGCTGCGCAACCCCGAGACCGGTCGCGAGGTGCCGGCCGGCGGGGTCGGGGAGATCCTCGTGCGCGGCTGGAACGTCATGAAGGGCTACTTCGAGATGCCCGACGAGACGGCCGCCGCCCTCTCCCCCGGCGGCTGGCTGTCCACCGGCGACCTCGGACGGCTCGGCCCGGACGGGCGGCTGGAGTTCGTCGGCCGCGCCAAGGACCTGATCCGGGTCGGCGGCGAGAACGTCTCCCCGACCGAGGTGGAGGACTGCCTGCACCGCCATCCGAAGATCAAGCAGGCGGCGGTGGTCGGCGTGCCCGACGCGCGGCTGATCGAGGTGCCGTTCGCGTTCGTCGTCCTCACCGAGGGCCGCGAGGCCGAGCCGGAGGAGATCCTCGGCTGGGCGCGCGAGCGGCTCGCCGGGTTCAAGGCGCCCCGCCACCTGCGGGTCGTCGCGGGCTTCGAGGAGTTCGGCATGACGGCCAGCTCGAAGGTGCAGAAGCGGCACCTCGCCGAGCACGCGCGCAAGCTGCTGGAGGACGGGTGAGGATCGACACGCCGCTCACCCGGCTCCTCGGGACCGACCTGCCGATCGTCCAGGCCGGGATGTCGTGGGCCTCGTCGGGCTCGGCGCTGCCGCTCGCGGTCTCGCGCGCGGGCGGGCTCGGCGTGATCGCCGCCGGGCCGATGCGGCTGCCCGACCTGGAGCGCGCCATCGACGAGGTCGAGGCGGGCACCGACCGCCCGTACGCGGTGAACCTGCCGCTGTACCGCAAGGGCGTGGACGAGGTCATCGACCTGCTGTGCGAGCGGCGGGTGCCGATCCTGATCGCCTCGCAGGGCGGCCCGAAGCGCTACCTGCCGCGGTTCAAGGACCTCGGGACGACCTGCCTGCACGTCGTCGCGGGCGAGGAGCACGCCGCCAAGGCCGTCGCCGCCGGGGTGGACGGGCTCGTCGTCGTGGGCGCGGAGGCGGGCGGCCATCCGCCCGCCGCGCTGGTCTCCACGCTGGTCATGGTGCGGTCGGTGGTGCGGTCGGCGCCCGGCGTCCCGATCGTCGCCTCGGGCGGCTTCGCCGACGGCGCGGGCCTCGCGGCGGCGCTGTCGCTCGGCGCGGACGGCGCGCAGTTCGGCACCCGGTTCCTCGCGAGCGTGGAGTCGAACCTGCATCCCGCCTACAAGGAGGCCGTCCTCGCGGCCGGGGTCGGCGACACCCGGACGGTCGGCCACCAGCTCGGCATGATCCGGCTGCTGGCCAACGAGTTCGCCGACCGGATGGGCGAGCTGGAGCGCACCGGCGCGGAGCTGGACCTGCGGCGCGCCGTGTTCGCCGCGTCCACGCTGCGGATGGCGGCGTTCGAGGGAGACGTCGTGCGGGGCAAGGTCGAGGCCGGGCAGTCGGCGGGCCTGGTGAAGGAGATCCTTCCGGCGGCGGAGATCGTCGGGGAGCTGGTGGCGGAGTACGCGGCCACCCTCGGCCGTCTTCCCCGGGTCGATCAGGGACCTTCCTGAAGCCGGGGCCTTTCTGAAAGGGAATACCGCGCTTGCGCGCGAGGTCATCTGTCGCTGTCCCCTCACGGCGGGTCGCCTTTTTCGGACCGGCCATTACAACGGCCCGCCGTGAGGGTGGCTCAGCGCTGAATATCAGCGCGGGGAGTCGGCCTCAGCGCAGGAACGGGTAGCGGCGGACGAGGGCCGTCCGGGACCAGCGGCCCCCGAGGCCGAGGACGTCGCCGGCGTTGGCGTACGCGGCCGCGACGAGCAGCGCCGCGTAGATCCAGTGCTCGTCCATGAACGGGTTGGCCTCGGGCCACAGCGAGGCGGCCCACAGGTTGAGGAGCAGGAGCGTTCCACCCGCCGCGGCGATGCGCAGGCCGATGCCGAGGGTCAGCGCGATCCCGAGGCCGCCGAGACCGAACACGAAGGCCGCGTCGACCCAGGTCTGACCTGCCATGGCGTGGAACATGCCCTTGAAGGGGCCTTCGGTGTGGCTGAGGAAGCCCTTGGACGGGGAGGTCCCGTCCAGCCAGCCGGACTTGGTCGGCTTGCCGAAGCCGAAGAGCTTGTCGAGGAAGGCCCAGAGGAAGATCCAGGCCAGGAACAACCGTCCTACGGCGAGGACGTAGGGGGCGGGATGGGAGGCTGTGCGGGGGGCGTGGGACGTGGGGTGGGTCCTGACGGACATCGTGGCTCCCGTTTGGCGGGGACAGGGGTGGGGCCGATCCGATAGGTAAGTTTCCTATTAATTCTTGGATAAGACCAGACCCCTTCACCTGCGTTCTGACCGTCGCTGCCAATCCTTGTTCCTTGCCTGCCCGGTTCGCCGGAACCCTTGCGCCGCAGGGCCTGCCGCGCTACCAAGGGCCCCGGCGGGTGCCTTGCCCCCGTTGCCCGCCCATCCGGAAAGGGACGGAATGAAGAAGATCCTTTCGGTCGCCCATCTCACGGTGCTGGCCACGGTCGGCGGGCTCGCGGGGACGGTGGCGGTATCGGCCGCCGTCAACGCCGCCACCGACGGCGGCCACCGCGCCCTCACCGCCCAGATCCGCGACGCCAAGGGCAACGTGGTCGGCGCGCTCACCGTCGCCGACCAGGGCCCCACCCACGAGAGGCTGACGGTCCGGGCGTGGAACCTGCCGCCCGGCTTCCACGGCTTCCACGTCCACACGACCGGCAAGTGCGACCCCGAGGCCGTCGACCCGAACACCGGCAAGGTCAGCCCGTTCTTCACCGCGGGCGGCCACCTGAACCTCGACTCCACCCACACCCACCCCTCGCACTCGGGCGACCTGCCGACGCTGCTGGTCGACGAGAACGGGCGCGGGTCCGGCGAGACCGTCACCGACCGCTTCCAGGCCAAGCACCTGCTGGACGCCGACGGCAGTGCGATCATCATCCACGCGCTGCCCGACAACCAGGCCAACATCCCCGACCGCTACACCACCGCCGACGGCAAGAAGGGGCCGGACGCCGCGTCCCTCGCCACGGGCGACGCGGGCGGACGCTTCGCCTGCGGCGTGATCGGCCAGGCCAAGCGGAACTGACCCCGGAACTGACCCCCGCGCCCGGCAGCGCCCTTGGTCCTCACGGGCGGAACGAGGACCAAGGGCGCCGGCTGCTCACGAGGGAGCGCGCCGAGGAGCGGGCGGGTCAGTACCCGGGCGACACCGTCGCCCGGTGGAAGTCGGGATCGTCGATGATCCCGATCAGGCAGTCGGCGAGGTCCGCGCGGGAGATGCGGTAGGCGCCCCGCAGTCCCCCGTCCACGCCCATCCGGTAGTCGCGGGTGAGCCCGCCGCCCGTGAGCCGGGGCGACCGGACGATCGTCCAGTCGAGGTCGGACTCGCGGACGACCCGCTCCATCCCGCGCGCGTCGGCGAAGGGGTGCTTGAGGATTCGGCGCACGAGGGGCTTGACGACGAGCCGCGCGAACGGGTCGTCCTTCACCTCGGTGAACGCGGCGCTCGTGCTCACGATCACGAGGCGTCGCACGTCGGCCTTCCCCATCGCCGCCGTCACGCTCCGGGCGCCCTCCACGCGGACCGTGGACGGCCCCCGGCCGGGCGAGCCGAGGACGGAGACGACGGCGTCGCGGCCGGAGATGTGGGGCTCGACCCCGACCGGGTCCATGACGTCGGCCCGGACCGCGATGAACCGGCCCGCGCGCTCCCGCATCTCGTCGATGAGGGCCGCCGGGTCGCCGCGCACCACCGCCGTGACCTCGTGGCCCGCGTCGAGCGCCTGGCGGACGAACGGCCCGCCGATGCCGCCCGTCGCGCCGAACACCGTCAACCGCATCACGAGCCTCCCTTTCCGTCCGGGTGGTGCGGGGCGTCGAAGGGACGCAGGTAGGGGCCGGGAGCGGCGGGGGTGAACGCGGGCGCGGCCGGGTCGATGTCCCGCGCGGCCCGGTTGAGCGCGGCGGGGTCGAGCGACCAGGTCCGCCCGTCCAGCCGCGCCTCCAGGGCCCCGAGCGCCGCCAGCACCTCGCCGGCGGTGAAGGCGCAGTGGCCCGCCCGCCGGACGTACGCCTGGCCGAGCAGCGCGCCGTCGCCGACGAGGCGCCGGTACCTGTTCTGCACCTGGATCGGCACCACGCCGTCGCCCGTCGTGTGGACGGTCAGCATCGGCGCCCGCAGGCTTCCCCTGAAGAGGCCGGTGCGCGCCAGGTTCGCCACCGCCGACGGCTCGGGCGCCACCCGGGCCCCCGCGTTCAGCGCCCGCAGGTCGGCGCGCAGGGACAGGCCCGCCTTGCCGTAGAGCGCCTCGACCTCCTTCCGGTCGGACGACGCGGCGAGGAGCGAGCGGTAGTCGACGCCGCGGTTCCAGGAGACGTTGCCCCCGGCGCGCGCCTCGGCCTCCGCCCGCCACGTGTAGGCGACGTTGAAGAACGGGCCCACCATGTGCCGGTGCTGGTTGACCTCCCAGGTGTCGTAGTCGTCCGGCGCGGGCTCGGGCACCATCGGCCCCGGCCAGGACGGCAGGTTGTACAGGGCCGCCGCCAGGGACACGCGGGCGCGCCCCTCCGGGGTCTCCTGCGCCCGGCGCAGCGCCTCGGTCACCCGGCCCGCCCAGCGCGTCGCAGTCGCCTGGTCGGGCACGCCGGTCAGCGGCACGTCGTCGAGCCCGCCGATGAGCGTCTTCACCGCGTGGGTGGTGTCGAGCAGGGCGTTGAAGTGGGCGACGCCGCCCTGTTGCAGGCCGCACAGCGCGAGGGTCCCGTCGAAGCGGTCGCCGTGCCGCTCCGCCAGCGCCGTGGTGACGAGGCCGCCGTAGGACGTACCCCACGCGATCTCACGGCGCGCCGCGCCGAAGCGGCGGGTGAACTCCTCCAGGGTGGCGAGCTGGTCGGGGACGGCCTCGCCGACCGCCCAGCCCGTCCGCGAGTAGGACGAGCCGATCAGCGCGTAGCCGCGGGCGAGCGCGGCGTCGCGGACGGCGTCGGTGGAGGCGTTGCGCGCCGGGTTCGGCTGCCCCTCGGCGACGTAGCCGTGGCTGTAGAGCAGGACGGTGCCGTTCCAGCCGGACGGGACGTCCATGACCCACGTCGCGCCGCTCGGGAGCGCCCCCTCCGCATGGGCCGGAGGCGTCTCGGCCTCGGCGTCGCCGCCCCCCGCGAGCGAGAGCGCGAGCAGCAGCGCCGAGCCGACGGCCATCCACCGGTGACGGGCCTGCGTGTCACGCATCGAACCTCCTCAGGACGGCCGCCGAGTTGAAGCCTCCGGCACCGCGCGCCACCACGAGTGCGGCGGTGAGGCCCGGCGCCTCCCTCGGCCCGGTGACCAGGTCGAGGTCGTCCCGCCCGGCCAGGTTCACCGACGGCGGGATGATCCCGGTGCTCAGCGCCTGCGCGGCCCAGGCCAGGTCGAGGGCCGCGCCGCCGGAGCACAGCCGTCCGGTCATGGTCTTCGGCACCGCCACCGGCACCCCCCGGGCCCCGAACACCTCGCGGAGCGCGGCGGCCTCCAGCCGGTCGAGGGCCGGGACCCCGGCGCCGTCGGCGAAGACGGCGCCGATGTCGCCCGGCCCGGCGCCCGCGCGTTCGAGCGCCAGCCGGATCGCCCGCGCGAGCTGCGTGTGGTCGGGCGCGGCGTCGGTGACGTGGAAGGCGTCGTGGGTGGAAGCGGTGCCCGCGACCTCCGCGTAGACCTGCGGGGCGCCGCGCCGGCGCGCGTGCGCCAGCTCCTCGACGACGAGGATCGCGCCGCCCTCCCCCGGCACGTGGCCGGTCGCGTCGCCGGCGAACGGACGGTACGCGCGGGCCGGGTCGGTCTCGCCGCTCAGCGTCCCCTGGCTCGTCTGGCAGGCCAGCGCGTACGGCGACAGCGGCGCCTCGGTGCCGCCGGTCACGACCGCCGCGAGCCCCCGGCCGATCTGGCGGCGGGCCGACGCGAGCGCCTCCACCGCCCCCGCCGCGTCGGCGACCAGCACCCCGCAGGCGCCCTTCAGCTTGTGCCTGATCGAGATCTGGCCGCTGCTCGCCGCGTAGAACCAGCCGATCGACTGGTAGGCGCTGACCTGGCGCGGGCCCTCCTGCCACAGCGCCTGGATCTCCCGCTGCCCGAAGGCGTTGCCGCCGGACGCGCTCGCCGTCACGACCGAGAGCTGGAACGGGTCCTCCTTCGCCGGGTCGAGCGCGGCGTCCACGAACCCGAGCTGGGTGGCGGCGAGGGCCAGCCAGGTCCACCGGTCGGTCTGGACGGCGAGCCGGTTCTCGACGAACTCCGCGGGCTCGAACCCATCCACCTGCCCGGCGAGGCGCACCGGCAGCGCGGAGGCGTCGAAGTCGCGGACGGGCGAGATCCGGCACTCGCCCGCCAGCGTCGCCTCCCAGTGCCCGGTGACGCCGATGCCGGTCGGCGCGACGACCCCGAGCCCGGTGATGACGGCGCGGCGCGGGCTCATGACGCCCCCGCCCGGCTGAACACCAGCGCGGACTGGAACCCGCCGAACCCGCTGCCCGCCGACAGGACGTGGTCGACGCGGGCCTCCCGCGCCACGAGCGGCGTGTAGTCGAGGTCGCACTCGGGGTCGGGGGTGTGCAGGTTCGCGGTCGGCGGGATCACGCCCCGGTCGATGACCAGCGCGCACGCCGCCATCTCGATGGAGCCGATCGCGCCGAGCGAGTGCCCGACCACCGACTTGATCGAGCTGATCGGCACGTCCCGGGCGGCGTCGCCGAGCGCGCGCTTGTAGGCGGCGGTCTCGTGCCGGTCGTTCTGCTTGGTGCCCGAGCCGTGCGCGCTGATGTAGCCGATGTCGTCGGGGTTCAGCGTCGCCTGGTCGAGCGCGTCGGCGATCGCCACGCCGAGCTCGAACCCGTCCGGGCGCAGACCCGTCATATGGAACCCGTTGGCGCGGGCCGCGTACCCGCTGACCTCGCAGTAGATGTCCGCGCCGCGCGCCCGCGCGTGCTCCAGCTCCTCCAGCACGAGGACGGCGGCGCCCTCGCCGAGCACGAAGCCCCGGCGGTCGTTGTCGAACGGGCGGGACGCCTGCTCCGGGTCGTCGTTGGACGGGGTCGTCGCCCGGATCGCGTCGAAGCACGCGACCGTGATCGGGGAGATCGGCGCGTCGGCCGCCCCGGCGATCATCACGTCGGCCTCGCCGTCCTGGATGAGCTGGAGGGCGTGCCCGAGCGCGTCGATCCCGGACGTGCAGCCGGTCGACACGACCGCCGCCGGGCCGCGCGCCCCGTAGCGGACCGACAGCTCCGCCGCCGCGCTGGACGGCACGAGCGCCTGGTACAGGAACGGCATCGCGTGCCGGTGGTCGACGACCCAGTCGCGGCCGTGGTCGCTCGCGACCACGTACTCGTCCTCCAGTGTGATCGTCGCGCCGACGGCGGAGCCGAGCGACACCCCGACCCGGTCCCGGTCCGCCGGCTCGATCCCGGAGTCGGCGAGCGCCTCGTCCGCACAGGCCACCGCGAACTGGACGAACCGGTCCATCCGCCGTGTCTCACGCGGCGTCAGCCCGTACCGGGCCGGGTCGAAGTCGATCTCGGCGGCGATCTGCGACCGGTAGCCGGACGGCTCGAACGCGCTGATCCGCCGGATCGCGGGCTTGCCGTCCACGATCCGCTGCCAGAACTCCTCGCGGGACGGGCCGCCGGGCGCGACGACCCCGATCCCGGTGACCGCGACGCGCCTCACGACGCCTCCCCGGGGTACTCCTCGGTGTCGACGTGGCCGAGCTCCGGCCGCGGCGCGAGCGGGCTGAGCTGGAACACCGCGAGGACCTCCGCGTCCCCCTCGTTCACGAGCCGGTGCCGGACGTCGCGCGGGATCAGCAGCGCCTGCTCGGCGCCGACCGCCATCGGCTCGCCATCCAGTTCGACCCGCAACTCGCCGGTCGCGACGAACAGGTACTCCTCGGAGTAGGGGTGGTAGTGCTCGGTGACCTTCTCACCCGGCGCGAGCCGCACCGCCCCGCAGAACCCGGACGTCGAGCCCGATGTCGCGGGCGACACCATCGCGCGCAGGTCGCCGCCGCGCCGCCGGTTGGCGGGCACGTCGTGGAAGCCGACGACCGTCCGGCGCCGCCGCTCCAGCCTGTCCTTGATCAGATCCATCTGGACGGCGGTGTTGGCGTTGATCCGCTCGGTCATCCCGGCGGTGTCCAGCGGCGCGCCCTCCTTCATCTCGAAGTCCTGCACCCAGCGCATGCGGGTGCGGTCGGGCGCCAGCTCCTCGAACGTCCAGGTGATGTTCATGAACTCGAACGGGCCCTTCTCGACCCGCCGGGACCGGACGGTCCAGGTGCTCGTGTCCCAGGCCCGGGTCGACACCCAGGCCCACTCGCGGCCCTGCTCGTCCGGGTGCATGGTGAGGCGGAAGGTGACCGAGTCCGTCCCCTCCTCCAGGATCTCGGCCTTGGCGTACTCGCTGAACAGCTCCGGCCAGCTCCGCACGTCGTTGGTCTGCGCGAAGACGAAGGGGACGGGCGCGTCGATCTCGATGGCGTTGTCGGTGTGTCCGATCACGGTGGGCTCCCTCGGGCGTGCGGTTTCCGGCGGGTCAGGCGGCGGGACGGCGTTCGACGACCATGCGCCGCAGCCCCTCGGGGGTCAGCTCGGCGGTCAGGTCCTCCTCGACGTCGATGTCGTAGCGGTCCTGGATCCGGGTGGCGATCTCCATCCGGGCCAGCGAGTCGAGGTTGAGGTCCTCGAACGAGCGGGCGAGCGACTCGGCGCCGGCGGCGCGGTCCAACCCGACGGCGACGAGCAGTTCCAGGACGTCCGCGTCGGTGATGTGCTGCGTGGGCATCGCTTATCTCTCCTGTTCCTCGGCCGGTCTCGGCCCGGCCATGAGTGCGTCGACGAATCGGGTCGTGTGCTCGCCCCGGACGAACACCGGGTGCGTCAGCAGGCGCTGGAGCAGCGGGATGGTCGTGGCGACGCCGGGGCCCCGCACGGCGAACTCGGCGAGCCCGCGCAGCGCCCGCTCGATCGCCTCGTCCCGGGTCGGCGCCCAGGTGACAAGCTTGGCGATGAGCGAGTCGTAGTTCGGCGGGACGGAGTCGCCCTGCGCGAACCCCGAGTCGACCCGCACCCCCGGGCCGCCCGGCGGGCGGAACACCTCAAGGCGTCCCGGGGTGGGCCGGAACCCGGCGGCCGGGTCCTCGGCGTTGACGCGGCACTCCAGCGCCGCGCCGTGCGGGCGGACGTCGTCCTGCCCGTACCCGAGGGGCTCCCCGGCGGCGACGCGGATCTGCTCCTTGACCAGGTCGATTCCGGTCATCATCTCGGTGACGGGGTGCTCGACCTGGATGCGCCCGTTGATCTCCATGAACGTGAGCGCGCCGGAGGTGTCGACGAGGAACTCCATCGTCCCCGCGCCGGTGTAGCCGACGGCGCGCGCCCCCGTGAGGGCGTACTCGCCCAGCGCGTCGCGCAGGTCCCCGGCCAGCCCCGGCGACGGCGACTCCTCCACGAGCTTCTGGTTGCGGCGTTGCAGCGAGCAGTCCCGCTCCCCCAGGTGGACGGCCGCGCCGTGCTCGTCGCAGAGGAGCTGGACCTCCACGTGCCGCGCCGCCGGGACGAACTTCTCCAGGTAGACGTCCCCGATCCCGAACACCTGGCGCGCGAGCGCGGTCGTCCGGCGGAACACCTCCTGGAGGTCGGCGCGGTCGCGGGCGACCTCGATGCCGCGCCCGCCGCCCCCGGCCGCCGCCTTCACGATCACCGGGTAGCCGATCTCGGCGGCGACCTCCTCGGCGGCCGCGAGCGTCGGCACGCTGCCGTCGCTGCCCGGCAGCAGCGGCAGGCCGGCCGCGCCCATGAGCGCGCGGACCCGGGCCTTGTCGCCGACGCACTCCATCACGTCCGGGCGCGGGCCGATGAAGGCGAGCCCGTTCTCCGCGCACACCTGCGCGAAGTCGGGGTCCTCGGACAGGAACCCGTAGCCCGGGTGGACGGCGTCGGCGCCGGTGCGCAACGCGGCCTCGACGATGTTCGGCACGTACAGGTAGCTGCGGCGGGCCGGCGCGGGCCCGATGTGCACCGCCTCGTCCGCGTACCGGACGACGGCGGAGTCGCGGTCGGCGGTCGAGTAGACCGCCACGCTGCGCACCCCCATCTCGCGGCAGGAGCGCGCCACCCGCAACGCGATCTCGCCCCGGTTGGCGATCAGCACCGTGCCGATCGGGCGGCTCATGTCCGCTCCGTCCTGACCCTGACGAGGACCTGCCCGAACTCCACCGGCTCGGCGTCGGCCGCCATCACCTGGAGCACCTCGCCGGCCCAGTCGGACACGACCGGGTTCATCAGCTTCATCGCCTCGACGATCCCGATCGTCTGGCCGGCCTCGATCCGGTCGCCCGGCTGGACGAACGGGGGCGCGCCGGGCTCGGGCGCCACGTAGAACGTCCCGACGAGCGGGGCGGTGACGCGCTTGAGCGTGTCGTCGGCGGGCGGCGCGGGGGCCTCCGCGGAAGCCTCCGCGGGGGCCGGGGCGGCGATGACGGTGCGCTCGACGTTTGGGGCGGCCTGCGACGCCCAGGTGACCTCGAGAACGCATTCGCCGAGGCGCGCGGACACGCTGGTGACCGGCCCGGGGACGGTCTTGACGAGGTGGCTGACCTCCTCGCGGAGCAGCCGCAGCGACTCGTGCCCCGGCTGCTCGGCGGGTCGTGCGGGCCGGCCGGTCTGGCCGGTCTGCTCGGTCTGCTCGGTCCGCTCGGTCTGCTCGGCGGACGCGGTGGGCTCAGCCATCGACGACCACCCCCTGGCGGCGGAACCGGGCGTGGCGCCGGTCGCGCAGTTCGCCGCCGTCCAGCCCGCCGAGGTCCGCGAGCGCGGACAGCACGGCGGCCTTCAGGGACGCGGCGGCCGCGGCGGGGTCGGCCTGCGCGCCGCCCTCCGGCTCGTCCACCACCCCGTCGACGACGCCGAGCGCGAGCAGTTCCGGCGCGGTGACGCGCAGGGCCTCGGCCATCTCGGCGCCCTTCGACGGGTCGCCGTGCAGGATCGTCGAGCAGCTCTCCGGACTGATCACCGAGTAGCAGGCGTTCTCCATCATCAGCACGGTGTTGGCGACGGCCAGCGCGAGCGCGCCGCCGCTGCCGCCCTCCCCGGTGACGGTGGAGACGACCGGCACCCGCAGCCGCGACATCCCGGCGACGCACTCGGAGATCGCCCACGCCTGGCCGCGCTCCTCGGCGCCGATGCCGGGCGCCGCGCCCTGCGTGTCGACGAGCGTGACGACGGGCAGGCCGAGCGTGTCGGCCCGGCGCATCAGGCGCAGCGCCTTGCGGTAGCCCTCGGGGCCCGGCATCCCGAACCCGCGGGCGACGAGCTCCTTGGTGTCGTGGCCCTTCTGGTGGCCGATGATCATCACGCTGACGCCGTCGATGTCGCCGATGCCGCCGACGATCGCCGGGTCGTCGCGGAAGTGCCGGTCGCCGTGCAGCGCCACGAAGTCGCCGCAGATCCGCCAGATGTAGTCGAGCGTCGTCGGCCGGGCGATGTCGCGGGCCAGCCGGACGGTCTCCCACGCGCTGCGTCCGGAGGCGCGGGCCGCCGTCCTCGCCGCGGTCCCGGCGGAGGCGCCGGACGGCGGCTTGCGGTCGCCCGCGAGCAGGGTCAGCAGCCGGGCGAGGAGCGGGCGCAGGCCGTCGCGCGGCTCCACCCGGTCGAGCATGCCCTGTTCCTTGAGGTACTCCGCCGTCTGGAACCCGGCGGGCAGCGTCTCCCGGGTCGCGGCCTCGATCACGCGCGGCCCGGCGAACCCGATCAGGCCGCCGCGCTCGGCGACCAGCAGGTCGGCCAGCGTCGCGAACGACGCGGTGACGCCGCCGAACGTCGGGTCGGTCAGCACGCAGACCGACGGCACGCCCGCGTCCCGGAGCCGTTCGAGGGCCTGCGCCGTCTTCGCCATCTGCATCAGCGAGAGCGCGCCCTCCTGCATCCGGGCGCCGCCGGACCCGGCGACCAGGACCAGCGGCCACCGCCGCGCCTCGGCCTCCTCGGCCGCCCGCGCCACCGTCTCGCCGACCGCCGAGCCCATGCTGCCGCCCATGAACCCGAAGTCCATGACCGCGACCATGACCGGGTGCCCGCCGATCGCGGCGCCGCCGTAGAGCATCGCGTCCGCGAGGCCGGTCCGCCGCCGCGCCGTCGCGAGCCGGTCGGTGTAGGGGCGGGAGTCGCTGAACCCGAGCGGGTCCGCGCCGCGCACCTGCTCCGCCGGGCTGAAGGACCCCTCGTCCACCAGGACGTCGAGGCGCTCGCGGGCGCCGAGGCGGCGGTGGTGCCCGCACTCGGGGCACACGTGCCGGTTGCGGACGAGGCGCGGGATGTAGACCGACACGCCGCACCGCCCGCACCGGAGCCACTTCTCCTCCGCCGGGTCCGCGGCGAGCGCGGCGCCGCGCGCGTCGAGGGCGGTCATCGGGCGTCCCCCGTCCACTCGTAGAAGCCGCGCGCCATCGCGTCGGCGGGGCCGCGCCAGGTCGCCGGGTCGAACGGCGCGATGTGCGGGCTCAGCTCGTCGCTCAGCCGCCGGAAGTCGCCGCGCTCCCGCGCCACGGCCATCGCCTCGGACGCGGGGCCGGCGAACTCGGCGTAGTGGAAGTACAGATCCTGGTACCGGAAGAGATTCCGGCGGGTCACCCCGAGGACCCGGGGCAGTTCCGTCTCGTCGGACGCGCCGAACAACCCGGCCACCGCGTCGGCTGAATCAGGTCGCATTCGTGCGACTATGAGAATCCGGTCGGTCACAGGTGCTCCTTAGGTTTCCCTTGGAATCACCTTTAGGTTAAATGTCAGGACGGGCCGGGTCTTCCCCCGCCGACGTGAATTGCGGCCTCCTCACCGAAGCCGGACCATCCTCCGCAAGGTGGAGAAGCCCCACGTGTCCGGGCATGCCGACGGCCGCGCACCCCGGGGGCCAGGTGCGCGGCCGTCGATTGGAAAATGGTCAGGGCAGGTTCAGGACAAGTTCATGGCCGGTCAGGCCAGATCGAAGAGCTCCGCCGCGTTCCGCCAGGCGACCCGCTCGCGTTCGGCCGGGTCGCGCAGTTCGCTCGCGATGATGTCGGTAATGGGCTTCAGCTGGTCCATCAATGGCGGCGCATCCGTTCCGAGAAGAATCTGGGAGGCGGAGAACGTCGTCAGGTTGGCGCGCAGCTGCGCCGCGTTCGGAAAGGAGGTGTCGACGTGGATCCGGGCGAGCGACTCGCTCGGCACCACCGTCCCCGGCGAACCGTGCGGGCCCGACGGCGGCTGGCCCGGCCACGGGCGCATCGCCGCGTCCAGCTTCTCCGGGAGGTGCGCGAGCCCGCCACCGCCGCCCGCGGCGATCAGCCGGACGGCGGGGTAGCGCTCCAGCCAGCCCGCGCACACGATCGCGGCGATGCCCGCCGTGATGTCGCACGGCCTGACCGCGTGCTCGACGAGGCCGAGGTGCCCGCCCATCGCGGCCGTCCCGACCGGCGCGGCGGGCGGGTGCACCAGCACCGGCACGCCCGTCTCGGCGGCCATCGCGAAGAAGCCGTCCGCGCGCGGCGCGCTCAGGTACTCCCCGTCGACGCTGCTGTTGACGATCAGCCCGACGAAGCGCGGGTCCCTCGTCAGCTCGGCTGCCTGCTCCAGCATCGCGTCCCCGCCGAACGGGTCGAGGTAGGCGTAGGCGCGCAGCGCGTCCGGGAAGCGGTCGACGAGGTCGCCGATCGCCTCGTTGTACGCGCGGACCTTGGCGACGGGCTGCTTGTAGTTGTCCGCCGCCGCGCCGGGCAGCATCGAGCCCGCGCCGCACGGGCTGCCGATCACCGTGAGCCCGATGCCCTGCTCGCGCTTGGCCTCGATCGAGCCCTCGGGGTCGAACAGGCTCGGCGGCCCGAGCCCGCCCGCGCCCGCGGCGGCCAGGTGCCCGTGGACGTCGATCATCATCCCGGCGGGCGGCGTCCCGAGGGGGCTCACGCGGGGGCCTGCGCGGGTTCGGAGCGGCGCGTCGTGACGTGCCGCATGAGCGAGTTGATGAAGAAGTCGCGGGTCCCCTCGGGGGTGCTGGTGTCGCGCTCCTCGGCGAGGTACTGGGAGATCTCCCGCTCGACCCGCTGGATCTCGGGCTGCGACGACAGGTGCGCCATCAGGCCGGGCAGGTTCCCCTCGATCTCGATCATCCGGACGACGAGGTCGTCCTTGAGGAACACCGAGGTGCTGACCAGCCGGGTGCCGTCGGGCGCCGTCCACTCGGGCGGCGCGTACCCGGCGAGCAGCTCCTTGACCGCCTCCTCGGTGCCGGGCTTGATCCTGAACATGATCGCGTGACGTTCCACGATGAACTCCCTTTCTGCGAGCCGGTCAGTCGATGGACAGTGCGGCGAGCGCGTACAGGCCGAACCCGGCCAGCGCGAACGCCGTTCGAACGGAGTTGGCGCGGCACCAGCGGGCGCGCAGGTCGTCCCAGCCGGCCGGGGCCGCCTCGGGGTCCCACCCGGAGATCGTGCGGTTGATCGGCACGTTGCGGGTGTCGGAGACCACCGCGACCAGGACGGACATGGCGAGCCCCGCGCCGCACAGCAGCCGCGCGGTGAGCCCGACCGGCAGCAGCGCGAACACCACGGCGGTCGCCATCGTCACGCGGGTCACCCACGGCAGCAGCGGATCGAACCGCCGGTCGAGCAGCTGATGCACCTGCACGTAGCGGTCCCCCGGCAGCGCGACGAGGGTGGGCACGATCGCGCGCCACACGGCGAACAGGGTGCCCGCCACCGTGCCGCTGCCGAACAGCACGACCATGGACAGCGTCCTCGCGAGCATCGCGGTCGCCTCCTCTAGTAGTCGGTTGCGGTGATCAGGTCGGCGGTCTTGCGGTAGACGAGGCGCCGGAACGCGATCCGCATGAAGCCCTCGCGGACCCGGCACAGCGCGGGGTTCTGCCAGCGCGACAGCGAGCCGATGGCCCGCGACCGCCGGACGATCGTGGTCGTGCGCGGCAGCCGGCGCCGCTCGTACAGCTCCAGCGCCGCGCCGGTCGGGCCGGCCTCGTCCACGCACTGGCGGAGCACGAGCGCGTCCTCGATCGACTGGCAGCCGCCCTGGCCGAGGTTGAAGGCCATCGGGTGGGCGGCGTCGCCGAGCAGCGTGACCCGGCCGGTGCTCCAGCGGCGGACGGGGTCGCGGTCGTAGATGTCGATGGGGGTGATCTCTTCGGGCGGGGTGGCGGCGACGAGCGCGGCGACCGGGTCGGGCCAGCCCGCGAACTGCTCGGTCACGATCTCCCCGCCGGTGGCGCCGAGCGCGTCCAGCCCGTGGCCGATCCGGTCGCTGGTGATGGCGTCCCAGTAGACGAGGCCGTCCGCGAGCGGGTAGTAGACGAACCGGCGGCCCCGTCCCCAGATGTTGACGAACACCCCCGGCCGAACGCCCGGGTCCGGGACGACGCCCTGCCACGCGGTGTACCCGGCGTAGCGGGGCGGCGGCTCGTAGGGCATCAGCGCGGCCCGGACGGTCGAGCGCAGCCCGTCCGCGCCGACGAGCAGGTCGCGGTGGACCTCCTCGCTCCGCCCGCCGGACCGGGACAGCCGCAGCGTGGCGCCGTCCCGCCCGGTGGCGAACCCGGTGCACCGGGAGCCGAGCCGCAGGTCGGCGCCGACCTGGCCGGTCAGCATGCGGTGCAGCTCCGGGCGGCTCACCGCGTAGACGGGCACGCCGGTCCGCTCGCTGATCTCGGCCACCGGCCACCGCGCCAGCCGCCGGCCCCGCCAGGAGTGGAACTCCTGCGCCCGGATCTCGTGCCCGATCTTGGCCAGCTCGTCCCGGAGGCCGAGGAGGTGGAGCGCGCGGACCGCGTTGTGCCACAGCATCAGGCCGCCGCCGGTCTGGATCCGGCCCAGGTCGGGCGCGCGCTCGTGCACCGTGGTCCGGACGCCGATCCCGCGCAGCGCGACCGCGGCGGTCAGCCCGCCGATGCCGCCGCCGACGATCGCGACGCCGCCGTCGTCCGGGACCCTCATGCCCCCTCGCCCGGCCTGACACCGTCCGCGGTCGCCCGCACCGGGTAGATCTTCCGTTCGATCCGCCCCGCCCAGTACGGCCGCATCGGCGTCGTCGCCCGCCGGTGGACGGGCGCGTCCTCCCAGGCGCGGAACTGCTCCTCGCTCTCCCACTCGCTCAGCAGGATGTAGCCGCCCGGTCGGGCGTCGTCGCGCAGCAGCTCGTCGCGGACGTGTCCCGGCGTGCCCGCCACCGTGGACGCGACCTCGGTATAGGCGGCCTCGAACGGGCCGCGCTGGTCCTCCTTGACGGACGCGAACACCATCACCCGTACGGTCATCTCGACTCCTTCTCCTGATCGGCCCGGCGGGTCTCGGGCTCGGCGGCGTCGACGTGCCGGACGATCTCGTCGACGCGCATGTCGGCCGAAAGCCGCAGCTCGCGCAGCGGCGCCGTCAGCCGGTCCTGCTCGGGGCTGCTCTCGAACGCGCGGAACGCGTCGAGGCTCGCCCAGTCACTCGTGATCACGTAGCTGTCGGGTTCGTCGCCGCGCAGCAGCGACTGGCGGAGGTTCGCGGGCTCGCGGCTGGTCGCGTCGGCGACCGCGGCGAAGGCCCGCTCGAACGCCGCGCCCCCGCCGGGGCGGACGCGCATCCGCAGGGTGGCCCTGATCATCAGATCCCGCCGTCCACGTGCAGGGTCGCGCCGGTGACGTAGCGGGCGGCGTCGCTGAGCAGGAACAGCACCGGCCCGGCGACCTCGGCGGGATCGGCGATCCGGCCGAGCGCGATCATGCCGGAGTAGCGGTCGCGCGCCGCCTGCGGGACACCGCTCATCTGGTCGGTCTCCACCAGCCCGGGGGCGATGCCGTTCACCCGGAATCCGCGCGGCCCGAGTTCCTTGCACAGGGAGCGGGTGAGCCCGGTGACCCCTGATTTCGCGGCGGTGTAATGCACCCGTCCCGCCATTCCGCGGAAGGCGACCGCCGAGGTGACATTGACGATGGATGCGCCCGGCTCCAGCCGTTTCAGCGCGGCCTGGACGGTCAGGTACATTCCGGTGAGGTTCACGTCGAGGACGCGGTGCCATTCCTCGGGCTCCAGGTCGTCGATCGTGCGGTGGCTGACGACCCCGGCGTTGTTGACGACCCCGGCCAGCCCGCCGAAACGCTCGTGCGCGCGCTCCACGAGCGCGGAGACGTCGGCCGCCTTCGCCGCGTCCGCGCGTACGAGCTGGTAGTCGGCGCCCAGGCCCGCGAGGGTCTTGTCGAGGGCCTCGACCGCCTCGCCGCCGCTGACATAGGACGCGGTGACCCGCGCGCCACCCCGGGCGAGCGCCAGCACGACCGCCCGGCCGATTCCCCGCGACCCGCCGGTCACCAGGATATGCTCACCGGACAGATCGAATTCCGATTTCATGGACCGCCCCTTTCCGTCGACGACTACGCCGGAACCGCGTCGGCACCGCCTTGGACTCCGTCGGATGGGACGCTACGGAACGGGCCGCCTTTCGTCTTCCACCTACCGCGGGAGGCCATTCGTCCCCCGGCAGGCCGATCGGCGGACCCTCCGGAGGAGGCGGCCCCCGGTGATCGCCCGGGCACGTGTAGATCCCTCACACGGCTTTCTCTGTGTTCTCCAAGGTCGGCGGTTCACACTGGGAGTCATGAATCAGCCCGCACAGCGCGTTCTCGTCGTAGACGACGAGCCCTACCTCGCCGACCTGGTCGCCACGGCTCTGCGGTATGAGGGGTACACCGCCGAGGTCGCCGGGACGTGCGCCGAGACGGCAGCGAAAGTGACCGAGTTCCGACCCGACCTGATCGTGCTCGACGTGATGCTCCCGGACGGGTCGGGGCTGGACGCGTGCCACCGGCTCCGCCGCGAGGGATGCGCGGCGCCGGTCGTCTTCCTCACCGCGCGGGACGCCACCGAAGACAAGATCGCCGGATTGACCGTGGGCGGCGACGACTACGTCACCAAGCCGTTCAGCCTGGAGGAGCTGATCGCCCGGATCCGGGCCGTGCTGCGGCGCACGAGCAGCGCCGAACCCGCCGAGGCGCGGCTGTCGTTCGCCGACCTCGTGATCGACGAGGAGGCGTACGAGGTGCGCCGCAAGGGCGAGTCGCTCGACCTGACGCCCACGGAGTTCAAGCTGCTGCGCTACCTCGTCATCAACGCGGGGCGCGTCCTGACCAAGCGGCAGATCCTCGACCACGTCTGGAACTACGACCACGGCGGCAACGACGGCGTCGTGCAGACCTATGTCAGCTACCTGCGCCGGAAGGTCGACGCCATCGACCCGCCGCTGATCCACACCATCCCGCGCGTCGGATACGTCCTACGGCTCCCCAAAGACCACTGACGGCGGCGCCGGGCGCGCGCCGAAACGCACGCCGGGCGCACGCCGAGCGCACGAAGGCCCGGGACGCACGGGGCGCGTCCCGGGCCTTCCGGTGACCGGGGCCGATCAGGTGCCGGCGGGGCCGGGCACGGAAACGAGCTCCGGCGCCTCCGGGCGGGCGACCGCCCTGGACGGCGGGACCCGCAGGATCCGCGCGGCCCAGGCGGGCAGCCACCAGTTCCAGTCGCCGAACATCGAGATCAGCGCGGGCACGAGGATGCCGCGGATGATCGTGGCGTCCAGCAGGATGCCGAGGCCGAGGCCGGTGGCGAAGACCTTGACCTCGGTCATCGGCGCGGCGGCCATCGAGGCGAACGCCAGGCAGAGGATCAGCGCGGCGCTGGTGACGAGGCGTCCCGTCCGGCCGAGGCCCTCCACGATCGCCTCCCTGGTGGAGCCGGTGCGCTCGTACTCCTCACGGATGCGGGCGAGGATGAAGACCTCGTAGTCCATCGACAGCCCGTACAGGAACGCGAAGATCAGGCAGGGGATGAACGCGCCGACCGCGCCGGTGGCGGGGATCCCCCAGACCGCGTCGCTGCCGTGCCCCTCCTGCCAGATCAGCGTGACCGAGCCGATCACCGCGGCGAGCGACAGCAGGTTCAGCGCGACGGCCTTGAGCGGCAGCACCAGCGACCGGAACGCCCGCGCCAGCAGCACGAAGGTGAGCAGCGCGATCAGGCCGAGCATCCAGGGGAACACCCCGTACACCTGGTTGATGAAGTCGATGTCACTGGCCGCCTCACCGCCCACGTGGGTCTTCGCCGGCACCGCGTCGCGGATCCGCCGGACGGTGTCGTGGCCGGCGTTGGTGCCGCCCTCGTCCACCGGGACCACCGAGAGCAGCGCAGACCCGCCCTGCCGCCACGCCTCGCCGGACGGCGCGACGGCCGTCCGCACGCCCTCCACGTCCGCGAGCCGCGAGGCCACCTGCGCGGGCGTGCTCCCCGCCGGGACGAGCACGTCGACCGGGGTGAGGACGCCCGAGCCGATTCCCGCCGACCGCAGCGCGACGAGGCCGTCGTGGGCGGGGCCGGTCTTGGCCCCCGCGATGCTGCCCGCTTCCCCGAGGTGGATGTTCAGGCCGCCGAAAGCCAGCGCGACCAGCACCGCGATCGCGCCCAGCGCCGCCGGGAAGCGGAACCGGATGACGCCGCGGGTCCACGCCGCCCAGGCGCGGCTGGCGTGCGAGTCCTTGCGCAGCCGGGGCCAGTCGAGGCGCGGCCCGGCGGTGGCGAGGATGATCGGCAGCAGCGTCAGCGTCGCCAGTACGCTGACGGCCGGGATGATCACACCGCCGTAGGCGATGCTGCGCAGGAACGGGACGGGCAGCACCACCATGACGATCAGTCCGATGCTCACCGCGACGCCGCTGAACACCACCGAGCGCCCGGCGGTGGCCATGGCGCGGTGGACGGCCTCCTCGCCGTCGTGGCCGTGGGCGCGCTCCTCCCGCCAGCGGGTCACCAGCAGCAAGGAGTAGTCGACGGCGACGCCGAGGCCGATGAGCGCGACCACGAACTGCACGAGGAAGTTGACCTCGCCGAGCTCCGTCAACCCGTACACGGCGAGGAACGAACCGAGGATGGACACGACGGCGATCAGCAGCGGGACGAACGCGAGGAACGAGCCGAAGACGAACGCGAGCACCAGCAGCGCGCCGACGCCGCCGACGAGCGTCTCGGTGAGGACGCTGACGCCCTCCTCGCCCGCCCCCTCCGACAGCAGGTCCATCCCCGTCACCCGCAGGGTGGCGCCCGTCGGCAGGGAGGGCTGAATGATCTGTGCCAGGGGTTTGCTGATGTCGGGCGCCTCGTCCACCGGCTTTCCGGCGGGATGGCGCGGGTAGACGAAACCGAAGGTCGTCCGGCCGTCGGCGCCGACGAAGCGCCGGTCGCCGGTGTCGGCGTAGGAGACGACACGGGCGTCCAGCCGCTTCGCCGCGTTCTCGAACGCGGTGCCCAGCGACGCCCGCACGGCCGGGTCGTCCACGGTCCTGCCCTCGGGCAGGACGATGACCGGCACCGTGGGCGCGCTGTCGCCCCCGCTGCGGTAGGTCGCGTCGATGGCCTGGTTGGCGTCCCGCGCGGCCGATCCCGCGGGCGCGAAGTCCTCGACAAGGCGGTCGCTGACCTGCGTGACCGCGAAGGCTCCGGCGGCCGTGACGGCGAGCCAGACCATGGCCACGAACAACTTGTGCCGTAGCACGAACCTGGAGAAGGTTTCCATGAGGCAAGTGCAGCGGACGGCTCTTCAGCCACCGTCCGCGCGTTCATAGAAAACGCAGGGAATCCTGACTCACAAGGTTCTCTAAGAGTCCGCACAGCGCCAGGCCAGAACGCGACGGGAGACTCACGGACGTGTCACTGCGCAGACGGCTCATCCTGTCATCGGTGGCCTTGGCGGCGCTCGGCCTGCTCCTCGCCGGGCTGGCGACGTTCGCGGCGGTGCGCGACTGGACGTCCGGGCGGGACGAGCGGATGCTCACCTCGCCCGGCAGGCGCGCCGAGGCCGTGATCGGGTCGCGCGAGGCGCTCAGGACCACGTCCGCACCGGACGACGTGACGGCCCTGTGGCGCGTCCTCGCGGCCGACGGCGCCATCCCGTCGCTGTTCCAGATCCGGGCGGCGGACGGCAGGGTCCTCCAGACCGTGAACTACGGCCCGGTCCCCGAGCTGCCCGGCGACCTGGCGCCGGGGCGCGTGACGGACCGCAACCCCGACGGCGAGCGGTTCCTCACGATCGGCGGCGGCGACTCGGGCTTCCGCGTCCGGACCGCCTGGCTGCCGGGACCCGCCGGGGCGGGCCCCCGCACGCGCTTCCTGGTGCTCGGCGTCCAGAACACCGAGTCGGAGGAGCTGGAGGGCCGCACCGCGGGCTCGATGACCGTGTTCGGGCTGCTGGCCCTGCTCGGGGTGGCGCTCGTGGCCGGGCTGGTGGTCAAGCGCGGGCTGCGCCCCCTGGAGCAGTTCGGCGCGACGGCCGCCGCCATCGGCGCGGGCGACCTCACCCGGCGGGTGCGGCGTGCCGACCGGCGAACCGAGGTGGGACGGCTCGGCCAGGCGCTCAACGGCATGCTCGGCCAGATCGAGGCGGCGTTCCGGGAGCGGCGCGCGGCCGAGGAGCGGCTGCGCCGCTTCGTCGCCGACGCCTCGCACGAGCTGCGCACCCCGGTCGCGACGATCCGAGGTTACGCGGAGCTGTTCCGGCGCGGCGCGGCGGGACGCCCCGAGGACCTCGCCAAGGCGATGGCGCGCATCGAGTCCGAGGCCGAGCGGATGAGCGTGCTGGTGGACGAGCTGCTCCTGCTCGCCCGGCTCGACCAGGGCCGGGCGCTGGAGCGGGAACCCGTCGACCTCGCCGCGCTCGCCGGCGACGCGGTGTCGGACGCGCGCGCCGTCGCGCCGGGGCGTCCGGTCGCGCTGGAGGGCGAGGGGCCGCTCATCGTGGCCGGCGACGCCCACCGGCTCCGGCAGGTGCTGGCGAACCTGCTGGCCAACATCCGCCAGCACACGCCGGACGGAACGGCGGCGGTCGTGCGGTACGCCGCGCGGTCGGACGGCGCGGTGGTCGAGGTCGAGGACGAGGGTCCCGGCCTCACCGCCGAGCAGCGTTCGCACGCCTTCGAGCGGTTCTACCGCGCCGACGCGTCCCGTTCGCGCGACCGCGGCGGCTCCGGGCTCGGCCTCTCGATCGTGGCCGCCGTGGTCTCGGCGCACGGCGGCGAGGTCGGTCTGGACACGGCGCCGGGCGGCGGCATGCTCGTCCGTATTCGGCTTCCGCTGGCGGTTCCCGACAATGGCGACGGCTTTCTTGACTAGATAACAACCACGAGCCGATTCCCCTTCCCCGCATTTCTCACGGCCAGTAAGGCTAGTTGATCACAGGGTGATAATGACACTTCAGACGCGGTGTCCGGCCACTTAGGATTTACTTACAAATCTCTTGCAGACCAATGAGTATCGGGATAGAGTCGGCGAAGGACAGGGTGACTTCCGCGCACGGCCGCAGCGTTATGTGCCAGCGATCACTTTGTTCCCCCGCCACACCTGCACCAATTGTCAGATGTCTTCGGGGCCATGGGGGAAAAGATGCCCTATACAGCGACACCGCTTTTGACGTGGGAGTTCGTGGTAGATCTCGAGTTTCTCATCGGGTTCATGCTGGGCGCCTTCACAATCGGCGGACTGACCTGGCCGCGGCGTCGGCAGCTGTCCCGCCGGGTGGGCGCCGCGATTCATCTGGAACGGCAGCGGATAGCGCGGGAACTGCACGACACCGTGGGGCACGGGATGCTCCTCGTCTCGATGTGCGCCCGGCGGCTGCCGCTCGTCGCCCCGCGAGCCAAGCCTGTCGCCGAAGCGATCGACGACGCGGTCCACGCGACGTTGAACGACGTCCGCCGCCTGGTCGGCGAGCTGCGCGCCCATCCCCCTACCGGCTCCGACGACCCCGCCCGGGGCGCCCTCGGCGCCCGGCTCGCCCGCACCAGGACACGCGAACGTGTTTCCTCGACGGTCGCGGAATCCTTTTCCGAGCACACGCTCGCCGGCGGGATCACCGAACTCGGCGTCCGGACGCCGGGCGCGGGCTTCACCGTCATGCTGGAGAATGCCGGTGTGCAGGACCGGCTCCAGGCGGAGCTGCGGCACACCGCGTACCGCATCGTGCAGGAAGGGCTCACCAACGCCGTCAAACACGGCGGCGGACCCGTCCGCGCCTCGCTGCGCTTTGGCGACGAACTGGAGCTGTGCGTCGCCAGTGGCGCGGCCAGCACCGCCGGCGATGATATCCACACCCTGCCGATCGTCCCCTTCATCGAGCGTGGCCAAAATGTCTGCCACGGGCTTGCCGGGCTCCGCGAAAGGGTCCAGGAGGTCAACGGCTCCTTCGAATGCGGAACACTGCCCTCCGGCGGTTTCCTGGTCCGCGCGCGCATTCCGACCAACGAGTCCACGGCCCGCTGGTACGACAGGGGAAGCCGATGCATGAAATCCGCGTCCTGATCGTCGACGACCAGCCGCTGGTGCGCGGCGGGCTGCGCGCCACCTTCGGCGGCGCGCCCGACATCGCGATCGTCGGCGAGTCGGCGGACGGCGTCGAGGCCGTCCGCGACGTCCGGCTGCTGAACCCCGACATCGTCCTGATGGACATCCACATGCCGCGCAAGGACGGGCTGGAGGCGACGCGCGAGATCTGCGCGCCCGGCTCCGGCATCGACACCAAGGTCATCATCCTCACGATGTTCGACCAGGACGAGCACCTGTTCGAAGCGCTGCGCATCGGCGCGACCGGGTTCATCCTCAAGGACGCGCCCGCACGCACGCTCGTGGAGGCCGTGCACGAGGTCGCGGCGGGCGAGGCGCTGCTGTCGGCGTCGGTGACGCGGCGGCTCGTCCGGGAGTTCGCGCGCCGGCCCACGCTGTCCACCGGGCGGACGATCGAGATGCCCGACCTCACCGACCGGGAGTTGGACGTCTTCCGGCTGCTCGTCCGCGGCCACAGCAACGAGGAGATGGCCGAACTGCTCGTGCTCGGGGCGAGCACCGTGAAGTCGCACGTCAAGCACCTCTACCAGAAGCTCGGGGTGCGCGACCGGGTCCAGGTCGTGATCTACGCCTACGAGAACGGGCTGGTGTAGGCCGTGCCCGACCACGAGCGGGGCAGGCCGCCCGCCGTCCCCGCGTGGGCGGGCGGCCGGACGGGCGGGCACCTGATCGCCGTCACCGACGGCCGCCGCGAGATGGCGGCGCACCAGGCCGCACGGCTCGCGGCGGCCACCGGCGGCCCGGTGACGGTGGCGCTGCTGTCCCGGCCGCCCTGGACGGCGGCGTTCGACCCCTCGGCCCTGGAGTGCTGGCGCAACGGCGACCTGGAGATCGCCGCGCTGACCCGGCTGTCGGAGATCCTCGACCCGGCCGGGGCCCGCTGGCGGATGGTCACGGTCGACGGCGACCCCGTCCGGGGCATCCTCGCGCTCGCGCGGCGGCACCCGCCGAGCTGGGTGCTGGTGCCGCGTTCGCGCCGCCCGTTCTCGGGGCGGCGGCTGGCGAGCGTCCTTCGTTCCCGGCATGGGCTCCCGCTCCTGCTCGTGTGAAGGCGACGGCCCCCGGCGAGCCGGGCGACCGGGCGTGAACAGGGGCGTCAGAGGAGTTCGGTGGCGGGGCCCGGGTCGTCGCGGGTGTGGCCGACGGCGTCGAAGATCAGGCGCGCGTGGCGGGCGAGCATCGCGCCGTCGTAGTCCCGGTGGCCGGTGAGCACGACCGTCAGGTCGGCGGCCTCCAGCGCGGCGGGCAGGTCACCGGCGCGCGGGACGTCGGTGCCGTCCACCCGCCAGGACGCGACGTGCGGGTCGTGGTAGGTCAGCTCGGCGCCGAGGCGGGCCAGGCGGCGGGCGACGGGCCGGGCCGGGGACTCGCGCTGGTCGGCGATGTCGGCCTTGTAAGTGACGCCCAGGAGCAGCACCTTCGCGCCTTTCAGGGCCCGCCCCTCGCGGTTGAGGAGCTGCTGCGCGCGTTCGACGACGTACCGGGGCATCCGGTCGTTGATCTCCTGGGCCAGCTCCACGAACCGGAACGGGTACCCGAGGGAGCGCACCTTGTACGACAGGTAGTTCGGGTCGATCGGGATGCAGTGCCCGCCGACCCCGGGCCCCGGGCGGAACGCCTGGAAGCCGAACGGCTTGGTCGCGGCGCAGTCGATCGCGTCCCACAGGTCCACGCCCAGCTCGTCGCAGAACACCGCCATCTCGTTCACGAGCGCGATGTTCACATGGCGGTAGGTGTTCTCCAGCAGCTTGGCCATCTCGGCCTCGCGGGTGCCCTTGGCCTCCACGACCCGGTCGACGAACTTGCCGTAGAACGCGGCGGCGGCCGACGCGCACGCCGGGCTGAAACCACCGACGATCTTCGGTGTGTTCCGGATGCCGTAGACGGGGTTGCCCGGGTCGATCCGCTCGGGCGAGAAGGCCAGGTGGAACTCCTCCCCCGCGTTCAGGCCGGACTTCTCCAGGATCGGCCGGACGACCTCGTCGGTCGTGCCCGGGTAGGTGGTCGACTCCAGCACCACCAGCATCCCGGGCTCCAGATGCCGGGCGATCGTCTCGGCGGCGCCGCGGACGGCGGTCAGGTCGGGCCCGCCCTCCTCCGACAGCGGGGTCGGGACGCAGATGACCACCGTCCGCGCGCCGTCCAGGATGTCCTCGTCCACGCTGGGCTCGAACCCCTGGCCGAGCATCTCGGCGACCTCGGCGGGCGAGACGTCGTCGATGTGCGAGCGTCCGGCGCGCAGGCCGTCCACCACGCGGGCGTCGAGGTCGAGGCCGCCGGTGCGCAGCCCGGCCCGGCACGCCGCCCGCACGAGCGGGAGGCCCACGTAGCCGAGTCCGATCACGACGAGGTCCATCACGCGACCCCCCTCCAGCTCCGGATGACGTCGGCGATGCGTTCGCCTGCGTGGCCGTCCCACAGGGGTGGCGTCCGGTGGGGTGTCTCCGGTGCGCCCAGCGCCTTGCGCGCGGCCGGGACCAGTTCCTCGAACGTCACGAGGCGGTTGGTGCCGTGGGTGATGGTGATGGGCCGTTCGGTGTTGGGCCGAACGGTCAGGCACGGCACACCGAGGATCGTCGTCTCCTCCTGGAGCCCGC
>NZ_WOFH01000005.1:346405-653447 GCF_009733595.1 Actinomadura litoris | reverse complement strand
CACGTCGGAATCCAATACACCTGCGCCGTCCACCCCAACGACCCATCCACCGCCCCCAACTCCGCACCCACCCGCACCAACGTCGAGGTATCGGCCTCGAAACCCCCGAACCGGGCCGGGACACGCAGCCTGAAGATCCCCGCCTCCGCCAGCAACCCGATCTGCTCATCGGCCAACCGGCCATGCCGATCCGACCACCCCACGAACGCACCCGCCGCACGCGCCGCCTCCCCGGCACGCCCGACCAACTCCTCCTGACCCACCACATCCCTGGCCAACATCGCATCCTCCTCGCACGACCCCGACGAACGACGACCGACCGGCGGCGCCCCGCACCGCCACACACGACGGTTCCATCCGCGGGCCGGGCCGGGCATCCTCCCGAATGCGCCGAATCTCCGGTGGCCGAAACTCCCGCATCGGCCAGAGGGCCCCCGAAACCGGGGCGGTCGGCCTACGATGCGAGTGGGTCATGATCCCGGCCCTCCGCCCCCACCCCCACCGATCCAATGCGGCGGCCGGACGGCCCATCCCGCCCCCGACGAGCTCGACCCACCCCGATCCGCTCGCCCGACCGCCCGGCCGCCCACATGATGGAGCGGCGGGCCGAGGAGCCGTCATGCCTGCGCCAACCCCTGTAGAAGGCCACGCCCAAGACCGCGGGACCCGGGAGAGCCCCGTGTTCGTCCTCGCCCCGGCACGCTCGTGCTCGACCTCACTCGTCGCCATGCTCTCCGGACACGACCGGATCTACGGATTCCCGGAACTGCTGCTGTTCGGCGCGACGACCGTCGCGGAACTGCTGGACGAGGCGACGCGCCGTCCGAACCTCCCCAAGAGCCGGGTGGAGGCCCGGCTGAGCGGCCCGCTCCGCGCGGTCGCCGAGATCCATGAAGGCCGCCAGGACGCGCCCGCCGTGGAGCGGGCGCGCGAATGGCTTGAGGAGCGCCGCGACTGGCCCACCCCGCGCCTGTTCGATCACCTGCGCGCGCGCCTGGAACGATGCATCGCGGTCGAGAAGTCGACGGAGACGCTGATGCACCCCGAAGGGCTCCGCCGCTGTTTCGCGGCGTTCCCGGACGCGCGGTACATCCATCTCGTCCGGCATCCGGTGACCACCGCGCGGTCGATGCGCGAGCAGTGGCGTGAGCTGTTCCCGTCCGACGGCGAGAGCGAGCTGCTGGAGCGGGGGGCGTCCGCCTGGTATCGCGGGCATCTGCGGGCGGTGTCCGCGCTCGCGTCGCTTCCCACCGGGCGCTGGATCAGCCTGCGCGCCGAGGACGTGCTCGCCGACCCGGCCTCGCACCTGCCCGGCGTCCTCGACTGGCTCGGGCTCGACGGCGGCGACGTCGCCCTGATGAAGCCCACGCAGGAATGGGTGTTCGCCGGAGCCGGGGACGACGACTCGGCCTACGGCGAGGACCTCGGCTTTCTCCGCTCACCGGAGACGTTCCCGCCGTCCCTGCCCGACGCCCGCCCGCGGGAGGCGTTCACCGGCCTCCCCCAGGCCATGGTCGAGGAGATCGGCAGGCTCGCGAGGCACCTCGGCTACATGTGACGCGCCGTGAGGTCCCGGGCTCCGCTCTCGGCGGGGCCCGGGACTCCGCGCCGGTAGGGGGTCAGGCGGGCTGCGGCGTGCGGGCCGCCTTGACCGCGTCCCGCAGGTGCTGCTCCGCCTCGTCGGACAGGGACGTCCTCAGGATCCGCCCGCCGAGCGGCGCCATCTCGGGGATGACCTTGTCCGGGTTGCGCTTGTCGACCAGGACGAACACCGCCGCCGCTCCGGGCACCAGGTGCTCACCGAGGTCACGCATGAAGGCGTCGTCCACGCCGATGTCGGACGCGGCGCCGAGCGCGGCCCCGGTCGCGCCGCCGATCGCCATGCCCAGCAGGGGCATGAAGAAGATGAGGCCGATCAGCCCGCCCCAGGCGGCACCGCCGAGCGCCCCTCCGGCGGTCAGGTTCCGGGCCTGGTGGAGCTTGACCTTGCCGTTGTCCTTGCGTTCGACGACGACCAGGTCCGCGAGTTCGATCACGTGCTCCTTCTGGAGCTGGACGAGTTTGTCGCGCGCCCGCTCGGCGGCGGGCAGGTCGTCGTAGGCGACGGCGATCAGGTCACTCATGGATTTCCCCCATTTGACGGTTCACCGCGCGGCTAGGCCCCGGTCGCTCCGGCGGGCGGCGCGGTGAGCGCGTAGATCAGCAGGACGCACAGCGCGATGGTCAGCACCGACCACAGCGGGTACGCCTGCAGGAAGGCGACATGCCCGATCGCGGCGAGCACCGCGAACAGGACCCCGGTCGCGCGGGCCCACAACTTGCCGGTCAGGATGCTCAGGCCCACCACGACCTGGATGGCGCCGAGGATCAGCCAGAACCATCCCCAGGCGGTGAAGTTGAACACCATGATCTTGTTCTGGGCGACGAGGTAGTAGTCGTCGTTGAACAGCGCCACCAGCCCGTCGATGACGTTGAACGCGCCGACCACCATGGCCAGCGTGCCCGCGAACGTCAGCCAACCGGACGTCCGATGCGGGTGGTGCGCCTGCGTGCGGTCGTGCATGGCCCTGCTGGTCATCGGAACCTCCCCTCGTCCATGGCCACAAGTCCCACGGACTAATGCCCACAAAGCCCCACATGTCCGGAGCCGACCGTGGACAAACCACGATCAATACCCAATTGACCAGGGCTTTTGCGAAAGTTGGCCGCGGTGGACCGGCGTCACTCGGTCGGGCCGTAGGTCTCCCAGAGGTTTCCGTACAGGACGCTTCCGACACGGCTCATGGCCTCGATGCCCCGGGGGCCGCTCGTCCGGAAGGCCATCAGATCCCGCACGAAGTCCTCGGCCTCCACGTACAGGATTCCCGCCCCGATGATCTGAGCGTGGTCCTCCCCCTCTGCCGGGTCCAGGCAGATCCGAACCGGCTGTCCCGACGAAAGGTTCGAGGCGCTCCTGAGGATGACCACCGTGCGGTGGGCGGCTTGCCCGTCGACGCCATGGAGGCGGTATTTCAACTGCGGAGAATCTTCGGTGCCGTTCTCGGAATCCAGCGTGAGGGTCCCCTCCACGGCGAACCTCTGGCCGCCGATCTCCACCCGTCCAGTGGCGGGAGCCCGCTGCCCCGGTTCGCCGAGGAAGCGTCTCGTGTCGTCGATGACGGCGCTGAGCCGGACCTTCATCCGTTCGCGTTCGGCCGACCTCTCACCGGCCCTGGGTTCGGTCTTCCCGTAGGTGAAATAGCCCCGCAGCTCCTCGGTGAACGAGAGCGAGGTCGCGTCGGGTCCGGCCGCGGGGAGCACCCGGGCCGGGGACGATTCGGCGATGCGCGTGCTCATGCGGTCGGCGTGGGCGGCGATGGTCAGGGCCGGGTTCGGGCCGACCGCGCCCGGCATCGCGGCGCCGTCGGCGATGTAGAGGCCCGGATATCCGAAGACCTCACCGTAGGCGTCGCAGACGCCCACGCCGGGATGAAGGCCCATGGGCGCGCCGCCCAGCGGGTGAATGGTCAGAATCCGGGGGCGGAACCATGCGGGATTGTCGGCGTACTCGGCGCCGAGGACATTCGCCATACGCTGCATCGTCTGGCGGAGCCGGGTGAAATGGGCCTCGCCGCCTTCCGCCGTCCAGTCGGCGGCGAGCCGCCCGCGCTCCAGCCGCAGCCGGCCGTCGGCGGCGTCGTCCCCCATGCCGACCAGCGGCAGCGCACCGGCGGACAGGGCGCCGTCGCCGATCAGCTCCGACAGCTCCCGGGCGAGGCGAGAAGCCGGCTCGCGCCTGAAGAGGTCGGTGAGATTGCCCACCAGGTACTTCACCGCGCGCTGGAATTCGTTGTCGGCGGGTTGGGCGAGCCAGTCGACGAATCCCGGATAGCCCCCGTCCTCGATATAGGCGCCGGGAACGCCGCCGGGGCCGTCCGGAACCCGGATCGCACTGGTGATCACGGGGCCGCGACCGGCGTCGAGCGGTCGTATCCGGCTGTGGTCCCTGGTCCTCTGCAAGAAGGTCAGCAGGTCGCCGTTGCCGCCGAACCGGGTGCCGAGCGCATCGCTCAGGCCCGGGAAGGCGGCTCGGGACTTCAGCAGCAGGAACGTCGTCCCGTATGTGCCCGCGCCGAGCACCAGTCTGTCGCATGACAGCGTCTGGATCCGGGGGCGTTTCCTCCCCGTTTCGACGTGGTGGACGTAATCGACCTCATATCCGCCGCCCGGCCGGGGGCGGATCCCCTTCACCTCGTGGGACGTGCGGAGATCGGCGCCGTGGTGCGCGGCGGCCGAGAGGTAGGTGAAGTCGAGCGTGTTCTTCGAGCCCTCGTTGCAGCCGATGATGCATTCGCCGCACAGTTTGCAGGTCCGGCGGGGGCGGCCGTGCAGATCTGGGAACTCCCGGTTGACGATGGGCAGGCTGAGGCCCGGCGTCGCGCCCGGTTCGCGGGCGAAACTGACCGCCAGCGGTGGGAGCGTGAAGTCGAGGCCGAGTTCGGCGGCGGCGTCCCGCATCGCGTGCGTCTTCGAGGTGAAGTCGAACGGCGCTCGGTCGAACGGGTAGGGCGTCGCCCCCGTCATCCGCTCGACGGCGTCGTAATGCGGGTCGAGGTCGTTCCGCGTCATCGGCCACGACTCGAACCAGCGCTCGTCCTTTCGCAGCATGGCGTTGGCGGATATCAGGGAACCGCCGCCGAGGCCCGCCGCCACGATCGAGTCTCCGCCGTCGAAGGTCCAGATGTCGAACAATCCGTACTGCCGCGCGTCCGGCCGCCAGAACGCCCTGTCCCTTTCATCCGGCGAGCGGGGGAAACCGCCCGGCGGGTAGGGGCGGCCGCGTTCCAGCAGGACCACGGAACGGCCCGCCTCGGCCAGCCGGTACGCGGCGACGGAGCCGCCGAATCCGGAGCCGACCACCACGACGTCCACGTGCTCGACCAGGCTTCGCGGGGCTTTTCGCGGGGCCGCGGTGACACGGGGCCTGGCCAGTTCCGCGTAGTCGCCGCCGAGGCGTCCGAGCAGGTCGGCGGAGAACTCGGCGAACGGTCTGCTGGACGGAGAGAAGGCACGGTCCCCGCCGGGCGCGTCCAGGAGCGCGCCGGTCGCGCGGGGCTGCCCCAGCCGCGCGGTGACGAAGGCGTTGACCTCCTCGATGACCCGGACGGCCTCGGACCGGCGGATCGTGCACTGGAGCACCTCGGCGACGCCCTCGTCGAAGGCGTAGCGGGTCTCGTCGGGGTCCGCGGCGGCCTCGCCGACGATGTGCAGCAGGCCGCTGTCCAGCACCTCGGCGAGGTGGGACGGACGGCTGTCGCGCAGCGTCAACTGCTGGACGAGGCGCATCACCGGCAGCGACAGCGGCACCGTGGACAGGTATCCGGCGAGCCGGTACGCCTGCGGTGACGCCGCCCGGAACGCCGCGACCCGCTGTTCCGGCGCCGCGTCGCGATCGCCCGGGACGACGAGGCCGGGCGGTTCCGCTTCGGCGGGCCGGGCGACGGGACGCGTCCAGGCGACCATGCCGTCGATGCCGCCCGGCGCGTTCGCGGTGATCAGTCTCGCCCAGGGCGCGAGCCATTCCGGTTCGATTTCGAGGACGGGAATGGGAACGCCCCGCCCGTCCGGGACATCGCCCGTGGGTGGGCGACGGCCGCGCCTCTCCACCGTGAGCCGGACGTTCGGCACACCCGCCTCGCAGGCGTTGAAACGAGCCGGGGCGAGGTTCAGCCCGGTCCGTTTCCAGAGCCGCTGCGGAAAGGGTTGCAGGAGCGCGACCGGCCCGTGGCGTCCCCAGTCGTCCAGCACCGTGAGGGCTTCGCCGTCGCGCCAGATATCGCCGACGCAGTCGCTCAGCACCAGCGTGAGCCGCCGCCCGGACGGGTCGATGATCTGCTTGGCGCTGCGCGGCGCGGTCCCGGCTCCCGGGCCGGCGTGCAGGCCGAGCCCGCCGCCCGGCTGCCGCCGCAGGTACCACAGCCGTATGTCGTGGAACGCTCCGAGCGTCTCCAGGAGCCGGCGCAGTTCGAGGGCGAGCGGCCGCCACACCTCCATCGACGGCCCGGTGTCGACCACGAGCGACAGGCCGAGCCAGCGCCGGGGCTCCGGGACGAGCACCGGGAGCAGCACCTTCTCGTCGGCGCCCCGGTCGGCGGTGGCGTCCTCGTCCAGCACGAGCGCGTGGGCGGAGGGGAACCGCCGCTTGAGCGGGCGCAGCGCCCGCAGGATGTCGAGGCCCTGGGGCAGCGGCGTGACGGCGGGCGCGCGGGCGGCCACAGCGCGTCCGGTCGCGCGGGCGGCGTCTTCGGGCGCGGGCTCGGGCGGGTGGAGCGCGACGCGGTTCTCGACCGGGCGCGGCCCGGCGGGTTCGCCGAGCGGCGGGCGGGGCGGCGCCGGGGGGCCGGGCTCGGGCGGCTCGGCGGGCGGGTGGGGTTCGCGGGCGCGCCGGGCCGCGGGAGCGGCCGGGCCGAACCGCTCGGCCAGCCACAGGGTCTCGGCGATCTCCCGGTCGGTGCCCCGGACGCCGAGCGCCTCCAGCGCGGCCAGGAGATCCTCGATGGACGCCATGGTCAGTCCGTCGCCGTCCGCAGGTGCTCGATGAGCTTCTCGGCGACGTCCTCGATGCAGGTGCCCTGCCTGCGCGCCGCCTCGAAACGGAAGTAGACCGCGTTGAGGAGCTGGTCGGTGGCGAGTTCGCGGCCGTTCTGCTGCCTTTCCACGAAGCGCGCCAGCAGGTCCTCGCCCGTGTTCTCCATCTCCTCCCCGAGTCGGGCGCGGACGATGTTCGCGAGCTGCTCGCGGGTGGGCGGCGAGATCGTCAGCGGGACGCAGCGGCGCAGGAACGCGGGCGGGAACTCGCGCTCGCCGTTGCTGGTCAGCACGATGACCGGGAAGGCGGCGCAGCGCACCCGGCCGCCGCTCACGCTCACCCGGCGGCCCGCGCCGTCGGCGGTGGTGACCTGCACCCGCGGCCGGTCCGGAGCGACGCGGACCAGCTCGGGGATGTCGAACTCGCCCTCCTCGAAGATGGTGAGCAGGTCGTTCGGCAGGTCGATGTCGCTCTTGTCGATCTCGTCGATCAGCAGGACGCGCGGCCGCTCGCGGGGAAGCAGCGCGGTGCCGAGCGGCCCGAGCGTGAGGTAGCGCCCGATGTCGGACTGGGCGGCCTGCTCCCTGAGGTTCACATCGTGGAGCCGTCCGATGGCGTCGTAGGTGTAGAGGCCCTGCTTCAACGACGAACGGCTGGTGATGGGCCACCGCAGGACGGGCCCGAGACCGAGTTCGTGTGCGATCGACAATGCGAGGGTCGATTTCCCCACCCCCGCCTGTCCGGTCACAAGCAGAGGGCGCCGCAGATAAAGGGCCGCGTTCGTCAGGTCGACGGTCGTCTGATTGGGCAGGAAGTGGCGGGCGCGTTCGCGGTCGCCGGGCCGCCATTCGGGCGGCGGGACGGCATCGCCTGGGACCTCTCCCTCGAACCGCCGCCAGGACAGGGCCGGTGGCAGGCGGTCGATGCCGTCGTGCGGGGAGCCGGTCCCCTCGTAGATCCGCCAGTCGTCGTTCAACGGGTCGCTCCTTGGGGGGCGGACAGCGCCGCGCCGTTGGGGTCTGGCCGGGTGGGGTCGTCCCAGAGCACGGTGAGGGCCTTGCCGCAGTGGTCGACGTCGCGCGCCTGCGCCCGCGCCTCCGCGCGCAGTGTCCTGATGAGGCCGGGGAGTTCGATGAAGGAACGGCCGGAGAAGCGGTCCGAGATCGCCTTCTGGAAGGCCGCCACGGCGCATTCGCCGTCCTTCCCGCAGGTCCGGCCGTCCAGCTCGCAGGGGGTGCGGCGCCAGATGGCGGCGGGCAGGCCCGCGTCGAAGGCGGCCTCCAGCACCTCCCTGCGGCGTCCGTCGCCGGGCAGGTAGCCGACCATCAGCATGGCGTGCGGCTCGGAGTTCTGGAATGACGCGTAGAGCTGTTCGAGGCTGTCCCGCGCGCGGCAGTCGGCCCAGCGCAGAACGGGCGGCCTTTCCTGGAGGCTGCGCCACCGGCGGCGGCAGTGCACGAGCGCGTCGTAGGGGCGGTCGCAGGTCCGGACGATGACCGGGAACTGCACGCCGAGCAGCCGGTAGGGCTTGCCGACGTACCATTCGTCGACGGCGTCGTGGCCGTCGCGTCCGCCGAGTAACTCGAACGGCATGACGAACTCGACGACGAGGTCCTCGATGGCGGCGTCGTCGCCGCCCAGCCGCCGCATCACCTCGACCAGCACGGTCGCGAGCCGTTCGCGGACGTCGGTGATCGGCATCGCCGTGTCGTCGCAGTGCTCCAGCACCGCGCACCGCTCGGAGCCGACGCGGTGGCTCCAGATCGCCAGCAGCAGTTTCCGCACGTCGTGCCCGGCCGGGCTGAGGTGGATCTCGATCCGCGCCGCGCGCGGGCCGGGCGGCCGTTCGGCGAGCGCCGTCGCCTCGGCGCGCAGGCGCTCCAGCGGGTGCGGCCGCCCCGCCGCCGGGACCGAGTCGGCGACCTCGTCGAGGAGGTCCTCCGGGGTGCGCAGCGGCCGTTCGGGCAGCGGCCGCAGACCGTCGAAGACGCGGTCGAACAGCAGGTCGTAGTGCTCCTCGGGCATCGCGGCGAGGACGGCCAGGAGCGACTCGACGCCGATGTTCCGCAACCGCTCGCGCGCGAGGAGCTCGTCGCGGAAGGCCCGCCAGCGGGCGTCCCGCGGCGGCCGGCCGGACGCCCAGACCTCGGGGAACCGCTCCCGGACGGCGCTCATCGGCGTCCCGAGGCCGCCGTAGGGCGAGTCCGGCTCGCGGGCGGTGGTCAGGATGCCGCAGACGGCGCCGGTGGCCGGGTCCAGAATGGGCCCGCCCGACATTCCCGGCGCGAGTTCGCCTTTCGACATGGACAGTTTCGGCTGCCCGAACACGTCATGGGGAGAGTCGTAGTCCACCCAGACGCCGCCGACCTCCATCGCGCCGTAGGTCGGTTTGTAGCCGGTGGCGTACAGCCGCGTGTGGTCGTTGGGCAGGCGGTCATCGAGCCAGGCGTAGGGGTGCCCGTCGGGAAGGCCGTCGCAGGTGATCAGCGCGAGGTCGGGATGGGCCCACAGGTCGCCGTCGCCGCGATACTCCGGGACGGCGCGGACGGTCCCCGAATAGACGCCGCCGTTCCAGTGGAACTCCGCCTGGCGCGCGGCCCACGCGGTCGCGCCGTCCTCCGTGCGCGCGACCACATGGGCGCACGTCAGCACGGCACCGGGAGCCACAAGAAAACCGCTGCCGCCGCGCAGACCACCGGCGGGGATCAGTACGACGCAGGCGTCCAGCAGTCGGGCGATACCCGTGCGGGCGTCGGTGAGCGCTTTCGCCGCCGCGCCGTCACGCGGGAGCGGACCCGCCCCGATCGGATTTCCCATTCGCGTTCCATTCGAGGCGGACCTTGAGGGTCGCCTTGGTCTCCCCGTCGACGAGCAGGCACATGACCTTCGAGTTCTTGACCGCGATCTCCAGCCCGAACTCGACCTCGGCCACGTCCGGCCGGACGGCCGCGACCGCGCGGTGCACCTCGGCGGCGACGCCGCGCAGGGCCGAGCCGACCGCCGAGAACGACAGGGCCTCCTTGACGCCGATGTTGGCGGGCCCGCCCCGGCCGCCGCCGTCCACCTGTTCGGCGCGGACGAGAACGCTCCCGCCCTCCGGCAACTCCAACTCGACGGTTCTGCTTTCGCCCACGCGCCGTGTCCCCCTTCGCCGTCCGGTGAAAAGCCTGTCCCGGAACCCGGGGGACGGCAAGCGAAAGGCGACGGCCGCACGCCTTCACCCGCCCGTTCGTCCACATCCGGCCGCCCGCTACGCGATGCGGTGGGCGGCGGCCGCGGCCTGGGCCGCCACCCCCGGAATTCCCGACGTGATGAAGGACCCGTCCCCCGCGAGATCGCCGACGATATGCACGCGCGGGTCGGACGCGACGACGCCGCCCGCCGGGTGCCGCGCCGCCATTCCCCCCTCGACCAGGCTGCCGACCAGGGCGGACGCGTCCTGCGGGAGCGCGTGGGGCGGCGGGTTCACGGCGTTGACGACCCGCGCGGCGCTTCTCGCGGTATCGCGGGCGTGCACACGGAATCGGTTGTCGGCATGCTCGATTCCCGTCACGCCGCGGACGATGTCGAGCTGCCCGGAGTCGAGCAGTTCGAGCAGCCGGACGGCGTTCACCGGCACCATTGGTGACGCGAGCCCGGTGGCGACGCGAAACCCCGCGCGGAGGCGGTCCTTGTCGCGCTCGTTGAGCCGTCGCCACGCGATCGGGCCGACGGAGTGCGCCGTTTCCTGGAGGACGCGGCGTCCGATCTCCGGCGCGTCGATCAGTGCGATCTGGCGCCGCAACCGGTGGACGGGGTCTTCGGACGGAGCCGTTCGGATATCGGCGATGAGTTCGTCGAAATCCTCCCCGGCCTCGGCGAGTTCGGTCCGCAGCAGTTCCACCAGAGCGTCGAGCGTGACGTCGGGGAGCGCTTTCACGTGATCGGCGGTGACGTGGCGCGGACGGTGGTCGAGCGGGCGCTGCCAGACGTAGGGGAGCATTCCCGTCCGCGACACCATGCTGATGCGTCCGGTGTGGCCCCGGGCGGCGAGCGAGACGGCCACGTCCACGGCCGTCAGCCCGCTGCCGATGACCGCGACGTCCGCCTCCGGCGGGATCGTCGTCAGCGTGCGGGCGAGCGGATAGGGGTCTCCGACGAATCCGGGGGCGTCCTTCAGGCCGTAGTGGTCGTGCGGGCGGCCGCCGCCCACGCAGAGGACGACCTGGTCCGCGGGGTGCTCACGTCCGTCGTCGGTGTGGACGGTGAGGGATCGCGCGCGCGTCACGCCGACCACCCGGCGGGAGACGACGCTCACGCGCCAGCCGCATTCGCGCAGCCGGGCCAGCGCCTTCTCGGCGGTCTGCTCCAGGTATTCGCCGTAGAGGGCGCGCGGGACGAGCGGCTTCCCGAACCGCTCGTCCATGTGCGCGGCGCCGCGCGTCCCGAGCCAGGCGCCGTAGTGGTCGCGGTCGCCTGAGCGGATCGACATGATCGCGGGTGGGGCGTTGACCAGCACCGATTCGAGGTCGGGGGCGTAGGGGCGGCCCCGCCACAGGTGGCGGGACGGCTCGAACACCGTGACCGTTCCGGTGCCGGGGGGCCAGGCGGCGAGGGCGTCCAGGAGTGCGGTGGCGGCGGCGCCGCCGCCGATGATGGCGATGTCCATGGCTTGAGCGTCGCCGCGCGCGGGCGCGGCCCCCATCCCCCCGCCGGGGGGACCTTCCGGGAATGTCCCCCTCAATTGGGGGGTTGGCGCGGAGGGGACGAACGCGCAGGCTGGGCGCGTGTGCGGATCGCGGGGAGGGCCCATGGGCGGACGGAGCGCCGGTCTCACGGCGGGGCTCGACCGGGCCGCGAGCGCCGAGGACCTGTTCCGCGGGACGTCGGCGCGGCTGCGCCGGACGGTGCCGTTCGACTCGGCGGTCTGGACGGCCACCGACCCCGAGACCGGGCTGGTCACGGCGCCGATGCTGGTCGAGGGCCTCGGCGGGCGCGACCGGTGCGCCGACTACTGGGAGAGCGAGATCCTGGAGGAGAACGTCGTCCCGTTCCGCGACCTCGCGCGGGCCGCCGTGCCCGCCGCCGGGCTGCGCGCCGCCACCGGCGACCTGCCCGGCCGCAGCGCGCGTTTCCGCCGGCTGCTGGAGGGCCAGGGCGTCCACGACGAGTTGCGCGCCGTGCTCCGCGCCGGCGGGCGCCCCTGGGCGGTGGTCAGCCTGTTCCGTTCGGCGGGCGGCGCCTTCGCGCCGGACGAGGTGGACGTCGTCGCCGGTCTCTCGGGCCCGCTGGCCGCGCGGCTGCGCCGCCTCGCCCGCCCGGCGGGACCCGAGCCGCTGCCCGACGCGCCCGGCCCGGGACTGGTGCTGTTCGACCCGTCCGGGGAGGCGACGTCGATCAACGCCGAGGCCAGGGAGCATCTCGCGCGCGTCCCGGAAGGCCCTTCCGTGCCGTCGGCGCTCGGCGTGCGGCTGCCGATCTGGGTCATCGGCACCGCGCTCCAGGCGAGGGCGATCGCGCGGGGCCGCGACCGGGGCGGCGCCCGGGTCCGCGTCAGGACCGCCGAGGGGAGCTGGCTCGTCTGCCACGCCTCGGCGCTGACCGGCGTGGACGGGCGGCCCGGCCCGGTCGCGCTGGTCATCGAACCGGCCGCCGCGTCCGACCTGGTGGTGATCGTCGCCGAGGCGTACGAGCTGACCCCGCGCGAGCTGGAGATCACCGGGCATGTCGCGCGCGGGCTGTCCACCGGCGAGATCGCGGAGCGGCTGTTCATCTCGCCGCACACCGTCCGCGACCACCTCAAGACCGTGTTCGAGAAGACCGGCGTGTCGAGCCGGGGGGAGCTGGTCGCGCGCCTCTTCGCCGAGCACTACTGGCCGCGCGCCCACCCCCGGCCCTGAGCCCGGCTCAGGGGAGCCGGGCCCGGTCGAGATACCGCCGCAGCGAGTATTTGGGCTTGTGCTCGGCGCGCAGCCGCGCCATGTGCTGGACGAACCTCTCCTTCTCGGCCTCCCCGCCCTGCTCGGCGAGAAGCTGCGCTTCGGCGAGGAAGCTCGCGGCGCGCGAGTAGGCGTACTTCCCGGTGCGCGCTATCTCCTGGTCGGCCCGCGCCAGCAGGACGGGAACGGCGTCGGCGGGATGGGTCGCCCCGCGTGCCCTGGCCAGCCTGAGGTGAAGGCTTTCATAGAGCTTGATCCCCTGGGACGCTCGCCAGGCCCCTTCGACGTCGTCCTCCCAGAGCAGGATCTCGATCAGATCCTCCCGCTCGCTGACGGTCTCTTTCAGGAGGGTCAGCGCCCGTTCCCGCCATCGCGGCCAGTGGTCGCCCGCCGCCTCGGCGAGCGCCTGGTACCTCGCCAGGGTCGGCCCCTGGATGACGGCGGGCCACAGCATCGCGACGGCCCCCCGGCGGTCGCCCGCCCGCAGCAGGCATTCCGCGCCGAGCTCGCGCAGGTCGACACCGTACTCGTACTCCTCAAGGCCGCGCGTGACCCAGGCGACGGCCTCGGTGTCCCTGCCCTCCGACGCCAGCGCCCGCACGATGAGCTGGAGGTCCTCATACGACGGCTCGGTCTCCGTCAGGACGGCGATGAGCGCGTCCGCGCCGCCCTCGGCCTCGGCGAGCCGCTCCCGCAACCGCTTGACCGTCTCGGCGGCGTCCGTTCCCTCCGCCTTGGCGGCCTCCCAGGCTTCGGCGACCCGTTCCCGGTAGCGGGCCATCCCCGGTTCGCCGAGCGCCTCGGCATAGTCGGGCAGCGCGTCGAGGAAGAGCTCGCCGCACTCGCCGGCCGCGAGCGCCTGGTCGACCAGGCGGTCGGCGAGGGCGGCGGGGTCGGGGTGGCCGCCCGCGCAGGCCCGCAGATGCAGCCGCCGGACGGACGAGAGCAGGAACTCATCGAGGGCGCCGGCGTCCGGATGGGAGACGATCACGTCGATGGCGTGCTCGGTCAGCTCGACGGCGGTCGGCGCGAAACCGGTGTCGATCAGCTCGGCCACCTCCGCGAGGGCCTCGTCCAGGTCGTCCGGGTCCTCCGGGTCGTCGGGGTCGGCGAACGCGGCCTCGATCGCGCCGGTCAGGCGGCGGCGCAGGCGTTCGACGTCCAGGACGTCCGCCACCTCGGCCCCCGCCGCGACCTCCAGCCTGGACCGCAGCAGCGGGGCGGCCGCCGCCGCGCGCATCAGCTCCTCGACCAGCCACGCCGTGTCCCGCGTCGCGAGGAACGCGCGCAACCGGGCGTCACCGGCCCCCGGCTCCGGTTCTGGTTCGGGTTCCGGCGTAGGGGCGGCATCCGGGAGCGGCAGTGGCCCCGCCTCCGCCACCCACGCGAGGGCCACCGCGACGCAGTGTTTGCAGAAAGCGCTTTCGCCTCCCTGCGGGCAGGAGCACTCGGCCGCCATTCGCGAGTGCGCGAGTTCGAGCCGGACGCGATAGGGCCGCGTGCCGTCCACGGTCGCGGTCGCGGAAGTCGCGGTGACCGACAGGTCCTCGACGCGTCCCTGCCCGAGATAGACGCGCCCCCGGTTGAACGCCTCCGAGCCCGCCCGCTCCTGAATGGATCGCTCGGTCACCGTCTGCCGGTCCATGCCGACATCGTGCCGCGATTTCTCGAAACGCGGCGGCGAAGTCGTCGATTCGGGACGGCGCCGTTCGCCGTGTGGGTGCGGGCGCCCGACCGGGGCGCCCTCGACCGAGGAGACAGCAATGCGGAAACTGCTGGTGACGACGTTCGTCTCGCTGGACGGGGTCATGCAGGCGCCCGGCGGGCCCGAGGAGGACCACGACGGCGGATTCGAGCACGGCGGATGGGGCGCCCCCCATTTCGAGCCCGCGATCATCACGCTGATGGCCGAGGTCACGGCGCGGGCGGGGGCGCTGCTGCTGGGCCGCCGGACCTATGAGGACTTCGCGTCCACCTGGCCGCTCGCCGAGGACGACGACCCGATCGGCGCGAAGATCAACACGATGCCGAAGTACGTCGCGTCCCGGACGTTGCGGAGCGTCGAGTGGCAGAACTCGACGCTGCTCGACGGCGATGTCCCCGACGCGGTCCGGAAGCTCAAGGAGGAGGACGGCGGGGAGATCCAGGTGCACGGAAGCGGCGGACTGGTCCAGACGCTCATTCGGAACGACCTCGTCGACGAGTTCCATGTGCTCGTCTTTCCGGTCCTCGTCGGGAAGGGCAAGCGGCTGTTCGCGGAAGGGACGGTTCCCGCGGGCCTCAGGCTGGAGAACGCCACAACGTTCGGCACCGGTGTCATAGCCTGCACGTACACGCGGGTGGGCGGGCTCGCGTACGGGGCCATGGGGCCGGAGACCGGTAACTGGTGACGGAGCGGAAATGCCGCAGTACGCGATCCTGATTTACGAGGCGGAGCTTCCCGGAGGCGCGGCCGACATCCCGCCCGAGGTCATGGAGGCCAATCTGGCGGCCGGGGAGCGGATCGCCGCGATGGGCGCGCGGGTCGTCCACGAGCAGGCGCTGGAGCCGAGTTCGGCGACCCGGACGATCCGCAAGGGCGGGCTGGTCACCGACGGGCCGTTCATCGAGAGCAAGGAGGTCATCGCCGGGTTCTTCGTGGTCGAGGCCGCCGACCTCGACCAGGCGGTCGCCATCGGGAGGCTGCTGCCGATCATGGACGGCGCCGTCGAGGTGCGTCCGCTGCTGACGGGGTGAGCGACGCCGACGCGGCCCGGCGGGCGGTCGAGGGCGCGCACCGCCGCGAGTGGGCCACGGTGCTCGCCGCGACGGTGCGCGTCGCCCGCGACCTCGACCTCGCGGAGGAGTGCGTCCAGGACGCCTACGTGGCGGCGCTCGCCGAGTGGACGCGGGACGGCGTGCCGGGCCGGCCCGGGGCCTGGCTGACGACCGCCGCCCGGCACAACGCGCTGGACGTCCTGCGCCGGGCGCGGACGCTGCGCTCGAAGCTGCCGCTGCTGGTCGAGCCGGAGCGGGACGCCGCGCCGGGAGCGGGCGATGACCGCCTGCGGCTCGTGTTCCTGTGCTGCCATCCGGCGCTCGCGGTCGAGGCGCGGGTCGCGCTCACGCTGCGGCTGGCCTGCGGCGTCGCGACGCCCGACATCGCGCGGGCGTTCCTGGTTCCCGAGGCCACGATGGCCGCGCGGATCACCCGCGCGAAGAAGAAGATCGCGAAGGCCGGGATCCCGTTCCGGATGCCCGCCGCGCACGAGCTGCCGGACCGGCTGGACGCGGCGCTCACCGCGATCCACCTGCAGTTCACCACCGGCCACACCGCCCCGACCGGAGCCACGCTGACCAGGGACGACGTCGCCGGGCGCGCGGTGGACCTGGCCCGCATGCTGCACGCCCTGATGCCGGACGAGAGCGAGGCGAGGGGCCTGCTGGCGCTCCTGCTCGCGGGCCACGCCCGCCGCGCCGCACGCACGGCGGACGGGCGCCTCCTCCCCCTCGAAGAGCAGGACCGCTCCGCCTGGGACCAGGAGTCCATCGCCGAAGCCGACGCCCTCGTGGTGAGCGCGCTCAGAAGCGGGAACCCAGGGCGGTTCACCTTGCAGGCCGCCATCGCGACGCTGCACGCGACCGCCCCGGCCTACGCCGACACCGACTGGGACCAGATCCTCGTCCTCTATGACGCGCTGCTGAGGGTGTGGCCGTCCCCGGTGGTCGCGCTGAACCGTGCGGTGGCGGTCGCGATGGTCGGCGGGCCGCCCGCCGCGCTGGCCGAGGTCGAGGCGCTCGAACGGGACGGGCGGCTGGCCGGGTACCGCTACCTTCCGGCGGTCAAGGCCGACCTGCTGCGCCGGATGGGCCGCGCCCGGGACGCGGCGGACGCCTACGAGCGGGCGCTCGCCCTGACGGCCAACGAAGCGGAACGCGCGTTCCTCCTCCGCCGCCTAGCCGAAACGAAATGATCGGGGCCGGTCGCACGATCCGCCGCGCACAGGGGAAGATGGCTCCCGTGATCAAGGAATGCCCGTGATCGGGGATGGGGAGGGCCGACAGTGATCGTGACGGTGCTGGGCGGGGGGAACGGCGCGCACGCGGCCGTCGTCGATCTCACGCTGGGCGGGCACGAGGTGCGGTGGTGGCGGCGCGGCGCGGCGTTCCCGTCCGGCGGGCGGCTGCGGTACCGGACGCACGACCGGACGGGCACGGTCACGCCCGCGCTGGTCACGCACGACCTCGCGCGGGCGGTCGGCGGGGCGGGGCTGGTCGTGGCGCCGGTGCCCGCGTCCGCGCAGCCCGAGCTGCTGGCGGCGCTCGCGCCGGTGCTGGAGCCGGGGCAGGCGGTGGCGTTCACCCCCGGGACGTTCGGAACCTGGCAGGGCGCGCGGCTGCGGCCCGACGTCGCGTTCCTGGAGACTGGAACGCTCCCGTACCTGACCCGCGTGACCGCGCCGGGCGAGCTCGCCATCCCGGTGACGGCGACCCGGCTGCCGGTGGGCGCGATCCCCGGCACGGGCGCGCTGGCGGACGAGGGCCACGCGCGGTTCGCCGCCGCCTACCCGGCGGCCGTCCGGATCTCCGACGGGCTGGACGCGGCGCTCACCAACTGGGGCCCGGTGATCCACCCGCCGCTGATCGCGCACAACCTCGGCGCGATCCAGAACCTCGCCGACCGGTTCGACATCCACGCGGACGGGACGTCCCCCGCCGTCCTCGCGACGACCCGGGCGCTGGACGCGGAGCGCGTCGCGCTGCGCGAGGCCCTCGGCCTGCCCGGACCGCACTGGCCGCTGGAGGACTACTACCTGGAACGTGACACCTCGATGTACCCGCCGGACGCGAAGGAGCGGCTGCTCGCCTCCGGCCTCTGGCGCGAGACCGTCGGCCTCGACCACCGCTACGTCCACGAGGACGTCCGGCGCGGCCTGGTGCTGAACGTCGCGCTGGCGCGGCTCGCGGGGGTCGCGGCCCCGGTCGGCGCCGCGATCCTCACCCTGCTCGGCGCGGCGCTCGGCGAGGACCTCCTCGACCCCGGCCGGGCCGCGGCCCTCCTCGGCACCGACGACCTCGACCACCTCCGCGAGGCGGCGCGCACCGGCGTGCCGCACGGAGTGAACCCCAACTAGCCGACGGACGACGCGGCACGCCGCCCCCGCGGCCGTGCCGGGAAAGCAGTGACATGGAGTACTTCCTGCAGTTGCACGGGAACCTGCCGCTCGACGCCTACCCGGTGCTCGCGGCGCGGGCGGAGGAGCTGGGTTTCGAGGACGTCTCCCTCCACGACGTCCTGTTCCGGCGGCCGGTCTGGCCGGTGCTGTGCGACATGGCGCGCGCGACGTCCCGGGTGCTGGTCGGCCCGAACGTGACCCACCCCTACCTGAGCCATCCCGTGCAGCTCGCGGCGAACCTCGCGCACCTGGACGAGCTGTCCGGCGGCCGCGCGGTGCTCGGCCTCGGCCGCGGCTCGATGTATGAGATGGTCGGCCGGACGAACCCGGCGACGCTCGACGGCCTGCGCGAGGCCGTCGACGTCATCCGCACGCTGGTCGAGGGCGGCGGCGGCCCCTACGACGGCGAGGTGTTCCAGCTCAGGAAGGACGCGAGGCTGCACTTCGGCACCGGGCGCCGCGTCCCGGTGTACCTCGGCGCGATGGGCCCGAAGGGCGCGCGGCTCGCGGGCGCGCACTGCGACGGGCTGCGCGCCGCCGCGCAGTGGCACCCGGGCTACGCCTCCCTGCTCAAGGAGCACATGGAGGCGGGCGCGAAGGAGGCCGGGCGGGCCGCCGACGAGGTCCAGTTCGTCGCCGAGAACTGGACGTTCGTCCACCCCGACCGCGAGCTGGCGCGGCGCGAGGCGCGCTCGCTGCTCGCCACGTTCCTGCCGCACCTCGGGGCGCCGCTGGCCTTCCACGAGGTGCCGGAGTCGGAGATCGAGGCGGCGCGGGCGGCCAAGCGCGACGGCGCCACCGAGCGGCTCGCGGAGATCAGCGACCGGACCCTCGACCTGTTCATGGCCGCCGGGGACGCGGACGACCTGCGCGCGGGCCTGGACCGGCTGGAGGCGGCGGGCCACACCGCCGTCTCGTTCTCCGGCCAGCTCGGCCCCGACACCTCGCTCGCCCTGGAGATCATCGGCGAGGCGATCGCCGCCCGCTAGGACCCCGGCGACCAGCACAGGTTCGGCGGAACGCCCTCGGTCAGCTGGCGCTCCTCGAACAGGCTCCAGTGCCGGAGGTGGTCGAGCAGCCACACGCGGCGGTCCGCCGGTTCGCCCCGGCCCGGCGGCAGTTCGGGCCGGGCGGACCCGGGCGTGACCCCGGCGCGCTCGGCGACGGCGAGCATCGCGTCGGTGTCGAACGGCTCGTCCGGCTCGATGTCGAAGTTCTCCGGGTCGAGATGGCGCTGGAGCGCGTCGATCACGGCCCGGTCGACGGTGCGCGCCCGCGCGGCGCGGATGAGGTCCTCGAACGCCTCCCGCGCCGCCTTGGGGTCCTCGGCGAAGGCCAGGAACGCGTCCTCGACCTGGTCGTCGCGCCTGGTGTCGCCGTACCCGCCGTCGCGCAGGCCGTCCGGGTAGTCGGTGCGGCCCCAGGACGAGCCGTCCCACCAGAAGACGTACTGGATCAGCTGTTCCCGGCGCATCATGTCGGAGAGCCACTCCCAGGGCAGCCAGTCGGGCCCGCCCGCCAGGAGGTCCATGGGCGGCACCTGGTGGCGGGTCTTGCTCGCGTCGACGTCGTAGCCGTACAGGACGGCCCGCCCGCCGCCGATCCAGCTCATCCCGTGCCAGCCGTTGCCGACGTCGTCGCCGCGCGCGCCGTCGGGGTACACGGTCGCGCCGAACCCCTCGGTCCCGACGGTGAGCATGGCCAGGGCGGACGCCTCCGCCCACAGGTCCTCGGGGTCGGACATCTCCAGCTTCACAGGCACGGCGGGCACTCCCATCAACGGTGATCGTCGCGACGTTCGACGGGCCGCCCGCCCCCGGGGTTCCCGGCGCGGTGGTTAAGTGGGGCGGTGACTTCGCCGGATTCGGTGACTTCGCCGGCCCAGGCGCCCCCCTCGGCCCCGCCGCCCGCGCTCCGGCGCTGGGTCGTGGTGGTGTGCGTGGCGGCCCTGCTGGCGGAGATGGCCGCCGCGATGGTGACGGCGGCGCTCCAGCAGACCCCGACGATCGACGAGCCCGTGTACGTGGGCGCCGCCGCCGTCTACCAGCGCGAGCACAGCCTCCGCCCCAACCCCGAGCATCCGCCGCTGGGCAAGCTGGTCATGGGCGCGGGGCTCGCGGTCGCGAGGCCCCGGCTGGACGAGGGGTTCACCGGGACGCAGGAGGCCGCCGGTCGCCACCTGCTCTACGAGTCGGGGAACGACGCGCGGCGGGTGCTGCTCGCCGCGCGGCTGCCGATGATCGTGCTGACGCTGCTGTTCGGGCTGGTGGTTTTCGCGTTCGCGGCCGACCTGACCGGCCGGGCCGGCGGGCTGGTCGCGCTCGCCCTCTACGCGTTCTCGCCGGACGTCATCGCGCACGGGTCGCTGGCGACGCTCGACGTCCCCGCGTCCGGGTTCCTGCTGGCCTCGGCGTGGACGCTGCGGCGGGCGCGCGAGCGTCCCCTCCCCTACCTGCCGCTCGCGGCGGCCGCGCTGGGCGCGGCCGCGGCGACGAAGATGAGCATGCTCGCGGCGGTTCCGGTGCTGATGGCGTTGGCCGCGTGCCCCCGACCTTCCTGGCGGGGACGGGCCGGAGCGGCCCTGGGCATGCTGGCCGGGACGGTCGCGGTGGTGTGGGCGTGCTACCTGGCCGTCGACCCGCGGCTGCGCTGGACGGCACCGCCCGGCGTGCCGGACATCGGCGGCCCGCGCGGCCTCCTCGTCGACCTCATGCCGTTCCCGCGCCCGTACCGGGACGGCATGCGCGTCCAGTTCGGATTCGAGGATTCGACCTGGGACGGGTTCCTGCTCGGCCGCCACTACCGCGGGTCACTCTGGTACTACCTGCCCGCGGCACTGCTGGTGAAGACGCCGCTGGGGATGCTCGCGCTGTGGGCGGTCGGGGTCGGGGTGCTGCGCCGTGCCGCGCTCCCCCTGCTCCTGCCCGCCGCCGTGCTGCTCGCGGTGGCGATGACCGGGTCGCGGGATCTCGGCGTCCGGTATGTCATCTTCATTCCGATGTTCCTGGCCGTCGCGGCGGCGGCGTGCGTGACCGTCCCCCGCCTGCGCTTCATTACGGCGGTCCTGGTGCTTTTCGTCGCGGTGAGTTCGCTGCGGACGTTCCCCTACTACCTGCCGTACTCCAACGAGGCGTTCGGCGGGCCGTCCAGGACCCATCTGCGCCTGCACGACTCCAACGTCGACTGGGGCCAGGACCTCGGACGGCTCGCCGACCGCCTCCGCACCCGGTATCCGGACGAGCGGGTCTGGCTGGCCTACAAGGGCAGCGGCGTCCCGTCCTACTACGGGATCCACGCGGGCGACCCGCTCCTGGTGCCGCCCGACCGGGTGCGGGGGCTGCTGGTGGTGTCCGACAGCTGGGTCGCCAAGGCCGACCCCCGGCTGACCGCCCTGCTCAGGGACGGTCGGCCGGTCGACGAGGTCGGCCACTCCATCACGATCTTCCGCCGCTGAACGCGCGTCACAGCCCGTGGCGGCGGTCGGCCGCGACCCGTGCGCAGTTGGCCGCCTCGGCCCGCGCGGAGAACGGGGCGAGGGCGGCCTCGACGTCCTCGTCGGTGAGGTCGTGGTTGATGGCCATCGCCGCCGCCGACCCCATGCCCGCCGCGGTGACGACCTGCGCGCGCGGGTCGCGGACGTTGCCCGCCGCCCACACTCCCGGGACGCTCGTCAGCCCGGACGGGTCCGTCCGCACCCAGCCGTCCGCGCGCTCGCATCCGAGCGCGGTCAGGAGGCCGTCCCGGGGGACCATGCGCGAGGCGAGGAAGACCGCCGTGCGCGGCACCGTCCCGCCGCCGGCGAGTTCGACGCCGCTGAGGCGGCCCTCGTCCGTCACCAGCCGCTTGACCTCCCCCGGGACGACGCGCACCCCGCGCGCGGAGAGCCGCTGCCGGTCGGCGCCGGTCAGCTCCGTCCGGTGGGGGAAGAGCACGAGGTCGTCCGACCACTGCCGGAGCAGCAGCGCGTGCGAGACCGCGTGCGGGCCGGTGCCGAGGACGCCCAGCGGCTCGTCCCGGACCTCGTAGCCGTGGCAGTAGGGGCAGTGCAGCACGTCCTTGCCCCAGCGTTCGCGCACGCCGGGGATGTCCGGCAGTTCGTCGCGCAGGCCGGTCGCCACCAGGATCCGGCGGGCCCGCAGGGACCCGCCCCCCGTCAGGTGGACGTCGAACCCGGGCTCGATGTGGCCCACCCGGGCGTCGATCACCCGCACCCCGTACCCGGCCGCCTCGGCGCGGCCCACCTCCAGCAGCGCCGCCGGGGACATACCGTCCCGCGACAGGTAGCCCTGCATGTGCGCGGCCGGCGCGTTGCGCGGCTCCCCGCCGTCGACCACCGCGACCAGGCGGCGGGCACGTCCGAGGACCAGCGCCGCGCTCAGCCCGGCGGCTCCCCCGCCGATCACCACGACGTCGTACATCTGCGATCACCTCCGTCCCACGACAGTGCCTCCCGGTCGCCGGGAACGACAACTTCTGTTGCCATTTCTGGGAAACGGGGGTGGAATGGGGACATGGACAACGCCGCAGCGATCACCAAGGCGCTCGCCGACGTCGGGCCCCGGCTCCGGCGGCTGCGCACCGAGCGCGGCGTCACGCTCGCCGCGCTCGCCGAGTCGACGGGCATCTCCAAGAGCACGCTGTCGCGGTTGGAGGCGGGCCAGCGGCGGCCGAGCCTGGAGCTGCTGCTGCCGATCGCGCAGGCCCACCAGGTGCCGCTGGACGAGCTGGTCGGCGCGCCCGAGGTCGGCGACCCCCGGGTCCGGTTCCAGGCCCGGTGCGTCCACGGCCGCACGCACATCCCGCTGACCCGCCAGCCCGGCCCCCTCCAGGCGTGGAAGTCGATCATCCCGCCGGACCAGAGCGTCCCCGAGATGTTCACGCACGAGGGGTATGAGTGGCTGTACGTCCTGTCGGGGAAGGTCCGGCTGATCGTCGCCGGGCACGACCTGATCATGGGGCCGGGCGAGGCCGCCGAGTTCGACACCCGGCTGCCGCACTGGTTCGGGCCCGGCGGCGACCAGCCCGCCGAGATCCTCAGCCTCTTCGGCCGCCAGGGCGAACGCGTCCACCTGCGCGCGGCCCCCGAGTCCCGCCGCAGGCGCTGACCCGGGGTCAGCGCGCGATCGTGAGCCGGTCCGCCGTCCGCGACAGGACGGTGATCTCGAACGGCGGGCGCCCACCCGCGGGGAACGACACGGCGACCCGGTCGGGGCCGCGCCGCTCCCAGTGGCCCTCGACCCCGACACGCCGGTCGTCGGGGCCCGCCCGGCGCTCCACGAACGTCCCGTCCGGGCGGAACTCCAGGCCGCGCCTCGGGCGCCGCGCCGGACGGAACGCGTGCCCGGACGGCCGGTACACCGCCTCCGTCTCGGTGTCCTCCTCGAAGGAGTGCAGCCAGGCGCCCGTGACATCGCGGGGCGCCTCCTGGGATGCGCTCACGCGCCCTCCTCCCCGCTCACGTGCCGGTCCGGCCGGTGACGAGGCCGAGCGCGTCGTGGATCTCGTCGAGGACCTCCTTGGTGAGCCGTTCGGTGTCGTGCAGGAGCCGCTCGACGGGCCCCTCGGCGTGCCCGTTCCCGCCGGCGCCCGCCGCCGCCTTCGCCGGCGCGGGCTGCGCGGCCGCGGGCTGCGCCGCCGGCGCGCCGGTGTGGTGGGCGACCACGAACGAGGCCCTGGCCCCCTCCAGGCAGGCGTCCATCCGCTCGCTCTGCCCCTGGGTGAACATGAACATCGCCCGGTCGTCGACGTAGTCCATGTAGTTCATGAACATGTCGCCGTTGGGTCCGTTGTCGCAGGTCACATGCGGGAAGGACGGTGTCCCCGCGTTGGAGTCGGCCTGGTTCGGGGTGTCGGGGACGCGGTCGTCGCTGGCGCACGCGCCGTCGTCGTCGCCCCAGATGTGCAGGAGGTCGAGCCAGTGGCCGATCTCGTGCGTCGCGGTGCGCCCGCCGTCGTAGGGGGCCGCGGCGGCGCCGGTCGTCCCGAACGCGGTGTAGAGGATCACCACGCCGTCGGTCTGCGGCGGCCCGCCCGGGAACTGGGCGTAGCCGAGCAGCCCGCCGCCGAGCTGGCAGACCCACAGGTTCAGGTACTGGTCGCTCGGCCACGGGTCGGCGCCGCCCGTCGCGGCGGCCTTCACGGCGTCGTCGGTGTCGAAGCCGTCCTGGTCGGTCTCGACCCGGACGATCCCGTCCGTCGCGCCGCCCAGCGGGTCGTGCTCGGCGAGCCGGAACTCGACGCGGGCGTCGGCGACCAGCGGCCGCCACACCTCCGGAACCTGGGAGACGTCCGGGTTCGCGGCCCGGAAGTCCCGGTTGAGGACGTCGATCTGGCTGCGGATCTGGTCGTCGTCGATGTTCTGCTCGGGGACCTTCGCGTGGTGCACCACGTGGACGACGACGGGGATCGTGATCACCTCGTCGCGGGCCGCGCCGCGCCGTCCCATCTTGTACTGGAGCGCCCGGTTCTCGATGCGAGCGCGCTGGGCGCGGTAGGTCATGCTGTTGTTGAGCAGTCTCCGGTGGACGTGCATCGTCCCGCAGAGATCACGCGTCGGTGCCGGGAAATGGCTGGTCTCAGTCATGGTCGCTGCCTCTCGGTCGCGCTGACGGACCACGACGCCCCTTACCTACCACCGCGCTTCCGATGACAAGCCCCATAGAGGGCAAATCCCGGCTCCAGCGCGCTCATCGCTCAGTCGGCGACCACGCGCATCCGGCCGCCGTCGCGCTCGCGCTGGCGGCGGACGGCGTAGCTCCCGGGCGCGCACCCGCTCGCACCGTGCTCGGGGTGCATCAGGTAGGCGACGCCCGAGGTCTCGAAGACCCCGAGCGCCAGCCCGACGGAGTCGGACACCCCGGCCGTCCACCAGCAGGTGTCGGGCTCGGCCACCAGCGTGTGCGGGTTGCCGCCCGCCGCGCTCCGGAGCAGTTCGACGCCCGTGGCCGGCACCTCCCGCCACCCGGCGTCCCGGCGCACCCGCACCGAGTCCGCGATCATGGGGAGCGGGACGACGATCAGGTCGCCCTGGGCCTGGAGCCCGGCCACCACGGGGATGACCGCCGAGCGCTCCAGATGGTCGAGCGCGGCGAGGTCGGTCTTGGTCAGCAGGGACGCGAGGGTCTCGGCCTCGGTCATGGTCACGGTCATGTCATCACCTCAGGTTCGGCGGGCGAGCAGGGAGTACTCGGCGGCCGACAGCCCGTAGGTCCAGGCGGCGGCCGCGATCGGATCGTCGAGGGAGCCGGGCACGGTCAGCCCGTACCGGCGGCGGCGCCCGTCCCGTTCGACGGACCCGTTGACGGCGAGGAGCACCCGGGTCTCCCGCCGCAGGTCGTAGAGGCGCAGTTCCGAACCCGGATTGCCCGGGTCGGCGGCGGAGGCGACCAGCCTCAGCCCGGCCTGGTCGATGTAGGACGCCCAGCCGAGGTTCTCGATCGCGCAGCGCCGGATCTCGACGTTCGGCTCCCGCTCGATCCGCTGGACGCTCGGCTCGTCCACCACCCAGGCGGGGACGGGCGTCCCGTGCCAGAAGTGCATCTCCCATCCGTCGGCGTAACGCAGCGCCGGCCCGTCCGCGCGATGCGGACGCCTCTCGCCGTTCTCACCCGACACCTCCGTGTGGAGGGCGACGGGCCTTTCGGAGGCGATGCAGAAATTCTCGTGCGGCCACCACGGGCCGCATGAGCGGAGCACGTCCGCCCACAGATCGAGACGTGCGCCCTGATCGGCGGTGAATCTGTTTCCAGACATTCTGCGCAGGGCGTCGTAGTAGGCCGTCCACTCCGGGTTCAGCACGGAGTTCCAGGCACTCCTGGTGAACGCGGACGGGCTCTGCGCCGTCAGCAGCGCGGTTCCCAGCGAAGCCCGCACCGATCCCGCGATCGGGAAACGCACCTCCAGGCGGGCCAGCGTCTCCGCCGCCTCGGGGGTCCAGGGGAGCCGCGAATTCAGGTCCACGGTGAGTTCGGCCTGCGCGGTGCGGAGCATGCGCGCGATCGGCCATTCGTCCACGTCGCGGAAGCGTGGCGCGGCACGCGAGCGCATACCGGGCGGGACGGTCTCCATCGCCGTCACGGGCGAGGCCGCCCAGTGGAAACGCGGCGGCGGAAGGCCGATCAGGCGGTAAAGCCGGGAAATGGCGGCTTCGGCGGTGGGGCGGTCGGTGGGCTCCGCGGACAACGCCGCGTCCAGCCATTCCGCACGGATCTTCGCGGCTTCCCGCCGCGCTGTCACGGTCACCGGACGACGGTGCCGCGGTCCCTTCCAACGATCATGGCGTCATGGTGGCAGATCCCGGCCGGGGGTGTCCAGCCGCTATCGTCGGCGGCCGTGACCGAACTCGACACCACGCGCGCCGCCTACGACTCCGTCGCCGCCCTCTACGCGGAGATGTTCGCCGACATCGACGTCACGCCGGCGCTGGACCGCGCGCTCATCGCCGCGTTCGCCGAACTCGCCGGCGATCCCGTCGCCGACCTCGGCTGCGGCCCCGGCCACATGACCGCCTACCTGGCCTCGCTCGGCCGGACGGCCTTCGGCGTCGACCTGTCGGCGGAGATGATCGCGATCGCCCGCGCGGCGCATCCGGACCTGCGTTTCGAGCAGGGCTCGATGACCGACCTGGACCTCGCGGACGGGACGCTCGGCGGCATTCTCGCGTGGTACTCGACCATTCACGCCGCGCCCGAGCGGTGGCCCGGGATACTCGCCGAATTCCACCGGCTGCTGGCTCCCGGCGGGCGCCTCCTGATCGGCTTCTTCGAGGCCCCGGCGGGCGCGGACGGCGTCGGCGAGCCCATTCCCTTCGACCACAGGGTGACGCTCGCCCACCGCTGGCCGATCCCGCTCGTCGGCCGGCTCCTGAACGAGGCCGGACTGGTCGTGGACGCCTATACCTTCCGCGAGCCGGAGGAATCCGAAAGGTTCCAGCACGGCCGTGTCCTCGCCCGCAAGCCGGAGCACCGGCCGGGCTGAGAACCCGCCCGCGCCGGGGTCATTCGCGTTCGCCGAGTTCCACGTCGAGGTCATGGGCGGCGCGGCTCTGGTTGAGCGCGCGGAGCCGGTCGAGTTCGCGCCGGTCGCGTTTGGTGGGACGTCCGGCGCCGCGCTCGCGGCGGCCGATCGGAATGAGCGCCTCGCGCGGCGGTGGCGGCGGGCTCTTGTCGATGAGGCATTCCTGCGCGATCGGAGCGCCGACGCGTTTGCGGACGATCCGCTCGACGATGACGATGCGCTCCCGCCCGTCATGGCGCAGGCGAATTTCGTCCCCCTGGCGGACGGGAGTGGCGGGCTTGGCGCGTTCGTCGTTCACCCGGACATGCCCCGCGCGGCACGCGTTGCTCGCCACCGAACGGGTTTTCAGCAGCCGCACCGACCACAGCCACACGTCCACCCTCACCTGCTCGGTCATGGAGGCGACTCTACCCGCGGCGCCGAACCCGCCGCGTGCCCGCGGCGACCGCGAATTCAGAGGCCGGATCCGCCATTTCCGGAGCCCCTCGACCGGGCGGAACAGGGGCGGCCGGCCGCTCGCCCCAGCGAGCGGCCGGCCCTAGGGGGAGCGGTCGGCGGGGGGCCTCGGGGCCACCGCCGAGCGGGCCACGCGCCTGCGGCGGAACCGTGGCGGGGAGGCCACGACCCCTCGCGCGGGCTCGGCGTCGAGTGAAACTTCCCCCTTTATCCCCTATCTGTCAAGAAACCGAACTAATGGTCTCTGGGCGTCCCGCTAAAGGGCGGGCGAACCGTCGACCACGGCCCGGTTCGGAAGTCCCACCCGCGCCCGCCTTTACCGGCGCGAACGGGGGCGGTCTCCCACGAGCCCCACCCGTCACATCCGTCCAACGGCCACCGCGCGCGTCCACATCCGGCCAGACCCAACCGGGCGGCGGGGCGGGCCACCCGGCCGGGCGCGGCGGGGCGCGGCCGGGGCCTCGGGGTCAGCGGCTGGTGCGCGGTCCCCGCTCGGCGCTCTGGCCGGACGAGCCGCCCATGCCGGAGGAGCCCCGCTCGCTCCCCGCCCCGTCCTCGCGGGTGACCTCGATGCGCTCCCGGCGCAGCTCGCCGCGCACGGTCTGCTCGTCCTGCACCTGCTCGGTGTGGATGCGCACCCGCTCGACGGGCACGGTCTCCTTCGTCACGACCGGGCGCTCCTCGTACAGGACGATGACGCGGTCGTCCTCGCCGAGCGTCGCCTTCATGTCCGGGCGGCCACCGGTGATCGGCTCGCGGTCGATCTTGATGTCCTCGTGCGAGACCGGGATCGTGCGCTCGACCATCTCCGTCTCGACCCACTTGCGGACGTGGACGCGCCCGCTCTCGTGGCGCTCGGTGCCGATGCGCATCTGCTCCTCGCACCGGGTGATCTCGGTCATCGGCGCCTCGGCGCCCTCGCGCGCCGACTGCGGCGGCAGGTCCTTCCCGCGCTTGCCCTGGCGCTCGGCGTGCACGGCCATACCGGCGGCGCCCGCCGCACCGGCGGTCCCGGCGGTCCCGGCGGCCCCCGCCACGGGACCCGCGGCGCCCGTCGTGCCGCTCCTGCCCATGCCCTGGCCTTCGCCGCCCGGCATGGCGCGCTCGCCCGATCCCTCGTCGGGACGCGTGCCCGCGTCGCCGGACGAGCGGCGGCCGCTCGGGGGACGTACGCCGTAGTGCCGGTAGAGGTCGACGATCTGCGCGTGCGACAGATGCTCGTCCGCGTCCACGTTCGGAGCGCCCTTGATGGTCTCCTTGTCGTAGGGGACCTGGAGCATGTCCTTGGCCTTGTTCGCCCCGGACAGCGGGACGAAGCTCTCCCGCATCCCGAACCACCCGGTGTGCACGGTCACCCACTCGGGCGCGCCGGAGTCGTCGTTGAGGTACACCTGCTTGATCGTGCCGACCTTGGTGCCGTGGGCGTCGGTCACGCTCATTCCCATCAGTTCCCGCACCTGTGTCTGCGTCTGCACGTTGAACACCTCTGCTCTCGTGATCCGGCGTGGCCCGGACCGTACCGCGTGGTTCTGTTACTCCCGAGTTGCCGGATTACTTGCTGCTTTTCCGAACAGCCCGGCGGTAAACCCCATCGCCCGACCGCAAGGGACGATCTACCGAGTTATTGCCGCGCCTTCACGTTCTTTACCCGGCCCCCCGCACGGCAACGCCCGGACAATGCGCCGCTCCCAAAAGTCAAAAGGAGTCGAATGGCGGTGCGTCCCGCTACAGGCCCGGCGCCCTGCGACTCTAGTGTCGTGTCATGGACAGCCATTTCTTCGGGGCCTACGGCAGGTGGCGGGAGGACGGCCGCCCGCCGATCTTCCGGCCCGGCCCGCACGAGCGGCCCGCCCTGCTCGCGCTGCACGGCGTGGCGCGGCGGCTCGGCGCGGTGATCAGCGAGGCGGGGCCCGGCGGGGCCGCCGGGCTCTCCCGGCGCGGCGAGTTGGCGCTGCTGCTGGCGGGCGTCCGCCACGTCACGCTCGCGGGCGACGCCACGCTGCGCTCCTGGGAGCCCGCCGACCTGCGGCCCGAGGAGATCCGCGGGCTGCTGACCGGCGCGGTCGGATCCGTCCTGGCCGCCGCCGTCGAACGCGACGGCGAGGCCGCGCTGACCCACACCCGCAACATCGAGCTGATGGTGGACTGCCACCCCGCCGCGATGGCCCACCCGTAGCCCCCCGCCTCAGCGAGGCCGCACGGACGCGTGGTCGAACCTCCCGACGACCACGTAGCGCCGCCGGTTCGACCCCTTCGGATGGCACGAGATCAGCGTGACGTATTTCCCGTCCGCGACACTGTTCCGCTTGAACGGCACCGCCTCCAGGGCCCGCCGGTCCGCGGGCCTGATGATGTGCTTGCTCCGCACCGTGTAGACATAGGACGTGCGGCCCGCCCTGAGGACGATCGGGTCCCCGCGCCGCAGTTCGTTGATCCGTCCGAACGGATGGAGATAGGTCGTCCGGTGGCCGAGGAGAACGGTGTTGCCCTCGCGTCCGGGATAGGCCGTCCCCGGATAGTGGCCGACGCCTTTCTGGAGCACCCTCGCCTCGATGCCGTGCAGCACGCGTCCTTTCAGATGGATCCGCCGGATGCCGATCCTCGCGATGACGGCACCGTGTCGCGGCTTCGCCTGCGCCCGGCTGGGCGGCGAGGCGTGCGCGGGCAGGGCGGGCCCCGGCACGAGAAACCCGAGGGCGAGCGCCGCCACCGCCAGTGATTTTCGGTAGAGCATCATTTACCTCCGTCGCCGCAAAAGGCCGATACCGGCAGGGACGGCACGGAAAGGGGGCGGCACGTCTGCCGCCCCCTGTTCGCCGGCCCTTCTGTTCTTGGGCCTTCGCCCGTCCCCGCTAGCGGCCGGGCGGGCCGGCTCATCGTGGACGGCTCAGCTGAGCAGCGGCGCGCCGACGGTCACCGGAGCCTTCTTCTGGAGGCTCGTCCGCACGGGCCCGTCGCCTGGGAGCGGTGTGCCGCCGGTCAGGTCGCGCACAACGGGCAGCCCCGGCTCGGCGGCCGGACGCGGCGCCCCCGGGCGAGGCCCCGGACGCGGCGCGGCGAGCCGCCGCGTCGCGCGGCGGTCGGCGGACGGCCGGTCCGTGCCGGGTCGGTCCTTGGCGGAACCGTCGGTCAGGAGCCGGTCCGTGGACGGCAGCTTGTGGTGCACGGTCGCGGGACGGTGCTTGCGCGGCTTGCGGGGCTTGTGCGGCTTGTGCGGCTTCTTCGGCCACACCTTCGGCGGGTGCTCCTCCTTGCCGCCGTTGTTCACCGTCGCCCCGCCCTCGCAGTACGCCTGGGCGACGCCGAGCACGGCGATGGCGTTGCCGCAGATGTTGATCGGGACGGACACCGGCAGGTACACCTGGTTGCCGCCGCCGATCGAGAACATGCCCGAGGTCTTCATGTCGGGGCCGCCGGAGCGCTTGTTGGTGACGTGGGCGCCGCCCTTGCACCACGCCTTGGCGACGCCGAGCACGGCGACGGCGTTGCCGCACACGTTGATCGGCGCGGAGATCGGGGCGTAGATCTGGTTGCCGCCGAGGATGCTGAACATCCCGGACGTCTGCATGCCGTGCCCGTGCCCGCCGCCGTGCTCCCAGCCGCCGCTCCACTCGCGCGCGGTCCCGGCGGCGCCGGAGCGGCCTGCGGCCTGGGCGCCGCGGTTCCCGGCCCCGGTCCGCCCGGCGCGCCGGCCGGCCTTGTGGTGGTGGCCGTGTCCGTCGTTGGTGACCGACGCGCCGCCCTTGCACCACGCCTTGGCGACGCCGAGCACGGCGACGGCGTTGCCGCACACGTCCACCGGCACGGAGATCGGCGCGTAGATCTGGTTGCCGCCGAGGATGCTGAACATCCCGGACGTCTGCATGCCCCCGCCACCGCCGCCGCCGTGGCGGGCGTTGCTGACGTGGGCGCCGCCCTTCGACCCGGCCTGCGCCACGCCGAGTACGGCGATGGCGTTGCCGCTCACCTCGACGGGGACGGAGATCGGCGCGTAGACCTGGTTGCCGCCGAGAACGCTGAACATCCCCGACGTGTGCATGCCGCCCGGATCGGCGGACGCGGCGGGCGTGAGGCCCCCCGCCCCGAGGGCGACCGAGGCCGCGGCCACGAGGGCCGCGCGACCGGTGTTCTTCGACCAGATTCGCATGCTGTTGGTGCTCCTGTTCTACTGCTCGGTGATTCGGTGGTGGAGGTCGCTGCGCGGGCACCGTCCGGTGAGCGCAGCGCGCAGCGGCGTGAGAGCGGCCGTTGCGGGTTCGGGAAAAGGGTTCGCGGGGAGGACGGCTCGCCTGGCCGGGCGTGGACGGGCGTGGACGGGCGCGGTGTTCCCGCCGCCGACGTCCGCGTGGGTCTCCGCGCGTCCGCGCGCGGCGCCCCGGGGCGAGCCGGCGTCTCTAGTCGGGGACGACCGCGGGGCCGCCGGGGGCGGTCAGGTCGACCAGCGCCGCGCGGTGGAACGCGCCTTGGTCGTGCGCGGGCGGAACCGCCGGGTACCGGACGGCCCGCAGGTCGGCGACCGGCCCGGAGCCGTGCCCGCCGGAGAGCCCGTCGCCGCGCGGGGCGTCCTGCCCCGACGGGGTCGGCGTCGGCATACCGGGGGCGTGGTGCCGCCGGTGGGGGTGGCCGCGGTCGCCGGCGGCGTCCTGCCCGCCGGGGTGCGCCGCGTCCGGGGTCGACGGGGAGGCGGCCGGCGGGGCGCCGGGCCGCGTGGTGCCGGTCGCCGCTCCCTCGGCGCCCGGCACGCCGGGCAGGTCACGCGGCTGCGCCTGCTTCCGCGAGGGCGGCGCCACCTCTTCGACCGGGGACAGGCCCGGGGGCGTCTCGGACACGTTCTGGACGAGCCCGCCGACGGCCCCTTCCGGGTGGACGGCCGGGAGCCGCACGCCGGTCGCCTCGGCCAGGTGCCGCACGGTCCGGACGGCGCGCCCCTCGCCGGCGAGGACGTCGCGCCCCCGCGCCGCCGCGTAGCCCCTCGGGTCATCGCCGAGATCACGCATGTCACGTTCCACGGCCGACACCGGCCGCGCGAGCCCGTGCCGCGGTTCCGCCGCCGGACGCGGCGCGGGACGCGACACCGCGGCGGGGCGCGGCTCTGGACGCGCCACCCAGGCGGGGCGCGGCTCCGGACGCGAGAGGGCGGCCGGGCGCGGCGCGGGGCGGGGCTCGGCGGCGGGGCGCGGCGCGGGCTCCCGCTCGGGCGCGGGCGCGGCGGCACCGGAGGTACCCGGCACGAGGTGGCGGAGCGCGGACAGGCCGTCCCCGCCCGCGAGCCCGTTCTCTCCGTCGCGCTGCGCCGCGTGCGCGCTCCCGTTCAGCGCCGACAGCAGGAGCCAGCCCGCGAGCGCGAGCCCCGCGACGACGGCCAGCCGCGTAAGGGTGGCCGGCAGGGCATGCCGACTCCGGGGGCGAGGTGCCCCGCGGTGTGTCGGTACGGTCCCCATTGCCGGATCTCCCTGGCGGCTTCGATCGTTTTCCGGGTCGGATGACGAGCGGTCGGCTGAACGTTAGCACCGCCCCCGGCGAAATCCCGGATTACCGGGAAGCCCGGCGGTTACATCGCACTGCGAAGGCACGTTTCCGCACGTCATAGCCATGATGACCGGCTGTCCACCGACCACGCGCATCATTTACCCGGCCATGGATAACGGCATCCGGTGGCCATCTCTTTATGGCCACGAAAACCACTAGAAGACCCTTCGTCCGCTATCCGTGATTTGGTGCGGCGCAATGCCGGGGATGCCGCCGAACGCCCGCCGCACCGGGTCCGGAGACCCCCATCGGACGGCAAGGTCTCGGGAAAGATCGTTCTCCCGCCGTTCACCCGAACGCCGGGAGAAGGATGGCGGACGGTATCCGTTGCGCTACATTCGGGAGCGGCGATGACCGGTGATCCCGAGGAGCCAAGCGATGCCCGTCCCTGCGTCCGCGCTCGCCCGGCTGCGACGGGCTCGGCGCCGCCGGAGGCGCCCGGCGCGGGTCACCCGCCGCTTCGTCGCCCGCCCGGCCTGCGCGTCCCCCGCGCGGAAGGACGCCCCCGACGAACCGGACCCGGGACGCGCCCCGCGCCCCGAGTCGTCCTGGGCGTGGACGCTCTACTCCCGCTGGGAGTGGATCACCGCCACCGCCCGCGCGGAGCGGGTGCTCCGCCGCTCCCGCCCGCCATGGCACTGACCCCACGCGAAAGGTGCCCGGGCGAGAAGCCCGGGCACCTGGTACCGGCCGAGGTGAACGTCGAGGGCCTCAGCCGATACCGGCCGCCGTCCGCGCGTGGCGGCTCGGTTCGGCCGGCTCGACCGGTTCGGCCGCCGCGCGCCGCGCGCTGCGCAGAATGCTGACGCTCACGGCCAGCGTCCAGACCGACCACAGCGCCCCCATGCTGGCGGTGGTCCCCCAGCCCTGCGCGCTGTAGAAGTCGGCCGCGTCGTCGCCGAAGTACACGGCGGGCAGGAACGCCAGGTTGATGGCGGCGACGATGAACGACGAGCGGCCCACCCAGGCCGGCAGCAGCCGGGTCCGGGTCACGACGATCCCGAAGGTGATCAGGAACAGGCCCATCAGCAGCCGCGAGATCCCGCCCTGCATCAGGTACTGGGCCGCCGCGAACGGGCCCTCGGTCGTCGTGTCGATGTCGTGGTGCACCGAGATCGCCGCGCCGACCTCCATGGACTGGGGGACGAACACCATCGCGACCCAGAGCAGCCCCGCCGTCTGGATCACCGAGGCCGCCCACTCGTGGGCCGGGCTGACCCGGACGACGAGGTGGCGCAGCCCGATGAAGTAGACGATGTAGAAGGTGCAGCCGGTGACGCCGATCAGGCTGCGGGTGAGGATGTTCCAGTCCGGCGGGGCCCCGGAGTAGACGAAGTAGAGCGGAACCTGGACGACGATGAACAGGCTGGCGATCACACCGAACATGCCGGTGTACCTGCGTGCTGCTGCCTCGCTCACGGCGAGCCTCCTTCGCGGGCCTTCCGGGTCCCGGGTCTGCGGGTGTGCGCCGGCCTGGCCCAACCAGTGGACGAGACGTCTCGTCTCGACTCAATTTCGACCATAGGGATGACGTGGAACCCTGTCAAGACGCTCCGTTTCGTCTCGTGTAGGGTCATGACATGAGTACGCCCAACGAGCAGCGACGGAGCGAGCGATCCCGCCGGGCGATCCTGGACGCGGCCCTTGAGCTGTGCCGGGAGCGCGGCCTCGCGAAGATGACGGTGGAGGAGATCGCCAAGCGGGCCGGGGTCGGCAAGCAGACGATCTACCGGTGGTGGGGGTCGAAGGCGGCGGTCCTCCAGGAGGCCCTCAACGAGCGCGTGAACAGCACGATCGACTTCCCCTACACCGGGGACCTGCGCGCCGACCTGCACACGCAGATGAGCAGGGTGGCCGAGGCTTTCGGCAGCGAGGAGTTCGCGCCCTACACCGGCCTCATCGCGGCCGCCCAGGAGGACCCCGAGGTCGCCGCCTCGCTCCGGGAGCACATGATCGAGCCGCGGGTGCGCGCCTGCGAGGAGCGGCTCCGGCGCGGGCAGGAGGAGGGGCAGATCCGCAAGGACTTCGACATCGACACCCTGGTCGAGATCCTGTACGGGCCCCTGTACTACCGCCTGCTGCTCCACACCCGTCCGCCGTCCCTCAAGCAGGTGTCGGAGATACTCGACATCGCCTTCTCGGGACTGTCGCCGGACCCCGGCAGGCCCGAGGCCGGCAAGCCCGACCCGGACAAGCCCGAGTACGGCAGGGCCGGCGGGGCCGACGGCGCGTAAGCGGCCCGCCCAGGGCGAGCCCCGTTCGGGACCCGCCCCCGGCCGGTGCCCCAGGGGCGGCGGGCTCATGCCGCCGCCGAACCGATGATCTCGACGGCCTTCGGGCGCAGCGCCGCCCGTCCCGCCAGCGCCGTCACGGGCACGACGATCAGGAACGCCGCGGCGGCGACGCCGAGGAAGACCGCGACCGGCCCGGACGGCAGCGCCGCGCCGCCCGCGAAGGCCATCGGCAGGACGGTGAAGGCCGAGATCACCGTCCCGAGCACCAGGCTCATCACCGCCAGCACGATGCCCTCGATGAGCAGCATCCGCCGTATCTGACCCCCGGTGGCTCCGGCGAGCCGCTGCGCCGCGAGTTCCCCGCGCCGCGACAGCACGGCCACCGCCAGCGTGTTGACCGCCGCGATCGCCGCGTAGCCGATGGCCAGCACCGCGATCAGGTAGTTGATCCACGCCTGGACGTCCAGCCCCCGCTCGACCGTCTCCGCGAGCACCCGGTCGCCGCCGACGCCGCTCCCGGGGAACGCGCCGACCTGCTCCTCCACCGCCTTCCGCATCTTCCCGGCACTGGTTCCCGGCGCGGCGCGGACGAGGAGGTGGGTGGGCAGCCCGTTCGTGGTGTGCGGGGCCAGCAGGTCGGCGGGCAGCATGATGCCCGCGTAGTCGGAGGAGTCCCGCAGCAGCGCCGCGACCGTGACCGGCGCCCGGGCGCCGTCGCCGAGGCGCATGACGATCCGCTGCCCGACGCCGATGTGGAGCCGCCGCGCGAGGGGCTCGGGCAGCGCGACGACGTTCCCGGTGAAGTTCCGCAGCGTCCCGGACGCGGCGGGCGCGGTGAGGACGGGCGCCGCGTCCTGGCGTCCGACGCCGATCAGCGTGGCGGGGTCGGTGCCCTTGCCGTCGTAGGGCTCCTCGATCCAGCCGTGGCTGGTGACCAGCGGGGACGCGGTAGCGACGCCGTCGGCCCAGCGGACGCGCTCGACGAGCGCCGGGGCGATGCCGCCCGCCGAGGACGTGACGACGGTGTCGGCCCTGAACTGGTGCAGGTAGCCGTCCTTGGCGGCCTCGGCGGCCGTGGTCTGGGAGTACACGTTGCCGAGCGCGATCGAGACGCCCAGCGTGAGCGGCGTGAGCACCGCCGCGAACTGGCCCGCGCGGGCCCGGATGTTGATGGCGGCCAGGATGCCGAGGGGGCCGCCCGCGCGCCGGATGAGGGCGGCGGCCCGGTCGGTGAGGCGGTCCAGCAGTTCGGGGGCGATGAGGGCGACCGCGATCGAGCCGGTCAGCACCGCGGGTCCGCCGACGGCCTGCGCCGCCTCCGGGCCCATGAACATGGTGGTCCCGGCGAGCGCGACGGTGCCGGCCGCGAAGACGGCGGCGAGCAGGCGCCGGAAGGGCGCGACCCTGGCCGAGGGGAGGGCCGCCTCGGCGAACGCCTGGATCGGACGGGTGCGCGCGGCCGGGAGCGCGGCGAACGCGGCGGCGATCCACACGGCCAGCGGCGCGACGAGCGCGGTCCCGGCGAGCGGGATGGGCCCGAGCCGGAAGTCGAGGGCCGGCGAGACCGCGCCGCGGCCGGTCGTCGCGTCCCAGATCCAGCCGCCGGTGAACCGGCCGAGCACCAGCCCGCACGCGGTGGCGAGCACCGCGACGGCCATCGTCTCGACCATCACCATCCGGTACACCTGGCGCGGTGTGGCACCGCCCGCGCGCAGCAGCGCGAGCTCCCGCCGCCGCTGCCGGACCGACAGGCCGATCGTCGCCGACACCACCAGCGCCATGACGACGACGACCATGCCGCTGAAGACGCCCGCGAGCAGGATCAGCGGCAGCCGTCCGGCCTCGACGCCGGTGAACTCGGCCGCGCCCCGGTCACCGCCGGTCCGCACCTTCGGCTCGGGCGGCAGGCTCGCCGCCACCCGCGCGGCGACGTCCTCGACCTCGGCGCCGGGCCGGAGCCGGATCCCGATCGCGTCGGCGCCCCGGGGGACGAGCCGCTGGACGTCGGCGCCGGAGAAGAAGTAGGCGGGGGCGTCCACGTGCCTGCCGGGCGCGGCGACGCCGGTCACCGTGAACGTCTCCGGCGCACCGGCGACCGCGATCAGGACCCGGTCCCCGGCGCGGGCCTTCAGCCGCCGGGCGGACGCGCTGTCGAGCACGACCTCGCCCCTGCCCCGCGGCGCGACGCCCTCGCGGAGCGCGTACGGGGTGAGCGCGGCCGAGTCCCAGCCGTGCCCGGCGAGCACGTCGTCGCCGGTGGCGGCCGCCTCGCCGCGGGTGACGGGGACCGCCGGGAACGAGACGTCCGGCACGGCGGCGGCGACCCCGGGCGTCCCGGCCAGCCGCGCCGCGAGCGCCGGATCGACGCGGCCGCGCTCGGCGTAGGCGGCGCGCTGGGACCCGCCCGGCGGCTTGAACCCGGCGGGCCCGGTGACGAGGATCGGCGCGCCGCCGAGCCGCTGGGGTTCGGCGTCGAGCCGGATCGCCGTCTCGAACAACCCGCCGCAGGCGAGGAGCAGCGCGGTGCCGACGGCCACCGCCAGGAACGTCGCCACGGACGCGGCGGCCCGGTGCCGCAGCGAGGCGAACGCGAGCCGGATCATCGCCGCGCCGTCCCTTCCCGGAATCCGGCCGCCATCGCCTGGCCCCCCGCATGAGCGCGGTGCGCGGCGCCCTGGAACGCGGCCCCGTCGGGCGCGGGGCCCTGGAACGCGGAGGTCCGCGGGGCGGGGCCCGGCTGCGGGCGGTTCGCGAGCCCGGCCAGCTCGTCGGCGACGGCCTTGGCGGTCGGGTTCGGGAGCTGCCGGACGATCTGCCCGTCCACCAGGAACAACGCGCTGTCGGCGTAGGACGCGGCGACCGGGTCGTGCGTGACCATCACCACCGTCTGGCCCATCCGGGCGATCTGCGTGAGCAGGTTCAGCACCTCGCGCGCGGTGGTGGTGTCGAGCGCGCCGGTCGGCTCGTCCGCGAAGACCACGGCGGACCGGCTCGCCAGCGCGCGGGCGATCGCCACCCGCTGCTGCTGGCCGCCCGACAACTCGCCGGGCCGGTGCCCCATCCGCTCGCCCAGGCCGACCCGCTCGATCACCCGGCGCGTCCACTCCTTGTCGGGGCGGCGCCCGGCCAGCAGCGCGGGCAGCGTGACGTTCTGCCAGACGGTCAGCGCGGGCATCAGGTTGTAGGACTGGAAGACGAACGCGACGTGCTCGCGCCGCAGCCGGGTCAGCTCGGTCTCGTTCATGCCCGCGAGGGGCACGCCGACGAGCGCGACCGTCCCGGAGGTGGGCTCGTCCAGCCCGGCGGCGCAGTGCAGGAGCGTGCTCTTGCCCGAGCCCGAGGGCCCCATGACCGCGGTGAAGCTGCCCGCCGGGAAGTCGACGCTGATTCCCGCGAGCGCGGTCACCTGGCCGCCGCCGCCGTAGTGCTTGCGCAGGTCCCTGAGCTGGACCGCCGGGTCCACCGGCGCGTTCACCGCGCCTCCCGGCCGCTCGTCGCGGAGCCGTCGCGGCGGCCGAACATCATCCAGGCGCCGCCGAGCAGGGCGCCGGTGGGGACGGTCGTGTAGAGCCACCAGGGGTCGAGCAGGTTCCCGCCGATGACGGCGATGGCGAGCCAGACGACGAACTGGATCGCGGTCACGGCGATCCAGAGGCCGGTGGCGATCCGGAGCGCGACCCGCGGGTCGACCGAGGCGCGCGGACGAGGGGCGCCACGCCGTGTGTCACGAGGCGCCTCACGCGGAGGAGCCTCGTGAGGCGGGCGAGACGGGTCGTACACGGTGGCGTGCGGAGGCGTGGAGTGCTGGTGCGGCGGTGCGCTGACCGTCGAGGGCGGACCGTAGAAATCGTCTTTCATCTCTCTACTACCAATCGGGTGGGGGTGATCGGGTTCGTGTTCCGGCTCGGCGGGCCACCAGGGCCGGCCGCGGCCCTGTACAGCCTGCGCTCTGCGAACACCCAGGCCAGGAGGGCTAGGACCCGATCGATGGTGGTGCTAGGGGGTGTGTCCGTGACGAGACGAGACGTACCGTCACGTAGCCGAACAGTAAACCCGCGCCCCCGACACGTCAAGACGGAACGTCTCGTCTTACGCTCTGCCGCCCCCCGGTCACCCCGCCACGCGACGTCGATCGGAAATACGGCAAAGGAATGCGCGCCATCTCGCGCTGATCTTGCCGGAAGCGGGCCTATCCCCGGCTGGGACACGAACCCGGCCCACTAGATGATCTTGCAAAGGCCGGAAGCGGCCCTTCAAAAATGGCCGGTGCTATTGCAGGATCGAGGCAGTAGCGGATTGAACACAGCAAGGAAGTCTGGAGGACAGAGTCCGTGCGCTACGAAGCTCCCGTCCGTGAACTCGCCGCCACCACAGGCAGGCATCCCGCCCTCGACAACGACTTCTACCGGCACTGGCGATCGGGACCGCTCCCCTATCCGCAGGTCAGCGTATTCGCCCACGAGTTCTACGCGCGCACCGTCAACACCGCGGTGATGGTGGCGCTGTCGGTCCTGCACACCGAGGACCTGGCCGCCCGGGTCGAATGCGTGAAGAATCTGTACTCCGAATACGGCAACGGCGACGCCGCGAAGGCGCACCTGCTGCTGCTCGAACAGTTCCTGACCGATCTGCTCTCCCGCCTCGGCGACCGACCCCACGGGGCCGGCGACCTGCGGGGCTCGGATCCGCTGCCCTCCACCAGCGCGTTCAGCGCCGGCCAGCGGGCCCTGTTCACCGACGAGGACCAGCGGGTCGTGCAGGGCGCCCTGCTCGGGCAGGAGCACCTGGCCTACTCCATGCTGGTGCGGCTCTACGAGGGCGTGCGCAACTACAAGCACCTCTACGGCGAGGACGAGTTCCACGAGTCCTGCGAGTACTTCTACATCCATATCGGCGAGGCCGAGAAGGAGCACAAGGAACAGGCCGTCGTGTCCGCCGCGCGGGTCTGCCGGGACGACGCCGACCTCGCGCGCGTCCGGAAGGGCTTCGACGGCTTCCTCGACCTGACCGCCGAGTACTGGGCGGGCGTCCACGGCGCGATGCTCGCCGCCTGACCCCGATCAGGGCGAGGACCCGATGACGATCGCCCGGTGGGCACCCGCGCTGGTCCTCGCCCAGATCACCAGCCTCCAGGTCGGCGCCGCCGTGGCCACCCGCCTGTTCGACCACATCGGCACGTGGGCCACGGTGTCGCTGCGCGTGCTGTTCGCCGCGCTCGTGCTCGCCGTCCTGCCGGGCAGGCGGCTGCGGCGGATCGGGCGCGGCGACCTGCCCGCGATCGCCGCCTACGCGCTCGTCGTCTCCGGCATGAACCTCGCCTACTTCTCCGCGATCGGCCGCGTCCCGCTCGGCGTCGCCACCGCGATCGAGCTGCTGGGCCCGCTCGCCATCGCGCTGCTCGCCGCGCGCGGAGCGGTCGACATCGCCTGGGTCGCGCTCGCCCTCGCCGGGCTCGCGCTGCTCACCACGCCGGGCGGCACGTCCCGCACCGGGCTGGCGTTCGCGGTCGCGGCGGCGGCCTTTCGCGCCGGTTATGTCCTGCTCACCCGCTCGCTGGGACGCCGTCACCACGACCGGACCGGGCTGGTCGCCGCGCTGCTGCTCGCGGTCCCCCTGTGGCTGCCCGTCGGCACCGCCACCGGGGGTTCGCGGCTGCTGGACGCCGCCGTCCTGGTCCTCGCGCTCGCCGTCGGCCTCTTCTCGTCCGCGATCCCCTACAGCCTCGACCTCGTCGCGCTGCGCCACGTCTCCCCGCACACGTTCGGCATCCTGCTCGGCCTCAGCCCGGTCATCGGGCTCGGCGTCGGCTACCTGGCGCTCTCCCAGACGCCCGGGGGCCGCCAGCTCGCGGGCATGGCGCTGATCTCCGTCGCGGCGGTCGGCGTCGTCCGGCGGACCCCGCCCTCCCCCGCCGCCCCGGCCGAGGCCCGGAGACGAGCCGGGAACCGGCCGCCGCGATGACGGCCGGTTCCCGAACCGGGGCGCTCCCCTGGTCAGCTCGCGAGCGGGGTGTTCTGGTAGGCGCTGATGAGCCATTCCCCGTTCTGCTTGACCAGCAGCCAGGTGGCCCGGATCGCCTCCTTCTCCGACGGCTCGGTGTCGCCCGGGTGCAGGACGCCGCCCTTGTTGATGAGCAGCACGATGCTGTCGGAGAGCGGCTTGATGAGCTGCGGCGAGCCGGTGACGGTCGTCCCCTTCAGCTCGCCCTCGTAGAGCCCGGCCATGTGGGCGCGGATCTCCTCGCGGCCCTTGAGGAAGACCCCGCCGGGCAGGACGAGCGTCCCGTCCTCGGCGAAGACCTTGGCGAAGGCGCCGGCGTCGTTCTTCGCCCACGCGGCGACGATGCGGTTGGGCACCTGCTGGACTTCCATCAGGTCAATGGACATGGCGTGCCTTTCTCGTGGAATGGGGGGCGCCCGGCCGGGCGGTCAGACGCCTTCGGCCGCGTTGAGCTCGGCGTAGAAGGGGCATTCGAGGTCGCGTTCGAAGGGGGCGAAGGTGTCCCACCGGGACACCTTGCGAAGCTCCTGGTTGAGCTCGCTCTTGCTCCACAGGTCACCGCTGAGCAGGCGGACCACCCACGGGTTGTCGTACCAGCGCAGCTCTTCGCGGTCCAGGCCGATGGCCTCCAGGTAGGGGCGGACGTTGTAGCCGTGCTCGTAGTAGGCGTGGATGATGCGCGAATAGGTGTCGTAACCCGTCTTGAGGAAGTTGCTGTAGGCCGTCTGGAGTTCGACCGTGCGGCCCGGCTCCTTCAGCAGCGTGTCGATGGTCTCCGCCGCGCGCACCCCGGTCGCGGTCGCCAGCAGCACGCCGCCGGAGAAGATCGGGTCGAAGAAGCAGGCGGCGTCGCCGACCATGAACCAGCCGGGCCCCGCGACCGTGTCGGCGTAGTAGCAGTAGTCGGTCTCGACGTGCACCTCGCCGGGCGAGGTGCCCTCGATCCGCTGGATGATCCGCGGCACGCGCTGGACGTGGTCGTCCAGCAGCGCGGCGGGGTCGCCCTCCTGGAGCACCTCGCGCCGCATCACCGACCCGACGCTGATGACGTCCTCGCGGATCGGGATGGCCCAGATCCAGCCGTCCTTGTGGCGGCCGATCTGGATGTCGCCCTTGTACCCGGGGTTCTTCGACTCGTCCAGGTTCGCGAAGTGCCGGAACACCGCGACCATGCGCAGCCGGTCCACGTAGTGGCGCAGCCCGAACGACTTGGCGATCTTGCTGCCGCGGCCGCCCGCGTCCACCACCCACTCGGCGCGGACGGTGTGGGAGACCCCCTCGTGCTCGTAGCGCACGCCGACGACCCGGCCGTCCTCCTGGACGAGGTCGTGGACGGTCGCCTCCTCGATGAGCTGCGCGCCGTGCTCCTGGGCGAAGTCGGCGAGCATCTTGTCGAAGCGCTCGCGCTCCACCTGGTACGCCGAGGGGTAACGGCCCGGCCCCTGCTTGGCGAAGGGCACCCGGCCGAACCGGTGGGGGGAGGGCCCGCTGAACTCCGCGCCGTGCTTGGGGACGAATCCCTGCTCCTTGACGCGCTCCAGCAGCCCGAGCCGCTCGAAAAGGGCCATCGTCGGCGGCAGCAGCGACTCACCGATGTGGAAACGCGGCAGCGCACGGGCTTCCAGGACCAGCACAGATCGGCCCGCCTGGGCGAGTCTGGTCGCCGTCGAGCACCCGCCCGGGCCCGCGCCGATGACCACGACGTCGACGCTCTCCGGGTGGTTTTGGCGGTCGGTCATGTGCTTCCTCCTGTAAATAGCGAAGCAGTGCGGAACATGCGCCCTACCGACCTCAGTATTGGATGAAGCACGCATTCCCCCTTCTCCAGGAGTGCGCTGGAACCGCGAATTCCAAAGGGCACACGAGAAGATGCGGATTGGGGGTGGAGTTCCTATCCTGCGGCGCTCCGCGAGGAGGTCGCCGCCGCGCCGGGCCTGGTCGGCCGCGCCTCGGCGGCCCCGCGGCCACACCCAAACCCCTTTCGGCGCCCCTCCGCGCCCCGACCGGAACCCCCAAGAAGTGATCAATGACACGTTTGAAGCCGTGCGCGATCATTGCGATCCGCGCCGTCATCTCGCCTCTGACCTGCGGACTTCCAGGAAACGAGGATCGCGCCGGGGCGGGGCGCCATCGACGCCCACTAAATGATCTTGGTGATTGGTGCGGTGACTTTCTCCGGCGACCGCCGTCTCAATCAACGACACGCCGCGTACGGCGCGCGGCGGTATGCAGAAGGAGGACCGGGATCTTGTTCGACAAGACCAGAGTCACCAGCGGGAACAGGCTCCTCGCCAAGCTCGGCGTCGGCGGGGCGCTGGCGCTCGGCCTGGCCGTCACGGCCCTGTCGGGACCGGCCCAGGCCGCCGCCGCGGCGACCGTCACCGTCACCCCCGCCTCGGGGCTCCAGGACGGTCAGACGGTCGCGCTGTCGGCGACGGGCCTGACCCCGAGCGCCGCCCAGCACCTCGGGGAGTGCACGCTCACCCCGTCCGGTGTGCCCGCCTGCCTCGACCTCGGGACGCTCTCGTCCGAGGCCGACGGCACGCTGAACACCTCGCTGGTCGTGCACAAGACCTTCGCGGCCAAGATCGGTGACACCCCCTACGGCACGGTGGAGTGCGGCACCGCCACGCCGTGCTTCATCGGCGTCTCCGACGACGGCGGCCAGGGCGGCGTCGGCGGCGGCGCGGAGATCTTCTTCCAGTAACCCGGATCTGGTCCCACCAGCTCCCCAGCCCGAGGCCGGGCCGCTCCCGTACGGCCCGGCCTCACCCTGCGGCCGGAACCGGGCGCCTCAGCCGGACGCGCTCACGTTCCCGGCGACGGCCGTGGTCGGCCCGGTGACCGCCGTGGGCGGCGGGGCGACCGCCGGGGCCGGCGCGGCGGGCGCCGTCCACACCGACGCGACGCCCGCCATCCAGCGGTGGCAGTCGCGCGGGATGGCGCCGGCGAGCCCGTTCAGCCGGCGGTACTCGCCCGGCGACAGCCCGACGGCCTCGCTGAACCCCGCGACGAAGGCGTCGGCACCCGGATAGCCCACGAGACGGGCGATCTCCGCGACCGGACGCGGCGAACCCAGCAGCAGGCGCTTGGCCTCCTGGATCCGCATGGCGGACAGGAACCGTCCGGGCGACATCCCGGTGATCCGCTGGAAGGCGCGGGAGAAGTGGAATCTGCTGAACATCGTGGCGCGCGCCAGGTCGTCGACGGTGATGTGCTCCCCCAGTTTCTCCCGCATGATCTCGATCGCGTCCTCGACCGCCCGCTCGGTGGCGGCGTCAACGGGATCATCGGCCTCCCGGCCCCAGCGCGGATTCATCACATCACCCAGCCCGTCGTCCATGTGCCTTCCATTGCCGATCTACCAGGCTCCGACCTTCAAAGGGTCTGGATCTTCGCCTCCCGGATTCACCGCCGCGGAATTCCCATTGGCGGCCCGATCTTTATGTAGAAACGATTTCAGCGGCGCGGGCGCAGCCGTCGCCCTCGGGCTCGACCAGGGATCCCGCCGAGGGTCTGCCCACGTCAGAATGGGTCGACTTCGCATTGATCGGCCAATGAATTACCCCCCACTCCGCACTCGGGCCAGGGCCGTCATTCGCGCTCGACCGGAACCAGTAATCAGTACCTCACCACTTGTAACATCACACCGTGATGCACCGGTTATGGATCACGATGGTTACCGACGAGTTTCGCCCGGCCCTTTTCTCCCACAAGATACATCCATGTCACCGCCCTTCCGCAAGTACGGGAGAGCGCCATTCCCGGCCAAACAATGCGTTCTGACCGAAGGGGTGAGAGTCCGCTTGCCTGGGCCTTGACAGCCCTGGGCCGATGTGCCGCGAGCGCCCGCCGGACGCACCGGAGCGGGCGGCCGGCGGGCCGCATTCTGGAGGATGGAGGCGCCGTCGGGTCGGGCCAAGGATGTGCGGGGGAAGCCGTCTCCCACGACGCGAGGGGTTGTGACCCATGGCCTTGTCACCCGCGGAACCAGCCGGCCAGGCGAGTCAGGCGAGCCCGGCCGAGCTGCCCGAACCGGCCAGGCCGGCGAACCTGGCCGAGCTGCCGACCTACCCGATCGCCCGGGAGTGCCCCTACCGGCCCTCCACCGGCCACGAGCCTCTCATGGCCGCCGGCCCGCTCACCCGGGTCCGCCTCTACAACGACCGCACGGCCTGGCTGGTCACCGGCGCCGCCGAGGCCCGCGCGCTGCTCTCGGACTACCGGCGGGTGTCGATCCGCAACCGCGGCCCGGGCTATCCCCTGCTCAACAAGGAGATGGAGAAGGTCGTCGACTCCGGCTACGCCGACGTCCTGTTCGGCGTCGACCCGCCCGAGCACACCAAGCAGCGGCAGATGATCATGTCGCCGTTCACGCTGCGCCGGACGGCGCGGCTGCGCCCGGAGATCCAGGCCATCGTGGACGGCAAGCTCGACGAGATCGAGCGGCACGGCGCGCCCGCCGACCTCGTGCCGATGTTCGCCCAGCCCGTCCCGTCGATGGTCATGAGCCTGCTGCTCGGCGTGCCCTACTCCGACGCCGCCGAGTTCGAGACCCCGGCCCACAAGCTGTTCGTCCCCGAACTCGCCGAGGAGGCCACCCAGGAGCTGGGCGAGTACCTGGACCGGCTCATCCAGCGCAAGCAGGACGACCGGGACAACGACACGACCGGCCTGCTGGACGACCTCGTCGCCAAGCACCTCGCCACGGGCAACATCACCCGCGACGAGCTCGTCCACATCGCGATGTCGATGCTCGTCGCCGGGACCGACACGACCACCAACGTCATCTCGCTGGGCACGCTGGCGCTGCTGGACAACCGCGACCAGTGGGAGGCGCTCTGCGCCGACCCGTCGCTGATCCCGGCCGCGGTCGAGGAGATCCTGCGCTATGTGTCGCTGGTCGAGGCGTTCGCCCGGGTCGCCACCGAGGACATCACGCTCGGCGACACCACGATCAGGCGCGGGGACGGCATCCTGATCAGCTGCGCGGGGGTCAACTTCGACGCCGGCAACGTGCCCGAGCCCGCGAAATTCGACATCCACCGCCCGGCCAAGCCGAGCTTTTCCTTCAGCCACGGCATCCACCGCTGCCCGGGCGACAACCTCGCCCGGCTGGAGCTGGAGATCGCGTTCCACACGCTCACGCAGCGCTTCCCGACGCTGCGGCCCGCCGTCCCGATCAGCGAGATGGAGAGCAACAACAACGACGGCACGCTCCAGCGCCTCTACTCCTTCCCCGTGACCTGGTGAAGCGCGCGACCCGGTACTGACGCGTGACCCGGTGACACGAGAAAGGACAGGGCATGTCACACCCGCACGGAACCGCCACCGCGCAGGCGGAGCGGATCCCGCTCTCGCTCCAGCAGGACTTCCTGCGGCTCATCGACTCCGGCACCGACGCCGGGCCGTTCGGCCCCTGGTACACGATCGTGGGCGGCTGGCGGCTCTCCGGCCCGCTCGACGTCGCGACCCTCCAGGGCGCGCTGGACGACCTGGTGGTGCGGCACGAGTCGCTGCGCACCTCGCTCGTCCGCGACGGCGAGGACTCCTGCCAGGTGGTGGGCGGGCCGGGGTCGCCGAGCCTGACCGTCCACGACCTCTCCGGGCAGGGCGGGTCGCGCGACCTCCAGGCGGAGGAGCTGGTCAACGAGGTCGAGTCGACGCCGTTCCCGATGGAGCGGACGCCGCTGATCGGCGCGGTCCTCGGCCGGTTCGACGAGCGCGACGCGGTGCTCGCGCTGGCCGCGCACCACACGGCCGTCGACGGCTGGTCGATGCAGCTCGTCGTGCGGGACCTGGCCGAGCTGTACGCGGCGCGGCGCGCGGGGCGTCCGGCCGTCCTGCCCGATCCTGGGCAGTACCGCGAGTTCGTCGCGTGGCAGCGGGAGTACGAGCGCGGCCCGGCGGCGGAGGCGTCGCGCGCGTTCTGGCGCGACACCCTGCGCGGCGCGCGGATCACGCCGGTCCCGACCGACCACGCGCGCGGCGCCGGGCTGCCCGCGGCGACGTCCTGGCACCGGTTCCTGCTGGCCGAGGACTTCCGCACCGCCGTGCTGCGCCTGGCCCGGACGACGCGCACCACGCCGTTCATGGTGCTGCTGGCCGCCTACGCCCTGCTGCTGCGCGAGCGCGGCGGGGGCGAGGACATCGTCGCGCCGACGTTCACCCCCGGCCGGATGCAGTCGCGGATGCTCGACACCGTCGGCTCGTTCTACAACTTCGTCCCGCTGCGGGTGGACCTGGCGCCCTGCCGGACGTTCGCGGACGTGCTCGCCGCGGTGCGGCGGACCTGCCTGGCCGCGCACACGCACGAGCTGCCGTTCAACGACATCCTCGCGGCGGCCCCGGAGCTGCTGGACGCGGCGGGCACCGACCGGACCGCCGACCTCGCCTTCCAGGTCGTCCAGTCGCCGCTGATCATGGCCGACCAGGCCGTCGGCGACCTGTCCTACACCGCGATGCGGCGCCGGATGCTGCCGCAGCCGGTCGGTTCCGCGCTGCCCGACGGCGCGCTGTGGAACCTGGAGCTGAACGCCCCCGGAATCGTCGGCAGCGTCGGCTATCTCAGCAACCTTTTCACCAGCGAGTCGATGGTCGAGCTGACCATCGATTTCCAGCGCGTCCTGTCGCGGGTGCTCTCCCGTCCGGACCAGGAACTGAAGAACCTCTAACGAACACCTAGCGAAAAGGGGAGCGGAATGGCCACGCCGGAACCGGCAAGCCTGGCCCTGCGCGGGGTCGCCTACGACACCGGGACCAACTTCAGCACGGGCCAAGGCGAACTGTCGCGGATCATGTGGAACGAGGACCACATGGTCGAGGAGATCTCCCTCATCAGCGACCAGTTGAACTGCAACGCCGTCACCGTCTACGGCACCGACCACTCCCGGCTGGCCGCGACCGCCTCCGCGGCCCTCGACAACGGGCTGCGCGTGCGGCTCCAGCCCCGGCTGGTCGACCACACCCAGGACGAGATCCTCGACCACCTCGCCGAGGGGGCGCGCCTGGCGCAGGCGCTGCGCGCCGACGGCGGCGACGTCGAGCTGACGGTCGGCGCCGTCCACCTGATCTTCACGCCGGGCATCGCCCCAGGCCACCCCTACCACCAGCGGATGGCCAACGCCTACGCCGACCTTGACCACTACCTGCTGGAGCCCGACGGGCGCATCGACTTCACCGAGGCGGCGGGCCCGCTCAACGACTTCCTCGGACGCGCCGCCGCCACGGCCCGCTCGATCTTCGACGGCCCGCTCAGCTATTCGGCCGCGCCCTTCGAGCAGGTCGACTGGACGCCGTTCGACAGCATCGGGCTGATGTACCAGTACCTGCCGACATATCTGCCCGCGGCGGCCGACCACATCAGCCTGATCAGCCCCTACCGCAAATGGAACAAGCCGATCGACATCGCGGAATACGGAACCGCCACCTACACCGATGCCGAGAAGATGGCGTTCCGTTTCTACGACATCGTCGACCGCTACCAGGATCCGCCCCGCGTGCTGGATACCTACACCCGCGACGAGAGCGCGCAGGCCGCCTACCACCTGAAGATGCTCGGCATTTTCCAGGAGGCCGGGGTCCGCGGCGCGACCGTCTCCGAACTCGTCCACCCGACGCATCCGCACCATTTCGACCCGAGCCTCGACCTGGACACCGCCAGCATGTGCATCGTCAAGACGATCCGCGACGACTTCGCCGACGCGGGCTCCGACTACCGCCTGGAGCCCAAGGAGTCGTTCCACGCCATCGCCGACCACTACGCCCACATCGGCTTCCAAGAAGCGCACCGCTGACCGCCGGCAGGAGGACCCCATGACGGCCACACCCGTCGACCCCAGCCCCACCGGCGACCTGCCGGACTACCCGCTCACCCGCGAATGCCCCTACCGGGCGCCGGACGGGACCGCCGCGCTGCACGCCGCCGGGCCGCTCCAGCGCGTCCGGCTCTACGACGGCCGGACGACCTGGCTGGCCACCGGCCCCGCCGAGGTGCGCGCGCTGCTGTCGGACAAGCGCATGTCCAGCCGGTCGGGCTTCCCCGACTACCCGGTCCTGGACCCGCGGCACCTGCACATGCGCGGCACCAGGGAGATGGCCAAGGAGGAGGAGGGCGGCTTCGCGGGCGCGCTGTTCGGCGTCGACCCGCCCGAGCACACCCGGCAGCGGCAGATGCTGCTCCCCCACTTCACGGCCCGGCGCGTCGCGGCGCACCGTCCCGAGATCGAGCGGATCGTGGACGAGCGGGTGGACGCGCTGCTCGCGCAGGGCCCGCCCGCCGACCTGATGACCGCGTTCGCCGCGCCGGTGCCGATGATGGTGGTCTGCGCGTTCCTCGGCGTCCCCTACGAGGACCGGGACCGGTTCGAGAAGCCGGCGCGGGAGCTGTTCGACCCCGACCGGGCGGACGCGGCGATGGAGGAGCTGACCGGCTACCTCACCGACCTCGTCGGCGACGGGCGGGCGAACCTGCGCGAGGGCCTGCTGACCGAGCTGCTCGACTCCGAGGTCGCGGAGGGGCGGATGGCCCCCGGCGAGCTCGTCCAGTTCGCGTTCGCGATCCTCGTCGCGGGCACGGTCACCTCCACCAGCGCGATCGCGCTGGGCACGCTGGCCCTGCTCGACACCCCCGGCCAGTACGAGGCGCTCGTCGAGGACGAGACGCTGATCCCGGCGGCGGTCGATGAGATCCTGCGGCACACCTCGCTGGTCGAGCAGCTCGCGCGGGTCGCCACCGAGGACATCGAGATCGCGGGGCAGGTCATCAAGGCCGGTGACGGACTGCTGGTCAGCTTCGCCGGGGCCAACCTCGACCCGAGCGTGACCGGCCACCCGGGCGCGCTCGACATCACGCTGCCGCCCGACCACCACTTCGCGTTCGGCTACGGGCTGCACCGCTGCCTCGGCCACAACCTGGCGCAGCTGGAGCTGCGGATCGCGTTCCGCGCGCTCACCAAGCGCCTGCCCTCGCTGCGCCCGGCCGTCCCGGTCGCCGAGATACCCGCCTTCAACGACGCCACCGTCCAGCGACTGCTGGCGTTCCCCGTCACCTGGTGAGGACCGTCATGCCGGACAGACAGACGATCGCCGTGATCGGGCTCGGATACGTGGGGCTGTGCGTCGCCACGGCGCTCACCGACGCGGGCTTCGACATCATCGGCGTGGACAACGACCCGGACCTCGTCGCCGACCTCGGCGCGGGCGTCGTCCGCTCGCAGGAGCCCGGCGTCGCGGGCGCGGCGCGGCGCGCCCTGGACGAGGGGCGCCTGCGCGCCACCACCGACTACGCCGCCGTCGCCGAGGCCCCGGTCGTGCTCATCGCGGTCGGGACGCCCATCACCGACGCCATGACGCTCGCCGAGGACCAGCTCCGCGGCGCGTGCACGGAGCTGGCCCGCCACCTGCGCGAGGGCCAGCTCGTCATCTGCAAGAGCACCGTGCCGCCGGGCACGACCCGCGAGCTGGTGCTGCCGCTGCTCCAGGCGGGCGGCCTGGTCGGCGGGCGCGACTTCCTGCTGGCCTTCAGCCCCGAGCGGCTCGCCGAGGGCACGGCGCTCACCGACCTGCGCACGCTGCCGATCGTCGTCGGCGGGCTCGACGAGCGCAGCACCACCGAGGCGATGGCGTTCTGGCAGAAGGCCCTGAACGTGCAGGTGATCCCGCAGGACTCGCTGGAGTCCGCCGAGATCGTCAAGCTCGCCGACAACTGGTGGATCGACCTGAACATCGCCCTCGCCAACGAGCTGGCCCAGTTCTGCTCGCTGTTCGGGGTCGACGTGCTCGACGTGATCGCCGCCGCGAACTCCATCACCAAGGGCAAGGGCAGCGTCAACATCCTGATGCCGAGCGTCGGGGTCGGCGGGTCGTGCCTGACCAAGGACCCGTGGATGGTGTGGCAGACCGCCGCCTCGCGCGGGCTGGAGATCCACACCCCGCAGGTCGGACGGCGGGCGAACGCGGGGATGCCCGCCTACACCGCCCGGCTGATCCTGGACGACCTGCGCGAGCGCGGCAAGGACCCGGCGGAGTCGACGGTCGCGATCCTCGGCCTGGCGTTCAAGAACAACACCGGCGACCTGCGGGCGACCCCCGTCCGCGACGTCGTGGCCGAACTCCTCGGCGCGGGCGTCGCGGTGCGCTCGCACGACCCGCTCGTGGACCCCGACCAGGCCGAACGGCTCGTCGGGACGCGGCCGGCCGCGTCGCTGGAGGACACCGTCCGCGACGCCGACTGCGTCGCAGTCCTGGCGCTGCACGAGCGGTTCACCGGCATCGACTTCGCCGCGCTGCCCGTCGCCGCCTCCTGCCTGCTGCTGGACGGCCGCGCCTACTACTCCAAGGAGAAGATCGCCATGCTTCGCGAGCTGGGCTACCGGTACCGGGGGATCGGGCGATGAGCGCCCCGCACGCGGTCGTCACCGGGGGGGCGGGCTTCATCGGCAGCCACCTGGTGGAGCGGCTGGTCGCGAGCGGCCACCGGGTGACGGTGTTCGACGCGGCCGAGTCCCCCGCCGACTCGCGCGCCGCCGGTCAGGTCAGCGAGCACGTCAGCGGGGACGTCCGGGACCGGGACGCGCTGGGCAGGGCGATCCGGCCCGGCGTGGACGTCGTCTACCACCTGGCGGCCTCGGTGGGGGTGGACCAGTACCTCGCCCGGCCGCTGGAGGTCATCGACATCAACGTCACCGGCACCAGGAACGTCCTGGACCTGGCGGCCAAGGCCGGGACGCGGCTGGTCGTCGCCAGCACCAGCGAGGTGTTCGGCAAGAACCCCAACGTGCCCTGGCGGGAGGACGACGACCGCGTCCTCGGCCCGACCACCACCGACCGGTGGGCCTACTCCTCCAGCAAGGCGCTGACCGAGCACCTGACGTTCGCGTTCGCGCGCGCCCACGGCCTGGACGCGACGATCGTCCGCTACTTCAACGTCTACGGGCCGCGCCAGCGCCCCGCCTACCTCGTCAGCCGCAGCGTGCACCGGGCGCTGAACGGGCTGCCGCCGATCGTCTACGACCAGGGCAAGCAGACCCGCTGCTTCACCTTCGTCGACGATGTCACCGAGGGCACGTTCCTCGCCGGGACGCACCCGGACTCGCCCGGCGAGGCCATCAACGTCGGCGGCACGACGGAGACCACGATCACCGACGCCGTCCACCTCATCACCGAGCTGACCGGGACCGAGGCGCCGACGATCCCGGTCGACACCTCGCGGTCGTTCGGCGCGACCTACGAGGACCTGCCGCGCCGCGTCCCCGACAACACCAAGGCCCGCGAGCTGCTCGGCTGGACGCCGCGCACCACGCTGCGCGAGGGGCTGGCCCGCACGATCGAGTGGGCCCGCGCGAACCCGCGCTGGCTGGCGCAGCTCGACAGCGGCGCCACCTGAGCCTCACGGGACCTGAGCCTCACGGGCCGGACGGACGCTCCTGGACGACCCAGTGGTTTCCGTCCGGGTCGGTGAAGGAGGCCATGGCGCTCCACGGCTCGTCGCTGTAGCCCGGCACCCGCTCGCCGCCCTCGTGGTGCATGACCTCCGACACCGGGGCGCCGGACGCGGTGAGCCGGGCGTGGGTCGCGCGGAGGTCGGGCACGACGACCGTCAGCCCGACCACGGGGTTCGCGCCCTCGACCAGGTGGATCGAGCATCCCGACCCGGGCGGCGTCAGTTGCAGGACGCGCCTTCCGCCGGGGACGACCCTGTCGATGTCGACGTGGAATCCGATCCTGTTCGCGTAGAAGTCCTTCGCCGCGTCCAGGTCGGAGACGGGAACCGGGACAACCTCGATCTTCATCTCCACGAGGGCCATCCTTTGCGCTCGGAAATCGCGATCATAGCGGCGGTGGCGAGCAATCGGGGAGATGTCCGGAACGGCGCGGCCATGGTGCTCTTGGAAAGGCACCAACGACCTTTGGGAGGACGCGGTGGGGGAAATGGTACGGGTCCCCGGAGGCGAATTCCTCCAGGGGTCGCCGCCGTGGCTGCTGGACTGGCTGGACGACAACGACCAGCCGCTGCCCCGCATCTGGTTCGGCGATGAGACGCCCCAGTTCGTCCAGACCCTCGCCCCCTACCGGATCGACCGCCATCCCGTCACGGTCGCCGAGTTCGCCCGGTTCACCGAGAGCACGGGCCATGTCACCGACGCCGAGGCGCGCGGCTACGGCCTCGTCTACACCGAGCGCGGGTGGCAGGAGATCGACGGCGTGTGCTGGCGCGCGCCGGGCGGGCCCGGGACCAGCTCGGCGGAAATGCGGGACCACCCCGTCGTCCATGTTTCCTGGGAGGACTGCGTCGCCTTCGCGGCGTGGGCGGGGAAGCGGCTGCCGACCGAGGCGGAATGGGAGTTCGCGGCGCGCGGCGGCCCGGGATTCCGCATCTGGCCGTGGGGCGACAAGTGGGACACCGGCAACGCCAACACCGCCGAGTTCCACGCCGGGGCGTTGAACACGCTCGCGGCGTGGAAGGCGTGGTGGCGGGCGACGTGCGCGCAGGACGGCCCGGTCCCGCGGACGTCCCCGGTCGGCGCGTTCTCCCCGCGCGGCGACAGCGAGTACGGCTGCGCCGACATGGCCGGGAACGTCTACGAATGGACCTCGACGCTCTCCCACCTCTACGACGCCTCGACCGAATGCGACCCGACGCTGCGGGCGGCCATGGGCCGCTACCGGGTCATCCGCGGGGGCTCCTGGATGAACTTCCGCTACCAGACCCGGTGCAGCGAGCGCATGCACGGCGACCCGACCGGCTGGTCGTCGTTCGCGCACGGCTTCCGCTGCGCCCGGGACGACTGATCAGAAGGACCGGATCAGCCGGGCCAGGTGGCGGCCGGCGATGTGCAGCGGCTCCTCGCTCGCCGAGACGCGGCACAGCAGCTCGGCGCCTTCGAGCGTGCTGAGCACCGAGCACGCCAGCTCGCGCGCGACCTCGTCGGAGATCCCGGCCGCGCCGAGCTTGCCCGCCAGCAGCTCGCGCCACCTCCCCAGCGCCTCCTCCGAGGCGAGCTGGATCGCGGGCGAGCGGCCGATGAACTCCAGCGCGGTCGCGGCGACCGGGCAGCCGTCGGTCCAGTCGGAGTCGCGCAGCGTCCGCGCCAGCAGCCGGGCGCACTCGGCGACGGCCTCGGCGGGGTCGTCGCTGCTGTCGAGCCCGGTGCGGAGCAGGTCGGTGAACTCCTGCGCCCCGTGCCGCAGCGCCTCGACGGCCAGCTCCTTCTTGCCGCCGGGGAAGAAGTGGTACACCGAGCCGAGCGTGGCACCGGCGTCCTGCGCGATGCGCTTGATGCCGGTCGCCTCGTAGCCCTGCCGCTGCATCAGCACGGCGGCGGCGCGCACGATCCGCGTACGGGTGCCGTCGGCGGGGGCGCGGGGGGCCGGAGGTGCGTCCATCGCCTCATCGTACTTGATAGAACGTTCGTTCTAGTGCTACTCATGGACCGTCACTAGAACGAACGCTCTACTTGGAGGCCCGTGATGACCCTGCTGGACGACCACCCCGGATTCCAGCGGATGTTCGCGCCCGGCCGCCTCACCGTCGGCCTGTTCCTGCCCCTGTGGCCCTACTCCGGCGACATGGCGAAGATGTCCGGCCAGGGCGAGGCGGTGAAGCTGGCCGACCGGTCGGGGTTCTCGGCCATCTGGGTCCGCGACGTCCCGCTGACCGTCCCGAGCTTCGGCGACATCGGCCAGGTCTACGACCCCTGGACCTACCTCGCCTGGCTGGCCGCGCACACCAGCGAGGCGGCGCTGGCGGCGGGCAGCGCGATCTTCACGCTGCGGCACCCCATCGACCTCGCCAAGCAGGCGGCCTCCATCGACCACCTGTCGGGCGGCCGGCTGATCCTCGGCGCGGCCAGCGGCGACCGGCCCGCCGAGTTCCCCGCCTACGGCGTGGACTACGAGACGCGGGGCGAGCGCTTCCGCCAGGCGGTCGACATGTTCCGCACGCTGCTGGAGAAGCGCAGCCCGGTCGTGTCGTCCCCGCTCGGCCAGATGCGGGACGTCGATCTGCTCCCGAAGCCGGTCAGCCGCCGCATCCCGATCCTGGTCACCGGGTCGTCCCAGCAGAAGGCGGAGTGGAACGCCGAGCATGCCGACGGCTGGCTCACCTACCCCGGCGACCCCTACACCTCGATGGGCACCAGCGCCCTCGGACGCAGCGCCAAGAAGTGGCGCGACCTCGTCCCCGGCGGGCGGTTCAAGCCCGTGGCCACCAACGAGTGGATCGACCTCGTCGAGGACGCGAACCACCCGCCCACGCCGCTGCGCGCCGGATTCGTCATGCGCACCGGCACCAAGGGGCTCATCGACCTGCTCGGACGCTGGCAGGAGGTCGGGATCAACCACGCGGCGCTCGGCGTCCAGCACGGCTCGCGTCCGGCCGCCGAGGTCGTCGAGCAGATCGCCACCGAGGTGGTCCCGCACTTCCCGGCCCTCACCGGGCCCGCGCCCAAGGCGCCCGTGTGGTGACGGGCGAGGAGCACCGGTGGGCGATGCGGCACCTGGCGACCGGCGTCGTGGCGCTCACCACCCGCTGCCAGGGCAGGCCGCACGCGATGACGATGAACGCCGTGCTCTCGGTCTCGACCGACCCGCCGACGCTGCTGGCGTCGGTCGGCGTCCGGGCCCGCACGCACGAGATCCTTCACCACACCGGCTCCTACACCGTCAACGTCCTGGCCCGCGACCAGCGGGAGCAGGCCGAGCGGTTCGCCGCGAGCGCGCCGATGGAGGCGGACCAGTTCGCGGGGATCCGGTGGCGGCCGACGCTGGCGACGGGGAACCCGCTGCTGCTGGACAGCCTGGTCGCCTTCGACTGCCGGGTGCGGCGGCGCATCCGGCTCGGCGACCACACGCTGTTCGTCGGCGAGGTCGTCGAGGTGATCCCCGCGCGCGTCGCGGAGCCCCCGCTGATCTTCACCGGCGGCGGCTACGTGACGGCGGGCCCGTGACGCGACCGGATGTGGTGCCAGGCCCACCCCGCAGGGGAGGCCAGGCCCATGTCCGGGCGTCCGGCCGCTCCCTAGCGTCGTGGCCATGACCACAGATCACACCGGACCGGCGCTGCCCGGTCGGCGGGCGGCGATGCGAGGGCTCGGACTGGCCGCGGGGGGCGCCGCGCTCGCGGCGGGGCTCGGCGCACCGGAGGCCAGGGCGGAAACGCGCCGGAGGCCGACCACCTACGTCCTCGTGCACGGAACCCACAGCGCCGGGGCCTTCTGGCTCCCGATCGCCCGCGAACTCTCCCTGCGGGGGCACCAGGTCGTCGCGATCGACCAGCCCATGCACGGCGCGGAGGCGTTCGTCCCCGAGTCCTACCAGCGGCAGGACCTCGCGGCCCTCGCCACCGAGCCGTCGCCGCTCGCGGGCCTCGGCCTGGACGACTACGAGCGGCGCGTCACCGGCGTCGTGCGCCGGGCCGCCGCGCTCGGCCCGGTCGTGCTGGTCGGGCACAGCCTGGGCGGCGCCTCGGTCAGCCGGGTCGGCGACGCCGTCCCGCACCTGCTGCACCACATCTGCTACATGGCCGCGTTCTGCCCCAGCCGGAGCATGCCCAGTCCGGACGACTGCACGGCGGCGCCCGAGAACAAGGAGGCGCTCATTCCCTACGACCAGATCATCGGTGATTCCGAGCGGCTCGGCGTGATGCGGCTGAATCCGCGCACGGGCGACGCCAAGGACCTCGCGGCGCTCAAGGCGATGATGTGCGCGGACTATCCCGACGACGCCTTCCGCCGCGTGCTGGGCATGGTCCAGACCGACGAGCCCACCAGGGCCTACGCCGGGCGGGCGGTCGGCCGCGCCGAGACCTGGGGCCGCCTCCCCCGCACCTACCTGCGCTTCGGTGACGACCGCACGATCGCCACCGCGCTCCAGGACCGCATGATCGCCGAGGCCGACGAGCTGACGCCGCGCAACCGGTTCCGCGTCCACGACTTCCCGGGCGCCTCCCACCTCGGCCCGCTCGACCCCGCCCCGGTAATCGACGCCCTGGCCACCCTCGCGCGCTGACACCGAGTAATCAAAAGCGGCTTGGAGGCCCGCCGATATTCGCCCCAAGTGATCGTCCGGCTCAATTCGGCTCGCGCTTGTGAGTCGAATTACCAACCAGGGCGTCCCGGCTTCCGGACCGGGAGTGCGGGCGCCATTATGGGGGCGGTGTGATCTCAGGACGCGCGTGGGGAAGGCAGAGGCGTGGAGCGGTTGCGGCCGGACGATCCAGGACGGGTCGGCCGCTACCGCCTGCTGGCCCGGCTGGGCACCGGCGGCATGGGCGTGGTCTACCTCGGCCGCTCGCCCGGCGGCCGCACGGTGGCGGTCAAGGTCATCGGCGCCCGGCACGCGGGCGAGGCGACGTACCGGGCGCGGTTCGGGCGGGAGATCGGCGCGGCCCGCACGGTCAGCGGCGCGTTCACGGCGCCGGTGCTGGACGCCGACGCGGAGGCGGCGGCGCCCTGGCTGGTCACCGCCTACCTGCCGGGGGTGACGCTGCGCGAGGCGGTCGCCGGGCAGGGCACGCTCCCGGCGGCGGCCGTCCGCACGCTGGCGGCCGGGCTCGCCGAGGCGCTGGTCGACATCCACCGGGCGGGGCTGACCCACCGCGACCTGAAGCCCGCGAACATCATGCTGACCGCCGGGGGACCCCGGGTGATCGACTTCGGGATCGCCCGGCCCGAGGACGCCGTCACGATCACCCGGGTGGGCTTCAACCCGGGCACCCCGGGGTTCATGTCGCCCGAGCAGGCGGCGGGGCGCAGGGTCGGGCCGTCCAGCGACGTGTACTCACTCGGCGCCGTGCTCGCGTTCGCCGCGACCGGCGCCGAGCCGTCCCGCGACGGGGTCGACGCCCGGCTCGGCGACCTGGAGGACGCGTGGCTGCGCGACCTGATCGAGGACTGCCTCCAGCCCGAGCCTGAGCTGCGGCCGTCCGCCGGCGAGCTGCTGGCCAGGCTCGACGGGGCGGGCCCCGCGCACGGCGCCCGGTGGCTGCCGGACGGGATCGCCGCGGCCATCGACGTCCGCGCGCACGAGGCCCGGAACCCGCCCGAGCGCCCGCCCGCCGAGGACGGCGAGCCCCCGGTGAGCAGGCGCGCCCTGCTCGTCGGCGGCGCGGCGGCGGTGGCGTTCGCCGGTACGGGCGCGGCGCTGGTGGCGCTGTCGCGGGGCGAGCGCGGGGGCGGTGGGCGGGCGGCGCCCGGCCCGGCCGCCGGGGCGGCGTCGCCGAGCGTCCGGCCCTCACCGACCCGGCCGCCGCCGCTCGCGGTGCGGCGGTGGAAGGTGGGCGTGGGCGACTACTACCCCGACCTCGCCGCCGCAGGCGGCGTCGTGCTGGCGCACTCCGAGGGCCTGCTGCGCGCGCTCGACCCGAAGACCGGCAGGACCCGCTGGAAGCAGCACTCGTGGGACATCACCCACGTCAGCGTGGACGGCGACGGGGTGTTCCTGTACGACCACTTCGGCGGACGGATCCGCATGGTGCGCGCCTCGTCCGGGACCGAGCGGTGGGGTCATCCGTGGCCGTCCGAGGCGGTCCCGATGTATCCGGTGGCGGGCGAGGACGTGTCCTGCTTCGGCTACGAGACCGTCACCGCCCTGGACGCGCGCACCGGGCGGCGGCGCTGGACCACGCGCGTCGGCGCCGAGATGGGCATCGCCGTGGACGGCGACCTCGTCGTCGCGGCCGACAGGAAAGCGGTGTCCGCCCTGGACGCGGGCACCGGACGGCTCAGGTGGAGGTACCCGGCGACCTGGGCCCACTACCCGCAGGCGTGCTACGGCCAAGTGTTCGTCTGCGACGGCCCCGGCACGGTGCACGCGCTGCGGGCCGACACCGGGGCGCCCGTGTGGAAGCGGCAGATCGGCAATGACGTCTACGAGAGCTCCGGGTTCGCGGCCGGGGCCGGTCTGCTCTACTTCGGGACCGCCGCCGGGGACGTCCTCGCCCTCCGCGCCGCGACCGGTGAGCCGGTGTGGTCGCGGCGGCTGTTCGCGACCACGTCCCGGAACCAGTGGAACGCGCTCGGCGTCGACGGGGGCACGGTGTACGTGGGCTGCGCCGACCACCACGTCTACGCGCTGGACGCGGCCGACGGGCACACGCGGTGGCGGTACCCGGCCGATGTGACCATCCGGACGTCCGCGCCGGTCGCCGTCGGCGGCTCGGTGTTCGTCGGCACCGCCGACGGGTCGGTGCTGGCCCTCACCCCGCCGGACGGGGTCTAGCCGGTGCGACCGCTGGAGCAGAGCGACCCGAGGTCGGTCGGGCGGTTCCGGATCATGGCGCGCGCCGGGTCGGGGGGCATGGCGGTCGTCTACCTCGGCCGGTCCGCCGGCGGACGCCCGGTCGCGGTGAAGATGATGCACGCCGAGTTCGCCGACGACCCGGAGCACCGCGCGCGCTTCCGCCGCGAGGTGGCCGCGACCCGCGAGGTCGGCGGCCTGTACGGGCCCGGCCTGCTCGACGCGGACCCCGGCGGGCGGCGCCCCTGGATGGCGACCGAGTTCGTGCCGGGGGTGTCGCTGCGCGACGCCGTCCGGCGGTTCGGCCCGCTGCCGCCGGACGCGGCGCGCGCGCTGGCGGCCGGGCTGGCCGAGGCGCTCACGCTGATCCACCGCGCCGGGTACGCGCACCTCGACCTGAAACCGGCGAACGTGCTGCTCACCGCCGAGGGCCCGCGCGTGATCGACTTCGGCATCGCCCAGGAGTCGCGGGACGGCGCGCCGGTCGCGGGGTGCCCGGTGGGGTCGCGCGGGTTCGCCTCGCCCGAGCAGGAGGCCGGGGCGGCGACCGGGCCGCCGTCCGACGTCTACTCCCTGGGCGCCACGCTGGTGTTCGCATGCACCGGCGAGCCGCCCGACGACCCCGCGGCCGTCCCCGACGAGGCGCTGCGGGCGGTGGTCGCCGGGTGCCTGCGGCCCGACCCGGCGTCCCGTCCCGGGCTGCGCGACCTCGCCGGATCGCTCGCACCCGGCGCGCCCTCGGCGTGGCCGCCGCCGATCCGGGACGAGATCCACCGGCACATCACCGAGATCGAGAACCCCCCGGCGCCCCGGGCGCCGGAGCCCGCGCGGCGGCGGACGCTGCTGGCGGGCGCGGGCGCGCTGGTCGCGGCGCTGTCCGGGGGCGCCGCCGGCGCGCTGCTCCTCCAGCAGAACGGCGAGCCGCCGGAGAAGGAGGCGCGGGAGCCGGGGAGCGCGGCCCCGACGCCCCTGAGGACGGCGTCGGCGGTGCCCGCCGCGCGGTCCCGCGTGCTGGAGATCCGGCTGACCGGCGACGTCCGGCTGACGTCGCTGACCTACACGGTCGGCGGGAGGAGCACGACGCTCCGGAACGTCGCGCTGCCCTGGAAGACCGCCGTGGACATCCCGGCGTACCCGCCGTCCGTCCCGTGGCGCATCCGGTACCGGCACCCGAACGGCGAGGTCGACTACCGCGTGTTCGTGGACCGGATCCTCAACGGGTCAGGCGGCAGAGGCGGAAGCACCAGCGGCGGCGGCGAAGGCGACGCCTAGCCGTCAGGCCGCGCGCAGCAGGCCGAGGCTGGTGAACATCTCTCGGCACCACGCGATCGCTGATTCCGCCGTTCTCCACTGCGGGTCGGCCGGGGACAGGAACGGGAGGATGTACGGGTCCTCGATGCCCTCCGGGAGGTCTTCGGGGAAGCACTCGTAGGAGGCGTGCCCGTAGTTCTCGCTCCACATGGTGAGGGCGTTCGGTGTGGGGGCGCTGTCCCAGACGGCGCACCACAGGCGGCGCAGCATCGCCGGATGCGCCATCACGAACATCAGCCGTCCCATGTCGAAGGGCTCGGCCGCCGAGACCACCCGCGCGATGGACGCGTAGCGGTCCGTCGTGCTCACGTAGGGGCAGAAGCCCGACCAGATCTCGACGCTGTGCCCGGCGGCGATGATCGAGGAGCACAGCGCGGCCAGCGCCACGCCCCGATGGTGGACGGCCGAGTGCGGGGTCGTGTGCACGTATCCGGCCGGAACGAAGAACGTCACCACGCGGCCGCGGGTCGAGATGCGCTGCGGCACCGCGTCCACCATGCACTCAGGCTCGCCGCTCAGGTAGGCGCCGATGTCGACCTCGCTGCCGGTCACATCCCACGCGGGGACGAGCGCGGTGGTCAGCACCTCGGCGCCGACCCGCTCGCGCAGTTCGGCGACCTCGGCGTCGACCTCGGGCAGGACGGTCGTCCAGCCGTCCTCGGCGAGCCGCAGCGCCTCCTCCCAGGTCGCCCCGGCCCAGTCGTCCGCGCAGCCCCGGCCCTCGCCGTCCTCGATGGTGTCGGGGGCGCGGGCACGGTCCACGAACTCCTGCCAGGACCACATCGGCGGCAGCGCGTGGACGGTGTCGCCGTGCCGGGGCGCCGCGTCGGTCACGCCGCGCCGTCCTCGGCGAGGCCGAGGGCCGAGCGGTGCGCGGCCGACATGCCCCGCACCACCCGCCAGCGCATGGCCTGCTCGACGCTCGCGCCCGCCTGGAGCAGGCGCGCCGCGTCGATGCTGGCCCGGGGCGAGAACATCACCGGCAGCCGCTTCTCGGCGGCGGTCGCCCGCAGCCGCCGCACCTCCTCGACCACCCGCATCGCCTCGTCCTGCCGCGAGGGCGCGAACCCGAGCGCGAGGCGCTCCTCCAGGCCCTCGTCCACCGGCACGTCGATCACGATGTAGCGGTCCAGCGTCGCGGCGTCGAGCGCCTGGCGGCCCACGTACTGCCGGTCGCCGCCGGTGCCGTAGGTGTTCGCGGTGGCGACGAGCCGGAAGTCCGGGTGCGCCTCGACCATGCCGTCGGCGAACGCGCACGACCGGATCGACAGCGCCTGGTTCAGCTCCGCCAGCAGCCCGGGGTGGCCGCTGTCCAGCTCGTCGAGCAGCATCAGCCCGCCGTGCTCGAACGCGCGGCGGAACGGCGTCCCGTGGTAGTGGCCGTGCGCGTCGTAGTAGCCGAAGATCTTGCTCATCGGCGTCGTCGGGCCGAGCGAGAGCGCGTGGAACTCCTGCTCGAACGCCTCCGCCGCCTGCTGGGCCATCATCGACTTGCCGGTCCCGGCGGGGCCGACGAGCAGCACGTGGCAGCCCGCGCCGAGCGCGAGCAGCACGTCCGGGAGCAGCCGGTGGGTGTGGCCGCCGACCCGGACCGGGGCCAGGGCGCCCTCGACGTTGACCTCGACGACGGGCGGCACGTTGCCGGCGACGACCTCGGCGACGACGCGGGCGGCCTCCTCGCGGGCGAACCGGTCGATGTGCCGCGTCATCTCCTCCCGCGTCCGCGCCAGCGACGCGCGGGCGCCCTTCAGCTCCTCCCCGACCGCCGAGCGGGCCGCCTTCACCTCCTCCTCGACGGCCGAGCGCGCCTCGTTGAGCGAGTCCCGGCCGGCCCGCAGGTCCCGTTTGGCGCCCTCGCGCGCGTCCCGCAGCGCGGCCCACGCGTTCTTCCGGTCGTTCTCGGCGGCGGCGCGCGCCGCGCGCACGTCCTCCTCGACGGCCGCGCGCACCTCCGCCAGCGATGCCGCCGCGGCCTCGGACGCGGCGGCCGCGGCGGCGGCCCCGGCGATCTCGCGCGCGGTGGCGGCGGCCGTCTCCCCGGCCGCCTCCCGCGCGCCGGCCAGGAGCTGTTCGGCGCGGGCGGCGCGCTCGTCGGCGATCTCGTGCGCGATCTCGGCGGCCGTCCGGCGCGCGATCGCCTCGATCAGCCGCTCGGCATGGGGGGATCTGGCCAGGGCGTCGCCGTGCCGCATCACGGTCTCGAAGGCGATGGCCCCCGCTATCTGGCGGACTTCCGCCCTGAATGTCTCGCGCATGGCCGCCAAGCCTCCCCGAACGGCGCCGGGACCCCTCCCGCGCCCGATCCCGCCGACGGCGCATCATGGGAAAAGTGACTTAGACTGATGTCATTTGTTGACTTGAGTCGTTCATGATTCGTGAAGGGCAGGTTCGGTTGCCGTGACCGCTCCGTCCGCCCCGTCCATCGCCGAGGAACTGCGCGGTGCCGGCCTCCGGGTGACGGCCGGACGCGTCGCGCTGCTCGACACCGTCCGCGCCGGCGACCACCTCGACGCCGAGACGATCGCCTCCGGCGTGCGCGACCGCGTCGGCCACATCTCGCTCCAGGCCGTCTACGAGGCGCTGCACGCGCTGACGGCGGCGGGCCTCGTGCGCCGGATCGAACCGGCGGGCGGCCCCGCCCGGTTCGAGGGGCGGGTCGGCGACAACCACCACCACTTGGTGTGCCGGAACTGCGGCGCGGTCAAGGACGTCGACTGCGTCGTCGGGGCCGCGCCCTGCCTCGACCCGTCCGACGACGAGGGCTACCTGGTCGACCAGGCCGACGTGACGTTCTGGGGCCTGTGCCCGAACTGCCGGCCGAAGACCCCCTGAACAGCGGAAACGTCCAGGCCGACCCGGAACCGGGCTGGCCTGGACGCCGCCGGGACGCTCAGGCGAGGTCGTAGCGGTCGAGGTTCATGACCTTGACCCACGCCGCGACGAAGTCCTGGACGAACTTCTCCTCGGCGTCGTCGCTCGCGTAGACCTCCGCGACCGCGCGCAGCTCGGAGTTCGAGCCGAACACCAGGTCGGCGCGGCTGCCGGTCCACCGGACCTTGCCCGAGGCGTCGCGGCCCTCGAAGGTCTCCGCCTCCTCCGACGTCGCCTTCCACACCGTGCCCATGTCGAGCAGGTTCACGAAGAAGTCGTTGGTCAGGGTGCCGGGACGGTCGGTGAGGACGCCCAGGGACGACTGCCCGTGGTTCACGCCGAGGACGCGCAGGCCGCCGAGCAGCACGGTCATCTGCGGCGGGCTCAGCGTGAGCAGGTTCGCCCGGTCGATCAGCAGGAACTCGCCCGGCAGCAGGTGGCCCTTCTTGAGGTAGTTGCGGAAGCCGTCGTGCGCCGGCTCCATCACCTCGAACGACTCCACGTCGGTCTGCTCCTGCGAGGCATCGGTGCGCCCGGGGGTGAAGGGCACCTCGATGTCGTGGCCGGCGTCCTTGGCCGCCCGCTCGACGCCCGCGGACCCGCCGAGGATGATCAGGTCGGCCAGCGAGATCCGCTTGCCGCCGGTCTGCTCGGCGTTCCAGGTCTCCTGCACCCGCTCCAGCGTCCGCAGCACCGTCGCCAGCTCGCTCGGGTTGTTGACCTCCCAGCTCCGCTGCGGTTCGAGCCGGATGCGCGCGCCGTTGGCGCCGCCGCGCTTGTCGGTGCCGCGGAAGGACGCGGCCGACGCCCACGCGGTGGCGACGAGCTGGGAGACCGACAGGCCGGAGTCCAGGAGCCGGGCCTTGAGCTCGGCGACGTCCTGCGGGCCGACGAGCTCGTGGTCCACGGCGGGGACGGGGTCCTGCCAGATCAGCGTCTCGGCGGGGACCTCCGGGCCGAGGTAGCGGGCGACCGGCCCCATGTCGCGGTGGGTGAGCTTGAACCAGGCGCGGGCGAACGCGTCCGCGAACTCCTCGGGGTTGTCCTTGAAGCGGCGCGAGATCGGCTCGTAGATCGGGTCGAAGCGCAGCGACAGGTCGGTCGTCAGCATCATCGGCTGCCGGTTCAGCGTGCCGTCCTCGGGGTCGGGGACGGTGTTGGCCCCGGCGCCGTCCTTCGGCCGCCACTGGTGCGCCCCGGCGGGGCTCTTGGTCAGCTCCCACTCGTAGCCGAAGAGGTTGTCCCAGAAGGTGTTGTCCCAGGTGGTGGGGGTGGCCGTCCAGGTGACCTCAAGGCCGCTGGTGTAGGAGTCGCGGCCCTTGCCGGTGCCGTGCGTGCCCTTCCAGCCGAGGCCCTGGTCCTCCAGCGGGGAGCCCTCGGGCTCGGGGCCGATGCTGTCGCCCGGGGCCGCGCCGTGCGCCTTGCCGAAGGTGTGGCCGCCGGCGATCAGCGCGACGGTCTCCTCGTCGTTCATCGCCATCCGGCCGAACGTCTCGCGGATGTCGCGCGCGGCGGCGAGCGGGTCGGGGTTGCCGTTCGGGCCCTCCGGGTTGACGTAGATGAGCCCCATCTGCACCGCCGCCAGGGGGTTCTCCAGCTCCCTGTCGCCGCTGTAGCGCTCGTCGTCCAGCCAGGTGGTCTCCGGGCCCCAGAAGACGTCCTCCTCCGCCTCCCAGGCGTCCTCGCGGCCGCCGGCGTAGCCGAAGGTCTTCAGGCCCATCGTCTCCAGCGCGACGTTGCCGGCGAGGATCATCAGGTCGGCCCACGAGATCTTCCGGCCGTACTTCTGCTTGACCGGCCACAGCACGCGGCGGGCCTTGTCGAGGCTCGCGTTGTCGGGCCAGCTGTTGAGGGGCGCGAAGCGCTGCTGGCCCGCCCCGGCGCCGCCGCGGCCGTCGCTGACGCGGTAGGTGCCCGCGCTGTGCCACGCCATCCGGATGATCAACGGGCCGTAGTGGCCGAAGTCGGCGGGCCACCACTCCTGCGAGTCGGTGAGGACGCGCGCGAGGTCCTGCTTCACGGCGTCCAGGTCGAGGCTGTTGAACGCCTCGGCGTAGTCGAAGTCCTCACCCAGCGGGTTGACCACCGAGGTGTTCTTGGCGAGGAGCTTCAGGTTGAGCCGCTCCGGCCACCAGCCCCGGTTGCCGCCGCCCTGGGTCGGGTGGGGCGCGCGCGTGTGCGCGACCGGACACCCGCCTCCGGCTTCGGCGGCCTTGTCGTTGGCGATGCTCTCGTTGTTCTCGGACATGGTTCCTCCAGGGCTAAGCAGTGCGCATCAGGAACTCTGGGCGGTGGCGCACCCGGGGCACAGGCCCCAGTAGATGACCTCGGCCTCGTCGATCGAGAAGCCGCTGTCGTCGGACGCGCTGAGACAGGGCGCCTCACCGACCGCGCAGTCGGCGTCGGCTATCTCACCGCAGGACCGGCAGACGACGTGGTGGTGGTTGTCGCCGACCCGTGACTCGTACCGGGCCACATGGCCGGACGGCTGGATGCGCCGCACCAGACCCGCCGCCGTGAGCGCGCGCAGCGAGTCGTACACCGCCTGGTGGGACACCGCCGGGAGATCGGCGCGCACGGCGCCGATGATCGAGTCGGTGTCGGCGTGCGGATGCGCGTGCACCGCGCTCAGCACCGCCAGGCGGGGACGGGTCACGCGCAGCGCGGCCCCGCGCAGCATCTGCCGGAAGTCCATGGGCGTCGCCACGCACCACAGACTCGCGCGCTTTCTTGAACGAGTCAAGATTGGAACGGCCATCTTTGCCCAGCCGTTGCCCGCCCTTGCGGCAGGACGGCGGACCGCCGCGGCCCGGGGGGTGCTCCGAACCGCGGCGGGGCTCTGACCTGCGACTCAGCGGGCAGCCGGGCAGAGGGCGTCCTCGACCAGCCGCATGGACGCCTTGTCCTGGGCGTCCTGGCCGTCGCCGCCGAGCCGGAACGTGGACACGGCGACGTTTGCGGCGCGGCGGCCGTCCGGGGTCACGCCCGACTCCGAGACCACGCCGAAGCTGGTGCCGCCGTGGAACCAGATCCCGCCGCCGCACCTCCCGGCGGGCCGCCACGCGATGCCCAGCCCGTACCGGACGCCGGGCGCGGGCACCCAGTCGGTGACCGCCACGGTCTGCTTCATCTGGGCGAGCTGCTCGGGCTTCAGCAGCCTCCCGCCCATCAGGGCGCGCAGGAACGCCCCGTGGTCGCGGGTGGTGCTGATGATCCCGCCGTCGGCCCCGGCGCCCATGCTGACGGAGGTGTCGGTGAGGTCCGTCCGCCCGGGGAAGCGGGTGTAGGCGGTGGCGCTCGGCTGCGGGACGTAGGAGGACCCGGCCGGCGTCATCGTGTGCCGCAGCCCGAGCGGCTCGATGATCCGGTCGTGCACCTCCTGCGCCCACGGGTGCCCGGTGGCCTTCTCGATGATCATCCCGGCGAGGACGTAGTTGGTGTTGGAGTAGCCCCAGCGGGTCTCCTCGGCGGGGTCGGCCGCGTCCGGCACCCACTGCGGGGCCACGGTCATCGCCGTCGCGACCTGGTCGCGCGGCGAGGACGGGCGGAACCGGTTCTCCCTGAACTTCTCGGGGGTCAGGCCGCTGCCGTCGCCCAGCTCGACGGCGACGTAGTCGTTCAGGCCGCTGGTCTGGCGCAGCAGGTTCTTCACGGTGATCCTGCGTCCGTCGTTCCCGTGGCCCGTGACGACTCCGGGGAGCCATTTCTCGACGGTGTCGGTGAGCTTGAGCCTGCCCTCGCCGACCAGTTGCAGCGCGACGGTCGAGGTGAAGGTCTTGGTGTCGCTGCCGATCCGGTAGTAGGAGTCCCACGGGACGGGCTGCCGGGTCTTCAGATCGGCGACCCCGGCGCGGGCGGTGCGGCTGTCGCGGTCGGTCCGCACCTCGGCGAGGACGCCGGTGGCCCCCGTCGCGTGGATGGCGTCCGCGTCCCGCTGGAGGTCGCCGGTGGATGGAGCGGCGGCGGACGGAGCGGCGGCGGACGCGGCGGCCGGGGCGAGCGCGGCCAGCAGCGCGCCCGCGGCCAGGGTCGCGGTGACGTGCTTGTTCATCGTCGCTCCTCGGGGTGGGCGCAGGTGCGGTCGGTGGCGGGCAGCGCGCCGGTCCGCAGGTAGGCGTTGACGGCGTCGTCCGCGCAGGGGACGGGGGTGAGGCCGTCCACACCGCGCCCGTAGACGCCGTGCGAGCGCAGGTCCGCCGTGATCATCCGCGAGCCCCTCAGCCTGCGGTGCAGCGCGACGGCGCCCTCGTAGGGGACGTTGTTGTCGCGCGTGGCCTGGAGCAGGAGCAGCGGCACCCGGTTGTCGACCGCGACCCCGGGCTCGCGCGGCTTCGTCTTCCAGAACGGGCACGGGAAGATCGCGTTCGCGGTCGCCGCGAAGACCGGCTGGGTGGGCCGCGCCGCCTCGATGTTCCGCCAGTACCGCTCCGGTTCGGACGGCCAGCCCCCGGCGGGCCAGCCGCCGTCCCCGCAGAGGAACGCGTTGCCGCTGTTGAACAGGTTGTCGAGTTCGGGGCTCGGGTCGTTGAACAGGCCGAGCCAGCCGGCGAGTTCGGGGATCGGCGTCACCTGCCGCCCGGCGGCGGCGTCGGCCAGGTTCTGGACGCTCCGCGCGAGGACGTCGTTGTTCTCCTCCAGGCCGACCATCTGGCGCAGGAAAAGCCCGAGCACGCTCGGGTGCAGCTTGTACTCGCCGAGGGTGAGCGGGCCCCTGTCGGTCTGGGCGCTGATGCGCTCGACGGTCGCCCTGACCTGCCGGGGCGTGCCGCCGAGCTTATACTCGGCCGAGCGCTCGGCCGTCCAGACCGCCCATTCGGACAGGCCCCGCTCCTGCGCGGGACCCGCGGCCTGGAAGTTCTCGTACTGCGTCTTCGCGGGGTCGGTGACGCTGTCGATCACGATGCGGTCGGCGTTCCGGGGGAACATCTGCGTGTACGCGGCGCCGAGGTCCGCGCCGTAGGAGATGCCGTAGTAGGACAGCTTGCGCTCACCGAGGACGGCGCGGATCAGGTCCATGTCGCGGGCGACGTTCCGGCTGGACGCGTGCGGGAGCAGGGCCGCGTTGTTCCCGTGCGCGTAGCAGCGCTCGGCGGTGTCCTTCGCGTTCCGCACCGACGCCTCGAACGCCTCCCGCCGCGAGTGCGTGTCGGCGGGCTTCGGGCCGTTCCCGCAGTGGATCGGGGTGCTGCGGCCGACGAAGCGCGGGTCGAAGCCGATGAGGTCGTAGCGGTCCGCCGCGTCCTTCATCGCGGGGCGCATCAGCGCCGTGTACTCCAGCCCGGCCCCGCCGGGGCCGCCCGGGTTGGCGAGCAGGATTCCACGCCGGTGCGCGCGGTCCTTGGCCTTGATCCGCGATACGGCGATCTCGACGGACGGCCCGCCGGGCGCCGCGTAGTCGAGCGGCACCCGTACCTTCGCGCACTCCGCGCCCGCCTTGGTCAGCTCGGGCGCGTCGGACGGGCAGGCGCCCCAGTCCGGATGCTGCCCGAGATAGCGCCCCAGGCCGGGCGCGGGCGGCCGGGACGCCGATATCGAGGCCGAGGCCGGCCCCGTCCAGCCGACGAGCCCGGCGACGCCGAGCGCCGTGACGGCCGTTGCGATGCGTGGGATGGTCATGCGTCCGATCCCACCGCCCGGACCACCGCGCCATCACTACGGCTGGCACCTGGCCCGGGGGTGGGGATAACCCGAACCCCTCACGCGCGCCCGGCCATTCCCGTCAGCGGGAGACGAGCGACTGGAAAGCGCCGCGGATGTCGGAGGTGGACGCGTCGACGTACATCTCGTCCGGCGGGGGCCCGCCGCTGAGGAAGCTCTGGTAGTGGATCCTCGACGGGCAGCTCGACCCGCCGATCTGGAGCTTCCGGTCGATCACGCGCTTTCCGGTCCGCAACTCATAGACCCGCACCGGCACCGCGATCTTCCGGAAGGTGACGTTGGTGATGCCCCCCGAGCCCGACTCGGGCTCATAAGGGCAGGTCTGGACGCGTTCCCCCATGCCCTTCTCCCCCACGCAGACCACCAGCGAGGCTTTGGCGGCGTCGCCGGTCTTCCAGGACCCGGGCAGTTTGCCGACGTATTCGGAGTCGCCGGTGAAATACGCCTTGTCGGCCCCCTTGCGGTAGCGGGGCGCGCCGCTGTATTTCACCGGGTCGGCGCAATACCCGGTCTCCAGGTCGGTGGCGTCGTCGGACTCCTCCAGCAGCCGGGTGACCTGTGCCAGCTCGATGGCGAGCGTGGCCTTTCTGACGCCCTCGCGCGCCTCGGCGGCCCGCGCGAAACCCGGATAGCGGGCGAGCAGGTTCTGGTACTGGATGCGCGCCGTCGCCCACTCCTTGGCCGACATGAGCTGGTCGCCGCATCCGATGAGCGCGGCGGGCGCCGTCCGCGCCACGGTCGCGACGGACCGGTCGAGCGCGTCGTGGCTCGCGCGCCGCGCGCCGAGCCAGTCGGTGACCAGGACCGTGTCGCAGTGGTCCCTGGCGGGCAGGCCGCGCAGGAAGCCGTCCAGCACGACCTCGACCATCCGCCTGTGGCCGGGCTCATGGGCGAGCACGGACGCGAGGCCGTCGAACCCCCGCCGCAGCGCGCCGGTGTCGCCGGTCAGCGCGGTCGTCAGGTCGGCCTTGGCCCGCCCCAGTTCCCGGCACGCGCGGGCCGTCCGCTCGGCGTCGGCGGCGAGCGGGGAGTCGGCGAGCCGGTCGCCGAACCAGATGTCGCGCTCGGCGCGCAGCGCCTTGGCGCAGTCGCCGGTGCGGCGGGCGTCCGCGAGTGACCCGCCGATCGTGGCAGCGTCGTAGCGGAGGAGGCCCAGCGCCAGCAGCACCGGGAGCGTGGCCGCGAGCGCGACCGCGAGCTGCCCGCGCACCGCGCCCGCGCCGGACCATCCGGCCCACGCGTTCCGCCCGCCCGCCAGGAACCAGCCGTTCGCGACGAGGGCCGCCCACCACAGCAGCACGACGAGTTCGAACCACAGCGAATGGCCGGACTGAACGAGGATGTCGAGCAGGACCAGGGTGACGAACCCCGTGGCGACGGCGCGGCCGTACCGTCCGAGCATCAGGTAGCCGACGTTGAGTAAGGACGCGTTGGCGAGCGCGACGGCCAGCGGGTCGCGCGGCGGCCGGGGGCGGCGCGGGCGCATCGGCGGCGGCGACGGCGGCATCGACGGGGGCAGCGGCGGCGGAGAGGGAGGAGGGGGCGGGGGCGGTGGTGGCGGGGGCGGTGGTGGCGTGCCCTGGCTTGGGGGATACATCGTCGTCCTTCGGCGCGAAACGGGCTGTCGGCGGACCGTCACCAATTGTTCGGCGGCGACGGCGGGACGGGTCCCGGGACGGCTTCTGGACGCGGATTTCCGCAGGTCAGCAACGCCGATAAGGGGACACCAGGGATGATCTCAACGTGGCGCATTAGGGACTGGCCGTTCCGACCGTTTTCAGCCGTCCGAACCAGCGGATCGCGACATCGGCGCAGGTGAACAGGGGATGACGATCGAGGGGACGAATAGGCCGGCGAAAGGGACATCGGCGGACGGACACCCTGATAGAGTCGTCGGGACGGTGGAATCTCAGCAATCCGTGCTTCCCCGATGAGGCGTTGTGCCAGCCTAGATCCGAGCTGTACCCATACGAGTACGTATTACTCAGTATCGTGATCTCCGCTGTCAACGCACTGAGGACGCCGATGCCTGACTTCTTCGAACCTGCCGCCGGCGCCGAGCACCAGGATGGTCGACGAACCGGCAGGTCCCAGACCCGTGCTAAGCGTCGCCATCGCAGTATACGCGCCTTTCATCTGTCCATTTCCGTCCTTCCCGCGGCCATTGTCGGCCTATTCGGGACGGCGGCCGTCGGCGTCCTGTACCGCGACGCGGACGTGGCCCGGCAGACCCGCCTGGTCCTCGCCCTGGCTGCCGGCGGCGCGGTGATCACCCTGGCGATCGCCGCGGTGGCGGCGGACGCGGCGACCCGCCGGGTGCTCCAGCAGCGCGCGCGTGCGCTCGCCCGGGAGCAGGAGGCGACGCGCCGCCGCCTCGGCGAGCTCGGGCTGCTGGTCAGCCGGGGCCGCCGCGACCTGCAGCGGCTGGCCGAGGGGCTGAGCGCCGGGGAGACGGCCATGCCCTACACCGAGGACCAGCCGCCCCCGGGCGACGCCGATCCCGTGATCGCGCTCGCGTACGAGGTGCGGCAGGCGCAGGGCGCCGCCTGGAACACCGTGCTCGGCGCGGCCACCCGCGAGCCCGACCGCGCCAACCAGCGCGTCGGCGTCTTCGTGAACCTCGCCCGGCGGATGCAGTCGCTGTCCCACCGGGCCATCCAGGGCCTCGACGAGCTGGAGAACCAGGTGGAGGATCCGGACCTCCTCAAAGGGCTGTTCAAGGTGGACCATCTCACCACCCGCACGCGCCGCCAGGCCGAGAGCCTCGCGGTGATCGGCGGCGCCGCGTCCCGCCGCCAGTGGACGCGGCCGGTCAGCGTCTTCGAGGTGCTGCGCTCGGCCATCGCCGAGGTGGAGCACTACAACCGCGTCAAGGTCGTGCCGCCCATCGAGGGCGAGCTGCACGGCGGCGCGGTCGCCGACGTCGTGCACCTGCTCGCCGAGCTGATCGAGAACGCCACCAAGTTCTCGCCGCCGAGCACGCAGGTGCACATCCGCGTCGAGACCGTCAGCGCGGGCCTCGCCATCGAGGTCGAGGACCGCGGCCTCGGCATCCCGCGCGGCGACCAGCGGCGGCTCAACGACCTGCTCGCCGACCACGAGCGCGCCGACACCGAGGAGCTGCTGAAGGACGGCCGGATCGGGCTGCTGGTCGTGTCCGCGCTCGCGCGCCGCCACAAGGTCCGCGTCCAGCTCCAGGGCAACGTCTACGGCGGCACGCAGGCCGTCGTCGTGGTGCCCAAGGAGCTGGACGGCCGGGGCCCGGAGGAGACCGGCCCGCAGGCGGGCGCGCGGCCCGAGCCGCAGGCCCCCGTCCAGGCGCAGGCCCCCGCTCAGGCCCCCGCTCACACCCCGGCGCAGCCGCAGGCCCCGGCGCAGCCCCAGCCCAGGCGGTCGGGCGCCCGTCACGCCGCGCCCCCGCAGCCCGTGCCCGAACCCGCGCCCGCAGCCGCCCCGGCCTCTGTACCGGCCTCCGTACCGGCACCGGTCCCCGCTCCGGTCCCGGTCGCCGCGGCGGCGCCGGCCCAGCCGTCCACCCGGCCGAGCGCCCCGCCGGAGCAGCGCGACGTCCTCGGCGGCCACGTGCCCGCGGCGCCGCAGCAGCCCCCGGCCGCGAGCGCCGGTGAGCGGCCGCCCCTGCCGCGCCGCCAGGCCCAGACGCACATCGCGCCCGAGCTGGCCGAGCAGGTCGAGATGTCCGCGCCCGTGGACGACGAGCGGGAGATCGAGCACAACCCCGGGTTGATGGCCGCGTTCAAGCGGGGAGTCCGCAGCGCCGAGGAGACCGACGGCGCCCCGGACGGCTCCGGCGGCGCGAACTGACGAGACATGACTAACGAGAAGGAGCGTCCATTGAGTGCTGTCTCCCCGAACCAGGCGCAGGATCTCGCTTGGCTGCTGCGGGGGCTGGGCGAGGAGGTTCCGGTGATACGCGGGAGCGTGTTGCTGTCCTCCGACGGCATGTTGAAGGCATCCGACGGTTTCGACCGGGCGAGCGCGGAACACCTCGCCGCGCTCGCGTCGGGGTTGTTCTCCATCGCGCGGAGCACCGGCACCAAGTTCGACAACAGCAACGAGGTCCGGCAGGTGGTGGCGGAACTCCAGTCCAGCCAGCTCTTCATCTCCTGGGCCGGTTTCAACTCGGTGCTGGCGGTGCTGGCGCGAGGCGACGCCGATCCGGGCGTCGTCGGTTTCGAGATGGCCCGGTTGATCAGGGCCGTCCGGCCGTTCCTGCACACCGCGGCGCGCCCCCCGGCCGCCGCCGCCGATCCGCGCCGTCCGGCATGACGTCCGGCATGACGCCCGGTATGCCCCCCGGCGGTGACCCCGCCGACGACGAGGTCTGGCTCGACGACGCGGCCGGACGGCTCGTCCGGCCCTACACGGTGACGGCGGGCCGCACCCGCCCCTCCGTCGAGCTGGGCCTGCTCTCGCTGGTGGTGGCGGCCGAGCGGCCGCCGCCCGGCGTCGACCCCGAGTACGCGCGGGCCCTCGACCTGTGCCGTACGCCGACCTCCGTCGCGGAGGTCGCCGCGCAGTTACGGCTGCCCGTGGTGGTCACCAAGGTCGTCCTGTCCGACCTGCTGGATCGCCGGGCGATGACCACGCAGGCGACCCACATCGCCGCCGATCCGACCGACCGAGCCCTCTTGGAGAAGCTGCTCGATGGCCTACAACGAGCCTGAGGAACCCCCCACCCAGGTCAAGATCCTCGTCGCGGGCGGCTTCGGCGTCGGCAAGACGACGTTCGTCGGCGCGGTCAGCGAGATCGAGCCGCTGAGCACCGAGGAGCTGATCACCGCGGCCAGCGTCGGCGTCGACGACCTCGGCGGGGTGGAGCAGAAGTCCACCACGACGGTGGCGCTCGACTTCGGCCGGATCACGATCGAGCAGCACGGCATCGTGCTCTACCTCTTCGGGACGCCCGGCCAGCGGCGCTTCTGGTTCATGTGGAACGAGCTGTCCGCCGGAGCGCTCGGCGCGATCGTGCTCGCCGACACCCGCCGCCTCCAGGACTCCTTCGAGGCGGTCGACTTCTTCGAGAGCCGGGGCACCCGGTTCCTCGTCGCGGTCAACGAGTTCGACTCGGCGTTCCGCTACGGCGCCGACGAGGTGCGCTCCGCGCTCGGCCTCGACCCGGCGGTGCCGGTCGTGCCGTGCGACGCGCGGGACCGGCCGTCCGCCACCTCGGTGCTGCGCGAGCTGATCCTGCACCTCCTGGCCGCGGCGCCCGCCCCCGCTTCCCCCAACTGACGTTCCACCACTCAGGGAGAACCCCGTGACCCATGAGCCGCTCTACGACCCGCCCGGCCACCTCCTCACGCCCGTCGACCCCGAGGTCCCCCAGCGGGTCGCGCGGCTGCGCGAACTCGGCCTCGGGCAGGGCCCCGACAGCGAGTTCGACGCGCTCGCCCGCGACCTCGCCGAGACCGCGGGGCGGCTCGTCGGCTCCGAGCACCCGCCGTTCGCGATGGTGAACTTCGTGACCGACCGGCAGTACCTGAGCGGCCTGTACGCGCCGCCCGTCCCGGGGTCGGACGCGACGGGCGCGGTCGAGCTGGGCCGGGAGGTCCCGCTCGACCACGGGTACTGCCCGCACGTCGTGATGCGGCGTAAGGCCCTCGTCCTGGACGACGTGTGCGACTATCCGCGCTTCGCGGGCAACCCCGTGGTCGACCGGCTCGGCATCCGCACCTACGCGGGCGCCCCCCTCATCGACCACACTGGCACGGTCCTCGGAACGGTCTGCATCGTCGACCGCGACCCGAAGCCGTGGGGGCATCCCGGCCTGAACCTCATCAAGGAACGGGCGGCGGACCTGGTCGAGCTGATCCGCCGCCGCGAGGGCATCTGAGTTCCCGGCCGGGCCCAAGGTCAGGCTTCGGTGCTGACCGGGACGGAACGCGAGAACAGCACCCCGGCCGCGGACGGCGCGGCCGCGGGTGCGCCGCCCGCGTCCGCGGCCATGTCCCCCGGCCCGTTGTCGAGCCCGTCCACGGGACGGATCACGCCCGCCGCCAGCAGCCCGAACTCGGTCTGGACGCAGGCGATGTCGGCCTTGAGGAACTCGACCGCCGCCCGGGACCGGACGGGGTCGGCGCCGGTCTCGGCGGTCCACCGCATGACCTGGCCCGCCGTGAACAGGTAGGCGATCGCGCGCCCGGCGAGCACGAGGTGCTCCTGCCGGAGCGGCTGGTCGAGGAAGCCGAGGTCGAGGCGGCAGGCGCGGACGGCGGAGGCGGTGGGCGGCCACTCGGCCAGGAACCGGCTGAGCGGGCGCCCGGCCGTCCGGGCGAGGCACCACTCGGTGAGCTGCTGGCTGAGCAGGTCGTTGGTGCCGTCGAAGATCGTGTAGACGCGGGCGTCGAGGAACGCCTGCGCGGAGATGTTGGTGGGGGACCCGCTGCGGTACCCCTCGCCGCCGACGAGCTGCTGGTAGTGGTGGGCGGCGCTCAGCATCCGCTCGGTGGCGACGGTCTTGATGGCGTGGACGGCCGGGAACGCGCCGAGCATGGCGCCCTTCATGTCCAGGTCGGTCTGGAGGTGGTGGTTGAGCGCGGCGCAGATCGCGTAGGACGCGTCGATCGCCGCCAGCCGGTACTGGACGAACCGGATCGCCGACTGCGGCGCCGGACCGATCCGGCGGCGCGCCGCGTAGGCGTGCGCCTCCCGGCTGACGCGGCGCAGGAACCCGGTGCCCATCGCCGCCATCATCGACCGCGAGGCCATCAGCATCTCCGCCATCGGGCGCAGCGACCCGCCGTCGGCGGCGATCCGCCGGTGCCGGGGGATCACCGCGTCGATCTCGTTCAACCCGTAGTCGATGATCTTCAGGCCGAGCGGCTCGTAGGTCTGGAGGGTGCGGAACCCCTCGCTGCGCTTGACGATGAAGTAGCCGTACTCGCGCCGACCGTGGTCGTCGTTCTTCGCGCTGACCAGCCACCACTGCGCGCTGAGGCTGAAGGCCTGCCAGTGCTTGCGGCCGCGGATCCGGTACCCGCCCGTCACCTCCTCGAAGGTGGTGGTCATCGCCGACATGGCCGAGCCGCAGCCGGGCTCGGTCGAGGCGAACCCGGCGATCATCGGGTCGCCGCCGGCGTAGTGCGGCAGCACCTCCTGGCGGGCCTCCTCACCGGCCCAGAGCACGATCGGACGCAGCGCGACCGCGCTGACGATCGTCACGTACATGCCGAGCGGAAGGTTCCATTCGGACAGGGTCTCCACGACCCGGCACATCTCGATATGGCTGTCGCGCCCGCCGAACTCCTTGGGCAATGTCGGGAGGAGCACTCCCGCCTTGGTCAGCAGGGTCCAGTCGTCGGCGGGCAGGTTCCGCTGGGGGTAGGTCGCGGAATCGAAGCGGGGCGCGACCGCCTCGATCCCGGCGATGAACTCGTTCGTCGACAGAGGGAGTAGATCATGCAACATGGTGTCCGCTCTCACGGGTCGGCCTGTCAGTGCGTGGGGAAGCGTCAGGTACCGGCAATCAAGAGCTCGTCCGATTCACTGTGCTAAGGCAGACTACGAAGCACCTCCCGAATCGTCCAATCTTGGACATCGTCATGGTTAATCGTCCCGGTCGCCACCCGCAAGGGACATCTCGCTTACCGCGGCCGGTCCGAAAAACCGTTTCACCTGCTGCGACCTGCGCGTTCTCGCGGCACGGCCGGGGCTTTCCGGGCCAGGGCCGGGAACCGCGACGATCACAGTACCACCGCGATTTGCCACCCTGACACTAAAAGTAGAGAGATTCCAGGCCGGTAGTCAGATCACCGGCATGCTCCGCCAAGGCTGCGCGGGCCCCGGCAGATGGCGGCAAGCCCGCCTTGGACGGCGTTTTCAGGGGCCCTTCAATCGCCCTCGAAATATGCTCTGACCTGCACAGACATAGCGTTGCCGGGCACAGTGAACACACCTGCCGCCGACCCGCGAGCCGTTGGCGTGCACGCGGGTTATGGTCACCCGCCTCCGGCACAAACCATTTCTCTCGATGCCCGCAAAGGCGAGGGTAAGTCCCGGCCCGTGACGTTTGCCCGCGAGGCCGCCCGACGGAGGTGAAACCCCCTGCTCGCGGCACTGATTTTCCGTTTGGACAGTCCAAGTGACGGCCGGGCGAGCTACCAAGCCGAAGTGATTGCATTGAGCGTCCTGATCTGATAGGGCCCCTTTTGGCCCTGCCCTGGAGGAGGGGGGCGGCGCGCCGGGCGGCGTCCAACGTCCAACCGGGAAGGGGGTTAGGAGAAACGGCGCTCCCCTCCGGAAGTGGGGCCGGGCCGGGAAAGCCCCTGGTAATGATCATTTGTTCGCGGTAGCTCCTTGCCGGACCGGCCAAGGACGGGTAACGCCGAAACGGTGTGTGTCTGGACTGTCACCCAGTAGGTTTGATCTCGCGCGGCTTGTGGGCGTTCCGGTGAGAGGAGTCACGGTGCGCATGGGAGCGGTGATCGCCGGACGGTACCGGCTGGTCAAAGGGCCCATTCACGGGGGAACCGGCGAGGTGTGGGTGGCCGACGACCTGGTCCTGCCGCGCCATGTGGTGCTGAAGCGGCCCAAATTCGGCGGCAGCGGCCCGCACGCTTTCAAACAGCTCCGGGCCGAGGCGCACGCGCTGGCGCGGTTCAGCCATCCGCACGTGGTCACGCTGTTCGACGCCATCCAGGTGCGGAGCCTGTGGCGGAGCACGTCCTGGCTCGTCCTGGAGTACGTGCGCGGCGGGAGCCTGGACGCGTGGCCGCCCGCCCCGCCGCGGGTCGCGGCCCGCATCGGCGCCGAGATCGCGGACGCGCTGGTCGCCCTGCACGCGGCGGGCATCGTGCACTGCGACGTCAAGCCGGGCAACATCGTCATGACCGAGAAGCGCACGGTCAAGCTCGCCGACTTCGGCGCCGCCTACCGGCTCGCGGGGCTGGAGACGACCACCCAGAACGGGCCCGTCAGCCACACCCCCGCCTACGCCGCGCCGGAGGTCGTCCGGGGGCTGCCCGAACCGGCGTCCGACGTGTACTCGCTCGGCGCCACCGTCTACGCCCTGATCACCGGGTCGCCGCCCGGCCCGAGGACCGGCGAGGAGCTCACCGGCGGGACGCGCGCCGACGAGCCCCCGGGCGACGCGCCCGAGGCCGGGCCCTCCGCACAGGCGGCGGCCGTCGCGGCGGGGCCGCTGGGCGGTGTGCTGGCGGCGATGCTGCGAGCCGACCCGCCCGACCGGCCCACCCCCGGCGAGGCGCGGCGGATGCTGGACGAGGTCGCCGGCGATGTGGCGCTGGAGCCGCCCGACTACGCCAAGGAGACCTGGCCCCCGGCGTCGGATCCTCCCGGCGGCGGCCCCGTGCCGGGCGGGCCGGTGCCGGGCGGGCCGGGCGGGCGCCCGTCGCCGTGGACGCGTTCGGCCGTGCTCATCCGGCGGTATCCGCGGCGGTTCGCGGTGGGCGCGGTCATCCTCGCGGCGCTGATCGCGCTCCCGTTCAGCCCCCTCTACAGGGACGGCGGCGCCACGCCGAAGCGCGCGACGCCGGTGTCGCTGATCGGCGACCCGCACACGATCGACCCGTGCCGGCTGCTGGACCCCGCCGCGCTCGGCCGGTTCGGCGACACCGAACTCGACATCGACTACGGCAACTTCGACCGGTGCGACGTCGTGCTGACGATCGGCGAGGGCGCGGGCGAGGCGGTGGTCGATCTTGAGGTCCACCTCGCCGCCGAGTCCGCGCCCGAGACGGCCGGTCCGGTGAAGGCGATGGGGCGCGTCCAGGTCGTCCAGGACCCGGAGGAGGACGACCACTGCGGCCGGCGGCTGCTGCTGCCCTCCCCCGACGTCGGCACCACGATCTCGGTCGACGCGCAGCTCGACGACGGCAGGGCCGCGCCCCTGTGCGGCATCGCCGACGCCGCCGTCACCAAGGCGGTCGCGGTGCTGAACGCGGGCCCGGTCCCCCGCCGCGCGGCGCCGTTCCCGGCGGCGTCGCTGGCGAACCGGAACGCCTGCGTGCTGCTCGGGGCCCGCGCGCTCGACCTCGTCCCGGGCATCGACGCCGCCGACCCGAAGACCGGGTTCGGCGGCTGGGACTGCCGCTGGCGCAGCACCACCCGCCGCATCTTCGTCAAGCTGCGGTTCGACCGGGGCGAGCCGCTCGGCCCGAGGGACGGCAGCCCGACCCGGCTCCGGGGCCGCGAGACCTTCATCGAGGCGAACGGCGACGGCGAGGGGACGTGCCTGGCGCGGGTCGTGCACCGGCACTATCCCGACCAGAACGGCAAGGACGCGATCGAGATGCTGTACCTCGTCGTGGAGGGCGACCCGCCCACCAAGCAGCTCTGCGCGATGGCGACGTCCCTGGCCGACGCGGCCGCCGCGCAGCTGCCGCCCGCCTGACGCGCGGCGGGTCAGCCGCCGAGGAGGTCCAGGTCCTCGGTGCGGAGCTTGGTGCGGACGAGCAGCGCGCTGATCAGGTTGTGGTTGAGCGCGTTGCCGATCGGCGGCGGGATCTGCTCCTCCAGCAGGCCGGGGACCTCGGCGCTGAGCCGCATCCGCACCCCGGTGACGATGCGGGCGGCGCGCCGCTCGTTCCACTTCTCCCCGGGCCGCAGGCGGCCCAGCTCGTCGGCGACCTGCGCCCAGGTGAGCGGCTGCGGCCACGGCTCCTGCCGCAGGTAGCGCTGGGCGAGGCAGACCAGGACGAGCTTCTCCAGCGGGTTCAGCCGCCAGCGGTCGGCGCCCGGCCCGCGGTTGTCGGGGTGCTCGGGGCTGTCGGGGTCGTAGGTCGGGACCTCGTGCAGGTCGACCGGGCCCGGCGTGACCGGACCGGCGGCGATCCGCGCCTCCAGCAGGTGCTCCTGCCCCGGCGCGACGATGAACAGCGGTGTGTAGGCCACCGGCAGCTCGGCGCGGTGCCCGCCGAGCACGAGGCGCGACCCGGGGAAGCGGATCGCGAGCTTGCCGAGGTTGTAGAGCACCCAGCGCGAGTGCTCGCGGGTGATGTAGCCGTGCTGCCTGCTGACGCGCGGGTCGGACGGCCCCACACAGACGTGGACGTCGGGTTCGCAGCGTCCGAACACCACGTCGAACCCCGCGTCGGGCGACACCCGCATCCCGCCGTTCGCGCCCATGACGAACAGCGTGCCGGGCTGCGCCGGGGGCAGCCCGGTCGCCAGGCTGCCGATCTCCTTCGGCAGGATGTCGACCTTGCCGGGCGGCTTCCGCATCGTCGACGCCATGTGCACCGTCCTCTCCGGCCCCGCGGCGCTCACCGTAAGCGTGCCCCGGCGGGAGGGGTCCCGTCTGCGACGTTGTACCGCCTCGCCCCGGCCCCGACGCCCGGTCGCCGAACTTCGGCATCCGCCCGTCCCCCGCGCCGCCCGGGACCGGTCCCGGTGCGGCCGGAGTGTAATCACGGCGTGAGCGACGAACTCCGGCCTCGGCAGCTGACCTGGGCGCCGCGTCCGCCGCGTCCGCTGCGCGTGCACGCCTTCGAGCCGTTCAGCGAGACCGACGGGCCCGGCACGCGCGCGGTGCTCTGGCTCCAGAGCCGCACGCTGGGCTGCCCGAGCTGCCGCGACCCGAAGACGCACGCCCGGCGCGGCCACCAGGTCACGGGCGAGGAGATGTTCGCGCACATCGCGCTGCTCACCGGCTGGATCGAGGGGGTGACGATCCGCGGCGGCGAACCGCTGCTGCAACGCCGCCCGGTGCTGCGGCTGCTCGCGCGGATCCGGGACGAGACGTCCCTGTCGGTCATCCTGTTCACCGGCTACACCTGGCCCGAACTCGTCCGCATGCCCGGGGCGACCGCCCTGCGCGACCGGGTCGACGTGCTCCTGTCCGGGCGCGGCGACGAGGACCGGCACCTGGGCGAGGGGCTGCGCGGCTCGTCCGGCAAGACCGTCCACCTCCTCACCGACCGGTACACCGCCGCCGACCTGGCCCCTCCTCCGAACGCCTGATCACCGGGCACCTGACCACCGGCCGCCGGGCGGGCCGATCCCGGCGACGGCGAGCCGGAACACCCGGTCGGCCGCCGCGACCGGGTCAGGGTGGTGCTCGGTCGCGAGGACGGCGCCGACGACCAGCGTGACCAGGTCGGCGACGGTGACGTCCGCCGCGACCGCGCCCTCGCGCACCGCGCGGCGCAGCAGCGGCTCCACCGCCTCCTCCATCATCGCCGCGCAGCCGTCCTCCTGCCCCGGCTCGGCGCCCTCGAAGGCCAGCGCCGCGACGAGGCCCCGCGCGGACGCCGAGTGCGCGACGACGTCGGCCAGCCATTCCACCAGCGCGCTCCGGCCCCCGCCGTCCCCGCCCAGGCCGCGGGCGCGCCCGCACAGCGCCTCCATCTGACTGCGCGACACGGCCTCCAGCAGCGCGCGCCGGGTGGGGAAGTGCCGCCGGACGGTCGCCGAGCCGACCCCCGCCACCCGGGCGATCTGCTCCAGCGAGGCGTCGGGGCCGTGCGCGGCGACCTCGTCCTCGGCCACGGCCAGGATGCGCGCGCGGTTGCGCCTGGCGTCCGCGCGCGGGCGCTCGGTCATGGCGTGCTCTCCCGGGTTGTTAAGTGGCGGGGCCCGCCGTATCGTACCCGAGTAGAAAACGGCGGGCCCCGCCATTTCTGGAGAGGGGATCATGTCCACAGCGTCCGCACCCGTCCTGGTCACCGGCGCCACCGGCAGGCAGGGCGGCGCCACGGCCCGCGCCCTGCTCGCGGCGGGCGTCCCCGTCCGCGCCCTGGTGCGCGACCCCTCCGCCGACCGGGCCGGGGCGATCGCCGCTCTCGGCGCCGAGCTGGTCACCGGCGACCTGCTCGACCGCGACTCGGTGGCGCGGGCCGCCGAGGGCGCCCGTGCCGTCTTCTCCGTGCAGATGCCCGCGATGACCGGCGACGGCTTCGACTTCGCGGGCGAGGTGGCCCAGGGCGTCAACCTCGTCGAGGGCGCGAAGGCCGCCGGGGTCCCGACGTTCGTGCACACCTCGGTCAGCGGCGCCGGTCAGCACACCGAGGTCCCCGGCTGGGCCGAGGGCCGCTGGTCCGCGTTGGAGCCCACGCTCGGCGCCAAGACCGCGGTCCAGGACCACGTCCGCGCGGCCGGGTTCCCGCACTGGACGCTCCTCAAGCCGGGCTTCTTCATGGAGAACTTCCTCCCCTCCATGGCGTTCCTGTTCCCGCGCGGCATCGAGGGCGGCCTGGTGAGCGTCCTGAAACCCGGCACCCACCTGTCCCTGGTGGCCGTCAACGACATCGGCACCGCGGCGGCCGCCGCCCTCACCGCCCCGGACGGCTTCAACGGGGTCGAACTGGAACTGGCGGGCGACCACCTGACCATGGAGCGGATCGCCGAGACCCTTTCCCGCGTCCTGGGCAGGCGGCTGCCCGCCCCCGACATGACCGTGGACGAGGCGCTCGCCGCCGGGATGCCGCCGATGGGCGCCACGCACGAATGGCTGAACGCGGCCGGGCAGCCGGCCCGCCCCGAGTACGCGCGCGCCCTGGGCCTCCCGCTGACCGGCTTCGAGCCCTGGGCCCGCGAGCACATGCGCCAGGGCGCGTTTCGCAGTGGCCTCGGCCGTCCCGCGGGCGCGCCGGCTGACCGGTGAGGGTGACGCCGGAGGATCGCGAAGCGATGCCGCGCCCGCCAGGGCACGGCCTAGCCCAGCGGAAGGGTGAGGATCGGGGCGCCGGTCGGCCGGGGCGAGCCGCCCGCCGGTTCGACCGTCACGCCGAAGCGCCGCGCGTCGCCGAGGCCCGCCGTGACGACGGGACGCGCCTCCCCGCCCGGGTCCAGCGTCCCGGCCGAGCGCGGCGCGAAGGGGCCGAGCCACCACATCTGGTACGTCCGGGTGGACGGCAGGCGCGGCAGCCGCGACGCCGTGACGACCGCCTTGCCCGCCGAACGCGACGACACGACGGTGACGCGGCCCTGGCCCGAGACCGTGGAGGTGCGGGCGTCCGGCGCGGTCAGCACGGCGGCGACCTGCCGGTTCAGGGCCCGCGCGTGCTCGGCGTCCCGGTGGAAGTGCCAGGCCGCGCCCCCGCCGGTCAGCGCCAGGACGAGGCAGGCCGCGGCGGCGAGCCACGCCGGTCCCCGGGTGCGCGGGGACGGCAGGCGCCGCGCGAGCGGCGGCGGCGACTGCCGCGTCCGGGCGATCTCCGCCAGCACCCGTCCGCGCAGCCGCTCCGGCGGACGGCGGGACGCGGCGAGCGCGAGCCGCGCCGTGGCCTCGCGGAGCCCGGCGGCCTCCTCCGCGCAGGCCGCGCAGCCGGTCAGGTGGCGCTCGAAGCGGCGCCGTTCCGGTTCGGTGAGCGCGTCGAGGGCGTACGGCCCGGCGAGGTCGTGCGGCTCGTGGCTCATGGCTGCACCCCCAGGCAGTCGCGCAGCCGGATGAGCCCGTCCCGCATCCGGCTCTTGACGGCGGCGAGGCCGACGCCGAGGAGTTCGGCCACCTCGCGGTAGGTGTAGCCGCCGTAGTAGGCGAGCGTGATCGACTCGCGCTGCGTCGGGGTCAGGCCGCGCATGCAGCGGCGCACCTGCTGGTGCTCCAGCCGGGTGCCGACCTCCTCGGCCACCTCGTCGTACTCGCGCGGCGGCGCCCCCGCCCGCTCCTCCCGGTCGCGGTCGGCCTGGCTGGAGCGGACCCGGTCGACGGCGCGGCGGTGCGCCACGGTCAGCGCCCACGCCGTCGCGCCGCCCCGGTCCGGGCGGTAGTGCGACGCCTTGCGCCACAGCTCGACCAGCACGTCCTGCGCGACCTCCTCCGCCTGCGCCGGGTCGCGGACGACCCGCAGCGCGATCCCGTACACCGGCCCCGAGAGCCGCTCGTACACCTGCCCGAACGCGTCCTGGTCGCCGCGCGCGACGCGGCCGAGCAGCTCGGCGAGGTCCGGCGGCTCCGCGCCGACCGCCCCCGCCCCCCGCCGGCCGCCGCCTGGCTCGTTCATCTCCACACAAGTGATTCGGCGCGGACGGCTCGGCGGATGGGGTCGGGACCGTCAAGAATTCGACCCATCCACCGCCCGTCCCGCCCCGAACACCGGTCGTGACAGCCGAACGAGCGATCGGACCGACGCGGTGGGTGACCGCCGCGCTGCGCGGGCTCCTGGCGGCCGTGGCCGCGCTGGGGGTCGCGGAGCTGGCCGCCGGTCTGCTCGGACGCGCCTCGTCCTCCCCCTTGCTCGCCGTCGGCGCGGCCTTCATCGACCTCACCCCGGTGTGGCTGAAGGACTTCGCGATCCGCCGTTTCGGCGACGACGACAAGACCGCCCTGCTGGTCGGCCTCGGCGTCGGAGTCACCCTCGCCGCGCTGGCCGTCGGGCTGGTGAGCCGGATCCGGCTCGGCTACGCGCTGGCCGGGCTCGCCGCCTTCGGCGCCGCCGGGGTCGCCGCCGCGCTGACCCGCCCGGTCGCCGGACCGGCGGACGCGGCGCCGTCCGCGATCGGCGCGCTCGCCGGTATGGCCGCCCTGGTCGTGCTGGTGCGCGGCGGCGCACGCGAGGCCCCCGACCGCCGCGCCCTGCTGACCGGCGCCGGGGTGGTCGCGGTCGCCGCCGCGAGCGGGACGGCGGGCCGGTGGCTGCTGCGCCGCGGCGACGTCTCCGCCGTCCGCGCGGACACCCGGCTGCCGCGCCCGGCGGGCCCCGCGCGTCCGGTGCCCCCGGCCGCGCAGGCGCGGGCGCCCGGGATGACGCCGTTCCGCACGTCCAACCGCGACTTCTACCGGGTCGACACCGCGCTCACGCTGCCGCAGGTCGACCCGCGCGAGTGGACGCTGCGCATCCACGGCATGGTCGCCCGCCCGGTCGAGCTGGGCTTCGACGACCTGCTGCGCCTGGCGCTGATCGAACGCGACATCACGCTGTCGTGCGTGTCGAACCAGGTCGGCGGCGACCTCGCGGGCAACGCCCGCTGGCTCGGCGCGCCGCTCGCGCCGCTGCTGCGCCGCGCCGGGATCACCTCCGGCGCCGACCAGATCCTGTCCCGCTCGGCGGACGGCATGACGCTGTCCACCCCGATCGAGGCGGTCCTGGACGGCCGGGACGCGATGGTCGCCGTCGGCATGAACGGCGAGCCGCTCCCGATCGCCCACGGCTTCCCCGCGCGGCTCGTCGTCCCCGGCCTGTACGGGTACGTGTCGGCCACCAAGTGGGTCGTGGACCTCAAGGTCACCCGGTTCGCGACCGACCACGCCTACTGGACCAGGCGCGGCTACGCCGACCGCGCCCCGGTCAAGACGTTCTCCCGCGTGGACGTCCCCAAGCCGCTCGCCACGGTACGCGCCGGACGGGTCGCCGTCGCCGGTACCGCCTGGGCGCAGCACCGGGGCGTCGCCGCCGTCGAATGGCAGGTCGACGGCGGGCCCTGGCGGCAGGCGCGGCTCGCACCCGTCCCCGGCCTGGACACCTGGCGGCAGTGGACCGCCGAGTGGGACGCCGCGCCCGGCTCCCACACGCTGCGCTGCCGCGCCACCGACGGGACCGGCCACACCCAGCCGGAGCACCGCACCCCGCCGTTCCCCGACGGCGCGACGGGCTGGCACTCGGTGGTGGTCACCGTCACCTGACCGAACATCCGCCAACGACAACACCGGATCCAAGGAGTCACCATGTACCGCATCCCGCACACCCGCGTCGCCGCCTGCGTCCTGGCCGCCGCGGCCGTCGTGACCACGGCCGCCGCCTGCTCCGACGACGACAAGGACGGCGGCACCGCCGCCGCCCCCGCGACCCCGGCCGCCCCGACGAGCGCCGCGCCGTCCGCCGCGCCGTCCGCCGACCAGCCGTTCGGGCCCGCCTGCTCGGCCGTCCCGACGTCCGGCAAGGGCAGCTTCAGCGGCATGTCCGCCGACCCCGTGGCGACCGCCGCGTCCAACAACCCGGTGCTGTCCACGCTGGTCGGCGCCGTGAAGCAGGCCGGGCTCGTGGACACGCTCAACTCCGCGAAGAACATCACGGTGTTCGCGCCCACCGACGAGGCGTTCAAGAAGATCCCGAAGGCGACGCTCGACAAGGTCATGAACGACAAGAAGGCCCTCACCGCGATCCTGACCTACCACGTGGTCGGGCAGCCGATCACGCCGAGCGCCCTCGCGAACGCCGATGAGAAGACCCTGAACGGCGCGACGCTGAAGACCAGCGGCTCCGGCGAGTCGTTCACGGTCGGCGGCACCGCGCGGGTGGTCTGCGGCAACGTCCACACCGCCAACGCCACCGTCTACATCATCGACACGGTCCTGATGCCGCCCAAGTGACCCGGCACGGACGGCGGCCGAGACCTCACCAGGTCTCGGCCGTCCTCATCCGGACGGTTCAGGGCCGTGAACTAGTCGTCGGCCAGCAGGCCGAGTTCGTTGAGATAGGTGATTCGGGCCTTAATGGCGGCGGAGAAATGTTGCCAGTCAAGACTCTCGACCAGCTCGTTGGGGCTAGGGTTTTCCTCGGACGAGGTGATGTAGCAGACCGCGTCGTACAAGCCCTCGGCCACGAGGCGCTCACAGAAGAGCGCGAAACTAGACTGATAGGATCGCCCGCGCCAGATCTCCTCCCCGGAGAACACACCCGCTTTGACGCCTTTCGTGTCTTTCGGCTTGCGCGAGCCTGGGGCGTCTTCCATGATGAAGAAGTATCCCAGCCATGGCTTCTCACCGGGAAACAGGTCGGCGAGGGCGGCGCGCCGGAGGTCGACCGCGCTTCCCAGTGCTTCCTCCACTCGGTTGTTGTAGTTGTTGCCGAAGGACGGACCGCCGAGCCCCTTGAGTTCGAAAGCCGCAACGAGCGTCGACTTATGGGATACCACGAGGTCCCACTGTTTCCGCGGACGGTAGTATCCGGGCAGTTCCAGGCCACGACCTCGTTTGACTCGAATGTCTTCGGGTGGGTAACCGGCCTCAAGGAAGAACTTGGCCAGGAGGGCGACGATGTCGTCGAAATGCTTGCCGGCCCGCACTGAACCGGCGGTTCCTGCACCGACGGCGTCCTTGATCATGGATAGCTCTCGCTGGGACGCCTTCGCGCCCCAGTAGGCGGCGACCGCGTCCTCGAAGTCCTGTCGGGTGACCGCCATTTATTCCTCTTAGTCGGGGAAGTTCGTGAGCCCGTAAGCGCGTAGTGCCGCCTGCGTCGCCGCCTGGACGTCACGGCGTTCGAACGCGACCGCCAGCGCCGTACTGGTGGGTTCGTCGATCTCCGAGGGGTCAGGAACCCGAATCTTACGCAGATACTGCGCTTGAAAACGCAGGGTACCGCCTCGCATCTTGACCGCGTAAGCCTCCACAAAGGCTTCAGCGATCTTGGACAGCAAGAGGCCACCGAGTACCCGCAGGTCCCAGACCTCGGAGACGATGAAGTACAGGTTGTGATGAGGGTACAGGCCGCCCTCGTCGAGTACCGGGTGAATGGCCTGTTTCATATCAGGAAGAAGAAGTTTGGGGCGGACGTTCAGCCGAGGATCGACCTTGTCGATCGTCTTGTACCAGCGTCCTGGTTGCTTACGGGCGATATGACGCTTTTCCAGCGCTGCCCTGTTCTTTGTGAGGTAGGCCCGCAGGCGCGGATAGGCCGCGAGATCGACCAGCGCGCCCGCTCTATCCCACGGGTTCACCAGATACATACCGCCCCAGTCGAGCCGTCCCGCCGTGGTATCGCGGACCATGGCGAGAGGAAGCATCCGGTCCCCCTCCACGAGATCGGACCGGTCGGTGATGAAGACCTTGTCCGCCCCCGTCGCAACGCCGATGCCGACGCGGGTACCGGTGGTCTCGTCCTCCAGCGGCCGGAAACCCTGGCTCAGCTCCTCCAGGACCGCCAGCCGAGCGGGAGAGGCCGTCGGCCATGAGTCCTCGCCGGGGAACCAGTGGGAAAGCCTCGAAGCCTTGAAGCCCGTATCGGTCATGGCGATCGATGTCGGACGGGCTGTCCAAGCCAGGAACTTCTGAGCTTCACGAGGCCCGAACTCCCGGGTGGTGTCGGCCGCGACCACGGAACCCTGCACCGTGTTGCGGATGATCGTGACCGCCGGATAGGCGGCGACCCGCTCGTGGAACGCGTCCACGTCATGCATGGAGAGAACAAGGTCCATGCTGTGGTGCCGGGTCACCATCCGCCGGAGGTGCCGGCCATACTGATTGCGCATCCAGCGATCGGCGCAGATGAAACCCAGCGTGCCCCCCGGCTTCAGGCTACGAAGGCCCTGCTCGTAGAACCCGACGTACACGTCGGCGCGACCGCCCATCGTCAGGCATGCGGAACGGTAGGCCGCCATACGCTCATCCGGTACGTCCTCAAGCCGGATGTAGGGAGGATTTCCGACCACGAAGTCGGCGTCGGCGGTGCCGTGAGCGGTGAGAAGGTAGTCCCCCTGGCGCACCCAGCCCCGCACGACCTCGTCGACCTCGTCGCGCTCCCAACCGTCCGCTGTGAGCCGGTCGCGAACGAGGGCACGGGTCAGCTCCACGTTCCCGATCAGCAGATCGAAGGCCCGGATCGCTCCGGCGGCGTCCGAGAGCGGCCGACCGTGCCCTCGGCACGACTTGCTCAACCGTTCCACGATCGGCCCGACGAACGCGCCCGCGCCACACGCCGGCTCGACGATCCTCAGCCGGGCAAGATCACCATCGGCGGTGTATCCCGCGAGATCAAGGATCAGTTCGACGATCCATCGGCGGGTGAAGACCTCACCGTGCCGAACGGCCTCCTGCGACACCGCAGGCAGCGGAGGCCCATCCACATCGAACAGCCCTTGAGTGCCCACCGACCAGACGATACCGCCAGCCACCGGAGGCCCCGGTCAACTCCGACCAGGTGGCGACCGCCATATCCAACGGCGTCGTCATCCGTCCACGGGGACTTCGGCCTCCCAGCGCAGCAGGTCGCCCGGCTGGCACTCCAGCACCTCGCAGAGCGCGGCGAGGGTCGTGAAGCGCACGGCCTTGGCGCGGCCGTTCTTGAGCACCGCCAGGTTGGCGGGCGTGATCCCCACGCGGTCCGCCAGCTCGCCCACCGACATCTTGCGCTTGGCCAGCATCACGTCGATGTCGACGGCGATCGGCATCAGACCACCTCGTCGAGCTCGGCCCGCATCCGCGTCGCCTCGACATCGCGCGCGACGGCCTGGAGGAGCAGCATCCGCAGCACGAGCACCAGCAGCGCGCCGCCCAGGATGGCCACGCCGACCCCGGCCATGATGACGGTGACGCCGGGGTCGTCCCGCTGGTCCGGCGCGTTGACGGCCGTGACCGTGAACCACACGAGGGCGGCCGCCACGATCGCGCCGATGATGACGTCCACGTACCGGAAGGCGGCGTCGGAGAACACGGTCCCGCGCCGCACCATCGCCACCAGCCGCCATATGCAGACCAGGGCGACCTGGACGGTCCCGATGCCCACGATCGTGATCACGCGCAGCGGCGTCAGCGGGAGCGACCCGTCCTCCGGGTCGGTGGCCAGCGCCCACACCATCAGTATCTGGACGAGCACGGTGCCGATGAGCACCACCGCGAGCACGGCGCGCAGCGCGCGCACTGCCAGGTTTCCCATAACCCACCCTTCCATCGAATCACGATGGAAATCTATCGAAGTTCGATAGGTGAGACAAGGGCGTCAGACGGACCGGGCAGGGGTCGGGGGCGCCACCGAGCGGAGCTGGAGGGTCGCGTCCTTCATCTCCGGGACGCGCTTCCAGCGCTCCGCGACGGTCAGGATCTGCTGGACCTTGGTGTCGAGGCGCCCGGAGGCCACCAGGGGGACGACTCCGGAGAGGGCCGACATCTGGTGCGCCGCCTTCGCGACATCCCCCGCACTCAGAGTCGTCATGATCTGGCGTGCGCGCCAGAGCGCGACGTATAGCGGGCGCTCGCCGAACGTGCGCACGGAGGCCGCCAGTGCGGCGTCCGCTTCTTCGTAGCGGTGAAGGCTCGCGTTGGAGATCCCAGCGCTTCCGAGGATCAGAGCGGTCGATTCGCTGGGCAGCCCGCTGACACTGCACGCCTTGTCGATCACGGCGCATACCGACCGTGCGGCGATGCGGGAGGTGTGCGCGTTGCGCGCCAGCGCGGTTCCGAGCCGCGCGTTGAGGCGGGCGCGCTGTTCCTCCGGGACATCGGGGACTTGAAGGCCGAGCTGCGCGTAGTGCGCCGCGCGGTTCGCGTCCAGGGCCGTGGTCATGAGGCACAGACTCTCGTACGCCTGCGCGATTTCCGCAGGGTCGGCGGAACGACGCGAGAACACGAGTGCGAGCCTGCCCGCCTCTTCGGCGGAGTTCCGCTGCCGGGCGTCGTAGAGGGCGTGGGCCGAGACTCGACTGAGTTCGGCCGCCGCCTCCAGAAGCCGCTCATCGCGGCTGCTCGTTATGCGGCGCAGGTTGCCCATGTAGCGCAACACCGTTGGAACCAGTGAGGTGCCTCCGAGTTGCTCCGTCGAATCCGTTAGCCGGACGGCCAAACCATGCACATAATCGGGGTTCTGGAACGGGAAGGTTTTCGGACCGGCCACAAACGTCACGGACGCGGCACCTGCGATGAACCGGCGTCGTTCCACGGGGACCTTCTCCTTGGCCTTGGGTTCGATGCGTACCTCCCACCCTACGCTCGCCAGGCAGCGGTTCATCTTGTTGATTCCGTAGTCCCGCTTACCGCCCACTAACTGCGACACGAACGCCTGGCTGATTCCCAGATCCTCGGCCAGGACGACCTGGCTGCACTCGCGCTCGGCCATGATCGCTTTTAGCGGCGCCGGAATGATCGATCCGTCCATGCGGCCACGCTATAACACGCCGCGACCGCGCGCCTACGTTTTGTTTTCGCCGCTTGTCAGGATGCCGGGCATCGACCGGCCAGAGGGTTAGGAAAGATCACACAGGAGCGATCATGGAAACGTCGGCGCCCCGCATGACAGGGATACTGGTCGGCTGCGATCTCGCCGAACTCAGAGTGGTGCGCCGCTTCGTCCATGCCGCCCTTCCGGGCCTTTCTGAGAATCTCACCTATCTGATCCAGTTGTGCGCGACCGAGTTGGTTACGAATGCGATCCTTCACTCCGATACCGGGGCGAAGGGGGACACGATCATGGTCCTGGCCATCGAGTATCCGGACCGGGTGCGGGTCGAGGTCCTGGACTCCGGATCCGCGGTGAACAGGCCGCGCGTCGGCGTGGGAGTGGACCTCGGATCGGAGACCGGGCGGGGGCTGTTCATCGTGGAGCGGCTGTGCGCCGCGCGGGGTACGTTCACCGATCCCGAGGGCCAGAACTCCTGGTTCGAATTCATGGTTCGCTAGTTAGTAGAAGGGCGGGTTCCTTGAAAGCGATACGGCGGCGGAGGGAGCAGGAGCTGCTGCGCCTGCGGCGCGAGTTTCCGCACTGGGAGATCACGCAGGCCGCGAAGGGGGCCTGGCGGGCGGTCCGGGAGCCCGCCCGGCGGTATGTCCTGGGGAGCGCCGATGATGTGCGGCGGGAGATCATGGCGGTCGACTACTGCTTTCACCTCGGATTGTTGCAGGGCGAACGAAATCGCGGGGTGAAGTAGGGTCGCGAGGGGCTCCCCCCGGCACCGGGGTCTGCGTATCATCATGGGCCTCCGTCGCCGAGATTGAGGGCACCATGACCCTGGAAGCAGCGCCGACCGGCGTTGACGTGAGCACTCCCAACGTCGCGCGGATCTACGACTACTTCCTGAACGGCAAGGACAACTTCGCGGCCGATCGCGAGGCGGCGGAGCAGATCATCAGGGCCGCGCCCGCCACCCGTGCCACGGCCTGGGCGAATCGCCATTTTCTCGCCCGTGTCGTGCGGTTCCTCGCACTCGAAGCCGGGATCGACCAGTTCCTCGACATCGGATGCGGGTTGCCGACCCAGCACAATGTGCACGAGGTGGCGCAGGCGGCGCGGCCGGACGCCAGTGTCGTGTACGTCGACAACGACACCATGGTGCTCACGCACGCGCGGGCGCTCCTGGCGACGCAGCCCCGGACGGTCGTCATCGGCGGCGACCTCCACGACCCCGACGCGATCCTGCTCGATCCGGAGCTGCGGTCCGTCCTCGACCTGGACCGGCCGGTCGCGCTGCTGATGCTGTCGGTGCTGCACTGCGTCCCCGACGACGAGCCGGTCCGGCGGTCGGTCCGGCGGTTCCGCGACGTGCTCGCGCCCGGGAGCTACCTGGCGGTCTCGCACATCACCCGTCCGACCGCGTCCTCGGCGTACCGGCGGAACGCCGAGCAGGGCGCGCGGACCTACAAGGACCTGGGCGTCAACATGAGCATGACGTTCCGGGAGAGGGAGCAGCTCGTCGAGCTCTTCCGGGGCTGGGAGGTGCTGCCGCCGGGGCTGGTGAACCTGCCGGACTGGCGGCCCGACCCCTGTCCGGAGCCGACGTCGATGTGCGAGCTTCCGGCCACCTATCTCTGCGGAGTGGCGCGTATGATCACGCGGTGAGCGTGCCGCAGATCGATTTCGACCCGTTCGCGGAGTCCGGGCCCGCCGGGCGCATGCATGCGATGCTGGACGGCCTGCGCGAGCGCCACGAGGCGTTCCGCAGTACGGGGCAGCAGGGATTCTGGGTCCTCACCAGGCACGACGACATCCTCGCGGCGTTCCAGAACCCGGAGACGTTCTCCAGCCGCGCGATCGCGGTCATCGACCCCGACCCGGCCTACCAGTGGATTCCCGTCATGCTGGACCCGCCGCTCCACACGGCGTGGCGGCGGCTGCTGCGCCCTCTGTTCACGCCCGCGACCGCCGGGGCGATGCGGGAGCGGATCACCCGGCACTGCGCGGCGCTGATCGGCGACCTGGCCGGGCGGGGGTCGTGCGACTTCGTCACCGACTTCGCCCGGCTGTTCCCGACGATCATCTTCCTGGAGCTGGTCGGCCTGCCGACGGGGCGGCTGAAGGAGTTCCTGGCCTGGGAGGACGCGGTGCTGCATCCGCCGCCGTCCGGCGCCGGGCGGGCCGAGGCGCTGCGGGAGGTCGCGGACTGCTTCACCGAGCTGATCCGGGACCGCCGCGCGGACCCGCGCGACGACCTGGTCAGCGCCGCGACCACCTTCGTCCTGGACGGGCGTCCCGTGACCGACGCCGAGCTGCTGCAACTGTGCGTGCTGCTGTTCCTCGCGGGGCTGGACACCGTCGCGGCGCAGCTCTCCTACACGTTCTGGCATCTGGCCACGCACGAGGACGACCGCGCCCGCGTCGCCGCCGACCCGGCGGTCGTCCCCGGCGCGGTCGAGGAGTTCCTGCGCGTCTACGCGCTGCCGCTCCCGGCCCGCAGGCTCACCGAGGACGTCGACCTGCACGGATGCCCGATGAGGGCGGGCGAGATGGTCATGCTGCCGATCTCCATGGCCACCCGCGACCCGCGGGCGTTCCCGAGCGCCGCGTCCGTGGACATCGGCGGGCCACCGGCGCCGCACCTGGCCTTCGGCGCGGGCCCGCACCGCTGCCTCGGCGCGCACCTCGCCCGGCTGGAGCTCCAGGTCGCGCTCACCGAGTGGCACGCCCGCATCCCCGACTACGGCATCGCGCCGGGCGCGCGGCCGACGGAGCACGCGAGCCTCGTCCTTGGCCTCGACGCCCTGCCGCTGAGCTGGCCGCCCGCCCGCTGACCGCGCGCACCCCTGTCCACACATACTGGGTTTTCTCCCGGGTAGGCGAACAAGGGGGGAGCGCAGGTCAGGAGGGGACTGCATGGAGGGCGCCGGCGGCGGCGACCTGACGCTGGAGGTCTTCGATCTCGCGCCGGTCGGGGTGGCGGTGACGAGCGGGAGCGACCACCGGCTCGTCTACGCCAACATGGCCTACCGCGCGAGCTTCGGCGACCGGCCGCTCGGGCGGCCGATGCGGGACGCCTTCCACGACCTCCTCCAGCGCGACTACTTCGAGATGCTCGACCACGTCCTCGCCACCGGGGAGGCGGTCAGCCGCGAGGACGTGCCGGTGAGCCTCGCCTACCCGGGCGCCGGACGCGAGGAGCGCTTCTTCTCCTTCGGCCTGTCCCGGATCACCGGGGAGCCCGGGGTGCTGATCGTCGCCGTCGACGTCACCGAGCGGGTGACGGCGGACCGGCAGGCCCGGTGGGCGGCGGAGGCGCAGCGGCGCATGCTGCGCAGGTTCCAGAGCCTCGTCCGGGTGAGCGCGGAGATCGTGTGGGTGACGGGGCCGGAGGGCACGCCGATCGAGCCGAGCCCTGGATGGGAGCGGGTGACCGGGCAGACCTGGGAGGAGTTCCGCGGGATGGGCTGGGTGCGGGCCCTGCACCCCGACGACCAGGAGCCGACGGTGCGGTCGTGGGCCGAGTCGCGCCGGTTCTCGCGGCCGTGGCGGCACGTCTACCGGCTCCGGACGCCGAAGGGCGAGTACCGGCACTTCGAGGTGAACGCCGCGCCCGTCTACGAGAACGGCGTGGTGCTGGAGTGGGTCGGCACCTGCACCGACGTGGAGCAGAAGTGGCTCCAGCGGCACCGGCGGGAGGTGCTCGACCGGGCCGCCGCCGCGACCGCCGAGCACTCCGACCTGCGGGAGATGCTCGGCGCGCTCGCGGACGTGCTCGTCCCCGCGCTGGCCGACGGCTGCGGCGTGCACCTGCTGCCGGACTTCACCGACCGTCCCGAGGGCGGGCCGGTCACCGCGCAGCGCATCGCGACCGGGGCGCGGGAGGGGCTGCCGAGGCTGCCGCCGGGCGGCGAGGAGTCGTTCCCGGCCGACAGCGGCTTCACCCGGGCGGTCGAGCGGCGGCGGCCCGTCTACCGGACGTTCGAGGCGGGGCGGCCCCCGGCCGACATCGTGCCCGAGGGCACGGCGGGCTGGCTGACGCGGGCGGGCGCCAACAGCGTCGTGCTGCTGCCGGTGACCGTGGACGGGGAGGTCGCGGCCGTGGTGACCGCCGCGTCCTGCGGCGACCGCCCGCCGATCAGCCCGGAGGACGTCGTGCTGATCGGGCAGATGTTCGACCACGCGCACGACGCGCTGAGCAGCGCCCTGCGCTACCACCGCACCCAGCGGGTCGCGCTGGCGCTCCAGCACGGGCTGCTGGCCGAGCCGCCGGACGTCCCGGGCCTGGACATCGTCGCCCGGTACCGGGCGAGCCCGGCGGCGGCGGAGGTGGGCGGGGACTGGTACGACTCGTTCGTGCTCCCCGACGGCGAGACGGTCCTCGCGATCGGCGACGTCGCCGGGCACGACCTGGCGGCGGCGGTCGCGATGAGCCAGCTCAGGAACATGCTGCGGGCCCTCGCCATCGACCGCGGGGAGGCCCCGGGCGACGTCCTGCGCCGGCTGTGCATCGCGATGGAGACGCTGTCGCCCGAGAGCACCGCCACCTGCGCCCTCGCGCGGGTGTGCGCCGAGGCGGAGGGGTGGCGGCTCACCTACTCGGTCGCCGGGCACCCGCCGCCCCTCCTGGTCACCGCCGACGGCGACGCCCGCCTGCTGGAGGACGCGGGCAACCCCCTGCTCGGCCTCCTCGTCGACCGCCCCTACCGCAGCGCCGTCGAGGCGCTGCCGCCCCGCTGCACCCTGTTCCTCTACACCGACGGCCTGGTCGAGCACCCCGGCGAGCACCTGGACCGGGGGCTGGAGCGGCTCCTCCGCCAGGCGTCCCGGCTCGCCGCCGAGCCGCTGCCGCTGTTCTGCGACGGCATCCTGGAGGGCCTGCCCACCACCGGCATCGACGACATCGCCGCCATCGCCCTCCGCATCCCGGCGGAGCCGTGATCAGGCCCCGGCCGGGTCGAGGAGGCATCCGTCGGGGTCACCGGGGTCGCGCCGGGGGGAGCCACAGCCAGGCGCGGGTGCGGGTCTCCTTCACCCTGACCCGGATGGGGCGGTAGGCGTCGTGGTCGACGCGGCCGTCCCGGTGGCCCGCCTCGCGGAACAGCGAGTCGCTGACGATCACACCGAGGTCGGCGCTCGGCGTCTCGGCCATCGCGCGCCGGAACGCCGGGGCCTCCAGATGGCGGAACAGGTCGACCGGCGCGCGTCCGACGACGCCGTGCGCGTCGTGGTCGACATGGCCGTAGTGGACGGCGGCGCGCAGCCGGAGCCGCAGGTCGGGGCCCGCGTCCCGGTTCTCGCGGCGCAGGTGGGCGGCCAGGTCGTGGGCGAAGGGGTCCAGCAGGTCGCAGGGGTCGGCGTCGTCGGGGGCCACGATGAACGCGCCGTCGCCCCGGTCCTCGTGGTGGCAGTCCGACAGCGTGAGACCGGTGGCGCCGAGCGCGCGTTCGACCTGCGTGTACATGTTCTCGCGCAGCCTGATCTGGATGCGGGTGTCGCGGCCGGGGGCGCCGAAGGCGACGATGTCGACGGCGACCAGCGCCTTGTGCGTGGGACGCGGCAGGGGGACGTCGTCGAGCTGGTCGTCGGCCCAGAAGTCCTCCAGCTCCCAGGCGCTGAGGTGCTCGACGGGCACGTGCCGCAGCCTCCGCCCGGTCCGGGTCGCCCAGACCACGAACAGCGCCTTCGCCGCCTCACGCCATACGGGGTCGTCCTCATCGAAGATCGGTAGTGAACGCGGCATCGGTCGAATTCCCCCTCCGGGCGGATCGGCCTTACAAGACAGATCCTGCTCATACGAAGGAGCGGATGTGGGCGACTGGAGCAACCTCGGACAAAGAAGAACGCCAAACCCGCCGCACCCCTGAATCCGATCATGACTGAATGGTCATAAACCGAGTCTCGTTCGGCAACTCGGACGAAAGAGTCGTTTGTTGATTTATCACACAGTTGCACCCCGTGTACGGTTGCACGGTATTGTTGCCCCCCAGCGCGGCCGTGGAGATCGCTAGAAAGGCACACCTATGCCGGATGAGCGCGTGCGTATCGTCGAAGCTTTCTCACGTCAACTGGAAGCGGCTTACCACAGGGCCGCAATCAGCAGTTACCGGGAGCTGGCGAGGAGGCTCGACAAGGTCGAGGCCGCGGACCAGCCCGGCCGGAGGACCCACCTGAGCCGGACGGCCGCCTGGGCGATTCTCCGGGGAAGGCGCAAGCGCATGCCGTCCTGGGACCAGGTCTCCCTGCTCGCGCGCGTGTTCCAGGCGGCCGCCGTCGAGCGGCGTATTCCCGTCGAGGAGGTGGGGACGCTGGCCGAGTGGAAGGCCCGCCACGAGGTGGCCGTGACCGCCTACCGCCTGACCCCGGCGTCCAGCCCCGATCTGACGCCCGTGCCGGCCACGGGGGACACCGGCGCCCCTGGATCCGTGGTCACCGGCCCGCCGACCTGGTGGTACCGCTTCCACGGTGTCGTACGGCCCTGGTTCAGGAGCTACCTGACCCATGAGCCGCTGTCAGACCTGATCATCGGCTACGAGCCGTTCTATGTGCCCGGCCTCCTCCAAACCCGCCAGTACGCGACCGAGGTCATCAGCGGCACCTACGGGCATGAGCCCGCCGACCGCCTCCTCCAGCGCATCGAACTCCGGATGCTGCGCCAACAGCACCTGGCACGCACCAACGGGCGCCCGCAGATGTGGGCGATCATCAACGAGGGCGCCCTGCGGAACCCCCTGGTCGAACCGGCGACGATGCGGGGCCAGGTCCGGCGCCTCCTCCACAGCGGGCCGCACGTCCGCCTACAGATCCTGCCGATCTCCCACCCCGCCCACGACGAGGCCGCCAAGCCCATCACGATCTTGCGTTTCGGCTCCTTCAAGCTCCAGGACCTGATCTTTATCGAGGACACCGACAGCGCGCTCTACCCGTCGGACGAGGAAGATCGCGCGCGCTACCAGAAGAAGATCCAGGAACTCGGCCTCGCGGCGCTACTGCCCGAACCGTCCCGGGCATTGCTGCGCAGTATCGAGAACGAACTCTGAACTCTCGCTACGCGAGTTGCCCGCACCCACGGACAAGCCCAGTATGGAAGCGGAACCTGGGGAGGCGACGTGGGCAGCGAAGAAGAGTTCTTCAGCGAGGCGGCGAAGGAGCATGCCGGCGGTATCGACACCTCCGTCCCGCATTCGGCGCGGATATGGAACTACTGGCTCGGCGGCAAGGACAATTTCCCCGTGGACCGCGCGGCGGGAGACCAGTATGTCCAGACATTCCCTGGCATCATCGACATCGCGCGCCTCACCCGCTACTTCCTCAAACGCTCGATCGCCTTCCTGGCGGACGAGGCGGAGATCGACCAGTTCCTCGACGTCGGCACCGGGCTGCCGACCGTCGACAACACCCACGAGGTCGCGCAGCGCCTGGTGCCCGACGCCCGCGTCGTCTACGTCGACAACGACCCGCTCGTCCTGCTGCACGCCCACATCCTGCTCACCGGCACGCCCGAGGGGGCCACCGACTACGTCGAGGCCGACCTGCACGACCCGGACGCGATCCTGGAGGGCGCCGACCGGACCCTCGACCTTTCGCGCCCCGTCGGGCTGACGGTCATGGGCGTGCTCGGCCATATCGGGAACGACGACGAGGCCGCCGCGATCGTCTCGCGGCTGATGGACGGTCTCGCCCCGGGCAGTTGGCTCGCCGTCGCGGACGGTTCCAACAACATCTCCACCGAGTTCTCCCAGGCGCAGCACGACTATGACGAGGGCGGCTCCGTCCCCTACAAACTGCGGTCGGCCGACCAGGTCCGCCGCTTCTTCTCGGGGCTGGAGCTGGTCGAGCCGGGGCTCGTCCCGTGCCTGGAATGGCGTCCCGAGGTCGCCCCCGTGGCGGCGCCGCCCACCGTCCAGCCGCTGGTGGGAATCGCACGGAAAAACGCCTGAGAAAAGGGTCAGTGCGCTTCCTGGGCCGCGGCGGTCGTGTCGGGGAAGCGGCTTCCGCCCAGCACCGAGAGCAGCCGCAGCTTCTCGTGGCCCTCGGTGCGCGGCGGGGCGGTGAGCACGAGCAGCACCTGCGACTGGTCCTCGGTGAACAGGGACTGGCAGTCCAGCTCGATCTCGCCCAGTTCGGGGTGGACGAGCGTCTTGTGCTCCTCGAACCGCTTGCCGACCTCGTGCCGCTCCCACAGGCCGGAGAACTCGGCGCTCTCCTTCTGCAACGCGCGGACGAGGTCGCCCGCGCGCGACCTCGCCCCCATCGACCCGTAGGCGACGCGCAGGTTCGCGACCTGCGAGCGGGAGTGCCGGGCGTGGTCGCGCTCGGGGTAGACCCGCCGCGCCCGCGGGTCGGTGAACCAGCGGTACGTCGAGCTGCGGGCGAGGCCCGTGTAGGACGACCGGTCGCCGAGCAGCGCGTCCGCCATCCGGTTCTGGACGAGCGCCTCCCCGAGGTTCGACAGGATGAGCGCCGGGGTGTCGGCGAGGCGGTCCATCACCCGCAGCAGCCCGGGGGCGACGTGCGTCGCGACCGACACCGCGTCGGGGGCGCTGTGCCCGGCCACCCGGAACAGGTAGTCGCGCTCGTCGGCGTTCAGCCGGAGCGCGCGGGCCAGCGAACCGAGCATCTGCTCGCTCGGCTGCGGGCCGCGCCGCTGTTCGAGCCGCGTGTAGTAGTCGGTCGACATCACGGCGAGCGAGGAGACCTCCTCGCGCCGCAGTCCCCGGGTCCGGCGGCGCGGGCCCGGGTTGAACCCGACGTCCTCGGGTCGCAGCGCCTCGCGCCGCCGCCGCAGGAAGTCGGCCATCGCTGCACGGTCCATGCGCTCCATTATCCGCGGACGGCGCGGGCGAACCAGGGAGCGCGGATCCCCCGATAGCGGGCCCGGCGAGCGCCGAGGCCGCACCCGGGACTGAACGTCCTGGTCACGACGGCGGGCCTGGGCGCGTTGAGGACCGGTGCCCCCTGCGGAGGCGACGATCCTCTCCGCCCCTCGGGCCCGGGCTCCGGACGTCAGGTCGCGTCGTCGTCGAGCGTCGCCAGGTGGACGGTGAGGTCGTCGACGAACCGGCCGAGGAGGCGCTCGAAGGCGCGGCGGTCGCCCTCGGGCCAGCCCGCGAGGGCGTCGCCGAACCAGCCGAAGATGGTGCGCATGTAGCGGTCGGTCACCTCGCGGCCCTGCCCGGTCGGCTCGACGAGGCGGGCGCGCTGGTCGCCGGGGTCGGTGACGCGGCGGACCAGCCCGCGCCGCTCCAACTCGTTCACCTGCCGCGTGACGTGGGGCCCGACGACCTGCATCCGCGCGGCGATCTCGCCGACGCGCAGCGGCTCGTCCGCCATATGCAGGACGAGCAGCGCCGACATCGCCGGGCGGTCCACCGAGCCCCCCGCCGCCTCCAGCGCGCGCTCGGTCAGCCGGCCGCGGTTGAGCGCGTTGCTGAGCTGGGTCAGGCGGGGGAGCAGTTCTCGCAGGTAGCGGTCGCGTCCGGCGTCGTCGCCTCCCGTCCCGGGGTCGCGGGTGTCCATCGTCACTCCAATACATACCTAAGTTAGGTATATGGTAGCCGAGACGGCAGAAAGATACCTAAGGTAGGTATCTAGTTCCCGAGGAGGCACCACGATGGACTCGACCGCACGCCGCACGGCCCTGGTGTCCGGGGCCAGCATCGCCGGACCCGTGATCGCCTACTGGCTCGGCCGCCACGGCTGGGACGTCACGCTCGTCGAGAAGGCGCCCGCGATCCGCGACGGCGGCTACCCCGTCGACATCCGGGGGCCCGCGCTGGACGTCGTCCGCCGCATGGGCCTGATCGAGCGGCTGGAGGCCCTCCACGTCGACACGCGCCAGAGCACCTTCCTCGACGCGGACGGCCGTCCGGTCGCCGTCATCGACACGGGCGACCTCGTCGGCGGGGTACGCGGACGCGACCTGGAGATCCCCCGGGGCGAGCTGGCCGCCGCCCTGCACTCGGCCGTGCCCGACGGCGTCGAGCTGATCTTCGACGACTCCATCGAGACCCTCCACGACCACGACGGCGGCGTGGACGTGACGTTCCGCGGCGGAACGCGGCGCACCTTCGACATCGTCGTCGGCGCCGACGGCGTCCACTCCCGCACCCGGCGCCTGGCGTTCGGGCCCGAGGAGCGCTACCACCGCCATCTCGGCTGGTCGTTCGCCGGTTTCAGCTCCTCCAACGAGCTGGGCCTCGCCCACGAGAGCCTGATCTGGAACACGCCGGGCCGGATGGCCGCGCTCTACGCGCCCGGCGACGGCGACCGCGTGTTCGCGATCCTCGGCTTCAGCTCGCCCTCGCCCGCCGTCCACCGGGACCCGGACGCGCAGCGCGCCGTCGTCGCCGAGGCGTTCGCCGGTCTCGGCTGGCGGACCCCCGGCCTGGTCGAGGCCATGCGCGCGGCGGGCGACCTGTTCTACGACTCGGTCGGCCAGATCCACATGCCGCGCTGGTCCGGCGGACGCGTCGCGCTGGTCGGGGACGCCGCCTACGCGCCCTCGTTCCTGTCGGGGCAGGGCACCGGCATCGCGCTGATCGGCGCGTACGTGCTCGCGAACGAGCTGGCCGCCCGCCCCTCCCACACCGAGGCGTTCGAGGCGTACGAGAGCGGGCTCCGGACGTTCGTGGAGAGGAACCAGGCGATCGCCGACGTCTCCCGCCCCGTCCTCAACCCGGCGACCGAGGAGGAGCTGGCGCTCCGCGACCGGGCGCTGCGCGACCCGTCGAGCATCCCCTCGGGGAACGCGGTGCGGGGCGCCAACGACTCCTACGTCCTCCCCGACTACCCCGCGCCCGCCCTGTAGGGGTCAGGGGCCGAGGCATTCCTCCAGGAACGCGCGGCTGCCCGGGTTCTGCGGCTCCACCGCGAACACGTCCCCGCCGTAGGCGGCGACCTCGTGCTGCCAGGCCGCGTAGCGGTTCGCCTCCTTCCCCGCCTGCTCGCGGACGTCCTTGCGGACGACATCGGGCTGCTTGTCCCACTCCGCGAGCACGTACTGCCGCCAGGACGGCGCGGTGAACGGCGGCGCCGCCCAGAACGCGGTGTAGTCGCCGCGCGGCAGCATCGTCACCTCGGCCCCGGCACCGCGCAGCGCGGTCATCGTCGCCTGCGGCGGGCCGCCGGTGTAGGGCGAGTGCACGATCATCGCCCGCATCCGGCGCCCCGCGCGGGCGGCCTGCCGCGCCGCGTTGACCAGGCCCTGCTCGTGCTCGGCGAGCCGGCCGTCGTCGAGGGAGATCATGCGGGCCACGTCGGCGGGGTTGGCCGCCACCGCCTTGCTCGCGGCCGCGCCGCCCAGGCTGTACCCGGCGATCCACAGCAGCGGGTCGAGGGCGAACGCGGGGGACGCGCCGCCGAGCGACATGGGCGCGATGCCGTCCCGCCCGGCCATGGCCTGGTTCCGCCCGCCGACCGCGCCGCGCGCCGCCAGCAGGTGCAGCGCCCGCTCGACGCGCGCGGACAGGCCGGGCGCGAGCGCGGCGGCGTAGGCCGGGTCGAGGCCGCGCGCGGTGGGCCACGGCAGGAACAGCACGCGCTGCTCCCCGGCCTCCGGCAGCAGCCGCGCCGCCGACCTCGCGAGGTTGTCCTCCACGCCGATCGGGAGGGAGGGAAGCCGGTCGCTGGGCCTCGGGAACGGCTCCTCGGGTTTGTGGAACGCCGAGGCGAAGTCGTACAGCTCCGGCGAACGCGGGCTGTAGTGGACGATGCTCGCCGCCTGCTGCCGGTTGCGCCCGCGCAACAGGTAATGCGCGAGCTGCTCCATTCCGAGCTTCGCGTGCGTCCGGTCGCCGAGCCCGGACTTGTCGGTGGACGAATAGGCGTAGGCGCTCGCCACCGGGCGGAAGAGGACCGCGCCGCCCAGCCTCGTCCGCGGCGGCAGCTCCTTCCCCGCCGACGGCGGGATCACGGCGAACCACACCAGCGGCGCGCCCCAGGTGCTGGCGAGCACGCGCAGGCCGTCGGGGCGTCCGGCACAGGCGGGGTCGAGGTACCAGGGGCAGAAGTCCCAGGTGGAGACGCCCTGGCCGGGCGGCACGGTGGTGTCCTGGAAATGCAGGTCCCACCAGAGCGCGGTGACGTCGAGGAAGTCGGCGCGCACGCGCGGCTGGCCGCGCCCGTCGGTGGTGAGCAGCGGGTGGCGGCCGGTGAACAGCGACGTCCCCCCGGCGTGCACGAACGGCCTGCGCCCCGGCACCGTCCCCGGCCCGCCCGACGGGCGCAGGTCCACATGGAACCGGGTCAGCGCGTGCTCGACGAAGGTGACCGCCCCATCGGGCGAGACGCGCAACAACTGCACGACTTCCAGCGACCGGCACTGCTTGCCGTCCACGACCGTGTCGACGGTGAACTCCAGCCGCAGCGGGGTGTCGGCCGGAACGTCGAACGCCACCGCCGTGTCGCCCGGATCGACCGCCAGCGACGGCAGGCCGCTGCCCGGGGTGTGCCAGGGCGCGTCCGCCGGGAGGTCGCCGAACACCTCCAGCGACACGGCGCCGTCGGGCCTGCCCGCCGGGGAGCGGCGGTCGAGGAGGAAGTGGGCCTTGTCGGCCCACGCCACCCGCAGCCTCACCGCTGCTGGCCGGTCTTCGGGTCGTACTCGACCTCCACCGCGACGACCTGGTCGGTGGGCAGCACCTCGACCCACTGGTCGAAGATCTGGTAAGGCTCCGCGGGCCGGAAACCGCCGTCCAGCGGGTCGAAGCCCGTCTCGAACACCTTCTCCGTCGCCAGCGTCACCGCCACGTCGCCGTTCTTGGTCTGGAGCTCCTTGGCGAGCAGGACGAGGACCTCGCCGACCTTCTTGCCCCGGTACTCGTCCGGGTCGCCGGGCTGCCACGGGTAGGGACGGCCGAGCCCCGCCTCCCCCTCGACGTTCGCCTTCGACAGCCAGGACAGCGCGTCCAGCTCGTGCCTCGGCCGGACGGGCAGCACCGCCTTCACCCACGCCGCGTTCAGGAACTCGTTGCGGCGCTCGTCGCCGTCGGCCTGGATCAGCCAGCCGAGCGAGCTGCCCATCGGCGCGGGCTGGGTGTTCTCGGTGACGAGGTAGTTGACGCGCCACTCCTTCTGCTGCGCGGGCGGCGGCGTGGGCGGCTCGCCGGGCGCGGGCGGCGCGGGCGCGGACGGCGGCAGCGTGTCGGAACTGGTGTGGGAGTACCAGCTCAGCACCGTCTCCCCGGCCAGCGGATCGGCGGCGGTCGTCGTCCAGACCGGCTGGGGCACCGGGTAGCGGCCGGAGGTGTCGGGCCCGGCCGGGTCGGACAGGTAGTCGGGCCGCCAGAAGTCGGGCGCCACGAAGTACAGCATCTGGTCGATGTCGAAGATCTGCCGGATGATCTCCGACTCCAGATGCGGGTCGGAGGGGATCAGCCGGAGCTGCCTGATCAGGCTGGCGAACACCGCCTGCCGCTCCTCCTCGCGCAGCTCGGCGGCGGGCCGGGGCCGGATCCCGCTCACCAGGTTCAGCCGGGTCCGCACGGCCTCCCCGTACGCCTTGCGCTGCAACTCCGCGACCTGCTCGTCGTAGAGCTTCTTCGCCGCCTCGTACTCCTGCTGCGCCGGGTCGACGCGGGGCGGGTTCCAGGTCAGCGAGTGGACGAGCGTGACCGCGCCGGTGCCGCCGAAGCTCACATGGTCGCACTTGATCGTGATCGCGGCGGGGTCGGTGCCGTCGATGCTGTAGTGCGCGTCGAACGCGGTGTCGGAGCCGTTCGCCGACTTGCACGAGATGAACCGGATCAGCGCCGTGTTCGGGTCGAGGGTGTAGCCGGGGGCCGGGGGGCTCGGCCTGACCTGGAGGTTCCCGACGATGTACTCGTCCTCCTCGCCGCGTCCCATCCGTCCGGTGTTCTCGTCGATGCGGCTCCAGAACGCGTCGTTGTGGGGCGGGTTGTTGTTGGCGATCGGGAACATCTGGATGTTGTAGACGCAGGTGTAGTTCACCTCCTTGCGCTCCAGTTTCGGCGGCTTCACCGGCTCGCGCAGCGACGTGAGGTCCGGCGCCGGGACGACGTGGACCAGCTCGCCGAGCCCGAGCAGCCGCCCGGGGGCCACGACGGTCCGGGGCGGCGCGCCCGAGGCGGGCGCGGCCGGGGACGGCGCGCCCGGCGGCTGCGCGCCCGGGGCAGGCGCGCCCGGGGACGGCGCGCCCGGGGGCTGCGCCGCGCCCGGCCCGAGGAACACCTGCCAGCTCAGCTGCGTGCCGATGTGCTGGACCTGCACCCCGACCTTGCGCATCTTGCGGCGCAGCTCGTAGTTGAGGAGCTTGCCCGTGGTGTTCTGCACGACGTAGCGGCGGCTCGTCGTGTCGGTGGTCTCGGTGACGGTCTTGAACGTCGTCCTGAAGTTCCGCTTGATCTCGCTGCTGACCTTGGAGCTCTGCGTCCTGGTGTGCTTGTGCGTCTCCTCCGACGACCGCTTCGTGGTGTTCTCGGTGCTGAAGCTCGCGCTCGCGTCGGCGTGGTAGATCCCGGCGAACTTCCCGCCCGCGCTGACGCTCGCGCCGAGCTTGGTGTCGTTCGCGTTCTCCTCCTTGACCGCGTCGGCGACGTCGTCCTGCGAGGTCAGGCTCTCCTCGGACTTGCGGGTCGCCTCCTCGGACTGCTCGGCCGTCCGCTCCACCAGCGTGCGCCGCGTGCTGGTCTCCACGACCTCGACCGTGCCGCCCGGGCTCAGCCACAGGTGCCCGGCGGGCGGGCCGAGGAAGGTGTCGAACTCGAAGAAGTACTGCCGGAACAGGTTGACCAGCCCGACCGGCGACAGGATGCCGTCCGTGGGCGGGTCCTGCGCGGCCAGCTCCGCGAGGGCCGGATGGGCGAGTTCGCGCGCCGCGTCCCCGGCGAAGGCGTCCCTGCCCACGTCGAGGCCGAGCGCGGCGGCGACCCGCAGCGAGGCGTCGTTGCCGAACCACCCGGCCAGCGGCTGGTACACGCCGAAGACCTCGCTCGCATAGGGCAGCGTCCCGGCGAACTCCCCGACCGGCCTGCCGCTCCCCGTGCCGGACGCCCGCGCCGGAGAGGCCATCGTCTGGACGTTGTCGGACGTCCCGCCCGCACTCGTCGCGAACGGCTGCACCGCCCACGGCCGCCCGCCCTGGGCGGTCACCACGAACAGCTCCCGGTCGGCCTGGCCGGGCGGCGCGACGAACGCGATCGTCTGCTGGCCGCCGCCGGGGGAGATCGTCCGTCCGGCGTACTGCCTGCTGACCGCGGCGGACCGTTCTAAGAACATGCCGCGCAACGCGGGCACGGCGGGATAGGACGCGGGGTCGCGCACGTCCACGTCCGCCGGGAGCGCGATCGCGATCCGCTGCCCGGGGATCAGATCCGGCGGGCTCCCCGCCACCGTGTACGACCACACCTGAAGAGCCGAATCCGCGCCCAAAGGCGCCTTGCCGGCGAACGTGACCACCAACGCCATAGCGAACCCCCTGCCAGAGCCTGCACGCACCGTAGCGTGACGATCACGCTTCACAGGGTCCCGCGACCACTCCCGGCCACCGCCCCCTCGACAACGCGACGCGATCTTGCTCCACTTCTTCGTGGGCGGCTTGATCACCACGACGGGAGCCGAATGCACTCCGGACGGGACTTCCGGATCTTCCTCACCGCGCAGACCCTCTCCGCCCTCGGCGACGCCTTCTCCTTCGTGGCGATTCCGCTGCTGGTGCTGCGGGCGACGGGGTCACTCGTCCAGATGGGCGCGGTCACCGCCCTGGTCGGCGCCTCCTCCATCCTCACCGGCCTCTTCGCCGGATACCTCGCCGACCGCGTGGACCGCCGCGCCCTGCTGATCACCTGCGACATCGCCCGCTGCCTGCTCTACGGCCTGATCCCCCTGGTCTGGCTCTTCTCCCCCCAGGTCTGGCTCCTCTACGCGATCATGCCCCTCACCGGCGCCTTCGCGATGCAGTTCCAGGTCACCTACGTCACGGTGGTGCCCGGCCTGGTCAAGGAGGACCAGATAACCAAGGCAAACGGCCACCTCTATTCGGCGTACTCGGTAGCGGGCGTCGCCGGCCCCCTACTCGCCGGCCTGGTATCCGCCCTTGTAGGCCCCGCAATGGCAATAGCCGTGGACGCGACCAGCTTCGCCCTCTCCGCCGCCGGCATAGCCCTCATAAAATTCCGCGCCACACCCCAAACCCCACCCCACCAAACCCCCCTCAAAGACTTCCTGGCAGGAGCCGAATTCCTCTGGCGCCACCCAGCACTACGCGCCCTCACAGCCCTGCTCTCATTGCTCATCTTCATCACCTACGGCCTGACCGACCTCATCATCTATTACCTGAAGCACGACCTGGGCCATTCCGACAGGACCGTCGGCTACGTCCTGGCCGCCGCGACCCTGGGCTCCCTCCTGGCCGCGACGACCGTCGCGTCCGCACGCCGCCACCTGGGCTTCGCGGCCTGCTGGATCGGCTCATGGGCCCTGTGCGGCACCGCGATCGCCTTCCTGGGCCTGTCCCCCGGCGTCCTCCTGGTCGGCGCCCTCGCGGTCGTCCAACTGTTCGCCACCGGTACAGCCGGAATCTGCTCAATGTCCTTCCGCCAAGAGGTAACCCCCGACCACCTCCTAGGCCGCGTCACCGCCTCCTTCTGGACAATCCACAACACCCTGGGCCCCCTAGGCGTAGCAGCCCTAACCGGCGCCGCCTCCCGCTACGGCATAAAAACAGCCTGCCTAACAGCCGGCACCCTCTGCACCCTGACAGCCCTAACCGCCCTAAAAACCCCAATCCGAACCCCCAATTAACCCAACAACAACAACAAACAACCACCCCCCACAAAACCCACCCCACCCCACTCCACCTCCCCCGCCCCGCAACCTCCCTAACACCAAACAACCCCACCCCGCCCCACAAAAAAACTCACCCCGCGATAAACAACCCACCCCGTCGTAGCCGCGCTCCAGGAACAGCCGGAGCGCCGTGTCCGCGATCGAGCGGCGGGTAGCCGCCTTCTTGCGCTCGCGCTGGCCCACCACAACCCTCGCCCCTCGCCCCTCGCCCCTCGCCCCTCGCCGGAGCGTGGTCTTCAGTGGTCGGCGGCGTCGTGGGCGAGGATGGCGAGCTGGATGCGGTTGGACAGATCCAGCCGCGTCAGCGCGCTGGAGATGTGGGCCTTGACGCTGCTCACCGACATGTAGAGGCGCTCGGCGATCTCGGAGTTCGCGAGTCCCTCGGCGACGGCGGCGGCGACCTCGCGTTCGCGCCGCGACAGCGCGGACATGCGCTTACGCGCCTCAGCGGAGCGGACGTTCTCCACCGGTCCCGTGGTGAGCCGGTCGATCAGCGTGCGGGTCACGGTCGGGGAGAGCACCGGTTCGCCCCTGGCGGACCGCCGCACGGCGTCGACGATCTCGTCGGGCCCCGCGTGCTTGAGTAGGAAGCCCGCCGCCCCGGCGCGCAGCGCGGCCACGACGTTGGCGTCGTCACCGAACGTCGTCAGAACGATGACCGCTGGCGCACCGTCCCCACGAGCGGAGAGCGCTCGGGTCGCGGCGATGCCGTCCAGATACGGCATCCGCACATCCATCAGGACGACATCGGGCAGCAGGCGGGACACCGCATCGACGACGCCGGTACCGTCGGCGACCTCCCCCACCACCTCCAGGTCGGTGGCGCCGCGCAGCATCAGCCGCAGCCCGGTGCGCACCAGCGGGTCGTCATCAACGAGAAGTACCCGTACCGGGGCGGACGGCCGATCGGTCATGCCGGCCACGGTAACCGGACGGCCAACCGGAAACCCCCCTCGCGCGGCCCATGCTCCAGAGTCCCACCGTCCAGCGCCACCCGTTCCCCCAACCCGGCCAGCCCCCGCCCCGCACCAGGCAGAACCACGCCGCCAGCATCAACCAACGCGGCGCCATCACCTGTCGACCCGACAGCCGCCCCGGTCATCGCCGTCACAGCCTCGGCCACCACGGTCGCCCGAGCCTCCCCCCTGACAGCGGCAGCATTCGCCAGCACGCCCCGTCCCGTCGTCGATCCCGGTATCGCGGCGCCAGCGGAACCGGCCAACGCGACGTCTACCGCCGCAGGGCAAGCCTCAGCCACCCCGGGTACAGCCACCTCCACCGCAGCAGCCGAATCCGCCGAAGAGACAGCGGGGTCCTTCGGCAGAGCGACGGCCTTCGCCGACGCGGATACGGCCTCCCCCACCACAGCAGCGACATCCCCCAACACGGCAGCGGGTCCCGCCGGCACGGCGGCAGCCTCCACCGCCGCAGGGGTGGAGCCCGCCACCACCAAGGTGCCATCAGTCAACGTGGCGCCGATGGTCACAGGGCCAGACACCGCCAGCGCGGGTGCAATCTCCTCCAACGCAGCAGCAGCATCCCCTAGCGCGGCACCAGGAACCCTCGGCACACCAGCGGCCTCCGCCGACCCAGGCATGGAGCCCGTCACCACCAGGGCGCCATCGGTCAACGTGGCGCCGATGGCCACAGGGCCAGACACCGCCGGCGCGGGTGCGATCTCCTCCAACGCAGCAGCGGCATCCCCTAGCGCGGCACCAGGAACCCCCGGCACACCAGCGGCCTCCGCCGACCCAGGCATGGAGCCCCTCACCACCAAGGCGCCATCGGTCAGCGTGGGGGCGGGCTCAGTCAGCGTGGAAGCGTTGTCGGGTATCGGGTTGGTGACCACCACCTCTAGGCCGGTGCCGGGTCGGCCGGTGAGGCGGACGGTGACCGGAGCGTCGGGGGCGTGTTTGCGGGCGTTGGTCAGGCCCTCCTGGACCGTGCGGTAGGCGGTGCGCTGTACCTGCGGACGCGGCGGGACCGGCGCGTCGAGGACGTCCCCGCCGTCGAACGCGACCCGCTGCCCGGCGGCCCGCGCCTCCTCGACCAGACCGGCGATCTCCGTCATGCGCGGTTGTGGCCGCGCGAGGGACGCGGAGGCGTCGTCGGGATCCTCGGCGTCGTCCGAACGCAGCACCGCGAGGACGTCACCGAGTTCGTCGAGGGCGAGGCGGGCGTTGCCGCGGATGACCTCGACCGCCTCCCGCACCTCGGCGGCCTCAAGCGGCGGCCCCTTCCCCGTCTCGGCCTGGGTCGTCCGGTAGGCCAGCGCTCCGGCGTGCATCGCCAGCAGGGAGACGCGGTGCGCCAGCACGTCGTGCATCTCGCGGGCGATCCGGGCACGCTCGGCCCGGCGGGCGTCGGCGAGCCGCAGCGCGTGCTCGCGCCGTCGCCGTTCCTCCTCCAGGCGCGCTCCCTCCGCCAGGCGGCGCCGGGCCCGGACGGCCACGCCCCACCCGAGCGGCGCAGTGAAGATCAGCAACAACGCCACCGCGTTCTGCCCGCCGGAGCTGCCCGGCGGCGGGAACAGCAGCCCGAAGGGCACGACCACCAGCAGGTTGAGGCCGGTGGCCAGCGCGGCGGCGGGCCATTCCCGGTGGACGGCCACGGTGAGCACGGCGACGGCGGCGGCACCGGTCGCGGCGGCCGTCACCGCGAGCAGTGGCGCCATCAGTAGGGCCAGCCCCAGCGGGAAGCGTCGCCGCAGGCACAGCGCCAAGCAGGCGACGGCGCCGAACCAGGGGTCGGCCGTGACCGTCCAGCCGGGCAGGCCGTCCTGCTGCGGAAGGGTCCGCTGGACATCCGCCCACACCAGCCACGCGCCGCCGAGCAGGGCGATATCGACCGCCCAGTCCCGCATGACGCGGCGGTGCCTGAGCCCGGCGGGCGGCGTCCACCACGTCCCGCCCGTGGCGGCGAGGGCTTCGCGAATTCGGTGCATGAGCCGAGCCTAGGGACGGTCCGAGCGGACGGGCAGTAGCCGATCGGCCTTTGGTCGTGGCCACCTGGCCAGAATCGATGGCCGCCTGGCCGAGGACGCGACCCGGACCCCGGTGGTGTGCTCGACGGCATGAAGGTCATCAACACACCCGGCGCCCACGGCAAGGTGGCCGCCGCGATCACTGTGGCGCTCGCGCTCGGCCTGATCGGCACGGCCGGGCCGCAGGCGGACGCACGCGCCGCCGCGACGGCGATCAAGATCGAGGGCGAGGCTCCGACCCGGGCCGACATCCCGTCCGCGTCCGACCGGCGGGCGTCGGGCGGCAGATATCTGGCGCTGGCCACGGCCCGCCGTCCGGACGGACGGGGCTGGTACGCCACCTACACCGTCCATGCCCCGGCCGCCGGCCCCTACAGCCTGGAGGCGACAATGTCCTCCCCGCTGGAACAGGCGGAGGACACCGAGACCGGCTCCCCGATCAACCTGGCGGTCAACGGCGGTCCCTCCACCCAGGTCTCCAAATCCCAGGCGTACTGGTCGGACGCCCCCCGAGCCTGGGGCGACCTCTACCGGCTGGGCCTCGGCGACGTCGAGCTGCATCGCGGCGTCAACGAGATCACCTTCAGGATCGACGAGCCCGTCGCCTTCGAGGGGGCGGTGCTCCACCGCTTCCTCCTCGACTCCTTCACGCTGACGCCGACGCCGCTCGCCCTGTCGGACGTCCATATCCAGGATCCCGCCACCAATCTCGGCATCTACCGCTCAAAGGCGGATCTGCGTTTCCGCCTCAACGCGCACACGGCGGCCCCCCAAACCGTCCGGTACGACATCCGTGACCACCGCTCCTCCCGGGTCGCCTCGGGGACCGCCACGATCCCCGCCGGAGCCACGACGGCGACCCTCGCGCTGCCGAACTTGCCGCCGGGCCACTACACAACGAGCGCGACGCTTTCCGGGAAGACACTGGTCGGACGCTTCGCGAGGCTGCCGGAGCAGCGACCCGTCCAGGGTTCCGGCAACCGGTTCGGCGTGAACACCTGGGCCCACGCGGTGGTGCCGTCGGCCCGGAGGGACGCGCTGGCCGACGCGCTGCGGCAGATGGGGGCGGGTTACGTGCGCGACGGCCGGTCCTGGCCCGCCACCGAGCCGCGCCGGGGCCGCTACGCTCCGACCCCGCAGGACGGCGTCATCGCCGCGATGCACCGCCACGGCCTCAAGTCGCTGGAGGTCATCGAGGGTCCGCCGGAGTGGGCGATGACACCGACCTCCGTCCCGCTCCCGGCCGACCTGCGCGACGCCTACAGATACGGGCGGCACGTCGCGGGCAAACCCTCCGGGGTCCGGCCCGACGTGGTCCAGATGTCGAACGAACCCGACGTGGACGACACCGCGAGCACCGGCGACCAGCAGGCCGCCTACGTGAAAGCGGCCGCCCTCGGCGTGGCGGCCCGCCGCGACCGTCCGCTCATCGCACTGCCGGGCATCGCGGACATAGGGCCCTACCAACAGCTGATGCTGCGGAGCGATGTCGTCCGGTACGCCGACATCTGGTCATTCCACGGCTACCCCTGGCCTCCGGGAACGCCCGACCCCGATGTCCCGAGCTCCGCCGGCGACCAACACGAACTCTGGCGGCGCCACGGTGAGGGGACCGCGAGGTGGATGACCGAATCCGGGATCTTCCTGCCGGTCCAGCCCGGGCAGGATCCCACCGGGGCGCGGCAGTCCGAGCAGGCGCGGTACCTGGTCCGTTCGGCCGTCGAGGATCTCGCCGACGGGGTGGACAAGCACTTCTGGTTCGCCGGGCCGCCGCTGACCGATGACGGGTTCACGTTCTCGATGTTCAGCCGAGCCTTTCAGCCGCTGCCCGCCTACAGCGCGCACGCCGCCCTCACCGGACTGCTGGGAAGGGCGGACTTCGTCTGGCGGCTGCCGGGCCTGCCCGCGGGAGCCAGCGGGCACGTCTTCGACAGCGGTACGCAGAACGTCACGGTGCTGTGGGCGGCCAAACCCACCCAGGTGCAACTCCCGATATCCGGACGGGTGGACCGCTACGACCTGATGGGCGCCCCCCAGGGCCCAGCCGAGCGCGCCACGGACGGAACCCTGCACATCACAGCCTCACCCGACCCGATCTACCTGGTGTCGCAACGCACCGAACGCCGACCGCACCGTCCGCACGGCGAGCAGCAGCTCCGGCGCGCCCCGTCTGCGGCGGAGCAGGTCGTGCTCAGCCAGCGGTACGCCGCCGCCAACGCCGCCCCCGGCAAGGACAACGGCAACACCGAACCGCCCGTCGGCTACCGAATGGGCACCACCACGCGCATGTGGCTCGACGCCTACAACTTCGGTAACCGTCCACAAAAGATCAGCTTGTCCGGCCGTGTCTCCAACGGCTGGACGATCCGCCCCGGTGCCGCCACGACGATCACGATCCCCCCACAAGGTCGTGTCAGCGTGCCCTTCACCATCACCGCAGGTACCCGTCCCCGCCCCGGCATCGACTACGACCTCACCTTCACCGGCACACTCGCGGGCCGTCCGATCCCGCCGTCGGCCTCCTGGATCCAACTCAAACGATGACCCACGCCCACGATCACCCCGACCACACAAGAACCAGCGATCCAACGGCCTCGCCCATGCCCAACCAGCACACAATCCCAACCACACATGGACGAGCGGCTCGACAGCCCCAAACCAAACCCACCCACCGCGGCCCCAACACCCAAAGACGAGCGATCGAACCGCCCTTGTCGACGACGACCATCGCCTCAATCACACAGCAGCGGCAGTCCGACCACTACGAACAGCCATCGCAAACCCGACTACACACAGGGACGAGCAGTCCGACCGCTCTTGCCCCAGCTGACCATCGCGGTTCCAACCACTCGGGAACTCCCGGTTGGACCGTTTTAGCCGCAGTCGGCCATCGCGCCTCAGAAGATCGCCGACGAGTGCATGCTGAGAGGCTCCGAACCGTCCCACCCCAGCTAGGAGCGTTGCTCGATGCCCATAAGCCTGGAGAAGGTCAATGCCACGGCCCCCGGCTTGGTCGACCTTTACAAGACCGCCAGAGTCAACCTCGAAAAGCGTGGTCTCGGCGGCGAGCGCGCCGCCGTCTACCTGGTGCTCGACCGGTCCGGCTCGATGCGGCGCTACTACAAGGACGGCACCGTCCAGCACCTGGCCGAACAGGCCCTGGCGCTCGCCGCGCACCTGGACGACGACGGCAAGGTCCCCGTGGTGTTCTTCGACAAGGCCGCGTACCCGCCAGTGGAGGTCGGCCTCACCCGGTACCAGGGCCGGATCAACGAGGAACACGAACGCCTCGGGCATATGGGCACCACGAACTACGCCGCCGCGATGGAGGCGGTCATCGCCCACTACCGGGAGACCGCCCCCGCCGCACCGGCGTTCGTGATCTTCCAGACGGACGGGTCGCCGGACTCGAAGACGGCGGCGGAGAAGGTCCTCTGCGGCGCGTCCACGCTGCCGATCTTCTGGCAGTTCATCGGCTTCGGCAACGACGAGTTCCGGTTCCTGCACAAGCTCGACGACCTTCCCGTCCCGCAGAAGCGCATGATCGACAATGCGGCGTTCTTCCCCGCCGGCCCCGAGCCGCGTGCGATCGCCGACGACGACCTCTACCACCAACTGATGACCGAGTTCCCCTCATGGCTCGCCGACGCACGCGCCGCCGGAATCGTGAAGTAGGGGGGCCACGCCGCAGAGGCCAGTGCCGGAGGTGAAGAAGCCGAGGAGACCAGACAACTGCCCGAGCGTTGAGCTGGGGGCTGTGTCAGGTGCCGGGACGTGCGCCGTGAGTGGCGCGCCATAAGTGGTACGCAGCTGGCGTTACGCACACGGGCGGGATGAGGCCGCATGGCATGTGTCGAAGCGGGAGGGTGATGGCGCGAAGCGGCGTGTGCTGCGCACGTGGGAGAGCGCGCGGGAAGGGTCCACGGTCCGCAAGCGAGGCGGACGGCGGCGACACGCACGGGAGGCGGTGCACGGGAGGGGCGGTGCACGGGAGGGGCGGTGCACGGGAGGCGGCGCACGGGAGGGCGGTGCGACGTGCGGACCATAGGGCGTGCGGGCCGGTTGGCATGCGGGCCGCGGGGGCGCGAGCGTCGGGGGTGTTGAGGCCGGGCGGCGTGAGGGCCGGGCGATCTGCGGGCCGGGCGATCTGCAGATGGGGCGGTGTGAGGGCCGGGGATGTGCGAGTCGGGGGGTGTGTTGGGCAGACGGTAGGCGGGTCGGGGGTGGGCATGGTGGGTGATCTGTGGGGGTGGTGTGGTGGTGGGGTTAGGGGGTTAGGGGGTTAGGGCGTGGGGGGCTTGGTCTGTGGGGGGTGGAGGGGTTGGGGGTGGAGCCGGTGGGGGGACCAGGCGGCGGGTCAGGCGGCGGCCTAGGCGTTGGGCCGGGGTCTCGATCCAGCGGTGGCAGGCCCAGCTTGCGGTGACCAGGACGGTGACGAAGGCGGCCAGGCCCAGTTTGTTCTCGTGGTTGCTGGTGCCGAGGAACTGGGTGTCCACCATCAGCAGGATCGGGTGCAGGAGGTAGATCGAGTAGCTGGCGGCGCCGAGGGTGATGGCCCAGCGGGGGAAGCTCCGGCCGCGCAGCAGCCAGGCGGCGCCGAACGTCAGGGCGGCCAGGACGATCGGGAGGGTCCAGGTGAACTGGTTGTTCCAGGCGCGGGTGGAGGAACCCGCGTGCACCGTTCCGGCGGCGATCCCGCCCGCGAGGACGACGGCGACGGTGACGGCGGCGGCGCGGCGGCTGATCTGGCGGTGTTCGGCGCGGTAGAGGACGGTTCCGGTGAACATGATCGCTAGGAGGGTCAGCCCCTCCCAGGCGTAGACGCGGCTGTTGGCGGCCGCCAGCGCGGCGGCCAGCAGGCCGCCGAGGACGCCGCCGACGACGCGCAGGCCGGGGCGGTCCGACACGGCGGCGGCGATCGAGATGACCAGACCGATGGTGACGGCGGCGACGAGGGGGCCGATGCCCGCGGTGCGCGAGAGCAGGGTGGAGGGGATGAGGCCGCCCACGAGCACCGCGGCCAGTGCGAATCCGGAGGCGACCGGCGCGGAGCGGCGGTGCCCGCCGACGACGAACAACCCGACGATAAGGAGGTAGAAGGCCATCTCGTAGGTCAGCGTCCACAGGACGTTGATGGCATTGGGGACGGCGAGGAGATCCTGCAACATGGTCAGATGCGCCAGGACGGCTGTCACCGGGTCGTACTGTTCCAGCCCCGCGCGCAGCCCGAGGATGCCGAGGATGAAGGGGAGCACCGCCGCCAGGCAGCACAGCGCGAGCATGGGGTAGATGCGGAAGAAGCGTCCGATCCAAAAGCCCCGGACGCTGCCGCGGCGCTCCAGAGAGGCCGGTACGATATAGCCGCTGACCAGGAAGAACACGAGGACGCCGTAGCGGCCGGGGTCGAAGCGTTCGGCCATCCACCTCTGCACGTCCGGGATGTAGACATAGCTCGCGTGATGGAGCGCGACCGTGATCGCCGCCCATCCCCGCAGCGCGTCCAACCAGCCGAGTCGGGCGATTGCGGAGGACTCAACCGCATTGGGGATCATCCCGACAGAGTAGGGCGCATGGCGCCCTGGGGTGGTCCGGTTGTCAGATCATCCGGTCAAGGGGAAGCAGGCCGGCGTTCGCACCGCGCGGATGATCGCGGGGTGCGAGGATGGTGCTCCCGGGCAGGTACAAAGGTTGTTGTTCTGCGAAAGGAATCACCTATGCCCTTGTCCCCCCGCCTCCAGGCACCGCCGGAGACACTGGCCCTGCTGGAGGAGTCCTACGAGCGGGTCCTGCGCCGCGACCCGGGCGAGCCTGAGTTCCACCAGGCCGTCCACGAGGTGCTGGAGTCACTCCCGCCCGTGCTGGCCGCGCGACCCGGGCTCGCGGCCGCGAAGATGGTGGAGCGGGTCATCGAGCCGGAGCGGCAGATCGTCTTCCGCGTCCCATGGCAGGACGACGCGGGCGAGATCCACGTCAACCGCGGGTTCCGGGTCGAGTTCAACAGCGCGCTCGGGCCGTACAAGGGCGGGCTGCGGTTCCACCCGACGGTGAACCTCGGCGTGGTGAAGTTCCTCGGCTTCGAGCAAATCTTCAAGAACGCGCTGACCGGGCTCGGCATCGGCGGCGGCAAGGGCGGCAGCGACTTCGACCCGCACGGGCGCTCCGACGCCGAGGTCATGCGGTTCTGCCAGTCGTTCATGACCGAGCTGCAGCGACACATCGGCGACCACACCGACGTCCCGGCGGGCGACATCGGGGTCGGCGGACGCGAGATCGGCTACCTGTTCGGGCAGTACCGGCGGGTCACCAACCGCTGGGAGGCGGGCGTGCTCACCGGCAAGGGCCTGCCGTGGGGCGGATCCGCGGGCCGGACGGAGGCCACCGGCTACGGCAACGTCATGTTCACCGCCGAGATGCTGCGGCGGCGCGGGGAGGACCTCGACGGCCAGCAGGTCGTCGTGTCCGGCTCGGGCAACGTGGCGATCTACACCATCGAGAAGGCGCAGGCGCTCGGGGCGAACGTCGTCACGATCTCCGACTCCGGCGGCTACGTGGTGGACGAGAAGGGCATCGACCTCGACCTGCTCAAGAAGGTCAAGGAGGTCGACCGGGGCCGCGTCTCCGACTATGCCGAGCAGCGCGGCGACTCGGCGCAGTATGTGGCGGGCGGCAGCGTCTGGGACGTGCCCGCCGACATCGCGCTCCCGTCCGCGACGCAGAACGAACTGGACGAGAGCGCCGCGGCGGTGCTCGTCCGCAACGGCGTCAAGGCCGTCTCGGAGGGCGCGAACATGCCGGCGACGCCCGGCGCGGTGCACGTGTTCCAGGGCGCGGGCGTCGCGTTCGGGCCGGGCAAGGCCGCCAACGCGGGCGGCGTCGCGGTGAGCGCGCTGGAGATGCAGCAGAACGCGGGCCGCGAGTCGTGGACGTTCGAGCGGGTCGAGTCCGAGCTGTCGGGGATCATGACGTCCATCCACGACACCTGCTTCGAGACCGCCGAGCGGTACGGCGCGCCCGGCGACTACGTCGTCGGCGCCAACATCGCGGGCTTCGAGCGCGTCGCCGACGCGATGCTCGCGCAGGGCCTGATCTAGACCGCAGTCGATCGCGGGCCCGCCCAACGGCGACCTCGCCCAGGGCGGGCCCGTCCGGCAGCCGGTCCGCTTCGCAGCAGGGCTCGGCGCAGCGCGCTCGGCTGGGCGGGGCCGTCCGCTGTGCACCCTTTCCTGCGGCTCGCCGCCGCGGGCCAGCGCCTCGGCGTACGCGGCTCGGCTGGGACGCCCGTGTCCGGCAACCGGTCCGCCCTACAGCGGGCTTGCGCAGCGGGCCCAGCCTGGGAAAGGGCCGTCCAACGGCGGCCCTGTTGCAGCGATCGCGCCGCAGCCACTCAGGCGCAATGCCTCGGCGTAGTCGATTCGGCTTGGGGCGCGCTCGGCGTAGGCGATACGGCTAAGGCGGGCTCGCCTTGGGGCGGACTCGGCTTGGGGCGGGCTGTCTGACGACGGGGCCGCTTGCAGCGAGCTCGGCATGGTGAGTCCAGTGCAGTGGGCGGGGGTAAGGGCGCGCCCATCAGGCGCTTGGCATGACTTGCAGCGGGGCTGACTCAGCAGGTCTGGCTTGAGGAGCTGCCCGGCGGCAACCCCGACGCTGGCGCTGCGGGCGGCCCGGAGCGCGCCGTCCCGACGGCGGCGGTGCTCGGCGAGGAGGCGCTGGCGGCGGCCGTCCCGCTGCTCCAGCGGGTGGCGCTGTCGCGGGCGGCGCTGCGCCAGGACCATCGAGCGGGCTCGGTGTAACGGCTTCGGTGCAGCGCGCTCGGCATAGGCGCCTCGGTTTGGAATGGGCTTGGCTTGGGCGGCGCGTCCGAAGGCAGGGGCGCCTGCGGCGGGTTAGGCGTAGCGGGTTCGGCGCGACGAGCGCGAGGAGGGATCCCGTCTGGCGGATGGCCTGCATCGCAGCGGGCCCGGCTCAGCAGGGTTGGCTTGGGTCCTCAGACGGCGGTCCTCTTGCAGCGGGCGCGGCGTGGCGGCTTCGGTGGCGTGCGCTCGGCTTGGGAGGACCGTGTGAGGGCAGGTGCGCCTGCGGCGGGTTCGGCTTGGGTGGGGTGGTTGGCGACGGGGGCGCGTTGTGGCGGGCTTGGTGTTGGGGGCAGGGCAAGGGGTGCGGCGGGTCAGGTTGGGTTCGGTGGCGGTAGGGATGGCTTGCGGTGAGGGTGGCTTAGGCAGTTCGGTGTGGGGGCTGGGGTTAGGTTCTTACTGTTTCTCTGGGGCGGGACGTGGTGGTGGGTGCGAGGTGGCGGCGGTTGTTCAGGATGAACAGGGCTGCGGTGCCGGCCAGGGTGGCTGCCAGGAGGAAGGCGCCTTCGGGGCCGCTGCGTTCGGCCAGGAGGCCGGCCAGGGGGAGGGTGGCCGCCTGGCCGCAGTTGTTCATGGTGGACAGCCAGGTGTAGGTCTCGGCGGCGCGGCCCTCGGGGGCGACGACGCCGCCGATCCGGCCGAGGAGGGCGAGGGCGGGGGCGACGACGAGGCTGCCCAGGACGACCGCCGCGCCGGCCGGCCAGGGGCCCGGGGCCAGGGCGCCGAGGACGGACGCCGCCGCGAACCAGCCCGCGAGCACCGCCACATGGGAGGCCAGCGACCCCGGCCAGCGGCGCAGGCCGAACAGGAGGCCGCCCGCCAGGCTCGCGACGGCGGAGAACGCCATCACGACGCCGAGCAGTTCGGGGCGGTCGCGCTCTCCCGCGACGGCGGCGACGCCCACTTCGACCACCGCGAGCGCGGGCAGGAAAAGGAACGCGCCGAGCAGCAGCCGGCGGACGCCGCCGTCGGCGAGCGGGCCGAGCGTCCACAGGGCGCGGGCGGGCGGGGTGTCGACGCAGGCGCCGGCGAGGCGTCCGCTGGACAGCATCACCGCGACCCCGGCGGCGGTGCAGCCGCCCGCCGCCGCGAGCGGCAGCCAGCCCGCGACCGCGCCGAGCCCGCCGACCAGTAGCGGGCCGATGATGTAGACGGTCTCCAGGATGACGGCCTCGGCGGTGAAACCGGTGGTCAGCAGGTCGTCGGGGACGAAGACGGGCAGCGCGACCCGCAGTGCGGGCCCGGCCGGGGGCAGGGACGCGCCCGCGAGGAGCGCGCCCGTGAGGAGCAGGCCGGTCTCCGGCTCGGAGGTCGACCAGCAGATCGCCAGGAGGGCGAGCGCCGCGCACTGGGCGGTCGCGGCCAGGGAGAGCACCCGTCCGGGAGGAAAGGTGTCGAGGGCGCGGCCGAGCAGGGGGGTCGCGATCATCAGAGCGGCGGAGAACGCGCCGACCAGCAGGCCGGAGCGCGCGGTGCCGCCGGTGTCCTGGCCGAGCAGGAGGAGGGAGAGCCCGATGACGCCGACCGGCATCCGGGCGAGCAGATATCCGAAATACAGGCGCGCGGTGCCCGGAATGGCGAACAGGGCACGATAGGAGTTGGCGCTTCCCGTCCCCAGGTTCGGCCCCGTCATTTTCACCTCCAGCACCCAGGTAAGCACGGTCCGCACACGGCTTGGCGGAAAAGTGCCTGATCTTGGCCGACATCGGCCACCCCGGTGCGGTGGCCCTCGTCGCGGCGGGTAGAAAAGGTGCGTGAAACTTCCAGCCCAGAAGGGAGGACCCGTGAAGCGAAAGGTAATCCGTAAGCAGCAGACGGCCAGCCAGCGCCACGAGTTCTGACGGCTCCCGAGCGTGGCCGGGCCCCTTTTCGGGTTCGCGCCACGTTTCCGTCCGGCACTCGTTTCCCATCCACCACCGGAGGTCGACACGTGCGGGTGACCCTCGCGGTCATGCCCTGGCACCTCATGACCGCGCCGAACGGCGCGGCCGGCGTCCTGGCCGCGGCCCTCGCGCCGGACCACGAGGTCACCACGTACTACGGCAGCATTTCCTTCGCCGAGCACCTGCTCGGCGAGGCGGAAACGGCCGAGGAAGGCACCGCGCGAGCGCGATTGCTGCCCGAGGCGTACATGTACGTCGCCGAAGAGGGATTCACCGGCGGAATAGGTGAATGGCTTTTCACCGGCGCGCTCTACGGGCACCGGAGTTTCCCGGACGAGGCGTCCGCCGCCTGCGCCGCGATCGGCTTCGACCCGGACGTCGCGGAGCAGATCTTCGAGCTCGCCCCGGCGTTCGCCGACGCCGCGGCGCAAGAGATCATCGCGGGCCGTCCCGAGGTCGTGGGGTTCACCACGACGTTCTCCCAGACCATTCCGGCACTCGCGGTCGCACGGCGGCTGCGGGCGCTCGATCCGGACATCACGATCGTCTTCGGCGGCTCCAACTGCGACGACACCATGGGCGCCGCGCTGCACCGGTGCTTCCCGGAGATCGACTTTGTGGTGCGGCGGGAGGGCGAGGCGCCGCTGCGCTCGCTGCTGGCCGCGCTGGCCGAGGGCGACCAAGGGCGGCCGGCCTCGATTCCCGGCCTGTGCTGGCGCGACGCGGACGGGACGTCCCGCGCGAACCCCGAGGGCGGCGCGCTGCCGAGCGGCGCGCAGTTCCCGCCGATGGACCAGAGCGCCTATTTCGAGCGACTGGAGGAATCGCCGGTCGCCGACTACATCCAGCCCGCGCTGATGATGGAGTCGGCGCGCGGATGCTGGTGGGGCGAGCGGCACCACTGCACTTTCTGCGGGCTCTCCGATCTCATTCTGCCGTTCCGGTCGAAGGCGCCGGACCGGGTCGTCGAGGAGTTGCTCGCGGGCATCGAGAGGCATCAGGTGCTCGATGTTCTCACCACCGACAACATCGTTGACAAGAACTACTACGAAACGGTTTTCCCCACACTGGAGAAAAGCGATCTCGATCTGCGGGTGATGTACGAGATCAAGTCGAACATCACACCGGAGCAGGCGCGCGCGTTGCGCGGCGCGGGGGTCATCCAGGTGCAGCCGGGAATCGAGAACCTCCATTCGCTGCCGCTGAAGCTCATGCGCAAGGGCGTCACCGGCGCGAACAACGTCGCGACGCTTCGCGAACTCCAGGAGCAGAGCCTCACCGTGCTGTGGAACTACCTCGTCGGCTTCCCCGGCGAGACCGATGGGTGCTATCAGGAGGTGATCACCCAGATCCCCCTTCTGTACCATCTTCAGCCGCCGCTCGGCGCGCACCGCATCGCGCTCGAACGTTTCAACCCGTACTTCGACCACCCTGACCTGGGATTCGCCGAGCGCCGTCCGCGATCCTGGTACCGGGGCGTGTTCCCCGACCTGGGCGAACCGGACCTGAACGACGTCGCCTACCTCTTCGAGACGCCCGACCAGGGCGTCGGCGGCGCCACACTGACCGGGTTGAAGGCGGCGTTCGACGCCTGGCGCGAGGCGTACGCGACCTCGGCGCTCACCCACCGGGCCGTCGCCGGGCGGCTGCACCTGTACGACCGGCGGGCCGGGCGGCGCGCCGCCGACCACGTCCTGGACGAACCGGCCGAGGTCGCCGCCTACGCCGCGCTCGGGCGGGGCCGCTCGCCGGAGGGCCTCGCGCGGCACCTGTCGGCGGGCGGGTGGCCGGTCGACGCCGCCTGGGCCTCGGCGTTCATCGACGATCTCACCGCGCTCGGCCTCGTCTTCCGCGAGTCGGGGCGCGCGGTGACGCTGTCGACCGGGCACGACGCGACGGCGGTGCGCGGCACGGCCATCCCCACGCCCGCCATGGTCGGTGCGGGCACATGATCCTTCGGGGAGCACGATGATCCGCGACCTGCCGCCGGTCGACCTGACCAGCGCCGCCGGGGTCGCCGCCGCACGGGGGCGCCCGGACGTCCGCGTCCTGGAGGTGTCCCTGGCCGACCTGGCGTCCGGCACGGCGGTCCCGCGCGGGAAGCAGGAGCCGCTGACGTGGCTGCGCGTCCGCCCGACCGGGGCCGAACTCGACGGCGGCCCGTGGCCCGGCGACGACGCGCTCGGCGCGCTGCCCGCCGCCGGGGTCGTCGGCCTGACGCTGGAGGCCCCGGCGCTGCCGCGCGCGCCCTGGCTGATCGCCTTCCTCGTCCGCGCGACCTCGTTCCAGCTCCCGCTGGAGTGGGGCGGCCCGGTCGCGGACCTGCCGTGCGGGCTGCTGTTCCACCTGGCGCCCCCGGCGTTCGGCGACGAGGTCGCGGGCAAGTGGCGGGCGGCGCACCGCTACGGCCAGTGCTACTGGCGGCGCGGGCCCGGGTTCGCCGCCGTCCAGGACCTGCGCGAGGACCCGGGCGCCCACTTCGTCATCCACGAGCCGGGCCTGCTCGCGCTCTTCCACCGCCTCGCCGACCCGGTCGAGGTCGCGGACCTCGGCGCGGACGACCGCGCCCACCTGCGCGACCTGCTGGACGCGCGGCTCGCCGTCGAGCTCGGCGGCGTCGCGGTCGGGCTGCCCTACCGGCTGCGCCGCTGGCCCGCGCCCGTCATCGACTTCTGACCGGGGAGGAGAACCGGCCGATCAGGAGCGCGAGCCGCCGCTCGTGGTCGGCGCGGCGCAGGCGGCCGTGGCGCATCAGCATGTGCAGGCCGTGCAGGCCGCTCCAGAACGTCTCGGTGAGCATCTCCAGGTCGTCGTCGCCCGCGTAGGGGCGCATGGTCTCGCGCAGTTCGCCGAACCCCTCCCGCAAGGGCGCCGGTGACTCCGGGCTGGCGAACTCCAGGTCGACGGCGAGCGTGAGCATCGCGTCGTACAGCGCGGGCCGCCGCTCGCCGAACTCGGCGTAGGCGGCCGCGACCGCCGCGATGCCGCCCGGACGGGCCGCGCGCAGTACGGCGGCGAGGTCGGCTAACCCCTCCAGCGCGACCGCGGCCATGATCGCGTCCTTGCCCGAGAAATGGCTGTAGAGGATGGGCTGGCTGTACTCGATCTCCGCCGCGAGCCGCCGCGTGGTCACCGCGTCCCAGCCCTCGGCCTCGGCCAGCTCCCGCGCGGCCGTGACGATCGCCCGTTCCCGTTCCGCCCGCTCGCGCTCCCGGCGCGCCTGAATCGACATGGCCATGATCCTAGCATCGCTAGTCATCTTGCCAATGCTCTGCTAACGTCGATCACGTTCCTAGCACTGCTAACTCAACGGGAGTCGTCATGCTCGCACCGATCGCCTACGGCCTGGCCGTCCTGCTCAGCCTGTTCGTCCTGTTCATCGGCGCGCGGTTCCTCGTCCAGCCGCTTCCGGCGGCGGCCGGCTACGGCGTCCCCGCCAAGCCGGACGGCGACCCCGCCTACCTGAGCGTCAAGGGGGTCCGCGACGCCGCCTTCGGGCTCCTCGGCCTGGCCCTGGTCGCCTTCTCCGGAGCCGACGCCGCCGCCTGGTACATGCTCGTCGTCGCACTCGTCCCGCTCGGCGACACCGTGATCGTGCTGCGCAACGGCGGGACGAGGGCCGCCGCGTTCGGCATCCACTTCGCGACCGCGCTGGTCGTCCTGCTCAGCGCCGCCCTGCTGTTCGCGGTCTGAGCGACGGACGCCGTCCCGGGGCTTTCCGAAACCTCCCCGCACCGCTTGAATCTTGGGCGGGGGCCGTCACGACCGGAGGAGGGGCTGTGGACGATCTGCGACCCGAGGACCCCCGTACCGTCGGCCGGTACACCCTGACGGCGCGCCTCGGCGCGGGCGGGATGGGCCAGGTCTACCTCGGGTCATCGCCCGGCGGACGGCCCGTCGCCGTCAAGCTCGTCCACGCCGGTTTCGCCGCCGACGCCGAGTTCCGGCGCCGGTTCAAGCGGGAGGTGGAGGCGGCCCGGCGGGTCGGCGGGTTCCACACCGCGCCGGTCGTGGACGCCGACCCCGACGCCGACACGCCCTGGCTGGTCACCGCCTACGTCCCCGGGCCCTCGCTGGCCTCGGCGGTCGCCGAGCACGGACCGTTCCCCCCGGCCTCGGCCCGGGTGCTCGGCGCCGGGCTGGCCGAGGCGCTGGAGGCCGTCCACGGGGCGGGGGTCGTGCACCGCGACCTCAAGCCGTCCAACGTGCTGATCGCCGCCGACGGGCCGCGCGTCATCGACTTCGGCATCGCCCGCGCGGTCGACGCGTCCGGGATCACGACCCGCGCCGGGACGCCCGGCTTCATGGCCCCCGAGCTGATCACGGACGGCGCGAGCACGCCGGCCTGCGACGTGTTCGCGCTCGGCGCCGTGCTCGCCTTCGCGGTCGGGGTGCGGCCGTTCGGCGAGGGACCCTCGGAGGCGCTGACCTACCGGGTCGTGCACCGGGAGCCCGATCTCGGCGGCGTGCCGGAGCCGCTCGGCCCCCTGGTCGCGGCCTGCCTCGCCAAGGACCCGGCGGCCCGTCCGGCGCCGTCCGACCTGCTCGGCGCCCTGACCCCGGGCGGGGACGCGGGCGCCTGGCTGCCGCCGCCCGTCCAGGAGATGGTCACCCGCTTCCCCACCGCGCACACGCCCACTCCCAGGCCGGCACCGACGCGCCAACTCCCGTCGCCGCAGGCCGCCCCACCCGCGCGGCAGGCCGTGCGGATCGCGGGGCGGATCACGCCCGCCGCGATCGCGCTCGCCGCGTCCGTCCTCTACTCGCTGATCTGGGTCGCGATCTTTCTGCTCGGCGCCGGGCTCGCCCTCGGCGGCACCTCCTCCGACGCCGACAGCGTCGCCACGCTCATCGGCGTCGTCGTGGCCATAGTCGGCGCGGTGAACTGCGTCAGGGCGATTCCGCGCGCGGTCTGGCAGGCCATGGCGCTGGCGCGGCCCGTGACGTTCGAGATCGGCCCCGGCGGGCTCAGCCTGCGGCACGGCGGACGCCGCGTCCACTACGGGTGGCACGAGATCGGACGGGTCGTGCTCCGCCGCATCGACGACAAGAAGAAGCGGGCGTTGTGCGTATCCCTGAACCCTGGGAGCGCGCAGCCCGACTACCTGAGCCCGCGGAGCCCGTTCTGCTACACCGAGGCGGACACCGGCTGGGTCGTCATCGCCCCGCTGATCCGGCTGCGGACCTCGCGGCGGGAGATCGAGGGGATCGTCGTCCGGTACGCGGGCCCCCGGTGGGGCGGCCACGCCTGACGCGCTAGGACGCCAGCGTCCCGCAGTGGTCGGGCGACATGCTCGCGGCCAGCGCGGCGGCCTCGCCCCGGTCGCGCAGCCCGAGCTTCCCGAGGACGTTCGACACGTGGTACTTCACGGTCTTCTCGCTCAGCGCGAGCCGCTCGGCGATCCACGCGTTGGACGGACGGGACGCCAGCAGCGCCAGCACCTCCCGCTCGCGCGGCGTCAGCACACCGGGACGGTGCGGGTCGGCCTCGAACAGCTCGTCCAGCAGCGCGGGCCCGTCGACGGGGTCGTCCAGCAGACAGCAGGCGAACGCGGGGGCGAGGTAGCGGCCGCCGGCGGCGGCCGTCCGGGCGGCGGCGGTCACCTCGGCGACCGGCCCCCGCCGGTCGGCGATGCTCGCGACACCGGCCCACAGCGCGGCCAGCAGTTCGGGGCGCCCGGCGGCCTCGCCGAACCGCGCGGTGTGGTCCACCAGCAGCACGACCGGGACGCGGAGCACGCGCCCCTCCCGGCACACCGCTCGGACGAGGTCCCCGTGCCCGGCCCGCCACGGGCTGAGGTCGACCACGAGCAGGTCGGTCGCGGCGGCGACGAGCGCGGCGGCCACCGATCTCCCGTCCGGCACCACGAGCCTGACCTGGCCCCCGAGCGTCCGGCCGAGGACGCCCGCCACCCGGTCGCGGCAGTCGGCGTTGGCTGAGCACAGCAGTATCGACGTCACGTCCCCCACCTCCCGGCGCCTCGGCGAACGGGACCCGATCACCCGATCACCTCTGCCGCGAGCCTCGCCGATGGGGTTACGGACGCACATCCGGAGAATCACTGATATTGCCGATTCCCGGGGTTACGTAGTGCCCGGCGGCCGCACCCCAGGAGCGCCGCGACCGCGGCTCAGGAGGGGGACCTGAGCGCGCTGACGACGCCCGCCCGGGACGAGACGCCCAGCTTGGCGAAGATGTGCGCGAGGTGGCTCTCGACGGTGCGGGCGCTGATGAACAGCGCCTCGGCGATCTGCTGGTTGGTCCGCCCGGCCGAGACCAGCTCGGCCACCTCCAGCTCGCGCCGCGACAGCTCGTGCGGGCCGGACGAGCGGCCGCGCACCGGGACGTAGATCCCGAGCCGCCGCTGCTCCCGCACCGCCCGCCGCAGGAACGAGGCCGCGCCGCAGCCGCCGAACACCTCCGCCGCGCGCCGCAGGTCGGCCTTGGCGGTGTCGCGGCGGGACGCGCGCGCGGCGGCGGTCCCGGCGGTGAGCAGCGCCCGCCCGGCGTCGAGCGGGTACTCGTTGCCCGCCAGCACGGCGGCGGCGCCCCGGGCGTGCTCGGCGGCGGCGCCCGGGTCGGTGCTCAGCAGGGAGTGCGCGCGGGCGAGCGCGGCGAGGCCGGTCGAGACGGGCAGGCTCGCGTGGGAGTACTTGTCGGCCTCGGCCGCCCACTCGGCGGACGCGGCGTGCCGCCCCCGCGCGGCCTCCAGCTCGGCGAGCCGCTCGGAGACCTGGACCAGCGTGACGAGGTCGGACCCGGGACGGGCGAACCCGTTGGCCGCCTCCAGCAGGGACCGGGCCCCGGCCTCGGCCTGCCCCGTCTCCACCAGCGCCAGGCCGAGCGCCAGCTCGGCCTGCTTGCCCCACCACTCGCCCTGGTCGCCGGCGGTGTCCACGGCCCGCCGCGCGAAGTCGACCGCGTCGGCGCCGTTCCCCTTCCAGTACTCGACGACCGACCGCTGCGCGAGGCCGAACACGATCTGCTGCCCCGCGTTCAGCATCTCGGCCAGCTCGACCGCCTCGTCGGCCGTCGTGGCGGCCCGCGCGAGCCCGCCGAGGGCGGTCTGCGCCCGCGCGAGGCCGCACATGGCGACCGAGACGATGAAGTGCTGCCCGGTCGCGCGGGTCACCGAGAGCACCCGCTCGAAGTGCCGCGAGGCGTCGGCGGGCCGTCCCATCAGCAGCTCCGACCAGCAGAGCCAGGTGAGGGAGTCCACCGACTCGGCGAGCTGCCCGTCCGGGGTGATCGCGAGGAGGTGGGACGCGGTGTCCAGCTCGCCGAGCGCCCGGTCGATCTGGCCGTCGGCGTAGCTGCACATGGGACGCAGCGCGGCGACCGCCATCGTGCACGCCGCGTCCCAGGACGGGCTGTGCTCGGGGATGTCGTCGAGGAGGGCGCGGGCCGCGTCCTGGTCCATCCGCAGCAGGTTCTCGGCGACCAGCCGCAGCCGCAGGTGGACGGCCGCCGGGGACTCGCGGTCGGGCATCGCGCGCAGCTCGTCCATGATGACGGCGCGGCTCTCCTCCACCCGTCCGAGCAGCCGCCGCGTCATCGCGCTGAACCGGGCCGCCCGCGCGCGGTCGGTGCCCTCGCCGCGCGGCAGCAGCCGCATCACCTCGTCGGCGGCCCGCTCCCCCTGCTCCAGCTCGCCCGCGACGACGTGCAGGCGGCTCACCTTCAGCATCACCGCGACGCGCTCGGGGTGGTCCTCGGGCATCCGCCGCAGCGCGCCGGAGAACCAGAAGGCGGAGGCGCTCGGCGCGTGCGACTCCACGGCCCGCGCGGCCCGCAGCAGGATGTCGATCGCGGCGGCGTCGCCGTAGCGGGCGGAGTTCTCGACGTGGTGGGCGAGCAGGGTCGCGGGCGCGCCCACCTGCTCCAGGTGGCGGGCGATGCGCGCGTGCACGGCGTGCCGCCAGCCCGCGGCGGCGGTGCTGTAGACGGTGTTGCGGACGAGCGGGTGCCGGAAGCGGAACCGCCCCGTGGCGGACGGCTGGACGACGCCGCTGACGACCAGCTCGTCCAGCGCGGTGACGACGTCGCTCTCGGGGACGCCCGCCGCGACGGCGATCAGGCCGGGCTCGAACGCGTCCGCCGCGACGGCGGCGGCGCGCGCGACGAGCAGGGCCGGTTCCGACAGGCCGCCGAGTTCGAGCTGGATGGCGGCCCGCACGCTCAGCGGCACCTCCGCCTGGGGGTCGCGGGTCGCGGCCCCGTCCATGCGCGACAGCGCCTCCAGGTAGAACGGGTTGCCGCCGCTGACGCGGTGCAGCTCGCGCTGGCGCGCGCGGCTGAACCCCGCGCCGAGGTACTCCGCCGTCTCGCCCAGGTCGAAGCAGCCGACGTTGAGGTGCAGGCCGTCGTCGGCCTGGATCAGCCGGGCCAGGCTCGGGATGTCCGGGCGGTAGTGGAACGCCGTCGCCACCACCACCCCCGCGCGCGGCGGGTTGCGGACGAGGTAGTCGAGGAAGCCGAGCGAGGCGGAGTCGCCCCAGTGCAGCCCGTCCAGGATGAGCGCGAGCGGGCGCGACTTGGCGAACGTCTGGACGACGAGCCGGAGGGTGCCGTGCAGCCGGTGGCGCGCGGCGACGGGGTTCGCGTCCGCGCCGGGCTCGGGGGCCGGGGGCGGTTCGCAGCGGTCCGCGACGGTGGGGAAGATCCCCGACAGCCGCGCCACCGCCGCCGGGCCGACCCGCGGCGGCAGCTTCGGCACGACGTCGGGGACGTGGTCGCCGAGCGCGTCGACCAGCACCCCGAACGGCACCTCCCGCTCGTACTCCGAGGCGCGCCCCGCGAGCACGAGGAACCCCTCCGGAGCGGCGCGCGCGGCCAGCTCGTTCAGCAGCCGGGTCTTCCCCACGCCGGGCTCCCCGGTCAGCGCGAGAAAGCGGAACCCGCCCCCGGCCGCCGCCGCGATCGCCTCGTCGATGGCGCGGAGTTCCTCCCGGCGTCCCACGAGCGAGGTCGAGCGAGCGGTGAATTCGTCCATGGACTGCCCTTCGGGCGAAATCACGGAGCGCGAACGCTCCTCGGCGGGTTCGTGATCGTGGTGGGAGGACCTCTCAGAATAGTGTTACCGCCCCCGAATTCGCCCCCATCACCCGGAAAACGAGCAGTTTTCGCGAAATCGTCGGTAAGTGCTATAGTCTCGCCACATCGGTTACATTGGAAGGAGGAGCGTGGAGATCTCCATCGTCGACTACGCGGTGGGGGCGGCGGTCGGAACCGACCTGGTCAGCACGTCGCCCACCGTCCGGGGCGCCGCCGGGGACGCGATCCCCGGCCCGGACGAGCTGACCCGCTTCCTGGCTGAACGCGACGTCCGGCTCGACGCCGCCGGCGCCCGCGCGGACGAGGCCGACGTCTTCCAGGTGCACCTGCTGCGCCGCGAGGTGCGCGGCGTCCTGGAGACCGAGACCGAGGAGCAGGCCGTCGCGGGCGGGACCGTCCTGGCCGGACGCGCGGGCCGGGGCCCGGTGCTGCGCCGGGTCGGCGGCGCGTGGCAGTGGTTCGTCCCGACGGTGCCGGGCGCGCCCCTCGCCGACGAGTTGGCCGCGCTGATCGGGATCGGGCTGCTCGGCACCGTCAGGACCCTCGGCCACGACCGGTTCCGCGCCTGCGCCGCGCCGGACTGCCGGGGCGTGTTCGCCGACACCAGCCGCGCCGGGCGCCGCCGCTACTGCATGCCCGACCTGTGCGGGAACCGGCTGAACGTCGCCAACCACCGGGCCCGCCGCCAGGCCGGGAGCGACCCGATGGGCGCGGTCCGATGAGCGCGGCCCGATGAGCGCGCTGACCGGCGCGCTCCGGCTCCCCGACGGCTCCTGGGTGCGCGGCCGCGGCCTGCGCGATCCGGCGCCGGACGGCCCGCCGCCGGACTTCGGCCTCTACCTCGGCTCGGGCCGCCTGCGCCGCCGCCACGAGGACGCGCTGAACTGGCCGCACGAGTGGATCGAATGGCCCGACTTCCTGCTGCCGCGCGATTCGGAGCTGGCCGTCCGCCGCGTCCGCGACCTGCACGGACGCGCCCGCTCCGGGGACGCGGTCGAGGTCGCCTGCGGGGGCGGCGTCGGCCGCACCGGCACGGTCATCGCGTGCCTGGCCGTGCTGTCGGGCCTGCCCCCGCAGGAGGCCGTCGCCTGGACGCGCGAACACCATCACCGCCGCGCCGTCGAGACCCCCTGGCAACGCCGCTGGGTCGCCCGATTTCCCGCCTGACGGTCGCCGCTCCCGAGAGGTGAATTCGGCTCCAGCGGAAATGGCCGCCGGGTGCCATTGATTGCGGCGCCCTCGAAAGGCGCCAGGGCACCCTCCGCAACGACCTCGGCCGTCACGCGGGCGCGTTGGCTGATCGGTGGGGCGCAGCCGGAAGCGAGCACCACGGGGAAGATCGCGAAGCGATGCCGCACCCGCCGAGGCGCGGCCACGGCACGGGACGCCAGGCGATGAACACGGGCGTGGCTAGCGAACGCCGTTCAGGAGGGCGGCGAGGACGGCGGCCTGGCTGCGCTCCGCGTCCTTCGTGGCGGTGAGGAGCGTCAGCGTCCCCCCGTCCGCGAGGGCGCGGAGCCGGTCGAGGGCGGCGGCGCGGGACGGGTCGTCCAGCTCGGCCTCGTAGCGGCGGCGGAACTCCGCGAACCGCTCGGGGTCGTGGCCGTACCACTTGCGCAGGTCGGTCGACGGCGCGACGTCCTTCTCCCAGTGGTCGAGGCGCGCGTCCTCCTTGCTCAGCCCGCGCGGCCAGACGCGGTCGACCAGCACGCGGGCGCCGTCGTCCGGCTCGGGGCGCCCGTACACGCGGCGCAGCCGCACCTCGGTCATCGTGCCCCCTATTTCTCGTACGCGGGACGGGCGTGCTTGGCGGGACGTCTCGCCGGACGGTTCTCGGCGGCGGTGCGGCGGGCGAACTCGCCGGCGAGCGCGCGGCCGAGGACCTCGTCATCGGGATGGTGTTTCTCAAGGTACTCCAGGGCCTCGGCGAGTTCTCCCGTGGTGAGCCCGCCCGGCGGTTTCAGCGCCCAGGGAGGATGCCCGTCCTGCAGCCGTGGATTCACGACGTCCAGCCTTTCTCGGGGTGTTTTCCGCGCGGCGGCGGGTAATGGATTGGCCGGTTCCCCTAGGATCGCCGCGTGCATTGGTGGAGCCAGCAGGCGTGCGAGGCGGCAGCGGAGGCGCAGGCGGCCGATCCGTCCCCGGTCAATCTCATGGCGGCCGCCCAGGTCCAGGCGCTGGTGTCGATGGCCGAGGCGCTGCACCGCATCGCGGCGGCCCTTGAGGAAAGGGACGAGAGCGCTCCCCCTTTGATCACCCGTCCGAAATCGTGAGGCGATGAAATGACCGGTGCGCCGAGGCGGCGCACCGGTATTCCACGTGTGCTCAGGCGTCGCTGAAACTCCTGCGCTCGCTCCGCCCGCCGGCGAGGCGGGACGTCTTGGGCCCGGATACGGACCCGGGTGCGGACCCGAGGGGCCGCCGCGGCCCCGGAACGGGCTCGGCGGGCTTCTCGGCCGGGGCCGGGAGCCGCTCGGCGGCGGGCGCGGCGGGGCGCGGTTCCTCGCGCGGCTCCTCACGCGGTTCCTCGCGCGGTTCCGCGCGTGGGCGGTCCCGCAGGCGGCGGGCGGCCTGAAGCAGGGCGCGCTCGCCGACCAGCCGGGTCAGCTCCAGGCCCCAGCAGTCCAGCTTGTCGGCGTCGGTGAGGTCGTCGCGGTGGCCGAGGTCGGCGGCCAGGCCGCCGAGCCGCTCCGCCTCGGCGAGGTCGAACTCGCGCATGAGGTGGCAGCACAGCTCGGCGAGCGCCGCGTGGTCGCGCTCGAACGACAGGCCCGACAGGTCGTTGCGCGAGAGCCTGCTGAGCGCGCGCTTGCGCTCCAACTCGCCGTCGGCGAGCCGGAGCACGCCGTTGAGCAGGGCGACCGGCCCGGCGCCGACCGCGCCGCTCTGGGCGGGGGTGAACGCCATGCGCAGCAGCGCCGCCGAGCCGATCCCCGCGGCCAGCACGCGGACGACCACGAGGCTCGCCTGCGGCATCGTCGGCGGCAGGCCGAACCGCCAGCCCGCCGCGGTCACCGCGATCAGCGCGAGCACCGACGCGCCGGTGTTGATGAAGACGAACAGCAGGCCGCCCGGCGACGCCAGCGCCGCGACGGGCTTGTCGCGGTAGCGCGCGAGGAGCTCGGCGACCCCGATCGCGCCGCCGATCAGGGCGGCGAGCAACATCTCGATGATCATGATTTCCGTTCTAGGCGCTGCGGGCGGGACGCCGTGCGAAGGGGGACTCCTCGGCCCGGCCGCGCGGCGCGAGCATGGCGGGGCGCTGCCGTCCCTTCGCGGGGGGCCGCCGGACGTCGAGTTCGGCGCGCTCGACCTCAAGGAAGGCCAGCAGCCATTCCGCCGGGCCGGCGGCGAGGCCGCGATGCGTGCGCAGCCCCCGCTCGCGGGCGCCGAGAAAGGTGAGCAGCCAGCCCGCCGGGCCGCGCGCCACGGCTCCGATTCGTGAATCCATGGGGACGACCATTGCGCAGCGCGCGGGTCAAGTCGATGTTCGCCGCGTCAAGTTTTCAGAGATCGACAACGGATTCCGGCAGTCCGCCGATACCAGCCCAAGCCCGGAAGGAAAGTCAACCGGTCGGGCAGGTCCCCCGGTAGACCGTGAGCGGGCCCCGCGGTTTCGGCGGCGGGCACAGGAAGCGGTCATAGCGGGAGTCGTTGTCGACGAACCGCTTCATCCACGAGATGACGTATTTGGCGATGGTGGCGTTCGGCGACATGAACGTCAGATGACCGGCGCCCCTGAGCACCAGGTACGCCTTTTCGGGGGCCGCGGTGAGCCGGTTGTAGTACGCCTCGGACATTAACGCCGTCGGCGCGATCACATCGCGCTGCGCGCCAATGATCATTGTGGGCACGACGACCCCGCCCCAGTCGTAGTCGGGGTTCCACGGCGCGAGCGGGACGGCGGCCTTCAGTCCGGGCCGCTGCCGCGCCGCCTCCAGCGTGCCGCCGCCGCCCATGGAGTGCCCCATCACGGCGGTGCGGGACGGGTCGACGCGGCCCCGCACCACGCTCCTGGCGGTGAGGTAGTCGAGCGCCGCGACGATCTGCCGCCCGCGCAGCAGCGGGACGTCGAACAGCGTGTTGGTCTCCAGCATCATGACGACGAAGCCCTGGGAGGCCAGGCGCGGCCCGTACCAGTCGATCCAGGTGTGCGGGGACGCGAAGCCGGGCGACATGACGATGGCGCCGAACGTGCCGCGGCCCGTGTCGGTCGGCGCGTAGATCGTGCCCTTGTTGAAGCCGGGCCCGCTGCCCGCGGGCACCTCGATCTTCTCGAAGGCGAACGGGCCGCGTTCGGCGGTCACGCTCTTCTCCGACGGCGCCGGGCCGCGCTCGAACGAGCGCGGGACCTGCGCCGTGGGGGCCGGACGGTCGTTCGGCGCGGCCGTGGCCTTCGGGGCCGGAGCGGCGGGAGCAGTGGGAGTGCTGCCGGAACACGCGGCGAGGACGGCCGCCGCGGTGAGCGCCGTGAGCGCGTTTACGGAATTCTGGTTCATTGGGGGGAATGCCCTTCATTGACCGATTCCGTCAAGGGGAGAGGGAATCGAGGTTCTCCAGCATTCATGCCCCGGAAAGACGGAGGGGCCACTCCCCCCAAGAAGTGACCCCTCTACCCCCCGTTCCGCCGGGTCGGCCGCGGGCCCTCTGCCGTGGCCTGCCGCTCCCCCCGAAGCGGCCCGCTCCCTCAGGGAGCGGCCGCGCCGTTCATCCGGCGGACGAGACGAACGTAGCGAGCCCGCCACGACCGGATCGAGCGTTCCCGGGCCCGCGTCGGTGAGCGGTTCACGGTGTGCGACGAACGGAACACGGTGTGCGTCCGGCCCGCCGCCGGGCTCGGCGGCGCGCGACTTCCGGCTCATACCGTCCGGCACATGTAAGCGCTGTGTAAGCGGCCCGCCGTACCGTTCTGGTACGGACGTGCGGGGCGTGTCGGGCCGTAGGGGGGTGGGCCCGAACCGCGCCCCGCGCCTCCTCCTGGCCGGCGGGCGGGGCCACGGATACCGGCGGTGTCGCCGAAGGTGGAAAAATCTCTGGTGTCGCGGTCGCCGAGTGTGCGCCGGGCTGGAGGAGAGCGGTCATGGCGGGGCGGGTGCGGGCGATCACGTTGGTCGGGACTCCGGTCCTCCACCAGGCGTGCCGCCCGGTGGAGGAGTTCGACGCGGCGCTGGCGGAGCTGGCCGACGACATGTTCGCGAGCATGTACGCGGCGAAGGGCGTGGGGCTGGCCGGGAACCAGATCGGGGTCGATCTGCGGATCTTCGTCTACGACTGCCCCGACAAGGAGGAAGTGGCGCACAGGGGCGTCGTGGTCAACCCCGTCCTGGAGCTTCCCCCGCTGGACGAGCGGCACCTGGACGACAGCGACGAGGGCTGCCTGTCGGTGCCCGGCCCGTATGCGAAGCTGGCCCGCCCCGACCGCGCGACCGTGCACGGCTTCGACCTGAAGGGCGACCCGGTCACGGTGGAGGGGACGGGGCTGCTGGCCCGCTGCCTCCAGCACGAGACCGACCACCTGGAGGGCAAGGTCTACATCGACCGGCTGTCCACGCGCTCGCGCAAGAAGGTGCTGAAGGAGTACGAGCGCCTCCGCGCCGAGGCGGCCGAGGCGGCCGAGGCGGCCGAAGCGGCGGAGGCCGAGGCGTCAGCCGCGCCAGACGGGCAGTAGCAGCGACGACGGGTGGTCGGCGTCCCGGTGCACCTCGAACCGGACGCGCCTGGACGCGACGGCCCGCCCCGCCGGCTCTCCCCTGCCGTGGTTGCGCGCGAAGCGGGGGAACGCGCCGCCCGCGAGCAGCACGCGGAGCCGGTGCCCGCGCCGGAACCGGTACGCGGTCGGGCGCATCTCGACCTCGGCGCGCACGATGCCCGGCGCGCCGATCCGCAGCACGCCGTCGGTCACGTTGCGGGAGACGCCGCGCGGGTCGACGTCGCTGAGCCGGACGAACAGGTCCCCGTGCCCGGTGCTCGTGCGGACGTGGATCACCGCCGACACCGGCCCGATCAGGTCGAGGTCGCGGTCGAGGACGGCGCCGGTGAGCACGGCCACGTCGCCGCGCCGCTCCAGGCGGGTGTTGTCGCGCTGCCCGCCGCGTCCGGGCGCGAGGAGCGGGCCGCCGACGCTGGGCGTGGGGTCGAGGGCGTCGTAGGTGAACGCGAGGGGCTCGGCGCCGGACGCGTCGCCGTCCCAGGTCAGGACGTGCGACAGGTGCAGCGGGGTCGGCTCGGTCCCCGGCGGCGGCCAGCGCTCGACGTCCAGCCAGCGTCCCGCGCCCTGGAGGTGCAGCCGGACGGGCGCGCGGCGCGGCGCGGCGGCGTCGCCGTGCAGGTGCGCGTCCAGCCAGGAGACCTGGTCGAGCAGGACGGCGCGCAGGGCCTTCAGGTCGTGCCCCCAGGGCCCGATCGTGATCCGGGGCTGCCGTCCGGCGTCCTGCAGCGCCTCGAAGTCGCGGAGCTGGCCGCGCAGGAACAGGTCCCACCAGCCCGTGACCATGCTGGCGGGGGCGGTCGTCGCGGCGACGGCCGCGCTGTGGTCGGTCGCGTCCCAGAACTCGCGGCGCTCGGCGTTCGCGGTGACCTCGCGGAAGAACGGCTCGGGCCGTCCGACCGCGGCGGTGTCGGCCTCGCCGACCGGGAGGTGCCGCATCGCGCGCCTGACCCGCCGCGCGTGCGTCAGCGGCCGCCCGTCGCGCGTGCCCATCAGCGACGACCACACGAGCGTGTTGTGCAGGGAGAGCGCGCCGCCCGGATAGAACGAGCCGACCATCTCCGAGGCGGTGACGCCGAGGCCCATCGCGGCCAGCGGCGGGTCGGCGTACGGCGCGAGCGCCCACTGCGCGAAGCCGAGGTAGCTGGCCCCGGCCGTCGCGACCCGTCCGTCGCACCAGGGCTGGGCGCGCAGCCAGGCGAGGGTGGCGAGGCCGTCGGCGCGCTCGTCGTGGAAGGCGCGGAAGTCGCCGCCGGAGCCGCCCGTCCCGCGCACGTCCTGCACGACGACCTGGAAGCCGCGCCGGGCGAGCACGCCGACGAGCACCCGCACCAGCGCCTGCCTCCGGCCGTAGGGGGTGCGCACGAGGACGGCGGGCAGCGGGCCCGCGCCACGCGGACGGTGCAGGTCGGCGAGCAGGTCGACGCCGTCGGCCATCGGCACCCTCAGGTCGCGCGCCACGCCGACCGCGCCCGCGCCCGCGGATGACGTTGCGGACGTCGATGCCGCGGGTAGACCGAGGATCCGTTCGGTGAGGCGGCCCAAAACGGTCATCAATTCCTCCACGTCCGGTATCTCCCCAACGTTAGGCTGCCTAGCGTGATCTCGGTGCTGGACGCTCCCTCCAACCTCGGGCTACGACCGCCGCGCGACGGCCACGAGCCGGGCGTGCGCGGTCTCGCGGACGCGCTCCGCGGCCACGGGATCGCCGACCGCGTCGGCGCGGACGACGCCGGACGCGTCGAGCCGCCGCCGTACATCTTCGGCCCCGACACCGCCACCGGCTACCTGAACGGCCCCGGCCTCGCCGCGTACTCGCCGCTGCTCGCGGAGCGGATCGGCGCGCTGCTGGACGAGGGCCGGTTCCCGCTCGTGCTCGGCGGCGACTGCTCGATCCTGCTCGGCCCGATGCTGGCGCTGCGGACGCGCGGCACCTACGGCCTCGCCCACCTGGACGGGCACGACGACTACTCGCCCCGCCTCGACCCCGCCGCGCACGCCGGCCGGCTCACCGCCGGGGGGCTCGCGCTCGGCCTGGTCACCGGCCACGGCCCGGACGCGCTCACCGACCAGGGCGGGCTGCGCCCCTACGTCGTCGAGGAGCACGTCGCGCACATCGGCGTCCAGCGCGAGCCGGAGGACTTCGAGGACTCCGACCTGGAGGCGTTCGAGACGTCGCGGATCCGCCGGTTCCCGATCGAGTACATCCGCGAGCACAGCGCGGACGCGGCGGGGCGGGAGGCCCGCGCGTACCTGGAGGCCGCGCCGATCGACGGCTTCTGGATCCACCTCGACGCCGACATCCTCGACCGGTCCGTCATGCCCGCCGTCGACTCGCCGAACCCGGACGGGCTGTCGTTCGCGGAGCTGACCTCCGTGCTCACGGCGCTGCTGGCGAGCCCCCGCGCGGTCGGGCTGCACGTCGCCATCTACGACCCCGAACGCGACCCGGACGGATCGGCGGGCGCCGCGCTCACCACGGCGCTCACCACCGCCGTCGCCGCCGCGGCCGGCTAGGCCGGGCGCGGTGTCGCACGACGTCAACCTCGTCTCCAGCGCGCCGATCCCGTCCGGAGAGATCCGCGACCTGGTCGTCTCGCTCGGCGGGGTCCACCAGCCCTCGGTGACCGAGCCCGACGTCGCCGTCCTGCAACGCGGGAACGGGTCCGTGCTGGTCTACCCGTTCCCGCCGGACGAGCCGATCCGCGCCGCCGCGCTGCGCGAGGAGTGCGCGCGGGCGCTCGGCGCGCCGCCGCGCACGCGGATCATGATGGAGGTGCACGCGGGCCGCGACAGCGAGTGGCTCGCCGCCGAGATCGTGCTGGCCGCCGCCGACCGCTGGCCGCTCGCGGTGTGCGACTTCGGGGAGGCGGTGATCACCGTCGCCGAGTTCCACCGCCGCCTCGCGCGGCGCCGCACCGACTTCTTCCAGCCCGAGGGCCGCTTGCACGCCCCGCCCGCCGGGCACCGGCGCGGCCGGGTCCGCCGGGCGACGCTGCTGCTGCCCGGAACGGTCTCCCCGGACCGGTTCGCCCGGCTCGTCCGGTCCGCCGGGGCGCGGTCCGGCCCCGGCGACGACACCGACGCGGTGCTGGAGCGCGGCGGCGCCTGGGTGTGGATGCGCCTCCAGTCGCCGGGCGCCGCGCCGGTCGAGCCGTCCGCGCTCCTCGCGCACCGCGCCCTCCTCGGCGAGCCGCCCTACACCCCGGTCGCCCTGGAGATCTTCGACGGGACCGAGTCGCAGCTGCTCACCGCCGAGCTGGTCGACGCGGTCGCCGCGCACTGGCCGCTGCTGGTGCTCGGCGGATCCGGCCAGATCATGACGCCGGACGACGTGCGCGGCCGGGTCGCGATGGGCGCCGCGAACGTCTTCGACCCCTGACGCGGGCGTCTTCGACCGCTGGGCCGCTCAGGCGACGGGCTCGTCGGCGAGGTAGGGCGGGGCGGGCTCGTACTGGATGTAGCGCCGGACGGCCCGCGCGTGGTCGCGGCCGTGGATGCGCCCGACCAGCCACAGCGCCATGTCGATGCCCGCCGACACGCCCTGGCTCGTGACCAGGTTCCCGTCCACGACGTAGCGGGCGTCGCGGACGACGGTCACGCCGCCGGACGCCTCCAGCAGGTCCTCCGAGCCCCAGTGCGTCGCGACGCGCCGCCCCTTGGCGACGCCCGCCGCGTGGAGCAGGAACGAGCCGGTGCACACGCTGGTCACCCAGTCGACGTCCGCGGCCGTCCGGCCGATCCAGCCGGTCACGGTCTCGTTGTGCGGCTGGACCTCGCGGGCGCCGTAGCCGCCGGGGACGAGCAGCACGTCCAGGTCGGGGTGGTCGTCCAGGGTGTGGTCGGCCAGCACGCGCATGCCCTTGGCGCACCGGACCGGGCCGGTCGTCTCGGCGATGAGCACGGCCCGGTCGCCCTCGTCGCGCACCATCGCCGACGCCGTGAACACCTCCCACGGGCCGACGAAGTCCAGCTCCTCGGCCTTGTCGAAGATCAGCAGTCCGTACGTGGTCATGAGAACTCCCTCGCTCCCCGGAATCGGTCCCTGTAGTCCGACGGGGCGACGCCGACCCGCCGGTGGAAGGCGCGGCGCAGCGTCTCGCCCGTCCCGAAGCCGAGGCGGCGCGCCAGCGCCTCGACCGGTTCGTCGCCCTCGGCCAGCGCCCGCCGCGCCGCCTCGACCCGCACCCGCTCGACGTAGGCGGCGGGCGGGACGCCGAGTTCGGCGGTGAAGCGGCGTTGCAGGTGCCGCGCGCTCAGCCCGCAGCGCTCGGCGAGGTCGGCGATGGCGTGCCGGGCGCCGGGGTCGGCCTGAATCGAGGTCACCGCCGTCCGGACCGGGTCGGAGGCGGGCTGCGCCGACCACAGCGGCACGCTGAACTGCGACTGGCTGCCCGGACGCCGCAGGAACAGCACCAGCTCGCGGGCCACGGCGTGCGCGACCTCGCGTCCGTGGTCGTCCTCGACCAGGGCGAGCGCGAGGTCCATCCCGGCCGTGACCCCGGCGGAGGTCCAGAACCGCCCGTCCCGGACGAAGATCGGGTCGCAGTCGACGTCCAGGCCGGGGAACTCGCGCCTGAGCTGCGTCTCGCGGCTCCAGTGCGTGGTGACGCGGCGCCCGTCCAGCAGCCCGGCGGCGGCCAGCAGCAGGACGCCGCTGCACACCGACGCGACGCGCCGCGCGGACCGCGCGGCCGCGCCGATCCAGGCGAGCAGCGCCGCGTCCTCCCGGGCGCCGTCCACCCCGACCCCGCCGATGATCATCAAGGTGTCCACGAGGTCGGGACGCAGGTCCGCGATGCCGTACGCGGCCTCGACGGCGAGACCGCTGTTGGTGCGGACGAGGCCCGCCTCGGCCGCCACCACCCGGCATTCGTACCGCCCGGTAGTCTGGAACACCTCGTGCGGCCCGGTCAGGTCGAGCGCCTGGAACCCCTCGTAGATCACGAACGCGACGCGCTGCATGGCCTCCAGGCTCGCCGCTCGCCGCGCATGGCGTCAACGACCCCTACCCCACGGATCGCGCCATCACCTGGTGACGGTCTCGCACACCGCCTCACTCGCCCGGCTCTCGCCCTGCTGGACGGGCACACCGCCGCCGGAGGTCCGGACGCTCGTGAAGTTCGCGCCGATCACCAGGTCGAGCGTGCCCGGGGCCGGCACGCGCACGGTCCGCGCACCCGGGACGAGCCTGGCCAGCGCCGCCGCCCGCGCCCGGACGTCCGGCGCGTAGCGGATGACCGTCACCCGCGCCGGCCGCGCGAGGTTGCCGACCCCGGTGACCTGCCAGCCGCCGTCCTTGAGCTGGGCCGCCACCTGCGCGGCCCGCCCCTCGACGCCGGAGGCGTTGAGCACCCGCACCTTCCCTGGCGGCACGCGCGGCGCCCTGGTGGGCGGGGGCAGCGCCTGGTCCTTGCGGATCGCGGTGAAGAACGCGTCGGACGCGGGATGCGCGAGCGCCACCCGGTTCTTGTCCGGCGCGTACTCGCCGGACGGCACGGTGACGAACCGCAGCTTCCCGGCGCTCAGGTCCCGCATCCCCTGCGCGATCTTCAGCATCTCGCCGACGGTCAGCGCGCGGTCGGTCGTGAGCGACTTCGCGGTGGCCTGGAGCAGGGCGTTCATCCGGCCCGGATCGGTGAGGACGCCGCCGCTCATCGCCTCCTTCGCCAGCGCGCCGAAGAAGTGCTGCTGCCGCTTGATCCGCTGGATGTCGCTGTGGTCGCCGAACCCCTTGCGGCTGCGGACGTAGGCGAGCGCGTCCTCACCCTTCAGCCGGTGCCGCCCCTTCGTCAGGTTCAGCCCCGAGTCCTTGTCGTGGACGTCGCCGGTCACGCACACCGGCACCCCGCCGACCGCCGTCGCGATGTTCTTGAACCCCGTGAAGTCGACCTGCACGAAATGGTCGATATGGATCTTGGTGACCTGCTCGATCGTGTTGACCGTGCAGCTCGGCCCGGCCCGCGCGATCGCCTCGTTCAGCATGGCGACGGTGCTGGCGGGCGCCTTCGTCCCGTCCTTGCGCGTGCACGCCGGGATCGGCACCATCAGGTCGCGCGGGAAGCTGACCGCGAGCGCCTGCCCGCCGCCCGGCGACAGGTGCAGCAGCAGCATCGTGTCGGACGCGGGCGGCTTGTGCCGCAGGCCCCGCCCGTACCGGGCGTTCGCGCCCTCGCGCGTGTCCGACCCGAGGACGAGGATGTCGCGGGCGGCGTTGAGCTTCTTCGGCCGGTTCCCGCCGATCAGCTTGTCGACGTCCTCGTGCTCGACCGCGCTCTGGAGCTTCCAGTAGTACCCGTACGCCGACAGGCTCGCGGTGACGACCACCACGGCCATCCCCACGGCCGCCCAGGCCAGGAGCCTCACCGCCGCGCCGCGATCGCCTTGGCGAGCCTGCCGCGCTGCAGGACGAGCGCGGGCGGCGGCTCGTGTTCCAACCCGCGCCCGAGGGCGCGCAGCGCCGCCAGAATGTCCATGGGCCCTCCCGATGCTTTCCGCCGTGTCCTCGAACGTTTCTCCACTCCCGCCGTTCCGGGTTCACGGAAATCGGACTTGACATCGCCGGGCGGCTGTTCCATGCTCTGACGCATGGAGCTCTGATCCCCCACCTCGGTTGAGCCGCCCTCAGGGCCGCTCCCACCTCTCAGTACCGCAGACACACCCTGACCTCGCGTTCAGGGCGTCCTCGCGTCTTTTCTTTGCCTTTTCGCGGCCTTTTCATGGCCGAATTCACGTATGCCCGGAGGTGGTTTACTCATGCGCGCCATGAACAACCCGGAATCCGACCCCTTCGCCAAATTCAGGAAGAAGGGGAAGCAGAAGAACCACGATTTCCGCGCCGCCGGTCTCGCCGGCGGCCGGCGCAACGCCCGGCAGATGCCCACCCGGCAGCTCAACCGGGGCCGCTGACCGGCCCCCGGCCCCGGCCCTCCCCGGCCGGGGCCGGGGCCTCCCCGCTGCGGACGGGGAACTCCGCCCAGACGACGGTGCGGGTGCCGTCCCTCCGGAACCCCCACCGCTCCGCCAGGACCGCGACGATCCGCAGCCCGCGCCCCGTCTCGGCGCCGGCCTCCTCCCTCACCCGGGGGAGCGCGCCGTCCGCGCCGTCGTCGGCGACCTCAAGCCGGTACCGTCCCGCGGCCTCCGCGAGCACCACCCGCACGTGGCCGTCCCGCCGTCCCGACGCCGTGTGCGTGACCGCGTTCGCGACCATCTCGCTCACCACGGTCACCAGGTCGTCCAGATCCTCGAAACCGGCCGCGAGCTCCCGGACGAAACCCCGCGCGACCCCGACCGAGCGCCGCGTCCCCGGCAGCGTGACCTCACCGAGCACCCCGCCCACCGCACCTCCCCGCCGTCCGGTTCGTCCGGCGGGTCGCGACGCGTCCTCGACACCCACGGCGACGGCCCCCCTCCGCTCCGGAAAGTCACCCGTCACCCAGGCTGTACGGCCGGTCCCCGCCCGCCGTTCAGGATGCGCGAACGTTTCCGCACATCACACCGCCCGTACACCGCCCCGACCACGCTCCGCCCCCGGACGGGACGCGGCGCCGGTCATGTGCGGGAGGAAGACCACGTCGCGGGGTTCCTCGATCCGCACCGGGACGTCGTACTCGAAGCCGAGCCGCTCCTTGCCGTCGACCAACGCGAACGGCCGCGCGTCCCCCGACGCCGCCATGTACATCGTCTTGCCGGGCGAGTCCTTGAAGCCGATGGCGCGGGCGGGCCGGCCGCCGAGCGTGGTCACCGTCCCGGGCGGGTTCATGCCGCCGAACGCCAGGACCAGCAGCGCGTCCAGCCCGACCAGCTTGTCGACGAACTGCCCTCCGGAGGCGTTGAGCGCCCCCCAGCGGTCGCCGACCCGCGCCGCGAGACCCTTCGTCTTCGACTCGTTCTCAAGCAGCTTCCACACCGCCGGGCTCTTGAGATACGCCTTCTCGCCCACCTGGACGAACTCGATCCGGCCGAGCTCGAAGACCTTCGCGTCGACCTGCCTGTCCGCCCCCTGCATCCGGATGTCGATCCGGGAGACGCCCCCGCCGCTGTCCTTCCAGGTGCCGGACGCGTGCACGGCACGCGCCTTCTTGAACGCCGCCGAGATCCGGTTGGCCAGCTCGCCGCCGTCGGTGGCGGGGGCCTCGGTCACCGCGGGCTTGCCCTTCCCCTCCGAATCCTTCGCTCCCCCCAGGTCACAGCCGGTCAGGGCCAGCGCGCACGCGACGACCACCGCCGAACCCGTCCGAAATCCCACCGATACTCCTCAACCCGACGCCGGGACCGGCCCCTCGGCCGACCACCCGACATCCTCCAACCCGCCACGGCGCGCCACGGACGAAAGGACCATTCGCCCGCCCGCCCGCCGGGCAGGCGGTCCCCCTACCTCGTATCTCGCGGCTTTATCTGGGGACGGCCACTAGTGGCCGCCCGCGTCCGGGCCTTGTACTCCGGTCGCGCGGTCACAGGGACCGGGGGTGCGTCGTCGCTCTGGTGACGGAAGGAAGAGATATGAAGATCGCAGTGGTGGGAGCGACCGGGATGGTCGGCCGTCATGTCGTCGAGATCCTGGAGACCGGCGGCCACGACGTCGTCGCGGTGTCCCGGTCCGCCGGGGTGGACGTGATCACCGGGGACGGCCTCGACGCCGCCCTGAGCGGCGTGGAGTGCGTCATCGAGGTCAGCAACGCGGGGACGATCGACCAGGCGGCGGCGACGGAGTTCTTCACGACCGCCGTCCGGAACCTGATGGAGGCGGGGCGGCGGGCGGGCGTGCGCCGGATGGTCGTGCTGTCCATCCTCGCCGTCGACCGGTTCTCGGGCGGCTACATGGCGGCCAAGGCCGAGCAGGAGCGGGTCGCGCTGGCGGGGCCGATCCCCGTGCGCATCCTGAGGGCGGCGCAGTTCCACGAGTTCGCCGCGCAGAACCTCGAATGGGGACGGCAGGGGGACGTGAGCCACGTCCCGTCCACCCGCGTCCAGCCGGTCGCCGCGCGGACGGTGGCCGAGGCGCTCGCCGACCTGGCCACGGCGCCCGGCGCCGAGGACGCCCCGCCGATCTCGAACATCGCGGGACCGCGCGAGGAGGACCTGGTCGACATGGCCGCCCGGCTCGCGGCGCGGCGCGGCGACCCGCCGCGCGTCGAGGGCGTCGAGCGGCCGGGCGACCCCGACTTCGAGCTGGTGAAGACCGGCGTGCTGCTCGCCGGCCCGGACACCGTCCTCGCGGGCCCGACGTTCGAGGAGTGGCTCACCACCGCCCGCTGACCGGCCGCGCGGCGCGGTGCCCGCCCACCGCGCCGCGCGCCCCGGCCTCAACCCGACGCGCGCCTCTCCACGCCGAGCGTCAGCTCCGCGTCCAGATCCTCCAGGTTCCACTTCCCTTCCCGCTGGACGTGGTTGGTGATCCAGAAGACCATCGTCTTCCGCCGGGGGAAGCGGGCGAAGTCCCCGAAGGACCAGTCATTCCCGCCGGTGTGCTCAATGGCCGTCCCCGCGCTGGTATCGGTGATTCCCCAGCCGTATCCGTAGTAGTACTTGCCGCCGTTCAGCGCCCCGACGTAGGCATAGGGCTTGAACATCTTCGCCTTGGCATCCGCGGACAGAATCGAGTCGCCTTCCAGCGCGCGATGCCAGCGGAACATGTCACGCGGCGTTGAGATGATGCCGCCGTTGCCGCGCAGGAACCAGTACGGACCGTCCGGCGCCCAGGGGTGCTCGTTCGGCCGCCCCCGCGGTTCGCCCTGCTCGTCGTACTCGACCGCGATCTGCCCCGGCCGCCAGCGCGGCAGCACATAGCCCGTCTGCCGCATCCCGGACGGCGCGAACAACTCCCGTGCGAGAAACCGTTCGTAACCGGCACCGGAGACCTTCTCGACGATCGCCGCGAGAACGCTGTAACCCAGGTTGGAGTAATGGAACTCGGCACCTGGAGTGGACTGGAGCCGGGATTTCAGCGCGACGCTCAGCATGCGCCCACGCGAAACCTTCTCGTAGTCGTCTCCGCCCTGCTCGTCGTCCAGCCCCGAGGTGTGCGTCAGCAGATGATGGACGGTGATCCCCCGCTTGTCAGGGGGCACCGGGCCGAGGAAGGTACTGATCGGATCGGTCACCCGCAGCCGTCCCGCCATCTCCAGCTTCACGATCGCGGCGGCGGTGAACTGCTTGGTGATCGACATGATGTCGTAGGCGGTGTCGCAGCCCGCCGGGACCGCCTTCTCGCGATCGGCGAGCCCGAAGCCCGCGCAGTGGACGAGCCGCCCGTCCCGCGCGGCGACGACCGTACCCCCGGGCCCCTTCGGGAGCGTCGCGTCCAAGAACGCGTCGATCGCAGGGCTGTGGGGCGATTCCGTATCGGCCACCCGCTGCGCGGCGACCCCGGGGGCGCCGCCGCATGCACCGGTCATGACGACAGCGGCAACGATCACGGTCAGTCTGGATGCCTTCATGCCCCGGAACGCTACGGAGAAGGCCACGCCGGAGGCGTCCCCCGGCCGAGCCAAAATCACAGGCCAGAAGGGTCCCTCCCACAGGGGACAGCCATGGTGTAGACAGCTACACCCCCGCTCGGGCCCTGGGCCCAGTGTCGCGCCGACTCTGCTTCGGCAGTGTTGATCACGTCAGCACGAACCGACGAGGAGTCACCATGTCGCGCATCCCGGCCCTGTTCACCGCCGCCCTCGGCGCCGCACTCGCCGTCACCGCCGTCGTCCCCGCCGCGAACGCCGCCCCCAAGCCCAAGGTCCAGGCCGCGGCGGACGACCTCGTCGCCTCCGGCGTCCCCGGCGTGAACATCATGATGCGCCGGGGCGGACACGTCTCCTACGTCACCTCGGGCGTGTCCGACAAGGCGACCGGCGCCCCCATGGACCACCGGCTGATGTTCCGCGCGGCGAGCCTCACCAAGTCGTTCACCTCGACGGTCGTCCTCCAACTCGCCGCCGAGCACCGCCTCTCCCTCGACGACACGGTCGAGAAGTGGCTGCCCGGCGTCGTCCAGGGCAACGGCAACGACGGCTCGAAGATCACCCTCCGCCAGCTGCTCGCGCAGAAGACCGGCCTGAACGACTACACCCGCGACCCGCGTCTCCTGCAGGACCCCAAGCGCACCTGGACCAAGCCCGAACTCATCGCGATGGCCATGGAGCAGCCGCCGAAGTACGAGCCCGGCGAAGACTGGAACTACTCCAACACCAACTACATCCTCGCCGACATGGTCGTCGAGAAGGCGACCGGCCGGACGCTCGGCACCGAGCTGAAGCGCCGGATCTTCAACCCCCTCAAGCTGCGGCACACCTCGTTCCCGACGTCGAGCCGCGCGTTCCCCGGCCCCTACATCCACGGCTACTGGGGCAAGTACGGCGACGTGAGCACGGAGGTCAGCCCGTCCAGCGGACGCGGCTCCGGCGGCCTCATCTCCACCGTCGACGACCTGGCCCGCTTCCACCGGGCCCTGTTCACCGGCCGGATCCTGCCCGCGCGCCAGATGCGCGAGCTGACGACCACCCGCCCCGTGATGGACGAGTGGATCGTCGAGGACTACGGCCTGGGCGTCGCCCGGACGAGGTTCTCCTGCGGCTACGGCTGGGGCCACGACGGCGGCTTCCCCGGCTACCGCACCTGGGCCTACACCAGCGCGGACGGCCGCCGCCAGGCCGTCATCACCTACAACGAGACCGAAGGCGAGGAGGGCAACCCGGCCTTCCAGGCGAAGATCAAGAAGGCCGCCGAGACGGCCTTCTGCTCCTGACCTGACATGCTGAGCGGGTGACCCGCCGTCCCCGAGCCTGGCCGATCATCGCCGCGGCGGTGGTGCTGTGCGGCGCATGCGGATCCGCGCCGTCCACCGACACCACCGCCGCCGTCCCGCCGCCGTCGATGCTGCCCAAGTCCGCGCTGTCCCCCTCGCCGCCGCCCTGCCCCCCGGACGGCATCTCGATCACCTCGGACATCCCGGACGCCGCCCTGGGCCTGCGCGCGATGCGGATCAAACTGGCCAACTGCGGCACGAAGCCCTACACCTTGAACGGCTACCCGGGCCTCACCGTCCTGGACGCCTCCCGCAAGCCGGCCCCGATCAGAATCGTTCAAGGCCCCACAGAGGTAAAAGACGCAGGCCCGCACCCCCTGACACTCACCCCGGGCAAGGCAGCCGAAGCGGTGGTCGTCTGGCGAAACACGGTCGCCGACTCAGTCGACCCACCGATCAAAGGCATCTACCTCCAAATAGTTCCCGCCCCAGGCCGCCAACCCCAAACCATCCAGCCGTCAGGAACCCTGGACCTGGGCACCACAGGCACCCTGAAAACCACAGCCTGGACCCTCTCCCGCTAGCCGCGTCAATAGCGTTCGCAAATAAGGTTCCCGGATATCTCGTAACCGGGTCCGCTGGGGTTGACCCCCGTGAGCTTCCAGTCGCTCTTGCCGGTGGCGTGCGGCCTGCTGGACCTCAGGAAGGCTTCCCAGCTGAAGAAGCCGACACCGACGCTGCTCGTGCCGCGCGGGCAGGCCCAGGTGGGCCCGTCGCCGTTGAGGTAGGAACCCCGTTCTTCCTTGTACCAGTCGGCGCTGCCGTCGGAGTTCTCGATGCAGATCACATAGAGGTCGACCTCCACGGTGTCGGAGTCGGTTCGCGCGCCCCCGGCGAAGCCGCGAATGTAGGTGCGGGACGGCTGGTACGACATATTGGCACCGGTCAGCGCCGCAGTCGGCCCCTTGGCCTCGCCTCCGACATTCACCATGTGTTCGTAATGGGGGTACGGGGGTGCGTCGTTCCAGCACTCCATTCCGACGCCATGCCTGTTGGGAACGACCCCCGAGTTCTTGATGATCCTGTAGCCGGGCGACGGGGTCGCGCACATGGCGTACCAGGTCATCTCGAACGGGGCGGTGTCGCCGTTGTCGGAGCGGGCCTTGACCAGCCACCCGGAGTCGGCGACAGGGAACGAGGCGGCCACACTATGGCCCTCGGGCAGATCGAAGCCTCCTCCCACGGGTTGCTTGCCTTCGGGGCAGTGGGCGGTCCTGGCCTCGTAGGGCGAGACCTTCCCGCTCTCTTGCACCATTTCCAGGCCGGACAAGCGATGCCGAACGGTCGCACCGGAGGCCGGGGCGGGCGAGACACCGGCGACCGCCACGGTGAGCGCGGCCGCCATGACACGGCGGCGCGCCGGGGAGCGTCGAGACAGCAAAACGGTCTCCTTTCAGGAAGGCACCCTCCGCTGGGGCCGGGTGGGCGGTGAGCGTCTCACCGCCCACCCATGTCGCCAAGGGCCAAAAATTCCCGACCTTCGCCACCATCTGAAACTCTGGCCCACCCGAGACGGTTGCGACCCTTTGACGACCACGCTGACATGCTGGACGCCCTCGAATCACCGCCGTCGCGCGACCGGTCCGAAATCACCGATGCAACGGGCCAACCGGTCCTCCGCGCTCAGCGCCCATAAGGAAGGCAGATCCCCAGACCCTTCCGGTCCCACCCCGGCATGCCGCCCCACCCTTCGGACTGTTCCAACCAGACAACAACCAAGTGCCAAATCTCATCCATTTGCAATGAATGGACAGCAAGTCCCCATTGAGTCGCAAGCTTGTGATCAATAAATGGCACCTGCTAACTTTGACTCGCGCAACAAAGATCCACGCGATCGGCCGCCCACGCCAACAAATATGTACACATAGCGGCGCATCATCGAGGCTCACGACTGACCACACCGCACGATAATGCGCTGCCACGAAACCTCTCCTCGCTTCTCAACGCAAGAAAGGGAATCCATGCTGGCCCAGAGAGCCGCCCGATGGCTGACACCACTCGCCGCCGCCGCCCTGATCACCGGCGCCGCTCCCGCCGCCTCGTCCGCACCGACCCGCCCGGCACCATCAGCCCCGGCCTCCGAATCATGGACACGCGGCTTCCCGATGTGCAGCAACCCTCCCACCGCCATCGCCAGGTGGTGGAAACGCAACGGCTGGGTGCGCAACGGAGATGTCAACAAGCAGTACCGCATGGACGAGGGCGGGCGCGTCGCCTTCATCTGGGGCGGAAAAACCTACAAGAACGTCAGTACACCGCGACTGCCGTCATACGGCACCTACAACGAGTACGACGTGCACCCGAGCAGTAGGCCGAACGCGCCGAGAGACAGCCATCGCCTCGTCCGGAGACTCAGGGGCGGCAACCTCTACTACACCGCCGACCACTACAGAAGCTTCTGCTACATAGGCGCCGGCTGGTAGGCGACCCTGATCATCTCCAAGCTAGGCCCCGACCTGTCGCCACGAAGTGGATCCAGACTCTTCAGCGACACACCGGCCTCGCCAACACGACCGGCGGACCGCTGAAGAACCCATATCCAGCGAGCCCCACTTCCCTTCTCAGGTCTACGGCTTTACCGTGGGGCCCTCATCGCCCCCAGCAGGGTTCGCAACCTTCGCCGCGGTGGCCGGGTCGCCGAACTCATACACGTCCTCATCGCCCCCCACAGGGTTCGCAACGCGAACACGGCGGCCGCCATGGCGGCCAGGGCGTAGTGGTCCTCATCGCCCTCAGCAGGGTTCGCAACATTCAGCAGTGCGACGAATTCCCTTCGCATCGACCTGTCCTCATCGCCCCAGCAGGGTTCGCAACGCCTCCGGAATGGTCCCTGGCGGACGGCTGGGCGACGTCCTCATCGCCCCGAGCGGGATCGAAACTCGGGCGTCAGCGGCAGGCGGAGCAGCGCTTGCAGGTTCTCGTCGGCCCTAGTTCTGGGTTGAGGCGAGTGGGATGTTGTATCCGAGGCTTCGTACGACCCGGGTCGTGCTGGCCACGGTGGCCTGGCTTCCTGAATCACTGCTCAGCGCGCGGAGTCTGATGGTGCCGGGCGTGACGAGCGTGGGGACGAAGGAGGGCTGCGTCTTCCACTGGCCCTGCGAGTTGCGGGTGAAGGTGACCTTCGCGACGATCCCTTCGTGCGTGGCCTGGGTGTTGGCGGTCGGGTTGGCGACCACGTTCCCCATGCCGTACACAACCCATTTGCCGTTGATCTGCTCGTAGGGCTGGACGACGTGCGCGTGGCAGCCGAGGATCAGGTCAACATTGGGCGAGCGCATCAAGGTCTTCGCCAGACTGCGCTGCTCAGCCGTCGGCTCGTGCTTGTACTCCTCACCCCAGTGCAGGCTGAGGATCACGATCTCGGCGCCTGCCTGCTTGGCGCGGGCCGCGTCGGCGAGGATCCTTTTGGGGTTCAGAGGGGAGTTCACGATCCAGGGTTTTCCGGCGGGCTTCGGGATGCCGTTGGTGCCGAAGGTATAGGAGAGCTGGGCGACCTTGACCCCTTTCACGTTCAGGATGTTTATCCGCTCCGCATCTTTCGCGCTGAGGGCTGTGCCCGTGTGCCGAATGTCCGCCTTGTCCAGGTCGTCGATGGTTCGGCGCACGCCCGGTTCTCCTTGATCAATGGAGTGGTTGGACGCGGTGGAGCAGGTCTTGTAGCCGAGCCCGCGGATCGCGCTCACGATCTGCGGCGGTGAGCTGAACATCGGGTAGCCCTGGAAGGGCCCCGATGGCGGGGCCAACGGCGTCTCGACGTGGCAGACTCCCAGGTCCGTGTCACTGATGATGGGTTTGAGCTGGGCGAGCATCGGGCTGAAGTCGAACCCGCTCTTCCCCCTGGCCTTCGCATCCGAGGCGGCCTGTTTGGTCACGACCTCGTGCAGGAGGAAGTCGCCGGTCCCCGCCACGGTGAACCGAGCTTCCTGCCGTCCGCCCGACTCGGTCGCCCCGCGCTGCCCCGCAGGGTGGTCGTCGTCGCCACCGCACCCCGACAGCACGGCGAGCCCGAGCGCGCCGACGAGCAGACCGCCCATAGCGCACTGACCCCGGGTGATCACGGCCTTTCGAACGGACGCAGAAGTTCCCATGCATACGGGTCTTCAACATCTCATTTCCCTCAAACGACAACTTACCAGAATGTGGATCATCGTTAAGGATGCCTTTGTCGGAATCCGCCGGATTCTGGAACCATCTTTGCAAGCGCACAAGCCTCGCGTAACAGGCATATTGGCGACGCCATCGCGCGGAGCGGCGCCCGGCGCGTCACCGCCATCGGCAAGGCCGGCAGACTGGAAGAACCTCCGACGGCACGCCAAGTACGCGTACGTCAGGCGCGTCACGGTCTCGGCGAAGTGACCCCGACCAGCGGAAGACGCCACCCCCAACCATGCCCGCGATTTTCGGCGTCCGGCTGAGCACCGCCGACTTCAGGCCAAGGGCTCGCCTGTGAATGCAAGACAGGCGTCGACGGTTGCCAAGGGCACGGCGCCGCAGCGGCTACTGGAGTAGCTACGCCGCTCGCACACCCAGCTGACCTCACGCACGTCGGGCCGACCGGACGTCACCGAGCTTCGCGAGGCCCTACGCTGAACCTGCGATGCACCGCCGTCATCAATGCGTCGTAACCTCTTCATCCACCCGGGTCGCCGATACAAGCTTGATCAAGGTTTTTCAGCGACACGCCAGGGTCAACGACACAACCGGCGGATCGCTGAAGATTCCGCTTCGAGCAGGCCGTGCTTCCCCTCACAGACCTGTGGCTTTACCGTGGGGTCCTCATCGCCCCTGGGAGGGTTCGCAACGCTCAGACGGCCAGAGCCGCGCCATGATGAGCGGTTGTCCGCATCGCTCCTACGAGGGTTCGCAACCGTCGCATGGCGACCATGGCGGGCACATCGTCCTGTCTTCATCACCCCTACGCGGGTTCGCAACTCGAAGTTCATGTCCGCGTCCGTCAGGCGCTCGCGCGTCCTCATCGCCCCTACGCGGGATCGCAACATCCGCAGCGGCATTCTGACCCGGGTGGACTGTCCATCGGCCCTAGGTGGGTTCGCAAGGTGCGCGTCGTGCGCTCCGTGACCGCGCCCATCGCGGTCCTCATTGCCCCTCCGCGAGGGTTCGCAATCTGGGGCGCTGCCACGGCCGCGCTCGTGGGGCGCCTGCGTTCTTATCGCCCCTACAGGGTTCGCAACCTCACCAGCAGCCGCGCCTGATACTCCACGTCAGGTTCTCGTCGTCCTTGGAGGTTTCGTTACCGCATGCGGATGGTGGCGCCCTAGCGCTCAGAGGGTGGGGTCCGCCTTATGTGCTTGGTGAAAGCTCGCCAGGCAGCGGGGGTGAGTGCCAGCCGAGGGCCGTCCGGGTCCTTGGAGTCTCGCACCAAGATCACGGACGCCGCATCTGTGACCTCGACGCAGTTACCACCCTGGCCGCCGCTGCGGCTGCTCTTGCGCCACCGGCCAGCTTCCACGCAAGCACCGCCTTGGCCGCCGCTGTGACTGCTTTTGCGCCATCGGACGTCCGATGCGTCCATAATTAACCCCACAGGTCGAAGACATCCGCCTTCACGTGTTGGGCGAATACTCGCCAGGCGGCGGGGGCGAGCGCCAGCCGAGGACCATTCGGATCCTTGGAGTCACGAACCAGGATCGCGGATGTAGTGTCCGCTAGTTCCACGCAGTCGCCACCCTGGCCGCCACTACGGCTACTCTTGCGCCACTGGCCCACCTCGACACAGTCGCCACCCTGGCCACTGCTGCGGCTGCTTTTGCACCATCGGACGTCCGAGGCAACCATAGTTACCCCCTCAGGTCGTATTCGTTCACCTTCACGCGCTGCGCGAAGACCTGCCAAGCAGAAGCATCAAAGATCAGCTTTGGACCGCTCGTGTTCTTAGAATCTCGTACGGCCACCATTGGGCCGTGTGGCGCGACTTCGACACAGGCGCCACCTTGACCACTGCTGTAGCTACTTGTACGCCAGCGAAGGTCTTGCAGGTCAGAGGCATTCACGAGTAGTCCTCCAGAGCCATCTTGATCATCTTGAGAGAGCCTCCAGTCGGAAGCGACTCTCCCATCACCAGGTCGAAGCGCACTCTGTATTCGGCGACCGTGGCCGCATCCTCTATTATCTGGCTGACCTCAGGACCCTCATGATAGGCGACATCTATGCCCATGGGAAGACTCAACACAAAGAATGACCCATCAAGGCCAGCGTAAGTAACTGAGGAGAATGGCAGCATTCGGACTTCTATTTTAGGGTTCGTTTCAGTCACGTCAATCAATCGATCCAGCTGCTCCGCCATGACCAGCGGCCCGCCGACACAACGATGCAGGATGGCCTCGTCGAGGACGTACCACATGCGAGGCGCATCGTCCCGGGCGAGGATCTCCTGACGCTCCATACGCGAGGCGACGCGCTCTTCGAGCATCTCAGGGGCCAGTCCCGAGTTCAGGACCGCCCGCGCGTAGGCCGGTGTCTGAAGCAGGCCGGGCACTACCTGAGCTTCGAAGAAGCGGGCCGCCACAGCCTTGGCTTCGATCTCGGCATACCTGGAGAATCCCGGAGGCGCTGCGACGTGCTTGCCTTCGCGCTTGATCTCAAGCCACATCTTCCAGAACACACGCTTCGGGGTCTGGAAGTAGACGTCCAGGTCATCGGCGGTGGCTTCGGAGCAGGGCTTCTGGGCGGTCTCCAGTTTCTCGATCCACCCTGGCTGACAGCCGAGCGCCTGCGCGAGTTGGGGGCGCGAGGCGCCCGCTGCCTCTCGGTGAGCGCGCAGGACCGCGCCGAATGTCCGAAGCAGCGGGTCTCGGGTGTAACCGGCTTGTTCGTTCGGCATGGGGAGGCTCCTCGGGACAGCTGGGGTGAAGCCTGGGGAGTGTTGGGGCTGTAGCTGAGAGTAGTCGAGCGTGTGAAGGTTGTCGCACGAAATCCGGCAGGCGGGCGAGCAAGGGGTCGGTGATGGACGGGCGAGCGCGGGACGAGCGGGAGCTGGAGTCACTGCGAGGTGACTTCGGTGGGTGGCGGATCTGGCGGGCCGTGCGGCAGGACGGCCGGCTCGGTGAGTGGGTCGCCAGCCTGCACGACCCGGCGGCGGGTGTGGAGCCCACGCTCATGCATCCCTCTGCGTCGCTGTTGCGCGAGGCCCTCAAGCAACAGGCCCGGCGGGCCCGTAAGGGCTCGTCGGGGTCTGGGTGAGCGCGGCGCGGTCGGTGTCATGCCCCCCGGACCACCGGCCGCGCCGCTTCCAATCGATAACTGCGAGGTGAACCGTCATGGGTGTGTCATGGGTGTGAGCTGGCAGGCGTTTCCCGCCCCTATGAGCGACCGGCAGACGCATCTGAGTGCGCTGCGAGCAGTCCTCGACCTACGTCCGGAACTGGCGTGCGGGGTGGTTGAGCGGCGTGGGGCGCCGGCGGGGTTGAGTGTGGTGTGGCGGGGGCGGCCGCACAGGCTGGTTGAGGTCGGGTGCGACTTCTTCGAGGGGGCCTGGTGGTTCACCTGGGGTGACGGGCGGCGGATTACGCCGGTGAGCGATGTCGAGTATGCCGTCGCGCTCGTCGTTCGGGAGCTGGCTCGGGCTTAGGTGAGGTTGGGCCTGCACTTGGGCCCGCCTCGTCCTGGCGGCGGGTCAGGGGGTTGTCAGGCTTTCTACTTCGGCCTCGAATAGGCGGGCGGGGTCGAAGCCCATGGGGGCGAAGTGGCCGGCTAGTTCCAGGGAGAGGACGCCTTGGACGCGCGTCCACGTGGACAGGGCGCGGTGCAGCGCTTGGGGTGGGGCCGGGTGGTCTTTCGCCCAGTGGCGGGACGTCGCCAGGTGTTCCTCGAAGTCGGTGGGCGGGTCGGCGGCGGGGATTTCCTGGCAGGCGTCCAGTACGAGGCGCATGACCTCGTCGGCTATCGCGGTCGTCTCGTCGGGGGCGTGGTAGCCCGGAATCGGTGTGCCGTGCAGGAGGAAGTAGCGCTGCGGGTCGTCCAGCGCCCAGCGGCGTAGGGCGTGGGCGAGGGTGGCCAGGTCGGGGCTGTCCGCCACGGCGGCCTTGAGGGTGTCGGCCTGGCTGCGGTAGGCGTCCTTGATCAGCTCGGTGATCAGCTCGTCGCGTCCGGCGAAGTAGCGGTAGAGGGCGGGGCCGCTCATGCCCATCTGTTTGGCGATCGCGTTGAGGGACAGCGCGGACGCTCCGGCGGTGGCGATCTGCTCCCACGCCCGTTCCTTGATCTCCTCGCGGACCTGCGCCCGGTACCGCTCGCGGGGAGACGTCGCGCTCTTCGCCATGTCACCACCCCTTTCCACCGTGGGTTAAAGAGTATCGCCGACAGTAGTGCTTCTAACTTGCGGGCCCCCTGCCCCTTGACGAGGCGACTGTGAGGCTGTCAATTTGGTTATAGCTTCTAGCGTACATAACTGCTTCTAAGGGGTTGGGTGTGGGCGGAGTCTTCGGGCTGCGGGTGGAGGTCGTCGTTTTGGCGAGTGGGGTGATGTTGGCCCCTGTGCTGGCCGCGCCCGCGCAGGCAGCGCAGGGGATCGCGTGGCGTGCTTGTGCCGACGCCGAGTTCGCGGGCCTGCAGTGCGGCACCATGCGGGTGCCGGTGGAGTGGTCCACGCCGCGTGGCGCGCAGATCGAGCTGGCGCTTGTCCGGCGGGCGGCCGGTGATCCGGCGCGCCGGCAGGGGACGCTGGTGCTCAACAACGGGGCCGGGCGGTCCGCGATCGAGCAGTTGAGGCTCGCGATGCGCAGCGGGTTTCCCGAGCTCGCCGGGGCGATGACGCAGCGGTTCGACATCGTCGCGATCGACCCTCGGGGGGTGGGGCACAGTGCGCCTGTGCGGTGTGCGGTGCCGATGAAGGGCGAGGGGGTCACTCATTTTCCCCAGGATCGTGGCGCCTTCCGTAGGCTCGCCGAGCACAATCGCGGATTCGGCGAGGACTGCCTGCGGCGCAATGGGCCGCTGGTCGCCAATGTCGACTCCGTCAGCGCCGCCAGGGACTTCGAGGCGTTGCGTGTGAAGCTCGGGGAGCGGCAGCTGAACTGGTACGGGATCATGCACAGCACCCTTCTCGGACGCACCTACGCCGCGCTCTTCCCCGGACGGCTCCGCACGCTGAACGCCGACACCGCGCTCGACGACACCGTCTCGCCGCTCGACCAGGCGCTGAATGAGGCGTCCGCCGCCGAGGATTCTTTCGACCGGTTCGCCGCCTGGTGCGGCACGGATGACAGGTGCGCCTTGAAGGGGCACGACGTCGGCGCCGAGTACGACGCGCTCGTCGCCCGCGCCGATCGTGAGCCCATCCCCGTCGAGGACGGGCGGCCGCTGACGGGTGAGGACATCCGCGAGGCCACGCAGGAGAGCCTGGACCTCAAGGGATTCTTCTGGCCCCGGCTCGCGGGGGCGATCGCCAAGGCGCGGGGCGGGGACGCGTCGGGGTTCGCCACCGCGGCCGACCGGACGCTCGACCGCGTCCAGGAGCAGGTCGGCGGGTGCCTCGACACGCACCGGCAGATCCGGACGTTCAAGCAGGCCGAGCGGGCGCAGAAGGCGCTCAAGGCGCGTTCGCCTCACCTCGGCGGGGCCGTGTCGGGCTGGGCCAAGCTCATCGGGTGCGTGGGCTGGCCGGTGCCCGCCAAGCCCGCGCGTGCCGGTGGGAGGGTCCCGCAGGGCCCGAAGGCGCTGGTCGTCCAGTCGACGCACCAGGCGCACGCGCCGCACTCGGCGGGCCGGGCGTTCGCCGGCCAGTTGCCCGGGAGCGTCGTCCTGAGCCGGGAAGGCGACGACTACAGCATGTTCCTGTCGTCGGCATGCGTCCGGGACGCGACCAACCAGTACCTGACCGACCTCGTGCTGCCCGCGCCCGGCACCGTCTGCACCGACTGACCGCCGGGCCCGGTCGCCGACCGGGCCCGGCGGTTCAGCGTGCGGGCAGGACGCGGCCCCGGACCTCGCCGAAGGAGATCGAGGCGCCGGACGCGCCCGGCGCGGTCGCGGAGATCGTGACCTCGTCGCCGTCCTCAAGGAAGGTGCGGGGCTCGCCGTTCACCTCGACGGGCTCCTTGCCGCCCCAGGTCAGCTCGATGAACGCGCCGCGCTGGTCCTTCTCGGGGCCCGACACCGTCCCGGACGCGAACAGGTCGCCGGTGCGGGACGAGGCGCCGTTCACCGTCATGTGCGCGAGCATCTGCGCAGGCGACCAGTACATCTCCCGGTAAGGCGGACGGGACACGACCTGGCCGTTCCACTCGACGACGAGGTTCAGGTCGAGCCCCCATGCGTTCTTCTCCTGGAGGTACGGGAGAGGCTCGGGGTCCTGCAGCGGAGTGGCCACGCGGGCCGATTCCAGCGCGAGGAGGGGGACGACCCAAGGGGAGATGGACGTCGCGAAACTCTTCCCCAGGAACGGCCCCAGCGGGACGTACTCCCAAGCCTGGATGTCACGCGCCGACCAGTCGTTCAGCAGGACGGCCCCGAAGACGTGCTCAGAGAACTCGTCCGTGGGGACGGGTGTGCCCAGGGGGGAGGTGGTGCCGACGATGAAGCCGACCTCCGCCTCGATGTCCAACCGGCGGGACGGGCCGTAGGAGGGCGTGTCCTCAGACGGCGCCTTGCGCTGGCCGCTCGGGCGGACGATGTCCGTGCCGGACGCGACGACCGTCCCGGCGCGTCCGTGGTAGCCGACCGGGAGGTGCTTCCAGTTCGGCATGAGCGGCTCGGAGTCCGGGCGGAACAGGCGTCCGAGGTTGGAGGCGTGGTGCTCGGAGGCGTAGAAGTCGACGTAGTCGGCGACCTCGATCGGCAGGTGCGGGGTGACCGCGCCGACCGGGTGGACGGCCGAGCCCGGCACGTCCCCCGACACCAGGTCGATGATCCGCTCGCGGACCTCCACCCACCGTCCGTATCCCTGCGCCATGAACGGGTTCAGCGACGGCCGGGCGAAGACGTCGTCGCCGAGCGCGGCGGCCAGGTCGACCACCGTGTTCGCGACGCGGACGCCCACGCGGGGTGAGAGCCCCGGTGTCGAGAACACGCCGTAGGGCAGGTTGGCGAGGCCGAACGGAGAATCCGCCGGGATCGCGATACGGGTCACAGATCCTCCTGGAAGAACTCGTCTGGGAGTAGGCCGAGACCCGCGAGGTCGCCCAGCGGCTCGGCGATGCTGCACGTCCCGAAGGACAGGAAGGCCGAGCGGATCTCGGCGGCCCGGTCGGCGAGCGCGGGGACGGCGCCCGCGACGAAGAACGGGTCGCGCTGGTCGAGGATCTTGGCCAGCTCGGCGGCGGTGCCGCCGTCCAGCGCCGCGTCGGTGGCGAGCAGGATGTTCAGGTAGCCGTGCTGGTCGAAGCCCGTCGCGCGCTCGGTGTGCCGGACGGGGTTGTGCAGCCCCGCCGTGGCCTTGAACGGCACGCCCGCGATGACCGCCGACTTGATCGCGTCGGCCAGCTCCTCCACGGACGGGTACAGGTCGGCCGTCACGCCGCCGGTGCGGAACTTCGCGCGGTGGCCGGTCGCGGCGAGGCCCCGGATGATCTCGGAACGGCGCTCGTCGCGGGGCACCTCGACGCAGACGGGGACGTCCTCGCGTCCGGCGTGGGCGCGGTCGAGGGCGCGGAAGAAGTCGCCCGGGGACATGCCGGGCGGGACGGCGACCTCGATCCCGTGCAGCTCGACCGGGATCCCGGACGCGGCGGCGAAGGTCTCGGTGACGTCGTCGGGGCCGCCGGGCGCGGTCACCGAGATGCCGATCTTCTCGCGCAGCATCGGGCCGAGGTCGCCCAGCGCGTTCACCGGCAGGACGAGCGGGCCGACCATCGGCGCGTAGGCGGCGGCGCGGTGCCGGCGGTGCGCGGGAACGGCCTCCGCCAGCGGCGCGAGGCCGGGCGGGAACACGGCCGCGTCGTCGCACAGCCCGGTGAACAGGGCGGGAGGCTCGATGGCGGGGGCCACGGCGGCGAGAGGCTCGGTCATGACCGCCTCGCCCAGGTCCAGGCGTACGCGGGATCCTCACCGGCCAGACCGCCCTCGCCGATCTCCAGCGGACGGAAGGTGTCGACCATCACGGCCAGCTCGTCGAAGAACTCGGCGCCGATGCTGCGCTCGTACGCGCCCGGCTGCGGGCCGTGCGCGAGGCCGCCGGGGTGGACCGACACCGAGCCCTGCCCGATGCCCGACCCCTTGCGGGCCTCGTAGTCGCCGCCGCAGTAGAACATGACCTCGTCGGAGTCCACGTTGGAGTGGTAGTAGGGCACCGGGATGGACAGCGGGTGGTAGTCCACCTTGCGCGGGACGAAGTTGCACACGACGAAGTTGTGCCCCTCGAACACCTGGTGCACCGGCGGCGGCTGGTGGACGCGGCCGGTGATCGGCTCGAAGTCGTCCACGTTGAAGGTGAACGGGTAGAGGCAGCCGTCCCAGCCGACGACGTCGAACGGGTGCCGCGCGTAGGTGAGCCGGGTGCCGGCGACGCCGCCGGGGCCGCGGTGCTTGACCAGGACGTCGACGTCGCTGCCGTCCACCTGGATGGGGTTGCCGGGGCCGTGCAGATCGCGCTCGCAGTAGGGGGCGTGCTCCAGGAACTGGCCGAAGCGCGACAGGTACCGCTTGGGCGGCGTGATGTGCCCGGTCGCCTCGATGACGTAGGTGCGCAGCGGCAGGTCGCCGTTGGGCAGCCACCGGTGCGTCGTGGACGTGGGGATGACCACGTAGTCGCCCTGCCGCGCCGAGAGCGCGCCGAAGATCGTCTCAACGGTCGCGCTGCCGGACTCGACGTAGACGATCTCGTCGCCGGTCGCGTTGCGGTACAGCGGGGACGCGGCGCTGGAGACGGCGTAGGACAGCCGGACGTCGGCGTTGCCGAGGATCAGCCGCCGCCCGGTCACCGTGTCGGTCTCGCTCCAGGTCTCCTTGGGGAAAAGCTCGTGCAGCTTGAGGTGGCGCGGTTTGAGCGGGTGGTTCGGCGTCGTCGCGGCGTCGGGGGTCTCCCAGACGCGCGAGTCGACGATCGCCGAGGGGATCTCCCGGTGGTAGAGCAGGGAGGAGTCCGAGGAGAAGCCCTCCTCGCCCATCAACTCCTCGAAGTACAGCCGCTCCGCGCCGTCCCTGTGCTGGGTGTGGCGCTTCGGCGGTACGTCGCCGGCCCGGCGGTAGTGGGCCATGGTCTCGTTCGCCTCCAGCAAATGATTAACGTGTTTACTACTTTGCGTCGACATTACGACGCCGGTCGGGATCAGGGAAGGGTCGCCCCCCGGGCCGGCCGCCCGCCAGGCTAGCTGCGCTCGCGGACGTCGAACCGGTCGCGCCCGGCGATGAGCTTGTCCAGCAGCATGATCAGTATCTGCTGCTCGGCCTCGGTCAGCACGCTCGCCCACTGCCGCTCGCGCTCGTTCTGCCCGGTGAAGATGTCCAGCATCGCCTTGCCGCCCTGATCGGTCAGCGACAGGATCACCGACCGGCCGTCGCGCTCGCCGGGCGTGCGGACCATCATCCCGTCCGCGACGAGGGTCTTGGCGAGGTTGGAGACGGCCGCCCTGCTCATCCCGGCCAGCGTGGCGGCGCGTCCGGGCTCCAGCGGCCCGGCGAGCCAGGTGACGAACAGCAGCCGGAACGCCGACCAGGAGTGCCCGCGCGGGCGGTGCACGGTGGACTCCAGGTCGTAGGTGACGATCGCGGACGCCCGGTTGAGCGTCAGCAACAACCGTGTGGCGGCGCGGTGCGGAAAGCCGAACTCTTCCGACAGACGGCGGCCGGCGAGGTCGACGAACGACCAGAAGTCCAGTTCCGCGTCGCCATCAGCGTCCATGACGCCACCCTAGTCCCGCCGGATCTAATTGGTTCACATTTTGATTACCTGCGGGTTCACCGTGGCGGTCCCCGGGCATCTCCCCTCTGACGATCACCGGGGACGTGGGGGGACGATGGCGACGGTCGCCGACCAGTTCATCGAGGTGCTGCGGCAGGCCGGGGTGCGGCGGATCTACGGGGTGGTCGGCGACAGCCTCAACCCCGTCGTGGACGCCGTCCGCCGGACGGACGGCATCGACTGGGTCCACGTCCGCAACGAGGAGGCGGGCGCGTTCGCGGCGGCGGCCGAGGCGCAGACCACCGGACGGCTCGCCGTGTGCGCCGGAAGCTGCGGGCCCGGCAACACGCACCTGCTCCAGGGCCTGTACGACGCGCACCGCTCCGGCGCGCCCGTGCTCGCGCTGGCCTCGCAGATCCCGAGCACGCAGATCGGCAGCGGCTACTTCCAGGAGACCCGTCCCGAGCGGCTGTTCGCCGAGTGCAGCCACTACTGCGAGATGATCAACGGCCCGGCGCAGATGCCCCGGATCCTGCGGACCGCGATCCAGCACGCGGTCGGGCTCGGCGGCGTCGCCGTGCTGACGTTGCCGGGCGACATCGCCAGCCGGGACGCGACCGAGCCCACGGGCGAGCACGACCTCCTCGTCCGCAAGGGCGTGGTGCGTCCGCCGCCCGACCAGGTGGAGCGGCTGGCGGGCGCGCTGAACCGGGCCCGCAGGGTGATGCTGTTCTGCGGCGCGGGGGTCAGGAACGCGCACGCGGAGGTGATGGCGCTGGCGCACAAGGTCCTGTCGCCGGTCGGGCACGCGCTGCGCGGCAAGGAGTGGATCCAGTACGACAATCCGTTCGACGTGGGTATGAGCGGGCTGCTCGGCTACGGCGCCTGCTACGACGCGACGCAGGAGGCCGACCTCGTCCTGCTGCTCGGCACCGATTTCCCCTACGACCCGTTCCTGCCCGGTAAGAACACCATCCAGGTGGACGACGACCCGTCCCGGCTGGGCCGCCGCACACCCCTGGACCTGGCCGTGCACGGGGACATCGGGGAGACGCTCCGGCTCGTCCTGGAGAAGGTGGAGCAGAAGCACGACCGCTCCTACCTGGACGACATGCTGCGCAAGCACGCGCGTGCCCTGGAGAACGTCGTCTCCGCGTACACGCGCGACATCGACCGGCACATTCCGATCCACCCCGAATACGTCGCGAGCGTCCTGGACGACCTCGCCGCGGAAGACGCCATCTTCACCGTGGACACCGGCATGTGCAACGTGTGGGTCGCCCGCTACATCACCCCCAACGGACGGCGCCGCGTGATGGGGTCGTTCGTGCACGGCAGCATGGCGAACGCCCTCCCGCACGCGATCGGCGCGCAGTACGGGGCGCCCGGCCGCCAGGTCATCTCGGTCTCCGGCGACGGCGGCCTCGGGATGCTGCTCGGCGAACTGCTCACCGTGCGGCTGCACCGCGTGCCGGTGAAGATCGTCGTCTTCGACAACGCGTCGCTCGGCATGGTGAAGCTGGAGATGCTGGTGGACGGCCTGCCCTCGTTCGAGACCGACCACGAGGCCGTCGACTACGCGGCGATCGCCGAGGCGGCGGGCATCGAGTCGGCGCGGGTGGAGCGCCCGTCCGACGTGCGCGGCGCGCTCGGCAGGGCGCTCGCCTCGCCCGGCCCCTACCTGGTGGACGTCGTCACCGACCCGAACGCGCTGTCCATCCCGCCGCGCGTCACCGCGCAGCAGATCAGGGGCTTCGCGCTGGCCGCCGGGAAGACCGTCCTGACCGGCGGCGTCGGCAGGATGCTGGACCTGGCCCGCAGCAACCTGCGCAACATCCCGCGGCCCTGACCCCTCAGCCGAACGGCCGGGCCATCTCCTGCAGCAGGTCGTCGGCGATCTCGGCCAGCGGGCGGGGCGGCCGCTCGTCCGTCCAGACGATCGCGGCGATGCGCAGGGCGGCCATGAACGCGCCCGCCATCGCGCGGGGGCGGGCGCCGCCGGAGGGGAGGCCGTCCCGCACGGCGATGAGGTCGGCGAAGGTGCGCTCCAGCGAGGCCCAGTGCGCGAGCTGCTGCGCCATCACCGAGGGGTGCTCGCGCGCCAGCCGCGCCTGCGCCACCCAGCGCGGATCGCGCTCGCCCTCCTCGGCGAGCATCGCGTGCAGCGAGCCGCGCAGCGCGGCCCACGACGACTCGTCGCACGGGCGCGCGATGAACCGCTCCAGCAGGTTCTGCATGCGCCGCTCGTCGCCGTAGAGGAGCGCCTCCTCCTTGCCGCCGAAGTAGTTGGAGAACGTGCGCCGCGACACCCCGGCCGCGTCGGCGATCGCCTCGACGGTGACCTCCTGGAGACCGTGCTCGACGGCGAGGCGCATCGCGGCGTCGTGCAGCGCCTCGCGCGTCGCCTCCTTCTTGCGCTCGCGCAACCCGCCGGACGTCGTCTCCATGGTCGATCCAGACTACCCATGCCGGACGAACCGCCGCCCAGGAGACGATCTGCCCGCCGCCCCCCGGTCTCAGGCCCCCGCGGACACCCTGGCGGCGTCGACCTCGAACCAGAGCCGGGTGCGGCGGGGCGTCTGGTCGAGCCCCCACTCCTCGGCGAGCGCGTCGATCACGGTGAGCCCGCGCCCGTGGTCCAGGCGGCACCGCCGGTGCTGGTCGGCGCCGGCCGGACCGTCGTCGGCCACCTCCACGCGCAGCCGCCGCCCGTCGGTCTCCACGGTCACCCTGATGAGCCCGGTCCCGTGCAGGACGGCGTTCGCGATGGCCTCGGCGCTCATCAGCTCGACGTCGTCGAGCAGCGCCGGGTCGGCGACGACCTTGCCCGCCCGCTCCCGGACCGTGCGCCGCGCCCGCCGCGCCTCCTCCGGGTCGGCGGTGAAACCGAGCGGGTCGCCGAGCCGCTCCATCCCGCTCACGTCGCGGCCCGCCGAGGGCCGCCACGGTCGCGGGAGCCTGGGTCCGTCGTGCCGAGATTCACTGCATCACCACACAGAGGGTCGGAAGCGCATCGCAATCATTCACCTGCGGTAAGTGATCGGGCAACGCGCCGGACGACTTGATCTTGACCTTTCCGGGACACGCTCGGCGGCACGGGTACCGGGCGGCACCGGTCCCGCGCGGGCGAGCGGCGGGCCCGGGCCACAGGGGGTCCGGTGGGCAGGCGCCGTCCGGCGGGCGGAACCGGACCACCGGCGGCCCGGGACGGGTCGCTGACGGTCTGGGACCGCTCCAAACCGACCCGACGGGGCGCGCGGCGGGTCGGAGCGGCGGACGGTTTCGGCGGTGCGTTCGAGGGCTTCCAGGTCGGGCTCTGGGGCGGAGCCTACGGTATGACTTAACGTCCCATCCGCCGATTGCGCCAAAAGTAAACCGCGCGTCGCCGATTGCTCACCCGGACGGAGAATCACAGGTCGAGGCCCCCGCGAGCGCCCCATAACGATCATGCGATGCTGTGCCCAGCCGACCTGAGGAGCCCGACATGACCGACCCGAGCCTGGCCCGCCGGATGTGGCACCAACTCGAACCCGTCCACGCCCCGTTCTGGTACGCGCCCGAGATGTTCGCCGAGGCCGCCGCCCTCGGCTTCGACGGCGAGGAGCGCTGGGCGAGCTACTTCGCCTGGCGCGCCGCGCCCCTCGGCGCGGTGGGCGCCGAACGCGTGGCGTCCGCCTTCTACAGCTTCAGCCCGCGCCTGATCGCCGCGCACTTCCCGGCCGACTGGGAGACCGCGTCCCCCGACCGCGTCCTCGCCGCCCGCACCCGCGTCGTGGACCGCCTCTACCGCACCCTCCTCGGCGACGCCGTCGGCGAACTCTCCGAGGCGGCCGACCTCGCCCGCGAGGCCGCGCTCGCGGCCCCGCTGGCGGGCCGCCCGCTCGCCGCCGCCTACGCCGCCGTCCCCTGGCCGGACGAGCCGCACCTGGTCCTCTGGCACGCCATCGGCATCCTGCGCGAGCACCGCGGCGACGGCCACATCGCCGCCCTGCTCACCGCCGGCCTCGACCCGGCCGAGGCCCTCGTCTCCTTCGCCGCGATCGGCGCCGCGTCCCCCGCGACCTTCGCCACCCGGGGCTGGACGGACGCCGAATGGACCGCCGCCCGCGACCGCCTCATCGGCCGCGGCCTCCTCACCCCCGACGGCGCCGCCGCCGACGGACTCCGCGCGCTGCGCGACGACGTCGAGCGCACCACCGACGACCTCGCCTACGCGCCCTGGCAGGCCCTGGGCGCCGACAAGGCCGCCCGCCTGGCCGAACTGACCACGCCGCTGCTGGTCAAGGCACTCGAATCCGGCCTGCTCCCCAGCGAGAACGCCCTCGGCATAGGCAAGATCCCCGCGCCGTCACGGTAGAGGGCGCAGGCGGAAGGCCATGAAGCCGGGGGACTGCTCCAGGCGCGCGTGGTCGTCGGGATAGCGGGTCGCCATTTCGGGGGCGGGACGGGGTTCCAGGAGTTCGTCGATGTAGAAGCCCGCCTCGCGGAACTCGGCGACGGTGACGGTGAGGGGGCGGCGCCAGGCGCGGATGGGCCACTCGTGCTCCGCGCTGAGGGACTCCTCCACGGGCTCGGTCGTGAAGTAGGAGCCGCCCAGGCGCAACCATGTCGCCATCGGGTGCTCGGTGGACAGGACGAGCGCGCCCGACGGGGTGAGGACGCGGCGGAGTTCGCGCAGCAGGGCGACGCGGTCGTCGAAGTAGTGGACGGCCAGCGCGAGCACGACCAGGTCGGCCGTGCCGTCCTCGACCCAGGTCAGGGGCTTGGTCAGGTCGTGGACGCGCAGGTCGGCCCGGCCGCCGGTGCGCTCGCGGGCCAGCTCGACGAACGTCGGGGACGCGTCGCAGCCGAGGACGCGCGCTCCCCGGTCCAGGAGTTCGCGTGCGTACAGGCCGGGGCCGCACGCCGCGTCGAAGACCGTCAGCCCCGCGACGTCGCCCGCCAGGCCGAGGAGGGCGGGCCGGTCGTAGTAGGCGTTGTAGGCGCTGTCCTCGGCGTGGGCGGCGTACTCGTGGGCGAAGCGCTCGTACATGTCCCCGGAAGTCATGCCCCCGATCGTGCCAGACAAGATCAACGGGGAGGAGCGGCCGGTCAGGGCTCGGTGGGCGCCTCCGGCGCGGACGCCTCCGAGGTGGACGCCTCCGAGGTGGACGCCTCCGGTGCGGGCCGCTCCGCGTGGCGCTGGGCGTCGCGCTTGGCCTCGCGGTGCTCCTCGCCGAGCCGTCCGAGTTCGGCGACGTGCTCCTCGTCGCGGGTCAGGTTGTCACCCGTGGACGGGTCGAAGATGTGGATGCGGGACGTGTCGATCCACAGCTCGGCGTCGCGCCCGGGGGTGATCGGGCTGGAGGCGTCCAGCGCGACGACGGCCTGCGTGCGGAGCTGGTCGCCGTCGAGCTCGCGGGACAGCTCGCGCAGCTGCGCGGCGAGGTCGTCCGGGGCCTCGTAGGGGACGTAGGCGTACAGCTCGTTGCCCAGCCACTCGGTCACGTCCACGTGGGCCGCGACGACGCTGCCGTGCGCCTTCTTCTCCTCGCTGACGAGCGAGGCGTCCTCGAAGTGCTCGGGACGGATGCCGACGAGCACCACCTCGCGGCCCTCCAGCGCGGCGGCCTTGCGCTCGTCGCGCACCTCGAAGCGGCCGAGCGGGGTCTCCAGCGTCGTCCCGTCGACGGAGGCGGGCAGGAAGTTCATCGACGGCGAGCCGATGAACCCGGCGACGAACAGGTTGACCGGCTGCTCGTACAGCTCACGGGGGCTCCCGACCTGCTGGAGGACGCCCTTGCGCAGCACCGCGACGCGGTCGCCGAGCGTCATCGCCTCCGTCTGGTCGTGCGTGACGTAGACGGTCGTGACGCCGAGCCGCCGCTGGAGCCGGGAGATCTCGGTGCGCATCTGGCCGCGCAGCTTGGCGTCCAGGTTCGACAGCGGCTCGTCGAACAGGAACGCGTCGGCCTGCCGGACGATCGCGCGGCCCATCGCGACGCGCTGCCGCTGCCCGCCCGACAGGTTCGCGGGCTTGCGCTCCAGGTGCTCGGTCAGCTCCAGCAGCTCGGCCGTCTCGTTGACGCGGCGCTTCACCTCCGCGTCGGGCGTCTTCGCCAGCCGCAGCGGGAACGCGATGTTCTCGAAGACCGTGAGGTGCGGGTACAGCGCGTAGTTCTGGAAGACCATCGACAGGTTCCGCTCGCGCGGCGCGACCCGGTTGACGACGCGGTCGCCGATGACCATCTCGCCGGAGGTGATGTCCTCCAGCCCGACGATCATCCGCAGCAGCGTCGACTTCCCGCAGCCCGACGGCCCGACCAGGATCATGAACTCGCCGTCCCGTACGTCCAGGGACACCTCGTTCACGGCCGGGAAACCGTCACCGTACCTCTTGACGATCTTCTTCATGGTGATGGCGGCCATGGTTCTCCCTAATCCCGGTGGGCTCAGCCCTTGACGGCGCCGGACGTCAGCCCGGCCACGATGCGGCGCTGGAACGCCAGGACGATGACGACGACGGGGACGGTCACGACGACCGCCGCCGCGCAGATGGCGGTGGTGGGCTGCTCGAACTGCGACGCGCCGGTGAAGAACGCCAGCGCCGCCGGGACGGGACGGGCGTTGTCGGAGGAGGTCAGCGAGATCCCGAACACGAAGTCGTTCCAGCAGAAGAAGAAGGTGAGGATCGCGGCGGTGAACACGCCGGGCGCGGCCAGCGGGACGATCACCTTCCGGAACGCCTGCCAGGCGGTGGCGCCGTCGACCTGCGCGGCCTGCTCCATCTCCCACGGGATCTCGCGGAAGAACGCCGACAGCGTCCAGATCGCGAGCGGCAGCGCGAACGAGATGTAGGGGATGATCAGGCCGAGCCAGGTGTCGTACAGGCCGATGTCGCGCCACAGGTTGAACAGCGGGCCGACGAGCGAGACGACCGGGAACATCGCGATCGCCAGCGCGAACGACAGGATCAGCTTCTTGCCGGGGAACTCCAGCCGGGCGATCGCGTAGGCGACGAGCGTCGCGAACACCACGCCGACGAACGTCGCGATCACCGAGATGCCGATCGAGTTGATCAGCGCCGAGGTGAACAGGTCGGTCTTGAAGACCGTGCGGTAGTTGTCCCACGTCCAGTGGTGGGGCAGGAAGCCCTTCTGGTTGCCGATCTCACCGGGCTGCTTGAACGACAGCATCACGATCCACAGGATCGGGAAGACCGTCCAGACGAGGATGAGCAGGGACGCGACGATCCACAGCCATTTGGAACGGGCGCTCTCCATCACCGGTCACCTCGCACTTGGGACAGGTCCACGCGGAACCCGCGGATGAACACGACCGCGATCAGGACCACCGACAGGAACAGCAGCACGCCGACCGCGTCGCCGAGGCCGATGGCGGTCCGGGTGATCGTCTGCTGGTAGGTGAGGAACGACAGCGTCTGCGTCTTCTGCTGGCCGGAGGTCATGATGTAGACGTTGTCGAAGATCCGCCACGCGTCCAGGGTGCGGAACAGCACCGCGACGAGGATCGCGGCCTTCATGTTGGGGATCGTCACTCGGCGGAGCCGCTGCCAGGCGGTCGCGCCGTCCACGGTCGCGGCCTCGCCGAGGTCGTTCGGCACCTGCGCCAGCCCGGCGAGCAGCAGCAGCGACACGAACGGCGTCGTCTTCCAGATCTCCGACAGGACGATCACGAACAGCGACGACCAGCGGCCGGAGAACCAGGCGTAGTCGCCGAGCCCGAACCAGGAGTTCACGAACCCCGACTGGAGGTCGAAGGCGTACCGCCAGGCGAACGCAGAGATCACGGTGACGATGCCGTACGGGAGCAGGATCGCCGTCCGGACGGTGCGCCGCGCGAACAGCGCCCGGTGCATCACCATCGCCAGCCCGAACCCGATCACCAGCTCCACGGCGACGGTGGCGAACGTGATGATGAACGTGGTGAACACGTTCTGCCAGAACAGCGGGTCCGACAGCGCCGTCCAGTAGTTGGACAGGCCGACGAACTTCTTGTCGTCGGGCGCGGTGATCCGGTACCGGAACAGCGACAGGTACAGCGCGTTGAGCAGCGGGTACGCGGTCACCAGCAGCATGACGATCACGGCGGGCGCCGACAGCAGCAGCCCGAGGCGGCGCTCGCTGCGGCTCCGGTCGGACAGCTCCGCGCGTCCCGCCCTGCGTTTCGTCGCGGCGGGCGCGCTCTGTACTGCGGCCATCATCCGTCCCTTCAGAGCAGCGCCTGGTCGCGCAGGACCTGGCGGATGAACGTCTCGGACCTGCGCGGCGTCGAGTTCGGGTCGACGGAGGCGGGCGGGTGCCAGCGGCTCTGCACGGCGCCGGACACGTCGGTGTAGTACGGCGTGATGGGACGCGGCGACGCGGCGTTGATCGAGTCCCGGATGAGCCCGGCCATGGGGAACTCCTTCTTGATCTGCGGGTCGTCGTAGACCACCGCGCGGGCCGCCGGGTTGCCCGTGTCGATCATGTACTGCTTCATGTTCTCGGGGGTGGTGATGCACCTGACCGCGTCCACCGCGAGCGTGTCGCGGTACTTGCCGTAGCCGCCGATGCCGAGTTCGATGCCGCCGAACGGGGGCTTGCTGTCCTGGTTCGCGTTCACCTTCGGGTAGCGGGCCCAGCCGAGGTCGGCGGGGATGTTCTTGTTGATCACCCCGGCCTTGGCGTCGCCGTTCTCGGCGCGCCAGATGTACCCCCAGTTGATCATGAATCCGCCGCGCGACCCGTTGAGCACCGACCTCGCCTGCTCCTCGATGTCGGTGGACAGCGTCGGGCTCGCCGCCTTCGAGCGGGCGAGCTTGCGGATGATCGTCGCGGCCTGGCGTCCGGCCGGGGAGTCGATCTCGATGGTGGCGTCGGCGCCCTTCTCGGCGTCGCTGATGATCCGGCCGCCCGCGGACGAGATGAGGGCGTTGATCCACACCATGTAGCCCTCGTACCGGTTGCCCTGCGCGGCGACGGTCGTGTTCGTCCGGACGGCGGCGTCGATCATCTTGTCCCAGGTGAAGTCGGGCGCGCTCGGATCGACACCCGCCTTCTGCGCGGCCGACTTGCGGTACCAGAGCAACTGGGTGTTGGCCCAGAAGGGCGCCGCGTAGAGCTTGCCCTCCCACGTCGAGCTCTGGACGGCGGGCGGGAACACCCCGTCGGTGAACTGCTTCGACTCGGCGGCGGTGAACGGGCGCAGGAACCCCGCGTTGGCGACCTCCGCGACGAACACCGGGTCGAGGCTCATGATGTCGAGCCCGGAGTCCTTGGCGGCGAGCCGCCGGACGAGCTGCTCGCGCTGCTGCGTCGCGTCGTTCGGCAGCACCGAGGTCTTGATCTTGTACTTGCCGCCGGACGCCTTGGTGCAGGACGCGGCGAGCTTGGCCTGGCCGCCGTCGTCGGGGTTGATGTACCAGTTCAGCGTGGGTGTTCCCCCGCCGCCGCCCGAGCACGCGGCGAGGCCGCCGGCCAGCAGGGTCAGGGCCACGGCGGCGCGGAGCGGGGGGAGGCTCCGCCGCATGCGCCGGTCGGGCGGGGCGTGCCGGTCGGGCGGAATGGCTCTCCTCCGTGCGATCCGTTCAGCGCGCATGACGCGGCCGGGTCGTCGTCCGATCCGCTCGACCATCGGGCCTCCTGAAGCCACCCACCAAGCGCGGGCACTTCGCCGGGCCGCATCCATGGCGGGACCGTATTCATTCGATCACTGGAGCGGGTGCCTGTCGAGGTCCGGAAAGGGATCGTGATCATAAAGCGGCCCACGCCTAACAATGTCCCCGCCCATACCACGGGATACCAGTGGTACGGATACGGACTTGTTTCGATAAAGGGGACTCGGGGGAACGTCGATGGCGTAAGCAGAGCAAAGAAGACGCGGGAGGCTCGCGGGCCCCGACCGACCCACGAACCTCCCGCGCCTTCGCCCGTGGGGGCGGATCAGGACGCGGACGGCCGAATTCAGTAACCGTTACCGTTGCCGGTCGCGGACATGACCTTCCTGCCCTCGGGGGTCGTGGCCCACCAGACCCCGCCGACGCCCTGCCCCTTGGTGTCGCCCGGACGCGCGTCCTTCTCGTAGAAGTACATGGGCCAGCCGTTGATCGTGAGCTGGCACTTCCCGTCGTCCTTGCGTTCGATGAAGTTGACGGCCTTCTTGCTGACGCCCTCCAGCTTCAGATGCTTCCAGCCGTTGAACACGGCGGGCGGCCACGCCTTCTTGCAGGCGCCGAAGCAGACGGAGTTCGGCGGCCTGCTGGTGTCCTTGTCATAGCGGTAGAGCGTGCGGCCCCGCCCATCGGTGATGATCAGTCCGAGCCTCGGATCGCGCTTGGCCCTGACGACCGTCCAGCCCTTCCAGCGGTCGTTCGCGGGCTTGTTCCCGGTGGGCGCCTTCTCGGTGGGCGCCTTCTCGGTGGGCGCGGCCGTCAGGGCCTTCTTGCCGGTCGGCGCCGCCGCGTACCAGGTGCCGCCCACGCCCTGGCCCTTCACGTCGCCGGGGCTCGCGTCCTTGGCGAACCGGTACAGCGGCCAGCCGCCGAGCGTGACCTGCCACCTGCCGTCCGGCCGCTTGACCTTGCCCACCAGCGACCGCCGGACGCCCTTGACCTCGGTCTCGGCCGCGCCCGCCCACACCGGCGGCCACGCCTTGGCGCACGCCCCCTCGCAGGTGGAGGCGGGCGGACGCGCGGTGTCGTTGTCGAAGCGGTACAGCGTCATGCCCCGGCCGTCCGTGACGACCTTGCCGAGCCTGGTGACGCTCGCGACCTCCAGCGTCGTCGGTTCGGGCTCGGGCTTCGGCGCCGCGGACGTCGCGGCCGCGGCGGGGCTCTGCCTCGTGCCCGCCGCCGCGTTCCGCTGGGCCCCGGCCTTCTCCTGCCCGCACGCGGTGACCACCAGCCCGGTCGCGGTCAGGGCGGCCGCCGCGGGGATCGCCCAACGTGGGAATTCCATGTCGTGTCCTCCAGGTCGATGCGGGCCCCGGGTCGGCCGGGGTCCCTGCGGCGATCGAGGCGAAGCGGCCGCACCGCCCTCCTTGATCAACTAGCAGTACGGTGGAGGGGACCCGACAGGTTCAAACCGGGTGCGACCGGGGCGCGACAGGCCCGACCGGCACGACCGGCACGGCGGCGCGAGGGAACCGTTCGCCTTCCCAGCAGGTCTCATTCCGGACGAACTGCCCCGACCCGCCCCGAGGTGCGATGTGGTGACCGCCGGACCCCCCACGGACGGCCGCGGCGCGCGCGAGGGCGACCGCGTCAGCCTCGGCAAGGGCGCGGCGCCCGCACCCGGCATGCGGCGCGAACCTTCGGCGGGGCCGACGGGTCCGGCGTGGATCGTCGTGCCCGCGCGGGCGGTCGCGCTGGTGGTCGTGCTCCCGCTCCGGCTCTGCTACGACCTGCTCCGCCTCGTCGGACGCGGCGTCGCGGCGGTCTTCCGCGCGGTCGGCGGGGGTGTGGCGTGGCTGCTCGACCTCCTCATCACCCGGCCGCTGCGGTGGCTGGTGGTCGTGGTCGTGATCGGCGGCCTCCGGCTCCTCGGACGCGGCGCCGTGCACCTGGCCCGATGGCTCTACCGCCGGCTGCTCCTCCCGGTGGGCCGCCTCCTCGCCATGATCGGACGCGGGCTCGCGCTCGTGCTCGACTTCGTCCTGCTGCGACCGCTCCGGCTGGTCGGACGCGGGCTGGCCTGGCTCGGATCGGGCATCGCGACGGTCGTCGGCCGGCTGATCGGCGTCCTGGTGGTGCTGCCCGCCGTGCTGGTGTGGCGGTACGTCCTGCGTCCGCCGCTCCTCGGTCTGGCCTGGCTCTTCCTGACCGTGGGCCGCGGCATCGCGTGGGTCGCGCGCGGAATCGGCCTCTTCTTCGTCGCGGTGTGGGACGTGCTCGCCAGCGGCTGGAAGGCGTTCGCATCCGCCGTGGCATGGACGTGGCGATTGCTGGGCCGCGGCCTGGCGTGGCTGGGACACGTCCTGTTCGTCCTGCCGGCGCGCTACCTGCTCGTCCTGCCCGCACGTGCCCTCTACCGGCACCTGCTCACCCCCATCGGGCACGGCGTCAGGGGGACGTGGCGCCTCGCGGCCCGGCTCCTGCGCTGGCTCTGGCGGACGTTCGTCACCGTCCCCCTCCGCTGGACCGGCCGCGTCCTGATCGTGGCGCCGTCCCGCTGGGTCAGGACGAGCGTGCTGCGCCCCGTGGGGCACGGCATCCGCACGAGCTGGCGCGTCACCGTCGGCGACCCCGTCCGGGCGGTGCGCGCGACCATGCGGGAGACGAGCCGCGAGGTCCGCCTGACGCTGCGCCGCACCTTCCGGGGCCACTGACCTTTCCGGACGAACCGGCTGGGATACTGGCGGGCGATGTATCGACTCCTGTTCTCACTGGTCATCACGCGGGTCCCGGCGGAGACCGCGCACCACCTCACGCTGGCCGCGCTGCGGGCGGTCCAGGCCGTGCCCGGCCTCGCGCCGCTGCTGCGCCGCGTCCTCGCGCCCCGGGACCCGGCGCTCGCCGTCCGCGCGCTCGGGCTGGACTTCCCCGGCCCGCTCGGCCTCGCCGCCGGGTTCGACAAGGACGCCGTCGCCTACGACGCGCTCGGCGCGTTCGGCTTCGGCCACGTCGAGATCGGCACCGTCACCGGGCGCGCGCAGCCGGGCAACCCGCGCCCGAGGCTGTTCCGGCTCGTCCCCGACCGGGCGGTCATCAACCGGATGGGCTTCAACAACGAGGGCTCCGAGGCCGCCGCGCTGCGGCTTCGGCGGCGGCGTCCGGGGACGATCGTCGGCGTCAACATCGGCAAGACCAAGGCCGTGCCGGAGGCGGAGGCCGCGGCCGACTACGTCGCGAGCACCGAGCGCCTCGCCCCCCACGCCGACTACCTCGTCGTCAACGTCAGCTCGCCCAACACCCCCGGCCTGCGGAACCTCCAGGCCGTCGAGCACCTGCGGCCGCTGCTGACCGCCGTGCGCGAGGCGGCCGACCGGGCGTGCGCCGCGCGCCGCGTCCCGCTGCTGGTCAAGATCGCCCCCGACCTCGCCGACGACGACGTCGACGCCGTCGCCGACCTCGCGCTCGACCTCGGGCTCGACGGGATCATCGCCACCAACACCACGATCGGGCGCGAGGCGCTCCGCAGCGCGCCCGGCCTGGCCAAGGAGACCGGCGGGCTGTCGGGCGCCCCGCTCAAGGAGCGCTCGCTGGAGGTCCTGCGCCGGCTGCACGCCCGCACCGGCGGACGCCTCGTCCTGATCTCGGTGGGCGGCGTCGAGACCGCCGACGACGTGTGGGAACGCGTGCGGGCCGGGGCCACCCTCGTCCAGGCGTACACGGGAATGATCTACGGCGGGCCGCTGTGGGCGCACCGGGTGAACCGCGCCCTCGCACGCCGCCTGCGCGGCAGCGCCTTCCGCACGATCACCGCCGCCCGCCGCGGCTGACCCCTACGGGACCTCGAAGAAGCCGTCCGCGATCAGCTCGGGCAGGACGGTCAGCGCGTGCTCGCGCACCTGCTCCGGGGGCATGCCGGTGAGCTGGGCGATGGCGTCCAGCAGCGGTTCGAGCGGCAGCGTGCCGTCGCAGACCCCGGCGAGCCCCGCCTCGACCGTCCCGACGCCGGCGGCCCGCCCGAGCCGCCCGGTCTGGCGCAGGACGATCCGCTCAGGGTCCTCCGCGCCCGGCGCGCCGATCTGCTCCTGGACGATTCCCTCCGCCGCGCGGAGCACCCGCCGTCCACAGCCTGTGGAAAACTCCGCGGCCGCCGCGAGGCCGTCCAGCACGTGGTCGACATAGGCTCCCACGGGCTGCTCGACGGCGTGCCGCAGCTCCTCGACGCGCACCCCCGGACGCCCGCCGGTGCGCCGCAGCGTGATCCAGCCGAAGCCGATCCCGGTCACGTTCCGGCGTTCGAAATGCGCGAGCCACGCCTCGTACCGCGCGCGGTACTCCGGGGTCCCCGCCTCGCACGAGTCGCGCAGCCACAACTCGGCGTACTCCGCCGGGTCCTGGACGTCCCGCTGGACGATCCACGCGTCGCAGCCCGACTCCTCCGCCCACGCGCCGACCCGCTCCTCCCAGGGCGTCCCGTCGACGTGCAGCCAGTTGGCCAGCAGTTGTACATGCCCGCCGTCGTTCAGAAGGTGTGGCGCCTCGGTGACGATCCGGCGGCAGAACTCGTCGCCCGGCAACCCGGACTCGCGGTAGGTGAAGCGCGGATCCCCCTCCCCTGACGGCGCGACGACGAACGGCGGATTGGACACGATCAGGTCGAAACGCCGCCCCCGCACCGGCTCCAGAAGCGACCCCTCGCGCAACTCGGCGCCCTCCACCCCGGAGAGCGCGAAGCTCATCGCGGCGAGTCGCAGGGCCCTCGGGTTGACGTCCGTCGCGGTGATCCGCGCGGCGGGGTCGCGGTGCGCCAGATGGACCGCCTGCACCCCGCATCCCGTCCCGAGATCGAGCACGTTGTCCACAGCCCTGTGGACAACCAGCCGGGCGAGGCTCCCCGACGCGCCGCCCGCGCCCACCACATGATCGGACGGCACGACGCCCCCGGATCCGGGCCGCACCTTCAGATCCGAGACGGCGTACCCGACATGCCCGGTGGCTTCGAGCGGCTCGACGTGGAGCAGCGGCCGCACCTCGTCCACGGAGACCTCGGCCAGGCCCGCGCGGACGAGGTCGTCCACCGGGACGGTGTCCGCCGCCACCGGGACCTGGAGCCAGAACAGCCGGGTCAGCGCCTCCAGCGGCGACCCGCCGCGGGTGGCGCGCAGCGCCGGGACGATCTCGTCCCGCGCCAGCGCCCCGCCCGCCACCGGCCCGAGCAGCTCGCGCACGCCGTCCACGGTGTAGCCCGCCCCGTCCAGGACGGCGCGGACGCGTTCCAGGGGCGCACGAAGATCAGGCATCCGCCCATCCTGCCCGCTCCCGACACTCCGCGGGCCCGGAAATCACGGTGCGTCATTACCCATTGACTCTACCGTTTTAATCGGAAATCCTGAGGTCCCGAGCGAACGGAAGGCCGCCATGAGCGTGACAGACGAACTCCTCGCCAACGCCGAGCGATACGCCGCCACATTCGACAAGGGCGACCTGCCCCTCCCGCCCGGCAAGGGCGTCGCGGTCGTCGCCTGCATGGACGCGCGGCTCAACCCCTACGGGGTCCTCGGCCTGAGCGAGGGGGACGCCCACGTCATCCGCAACGCCGGCGGCGTGATCACCGCGGGCGAGCGCCGCAGCCTCGCGATCAGCCAGCGGCTGCTCGGCACCCGCGAGATCATCCTGATCCACCACACCGACTGCGGCATGCTGACCTTCACCGACGACGGGTTCAAGGCCGACATCCAGCGGGAGACGGGCGTCAAGCCCGACTGGGCCGCCGAGGCGTTCCCCGACCTGGAGGAGGACGTCCGCCAGTCGATCCGGCGCGTCACGTCCGACCCGTTCATCCCGCACACCGACCAGGTGCGCGGCTTCGTCTACGAGGTCGAGACCGGGCGCCTGCGCGAGGTGAAGCCCTGAGGTGACACGCGGCGCCCCGGTTCAGGGGACGGGGCGCCGCGGAACCGCCGGGCGTCGCGGTCAGCGGAAGTAGGCGTCGAAGCCCTTGGCCAGCGACTCGGCGATGCGCTGCCGGAACGACGAGCTGGACAGCCTGCCCGCGTCGCCCGCGTTGCGCATGTTGCCGCACTCGATGAACACCTTCGGCACCGTCGACAGGTTCAGCCCGCCGAGGTCGCTGCGCCGGTCGAGCCCCTTCTCGCCGATGTAGTTCGAGTACGGGACGTCGGTGCCCGAGCGGTAGGCGTCCCGGAGGTTCCGGCCGAGCTTGAGGGAGGCGGGGACGGCCTCGGTGTTGTGGCCTTTCACGCCGATCGGCTCGATGATGTGGAAACCGTGCCCGGACGCGGACGCCCCGTCCGCGTGGACGGACAGCGCCGCGTCGGCGCGCAGCCGGTTGCCGACCGCCGCCCGCTCGGTGATGCACGGCCCGACGCTCGTGTCGTTCTTGCGGGTCAGCGTCACCTTGGCGCCCCCGGCGCGCAGCAGCTTCGCGAGCCGGTTCGAGACGTCCCAGGTGAAGGCGTGCTCCTCGTATCCGGCGTTCGTGCTCGTGCCGGACGTGTCGCACTCCTTGCTGCCGTTCCCGATCGGCACCTGCTTGTTGATCTCGGACGGGTGCGAGGCGTTGCCCCCGTTGTGCCCGGGGTCGATCACGATCACCTTGCCGCGCAGGGCGGAGCCGTCCAGGGAGCCCTCTGGCGAGCCCTCCGGGGACCTCGGCCCCTCGGAGCCGGTCGCGCTCTGCGGGGCCGTCCCGCGCACCGTGGGGGGCGCGGCGGGGTCGCCTGAGGCGTCGTCGGACGATCCACCGCAGGCCGCCAGGACGCCGAGGCACAGCGCGAGACCGGCGGCCGCGGGGCCGCCTCGATGGATGCGCACAGACCCCGCCCTCCGTGACGACTTCGTGACCGACCCTGACAGTCTGCACACGGACCCGGGTTCGTCAAACGAAGTTCCACGAAATGGGCAGGACTCAGCCACGCGCGGCGCAGGCGGGCGGGCCCTCCCGAGCGGGGCCGTGCCGCCTATCCGGGCGCATCGTGCCGCCTACCCGGGCGGACCGTGCCGCCTGCCGGGTGGGCCGTGCCGCCTGCCCGAGCGCGTCAGGCCGCCTACCCGAGCGGGCCCTCCTTGCCGAGGAGCGCGGCGAGCGCGCGCGCCTCATCCGCGTCCAGGCCCAGCACCACCCGGGGCTGCCCCCACGGATGGTCGATCGAGTGGGCCACGTAGCTGGCGACGGACTCCGAGACCTGCTCGGCGAGCCCGCGCGCATGCCGCCACTCCGTCCACGCGCGTTCCAACTCGTTCGCCGCGCGCTGCGCGCACGACACCAATTCCGGATCACGCATGAGCCGACCCCCCTGGGTGAAGCTTCCCCGTGTCACGCAGGACGGAGCCGACACGGGCGGCCTCACCCGAGGCCGCGCCGGAACCGGGCCCCGCCGAACGGTTGCGTCCATTAACCCTCCGGCGGCGGCCCGGGATCCGGCGAATACGGCAGGCTTGGCCGGGCCCTTACCCGGGGCGCACCGGTCCGAGGAACGATCTACCTCGGGAACACGTGCGGGCCCCTACGACAGATGGGGAGCTTGGAGGAGGCGGGGGGCCTGACCGTGACCACCGGGAACCCGGCCGTCGGTACCGGGGCCGGGCCGTGGCACCGGGACCTGGCCGTGGCCACTACAGGACGGGCACCGGGCCCGTCGTCGATCGGATCACCAGGTGCGGGACCACGAGGTTCTGCCGCGCGATCCGCGACGGGTCGCCGATCCGCGCGGTGAGCAGCTCGGCGGCCACCCGTCCCATGTCCCGGCGCGGCTGGTCGACGCTGGTCAGCGAGATGTGCCTGATCGCCGCGAGGTGCGTGTTGTCGTATCCGACGATCGACAGCTGCGTCGGCACCGGCGTCTCCAGCTCGTCGGCCGCCGACAGCGCGCCCGTCGCCACCAGGTCGTTCGGCGCGAAGATCGCCGTCGGCCGGGGGTCGCGGCGCAGCAGCGCGCGGGTGGCGCGGTAGCCGCCCTCCTCGGTGAAGTCTCCGGGCTCGACGACGATCTCGTCCGTCAGGCCGTGCCGTCGCATCGCCTTCTCATAGCCCGCGCGCCGGTACCGCGCGGTGGTCGAGCGCGCGCCCTCGATGTGCGCGATCCGCCGGTGCCCGAGCTCGACGAGGTGGTCGACGGCCAGGCTCGCGCCCAGCTCGTCGTCGTCCACCACGATGTCGACGCCGACGACGTCGCGCTCGCCGACCACCACCACGGGCACGCTGGCGGCGGCCTCCTTCAACGACTCGGGGACGACGCTGAGCAGCACGAGGCCGTCCACCCGCATCTCCAGGAACGCCTCCACCGCCTCGGCCTCGAACAGCGGATCCCACCGCCCGCTGCCGACCAGCATCCGCAGCCCCTCACCGTGCAGGCTCTCCTGCAACCCGTCGAGGAACTCCGCGAAGAAGGGGTTGTGCAGGTCGGCGACGATGGCGCCGATCAGCCTCGTCCGTCCTTCGACGAGGCTGCGCGCCACGGCGTTCGGCCGGTAGCCGAGCTCCCGCGCCGCCTGGAGGACGGCCTGCCGCCGCCTTTCGCTCACGTGGGGTGACCCCCGCATGACAAGCGACACGAGCGACTTGGACACGCCGGCTCGCTCGGCGACGTTGCGGATGGTCGGTTTGGGCGCGGGTACCGACCTCCCTTCGCCGCGCGCCGAATGAGGGCCGCCGTCGCGCGGTGGGGGAACCGCGCCTTCTCCCATCACCGGCCTGTTGTGCGGGGGGCTTCCTTCACCAGATGACATGGCACTCCGTCCAGGAGGGGGGCCTGCAGGACTTGCCGCGATGGCGCCCCGGGGATCCACTGCAGGGAAGTCTCGGCGCGCCCGCCTCCGCGCGGGAGGAGATGCCATGATGCCTCGGCTTCACCCCATATCGTCGCAACAGTCAGTAACGGGCATCCGTGAATGGCAGTTCGGGGCTATGGTGTTTCGGGCCACAGCCGTATTCTGGCGTGATCAGGACCCGGCGAAAACGGCGCCGGGCCCCGCCCGCGGGCGGCGGGTGGCCGTTCACGCTCGGATACGCTGCCCAGGTGGGAGATCATGCCGTGGCCGGTGGAAAGGCACGGAGCCGGGAGGGCACCCGCCCCGGACGCCGCAGGCTCAGCGTCGACGAACGGCGCGACGAACTGATCGAAGCGGCGCTGCAGTTGTTCAGCACCCGCCCGCCCGAGGACATCTCGATCGACGATGTCGCGGCCGCCGCCGGCGCCTCCCGCGCATTGGTCTACCACTACTTCGGCGGCAAGTACGAGCTTTACCTGGCCGCTCTCGGAAGCGCGGCCAAGCGGCTGTCGGTCCTCCTCGAACCCCCCGCCGAGGGCGCCCCCCTCGACCGCCTGCGCATCTCTCTCGAACGCTACTTCGACTTCGTCGAAAGCCACGCCGCCGGCTATACCGCCCTCCTTCGCGGCGGCCCGGCCGACCGTTCCGGCGAAGTGGGCGAAATCGTCGACGGCATCCGCCGACTCCTTCTCGACCGCATCCTCCACTCCTTGGGAGTCGCGTCTCCGCAGCCCATCCTGCGCATCACGCTGCGTTCCTGGATGGCCGCCGTGGAGACCGCCTGCCTGGACTGGCTGGAGAACCGCGACGTCCCACGTCCTGACCTGGAGGGACTCCTGGCCGACCAGCTCGTGGTCATGCTCGACGCCGCCGGTCGCCGCGACCCCGACACCGGTGCCCTCGTCGACCGCCTGGCCCGAGCGGAACTCCACCCGAGCCCCTGAAGATCTGTCCTCTTGTGGACGCCGCGTCCCAAACTCGACGACTCACGTCCCATGGGCCACGAACACCCGCACGCGTCCATGCAAACAGACGCGACCGCACAGCGTGACCGAAGGTCAGACGACGTCACCACCGCGGCCACCCACAAGTGGCCGCGCCGAGACGTGGCCCACGGCCGCCTCCGCTCTCCCGCCCGGCACCGAGAAGTGGCCTCCGAGGTAGGCCGGCCCTACCCCGCCGCACCGGCCGCGCACACACAGCGACCACGTGACCGGATGGCGGGTGAGGGCGTGCGGATGTCCCGCCCGCGGTTGGTCGCGGACGGGACATCCGGTCGAACGATGCCGGTCCGGGACCGCGATTCTCGGATGACCGTGGTCCCGGCCCGTTGTTCAGGAGACCTCTGGCGTGTCCTCGCGCGAACATGGACGCGCGAGGTCGTCCAAGGGCCTCCTGACCCCCCTTGCGTTCCGCCGGGTGACCGGCGGTTCCGGCGGTACGCCGCCGGATGGAGCGACTACTCCGAGCGGAGTCGCTACTCCGACCGCTGCTGCGGGATCCCCGCCAGCAGCGCCCGCACCTCTGCCTCGCGGTAGCGGCGGTGCCCCCCGAGCGTGCGGATGGACGTGAGCTTCCCGGCCTTCGCCCACCTCGTGACGGTCTTGGGGTCGACGCGGAACATCGTCGCCACCTCCGCCGGCGTCAGCAGGGGCTCGGCCTCTGGCGTACGTGCTGACATGTTTGCGGCCTCTCCTCCGTGGACCGATCCTGCGATTGATCCTCGCGGTGTCACTGATGTCCCCTATGGCCCGAAAGAGCCACTATGACATCACAACGTGTAACCTTGCCACCACTCAGCGCAACAAGCAAGTTCCTGGCGGTAGTTGCGTGCAAACATCCCTGCGGACGCCGGGAGCAGCGCGTCTTCGATGGCCAGCGGGTCACGCTGCGTGATTCTAGCGACACGTATAGTCGTATCGCCCGCTGATTCGGGAAATTTGTTTTAGTTCGCCGTTTCGAGGGCCCTGACCGGCCTCCAGCGCGCGAGGAGCCGCTTGTACATCGCGACGGCGAGCTCGGCCTCACCGCGCTCCATCGCGGCGAGCGCCACGGACATCTCCGCCACCGACTCGTCCGCCTGGAGCGTCCGGTCGTCCAGGAGGTGGACGAGGCCGCCGTAGTCCAGCTCGACCAGCGCCCGCGGATGGAACTCCTCCAGCCACCGGCCGAGGGCCTCCAGCCGTCCGGCCGACAGCGGGACGGCGTCCGCGGCCCCCTCGCCGAGGTTGGCGCGTACCACCGGCAGCGCCGAGGCGACCCTGCGGCGGGCCTCGCCCATCGAGGTGACATAGATGAGCGTACGCGCACGAGCGGCCGTCGCAGGCCCATGACCTGCATGTTCCTGCAAAGCGTCGGACGTCGTCCGGTATCCGGTACCGGGCGCGCCGAGCATCAGACATCGCTCCGAGCGGGCAAACGGCACGAACCAGGCCAGCGGCACATGCCAGACATCCGTCAGGATGTGCGGGCGCAGTGATCGGCCCGCCCGCTTCCAGCGCTCGAACTCGCTCGTCGCCCGCTCCGCCACCGTCGGCGGGACGAACGCCGCCGCGACGCCCGCGGACCGCTCGTCCCGGAAGCGCTCGAAGGCCAGCCAGGAGCGCAGCCGCGTCTCCCAGGGGCAGATGAAGATCATGTCGTCCGAGCGGCGGACGTAGGCGTCGCGGCTCTCGCGGTCCGGCACGACCTCGGGCGGCGCGGAGGTGAGGCGCCGCGCCGCCTCCCGGTGCTCCGCGGCGAGGGCGTGGATCCGCCTCGGGCGCCGTCTGGAGTCCGCGTAGGCCGTCCACAGGGTCCGCGCGGGTTGCGGGAAGGCGGTCACCGGCTCATATACCCGCAGGTACGCGGCGTACGGAAACACAACCGCATCGTGACATGAGACTGGCCCCGGCGAGGGCCTGTCAGGGCCACCGAGACGGGCGCGTTACCTCGCCCGCCCGTCTCTGATCACGTCCCGGAGGAAACGCGCATACGCAGGCGGCCAGGCATGTAGCCCCCTTAGGCTGATCTAGAGACAGAGAGGAGGGCACTACCGTGCCTAATGTCTTCGGGTCGCCTCACAAGGGCTCAGAACCCCGACACGAGCAGGTCGTCTTCTGCCAAGACGAGGCCAGCGGCCTGCGCGCCATCATCGCGATCTACTCCACCGCCCTGGGCCCGTCCCTGGGAGGCACCCGGTTCTACCCCTACGGGTCGGAGGAGGAGGCGCTCACCGACGTCCTGAACCTGTCCCGGGGGATGGCGTACAAGAACGCCTTGGCGGGGCTGGACCTCGGCGGCGGCAAGGCCGTCATCATCGGCGACCCGTCGGTGGACAAGTCGGAGGCGCTGCTACGGGCCTACGGGCGTTTCGTCCAGACCCTGAACGGCCGCTACTACACCGCCTGCGACGTCGGCACCTTCAGCGAGGACATGGACGTCATCGCGCGCGAGTCCCGTTACGTCACCGGCAGGACGGTCGCGCACGGCGGGGCCGGCGACTCCTCCATCCTCACGGCGTTCGGCGTGTTCCAGGGCATGCGCGCCGCCGCCGAGACCGTGTGGGGCGCTCCCACCCTGCATGGCCGCCGCGTCGGCGTCGAGGGCGTCGGCAAGGTCGGCCACCGGCTGGTCGAGCACCTGCGCGAGGACGGCGCGGACGTCGTGATCTGCGACGTGAACGAGGCCGCCGTCGAACGCGTCCGGGCGCAGCACCCCGAAGTGGAGGTCGTCCCGGACAAGGACGCCATGGTCCGCACGGAACTCGACGTGTATGCGCCGTGCGCCCTGGGCGGTTCCCTGAACGACGACTCCGTCCCCGCCCTCCAGGCCCGGATCGTCTGCGGGGCGGCGAACAACCAGCTCGCCCACACCGGCATAGAGAAGAGCCTCGCCGACCGGGACGTCCTGTACGCGCCCGACTATGTGGTCAACTCCGGTGGCGTGATCCAGGTGGCGGACGAGATCGACGGCTTCGACTTCGACCGTGCCAAGGCCCGCGCCTCCGGCATCTTCGAGACCACCCGCAAGATCTTCGCGCTCGCCGCCGACGAGGGCGTCCCCCCGGCGGTCGCCGCCGACCGGCTCGCCGAGCGCCGGATGTCGGAGATCGGCCGGTTGCGCGGCATCCTCGTCTGAGCGACCCGTCACGAGGCCATCACGGGGCCGTCATGGGCTGTCCGAAACTTCCCATGACGGCCTTGGTGATCTAAGTGTCCGGGTGGGTTACGAGACCCTGTCTTCCCTAGCCAGGGCCTAGATAGACTGGTGTTCCAAGCAACATGAGCGCCGCCACGTACCGTCGATGTACCGAGCCGGGCGCAAAACGGGTACGGTTGTATCCGTGACTGACGCATGGCTCATCAGGCACCGGTTCGTGTGGTACACGCGCGCGTTGATGGGCCCACGAAAGCCCTGACCATCGAGGGGGTCGAGCCAATGGGTCGCGGCCGAGCCAAGGCCAAGCAGGTAAAGGTTGCCCGACAGCTCAAGTACAACAGCGGCAACACGGACCTCGACCGCCTGAAGAGCGAACTGGGAGTCAACGACTCCGGCGACGACTCCTATGACGAGCTCGCCGAGAAGTACGCGGACTTCGCAGAGGACTACGGCACGGAGGACCGTAAGGACGGCACCTCCGGCTGACCGGCTGACATGGCGCCACTGCCCGGATCCCGGGCAGTGGCGTTTGTTTGCCTCCTCAGGGGGAGGCCAGGGCCTGCTCCACCCCCGGCTCCTTCCGGCCGAGCAGCGCCGGATCGGGCCGTAGCGTGAGGCTCCGCATCGCCTTCAGCATCGCGAGCGGTTCGCGCACGTAACCCCGCACGGTGGCCTGCGTACGCGAACCGCCCATGCTGTCGTCCCCCACGCCCCAGGTCTCGATCCCCGCCGCCCGGCAGAGCGCGACCGCCCGCGGCAGGTGGAAGTCCTGCGTGACGACGGTCAGCTTCGTGACGCCGAAGATCCGTCTGGCGCGCGTGCAGGAGTCCCACGTCTCCAGCCCGGCGAAGTCCCGGACGATCTTGCTTTCGGGCACGCCCTTCCCCACCAGGTAGGCGCGCATCACCGTCGGCTCGTCATAGCCCCGGAACCGATTGTCGCCGGAGACCAGCACCACCTTGACCTTGCCCCGCCGGTAGAGGTCCACGGCCAGATCCAGCCGCCGCGCGAGCAGCGGCGACGGCTGCCCGCTCCAGACCCCGGCCCCCAGCACCAGCGCGACCGGCGTCTCCGGCACGCCCTCCACCGAGTACCGATATCGGGCGGTGTCCGCGTACGCCCACCCCATCGGCGCCAGCACGGCGTACGCCCCAAGGCCGCCGAGAACGCCCAGAGGCCCCGCCCAGCGCCTCACCCATCCCCAGAGTCTCAGCAGCCTTCCCGCGCCCTCCTGAGCTCCCTCAGCCCGCCCCCGCATGAAGATCACACAACTAGGACGTCCCCACCACCCCCGAAGTTCGCGCGTTATCCACAGAACGCGATTCCACTTCCCCGCCCCCACCGCCAAGAAGAGCATGAAGCCGACAGACCACCCGCCCCCAACCGGCGCACCCCCGAGGCCGCGAAACGAACCGAAGCCGGACGGTCCGACAAGCTCGCACGCCCTCCGAGACCGGGATCTCAACGGCGGTCGAGCCCCTGCGGCACACCAGCCGCGAGAAGCCGCCTCACACCGAACACACAGCCCCAGAGCCCCAAACGGACCATCCGCCCACAAGGCCGTCGAACTCAGCAGAACGGAGGTGCCGGCGATGGCCGACAACAAGCCGCCAAGGCGGCCCCCCCAACGGGAGACGTCAGCACAGGAGAGCGATACCGACGCGGCGCCGACCGACCACCGACCACGCACGGTCGAGGCGCCTCCCCAAGCCGGAGACGTCAGGACAGAGGGCCGATACCGACGCGGCGCCAACCGACGACACACCGCCAAGACGGCCCCCAAACGGGAAACGCCAGCACACGAGAGCGATACCGGTACAGCGATGACCGACCACGCACGGTCGAGACGACTCCCCAAGCCGGAGACGTCAGCACAGAAGGGCAATACCGACGCGGCGCCAACCGACGACACACCGCCGAGACGGCCCCCCAAGCGGGAAACGTCAGGACAGGAGGGCGGTACCGGTGCCCGGAACGACCTCACCGAGCTGCCAGGCGGGGACGCCACGGTCGGCGAGGACGCGGAGCGCTTCGTCGGCCGTGTCGGGGGCGACGATGGCGGCCATGCCGACGCCGAGGTTGAAAGTCTTGTCCATCTCCGCTTGGGGGACGTTCCCGTGGGCTTGGAGCGTCCGGAACACGGGTGGGACCTCCCACGAGGACCGGCGCAGCACGGCGTCCACGGTCGCGGGCAGGGACCGGGCCAGGTTGGCGGCCAGGCCGCCGCCTGTGATGTGGGCGAACGCGCGCACGCCGCCGAGCGCGGTGAGGGCGAGGCAGTCCTTGGCGTAGATGCGGGTCGGGGTGAGGAGCTCCTCACCGAGCGACCGGCCGAGGTCGGCGGGCTCGGACTCCAGCGTGAGATCGGTCGTCGCCAGGATGTGGCGGACGAGCGAGTACCCGTTGGAGTGGATCCCCGACGACGCCATCGCGATGACGGCGTCGCCCGGCCGCACGCGCTCGGGCCCGAGCAGCTCGTCCGCCTCGACGACACCGGTCCCGGCGCCGGCGACGTCGAACTCGTCGGCTTCGAGGAGCCCGGGGTGCTCGGCGGTCTCGCCGCCGACCAGCGCGCATCCGGCGAGGGCGCACGCTTCGGCGATCCCGCCCACGATGTCGGCGATGCGCTCGGGCACGACCTTGCCGCAGGCGATGTAGTCGGTCATGAACAGCGGTTCGGCGCCGCACACCGCCAGGTCGTCGATGACCATGCCGACCAGGTCATGCCCGATGGTGGTGTAGACCCCGAGGCGCCGCGCCAGGTCGACCTTCGTGCCGACGCCGTCCGTGGACGTCGCGAGCAGCGGGCGCCGGTAGCGCAGGAACGCCGACGCGTCGAAGAGGCCCGCGAACCCGCTGGCGTCGTCCACGACCTCGGGCCGCCGCGACCGCGCGACCCTGGCCTTCATCAACTCGACGGCACGCTCTCCCGCCGCGATGTCGACTCCGGCGGCCTCATACGAGGTCATCTCGTCCTCTCGACGTGCACTTGCGCATCCAGTCCATCACCCGGCAGATCCCCCACCCTGGCATGGAAGGAGATCGACCACAGCCGCCCGTGGCCCCTCAGGAGCGGGTCACCTCAAGGAGGTGTTTCCCGCGTGCCGCCTCCTCCACCTCGATCGGGTAGACGCCGTCGAAGCAGGCGCGGCACAGGTTGTCCTTGGCGATGTGCGAGGCGGAGATCAACTCGTCCAGCGAGATGTACCCGAGCGAGTCGGCGCCGATGGAGTCGCGGACCTCCTCGACCGACAGGTTCCCGGCGATCAGCTCGGCGCGCGTGGCGAAGTCGATCCCGTAGAAGCAGGGCCAGGCGACGGGCGGGCTGGAGATCCGCACGTGGACCTCGGCCGCACCCGCGTCCCGCAGCATCGAGACGATCGCCCGCTGGGTGTTGCCGCGCACGATCGAGTCGTCCACCACGATCAGGCGCTTGCCCTCGATGGCCTCGCGCAGCGGGTTCAGCTTGAGGCGGATGCCCAACTGGCGAAGGGTCTGGGACGGCTGGATGAAGGTACGCCCGACATAGGAGTTCTTCACCAGCCCCTGGCCGTAGGGGATCCCGGACGCCTCGGCGTATCCGATCGCGGCCGGCGTCCCCGACTCCGGGGTCGGGATGACCATGTCGGCCTCGACGGGATGCTCGCGCGCCAGCCGGCGCCCGACCTCGACGCGGGTGGCCTGGACGCTGCGTCCGGCGATCGTGGTGTCCGGCCTGGCCAGGTACACGTACTCGAACAGGCAGCCCTTGGGCCGGGGCTCGGCGAACCGCTCGGAGTGCACGCCGTCGCCGTTGATCGCGACCATCTCGCCGGGCTCGATCTCGCGGACGAAGCGGGCCCCGACGATGTCGAGCGCGGCGGTCTCGGACGCGACCACCCAGCCGCGGTCCTCAAGGTTGCCCAGGACGAGCGGGCGGATCCCCTCGGGGTCGCGCGCGGCGTACAGGGTCCCCTCGTCCATGAAGACAAGTGAGTAGGCACCCCGCGTAGCAGGAAGGATCTCCCGTGCCGCAGCCAACGGCCCCTCGTCGACCCGCGCCACCGGCTCATCGTGACCGTCATGGAGGAGCCTGGCCCCACCGTTCACCGAGGCGGCACCCTGCCCGAGGGAACGAAGATCTTCGGACGGGGCGGAAGTGTGGCCATTGTCACCACGCGCGTCCACCGCCGCGGTGGTCTCCGCGCGCTTGCCCTCGGTGGCGAGCAACGCGGCCAGCACCTCGGTGTCGCTGGTCGCGGTCAACACCCCGGGCTCCAGCCGCGCGGCGAGTTCGGGCGTGTTGATCAGGTTGCCGTTGTGGACCAGCGCCAACCCGCCCGAGTCGGTCGACCTGAAGGTGGGCTGCGCGTTCTCCCACGTGGGCGAGCCGGTCGTGGAGTATCGGCAGTGTCCGACGGCGATGTGACCACGGAGCGTGTTCAGCACCGACTCGTCGAAGACCTGGGCGACGAGGCCCATGTCCTTGAAAACGACGATACGGGACCCGTCGCTGACCGCGATCCCGGCCGACTCCTGCCCGCGGTGCTGAAGCGCGTACAGGCCAAAGTAGGTGAGCTTGCTCACTTCTGCTCGCGACGCCTGGTCAGCGGGGACCCAGACGCCGAACACACCGCAGGCGTCCTGCGGGGAGCGGTCGGAGGGGTCGAGGTCGTGGCTCAGACGTCCATCACGGAGAGGCACGCGAACCAGTCTAGATGCCCCCTTCACCTGCTCCGATCGGCGCATCTCCTTAACCGGCCTTTACCCCCCGGTTTCCCACGCCCGCAAAACCTCGGCCCTCCAGAGGGGAGCAACTCTCACACCACCTCCCGAACACCGGCCCCAGCCCCCAGGCAGGCCACAAAACACAAACACCCACCACCGGCCTCACGCCCTACGCCCCGCCCAAGCCGCTCGGCCTCCCCCGCCCACAGCAACTCCGCGCACAGACTGACGACACCAAGCCCACCTGCCCTGCCGCCCCGCTCGGCTACAGCCCCCAATCCCCGCCGACCCGCCCAGGCTGACGATGGCGAGCCACGCCAGACTCGCTGGCCACACATCCCTTAGGTCCTGGTCCGTCCCGACTCCGCAGACCGCAAGGCGCGAACGCCCGCCGCCGAAACCGCGCTCCGGGCCTCACGCCCCTGCCAGGAAGCTCGGGGCCCCCGCCGAGCCGACCTCCTTGCCCACAGCAACTCCGTACACAGGCGGACAGCGCCAGATCACACTGACCTGCAACCCCCCCCACCTAGAGCCCCCTTGCGCACTCCGATTCCGCCCAGGCGGACGAGGCCGGGCCACGCCCGCTCGTCGGCCGCTCGCCCAGGACTCCCTGACTCATCCTGGTTCCGGGGGCAGACCCCCAGTGCCGAGACGCGCCCGTCTACTGGCCGCGACCCTCGGCTCCCGCCCGGGCTGACGAGGCCGGGCCACGCCCACTCGCCAGCCACCCGCCCAAGACTCCCTGACTCACCCAGGTGCCGGGGGCAGACCCCCAGTGCCGAGACGCGCCTGTCAGCTGGCCGCGAAGCCTCGGCACTCTGGCTCACAGCGATTTGGAGCACGAGCAGGCGGCGCACGAGCAGGCGGCGCCTGACTGTGCTTGGCGGTGCTTGGCGGTGGCTGGCTGCGTCTCACGTCCCCACAGATCCGCAACCCCACAGCTCCGTGTCCCTGCGGCGCGCCCAGGGCGGGGTAGGCGTAGCGGCGCGGATGCGACGGCCATGACCGCGCGTTGCGTCACTGCATCTGCTGGCCGGCGTGCCTGACTTCGGCTCTGTGGCGCTGTCCGGCTCGCTCAGCAAGGCAGCATCCTGCGGCGGCGCGCTCGCGCCGGTTGGCCCCACCGCTGAGCCTTTGTCTGGAACTCCGTCCTGCTCTGCTGACGTGTTCGTGCGAGGTTCTCGCACGAACCTGGACCACAGGTAGAGGCGGCACGCCCTGCATGTCCTCGACTGTGGCGAGGAGATGTTCGCGGGACAGGCGAAGGTTGGTGTCGGGGTCGCTGGGCTGGGCTGCCGAGTGGTGAGCACGGGGGTTGCGAGCGGTGGGCCTGGGCAGCGGCTTTGAGGGGGAGCGTCGGCTCCGGTGGTCGCGTCCGGGGTTGGGGCTTGGAGCCGCTCTGGTCCGGACGGTCTTGCCTCGGGCACCTCGCCCGATGTTCTTCCTGGCACGGTGGACCCGGGATAGAGGCGATTCCTCGGGGTGGGCGGCTGGCGTCGCGGGGGCGGCGCTCGTTTTGGCGGGGGCGCCCTGGCCTCTCCTTCCTGCTGGCGGCGTCACGTCCAGGATGTGGCGGGGGTTAGTCGGTGGGGAGGGGAAGGTGGGCGGAGAGGTCTGCTCTTGAGCCGCTGGCGCGGACGGTGCCGTTGGCTACGGCGTCGGGCCAGGTCAGGCGTCCGGTGGCGAGGGCGATCCAGGTGGTGGCGTCCATCTCGACCACATTTGCCGGTGTTCCCCGGGTATGGTGCGGGCCGTCGATGCACTGAACGGCGGCGTGCGGGGGGACGCGGACCTCCACCGACCGGCCGGGCGCGAGTTCCGCCAGGCGGTCGAGCAGGAACCGCACCGCGCCCTGGACGACCGGACGGGACGGCACGGCGGCCGCGGGACCGGCATCGAGCGAGGCCAGCACGGTGTCGAGGGCCGCGCGGCGCAGTTCGGCGGGCTCGTCCGGGCCGGTGTAGGGCGGCAGGCCGAGCGCGGCGCGCTGCTCGGTGAGGACGGCCGGGGACAGAGGTGTTCGGGGCATCGCGACCGACGCTACCGGGTCGTGGGCTAGGGCCGTCCGGCGGCACAACGCCACCGGGGCGGTAACAATGGACCCCGGTGCGAGACATGGGGGCGAAGGGGAACGGACGGCCGGGGACACGGGTCCCCGCAGGACACGGAGGTTCGTCAGATGCCCGAGGCGCTGCCCCTGCAGCCGGGTGACCCGCGAAGACTCGGCGCGTACGAGATCACGGGACGGCTCGGCGTCGGTGAGCAGGGCGCCGTCTTCCTCGGCAGGGACGCGGCCGGCGGTGTCGTGGCGGTGAAGCTGCTGCACGCCCGGCTGAGCGGGGAGCCCGCGGCGCGCTCGCGGTTCGCGGGTTCGTTCACGGCGGCGCGGAAGGTCTCCGGTTTCTCCACGGCCGCGATCCTGGACGCCGACGTGGAGGGCGACCGCGCCTACGTGGTGAGCGAGTGGGTGGACGGCCCGTCCCTCCAGCAGCTCGTGGAGGAGGAGGGCGTACGCGGCGGTGCCGTCGTCGAGCGCCTGGCGGTCGGTGCCGCGGTGGCCCTCGCCGCCGTCCACCGCGCCGGTGCCCTGCACCACGACCTGAAGCCGGGCAACATCCTGCTCGGACGGGCCGGGCCGAGGATGTGCGACTTCGGCATCGCCGGTGCCCTGGAGGCCGTCAACGCCACTCCCGCCGGACGGGTCGCCGAGGACCCCGCCTACAAGGCGCCCGAGCAGCTCAGCGGCCATGGCATCGGCGCGCCCGCCGACGTGTTCGCCTGGGCGGCGACGATCCTGTTCGCGGCCACCGGGAAGGCCCCGTTCGGGGACGATTCGCCGTCCGAGGTCATGCAGCGGATCGTCTACGACGACCCCGATCTGTCGGTCGTCCCCGAGTCGCTCCGCGAGGTGATGGCGGACGCCCTGGCCAAGGACCCCGCCCAACGTCCGACCGCCAAGATCCTGCTGGAACGCCTGCTGGACGACGGCGCGCCGCTGGCGGGACGCATGCCTTCCGCCACGGTCGCGGAGGGCCGCGCGCTCGCGTCGTCCTCCCAGATCATCGCCGGGACCGGCGAAGCGGCCGGTCAGGTGGGCTCCGGAGACCGCGTGCCCGATCCGACGGCGCCCGAGCCCGTGGTGTCCGACTCCGAGGGTTCCGGATCGGGAGCCCCCGACACCGGCTCGGCGGTGACCGCCCCTGGCGGGACGGGCATCGCCCCTCCCGCACCGCCGTTCGGCGGTTCCGGCGGCGCGCCGGAGTCCGGCCCAACGAACCTCGGCCCCGTGCCCGGGCCGGGCGGCCCTGCGAATGCGCCCGGGCCCGGCAACTTCGGCGCCGTGCCTGGGGGTGGTGCGGCGGGGCCGTGGACGGCGAACTACGGTGCCGGGCCCGCGGGCGGTCCGCTCGTACCGCCGCGGTCACCCATGGGAGCCCCGCCTCCGCCGTCCGGAGACGCTCCCAAGAAGGACGAGCCCTCGCCGACGGAGCTCGACCCGGCGGCCTTCGAAGTGACCGCCGCGTTCTCCCCGGTGGGCGGGGGCGAGTCGACGACGGTGCTTGAGATCGGTTCACCGAACGACCAGACGGCCGCGTTCACGTCGGTCGAGCCGGACGGCTCGCACGACCGCACCCAAACGGGCCCGCACCTCATCCCGGGGCTGAAGCCCTCGCGGGAGAGCGGCGAGCAGCGGCGGTTCAACCCGGGGCTCGCACTCGGGAAGCTGCGCCGTCCGAGCAACCATGTGCTGGGTGTCGCGCTCTCCCTGACCATCGGCGTGGGGGTCGGCATCGCGATCATCGCGCTGGTGCTGTGGCCGCAGCTCAAGGGCGACGACGCCGGGCCCACGGTGGACAAGACGACCTCCGACCGTCCGGTGACCGCGATCCCGCCCTCGTTCGCCGGGACGTGGAAGGGGACGGTCGTCAACACCAACCGCAACGCCTCGTTCCCCATCGAGGTCACGTTCGAGACGGGCGGCAGGACCGCGCGGGCCGTCTATCCGCGGGAGAGGTGCACCGGAACGCTCACGCTGAGCAAGGGGACGGAGCAGACCCTCAACATGGACCTGGTCATCCCCAAACCGTGCACGAACGGCATCGTGCGCGTCCTCCGCGAACCGGACGGGACGCTCCAGTACACCTGGAGCAAGCCCGGCACCCAACTCGGCTACGCGGGCAAGCTGAGCCGCGGCTGAGGCCCCGAGCCGGTGAGTCCGTCGCACTCGCCCGGCAGGTCGCCGCTGGTGGAGGTCCCCGCGCCCTCGGCAGGGCCGCCCCACCCGGCTCCAGCGCCCGTTCGCGTGGAGGGGACGGTGTCCGGCTGTAAAGGGCGGCGTCCGGCGGCGGATCAAGGATGACCGATTTACCAGTCATGTCGTGATAGATCCGCTAAGGTTCCCCTCGGCTCAGCCCCCCGGACGTGGCGGTCTGGCCTCCGAGAACGCCGTTCCCCGGGCAGAAGGAGACGTCTTGCGGGCTGTCCACCGAAGGCTCTTGCTGGTCGGCGCGGTCGTGGCGGGTGTGGGCGGCGCGGCCGCACCGCCGGTGCTCGCCGATGACCCCTCACCGTCGTTGGTGCAGGTCACCGCGGCCGAGGGCGCTCCGCTGCCCGGCCGGTACATCGTCACCCTGAAGGCGGGCGCGTCCACCGGCGACGCCGCCGAGAAGGTCGACGCGACCGGGGTGCAGAGGTTCGACGGCGTGCTGAACGGTTTCGCGGCGCGGCTCAGCGACCGGCAGCTCGGCGAGCTGCGCCGGGACAGGCGGGTCGCCGCGATCGAGCAGGACCAGGTCGTGAAGATCGCGTCCAGGACCCAGCGCGCGCCGCTGCCGTGGGGGCTCGACCGCATCGACCAGCGCGGGCGGAAGCTCTCCAAGTCCTACACCTACAGCGCGACCGGCAGCGGCGTGACGGCCTACATCATCGACTCCGGGCTCGTCACGACGCACAAGGAGTTCGGCGGGCGCGCCGCGGTCGCGTGGAAGGCGGCCGGGTTCGCCGACGGCAACGACTGCAACGGGCACGGGACGCATGTCGCGGGCATCATCGGGTCCAAGTCCTACGGCGTCGCCAAGAACGTGAAGCTGCGGGCGCTGCGCGTGCTCGACTGCAAGGGCGAGGGCTCGTTGTCGAGCCTCGTCGCCGCCGCCCAGTGGCTGCGCACGCACGCCGCGAAGCCGGCGGTCGCCAACATCTCGATCGGCGGGCCGAAGTCGGCGGCGCTCAACACGGCGGTGACGAACCTGTCGAAGTCGGGCGTGTTCGTGTCGGTCGCGGCGGGCAACGAGAACGTCGACGCGTGCCGGACGTCGCCCGCCAGTGCGGGATGGGTCATGACGGTCGGCGCGACGACCGTCTACGACAACCGGGCGTCCTGGTCCAACTGGGGCAGGTGCGTGGACATCAGCGCCCCCGGCTACGGGATCACCTCCACCTGGAAGAACGGCGGCCACAAGTCCCTCAGCGGGACGTCGATGGCCGCGCCGTACGTGAGCGGCGTCGCGGCGCTCTACCTGACGACGCACCGCAAGGCCACGTTCCCGACCGTCCAGAAATGGCTGAACGACAACTCCACCAAGAACTCCCTGGGGCACCTGCGGGGGCAGGCGAACAGGCTGCTTTACAAGGGCAAACTATGAACCTCATCACATAAGTCGGCCCGGCTCCCGGCAGGGAGCCGGGCTTCTCGGGCTTCGAGCCGTCGCGGCGGCCCGCTGGGTGTTTAATCTTGGCGGGGCGACGGACGGCCCCACCCAGTCCGATGCCATGATCGGTCGGCGCGACGCCCGGAGATCCCGGGCACGCCGGTCGGCGGGCCGAATCCCAGGGCGCGCGCCCGGGAACCGGGGACCCACCAGCCGGGACGACCCGGCCGGGGTGAATTCGCAGGCCGGGAGGCCCGCGATAGGGCGCACTCCAGCCCGAACCCGTCAGCTAACCCGGTAGGCCAACGAGGAGAGGAGCAGCCGTGGAGACCCCCACCTCCACCCTCCGGCGCGCCGCGGTGGCGCTGGTGGCCGTCGCCACCGCCGGACCCCTGGCGAGCGGCGCGGTCCCGTCCTCGGCGGCCGAGCCCTCCGCCGCCGCGCTCGCGGCCGACCCGGGCGACAGCGGCAAGTTCGGCAGGCTCAACGCCCAGATCGAGCGGCTCGACAAGGCCTACGGCGGCGACCTCGCCAAGCTGAAGGACGCCCGGTACGCGGCGAAGAAGGCGCTGGACGAGTCGAAGGTCCTCCAGTCCGACCTCAACGAGGCCCGCGACCTCGTCGCCCAGATGGCCGCGTCCCAGTACATGACGGGCGGGCAGGACCCCGCCGTCTCGATCATCACCAGCGGCAACCCGTCCGACTCGCTGAGCAACGTCAGCCTGGTCAGCCATCTGGCGCAGAACAAGGCCGCCAAGGTCGCCCAGATCCAGACGCTCGTCTCCAAGCAGGACAAGGCCCGCCAGGAGGCGCAGCAGAAGATCACGGAGTTGCAGAAGGAGATCAAGGAACTCCTCGCGCAGAAGAGCCGCATCAGAAGCCTGGTCAAGAAGTACAAGCCCGAGTCGCCGAGCGTCGGCATGGGCGGTGTGACGCCCCGCATGCTGAAGGTCAAGAACACCATCGACATGGAAGAGGGCCCGTTCCCGACGATCGGCTGCGTCCGCAGCACCGGCGACCCGCAGGACCACGGCACCGGGCACGCCTGCGACTTCATGGTGACCACCGGCGGGCAGATGGCCAGCGGCAGCGCCCAGTCCCTCGGCGACCGCACCGCCGCCTACGCGATCGCGCACGCGAGCGCCCTCGGCATCAAGTACATCATCTGGCGGCAGCGCATCTACGACCTGCGCAGCCCCGGCTGGCGCTCCATGGAGAACCGGGGCGGCGTGACCGCGAACCACTACGACCACGTCCACATCTCGGTCTTCTAGCCGGACTCCTGTCAGGGGGGCTCGGTAGGGTGGCGCGCATCGGAGACCGGTCTGAGCACCCGTCAGGGTCCGCGGCTCAGGGAGGGTGGGTACGGAACCGCTCCCGGATACGTCCCGGAGTCGGCAGAATCCCGTGACCCCACCCTCCTTCCCGTCGCCGGACGCGGTCAGGGAATGCCGGAGCGGTGCGGAGGGACGGCACGGTTCCGCCGGAAGGAAACGCGGCGGCGGGGCTCCACGGCCGTTCGTATGAGGGCGCGGGCGGCGCCGGGGACGGGTTCGAACACGGCGATGGCCGTGTAGTCGTCAGTGCACACGACCCACGGGTGCGTGTCCCAGGTGTTCACCCCGAACGTCGCCCCCGGACGCAGATGCTGGTACGGCTGGCGTTCGCCGTCGAAGTCGATCCAATAGATCCACACGTGGTCGTCGCGGAGATTGACGAACCTCACCTGCGCCTCGGCGCCGCCGTCCTCCGAACGCGACGACCCCTCGATCGCGGGCGGCAGCGGCTTCAGTTCGGCCGGGCCCTTCCTCGACCGGTGGCCCTGCGCCCAGCCGAGTCCGGTGGCGGCGAGCGTCATGGTGCCCCAGAGCGCCGCGACCCAACTGGCCCGCTCGACGCCGTCCCAGTTCCGTTCCGAATACCAGGCCAGGAAGGTCGCCAGAAGTCCGGTCATCAGCCAGCAGACCACCAGCGTCCATCGCCACCCGTTGCCCCGTCGGCCACTCATGGCTACATCGTGGATCCGTCCGGCATCCGGCTTAGGGGTTTGTCCACATGGGGACGGAACGCGAAAGGGCGCCCCGATCGGGGCGCCCTTTCGGAGCGGATTCGCCGGGGTCAGTTGGCGTAGCTCGGCAGCATGCGCTCGTGCGCCTCGCGCAGTTCGGCGAGCGGGATCGAGAACAGCTCCTGCTGCTCGCCCTCGGCGCCCCTGCCCGTCACGCTGAGCGCGTCGCCGCCCGCGACGCCGATCTGGGTGACCGGGACGCCCGCGGCCTCGCACAGCGCCGCCAGGCGCGCCTCGGCGCCCGGGCTCACGGCCACCATCGCGCGGGCGACCGACTCGCTGAACAGCGAGACGAACGGGTCGCCCGGCAGGGTGATCCGCGCGCCGAGGCCGCCGCGCAGGCATGACTCGACGAGGGTCTGCGACAGGCCGCCGTCCGACAGGTCGTGGACGGCGGTGACCAGCCCGTCGCGGGCGGCCTGGATCATCACCCCGGCCAGCGCCGACTCCGCCTTCAGGTCGACCAGCGGCGGCAGGCCGCCCAGGTGGCCGTAGACCACGTGCGCCCATTCCGAGCCGCCGAACTCCTCGCGCGTCTCGCCGAGCAGCGCGATCGTGGCGCCGTCGGAGGTGAGCGACATGTTCACGCGGCGGCGCACGTCGTCGTGGACGCCGAGGACGCCGATGACCGGGGTCGGGTTGATCGGGGTCGTGCCGGTCTGGTTGTAGAAGCTGACGTTGCCGCCCGTCACCGGGACGCCGAGGTACCGGCAGGCGTCCGCCAGGCCCTCGACCGCGCGCGCGAACTGCCACATGACGCCCGGGTCCTCGGGGGAGCCGAAGTTGAGGCAGTTGGTGACGGCGAGCGGGCGGGCGCCCGTAGCGGCCACGTTGCGGTACGCCTCCGACAGCGCGAGCTGGGCGCCGGCGTACGGGTCGAGGCGCGTGTAGCGGCCGTTGCCGTCCAGCGACAGCGCGATGCCCAGGCCGGACTCGTCGTCGACGCGGACGACGCCCGCGTTGTCGGGCATCGCCAGCACCGTGTTGCCGAGCACGTACCGGTCGTACTGGGACGTCACCCACGTCTTGCTCGCGAGGTTCGGCGAACCGGCCAGCCACAGGACGGTGCGGCGCAGCTCGTCCCCCGAGGTCGGACGGGTCAGCCGCCCCGGCGTGTCGGACTGGAGCGCGCCGAGGTCGTGCGGCGGCGCGTACGGGCGCTCGTACACCGGGCCCTCGTCGGCGGCGGTGCCCGGCGGGATGTCGACGATCGTCTCGCCCCGCCAGGTCATGACCAGCCGACCGGTGTCGGTGACGGTGCCGATGACCGTCGCCGGGATCTCCCAGCGGCCGCAGATCTCCATGAAGCGGTCGACCTTGTCGGGCGTGACCACCGCCATCATGCGCTCCTGCGACTCGCTCATGAGGATCTCCTCAGGGCGGAGCGTCGCGTCCCGAAGCGGGACCGTGTCGAGGTCGACGTGCATGCCGCCGGTGCCCGCGGCGGCCAGCTCGGTCGTCGCGCACGACACCCCGGCCGCACCGAGGTCCTGGATGCCGACCACGAGGTCCTCGGCGAACAGCTCCAGGCAGCACTCGATGAGCAGCTTCTCCATGAACGGGTCGCCGACCTGGACGCTCGGCCGCTTCTGGTGCGACTCCTCGTCGAAGGTCGCCGAGGCCAGCACGGACGCGCCGCCGATGCCGTCGGGGCCCGTCGTCGCGCCGAACAGGATCACCTTGTTGCCGGGGCCCGGGGCGATCGCGCGCTGGATCTCGTCGTGCTTCAGCACGCCCACGCACAGCGCGTTCACCAGCGGGTTCTGCGCGTAGCAGGCGTCGAACACGGTCTCGCCGCCGATGTTGGGCAGGCCGAGGGAGTTGCCGTAGCCGCCGACCCCGGCCACCACGCCGGGCAGCACCCGCTGGGTGTCGAGGGCGTCGGCCGGGCCGAAGCGCAGCGAGTCCATGACGGCGATCGGACGCGCGCCCATCGACATGATGTCGCGGACGATGCCGCCGACGCCGGTCGCGGCGCCCTGGTAGGGCTCCACGTAGGACGGGTGGTTGTGCGACTCGACCTTGAACGTGACCGCCCAGCCCTGGCCGATGTCGACGACGCCCGCGTTCTCGCCCATGCCGACGAGCAGCGCGTCGGTCTTCGGCGCCTTGTCGCCGAACTGGCGCAGGTGCACCCTGGAGCTCTTGTAGGAGCAGTGCTCGCTCCACATGACCGAGTAGATCGCCAGCTCGGACGAGGTGGGGCGGCGGCCGAGGATCTCGCGGACCCGCCGGTACTCCTCCTCCTTCATGCCGAGCTCGGCATAGGGCTGAGGACGCTCCGGAGAGGCGGCGGCGATCGCGACGGTGTCGGTGCCCGGCTCGACCGGGACGACCGCGGGCTGCGGCCCGGTGCCGGGACCGGGGCCGAACCCGGGGCCGTCGACCACGGGCTGCGGACCCGTGCCCGTGATCGCGGGCTGCGGGCCGGTGCCCGGACCGTCGATCGCGGACTGCGGGCCGGTTCCGGGGCCGTTGACCGCGGGCTGGGGGCCGGTTCCGGGGCCGTTGACGGCCGGCTGGGGGCCGGTTCCAGGGCCGTTGACCGCGGGCTGCGGGCCCGTGTTCGGTCCGACGGCCGGCTGCGGGCCGGTTCCGGGGCCCTCGACGGCGGGCAGCGGGCCGGTTCCGGGGCCGTTGACCGCGGGCTGCGGGCCCGTGTTCGGCCCGTCAGACCCGGTGATGGGCTGGACGTACTGCGGACCGGTCCCGAGGGCCGGCTGCGGGCCCGTCCCCAGCGGCCCCTGGGCCAGCGGATCCGACCCGGGGTCGAGGGACGGCTGCGGACCGGTGCTCACCACGGGCTGCGGGCCCGTACCCGTGCCGACGACGGGCTGCGGGCCGGTGCCGACCGCGGGCTGCGGGCCGGTGCCCGAGACGCCCGGCGCGTCCGGCACGGAAGGCTCGGGTGCGCCCGACCCGTTCAGGTCGGGCGCGGTGTAGGCGGGGTCGCCCGCGGGAGACGCGGGAGGCGCGGGAGGGGACGGAGGCGCCGGCACCGACGTGCCCTCCTCCGCGAGCGCCCGCGCGAACTCGGGCGTGACCTCCATGGGCGGCTGCCCGCCCATGGACGGGTCGCCCGGCCCACCGAACGGCTCCACGAAAGGAGCGGGGGCGGGAGCGGGCACGGGGGCGGAAGCCGAAGCGGGCCGCTCGATCCGCTCGCCCTCCTCCAGCATCGCCTCGAACGCCTGCGTCACCGCCGGGTCGACGGGCGAGAGCTCGGGGTCGTCGGCGTCGGACTTCAGCTCGCCGAGCCACTCCAGCGACGGCTCGTCGGAGTCGCGTCCGGCGCCGCCGGAGCCGTTCTCGACGAAGTCGTCCGCGGGCCCGGGGCCGGGCGCCGCGTCGCGGGCGCGGTCGGTCCGTCCGGACGCGTTGGGCCGTTGCTCGCTCATGCGTTGACCAGTCTCTTGACGATCGAGGTGAAGAAGCCGAGCCCGTCGGTGGACGGGCCGGTCAGCGACTCCGCGGCGTGCTCGGGGTGGGGCATGAGCCCGACCACGTTGCCCGCCTCGTTGCAGATCCCGGCGATGTCGTCCAGGGAGCCGTTGGGGTTCAGGTCGAGGTAGCGGGCGACGATCCGGCCGGAGTCGGCGAGCTCGGTCAGCGTCTCCCGGTCGGCGACGTAGCGGCCGTCGACGTTCTTGATCGGGATCACCAGCTCCTGGCCCTCGCGGTACTCGCTCGTCCAGGCGGTCTCGGCGTTCTCGACGCTGAGCCGCTGGTCGCGGCACACGAAGTGCAGGCCCGCGTTGGGCAGCAGCGCCCCCGGGAGCAGGTGCGACTCGCACAGCACCTGGAAGCCGTTGCAGATGCCGAGGACGGGCAGCCCGCCCTTCGCGGCGTCCACCACCTCGGCCATCAGCGGCGCGAACCGGGCGATCGCTCCGGCTCGCAGATAGTCCCCGTAGGAGAACCCGCCGGGCAGGACGACGGCGTCCACCCCTCGCAGGTCGTGGTCGCCGTGCCAGAGGGCGACCGGCTCGGCGCCGGCCAGCCGTACGGCCCGTGCGGCGTCCTTGTCGTCTAGGGAACCAGGGAAGGTGATGACCCCTACCCGGGCAGCGTCCATCTCTACTGTTCCTCCGAAATGAGGTGTCGCCGGAACGAGCGGGTCTCCTCCGCTGATCACCCCGCCGCGCGTAACATTCCCCCCGCGCGCGTACCAATCTACCCGGCGCTGTGCATGAGCCTGCGTTCGAGGCTCCCCACCGGTGCCTCGTCTTGCCAGGTCAGCCGCTTCTGCAGGTGGACGACGGTGCCCCGGTCGGGTGAGGAGTCGATGCTGAGGTCGTCCACCAGCGCCCGCATGATCCTAATGCCGCGCCCCGACTCGCTCAAAACGCCGGGGTCGCGCGGGGCGGGACGCGGGCCGCGTCCCCAGTCGGTGACGGTGAGCGAGCAGCCGTCCTCGTCCACGTGCCCGGTGACCTCGTAGTCGCCGGTCGCGCGGGCGTGCTGGATGACGTTCGTGCACGCCTCGGACGCGGCGACGAGAATGTCCGCGACGCAGTCGTCCGCGACTCCGAGCCCCCGCAGGGAGTCGCCCACCACCCGACGGACCACCGGAATGCTCAACGCCTCCCGCGGCAGCGCGAGCGAGATTCTCATTTCCACCGGAGACACCCCGTGTTTGCCCCGGCTCCCTGGTCAGGCCCCCGGTACCGGAGCGTGCTCGACGGACTCGACGCAGCTAACACTTCCCCGGCGGAATCTTCCGTAATCGCTATAGTGTCGGCTCTTTCGCGTAAAGCCGGCCGCCGCGAAGCCCAACGTGAAATGGCACACGTCCCCTGGAACGCACCAGCCACGTTGCGCAACGGGACATCACCGAGCGATATATTCCACGCTATTCCCGACTAGAGAACGCGGATTTCGAAGTTCTCGATGACCGGGTTGGCCAGCAGCGTCTCGGCGATCGTGTGGACGCGCTCCAGCGCCGCCTCGTCGGCGGGCCCCTCCACCTCCACCTCGAACCGCTTGCCCTGCCGGACGGCGACGACGCCCTCGTACCCCATCTGCGGGAGTTTCCGCGCGATCGCCTGACCCTGCGGGTCGAGGATCTCCGGTTTCAGCATGACGTCCACGACGACACGCGCCACGACCGCCCCCTCACTGGTCTGCGCTTTCTTTGCGTTCCTGACGTACGACAACGATCCTGAAGCGTACGGCAACGATCCCGAAGCGTACGGCACCATGGCTTGACGGACCCCATCCCCTCCCCCGGAGCCGCCCGATGAACATCGAGGATCTGACCCCCTCGGAGCGCCGCCTCTGGGAGGCGTTCCCGCGCGGCGAGTCCGTCGACCTGGGCACGGGCGACCCAGCGCTGGACGATCCGGGCGGCACCGCCTACTGGGGGCAGGACCGCTCGGTCAGGGCGGAGGTCCTCGTCGCGCTGCTCGTCGGCGCCGTGGACCCCGTCCCCGGGCAGGTCCCCGCCGTGCGGCTCAGCGGCGCGCGGGTCACCGGCTCGCTGAACCTCGGCCACGCGGAGGTCCACGTCCCGCTGGCGCTGACCGGCTGCGCCTTCGACGAGGCGCCGCACCTGTACTGGGCGAGCATGAACAGCGTCCACCTGATGCGCTGCCGCCTGCCGGGCCTGATCGCGTCCGGCACGCGCGTGGACGGCCACCTGTGGCTGGAGGGCAGCCGCATCTCCGGCGGCCTCTGGCTGGACGGGGCGAACATCACCGGCATCCTGAACATGTCGGGCGTGCACCTGTCCAACCCCGGCGGGGACGCGCTGCTCGCCGACCGCCTCACCGTCGAGGCGAACGTCTACTGCGACCAGGGCTTCGTGGCCAACGGCGAGGTCCGGCTGCCCGGCGCCCGGGTCGGCGGCCAGCTGATCTTCCGGGAGGCGCGGCTGCACAACCCGTCCGGGTCCGCCCTGTACGCGAGCCGCCTGGACGTGGCCGCGAACGTCTTCTGCGACGGCGGGTTCAGCGCCGAGGGCGAGGTGCGGCTGCGCGGCGCCCGCGTCGGCGGCTACCTGTCGTTCGTCGGCGCCCACCTCACCCACCCCGACCGGACGGCGCTCAACGCCGACGACCTCGCCGTCGAGACCGACGTCTACTGCTCGGACGGCTTCACCGCCATCGGCGCGGTCAGCTTCGCCGGCGCGCGTGTCGCCGGGCAGCTCAGCCTGCGCGGCGCGCACCTGCGGCACGAGAAGGGCACCGCGCTCAGCCTCCAGCGCCTCCAGGCCGAGGAGCTGCTGCTGCGTCCCGCCGAGCCGATCAGCGGCGTCGCGGACCTCTCCTACGCGCGCATCAACCTCCTGCGCGACGACGCGAAGACCTGGCCGGACCGCCTCCAGCTCGACGGCCTCCAGTACGAGACGCTGGAGCCGCCGCTCACCGCCCGCGACCGGCTCGCCTGGCTGCGCCGCGACACCGACGGGTACGCGCCGCAGCCCTACGAGCGCCTCGCGCAGACCTACCGCGCCCTCGGCCTGGACGCCGACGGGCGCTCGATCCTGCTCGCCAAGGCCCGCGACCGCCGCCGCACCCAGGGCGTCTCCCGCAAGATCGTCGGCTGGTTCCAGGACGCGCTGGTCGGCTACGGCTACCGGCCGTTCCGCGCGGCGAGCTGGCTGGTCGGGCTGCTCGCGTTCGGGACGATCGTCTTCTCGCTGCACAAACCCGACGTCCTGGACGACGGCCACAAGCCGCATTTCAACGCGTTCTTCTACACCCTCGACCTGCTTCTGCCCATCGGCAGCCTCGGCCAGGAGGTCGAGTTCGCGCCGAAGGGCGTCTACCAGTGGATCGCCAACTTCATCGTCGCGGCGGGCCTGCTGCTCGGCCTGACCGTCGCCGCCGGGGCCACCCGCGCCCTCTCCCGCGAGTGATCCGCGCCCGGCCCGCCCATGTGATCCACGTCTCCCATCCGAGGCTTTAGCGGGGATTTGGCCCGGAGTTGGCGGGGAGGATGAAGGTGGACGTGGTGCGGATCACGTCGGAACCGGCTGACCGGGGGAAAGCGGGACGGTACGTCCCCGGGTGACCGCTCCACGTGACCGCGAGCGCGTTGCGCCGGAACCCGAGGAAACCGGGCTTGCGTGGCGGGGTGTGAGGTCTGCCACCATGGCGTTAGCGGCTTTTGTCCCTTACCGGGGGCCGGGTCGCCGAAGTCGGCCGGTGGACGGCGATCCCGTGTACCGGCCCCGAACGAGGAGTGTCATCGATGACGATCGACTCCGTGCGCGGCGCGCCAGACACCCCCGGGCTCGCCGAGCCCGAGCTCGTGCAGTTGCTCACCCCCGAGGGTGAGCGTGTCGAGCATCCCGACTACCCGCTCGACCTCAGTGCCGAGGATGTCCGCGGGCTGTACCGCGATCTCGTGATCACCCGGAAGCTCGACCTGGAGGCCGTGGCGCTGACCCGCCAGGGCGAGCTGGGGCTGTGGGCGTCGCTGCTCGGCCAGGAGGCCGCGCAGATCGGCTCCGCGCGGGCGCTGGGCGAGCACGACATGGTGTTCCCGACGTACCGCGAGCACGGGGTGGCGTGGTGCAGGGGCGTCGATCCGCTGCGGCTGCTCGGCATGTTCCGCGGCGTGAACCACGGCGGCTGGGACCCCGCGGAGCACAGGTTCCACCTCTACACGATCGTGATCGGCAGCCAGACGCTGCACGCCACGGGGTACGCGATGGGCATCCAGCGGGACGGGGTGCTCGGCACGCCGTCCGCCGGGGCGACGATCGCCTACTTCGGCGACGGCGCGACCTCGCAGGGCGATGTGCACGAGTCGTTCGTGTTCGCCTCGGTGTTCAACGCGCCGATCGTGTTCTTCTGCCAGAACAACCAGTGGGCGATCTCCGAGCCGCTGGAGCGGCAGTCGCGGATCCCGCTGTTCAAGCGCGCGCAGGGCTACGGCTTCCCCGGCATCCGGGTGGACGGCAACGACGTGTTCGCCTGCCTCGCCGTCACGCGGAGGGCGCTGGAGAACGCGCGGACGGGCCAGGGCCCGACGCTCGTCGAGGCGTTCACCTACCGGATGGGCGCGCACACCACCACCGACGACCCCACGCGCTACCGGCTGAAGGCCGAGGAGGAGGCGTGGAAGCTCAAGGACCCGATCGAGCGGGTCAAGGCGTACCTGGTGCGCGGCGACCTCGCGGACGCGGCGTTCTTCGAGGCGGTCGACGACGAGGCGAAGGCGACCGCGAAGGACCTGCGGGAGCGGTGCCTGGTGCTGCCCGACCCCGGCCCGCTGACGATCTTCGAGAACGTGTACGCGGAGGACCACCCGCTGATGACCGAGGAGCAGGAGCGGTTCGCCGCGTACCTGGCGTCGTTCGAGGAGGAGGCGTCGTGACGACCCTGACGCTCGGCAAGGCGATGAACACGGGCCTGCGCAAGGCCATGGAGAACGACCCGAAGGTCCTCGTGATGGGCGAGGACGTCGGCAAGCTCGGCGGCGTCTTCCGGATCACCGACGGGCTCCAGAAGGACTTCGGCGAGGAGCGGGTCATCGACACCCCGCTCGCCGAGTCGGGCATCGTCGGGACGGCGATCGGGCTCGCGCTGCGCGGGTACCGCCCGGTCGTGGAGATCCAGTTCGACGGGTTCGTGTTCCCGGCGGCCGACCAGATCATCACCCAGCTCGCGAAGATGCGGATGCGCTCGCTCGGGGCGCTGTCGCTGCCGGTCGTGGTGCGGATCCCGTGCGGCGGCGGCATCGGCGCGGTCGAGCACCACTCGGAGTCGCCGGAGGCGTACTTCACGCACACGGCGGGGCTGCGGGTGGTGAGCTGCTCCAACCCGGTGGACGCCTACTCGATGATCCAGCAGGCGATCGCCTCCCCCGACCCGGTGATCTTCTTCGAGCCCAAGCGGCGGTACTGGGACAAGGCCGAGGTCGACACCGAGTCGACCGACTGGACGCCGCTGCACGCGGCGAAGGTCGTCCGGCCGGGCGAGCACGTGACGGTGCTGGCCTACGGGCCGTCGGTGAAGACGTGCCTGGAGGCGGCCGCCGCTGCCGCCGAGGACGGACGCTCGGTCGAGGTCATCGACCTGCGCTCGCTCAACCCGCTCGACATCGACACGGTGACGGCCTCGGTCGACCGGACGGGACGCTGCGTCGTCGTCCACGAGGCGCCGGTGTTCAACGGCTACGGCGCCGAGCTGGCCGCGCGGATCACCGAGCGGTGCTTCTACCGGCTGGAGGCCCCGGTGCTGCGGGTCGGCGGCTTCTCCACGCCGTACCCGCCGTCGCGGGTCGAGGAACAGTACCTGCCCGACCTCGACCGCATCCTGGACGCGGTCGACCGGACCTTCGCGTGGTGACGCCGGTGAGCCCGAAGCAGTTTCGCCTCCCGGACGTGGGCGAGGGCCTGACGGAGGCCGAGATCGTCAGGTGGCACGTCCAGCCGGGTGACGAGGTCGAGATCCACCAGATCATCGTCGAGATCGAGACGGCGAAGGCGATCGTCGAGCTGCCCTGCCCGTACGAGGGCGTGGTGACCGAGCTGCTGGTCTCCGAGGGGCAGACGGTCGATGTCGGCGTCCCGATCATCACGGTGGACACCGGCGGCGACGGCGCCGCCGCGCAGCCCGGCCAGGCGGCCGAGCAGGCGGCGCCGGAGCAGGCGGACGCACCGGCCATGAACGAGCCGGGCACGGTCACGCCCGACCAGCCCAAGCGCCAGCCCGTCCTCGTCGGGTACGGGGTCCGCGAGGGGGCGACCAAGCGCCGTCCCCGCAAGGGCTCGGCGCAGGGCTCGGCCAACGGCGCGCCACCGCCGCCCCCGCCGCCGACCACCGCCCCCGTGGCCCTGGCGCCGCCGGCCCAGGCTACGGCCCCGAAGGTCCCCGCCCAAGGTTCTCCACAGCCTGTGGACAACGGCCTGCCGCTGGCCAAGCCGCCGGTCCGCAAGCTGGCCAAGGACCTCGGCGTGGACCTCACCGCGATCGTCGGGACGGGTCCGCAGGGCTCCATCACGCGCGACGACGTCCAGGCGGCGCAGGCCGCACAGGCCGCACCGCAGGCCCCGCAGGGCGCCCGCGAGGAGCGGGTGCCGGTCAAGGGCGTGCGCAAGGCGACCGCCGCCGCCGTGAGCGGTTCGGCGTTCACCGCGCCGCATGTCACCGAGTTCCTCCAGGTGGACGTCACGCCCACCATGGAGACCGTGAAGCGGCTGCGCGACCTGCCCGAGTTCGCGGACGTGAAGGTGTCCCCGCTCCTGCTGGTGGCGCGGGCGCTGCTCACCGCCGTTGCGCGGCACCCGATGGTGAACTCCTCCTGGTCGGACGGCCCGGACGGCGCCGAGATCGTGGTCAAGCACTACGTGAACCTCGGCATCGCGGCGGCCACCGACCGGGGCCTGATCGTCCCGAAGGTGAAGGACGCGCAGGCGCTGGGCCTGCCGGGCCTCGCGCGCGCGTTGAACGAGCTGACCGCGAAGGCGCGCGCGGGCAAGGCGTCCCCCGCCGACCTGACCGACGGGACGATCACGATCACCAACGTGGGGGTGTTCGGCGTCGACGCCGGGACCCCGATCATCACCCCCGGCGAGGCCGCGATCCTGGCGTTCGGCCAGATCAGGGACATGCCGTGGGTGCACGAGGGCGAGCTGGCGATCCGCAAGGTGACCACGCTGTCACTGTCGTTCGACCACCGCGTCATCGACGGCGAGCTGGGCTCGAAGGTCCTCCGCGACATAGGCGACCTGCTGGCGGACCCACTCCGCCTGCTTGCGGTATCTCCGTAACATCACCCCAGCTCAAGGTGCGGGCCGCCGAACCAACGACCGGCCCGCACCTTCGGCCTTCCGCCTGACCTCGCGCTCGCGGGCGGCGTGACGTTCGATGATGTTCCCCAGATAGGCCATCTTGTCGGGATTCTCGCGCTTGCCCTGAAAGTAGTACTGCGTCTCAGTGGCGACCTCGCCCAAGAACTGCCGGCAGGCGGCGAGGGCGTCATGGAGGGTGGCCGGCTCCTCAGGAGCTTTCACGTGCCCACCCTTCCGGGACGCGGCGGCAGGGGCACGGGGGAAGGACCGTGCCGCCACGTCGTCGGAGTGCAGCCCGCCCGGAACTGACGGTCACCGGGTAGGCGGCGGGCACGGACCTGCCCGAGGCGGCGAGTCCGTGCCTGTCGTGCGGCGAGTTCAACGACGCCCCACAGCGGTGGACTCAGCTCCTCGACCGACTCATTTTGAAGATCACCTTAGAGATCGCCGATGACCCAGTAAGCTCACCCGAAATCGGGACCAGGTCGGTCGAATTCGTTATGCCTGGCCAGAGGGCGATGGTGAATATGGAAGCGAACATGAGCCCGGAGGTGCGACGTCTCGGTTCGCCCAGCCTCGCCAGAGAGCCGGACGTGCGGACCGCGCTGAACCTGCTGGCCGCCGGCCCGGCCGGGCTTGTGATCACCGGGGAAGCGGGGGCGGGCAAGAGCGCCCTGGCCCGCCAGGTGCTCGGGCGTCTTCGGGCCGATGGCTGGGGAGTAGCCGCCGTCGTGGGCAAATGGTCTCCGCAAGAGTTGTTCCGAGGCGTCAGAGAGGCCTTCTTCGGTTGGGGCGAGGAACTCCCTCCGGAGCTGGCGCGCATGATGGAGACCCTCACTCTGGCTCCGTCGGACGACGCCATGTTCGACACGGCCTGCCGACTGCTGAGCAGGTTCCCTCTGGTCCTGCTCTTCGACGACCTGGGCCAGAACCTGGGTGGCACGGGCTGGCTGGATCCCGGCTTCGGCGAGGCGTTCGACCGGCTGTGCCAGGCCGCCGATCGGGGCCGGGTGCTGGTGACCAGCCGGACGCCGCTACCGCCGTCGACCATGGACAAGCGGCTCGGTGTCCTACGGCTCGGCCCCTTGGACCTCACCGCGGGAATCGAGCTGGCCGCTGGACTGCCCTTCCTGTCCACGCTGGATCCGGCCACCCGGGAGCGAGTGGTCCGCACGTCCACGCCGCACCCACGGTCCCTGCAACTGGTCGACGATTGGCTGTCGGCGAACCCCGCGGGGGCGGAGGCGCGGCTCGCGGCCGTGACACCAGGGGCCGAGCCGCTCGGTCTCGTCCTGGCCGAGCTGACGGGGCAACAGCGGGAGACATTGCTCCAGGCCGCGGTCTCCACCGTCCCGATCACCGCACGCGACCTGGCCGTGGCCTGCGACACCGGCGATCCGGACGTGCGGCACCGCCCGGAACCCGAGCGGATGGCGCTCAACAGCGTGCGGGCCACCGCGGCCCGGCTCGCCGAGCTCGGGTTGCTCAACGCGTGGGAGGGGTGGGACGGGGAGACCGTCTACTTCGCCGACCGCTGGATTGCGGAGATGCTGGCGCCGTACCAAGGTCCCGCAATCGCCGACCGCCACGAGCGCGCCCTGAACATGCACTACAGCCGCACACACGACGGCGGCACGTTCGGCGACTACGTCGCGGTCTGCCGGCATCTGGTGGCGGTCCAGGGGATGGGCGATCTGACGGCCTTCGTCCTCGGCGTGGTCGAGAGCCTGGAGCCGGACGCCGAGTACGCGGGTATGGCGCTGCTGGGAGAGATGACGCCGTACGTGCCGGGAGGGAACGGCCATCACCGTCAGATCCGTGACCACCTGGTCGCCATGTTGGGCCGGCACGGCTTCCCACGCGCCGCACGGGAGGTGGCCGAACGATCCTTGTCCGCCGTGGCGGAGTGGGCCGCCACTCACCCGCAGCGCGACGAGGCCCGGTTCTGCCTCGGCGCCGCATACGACACCTGCGGCCAGGCCCGGTTCGCCGACGGCCGGCTGGCGGCGGCCGAGGACGCGCTCACGGTCGCCGTGGACATCTACCACGAGCTGGCAGCCGAGCATCCGACCTTTATGGAGGCAGACCAGCGGCTCGCCAACTCGCTGCAGCACCTCGGCGAGGTGTACCGCGTGCTCGATCTGCCGGAGCACAAAGACAAGGAATACGAGATCTGGGCCGAGTGCTCAACGATCCGTACCCGGCTCTTCCAGGCGAACAAGGGCCCGGAAACGGCCCTGGAGGCGAGCCTGGCCTTCCAACGCCTCGCCGGCCTGGCCAAGGGCGACGGCGATCGGGACAACGCACTGAGACTGCTGAGCACCCGCCTCACGATGATGGAGGCGGTGGCGGAGATGTATCCGTTCGACGAGGAACTCGCCGCAGAACTCGCCGGTGCCAGGGAGGGGGTCGCCGCCCTCAACACGCCCGTCGCCTCCACCACCGGTGGCCCTGAGCAGGCGGGACGTCTCGACGGGGAGGCGGACATGCCAAAGCGGGCGGCGAGGGTCATCGACATCCTGAGGCAAGGGCCGTTCGCCTTCAACCAGTGGCGTGCCGACAACGCGGAGGAGGAACTCGATCTCTCCGGCGCCGATCTGCGCGGATTGGACCTCGACAAGATGGCGTTCGCCGGCGCCAATCTCGCCGGTGCGGATCTGTCGCGCGCCTCCGCACGCGGCGCGGTCTTTTCCGGTGCCGACCTGACCGGCGCCAATCTCGCCGGTGCCGACCTGACCGAGGCGGGGTTCGGCTACAGCGAGATGGTCAACGCGACCATCGCCTTCACGCGGCTGGGCAAGGCGATGATCCAGCCGGCGATCCTGGACGGCGCGGTCTTCACCGGCGCGATCCTCGACCACACCTCGTTCCGCGAATGTGACCTGGCCGATGTCGACCTGCGCGAATGCGACCTGAGCACGCTGGATCTCCGGCGCACCAGCCTGGACGGTGCGATCACCGACACCGCCTGATGACGGCGGGAATCGCCGCCGCTGAGACCGGTGACGCGTTGTTCGGGTCGGACGTGGGGCGTCAGAGCGGGATCCGCGGGCCGCTACGGGACCGGCTTGGCCGGATCGTCGCCGAATAGGCCGTTCTCACCGGACGGCTCCACGCGGCGCTCGCGCGGGATCGGGCGAGGGCACGCCGCCCGGCGTGGCGCCGTAGCGGCACCTTCACCAAGAGCCCGCGGGACGGCCTCAGGACACGGGGACGTTGTTCACCTTGCCGAAGGGGCCGCCGTCGAAGACCACGGACGTGGTGTTGCCGGGCGGGGCGGGCATGTAGACGACTACGCGGACCGGCTCGTTGACGGCCGTTCGGTAGGCCGCCGAGCCGGACGCGACGTATGACGCGGACGCCCCCGCGGTCGCTGGGCCTATGCGGACGGCGCGGAACACGTCCTTGCCGCCGGGCGCGAGGATCGAGAAGGACGTGAAGATCCCGCCCGGGTAGTCCTTGTGCGCGTACGTGGCGTTCGCAGGGGTCTGCCCGGGGCCTTCGTTGACGATGTCGAAGACGCCGACGATGTAGGCGCCGTCCCGGTAGAAGGGCTTGACGTCGAGCCGTCGCTTGTCGGCGCCGAAACGGCCATAACGGCTGGCGACCTTCGTGCCGTCCTGGGGACGGAAGGGGGCCGGGGACGCGGTTCCGCCGCGTCCGTCGGCGGGGGCGGTGGAGGTGCCGCTGGTCCCGGGGGTCTGCTGCCGGACGTCGTAGGAGATCTCGACGCGGCGGTTGCGGGCGCGGGCCTGCGCGTCGTCCTTGCCGCCCTCCTTGGCGATCAGTTCGGCCTCGCCCTTGCCGTGCGCGGAGTACTTGTAGGAGTCGCCCAGCCGGTTCTTCAGCTCCTTCATCACCGCCTCGGCGCGGTCGCGCGACAGCTTGAGGTTGTAGGAGTCGCTGCCCTTGCTGTCGGTGTGGCCGTTGAGGGTCAGCGGCCGCCGGGTGGGGTCGGCCTTCTCCTTGATCTCCTTGGCGGCCTCGTCCAGCACGCTCTTGGCGTTGCCCGACAGCTTCGCCGAGTTGGACGCGAACAGCACGTCGGTGCGCAGGTTGACGGTCATGTCGGACCCGCTGGAGGTGACGTCCTTGATCTCGCCCTCGGTGATGTCGTAGAGGTCGACCGGCATCCCGGGCGAGCTTCCGGTGCCCGGCATGGTCGGCATCCCGGACGGCGCGCTCGACACCGACGACGACACCGACGGCGAGGGCGAGGGGTTCGGCGCCGCCGCGAGGTATCCGGCGGGCGCCCCCGAACCGCCGGTCCCGGTGGAGCCCCCCGACCCCGGCACGCCGCCCGGCACGCCGCCGGGCGTGTTCTGGGGGGAGCCGCCGCCCGCGCCGCCCGAGGTCACGGGGATCCCGGTGAACTCCCCCGTCGTGCCCGGCGTGAGCACCGTGACCTGCTGGACGGTCGGCGGCAGCGGCGGGATCTCGGCGACCAGCTCGCGCGTCGCGCCCGGCGCGAACTGGTCGCCGCCCGCGGCCGCGGCGGCGCGGTAGAACTCGCGCCCGACCGGGTCGATCACGCTCATCGGCATCGGCACCGACTTCGCGGCCGTGTCCAGCGACGTCACGCTGTAGCGCACCACCGACTTCGCGGCCTGCCGCTCGACCGCCTTGATCTCAAGGCGCGCGTGCAGCCCGCTCGTCCCGCCGCCGAACCAGCCCTCCCTGACGTACTTCCCGGCCGGCTGGGCGCTGCTGGGCCGGGCACCGCCGCTCCCCTTGGCCGTCGGCGGATCGCTGGTCTCGGCCTTGCCCGCGTCCGAGCAGCCCGCGGCGACCAGCACCGCGGCGAGGGAGAGGGCTAGGGGGATCCTCGCAGAGGCGGGGACGCTCGCTGGGTCGGCGCGCATCGGCACTCCGGTTTCGCTGGGGGAGGCGGAGGGACGCGGCCCACAGTAGTGACACCGCGCCCCGCACGCAGGGGCCCCGGCGCGCGAGACCACCGGGGTCCCCGCCGCTACCTGCGCCTCCGCGCCGCGCGGAACCGGAAGCGGTCAGAACGCCTCTTCGGGAAGCTCCATGACGTCCAGCGTGGTGGCCTCGGTGACCGCGCGGTCGGCGGCCAGCCGCGGCAGGACGGTCTGGCAGAAGAACTGCGCGGCGGCGACCTTGCCGGTGTAGAACGCCTGGTCGGACTCCGAGACGCCGTCGCCGCCGAGCGCGTTCAGCGCGATCTCGGCCTGCCGGCACAGCAGCCAGCCGACGATCAGGTCGCCGAGGGCGAGCAGCAGCCGGGTGGAGTTGAGGCCGACCCGGTACAGCTCCTTCGGGTTCTCCAGCGAGCCGACCGCCCAGCCGACCATCGGCTCCAGGATGCCGCGGACGTCGTCGAGCCCGCGGCCGAGCAGGCCGCGCTCGTTCTTGAGGCGGCCGTTGCCCGCCTCGCCGCCCGCGAACGCCTCGATCTCGCCGAGCAGGGCGTTCAGCGCGGCGCCGTTGTCGCGCAGGATCTTGCGGAAGAACAGGTCCTGGCCCTGGATGGCGGTGGTGCCCTCGTACAGGGTGTCGATCTTGGAGTCACGGATGTACTGCTCGATCGGGTAGTCCTGCAAGAACCCGGAGCCGCCGAGGGTCTGGAGCGACTCGGCGCCGAGCAGCGCGTAGGCCCGCTCGGAGCCGAAGCCCTTGACGATCGGCAGCAGCAGGTCGTTGATCTTCTCGGACCGCTCGTCGGCGCGTCCCTCGTGCTGGGCGACCTGGACGGCGTCCTGGTAGGACGCGGTCAGCAGCACCAGCGCCCGCATGCCCTCGGCGTACGCCTTCTGCGTCATGAGGCTGCGCCGGACGTCGGGGTGGTGGGTGATCGTGACGCGCGGCGCGGTCTTGTCGGTCATCCGCGTCATGTCGGCGCCCTGGACGCGCTCCTTCGCGAACTCCAGCGCGTTGAGGTAGCCGGTGGACAGCGTCGCGATGGCCTTGGTACCGACCATCATGCGCGCGTACTCGATGACCAGGAACATCTGCCGGATGCCCTGGTGCACGTCGCCGACCAGGTACCCGACCGCGGGCTCCTTCTCGCCGAAGGTCAGCTCGCAGGTCGTGGAGACCTTCAGGCCCATCTTCTTCTCGACGCCGGTGACGTGGGCGCCGTTGCGCTCCCCCAGCTCACCGGTCTCCAGGTCGACCAGGTACTTCGGGACGAGGAACATCGACAGCCCCTTGGTGCCGGGCCCGGCGCCCTCGGGGCGGGCCAGCACCAGGTGGAAGATGTTCTCGGCCATGTCGTGCTCGGCCGAGGTGATGAAGCGCTTGACGCCCTCGATGTGCCAGGTGCCGTCGGGCTGCCGGACCGCCTTGGCCCGTCCCGCCCCCACGTCCGACCCGGCGTCGGGCTCGGTCAGCACCATCGTGGCGCCCCACCGCCGCTCCAGCGCCAACTCGGCGAACCGCTTCTGCTCGGGCGTGCCGATGTGCCAGAGGATCTGGGCGAAGCCGGGCCCGGAGGCGAAGGTGTAGACGGCCGGGTTCGCGCCGAGCACCTGCTCGGCGACCGCCCAGGTGAGCGAGCGGGGCGCGCCGCTGCCGCCGAACTCGGGGGCGAGGTCGAGGCGGTACCACTCGGAGTCCATCCACGCCTTGAACGACTTCTTGAACGACTCGGGCATCGTCACGGTTCCCGCGGCCGGGTCGAACACCGGCGGGTGCCGGTCGGCGTCCTCGAAGGACTCGGCGAGCGGGCCCTCGGCGAGCCGGTTCACCTCGTCGAGGACGCTGCGCGCGGTGTCCTCGTCCAGTTCCGCGTACGGGCCGCTGCCGAGGAGGTCCTGGCGCCTGAACACCTCGAAGAGGTTGAACTCCAGGTCCCGGAGGTTGCTCTTGTAGTGCCCCATTCGAGACTCTCCGTCCGGTCCAGCGGCGGCCGGGGGCCCCGCGCGTCGGTACTGGTCAGTAACTCACCCTCATGCTACCCGCTGGTAACCAGTCGCAACCACCCAGAACCGAATCGAGCTCGGGACGCAGACCACATCTCTACACGTAAACGGGGCCTAATGTGACGCAATTCACAGCGACAGTGTGTCACGCCTACCTGACAGTACCGACAAACGGACAAAAAGCTATGAACAAGACATAGAGCCATATACACCACAGTTGACTGTCAGTCGGGTGTGTCGGAACCGTGGCGAGTGCCCGTCCCAGGGATGTCTTATGTCTCTTTTTTCGCTCGTGCGCACTAGAAGCCCTTGACACACGCCCGGGGCGACCGATATCGCGCCTGACCCCTCTGACCTGGTGATCTTGGATGGCCGAATATGGAAATAACGGTCCAACCACCGCTCCGGCGCATCTAACTATGTGGTGGTGCGGGGGTCACCTGAGGCGGATGTTCTCCCCCGTGAGAACACGGGAGAGGGAGGACCGAGTTGTCATCTGTCACGGGGTGGCTGAGCGACGCCTGGGATTCGATCTCGGCGGCGACGGCCGGGGGCGACTGGAGGAAGTTCGTCCCGCTGGGCTTCGCGGGGCTGCTGGTGTGGGGGCTCTGGCTCTACCGCGTCGTGCTGTCCCGCCTGGACAGGCCGGTGGTCAACAACTTCCGGACGACGGTGTCGGTGGTCGTCCCGTCCTACCGGGAGGACCCGGAGATCCTGGTCCGCTGCCTGGAGAGCTGGCTGGCCCAGGACCCGAGCGAGGTCATCATCGTCATCGACGTCGGGGACACCGAGGGGCACCGCAGGCTCGCCGAGGTCGCCGACCCCCGGCTCCAGGTGCTGGTGTACGAGCACTCCGGCAAGCGCTCGGCGCTCGGCGTCGGCATCCGCGCCGCGCGGGGCGAGATCGTGGTGTTCGCCGACTCCGACACCTGGTGGCAGCCGGGGCTGCTGGACGCGGTGCAGATGCCCTTCGAGGACCCGCAGGTCGGCGGCGTCGGCACGCAGCAGAACGTCTACCAGCGCGAGACCAGCGTATGGCGCCGCATCGCCGACTGGCTGGTCAACCTGCGCTACTACGACTACGTCCCGGCGATGGGCTCCAAGGGCGGCGTCGCGTGCCTGTCCGGGCGGACCGCCGCCTACCGCCGCTCGGTGATCCAGCCGGTGGTCGAGAACCTGGAGAACGAGTTCTTCCTCGGACGCCGCTGCATCGCCGGTGACGACGGGCGGCTGACCTGGCTGACGCTGTCGCAGGGGTACAAGACCGTGCACCAGTCGTCGGCGCGCGCGATCTCGATGTTCCCCGACTCCTTCCGCGCGTTCTTCAAGCAGCGGATCCGCTGGAGCCGCAACTCCTACCGCTGCTACCTCACGGCCCTGTGGAAGGGCTGGCTGTGGAAGACGCCGTTCGTCACCAAGGTCACCGTCCTGCAGATCCTGCTGACCCCGGTCACCATGGGCGTGACGCTCGGCTACCTGATCTTCAGCCGGATCCTGGACAACCTGCACCCGCTCGGCATCTCGCTGGCGATCGGCTGGGTGCTGTTCGGACGCGGCGTCCGCGGCTACTCGCACCTGCGCCGCCACCCCGGCGAGATCCTGCTGCTGCCGCTGACCGCGCTGGTCATCATCATGATCTCGCTGCCGATCAAGCTGTACGCGTTCGCGACGATGAACAAGCAGGGCTGGCTGACCCGCACGTCCGACCAGGTCGGCGGCGCCGGGCAGAGCGCCAGTTCGCTCCAGGGAGTGGGCTGAGATGGACCGGACGCCGAGGCTCCCCGGCGTACTAAGCGACACCTTCCGAATAACCCGAGGCCGGACACGCATGTTCCGCATGGCGCGCACACCTCGCACCACGCGCACGTCCCGCACGACACGCACGCTCCGCACGGCCGGGCGGCGGGCCTTCCGCGCCGGGCTGGTGGCGGCCTTCGGGCTCGTCCCGGCCGTGCTCCTGCCGGTCCAGCACCTGCCGCGCGCCCACGCCGACACCCCCGCCGACGCCGCGCGCCAGGCCGCGCTCGTCGACCAGGAGGACCAGCGGATCATGCAGACGCGGTCGGTGCTGACCGCGATCCTGCAGATCGGCGGGCAGGCGACCGCGCAGTGGAAGCGGCCGCAGATCTTCGGCTCCAGCCAGGGCAAGACGCTCGTCCTGCCCGCGGTGAACACCGGCAAGCCGTACACCGTGGAGGACCTGCGCCGCTACGGCGGCCGCTACTTCCAGCGGCTCCCGGACGGCTCGTACCTGCTCGGCATCCACGTGTTCGTCGCGGACGGCGCGGGGCTGCTGCTCCAGAACCCCTCCGGCGGCCCGCTGGTCATCCGGATGGGCAGCACGGGCGGCGCGTTCAGCTCGATCGTCAGCTTCGGCGGCAACATCCGGATCGAGGGCAACGCCCGCTACCCGGCGCGGATCTTCAGCTGGGACCCGCGGACCCGCAGGCCCGACACCAACGTCGCCGACGGGCGCGCCTACCTGCGCGCGGTCGGCGGCGAGTTCCGGATGAAGTACGCGCACGTGTCGCAGCTCGGCTTCTGGAGCGGGCGGACCGGCGGCATCGCGCTCACCGGCACCGACCGTCCGGCGAGCGCCGCCAAGCACCTCAACAAGGAGCAGCGGCACGCCAACAAGAAGAAGCGGCTGGAGCAGCAGCGCAAGGGCGGCTCCGGCGGCGGCCCCGGCGACATCGAGATCGAGCGTCCGGGCGGCACCGCGACGCACGTCCCGGCGGCCGACCTGGTCACCGGGTCGATCGACCACAGCACGATCATCGGGGACGCGTTCGGGCTGTTCGTGTCGGGCTCCAACCAGACGCAGGTCACCAACAACAAGATCATGAACAGCCTGGTGCACGGGCTCGTCATGCACCGCTTCGCCAAGAACGCCACGATCGAGAACACGATCGTGACCGGCAGCAAGGGCGACGGGTTCGTGCTGTCGCGGGCGACGGAGAAGGTGCGCGTCACCAACTGCCGCTCGGAGAACAACGGGCACAACGGCTTCACCGTCAACGGCCAGGCGCTCGCGGACGGCCCCTCGGCCTCCGGCGAGTCGCTGGAGAGCTTCGGCGACAGCTCGATCAACAACAGCCTGGCCCGCAACAACGGCCACTACGGCATCGAGCTGCTCGGCGGCGACAAGCTGTCGGTGCAGAACAGCCAGGTCATCGGCGGGGACATGGGCATCGTGGTCCGGTCGGCGGCGACCCAGGTGCAGGTGTCGGGCAACCGCCTGTCGGGGCAGATCCGGCAGGGCATCTCGCTGCGCGACGGGGTGCGGGACGCGAGCCTCGCCGGCAACACCGTGGACGGCGCGCGCACCGGCATCTACCTGCGCGGCTCGTCGGGGACGCTGGTCGGCAACGTCATCAAGGGCGCTACCTCGCACGGCATCACGCTGGTCGGGAACGCGGGCGGCTCGGAGATCCGCGACAACCACCTGAGCGGCTCGGGGACGAGCGCGGTCAGCACGTCCCGGGCGCACGGCGGCATCGAGAAGTCGGGCAACGACACCGGCGGATGGAACGACACCGCGTCCCTGTGGATGAAGGCGCAGCGGTACATGACGCCGCTGAACATCATCTGGACGTGCGTGCTCCTCATGGTCATCATCACGATGATCCGGGCCCGCACCGGCGGGCTGCGGATCGGGCGCCGCGGCACCCACCCCTACGTGCTCCAGCAGCCGATGGAACTGCGTCCGGTGTGGAGGCTCCCGCGCATGCCGCGTCCGGGCCCCCGCCAGGCACCGGCCCAGGGGCCCGCGCAGGCACCGGCACCCGCGCACGCGCAGGGCCCCGGCCAGCAACACGGCCAGGGACACGTGCAGGGGCAGGCCCTGGGGCAGCCGGCGCGTCCGGCACCGGCGATGGCGGGCGCCGCGCACCCGCCGGCGCCCCACCCGGCGCCGCCTTCCGCGCCGCCGCAGGGAGTGCCGCTCGCGGCGCCGCATCCTCCGATGCCCCAGCCGCACGCGGCGCCGCCCGCCCCACCGCACCCGGCCCCGTGGCCGGGCGCCGCGCGGCCGGAACCAGGAGGCGCCTGACATGAACGGACCCGATCCGAACGTCACCCGGCCGACCCCGATCCCGATCCCGGCCCGGCGGCCCCCGGCCCGCCACAGCGCGTCGGCGCAGGCCAAGCCGCCCGTGCCCGTGCCCGCGCCCTCCCCCGCTCCGGCCCCGCCCAAGAAGAAGCAGGGCCGGATGGGCAAGGTCGTCACGACCCTGCTGGTGCTCGGGCTCGCGGGCGGCGGCGCCTACGCCTACCGCGTCTACATCGCCGACGACTCCGGCATGCCCGACGTCAACGACGTGTCCGCCGAGTCGGCCAAGCAGCAGGCCACGCTGGTCGACCAGGAGGACATGCGGATCATGCAGATCCGCGCCAAGCAGGAGTCCGACCTCGCGGGCGGCGGGGCGGCGGCAGCGGCGGCGCGCGTCCCGCGCGTGCTCGCGTCCGCGAACGGCCGGACGCTGATGCTGCCGCAGCGGCGCCAGCCCTACTACGTCGCCGAGCTGGCGAAGCTCGCCGGGCAGGACTTCCAGAAGCAGAGCGACGGGTCCTACCTGCTCGGCGTGAACATCATGGTCGCGGCGGGCGGCAAGCTGATCCTGCAGAGCTCGACCGGCCCGCTGACGATCCGGATGCGCAGCATCCCGGGCCAGTTCACCTCGATCGTCAGCGCGGGCGGGACGGTGCGGATCAACGGCTCGGCGCAGAACCCCGTCCGGTTCTCCAGCTGGAACGACAGCAAGCGCGTGCCCGACACGCAGGTCTCCGACGGCCGCGCCTACATCCGCGCGATCGGCGGCCAGTTCGACATGAAGTACACGCAGGTCTCCGACCTCGGCTTCTGGAGCGGGCGGACCGGCGGCGTCGCGCTGACCGGCTCGGACCGCCCCGACTCGGCGGCCGAGCCCGCCGGGACGCCGGGCCCGCAGCGCGCGGTGCGGCTGCCGAACGGCACCAACGAGGGGACGCGCGGCAACCGCGAGGAGGTCGAGGTCACCCCCGCCGGCGGGCGCGGCGGCGGCACGTTCTACGTCCCGGCCGCCAACCTCGTCAGCGGCGCGATCGAGCAGTCCTCGTTCACCGGCGACGCCTACGGCCTGTTCGTCACCGCGTCCAACCAGACGCGGATCGCGAGCAACACGATCAAGGACAGCCTGGTGCACGGCGTCGTGCTGCACCGCTTCGCCAAGAACGCCACGATCGAGAACACCACGGTCAGCGGCAGCCGGGGCGACGGGTTCGTGCTGTCGCGCGGCACCGAGGGCGTCCGGGTGACGCACTGCACGTCCGAGAAGAACGGCGGCAACGGGTTCACGCTGAACGGGCAGCCGCTCGCCGACGGGCCGTCCGCGTCCGGTGAGGCGATCACGCCGTTCGGCGGCAACCTGATCAGCAGCAGCGTGATCCGGAACAACCGCCGCTACGGGGTCGAGCTGCTCGGCGGCGACAACGTCACCGTGCAGACCAGCCAGATCATCGGCGGCGACATGGGGATCGTCATGCGCGCCCAGGCCACCCGCGTGCAGATCACCGGCAACCAGGTGAGGAACGCGAAGCGGCAGGGGATCGTGCTGCGCGACGGCGCCCGCGGCGGCACCGTGTCGGGCAACGTGATCGTCGGCGGGAAGACGGCCCTGTACGTCCGGGACGCGAGCAGCCTGATCTCGGGCAACACCGTCCAGTCGGCGCACCGGCACGGCCTCACCTTGCGCGGTAACGTCACCGGCACCACGATCAGAGGGAACACGATCAGCGGCGCGGGGACGAGCGTCATGGACGTCGACCGCGCCACCGGCAAGTTCGCCGAGACCGGCAACAACACGTCGGGATGGCACAAGACGGCCGGCTTCTGGACGTGGGTCAAGCGCGTCTTCAAGCCGATGAACATCATCTGGGCGGGCGTGTTCCTGCTCGTCGCGGTGTCCATGTTCCGCTCCCGGGGCGACGGGATGCGCATCGGACGCCGCGGAGCCCACCCGTACGAGCGGCAGACCAAGCTGGAGGAGCGTCCCGTCCGGCTGCTGCGCCGCGTAGTTGACGACACCGAGGGAGTGGTCCGCCGATGACGGCGAGGATCGACATCAAGTTCGTGCTGGGCCTGCTGGTCGGCGCGGTCGTGGTCGGCGGTCTGGTGTTCCTGGTCACGGGCCTGGGCGGGGACGACGGCGATTCGAAGAAGACGGCCGGGTCAGAGCAGGTGAGCCCCGCGCCGACCGGGGGCGGGGACGAGGGGGACGGCGGGAACGTGGACGGCGGCGGCGACAAGGGCGACGACGAGGGGTCGGGCGGCGGCGCGCCGAAGGGCGAGCCGCTCAGCACCCCCGTCCCCGACGGCCCCGGCAAGATCGAGTGCCCGCGCCCGACCAAGACCGTCAGCGACGCCAAGGGCCTCCAGCAGGCGCTCCAGGGCGCCGGTCCGGGCGATGTCATCAAGATGAACCCGGGCACCTACCAGGGCAAGTTCGTCGCCACGGCGTCCGGCACCCCGCAGAAGCCGATCTACCTCTGCGGGACCGAGGAGTCGGTCATCGACGGCGGCGGCATCAAGAAGGGCTACGCGCTGCACCTGAACAAGGCGTCCTACTGGCGGCTGGTCGGCTTCTCGGTCCAGAACAGCCAGAAGGGCGTGATGGCCGACACCACCAAGGGCTCGGTCATCCAGGGCCTGAACGTGCACGACATCGGTGACGAGGGCATCCACCTGCGCAACTTCTCCACCGGCAACACCGTCCAGTACAACAAGGTCTACAACACCGGGCTGCGCCGCGAGAAGTTCGGCGAGGGCGTCTACCTCGGCACCGCGCAGTCGAACTGGGAGTCGGTCACCGGCGGCCGGATGGACAACAGCGACGGCAACATCGTGCGGGGCAACCTGATCCGCGCCACCGCCGAGGCGATCGACATCAAGGAAGGCACCAGCGGCGGCAAGATCCTCAACAACGTCTTCGACGGCTCGAAGACGGGCGGGGACAAGCACAACGACTCGTGGGTCGACGTCAAGGGCAACGGCTACCTGATCGAGGGGAACAAGGGGACCAAGACCCCCCTCGACGGCTTCCAGACCCACGAGATCGTGGACGGCTGGGGACGCGGCAACACGTTCCGGAACAACATCATCAACCTCGCGGGCGGGGGCGGGGTCGGCATCAACGACACCACGGGCGGCAACACGATCGGCTGCGGCAACAAGGTCACCGGCGGCAAGCTGACGAAGAAGGGCACCTGCTCCTAGCAGGGGAACGTCCGTCAACCACCCGACATGAAACAAGGAGAAGCGCGAATGAACGCGACGGAGTCCCCACGGCTCACCGTCATCGGCACCGGCTACCTCGGTGCCACGCACGCCATCTGCATGGCGGTACTCGGCTTCGACGTCCTCGGCGTGGACGTCGACGAGCGCAAGATCGCCAAACTGGCGTCCGGCGAGGTGCCGTTCTTCGAGCCGGGGCTGCCCGAGCTGCTCACGAAGGCGCTGGAGTCGGGGCGGCTGCGCTTCACCACCTCCTTCGAGGAGGCCGGGAAGTTCGGCGACGTGCACTTCCTGTGCGTCGGCACCCCGCAGCGGCCGGGCTCCGACGCCGCCGACCTGACCTACGTGGACGCCGCCGTGCAGGCCCTCGCGCCGCACCTGGACCGGCGCGTGCTGGTCGTCGGCAAGTCCACCGTCCCGGTCGGGACGGCCCAGCGGCTCACCGGCGTGCTGCACGAGCTCGCCCCGGCGGGCGACGAGGTGGAGCTGGCGTGGAACCCCGAGTTCCTGCGCGAGGGCTTCGCGGTCGACGACACGATGCGTCCCGACCGGCTCGTGTTCGGCGTCGCCTCCGACTGGGCGGACGAGCGGCTGCGCGCCGCGTTCCAGCCGATCCTCGACATCGGCACCCCGGTCGTGCGCACCGACCTCGCCACCGCCGAGCTGGTCAAGGTCGCCGCGAACTCCTTCCTCGCCACCAAGATCTCCTACATCAACGCGATGGCGGAGGTCTGCGAGGCGGTCGGCGCCGACGTCAGCGACCTGGCCGACTCGCTCGCGCTGGACGACCGGATCGGCGGCAAGTTCCTGCGCCCCGGCCTCGGCTTCGGCGGCGGCTGCCTGCCGAAGGACATCCGCGCGTTCGCGCACCGCGCCGAGGAGATCGGCGTCGGCCAGGCCGTGTCGTTCCTCCGCGAGGTGGACGACATCAACCGCCGCCGCCGCGCCCGCACCGTCGACCTCGTCCGCGAGCTGCTCGGCGGCCAGATCTCCGGCCGCCGGATCGCCGCCTGGGGCGCCGCGTTCAAGCCGAACTCCGACGACATCCGCGACGCGCCCGCGCTGGACGTCGCGCGCACCATGCACGGGCTCGGCGGCCACGTCCGCGTCTACGACCCGGCCGCGCTCGACAACGCCCGCCGCGCCTACCCCGAGCTGCGCTACGGCGACAACGCGCTGGACGCCGCCGAGGACGCCGACGTCGTCGTCCTGCTGACCGAGTGGGCCGACTTCCGCGAGATCGAGCCGGACGCGCTCGCCAAGGTCGTCCGGCACAAGCGCATCGTGGACGGCCGCCACGCCCTGGACCCGGCCCGCTGGCGCGCCGCCGGCTGGGAGTACCGCGCCCTCGGCAGAGCTTAGAGAAGTCCCGGCCCACGACCCTCGCCTAGCCGGCTCGGGCCGTGACCGTGCCTTTGCGAGCGCGGAATCGCTTCGCGATCTTCCCGGTGGGGCCCCGCCTCCGGCGTCGGCCCCACCGGTCGGCTACGCGCCCGCGTGGCGGCTGAGGTCGCTTGCGAACACGCCCGGGGGCCGCGGCGAGTCGTCGCGGCCCTTCGGGGAACACCCGGGGGATCGGGGGCGTTGTCGCTGGGTGAGGGCCCCTTCCGGGGTCCTCCCGGACGAGGTGCGCCGTACCCGGTGGGCGAAGACGACGCGTGACCGTGCCGTCTCACCGTCCGGGAGTGACCAATGGCTTGGATCCTCGTCATCGTCGCGGGCCTGTTCGAGGTCGCGATGGCCCTGTGCCTGAAGGGCAGCCGGGGCTTCACCCAGCTCTGGCCGTCGCTCGGCTTCCTCGTCTTCGCCGTCACCAGCTTCGGCCTGCTCAACCTCGCGCTGAAGGACCTGGAGGTCGGCACCGCCTACGCCGTCTGGGTAGGCATCGGCGCCGTCGGAACGGCCGCGCTCGGCATGCTGGTGCTGGGCGACGACGTCTCCGCCGTCAAGATCGGCGCGCTGGCACTGATCATCGTCGGCGTCATCGGCCTGAACCTCGCGGGCGGCGCGCACTGATCGACCCGAAGTGGCCAACGAACCTGCTAAATCGCAGGTCAACCACCCTTGATGGAACGTACCCTCCCGTAAGGGCGTCTATGGGACGAGAGAGCTCGTACACGGAGGGGTGGACCTTGGTCTTCAAGAAGCTGCGTCAGGCGATGGGCATCGGCGGGCCGTCGATCGAGACCGTCCTGCACGACCCGAACACCATGCCGGGCTCGGTCGTGACGGGTGAGATCACCATCATCGGCGGCCAGTTCAACTCCGACATCACGTCGGTGAACCTGGCGCTGCGCACCCGGGTCGAGGTCGAGTCGGGCGACAACGAGTACACCTCCAACCTGGAGTACGCCAAGACACCCGTCGCGGGGAACTTCAGGCTGGAGGAGGGCGCGCGGCACAGCGTCCCGTTCCAGTTCCCCATCCCGTGGGAGGCGCCGCTCACCCACATGTACGGGCAGCCGCTGCGCGGCACCACGGTCGGGATCGCGACGGAGCTGGAGGTCGCGGGCGCGCTCGACCCGGGCGACCTCGACCCGATCGCCGTCCACCCGCTGCCCGCGCAGGAGCGCATCCTGGCCGCGTTCTCCAACCTCGGCTTCCACTTCCGCAACGCCGACTGCGAGAAGGGCCGCATCTGGGGCGTCCACCAGGAGCTGCCGTTCTACCAGGAGATCGAGTTCACGCCGCCCCACCAGTACGCGCGCGGCATCAACCAGCTCGAAGTGACGTTCGTGTCCTACCCGCAGTCGATGGAGGTCGTCCTCGAACTCGACAAGCGCGGCGGCATCCTGTCCGAGGGCCACGACGCGTTCAGCCGCTTCACCGTGGACTACGCGAGCGTCCACGGCACCGACTGGGAGCGCCAGCTCGGCGGCTTCCTCGACGAGGCGTCCCGCCGCCGCGGCTTCTTCTGATTCCTGGGGGGACCTCAGCGCGGTCCTCTCCGGCTTGATCACGGAGGGGACCGCCCCGTAGAAAGGGTGACCGTGCCCCAGCCCCCCGGACTCAACGACGCCGAACGCCGCCTGTGGGCCGCGTTCCCCTCCGGCGACACGGTCGTGCTCGGCGACGACCGCCCGGCCGGGCCGCTGCCCGACCGGATCGTCCGCGCGGAGACCATCACCCGGCTGCTGCTCGGCGCGGGCGAGACGCGGGCCGGCGCGGTGTCGGCGGTCCGGCTGCGCGGCGCCTACGTCATCGGGAGGCTCGACGTCTCGGGCGGGACGGTCGAGCACGAGCTGCGGCTGGAGCGGTGCCGCCTCGTCGAGGAGCCCGACCTCTCCAACGCCAAGACGCGGCAGCTCCGGCTCTCCGACTGCCGGATGCCGGGGTTCGACGGCGGCGGCCTCCAGGTCGACGGCTACCTCAGCCTGTCGGGCTCGACGGTGGACGGCGAGGTGCGGCTCCCGCGCGCGCAGATCAGCGGCGGCCTGCGGATGAACCGGATGACGATCACCGCGTCCGAGCCGGACAAGTGGGCGGTGTTCAGCGGCGCCCTCGTCGTCGACGCCGGCACGTTCATCCAGGACTCGCACATCACCGGCGGCGTCCGGCTCGTCGGCGCCCGCATGAACGGCGGGCTGTTCATGCAGGGCACGACCCTCGACAACCCCGGCCGGATCGCGCTGGACGCGCTGAACATGATCGTCGAGGATGCCGCCGAGTTCAGCCGGGACTTCGTCGCGCGCGGCACCCTCCGGCTGCGCAGCGCGCGGGTCAACGGCATCCTGTCGTTCTCCCGGGGCGTCCTGGACTCGGGCGATCCCGCCCGGATGGCCCTGCACGGCAGCCACATGCAGGTGGACGAGCTGCTCCTGTGGCCGCTGGAGAAGATCCAGGGGCGGGTGTCGCTGTCCTACTCCCGCATCAACCTGATCATGGACAGCCCCGACACCTGGCCCGACGAGCTGTACCTGAACGGCCTCACCTACGAGACGCTGCGCTTCAACGGCACGTTCAAGGACCGGCTGAGCTGGGTGTCCCGCGACCCCGAGTTCCACCTCCAGCCCTACGAGCAGCTCGCCGCCTGGTACCACGGCGTCGGGTCGGACGACCTGGCCCGCAAGGTCCAACTGGCCAAGATGCGCGCCCGCCGCCGGCGCCTGCACCTGGTCGGGCGGGCGTGGAACCACCTTCTGGACTGGACGGTCGGCTACGGTTTCCGCCCCTGGCTGGCCTTCGCGTGGTTCGGCTTCCTGCTCGCGGTCGGCACCACCGTGTTCTCGGCCGACCCACCCAAACCGATCAAGCCGCCGGACGAGCGGCCCGTCTTCCACTCCCTCGTCTACAGCCTCGACCTGCTGATCCCCCTGGACACCTTCGGGCAGCAGCAGGCGTTCGACGCGATGGGCTGGTCCCGCTGGGTCGCCTACACGCTGGTCGCGACCGGCTGGGTGCTGGCGACCGCGTTGATCGCCGGGGTCACCCGGGTGCTGCGTCCGAACTGATCCGCGCCGCGGAGCGTCCACCCGGTTAGGCGGGCGAGTCGAAGATCCACGAGAATGGGGCGCCATGGGCACGTATCTCATCACGGGGGCGACCGGCGGCATCGGCACCGCGGTCGCGGAACTGCTGCGCGAGCGCGGCCACGACCTGGTCCTGACCGGCCGCTCACCCGACCGGCTGGACAAGCTCGCCGCGACGCTGCGGACCGGCGCGCACGCCTCGACCCAGGTCATCGACCCGAAGGCGCCGCGCGTCGGCCCCTCCACCCGGACGATCCGGACCATCCCGCTCGACCTCACCGAGCCGCGCCGCATCGAGGCGGCCCTGGCCCTGGACGACCTCCCGCCCCGGCTGGACGGGCTCGTCCACGCGGCGGGGGTCGTCCACCTGTCGCCGGTCGCCGACCTGGAGGCGGACGAGTGGATCGACCACCTGTCGGTCAACCTCGTCTCGGCCGCCGAGCTGACCCGGCTGCTGCTGCCCGCGCTGCGCGCCGCGCAGGGGCACGTCGTCTTCGTCAACTCCACGGCGGGCCTGCGCGCCAACCCCGAATGGGCCGCCTACGCCGCGAGCAAGTTCGGCCTGCGCGCCCTGGCCGACTCCCTGCGCGCGGAGGAGCCGTCCCTGCGCGTCACGACCGTCTATCCGGGCCGCACGGCCACGGAGATGCAGCGCAGCGTCCGCGCCCAGGAGGGCCACCCCTACGCCGAGGACGACTTCGCCGCCCCGTCCACGGTGGCGCGCGTGCTCGTCAGCGCCCTGGAGACGCCCCGTGACGCGGTGGTGTCGGACGTGACCGTCCGTCCGAGCTAGCGCCGCGGCGCAGGAACCACGCGCCGAGCACACCGCCGATCAGCCCGAACAGGTGGCCCTGCCACGAGATGGCGGGGTCATCGGGGATCACGCCGACGAGCATCGTCCCGTAGACGGCGACGACGCCGACCGCGATCACGATGTCGGCGAGCCGCCGCTCGAACAGCCCGCGCCCCACCAGGTAGCCGAAGAACCCGAAGATCAGGATGCTGGACCCGAGCGTGTTCGCCGGGCTCGTGAACCACACCCCGAGCCCGCCCACCACGATGACGATCAGGCTCGACACCAGGAACTTCGCGATCCCCCTGACCGCCGCCAGGAACCCGAGCACGAGGAACGGCACCGTGTTGCCCATCATGTGCCCGATCCCCGCGTGCACGAACGGCGCGGTGAAGATGTCGGGCAGGTCGCCGACGTCGCGCGGCTGGATCCCGAGCCGGTCGAGCCGGTCGTGGTCGACGTAGACGTCGAACAGCTCCACCACCCACATCAGCGCGGTGATGCCACCGACCAGCAGGGCCGCCGAAAGGGCCCGCGCGCCGGCCTGGACGAGCCCTTCTGACCGCTGGGAATCGCTCATGGAGGCCACCGTAACTCTGGACGCCGTCACCCGGACAACGTCCCGGCCACCGGAAAGGTGCCTAGGCGGCGGACGCGTGCTCCGGCTCGGAGGCGTCCCCGCGGACCACGATCACCGGCAGCCGCCTGCGCTCGGGCGCGTCGGCCGTCCGCCTCAGATAGCGCCGCTCCTCCGGGGTCGTCCCGCCCCAGATCCCGTCGGGCTCCCCGACCCGCAGCGCCCACGCGAGGCACTCGGCCGCGACCGGGCAGTTCGAGCAGATCGCCTTCGCCGCGTCCTCCTGCTCACGCAGGACGAGCGCGGAGTAGCCGATCGGGAAGAAGAGGTCGGGATCGGCCCCACGGCAGATGGCGTGGTCGGTCCAGTGTTCCTCGTTCTCATCGCTGTGCATGGATTCTCCCCCTGCGGCGGCCTGCGGCCACCGGCAGACACACGGGTGGTCGTCCACCCAACGTAGTACTACGAGCCGTAGTACTACAAGTCATCGCGAACTTCGCAACCTAACGGCCGGATAACCTGTGGATGTGCAGCGTGACCAAGAAGTGACCTTCCGCGAGGCGACGCTGGACGATCTGCCCCAGATCGTCCGACTACTGGCCGACGATCCCCTCGGCGCCGCCCGCGAAACACCCGACGCCGAAGCGGCTTACATCGCCGCCTTCACCGCCATAACGGACGACCCCAACAACACCCTGGTCGTCGCCGAGATCGCGGGCCAGGTCGCTGGAACGCTCCAACTCACGTTCATCCCCGGCCTTACCTACACGGGCCGCGAACGGGCCCAGATCGAGGGCGTCCGCGTCGCCGCCGACCACCGCGGCCGGGGCGTGGGCCAGGCCCTCATCACCTGGGCCATCACCCGGGCCCGCACCCGGGGCTGCCGGGTGGTCCAACTCACCACCGACCGCCAACGCCCCGACGCGATCCGCTTCTACCAGCAAATAGGCTTCCGCCCGTCCCACATGGGCATGAAATACCACCTCACGGACGGCTGACGAAGGGGCCCGTCGGACTCGACGCCTCCGGGGTGAGCACGATGTGTCTTCCGTTGCCCGGGTCGGGCGCCCACGTGGGGAGATGCTCGTCACGCCGCGGGGCCGGGGCGAGGTCGCTTTACCTGCGCCGGTTCGGGGGATTTTCAGGTCAAGGCGACTCTTGGGCCGACATTCGGGTTTCTGTATCTGTTCACCTTGGCGTGGAATGCTGGCCATCTGGGTGTGCTCGTCGCCGTTGGAACCCCGTGGAGGAGCAGATCGTGGCCTTGAAGCATCTGGAGATCGAGCACAAGTTCGACGCCGCCGCCGAGTTCGTCCTGCCCGAGCTGGACGGGCTGCCGGGGGTGGCGTCGGTGGGCGAGCCGGTGACGTACGAGCTGCACGCGAGCTACTTCGACACCGAGGATCTGCGGCTGGCCGCGCAGGGGATCACGTTGCGGCGCAGGAGGGGCGGGACGGACGCCGGGTGGCACCTGAAGATGCCGGTGGGGCCCGACAGCAAGCAGGAGCTGCGGGCGGCGCTCGGGCGGCCGCGGGTGGTCCCGGTGCGGCTGGCGGGTCTGGTGGCGGCGCACACGCGGGGGGCGGCGCTGGACCAGGTGGCGACGCTGGACACCGAGCGGACGGTCGTCCGGCTGTACGGCGAGGACGGGACGATGCTCGTCGAGGTGGCCGACGACCTCGTGACCGGGCAGGACGCGCGGGGCGGCGCGCCCCGGCAGTGGCGCGAGGTCGAGGTCGAGCTCGGGGACGGGGCGCCCGAGCTGCTGAAGGCGGTGGGGAAGCGGCTGCGCAAGTCGGGTGCCAAGCGGGCGGCGTCGTCGTCGAAGCTGGGGCGGCTGCTGGACGGGGCGGTCGTCCCGTCGGAGGCGAAGGCCGCGCGGGCGGAGACGCGGGCGCGGCTGGTGGCGCTGACCACGAACGGCAAGGCTCCCGCGGTGACGACCGGGGACGCGGTGATGGGCTATCTCGCGGCGCAGGTCGAGGCGGTGTTCGAGTACGACCCGAAGGCGCGGGTCGGGGAGGACGACGCCGTCCACCGGATGCGGGTGGCGGTGCGCAGGATCCGCAGCACGCTGAAGAGCTACCGGCCGGTCCTGAACGTGGACGGCTCGCTCGGCGAGGAGCTGAAGTGGCTCGCGGCGGTGCTCGGGGAGGTCCGCGACCTGGAGGTGCTGCGGATGCGCTTCCAGGAGCGGCTGGACGGCGCGGCGTCCGGGTGGATGGAGGAGCTGGCCCGGCGGGAGCGGGGCGCGTACCGGCGGCTGAACGCGAGCCTGAAGGAGCCCCGGTACTTCGCGCTGCTGGAGACGCTGGAGGAACTGGTCGCGCATCCGCCGCTGGGCCGGGCGGCGGAGAAGAAGGCGCGCAAGGAGCTGCCCGTCCTGGTGACGAAGGCGTGGGAGCGGATGGCGAAGGACTACGCGTCCATCGCGGTCGCCGAGGACGAGGACGTCGCGCGGCACGACACGCGCAAGGCGGCCAAGCGCGCGCGCTACGCGGCCGAGGTCGCGGTGCCCGTGCTGGGCGTGGCGGCCCGGCGGGTCGTCAAGGACGCCAAGCGCATCCAGGAGGTGCTGGGCGAGCACCAGGACGGCGTCATTGCCATGCAGCACCTCGAAGAGGCCGCGCGGCGCGCGCGGGCGGTGGCCGACGCGTTCGCCCTGGGCGTCCTGTACGGGGCGGAGCGGTGTGACGCGGAGGCGGCGCGGGACCGCCTCGCCGTCACCTGGTCGCAGACGCTCGGCCCGTCCTTCTGAGCGGCGTGTGACGCTCCAGCGAGGCGATCGTTGACCCGTCCAGGTGGACGACCCAGAACTCGCTCTTGCGCAGTCCTGGGTCGTCCGGGGGGTTCTCGCCCAGTTCCTTGCACAGGCCCGTGACGAGATCGGAGACGACCTCGCCGTGCGTGCACAGGACGGTGGGGAGCCCCTCGGCGACGATCTCCAGCACGCGCTCCATCGCGCGGTCCGCGTCGGTCTCGCCGACCGTGAACGCCGCGTCGGTGGTGATCGGCGTCCGGACGAGCCGCGCGTAGGGCAGCACGGTCTCCACGCAGCGCGCGGTCGCCGAGCTGAGCGGCCGGGACGGCCCGTAGGCGTGCAGCAGCGCCGCCAGCTCGGACGCCTCGGCGCGGCCCTTCCCGTCCAGCGGACGCAGTTCGTCGGGCTCGTGCCAGGCGTGCTTCTCCCCGGCGGAGCCGTGCCGCAGGATCACCAGCGGCCACGTGGTCAGGGGCCCGCGCAGGAAGTCGTGCAGCAGGTCGACGTCGTGCCGGTAGCTGAGCCTCGCCTCGGCCTCGGCGGCGGGGAGCCAGACGAGCCGGTCGACCTCGTCGTTCACCGCGAACGCGCTCTCGCCCACGCCGCGCGCCGACCAGTAGTCGACCTGCTTGGGCCGCCCGTCGACCGGATATCGGACGGTGGGCAGCCGGCGGCCGAGGCGGGCGGGCACCCCGGTCTCCTCCTCGATCTCCCGGACGGCGGCGCGCAGCACGTGCTCGCCCTTGTCGACCTTGCCCTTGGGGAACGACCAGTCGTCGTAGCGGGGGCGGTGGATCACCGCGAACTCCGGGCCGTCCCGCCAGAGCACCGCTCCCGCCGCGTGGACGGGCTCAGCCATCGACGGTCCTCCACCGGCGGCTGCGGACCAGGTGGGTCTGGATGTCCAGCAGGGCCTCGCCGGGCGGCGCCGTGGCGCGCGTCCAGGTGCCGTCGCCGGCCAGCGTCCACGCCTGGGTGCCGTCGTCCATCGCGGTGTCGAGGAGCGTGAGCAGCTCCTCGCGCTGGGCGCGGTCGTTGACCGAGACGAGGGCCTCGACGCGGCGGTCGAGGTTGCGGTGCATCAGGTCGGCGCTGCCGAGCCACACCTCGGGCTCGCCGCCGTTCTCGAACGCGAACACCCGCGAGTGCTCCAGGAACCGGCCGAGGACGCTGCGCACCTTGATCGTCTCCGACAGGCCGGGGACGCCGGGACGCAGCGCGCAGATGCCGCGCACCCAGACCTCCACCGGCACGCCCTCCTGGGACGCCCGGTACAGCGCGTCGATCACGACCTCGTCCACGAGCGAGTTGCACTTGATCCGGATCCGCGCGGCGTGCCCGGCGCGGTGGTTCTCGATCTCGTGCTCGATCCGCTGGACGAGCCCGGACCGCAGGCTGTTCGGCGCGACCAGCAGCCGGTGGTAGGAGTTCTGCCGCGAGTAGCCGGTGAGGTGGTTGAACAGGGCGCTGACGTCCTCGCCGACCTCGGGGTTCGCGGTGAGCAGGCCGAAGTCCTCGTACAGCCGGGCGGTCTTCGGGTGGTAGTTGCCGGTGCCGATGTGGCAGTAGCGGCGCAGGGTGCCGTCGGCGTCCTGCCGGACGATCAGCGCGATCTTGCAGTGCGTCTTCAGCCCGACGAAGCCGTAGACCACGTGGCAGCCCGCCGTCTCCAGCTTGCGCGCCCAGGCGATGTTGGCGCGCTCGTCGAAGCGGGCCTTCAGTTCGACGACCACGACGACCTGCTTACCCGCCTCGGCCGCGTTCATGAGCGCGTCCACGATCGGGGAGTCGCCGCTGGTGCGGTAGAGCGTCTGCTTGATCGCCAGGACGCGCTTGTCGGCGGCGGCGTCCTCGATCAGCCGCTGGACGCTCGTGGTGAACGAGTCGTAGGGGTGGTGGACGAGCACGTCCCGCTCACGGATGGCCGTGAAGATGCTCACATCCTCCGGCAGCGCCACCTTGGAGGGGACGAAAGGGACGTACTTCAGCTCCGGGCGGTCCAGGTCCGCGATCGCGGCGAGGCCGCCGAGGTCGAGCGGGCCGCCGACCCGGTAGATCTGCGAGTCGTGCACCTGGAGCTCCTCGGTGAGCAGCTCCAGCACGCCGTCGGAGATCGACTCCTCGACCTCCAGCCGGACGACGGGGCCGAACCTGCGGCGCAGCAGCTCGCGCTCCAGCGCCTGGAGGAGGCCCTCGCTGATGTCGTCGTCGATCTCCAGGTCCTGGTTGCGGGTGACGCGGAACGCGTGGTGCTCGACGACCTCCATGCCGATGAACAGCTGACCGAGGTGCGCGGCGATCACGTCCTCCAGCGGCGTGAACCGGTCGGCCGACGCCTCGATGAAGCGCGGCAGCAGCGGCGGCACCTTGACCCGGGCGAACATCGTCGCGTCCGTCTCCGGATCGCGGACGATCACGGCGAGGTTCAGCGAGAGGCCCGAGATGTAGGGGAAGGGGTGCGCGGAGTCGACGACCAGCGGCGTCAGGACGGGGTAGATCCGGTCCCGGAACAGGCGCCGCAGCCGCTCCTGCTCGGTCTCGGCCAGCTCGTCCCAGCGCAGGATGTCGATGCCCTCCTTGCCGAGGGCGGGACGGATCTCGTTGCGGAAGGCGGCGGCGTGCCGCAGCATCAGCTCGTGGGCGACCCCTGCGGTACGTTCCAGCACCTCGCGGGGCTGGCGGCCGCTCGCGGACTGGACGGCCAGGCCGGTCGCCATGCGCCGCGCGAGCCCGGCGACCCGCACCATGAAGAACTCGTCCAGGTTGCTCGCGAAGATCGACAGGAACCGCACGCGCTCCAGCAGCGGCAGCGCGGGATCCTCGGCGAGCTCCAGGACCCGCTGGTTGAACCTGAGCCAGCTCTCCTCACGGTCGAGGAAGCGATCATCGGGCAGCGCCTCATCGCTATGTGGCAGATGTCCTGGATTGACTGTCATGTCCGTAATTTTCCCCGACCAAGATGAACGGCAGTCGAACTCGGTTGATGTCGTCGATTTTCCGAAGTATCAGACACGTGGATCATGCCCCGGGTTCCCGCTGATCACTCCGCGTTCGGGGCAACCGGTGATCCACATCTCGGCGGGCGCGGAGGCGTGTCCGCTACGCCCCGTACGCCCGGTGTGGCGAAAATAACGGACCGTGTCGGGTTACTGCAAAGGGAGTATCGACCTGTCCACATGGAGACCTTCCCGTCGGAAGGTGACATCGGTAGAACGAGAAAGGTGACTTCCCACGAGTCTTCGCAGCCGCCCCTGACCACCGTGCTCTGGCCGCGGTGCACGGCCGTGCACGGGTGCACCGGGCGCGCCGTGGAACGTCTCGGGGGCTGTCCCGCGCACCTGCGGCCGGACGAGTTCGACCGGTTCGTCGCGGGCCTGCGTCCCGGGGCCGACCTCGACCTGCGCGGCGTCACCGTCCCGGCGTGGCTGCTCGACGCCCTCCTGGACGCCCTCACCGGACCCGACGGGCGGCCCCACATCGGCCGGACGCGCTTCGACGGCGCCGTCCTGCCCGCCCACGCCGTCCTGCACGGAGCCTGCGTCGAGGGCGACAGCTCGTTCGACGGCGCCTGCTTCCTCGGCGGCGCGTCCTTCTACGACGCGCGGTTCTTCGGGAACGTCTCCTTCCGGGGGGCGCGCTTCGGCGGGAACGCCTCCTTCCACGCGGCCCGCTTCCACCGGCACGCCTCCTTCGAGGAGGCCGTCTTCGCCGGGGACGCGCTGTTCGGCGAGGCCGCCTGGCACGCCGACGCGTCCTTCCGGCGGACGGTGTTCATCGGCGCGGCCTGCTTCGACCGCGCCCGCTTCGGCCGCGACGCGGCGATGCAGGCGGCCTGCTTCGGCGCCGCCGTGTCGTTCAAGCGCGTGCACGTGGCCCGGCACGCGCGCTTCGAGCGCGCCCGCTTCCGGCACGGCGCCTGGCTCGGGCCGCTGGTGGCGGGCGGCCGGATCGGGCTGGCGGACGCGAGCGCGAACGGCGGCCTGCGCGTCCACGCGGCGGCGCGGCAGGTGAGCGCGCGGGGGGCGACCGTCCACGGGGCGGCCGACTTCCGGCTCCGGCACGCCGAACTCGACCTGGAGGGCGCGGGGGTCGGCGGGACGGTCACCGTCCGGTCGCTGCCGCAGCCGATCCAGGGCGTGGCCGAACCTGTGTGGATCGGTCCACCCACGGTGCGGGTCCTGTCACTGCGCGGCGTCTCCGCGCGCGGCCTCCACCTGGCGGACGTCGACCTCAGCGGCTGCGGGTTCCTCGGCCTGCACCGGCCCGATCTGCTGCGCATCTCCGGCGACTGCCCGTTCGCGACCGTCCCGGCGCGGCACTGGCAGCCGTTCGGCGGTCCGGCCCGCCGGGGCCGCGCCGTCCTCGCCGAGGACCTCGCCCGCCGCGCGGGGGTCGGCGGAGAGCCCGGCCGCGGACACGGCCGCGGTCACGGCCGCCGGCACGGCGCGGCACGCGGGCGCGTCAGGCGCGGGGGCGTGGACGCCGCGCGGCTGGAGGCGCTCTACCGGGAGCTGGCGCGGGCGTCGGCGGGCTGCGGGCAGGCCGCGCTGGCCCGGGACTTCCGCTACGCCGCGCTGGAGCTGCGGCGGCACGGCGACCACGCGCAGTGGCGCCGGCTTACCCTGCACGTCCTGTGGTTGACCAGCGGATACGGCCTGCGGACGAGCCGGATGATGGCCTGGTTCGCGGTGCTCATCGCGCTGCTGTGCTGCGGCGCCACCTACGTGCGGCACGGGAGCCACGAGACGTCGGCGGCGCACACGCCCGCGCTCGACCGGGTGTGCTCCGCCGGCCGCCGGGGGCTGCTGCCGGCCGTCCGGAAGGCGGCATTCGCCGGACGCGGCGCCGCCCCCGGCGCCGTGATTGAGGACGACCGCAACGTTACCGGCTGCCTTCAATAGGGCACGTGAGGAGGCGCCGCCTCTGTTTTGTCAGACCTTTGGGTAATCATTCTTGTTATGAGCAGAGACACCCATCCGGGAGTGCGGTGCCCGCACTGCCAATCCCATCTCGCGCTCGTCCCCGTCCCCCTCCCGACCGCCTCCACGACCCCGACCGTCCTGCCCGCGAACCCCCTGCCCGCCGGTGCCCCCGCCCCGGCGCCGCACGCCGCCGCGATCAAGGAGGAATGGTCGCCCCCTCCGGTCGCGGAGGTTCTCGCGGTTTACGCCGGCCGCGTCAAGGACACCGCCACCGCAATGCGCGGCGCCGCCCGGGTCAGGGAAAGCCTGAACCGCGCCAGGTCCGTCGCCGCGCAGCGCAAGGCCGCCCAGAAAGCCGCCCGCCACACCCCGAAAAGCGCCTGATCACAAGCCGATCACGGCACGCCGCGCGGGGACGGCGCCCGGCCGGTGAGGCCGGGGCACCGCCCCTGCGGCGAAGCCGTCCCGCGGGCGGTCAGCGCGGGACCGTGTTCGTCCATTCCATGGTGATCACGGTGGTGGAGTTCAGCAGCGAACCGGCGGGCGCGCTCTCACCGCCCGACGGCTTCAGCAGCACGTTCTCGTCCGCCAGCGCGTTGCCGTTGGCCCGGTCGATCACGAGCCGGTGCCGCAGGACGCCGCGCGGCGTCTTCTCGTCCATCGCGATCGCGTCGCCGGTGCGGCCCGCCGCGTCCCTCACCTTGCCGATGCCCTCGACGCTCTTCAGCCCCGCCAGCATCCGGAACGCCGCCGCGCGCACCTTCGGGCTGACCGGCAGGCTGGTCACGACGTTCCCGCCGACGCGGTAGAGCCACGCGTCCGCCGACATCGGCACGGACTCGGCCTCGGTGTCGTGGCCCCCGTACCAGCGCATCAGCGTCGCCTTGAGCCGCTTCGGGTCGGCGGGCAGGTCGCGCAGGTCCTTCATCGTCACGTTCCGCCCGAGCCAGAACACCTTGTCGCCGTCGACCAGCGGCATGCTGCTGACCGTCTGCCGGCCCGGCGCCGTCCGCAGCTTCATGCTCTTGTACCGCCCGCCGCCGGGCGTGACGCTCACCTTGACCTCGAACTCGGACGGGGATCCCGCACGCCGCCAGGCCTTCTCGTCCGCCGGGGTCGCGGGCTTCGCGCCGAGCGACTGCTGGCGGCCGTAGGAGCGGCCGCCGGGCTTGCCGGGCGTCCAGCCGTCGTCCTTGTCCGCGGTCACGACCGTGTAGGCGGGGTTCCCGACCCGGTAGAAGCTGTAGGACCTGGTCGCGATGTGCCAGTACGCCCCGGTCCCCTCGGTCTGCCCGTCCAGCTTCTCCGCCGCCGCGAGCAGGACGGTGCGCGCGTCGCCCGGCTGCTCCGGCTCGCCGCCCGCCTGGGAACGCGGGCCGGCCGCGCCGCCGCCCCCGCCCGAGGGCAGGGCCGCCACGACCAGCGCGGCGGCCGCCGCCGCGCCGACCAGCCCGATCCCCCACGCCGGACGGACGAGCCGCCGCCGCGGAGCCGTCCTCTCCGCGCCCGCCGCGTTCCGCGGCGTCGCCATCGCGCGCGCCAGCTCCGCCGCCCGCACGCCCTCCTCGACCCGGACGTCCGGGTCGAGCTCGCCGGGCCGGGCCTCCCGCAGGGTCCTCAGCACGTCGTCACTCATGGCCTCTCCTCACTGATGATCCCGACCGGACGCATTTCAGGCCGAGCCCCATGCTCGGCGGGGTGGCCCGCGGGCCCCGCGGAGCGGGCCGCGCGCTCGGCGGGGCGATCCTCGACCGCCCGGACGAGGCGGCGCCGCGCCCGGTGCAACCGGACCCGCAGCGCCGCCGCCGAGCACCCGACGACCCGCGCCGCCTCGCGCGGCGTGAGCCCCTGCCAGGCGACCAGGATCAAGATCTCCCGGTCGCCCTCCGGCAGCGCGGCCATCGCGCGGAGCACCGCGAGCCGCTCGGCGACGTCCTCCGCGATGTCCCCGGCCGGTCCGGGGTGCGCGGGGTGCCCGCCCCGCCCGGCGTCCGCGCGCTCGGCCCAGCCGCGCAGCTCCGCCGCGAACGCCTCGCGGCGCGCCTCGGCCCGATACCCCTCGCGCAGCACGTTCCGCGCGACGCCGAGCAACCACGGCAGCGCCGGGTCGGGGACGTCGCGGAAGCGGCGCCAGGCGACCGCGAAGGTCTCGCTCACCACCTCGTCCGCGACCTGCCGGCCGGCGCGGCTCACCGCGTACGCCCACACGCGCTGCCGGCACGCGTCGTACATCGCGGTGAAGCGTTCTTCCTCGGAGGCCTCGTCTGCCACCGCCTGCCCCTTCGTCCGTCCAGGTGTGTCCGTCACCAGGTAGTGGCGTGCGAGGATCCATCGTTACCGGACATCTCAGGAAACCTCCCGGCGGGCCCCGGCGACCCGCGCGGCGTCGGGTCTGGAGCCAGGCTCCGCTTTCATCCGCTTTTATCCGCCCGATCCTTTAATTGCCCGGCAAATCAGACCATTAATGTGTTTTGGTGGCGCGGCGAGAATGACCTGGCCTGTTTTTCCGCCATTCCGCGCACAGGCGGCTCCGCGCCACTAATATCCGGCTCATGGCGACCATGAATACCCGGGCGAGACGCGTCCGGACGGCGGGCGCGCTCGCTCCGGCGGCCGCCGCCGTGCTGCTGCTCGGCGGGTGCGGGGGCTCGTCCCCGGGTGAGGCGGCCTCGGGCGAGCCGTCCGCGGGGAGCGGGTTAGGCGGCCAGGCCGGCCCGTCCGCCGACCGGCCCGACGGCGTGAACGCGCCCGCCGCCACCACGTTCGCCACGGTGCCGGGCGCCCCGAAGGACGAGGGCGCGCAGTCCGCCACCGACGGCCTGGTCGTGCACCCCAGCGCGGCGGTGCCCGTCCTCGACCGGCCCGGCGGGCGCACCGTCGCCACGCTGCCGGCCGAGCAGCTCGGCGGCCCGACCTGGGTGCCCGTCGTGGAGACCTCCGGCGGCTGGCGGCGCGTGCTGCTGCCGAGCCGTCCCAACCGGGCGACCGGCTGGATCTCCGCCGCGACCCCGGGGCTGCGGACCGCGCACACGCCCTACACGGTCAGGATCGACCTCGCGCGGCGCAGCCTGACCCTGCTGGAGTCCGCGCGGCCGGTCGGCCGCTGGAAGGTCGCGGTCGGCGGCGCCAGGACCCCGACCCCGCCGGGACGGACGTTCGTCATGGCCTCCCTGGCCCCCGCGAAGCAGACGCCGAGCCCGATCGTCCTGCCGCTCGGCACGCACTCGGCCACCCTGGACACCTTCGGTGGCGGCCCCGGCACCGTCGCCCTGCACGGCTGGCCCGACCGCGCCGTGTTCGGCAGGGCCGTCACGCACGGCTGCGTGCGGGTACCGGCGGACGCGCTGCGCCGCCTCTCCAGCGTCCCGCTCGGGACGCTCGTGCTCATCAACGGCTGACCGGCGCACCGCCGCTCGGCCCCTCCAGTATCTGATCGGAGACACACATATGCGCCACGTCCTGCGACGCCTGACCACGGCCGGGCTGCTGGCCGCCGGGCTCGTCGCCGTTACGAGCCCGGCCATGGCCGCGCCCGCCGAGCACTCCGGCACGGCCCGCGGAGAGGGTTCCGCGTACGGGCTCACCGCGATCGGCGCGGTTCCGCTCGCGCCGGTCCCCGCCGTCTCGTCCCGCTCGGGCGCGGCCAGGAAGAGCCTCCTGCGCGAGGACCGCACCGAGTACGTCCAGGCGTCCGCGCTGGACGTGATGGCCCGGGCCGGGCACGCCAGCTCGTCGGTCGCCCGGCTGAACGTCCCGCCGGCGGGCCTCACCGCGGGCGCGGTCACCGCGACCTGCGACGGCGGACGCGGCGCGACCCACCTGACCGACGCCCTGGTCGCCGGGCGCCGGCTCGACGCGGCGCCGCCGCCCAACACCACGGTCCCGGTCGACGTCGAGGGCGTCGGGCGCACCTCGCTCATCCTCAACAAGCAGCAGCGCATGCGCGACGGCCGCCTCGCCGTCACCGGGATGGAGCTGAACCTGCCGCTGTCCAAGGTCGCCAAGGACTCGACCGTCCGGATCGCCTCCGCCACCTGCGGCCAGGCCGCCGCGCCGCGCCCGCATGCGCACCCGCGCCCGCGTCCCGCCGCCGAGGCTCCCGCGCCGACCCCGGTGAAGCGCGACCTGCCCGTCGCCGGCTGACGCTTTCACGAGGAAACGGCCCGGGGATTCCCCGGGCCGTTTTTTCGCGTGCGTATCGGGCCGCCGGGCGCGGCGGGCCCGCACCGCTCAGCTCGCCAACGATTTCTCGAAATGCACGATCGCCCCGTTCCGCGAGACGCGATCCATGATGTGCACCTCTTCCATAAAGGCGCGGATCAGTTGAAGCCCGCGCCCGCTCTCGGCATGCGGCGGCGCCTGCCGTGCGTCCCACGACGCCTGCCGCGCGTCCTGTGGCGCCCGCGGCTTCTCCCACGACGCCGGTCCCGTTCCGCCTCCGTCGATGACCTCCACCACACAGCGCGCCCCGTCCATGCGCGCGCGGACCTCGTACTCACCCGCCACCGCGTGCTGGATGGCGTTCGCGCACGCCTCACCCAGCGCCAGGGAGATGTCCGCCCTGATGTCGGACGTCACCCCGAGACCGCGGAGGGAGGCGTCGAGCGTGTGCCGTACCAGGGGCGCGCTCTCGGCGTCCCTGGGCAAGGTCATTTCAAGGACGACCTCCATGCGAACCGCCTCCGTTCCTCTAGGAGGCAGATTTCCCATTACCACACGCCGGAAACTTCCGCCACCCCCACCACGTGATACCCGGCAGGTCAGGGGCCTGGTCAACCCTTCGCGATCTTCGCCATCACCTCGGTGCTCCCGCCGCCGAGATCGCTCAACGCGAAGCGTTCCGCACCACGGTCCATTGCCGCCCTGGCGGTGATCATGCACCCCGATCGCGTCGAACACGGCGCGCGCTTCGCGGGCCGCCGGAGGTGCCCCTTGTCCCGGTGGAAGACGGCGTCCGCGCTTCGGTGCGCCGTCACGGCCGTCCCGGCTCTGACCCGCGCGGTCTCGGTTCACGCCCCGTCGTCGACATCCCCCGCCAGGGCGCGGGCGGCGGCCGTCTGATCCTCGTCGAGGCCCTCGTAGCCGGTCTCCCGGTTCTGCTCGGCCTGGTCGTCGATCCACCGGCCGTGCGCCTCCCAGGCGGCCTGCTTGCTGATCCCAAGCGCGGCGCCGATCTGCGACCAGGACGCGCCGGACGCCCGCGCGCTCCGCACCGCGAGCTGGCGCCCGTAGACCGCCTTGCGGGCGATCACCTCCCCGAGCGCCAGCAGTTCCAGCGCCTCGTCCCGGCGCAGCGGCGACTCCCCGACCGCGTCCCGCATCCAGAGGTCGTCGTGGCGGGCCGCAGCCCCGGGCAGCGTGACTTCCTTCTCCAACGCGTCAGCAGTGATCATGCCTCCGAGTCTCAGGGTCAAGACAACCTGACGTCAAGTATCCCTGACGAAGTTGCGACCACCAGTGAAACTCAGCAGCGTTCGCCCGACTTGCCCCTTACGATCCGATCATGCTGAACACGATCCGATCATGCTGACCGCCGCGATCGCCTTCGCCGGGGTCGCCCTCCTGATCAACATCACCCCGGGCGTGGACACCCTGCTCGTCCTGCGCACCTCCATCTCCGACGGCAGGACGGGCGGGGTCATCGCCTCCCTCGGCGTCATGACCGGCTGCCTGGCCTGGGGCCTCGCGGCCGCGATCGGCCTGACCGCACTGCTCACCGCCTCCCACGTCGCCTACGAGACGCTGCGGATCTGCGGCGCCCTCTACCTCCTCTACCTGGGCGCGTCCGCCCTGTGGCACGCCCGCCGCAAGACCACGGCGCGGACCTCGGAACCCGAGATCGCCGCCGAGCCGCGCGGACACTGGGCCGCCTTCCGCGCCGGGGTGGGGACCAACCTCCTCAACCCCAAAGCGGGCGTCTTCTACATGAGCCTCATCCCGCAGTTCATGCCCGAAGGCGCCCCGACGTTCAGCACGACGCTGCTGTTCACGGGCATCGACCTCGCCGAACTCGTCGTCTGGTACTGGCTGGTCTCCGGCGTGGCCGCCGCGCTGGCCGAGCGGCTGCGGCGCCCCTCGGTCCGCCGCCGCCTGGAGCAGTTCACGGGCATCGCCTTCCTCGGCTTCGCCGCCAACCTGGCCACCGAACGCCCCTGACGCAGGGCGCCTCCACCGGGTCGCCTGGACCGACACAGGGGCGCCCGGTGGAGCCGTCCCCTCTCAAGTGAGGCTCAAGGACGGCTCCGCCTTCGCCTCCAGAGGGTGCCGTCCGCCCCCGAACGGGCCATTCTCGGCTGCGCTGAGCGGCCATTCTCTTCTGGGCGGGCAGGGCGCAGAGAATTGCAGGTCGCCGCGACCTTTTCAAGATCACTTTGACCAAACCCCGGAGCGATGTCCGACAGCGGTCATCGTCGGCACCGGGCGCCGGGATAGCGGACGATCGGTGCCAAAGCGGAGCCTACGTCCGCACGAACCGAACAGGGTTCTCACTGATCACCGGGATGGCACCGGGCGGCGAATGCGCTGGTCATCAGCAAAAGCCTTGGTCGCCGTTCTCGCTGAAGTCGTCCTCGCCGCGGACGTCGTCCGCCGTACGGCCCCCCGTTCTTCTCGGAAGTTATTCTGCGAAAGGAGCGGCGGCGCCCCGCCGTCGCCGACTCGGGGGGTAGCGAATGCCGGCTGAGCATTGTGGGCGGACCAGGGCGAGAGGGGAGGTCAGACAGCGGCTCCTCTGCCGGGCCCGCCGCGCGCTGGACGCGCTCGAACAACTCGTCGGCGGTCTCGGCACGGCGATCCTGGCGGTGATCGTCCTGATCGCGCTGGCCGCCGCCGCGCTCGCGTCCGCACTCGGGATCGGAACGTTCCTGAGGCCGGCCGCCCTGCGCGGGCTGCGCTTCGTCGCCGACCGCGAGCGGGCCCGGCTCTCCCACTGCGGCCCGGAGATGATCGACCCTCGCCCGGCGCCCGCCGGTGTCCGCGCGGCCGCGGCCGACCCGTCCGTCCGGCGGGAGCTGAGCTGGCTGATCACCCACTCCACGTTCGGGATGGCCGTCGGCCTCGCCGGGGCGCCGGTCCCCTACTACGTCGTGCGCGACCTCACCTACCCGCTGTACTGGTGGGCCGTCCCGGGCGACGCCTCCGAGCGCTCCCCCGAGTTCTGGGACGTGCACGGCTTCGCCGACGCGCTCTACGCGCCGCTCGCGGGCCTCGGCTGGGCCGTCGCGTTCATGGGCCTCGCCCCGGCCATGGCCCGCCTCCAGGCGTGGCCGGGTCGGCGGCTGCTCAGCCCGGTCCCCGTCACCGACCTGTCCCTGCGCGTCGCGCGGCTGTCGGCCACCCGCGCCGCGGCGCTGGACGCCCACGCCACCGAACTGCGGCGCATCGAACGCTCGCTGCACGACGGCACGCAGAACCGGCTCGTCGCCGTCACCGTCATGCTCGGCGCGACCCGCCGCGCGCTGGCCCGCGACCCCTCCGGCGCGGCGGCCCTCCTCGGCCGCGCGCAGGACGCCTCCGAGCAGGCCCTCGCCGAACTCCGCGAGGTCGTGCGCGGCATCCTCCCGCCCGTGCTGGACGACCGGGGCCTCGCCGGAGCGCTCGCCGGCCTCGTCGCGGCCTGCGCCGTCCCCTGCCGGCTGAACGTCGACGTCCCCGGGCGGTGCGCCGCGTCCGTCGAGGCCACCGCCTACTTCGTGGTCGCCGAGGCGCTCACGAACATCTCCCGGCACAGCGGCGCGCGGCGCGCGGCCGTCACCGTCCGCCGCCACCGCGACCGGCTGCTGCTGTGGATCGGCGACGACGGCGACGGCGGCGCCGACGAGACCCGCGGCTCCGGCCTCGCGGGCATCCGCCACCGCGTCCAGGCGCTGGACGGCCGTCTCATCGTGACCAGCCCGCCCGGCGGGCCGACCACCCTCGAAGCGGAGCTGCCATGCGGATCGTGATCGCCGAGGACGACCCGCTCCTGCGCGAGGGGCTCGCCCTCCTGCTGCGCGCGGAGTCCCTGGACGTGGTCGCCACGGCCGACCACCCCGCCGACTTCCTGACCGCCGTCGACCTCCACGCGCCCGACGTCGCGATCGTCGACGTGCGCATGCCGCCGACGCACACCGACGAGGGCATCGTCGCGGCCGTCGAGGCGCGCCGCCGCCGCCCGGACCTCGCCGTCCTCGTCCTGTCCGCCCACGTCGAGCAGGCGTTCGCCACCGAACTGCTCTCCGGCGGCGCCGCCCGGCTCGGCTACCTCCTCAAGGAGAGGGTCGGCCGCGTCGCCCATTTCCTGGACGCGCTGCACCGCGTGGCCGGCGGGGGAACGGCCATCGACCCCGACGTCGTCGCGCAACTCCTGCGCCGCGACACCGCCCTGGAACGGTTGAGCCCCAGGGAACTCGACGTCCTCTCCCTCATGGCGGAAGGGCTCGGCAACACCGCGATCGCCGAGAACCTCTCGGTCACCGAGGGCGCCGTCCACAAGCACATCCGCAACATCTTCGCGAAACTCGACCTGGCCCCCACCGACCGCGCCGACCGCCGCGTCGCCGCCGTCCTGCGCTATTTGGAGAACACGCCCGCCCCGCGCCCGGACGCGGCTTCCCCTCCCTTTCTGGATTCCCCCGCCCGTTACTGAGGCACCGGCGTTCGGTGCGGTGTCAGGGGCGAGTCCAGCGCTGGTCCTGCCACGCGTCGTCCAGCCGGGTGTGGGCGATGTGGTTGGTGTAATTGGAAAGCGTCTTCATCCCGACGCCGAGGACGACGTCCATGACATGGCGGCGCGTGTAACCGGCGTCCAGGAACGCCTGTACCTCGGCGTCGTCCACCCAGCCCCGGCCGGAGACCACGAGTCGGGTGAAGCGGCGCACGGCCTCCAGCTCGGGGTCGTCCAGTTGCTCGCCCGCGCGCAGCGCCTCCACCACCTCGGCCGGAACCTTGGCGCGCAACGCGATCGTGGAATGGGCCGCGACGCAGTATTCGCAGCCGTTCTCCACGCTGATGGTGATCAGCACCACCTGCTTGGCACGCGCCGGGAGCGAGGACTTGCCGAACTGCTCGGCCAGCGCGTTGTAACCGGCCAGCAGCTCGGGCGACTCGCCCATCACACCGTTGAGGGTGGTGACGAAGCCCATCCGCTTCTTGGCCGCTTCCAGATAGGGGCGGGACTCCTCGGGGGCGTTGGTCTCGTCATAGACGGTGAACTCGGCCATTCTCACTTCTCCTTGGCAGGGATTTCAGCGGACAAGGTCTCCAGGAGCGCGGTGACGGTCGCTCGCAGGTCGGCCGCCGGTGCACCGGCCCGCGACCGCAGATTCACCCCGTAGGCCAGCAACGCCAGCGCTTCCGCGGTGGACCCGACGTGGAGGCCGGGGCGCAGCTGCCCGCGCGACCGGGCGCTTTCGAGTGCGGAGCGCATGGACGAGCGCAACCGCTCATGGTGGTCGTCCAGTATCTGGCGCACGTCGGCGTCCACAACGGTGTCGGCATGGGCGTTGGACACCATGCAGCCCCAGCGGGCCTGCGGCCCCGCACAGCGCGCCTGAACCAGCCGGTCGAAGAATTCGGCGATGACCGGAAGCCCCCGGCCGTCGGAGGCGAGGGCGTCCAGTACGGGGCGGGACCGCCGGTCGACGTAGCGGCGCAGTGCCGCCAGGTACAACTCCTGTTTGCCACCGAACGTGGAGTAGAGGCTGGAGCGGCTGAGCCCCGTCACGGCCACGACCTCACCGACCCCGGTCGAGGACGCGCCGCGCCGCCAGAACAGCTCCACCACCTCGTCCAGCACCCGGTCGGGATCGAAGTGCTTGACGTCCGGCATGGCCCCTCGCAGCTATCTTGGAACGCTCATTCCAAGATAGATGCTCCCCCTCTTCGTGACAACCGTCCGCGCCGGGGTTCTAGGCCGCCGACCTCCTGGCGAGCTGCTGCAATTCGGCGGTGCACATCATCAGCCTTCGCGTCGGAAGGTGCTGGACGTAGTGGTCGAGATCGGCGCCGAGCGCGAACACGTGCACCGGGACATCGGCGTCCCGACCGGCCTCGACGGCCTGCCGCAGCGCGGCCAGGACGGCCGGATGCCGGGTCTGGTAGATGGAGGAGACCAGATGGTTGCCCCGGTCGGCGGCGAGATAGAACTGGATCAGGTCCTTGGTGCCGACGAACAGCTCGCCCGCCCCGGCGGCGCAGAAGTCGGCCGCCGAGTGCACGGCGGCCGGGGTCTCGACGAAGACGCCGAGCGGCGTCTCCTCCCCCAGCTCAAGGCATCGCCGCAGCCGCACGAACTCGTCGCGGTCGTTGATGAACGGGATCGCGAAACTCAAACGGTCGGCGTCGGTGCCGAGGTGTTCCAACACATAGGTGCGAAGCGCCCGGAAGGCGTCGGCATAGTGGGGTTCGCTGAGCAGCCACCTGGCGCCGTGGAGGCCGAGTTCGGGATTCGGCTCGTCGACGACGTGCATGTCGGTCGTGATCTGGGCGGCGTCGTCCGAGCGGAGGTCGAGCAGCCTCATGACCAGGCGCTGGCCGGGGAGGAGCTCGTCCACCATCGAGCACAGTTCCGAGGCGATGGCGGCACCGTAGCGCTCGGCCTCACGCACTCCCGCCCGAAGCGAGTCGATCGGGCTCAGTCCCGCCGCGAAACACACGAACTCCTCGCGGATGAAATAGGAGTCGACGCGCTCCACCCGCGGGACGAGGGCGTTCGTCGAGCGGACATCGGTGGCATCGGCGATGACCACGCAGATCGACTCGATGTCGTCGAAGGCGACGGCCGCGGACTCGGCCGCCGGAGCCGCGGGCTCGGCCTCGCCGAGCACGACCGACTCGCGGTCGAGCACGATGGTGACCTCGCCGGTGAACGCGTCCAGCTCCGACGAGTCGACCCGCAGGACGGGGATCCCACGCGAGCGGCAGAGGGACTGCATATGGCCGGTGCGCCCACCCTTGGCGCAGATCACCCCCGCGCAGACGACAATGGCGTCGTAAAGTTCAGGGCCGAGCCTCTCGACGACCAGAACGGCGTCATCGACCGGTTCCCCGGTGCGGTTGCAAGGCCCCTTGACGTAACGATGGTGCGAACCGACGAGCAAAACCCCTGGTATTTCGCGAGGGCTCACGAGTGTCCTCTCCGCCAATTCCGGGTCGGCCCGCCCGGGGAGCTCGACGCGCCTCATCCGGGCAGAGCATGCTTGGATGCTGGCAGCCGCCGGGGCCGCCGCGCACCTTCTCGAATGCCCAGGTGTGTTTCTCGCTAATCCGACCCGGGCGGCACAGCGAGCCCGAGCAGGTGGCGCAGCTCCCGTGGCGTCACGGACAGGTCGTTGAGCCTCGTCACGGCCGCCCTGTTCACGGCGAACCGCAGCGCACGGTCGTCAACGGGAGCCGGGAGGGCCCGGCGGACGGCCCCGAGCCCCTCCTCCAAGGAGGCGCTCAGGGCGTCGCGGTCACGGCGGCGCCGAGCGGCCATCCGGTGCACGTCGAGCGCGACCGCGCGGTCGAACGCCTCCCCCGCCATGGCCGTCTCCGCGGCTCCGGCCCGTTCGGCATAGCAGGATTCGAGATGGTGCAGCACGGTCGCGGCGACGCCCACCGAATGGTTCTTGATCGCGGCGAGATTGAACGCGAACGCGCCCACCCGCCCGTACCGGACGATCTCGTCGCCCTCGCGGGGGGTGCCGACCACGGAGATCGGACCGGGGCGGACACCGTCCGGTCCGAGGAGGAAGCCGCTGGCGTCCACCTCGACGCCGCGCCCCGTCCGCCGGTGCTGGGCGGCGATCCCCTTCCGCAGCAGGTTCGCCCACAGCGCCGAGCCGGCGCGCTCATAGTCCGGTTCACGTCCGAAGTTCGAGATCACGAGATCCGCTTCGATCGTCCGGGTCGGGCCTGTGGAAGACACCGTCAGTTTCAGCGTGCCGTTCCCGGTGCCGACGATCCCGTCGACCTTCCCCGCCGTGAGGACGAGCCGGCTGCCGTCCGCGATCGCCGCGTCGACGATCTCGGTGGTGTAGGCGACGGCGCTCACCCGCAGCGTGGCCATCAGGCTTCCGTAGGCGTCGAGGAGCGCGCGCAGGTCGGATGAGGGAATCCGCTCCAGAACCGCGGGCAGAAAGGGCTCCCACGATTTGGTGACCCGTTCGGTCATCACCGCGGGGGCCACGTCGGGATGCTCGCGGGTGACGATGGCGCAGGCCCGCTCCCACTCGTCCCTGAACCGCCGGACGAGTTCGTCACGGCCTTCGTATGTGTCGGCGTGCAGCCGCGGAGCCGGCAGGTCGAGCACATGATGCCGGTGGTCCGAAGGGTAGGTGCGGAGCGTCAACCCGGACCGCGAGATCATGTGGATCTTCCCGGTGTGCCCGCGCCGCAGAAGAAGCGAAGCCGAGTCGTAGGCGCTCAGCAAGGTGCCGATGATGGCGACGACCGCGTCCTTGCGTACGCCGAGGATCTTCTCGATTCCCGCCGCTGAATAGGGGTGCCGCAAAAAGGAAGGGTGGTCGCGCACGGCGGCCGCGAATGGAAGGTCCCGTTCCTCCAGGCCCGTCGCCAGGACGACGTGGTCGGCGTGGAGCGTCGTCCGTCCCGGCGGCCCGCCCGCCAGGGAGCAGTTCTCGACCACGACCCCCACGCCCCCGGCGCCGACCTCCAGGTCGACCACCTCACCGTCGGCGTCGAGCAGCGTCACCCCGTCCGACGCCTCACCCGCGGCGTCGGCGAGACGGGTGGCGAGGTAGTCGCCGTAGATCCGGCGCGGCGCGGGGCCGGACTCGGTGAAGGTGAAGCCGCTCCATTCCGCGGGCCAGCCGTCCCGGTCGGCCTCATCGTTGGCCCAGGAGACGAAGTCGTCGACGTCCTCCCGGAACATCGACATGCGTCCCGCCTGGATGTTGAAGACGTGCTGCCAGTGGTTGCCCGCCCGGTGGTAGGCCACACCGGCGTTCCGAAATTCGGGGCGCCGCTCCAGCAACACGACCTGCAACGGTTCCCGGGCGAACTGCAAGAGGCGGATCGCGGTGGCCGTACCTGCCAGACCCGCTCCGACGATGACCACCCTTCGGGGCGCCAGGAAACCCACCGTGGCCACTCCCCCACGCGTCGGATCGGTCCATAACAGAGTTATTGCTGCTCGAACGTATCTTGGATCACCGCCCTGCTCAATGGCTCGCCCCACCCCACAAGTGGCACAGACCGGACGCCACCAACCCTTGCAAAACCCGACTCCCTCCCCTCAAACGAGAGGCCCGGATTAGAGCGTCCAAGAAAGGCGTACACGAAGGTCCACTCCGCGTGACCATGCCCCGAGACGGCCCTGGGCCCGGACGTCGCCGACGAGCTGGACAGGCGCCCGCCCGGCACCTGGATCGCCTTCGGCATCGCCGACCGATTCCCGCCCGCCCCACCGCCCTCCGCTGACGCAGCGCGAACCCCCGACCACCAATGGCCCGCTAACGCCTGGCCCCAGTCGCGGAGGTCGGCCCCGCGATCGGGTTGACCCCCGCGCCGGGCCATGTAACTGTCATCCTGTAGCCAAAGCTGGTGTCTGCAAGGCGAGTGCCTCCACCCGATGCGCTCGTTTCGCAGGTGCCGCAGCCCACGGTCCCGGAGGCCCGTGATCTGCGGTATTCCCGGACCAGCGATGGGCCCACCTGTCGAAAGGCGGTCTGTCGTGCCAGTCGTCTATATCGCGCTGATCACAACCGTCGCGTGGCTCACGCTCGGCCTCGTCGCGCTCTTCCGGGCTCACCCCGAGGACATCCCCGACGTGGTACGAGCCCTGTCCCGCTGGGGCCGGCGCTGACACCGGTTCCCGGACCTCATCCAGGCGATGTGCCGCTGAGCGAGAGCCCGGCCCTACCCTACTTACATTCCTTCCAGATCAAGTTGTAGAACGTTTGAGGGCCGTCACTCAGAGAGTCCGCGGCGATGAAATTGACCACCGCCGGATCCGACGTTCCCTGGTTGACCCGCAACTCCGTGTCCAGCCACAAATCGCGATCTTCGCCGCAGGGCCTCCAGACGACCTGGTGCGGCGGCGTGGTGTCGGTGAAGTACCAATCGTCCTCGAACGGACCTGCCAGCTCGAACGTCGTCTTCCTGGCGGCACGGATGCCCTGGAAGTAGTAGAAGCCCCTGTGGGTGGCACTTGCGCCGTTCTGCAGTTGAGCCCAGCCGGTGTAATTCGCTTTTGTGACCGCGTAGGTGAAACCTGGCGGGACGTTGACCTTGAGCCGAACCTGGCAGTTCTTGCGCGCGTCGGGAAGGGGCGACGAATCACCAGACTGGGCTAGGTATGCGCTGTAAGTGACCACAAAGGCATCTTTTTCCTCTTTGAACCATGCCTGGGCGGTGTGGACCGGGCACCCGGAGCCGTTAGCGGCCACGACCTCGATGGTGGCCCCGTCCGGAGCATGAACGAGGCGCGAACCAGCACTGGCAGGCATCGCGGTCACGGCAACCGCCGCGACGGCCACGCCGAAAACGAACGTCCCCTTACGCACGCGATTCCTCCAACCTGATAGCGGAACTCGCCTTCCAACAGCCGGCACACTCGCCCGCCGCCCACGCACGCGAATCCAGAAACTGGACGAAGAGTAACTTTCACACCAATCACTGTCAAACCTCAATTTTTAACTCAACATTCGAGCGCACACCATTGAACCCGGCCATAACGCCCAGCCGCCCACCCGACGCCGCCGCGACATGCGCCACAACCTGCACCGTGCCCTCGCTGGCCGGTTCCTTGAATCCGGGAAGCGTGTGTATCGCCCGCATATCGAAAAGCGCATACACGACCACAACACTTTTCGGTCTTCGATGGGAGGCGATGGACCGCCACGGTCCGTGCCGAGGGCATGGCGCCCCGGCTTCGGAAGGTGACCAGAAGAGGAGAAGGCCATGGTCGACGACGGCTCGTGGGACCGGCGTGCGCTGTTGCGAGGCGCGGCCGTGGTGGCCGGTGCCGCCGCGACGGCACCGCTGGTAGGCGGAACGGCCAAGGCGCACACCCGCGGCGACGACGCGGACGCGTTGTTCAACGCCGGGAAGTTCGACCAGGCCGCCCGCGCGTACGAGGAGATCCTCAAGAAGGACCCCACGAACCTGCGCGCGGCTCGCCAGCGCGGCTATATCGGGCTCCTGGGCAACAGGTTCCCCGAAGCCGAGAAGTACCTCGCGATGGCCCTCAAGTCGGCGCCCGACGACAAGGAGGCCAACACGCTCCTGGGCGACTGCTACATCCGGCAGGACAAGTTCTCCCTCTCCGTCCCGCACTGGCAGGCGGCCGGCGAGGTCGCCTACGCGAAATGGTTCGCGGCGGTCGGCGGCGACGCGTACCAGGTCCACGGCGACATCGGCCGTGTGCAATGGGAGCAGTCGGACCCGGACCCGCAGATCGAGGTCTCGGTCAACGGCGGGCCGCCGAAGCTCTTCAGCTTCTACACCGGCGCCGGCTGGCTGGGCATGTCCGCGGCGGTGGCCAAGGAGGCGGGGCTACGCCCCGTCTACCAGGAGGAGAGCGACTTCGAAGGCCACAAGATGGTCTCCTACTACGGGGTGCTGGACTCCTTCAAGCTGGGCGGCATCGAACTGCGCAACGTCCCCGTGAACTGGTCCGAGGCGGAATCGGCCGAGGACGCGCCCCCCAAGCGCAACGACGGCCTGATCGGTACCTGGGTCTTCTACCACCTGCTGACCACCTTCGACTACGCGGGCCGGTCGCTGATCCTGCGCCGTCCGACCCCCGAGGCGGCCAGGAAGGTCCGCACCGACGCGGCACGGGCGGGCGTCAAGCCCCTGCCCCTGTGGATGTCCCGCGACCACGACCTCAGCAGCATCGGCAGCATCGCGGGCTCCGGCACCCGCGTGGTGGGCGTGAACCTCGGCGGAACCGGCGAGATAGCCGCGGGCATGCCCGGGGACGTCGCCAAGCGGCTGGGAATCCGCACCGACTACGACCGCCCCCTCCAGACTTCCGGGCACGGCCACGCGACCGTCACCTACCCCTGCTACCCGAGGGAGCTCCGCCTCGGCGACGCCGCCGCCAACGACGTCTACTGCGAGATGGACCCGAACATGCAGGTCAACGTCCCCTTTCCCTACGGTCCGGGCTACGACGCGACCGGCTACTTCGCCCACTGCTTCTTCAAGCCCTTCAACGTCACCGTCGACTTCACCAACATGAACCTCTACATAGCCCGCGGCAAAGCCACCTGACCACCGCCACCGGACGGCGACGGCCCCAACCGACACGAAGCCGCCCAGCTCATGCCAGGCCGAGGCCCGGCGTTCCCGGACAGCGCAACAGCACAAGCCGGGCCTCGGCACAGACCCACAACCCCCCCAGCGCAACCGGCGAGCGAGCACGCCCTGTCCTGGCGGGCCAAGGAGAGAAGTCCGGCCATGTCGCGCCCGGATCAGCACGGTCTCCACGGTGCCCTGCGCGGCTGGGAATGCCGGACCGCCGAACCACCGGACGTCGCGCCCCCGAAATCCAGTTGGAGGGCCCCACGACACCCAAGCCGCGGCGGCCGTGGCCGGGCATGCCCTAACCGCGGCCGCTAGCGCCAGGGGTCGAGTGCGTGCTTGCCCTGGGTCTGGCCGGTTTCGAGGTCTTGCAGTACCGTCGGCCCCTCCTCCAGGGGGTGAACGTGGGGGTTGCCGGGCGGGTACACGCCCTGGGCGATGAGCGCCTCGATCTCGACGAGCAACGACTGGTAGAGGGCCGGGGCCGCGGCCGCCAGCGCGCCGATGTGCAGGCCCTTCACCTGAGCATGATGGGTGAAGACCAGATCGGCCGTGGTCAAGGTGGCGTCGCCGGAAGCGGCACCGAACACGACGACACGTCCGGTGAAGGGCTTGGCGACCGACAGGCTGGCCTCGAACGTGGCCTGCCCCACCGATTCCAGGACCACATCGACGCCGCCGGTCAAGCGGGTGATCTCCGCCGCCAGATCGGGACGCCGACCGTCCACGACCTCGTCGGCACCGAGCGCCTTGACGGTGTCGTGCTTGGCCGGTGACGCCGTCGCGATGACGCGCGCCCCGTAATGGCGTGCGAGCCGGACGGCGGCCTGCCCCACACCACCCGCCGCGGCATGAACGAGCACCACCTCACCCGCCTTGACCTCGCCCAGCGGCTTCAACGCCGCCAACGCGGTCGCCCAGTTCAGCACCAGGCCGAGAGCCTGGGCGTCACTCCACCCGGAGGGCACGCGAAGCGCACCCGCCGCCGGCATCGTCATGTACTGCGCGAACGCTCCCCGCCCGGCGCCGATGACATGTGTACCGACCGGAAGCGGGTCTTTCACGTCCGGGCCCACACCCACGATCTCGCCGGCGGCCTCGAAACCCGCCACGTACGGCGCCCGCGGCCCGCCTCTGTAGGTGCCATGGGTCTGCATGACGTCCGCGAAGTTGACCCCGGCCGCCCCCACCCGGATCAGGTACTCACCAGCCCCAGGGGTGGGGCGCCGCCGGTCGGTCGTCAGGACCAGATCCTTCGGCCCCCGGTGCGACCCCTGGACCAGTGCCCGTACTTCGAGATCCTCGCTGCTCTCCATACCCGCAGCCAACGTCCAGACGCCCCACGATCTTCCAGCGACCACCGCCGCGACGCCCCGCCGAAACCAGAGTCAGCGATCGCGGACCTCGTGCTTCAACCTCAGCACGAATGACGACGCGACCACGCCCCGGAGCGCAGGACCACCCAGGACCCCGCGCTCCGAAGCTCATGCCGGCCTGTGCCTCATCACGCCTGCTTACCGCGCGCGCACCACCGGGCTGGCCGCCGGGTAGAGGAAGTTGTTTCCTTCGAAGCGTGCTCGGAAGTACCCCCCGCGCGAGGGGAACGGGTCGCTGTCCGATTCCGGGAGACCCCGGTCACGAGTGCCGAAGACCCCGCTGCTGCTCAGGGAGGTCAACCGCCCGAGGTGCCGCCAGTGGTTTCTGCCGTTGCGCGACCACTCGATGACGATGGGCAGATTCTCCATGTCGGAGAACAACACTTCGCCGTTCGGTCCCAGCGGGCTCTCGATGGCCCCGAAGACGCCCGCTCGTCCGGGCTCGTTGAACGCGACACTGAAGTTCACGAACCGCGGCTTCCCAGGCGCGAGGACAACCGGAACCTTGCCCTCGGAGTTGCCGCAGTTGACCGGATAGAAGTAGAGGTCGTCCGACGGAATGTCGGGTGCCACGTAGAGGGGGTGGTAGCCCGGGTCCGCCGTGATCGGCACCGTGGCGCTGAATGCTCCGGCGGCGTTCAGCGGACCGGTTCCCAGCCTCTGGTAGTTCTTGTCATCCCTTACCACGACGTTTCGACCGGTCAAGGGCACGGGCCCGGCGCCGGTGTCGTAGGTGACGGTGCCGGTGACCGTGATGGGTGTGGTCCTGGTGACCCGGGCGGGGGTGACCTCGCAGGACTGAGCACTGGCCGCGGTCTGCCGGACCTCCAGCCACAGTTGCGGCGCCCTCGCCGCCGCCACCTGATCGGTCTCCTGGATCGCCGCCTCCACGATCGTGTACCGGTCGTCCGGGGTGACGGACAGGCTGAAGTGTCCGTCGCCGTCCGTGGTCAGCGTCTGTGGCTGGCTCGCTCCGACATCGGGGGTGACCTCGACCTGCTGGTCGGCGAGCGGCCCGGTACTCCCATCGGGCATGGTCGCGGTGACCGTGCCGGTCACGACCGCCGTCCGATGGCCGACGTCGAGCGGGTTCCTGTCCGCCGCGAGCGTGATGGTCGGCCGGATCTTCTCCGTGGCGTCGGCGCCGCGGACCGTGACGAGGTTCACGGTCAATGCGATCGCGAGAACGAGAACACCAGGCCCGAGCAGAGGTTTTCGTCGCAAGATGAGCACCTACCTAGAGTCGATGAAGAACCATCGCATGTTCGATCTGCACAATGAGGACGCCTCAGCCGACGCCGAATTTGCCCGAATGGCCAGATGTGGACCGACTCCAGGGGCGGCCCAGCCCGGCAGTCCCCCACGAGCCCTTCCAGCTCAAGAGGTCTTGAGACGCAACCGCCCGCTGGAATCGAACCGACGACCCATTCATCACCAGCTGCCGAACGAACTTCGCACCGGCCCAGATCCGACGTGCCCAGCACCCACCCAGGCGCCGCGCAAGGCATAGCAGCCCGTCTCCCGCATCGCGTGCCCCCGACCCTCGGGGCCGAAGGCTAGGAAGTACCGACTGCACTATCGAGTCGAGGACGGCGCCATGTGAGGCTTACGGGCCCCTCGCGACACGTACGCAGGCCGAGCAGGCCAGCGAAAAAGCTGACCGATGCTGGGCACGTGAACGCGGCCCAAGTCAACCGGCTACGCGCCTTCAACCTGTTCGCCACCTTCGCGAATCCGCGGTTGGACGAGAGCAAGGGAAAAGAATCAGGCCCGCGGGGTTACCGAGGGTCGTTGCGCGCCATTCGGGCGGCGCGCATCTCGGCGTACATTTCCCATGGCCCTTGCGAGAGGACGTGCCCGGTCTCCAGGAGGCTCTTGAGGTTGGCGAGCACGGACGGCCATCCGGCGGAGACCGAGACGTGTTCGTCGTGGTCGGCCAGGTTCTCGTGAGTGACGGTGAGCCGGACGATGTCGCCATGCGGCTCGATGTCGAATGTGACCTGGCCGGGACCGTCGGGCCGCTCCTCGTTCGGACCGGTCCGGGTGATCATCAGTTTCCTGGGTGGCGCAGCCTCCAGGACCGTGCCGACGAGGTCGACGATCCCGGAACCGTCGGTGCGCGGGTGCTCCCAGGCCGAGCCGACCTGCCAGTCGGAGACATTGCTGTGCTCGGCCCAGTATTGGGCGGTCACATCGGCGTCGGTCAGCGCGTGCCAAACCTGCTCCGGCGTGGCTTGGATGAAGGTGACGTACACAAAAGTCGGCCTGTCAGACATGTCATGCTCCTCTGCTCGTCGAATCGGTTGCTCAGTGCACGAGGACGCCGCCGCCGGTCGGAGATTTCCTGGAGCCGGCACTTTCAGGCCGTACGGACACGACACACACCGGACGTGAAGACGGCCTGGGAGGGCTACCGCACCCAGGCCATCGACCACGATTCAGCGAACGGTGCTGCCGGATCGCTTGGGCATCAGACCCCGACCATGCAGGAGCAAGTCAGATCGACCAGCCCCCGCCCAGGGCGAGCCGACCACTTCATGGGTCGAGCATGTGGTTCACCAGATCCCGCCACCAGGTGAGGGTGTCCGCCGTGTCCTGCTGGGATGGTCCGGTCAGGCCCGCGCTGCGGCGGAACTGCCGGCCGACGATCGGTTCCATCGCGAGTGCCTGATGAAGGGCGGCGACGGTGAGCTGAGTGCGGCGGCGGTCGGGCAAGGGGCGGTGGCGCTGCCGTGCTCTGGCGGTGATGCGTTCGTGGAGTGCGTCGACGACCTCGTCCAGCATCCCGCTTCCCTGGTCGCGCCATCCTGACTGGTGCAGTGCCAGGGCCAGTTCGGCATAACCGTCGGCGTAGATCTCCGCGAGCGCCTGGACGAGTTCGCCGATGTCGGCGTCGGCGCTGATCCAACCCTGGACCACCTGACCGATGCGTTGCCGCACACGGGCACCGCCATGTTTGAGCAGCGCGGCCAGGAGCTGATCGCGGCCGCCGAAATGGTGGTTCACCGCGGCGTCGGTGACTCCGACCTTGGCGGCCACAGCCCTTACCTGCACGGCGCCGAGCCCACCGTCGGCCAGCAGTTGCTCGGCCGCCTGGAGAATGAGCCGCTTGGCCTCGCCGGGATCACGTCGCACTCGTCGCTGCATCCACCGACCCTACCTTGACACTCCAAAGTTAACGAGTACCTTGGGGGGTCAAAGTAGTGCAGAAAGGGTGGCCCGTGCTGACGCTCAAGCAGATCGTCCACGACCTGCCGGGGACTTCCACCCCGGCGTCCCACACCCCCTTGTTCCGGGGGGTGTGGCGACCGGCTCCCTACGCGACCCTCGGCGGAACACCCGCGGGCACCCGGGTCATCATCGACCTGACAGACGGGATCATCGAAGGCCGTGGCCTCACCGCCCGTCTCCAGGGGGCAGCCGCCGACTGGTTCGTCATCGGTCCCGACGGCACCGGGACACTGGATTGGCGCGGCCGGGTCGTCACCGAGGACAACGCGCTCATCTACATGTACGGGACCGGACGGATGAACACCTCGCCGGGCTTCGGCGGCAAGATCGTGGGAGCGTGCATGTTCGAGACCGGGGCCGAACGCTACCGGTGGCTCAACAGGTTGCAGGCGGTCTACCGGGCCGGCATGACCGACCAAGGCACCGCCGACGCCCTGTACCACGACGAATACTTCGAGCTGAGATGAGGAAACCGCACGGTCAACATGGCTCGACCAGCAACGCAGGTCGAAACACAGCGATCCGAGCGTGCGCTTACGGCCGCGTTTGCGCTACACCAGGCCCGGCCCAGCCGACCTGGTCGATATCGCGTTGGGCTGCTACGAGTTCTCGGCAGTCCAGCCCATCGACGACATGGCCACCGCGATCCCGAACCAGGGTCTTCGCGACGGTTCCGCTCGGACGGTGCCAGGTCGCGACGCTGCCGCAGCCCAGCCCCAGTCGCCGCGCCGCGAAGTCAGCGTGCCGCCACCGGCCAACCACCATTCGCGGACTTTCGCTCTGATGATCACGAACACCGACAGGCGGCGGTCCCGTGCCGCCGGAACAGGCGAGGAGTGCGGGTGCAACCGAATCCACCGCAGCCCGGGTTTCCTCAGTATGGTCAGCCGCCGATGCCAGGCGGACCCGCGCCGCGGGGTGGCGGACCAGGCCCGTTCGCGGGGCCGCCCAAACCGAGGGCGAATGCCGCGGCGGCGATGGCCGCGGGCAACCTGGCGCTGCTCAGCGCCGGCATGCTCATCTGGTTCGCGCTCTACAACATCGCCACCGTCGGCGGGTCGGCCGACCCCTCACCGAGCCCGGTGGTGGAGAACGTGGTCGGCGGCGCCATCGGCGCCGGGTTGCTGTTCATCGCAGCGGCGTTGGCGTTCGCCCGCAGGATCGCCGGCGTGTGGGCACTGTACGCGCTCTGCATGCTCTACGTAGTGGCGATCTTGTTCGTACAGCCGCTAGGGGGGACCACGACCTTCGGTGGTCAGCTCAAGTGGCTCTTCGGCTTCCAGAAGGGCAACGGCGCCGCCATGGGAATGACGGTCATCTTCAGTGTTTCGACGGCGATCATGGCGGCGATCGCCGGCACCGTGAAATCGCAGGCCCCGACCACCACCGCACCACCTCGTCCGTGACCACCTCGCCGCTCGGCCGGTGCGTTCGCGCACCGAGCCCACCGCGAACGAATAGGCAACCAACACACATTCCCGGTCGGCTAATGCGCTAGCTGCGAGCCAGGTTCTGCGTGAGACCGCTGGTTCGTCGCAGGCGTTTGGCGCTCCTCATGAGTCCGGCAGTCGCTGCGGGGGCACTGCTGTGGCCAAAGGCCCACAAACCGAGACACAGGACGGCGGGACCGGCCCGCAAAGGCGGCACGCCGCCGTCCCGGGCTGGTAACGGCGGCCGCGTAGCGGGCACTTTTGAAGACGTAGGGAAAGTTCTCATCCGGCCCGGTCCTCGGGGCGTGACGTCAGGGTTCGTTCGCGTGGATGGGCACCTCAAGGGCCGCGACGGTGGCGCAGGTGGGGCACTGGCGCCCGGGGGATGGCGCCCCTTGGCGGGTCTTCGGAAGGCCGGGGCCCAGGGTGGAGAGCTGGTCTCTGGTCTGGGCCTTTGCGGTGGGAGCGGGTGGCGGGAATCGAACCCGCGCTGTCAGCTCGGGAACCAACCCGATCTAAGCCGTCATGGCGGCTGACCTGGCCTCTGCTCGCACCACGAGTGGCCGCGACCGCCCCCTTGACACCCTTTTATTTGCATGCCTTTCGCTCCGCTGACCTGCATCGGGTCGGCCCCCGGCTTCCCTGTCGTTCTTTCGACACCTGGCCGCGCAGACGCGCATCGCTCCGGGGTGATCGTTTGCGCGAACGGGTGACTCCTCAGTGGGTCTGGGAACCACGGGTTCCCCAGTCACGCACGCTCAGCCGACCCTGGCCGTCCGCTGGAGGAGAATTCGTCGTAGTACTCGCCGTCATCACCCTGGACCCGAGCGTTCAGCCTCCGGGCTATCTGACGCATCTTCTCCACCAGGAGGTCATCGGGGTTCTTCACGTCGATGCGGCCGTTCGACCAGTCGAGCCAAGCGCCTTTCTCGTCTCGTTCGGGGTGGGTCACCATCTGAGCCAACCATCTGTGCTCGTACGTCAACTCCTGACCGTCCACGACCGCCTGCGCTGTTCGGCACATAACCAGGTCAGGATCAGCCGCAACCACCTCAGCCCACTCGTCGGTGCTGATCTCCGCTCCGAGTTCCTCTGACCAGTTGTCTTTCCGCGTCATGTGCAGGTCGTAGCCCATGCGGTGCACATTACGGTTAAGTACTGACGCTCGGTAAGTGACGGCCCAGGGCGCGGATGCACGCGGCGGGCCCGCCGGACGGCCGGGTGAAACGCGAGCGACTCCAGGACGGCGTCGAGCCCGCGGGCAAGGGCGAGAGGGAGCACCCGCCGGATCTTCGCCGCCGCCGTCTCGCTCGCCCGCGGGCGAGGCGGTACCCGCCGTAGCGGCCGCGCACCGCCTCGACGGGCACGCCGAGGTCGAGCAGCTGGTCCACATACCGCCGGACGGTCCGCCCTCGCCGCCGGGGCGGTCGGCGATCGTCCGGGTGCCGCCGGACCGGAGCAGATCGAGGAGGGTGAGCACGCGGCCGGCAGATCGGGACGTGTTTCCCATCGCGAGCACCCCGCACCGGACCGCTTTCACGCCGAGCGCGTCCAGGCCCGCCGACAATGTGGACCGGACGCACGGCGACCTGACCGGATACGTCGGCGAGTTCGCCACCGAGCCGACCACGATGCCGTGGGGGCAACCGGGCGCTGCCGTTCCGCGACCCCGACGACGACCTCGTCAACTTCTTCATCCCGGAGGCGATCGCCGAGTTCAGCCGCTGGCTCCAGGCGGCACTTCTCTCGGGACCGCGCTGAGCGTCAGGTTCCGATCAACGACGCCGTAGGCGCTGCTCGCCGTATGGCGCGACATGTCTGTCCGAACGGGGCCTGGTGTACTGCCCTGAGAGGGCAGGTACGCGGCCGGCGGGCGTGTCGCCGATGCTGGTGCGGTGACATCGATCGTGCCCGGCAAGTGGCCGGCGCCGCATCTCCTACCTCAAGGGAGTGCGGATCATCCGCACCAGCGTGACAGCCCGAGTCGGTTCGGCACCGCCCCAGAGTGCTCAAGAAGCCGAGCCGATGGCCCACCCTGCACCCCCGAGCCGGACGCGACCGGATCGCCCCGGGCCGGCACCCACCACCAGGGACGACGAGCCGGCCGACCGATCTCCCAACACGCCCGCCGCTCTCTCCCAGGCGCCATGAGGACCGGCGCGCAGCCTGATCCACCGTCACGAGGCACCGCTGCGACCCCTCGTAGGGACGATGAGGACCCATGCCAAAGCCGCTGGCTGGACGGCGCGCGGGCGGCCTGGTCGCTTCCCGGCTCGGGCGTGCGCCACAGTGGTCGACATGGCCCTGAGCCGAAGTGTTGACAATCTATTCTACTTTTCCTATCGTTTTTGTTCGTATCGAAGCCGCTTCAGACGGCTTCCGGAAGGCTGTGCGAGCGCCTGGCCGAGGGGCTGGCGCGTCGGCCGTGCTCGAATCTGCGGGCACCCGCCAAACTCTGTGCGAAATCGCCAATGCGCATAGCCGCCCCCTTGTGAAGTTAAGGCGTAGGCGTACGCCGTCTCAACATTGGCCCATGGTCGCGGGGTCCACCTTCTTCCGGAAATAGGTCAGCTCGCGGGATTGACGCGGCGGGGGGCAGTTCATTACCGTTCGCTTATGACTTCGGGTGACTTTTTGGTCGCTCGCCTGCATGTCGATTTCAAGCGGCAGGCGAGCGCGCTCTGTCCGCCCTTCGCCCTATAGCAGTCGGAACGGCAGCACATTGCCATGCCGCCGGCCAGGCCCCCTGTGATTTCGCATCCAGGGCTCCAGGTTTGAGATCACCTTCCGATGCGGCTCGAATTTCTTCGTGCCGCGGGCCCGTTTTCCCTTTCTCTTTCTCGGCGTCCCGTGCGTCTATCGAGTGATTCATTTTCGTCCGGAGGCGGCAGGTCGCCGTCAGCGAGAGGAGTGGGGAACATGAACGAGGAACAGCAAGAGCGCGGAAGCGGGGTCGGTCGGCGGCAATTTCTCGCCGGCACCGCCGCGGCGGCCGCGGTGGCGGCCGCCTCCTCGGCGCTTCCGGGGATCGGCGGGACGGCGTCCGCGGCCGCCCGTCCGAACATCCTGCTGATCGTGACCGACGACAACCCGAAGCAGACGAACTGGGCGATCCAGAAGACCATCGCCTGGCTCGGCGGGCACGGCGTGACCTACAACAACGGCCACGTCACCACGCCGCTGTGCGCCCCCTCGCGGTCATCGATCTTCTCAGGACGCTACGCGCACAACCACGGCGTGCGGAACAACGCCGCCTCTCACAGCCTGGACCAGAGCACGACGGTGCAGCACCACCTCAAGCAAGCGGGCTACCGTACCGGGCTGTTCGGGAAGTACCTCAACTCCTGGACGCTGGCCGACAACCCACCGCACTTCGAGGAATGGGCGCTGCTCCAGCCCGGATACGTGGACGCCCAGTGGAACGTCAACGGCACCGTTCAGACGATCAACGGGTACACGACCAACATCGTCAAGAACAGGACGCTGGCCTTCCTGAGCAAATCCACGACCGACACGCGCCCATGGTTCGCGTATGTCACACCGTACGCCTCGCACGAGCCCAACATTCCCGCCGCCCAGTACGCCGACACGGTCGTGCCGTCCTGGAACGGCCGTCCTTCCGTCCCCGAGGCCGACCGGAGTGACAAGCCGGCCTATGTCAAGAACGCGACCAACACGCTGGCCGACGGCCGGGCGGTGCGACAGCGGCAACTGCGGACTCTGCTGTCCGTGGACGACGCCGTGCAGGCGTTCAAGGACAAGCTCACAGACCTCGGCCAGCTCAACAACACGCTGGTCATCTACATCGGCGACAACGGATTCCAATGGGCCGATCACGGCCTCCTCGGCAAGGGGACGCCCTACTCCCCGGCCCACGAGGTGCCGTTCTACCTGTCCTGGCCCGCGGGCGGCCTGGGCTCGGGGACCACGGACAACCGAATTGTCGCCAACATCGACATCGCACCGACCATCCTGGCCGCCGCCGGGATCACCTCCCCGACGCCGCAGGACGGTGAGTCGCTGCTGTCCGGATTCAACCGCGATCACCTGCTGGTCGAATGGTGGAAGCAGGGCACCGCGGGCGTCAAGGACAGTTGGGCGTCCTACGTCGCCAAGAACAGGCAGTACGTCGAGTACTACGACCTGCACACCGACGCGAGCGGCAGCGTCTCCGGCACCGGACAGGTCACTTTCCGGGAGTACTACGACCTCGTCAACGACCCGTACCAGCTCACCAACAAGCTCTACCAGGCGAGCCCCGCCGACGAGCAGAGCCTCGGCATCCCCGCGCTGGCCGCTCAGCTCGCCGCGGACCGCCAGAGCTGACCACACAGCCAGGACCGCGGCCCGCGTTCGCGGGCGGGCCGCGGTCATCTGGCCGAGCGGAGAGAACCCATGTACGACCTTTGCTGCACCCCCGGCCGCGAGCCGGCGGGCACCCTGCCGACCGCGCCCCCGCGGTCGGCCACGCCGCGCCACAAGCACATGGTCCAGCTTTCCGGCGGGCCCTTCCTCATGGGCACCGACGACGAGGAGGGCTACCGGGCCGACGGAGAAGGGCCGGTCCGGCGGATCGAGCTGACCCCCTTCCGAATCGAGACGACCACGGTGACCAACACCCAGTTCGCCGCATTCGTCAAGGCCACCGGCCATGTCACCGAGGCCGAACGATTCGGGTTCTCCTTTATTTTCGAGAGCTTTCTCAGTGAGAAGAACACGCGCGCTTCCCAGGTTGTCCACGCGACTCCTTGGTGGCGTGCCGTCCCGGGTGCTTTCTGGAAGCGGCCAGAGGGGCCTGGCTCGTCCATCACCTCCAGGCAGAACCATCCGGTCGTGCACGTCTCGTGGAACGACGCACAGGCGTACTGCGCCTGGTCGGGAACCCGGCTGCCCACCGAGGCGGAATGGGAGTACGCCGCGCGAGGCGGACTGGAACAGCGCCGCTACCCCTGGGGGGACGAACTGACCCCGGGCGGACGGCACATGTGCAATGTCTGGCAGGGAGACTTCCCGAATCTCAACACCGGCGAGGACGGCCATCTCGGCACGGCGCCGGTGAAGTCCTACCGTCCTAACGGCTACGGCCTCTATAACGTCGCCGGGAACGTCTGGGAGTGGTGTGCCGACTGGTTCAGCGCCGATTTCCACCGCACCGGGCCACGCAGGGACCCGGTGGGTCCACCCGAGGGCACGACACGGGTGATGCGCGGTGGTTCGCACATGTGCCACGCGTCCTACTGCAACCGCTATCGCGTCGCGGCCAGGTCGTCCAATACACCCGACAGTTCCGCAGGCAACATCGGCTTCCGCGTCGCTAGGGGACTCTAACGGGAGACCTTCGCCGACGGTGGTGAGCGGCGATCGCCATGGCTGCAAACCGCTCCGCCGGCTCCCGTGCCACTGCTTCGCCAACCGCTGCCGTACAGCTGACCTGCCCTCCGCCCGTACCCCAAGTGACCGTGACCTGAGGGCAAGCAGACCCGGAGCGCAGGGCCGGCCACGGCCCGAGCACCAGAAGCCGCGCGGCAGCGATCGCCCGCAGTGGCGCACCGACCTCAACCACGCCATGGCGATCTTAGGGCTGAGCCGGGGAGCGTTTGTCCCCTGACCTGCGCGGGAACCCTCCCCTGATTTCGCCGACCCCACAACCGCCCAGGCTCGTCCGAGCCCGTTTGTTAGCACCGGAGTTTGCAAGACCACTTCGTCCCGAGCTACCAGCGCTCTCGCCCAGGTGGCGGCGTGTGGGGTCGTGTGATCCGTGAGCCTGTACAGCATGGCCACCGCGGACCCGATGCCCGGCTTGTAGGCCACCGACTTGATCGCGGCCATCTCGTTGTCGTACCGCGGACGCACCTCACGCTGCCGCAACTCAGGAAAGTAGGGGGCTTCCGTGCCATGACTCGATCATCCGCTCGATCAAGTCTTCAACGAACCCGGGCGGCTCAAGACGTACTGGGGCGTCTCATCAGGAGTCTCGGATATCGCGGCTCACGGCGTCGAGGTAGTCGTTGATGGCTCGGTGGTTTTTCGTGAGGCATTCGATCTTCTCTGCCATACGGTCGCGTTCGTGTTCGAGTGTCGCGATCATGTCCGGGGTGACGTACGGCAGGTATATCGCCCTTGAGCTGTCCAGGCAGGGAAGGATCTGCTTGATGATCCGGGTGGGCAGGCCGACTTCGAGGAGGCCCCGCACTTGCCGCACCCGGTCGACAACGTAGTCCTCGTAGATCCGGTACCCGTTGGGCAGCCGTTCGGAGTGGATCAGCCCCTGTTCCTCGTAGTAGCGGAGCATCCGCACCGGCGTGTCCGTGCGCTGGGAGAGCTCACCGATCTTCATCCCCACACCCTTCGCGTCTGGGCTGCGATGCAGCCGGACTTGACCCTCACACCAATGTCACACATTGATGATCGGGTATGCCACGAACGGATACATCACCGCCCCCTTCCGCCGCTGACGCACGGTTCCCGCTCGCGGGTCTGCTGGCTCTGGCTGCCACGGGGCTCATCACGCTCCTGACGGAGACGATGCCCGCTGGGATGCTGTCGCAGATGAGCCGCGACCTGGGAGTGAGCGAGGCGGCTGCGGGGCAGAGCGTCACGGTCTTCGCGATCGGGGCGATTCTCGCGGCGGTCCCTCTCACGAGAGCCACGATCGGCTGGCGGCGCAAGCACCTCCTGCTGTTCGCGATCTCCGGGTTCGCGGTCGCCAACACGGTCACGGCCCTTTCCGACAGTTTCGCGCTCACCCTGGCCGCGCGGTTCCTCGGCGGGATCGTCGGCGGCATGCTCTGGGCGCTCCTTGCCGGTTACGCGCGGAGGATGGTTCCCGCGCACCAACGCGGCAAGGCCATGGCCATCGCGATGGCGGGCGGGACCGTTGCACTGTCCGTCGGTGTCCCCGCAGCCGCGTTCCTCGCCAAGGCCGTCGATTGGCGATTCGCGTTCGGGGTCATCACGCTGGTCACTTTCGCGCTGATCGTGTGGGTGACCGCCACCGTTCCGGACTTCCCCGGCCAATCCAAGGGCGCACGACTGCCGCTGGCCCACACGTTCCGTCTGCCCGGTGTCGCCCCGATCCTCATCGTGACGATGACGTTCGTGTTCGCGCACAACATCCTCTTCACCTACATCGCCCCGTTCCTGGCCCCGCTCGACATGGAGGGTCAGGTCGACTCGGTGCTGCTCACCTTCGGCCTGGTCTCGCTCGTGAGCATCTGGCTCACCGGCGTGCTCATCGACCGGCACCTGCGCATGCTCATGATCCTGGCCTGCGCGCTCCTGGCCACAGCCGCTCTCATCCTGAGCGTCTTCTCTGGCAACCCCGCCCTCGTGTACGCCAGTGCAGCCCTGTGGGGACTCGCGTTCGGCGGCGCCTCAACCCTGCTGCAAACCGCGATCGCTGACGCCGCAGGCCCAGCGGGCGACGTCGCACAAGCACTCCTCACCACATGCTGGAACATCGCGATCGCCGCAGGCGGGATCATCGGCGGTATCACCCTCAACGTGCTGGGACCCCCCTCCTTGAGCTGGATCACACTCGCGCTCCTGCTCCCGGCGCTCGCTATCGTCATCGGCGCACATCGACACGGATTCACCGGCCGCACATTGGAACGCGAGACCGCCCCCGAACCGGACGCGCGAATCCAGACAGCCGAAAAGGGCGCGCTGCCGTGATCACTGGCGTTGCCTCCCGCATCCGCCTTGGGGCAAGCGACAAGCCGCAAGACCTTCGATTTCCCGGTAGAAGCCGCAGAGCGGCACCGCGCTTCTAACACAGAACCATGGAGCTGCGACGATTCCGACAACTCCCTGCGCTTCGAAGCTGGACGGTTCCGGACTTGTGCGGGGGCAGGGGACCCGGCGGACGGGCAGCACCTGCCTGCCCGCATTGGCCCGTCACGAGGCGCCGCGCGGGCCCCGTACAAGTCGGGAACCGGCCAGCGGCATCGATCCCGGCCATCGAGCGGCTCGACAGAACTGACCTTGGCACCGGAAGCGGGGAGGCTGCTCGACCGGTTAAAAGCCTGGGCTTCAGGGTCCCACTTGCGCTGGGGCGACCGCGCACGGGCTGCGCGCCGGGACCGGATGGAACAGGCCGCATGCCCGGCGCGCAGAGCCGGGCACGGCCGTCGGCGACCGCCAAGCGGGTGCCTACAAGGCGGCGTAGCCCCTAGTTCGAGCTCGCTCAAGCGACTTCCGACTCGTCCTGGTGCGGTTCTGAGATCCCTCGTAGAGGCAATGAGGACGGGGGGTGGAGTGGGAGCAGCTGCGCGAAGCCGCGCACGGTTGCGAACCCTCGTAGGGGCGATGAGGACCCCCATGGTAAAGCCGCTGGCTGGGTAACGCACGGGCGGCCGTGCATGGGCTGCAATTTCAGCAAGCCTCCGGTAGTGCATGAGTCCCCGGCGTGTCGCTGAAACGATCAAGACCGCTTCCGGTGGCGGGCACATCCGAAGCATCCCAGAGCGGCCCGGTCGCTCGCATTCTCTTGCGCTCGGGCGCCCTGCTGCCAGGGGCAGCGCGGGACGGCGGGACCGGCCCGGAGAGGCCGCACGCCCGCCGTCCCGCGCTGGCCCCGGCGGCCGCGGAGCGTCGGGCGCCTCGCTCGCCGAGTTGATGAGCCGGATGGGCCGCTCGTCCACGCGGGCAGCGCAGGTCTACCTGCACGCGCGGAAGGAAAGTGACCGGGAGATCGCCTCGACGCTCGGGAAGACGGCCGCGCGCGAACTCAAGAAGGAGAAGAAGGCCAAGAAGCGCCGGAAGAAGGGCGACGGCTCCGGCGAGGCATCGGGCACGTAGCGGGCACGGCGGCCGATGAACGCGAAAGGCCCAGCGTCAGTGAAGAGTCACTGGCCTGGGCCTTTGTGTGGGAGCGGGTGACGGGAATCGAACCCGCGCTGTCAGCTTGGGAATAGTTCCGATCACGCCTGTTGGCTCCGCTGACCTGGCAATCGCCTGTGCCTCCAGTGACCGTGAGTGCCCCTCAATGTCCGCCCCTAATGGCACGCTAATGGCACGGCGACCCGCGCCCGACCTGGGCCGTTCGTCTCATCCACGACCCACATGCGGCACGGGCGCGCATCGCTCCGGGGTGCTTGTTCGCGCGAACGGCGCGCAACCGTGACAGACCGTTTCGCGCGAACGAGTGCCCCGGCTCGCGGGGGTCCAGGGGGCGGCGGAGCCCCCTGGTTCGCGCACGCTCAAGCGCCTTCCGACTCGTCCCGGATGTGGTTCTGAGATCCCTCGTAGGGGCGATGAGGATCTGGAGCGAGAGCTGTTGGTCGCGCACACCGCGTTGCGACCCGCATAGGGGCGATTAGGACGAGCCCCAACCAACCCGAAAGGCAGAATATGACAGAAGTTGCGAACCCTCCCAGGGGTTGAGGACCTCAGGCGCGCTTGGAGGTCCTGGACGGGCTGCTGACGTTGCGAACCCTCGCAGGGGCAATGAGGACCTGACTCGCAAGATGCGCGCCATAGAAAGGGCTGTGTTGCGAACCCTCGTAGGGGCGATGAGATTCCATGGTAAAGCCGCTGGCTGGTTGGCGCACGGGCGGCCGTACATGGACTGCGATTTCAGCAAGCCTCCGGTAGACCCCGAGACCCCGGCGTGTCGCTGAAACGATCAAGACAGATCCGGGCGCCGAGCACACCCGAAGCATCCCAGAGTTGCCCGGTCGCTTGCACTCTCTTACGCTCGGGCGCCCTGTTGCCAGGGACAGCGCGGGACGGCGGGACCGGCCCGGAGAGGCCGCACGCCCGCCGTCCCGGGCTGGCCCCGGCGGCCGCGTAGCGGGCGCCTTTAAAGACGTAGAGAAAGTTCTCATCCGGCCCGGTCCACTGGGTGTGATCAGGGCTTGGTCGGCTGACTCTTCACGTTGAGTAGGGCTCGCATGGTCTCGGCCGGGGTCACGCAGCGGAAGCCGGTGTCGTCGTCAAGCATGTCCGCTGAGGCGTCGTTGAACGTGGATGGCGCGCAGCGCAGGAAGGGGCTCGTGAACGCGCTGCCCTTCAGCTCGTAGCGGCCGGGCTCGGACTCGGTCGAGCACCAATCCCAGGTGTTGCCGCACAGGTCGTAGACGCCGTACGGGCTGACACCACTTGCGTAGCAGTCAACGGGGGTGGTGCTGCGCTTACCGCCCTCTCGGCAGTTGACCTTCGCGGGAGTCCGCTGGTTGCCCCAGGGATAGATTTCGCCGCGCGTCCCTCTGGCTGCCTTTTCCCATTGCTGAGCGCTGGGAAGGGCTTTGGCGGACCACTGGGCGTAGCCTGGGCGTCGTGCCATGTGACGAAGACCACCGGGTGGTTGTCGAGTCCGTCGGGGATCTGGCCGTTCTCCCAGTGCTGCGGCGGCTTGTGGTCGGTGGCGGTGACGAATCGGGCGTAGTCGGCGTTCGTGGTGGGGAACACGTCGATGTAGAACGCCGGGAGGTAGGTAGGCTCAGCGTTCTCGCCGGCGAAGTAGACGCCCGCCGGGACGAGCGTCATCAACTTCCCGTCGATGGGGTGCCTGGCCTGGTCTTCGTCGCCGACGGGCACGTCCGGCTCGGGCTCGGGGCTTGCTGGCTGCTCTGAGGACACGCCCGGATCCTGGGCGGAAGCGGCTGGGGTCGTCAAGCCGATCATCTCCGCGAAGCGTTCCTGCACCTCGCGGCTGCAAGCGGCCAGGACGGTGTCTAGGCCCTGCTGGTTGATCGGCCGGGGGATGACGTTTCCCTTTTCCCATCTGACGATCATCCGTTCGCTTACTCCGAGTTCCGCCGCGAACTCGACCTGGCTTACGCGCTTGGCGTCGCGTAGGGCACGTGCTTCCTTGCCGGTCCAACGTGAGACTGTGGGGGCCATGTCATGCTCTCCGTAGCGGGGCGGTGCTCAGACGGCTTCGGCCGGGATCTCTTCGTATTCCTTGCGAAGTGTCTCTAGAACCGGATGGACGTCTGGGAACTCAACCTCGTTGATGGCTGTGATCGCGCGCACGCCGACGGCGGTGTTGGTCGCGAATGCGGCTTCCATGCGTGGTAGGTCGGAGAGATTGACGGGGCCAAGGGAAGTCAATTCGTGCACCTGATGCAGTAGGCGCATGGTCACGCCTTGGAGAACCTCGGCGTTAGGCCAGATGACGTGCTGACCGTCGAAGAACCCGATGTTCCAGGTTGCGCCCTCGGAGATGTACAGGTCCGCGTCGGTGAATACGCAGTCGTCGAATCCGTCCAGTTGAGCGTTACGGCGATGCCATAGGGCGCCGAACAGGCCGACGTGCTTCTGTTCGGGCAGCTCGCGCACGTAGGGGACGGATTGCACCCGGATCGGGGCCATCGGCCAAGCCCCGGCCGGGCGGGTCGTGACGAGGACCTTCGGTTCGGCCTGGGCTCCGGGGTGGCCTAGCTCAAGGTCGGGGTCGTAGATCGTCACGCGGACGACGAATGCGCCGTCTCGTCCGGCGGTGGCCTGTCGGACGTACTCCCGGACCTGTTGGCGGTCCAGCTCGTGGCCGAAGAGAACGCGGCAGTCCCGGACAAGTCGCTCTAGATGGTGCGAAAAGCCTCTGATGCGCTGGTCTTCCATGCGCATCGACGTGAAATGTCCGTAGTTCACAAGAGCTAGCGCTTTGAGCTCATCCGGGGTGACAGGTACGCCGTTGAGTTCAGCCATGGGGCCCAGTGTGGCAGTAGGTATAGGCCGTCCACAGGTCCGGGTGCAGGACAAGTTCAGTGCTGCGTCGGTGCCAGGACATGGGAGCGGCGTGATCAACACGGCACCGTGGTTGGCATGAGCGGTCGTGTGCGTTCGGGAGACAAGGTCGTGCGGCTCGCCATGCCGCGTCAGCAGAGCGGTGACACGGGGCGGGGCGGTGGGCTGAGTGAGGAAGAGCGTCAGATCCTGCTTGCGGAACTCGCCGAGATCACGGCGGAACTCGATGAACTCCACACACGGACGCGGCAGATCACGGCTCGGGTACACGGGGCCGACGCCCCTATCGCGGCTCGCGAGACGGCCGAGTACCTCAACACCTCACCACGGTTCCCTCGGCGGCTCGTCGCCGAGAGACGTATCCGCTTCGTCAAGCTCGGGCGCTTCGTCCGCATCCCCGAGTCCTCGCTTCGGGAGTTCGTCTCGGCCGGGCTGGTCGAGCCCATGACCGCATCCGACGTCTGGAGGGCCGTGTAGTGGCTAAGGGCAACAAGTCAGGTCACCGTCGCTTCGGCAACATCCGGAAGCTGCCGTCTGGGCGTTTTCAAGCGAGCTACATCGCTCCGAATGGTCAGCGGCGTCCGGCGCCTGAGACCTTCGCACGCAAGAGCGACGCCGAGAAGTGGCTGACGCTCGCTGAAGCTCAGATCCTCAGCGGCGAGTGGACCGACCCTGAGCGGGCCAAGGTCAAGGTGGGCGACTATGCCGCACAGTGGATCGAGCAACGCGCGGGCCTGCGCCCTCGGACGGTGGAGCTGTACGCCTGGCTCCTCAACAAGTACATCGTGCCGCACCTGGGCGGGGTCGCGCTGGGCAAGCTGAGCACGGCCATGATCCGCGAGTGGCGGGCGACGCTCCTCGGCTCCGGCGTCTCTACGACCATGGCGGCCAAGGCGTACCGGCTGCTCCGGGCCATCCTCATGACGGCGGTGGAGGAGGACAAGATTCTCCTTCGCAACCCGTGCCGTGTGCGGGGCGCTGGCACCGAGGAAGCCCCCGAGCGTCCCGTCCTCACCGTGGCCCAGGTCTTCGAGCTGGCGGAACGGGTCGGCGTCCGGCCGGTCGGCAACATCCGCAAGCTGGACTCCGGCGAGTTCCGGCTTCGGTACAGGGTCAAGAACGGGCACATGCGGCGCTTCCCACAGACCTTCGCGACCAGGCAAGAAGCCGAACGGGTGCTGTGGAATCTGGCGGAGGACGGGCACGCGGACGTGACCCGTGACGATCGCCTCCGGGCGCTCATCCTCCTGGCCGCGTTCGCAAGCCTGCGGTGGGGTGAGGTGACCGCGCTCAAGCGCCGTGACATCGACCTCGTTAACCGCAAGGTTCACGTACGCGGCGCCTACATCGAGCAGGCAAACGGACGGATGACCCTCGGGCCGACCAAGTCACGGGCAGGACTACGCACGGTCGCGATCCCCGATGCGATCGTCCCTCACCTGGTCGCGCACCTGACCAAGTACACCAAGAAGGATGACGACGCCCTCGTCTTCACGGGCATCAAGGGCGGCCCGCTGCGGCGTAGCGGCTTCAACAAGATCACGCGATGGAAGCCGGTGGTGGAGGCGCTCGGCGTCCCGAACCTGCACTTCCACGACCTTCGGCACACCGGCAACACCCTGGCGGCCGACATGGGCGTCTCGCTGCGCAACCTGATGGCGCGCATGGGCCACGACAACGAGCGGGCCGCGCTGCGCTACCAGCACCGATCCAACAGCGCTGACCGTGCCATCGCGGACGGGCTTAACGCGCTCGTCCAGGCCGCCCAGGAGCGGGACGGCGACGATGACGACGGAGCGGCGGGATCACTGGTGCCGGTCGCCTAATTGCACGCTAATTGCACGACGGCGTTCTGAGCCACAAAGGATCAAGGCCCAGGTTCGGGGATCATGTCCCTGGCCTGGGCCTTTGTGGTGAGCGGGTGACGGGAATCGAACCCGCGCTGTCAGCTTGGGAATAGTCCCGATCTTGCCTGCTGATCCCGCTGACCTGGCGCAGCGTCGTACCGCAAGTGACCGTGAATGTCCCTCGATCACCCTGGCTAATGGCCCGCTAATGGCCCGCTGCCATGACGGTCGACCTGCGCATCCTCGGCCTGCTCGGAGCGGCAACAGCACCCGCATACTCCGGTGGCAAGGGGACCCGGAGCGCAGGGCCGGCCACGGCCCGAGCACCGGAAGCCCCGCGGCAGCGATCGCCCCCAACCACGCGCTGACCTTAATCACGCTGTGGCGATCGTCGGGCGCAACCCATCACCGTCTGATCCGTAGAAAGATCAGGGGCATCCAGGTCCGTCCACATCCATCCCCTGACTAGCGGCGCACCCTCCCCTGCATCCACGCCAATCCGAGGTCATCCAGAGTCGTTGTTAGCACCCGCGTTAGCACGCACGACGTCCCGGAGGGCGCGCCCGCGCGAACGGCGAGACAGTGTGACAGACCGTTTCGCGCGGGCGTGCCCGCCGGCTCGCGGGGGGCTGGGGGTCGCGAGATCCCCGCTTCGCGCTCGCTCAGCCAATCAGGCGAGCCACCAGCACCTCTTCGTCCCGAACTACCTGCGCGAGCAAGGTCGGTGCTGGCGCGCCCCACTCGGACGTGTGCTGGCGTGCGCCTACGACAGGTGCTGTGCGGCGGTGTTGCTGTACTTCCGTGCTGTACAGCAGTCGGTCACGGCCCGCCCGTTGGACCAGGCGACCTTCCGCTGCCTAGACGGTACAGGTGGCTAGGTCGAGGCGGGGGCGCTGACTAGACCTGGCCCCCGCTCCTCTACGTGAGGCTGCCGCTTAGCCTCGGCGCCGAGAGGCTTCCCAGCTTGCTCAGCGCTGACCAAGCAAAGCGTGGGTTCCGAACGTCCTACCAAGCCGCCGGCGACCAACTTGTGACGACAGCAGCGCGGCAAGGAGTGAACCAGTCAGCGCGCCCCGCTAGGTTGAGCCACGAGGCCTGTAGACCAAGGCACGATCACCGCGTGAAGGAGATCAGCTGACGATGAGCCGCCCGACGGAAGCTTGCAGCACCAGTTTCAAGACTAGGGTGGTGACGCGGTAATGGCTCCGACGACCAAAGAAGCGCAGCGTGCCGAGCTCCACAAGACGATCTGGCGCATCGCTACTGACCTGCGAGGCAGCGTGGATGGTTGGGACTTCAAGAGCTACGTGCTCGGGATGCTCTTCTACCGGTTCATCTCCGAGAACCTCACCGCGTACCTGAACGAGCTGGAGCACGAGGCTGGCGACGCTGACTTCGACTACGCCCAGCTTGGCGACCAGGATGCCGAGTTCGGCCGCAAAGACACAGTTGAGGAGAAGGGCTTTTACATCCTGCCGAGCGAGCTGTTTGCCAACGTTCGCTGGCGGGCTGACACTGATGAGAAGTTCCGCGAGAACCTCAACGAGACGCTGGCGAAGGTTTTCGCGAACATCGAGGGGTCAGCTGTTGGCACCGATAGCGAGGATGACCTGAAGGGTCTGTTCGACGACCTTGACGTCAACAGTGCAAAGCTCGGTAACACCGTTGCCAAGCGTAACGAGAAGCTCGTCAGGCTGCTAGACGCCATCGGCGACCTGCCCCTCGGAGACTTCCAGGACAACGCCATCGACCTCTTCGGTGATGCCTACGAGTACCTCATGCAGATGTACGCGGCGAATGCTGGCAAGTCCGGCGGCGAGTACTACACACCGCAAGAGGTGAGCGAGCTCCTTGCTCGTATCACTGTCATGGGCAAGAAGTCGGTCAACAAGGTCTACGATCCGGCCTGCGGCTCGGGCTCGCTGCTACTGAAGTTCGCCAAAGTTCTAGGCAAGGAGAACGTCCGACGGGGCTTCTTCGGCCAGGAGATCAACCTCAACACGTACAACCTGGCCCGGATCAACATGTTCTTGCACGATGTGAACTACGAGCAGTTCGACATCGCGCACGGCGACACGCTCATCGATCCGCAGCACTGGGATGACGAGCCGTTCGAAGCGATCGTCTCCAATCCGCCGTACTCGATCAGGTGGGCGGGCGACGCCAACCCGCTACTGATCAACGACCCGCGCTTCGCGCCGGCCGGCGTGCTAGCTCCGAAGAGCAAGGCTGACCTTGCCTTCACGATGCACATGCTGTCCTGGCTGGCCGTTAACGGCACGGCGGCCATCGTTGAGTTCCCAGGCGTCCTCTACCGCAGCGGCGCAGAGCAGAAGATCCGCAAGTACCTCGTCGACAATAACTATGTCGACACGGTCATCCAGCTCCCGCCAGACTTGTTCTTCGGCACCAGCATCGGGACTTGCATCCTCGTGCTGAAGAAGTCCAAGAAGGACAACTCAGTACTATTCATCGACGCCTCTGCCGAGTTCGTGCACCCCGGCAGCAAGAACAAGCTCAGCGCAGTGAACCAGCAGAAGATCCTTGATGCCTTCGCGGCACGCGAGAATATTGCACACTTCGCGAAGCTCGTGACTAATGCCGAGCTTGCCAAGGCAGACTACAACCTTTCAGTCTCTTCCTACGTTGAGGGCGAGGACAACCGCGAGGCTGTCGACATCCAGAAACTGAACGCTGAGATTGAGCAACTCGTGACGCGGCAGCAGGAACTGCGGGAGCAGATCAATGCCATCGTCACCGAACTGGAGGGCGGGTCGTGAGCCGGATCGACGACCTGATCAAGGAGTTGGCCCCTAAGGGAGTACCCATCCAGCCACTCGGCGAGGTTGGAGTCTTCATCCGTGGACGTAGGTTCACCAAGGCTGACCGAGTCGACGAGGGCCTGCCGAGCATCCACTACGGGGAAATATATACGCATTACGGAGTCGCAACATCGGACACGATCTCTCACGTACGTACCGACCTCGCGCCGACGCTACGGTTTGCCCGCCCCGGCGACGTCATCATTGCAGCGGTGGGCGAGACGGTCGAGGACGTCGGAAAGGCAGTGGCCTGGCTCGGAACTGAGCAAGTGGCGGTCCACGACGACTGTTTCATATTTCGCTCCTCGCTCGATCCAAAATTCGTCGTTTACCTCATGCAGTCAGATGCCTTCAACAAAGCTAAGGAAGCTTTCGTTGCGCGTGCAAAGGTAAAGCGGCTATCCAGCAACGGACTGGCAAGGCTCAGAATTCCCTTGCCGCCAATCGAGGTGCAGCGCGAGATTGTGAGAGTGCTCGACTCGTTCCAATCGTTGGAGGCAGAACTGGTTGCGGAGTTGGAAGCCCGCAAACAGCAGCGCCTCGCATTCGCACGCATCCTTCCGGAAGTACCATACATTAGAGCCCTAAGTTCAAATACCACAGAGCATGTAAGACTGGGCGAGATAGCAACTCCATATGTCGAGCCATTGCTCGTGCAAGCAGACGAGAGATATACGAATCTCGGCGTGAAATGGTACGGAGAAGGCGCCTTCTCTCGCGAGCCGAAACTTGGCAGCGCCATCAAGGGGACTACGCTCTATCGAGTAAAGCCGGGACAGTTCATCTATAACCGGATGTTTGTAACCGAAGGGTCGTTTGCAGTCGTTACTCCAGAACTCGCCAATGGGGTCGTATCTAGCGAATTCCCGATATACGACCTGGATAATTCGCGCGTAATACCGGAATGGCTGCTGCTGTACTTCCAGGATGAGTACACGCTCAAACGGGTGTCAGCGGAGGTTACGGGCGTTGAGCGCGGCTCAACCAGGAGCCGCCGGCGCTGGAAGCAGGAGCAGTTCGAAGCATTCCAGATCGAGTTGCCGTCAGTGTCGGCCCAGCAGGAGTTGCTGCGTGTACTTGGCACTGTCGCCGCACTGGAATCGGCTCTGCGTGACGAGCTTATTGCTCGTCGCAAGCAGTTCGAGTACTACCGCGACAAACTCTTGACCTTCGAGGAAGTGTCGGTATGACCGAGGGCAAGACCACTCGTATCGAGCCGATCGCAGTCAGCTCCGAGAGCACGGTCGTTGCAGAGTATGTCCCTGACGCCACGACCGCTACTGCCTACCAGTCTGAGGCGAACCTGGAGAAAGAGTTCATCAAGCTCCTGCAGTCGCAGGAGTACGAGTACCTCCGGATCCACTCGGAGGCAGAGCTCGTCGCCAATCTCCGCACCCGCCTTGAGGCTCTAAACCACATCACGTTCTCCGAAACTGAGTGGGAAAGCTTCTTCAAGGAGCGCATCGCTGGTGAGAAGGAAGGCGTCATCGAGAAGACGGTGCGCATCCAGGAGGACTACGTTCAGCTACTCAAACGCGACGACGGCACCACCAAGAATGTTCGGCTCATCGACAAGACCAACATTCACAACAACTGCCTGCAGGTCATCAATCAGTACGAGATCGCACAGGGCCAAGGCGGAGCAAAGTACGGCAACCGCTACGACGTGACCGTGCTGGTCAACGGCCTCCCGATGGTTCAGATCGAACTCAAGCGTCGTGGTGTGGCCATCCGCGAAGCGTTCAACCAGATCAACCGCTACCACCGCGACAGCTTCTGGGCAGGCTCAGGCCTGTTCGACTACGTGCAGCTCTTCGTGATCAGTAACGGCACGCACACGAAGTACTACAGCAACACGACTCGCCGTCAGCACATCTCGGAGACGACCGGTAGCAAGAAGGCCAAGAAGACTAGCAACTCCTTCGAGTTCACCTCATGGTGGGCAGATGCGAGCAACAGGCCGATTCAGGATCTGACGGCCGTCGCAGTGACCTTCTTCGCGCGCCACACGCTGCTCAATATTTTGATCAAGTACTGCGTCCTCACTGCCGACCGGATGCTTTTGGTCATGCGCCCCTATCAGATCGTGGCGGCCGAGCGGATCCTGCAGAAGATCGAGATGTCGACCAACTGCAAGAAACTCGGCACCGTGGCCGCGGGCGGCTACGTCTGGCACACCACCGGCTCGGGTAAGACCCTGACCTCGTTTAAGGCCGCGCAGTTGGCCTCACGGCTTGCGGACATCGACAAGGTGTTGTTCGTGGTCGACCGCAAGGACCTCGACTACCAGACGATGCGCGAGTACGACCGCTTCGAGAGGGGAGCAGCAAACTCCAACACGTCGACCCGGGTCCTGAAGAAGCAACTCGAAGACCCGAGCGTCAAGATTATTATCACGACGATCCAGAAGCTCGCGACCTTCATTTCGGGCAACAAGGGCCACGAGGTCTACGACGGTCGCATGGTGATCATCTTCGACGAGTGCCATCGCTCGCAGTTCGGCGACATGCACAGGGCCATCACCAAGGCCTTCAGGCGCTACAACCTGTTCGGCTTCACCGGCACACCGATCTTCGCTGACAACGCCAGAAGCGGCGGCAACCCGAAGCTCAAGACCACTGAGCAGGCCTTCGGCGATAGGCTGCATACCTACACGGTCGTTGATGCCATCAACGATAAGAACGTCCTGCCGTTCCGTATCGACTACGTCAACACCATCAGGCTGCCGGAAGGAATCCAGGACAAGCAGGTTTCCGCCATCGACACCGAGCGGGCCTTGCTGGCGCCAGACCGCGTGCAGCAGGTTGTCGAGTACACGCTGGAGCACTTCAATCAGAAGACGAAGCGCGCCGAGCACTACACACTGGGCCAGCGGCGTGTGCACGGCTTTAACGCCCTGTTCGCAACCGCCTCGATTGTGGCTGCCAAGCTCTACTACACCGAGTTCAGAATCCAGCAGGAATCACTTCTACCGGATCGTCGCCTAAAAGTCGGCCTAATCTATTCGTACGCTGCCAACGAGGCGATTGAAGACGGGGCGCTCGACGAAGAAGGGTTCGAGACCGGCGAACTCGATAAGTCATCGCGCGACTTCCTCGAAGCTGCGATTCAAGATTACAATTCCATGTTCGGCACGAGTTTCGACACTTCGGCGGACAAGTTCCAGAACTACTACAAGGACTTGTCGCTGCGTCTGAAGAATCGTGAGATCGACTTGGTCATTGTGGTCAACATGTTCCTGACCGGCTTCGACGCAACGACCCTCAACACCCTCTGGGTCGACAAAAACCTGCGCGCCCATGGCCTGATCCAGGCATATTCACGCACCAACCGTATCCTGAACTCGGTTAAGACCTACGGCAATATCATTAGCTTTCGCGACTTGGAGGAAGAGACTAACGACGCCATTGCGCTGTTCGGCAACAAGGACGCTGGCGGCATTGTGCTGCTTAAGCCATATGGCGACTACTGCAGCGAATATTCAGACAAGGTAACCGAACTGCTCGACCGGTTCCCGCTCGGCCAGCAGATCCTTGGCGAACAGGCGCAGAAGTACTTCATCGCCCTGTTTGGCTCCATCTTGCGGCTGCAGAACATCCTGACCAGCTTCGATGAGTTCGCCGGCAACGAAGTCCTGACTGATCGCCAGGCTCAGGACTACCGTAGCATCTACCTTGACCTCTATGCAGAATTCCACCGGATTCAGGACGCAGACAAGGAATCAATAATTGACGACGTCGTCTTTGAGATCGAACTGATCAAGCAGATCGAGATCAACGTCGACTACATCCTGATGCTGGTTCAGAAGTACAAGGCCGCCAAGGGCGACGGCACAGACAAGGAAATTCGCGCCGCGATCACCCGCGCCGTCGACGCTAGTCCGACGCTGCGCAACAAGAAGGATCTCGTTGAGGCGTTCGTCGACGCTGTATCGGCCAGCAGTGCGGTCGATGAGGAGTGGCTGGCGTTCGTCGCCGCCAAGCGTGAGGCCGAACTCAACCAGATTATCGCTGAAGAGGGATTGCGAGCCGACGAGACCCGCAGGTTTATCGAGGCTGCCTTCCGTGATGGCGCTATCCAGACTGCTGGCATGGCTATAACGAGGGTGCTTCCACCAGTATCGCGTTTCAATTCCGGCGGTGCCTTTGGCGATAAGAAGCAGCGCGTGCTGACCAAGCTCGGCGCGTTCTTCGACCGCTTCTTCGGGCTTGGTGCGGATAGAGCTTCCGCGTCTGATGAGTGAGCAATATCCGCCGAAGGACTGCTGAATGAGCTATTCGATGCGTATTTCCTGCCCAGGTGGGGCCGGTCGGCTGGGGCGGGTCGGCCCGGAGAGGCCGCATGCCCGGCCCGGAGCTACCGGCGGCGGCCGCGTAGCGGGCGCCCTTGAAGACGTAGAGAAAGTTCTCATCCGTTGTGGGTGCTGGCTGGGTGACCTGGGGTTACGGGATGAGCTTGGTTAGGGCTCGGCGGGTTTGGTCGGCGAGGCTGACGGCGGCGCCGAGGCGGTTGTCGATGGTGAGGTGCGCGGCCTGGGGCGGGTCTTCGGTGTTGAGTCCGGCGGTGTACTCCTCCCAGTGGGCGAGCTTCCAGCCGTCGCGGGCGGCGTCGCGTAGCTCGATGTACTCGTGCATGGTGTCGACGTCGCTGTGCACCCATATCGCGGTGACGTCTACGCCCTTGGCCTGGCACCGGTGGGTGAGGCGTGGGAGCCATGACGGGTTGTTCAGCTCGTTGACGAACGGGGCCGCGAGGATGATCGACACTCCGCACTCGACGTTGCCGTAGGCGGCGCTCATCAGGCATCGGTACTCGTGCGGGCGCACCTCGGTGCGGTAGAGGTCGGTGTGGCGGTCGTGGGGGTCGCCGTTGAGGGAGACGAGTAGGCGTTCGGTCAGGCGGCGGGTGAGGGCGTCCTTGTCCAGGAACGCCCATCCCGAGAGGTCGGAGAGGAAGCGGGCGAACTCGGTTTTCCCGGAGCCTGCGTAACCGCCCACCAGGACGAGCGTGGGGTTGCCGCCCGCGTTGGCGACGGTTCGGCCGTGCCAGGCGTTCGCTATGCGGGTGGTCAGCGGGACGGTGTCGGGGAAGAACGGCGAGAGGTCGAACGGGATGCCGTCCGGGCCTGGGGTCTTGCCGCGCACTTCGGCGGCCATGCGTTCCAGGACGGTGAGGGGGACGTTGTGAGCGCGGGCCAGGTGCGGCAACCAGTCGTCGGGGATGCGGTCGCCGCGTTCCCAGCGGGAGATCTCGTGTCGGGTCAGGGTGTTGGAGCCGGTCAGGGCGCATAGCTCGGCGGCTAGCGCGGTCTGGCTTCTGCTGCCCCGTAGGCGTCGCAGGTAGGCGCCGAACTCCTGGCGCTTCTCGGTGGTCATGCGGTGTGGCCACCTCCCCTCACCGAGTGTGGCCCACACCTGGCCCCCTGTCAGGCTCCTTTGCTAATCGCGGTACGGCGCAACGCTGGTCGTCATGCCGTACGGGCCTGCTCGCCGGGCTCGCCGTCGATCACCAAGGACAACCGCGATGGAAACGCGAGCGCAGCAGGAAGACCGAGCCCTTCGCCAGCTACGGGACGACTTCACCGGACATCGGATCTGGAGGTCTCGCCGCGGCGGCGGGCAAGCCGGTGACTGGGTGGCGACCCTGCACGACTCGGCGGCAGGCGTCGACCCGACGGTAATCCGGCCGAACGCTGGCGAGCTGCGGGCGGCGCTCGTCGAAGAGCGCAAGCGCGTGCCCCGTGCGGCTAAGCGGGTCCGGTGATGGCCGCTGTTCCTGTCCCATCACCGGACGGGGCCGCAGATAAGTCCGGGGCGGCCCCGGGGGAGGTTGAGGTGGCGCGGTCGGTGCAGGTTCCCCCGAGCGCACTGGCCGCGTCGCCTCGACCGTGGCAGGCGCGTCGTCGGCTCAACCGGCTGCGGCGGGCGCTGCGGCGGCGGGGGTGGATGGTCGAGCGGCGGTATGCCGAGTGGCCGGTGATTCTGCGGGTGTACTCGGCGCACACGCCATCTCTTGGGGAGAGCATCACGGTTGTCCGTGCGGATGGCGACTGGTGGTTCCAGTCGAGTACCGGCGAGCTGGTAGCGCCGTGCCGCCGCGTCGGCCTGGCCGCGGCTTCGGTCTCGGCTTCGCTGGGCTCGCCGTGGTTGGCGGCCTTGCGGTCTCGGGGTGGGGACGGTACGTGATGGCTGCCCGGACGGCGCTGGATGAGCTTCGGGCGCGTTTCGGGGTGTGGTGTTGGCGGGGGAAGTACACGCGGACGTATTGGGCGATGGTGCCCGCGTGCGGGCGATGGCGCCTGGTGGAGGCGCGTTCGCCGCAAGAGCTGGCCAAGGCTATTCAGGTGCCGGACGGATGGCCCTGGCCCAAGAACGGCCGCGCGGCAGGGTAGGCGGCTGGGTGTCGCGGACGAGCCCTGCCGCGCGGTTCTCTATGCGAGGTCGGCCAGAACGGCGATGGGCTCGCCGGGGCCGGCGGCTACGGCGGCGATGATGCGGCGGGCCGCCTCGGTCCCGTCGGTGTGGTCGGTACGGATGATCGTGTTGAAGACGGGCGTGTCGGCGGTTGCACGTAGGTCGGCGCGGGTTTCGTCCCATGCCTTGACGCGGCTCGGGGTATCGAGGTCGCCTCGGTGTTCCGAGCGCTTGGCGCAGACCTTGCGCGGAACCCAGAGCAGAACGCTTGTCCAGGCAAGCGGGACGGCGGCCCGTAGGCGTCGCAGGTCGGCGACGTTGCCCATGTGGACGACGGGGACGCGGTCGGCGTCGACCAGGGCGGCGATGTCCTGCCGGTCAATGGCGTACACGTTGCCGTAGCGGTGGGTCTCTACGACCAGGCGGCCCGCGGTGTGGAGCGCCTCGCGCTCGGCTTCCGAGACGAGCCGGTAGCCGGTGCTTCGGCCGGTCCCGGTCTTGAGCTTCGGCAGTAGGGCGTACCGGTCGTCCAGGCGCGACAGTTCGGCGGTGACGGTGTCCTTGCCGCTGGTCGGCGGGCCGTACAGGATCACGCCCGGACTGGTCATGGCAGGACTCTACGCAGTGCCTCGCGCGTCTGGTCGGCAATGCTGATCGCCGCGCCTAGCCGGTTGTCGACGGTGAGGTGGACACCGGGCGGGCTGGTCTCAGTGTTGAGCCCGGCGGCGTACTCGTCCCAGTGGGCGAGCTTCCAGGCATCGCGCGGCGCGTCGCGGAACTCGATGTACTCGCGCATGGAGTCGACGTCGCACCGGACCCAGATCACCGCGACGTCCACGCCCTTGGCCTTGCATCGGTTGGTGAGTCGTCCTAGCCATGCCTCGTCGTTCAGTTCTGATATGAACGGGGCGGCGAGGATTGTGGATATGCCGCAATCAATGTTGTCGTTGGCGGTGTCCATGAGGCACTTGTACTCAAGGGGCCTGACCTCGTTCAGGTAGAGGTCGGTGTGGCGGTCGTGCGGGTCGCCGTCCATGGAGACGAGAAGGCGTTCGGTCAGGCGACGGGTTAGGGAGTCCTTGTCCAGGAATGCCCACCCGGACACGTCGCCGAGGAAGCGTGCAAATTCGGTCTTACCTGACCCGGCATAGCCTCCGACCAGGGCGAGCGTCGTCGTTCCGATGCTGCCGCTCATGGCTCGGCCCCGCCATGCGCTGACGACACGAGCCTTGAGCGCGTCGCCTGCGGTGGCGTCCTGGCCCTGCGTCTGGTCGGAGACCCGGTCGAGTCCCTGCGTGATGGCGTTGGCGGCCTCCTCGGTGGCGGCCGGGCTGAGCGGCGCCGGGAGGGGCAGCGTCAGGTCTCCCGTCGCCTCGCCGGGGAGCGGAAGGCGAAATCCGAGTTCAGGTTCGGTGGCCTCGTACATGAGGCAGTAGGCGCGGCGGTAGTGCGGACCCGGGTACATGCTGCCGTTCTCATGGCCCCACAAGGTCTGGAAGTTCGCCGCGACCCTGAGTCCGCCTCGTTCGGCGACCGTGCGCAACTGGTCCCCGGCCGCCTCAAGACTCAGCCCGTGGGTCTCTCGGCGCTCGCGCAGCTTCGTGGGTTTCCAGCCGGGGCGCTGCTTGGTCGTGCTCATTCTGGCCTTCCGTTTCACCGTAGACGTCGGCACATGTGCGCATATCCCGAGCGTCTGCCATGGGGGTGTGAAAGTGGACGTATAAGCGAACGTGAAAGAACCCGACGAGGGAACAGTGATGGGCTGGCGGTGCCTCCTGGCGCGAACATTGCTGAGTGCCGGATGACAGAGCGAATCACATCGGGAGGCGATCGGCGGTGCCGGAAGGCGGCGAGCAGGAAGGGACTCCGCATGAACAGTTGGCGCTGATTCTGGTAGAGCTGGACGAACTCATTTGCCGGACTGACCAGCTTTCGGAGGCTCTGGAAACACAGCCCGTTCGATCCGGGCGACGCGCTCTCCGAGATCACGGATCGCGGTGAGTACCTCCGTGAGCTGCTTCATCGTCACGTCGTCGTCACCGGTCGTCGGTGGGGCCTCGCCGGACGGGCGGGCGTCGGCCTGGTCGCGGACGAACACGCCCTTACCTTGCTGGCCGATCACCGCGCCTTCGGTCCGCAACACGCTGATAGCGGCCTTCACGACCCCGGCGGACACGTCGTACTCCTCGCGGAGCCGGGCCGTCGACGGTAGGGCCTCCCCCGCCACCAGGCGGCCATCCCGGATCTGTTGCCGCAGGTCATCGGCTATTTGCAGATATCCGGGCCGTCCGGTCCTCTCGACCACTCGTCCGCCTTCCGTCGGGGGCTTCGACCCAAGTTCAGCACACCCGACCGGCTAAGGAAACCATGGCGTCCTTGACAACATGGAAGACTAGGTCGACTATGTTGTCTAAGTAGTTCACGCAACTCTGGAGGTTCCTAGTGCGCAGCATCCCGGTGGACCTGTCGGCGCTCACATTCGTGTGCGTGTCGGCGCCGCGTCCCAAGCTGGTGAGTCAGGAGACGGGGGAGGTGAAGGTGGACCGTGACGGGAAGACGGTGTTCACGGTCGGGTTGTCGGCTGCCGACGCCACGGGTCGGGTCGACCTGGTGAACGTCTCGGTGCCGGGTGATCAGGAGGTGTCGATCGGGCAGATCGTGACTCCGGTCGGTCTGGTGGCGTTCCCGTGGGAGCAGGTGATCGGCGGTCAGAAGCGGTGGGGTGTCGCCTACCGGGCCTCGCGTATCACGCTGGCCGCTCCGGTCTCGGCACCGGACAGTTCGGCCGCGTCGGTTGCGGCGGACGTGGCCTGAGCGGCGGCCTTGGTGATGAGCGACTACCTGGTGTTCGGGGTCCTGGCCGCTGCGGCGGCCGGGCTCTGGGCCTGGCGCCGGTTCCACCCGGTCTCGTTCTGGTACGGCGTGGCTTTCCCGGCGCGGGCGGTGCTGGTGTACCTGAGCTGGCATCACGTCGCCTCGGGTTGCAGGCTGACTCGTCACCGGCGGCGGCTGCGGCTCACCCTGGACGCCGTCCCGGTCGTCGGCGGGGCCTCCCGCGCTGAGGCGGCGGTGGTCGAGCACAAGCGGCGGGTGCGGCGCGTCGATGTGGAGCGCGCTCCCCGGCTGGGTTTGCTGCGGCCGACCCGGCTGGGGTGGCGGATGCGGCTACGCCTGCACGACGGCCAAGTTCCGGCCGACTACCAGAAGGCAGCGGAGGGCATCGCGCATGCCTGGCGCGTGCACTCGGTACGGGTAGTGGACGTGCGCCCCGGTTTCGTGACGCTGTGGGCGACCATGGCCGATCCGCTGACCGAGGTGTCGGTGTCGCCAGAGCCCTGGAAGTTGTTGCGGGTGCGGCCGGGGAAGCTGGAGAACGGGCGCGACTGGGTGATGGACTTGCGTGTCGTTCCGCACTGGCTCATCGCCGGGGCGACCCTGTCGGGTAAGTCCAACCTGGCCAACGCGATCATCTGTGCTCTGGCGCCGCAACCGGTCGCGCTGGTGGGGTTCGACCTCAAAGGCGGCGTCGAGTTCACCCCCTACGCGCCCCGGCTCTCGGCGCTGGCCACCACCCGCAAAGAGTCCGTCGATCTGCTGGCCGACCTGATGGCCGAGGTGGAGAACCGCATGGCGACCTGCCGTGCGCACGGGGCCCGCAACATCTGGACACTCCCCGAGGAACTGCGGCCCGTTCCCATCGTCGCCCTGGTGGACGAGGTCGCCGAACTGTTCCTGATGGCCGACAAGACCGAGAAGGACGAGGTGTCCAAGACCGCCACCTCGCTCCTGAGGATCGCCCAGCTCGGCCGGGCGTTCGCGGTCTCCCTGATCGTCTGCGGGCAACGCATCGGCTCCGACCTGGGGCCCGGCGTCACCGCCCTGCGGGCGCAACTGTCGGGGCGGGTGTGCCACCGGGTCAACGACCCCGAGACCGCGAACATGACCCTGGGCGACCTGGACCCCGCCGCCCTGGACGCTGCACGCGCGATACCGGCCGAGACTCCGGGCGTGTGCATCCTGGCCGGGCAGGACGGTGCTTGGCACCGTGCCCGCTCGGTCTTCGTCCCTGAAGCTGCGGCCGAGCAAGCCGCCCGCGACTACGCACACCTGACCCTGGACTGGAACGTCCTCGTCGGCTCCGTCCCGGACGTGCGACCCGCCGCATAGGCCCCCACTTCACTGCGGCTCGGCGTGAGCCCTCAATCCGCGCCACGTCCCTACCCGACCCATGCCCGAAACCGCCCCTGGAGGTAGCCCGATGGCTGCTCGCATCCGCGTCCTTCGTCCCCGTCCTGCCCGTCCTCGTCCCCGGTTGGCCGTCGTCCCGTCCCCGTCCTCGTCCTGGTCGGCGTCGGTGTCGTCCTGGGATGTGTGGCCGGTCGGGGTCGAGTGGGACGAGTTCCGCTCCCTGCACATCGCCCGGTGTCAGCGCTGCGCCGGCTCCTTCGCCTCCGCGTCCTGGGCCGAGGTGGACCGGTGGGCTGACACCCACCGCTGTGACGCCGAGCTGGCCGCGCTGCTCGCGCTCGTCACTGACCGGCGGGCGGCATGACCCGCCGCATCCTCGGGGCGCTGGCCGATTCGGGGCCGGTGGTGGTGTTGGCGGGGATCGCGGCGGCGGGGTCGTTCACCCACATCCGCGACACCGCCACCGACCATGGCCAGCGCGGGTGGATGGCCTGGGCCATCGCCGTGTGCATCGACCTGACCTGCGTCATGGCGGCGGGGGAGCGCCAGCGGGATAAGCGCACCGGGCGGGAGACGGGGCCGGTGTCGTGGCCGACGCTGGTCCTGGTCGGCGGCGTCCTGCTCTCCCTTGCGGCGAACCTGGCGCAAGCCGATGCGTCGGTGTGGGGCTGGATCACCGCCGGTACTCCGGCCGGGGCGTTCCTGGTCGCCGTCTCCATGCTCGAACGCCGTACGGCCACCCCGACGACTGAGCGGACCCCATCGGTTCCCGTCCCCGATGGCGCGGCCGCCCCGGACACCTTCGACCGCCCGTCCTCGACCGCGTCTCCCTCGTCCGCCGTCCCGTCCTCGTCCTCGTCGTCGTGGGTGGTGTGGGAAGCCGACCCGGCCGCCGCCGCTTCGTCCGCAAAGCCGGTCGGCGACGACCAGGACGGCGAACACGGGCAGGACGGCCAAACCACGATCCCCGTCCCGGCCGCCGAACAATCCGCGGCTGCTTCGCCCGATCCGGCCCCAGCGGCGGCTCCGCTGGTGGATTTCGCGCGGCGGGTCGCCACCGAACACCAGAACCGGGAAGGGCGCCCGATCACCCGGGACGCGCTACGCGCACGGCTCGGGGTCTCCAACCAACTCGCCTCGGACCTGCTCCGCCAGATCCGCACCGACACCGCACCCGTCGCCTGACCACTGGAGGAACCGCACCATGACCACCCACACCAACCCCACCGACCCGACCGACGGCGTCGTTCCGGGTGACCTGCTCGCCCGTCACCAGGTCATCACCGGCCTGCGTGCCCTGGCCGACTTCCTGGCCGACAACCCGGCCGTTCCGGTCCCCGAGTACGGCGACAGCTTCGACGTCTTTCCCCGCGAGGTTGACGAGACCCTCTCGGCTGCGGTCGTCGACCAGGTCGCCGAACTCCTGGGCGTGCTCGTCCAGGACGACCGTCCGCAGGGCGGGCACTACATCGCCGCCCGTTCCTTCGGCCGGATCACCTACCGCCTGGTTCACATTCCTGACCGTGTCCGCCGCGAATTCGACGCGCGGCGGAGCTACCTCGACAACATCCGCACCGACGGCGACCAGGACGACGCCGGGCAGGCGGCCTGATGACCACACCGCACCCGACCCGTCCCCTACAGGGTCGCCCGGACGACCGGCCGCCCCTCCCCGTTCTGCTGCTCCCGCTGGTGTGGGGCTGGGTGTGCGGGTCCTGCGGCGGGGGCGGCGTCGCCTCCGATGGCTCCACCTGTTCCGCCTGCCACGGCCACGGCCACCTCTAAAGGAGAACCCGTCATGTACCTGCGCCGTACCGCGTCCATCGCCTTCTGGATCGCCCTGACCGTGTTCGTGATCCGCCACCCCGAGACCGGAGCCCAGACGGTCAAGACCATCGGCGGCGGGTTCGCCCTGCTGGCCGACGCCCTCTCCCGGTTCATCGAAGCGTTCTGACCGCGCCCCGGCGCGGCTCTCAAGCCGCCAAGCAATCCAGCCGCGCCGGGGCCCTTCCCCACTAACCACATCACCGGATAGGGAGACCCCTCCATCGTGCCCCACCCAGCACCCTCCATCACCGGCCTTGCCGCACGGGACATGGCGATGCGGTTCAACCGGCCCGACTTCAGCCGGTGGGCCGCCCGCGCCCGCGCCACCGGGGGATGCGCTCAACCCGTCCACCTACGCGGACGCGTGGAATACCGCGACCCGCTCACCGGCGCGGTCCTGCACCGGTACTCCACGGCTCGTGAGCCGGGCGGGGTGCTGCGGGTGGCGTGCAAGACCCGCCGCGCCTCCCGCTGCCCCGCCTGCGCCGAGACCTACCGCGCCGACACCTACCAACTCGTCCGTGCGGGCCTGATCGGCGGCAAAGGCGTCCCCGCGACCGTGACCACCCACCCGGCCGCGTTCGTCACCCTCACCGCCCCCTCCTTCGGCCCCGTCCACTCCCACCGGGCAGGGGCCGGCGGAGGTGTCGCGCCCTGCCATCCCCGGCGCGGCGGCGGCACCTGCGAGCACGGACGGCCGGTCTCCTGCACCCTCCGGCACTCCGCAGATGACGGGCGGCTTGGGCAACCGATCTGCCCGGACTGCTTCGACTACCCCGGCGCCGTGCTCTGGAACGCCAACGCCCCCGAACTCTGGCGCCGCTTCACCATGGCCGTCCGCCGCCACCTCGCGCGGTCGGCCGGGCTGCGTGTGGGGGAGCTGCGCGAGGTTCTCACGGTGTCGTTCGCCAAGGTCGCCGAATACCAGCGGCGCGGCCTGGTGCATTTCCATGCCGTCATCCGCCTGGACGGACCGGGCGGCCCCCACGCGTCCCCGCCCGCCTGGGCCACCCTCGACCAAATCCGCGCGGCCGTGGACCACACGGCGGGCGCGGTCAAGGTCACCACCCCGGCGGCGGCCGGAGTCCCGGCCAAGACCCATAGGTGGGGTGCGCAGATCGACGTGCGGCCCATCACCGCCTCCGGGGACCTGACCGATGGTGCGGTGGCGGGCTACATCGCCAAATACGCCACCAAAGCCGCCGAATGCGTCGGCACCCTCGACCGCCCCATCAGAGCAACCGACGACCTAGCCGAACTACCCGTCACCGCACACGCCCGACGACTCATCGCCGCATGCTTCCACCTGGGCACCCTCGAAGAACTCGCCGGGCTCCGACTGGCCGAATGGGCACACATGCTCGGCTTCCGCGGCCACTACTCCACCAAATCACGCCACTACTCCACCACCCTCGGGGAACTGCGCGCGGACCGCGTCGAACACAACCAACGCCAACACGACCAGGTCACCACCGGCCGCCTGCCCTTCGATGACGACCAGGTTCTTGTCATCGCGCACTGGCGCTACCTCGGACAAGGCATGACCCCCGGCGAAGCCCTCCTCACCGCAGCACTCACCGGCAAACCCCTGCCACCCCTCAGCACAGACAGGACGACCGCATGAGCAGGGCCAAGACGCAGACTCCCCCGATCGGCCTGGGCGAGCGGTTGCTGACCATCGCTGAGGCCGCCGAGTACCTGAACACCTCCGCGCGGTTTCCGCGTCGCCTCGTCGCTGAACGGCGCATTCGCTTCGTCCGCCTGGGCGAAGCGGGCAAGCGCGGTCACATCCGCATCCCAGAATCCGCCCTCGCCGAGTACGTCTCGGCCGGGCTGGTCGAGCCCATGACCGCATCCGATCTCTGGAAGGCTGCCTGATGGCGAACAAAGGCGGACACCGCCGATTCGGCAACATCCGCAAGCGCGATTCCGGCCGTTACCAGGTCCGCTATCCCGGACCGGATGGACGCATCCGGACCGCGCCCCAGACATTCGCCTCCAAGACCGAAGCAGAGCGCGCCCTGACGCTGATCGAAGCGAAGATCCTTAACGGCACCTGGACAGACCCTGAGCTAGCCAAGGTCAAGCTTGGCACCTATGCCGCACGGTGGATCGACCAGCGTCAGATGCTCCGACCGCGCACGCGCGAACTGTACGCCTGGCTGCTCGGTAAGCACATCGCTCCGCACCTGGGCGGCGTGAGCCTGGGCAAGCTCACTACCCCGATGATCCGGGAGTGGCTGACCACCCTCGCCAATGACGGGGTCGGGGCGACGTCACGCGCCAAGGCGTACCGGCTGCTGCGGGCCGTCCTGATGACGGCGGTCGTGGAAGACGAGATCCTCCCGCGTAACCCCTGCCAGGTGCGCGGGGCCGGTAGCGAGTACGCCGAAGAGCGGCCCACGCTCACCATTCCGCAAGTCTTCGAGCTGGCCGAACGGGTCGGCATGCGGCCGGTCGGCAACTTCCGCAAGCTGGACTCCGGCGAGTACCGGCTCCGGTACCGCGTCAAGGGCGGGATCATGCGGCGGTTCCCGCTGACCTTCGCCACCCGCGCGGAGGCGGAACGGGCGCTGTGGAAGTTGGCTGAGGACGGTCAGGCCGACGTGATCCGGGACGACCGGCTACGCGCGTTCATCCTGCTCGCCACCTTCGCCAGTCTGCGGTGGGGCGAGATCACGGCGCTTCGCCGCTGTGACATCGACCTGGCCCGGCGTACCGTCCGGGTCCGAGCCGCCTACGTCGAACAGGCCAACGGCCGGATGCTGCTGGGGCCGCCCAAGTCCAAGGCGGGCGTACGGACGGTCACGATCCCGGCCGCGATCGTCCCTGCCCTGGCCGCGCATCTGGAGATCTATACCAAGCCGGACGCTGATGCCCTGGTCTTCACCGGGGTCAAGGGCGGGCCGCTCCGCCGCAGCGGCTTCAACAAGGTCACCAACTGGAAGCACGTGGTCAAAGCGCTCGGCGTACCGAACCTGCACTTCCACGATCTTCGCCACACCGGTAACCAGCTCGCGGCCGACATGGGCGTCTCGACCAAGAACCTGATGGCGCGCATGGGCCACGACAACGAGCGGGCCGCGCTGCGCTACCAGCACAAGTCGGCCAAGGGTGATCGCGCCATCGCCGATGGCCTCGACGCGTTGGTCCAGGCCGAGCACGACCAGGACGACGAAGACGACGACGGCGCGGCCGGGGTGCTGGTGCCCGTGGCCTAATGGCCCGCTAATGGCCCGTCACTGACAACAGCCACAAACGATCAAGGCCCAGGTTCGGGGATCATGTCCCTGGCCTGGGCCTTTGTGGTGAGCGGGTGACGGGAATCGAACCCGCGCTGTCAGCTTGGGAAGCTGAAGTTCTGCCATTGAACTACACCCGCGTGGGCGGTGTGGGGGCCGCCGTCGTTCGGACATCGTACCGGATCGGCGGTGTGCGCGTGCGGTGGGCGGGGGCGGTAGCTTTTGGACGTGCTGCTCTCCGATCGTGACATCAGGTTCGAGATCGAGTCCGGACGGGTGAAGATCGACCCGTATGAGCCGGGCATGGTTCAGCCGTCCAGTGTGGACGTGCGGCTGGACCGGTACTTCAGGGTGTTCGAGAACCACCGGTATCCGCACATCGACCCGGCCGTGGAGCAGAGGGATCTGACGCGGCTCGTGGAGGTGGAGGCGGACGAGGCGTTCGTGCTGCACCCCGGGGAGTTCGTGCTCGCGTCCACCTACGAGGTGTTCGCGTTGCCGGACGATCTCGCGGCGCGGTTGGAGGGGAAGAGTTCGCTCGGGCGGCTCGGGCTGCTGACGCACTCGACGGCGGGGTGGATCGATCCTGGGTTCAACGGGCACGTGACGCTGGAGCTGTCGAACGTGGCGACGCTGCCGATCAAGCTGTGGCCGGGGATGAAGATCGGGCAGATGTGCCTGTTCCGGACCAGTTCGCCGGCGGAGTATCCGTACGGGTCGGAGAAGTACGGGTCGCGGTACCAGGATCAGCGGGGGCCGACGCCGTCGCGGTCGTACCTGAACTTCCATCGCACCAGGGTGTGATCGTGACGCGGATCACCAAAAGATGAAACATCTTCGCGATACGGGTAGTTTCGACCGACGTCTGACATCGGCGTCCGGTTGGCATCTCTTTGCGTGAGTTGAGTCCTGTCCGGGCGTGAACCCGTTCTCACCCCGGACGTGGGAACACGGAAGGAGATCGTGTCCATACTCCGCGCGCGAAGCGTCACCAAGCTCTTCGGCCGCAAGGCGGTCGAGGCGCAGCGAAGACTCAGGGCTGGTGCGACGCCGGAGGAGGTCCGGGCGCTGGGTGTCACCCCCGCCGTCCTCGACGCCGACTTCGAGGTCGAGCAGGGCGAGATCTTCGTGGTCATGGGCCTGTCGGGGTCCGGCAAGTCGACGTTGATCCGGATGCTGAACGGGCTGCTGGACGTGTCGGACGGGTCCGTGGAGGTCGACGGGCAGGACATCGCCACGCTGTCCCCCAGGGCGCTGCGGGCGCTGCGGCAGGACAAGATCAGCATGGTCTTCCAGCACTTCGCGCTGTTCCCCCACAGGTCGGTCCTGGCCAACGCGGCGTACGGGCTGGAGGTGCGCGGCGTGCCCAAGGAGGAACGCGAGCGCACAGCCCGGGAGTTCCTGGGGCTGGTCGGACTTGAGGGGTGGGAGGACAGGCTCCCCGGTCAGCTGTCCGGTGGCATGCGGCAGCGGGTCGGGCTCGCGCGGGCGCTCGCGGCGGGCACCGACATCATCTTGATGGACGAGGCGTTCAGCGCCCTGGACCCGCTGATCCGGCGCGAGGTGCAGGACCTGCTGCTTGATCTGCAGGGGCGGTTCGGGAAGACGATCGTCTTCATCACCCACGACCTGAACGAGGCCATGCGCATCGGCGACCGCATCGCGGTGATGCGGGAGGGCCGGATCGTGCAGATCGGGACGGCAGAGGAGATCCTCACGGACCCGGCGAACGACTACGTCGCCCGGTTCGTCGCGGATGTGGACCGTACCAAAGTACTGACGGCCGCCTCGGTGATGGAGAAGCCGCTGGTCACCGTCCCGGCGAACACCGGGCCGCGGACGGCGCTGCGGACGATGCGCGAGCACCAGTCCAACGCGGCGTTCGTGGTCGGGCGCGACCGCAGGCTGGTCGGCAAGGTCAAGGCGGTGGCGATCACGGACGCGGTGCAGGACGGCGTCCAGTCGCTGGAGAGCCTGCTCGACCCCGAGGACTTGGCGCCCGTCGCGCCCGACACACCGGTCGCCGACCTGTTCGCGCGGTGCGCGGAGAGCGACCTGCCGGTGCCGGTCGCGGACGCGGAGGGGACGCTGCTCGGCGTGATCCCCCGGGTGACGCTGCTCGCGGCGCTCGGCGCGATCAGCGCCCGGCCGCCGGTGAAGGCGGCCGTCGATGAGTGATCTTCCCCGCGTGCCGGTGGGCGAGTGGTTCGACGACCTGGTCACCTGGTGCACCGACAACCTCGGGTGGCTGTTCGACGGGATCGGCTCGGCGGTCGAGACGACCGTCGACGGGCTGACCGACGTGCTGACCGTGCTTCCGCCGCTGGCGCTGACCGTCGTGTTCGCGCTGCTCGCGCTGTTCCTGCGCGGGTGGAGGCTCGGGCTGTTCACGCTGCTCGGGTTCGGCCTGATCGAGAGCATGGAGCTGTGGGAGCCGGCGATGGACTCGCTGGCGCTGGTGCTGGTGTCGGCGGTCGTGTCGGTGGCGGTGTCGATCCCGGTCGGCATCGCGGCGGCGCGGAGCGACGTGGTGAGCCGGGTGGTCCGGCCCGCCCTGGACCTCATGCAGACGATGCCGGCGTTCGTGTACCTGATCCCGGCGATCTTCTTCTTCAGCATCGGCGTGGTGCCGGGCGTGGTCGCGACGGTGATCTTCTCGCTGCCGCCGGGCGTGCGGCTGACCGAACTCGGCATCCGCGGCGTGGACCCGGAGATGGTCGAGGCGGGCAAGGCGTTCGGGACGCCGCCGGGCCGCATCCTGACCCGCATCCAGATCCCGCTGGCGATGCCGTCGATCATGGCGGGCGTGAACCAGCTGATCATGCTGTCGCTGTCGATGGTGGTGATCGCGGGCATGGTCGGCGCGGGCGGGCTCGGCGGTGAGGTGCTGGAGGGCATCAACCGGGTGGACGTCGCCAAGGGCTTCGAGGGCGGCGTCGCCGTGGTCGTGCTGGCGATCTTCCTGGACCGCGTCACCGGGGCGCTGGGCGACCGGACGACCGTGTCGCGCGCCATGGCGAACATCTTCTGACCACCGGTCATCTTCCCGGCCGCCGCTCGCGGCCGGCTTGACCCTGGTCGGCTTTCACGCAGGACGAAGAAGGGAAGGGCATGCGCTTCACGTTCAAGGGATCGGCGATCGCGGCGGTCGCACTGGCCATGGGAATCGGGGCCGCGGCGTGCGACTCCGGTGACAAGAAGGACGACAAGGAGGTCACCATCGGCGTGGTCTCCGGCTGGGCCGAGGGTGAGGCCGCCACGGCGCTGTGGAAGCGCCTGCTGACCGACAAGGGCTACAAGGTCGACGTCAAGACCCTCGACACCGGGCCGCTCTACACGGGAATGGCGAAGGGGGACGTGGACCTGTTCATCGACTCCTGGCTCCCCGGCACCCACGAGGACTACTGGAAGCAGTACGGGAAGAAGCTGGAGAAGATCGGCGTCTGGTACGACAAGGCGCCGCTGACGATCGCGGTGCCGGACTACTCGCCGCTGAGGTCGCTCGACGACCTGAAGGGGAAGGGCGGCCGGTACGGAGGCAAGATCGTCGGCATTGAGAAGAGCTCCGGGCTCTACCGGGTGTCGCAGGAGAAGATGCTGCCCGCCTACGGGCTGAAGGACGAGTACGAGGTCACGACGTCCTCGACGGCGGCGATGCTCACCGAGCTGAAGAAGGCCACCGACGCCAAGAAGGACATCGTCGTCACACTGTGGCGGCCGCACTGGGCGTACTCGAAGTTCCCCGTCCGCGACCTCGCGGACCCGAAGGGCGCGATGGGCCGGCCAGACGGGATCAACACCGTGGCCCGCAAGGACTTCGGCGACGACAAGCCCGAGGTCGCGGGCTGGCTGAAGAAGTTCCGGATGGACGACAAGCAGCTCGGCTCGCTTGAGGACCTCATCGAGAACAAGTACAAGGGGCAGCCGGACCAGGCCGTCACGGAATGGCTGAAGGCGAACCCCGGTTTCGCCCGGTCCATGACGGGCTGACCCCTGTTCGGAACGTTCCAAACAGGAGAACGGCAGAAGGGCCGTCCGGGTCTCCGGACGGCCCTCCGCCATTCTCAGCCCGCCACTCCCACGCTGAAGACGACGGCGAGCAGGCCGATTCCGGTGGCGCACAGCGTCATCACGCGCGGGTGCCCGCTGTGCGCCTCGGGGAGGATCTCGGAGGCGGCGAGGTAGAGCAGGACCCCCGCGAACACCCCGAGATAGGGGCCGAGGACCGCGTCCGGGACAGAGACCAGCAGCGTGAGCGCGGCCCCGACGATCGGCGCGGCGGCGTCGGCGAGCAGCATCAGCAGGGCGGGACGGTTGTTCTCGCGGTTCAGGGACGCGGCGGTGAAGGTGTTGAAGCCGTCCGCGAAGTCGTGCGTGATCACGGCGAGGGCGACGAACACGCCGGTCTCCATCCCGGACTGGAAGCCGAGGCCGATGCTGAGGCCGTCCACCAGGCTGTGCCCGACGAGCGCGGCCGCGGCGAGCAGCCCGGCCCGCCCCTCGGCCGGGCCGTGCGCGTGGCCGCCGGGATGGTCGTGCGGCGCGTACTCGCCCTCGTGCCCCCGGTGGATCGCGACGGCCTGCTCCACCACGTGCAGCAGCAGGAACCCGCACGCGAAGCCGATCATCGGGGCGGGGACCCCGAGCGGCCGGTCGTGGGTCATCTCCAGCGACTCGGGGATGAGGTCGAACGCCACGACGCCCAGCATCAGCCCGCCCGCGAGCCCGAGGACGAGGTGCCGGTGGTCCCGGACGCGCATCGCGGCGAGACCGCCGGCGAGCGTCATCAGGAACGCCAGGAGGGACACGAGCACGGCCATCCCCTGGTCATACCAGTTCGGCGGCCTTCCGAGCATCATGGACCGCTATGGGTCGCTTGACCGCGACATGAATTCGAGGCCAGGCGGCCCCGGGCGTCACTCCTGCCCCGCAGGCCCCAGAAGTCACTCCGCCGCGACGGCCTCCTTCGCGGGGGCCGAGCCGCCCTCGCCCTTGATGGAGCGGATCAGGAGCTGCGAGACGTCCACGACCTCCAGCGACTCCTTGGCCTCACCGGAGTTCTTCTTCTCGTTGATGGCGTCGCCCAGCATGACGAGGCAGAACGGGCAGGCCGTGGAAACGGTGTCGGGGTCGGTCTCCAGCGCCTCGTCCACGCGCTCGGTGTTGATGCGCTTGCCGATCCGCTCCTCCATCCACATGCGCGCGCCTCCGGCGCCGCAGCAGAACCCGCGGTCCTTGTGGCGGTGCATCTCCTGCGTCCTGACACCGGGGACGGTGGCCATGATGTCGCGCGGCTGCTTGTAGACCTTGTTGTGGCGGCCGAGGAAGCAGGGGTCGTGGTAGGTGATGTTCTCCTCGATCGGGGTGACCGGGGTGAGCCTGCCCTCCTCGACGAGGTGCGCGAGCAGTTGCGTGTGGTGGACGACCTCGTAGTTCCCGCCGATCTGCGGGTACTCGTTGGCGAGGGTGTTGAAGCAGTGCGGGCAGGTCGCGACGATCTTCTTGGCGCCCGCCTCGTTCAGCGTCTCGACGTTCTGCTGGCCGAGCATCTGGAAGACGAACTCCATGCCGAGCCGGCGCGCGGGGTCGCCGGTGCACGCCTCCATCGGGCCGAGGACGGCGAACCTCACGCCCGCGATGTGCAGCAGTTCGGCGACGGCCTTGGTCGTCTTCTTGGCGCGGTCCTCAAGGGCTCCCGCGCAGCCGACCCAGAACAGGTACTCGGTGTCCTCGGGCAGCTTCTCCTCGACGACCTCGACCTCGAAGTCGAGTTCCCCGACCCAGTCGAGGCGCTTCGTCTCGGACATGCCCCACGGGTTGCCCTTGTTCTCCAGGTTCTTCAGCATCACCCCCGCCTCGGACGGGAACGAGGACTCGATCATGACCTGGAAGCGGCGCATGTCGAGGATGTGGTCGATGTGCTCGATGTCCACCGGGCACTGCTCGACGCAGGCGCCGCAGTTGGTGCACGACCACAGGACGTCGGGGTGGATGACGCCGTTCTCGCCGACGAGCTCCTTGTCGACCTGCATGTCGAGCTTCTGCTCGTCGGTGAACCTCTCCCGGGCCTCCTCGGAGGCGGTGAAGTAGGGCGCCTTGGCGAGGGCGTGGTCGCGCAGTTCGAGGATGACCATCTTCGGCGACAGCGGCTTGCCGGTGTTCCAGGCCGGGCACTGGGACTGGCAGCGCCCGCACTCGGTGCAGGTCGCCATGTCGAGGAAGCCCTTCCAGGTGAAGTCCTCGATCTTGCCCCGGCCGAAGACGTCCTCGTCGGGGTCGGCCTCCTCGAAGTCGAGCGGCTTGCCGCCCGACATCATCGGCTGGGCGGCGCCGAGGCCGTCGGGGCGGCGCTTGAACATGACGTTCAGCGGCGCCAGGAAAATGTGCAGGTGCTTGGAGTGGACGACGAACACCAGGAAGACCAGCGCGACCGCGATGTGCAGCAGCAGCCCGACGGACTCCAGCACTTCGAGGGTGTCGTGGCTCATCCCGTCGAACAGGTGCCCGACGGCGTAGGAGAAGTAGGCGCCCTTGCCGTAGTCGAGGTTGCCGCTCGCCCACTCGACGCCGCGGAAGAAGAACATCGTCCAGATCACGTTGAAGATCATGAACAGCGTGATCCAGGCGCCGCTGAGGTGCGAGCCCTTGAAGCGGGAGTCGCGCCCGATGCGCCGCGGGGAGTTCTTGATCCGGATCGCGGTGAAGGTGAGCAGTCCGGCGGCGCAGGCGAGCGCGATGGTGTCCTGGACGAAGCCGATCGGGCCCCAGGTCTGGAGCCCGGGGATGTGCTCGTCCAACCCGAACAGCAGCGCGACCGCCGCCTCCAGGTAGACCGTGATCAGCAGGATGAACGCCCACATGACCGCGGCGTGCGCGAGGCCGGCGACGGTCCATTTGAGTAGCTTGCGCTGGCCGAAGACCTCGGTGACCTGGTCCTCGACGTCGCTCTTGGGGTCGCGCCTGACCTGGAGCACCCGCTCGGGGTCGGGCTGGCCGCCGCGCGCGATCGCGTAGAGGAACAGCACGCGCCGTCCGGCCAGCGCCAGCGCGACCGCCGTCCCTGCGAGCCCAATGATCAAAGTGGTCCAGAACACGGTTCCGTCCTCCTGCTACGGGCGATGGCAGTCAGCGTAGGACTCGCCGCATACCGCGCATCATCCGGGGGCCGAATACTACTCGGTAGTAGCTTATGCGCCGCTCCGCAGGTCAGCGCTCGGCCGCTCCCGGCCACCGTGATCCGCTGCCGATGCTCGCGTCATCCCCACACCATAGAGATCCGGAGAGGCGATGAGAATCGTCCCGTCCAGGAGTCAATATCTACGAGGACCAATCAAGGAGCGCCCTGTGAGCACCGATACCGGCACGACCTCTTCCCCGGACCTGGCCCCGGCGGCGCGGCGGCTCGGCCGCCTGATCGCCGGCGTCCCCGACTCGGCGCTCGGCGCGGCGACGCCGTGCGAGGAGTACACGCTGGGCGACCTGATCGACCACGTGAACGGGTTCTCGGTCGGCCTCGCCTGGACGGCGGCGAAGGCGTGGCCGGCGGACAAGTCCGCCCCGCCGTCGGGCGACGCGTCCCGGCTGCCGGACGGCTGGCGCGAGAGCATCCCCGAGCAGCTCGACGCGCTCGCCGCCGCGTGGGGCGACCCGGCCGCGTGGGAGGGCATGACCCGCGCGGGCGGCGTCGACCTGCCCGCCTCGGTCGCCGGCAGCGTCGCGTTGAACGAGCTGGTCGTCCACGGCTGGGACGTCGCCAGGGCGCTCGGCCGACCCTACGAGGTCGACGAGGCGGAGGTCGACCTGTGTCTCAACTTCGTCGGCGCGGCCGTCGAAAACAGCGGCGGCGCGCCCGTCGAGGGGCTGTTCGGCGCCGCCCACACCGCCCCTGACGGCGCCGGGCCCCTCGACCGGATGATCGCCATGACCGGGCGCGACCCGTCCTGGACGCCGCCCGCCTGACCCCGGCTCAGACCCGCTCGAACACCGCCGCGAGGCCCTGGCCGCCGCCGATGCACATGGTCTCCAGGCCGTAGCGGGCCTCGCGGCGGTGCATCTCGCGGGCGAGCGTCGCGAGGATGCGGGCGCCGGTCGCGCCGACGGGGTGGCCGAGCGAGATGCCGGAGCCGTGGACGTTGACGCGGTCCCAGTCGGCGTCCTTGAGGTCCCACTCGCGGGTGACGGCGAGCACCTGCGCGGCGAACGCCTCGTTCAGCTCGATCAGGTCGAGGTCGGCGAAGGCCAGCCCGGCCGCCTCCAGCGCCCTGGCCGTGGCCGGGACGGGCCCGATGCCCATCGTGCGCGGCGGCACGCCCGCGCGCGCCCACGAGACCAGCCGGACGAGCGGGCGCAGGCCCAGCTCGGCGGCGCGCTCGGGGGTCGTGACGACGCACGCGGCGGCGGCGTCGTTCTGGCCGCTGGAGTTGCCCGCCGTGACCGTGGCGGCGTCGTCGCTCTTGCCGAGGACCGGACGCAGCCGCGCCAGCCCCTCCAGCGTGGTGTCGGGGCGCGGGTGCTCGTCGGTGTCCACGACCGTGTCGCCCTTGCGCGACCGGACGGTCACCGGGACGATCTCCTCCGCGAACACGCCCGAGCGCTGCGCCGCGACCGCGCGCCGGTGCGAGCGGACCGCCAGCTCGTCCTGCTCCTCGCGTCCGATGCCGTACTCGCGGCGCAGGTTCTCGGCGGTCTCCAGCATCCCGCCCGGGACGGGGTGGTTCGCGCCGCCCGCGGTGACGCGGCCCCGCGCGAGCGAGTCGTGCAGGTTGAGGCCGGTGCCCCGGATGCCCCAGCGCGCCTCGGTCGTGTAGAACGGCGCGTTGCTCATGCTCTCGGCGCCGCCCGCGATGATCACGTCGCTGACGCCGGTCTGGATCTGCATCGCCGCGTTGACGACGGCCTGGAGCCCGGACCCGCAGCGCCGGTCGATCTGGATCCCGCCGACCTCGACGGGGAGCCCGGCGTCGAGCGCGGCGACGCGTCCGATGGCGGGCGCGTCGGAGGTCGGGTAGCAGTGGCCGAGGATGACCTCGTCGATCGCGTCGCCGGGCAGCCCGGTGCGCTCGACCAGGGCCCTGATGACGGTGGCCGCGAGCTCGGTCGGCTGGACGGTCTTGAACACCCCGCCGAACCGGCCGATCGGGGTACGCAGCGGCTCGCAGATCACCGCGTCGCGCATGGTGTGCTCCTCTTTCTCCGGGTTTGGCGGGTACTTGGCAGGCTACGACGTGTCCGATCGCGACTCACGGGCGGGTTTCCGCCGAGCGGACTCTTGTTGAATGTGCGGACGAGCGAGGAGGTCTGGATGCAGCAGTGGGCAGGGCGGGCGACGACGGTCCGGGTGATCGGCACCGGGGCGATGGGACGCGGGATAGCGCAGTGGGCGGCGGCGGGCGGGCTCACGGTGGAGCTGGCCGACGAGCGGCTGGAGGCGGTCGCGGACGCGGTGGAGCACATCGGCGCGATGCTCGACCGGCTCGCCGCGAAGGGGCGGACGACGGCCGCCGAGGCGGCGGAGGCCAAGGCGCGGCTGCGCCCGGTCGGGGAGCCGCTGACGCCGCTCCAGGACTGCGACCTCGTGGTGGAGGCGATCCGGGAGGACCTCGCGGCCAAGCGCGAGCTGTTCGCGGCGCTGGAGAAGGTGTGCCCCGAGCACACGGTGCTCGCGACCAACACCAGCTCGCTGCCGGTGACGGCGATCGGCGCGGCGCTGGCGGACCCGTCCCGGCTGGCGGGGCTGCACTTCTTCAACCCGGTTCCGCTGATGCGGCTGGTCGAGGTGGTCCCCGGCGCGCGGACGGCCGGATGGGTGCCGGACGCGCTGGCCGATCTCGTCCGGCGCCTCGGGCACGAGCCGGTCCTCGCGCCGGACGCGCCCGGGTTCCTCGTCAACCACGCCGGGCGCGGGCTGGTGACCGAGGCGCTCCAGATCCTGGCGGACGGCGCGGCGGAGCCGGTGGACGTCGACCGGATCGCGCGGGACGTCCTCGGCCTGCGGATGGGCCCGTGCGAGCTGCTCGACCTCACCGGCCTGGACGTGTCGCAACCGGTGATGGAGGGCATCTGGACGGGCTTCTACACCGAGCCGCGCTTGCGTCCGTCCCGGATCGCGCGGGCGCGCATGGAGGCGGGCCTCCTCGGGCGCAAGACGGGTGAGGGCTTCTACAAATACGTGGACGGCGCCAAGCAGGAACCTGACGAGGTTTCCGCGCCGGACGTGGCGCCGCGCCCGGTCTGGATCCACGACGCGGAGCCCGGCGTAAGGGAGGGGCTGGGCGCGCTCCTGTCCGAGGGCGGCGTGCAGGTGGAATCGGGGGACGTGCCGTCCGGTGAGGCGATCGTGCTGGTGGCGCCGTTCGGACGCAGCGTCCTGGACGTCGCGCGGAGCGTCCCGGACGGCCTCCCCCTGGAGCGGACCCTCGGCGTGGACCCGTTCGGCGGGTTCTTCACCCGTCTCACCCTGGCCGTGCATCCGGGGGTCGACCGGGACGCGGGGCGCGCGGCGCTGGCCGCCCTCGTCGCGACGGGACGGACGGTGAGCGTCGTCCGGGACGCGCCCGCGAGCGTCGCCCAGCGGCTCATGGCGGCGGTGGTGAACGTCGGGTGCGGCATCGCGGAGCAGCGTCTCGCCCGTCCGGCGGACATCGACACCGGCGCCCGGCTCGGCCTCGGATACCCGCGCGGCCCGCTGGAGTGGGGCGACGGCGTGGGGGCCGCGCGGGTGCTCGCCGTCCTGCGCGGGCTGCACGAGGCCACCGGCGACCCCCGCTACCGTCCGAGCGGATGGCTGGCCGAGCGGGCGGCGCTCGGCCTGCCGCTGGCGGAGACCGGCACCGGCCCGCTCGACCTGGTGGGCTGACGGTCAGGGAAGGGCGGGGATCCGCGGGCCCTCGTCGGTCCAGCCGACCTGGAGGTGGATCAGCGTGTGGCCCTTGACCGGGAGCGGCGCGCCGCCGGGTTCCCGCGTCTCGGCCAGCACGAACGAGGTCTTCGGGTCGATCGTCAGCCGGGTCCCGGCGCCGCCGCGGTCCTGGATGAGGATGCCGACGCCCGCGCGTCCGGTGCCGTCGTCGGCCGCGCCGGTGGCCTTCACCCCGGGCATGCCGGCGAGGGCCCGGTAGGCGGCGGCGCGCACCTTCGGCGGGGCGGGCACGTCGGAGAGCAGCCCGGTGAGGCACTCCCTGACGAAACCGGTCTGGGCGTCGGCGGGCACGGGGCCGTCGTCGTTGTGGAGCATCGCGTTCCGGATGGCGTCCCGTAGCCCGGCGGGGTCGGTCGGCAGCGCCCGGACCTGCGTGAACGACATCTCCTTGTCGCAGACCGTGAACGAGCGCGGGCCGCGCGCCTTGATCACCGTGCCGGGTCCGGGAGCGAGCGTGAGGCGGCCGCCGCCGAGCCTCGACCGGCCCTTCCAGCCGGTCGGCCTGCCGTCGCGCTCCCAGGCCGCCTGGTCGGCGGCGGTGCGGGGGCGCGCACCCGCGTCGCGGTCGGCGATCCAGACCTGGCCGTCCGGGCGGGCCCAGGTCTCGCTGACCCGCCGCTGCTCCACCTGGTACCGTCCGCCCTCGGGGCCGACCTCGACCGACGTGGTCGCGAGCGTCCGGCGGTGCCAGTAGCGGCCGATGTCGGGCGAGGACTCCGCCCGCTCCGCGGCCGACAGCAGCACCTCCCGCGCCGACACCGGCCGGGCGTCCACGGGATCGGGCGCCCGCGGCGACGTGCCCGACGACACCAGCACCGCGCCCACGACGGCCGCCGCCGCGACACCGGCGAGGCCCAGGACGGGCCACCTCGACCGGAGCGGACGGCGGCGCGGCCCGCGGATCCCCTCGGTGAGGCGGCGGCGTCCGGCGGCGGCCGCCCCGGGCTCCGGCGGCTCGTCCAGCATCGTGGCGATCATCTGGAACTCGTCCAGACCGTCCATGTCACCGTCCATGTCACCGTCCATGTCAGGGTCCTTCCGTGCCGTCGAAGGGCAGGTCGGCGCGCAGCTTGCGGCGCGCGCGGTTCAGACGGGAGCCGACCGTCCCGTACGGGACGCCGAGGACGGCGGCGATCTCCTCGTTGCCGAGCTGGCCGAGCGCCTTGAGCAGGACGACGTCGCGGTCCTTGCGCGACAGCCCGGCGAGCGCGCGGGCCAGGTGCGGCTGGAGGCGCTCGGCGGTCACCGAGCTCGCGACGCGGTCCTCGTGGCCCGCCTGGTCGGGCTCGGTGCCGATGCGGGCGAGCGCCTGGTAGCGGCGGGTCTCCGTCCGCCGGTGCTGCGCGATCAGGTTCGTCGCGATCCCGTACAGCCACGGCCGGACGGCGCCGCGCGCCGGGTCGAACGCGGCGCGGCGGCGGAACGCGGCCAGGAACGTCTCGGCGACGACGTCGTCGGCCGCCTCACGTCCGAGACGTCCCGCGACGTACCGGTACACCGCTGGGAAGTACCGGTCGTACAGGGCGGTGAACTCCTCGCCGTCCTGGAGGGAGGCGGCGAGCAGCGCCGCGTCGTCGCGCGCGGCCTCCGGCTCGGCGAGTTCGGGCGGGGCCGTCACCCGTCGGCCCCTCGGCTGGGGTCGGGCATGGGCTACCTCCGGGAGTTGGTGTCATCATCTACTCCGCTCGGCCCCCGGATCGCTTTCACGCGTGCGGGACGGCCGCCCGCGTCCGGCCCTCCGCCGGACGGTCCGGCGCGCGGTCGCCGCGCAGCACGACCAGCGCGAAGACCGCGGCGGCCAGCATCGTCGCGGCGGCGGTGAAGGAGCCCGCCGACTGCGCGTGGACGAAGGCGTCCCGCGCCGCGGCGGCGAGGCCGGGGTCGCCGATCGCGAGCGCCTCGCCTAGCGAGTGCCGCGCCGGGGCGGGCACGCCGCCCGGGAGGCCGCCTCGGTACGCGGCGGAGATGATGCTGCCGATCACGGCGACGCCGAGCGCGTTGCCGAGCTCCTGCCCGGCGTCGTTGACGGCCGAGCCGACCCCGGCCTCCTCGCGCGGGACGGCGGCCATCAGCGTGTTGTAGGCGGCCGGGGTGCCGAGCCCGGCGCCGAGACCGAACACGGCGAGCCCGACGACGATCACGCCGAAGCCGTCGCCGGGGCCGACGAGGCCGAGCGCCACGAAACCCGCGGCGGCGATCGCGAATCCGGCGGCGATGGCCTTCGACCCGCCGATCCGCGCCTCCAGCGCGGCGCCGAGGCCGTTGCCGACCCCGGCCGAGACCGCCACCGGCAGCATCGCGAGCCCCGCCCTGAGCGGCCCGTAGCCGAGGACGAGCTGGAACATCTGGGTGAGCGCGAACATCGTCCCGGCCAGCGCGAACCCGAACATCGCGATGACGGCGGCGGCGCCGGAGAACCGGCGGTGCGCCAGCAGCCGCAGGTCGAGCATCGGCTCGGGGTTGCGGTGCTGCCAGAGCACGAACAGGCCCAGCCCGGCGGCCGCGACGGCGAGCCCGCCGAGCGTGCGCGGGCCCGTCCAGCCGTGCTCGGGCCCGGAGATGATCGCCCAGACCAGCGCCGACATGCCGAGCGTGGACAGCGCGGCGCCGAGCACGTCCGGGCGGCGGCGCGGCCCCCGCGACTCCGGGACCAGGACGACCAGCCCCACGACGGCGACGAGCGCGACCGGCACGTTCACCAGGAACACCGACCCCCACCAGAAGTGCTCCAGCAGGAACCCGCCGAGCGTCGGCCCGGCCGCGATGCCGACCATCGACGTCGCGCCCCAGATCGCGAACGCCTTGGCCCGCTCGTCCTCGCCGAACACCTGCGCCATGATCGACAGCGTCCCGGGCATGAGGAACGCGCCGCCGACGCCCATCAGCCCGCGCGTGGCGACGAGTTGCGCGGGGTTCGCGGCGAACGCGGCCAGCAGCGAGCCGGCGCCGAACAGCGCGAAGCCGATCAGCATCGCGCGGCGGCGGCCGTACCGGTCGCCGAGGCTGCCCGCCGTGAGCAGCGCGCCCGCGAAGACCAGCGAGTAGGCGTCGATCACCCACTGGACGTCGGACGTGGTGGCGTCCAGATCGTCCAGCAGCGACGGGATCGCGACGTTCAGGATCGTGTTGTCGACCACGACCGCGAACAGGCTCAGGCAGAGCACGGCAAGTATCCGCCAGCGCCTCGGATGCGGGCTCATGGCACCCTCCTCGTACAGTGTTCGAGTAGACCAGCACACTGTACGAGCTACCTCGCACACTGTTCAAGTCCCGGTACCCTGTACGAGACGACACGAGCCGCGAGGAGGAGGCCCATGGCCAAGGCACCGGCGGGGCCGACATCGGTCTGGACCCGCCCGCCGCGAACGCGGCGCGAGCAGCCCACGCTCACCCGCGACCAGATCGTGGACGCGGCGCTCGGCCTGCTCGACGCCGAGGGCCTGGACGGGCTCAGCATGCGCCGCCTCGGCACCCGGCTGAACTCCGGCGCCACGTCGGTGTACTGGCACGTCGCGAACAAGGACGAGCTGCTCGAACTCGCCCTCGACCGGGTCATGGCCGAGGTGGAGGTCCCCGCCGGGGACGGCTGGCGCGCGGCGGCGGACGGCTACGCGCACAGCCTGCGCGCGATGATCCACCGGCACGCGTGGACGGTCACGCTGTTCGGCAGCCGCCCCATGATCGGCCCGAACGCCACCCGCGTCCTGGACGAGGTGCTCACCGCGTTCGGGTCGGCGGGCTTCACCGGCTTCGACCTCGAATACGCCTGGTCGGCGGTGGTGGACTACGTCATCGGCGCGGCGGGCAGCGAGGCGAGCTGGCAGCGCGAGCAGCACGGCACGTCCGCCGCCGAATGGGTGGAGAACCTCGGCCCGTACCTGGACCGGCTGGACGCGGAGCGCCCCGATCTCGCGGCCCACATCCGCGACATCTGGATGAAGGAGACCCGCGCCGTCCTGGAGGAGCGCTTCTCCTTCGGCCTCGGCTGCGTGCTGGACGGCCTCGAATCCCGCAGACCCTAGGGCCGGGACGGCGATGCCCTCCGCCCCCGGTCGGGGCGGAGGGCATCGGCGGGGCGGCGGTACTCACCGGGGGATAACGGCAGCGGTCGCCGGCCCCGTGCACAGGAGGGTCAGAAGGGCTGCTCCGCCGGGGGCTGCCGCTTGGTGTCGCTCCAGCCCGTCGAGCGGATGGCCACGTAGTTGATGACGAAGCCCGGCCCCATCTCCGCGTACGGGCCGCCCGGCTTGGTCAGCGTGTCCTGGACGGACAGCACGTCACCGGTCTTCTCGTCGAAGACGATCACCGTCCGCGACGCGTAGGTCCCCTGGTGGTCCTTCGGCGTGCCCCACTCGCCGGTGATCGTCGCGGTGCGCTCGGCGGAGGCCAGCGCGACGCCCCGTCGGCCCAGCGGGTCGGTCGCCTCGCCGATCGCGGTGATGCCCCGATGTCCGGCCAGCGCCCGCATCAGCCCCGCCCGCACCTTCGGCGGGACGGGGGTGCCGCCGAGGATCGACGCCGTCCGCCAGATCCCGCCGGAGGCGGACGCCGAGTCCCGCAGCTTCAGCGCCTTCCCCGCCGGGCCCCCCGCCCGCCGCATCTCCTGCTCGCTGAGGAACCGCTCGGCGAGCTTGGCCGGGTCGGTCGGCAGGTTCCGCCACTCCTCGACCGGCTTGCCCAGGAACTCGCCGCCGCCGCGCGGGTCGAGGCCCACCCCCGGGCCGCTCGACGTCCAGTTCGTGCCCTTGGCGGCGTAGGTGGCGTAGTGGTCGTTCGACCAGACCCGGAAGCTGGACGGCGACCCGGCCTTGCGCCACAGCGCCCCGTCCCGCTTCGTCAGCGGCCGGGCCGGGAGGTCGCGGCCGTAGTACGCCTCGCCGTCCCCCTTCTTCATGCCGGCCCAGTGGAAGGACTCGCTCGCCGCGCCGACGATCGCGTACGAGCCGGTCTTCGCCCGGACGACGTAGGACTGCCCGTCGATCCTGTCGCTGTACCAGTACTCGCCGACCGGCGTCCGCTCCACCTTGGCGGCCGCCGCGAGCACCGCCTGCTTGTTCAGGTCGACGTTCCCCGCCGCCTCCGGCGAGCCGGACGGGCCCGCCGGGCCCTGGCCCGTGAGGGCGATGGCGACGGCCGCCGCCGCGCCCGCCGCGACCAGCCCCGCGCCGAGCCCGACCGGCCAGGCGATCCGGCGCCGTCCCGTCCGCGCGCGCCTGCCCGCCGTCCTGCCCGCCATCTCGTCCTCCAGCATCGTCAGGGCCTTGTTCGTCGTTCTCGCCGAGGGGGCGGGCGGATCGCCCAACAGGCCCCTGACCTGGTCCATCTCGTTCCTGTTCACGCGGGCGTCTCCTCAACGATCAAGGTGGGGTTGGTGCCGCCGAGCGACTCCCGGAGGCGGCGCCTGGCGCGGTGCAGGCGGGAGGCGACCGTGCCCGTCTTGATGCCGAGCGCCTGCCCGACCTCCTCGTAGGACAGGTCGGCCAGCGCGACCAGCAGCAGGACGTCCCGGTCCCCGCGCGGCAGCCGGGCCAGCGCGTCCGCGAGTTCCGCCCCCGCGCCGCCGGCGGTGACGCGCGCGGTGACGACGTCCTCGTGGCCGTCCTCGAACGGCTGGGCGGGCGTGCGCGCGAGGGCGCGGTAGCGGCGGCCCTCCGAGCGCCGGTGCAGCCCGATCAGCCGGGTCGCGATGCCGTACAGCCAGGGCCGGACCGTTCCACGCGCCGGGTCGAACCGGTCGCGCTTGCGGAACGCGGTGAGGAAGGTCTCGGCGGCGATGTCGTCGGCCGCGTCCGCGCCGAGCCGCCGGGCCACGTACCCGTGGATCGCGGTGAAGTGCCGGTGGAAGATCTCCGCGAACGCGGCGGGCTCGCGCCGCGAACGCGTGATCGCCGCCGCGTCGGACGCGTTGGCGTCGGACGCGCCGGACGCGCCCGCCGCCTCGAAGTCGGCCCCACCGGAATCCGGCGGGTCGTGTAGGGCCATGGGGTAGATCCTCGCTGTCGGGGGAGTGCACGATCACGGTCACCCCGCTCTCAACCGATCCCCCGTCCCGCCTTCACGCGCGAGCGCCCCCGCCCGGAATGCCGGGCGGGGGCGCTGGTGAAACGGCTCAGAAGGGCAACCGGGCGGGCGGCACCGGCTTGGCGTCCGTCCAGCCCGCGTCCCGGACGGCCTCGTAGTTGATCACGAAGCCCGGCCTGCGGTCCCGGTACGGGCCGCCCGGCCTGGTCAGCACGTTCTGCGAGGCGATCAGCCGACCCGTCCGCCGATCGAAGACCAGCTCCTGGCGGGAGTCGTAGTCACCGCGCTCGGCGGCGGGCGCGCCGTCCTCCGCCGTGACCCTCGTGGTCTCCATGGTCCTGGCCAGCGCGGGGCCGGTCCGCCCCAGCGCGTCGGTCGCCGTGCCGATCGCCGTCACCCCGGGCAGCGCGGTGAGCACCCGCATGAGACCGGCCCGGACGCCCGGCGGGATGGGCGCGTCCCGCAGCAGTTCGCCGGCCGCGACGAAGGTGTACGCGGGATCGACCGGCCGCTCCTTGATCCCCTCCTCAAGGTTCCGGCGGCCGGCGGCCGGGAGGTGCGGATCCATGTGCTTCAACCGGGCCTCCGCGGAGAACAGCTCCCTGGTCAGCCCCTCGGGGTCGGTCGGCAGGTCCTGGAGCTGCTCGGCGGTCATGCCGCGCCACCTCCCGCCGCCCTCCGGGGACGGCGGGTCCATCTCCCACTTCGAGGTGCCCAGGCCGTAGGTGCCGTAGTGGTCGTTCGACCAGACCCGGAACCTCGACGGCGACCCGTCCTTCTTCCAGAGCTCCGCGTCCTCCTTCGTCAGCGGCCGGGACGGGATGTCGCGGCCGTAGCTCCCCGCGCCCATGCCCGGCTTCGCCCCGGCCCAGCTGTAGAACTCCGTGTGCGCGCCGACGATCGCGTAGGCGCCCGTCTTGGGCCGCACCAGGTACGACTGGCCGCCGACGCTGTCGGAGTACCAGTACCTGCCGCCCGGCTGGGCGGCGGCCCTGCCCGCCGCCGCCAGCACGGCCTGCCTGCCCAGGTCGACCGAGGGGGCGGGCGAGGTCCGCGAGGGCGGCGCGGGCGAGCCGGAGCCGGTCACGGTGATCCCGACGGCGACGGCCGCGCCGGCGGCGGCGACGCCGATCCCCGCCTTCAGCCGCCGGCCGAGGCCGGAGCGCCGGGGCGGCCGCTTCCCCAGCACGCGGGCGCGCGCCTCGGTCGTCTCCCGGAGCGTCGGCGGTGCCGGCTCCCCGTACGCCTCGCGGATCGTCTCCAGCTCATCCATGGTCGTCCTCCACCTCACGCATCGGATTCGTCCCGCCGAGTGCCTCGCGCACCCTCTTCCTGGCCCGGCTCAGCCGCGACCCGACCGTCCCGTAGGGGACGCCGAGCGCCGCCGCGACCTCCTCGTGGCTGAGGTCGGCGAGCGCGACGAGCAGCAGCACGTCCCGTTCGCCGTCCGGCAGCCCGGCGATCGCCCCGGCCAGCCGTCCGCGCAGGCCCTGCGCGCTGACCCGGGCGTCCACCCGGTCGGCGTGCCCCTCCGCGCCCGGGGCGGGGAGCCGTTCGCGGGCCCGCAGGCCGCGCACCTCCGCGCGCCGGTGCTTGCCGATGAGGTTGGTCGCGATGCCGTACAGCCACGTCCGCACGTTCGCGCGCGCCGGGTCGTAGCGGTCCCGGTTGCGGAACGCCTCCAGGAACGTCTGGGACGCGATGTCCCCCGCGGCGTCCGGGCCCAGCCGCTTGGCGGCGTACCCGTGGATCTCGGCGAAGTGGGCGTCGAAGACGTCGCCGAACCGGTCGGGGTCGTGCAGGGACGACCGCGGCGGGGGGGGGCGCCGGGGGGGCCGGGGCGGCGCCGCCGCCGGGGGGGGGGGGCCC
>NZ_WOFH01000005.1:319381-346395 GCF_009733595.1 Actinomadura litoris | reverse complement strand
CGGACCGGTGTCAGGCCGGTCCGGCCGCGCCGCGGTGAGGGGCTTCCCCGTCATGTGGTGCCTTTCCGTCGCACGGATGGCGGTCACAGACGTATCACCCGGAAGCCCCTGCCGCTTTCGTGCCCCGCGGCCCCCGGCCTACCGGACCCGGTAGGCGCGCAGGACGCGCTGCTCGATGCCGCTGCCGCCCGCGTCCTTCGCGCTGACGCGCAGCGACACGGCCTGGCCCTTGGCGGGGGCCGGGAGCGGGGCGCTGAAGCGCCCGCCGCCGAGCGGCTTCACCTGGGCGGCCTGCCAGGTCCCGCCGTCGTCCACGGACGTCCAGAACTCCAGGCCGGTGACCTTCGCCGTGCCCGAGCCCGCCATCCGCGCGACCGTGAACTCGGCCGGTTCGCCCGCGGGCTGGTTGTTCAGGTCGAGCTTCAGGTCGTAGTCGACGAGCAGCAGCGGGAGGCCCGCGCTCCCGTGGCCGCGCGGCTGGCGGCTCCGGAACCGCCACGACGTGAACGTGTGGGTCGACACCGGCAGGAGGGCCGACGCGTCGTTCTCGTACGTCAGCCGGTAGTCGCCGGTACCGGCCGGGACGGTGAAGTCGCCGAACGGGCCGTCCTTCTCACCGATCTTCCTGTCCCCGTCGAACAGCTCCAGGTGCCTTCCCTTCACCTCGTGGATGTCGCAGTCGAAGCCGTCCGGCCGGGTCTGGAGGTCGACGAGCGAGACGCGGATGTTCCGGCCGGTGCGGGTGGTCGGGTAGCGGTTGCAGCCGCTGGGCGTGACGGCGGTGCCGGAGAGCGGGCCCGGACGCAGCGGCTGGCGGCCCCAGCGGTTCGAGGTCCGCTCGCCGGCCTTGAGCGCGGTGAAGCCGCCCTGGTCGACCCAGAGGTCCTCGCCGAACTTGACGAACGCCTCGTCGCCCCACAGCCATCCGGCGTCGGTGGAGACGTAGTCGGTGCGGGTCGTCCCGGGCTTGACCCAGTCGCTCCCCTCGAACGACAGCAGGCCCTCGGGGCTGATGCCGTAGCGCTTCTCGCTCATCGGGATGGACGGGTCGCCGTCGAACGCGGCGAACCGCTGCTCCACCCGGGCCATCCGCTGGACATCGGCGGGGGTGACGACCTGTGTCAGGTCGGCGGGGATCCCGTCGCCAAGCGGGCGGACGACGTCGTAGACGGTGCCGGGCCCGGTCAGCCGGTTGCCGGTGTAGACGTGGAACGTCCCGGTCCGGACGCCGCCCATCGGCTGGGCGTACACGGGCATGGCCGCGGGATCGGAGGAGTACACGCTGTAGGCCCACAGCCCCTGCCCGGCGTCGCGGACCAGGTCCATGGTCGCCGTCGTCTGCTCGGCCTCGACGCCCTCGACGCTCGCCTTCATCGGGACGGCGGCGGCGCCGTCCAGCGTGACGGCCGTGTCGCCCTCGACGACGACCTCGGGGTCGCCGACCAGGGCCGACCGCCAGCCGCTGAAGTCGTCCACGTTGCCGAGGACCGCGTAGACGCCGTCGGGGACGCGGACCTCCGCCGTGCCCGGGACGTCCACCCACTGGGAGAACACCGCCATGTCTTTCATGTTGACCACCGTGGCGGTGGCGCCGAAGTTCGCGGGGTCGGTGCCGGGCAGGGGCGTGGCCTTGACCGTGAGGGTGTGGGCCGGGGGCTCGACGTAGAACGTGACGGGCGTGCCGAGCGCGGCGCCGCCGCCCTTGGCGGTCACCACGGCCGTGTAGAGGCCGGGGCGCGCAGCCAGCTTGGACGCGTCCACGGCCAGCGAGGCCGAGCCGGTCCCGCCGGCGGGAACCTCCGCGCTCGGCTGGAGGCTCGCGACGCCGTCGGTCTTCCGGCCGTGCCGGTCGACGACCTCGACGCTCAGCCCCAGCGAGACGGGCTTGGACGCGGTGGAGGTCCAGGCGAGCTTGGTCGACAGCGCCCCGTGCTCCGGATACCGCGAGGTGCCGAGGTCGACGACGCTCTGCGCGGCCAGGACCGGGCTGAGCACGGCCGCGCCCGCGTCGAGCCGTCCGGCGCCGCGCTCGTAGACGTCGCCGCCGGTCGCCGGGGCGGCCGTGCCGACCAGGGCGGCCTTGAGCCGGGGCGCCCTCCAGTCCGGATGCCTCGCGGCCAGCAGCGCGGCCGCGGCGGCCACGTGCGGCGCGGCCATCGAGGTACCGGACGACTTCGTGTACTCGGCCCCGCTCGGGGTGCCCATCGAGGTGCCCTCGGCGCGGGCCGCGATGGTGTCGACGCCCGGCGCGACGATCTCCGGCTTGGCGACGTGCCCGCGCGGCCCCCGGCTGGAGAACTCGGCGAGCCCGTCGTGGTCGTCGACCGCGCCGACGGTCAGCGCGGTGTCGGCGGTGCCGGGCGTGCCGACGCTCCCGACCAGCCCCTCGTTGCCCGCCGACACCACGAACAGCGTGCCGTACTTCTTGGTGAGGCCGTTCAGCGCCGTGGACAGCGGGTCGGTGCCGTCGGTCGCGTCGCCGCCGAGGCTCATGTTGACGACGCCCGCGCGCGGCGCGGCCCACTCCATCCCGGCGATGACGCCGGAGTCGGTGCCGAAGCCGTCGTCGTCGAGGACCTTGCCGACCAGCAGGCTCGCGTCCGGGGCGACGCCCCGGCGCTCACCGTGCGAGGCGGCGCCGGTGCCCGCGATCGTCGAGGCGACGTGCGTGCCGTGCCCCACCCGGTCGACGGTGTCGGCCGCCTCGGAGAAGTTCTTCGACTCGGCGATGCGCCCCTGGAGGTCGGGATGCCCGGCGTCCACGCCGCTGTCGAGCACCGCGACCTTCGCGCCCTTGCCGGTGAACCCGGCCTTCCACGCGGCGGGCGCGCCGACCTGCTCCAGGTTCCGGTCGAGCCGGTGCCCGGAGGGCGCCGCCGGGGTGCGGGTGAGGGTCGCCGGGGTTCGGGTGAAGGTCGCCGGGGTGCGGGTGAAGGTCGCCTCGACCCTCCCGTCCAGCCAGATGTGCCGGATGTCGCCGGTGGACCTCGCCGACGGCATCCCCGCCAGCGCGGCGCCCAGCCGGCGGGCCTCGCGCTTGGGCTGCCGGACGGCGACGGCGCCGAGACTCGGCAGCTCGCGCGTGGTCTCGAACGTTCCACCGAGCGACTTCGGCGAGCCCGACCCCGGCGCCCGCTGGACGATCAGCCGCACGTCCTCGCTGCGCGCGTCGTCGTACCTCTGCGCGATCAGCGTCGTGACGTCGAACAGCCTGGGGTCGATGACGCGGCCGACCAGCCCGGACACGTCGGTCGGGGTGACGACGACATGCCCGTCCGGCCGGATCTCCTTGCGGAACGAGCGCTTCTCCCTGCCGGGCGCCGGGGTCACCGACACCAGCGGGGGCTTGCCCTTGACCGTCCGGACGTCGACGACGTCCCCGGTCAGCAGCGTCACCTTCCAGGATCCGCCCTGGTCCAGGCCGCCGGGCGGCGGCGAGGCATGGGCGAAGGGCGCCGGCGGAACCGCCAGCGCCCCGGCCGTGAGCGAGATGCCGAGCAGCGCCCGGCTCCAGCGTCTGTGGGTCATCGAGTCTCCTCTGCCACGACCGCCCCGGTTGGACGGTCGCTATTGATCGCCCAATGCGGGTGATCGAATTCACGGCCGAAGCCCCGGTGGATTCCGGATCGCGCGGAGGAGGCGCTCCTCCCGCCGAGGGACGGCGGCGGGGAGGTCCTCCTCCGTGCAGACGATCTTCGGGTCGCCGGGAACGTCACGGGAACCGGAATAGCCCGCTCAATCGTCCTGTTGTAGAGGTCGTCAGCAAAGTTGAGTCCGCTCGACTCAAGTCATTTGACAAGAGGAACCGGCGGACGGCAGTCTTGCTGGCAACGGACCGACCGGCGTGACCCAGGGGGCGACGCCGGGCAGCACGACAGACCGGCAAGAACGACGGAGGACGAGAGACATGGCACGTGCGGTCGGCATCGACCTCGGGACGACCAACTCGGTCGTCGCGATCCTGGAGGGCGGCGAGCCCACCGTCATCGCCAACGCGGAGGGGTCGCGGACCACGCCGTCCGTCGTCGCCTTCGCCAAGAACGGTGAGGTGCTCGTCGGTGAGGTCGCCAAGCGCCAGGCGGTGACCAACGTTGACCGGACGATCCGCTCGGTCAAGCGCGAGATGGGCACCGACTGGAAGACCACCATCGACGGCAAGGACTTCACCCCGCAGCAGATCAGCGCGTTCGTGCTGCAGAAGCTGAAGCGGGACGCCGAGTCCTACCTGGGTGAGACGGTCACCGACGCGGTCGTGACCGTCCCGGCCTACTTCTCCGACCACCAGCGGCAGGCCACCAAGGAGGCCGGGCAGATCGCGGGGCTGAACGTCCTGCGCATCATCAACGAGCCCACCTCGGCGGCGCTGGCCTACCACCTGGAGAAGGAGAACGAGGCCACGATCCTGGTGTTCGACCTGGGCGGCGGCACGTTCGACGTGTCGCTGCTGGAGGTCGGCGACGGCGTGGTCGAGGTCAAGGCCACCAGCGGCGACAACCACCTCGGCGGCGACGACTGGGACAACAAGGTCGTCGACTGGCTGGTCGAGAAGTTCAAGAACGCCAACGGCGTCGACCTGTCCAAGGACAAGATGGCGCTGCAGCGGATCCGCGAGGGCGCGGAGAAGGCCAAGATCGAGCTGTCCGGCTCGTCCGAGACCACGATCCACCTGCCCTACATCACCGCGTCGGCCGAGGGGCCGCTGCACCTGGAGGAGAAGCTCACCCGCGGCGAGTTCCAGCGGATGACCTCCGACCTGCTCGACCGGACCAAGGCGCCGTTCCACTCGGTGCTGAAGGACGCGAACATCTCGGTGAGCGACATCGACCAGGTGGTCCTGGTCGGCGGCTCGACCCGCATGCCGGCGGTGTCGGAGCTGGTCAAGGAGCTGACCGGCGGCAAGGAGCCCAACAAGGGCGTCAACCCCGACGAGGTCGTCGCGATCGGCGCGAGCCTCCAGGCCGGCGTGCTGAAGGGCGAGGTCAAGGACGTCCTGCTGCTGGACGTGACGCCGCTGAGCCTCGGCATCGAGACCAAGGGCGGCATCTTCACCAAGATCATCGAGCGCAACACCACGATCCCGACCAAGCGCTCGGAGACCTTCACCACCGCCGACGACAACCAGCCCTCGGTCGAGATCCAGGTCTTCCAGGGCGAGCGCGAGATCGCCGCCTACAACAAGAAGCTCGGCACGTTCCAGCTCACCGGTCTGCCGCCGGCGCCGCGCGGCGTCCCGCAGATCGAGGTCACCTTCGACATCGACGCCAACGGCATCGTCAACGTCAGCGCGAAGGACCAGGGCACCGGCCGCGAGCAGTCGATGGTCATCACCGGCGGCAGCGCGCTGCCCAAGGACGACATCGAGAAGATGATGCGCGACGCCGAGCAGTACGCCGAGGACGACCGCAAGCGCAAGGAGGAGGCCGAGGTCCGCAACCAGGCCGACACCCTCGCCTACTCCACCGAGAAGTTCCTGCGGGAGAACGACGAGAAGGTCCCGGCCGAGCTGAAGACCGAGGTGGGCGACGCGGTCGCCGAGGTCAAGAAGGCCCTGGAGGGCACCGACGTCGACCTCATCAAGACCAGCGCGGAGAAGCTCGCCCAGGTCAGCCAGAAGATGGGCGCGGCGATGTACGCGCAGAACCCCGAGGGCGCGCAGGCGGGCGCGGACGACCCCGGCCCCACGGCGGGCGCCCAGGGCCAGGCCGACCAGGACGACGAGGTCGTCGACGCCGAGATCGTGGACGACGAGAAGCCGAAGGGTGACGCATCGTGACGACCTCCCCCAACGAGGGCGAGGAGCGGGAGGGCCCGGTGATCCGCGACAAGCGGCGCATCGATCCCGAGACGGGCAAGGTCCGCGAGTCCGGCGGGACGGGCGAGCAGCCCGCCGCGCCGGCCGCGCCGGTCGCCGGTGCCGAGGGCGACGCGGACTCCTCGCTGAAGACCCAGCTCGCGGAGCGGCTCGCCGATCTCCAGCGGCTGAAGGCGGAGTACGACAACTACCGCAAGCGCGTCGAGCGCGACCGGGTCGCGGTGCGGGAGCAGGCCCTCGGGCAGGTGCTCCAGGAGCTGCTCCCGGTGCTGGACGACATTGGCCGCGCCCGTGACCACGACGAGCTGACCGGCGGGTTCAAGTCCGTCGGCGACCGTCTGGAGGCGGTGACGGGCAAGCTCGGCCTGGAGCGCTACGGCGCGAAGGGCGAGCCGTTCGACCCGACCGTCCACGAGGCGCTCATGCACGCGTACTCGGCGGAGGTGACGGAGACGAGCGTGGCGGACGTCCTCCAGCCCGGCTACCGCATCGGCGAGCGGATCCTGCGTCCGGCGCGCGTCGCGGTGGCCGAGCCCGACCCGAACGCCGAACCGGACGCCGCGTCCGACGCCACGCCGAACGGCGACGAGAAGACCGACGACGACGAGTGACCCCTCCGGCTTCGGCCCGGGAGGGATCCGGGGGTGACTCCGGCACGTTCCAGAGGTGACCCTGGAACGGCTCGCGGGCCTGCGCCCCGGGCGGCACCGAGCGGTGCCGCCCGGGGCGGGCCCCCGGGGCGTGCAGAAGACATGTGGCAAGTGGCGATAGCAGAGAGCGGGGCGCCGTGAGCACCAAGGACTACCTGGAGAAGGACTACTACAAGGTCCTCGGTGTCGCGAAGACGGCCTCGCAGGAGGAGATCAAGAAGTCGTACCGGAAGCTGGCCCGCAAGTACCACCCGGACGCCAACAAGGGCGACACCGACGCCGAGGACCGCTTCAAGGAGGTCTCGGAGGCCTACGACGTCCTCTCCGACGAGAAGCGCCGCAAGGAGTACGACTCGGTGCGCTCCATGCCGGGCGGGTTCCGGGGCCAGCAGGGCGGCGGCTTCCCCTTCGACCTGGGAGACCTCTTCGGGCAGCAGGGGGGCACGCAGCCGGGCGGCGCCGGGGAGCGCATCGGCGACCTGTTCGGCGGGCTGTTCAACCGGGGCGGCGGCGGCACCCGCACGACCGGGACGCGGCGGGCCAGGCGCGGCGCGAACGTCGAGACCGACGTGACGCTGTCGTTCGGCCGCGCGATGAACGGCGTGACCGTCCCGATCAAGCTGACCAGCGAGGCGCCGTGCGACGGCTGCCGGGGCACCGGCGCGAAGGCCGGCACCGTCCCGCGGGTGTGCCCCAACTGCGAGGGCACCGGGCAGGAGACGCGCAACCTCGGCAACTTCGGGTTCCAGGAGCCGTGCAAGCAGTGCCACGGGCGCGGCCTCGTCGTCGACGACCCCTGCCCGATCTGCCACGGCAGCGGCCGCGCGACCGGCACCCGCACGATCCAGGCGCGGATCCCGGCGGGCGTCGCGGACGGGCAGAAGATCCGCCTCAAGGGCAAGGGCGCGCCGGGCGAGAACGGCGGTCCGAACGGCGACCTGTACGTCAACATCAAGGTGCGCCCGCACCAGGTGTTCGGCCGCAGCGGCGACAACCTGACGCTGACCGTCCCGGTGACGTTCCCGGAGGCGGCGCTCGGCGCGGAGATCCGGGTGCCGACGTTCCAGGGGCAGCCGGTGACGCTGCGGCTGCCCGAGGGCACGCCGAACGGCCGCACGTTCCGGGTGAAGGGGCGCGGCGCGTCCCGCCGCGACGGCACCAAGGGCGACCTGCTGGTCACCGTGGACGTGCAGGTGCCGCAGAAACTCGACGACCAGACCCGCGAGGCGCTCACCCGCCTCCGCGAGTCGGGCGCGGGCGACGACCTGCGCGCCGACCTGCTCCAGCAGGCCAGAACGGAGTGACCCGGTGAACGATCGGCGGGCGGAGGCGCGACCATGAACACCGATCCCTTCGGCGACAGCACCCCGGTCTATGTGATCTCGGTGGCGGCGCAGCTCTCCGGGCTGCACCCGCAGACGCTGCGGACCTACGACCGGCTGGGCCTGGTGTCCCCCGGCCGGACCGCCGGGCGCGGGCGCCGCTACTCGATGCGCGACATCGTGATGCTCCGCGAGATCCAGCGGCTCTCCCAGGAGGAGGGCATCAACCTCTCGGGCATCAAGCACATCCTGGAACTCCAGCGCGACAACGTCCGGCTCCGCGAGGAACTCGCGAAGGCCCACGCCGCGCTGGAGGACCTCGCGAACGAACTGGAATCGACCCGCTCCGTCGCCGCGCGCCTCGCGCAGCAGCGGCGGCGCGGGGACGCGGGCGGGACGCCGGGCTCCGACCTGGTGCCGATCAGGCACACCAGCGTGGTCGTGTGGCACGAGCGCAACCGCGACTAAAAGCAGTTGCCGGGGGGTCTGGGGGGTCGTCCCCCCAGATCGAGAGGGGAATCGTGGACATCAAGCTCACGCAGAAGAGTCAGGAGGCGGTGTCGGTCGCGGTCCGCAGGGCGGCGGCCGAGGGACATCCCGAGGTGGAGCCGCAGCACCTGCTGGTGGCGCTGATCGGGCTGCCCGAGGGCACGGCGGTGCCGCTGCTGGAGGCGGTCGGGGCCGACTGGCAGGCCGTCCGGCGGCAGGCCGAGGAGCAGCTCGCGGCCAAGCCGCGGGCGGCGGGCTCGACGGTCGCGACGCCCCGGCTGTCCGGCCAGCTCCAGCGGGCGATCAACACCGCGGGCAACCGCGCCCGGCAGCTTGAGGACGAGTACGTCTCGACCGAGCACCTGCTCGTCGGCCTCGCCGCCGACGGCGGTCCGGCCGCCGGGCTGCTCAAGGAGGTCGGCGCGACGCCCGAGGCGCTGCTGGACGCGTTCGAGAAGGTCCGCGGGCACGCCCGCGTCACCAGCGAGAACCCCGAGGGCACCTACCAGTCGCTGGAGAAGTACGGCGTCGACCTCACCGCCGCCGCCCGCGACGGACGGCTCGACCCCGTCGTCGGGCGGGACGCCGAGATCCGCCGCGTCGTCCAGGTGCTCTCCCGCCGCACGAAGAACAACCCGGTGCTGATCGGCGAGCCGGGCGTCGGCAAGACCGCCGTCGTCGAGGGCCTCGCGCAGCGGATCGTCGCGGGCGACGTCCCCGAGTCGCTGCGCGGCAAGCGGCTGGTCTCGCTGGACCTCGCCGCGATGGTGGCGGGCGCGAAGTTCCGCGGCGAGTTCGAGGAGCGGCTGAAGGCCGTCCTGAACGAGATCAAGGAGAGCGGCGGGCAGGTCGTCACGTTCATCGACGAGCTGCACACGGTCGTCGGCGCGGGCGCCGCCGAGGGCGCGATGGACGCGGGCAACATGCTGAAGCCGATGCTGGCCCGCGGCGAGCTGCGCATGATCGGCGCGACCACGCTGGACGAGTACCGCGAGCGCATCGAGAAGGACCCGGCCCTGGAGCGCCGCTTCCAGCAGGTGCTGGTCGGGGAGCCGTCGGTGCAGGACACGGTCGCGATCCTGCGCGGGCTGAAGGGCCGCTACGAGGCGCACCACAAGGTGCAGATCAACGACTCGGCGCTGGTGGCGGCGGCGACGCTGTCGGACCGCTACATCACCTCCCGGTTCCTGCCCGACAAGGCCATCGACCTGGTGGACGAGGCCGCCTCCCGGCTCCGCATGGAGATCGACTCCCGTCCCGTCGAGATCGACGAGCTGCAGCGCGCCGTGGACCGGCTGAAGATGGAGGAGCTGAACCTCGCCAAGGAGACCGACGAGCCGTCCAGGCAGCGCCTCGAACGGCTCCGCGCCGACCTCGCCGACAAGCAGGAGCAGCTCAACGGCCTGGTCGGCCGGTGGGAGCAGGAGAAGGCCGGGCTGAACCGCGTCGGCGAGATCAAGGAGCGCATCGACCAGCTGCGCGGCGAGGCCGAGCGCGCCCAGCGCGACGGCGACCTGGAGACCTCCGCGCGGCTCACCTACGGCGAGATCCCCGAGCTGGAGAAGCAGCTGGAGGAGGCGTCGGAGGCGGCCGAGAACCGCGACGCGATGGTGAAGGAGGAGGTCGGCCCCGACGACGTCGCCGACGTCGTCGCCTCCTGGACGGGCATCCCCGCCGGGCGCCTCCTCGAAGGCGAGACCGCCAAGCTGCTCCGCATGGAGGACGAGCTGGGCCGCCGCCTCATCGGCCAGCACTCCGCGGTCCGCACGGTGTCGGACGCGGTGCGCCGCGCCCGCGCCGGGATCTCCGACCCCGACCGTCCGACGGGCTCGTTCCTGTTCCTCGGCCCGACCGGCGTCGGCAAGACCGAGCTGGCCAAGGCGCTCGCGGAGTTCCTGTTCGACGACGAGCGGGCGATGACCCGCATCGACATGAGCGAGTACTCCGAGAAGCAGAGCGTCGCCCGCCTGGTCGGCGCGCCCCCCGGCTACGTCGGCTACGAGGAGGGCGGCCAGCTCACCGAGGCCGTCCGCCGCCGCCCGTACTCGGTCATCCTGCTGGACGAGGTCGAGAAGGCGCACCCCGAGGTGTTCGACATCCTCCTCCAGGTGCTCGACGACGGTCGCCTCACCGACGGCCAGGGCCGCACGGTCGACTTCCGCAACACGATCCTGATCCTCACCTCCAACATCGGCTCGCAGTTCCTCGTCGACCCGACCCTGGAGAACGGCGCGAAACGCGAGGCCGTCTGGAACGCCGTCCGCGGCTCGTTCAAGCCGGAGTTCCTCAACCGCCTGGACGACGTCCTCCTGTTCGACGCCCTCTCGACCGACGAGCTGACCCGCATCGTGGACCTCCAGGTCGACAAGCTCGCCGAACGCCTCGCCGAGCGCCGGCTCGCCCTCCGCGTCACCGACGCGGCCCGCGAATGGCTGGCCCTGACCGGCTACGACCCGCTGTACGGGGCGCGGCCGCTGCGGCGCCTCGTCCAGACGGCGATCGGCGACCAGTTGGCCCGCGAACTCCTCGCGGGCGAGGTCAAGGACGGCGACGAGGTGGTCGTCGACCTGGACGAGCCCGCCGACCGCCTGTCGGTGACCCCGTCCAGCGGCCTGTCCCTGACGAAGTAATCCGTCTGAATCCTTTGGACGGCTTCACCCCTCTCATAGGCGAACCGCGTGCAGCGGCGAACCGAACTGGGAGGTCGTCATGATGGTCATCGGTGCCGGAATCGGCGTGGCCGTGCTGATCTGCGCGTGCACGGTCACGGTCCTGCGGCGGCGGAGCCGCTCCCGTGGCTGAGACGACCTGGCCGGGCGAGCGGCTCATCGCCGCCGCCCGGCGCGGTGACGTGGAGTCGATCACCGCTCTGGTGTCGGGCTCGCACCCCCACGTGCGCAGATTCGCCCGCACCCTCTGCGCCTCGCCGGAAGACGCCGAGGACGCCGCGCAAGAAGCGCTGATCATCCTCTACCGGAAGATCGGCACACTCCGCGCCTCCAGCGCGCTCGCCTCGTGGATGTTCCGCATCGTCCGCAACGAATGCCTGCGACGCCTACGCCGCGACGTCCCGGTCGACCTCGGCACAGCCGACATCCTCACGGACTCGGCCGAGGACGAAGCCCTCCAACGCCTGGAGGCCGGACGCATCGCCGCCGCGATCGCCGCCCTGCCCGCCGACCAGCGCCAGGTCCTGATCATGCGCGACGTCCAGGGCCACAGCGGCCGCATGGTCGCCGACGCCCTCGGCCTCAGCCTTCCCGCGATGAAGTCACGCCTCCACCGCGCCCGGGCGGCCGTCCACCACACACTCCACTCGGCGGGACAATGACCAGCAGCTTCGCAAGCACATCACTCCCCCGGCACCTGCTACGCGGCGCAGTGGGCTTCGGCGCCCTGATCGCCGCCTTCGCCCTCATACCGCTGCTCGGCCCGGCAACCCTCCTCCTGGCACCGCTCGGCCTCCTGGCCCTGCGCGGCTGCCCGACCTGCTGGACGATCGGCCTGATCCAAACCATCTCCAGAGGCCGCCTGCAACGCACCTGCAACAACGGCCGCTGCGAACTGACCACCGCTGGAGATGCCCGTTCAAGAGAGTAAGCGGACCGTCAGCGGGTGCGGACGGAGTGCTGTTCATCGAGAAGAGCCCCTGACGGAGGTTCGACCATGAACAAAGCGGCAGCATGGTCATCGTGAATACTCCGCCTCAAGTCCTCCGGAAAGCCGCCTCCACTGGGGTCGGATAGCGGGGCGGTTCGTCACTTGGGAGCGGGCCATTCCTCGGCCAGGAGTGCGTATGAGAGACCGTCGAGCCATCCCCTGGCGCGGTGGAGTGAGTCCTTCACCGTGTGCTGTTCGCGGCGCATCCCGACCCGTTCCATCAGCCGCCACGAGGGTTCGTTGTCGTAGAAGCAGTCGGCGCGCAGGCGGCGCAGGCCGAGCCTCCCGAAGGCGAGGCCGATGAGGGCGCGCACCGCTTCGGTCGCGTAGCCCTTGCCGCCGTAGGAGGGGTCCAACGTCCAGCCGAGCTCTCCTTGAACGCCTTTCGCCTGGTCGGCGACCTCCTTCTGGGCCCAAGCGTCCTGGACCCGCAGCGTCAGATCGCCGACTACGCGGCCGTCCAGTTCGACGATGAGCAGCTCCGCGAGCCGCTCGTCGTGGAGAAAGTGCTCACGGTAGTCGTCGTATGCCGTCAGGGCGGCCCCGATCCATTCCTGGGTCTCCGGCAGTTGCCGGAAGGTCCAGGTCGCTTCCAGGTCGTCGGGGGTGGCCCGGCGCAGCAGGAGTCGGGCGGTAGGGATCGGCCAGTCCAGCGTGTCAAAAGGGTGGCGCATGGGCTTCATGCTGGCAGAGGGCCGTGGTCACCCGAAACGGATTACCGCGGGCGGCGTCCCCACAGCGACGTGGCGAGGACATCGCCACGTCCGCGGGCCGTAACCCGGCCAACGGCCTCCGCCGCGTAAGCTCGCCTGTCCGCCCAGCCGGTTCGTGGAGGTCGGATGAAGGTTGCGTTTCTTGGTGATGTGCATGGGTGTGTGTTGCATGCGTTAGGGGCGGCCGTGTTGCTGGCCCGGCATCGGCGGATCAGGCTCGACGCTGTGATCCAGGTCGGGGATCTGGGCGCCTTTCCCTCGGCTGAGCGGTGGGACGAGCCCAGTCGCCGGTTCGGCGCCGAAGGTCCGGCACAGAGTGATTTCTTTCGTCTGTTGGATCCCTCTTCGCGGCTGGGTGAGGGTGTTCGTATGGCGCTTGGGGAGATTCCCCCGCTGCTCTTCCTCAGTGGCAACCATGAGGACCATGAATGGCTCGCGGGACTGCATCGGGGGCGCGGTGCCGTGACGCCCGTGGACCCGTTGGGCGTCTTCCAGCATGTCGTCTGCGGGCACATCGCCGAGGTCGCGGGACAGCGAGTGGCCTTTTTGGGGAGGGTCGAGCTGGACGGCTATATGGACCTCGACCCGGACGCCCATGACCGCCTTCTGGCCGCCGAGCCCGGGAGCGTGGATGTTCTGGTCACCCATGACGGACCGTACGGCATGTCCTCCTGGCGCGGGGTCACGCAGGGGTCGAGGAAGCTGAGTCGCCTGATCGAGCGCCTTCAGCCCCGCCTGCACGTCAGCGGGCACTACCACCACCAGAACGGGCCACGCCGCTATGGGGCGACGGTCTCCTATGCCCTCGCCCAGCTCATTCCGCCCAAGCGCGACCTGAGGGACTCGACGCCGGTCAATCCTCGTCAGCGGGTCGCGCCGGGCAGCATTGGGCTGTTCGACACGCGCACCCTCGATTTCGAGTACGTCCACGACTCGTGGCTCGCCGAGGTTCGCGGCGATCGGCTCGACCTGGCCGCGTTGATCGGCGGCGCGTCGTCGGGTTAGAGGGAGAGGTCGGTTATGTCGTAGGGGTGGCGGTATTCCAGGTTTTCGGCGGCGATGCGGTCGGCGGCGCCGCGTTCCAGGATCGTCGCCACGGCCACCACTTCGGCGCCGGCCTCGCGGAGGGCCTCGACGGCGGTCAGGACGCTGCCGCCCGTCGTCGAGGTGTCCTCCACCGCGAGGACGCGGCGGCCCTCCACGTCCGGGCCCTCGATGCGGCGTTGCAGGCCGTGGGCCTTGCCCGCCTTGCGGACGACGAACGCGTCGAGGTGACGGCCCCGGGCGGCGGCGGCGTGCAGCATCGCGGTGGCGACCGGGTCCGCGCCGAGGGTGAGGCCGCCCACGGCCTCGTAGTCGAGGTCGGCGGTCGCGTCGAGCATCACCCGCCCGACGAGCGGCGCGATCGCCCCGTCCAGGGTCACGCGGCGCAGGTCCACGTACCAGGACGCGCGCTTGCCGGAGGAGAGCACGAAGTCGCCGTGCACGACGGCCTTGCCCTTGATTGCGTTCAGCAGGTCATCACGATCGCTCACGGAAGGAAACCCTATTGGGCCCGCCGGGGTTCGCTACGGTGAGGGCATGACGAGGATGTGGACGTGACCCCCGGATCCCTCGTCCTGCTGCACGCGCCCGGCGCGACCGCCGCGTCCTGGGGCGACCTGCCGGAGATGCTGCGTTCCTACGGGCTCGACGTGATCGCGCCGGACGTGGCCGAGAGCGGGTCCCGGTACGTCGCGCGGGTGTCGCTGATCATCACGGCGTCCGGGCCGGAGGTGCCGCTCGTCCTGGTGGCGCACGGGGACGCGGGGCCGCTGCTGCCGGCGGTCGCGCTGGCCCAGCGGGCGGCGCACCGGATGGTCGGCGGGTATGTGTTCGTCGACGCCGCGCTGCCCCGGCCGCAGGGCGCCCATGATCATGAGCAGGTCCCCATCCCGCCCGACTGGCCTGAGGCACCGTGCGGGTACCTGCGGACGCACGCCGACCGGAGTGCCTCGTCCGGACGTGACCAGGCGGTCAGGCAGGCGGGGCTGCGGGGCTGGACGGTCGTGGAGCACGAGCCCCCGGCCGCCGTCGCGCAGTCGCTCAGCGAGCTGGTCAGCACGCTCTGATCAGGCGTCGTTCTTCAGCAGGTCGTCCAGCAGCGCGTCGTAGTCGTCCTCGGCGCGGCCCAGGTCGATGCGGGCGCGGTAGCGCAGCCGCAGGAGGGCTTCGAGGCTGTCCTCGGCCAGGGCCACGTCGTCGGGGCCCGGCGTCAGCGACTCGGGCGGCGGCGCGGGCGCCTCGTCGGGCCCGCCGCCGATGCCGGTGCCGACGGCCCGGTCGCGCAGGGCGAGGACGACGTCGGCGCCGCTCGTGGCCCATTCGTGCGCGCCGGAGGTGTCGCCCTGCGCGTACAGCACCTCGGCGACGGCCCGGTACACCTCGGGATCGCGGGGCCGGTCGGCGCGGATCTGCTCGACCAGGCCGCGCGCCTCCTCGACCCGGCCCAGCTCGAACAGCGCGTCGGCGAGGTAGGCGCGCGGGTCGCCGTAGACCTCGCCGCCGTCCTCCAGCGCCCTGCGGTACAGCTCGGCCGCCCGCGCGTGGTCGCCCGCGTGCTGCCACTGCTCGCCCGCGCGCAGCAGCACGTTGGCGCGCGAGACCCCGCCCGACACCGCCTCGGCCAGCTCGGACAGCCGCCTGGCAGCCGAGATGTGATCGCCGGTGCGCAGGGTGTCGAACTCCAGATCGTCGAGATCGTCTTCCGTCACATGCGTCACGCTTCAACGCTACCCGGCACCCGGCGGCCGAAGCGGGCGAATCGATGATGATCGTGAATTACCTACGCGAACCCGCCGGACGGGCGGGGTTCACCTGCGGGAACGTTCGAGGGCGTCCCAGAAACCGCGGCGCAGCGCGTGCCGCACCTCGTCGTGCAGGAGGAAGTCGATCGGCAGCGAGGAGCCCTGGAGCAGCCGGGCCTCCAGGTCGGACGGCATGCGCGGCTTGCGCGCGAGCACCGCCTCCAGCCACAGCGCGGGCGCGTCCCGGGCGACGGACTCGCCGAAGTCCTGGCCCTCCTGGTGCGCGGCCTTGACCGCGTCGGCGAGCGTGGGGGCGTTCTGCTGCGCCGGGACGGGCGCGATCTGCTGCGGGCCGGTGTAGGGCCCCGGCGACGGGCTCTGGAGCCCCGCGGACGGCGCCGGCATCGGCTGCGAGGTGTTGGACGGCAGCGGCGAGGGCTGGGAGGACAGCGGCGACTGCGGGGGCGGCGGGGACGGCGCCGGGATCGGCGGGTTGTAGGGCGGCGACGACGGCGAGGGGCCCGGCGCCGTCGTGGACGGGGGGCTGGGCGTCGGCGCGGCCTGGAGCGGCATGGGCGGCTGCGTCGTCGAGTTGCCGAACGAGGAGCCGAGCGAGCCGCCGCTGCCGCCCGGCAGGGGCAGCGGCAGCGGGCCCGTGCCCATCGAGGAGCCGGACAGGGGGGAGTTCGAGGTCATCGCCGGGCCCAGGTCGCGGACCGAGGGCGACACGAGCGGCGCCGGCGGCCGCCCCACGACCGGCGTCGAGGGCGGCGGCCCGGGCTGCGAGGTGGGGCGCAGCGGCCCGATCGGGCTCGTCCCGCCGCCGTGCCCGTTGGACAGCGGGCTCGTCCCGAGCGAGGACGGGGACGAGGACTCCGCGCCCGAGAGGAGGTTGACGTAGGGGCGCAGGTGGCCGGAGCCGATCTCGATGAGGTCGTCGCACTCCTGCCGCAGCACGCGCGAGATCGTCCAGTTGCCGTCGACGGCGACGTGCACGACGGTGACGCGGACGCCGAGGTCCTGCGCGTCGGCGACGACCTGGGCGAGGTCCTCGTCGCCGCTGACGACGACGGCGTCGGCGAGCGCGCCGTTGCGGGCGAGCGTCATCAGGTCGCGGTGGATCTCGATGTCCACGCCCTCGCGGCGGCCGGGCCGGACCCGGCCGAGGCGCAGTTTCAGGCCCGGCAGGTCGGCGAGCGCCTCATGCTCGGCCGAGCGCCTGCCCTCGATCGTGGCCTCGTACCAGTAGCAGCGCAGCAGCGGCACGCCGGTGCGTTCTCGCGCGAGGTTGCTCAGCAGTTGCAGGAGGCCGCCGAAGTCCCAGGAGACGGTCTCGCGGTGGCGGGTTCCGTGTACCGCCATGGAGCCGTCGGCCAGGAGGTAGCCGGCGTCTACGAACAGGGCGCAGCGATCCATGCGGCACCGCCCTTCCTCAACACGGGGCCGTCGGGCCGGCGAGAGTGACCATCGTGCGGCGGCCGCCTTCCTGCGCTCGGGGATGCTGGCCGGCGTAGCGGCCCCGGGCGCCTCTAGCGTAGTGAAGCCCACCAGCCCCGTAGGTCGATACGGCGATTCGCCACTCTTTCATGACGCCCCGCCGGTTCGCGACTCCCCGGTAACAAAGATTGGCGGGCCGCGGCGGACGCTACCAGCCGGGCCCGCCGGCCCTCCCGGATCCACATGATCTTTACGGGAAGCAGCAGGTGAACGCTCGGCCAGGGAGATCCTTACGACCTCGCCTTCAACCGCGCATGGCGCGTCACGGGGTGATGGACGCGCGGCCCATCTCCCCCAGCGTCGTCGCGTCCCGGGGCGTCTCCCAGCGCACGTCGCATTCGCGTCCCGACAGCGTGACGGTCGCGATGGCGTTGTCGAACCACGGGCCGTCGGTCATCCGCCAGCGCAGCGGCGGCGCGGGCACCTTCGCCAGCATCGACAGGACCCGGAACGGCGCGGCGGCGGCGCGCGAGCACACGATCTTGTTCGCCCACCGGAACTTGCCGATCAGCGGGTTCCGCAGCGGCGAGCAGACGATCTGGGTGATCTCCGACCGGGCCTCCGGGGCGACGACCCGCGCCAGGTAGGAGTAGTGGATGTCGCCGGACAGGAACGAGATGCTGGCGGGCGCGGGCCCCCGATCGCCCTGGCCGACCGCGACGACGTCGCCCGCGACCTCGCGGAACGAGCGCTCGAACGCGGCCCAGTGCTCCAGGTCGGCGGCCTGCCGGATCTTCTCGCCGAGCGCCGCGCCCCGCCTGCCCCACGCCCCGCCCGCGACCGCCTCGTTCCACGCCTCGGCGTGGTGGATCGCGCGGGGCAGCAGGTAGGGCAGCGAGCTGGCGATGAGCAGGTGGTCCATGCCGCCCTGGCACTGCTCGTCCAGCCAGCGGAACTCCTCGTCGTCCAGCATGCCGCGGCGGTCGGCGGTGAGCAGCCGGGAGCAGCGGCTGTCCACGACGATCAGCCGGGTGCCGCCCCAGTCGTGCGCGTAGCTCCACCGGGTGCTCGCGGGCTCCTTGTCGGCCTGCTCGGCGAACTCGTCCAGGATCGGCCCCGCGTCGCCGGACGCGTCGAGCACCGCCTTGTAGAGCGGGTCGGACGCGCGGTCGCGCGGCGACATGTTCCCGAGGTGCTGGTAGACCCAGTACGAGCCGATGCCGCCGGTGATCCGGGCCTTCCACCAGGGCTGCGACCACATCTCCTCGCGCCAGGCGTAGGAGGTGTTCCAGTCGTCGCGGATGTCGTGGTCGTCGAAGATCGTGAAGGTGGGGACGGTGGACAGCAGCCACCGCACCGCCGGGTCGCGCAGCCAGGCGAGCTTGTAGAGGTGGGTGTAGTCCTCGAAGTCGGCGGCCTCGTCCACGGGCGGCTCGTCCGGGCCGCGCCTGGACCGGATGAACTCGCGCATGTCGTCGCTCAGCTCGTCGGCGTACACCTGGTCGCCGACCATGAGCAGGATGTCGGGCCAGGCGACGTCGGCGCCGCCGGCGCGCAGCCGGTGGGCGAACGCGGCGAGCGCGTCGTGGCCGAACTCCTCGGGCGTGCCGGGCGAGCGGCGGCACGACCCGAACGAGATCCGCAGCTCGCCCTCGGGGTCCAGCGTCCGGATCTGGCTCGGCGGGAAGCCGTCGCCGGGCTCGGGCCAGACGGTCTCCTCGTCCAGGACGACGGCGTAGGGGATCCGGGCGCCCGCGTCGAGCCCGTCGATCTCCACGAGCCCGTAGTGGTGGCCGTGCGCGGTGAAGGTGCGGGCGGCCGCGTCCAGGCCGTGCTCGGCGTTCACGACCCGGACCTCGCACGGGCCGTCGGTCTCCACCCAGATCGTCGCGGTGTGCGCGCTCACGTGCCGGAGGTGCGGCCCGAGTACCAATGCGGTCATACCACGTCTCTCTAGCGGACTCGGGGGCGCCGCGTCCACCGGACGCCGGTCCGGCTCAGTGGAGACGGACGAGCATCTTCCCCGTGTTCGCGCCGCTCAGCACGCCGATGAGCGCGGCGGGCGCCCGGTCGAGACCGTCCAGGACGGTCTGCTCGGTGCGCAGCGATCCGTCGGCGAGCCAGCCCGCGGCCTTCCCGATGAACTCGGGCAGGAGGCCGACGTAGGAGGAGACCAGCATCCCGCGCAGCGTGAGCTCGCCCTGCACGATCCGGAACAGGTTGGACGGGCCGGGCGCGGCCTCCGTCGCGTTGTACCCGCTGATCGCGCCGACGAGCGCGGCGCGCCCGCCCGGACGCAGCGCGCCGATCGCGGCCTCCAGGTGGTCGCCGCCGACGTTGTCGAGGTAGACGTCGATGCCGTCCGGCGCGGCGGCGGCGAGTTGGGGCGCGATCGGCCCGGCGCGGTGGTCGAGCGCCGCGTCGTAGCCGAAGCGGTCGAGCAGCAGCCGGTTCTTCTCCGGCCCGCCCGCCGACCCGATCACGCGGGACGCGCCGAGCTTGCGGGCGATCTGCCCCGCGAGGCTGCCGACCGCCCCGGCGGCGGCCGAGACGTAGACGACGTCGCCCTCGTGTACCTCGGCCACGTCCGTGAGCGAGGCGTACGCGGTGAGGCCCGGGATGCCGAGGGCGCCGAGGTAGGCGGGCTCGGGCGCGAGGTCCGTGTCGATGACGGCGGCGCCCGCCGCGTCCATGACGGCGTACTCGCGCCAGCCGAGGAAGTGCGAGACGCGGGCGCCGGAGGGCACGTCCCGCGACCGGGAGGCGATCACCTCGCCGACCGCGGACCCGTCGAGCGGCTCGCCGACCGCGAAGGGCGGGAGGGTGCCGGGGACGTCGTCCATGCGTCCGCGCATGTAGGGGTCCACCGACATCCAGGTGTTGCGGACGAGGATCTGCCCGTCCGCCAGCTCGGGGATCTCGCTCTCGGCGGTCTGGAAGTTCGCCGCGACGGGGGCGCCCACCGGACGCGACGCCAGCCGGATCTCACGGCCGACCGTGGGTTGTGAAGTCATGCCGCCAGCGTGCCCGCGGGCGCTTCAGGTCCCCTTCGGGTTCCCTGTAGGCCGGACGGCTTTCACGGGCACGGCTTTCACGGGCACGGCTTTCACGGGCGCGGATTTTCGCGGGCACGTTAGTCTGCGGACATGCGTTTCGGGGTGCTCGGCCCGCTCGCGGTCTGGGCGGCGGACGGAAGGCCCGTGCGCGTCCCCGAGCTGAAGGTCCGCGCGCTGCTCGCCGACCTCCTCGCGCACGAGGGCCGGGTCGTCTCCTCCGACCGGCTGATCGAGGACGTGTGGAACGGCGACCATCCGCCGCGCAACCCGATCGCCACCCTGCACACGCGCGTGTCCCAGCTCCGGCGCGCGCTGGAGGAGGCCGAGCCCGGCGGGCGCGACGTCGTCGTGTCGCAGCGCCCCGGCTACCGGCTGCACCTCGGCCCCGCCGACGGCGGCGCCGAGGTGGACGCGTTCCGGTTCCGGGCGCTCGCGGTGCGGGCGCGGGCGATGTCCGACCGGCGTGCGAAGGTGGAGCTGCTCGACGAGGCGCTGGCGCTGTGGCGGGGGTCGGCCTACGCGGACTTCGGCGACGCGGACTTCGTCCGCCCGGCCATCGTCGAGCTGGACGAGGAGCGCCTGGTCGCGGAGGAGGACCGCGCCGAGGCGCGGCTTGAGCTGGGCGAGCACGCCGCGCTGGCCGTCGACCTGGTGAACCTGGTCGCGGCGAACCCGCTGCGCGAGCGGCTCCGCGCCGTGCACATGCGGGCGCTCTACCGGGCCGGGCGCCAGAGCGAGGCGCTCGCGGGGTTCGCCGAGCTGCGCGCCCGCCTGGACGCCGACCTCGGCCTCTACCCCGGCCCCGAGCTGGCGGCCCTGCACGAGGCGATCCTGAAGCAGGACCCCGACCTCGACCTGTCCACCTACGAGCTGCACCACTCCGCGACCCGGCCGCGCACGAACCTCCCCGCGCCGCTGACCGGGCTGATCGGGCGAACGGCGGCGATCACGTCCGTCCGCGACCTCATGCGGACGAGCCGCCTCGTGACGCTGACCGGGCCCGGCGGCGTCGGCAAGACCCGGCTGGCGCTGGAGGCCGCCGCGGCCGAGAACGAGGACGAGGACGAGGTCTGGCTGGTCGAGCTGGCCGGGTTCGACCGCGGCACGGCCGCCCTCCCCGATCTCGTCGCGGGCCTCGCCGCCCTGCTGGGCCTGCGCGAGGACGGCCCGCTGCCGGGCGCCGCCCCCGATCCGCTGCGCCGGCTGGCGGCCGCGTTCCGCGCGCGGCCCGCGCTGCTCGTGCTGGACAACGTCGAGCACGTCGTCGAACCGGTCGCCGAGCTGGCCGCGCACCTGCTGCGGGAGGTGCCGGGCCTGCGGATCCTCGCCACCGGGCAGGAGCCGCTCGGGATCTCCGGCGAGCGGCTGTGGCCCGTCCCGCCGCTGGACCCGCCCGACGCCGAGCGGCTCTTCGTCGCGCGCGTCGCCGCCGCCGTGCCCGGTTACGCGCCGTCCCCGTCCGAGCGGGCGGCGATCACGGCGATCTGCCGGAGCCTGGACGGCCTGCCGCTCGCGCTGGAGCTCGCCGCGTCCCGGGTCCGCGCGCTCGGCGTCCACGAGCTGGCCGGACGCCTGGACGACCGGTTCCGCCTGCTCGTCGCCGGGCGCCGCGACGCCCCCGCCCGGCAGCGGACGCTCCGCGCGATGATCGACTGGAGCTGGGAGCCGCTGCCCGCCGCCGAGCGCACCGTGCTGCGGCGGCTCGCCGTCCACGCCGACGGCTGCACGCTGGAGGCGGCGGAGGCGGTCTGCGCGCAGGACGGCCTGGACGTGCTCGACGTCCTCGCCCGGCTGGTCGACCGGTCCCTCGTCGTCCGGACCGAGGAGGGCCGCTACCGGCTGCTGGAGTCCGTCCGGGCCTACTGCCTGGACCGGCTCCGCGAGGCGGGCGAGCACGACGCGGTCAGGATGCGGCACCTGCGCCACCACACCGACCTCGCCGTCCGCGCCGCGCCCCGCCTCTACGGGCACGACCAGCGGCGGTTCCTCGACCTGCTGGACGCCGAGACCGCGAACCTGCGCGGCGCGCTCGACACGGCCGCCGCGCTCGGCGCCGTGGACGACGCGCTCCGGCTGGTCGACGCGCTCGCCTGGTACTGGCTCCTGCGCGGCAGGCTGACCGAGGCGCGCCGCTCCCTCGACCTGGCCCTCGCGATCGCGCCCGCCGACGGCGACCGCGCGCTGCGCGACCGCGCCGAGGTGTGGCGGACGGGGTTCACGCTGCTGTCCGGCACGGTGGTGGAGTTCGACGTCCCGGACGCCGACCCGTGGGCGCAGTGGTTCCTCGCCCTCGCCCACCGCGGCTGCGGCGACCTGGCCCTGACGATGTCCATGGTCGAGCGGGCGCTCGGCGACTTCCGCGCGCGCGGCGACCGGTGGGGCACGGCCGCGGCGCTGAGCGTCCGCGCGTCCATCCACCGGGCCCGCGCCGACCTCGCCGCCGCGCGCGCCGACGCCGAGGAGAGCCGCGCGAGCTTCCGCGACCTCGGCGACCGCTGGGGCGGCGTCAAGACCGCGAACACGCTCGCCGAGCTGGCCGAGATCCACGGCGACAACGCCCGCGCCGCCGGGCTGCGCCGCGACGGCCTCCGCATGGCCGAGGAGCTGCCCCTGTGGACGGAGGCGTCCTTCAGCCTCTCCGGCCTCGGCCGCGTCGCCCTGCTGGACGGCGACCCGGCCACGGCCGAGGACTACCACCGCCGCGCGCTCCGCCTCGCGGTCGGCGCCTCGGACCGGGTCGCCGAGCACTTCGCCGAGGTCGGCCTGGCCCTCATCGCCCGCCACCGCGGCGATCTGGACACCGCCGAGGCGCACCTCCTGCCGTGGCTGCGCTGGATCCGGACTCAGAAGGGCGAGCCGGGACTGGCGCTCGTACTGGCGGAGCTGGGATTCATCGCCGAGCTTCGCGGCGACGCGTCCGCCGCGCTGGCCGCGCACCGCGAAGGTCTGGAATCGGCGCGCGAGGTCGGCGATCCGCGCGCCGTGGCGCTCGCCCTGGAGGGCATCGCGGGGGCGCGCGTCCTCGGAGGGGCGCCGGACGAGGCCGCCCGCCTCCTCGGCACGGCCGCGGCGCTGCGCGCGTCCGTCGGCGCGCCGCTGCCCCCGGCGGAACGCACCGACGTCGACCGGATCGCCGCCCGCGCGCGTTCGGTCTTGGGCGAGGCGCGTTATGAGGCCGAGTTCCGGCGGGGCTCGGCGACCTCGCCCGATTCCGTGTGAGCGAGGAATTCTCTTTCCTTTTCCGGATCCAATCCGAGTTTCGGACGGTCGGGGCGGTGCGGGGCCTGCCCGCCGATGCTCCGCAGCCATTCCCAGGTGTCGGCGACCGTGTCCTGTATCGGACGGCTGCGAAGGCCGGAGTCGAGCGCCCTGGTGACGTCGGCCCGCATCATCGTGTCGTAGACCTCGCCGGGCTGGAGCCAGACCGGGAGGTCCATCCACGGTTCGATGCCCGCCGCGAGAATCGATTCCGGATCGGCCCAGACCAGTTCGGCCTTGTTCCCGGTCACGTCGGCGCAGGCTTGGAGGAATTCACCCATCGTCGTGTGGTCGACCGGGCCGGCGAGGTTGTACGGGCCGCCGAGTCCTTGCTCGATAGCGTCCAATGTCCAGGCCGCGAGGTCGCGGACGTCGACGTATTGCAGGCCATGGTTCCGCGGCCCGGGGGCCAGCACCTTCCCGCCCCGGGCCATCCGCGTGAGCCACCACGGCAGCCGCCCGATGTTCTCGTACCGCCCGATGATCAGCCCCACCCGGGCGAGCAGCGCCCGGTCACCGAACGCGCCCGTCGCCGCCAGCTCGCCGCCCCGCTTGGCCTGCGGGTACTCGACCTCGCCCGCGTCCGCGGAACCGTCGACGACGGGCGCGTCCTCGCCCAGCCCGGGTGCCGTCGGGAACGGGTAGACGGACCGGCTGGAGATGTAGACGTGGCGGCCGACGCGGTCGGCGAGCAGGCGCGCCGCGTCCCGCACCGCGGACGGCGCGCCCGACCAGGTGTCGACGGCCGCGTCCCACTCCCCCTCGCCGAGCGCCTTCAACCCGCCGGGCTCCGCACGATCACCGTGGAGCGACACCGCCCCGGTCGGTGGATCGTGGCGTCCCCGGTGGAAGACGGTGACCTCCCAGCCGCGCGCGAGCGCGTCCTCGGTGATGGCGCGACCTGCGAACTCCGTCCCGCCCAGCATCAGAAGCCTCATGGGTCCACCTTGCCAAACGTACGTAACGTACGGAACGTACTCTCGCTGATGGCGGAACGCCTCGCGCTTGACCTGGAGTTCACTCCAGCTCCTACTTTCGAGCCATGACCACACCGCAGCACAAGATCGGTTCGGGTTTCGGCGCGCGGAGCACCACCGCGGACGTCCTCGCGGGCATCGACCTCTCGGGACGGCTCGCCGTCGTCACCGGCGGAGCCTCGGGCCTCGGGCTGGCGACGACCCGGGCCCTCACCCAGGCGGGCGCCCGAGTGATCGTCCCGGCGCGCCGCCGCCCGGCCGCCGAGGAGGCGCTGAAGGACGTCCCCGGCGTCGAGATCGAGGAGCTCGACCTCGCGGATCCGCGGAGCATCGAGTCGTTCGCCGAGCGCTTCCTCGCCTCCCGCCGCCCCGTCGACCTGATGATCAACAACGCGGGCGTCATGGCGTCCCCGGAGGCCCGCGTCGGCCCCGGCTGGGAGAGCCAGTTCGGCGTCAACCACCTCGGGCACCACGCCCTGGTCAACCGCCTCTGGCCGGCGATCGCGGACGGCGGCGCGCGGGTGGTGTCGGTCTCCTCCAACGGCCACCAGCTCTCCGACATCCGCTGGGACGACGTGCATTTCGAGAACGGCTACGACAAGTGGCTGGCCTACGGCCAGGCGAAAACAGCGAACGCCCTGTTCGCCGTCCATCTGGACGCTCTCGGCCGCGACGCGGGAGTCCGCGCGTTCTCCGTGCATCCCGGAACCATCGCGACCTCCCTGGGCCGCCACATGTCCGAGAGGGAACTGGCCGACCTCTCCGCGATGATCGAGGCCAGCCCCACGAACACCGGCTGGAAGACCCCCGAACAGGGCGCGGCGACCCAGGTGTGGGCCGCGACCTCGCCCCTCCTGGACGGCCTCGGCGGCGTCTACTGCGAGGACGGCGACATAGCCGAGCCCGCCGAGCCGGGCGCCGTCCTCGGCAACGGCGTCGCCGCCTGGGCCGCCGACGCGGAAGCGGCCGCGCGCCTCTGGCGGCTCTCCGCCGACCTCACGGGAATCCCCGCCTAGGGCCCTAAGGCCCTGCCGCCAATGGGGCCCTAGGGCTCTGACCTGCGCACCCGTCCCGGACTTAGGTTCCTTTCGACGCACCAGCCACAGTCGGAAGGACCCCCATGACCCGCAAGGCAGTGAAGATCGCGATGATCGCGACCGCCGTGACCGCCGTCGGCGGGGGCGGCCTGGCCACGGTCCTCCAGGACGACCCGGGCAGCAGCAAGGTATCCACGGTCTCGGCCGGGACGCACGTCTCCGCGAAGAAGGCCAAGGTGCCCTGCGTCGTCCCGAACTCCAGGGTCGCCAAATACCGCCACTTCGAGCGGACGCAGTACGTCTGGAACAACAACTATCCGTGGCGCACCTCGGCCTGGGGCCCGAAGAACGTCGAGATCAAGAAGGGCGAGAAGGTCTCCAACGTCGTCACCGCGACCCTCGGCGCGCCCATCAAGTCCATCAACCTGGCCGTCGGCTTCCAGGTGACCCAGGAGAAGTCGACCGACATCTCGATGCGGTGGCGCCTCAAGACGCGCCGCCACTTCACCCTCCGCGTGGGGCAGGGCTTCAAGGTCTACAAGTTCAACGTCTACGACGCTCTCGGCTACATCCAGGCGGGCGGCGGCGGCTACTGCGTGTTCAACGGCAAGTACCGCTACGTCGGCTCCGCCTACGCCAAGAACTTCTGGACGCTGGACGACAAGTGCACCTACAACAACAAGGGCAAGCAGACCCTCTGCAAGAAGAGCGACGTGACCTACTGACCCCCGGGCGCTCCCGCCGGCGGACGCCCCCGCCGGCGGGAGCCCGCACCTTGAATCCGGTACCGAGGTACAGCCTTACCGTCGTTCCATGGAGTTCAAGCAGCGGACCGGTCCGACTCCGGCGGTTCAGGACGAAGGGTGGGCCCCGCCGTCGTGCACGTTGCCCACGGCCCAGAGGCCATTGCGCGTCGCCGAGTTCGACGCGCTGTTCGCCGAGGCGGCCACCGAAGTGACGTTAATCGCGCCAGGGCGAATGCGGCTCCGCATGCGACCCGAACCGGAACTGGCCGGACGCGCCGCCGAACTCGCGGCACGGGAGACCGCGTGCTGCTCGTTCTTCACCTTCACGATGACCGCGGCAGGCGGCGCGCTGACGCTGGAGGTCGCCGCCGACGACGGCCACGCACCGGTCGTGGCGGCGCTCGCCGAACGGATCGGCCCAGGCTGACCTGGTAAAAGTCCTCGCATCCGGTACCCCGGCCCGGGTTTGCCGTCGTAGCGTGGACGGCCGGAGTCTGAGGAGGTGTCGGGATGGTGGGAGCCCGGTTCGGATACGAGGGGCTGCGCTCCAGCCAGGTCGCCGAGGCGGCCGGGGTGAACCCGCAGACCCTGCGCTACTACGAGCGGCGGGGGCTGATCGCCGAGCCCGCGCGGAGCCTGGGCGGCCACCGCCTGTACCCCGCCGAGACCGTGACCCTGCTCCGGGTGATCAAAACCGCGCAGCGGCTGGGCTTCACTCTGGAGGAGATCGGCGAGCTGCTGGAGACCGGCGCCCACCGCCACCGGCCCCCGGAAACCGGTCTCGCGGTGCGCGCACAGGCCAAACTGGCCGAGGTCGAAGCCAGGATCGCCGACCTGGAGGTCATCGCCGGCAGCCTGCGCGAGGCGCTGAACGCCGGATGCGACGACCTCATGGCCTGCTCACGCGAACCCCGCTGCCCGCTCCCCTTCGCCGCGCTGGCCACCGACCACCGCAAATCGCGGGAAGGGTCTTGAGAAATCCTCACAGCGGTCGGAGCCGTGCCGTGGCGCCACGGCACGGCTCCGCCCCCCGGGCACGGGAGGAGGGGGCAGGGCGCGGACCCAAAGGGA
>NZ_WOFH01000005.1:0-319371 GCF_009733595.1 Actinomadura litoris | reverse complement strand
GCCGGGCGGGGCTCCCCCCCCACGGCTCCGACCGCTGTCCAGGTCAGCAGGTGACGGCGCGCGTCACCTTCGTGAACCGCTTCATGCCCCTGTTGTAGTTGAAGTTGTAGACCCCCCGGTAGGTCTTGCCGCGGGCGCAGCCGCGCAGGCCGGTGTCGCTGACGGCGTGCTCCCACCTCTCGACGCGGGGGCCCGTGTAGACCGTGACCCAACGGCGCCCGTCCTTGCGCTGGACGCGGGACTGGACCGCCACCCGGACCCTCTTGTTCCTGGTCGTGTCCGTGATCTCGCCCCGTGCGCGGATGCGGTGGGTCCTGCGGTTCACCGTGAGTCGGATGTTCCACTTGGCCGTGTACCGGGTGTTCGCCACCGCCCCGTTCTGGGCGGCGTCGGCGGCGTCGGCGCTCTCGGCGTTCGCGCTGGGCCCGGCCACGAGCATTCCCGCGGCGAGGACCGCGCCCACTCCGGTCACGACGACCCGGCGGCCGGGGAGCATCGGCATGGTCATGTAAGCCTCCTGTGACGACGCGACATGGTCGGCCGCGTCCGCATGGATCACCGCTCCGGACCGAGCGGCTCACGCATCACCGTGACCGATCGGGAAGCCATTCGAAAGGGGTTCACCGCAGCCCCGCCGAACTGGTGGACGAGAACGCGCGAGCTCGCGCGAACTCGCGCGTTCCCGCGTTTTGGCACAGTCCAGAAGGGTCCGGTCCCGTGTTTGCGCGCATAGTGTTTGCGACCAGTCCAACGGCGGGGCACACTTCTGGCACGGGAGCAGTAACAGGGGGAGTGATCAACGTGAGCAGCGATCCGATCAACGCCTTCTACGGCCGACTCGCCGCAGTTTTCGGTAGGTGCGGGCGCGGCACGTACAGCAAGTTGGAAACATACGGGGAGCAGCTTGAGGTACCGGTCCGATTGCCGAAAGGAACCGTCCGGGGTTGGCTCACGCAGCGCAGGGCGCTGCCCGACGCCGTGCAGTTCGCCACGATGCTGCGCTACTTCGAGTCCACTCCCCACGCCCTCCAGGACGACGACCTGGAACTGCTGCCGCGGCTCTACCAGGACGCCCTCGAACACAAGAACGGCGCCTTCTACTCCCCCAGGCCCCCCGCCGAGGACCCGCCCACCGACGACCCGCCGCCGGTGACCGGCGTCCCGATCGTCCTGCGGGTCGAGGCGCACGCGCGGGCCCAGGCCGACGGCGGCTTCCGCGTCGCACGCACCGCGATCTGGGCCGGCGCCGCGTTCGGCCTCGGCGTCGTCTTATCCACGGCCACCGTCGTCTCGGGCTCCTCGCAGGCCCGCTGGGTCGACCAGTCGGCCCCCGCCCCGCCGCCCTCCGCGCCCCAGGTCGTCGCCGCCACGCCCGACGCCCCGGACACCACGTCACCCGAGCCGAAGCCAGAGCCGAAACGCTCCACCCAGCGCCCCGAGCCCGCGCCTTTGCCGGCGCGCCCCGTCCCCCGCCATGTGCGTCCCGCGCGTCCCAAAGCCCGCAAGCCCCCGGTGCCACCCACCTCGACGCCCGAGAAATGGCAGTGCACCAGCGTGACCGCCGAGACCGCCGCCGTCTACGAATACTCGGACACGGGCAGCGAGGTCATCCAAGAGAAAGCACGCGGCGAGGTCATTGAGGTCGTCCGCTGGACGGACACCCCACAGGGCTGGGTCATGGTGGCCATCTGGAAACCGCACCAGTCCCACTACTGGATGCAACGAGGAACGCTGGGCCCATTCCGCCCCTCCCCGACCCACTGCAAAAACGACTGATCGCTTCGGCCTCAGTCGAAAAGTTCCTCGGCGGACTCAACGGAAGCGGCGCGCAGGATCCAGCGCTCAAGCTGATCCAGGTCCTTACACGCGCTGATCCGCTCACGAACCCCGTCAGACACCGGAACCCCCCGCGCCCCCAACATGAGCAGCAACGCCTTGGCCTCCCCCTTGGCCTCCCCCTTGGCCTCCCCCTTGGCCTCCCCCTTGGCCTCCCCCGTAGCCTCGCCCTTGGCCAGGCCCACGGCTTCGCCTTCGGCCTTGTACTTGTTCGCGTAGTCCTCCAGCGTTGGGAGGCCGGTCTTCCTCATGGACCTTTCCAAGCACCCGCGGGCAAGGTCCGCCTGCCGCCTGCGCAGGCGGACCTACATCGAGCCACGCTTCGGTCAGATGAACAGATCTTCGGCGGCTTCGACGGAAGCGGCGCGCAGGATCCAGCGCTCAAGCTGATCCAGGTCCTTACACGCGCTGATCCGCTCACGAACCCCGTCGGACACCGAGACCCTTCGCGCCCTCAACATGAGCAGCAGCGCCTTGGCCTCGCCTGTGGCTTCGCCTTCGGCCTTGTACTTGTTCGCGTAGTCCTCCAGCGTTGGGAGGCCGGTCTTCCTCATGGACTCCTCCAAGAGCTTGCGAGCGACTTCGGAGAGTTGTGGCGCGACGTGTTCATGGTATAGCTGGCGGGTGTCCTCGGGCAGGGCCCCCAGCGCTATGGCCAGGCTGTTCAGGACGGTTTCGGCGCAGGGGCCGTCCTGGTGGGCGACGGCGCTGAGCACGGCGAGTTCGGGGAGGCGCCGGGCCGTGGCCTCGTCGGCGACCGGGGGGACTCCTTCGGGGGACAGGGTCAGGGGCTTCAGCACCCAGCCCGGATGGCCCATGTCGATCGGGACGGCGCAGCCGCGCGCGGTGGCCTGGTCGGGGCAGATCACCAGGAGGAGGACCGGGCACTTGCGGCGCAGGCGCAGCGAGGCCAGGTAGGCGGGCCAGCTGTAGGACTTGGCCTCCTTGACCCGTAGCTGCGACTCCACCACGACGCCGAGGGTCGGGGCGTCCGGCTCGCCGAGCAGGACGGTGGCGTCGCAGCGGAGTTCGGCCGGGTTGGTGTCGGCGTAGGACTCCGACGTCAGCGTGGCCGGGCTCTGGGCGGGGACGTCGATGTGGAAGACGGTCCGTAAGAGTTCGGGGACGAGTTCCGGCCGGTTGCGGACCATCTCCAGCGGGAGCTCGTGCAGCTTTGTAGGCACGGCCGCAAACTAGCAGTAATCAAATGACTACGCAAAGTTTGCGTCACCGGCGGTAACGGTTGAGGTGTCCGGCCAGGCGGTCGCGGAGGGCGGGATCGTCGACGCCCTGGCCTTCGGCGGTGGCGGCGCACAGGACCGCCACCTTGCCGACGTGCTGGTTCGTCTGGACGGCGCGGGTCGCCTGCGGCGCCTCGTCCAGCGGGAACACCGTGGAAACGGTCGGGTGGAGCATGCCGAGGGCGATCAGGCGGTTGGTCTCGACGGCCTCGTGGTAGTTGAAGCCGTGCGAGCCGATGATGCTCTTGAGCCGCATCCAGAGGAAGCGGTTGTCGTACTCGTGCCGGTAGCCGGTCGAGGAGCCGCAGGTGACGATCTTGCCGCCGCGCCCGGCGACGTAGACGGACGCGCCGAACGTCTCGTGGCCGAGGTACTCGAACACGATGCCGGGGTCCTCGCCGACGAGGCGGCGAATGGTCTCGCCGAGGATCCGGCCCGCCTTGGGGTGGCGCAGGCCCTGCTCGCCGAGGTCCAGGTCGGTGCGGTTGATGACGTGCTCGCACCCCTGGGAGCGGACGAGTTCCGCCTTCTCCTCGGACGAGACGACCGCCACGGGGATCCCGCCGCCGTTGCGCACCAGTTGCGTGGCGTACGAGCCGAGGCCGCCGGTGGCGCCCCAGACGAGGACGATGTCGCCCTGTTTCATCCGGGCGCCGTGGCGGCCGACGAGCATCCGGTAGGCGGTGGCGGCGCACAGGGTGCTCGCGCCCGCCTCCTCCCAGGTGAGGTGCGCGGGTTTGCGGATGAGCTGGTTCGCCTTGACCACGCAGAACTCGCCCAGTGAGCCGAAGTTCGTCTCGAATCCCCAGGCGAGCTGGGATTCGCTCATCATGCCGTCGTCGTAGGAGCCGTGGTCCTGCTCGTCCACGTAGGAGGGGGAGAGCACGACCTTGTCGCCCGCCTTCCAGCGCCGCACGCCGGGGCCGGTGCGGACGACGACGCCCGCGCCGTCCGAGCCGAGGACGTGGTAGGGCAGGTCGTGGCGGGCGCCGTGCCGGCCCTGGCGCCCGAACCTCTCCAGGAACGCGAACGTCGGGACGGGCTCGAAGATCGCCGACCAGACCGTGTTGAAGTTGATCGCGGCGGACATGACGGCGACGACGCACTCGTCCGGGGCGAGTTCGGGCATGTCGACCTCGCCGACGTGCAGGGAGCGCCGGACGTCCTTGTCGGCACGGCCGTCGAAGATGCCGACCTCGTCCTTGCGGGTGAACGCGGCGCGGAACCGCGTGGGGAGTTCGATCTCCCGTAGTTCGGGTCCGCTCGCTCCGGACCGGACGGCGTCGAGCAGGTCGTGCGAGGAGCAAAGGTGGACCATGGGGGTTCCTCCGTGGGGGTTTCCTCAGCGGGTGGGGGCGGGCCGCGCGAGTTCCTGCTTCAGGTGCGCGGCGAGGGTCTCCACGGCCGGCGGGTCGAGCAGGTTCAGATGGTGCGCCCCGGGGATCGGGACGACCTCAAGGTCCGGGCAGTACGCGCCGAAGCCGTTGGTCCCGTCGAGGACGTACCGCGCGTCCTTCACCGTCCAGGGGGTCTCCTCCGGTGCGCGATAGAGGATCACGCGTCCGGAGTAGGGCTTCGGTTCGTACGTTTCCAGGGATCTCGTGTCCTGGTGGGACGCGAGCTGGTGGACGAGGGCCTCCGGGGGAAGGCGGTCCGCCAGCGGCGCGGCGCGCTCCATGACCAGGGCGAGTTGCGCCCGCTCGTCCAGCCCGGCGAGTTCGTCGTAGGAGAGGGCCACATCCAGGCCGTAGGTGGCGTTGATGTGGCGGACGAACAGGGCGAAGCGGCGGGCGAGGGCGTCGGACTCGTCGGCGACGGGGAGCGGCAGGCCCGCGTCGAACAGCGCGACCAGCTCGACCTCGCGTCCGGCCGCCGTGAGCTGCCGTGCCGTCTCGTAGGCGAGGACGCCGCCGAACGACCAGCCCCCGAGCCGGAGCGCTCCGTCGGGCCGGACGTCCCGCAGGTGCCGGACGTACCGGGCCGCGCGCTCCTCGACCGGCGGCGCGTCCTCGAACCGCTCCAGACCGTGGATGCTCTGGCCTGGCCCAAGAAGACCGGCGAGCCCGCGGTAGCAGGCGGTCGTCCCGCCCGCCGGATGCGCGACGAAGAGGGCCCCGCCCTCACTCGCTGCCCGCCCCGGCGCGATGCCCTCCCGCGAACTCGAACCGCCCGCCTTTTCGGGGGTGGTCAGGGCCAGTCGGGCGGTGGTCCAGTCCGCGAACGTGTTCACGCTCGCGCCCTGGAGCAGGACGGACGGGGGAACCGTCAGCCCCAGGTCGTGTTCGACGGCGCTTTTGATCCGGACGGCGAGCAGCGAGTCCAGGCCGAGGTCGGTCAGTGGGACGGCCGGGTCCAGGTGGGCCGGGGCGTAGCCGAGGATGGCGGCGATCCGGTCCCTGAGTCGAGCGGCGATCATCGTGCGGGCGGTGGCGGGGTCGAGGCGCCGGAGTGCGGCCGCGCCCGGCCACTCGCTCGGGGAGGGCACCGACGCGAAGTACGGAATGGACCTGATCCCGGGGAACAGCTCGACGGCCGCCTCGGCGTCGAGGCGCAGGACGCCCGTCGCGGGCATCCCGTGGACGATCAGCGCCTCCAGTGCCTCCGTGCCCTCCTCCGGGCTCATCGGTTCGAGCATGGGGACGGCGGTCCCGTGGGGTGACCATGTGCCCCAGCTGATGGTGGTTCCGGGACGGCCGTTCGCGCGGCGGTAGGCCATGAGCGCGTCGACCGCCGCGCCGGACGCCGCGTGGGCGGCCCGGCCGGGTGCGGCGAGCAGCGCCGCCGCGGAGGAGTACGCGACGAGCCAGTCGAGGTCGAGGTCCCAGGTGGCCTCGCTGATCCGGCGGGCGCCCTCGGCCTTCGCCGTCCACACCCTGTGGAGAACACCCGGGCCGGGAGCGTCGTCGCCCGCGGCGTGGACCACCCCGCGCAGCCGCGCGCCGCCCTCGCCCGCGACGCGGATGAGGCGTTCGGCGGTGCCGGGGCGGGCGATGTCGCCGAGGACGACGCCGACGTCCACGCCGTCCTCGCGGAGGTGGGCGATCACCTTCTCGGCGTCGGCGCCGGGGCCCGAGCGTCCGGACAGGACGATCCGCCCGGCGCCGCGCTCGGCCAGCAGTCGCGCGGTGAGCAGGCCGAGCCGTCCGTATCCGCCGGTGATCACGTAGGCGCCGCCGCGCCGGACCATGCGTCCGCGCCTGCCGTCCGGCGGCGGCAGGGCGGCGCGGGCCAGCCGCGCCGCGTACCGGGTGCCCGACCGCCAGGCGACCTCGCGCGCCGCGTCGCCCGCGAGCAGTTCGGTCACCAGGTCGGCGGGGCGGTCGGCGTCCACGAGCGTCGTCCGCTGGGCGGGCCGCTCGGACGCCAGTACGCGGGCCAGCGCGCCGACGCAACCGTGGCCGGGTTCGCCCGCCTCGCCCTCCAGAACAGGAAGCGCATTGCGGGTCGCTATATATAGGCGCGGCCCGTCGGGGAGGGAGCGGCTGATGTCCGCGATGGCGAGGACGAGCCGCTCGTCCACCAGATCGGCGGACGGGATCAGCACCACGCCGTCCGGCAGGCCGGCGGTCGACCGTTCGCGGGTGACGTGGCGGCCCGCCGCCTCCAGGCCGGCGGTGGTGGCCGCGGCGAGCGCGTCGTCCTCGTCGGAGAGGATGAGCCAGGTGCCGCCGGGCCGGGGCGGTGCCGCGAGCGGCGCCCTGACCCAGGTGTGTTCGACCAGTTTGTCCGCGACCGGCACGGGCACGTCGTGGCGCTCGACGCGCCGCAGGACGATGCCGGTCGCCTCGGCGAGGATGCGTCCCTCCGGGTCGAGGAGCCGCAGGGAACCGGACATGCCGTCGTCGTCCTGGACGACCTCCGCGCGGACCCGGCCGCCCCGATGGGTCGGCCCGTGGACGCGCAGCACGTCGATGGTCTCGGCCAGCCACACTCCGGGCTCGACGGCGCCCGCCTCCGCGGACAGCACCGCGAGGCAGCGTCCGAACACCTCGGGATGCAGGCGGTAGCGGCCGCGCTCCGCTCCCGCGACCTCGACGCCGCCCGCGCGGGCGGGGAGGGCGGAGACGAAGGGGGCGCGGTGGTCCTCGCCGACGTCGGCGCTGGCCAGCCGCACCCAGGTGCCCGCCGGGGTCTGCGCGTGGATCTCCACCCGCTGCTCCGCCTCGGCGAACGTCGTGGTCACGGTCGTGTGGTCGGCGAGCGCGAGCGTACGCTCCATCCACAGGCCGTTGACGCGGACGTCGCCGGTGCCGAGCGCCTCGGCCCCCGCCGCCAGCGCCATCTCCGCGAACGCCGCGACCGGCAGCGCGTGCAGACCGTGGACGGCCGCGTCCCGCAGCCAGGGGTGGACGGCGAGGCCGACGTCGGCGCGCCAGGCGTGCCGGTCCTCGCCGGGCAGTTCGACATGGGCGCCGAGCAGCGGGTGTTCGTCGGGCGCGGACACGCGGCGGCGCAGGTCAGCCCAGTGTCGGGTGTGTCGCCACGGTGGGAGCGGCACGTCCGTGACCCGTCCGCCGGGGGCGGCGGTCGGGTGGCCGTGCGCGGCGAGGAGGGCCAGCCGGGTGTGGAAGGTCAGGGTGTCGTCCCGGGCCCGTTTCAGCGTGTGCGTGACGAGCGCGCCGGTGCCCTCCAGTGTCTCCGTCATCGCGTGCGCGAGGATCGGATGCGCGTTGACCTCGATGAACGTCCGGTGACCGTCGCCTGCGGCCGCCGCCACCGCCTCCAGCAGCCGGACGGGTGCGCGCAGGTTCGCGGCCCAGTACTCGGCGTCGGGCACGGGCGCGGAGCGCGGGTCGTCCAGCGCGGTGGTGTAGCGGACGATCCCGTCGGCGAGGGGTGTGCCGGGGTCGGCGCCGACGCCCGCGAGGAGTTCGCGCAGGTCGGGCAGCAGCGGGTCGACCTGCGGCGAGTGGCCCGCGCCCTCGGCCTGGACGGGCCGGGCGAGCCGTCCCTCCGCCTCGGCGCGGGCGACGACCTCGGCGACCTGCGCGGCGTCGCCGGTGACGACGGTCTGGCCCGGTGCGGCGTGGACCGCCGTGTGGACCTCGGGGAGCCCGGCGGCGAGCAGGCCGGTCTCCCGCGCGGACGCGCCGATCACCGCCATCGCGCCGCCGCCGGACAGCCGCGCCAGCAGCCGGGACCTCCGGCAGATCACCTTCACGCCGTCCTGGAGGGTGAGCGCGCCCGCGACGACCGCCGCCGCGACCTCGCCCATCGAGTGTCCGATGACCGCGCCGGGCGTCACGCCGTAGGACGCCCACATGCGGGCCAGCCCGATCTGCACAGCGAACAGGACCGGCATCGCGACGGACGGCCCGTCCTGTATGCGGCCCTGTTCCAGCAGCGTCCACAGGTTGGGGCCGTTCTCGTCGGCGAACAGGGTGTCGAGGTCGTCGATGGCCTCGGCGAACGCGGGCTCCTCGTCCAGCAGCCGCCGCGCCATGCCCGGCCACTGCGCGCCGTACCCCGAGAACACCCATACCGGACGGCCAGGAGACTCGGCCGCGGTGCCCGCGACGACGTCGGGGTGCGGGCGGCCGTCCGCGAGCGCGGTCAGGCCCGCGACGAGCCCGGCCCGGTCGCGGGCGGTCACGGCGGCGCGGGAACGGCCGCGTCCGGTGCGCCTCCCCATGGTGTGGGCGACGTCGGCGAGGGCGGCGCCATCGCCGGTACCGAGCCATCCGGCGAGGACGGCGGCGTGCTCGCGGACACGGGCGTCGTCGACGTCCGACAGCGGGAAGGTCCGCACCGCCGCACGTTCGGTGGGCGGCTCGGCGGCAGGCGCCTCCTCCAAAATGACGTGCGCGTTCGTCCCGCCGAACCCGAATCCGGAGACCCCGGCCCGCGCCGGTCGGCCGCGCTCCGGCCACGGTGTCCCGGCGGCGGCGACCGCCAGCCGCAGCTCGCCGAACGGGATGTGCGGGTTCGGTTCGCGGTAGTGGACGGTCGGCGGGATCATCCGGTGGTGTAGCGCGAGGACCGCCTTGATGAGCCCCGCGACGCCCGCCGCGGATTCCAGGTGCCCGAGGTTCGACTTCGCGGAGCCGAGCAGGAGCGGCTCGCCGGGCGGACGGCCCGCGCCGAGCACCGCGCCGACCGCCCCCGCCTCGATCGGGTCGCCCAGGAGCGTGCCCGTCCCGTGCGCCTCGATGTAGTCGACGTCGTGGACGCCGACGCCCGCCGCCGCGTACACCTCGCGCAGCAGCGCGCGTTGCGCGCCGGCGTTCGGCGCGACGAGCCCGTTGGAGCGGCCGTCGGAGTTCACGCCGGAGCCCCGGACGACGGCGAGCACCCGGTCGCCGTCGCGCGCCGCGTCGCGGAGGCGCTTCAGGACGACCGCGCCGCAGCCCTCCGCGCGGACCATCCCGTCGGCGGACGCGTCGAACGGCTTGCAGCGCCCGTCCGCCGCCGTCCCTCCGGCGAGGTCGAAGGTCCTGGTGACCATGGGCGACAGCAGCACGTTCACGCCGCCCGCGAGCGCCACGTCCGCCTCGCCGCCGCGTAGCGCCCGCGCCGCGAGGTGCACCGCGACCAGCGACGACGAGCACGCCGTGTCGACGACCAGGCTGGGTCCGCGCAGGTCGAGCAGGTAGGACAGGCGGTTCGCGACGACGCTCGGCGCCGCGCCGGTCGCCGTGAACGGTTCGAGCGAGCCCGGGTCGGACGCGGTGAGCGCCGCGTACTCCGGCGCCGACACCCCGACGAACACGCCGGTGCGGCTCCCGCGCAGCGACGCCGGGGCGATGCCCGCGTGCTCGAACGCCTCCCACGCCACCTCCAGGACGAGGCGCTGCTGCGGGTCCATCGCCGCCGCCTCGCGCGGGGCGATCCCGAAGAACGCCGCGTCGAAACCGGCGATGTCGGACAGGAACCCGCCGTGCCGCGTCGTCCGCGCGAGCAGGTCGCGGGTCTCGGGGGAGCCGTCGTCGAAGGCGTCCCAGCGGCCGTCCGGGACCTCGCGGATCGCGTCGCCGCCTCCGGTGAGGAAACGCCAGTAGTCGCGCGGGCCGGTGAGGTCGCGGTCGCCGCCGGGGAAGCGGCAGCCGATCCCGACCACCGCGATCGGCTCGTCTCCGCCGGGCGCGCGGCCGCGTTCCGGCCCTGGGGAGGCGGTGGGCGGGTCGTCCGCCAGGGCCTCGGCGAGGCCGGTGATCGTCGGGTGCTCCCAGACGAGCGTCGCGGGCAGGGCCCGGCCGAGCATCCGCTCCAGCTCGCCCGCGATCGCGACCGCGTCCCGGGACGCGAGGCCGAACTCCTCCAGCGGGCGGTCGGTGTCGACCTCGCCGCCGGGGATCCCGGCGCGGCGTGCGACCTGCTCGACCAGGTGCCGGCGGATCGCGTCCGCGCGGGTCCTGGCGGCTCCGGAAAGATCATTGCTCTGCATGCGGCGGGGTTCCCCTTGTGAAAACCGGGATCTTTCATCAAGGCAGAGGGAGAGGCGACTTGTCCTAAGTTGCCCGTCTTATGATCCGGACCCGAACCACCTTTCCCCCTTCGCGCCGAACACGGTGATCACAGGACTCCGAAGTGACCATTTCGGACCGATGGGATAGTTCACCCACTCAGCAGGTCGCTTGGAAGCGCGTGACCGGTTACAAACCTGTAGTGACAATAGCGAATGGTGGTTTTAGGGGGAAGCGGCGAATTTCCCGGGAACACGGGGACGGGTGGGCCGGGTGACGCGCGGCGGGTACCGGTGGACGCTCGCGGTGGTCGCCGTCGGCGCCTTCATGATCACGATGGACAACACGGTCGTCACCGGCGCGCTGCCCACGATCATGCGCGAGCTGCGCCTGTCCGACGCCGCGCGGGACTGGGTCGCGACCGGCTACATCCTGGCGTTCGCCTGCCTGCTGGTCGCGGGCGGGCGGCTCGCCGACGTCCTCGGCTGCCGCGCCACCTTCGTCGCGGGCATGGCGGTGTTCACCGCCGCGTCCGCTGCCTGCGGATTCGCCACCGGGGCCGGTCCGCTGATCCTCGCGCGCGTCGTGCAGGGCGCCGGGGCCGCGCTCGCGCTGCCCGCCACCCAGGTCATGATCACCGTCGGGCGCGACGACCGGCGGCGGACGGTCGGCACCATCGTGTGGGTCGGCGCCGCGTCGGTGGCGACCGCGGCGGGGCCGACGGTGGGCGGCCTGATCGTCCAGCACTGGGACTGGGGATGGATCTTCCTCATCAACCTCGTCCCCGGGGTGCTCGTCATACTGCTCGGGCTGATCGTGCTCACCGGGAGGGAGGGGAAGAGTGGCGCGCGCGTCGACCTGCCCGGCCTCCTCGTCTCCGCGGTGACGTTGTTCTCGTTGACGTTCGCGCTTGAGCACGGCGGGCGGCACGGCTTCGGCGACCGGGCGGCGCTCGGCGCGCTCGTGGCCGCCGCCGCCGGGACGGCGTGCTTCGCCTGGGTCGAGCACCGGGCCGCCGACCCGATGATCGACCCGCGCCACCTGCGCGACCGGGTCTTCGCGGGCGGGCTGGCCTCGCAACTGCTCTACGGCGCCGGCTTCAACGGGATGATCTTCTACTCGGCGGTGTTCCTCCAGCGCTACCTCGGGTTCTCGCCGCCCCGGGCGGGCCTCGTGCTGCTGCCCCCGGCCATCGCGGTCATGCTGCTGACGCCGGTCGCGTTCCGGCTGGCCGACCGGTTCGGCCCGCGTCCGGCGATCGGCGGCGGGCTCGCGGTCATGGCGTGCGGCATGGTCTGGTTCTCCACGATCCGGCAGGGCGACGGCTACACCGACCTCATGCCCGGCGTCCTGGTCGTCGGCGTCGGCGCGGCCATGGGGATGCCGCTGATGGTCTATGTGCTGAAGGCCGTCCCGGAGGAGCGGGCGGGCGTCGCGAGCGGTGTCGTCAACCTCGTCCGCGAGGCGTCCGGCGCGTTCGGGATCGCGATACTCGGGCTGCTCGTCCAGCACGTCCCCGCGCCGGGCGCGAGCGCCGCCGAATTGGAGAGGTTCCGTGACGGAACGGCGTCGGGTCTGCTGCTCGCGGCCGTTCTCGTCCTGGTCGGCGGGCTGATCAGCGGCCTCACCCTACCCCGGCGGCGCGCCTCCGAATTCTGAGTAATTCCGCCGTTCGGACGCCGCACGAAATCCCGATTCCGGAGAACGGCACCGCGTTCTTCATTCCAACCCGGGAGGCTTTTCCCAATGGAGGTCAAGGGGGCCGGTGGAATCGCGTTCGCGTAGATCCATATGGGCGTGCAGGGCGGCGAGCGGGCGCGGCAGCCACCAGTTCGCGGCGCCCAGGAACCGCATCGTCGCCGGGACGAGGAGCGAGCGCACGAGCGCCGCGTCCACCGCCACGGCGACGAACATGCCGGCGCCGATCAGCTTGACGACCGTGAGGCCCGCCGTCGCGAACCCGCCGACGACGACGAGGAACAGCAGCGCGGCGCCGGTGACGACGCCGCCGGCGCGCTGCATGCCGGACGCGACGGCGGCGCGGTCGTCGCGGGTGCGGTCCCACTCCTCGCGGATCCGGCTCAGCAGGAACACCTCGTAGTCCATGGACAGGCCGAACACGACCGCCAGGACCAGGATCATGCTGGTGGCCTCGACGCCGCCGGTCGGGGTGAAGTCCAGGACGCCCGCGAGGTGCCCCTCCTGGAACCCCCACACGATCGCGCCGAAGGACGCGCCGATCGACAGGACGTTCATCGCGATCGCCTTCAGCGGCAGCACGATCGACCGGAAGAACATGAACAGCAGGACGAACGTCGCGAGCCCGACGACGATCGCCATCTTCGGCAGTGTCCGTGCGAGGCCGGCCATCAGGTCCATCCGCGTGGCCGTGCCGCCGCCGACGTCGACGTGCATCGGGTAGCCGTCTTTGGACAGGCTCATCCGGCGGACCGTCCGCACGAGGTCCCGCGCCCGCGCGTCAAGCGGGTCATAGCGGTGCGTGATGGAGATCCGCGCGCCCCCGTACTCGCCGGAGTAGCCGGTGAACCGCGCGTCCGTCACGCCCGGCAGCGCCCCCAGCCGCCTGCGGAAGTCCTCCAGGTAGGGAGGGACGGTCGCGCGGCGGCCGGGCTTCCACCCGCGCGGGACCAGGTCGCCGGACACGACCACGTCGATCGGCTCGGCGGCCCCGCCCGGGAAGTCGCGCTCGACCGTCTCCGCGACGGTTCGCGCGCCGCTGCCCTCGGGCAGCACCCGAGCGTCGATCCCCACGAACCGGACGCCCAGGAACGGGACCGCCATCACCCCCAGCACGACGAGCACCGCCGCGAAGTACGGCAGCGGACGCCTCATCACGCTCCGCGCCAGCCGGTACCAGAAGCCGCCGTCCGGGTCGCGCCGCGCTCGCCCGGGGCCGCGCCAGGGCATCCGCCCCCATTCGACGCGCGGGCCCAGGAGCGCCAGGCAGGTCGGCAGCAGGACGGTCGCGCCGAAGACCGCGACGGCGACCGTGGCGATCCCGGCCAGGCCGATCGTCCGGAGGAACATCTGGGGGAAGAGGAGGAGCCCGCCCAGCGCGGCGGACACGGTGACGCCGGAGGCCACGACCGTGCGTCCGGCGGTGGCCATGGTCGCGCCGAGGGCGTCCTCGCGCGGCGCGCCGGGCCGGCGGGCGAGTTCCTCGCGGAACCGGCCGACGACCAGCAGCGAGTAGTCGATCGCGAGCCCGGCGCCCATCATCGTGACGACCTCCGGCGCGAACGAGGTCACGTCCGCCGCGTAGGTCACCGCGTGCAGGACGGCGAGCCCGCCGAGGATCGCGAACATCGCCACGAGCAGCGGCGGCACCGCCGCCGCGAACGCGCCGAACAGCATCGTCAGCAGCAGGAGCAGCGGCAGCGCGGTGATCGTCTCGGCGTGCACGATGTCGGCGGCGGCCTGCTCGCCGAACTCCTTCGCCAGCGGGACGGCGCCGCCGAACCGCGCGGTCAGCCCCGGCGCGCGCAGCCGGGCCCGCACGGCCTCGTAGTTCTTCAGTTTCGCGGGCTCGTCCGCGCCGCGCAGTTCCAGCGCGACGAGCGTCGCGTGCCGGTCGCGGGACACCAGCGAGCCCGCCCTCACGCCTTCGGGGGCCCAGTAGGTGACCGCCTGTTCGACACGGTCCCTGGGCAGCCGCGCGGTCGTCATGGTGATGGCGCGCTTGAAGCGCGGATCGTCCGCCTTCATGGTGTCGCTGCGATACAGGACGAGGACGTCGGGGTCCGTGCCGCCGAAGTAGGCCCGGCCGAGCCTGTCGGCCAGCGCCGACGAGGCGCGCGGGTCCTCGAAGCCGCCGGACTTGAACCTGGCGAACACGCCGGGCCCGAACAGACCGGGCCCGAACGCGCCGGCCGCGCCCGTCAGCACGATGACCAGGAGCAGGAAGGCCCACCGCCGCCGGTGGACGAGCCGCCCGAGCCCCTCAAGCATCCGGACGGGCCGCGAGGCGCGCCCGCGTCGTCGGCAGCGCGCCGGCGAGGTAGCGCCGCCGGGTGGCGTCCCGCGCGACCTTCCCGCTGGACGTGCGGGACACCCCGCCCGGCTCGACCAGCACGAAGTCGTGGACGCTCATCTCGTGCCCGGCGCTGACGTCCCCGCGCACCGCCGCCGCCACCTCGCGCGGGTCGAGCCGTCCGAGCGGGACGCGCCGGTTGCGCTCGGCCACGACCACCAGCCGCTCGGTGTCCGGTCCGGGCAGGGCGAACGCGGCGACATGCCCCGGGCGCACGGCCGGGTGCGCCTCCTGCGCGGTCATCTCGATGTCCTGCGGGAAGTGGTTGCGGCCGTCCACGATGATCAGGTCCTTGATCCGTCCGGTGACGTAGAGCTCACCGTCGTGGACGACACCGATGTCCTCCGTCCGCAGCCACGGCCCCGGCGGCAGCCCGCCGGGGTCGGCCAGCTCGGCGCCGAACGTGCTCCGGCTCCGCTCCTCGTTCCGCCAGTACCCGCGCGCGGTGTTCGGGCCGTGCACCCAGATCTCGCCGAGCCGGCCGTCCGGACGCTCCACGCGCGTCTCGGGATCGACGATCGCGACGAGCTGCCCGGACGGGCGTCCGCACGACACCAGCTCGCCCGTGCCTCCCGGGCGCAGTTCGTCGCGGGTCAGCGCGTCCCGGTCGACGGCGACCACCCGGGGCGGACGGTCCTCGGCGGCGGCCGTCACGAACACCGTCGCCTCCGCCAGCCCGTACCCCGGGGCCTGCGCGCCCGGACGCAGCCCGGCGGCGGCGAACACGTCCGCGAACCTCGCCAGCGTGGACGGCCGGACCGGCTCCGCGCCGTTCAGGCACGTCGTCAACCCCGACAGGTCGAGCTTCGCGACCCCCTCCGGCGACGCCGTGGACGCGACGTACTCGTATGCGAAGTTGGGCCCGGCCGTATAGACGTTCCTCCCGGGACGCCCCGCGACCAGCTCCAGCCACCGCAGCGGATTCTTCAGGAACGACAGCGGATCGGTGTAGACCGCGTGGGCGCCCCGCACCAGCGGCAGCGCCAGCGTCGCGACCAACCCCATGTCGTGGAACAGCGGCAGCCAGCTCACCAGCTCCGGATCCGGTCCGCGGGGCGCCCACCGCGCCCACAGCTGCGCCGCGTTCGCGGTCATGTTCCCGTGCGTGATCTCCACCCCGGCCGGGCGGCGCGTCGACCCCGACGTGTACTGGAGGTAGGCCAGATCGTCGAACCCCGTGGGCTCGTCCTGCCAGCTCCCCGGCCCGGTCTCGTCGGCCAGCAGGATGTGCCCGGGACGCGGGACGTCGTGGTCGGCCAGGAACCTCTCCACGTGCGGGAGCGCGCTCCGCGTCGTGACGGCGATCGCCGGCTCGGCGTCCGTGTACGCGCCGAGCAGCCGGTCGGCGTGCCCCGGCAGGTCGGGCGAGAACAGCGGAACCGCGATGACGTGCGCGTACAGGGCGCCGAGCATCGCCGTCACGTACTCCAGGGACTGCGGCAGCAGCAACGCCGCGCGCTCCCCCGGGCCCGCCGCCCGCCGCAGCCCCGCCGCCGTCGCCCGCGCCCGCCGCTCGGCCTCCGCCCAGCTCAGCGTGCGCGCCGCGCCGGACGGGTCGAGCGCGTAGTCGACGAAGGTGAAGGCCGGGGCGTCCGGCCGGTCCCGCGCCCATCGCGCCAGCCGCTCGATCAGCGGCGTCCGCTCGGCACCGCCGGGGAGGAGTTCGGGAAGCAGCGAGCCTAAGGCCATCAGTCAGCTCCGGGGGGACGGGCCGCCATGATCGTGAGCCGCCCAGGGGGTGGACACGGCGCGATAGTAGCCCGCGATCACCGGGCGCGGCGGCCCTTTGGTCCCCTCATTGCTGCCGAAAATCCCGCAGATAGCCGGACATTTCCCCATGTCCCAGGCGGTCAGTCCGACGCGAAGATCCGCTCCATGATGCCCCTGCGGTGCCGTCCCTGATAGGTCGTGTCCGGGTTCTCCCCGTCCGGCAGCGTGGCGAGGTACTCGCTCTCGGCGTCGATGAGCTGCTCCAACTCGCCCCGGTCGAGGAAGACGCCCTTGCAGCCCGGACACTCCTCGATCACGACCCCGTGCCGCTCATGGGTGTCGAGCCCCGCCCCGCACTTCGGACACAGCAGCGTCGCCTCAGACATACCGGACCCCCTGTCGGTAACGACTGCGTTCACCGTCAGTCGGTCAGCTTAGTGACACCATCGTCCAAACGGCATTCCAGCAGGACATTCCCCCGCCGAATCGCGTGTCCGGAACCGGCGTACCCCGCCCGCGCGCTACGCGTCGGCGCTCTGGTCGGGCGTCCGCCTGAACAGCAGGCGCCGTCTCCACAGCCCGACGCACGCGGCCCCCCACAGCAGCCCGATCTCGGCGATGAGGACGATGCCGAGCACGAGGGCCCAGTCCGTGCCGTCGCCCTCGTCGTCGGTCGCGGCCGGTGAGACCAGCGTCATCTGCTCCCCGTTCGGCCGGGGAGCCTGCTGCTGCTGCGCGGTCACCGGCGGCAGCACCACCGCCTCCGGCGGACGGGGCGCCACCGACATCTGCGGCGCGACCCCCGGCGCCGCATGCGTGGACGGCGCGGCGTCCTCCTCCAAAGGCCCTGTTTCCAGAGGCTCCCCCTTGGACGAGGGCTTCTTGAAGGACGGCTTGCCGCTGGACGCCGTACCGGAACTCACCTTCGGCTTACCGCCGACGGACGATTCGGGCTTCCCGCCCACCGCCGGTATGCCGTTCCCCCTGGGCGTCCCACCAGCGGACGGTTTGTGATGCGACGTGGCCGGTCCCCCATGCGAGGTCGGCGTTTCACCGGATGCCGACGGCTCGCTGGACACCGGCGGCTTCCCACCGGGGTCCGGCTCGGCGGGCGGCGCGACCCCTTCGGACTGCGCGGGCTTCTCCGCGGCGCAGGAATGGTCGTCATGAGTCGCCTTGCCATGCGTGCCGGGTCGAGTGCCGCCGGGCTTCGCCCTCGGCTTCGCCTTGGGCTTCGCGGCCGAGAGGTTGATGACCGTGCGCACGGTCCGCGTGGAGGCGTTGTTCGCGGACGCGACAAGGGACACGTTCAGCGCCTTGGACGTGAGCGCCGACGCGGGCACCCGCACGACCGCGACGCGCTTCACGGCCGACTTGCCGACATCGCCCAAGCGGCAGTCGACATCCTGGCCCGACAGCGCGCAGCCCTCCGAGTGCCTCGTCCATGACATGGGCCGGTCGGCGGTGAGGCGGACGGCGGTGCCGTGCGCGGTCCCGCCGGTCGCGCGGACGAGGGCGATGTAGGTCATCGCGTAGTCCGGGCCCTTGCCAGGGGCGGGGACGGCGGTGAAGTCCGCGACCAGGCGGACGCCCGCTCCCGTGCGGGCCCCCGCCGCCGGGGCCGCGATCGGTACGACGGCGAGCACCCCGCCCGCGGCGATCGCGCCCCAGCGTCTCTTCCGTGCCCCCCTGCGCACCCGTTCCCCCCTCGCGGTCGTACGTTGCCAGGGGGGCGGCGGCTCCGGGCGCCGGGCGTAGACAGTCCTGCCCGATCATGACCATGAGTAACGCGGCACCCGCGTTTCGTATAACGAAATCAGTTCTCCGTAGAATCGGGTGACCGAAAGAAGGGGGCGCAGGTGGCGGAGGCCGTACGGTCGCTGGAGCGCGCGTTCGACCTGCTGGAGCATCTGGCGGACGCGGGCGGCGAGATGGCGCTCTCGGAGCTGACGGAGGCCTCGGGCCTGCCGATGCCGACGATCTACCGGCTGATGCGGACGCTGGTCAACCACGGATACGTCCGGCAGGAGCCGTCCAAGCGCTACGCCCTCGGCCCCCGGCTGATCAGGCTGGGCGAGGGGGCGAACCGGCTGCTCGGGACGTGGGCGCGGCCCGTCCTGGCGAGGCTGGTGGAGGCGACCGGCGAGACCGCGAACATGGCCGTGCTGGACGGCGACGAGGTCGTCTACGTCGCCCAGGTGCCCTCCAGGCACTCCATGCGGATGTTCACCGAGGTCGGGCGCCGCGTCCAGCCGCACTGCACCGGCGTAGGCAAAGCGCTGCTGTCGCAGTTGCCGGAGCGGAGGGTCAGGGAGATCCTCACCCGCACGGGCATGGACTCCCACACCCCCCACACCTACACGGACCCCGACGTCCTCGTGGCGGAACTGGAGCGCATCCGCGAACAGGGCTATGCGCTGGACGACGAGGAGCAGGAGATCGGCGTGCGCTGCATAGCGGTCGCGCTGAGCGGCGGCCCCGCGCTGACGGCGCTCTCCGTGTCGGGCCCGTCCGCGCGGATGACCCGCGAGACCGTCGCCGACGTCGCCCCCATCATGCTCGCCGCCGCCGAACGCTTCGCCAACGAACTCCGCCCCGCCTAGAGCGCGCCTCCGAGCGTCCTAAGCGGTTACGGCACGGGGGCGTGGGAGCAGGACGCAGTGTTGCGAGTTGGCCTCAGCCATCGCGCGGGCGCGTTAGCTGACCGGTGGGGGCGACGCCGGAGGCGAGCCCCCACCGGGAAGATCGCGAAGCGATGCCGCGCCCGCCAAGGCGCGGTCAAGGCACGAGCCGCCAGGCGAGTGCCTTGGGCCGGGGCTTCATAGAAACAGCCGCCAGGCGAGTGCCTTGGGCCGGGACTTCATGAACACAGCCGCCAGGCGAGTGGCTTGGGCCGGGACTTAAATAGACACCGTCTAGTCGACGGGCTCGCCGACCAGGACGGTGGGGCGGCCGGCGCGTTCCCAGATGACGAAGTCGCCGGCGGCCTTGACGAGGGCGGCGGCGAGCCACAGGGCCATGCCCGTGTCGTCGACGATGCCGACGACGGGGAAGACGTCCGGGATGGCGTCGATCGGGGACACGATGTAGATGAGGCCGAGCACGAGCAGGCCGAGCGTCCCGAACGACATGCCCTTGTAGCGTCCGCGCAGGACGGCCTTCAGCATCCGGGGGACGGCGCGCGTCCGCTCCCACAGGCCCGGCGCGTCGGGGCGAAGGGTCTCGCTGTAGATCTGCCAAGCCTGCCCGGCGGCGGCCGCGCTGCGCTTCCTGTCCACAGGTACTCCTCGGGCTAGGGGGGGCGCGCCCCCGCGGCGCCCACGACTCTTTACGACGCGACAGGCGCCCGAATTGTTCCAATAAAGGGCCCATGAGGTCGGCCACAGCCCGCTCGCGTTCAGGTCAGCCCGGCGTTTCGCAGCGCTTTTCAGTTACCCGAAGTGAGTTCTACGTCACTCTGGTGACGATCCGGCCACGGTTCGCGCGGTCCGCTGCGAGGATGGACGCGGGAACCTCGCTCGGTTCGCGGGATTCGCGGGAGGAGCGCCGCCTCCCTGGCCCGGCCGTCCAGCATCGTGGGAGCTGACCGACATGAGCGGCGACCATCCGCACGACCTGTCCCTGCCCCTGTACGGCAGCGCGGCGGGTGTCAGCTATGTGGCGCTGCCGCCGACCGCCGTCGACGTGGTCGCCTCGGGGCCGACCCGCCTGATCGTCGCGTGGCCGGGGTTCGACCCGCCGCGCACGGCCCGCGCGCTGGCGGCGGCGGTGCCGATGACCGGCGTGCCCGCGTGGCGCGTCTTCCTCGACCTGCCCGGCGGCCCGCCCGGCGGCCTGGGCTCCGGCGCGATCCTGGAGAACGAGGCGATCGAGGGCTACGGCGCGGCTGTGGAACGTGCCGTCGAGACGCTGCCCGCCGTCGTCGCCGAACTCCGCGACGTCCTCGGCCTGCCCGGCGAGGCCGGTGGGCCGGGCGGCCCGCTCGGGCTCGCCGGGTTCAGCGCGGGCGCCGCCGTCGCGCTGCTCGCGCTGGCCCGCGACGTCGTCCCGGTGACGACCGCCGCGCTCGTCGCGCCCGTCATCGCCCCCTCGCGCGCCGCGCGCGCGGTGGAGAAGCGCGCCGCCCGCGAGCGGACGTGGAGCGAGCGGTCCCGCGCCCTCGCCGACCGGCTCGACCTCGGCGCCCTCGCCCCCGACATCGCCGCGCGCGAGACCGCGCTGCTGCTCGTCGCGGGCGGCAAGGACCGGGTCGTCCCGCCGGGTGAGGTGACCGCGCTGTGCGACCGGCTGCGCGAGGCGGGCGCGCCCGCCGCCGAGTCGGTCACGCTGCGGATGGGGCACGCGCTGGCGCCCGAGCCCGGCACCGAGGCGCTGCCGCCGATCACCGAGGCCGTGCGGGTGGACGGCGTCCTCACCGACTGGTTCCGCGACCGGCTGGCCGAGCCCCGGCCGCGGCCGCCCGCCGACGTCCCGCCGATCAGGCTGCGCCTCCCGGAGACCCCGGCTTCCGCGCCGGTCCCCGATGACGAGCCGAAACCGCGGGCGACGGCCGTCCACCCGAACTGACCGTCAGTCGCGCGCGAGCACCTGGTAGCGGACGGGGATCACGCCCGCGCCCGTGCCGCCGACCTTCTGCATCGCGGCCTTGGACAGGTCCAGGCAGCGGCCGCCCGCGTAGGGCCCGCGGTCGTTGATGCGGACGATGACCGACCGGCCGTTGCCGGTGTTGGTCACGCGGACCTTCGAGCCCATCGGCAGCGTCTTGTGCGCCGCCGTCAACTCGTTCGGGTTGAAGGGCTCACCGCTCGCGGTCATCTGCCCCTCCCAGTAGTAGGAGGCCGTGCACGCGCCCGACTTGAGGACCTTGTAGGTCTTCTTCGCCGGCTTCTTCGCCTTCTTCTTCACCGTGTGCCGGGGCTTGGCGCTCTTCTTCGGAGCGGGCTTGGCGGACGGCTCGGGAGAGCGCGCCCCGCCCCGGCTCGCCCGGGTCGGCGTGCTGCGCGGTGGGTCGGCGACCGGCGCGCTCACCTGCGGTGACGTCTGCGCGGCAACGGCCGAGTCGGCGGAACCGCCGCCGTTGAACAGGGCGAACGCGCCGGCCGCGAGAACGGCCACGGCGACGCCGGAGGCGATCAGGATCGTGCGAAAGCGAAATCGAGGGCTACCCACGAAGGAGTCCTTTGATCGGGGACAGGGCCCCGGACGCCCGGCGTTGGTCACCACCGTGTCGCGGCGGGCACGGGCGACCTCTCGTCCCCGTTTCCCCTTACCGCTCGCCTGCTCATCAGGCGTGTCCGCGTCATCGCGGATCCGGCGTCCGGCAGGTGCGGCGGGAACGCTTTTTCATTTCTGGTCAACTGCGACGCCGCACAAGTCCCAGACCGTACGGCGTGTCCGGCCTAGATCACGACACTCGGCCCCACTTTGTGGGGTTTATCACCCTCTTCTTTGCCCTCCGAAGCTGATCAACTCCATTGGGTCATCGTTTTTGAAGATCGACTTTACCCGCCATGGAAGGCATGATCACGGGGGAATAACGCGCACTCCGGGAGAAGCGAAACGGGGCGTTCCACGCAACGTGGAACGCCCCGTTCGGCGGTTCTCGCAGGCCCTCCGGCCCGCCCGGAGCCCGTGAAAGGCCGGGCGGGACGCGGGTTCGCTAGCTCGCCTTGAGCACGGTGACCACCTGCCCGACCGACTGCTGGACGCCGCCGACACCGCCGGTCGCGGAGTTCGCGGTCTGGCCGACCTGCCCCAGCAGGTCGCCGCCCGGCGCCGGGTCGCGCAGCGCGCGCCGTCCGGCGGGCGGGAACAGCATCGAGGAGCCGACCGGGAGCCCGGCGGCGTCGGCGGAGCGGACCACGCCCGGGACGTCCGGCACGCCGAGGATGCCGCCGCCCTGGCCGAGGCTCCCGTTCGCGAACCGCCCGCCCGGCAGCGCGGGGGCGCCGCCGACCTGCGCCTTCCTGGCGTTCGCGTACCTTCCGACCGGGGCGGCCCCGGCCACGCCCAGCCGGTTGGTGACCTTGCTCGCCGTGTGGGTGACCTTCTGTGTCGTCCTGACGAGCTTCCCGGCGGTGTCGAGCGGGGAGGGCGCCGGCTTGCCCGCCTGCCGGCCCGCGTGCCGGTCGGCGCGCAGGCAGTCGCCCGGCCGGTCGCCCAGCGCTCCGAGCGGGAGGTCGGCGGCGCCGTCCAGCGCGCAGCCGACCGGACCGCCGCCGGGGGCGGGCGGCGCGGCGTGCGCGGGCACGGTCGAAAGGGTGAGCGCGCCGGCGAGGACGGAGACGCTGAGCATGCTTATGGCGGATCGCTTCATTGTTTCCCCCGGTTGTCGGATGGACCCTGCGCGGTGTGCGTGCGCCCGCGACTCTCCGGCGCACCGTCGTCGGGGGACGTTAGTACACGAAGGCCCCGCGCACCGGCGTTACACGAATCCGTTGGGGGAGAAATAAGAATCCAGGTGAACGAACCGGTGGCATTCCGCCGGGCGTTACATGGCGATAAGACCGGCAATTCGGCGGCTCTTACCGGAGGAAAAGCGGACGGCGCCGGACATGCGTCGGGGCGCCTCCGGAGCACGCTCCGGGGACGCCCCGCTCGGGCCCGCGCGGCGCGCTAGCTCGCGCCGCCGACCGCGATGGCCTCGTCGATCTCGTCCTTGCGGGCGGCCACCTCGGCCGCGTAACGCTCCTCGTCGATCTTGTCGGCGATCTCCTCGTCCTGGTGCATCAACTCGTCCAGGCTCGCCTTGGCGTGGTCGAGCACGCCCATGTCGGTGTAGGCCGCCTGCACCTTGTCGCCCCACAGCCCGATATCGCGGACGCAGGGCACGATCCGGGTGAACAGCAACGACTGGTAGAGCTGGTACATCGGCGCGTTGTCCACATATTCCAGGCACCGGTCGACCGGCATGTCGAGCTGCTCGAAGATCTCGCGGCCCTGGAACCGGTCGCGCATCAGGTAGCAGCCCTCGACGACGAACTCCTCGCGTTCCGCGCGCTCCTTCTCGGTCAGCTCGGCGTAGTAGTCCTTGAGCGCGAGCCGGCCGAACGCGACATGCCGCGCCTCGTCCTGCATGACGTACGCGAGAAGCTGCTTGACCAGCGGGTTCGTCGACAGGTCGCGGTAGACGCCGAACGCGGCGAGCGCGAGGCCCTCGATCAGGACCTGCATGCCGAGGTAGGGCAGGTCCCAGCGGCTGTCCTCCAGCGACTCCGCGAGCAGCTTCGCGAGATCCTGGTTGATCGGGTAGTACATCCCGATCTTCTCCTGGACGAACCGCCCGTACAGCTCCACGTGCCGCGCCTCGTCCATGACCTGGGTGGCGGCGTAGAACTTGGAGTCGAGGTCGGGGACGGACTGGACGATGCGCGCCGACACGTTCAGCGCGCCCTGCTCGCCGTGCAGGAACTGGCTGAACAGCCACGAGCCCTGGTGGCGGCCGAACTCGTCACGTTCCTTCTGCGACATCTTGTCCCAGATGTCGGAGCCGAGCAGCGGGTTGAACTCGTCGGGGAGCCCGGCGACGTTCAGCGGGTCGACCTCGATGTCCCAGTCGATGCGCTTCTGCGCGTCCCACTGCTTGTCCTTGCCCTTCTGGTACAGGCCGAGCAGCCGATCGCGGCCGTCGTCGTACTCCCAGGAGAAGCGGGCCTGGCCCGCCATCTGGACGTTCCACGTGTCGGTCGGCACCGGCGTGGTGTACAGGTCATGGGAACTCACGGGGGAAGCCTCCTCCGGGCGTGACGCCGCTCGGTCGCGACGCCGGGGGACGCGGGGTTGCGGGCTGTGTTCCACCCTAGATGCTTTACATGCTTTCGTAACATGTAAAGCCGGGTGAGGCCATACCCGCGCGCGGCCGTTTCGCCTCCCGCGCCGTCCCCGCTCCACCGGGGCGGCCCGCCCGCTCAGCGCGACTGGAGGGCGTCCAGCGCGATGGCCTGGGCGATCACCAGGCGCCGGTCGAGGCGCGGGTCCCGGATCTCGACGAGGTAGCGGTCGCGGAACCCGAACTTCTTCTCCACCGAGAACACGGCCTGGTCGCCCGCGTAGAAGTCGAAGTGGTACGGCCAGGCGAACGGCAGCACGTCCACGTACGGGATCAGGTCCCAGACCCGCCGCAGGACCGCGACGAACTTGTTGCGCTCGCTGCCGGTCGTCACGCCGAGGCCGGGCTGCTCCAGGTGCCAGGTGGAGGCGAGCAGCGACTTCTTGAAGTCCTTGCGGAAGACGCCGATCGGCTGCCCGGCGGCGTCGGTGACGTCGTAGGCGGAGGCGAGGTCGATGCGCTTGCGCGCCTTGAACCCGAGGAGCGGGCGCGTCTTGCTGTCGTCGGCGTACAGGGTGACCTGCTCCTTGAACGCCATCCGCTTCTGCTGCGCGAACGCGAGCAGTTCGCCCTCCGACCCGTCCGGGTTCTCGGCGTGCACCTCGTACTGGTTCACCATGAACCGCAGCCGCTGCCGCACGAGCAGCCGGTGCTGCGTCTGGAGCCGCTCGTCGTCCAGCGAACTCACCCATCCTGATCGTGATTTTGACGAATCAAAGGCGGAGTCTGCCACAAATCATCCGTTTAAGGTGACAATTCGGCCCACGCAGGACAGGGGTGCTCCGCCGCGCCGCCAACGCGGCGCGGGGTCAGGACTCGCGGATGTGGGAGGCCAGGTACCCGTGGATCAGCCGCTCGGCCTCGGCGACGATCTCCGGATCGCCGTCCGGGTCGCGGCGGAAGGCCATCTTCAGGACGGCGTCGCCGGCCTCCACCGCGATCGCGAGCGCGGTCGCGAGGCCCGGGGTGTCCTTGACGCCGAACGTCTCCACGATCATCGTGCGGAGCCGCCCGGCGACGACGGCGTTGTTGTCGGCGTCGGAGTCGAGCAGGTTGACGTCGGCGACGTCGCCGAACCGCAGGACGCGGAAGCCGGGAACGGTCCGGTGCATCTCCACGAAGATGTCGATGATCGCGCCGACCGTGTCGGACCAGTCCGCGAAGGCGCCCTCGGTGAGCGTCCGGGAGATCCGGTCGCCGAAGACCTCCAGGTTGCGCAGCGCGAGCGCCTGGGCGACCGCGCGCTTGTCGGGGAAGAACTGGTAGACCGAGCCGATCGCGACCTCGGCGCGCTGCGCGATGCGCGTGGTGGTGAGGCCGTCGTAGCCGTCCTCGTCGAGGATGTCCGCGCACGCGTCGAGCATCCGTTGGACGCGTTCGGCACTGCGGCGCTGGGCGGGGAGGCGGCGGAGCGGGGTCCGGATCTCGGTCACCGGACCATTGTCACCCGAGCCGGACACGCCGCGGCAGGCCACGGACCACGATCCCCTCCTCGCGGACACCGGACTCTTCCGCTCAGAACACCACAAGCCCAAAGATCCGAACGATATTCGTATTTAGTGGGGATTGCGGATACCCCTGAGACGGGGGATGCGGGCGTCGGGCGAGGGCGTGGCGGTGCGAGGATGGCGGCATGGAGACATTGGACGAGGTCCGCGCGCGGATCGACGCGCTCGACGGCGAGCTGGTGCGGCTGCTCGCCGAGCGGCAGGAACTGGTGCGCGCGGCCGCCGCGTTCAAGCGGGACGAGCAGGCCGTGCGCGCACCCGGCCGGGTGGAGGCCGTCGTCGCGCTGGCACGCGAGCGCGCCGAGGCGGGCGGGCTGGCGCCGGACGTCGCCGAGGCGGTGTGGCGGGCGATGATCGGCGCCTTCATCGAGCTCGAACTGGGCGAGCACGCGGCGCGGACCGAGCGCTAAAGGTCCGCGCCCTCAGGCATCGAGGACGGCCAGGTCGACGCGGCTGAGCGCGTCCGGGTCCTTGACCGCGGTGAACGCGGCGACCCGTCCGTCCCTGACCTCGACGCGCAGGACGAGCAGCAGCCGCCCGCGCGGCGCGACGACGAGCCCGACCGCCCCGTCCACGAGCGCCGGACAAGCCACCCGCGCCAGCCCGCCGTTGGTGAGCGTCTCGCGCGCGACGCGTCCGGCGCCGCGCATCACGGTCGCGCCGTCGCGCCTGACCACGTCGGGTGCCAGCACCGCGAGGAGGCCGTCGAGGTCACCGGCGCGCGACGCGGCGAGGAACGCCTCCACGACCTCCCGCTGCCGGCCGAGATCGTCGACCGGGACCGCCGCGGCGCCCTGGACACGGGCGCGGGCCCGGCTCGCCAGCTTCTTCGCGGCGGCCGGTGACCGCCCGACGATCTCGCCGATCTCCGCGAACGGCACGGCGAACAGGTCGTGCAGGACGAACGCGACGCGCTCGGCGGGCCCGAGCCTGTCCAGGACGACCAGCAGCGCCAGCCCGACCGAGTCGGCCAGCACCGCCTCGCCCTCCGGGTCGGCCGCGTCCGGGACCGTGACGAGTTCGGCCAGGTCGGAGGGGTCTTCGGGACGGCGCTTGCGCGCGCGCAGCACGTCGAGGCAGACCCGGCCGACGATCGTGGTCAGCCAGCCGGTGAGGTTCGCGACGCCGTCGGCCCCGGCCCGGTCGGCGCGCAGCCACGCCTCCTGGAGCGCGTCGTCGGCCTCGTCCGCCGAACCGAGCATGCGGAACGCCACCGCCCGCAGATGCCCTCGCGCACGGTCGAACTGCTCGGCCAGTTCGGCTCGCTCGTCCATCGGTCACCTTCCCTCGCCACCCGCCGTCATATCAGTGAGGAGAACGACGAACGGACGAGGAAGCCGACCCGCCCATGCTAGCGGCGCCCGCCGGGCACGCGGGTCGGCCGGGCACCATTGCGCGAGGACGAGATGACCCTGCTGCACCTTGATTCAAGCCATTCCGGCGACTCGATCACCCGGAGGCTGACCGGGCTCTTCGCCGACACCTGGACGGCGGCGAACGGCCGCGCCGGATACCGCTACCGGAACCTCGCCACCGACCCGGCGCCGCCACTGACCGCCGCCTACTGCGCGCTCGGACGGCGCGTGGAAAGCCACGGGCTCGTCCCGCCGGAGAAGGTCGCCGCGCTGGTCGAGGACCCGGCCGAGGAGCGCGAGTGGGCACTGACCCTGCCGCTGATAGAGGAGGTGCACGCCGCCGACACCATTCTGCTGGGCGTCCCGATGTACAACTACTCGGTGCCCGCGTCCCTGAAGGCGTGGATCGACCGGATCACCTTCCCGGGCGCCTACATGGAGGACGTGCTGCGCGGGACCCGCGCCGTCGTCGTCACCGCGCGCGGCGGAGCCTACGGCCCCGGCACGCCCAATGAGGCCCTCGACTTCCAGGAGCCCTACCTGCGGGCCTATTTCGGAAGGCTCGGGCTCAGCGAGGACGACGTGCACTTCGCCAACGCGGAGATGACACTGACCGGCCTCGTCCCGCACCTGGCCCGCTTCAAGCAGATGACGGCCGATTCCCTGGCGGCGGCCCAGGAGAAGGTGAAGGCCCTCGGCGCGGTCCTGTGAGCGCGCCGCCCTCGGGCCGCGGGACGGCGGTTCGCAGGCTAGGGACATGTCCTCCAGGCAAGCCGGTAGGTGGTTCCAGCGTCTTGATCCGTGGAATCCATGCTGATGAAACTGACCTTCGCCGGATCCGATGTCCCCTTGTCGACCCGCAACTCCGTATACAGGATCAGATCGGGCTCTTCCCCGCATCGCGTCCAGTCGAGGACGGGCAGGGTGTCAGTGAACCGCCAATTGCCCCTGAAGGCACCCTTCAACTCATGCGTGATCCTCGTTCCGTCAAGGACGCCCTGGAAGTAGAAGGCACCCTTGTGCAGAGCGTTCGCGCCATCCTGCAATTGGGCGTAGCCGTGGCTCCGCACCTGCGAGATCGCGTAGCTGTAACCGTCAGGTACACGTACCTTCAGAAGAATTTGACAGTTCTTACGCGAATCCGCGGGGCTCGACGAGCCTCCGACCTGGGCCCTGTGTTGGGAATAGACGACCTTGAAGCCGTCCCTGTCGGGGTCGAGCTGAGTCCGGACGGTGCCGGGCGGGCACCCGGAGCCGTTGGCGGCCGCGATGACGATGGTGACGCCGACCGGGCCATGAGCGGGGCGCGAACCGGCGCCGGCCGGGGTCGCGGCCGCGGTCAGCCCCGCGACGACCGCGCCGAGAACGAGCATTCCCTTATGCACGCGTTCCCTCCGATCCAGAAATTTCACGAAGGGTAACTTTCGCGCCAATCACTGTCAATCGTCAGTTTTCAACTCAACCCTCCGAATAATTTCGAGGGTTGGGTACGCGCCATTCGCTCTGATCATAAAGGCCGATCGCGCGGGCCTCGCCGCCTGGTAGGCGAATCCGCCGACGGCACTCGGCTCCCCCGCGCAGAACGGCGTCACCTCAAGATCCGGGCATCACACCGGGCCGTTGAGCATCAACGTCCGCCGCGTCCGCTCGGGCCCTCGCCCCCGAGCGAGGACCCGAGACCGCGACCGGCCGCCGGTCAGATCAGCGAACCGCCGGTCGCGTCGATCACCTGACCGGTGATCCAGCGCGCGTCGTCGGAGGCGAGGAAGGCGACGATGTCGGCGATGTCGCGCGGCTCCCCGACGCGTCCGAGCGCCGAGATCGCGGCGGACCGCGCCCAGGCCTCCTCGTCGTTGCGCAGCCAGTCCGCGTTCATGTCGGTGTCGACGAAGCCGGGGGCCACCGAGTTCGCGGTGATCCCGCGCGGGCCGAGCAGTTTGGCCAGGTGGAGCGTGAGGTTGTCCACCGCGCTCTTGGTGGGCGCGTAGGCGATGATGTTCGGCATCGCGAGCCGGGTCGCCCCGCTGGAGATGTTGATGATGCGGCCGCCGTCCCGCATCCGCTCGACCGCCTCCTGGATGATGAAGAACGGCGTCCGGACGTTCACCGCGAAGACCTTGTCGAACTCCTCCTCGGTGACCGAGGCGAGGTCCTGGTTGCTTCCCCTGGCCGCGTTGTTGACGACGATGTCCACACCCGGCCGCGGCGTCCGCGCGTCGAACGCCTCCCAGAGCCGGGCCGCGTCGCCGCGCTGCCCGAACTCGGCCTGGATCGCGAACGCCTCGCCGCCGTTCGCGCGGATCCGCTCGACGACCTCGTCGGCCTCCTTGCTCGCCTGGGCGTAGGTGAGCGCGACCAGCGCGCCGTCGCGTCCGAGCCGCTCGGCGATGCCCCGGCCGATGCCCCGGCTACCCCCGGTGACCAGCGCGACCTTGCCGTCCAGTGCTCCCATCACGGGCCTCCCTGTTTCTTGAACAATCACTCAAGAAAGACCGTAGCACACTTTTTTGAGTGAACGCTCTACAATGAGGTCATGAGCAGAACAGGCACCGCCCGGGGCCGCCCCCGCGGCTTCGACCGCGACGCCGCGCTCGCCCAGGCCACCCGGCTGTTCTGGGAGCGCGGCTACGAGGCCACGTCCGTGGGCGAGCTCACCGCGGCGATGGGGATCAGGCCGGGCAGCCTCTACGCGGCGTTCGGCGACAAGAAGTCGCTGTTCAAGGAGGTCGTCCTCGCCTACGGCGACTGCCCCAGCGGAGCGTTCATGAGGACCGCGCTCGCCGAGGAGCCCACCGCCTACAAGGCGTTCGAGCGCATCCTGCGCGAGGCCGCCGAGCTGTACACCGACCCGTCCCACCCGGCGGGCTGCCTGACGATCAGCGCGGCCACCAACATCAGCCCCCAGGACGCGGAGGTCGCCACGTTCCTCCAGGGTCTCCGCGCCCTCCAGCTCCAGCGGTTCGAGAACCGCTTCCGCGCGGCCCAGGAGGACGGCGAGATCCCCCAGGACGCCGACCCCCGCGCCCTGGCCCGCTTCTACGCGACCGTCATCCTCGGCATCTCCCAACGCGCCCGCGACGGGGCAGACGCCGCCGAACTGGCCCAGACCGCCGAGTTCGCCCTGGCGGCCTGGCCCACCTGAGACTCAGCCGGCGACACCGAACGGGTTGTCGACGACGTACCGCCAGTACCCATCGGCCCCGCGCCGGGCGACATCGGTCGCGGTCCCCTCGATGTTCACGGGACTCCCGTCCGTCGCGGTGCCCTCGATGACCCAGTCCACGATCAGCAACGCGACATCGCCCGCCGTGTAGACGTGCCGGGGCCGCACCTTGATCGGCACTCCCATCTTGACGAACTGGGCATTGGCGTCGTGTGCCAGCTGCCCGGTCACCGGCGCCCCCGGCCCGGGGACGAACACCGCCCCTTCCTCGTAGACCTCCGCCACCGCGTCGGTGTCACCGCTGTTGAACCGCTCGGCGAACACCGCGGGCACATCCTCGGGCCGAACCGCAAGACTCCGTGCCATCAGCGCACACGCCCTCTCACCAGGTAGAAATCATAGGGACACGGCAAACGCTAGGAGCCCCTCTCGTGACTCACCAAACGGTTGGCCGCCCCCGTCCGGGCCTGCCCGACGACCCGCACGGGCACACCACCGAACCGTCCCCGTCCTGCCCGGTGGAGATCGCCCTCGCCGCCCTTAAAGGCCGCTGGACGACGCTGGTGATCCGCGAACTCCTGCGCGGCGAGCACACCTTCACCGAACTCCGCGACGCCCTGCCCGCGCTCTCCGACAAGGTGCTCTCCGACCGTCTGTCCCACCTCGCCGAGACCGGCGTGGTCACCCGCCACCGCGAACCCGCCTGGCCGTCCCGAACCCGCTACCGCCTGACCCCGAGCGGCCACCGCCTGGGCCCCGTCCTCCAAACCCTCTGGAACTGGGGCACCGACCACGCCACCGCTGACCTGTAGGAAACAAGGCTCGGGGGTCTCCTCCAAGGCGACGCGGGGGCCGCGCCAGTGCTGGACGTGCGCCTGACCAGCGGCGGGTACGGTTCTGATCATGACGGTCGTCCGATCCCTGGTCCTGTTCGCGCTGGCGGCGGTCGCGGAGATCGGCGGGGCCTGGCTGGTCTGGCAGGGGGTGCGCGAGCACCGGGGCGTCTGGTGGATCGGCGCCGGGGTCATCGCGCTGGGCCTGTACGGGTTCGCGGCCACGTTGCAGCCCGACGCCGACTTCGGCCGGATCCTGGCCGCCTACGGCGGCGTCTTCGTCGCCGGTTCACTGGCCTGGGGCATGGTGATGGACGGCTTCCGCCCCGACCGCTGGGACCTCATCGGCGCCGCCGTCTGCCTGGTCGGCGTCCTCGTCATCATGTACGCCCCACGCACCTAGCCGGAACGCCGAGGATCAGCGGTCCGGCTCGTCCTGCTTCAAGCGGGCCACAAGGACGGCGAACGTCTCGCGGTTGATGGACAGGTGGCCTGCCTCGGGCGCCTTGCTATCCCGCAGGCCGATGCCGCTGCGAACCTCGGCGACCTCCACGCACTCCTGGCCACCCGAGCCGCCACCACCGCTGTAGCTGGACTTACGCCAAGTGATCATGCAAACCGCTCCATCGCTTGCTCGATGAGGACTTGTGAGGATTGCCAAGGCAGGGCACATGCTCCAATTCGATCCCAACGTACCCCAAACTCGCGAACCTCAGAACTGCCTTGTATCAGCCTTCCGCCCCCAGGTGCCTCAACGAACGCAAGCTCGCTGTCCTCCATGCTCAGGCTGTTGAATGAGCCGTCCAGGCCGAGGTGAAATCCCGCGGACTGCAGAAGGACTCGAATCGTCACGTGGGGCAGTTCGCAGGCTTCCCGCAGACGTGCGAGCTGCGCATACATGACCTCGGCTCCGCCTACGGGGCGATACAGGACGTTCTCGTCCATCAGAACCCAGACGAGCGGCGGCCTGGGCCTGTCGAGGATCTCCTGCCGCTTCATCCGGGCCTCAACCGCCGCCTCGACATCATCCACCAGGCGAGCCGAGGTGAGCAGAGCGCGGGCGTACTCCGGGGTCTGGAGCAGGCCGGGCATCAGTGAGAGCCGGTAGGTGCGCGCGACCAGGGCCTTTGCCTCGTACTTGGCGTATTCGGCGAACCAGTCCGGGTCGTGGGCGGTGCGGGCGTAGCGGACGAGGCGTGCGAAATGGCCGTTGAGTCGTAGGTGGACGTCGAGGCGGGCGGCCTGCTCCTCGTTCATGTTCCAGCCGTCGCGGGCGTGCTCGATGTTCGACACAGTGTGCCTGCTGCACTTCATGACCAGGCCCATCTGGGAGAGCGACAACTCCTCTCGCTCGCGGAAGAAGCGCAGGTCAGAGGCGATCCAGTGCTTGAAGGACGCGTCGGGGTTCAGGTAGTCGATCGGAGCCACCGGATCTACCTCCGCTGTGTCGGGTCTTTATTCGACACACGACAAATTAATCCGGGGCGGTCACCCTTGTCTTGGGAACGGCAAAAGAAAGGGGCCGCCAGGTGGGGATTAATGCCATTAGCTCGGATGAATTGGACATGACCTGCCTGGCGGCGCCTACCGGCCCCGGGCTGGTGCGGACGTTGATCGGGTTCAGGCTCGACGAGTGGGGCCTGAGCGGAATCGCCGGCGATGTGGTTCTGATCGCGGGCGAACTGGTCGCGAATGCCGTGGCGGCCGCGCCGTCCAAGGAGATCCGGGTGTGGGTCAGCCGGGAGCCGCACTCGGTCGTGCTGCGGGTGTGGGACTCCTCCGAGTGCATGCCCATTGCCCGGCCCGTCAAGGAACTGGGCCTGGACGACATCGTCCCGGACGCGCGGGCGCTGGAGCGGGGGCGCGACGGCGGGTGGGGCCTGCCGATCGTGGTCGCGCTGTCGTCGGAGTGCGGGGTGCGCAGGACGCCTCCGTCCGGCAAATGGGTCTGGGCGCGTTACACGTTCTAGAGGCAGAAGGTCAGCCCTTCGGGGCCGTGATCACTGCTGTTCATAGAAAGGGAGACCGTGGGTTTATGGGCCGGGTTCGACAAGCGGAGGTTCTTCTGCGGAGAGGAGGGGTGCATGAGTTGGCTGCGGCTCGTCGGTGGGGGGCCGTGGTCGGGACGGATAGAGTCCCCGCAGGGCGGGGGCACCGTGTGCCGCAGCGTGTGGCGGCCGTGCGTGCTCGACGACGGAAGGGACGTGTCTGTGGCCGGGACGGACGGGCATTGGGTCGAGCGGATCGTCGAGGCCGACCAGGAGTTCCCCGAGGTGGTGTCGCAGACGTGGCGCTGGTACGCGCGCTCTGCCACGCGGGCGCGGTTCAGCTATTACGGGCTCGAACTGTCCAGCCTCCTGGTCGCGGCGGCGATTCCCGTGTCGGCCGTCGTGTGGAAGAGCGCGACGGCCGCGGCGATCCTCGGCGCGGTACTGGTTCTGGTCACCGGAATCCGTCAGGTCGTCGGGTGGCATGAGAACTGGATGAGTTTCGCGCAGGCGCGGCACCAGATCGAGAAGGAGATCGCGCTCTACGGAATGAAGCACGGCCCCTACGGGGAAGCCGGGGATTCGCGCGGGCTGCTGTGCGCGACGGTGCTGGAGATCGCCGAGGGCGAGGGGCAGCGGTGGTCGGCGCGGCGGGCGCAGGTGGCCGCCACGCCGCCGGTCCTGCCGCCCGCGCCCAATCAGCCCCAGTGAGCCCGGAGGGAGTCCTCCGTGGTGCCCTGCCAGGCCACGAAGCCGTCGGGCCGCACGAGTACGGCGCCGTCGATGTCGAGGGCGTGGACCTGGGGGTCGAGGCGGGCGGCCGCCGTCCGCCAGCGGTCCAGGTCCCGCGCGGCGAACAGGGTCCAGCGGGAGCCGATCAGGTCGAGGGTGGAGTCGGACCCGACCCAGCGGTGCGGGAATCGGCGGCCTGGGCGGATGGCGTCGTCCAGGACATCTGATTCCGTGTCGTGCGGAGGGTAGGCGTAGCACATCATGCCGCGCAGGTAGGCGATGGCGATCTTCTCGTACAGGACGTCCGGGTCGCCTTCCAGTGACTGGTAGCCCTGGTGGAGTGTGCGCGAGAGGGCGAGGGACGCCTTGGCGGCGGCCCGGCGTTCCGGCTCGTAGCCGTCCAGGAGGCCGGGCGCGGCCTGCCCGTTCAGAACGGCGGCGATCTTCCAGGCGAGGTTGTGGCCGTCCTGGATCCCGGTGTTCATGCCGAGACCGCCCGCCGAGCTCTGGACGTGCGCGGCGTCGCCCGCGAGGAAGACCCGGCCGTTCCGGAAGGACGACGCCGTTCCGATGGCCGCCTCCCAGGCGTTGACGGTGTGCAACTCGATCGGGACCGTGTCGTCGCCGATCGCGGCCCGGAGCAGAGCGAGCGTCTCGGGCTCCGACAGGCGCGACGCCCGGTCCTTGCCGGGGTGGTCCATGATGTGGGACGACCACTGGTCGCGGCCGTTCTTCGACATCAGCGTCGCGTAGACGGCGTCGTTGCGCACGAAGCACATGTGCGTGCCCCATTCGGTCAGGACGGGCCCGAGGTCGGCGCGGAAGAACGCGGTGTCGAGACGGGCGATGACCTCCCGGTCGGGGACGGTGATGCCGAGGTACTCGCGGACGTCGCTGCTCGCCCCGTCCGCGCCGACCACGTACTCGGCCCTGATCTGCCATTCCTCGCCCGTGGCGACGTCGACGACCTGGGCGCGCACGTGGTCGGTATCGGGGACGAGGCCGGTCAGGCGGACGCCGAATCGCACGTCACGGCGGCGCAGTTCCCGCAGGGCCAGACCTTGGATCTGGTCGTGCGTCAGGATCAGCCGGGAGTTCACCGGGCTGCAACTCTCCAGCATCGCGGCGTAGCGCGCCGGCGGGCCCGACCGCTGGAGGGTGGCGCCGAGACCGCTCGTCTTGAAGACCGTCCGCATCGGGGGGCCGCCTTCGAAACCGAGTTCGTCCAGCGCCGGGCCGAGGCCGATGGAGCGGAACACCTCCAGCGTGCGGAGGGAGGTGCTCGCCCGAGGCACCGTCGATATCCCGTCCCGCTTCTCGATGACCAGCGGCCGGATCCCCCAGTGCGCGAGGAACAGTCCCGTCGACAAGCCGACCGGTCCGCCGCCCACCACCAGCACCGGTACATCGTCAATACGCATCCGCCTGCTCCTTCGCGATCGGCGTCCACCCTGCACGCTCAAGTCCACTTGAGTGCAAGATGGGGCCATGACGGACGAGCGCTACTCGATCAGCCAGGTCTCGCGCTGCTTCGGCGTGCCGATCTCGACGCTGCGGTACTACGACGAGTTGGGCCTGCTCCCGTCCGCCGGGCGCAAGGGGAACGTGCGCCTGTACGGCCCCGCCGAACTGCGGCGGCTCGCGCTCATCCAGCGGCTGCACCACCGCGGGCTGGTCAGCCTGGCCGACACCGCCGCGCTGATCTGCGAGGCTCCGGCGGACGACCGGCCGACGGGACGCGACGTGCTGGGCGCCTCGATCGAGACGATCAAGGGCAGGATCGAGGACCTGCGGGCCGCCCAGCACCTCCTGGAGCACATGCTGACCTGCCCCAGGGCAGACCCGGTGCGCGACTGCACCGAGCTGCGCGTCGAACTCGACCAGGCCGTGGAGGACGGGCTCGGCGCCCTCGACGTGTGAACCACTGGACGCCGCGCATCGACCTTGGTCGCTATCGGGGGCCGGACGGCGTCCCTACGTTGGCGGGTATGAACAGTCCGAAGTCCTATGACGGGTTGTCGGCGGTGGTCTTCATCGTCGGGCTCCACGAGGGCGTGATGCCGTTCGTCGCGAAACTGTGGGACGGCAAGCCGACGCTGTCGCTTCCGACGCGCCTGCCGAGCCCCGCGTGGTGGCTGGTGTCGTCGTCCGTCATCGTCGTCGGATTTCTGCTGCTGTGGTGGATCGACTCCGCGAAAAAGCGCCGTTTCCCCGACACCTGATGGCCGGGTCACATCCCCGGAGGTCTCGGGGCCCCGACCTTGAGCGTGTGGTCGGCGGCATCCCACAGAAAGCGGACCGTATGGACGGGATCGACGCCGAACGTCCCGCCCGCCATGAAGACGAGGTTGCAGTAATGGCAGTAGTCGAGCAGCGGCCATAACCGCCGGACGGTCTGGTACACCCATCCGGCCGTCCGCCACTGCCTGCGCACCTCTCCCGAGGACGCCAGCAGGATCAGCCCGACAATGAGCACGAGCAGCCCGATCGTCGACATCGCCGCCCCGACCTGGACCGCCACCGCGTCCCGCTGGTTCTCGGAGTCGGACGTGGAGCCGAGCCCCGCGAGGAACAGGAGGAGCCCGACGGTGATGCAGGCCCGGTACGCCTTGATCCGGCCCGGCATGGGCGGAGGGGCGGGCAGGCACAGGAGGCCGGAGAGCGGCCGCGTCCCGCGTCCCACGATCGCGTGGGCCCGCTCGACGGGGTCGGCCGACCGGCAGCGCGGGCAGGTGTCCATCTGGGTCCCTTCCTGCCGGTGCCCGGCGTCGGATGGGAGCAGCCTCACATGGACGGCCCGGGACCCGTCCCGCCACGTGCACGAAGGCCAGGCGCACCCCTCGCGCCCGGCCCTCGCACCCGGCCCTCGTGCCCGTGATGTGCGCTAGCGGGGCTGGAGTTCGGCGCGGAGGCGGTCGCCGGCGCGGCGGCCCGCGCGGGCCAGGGCGCGCGTCGCCGACGGGGACACGCGGGCGAGGACACCGGCCGCGTGCGCCTCGACGCCGACGGGCACGACCGGCGCGTCCCGCCGGACGGCGCGCAGGATCGCGGCCGCGACCTTCTCCGGCGGGTGGCCCCGGCGCTCGAACGCCCCGGCCATGCGCTCGCGGACCGCGGCGGCGGCGCCGGGCGCGAGGCCGACGAAGTCGGTCCGGCTGATCAGGCCGGTGTCGATCACGCCGGGGCAGACCGTGGACACGCCGATGCCGTGCCGCTCCAGGTCGGAGCGCAGGCACCCGCCGAGGTGCAGGACGGCGGCCTTCGTGGCGCTGTAGGCGGGGGTGTCCGCGCTCGGGCCGAACGCCGACATGGACGCGACGTTGACCAGGTGGCCGCCCTCGCCGCGCTCGACCATCTGCCGTCCGAACAGGCGGCAGCCCCGGTAGACGCCGTCCAGGTTGACGGAGCGGACGCGGGCCCAGTCGTCCTCGGACGTCTCCAGCAGCGAGCCCGCCATCGCGATGCCCGCGTTGTTCACGACCACGTCGGGCACGCCGTGGGCGTCGCGGACGTGCGCGGCGAAGTCCTCCATGGCGGAGGCGTCGGCCACGTCCACCCCGTACGGGTGGGCCCGGTCGCCGATCTCGTCCGCCGTGCGCCGCGCGGCGACCTCGTCGATGTCGGCGACGACGACGCGGGCGCCCTCGGCGGCGAACGCGCGGGCGGTCGCGCGGCCGATGCCGTGGCCCGCGCCGGTCACGACGACGAGGTCGCCGCCGAAGTCCAGATCGGGCTCCCCGGCGGCGCGGGCGGCGGCGAGCGCGGGCGTCTCCGGGCCGCCGCCGATGTGGTCGGCGAACTCGGCGACCCAGCGGGCGACCAGGTCGGGATGGCTGCGCGCCACCCAGTGCCCGGCGGGGGCGCGCCGCACGTAGAGGCGGGCGACCGGGCCGCGCGCCGACAGCAGGAGCGACGGCGAGCCGTACCGGTCCTTGATCGGGACGATCAGCTGGACGGGGACGTCCGTACTCCCGTCGCCGTCCGCGCCCGCCTTGGAGCCGCGGCCCAGGTTCACGCGGTACAGGCCGAGGCCGTTCACGGCGTCCCGCGGCAGCGTGTCGGCGGGGTGGCCGGGGCGCGGCTCGGCGCCCTCGCGCGCCCGCATCCCGCGCGCGAACGCCGCCGCGAGGCCGCGCGCCATCAACTCGCCGACGCGCGGCGCCCGCAGGACCGGCATGTAGACGCTGCGCCGCGCCTGCCCGGCGACCTCCGCGACACCGCGCGGCCCCGACCGCAGCGACCGGTGCACCCACCGGGCCATGTGCCGCCGGTCGGGGCCCGAGATCGAGGTGTAGGACGCGATGCGGCCGCGCAGCCGGTCGCCGATCACGGCCTCCCAGCCGAGGACCGAGCCCCAGTCGTGGCCGACCAGGTGGACGGGCTCGTCCGCGCCGACCCCGTCCAGGACGGCGCCGAGGTCGCCGACGAGCGCGTCCAGCCCGTAGTCGAGCGGGTCCCGGGGCGCGGACGAGGCGCCCGCGCCGCGCACGTCGTAGGTGACCACGCGGAACCGGGGCGCGAGCCGGTCCGCGACCTCGTCCCACACCGCGCCCGTATCGGGATACCCGTGGACGAGGACCACCGTCGGACGGTTCCCCTCCCCGCGTTCCCGCACCGCCAGCTCGATCTCCCCCGACTTGACCCGGAAATCCCGCACAGCCCTCTCCCGTTCAGAAGGTGCCGCCCAGGAGAAACCTACGCCCGCGGGGTCCGATCGGTGTTCACCGGACGGGCTGCCGGAGGATCACGCGGATCTTCTCAGGGTCCTCCTCGCGCGGATCGGTCAGGTAGACCTCGTGATGCAGCCCGTTCGGAACGAGCCCCTCGGCCTCCATCAGCGCGTGCATGCGGGTGAGGCTCGCGGGCTCCTCCGAGTACGGTCCGCTGTGCAGCATCTGCACGCAGCGCCCGTCGGTGAACGACACCCGCTGGACGCGCGCGGCGGCCGGCACCCCGGCCCGCACCTGCTCCCGCGCCCGTTCCACCGCGCCCGGCGCGACGTCGCCGGTGAGACGCAGGAACAGGTGCCACCGCCACTCCTCACGCGGGACGTCGAACGGCGACCGCTCGTCCTCGACCCACCAGCGTCCCTCCAGCGGCACCATGGGGGCGTCGAGCGCGCCCATCACCGCGTACAGCGCGGCGACGCTCGCGGAGTAGGCGGCGCCGCCCGGCTCGCCCTGCCCGGAGACGGACAGGGCCGAGGCCGGGCCGAACTCCGCGATCTCCGGCTCCCCGGCCGCTTCGTACAGGTTCATCACGCGTCCTCCAGTCGGATCAGCACCTGGGTGCGCAGGCGTTCGGGCTCGGTGGCCGCGGGGTCGTCCAGATAGACCTCCCGCACGGGACCGCCGGGCGCGTGCCCGTGGTCGCCGATCCACGCCAGCACCCCGTAGACCGTGAGCTGGATCTCCTCGTAGGGGCCGACGTGCGTCGCGGCGGCGAACAGGCCGCCGGGCAGCAGGTCGGCGCCGTCCGCCGCCTCCATGGCCACGCGGACGTCGAACCCGTCGGTCATGTCCAGGGGGAACAGCCCGACCAGCGCCCCTTCCAGCGTCCCGCCGGAGAGGAGCCGCGCCACGCACGCCGAGGTGGCCCTCGCGATCGTGGTCGGCGTCGCCGCCTCCGCCGCGACCCGAACCCGCCGGGCGGGCTCGCGGACGGTCCTCACCCGCGCCTCCGGCAGTCCCCCGGCCAGCACCCGGTCGAGGAGGTGCAGCGCCCGGCGGCGGCGCAGCAGGTCGTCCTCGATCCGGTCGCGGGCCTCGCGCAGGGCGTCCGCCGCGTCCCCGGACAGGGCGCGCGCCACCGCGGGCAGCGGCACCTCCAGCGTCCGGAGCAGCCCGATCGACAGCGCGTCGCGGGCCTGGTCGCGGCGGTAGTAGCGGTAACCGGACGATGGGTCGATCCAGGCCGGGGCGAGCAGCCCCAGGTCGTCGTAGTTGCGCAGCTGCTTGACGCTCAGCCTGCACAACCGCGCGAACCGCCCGATGGGCAGGAGATCTTCGCTCACACCCTCAGCCTCGCCCCTCCCCTAAGGGGAGAGTCCAGTCAGGGACGCGCCTGTAGGCCGGTGCAACCGCGCAGGCCGTTCCAGCGTTTGGCCTCGGCCGCCGCGGCCGCGCCCGTCAGCGGGATCGGAAGGCCGCCGGAGATGCGGGCGGGCTTCCACCTGTCGGCGGTGATCTTGCCGTTCTGGACGCGCAGCAGCAGCACACCGGAGTTGGCCGTCTGCCCCGACGCGGACGAGAACACGAAGTTGCCCATGCCGTAGTGGACGTACTTGCCGTTCATGTAGCCGCCGCCCAGCGGGACGTGCGCGTGGCCGCCGACGACGATGTCCGCGCCCGCCGCGACGAGCTGCCGCGCGAGTTCCTGCTGGCGGGGCAGCGGGCACGACTTCAGCTCCTGACCCCAGTGCAGGTGGACGATCACGACGTCGGACCCCTTGCGGGCCTCCTTCACCGCCTGCACCATCCGGGGCACGTTCTTCGCGGAGGCGAGGCCGCCCTTGGTGTCGGTCGCCGTCCACGCCTCGATCAGGTTGTCGTCGAGCACCTGGGTGGCGCCGACGATCGCGATCCGGTTGCCCTTCACCGTCGTCCGGTAGGGCCGGTACGCCTCGTCGGCGTTCTTTCCGATGCCGACGACCGGGAACCCGGTGCGCTTGATCGCGGCGAGCGTGTCGCGGAGGCCGCCCTCCATGTAGTCCATGCCGTGGTTGTTGGCCATGGACGTCACGTCCACGCCCGCTCCCCGGAGCGCCGTGAACGCCGACGGCGGGGCGCGGAAGGCGAACTCCTTGCCGGGCGCGGGCGTCCCGCCCGTGGTGATCGCCGTCTCCAGGTTGACCATGGCCAGGTCGGCGCGCCGGAGCTGCGCCGCGACCGGGCCGAGCGCCGTCCTCGGGCTGCCGAGGCGCGAGCGGAGCTGCCCCTCGAAGTGGGTGTCGCCGCCGAACGCGATGACGATCGGCTTCTTGGCCGCCGCCGCCTTCGGGCTCGCGGGCCCCTCGGCCGGACGGGACGCGGCGGGCGGCGTCGCGCCCCGCGCGTCCGTCTCCCCTGAGGACCCGCCGGAGCCCCCGCACGCGGCCGCGACCAGCACCGTCACCCCGGCGACGGCGGTGACCGCGAGCGTTCTCCCGCGCATCGGACCTCCCTGTTCGGCTGGGGCCCAGCATGACAGAAACCGCCCGTAGCACCCAGAGGGCCCCGGATGTAACAACCGTCCGATGATTCACATGAAACCCCCGCTTAGCGGGAGGACGCCGCACCCGCCCGCCGGCAGGAATGATCATGGGCGCGCCTTGACGCCCGCACGGTGGGCGAAATCAGGGGGTTCGCCGGAAGGTCGGCCCGGCGAGCGGGGTCAGGGGGTCGCCGTGACGTCGGCGCAGCGGCGCAGGCCCTCCCACTGCGCGCGGGCCTCCTGCGCCGCGGGGCCCGACAGCGGCCGCGGAACGCCGCCTGAGATCTCGGCCGGGGCCCAGTCGGCCCGGGTCACGCGCCGCGTCTTCGCGGACGGGTCGAACGTCAACGTCAGCACGCCGCTCTGCGCCGTCCGCCCGGAGGAGTTGTAGAACACGAAGTTGCCGAGCCCGTAGTGGACGTACTTGCCCTTCAGGAATCCCCCCGCGAGCAGGACGTGCGCGTGGCTGCCGACGATCGCGTCCGCCCCGGCGTCGGCGAGCTGCGCCGCGAGCTGCCGCTGGACGGGGGTCGCGCACGGGTTCAGCTCCTGCCCCCAGTGCAGGTCGACGATCACGACGTCGGCGTCCTCGCGGGCCTTCCGCACGGCCGCGACGAGGCGCGGCGCGTCCTTGGCCGAGGCGAGGCCCGGCCCCGCGCCGGTCGCCGTCCACGCCTGCACGAGGTTGTCGTCCAGCACCTGGGTCGCGCCGATCACCGCGACCTTCGCGCCGTTGACCGCCGTCCGGTAGGGGCGGAACGCCTCGTCGGCCGTGCGCCCGATGCCGACGACCGGGAACCCGGCCTGCTTCCCGGCGGCGAGGGAGTCCTGGAGGCCGGTGACCCCGTAGTCCATGCCGTGGTTGTTGGCCATCGTCGCCACGTCCACCCCGGCGGACCGGAGCGCGCGGAACGCCGACGGCGGCGCCCGGAACGTGAACTGCTTCGGCGCCGGGGTCGCGCCCTCGGTGACCGCCGTCTCCAGGTTGACCATGGCGAGGTCGGCGCGCTTCAGGCCGCCCGCGACCGGGCCGAGCGCGGTGTCGGGGGAGGAGTCGAGCCGGGCCCGCAGCTCGCCCTCGAAGTGCACGTCACCGCCGAAGGCGACGGTGAACGGCTTGCCCGCGGGCCGCTTACCGTCCGCCGACCCGGAGGCGTCGGCGAGCGCCCCGCACCCGGCCGTCGCCAGCGTCGCCGCCGCCACCGCCGCGAGCAGAGGCGACTTCGGCAGGGCGAACGCCCGTCTCGTCCCACGTCCGGTCCCCATGTCCGCCTCCCGCTCGTCGTGCCTGCTTGGACTCGGGTGATCAAGCGAAGGTTCGCGGATCCACCCGCTACCGGACCCGAGGCGACCAAAGGCGCAAAGTTCCTAAACTTGAGCCATTCAAGTTAAGCGGATAGGTTGGGATCACTCAGACACCGATGACCCAGACGATCCAGAGCGCCCACGGAGCGAGGAGAACCGCGCCATGTCCGACAGGCCCACCACCACGAACGACTCCGGGAACCCCGCCCCGAGCGACGAGCATTCGCAGTCCGTGGGCCCGAACGGCCCGCTGCTGATGCAGGACCACTACCTCATCCAGAAGATGGCGCACTTCAACCGCGAGCGCGTGCCCGAGCGGGTCGTCCACGCCAAGGGCGGCGGCGCGTACGGGGTCCTGGAGATCACCGAGGACGTCGGCCAGTTCACCAAGGCCAAGCTGTTCCAGAAGGGCGCGCGGACCGAGTCGATCGTGCGCTTCAGCACGGTCGCGGGCGAACTCGGCAGCGCCGACACCGCGCGCGACCCGCGCGGCTTCGCGATCAAGTTCTACACCGAGGACGGCAACTACGACCTCGTCGGCAACAACACGCCGGTCTTCTTCATCCGCGACCCGCAGAAGTTCTCCGACTTCATCCACTCCCAGAAGCGGCGCGCCGACACCAACCTGCACGACCACAACATGCAGTGGGACTTCTGGACGCTCTCGCCCGAGAGCGCGCACCAGGTGTCGCTGCTCATGACCGACCGGGGCACGCCGTACTCCTGGCGCCACATGAACGGGCACGGCTCGCACACGTTCCTCTGGTACAACGCCGCCGGGGAGAGGTTCTGGGTCAAGTACCACTTCAAGACCGACCAGGGGATCAAGAACTACACAGCCGACGAGGCCGCCGCGCTCCAGGCCGTCGACCCCGACGCGCACCTCCGCGACCTCCACGAGGCGATCAGGAAGGGCGACCACCCGTCCTGGACGGTCCAGGTGCAGGTCATGCCGTTCGAGGACGCGGCGGACTACCGGTTCAACCCGTTCGACCTCACCAAGGTCTGGCCGCACGGCGACTACCCGCCGATCACGATCGGCCGGTGGACGCTCGTCCGGAACCCCGAGAACCACTTCGCCGAAATCGAGCAGGCGGCGTTCGAGCCGTCGAACTTCGTCCCCGGGATCGGCGCCTCCCCGGACAAGATGCTCCAGGGGCGGCTGTTCTCCTACCCCGACGCCCACCGCTACCGCGTCGGCGCGAACTACCTCCAGCTCCCGGTCAACCGCCCGAAGAGCCCCGTGCACTCCTACAACAAGGACGGCGCGATGGCCTACGCCAACTCCGGCGACCCGGTCTACGCGCCGAACAGCGCGGGCGGGCCGGCCGCCGACCCGGCGCTCTGGGAGGGCGAGGGCTACGGGGTGGCGGGCGAGATCATCCGCAGCGCCTACACGCTCCACGCGGAGGACGACGACCACGGCCAGCCCCGCACGCTGTGGGAGAAGGTGCTGTCCGGCACCGACCGCGACCACATGGTCTCCAACATCGTGGGCCACGCCTCGGCCCCGGAGGTGACCGCCGACATGAGGAGGCGCGTCGTCGAGTACTGGCGCAACGTGCACAAGGACCTCGGCGACCGCGTCGCCACCGGCCTCGGGATCAACGGCACCTGACCAGCGGCGCGAAGGGGCGGCCCCGTGCGGGGCCGCCCCTTTTCGCCGCCCGAACCGGAAACGTCGGCGGCGGCCTCCTGGCGATCGTGGACGCCGGCGGCTACCGTGCCACTGTGGGCTCGACCGCCGACGGCACTATCACGTCGTGGCGAGCCCGCCCGACCGCCGACGGCGGTCCACGGCATTCGCGCCCTCCGGGGGCACAGGGAAACTCGGGTCCCTGTGCCCCCTCAGGCGTCTAGCGCGCCTTCCGGTCCGCGACGCCGTGGGGTTCGCCCGGCGCCAGCTCGTAGGGCGCCACATCGTCGCCGGACAGCTTCCGCCGCTCTGCCTGCGCCGGGACGTCGGGCGAGGGACGCGCCGCGCGGGTGATCGACGACGTGACCTCGTCCAGGGAGCCCTCGAACGCCTTCGAGACGGACTGGAGCGCCGCCGTGACCTCGCTGGGGATGACCCAGAACGTGCTGCCCTGGCCCTCGGCGAGCTTCGGCAGCGTCTGGAGGTACTGGTAGGCGAGCAGCTTCGGGTCCGGGTCGGCGGCGTGGACGGCCTCGAAGACCTGCGCGATCGCCGCCGACTGCCCCTCGGCCTCCAGGATCGCCGCGCGCTTGCCGCCCTCGGCCTTCAGGATCGCCGACTGCTTGTCGCCCTCGGCGGTGAGGATCTTGGACTGGCGGGCGCCCTCGGCGGTCAGGATCGCGGCGCGCTTCTCCCGCTCGGCGCGCATCTGCTTCTCCATCGCGTCCTTGATCGAGGGCGGCGGCTCGATCGCCTTGATCTCGACCCGGGTCACCCGGATGCCCCACTTGCCGGACGCGTCGTCCAGCACGCCGCGCAGCGCCGTGTTGATCCGGTCGCGGGAGGTCAGCGTCGCCTCCAGGTCCAGCGTCCCGATCACGTTGCGCAGCGTCGTCGCGGTGAGCTGCTCGATCGCCTTGATGTAGTTCACGATCTCGTAGTCGGCCGCGCGCGGGTCGGTGACCTGGAAGAACAGGACCGTGTCGATGTGCACGACGACGTTGTCCTCGGTGATGACCGGCTGCGCCTTGAACGAGACCACCTGCTCGCGCAGGTCGATGAGCGGTTTCACGCGGTCGACGAACGGGACGACGAAGGTGATCCCCGGTTCGAGCGTGCGGTGGTAGCGGCCGAGCCGCTCCACGTTGCGGGCCCGCGCCTGCGGGATGATCCACACCGCCCGCATCACGGCGGTGGCCAGCACGACCACCCCGGCGGCCAGGACGACGAGGACGGCTATCGCGATGTCGGTCATGACGGCTCCCCGAGCGGGTACAGCAGGGCCGTGGCCCCTTCGATGGCGAGGACGTCGGCGGGCGTGCCCGCGGGGATGACCAGGTCGGGGTCGTAGGGGCGGGCCGTCCACTCCTCGCCGCCGATCCTGGCCCGGCCGCCCGAGCGGCTGACCTCGGTGAGCGTGAGCGCCTCCCGCCCGACCAGCGCGGCGGTGCCGCTGCGCAGCGCGGGCGCCTGCCGGACGTGCCGCCGCGCGAGCGGCCGCACCACGGCCAGGCCCGCGACCGACCCGGCCGCGAACACCGCGGCCTGCGCGCCGAGCGGCAGGCCCAGCGCTCCCGCCAGCCCGGCGGCCAGCGCGGCGGCGGCCAGCAGCCCGAGCGCCAGGGTCAGCGTCAGCAGTTCGGCGAGCCCGAGCAGCGCCGCCAGCAGCAGCCAGGCGATCCACGCCTCCATAGCGGCTCCCTGAGGCGGCCGATGTCCTCACCTCTCACGGTAACCCCGGAACGGACGGCGCGACAGGCCCCGCGGCCACTGCGCATTTCGACCGGTTTAGGCCCTCTACCTGCAGGTAAGCTCACCAGAACGGCCGCCGGGGAACGCGGAGGCTAGGGTGTGTCGTGAAATGGCCTGAGCCGTCGCGCGAGCGCGTTACCTTCTCGGTGGGGCGACGCCGGAGGCGGGTCCCGCGGGGAGGATCGCGAAGCGTCGCCGCGCTCGCCGGGGGACGGTCACGACCCGGGCCCGCAAGGCGCGGGCCGGGGGCCGATGACACCGCCGTGACTTCGTGAATATGCACGCACCCGAGGAGGGACATGAACCGACGGGCGAGCAACATCTTCCGGAGGCCGGGGCCGCAGGCGTCCCAGCGGCTGGTGGACGCGGCCGAGGGGCTGGAGCACGCGCGGGGGCTCGACCACACGATCCGGCTGATCTCCTCGGCCGTCCGCCGGACGCTGCGTCCCGGGCCGGTCAAGGACACGCTGCACGGCGTCCCGTTCGGGCATCCCGCCCACCCCCCGCTGACCGACGTGCCGGTCGGCTGCTGGATCTCCGCCGGCGTCCTCGACCTGCTGCCGGGCACCGGCCGCGCCGCGCGGATCCTCGTCGCGGCGGGCCTGGCGGGCGCGGTCCCGACCGCGCTCGCCGGGCTCTCCGACTGGTCGGCCCTGCACCGCGAGCAGCAGCGCGTCGGGCTCGTGCACGCCTCCGGGATGCTGACGGCGAGCACGCTGTACTCGGCGTCGCTGGTGGCACGATCCCGGGGCCGGGAGGGCACCGGGCGGGCCCTCGGGTTCGCGGGCCTGGCCGCGCTGCTGGCGGGCGGCTACCTCGGCGGGCACCTGGCGTTCCGGCTGGCGGCGGGCGCCAACCACGCCGACCAGGTCGCGCACCTGGTCGCGCTCGGCTGGCACGACCTGTGCCCGGCCGACGACCTCCCCGACGGCTGGCCGGTGCACCGGCGCCTCGGCTACATCAGCCTGTTCGTGCTGCGGACCGGGGACGAGATCCACGTCCTCGCCGACCGGTGCAGCCATCTCGCGGGCCCGCTGCACCAGGGGCGCATCGTCACCGACGACGACGCGGTCGTCTGCGTCGTCTGCCCCTGGCACGGCAGCACGTTCCGCGTCGTGGACGGCTCGGTCGTGCACGGCCCCGCCACCGGCCGCCAGCCCTCCTTCGAGAGCCGCGTCACCGAGGACGGCCTCGTGCAGGTGCGCCCCATCGGCTGAGCGGGGTCAGTCCGTCTCGTCGGGCTGGGCGGCGTCCGCGCTCGGGTACTCGACCAGGGCCAGGACGCGGCTCGCCATGAACCGCGCCGTGCGGACGGCGGTGCCCGTGCGGGTGACCTCGCTGACCTCCACGACGCCGCGCCTGGTCGCGACCTCCACCCGGCGCCCGGCCCGGGTGGCGAGGACCTCGTAGGTCCGCGTTCCCTCACCGCCGGCGTCGATCATGATCTCGACCCTGTCACCCTTCATCGGCGACTCCTCCGGTAGTCGAACATATATTCGACTTATACCCGCGAACCGGCTCCGGCAACCCTTCCCGGGGCCGTCCGAGCGGCACGAAGCCGCAGGTCAGAGCAGAAGATTGGCGATCGCGACCAGGCCCACCGCGACGATGACGCCGCGCAGGACGAGCGGCGGGATCCGGCGCCCGACCCGGGCCCCGACCAGGCCGCCGAGGATGGACCCGGCGGCGATCAGCAGCACCGCGAGCCAGTCGATCCGGGTGTCGGCGAAGAGCCACATTCCGATGAACACGATGGCCGCCGAGCCGTTCACCACGGCCGACAGCACGTTCTTGGCCGCGTTGACGCGCTGGAGGTCGTCGTCGAGCGCGATGCCGAGCAGCGCGATCAGCACGATGCCCTGCGCGGCGCCGAAGTAGCCGCCGTAGACGCCCGCGAGCAGCACGCCCGTCCACAGCCAGGGGCCGCCGTGCGCCCGGCCCTCGCCGTCGCGGCGGCTCAGCGTCCACGCCTGGAGCCTCGGCTGCACCACCACCAGCACGAGCGCGATCACGATCAGCACCGGGACGATCACCTGGAACGCGCCCGCCGGCAGCCCGAGCAGCAGCACCGCGCCGACCAGCGCGCCGACCAGCGACGCGCTGCCGAGCCGGACGAGCCGCTCCCGCTGCCCCTTCAACTCCTCGCGGTACCCGTAGGCGCCGGTCACGCTGCCCATGACGAGCCCGATGTTGTTCGAGACGTTCGCGACCACCGGCACGTAGCCGAGCGCCAGCATGGTCGGGAACGTGATCAGGGAGCCCGACCCCACGATCGTGTTGATGCCGCCGGCGGCGACCCCGGCCGCGAACACCGCGAGCGCGTCGAGCACGTTCAAGGGCGTCCCATCCAAGCGCTAGCGGTTCCTCAACTGCGCTCCCGATGGTAGAGACCGCGCGCCACGCGATGTGAACGGGGGGTCACTCCCGCGCGCGAACCCCGGGTCAGAGGGTCGCGCGACGGTTCGCCGGGTCAGCGGACGGCGCGCGCGTACCAGCGGCCGTTCTGCCGGTCGATGGTCAGCGGCAGCCCGAAGCACGACGTCAGGTGCTCCTCGGTGAACACCTCGTCGACCTTGCCCTGCGCCACGACCTCGCCCTTGCGCAGCAGCAGCGCGTGGGTGAACCCGTCCGGGACCTCCTCGACGTGGTGGGTGACCATCACCATCGTGGGCGCCGCCGGATCGTCGGCGAGGCCGGCCAGCCGGGAGACGAGGTCCTCGCGGCCGCCGAGGTCCAGCCCGGCGGCGGGCTCGTCCAGCAGGAGCAGTTCCGGGTCGGGCATCAGCGCGCGGGCGATCTGCACCCGCTTGCGCTCGCCCTCCGACAGCGTGCTGAACGTGCGGCGGATCAGGTCGGAGCAGCCGAGCGCGTCCAGCAGCGCGAGCGCCCGGGTCAGGTCGGTGGACTCATACTCCTCCTGCCAGCGGCCGAGGATCGCGTACGAGGCGGTCAGCACCAGGTCGATGACCTTCTCCGACGTCGGCACCCGCTCGGCCACCGCCGAACTCGCCAGCCCGATCCGGGGGCGCAGCTCGAAGACGTCGGTTTTGCCGATCTCCTCCTCCAGGATCTCGACCGACCCGCGCGTCGGATGCAGCATCGCCGCCGCGATCTGGAGCAGGGTCGTCTTGCCCGCGCCGTTCGGGCCGACGATCACCCAGCGCTCGTTCTCGTTCACCGTCCACGTGACATCGCGCAGGAGGTCGGCGCCGCCGCGCGTCACCCCGACTCCGTGGAGCTGCAGTACCTCGCCGGTCATCGCGCGCCCTCGACCTCGATCCCGCAATCCAGGTGGCCTGTTTCTCAGGAAAGAACCTATGCGATCGGCGGCGCGCATGGCCCGGCGGGCTCCCCTCTCCGTGGGGCCTTGCGCACACGTGCGGTGGCGCCGGCGACGGGAGCGCTTATCGTGGATCGCATGCCCACTGGGGATTTTCGGGGATGGATGAGCAACGACGTCGCGACCGCGCTGGTGGCGTGGGGAAACGCATGGCTGACGGGGCACGTCGGTCTGGACGAGGCCGTCGACGCCGTCGAGAAGGCGGCGGGGCCGCAGATCCTCGGCGGCGAGCCCGCCGAGGTCACGCTCCGGCGCGGTCTCGGCGACCTGCGCGTCGCGGGCATGAGCGCGTTCCGGCTGGCACTGCCCGCGCCGGGTGACCCGCTCGGGCTGACCGGCCCGCCCGACCTCAACCGCGCGGCGATCGAGGCGGGCGCGGCCGTCGTCGTCCAGCTCGGCGAGCGGGAGCTGCGCGAGCGGGCGATGGGGCTCGTGCCGTCCGAGGACCGGCGCGGCTCGTCCTACGTCGGCGTCCGCTGGACGACCTGGGGCGCGGCGCCGGGGCTGCCCGACGTCCCGTCCCTCGCCGACGCCGACCGGCAGCTCACGCTCGCGATGCGCGACGCGACCGAGGCGCTGCTCACAGTGGACGGCGTGTCCGGCGTCCCGCCCGAGATCACCGACGCGCTCGCCGACCTGCGCGACCCGCACCGCGGCGACCACCCGCTCGCGCCCGGCTACCCGCCCCGCGCGCACCGACTCGCCGCGCTCGCCGGACGGCTCTCCCTCGTCGTGGACCTGGCCCGGCGGCTGGACGACCATGGCCTCACCGCCGACCAGATGTTCCGTCGGGGTGAGGCGCTGCGGCTGCTCGACCGCGCCGTCCGGCGGGCACTGGTCGCCGCGTGCAACAGCGCCTTCGACCCGGTGCCCTAGGACCGGTCCCGGACGCACGAAAGCGGGGCGTCCCCGATGGGAACGCCCCGCTCGTACCGTCGGGCGGTCAGGCGCGCACGACGATGGTGTTCACGATCTTGTCGGCGAACGTCTGCTTGCGCTCGTCCCACAGCGGCCAGAAGAAGCCGAGGTAGCACAGGAAGCTGTCGGCGATGTGCGCGAGCTTGCGCACGAACGCCATGCCGAAGCCGATCGGCTGCCCGGTCTGCGCGCTGATGAGGCGGATGCCCATCTGCCGCTTGCCGATGGACTGGCCGGTCGTGCCCTCCTGGTAGCAGATCCACAGGCCCCCGGCGAACGACATCAACCCGCCGACGAGGATGAGCAGCAGACCGAGCACCGCCGCGCCGCCGCCCGAGCTGCTGAGCAGCGCGCCGAGCAGGTACAGCACGAACAGCGGACCACCGAAGATCAGGTAGTCGATGATGTAGCCGCCCGCGCGCGACCCCCACTCGGCGAGCTGGCCGGTGGAGCCGTAGTGGTGGTGGTGCACCTCCTGGTAGGGCTGCCCGGGGGGCTGCGCCGGAGGCTGGCCGTACCCGGGCTGCGCCGCGGGCGGGTACCCGGGCTGCGCCGGAGGCTGACCGTAACCAGGCTGGGCCGGGGGCTGGCCGTATCCAGGCTGGGCGGGAGGCTGACCGTAGCCCGGCTGCGCCGGGGGCTGACCGTAACCGGGCTGGGCGGGCGGCTGGCCGTACCCGGGCTGCTGTTGCCCGTAGCCCGGCTGCTGACCGTAGGGGTCGTAGGGGTTACCCACACTTGCTCCTTATTGATTGACCCTGTGGATATGTGACGCCCGCCGGACCCGGAGGGCTCCGCAAGTCTGACCGACGACGGACATCGGCTCAAACTCGAAGAACACCGAGCCGGACGAGCTGCCACAACTCCGACCCCACGAGGGCGGAGCCGAGCAACCAGGCACGGGTCCTTGGCTGGAGTGCCCACCACCGTCCACCCAGTCCCAGCGGCGCTAGGGCCACGCCGGCCGCGGCGGTGAGCGCCACCGGGTTCGCGAGCACGGCCTCGGCCGGACGGCCCGCCCCGAACTCGATGAACACGGTGGTGCCGCCGCAGACGGGACACGGGATGCCGGTGAGCGCCCGGAGGGGGCACAGCACGCCGGGGTCGTTGACACGGTGGATCCATGCCGCGCCGACGGCCGCGATGGCCATCGCCGCGACGCGCAGAAGTACCCCCACGGGGCCGTGCCGCGCCGCGGTGAGGGTCCGGCTGACGATCCCGCCGAGCGCACCGTCCGGTACGCCCGCGGCCGCCGCCCCGGGCACTCCCCCCAAGGATTCCTCCGCCTCGATGACATTCGTCCGAGTGACCCATATACCGGGTTCACCCCGAGGTGGGTCAAGTCTCCGCGACCATCCGCGATGGGACCGTTACCAAGAGCGTGAGGACACCACCTCACGGCAAGAGTAGGACAAAGTGCCAGCTACATGGGCACCTTTCCTGCCCCATCTACGAGCAAAACGTCCGGACCGCCCCGCTGGATCATCCAGGACGCGCGCACCGCCACCACCCGACGGCGAACCCGGAGACAACTACGCAGGTCACAGCAGAGGACACGAACCACAAACCAGACGACGCGACCCGCAGAAGGCCGCAAGCACAGGAACAACGCGAAGCGAACGCCGCGCGCGGCGCAACCCGAGCAGGAAGGGCGGCCGCGACTCGCGAAGCGGAGGCGGCACGAAGCACTGGAGCACGCGCGGTCGCGCGAAGGACGACACGGCACACAGGACGAAACCGCACGAAGGACGGCGCACCGCGGAGGACGGCGCACCGCGGAAGACGACGCGAAGGACGGCGCGGCGCGAAGGACGGCGCACCGCGGAAGACGACGCACCGCGGAAGACGACGCACCGCGGAAGACGACGCACCGCGGAAGATAACGCGGAGGACGGCGCGGCGCGAAGGACGGCGCAGCGCGGAAGACGGCGCGGAGGACGGCGCGGCGCGAAGGACGGCGCGGCGCCGAGTGTGGCGCACCGCGGCGCCGGGGACGGCGCGGTCACATAGATGGCGCGGCACAGAAGAACGGCGCGGTCACAACGACGGCGCGGTCGTGCGGAAGGTGGCGCGGTCACGCGGAGGACGGCGCGGCGCGGCGCCGGGGACGGCTCGGTCACCCAGAAGGCGCGGTCACACAGAGGACGGCGCGGTCGCACAGATGGCGCGGCACAGAAGAACGGCACGGTCGCACAGACGGCGCGGTCGTGCGGAGGACGGCGCGGGGTGTGGCGGGGGTCGGCGGCGCGCGGAGGAGTGGTGTTCGCGTCCGGGACGCGCGCCGGGTCGGTGTGCGGCGTCAGGCGTTCGCGGCGGCGCCCACCACGCGCGGCGCGTCGGGCTCGCCGATGTGCTCGGACTCGACGACGTCCGCGACGACGGCGGTGATGTTGTCGGGGCCGCCGTTCTCGCGGGCCAGTTCGATGAGCCGGTCCACGGCGCGCTGCGGGTCGGCCTCCGCCGAGAGGATCTCGTAGATCCGCTGGGCGTCGACCGGGCCGCTGAGCCCGTCCGAGCACAGCAGGTAGCGGTCGCCGAGGCGGCCCTCGCGCAGCCGGAGGTCGGGTTCGCGGTCCTCGCGCCCGTCCAGCACCCGGTACAGCACGTGGGACAGCCGGGACGTCTCCGCCGGGTCGGCGGTCTGGCCCGCCTGCTCGGCCTCGGCCTTGAGCAGCTCGTCCATCGTGTGGTCCTGGGTCATCTGGAACAGCTCGCCGTCGCGCAGCAGGTAGCCGCGCGAGTCGCCGATGTGCGCGAGCGCCACGGACTCGCCCGACCACAGCATGGCGGTGAGCGTGGTGCCCATCCGGCTGAGGTCGGGGCGTTCCTCGCGGACGATGCGCAACTTCTCGTTGGCCTCCGCGACGGCGCGTCCCATGATCTCGACAAGGTCGTCACTGTGGGCGGCGGTGTCCAGCGAGCGCAGGGAACCGATGACGGTCGAACTCGCGACCTCGCCGCCGGCATAGCCGCCCATGCCGTCCGCGACCGCGATCAACCGCGCACCGGCGTAGCCCGAGTCCTCATTGTTCTCTCGGTTGCACCCGATGTCGCTGCCTGCTGCGTACCTGATTGCTACGTTCATACCAATTTCGATGACGATCCTGTCAGAGGAGTTCTGTCAGTCACGGGCGGCCTCCCCGGCGGCTCCGACACCGTGCCGGACGGCATACAGCGCCGCCTGCGTCCGATCCTGCACTCCCAGTTTCATGAGCAGATTACTCACGTGCGTCTTGACCGTCTTCTCCGAGACGACGAGCGCGCGGGCGATCTCCCGGTTGGACCTGCCGCGCGCGATGTGCACGAGCACCTCCCGTTCCCGTTCGGTCAGCGCGGCCAGGCCGCGGTTCTCCTCCGTCGCCGGATCCGCCCGCAGCATCGCCTCGGCCGCGTCGGGCGCGAACAGGACGTGCCCGTCGTGGACGGCCCGGATGGCCTGCACGAGCGCCTGCGGGTCGACGTCCTTGTACAGATACCCGGCGGCTCCCGCCTGTACTGCCGGCAGCACGTGTCCGCGTTCCGTGACGCTGGTCAGGATCAGGACGCGCGCGGCCACCCCACGAGCCCGCAGCTCCGTCAGCGCGGTCAGGCCGTCGACGCCCGGCATCTTGAGGTCCATCAGCACGATATCGGGCTTCAGCGATTCGGCCAGCGTCACGGCCGCCGTGCCGTCGTCGGCCTCGCCCACGACGTCGATGTCGTCCTGGATGCCGAGGAAGGTGCGCAGGCCCTGACGGACGACGGGGTGGTCGTCGGCGATCAGCACCTTGATCGGGGTACCGCGGCGCGCGCCGGTCACAGCGGCACCTCCAGCCGGACGGTCGTGCCGCGTCCGGGCGCGGCGTCGATGGTCAGCGTGCCGCCGATCGAGCAGGCCCGCTCGCGCATGGACGCGAGGCCGAGGCCGCGGTCGTCGCCGTTCGACCGCCCCGCCTCCGACGCCTCGAACCCGGAGCCGTCGTCGGCCACCTCCAGGACGACGTGCTCGTCGCGCGCCGCGAGACGGACGTCGACGGTCCGCGCGTCGGCGTGTCGCAGCGCGTTGTAGAGGGCCTCCTGCGCGATGCGGTAGGCGACGGTCTCATGCTCCTCCGGCAGCACGTCGGCGCCCTCGGCGGCGAACCGCACCGACGTCTCGTGCGCCCGGTCGAGCACCTCGACGTGCTTGCGCAGCGAGGCGACCAGCCCGTCGGCGAGGTCGGCGGGGCGCAGCTCGAAGATGACGGCGCGCAGCTCGGCGAGCGCCTCGGCCGCGAGCCGCTCCACCTGCTCCAGCTCCTGGACGGTGCGCGCCGGGTCGCGCTCGGCGAGCGCGGACGCGGTGCGCGCCGTCAGCCGCAGCGAGAACAGCTTCTGCGCGACCGCGTCGTGCAGCTCGCGCGCGAGCCGGTTGCGCTCGGCGACGACGGTCAGCTCGCGGTTGTGCTCGTGGAGGCGGGCGTTGATGATCGCGATCGCGGCGTGCGCGGCGAACAGCGACAGCAGCTCCTCGTCGTCTTCGGTGAAGCCGCCCGGGGTGCGCTTGTTCGCCAGGAAGATGATGCCCAGCACGTCCTCGCCGTCCTGGATACGAACGCCGAGGAAGTCCTTCAGGACGGGATGCGCGACCGGCCAGCCCTCGAACTCCGGCTCGCGGCGGATGTCCTTGAGCCGCTTGGGCGTGTCGCCGTGCAGCATCGCGGCGAGCATGCCGTGCTGGCGGGGCAGCGGGCCGATCCGGTCCCACTCCTCGTCCGAGACGCCCTCGACGACGAACTCGCCGAACGATCCCTCGTCGTCGGGCACGCCGAGCGCGGCGTACCGGGCGTCCAGCAGCTGCGCCGCCGCCCGGACGATCACCTGCAGCACCTCGTGGACCGACAGGTGCCGGGTGACCGCGAGCACGGCGGAGCTGACGGCGTGCAGGGTCGCCCCCTCGCCCCCGCCGCCGGCGCCTGCCTCGGTGCCCATTCCGGCCTCTCGTGTCCGTGGTGGACGCCCGCCCGGCGTCCACATGTGGAAACCGTACTCTCTGGCCAGGTCATCCCGAATCAGCCCTGGGACTTAGGTTCCGGCCGCGCGCCTACTCCCGGGGGCGGCGGGGCGTCCTCCGCGAAGGCGGGGGACGCCGGTCCTACGACCATTTGCGGATCCGCCCGGGCCCCGGCGGCCGATGCCGTGAGCTGCGCCGATCCTTAGCGTCGCTGATATGAAGACCGCATTGATCACCGGAGGCTCCCGAGGGCTCGGCCGGGCGCTCGCCCGCGAGCTGGCGCGGGACGGCTGGAACCTCGTCCTCGACGCGCGCGACGCCGCCGCCCTGGACGAGGCCGCACGCGACATCGGCCCGGTGACCGCCGTCGCGGGCGACGTCACCGACGCCGCGCACCGCGCCGCGCTCGCCTCGGCCGTGTCCGGCGGCCTCGACCTGCTCGTCAACAACGCGGGCACGCTCGGGACGACGCCGCTGCCCCGGCTCGCCGACCAGCCCGTCCAGGAGCTGGCGGACATGTTCGCGACCAACGTGCTCGCGCCGCTGGCGCTGATCCAGGCCGTCCTGCCGAGCCTGCGGGCGCGCGGCGGGGCGATCCTCAACATCAGCTCGGACGCGGCGGTCGAGGGCTATGAGACGTGGGGCGGCTACGGGTCGAGCAAGGCGGCGCTGGAGCAGCTGTCGCGGGTGCTGGCGGCCGAGGAGCCGCGCCTCGCGGTGTGGTGGGCCGACCCCGGCGAGATGGCCACCGACATGCTGCGCGCCGCCGGTGAGGACGCGGACGCCGCGCCCCCGCCCGCCGAGGCCGCCGCCGCGCTGCACCGGCTGATCAGCGAACGCCGTCCGAGCGGCCGCTACCGGGCCGACGAACTCGCCGCGCGATGACCACCGTCCTGGAGCCGGGCGCCCCGACCCCCGCGCGGGGCCTGCTCGGCGGCGGGAACCGGGCCGTGACCATCGGGATCGTCACGCTGGTCACGCTGCTCGCGTTCGAGGCGATGGCGGTGAGCACCGTCATGCCCGCCGTCGCGCGCGGCCTCGACGGCCTGTCGCTGTACGCGTGGGGGTTCAGCGCCACGCTGATCACCAGCCTGCTGTCCACGGTGGTGGCGGGCGGCTGGGTCGACCGGTCGGGCCCGGCGCGCCCGTTCCTGGTCGGGATCGCCGCGTTCGTCGTCGGACTGGCGATCGCGGGCACCGCGCCGACCATGTGGGTGTTCGTCGCCGGGCGCGCCGTCCAGGGCCTCGGCACCGGCATCCCCATGGTCGCGCTGTACGTGCTCATCGCCCGCGCCTACCCCGAGGAACTGCGCTCGCGGGTCTTCGCCGCGCTGTCGGCCGCCTGGGTGCTGCCGTCGCTGGTCGGCCCGGCGATCGGCGGCGCCGTCGCCGACCACGTCGGCTGGCGGTGGGTGTTCCTCGCCCTCGTCCCGCTGGTGGTGCCGCCGACGCTGATGCTCATCCCCGTCCTGCGCGGGCTGCCCGCGCCCACCGAGGACGTCACGGCACCGCTCCGGTCGCGGCTGGTGGCGGCGGTCGCGATCACGGCGGGCGCCGCGATCCTCCTCTACGGGCTGGACGGCGCGGGCTGGACGATCGTCCCGCTCGCCGCCGCGGGCATCGCGGGCCTCGGCTTCGGGCTGCCCAGGCTCCTGCCTGCCGGGGCGCTGCGGATGCGGCGCGGACTGCCGAGCGTGATCCTCGCCCGGGGCCTGCTGGCGGGCGCCTTCTTCGGCGCCGACGTGTACATCCCCCTGACCCTGACCTCGCTGCACGACTTCACCCCCACCATGGCGGGCGTCGTCCTGACCGTGGGCGGGCTCGGCTGGTCGGCCGCGTCCCAGATCCAGGGCAGGTCCGAGCGCTCCCGCGAGTTCTTCGTCCTGCTCGGCGCCGTGCTCGTCACCGCCGGCATCGTCAGCGTGACGGTCGCGCTCCAGGTCTCCGGATGGGCCGCCGTGCCCGCCTGGATGATCGGCGGCGCCGGAATGGGCTTCGCGAACGGCAGCCTCAGCGTCCTGACGCTCGACCGCTCCGCCGAGAGCGAGCAGGGCCACAACTCCTCCGCGCTCCAGATCAGCGACACCCTCGGCGCGTCCCTCGTGGTCGGCGTCGCGGGCGCGCTGGTCACCGGCTTCGGCGAGGACCGGCTCGGCACCGGGCTCGCCGTCGCCGGGACGTTGTTCGCCGCGATCGCCGTCCTCGGCGTCATCGCCGCTCTCCGGCTGGAGGCCGTGAAATGACCGACACCTTCGACTTCGTCCTGCCCGCCGCGCTGGAGGCCCGCGAGCCGCCCGAGGCCCGCGGCCGCGGCCGCGACGGCGTCCGGCTGCTGGTCGGGCGCCGCGCCACCGGCGAGGTCTCCCACCACGGGTTCGGCGACCTGCCCGCCCTCCTCGACCCGGGCGACCTGCTGGTCGTCAACACCTCGGCGACGCTGCCCGCCGCCGTCCGGCTCGACCGGATCAGCGTGCACTTCTCCACCCCGCTCCCCGGCGGCGACGGCGACCGGCTCTGGCTCGTCGAACTGCGCCGCCGCACCGGCAAGACCAGCCTCCCCTACGGCGGCGGCTGCACCGGCGAGTGGATCCCCATGCCCGGCGGCACGACCCTCACCCTCGTCCGGCGGCGGACCGCCCGCCTCTGGGAGGCGCGGCTGAGCACCGACGTCGTCCCCTACCTGCGCCGCCACGGGACGCCGATCCGCTACGGCTACGTCCGCCGCGACTGGCCCACGGCCACCTACCAGACCGCGTTCGCCTATGACAGGACGACCGGCAGCGCGGAGATGCCGTCCGCCGCACGCCCGTTCACACCCGAACTGGTGACCCGCCTGGTCTCCCAGGGCGTCCTCATGGCCCCGATCACCCTCCACACCGGCGTGGCGTCCCCCGAGGCCCACGAACCGCCCTACGCGGAACGCTACGAAGTCCCCGCCCCGACCGCCGCGCTGGTGAACCACGTCCGCAATCAGTCGGGCCGTGTGATCGCCATAGGGACCACGGTCGTCCGCGCCCTGGAGACGGCCGTGGACGGTGAGGGCCGCGTCACCCCGTCCTCGGGCTGGACGGAGCACGTGATCACCCCCGAGAAGGGCGTCCGCGCCGTGGACGGCCTCCTGACCGGCCTCCACGAACCCCGCTCGTCCCACCTGATGATGCTCACCGCCATAGCAGGCCGAAACCTCCTGACAACGACCTACGAAGCCGCCCTAAAAGAGAACTACCTCTGGCACGAATTCGGCGACACCAACCTACTGCTTCCCTAATAGCGGAAGAATTGTATTCAATCCGCAGCTCGACTGCCACGTGGAAGTCATCACCGGGGACGGCGAGCTCGGCTACCCGGCGAACGCGCCCTATGACCGCGTGGTCTGTACGGCCGCCGTGTCGAGCCTGCCTTAGGAAGGGCGGAGCATCTGGCTGGACTCCCCCGCCAACCCCGTCCACTTGTAGTCGAGAAAGGTGCGGGGTCACTGCGAGTTCCGGGTCCACCACCAGGCGATGGCCGGGATGGGCAGGGGGCTCATGAAGTCATCGTCGTCCGGAGCGTCCTTCCATGAGGCCGGCGGGGCTTTCTCATTGGCTGGAGCGTCATTTTCTGGGGGACGAACGTTGGCGTATCTGTCGCACGACAATGCCCAGTCCAGGTGGCCCCGTATGTAGTTCGCCAGGCCATCCGCGTATTTTCGCAGGTTCTGGTGGGTGGCTGGGCGTGACGTCAACCAGTCGTGCGTGTGAAGGAACAGGCACATCACTCGATCGCGCATCGCCGTGGCCGCGTCCAATGCCTGGGCAGGCTCGATTCCCCTCTCGGCGGCGATGACGTCGACGATGTTGAGGCGGTCGTGGGCGCGTTGGATCTCCTTGGCCCGTGAGATGAAGTCGTTGTCCCATGCCACCAGGAAGTGGGCCATCTCCACCAGAGCCTGTGTTTGGGGGTGCGCCAGCTCGGAGGAGGGCACTTCGTACCCGCCGACCGTGTCGATGAGGGCGAGGACCGGGCTCATGCCGATCGCGCGCATCCACATCGCGACATACTCGTTGAGCCTCGGCAGTTCACGCCCGTGACGATGGACCGCCTCCCAGGTGACGCCGAAGAAGAACGCACGCATCCCTTCGACCCAGCGCTGGAACTGCACGGGCGACGCGATTTCTTTCCATCCGTTCGCAATATCGCGTGAGGCGGTGACGTAGGCGTCCTCGCCGGGCCAGTGGGTCTCCGGATGCTGGATGGCGCTGAGGATGATCGACTGTTTCCTTGTCAGCCTGCCCAGCGGCATGGGCGGTTCGTCGAAGCAGGCGTCGTCCAGGGCGAAGAACGCGACGTACTGGCGGGTGGCGTTGGCCAGCGCGTTCTTGTGGCCGTCCGGCATGGTTCTGGCCGCGAGTTCCCCGAGGTTCGCTCGGGAGAGGCGTTCCCGCTGCTTCCGGTCCGGTTCGAAACCCTGGACCGAAAGCCAGCCTTCGGCCAGGGTGTTGAGTTCTGCCGCCCAGGGCGAGGAGGCGGGCTTTATGGGGCAGAAGAACGGCCGCACGGCGAGTATCTCTGCGTCCCGGGCTTCGTTGGCGCTTGTCACTGATCGCTCCGTGGTCTCACTCTCGGCTTCTCATGTCCGCGCGACGACCCGCATCCGGAGACCGTGGGGGTTCAGGGACATGGCGGTGCGGACGCGGCGCCCCGGCACGGATTCAAGGTGCCAGCGGGCGGTGATGGTGGCGAGAGCGAGGGTGGCCTCGGTCATGCCGAACTGCTCCCCCACGCACTTCCGGGGCCCGGACCCGAACGGCACGTAGTCGCCGCGCGCGGGCGGCATGGATTCCCACCGGCTCGGATCGAAGCTCTCGGGGTCATCGTGAAGGTCGGCGCGATGGTGGATGACGTACGGCGAGAAGACGACTGTGGTGCCCGCCGGAAGCCGATGTCGGCCGAGTTCCGTGTCGGTGGTCGTGATCCGGGTGAACATCAGCGCGGGCGGATAAAGGCGCAGGGTCTCGGCGATGACGCGTTTGGTCAGGCCGAGGCGCGGCAGGTGGTCGTATCCGGCCGGGCCGTCTCCGAGCACCTGGCGCACCTCGGTGTGGAGGCGGTCCTCGATTCGAGGGTGCCGGGCGAGCAGGTGCAGGGCCCATGCCAGGGCGTTCGCGGTGGTCTCGGAACCGGCGACGAAGAACGTGATGACGTTGTCGGCGACCTCCCGGTCGGTCAGGCCGTGGCCGCCGCCGGCGACGTCGCGCGCCGACAGCAGCCGGGACAGCAGGTCCTCACCTTCGCGCGGTGCGGCGCGGCGGTCGGCGATGACCGCGTCGAGCGTGGTCCGCAGGTGGACGAGGGCGCGTTGGTAGCGCCGGTTGCCCCGGGTCGGGATCTGGTTCAGCGGTGCGGGCACGACCGACCGCCGGAGGATCCCTCTCATGATCACGACGAGGTCCTCGACCGTCTCGCCGAGGGCGTGCCTCGGTAGGGCGCTGGAGAACATGGTCTCCGTCAGCACCCGCATGGTGAACCCGAGCATCTCGGCCGGCACATCGAGGACCTGCCCGTCTCCCCAGCGCTCGGTGAGCGAGTCGATCTGGCGGGTCATGGTCCGCGCGTAACCGGGGAGGTTGGCGCTGTGGAGCGCATGCCCGGTCAGGCGCCGCTGCCTCCGATGCCGATCGTGCGTGCTGGTGACGAGACCGTCCCCGCCCAACTCTCGCAGGCGCCTGTAGATGACACCTCCCTTGTCGAAGACGCGATCTCCCCGCAGTACCTGTCGGGTCAGTTCGGGATCGCAGACCACCACCGCCCTGACAGGGCCGAGGCGGATTTCGACGAGATCTCCATAGGCGGGAAGCCCCGTGAGGAATTCGTGGGGCCGGTGGAACAGCCGCGGCGCGTGCCCGACCAGCGGCAGTGCGCCGCGCGCCTTGGGGATGTCCGGAGACTTCATGACTCCTCCGTCCGAACTCGTTTGGCCGTTCTCCGCCCAGGGAGACGGCGGGTACCGCGAGCGATGCCGAGTGTCACATCAGCAGGTCGGGACCGGTCCCGACCTGTCCATGAGGCAGGGACGGCAGGAACCCGGCCCGTCGCGATGGCCGCGGTCACCGGGTCGCGGGTGCTGCCCCTGGCCTGCTGCGGGCGGGGGTCTTGTGGGGGTGTCTCAAAATGTGGTTAAGGTTGGGATATATGGCCGGGTACGGTGCGGAGTGCCCGTCCGGCTTGAGGGGGTGGGTCCTGCCATGGGGTTGACAGGGGGATCCATCCGAGTTCGGAGGCGCGGTCAACCTTCTGGTTCCGTGATCGTAAAGACCTTGTCACGCACCCGACGTCTTGCATGGTGGACCTCACAGGCCATCCACACGCCCCGCCCGGTACCGTTGTGAACAGCATGGACGGCCCAGCACAGCGCACGCTGCTCATCACCCTCACCGGCCGTGACCGCCCCGGCGTCACGTCCCGGCTGTTCCGTACCCTCGCGGAGTTCCCGCTGACGGTCGCCGACGTGGAGCAGGTCGTGATCCGCGGCCGGCTCGTCCTCGGCGTGCTGCTCGCCTACACCGAGGGCGCCGACATCGGACGGGTCTGGAACGCCGCCGAGAAGGTCGCGACGGACCTCGACATGGAGGTCGAGCTGTCCACCGGCCGCAACAAGCGGATGCCGAAGCGGCGCGGGCGGCTGCACGTCACCGTGCTCGGCGCGCCGCTGGCACCGGCCGCCATGGCCGGGATCGCCAGCCGGATCGCCGCCAACGGCGCCAACATCGACCGGATCGAGCGGCTCGCCGCGACCCCCGTCACCTGCATCGAGCTGGACGTCTCCGGTGCCGTCCCCGAGGAGCTGCGGGCCGGGCTGGCCGCCGAGGCCGCCGAGCAGCAGGTCGACATCGCGGTCCAGCGCGGCGGCCTGCACCGGCGGGCCAAGCGGCTGATCGTCATGGACGTCGACTCCACCCTCATCCAGGGCGAGGTCATCGAGCTGCTCGCCGCCCACGCGGGGTGCCTGGACGAGGTCGCCAAGGTCACCGAGGCCGCCATGCGCGGCGAACTGGACTTCGAGGGGTCGCTGCGCGAGCGCGTGGCCCTGCTGGCCGGGCTCGACGCCGCCGCGATCGACCTCGTCCGGGGCGAGTTGCAGCTCGCGGCGGGCGCGCGGACGATGGTCCGCACGCTCAAGCGCCTCGGCTACGCGTTCGCGATCGTCAGCGGCGGGTTCACGCAGGTCACCGACGCCCTGGTGGACGATCTCGGCATCGACTACTCGATGGCCAACACCCTGGAGATCAAGGACGGCAAGCTCACCGGCGGCGTCACCGGACCGGTGATCGACCGCGCGGGCAAGGCCGCCGCGCTCAAGCGCTTCGCGCGGCAGGCCGGGGTGCCGATCAGCCAGACGGTCGCGATCGGCGACGGCGCGAACGACCTCGACATGCTTCAGGCGGCCGGGCTCGGCATCGCCTACAACGCCAAGCCCGTCGTGCGCGAGGCCGCCGACACCACGGTCAACGTGCCCTATCTCGACACGATCCTCTTCCTCCTCGGCATCTCCCGCGAGGAAGTCGAGGCCGCGGACGCCGGAGCCTACTGAGCCCCCCTCGTGGGTATTGGTGATCAGATAGCGGGTCGCCGGACAGCGGAGGCAGCGTGCTCAAGCGTGCGCGGGACGCGTACGCCCAGGTAGAAGGGCAGATCACGCCCTTCTATGGGCTGGCCGCCGCGCTCGCCATGGCGGTGCCGCTGCTCGCCGGGTCGCTGACGGGCCACGCGGCGGAGGGCTCGGTGATCGCGCTCGGCGCGTACCTGGTCGCGCTGCGGGCGCCGGAGGGGCCCTACGGGGCCCGCGCCCGCGATCTCGCCGCGGGCGTCGTCATGGTCGCGGTCGGCGCGGGGGTCGGCGGGGCGCTGTCCGGGCACACCTGGCCCACCGTGATCGTGGTGCCGCCGCTGATCGCGCTGGGCGTGGCCGTCCCGCGGATCGGGGCGACGGCGGGGCTCGCGGTGCTGCTCAGCGCGGTCCGCCCGCCGTCCGCCGACGTCGTCCACACCGGGGCGCTGGAGCTGGTCGGCGGGCTGCTCACCACCGCCCTGCTGCTCGCGCCCTGGCCCGCGCGGCGGCTGCGGCCGCTGCGGGAGGCGCTGTTCGAGGCCGCCGACAAGGTCGCGATGACGCTGGACGCCGTCGCGCAGGACATCGGCGCGTCCGACGAGAGCCCCCTCGACGACGTCCATCCCGACCTGATCGCCGTCACCCGCAAGCCGGACTGGGAGCGGTGCAGGCGCGACGCGTCCGAGGCCCTCACCTCGGCGCGCGCCACCTACGCCCTGTACCGGACGGGGCGCGGCGGCGGCGACCCCACACGTCCCGAGCGGCTGATCGAGGCGCTGTCGCGCGTCCTGCACGAGACCGTGACGTTGCAGGCCGTGCTGGAGGCGGCGCGGAACTACCCGCCGGACCGCGAGTGGGAGCTGGAGGCGCAGACCGCCGTGTCCGCGCTGGCGGCGCGGCTGCGGCTGCTGGCGGGCGCGATCGAGACGTGGGGCGAGGCGCCGCTGGGAGGTGAGGAGTCGGCGGCCGTCCGCCGGATGGGGCGGGCCGCCGAGACGATCAGGCGCGCCGGGCTCGCCGGGGACGAGGACCTCGTCGCGGTCTCGCTGATCGGCCAGGTACGGCGGTCGATCGACCGGATCGCCGGCGAGATCGCGTCCGCGCGGCGGATCGTCGCGGGCGGGCTGCGGATCGGGCTCGGCCACCCCAGGATGCCGGACGCGCCGCACCCCGTCTCGGCGCTGGAGCGGCTGCGCAAGGCCGTCCGGACGCGGTCGCCGAGGTTCCGGCAGGTCTCGCGCGTGTTCGTGACCGCCCTGGTGTCGATGACGCTGGCCGCGGCGCTGCACCTGCCGCACGGTCACTGGATGACGATCACCGCGATGCTGAGCCTGCGCGCGAGCTACGGCGAGACCGTCGACCAGCTCGTCCAGCGCGTGGGCGGCACGGCGGCGGGCTCGGTCATCGCGGCGCTGCTGCTCACGCTCGCGCCCGGCCGCCCCACCACGGCGCTGATCGTCTTCTGCTTCGCGCTGGCGGGGTTCGCGCTGCGCCCGGTGAACTTCACCTACTGGGCGCTGTTCGGGACGCCGCAGGCGATGCTGCTGCTGGACTTCACGGTCCCGGCCGACTGGCGCACGGCGGGCGAGCGGATCGGGCTCACCTTCGCCGGGACCCTGCTGTCGTTCCTCGCGATCTCGCTGCTGTGGCCGACCGGGCACCGCGAGCGGCTGCCCGTCCAGCTCTCGCGGCTGCTGGCGCTGCACGCCGACCTCGTCCGGGCGGCGGCGGACGTGACCGGCGGCGAACGCGTGCGGCTGCCGCACGAGAAGATCGTCGCCGCCGAGGAGGCGGCCGAGGCCGTCGCCGAGACACGGACCCGGCTCTGCCACGAGCGGGTCCCCGACACCAAGCTGATCAACCGGCTCGACACCGTCGTGCGCGCCTCGCACCGGATCCGCGACCACCTGATCGCGGTCGCCCGGATCTCCCGCGAGAAGGCGCCCGACACCGGGCCCGTCCCCGAGATCCTCGACCGGCTCGCGGACACGCTGGAGGAGGCCGCGACCGCGGTGAAGGAACCGCCCGAGGACCGCGAGGCCCCGTCCACGGTCCTGGAGCTGGACGACGAGCTGGCCGGGCTCGACGACTACCTGTCCACGCTCACGCGCCGCCGCCGCGCGGAGATCAAGTCGGGCGTCGACCGGGACGAGCTGACGCCGCTGCGGCACGCCCTCCTCCAGGTGTCGGGCACCCGCTACACGATCAGGGCGCTGCGCCGCGACACCGGACGCGTCATCGACGGATCGCTGGCCGCCGGGTGGTCCTAGTCCTTCGGGGCCCGGACGGTGACCAGCGTTCCGGTGCCGGGCCGCGCGTCCGCCCACGCGCCCGGCAGCCCGATCACCGCGAGCGCGCAGGTCGGGAACGCGTCGGGCGCCTGCCCGGTCAGGTCGTGGACGAGGTGGTGCACCGACGGGTTGTGCCCGACCAGCAGGAGCCTGCCGGCCTCGGCGGGGGTCTCGGCCACCAGGGCGAGCAGCTCGTCGGGGTCGTTGTCGTAGATCTTCGGCTCGACGACCGTATCCGCGTCGATCTTGAGTTGGTCGAGGGTCTCGCGCGTCCGCGTCGCGACCGAGCACAGCACCCGGTCGGGGACGAGGTCGTTCGCGCGCAGCCACTCCCCGGCCGCGGCGGCGTCGCGCCGGCCGCGGTCGGCGAGGGTGCGGTCGATGTCGGGAATCTCCAGGCCGGAGACGGCCTTGGCGTGGCGGAGCACGATGAGCGTCGGCATGGCGCCACCCTAGGCGGTGTCCCGTCCCGGGCGGCATCGGCCAGTCGGCTGCACGCGTGTGCGGCCGAGGTCAGTGGAGGCGCTCGGCGAAGGGCCTTTTCGCGTAGCCGGACGGGTTTCCGGTGCCGCGGCAGGTGATCTGGCCCACCGCCATGACCGTCCGCGTGCCGGGCACCCTGGCCAGGCCCATGACGTCGGCCCGCTCGTCGGATTGGCGCGAGGGGCCTCTCAGGACCGTCCAGCCGCCGTCCCGGAAGTGTCCGTAGCCGGAGGACCCGTAGTCTCCGCCCCCGATCCACACGCCGCCCCGGCCGTCGTCCGCCAGGGCCCCGCCGGTGTAGGGGACGTCGTCGGGGAGCGGGAACTCCTGCCAGGAATCGCCTCCCGTCCAACGGAGCAGGGTCCGCCGTGTGGGCATCGCGTCCCAGCTCCGGTAGGCCCAGGCGAGCGACCTGGAAACGGGGAACAGGTGCTTGATGGTCTGGCCCTCGCGGGGCTGGTCGGGCGGCGAGACGGCCACACCCGTCCAAGAGCGTCCGTCCCAGTGGAGGCTGAACGGCATCCGGCTCCCGCTCCCGCTCCCGCCGCGGTACCACCCGCTGATCCACACGTCGCGGGACGACCGGACGGCGACGCGCTGCGCGACGCCCCGGTCGGGCACCGGCACGGGCACCCTGGCCCACGCGCCGTCCTCCCAGCGCACGGCGGCGTACCGGTCGTTCACCACGTCCACGAGGACCGCCCAGGCCGTCCCGTCGCGCGCCGCCGAGATCGAATACGGGCCGACCTCCACGGGGAAGCTGAAGCCGGGGTCACGCGGGATCTCCGCCTCATGCCAGGCGGAGCCGTCCCAGAAGGCGCTGTAGTAGGTGCCGTACCCCATCAGCCACAGGTGGCGGCGGTCCGCCGCGGCCATGACGACGCCTCCGCCGCCGAAGGGCTCGGGTATGGGGAAGCGGCTCCAGGCACGTCCGTTCCACCTGGCCAGGGCGAGGTTGTAGGCCGTCCCCGCCAGCTCGCCTCCCGCCCACCCCCAGTGGCGGTCCACGAGGGCGAGCGCGTCGAGGGAGGCGACGTCCGCCCCGAGGGAGACCGGCACGTCCTGCCAGGTCGGCACGTCCGCCGAGGCGGCCGTCCGGCCCAGGACGGGGGTGAGGGCGACGGCGGCACCGGCCGTGAGCACGGTCCGGCGGCTGAGATGGTCGGACGACATCCGGGCTCCTGACATCGGACGGGGGAGCGTCACCCGCCACGGTGCCCACCGCCCCGGCGGCCCCTCAAGGTCCGCATCCGGCACGACCGGAAACGGCAACCCCGGTAAACCCGGCCTCACCTGCGAAGCCCAGTCGCCCACCAAAAACGGACACGCCGGATGGAGGTTTTGTCCAGGAGTGCTCAGGGGGCGACGAGCGCCGCGAGGCCCCAGAGCAGGAGCATGATGCCGAGCATCCCGCCGAGCACGAGCGCGAACCCCTTGGGCCCGGACATCGCCGACTTCCCTCCGCTCGCCACCGTCCACCTCCACGCTTCGCCGTTCGGCCGTCCTCCCGGCACGTCCGTGTACAGCGTATGGCCGGGCCCGCATGCCCGCGACACCACCCACCGATGCGGAAGGGCCGGCGGCGCCTCGCGCGCCACCGGCCCTCGATCTCGCCTCTTCCGGACGGTCAGCCCTTGTTCGCCGCCGACCCCTCACCCGCGCGTTCGGCCTCGGTCTCGCCGTTGCGCGGCTCGACGACCGTCGCGCCGCCGATGGACCCGGACGACCCGGAGCCCTCGGCGGCGGGCGGCGCGGTCGGGGCCTCGGCGATCGGGTCGGCGCGCCGCTTGGAGACCACGATCGCGGCGACGACGATGCCCACCGACACGACCGTCACGCCGATGCGCAGCGGGACGTTGCCCGCGTACGTGACGACGGCGTCCGCGACCAGCAGCGCGACCAGGTTCATCACCTTGATCAGCGGGTTGATCGCGGGGCCCGCCGTGTCCTTGAACGGGTCGCCGACCGTGTCGCCGATCACCGTCGCCTCGTGCGCCTCGCTGCCCTTGCCGCCGAGATGCCCCTCCTCGACGAGCTTCTTGGCGTTGTCCCAGGCACCTCCGGAGTTGGACAGGAACACCGCCATCAGCACCCCGGCCGCGATGGCGCCGCCGAGGAAGGCGCCGAGCGGCGCGTACCCGAGCGCGAAGCCGACCGCGATCGGCGTCATGATCGCCAGCAGCCCGGGGGTGGCGAGTTCGCGCTGCGCGTCCCGGGTGCAGATGTCCACCACCCGGTCGTAGTCGGGCTTCTCGGTGTAGTTCATGATCCCGGGCTTGGTGCGGAACTGCTCGCGCACCTCCACCACGACCCGTCCCGCCGCCCGTCCGACCGCCATGATCGCCAGGCCGGAGAACAGGAACACCACGGCCGCGCCGATGATCAGCCCGATCAGCACGTTCGGGTTGTCGATCGACAGGCTGAACACCTTGAAGTCGCCGAGCGCGTCCTTGGCGTCGGCCGAGGCGTCGCCGAGCGCCTCCACGACCGTCGTCCGGAACGAGCCGAACAGCGCGGTCGCCGCCAGCACCGCCGTCGCGATCGCGATGCCCTTGGTGATCGCCTTGGTCGTGTTGCCGACCGCGTCCAGCCGCTCCAGCACCGCCGCGCCCTCGCCCTTGACGTCGCCGGACATCTCGGCGATGCCCTGCGCGTTGTCGGAGACGGGCCCGAAGGTGTCCATCGAGACGATCACGCCGACCGTGGTGAGCAGCCCGGTCCCGGCCATCGCCACCGCGAACAGCGCCACGGTGGTGTTGCCGAAGCCGAGCAGGAACGCCCCGTACACCGCCGCGCCGATCACCAGCGCGGTGTAGACGGCCGACTCCAGCCCCAGCGAGATGCCGGACAGGATGACGGTCGCCGGGCCCGTCCTGGCGCTGCCCGTCACCTCCTGGACGGGCTTGCGGTTCGTCTCGGTGAAGTAGCCGGTGAGCAGCTGGATCGCGCTCGCCAGCACGATCCCGATGATCACTGCGCCGAGCGCGACCCAGCGCGGGTCGGCGTCCAGGTCGCGGATGTCGGGGTCGGTGACGCCGGACAGGTCGGCGAACGAGGAGGGCAGGTAGGCGAACGCCGCGATCGCCACCAGCACCGCCGAGATGATCGCCGAGATGAAGAATCCCCGGTTGATCGCGGACATCCCGGAACGGTCGCCGTCACGGGGCGCGACGGCGAAGATTCCGATCACCGCGGTGATCACGCCGATCATCGGCACGATCAGCGGGAACACCAGGCCCTCGGTGCCGAACGCCGCGGTGCCGAGGATCAGCGCCGCGACCAGCATGACCGCGTAGGACTCGAACAGGTCCGCCGCCATCCCGGCGCAGTCCCCGACGTTGTCGCCCACGTTGTCGGCGATCGTCGCCGCGTTGCGCGGGTCGTCCTCGGGGATGCCCTGCTCGACCTTGCCGACCAGGTCGGCGCCCACGTCCGCGGCCTTGGTGAAGATGCCGCCGCCGACCCGCATGAACATGGCGAGCAGCGCGGCGCCGAAGCCGAAGCCCTCCAGCACCTTGGGGGCGTCGCCCTTGTAGGCGAGGACGACGACCGCCGCGCCGAACAGGCCGAGCCCGACCGTGAACATCCCGGCGACGCCGCCGGTGCGGAACGCGATCCGCATCGCCGTCTTCTCGCCGCCCTCCTCGCGCGCGGCCGCGGCGACCCGGACGTTGCCCCGGACCGCCAGCCACATGCCGGTGAACCCGGTGACGGCCGAGAAGATCGCGCCGATGACGAAGAAGACCGACCGTCCTATCCGTTCGGACGTCGAATCGGCGGGTAGGAGCAACAGAACAAGCGGGATGAGCACGACGAAGACGCCGACCGTGCGGAACTGGCGTTTCAGATAGGCGCTCGCGCCCACCTGGACCGCCCGCGCGATCTCCTGCATCTTCTCCGTGCCCTGGCCCGCGGCCAGCACGTCGCGTACCAGACCTGCGGCGACGGCCAGTGCCAGCAGTGCGATCACGGCGACGACGACGACCAGGGTGAGGTCGCCGCCGCCGAGATCCACGTCTGCGCTGGCCGGGCTTGACAGGGAAAGCCCAGACATCCGTCCTCCTCGACAGGGGCGTTGCGCTCTCAACCGTCCAAAAGACGATCTTTACCGCGTACCCCGCGAGTCATGATTTCGAACGCCTCGCACGGCAGCGCGGGTTCCGGGAGTCTACGCAGGCGGCATGCGAATGAGAAGGCCGCGACCTCCTTTACAGAGATGTCACGGAAAAGCAATGAGCGTTACGCCGGAAATTGACCTTTAAGTGCCGTGGTTCATCATCGCCGCAGGTCAGCAGCGGTCAGTAAGTTCTTGCCCGGCGGATAGCTTGACACGTCCACGCCGCACCCCTCCGCATCAGAGTCACCGGCGTTCCCCATTTAAGCTAGGCATTATCATGGGAAATGTCCAGACCCAAAATCGGGGTATATCAAGATCGACCTACAGAAGATCCCACATGCCGCTCCGGCACCCGGCAACCGCCCCCACCTGAAACACGGTCCGTCCGGAAGACCCAAGAACCGCCCGCAATCCCACCCGCCCCACGCCTCACACAAGGCGGAGGAGCGACGGCCCGGCAAGGAGCGGCCGCGCCTGGCGCGCAGGAGGCGGCCGAGGGCGACCCACGCGGGACGGACGGGCGATCGCCTGAGTCGCCTCCACAGTGACCTGAGCGGTCGCATGCACCAGCCCACCGGAGGCGGACCATCAAGAAGCGATGCCGCCCTCACCCACAACAGCCCAACCCACCAGGCACGGAACGCGAGAACACGGAGAGCGAGAGCGGGCCCGCGAAACGGGACGCGAAGGCGCGGGCCACAAGGCCCCCAGAACTGAACGCGGGAGCGCGGGACGCGGGACGCGGGATGCGGAGCACGGAGCGCGGGACGCGGGGCACGGGCACGGAGTGCGGAGCACGGAGTGCGGGATGCGGGACGCGGGACGCGGGACGCGGGACGCGGGACGCGGGACGCGGGACGCGGGACGCGGGACGCGGGACGCGGGACGCGGGACGCGGAGCACGGAGCACGGAACGCGGGACGCGGAGCACGGAACGCGGGACGCGGAGCACGGAACGCGGGACGCGGAGCACGGAACGCGGGACGCGGGACGCGGGACGCGGAGCACGGAACGCGGGACGCGGGACGCGGGACGCGGAGCACGGAACGCGGGACGCGGAGCACGGAACGCGGAGCACGGGAGCACGGGGCACGGGACGCGGAGTGCGGACGCGGAGCGCGGGGCGAGCAGGAGCCGGGAGCGGGAGCAAGCCTGCGGAGTGGGTCGCGGGGCGCGGGGAACAGGGGCCGGAGCGGCGCAGGGGGTGGGAGCGTGGTCGGGCTTCGTGGGCACGGTCGCCGAGCGGAGCGCCTACCTCATTGACGCAGCCGTCAGGCGAGGGGTTCGGGCGGTTTCAGCCGCCGCCTGAGTGCTTTGGCGGGCCCGGGGTGAGGCGGGGCCGGAGGCGTGCCTCACCCCGGGGGTGATCGCGAAAGGATGCGGTGCCGGTGCGATCACGGCCGGCGTGCGGGCCGCCGGGCGTGCACGAGGGGTCGGGATCGCGGAGACACCGCCGCCGGGCATGCGGTGCCGAGCCGGGCTGGGGCCGGCACGGCCGCCGGGCGAGGCCCTTGCGGGCCTGGGTCGGGACGGGTGCGCCTCAGATCGTCGCCTCGGCCTCGGCGGGCCAGCTCATCCGGATCTGGACGCCCTTGGGCGTGGCCTCGATGTCCACGTCCTCGGCGAGCCCGGCGATGACGGCCAGTCCAAGCTCCGCGGTGCCCTCGCCAAGGCCGTACTCGAATTCCTCCGCGTCGTCGATCGTGGGGAGTCCGCCCGCCGCGTCGTCGCCGGGGACGGTGTCGCTCACGATGACCTCGAAGCGGTGCTCGGTACCGACCAGTTCGAGCCGCACGGGCTCGTCCGGGCAGTGCCGGCGGTGCGCCTCCACGGCACGCGAGCACGCCTCGCCGACCGCGAGCCTGACCTCGTCGAGCAGCGTCTCGGCGACGCCGCTGCGACGGGCTACGGCGGTCACGATCAGCCGAGCGGTCCGGACATGGACGGGCAGCGCACTGAAGGACAGTTCAACGGTCGCCATCTCAGATTCAGGCCGCCTACCTGGCGCCCCTGCGCTTCTCCTCGGCCTCCGCGATCGTGTCGTGAATGCCGAAGACCTTGGTCAGCCCCGTGATCCGGAAGATCTTGAGGATGCGCTCCTGGGTGCACACCAGCTCCAGGGAACCGTCGTGGGCGCGCACCCGCTTGAGCCCGCCGACCAGGACGCCAAGGCCGGTCGAGTCGAGGAACTCCACCTTCTCCATGTCCACGAGCAGATGGAACTTGCCCTTGTTGACCAGGTCGATGAGCTTCTCGCGAAGCTTGGGCGCCGTGTAGACGTCGATCTCGCCCTCCACGTTGATGACGGTGAGGCCATCGTCGGTGGTGTAGTCGTTCACCTTCAGGTCCACAGATCCTCCAGCGCCGTGCAGCACAATCTGATCTCGCATTGTCCGACCCCGGAGCGGCGTTCGGTCGGCGAGACTTAGCCGTGATTCAACCACGCCCCGGCGACGTGCACGCACGTTATCGTCCACTCGGGCGAAAGTTCGCGCCATCCCGTCTGACCTGCTGATCTAATGGTCAGGGCAGGGGGGAAGGGCCCTCCGGCACCGGGGCGTTCCCGTAGTATTGCCCCGGCTGGCAAACTGAAAACCTGATGGGCGCCCAAAGATCCTCACCTCCCCTCGACCGGCTCCTCGCCGACCCCACGCGTCGCGACCGCATCACCCATGTGGAGAGCGTTCCCGCACGTGAGGGCCGTCGCGCGGCATGGCCGGCGTGGTCCACGCCGCTGCTGCTGGAGCGGCTCGCCGTCCAGGGCATCGACGCGCCCTGGCAACATCAGGCGGTCGCGGCCGAGCACGCCCACGCCGGCCGGTCTGTGATCATCGCCACAGGCACCGCGTCCGGCAAATCGCTCGCCTACCTGCTGCCTTCCGTCGCCGCGATCTACGACGGCGAGGAGAACCGCCATCAGGAGGGGACGACCCTCTACCTGTCGCCCACCAAGGCCCTGGCCGCCGACCAGCTCCGCGCCCTGCGCGCCCTCCGGCTCACCCGGGTGCGCGCGGCGACCTACGACGGCGACACCCCTCGGGACGAGCGGACGTGGGTCAGGCAGCACGCGAACTACATCCTGACCAACCCGGACATGCTGCACCGCTCGATCCTGCCCTCCCACGCGCGCTGGTCGTCGTTCCTGCGCCGCCTCCGGTACGTGGTCGTCGACGAGGCGCACGGCTATCGCGGCGTCTTCGGCTCGCACGTCGCGCACGTCCTGCGCCGCCTGCGCCGGTTGTGCGCCCGCTACCACGCGCACCCGACGTTCGTGCTCGCCTCGGCCACCACGTCCGAGCCGGCGAGCGCCGCGTCCCGGCTCACCGGCCTGGACGTGGTCGCCGTCGACGACGACGCGTCCCCCCGGGGCCCCGCCACGTTCGCGCTGTGGGAGCCGCCGCTCACCGAGCTGCGCGGCGAGCGCGGCGCACCGGTCCGCCGGACGGCGACGGCCGAGGCGGGCGACCTGCTCGCCGACCTCGTCGTCGAAGGCGTCCAGACGCTGGCCTTCGTTCGCTCTCGCCGGGGCGCCGAATCGGTCGCGCTCGGGGCGAAGCGGGCACTGCACGAGGTGTCCCCGGACCTCGCCGACCAGGTCGCCGCCTACCGCGCGGGCTACCTCCCCGAGGAGCGCCGCGCCCTCGAAGCCGCCCTGCGCTCCCGCGACCTCGTCGGCCTGGCCAGCACGAACGCGCTCGAACTCGGTGTGGACGTCTCCGGGCTCGACGCCGTCCTGGTCTGCGGCTGGCCCGGCACCCGCGCGTCCCTCTGGCAGCAGGCCGGACGCGCCGGACGCTCCGGACAGGCCGCGCTCTCCGTCCTCGTCGCCCGCGACGACCCGCTCGACACCTTCCTCGTCCACCATCCGGAAGCGATCTTCGGGACACCGGTCGAGGCCACCGTCCTCGACCCGGACAACCCCTACGTCCTCGAACCGCACCTCTGCGCCGCCGCGTCCGAGATGCCGCTCAGCGAGGACGACCGCGACCTCTTCGGCCCCGCGACCGCCGACCTCCTGCCCGACCTCGTCCGCCGCGGCCTCCTGCGCCGCCGCCCCGCCGGCTGGTACTGGACGCGCCGCGACAGGGCCGCCGACCTGGCCGACATCCGCGGCGCGGGCGGCGCTCCCATCCAGGTCGTCGAGGCGATGACCGGACGGCTGCTCGGCACGGTGGACGAGGCGTCCGCCCACACGACCGTCCACGAGGGCGCGATCTACATCCACCAGGGTGACTCGTTCGTCGTCCAGACCCTGGACCTGGACGACTCCGTCGCGCTCGTCGAACCCGCCGACCCCGACTACACGACCACCGCCCGCGACGTCACCGACATCACGATCGCCGAGCGGCTCCGCTCCACGTCCTGGGGCGAGGCGACCCTCTGCTTCGGGACGGTCGACGTCACCCGCCAGGTGGTCGCCTACCAGATGCGCCGCGTCCAGACGGGCGAGATGCTCGGCGAGAAGCCCCTCGACCTGCCGCCCCGCACGCTCCGCACCCGCGCCGTCTGGTGGACGCTCTCCCCGTCCCAGGTCGACGCGCTGGGCGACATCGACCTCGCCGGATCCGCGCACGCCGCCGAGCACGCCTCGATCGGCCTGCTCCCCCTGTTCGCGACCTGCGACCGCTGGGACATCGGCGGCGTCTCCACCGCCGTCCACCCCGACACGGGCCTGCTCACCGTCTTCGTCTACGACGGCCACGAGGGCGGCGCCGGATTCGCCGAACGCGGCTACGGCGACGCGTCCGAATGGCTCCGCGCCACCCGCGACGCGATCGCCGCATGCGAATGCGACTCGGGCTGTCCGTCCTGCATCCAGTCACCCAAGTGCGGCAACGGCAACGACCCCCTGGACAAGCACGGCGCCCTGGACCTCCTCGCCGCGCTCCTGGCGGGGGCCCCTAACTAGGCGCGACCCGCTGAGCGGGGACCGGCGCCTCGTCCATCTCACGCCGCGCCTGGGCGAGCGCCTGCTGAAGTTTGCGGCGCTCCATCTCCAGCGTCTGCAAGGACTGCTCGTGCTCGTCCCGCAGATCCCGCAACTCCCGCCGCATCCCGATCGCCCGCTTGTACCCGAGCGCCGCCACCCCGGCCCCGGCCACGAACACGATCGCCACCACGGCACCCGCCATGAACACGTGCCACTGCTCGGTGACCCCTGGCACGCCGTCCCCGAACAAGGTCAACTGCGCCTCGCCCGTGTCGTCCAGCACGACCGCCGTCCCCACCACCACGGCGGCGAGCGCGATGACCAGCCCCAGGAAGATCATGCGGAGGATCTCCTCTCCATCTGCCGGACGATCCGGGGGGATCCGACTGGCAAGGCAGCCTAGACCCGCCCCCAATCCACCCGCCACCCCCACTCATCCACCCCGCAAAAGCCTCCCCCGCCCCATAGCGGACGCTCCCCGCAGCCGAATCCAGGCGGGCCAGGACGCCGCCGCGAGGTCAACCAGGAGCACCGAGCAACAGGACTCCGCGCAACCCGTCGCGATGACGATGACCGGCCGCCCTCACACCGCAGTACGAAGCCGGCCGCCGGACACTACTTCCGGCGGCGCCCGCGCGAAGGACGGCGACGATCGCCGCTCGCCTCCTCGGAAGAGGGCTCGGCGATACGGACGCTCACGCCGCTGACCGCTCCCTTGGCACCGGAGGCGGGGCGACGTCCGCCCCTCGCCCCCCGCGACGGGGCGGGACGTTCGGCCTCTCCAGCCGTAACGGGAGTCGTCTTGGCGATGGCCTCGGCACGGGCGATCTTCTCGCGCGAGTTCTTGACCCGTTTGCGCCCGGTCCCGCCGCGCGCGACCCGGGCGGCCATGCCGCGGCTGCTCGTCCCGGCCTGGGCGACGCGCAGGCGACGCGTCCAGGTGCCGAGGTGAGCCGCGACGACCAGCAGCACGAGCGCGATGCCGACGCTCCTGCCCCATTGCAGGCGGTCGGTCGCGGCGACGTTCTGGGCCTTCGGGGCTTCGGCGAGCTGCGGCGTCGGGTAGGCGAAGCCGGGCGTCGCCCCGTCGGGCTGGACGGACGGCAAGGTGATCGGCGAATCGGTGTTGAACGGGGTCAGCGGGTTCCCGCTGCTGGAAGGTGCGGAGCCCGCGGCGCCCGATGGGAGCCGACCCGTGGACCCGGCCGGCGATGAACCGGTCACGCCCCCGTTGACCGTGGCATTCACGGAGGCCGCCCCCGAATAGACAGGGCCGGGATCCCCGCCGGGGCGCTTCGCTCGGATGCCCACCGAGACGGGCCCGCTCGCCTGGGTCACCGGAAGGCTGGCGGAGCAGCGCGCGCCCGAGCAGAACGAACCCACCGATCCCGACTTGGACTGCACGCCCGTCCCGGCCAACGCGTAGCCGTTGAGGTCCTCCTCGGAGCCGCGGTTCCACTTCACCACGAGCTTGCCGCCCGACACCTTCGCGGTCGCCCCGCTGGGGACGGCCGGCGGGATACGAACGGTGAAGACGCTGGAGTCGTAGACGCGGTGGGTCACCGCCCCCTTCAACTGGACCGTGTACTTCCCGTTCCTACTGATCTGTACGGGGGCCGACATGGTGCCCGACAGCAAACGCTCCTTGAGCAGCCTGTCGCCGCTCCCGGGCGCGATGACCCGCAGCTGCATGCTGACCGCGAAGTCGAAGTGGGCGCTGGCGGTGACCTGGGAACCGCTCGTGATGACGGTGCCGCTGGCCGGTGCCGTGACGCTCGATTCGGCGGCTTGGGCGGGAACCGCGGTGAGTACCGGGAAGCTCATCGCAAGGGGCGTCGCGAGGGCGACCACGCCGATCCTGCGGATGATTGTCACGGCCCCAATCCCTTCATCGAGCAACCCGCCGCCGGGCTCTCCCCGCTTCGCCCAGCCGTTAAACAGCTGGGGGCGGGGGACCGATGCGGCCACCGTGTCGAGTGATGACTGTGCGCTTAGGCAGCGTAACGTACCAGCCGGTAGCAAAAGTCACAGCTCGATGACAAAGCAGCGCAAGAACCATGCCCGACCTCGTACCTCTCCCTCCAAAGCACCCGTTTCCCCACCATTCGCCACCCCACCCCCACCCGGCTCGGGAGAGGGCTCCTACTCGACGGGACCGGCCCTGGCCCGGGACCCGACACGCACCGCGCCGACGCCCAGCGGCACTCTCAGCGCCAGCGTGACGGAGACGTCGACCGTCCCGTCCTTGACCGCGCATCGCGCGACGCGCGCCCCGGATTCGGCCGCGATGCCCCGCGCCCTCGCACACGCGGCCGCGGCCCCCTCCGGCACTCGCGCGGCCGCCGCCAACGCCGCGAGATCAGCCGCCGCGTCCGCGTGGTGCCGGGCCGCCCGCACCCCACCCACGGCCATGGCACTCACCCCGACCAGCCAGATGATCGCCGTGAAGGTCAGAACCCACAACGTAGCGGCCCCCCGATCACGCTCCCCGCCCTTCAGAACGCGCACGCCACCCCTCCCTCAGCCGCACAACGGATCTCCCGACTTCCTCACCACTCCCGCCCGGGTCGCTCCCTGCCTGCGACGAGCTCCTACTCTCAGTCGGCCGCCGCCGAAGGCGCGTCGCCAGCAGTCCCCGCTCGGGAAGTGCTCCTTCCTGAAGAGTGCTCTCCGTCGCCGAGCCGCACTCCCTCGCTGATTAGCTCCTGCTCGGGATGGTTGAGCACTGCGGCTTCAGCGGCCCCAACCACTGAAGCCGCAGCATCAGCCCGCCCAGCAGAACCACCTTCCTTCGTAAGAACCTCCTTCCACAGCACCAGAAGGAGCGGCGGCCGGGCAGGCCGGACGACGCCTTCCTTCGCAAGAACGCCTTCCACCGCAGGCATTCACCTCACCGCGGACGTAGGCCCGCTGGGCCGCGACCCTCGCGGAACGTGCACCCCACCGAGGCATGGGCCCTGCTGGGGCGCGGGCCAGACGGAACGGAGCCCCACCGGAGCGGGCCCAGGCGGAGCGTGGTCCCTGCGGCTTCAGCGGCGCCAAACACTGAAGCCGCAGTGCTCAACCAGCCCGGAAGAGGAGTCTTCCTTTCGCTAGGACGCCCTTCCGCACACAGGCCTCCACCTCGCCCAGAAACGTGGACCCGTCGGGACACGGCCCTACCGAGACGCGACCCCCGCCAAAACGCGACCCCCGCCGAGACGCTGCCCCCCGAAACGCGACCCCCGCCGACACGGGGCCCTCCTGGGCGCGCTACCCAGGCGGGACGTAGACCTCGTGGAACATGTCCCTGCCAAGCGTGGGTCCTGCTGGGGTGCGACCCCGGCGGAACCTGGCCCGGCAGAACCCGGTCCAGCGGAACGGGGCCCGGCAGAACCTGGCCCGGCCGCACACCCGGCGGAACGTGGCTTGGTGGAACATGCCCGGCGCCGCGTGGGCCCGCCAGAACATGCTGGCAGGGCATGGGTCGGCGGATGTGGGCCCTGTTGGGACGGGGACCCGGCAGGGCTCGGTCCTGTGGGACTTGGCCCACGGGGGTGGGGGCTCTGGTGGGGTGTGGGTTAGGTGGTTGCCTCCTCTAGGGCGCCTGGTTCGGTGGCGGCGGTGGCGTGGGCGTGGATGACCAGCGGCGGCAGCCTGGACGCTGCGGGGGCCTGGACCGGGGCCGAGATGTCGACCTGTACCGTCGCCGCGTCTCGCCGGACCTCCACTGAGGCGCCGGCGGGTACGGCTTCGACGATCAAGGCGCGGACGGCGGCGAGAGGTTCGCCTCGTGCCGCCGCGCGGGCGCCGGCGCGGGCCGCGTCCACACATGTGAGCTGGACGGACGCGGCCAGCACTCCCCACAGCGCCAGCGCGGTGATCAGGACCAGGGTCGGCAGCGCCACGGCGATCTCCGCCGTCGCCATGCCCCGCTCGCGCTCGGCCCGGTCGCTCAGCCGGCGAACTGGAGCGCCTTCTCGATGATTCCGGTCAGCATGTCCTTCACCTCCGAACTCGTTACGATCTTGAAGAGCAGACCGGCGAACGCCACCGCCGCGATCGTGCCGACGGCGTACTCCGCGGTCGACATGCCTTCGTCTCTGGCCGTGTTGCGCCACCGTCGCACCACCATGTCGATCGCCCGCATCAGGTTCCTTTCCTTGCTGGTGGACGCTCGATCGCGTCCGTTCTCAGCCTGCTGGGCCGCGACGGTGAGTGACAGGTGAACGTCGTTCTGTGGATAGGCGCGCTACGGGATGAGGATCGTCGAGGCGATTCCGGCGATGGCCGGCACGACTCCGAGGAGGACGAACGCGGGGAGGAAGCACAGGCCGAGCGGGGCGAGCGCGCGGATGCCCGCTGCTCGGGCCCGCTCGGCCGCGGCCGTGCGGGCGACGCGACGCTGGTCGCGCGCGAGGCGGCTGAGGGACGGGGCCAGCGCGGCGCCGCTTGAGGTCGCGCGGACCGCACTGCGTGCCAGGGGCGCCAGCATCGGTTCCTTCGCCAGGGCCTGCCAGGCGTCTGTGGGATCGGCGCCCAGGCGGATCTGGATGGCGACGCCGCGCAGTTCGTCCCCGAGCGGCCCACCGACGGCGTCCGCGACTGCTTCGACCGCGTCATGCCAGGGCGTCCCGCCTCGCAGGCAGGCCGCCAGGAGGTCGACCGCAACGGGAAGGTCCGCGACGAGTCGCGCCTGTCTGCGCTTCCGCTCGGCGCTTCCGAGACGGGTGAAGGAGTGCCAGACCCCCAGACCGGTCAAGGCGCCCAGCACCATGCCTGGGAGGCCGCCGAACACCACGACGCAGAGCAGGGCCGCGGCGGCGGACGCGGCGCGCCGCAGGAAGAGGTCGCGGCGTTGAGCTTCTGCTTTGCGGCAGGTGATTCTGCCGGGGGCGGGTGCGGTGTAGCGGTTGCCAGGGGGTGGACGGCTGGAGGCTTGGGCGTCTCTTCGCTGTGCTTCGAGAGGGCACGTGTCTGGTCGCATGCTGGGGTCGCAGCACCTTCTGTCGCCTGGTTGCCGGTCAGCGCGCTTGCTCGGGGCCGCATGCCTGGGTGAGGCCCGGGACAGTTGGCCCGCGAGTCTTCGGGTGGCGGCGCTTGTGGTCTTGGGCCAGAGGAAGCCGGCCCCGGCCGCGCAGAGCACGATCACGAGGACTGTCATCGATTCGCCTATCTCCTTGAGGTGCGAGAGGGCCGACCTGGAGATTCGGCAGCTCTGGCCAGGCGCCGCGTCCACCACAGGCCCGTCGCGTTGAGGCCCACGCCGGTGGTGAGACATGCGAGGCCGGCGAGCGAGCCGCAGAGGAAGGAGACCGGGTGGGCGCCGAGGGCCGCGGCCATGGCGACGCCGAGCAGGGGCAGGGCCGCCAGGAGGCGCGCAGTGGCGCGCGGGCCCGCCAGCTGGACGGTCACGTCCTGGCGCTGGGCTTCCTCGTCGCGGAGGGCGGCGGCCAGGCCGTCCAGGACGGTGGCGAGCGTGCCGCCGCGCTCGGCGCCGATGCGCCAGCAGGCCGCCAGGAGGCGCAGGCCCTCCGCTCCTGGTTGGTCCGCTGAACGCTCCAGGTGATCGGGCATTTCGTCGTGGCCGGAGGGAGGTGGACGCGGAGGGTTGAGGAGGGTCTTGGAAACGTGCGGGTCCAGGGAGGTCGCGGAGGCTCTGAACGCCTCGTGCGGGGTGCGTCCGGCGGCGAGTTCGGCGGCCATGCCGTCGCAGAGTTCGATGACCGCGGTCCGCCATCGGTGGGGGAGGCTCCTGCGCTCCCCGTACTCCTTGATCTTGGATCTGAGCAGGTTCTCGGCGGGCGGCTGCGCGGGAGTGAGCAGGCGGTCAAGACGCCGGGTCGCCTGGGACGGCGTCAGCAGCGTCCAGACGGTGGCCGAGGAGAAGAGCGCGGCCAGCCCTGTCGCGCTGATCATGCGGCCCTCCGTCGGGCGCGCAGGCGGCTGTCGAGGTCCGAGGCGCCGGTGTCCGCGACCGTTTCGCCGTCGGTGGAGAACGTCACTGCCGGGACGGCCCTGACCAGGCCGTCGGTCCCCCTGCGCAGAAGGTGGATCTCAGCCACCCGGCGTCGGCCACCGCCTGGTTCACGGACGAGGTGGACGACGATGTCCAGAGCGGCGGCGAGCTGGCTGTGCACGGCTTCGCGGGTAAGGCCCGCGGCGCAGGCCAGTGCTTCGAGACGGGCTGGGACATCCGCCGCCGTGTTCGCGTGCAGGGTGCCGCAACCGCCTTCGTGCCCGGTGTTCAGCGCTTGCAGGAAAGCTGCGATTTCGGGGCCTCTGGCCTCGCCTACGACGAGGCGGTCTGGACGCATGCGCAACGCTTGGCGAACCAGGTCGTTCAGCGTCACTTCTCCTGCGCCCTCGACGTTCGGGGGCCGGGCTTCGAGCCGGACCACGTGGGGATGGTCGGGTCTCAGCTCTGCTGAATCCTCCACCAGGACGAGCCGTTCGGTGGGGTCGGCCAAGCTGAGAAGGCTGCTGAGCAGGGTCGTCTTCCCCGAACCCGTTCCCCCTGTGACCAAGAACCGGGCACGGGACTCGATCAGTGCGGCCAGGAGCGCCGCGCCCTCCGGAGGGATCGTCTTCCTCTCGACCAGCTCGTCCAGGGTGAAGGCCTGGCGGCGCGGGAGGCGCAGCGAGAGGCAGGTGCCGCTCGGCGCGATCGGCGGCAGGACGGCGTGCAGCCGGATTCCGCCTGGCAGCCGCGCGTCGGCGTAGGGGGAGGCGTCGTCCAGGCGCCGTCCGGCCGCGGCGGTGAGACGTTGGGCGAGACGCCGGAGGGTCGCCTCGTCCTGGAAGCGCAGGGAGGTGCGGACCAGGCCGCCGCCCGCGTCGATCCATACCTCCCGGGGACCGTTCACCAGGACGTCGGTGATCTCCGGAGAACGCAGCAGCGGCTCCAGGGGACCGGCTCCCACGAAGTCGGCGCGTAACTCGTCGGCCAGCGTCAGCACCTCACGGTCGCCCAGCAGCCGCTCCTCGGCCCGCAGCGCCGCCGCGACCCGTCCGGCCGTGGCCTCACCGCCGGTGTCGGCGAGCCGGTCGCGCACAGCCTCGGACAACCTGGTCATGCCATCCCTCCCCACGCTCGCGGCGTCCTGGACGTCCTCATCCGGGCCGCTCTCCGTTCCATCACTTCGTGCCATCGCGCAGCACACCTCGTCCAAGCCGGCGCACCCGCGCGCCACCCGTTCTGCCTGCGGGTGCTCGCGCCTTCCGTACGCTTCTTCGCTCGGAGCCGCTCGCCGTGGGGGCTCGCGCGCGTGCGCATCGCATGTCCCTCAGGCCGTTCCAGTACATGGTCACCACCTCCCGCGCCGAGCCAGGTCGCGCGTGCCTCGCGGACGGACTCGCGGTTCCCCACTTCGTTCGGAGCCGCTCGCCGTGGGGCCTCCCCCCGTGCGCACCGCATGTCCCTCAAGCCGTTCCAGTACATGGTCACCACCTCCCGCGCCGAGCCAGGTCGCGCGTGCCTCGCAGGCGCCTCGCGGTTCCCCACTTCGTTCGGAGCCGCTCGCCGTGGGGGCTCGCGCGCGTGCGCATCGCATGTCCCTCAGGCCGTTCCAGTACATGGTCACCACCTCCCGCGCCGAGCCAGATCGCGCGTGCCTCGCGGACGCCTCGCGGTTCTCCACGGAGCTTGCCCTTACGCCTGGGGCGGGCTGTCCGTCTGGGTTTGCCTGGACTTGTTGGGCCTTGTTGCCGGGGGGTTAGGCGGCTTCTGCCTGGTGTTCGGGGCGGGGTAGGGGGAGGTCGGTCAGGAGGTGGGTGCAGAAGTCGGCCAGGGGGCCTCGGCGGCAGGCGCGGGGGAGGTGGCCTTCGTCCAGGGCGGTGGGGAGGCGGCGGTCGCGGTCGAAGGTGCCGGCGGGTGGGAGGTCGAGCGCTCTGGCGATCATCTCGGGGGTCAGGCCGCCGGGGGCCGGGCCCTGGACGACGAGGCGGACGTCGGTGGTGTCGCGGCGGAGGGCGGTCGCGAGGCCGTCGGCGGCGACGGTGGCGCGGACCTCGGCGGGGACGAGGAGGTAGGTGGTGTCGGCGGTGTGCAGGGCCATGCGGCCGAGGTCGCCGGGCTGGCGGGGGACGTCCGCGATGATCAGGTCGAAGCCGCGGGCGGCGGCGTCGAGGACCGCGTGGGCCGCGTCCCGGTGGATCGGGACGGGTTCGCCGCGGCGCCAGGAGAGGACGGACAGCTCGCCGATGCTGGGCAGGGCCTCGCGGAGCACGCCGGTGTTGAGGCGGCCCCGGCGGTCGGCGAGGTCGTGCCAGCGGGCGCCCTCGTGCTCCTCCAGGCCGAACAGGAGGTCGATGCCGCCGCCGAACGGGTCGGCGTCGACGAGGAGGGTGCGCAGGCCGGTGCTCGCGGCGGTCAGGCCGAGGGCGGCGGCGAGGACGCTGGCTCCGGCGCCGCCTCGGGAGCCGACGACGCAGACGGTGGACCCGAGGGCGCCGTCGGGCTCGGCGGCGGCGGCGAAGGCGTTGATCAGCCAGTCTTCGTGGTCGGGGAGCCGGACGACGTCCTGGGCGCCGACCTCGACCGCCGTGCGGTAGGTCTCGGACGTGGCGTCCGCGCCCGTGACCAGCACGATGCCCTGGCGGCGCGGGAGTGCCGCGCAAGCGAGCTCCGCCGCCGAGTCGGCGCCCACCAGGACCAGGGGCGGCCAGGCCCAGGCGAATCGGGCCTCGTCGGCGCCGTGGGCGACCTCGGCCCGTGTGCCGGCTGCGGCGGCGAGCCTGAGCAGGGCGTCGGCGATCATGGGGTCGCTCGTGACGATCAGCGCGGCCGGGTCCATCGGATCCTCCTCGTCGTCCGGAGGACTCCACCCTGCGGTCCGCCCCGGGGCCCGCGGAAGAGGTCGCGCCAACTGTGGATAACCTCGCCCGCCCCCACAAGGCGGCGGCCGGGCGGCGGTGCCGCCCGGCCGCACTCCATGTCTTGGCGACCCCCGCCGGGGGGGATAGCGGGGGTCGCCGTAACGGTCCGGCTCCGGGGGGGGTAGAGCCGGCCCGTCTTTCCAAGAAAGTCTCAGGAAGATCGGGTTGTGCCGCGCAAGCTCGATCTATAGGAGAGGCAAACTCGCCGTCTCCAGTCTAGGTGGATACAACATATGCTGCCCGATCGCCGCGAGTTCCGTCGAGTCACAAACTGGAGCCGGATCTAACGGTTTTTCTCGTCCCGCTAGGGCGATCCACCTCCGTCGGGGGCGGGGAAGCGGCGCCCGCCTGTGCCGTCTCCGCCCCGTCTTCCGCAACGCGACGGGAGTGGGAGCGTACAGGAGAACTAAAGATCTTTCGCTGATCGGCGCGCGAAAGGAATCGATCACAGCGTGTGATCGATTCCTGAAGCCGCAGATAGTCCGAAATAGTTAGTTACATCCCCGTTCCCTGGCGCAGGCTGCGATGACGTCGTCGCGGGAGGCGTTCCCAATGGCGCGCCCGCTTTGCGAATAGGGGGTTGTCATCTGGGCAAACGAGGCGTAGACAAGGGCTACGGACCATGTGTCCGAGCACGGCAGCCGGGCACCCACGCGCGACCAGCCGCGGGAGGCGCGTCGAGACGGGCTTGACCCGCTCCGACGAACATGAGGTGCACGCTTGGTAACCCGGTGTGACGTGACTGGCGGCGGCGTCTCGTAGAGAGGCGCCGCTCGCTGTGCGCCTACGTGCCGCCCGCCTACGTGCTGCCGCTGTGGGCCGAGGTTCAGTCGCGCACGTCCAGGCCGAGCGTCGTCGCGATCACGACCGCCTGGTAGGGGTCGATCACCGCGTTCCTCAGTTCGACGGTGCGCGGGTCGACGGCGGACAGGTCGCTTCCGCGCAGGTCGCAGCGGGACAGGTGGGCCTTGTGCAGCCACGAGCCCGACAGGTCGACGCCCCGGATCGTGGCGCCCTCGCAGCGCGCGCCGGTGAGGTCGGCCTCCCGCATGCGGACGTCGGTGAACGACGCGCGTCGCAGATCGGCGCCCGGGAGGCCGGTGAACGACCAGTCGCCGCCCCGCACCTTGAGCAGGTCGTAGGTGCAGCCGTCGAACATGCTGCCCACGAGCTTGCAGCCGGTGAACGTCGTGTCGAAGAAGCGGCACCGGACGAACGTGCAGTTCACGAACGCCGAGTCGGTGTGGGTGGACGCGTTGAACCGGACGCCCCGGAACGTGCAGTCAGTGAAGGCCGCCCCCACGCCGCTGGCCTCGGTCATGTCCACATCCACGAACAGGACGCGTTCGTGCTGTTCGCCCGTCAGGTCCCGGGAGTCCCAGTCCGCGGACGAGACGGTCGTGTCGGTGGGCGCCGCGGGACGCCCGTGCATGCGATCGGCCATGGGACCACCATGACGTCTCCCACCGACAAGCGTCCCTTCAGGCGGACATCAGCCCCGCTGGTACGCCTCGCATATCGCCTGGGAGTCGCGCGCTGCGGCGGACGTGGCGGCCGCGCAGTGGGCGATCCACTCCACGACGCCCTCGGACGTGCCCGACGCGTATGCGCGGATGGCCTGGGCGTAGTCGTCGGCGAGTTCCGCATGCCCGACCTCAGGCGCGGTGAGCGATTTCGGGTCGAGACCCCGGGCGACGAGGGTGAGACGCTGCGCGGCGCGGGCGACGACGCCGTCCCCCCAGCCGAACGGACGCAGCGTCAGGATCTCGCCGTGCACGATGGCCGCGACCACGAGCGCAGGGGCGTTCGTGGGCTGGGTGAGCAGCCCGCTGAGCACGTCCAGCCGTGCCGCCACCTCGGAGGCGGGCGGAGGCTCGCCTAGGCCGAGGACGTCCCGCACAGGACGACCGTCCATGCGCGGGCGTCCGAGATCGGTGTTCTCGACGACGTCCGCTGCGGCGAGGACGTGCAGCCGCGCGAGAACCTGCCGTGGCGCCTGCCGCCACGTCTCAGTCAGCGGTCCGAGCTCCGCCGATACCCGCAGGGCACCCTGCACGACGGGGTCGGACGGGTGTTCTCCAGTGCGGAGCTCGTCCAAACCGACGGAAGCGCCTTCAAGGGCGGCCGACGCCCTGGCCCCGCGCAGCGCGGACTCGGTGGAGACCTCCGCGCTGCGTCGTCGCAGGACGCGATGGCCGAGCAGGCGGTCCACCGCCGTGCGCGCCTCGGCGACGGCGTCGGCCACGCCGGGCAGGTTCGCCACGTCCGCGAAGGCGTCCCGCGCGGACGCCCCGGACGCGTCGCGTCCGGATACGGCGGGCGCTCGGCGTCCAGAGGCATCGGTCACGGCCCGACCCTAGTTGGTCGCCGTCGTACGCTGAACAGCGCGGTTCCCGTTTCGCGTGCGGGGGCACGGCCGCTGTGTCGGGCATCACAGGGCATCCGTCCGGAGGCGGGCGCGCAAGGCGCCTTACGTGCTCAATACGTGGGAATTGGTGCTCAACACGTGGGAAGCGGCCTTGTGTGGGCGGGACCTTCCCTGGTGAAGTGGGCACACCGGGCGACCGTCGTTTCAGCTAGCGAGGAGTATGCGTTGAGCCAGAGCCAAGAGACACTGTCGAACCTCCTTCAGGAGACGCGGCGCTTCGCACCCCCGGCCGAGCTCGCCGAGTCGGCGAACGTCAAGGCCGAGGCGTATGACGAGGCGGCCGAGGATCGCCTGGGCTTCTGGGCCCGGCAGGCGGAACGGCTGACATGGTCCAAGCGCTGGGACGACGTCCTGGACTGGAGCAACCCGCCGTTCGCCAAGTGGTTCGTGGGCGGCGAGCTGAACGTCGCCTACAACTGCGTGGACCGGCATGTGGAGGCCGGGAAGGGCGCGAAGGTGGCCTTCCACTGGGAGGGCGAGCCGGGCGACAGCCGCACGCTCACCTACGCCGAGTTGCAGCGCGAGGTGAACAAGGCCGCGAACGCGCTGCTGGAGCTCGGCGTCGCCAAGGGCGACCGGGTCGCGATCTACCTGCCGATGATCCCGGAGCTGCCGATCTCGATGCTCGCGTGCGCGCGCATCGGCGCCACGCACTCGGTGGTGTTCGGCGGCTTCTCGGCGGACGCGCTGCGCACCCGCATCGACGACGCGCAGGCCAAGCTCGTCATCACGGCGGACGGCGGGTACCGGCGCGGCCAGGCGTCCGCGCTCAAGCCGACCGTGGACGAGGCCGTCGAGCAGACCCCGTCCGTGGGGAACGTGATCGTGGTGCGCCGCACCGGCCAGGAGGTCGCGCAGAACGAGCGCGACCTCTGGTGGGACGACGTGGTCGACCGGCAGAGCGACGAGCACACCGCCGAGCCCATGGACTCCGAGCACCCCCTGTACATCCTCTACACGTCCGGAACGACGGGTAAGCCCAAGGGGATCCTGCACACCACCGGCGGCTACCTGACCCAGGTCGCCTACACGCACCACGCGGTGTTCGACCTGAAGCCGGAAACCGACGTGTACTGGTGTTCGGCCGACATCGGCTGGGTGACCGGGCACTCCTACATCGTGTACGGGCCGCTCGCCAACGGCGCCACCAGCGTCATGTACGAGGGCACGCCCAACACGCCGCACCAGGGCCGCTGGTGGGAGATCATCCAGAAGTACAAGGTCTCCATCTTCTACACGGCGCCCACGGCGATCCGCACGTTCATGAAGTGGGGCGACGACATCCCCGCGCAGTTCGACCTGTCGTCCCTGCGCGTGCTCGGGAGCGTCGGCGAGCCGATCAACCCCGAGGCCTACGTCTGGTACCGGGAGCACATCGGCGCGGGCAGGACCCCGGTCGTGGACACCTGGTGGCAGACCGAGACCGGCGGCATCATGATCAGCCCGCTGCCGGGCGTCACGGAGGGCAAGCCGGGCGCGGCGATGCGTCCGCTGCCGGGCATCGCGGCGGACGTGGTCGACGACCAGGGCGAGCCCGTCCCGAACGGCGGCGGCGGGTTCCTGGTGGTCAAGGAGCCGTGGCCGTCCATGCTCCGCACCATCTGGGGCGACGACGAGCGCTACGTCAAGACGTACTGGTCGCGCTTCGAGGGCCTGTACTTCGCCGGTGACGGCGCCAAGAAGGACGAGGACGGCGACCTGTGGCTGCTCGGCCGGGTCGACGACGTCATGCTGGTGTCCGGCCACAACATCTCCACGACGGAGGTGGAGTCGGCGCTGGTCTCGCACCCGAAGGTCGCCGAGGCGGCCGTCGTCGGCGCGACCGACCCGGTGACCGGGCAGGCCATCGTCGCCTTCGTCATCCCGCGCGGCAGCGCGGGCGACGTCGAGGGCGAGGACTTCCTCAAGGAGCTGCGCGACCACGTCTCCAAGACGCTCGGCCCGATCGCCAAGCCCCGCCAGATCATGATCGTCCCGGAGCTGCCCAAGACCCGCTCCGGCAAGATCATGCGCCGGCTGCTGCGTGACGTCGCCGAGAACCGCAGCATCGGGGACGTCTCCACGCTGGCCGACAGCACCGTGATGGACCTCATCTCCGAGAAACTCCCCAGCGCCAAGTCGGAGGACTGACCCGCACGCCCACGCGGACGGCCCGGCCCGCATCCGCCGGCCGTTCGGCATGCCGTGCATGCCGTGCATGCCGAACGCCCTTGCACACGATGGCCCGCGTCCAGGACGGCCCATACGCCCCGTCCTGCTCGCGGGCCTTCGCATGCACACCGGCAACCGCAGCCGCTCGACCGCGTCGCCGCGTGGGCGTGTGGGGCGTGAGCTCGGATGTTGTGGGTAAGGTGCGCAGAGGAGCGCCGGGAAGTCTGGTCGGCAGGGGGTCGTGCCCGTCATGGACGGGGGTCGGCCCCGATCAGGCCGTTCGTCGACTTCTCGGGGGTTTGCCCATGCCGCGCCAGTCCGCGCCGCGACACTCCACGTCTCGCCGGTCCACGCCCAGCCGTGTCGCCGCCAGCTGGCCGTTCCGCCCCACCGTCCGCTACAGCAGGCAGGTCGCGAAGGCGCTCCGGATGGAGACGGTCGGCGGCGTCATCATGCTGTTCGCGGCCGTGGCGGCGCTCGTCTGGGCGAACACCCCGTGGGGGGAGTCCTACACCGACTTGCAGCAGTACGAGATCAGTCCGGGCTGGCTGCACATAGGGCACATGGACGTGCAGCACTGGGCGTCCAGCGCGCTGCTGGCGGTGTTCTTCTTCATCGCCGGGCTTGAGCTGCGCGAGGAGCTGACGCACGGCGAGCTGCGGCACGCCCGGGACGCGGCGCTGCCGGTGATCGCGGCGACCGCCGGGGTGGTGGTGCCGGCGGTGATCTTCCTGGCCGTGAGCGCGGGCGAACCGGGGGCGGCGAAGGGCTGGGCGGTGCCGACCGCCACCGACATCGCGTTCGCGCTCGCCGTGCTCGCGGTAACGTTCTCGTCCTGCCCGGCGCCCCTGCGCGCTTTCCTGCTGACGCTCGCCGTGGTGGACGACCTGATCGCCATCACCATCATCGCGCTCTTCTACACCGACTCCTTGGAGTGGATCCCCCTGGCCCTCGCGGTGCTGCTGATAGCCGCCTACGGGGTCTCGCAGTCCAGGGGCGTGCGTTCGCCATGGGTCTATGTGCCGCTGGCCGTGGTCGCCTGGTACTGCGTCCAGCGGAGCGGGGTCCACGCCACGGTGGCCGGTGTGGCCCTGGGGATGTTGACCAGCCCCAAGGAGACGCCCGACGAGCGGCCCACGAACGCCGAGCGCGCCGACCACGCCCTGCGGCCGTTCTCCGCCGGTGTGTGCGTCCCCCTGTTCGCGTTCCTGTCGGCCGGGGTGACGCTCAGCGCGTCCTCCCTGGGCGCGGTGTTCACCGACCGGGTGGCCCTCGGGGTGATCGCGGGGCTGGTGATCGGTAAGTTCGTGGGTGTCCTCGGCGGAGCCTGGGCGGCCGTGCGGCTCGGCCTGGCGACGCTCGGAGGGGATCTGCACTGGCGTGAGATCGCGGGAGTCGCGATGCTCGCCGGGGTGGGTTTCACCGTTTCCCTGCTGATCGGCGGTTTGGCCTACACCGACCCGTCACAATTCGAGAGAGTGACGACTGCGGTCCTGATCGCGAGCGTCCTCGCCTCGGCGGCCGCCACCGTCGTCTTCCGCAGGAGGGTGCGGCAGCGCGCGCGCCTGGACTGACGTGGTGACATCGGGTGGCCGGACGAGCCGTCCGGCTGACAGGCTTGGACCAGCCGGGAAGCCGGGGGGCTCTGAGAGGAGAACAGCGATATGTCCGAGGCACTGCCGGGCGAGCGCGTCGAGGACAAATCCCTCGGCGAGCTGGTCGCACTGGCGTCCAGCAACATCTCCAACCTGGTCAGGGCGGAGATGGACCTGGCCAAGCTGGAGTTGAAGGCCGACGCCAAGAAGGCCGCGCTCGGTAGCGTGATGTTCAGCATCGCCGCGCTGATCGGGGGGCTGATCGTCATCCTGCTGTCGATCGCGGCGGCCTACGGCCTGGTCGCGCTCGGCATCTGGCACTGGGCGGCGTTCCTGATCGTCTCGGGCGTGTACCTGCTGCTCGCCGCCGTCCTGATCGGCATCGGCTACCTGCGCATCCGCAAGATCGACGGGGCGAAGCGGACGCGCCGGACGCTGAAGGACGACCTGAGCATGCTGCGGCACCGCGGCGATCCCGGCGACACCCCCGCGCTCAAGGACTGAGCCACGCCATGGCCGGGCACGACGCGTCGCTCGTCGAGGTGGACGGACCGTGGGCCCACCGGGCGGTCAGCGCGGGCGGGACGCGGTTCCACGTCGTCGAGATGGGCGAGGGGCCGCTCGTGCTGCTGCTGCACGGCTTCCCGGAGTTCTGGTGGTCGTGGCACAACCAGCTGGTCTCGCTCGCCGCGGCGGGCTTCCGCGCGGTCGCGGCGGACCTGCGCGGCTACGGGGGCAGTGACAAACCGCCGCGCGGCTACGACCTCGTCACCCTGGCCGGGGACGCGGCCGGGCTCGTCCGCGCCCTGGGCGAGGCCGGCGCGATCGTGGTCGGGCACGACTGGGGCGGGCTGCTGGCCTGGACGATGGCCGTCTACCACCCGAAGGTCGTCCAGCGCCTGGCGGTGGTGGGCGCCCCGCATCCGCTGCGCCTGCGGCAGGCCGTCCGGGGCGACCCGCGCGGCCAGGGGTGGGCGGCGCGGCACACGTTCGGCTTCCAGGTCCCCATGTGGCCCGAGCGGCGCCTCCTGCGCGACGACGCGGCCCTGGTGGGGCACCTTCTGCACGACTGGTCCGGGCCCGGCTGGCCGGACGAGCGCACCGAGCGGCTCGTCCGGCGCGCCGTGCAGATCCCGGGGACGGCGCACTGCGCGCTCGAATACCACCGCTGGCTGATCCGCTCCCAGCCGCGTCCGGACGGCATCCGGTACGCGCACCGCATGCGCACGCCCATCCAGGTGCCCACCCTCCAACTGCACGGGGCCCTGGACACGTGCACCCTCCCCGGCAGCGCCCAGGGTTCCGGGCGCTACGTCACGGCCCCCTACAGATGGAAGCTCATCGAGGGCGCCGGGCACTTCCCGCATGAGGAACGTCCTCGCGCGTTCGACTCCCAACTCCTCGGCTGGCTGGCCGACCCGGAGCCCGACCGCTGACCGCCGCGTCCCGTGCGTACCGTGGAGGCATGCGGGACGAGGCGGAACGCGCGAACGGGCAAGGCGAGGCGGCGCGCGGGGCGGCGCGGGACCGGGACGAGGCGGGGAGGCCGCGCAACGCGCGGCCGCGTGACGCGTACGGGCGTCCGCTGCCCCATGGCGTCGGCGGGATCCCCACGATGCCCGACGACCTCCACCTGGAGCCCGCGGAGGCGCTCGTGCAAGCACAACGCCTCCTGGACGACGACCGTCCGTTCCACGCGCACGAGGTCCTCGAAGCCGTCTGGAAGGCCGCGGCGGAGGACGAGCGGGAGCTGTGGCGGGGCCTGGCCCAGGTCGCCGTGGGCGTCACCCATCTGCGCAGGGGCAACCTGAAGGGCGCCCAGGCGCTGCTCAGCCGCGCCGCGGACAGGCTGGAGCCCTTTACGGCGAACCCACCTCACGGCATAGACGTGGACGGGGTCGTCCAGCGGGTCCGCTCCCTCGCGGACCGCCCTGATGAAGGGCCCGTGGACCTGGTCCTCACGAAGCCGCGCTAGATCCGGGAGGAGCGTCAGTCCGAGCAGTCCTGGGTGTCCACGGCGGCCGTCAGGGTCGCGCCGACGCGCGCGTCCGGGGAGACCTCCTCGGCGGTGAGCGCGTAGCCGGTGGCCGGGGTGTCCAGGGCGGCGGCGAAGATGACGCCGTAGACGCGGCCGTCCGTCGACAGCAGGGGGCCGCCGGAGTTGCCCGGCTCGACCTTCCCTCGGATGGCGTAGATCTCGCGGCTGACCTGGCCGCTGTGGTAGATGTCCGGGCCGCGCGCGGTCTGCCGGGCGCGGATGCGGGCCGCGCCCGTCCGGAACGGCTGGTTCTTCGGGAAGCCCGCGATGATCGCGTTGTCGCGGGCCCTGGCCGACTCGGCGAACTTCACCGCCGGCGCGTCCAGGCCGGGGACGTAGAGGATCGCGATGTCGCGCTTGGGGTTGTAGAGGACGACCCGCCCGTGCTCGTTGGAGCCGTCCAGCGACTGGACGAGCGAGGCGCCGCGCGCACCGGCGACGACGTGCGCGTTCGTCATGACGTGGTTGGGCGCGAACACGAATCCGGTGCCCTCGATCTTCCGCTCGCACTCCGGCGCCCGGCTGACGATCTTGACGATGCTGCGCCGGACGTTGCGCAGCGCGCCGGTGTTCAGGATCGAGTCGTCCGGCGGCGGCACCTGCACGACCGACTCGCCGCCGAGGCCGTTGAAGACCTGCGGGAACTCGCTGTCCTTCACGAACCCGTTGAACGAGGAGACCCAGCCCTGGGCCCGCGGGGGCATCGCGTCGTTGATGCCGTTGAGGACCGAGGAGCCGTTGACCTGGGTCCGGACCGGCTTGAACTCCGAGTGGGCGAACAGGTTCCCGAAGAACACGGCGACGATCAGCAGCGACAGCATGCTGACGAAGGTGCCGCCGACCGCGTCCGCGGTCCGCGCGTTCATGCCCGTGACCCGGTTGCGCAGGACGGCGCCCAGCGAGGACGCGACGAGCTGGCCGAACGTCGCGGCCAGGAAGGCGATGACGATGGCGAGCAGTGCCTGCTGCGCCCCGCCGTCCACGGTGAACTCGGCGATCGGCGGCGCGATGAGCACGCCCGCGACCGCGCCGCCGACGAAGCCGACGAAGCTCAGCAGGCTCACGATGAAGCCCTGCCGGTAGCCCGAGATTCCGAACAGCACGACGAGCACGAGGAGGATGAGATCGAGAACGTGGTCGTGCAGCACCGCTTCACCGTATAGGGCGCCGGGTGTCCCGCACGTCCCCTCTCCGTACCAGATTGGGGCCCCGCGGGTAGCCGTCCGGGGCGATGCGGGAACGTCACCGTCCGCTCACGGACGGGCACTCGCGCCTGACCTGCCGGACACCGAGCGCCCTGGGCGGAGGCCCGGAGGCGGGCTAGCGCCGCCCCCGCGGGTTCGCGACCTGCGGCGGAAGCTCCTCGACGTGCTCCTCGTCCCAGGGGCGGTTCCAGCCGCCGACCGTCAGCACCTGGTTGAGCAGCGCGCCCGTGAACCCCCACACGAGCATGCCGCGGACGCGGAACGCCGGGCCCAGCTTGATCCCGGACGGATGCCGGACCGTCAGCCGGTTCGCCGGATCGACCAGCTCGGAGATCGGCACCCGCGCCACCGTCGCGACCTCCCCCGGGTGGCCCGGCGCGATCTCGGACGGCTCCCGCCACCACGCCGCGACGGGCGTCACCCTGTGCTCGCTGTAGGACAGATAGAGCTCCGGAAGCGAGCACAGGACGTCCACGCCGGACGGCTCGACCCCCGCCTCCTCCCACGCCTCCCGCAGCGCCGCCGCGACCGGCCCGTCGTCCTCGGGGTCGATGCGGCCGCCGGGGAACGCGGGCTGACCGGCGTGCTTGTTGAGGGTGGCGGCCCGTTCGGTGAGCAGGACGTCCGGCCCCTCCGGGCCCTCCCCGAAAAGGATCAGCACCGCCGCGGCGCGCGCCTGCCGCGACGGCTCGAAGAACGGCGGCACCGGCATGCGCGGCGCCTCCGCGCGGAAGCAGTCGAGCCACGGCGGGCAGGTCAGTGGGGTCTCGGTCACGGCTGTCCCAACCTCGGAACGGTGGCGTTCCTTCCCGGTGAGGCATTTGGGACGGGCCGGGGAGCGTTCCAGCCGTCCGGGCGGGGCATGAGACGACCGGACGTCGGCCACGCGGGCGCGGGCACCGGCGGGGGAGGCGGCGTCGGGGCGGATGGCATCAGGAGAACGGACCCGGCTTGACCAGCTTGGCGGCGGTGGCCTCGTCGGTCGGCCCCTCGCCGAAGGACGGGCACAGGCGGGCGAGCGGGCAGGCGCCGCAGGCCGGGCGCCGCGCGTGGCAGATCCGGCGGCCGTGCCAGATCAGCCGGTGCGACAGCATCGTCCAGTCCTTGCGGGGGATCAGCTCGCCGATCTCCGTCTCGACCTTCACCGGGTCGGTCTCCTCCGTCCAGCCGAAGCGGCGGGCGAGGCGGCCGAAGTGGGTGTCGACGGTGATCCCCGGGACGTCGAAGGCGTTGCCGAGCACGACGTTGGCGGTCTTGCGCCCGACGCCGGGCAGCGTGACCAGGTCCTTGAGCCTGCCCGGGACCTCGCCTCCGTACCGTTCGCTGAGGTCGTGCCCGAGCTTCATCAGGTTGTTCGTCTTGGCCCGGAAGAACCCCGTGGACTGGATCATCCCCTCCAGTTCCGCCCGGTCGGCGGCGGCGTAGTCCTCGGCGGTCCGGTACCGGGCGAAGAGAGCCGGTGTGACGGCATTCACCCGCCGGTCCGTACACTGGGCGGACAGGATCGTGGCGACCAACAGCTCAAGTGGATTCGTGAAGTCCAGCTCACAGTGGGCGTCGGGGTAGAGCACGGCGAGCTCGCGGTTGATCCGCCGGGCGCGGCGGACGAGCGCGAGGCGCGTCTCTTCCCGGGGCCGGCGGGGCCGGGAGGGCGCCGCCGCGGGGGCGGGACTACCGTTGCGAGGCACGAGGGCAAGGGTAGTTGTTCGGTCCCGCGTTTCGGCGCGCCGTGACCCTACCTTCACGTCCGCCGTGGGACGTAGGTCACACTATGCATGTAGGTGTTCGAGGAGGAGAAAGCGTGACCGACCGCGACGTGGACGTTCTGAGCAGAGCCCCGCTCTTCGAGGCCCTCGACGAGCAGGGCGCCAAGGCGCTGCGCGCCAACGTGACCGAGGTGCGGCTCGCCCGCGGTCAGACGCTGTTCAACGAGGGTGAGACGGGCGACCGGCTGTACGTCGTCCTGGAAGGCAAGATCAAGCTGACCCGGACGGCGCCGGACGGCAGGGAGAACCTGCTGAGCGTGCTCGGCCCGAGCGAGATGTTCGGCGAGCTGTCGCTGTTCGACCCGCGCCCCCGCACCGCCAGCGCGATCGCGGTGACCGAGTGCCGGCTCGCCGGGCTCGGCCACGACGATCTCCGGCCGTGGCTGACCGGGCACCCCGAGGTGGCCGTCCAGCTGCTGCGCGCCCTGGCCCAGCGGTTGCGCAAGACCAACGACGTGATGGCCGACCTGGTGTTCACCGACGTCCCCGGGCGTGTCGCCAAGGCGCTGCTCGACCTGGCCGAGCGCTTCGGGCAGCCGTCGGAGGCCGGGCTGCACGTCCACCACGACCTCACGCAGGAGGAGCTGGCGCAGCTCGTCGGCGCGTCCCGCGAGACGGTCAACAAGGCCCTGGCCGACTTCGCGCAGCGCAACTGGCTGCGGATCGAGGCGCGGGCCGTGGTGATCCTGGACATCGACCGGCTCCGCAAGCGCTCCAAGTAGCCGCGTCCCCCACCCCCCGCACGATCACGCCATCGAAGCCGTGGTCGTGCGAATCCCCCTCGTCTCCGGACGCGGTTCAGTCGCGCGTTCGCAGATACTCCAGCTGCGACTCGACGGACCACTCGGCGGCGGGCCACAGCGACCTGTCGACGTCGGCGTAGACGCGTTCGACGACCTCGCGGGCGGTCCGCGCGCCCGCCGCGACGGCCGCCTCGACCTGGGCGAGGCGCTGGCGGCGGTGGTCGATGTAGTGGTCGAGGACGGCGAGCGGATCGTCCAGCTTCGGCCCGTGACCGGGGAGGATCGCGGCGGCCCCGGCCTCCGCGGCGAACGCCCGCAGCCGGTCCAGCGAACCGAGGTAGTCCCCCAGCTTGCCCGCCAGCACGGTCGTCCCGGACCCGAGGACCGTGTCGCCGGTCATGATCGCGCCGTCGGCCGGCAGCCAGAACGTGACCGAGTCGTCGGTGTGGCCGGGCGTCTCCAGAACGCGCAGCTCCAGGCCGCCCGTGGTGATCACGTCCCCCTCGGCCAGGCCCTCGTCGCCGAGGCGGTGCCGGGGGTCGAACGCGCGGACCCTGACACCGTCACCGGCGAGCCGGGCGAACGTCGCCGCGCCCTCCGAGTGGTCCGCGTGGCCGTGGGTCAGCAGGACGAGGGCCACCCGCCGTTCCTGGGCCGTCGCCTCGGCCAGGACGCGGCGCAGGTGCCGCTCGTCCTCGGGCCCCGGGTCGATGACCACGACCTCGCCGACACCGGGTTCGGCGAGGATCCAGGTGTTCGTGCCGTCCAAGGTCATCGCGGACGGATTCGGCGCGAGTACGCACCTCGCCCGTTCCGTCCCCATCCCGTCGATCTCGCTCATCCACCCCATACTGCCCGAGACCCGATCGGCCCGCCGGACCGGCCTCCACCGCTCCGGCGCGTCATCGCGCGGCGTAGTAGCGCTCGATGTCCCTGGGCAGGACGAGGTACACCTCACCGTCGACGATCTCCGCCTCGGGCTCGTAGGCGATGATCTCGCGGGGCGCGGCCAGGACGTCCGCGACCGTCTCGAACGCGGCCAGTTCCGACAGCGTCGCCACGGTCGGCGGCAGCATCAGCCACTCGCCCGTGCGGCCGCGCTCGGCCGCCTCCGCCGGGCGCACCCAGGCGACCCGGTCGGCCTCGGTGCTGACGTCCCCGGCGCGCTGCCCGGCGGGGATCGCGGCGACGAAGAACCGCGTGTCGTAGCGCTTCGGCTCCACCGCCGGAGTGATCCAGTGCGCCCACGGCCGGAGCAGGTCCGACCGCAGGACCAGACCGCGCCGGTCGAGGAAGCCCGCCAGCGACTGGGAACGATCCAGCAGCGCCTGGCGATCGGCCTCCCAGTCGTCCCCGCGGGTGTCGCCCACGACCGTCTCGGCGCTCGGGCCCGCGAGCAGGACGAGGCTCTCCTCGAACGTCTCCCGGACGGCCGCGCAGACCAGCTCGCGGGCGAGCGTCTCGTCGGCGTCGAACGCCGCCCCCCACGCGGCGGGCGACGGGCCGGACCAGGCGAGCGACGCCTCCCCGTCCCGCGGGTCGACCGCCCCGCCGGGGAACACGTAGGCGCCCGGCGCGAACGCCATCGACCGGACGCGCCGCAGCAGGAACACCTGGAGGCCGTGCTCGTCGTGATCGCGGATCACGGCGACCGTCGCCGCGGGCCGCGCGGGGGCCGGCTCGACCCGTCCGGACAGGACGTCCTCGGCCCTCGTCCACAACTCCCGGGGCAGCCGCCGGCCCCTCATCGCCGACCGGCCGCGGCCGGGCACCGCAAGATCCTCATGGCCCGCCATTCGGACATACCGCAGGTCTTCCCGTCAAGCCGGACGATCACCCGGTCAGCGGACCTCGGCGATGACCTCGACCTCGACCGCCGCGTCGCGCGGCAGGACGGAGACGCCCACGGCGCTGCGCGCGTGCCGGCCCGCCTCCCCGAACACCTCGCCGAACAGCTCGCTCGCCCCGTTGACCACCTTCGGCTGGCCGTGGAAGCCGGGGTCGCTGGCGACGAAGCCGACGACCTTCACGATCCGCGCGATCCTGGACAGCTCGCCGACCTCGGCCCTGAGCGCCGCGATCGCGTTCAGCGCGCAGATCCGGGCCTGCTCGACCGCCTGCTCCTCGGTCACCCCGGCGCCCACCTTGCCGACGACGGCCAGTTCGCCCTTGACGAGGGGAAGCTGCCCGGCGGTGTAGACGAGCGAGCCCGTCCGGGCCGTCGGGACGTAGGACGCGAGCGGCGCGGCGACCTCCGGGATCTCCAGTCCGAGCTCGCTGATCCGCTCCTCGGGCGTACTCATGGCCACTCCCCTCCCCAGCGGCGACGGGCCGGGCGGCCCACGCACCGATCAAGCTTCGCACAGCCCTCGCCGCCCGGCGCCGCCCGATTCGCGACTCGTCGACGGCGCCGCGCGGTCGGCGTCAGGACTGGACTTCGCGCTTGAAGTACGCCACGAGGTTCTCCGGGTTCGGTCCCGGCAGGACGGTGACGAGTTCCCACCCGTCCTGGCCCCAGTTGTCGAGGATCTGCTTGGTCGCGTGAACCAGCAGCGGAACGGTCGCGTACTCCCACTTCTTCATGGCCATCACCCTAGCGATCGGCCCGTCCCCGACCGTCCCGAACCCACCGTCTGGAAGTGCTTTGAGAAGCCGGCCTTACGTGCGCGTCGCGTCGTAGTGCGCGCGCGCCTCGTCCACTTCGCCCATATGGCGGTCCGCCCATTGCCGGACCGCGTCCAGTAGCGGGATCAGCCGTTCGCCCAGAACCGTGAGCGTGTACTCCACCTGGACCGGCACGGTCGGTGTCACGCTCCGCGCCACGAATCCGTCCCGTTCGAGTGAGCGGAGTGTCTGCGTGAGCATCTTCGCGCTCACACCGGGCAGGGCGCGGCCCAGATCGGCGTACCTGCGCGGTCCGTCCTCCAGCCGCAGCAGGATCATCGAGCTCCATTTGTTGCCGATGATGCCGCGCAGGCGGTGCGTCGGACACTCGTCCATGTAGGCGTCGAACTCCGCCTTCGCCTCCTGCCGGCGCCGCGCCGCCGTCATCGTGGTCATGGGCTGGACTCACCTCCGGGTGCTGAACGCACTTGGCGGTAACTCCTTCCCGTCCGGTGATGTTCCGGTGAGAGTGGGCCGCACGCAGATCCCCGCTGACACAGGAGCACTGGCATGCGCGCATTCACCGTGACCGCACCCGGCGGTCCCGAGGCCCTGACGGCCGCGGACGTGGAAGAACCCGCCCCCGGGCCGGGCCAGGTGCGGGTCCGGGTGGCGGCCGCCGCGGTCAACCCGGTGGACGCGGCGACCCGCTCGGGCGCCCTCGCGGACGCCGGGCTGATGGCCGGATCCAGCGCCGACCGCCCCGTCGGCATCGGCTGGGACGTCGCCGGGGTCGTGGACGCGGTCGGCACCGGCGTCACCCGCCTCACGCCGGGCGACCGGGTCATCGGGCTCCAGGACCGCCTCGACGCCCCCCTCGGCACCTATGCCGACGCCGTCGTCCTGGACGTGGACGCCGTGACCCGCGCGCCGCGCACCATCGACGACGTCCACGCGGCGACGCTCCCGCTGAACGGTCTCACCGCGCTCCAGGCCCTTGACCTGCTGGACCTCCCGCCCGGCGGCACGCTGCTGGTCACCGGCGCGGCGGGCGCGGTCGGCGGCTACGCGGTCGAACTCGCCGCCGAGCGCGGGCTGCGCGTCGTGGCCACCGCGTCGGCGGACGACGAGACCCTGGTGCGCGACCTGGGCGCCGAGCTGTTCGTCCCGCGCGGCGCACACCTCGGCGACGCCGTCCGCGCCCTGGTTCCCGGAGGCGTCGACGGCGCGGTGGACGCGGCGCTCCTGGCGGCCGCCGCCCTGGACACCGTCCGGCGCGGCGGGACCTTCGTCGCCGTGAACGGAGGCCCTGCCGTCCCGTTGCCGTTGCGCGGGATCCGCGTCCACAACGTGTGGATCCGCGCGGACGCCGCCCAACTCGCGCAGCTCACCGCCCTCGTGGACGCGGGCCGCCTCACCACCCGCGTCGCCGCCACGCTCCCCTTGGCGGAAGCGGTCGAGGCCCACGTCCGGCTGGAGTCGGGCGCCCCCTTGCGCGGCCGCCTCGTCCTGGTCCCCTGACGGCGCCCGCCCTTCCCGAGCCCGCCGAGCCGCCGCGTCCGCCGACGTCCCCGCTCAGCCCCGCTCGGCCCGGATCATGATGCGGCGCAGGAGGTCGGAAAGGGTCCGCCGCTCCTCCGCGTCCAGCGCGTTGAGCGTGCGCTCCTCCTCATGCCCGACACCGCCGATCGCCCCGCGCCAGGTGGCCCGCCCCTCCTCGGTGAGCTCCACGACGACGCGGCGGCGGTCGGTGGCGGACGGCTTCCGGCGGACGAAGCCGCGGCGCTCCAGCGCGTCCAGCCGTCCGGTGATCGAGTTGGGTGCCATCCCGAGGTCGGCGGCGAGTTCCGAGGGCGCGGCCCGGCCGTGCCGCCCGGCGAGCGCGTGCAGCGTGTCGTACTCGTGCCGCTGGAGCCCGTACTCGCTCAGCGACCTCTCACGGATGCGCTTGAGGTGCTCGACGAAGAACACCATGCGGGTGACGGCACCCTCGATGTCCGGGTCGAGGTCGAGCATGATCGGCATCCATCGCTCCACATGGGCGTCCGTCCGATCCCGCACGTCCCCGCCTGGCTCGTCGCCCCCGGGGTGCCGGCGCGAGTCCTCTCTGTGCCCCATGCACGGATCGTAGGCCCCGCGCCCTCCCCGCATACCGTCGGTGTCGAATAATTCGCTGGCGAATAATTCTTTGACGAATTACATTGTCCGCCATGGCTCATCCCCTCCACGGCCGCGACTTCCGCCTGCTCTTCGCCGCGCGCACCCTGTCCATGACGGGGGACGCGGCGGTTCCGGCGGCGCTCGCGCTGGCCGTCCTGCGGACGACCGGCTCCACGTCCGCGCTCGCGCTCGTCCTGGGCTGCGCGATGGTGCCCCGCCTGCTCCTGCTGCCGATCGGCGGCGTCGTCGCCGACCGCTTCAACGCCCGCACCGTCGCGCTCGTCACGGACCTGGTCGGATGCGCCGCCCAGCTCTTCGCCGGCCTCGAACTGCTCAGCGGGCGGGCGGAACTGTGGCACCTCGCCCTCGCACAGGTGATCGGCGGGACGGCCTCGGCCTTCCAGGCGCCGACCATCTCGCCCCTGGTCGCCGGCACCGTGGAGGCGCCCGGTCTGCACAAGGCCAACTCCGTGCTGGGCACGACGAACGGCGCCACCCGCCTGATCGGCCCCGCCCTGGCCGGGACGTTCGTGCTGACGATCGGCCCCGGCTGGACGTTCGTCCTCGACTCCGCCTCGTTCGCCCTCAGCGGCGCCCTCCTCGCGGCGACCCGCGTCCGGCACGTGCCGATCCCGCACCGCTCGCTCCGCGCGGACCTGGCCGAGGGCTGGTCGGAGGTCCGCTCCCGCGACTGGTACTGGACGAGCCTGATCGCGCATTCCGTCTGGAACGGGGCGTCCGCCGTCCTGCTCACCCTCGGGCCCGCACTCGCGGTGGAGCGGCTCGGCGGCGAGGGGGCCTGGATCGCGACCGTCCAGGTCGGCGCGGTCGGCCTGGTCATGGGCGCCCTCCTGGCCACCAGGGTCCACCCGCGCCGCCCCGTGCTCGTCGCGAACGCGGGGCTCGCGGTGTTCGCGGTCCCCCTCGCCCTGCTGGCCGTCGCCGCACCGGCGCCCCTCGTCATCGGCACGTACGGCCTGGCCCTCATCGGGCTGGGCCTCCTCAACCCGCTGTGGGAGACCGTCGTCCAGCTGACCGTCCCGCAACAGGCGCTGGCCCGCGTGACGTCCTACGACTGGCTGCTCTCGCTCGCCGCCGCACCCGTCGCCTACGCCCTGGCCCCGTGGGCGGCGTCGGCCTGGGGCTCGTCCACACCCCTCATGATCGCCGCCTGCCTGGTCGCCGTGAGCTGCCTGGGAACGATCGCGGTCCCCAGCGTCCGCAACCTCCAAATGCCAACCACCCCACCCCCAACCCAACCAACCCCAGCCCAAACCCCACACGCCCCAGCCCCAGCCCCAGCCCCAGCCCCAGCCCGAACCTCCCACAACCCAGCCCCGGCCCCCTGACCGCCCCTCCATGCGCCGACCCCAGCCAGCCCACACGGTCACGCGGTCACGCGGTCACGCGGCACACCTGCTCCGCCACCACCAAGCCCAGCCCGAGAAACCCACACGCCCCAGCCCCCTGACCGCCCTCCATGCACCAGCCCCCCAAACCAGCCCACGCCGCCAAGCGGCCACACGACACGCCACCTCCGCCACCACCAACCCCAACCCGCGAAACCCGCACACGTCCAGCAACACGACCCAGCCCCGCCACGCCAACGAGCGCCTTCAGCAGCTCTCGCCCCGCCCGACCCTGCTCACGACACCTCAGTGGAACAAGCGAGCAGCCAAGGATGGGCCCAGCGAACCGAAGCCACGCCAATCCCGAGGCTGGCACCCCCGTCGACCAACCGCCCAGCCAGCAGGACTCACCAGCTCTCGCCGAGCAAGCCGACCCGGCCGACGGCCGCCCGAACCAGGCGCCCGTCGGCCAGCCGGGCTCGCCCCGGCTCAGCTCTGCCGGTCCTCCCCCTCGCCGCCGGAGATGCCGCGCGGCTGGTCGGCGGATGGTCCGGGGACCTCAGGCGTCTGCTCGGGCGAGCCGATCCCGTGCTGCGACTTGTGCTTGGGCTCGTCCAGCCCGATGACGGGCGGAACCTCGTCGGTCGACTCCAGCGTGGACGGCTTCTCCGCCGCCTTGGCCAGTTCCTCCTCCGCCTTGGCGAGCCGCTCACCGAGCCCCAGCTTGTCCCCGCCGCTCTCTTCGGACCCAGAGGCCCCGGACCCGGCGCCGCCGACCGCGCGGTCGAAGAAGCGCAGGATCTCGACGGGCAGCGGCATGACCAGCGTGCTGTTCTTCTCGGCGGACACCTCCACGACCGTTTGCAGCAGCCGCAACTGGAGGGCCGCGGGGTCCTGCGACATGATCTCCGCGGCCGCCGCGAGGCGCTTGGACGCCTGGAACTCGCCGTCCGCGGTGATGATCCGGGCCCGCCGTTCGCGCTCCGCCTCCGCCTGTCGCGCCATCGACCGCTTCATGCCCTCGGGCAGCGACACGTCCTTGATCTCGACCCGCTCGATCAGCAGGCCCCACGGGTCCTGGGTGATCTCGTCGATGATCCCGCGCAGCCGCAGGTTGATCTTCTCGCGCTCGCCGAGGAGCTCCTGCATGTCGGCCTGGCCGATGACGGACCGCAGCGACGTCTGCGCCACCTGCGACACCGCGTATCCGTAGTTCTGGACGTTGACGATCGCCTTCACCGGGTCGACCACCCGGAAGTACACGACGGCGTCGACGCGGACGCTCACGTTGTCCTGGGTGATGCCCTCCTGGGCGGGCACTCCCAGCGTGATCGTCTGCTGGTTGACCTTCTGCATGCGCTCGGCGATCGGGATGATCACCGTCAGTCCGGGGGTGCGGACCGCCCCCGGACGCAACTGTCCGCCCCGCTGCACCTGTCCGAACCGGAACACGATCCCGTGCTCGAACTGCTGGACGACCCGGAGCGACGACGCCAGCGTGAGCAACCCGCCCACGACCACGACGAGCAAGATGACCAGGGCTACCGCTTCCATCACGGGCACCTCTCTGTACAGAGAGCCTGAGCCCAGAGAGCCCAGACGGGCCCGGCCCAAAAGCCGGGCCCACAGTTCCAGCTAACCTCGCGGACACGCTCGAAACAACGGCCGCGCGCACCGTGTCAGGGATCACTTGCATCCGGAAGGACGCCCCCTAAAGTCCTTGCCGAGTGAACGATATGGTCGTACAGGTGAGCGCGAGAGACACCGACTGGGACGGCGTGCGCCTGCACGTGGTCACCGGCAAGGGCGGCACCGGCAAGACCACGGTCGCCGCCGCACTCGCCCTGGCCCTTGCCGCAGGCGGGGGCAAGGTCCTGCTGGTCGAGGTCGAGGGCCGCCAGGGCATCGCCCAGCTCTTCGACTGCCCGCCCCTCCCGTACGGGGAACGGCGGGTCGCCGTCGCCCCGGACGGCGGGGACGTCTACGCGCTCGCCGTCGACACCGAAGAGGCGCTCCTGGAATACCTGGAGATGTTCTACAGCCTCAAGCGCGCCGGGAAGGCGATGACCAAGCTCGGCATCGTCGACTTCGTCACGACCATCGCCCCCGGCCTGCGCGACGTGATCCTCACCGGCAAGACCAGCGAGTCCGTCCGCCGAAAGAAGAAGGACGGCTCCTTCATCTACGACGCCGTCGTCATGGACGCCCCGCCCACGGGACGCATCACGAAGTTCCTGAACGTCAACGACGAGGTGTCCGGGCTCGCCAAGATGGGCCCCGTCCGCAACCACGCGGACACCGTGATGAAGGTGCTCCGCAGCCCCGAGACGGCCGTGCACTTCGTCACGCTCCTGGAGGAGATGCCCGTCCAGGAGGCGATGGACGGCATCCACGACCTCACCGAGGTCGGCCTGCCCATCGGCGGCGTGATCATCAATATGGAACATCCCCCCGTCCTCTCCGAAGAAGACCTCGCCGCGGCCGCCGCCGGCACCCTCGACGCCGACGAGATCCTGCGCGGCGTCAAGGCCGCGGGCCTCGAACACGACGCCGAACCGATCGCCGCCGTCCTGGCCGCCGAGGCGGTCGAGCACGCCCGCCGCACCGCCCTCCAGCGCCGCGAGAAGGAGCGCCTGGAGTCGATCGACCGCCCCCGCTACACCCTGCCCCTCCTCACGGACGGCATGGACCTGGCCGGCCTCTACGACCTGGCCGCCGCCCTCCGCGCCCAAGGCGCCGCATGACCCCCGAACAGCTCCCCACTCCGGTACCCCCCGCAAAACCAACTCCTTCCCCTGGAATCAGACCCTTCGCGTCCCACACCACCCCTCGCCTCCCACACGCCGGCCTCGAACCGCGCATAGCACGAGCCGGGCCGCGCAGGACCCGCACCGATCCCTTCGCGCCGACCGCGACAGCACCACCCGGCACACCCTCCCGTCCGGCGTCCCCGCGACCGACCGCGACAGCACCACCCAGCACACCCTCCCGTCCGGCGTTCCTGAGGCCGGCCGCTCCAGCGCTGCGCGTCCCGACCCTCATGACCCACGCTGTTCATAGCGGCGCTTCAGGAGTGCCTGGCGGGAGGCTCGGAAAGATGCCCTCCACCGGAGCCGGGTCACGAACGCGGGAGACGAACCGATGAGCTCGACCGGCAAGAACCCGCCCGCGCTGAACATCGACGCGCTGCTCGACGATCCGCGCACGAAGATCATCGTGTGCTGCGGTTCCGGTGGCGTGGGCAAGACCACCACCGCCGCGGCCCTCGGTGTCCGGGCCGCCGAGCGGGGACGCGACGTGGTCGTCCTCACCGTGGACCCGGCCCGCCGGCTCGCGCAGTCGATGGGCCTGTCCGAGCTGGACAACAATCCGCGCAAGATCGAGATCGACGGCGACGGCGAGCTGCACGCCATGATGCTCGACATGAAGCGCACCTTCGACGAGATCGTCGAAGCCCACGCCGACCCTGACCGGGCCAAGCAGATCCTCGCGAACCCCTTCTACCAGTCGCTCTCCTCCAGTCTGTCCGGCACGCAGGAGTACATGGCGATGGAGAAGCTCGGCCAGCTCCACCGCTCCGGCGCCTGGGACCTGATCGTCGTCGACACCCCGCCGTCGCGGAACGCCCTGGACTTCCTGGACGCGCCCGAGCGGATGGGCCGCTTCCTCGACGGCCGCTTCATGAAGATCCTCGCCGCCCCCGCCAAGACCGGCGGCCGCTTCGGCGTGAAGGTCCTCAGCGCGGGCTTCGGCATGTTCACCGGCGTGATCAACAAGGTGCTCGGCGTCCAACTGCTCCGCGACGTGCAGACCTTCGTCGCCGCCTTCGACACGATGTTCGGCGGTTTCCGCGAGCGCGCCGAGAAGACGTTCAGGCTGCTCCAGACCCCCGGCACCGCGTTCCTCGTGGTGGCCGCCCCCGAGCCGGACGCGCTCCGGGAGGCCTCCTACTTCGTGGAACGCCTCGCCGAGGAGCGCATGCCGCTCGCCGGGCTCGTCGTCAACCGCGTCCACGAGTCCGCGGACGGCAGCCCGTCCGCGGCCCGCAGCCAGGCCGCCGCCGAGACACTGGAGGAACGCGGCGAACACCGGCTGACCGCCGCCCTGCTACGCCTGCACACCGACCGCATGCAGTTGGCGGCCCGGGAGGAACGCCTCCGCGACCATTTCGCGTCCACGCACCCGAACGTCCCGGTCACCGCCGTCCCGGCACAGGCCGAGGACGTTCACGACCTCGACGGCCTGCGCAGGGTCGGCGAAGACCTAGCCGCCCCGACCACCCCGACCGCCGCATGACACGCGTCGCATCGCAACCTCCCCCTCTCATCGTCTGACCAGCACCATCGTCCGCCCTCCAGCCGGACAAGGTAAGTCGAACGACGTTCTGTGGATAACCCTCTGCGACGAAGTCCGGTGTCACTGGGCCGGAACCGGCGGACCACCGCCGCCAGGCGTGCGGGAAGGCGGGGACTCCGAAACAGCATCGAGGCGGGGATCGCGGCGGACGACCGTCCAGCAACACGCTCGACCGACCCACCAAACAGAGCACTGACCTGCGGATATACACCCCGCGACGCTGATCAGCCGGCGCCACTTCGCGGGCGCCGCTGATGTTCATGCGGGCGCGCCAACCACGGTTCGGCTCGCGATCGCCGCAGCGTGCAGGGATGCCCTCACGCACAACCTACGGATTAGAAGTCCGGAGCTCTGCCACCTCGGCCGAGCCTCGACCAAGCACCAACACCAACGAAGCCCTCCCGCCAACCCGACCGATGATCACTCAACGTGGCGCGGGAACGACAGCGAGCAGCATGAGGCGGCCTGAACGCACGCAGCAGCGGGCCCGCACCCAACAAACGGTGCAGGCCCGCAGCCGCGCTTGCTTCTTAAGCCCTTGCCTGAAGACCTTGCCCAGCCCAGAGACCTTCCGCCGGACGGGCCACCTCCCGCCACCCGGCTACCAGCGATCACCCGGACGAACCGAACCGACTCACGACGGACCGACTCACCAAGCCGACCATCCGAACGAGTCAACCACCCGAACGGATCAACCACCCAAAAGGGTCAGCTGGCGACGAGTTCCTGCTCCTCGATGTCCACTGATCGCTCGTACTCGTCCTTGGCCGTCTCCAGCAACTCGCGCCACGATTTCACGTCCGGCCGCCGACGCAGCAGCGCTCGGCGCTCCCGCTCGGTCATCCCGCCCCAGACGCCGAACTCGATCCGGTTGTCGAGGGCATCGGCTAGACACTCCGTGCGCACTGGGCAGCCGCGGCAGATGAGCTTGGCTCGGTTCTGCGCGGCGCCCTGCACGAACAGGGCGTCCGGATCCGCGTTACGGCAGGCGGCGCGGGCGGTCCAATCCGTGATCCACATCTTGGCCCCACTCCCCTAGGGTCTGTGTCGATTTGCGCTCCTTGGCCAGACGGGCGCGGACGTCAGGCCGCCAAACGAAAGCCGTGGGGAAGAACTTACGGAAGCGAGGGACGATTCAACAGTCCCCGATGGGCCCATTCTCGATATAGCCCACCGGGGCCATACCGCCGGAACGGACTAGTTACCTGTAGTTGACGCGCCAGACATGGCGCAGGTTGTCACGATGGGGACAGAACGGACGCGCGATCGTCGATCGATGTTGCCCGCCGGGGGACCTGTCCCGAATGCACTGGTCGTCCCGCGTACTCTAGAGCCCGTGCGCGTTGCGAAATCAGATCGGGGTAAGGCCCTCTCCACGCTGTTCAGGCTGCTGGTTGCGGGTGTCGTCGCGGGGGTCCTGGTCGCGTTCATCGCGCTGCCCGGTGTCGGGAGCGCGGGCCTGACCGCGCGCGACGCCGCGAACAACTTCGAGGACATGGACAGCCAGCTGAAGACGACACCGCCGTCGGAGAAGACGGTGATGTACGACGCCGGGGGCAAGCCGGTCGCCACGTTCTTCGACAAGTACCGCGAGTCCGTCCGACTCGACCAGGTCGCCCCCATCATGCGGACGGCCATGATCGACATCGAGGACTCGCGCTTCTACGAGCACGGCGCGCTCGACCTGAAGGGCACCATCCGCGCGTTGGCGTCCAATGTCGAGTCCGAGCAGACGCAGGGCGGTTCGACGCTCACCCAGCAGTACGTCAAGAACCTCCTCGTCGACAGCGCGACCACGCAGGAGGAGTACCGCGAGGTCACCGCGCCCACCGTCGGACGCAAGCTCCGCGAACTGCGCTACGCGCTCGACCTCGAACAGCGCATGACCAAGGACCAGATCCTTGAGGGCTACATGAATGTGGCCTACTTCAGCGCCGGAGCCTACGGCGTCCAGGCGGCGTCCAAGCGCTACTTCAGCAAGCCCGCGTCCAAGCTCAAGCTCGGCGAGGCCGCGCTGCTGGCGGGCATCACCCAGAACCCCACCGCGTACGACCCGATCCGCAACCCGACGGACGCGCGCAAGAGGCGCGACACCGTCCTGTACCGGATGGTGGAGCTCAAGCACATCACCAAGGCCCAGGCCGACCAGGAGGCCGCCAAGCCGATCCAGCTGAACCGGACCGACCCGGTCGGCGGATGCGAGACGAGCAAGGCGCCGTACTTCTGCGAGTACGTGAAGTACGACATGCTCAACATCCTGTCGAACGGCAAGTACTGGGAGATGGAGCCCAAGCAGCGGCAGAACGTGGTCAACAAGCTCAACCGCGGCGGCTACACGATCCGCACCACGCTGGACATGGACGACCAGCGCGCCGTCGACCAGGCCCTGCGCGGCACCGTCCAGCCCACCGGGAACCGCGTCGGCGCGGAGGCGATGGTCGAGCCCGGCACCGGCAAGGTCCGCGCGATCGGGCTGAGCAAGGAGTTCGGCGCCGGCAAGGGCAAGACCACGATCAACCTCCCGGCGGACGCCCAGCACGGCGGCGGCAACGGCGTTTCCGCGGGGTCGACGTTCAAGGTCTTCACGCTGGCGGAGGCGCTCGACCAGGGCATCCCGGTCAGCACCAACATCAACTCGCCGCAGACGACGAGCGTCAACGGCTTCAATCCCTGCAAGTACACCGGGACGTACCAGGGCAAAAAGTACGACAACGACATGGCGGGCGGCGGCAACTGGACCTTGTCCAACGCGGGTGACAGCGAGGCGGGCAACTTCAACCTCAAGACCGCCACCTGGCACTCGGTCAACACGTTCTACGCCCAGCTTGAGAAGCGCGTCGGCGTCTGCAACGCCGTCAAGATGGCCGAGAAGTTCGGCCTGAAGCAGGGCAACGGGAACGCGCTCTACCCGGCTCCGTCCCAGGTCCTCGGCACCAACGACATCGACATGGTGCACCTCGCCGCCGCCTACGCGGGCTTCGCGGCACGCGGCAAGTACTGCGCGCCCATCTCGGTGACCGAGGTGATCGACTCGGACGGCAAGCGACTCAAACTGCCCAAACAGGACTGTCACCAAGCAGTGGACACGGCCGTCGCCGACAAGGTGAACGGGATCCTCCAAGGCGTCCTCACCAAGGGCACCGCCGCGGGACGCAGCCTCGGACGTCCGGCCGCCGGCAAGACCGGCACCTGCGAGGAGTTCACCTGCGCGGTCTTCGCCGGCTTCACCCCGACGCTCGCCGCCGCCACCGCCTACTGGGACTTCCGCGGCCCCTGGCAGTACAAGGTCTACGGCGTATACGGCGCCGACATCCCCGGCGGAATGTGGCAGCAGAGCATGCGCAACGCTCTCGCCGGAACGCCCGCGCCCGGCTTCAACACCCCGTCCCGCGACTTCGGCGACACCACCAGCGTCCCGAAGGTGAAGGGCCTGCCGGTCGCCGCCGCGACCGCCAAGCTGAGGGCCGCTGACCTCAAGGTCAGCGTGGCGTCCGGCTCCGTCGACTCCAACCAGCCGAAGGGCACGGTCGTCTCCACGTCCCCGGACGCGGGCACCGAGGTCGGCCCCGGCACCACCGTCATCCTCTACGTGAGCAGCGGCCGAAAGGGAGGCGGCGGTCGCGACAACGGCCGCCCGTCACCGAACTTCGGCAGCCCTCCTTGGGGCCAGTAAATCCCACGAAGGGCCCGGCATCCGCCGGGCCCTTCTACGTCCCGGCCACGAGATCTCAGAGACGCGCACGGGCTTGCCCGAACGCGCGCAGGGCATCACACTGCTTGCCCTCATCCGCCCCGCTGATCCACGCCTCGCGCCCTCCGCCGACGGCGGGACGATGCGCCGCAGCAGCACCCACGAAACCGTTGCCCTGCGCGCCCTGACCGACCAGGGGCCGCTCAGGTGGCGAGCTGGCGCTTGACCTCCGCGGCGACGCGTCCGCCCTCCGCACGCCCGGCGACCTTGGGGTTCACGACCTTCATGACCTGGCCCATCGCACGCGGACCGGCCGCGCCCGTCGCCGCGATCGCGTCCGCGACCAGCGCGGTCAGCTCCTCGTCGGCCAGTGGCGCGGGCAGGTACTCCTCCAGCACCACGCCCTCGTCCCGCTCGGCCTGAGCCTGCTCCGCACGGCCCGCGTCATCGAACGCCGTGGCGGCCTCCCGCCGCTTCTTCGCCTCCCGGGCGAGCACCTTGACGACCTCGTCGTCCGACAGCTCGCGGGACTGCTTGCCGGCGACCTCCTCGTTCTTCACCGCCGTGAGCGCCATGCGCAGCGTGCGGGTGCGCACGCCGTCACGGGCCTTCATCGCGGCCGACAGGTCGGTCTCCAGCTTCTCCTTCAGGGCCATGGTCACATCATGCCCGTCCAGACCCAGTTGCCTCATCAGGATTACCGCAGGGTGCCCGTGTCTGGAAGCATGGAGACCTGAGAAGGGAGAACCGTGCGAAAGATCTACACCGTGCCCCTGGGCCTCCTGGGCGCGGGTGCCGCGACCTTCGGGTACGCCTCGGTGATCGAGCGGAACTGGTTCCGCCTCCGCCGCTTCGACGTTCCGGTGTTGCAGCCCGGTCGTCCGTCGGTGAAGATCCTGCACATCTCCGACGCGCACCTCACGCCCGGCCGGTCACGGCTGATCCGCTGGGTCCGGTCCCTGGACGCGCTGGAACCCGACCTCGTGGTCAACACCGGCGACACCCTCTCGCACCGCGATGCGATCGGGCCGTTCCTGGATGCCCTGGGCCCCCTCCTCGACCGTCCGGGCGTCTTCGTGTACGGGTCCAACGACCTCTACTCGCCCGTCTTCAAGAACCCCCTTCGCTACATTTGGCGAACCAGCAAGGCCGACTACAAACGGCATCGCCGCGAGCCCGACCTGCCCTACCGCGAGCTCGGCTCGTCCCTCCAGGCCGCCGGCTGGCTCGACCTGAACAACCGCATCGGCCGCCTCAAGGTCGGCGAGTTGGACGTCGAGTTCGGCGGAATCGACGACTCCCACATCAACCGCGACCGCTACGACAAGGTCGCCGGCCCCGTCGACCCGCAGGCGGACATCCACCTGGGAGTCATGCATTCCCCCGAGCCCCGCAACCTGGACCGTTTCACCGCCGACGGCTACGACCTGCTCCTGGCGGGCCACACCCACGGCGGCCAGGTCTGCGTCCCCTTCTACGGCGCCCTGGCGACCAACTGCGGCATCGACCGCCCCCGGGTCAAGGGCCTCCACCGCCACCGCGGCTCCTGGCTGCACGTCTCAGCCGGCCTGGGCACCTCCCCAACGGCCCCCATGCGCTTCTGCTGCCCTCCCGAAGCATCCCTCCTCACCCTCGTCCCCCGCTGACCCCAAGCACCCCAACCAAACCACCACCCACTCCCCTCCATAACCATCAGATCACCCACCACCGACAACCCCCTGTCCAGCCAAGGACCTGACAGCACCCACCCGCCCCCAGCGCCCCTGAGCGGCCCGCTCACCCTCACACGCCGCCGCACCCGACCTGCGACGATGGCTCCCAGCGACCGAGGCAGACCCAAGGCCCACGCCCCCACCGCAACCGTGACCAGCTTCACACCCAGCCAGCGCCCCGATATTGAGGACGCAGCACCCCCGAGCATCCGCTAAAGTGGTCAAGGCGCCGGGAGCACGTACGACTCCCGGGCAGCCACCACCGGGGTGTAGCGCAGCTTGGCAGCGCGCTTCGTTCGGGACGAAGAGGTCGTGGGTTCAAATCCCGCCACCCCGACATAAAGATGCAGGTCAGAGGCCGGTTCTCCACCAAGGAGACCGGCCTCAAGGCTTTGTCCATGCCTTGTCGCGAACCAACCCCGACCATGGACACGACCTGTCCCGGCCTGTCCCAGCGAACCGTCACCCTCCTCTGAGCCCCACCGGCGCCGTTCGGTCGGCGTCCAGCCTGTGCTCAGGACGGGACTCTGAGGTAGGTCGAAGAGCGCGGGGGCAGGGCCGGACCTCGTCCTCGATCGTGGAGGAGCGCGCTGCCGACGACAACTCTCATTCAGAGGCGATGCCTAACAGGTCAGACGGGCCGCAAAACCATCCCGTCACGGAGAGGCCGCTGGCTGCATGGTGCGGGAAGGCAATTGTTAGGTCTGCGACAGCATTGGTGTCCGGATATCCCTAACGTCGGGCCAAGTGATCTGTGATCCAAAAGAGGGTATCCGGATTGGAGTTGTTCAGGTACGGTCGGTGATATCGGGAGGTAGGGACCATCGCCGGCTTGGCAGTTGGCTTCTGTCGGCTGGATCGGTTGTCGACGGGCAATGGATGGGACACTGGGATTGGTCGGCGTTGGCCATTTCGGGCATAGCATGCCGGCATGGATCTGTCGGTGATCACTCGTGAGGCCGTCCTGGATGCGATCGCCGAGTGTGATCAGGTCGGGCGGGAGCGGTTTCTTGAGCGGTACGGCTTCGAGGAAGCTCGTCGGTACTTCCTTCGCTATGGCGGGGTCTACTACGACTCGAAGGCGATTGTTGGGGTGGCTTACCGTCACGTGGCCGGACGGCCGCTGTCGGCAGGTGAGTTCTCCGGCGGGCAGCAGACGGTCGGTCGGCTTCTGGCGCGTTTGGGGTTCGAGGTGGTCTCCGATGAGCCGCCCGCGCCTGGGCAGCGTCTTCTTGAGCTCCTCGGTTCGTTGCGGGTCGCCATCACCGCGGAGGGGCCTGCTCGGCACCAGCCCATCACGCTTCTGTGGGCTCTGGGGCGGGCGGCACAGCGCCGTCCCCGGTTGGTTTCCTGGAGAAGCGCGCGACGTGAGCTGCGGGGGCTCATGCGGGAGTACGGGCAGCCGAGTTCCAGGGCGACGCCTGAGTTTCCCGTCCTGGCGCTTGCTCGTACGGACCTTTGGGAGTTGCGGGGCCATGTTGGTGACGTGCCGGCGGCGCATGGCAACCCGGTTGCATGGCTTGATGAGCAGAATCCTTCATGCGGTCTTGCGGTTTGGGTTTATGAGCTTGACGCGTCTGTCCGTATGGAGGCCGTCGGCTTTCTGGGCAGTCGGTTCTTTGGTGGTGGTCTGCCCGAAGGGCTGCTTGAGGAAGCCGGTTTGGGGCAAGGGTGTGCTGACGAGTCTCCGTTTCAGGGGGCGGATTCGCGGGATGCTTATCGTCGGCTCTGCGGGACGATCGAGGCTGCGGAGGCGCGTGGGGATCACGATCGCACCAGCACTCGGGCTGCCCGTGAACAGCCTGTGCGGTCTTCCGCTGCGGTCCGGGCCGTCCTGATGCGAAGCGGTGGGCGGTGCGAGAACCCGTTGTGCGCCGGGCAGCCCGAGGATGTCAAGGAGAACGGCGACCCCATTCTTGAGGTCGACCATGTTCTCGACAGGGCGCGGTGGGGGCGCGACCATCCGATCCAGATGATCGCGCTATGCCCCAACTGCCACGCCATCAAGACTTGGGGTCGGACGGGTGAGCGGCTCAGGGAGGTTCTGTTTTTTGAGGCTCGGGTGAGGCACTCCGCTTGGTGCTCCGAGGCATAGTGGCCTGGGGTTGGTGGACGGTTCTGGTTCGTTGTAGGGGCTGGGGTCAGGCTTGGGGGATGTAGACCTCTATTGTTCCGTTTCTTTGGCGTAGGGCCAGGCGGGGGAGGGCTGGGATCGGGGCTTTCAGGCGGTGGTAGAGGACGGTGCCGTCGGGGGCGAAATGGGCGCCGTGGCAGGGGCAGCGGAGGCCCTTTTCGGGGTGCGGGGTCAGGCGGCAGCCCTGGTGGGTGCAGACGCCGGACACGGCGCGCAGGCGGCCGTTGGTTCGGGTCACGAAACCGTCGATGCCGCTGGCGGTGAAGCCGTGGACGGCGCCTTCGGGGAGGTCGGCGGCTGCTACGACGGGGTGCCAGATGCCCAGGTCGGGGGTCAGTTCGCCGCTGTTCGCGGTGGGCGGGTCGTTTGAGGTTGCTCGGCCTGTGAAGACGCCGGCGACGGCTCCCGCCAGGGCGCCGACGGCGGTGCCCAGGACGAGGCGGCGGCGGGCCGGGGTGGTGGAGGGGGTGGGTTCGGCCAGGTCACGGGCCAGGCGGCGGTGCAGTGCGGTGATGAACTCTTCGTGAGGGGCGTCCGAGCCGGGGCGGGCCGCGCGCAGGTCGATGGCCACGCGCAGGGCTTCCGCGTCGGCGTCGTCGGCTGGAAACGGCCGGGGGCGGCCGCCGGACAGCAGGGTCTCGACGAAGCGGGGCAGTCCTCTCATGGTCACCCTCATCCTTGGAGGCTTGGGTCGTCGCGGGCCAGTTCTGCTGCGAGGCGTAAGGCGCGGTGCTGGATCACTTTGACGTTGCCGATCGTGGTCCCGAGTTCGGCCGCGGTCTGGCGGATCGTGCAGGAATTCAGGAAGCGCAGTTCCAGGACGCGTCTGTAGCGTTCGGGTAGTGCGGCCAGGAGTTGTTCGACTCGTCCTTGGGAGTTGCTGGTTTCCTCGGGGGGCTCGTCGCCTATGGCCATCTGGTCCAGGTCGATGACGGTGATTTCGCGTCCGAGGGTGCGTTTCCAGTGTGCGGCGAGAACGGTGCGGGCGGTGGCGAGTAGGTAGGCGCGGACCTCGCCGACGCTCGCGGAGACCCGTAGCGGGCGCAGGGCGGTCAGGAAGACCTCTGCGGTGAGGTCCTCGGCGTCGGGACGGTTGCCGACCTTGGAGAACATCAGCCGGTAGATGCGGTCGACGTTGTGGAGGTAGATCGCCTCCCAGTTCGCATAGGTGTCCGCCTGGACGAGGTGCAGCGGCGCCCGGGCGTCGGGGGGTGGTGCCGCCGGTTCGGGTGGTTTGCGTCGTACTGGGTTCCAGCGGCGCATGACGATCCTTTCCGCCGTTTCTTGGAGCACGTCGAAACGGGCTTGGAGGATCACCTGGGGGGTGATCCTCCGTTCGCCGCCGTCCACGGCCGAGTGCGCCCACGTGGTGGACGCACTCGGCCGCCCTCTCCCGGACGGGTCAGTCAGCTTGTTGTGTGGGTGAGCACGTACTGGGCGACGCGGGAGCCGAGCGTCTGGCCCGCGGTGTGGTCGAGGCGGGTGTGGATGCCGGCGTAGATGCGGCTGAGGCCGGCCTCGTCCGCCGCGTCCTGGTAACCGGTGAACGACCGGGTGACGTCGGGCAGCGCCTCCGAGCGGACGGTGAAGTGGTCGTCCGAGCCGAAGAAGGAGGTCAGGACGGTCGCTCCGGCCTCCCCGACGACGCTGTGCGCGCCGGGGTAGGAGGGGTCGGGAGGCGTCACCGCCAGCGGGTTCCATGCCGGATCGGCGTGGGTCCTGGGGTTTCCGTCGGTGTCGGCGGCGCGGACCGCGGTTACGGGACGCCAGATGCGGTAGTGGTATTTGCCGTCGTAGAAGGCGATCGCCGCGTCGGCGAACGTCCGGTCGAGCGTGGCGAACAGGTGGGCGGTGGCGGCCAGCCCGGTTCCGTGGCGTTGCGCGGCGTCCTGGGCGATCTCGTTCCAGTAGTTCCAGATCGGCGCGGCCCAGAAGCGCGCCTGGACGGTCTGGTCCGCGGTGCGCTCGGTGCTGGTGTCCTTGCCCAGGAGTTGCACCTCGTTGAGCGCCTTGGCATAGGTCCGGCTGGTCAGCGCGGGGTATGGGCGTGGCCGGAACTGGTCGCCGCGTTCCAGCACGAAGGGCCGCACACCGGACCAGTGCGTGAACACCGGGGCCGCGAACGCCGGCGGGGTGGGCCGGTAGTCGCCCGGACGGTCGCCCGGGACGAACGGCGGAGGGGTCGCGTCGGAGCCGTCGTGGGCGCGGTCGGCCAGCACGGCCGCGGCCGCGCGCTGACCTGCGCGTATACCGGCGGTCTTGGCCGGGCCGTCCGGCACGTTCGCGAGCTCGTCGTGGAGCTGCCGGTCCAGGTCGGCGCGCCGGGCGGGGTACAGCGCGGTCAGGCTGTCGTGCCCGGCCTCGGCCGCGGCGGCATAGGCGGAACCGGACCTCGCGTCGACGGCGTCGGCGATGGCCGTGTGCATGATGGCGAAGTTGCGCGTGGCGTGGACGGTCGCCGGTTGCGCGCCGGGCGTCCGCACGATCCCCAGCAGGGTCCGGTTCCACTGGATCACCACCTCCCCCCGCGTGGCGGTGGCCGCTTGCGCGGGTCTGGCCTGCGGCACGTACGCCATGGCCGTCGACAACGCGGCACCCACGGTGGCGGCCATGACCACCATTGCTTTCCCCATCTCCCCGTCCCTTCTCCGACAGTCGGGTTCGACAAGGGATAGGCCCCCGGGTTACACGGCCCCTGTAACCCGGGGGCCTATCAACCGGACGAGCCGAACAGAGGAGGAGACCTCGATGCGTATGCGAATAGCAGTAGGACTGTTGACCTCGGCGGCGCTGGCGCTGACCACCGCCGCGGCGACGGGCACCGCCGCGCAGGCGAAGGAGCGTCCGTGCGGACGTCCCGTGATGGCCGCCGGCACCGGTTCGCAGGGCACGCCGTGGACGCTGAAGTCGCAGTACGACGACGACGGCACCCCGCCGAACCAGCTGGTCGCGGGCGAGGAGTTCGAGATCGCCACCACGGCGGCCGGGCAGCGCTGGTCGGTCAGCTTCACCGACAACGGCACGGAGTTCTTCCGGAACGACAACGACATCTCGACCGCGACCGGGATCCGGGAGGTCCACCCGAATCCGGTCGCTCGGGGGGTCTCGAACCATATGGCCGCGCACGCCGTCCGCCTGGACGCCGCCGGCAACGTGATCGAGGTCATCGACGGCGCGGTCGATCTGGCTCCGCCGCCCGCCCGCTGCGGACGCTGAACCGTTGCGGTGCCCGGCCGGGTGTCCGCCGTGGGCGGGTGCCCGGCCGAGTGGCGCTCAGGGTCAGTTCGCAGGCGATATCCGCGTCTCGTCATCGCGAATCTCGTGTTTCTTTTTGATCAGCCTGGGGCTGATCGGTGATTGCCTGGGCATTGGGCGGCGGTTAGGTTTCGAGCGTCGGCGGCTTCGGGACCGGGGGGACGGGGCATGGGGTGGCGTGGATGGGTTCTGGCTATATTGTGCCTGGTCGGCGGGTGTTCTTCCGGAGGTGACGGCGAGGTGGGTTCGGAGAGGGCGAGCCCGGCTTCGCCTACCCCTTCGCGTGCCGGGATGAAAGGGAAGGTCATTGTGCTCGACCCAGGGCACAATGGCGGAAATGCCCGGCATTTGAAGGAGATCAACAAGAAGGTCTTCATCGGGAACGGCTACAAGCCCTGCAACACGACCGGGACCGAAACGGCCGACGGCTACACCGAGCATGCGTTCACCTGGGATCTGGCCAACCGGCTGGCGAACGTCCTGCGAGAGGCGGGTGCCCAGGTCGTGCTGACGCGGAAGAACGACAAGGGCGTCGGCCCCTGTGTCACCGAGCGGGCGGCGATCGGCAACCGGCTCCACGCCGACGCCGTGCTGTCCATCCACGCCGACGGGGCTCCGCCCAACGGGCATGGGTTTCATGTGATCCGGCCCCTTCCGGTGGGGAAGAACGCCTCCATCGTTTCCGAGTCGGGGCGGCTCGGGACGGTGGTGCGCGATGCCTACCGGACGGGAACGGGCATCCCCTATTCCACCTATGTGGGGCGGAACGGCCTGGACCAGCGGGATGACCTCGGCGGCCTCAACATGTCCACGGTTCCGGTCGTGTTCATCGAATGCGGCAACATGGGCAATCCGGGGGACGCGTCGACGATGTCGGACGCCACGTCCCGGCAGCGTATGGCCGTGGCGCTGGCCAGGGGGTTCGAGCAGTTCCTGCGTTGACGGCGTCCGCGGTCAGACCGTTTCGCGAGCCTCCGCCGGACGGGTCCCGAATGCGCGGGGCCCGGCCCCGGTTCTGCGGGGCTCGGCCGTGCGGAAAGTGTGGCGGTAGGCGGACGGCGGAACGCCGATCGTGGCGACCAGGTGCTGGCGGAGAGAGGCGGCGGTGCCGAATCCGGATTCGGCGGCGATGCGGTCCACGGGCAGGTCGGTGGTCTCCAGCAGGCGGCGGGCGAGTTCGACGCGCTGCTGGGTCAGCCATTGGCCCGGGGGCATGCCGACCTCGTCCCGGAAACGGCGGGAGAACGTCCGGACGCTCATGCGCGCGTGGGCCGCGAGTTCGGTCAGCGGAATGGGGCGGTGCAGGTGCCGGAGCGCCCAGTCGCGCGTCGCGGACGTGGTGGCGGCGGACGGCCCGGGAATGGGCCGCTCGATGAACTGGGCCTGCCCGCCCTCGCGCCACGGCGGGATGACGCAGCGCCGCGCGACGCCGTTGGCGACCTCGCTGCCGTGGTCGCGGCGGATGATGTGCATGCACAGGTCGATTCCGGCGGCGACCCCGGCGGAGGTGAGGACATCGCCGTCGTCCACGAAAAGGACGTCCGGATCCACCTTGATCTCGGGGTGCAGCCGCTGGAGGTGGTCGGCCTCCTGCCAGTGGGTGGTCGCGGGGCGGCCGTCCAGCAGGCCGGCGGCGGCAAGGGCGTAGGACGCGGTGCAGATGGAGACGATCCGGGTTTCCGGACGCAGCCGGGAGAAGACGACGGCGAGCGGCGGCGGGTACCAGTCCGTCTCATCCGCGGGGCCGCTGCGGCCGAACGGCGGGATGATCAGCGTGTCGGCCGTGCCGACCAGCTCGGCCCCGTGGTCCACGGTGATGGAGAAGTCGGCCGACGTCCGAACGGGCCCGCCGTCGATACTGCAGGTGAGGACCTCGTAGAGCGGCTCGCCGGCCGCCGACCGCGCGGACGCGAAGATCCGCGTCGGGATGCTCAACTCGAACGGGTACACGCCCTCCAGGGCCAGCACGACGACACGATGCATGGCCAAATTCTGACATATATCCTTATTCTGGCCATCCCCGAAATAGTCCGTCGAGCGTCCGTGAGCCGTGGGAAGATTGTTCCAATGCACGTGCATATGCACGTGCTGTGACGATCTTGAGGAGCGCCGTTGATGGCTGCGGGGCCGGCCGCCCACGCCCGGGGGCCGACGGTCAGGCGCATGCTGCTGGGCGCCCGGCTGCGCAGGCTCCGCGAGCTGAAGGGCCTGTCCCGCGAGGAGGCCGGGTACGCGATCCGGGGCAGCCACTCCAAGATCAGCCGGATGGAGCTCGGCCGCACGGCGGTCAAGGAGCGCGACATCGCGGACCTGCTCGTCCTGTACGGCGTGACCGACGACGCCGAGCGCCGCAACCTGCTCCGCCTCGCGCGCGAGGCGAACGCCCGCGGCTGGTGGCACCGCTACAGCGACATGATCCCGTCCTGGACCCACCCCTACCTGGACCTGGAGGAGGCCGCCGGGTCCGTCCGGACCTACGATCCGTGCCAGATCCCCGAGCTGCTCCAGACCGAGGAGTACGCGCGCGCCAGCCTCGCCATCAGGGACGGGATCCGCGAGGGTATGCCGCCGATCGAGATCGAGGGCCGGATCAGCGTCCGGCTCATGCGCCAGCGGGTGTTCGCGCGATCCCAGCGCCGGACGCTGGCGGCGATCGTCGAGGAGGCGGCTTTAAGGCGTTTCGTGGGCGGTCCGGAACTGATCCGCGGGCAGTTGCGGCACCTGTCGAGGGTGAGCGAGGCCGCCACCGTGGACCTGCGGATCATCCCGGCGGACCGGGCGTCCCTCGCGCCGACCGGCCGCGCGTTCACCGTGCTGCGCTTCGACGAGCAGGCCATTCCGGACGTCGTCTACGTGGAGCTGCTCACGACGGCGCTCTACCTCGACAAACCAGCCGATACACACGCGTTCGAGCGGGTCTGGAACAGGCTGGAACGTGAGGCGCTCTCCCCGGACGCGAGCCGCGCCCTGCTGTCCCGCCTCATGGAACATCTTGCAGAATAGATCCTTCCGTTCTGGGAGTAGGGCCAACCCTACGGATCGTCGCGGGGAAGACTCCACCTTGGATAGGGGTTTTCCCCGATAGCGATGACTCGCGCCAACCGTCAGAGTCGTAAGTAGCAAGCAGGGGAATGAGGAGCCCCTCCGCAGGAAGAAGGCGCACGATGTCACACAACACGCTGAGCCTCACCCCGTTGAGCACCTCCGACCTGGCCCAGATCCTGTTCAGCTCCGGGCTCCAGGCGTCCGACGAGCCGTCCGCCGAGCAGGTCCGCACCGCCATCGACGCGCGGCTCTGCGCCTGCGGCGGGGACCGTTCGATATGCACCGCCGTCGTCGCGCAGGAGGCGGGCGACCATCCGGAGACCTACACCACCCGCATGCGCTGGGCGCTCACCACGGTGTCCGCCGCATACGCCGCCGCGGCCTGAGACCGCCCGTCCCATCGAGCCCGGCACACCGGCACATCCGAGCACGGCCCGCAAGAGGATTCGCACCCAGGACTTCTGCCGAGGGAGAGATCCGATGCGTTCACCGTTCACCGACCGCCGCGAGGACATCCTTCCCCGCTCGCTCCGCGAGCTGATCGCCGCCGAGGCGGCACAGGAGAACGACGAGAAGCGGCGGCGCCGACCACGCAAGGTCATAAGCACGAGGCGCGTCACCTAGGCCGACGCGGGGGTACGGCACGTAGGCCCGCGCCGTGGGTCATGTGGAGGTCGCCCGCATGCGTCAGTGCTTCTTCTTGGACTTCTTGGACTTCTTGTGACTGCTGCCGGACTCCCACTCGTATCCGGGCGTGCCGTTCTTGCAGTAACGGTCGCTCACCTTGGTGTCGGTCGCGTCGTGCTCGCACCAGCGTTTCTCGGAGCATCCGGCGAGGCCCAGCCCTGCGACCAGAACGGACGTCGCGAGCACGACGGAGGGGAACTTCCGCATCAAATGCCTCTTTCTTCGCGGATGCCGGAGCCCGGCCGAGGGTAACGCAGGTCTGACGTGCGCGATCATGGAGGCGTTCCGCGTCCACGGCATCGCCGCCGCCCGACCGCGTTTGGCCGCTGCCCGACTCCGGCCACGCTCTTGCCCGCCCGCTCCCCCGGCGCGGCCCTGGTCGTCCCCGCGCAGGTCTGGGCGTCTCCCCTGTCCGACCCTCGCCCGTCCCTAGGGCGTCCCGGGCACGGAGGGTTGCCGTTCGTCACGAACTATGCTGGCGGCCGTGACTGAAGAACCGGCGCGAGGCCGGGACGGCGTGCAGGGCCGCTGGCCCGACGCGACCGGTGACAGGCGCGAGTACCGTATCGGCGAGCTCGCGGAGGCCGCCGGGGTTCCAGTACGGACACTGCGCTACTACCAGGAACGCAAGCTGATTCCGCCGCCGCGACGCTCGGGCCGTGTCGGCCTGTACTCGGCGACACACCTGGCGCGGCTGCGCATGATAGGCGGCCTGCTGGAGCGCGGGCACACGCTGGAGGGCATCCGCGAGCTGCTGTCCGCCTGGGAGCTCGGCCGCGACATCGGCGTCGTGCTCGGCGTCGAGAAGGCGGCGACGACACCGTGGTCGCACGAGGTCCCGGTGACGATGACGCTGGACGAGCTGGCCGCGCTCTTCCCGGACGAGGACGATCCGCCCAGCGTCATCCACCGCGCCGCCTCCCTCGGCTTCGTCGAGATGGACGGCGACCGCGTCACCCTCTGGAGCCGCCGCCAGCTCGACGCGGCCGTCACGCTGGTCGGCGCGGGGGTCCCGCTGGAGGAGGTGCTCACGGCCGGATGCGAGATCCAGCGCACGATGGACGATCTCGCCGCGCTGTTCGTCCGGCTGATCGCCAAGCACGTCGTCGGACGCGTCGGCGACACCAGCCTGGGCGACCTCACCGACACCCTCACGCGGCTGCGGCCCGGCGCCGAGATCACCGTCGAGGCGGGCTTCGCGCGGGCCATGGACCGGCAGGTCCGCGTGGCGATCGACCAGTTCGTCGGACGCCTGGCCACATCCTGACGGTTCCGTAGGGGTCCGTTGCCGGTCATGTCCGCGACTTCCCGTCCAGGGGTCGTTACCGTGACGGCGTGCCAGGACTCCGCTCCTCGACGCTGCTACCGGTCGCCGTGCTCGCGACCGGCGCTCTGCTACCGGTGCCTGACGCTTCGGCCGCCCCGGCCAGCGTGTGCGCGTCGTCCGCGCATCCGACGATGGCGAAAACGCTGGGCTCGCGCATCCGGATCGCGCTGGCCGACCGCGCCGGGACGGAATCGGTAGCGGTTCTCGACCGGAAGCGCGGCATCCGTTGCGCGGTCGCCGCCGGACGCCACTACGACTCGGCGAGCGTCGTCAAGGCCACGATCCTGGGCGGGCTGCTCCGCCAGGCCGCGGACGAGGACCGGTCGTTGACGGCCACGGAGAAGTCCCTGGCCCAGAAGATGGTCACGCGTTCGGACAACGACGCCGCGTCCCGGCTGTGGCGCTCGGTGGGACGGGCCCGGATGGCCCGGTTCCTGAAACTGGCCGGGATGTCGCACACGACGCTCGGCCCGTCCGGCTACTGGGGGCTCACCCAGATAACGGCAGAGGACGAGATCGCGCTGCTCAGCCGCTATACCCGGCACAACGAGCTGCTACCGGACAAGGCGCGCGCGTATGCGTTGGGGCTCATGAACGACGTCATCGCATCCCAGCGGTGGGGTGCTCCGGCGGGGACCCCGGCGAAGGTGACGTGGCACGTGAAGAACGGCTGGCTTCCCAGGAAGGGCCGCTACTGGCGCGTCCACAGCATCGGCGCGTTCGACGGGCACGGCGAGGACTACATGATCGTGGTGCTGACGCAGGACACGCCGTCGATGGCGTACGGGGTGACCACGATCGAACGCGTGGCGCGGGCCGTCCACCGGACGCTCAACCCGGGTTCGCGGTCGGCGGAGGTCAGGAACGTCCCGGATGGCGTTTGGGAGGAATCGGACGGTTCCGTCCCCCTTGATCGCTGAGGGTTGTCCACAGGTGCACCGGGTTTCGTCCGAGGCGGCCGTGAGCGGCGATACTGGGGTGCATGGTCGACGAAGAGCGCTGGCGGGCGCGGTTCCGGGCCGCGCGGATGAGCCTCCCCCGGTGGGCGCGCGACGCCCCGAGTCGCAGCATCTACCAGTCCAATGTCACGGGGACCTGGGAGATCTACACCTGGGATCGCGAGTCCGGTGAGCGGCGGCAGGTCACCGAGCGTCCCAACGGGACGTGGACGGGCGCCGTCGATCCGTCCGGCGCGTGGGTGTGGTGGTTCGCCGACACCGACGGCGACGAGTTCGGCGTGTGGAAGCGCGTCGCGTTCGACGCGCCGGAGGGAGCGGAGAGCGTCCCGGCCGTTCCGGGGCTGGAGCCGTCGTACCCGTCGGGGCTGGCGCTGGGCGCGAGCGGGCTCGCCGTCGTCGGGCGGACGAACGAATCCGGCAACTCCGTCCACCTGTGCCGCCCCGGCGCCGAGCCCGAGGTGCTCTACCACCACGCCGAGGACGCGCACGTCGCGGGCCTCTCGCGGGACGAGGCGCTGGTCGCGATCGGGCACAGCGAGCACGGCGACAGCCGCCACATGGCGCTGCGGGTCGTCCGCGCCGACGGGTCCACGGTCGGCGACCTGTGGGACGGGCCGGGCAAGGGCGTCTACGGATCGGGGTTCGCGCCTGTGGAGGGCGACGCGCGCCTGCTGGTCGGCCACGAGCGGCGCGGCCGGGACGAACTGCTCATCTGGGACGCGGTCGCGGGAGTCGAGCAGGAGATCGTCCTCGACCTGCCCGGCGAGATCGGCGCGAGCTGGTACCCGGACGGGTCCGCGCTGCTGATCTCCCACTCGCACGAGGCGCGGGACGAGCTGTACCGCTACGACCTCGGCACCGGCGCGCTGGAGCGGATCGAGACGCCGCGCGGGGTGATCGGCGGGGCCGCCGTCCGGCCGGACGGGACGGTCGAGTTCTCCTGGTCGTCCGCCGCCGAGCCACCGGTGATCCGCTCGACGTCGGGCGCGGTCGTGCTGACCCCGCCTGGTCCCACGGCGCCGCCGTCCGTGCCGGTCGAGGACGTGTGGGTGGACGGCCCGGGAGGCCGCATCCACGCCCTGATCAGCAAGCCGGAGGGCGATCGTCCGTTCCCGGCGGTGTTCGACATCCACGGCGGGCCGACCGCGCAGGACGAGGACTCGTTCGTCGCGGCCGTCGCCGCGTGGGTCGACCACGGCTTCGCGGTGGTGCGCGTCAACTACCGGGGCTCGACGGGATACGGCTCGACCTGGCGCGACGCGATCGAAGGGCGGGTCGGGCTCACCGAACTGGAAGACGTGAAGGCCGTCCGCGACTGGGCGGTCTCCTCGGGCCTCGCCGACCCGGAACGCCTCGTCCTGACCGGCGGGTCATGGGGCGGCTACCTGACGCTGCTCGGCATCGGCACCCAGCCCGACGACTGGAGCGTCGCGGTCGCGGGCGTCCCCGTCGCCGACTACGTCGCCGCCTACGAGGACGAGATGGAGGGCCTCCAGGCCTTCGACCGCTCCCTGTTCGGCGGCTCCCCCGACGAGGTACCCGACCGCTACCGCGAGTCGTCCCCGATCACCTACGTCTCCCAGGTCAAGGCCCCGGTCCTGGTCCTGGCCGGGGAGAACGACCCGCGCTGCCCGATCCGGCAGATCGACAACTACCTCGGACGGCTCACCGACCTGGGCCACCCCCACGAGGTGTACCGCTACGACGCCGGCCACGGCTCCCTCGTCGTCGAGGAACGGATCAAACAGATGGCCACCGAAATCGCCTTCGCCCGCAAACACCTCAACATGCCCTGACCCACCCTCCGGCGGCGGACGGGCCCCGGGCCCTGACCCGCCGCCCACCCCCGGCGATGATCGCCCGGCGTGCGCGACGACACCGATCGTGGGCGCACAGTCGTGGGCGCACGGTCGTGGGCGGACGGTCGTGTGTGGCGGTACGCGAGAAGCAGTCCGCAGCTGGGAGCTGGCGCCTTGCATGCGTATAGGCGGTCCGTTGTTGCGCATTGGGAGTCTGGGTTCCGGCCGCATGCGTCTGCGCGGGGTCGCCGTGCCGGGTGCGTAAGTCGTGGTTCGTTCCCGCAGGCGGGGAGGCGGGGAGGCGGGGAGGCGGGGAGGCAGAGAGGCGGGGAGGCGGGGAGGCGGGGTTTCGTTTGTACTGCGCGTAAATGCGTGGGCAGCCACCCGCGAGTCCACAGGGCGGCTCTTATGCGGTCGACCAATGGAACGTCCGGCACACGCTTTCCTGCGAGGCGCCGCTCCGGCTGCGGGTGGGGTCTGGGCTGCGGGTGGGGTCTGGGCTGTGGGTTTACAAGATCGAAGTGGGGGGCATCCCTCCGAGCGGTCGCCAGTGAGCAGGAGCCGGTCCACGTGATCGGCACCCCCCCGGCGCCGTCGTCCGACGCGGCGGCGCAGCGCTCGAACCGTCGCTCTCCGCGCCGGAGAGCCGAAGCGGGGGGATGCATGGCACGGCTCGACAACGCCCCTTCCCCCGAACGCAACGCGGCGTCCGATGCGGCGAGACCCGACGGCGCGTCTGAGGTCCGCGGCTTGGGCGGTCGAGCAGCCGGCGCCGGTGGGCGGTCGGGGAGTGGGCGAGGGGGTGACATCGGGGCGGTCGAGGCCGGGGTCGCAGATGCTCCAGTGGTCGATGTTCGGGTGGGTGATGGGCTGGAGGTTGGTCGGCGACGAAGTGGTGCGGGGCTTGGGGGCCGGTCGGCGGTTGGCGTGACGGTTTTCGCCGTGGCCGCTGCGGTGTTCTTTCCCGGGTCTCCGTCGGCCTCCGCGTCGGCGGAGCCTCAGCCCATGTCCCGTCGGTATGTGTCGGGCACGCCGTATCGGACCGTCCCGCCGCGTTCTGAGATCGAGGATCTGCCCGCTTCGATCCGGGTGGAGCAGCAGTTCGCCGAGTACGTCCTACGGGCCAAGGGGATCGATTGGCGTTCGACAGGCAATTGTTCCGACGCGGCGATCCCGACCTGCACGTCCTTCGAGGGGCTGCGCTGGGGCTCGCTCAAGGGGCTGCTCGTCTTCGCCAGGGGGAGCGGCTGTGAGATCACCGTCACCGGCGGGACGGAGCGCGGGCACGCGGGCGGGCAGTACAGCCACGAGAACGGCTACAAACTCGACATCGCGACGGGCTCCTGCGTCGACGGTGCCGTCACGCGCTACCCGTTCGTGGGAGTGCGGAGGGACGGCGCCAAGCTCTACCGGTCACCGGCGGGCGCCCTGTTCGCCCGCGAAAGCGACCACTGGGACATCCTGTTCCGCTGATCCCGGGCGTCAGGCCCGGACGTCGCGAATGATGTCGACCAGCTCCCTGGTCACCGACTTGAAGCCGGGGATCCGCGACATCGACACCATGCGGTTGACCAGCGGGACCGTCCGCTCGACGAGGAGGTAGGTCTTGCGGCAGCCGGGCGAGTTGTCGTGCACCCAGTACAGGACGATGCCCATCGAGTACAGCCACAGCAGCTCGGGCAGCTCCTTGCGGAACTCCTTGTCGACCTTGAGGCTGGAGCCGTCCACGACCTCGCGGTAGATCTCGACGGCGGAGTTGCGGGACGGCCCGGACTCGGCGCTGAACGGGTTGAGCGGGCTGGTCGGCTCGGCGGCGAACTTGAAGAACTTCCCGGCGAACTCGTGGTAGGGGACCATCGTGTCCACCCGGGCTTTCAGGACGCCCAGCAGCCGGGGCGCGAAGTCCTTCTCGGCGGCGAGCACGGCCCGGCAGGCGGCGGCGTGCGCCTCCTGGAGCTCGTCGTAGTACGCCTGGATCAGCGCTTCCTTGGAGCCGAAGTAGTAGTAGGCGTTGCCGACCGAGACGCCCGCTTCCTTGGCGATGGCCCGCATCGTCGTCGCCTCGTACCCGCGCTCGCGGAACAGCCTCAACGCGGTCACGACGATCAGGGCGCGCGTCTGCTCGGACTTCACGGCCTTCGTCTCGGTCACCCTTGCCACCCTAAAGGCCAGTCGCGCGGTCTCGCTCCCGCCGTCCAAACCCGCCTGGACACCGTCCAACCTCACAAGAACCCCGTCCAGAACCGACGTTGATCGCGTGGACGTCGTCCGGTGCACGCGGATGTGATCTGGACCTACAGGCACGCGCCCCCGGTCGACACCTGCGCCAAGCGGGCCCGGCCGAGCGTGACCACGCGGAGGTGGTTGGGGCAACGCCGGCCGATCATGGGGAAGTGGTTCGTGGCGCGGCACCAGGTGACGTGGTGGGTATTTGAGCCTGCGCTCGGGACGGGCGGCGGCACGGATGTCCGTCCTGGGGGGGACGTCAGAGCTCGGTGGCGATCAGTTCGGCTATCTGGGCGGCGTTGAGGGCGGCGCCCTTGCGGAGGCTGTCGCCGCACAGGAACAGTTCGAGCGCCTTCGGGTCGTCGAGCGAGCACCGGACGCGTCCGGCCCAGGTCGGGTCGGTGCCGACGACGTCCGCCGGGGTGGGGAACTCGTGCGACTCGGGGTTGTCGCAGAGGACGACGCCGGGCGATCCGGCGAGGATCGCCTGGGCCTCGCGCTGCTCGACCCGGTCGCCGAACACCGCGTGCACCGACAGCGAGTGCGCCTTCGTCACCGGGACGCGGACGCAGGTCGCCGCGACCTTCAGGGCCGGCAGGCGCAGGACCTTGCGTGTCTCGTCCCGGATGCCGAGTTCGTCGGAGGTCCAGCCGTCGGCGCCCAGCGAGCCCGTCCAGGGGACGACGTTCATCGCGAGCGGGGCCGGGAACGGTCCGAACTCACCGACGGCGCCGCGCACGTCGCCCGCGCGGTTGCCGAGCGCGCGGTCGCCGCCGACCTTCTCCATCTGCGCGTACAGGGTCTCGATGCCGCTCCGGCCCGCCCCGGACGCCGCCTGGTAGGACGAGACGACCAGCTCGCGCAGCCCGTAGCGGTGGTGCAGCGCGCCGATCGCCACGATCATCGACAGCGTCGGGCAGCCGGGGCTCGCGATGATGCCGCGCGGACGGTCGCGGACGCGTTCCGGGTTCACCTCGGGGACGACCAGCGGCACACCCGGGCTCGTCCGGAACACGGGCGAGGCGTCCACCACCACGGTGCCGCGGGCCGCCGCGACCGGTGCCCACTCCGCCGCGACCGGCGGGGGCACCGCGAAGATCGCGATGTCGGCTCCGTCGAACACCTCGGGCCCGAGCGGCACGACCTCGGACGGCTCGCCGCGCACCGTCAGCGTCCGGCCCGCCGACCGCGGCGAGGCCACCAGGCGGATCTCCCCGTAGACGTCCAGGCGGGTGGACAGCAGGTCGCGCAGCACCGCGCCGACCGCGCCGGTCGCGCCGACGACGGTGAGGGTGGGTCTGCCCTCTCGTCCGTCCGTGCTGTTCGGCCCGGCCGTCGAAGCCATGGTCGCACCCGCCCTCTCGTCATCGAGTCGCGTACGCAGGTCCACACAACTGAACTCTCACCGGCTCCGGCCGGTTCCCACGATCACGGTGACACCGACGGGCCGCGTCACGCGACGCAGCCCGGACCGCATGCCGCTGACCGGGGCTTTTACACCATTCGTCGGCTTTGCCCCTTATCAAGGACGCCATCACGCTACGGTCCCTGGGAGATCGTCGACCAGGCACCCAGGCCCCCGGGTGCGCGGAAAGGGACATCGACATGACCGCCATGGACGAGGACACGACGGCGGGCCACGGCCCGCCCGTACCGCCCTTGACGTGGGCCCAGCGGATCCTGGCGGTGATCGGCGGCGTGTTCTTCGCCGGGCTCGCGGGCCTCGGTGGTTACGGTTCGTACGCCTCCGTCCGGGATGTCGCCGAGCCCTGGTTCGGCGGGCACGCATGGATCGTGCCCGCCGGGGTCGACCTCGGCATCCTGGCGCTCGTGTCCGTGGCCCTGCTCCTGGAATGGCTGGCCATGCCGATGCCCGCGCTGCGCTGGATGGCGATGGCCTTCACCGGCGCGACGGTATGGCTGAACGTGTCGGCCGCGCATGGGGATCCGGCCGGTGTCGTGATGCACGCGGCCATGCCCGTGCTGTTCGTGACGTTCGTGGAGGCCGTCCGCCACGCGATCCGGCGGCGCGCGGGGATCGCGGCCGGAACGGTCCGCGAGGGCGTCCCGCTGGCCCGCTGGCTGCTGGCGCCGATCTCGACCTTCCGCATGTGGCGGCGGATGGTGCTGTGGCAGATCACCTCCTACCCCCGGGCGCTCACCGCCGAGCAGCGCCGCCGGCGCGCGCTGGCCCTGCTACGCGACCACTACGGCCGCGCGTGGAAGAACAAGGCCCCGGCGGACGTCGTCTGGATGCTGTCGGACGGCGTCATGCTCGACCAGGCCCTGGCCCGCGTCACCGAACTGACCACCCCCGCTCCCGGCCCACCGGCTGGAACCGCGCTGGAGGAGGCGCCGCCGGTCGGGGCCGCGCTGGGCGGGGCTCTGCCCGAGGTCACGGGCGCTGCGTCCGCCGAGGAACCGTCCACGCTCACCAAAGCACAGGCGTCCGACACTCCGGGCGAGGAGACCTCGATTGCGCCGGGACGGGCTGCCGGGGGACGCGCGCCGCGTCCGGCGCCGGCGCGTCCCGCCGCCGGGCGGCCACGGAATCAGTCCGCGCATGGACAACCGCACGATCCGGGTGCGACCCCGGAGCCACTCAGCACTGCGGCGTCTGCACCAGAAGGCGACCGGGTCGCGGCTCCGGAACTGCGCGACCCGGTCGTACCAGCGCGGCAACGTCCACCGGCCCCAGCAGCGCAGCCGGGCAGCCCGGCCGTCCAGCCTCATCTTCCGGCGGCTTCGGCGCAACCGCGCGAGCCGGCCGCGCCCGTGCGGCAACGCGGCCCGGCCGCGGCCGCGCAGGCGCGCGGTTCGGGTGCGCCGCGGCGTGGTCTCACGTCGGCGACCGCCGGGACCGAGGCGCGTGCGCAGATCATCCTGGCGGCCGATCCGAACATCACCGGCGCCGAGTTGGGACGGCGGCTGAACCTCAGCCCGCGGCAGGGGCAGCGGCTGCTGAGCCGGCTGTCCCGTCCCGCCCCGTCCTCGGCGGTCTCCTAGGAGGACGGGGCGGTCCGCGATCAGCGGCCGGTGCCGCCGTAGACCACGGCCTCGACCTGGTCGGCGTCGAGGTCGAACGCGCGGTGCGCGGCGGCGACGGCGGTGTCGATGTCGTCCTGGGCGACGACGACCGAGATCCGGATCTCGGACGTGGAGATCATCTCGATGTTCACCCCGGCGTCGGCGATCGCGGCGAAGAACGCGGCGGTGACGCCCGGGTGCGAGCGCATGCCCGCGCCGATCAGCGACACCTTTCCGATCCGGTCGTCGTAGCGCAGCGACTCGAACCCGATCCGCTCCTTCAGCTTGTTCAGCGCGGTCAGCGCGCTCTGCCCGTCGCTCGCGGGCAGCGTGAAGGAGATGTCGGTCCGCCCGGTGGACGCGGCGGACACGTTCTGCACGATCATGTCGATGTTGATCTCGGCCTCGGACAGCACCGTGAAGATCGTCGCCGCCTCACCGACCTTGTCGGGCACCCCGACCACGGTGATCTTGGCTTCGCTCCGGTCGTGCGCGACCCCGGAGATGATCGCCTGCTCCATGTCGTGCCCTTCGATGTCGCTGCTGTCGACGACCCACGTGCCTTCCTTCTGGCTGAACGAGGACCGCACGTGGATCGGGATGTTGTAGCGGCGCGCGTACTCCACGCAGCGCAGGTGCAGGATCTTCGCGCCGCTCGCCGCCATCTCCAGCATCTCCTCGTAGGAGATCCGCGGGATCTTGCGGGCGGGCGGGACGATGCGCGGGTCGGCGGTGAACACGCCGTCGACGTCGGAGTAGATCTCGCAGACGTCGGCGTCCAGCGCGGCGGCGAGCGCCACGGCGGTGGTGTCGGAGCCGCCGCGGCCGAGGGTGGTGATGTCCTTGGTGCCCTGCGAGACGCCCTGGAACCCGGCGACGATGCAGATGGAGCCCTCGTCCAGCGCCGTCCGGATGCGTCCGGGCGTCACGTCGATGATCTTGGCTTTCCCGTGGGAGCCGTCGGTGATGACACCGGCCTGGGAGCCGGTGAACGAGCGGGCCTCGTGGCCCAGGTTCGCGATGGCCATGGCGAGCAGCGCCATGGAGATCCGCTCACCGGCGGTGAGCAGCATGTCCAGCTCACGGCCCGGTGGCAGGGGGCTGACCTGCTTGGCCATGTCGATGAGATCATCCGTCGTGTCACCCATGGCGGACACCACGACGACCACGTCGTTGCCCGCCTTCTTCGTCGCGACGATGCGCTGGGCGACCCGCTTGACGCACTCGGCGTCGGCGACGGAGGAGCCACCGTACTTCTGCACGACTAGAGCCACGGGTGGGCGCTCCTCGGATCGGGGTCAGGCGTACCGATCAGCGAGTCTACCGATCCGGTTCCAGTGGATTACGACCAGGTAACACCTGTCACGGATAGCCAAGATCACGGCCCTGCCGCGGAGGGCGCTCAGCCCCTCCGCGCGGTGGTGTTCCAGAGAGAAGGCCCTGTTGAGGGGTTGTTTCCGCTGTCGGTGGTGGTCGTGACGCGGGGTCGGGGTTGTCTCGGCGGGTTTCGCCTGAGCCGTCCGAGGTCACGGGACTTCGCCGCCATCAGGGGTTCCGTCACCCGGGGCTCCCGTGCTCGTGGCACCGCCGACCGGCGCCTTCCGCCGGTGGGTGACCAGCCAGGCGAAGCCGCCGCCGCTGCCCAGGACGAGAACGAGGACGATTCCGGCGGGCAGCCAGCGCCACGCCTGCGACGTGGACGTGTGTCCCGAGACCCACGGCCCGAACCCGGGGCTCTGGCTCGCGTCGACCGCGGGGAAGGAGCGCGGCACCATGATCATGTCGTCCTCGCCGAAGAGGTGGTTGTGCGCGCGGAAGTCGTCCAGGTCGTCGTAGGAGCGACCGTCGGAGTCCACGATCTTCACGAACCGGTTCTGCTGGCAGACGAGGAACAGCGCCTTCGCCTCGGACGGAGCGTCTCCGTGCTTCACGAGGATGTTCGCCTGATACACCTGGCCGGGGGACGAACAGCCGGTCGGTCGTGCCGCCGCCTGCCCGGTGGACGCGTCCGAGGCCGTCATCAGCAGGACGAGGGGGATGGCGGCCAGCGCGCCGCGTAATGTCGTCCCCACGCCGTCCACGCGCGGTCTCCCTCCCCATCCGCCGATAGGGAGCACAGCGTGCCAGTGACCGCCCGGGACCGGTCCCGGATATAAGGGACGGACGTCACCCGGGATATCGAACGGGCCGGTTGGGGAGGGTGGGGCGAACCGAACGCCGCGAGGCGTCCGGCTAGGTCAGGCGGTGGCGGTCTCGTGCGCGACGTCCAGGCGGGCGTTCGCGACCACCGCGTGGAGGGCTCGCAGGGACGCGCCCGCGTGGTTGCCCCAGTGGTTGAAGTAGGAGTACTGCCACCACCAGAGCGCCTCCAGCGGACGTTCCTGCTGGTAGTGGCGCAGCCCGTGGACGAGGTCGCTGGCCACGTCCACCAGGTCGTCCGAAAGCCGGTAGGAGGTGGGTTCGGTGTCCTTGTACGGGTCGAAGACCTCGACGTACTCGTCCAGCCCCGCGAGCCGCTCGGCGAGGCCCTGCCGGACGGCGTCGAGGTCCGGGTCGGGGCCGACCTCGGGCTCCCAGTTGTCGGGCAGGATCACGTCGGCGCTCGCGCCGAGCTGCGCGCCGGCCAGGATGACCTGCGACACCTCAAGCAGGAGCAGCGGGATCGTGTGCTCCTCGCCGTCGCCGCGCGCGACGGCCTCCAGGCCGTTCAGGTAGTTCTCCACATGGCGCGCCACGCGTTCGGCGAGGACGTTCCAGTCCTGTGGGCTGTTGGCTTCAGACATCGAGCAGCCTCCGTCCTTCGAATGCGCGGCCCAACGTCACCTCGTCGGCGTATTCGAGGTCGCCACCCACCGGCAGGCCGCTGGCCAGGCGAGTGACCGTGAGGCCCATGGGCTTCACCAGTCGGGCGAGGTACGTGGCGGTCGCCTCGCCCTCCAGGTTCGGGTCGGTCGCGAGGATCAGCTCGGTCACCGTGCCGTCGGCGAGCCGCTGCATCAGCTCCCGGATGCGCAGGTCGTCCGGGCCGACGCCCTCGATCGGACTGATCGCGCCGCCCAGCACGTGGTAGCGGCCGCGGAACTCCCGCGTCTTCTCGATGGCGACGACGTCCTTGGACTCCTCCACGACGCAGATCACCTGCGGGTCGCGGCGCGCGTCACGGCAGATCCGGCATTCCTCTTCTTCCGCGACGTTCCCGCATGTCTTGCAGAAGCGGACCTTGTCCTTGACCTCCTTGAGCGCCTTGCCCAGCCGCTCGACGTCGGCCGGATCCGCGGCGAGGAGGTGGAAGGCGATCCGCTGCGCGCTCTTGGGGCCGACGCCGGGCAGCCTGCCCAGCTCGTCGATGAGGTTCTGAACCACCCCTTCGTACAACGGACCCTTCCTTTCTTCGCGTCCAACTACCTTCTAGGACGTTCCACCGGGGCGCGTCCTTTCGCCATCGCCGCCTCGCGATCAGGCCCCGGGCTCGCCGCCCTGCTGCCCACCGGCACCGCCCGCACCGCCCGCACCGCCCGCACCGGGGCCGCCGCCGAGGCCGGGGAAACCGCCCGGAAGACCGCCGGGCAACCCGCCGCCGCCCAGGCCCGGCATGGCGCCGCCGAGGCCCGCGGCGAGCGGACCCATCTTCTCCTGCTGCAACTCGCGCGCCTCGCGGGCCGCGTCGCGGATCGCGGCCAGTACCAGGTCGGCGATGGTCTCGGCGGTGTCGGCCGGGTCGTCGGGGTCGATGGCCTTCGGGTCGATCGAGAGCCCCGTGACCTCGCCCTCACCGTTGACGGTCGCGGTGACGAGCCCGCCCCCCGCGGTCCCCTTCACCTCGGCCTCCGCCAGCTCGCGCTGGGCGGTGAAGAGCTGCTCCTGGACGGCCTGCGCCTGCTGGAGCAGCTCCTGGATGTTCAACTGACCACCGGGTTCCACGGTCCACTCCTTATTCCGGCGTTGTTCCGGCCCTCTCGCGAGGGCCTTCTGTCTGGCGACCAGCCGACCACCGGACGTCCGTCCTCCCGAGACTACGGGGTTCGACCATGATGCGGTACGTCCGGCCCCGCCCGGTGCGCCGCCCCCCTCCGGCCTCCCCCTCAGCCCTCCGCGGGCCCGCCTCAGGTGTTGTCGATCTCCTTGATGATCTGTCCGCCCAGCTCCCGCTGGATGAGCGCCATCCCGCTCATCTCGGCCTCGGTGCCGTCCGCGTCGGCGTCGCCCTCGGGGTCGACCTCGTCGCTCTCGTCCACCGGGCCCGGGTCGGGCGGCGGGGGAGGCTCGTCCGGAGGCGGGGGCATCGGCCCGGGATCGCCCTGGCCGGTCCGGGGCGCGGGAGCCCGGCCGGGCTGCGCACCGGCGGACGGCGCCGGCGCTCCGCTCGGCGCACCGGCCGGGGCCGCCTGGTCGGACGCGCCGCCGAACCCGGCCGCGGGGGAGGAACCGAAACCGCTTCCCGTTCCGCCATTGCCGCCGTTGCCGCCGCCTTGGCCGCCCGGCCTGGTTCCCTGGCCGCCCCCTGGGTTGCCGCCTCCGCGGTTGGGCGGGCTGCCGCCGCCTCCCGGCCGTCCGCCGGGACGTCCGCCTGCGGGGGGTGAGCCGCCGCCGACGACGGTCTCGATCCGCCAGTCGACGCCCATCCGCTCCTTCAGGACCTCGCAGAGGATCACGTCGCGGTTGCCGTTGACGAAGCCCAGCCGGGACCCTTCGGCGTCGAAGGAGAGCGTCAGCACGCGTCCGTCGAGGGCGACGGGCCGCACCCCGGACATGATGACCATCCAGGTGGCGCGGCTGACCTGCTTGACGGCCTCGACGATGTCCGGCCAGTACTGCTGGACGGTGCCGACGTCCATCCCGCCGCCCGGAGCGGCGGCCTGGGGGGCGGGTGAGGCGGGCGGAGCCGGCGAAGTGGGCGCAGCGGGTTGGCTCGGACGGTTGACCGGACGGTGGTCCGAGCGGTTGTCGGGGCGGTTGTCCACAGGGGTGTTCGAGCGGTTATCCACAGAACCGCGTTCCGCTTCCGGAGACCCGGGACGGCGGTTGACACTGGAAGTGGGGTCGCCCCCCTGGGCGGGCGGGGGCTGTCCCGCCGGGTTTTGCTCGGAACCCTGCGCGGACCCTTGCGCGGGCCTGGAGGCAGAGCTCTGCGCTGGCCCAGGGGCGGATCCTTGCGCGGGACTCTGGGCAGGGCTTTGCGCGGAGCCCTGCGGAGATCCCTGCGCGGAGTCCTGCCCCGGCCGTCCACCCCCACCGGGCGGCGTCGCCCGGCCAGGCGCCCCCGGGACAGGTGCTCCCTGCCCGGCCTGGAAGGCGGGCGCCAACCCGCCGCCCCCTTGGGCGCCGCCCTGGCCGCCGCCGGCGAACCCGCCCTGCGCGGCCGTTCGCTCCAGCCGGTCGAGCCGCGCGAACATCGACGCCTCGTCCTCGTACGCGGCGGGGAGGAGGATACGTGCGCTGATCAGCTCAAGCAGCAGGCGCGGGGACGTGGCGCCGCGCATCTCCGTGAGCCCGGTGTGCAGCAGGTCCGCCGCGCGCGTCAGCTCCCCCGGCCCCATGGACGAGGCCTGCCGCCGCATCTGCTCCAGCTCGTCGGCCGGAACGTTGAGGAGGCCGGAACCCCCGGCATCCGGGACGTTCGACAGGATCACCAGATCCCGGACGCGCTCCAGCAGGTCGGCCGTGAAACGCCGCGGATCCTGACCACTTTCTACAACCCGGTCGATCGCGGCGAACACGGCCGCGCCGTCCCGGGCCGCGAAGGCTGCGACCACCTCGTCCAGCAAGGCGGAATCGGTGTATCCGAGCAGCGAGACGGCCCGCGTGTAGGTGATGCCCTGTTCGTCCGACCCCGCGAGAAGCTGGTCGAGGATCGACAGGGTGTCACGGGCGGAGCCCGCCCCGGCCCGCACCGCGAGCGGCAGCGCCGACTCCTCGTAGGGCACCTTCTCCGACCGCAGGATCTCCTCGACGAGATCTTGGAGGACGCCCGGCGGGATGAGCCGGAACGGATAGTGGTGGGTCCGGGACCTGATCGTCCCGATGACCTTCTCCGGCTCGGTGGTCGCGAAGACGAACTTCAGGTGCGGCGGGGGCTCCTCGACGAGCTTCAGCAGCGCGTTGAAGCCCTCGCGGGTGACCATGTGCGCCTCGTCGATGATGTACACCTTGAAGCGCGCCGACACCGGCGCGAAGAACGCACGTTCCCGCAGGTCACGGGCGTCGTCAACGCCACCGTGCGAGGCCGCGTCGATCTCGATGACGTCGATGTGGCCGCTGCCCGACGGACCGAGCGCGACACACGAGTCGCACTCGCCGCACGGATCCGCGGTCGGCCCCTGCTCGCAGTTGAGCGAACGCGCGAGGATACGGGCGCTGGACGTCTTGCCGCAGCCGCGCGGACCGCTGAACAGGTAGGCGTGGTTGATCCGGCCGTTGCGCAGCGCCTGCCGCAGGGGCTCGGCGACGTGTTCCTGCCCCTTCAGTTCGGCGAACGTCGCTGGCCGGTACTTGCGGTACAGAGCCAGACTCATCGGGGGCCCGCCCTCCCTCAAGAAGCGGAGCGTCAGAAGCGAAAAGGACCCCCCGCACACCCGCCAGAGCCTGCTTATCCTTGCTGCCTTCCGGCCCTGGGGAGGTTCACAGGGTGACGCCGTGCGAGGGGTCTGCCCAGAGTCTATGGCATCCCTGCCCCAGGATCGGCCGGATCCCCAGATAGCCACGCCGCAGCCACCACACCCCACCCACCCCCGCCCAACGGCATCCGATCCCCAGCCCACGACCGACCCGCAGTCCGGTTCGCTGAGAGCAGTTCGTCGCTGATCGCGGCTCGGGGCTGCGTGGCCCGCCACTGCCCTCGCGAAGCACCGGATGACCAATAGGGCGACGTCCAGTGGCGCCTGGTCGCAAGGGCCCCGTGGGTGTCTCGGCAGGGGCTATACGAGGCCGTCGGCGAACAGGGCGAGCCGGGCCGCCAGGTCCGCGCGGTCGCCGGAGTCCGTTCGTGCGATCTCCTTCAGCGCGCGGCTGATCAGGATCACGGGGTCCCGATCCTCGCGGGCCCGCTCGTGCAGTCGCAGCTTCGCCTGGTCCTCGCTCATGGTGAGGAGGTACTGCGCTTGATTTCTGGCTGCTTCGTAGTCGCCGATGGCGCGACCGAGCGCGCCGATCGCCTTTCCGGCATTCTCCAAGAAACCCATATCAGCCCCCGGGCATGGGATGAAATTCATTCTTAGCGTATCCCCTGGAAGCGGGTCGATCTTGGCGAGATCCGGTCACCTTGCGGCACCAAGGCCAGGTCGTCTCCGACCAGAGGAATCCGCTGAGCCCAGGCGTCCGCTCCAACAGACCCCTGAGGAGGGACGGCGCAGGGCTTTGCTGGGAACTGGCACGAGGAACACAAGTCAGACTGCGGGGACCTCTTGACGTCATCCCGCCCCGGCGCGGAGTGTTGGTGCTGCAACATCCGTCAACGCTTCGGACCGAGGGGCATCCATGCGCCTTACGTTCTTGGGCAAGGACTCGAAGCCGGATGAATCTCCGACCCTGTACGCCACCGACCAGGACACCTACATCATTCAGGGTTGGATCGTGACCGATCCCGAGATCTTGGACAAGCTCGATGTGCCGGAAGGCGAGGAGATCGTCGAGGTCCCTCCGGCCTCTTCGACCACCTGGTCAACGATGGCGTCACAGGTCGCGTGACGAACTGGGCACCGCCGATCGTGCACGTGGGCAAAGAAGGGAAATTCATCGTTCGGGGTGCTCGGGTGGCCAGCGCCGAAGCACGTGGCCAGATGGACATCCCAGATCATGAGGACTGCGTGGAGACCCCGAAGTCAGCCCTGAGGGCTCTGCTCGGTGAAGGGTAGATTTTGGAACTGATCACAGGTGAAGCGCGACGGGAGTTCTTCAGTACTTTCCGCCGGGAAGCGCTGCACTTGGAGATGCGCGACTCCTACGGGACCCAGGTGGAGAAGCCACACCTGAAGAAATGGCGGGACGGGGAGCGGGACGATCGCAAGTGGTTGCAACCCTGGTTCGACACGGTGCGATCCGCGACACGGGCAGGTAAGGTGATCCGGAGAGCACGGATCGTTTCCGAGCCGGTCAGCGACTATCAGCGCTGGGTTCTGTCGGACTCGCATCTGTTCGTCGAAGCGGGGGAGCAGATTGTTTGGGTCCCTCGTCGCCTGGTGTCGGGCATCGCACTCCCCGGAAATGACTTCTGGCTTTTCGATGACGAGGCGGCGGTCTTCACCGTCTTCGCCGCGAGCGGCGAAGTTGTCGAGCGCCAACTCTGGAAAGAGCCGGACGTCGTACATCTGTGCAGGCAGGCGTTCGAGAGGGTCTGGACCCTAGGCGTCCCGGACCACGAGTACGACCCCGCCTGACCCCGCCGGTGTCGAGTCAGGTCCAGCGGGCCCGCGAGGAGTTCGGCGGCCGCCTTCGCGAGATCCGGAAGGACGCACGCCTGACAGGACGGGCGCTGGCCGCGCTCTCGGGCATTCATTTCACCAAGATTTACCGCATCGAGAACGGGCGTCAGAATCCCTCCGAGAACGACGTGCACACCTGGTGCGCGTTATGTGATGCTACCGACCAGGTTCCAGCCTTGATCGCGACACTGCGCGGCATCGAAGGAATGTGGCTGGAGTGGCAGCGCCAGCTTCGTGGCGGCCTGAGGCGCCTGCAAGAGAAGTCCTACCCTCTGTATGAGGCGACCGGGCGCTTCCGGGTGTACGAATCGGACGTCGTCCCCGGGATTCTCCAAACAGCCGAGTACTCCTTGGCGATACTTGAGATCGCCGCCGCCTTCTACCAAGCCGAAACGGACATCGGCGCAGCCGTCGCAGCCAGAATGGAACGTCAGCATTATCTGTACAGAGGCGATCGAAAGTTCGCGTTCGTGCTTGAAGCTCGGACTCTTTCGACTGTGTTCGGGAGCCGAGATGTGATGCTCGGCCAACTCGATCGCCTCCTGGCGGTGATGGCGCTTCCCAGCGTCTCCCTAGGCATCATCCCGCCGCAGGTCGTACGCCGCCTGTGGCCCGGCGAGGGGTTCTGGATCTTCGACGATCAGCTTGTCAAGATCGAAACCACGTCCGCGGGTATCAAGGTGACACAGCCACGAGAGATCGCGCTTTTCGAAAAGGCTTTCAAGTTGCTCCAGGGCCAGGCGGTCTACGGACGGGAGGCCCGGCGCCTCGTCAACGACGCCATAGTCGCCTTGCAACATCTGTAAACATCCTGGAGCGCGCCGGCGGGCCTCTCCTACCGTCCTGGTATGAGCGGCGCAGGGCGAGCGGAACAGAACCGATCACCTGATATTCCGCCTGGATTGTCGCGGTGAGTCCCTACTCGTCCCCATCCTTGGCCGCCGTCCGGAATTTCAAGCGCGGCGACGGACCGCGCTCGCCCCAGGGAGGTAGATCCGCAGTGACCATCACTTCCGAGAGAACGACCGAGGCGGTGAAGGAAGCCCGTGACCTCGTCTCGCCGGAGACCTTCTCCACGCTCGTCAGCTTCATGGTGACCCGGCACCGCGTCACCGGACGGTACGCCGAGCGCGTCATCGAACAGACCTTGATCTACCTCAAGGCCGTCGGCGACAACCCCGCCATCCGGATCGTCCCGGACGTCTCGGTAGACCCCGGCTGGCACTGCTTCATCGAGCACACCCGCGAGTACGCCGAGTTCTGCGAACGTGTCGCCGGGCGGTTCATCCACCACGTCCCGGTCATGATCGAGGACATCGGCTCCGGCGCCGCGATGGCCAGGACCATCCCGGCGCTTCACGCCACCGGCTACCCCGTCGAGCTGGAATTCTGGTCCACCGGTGAATCGTGCTGCCCCGAAAACCCCGGCGTCTGACTCACCCAGGAAGGGCTCCCGATGGGGCGCTGTGCTTGGACCGACCTCCCCGAGCAAGTGAGAGAAGCCGTCCAGGCACACACCGGTCAGGTGACCAAGGTGACGCCGCCCCCGGCGGGCAACCACGCCCACTTCACCGGGATGCTCACGACGACGACCGGCACCGTCTTCGTCAAGGGCGCCCATAAGGAACCCGACCGGGACGGCACCGAGGTCGCGGCACTGCGTAACGAAGCCCGGATCAACCCGTACGTCCAGCCGTACGCCCCCCGCCTCCACTGGATCATTGAGGAGGCGGGTTGGCTGCTGCTGGGCGTCGAGCACGTTCAGGCCCGCCACGCCGACTACTCACCCGGTTCTCCGGATCTTGCCCTGCTGGCCAAGACCGTAGAGACCTTCCAGGTGATGCCCGCGCCCGATGCGGTGGTGCTCCAGGTGGAGCGGCGTTGGCAACCGCTCCTGGACGACGTGTCGGCCATGGCGGGTGGTTCGTTGATCCACGCGGACCTGAACCCTGACAATCTGCTGATCACTGCTACCGGCCGTGCCTACGCGGTGGACTGGGCGTTCACCTCGCGTGGGGCGGCCTGGGTGGAACTGGGCCTGCTCATTCCCTGGCTCCTCAAAGCCGGGCACACCCCCGACCAGGTGGCGCACTGGCTGGAACGGTTCCCCTCCTGGACGCAAGCCGCCCCTAGCGACATCGACCGCCTGGCCTGGGCATACGCCGAAACCTGGCGGCGCCGCAGCACCACCGACCCTGTGACCCCCTGGAAAGCCGAGCTAGCCGACCTGGGCCGGCAGTGGGCCGATTACCGGCGAGCCTGGCCGCTCCTGTAGATCCGGCAACTCCGCCTGCCTCCTGGCCAGCCCCCTCTAAGGGCGCGTCGTCGCAGGGAACAGTAACCCGTCCATGCGATGCGTGAGCCGTGGTTTGGCAGGTGGGCTTTAGGCTCCTTGTATGTCCGTGCCTCGGCAGGAGACGCTCCTGCACATCGCCGAACGGCAGCACTGGGAACCGGCCCGCGACGCCGGTGCGCCCTACACCATGTCCACGCTGGGGAGGACGCTGGACGAGGAGGGCTTCGTCCACTGCTCGTCCGACATGGCGCAGGTCGAGGGCGTGCTCGCCAACTTCTACACCGGCGTGGCCAGGGACGGCCTGGTGCTGCTGGTCATCGACGTCGCGGGCCTCGGCTCGCCCGTCCGGTACGAGCCTGTGGGCGATCAGGTGTTCCCGCACGTGTACGGCCCGATACCCACCTCGGCGGTTATTGAGGTCCTCCCACTGCCCAGGACCCGGTAGGCTCTCCCGTGGAGGATTCGCCTAGTGGCCTAGGGCGCACGCTTGGAAAGCGTGTTGGGTTCACGCCCTCACGAGTTCGAATCTCGTATCCTCCGCTCGCCTGACCAGGCAACAACAGCCGGTGCTCGCCAGAGCACCGGCTTTTTGTCGTCTTCGTCATCGTTGCCGGCAGCCGGGTCGCCCTGGGTCTTCGGGCTTGTGTGCGCAGCGGTGATCACGGTCGGCTGAGCCGTGGGGCCGGGTCGCGGCGGTTCTCTTGATGGTCTTCGTCGTGTGTGCGAGGCTGCTGGAGTGCTACTGCGCACACTGTACTAAGTTTGATAATCTAAATGTGTGATGGCCGAAGCAGTTGAGCCGGGCGTGGTGGTGGCCGCGCTGGCGAAGTCCGTTGAACACGCCCTGCTCCGCGTGGAGTTGACGCTGCCGCAGTACCGGATGCTGTCGGTGCTCACGGTGGAGGAACCGCCGACGGCGTCGCGCGTGGCGTGGATGTTGTCGGTGATGCCGGCGACCGTCACCGCGGTCATGGACGGTCTGGTCGCCGGAAGGTACGTGCGGCGTGAGCGGGATCCGCACGACCGGCGCAAGGTCACGCTCGTGATCACGTCCGAGGGCAGGCACCTGCTGGCCACGGCCAACGAGGAGATCAACCGCAGGTTGGGCGAGCTGGCCTCGCTCCTCGACGCCGAGCAGGCCGAGCGGGCGATGGCCGCGCTGTCGCTGTGGCATGAGGCGCTGGCCGGTGAGAAGCAGGCCGAGTGGGCCGCCCGCGAGGGCGCGCGGAGGAAGGAGTCCAGGTGAGCAAGGTCCATCCGCCGCCGAGCGCGGCGATCGACCCGGATCCGAGTCGCTCCTGGTTGCGGCGGGCGTGGCCGCTGGTCCGGGCGCACAAGTGGATGTTCGGGACGGCGCTGGTGACGTCCGGGGCCAGCACGCTGGTGGCCGTCCAGGTGCCGAAGGTGATCCAGGAGGCGCTCGACAACTCGGTCGTGGCGGACCGGGTACCGCTGTCGCACTACGTGTGGTGGCTGGTCGCGCTCACGGTGATCATGCTGGTCGTCGGCTACCTGTCCAAGCAGTTGCTGTTCCGCGCCGCCGCCAGGATCGAGTACGACCTGCGCAACATGGTGTACGCGCATCTGACCGGCCTGTCGTTCCCGTTCTACGACCGGGTGCAGAGCGGGCAGCTGATCTCCCGCGCCAACTCCGACATCCGCACGGTGCAGATGTATCTGGGGTTCGCGCCGTATCTGCTGGTGCAGTGCGGTGTCTCGCTGGTGGCGTTCGTGTACATGCTGGCGATCAACGTGCCGCTCGCCGTCATGGCCATGCTGCCGATGCCGCTGTTCTACGTGGCGAGCAAGCGCATGCAGCGCTCGATGTTCCCGGTGTCGTGGCTGATCCAGGCCCGGCTGGCCGATGTCGCGACCGTGGTGGACGAGAACGTCAACGGCGTCCGCGTGGTCAAGTCGTTCGCGGCCGAACGGAACCAGCTGTCGCTGCTCCAGAAGGCGGCGACGAGGGTTCGCTGGGCCTATGTGAAGGACGCCGATCTGCGTGCGCGGTGGACGCCCCTGGTGCAGAACCTGCCCAGCGTCAGCATGGCGATCGTGCTGCTGTACGGAGGGCACCTCGTCATCGAGGGAAGTCTGGGGATCGGCGCGATCGTGGCCTTCAGCTCGTATCTGCTGATGCTCCAGGTGCCGTTCCGGGTGCTCGGCAAGCTGATCACGTTCGGTCAGCGGGCGTCGGCGGCGGCCAAGCGGCTGTACGAGGTGCTGGACGAGAAGCCGGAGATCGTGGACGCCCCCGGCGCGCTGGAGCTCACCGGGGCGCGCGGCGACGTCGAGTTCAAGGACGTCCGCTTCGGCTACGGCGACGGACCCGATGTGCTGGACGGGTTCTCGCTGCGGCTACGCGGCGGCGAGACCGTGGCGCTGGTCGGCCGGACCGGCTCCGGGAAGTCCACCGTGGCCAGGCTTCTGCCGCGCTTCTACGACGTCCGCGAGGGGGCGGTCATCGTGGACGGGCATGACGTGCGGGAGCTGGCCCTGCACAGCCTGCGCGACGCCGTCGGCATCGTCCTGGACGAGCCGTTCCTGTTCTCGGCGTCGGTCCGCGACAACATCGCCTACGGGCGCCCGGACTCGGGCATCGCCGACATCGAGCGCGTGGCACGGCTGGCGGGGGCGCACGGGTTCATCGGCGAGTTGTCCGAGGGGTATGACACCGTCATCGGCGAACGCGGCTACACGCTGTCGGGCGGGCAGCGGCAGCGCATCGCGATCGCCCGGACCCTGCTGGTGAATCCGCCGGTGCTGGTGCTCGACGACGCCACCAGCGCCATCGACGTCCAGGTCGAGCAGGAGATCCATGCCGGGCTGCGGACCCTGTTCAGCGGCCGGACGACATTGATCATCGCGCACCGGCCGTCCACGATCAGCCTGGCCGACCGCGTGGTGCTGCTGGACGGCGGGCGCGTCGTCGCCGACGGCACGCACACGGAACTGCTGGCGAGCACGCCGCTGTATGCGGAAGTGCTCGCGCAGGCGGACGAGCGCGTCAAGGAGCTGGAGGGTACGGGCCGATGACGTTTCCCGGAGGTGGTGGCGGAGCGGCGTTCACCGGCGGTAAGGCGGGCGCGTCGGCCCACCCGTTCGCCGGTGTGCCGCCGGAGATGCGGCCGGGTGTCGAGCGGCTGCTGGAGACCGAGCCGGAGCATCCCGATCCCGAGGTCGTCTTCGAGCACGGCACGCCCGACCCCGACGGCGCCGGGCTGAGCCTGCGGCGCCTGGTCCGCCCGTACGGGGCGTTGGCGCTGCTGGCCGGTGTGCTCGTGATCGTGGAGGCGGTGACGCTGCAGGCCGGTCCGCTGCTGACCCAGATCGGCATCGACGACGGCATCACGGCGAAGGACTTCGGCGTCCTGGTGGTGGTCGCGGGGGTGTACCTGGTCAACCTGGTGGTCACCGGCCTCACGCAGGCCGCGCGGGTCAAGGTGACCGGACGGATCGCAGCGTGGGTGATGAACGACCTGCGGGTCCGGGTCTTCACCCAGTTGCAGCGGCTGTCGCTGAGCTTCTACACCGGCGAGAAGGCCGGTGTGATCATGACCCGGATGACCGCCGACATCGAGAACCTCCAGGCGCTGCTGCAAGAGGGCCTGGTGCAGTTCGCGATCCAGGGCCTGACGATGGTCATCGTCTCGGTGGTGCTGTTCACCTACGACGTGGAGCTGGCGCTCATCACGATCGTGCTGGTCGTGCCCGTCATGACCGCGATGTCGCTGTGGTTCCGCCGCGCGTCCGCCAAGGGCTACCTGCGGGTGCGGGACGCCACCGCCGACGTGATCGCCGACCTCTCCGAGAGCCTCCAGGGCGTGCGCGTCGTCACCGCGCACAACCGGCAGCGGCGCAACGCCGAGCACCACCGGCAGGTCACCGGCGGGTACTTCGACGCCAGCCTCCAGACCGGACGGATCAACTCGATCTACACGCCCGGCACCCAGGTCGTCGGCGTGGCCGGGCAGATCGTCCTGCTGGCCATCGGCGCGGGCATGGTCACCGACGGGACGCTGACGATCGGCGAGCTGGTGGCGTTCCTGCTCTACCTCGGATCGTTCTTCCAGCCCATCCAGCAGTTGGTGCAGCAGTACAACACCTACCAGCAGGGGCAGTCGTCGGTCGTGAAGCTGAGGCAGCTGCTCAGCACCCGGCCGGAGGTCGCGGAGGCGCCCGGAGCCGTCGACCTGCCGCGGGTCGAGGGTGAGATCACCTTCGAGGACGTGTCGTTCGGCTACCTTCCGGACCGGCCGGTGATCTCCGATGTGTCGCTGGAGATCCGGGCCAGCGAGACGGTGGCGTTCGTCGGTCCGACCGGCGCGGGCAAGTCCACGCTCGCCAAGCTGGTCACCCGGTTCTACGACCCGTCCGCCGGGCGGATCCTCATCGACGGGCGCGACCTGCGGGACGTGCGGATCGAGTCGCTGCGCGGGCAACTCGGCGTCGTGCCGCAGGAGCCCTTCCTGTTCGCCGGGCCGCTGCGGGACAACATCCGCTTCGCCACCTCCGACGCGTCCGATGACCGGGTCTGGGAGGCGGTGCGGGCGGTCGGACTGGACGAGGTGGTCGAGCGGCTGCCGGACGGCCTGGACACCGTCGTCCAGGAGCGGGGCCAGTCCCTGTCCTCCGGCGAACGGCAGCTCGTCGCCCTGGCGAGGGCCTTCCTGGCCCAGCCCCGGGTGCTGGTGCTGGACGAGGCCACGTCCAACCTGGACCTCCGGTCGGAGGCCAGGATCGAGAGCGCGCTGGACGTGCTGCTGGAGGGCCGCACCGCGATCCTGATCGCGCACCGGCTGTCCACCGCCATGAAGGCCGACCGCGTGGTCGTCGTGGACGAGGGCCGGATCGTCGAGACCGGTTCGCACGACCGGCTCGTCGCCGCCGGGGGAGCCTACGCCCGGATGTATGCGACCTGGACCAGCCAGGCCGCCGAGGCCGGCTGACGCGACGCGCGAGTCCCGCCCCCGGATCCGGGAGCGGGACTCGTCGGTGTCAGGTGTGGTCGGCTCGGGCCGGTGTCGAAGGTGGTCAGCTCGGGTTCGGCCAGGGGAGGTCGGTCTCGACCGGGACGTCGTAGTCGACGCCGGGGACGTCGAATCCGTACAGCGAGCGGGCCTGGGCACGGAACCACGGGATGTCGGCCAGCTCGGTGAGGGTCTCGGGGGTGATCGTCCGCCAGCGCTCGGTCACAGCCGCCTGGACCGGATCGGCCAGCTCCCAGCGGTCGAGGCGGATGCGGCCGGACTCGTCCAGGTCGGGCCGGTCCGTCGTGAGCTGCTCCCACAGCTCGACCGACTGCTCGACGGGGGACGGGAAGCGGTCGCCCAGGACGGCGCGGAGCAGGCTGGCGTAGAGCGGGATGCCGGGGGTGCCGGTCAGCGCGTGGCTGACCGCGGCGCCGTTCACCGAGGTGTAGGCGTGGCCGCCCACCTCGGCGAGCTGCTTGGTCAGGGCGTCCGCGGTGGACTCCAGGTCCCTCTTCGCCGCGCCGATCGTGCCCGCGCGGTAGATCGGCGCGGTGATCGGCGAGCCGATGTAGGTGAGGGCGACCGTGCGGAAACCGTCGCGCAGCAGCCCCCGGTCGGCCAGCGCGGTGATCCAGCGGCCCCAGTCCTCGCCGCCCATGACGCGCACGGTCGCGGCGGTCTCGGCCTCGGTCGCCGGGAGGTGGACGGCCTCGCGCAGGGACGCGGCGCCGTCGCCGGAGAACTCCAGGCTCCAGGTCGTGTACGGCGTGCCGAGGGGCTTGATCACCGAGCGGTGGGTGGTACCGGTGCGGGGGTCGGTGCGCCGGGGCGCGGCGACGCTGTAGATCAGGTAGTCCACGCCGCCGAACCGCTCGGCCAGCAGGTCCAGCGTCTCGGCCTTGGTGGTGTCGGCGAAGGCGTCGGCGTTGCGGAAGGAGAAGTCCGACCCGGACTCGCGGGCGATCGCCTCGGTCGCGATGGTGCGGTACCAGCCTGGCGAGGCGGTGCGGCGCCCGGCCGGGCGCTCGACGCTGACGCCCACGCCGTCGATGCCGTGGCGCGCCAGCCCCGCGACCGTGATCGCCAGGCCGTAGCCCCCGCTCGCACCGATCACCAGCGCCGTCGGACGCCGCGCCGGCGGCCTCCCGGGCGCGGACACCTCGTCCCACATCCGCGCGACGCCGCGGAAGCACCCGGCCGGATGCGATTCGAGCAGGAGATACCCATGGCCCGTCGGGCTGACGACCCGTGCGGATTTCATCATCATCTCCTCGGGTGGTGAGAGGCCCGTCCCATCAGGTTTCGAGCAGGGCCTGTTTGAGGTGCCGAGCCAGCTCGCCCGGTGTCGAGTGCTGAAGAATGGACGAGGAATCCAGAAGCAGGCCGGTCGCCGACTTCAGGCGGTTCCGCAGGGTGAGAACGGACAGCGAGTCGAACCCGAGTTCCCGGAAGACCTGGTTCGGCCGCACGACGTTCGCCGGCCCGAGCCCGAGCACCTCCGAGATATGCGTGCAGACCAGGTCGGACAGCGCCTCGTCCCGGTCGGCCTCCGCCATCGCCGCGAGCCGTTGCCGTAGCGATGTCGTGGAGACCGCGCCTCCGCGCGCGGTGCGTTTGGCGGTGGTCCTGACGAGCGACCTGAACACCGGCGGCAGCGCCGTCCCGGTTCTGGCCTGCCGGGCGAGATCGTCCAGGTCCAGCCTGGCCGGGATCAACACGGGCTCGCTCGCGAGGCGGGCGGCGTCGAACAGCGCGACGGCCTCCGACTCTCCCAGCACGCCGACTCCCGCGATCCGAGCACCGGGCGGTTCGTCGCCAAGCGCCCACGGACCCCAGGCCAGCGACACCGCCGGGGCGCCGCCCGCGCGGCGGCGCCGGGCGAGCGCGTCCAGGGCGGCGGCGGAGGCGGCTTCGGCCGCGGTTCCGCCGCCCGCGGTCCCGGCGAACGAGGAGCACAGGACGACGGTGGCCTTCCCGGCCTCCCGCCCGAGGAACTCCACGGCCGCGACCGTCGCGCGCAGGGTCTCGGCGAGCGAATCGGGGGTCGTCAGGTCGCCCGGCGGCGGCTGCGGTATGTGGACGACCGTGCTCAGCGGACGGCCTGGGGGTAGGCCCTCGATCAGCTCGCGCAGTGCCGGGTTCCTGGCGTCGGTGTGCACGACCCGGTGTGTTCCATGTGCGGAGGCCAGGTGCCGCGCCAAGCACTCACCCATCGCGGTGGGTCCGCCGGTGACCACCACGGTGGTGTCGGGTTCGGTGGGCCGCTCCGTGTCGCTGACCGGCTTGACCGGTACGAGCCTCGGCACCCTGACCTTCCCCTCGCGCAGAGCCAGGTGCGGCTCGCCGAACATCACGGCTCTCGGTAGAACTCGCCAGGAGCGTTCGTCCGCGTCCATGTCGACGAGCACGAAGCGGCCGGGGTTCTCCGCCTGCGCGGACCGGAGCAGGCCGGAGACCGCCGCGCCCGCGACGTCGACGGCGGCGTCATCGAACGCCGGTACCGCCGAGGTGGTCAGGAACACCGCCGTCGCCGAGGCCGGCGTCTCCGTCTCCAGCAGGGCCTGCACCTGGCGCAACGCCTCCCGTGCGGTGAAGCCGACCTCCCCGTCCGGCGGGACGCTGAACACGAGGTGGTCCGGCGCGGCTCCGGCCAGGGCGCCGAGTTCCGGGAATGCCTCCGCCCGCACGCCTGCGGCCGCCAGCCCCGCCACGGCGAGGAGCGCGTCCGGGCCGATGACCGCCCAGCTCGCCTTGCGCGGCAGGGATCTCGCGTCGTGGTGGTCGACCCACGCCTCCCGGTACAGCGCGTGGAGCTGCGCGGCCTTGGCCGCCTGCAACTGCCCCGAATCCGTCGGGGTGATGCTGACTCCGCCGACCTCGGCGACCGGGTCGCCCACGCTGTCGGCCAGCAGGATCGACACCGACCCGGCCTGGTTCGGGCTGATCCGCACCCGCAGGATCGTCGCGCCGACGCTGTGCACCGCGACGCCGCGCCAGGTCGTCGCCAGCCCGGGGCCGTCGCCGTAAGCGGCGTGGAGTGCGGCGTCGAGGAGCGCGGGGTGGATCGTGTAGGCGTCGGGCTCGGTGGGGAGGGTGATCTCGGCGTAGACGCGGTCGTTGTGGCGCCAGATCTGGTGGAGGCCCTGGAACGTCGGACCGTAGTGGTACCCCTGGGTGGCGAGGGTGTCGTAGGAGACGTCGAGGGGGCGCGCGCCGGTAGGGGGCCAGGTGCTCAGGTCCCAGTCGGCGGGGGGCGTCCGGGTGTCGAGGAGGCCGGTGGCGTGGCTGGTCCAGGGCGTGTCGGTGCCGGTGTCGGGGCGGGCGTCGATGCGGATGGGCCGCGCCTCGTCGCCGGGTGCGGGCTCTCCGATCTCCACGCGTAGTCGCAGGGCGCCGTGTTCGGGGAGCAGGAGCGGGGTGTGGGTGGTCAGCTCGCGGATCACGCCGTGGCCGATGTGGTCGGCGGCATGGGACGCCAGCTCGATGAAGACGGCGCCGGGCAGCACGGTGATGTCGGCGACCTTGTGGTCGGCCAGCCAGGGGTGGGTGGTCAGGGAGATCCGGCCGGTGAAGACCGTGCTGGCGGCGGCTTCGGTGACGGCGGTGAGCAGCGGGTGGTCGGCGGTGGTCAGGCCCGCGCCGCTGACATCGCCCCGGACGGGGTGGGGTGTGAGCCAGTAGCGGTCGCGTTGGAAGGGGTAGGCGGGCAGGGTGGCGTGGCCGCCGCCGTGGTGGTGGGCGGTGCCGGCGCCGGCGGTGAAGGCGTGTCCGGTGGCGAGCAGGAAGGTGGTCAGGTCACCCTCGTCGCGGCGGAGCGTCGCGATGCTGCGGGCGGACGCGGCGGTGTCGTCGATGGTGTCCTGGATACCGGGGACCAGCACCGGGTGGGGGCTGGACTCGATGAAGGTGTCGTAGCCGTCCTTGAGAAGCCGCCGTGTGGTGGCCTCGAACTCGACCGTGCCGCGAAGGTTGCGGAACCAATAGTCGGCGTTCAACTCGGTGGTGTCGATCCGCTGCCCGGTCACCGTGGAGTAGAAGTGGACGTCGCTGGGCCGGGGGCTGATCGGGGCGAGCAGGTTCAGTAGCTCCTCGCGGATCTGGTCGACGTGCGGGGAGTGCGAGGCGTAGTCGACGGGAATGCGCCAGGTCCGGACGTCATCGGCCTCTAGAAGTGTTTGCAGCTCATCGAGGGCTTGGACGCCGCCGGAGACCACGGTCGCTCCGGGACCGTTGATCGCGGCGATGCCGATGTCACCGTCCCATTGCTTCAGGCGGGGCCGGACCTGGTCGACCGGCAGCGCGATGGAGACCATGCCGCCCTGTCCGGCCAGGGCACGGATCGCCTGGCTGCGCAGCGTCACGACGCGCGCGGCGTCCTCCAGCGACAACGCTCCGGCGACACATGCGGCGGCGATCTCTCCTTGCGAGTGTCCTAGCACGGCGGCCGGACGGAGTCCGTGGGATTCCCAGAGCGCGGCCAAGGACACCATCACCGCGAACAACGCCGGTTGCACCACATCCACCCGGGTGAGGAGCCGCGCGCCGTCGTCGGCCAGCAGAACCTGAAGCAGGTCCCAATCGACGTGGGCGGAAATGGCGTGCGCACATTCGTTGAGACGGTTCCGGAACACGGGGGCGGTCGCGTAGAGGTCGCGGGCCATGGAATCCCATTGCGAACCTTGGCCGGGGAAGGTCAGCACGGACTTGCCGTCACCGGCCGTCCCGGTGACGACGTCGTCTGAGGGGACGCCCTCCGCCAGCGAGGTCAGTCCCGACAGCAGTTGCTCGCGGGTGGTGCCGACCACGACGGCGCGGTGCTCGAAAGCGGTGCGCGCGGCCAGCGTCGCGGCGACGTCGGCGAGAGACAGGTCCGAGTCGGCGGCTGCGGCGATCCGTGCCGCATAGGCTCGCAATGCCTGCTGGGTTCGGGCTGAGAGTACCCATCCCACTGGCCCGTCCTCGGACGGCTCCTCGGTGGCCGACTCTGATTGTGGTGCCTGCTCCAGAATCACGTGGGCGTTGGTGCCGCTGATACCGAACGACGACACCCCCGCACGGCGCGGCCGATCGGTCGAAGGCCATTCGCGGGCCTCGGTGAGCAGCCGGACGCCGCCGCTGCTCCAGTCCACGTGCGGGGTCGGCTCGTCGGCGTGCAGAGTGGGCGGCAGCACGCCGCGTTGCAGGGCTTCGACCATTTTGATGACGCCGCCGATGCCCGCCGCCGCCATCGTGTGGCCGACGTTCGACTTCAGCGAGCCCAGCCACAGGGGGCGGTCGAGCGAGTGTTCTTTTCCGTAGGTGGCGAGTAGGGCCTGCGCTTCGATCGGGTCGCCGAGCCGGGTGCCTGTGCCGTGGCCTTCGACCACGTCGACGTCCGCGCCGGTGAGCCCGGCGTTGGCCAGCGCCCGGCGGATCACCCGCTGCTGCGAGGGTCCGTTCGGCGCGGTCAACCCGTTCGACGCGCCGTCCTGGTTCACCGCCGAACCCCGCAACACCGCCAACACCCGATGACCGTTGGCGCGAGCGTCGGACAGGCGTTCTAGGAGCACCAAACCGGCCCCTTCACCCCAGCCGGTACCGTCGGCCGACGCCCCGAACGCCTTGCACCGCCCATCCACGGACAACCCGCGCTGCCGCGAGAACTCCACCAGCACTCCCGGCAAGGACATCACGCTCACGCCGCCGGCCAACGCCAGAGAACACTCGCCGTTCCGCACCGCGTGAGCGGCCTGATGCAAGGCCACCAGCGACGACGAACACGCCGTGTCCACCGTCACCGCCGCGCCTTCCGAACCCAGGAAGAACGCCACTCGACCCGAGATGACGCTCCCGCTGGTGCCGGTCAGAACGTATCCGTCGGCCTCCACCGAACCCTCGTGCATCGGCGGCCCGTAATCCTGGGACAGCGCGCCGATGAACACGCCGGTATCGCTGCCGCGCAGCGAGCCCGGTTCGATCCCGGCGTGCTCCAACGTCTCCCATACCGTTTCCAGCAACAACCGCTGCTGCGGGTCCATCGCCAACGCCTCACGCGGCGAGATCCCGAAGAACGCGGCATCGAACTCCCCCACGCCGTCGAGGAAGTAGCCCTTGTCGACATAGCTCTTGCCGGTGCGCCTCGGATCCGCGTCGAACAGGTCGTCCAGGTCCCAGCCCCGGTCTCGCGGCAGCCCGCCGATGACGTCCCGGCGCGACAGCGTCAGATCCCACAGTTCGCCCGGCGACCGGACACCACCGGGAAAACGGCAGCCCATACCGACGACGGCGATCGGCTCCTCCCTCCCCGCCGGGGCCGGCGCCGCCGGGGCGGCGACGTGGACGACCTCGCCCAGCAACTCGCCGCGCAAGAGCACCGCCAGTGCCGACGGGGTCGGGTGGTCGAACACCACGGTGGACGGCAGCCGCAGCCCGGTGACGTCGTTCAGCCGGTTCCGCAGCTCCATCCCGGACAGCGAGTCGACGCCCAGTTCCCGGAACGCGACGTCCGGCTGCACGGAGCCCGCACCGGCGTGGCCGAGCACGGTGGCGGTGTGCGAGCGCACGAGTTCGAGCAGCTCGCGATCGACGTCCTCGGCCGGGCGTCCGGCCAGCCGGTCGGCGAGCGACGTGCCGGCCGCCGTGACCGAGGTGGCCGCGCGCCGCGTCCGGACGAGTCCGCGGAACACCTCGGGCAGGCTCGCCTCCCGGGCCTGTGCGCGCAACCGGTCCAGGTCGAGCGCGGCCAGAGTCGCGGTGACCTCACCGGAGGCGAGCGCAGCGTCGAACAGCGCGACGCCCTCGTCCGATGGCAGCGGTTTCAGCCCGGTGCGGGCCATCCGAGCGATGTCCGCATCGCCCAGGTCGCCGGTCAGTTCGCTGCGCTCGCCCCAGAGGCCCCAGGCGAGCGAGGTCGCCGGGAGTCCGGTGGCGTGGCGGTGCTGGGCGAGCGCGTCGAGAAAGGTGTTCGCGGCGGCGTAGTTTCCCTGGCCCGCGTTGCCGATCGTGCCCATGATCGAGGAGAACAGCACGAACGCGGAGAGCCCGAGGTCGCTGGTCAGGTCGTGCAGGTTCCACGCCGCGTCCAGCTTGGGCCGCAGTACCGCGTCGAGCCGCGCCGGCGTCATCCCGGTCATCAGCCCGTCGTCCAGGGCCCCCGCCGCGTGGACCACGCCGGTGAGGGGGCGGTCGGCGGGGATCTGCGCGATGAGCGCGGAGAGCGCGTCCCGGTCGGCGACGTCGCAGGCGGCGACCGTCGCCTCGGCGCCCAGTCCGGACAGCTCGGCGACCAGGCCCGCGGCTCCGGGGGAGTCCCCTCCACGCCGCGATACCAGCAACAGGTCCCTCACCCCGTGCTTCGCGGCCAGGTGCCGGGCGAACAGCCCGCCGAGCGTTCCGGTGCCGCCGGTGATCAACACGGTGCCGCCGTCCAGGCGCCGGGGTACACCTTCCGGTACCCGTGGTCGGTCCTCTGAACCGGCCTTGGCCAGCCTCGGCACCAGGACCTGGCCGTCGCGCAGCGCGCACTGGGCGGCGCCACCGGCCAGCGCGGACGGCAGCGCGGCGAGCGAGCGACCATCGTCCTCGACGTCGACCAGCACGAGCCGCCCGGGGTTCTCGGTCTGCGCGGAGCGGAGCAGCCCCCAGACGGGTGCGGTGGTGAGATCGGGGGCGGGCTCGCCGCGTCCGGTCATCACGGCGTGCCGGGTCACGACGACCAGCCGCGCGTCCGCGAACCGGTCGTCGGACAGCCACGCCTGGACGAGGTCGAGCGCGTCGTTCAGCACCGTTCGGGCGGCTTCGGGAACGTCCGGCGCGTCGTCACCCGCGATGCACACGACCACGTCGCGCGAGCCGTCGGGCAGCTCGGGCAGCTCGGCGGCCTCATGCCGATCAACGGTCCCCGTCACCGCGCGCAGGCCGAACGGGTCATGGCCGACCAGCGCGATCCGGGTGGGCGGCTCCGCGGGCGCCGTCGGCGCGGGTACCCATTCCAGGTGCAGGACGGAGTCGTGGTCCGCGGCCGGGGCGCCGAGGTCGGCGACGTCGGCCGGAAGCATGGCCAGGGAGGTCACCCCGACGACGGGCGCTCCGGCACCGTCCGCCGCGCGCAGCCGGAGCGCGTTGTCCCCCACCGGCGACACCGCGAGCCGCAGTGTGGACGCGCCGGATGCGTGCAGCGTCACGCCTTCCCAGGTGTGGGGCAGCCGTATCCCGCCGTCGTTCGGCAGGACCTGACCCATCAGGGCGCCGTGGATCGTGGCGTCGAGGAGCGCGGGGTGGATGTCGAAGGTGTCGGGCTCGGTGGGGAGGGTGATCTCGGCGTAGACGCGGTCGTTGTGGTGCCACATCTTCTGGAGCCCTTGGAAGATCGGGCCGTAGTGGTATCCGAGGGTGGCGAGGGCTTCGTAGGAAGGGTCGAGCGGGCGTGCGCCGGGCGGGGGCCAGGCGGTGAGGTCCCAGTCGGCGGGGGGTGTCCCGGTGTCGAGGAGGCCGGTGGCGTGGCTGGTCCAGGGCGTGTCGGTGCCGGTGTCGGGGCGGGCGTCGATGCGGATGGGCCGCGCCTCGTCGCCGGGTGCGGGCTCTCCGACTTCCACGCGTAGTCGCAGGGCGCCGTGTTCGGGGAGCAGGAGCGGCGTCTGGACGGTGAGTTCGCGGATGGTGCCGCAGTCGACATGGTCGGCGGCGAAGAACGCGAGTTCGATGAATGCGGCGCCGGGCAGCACGATGGTCTCGGCGACCTTGTGGTCGGCGAGCCAGGGGTGGGTGGTCAGGGAGATCCGGCCGGTGAAGACCGTGCTGGCGGCGCCTTCGGTGACGGCGGTGAGCAGCGGGTGGTCGGCGGTGGTCAGCCCCGCGCCGCTGACATCGCCCCGGCTGGGTGTGAGCCAGTAGCGGTCGCGTTGGAAGGGGTAGGCGGGCAGGGTGGCGTGGCCGCCGCTGTGGTGGTGGGCGGTGCCGGCGCCGGCGGTGAAGGCGTGTCCGGTGGCGAGCAGGAAGGTGGTCAGGTCACCCTCGTCGCGGCGGAGCGTCGCGATGCTGCGGGCCGGGGTACCCGTGGTGTCGATGGTGTCCTGCACCCCGGGCGCCAGGACGGGGTGGGGGCTGGACTCGATGAAGGTGTCGTAGCCGTCCTTGAGGAGCCGCCGTGTGGTGGTCTCGAACTCGACCGTGCCGCGAAGGTTGCGGAACCAATAGTCGGCGTTCAACTCGGTGGTGTCGATCCGCTGCCCGGTCACCGTGGAGTAGAAGTGGACGTCGCTGGGCCGGGGGGTGATCGGGGCGAGCAGGTTCAGTAGCTCCTCGCGGATCTGGTCGACGTGCGGGGAGTGTGAGGCGTAGTCGACGGGAATGCGCCAGGTGCGGGTGCTCTCGTCCTCAAAAACTGCCTGCAACTCATCGAGGGCGTGAGCGCCACCGGAGACCACGGTGGCCCCTGGGCCGTTGATAGCGGCGACACAGATATCACCGTTCCATTGCTTCAGGCGGGGCCGGACCTGGTCGACCGGCAGCGCGATGGAGACCATGCCGCCCTGCCCGGCCAGGGCACGGATCGCCTGGCTGCGCAGCGTCACGACGCGCGCCGCGTCCTCCAGCGACAACGCTCCGGCGACACATGCGGCGGCGATCTCTCCTTGCGAATGTCCTAGTACGGCGGCCGGACGGAGTCCGTGGGATTCCCAGAGCGCGGCCAAGGACACCATCACCGCGAACAACGCCGGTTGCACCACATCAACCCGTGACAGAAGCGGCGCGCCGTCGTCGGCCAGCAGAACCTGCAACAGGTCCCAATCGACGTGGGCCGAGATGGCATGCGCGCATTCGTCGAGACGGTTCCGGAACACAGGGGAAGCCGCGTAGAGGTCGCGGGCCATGGAATCCCATTGCGAACCTTGGCCCGGGAACACCAACACGCACTTACCGCTCCCGGCGACCCCGGTCACGACAGCCGCCGAGGGTTCACCCTCGGCCAGAGATGCCAGCCCGGCCAGCAACTGCTCGCGGGTGGTGCCGACCACGACGGCGCGGTGCTCGAAAGCCGTGCGCGCGGCCAGCGTCGCGGCGACGTCGGCGAGAGACAGGTCCGAGTCGGCGGCTGCGGCGATCCGTCCCGCATACGCCCGCAACGCCTCCTCAGAGCGGGCCGATAGCACCCACCCCACCGGCCCCTCCGCAGAAGGCTCCAAGGTGACCTGTTCCGGTTGTGGTGCCTGCTCCAGAATCACGTGGGCGTTGGTGCCGCTGATACCGAACGACGACACCCCCGCTCGACGCGGCCGATCGGTCGAAGGCCATTCGCGGGCCTCGGTGAGCAGCCGGACACCGCCGCTGCTCCAGTCCACCTGAGGGGTCGGCTCGTCGGCGTGCAAAGTGGGCGGCAGCACGCCATGCCGCAGGGCTTCGACCATTTTGATGACGCCGCCGATGCCCGCCGCCGCCATCGTGTGGCCGACATTGGATTTCAGCGAGCCCAGCCACAGCGGCTGATCCGGCGAATGCTCGTTGCCGTAGGTGGCCAGCAGCGCGTGCGCTTCGATCGGGTCCCCGAGCTTGGTGCCCGTGCCGTGCCCCTCGACCGCGTCGACATCGGCGCCGGTGAGCCCGGCGTCGGCCAGCGCCCGGCGGATCACCCGCTGCTGCGAAGGACCATTGGGCGCGGTCAACCCGTTCGACGCGCCGTCCTGGTTCACCGCCGAACCCCGCAACACCGCCAACACCCGATGACCGTTGGCGCGAGCGTCGGACAGGCGTTCGAGGAGCACCAAACCGGCCCCCTCGCCCCAGCCGGTGCCGTCGGCCGACGCCCCGAACGCCTTGCACCGCCCATCCACGGACAACCCGCGCTGCCGCGAGAACTCCACCAGCATCCCCGGCGAAGACATCACCGTCACGCCGCCGGCCAACGCCAGAGAGCATTCCCCGCCCCGCACCGCCTGGGCGGCCTGATGCAAGGCCACCAGCGACGACGAACACGCCGTGTCCACCGTCACCGCCGGCCCTTCCGAACCCAGGAAGAAGGACGCCCGGCCGGACGCGACGCTTCCGGCGGTACCGGTGAGGACATATCCGTCGACGCCTCCATACGGACTGTCCAACCGTGGGCCGTAGTCACCCGCCATGGCGCCGATGAACACACCGGTATCGCTGCCGCGCAGCGAGCCCGGTTCGATCCCGGCGTGCTCCAACGTCTCCCACACCGTTTCCAGCAACAACCGCTGCTGCGGATCCATCGCCAACGCCTCACGCGGCGAGATCCCGAAGAACGCGGCATCGAAATCCCCCGCGCCGTCGAGGAAGCCCCCATGCCGGACGTAGGCCCGGCCGGAGGCCGCCGGGTCCGCGTCGAACAGGTCGTCCAGGTTCCAGCCCCGGTCTCGCGGCAGTTCCGATATCGCGTCGCGCCCCGACAGCGTCAGATCCCACAGTTCGCCCGGCGACCGGACACCACCGGGAAAACGGCAGCCCATACCGACGACGGCGATCGGCTCCTCCCTCCCCGCCGATGCGGGAGCGACGATGCTCACCGCGTTGTCCGCACCGGTGAGTTCCGCGTGCAGGTATGCCGCAAGCCGCTCGACGGTCGGATGGTCGAACACCAGCGATCCGGACAGGACCAGCCCGAGTTCGCGGGAAAGCCCGTCGGTCAACTCGACGGCGGTCAGTGAGGTGAGCCCGAGGTCCTTGAACGACGTCGTCATGTCGACCGTGTCGTATTCCAGAACCGCCGCGAGGTGCCTGCGCACCAGGTCGCGCACTCCCTCGCGATCGCGGACGGGCAGCGGCTGCGCCGCGCGTTCGGCCTCCCGCGTTTCACCGATCCAATGGCGACGGCGCTGAAAGGCGTACGTGGGCAGCGCGACTCTGCGGCCGCCGTTGGTCAGCGGCGTCCAGTCCACGACGGCGCCGGTCGCGTGCATGGTTCCGAGCACCCTCAGAAGCGTGCGGACCTCGGCCTGCCCGCTCCGCAGCGTGGAGGCCGTTGCCGAGGTGTTGTCGGCGAGCGTTTCCCTGGCCATTCCGACGAGTACGGGCTCGGGGCCGAGTTCGAGAAACCGGGAGACGCCCGCGTCCCGGAGGGTGCGGATTCCGTCCGCGAAGCGGACGGCATCACGGATGTGGCGTTTCCAATACCCGGGGTCGGTCAGCTCGGCCGTCTCGGCGAAGCGCCCGGTGAGGTTCGAGACGATCGGGATCCGCGGGGCGTGGAAGGCCAGCCCGCTGACGGCGTCGGCGAACTCGTCCAGGATCCCGTCGAGGTGGTGGGAGTGGAAGGCGTGGCTGACGTTGAGCCGCTTGGTCTTCACCCCCGTGGCCCGGAAAACTTCCGCCAGCGCGAGCACCGGTCCGGTGTCGCCGGAGATCACGACCGAACCGGGGCCGTTGACCGCCGCGACGCCCACCCCCGAGACGGGGAGCAGCGCCCGCACGTCGTCCTCGGCCGCGTTCACGGCCACCATCGCCCCTCCGGCCGGCGCCGCCTGCATCGACCGGCCGCGCGCCGCGACGAGCGCGCAGGCGTCGGGCAGCGACAGCACCCCCGCGACGTGTGCGGCGGTGACCTCGCCGATCGAATGGCCGATCAGGTGATCCGGACGCACTCCGAACGACTCCACCAGCCGGAACAGCGCCGTCTCCAGCGCGAACAAGGCCGCCTGCGTGAACCGGGTCTCCTCCAGCGGGGCGGCGTCGGACCACATGATCTCCCGCAGCTCCGCGTCCAGCAGCGGATCGAGTTCCGCGCACACGGCGTCGAGGGCCTCGGCGAACACCGGGAACTCCGCGTGGAGCCGCCGTCCCATACCGGTTCGCTGCGCACCCTGCCCGGTGAACATGAACGCCGTGCCGCCCTCGGAGACCTCGCCCGACACCACGTTCGGCGCGGGACGGTCCGCCGCGAGCGCGGTCAGGCCGCCGACCAGTTCGGCCGCGTCCGCGCCGAACACGGCGGCGCGGTGCGCGAACGCGGCGCGGGTGGTGGCCAGCGAGAATCCGATGTCGAGCGGACGGGGGGCGTCCGGTGCGGCGACGTGCTCAGCCAGCCGGGCGGCCTGGGCGCGCAACGCCTCGGCGGTGGCGCCGGACACCAGCCAGGGGACCGTGCCCGCGCTCTCGGGACGGCCCCCTTCGCCCGGTGCCGCATCGGGGGCCTGCGCGAGCACCAGGTGGCAGTTCGTCCCGCCCATCCCGAACGACGACACACCCGCCACCCGCAGCCCGTCGCGCGGCCACCCGCGCAGTTCGGTGGCGACCTCGATGCCCAGCCCGGCCAGGGGCAGGTCGTCCGGCGGAGCGACGAAGTTCAAGCTCGCGGGGACCTGCCCCCGGTGGACGGCCAGCGCCGCCTTGATGAAACCGGCGATCCCCGCCGCGCCCTCCAGATGCCCGACGTTGGTCTTCGCCGAGCCCACCACCAGCGGGCGGTCCCGGTCGGCGAAGACCGCGGCCAGCGCCGCCGACTCCACCCGGTCCCCGACCGGTGTGCCGGTGCCGTGCAGTTCCACGTAGCCCACGTCGGCGGGGTCGGACCCGGCGTCGGACAGGGCCAGCCGCAGCACCTTCTCCTGTCCCGACCGGCTCGGCCGGGTCAACTGCTCGCCGCCGCCGTCGTTGTTCACCGCGCCGCCGCGGATCACGCACAGCACCTCGTGGCCGTGGACGCGGGCGTCCGCCAGCGGCATGAGGACGACCATTCCGGCACCCTCGCCGCGCACGTACCCGTTGGCGCGCGCGTCGAAGGTGTAGCAGCGGCCGTCCGGCGACAGGGCGCCGAACCCGCTCGCGGTCGCCGTCGACTCCGGCGCGAGGATCAGGTTCACCCCGCCCGCCAGCGCCCACGCCGACTCGCCCCGGCGCACGCTCTCGTACGCCTGGTGCAGGGCGACCAGGGCCGAGGACTGCGCCGAGTCCACCACCGCGCTCGGGCCGGTCAGTCCCAGGAAGAACGAGATCCGGTTCGCGAGGATGCCGCGCTGGAGCGCGGACAGGGTGAAGCTGTCGACCGCTCCCTCGCCCTGGTCGTGCACCAGCCTGGAGTAGTCGTCCCCCATCGCGCCGACGAAGACGCCCGCGCGGTCGCCGCGCACCGTCGAGGGCTCGATTCCCGCGCGTTCGACGGCCTCCCATGCCAGCTCCAGCAGCAGCCGCTGCCGCGGATCCATCGCCGCCGCCTCGCGCGGCGACACCCCGAAGAAGCCCGCGTCGAAATCCGCGACCCCGCCGATCAGCCCGGCCCGGCCCGCCCGGGTGCCGACGTGCGCGGCGCGGTCGGCGGGCACCTCGCCGACGGCCTCTCGGCCGGCCGAGAGCAGGTCCCAGTACGCCCCGGGCGAGTTCGCGCCCGGAAAGCGGCACGCCAGCCCGACCACCGCGACGACGTCGTGACCATTGGATATCCCGGAGTTATCTGTCATGGCAGCGGGTTCTCACTCTGCTCTCAGGGACGGGCCGGAGCACCGGACGCGAACTCTTCGTCCATGGCAATGCGACGAAGGTTGTATCGACGCGACCCGACATGATCACCGGCGTGGGATCTTCGCCCCTGAGCGTTGCAAGCCCGGCAAAGGGCTCGGCAGAATCTGAATCGAGGCCTCGACCCATCGGACACCAGGTAAAGGATTCACCAGTGTTGCGATTCAAGGTGCTCGGCCGCCTCACCGTCACCAACGATCTCGGTGACTGCACGCCGACCGCGCCGATGGTGCGGCGTGTGCTCGGGCTGCTGCTCCTGTGCACGAACAACATCGTCACGCTCGACGCGATCATCGACGAGCTGTGGGGCGACAAACCGCCCAAGAGCGCCGTCCCCACCGCGCAGACCTACATCTACCAGCTACGGCGCCAGTTCGAACCGTGGCTGCCCGCCGATACCGTCGAGCAGGTGCTCGGCACCTACGGCACCGGTTACATACTCCGGGTGAACCCCGACCAGCTCGACCTGGAGGCGTTTCTCAAGCTGGCCGAGCAGGGGCGCACCGCGCTCACCGCCGGTGATCCGGCCGCGGCGGCGCGGCTGCTCCGGCAGGCGCTCGACCTCTGGTCGGGGCCGGCGCTGGCCGACGTGACGGCGGGACGGGCCATCGAGGCGCACGTCGTCCATCTCATGGAGCAGCGGTCGCACACCCTGGAACTGCGCATCCAGGCCGACGCGATGCTCGGCGGGCACCGGGAGCTCGTCGGAGAGCTGAAGGCCATGCTGCTGACCAACCCGCTCAACGAGTGGTACCACGCGCAGCTCATCAAGGCGCTGGCCAGCATCGGCAGGCGGCACGAAGCGCTGCTCGCCTACCAGGACCTGCGCAAGACACTGTCGATCGAACTCGGGCTCGAACCGTCGGACGTGCTGCAACGGCTGCACCAGGAAGTGCTGACCGGACGCGACTCCTGGTCGGACTGGCTCACCCCGGGCGCGGCCGCGAAGCGGCTCCCGGCCGACAGCTAGGACGACGCGGCCGGACCCGGGGGCCGGGTCCGGCTGCCAGGAACCGTCCGCCGCGGAGCGACCGGCCACCGTCGATGATGACGGTGCGCCCGGTACTCCAGGGCGCGGCACACTCCAGGGCGCGGCACGCTTCAAGGTGCGGCACGCTCCAGGGCGCGGCAGCCTTCTCCGGTTTGCCACGCTCCACGGGTTGCCTCTACGGATTCCAATAAAGGTCTTGCCCGGCGGGGGTGATGATGCCGCCCGCGATCGCCTTGTTGACCGCCTCAAGCCTCGTGCGGGCGCCCAGCTTGGCGAAAATGGCCCCCAGATGGCGTTTCACGGTGCCCTCGGCGATGGTCAGCCGCCGTGAGATCTGCCGGTTGCTCATCGCCTTGCTCACCAGTGTCAGAACTTCGAGCTCGCGTTCGGTGAGCACCTCTGGATAGTTCGCCGCCGAGGCGATATGGGTCAGCGCGTCCGCGGACACGTGCAGCACAATGCGGCTGTCGTCGGCGCACACCGCGCGGATACTGGAAACCAGGTCGGTGCGGCTCACCGACTTGATGAGATAGCCGCGAACACCGCAGTCGAGCAATTGACGCAGCAGCACCGGCGCATCGGTCATGCTCACGACCAGGATTCGGGCGCCCGGCGCTACGGCGCGAATGGCGTGCACGGTCTCGGTGACCGACTCGCCGGAAATATCCGCGTCCAGCAGAACGGCGTCGGGTTGTTCGGTCCGGCAGGGTTCGATACCGGACGCACCGCTGGCCGCGTCGCCGACCACGACCATATCCGGTTCCACGTCGAGCGCCTCGCGCATCATCTCGCGCAGCATCGTGTGGTCGTCGATCAGTACAATTCGTAGCTGACTGTCGTGGCCTTTCGGCATCATCCACTCCCCCAGCGGGAACGACGATTCCTACAGCGGTGCGGGCATCCTCGGGAGATCGAGCACAGAGAACTCTCCGTCGAGCAGCCGCGTTCGCGCCGGGGCGGGTGGGAGCCCGTTGCCATCCGGCTTCGCGAAGGCCGGGCGGCCTCCCGCGACACGGCCGGCGACTACAACGCTGGTGGCCTGGTCGGGTCTCTCCTCGCCGAGGTGACTCCGCAGGGTTCGTTGGACGGCGCCGTCGACGGTGACGTGCCGGAGGTCGCGCACGAGGCGGCGGCCTTCACCGGACCCGCCCTCGCGGATGGTGTCCGGCAGAGGTCTTCCGCGTGCCCGGTGACCGAGGCCGCCCGCCGGCTCGCGCTCCGCGAGCAGACACAGGCGGTCGAGTCCGATCGGCCGATGTTCCCTTAATTCCCGAGCCGCACAAGCTGCCACATTCCCCATCCCCATCACCCCCCCGAACGCTCGTCTGTGACATCTGTCACTACGATTCCGTTGTTCGCAACGATGATCATCCAGAGGTTACCGCACGGCAGGAGTATGAGCAAACATGGCGCATTCAACTGAATCCAGCACCCGAACGCGGACGGATCTGGTCAGCTTCGGCCCCGCCGAGGGCAAGCGTCGCGCCATTCCGAGCCCTCGGGACCAAGCGGTTGCTTCAGGCACGGATGGGCGGTCACGGGTGCCTGGCCGCCGCGCCAGTACTTCCCCGGGGCGCGGGCCTGTCACCATCTGATGCGACGAACTTCGGGCCGTAGCGCGAGCACCTGACAATAGACCCGCTAACCCTCGATTGAAACACGCCCGCCGACGTCATGGGCGAACATCCACTAACAGCCGGGAAACCGGTGGGCGGCATCCGGTTGAGCCCGAAACGTAAACCACCCAATCCCTGAAGCTTCGCAATCCGCGCGCGCCGCGGCCTCGGCCGGTCCCCGTCCCGGCGCGGGCGTCGCCCGGGAGCACGGCGGCCTCGACGCCGAGCGGCGCCGGAGCGGTGGCCACCGGCCGCGGTCGGCCCGGAGCGGGACGTGAGGTCCCGGAACGGCGGCGCCCGCCCCGTCAGGTGTGTGTGGCGCGGACTCCGGCAGGGCACATCGGCGCGGCCCGGGGCGGGCACGGCGACCCCGGCCCGCCGACATGGGCGGGCGGCCTCGCCGCACTCTCGCACACCGGGCCGACCAAACCCGAGCACACCGAAGCCGAGCCCTCACCCGCCGTCCTCGCCCGCCGCCGGGCATGCGATAGCAAGTCGCCTTGACCTCGAAACTCAGACCTCCTGAGGTGTCACAGCGTCGAATGCAATGGCCACGTCACTTCGGTATCCGGACGATGGTCGTGTATGCGTGGTTGGTGACCATCTCAAATTCCGGATCAAGAAGCGTCTCCAGCATCATGGTGATGTCCGCCTCGGTCAGGCCGGTCTGGTTCAAGAGGAAGGACTCCATCATGGAGATGTGCATGCGGGCGAGTTTCGCGCTCGGCTCCCCGCCCCGGCCGGGCGCCTGGTAGTCCCGCACCGTGATGTCCTCGTATCCGGCGGCGGACAGCACGTCCCGGGTGCGCGACGCCCAGGCCAGATCCATTCCCGTCTGCTCGCCGAGTTTGTGCACGGCGCTGTGGAACTCATCGAAGACGCGTTCCTTGTATTCGTCCACGGGCGATCTGATCAGGCTCCCGTCAGCGCAGGCGCAGGCCCAGTCGGTGAGCACCAGCGCGCCACCGGGACGCAGGTGCTCCGCCAACCTCACCGCGATGGCGTCCCGGTCGACCAGGTGCATCAGCAGCAGCCGGGCGTGGATCAGGTCGAACTTCGGCTCCGGCCACGGGTCGGCGGTGAGGTCGTGGCGGATCGCCTCGATCCGCGGGTGGTCGGGCACGTGCTGCGGTTTGAGGTCGCTGGCCACCACGTGCCCGTTCACGCCGCCCCGCGCGGCCAGCCAGCGGGCGACCGAGCCGTCCCCGGTGCCCACGTCCCAGCTGCGGTAACCGTGGCTGACGACCACCTCGCCCAGCACGCCGAACGTCTCCCGGTTAAGGATCTGGGCGAGCAGGGCCAACTGCTCGCCCGCCACCGGCGCGTCATTGTCGAAGCGTTCCTCGTGGTCTGTGTTGTACATGGGGTTCTCCTGTCGCTCGCGCCCGGTGAACGTCCCGTCCCGCCCGGCTCCCGGGCCCCCGGGCCGACCGGGACCCTCGGGCCGACCGGGGCGGCCCCCGGGCTCCCGGGGCCTTCGGGGGGCCGCCGGTGTGCGCCTACGGCTGGACCGACGCGGGCATCAGCTCGTTGACCACTTCGACGAACTTCGTCGGCGTCGAGTCCTTGTCCGTCCCCTCGCCCGGCAGACTGATCCCGAGTTCCCGCTCGACCGAGACCACCACCTCGACCATCGCGATCGAGTCGTAGCCGAGATTGGCGAAGGTGATTTCTCCGATGTCGCCGTCCAGGTCGAAATCCTCGTCCTCACCCGCCGCCTGCCGGATGTATCCCACCAGGTCCGCCAGGGTAAAAGTCGCCATGGAAACGCCCTTCTCCTCGTCCTGAAACCCAACATCGCCGGACGGCCTAAACACTCGATCGAGTTCCAATCGACGGCGATGCGGCCTGGCCCGGGGCTCGAACGAGGCTCCGCGGGACATGACGACGCTGTCCGAATGCGCGCACCTGAATCAAGCTGTGAGAGACCCCGATGAGCCGTGCACTCTACGTCGCCGCCGCGAGTTCGTGGCTTCCCGAGCGCATGACGCTCGACGAGGCGGAACGCGCCGGTCTCGCCGACCGGTCGCGGGTCTGGAACACCGGCATCGAGTCGGTCTGCGTCTCGGCGGAGAAGTCGGCGCCGGACATGGCGGTGCTGGCCGCGCGGTCCGCGCTCGACCGCGCCGGGACGGCGCCGGAGGACCTCCACCTGCTCCTGCACGCGTGCGCCTACCACCAGGGGCACGACATGTGGCCGCCGGCGTCCTATATCCAGCGGTTCTGCGGTGGTGGCGCGTGTCCGGCCATCGAGGTCCGGCAGATGTCCAACGGCGGGATGGCGGCGCTGGAACTGGCGGCGGGCTACCTGGTCGCGGACGATCGCCCGGCCGCCCTGATCACCACGGCGGACCGGTACTGCCCGCCCGGCTTCGACCGCTGGCACAGCGACCCGAGCACCGTCTGCGGCGACGGCGCCACCGCCGTGGTGCTGTCCACCCGGGGCGGGTTCGCCACGCTCCGGGGGCTCGCCACCGTGTCCGACCCCGGGTTGGAGCGCGGGAGCCACGGCGACCTGTTCAGCGACGCGCCGATGGCCGCGGGATCACCGATCGACCTGGGCCTCAACAGCGACGCCCTGGTGCGCGAGCTCGGGCTTGAGGCCCTGCTCCACCGCATCGAGGCGGGCCAGCGGGAGGCGTTCGGCCGGGCCTGCGACCAGGCGGACGTGAAGCTCGGCGACGTCGACTGGTACGTGCTGCCCAACCTGGGCCGCACCCGTATGCGGGCGCAGTACTTCGACCCGTTCGGCATCGACCCGCAGCGCTCCACCTGGTCGTGGGGCAGGCGGGTCGGCCACCTCGGCCCCGGCGACCAGTTCGGCGGGCTGGCCCATCTCGCCTCGGAGGGCGCCCTGGAGCACGGCCAGATCTGCGCGCTGGCCAGCGTCGGCGCCGGTTTCACCTGGACGGTCGCCATCTTGGAGATCGTCGGCAGGCCGTGAGCGTACGCGCCGGCGCCTGCACCGCGACCGCGGTGCAGGCGCCGCCCGCTATACGGCCGTCAGCACCATCGCGGAGTTGGCGCCCTCACCGCGGGACAGCACCAACGCGGTGGACACGGTCGTCTCCCTCGGCTCGCCGAGCACGAGGTCGAGCCGATCGGAGCGGACCGGGTCGGTCACGTTGATCGTGGGCGGGATGACCCCGTGCCGCATGCTCAACGACGCGGTGGCCACGTCGAGCGCCGGGCCGCCCGCGTACAGCCGTCCGGTCATCGTCTTCGGCGCGGTCACCGGAACCGCGCGCGGGCCGAACACGCGGGTGATGGCGGCGGCCTCGGCGCGGTCGAGTTCGGCGACGCCCGCCGCGTCCGCGAACACCACGTCCACCTCGGACGGGGTCACGCCCGCGTCCGCCAGCGCGGCCTCGATCGCGCGGCGCAGCCCGGGTTCGCGTCCCGAACCGGGACGCGGGTCGAAGGTCGTGGCGTACCCGGCGATCTCGCCGTACGGCCGAGCCCCGCGATCGCGTGCGTGCCCGGCCTCCTCGACGGTGAACATCGCGCCGCCCTCACCGAGCAGGTAGCCGGACGCGGCGGAGTCGAACGGCAGGTAGGCGCGCGTCCGGTCGGCCACGGTGCTCATCCGCCCGGCGGCCAGCTCGATCACGAACCCGAGCGGGCACATCGCGCTGTCCACCGCGCCGCACATCACCACCGGCAGCCCCTCGGCCACGTACCTGCGGGCATGCCCGATGGCGTCGAGCCCGCTCGTCTGGCCGGTCAGGACGCCGCCGGGCCCGTACACCCCGTGCCGGATCGAGATCTGACCCGTGTTCACCGCGTAGAACCAGGAGAACGAGAGGTAGGCGCTCACATGGTCGCCGCCCAGGCGCCACAGCTTCTCCAGCTCGCGCTGGCTGTATTCGAGCCCGCCGACGGCCATGCCGGTGACGACGCCGACCTGGTCGCCCGGCATGCCGGCCAGGTCGAGGGCGGAGTCGCCGACCGCGCCGCCCATCGCGATCAGCGCCAGCCGCGTGGCCTGGTCGGTCTGCGGCACCAGCCGTCCGGGGACGTGCTCGCGGACGTCGTACTCGGGCACCTCGCCCGCCAGCCTCACGGGGTACCGCGCCGGATCGAACCGGGTGATGCGGTCGATGCCGCCCCGCCCGTGCAGGACGGCGTCCCAGTACTCACCGGCGTCGAACCCGTTCGGCGCGACCGTCCCGAGGCCGGTGATCACCGCGCGTTGGAGCCCGCGCTCCGCGCGGGCGTCGCGTTCCGCGAAGGTCGCGGTCATCGGTCCTCCCCCTTGGTCAGCACCATGGCGCTCTGGAAACCACCGAATCCGCTGCCGACCTTGAGCACCGTGCGCAGATCCGCGCGCCGTGCCTCCAGCGGCACGTAGTCGAGGTCCAGTTCCGGATCGGGTTCGTTCAGGTTGGCCGTCGGCGGGATCAGCCCGGATTCGAGGGCGAGCGCGCACGCCGCGATCTCGACCGAGCCGACCGAGCCCAGCGAGTGGCCGATCATGGACTTGATCGAGCTGACCGGCGTCCGGTAGGCGTGCTCGCCGAGGCTCCGCTTGAACGCGTCGGTCTCGTGCCTGTCGTTCTGCGCGGTGCCGGAGCCGTGCGCGTTCACGTAGTCCACCTGCTCGGGGGTGCGCCCGGCCATCCGCAGCGCCACCTCGATGGCCTTCGCCAACTCGACGCCCTCGGGCCGCAGCCCGGTCATGTGGTAGGCGTTCGCGCGCACGTCCCACCCGCCGATCTCGGCGTAGACGCGCGCGCCGCGCTCCCTGGCGTGCTCCGACTCCTCCAGCACCAGCATCGCGCTGCCCTCGGCGAGCACGAACCCGTTCCGGGTGCGGTCGAAGGGGCGGGACGCGGTGGCCGGCTCGTCGTTGCGCGGCGTCGTCGCCTTGACCGCGTCGAAGGAGGCGACGCAGATCGGCGAGATGGGCGCGTCCGAGCCGCCGGCCAGCATCACGTCGGCCGAGCCTTCGCGGATGAGCCGCGCCGCATGGGACACCGACTCGATTCCCGCGGTGCACCCCGTGGACACCAGCGCCACGGGGCCTTCGGCGCCGACCTCCCAGGCCACGTCGGCGGCCATCGACGTCGGGATGAGGTAGTTGTACATGTGCGGCACCGCGTACTCGTGGTCGAGGAGCCATTCGCGGCCGCCGTCGGAGAGGATGCCGTACTCCTCCGCCACGCTCATCGTGCCGCCGATGGCGCTGCCGACGCTGGTCCCGGTGCGCTGCGGGTCGATCTTCTGGACGTCGAGGTCGGCGTCCGCGACCGCCTCCCTGGTCGCGGCGACGGCGAGCTGCGCGCCCCGGTCCAGCCGCCGGATCTCCCGCTCCGACAGGCCCTCCGCCACCGGGTCGAAGTCGCATTCGCCCGCGATGCGGGAGCGGAACCCCGACGCGTCGAACTGCGTGATGGCGCGAATGGCCGAGGTGCCGGACGAGATCAGCTCCCAGAATTCCTTGGCGTTGCCGCCGCCCGGGGCGCGCACGCCGATTCCGGTGATGACGACCCGGCGGCTCATCGTGATCCCACCGTCGGCACCATGAACGCAGCGTTCAGCATGTGAGTCCCTTCACTGATAGCCCTTCACTGATGGCCCTTCATTGATGGCCCGCGCCGAAGGCGGGGTCAGGCGTCGAACGTGACCGGCAGCGATTCCAGGCCGCGGATCGTGAGGCTCCGCTGCCAGCGCAGCCGCTCGGGCGGTACGGCCAGGGCGAGGTTGGGCAGCCTGCGCAGGAGGCCCTCGAACGCGATCCGGCCCTCCATCCGGGCCAGCGGGGCACCGAGGCAGAAGTGCGCGCCGCGTCCGAAGCCCACGTGCCCGTTCTCGGCTCGGGCGACATCGAACCGGTCAGGCGCCATGAACTTTCCGGGGTCCCGGTTGGCCGACGCCAAGGAGAGGAGGACCGGATAGCCCTTCTCGATACGGGTGCCGGCGATCTCGATGGGCTCCAGCGGGAACCGCCAGGTCGCCGTTTCGAACGATCCGTCGTACCGGAGCATTTCCTCCAGCGCCGAATCGAGGAGTTCCGGTCGCTCCCGCAGCAGCTTGAGCTGGTCGGGGTGGCGGATGAGGGCGAGGGTTCCGTTCCCGATCAGATTGACCGTCGTCTCGAAGCCCCCGACCAGCAGCAGGGCGAGCATGGACAGCAGCTCCGTCTCGTTCAGCCTGTCGCCCGCGTCCCTGGCCGCTATCAGGGCGTCCACCAGGCCGTCGGCCGGTTCGCGGCGACGCATCTCGACCAGCTCGGTCAGGTACGCGAGGAGGTCGCGCAGGCCGACCGGCCGCTCGCCCGCCCCGCCGCCCGGGTCGTCGGCGGCCTTGTTCGTCCACCGGCGGAAGTCCTTCGTCCAGCGCTGGAACACGTCCTGGTCCGCCGCCGGCACCCCGAGCAGCTCGCAGATCACCGTGATCGCCAGTGGGAACGCGAACTCGGAGACGAGGTCGACGCGTCCCGCCGGCACGATCTCGTCGAGCAGCCCGTCCGTGATCTGCTGGACCTGGCCGCGCAGGCCCTCGACGCGGCGGGCGGTGAACGCGGTCGAGACCAGCCGGCGCAGCCGCGTGTGCTCGGACGCGTCGGTGGTCATCAGATGGGTCCCGAGCCCGGAACGGTCCTCCAGCGGCCGTCCCTTCCCCGCTTCCTGCCAATCGCCCGGCGCGTTGCGCGGGTCCTTGCTCATCCGGGGGTCGTTCAGCAGCATGCGCACGTCCTCATACCGGGTCACCAGCACTCCGTAGAGCCCCTGGCCTTCCAGAACGTGCCGGACGGGCTCGTGTTCACGCAGCCGCGCGTACTCGGGATAGGGATCAGCTCCGAAATCCACCCGTTCGCCTCCTCCGCATTGACAGGCATCTCGATGCCGGCCGCCACAACGCCGTTTCATCCGCTCCGCGAGGTACGGGCGAAGACGCTGTGCCGATCTTCGCGGCGGTGATTCGAGGCGGCTTCGTGTCCGGTTCGACCGGGGCCGCCCGCGCGGCGGCGCAGGAGGGCGCCCGCGCGGCGGCGCAGGAGGGTGCTGCCGGACGCGGTGCGATCGCGTCCGGCGGTGCGCGTCCTTGTGTGCGGTGGCGGTCGTCCTACCGGCGGCAGAGGATCCGGTCGAGTGCGTCCCGCAACTGCTGCCCGCCGGTGGCCGCGGTGTTTCGCGTCGTGGCCACACGCCAGCCGACGAAGCCGTCGGGACGGACGAGCACGGCGCCGTCCTCGCGGATGTCGGCGGCCTCGGCCCACCGGTCGACCGCGTGCGCCGTGATCCCCAGCTTCCGCGCGGCCTCCAGCCAGTGGTCGCCCGCGGTCCCGGTGATCAGCGTGAAGCCGTCCACGAGGTCGACCGTGGACCGCCCGTCCGGGAGCCAGCGGTGCGGCAGGCGGCTGCCCGGCGCCCCGTCCAGTGTGAGGCTCCGCAGGTCAGCGAGCGGTTCCGGGGCGATGATCGCGCGCGACTCGTACCGGTACCCGACCACGGGGATCATGAGGTCCGCCATGCCGACGGCCGCGCGGTCGGCGGCCCGGCCCGGATCGGTGTCCCAGTGCAGGTCGCGGTTGCGGAGGCGGATCATGGACTGCCGCATGGTGAACAGCGCGACCGCCCGGCGCTCGGCGTCGTAGGTGTCGAGCAGCCCGTCACCGCCGGCGGCCAGCTTCCACGCCAGGTTGTGGGCGTCGGCGATGCCCATGTTGAGCCCGAAACCGCCGACCGGGGGCACCACGTGCGCCGCGTCGCCGACGAGGAAGACGTTCCCCCGCCTGAAGCTGTCGGCCACCTGGGCCCGTGCCGACCAGGGCAGCAGGCTGATGATCTCCGGCTCGGCATCGGGGACCCCGGTGGCGTCCCTGATCGTCTGCCGGATCCGCTCGGTGGGCGTGTTCGGGTCGCCGTTCGGTATGTGGAAGACCCAGCGGCTCGCGTCGACCTTCATCAGGGTTCCGGACGCCCGCTCGTTGCGCAGGAACGTCATGGAGGACGGCGGGGCCGGCAGTTCGGCGCGGAACAGCACGTTGAGCATGTGGCCGGTGCCGATCGCGCCCGGCCCGGTCACGCCGATGCCGAGCAGGTCCCGGACCGTGCTGCGGCCGCCGTCGGCGGCGATCACATGGTCGGCCGTGACGGTCCTGCCGTCGGACGTCGTGACGGCGCCATCGGCGACCGCGACCACCTCGCCGCCGAACTCCACCGTGCCGCCCAGTTCCCGCAGCCGCGCCGCCGCGGCCCGGTCGACCCGGTCCTGCGGGCAGCTTCCCAGCCTCGCCGGTCCGATCTCCGGCGGCTCGAACCGGGCGGTGACGGCCTTCGCCTCGGCCAGGCTGGGACCGCTCATCAGGCCCCGGGCGCGCTCCTCCGTCTCGATCTCGATACCGGCCTCGCGCAGGATCTCCGCCGACCGGTCGTTGACGCCGAACGCCCTCGGATGGTCGTCGGCCCGCGTCCTGCGCTCCAGTACGTGGACGGAGATCCCGTGGCGGGCGAGCATGACGCCGGTGCACAGCCCGACGGTCCCACCTCCGACGATGACGACCCGCATCAGTGCCCCTCCTGAGCCGGGAACCGCGCTCCCGTCCCGCCTGCGACGCACCCGACCGGTTCCGCCGGTGGGGCGTTCTTGCCGGTCAGGGACAGGACGACGTCGTCGAGGCTCGGCTCGCGAATCCCGATGGTGCGGATCACGGCGCCGGACGCGTCGAGTTCGCGCACGATCTGCGGCACGGTCGGCACCGCGTCGACGGCGGCGACGACGATGTGCAGGCCGTCCGCCTCCGGGCACCGGCCGGTGATCCTCTCCAGCAGCGCCATGGCGCACGGCAGGTGCTCGGCGGCCTCCACCACGACGTCGATGTGCCTGCCGATCTGGGACTTGAGCTGGGCCGGTCCGCCTTCGGCGATCAGGTTGCCGTGGTCGATCACGCCGACGGCCGAGGCGAGCTGGTCCACCTCGTCCAGGTACTGGGTGGCGAGCAGGACCGTGGTCCCGTCGGCCACCAGCTGGCGGACGCTCGCCCAGATCGCCCGGCGGCTCCGGACGTCGAGCCCCTTGGTGGGCTCGTCGAGCAGGAGCACGGCGGGGCCGGGCAGCAGGCTCGCGAGCAGGTGCACCAGGCGGCGCCTGCCGCCGGGGTAGCCGCCGACCGGACGGTCGCCCGCCTGAGCGAGATCGAACCGTTCCAACAGCTCGTCCGCGCGCCGCCGGGCGCCGCGCGTGCCCAGCCGCGACCGGCGGCCGAAGATCCGCAGGTTCTCCCGGGCCGTCAGCCTGTCGTCGAGGGAGGCGTCCTGACCGGCGATCCCGATCATTTTCCGGACCTCCTCGGGGTACCGGGCCACATCGAATCCGGCGACGACGGCCCGTCCGCCGGTGGGCTTGGTCAGCGTGCTCAGGATCTGCACGGCGGTGCTCTTGCCGGCGCCTTTCGGGCCGAGCAGGCCATAGATGATGTTCGAGGGCACCATCAGGTCCAGGCCGGTCAGCGCGGCGACTTCCCCGAACTGCTTCCGCAGCCGGCTGGTGTGCACGATCGCGTCATCCATGGAGCACCTCCTGACCGAGTACAATGTACGCGGTTTCAACATAACCAGCCGCGAGCGACGCACGCAACAGGCGGAACCGCGCGCGTACGATGGTCGTCGTGTCGGACTCGGAACCCATCATCTGGATGCGGGCGGACAAGCCCACGCGAGGTCCGGCGCCCCAGCACAGCCGCGAGCAGATCGCCGAGGCGGCGATCGAGATCGCGGACGCCGAGGGCATCGAGGCCGCGTCGATGCGGACGATCGCCAAGAGGCTCGGCACCGGCACGATGACCCTGTACCGGTACCTGCCGGCCAAGGAAGACCTGTACACGGTGATGATCGACCAGGCGACGGGCTTCGAGCCGCAGGAGCCGACCGGTGACGTCCGCGCCGATCTGACGGCCCTGGCCCGCCGCCGCAGGCAGACCTTCCTGCGGCATCCCTGGCTCGCCCCGCTCCTCGGCACCCGCCCGGTCATGGGCCCCAACCTCCTGCGCGGCATGGAGCGCGATCTCGCCCTGCTCGCCGGCGGCGGGCTCGGCATGGACGAGACGCTCGACGTGCTGAACCTGCTCCACTCCTGGGTCAGCGGCACCGTGCAGGCCGAGTTGACCGAGCGGGCGACCGCTCACCGGTCCGGCGTCGACCGCCATGCCTGGCGGCTGCGCATGGGGCCGTATCTGAAGTCCATGATCGCGACCGGCGAGTTCCCCCATCTGAGCGAGATGATGCGGGCCTCGGAGATCGGCGAGGCCGACGAACGGTTCGAGAACGGGCTGGCGATACTCCTGGACGGGGTGCAGGCCCGGTTCCTGACGAAAACCGGGAACGGCGGTTCACGCCCGGCCGGGTGACCGCGTCGAAACCAGGTCGCCCGTGATGTGACGCCTCAGCCGGACGCGCGCAGCTCGACGACGGAGAGGCGTCCGGCGGGCATGATCGAGGCGATTTTGAGGCCGGTGGCCCCGGCCAGTTCGCCGAGCTGCTCGATGCTGTGCTGCCTGCCTCCGAAGTAGCAGAGCATGCGGAGGTCGCCTTCGGTCATGACGCTCTGGTCGGTGAAGTAGTCGACGACGAGCACGCTGCCGCCCGTGCCCGTGCCCGCGCCCGTGGACACGGACGCGGACGTAGACGTGGACGCGGCGTCGGCGCAGCGCCGCAAGATGCGGGCGGCCGACGCGTCGTCCCAGTTGTGCAGGATGCTCGACAGCAGATAGCCGTCCGCCCCGGTGGGAAGCTCGTCGAAGAAGCTGCCGGCCACGGTGTCGGCGCGGTGGTCGAGACCGGCCGCGGCGATGGCCTTCCCAGCGCGGCGGACGGGGCCGGGCAGGTCGAGGACCGTCCCGCGCAGCTCGCCGTGGGCCTGGAGGATGGCGATCAGCATGCTGCCGTCGCCACCGCCGACGTCGATGACATGGCGCAGGCTTCCCCAGGGGTACGCGGTGGCCACGGCGGGCGCGTGCGCCGCCAGCCGGGCGCCCATCAGCGCGTCGAACGACTCGGCGCGCCCGTCGTCGGCCGAGAGGTCCTCCCAGAACGTCAGGCCGTACTGCTGCGGGAACGCCGGCTCGCCGGTGCGGACCGTGTGCAGCAGATGGATGAGACTCAACTCGGCGTGCCCGATGGCGCCCTCGATGTCGAGCACCGACCGCATCCCCTCGGGCTCCCCGTCCCGGAGGTGGCCGCCCATGTCCGTCAGGTCATAGGCGCCTTCCCCCGTGCTCGACAGCACTCCGGCGGTCACCAGATGGTCCAGCAGGCGTCCGAGCACGTCCTGGTCGGCGTGCACGGCCTCGGCCAGTGCCCGCGCCGTTCGGGTGCCCGCGGCGATGTGGTCGGCCAGCCGCAGCGTCGCCGCCACCCGGACGGCCATCGGCGTCAGCAGATCGGCGGCCGCCCAGATCCCCCCGCCTCTCGCGGTCGTCTCCTCGGCCATGACCCCTCCTGACTCAGCGGTTTCCTGTCGGTTCAACGGTCCGTACCCGGTCGGAGACCGGCGCGCTCCTCCGCGAACGTCTTGGTGAGGCGGAGGTTGGTCATGCTGTGGCCGCTCAGCAGGCGCCGCAGGTACCGGCGTGCGCCGTCGACCGTCCCGCCGCCGAGCTGCGACACCGCCGAGGGCTTGATCGTGCTGCTGTGCCGGGACTCGGCGACGACGCCCTCCCGCGTCTCGGTGAACCGCCAGTGACCGGTGTGCGCGTCCAGAACGGCGGGCAGCGAGATCTGCTTGTACACGATCAGGTTGGGCGGCAGGCAGATCCGCACCGAGCGGACGGAATGCGTGGTGCCGTCCGGGCTTTTGGTGTCCATGTCGAAGAACTGGACGTTCGGCACGTCCTCGGTCAGGTCGAGCCCCACCACGTGCGGGATGCGCTCGGGCCACAGGTCCGCCCGGTAGAGATATTCGTAGGCGTCCTCGACGGAGCCCGCGATGAAGAGCGGGTCGGTGAAGGAGACGACGAGGTCGTCGAGTTCGGCGCGCCGTTCCGCCGTGTCGCGCAGCGTGTCGAGATGCTCCTTGCCGTCCAGGCCGATCCCGTCCAGCAGCGGGCCGAGATCGGCGCGGGCCGGTCCCTCGATGGTGTGCCGCAGTTCGACGCGGGTCCGGTCCGGCGCCAGTTCGGTGAACACCCATTCGCCGCGAACCTCGGTGTCCGGCGGATCGGCGTCCATGTAGGAGAACGTGATGCGGCGTCCGGCCCGGTCGGAGCGGCGCACCGTCCGCCAGGTGCGGACGGTGGAGTCGCCGTCCAGCGCCCAGTGCTGGATCAGGTCGCCCTTCTCGTTGCTGTGGAGCACTTCCGCGTGCACGGCGGAAAGGTGGAACTGCGGCCAGCGCCCGACGTCGGCCACCAGGTCGAACACCGTCTCATAGCCGGCGTCGACGACCACGCCGTGGTCAATTTGCTGCTGCGTGCTCGGCACGACCAGACACCTCACAACCGTCGCGGGTTCGGAACCGTCGCCCCGACGATGTCCGGCGCCGTTCGACCTCGGTTCGAGGACCCGTCGAGCCCGCCACGCGGCCCGCGGAGGGCGCGAACCGGTCATCTATTCGTCGTCGATCCGGCGTCGAAGGCGCGAGCGCAGTCTTGGCCGCGACCTTGAAGCGAACCCCGCGGGGTCCGTGACGCGGCGCAGTTCCATCAGCGAACCGTGAGGAGACGCCTATGCCGAGCACCGTCGCCGTCGGCACGTTCGACAGTGATGACATCCCCGATGTCAAGAAGATCTTCCAGGAGTTCGACGGCGAGGTCGCGTCCGAGCTGCCCCAACTGCGCCGCAGGCAGGTCTTCACCTACAGCGATCTCTACATCCACCTACAGGACTGGGACGTCGCGGACGCGGCCGAGGCGTACCAGGCGGCGACCACCGATCCCCGGTGCGCGCGTCTGAACGAGCGCCTCTCGGCCTATTTCGGCGACTACACCGCGACCGATGAATGGGACGGCCCGCACGACCAGCGGGAGGCCGAGCGCTTCTATCTGTGGCCGGCCGAGCGGCTGGAGAACCTGGAGCAGACCTACAGCGCGATCATCGTGAACAAGCAGCTGCGGGAGCACATCCCCGAGGTGGCGCGCCTTTTCGCGGAATCGGATGCGACCGACATCCCGCAGAGCATGGGCACGCTGCGCCGCCAGATCTATCTGTGGCGCGGGGTCTACCTGCACATCCAGGACTTCTCCGATTCCAACAGCATCGAGGCGATCAGCAAGGTGTGGACGGACGGGGATCCCCGTTTCCTGCAACTCGTCGACGACCTGACGCGGATCATTCCGCCCTATGACCCGAACAGCCATTCACTGGCCACCCGTTTCTACCACTGGACCGCGGAGGCATAGCATGACGGAGCTACCGACCTTCCCCATCCGGCGACAAGAGCCCGGCGTGCTGCCGGCCGAGTACGAGACGCTGCGGGAGCGCGGCATCGGCCGGGTGACGCTGCCCACCGGAAAACTGGCGTGGATGGTGGTGCGGCCCGAGTACGCCCGGCTCGTGCTCTCCGACCCGCGGTTCAGCTCGGACAAGCTGCGGCCCGACTTCCCGAAGCTGACGCCGAGCGCGCTGAACAAGTTGAAGTACTGCGCGCCGTTCATGATCAATTTGGACGGCCCGGCGCACATGGAGAAGAAGAGGTCGATCCTCCAGGAATTCGCCCCGCGCGCGCTCGCCAAAATGCGTCCGCTCATGCGGGCCGCCACGAGCGAGAAGATCGACGCCCTGCTGGAGCGCGGGGAGAAGCCGGTCGACCTGGTGTCGGAACTGTCGTTCCCGGTCGCCTGGCGGCTCCAGGAGATGGTCCTCGGAATTCCGGCGGCCGAACTGCATGAGATGCGGGACAACGTCCGGAACCTCCTGCTCTCCAGCGAGGACGAGGAGGAGGCGATGGCCGCGCGACTGAACGGCCACGCCATGGACGTCCTGAAGGAGAAGGCGAACAACCTCGGCGACGACATGATGAGCCGCCTCATCATGAGGGAGCGCGACGAGCACGGCGAGGTCGACTGGTTCAGGCTGGCGCCCATGATGCTGGCGAACGCCCAGGGCATCCACAACTCGGTCGCCACGATGATCTCGCTGGGCGTGCTCACCCTGCTGAACCATCCGCAGGAGCGGGTGACGCTGCTCGCCGACCCGGACCGGCTGACCATCGCGGTGGAGGAGATGCTCCGGTTCTTCTCGGTCAACGACGGCACCCCGATGCGGCTGGCGACGGAGGACGTGCTCATCGGCGACACGCTGGTCAAGGCGGGCGACGGCCTGGCCCTGCCGATGTTCCCCGTCAACCGCGACCCGGCGGTGTGCCCGCACCCCAACCGGCTCGACCTCATGCGGGAGGAGCCCGTCAAGCACCTGGCGTTCGGCCACGGGCCGCACCGGTGCCCGGCCAACCGCATGGTGCCGGACCTGCTGGAGATCGTCTACACGATGCTGTTCGAGCGGATCCCCACGCTCGCGCTGGCGGTGCCCGAATCGGAGCTGACGTACAAGTACCACTCGATCCAGGCATTCGGCCCGGCCGAAATGCCGATCACCTGGTAGGCGCACCGGCCGTCGCGCGTGCCCGGGAGGCGAGCGCGGCGGCCCCGAGCAGGTGTTCGACGCATATCGGGGCTCGCCGCCCGCCGACCGCGGCGCACGCGCCTCCGGCGATGGGTCGCGCACCTCCGGCGATGGATCGTCAACTTCACCTTGACGCCAGCGGATCGACAACGAAGGCTGACGACATGACCCAGAGCACTCCGCCGGTCAGGCTCGACGACCTGATCACGGCGATCGCCACGGACGACACCGGCGCCCTCGACCGGTTGACCGCAGCGGTGCGGATGGCCGACCACATCGGCGAGGTCTCCGACCGCCTCCTCGACCACTTCGTCGGCCAGGCCCGCCGCTCCGGGGCGTCCTGGACCGACATCGGGCGCGCGATGGGCGTCACCAAGCAGGCCGTCCAGAGCCGCTTCGTCGCCAAGCCCCCCGCCGCCGGCCCGCCCGCCTTCGAGAAGCTCACCCGGCCCGCCCACAAGGCGGTCGTCGCGGGCATGAACGAGGCCAAGCAGGCGGGCAACGCCGAGATCGTGCCCGCGCACCTCGTCCTCGGCCTGCTCGGCACCGACGGCACCGCGGTCGCCGCGCTGCGGGCCCAGGGCGTCGACCCGGACCGGGCGCGGGACACGGCGGTGGCGACCCTGCCGCCGCGCGGCGACGCCGACCCGGTGATGATTCCCTACAGCGCCCCCGCGAAGAAGGCGCTCGAACTGACCTTCAGGACGGCGCTGCGGCTCGACGACGACGGCGTCGGCACCGGCCACGTCCTGCTGGGGCTGCTGGAGGAGGAGAACGGCACCGGGCTGCTGACCTCGCTCGGGGTCGACGCGGCGGCGGCCGAGCGGTTCGTGGTGGACGCCGCCGACGAGCCCGGCCGGTAGCGGAACCGCAGGGAACCCGCTGGCGAGGCGCCCGTACGCGGCGCCAGGGGGTCGGCCGCGCTTGGAGGGCTGTCCCGTATCTCATGAGTTCGGAGTGGATGCGATGACCATCGGAGGCTTCGCCTCGGCACGGAGCGCCCACGGCCTGTGCGGGGCGCCGGGAGCGCCGATCTGATGGCACCGCCGGGCAGCGACGGCCGCGTCGCCCTCGTCACCGGCGCCTCGGGCGCGCTCGGCGCCGCCGTGGCGCGCGTCCTCGACGAGCGCGGCTACCGGCTGGCGCTGCACCACGCCTCCGGTGAGGACCGCGCCCGCGAGGTCGCGGCCGAACTCGGCGGGCCCAGCGTGCTCGTGCGGGCGGACGTCGCCGACTGGGCCGCCACGCAGGCCATGGTGGCCCGGGTGCGCGCCGAACTGGGTCCGATCAGCGTGCTCGTCAACGCGGGCGCGATCCGCCGCGACGGGCTCATGGCCATGCAGTCCGTCGACGACTGGACGCAGACCATCGCCGTCAACCTGATCGGCACCTTCCACACCTGCCGGGCGGTGCTCCCGGACATGGTGGGGGCCCGCTGGGGACGCGTCATCAACGTCGTCTCGCCCGCCGCGCTCATCGGCAGCCGGGGCCAGACGGCCTACTCGGCCTCCAAGGCCGGAGTGCTGGGGATGACGCGGAGCCTGGCCCTGGAGTGCGGTCGGTGGAAGGTGACGGTCAACGCGCTGTCCCCCGGACTGATGGCCTCCGCGCTCACCGAGACCGTGCCCGCCGAGGTCGGCGCCGCGCTCGTGGCCCGGACCGCGTTCGGCCGCATGGGCACCGCCGGCGAGGTGGCGCGCGGTGTCGAGCTGCTGCTGGACGCCGACTACATGACCGGCCAGGTGCTGTGCATCGACGGCGGCATGTCGATCTCCTGACCGCCGCGCCCGCCATCGGGGTGCTTCGACGCGTGCGGCACCGGCACCGGCACCGGGCGGGGCGTCCGGCCCGGCTCGGGGTGCGGAAAACCGCACCCCGATGCGGGCACGGGCGCCATGGCTCCGCCATGTCCTGGGGCTTTACTGTCGTGCCCATGCCTTTCGCGCTTCACCCGCCGGAGTCCCTGCGGCGGCCGTTCCGGGAAGCGGGACGCTCGACGGCCTTCGTCGCGGCGGGCCTGCCACCGCACCTCGTCGCGGTGGCGCTGTGGGTCTGGCTGGTGGGCCTGGCGGTGGTGGTGCCGGGGTTCGCCCCGCTCCCGGCGGCGCTCCTGATCGTCTCGGCCGGGGTTCTGACGGCGGTGCAGCGGTGGAGGTACCGGACGCTGCGCGGGCCGGGCGCGCTCCAAGTGCCGCCGAGGACGGGACGGCCGGCGCTGCGGCACCCGATCCAGTGGTTGCGATCACCGGGCGCCTGGCGGCAGATCGCCTACCACGGTCTGGTGGGCCCGCTCCTCGCCCCGGTGGAGGCCGCCGTGCTCGTCCTGTGGGCGGCGGGATTCGCCGCGGCGAGCATCTACGTGTGGATCTGGGCGCTGCCGCCCGAGCAGCGGCTGACCCAGGTCGGATACACGACACAGGCCGCCTACATCACGGCGGGCGGCCTCGCCCTGACGGCGGTGATGCCGTGGCTGACCGGGCGTGTGGCGCGGCTGGAGGCCGGGGTGGCCAACGTCCTGCTGGGTCAGACCCGGGCCGAGCGACTGCAACGCAGGGTCGAGGACCTCACCGAGAGCCGCGCGGGCGTCGTCGACGCGGCCGACGCCGAGCGGCGCCGGATCGAGCGCGACCTGCACGACGGCGCCCAGCAGCGGCTGGTGGCGCTGGCGGTCAACCTCGGGATCGCCAGGGCGACGCTCACCGACCTCTCCGCGGAGGCGCGCCGGGTGATCGACGACGCCCACACCGAGGCGAAGCAGGCCGTCGCCGAGCTGAACGATCTCGTGCGCGGGCTGCACCCGGCCGTCCTCGACGACCGCGGGCTCGACGCCGCCCTGTCGGGCGTCGCGGCCCGCGCGCCCATCCCCGTCCGGCTCTCGGTGGACCTGGCGACCCGTCCGCCGGCGACCGCCGAGGCCGTCGCGTACTTCACCGTCTCCGAGGCGCTGACGAACGTGGTCAAGCACGCCCGGGCGTCGAAGGCGGAGGTCACCGTCGAGCGGAGAGGCGGGACACTGGTGGTCGTCATCGCCGACGACGGGGTGGGCGGCGCGGGACCGTCCGGAGGTACCGGGCTCGCGGGCCTCGCCAAGCGCGCCGCGTCCGTCGATGGCACGTTCACCTGCCACAGCCCCCTCGGGGGGCCGACCGTCATCACCGTGGAGCTGCCGTGCGCGCCGTGATAGCCGAGGATTCCGTCCTGCTCAGGATCGGAGTGGTCAAGGTGCTGGAGATGGCGGGCTTCGAGGTGGCCGCCCAGGTGGAAGACGGTGAGGCGCTGCTCGCGGCCGTCGCCGAGCACCGCCCCGACATCGCCGTGGTGGACGTGCGCATGCCCCCCGACTTCACCGACGAGGGCGTGCGCGCCGCCACCGTGATCCGCCGCCGGTGGCCGGACACGGCGGTGCTGCTCCTCTCGCAGTACGTGGAGGAGCGGTACGCCACCGATCTGCTCGCCGCCAACACCTCGAAGATCGGGTACCTGCTCAAGCAACGGGTCGCGGACGTCGAGGAGTTCGCCGACTCCGTCCGCCGGGTCGCGGCCGGGGGCACGGCGCTCGACCCGCAGGTCGTCTCGCAGCTCCTCCTCCGCCGACACAGCGGTCCGCTCGACCGCCTCACTCGGCGGGAGCACGAGGTCCTGGAGCTCATGGCGAGCGGACGCTCCAACGCGGGCATCGCGGCGGGTCTGGTGATCAGCGACAGCGCCGTCGCCAAGCACATCAACAACATCTTCGCCAAGCTGGACCTGCCCAAGGCCGACGCCGACCACCGCAGGGTGCTGGCCGTGCTCCGGTTCCTCGACGTGGTGTGAGGGCGGCCGGCCCTCGTGTGCACCACGCGCCCCCGAGGCGACTCGGGGGCGCGCTCACGGCCTTTACGGCGGGGTGTCAGATGAGGATCACCCGGCGGCCGCGGGTGTGGCCGGAGCGGCTGTCGATGTGCGCGGCCGCGGCCTCGCCCAGCGTGTACGACTTCTGGACGGGGATGTGGAGCCCGCCGTCCGAGATGAGCCGGACGGCCTCCGCCAGCGCGTCCTTCATGCTCCCGGCCTGGTTGGAGAACCGGACACCGAGCCTGGGCGCGTCGAGGTCGGCGATGGTGACGACCTTCCGCGGGTCGCCGGCCAACTCGACGAGGTCACCGATCACGCCCGCGCCGGCCAGGTCGAGCGCGGCATCGGGCCTGCCGAGCCCGCGCACCCGCTCGACCCAGCCCGCGCCGTACGTCGTGGCGACGGCGCCCAGGCCGCGCACGTAGTCCTGGTTCTCGGCGCCGGCCGTGCCGATCACCGTGATGCCCCGGTCGCGGGCGATCTGCAGCACCGCGGACCCGACTCCCCCGGCCGCGCCGCTGACCAGCAGCGTCTGCCCCGGTTGCACGCCGACCTCGCGGATGACGCGCAGCGCGGTCTCCACCACGGAGGGGTAGCCGGCCGCCTCCTCGAACGTCAGGCCCGCGGGCATACGGGCCCAGCCGGACAGCACGGAGAACTCGGCGTAGGTGTCGGTCCCCTCGCCGAACACCTGGTCGCCGACCGCGACGCCTTCGACGCCGTCGCCGACCTCGTCCACCACGCCGGCGGCGTCCAGCCCCACACCGGCGGGCAGGGTGATCGGGTGGGCGCCCAGGACCTGGCCCTCTCGGAGCCGCCAGTCGACGGGGTTCACCCCCGCCGCCCGCACGGCGACGCGCACCTCGCCGGGGCCCGCGTGGGGCTCCTCGGCGTCCAGGAGTCGCAGGACGTCAGGACCGCCGAACTCTGTGTAGATCACTTTCTTCATGCGGCCGACGATAGCACTAACGGTTAGCTTTTAGCACTTGATTCAGTTTTGGATCTGGTAGCATCAGGCCATGACGGTGCCCGGACGTCGCGAGCGCAAGAAGGCCGCGACCCGCCAGAAGATCGCCGACGCGGCCCTGCGGCTCTTCCTGGAGCGCGGTTACGACGCGGTGGGCATCCGCGACGTGGCCGCCGAGGCCGACGTGGCCGTCACCACGCTGTTCTCCCACTTCGCCTCGAAAGAGGCCCTGGTGTTCGAGCAGGACGAGGACTTCGAGCTGCGCCTCGTCCGGGCCGTCACCGACCGGGCGCCGCACGAAGGGCTCATCCCCGCGCTGCGCCGCGAGATCGAGGCCCTGGTCGCGCACTGCGGGGCCGAGGGCGCCCTCCCGATCTGGGAGATGATCGACGGGTCACCCGCCCTGCGGCAGTACGAGAGCGCGATGCGGCTGCGCCACGCGGAATCGCTGGCGGCGGCCATGGCCGCCGGGTTCGGCCTGCCGGACTCCACGACGTCCTGCCGGACGATCGCCAGGTTCGCGATCGACGCCTTCTCCCTGGCCCGCGAGGCGGCCGATCCGGACGCCGCGCTGAACGAGATCTTCCAGATGATCGAGGCGGCCTGGGAGGTCACCGACCTTCCCGGCACGGTCGAGCGTCCGAGGGTCGTCCGGCCCTGATTCGGCTCTCGGCGCGGTGACCGGCTAGTTTCCCGCGGCGGCCTCGTCCAGGAGCCAGGTGACTGTTCCGCCCGCTTCTTCGATGGTGTGGGCGGCCAGTGCCACCGGAAGGTCCAGGTCGCCCGATCGCGCCGCGGCGACGGCGGCGGCCTTGCCCGCGCCCGCCGCGATGATCAGGCAGTTCCGGGTCGCGCGGAGCGCGCCGAGGGTGAGGGTGATGCGGGCCGGCGGCGGCTTGGGGGAATCGAGGACGGGAATGACGCTCGGTTCCGTGACGTCGAGTTCCGGGTGGCCGGGGAAGAGGGAGAGGCAATGGCCGTCCTCTCCCATGCCGAGCCAGACATGGTCGAGGCGGGGGCCGAATTCCGTTTGCCCGGGGAGGGCGCCCAGGACGTTCGCGTATTCGGCGGCGGCCTCGGCCGGCGGCAGGTGCACGGGAGGCGGCGTCCGACCGGACTCGGGGATCGGGACCTTGGAGAGCAGCAGGTCGACCGCCTGGCGCCAGTTGGAGTCGGGGTGGTCGAGCGGCACGCATCGCTCGTCGCCCATGATGACGCTGACGCGGTCCCAGGCGACGTCCGCCGCGTGTTCGGCGATGATGCGATAGGCCGCCGCCGGAGTGCTGCCGCCCGCCAGCACCCAGGTCGCCGCGCCATTCTCGCCGGCGGATTCGTCGATCTCCCTTATCGCTCTCGCCGCGACCTCCCGCGCGAGCGAGGCGGGATCGGGGAAGACCTTGAACTCAGCCATGAAGCGCCTGCCTCCGGTGGGGCCCTGCCGATGGGGCTCTGCCGATGCCTTTGCTGCAAGCTATACCCCGGCTGCCGCCGCCACCCGGTCGGGGCGGGCCGGTGGGCCGGCCGAGCCGACGGCGCGGCCCGATGGCGGGATCTTCCGGTTCCGTTTTTGGGCCTTACAGCTCGGTTGGGATCAAACGTTTTCGCCTTCCTGTTGTGGGCGTGCGGCCAAAACTATGATCGTTCAGAGACTCCGCATGGCGGCAGGACGAAACGCGGCTTGGACGTGCCCCCAACGAATGACACGTCCAAGCCGCGAACGTACTCCGGATTCGCCGGTGATGGCCGCAGGGACCGCGCTTGATCAGCGGGGGGCGGACGAAAACCGGGGGAGGGAGCGTTTCAGTGGCGGGCGCGAGCCGCCTTGACGGTGCCGGTGAACGCCGACCAGTCGTCCTTGGCGAAGACGAGCACCACGCCCCCGGAGATGTCCTTGGAGTCGCGGACACCGATCATGTCGCCGGATGCCGCGACCTCGACGCAGTTGCCGATACCGTTGCTGCGAGCGCTCTTGCGCCACGCGGCGGTGGACCAATCAGGAGCCGACATTACATCCCTCTCAGCCAAAAGGACCCCGGACCGGATGGTGCCGGGGTTCGAACACATACCGGAGTCTCGTCCCTGATCGAGTTCTATCCCGGTATTGTCCGCTCGGCAAGAGTTCGCCCGCCGGTCATTGCGGCGCCGGGATTGTCCGTCCCCTTCGGCCGAGAGAGAATAGGGGAACCGGCGTCCGCGGCGGGCCCGCGCGCGGACGGGCGGCGGGAGCGGACGGCTCCCGGCCGCCGCGGATGTAGCCGAGGTGCCGCACGCCCTTGACCATCTGCTCCACCGGATAGAAGCCCTCCGGATCGAGGCCGCGGAAACGGCTCCTGACCACGTCGTCGTAGAGGGCGGGGGAGACGATCAGGGCGAGGTCCTCGTCCTCCTGGCGGGACAGCTCGGCGCGCAGGGGGTCGAGGTCGAGCAGGCGCGAGATCACGATGGGGCCGCTGCCGGCCGGGCCGAGGTGGCCGTCGGCGACGGGGCCGTGGTGCAGGGCGAGCCGCACCCGCAGCCGGGGCGCGGACGGGGGCGATGCCGGGTGCCGGGTCCGGTTCACGGCGGCTAGAGCGTCGGCGAGTTCGTGCGGGTAGTCGGCGACGAGGCGCGGCCCGTCGATTCCGGGCGGCAGGACGGCGAGCTCGCCGTCGCCGGTGACCTGGATCGTCCAGCGGTGCCGGTCGAGGCCGGCCGCGTGCGCGGCGGCGTCCAGCGCGACGCTCAGCGCGCGCTGGGTCCGCACCTGTTCGAGGGTGTGGAGGCGGCTGAAGCCCTCGATGTCGACGGCGGCGAGGAAGTGGTAGCCGAGCCGCCCCTCGTCCGGACGCGGCTCCCCCGCGATCATGCCGTTTCGCTCGTCCATCCGCGGTCACGCCCGCGCCGGACGTGCGTGCTCTGGTGCCGGTATCGCCAAGGCTCTCGCCTCCCGAGGCCACAGGGCCCCACTCCCCAAGTCTCAGCATGCGGGAACGTAGCGATACATGCAAGCTTTCACGTAGTATTGCTTGCAGCCTTGCAACATAGCAGTCGGCTGCCTGGCGGAGGTCCATATGGCAGAACGCCGCTCACCACCGGTGCGGGCGCGGCAGCTCGCCCGCGAACTCCGCAGGCTGCGCGAGATCGAGGGGCTGACGGGCGAGGAGGTCGCCGGCAGCCTCGGGTGGTCCAGCGCCAAGGTGTCGCGGGTCGAGACGGCGGCCACGCTCGTCCGGCCCGGCGACCTCGGCAAGCTCATCGACCTCTACCACGTCACCGGCAGCCACCGCGAGCGGCTGCTCGCGATGGCGCGGGGGGCCGAGGAACGCGGCTGGTGGGACGCCTTCCCCGATGTCGGCAGCGACTACGCCGACTACATCGGCCTCGAAGCCGAGACCCAGGCCCTGCGCTGCTACAGCGCGCAGTCCCTGAACGGGCTCCTGCAGACCGAGGAGTACGCCCGCGCCCTGATCGGCATGGTCGTCGACCCCGCCCCGGGCAGGGTCGAGAGGCGGGTGGACGTCCGGCTGCGCAGGCAGCGGCGCCTGCGTGAGGAGCCGCCCGTCGATCTGCACGTCGTGCTGGACGAGGCGGCCATCCGGCGGCGCGTGGGCGGCCCGGCGGTCATGAAGGCGCAGCTCGAACATCTGTCCGCGCTCGCCGAGATGCCGAACGTGGTGATCCAGGTGCTGCCGTTCGACGCCGGCGCGCACGCCGCGATGGCCGGATCATTCATCACGCTCAAATTCCCCCATCCGCAGACCGATATGGTCTTTGTGGAACTTCTCCGGGGAAGCGTCTACGTGGAGGACGAGATGGAGGTCTACCGCTACCATCTCGCCTTCGAGCAGCTCCGCGAACGGGCGATCCCCCCGGACGAATCCAGCGCCTTCATCCGCCGCGCCGCGGACGAGATGTAGGACGCCCCCCACGACCACCACGGATCGGAGACCCAGCTTGATCACGCCCACCCCATCGGGCCCCACCTGGCGAAAGAGCAGGCACAGCGGGGACGGCCAGGACTGCGTCGAAATAGCCCGGGATGGACGGGGCGCCTTTCTGGTCCGGGACTCCAAGGCTCCCGGTGCGGGCGTGCTGCGCTTCGGAACGGCGGATTGGAGGGCCTTCCTCGACGCGGCCAAGAAGGGCCGGGTGTGATCTGGGCGACCCTCTCGGGCGCGGCGGGGCCGGGCTGGACGCGGCCACGGCGACGTAGTTATTCACCGCGTCGCCGAGTGGCGGTGTCAGTGGTTTACCGGATTCGCGAAACCCGGTGACCCCTTCAGTTGCCGTGCCTTCTCCGGCCCCATGCGACCCCGTAGACTCAGGGCGTGATCTTCAAGGCGGTGGGTGACGGAAGGCCCTATCCCGAGCACGGACTCTCGTCCCGGGACTGGGCCAAGATCCCGCCCCGCCAGGTCCGCCTCGACCAGCTCGTCAGCACCAAACGCGAGCTCGACCTCCAGTCGCTCCTGGCGAAGGACTCCACCTTCTACGGCGACCTGTTCCCGCACGTCGTCCAGTGGAAGGGCGAGCTCTACCTGGAGGACGGCCTGCACCGCGCCCTGCGCGCCGCGCTGCACCAGCGGGTCGTCCTGCACGCGCGGGTCCTGGACCTCGACGCCGTGGACATGCACGGGTGATCGTCCGTCCGGCCGTCCGTGCCGACCTCGCGGACATCGTCGCGCTGCTCACCGACGGCGTCGCGACGGTGGACGAGGCGTACGTCCGCGCGTTCGAGACCGTCGACGCCGACCCGCGCAACGAGATTCTCGTCCTCGACGACGGCGGCGCCGCCGTGGGCTGCCTCCAGGTCACCTACATCCCGGGCCTGGGACGGCACGGGCAGGAACGCGCGCATGTGGAGGCCGTCCGGATCAGGGCCGACCGGCGCGGCGCCGGGCTCGGGCGTCTCCTGCTCCGCCACACCATCGACCGCGCGCGTTCGCGGGGCTGCACGTTGATGCAGCTGACCAGCGATCGCCGCCGCGACGGCGCGCACCGCTTCTACGATTCGCTCGGCTTCGTCCGGAGCCACGAGGGGTTCAAGCTCGAACTCTGAGGCCACGGTCGCACGGACGGCTTGGAGCCTCAGCGGGCCCTGGCGGGCTCGGGGAGCCTGATCTCCTTGGCCTCGACCAGGTGCTCCACCCGGTCCGGGCTCGGCCGCACGAACCCGGGTCGCGCGGCCAGCAGGCCGAAGACCAGCTCGGGCACCACGAGCGCGAGCAGGAGGACGAGCGAGACCTCCCAGCCGCCCGTGACGCTGTGCAGGACGCCCACGGCCAGCGGCCCCGCCGCGGCGAGGAGGTAGCCGCCGGTCTGGGCCATCCCGGACAGCCGCGCGGCGACCGAGGGGCTCGGCGACCGCAGGCTCAGCAGCGTGTAGGCGAGCGGGAACGCGCTGCCGGTCCCGACGCCGAGCGTGAGCACCCAGACCCAGCCGGCCTCGGGCGCGGCCAGCAGCCCGAGGATCCCGACGACCATCGTCGCCGCCACGGCGACGACGAGGGCACGCTGGTCGCGCAGCCGCGCGGCGAACACCGGGACGAGGAACCCGAGCGGGATACCGACGATCAGCATGGCCGAGACCATCATCCCGGCCGTCGCGGGCGCGTATCCCGCGTCCCGCATGATCTCCGGCAACCATGACATCAGCACGTAGAACATCAGCGACGCCAGGCCCATGAACGCGGCCACGAACCACGCCTTGGCCGAGCGCAGCAGCGTTCCGCCGGCGCGGGCCGCGCGGGGGGCGCCTTCCTGCCGGGGGCGGTCGCGGCGGGCGCCGCGGGCCAGAGGCCCCCAGGTCAGCGCGGCGATCAGCGACGGGACGGCCCACACCGCGAGCGCGAGCCGCCAGCCGCCCGCCGCGTCCAGCGGCACGGCGAGCCCGGCCGCGACGGCGCCGCTCGCGGCCATCAGCATCATCGCGAGGCCGGTCAGCGACCCGACGCGCTCGGGGAAGGCGCGCTTGATGACGGCGGGCATCAGCACGTTGCCCATCGCGATCCCCGCCCCGGCCAGGACCGTTCCAAGGTAGAGCGCGACCGGCGACGGGACGACCCTGACCACGATCCCCGCCGTGATCATCACGAGCGATCCGGCGATGGCGACCTCCGCCCCCACCCGGCGCGCGAGCACCGGCGCCAGCGACGCGAACAGGCCGAGGCACAGCACCGGGAGCGTGGTCAGCACGCTGACCTGCACGCCCGAGAGCGAGAGCGCGTCGCGCAGATCGCCGAGCAGCGGCGAGACGCCGGTGATCGCGGCGCGCAGGTTGATCGTCAGCAGCACCAGGCCGGCGAGCGACCAGGCGGCCGTGGCGCGCGAGACGCGGGTGGTCGGGGTCATGGCCGAGGTAGTCATTTCACCTTCGTCATGCGCCGTCATGGCGCGTCGAACTGGGCAGGTCTTCGGTTTCGGAGGGCCGCACGAACGATCCCGGGCGTGCCGAGGCGCAGGCGGGCTACTCGGCGGCGCTAGGAGATCTGGCGATCGCGGAAGCCGGAGGCGGCACGGACGTCCCGGCGGGGGCGTCCCTTCAAGTGGTGCGGACGCGGGGTTTCGTCGAGGCCAGGATCTGGTCCAGACACGCATGCGTCGCGGCCGTGGCGGCCGTCACGTCCCCGGCCTCGATGGCGGAGGCGATGGGGCCGTGCGGGACGTCGGCGTGCTCCAGGAGGATCCCGGCGGCGCCGATGCTGGCGCGGAGCGCCGCGCTGAAGTCGCGGTAGAGGTCGGTCAGCACCCGGTTGTGGGTGGCGTCGACGACGGCGGTGTGGAACGCGAGGTCGGCCTCGACGAAGACGGCGTGGTCGCCCGCCGCCCAGGCCGCGTTCCGCCCGGCGAGCGCGGTGGTGATCGCGGCGATGTCCTCCGGCGTCCTGCGCTCGGCGGCGAGCCGGGCGGCCTCGACCTCGAACCCGCGCCTGACCTCCAGGATCTCGACCAGCTCCGCCGTCTCCAGGCGCCGCCGGACGGCGCCGGACAGCTCGCTGACGGCGCGCACGTACGTCCCGTCGCCCTGGCGGCTCTCCAGGAGCCCGGCGTGGGTGAGGGCGCGCACCGCCTCCCGGACGGTGTTGCGGCCGACGCCGAGGGTCTCCGACAGCACCGGCTCGGCCGGGATCTTCGCGCCCAGCGGCCAGGTCCCACCGGTGATCTCGCTCCTGAGCTGCTCGATCACCTGGTCGACCAGCGACGAGCGGCGGGCGGTGCGCAGGGTCAACGGTCCCCCTCGGTCGGCTGCGGTCCGGAACACCGGGTGCCGCCCGTCACAGCGACATCCGGTCATCCCATGTCTCTATGTTAGGAACACTGGTACCCAGGATTTATTCCGGGGTCCAGTGTCACCAACCAGGGACGGTCAGACGCGTCCGAGGTCGCTGGTCGCCTCCTGCGCCCGCGCGGGGTGCAGGCCGGCGGCCTCCAGTGCCCGGCGGTAGGCCGCCGCGGCGTCGTCGTTGCTGCGCACGAGCTCGTACATCTCGCCCAGCTCACGGTAGAGATGGGCGGCCGGACGCCCGGCCGGAAGGGTCGTGAGCTGCTCCGAGGCGGCCCTGAGGACGGCCTGGGCGGCGCCGGGGTCGCCCTGGGCGACACGGGCCCGCGCCAGGACCAGCCGGGCCAGGACGGTGCGCTGGCTACGCGCGACGAGCTCGTTGTCGGGCGGCGCGGGCACCGGACGGGGTCCGTTGCCCGGCGGCGCGAGCGCCATGCCCGCGTCGATGAACTCCTCCAGCAGGACGATCGCCTGGTCCACCTCGCCCACCAGCACGAGCGCGCGCGCCTTGGCTATGACGCTCTCGGTCGCCTCGGCGCCCCTGAGGTCGGCGGCGCCCTGGAGAAGTCCGAGCGCCTCCTGCGCGCTCTCCCTCGTCCCCTCCGCGCGGGGCCGCTCGATGCCCGGCAGACCCGTCCCGCTGTACTCGCCGGACGTGGGGACCACCCCGCCGGCGTCCCCCGGAAGCGGCGAGGGCGCCGCGTCCGAGAACGGCGGGACGCCCCTGAGCAGCGCCTTTGCCGCCGCCAGATGCAGCCGCGCGTGCGTCTGGACGGGAAGGCCGTCGCCGCGCGCCGCCAGTGCCTGGTCGGCGAAGTACAGCGAATCGCCGATCGTGCCCTCGTCCAGCGCGAGGAGGCTGGCCCGCTGGTAGGAGGCGCTGGTGGACGAGACGTCCCCCGGCACCTCGGGGAACAGCAGCCGCCGCCCGATCTCGTGGGCGCGCCGCGGGTCGGAGCGATCCACATAGGCGAGCAGGAGGATCCGGCCCGCCTCGGTGTGCTCCTGGCCCACGCCGAGGCCGAGCCGCCGCAGCCGCTCCATGGCGCGCTCGCCGAGCGCGATCGCCTGGCCGAGGTCGCCGACCGCGTGGTAGCAGCGGGCCAGCGCGATCACCGGCGGCAGCCAGCTCGCGCGGCCCGGATCCCGCTCGGCCTGCTCGCGCAGCTCCTCGAACAGCGCGATGGCCTCGTCGGTGCGGCCGAGCTCCTCCAGGGCGCGGGCGCGGCCCCAGCGGGCGCGCGCCGTCAGCTCCTGGTCGTCGCTGCGCGCGATCACCTCGTCGAAGCCCGCCTCGGCGGTCACGGGGTCGCCGCCCAGCAGCGCGAGGTGCGCATGGCGCTCCCGCACCTCCAGATGGGCGCGCTGCTCCGGCTCGACGCCCTCGGCGAGGTACTCCGGAGTGCAGCCGAGGCGCTCGGCCAGCATTCGCAGCACGGTCGGCGTCGGCGTGCGCTTACCGGACTCGATCAATGAGATGTAGCTGTCGGAAAGGTCGTGACCGGCGAGCTGTGCCTGCGACAAGCGTCTGGTCAGCCGCAGGTTGCGGACACGTTCGCCGACGTTGCCTGGACCCGGCATGTGGACTCACTTAGCGGAAGTAATCAGGCGGCTGGGGTGCCGACATGATTGCACATTGCGGGTTATCGCACATCGAGAGTAATGAAGCGGCAAGACAAGCACCCGCGCGTTCAGACCTGTCCACCCCCCTTGGACCGGTGGTTCGAGCGCCGCGCGGTGCCGGTTCGACGGCGGTTGGGGCCGCCCCCGCGCGGCCCGCCGCGTCCGTCCGCGCTGTCCTGCCGCGCCCCTGCGCGCGGCCTGCGGACGGGTCGGCGGCCCGCCGGGACCCCCGGCGAGCGCGACGCCTTTCGACTCCGACCGTATCCGACGATCCCCCCAAGATCGCCGGGAAACCCGGGATACCGGCCCGTCCTCGTGGAAAACCGCAGGCCGATCGGCCCTCGGAGGCGCGGCTCGCTCGTCCCGCGTGGCGCTCGCCGAGCGGAACGCGGGTCGCATGGCCGTGCGGTCAGTCGTCCGAGGGGTTCTTGTTGGGGAAGATCATCTCGCATACCTCCAGGTAGAGCTGCTCGGGGTAGGGGAGGTACTCGACGGTGGACAGGGCCTGGTCCTGACCGGCGGACTCCAGCACGAACTCGCCGTAGCCGAGCATGCGTCCGGCGATCGTGCGCTTGAAGCTCATGTCGGTCACCTTGGCCAGCGGCATCATCGCCACCTTGCGCGTGATGAGGCCGGTGGTCAGCAGCATGCGCTGGTTGGTGATCACAAAGTAGTCGACCGACCACTCCGCGACCCGCCAGACGAACCAGGCGAGCAGGATCAGCCAGGCCCACCAGATCCACGAGATGGCCGAGCCGCCGCCCCCGGCGGTGTTGCTCAGGATGCTCGCGACGATCAGACCGCCGAGCAGGAACCCGACCGGCACCATCAGCACCGCCGGGTGCCGCCGGACGGTGATGACCTGGTTCTCGTGCGGGAGGAGGTACTTGTTGACGGACGCGGGGGCGGAGTCGCCGGGGGTGACGAGCCTCATCCGGGCCTCAGCCGAGCGCCGGGACGAGGGCGGCCGGCGAACCCGCCGCGGGCACCGAGGCCGCGGCGGCCGCTGTCATGTACTTCCCTGCGGGCAAGGCTGCCTCCCGGAGCGTCACGAACCCCGGTTCAGTTTCGCACAGCCCGCATCACCGGCAAAGCAAGGACTATGGCGCGTTGGCGTGACTCCTCAGACCACGAGCGGGACGGGCCCGACCGTCATGGCGCGTTGTCGAGGGAGGACCGGCGCGCCCGGCGCCGCTTCTCGGCCGCCACCGTGGCGAGCACCTCCAGATGCCGCCGCGCGATCCGTTCGACGAGTTCGGGCGGCGCCGCCCCGGTGACCTCCTCGGCTCCGTACCGCGCGGCGGACACGCAGCGGGCCACCGTCTCGTCCGCGTGCACCCCTTCGAACTCCTCGCCCAGCCGCTCGCCGATCACGGCGTAGCGCCGCAGGTCGCCATCCCCTTGGTGAGCCATCATGAATCCTCGGCCTCGCTCGCACCGCCCGGTCCGAAACGGTCCCCTGTGCCGGGACGGCGGAGGGGAACGCGCACTGACGTTCCGTAGCGCGTTATTACCCCTTGCCACCTGGAACGAACATCCGCCGTACCGGTGACGAACGAATCCTGAACGACCCGGGGTCAGACGACGCCGTAGAGGCGGTCTCCGGCGTCCCCCAGGCCGGGCATGATGAAGCCCTGTTCGTTCAGGTGCGAGTCGATCGCGGCCGTGACGACCCGGACGGGCGCGGCCGTGTCGGCGAACGCCTGCTCCAGGTACTTCAGGCCCTCGGGGGCGGCGAGCAGGCAGAGGGCGGTGACGTGGTCGGCGCCCCGGTCGAGCAGCAGCTTGATCGCGGCGGCGAGCGTCCCGCCGGTGGCGAGCATCGGGTCGAGGACGTAGCACTGCCTGCCGGACAGGTCGTCGGGGAGGCGCGTCGCATACGTCTGGGCCTGGAGGGTGCCCTCGTCGCGGATCATGCCGAGGAAGCCGACCTCGGCGGTGGGCAGCAGCCGCGTCATACCGTCCAGCATCCCGAGGCCCGCGCGCAGGATCGGCACGACCAGCGGCTTCGGGCTCGCGAGCTGGACGCCGCCGGCCTCGACGAGCGGGGTCGCGACGGTCGCCTCGACGACCCTGACGTCGCGGGTAGCCTCGTACGCCAGAAGGGTGACCAGTTCGTCCGCCAGGCGGCGGAACGTGGGGGAGTCCGTGCGGACGTCCCGCAGCGTGGTGAGCTTGTGCGCGACGAGCGGATGGTCGACGGCGAGGGTCTGCATGGGCACACCGTAGTGCACCGTGCAGCGCCTGCCAGACCCTTGTGGACCAGGATAGGACGTCTCTGAGCTGGGCAGTATGCCGATATGAGCAGCGAGAGTGATCAGCAGCCGGCGCGGGTCCGCGAGCCCGCGCCCGACCCCCCGACGCCCCCGGTGACCGAAGTCACAGCACGCCCCGCCGAGGACCGGCAGGGTGACGTGACCCCCGAGGAGGTGCGCGAACGGCTGCGCCGCCGCGCGATCTTCCTGCGGGAACTCGCGGAGGCCCGCGAGCTGCGCCGACGCGTGACCCCGCACCGCTCCCGCCGCGCGCGCATCCACGCGGCGCTGCGCCGCCGCACCTTCCGCCTGAACTGACGGACATCCAGTAGCTTTCTACATCGTGCGCCGGAAATGCGGCACTGACTCCCGATCTCACACGCGGGTGCGGTGGCGAGTTTGGCCGTGGGGCACGCGAGGGCGCGCCGCATCTGCGACCATGCCCTGGCAGGAACCGCGCCGGTGGGGTGGAAATGACGGATGTTGACGCGACGGACTTCGCCGTCGTGGTGTACCGGGAAGACGAGCGCTGGGAGGCCGAGATCCTCCCGGTGGCCCTCACCGGGGATCTGGCGGGCTTGATCCATGCCCTGCGCCAGCAGCCGAGCCTCGGCGGCACCGTCGGGCTCGTGTCGGTCGGCGACGACTTCTTCGTCGCGATCCGGCTGCTGGGCGACGAGGTGATGGTCTTCCTGTCGGACGTCACGGCCTCGGTCGACTGGCCGCTCGCCGGGCAGGTCCTGGAGTACCTCGACATCCCGATCCCCGACGACGAGGAGCTCGACCAGGTCCTCCCCGTCGGCGACATGTCGATCTTCGCCGACCTCGGGCTGGACGAGATGGAGATCGGCGCCATCTCCGGCGACCTGGAGCTGTACCCCGACGAGATGCTCCTCAGCATCGCGGGCCGGCTCGGCTTCGCCGCCGCCTTCGAGCGCGCCCTCGACACCGTCGGCTGACCTTGGGAACGAATCGGACACCTTGCTGGCCAGGGGTGTGATCGGGGCGCCGGCCTGGGCCACAATGGCCACGTGTCGTACTTCGCCGCCGTCTTCGCGCGGACCCCGCAGGGCTGGATCGGGACCGAGGCCGTCCTCGCCGAGGCCGAGGGCGTCGACGACGTCGCCGACCTGATGCGGGAGGCGGCCGTCGAGTCCTACGGCGACCCCGTGGTGCTGCTGATCGAACAGGACGACGACTGGTTCGCCGTCCTGCGCCTGGACGGCCAGGACGAGCCCCGCGCGTACGTCTCGACCGTCCGCGAGGACGGCATCGGCTCACTGTTCACCCAACTCGTCGGCGAGGTCCCCGACGGCGACGCCGCCGGCGACCCCGCCCTGCTGGACGACCTCGGCATCGACCCCGGCCGCCTCAGCGACCTCGGCGAGCGGGCCCTGCCCGGCGACGCCCTGCTCGCGGTCGCCGAGCAGGCCGGTTTCGGCGAGGAGTTCGACCGCCTCCGTGACTGACCCCGAGCAGGCGATGCGCCGGGCACTGGACGAGGCGCGCGTGGCCTTCGAAGCGGGCGAGATCCCGGTCGGCGCGGTCGTCCTGGACGCCTCCGGCGAGATCATCGGCACCGGCCACAACGACCGCGAGCGCACCGCCGACCCCACCGGCCACGCGGAGATCGTCGCCATGCGGCGCGCCGCGTCCGCCCTGGGCACCTGGCGCCTGTCCGGCTGCACACTGGTCGTCACCCTCGAACCGTGCACGATGTGCGCGGGAGCCGCCGTCCAGGCCCGCCTCGACCGCCTCGTCTACGGCGCCGTCGACCTGAAGGCCGGCGCGGTCGGCTCCCTCTGGGACGTCGTCCGCGACCGCCGCCTCAACCACCGCCCCGAGGTCGTCGCCGAGGTGATGGCCCCCGAGTGCGCCGCACTCCTCTCCGAGTTCTTCACGCACCGCAGAGTCCGGTAGGCTTCCCCGCGGTGGTGTCGCCTAGTGGACGAGGGCGCACGCCTCGAAAGCGTGTGAAGTGCAAGCTTCCGTGGGTTCGAATCCCACCACCACCGCCACCGACAGCCACGAGGGCGGGCCCTACGGTCCCGCCCTCCGGCCGCCGTCTTGCTTCCGCTCATAGCCGATCCGCGCAGGGCGTAGATCTCTCTGCGGTGTCCGGCGGGCTCCTAGCATCGGCCGCATGGACGTCATCCGGTTGCTTCCCGGCCTGCACCTGCTCCGCTTCCCCGTGGCGAACGCGTATCTGTGGCAGGACCCCGACGGCCTCACCCTCATCGACACCTACGCCTCCGGCAGCGCACCACTGATCGCCAAGGCGATCCGCGATCTCGGCCACGACCCGGCGGACCTGCGACGACTGGTGCTGACACACTTCCACGAAGACCACGTCGGCGCCGCAGCCGAGATCGCAGAGTGGGGAGACGTACGCGTCATCGCACATCGCGCCGACGCGCCGTTCATCCGCGGCGAGACGACAGGCCCGCCCCCGATCCTCGCCGACTGGGAGCGGCCCATATTGGAGCAGGCCCGCAAGCAACTGCCAGCAGAGCCACCCGCACCGGTGCATGTGGACCACGAGCTCGACGACGGCGACGTCCTCGACTTCGGTGGCGGCGCCCAAGCCGTGGCCGCGCCAGGCCACACACCCGGCAGCGTCGCTCTGCACCTCCCCGGCCCGAAGGTGTTGTTCACCGGAGACACGGTGGCCCGCACCCCCGACGGAAGCGTCATCCTCGGCGTGTTCAACGCCGACCCACCAGCAGCGGCCGCCTCCTTCCAGCGGCTGGCAGCCCTCGACACCGAGATCGCCTGCTTCGGCCACGGCGAACCACTCACCCAGAACGCGGCCCGCGCCCTACGAACCGCCACCCAGAACCTGCTCCCCCCATGAGCAACGACCTCGTCAGCGCCCGGTGGCGCCGCGTGCCGTCCGAGAGCGCTACCGTTTCAGCGACACGCCGGGGTCTCGTGCACAACCGAAGGCTCGCTGAAATCGCGCTCCATGCCCGGCCATCCGTGCGCCTTCCAGCCAGCGGCTTTACCATGGGGTCCTCATCGCCCCCACGAGGGTTCGCAACAGCGACGCCTGCGGCTGTACGCCGTGATGTGCGCCGTGGTCCTCATCGCCCCCACGAGGGTTCGCAACCGGACGTAAGCGCCATTAGAAGCCCCCGCTCACAGGTCCTCATCGCCCCCACGAGGGTTCGCAACCAGGTGATGGTGTAGCGGCGTTCGGTGGCCATAGTCCTCATCGCCCCCACGAGGGTTCGCAACATGACATGGGCCGGCACACCGGCGTTGACGAGTCCTCATCGCCCCCACGAGGGTTCGCAACACCGAGGTCATGTGCGGGGGCCAGAGCCCGTACCCGGTCCTCATCGCCCCCACGAGGGTCTGCAACTGCTCCTTCGGCGTGCGCGGCCTCGTCGCCCCCACCAGGGTTCGATATCTGGGGTCAGGGCGTTTTGGGTGGGGGGTGTGGTCAGCCGACGGTTACGAGGGCTACACCGGCTACTGCTATGGCCATGCCCAGGCGTTGGACGGTGCGGAGGCGCTCGCTGTAGGTGATTCGGGCCAGGAGGACCGTGATCGCCGGGTAGAGGGACGTGAGGACGGCGGCGAGGCTGAGCAGGCCGTCCTGGACGGCGATGAAGTAGAGGGCGTTCGCGCCGGCGTCGAGGGCGCCCGACAGGAGGGTCAGGGCGATGAGCGTGCGTCGGGCTCCTGGTGGGGTGGGCTCGGAGGCGCCGCCGAACATCTTCAGGTACAGCAGGGCCGTGAAGACGACCACGACGTTGCCTACGCGGGCGGCGACCAGCGGCCATAGGCCGCCGCCGTCCCCGGCCTCCTTCAGGAGGATGAAGAAGATCCCGAAGCAGGTGCCGGACACCCCGGCCATCAGCGGGCCCGAGTCCAGGAGGCGCCGCCATCCGGAGGCGGCGGGGGCGGTCTCGTCGGCGCTGCCTTCCTCCATGCTGACCAGGGCGATCGCGACCAGGCAGAGGAGGACGCCGAGCAGGACCGTCGCGTCCAGCCGCTCGCCCTGCATCGTGCCTACCGCTACCGGCAGCACGGCGGCGGCGAGGGCGGATACGGGGGCGACCACGCTCATCGGGCCCCGCGCGAGCGCCCGGTAGAAGGTGATCAGGCCCGTCCCGCCCGCCAGGCCCGCGCCGAATCCCCAGGCCATCGGGCCCCATCCGGTGCCGCCGCCGGTGAGCAGCGCGGAGGCGAGCACGACGGCCAAGCCCATCGGGACGCACCAGGCCAGGGCCTTCAGCGCGGTCGAGCGGCGGGCCGCCGCGCCGCCGAGGAAGTCCGCGACGCCGTAGGCGAGGGCCGCGCTGAGCGCTAGGACCGTGACCATCACCGCCCGCCGATGAGGCGGCTTCGGATGTGAGCGCCGGGCGAGATCGCGCGGAGTCGTGTCGCCAGTTCCTCGCCTGCCTCGGTCAGCCGGTCGAGGGAGTAGGGCTCCAGGCGTTCGAGGAGGAACAGGCCGTTCTCCGTGTTCTCCGTCAGGCGCGTCCGGACGCACTGGCGCCAGTTCCAGCGGCGGCACGTCACGCCCTCGTCGTCCCGCCAGACGACCTCGCCCGGGGACGGGTGCTCGACGGCGGGCTCACCGCTTGTGATCACGTCGAACGGCTCGTCTCCGGTGGCCCTGACCAGCCGCGCCGGTCCCTGGTAGGCGTCGAGGTCCTCGCCGCCGATCGGCAGCGCGTACTCGACGCTGACCGCGTTGTAGGCGTCCACGACGCGGTTGATGGACGGCAGCGCGTCGGCCCGGCGGAGCAGCGCGTCCACCGAGGGGCGGGTGCGCTGCGGTTTGGCGCCGAAGGCCCGGTACGCCTCGCGCCACGCCTCCACGTGCGGGTCGTCTGCCGCTTTCGCGGCGGCCCCGGCAAGCCAGTCCGCCGACTGCTCGTCACTCGGACCGTTCGTCAGCCCCTCGGCCGTCATGATCAGCACGGCGAAGTCCGGACGCAGGGCGCGCACAGCTTCATCGACGGTGATCCGCTCCAGCATTCCGGCCCCTCCGCTGTGGTCGATCTAGTGAACTTCCCGGTCATCCTACTGACCCAGGTTCGCCAATGAACTCCCGGCGATCAAATCCTTGAATGAGGCGAAGGGGCCGCGCGCATGGGGGCGTCCTGCTCCTCCCTGGCGGGCCGTGCCGCGCCTCGTGAGGCCCGCAGGACGGAAATCTGGAGCGGGACGGATAAGGGTGACCGCGCCCGTGTGCGCTTCAGGCTCGGAAGGGGACAAAGTCACGCGCAGCTCTCTAGTGCACGCGGTTCGGGGTGCGTGTCCGGTGGGCTCGGACAAGGCGCGGCCTTGTCTTCGGTGGCAGGGCGGTGGGGACGGGGGTGCTTGGGATTCGGGGGGGGCGGGCAGGGGCTCCTTGGGTCGGTCAGGAGGTCAGGCGGACGGGCATGACCAGGTAGCGGTAGCCCGTGTCGGCGGCTTCGGAGTCCTCCTCTTCGGGGATGGCGGTCAGGAGGGACGCCTTGGTGGGGCCCGCGCATTCCAGGCGGGTGCGCGGGGTGTCGATGCCGGCGAGGCCGTCCAGGAGGTACTGGGGGCTGAAGGCGACCTCGACGTCGTCGCCGGTCAGGTCCACCGCGAGGCTCTCGTTGGCGCGGGCGGAGTCGCCGGACGCGGCGCTGATGCGGACCTCGCCCGCCGTGAACGACAGCCGGATCGGGGTGCCGCGCTCGGTGACGAGGGCGGCGCGCTTGAGGGCCTCGACGAAGGGGGCCGTGTCGATCTCGGCGATGGAGGCCCAGGTGCCGGCCAGGCGGGACTTGTAGTTGATGTACTGGTCGTCCAGGAGGCGGCTGGTCATGCTGCGGCCGCCGCCGGAGACGCCGATCAGGGTGTCGGCGGTTCCGGCGAGGTCGATGGCGACCTCGGCGCCGGGGCGGATGGCCTTGGCGGTGTCGGCGAGGGTGCGGGCGGGGACGACGACGCCCGCGGTGAAGGCCGGGTCGGACGGGCTCCAGGTGAGCTCGCGGGCCGCGATGCGGTAGCGGTCGGTGCAGGCGAGCCACATCGTGTCGCCCTCGATGTCGATGCGGACGCCGGTGAGCATGGGCAGGGTGTCGTCGCGGCCCGCCGCCGGGACGACCTGGGCGACGGCGGCGGCGAAGATGTCGCCGGGGACGGTGCCCGCGCGGGCGGGCGGCTCGGGGAGGGTGGGGTAGTCCTCGACGGGCATCGTGAGCAGCCCGAACTCGGCGGGCCCGCACCGCAGGACGACCTCGGATGCCTTGGTGAAGACTTCCACGGGCTGGGCGGGGAGGTTCCGGACGATCTCGGCGAGGAGCCGCCCGGGGACGAGGGCGCGCCCCGGCTCGGCGACGTCCGCCTCGACGCGGGAGTGCGCGGACACCTCGTAGTCGAAGCCCGCCAGCGTCAGCTCACCGTCGCCGGTGACCTCGATGAGCATGCCCGCGAGGACCGGCAGCGCGGGGCGGGACGGCAGCGTCCGCGCCGCCCACGCCACGGCCTCGGCGAGCCTTTGACGGTCGACCCGGAACTCCACCTTGACCTGCCCCTCCATGACCTGGCAGGGCCGGAGACCCGGCCCTGTCAAGCACGGTATCCCCGCCCTCTGACATTCCCGTCAGAAGAGCGCGGCGGCGGCCCCCTTGGTCTTGCGCTCGAAGTCGAGCAGGAAGCGCTTGCGCTCCAGGCCGCCGCCGTAGCCGGTGAGGTCGCCGGTGGAGCCGACGACGCGGTGGCAGGGGACGATCACGCTGACCGGGTTGCGGCCGTTGGCGAGGCCGACGGCGCGGGACGCGGAGGGCCTGCCGATCTCGACGGCGAGCGCGCCGTAGGTGGTCGTCTCGCCGTAGGGGATCTCCTGGAGCGCCGTCCAGACGAGGTTCTGGAAGGGGGTGCCGCGCAGGTTCAGGGGCACGTCGAACTCGGTGAGGTCGCCCGCGAAGTAGGCGTCGAGCTGCTCACTGATGGTCCTGAACGGCTCGGGGTCGGTGGCGGGCGTGCCGAAGGTCTCCTCCTGCGGGCGGTGCCGCTGCTCGTGCATATAGAGACCGGACAGGCCGCCGTCCGTCACGACCGCGGTGAGCGGCCCTACGGGGCTGTCCAGGACGGCATGCGTCGTTTTCATGGGGTCGATCCTCTCTAGGCCGGGAGGAGGTTGATGGCGTGATCACCCGTCGCCCACAGGTACTGGACGGCGTAGGCGCGCCAGGGGCGCCACGCGGTGGCACGCCGTATGAGGGCGGCCGGGGTGGCGGGCAGGTCGAGCGCGCGGGCGGCGGCGCGTATGCCCAGGTCCCCCGGGATGAACGCGTCGGGGTCGCCGAGTGCGCGCATCGCGATGGTCTCGACGGTCCAGGGCCCGAAGCCCGGGAGCGCCCCGAGGCGTTTGCGGGCCTGTTCCCAGTCGCTCCCTACGCCGAGGTCGATCTCGTCTCGCGCGAGGGCGCTCACCAGCGACGTGAGGGTCGTCCGGCGGGACCGCGGGAACGCCAGCCTCTCCGGGTCCAGCTCGGCCAGGGCGGACGGCGTCGGGAACAGGTGCGTCAGCCCGCCCAGGGGGTCGGTGATGGGATCCCCGTAGGCGGTGACCAGGCGCGCCGCGTGGGTGCGCGCGGCGGCGACCGACACCTGCTGCCCGAGGACGGCGCGGACGGCGAACTCCGGGGCGTCCACGGTGCGCGGGACGCGGCGTCCCGGCGCCTTGTCGACCAGGGGGGCGAGCACCGGGTCGGCGCGCAGGAGGTCGTCCACGGCGGTGGGGTCCGCGTCGAGGTCGAGCATCCAGCGGCAGCGGCTGATCGCGATCGTGAGGTCGCGGAGGTCGCTCAGCGTGAGCGTGCAGGCCACGTGGTCGGGCTGCGGGCGGAGCGTGGCGACGCCATGACCATGGGGGAGCCGCAGGGTGCGGCGGAACGCGCCGTCCCGCCACTCCTCGACGCCGGGGACGGCGGTGGCGGCCAGGTGGCCGAACAGGTTGTCCGGGCAGAGCGGCGCGCGGAACGGCAGCCGCAGCGACAGGGATCCGGAACCCGCGGGCGGGTGTCCCCTGGCGACCCGGTCGCGCAGTTGGCTCGGGGTGAGCGCGAACACGTCCCGCACGGTGTCGTTGAACGCGCGGATGCTGGCGAAACCGGCCGCGAAGGCGACGTCTCCCATGGGGAGCGGTGTCGTTTCGATCAGGAGCCGCGCCGTCTGCGCGCGCTGGGCCCGGGCCAGCGCGAGCGGGCCCGCGCCCAGTTCGGCGTTGAGCTGGCGTTCGATCTGGCGGGTGCTGTAGCCGAGCCGTCCGGCGAGCCCCGGGACGCCCTCGCGGTCGACGACGCCGTCGGAGATGAGCCGCATGGCGCGGGCGACGACGTCCGCGCGGTGGTTCCACTCGGGGGAGCCCGGGGAGGTGTCGGGGCGGCAGCGCTTGCAGGCCCGGAATCCGGCCTGCTGGGAGGCCGCCGCGCTGGGGTAGAAACGCATGTTCTCCGGCTTGGGCGGCACGACGGGGCAACTCGGACGGCAGTAGATCCCGGTGGTCACGACCCCGGTGAAGAACCATCCGTCGAACCGCGCGTCCTTCGACTGGACGGCCCGCACGCACCTTTCGACATCCTCGTGCATGCTCCCAGCATCACCGATGGCCAGGACTCATCACTAGCGGGAATCCGACATCAACGTCACCGAGGCCCCGGCATGACGTCCGAGGTAATCGATCTTCCGCCGCGCGGTTGGCACCGTAGTGGTCACCGGGGCGGACAGACCCGGACGAACACCACAGGAGCGGTGATGAGCGACGTTCAGCAGCGTATCGAGCAGTACCTGGCCATCTGGAACGAGACCGACCCGGCCGCGCGCCGCGCCGCGATCGACGAGGTGTGGACGGAGGAGGCGGTCTACGTCGACCCGCTCGGCGTGGCCGAGGGCCGCGAGGCCGTGGACGGCTTCATCGCCGCCGCGCAGCAGCAGTTCCCCGGCCTGGTGTTCAGCCTGGAGGGGGACGTGGACGCCCACCACGACATCGCCCGCTTCACCTGGGGACTCGGCCCGGAGGGCGGCGAGGCGCTGGCGGTCGGGTTCGACGTGGTGGTCTTCGCCGAGGACGGGCGCGTCGACCGCGTGCACGGCTTCCTCGACAAGGTCCCCGGCTGAACACGCGGCGGCGGTCTGCCGGCCCCCGCGGGCCCGGCAGACCGCACACGGCCCGCCCGATCTCACAGCTGGCGGAGCGCGCCGCCGTCCACGGCCCATTCCGCGCCCGTGACCTGCACGGCCAGCGGGGACAGCAGGTAGGCGATGACGCGCGCCACATCCAGCGGGGTGCCCAGGCGCGCGGCGGGCAGCCGCCGCTCCTCCCGGACGAACCGGTCGATCGCCTCCTCGACCGGCAGCCCGTACTGCGCGGCGAGCTGGTCGGCGAACCCGCCCGGCGCGTCCCACAGCCGGGTGCGGGTGGGGCCGGGCGTGACGACGTTGGAGCGGATGCCGCAGCGCCCGAACTCCCCCGCGAGCGTCTTGGACACCGACAGCATCGCGGTCTTGGACGCGGCGTAGTCCACCAGCGGCGTGTCCGGGAACCGGGCGGCCTCGCTCGCGACGTGGACGAGGCTCCCCGCGCCCTGGTCGATCAGCGCGGGCAGCGCGGCGCGGGTCATCCGGATCGCTGAGTGCAGGTTCAGCTCGAACGTGTCGTGCCACTGGGCGTCGGTGACGTCCAGGAAGCCGATCCGCGATTCGAGGGCACCGGCGTTGTTGACCAGGCCGTCGAGCCGTCCGTGCCGGTCGAGCGCGGTGTCCACGATCCGCTGGGCGGCGGACGGGTCGGTCAGGTCGGCGGCGACGCCGTCCCCCGAAGGGCGCCGGGCGACACCGACCACGTGGGCGCCCTCGTCCGCGAGGAGGCGGGCGGTGGCCTCGCCGATCCCGGCGGACGCGCCGGTGACGATGTAGACCCTGCCGGACAGTTCGAGATCCATGGCGTTCTCTCCTTCGGACGGGCGCGGAAGATCAGTGTGCGGAGCGGCGCAGGAACACGGCGACGAGCGCCGCCCCCGCGACTGCGATCATGGCGTTGACCAGCGTCGCCGCGTGCACCCCGGCGAGGACGGAGGTCCCGGCCGCCGTCGCGACCGCGCTCATCACCGGGATGCCGAGCGTGATGGCGACCTGCTGGGTCATGGTGGCGAGGCCGGTCGCGAGGCCCTGCTCGCCGTCCGGCAGCCCGGACGTCGCGATCCCCATGAACGCGACGATCGCGACCAGGTTCCCGAACCCGCCGATCGCGGTGGCGGCGAGCAGCAGCGCGAGCCCGTCCCGCGAGGACCCGAGGCCGAGCAGCGCCAGCGTCGCGGCGGCCTGGAGGACGAGCCCGGCGGCCAGCGTGGCCCGGCCGCCGAAGCGTGCCATGATCCGGGGCGCGGCGACGCCGCCCGCGAACGTCCCGGCGCCGAGCACGCCCAGCGCGAGGCCGGTGGCGAGGGCCGAGAAGCCGAGGACGCGCTGCAGGTAGAGCGTCATCAGGAACACCAGCGAGGTCTCGGTCGCGAACGCGACGAACCCGCCGACGTTGCCCCAGGTCACGGTGCGCCTCGTCAGTACCCGCGGCGGCGCGAGCGGCGCCGGTGAACGCCGCTCCACCAGGCCGAACGCGACCAGCAGGACGGCGGCGAGGGCCAGCGAGCCGAGCGCGACCGGGTCGCCCCAGCCGTCCGCGCCCGCGGTGGTGACCCCGTAGACCAGCGCGAGCAGCCCGCCGGTCACGGTCACCGCGCCGGGGACGTCCAGCCGGGTGGTGCCGGCGGCGCGGCTCTCGGCGACCAGCGCGGGCGTGACAGCGAGGATCAGCACCGCGACCGGGACGTTGACCAGGAACGCCCAGCGCCAGCTCAGCAGGTCGGTGAGGACGCCGCCGAGGATCGCGCCCACGGTGAACCCGGCCGACATCAGCGCCCCGCTGAGGCCGAGCGCCCGCGTCCGCAGCCGCCCCTCGGGGAAGGACGTGGTGAGCAGCGAGAGCGCGGCGGGGGTCGCGATCGCGGTGGCGAGCCCTTGCAGCACGCGTCCGGTCAGCAGGACGGCCGGGTCGGTCGCGAGCCCGCCGATGAGGGATCCGACGGCGAGCAGCGCCATTCCGGCGAGCAGCATCCGGCGGCGCCCGAACAGGTCGGCGACGCGTCCGAACAGCAACGTGAAACCGGCCGCGGGCAGCGCGAACGCGGTCGCGATCCACTGCAACTGGTCCAGGCCGAAGCCGAGTCCCTCGCCGACGACCGGCAGGGCGACGTTGAGGATCGAGAAGTCGATGGCGAGCATGAACTGCGCGCCGAGCAGGAGGGTCAGGGTCAGCTTGTGCCGCGACGACATCCGCTGTACGGCGGGGGCGGCGGTGGTGAAGGTCATGATGACGAGGGTCGCCGGGGCGGGCGCGCCTACCCAGCCCTCCGCTGTTGGTACCACCGCCAGTAGCAGGACCGGAGACCTGGGAGTGAGAACCGACATGGCTCCCGGGCGTGGCGACCGTCCGGCCCCCGGCTCCGTAGGTTCTCCAATGATCACCCTGAACGAGGAGGACCTCCGTGCGCCGCCAGCTCTACGCCATCGCCGCCGTCGCGGTCGCCGCGACCACGCTGAGCGCCTGCGGCGCGGCCGACATGGCCTTCGCCTCGACCTACGAGGACGACGCCGCGCCGAAGGGCGGATTCACCGCCGTCCGGCTGGACAACGGCGCCGGGAGCGTGACGCTGCGCGGCGGCGCCGCCAGAACGTCGCTGCACCGCAAGCTCAAGTACCGCGGGGAGCGTCCCGAGGGGGAGACGCACCGCGTCGAGAACGGCGTCCTGGTCCTGAACGGCTGCGGCTCGGGCTGCTCGGCCAGCTACACCGTCGACCTTCCCGCCGGGCTCGCGGTGTCCGGCGGGACGTCGAGCGGCCGGATCACCCTGACGCGGGTGGGGAAGGTCGACGTGCACACCAGCTCGGGATCGATCCACATGGACGGCGTGAACGGCCCGATCAACGTCCGGACCTCCAACGGCCGGATCGAGGGCAGCGGCCTGCGGGGCGACCGGATCGAGGCGCGCACGTCGAACGGGTCCATCCGGCTGACGCCCGTCACGCAGCAGGACATCCGCGCCAGGACGTCCAACGGGTCGATCACCCTCACGGTCCCGGCCGGGCGCTACCAGGTCACCACGCACACCAGCAACGGCGACCGGAAGATCGGCGTCACGAACGACCCGTCCGCGCCGCACCGGCTCGACCTCACCACCAGCAACGGCGACATCACCGCGAGGCCCGCCTGATCGCCGAAGGTTTCACGGGAAACCTCCGCACCGCCCGGCACGCCGCGCCGGATAGCCTCACACGCATGGCGAGGAACGGTGAGCTCGGGGAGTTCCTCAGGTCGCGGCGCGCGCGCCTGCAACCTGAGGACGTGGGTGTCCGCTCCTACGGGAGCCGCCGCCGCGTCCCCGGGCTGCGCCGCGAGGAGCTCGCGCAGCTCGCCGGGGTCAGCGTCGCCTACTACATCCGCCTTGAGCAGGGCACCGCCGACAACGTCTCCACCGAGGTGCTGGACGCGATCTCGCGGGCGCTGCGCCTGGACGCCGACGAGCACGTCCACCTGCACCGCCTCGCGCACCCGCCGCGCCGCGCGCACACCCCGCGACCGCCCCGGCTGCGGGCCCCGCTCCAGCACCTGCTCGACGCCATCGACCACGCGCCCGCCTACATCGTCGGCCACTACACCAACGTCGTGGCCTGGAACCGCCTCACCGCCGCCGTGTTCGTCGACCTCGCGGAGGTCCCGCCGGACGAGCGGACCTGGTCGCACCAGATCCACCTCAACGCCGACTACCGGGCCCGGCTGGCCGACAACTGGCTGACCGTGGCGCGCCGCAACGTCGCCTACCTGCGGTTCCGGTCCGGCCAGGATCCGGACGACCCGCGCCTGCGGTCGCTGATCGACGGCCTGCTGGAGCGGAGCCCGGAGTTCGCGCGGCTGTGGTCCGCGCACCACGTCACCGACCTCACGCACGGCGAGGCACGGCTCCGGCACCCGGACGTGGGGCCGCTCGTCCTCCCGTTCGAGACCCTGCACCTGCCCGGCGACCCCGACCTGAGCCGCCTGATGCTCTACGCGGCCGAACCGGGCTCGCCGTCGGAGCGGGCGCTGCGGAAGCTGGCCGAGACCTCCGAGCACCGGTCGAGCGCCGACCTCACCGGTCCGTGACCTGGAGAGTCCGCCGGTCGAGGGTGGCGAGGGCGGTGTTCACCAGGGCGATGACGGCGAAGGCGGGCCCAAGCGCATGCCGCCCCACACCGTAGAGGGCCAACGCACCGGCGCCGAACACCACCGCCTTCACTAGCAGGACGAACGGCAACGGCACCCTGAACCGGGCCTTGGGCGCGGCGAACAGGCCCCACAGCACGATCGCCAACGCCGGCGCCCCGAGCCCGAGGAAGGCGCGGACGAGCGCGCCGTCGCCCGCCGTGAACCCCCACCAGGCGAGCGCGCCGATCGCCACGACCTCCAGCACGAACGCCGCACCCTCGTTGATCACGTGCATCGGCCCTGGTAGTCGCATCGGGCAATCCTCCCACCAGGGTGAACAAGCGACCACACGCTCCCCCGGCGCGGCCGCCGGGCACGCCCCGTCCCCGGGCGCCGTACGATCGGCGGGGATCTCACGGAACGGTCGACGAGCGGCGAATGGACGACGTGAACGAAGGACCGACCCGCACGGAAGAGGCCGTCATCGGCTGGCGCGACGCGGACGGCGCGGAGCGCCGCGTCCGGTGGCGCTCGGAGAGCGGCGCGCCGCCACCGCGCCGGGTCGTCGTCGCTGATGACGAGACCCGCGCGGACGACGCCTACCGGCTGGCCTGCGAGGGGACGGCGCTGCTGTGGCGCGGCGACTTCCAGAACGCGCGCCAGCTCCTGTCGGCGCTGGCCCGCCGGATCGACCGCCCGCCCCGGCGCCAGAGGCGGAAGGGCGCGGAACCGTCCCAGGTCCAGGCGTTCCACCTCTACCGCCAGGCCCGCGCCCAGCGCGCGCGGACGCTGGGCATGCTCCTCATCCCCTTCGATCCGGGACATGTCGTTCCGCTCAGGCGCGCACCCGATGTCGTCCAGGCGTGCACGGAGGCGTACGGGCCGTGCGACGAGCCCTACGTGACGTCCCTACGCGAACTCCTGGGGCTGATCGGCGCGCATGAGTGGCGGCGGAAGGGCGTGCCGATACCCGCACTGGACGGAGACAGGATCCACCCGCATTACGGGGTGTTCTCCCCGGTCAGGGGCGAGTACGTGGATTTGGTCGCCCGAGCGCCGCTCCCCGGAACAGCCCTCGCCTTCGACATCGGCACGGGCACCGGTGTGCTGGCCGCCGTTCTCGGACGCCGAGGCATGCGGAAGGTCATCGCCACGGACCAGGACCCGCGCGCGCTTGCCTGCGCCCAAGAGAACCTCGACCGCTTGGACGTATCCGACCGGGTGGAGGTCGTCCAGGCCGACCTGTTCCCCGACGGACGTGCGGGGCTGATCGTCTGCAATCCGCCGTGGGTTCCCGCGAAACCGACGTCGCCGCTGGAACACGCCGTGTACGACCCCGACAGCCGCATGCTGCGCGGGTTCCTCCGGGGCCTCGCCGACCACCTGGAGCCGGGCGGGGAGGGCTGGCTGATCCTCTCCGACCTGGCCGAACACCTCGGCCTCCGCACCCGGGACGAGTTGCTCGGCATGATCGGGACCTCCGGCCTGGAGGTCGCCGGACGCCTCGACGCCGCGCCCGCCCACCCCCGCGCCGCCGATCCCGACGACCCCCTCCACGCCGCCCGCTCCGCCGAGGTCACCTCCCTCTGGCGCCTCAGGGGCCGCGCCTGATTCAGATATGGCTGCGGTGGACGGTCTCGGGGCCGACCACGCGCAGCAGTTCCAGCGCCTCGATGCTCGGGCTGCCGGGCGGCGGGGTGAACACGAACAGCCGCTGGTCCTCGGCGGGGGTGAGCAGCGCCTCCGTGTCGAACTCGATCATCCCGATCTCGGGGTGCAGCACCCGCATCCGGCTGGTCCGGTGGACGGCGACCTCGTGCCGCTCCCACAGCCGCGTGAACTCCTCGCTGGCGTCCCGCAACCGCTTGACCAGGGCGGACGCGGCCGCGTCGGACCCTCGGCGCGCCACGGCGGCGCGCAGGTCGGCGACGTGCATGCGGCTGTAGTGCTCGTGATCGCCCTCCGGATACGCCTCCCGGACGAACGGATCGGTGAACCAGCGCCACACGATGTTGCGGTCGGGCTCCTCGACCGTGCACACGCAGCCGAAGAGGAACTCCGCCATCGCGTTCCGCGCCAGCACGTCCCCGAGGTCACCGATGATCTGCGCGGGCGTCTCCTGGAGGCGGTCCAGCAGGTACAGCAGGCCGGGCCGGACGTGGTCGCCCGCGAACGGCCCGGCGGGCGGGCGGTGCCCCGCGAGGACGTACAGGTGGTCGCGCTCGTCCTCGGTCAGCCGCAGCGCGCGGGCCAGCGCGCCGAGCATCTGGGTCGAGGGCTGCGGGCTCCGGGCCTGCTCAAGCCGCATGTAGTAGTCGGCCGACATGCCCGCGAGCTGCGAGACCTCCTCGCGGCGCAGCCCCGGCGTCCGGCGTCGCGGCCCGGCGGCGAGCCCCACCTCCTGCGGACGCAGCCGCTCCCGGGAACGGCGGAGGAAGTCGGCGAGTTCACGGCGGTCCATGTTCCTATGATCGGCGCCCGCCGGGCCGTCCGAAAACCCCTCAGCCTGGGACCGGCTGTCCTAGCCACAGCGGTCCGCTCCTCAACTCCGCCTCGCGCTGGTGAGGTCGGGGGCATGACGACACTCACCGTTGGAAACGCCCGTATCACCTACCGGACCGAAGGGTCGGGGCCCGCGCTCGTCCTCGTGCACGGCGCCGGTCCCGGCTCGAACATGTGGGACACCCTGATCGAGCGGTTCACCGACCGCTACACCGTGATCCTGCCCGACCTGGCCGGCAGCGACCCCGCCGAGGACGACGGCGCGCCGCTGACCATCGAGGCGCTCGCCGCCCAGGTCATCGCCGTCATCGAGGACTCCGGCGCCGCGCCGGTCGACCTCGTCGGCTTCTCGCTGGGCGCCTCGACCGTCGCGGCCGCCGCCGCGCTCCGTCCCGACCTGGTGCGGCGGCTGGTGCCCGTCGCGGGCCTGACCCACGCCGGCGACGAGTACCTCCAGCTGATGATGAGCACCTGGCGTCTGCTGGGGGACGACCCCAAGGCGTTCGGACGGTACGCGACGCTTCTCTCCTTCAGCGCCCGGTTCCTCAACGAGATCGGCCATGACGCGGTCGAGCAGGCCACCGCGTACATGCGGCCGACCGACGGCGTCCTCCGCCAGGTGGATCTCCTCCTGCGGCTGGACATCCGGGACCTCCTTCCCAGGATCGAAGCCCCCACCCTGGTGGTGGGCTGCACGCGGGACGCGACGATTCCCGTCGAGAACCACCGCGCGCTGTGCTCCGCCATCACCGGAAGCGAATACGCGGAATTCGACACCGGCCACATAGCGCTGGCGGAGCGTTCGGACGATTTCGTCAAGCTCCTCAGGGACTTCCTGGCCCGCCCCTAGCCGATCCCAACCTAGGTTCGCGGCTCGACCTACGGTTGGCGCTGATCCTGGGACCGCCGCCCAACCTGGGGGTTATCGCCAATACCACGATCCGCAGAACCTGGTTAGCGCGCATGCGCGCCGAGCACGATGGGGGGCATGCGGCCCATCAAGGAGCAGACCATCCTCATCACCGGCGCGACGGACGGCCTCGGACGCGCCCTCGCCGCCGAACTGGCGGCCGAGGGCGCCACCGTCCTCGTCCACGGCCGGGACGACCAGCGCGGCAAGGCCACCCTGGAGGAGATCGGCGGGCGCGCCTCCTGGTACCGCGCCGACCTGTCGTCCCTCGCCGAGGTGCGGGCGCTGGCCGATGCCGTCCGCGCCGACCACCCGCGCCTGGACGTCCTGGTCAACAACGCGGGCATCGGCTTCGCCGACGCCGACGGGCGCCAGGAGAGCGCGGACGGCCACGAGCTGCGCTTCGCGGTCAACTACCTGGCGGGCTACCTGCTCACCCGCCTGCTGCTGCCGACCCTGCTCGCCTCGGCGCCCGCGCGGATCGTCAACGTCAGCAGCCTCGGCCAGCAGCCGATCGACTTCGCCGACGTGATGATCACGCGCGGGTACAGCGGCACCCGCGCCTACCGGCAGAGCAAGCTCGCGCAGATCATGTGCACGATCGACCTCGCCGCCGAACTCGCCGGGACGGGCGTCACCGCGAACGCCCTCCACCCGGCCACCTTCATGCCCACCAAGATGGTGCCCGCGCCGATCAGCACCCTGGAGGAGGGCGTCCGCGCGACCCACCGCCTCGTCACCGACCCGGCCCTCGACGAGGTCTCGGGCCGCTTCTTCAACGGCCTGGACGCCGCGCGCGCGAACGACCAGTCCTACGACACCGCCGCCCGCGCCCGCCTGCGCGAACTCTCCGAACGGCTCACCGCCTGACCCGCCTCCCTGAGATCGGCCGGCGTCGGCGCGGCCGCACACCCCACATTTGAAGTTCGCTCTACGAACCAATATGGTTCGTAGAGCGAACGACCATGTGGAGGACGAGTGCGCACGCGGATGCCCGGAGCCGGAGCACGAGGCTCCGCACACCCGGAGCCGTCCTCGCGCCCAAGGCGCGAGGCGGGCGGCGAGCCGGTGGCGGACGGGTCAGGGCGTGGGGGACGTGTCTTCGTTCTTCTCCATGAAGACGACCGGGACCTCGTTGTCCCGCACCACCCTGCCGAGCAGGTCGGCGAGCGCCTCGCGCTCGTCCGCACCGAGGCCGTCGGCCAGAGTTTCGATGCGCCGGCAGGTCTCGGCGTAGAAGTCGGCCACGAGCGCCGAACCCTTCGGGGTGAGCGCGACGCGGGCGGCCCGGCGGTCCCGCGGGTCGGGTTCCCTGCGCACCAGGCCGTTTCGGGCGGTCCGGTCGACCAGGCCGGTGAGGCTCGACTTCGCCAACCCGAGCATCGCGCCCAACTCGCTCATCCCGTACGGCTGCGACATCAGCACGCAGAGCAACTGGCCCTGCTGCTGTGTAAGCCCGTACTCCCGCGCCGACGCGGCGTACACCGCGTCCACCAGGAATGAGGAGCGCACCAGCGCGGTGACGACTCCCATCCGATCCGCTCCGGCCTTCATGCGACACAGAGTACGGCACCCATAATTCGGTACGCGAACTACCTGAGGACGATGTCATGTTCGGAATCGGAATCGACAACTCCATCGCCGCCGTTCCCGAGACCCTGCGGCTCGCGGCCCAGGCCGACCGGCAGGGGCTCGACCTTTTCAGCGTCTCCGACCACCCCTATGTCGCGGCCCGGCTGGACGCCTACGCGGTCACCGGCGTGATCCTCGGCCGCACCACGCGCATCTCCGGGATGGCGAACGTCACGAACCTGCCGAGCCGGCCCGCGCCGATGCTCGCGCGCATGGTCACGTCGCTGTCCGCCCTGTCGGACGGACGGGTCGTCCTCGGCATGGGCGCGGGCGGCTCCTGGGACGACATCGTGCGGCTCGGCGTCCCGCGCCTGTCGCCGGCGGCGGCGGTCCGCGCCTTCGAAGAGGCGATCACCCTCATCAGAAGGCTCGGCTCGGGCACCGGGCCGGTGACCTTCGACGGCGAGTTCTACCAGGTCACGGAGCTGGAAGCGGCTCCCGTCGCGGTCCCGCCGATCTGGACCGGCTCGGTCGGCGCCAGGTCGCTGGCCGCCACCGGCAGGGTCGCCGACGGCTGGCTGCCCGGCCATGCCGCCGACTGGCTGAGCGAGCGGTACCGGGCGTCCCGTCCGGTCATCGACGAGGCCGCGGCCGCCGCCGGGCGCGCCCCCGCCGACATCGCCACGATCTACAACCTGCCGGGCCGCATCACCGGGACCCCGCTCAGGGCCACCCGCGACGGCGACGGGCGCTGGATCGGCGGTTCGCCCGGCCAGTGGATCGAGGAGCTGACCGGCGCCGTCCTGGAGCACGGCGCGGGCGGCTTCATCCTCTTCCCCACCGGCGGCGACCCCGTGGACGTCACGCTGGGGCGCTGGGCCGAGGAGATCGCCCCGGCGGTCCGGGAGGCCACCGCCGGGCGGGGCGTCAGGCCGGGCGGGACGCGGTGACCGCCACCGTGACGTAGGGGACCGTGAAGCCGCCGCCCAGGCGGTCGATGGCGGCCCCCACGCTTTCCAGGACCTCCGCCAGCTTGTCCGGGGGGAGGTGGGTGAGCGAGCCGTGGGTGGGGATCTGGTCCAGCCACTCGTCCCGGGTGTAGCGCTTCTCCCATTCGTAGCGCCAGTGCTCGGGCTCGCCGAACGCGTCCGCGGCGCGGATGCCGTCGGAGGTCCGGGCGAACATCCCCTCGTAGAGATTGAGCGGCTGCTTCGCCGACGGGACCGGGATCGGAGAGTCGGGCGCGACCCGCCGGTAGACCTCGGCGAACGCGTCGAACACCTCGTCCGGCATCTGGAAGACGTGCCAGAACACCGCGAGCAGCCCGCCCGGCCGCAGCACCCGCGCCGCCTTCGCCGCGCCCGCGACCGGTTCCACCCAGTGCCAGGACTGGCCGGCGACGACGGCGTCGAACCGCCGTCCGGCGTCCTCCCATGCCTCGAACGTCGCGACCTCGACCTCGAACCCGGCGCGCCGCGCGAACCCGGCCATCCGCGCGTCGGGCTCGACGCCGAGCACCGAGCAGCCCGCCGCCCGCAGCTGCCGGGCCTCGATGCCGGTGCCGCAGCCGACGTCGACGACGTCGGGCCCGGGGCTGGCGGCGACGATCCGCTCCACCAGCGCGTCGGGGTAGCGGGGGCGGGTCCGGTCGTAGCGCTCGGCGTCCACGCCGAACGACTCCGCCACGTTCCGGTGCCGATGGGGTTCCGGCGCGCTGGAGGGCGGCTGTTCCGAAGATTGAGTGGGCATGCGCCCACACTAGTGGTCGCATGCCCACTCGTCCACGGCGGGTCGCTCCGAGGCCGGTTCGCCAGCGCGAAAGGTGGATCAAGCGACGGAGGGCCAGCCCTGGTGCCAGGCCGTCCCCACGGCGTCGGTGATCAGCCCGGCGCCCCGGGCTTGAGCAGGTCGGCGAAGCGGTCCAGCGCGTGATCGACGCGGGCCCGGTCGTCGGTGGTCGTCAGATCGAACAGGAGGCCCCGGATGACGGCCATGATCAGCGTGGGCGTGACGGGGTCGTCGGGGCCGGCGGCGACGTCCCGGAACGCCGCGCCGAAGGCGTTGAACCAGTCCGTGAGCGCCTCGTCCGGGTGGGGGTGGCCCTCGGGGCGGACGAGGCCGTCGGCGTGCACCTCGAAGAACAGCCGGACGTACGGCGCGCGGTCGTCGGCGCTGATCCACGCCCAGACCCGCCGCAGCCGGTCGTGCACGGAGCCGGAGCAGACCTCGGCCGGCATGTGCTCGGCCATCCGCGCCGCGCCCCGCCGCCGGGCCTCGCCGAGGATCGCGGCGACCAGTTCCTGCTTGCTGCCGAAGTCGTAGAGCAGCATCCGCGGGCTGGTGTCCAGGGCCGCGGCCAGCGGCCGCAGGCTCAGCCCGGCCAGCCCGTGGACCAGCACGTAGTCGGTCGCCAACGCCAGCGTGCGTTCGCGCCGGGCGGGGTCCGGGGGTCTCCCCACGACCGCTCTCCTCCTCGGGACCTCGGAGCCGGGACGGCGTTCACCTATATATGCTACAAGTGTTTCAATAATGAGTACGCACACGCATGACCGAGCTCTCGTCCTGGGCCCCGGCGGTGTCGTCGGCACGGCCTGGATGGTCGGACTGGCCCACGGCCTGCGCCGGGTGGGCGTGGACCTGGCCGAGGCCGACCTGATCGTCGGCACGTCCGCCGGGGCGATCGTCGGAGCGCTGCTCGCCACCGATCAGGATCTGGCGCGGCTCGCGACCGCGGCCGACCCGGCGGCGCGCGACGCCGCCCCCGATCCCGGACGGTTGGACGCGGTGTTCGCCCTCCTCGGCGACCGTTCCCTGGACCCCGCCGAGGCCCGCCGGCGCGTCGGCCGCCTCGGCCTCGACGGCGCCGAGCCCGGAGCCGACGAGGCGCTGGTCAGGAGCCGCGCCACCCTGATCGGCGCGGACACCTGGCCCGAGCGGCGGCTGTTGATCACCGCCGTGGACGCTACCAGCGGCGAACCCGTGGTGTGGGACCGCGACAGCGGCGTGCCGCTGGCCCGCGCGGTGGCGGCGAGCAGCGCGTTCCCCGGGCTGGCGCCGCTGGTCGCCATCGGCGGCCGCCGCTACATGGACGGTGCGCTGCGGTCGGGCACCAACACCGATCTCGCGGCCGGAGCCCGCACGCTGGTCGTGATCGAACCGATGGTGTTCCTCGGCGAGCGGAAGGACATCGAGCCGGCCGACGACGTGGTGGCCGTCGGCCCCGACCCGGCGGCGTTGCGCGCCTTCGGCCCCGACGTGAGCGACGCGGCGGCCTGGGAGCCGTCCTACCGGGCGGGTCTCCGCCAGGCGGGCGAGGTCGCCGGGCGCCTCCGCCCCGCATGGGGAAGGGAAACCGGCACGGCCTGACCCCAGGCGCGGTGTCCCGCGCCGACCCGCGCGAGGTCGCCCGGCCGGGTGAAGCCGCGTGAAGCCGCCCGCGAATATCCGGAAGGAAGAACTCTCCGCCGCGCGGAGCGCCGCTTCAGCGGCACCCCGGCAAAGACAAAGGCAGGGAGTCGACACTCCCTGCCACTACTAATTTATAACACGACCGGGGGCTTGCGGCAAGACCCCGGTCATCCCTCAAGATGGGCGGCCGAAAGGTCAGCACCAGCGAAATGGGGGGACACGCAGTGCGTGTTTTGTTGTCGACGTGGGGATCGCGCGGGGACGTCGAACCGGTGGCCGGTCTCGCCGCGCGGCTACGCGAACTCGGCGCGGAGACCCGGGTCTGCGCGCCGCCGGACGAGGACTTCAAGGCGCTCATGGACCGCGCGGGCGTGCCGCTGATTCCGCTCGGCCCGTCCGTGCGCTCGGTGGTCGCGCGCCCGAAGCCGCCCTCGGAGAAGGCCGCGTTCAGCCTCGCTCCCGAACTGGTGGCGGCGCGGTTCGAGACGCTCAGCACGGCCGCCGAGGGATGCGACGTGCTGCTGACGACCGGGCTGATGCCCGCCGGAGCGCGGGACGTGGCCGAGAAAATGGGCATCCATTATGTGTTGGCCTGCTTTCACACGCTCGGACTGCCGTCGCGGCATTTCCCGCCGGGAAAGCGGCCGGGCGCGCCGTCCCCGGAAGGCGAGACCGACAATCGGGTCCTCTGGAAACACGACGCGGAACGGGTGAACGCCTTGTACGGCGAGGCGCTCAACAGCCACCGGGCGAAAATCGGCCTGCCGCCGGTGGACAACGTCCGCGACTACGTCCTAACCGAACGGCCGTGGCTGGCGGCGGACGCGACGCTGTGCCCGGCGGCGGGCAGGACGGACCTCGACGTGGTGCAGACCGGCGCGTGGATCCTGCCCGACGACCGTCCCCTCCCGGCCGATCTGGAGGCGTTCCTTGACGCGGGCGAGCCCCCCGTCTACGTGGGGTTCGGCAGCATGGCCGCCTACGCCCCGAAGGGCATCGCCCGGGTGGCCATCGAGGCGAGCCGCGCGCACGGGCGCCGGGTCGTGCTCGCGCGCGGCTGGGCCGACCTGGCCCCGGTCGACGACCTCGCCGACTGCTTCGCCGTCGGCGAGGTCAACCAGCAGGCGCTGTTCCCCCGGGTCGCCGCCGTCGTGCACCACGGCGGCGCGGGCACCACCGGAACCGCCGCCCGCGCCGGCGCGCCCCAGGTCGTGGTGCCGCAGATCGCCGACCAGCCCTCCTGGGCCGCCCGCGTCGCCGAGCTCGGCATAGGCGCGGCGCACGAGGGCCGGGAGCCGACCGTCGAGTCCCTGTCGGCCGCGCTCGCCCTGGCCCTGGCCCCCGAGACCCGGGAACGGGCGGGGGCGGTGGCCGCCGCCAGCCGCACCGACGGGACGACCATGGCCGCGAACCTGCTGCACGACATGGTCAGTTAGCGACCCGCGGCGTCCTCGCCCTCGGCGGCCCCGCCGAGGACGAGGACCCCGGCCCCGGAGCCGCCCCTCTCGTCAGCCCCTCACGCCGGCCAGGAGCTTCGCCGTCTCCTTCGGGGACTCCACCGGAAAGTGGTGGCTGCCCAAGTCGACGAGCACGATGTCGAGGCGGTCGCCGTAGCGGTCGATCGCCTCGCGCGCCACCAGGTCGCGTATCGCGAACACCGTGACCGGCTGCCTCGTCCCGTTGAGCGCCGCGTCCATGTCCCAGCGGACCAGGCCCTCGATGGCGCGCAGGCCCCCGGGCTGCCGTACCGCGACCATCTTCTCGAAGTACGCGTCCTTCAAGGCCGGATCGGTGCCCTCCGGTGAACCGCCCTCCACGAGTCCCCGCACCGCTCCGGCGAAGTCGTCGCGGAAGAGGCGTTCCAACGCCGCGGCCTCTCCCTCGCTCAGCGCCGGGAACAGGGACAGGTAATGCAGCGCGTCCAGCGCGACGATGTGCGTGATCGTGTCGGGGAGCAGCCGTCCGACCTCGACGGCGACCGCGCCGCCGAGCGAGTGCCCCGCCACGACCGCCGACTCCACCGCCTCGGCCTCCAGCACCGCCGCCACGTCGCGGGCGAATTCCGCCATGGTGAAAACGTCCCGCGTGGACCGCGAGTCGCCGTGTTCCGCGAGGTCGACCGCGAGGACGCGGTGATCCCCCGGCAGGTGGTCGGTCACCGCGTCGAAGTCGCCGCGCGAGCATCCCCAGCCGTGGACGAGGACCAGGGCCGGACCCCCGGCCGGACCGCTGGCCGAGTAGCGAATCGTCGTATGGTCCGCCCGCCGAACCTCACGGTTCGACCGGGTCCTGCTGACCGTGGTCACGATGTTCTTCTCCTTGTCAGGCCGATTCGGTGTGCCGCGGAACCGGCGTCTCAGCAGCGCTGGGCCAGGACGGCGCGGCGCTTCGTCCGCACCCGGTTCAGATGCAGGACGAGGGCGGAAAGGGAGATCACGGCGATCGTCAGCGCGTAGATGTCGGTGGCGGTCCGCAGCCCCAGCGCGGTGACGGCGATCCCTCCGAGCACGGCGGGCACGCTGTTCCCCAGGTAGTTGATGACGTTCGCCAGGGCGAAGACCGCGCTGCGCTCGTCCGGCCGGGCGACCCGGGCGAAGGTGCCGAACGACGCCAGCATCGCCGCGCCGACGCCGAGACCGGCGACGACGGTGCCCGCGGCGCAGAGCCAGGCGAGATCCTCCGTGACCCCGGCGAGCGAGCCCAGCGTCCCGAGCGCGAGCAGCACGGACGAGGGACCGAGCAGCGAGGACGCGGAACGGGACCGGAGCACGAGGACCGTGAGCGCTCCGGTGCCTCCCAGGAGCGTCACGACGACACCGCCGATCAGATGGCTGCGCAGCCCCAGCGGTCCGGCGGCGACGGACGGGCCGAGCGAGAGGTACATCCCGGCCAGGGCCCAGCTCGCGATCATCACGGGCACCACCGGGACGATCTCGGCGCGCAGGTGCGCGGGCATCGCGACCCGCGGCCGCAGCGAGGCGACGGCTCCCGGCAGGCGCGCCGAGGTCTCCGGCATGACCAGGGCGAACACGGCCGCGAGCGCCGTCGCGCCGAGCAGCACCCCATAGACCAGCCGGGTCGGGGCGGGGCCGAACTCCACCAGCGCGCCGCTGCCGAGGGCGCCGAAGGCGAGCCCGGTCAGGGGCGCGACCGAGGTGACGGCGCCCGCCCGTCCGCGCGACGGTTCGAGATCGACGAGCGCGGCGCTCAGCGTGGTCGTCGCCGCGCCGGTCGCGAGACCCTGGAGCACCCGCGCGGCGGCCAGGACGAACACGTTCCCGGCGACCAGGAACAGGACGAGCGCGACCGCCTGCACCGCGATCGCGCCGGCGAGCACCGGGCGGCGGCCGAGATGGTCCGACAGCGCTCCGACCGTGAGCAGCGAGCCCAGAACGCCGAGCACGTAGAGGGCGAAGACGACCGTCAGCACCCACGCCGTGAAGTGCCATCGCTGCTGGTAGATCACGTAGAGCGGGGTCGGGGCACCGGAGGCGGCCACGAACAGGACGAGGACGGCGGCCGCGGAGGTGAAGGCGCCCCTCCACGGCACGCGCGGCCCGCCGGCGGGCGGCTTGATCAGGGGGGATACGGCAGGCATGCAAGCCTCGCAGTGATCGTTGCGTTAGTGGTCCCGAAGGTAACACAAACGCATCGATCACTGCATCTATAAAGCAATGATCAGTGCAATAATGGTGACATGCCCGCCTCCACCTCGTCTTCGCCCCACACCGGCAGCCGGCCGGGCGGCCGCTCCGCCCGGGTGCGCGCGGACGTCCACCGGGCCGTCAGGGAACTGCTCGCGGACGAGGCCGGCGAACCGCCGACGATCCCGGTCGTGGCCGCCCGCGCGGGCGTGCACCCCACCACGGTCTACCGGCGCTGGGGCTCGGTCGGCGAGCTGCTCGCCGACGTCACCGGCAGCCGCTTCTCCGGCGGCTTCGTGGTGCCGGACACCGGGGACCTCCGCGGCGACCTGGAACGCTACGCGTTCAACCTCGCCAAGGACCTCGGCGACCCCGACAGCCTCGCGCTGATCCGCGCCACCATCGGCGTCGCCGGAGCGCAGGGCGCCGCCGCGTGCCTGGGGGAGCGCCGGCAGCAGCTCGACGCCATCCTCGAACGGGAGGAGGCCCGGGGCGGGCGGCCCCCGACCCTCGACCACACGACGGACGCCATCATCGCCCCCGTCTACTTCCGCGCCGTCTTCACCCACCTGCCGCTGTCCCCCGACTGGACCCGCACCCTCGTCGCACGCCTCCTGGCGGACTGACGAGGGCGCCGGGCCTCACTCGGCGGCGGGGCCCTCAAGGTGCAGGAGGAGGTCGTCGAGGGCCCGGGTGAGGGCCTCGGCGTTGGCGGCGGTGAACCACGTGGTGCGGACGCGTTCGTTGTTGCCGTTCGGCGTCTCGTGGTCGGCCGCGATCCGGCTCAGCGAGCGGGACCGGTCGTCCAGGGCGCGGCCGACGCCCTGGAAGAGCCCGCGCACGTAGCCGTCGGCGTCGGCGGGCGCGATGCCGTGCCCGGCGACCCACGACGTGAGCGTGGCGAGGTAGGAGTAGTGGGCGGTCAGCGTGCCGGTGACCGCGGAGAGGACGTTGAAGGCCGTCTCGTCCGCGACCGGGAGCGCCCCGCCCAGGTCCTCGAAGAGGCCGTCCACCACCGGATGGGACGGGTAGGTCACCGTGACGGCGCGGCGCTCGCGGATGGCGGGCAGCGGGATGGCCCGGACGAGCGGGGCCCCGGTGTCCAGCGTCCGGCGCAGGTCGCCGTTGCCGACGCCGGACATCACGTTGATCACGATCTTGTCGGCGGCCACCCGCAGGCCGCCGAGCGCCTCGTGCCGGTCCTGGCCCCGAACGGCGATGATCACAATGTCGGAGCGGTCCACCACCGCCTGGTTGTCGGGGCAGACCAGCACGCTCCCGTAGCGTTCGGACAGCTCCGCGGCCGTCCGGGCTCCCCGAGGCGACAGGAACACCTCGGGGGCGTCACCGCCCCCGGCCCGCAGGCCGTCCACGATGGCCCGGCCGATCTCCCCCACGCCGATGATCCCGATGCGCCTCACTGCACCCTCTCCCTGGCCCTGGTCGCTGACCGTCACCTGCGAAAATGCCCGGCACCAGCGTGCGGGGCCGGCGGTCGCCTCCACAGCAGCACGACCGCCGCCAGCCCTGCCAGGCAGGGGGCCGTCCCAAGCCACCCCAGCACCGGCGGCAGGCCGGTGTCGCCCGATGTGTCCTTGATGAGCAGCCCGGACGCTCCGACCCCCGCGCCGAGCGCGAGCATCGCGGTCGCCGCGGACCGCGCCCACCGCTTGCCCGCCTGGACGGCCCAGGCCGTCCAGAGCCAGGCGATGACGCCGAGCGCCCCGACGACCGACAGCAGGGTCAGATAGACGGTGACGGCCGCGTCCACCCGCGAACGGCTGTAGGCGGGATAGCCATCACGGATGTGGTCGGCCAGCAGGTGGGTGCCCGCATACGGAACGACCGCCGCGACGACGGTGAGTCCCAGCCCCGCGCACATCGCCGCGAGAACCGATCGCTTCGCCGCACCGGCGGACTCGACCATGCCTCCCCCAAACCTACGCCGTAGATTGTCGATCCACGGTAGATTCTACGCTGTAGATTTGGCAAGGCGGGAGGACGGATGTGACCAGGCGCACCCGCGGCACCTCGGCCGGGCTCGACCGCGCCCGCATCGCGGCCGCCGCCGTCGCGCTCGTCGATCGCGACGGCCTGGACCGCTTCGGCGTCCGGCGGCTCGCCGACGACCTCGGCGTCGACCCGATGTCGATCTACCACCACATCAAGGGCAAGGCCGCGCTGCTCGACGCGATCTCCGAGGCCGTGATCGCCGAGCTGGACACCGGCGCCCGGCGGACCGCGCGGACCTGGGAACAGCTCGCCCGCCGGACGGCGCACGACTACCGGCGGATGGCCTACCGGCACCCCCGGGTGTTCCCGCTGCTGGCCACCCGTCCGCAGACCTCGCCGGCGGCCCTGGCCGCCCTGGAGCGCCTGGCCGCCGCGATGCGCCGGGCCGGCCTGCCCGACCAGGTGGTCGCGGACGCGCCGATGGCGCTGTTCGGCTTCCTCAACGGCCACCTGCTCGCGGTCCTCGACGGCAGCCCCGACGGCCCGGCGCTCGACCCCGCCGACCACCCGACGCTGTCCGCCCTCACCCCCCTGCAAGCGGACTTCGGCTCCGAGGCCCAGTTCGACCGTCTACTCGACACGGTCCTGGCCGGAATCCGGACCGAGGCCGCCCGGCACCGGACCGCCGAGCCGGATCCCACATCGGACACGGCCCGACAAGACGGGCAAGCCGCGACGGAAGACGGCGACGCCACCCGCCGCGCTTGATCATGTGCTTGCCTACGGGGACGGCTTCCGGTGTGCTTTGACCAGCGGGTCTCCTGCCTACTGGCTTCCGATTCCCTTGCGGCAGGAGGCCCGCCATAGCTGGACGAGCCGGTGGGGAAGCCAAGGCGCCCCCGAGCGCATAGGCGCACGGCGGCGGACACGGCGGCGGACACGGCCACGAACGTGGCGGCGGCACGGCCGCCTGAGCCGACCGCCGCGCCCTACGCGAGCCGGACCGGGGGTTCGGGTTACTGGGCCATGTCGACGAAGCGGCTGTAGTGGCCCTGGAAGGCGACCGTCACGGTCGCGGTGGGGCCGTTGCGGTGCTTGGCCACGATCAGGTCGGCCTCCCCCGCGCGCGGCGACTCCTTCTCGTAGGCGTCCTCGCGGTGCAGCAGGATCACCATGTCGGCGTCCTGCTCGATCGAGCCCGACTCGCGCAGGTCCGACACCATGGGCTTCTTGTCGGTCCGCTGCTCGGGACCACGGTTGAGCTGCGACAACGCGATGACCGGGACGCCCAGCTCCTTCGCGAGGAGCTTGAGCGAACGGGAGAACTCCGACACCTCGACCTGCCGGCTCTCCACCCGTTTCCCCGAGCTCATGAGCTGGAGGTAGTCGATGATGACCAGGCGCAGGTCGTGCTGCTGCTTCAGCCGGCGGCACTTGGCGCGGATCTCCATCATCGACATGTTGGGCGAGTCGTCGATGAACAGCGGCGCCTCGGCGACCTCGCTCATGCGGCGGGCGAGGCGCGTCCAGTCCTCGTCCTGCATGGTGCCGGAGCGCATCGCGTGCAGGGCCACCCGCGCCTCGGCCGACAGCAGCCGCATCGTGATCTCGTTGCGGCCCATCTCCAGGCTGAAGAACGCCGAGGTCAGGCCGTGCTTGATGGAGGCCGCGCGGGCGAAGTCGAGCGCGAGCGTCGAGTTGTGCGTGGGGACGCACGAGCGGCCCGCCAGGTACATGTGGTCGTCGTTGTCGACCTGGACGCACCGGACCGGCACGCTCTCCACCGGCCGGACGTCCACGATGTGGCGGACACGGGCGCCCGGCGAGGCGTCCACCGCGCCGCCCGCCATGCGCCGGAGCACCCGGCAAGTGGGCGTGAAGGCGATCCGGTGGGTCGCCTCGGACGGGACGGCGGGTCTCAGGGTCGCCCGATGGCCCAGGGTCAGGACGAGTTCGCGGGCTCCCTCGGCCAGCCTCCTGCCGACCAGCGGCAGTTCCACCTCGCCGAGGGGCGAGAGGTGGCCGACGGTGTCGAGCATGCCCGCCAGCAGGGCCCGCCGTTGGGACTCGGAGGCCCGCAGGTAGACGGCGGGGACGTGCATGTCACGGCCCAGGTGCAGCGCTTCGAGCCCGGCGGTGTGCGCGCGGGTGAGGTCTTCGTCCTCGCCGCCCCCGGCGAGCCAGGCGCCGAGGACGTACGGGGGGACCGGCAGGTCGGCGTCGGGCAGCTCGAACGGCGCGGCGACCTCCACCGCGTGGCGCGGGCCGCCGTCGGCGCGGCGCAGCGTCGCCGCCAGCTCCTCCGTCGTCATGGTCGCGCTCGTGCGGGTGCTCCCGGAGAAGGACGCGTAGGGCATCGGCAGGTCGCTCGGGTCGAGCGCCGTCCGCGTCGCGCCACCGGACGGGGCGGCGTTCGCGGTGCGGCACCTGAGCAGCAGATCCGTTCCGCCGACGCCCGCGTGGGTCGCCCGTGCCTTATCCGCCCGGGGGGCGGTGAGGGGAGGAGTTCGCGACCACGCCGGGGCCCCCGCGGCCGGGCGGAGCCGGTCGTGGGCTCTCGTGCGCCACTGGTGCCGGGCGTCGGCGGTGATCACTTCGCCGTCGGAGAACTCGACCTCGTAGCAGGGGCGGCCGTGCATCACCCCGGTCGCGGCGACGACGCGGGTGGGGCGGCCGTCGGCGCCGAGCAGCAGGTCGCCGACGGCGATCTCGCCCATCGTCGTCCAGCCGGTCGGGGTCGGCAGCGGGGTGCGCAGGTCGAGGGCCTTGCCCATCGCGGGACGGGCGGCGACCACGATCATCTGACCCGGGTGGAGGCCGTTGGTGAGGGCGTCGAGGTCGGCGAAGCCGGTGGGGCAGCCGACCATCTGGCCGCCCCGGCTGCCGATCGCCTCGATCTCGTCCAGGGCGCCGGGCATGATCTCGCTCAGCGGGACGTAGTCCTCGCCGGAGCGCTTCTCGGCGATCGCGAAGACCTCGGCCTGGGCCCGGTCGAGCACCTCGTCGGCGTCGGCCCCGTCGGCCGCGTAGCCCATCTGGACGATGCGGGTGCCGGTCTCGACGAGCTTGCGCAGCACCGACCGCTCGTGGACGATCTTCGCGTAGTACCCGGCGTTGGCGGCCGTGGGCACCAGGGAGATCAGCGTGTGCAGGTAGGGGGCGCCGCCGATGCGCGCGATCTCGCCGTTCTTGGTCAGCTCGCCCGCGACCGTCACGGCGTCGGCGGGGTCGCCGCGGCCGTACAGGTCGAGGATGGTGTCGTAGACGATCTGGTGCGCGGGCCGGTAGAAGTCGCCGCTGCGCAGGACCTCGACGACCTCGGCGATGGCGTCCTGCGAGAGCAGCATGCCCCCGAGCACGCCCTGCTCGGCCGTGATGTCGTGCGGGGGCGTGCGTTCGAACTCGTGCTCGTGCGGTCCGAGCTCGGACACGCTCACGGTCGCACCCCCTTCATCTCGGCCACCCGGCGTCCCCGTCCGCCCCAGCGCCGGCCGTCCATCCCACGTTTACCTGAGGCGTCCGACATTCTCGCCAGCCCGCGCCGTCCCGAGCAAAGCGAGCTGTGGACAAGCCTGTGGAGGCCCTGTGCAGACACGCCGATCCGGTTGTGCACGACCTGTGGACAACTCTGGGGAAAACGGGTGGACGAACCGCGCTGACCCCTTGTGAGCTGCGAAGACTTCATCCACCGGCTGTGCGGAAAAGAAAGTCGGCCGCTTCTCTCGATGTAATGGGTGAAATTTCTTAGAAAGTTACAGACTGGTAGTCTGTGGGCGACATGATCGGCTCACCCCTGCGGCGGGTCACCGCCCACGACCGCGAGATCCTGCGGCTGGCCGTCCCGGCGTTCGGGGCACTCGTCGCCGAGCCGCTGTTCCTGCTGTCGGACTCCGCCATCGTCGGGCACCTCGGAACCGCCCAGCTCGGCGGCCTCGGCGTGGCCGGGCAGGCGCTGAGCACGCTGGTCTACCTGTGCGTCTTCCTCGCCTACGGGACGACGGCGGGGGTGGCGCGGCAGGTCGGCGCCGGGGACCTGCGGGCGGCGGTCAAGCAGGGCGTCGACGGCATGTGGCTGGCGCTCGCGATCGGCGCCGCGCTGATCCTCGCCGGGTTGCCGCTGGTCTCATGGATCGTGGACGCGTTCGGAGCGTCCCCGTCCGTGGCGCCCTATGCCGAGACCTACTTGCGGGTGAGCCTCTTCGGGATCCCGTCCATGCTGATCGTGCTGGCCGGAACCGGGGTGCTCCGCGGCCTCCAGGACACCCGGACCCCCCTGTACGTCGCGATCGGCGGCTTCTCGCTCAACCTGCTGCTCAACATCGTCTTCGTACTCGTCCTGGACTGGGGCATCGCGGGATCGGCCTGGGGCACCGTCATCGCCCAGACCGCGAGCGCCGCCGTGTACGTGGCGGTGGTGCTGCGCGCCGCCCGGCGCCACGGAACGTCGGTGCGCCCCGACCCGGCCGGGCTGCGGACGTCCGCCACCGCCGGGTTCGGCCTGCTCGTCCGGACGGCGGCGCTGCGGGTCGTCCTCATCGTCGGGACGTCGGTCGCCGCGCGCATGGGGGACGCCGAGATCGCCGCCTACCAGGTCGGCTTCCAGGTGTGGAGCCTGCTCGCGTTCGCCCTCGACTCCATCGCGATCGCGGGCCAGGCGATCACCGGACGCTACCTCGGCGCCGCCGACGTCGCCGGCACCCGCGCGGTGACCCGGCGGATGGTCGGCTGGGGCGTGGTCTGCGGCGTCGTGCTCGGGCTCGGGATCCTCGCGGTCCGCCCGTGGCTGCCCGGCCTGTTCACCTCCGACGGCGACGTCCGGCACCTGCTGCTCGTCTCGCTGATCGTCGTCGCGGTCCTGCAACCGGTCGCGGGCGTGGTCTTCGTCCTGGACGGAATCCTGATCGGCGCGGGGGACGGGGGCTACCTCGCGGCCACCACGCTCGTCGCGACGGTCGTCTTCCTCCCCGCGGCCCTGCTCCTGTACTGGGCGGACGCGGGGCTCGTCGGCCTCTGGCTCGCGATCGGCCTGTGGATGGCGGCCCGCATGCTCACCCTCGGCCTCCGCGCCCGCGGCGACCGCTGGCTGGTCACCGGCGCCGTCCGCTGAACGGCCCGGCCCGCCGGCCGGCAGGGCGGACCGCCGGGGCGGCCCGTCGCCTCGGACGCGGGCCGCCCCGGCGTCGTGGATGTGCCGTCACAGGCCGGCGCCCTGCACGGCCCGCGCCCTGTTCGCGCCTTCCTGGACGTCCCGCGCGGTCTCGGTCCTGTCGGCGAGCTTGAGCCAGACGACGCCGGCGATGATGACGCCGAGCCACAGGGACCGGACGAGCGTGAGGCTCTCGTCGAAGAAGACGGGCCCCAGCACCGCCGCCCCGACCGCCCCGATGCCCGCCCAGACGGCGTAGCCGATGCCGACGTCGATGGTGCGCAGCGCGACGCTCAGCGCCCACAGCGTCAGGAGGAAGAAGACGATGGCGACGAGCGACCAGGTCAGGACGGTGAAGCCCTGGCTCCCGCCGACCGCGAGCGCATAGGCGATCTCGAACCCTCCGGCCAGGAGGAGGACGGGCCAGGCGTTGGTGCCGGTTTCAGAGCGGCTGAAGGAGAACATGGTCAGGGGTCCTTTTCGGTGAGGATGGTGCGGGCGGACGGTCGGGAACGGCGGGATCAGGCGGCGCCGCTGAGCTGGAGGCCGACGACCCCCACGATGACGATCACGATGCCCAGCGCCTTGCGCCAGGTGAGGCGCTGGCCGAACAGCAGGGCCCCGAGCAGCGTGATGCCGACGCCCGCGACCGAGGTCCACAGGGCGTATCCGACGCCGACGTCGAAGGTCAGCAGGGCCCGGCTGAGGGAGTAGGTGGCGAGCGCGCCGCTGAGGAGGGTCGCGGCGGTCCATTTGCGGTTGGTGAAGCCCTCGGCCTTCCCCGCCGCGAGCGCGACGGCGATCTCGAAGACGACGGCGATGGCCAGGTAGAGCCAGTGCATGGGGACTCCTTGGGGCTATGTGCTTGTACATGCAAGTTAAATCCGCCCAGAAGCACCCGGTAGGGCGACCGCGGGGACGAGAAGAGTTTGCATGTACATGTATCCTGTTGTCAACCCGCTCTCCCAGGAGGACAGCCGCATGGCCACTTCCACCCGCGCGCTCCCGCGCACCTCCGACCACGCCGCCTGGAGCCGCGTCCTCGCGCTCCACGCGTACGTGGAGCGCGAGTTGGGCGCGGCGCTCCAGCGGCGGCACGCGATCGGCCTCTCGGAGTTCCGCTCCCTGGAGCACCTGCACGGCTCCGAGAACAGCGAGCTGCGCATGCAGGACCTGGCCGAGAAGGTCGGCCTGAACCAGTCGTCGGTGACCCGGCTGGTGGGCCGCCTGGAGACGGCGGGTTTCGCCTACAAGGACCTGTGCCCCTCCGACAGGCGGGGCGTCTACGCCGTCATCACCGACGAGGGCCGCCGGCGCTACGAGGCCGCGCGCGCCACCTACGCGGAGGTCCTCTCGTCCGCGCTCAACACCCTCGCCGCCGACCCCGAGCTAGGGCCCACGGTCCATTCCCTGCGGACCCCCTAGGCGGGGGCCGATTCCTCGTGGACCCAGGTCAGGAGGTTGTGCTGCCGCCCCTTGTCCTCGACCATCACGGGCAGGGCGTCGGTCAGCGTGTAGCCGGCGGCGCGGGCGACGGCGGCGCTGGCGGCGTTCGACTGCTCGATCTCCAGGTACACCCGGGGCAGCCCGTCGGCCTCGTGGGCGTGGTCGGTCAGCAGCCGGAGCGCGCGGACCGCCAGCCCCCGCCCGCGATGCGCCGCCCCGATCGCGTACCCGATCGTGCCCGTGACCCGGTTCAGCATGACCTCGCCCTTCGGCTCACCGCCGTCGGTCGTGATCGCGAGGTGCAGCCGCTCGCCGCGCGCCTGGTTGTCGCGGACGCGGGCGAGGTACCGCGCGGCGGCGGCGCGGTCGAACGGCGAGGCGAGCGGGGTCCAGCGGGCGACCTCGCTGTCGTCGAACAGCTCCACCAGCGTGTCGAGGTCGTCGTCGCGCCACTCGCGCAGGACGAGCCCGTCCCCGCTGAGCGAGACGGAGTTCGGCGATGCCATGCCCTAGATCACATCATGCGGAGGTCACGGGCGCGGAAACCATGACCGCGAAACCTCGCCCCTCCGGCGGAACCGCGGACCGGAATCCGCGAACCGCACCCGCACCGGGCGCCACACTCGCTACTATTCGAACATGTGTTCCACGCACGGCGAGCGGATGGCCCGGCTGACGCAGGCGATCGACGACCTGGCGGCCGAGGGCCTGGCCGGGCTGCCCCCCGAGACCCTGGTGGAACGGGTCGCGGGCATCTGGTCGCTCGTCGAGGGCATCGACCCCGAGATCGCCCGCCGCCGCACCCGCTACACCACGCCCGAGACGTGACCGGCGACCGTCGTCAGTTGAAGTCGTCGAAGGACGGGAAGCCGGGGAAGTCGGGCATCTGGCCCGGTCCCTGGTCGTCGGGGAACGGCTCGGGGCGGGGCTTGGGCCGCGGCTTCGGACGGGGCTTGCCCTGCGAACTCTTCGGCGCCCCGTCCAGGCGGGCCCCCACCGACCTGCGCAACTCCGGCAGGCGCGCGTAGAGGACGTCACCCGGGCACGCGGTCTTGTTGTAGTCGCGGTGCCCGACGATGGCGTCGGACGGCGTCAGGTCGTACTCGCGGCACAGCCACACGCACACCTCCACCAGCGACGCCCACAGCCGGTCGGGGACCTCCTTCGTCATGTAGGAGCCCTCGTTCTCGATCCCGATCGTGTGCTCGTTGTGGTGCAGCACCTGCGCCCCGACCGCCAGGACGCCCGCCCGGACGGACTTCAGCGACCGGTTCCGCCCCTCCATGACGATGCCGCCGCGGCTGATCGTGAGCTGCTGGCCCGCGTCGTCCCAGCCGCGTTTGTCCATGTGGAAGTCCTGGATGAACCGGGACAGGCCGTAGGCGTGGGCGAGCGACCCGTCGTCGGAGTTCGCGGTGTCGGTGTGGTGGACGATGATCCGGTCCGGCGCGCGGTTGAGGACGGTCGCGGGACGCCTCGGGGCCCTGGCGTTCCAGTCGGCACGGGGGTGGACGTTCGGCGCGTCCGCCATGAACCGGCCCGGGTCGTCCAGGTCGCCCGCGTCACCGGGATCGGGGAGGGGGGAGGCCAGGGCCACGTGGTCGGCCGAGGAGCCGAGGGCCAGCACGCCCGCCCCCACCACGCCGCCGAGGACCGAACGGCGCGTCACCGGCGAGCCGTCGCGTTCCCGGCCGGTCACGCCGCCCGACGATTGCTCGATCAACACCGTCCCCCTTCGCCCCGCGATGATCCCTTACGGAACGTAGCGATCACTCGACCGAACGACCAAGCTCAGGGCGATTCAGGGACTTTCACCCCGAACTCGGACCGGCTCCGATGACGCGGCGCGAGCGCGGGCCGGGCGGTCTGCACCACCCGGAAGCCGAACCGCCGGGGGGAAGCGAAACGGCCCCCGCGCCTCCCTGCCGGGGGACGTGGGGGCCGTCGCGTCGAACGGGTGTCAGGCCTCGACGACGTTGACGTCGATCGTGGCGTTGACGTCGGTGTGCAGGCGCACACTGACCCGGTGGGTGCCGACGGTCTTGATCGGGTTGCCGATCTCGATGCGGCGGCGGTCCAGGTCGGGGCCGTCGGCGGCCTTGACCGCCTCGGCGATGTCGGCGGCGGTCACCGCGCCGAACAGGCGGCCGTTGCTGCCGGTCCGGGTGCGCAGCGTCACGCGCAGCGCCTGGAGCCGGCCGGCGACCTCCTTGGCGTGCTCGACGGTCGCGATCTCGCGGGCCGAACGCGCCTTCTTGATCGAGTCGATCTCCTTCTCGGCGCCCCGGGTCCACTTGATGGCGAACCCGCGGGGGACGAGGTAGTTGCGGCCGTAGCCGTCGCGGACCTCGATGACGTCACCGGGCTCGCCGAGGCCGGAGACCTGCTGGGTCAGGATGAGCTTCATGATCGTGTCCCCCTGACTCAGCGCGCGGTGCTGGTGTAGGGCAGCAGCGCCATCTCGCGGGCGTTCTTGATCGCCGTGGCGACGTCCCGCTGGTGCTGGGTGCAGTTACCGGTCACCCGACGGGCACGGATCTTGCCGCGGTCGGAGATGAACTTCCGCAGCAGACCGGTGTCCTTGTAGTCGACGTAGGAGATCTTCTCCTGGCAGAAAACGCAAACCTTCTTCTTCGGCTTGCGGGGAGGTGGCTTCGCCATCGTGGTGCTCCTTTATGAGAGCCCCGCTCACGCGGGAATGGGCGTGTACATGTCTTGGTCTTGCCGTGGGCCCGGCGGACGCCGCGCGCCGCCGGGCCGGATGGCCGAGGCCCCCGCGGGGCCCGGCCGGAGCCCGGTTAGAAGGGCGGGTCGTCGGAGTAGCCGCCGCCCCCGCCGCCACCGCCGCCGGTGGCCCAGGGGTCGTTGGCGGGAGCGCCGCCGCCCTGCTGGCCGCCGCCGAAGCCGCCGCCGCCCTGCTGCTGGCCGCCGCCGAAGCCGCCGCCGTCACCCTGGCCGCCGCCACCGCCGAAGCCGCCGCCCTGGCCGCCGCCACCGCCGCCGCCGAAGCCGCCGCCACCGCCGCCCTGCCGCTGGGTCTTGTTGACCTTCGCGGTGGCGTTGCGCAGCGACGGGCCGACCTCGTCGACCTCGATCTCGAAGACGGTGCGCTTCTCACCCTCGCGCGTCTCGTACGAGCGCTGCTTGAGCCGTCCCTGCACGATGACCCGCATGCCGCGCTGCAGGCTCTCGGCGCAGTTCTCAGCGGCCTGACGCCAGACGTTGCAGGTCAGGAACAGCGACTCGCCGTCCTTCCACTCGCCCGACTGGCGGTCGAAGCTCCGCGGCGTCGAGGCGATGCGGAACGAGGCGACCGCCTGGCCGCTCGGGGTGAAACGCAGATTCGGGTCCTCGACGAGGTTCCCGACGATCGTGATTACGGTGTCGCCTGCCATGGGGCTCGCTCCGGCTGGTGTGAGGACTGAGCCGGGCTCAGTGGACCTCGGGACGGATGACCTTGGTGCGGAGGATCGACTCGCTCAGGTTGAGCTGACGGTCGAGCTCCTTGACCGTGGCAGGCTCAGCCGACAGGTCGACCACCGCGTAGATGCCTTCGGACTTCTTCTGGATGTCGTACGCCAGGCGCCTGCGGCCCCAGACCTCGACCTTCTCGACACTGCCGCCGCCGTCCTTGACGACCTTCAGGAACGGGTCGAGCGCCGCGCTCGCGGTGCGCTCGTCGATGGCGGGGTCGAGAATCGTCATGAGTTCGTAACGACGCATGCTGGTCCCTACCTCCTCTGGACTGGTGCGGTCACGGTCTCTCCGTGACAGGAGGGCTGTTGCGTCTCCCGCGGTGGCGCCGGATCCGGATTCGCCGGACGCGCCCGCCGCGAGACCGATACAGGCTACCAACTGTCAGCAGCGTACGAGCCGTTTCGCCCCCTCGGCGGCCTCCGGCCCGCACCGGCCGCGAGCGCCGGGCCGCACCCGCCGCGGGCGCCGGACCGGTGCCCGGAGGCGGCCCGCGTCAGCGTCTCGCGCCGGTGGGATGGGGGGATCTGGCGCAGCGACGGCGTTCCAGCTCGGCCATGATGTCGGCCATGCGGGCGCGCATCCGGGCCGTCTGGGTCGTCAGCAGCGACAACTCCTCGACGAGCTCCGCGTCACCGATGATCCCCAGCTCGCTCTTGTTCATCGCCTCGCCTCCGCTCGGCCGCTCGCGGGCACCTTTCGAAACCATGTTCGACGTTACCGGGTGCCGCCGACATTTTCCGCACGAGCACGCAGGTTGATCTATGGATCCCCTGGGAATCCTCTAGCGACGACCCGTCCGGCCGCAGGCGCGCCGCCGGCGCCGGACGTGCTCGCCACGATCTGGAGGAGGGACCCGATGTCACAGGAGGCAGCCGGGCGAGAGCAGGCCGCCGTCGACCTCGACGCCGACCGCCATCCGCTGGAGAACGCGCTGGCGGTGGCGGCCATCACGATCGGGGTCGCCGCCCTGATCCTCGGCTCGATCCCGGCCTCGCACTTCTTCGGGGCGCTCGCGGCCGTGATCGGCCTGCCGCTCGCGCTCTACTCCCAGCTCATCTCGGCGACCACCAACGAGCGCTGGCTGAACGTCATCGGGATGGTCACCGCCTTCGTCGGCGGCGGCTTCGCCCTCAGCCACGGCGGCTTCACCGTCTGACCCCCGTCCGACCCGTCCGACCCGTCCGGCCCTCGCCCGGCCCCTGATCGGCCCCTGATCCGGTCGGGATCCGGGCGTGGATGTCGGACGTCGCGGCTAACCTCGGTGTCATGCGCATCGGAGCCCACGTCGACCAGACCAACCCGCTCGACAACGCGCGTGCCATCGGCGCGGACGTCGTCCAGTTCTTCCTGGGCGACCCGCAGGGCTGGAAGAAGCCCGTCCTGCCCGAGGGCGTCGAGGCGCTGGCCGGGTCGGGCGTCGAGGTGTACGTCCACGCGCCGTACACGATCAACGTGGCGACCTCCAACAACCGGATCCGCATACCGAGCCGCAAGAACCTGACGCAGCAGCTGGAGGCGGCGGCGTCGATCGGCGCGAAGGCGCTGATCGTGCACGGCGGCCACGTGCTGAAGGACGACGACCCCGAGCTGGGGTTCGAGAACTGGCGCAAGGTGTTCGAGCGGGTCGAGTGCCCGATCCCGGTCTACATCGAGAACACCGCGGGCGGCGGCAACGCGATGGCGCGCAGGTTCGACCGGATCTCCCGGCTGTGGGAGGTGCTGTCGGGCGTGGACGGCCTCGACGGCAAGCTCGGCTTCTGCCTCGACACCTGCCACGCACACGCGGCGGGCGAGGAGCTCATCGACGCGGTCGACCGGATCAAGGCCATCACCGGACGCATCGACCTCGTGCACTGCAACGACAGCCGCGACGCGTTCGGGTCGGGCGCCGACCGGCACGCCAACCTCGGCACCGGCAAGATCGACACCGACCTCATCCTGTCGGTGGTCAGGGCGGCCGCCGCGCCCGTCGTCGTGGAGACCCCGGCGGCGGGGCACGCCGAGGACATCTCCTGGCTGCGCGCCAACCTGGGCTGACCCCGAGCCGGGCTTCCATGGGCTCGGGCTGATCTCTCTCGCCGTGCCGAACCCCCCACCGGACCGGTCCTTCAACGGGCTGGAGCCACGGCCGCGTCGGCGCTCGGCCGGCCCGAGCCGCCGCCCCGGTCGAGCCCTGACCGGGCCGAAGCCCGCACCGACCTGGGAGCCACCGGGAACCGGACTGGATCTTCGGGCATCTAAAAGTGCGAGGATCATCCTTGTGGCGACGTCATTCGGGCTTCGACCACGCCGACACAATCGAAATCCCAGCACTCAGCGCACGTGCGGCACCCTTGCGACGGCGGGCGCGCGACCGATCGGGAAGCCATGGCACAACCCCCCTACGACCCGTACGGCGGTTACGGGTCGGATCCCTACGGCCAGCACTACCAGCAGCCCCCCGTGCAGCACCACTACTACGGCGGCGGACCGCCGGTGGTCCCGCGCAACAACGGCATGGCCGTCGCCTCGATGGTGCTCGGCATCATCGGCGTCCTGACCTGCGGCGGGGTCGTGTTCTCCGCCGCGGCCGTCATCTTCGGCCACGTCGCGCACGGGCAGATCAAGCGCACCGGGGAGGCGGGCGGCGGCATGGCGACCACCGGGCTCGTCCTCGGCTACATCTTCGCGGTGCTCGGGCTCCTCTACTGGATCGTCATCGTCGGCTTCTACGGCGCGGCGATCTGGAGCATCAACCACGACTCGTCCACCTACTGACGACCTGACGTTCTGACGGTCTGACGGTCTGACGGCTCAGGCGAGCCGGGGAACGCCCGCCACCTCCACGCCCACGCTCGGCAGCAGCACCGTCATGGGGGTGGGGGTGTCCCGCCATGCCTCCACCGCGTCGGCGAACACGTCCAGGACCGTCCGGAAGGAGCACTGGTCGGCCTCGGCCAACTCGGCCCACGACTCGTACAGCACCACGTAGCCGGCGCGCGCGGGCGCCCACGAGAGGTCGGCCAGGCAGTCCTCCAGCGCGTCCCAGTTGCCGCCGAACCACTCGGGGAACGCGAAGACCTCGGCGCACAGCCGTAGGAACGCCTCCTTGTCGCGGACGCGCCGTCCGTCCAGATGGAACGCGCGCCAGCCCGCCTCCTCCGCCCGTCCCGCCCAGCCGCCGCCGCCCACCGCGCCGGATGCCGGGACCGCGCGCCACTGGTAGACGCCCGGCCTCAGCCGTTCGGTGAGCAGTTCGTCCATCGCCCGGTCCGCGTTCACACCCTCTCCCGCCGCTCCGCGCATGCGGCTCGATGCTCGCACACCGGCGTCCGCTCGGATCGTTGGTGACGCGAAGACCTGGGTCGATCCTTCTTGGCGCGCGCACGCCCGCCTTCCCTGTTGACGATCCTCTCTGTTCTAGTTACTCTCTTTTTTAGAGAGACTCATGGCAAGAGTGACTCTGTGCGCGAGGTAGTTGCCCGATTCCGGAAGGAAGACCGAGATGGACACCACGCCCACCACCCTCCCCGTCCGCGTCCACACCCACTACAGGTCGGTCAAGAAGCTCGGCTCCTGGACGGAGGCCCGCGCCTTCGAGGTGCGCGGCCGCCGCGGCTCGGTCGTCCTCGACCTGCGGTCGCCGCTGATCGGAGACGGCGACATCGAGATCGACGTCGACCTGGACCACTCGATGCTCAAGCTCCTGGTGCCCGAGGACGCGAACATCGACCACTGGGACCTGCGCTTCGCCGGGCGGGGCCGCGTCAAGGACTGGACCGGGCGGGGCGGCGCGGGCCGCCGCGTCGTGATCAAGGGCGAGATGCGGCACGCGGAGATCCGCGTCCACCGCGGCGGGATCGCGACGCTGTCGGCGATGTTCACCCGCGAGTACGTCAAGGACGTGCGGCGCGCCCACCGCGAGGGCGGCTTCCCCACCATCGACGACCCGACGCGAGTCGCCTGATGGCGACGGCCGATCCTGGGGGCGCCCAGGGCGGATGACTCGGATCCGGCCGGACGGCCCGCCCCGGGATACGGCGGGACGTCCGACGGGGCATCCGGGGAGAGCGCGTACGGTCCTCCGTACGCGCTCTCTGCTTTTCGCGTTATCGGTGCTTGAGTCTCCACCCGCTGGAGGCCGCAAGGTAAGGGGACATGGACGGCAGCACCCTCTACACGATCGGGGAACTGGCACGTCGGACGGGCCTCTCCGTCCGCACGATCCGGTTCTACTCCGACTCCGGCGTGGTGCCGCCGACCTGCCGGACGTCGGCCGGATACCGGCTGTACGACCCGGCGGCGGCGGCCCGGCTCGACCTGGTCCGCACACTCCGCGACCTCGGCGTCGACCTCGCGACCGTCCAGCGGCTGCTGGCACGCGAGATCACGGTCGGCGAGGTCGCTGCGGCCCACGCCGACGCGCTCGACGCGCAGATCCGCACCCTCCGGATGCGCCGCGCGGTGCTGCGGGCCGTCGCCGAACTCCGGTCCAGTCCCGAGGAGATGGAACTCATGCACGAGCTCGCCAAACTGTCCGCCGAGGAGCGGCGGCGGATCATCACCGACTTCGTCGACGCGTCCTTTGCGGGCCTCGACGTGGACCCCGGCTTCGCGGCCAGGATGCGGTCCGCGCTGCCGGAGTTGCCCGACGACCCCGAGCCCGAGCAGGTCGACGCCTGGGTGGAGCTGGCCGAACTGGTCGGCGACCCGGACTTCCGCGCGTCCGTGCGGCGGATGGCCGAGCACCAGGCGGACGCGATGCCCGAGGAAGGCCGGGACCAGGGCGTCTGGGCGGAACTCACCGAACTCACCCGGCGCAAGGTCGAGGAGGCGATCGCGGCGGGCATCGCGCCCGACGCCGCGTCCGCGCGTCCCGTCGCCGACGAACTGGCCGGCGCCTATGCCGCCGTGCTGAACGAGCAGGACGGGCCGGAGTTCAGGCGCGACCTGCCGGCCCGGATCGAGATCGGCAACGACCGCCGGGCCGAGCGCTACTGGCAGTTGCTCGCCATCATCAACGGCTGGCCGGTGCCGCCGACGCTGACACCGGCGTTCGCATGGTTCGCCGAAGCATTGCGCGCCTGAGCCGGCTGTCCCGCCTCGGCCGCCTGATCCGGTTGGGCCGCCTGGTCAGAGCGCCGGGACGGCCGCGCGGCGGGGACCGAGCCGGCGGCCGAGCGAGATGACGTCCCGCGCGCCGTCCAGGAAACCCCCGGCGGGGTCGTCCACCTCGTCCGCCCGGACGGGGTCGCCGGACGGCCGCAGGATGTCCCACACGACCAGCGACGCCAGCAGCAGAACGGTCACGAAACGCGCCAGCAGGGCGAGTCCGTAGACGTCGTGGCTGATCCCGCCCTCCGGGGCGTCAAGGCTGAGGACCGCGGAGACGGTGCCGCCCAGATCGGACCCCGGCACCTGGCTGGACACCGACAACAGGTACCACCAGATACCGAAGAAGTAGACGACCTCACCGGCCTGCCACAGCACGAAAGCCGGAAGCTTCGGACGGGCCAGAACGGCGAGCGGCAACAGCCACAGCACATACTGCGGCGACCAGACCTTGTTCGGAAGCATGAACGCGACCAGCACAAGGAACATCACCTGGGGGAGCCGCGGACGGCGCGGCGCCGCCAACGTCAGCACGGCGATTCCGGCGGCGAGGACCAGGAACGTGCCCGTGCCGAGCATGTTGAGGTGGTCGGTGTCGTCCAATCCCTTCATTCCGTGGTCCTGGAGGAAGAAGAAGATCGAGCCCCAGTCGACGCCGCGTTGCTGGCTGAAGATATAGAACTCCTTCCAGCCGTCCCAGGCGAAGAGCATGACGGGCAGATTCACGAGCAGCCACGCGCCGGCCGTCCCGGCGAGCATGCGTCCCATCGCGCGCCACTGGCCCGCGCGCACGCACAACAGAACGAGCGGCCCGAGGAACAGCAGCGGATAGAACTTCGCCGCGATGGCGAACCCCAGCAGCGCGCCCGCGAGCGCGGGGCGGCGCGCCGACCACGCCGCCAGTGCCAGCGCCGACAACGCCACGGCCAGCAGATCCCAGTTGATGTACGCGGTCAGCAGCAGCGCGGGCGACAGCGCGACCATCAACCCGACCCGGAGGGAGCGGCGCCCGGCCGCGTACGCCGTCGCCAGCACGGCCGCCATCGCCAGCAGCGCGAGCAGGAGCGCGGTGACGTGGTAGAACGCCATCCCCCGCTCGTCCACCCCGAACGGACGGACGAGCCACGCGACCACCTGCATGAATCCGCCGCTCAGCACCGGATACTCCACGTGGTGGATATCGGATCCGGCGACGTCGAACGAGTCGAAGTAGGGCACCTTGCCGTCGTTCAGCCCGCGCACGTAATAGAGCGGATAGACGTCGGTGTAGCAGGCCCGCGTCGTGGTCTTCACGAAGTCGAACCTCGTCGTCGCGCACGGCTGTTTCTGCAACCAGCCCAGCGCGCACACAAGGGCCGTCACGCCGGTGAGGACGGGGGCCAGCCTCGCGAGTCGCCCGCGTCCGTCCACCCCGTCGCCGCCGGTGCCGGCGGTGGACGAACCGAGCCTTTCCGAAGAGGACGACATGGACAGCAGACTATTGGCCGATCACCGGCGCCCGCGCCCACACGGGCGCCGAGATCGTCCGGGCAAAGGGAAAGGCCCGGAACCCGTGCGGGTTCCGGGCCGCTCCCACGGCGCTGTCGGTTCCTACGGCGCCGTCAGTGGCCGTTCGGGCCGCCCGGGCCCGTTTCCCGGCACCTCGGGTGGTCCTGGTGGCCCTGCTGGCACCACCATTCGATGTCCTCCCCGTCGGGCGGAAGGTTGGGGTCGCAGCCGAGCGGCATGTGGAACTTGTCGCACGGCACCTTCGCCGGCGTCGTGGTCGTCGGCGTCTCCGTCGGGGTGGTGGGCGACTGCGACTGGCACGGGCGCGCGTTCGGCTGCTGCGGCTGCTGCCCGGGGCGGGTGCAGGTCGGCGTGGTCGTCGGCGTCGGCGTGGTCGTCGGCGTGGGCGTCGGCTTGGCCACGGCCCACGGCGCCATGCTGCCGCCGTTGACGGGCGCGCCGAACTGGGTGATGTCCCGGCCCTCCAGCGCCTTCGTCATGAAGAGCCTGAACACCTTGGCCGGGACGGTGCCACCGTAGATCTGGCTGTAGCCGCCGATGCCGACCAGCGACTGCCGCACCTTGCGCTTGTCCTCGCGCCACATCGCGACCGACGTCGAGAGTTCCGGGGTGTACCCGACGAACCAGGCCGACTTGTTCTGGTCGGTGGTACCCGTCTTGCCCGCCACCGGACGCGCGCCGAGGCTCGCCGCCTTACCGGTACCGGTGGTGACGACCGCGCGCATCGCGGACGTCGCGTCCCGCGCGACGCCGGTCGTGAACGCCCGCTTCCCCTTGCCGTCGTCCTTGTCCCAGGGCAGCTTGACGCGCTTGCCGTTCCGGTCGACGATCTTGGCGATCACATGCGGCCTGCGGTACACGCCCTCCGACGCGAACGTCGAGTAGACCGAGGCCATCGTGAGGGAGCTGGCGTTGATGACACCGAGCGGGAGGCTGGTGTAGCCGCTCTTCAGGTTCTCGGTGTCGGACGGCATGCCCATCTTGATCGCCATGTCGGCGACCTTGTCGAGCCCGACCTTCTGGCCCAGCTCGACGTACGCCGTGTTGATGGACTGCGCCGTCATCTCCTTGAGGTTGTAGACGCCGTTCTCACCCTTGCTGTCGTTCGTGAACGGCGTCCCGTTGATCACCCTGCGGTAGCTGCCGTCCATGGTGGTCTGGAGGCTGACCCCCTGGTCCAGCGCCGTCGCCAGCACGATCGGCTTGAACGAGGACCCCGGCTGGACGCTGCCCTGGAAGGAGTCGTCGAACTGCTGTCTGGCGTAGTCCGGGCCGCCATAGGAGGCCACCACGCCACCCGTGGCCGGGTCGATCGAGGTGAGCCCGAAGTGGATGTCCTTGCCCAGGTTCGAGTCCTTCTTCACCTGGTTGACCACCGTGGCGGTGTAGTCCTGGAGCTCCTTGTCGAAGGTGGTCGTGATCTTCAGACCGCCGGTCTCGACGTCCTGCTTGCTGATGTGGAGGTCGTCCAGCTCCGCCATGACCCGGTCCTGCATGTACCCGACCTGGGGGCCGCCCTTGACGTCGCTCCATGCCTTCTGGGTCTTCGGGAACCTCGCCGCCGTGCGCTGGGCGGAGGTGATCCAGCCTTCCTTCTCCATCCCGTTCAGGACGTAGGTCCAGCGCTGGATCAGCGCCTGCTTGGCCGGGTTGTTGTTCTGGCCGTAGGACACGAAGTAGTACGGACGCTGGATCATCGCCGCCAGCATCGCCGCCTGCGACACGTTGAGGTGGTCGACGGTCGTGTGGAAGTAGGCGCGGGAGGCCGCCTGGATGCCGTACGCCGAGCGACCGAACGCGACGGTGTTGAGGTACAGCTCCAGGATCTTCTTCTTGTCGTACTCCTGGCCCGCCCGGATGGAGATCAGGATCTCCTTCAGCTTGCGGCTGATGGTGCGGTCCTGGCTGAGCCCCTGGAAGTAGTTGCGGGCGAGCTGCTGCGTGATCGTCGAGCCGCCCTCGACGTCGCCGCCGGTCCCCGCCTTCAGCAGGGCGCGCGCGACGCCGGTCGGCGAGATGCCCGGCTCGTGCCAGAAGTTGCGGTCCTCCGCCGCGAGCACGGCGTTCTGCACGATCGGCGGGACCTTGGTCAGCGGGATGCTCTCGCGGTGCGTGCCGATCCGGGCGAACGCCGTCCCGTCCTTGTAGGAGATCACCGACTCCTGCTTGACGGCGTCCTGCTGCGCCTCGTCCGGGATCGGGGTGTTCTGGTACGCGACGAAGACCAGCGTGGCCATGCCGAGCACCAGCACGGTGAAGACGGCGAGCACGATCTTCCAGGACGGGACGTACCGCCGCCAGCCGGTCTTCTTCGGCTTGCCGGCCCGCTTGCCGCGCCGTCCGCGGCCGCCGCCGTCCCCGGGGCCTCCGGGGCCGTTCGGACCGCTGGGGCCGCCGCGTCCACCCGGGCCGCCAGGCCCGCCGGGACCGCCGGGTCCACCCGGACCACCAGGCCCTCCCGGGCCGGTGCGCACAGCGTTGGGAGCGCGCCGGCGAGCGCCGGGCGCTCCCCCGCGCTGGGGGGCCGCGCCAGGCCCGCCGGGGCCGCCAGGTCCGCCAGGTCCGCCAGGTCCGCCGGGTCCGCCGGGCCGCGTTCCCGGGCGGGCGACACGGCCGGGCATCGGGGAACCGGCCTGCGGTCCGCCGCGCGGCGCCCCGCCACGGGGCGCGCCTCCGGGGGGGACGGCGCCGCGCGGTGCACCGCCGGGCGGCACGGCGCCGGGCCCACCCGATGAGGAGGGACGGGGCGAACCCCTCCTTCCCGGGCTGTCTCCGTATTCCGGTCCGTATCGGCTTGGGTTACTCACGCGACCTCATCAACTGGGGTACGGCTGTGCGTCGTCCGAGAGTACTGCTCGTGTGGAGGCGTGGGGGTCAGTGGTGCAAGGTCCGCAGCGCCCTGACAAGCCGGACAAATTGGATCTTGCCAGGTCGGGGCGGTTCGCCGGGACCGTTCCCATACACACACCCCTCCAAGCGCGGAAACGGATGGACCGGCGGGCGGGCGCGAACGCATGCGCGGGCACCGTCCATGGGCCATGTCGCGCGCCTCCGTCCGCCGCCGCCGATTCACGTCCATCTGTTCGTTCGCGTTGGTCACATATGCGGTTCATTCGCGTGCGACGACGCCGAGCGAGGTCCTGTCCACCGCCGGACCTCTTCTCGGACGTCGTCACATGCGCGGTCACGTGTGACGGCGCGCGGATTCACTCGCGCGGTCTCACAGGCAGGGGGGTGACGCTTTCCGAGTTGGGCCAGCCGCCTCCGCCCGGGAAGCCCGGTCCGCCGCCCCCGCCGCCTCTGCGGCAGGCCGGATCGCCGTTGTGCATGTTGCACCACCACCGCGGCGGCGGATTGCTCGGCGGCTTGTTCGGGTCGCACTTCCCGCCCTCGGGGAACGGCGACTGGCACGGGGGCTTGCCGCCGCCGTCGCCGTCATCGCCGTCATCGCCCTGGCAGCGCGGGTCGTAGTCGCCGACCGGGGTGTCGCACCACGGCGGCCGTTCGTCGTGCTTCTTCTTTTTCTTGACCGGAGGCTTCGCCCACTTCTGGACGATGCCGCTCCAGACCGGAGGCGGGAAGGCCCTGGCCTCCATCGACCGCGTCGCGTCGGCCATATAGCTCCGCCAGATCCGCGCCGGGATCGTGCCGCCCTGGACCTCTCCCACGCCCGGCAGAATGAGGGACTTCTTCTTCCCGTCCGGACCCGTCGCGTCGTTGTAGAGCGTCACCGCCGTCGACATCTGCGGGACGTAGCCGACGAACCACGTCGCGACATTGCGGTCGGTGGTGCCCGTCTTGCCCGCGGCGGCCCGGCCGTCGGGCAGCGCCGCCGCCGTCGCCGTGCCGCCCTTGATGACCTGCTGCATCGCGTACGTGGCGTCCGCCGCGACCTTCGGCTCGAAGACGCGGTGCGACTCGTACTTCGGCTTCAGCCGCATCGTCTTGTTGTCGGTCATCCTGACGTTCCGGATCACGTGCGGCTGGTGGTACACACCGCCGTTCGCGAACGCCGCGTACCCGCTCGCCTGCTCGATCGGACGGATGTTGTTCACGCCCAGCGCGAGGTTGATGCAACAGGAGTGCGGCTTCAACAGGTCGGGCGCGATACCCGCGTCCGTCTCGGTCTTGATGACCTCCTTGATGCCGACCTTTCCCATGAGCTGCAAGAAGGCCGTGTTCACCGAGTCCTGGGTCGCCTTGACCAGGTCGATCGCCGGGCCCTCATTGTGGCTGTTGGGAACGACGGTGGCGTTCGGCGTGCCCTTCGGCACGACATTGCCCTGCGGGTCGATCGGCGTCATCGACCGTCCCTCGACCATGCTCTTCAGGCTGTATCCCTGTTTGAGCGCGGTCGCCAGCACATAGGGCTTCATCGCCGACCCGGCCTGCGCCGACCCCGACCACACGTTGTCGAACGCCTGCGAGAGATAGTCCGGCCCGCCGTAGAAGGCGACGACCTCGCCGTTCGCCGAGTTCACCGACACCAGCCCGACGCGGATCTTCTTCCGCGCGAGCCGCTTCGGATTCACCTGCGGGACGGTGTGCTCGGCCGCCTGCCGGGCCTGCTCCATCTTCTTCTTGTCGAACGTCGTGTAAACGCGCAGGCCCTTGGTCGTCAGTTCCTTGTTGTCGATCTTCAGGCGGCGCAGCTCCTCCTTGGCCCGCATCAGCATGTAGCCGCGCTGGCCGCTGTAGAGCTGGTCGCCCGTGCCCGCCTCGTGAATCCTGGGCAGCTTCTTCATGTACCGGTCGGCGTCCGCCTGGCTGAGCTTCTTCATCGAGACCAGGCCCCGGAGCGTGTACTGGTACCGCTCGGTCAGCCACGCCCGGTTCGCCTTGTCGCCCGGGTCGCGGTTCGGGTTCTGGATGATCCCGCCCAGCACGGCCGCCTGGTCGGGGGTCAGCTTCCACACGTCCCTCCCGAAGTACTCCCGGGAGGCCGCCTGGATGCCGTAGGTGTCACGGCCGAAGTAAATGGTGTTCAGGTAGAGCTTGAGGATGTCGTCCTTGGAATGCTTGTCCTCCAGCTTCAGCGAGATGAACAGCTCCCTGAACTTCCGGTCCATCGTCCGGTTGTTCGGGTCGGAGTAGTAGTTCTTCGCGAGCTGCTGCGTGATCGTGGACCCGCCGCCCGACCCACCGGTCAGGTTCGCCCACACCGCCCGCGTCGTCCCCTTGACCGAGAACCCGGGGTCGGTGCGGAAGCTCCGGTTCTCCGCCGCCAGCACCGAGTCCTGGACGATCGGCGGCACCTGGTTCAACTCGACGCTCTGCCGCTTCTTCCCGATCCGTCCGATCTCGCTGCCGTCGGTGTAGTAGAAGATCGACGCCTGGTCCTCCACACCCGCCACCGTCGGCTCGGCGGGCGTCGGGGTGTTCGCGTACGCGACCCAGATCAGCGTGATGATGCTGGCGAACCCCAGCACGCAGACACCGGCGACGAGCTTCCACGAGGGAATGAACCGCCGCCATCCCGTACTGCGCGAGCGGAAATGATCGAGGAACGTCCGTCTTCCGCGGGGCGGCTTCCCGGATCCGGGACCACCCGGTCCACCGGGGCCTCCCGGCCCGCCCGGCCCGCCGACCCCTCCGGCGCCGGACGCCGCGCCCATGCGCCTGCGTCCAGGAGCACTGGATTTCTTGAGGCCCGGCACGCTGAGCTTGGAAAGCCGTCCTTTGACACCGCCGGCGGCCCCCGCACCAGCGGCGGGGGCACCCATTCCGAACTGAGCGCCGCCCTGAGGCCCACCGAAAGAAGGAGGCCCAACAGGAGCACCAGGCCCCCCAAAACCACCGGGACCAGCCGGAGGAATGCCTGGAACACCGAACCCACCAGAAGCTCTAGGCCCGCCGGGCGGACCGAAAACGGGCCCCCCAGGAGCGCTAGGCACAACCGCCCCACCGGGCCCGGGACCTCCGGGACCGGCCGGAACACCAAAGCCGCCAGGGCCACCAGGCGCACCGGGACCGCCAGGAGGATTCCCTCCGGGAGGCACCCCTGGCCCATTCAGCCCATCAGATCCACCAAAGCCGCCACCCGGCCCCCCAGGGCCGCCGCCCAGCGCCGGAACACCACTCAACCCACCAATATCGCCAACGGTCTTATTAAGATCACTTTGAGTGACTTCCCCCGAACCGGCCGGGTCGCCAGGAAGGTCAGTCGGCCATATATCGGACGATCCCAAAACCGGCGCCTCGCCGGACCCACCAGGAGAGCCACCCTGCGGGATCCCACCGGGCCCCCGTGGAGAAGCACCCGGCGCACCCGAGGGATCCGGCGACCCACCGAAGTCTTCAGACGGACGCGCGCCCGGGGGACCACCGGCGGCGGGCGGCATGCCCGGGGCTAGCGGATCTTCGCCCGGGGGAGTTACCGAGGCGCCAGGATTTTGCGGCCCACCAGCGACACCCGCTGGGGGAGGGCCGAAAATGGCGGTGGCGTCCGGCTCCGGAGCACCGCTTCCCGCCGCGGGAGGGACACCGAAGGGCCCCGGGCTGGAAGAAGGGCCGCCGAGGGGTGGTGGCCCGTCGCCCGGGTTCGCCTCAACCTGGGCATCCGGATCCTCCGGGACATCTGAGCGGCCGAGACGGGGGACCTGCTGCCCGCCCGGCCACGGCGACCCGGACTCCGGCCGGGGCTGGCTTGGATTACTCACGCGACCTCATCGACAGGGGGACAAACGGCTCGTATGCCGTCCGAAGGGTACTGTGCGGGCTGGTGAGCGGGGGGAGCGTTGTGCACGCCGAGACTCCGTTCCGGCTGGTCAACGCCCTCGTGGACGGCGCGGTCGGCGGCTTGCTCCTTGGTCGTCTACCGCTCGGGGCTCTGCTCCCCGTGGCCGAGGACATACGACATGGCCAGATGGTTCCAGGCGCAACTTTGGCATACTTCCACCACATACACCCTGAATTCTCCGTATTCGCGATCCATCTCGGCGAGCTCGGCGGTAACCTTCACGCGCCCCGCGTAACGTCCCAGCTCATCCCCGTACACGTAGGTCACGTGAGTGAGGCGCTCGCGATCGCAGACCGGGCAGGGCTTGTCCGTGGGCTCACCGTGGTACTTGGCCGCACGCAGGAGATAGGGGTGCGCGTCGCACGCGTCGTCCCTGGTCACGGAGCCGGACCGTAGTTCGGCGAGGGCGGCCCGCTTCGCCAGCCCGTAGTCGACCACGAGCCTCGGTCTCATCGGCGCCGTCGACCCCGCATGCCAGCAGGGTAAGCCCGGCCCCGGCCGGGCCGACAGATCATCGCGGCGAGGTTGTCCACAGAACCCCATTCCACTTACCCGGCCCACCCGCGCCCCGGAACATGGAGCGACGAGACAGCACCCGCCCTGGCCAGGTCCTCCGCACACCCCCAGGACGGCGGTTTCGGACGCGATCAAACCCCGTCCAAGGGAGGGTTCCCAGTGCTGGACTTGCCAGGACGACCGCCCGTACGTATCTTTGCGATGTATCGAACCGATACATTCACTCGATACATCGAACTGAGACATCGGCTCTGCGGGGGAATCGACATGGCGGGCAAGAAGGGCGCGGGCGTGCTGGAGCTCGCCGTGCTCGGCCTGCTGCACGAGTCCCCCATGCACGGCTACGAGCTGCGCAAGCGGCTCAACACCTTGCTGGGCATGTTCCGCGCCTTCTCCTACGGCTCGCTCTACCCGTGCCTCAAGCAGCTCCTCACCAGCGGGCTGATCATGGAGGACCGGCCGGAGGAGCCGAACACGGCGCTGGCGCTGCAGAGCCGCCGCTCGAAGATCGTCTACAAGCTCACCGCCGACGGCAAGGAGCGGCTCCAGCAGCTCCTCACCGAGGCGGGTCCGGCGTCCTGGGAGGACGAGGGGTTCGGCGTGCACTTCGCCTTCTTCTCGCACACCCGCGCCGATGTCCGGCTGAGGATCCTCGAAGGCCGGCGCAGCCGGCTGGAGGAGCGCCTGGAGAGCGTGCGCGCCGCCCTGGCACGCACGCGCGAACGGGTCGACTCCTACACGCTTGAGCTGCAGAACCACGGGCTCGAATCCGTCGAACGCGAGGTCAGGTGGCTCAACGAGCTCATCGGGCGCGAGCGGGCGGAGCAGGAACAACAGGCAAGATCATCTTCGCAAACTAATCAGGACATGCCTCGGGAGAACGGCCGCTGACCCGCGGCCCGGTGCCCTCGGGGTCGGGTGAAGAACACCACATGTTCCGCTAGAGAGAAGGAGCAACCGGATGGGTTCGGTGCGCGTAGCCATCGTGGGTGTGGGCAACTGCGCCTCTTCGCTCGTCCAGGGTGTCGAGTTCTACAAGGACGCGGCGCCCGAGACGCGAGTCCCCGGCCTCATGCACGTGCAGTTCGGCGACTACCACGTGGGCGACGTCGAGTTCGTCGCGGCGTTCGACGTGGATGCCAAGAAGGTCGGGATGGACCTGTCCGAGGCCATCCACGCCAGCGAGAACAACACCATCAAGTTCGCCGACGTCCCGCCGACCGGCGTGATCGTCCAGCGCGGCCACACCTTCGACGGCCTCGGCGAGTACTACCTCGACATGGTCGAGGAGTCCGACGCCACCCCGGTCGACGTCGTCCAGACGCTGAAGGACGCCAAGGTCGACGTGCTGGTGTCCTACCTGCCCGTGGGCTCGGAGGACGCCGACCGCTTCTACGCCCAGTGCGCGATCGACGCCAAGGTCGCGTTCGTGAACGCGCTGCCGGTCTTCATCGCCAGCGACCCCGAGTGGGCCCAGAAGTTCACCGACGCCGGCGTCCCGATCGTCGGCGACGACATCAAGTCCCAGGTCGGCGCGACCATCACCCACCGCGTGATGGCCAAGCTGTTCGAGGACCGCGGCGTTGAGCTGCTGCGCACCTACCAGCTCAACTTCGGCGGCAACATGGACTTCATGAACATGCTGGAGCGCAAGCGCCTCCAGTCCAAGAAGATCTCCAAGACCCAGTCGGTCACCTCGCAGATCCCGCACGAGATGGCCAAGGCCGACGTCCACATCGGCCCGTCCGACCACGTGCCGTGGCTGGACGACCGCAAGTGGGCCTACGTCCGCCTGGAGGGCAAGTCGTTCGGCGACACCCCCCTCAACCTGGAGTACAAGCTTGAGGTCTGGGACTCCCCGAACTCCGCCGGCGTCATCATCGACGCCGTCCGCGCCGCCAAGATCGCCAAGGACCGCGGCATCGGCGGCCCGATCCTGTCGGCCAGCTCCTACTTCATGAAGTCGCCGCCGGAGCAGTACAACGACGACCAGGCCCGCGAGGCCGTCGAGAAGTTCATCCGCGGCGAAGTGGACCGCTGACCCTGACCAGCGCCCTAGCGATGGCGGCCTGACACACCCACGTCAGGCCGCCATCCGCGTCCCACCCCCGCGAAGGCACAGCAGTCGCTCACCACGCCCCGCCCAATCTGCCGCCCACCCACATGCCACGCACCCAAGGGGTGGGCCGCACCCTGCATCGCCCCCGCCTGAAGCCCAGCACGCGCAAAGCGCCATCACCGCGCCCACGGTGCGGGTGATCTTTTCTAGCGCCTCCACCACCCCGGCACCCACAGGTGCCACGGGCGCTCACCGCCCCGCCCAAGGTGCCACCCACCCCAGGTGCCGCGCACCCAAGGGGTGGGCCGCACCCTGCATCGCCCCCGCCTGAAGCCCTCCACGCGCGAAGCGCCATCACCGCGCCCACGGTGCGGGTGATTTTCTCTAGCGCCTCCACCACCCCGGCACCCACAGGTGCCACGGGCGCTCACCGCCCCGCCCAAGGTGCCACCCACCCCAGGTGCCGCGCACCCAAGGGGTGGGCCGCACCCTGCATCGCCCCCGCCTGAAGCCCTCCACGCGCGAAGCGTCATCACCGCGCCCACGGTGCGGGTGATTTTCTCTAGCGCCTCCACCACCTCGGCACCGACAGACGGCAGACGTTCACCGCCCTCCCCAGATGTCGCACGCCCAACGTGCCGCATGCGCAACACGCCGCGCACCCGAGTGGTAGGCCCCCGTGCCCTGCACCGACCCCACCACCTGAGGCCCTGCACCCGCGAAGCGCCATCGCCACGCCCACGGTGCGGGGTGATGTTCTCCAGTGCCTTCACCGCCCTGGCCCCCCAGGCGCCGCGGGTGCTCACCGCCCTCCCCGGATGTTGCACGCCCAACGTGCCGCATGCGCAACACGCCGCGCACCCGAGAGGTGCGCCCGCGTGCCCTGCACCGACCCCACCACCTGAGGCCCTGCACGCGCGAAGCGCCATCGCCTGCCTACGGTGCGGGTGGTGTCATCTGCCCGCCTTCACTCGCTTCACCGCACCCACCCTGCCTCGCCACGTTCAGCGGCATCCCACATCCGGCGGCGTGACAGGGGGGATCATCGCCGCGCATGCGGGCGCCCGCTTATCCGACATGCCTCGCATCTGTGTCGTGCCGCGTGTCCGAAGGGCTGGGCAGGCGAGGCGGGGTGGTGGCTTTCGTCGGCTCCGCTGGCATCTGGTGCTGGCAAGGGGGGTTGTCGCGGTCTCGGTGCGGCTCGCTGCTGGCGCCGGTTGCGTGGTCGGCTAAGTGTGCGGGTGTTCCGCGTTGTTCTTCCGTGGTCGCCGTTCGGGGGGCGGAGTTGCGAGGGTGGGCGTCGCGGGGGGTGCGGTTCGTGTTTGTGGGGTGTTCGAGCTGGTTGGTGATGTCGTGCGCGGTTTGTGTCAACCGGCCAGGTGGGCCAGGTCGGGGATGTGGGCGGCTGCGATCTGGGGTCTGGCGGGGGGCTGGAGGAGGAAGAGCTTCTTGTCCAGTCGCTCCATCTCGCCGCCTCGTCCGCAGATCAGCCCGGCGCAGAAGTCCACCAGCTGCCTGGCGACGTCGTCGGGCAGCAGGGTGAGATCCATGATCACGGGGTCACCCTTGCGGAAGAAGTGTCCGACGTGGACCACCTCGTTGTAGTCCTTGGGACTGAGCGTTTTGATCACGGGTCAAGTCTGCCCATGCTCCTCTGTAGTGCAAGACCCCATCGGGATGGAGGCTTCCTGGGGCCTTGGTCTTCGCAAGCTTGAGTTGTTGTGGGGCCCCGGGTGGTGCGTTTGGGCGCTCAAGGGTATTTCGGGGGCGCGTGTCTCGATCGGTCGTGGGCGTTTCCTTGCGGGCGGGGCGAATCACCGGGGATCGGGCCGGTGCCGCCGCAGGTCAGGGTGCCTGTGTGGGGTGTTAGTTCGGGTGTGTCGGGGGTCTGATCACAATGTGTCAAAAGGGCGTGCCGACAGTGGACACGACCGTGTCAGGACGTCCTTACTTCTGTAGAGCTCGTAGAGGAAAACGGCGATGTAGCGGCTCTTTGTCACGCTCTGGCCCTACTGTGACACCGCCGGTGATTGCGCGCCTGCTTCCGGGAACCGAGTGGAGGACGTGATGGCACGCGAGGTGATCAAGGTGACGGCCGGGCTCGCCGGGCTCGCGGTCGGGTTAACGGCCTGCGGTGGGGGGGACCCGGCCTCGGGGGCGGACGGGCCGCCCCGGCAGGGGGGGACGTTGCGGGTCGTCGGGTCGTCCGACGTCGAGCATCTGGACACGGCGTCGGTGGCCAGCGTGGGCGCGTACGGGCTCGCGCGGATCTACGCGCGGACGTTGCTCGGGAGCCGCGCGTCCAACGACTTCGGCGAGACCGTGCCCGTGCGGCCCGATGTCGCGGCGCGGGTACCGACGCGGGAGAACGGCGACGTCAGCGAGGACGGGCGGACCTACACGGTGCGGCTGCGCGGGAACGTCCTGTGGAACACGCGTCCGGCGCGGGCGGTGACGGCGGGGGACTTCGTGCGCGGGTTCAAGCGGTTGTGCAACCCCGCCTCGCCGTCGGTCGGCAAGAGCTACTACATCTCGACGATCAGGGGCATGGAGGGCTTCTGCCGGGGGTTCGGCGGTGTCGACGCGAAGGATCCCGGGGCGATCTCCGCGTACCAGAACGGGCACGACGTCGAGGGCATACGCGCCGAGGACGACCAGACGCTGGTGTTCGGGCTGAAGAGTCCGGCCAGCGACTTCCTGAACCTGCTGGCCCTGCCGTTCACCGCGGCGGCGCCACGGGAGTACGACGCGTTCCTGCCGGACGGGCAGGAGTTCCGGCAGCACACGATCTCCGACGGGCCCTACCAGATCAGCGAGTACCGGCCGGGTGCGTCGTACCTGCTCAGCCAGAACCCGGCGTGGCGGCAGAACACCGATCCGCTGCGCGAACGGCATGTGGACAGGATCCAGATCACGCTCGGGCAGGACTCCCCCGAGACCGTCCAGCAGCAGATCGAGCAGGGGGCGGCCGACCTCGCGTGGGACCAGCCGGTTCCGAGGCAGGCGATCCCGAGGTTGCGCGACGACCCGAGGTTCGCGGTCCGGGAGACGCCGAACAACAGTCCCTACCTGGTGTTCAACACGCGCAGCCCGAACAACGGCGGCGCGCTCGGCGACCGGGAGGTCAGGCGGGCGCTGGAGTACGCCGTCGACCGGAGCGCGCTCATCAAGATCGTTGGTGGGCCGTCGATCGCGCGGCCGCTGCACACGGTGATCCCGCCGGGCAACGCCGGGTATGCCGCGTCCGATCAGTATCCGACACCGGGCGGGTCAGGCGATCCGGCGAGATGTCGTGATCTCCTGGGGAAGGCGGGGCATCCGGGGCTCACGCTGAAGTTTCCCTACCGCACCAACAGCGTCCACAAGCTGATCGCGCAGTCCCTCCAGCAGAACCTCGCGGCCTGCGGCGTCAGGGCCGATCTCGTCGCCGACACCGGCGGGTCGTTCTACTCCAGCACGATCGCCACGCCCGCGAAGGCCCGCGAGGGCCAGTGGGACATCGCGGCTCCCGGCTGGACGCCCGACTGGTACGGCAACAACGGCCGCTCGATCATCCAGCCGCTGTTTGACGGACGCACCTACGGGCCGAACTCCACCAACTACGGCGGCTATGACAATCCGCAGGTCAGTGCGCTGATCGACGCGGCACTCACCGCGCCCGACACCGCGCGCGCCGACCAGTACTGGCGGCTCGCCGACCAGAAGATCATGGAGGACGCCGCCATCGTCCCGCTGCTCGACCGGTCGCACACGATCTTCCGTTCGGCACGGGTCCGCGGGGCGCGGTTCCTGCCGACGGCCGCCGGATACGACTACACCCGGCTCTGGCTCGCCGAGGACTGAGCGGCGGTCACTCGTCCGCGCCGGAGAACCTCCTCGCGAGGTCGCGGTGCTTGTCGGCGGCGAGCTTCGCCTGCGCCGGGGTGATGGTCGATCCCGGCATGCCGCCCAGGCGCTCGACCTCGTCCGCGAACCGCAGGTGCTCGGTCTCGGCGTGCTCGCGGCAGGCGAGGCAGGTGACGCTGTCGGGACGCGGGGAGGTCATCGCGTAGGGCACCCGCAGGCCGCAGCCGGTCCTGACCAGGCTCGGCAGGTCGGCGGCCAGGCCGAACGCGGAGGCCATCAGGTCGCGGACGGCGGCGCTACGGCGGACCACCGTGGACTCCACGTGGATGTGCGGATCGTCCCCGCCCATCTGCCCTCCCTCACGCGACCGCAGGGCGTAGGGACGAGTCTGCCATGCGCTCCCCGCGCCTGGGGGACGCGAAGTCCTCCCCGGAGGGACCGAAACGTCCAGCGTCGTGGGTCGCTCGGGCGGGAGCGGTGGGCCCGAGGACGAATAGGGTGATCGGGTGAGGGCTGGGGAGTTGCGGCGGATCCTGCGGGGTCGGAACTTCCGGCGCCTGTACGCGACGCGGCTGACCTCGCAACTCACCGACGGGCTGTTCCAGGTCGCGCTGGCCGGTTACGTGTTCTTCTCCCCCGAGCGGCAGACCTCGGCGGGCAAGGCCGCGGCGGCGTTCGCGGTGACGCTGCTGCCGTATTCGGCCCTCGGCCCGTTCGCCGGGGTGTTCATCGACCGGTGGCAGCGGCGGCAGATCCTGCTGTGGACGCCGATCCTGCGCGCCGCCCTGGTGCTGCTGGTCGGGGCCCTGGTCGCGGCGGGCCAGGACGGCCTGGTCTTCTTCCTCGTGGTGCTCGTCGTGCTCGGCGTCAACCGGTTCTTCCTCGCGGCGCTGTCGGCGGCGCTCCCGCATGTGGTGCGGCGCGATCAACTGGTGACGGCGAACGCGTTCGCGGTGACCTCCGGGACGGTGATCGCGTTCACCGGTGCCGGCCTCGGCTACCTGCTCAGGCGCGTGTTCGGCGGCGGGACGGAGGGGACGGCGCTGATCCTCGCCTTCGCCGCCGTGCTGTTCTTCGCCGCCGGAGTGACGGCGACGACGCTGCCCCGGCTGCTGCTCGGCCCGCACCCGTCCGAGGACGCCGCTCCCGAGAAGGCGGCGATGGGGGTTCGGGAGGCGCTCGGCGGGGTGCTCGGCGGCCTGGCGGACGGGGCGCGGCACATCGCGCGGCGGCGGCAGGCGGCGCTCGCGCTCGCGGCGATCTCGTTCCACCGGCTGCTCTACGGCGTCATCCTGATCATGACGTTGCTGCTGTGCCGGAACCACTTCACCGAGAACGCGGACGCCGGGCTCACGGCGTTCGCGGTCATGCTCGGGGTCTCGGGCGCCGGATACTTCGCCGCCGCCGTGGTCACACCGGCGGTGGTGCGGCGGATCAGCAAACCGGCGTGGGTCACGTGGCTGCTGGCGGCGGCGGGGGCGAGCCTGCTCCTCTTCGGGCCGCCGTTCGCGGAGCCGGCGTGGGCGGCCGGCTCGTTCGCGCTCGGCGTCGTGTCGCAGGGGGTCAAGCTGTGCGTCGACACGACGCTCCAGGAGTCCATCGACGACGCCTACCGCGGCCGGGTCTTCGCCGTCTACGACATGCTGTTCAACGCGACGTTCGCCGCGTCGGCGGCGGCCGCCGCGTCCTGGCTGCCCTTCGACGGCCGCGCCCGGCTCACGCTCATCGCCGTGATCATCGCCTACGCGACCGGGGCGGTCGCCTACTGGACGGGCACCGCCCGCGTCCGCGGGGCCGCCGTCGCCCAGTGATCAGAGGGACTCGGCGATCGCGGTCATCGCGGCGGCGATATGGGTCGTCTCGTCCTCGGTGCAGACGTAGGGCGGCATGGCGTAGATCAGCTTGCCGAAGGGGCGCAGCCAGACGCCGTGGGCCATCGCGATGTCCTGGACGGCCTGGACGTCGACCGGTTCGCGCGCCTCGATGACGCCGATCGCGCCGAGCACGCGGACGTCCGCGACGCCCGGCAGGTCGGCCGCGGCGGAGAGTTCGCTGGTGAGGATCGCCTCGATGGTGTCGACCTCGTCCCGCCAGTCGCGCGAGAGCAGCAGCTCGATGGACGCGGACGCGACGGCGGCGGCCAGCGGGTTCGCCATGTACGTCGGCCCGTGCATGAGCGCGCCCGCCTCGCCGGAGGTGATGCCGTGGGCGACGCGGTCGCTGCACAGGGTCGCGGCCATCGTCATGTAGCCGCCGGTGAGGGCCTTGCCGAGGCACATGATGTCGGGCACGACCTCGGCGTGGTCGCAGGCCCACAGCTCACCCGTCCGGCCGAAGCCGGTGGCGATCTCGTCCAGGACGAGGAGGACGCCGTGCTCGTCGGCGATGTCGCGCAGGGCCCGCAGGTACTCGGGGGCGTAGAAGCGCATGCCGCCCGCGCCCTGGACGACCGGCTCGACGATGATCCCGGCGAGCTCGTGCGCGTGCGCGGCGGCGAGGGCGGACACCTCGTCCAGGTACGCCTGGTCGGGGGCGGCGGAGTAGCCGAGCGGCGGCACGGGCGCGAAGACGTGCCGGGCGAGGACGTCGCTGAAGATGTGGTGCATGCCGTTGACCGGGTCGCAGACGGCCATGTCGCCGAACGTGTCGCCGTGGTACCCGCCCCGGACGGTGAGCAGCCGGTGCCGCTCCGGACGCCCCTGGGAACGCCAGTACTGCAACGTCATCTTGATCGCGACCTCGACCGCGACCGAGCCGGAGTCGGCGAAGAAGACCTTGGTGAGCGGTTCGGGGGTGATCGAGACCAGCGTCTCGGCGAGCCGGACGGCCGCCGGGTGCGTGAGCCCGCCGAACATGACGTGGGCCATCTTGCCGAGCTGCCCGGTGACGGCGGCGTTCAGGCGCGGGTGGTTGTAGCCGTGGATGGCGGCCCACCAGGACGACATGCCGTCGATCAGCTCGGTGCCGTCGGCGAGGGTCAGCCGCACGCCGTCCGCCGACACGACCGGCTGGACGGGGACGGCCGCCGGCAGCGGCGTGTAGGGGTGCCAGATGTGGTCGCGGTCGAAGGCCAGCATCCGCTCGGTCTCGGTCGGGCTCATCCGGCCCAGCTGCAACGGGATCATTCCTGGCCCTCCCCGAGCACGCCTTCGGCGGCGGCCCATCGGCGGAGTTCGGCGGCGGCGGCGTCCTTGCCGATCATGCCCTGGTCGAGCCGCAGCTCCAGCAGGAACTTGTAGGCGCGGCCGACCAGGGGCCCCGGCGTGATGCCGAGGATCTCCTGGATCTCGTTGCCGTCGATCTCGGGACGGATCGCCGCCAGCTCCTCCTCCTGCGCGAGCCGGTCGATCCGGACCTCAAGATCGTCGTAGGTGCGCCGGAGCCGGTCGGCCTTGCGCTTGTTGCGGGTCGTGCAGTCGGCGCGGGTGAGCTTGTGCAGGCGGGCGAGCAGGGGGCCGGCGTCGCGCACGTACCGGCGGACGGCGGAGTCCGTCCACTCGCCGGTGCCGTAGCCGTGGAACCGCAGGTGCAGCTCCACCAGGCGCGACACGTCCGCGATGGTGTCCTTGGGGTAGCGCAGCGCGGACAGCCGCTTGCGGGTCATCTTCGCGCCGACGACCTCGTGGTGGTGGAAGGAGACGCGCCCGCCCGCCTCGAAGCGGCGGGTGCGCGGCTTGCCGATGTCGTGCAGCAGCGCCGCGAGCCGCAGGACGAGGTCGGGGCCCTCCTGCTCCTGCGCGATCGCCTGCTCCAGGACGATCAGCGAGTGCTCGTAGACGTCCTTGTGCCGGTGGTGCTCGTCGATCTCCAGCCGCAGCTTGGGCAGCTCGGGCAGGACGTGCTCGGCGAGCCCGCTGTCGACGAGCAGCGCCAGGCCCTGCCTCGGGTACAGGCCGCAGATCAGCTTGGACAGCTCGTCCCTGATCCGCTCGGCGGAGACGATCCCGATCCGTTCCGACATGTCCGTCATCGCGGTGACGACGTCGGGCGCGACCGTGAAGCCGAGCTGGGAGGCGAACCGGGCGGCGCGCATCATGCGCAGCGGGTCGTCGCTGAAGGAGTCCTCGGGGCGGCCGGGCGTCCGCAGCACCTTGCGCTGGAGGTCGGTCAGGCCGCCGAAGGGGTCGACGAACTCGTAGCCGGGGAGCCGCGCGGCCATGGCGTTCACGGCGAAGTCGCGGCGGCGCAGGTCCTCGACGAGCGAGGTGCCGTAGGAGACGCTCGGCTTGCGCGACTTCGGGTCGTAGGACTCACTGCGGTAGGTGGTGATCTCCAGCTCGACGCCGTCCTTGCGGAGGCCGACGGTGCCGAACTCGATGCCGATCGTCCAGACCGCGTCCGCCCAGCCGTCGATGATCTCCAGGATGCGCTCGGGCGGCGCGTCGGTGGTGAGGTCGACGTCCTTGGTGGGGCGGCGCAGCAGCGCGTCCCGGACGGGCCCGCCGACCAGCGCCAGCTCGTGCCCGGCCGCCGCGAACCGGTCGCCGAGCCCGTCGGCGACGGGCGCGATGTTGCGGAGCAGCTCGGCGATCGCGGCGCGGCGCGGCGGCGAGGGCTCGGGGGACACGTTCTGGTTGGGCACGGCCATCGAGCGTATTTCCTTGGGAAGCGAGCTGACAAAGGACTTTCGACGATTCCCGGGGGTACGCGCCGGAGCCCTTGCGGTGGCCTCGTTCCGGTCGGCGCCCGGTCCGGAGACCGTACGAAGGAGGACGCGGGCTCTTCACACGGCGCGGACCCCGAGTTACGTTCTGGACACCCCGATGACGCCGGCGCGATCGCCGTGAGCCTCCCCCACGACAACGGTAGCGGGATCCGGTGGGGCACGGTCCGCCGCGGGTGCGGCACCGGAGTATTTCTGGGGCCAACGGGTCGTATCACCACAGGTGGGGCGATTCCCCACCGAGGCACCACGGGGGGACAGGGAAGCCAGGTCGGGGGGTCAGCGGGGGAGTCCCCGCGGGACGGAGCCGGTCATGAAGGACGCCCTCGCCATCCACCGCGCGCTGCTCGAACGGGAGATCGCGCACGAGATCGTGCGCCTGCCCGTCGCGGTGGCCCACGCCGACGAGTTGCCCACGGCGCTCGGCCTCCCGGCGGACCGGTGCCTGGCGACCCGCGTCTACGCCTGCGTCGGCGCCTTCCAGGGCGGCCGCTTCCTGGCGGGGGTGATCGTCGCGGCGGGCCGCCGCCCCGCGGCCGAGGCGGTGCGGCTGGCCGCCGGCGCCCGGCTGATCCGCCCGGCCCGCGCCGACCTGGTCAACTCCGTCACCGAGTACGCGGCGGGGCTCGTCTGCCCGCTGCTCCTGCCGGGCTCGATGCCGCTGCTGATCGACCGGCGCCTGGTGGACGCTCTTCCGGGCGACGCCGTGGTCTACACGGCGACCGGCGAACCGTCCACGGCCCTCGGGATCCGCGGACGCTCGCTGTTCAGGCTCTGCGAGGCCAAGCCGGTCGACCTCTCCTCCCCGCAGGACGGCGGAACGGAGCCGGGCTCCGGCGCGGACCGTCCGGGCCCTCCGGACCCCCGCCACCACCCGGTCGGCTGAATCATGGGCCTGGCCGGTCGCGGGTGGACGCCCCTGGTCGCGATTTCGCCCGGGTTTCGCCGAGTTTCCCCCGTCCCAGGAGCCACTTCTGGAAATCTGGCGTGGCGGTTTGGCATCCGGACGACCAGAATCCTTGCCACAGGTGGGCGGGAAGGTCTGATGGGGCCTATGTCGGGACTACCATCGGGGCCGTGGTGCGGGAAATCGACGCCCGCCGTCCCGAGGCGGCCCCTGCGGGCGGCCCTTGGGCGGACGTGGCGTGAGAGCGGTCAAACGCGCGGTCGCGCTGGCCGCTCTCCTGCCCTGCTTCATGACGGCGGCGGCACCGGCGATGGCACTTCCCGCCGGGGCGTCCCAAACCCCGGTGCTGGCACAGCCGGATCACCAGTCGCCCCCGGAACAGGGACGGGCGCGCGCGCAGGTCGGGGTCGGGCTGACGAAGGTGAGCCCCAAGACCGTCCGGGAGAACTCGCGGATCGAACTCGCCGGCGTGGCCCTGAACCGCTCGGGGCACGAGCTCGCGGGGCTGACGATCCGGATGCGGTACCGGCAGCAGCCGATCCGGAGCCGCAGCGAGCTGGACCAGATCGCGGCAGGGCAGCCGTCCGTCCTGCCCGGGTACGGCCGTCCGGTCCAGCTTCCCCAGGCCGCCGCGCCCGGGGGCAGGCACAACTGGGCGTTCAAGGTCACCACGAAGTCGCTCGGGCTGCAGGCTCCGGGCGGCGCCCCCGGCGTCTACCCGGTGGGCGTCGAGGTGCTGAACTCCGCCCAGCAGGTCGTGGGCGGCGTGACGACGTTCCTGACCTTCACGCCGAGGACCGCGAACTACAAGAAGGTCGCGGTCGGCTGGGTCTGGCCGCTGATCGACCGGCAGCACCGCGCGAACGACCGGACGTTCCTGGACGACCAGCTCCGCAAGGACGTCGCGGCAGGCGGCCGCCTGAACGGGCTCGTCAACGCCGCCGCGGCGACCGACACCCCGGTCACCTGGGGAATCGACCCCGCGCTGCTGGACGACGTCCGGCAGATGGCCGAGCACGACTACGCGGTGAAGGCGCCGGGGGCGAGGTCGGGCGCCGACAAGCGCAAGAGCCCCGAGGCGGCCGCCTGGCTGAACACGCTGAAGCTGGCGGCCAAGAGCGACCCCTACTTCACCGTCCCCTACGCCGACCCGGACGTGCTGGCGCTGGTCCGGCACAAGATGACGCGCGACGTCCAGATCGCCTACGACCCGAGGAACACCTCCCTCGTGGCGAAGGAGCTCGGACGCCCCGCCGACGCGCACATCGCGTGGCCGGCGATGGGCCTCGCCGGTCCGGACACGCTCGACCTGCTCGCCAAGCTCACCCTGAAGCAGGGCGCCGGATCCTTCCTGATGAGCAGCGAGCACTTCCAGCCGCCGCCGTCGGGCGGGCCGTCCAACGCGGTCACGACGATCCCGACGACCTCCCAGGGCACCAAGAAGGCCCTGCTCTACGACGACAAGCTCAACGAGATCGTCAGCAGCCCCTCGCGGTCGTCCTACAGCGCGCTGCTGACCGAGCAGCGCTTCCTCGCCGAGACCGCGATGATCGCCGGGGAGACGCCGAACGTCCAGCGCGCCGTGATCGTCGCCCCCGACCGGAACTGGAACCCCGCGCCGGGTCTCGCCCGGAACCTGCTCCAGTACAGCAGCCACTCGCCCTGGCTGAACGCGATGCCGCTGAGCAAGTTCGAAACGGCGCAGCCGCAGACCCGGACCTTCAACGGCGTCGGCCAGAAGTACGAGCGCTTCGAGCTCGGGCTCCCCTACCTCAGCCAGGTCCGCAACATCGCCCGGCGCGCCGCGTCCTTCCAGGCCGTTCTGGTCCCCCCGGTCTCCATCTCCTACGAGCGCGCCCTGCTCCGGGCGGAGTCGACGTCCTGGCGCTCCCACGGCGAGCGCGCCAAACGCGCCAGAGACGAGCTTTCGGACGAACTCGCCCGGGAGATGGACAAGGTCCGGATCGTCACCAACGAGAAAAGACGCGCGAACATGGCGGGCAGCTCGGGACGGCTGCCCGTGACCGTCGAGAACAAGCTGCGCGGCCAGCGGGTCAAGGTGCGGCTCAGCGCCACCTCGGCCAACAGCGCCAAGCTCCGGCTCGGGCGGCTCGCCGCCGGCGAGGAGGTCATCGAGCTGCGCCCCGGCGAGGTCGTCCAGCGCTGGTTCCCGGCCCAGGCGGCGGGCAACGGAAACTTCCCCGTTCACCTGCAACTGGAGATCCCCGAATCCAACGGCAGAAGGTTCGGCAAGGGCGTGGACATCACCGTCCGCACCACCGGGTATGGGCGTCTCGCCCTCCTCATCACGAGCGGCGGACTTGCCGTACTCTTCGTGGGCGTCGGAGTGCGGGCCATCAGAGCAAGGCGCCGCCGGAAATCGGAGGCAGCCGGTGACGGGTCGACCGGAATGGGACCAGCAGCACCCGGAGGACCAGGGAGCGGATTCCCCGGCCCCGGCTTCCCCGGGTCAGCCGGCCCCGGCGGACCCATGGGCCCCGCAGGCCCCACCGACCCCTCAGCCCCCTCGGCCTTCGCCACCCCCGCGGGACCCGCGCGCCGCCCAACCCCCTCGGGACCCGCGGGCCGCTCAGGGCCCCCGCGACCCTCGGGCCGCCCAGGGCCCCCGGAACCCCCAGGGCCCCCGGAACCCCCAGGGCCCCCGGAACCCCCAGGGCCCTCGGAACCCCCAGGGCCGGCAGCCCCCGGCGCAGAACCCTGGCCAGGCTCCCTACCAGGGGTATCCGAACCCGCCCTCCCAGAATCAGCAGGGCACGCCCATGGGCCGTCCGCCGGCCCGCCCGGCGACGCCGCCCCCGGCGCAGGGCCGTCCGCAGCCCCCGCGCAGAACGGAGCAGAACCCCGGCTGGACGCCTCCGCCGCCCCAGGGGCGCCCGCCTCAGCGGAATCCTGGTCGTCCGCCTGGTCAGAACTGGCCGAACCAGCCCCAGGGACGTCCGGGACAGGGCCCCCCTCCAGGCCCGCCGCCCCAGCAGGGCCCTCCGCGGACCCCAGGGCCACGACCCCAGAGCCCATCGAGGCCGGGTCCGGGCAGGAACCAGCAGAACCGGATGCCTCCTTCGGCACCGGCGCAGCCTGGTGGACGACCGATTTCGCCGGCCCCTGGGCAGGGTCAGGGACGCCCGAGGCAGACCCCTCCCCCGAACCAGGGCCAGCCGGGACGAATGGGGCCGCCCCAGGGCGGTCCGGGACGGATGGGTGGACAGGCTCCGAACCAGGGCTACCCGCAACGGATGAGTGGGCAGGGCCCGAACCAGGGCTTCCCGGCGCCGCAGACGCCGGGCCCGCGACCGACGGGTCCCCCCGGGCGGAGGAACCCGGCCTACCCCCCGCCAACGGGCGGCCCACCGGCAAACATCGCGGCGAGAACCGCGACTGACTTCCCGGTACCGGGCCGTCCGTCGTCGGAGACCGTCGTGGACGTCGCCCCCGGGGGCGGCCCGTCGGGGGACGACGGCGGCAAGGGCGGCGCGTCGGGCATCCTGAAGTCCGGCGCGGTCATGGCCGTGGGCACCCTCGCGTCCCGCGTCACCGGCTTCCTGCGGACCGCCATGCTCGTCGCCGCCCTCGGCACCGGCGCGCTGGCCGACGCCTACAACACCGCGAACACCGTCCCGTTCATCGTCTACGACCTGCTGCTCGGCGGCGTCCTCACCGCCGTGGTCGTGCCGCTGATCGTCCGCGCGCGCGAACGCGACCCCGCCTACGGCGACCGCTACGAGCAGCGCCTGTTCACGCTGGCCGTCCTCGGCCTCGCGGTGATCACCGTCGTCGCGGTGCTGCTCGGCCCCGTCTTCATCTCGATCTACGGCGGCGCGATGGAGGGCGACCAGCGCGACCTCGCCGTCCTGTTCGCGCGCCTCTTCGCGGTGCAGATCTTCTTCCTCGGCGTCAGCGCGTTCTCCGGCGCGATCCTCAACACCCGCAAGCGGTTCGGCGCGCCGATGTGGGCTCCGGTGCTCAACAACATCGTGATCTGCGGGACGGCCGGCGCCTTCCTCCTGGTCAGCACCGGGACGGTGACGCCCGGCTCGATCACGGGCACCGAGGTGACGCTCCTCGCGGGCGGCACCATCGGCGGCATGGCGTTGCAGACCCTCGCGCTCTGGCCGTCCCTGCGCGGCTCCGGCTTCCGCTGGCGCCCCCGCCTCGACTTCCGCAAGGGCGAACTCGGCCAGATGGGCCGCATGGCCGTCTGGACGCTCAGCTACGTCGTCATCACCCAGATCGGGTTCGCGGTCACGACGTCCCTCGGCAACGCCGCCGGCGTCCTCGGCCGCAAGGAGCACCTGGGCGACGTCGGCTACACCCCCTACTTCAACGCCTACCAGCTCTTCCAGCTCCCCTACGCGATCATCGGCGTCTCGGTGATCACCGCGCTGCTGCCCCGGATGAGCGAGCACGCCGCCGCGAACCGGATGACCGAGGTCCGCGACGACTTCTCCAGCGGCCTCCGGCTCTGCTCAGTGATCATCCTGCCCGCCGCCGCCCTGATGGCGACGCTCGCCGACGAGATCACCACCGTCCTGTTCGCGCACGGCCAGACCACCGCGTCCAACGCCCAGGTCATCGCGAACGTCCTGGAGATGTTCTCGATCGCCCTCGTCCCGTTCGCCGCGTACCAGCTCATGCTGCGCGTCTTCTACGCCATGCAGGACACCCGCACCCCCGCCTTCGTCAGCGTCGCCGTCGTCCTCACCAACATCGCGACGGCCTTCACCGCCTACAAGATCTTGCCCACCGACAAGATCATCGTAGGCATCGCGGCCGGGTTCGCCCTGGCCCAGACCGTGGGCGCCTTCGTCGGCTGGGCCATCCTCCGCCGCCGCCTTGGCGGCATGGACGGCCGCCGCATCGCCCTCACCTACCTCAAACTGGCCGTCGCCCTCTGGCCCCTGATCGGCTTCGCCTACGCCATCCACCTGGTGGTGGACTCGGCCCTCGGCGAAGGGCTCCTCTCCGGCCTGGCGACCCTGGCGGTGGCCAGCGCCGGAGGCGGCATCCTCTACCTGCTCTTCGCCAAACTCCTCCGGGTCAGCGAGGTCCAGACCATGATCACCACCATCAGCTCCCGCATCCCGGGCCGCTGACCCCCACGACAACGGCGCCGACCACTCGGATGCGAGCCACGCGAGGACGGGCGGGCGATGGCTCCAACTTCACCCGCCCGCACCGAGAACGGTGTCAATCACCAGTGAAGCGACATGAGTAGGGCTGTCAAGGTTCCTGTCATGTTCGATCACGCCGGGCTAGCTTTCACGCATGACGACACCGGCCAGTGCGCCGTCCCAGCGGGGCCCCTCCAAGATGTGGGTCCAGACCGGTCCGCTCGACATCAACCAGTCCCTCACCACCGCCTACGCGCAGGTCCACCCGTCCGGCCTGACGATCACGATCCCCTTCCCAGGCGTGTGGGAGCTCTCGTACCAGGCCCGTTCCGTGATCAATTCCGGCGCCGCGAACACCAACTACTGGGCCAGCACGGTGCTGTACAAGGGGCAGACCCCCATCGACGGCAGCCAGGCCCTGGCCGGGGGCGGCGGCCCAGCGAACCTGATCCTCCAGTCCACCGCCGGGCAGACCGTCCTGGTCGACCTTGAAGCCAACGACGTCGTGAGCCTCTATGCCAAGGGCATCGGCTCCCAGGGCAACAACGCCTCCATCCTGAGCAACGCCGACGGCCGCACCACCATCGCAGCCCACTGGGTCAGCGCAGTCTGAGCAGCCCCCAAGCCACGACAACCCCCTGGCCCCTCAGTTGGGACCAGGGGGTACGACGTCCCCACCACCCACAACCCCGGCCGAGCAGCGCGGCCCAGCAGCGCGGCCCAGCAGCGGCGAAGGCATCAGATGGCATCCAGCGCCCAGTTCAACGTGCGATTTAGGGGGCGACGCGAGCAGCGCGACGGAGTGGAAGGCCGGGACGCGCAGCCGCGCGGCAGCCGCCGGACACCGCGACACGTGACAAGGAGGAATGACGAAGCGGGGCGACGGGACGGGCGCGGCGCGGAGGAGGCGGCGCGGAGGGGGCGCGGCGCGGAGGAGGCGGCGCGGAGGGGGCGCGGCGCGGAGGAGGCGCGGCGCGGAGGAGGCGGCGCGGAGGAGGCGGCGCGGAGGAGGCGGCGCGGAGGAGGCGGCGCGGAGGAGGCGGCGCGGAGGAGGCGCGGGGGACGAAACTAGAGGACGAGGGGACAAGGTACGGGACGAGAGAGCTAGGCGTGGGTCGGGAGAGGCGACAGGTAGCGGGGTGGTAGGCAGGGGCAGGGTGACTGGGGGAAGTGGTGTGGCGGAGGGGTGGGGTGGTTGGTGGGGGTGGTCGGGGCGTGTTCGTTGGGGGTCGGGTGGGTCAAGTGATCGAATGTGCTGGAGGGTTGCTGGTCGGTTGCCGGGTCCGGGCTGGTTGGTAAAGCGAGGCAAAGTACACAGGACGCGCGGCGATAAGGAGGCCACTCGTGCGAGTAGCCACTACCATGTGGGGGACTACGGCTTGCGGGGCGACACCCTGGGGAACGCAAAGAGGAGGGTCGGAGGCGTAAGCTGCCACGCCACGAACATGGGATCTGACCACCTGTGCAGGACGTTGCCTTGAGCACGTCAGTCATCGAGCCCGGCACACGTCTCGCCGGCCGCTACCGGCTTGAGAAGCGCATCAACGATTCGGGCGGATCGGCGCTTTGGAAGGCCATCGACGAGATCCTTGCCCGGGCCGTCGCCGTCCGCACGTTCGATCCCGAGTTCCCCCGCGTCGGCGAGGTCGTCACCTCGGCGCGCGCCGCCAGCCGCCTCACCGATCCGCGTCTGACCCAGGTGTTCGACGCCGACGACAGTGGTGAGAGCGCCTATGTCGTGAGCGAGTGGGTCGTCGGCGAGACGCTTGAGCAGATGCTCGGCAAGGCGCCGCTGGAGCCGGGACGCGCCGCGACGCTGCTGTACGAGGCGGCCGAGGCCCTCGCCGCCGCGCACGCCGCCGGGCTGGCCCATCTGTGCCTCACCCCCCGTGACCTGGTCTGGACGACCGGCGGCACGGTCAAGATCCTCGGCATCGCCACCGACGCCGTTCTCGGTGACCGCTACGCCGACGACCCCGCGGCGGAGGACGTCCGCGGGCTCGGCCGCATGCTGTACGCGGCGCTCACCGCCCACTGGCCGGGCGACGAGGGGTCCGACCTGCCGCCCGCCCCGGCGATCGGCGGCGTGCCGCAGGCTCCCCGGCAGGTTCAGGCCGGGATCTCCCACGCGGTCGACGCGATCGTCTGCCGTTGCCTCGGCCTGGGTGAGGCTGAGGCGCTCGCCACACCCGCCGACCTGGCCAAGGCGTTGCGCGGGGTCCCGCGCACGCCGCTGCCGCTGTTCGCGGGCCTCGGCAACTCCCCGCCGCCGGCGCCGCGCCCCGCCCCGGTGGCCCCGCCGGCGCACAAGCATGCGCCGCCGCCTCCGCCGGCCGCCCCGGTACCCGCGCGCCAGCGCCAGCGCCAGCACGCCGCCACCCGGCCGGCCGCGCAGATCCCGGAACCGCGTGCCCGGGCCGACCACGGCAACACCATCCCGCCCGCGCCCACCGCCCCGGCCGACGCCACGACGGGAATGCCGCGCCGTCCCGCCAACCGGGCCCTGCTCGGCGTCGCCGCCGCCGCGCTGACGGTCATCGTCGGTCTCGGTGCTTGGGCGCTCACCGACAAGAGCTCGGGCAACAAGCCCAAGACCGGCGGCGTCACGGACCAGACCAAGACCTCCGCGCCCCCCAAGCCAACCGTGAGCAAGCTGACCGTCCAGAACGCGGACGGTTTCGAGAAGCCGATCGGCGGCCACCACGACCAGGCCTTCCAGCGGGACACCGGACTGGTCATCGACGGAAAGCCGAGCACGCTCTGGCAGACCCAGAGTTACGCCGACACCGATTTCGGCAACTACTCCAAGGGCATCGGCGTCATGCTCAACATGGGCCGACCGGTCAAGGTTTCCGCCGTCAAGGTGTACACGCCCGAGGCCGGCGGCGCCCTGCAGGTCAAGATCGGCAATTCCCCGTCCGGTGCGGACATGCGGCCCGTCGACCGCCAGCCGGGCACCGGCGGCGAACTCACCTACTCGGTGAATCCGCAGGTCTCCGGGCAGTACATCCTCGTGTGGTTCACCAAGCTTCCCTCCTCACTCAAGGGCAAGATCGGCGAAGTCGCCGTCTACGGCACGGCACGCTGACCGCCTCCGGCCCCTGTTGGCCCGGCTCTCTCACCGACTCGGCATTCCTCCACTACCTCCGCCCCTACCTCCTCACTTCTGATCATTCACCCTCGCCACGAGTTGCTCTCGCTCACGTTTCCCATGGCCTCCTCGAAGTCGGAAGGATGGATCTCGGGTCGGCGGGGTGCCCATGCCCGCCCCGAACCCGCTACGTTCATGGTCGAATATCTGCGTCGGCACGGAAAGTGGAACGTCGTTCTGTGGATAAGCCGGGGCGGGGGCGTCATCCGGTGGATCAGGGCATTCGTGGAGCAGGGCATTCGCGGGTCGGGCGAGGGAACGGACGGGGGTCGCGGGCTGTGACGTGGGGTGGCGCTTGTCGGTATCGTGCCTGTAAACGGAACGTCCTCTCCCCCCAGGAATCTGTGGTGTCTTCCCCAGCAGGCGCGGCCGGTCGCGGAAGCCCGGCAACGACCGGGCAGCCCGGGCGTCCAGGACGAGAAAGCGGTCGCTCATGGCGTCGGTGAGCATGCGTCGCGTGGACGAGATGCCTGACAAGGAGCTCCTGGCCAGGCACGCCGAGGGGGACCCGCACGCGTTCGCCGAGCTGGTGCACCGGCACCGCGACCGCATGTGGGCGGTCGCGCTGCGGACGCTCGGCGACCCGGAGGAGGCCGCGGACGCGCTGCAGGACGCATGCCTTTCGGCGTTCCGCGCCGCCGCGCGCTTCCGCGGCGACGCGGCCGTCACCACATGGCTGCACCGGATCGTCGTCAACGCGTGCCTCGACCGGATCCGGCGGAAGTCCGTCCGGCCCGCGACGCCCATGGGCGACGACGCGACCTTCGACGCCATCGCGCCGAAGATGCCCGACCCGACGGACGCGCACGGCGTGTCCCTCGACGTCCACAAGGCCCTGCTGCACCTGCCGTACGAGCAGCGCGCGGCGCTCGTCCTCGTGGACATGATGGGGTATTCGGTCGACGACGCGGCGAAGGTCCTGGAGGTGCCACCCGGGACGATCAAGAGCCGGTGCGCGCGCGGACGGGCGAGGCTCGCCCCACTTCTCGCCCACCATCGGAACCGACGGGAGCCCAGGAACGTCGGAGGTGTGGAAGGAGGTGGCATGCCCAAATGAACCCCGCGCACCTTGACTACGACGTCCTGGCCGACCTGGCTGAAGGACTACTCGAAGACGACCAGGCCGCCTCCGTCAACGCGCACCTCGACACCTGCGCCGAATGCCGGGAGCTTTCCGCCGACCTTGCGGACGTCTCCCGGATCCTGGCGGAGGCACCCGTCCCGTCCATGCCCGCGGAGCTGGCCGAACGCATCGACTCCGCCATCGCGGCGGAGTCGCTGAACAACGCCACCGTCGTGAGCATGGAGCAGCGGCGCGGAAGGCGGCATTGGCGGATACTGTCGGCGGCGGCCGCTACGGTGGTCGTGCTCGGCGGCGGAGCGGTGGTCAGCAAGATCGCCTTGGACGGGTCGAGCGGCGACGATCATCGGAGCGTCGCGCGGAGCCCTGTCCAGGACGCCACCAGGCCGCAGGGGTCCGCGCCCGGAGCGGCTCGGCAGTCGCCCTCTGGCCAGACCATGCTGAACGCCCCGTCCTATGTCGTCGCGCGTAGCGGCACCGACTACACCACCGGTGACCTGGGCCGCCAGGTCGACCGCCTGGTGGGCAAGCAGGAGCGGACGAAGCAGTACGGCGACCCGCCCGACCAGCGGCTCGTGGGCTGCGTCAACGGCGTCACCAGCGGAAAGGCACCGGCGCTCGTGGACCGGGCCACCTTCGAGGGCAAGCAGGCCACGGTGATCGCGATCCGCGGCGACAAGCCGGGCAACTGGAACATCTGGGTCGTGGGACCCGACTGCACCGCCCAGAATCCGCACATTCTCAAGCACGAGCCGGCCTGATCTCCGTTCTGAGGCCGGCGGCTTCGCCCCCTTGCCCGGGGGCTCTTGTTTCCTTTGTACGACCGCGAGGTCGGCTTGGCCGTGGACGGCATGCGCACGCGTGTCGTCCACGGCCTTCGCGGTGGGATCAGCGGATCCGGGGGCGGTCCTCCGGGACGTCCGTCACAGATCTTGAAGCTGACCGTCCTGGCTCGTTTTCAGTGGGTATCGCCATCGCGGCCGGCGGGGTGCCGAGCGCGCCGCCATTGACGGCCGACCTCGGCGAACCTGCTGTTCAGAGGGGCGCCAGGAAGTCGAGGGCGGCCGCCCAGGCGGCCTCGGCCGACTCGGCGTCGTAATCCGGCAGGTCGGGGTCGGTGAACATGTGTCCGGCGCCGCGATACCGGAAGACCTCCACGTCCGCACCCGCCTTGGTCATCCGCAGGTACCAGGCGTTGACCCAGTCGACGGGCTCGTAGGTGTCCGGGTCGGCGACATGGAACTGCACCGGAATGTCGGTGGCCGCGTCGTCCGCCAGGTCGGACGTGCCGTGCATCAGCAGCAGTCCGCGTGCCTTGTCGTCCGCGAGCGCCAGGTTCTGCGCGAGCGCGGCGCCGAGCGAGAACCCCGCGTACACCACACCGCCCTCAACGGTCAGCGGCGCCGCCGCGGCGACCGCGCGGCGCAGCAGCTCGTCCCGGCCGATCTCCTCCTTGATCGCGATGCCCTCCTCGGCGGTGTCCACGGTCCGTCCGTCATAGATATCCGGGACGTGGACCTCGTGCCCGGCGTCGCGCAGCCGGTCCGCCGCCTGGTGGACGGCGGGGCGGAGTCCGTACATCGAGTGGATAAGCAAGATACGAGCCATGCGCACCAGCCTATGGGCAGATCATCGGCTCCGTTGGCCGCCGAAACGGGTGTCGGACGACCCGCGCCGACATCTCTTTTCGTCGGAGGCGTGACATGACGTAGGTGACGGTCAGGGACGGTGCCGCGCGGACGGGGCGGGTCGAAGGGGGACGGGTTATCCACAGGGCTCGGCAGTTCGGGTGAAGGGAATCCTTGGGGCCTAGGATCGGTTGTGGCGACTGGCAGGCCTGGTCGTGCCGGACGGGCACCATCGGCGGACGATGGGAGCGCGGGAGGCGGACGCCGTGGCGGCCAACGAGAGATCGTCCGGCACCAGGGCCAACGAGGAGAGGCACAGAACTGTGAGCGACGTCCGTAACGTCATCGTCATCGGCTCGGGCCCCGCGGGCTACACCGCCGCGATCTACGCGGCCCGCGGTGATCTGAAGCCGCTGGTGTTCGAGGGGTCTGTGACCGCCGGTGGTGCGCTGATGAACACCACCGACGTGGAGAACTTCCCCGGGTTCCCCGATGGCGTCATGGGCCCCGACCTGATGGACAACCTGCGCAAGCAGGCCGAGCGGTTCGGTGCCGAGCTGATCACCGACGACGTCACCGAGGTCGACCTGACCGCCGATCCGAAGGTCGTCAAGGTCGGCGACGAGACCTACCTCGCGCGGGCCGTGATCGTCGCCACCGGCTCCGGCTACCGCGAGCTGGGGCTGGAGAACGAGAAGCGCCTGTCCGGACGGGGCGTCTCGTGGTGCGCGACCTGTGACGGATTCTTCTTCCGCGAGCAGGACATCGCCGTCGTCGGCGGCGGCGACACCGCGATGGAAGAGGCGATCTTCCTCACCAAGTTCGCCCGCTCGGTCACGGTGATCCACCGCAGGAACGAGCTGCGCGCGTCCAAGATCATGCAGGAGCGCGCGTTCGCCAACGAGAAGATCAAGTTCCTCTGGGACAGCGAGGTCGTGGAGATCCACGGCGACGACCGCATCACCGGCGTCCAGACGCGCGACGTCCGGACGGGTGAGCAGAGCCGCCTGGAGGTCACCGGGCTGTTCATCGCGATCGGCCACGACCCGCGCAGCGAGCTGTTCGCCGGCCAGCTTGAGACCGACACCGACGGCTACCTGCTCGTGGACGCGCCCACGACGAAGACGAAGATCCCCGGCGTGTTCGCCTGCGGCGACGTGGTCGACCACGTCTACCGCCAGGCGATCACCGCCGCCGGCAGCGGCTGCGCGGCCGCGATCGACGCCGAGCACTGGCTCCAGGACCAGGACGCCACCGAGACCGTCCCCCAGCCCTGACCCATCCCGACATCTCGGACGCGCGTCGCCCCGACATGGAGGCGCGCCACGACGGCCGCACGCCCGACGGACAGCGACGCGAGGCCGCCGTGGACGTCCGGACGTCCCCGTCGCGACGGCCGACGTCGCGTCCAGATCTCGGCACAGCACGCCGGACGCCGGACGCCAACGATGCTCGACCGTGTCGTCCTCCCACCAGACGACGACACGGTCGGCCGGTCGTTCCCGACATCGCCCTAAGGCTCCGCCCCAACGCGTCCTCAGCGACGTCGCCGACACCGGCGCGGCGCTGCGCGAGCTGCGGCGGGTGGCCGAGCCGGGCGGGCGGCTGCTGAGGGCGCATGGGGGGCCACCGAACGCACGATCGTCGAGTTCCCCGCCGAACGGCCGCCGGTCAAGAGCCCCCGGCCGAGGCGGCGAATCGGGGAGGCTCGACCTCGACGCTCCGGCGGCCACATCGCGGCCGCCACGGTCCTCCACCAACCCGACATTCACACGACCCAGGCGATAGCACCGCCGACGTGTCGTCTGCTCGGCGCTACGACGACACGCCTCAACCGACTGGACGACACGGCAGGGCAAGCACGACGACAGCCGAGCCCGCGCGTCACGACCGGACAGCCAGGCGACGACGCAGACGCTGCGTCGCAGGACGTCGTCCGCTGTGGAACCGCACATCGGCGACAGCGCCTCCAGACCAAGCGCCGCGGCGAGAAACGCGGTTCGTCAGCCGGACCGGAGTAGCAAGACCTGAGTCCGGGGGGCGACACGAGCCGGATTCGTGCGGATCGGGCGGGCGACGCGCAGGTCGTCAACACTGTGACCGCTATGAAGGGCTGGTAGGGCAGCGACTACGTCGCCCCATTACCGCCTCGCGGACTCCCGCGACCACCTGCACGCCTGTCGCGGCATTCGCCCAGCCGCCACGACACCTCAGCGACCGTCGCCCAGAATGCGCCGTCGCAGACCAGGCCGTCGTGCGAACGATCAGCCGTCGCGCCTTGGGCAGGAGAGGGCGCTCCGACGTCGCGGTCGCCCAGACAACGTCGCCGCACCGGGGGGAGCGGCCTATCCAAGCGTCGTCCCGACAAGGTGCCGCTCGGCGTCGCACGACGGACCATCGCCAGCCAACGACGCGCACAGCGCGCCGGCTCCTCCGCCCCTCAGCACCTACACACGTGCCTGCGACACCCAACACCTCAAGGCGGCCCCCCAAGGCCACTTGCCTGAGCCACCCCACCCGAGCCACCCCACCCAAGCCACCGTCCGAGCAGCCCCGTCCGAGCAGCCCCGTCCAAGCTCCCCGGTCTAGCGGCCCGGTCTAGCGGCCCGGTCCGAGCTGTCCCACCCGAGCCGTCCAGTCCGAGCCGTCCCACCCGAGCCGTCCCACCCAAGCCATCCCACCCAAGCCATCCCGTCCGAGCTGCCCCGGCCGTCCCGTCCGGTCCGAGCGGCCCCCGATATCTGACGGACATCTGACCCGCGCCTCCGCTCACCCCTGGCCGAGACACCCCACCCAGGGGTGCACCCCCGTCGGGGCAAACCGGTCGCGGCATGTCGTCGGGTGCGCCCGCCCTCTTGGCAGCCGCCGGGCGTATCGGAGCCGAGCTGCCGCGCGCCGTTCGCCGAACAGGACCAGCCTCCGAGGCTCGGCTGCTGCCGCACAATTGCCCTTGTTGCGCCAGCGTGCCCTCGGCTGCCGAAGTTGGCCGGGCGCTGCGGCAGCCGCAAGGAAGCTCATCAGCGCCGTTGTCCAGGCTCCGAGCCGCTCCGCTGAACAAAACGGCTCAGACCGCCTCAGACGGGTCGGAGTGCGCCTTCCGGACTCATGGAGCCGAGGAGACGTTCCAGGGCCACCTCGACGTCCTCACGCCAGGACAGGGCGGACTTGAGCTCCAACCGCAGCCGCGGGTAGCGGTGATGCGGACGGATGGTCTTGAACCCGACCGAGAGGAGATAGTCGGCGGGCACCATGCAGCCGCCACCCTCCTCGGCGCCCTTGAGGTCGCCGAACGCCTCGATGGCCTTGACGGCGCGCCGGGTGAGGTCCTTCGCGACGCCCTGGACGAGCATCCGGCCGAGCCCGCCGCCCGAGAACTCGGGCAGGATGTGCGCGGTCATCAGCAGCACCGCGTCCGCGCTCACGGGACTTGTCGGGAACGCCACCGATCGTGGGACATACAGCGGCGGTGCGTAGAGCACGAACCCCGCCGGAACGTTGTCGACGTAGACGAGCTTGCCGCAACTGCCCCACTCCAGCAGCGTGGAGGAGATCCACGCCTCCTTCTCAAGGCCGGAGTCGCCGCTCTCCAGCGCACGGTCACGGCTGACGGGATCGAGCTCCCAGAAGACACAACCGCGACAGCGATGCGGTAGATCGTCCAGGTTGTCCAGCGTGATGTTGACGAGTCGACGCGACACCGGGTCGGCACCCCCCTGTTGCGAGCCTCGCCCGCCGGCCGAGGCCCCGAGGTGCCGCGCGAACGCGGTCCATCGGTGGGCCTCTCAGGCGGAACGCCACTCCGCGGAAATCCCCGGCAACCCTCCGGGACCCTCCGGCATCGTATCGGACGAGGAACTCTCCGACTTCGCGCGGCACGCCCCCACCGAGGCACCGTTCAGAAAGGCCGGAAAAAGCTAGCAACTACCCCAAACAGTCGACGAGCAGCACGACCGAGCCCTCCCGGATAGCGGCCCGCCACAGGACGCAGGCGGGCACCGAAAGACCACCGGGACGCCTCGTTCAGCGAGAACACGAGCATCCGAACGGATCTCCAGGTACGGGGTTCGCCGGAAGCTCCCAAGGCCGATGCCGTAGTTTGCAGGGAAGTCAGCCCACCTCGGAGGTGCCTCGTGGAACAGCACTCGCGGACAGATGCCTACACCGATCGCTACGCCGCCCGTGCCGCCGGCATGGTCCCGTCGGAGATCCGGGCTCTGTTCGCGATGGTCGCCCGCCCGGAGGTCGTCTCCCTCGCGGGTGGCGCGCCCTTCGTCTCGGCGCTCCCCCTCGACGCGGTCGGCGCGATGATCGGCGACCTCGTCGCGGGCAAGGGCGCGGAGGTGCTGCAGTACGGCTCGGCGCAGGGTGACGAGACGCTGCGCGAGCACATCTGCGAGGTGATGGCCCTCGAAGGTGTCCAGGCGTCCGCGGACGACGTGGTCGTGACGGTCGGCGCGCAGCAGGCCCTCGACCTCATCACGAAGATCTTCATTGATCCGGGCGACGTGATCCTCGCCGAGGCGCCGTCCTATGTCGGTGCGCTCGGCACATTCGCCGCGTATCAGGCGGACGTCGTCCACGTCCCCCTGGACGAGGGCGGCCTCATCCCGTCCGCGCTCCGCGAGACCCTCGACCGCCTTCGCAGGGAAGGCCGCCGGGTCAAGTTCCTCTACACCGTCCCGACGTTCCAGAATCCGGCCGGCGTCACCCTCACCCCGGCCCGTCGCGCCCAGATCCTTGAGATCTGCGCCGAGTACGACGTACTGATCGTCGAGGACAACCCGTACGGCCTCCTCGGGTTCGACGGCGAACCCATGCGCGCCCTCCGCGCGGACGAGGCCGAGCGCGTCATCTACCTCGGATCCTTCTCCAAGACGATCGCCTCCGGCCTCCGCGTCGGCTGGGTGCTGGCGCCGCACGCCGTCCGCGCGAAGCTGGTCCTGGCCGCCGAGTCCGCGATCCTGTGCCCGTCGAACTTCTCGCAGCTCGCCGTCCGCGAGTACCTCGCAACCCAGCCATGGCGTGAGCAGATCAAGGACTTCCGAGAGCTTTACCGGGCGCGACGCGATGCGATACTGGCGTCCCTCGACCAGCTCATGCCGGACGGCTGCTCCTGGACGCGTCCCGCCGGTGGCTTCTTCGTCTGGCTGACGCTCCCCGAAGGGCTCGACTCCAAGGCGATGGCGCCACGCGCGATCGCCGACCGCGTCGCCTACGTCCCCGGCACCGGCTTCTACGCCGACGGTGGCGGGCACCGCCACATGCGGCTGTCCTACTGCTTCCCCGAGCCTCACCGCATCCGCGAGGGAGTCCGGCGTCTGGCGGCGGTGGTGGAACAGGAGATCAAGCTGCGGGACACTTTCGGTGGGGCGGCTCGTTGCGGCTCCACCGGTGTTCACACCCCGGGGCCGGACGTCGTCTGAACCCTATGTTTCACGTGAAACGCGTCGGGGATGCCCCGGCGCGTTTTCATTCGTCTGAAGGGCAACTGCATTGGAACTCGGGCATGTCGTCGTACTCGCCGGGGGACTGTCCTATGAGCGCGAGGTCTCGCTTCGCTCCGGACGACGCGTCGCGGAGGCCCTGCGCACCCTCGACATCCCCGTCGAGCTTCGCGACGCCGACGCCACCCTCCTCGACTCGCTGACCGACGATCCGCCGGACGCGGTCTTCCCAGTACTGCACGGCGCCGCGGGGGAGGACGGCTCGATCCGCGACGTCCTCGAACTCCTCGACATCCGCTATGTCGGCGCCCGCCCCGATGCGTGCCGGGTCGCCTGGGACAAGCCGACCGCCAAGTCCGTCGTCCGCCGCGCGGGACTACGGACCCCCGAGTCGGTCGCGCTGCCCAAGGAGGTCTTTCACGATCTCGGCGCCGCGTCCGTCCTGGACCAGATCGTCCGCAGCCTTGGGCTTCCGCTCTTCGTCAAGCCCACCCGTGGCGGTTCGGCGCTCGGCGCGTCCATCGTCAACGAGGCCTCGGACCTCTCGGCCGCCATGGTCGGCTGCTTTGCCTACGGCGACGCCGCACTTGTGGAGCGCTGCGTCTCCGGCACCGAGGTCTCGGTCAGCGTCATCGAACGCCACGGCCGGCCGACCGCGCTCCCCGCCGTCGAGATCGTCGCACCCGGCGGCAAGTACGACTACACCGCCCGCTACGACGCCGGCGACACCGAGTTCGTCACCCCCGCGCGCCTCGCCCCCGAGGCCGCCGAACGCGCGACCGCCGCCGCCGTGACCGCCCATCGCGCGCTCGGCCTACGCGACCTCTCCCGGACGGACCTCATCGTCGACGAGGACGGCGAGGTCCACTTCCTCGAAGTCAACGTCGCCCCCGGCATGACGGAGACGAGCCTTCTCCCCCGCGCCGTCAGTGTCGCCGGCCTCGACCTCGGCGAGGTCTGCCGAGACCTGATCCTCGCCCGCTTCTAAGCAGCCCGCCGTCTAGCCCCCGATGTTTCTCGTGAAACATCGGGGGCTTCGAGTCTGCTGAACGCCGCCGCATGGTGTGACGCGTAGCGGTGCCCGAACGCCAACCTCGGTGTTGGGACGCGCCGGATGCACGCGGGGGAGGCGGTTAGGGCGCCGATGCACGTCGGCATGCGACCTCCGAGTCGTAGACGATCGCCCGGCTGAAGATGCCCGCGCGGACTCTTGCCCCGCCGCTCCGGGTCGGCCGACCTGAACACGCATCGAAGCTCCCTACGTGTGCGTCCGGCTGCTCGCCCATCGAAAGCCACTACGCGCCACGCAAACGCAGGCAGCCCCTCAGCCGCGTCGCGCATGTCGGCCACTTGATGTCGGATGCGATCGCGCCCCCTTGGCGCCCCCGCCACCGCCCACAGGCGCCATCCACCAGAGTGCTTCTATCCAGACCTGCGTCCGGCATCCCTCTGTAGGCAACCTGGCTCGCCTCGCGCTCGGTCGACCCCACCGACGCCATCGCCTGTGGACGGCTTGAGTCGTCACACGGAAGGCTTAGCCACCCTGCCCACCAACGTCGGTCATCAGTCGGACAGCGTGCATCAGCTAGGAGCACGCAGCCGTAGACGCTCCCGGCCTAGGTGGGCCCGGTGGCAACGCGGGCACGCGTGTTCGCCTACAGGCCACCGCCGAAGTCCCGTTCGCCTACCAGGACACCGCCGAAGCCCATGGCTGACGCTGGGCGCGCCAGCTCCGCTCGATCACCGATATGCCCACGTATGCTCCGCCGGAGCAGCCCTGCCGTTCTTAGCGGTGGTTCGTTCGCGACTTCACCCGCGCCGCCTCAGCTCGTTGACACGCGTCGTCCGGCGATGGCCACCGCCACCAACCACGCATCGAGAAGCGCCGTCCTACGTCACAGCCGAACTGGCCTCGCTTACCGGTTCGCCCCGAGGCCCCTCTTCCAAGCGTCCGGCAGCAGAGCCGCCGATCACCCCGCCCCGTCGGACAGCCATCGCGATCGGAGCACCAAAGGAAGAGCGCCCCAAGGCGCAGCCGCCCCGGGACGCTCATGTAGCGCTGCCGCGCCGTGTCACGCCGATCCGTTCAGTCCCTCGCCATCGGGCTCGTCGTCCGGCGCCATCGACTTGATGATGCGGTCCAGGTCCTCCAGGGTGGCGAACTCGACCACGATCTTTCCCTTATTGCGGCCCATATCCACCCGGACGCGCGTGTCGTAGCGGTCGGAGAGCCGGTCGGCGAGTTCCTTCAGGGCCGGTGCGACGGGCTGCCTGCGGCGCCCCTGCCGCGGAGCCTTCGGCTCCTCGTCCACCTCGCGCAGCGCGATGAGCTCTTCCAGCGCCCGGACGGACAACCCCTCCTGGACGATCCGCTGCGCCAGGTGCTCCTGCGCCTCGACGCTGTCGAGCGACAGCAGCGCACGGGCGTGCCCTGCGGACAGGACGCCGGCCGCGACGCGGCGCTGCACGGCCGGCGGCAGGTTCAGCAGCCGCAGCGTGTTCGTGATGTGCGGGCGGGAGCGCCCGATCCGGCTGGCGAGCTGCTCGTGCGTGGCGCCGAAGTCCTGGAGCAGTTGCTGGTAGGCGGCCGCCTCTTCCAGCGGGTTGAGCTGCTGCCGGTGAAGGTTCTCCATGAGCGCGTCACGGAGCAGGTCGTTGTCGCCTGTGTCGCGGACGATCGCCGGGATGACGTCCAACCCGGCCATCTCGGACGCGCGCAACCGGCGCTCGCCCATGATCAGCTCGTAGTCGTATTTCTCCAGGTCCGCCCTGCGGACCACGATCGGCTGGAGCAGTCCGACGATGCCGATCGACTCGGCGAGCTCCTCCAGCGCCTGCTCGTCGAAGTGCTCGCGAGGCTGCCGCGGGTTGACCGTGATCGACCGGAGGGGCAGCTCGGCGAAATGGGCTCCGGCGACCGTCTTCATCTCCGGACCGGCATCCGAACCCGTGCTGTGCGGACCGCCGGGCAGGCCCGGTTCGCCCGCACCGCCCAGTTCTTCCGCCACCGGGGGAGGCGGGGCGGGGGGGATGAGTGCCCCGAGGCCCTTGCCCAGACCGCGTCGCTGCTGGCTCACTTGGTCGCCCCTTGGTGCGCCATCTCCGACGCGGCCTCACTGTAGGCGAGCGCGCCGCTCGACCCGGGATCGTAGGTCATGACCGACTGCCCGTAGCTCGGTGCCTCGGAGACCCGAACGCTGCGGGGGATCACGGTGTTGAGGACGACGTCACCGAAGTGGTTCCGGACGTCCTCCGCGACCTGGGCGGCGAGGCGCGTCCGGGCGTCGTACATCGTGAGCAGGATCGTCGAGACGCTCAGCCTCGGGTTCAGGTGCGCCTTGACGAGATCGACGGTGCGGACCAGCTGGCCGAGGCCCTCCAGCGCGTAGTACTCGCACTGGATCGGGATGAGCAGTTCGTCGCCACCGACGAGCGCGTTGACCGTGAGCAGGCCGAGCGACGGGGGACAGTCGATCAGCACATAGTGAAACTTCTCGGTCTCGTACGCCTCCAGCGCGCGGCGCAGCCGGGACTCGCGGGCGACCTTGGAGACGAGTTCGATCTCCGCGCCGGCGAGGTTGAGCGTCGCCGGAGCGCAGAAGAGATTAGGGATCTCGGGTGCCGGGACGACGATGTCGGCCAGCGCCGCGTCCTCGATCAGCACGTCATAGATGGACGGGATCTCGGCATGGTGCTCGACCCCGAGGGCGGTGGAGGCGTTCCCCTGCGGGTCGAGGTCGACCACGAGCACCTGGGCGCCGTGCATCGCGAGGGACGCGGCGAGATTCACCGAGCTGGTGGTCTTGCCCACCCCGCCCTTCTGGTTGGCGATCGTGATGATCCGGCAGTGATCCGGCCGGGGCCACTCCTTCTCCCTGCGGCCCGACATCATCTTGAGCGTGCCAGCCGGTGTTTCACGTGAAACCTTGGCGTCCTTGAGCGCCTCGCGCACGAGTTCTGACTCCCCCTGAGATGGTCCCTTGCGCGGACCCGACGGCGGCTGAGCGCCGGCATGTGTCGGTACATAACCGACGTTCTCCGCGGTCCCGGACGTCGTATTGCCCCACATTGCGTGCCCGGACGGAGCAGTGCCCGACCCCGGCTCCCCCGGCGTCCCGGAACTGCCGTTCTCCTGGACGATCTGCCCGGGGACACCCTGCTCCTGGCCACTCGCGGCCTGAGGGCCGACGGTCTCAGCCGGGCCGGTCTGACCAGAAGGCCCGGCTTGTCCGGCCGCCCCAGCCACTCCGCCAGGACCGGCGGGCTCAGACCGCCCAGGCCCGTCGGCCTGGGCGGGCGCCTGATCGTCGGGGGATTCGTCGGCGCGGTCAGGCCAGCCCCGTCCTGGTCCCGTGCTCATGAAGACCTCTTCCTCGACGCTTTAGCGCGCCGGGGCGCGCGTTGTTGTCGCCCGACCGCTCCGTCCCGGACGACCTCCCGGTCGGTGACCACGCGGACGAGCGTTGTCGGCGGATCGACCATACCGCGCCCCACTTGAAGCAGTTCGGAGGTCCGCACACCGAACCGCTTCAGTACGGGACGCGCCTCCTCCAGCTCCGCCGCGGCGCGTTCGCCCTTGAGGGCCAGCAGTTCCCCACCCGGACGCAGCAGCGGAAGCGCCCATTTCGCGAGCCGGTCGAGGGGGGCCACGGCCCGCGCGGTGGCGACGTCCATCGAGAACTCCTCGACCACCTCCTCGGCCCGCGCCCGCCGGACCTCGACATTCGGCAGCCCGAGCAGCTCGACGCACTCGTTCAGGAAGGTCGTGCGGCGCAGCAGGGGTTCCAGCAGCGTGACCCGCAGGTCAGGGCGGACGATCGCGAGGACGATCCCCGGCAGCCCGGCACCCGAGCCGACGTCCACGACCTGCGCTCCGTCCGGGATCGCCTCGGCCACCACCGCGCAGTTGATCAGGTGCCGTTCCCAGAGCCGGTCGACCTCGCGCGGCCCGATCAGGCCCCGCTCGACGCCGGCGTTGGCAAGGAACGCCGCGTAGCGCTCCGCGATCGGAAGCGCGTCACCGAATACCTCCCGTGCAGTCCCCACCGTACGAATCGTTCCACAAAAACCGGCGCGGACGTACACACGAAACGTCCCAGCCCAGAGACGGGGCGGCCCTTCCCACATGGTCAGAACCACACACCCGTCGGCATATTCGCCGTCCACCGGGTACAGGAAGGGTCGGTGTCACCGGCGCCTGCCCCCGGAAGGAGCTTGGCACATGGGAATCGGAGTCAGTCTCGCGTTCATCGCCCTCGGTGCGATCCTCGCGTTCGCCCTTCGCGTCGATCTCAGCGGACTCGATATTCACCTGGTCGGATGGATCCTGATCCTGGTCGGCTTGATCAGCATGGGTTTCACCCTGGCGTACACCCGTCCTCGGCGTCGCGCCGGCCGGGTCGTCGGGACGGACCCGGCATATGGCGACGAGCCGGGCACGATCGTCCGCGAGGAGCACATCGTCCAGGATCCCCCGCCCGCCGCGGGTGGGCCCGTCACGCGGATCGAACGCGTGATCGAGCATCCAGTGGACGAGGTAACCCCGCACGGCCAGGTGGAGCAGGACCCTTCCTTCGCCCAGGACCCTGCGAGGGCGCAGGATCCCTCGCTCGCGCAGGATCCGGCGGGGGGGAACAGGCGGCCCCTACTGTCCGACGACCGCACACCGCACCAACGGCGGCGGTAGGACCTAGCGCTCGCTCGGTGTGTCGCCTCCGTCCGCGACACACCGAGCGCTAGCGAGCGTCTCAGCTCAGGAACTGCCTGCTTACGCCCACGGCAGCGTCACGAAGCCCTCGCTTCCGGGTTCCTGAGGACCCGACACGCGTTTCCAGCGCGGGCACACGGCACAGCCAGCGCGGCGGCGATCAGGTCGCGCCAACGTGAGCCACGGACAACCGGTACTGCTCTGCCATCGACAGAGCCGGCCAACCCGCCATTCCGTTCACGCCCCGCCCCGGGACCGCATGGTCCCGCCGGGCCATCAGCGACCAGCCGGAACGCGTCGTTCGACGCCCCGCCGAGCAGACACCCGAGCCCAGTACGACATCTCCTTCGGCGCCATCGCACCGCCACCCCGTCAGACGCGGTGAAGCTGCTCAACATCCGCGAAGCTCCTGAGACAACTGCCGATGAGGGCTCCCACGGACGCGTTCGTCGTCGGGGGGCGCGCTCGTCCCGCTGCCACAAGACAACGGGTGACAGGGCCTCGGGCTCCGGGACAAACCAGCCGCTTCTCCCCGCCCAGAACAAGGGCCTCAGCGCCCGCAAGCCGCCCGAATCACCAAAACAGCGGCGACCCGACGACCGCCAGGAGATCCGTCGGACGACCGCCACGAGGACGGCCCTGGGCAGCTCTTATCCACAGAACCTCGTTCCACTTCTCTCCGCCTCCCCAGCACGGAAGCATGAAATGCGAACGGCCCCGGCAGGTGGTGCCGGGGCCGCGAAGGGAGCTGCGGATGATAGGCCGAACTCTTGGACCTTCTTCGCCAGGTCGGTCGGTGGAGAACCGATCCCGCTCGAACGAAGGCGAGCCCGCCCGCCGTCATGGATCAAACGGGCGGCGCCACGTCCTCAGGCGGGGTAGACGACCACGTAGCGGTCGGGCTCCTCCCCGTCGGACTCGCTGCGGAGCCCGGCGGCGGCGATCGCGTCGTGAACGATCTTGCGTTCGAACGGGGTCATCGGGGCGAGCGGCTTGGGCTCGCCGGCCTGCTTGACCTCGTCGGCGACGTCCGTGCCCAGCTTGGTCAGCTCGGCGCGGCGGCGTTCGCGGTAGCCGCCGATGTCGAGCATGAGGCGGGTCCGGTTGCCCGTCTGGCGGTGCACGGCGAGCCGGGTCAGCTCCTGCAGCGCCTCCAGGACCTCGCCGCGCTTGCCGACCAGCTCGTCCAGGGAAGCGCCGACGACCGCGACGATCGCGCGCTCGCCCTCGACGTCCATGTCGATGTCGCCGTCGTAGTCACCGATGTCCAGCAGGCCCTCGATGTAGTCGGCGGCGATCTCGCCTTCCTGTTCGAGCGCCTGGACGTCGACCTCGGTGGTGTCGGTCTGGCTCAACGGGATCTCCTTCTCGGGCACGGGCTCGGGGTTCAAACTAGCGCTTCTGGCTACCGCTGCGCTTGCTGCGCGACTTGCGGGTCGGCTGGTTGCGGACGACCTTGGCCTTGGTGTCCTCGGGCTCGGGCTCCGGAGCCGTCTCCTTCTTGAGCCTCGCCTTGACTCCGGAGGCGGCGGGAGCGGCCTTTGACCCGGCCGTCTTGGTACCGGCGGCCTTGCCCTTCGCCGGGCCGCCCTTGGGCGGGGCGCCCTTCGCGGGGGTGCCGTTCGCGTCGCCCGTCGTGCTGAGCGGTGGGTACCGCTTGTAGATGTAGTGCTGCTGGGCGAGCGTCCAGCTGTTGGACGTCACCCAGTACATGAGAACACCGAGGGGGAAGCCGAGACCGAAGAGACCGAACAGGGGCGCCAGGAAGACCATCATCTTCTGCGCCTGCATCATCGGGTTGGCGTCGTCGGTGACGGGCTGGCGCTTCATGCTGGCCCGGACGGTGAAGAACGTGGTGCAGGAGCTGATCACCACGGCTATGGCCGTGACGATGATCGCTGTCCAGCTCTTGGGGTCGGCGCCCCAGGCGTTGAGGAAGGTGTCCGGGATGTGGGCACCGAAGATGTTCGCGTTCTGGGCGCTCTCGACCAGATCCCACTTGAGCGCGAAGACGTCGTGGCCTTCCTTCGCGTCCGAGATCCGCTTGAGCGTCTGGAACAGACCGATGAACACCGGCATCTGCACCAGCAGCGGAAGGCAGCCGGAGAGCGGGTTGGCGCCGTTCTCCTGGTAGAGCTTCATGACCTCCTGGTTGAGGCGCTGCTTGTCGTTCTTGTACTTCTTGCGCAGCGCCTGGACCTTGGGGTTGAGCTCCTGCATCTTCCGCGAGGCGTGGATCTGCTTCACGAAGAGGGGGACCATCGCCAGCCGCAGCAGGACGGTCAGCAGAATGATCGAGCCGCCCCAGGCCCAACCACTGTCCTTGGGGACGACGGTGCTCAGCGCCGTGTGAATCCACACGATGAGCTGAGCGACGATCTCGTACAGCCAATCAAGCACCGGGCAGCTCCTTGGGCTCTGCTAGGGCGGGACCGCTCTCCTCGCGGCCGGAGTTCGAAGAAGCCGCCGCGGACAGCGACTGGGAGGCCGACCCTCCAGGCCCCCCGGAGAAATGCGCACCGGCCGCCTTCTTCGGCGGCACCGGGTCATAGCCTCCGGGGTGGAAGGGATGGCACCGGCCGATCCGGCGGACGATCAGCCACGTTCCGCGCGGCGCGCCGTGCGTCTGGAGCGCCTCCAGGCCGTACGCGCTGCATGTGGGCTGGAATCGGCACTGCTGCCCGAGCAGGGGACTCAAGAAGCGGCGGTAGGCGCGGACGAGAAGGATCAGCACCCTGGCCACGGGGCCTGGTGCCCCCACCGGGTGCTGCGAGGGGAACGAGCCCCCCTGCCGACTCCTCATCTTCGCCCCTTGGACGCGGGCCGCAGCAGCCGATCGAGCGCCGACTCCAGATCCGCGGCCAGTTCGTCAGGACGCGCCTTCCCCGCTGCGGGGTTGGCGCGCACTACGAGCAGGCTACCCGCTGGGAGTCGGTCCAGTTGCCGCCGCACCAGGTGCCGGAGCCTGCGCCGCACCGAGTTGCGGACCACGGCGTTCCCGACCGTCCGCGACACGATGAATCCGACCAACGGGGGCACCGCTTCGGCACCCTCGTCCGGTGGAAGCAGGTGAGCGACGACATTGGGCCGTCCGGCGCGGCGACCGCGCCGGACGGCCAACGTGAAGTCGTCCCGCCGCCGCATCCGGTTCCCGGACGGCAGCATTGAGAGAGGTCGATCAGACCGCGATGCGGGCGCGGCCCTTGCCACGCCGCCCGGAGAGGATGGCGCGCCCGGCGCGGGTACGCATGCGCAGCCGGAAGCCGTGCTTCTTGTGGCGACGACGGTTGTTCGGCTGGAAAGTACGCTTGCTCACCTGAGGCTCCAGTGCTGCGGTCGGTTCGTCTTCAAGGGCTCGATAACTCGCACCGAGGGTCGCGTCTGGTCCCCCGCAGCGGGGGCCCACCCGTGCTTCCCAGGAGGGGCAGCCGGCGGGCACGCGTCAGCTCCATCGATGCGACTCGACCTCAGAACGTTACGGGTTACCCGCCCATGCGGTCAAACGGAGCGAACCCCGCCCGCCGCCCCGATCCGCCAACGCCACCTCCACCGCCCCTCCCAACACGTCGCCACACCGCTCACCGCGTCGCACTCCACCAAACCAACGCGCCATACCCGACTCACCCGCCCCCCAGCACCCAGCCGGCTACCCGCTCCAGCACCCGCCCTCGTCATCTCCTCAGGGCGTCGTCGCAGACCACCAGGAACCGCTGGCGCCCACCGGCACGGCCTTCGCCACCAGCTACCGGCGCGTCCCTGGGCGCAGGGCTCGCTGAGCGATTCCCGCGTCTGTTCCTCGCCACCCCCGCGCGGCCAAACCAAGAGCTGGACGACCCGCGCGCCGCACGTGCCGAAGACACCGGCCAACCGATGGTCGCCCTGTCGCCTGCCCGCGTCGCTGTCGTGTAGTGCGCCCCCGACATTGGGCCGCGCCACTGTCCTCAGGAGTCGCGTCGCAAGTGCGCCTTCGCGCACCGCTCAACCGCCGCCGTCGCGGGCCTCAGCCAATAGCGACGCGCGGGCGTCGCCCGGCCCTGGCTCTCCACTCCGTCATCAGTCGCGGCGGCCGACGACCTCGTCGCGCTGCACGACCCACCTGGCCGTATCGGGGCCCACCCCCGTCGCCCGCACCGCGCCATCACCACTACAACGCCCGCAGGCCCCCGCCAGGCCCCCGCCAGGCCCCCGCCAGGCCCCCGCCAGGTCCCCGCCAGGTCCATGCGAGGTCCATGCGGCATTCTCCCGCCGCTGTCAGTAGCTGCTGGCCGAGGACATCACCTGATCACCCGATGCTCGTCGCTACTAGCCCGTCTGGCGGACCTGCCTTACCGCGCCAGCTCTCTCCCTGCCCCATCCGGCGCGACCCGCCTGACCGCACCAGAGCTCCCGCTGCCCCGTCCGGCGGACGTGCCTTACCGCGCCAGAGCTCCCGCCGCCCCGTCCGGCGCGACCCGCCTGACCGCGCCGGAGTTTCCCCCCGGTCTGGGGCGCGTCCTGCCTGACCGCGCAGAGCTTCACTGCCCCGTCTGGAGCGCGTCCTGCCTGACCGCGCAGAGCTTCACTGCCCCGTCTGGAGCGCGTCCTGCCTGGCCGTGTCGGAGCTTCCGTCGCCTCTTCCGGGACGCGTCCTGTCTGGCGCGTCAGGGCTCCCGGCGACCCGTCCCTGCCTCGGCGTCGCCCGTCGACCACGGCTGGTCGTGTCGCCTCGCCGTCGCATCCTGTCTCGCGCCCGTCGCACCAGCCACCGCGCCGCCGGTGGTCGGCCACCCGGGCCCGCTCGTCGCCTCGTCGCCCGCGACGGCGAGTCGTCTTGCTGCCAGCCGGCGGGGACGCGGCGGCGCGTGGCGGAATCCTGCTGCGAAACGGCGCGTCCTCGCCCCCGTGGCCGTCGTTCACAGTGCTGGACGGCTGCCGATAGTTCAGCACCGCACCCGCCATTTGGCGCCGCCACCACCGGGAATCGCCCTGCGGTTGCCCCGACTTCGTGGGCCGCGCGACCTCCGTAGTCGTTGCTAGATGTCGCCGCCGTCACGCGTGCCGCCGCCCCCTGCCACGGTTCTCCGCGCCGCCGTCCGTGTTCAGCACCGACGACTTATGCGGCTAGCGGCGTTTCGCCCCGCCTTTCGCCCGCCTCACCGCGTGATGCCGTCGCCTCCGGCTGCCATCGGTCGCTGCTTGTCGGCCGCTGGCCCGGCATTCCGCTGTCGCTGCCGTTGGTCACTGCTGGCTCTGTGGATTGCGCTCGGTCGCTGCGCTACCTCTCCTGGCGTCCTCTAGGCCATGGCGACCGCCTCATCGGGGCCGCCGACATCTGCTGCTCGTCGCTAGCGACTCGTGTCGTCTTCTGCATCGTTGGCGAGCGCGTCGTGATGGTCCGGGCGCCGTGTCGCGTCGTGTGGCGCTGGGCGCCCCTGCCGCTGTAACGATCGCCTTGGGACGCCGCGCCGCCTGCCTGCGTCGCCCTCGGGGTCGCCTGCTGGCGTTCTGGCCTCGTCATTGGGGGACGGCTCGTCGGCCCCTCAGCACGCCGTTCGTCCCCAACGCTGGTGTGGTCGGGTCTGTCGTGATTCTGTGTTGGGGGAGCGCTGGTTGGTGGGGGTGTCTGGGGTTGTTCGTCGAACCTCGATGCGGTGGTGGGGTGTGGGTGGCTGGGGGTGGTCGTGTTGCGGACGGCGGCGGGCAGCGTTAGGGTCTCCCGGGCGAGCCGACGCTCCTGATGAAGGATCCGAAGGTCGGCGTTCGTCCACCACTCCGCTTCAGACACCCCCCAGATTCGCTCCTCTTCATTGGCCGTTCAGTCGGCTGGGGAGCGCCCCCGTTCTCATCTGTCCGGGCCCGCGTCGCGGGCTTTTACACAGGGCGCCCCATGTTCATGCACAGCATGTGGACAACTCTGTGGACAACTCGTGAGAGAGTAAGTCTTCCGCGTCGCGGCCGGGCCCAACGAGGCGGGCCGCATCCCGTGGGAGAGCTGGGCAGTCAGGTACTCCGTTCGGCGGAGTTGTGGGGAGGGGACCTTGCGCATGGACGGTCAGGATCTCGGATCGGTCTGGGCCCGCACCCTCACCGCACTGGCTGAGAGCGACCTGTCTCCCAGCTACCGAGCATGGCTGCCGATGGTCCGGCCCCTGGCCCTTGTGGAAGGGACGGCGCTCCTCGCCGCGCCCAACGAATTCGCCAAGGACGCCCTGGAAACACGGCTGCGCAACCTGATCACCCAGGCGCTTTCGCATGAGCTCGGCAGGGAGATCCGTGTCGCGGTGACCGTCCAGCCGGAACCGCCCGGGGGAGGCGGGGCCGAGCCTCTGGCGGCGCCGGTCCACGACTCCGCATATGGCGAACGTCCCCACGACGAGCACGACCGGGACCGCTCCTACACAGAGCCCTCCTACGGAGAGCAGCGTCCCTATCCGGAGCAGCCTTACAGGCCCCAGTCAGGAGTTACCCACAACCCCGGGGGCCCCGGTGGATATCCACAGGGGGACGAGGACCGTGGATGGCCGCAACGGGACGCCGAGCATGGCGGTGCCTATCCGCCCGCGCCTCGTCCGCCCGCGTATGGAGGACGAGGCGCCCCCTACGACGGACGCGGCGGCCAGGGCTACCCGAGCGGTCGCGGACGCCCCCCTGGTGGTTCGGAGGGGTACGGCCCGGAGAACTACGGCACCGGGCCGGAAACGTACAGCGGCGAGCCTCCCGGACGGCCACCGCATGCGCCGTCCCACCTGAACGACCGGACGCTCGGCCCGCTCCGTCCAGGCAGAGCTGAACCGCAGGGGCCGGAGAACCAGCACGGCGTTGGCGAGCCCCCACTGGGGCATCCCGAGGACCCGTACCAGAGCAAAGGGCCCTCGGACCAGTACAGGTCGGAGAAGCAGTACCGCTCAGAGGACCAGTACAGGGCGGACGAGCCCTACCGCGGTGAGGCCGGCTTCCGGGACGAGGAGCCCCCCGAAACGCGCGGCCCTGGCACCGGTACCGGTGGCGGTGTTCCCAGCGCCAGCCCCGTGCAGAGCGGCCCCGGTATCCCTGCGGGCGCCCCCGGCGGCCCCGGGGCGTCGAGCGACACGAGTTCCTCCGGGGCGTCCGAGCATGCGCGCCTCAACCCGAAGTACACGTTCGAGACGTTCGTCATCGGCTCCTCGAACCGGTTCGCGCACGCGGCGGCCGTCGCGGTCGCCGAGCAGCCCGCCAAGGCCTACAACCCGCTGTTCATCTACGGCGACTCCGGTCTCGGCAAGACGCACCTTCTCCACGCGATCGGGCATTACGCGCAGAGCCTCTTCAATGGCGCGCGTGTCCGCTATGTGAGCTCCGAGGAGTTCACGAACGACTTCATCAACTCGATCCGCGACGGCAAGGCGGACGGTTTCCGGCGCCGCTACCGAGACGTGGACATCCTTCTCGTCGACGACATCCAGTTCCTTGAGGGCAAGGAGCAGACGCAGGAGGAGTTCTTCCACACCTTCAACACGCTCCACAACGCGAGCAAGCAGATCGTGATCTCCAGTGACCGTCCGCCCAAGGAGCTGGTGACGTTGGAGGACCGACTTCGCAACCGCTTCGAGTGGGGGCTGACGACCGACGTGCAGCCGCCCGAGCTGGAGACGCGGATCGCGATCCTGCAGAAGAAGGCGCGCCAGGAGGGCCTGGCCGCGCCGCCCGACGTGCTGGAGTTCATCGCCTCCCAGATCGCGACGAACATCCGCGAGCTGGAGGGCGCGCTGATCCGGGTGACGGCGTTCGCGAGCCTGAACCGTCAGTCGGTGGACATGAAGCTGGCGGAGATCGTCCTGAAGGACCTCATCCCCAACGACTCGGGTCCGGAGATCACCGCGGCGATGATCATGGCGCAGACGGTCGAGTACTTCGGGACGACGATCGAGGACCTCTGCGGGCCGTCGCGCTCGCGGATGCTCGTGACCGCGCGGCAGATCGCGATGTACCTGTGCAGGGAGCTGACGGAGCTGTCGCTCCCCAAGATCGGCCAGCAGTTCGGCGGACGCGACCACACGACGGTCATGCACGCCGAGCGCAAGATCCGGTCGCTGATGGCCGAGCGCCGCGCCATCTACAACCAGGTCACCGAGCTGACGGGGCGCATCAAGCACCAGGCCCGCAAGCGCTGATCAACACCCTGTGGACAACGCTCCGGCACGCCATCGGAGATCATCGGAGGCTTGTGGACGGCGCGTGAACGCCCGCTCCCCGGTTGTGGAAAGCTCGCAGGTGCACGCGGCGGCCGTGACAGGGCCGGTGGGGGCCGGGTCCGCCCGTCCCGAAGCAGGAGGAAATACCGGAAAACGCGACAGACCACGGGGATCGCAATTCACAGCCTGGGGAAAACCCTGGGGATCTCCGTGGATAAGCCAGGGGAAAACCTGCGGACAACCTGAGGACGACTCGTGGATGGATTGTGGACCGGCTGGGGACGGCCGCCCGGCATCATGGGGACGAACTCGTGGACAGCCTGGGGACTTCCTGGGGACGGCCTGGGGACGACCACGGCGATCACCCGCCATTGTCACCGGAGGCCGCGTCGCACCGGGAGAACCTGCGGAGAACTCGTGGACAACCGGGGGAAGACATGGGGATGACGTGTGGGGACGGATCCGTCGTCCTCAGGCGCCGTCGCGTCGTCCACGGGTCATGCACAGCCCCGGTGGATGAGGATTCGCACTCTCACCTGGGACGATGCGTGATATCCACACTATCCACGGCCCCTATGACTAGTACTGCACTACTTCTCTACTCAAGAAAAGATCCATCTCAAGTCAGGGCCTGGGGACAACGTGCCCCGGGTGCGCCGACCGAGATCTCTCCACCTCACCCTTGTCCGAAACCTGCAGGAGGCGGGTCCCCTTGAAGTTCCGCATCGACAGAGACGCCCTCGCCGACGCCGTCGCCTGGACCGCGCGCACGCTCCCGGTCCGTCCCCCCGTCCCGGTCCTGGCGGGCATGCACATCGTGGCCGGGGGTGAGGGCAACAGCGACCGGTTGAAGCTCTCCGCGTTCGACTACGAGGTCTCCGCGCAGGTCTCCACGGAGATCGACGTGGAGGAGGCGGGGACCGCCCTGGTGTCGGGGCGCCTGCTCGCCGAGATCTCCCGCAGCCTTCCTCCCCACCCTGTGGAGGTGACGACGGACGGGGCGAAGGTGATGCTCCGCTGCGGCAGTGCGAAGTTCACACTTCTCACCATGCCTGTGGAGGACTACCCGACCCTGCCGGAGATGCCTCCGGCGGCGGGCGCCGTGGGCAGCGACGAGTTCGCGGCCGCCGTCGCCCAGGTCGCCATCGCGGCGGGCAAGGACGACACCATCCCCATGCTCACCGGTGTCCGTGTGGAGATCGAGGGGGAGACCGTCACGCTCGCCTCCACCGACCGCTACCGGCTTGCCGTCCGCGAACTGCACTGGAAGCCGGAGCGCCCGGACTTCTCCGCCGTCGCGCTCGTCCCGGCCAAGACCCTCGCCGACACCGCCAAGTCGCTGACGGCCGGTGCGGAGGTCTCGATCGCGCTCGCCGGGACGGGCGGCGCCGGCGAGGGCATGATCGGCTTCGAGGGCGGCGGCCGCCGCACGACCTCGCGGCTGCTGGACGGCGACTTCGTCAAGTACCGGTCGCTGCTGCCGAGCGAGTACGCGGGGCTCGCCGAGATCCAGACGGGCCCGTTCATCGAGGCCGTCAAGCGCGTGTCCCTCGTCGCCGAGCGGAACACCCCCGTGCGGCTCTCATTCAGCCAGGGAGAGGTCGTCCTGGAGGCCGGGACCGGGGACGAGGCCCAGGCCGTCGAGGCGCTTGAGGCGACGCTGGAGGGCGAGGACATCGACATCGCCTTCAACCCGCAGTTCCTGCTCGACGGGCTCTCGGCGATCGGCTCGGACGTCGCCAGGCTCTCCTTCACCACCCCGACCAAGCCCGCCGTCCTCACCGGCAAGCCGCCGCAGGACGGCGAGAACCCGAACTACCGTTATCTGATCATGCCTGTGCGGTTGTCTGGGTAAGGCCCGATCCTGGGGCAATACCCGGGAACGACCGATCCGCAGGGGAACCGCCCCCGCGGAACCCGCGCAGCACGTACGTACAGGGGAGTGAGCATGGAGCTTGGGATCATCGGCCTGGGCAAGATGGGCGGCAACATGGCCGAGCGACTGCGCCGGGGCGGCCACACCGTCGTCGGCTACGACCGCGATCCCGGCGTCAGCGATGTCGGCTCGGTGGAGGAGCTCGTCGAGCGGCTGTCGCCCCCGCGCGCCGTCTGGGTGATGGTGCCCGCGGGCAAACCCACCCACGACACCATCGAGAAGCTGGGGGAGATCCTCCAGCAGGGCGACGTCGTCGTGGACGGCGGCAACTCCCACTACGTGGACGACCAGAAGCACGGCGAGGAGCTCGCCGCCAAGGGCATCGGCTTCGTGGACTGCGGTGTCAGCGGCGGCGTGTGGGGGCTGGAGAACGGCTACGCCCTCATGGTCGGCGGCGACGAGGACAACGTGAAGCGGCTCATGCCGGTCTTCGAGACCCTCAAGCCCGAGGGGGAGTTCGGGTTCGTCCACTCCGGCAAGGTCGGCGCCGGGCACTTCGTCAAGATGGTCCACAACGGCATCGAGTACGCGATGATGCAGGCCTTCGGCGAGGGCTACGAGCTGATCGAGGCCAGCGACATCGTCACCGACGTGCCCGCGACCTTCCACAGCTGGCAGGAGGGCACGGTCATCCGGTCCTGGCTGCTGGACCTGCTGAACCGCGCGCTCGCCGGTGATCCCGAGCTCGACGACATCCGCGGGTACGCCAACGACTCCGGCGAGGGCCGCTGGACGGTCCAGGCCGCCGTCGACCACGCCGTCCCGCTGCCGGCGATCACCGCGTCGCTCTTCGCCCGCTTCGCCTCCCGGCAGGACGACTCGCCCGCGATGCGGGTGGTCGCCGCCCTCCGCAACCAGTTCGGCGGCCACGCGGTCGAGTCCGCCAAGGGCGCCGACTCCCCCGGTGCCGACGTGACCCCGCCTCCGGTCTGACCCACTCCGGCCCGGGTCGGCCGGTCACCGGTCGACCCGACCCGCCCCTTCGGCGCCTCGCCCGGCCGGACGGAGCGACACCGCGGGCAAGTTATCCACAGGCGTGGATTTCTCGGCCGGACGCCGCCCATCCGCCGGACAATGGGTGCCGTGGCCGACGCGGCGGCCGGGAGCGGGCGGAGGTGAAGGGGCCATGTGGTGGACGGGAGGCTCTACGCTCGTGTCCCGTGCACGTGGCCCACCTCTCGCTCCAGGACTTCCGCTCGTACGCGACCGCCGAGGTCTCGATCGAGCCGGGGGTCACGGCCTTCGTGGGGCCCAACGGGCAGGGGAAGACGAACCTGGTCGAGGCCATCGGGTACGTCGCCACGCACGGCAGCCACCGGGCGTCGACCGACGCGCCGCTGGTCCGGCAGGGCGCGCCCCGGGCGATCGTCCGCGCCGGTGTGGTGAAGGACGACCGCAAGGCGCTGATCGAGCTGGAGATCAACCCGGGGAAGGCGAACCGGGCCCGGCTCAACCGGTCCCCCATCCCGAGACCCCGCGAGATCCTGGGGATGCTGCGCACCGTCCTGTTCGCGCCCGAGGACCTGGCCCTGGTCAAAGGCGATCCGGGGGAGCGCCGGCGGTTCATGGACGAACTGCTGACGCTGCGCGCCCCGCGCTTCGCCGGCGTCCGCGCCGACTACGACCGCGTCCTCAAGCAGCGCAACGCCCTGTTGAAGTCGGCGGCCGCCCACCGCCGCTCCCCCGGCCCCGAGGTCCTCGCCACGCTGGACGTCTGGGACTCGCACCTCGCGCGGACGGGCTCCGAACTGCTGGCCGCGCGGCTGGATCTCGTGGCGGCGCTCCGTCCCCTCGTCGCGCGCGCGTACGAGGCCCTGGCACCGGCGAGCGGCGCGGCGGACCTGCGCTACAAGAGCTCGTTGGGCGAGGAGGAGTTGTCCACAGACCGTGGACAACTCGCCGAGCGGATGCTCGCCGTGGTCGCGGACTCCCGCAAACAGGAGCTGGAGCGCGGCGTCAGCCTGGTCGGCCCGCACCGGGACGAACTCGTCCTGCGGCTGGGGGAGCTGCCCGCGCGCGGCTACGCCAGCCACGGCGAGTCGTGGTCGTTCGCCCTCGGCCTCCGGCTGGCCGCGTTCGACCTGCTCCGCGCGGACGGCGACGACCCCGTCCTGATCCTGGACGACGTGTTCGCCGAGCTGGACGTCGGCCGCCGCAGCCGCCTGGCCGAGATGGTCGCCCCGGCCGAGCAGGTCCTGATCACGGCCGCCGTTCCGGCGGACGTCCCGTCCGAACTGACGGGAGGCTCGTATACCGTCTCGGACGGCCAGGTCGTTCGTGAGTGATCCACACCGGTGAGGAGAGTGTCATGCCGGACGATCCACAGGATGTGCACAACTCCCCCGAACCCGTGAACCCGCGAACTCCCCCAGCGAACTCCGGCGACCTCCCCCGGTCGGCGCCGACCCCGCCGTCCTCAGGCCCGGGAAGCGGTTCAGAGTCCGGCGCCCGTGCGGAGTCCGGCGCCCGTGCGGAGTCTGCGGACTCGCCGAAGTCTGCGGACTCGCCGGGGGCCTCGGGCAAGTCGGGGATCGAGTTGGCCAGGGAGGCGCTCGCCCAGGCGAAGGCGGACGCGCTCAAGCGCGGCACCCTCCCCGGCCAGGGGAACAAGCGCAAGAACACCAAGCTGGTCCGTGTCCGCGAACCGGGCCGGGGGGGCGACCCCAAGCAGTTCGGCACCGCGATCCGCGAGCTGCTGGCCTCGCGCGGGTGGGAGCAGCGGGCCGCCGTCGGCGGGGTCTTCGGAAACTGGGCCGGGATCGTCGGCCCCGATCTGGCGGAGCACACCCGTCCGGATCACTTCGAGGAGGGCGTCCTCACCATCGCGGCCGATTCCACGACGTGGGCGACCCAGCTGCGCCTGCTGTCCTCCACACTCGTCCGGCGCCTGAACGAGGAGCTCGGCCACGGCACCGTCCGCCGCGTCAAAGTGGTGGGCCCCTCTTCCGGCCCGCGCAGAACCGGCGCCTGGCGTGTCCGCTGACCGCTGTCCACAACCATCCCCACAACCCCCGAAGGCGGGTACACGCCGGCCGTAGTCACTGAGCGGATGTGGCCTTAGCCACGATGCGCGCGCTCAGCTATCCACACCCTGTGGCCGGGCATGTGTGCCCGCGTGCACCAGGCCGCTCGACGCGCCCGGCGCCAGTCGCCCCAGCAGACGGGGGATCAGGTGTCGCGAGCACGGCCCCGGCGGGGCTGAAGGCGCGCCTCGCGGGGGCCGAGCGCGAAGCGGCGGCGGCCCGGCGCACGGGCACCGCAGACGAGCGGCCTGCCGGGCGGGCTCGTCCGGGCCGGGTAGAAAGGTAGGTAGCTCGCTGTGACCGAATGTCGGTGGCGGGTGAGAACATCTGTTCGGGACATCAGGCGACGAGTTCAGCAGCGAGCGCGCCGTAGGCCAGAGAACCCCCCTAGGGCTATGGGGGGATGCAGCTCCAGGCCCACCAAGCCGCCACACGCGCACACAGCGCTCGTGAGTGCCACTTTTCGCCGCGTGACCCGGTAGACTGGGTTCGGGTTCAGGATGCTGCGCCGCCATGGGTCGCCCAGGGCTCTACCGACACGTACAGAGCACAAGGGCGCCCCATGTGTGTTACGGGGCACACCGCGCTCCCTCCCGGGCGTGGGGGCGGCCGACATCCCCGGCAGGAGGATCTCCTTTGGCGTACGACGCTAGTTCGATCACTGTCCTTGAGGGCCTTGAGGCGGTTCGCAAACGCCCGGGCATGTACATCGGGTCGACCGGTGAGCGTGGTCTGCACCACCTTGTCTACGAGATCGTGGACAACGCGGTGGACGAGGCCCTGGCCGGCTACGCCGACGACATCGTGGTGACACTGATGGCGGACGGCGGTGTCAGCGTGCTCGACAACGGGCGCGGCATCCCGGTCGGCGAGCACCCGGTGGAGAAACGCCCGGCCATCGAGTTGGTGCTGACGACGCTGCACGCGGGCGGCAAGTTCGACGGCAAGTCCTACGCCGTCTCCGGCGGCCTGCACGGTGTCGGGTCGGCGGTCGTGAACGCGCTGTCCAGCCGGCTTGAGGCCGAGGTCAAGGTCGACGGCCACGTGTGGCGCCAGTCCTATACCTGGCAGGGGCCCGAGACGGAGCTGCGCAAGGGTGAGGAGACCAGCGAGACCGGTACCCGCATCACCTTCTGGCCCGACCCGGAGATCTTCGAGACCACCGAGTGGAACTTCGAGACGCTCTCCCGCCGCATGCAGGAGATGGCGTTCCTGAACCGCGGGCTGAGCATCACGCTGGAGGACGAGCGCCCCGAGCACAGCGACGGTGAGGGCGAGGGTGCCCCTCATGTGGTCAAGTACCACTACGAGGGCGGCATCGAGGACTTCGTCCGCTACATCAACGCGCGCAAGGACGCCGCCCACGAGTCGGTGGTCTACTTCAGCGACGACACCGAGGGCATGTCGGTGGAGATCGCGATGCAGTGGAACTCGTCCTACGCCGAGTCCGTCCACACGTTCGCGAACACGATCAACACGGCCGAGGGCGGCACCCACGAGGAGGGGTTCCGCGCGGCGCTGACCACGATCGTCAACCGGTACGCCCGCGACAAGGGGCTGCTGCGCGACAAGGACGACAACCTCACCGGCGAGGACGTCCGCGAGGGCCTCACCGCGATCATCTCCATCAAGCTGGCCGACCCGCAGTTCGAGGGCCAGACCAAGACCAAGCTGGGCAACACCGAGGCCAAGTCGTTCGTGCAGAAGGCGTGCAACGAGCACCTGCGCGACTGGTTCGAGGAGAACCCGGGCGAGGCCAAGGAGATCATCAACAAGGCGTCCCAGGCGGCGCGGGCGCGGGTGGCGGCGCGGCAGGCGCGCGACCTGACCCGGCGCAAGAGCCTGCTGGAGTCGACGTCGCTGCCCGGCAAGCTGTCGGACTGCCAGTCCACCGACCCGTCGCGGTCGGAGCTGTACATCGTCGAGGGCGACTCGGCGGGCGGCTCGGCCAAGGGCGGCCGCAACCCGCACTTCCAGGCGATCCTGCCGATCCGCGGCAAGATCCTGAACGTGGAGAAGGCCAGGATCGACAAGATCCTGAAGAACAACGAGGTGCAGGCGATCATCACCGCCCTCGGCACCGGCGTGCACGACGAGTTCGACATCTCCCGCCTGCGCTACCACAAGATCATCCTGATGTCGGACGCGGACGTCGACGGCCACCACATCAACACGCTGCTGCTGACCCTGCTGTTCAGGTTCATGAAGCCGCTGATCGAGGCCGGCCACGTGTACCTGTCCCAGCCGCCGCTCTACAAGATCAAGTGGGATGCCCGGGGCTCGGACGCCGACTACGCCTACTCCGACTCGGAGCGGGACGCGATCATCGAGGCCGGTGTCGCCGCGGGCAAGCGCGACCCCCGTCCCCGCGACCTCGTCCAGCGCTTCAAGGGCCTCGGCGAGATGAACGCCAACGAGCTGTGGGACACCACGATGGACCCCGACAACCGGGTCCTGCTCCAGGTGCAGCTCGACGACGCCGCCCAGGCGGACGAACTGTTCAGTGTGCTCATGGGCGAGGAGGTCGAGCCCCGGAGGGAGTTCATCCAGCGCAACGCCAAGGACGTGCGCTTCCTCGACATCTGAGGTACGCGGCCCAGGAGCCGGCCCAGGCGGCGCCCCGATCAGGTGAGGCGACGACCCGGCGGCTCCGGCGGCCACCCGGCGCGACCGGTCCCGGCGCGGCCCCGGCCCGAGCGGGCCGGCGCGATCCGTCCGGCCGGCACGGCTCCCGTTACCCGCCTACCGCCGGCCATCGGCCGAGGGGCCCGAGACCGTGAGCGGCGTCCGGGCCGCCGCGCGGCGACGTACTTCCATCCCACCAAGCAGAAGAGGTCTTGAGAGTGACGGACGTGACCACAGAGGGTGGACACCCAGGCGAGCGGATCGAACCGGTCGACATCCAGGTCGAGATGCAGAAGAGCTATCTCGACTACGCGATGTCGGTCATCGTCGCGCGGGCCCTGCCCGAGGTGCGGGACGGGCTGAAGCCGGTCCACCGCCGCGTCCTGTACGCGATGTACGACGGCGGCTACCGGCCCGACCGCGGCTACTTCAAGTGCGCGCGCGTCGTCGGCGACGTCATGGGCAACTACCACCCGCACGGCGACTCCGCCATCTACGACGCCCTGGTCCGCCTGGCGCAGCCGTGGTCGATGCGCTACCCGCTGGTGGACGGCAACGGGAACTTCGGTTCGCGCGGCAACGACCCGGCGGCGGCCATGCGGTACACCGAGTGCCGCATGGCGCCCCTCGCGATGGAGCTGCTGCGCGACATCGACAAGGAGACCGTCGACTTCTCCCCCAACTACGACGGCCGCTCGCAAGAGCCCGACGTCATGCCGTCGCGGTACCCCAACCTGCTGGTGAACGGCTCGGCCGGCATCGCCGTCGGCATGGCCACCAACATCCCGCCGCACAACCTGCGCGAGGTCGCCGAGGGCGTCCAGTGGTTCCTGGCGAACTACGGCGCCTCCGACGAGGAACTGCTCGAAGCGCTGATCGAGCGGGTCAAGGGCCCCGACTTCCCGACCGCCGGCCTCATCGTCGGCCGCAAGGGCATCGAGGAGGCGTACCGGACGGGCCGCGGCTCGATCACGATGCGGGCCGTGGTCGAGGTCGAGGAGATCCAGGGCCGCACCTGCCTCGTCGTCACCGAGCTTCCCTACCAGGTCAACCCCGACAACCTCGCGCTCAAGATCGCCGAGCTGGTCAAGGACGGCAAGCTCGACGGCGTCGCCGACGTCCGCGACGAGACGTCCGGGCGCACCGGGCAGCGCCTGGTCATCGTCCTCAAGCGGGACGCGGTCGCCAAGGTCGTCCTGAACAACCTGTACAAGCACACCCAGCTCCAAGAGACGTTCGGCGCGAACATGCTCGCGCTGGTGGACGGGGTGCCGCGCACGCTGCGCATCGACCAGTTCGTCCGGTACTGGGTCGCGCACCAGATCGAGGTGATCGTCCGTCGCACCCGGTTCCTGCTCCGCAAGGCCGAGGAGCGCGCCCATATCCTGCGCGCCCTCCTCAAGGCGCTGGACCGCATCGACGAGGTCATCGCGCTGATCCGCCGCTCGCCGTCCGCCCAGGAGGCGCAGCGGGGCCTGATCGGCCTGCTGGAGATCGACGAGATCCAGGCGCAGGCCATCCTCGACATGCAGCTGCGCAAGCTCGCCGCCCTTGAGCGCCAGCAGATCATGGACGAGTACGACAAGCTGATGGCGGAGATCGCCGACTACAACGACATCCTCGCCTCGCCCGAGCGGCAGCGCCGGATCGTCGGCGAGGAGCTCGCGCCCATCGTCGAGAAGTACGGCGACGAGCGGCGCACCGAGATCATTCCCTTCGACGGGGACGTGTCCTACGAGGACCTCATCGCCGAAGAGGACGTCGTCGTCACGATCACCCGCGGCGGCTACGCCAAGCGCACCAAGACCGACCTGTACCGGGCGCAGCGGCGCGGCGGCAAGGGCATCCGCGGCGCGCAGCTCAAGCAGGACGACATCGTCGACCAGTTCTTCGTCACGACGACGCACCACTGGATCCTGTTCTTCACCAACAAGGGCCGCGTCTACCGCGCCAAGGCCTACGAGCTGCCCGACGCCGGCCGCGACTCGCGCGGCCAGCACGTCGCGAACCTGCTGGCCTTCCAGCCGGACGAGCACATCGCCCAGGTCATGGACCTGCGCGACTACCAGGTCGCGCCCTACCTCGTGCTCGCCACCAAGCGCGGCCGCGTCAAGAAGACCGCGCTGGGCGACTTCGACTCGCCGCGCACCGGCGGGATCATCGCGATCAACCTGGTCGACGACGACGAGGTCATCGCGGCGCGGCTGGTCTCCTCCGAGGACGACCTGCTGATGGTCTCCACCGGCGCGCAGGCGATCCGGTTCCGCGCCGACGACGACTCGCTCCGCCCGATGGGCCGCGCGACGTCCGGCGTCATCGGCATGCGGTTCGAGGAGGACCAGGAAGTCCTCAACATGCTTGTTGTGCAGGACTCGTCCCAGGATGTCCTGATCGCGACCGAGGGCGGGTACGCCAAGCGCACGCCGGCGGACCAGTACCCTCGCCAGGGTCGTGGGGGCAAGGGCGTTCTCACCGCTAAGATCGTTCAAACGCGCGGCAGGCTGGTCGGGGCACTGATGGTCGGTCACGACGACGAGGTGTTCGCGATGACGTCCAACGGGGGCGTGATCCGCACCACCGCGGCGGAGATCAAGCAGTCCGGCAGGCAGACCATGGGCGTTCGCCTGATGAACCTCGCCGACGGGGACAGCGTGGTCGCCATCGCGAGGAACGTAGAGTCCATGGTGGACGCAGAGGACGCCGACGGCGAGGGGGGCGACGGTGAGTGATGCGCCCGGCCTCGTCACCGAGCCGCTAGGCCAGGAGGACACGTGAGCACGGAGCCCGGCAAGAGCAAGGGCGGATCCGGCGCGGACGCGGGTGGCGAGGCCCCCGCCAAGCGCCCCGGCGGCAAGTCAGGCAAGACCGTCGCCGCCGCCTCCGCCAAGCCCGGCCGGGACGAGGCGACCGTCGAGATCACGTCCGCGGACGAGACCAGGGCCGACCTCGCCCACATCGAGGACGAGTCCGAGAAGTCGGAGGCGTCCGAGGGCGACACGCCGGAGATCGCTCCGATCAAGGACACCACCGAGCCTCCCGCGTCCGACGACCGCCCGGCCACGTCGTCCTCCTCGGACAAGCCGAGCGACCCGGCGCGGTCGTCCTCCCCGTCCTCGGGTTCCAAGAGCTCCTCGGGGTGGTCGAAGCCGGCCGAGTCCCCGGGGTCGGGGACTCGGCCGAGGAAGCCCTTCGGACGCCGCGACACGCCGTCGTCCAACTCGTCGGGCTCCGGGGGCACGTCCAGCTCTCCGAAGTCCTCGGGCGGCTTCGCCGGGACCGTCCTGAAGGACCGGCCCGCGCCCGCCGCCCCGGCGGTGGCCCCGTCCTCTGCCAAGCCCGCGGTGAACGCCAAACCGGCGCGCAAGGCGCAGCTCCAGCTGGCCCGGCTCGAACCGTGGTCGGTGATGAAGTTCAGCTTCGTGATGTCGGTGGTCTGCTTCGTCGTCCTGCTGGTCGCCGTCACCGTCCTGTACACGATCCTCGCCGGGCTCGGCGTGTTCGACGCCATCAGCGACACGATCAACAGCCTCACCAAGCAGCAGGGCGAGACCACCGGCGGCGTCGATGCCGGGAGCTGGTTCTCCTTCTTCCGCGTCTTCGGCTACACGGTCCTCGTCGGGGCGCTGAACGTCCTGCTCATCACCGCCCTCTCGACGGTCGGCTCCGTCATCTACAACCTCGCCGCCGATCTCGTGGGCGGCGTGGAGGTCACCCTCAAGGAAGCCGAGTAGCCCGCCCCGCGGGCCTCCTGACCGCCGCCCCGACAACGCCCGAGGACGCCATGCTGACCAGTGGATCCGCGCGCCGCCGCCACCGGCTAATCGATTTCCGGTTGCCGCGCCGGATGGGGTAACCTCTCGTTGCGCCGCAAGGGCGGCGGCAGTACGGGCCTATAGCTCAGTCGGTTAGAGCGCATCCCTGATAAGGATGAGGCCGGTGGTTCAAGTCCACCTAGGCCCACCATCGCGAAAGGCCCCCGCCGGTACGTCGGCGGGGGCCTTTCGCGTGTCCGGATACGCGAGCCGTCCAGCGGCCTCGCCGCGACGGCTCGGCCTGCTCGGTGGCCGTACGCCGTGCCAGGGCCACCCTGCCCGCCCTGGCGGCGTTCTAGGGCGCTCTGGGCCGACGGGGGCTCCGCTGAAGACGTCCGTCCAGGTGGCGGCGTCGTTGCCAGCGAAGATCCCGGGTTTCTGCGACCCTTCACATGATCCCCGCACCCTGTGGATGACCGGCGCACCTGGGGACGGCCCTGCGGACGGTGTGGGGATACCGCTTTCCCCAGGGCCTTCCGATTGTTTATCCACAGGCTGTGGATTATTGCGGACAAGGTTCAGGCCCCGCCTTCTGACCAGCATTGACAAGCGTTCCCGCTGGCGAACGCGATCTGGTCGAACAGTGGACAACCGGTGGACGGCGCGGATCCACACCTGGGGACGAAAGTTATCCACAGGCTTTGGACGGCGGCTGTTCGGCAGCGGTTCATGAGCGGGGTCGCGCGCGGACAGCTGGCGATCATGGAAGGCGATCACGCTCCAGGCGTCCCTGACATGCGTTTATCCAGGAGGAACAGGTGCGACGCCACCTTCTCGCCCTCGCCACGCTCTCCACCGCCGTGACCGCCCTCGCGGGCACGCTCGCCGCCGCCTACCCCGCCCAGGCCACGGGCCATGGCGACAAAGGACCGGTGCGGCTCAACCAGATACAGATGATCGCCACGCACAACAGCTACCACCGCGAGCTGACCAGTGCGGAGAAGGCCGTCCAAGCCAAACGGGACTCGGGGTGGTGGAACCTTGAGTACTCCCACGCGGCGTTGCCCGCGCAGTTCTCCGCGCAGCGTGTTCGCAGTATCGAGCTGGACATATTTCCCGATCCCGAGGGCGGCCTCTACACCAAGCCGATCGTGCGGAGGGAGGCCGGCCTGGGCGAGATCGACAACCCCGACATGAAGAAGCCCGGTTTCAAGGTGCTGCACTGGGCCGACCACGACTACGGCTCGTCCTGCGTCTCGCTGACCAACTGCCTGAAGCAGGCCCGCACGTGGTCGGAGGCGAACCGGGGGCACGTGCCGATCCCGATCCTGCTGGAGTTCAAGTCCACCGACCCCGCGATGGAGAAGCTCGGCGGACCGCGCAGCCCGCGCTGGGACGGCCCGCTCATGGACAGGCTCGACGCGGAGATCCGAGCCGCGATCGGCGACGACAAGATCATCAAGCCGGACGACCTGCGGCGGCCCGGACTGACGCTGGAGCAGTCCGTCCTGAAGTACGGGTGGCCGTCGGTGTCGAAGTCGCGCGGCAAGTTCCTGTTCCTGATGGACAACAAGGGCGCGGACGTCCAGGCGCCCTACCTCGCGGGCCACCCCAACCTGGAGGGGCGGGTCATCTTCACCGACGCGGCGCCGGGGCGTCCCGACGCCGCGTTCGTCGAGCAGAACGAGCCGGAGGGCGCGGGGCAGGCGCAGATCCGCGACCTCGTCCGGCGCGGATACCTCGTGCGGACCCGCGCGGACGTCCCGTTCGACCAGGCCCGCTCGGGCAGCACCGCCCGGCTCGACGCGGCGCTCGCGAGCGGCGCGCAGATCGTCAGCACCGACTTCCCGGTGGTCGGCCTGGCGGCCCGGCACGGCAGCGACTACGTGGCCCAGCTACCGGGAGCGGACCCGGCGCGCTGCAACCCGGTGAACGCGCCGCGCTCCTGCCGCAAGACGCACCTGGAGCGCTAGGACGCGCCGAGCCGTCCCACGGCCCCGAAGAGGGACGTCGTCTCCGGAGATCCGTCATCGGACGGATGCCACTGCCAGGGACGGACCAGCCCGGGGCTCACGAGGTCGTAGCCGCCGAAGAGGGCGCGGATCTCGCCTTCGCCGCGGAAGACGAGCGGTGAGGTCGCGCCCTCGAAGGCCGCCTCCCAGGCGCGCTGCTCCTCGGCCGGGGTCCCGTCACTCGTCAGATGGGAGATCGCCACGTAGGAGCCGGGCGCGGAGCGCGCACGGAAGGCCGAGACGATGCCGGCCGGGTCCTCCTCGCGCGTGATGAAGTGGAAGACCGCCACGAACAGCACGGCGACGGGACGGCCGAAATCGATCAGGTCGCGCGTGTCCTCGTGGTCGAGGATCGACTCGGGATCGCGCATGTCGGCGGTCACGATCCGCGTCTGCTTGTTGGCCAGCAGAGCCCGGCCGTGGACGGCGACGATCGGGTCGTAGTCGACATAGACGACCCGCGCGTCCGGATCGGCCTCCTGCGCTATCTGGTGCGTATTACGCATGGTGGGCAGGCCGGACCCGATATCGAGGAACTGGCGGATACCGCATTCCGCTGCCAGATATCGGACGGCCCGTCCGAGAAAGCGGCGGTTCTCCAATGCGGTGTTGCGCACGGACGCCTCGCCGATGCCCTCGTACAGGACGGCGTTGGCGCGGCGGTCGACCTCGTAGTGGTCCTTTCCATGCAGCGCCTCGTCGTACATACGCGCCGGTGTGGGCACGCCCAGGGGTATGCCCGGGGGCTGCCCGTCGGCGCCGTCCGTCTTCACGTCATGCTCCTCAGGGAAGAGCCCACCCGCATGGGTGGGAGCCCGCCAAGGCGGGCAGGAGTGAACGAACCGCCCGGAAGGGATCCTGGATCGTTTCCGCGCCGGGTGGCGATAAGACCAGATGATCTTGTCCGGACGGCACCGAGTGGGTGGACGGCGGTCGTCCGGCGTGAGATCTCACGGTTTTCCACAGTCTGTGGATGGGGTGAGACCCTGCGGTAAACCCCACCATGAATGTGCGGTCCACCGCGATGTCCCGCGGGGTGCTGAAGTGGTGGGATCGGACGCATGGAATTCCTCGCGTGCGGCTTGGGAACGGCGGAGATCGTCTTAGCGGCGCTCGCCGCCACGATCTTGATCGCGGGCAAGGCGCCTGTCCCATCGTCCCGTCCGAGGGCGTCTGCGCGGCTGAACGACGCGGCCCCTTGGGCGCGGCCTCTTGGGCGCGACACCGGCCGCGACCCCGGACGCTCGCCCGGCCCGAGGCTGGATCACGGAGGGCGCTCGTCGTCCAGCGGGCGCCGGGGGGGCGATTATCTAATCAAACTTGACCAGAGGCGGGCGGTGAACCTACCTTCGGGCCATGGGCGAGACGACGATCCCGATCTTTCCGTGCCGGTCGATCGACATGACCTGGGAGTTCTATCGAGCGCTCGGGTTCGAGCGGGTGTCCTGGCAGACCCGGCCCAACCCCTATCTCGCGATTCGCAGGGGCGGCATGGAGTTGCAGTTCTACGGCTGGAAGCGCCACGACCCGGCCACCTCCATGCACATGTGCTATGTCCTCACCGCCGATGTCGATCCGCTGTACGAGGCGTTCCGCGACGGTCTGAAAGAAGCCCTGGGACGCGTGCCGACGCGCGGCCTCCCCAGGCTGGGCGTTCTGAAGAACATGTCCTACGGGGTCCGCCAGTTCCTCCTCACCGACCCCGACGGCATCCAACTCCGCATCGGCCAGCCGATCTCGGGCGAATCGGAAGCCATCCCCAAGGAGACGGTCGCCAGAACGCTCCACATGGCGGCGCTCCTGGGCGACTCGAAGGAGGACCACCGGGCGGCCGCGAGAATCCTCGACCACCTGCTCGCCTCGGACGAACCGCTCACCCCGTCCGAACGTGTGAAGGCCCTGGTCCTGCGTGCGGACATGGCCCTTCACCTCGAAGAATGGGCACGGGCCCGCGAACTCGCGAGCGAAGCCCGCTCGCACCCGCTCCCCGCGCCCGACCGCGCCGTCCTCCATGACGAGTTCCGCCGCCTGGACGACCTGGAAGCCGCCCTCCCGCCACGTCATCCCTAGAGCTCAGACCCCTGTTCCGGGTCGGCGCTTGACTAGACAGATCTGTCTGTCTAGTCTCATGGTCGTCGGAAGCAGACAGACCTGTCTGTCTCCACTAGGGAGTATCGACCATGACGCGCACGCTCGTCCTCCTCGCCCACCCCGACCTCGACACCTCGCGGGTCAACACGGCTCTGGCGGCCGGTATCCGCGACCTGCCGGACGTCACCGTCCACGACCTCTACGCCGCCTACCCGGACCTGAACATCGACGTCGCCCGAGAGCAGCGCCTCCTCATGGAGCACGACCGCGTCGTCCTGCAGTTCCCGTTCTACTGGTACTCGGCGCCGCCGCTGCTGAAGAAGTGGCTGGACGAGGTGTTCGAGCACGGCTGGGCCTACGGCTCCAAGGGGAAGGCCCTCCACGGCAAGAGCCTGCGGATCGCCACGACGGTCGGTGGCGGCGAGGCGCTCTACCGTCCCGGCGGCCTCAACCGGTTCCCGGTGACCGACCTGCTGCGGCCGTTCGACGCCACGGCGAACCTCACCGGCATGGACTACGAGGAGCCGTTCATCGTCCACGGCGCCTCGTCCTTCGGCGACGGTGAACTCGCCGACCACGTGCGAAGCTACCGCGAACTGCTGCTCGACCGAGTCCTGCAGCCCGCGGCCTGAACGGGAGAGACAGAGATGAAGATCCTTCTGATCGGCGCCACCGGCACCCTCGGCTCCGAGGTCGCGACCGCGCTGGAGAAGAGCGGCCACGAGATCGTCCGCGCGTCACGGCGGGGCCCGGTACGCGTCGACATGGACGATCACGCTTCCATCGACGCGCTCTTCGAGACCGTCCACGACCTGGACGCCGTGGTGTGCTGCGCGGCCAGCGGCTCCCTCACCCGGCTCGACTCCGACGACGACATCACCGCCGGGCTCCAGGGCAAGCTCCTCGGCCAGATCCACCTGCTCCGACGCGCCATGCGCCACCTGCGGGACGGCGGCTCGGTGACGCTCACCGGCGGCGTCTTCGACCGTCTGATCCCGGGCGCCTCCTTCACCGCGGTGGTCAACACCGGGCTGGAGGCGTTCGTCGAGGCCGCGGCGATCGAGATGCCCCGCGACCTGCGGGTGAACATCGTCAGCCCCGGCTGGGTCGCCGAGACCCTCGCGAGCATGGGCCCCGAGGTCAGGAAGAGCCTCGATCTGGAGGGCACGCGGGGCACCCTGGCCGCCGACGTCGCCCGCGCCTATGTCGAAGCCGTCGAAGGCGGCGCACAGGGCCAGGCCTTCCGCCCGTAACGACCGCGAACGAACGACGCCATCCCGTCCGCCGCTCACACGTGCTCGGAGACCAGCACCGCCCAGGTACCGGGCTCCAGCGCACGGAACACATGGGGCAGATCGGCCGGATAGGTGATGAAGTCGCCCGGCCGCAGCTCCACGGGGTCGTCGGCGAGCCCGACCAGCGCGCGCCCGGCGCTGAGCACGACATGCTCCACGACGCCGGGCATATGCGGGTCCGACGTGCGCTGGTGCCCCGGCTCGGCGGCGACCCGGTAGATGTCGCGGCGCGCTCCGGGCGGGCACGCCCCCAGCAGCGTCGCCTGGTAGTCGGCCTGGTCGGAGGAGACAGCGGGGCCCTCGCCGGCCCTGATCACCTGGACCGCGGGCCGGGGCGGGTCCAGCAGCCGCGAGAACGGCGTGTCCAGCGCGACGCAGAGCGCCCAGAGCGTCTCCAGGCTGGGGTTGCCGGTCCCCGACTCCAGCTGGCTCAGCGTGGACTTCGCGATTCCGGCGCGCTGCGCGACCTCGGTCAGCGTCAGGCCCGCGCGCGTGCGCTCCCTGCGCAGCGAGGCGGCGATGACCGCCAGCGGCGGCTTGCCCGTGGCGGCGGTGTCTTCCATCGGGATGTTCGCTCCAGCGGTCGGTCGTTCGCCTTGACGAACGCGGCGTCCGGCGTTCATTATGCCTTGCATGTGTTCGATATGGAGAACACTACAGCGCGGGACGTTGCGTGACATCGCGCTCGTGTGTCTGGCGGTCGGCGTCATCGGCCTGTCCTATGGGGCGGTCGCGGTCGCGGGCGGCCTCCCGCTGTGGGTTCCGGTGCTGCTGGGCCTGCTCGTCGCCGCCGCGTCCTCGGAGTTCCTGTTCGTCGGGGTGATCGCCGCGGGTGGCAGTCCGATCGCGGCCGTGCTGGCCGGGCTGCTGGTCAACGCCCGGCATCTGCCCTTCGGGCTGGCGCTGCCCGACGTGCTCGGCCACGGCCGGCGGCGGATCCTCGGCACGCATCTGATGAACGACGAGACGGTCGTCTTCGCGCTCGCGCAGCCGGACCTGCCCCGCAAGCGCGCGGCGTACTGGCTGTGCGGGCTCGGCATCCTGGCCTGCTGGCCGGTCGGGGCGCTGCTCGGCGGGCTGGCCGGGACCGTCATCGAGGACACCGACGCGCTCGGCCTGGACGCCATGTTCCCGGCGGTGATCCTGGCGCTGGTCCTACCGGCGCTCCGGGACGGCGAGACCCGGAGCGCCGCCTTGGCCGGCTCCGCCCTGGCCCTGGCCACCGCCCCGTTCCTGCCCGTCGGGTTGCCGGTGCTGCTGGGCCTGTCCGGGCTGGTCCTGGCCGTGGGACGGAAGCGGGAGACAGAGGTGATCCGGTGACCGGCACCCCCATGCTGATCGGCGCGATGCTCACGCTCGCCGCCGGAACGTACGCCTTCCGGCTCGCGGGGCCGGCGCTCCGCTCAAGGGTCGACCTCCCACCGGCCATGGAAAGCCTGATGGGCGGGCCGCCGTGGTCCTGCTCACCGCGCTCGTCTGCACCACCGCGCTGTTGGAGGCCCACGAGTGGGCGGGCACCGCCCGTCCCGCGGGCGTGCTGGTCGGCGGCGTGATGGCGTGGCGCAAGGCCCCGTTCCTCGTGGTGGTCCTGGGAGCGGCGGGGAGCACGGCCCTGCTACGGCTGCTCGGCGTGCCCTGAGTCGGGCCGCCGCCTGACCATACGGACCGGTCTGTCTGTATCATGGCGCCCAGCTGGGAGGAGTCGTCCAATGACCACATCGACGCGCGAGCCCGCTCGGGACCGGATCCTGCGCACCGCGACCGACCTCTTCTACCTCTACGGCATCCGCGGCGTCGGCGTCGACCGCATCATCGCCGACTCCGGCGTGGCCAAGGCGACCCTCTACGCGCACTTCAAGTCCAAGGACGAACTGGTCCTCACCTTCCTGCGCCACTCGGACGAGAAGTGGCGGAAGATGCTGCGCGACGCGGCGGAGGGCGCGGGCGACGACCCGCGCGAGCAGCTCGTCGGCATGTTCGGGGCGATGGAGGCCGCCGACGGCGACGGGCCGTTCCGGGGATGCGTGTTCATCAACACCGCGAGCGAGTCGCTGCCGGGCTCGGCCGTCCACGAGGCCACCGTCGCGCACAAGCGGGCCGTCCGCGCGTGGGTGGGCGAACTCGCCGCCGCCGCGGGAGCCGCCGATCCGGAGCTGCTGGCGCGCGAGCTGACCATCCTCCTGGACGGCGCCATGGCCGGAGCGGCCCTGGAGACGATCGGCGAGACGGTGCCCGCCACCCGCCGGGCCGCACGGGCCATCGTCGACCGCCACCTGTGACCCCCGCGCTGTGAAGCCCGGCCCGCAACCGGGCTGTGCCTGGGGATCCAGGTGGGGATGAGCGGTGGGTGACGCAATCCACCGCCGCGAGCACGCTGTGGAGGCCCGCCGCCCACAGGGTGTGGACGGGCTGTGCGCCCTCCCCGGGGGGAGGCGTTGTTCTGCCTGGTCACAGGCTTTTCCACGGCGTGGATAAGTTGGCTCGGTGGCTGGGGATCGCCTGGGGAAGAATGGTGGACCGTGACGCACGGCACCGTACCCAGGCTGTGCACCGAAGTTATCCACAGGTTGTGGATGCCCTGTCCGGCCGTCCGGCCTTGTGGAAGCCTGAGGACACGGGGTTCCGATCGAGCGCGAAGCCCCACCTCCTGGGGATTTCCTTGTGGATCCACTACCCCGAGCGCCTGATTTCCAGGCGGTGAGAGTGTGGGCAAGGTTGCCCCCAGGCTGTGGACAACTTTGGTCTTGGACCCATGGGGAGGGGTGAGGCGACAGGGCGGTGCGTCGCCCGCATGAAGGGCTGGTTCGCTGACGGGCAACGGCAGCGCCGGTCCCGCCGGTACGGGGGTTCGGCGTTCTGCGGAACGTCGAAATCCGTGCGCGAACGTCGCCGCGCCGCGCCCGGCGGACACGGGTACGCACGCCTACGATGGGCGCGGTCCGCGCACGTCCGACGGGCCCCGAAGGGCCTCCGACCTGCGAACACCAGTTCGAACCCGTGCTAGCATCGCGGACCTATGGCGCACCTTCTCAACGAACCGATCCTGGCCGAGCACGACCCGGCCGGGCGACTGACCGCGTACGAGTGGAGGGGCGCGCGGTACGCCGTCGACGAGGTTCTGAAGACCTACGGGTCGTCCCAGGAGGCCCGGGTCTACCGCGTCCGCGTGACCGGAGCGGAAGGGGTGGCCGTCGCGGAGCTGGGCCGCGAACACGACCGCTGGCGTCTCCGCCACATCTTCTCCGCCTGAGCGTCCCCCCTCACCGCGTGAGGCCCGTCCCGCCCGGACGCGCCTGGACGCGCCTGGACGCGGCGGGCCAAGGCAACCGTCGACTAGGGCGCTTCTGATGGATCATCAGGGCGACCTTGCGGGTCCTGGAACGGCTCCACAAACCACCTCTCGGCGACCTGCTGCCACAGCAGCAACAACCACGTTGCTCGTTGGGTCCGCCCAAGATTCATCAGAAGCGCCCTAGCCGCCATCAGGCTCCCGCGCCTCACCCACGTCCACCCCCGCACCTCACCCGCGCCTCACCGGCGTCCACTCCTGCGCCTCACCGGCGTCCACTCCCGCGCCTCACTCGCGCCTCATCCGTGTCGACCCCCGCGCCTCATCCGCGTTCACTTTCGCGTCTTGGTCCGTCCCGCGCCTGGCACCATCCCGGGGGAACGTGCGATGGGGGAGGCCGGATCCGGTCCGGATCCGGCCTCTGGTGTGAAGTCCCTTGGTCAGGCGGACGACACGTCCCAGGTGCGGGCGGCCTGCCAGGTCACGGATCGGGGTCTGTCCGTGGTCGGCGAGAACGTCGATCAGGCGAGTTGCACGAGGGCGCAACCGGCGCCGAGGGAGGCCAGCCCGGCGAGCCGGGCGACGGTGACCGGCCTGGGCGGGAGCCTGAACAGGCCGTAGTGGTCGATCGCCGCCGCGGTCAGTTGCTGCCCGGTGACGGTCAGGGCGATGGTGGTCGCGGCACCGATCCGGGGGATGAGCAGGAAGGTGAGGGTGACGTAGGTCGCGGCCGCGGCCCCTCCCAGCCAGCCCCACCAGGGAACGGTGTTCAACGAGTTCAACCGCGGACGGGGCGTGCGGCGCAGGGCCAGCAGAAGCACCAGCACGACGGCGATCGTGGCGGTCGCGACGGTGAAGCTGACCATGCCGACCGCGAACGCGTCGTCGAGTTCGACGCGCAGCGCGGCGTTGATCGCACCCTGGACCGGGAGGACGGCCCCGGCCAGCAGCCCCAGCGCGATCCAGCCGGCGCGGGCGGAAGATGCCTGCGACGAGGTTCCGGCGAGCTGGCTGCGGATCACCATCGCGATGCCTCCGAGCACGGCCAGCGCTCCGAGCGCCATCCCGGCGTTGAACGAACGCTGCTCGACGCCGAGGAGGCCGCCGATGTCCAGGACCAGGGACGCCAGGACCTGACCGGCCACGAACAACCCCGCCGAGGCCAGTGCGCCCAGTCGCGGGAACAGCAGGATCGCGCTGGCGATGTAGATCGGGCTCGCGACCCCGCCCAGCAACTTCCAGGGCGCGACGTCCGCCACCCCGGCGAGGGCTCCCCAGCCGCCCGCGACGCCGGCGACCGCGGCCAGCAGGACGGCGGCGATGCCGAGTTGCAGGGTCGAGGCGCCGTAGGGCGTGCCGACCACCCGGTTGAGTTGCAGGTTGGCGGACGCCTGGACGGCCAGCAACCCGCCGATCACCAGCGCCGACACCAGAAACAGGACCCCCATGGATGTCTCCGAATCCCAAGAGGATGAAACGGCACGTGCCGTTCTGACTGCGCCGATCATGGCCACATCGCCCGTCGATTGTCAACGGCACGTGCCGTGCCGTTTTGGTAAGGTGTGCTCTCGTGACAGTCAGCCCACCGCCCCAGAGCCCTGATCGCACCGCCGTCATCATGCGGACGGCCCTCGACCTCGCACGCGAGGTCGGCTACGCCAAACTCAGCATCGAGGGCATCGCCGCCCGCGCCGGCGTCGGCAAGCACACCGTCTACCGGCGCTGGCCCTCCAAGGGCGCGCTCTTCCTCGACGCCATGCTCTCCGCCCTCCAGACGGAACTGGCCTACACCGACACCGGCGACATCGTCGACGACCTCCGCAAGCAGATGAACGCCGCCCGCGAACTGGTGGGCGGACCGGACTTCGGCCCCCTGTACGCCGCGCTGGTCGGGGAGGCCCAGCACGACCCCGCCATCGCCGAGGCCCTCTACGAACGCTGGGTCGAACCGATCACCGAGAGGACCCGCATCCGCCTCCGTGCGGCACAGGAGCAGGGGCAGCTATCCACCGAGTACGACCTGGACGTCATCGTCGCCCTGCTCTACGGCCCCCTGTACTACCGCTTCCTGCTGATCCCCGGTAACTACGACGCGGCCTTCATCGACGCCGTCCTGCAAGCCGCGTTCGCCGGCCTGAAGCCCTGACGACGGTCGGTCGGCGGTAGGCGCGAGCGCGACCGACCGGCGATCACGTCCGGTCCACGACAGCGGCCGAGCAACGCGCCGCACGCGACGGCCATCCAAGCCTTTGGACCGCGGGCGCCCCCGCCTAAGGGCCACCCCCCGGCAGCAACACCACAAGATCGCCAGGGTCGGCCACGTGAGTTCCCACAGGTCATGCCCGGGATGCGGCCCTACCTCTCGCGGGGGAGACGGGACGGCACACTCCACCCGGTTAGGGGAGGGATCCGGCCTCCGATCCCGGCAGAGTCGTCCATGCCGGGCAGGGATCCGGAGCCGAACCCCTGAGGAGCCATGATGACCACGACCTTCACCGGAACGGCGCCCGCCGCCGTCCAAACCGAGCGGCGCAGCCGGAAGACAGGGGCTCGCACGATGCCAGGTGTCCCCAGGTGGGCGTACTGGGCGGCGCACGCGGCGGCGCTGACGACGCTGCCGTCCGCGTTGTGGCGGCTGCCGATGACGTGGGGCTACGGGATGGGCTTCACCGACGAGGCCATGACGGACCTGCACGTCCCCGGATGGGGCTCGGTGTACGTGCTCGTCCTGATCCTGCTGAGCGAGCTCGCGTCCTTCGCCACCCTCGGGCTGATCCAGCCGTGGGGGGAGCGATTCCCCCGCTGGATGCCGTTCGTCGGCGGCAGACGCGTGTCGGTGCGGTTCGCGGTCACCACCGCGATGCTGGGAGCGATGACGGTGCTGTTGTACACCGTCGGCTACTTCTATACCTGGACGCATCGCAGCGCCGGATCCCCGACCGGCGCATGGGCGTGGCTGATGAACGCCTCGTTCGCGCCGGTCGTGGCCTGGGGCCCGCTGCTGATCGCGGTCACCGTCCACTACCACCGGCGACGCCGCGCGGCTCGTCCGGCCTGACCGGCCCCTTCGACGCCGCCGCCCTTGCCCATGGGCCCGATCCCGACCGCGAGAGGGCTGATCGCGCCGCGCCCGTTCAGTGACGAAACCTCAGATCAGAGGAGAACCCTTCGATGATCACCTCCCCGGGCCACGCCACGATCGTCAAGACGTGGTGCGTGGAGGACGAGCGCGGTGTCCGAGGGGGTGTCACTATGTCGGAATGGCGCGGGAGGTGGGGAAGCAGGTGGTCACACGGGGGGATCGGGCCGACTGGACGCGTGTGGACGGAATTCAGGGCGCTTCGCTCGATCTGCTGAGTGCCCGGTTCGGAAGTCGGCACTACGCCCCGCACACGCACGACGAATTCGCCATCGGTGTGTGCGTCGATGGCATGGAGACGATGCGGTACCGGGGAGAGAGGCTGTACTCCGCAGCCGGAAGCGTCCTCGTGATCGAGCCCGGGGAGACGCACACGGGCGGGCCGGCCGGGCCCGACGGGTACGCCTACCTGGCGTTGTATCCGAGTGTCGAGCTGCTGAGCGGTATCACCGGAACGGTCGAGACGCACTTCCAGGAGCCCGTCATCCGTGACCCTCGGCTGGCAGAGGCGCTTCGCCTTGCCCACCGCGCCCTGTGGCTGGGCGAGTACCCCTTGGAAGGCGAGACCAGGCTTCTCGAAATGCTCGGCGCGCTCACCCGGCGCCATGCGGCGAAGGTGCCCCGGGCCGCCATGGGGATCCAGCCCGATGCCCGCCGGATCGCCCAGACGGTCACGACGCGCCTCGCGGACGAGTTGGTGGACCCGCCGACGCTCGCCGAAGTGGCGGCCGACCTGGAAATGTCCCGCTACCAACTCCTCCGCGCATTCCGCAATGCCATGGGCATGCCGCCGTACGCGTGGCTCGCTCAGCACCGGGTGTCGCGTGCCCGAGGGCTCATCGACGCCGGACATCGGCCCGCCGAGGCGGCGACCCTCGTCGGATTCGCGGACCAGGCGCACCTCACCCGCTGGTTCCGGCGCGTATTGGGGGTCACGCCGGGCGTTTATCGGAAGAGCGTCCTGGGTGACGCCCACCCTCGTCCCGCCTCATCCCAAGGGAAACAGCAGTGCGGGCCTGGCCGGTCTCAAAACGGCGGCATATATACGGCCCCGGCGGCCAGGACGGTCTGACGGGCAGCGATCAGGACGGTAGGAAGACCGCGGTCGCCTCTTCGGCGAGGGCGGCGGAGTCCGGTCCGTCAGGGTCGGTCTGGGCCAGGTGCAGCAGCCCGAGGATGGCCGCGTACGCGACCCGCGCCCGCGACGCCGCCCGGTCCGGTGGCAGGCCGAGTTCCTGGTAGGTGCGGGTCAGGAGATCCAGCCGGGCCCGGTTCACCTCGTGGACCGCGTCCCTGACCCGGGGGTCGTTGCGGTCGCCGAGCAGGCTGAGGTGCACCGATGGGGCCAGCGGCTGGACGGCCTGCACGACCACGGTGAGAAGTTCGCGCAGCCGCCGCGCCGGGTCGGTGAGCGCGGCGAGTTCGGTGAGCGCCGCCTCGCCGTGGCTGCGCGCCCATTCCGTGAGCGCCGCGGTGATCAGCTCGTCCCGGTTCCGGTAGTGCGCGTAGAAGCTGCCCTTGGTCACGCCGAGCGTCCGCGCGAGGGGTTCGACGGCGACGGCGGCGAGCCCGCCGTCCGCGATCGCCTTCAGCGCGGCCCGCGCCCAGTCCTGGGCGGACAACCGGGTCGACTCGTTCACCACGGGCTACAGGATACGCCACCGTATTGACGGGTTCGGGAGGCAAAAGATACGGTGGCGTATCCATACGCCACCGTACTAAAGGAGTGCCGATGAAGGTCCGCCGTGTGGTCACCGGGCATGACTCCGCAGGTCGGGCTCGTGTGGTCGACGATCGCGACGTCGAGCCCATCACATCCGATCTGATGCCCGGCGTCGCCGCCTACCGGCTGTGGGGGCGGGACGAGCGGCCCACGTTCCCCGACGACGGCGCGCCGCGTCCCGCCGAGGCGTGGTATCCGCCCCGCGACGGCTCGCGGTTCATGATCAATACGATTCCGCCGGGCGAGGTGGTCCCGCGTCCGGATCTGGACATGACCGCCGCGCTCGACGAGTTGGAGCGGCGGATGCCGGGCGCCATGGCGGCGATGGAGCCCGGCACCGCGGGGATGCACACCACCGACAGCATCGACTACGTCATGGTCGTCTCGGGCGAGGTCACGCTCGACCTCGACGGCGGCGAGCGGACGGTGCTGCGGGCGGGCGACGTCCTCGTCCAGAACGGCACCCGGCACGGATGGCGAAACGACGGCACCGAGCCGTGCACGATCGTCGGTATCGCCATCGGAGCGGACCGCACGCGTCCGACAACTCCGCGTTGAGAACGCTCCCGGCGCGCAACTGCGTTCAAGACCTCCGGGGGCGATGGGCCGCACCCTGATCGGGTCACCGGGGCCCGTCGCGGCTCCGGGCCCGTCCGGTGGACGGGGGGAACCGGAACGGGGGGTTGTGGTGAGTCGCCGCGGCTGGGTGCTGTTCGCGCTGATGAGCGTGCTGTGGGGGATTCCCTACCTCATGATCAAAGTGGCGGTCGAGGACGTGTCGGTGCCCGTGCTGGTGTTCGCGCGGACCTTCCTCGGCGCCGTCCTGCTGCTGCCGTTGATGATCCGCGCCGGGGATCTCGGCGTCGTGCGCCGCCACTGGCGCCCGCTGCTGGTGTTCGCCGCGCTGGAGATCCTCGGCCCGTGGGCCCTGCTGTCGGACGCCGAGCACCGGCTGACCAGTTCGATGACCGGGCTGCTGATCGCGGCCGTCCCGATCATCGCGGTGCTGGTGGCCCGGGTCACCGGCGACGCCGAGCGGCTCGGGCCGGTGCGCTGGACGGGGCTGCTGGTCGGGCTGGCGGGCGTCGGCGTCCTCGCGGGGCCGCACCTCGGCGGCGGGAACGCGTGGGCGCTCGGCGAGGTGATGCTGGTCGCGCTCGGATACGCGACGGCGCCGATCATCGCGACCCGCCAACTCAAGGAGCTGCCGAGCCTGCACCTGGCGGCGTCCTCGCTGGCCTTCGCCGCGGTCGTCTACACGGGGCCGGCAGTTGCCACCTGGCCGGAAGAAGTGCCCGGTGGACGCGTCCTCGCGGCGCTGGCCGGGCTCGGGGTGGTGTGCACCGCGCTGGCGTTCCTGCTGTTCTTCGAGCTGATCCGGGAGGTCGGCACGTCCCGGGCGATGGTGTTCACCTACGTCAACCCGGCCGTCGCGGTGGTCGCCGGAGTCCTGTTCCTGGACGAGCCGCTCACCGCGACGATCATGATCTCGTTCGCGCTGATCCTCTGCGGGTCGGTCCTGGCCACCGCGCGCCGCGCCCCCGCCGCCACCCCCACCCCCGAGGTGCTCGTCGAGCCCGCGTCCGAACCCGCCTCGTAGGCCGCCGACCTCGCCGAGGCCGGCGGCCTACCCGGTCTCAGCGCAGGGTCACGACGAACTTGCCGGCCTTGCCGATGTTCCCGGCAGGATCGATGGCGCGGTACTCGATCGTGTGCCGCCCCTTGCCGAGCCTGCCGTAGGTCAGGCCGTCGATCATGGTGCCGGTCTCGCTGAACCGCCAGGGGGCGGACGAGTCGGTGGGCCAGCCGAAGTAGTTGAACCAGCCGTCGCCGTCCACGCGGAACTCCGACACCACCACGCCCGGACGGTCGTCCGCCCCTGTGAGCCGCATGGTGAAAGGACCGTCGAAGACGTATTCGGGGGTGCGTCCCGCGCGCGCTTGCGACGCCTTGGACAACTCGTACTTCACCGTCGGGCCTTGGGAGTCGATCGTCCAGGCGCGGCTCCTGGAACCGACACGTGCGACGAGGCGATGCGTCCTCCCCTTGGACAGGTGGAGACGTCCCAGGTCGATGTCACGGTCTCCACCGCGCACACGGTGGCCGTCGATTTCCCAGCGGACCTTGAGGGCGCGCCCGACCGGATGTGTGGTCTCGGCATACACGACGCTCTCCGCGCCCACGGTCTGGTCGGTCGGAGTAGAGGAGGTGAAGTCGGCGGGCACGTCCGAGGGCGGCGTGCTCAGGCGGGTGTCCACCGTCCATGTGCGCGTCTGGGTGAGCGCGGCGGACGACCGCACAGCCGGGTCGCGCACGAAGTCGGTGGGATCGGTGACCGTCGCCGTGACCTCATGCGTGCCCTTGCGCAGATGGAGCCGCGACAGGTCAAGGTTGGGCCCCCTCTGGACGGCCCTCCCGTCGACCGTCCACGTCGTGAGCAGCGGATGCCCGGTCGGGTGCATCGTCTCCACCCACAGCACCCGGTCGTCGCCCACGGGCGCGTCCGTGGGCGTCTGCGCCTGGACGAGATTGACCTTGGCGGAGATCCGCTGGGTCATGCGCTCCCGCGCGACCTGGTCGTAGTAGTAGCCGAGCGTTTTCATCATGGAGTGCTGGCTCGGCCTCCACACGCCCTTGCTGTAGTAGAGGCCGCCCTCGTAGCGCCCTATGGTTCCGCCCGATTCGCTGCGTTCCCCTAGCCAGCGCCACCACTTCGCCTTCTGCGCCTTCATCTGCTGCTCTGTGAGCAACGTGTGGTGGATGGACTCGGGCTCCGCTCCGGTGTAGGTGCCCCCAGGGACACCACGTTGGTAATAGTCGTACTCGTCGGCGAGCCCACCCAGAGAGTGCCCCAGCTCATGCGGGGCGATGAGCGCCGACATCGCGTTCCCCCCGGACGCCGTCGCGTACGTGCCTCCCGCGCCGCCGTAGGTGTCGCTGTTGGCGAGGGCGAGGATCTGACGATTCCCCAGGGTCGCGCCAGGGACGAGGTCCGCGTACGTCTTGGCCGCCGCGGAGTCCATGACGAGGAGGCGCTGAATGCCGTCCTCCCTGCACCCGCTCCAGAACGCCATGCTCAACGGCGTCTTGTGACGTGGCGAGGACAGGTTCGGATCGCAGCCGACCCCGGACTCCTGCGACGGGATCTCGACCGCGTACACGTTGACGTAGCTGCGGTAGGACTTGAACGGCTCGATCGTCCACAGGCCGTTCAGGTGCTCGGCCAGGTGCGTCCGGAACTTCGGCATGTCCGCCGCCGTGTACCCGTCACCCATGATCACCAGGTTGAACCGCTTGGACGGATCGCCCGTGACCTGGATCGGGACCACCTTGGCGTCCGGGGCCTTCGCCTGCGCAGCCTGCGCGGGCATCGTCATCGTCAAGGGCAGGACGGCCACGGCCGCCGTCCCGATCACTCCGGCCTTACCTCTCAACATGCACGGACCTCCTCGCGGGCGCGCACGGCGGGCGAGATGGCCCGGGGGGACGGCGAGCCCGGCGCGTCCCACTGATCAAGCAGGACGTCCCGGATCTATCGCGGGACGAACCCCCATGTCAACGCCGCATATCGAGCCGGGCGGACCGAAAGGCCGACGCCATACGGGAAGCGTCGGACGCGGCCACGATCGGCCACCCTCCCGCCGAAGCCCCAGGCTCGCGGTGCCACCGGCGCCGGTCAGGCCGGGCGACCGGTCACATCCCGATTCGCCACAGCAGCAGGATGATCGAGGACAACACCAGACCCGCCGCGCCCAGCGGCACCTCGCCCAACGCGATCATCGCGGTGCAGCCGGTCGCGGTCAGCCCCGCGACGAGCAGCATCCCACGCGCGCCGGACGCCTCGTCGTCGGGCGCCCGGGAGTCGAGTTCGCGCTCCCAGAGCCCGAAGTCGTCCTCAGCCATCGGCACTCCCGAAGGTCGTCACACCGGATTATGCGGCTGTCCCCGCGTCACGGCGAGGTGGCGCGGACGTGACACCCTCCACACCTCCGCGATTTGGACGCCAGGTCCGATACCGACGACCACGTGCGGATCGCTGGGCTACGGTTGCTAGGCTTCGGAGAACCTGGGGGAGTAGAGACTGATCCGTTACATGCCCGGGTTTGCTTCATAACCGAGGTGAAGGGGTCCCCACCGTGAAGAAGCTTCTCATTCTCGCTGTCGTGGCTCTTGGCGGTTTCGCCGTGTGGCGCCGCCTCCAGCAGGACCGGGCCGAGCTCGACCTGTGGACCGAGGCCACCTCGTCCGACAGTTGAGACGCCGGCGATAATCCCGCGGAGAGCGAACGCCCGACTTCGAGGGAGGCCCCGGCGTGAGCGAAGCAGAGTCGATCACCGTCGCCTGCCTCGATCTCGCCGGGACCACTGTCGCCGACGACGACACCGTCGAGACCGCCTTCGCCGAGGCGATCGCCGCCCTCGGCACGGCGCCCGGCACGGCGGCGCACCAGCGCGCCATGACCCACATCCGCGCGTCACGCGGCGGATCCAAGATCGAGATCTTCCGCTCGCTCTTCGACGAGGCCCGCGCCCAGGCCGCGAACATGGCCTTCCAGCGCTCCTACGACCAACTCGTCGACCGGCACGGCCTCCGCGCCGTCCCCGGTGCCGCCGACGCCATCGAGCGCCTCCGCGGCGCCGGCGTCCGCGTATGCCTGCTCACCGGCTTCGGCCGCACCACCCAGGCCCGCATCCTCGACACCCTCGGCTGGTGGGACCACGCCGACCTCACCCTCTGCCCCGAGGACGTCGAGCGCGGCCGCCCCTGGCCCGACCTCGTCCTGACCGCCGCCCTCCGCCTGGGCGTGGACGACGTCCGCCACATCGCCGTCTGCGGCGACACCGCGAACGACATGCTGACGGGCCGCCGCTCCGGCGCGTCCGTGGTCGCGGGCGTCCTGACCGGCGCCCACGACCGCGCACGCCTCCTCACCGCGGGCGCCACCCACATCCTCCCCAGCGTGGCCGCCCTCCCAGACCTGATCCTCAAGAAGACCCGCCCACACCCCGACCAGCGGACAGAACCCAGCGTGATCAATTGACCCGGGCGGGCCGACCGAACGGGCCGAGGCCCTACCACGCCTCCCCCGCCCGGAAAGCCGGTGCTCCGCCCACGGTGTACGATCGACACCGGTCGCGGCGCAGGTAAACAGCAAGATGACAAGGGGCCTTAGCTCAGTTGGTAGAGCACCGGCTTTGCAAGCCGGGTGTCAGGGGTTCGAATCCCCTAGGCTCCACCCACCAAGAAGCCCAGGTCAGAACAACAACTCCGACCCGGGCTCTCAGCTCTCAGGACTTCTTCTTCCGCTTCCGTGCCCGTTGCGTGCCCGATCGCTTCCGGGCCTTCTTCATCTCGGCCCTGGCCATCGCGCTCAGCGTGTCCGCGATCTCCCGATGGCGTTCGTCCGTCGCGTGCAGGTAGATCATGGCCGCGCGATCGCTCGCATGCCCCATGCGCGCCTTGAGTTCGGGAAGGGTCGCCCCAGCGATCGCAGCGAGCGTGTTACCCGTGTGCCGCAGGTCGTGAAACCGGACACCCTTGAGCCCCGCCTTGTCCAGCGCCCGCAACCAGTTGCGCCGGAAGTTTGCGCGCCGGAGTAGCGCCCCTTTGCCGCCGACGAAGATCAGACCGTCGTCGCCGTTCTGCGCGAACTTCTCGACATGCTCCCTGAGGTCCGGAAGCACGATTGCCGGAATAGGGAGCGTCCGGGTACCGGCTTCAGTCTTCGGAGGGCCGAAGTGGAGCGGTTTGCCGGTCACCTCTACGAGCGTCCGTTCAACCCTCACCGTGCCCGCCTTGAGATCCAGGTCTTTTCGCCGAAGCGCTACCGCCTCACCCCACCGGAGGTTCGTGAACGTCGCCAGCAGCACGAGCGCCCGGTAACGCCGGTCGATGGCGTCAGCCAGGGTGAAGACTTCCGTGATGCTGAGGACCGGTCGCTCTGGGGAATTCTCGGCGCCCCCGCCTTTGATGGTGCACGGATTGCGTTTGATCATGCCGTCACTGACTGCCGTGTTCATGACCGCCTTGAGCAGTCGGTACGCCTTCGCCAGCGTGACGACGCCGACCCCCGCGTCGAGCAGCCGCTTACGCCAACGCCGTACATGCGCGTCCTTGATATCGGCGACGGCCGAATTGCCGAAAGTCGGGACCAGGTGCAGCCGGACGAGCCCCTCGTACCGCTCCACTGTCTTGGGGCGCAGGCCAGGCCGTTCCCGGATCCAGGTCTCTGCGTATTCCTTGAAGGAGACTTGTCCGGCATCGGGTGCGAGCCAATCACCTGCCTGGATCTCCGCCTCTTTGAGTACCAACCATCGTTCGGCATCGCGCTTGGTCGCGAACGTGGTCGGTGCCGGACGGTCCAGGCCATCAGGTCCTGGGTACCGCGCCTGAAACCGTCCGGACGGAAGCTTGCGGACACGTCCGAAGCGTCGCTTGCCAGCCATCAGGCTGCCCTCCTGGTGGTTTGTCCGTGCAGGGTGATCGGCTCGACAAGCCCGGCGGCGATGAAGGCACGGAGGGCGGATTCGGGGATGCGGACGAAGCGGCCGACCTTGACGAAGCGGATACGTCGTTCCTCCACCAGACGACGGGGGAACCGGGGAGTGGTGTTGAGAATCTCGGCCGCTTGGGCGTAGGTCAGGAGCCGGTCGTCAGGGGCGAGGGTCTTCATCTGCTGACGCGTATGGATCACGCTGCCTCCGCAGTTGCCGAGAGTTCTGGGGTGGTGGGTTGGATGGCTGCGTCGAGTTGTGCGCGGCGTGTGACGCGTTCGTTGATCAGGTGCATGAGGCGTCGTTCGAGGGTCTTGACGTCGGGGTCGCTGGGTCCGGCGCGTTCCCAGACGTGGACGGCGGTGGGGTCGGCCGGGTTGAGGACCGGGATTCCGGCTTCGGCGAGCCGGGCGAGGACCCAGGCTTTGCGGTCGGCTTTGTGGTCGGTCAGGGTTTTGCCGGACCAGCGTCGGGAGACCAGGACGCGGCGGCCGCCGTAGCCCAGGTGTTCGCGGCGATGGGCCTTGCCCTTGCAGAACCCGGGAGTCAGCCCCCGCCGGGGGTTCTTGGGCTGGACGCCGTAGCGCAGCCAGTTCGCGCACGTCGGAGAGCACGGCTCGTACCGGAGGGTCTCGGCCATCTTGTCGACGTGTTCACGCTGCGCGCTGGTCTGGGCCTCGTGGCATTCGGCCACCCCTTTGACGAGGTATTTGGTCAGGTAGCCGATCAGCCGCCGGGACTCAGGTGAGTCGGCCATGACGCCTTGGGCGTCGATCTGGCGGCCGAAGCGCACCACGTGCAGGGGTTCGGCATTCTCGTCCAGGCCGAGGGCGTCAAGCGCGTCATCCCAGGTCGGAAGCGGTTCGCCGGTGCGTTTGTCGACGTACCCGCCGCCGTCAGGGTGCGCTGCGTCGTCCCAGACCGGGAGGTGCTCTCCCGCGTACTTCACCTGGTCGGTGGAGGGCCACCACACCTGGTGGTAGGTCGCCGCCACCACCTGACGCAGTTCCGCGCGGGAGATGGTTCCGCGGATGGCCATGTGCAGGTGAGGGGCCAGGCGTCGTTGGGGTTCGACGGTGGCGAAGTACTGGACGTCGTAGCCGACGAACCGGCGCAGGTTCTGGACGAACCGGTCGACCAGCTTGGAGAAGTGCAGCGCATCCCGCGCGGCCCGCGTGTAGTCGTAGGTCGCCGGGTCGACGGGGGTTCCATCGGAGCGGACTCGTCCGTAGGAGTCCAGGGTGAGGGTCAGGAAGATGGAGGGCCGGAAGGTCTTGCCGTCGCGGCCCCGGAACACCTGGCCGACCGTGCGGGAGTCGACGGGGCGCCGGGGAAGGTCGGGCGCGTCCTGGCGTCGCCGAGTTGAACGGGTCCGCCGGCCCCTGGTCTCCTCCCCGGTTGTGAGGGTGCCGCGTACCCCCGCGCGTTCGATCTCGACATCGAGTTCGCGCAGCAGGCCGTCCCAGAAGTCGAGGTCTTCGCCGTGGGCGGTGCCGGTGTCGGCGGCTTGGTCGCGTTCGGTCTGGGCTCGTGCCCGCAGTTCCAGCAGGGACCGTTGTTGCTCGTCGGGGTCGGCGCGGGTGATGACGGGTTCGGTGGCGAGGTGCCATCCCTGGTTGCACTGGACGGCGCGGAGTTTGCGCTTGCGTTCGGCGCAGGTGGGACACACCGAGGCGAGGGTGTGATTACAGGGGACGTAGATCACTTCGGACTCACCGGTGTGCAGGTCGGTCCGCCGCATCGGGACGGGCCGGATACAGACGCCGTGGTCGATGGCGACGGCTTGCAGGACTTCCCGCGCCAACGGCGGCAGCGTCTTGACCACTGGCTCAGGCGAGGGGTCCTCGGTCTCAGGCGAGGGCGAACCGTCCAGGGAGAGCTGCGTCATGCTGCCTCACCCGCCTCCAGGCCGCCCAGGCCGGGGACTCCGAGAGTGATCATGTGGCGGATGTCGGTGTCGGAGACGTAGGCCGCCCGCACCCGCACCGGGTCGGGGGTGGTCTCAAGCCGGATGAATCCGACCCCCGCGCCGATCTCGGGGACGGCGGAGATCTGGTCGGCCAGCGCCCCACGGTCGCGGGACCCGTCGCCGAGGACCATGTCGACCTGTTCGCTCTCGTCCAGGCGGAGCGCGAGCCGGGTGGGGAACAGGTTGCGCAGGTTGTTGACCTCTTTGCGGGCGTCCTGCTGTGCGCCGATCACGCAGTACCCCACCGACCGCCCTTGCGAGGTGAGTACGGCGATGGCTGATTCGGCGCGCTTTCTGAGGTCGCGTTCGGGGCAGTAGGCGGTCAGGAACGCCAACTCGTCCACCACGATCACCCGGAACGGATGCTCGGTGCTGGGGCGGAAGGAGCGCGTCACCCCGGCGAACTGTTCCGCCCGCGCGTTCATGTTCTCGGCGGCCGACTCCAGCAGTTCGACCATGCCGCCCTTGGGGTCATCGCTGTAGCGCCCGTACCGCTCGAACAGCGGACGCCCGAACGACAACTCCATCCGCTTGGGATCGACCGCCCAGACCTCCACCAGGCCCGCGAGCATCAGCGGCAGCAGCGCCCGG
>NZ_WOFH01000004.1 GCF_009733595.1 Actinomadura litoris | reverse complement strand
ACGTGTGGAGTCGACCGGTACTAATAGGCCGAGTGGCTTGACCACACAATACGTTCAAGGCATGTCGCTGTGTGGTGTTCGCGTCCCTGTGTGGTTCCCGGAAAGCAAACGGGAACCCGTTGGTCTTACAAGTGAATTTCGAGCCTGGTCTCGAACGTTTGGGTTTGCCTGCCCCTGGAGGTTTGGGGGTTGTGCGTGTGAACGTTCGGTGGTTTTGGCGAGAGGGAAACACCCGGTCCCATCCCGAACCCGGAAGTTAAGCCTCTCAGCGCCGATGGTACTGCATGGGGGACTGTGTGGGAGAGTAGGACGCCGCCGGACTCATATTGGTCGAGGGTCGCACCGATTCACGGGGCGGCCCTCGACGCATGTGTTGGACCTGCCGAAGTAGGCTGCAAGTGTCCACGAACCACCTTCAAGAACAGTGACGGACGTGATGAGCGCGGAAGAGGACGGCCGCAGCGACGACAACCGCGAGCGGCGGCGGGACAACGGGGGGCGCAAGCCGCCTGTCCGTCGTGAGGGCAACGCTCGTGGCGGCCCGAGGGGATCTGGGGCGCCGCGTAAGAGCGGTGGGCCTCGCGGGGCCGCGCCGCGCGGTGGTGCGCCGCAGGGGGGCCGTGGCCGTCCCGCCGGCGGGGGCTGGAAGGACCGCGACGCGCGCGGGCCTCGGGACGACCGCCGGTCGGACCGTCCGTTCAAGCGGTCGGACGACCGCCGGAGCGACTCTTCCGGTGATCGTCGTGAGAAGCGTTTCGGCGGTCCGGGCCAGGCCGGTGAGCGTCGCGAAGGGCGCTATGGCGGCCCGCGCGGTGCGCAGGGCGGCGGCGAGCGGCGTGATGCTCGTCCCGGTGGGTTCCGGGGTGGTCAAGGCGGTCCGCGTCGCGACGGACGTCCCGGTGGCCAGGGCGGCGGAGAGCGTTCGGGTGGTTCGCGTCCAGGGCAGGGCGGCGGAGGCGAGCGGCGTGACGGTCGCTTCGGTGGGCCCCGCGCGTCTCAGGGCGGGCAGCGGCGTGACGGACGTCCGGGCGCGCCACGTGGCGGCCATGGCGGCGCGCAGCGTCGGGACGACCGGTTCGGCGGGCCCCGGGGTGAGGGCGGTCAGGGTGAGCGGCGGTTCCAGGGGCGTGACGAGCGCCGTCCCGGTGGCCGCAAGTTCGATGACAAGCGTGAAGGCCGTCCGGGCGGTCGCAAGTTCGATGACAAGCGCGAGGGCCGTCCCGGTGGCCGGAAGTTCGATGACAAGCGTGAAGGCCGTCCGGGCGGGCGGAAGTTCGACGGCAAGCGTGACGGGCGTCCCGGGGGCGGGTCGTTCAAGGGGCGCGGCGGCCGGCGGCCGCAGGAGGGCGGACGGTCCTACGGGCCGCCGCGCGACCGGGCAAGGCCGGAGGAGCGTCCGGCGCCCAAGCATGACGATCCGCTGCTGCCGGACGAGGTGACGGGCGACGAGCTCGACGCGGAGGCCCGTGCCGAGCTGCGCACGCTGCCGAAGGATCTGGCCACCAAGGTGGCGCGGCACCTCGTGATGGCGGGGCAGCTGTCCGAGGACGAGCCGGAGAAGGCGTACAAGCACGCGCGGGCGGCGCGGCGGCTCGCGTCCCGGGTCGGGATCGTCCGGGAGGCGGCGGGGCTCGCGGCCTACCGTGCCGAGGAGTGGGGGGAGGCTCTCGCCGAGCTGCGGGCCGCGCGGCGGCTCAGCGCGGGCGACGAGTCCTACCTGCCGGTGATGGCCGACTGCGAACGCGGTCTCGGACGCCCCGAACGCGCGCTGGAGCTGGTCAAGGCCCCGGAGGCGGCGCGCCTTGACCCGATGGGCCGGGTGGAGCTGCGCATCGTCGAGTCGGGTGTGCGGCGCGACCTCGGCCAGTACGACGCGGCCGTGGTGACGTTGCAGATCCCCGAGCTGCGCGACCGGAGGCTGCGTCCCTGGTCGGCGCGGTTGTTCTACGCCTACGCCGACGCGCTGGTGGAGGCCGGGCGGGCCGGCGAGGCGTCCGACTGGTTCGCGCGGTCCGCGGCGGCCGACCGGGACGGCGAGACCGACGCCGCCGAGCGGTACGCGGAGCTGGAGGGCCTCCACATCCTCGACACCGAGGAGGAGGACGAGGAGGCGGAGGCCGCGCGGAGCGAGGAGGGCGGCGCCCCGGATCTGGGGGAGCCCGAGGTCGCGGAGATGGCCGAGGCCGAGGACGCCGTGACCGAGGCGCCCGAGCCCGAGCCCGAGGGCGTGATCGAGGTGGTCGCGGCCACGGCGATCGAGTTCAAGCCCGCCGACCCCGAGATCCTGGACGTTCCGGCGGAGGACGTGCCGGAGGCGCCGGCGGTCTTCCTGGAGCCCGACCACGCGGACGACGAGGAGCGGCCGCCCGCCGACTCCTGACGGGCGGAGCGCGCCGCGTCACGCGTGGCGGTTGAGGGCGTGCATGATCCCGGCGACGTTGCTCTCGGTGTTGCTGATGATCTCGTAGCGGGCGGCGAGTTCGTGGTCGGCGTCCTCGCGGGCGAAGGCGTAGCGGTCCTTGGTCCGGTCGACGACCATCGCGACGGCGTGGTCGAGGTCGAGGTCCTGGTCGGCCGCGTCCCGGACGGCGTCCACCCAGATCCGCAGTTCCTCCGCGGATCGTTCCAGCGTGTCGTCCACCTCGGTGACCGGCCCGTAGTGCGCGAACAGCAGCCGCTGCGGGCCGAGCGCGCGGAACCTTTCGAGCGAGGCCAGGGCGGTGTCGAGGTCGAAGTCGGGCGGCGGGGTGGCGGGGCGGACGTCCGCGGTCTCGGGGATGTAGACGCCCGCCGCGTCGCCCACGTACAGGTCGCCGGTCGCGGAGTCGATCAGCCCGACGTGGTGCTTGGCGTGGCCGGGGGAGTAGTGCGACTCCAGCCGCCGCCCGCCGCCGAGGTCGATCACGCCGGTGTCCTGGACGGCGCGGATCCGCGCGGCGTCGGTCGGCTTCAGCTCCCCGAACAGCGTGTCGAGGCTGTCCCCGTAGATCATGCGGGCGCTGGCCATCAGCCGCTCCGGGGACGCGAGGTGCCGGGCGCCCTTCTCATGGACGACGACCTCGGCGCCGGGGTAGGTCTCGGCGATGTCGCCGACGCCGCCCGCGTGGTCGAGGTGGATGTGGGTGACGACGACGGTGGCGAGGTCGGCGGGGCCGACGCCGAGGTCGGCCAGCGCGCGGCGGACGACCGGCGCGGACCCGGCCGTCCCGGGCTCCACGAGGCATGGCCGGTCGGACAGGATCAGGTATCCGGCCGTGATACCGCTGTGGCCCGCCATCCGGGTGTCGATCTCGTAGACGTCTCCGCCGAGCGGCGTGACCGTGGTCGTGGTGTCGTCCATGCCCCGATCATCGTCCCGGGGACGGCCCGGCGGCCAGCCGTGCCGCTCAGAGCAGGCGGCCGCCGGCGTGCAGGTCGTCGAAGATGAGCCGGTCGACGGGGGAGACGCGGGGGCGGTCGGCGTAGCCGAGCCAGACGACCTCCGCGATCTCGGCGCTGGCCGTGAGCTCGCCCGTGTAGTCGGCGGTGTAGCAGGTCATGCGGACGGTGACCCCCTCGGCGTGGCCGTGCGCCTGCGCCTCCCAGGTGCCGAGGTGCGCGATCGTGTCCGGGACGAGGTCGGCCGTCAGCTCCTCCTTGATCTCGCGGACGAGGGTCTGCGCGTCGGACTCGCCGGGCTCGCGCTTGCCGCCGGGCAGGTAGTAGGCGTCCTTGCCGTGCGAGCGCGTGCTGAGCACCCGCCCGTCCACGAGCCGGATCCAGGCGATCTTGTCGATCAACGGTCGCTCCCGGGGTCGAGGAGGCGCAGGACGAGGCCGGTGCGCGGTTTGGGGCCGAACGAGGTGGACTTGCGCGGGACCCGCTCGCCGCCGCCCGCGACGGCCAGGACGTCCTCGACCCTGAGCGGGTTGAGGATCACCGAGGTGCCGCCGGTGCGGCGGGCGCGGGCGGTCGCGGCGGACGGGTCGTCGTGGACGACCTCGATGGCGTCCTCGTTCGCGGGGATCCGCCACACGCCGCCGATCAGCAGGTGGTCCAGGACGGCGGTGTCGAGCCCCCGCCAGCGCGCGGAGTGGGCGGCGGGCATCGATCGCGCCAGCGCGGCCGGATGGGGGTCGGCGAGCAGGTGGAACCCCTCGCCGCCGCCGAGCAGGAACGCCGGGCGGGGCGCCCCGGCGAGCGCCTCCAGCGCCGCGCGCTCACCGGCGATGGGTGTGACGTTGAACACCCGCGCGGCCTTCTCGACGGCGACGTCCGGGCGAAGGCCCGGCAGGACGCGGTGGATCGCTCCGAGGTGCGGCGGGTAGCGGGTGGAGTCGACGAGGAGCGCGAGGCCCCGGTCCCAGGGGCCGGGGCCGCTCCCCGCCGCCCGGTGGCGGGCCTGGAGGGCGCGGTAGGTGGCGTAGCGGTGGTGGCCGTCGGCGATCAGCGCCCGCCGGTCGCGCAGGTCGGCGGCCACGCGGGCGTGCAGGGCCGGGTCGGTGATCCGCCAGAGCCGGTGGGTCAGGCCGTCGTCCGAACGGAACTCCAGCAGCGGGGCCCCGGAGGCGGCGTCGTCGGCGACCCGCGTCGCGTCGCCGCCGCCCTCGTACACCAGGAAGATCGGCTCCAGGTTGGCGCGGGCGGCCGACATCAGCGCCAGCCGGTCGCGGACCGGGCCGGGGAAGACGTTCTCGTGCGGCAGGACGACGCCGTCCGCCTCCGCGCGCAGGCCGAGGGCGCCGATGAGGCCGCGTTGCAGGACCGTCCCGTCCTTCGCGGCCTCGTAGACGTAGAGGGCGGGGAGGGGGTCGAGCGTGAGCGCGCCCTCGTCCAGCCAGCGGCGCAGCAGCACCCCCGCCTCGTCGTAGCTCTCGCCCGTCGCGCGCGGCATGTTCAGCCGGACGATGTTGTGCCCGTCGGACGCCCGCAGCCGCAGCGCCGCCGCGTCGTCGATCAGGTCGTACGGCGGTGTCGTGACGGAGGCCAGGTCACCGACCACCTCGGGGACGAAGCGGACACCTCGGAACGGGGCCAGTTCCAGGCCGCCTCCAGCCCGGGGTCCCGCCGTCCCGAAGATCTGGGCACTGAACTCGTCCGGGGCGAGCCCGGAGGGGAGGTCGTCGTCCACCGTGGGCATGGTAACCACGGACGGGTCCGTGTCCAGCCTCCGGGTACCGTCGAGGTGATCAGAGTCCGAGGGGAGGTCCACGTGAGTGTTCAAGGACCGGGACGGCCGGAGGATTCCCCCGGGGACGGCTCGGGAGATCCGGACGACCGCGACACGCCGGACGGGCAGTCCGCACAGCCCGGCGGCGGCGTCTACGAGTGGTACACGCGGGGCCTGGAGCTGCTCCGCGCGGGCAGCGCGGCGGCGGCGCTGCAACTGCTGGCGCGCGCCGCCGACGCCGAGCCGGAGTCGCACAGCATCCGGGAGGCGCTCGGCCGCGCGCAGTTCGGCGTCCGGGAGTTCGGCGCGGCGGCCGACAGCTTCCGGGAGATCGTCGAGGAGGAGCCCGCCGAGGACTACGCGCGCTTCGGGCTGGGCCTCGCGCTCAGCCGGATGGGCGACTTCGAGGGCGCCGTCCAGCATCTGGCGCTCGCGGTGGCGATGCGCCCCGACAACGAGGACTACGCGAAGGCCCTGCGGCACGCCAGGGCGACCCTCGCGTCCCGCCGCTGACCCCCGCCCCCCTTCACCCCGACCGCGGAGGAGCACGATGAAAGGCTGTGACCGCCCCCTGAGCGAGGCGTACGACGTCGCCCTGCTCGACCTGGACGGCGTCGTCTACGTCGGACGGCGGCCGGTGCCCGGGGCGGCCGAGTCGCTCGGCAAGGCCCGCGCGGCCGGGCAGCGGCTGGCGTTCGTCACCAACAACGCGTCCCGGACGCCGTCGGCGGTCGCGGCGCTGCTGTCGGACGTCGGCGTCCCCGCGTCCGCGGAGGACGTGGTCACCTCGGCGCAGGCCGCGGCCCGGCTGATCGCCGAGCGGGTGCCGGCCGGGTCGAAGGTGCTCGTGGTCGGCGGGACGGGGCTGCGCCAGGCCCTGTACGCGGAGGGGCTGCGGCCGGTGTCGACGGCGTCCGAGCATCCCGCCGCCGTCGTCCAGGGGTTCGCCCCGGGGATCTCCTACGACCTGATCTCCGAGGGCGCGCAGGCGGTCGGCGGGGGCGCCCTGTTCGTCGGCTCGAACGCCGACCTGACGATCCCGGGCGGCGGCGCGCGGCCGAACCCGGGCAACGGGGCGCTGCTAGGCGTGATCACCTCCTCGACCGGGGTCGAGCCGATCATCGCGGGCAAGCCCGAGCGTCCGCTCCACCAGGAGTCGGTGCGGCGGACCGGGGCGCGGCGCCCGCTGGTGGTCGGCGACCGGCTCGACACCGACATCGAGGGCGCCCGCAACGGCGGCGCCGACAGCCTGCTGGTCTTCACCGGCGTCACCGACCACCTCCAGGTGCTGACCGCCCCGCCGGACCGGCGGCCGAGCTTCCTCGCGCCCGACCTGACCGGCCTGCTCGTCGCGCACCCGGAGCCGGTCCGCGACGGCGAGGGGCACCACTGCCGGGGCTGGACGGCGCGCGCGGACGGCGGCGCCATCGGGCTCACCGGGTCCGGCGACCCCTACGACGGCCTTCGCGCGCTGGCGTCCGCCGCCTGGGAGAGCGATGCCCCGCGTCCGGCCGAGGCGCTCACCGGCGCCCTCGACACGCTGGGCCTCGCCTACCACTGACCTGGAGGGACATCGACCGTTCCCCTGGGGGCCACCGGCCGCACCCCTGGCGGTCGCGCGCGCACCCGACCGTGTCCGGCGGGCCGCATCGGCGGACCCGCAGGACACGGAAGGGAGCCGGTCATGAGAGGCATGCGTCGTACCGCCCTGGCGGTGGGCCTCACCGCGCTGACGCTGGGCACGGCAGGACCCGCTCTCGCGGGCGAGGCGCACGGGCGCCCGGGGTACGGGCAGCCCGGCCACGGGCACCCCGGGCAGGGGCACCATCGGGGCGCGTTCGACCTCCAGGCCCACCGGGGCGGGATCGGCCTGGTGGTCGAGAGCACGCTCCCGGCGTTCGCGAACGCCCTGGAGCTGGGCGTGAGCACGCTGGAGCTGGACGTCCAGATCACCGAGGACGGGCAGGCCGTCGTCACCCACGACCGCCGGGTCAACCCGGCCAAGTGCCAGGACACCGGCCCGGCCACGCCCGGTGACCCCGAGTACCCCTACGCCGGGAAGTACGTCAACACGCTCACGCTGAAGCAGGTGCGGACCCTCGACTGCGGCTCGCGGACGCTGCCGGACTTCCCCGGCCAGAAGGCCGCGCCCGGCGCGCGGATGCCGCTGCTCCGCGAGGTGTTCGGGCTCGTCCACCGGTACCGGGCGTCCGGGGTGAAGCTGAACGTCGAGACCAAGGTGGAGGCGGGGGCGCCCAGCGAGACGGCGCCGCGCGAGCAGTTCGTCCGGGTGACGGCGCGCGAGGTCAGGCGCGCCGGCCTGCTGCGGCAGGTGACGATCCAGAGCTTCGACTGGGGCGCGCTGATGCGGATGCGGCGGGTCGAGCCGCGGCTGCCGCTGGTCGCGCTGACCAACTACGACTTCCTCCAGACGGGCCAGCCCGGGAAGTCGCCGTGGCTGGGCGGGATCGACATCGACGACTTCGGCGGCGACCCGCTGCGGGCCGTCCGCTCGTTCGGCGCGTCGGCGTTCTCGCCGGTGCACGGCTTCCCGCAGAACGGCAAGGTCACCGACCCCGGCTACCGCCCCTACGTCACGAAGGCGATGGTCGCCGAGGCGCACCGGCTCGGGCTGAAGGTGGTCCCGTGGACGGTGGACGACGCGCCGACCATGAACAAGCTCATCGACGACGGCGTGGACGGCCTCATCACCGACTACCCCGACCGGCTCCGGACCGTCATGGCCGCGCGCGGGCTCCGGCTGCCGCGCGCCTACCACGCCCGCTGACCGGCGGGCCGCGGGTCACAGCGGCTTGCGGTTCACAGCAGTTTGCGCAGGCGCAGCAGGTCGAACAGGCTCGCCTCGATCTTGAGGCGGCCGGTGGCCCACGCCTTGGCGGGGCTCAGCTCGTCGTCGGCCAGCGCGACCAGGTCGTCGCTGGCCACGGTGAGCCTGACCTGCGCGTCCTGCGGGGCGGGATCGGAGGTGACCGCATCCAGTCCGCCGCGGTGCAGGCGCGTCCGGTAGGCCAGCCCCAGATCGGGGACGCGGCAGCTTATCGTGCGCTCCACCACGTGCTCGGCGAAGCGCTCGGCGTCCACCCCGGCGAGGCGCTCGGCCACACGGCCGAGCGCCGCCCGGCACTCCTCGTCGGTCGCCATGGTCGGGCCGTCCCCCCGTTCGGTCGGCGACGCTGTCGTGAATGGACGGTAGCGTTCTGACCGAGACCGGAGCGACCCGGCGCGTGCGCCGGGGGCCACTGGGAGGTGGAACGTGATGTCCGACGAGGTGCCCGAGCCGCGGGCCGGGGACGCCGGAGACCCCGGCGCGACCGGCGACGCCGGCGCGGCGGCGCCCCCGGCGGCGCCCCCGGAGCCGGCCGCGGAGCCGGAGGTCGCGGCGGCGCCGCCGCCCGAGCCCACCGGCGACCCGCGCGTGGACGCCGCGCTGGCCCGGCTCGGCGACCTGCCCGGACGCCCCGTCCCCGAGCACGTCGAGATCTTCGAGGACGTGCACCAGCGGCTCCAGGAGCTGCTCGCCGCCGCCGACCAGGACGACGATTCCGCCCAGCCGAGGCAGCCGCCCCAGCCGCAGCGGCCCGCCTTCCCGAGCGCGCTGCGGCCCCGTCCGGGAGAACCCGTCGCCCCCGGCAACGCGGGAAGCCGCGGATGAGCAGACGGCGGCTCGACGCCGAGCTGGTCCGGCGCGGCCTGGCGCGCTCGCGCGAGCAGGCGACGCAACTGATCGCCGACGGGCGGGTGCGGGTCGGCGGGCAGCGCGCCGGGAAGGCGGCCACGCAGGTCGAGACCGGCGCGGCGATCGTCGTGGACGAGGCCGACACCGGCCCCGGCTACGTCTCGCGCGGCGGCCACAAGCTCGCGGGCGCGCTCGCCGCGTTCGCCGGGCTGGAGGTGGCGGGCCGCCACTGCCTGGACGCGGGCGCCTCGACCGGCGGGTTCACCGACGTGCTGCTGCGCGCGGGCGCCGCGCACGTGGACGCCGTGGACGTCGGGTACGGGCAGATCGCCTGGTCGCTGCGCACCGACGAGCGGGTCACCGTCCTGGAGCGGGTCAACATCCGCGACCTGGAGCCCGGCATGCTCGGCGCGGCGCCGGGCCTCGTCGTCGGCGACCTGTCGTTCATCTCGCTGAAGCTGGTCATCGGACCGGTGCGGCGCTGCGCCGCACCGGACGCCGACTACGCGCTCATGGTGAAGCCGCAGTTCGAGGTCGGCAAGGACCGCGTCGGCGCGGGCGGCGTCGTCCGCGACCCCGAGCTGCGCGCCGAGGCGGTGCGCGGGGTCGCCGCGCACGCGGGCACGCTGGGGCTCGGGGTGCTGGGGGTGACCGCGAGCCCCCTGCCGGGCCCGTCCGGCAACGTGGAGTACTTCCTCTGGCTGCGCGCCGGGGCCCCGCCGCTGGACGAGGGCGACCTCGCGAAGGCGATCGCGGAGGGCCCGCGGTGAACGTCCGGGCACCATCGCCCCTACGGCGGGCGTTGGTCCGGAGGCCGTCCCCGCACCGGGGCGTGCCAGGGAGCGGGTGGAGTGGAGGGTGGCTATGAGTGAGAGGTCGGTGCTGGTCGTCGCGCACACCGGGCGCCGCGAGGCGGTCCGCAGCGCCCAGCTGGTCATCGAGCGGCTCGGCGCCGCCGGGATCTCCGTCCGGGTGCTGGAGGGCGAGGCCGACGACATCGGCTGCGCGGGCGTCGACGTCCGGCCCGGCACGGCCGCCGCCGAGGACGCCGAGGTCGTCATGGTCCTCGGCGGGGACGGGACGCTGCTGCGCGCGGCCGACCTGACCCGCACGTCCGGCACGCCGCTGCTCGGCGTCAACCTCGGGCACGTCGGGTTCCTCGCCGAGGCCGAGCGCGACGACCTCGCCGCGACCGTCGACCGCGTCGTCGACCGCCGCTACGACGTCGAGGAGCGGATGACGGTCGATGTCACCGTCCGCCGCAACGGCTCGGTGATGGGCACGACGTGGGCGCTGAACGAGGCGAGCATCGAGAAGGCCGAGCGGGAGCGGATGCTGGAGGTCGTCGCCGAGATCGACGGCCGCCCGCTGTCGAACTGGGGCTGCGACGGGGTGGTGTGCGCCACACCGACCGGGTCCACCGCGTACGCGTTCTCCGCGGGCGGGCCGGTGGTGTGGCCGGAGGTCGAGGCGATGCTGGTCGTCCCGATCAGCGCGCACTCGCTGTTCGCGCGCCCGCTGGTGGTGTCGCCCCGCTCGCTGGTCGCGGTGGAGGTGCTGGACGGCACGCCCCGCGCCGTCCTGTGGTGCGACGGGCGCCGCACCCTCGAACTGCCGCCGGGCGCGCGGGTCGAGGTCCGCAGGGGCGCGCTGCCGGTGCGGCTCGCGCGGCTGCACCTCACCCCCTTCACCGACCGCCTGGTCACCAAGTTCGGCCTGCCCGTGACGGGGTGGCGGGGGCGGGTCAGGCAGCCCGCGCGGCCCTCGCCCGCCCAGGACGGGGAGGCGCCGGGCGGGCAGAGGGGATAATCTCCACAGGCGCCGATCGGGGATCTGTATTGCGGAGGGTTGTGACGCTGGTGCGTCCGATGGTCGATGAGGTGCGGATCCGGGGCCTCGGCGTGATCGACGAGGCCGTGCTCGATCTGTCGCCGGGGTTCAACGTCGTGACCGGCGAGACCGGCGCGGGCAAGACGATGGTGGTGACGAGCCTCGGGCTGATGTTCGGCGGCCGCGCCGACCCGCAGCGGGTCCGTCCCGGCGCGGGCCGCGCCACCGTCGAGGGCCGGATCGTCGTCGACCCGGGCGGCCGGGTCGTCGAGCGCGTCGAGGAGGCGGGCGGCGAGCTGGACGACGGCGCGCTGATCGTCACCCGCTCGGTGTCGGCGGAGGGGCGCTCGCGGGCGTTCCTCGGCGGCCGGTCCGTCCCGGTGAGCGTGCTGATCAACCTCGCGGACGACCTGGTCGCCGTGCACGGCCAGTCCGACCAGCAGCGGCTGCTGCAGTCGGCCCGGCAGCGCGGCGCCCTCGACCGGTACGCGGGCGGCGCGCTGACCAAGCCCATGCGCGCCTACACCAAGGCCTACCAGCGGCACCGGCAGGTGAGCGCGCTGCTGGAGGAGCTGACCACCCGGGCGCGCGAGCGCGAGCAGGAGGCGGAGCTGCTCCGGTTCGGGCTGGAGGAGATCGAGAAGGTCGAGCCGAAGGAGGGCGAGGACGTCGACCTCGCCGCCGAGGAGGAGCGGCTCGGGCACGCCGACGCGCTGCACGGCGCCGCCGACTCCGCGCACGAGGCGCTGCTCGGCGACCCCGCCGCCGCGTTCGAGGCCGCGAACGTCGTCGGCCTGCTCGGCGCCGCCCGCAACGCGCTGGACGCCGTCCGCGACCACGACCCGGAGCTGGCGGGGCTCGCCGACCGGCTCGCGGAGGCGGGCTACCTGGTCTCCGACGTCGGCACCGACCTCGCCTCCTACGCCGACTCGGTGGACGCCGATCCGGCGCGGCTGGCCGCCGTCCAGGAGCGGCGGGCCGAGCTGACCGCGCTGACCCGCAAGTACGGCGGCCCGGACGCGACGGTCGCGGGCGTGCTGGAGTGGTCGCGGCGCTCGGCGGCGCGGCTCACCGAGCTGGAGGGCGACGACGACCGCATCGAGGAGCTGCGCGCCGAGCACGCCGAGCTGGCCGAGCGGCTCGCCGCCGAGGCGGGCGAGCTGACCGCCGTCCGCACCCGCGCGGCCGAGCGGTTCTCCGGCGCCGTCACCGAGGAGCTGACCGCGCTGGCGATGCCGCACGCGCGGGTCGAGGTCACCGTCAGCCGCTCGCAGGACTACGGCCCGCACGGCCTCGACGAGGTCGAGGTCAGGCTCGCGCCGCACCCCGGGTCGCCGCCGCTGCCGCTGCACAAGGGCGCCTCCGGCGGCGAGCTGTCGCGGGTCATGCTGGCGATCGAGGTCGTGTTCGCGGGCGCCGACCCCGTCCCGACGTTCGTGTTCGACGAGGTGGACGCGGGCGTCGGCGGCAAGGCGGCCGTCGAGATCGGCCGCCGGCTGGCCCGGCTGGCCCGCAACGCGCAGGTGATCGTCGTCACGCACCTGCCGCAGGTCGCCGCGTTCGCCGACCAGCACCTGATGGTCGAGAAGTCCGACGACGGCACCGTCACCAGCAGCGGCGTCACCGCGCTGGACCGCGAGGGCCGCGTCCGGGAGCTGTCGCGGATGCTCGCCGGGCTGGAGGACTCCGAACTCGGCCGCGCCCACGCCGAGGAGCTGCTGGCGATGGCGGCCGAGGAGCGCTGACCGGCCGGATCCGGCGCGCCGATCGCGCTGGTCCGGCGCACCGGCCGTCCGGATCGGGCGCGCTGATCGGGCGAACGGCGCTCGGGGGCGTGAAAACTACAGAGGGTATGCGAACGGACACGCCTGGACGTCCGCCACTGCCGATGTTCACGCCCGCCCTCTGGCAGGATGGTCGGTGATGAAAGACCCGTCTCCCACCACCGAGCGGCGCGTCCGGCTGGCCCAGAAGCTGCCGAGGCGCGTGCTCGCGCTGGGCCGCGCCCGCGACGACGGCCGGACGGGCGTCACCGCCGTCGCCCGCCTCGACCGCCGCACCAAGGACCTCACCAAGCGGCTCCAGCCCGGCGAGGTCGCCGTGATCGACCATGTCGACCTCGACCGCGTCAGCGCCGAGGCGCTGGTGTCGTGCCAGGTCGGCGCCGTGGTGAACGTCGCGCCGAGCATCTCGGGCCGGTACCCGAACCTCGGCCCGCAGATCCTCATCGAGGCCGGCATCCCGCTCGTCGACGACGTCGGCCCCGAGATCTTCACCCGGCTGGCCGAGGGCGACCACGTCCGCGTCGAGGACTGCACCGTCCACCGCGGCGAGGAGGTCGTCGCCAAGGGCACCGCGCAGACCGCCGAGACCGTCGAGACGGCGCTCACCGAGGCCAAGGCGGGCCTCGCCAGCCAGCTTGAGGCGTTCGTCGCCAACACGATGGAGTACGTCAAGCGCGAGCGCGACCTGCTCATCGACGGCGTCGGCGTGCCGGAGGTGAGCACCAAGCTCGCCGGGCGGCACGCGCTGATCGTCGTCCGCGGCTACCACTACCGCGAGGACATCGCGACCCTGCGCCCCTACATCCGGGAGTACCGCCCGGTCCTGATCGGGGTGGACGGCGGCGCCGACGCGCTGCTGGAGGCGGGCTACCGCCCCGACATGATCGTCGGCGACATGGACTCGGTCTCCGACGACGCGCTCACCTGCGGCGCCGAGATCGTCGTGCACGCCTACCGGGACGGCCGGGCGCCGGGCCTGAAGCGGGTGCACGAGCTCGGCACCGAGGCGGTGGTGTTCCCCGCCACCGCGACCAGCGAGGACATCGCGATGCTGCTCGCCGACGACAAGGGCGCCACGCTGATCGTCGCCGTCGGCACCCACGCCAACATGGTCGAGTTCCTCGACAAGGGCCGCGCCGGGATGGCCAGCACGTTCCTCACCCGGCTGCGGGTCGGCAGCAAGCTCGTCGACGCCAAGGGCGTCAGCCGCCTGTACCGCAGCCGCATCTCGACCTGGTCGCTGCTGTTCCTCGTCCTCGGCGCCTTCGTCGCCATCGTCACCGCCGTCGCCATGTCACCGGCGGGGGACGTCATCAGTCCCCTGCTCGCCGACCGCTGGCACGCCTTCGTCTTCTGGCTGACCGGACTCTTCACGTGATCGATTTCCGTTACCACCTCGTCTCCATCGTCGCGATCTTCCTGGCGCTGGCGCTCGGCATCGTGCTGGGTTCCACGACGCTGTCGGACTCGGTCAGCGACACCCTGCGCCAGCAGGCCAACTCGGCGGCGCGGACCGCCCAGCAGGCCCGCCTCGACCAGCGGCGCAGCGAGCGGCAGCTGCGCGGCGAGGAGCAGTTCGCCGCCGGCCTCGCGCCCCAGATCGTCGCGGACCGGCTCAAGGGCCAGTCGCTGGTGCTGGTCGAGACGCCCGGCGCCGGCGACGACAGCATCGAGCAGCTCGGCGAGCTGGCCAAGGCCGCCGGCGCCGCCGTCACCGGCCGCGTCACGATCCAGAAGAAGCTGCTGGACGAGGACCAGCGCGGCACCGTCGACGAGCTCGCCTCCCAGCTCAAGACCGGGGGCGTGGAGTTCCCCGCCGACGCGGGCCCCTACACCAAGGCGGGCGCGGTGCTCGCGAGCGCCCTGGTCACCAGGGACGCCGCCAAGACCGGCCGCGAGGACCCCTCCGGCGGCACCGTGCTGAACAGCTTCAAGCAGGCGGGGTACATCACCACCAGCGGGAAGCCCGGCCAGCACGCGACCGTCGCGGTGATGGTCGCCCCGTCCAACGTCTACGCCTACGACGGCGGGGCCGAGGCCAACAAGGCACTGATCTCGCTGGCCGCCGCACTCGACGCCGCCGATCGCGGTACCGTCGTCGGTGGTCCGGCCACCTCGGCGCAGAAGGGCGGGCTGATCGCCGCGCTGCGCGGGTCCGACACCGATGACTCGGTGTCGACGGTCGACACCGTCGACACCTCCTCCGGGCAGGTCGTGGCGATCCTGGCGCTGCAGAACGAGCTCGGCGGCAAGTCCGGGCGGTACGGGACGGGCGACGGCGCGGGCGGCTACCTGCCCTCGCCCGCGCCCACGGTGGGGAAGAACGGGTGACCTGATGGACCGACGCATCGCCTCCGGCCCGGCTCGGGCCGCGCGGCTGGCGGTCGGCGCGGCGCTCGGCGCCGCGGCGGCGCGCGCCGCCTACGCCGCGCTGACGCGCCGCCCCCCCGGCCTCAACGGGCTGCCGGGGGAGCAGGTGTGGGGCCGCACCAACCACCGCGGCGAGCCGGTGACGCTGCTGGAGGGGCCCGCGTTCGTCGCGGGCGCCGTGGCGGGCGGGCTGCTGGTGCCCGGTCCGGGCGGCCGCGCCCGCGCCGCCGCGCTGCTGGCGGGCACCGCGTGCGGGGCCCTCGGCGGTTACGACGACCTCGCCGGGTCCGGCGCGTCCCGCGGCTTCAAGGGGCATCTCGGCGCGCTCGCGCGCGGCGAGGTCACCAGCGGCGCGGTCAAGCTGCTCGGCATCGGCGCGACCGGCGTCGCCGCCGCCGCGCTCGCCGGGTCCCCCGCCCCCTCCCGGACGGGCCGCGCGTTCGACACCGTCGTGAACGGCGCGATCATCGCCGGGTCCGCGAACCTGATGAACCTGTTCGACCTGCGCCCCGGCCGCGCGATCAAGGTCGGTCTGATCACCGGCACGCCGCTGGCGCTGACCGCCTCCGGCTCCGCCGTCGTCGCCGCGCCGCTCGGCGCCGCCGCCGCCCTGCTCGGCGAGGACCTCGCCGAGCGCGCCATGCTCGGCGACACCGGCGCCAACGCGCTCGGGGCGCTGCTCGGCCTCGCCGCCACCCGGCTCGGGCGCGGGCCGCGGCTGGCCGTGCTGGCCGGGCTCGCCGGGCTGAACGCCGCCAGCGAGTACGTCAGCTTCACCAAGGTCATCGCCCGCACCCCGGCGCTGAACCGGCTCGACATGCTCGGCCGCCGCCCCGCCGAACCCGCCGGTTCCGGTTCCGGCTCCGGCTCCGGTGCCTCGGTGCCCGCGCAGGCGCACGCGCCGTCCGACGGGCCGTCCTCGAACGCGCAGGCCCCGTCCTCCGCGTCGGCGGACGGACCGGCCTAGGCGTCCGAGCAGATCCCCCCGCGACGTCCACCGGCCGTGCCGACCCGTGAACACTCCCGCCTGCGCCGCCTCACCGGCGGCCTCGCAGGCGCGGCCGTCGTCATCGGCGTCATCACGATCCTGAGCAGGCTCGCCGGTTTCGGACGCACCTACGCCTTCTCCCAGACCGTCACGACGTCCTGCCTCAGCCAGGCCTACTTCACCTCGACGCAGTTCCCCAGCATCGTCTACGAGATCGTGGCGGGCGGCGCGCTCACCGCGATGGTAGTGCCGGTGCTCGCCGGGCCCGCCGAGCGCGGCGACCGCGAGGAGGTCCGCCGGATCGGCTCGGCGCTGCTGACCTGGATCGTCGCGCTGATGGTGCCGCTGTCGGCGCTGATGGCGCTGGGCTCCCGGCCGATCATGGAGCTGCTGGTCGGCGGCGACCTGAAGGGCTGCCGGCGCGGCGAGATCGTCGACGTGGGCGGGACCATGCTCGCGGTCATGGCGCCGCAGATGATCATGTACGGGGTGGCGGTCGTGCTGTACGGGCTGCTCCAGTCGCACCGCCGGTTCGTCGCGCCCGCGCTCGCGCCGCTGGCCTCCAGCCTCGTGGTGATCGGCGCCTACCTGGTGTACGCGCCGCTCGGCGACGGCTACGAGAACGACCTGGCGGGGCTGCCGCGCTCCGCCGAGCTGACCCTGTCGGCCGGGACGGCGCTCGGCGGCGTCGCGATGGCCGTCACCGCCGGGATCGCGGCGTGGCGGCTGCGGCTCGGGCTGCGGCCCACGTTCCGCTTCCCGGACGGGGTGGCGCGGCGCGTGCGGCGGCTCGCGCTCGCGGGCCTGGCGACGGTCGCGGCGCAGCAGCTGTCGGCGCTGCTGGTCGTCCGGCTCAGCTACGAGGGGACGGGCGGCGCCCTCGCCAACTACCAGTACGCCTGGGCGGTCTACCTGCTGCCGTGGGCGATCCTGGCGGTGCCGATCGCGACCAGCGCGTTCCCGATGCTGTCGGCGCGGATGAGCGCGGGGGAGCGGGACCGGTTCGACCAGATCACCGCCTCGACCACCCGCGCGGTGATCCTGGTGTCGTGCGCGGGCGCGGCCGTGCTGGCCGCCGTCGCGCTGCCCGTCTCGGCCGTGTTCAACCCAGGCCAGCCGGCCCAGCAGGACGTGCTGTCCCGCGCCGTCCTGGCGTTCGCGCCCGGCCTCCTCGGCTACGGGCTGGTCGCCCATCTCGGGCGGGTCCTGTTCGCCTGCCACCGGGGGCGGATGGGCGCGGTCGCCGTCGTCACCGGCTGGCTCGTGGTCATGGCCGCCGACGTCGCGCTGGTCCTCGCCGCCGGACGCCAGTGGGTGGTCGCCGCGCTCGGCGCGGGCAACGCGATCGGCATGACGGTCGCGGGCGTCCTGCTGCTGGGCACGCTCGTCCGCGCCCGGGGGGCGGCGGCGGTGCACGGGGTGCCGCGCGTGCTCGCCGCCGGGCTCGCCGGGGCCGCCGGGGGCGGCGCCGCCGGATACGCGGCCGCCGCCGCGATCGGGACCGGTGGGCAGATCCGCGGCGCCGGCGCGGGCGCCCTCGCCGCCGCGGTCGCCGCCGCGGTCTTCGTCCTCATCGCGTTCGTGATCGACGGCCGGGACCTGCGGGCCGTCCTCAGCCGGAAGGTCACACGGAATGCCTGAACAAGTGAACGGGAACACCGGTGCCGACACCCCGGGCGGGGCCGCCGGTGCCGAGCGCGGGCTGGACGGGATGCGCGTGGCGCTCGTCCTCGGGACCAGCGCGGGCGGGGTCGGGCGGCACGTCCGGTCGGTCGCCGCGCGGCTGGCGGAGCGCGGCGCGCGGGTGCTGGTGTGCGGTCCCGCCTCGACCGAGGAGGCGTTCGGGTTCGCGGGCGGCGGCGTCCGGTTCGCCGAGCTCGATCTGGCCGACCGCCCGCGCCCGGTAAGCGACGCCAGGGCGCTCGCGCGGCTGCGCGGGCTGCTGCGCGGCGCGGACGTCGTGCACGCCCACGGCCTGCGCGCGGGCGCCCTCGCGGTGGGGGCGTGCGCGCGGGTCGCGCCGGGGCCGCTGCGGTTCGCGCGCGGCGGGCCGCCGCTGGTCGTCACGCTGCACAACGCCGTCATCGCGGGCGGCCGGACCGCCGCGATCCACGGCGCGCTCGAACGGGTCGTGGCGCGGGGCGCGACCCTCGTCCTCGGCGTCTCGCCCGACCTGGAGGAGCGGATGCGCGAGCTGCGCGCCCGGTCGGTGGGGCACGCGCTCGTCCCCGCCCCGGCGCCGCGCTCGCAGCCGGGGCCCGCCGCCCGCGCCGACGTTCGCGCCGAACTGGGGGTGGGCGAGCGCCCGCTGGTCGTCACGGTGGGGCGGCTCGCCGAGCAGAAGGGCCTGCCCACGCTGCTGGACGCGGCGCGCGGCTGGTCGGGCCGCACGCCGGTCCCGCTCGTGGTGATCGCCGGGGACGGGCCCCTCGCCGACGACCTGCGCGACCGGGTCGAGGCCGAGGACCTGCCCGTCCGGCTGCTCGGGCGGCGCGGCGACGTCCCGGCGCTGCTCGCCGCCGCCGACGTCGCCGTCGTGCCGAGCGTGTGGGAGGGGCAGCCGCTGATCGTCCAGGAGATCCTGCGCGCCGGGCGGCCGCTCGTCGCCACGCGGGTCGGCGGGATCCCCGGCATGGTCGGCGCCGGGGAGCGCGCCGCGTCCGGGCCCGGGCTGCTGCACGGCCCGGAGAGCGAGGCGGCGCTGCTGGTGCCGCCCGGCGACCCCGAGGTGCTCCAGCGCGCGGTGAGCCGCGTCCTGGACGACCCGGCCCTCGCCCTGCGGCTCGGCTCGGCCGCCGCGCGCCGCGCCGCGCGGCTGCCCACCGAGGACGACGCCGCCCGCCAACTCGCCGACCTGTACCGCGACCTGGTGGCCGCCCGCGCCCGCTGAGGGCGGCGGATGACCGGGCCTTAGACGCCGCGTCCGGAGGTCTGGTTCGCGGCGGATCGGGGAAAGTTCGCCGAACGGGGAACGGCCTGGTGGCGGCACGCGTTGAAGAAGGTGATGGAGGGGAGTATCCCCGCGCGCGGTTCTCGTCAGCACGGCCGGTCCGCACCGGCCCGGGAGCCGCGGCCCGCACGGCGCGGGCGGGAGAGACCTCCGGCGCCCCTACCGTGTCCGCCGGAGGAGTCACGTTGTCCGTCTCACCCTTGGTGTGGGCCCTGACCTTGGCAGGGATCCTCGCCGTCATCGCCGCCGACCTGTTCCTCATCCACCGCAACGACACGCGGGAGTTCACCACCCGGCGCGCCGCGTTCTGGTCGGTCGTCTACCTCGGCCTCGCCGTCGCGTTCGGCGCCGGGGTCTGGCTGTTCTCCGGCGGCGAGTACGCCGCCCAGTACTTCGGCGGGTTCGTCACCGAGAAGAGCCTCAGCGTCGACAACCTGTTCGTGTTCATGGTGATCCTGGCGCGGTTCGCCGTGCCCAAGCACGCCCAGCACACCGTGCTGATGGCGGGCATCGTGATCGCGCTGGTGCTGCGCGGCGCGTTCATCGCGGTCGGCGCGGCCGCGATCGCGACCTTCACCTGGGTGTTCTTCATCTTCGGCGCGTTCCTCATCTGGACGGCCTACGGCCTCGTCCGGGGCGGCGACGAGGACGAGTTCAAGGAGAACGCGCTGCTGCGGTGGGCCAAGCGGATCATCCCGACGTCGCCGGACTACGACGGCAACCGCTTCCTCGTGCGGCGGGGCGGGCGCCGGATGGTGACCCCGCTGCTGATCGTCATGATCGCCATCGGCTCCACCGACGTGATGTTCGCCCTGGACTCGATCCCGGCGATCTTCGGTCTGACCACCGAGCCGTACCTGGTGTTCACCGCCAACGCGTTCGCGCTGATGGGCCTCGTCCAGCTCTACTTCCTGCTCGGCGGGCTCGCGGAACGGCTGGTCTACCTCGGCCACGGGCTGGCGTTCATCCTGGGCTTCATCGGGGTCAAGCTGATCCTGCACGCGATGCACGAGTACGGCGTGGAGTGGGCGCCGGACGTGCCGATCTGGCTGTCCCTCGCGGTGATCGCCGGAACCCTCGTCGCGACCACGGTCGCCAGCCTCGCCGTGGGCGACCGCGCCGCCGCCCGCGCGAAGGACGGGGCGCCGGGCGAGGTGGCGGGCGGGACACGCCCGGAAGTGAAGGCGACGGACCCGAACGCATCCTGAGCGTCCCCACTCGTCTCCACGCGGGCGTCCCTGGCCAGGGGCGCCCGCGGTCCTTTTCCCTAGGGGGATGAGCGCGGCATCGCGGACGCACTGGATCAGAATCCTGTTCTAGAATGGATGTCACCACGGGCTGCGGAGGGGGACGGATGGCCATCGGGCTGACCGAGGAACACGAGGCGCTCGCCGGCGCGGTGCGCGGGTTCGCCGGGCGCCACGTCACGGCGGCGAGCGTCCGGACCGCCCTGGAGGCCGCCGCGGAGACCCGGCCCGCGTTCTGGCCCGCCCTGGCCGAGCAGGGCCTGCTCGGCCTGCACCTGGACGAGGAGCACGGCGGCCAGGGCTACGGTCTGCCGGAGCTGGCCGTGGCCGTTGAGGAGCTGGGCCGCGCGGTCGCGCCTGGACCGTTCCTCCCCACGGTGCTGGCGAGCGCCGCCGTGAACGCCTCCGGCAACGCCAAGGCCCGCGCCGAGCTGCTGCCGGGCCTGGCGGGCGGCGCGCGGACGGGCGCGGTCGCGCTGGAGGGCGGGTTCACCGGCCGCCGCGACGGCGACACGCTGGTCGTCACCGGGACGGCCGGGATCGTGCTCGGCGCCGCGCTCGCCGACGTGCTCGTCCTGCCCATCGCGGCCGAGGGCGGCGAGCGGTGGGTCGCGGTCGAGGCCGCCGACCTGGCGGTGGCGCCGGTCCGGGAGAGCCTGGACCGCGTCCGCCGGGTCGCGTCGGTCGAGGCGTCCGGGGTCCGCGTCCCGGCGGGCCGGGTGCTGGACGGGCTGACCACCGCCCATGTCCGCGACCTGGCCGCCGCGCTGTTCGGCGCGGAGGCCGCCGGGCTCGCGGGCTGGCTCGTCGCCACCGCGGCCGAGCACGCGCGGGTCCGCGTGCAGTTCGGCCGCCCGATCGGGCAGTTCCAGGGCGTCAAGCACAAGGCCGCGCGGATGCTGGTCGAGCTGGAGCAGGCTCGCGCCGCCGCCTGGGACGCCGCCCGCGCGCTGGAGGAGGGCGCGCCCGCCGCCGGGTTCGCCGCCGCCGTGTCCGCCGTCGTCGCCGTCGACGCGGGCGTGCGGACCGCGCGCGACGCCATCCAGATCCTCGGCGGCATCGGCTTCACCTGGGAGCACGACGCGCACCTCTACCTGCGCCGTGCCCTGACGCTGAGGGCGCTCCTCGGCCCCGCCGGGGACTGGGCCGCCACGCTCGCCCGGCTCGCGCTGGAGGGCGGCCGCCGCGAGGTCGTGCTGGAGCTGGACGAGGACGCCCGTCCGCTGCGCGAGGGCATCCGCGCGGGCGTCGCCGAGCTGGCGGTGATCGAGGACGAGGACGCGCGGCACGCCCGCATGGCCGACGAGGGGTGGAGCGTTCCGCACCTGCCGCGGCCGTGGGGACGCGGCGCGGGCCCGGTCGAGCAGGTGCTCATCGAGCAGGAGCTGCGGGCCGCCGGGGTCGCGCCGCCGCGCCTGAAGATCGGCGCGTGGCTGGTGCCCTCGCTCGTCCGGTACGGGACGCGCGAGCAGCAGGAGCGGTTCCTGCGCCCGACGCTGCGCGGCGCGATGGCGTGGTGCCAGCTGTTCTCCGAGCCCGGCGCGGGCTCGGACCTGGCCTCGCTGTCGACGCGCGCCGAGCGGGTCGCGGGCGGCTGGCGGCTCACCGGCCAGAAGGTCTGGACGTCGGTCGCGCGGCGCGCCGACTGGGGGTTCTGCGTCGCCCGCACCGACCCGGACGCCCCCAAGCACGAGGGCATCACCTACTTCCTCGTGGACATGCGCGCCGAGGGCGTCGACGTCCGCCCGCTCCGGGAGCTGACCGGCGAGGCCCTCTTCAACGAGGTGTTCCTCGACGGGGTGTTCGTCCCCGACGACCAGGTCGTCGGGGAGGTCGGCCGGGGCTGGCAGGTCGCCCGCGACACGCTGTCGAACGAGCGGGTCACGCTCTCGACCGGCGGCGGGCTCGGCATGGGCGTCCCCGAGCTGCTGGCCTTCCTCAAGGGCAGGTACCTGGACGCGGTCGCGCTCACCGAGGCCGGCGGGCTCATCGCGCGAGGGCACGCGATCGACCTGCTCGCGCTGCGCGGCACGCTCAAGCGGCTGGGCGGCGTGGGGCCGGGCGCGGAGTCCAGCGTCCGCAAGCTGCTCGGCGTCCAGTTCAACCAGGACGTCGCCGACCACTGCTGGGCGGCGCAGGGCGCGGCCGCCGCCACCGAGATGCCGAGGACCGAGAGCGGGCTGCTCGCGCGGGCCATGCTGTTCGGCCGCGCGATGACGATCTACGGCGGGACCACCGAGGTGCAGCTCAACATCATCGGCGAGCGGCTGCTCGGACTGCCCCGCGACCCCGAGCCGGGCGCCTGACCCCGCCGGGGCCCGCCGGGGGCCCGGCGGGCCGGTCAGTCGCGGCGGGGCCGGAACATGTAGGTGACGTTGAGTATCACGATCATCGTCAGGACGAACATCAGGGCCGGCAGCCCGCCGTTGACCACCGAGATCGCGCTGAGCGGGATCGCGGCCAGCAGCGAGAGCACCGCGAGCGCCAGGCTGTGGTCCCGCTCGCCGGTCTCCCGGCTCGGCTTCGGGGTCGCGCGGCGCGGCGCGGGGGCCGGTGCCGGGAAGCGGGAGGCGCGGGGCGCCAGCGTCTCCTCGATGCGGTCCACCACCGAGTCGATGAAGGCCTCGTCGTAGTCGGGCCCCAGCTCGCGGCGGGCCGCCATGGCCGCACGCAGGTCGTCGCGGGCCGGGCGCGGAATCGTCATGACTCGGTTATAGGCAACGGCGGCCCCCGGCCGCGTCACCCCCCGGGACGATCCACCGCATACCCCTCAAGGGGTAGCGGTCAGAGGGGCGACGCGGAGCCGTGATCGGGGCTCAGCGCCCGGTGGCGAGGGCGGCCGCCAGGGCGGCGCCCAGCAGCGCGACCACCGCCGAGACGAGCATGGCGACGTTCGTGCCGTGCGCGAGCGCGGACGGGGCGTCGCCCGAGCCGGTGGCGATCGCGCCGACCACCGCGACGCCCACTGACGCGCCGAGGTAGCGGGCGGTGTTGTTGGCGCCCGAGCCCATGCTGGCGCGGTCGGCGGGGACGCTGTCCACCGCCACCCGGGCGAGCATCGCGTTGGCGAGGCCGCTGCCCGCGCCCGACAGGGCCAGCCCGGGGGCGAACCGCCACCAGTGCGCGTCCGGGGTGAGGCCGATCATCGCGAACTCGCCGACCGCGCTGAGCGCCAGCCCGGCGCCGAGCAGCCGCCCGGCGGGCAGCCGGGCGGGCATCCGGCGCGCCTGCAGCGCCGTCACGAACGACAGCCCCGACCAGATCGCCAGCACCAGCGCCGACGCGATCGTGGACAGCCCGAGCACCAGCGTCAGCACGGTCGCGAAGTAGCTCATGACCCCGATCACCGCGAGCCCGGTGACCAGCGCGCCCGAGATCGACAGCAGGAACGCCCGGCGGCGCAGCAGCCCGAGGTCGAGCATCGGCTCGCGGCGCCGCGCCTCGATCGCGGTGAACGCGGCCAGCAGCACGGCCGCCGCCGCGAACAGCGCGAGGACGCCCGGACGCGTCCACCCGACCCGTCCCCAGGTGATCGCCGCGACCAGCGCCGCGATCCCGAGGCTCATCGTGGCGAGGCCCGGCAGGTCGAGGCCGCGCGGGCGGTCCGCCCGCGACTCGGCCAGCGACCGGGCGGCGACGCCCAGCGCCACCGACCCGGCGGCGGCGACCCAGTACCAGGCCCGCCAGTTCCCCGCCGCGGTCAGCCCGGCCGACGCGATCGGGCCGAGCGCGATGCCGAGCCCGAGCATCGCGCCCCAGATCCCGGTGGCGCGGGCTCGGCGCGGGCCCGCCCCGAACGTGGCGGCGATGATGCCGAGCCCGGTCGCCAGCAGCGCGGCGCTCGCCGCGCCCTGCACGATCCGCCCGGCCACGAAGACGGGCGCGGTGGGGGCCACCGCGCAGACGACGCTGGAGACGGCGAGCGCGACGGCGCCGCCGGTGAACACCCGCCGCCGCCCGTGGTCGTCGGCGAGGCTCCCGATGGCCAGCAGCGCCGCCGCGAGGCCGAGGCTGATCGAGCTCATCAGCCAGATCCGGGCCGTCCCGCCCGCGGCCAGGCCGTGCGAGGTCTCGGTCAGCGTCGCCATCGGCGCGGTGTAGTTCATCAGTGCCAGCAGCGTCGCGGCCGCGGGCACGGCCAGCGCGGCGGTGGAGCCCGGAGTGCGCTGCCCGGCGCGAGGGGTCGCCAGAGTCGTCATGCGGTCTCCCGAGAGCGGTTCAGTGATTGAACTCAAGGGCCGACCGTAGCATGATTGAGTTCAGTGAACGAACCCCCGGGGCGGTAGTGTGGCGCACATGGCACTCGGCAAGGACTACGCGGCGCAGGACTGCTCGCTCGCCCGCGCGCTGGAGGTCGTGGGCGAGCGCTGGACCCTGCTGATCGTCCGGGACGCGATCTACGGCGTCCGGCGGTTCAGCGACTTCCTGGCCCGGCTCGACATCCCCCGCGCGGTGCTGTCCGGACGGCTCCAGTTGCTCGTGGAGACCGGCGTCATGGTCAAGGAGGGGCACGACTACGTCCTCACCGACATGGGCAAGGAGCTGTTCCCCGTCGTGCACACGCTCGTCCGGTGGGCCGAGGAGCACCTGTCGGCGGAGACGTACCGCACCTTCGTGCACGCGGAGTGCGGAACCAAGGTCGGGCGCGACGGCGGCTGCCCGTCCTGCGGCCGCACCGTCCCGGTCGAGGACATCGAGATCCACGCCGTCCCCGGTGCGCGCTACCGGGACGACCCGGTCAGCGTCGCGCTGCGCTCTCCGCACCGCCTGCTGGATCCCATCCGGACGTAGCCGCGCTCGGGGCGCCGGGCGCCGTCCGGCGTCACCGCACCCCGGTGAGCGTGGCGCCCTTCAGGGTCGTGTAGAGCGGCGAGCCGGCCAGCCGCGTCCCGTGCTCCTCGCCGATGTAGACGTCGGCGTGGTACTCGCCGCCGTAGCCGGGGCGGAACAGGTCGGTGACCGTCCAGCGCGCCTCGCGGAACCTCCGGCACACCTCGGCCTCGACGGGGCGCCCGCCGCCCTCCCGCCCGCATCCGGTGATCGCGAACCGCCGCCCGCGCGCGAGCACCGACCGGTCGGCGGCGGCCGACGTCCAGGCCCGCAGCGGGCGGCCCGCCGAGTCGCGGGTCGTGTCGTCCAGCCAGAACCCGACGCTGGACGACCAGTTCAGGTACCGGCCCCGCTGCCGCCCCGAGGTGAGGTGCCCGCTGCCCTCCGTCCGGACCACCTTCAGGAAGTCCTCCGGGTAGGAGCCGAGGGGGTCCTTCCCGTGCGAGCAGTGGAACCTCAGGCATCCGCGCACCGCCTTCGCCCTGCCCCGGTACAGGCTCTGCGAGGCCGTGTAGTAGGTGGTGATGCGCCACTTGCCGGGCCGCCCGAGGGGCCGCCCGTCCGGGACGCCCGCCTTCGCCGTCGGCGAGGCGGTGGGCGCTTCGGTGGAGGTGTCGGCGGGTGCGGCGGCGCCGGGCGCGGCGGGGGCCGCCGGGGCCGGGGTGGAGACGGGCGGCGGGACCTCCAGTGCGCCCGACGATCCTTCGGCGCTCTCCCCGCACCCCGCCGACGCCGTGACCAGCAGTAACGCGCACGCCGACACCGTGTAGGGGAGGGCGACCGGTGCCCTGGGCCGCATCGCACCCCTCTCGCTCGCCGTGCGCCGGCTCACAGCGGACCCTATCGCGGCCCGCGGGCCCCGGACGGCCCGACCGCTCAGTGGCCCCGGGCGATCCACTCCTCCAGGTGCGGCGCCTCCGCGCCGATCGTCGTCGCGTCGCCGTGCCCGGTGCGGACGACGGTGCCGGGCGGCAGCGTCAGCAGCCGCTCCCGGATCGAGGTGATGATCGTGGGGAAGTCGGAGAAGGACCGGCCGGTGGCGCCCGGCCCGCCGCTGAACAGGGTGTCGCCGGAGAAGACCGTCCCGAGGGCAGGGGCGTGCAGGCACACCGCGCCCGGACTGTGGCCGGGCGTGTGCAGGACGTTCAGCGCGGTCCCCGCGACGGTGACGGCCTGCCCGTCGGAGAGCGCGCCGTCCGGCTCGGTGTCAGGGTGCCGCTGCCTCCACAGCATCAGGTCGTCCGGGTGCAGCAGGACGGGCGCCCCGGTGGCCGCCGCCAGCGCGGGAGCCGCGTCGATGTGGTCGTCGTGGCCGTGTGTGGACACGATCGCCACGAGCCGCCGCCCGCCCAGCGCCGCCGCGATCGCGTCCGGGTCGTGCGCGGCGTCGATGACGACGGCCTCCGCGTCGTCCCCGACGATCCAGACGTTGTTGTCGACCTCCCAGGTGCCGCCGTCCAGCGAGAACGTCCCGGAGGTGACGAGGTGGTCGACGCGCACCCCGCGATCGCCGTCCGTCACAGGACCACCACCGAGCGGAGCACGTCGCCGTGGTGCATCTTCTCGAACGCGGCCTCCACGCCGTCCAGCGCGATGGTCTCGGACACGAACGCGTCGAGGTCGAGCCGCCCCTGGAGGTGGAGGTCGATGAGCATGGGGAAGTCGCGGGAGGGCAGGCAGTCCCCGTACCAGGACGACTTGAGCGACCCGCCCCGCCCGAACACGTCCAGCAGCGGGAGCTCCAGCCTCATCTCCGGGGTGGGGACGCCGACGAGCACGACGGTCCCGGCGAGGTCCCGCGCGTAGAACGCCTGCTCGTAGGTCTCGGGGCGGCCGACCGCGTCGATGGCGACGTCCGCGCCGAACCCGCCGGTGAGCTCCCGCACGGCCTCCACCACGTCGGTGTCCCGCGCGTGGACGGTGTGGGTGGCGCCGAGCTTCCGCGCGGTCGTGAGCTTGCGCTCGTCCAGGTCGACCGCGATGATCCGCGCCGCGCCCGCCAGCCGCGCCCCGAGCACCGCCGCCGAGCCGACGCCGCCGCAGCCGATGACCGCGACCGAGTCGCCGCGCCCGACGCCGCCGGTGTTGATCGCGGCGCCCAGGCCCGCCATGACGCCGCAGCCGAGGAGCCCGGCCACCGCCGGCCGCGCGGCCGGGTCGACCTTGGTGCACTGCCCGGCGGCGACGAGGGTCTTGTCGGCGAACGCGCCGATGCCGAGCGCGGGGGAGAGCTCGGTGCCGTCGTCCAGGGTCATCTTCTGGGCGGCGTTGTGCGTGTCGAAGCAGTACCAGGGGCGCCCGCGCACGCACGCCCGGCACTGCCCGCACACCGCCCGCCAGTTCAGGACGACGAAGTCGCCGGGCGCGACCTCGGTCACGCCGTCGCCGACCGACTCGACGACGCCGGCGGCCTCGTGCCCGAGCAGGAACGGGAACTCGTCGTTGATGCCGCCCTCGCGGTAGTGCAGGTCGGTGTGGCAGACACCGCACGCCTGGACCGCGACGACCGCCTCGCCCGGCCCGGGGTCGGGGACCGTGATCGTCTCGATCCGCACCGGCTCGCCCCGTCCCGGCGCGATGACCCCGCGCACCCGCTGCCCCATGCTGCCGCCTCTCGTCGAAGTCTGGTGCTCCGACCCTATAGAGCGGCGTCCCGGGGATCACGGCACCGCGCACCGCCCGGCCGGCGGGTCAGCCGAAGTGGATGTGCTCCAGCTTGTCGGCGGAGTCGCGGTCCAGGACCACGACCCCGGCGGCGGGACGGAGCGTCCCGCCGCGCGCGCGTTCGACGAGCGGCCCCCAGCGGCGGCGGTGGCGGGCGAACGCGGCGCCGGTCACGACGCGGCCGCGGGCGAACTGCCCGGCGCGGGCCGTCTCGGGATCGACGTCGAGGAGGACGAGGTGGACCTCCGCGCCGCGCAGCCGCGCCAGCCAGGCGAAGCAGTACAGGATGTGCGGCCAGGTGCCGCGCGTGTGGGCGACGGCGCCGCGGCCGCCGACGACCGCGCGGCCGATGCGCCACACGTGCGTCGCGTGGACGATCGGCGTGCGCAGCCGCGGGGGGAGCGGGCCCAGGTAGCGGGCCCACCAGTTGCGGGACTGCCGCGAGTCGATCACCTGGACGCCGCCCGCGGCGACCACCGGGCCGGTCTCGTCGCCGCGCAGCCCGTAGATCCGGTTCAGCAGGGTGCTCTTGCCGGCCCCCGGGAGCCCCGCGACGAGCACCAGCGAGCCGGAGGGAAAGCGCAGGGCGGGCCCCCGGCCCACGTCAGCGGGTTCGTGGATGATCCATCTCCTGAGTCGGCCCCGAGGTCTGCGGAAGTGTGGTTGGACAAACGAACACTTCCGACCGGTTGTTCCTCGGTCTCCCGGCGACCCGCCGTTCCGGCCGACCGGCCGTGCGCGCTACCGGCGCGCTGGCGCGCCTACCAGCCGCGCGAGCGCCACTCCGGCAGCGAGGGGCGCTCGCGGCCGAGCGTGGAGTCCTTGCCGTGGCCCGGGTAGAACCAGGTAGCGTCGGGGAGCCGGTCGAAGACGCGCTCCTCGACGTCCGACAGCAGCCGCTTGAACAGGGTGGGGTCGCCCCAGGTCTTGCCCACGCCGCCGGGGAACAGGCTGTCGCCGGTGAACAGGTGCGGGCTGGCGGCCAGCTCGCCGTCGGCGTCGTACAGCAGGGCGATCGAACCGGGCGTGTGCCCGCGCAGGTGGACGACCTCCAGCGTCGCCCGCCCCACGCGGACGGTGGCGCCGTGCTCGACGGGCTCGGTCACCGGCTCGGGCAGCGCCTCGGCGTCGCGCGGGTGCGCCACCACCGGCGCCCCGGTGGCACGGGCGACCTCGCTGAGCGCGCCCCAGTGGTCCTGGTGGCGGTGGGTGGTGACGATGCGGGCCAGCGGCCGGTCGCCGAGCAGCTCCAGCAGGCGGGGCGCCTCGTTGGCGGCGTCGACCAGGAGCTGTTCCCCGGTGGCGGCGCAGCGCAGGATGTAGGCGTTGTTGTCGTAGGGGCCCACCGCCACCTTGGTGACGGTCAGACCCGGCAGCTCCCGGACGTCGGGGCGGCCGCCGGCCTCGACCGTGCCCGTGTAGCTCATGCGTCCTCCCGGCGGGTGGTCCGGTCGCCCATCATTCCCCATCGGCCCCCGCGGACACGGGCACCCGGTCCACTCAGTGGAATGCGTCACCAGACGCAGCCGAATCGTGCGCCCGCGGACGGAAGCCGCGCCCTTGCTGGCGCACGATGGTTTGTGGAAGATCGGAAAACATCCGGGAGGACGGTGGCGCTTTGGCAACGGCATTCCGCCCCGGACGGAGCGGGGAGACGCCGGAGGACATCCTCGGGCACGCCTGCGCGCTGGTCCGGCTGTGCGGCCAGGACGCCGCGATCGCCCTCGTGCTGCTCGCCGTGGTCGCGGTCGGGACCGTGACACGGATCGCGGCGGGGGCGCCCGGCGCCGTCGCGCTGGCGCTGCTGCCGGTGCTCGCGGGGGCCTGCGCGGTGTCGGCGGCGTTCGCGGTCCGGTCGCGGCTGACGCTGGTCTCGGTCCTGGAGGAGGTCCGGCGCCGCACCTCCTCGCCCCTCGACCCCGGGGTGCCGTGGGCGCCCCACGGCGCGACCGACGTGCTGGACACGCGGATCCGCGACACGGAGCTGCGCAGGCTGCTGTCGGCGGCGCACCGCTGCGGCGAACTGGCGTGGCAGGCGCTCGCCTGGGCGGTGGCGACCTCGGTGCTGTTCCTGTTCTGGACGCTGGCGGCGGCGATGACGGGCGGCGGGTGAACGGGTGATCGACCACGACGTGCGGCCGGGCAGCTTCTGGGGGCTGCTGTCCGCGACGGACCGGCAGGCGCTGCGGGCGATGGGGCGGCGCACCGACGTCCCGCCGGGCGGGATGCTGTGCCACCAGGGGGTCACCGCCCCCGCCGTCTACGTGGTGTTCAAGTCGGCGCCGCGGGTGGCGAGCAACGCGGTCGCCAAGGAGTTCGTGGACTCCAGCGAGGGCGACGAGTCGATCATCGACCTGTTCGGGTCGGGGGACCTGGTCGGCGTGCTCGGCCCGTGGGGGCACCCGCAGCGCGGCACGGTCGCCGTCCTGGACCATGTCGCGGCGCTGCGCGTGGACCGCCGCAAGTTCCGCAGCCTGCTGGCGGCCAACCCGCAGGTCGCCGAGGCGATGATGCACACGGTGTCGGAGGCGGTGACCTACGGCGGGCGGCGGCACGCGGTCCGGGCGGCCGACCATCCGCAGCGGCTCGCCTACCACCTGCTGGAGCTGGCCCACCGGTTCGGGGAGCGCACGTCGCGGGGGACGGAGATCCCGCTGCGGCTCAGCCAGGCCGAGCTGGCCAACTGGGCGGGGATCTCCCGCGAGACGCTGGTGCGCTGGTTCCGGCTGTGGCGCGAGAAGGGGATCCTGGACCGCAGGCCGCGGCCGCTGACCGTCCTGGACACCGAGAAGCTGCGGCGGGCGGCGAGCCCGTGGGGCGACGAGTGGCCGGCCGGCGCGTCCGACCAGACCGTCCGGGCTCAGGCGGTGCCGGCCCCCGCCGAGGAGGCCGAAGAGATCGCGGGGGTGGCGGCCGGGATCGCCGCGCGGGCGCCGGTGCGCCTGGAGGCCCACGGCGAGACATCGGGCGAGACCTCCGGTGGACGCCCGCCGAAGACGCGCCTCCCGGCGGACAACCCGTTCTTCGCCGGGCGCAACGTCAGCCTCGGCAAGCTGGACATGCTCGTCGCGCAGTCGGAGTGGCCGCGCGCGGTGCTCGTGGAGGGGATGGCGGGGGTCGGCAAGACGACGCTGGCGCTGCACTGGGCGCACCGGGTGGTCGACCGGTTCCCCGACGGGATCGTGTTCGCCGACCTGCGGGGGACGACGCGGAGCCCGGTGACCCCTGCTGAGGCGATGGGGCAGGTGCTGCGGGCGGCGGGCGTGCCCGGCCATCAGCTGCCGCGCACCGAGCCGGAGTTGGCGGCGCAGTGCCGGTCGCTGCTGGGCGATCGGCGGATGCTGCTGATTCTCGACAATGTCGCGCAGCCCGAGCAGATCAGGCCGCTGCTGGCGGCGGTGGCGTCCGGGCTGGTGGTGGTGACGAGCCGGCGGCGGCTGCCGACGCTGCTGGAGGGCGCCGACATCCGGACGCTTGAGTTGCGCGAGATGGTCACGCAGGAGGCCGTCGATCTGATCGCGGGCGTGCTGGGGCCGGGCGACGCACGGGTCCGGGACGAGGCGCGCGCGATCGAGCGGCTCGCCCGCGAGTGCGGGCACCTGCCGCTGGCGCTCGCCGTCATGGCCGGACGGCTCGCGGAGAACCCGGCGGAGTCCATCACCGAGACCGTCCGGGAGCTGGCCGACCAGGACGGGCAGTCCGTCCCGCCGTACCGGACCGGCGTGCCCGGCGGGGGCCTGCACGCGAGCCACGCCGCCGCCGGGCCCGAGCTGCACAGCGTCCTCAGCCCCACCTTCGACGCCGCCTACCGGGGGTTGCGGCGTGATCAGCGTGAGGCGTTCCGCAGGCTCGGCCTGGTCGCGGGGCCCGATTTCACGCCGTCGGCTCTGGCGGCGTTGCAGGACCGTCCGGTGGAGGAGGCCCGCGAGTGCCTGGAGGGGTTGCGGCAGACCTACCTGATCCAGGACGTGGGGCCGGGCCGGTACCGGATGCACGACCTGCTGCGCGACTTCGCGCGCGAGCGCGGTCTGCGGGAGGACGACGACAACGATCTGCTCGCCGCGCAGCGCCGCCTGCTCGCGGGGTACCTGGCCGAGGCGTGGGCGGCGGGGGAGGCGCTCGGCGGGCGGCGGCGCCCGGCCGTCCACGACGGCCGGGAGGAGGGGACGCGCGGGCCCCGGCCCTCGGAGACCGCGCGGTCGGCGGCGCTGGCCTGGTTCGAGGCCGAGCGCCGCAACCTGGTCGCCGCCGTCCACCAGGCGGCGCGGCTGGGCCTGCACCGCACGTGCTGGGAGCTGGTCGACGCCCTGTTCGACTTCCTGGAGTTCCGCCGCTACAGCGAGGACAACATCGCCGTCCACCAGGCCGGGCTGCACGCCGCCCGCACCGAGGAGGACTGGGCCGCGGCGGCCGTCATGCTCCACAACCTGGCCGTCGCGCACTTCGAGCTGGGGCGCTCGGTCCCCGCGATCGGCTACGGGGAGGACGCCCGCCGCGGCTTCCGCGCCGTCGACCCGCCCGACCGGTACGGAGAGGCCGCCGCGCACGCCACGCTCGCCGACGTCCACGCCGCCCTGGGCCGCTACCTGACGGCGATCCAGCACGCCTACCGGTCCCTCGCGATCCACCGGCAGCTCGGCGACGAGGGCGGCGTCGCCAAGGCCCACGACACGCTCGCCCGCGCCGGGCTCGGCCTGGGCGACTACGAGTCCGCGCTGCGCCACGCGACCGACGCGCTGGACGCGCGGCGCCGCATCGGCGACCGGCCGGGCGTCGCGGAGACGCTGCTGACCCTGGCGCAGGTGCACCGCAAGCGCGGGCACGTCCACGAGGCGGTGCTGCACGCCCTGGAGGCCCTCTACATCCGGCAGGAGCAGGCCGACCGGCACGGCGCCGCCCAGGCCCTGACGGAACTGGCGCGGATGAACGCCTCCCTGGGCCTGCGGGAGATGGCCCAGCGCGACGCCGACCAGGCCCTGCGCGCCTACCGGGCCCTGGGCGCACGCCACGGCGAGGCCCGCGCGCTCACCACGCTCGGCATGCTGATGTGCGACGCCACCCGCTTCGCCGAGGCCTTCACCTACTGCGGCCAGGCCCTGCACCTGCACCGCGACATCAGCGACCGGCACGGCGAGGCCGAGACCCTCGCCCAGATCGGCATCGTCCACTGGCGCCTGGGCCGCTACCGCGAGGCCCGCGAACACCTGCTGCGCGCCCTGGAGATCCGCCGCGAGATCGGCGACCAGCACGGCGAGGCCCACGACCTGGAACACCTCTCGGTCGTCATGCGCCGCCTGGAACGCCCCCAGGAAGCCTTCGTCCTCGGCCTGGAGGCCCTGGACCTGTGGCACAGCCTCGGCGCCCAGACCGGCCTGGCCGGCACCCTGGGCAGCCTCGCCCGCACCTACCTGCGCCTGGACCTGCCCGAAGACGCCGAACGCGCCGCCCGCCAAGCACTGGCGATCCGGCGCGACACCGGCGACTCCTACGGCATGGGCGTCGGCATGGACACCTTCGCCGCCGTCCTGCGCCGCAGCGGCCGCCCCGAAGAGGCCCTGGAAATGGAGCTGGAAGCACTACGCCTGCTCGGCGAGGTCGGCGACCGCCACAGCGAAGGCACCGCACTGGCCCACCTCGCCGACATCTACCTCGACCTCGGCCGCGCCGACGACGCCTCCGAGACCGGCCGGCGCGCCCTCGACCTCGCCACCGAACTCGGCGACAACCGTGAGCAGGCGTACGCGCTGCACACCATGGCCTGCGCGTCCCAGACCCTCGGCAAGCACGCCCTGGCCGTCGAGCACTTCGACGCCGAGATCGCCATCCGCCGCGACATGGACGACCACCGCGGCCAACGCCACGCGCTGGACCTGCTGCGCGCCTCCCACCTCGCCCTCGGCGACCAGCCCGCCGCCGCCGACTGCGCCCGCCGCGCCCGCGCCCTCGACAAGTGGCTGGAGGACACACCCCTGGACGTGTGAGGGCACCGAGCCGACTGCGAGGCGAGATTGTGACGAAAGACGCAGTCCGGCCGCGTGCCCGCGCGTTCACTGGAGTCGGGGCACCCTGTTCCCGCCCGGATCCGGCCCGGCCCGATCCGGCGAGGAGGCGAGATGGAGACCACCCGGTTCTGGGACGCGCTGCCCGTGCGCGCGCGGGAGGCGCTGCGGCAGGCGGGCGTCACGGCGATGATCAGACCCGGCGCGTTCCTCACCCGCGAGCACACCCGCTCCTCCCAGGTCTTCGTGCTGCGCTCGGGCGCGGTGAAGGTGTGGGTGTCGCGGGACGGCGAGATCGTGATCCTGGACGTCCTCGGCGCCGGTGACGTGGTCGGCGAGCTGGAGGCCGTGGACGGCGGGACCCGGCACGCCAACGTCGAGGCCCTCACACCCGTCGAGGCGATCGTGCTGCCCGCCGCCCGGTTCCGCGCCGTCCTGGACGCCCACCCCGGCGCGGTGTGGGCGGTCGCCGCCGTCCTGGCCGAGCGGCTCCGCGACGCCAACGACCTGCGCACCGCCCACTTCCCCGACGACCCCGAGCGGCGGCTGGCGAGCCGCCTGCTCCGCCTCGTCGGCCGCTTCGGCACCCCGCTCAAGGAGGAGCGGCCCAACGGCGCCGCCCGCGCGCCCGAGGACGCCTACCAGGTGCAGGTCCCCGTCACCCAGCAGGACCTCGGCCGCTGGTCGGGGATGGGCCGGCGCAAGGTCGCGCAGATCCTCTCCGCCGCCCCCGTCCGGGGCCGCCTCACCGTCGCCCGCAACATGATCGTCGTTCACTCGCTGGACGCCCTGCACACCCTCGCCCGCGAGGACGACTGACACGGCCGCGCGGAGCGGTCAGGACGAGTCGGAGCGGTCAGAACGAGTCGGCGGGGGCGTGCGGCCAGGGCGGCGGCTCGGGCAGCGGGCCGTCGGGGCGCAGCGCGACGCCCACGCCGTCGGAGCGCCCGCTCAGCCAGCCCAGCAGTGCCCGGCCCGACCCGGACGCCTCGGGCCCGCCGGGCGCCCAGCCGAGATCGGCGCTCTCCCCGGAGTCGGTCGCGGTGATCCGGTACCCCGCCAGGCCCGCGCGCTGCGTCTCCGGCAGCGCCGCCATGTCGGTGAGCGTGCTGGTCAGCGCCCACCGGACGTAGGGCTCGGGCCAGTCGGCGGGGCCGTAGCCGGCGGCGAGGTCCACGTGGTGGGCCTCCACCTCGTGCCAGCGGCGCATGACGCCGTACCAGGCGGGGTGGTACCAGCCTTGCAGCGCCCGGACAGGAGCGTTCCACACCTCCTCCGGCAGCGTCCGCGCCTGCTCGGCGAACCGCTCCGCCGAGGCCCGCACGTCATCGACCAGCTCGTCCCGCTTGCGTCCGGCGCCCTCGGCCAGCGCCGCGTTGCGCGCCTCCAGGCTCGCGTACTGCGGGATCTCCACGCCCGTCCGCGCCCATTCGAGCAGGTTCCACAGGGAGTCGGCGTTGCGGGCGATGTGCGTCGCGACATGGGCGCGGCTCCATCCCGGCAGCGCGGAAGGCGCGCGCACGTCCTCCTCGCTCAGCGCGGTCAGCGACGCGATGACGCGCTCCGTGCCCAGGTCCAGCTCGCCGATGACGCTCCGCCACTCCATAGGGCCCCCTCGTCCGCAAGAGCCCCCATCCTTTCGCACCCGCCTATGCGGTGCCAGGGCGCGGGGGGTGCTTCAGGACGCCTGCGCCTCCATGATCGCCGCGCGGTCCTGGTACTCGCGCCAGTGGACGACCCGCCCGTCCCTGGCCCGCAGCACCACGACGAACGAGGCGGCCGCGCGCCGCCCCGTCCCGGGCACCGAGGCGACCATCTCGTACTCGGCGACGATCACCTCGGGATCGGCGGTCTCGTGCACCACGACGTTCCGGAACTCCTCGAACGCGACGGGCAGCTCCGCGCGCCCCTCCCGCGCCATCGCCAGGACGCCGGCGCGCCCCTCGACCCGCCGCCGCCCGGACGGCGCGAACGGGCTCTCGACCACGATGTCCTCGGCGCACATCGCCTCGTCCAGGGCGGGCTCGCCGGCGAGGGCGTTGCGCCGGAACCGGTCGAACAGCTCACGCGGACCCTGCTGGGACATGGCCTCTCCTCCGCCCACTAAGATGAGTGGAAACTCATGATAGGAAAATAATGAGTCGAGACTCATGTTGTCAACGGCGGGCCGGGCGTCGACGGGCGGCACGGTGACGCCCGAAAGGCCCCTGCGCGCCGACGCCCGGCGCAACCGCGCGCGCATCCTGGCCGCCGCCGAGGAGGTCTTCGCCGAGCGCGGCGCCTCCGCGTCCACCGAGGAGGTCGCCGCCCGCGCGGGCGTGGCGATCGGCACCGTCTTCCGCCACTTCCCGACCAAGCGGGACCTGCTCGCGGCGATCATGAAGGAGCTGCGCGGGCGGCTGGTCGGGAAGGCGGACGCCCTGGCGGCCGAGGGCGACCCGGCCACCGCGTTCTTCGACTACTTCGGCTACCTCGTCGAGAGCTCCGCGCGGATCGGCACCGTCGTCGGCCTGCTCGCCGAGGAGGGCACGGCCATCGAGCCCGGCGCGCAGATCACCGCGCTGACCGGGGCGTTCGGCTCGCTGCTGGACGCGGCGCGCCGCGCCGGGGCGGTCCGCGGCGACGTCCGGCTGGACGAGGTCATGGCCCTGGTCACCGCGACCACGCACGGCGCCCTGGCGGGCGGATGGTCCGATGACCTGCGCCGCCGCACCCTGGCCCGGATCCTGGACGCCCTCCGGCCCGCCGGAAGGTGACGCCGGGGTTACCCGGTGGGTGAGTCGTGTGGCGGGCGGTGTTCGAACACGTGTACGGTGCGAGGGTGCCGTCCGGTCCCGCGAAATGCGGCGGCGTGCATCGCTGTTAACGACTCGGGGGATTCTGTCGGACCCCTTGGCTAGCCTTGAGGCCCCCGTCACCGCTCCCCAGAACCCATCACCCGTGCCCAGAAGAGGAACCGGAAGTACGCCGTGCATGACCGACTCATCGTGCGTGGAGCACGCGAGCACAACCTGAAGGACGTCTCGCTCGACCTGCCGCGGGACTCCATGATCGTGTTCACCGGTCTGTCGGGGTCGGGGAAGTCCAGCCTGGCGTTCGACACGATCTTCGCCGAGGGGCAGCGCCGGTACGTGGAGTCGCTGTCGGCCTACGCCCGGCAGTTCCTCGGCCAGATGGACAAGCCCGACGTCGACTTCATCGAGGGCCTGTCGCCCGCGGTCTCCATCGACCAGAAGTCGACCAGCAAGAACCCCCGGTCCACGGTCGGCACGATCACCGAGGTCTACGACTACCTGCGGCTGCTGTACGCGCGCATCGGGCACCCGCACTGCCCCGAGTGCGGCCGGCCGATCAGCCGCCAGGCGCCGCAGCAGATCGTCGACCGCGTGCTGGAGCTGGAGGAGGGCACCCGCTTCCAGGTGCTCGCGCCGGTGATCCGCGGGCGCAAGGGAGAGTACCTGGAGCTGTTCCGCGAACTCCAGTCCAAGGGCTACTCGCGCGCGCTCGTCGACGGCGCCATGATCCGGCTGGACGAGCCGCCGAAGCTGAAGAAGCAGGAGAAGCACGACATCTCCGTGGTCGTCGACCGCCTCGCGGTGAAGGACTCCGCGCGCCAGCGGCTCGCCGACTCCGTCGAGACCGCGCTCGGCCTCGCGGGCGGCACCATCGTGCTGGACTTCGTCGACCTCGACGAGGGCGACGAGGACCGCACCCGGATGTTCTCCGAGCACCTCTACTGCCCCTACGACGACCTGTCGTTCGAGGAGATGGAACCCCGGTCGTTCTCGTTCAACTCGCCCTACGGCGCCTGCCCCGACTGCACCGGCCTCGGCACGCGCATGGAGGTCGACCCCGAGCTCGTCGTCCCCGACGGGGAGCAGACGCTCGGCGAGGGCGCCATCCAGCCGTGGTCCGGCGGGCACGTGAGCGACTACTTCCTGCGGCTGCTGTCCGCCCTCGGCGACGCGATGGGCTTCGACCTCAACACCCCGTGGGACCGCCTCCCGGCCAAGGCGCGCAAGGCGATCCTGAACGGGCACGAGACCCAGGTCCACGTCAGCTACAAGAACCGGTACGGGCGCACCCGCTCCTACTACACCGCCTACGAGGGCGTGATCCCCTACATCCAGCGGCGGCACGCCGAGTCCGAGAGCGACTCCAGCCGGGAGAAGTTCGAGGGCTACATGCGGGAGATCCCCTGCCCGACCTGCCAGGGGGCCCGGCTGAAGCCGGTCGTCCTCGCGGTCACCATGGGCGGGATGTCGATCGCCGAGGTCGCCTCGATGCCGATCGGCGAGGCCGCCAAGTTCCTGCTCGCGATGGAGCTGAACGAGCGCGAGACCCACATCGCCGAGCGGGTGCTGAAGGAGATCAACGCCCGGCTCGGGTTCCTGCTGGACGTCGGTCTCGACTACCTCACGCTCGACCGCGCCTCGGCGACGCTCGCGGGCGGCGAGGCGCAGCGGATCCGGCTGGCCACCCAGATCGGATCCGGGCTCGTCGGCGTCCTGTACGTGCTGGACGAGCCGTCCATCGGCCTGCACCAGCGCGACAACCACCGGCTGCTGGAGACCCTGATCCGGCTGCGCGACATGGGCAACACCCTGATCGTCGTCGAGCACGACGAGGACACCATCGCCGCCGCCGACTGGGTCGTCGACATCGGCCCGCGCGCGGGCGAGCACGGCGGCAAGATCGTGGTGTCGGGGACCGTCGACGACCTGCTCGCCTCCGAGGACTCGCTCACCGGCGCCTACCTGTCCAAGCGCCGCGAGATCGCCCTCCCGGAGATCCGCCGCCCCCGGGCGCGCGGCCGCGAGGTCACCGTCAAGGGCGCCCAGCAGAACAACCTCCGCGACGTGGACGTGGCGTTCCCGCTGGGCGTGCTCACCGCCGTCACGGGCGTGTCGGGGTCGGGCAAGTCGACGCTGGTCAACGACATCCTCTACAACTCGCTCGCCAAGCAGCTCAACGGCGCGCGGACGGTCCCGGGCAAGCACCGCCGGGTCAACGGCGTCGACCAGCTCGACAAGGTCGTCCACGTCGACCAGTCGCCGATCGGGCGGACGCCCCGCTCCAACCCGGCGACCTACACCGGCGTGTTCGACCACATCCGCAAGCTGTTCGCGCAGACCACCGAGGCGAAGGTGCGCGGCTACCAGCCGGGCCGGTTCTCCTTCAACGTCAAGGGCGGCCGCTGCGAGAACTGCTCCGGCGACGGCACCATCAAGATCGAGATGAACTTCCTGCCGGACGTCTACGTCCCGTGCGAGGTCTGCCACGGCGCCCGCTACAACCGGGAGACCCTGGAGGTCCACTACAAGGGCAAGACGATCTCCGAGGTGCTCGACATGCCGATCGAGCAGGCCACCGAGTTCTTCGAGCCGATCAACGCGATCCACCGGCACCTGCGGACGCTCAACGACGTCGGGCTCGGCTACGTCCGGCTCGGCCAGCCCGCGCCGACCCTGTCGGGCGGCGAGGCGCAGCGTGTCAAGCTGGCCTCCGAGCTCCAGAAGCGCTCCACCGGCCGGACGATCTACGTGCTGGACGAGCCGACCACCGGCCTGCACTTCGAGGACATCCGCAGGCTCCTCGGCGTGCTGAACGGCCTGGTCGACAAGGGCAACACCGTGATCGTCATCGAGCACAACCTGGACGTGATCAAGACCGCCGACTGGATCATCGACATGGGCCCCGAGGGCGGCTCGCGCGGCGGCACCGTCGTCGCCACCGGCACCCCCGAGGACATCGTGAAGGTCGAGGCCAGCCACACCGGCCAGTTCCTGTCCAAGATCCTCGCCTGACCGTTCGCGCCACCGGCGGGCGCCGGGTCGGGTCCGGACGGCGGGTCGGCGCCCCATGCCGCGACGCGTCGGAGATCATTGGGCTCGGTTCGGATTGAACCCTCGGTGGCGCGCGTCCGTGCTCCCGGTGACAGCAGGCGACCAGAGTGACGGACCGGAGGGCGAACAGGCATGGCACACGACCCCGCAACGACCACGGACACCGGACGTCCGCCGCACGAGTCACCGGCGGCGTCGGCGGACCTCGCGGCGGGCGGCGCGGCGGGCGCGGCGGGCCCGGCCGGGAACTCTCGCCGGGGGCTGCTCCTCGGCGTCGGCCTCGCGGGCGTCGCCGGGCTGGCGGCGGCGTGCGGCGGCTCGGACGACAAGTCCGACGACGAGGGCTCCGAGGGCGGATCCGGCGGCGGCTCCGGCGGCGGGGCGGGCAAGGCCCTGGCCTCGACGTCGGAGATCCCCGTGGGCGGCGGGAAGGTCTTCAAGGACGAGAAGGTCGTGGTGTGCCAGCCCACCGCGGGCCAGTTCAAGGCGTTCACGGCGGTCTGCCCGCACCGCAGGTGCACGGTCGGGTCGGTGTCGGGCGGCACGATCAACTGCCCCTGCCACGGCAGCAAGTTCAAGATCGCCGACGGCTCGGTCGCGAACCCGCCCGCGCAGGAGCCGCTGAAGGAGAAGACGATCACCGTGCAGGGCGGCAAGGTCATCCTCTCCTGACCGCCGCCCCACCGGCGCGGGCGCCCGCACCCTCGCGGCGCCCGTGCTCAGGGGCGGGCCCCACGGGGTCCCGCGGGGTCCCGCGACGCCCGGCCGCGCGGGCCGCGCGGACTCGGCGGCGACCGGTGTGTCGGTGGCGGCCACTAGGCTTTTCAGCGTGGCAGATCCGGCGACCTACCGACCCGCTCCGGGCTCCATCCCGGAGTCGCCCGGCGTGTACCGATTCCGTGACGAGCACGGCCGGGTCATCTACGTGGGGAAGGCCAAGAGCCTGCGCTCGCGGCTGAACTCCTACTTCGCCGACTTCTCCTCGCTGCACCCCCGCACCCAGACGATGGTGCGGACGGCGGCCAAGGTCGACTGGACGGTGGTCGGCACCGAGGTCGAGGCGCTCCAGCTGGAGTACTCCTGGATCAAGGAGTTCGACCCCCGGTTCAACGTCCGTTACCGCGACGACAAGTCGTATCCGTATCTCGCGGTCACCCTCAACGAGGAGTTCCCGAGGGTGATGGTGATGCGCGGAGCCAAGAAGAAGGGCGTGCGCTACTTCGGCCCGTACTCCCACGCGTGGGCGATCCGGGAGACGGTCGACCAGCTGCTGCGCGTGTTCCCCGTCCGGACGTGCAGCGCCGGGGTGTTCAAGCGGCAGCACCAGCTCGACCGGCCCTGCCTGCTCGGCTACATCGGCAAGTGCTCGGCGCCGTGCGTGGGCCGCGTCTCGCCCGCCGAGCACCGCATGCTCGCCGAGGACTTCGGCGACTTCATGGCGGGCCACACCGCCCGCTTCATCCGGCGCCTCGAACGCGACATGCGGGAGGCGGCCGCGTCGCAGGAGTACGAGCGCGCCGCCCGGCTCCGCGACGACATCCGCGCGCTGGAGCGCGCCCTGGAGCGGCAGGCGGTCGTCCTCGCCGACTCCACCGACTGCGACATGATCGCCTTCGCCGAGGACGAGCTGGAGGCGGCCGTCCAGGTCTTCTACGTGCGCGGCGGCCGGATCCGCGGCCAGCGCGGCTGGGTCGTCGACAAGGTCGAGGACGTCACCACCGCCGACCTCGTCGAGCACTTCCTGATCCAGGTCTACAGCGAGAGCGACTCGGTGCCGCGCGAGGTCCTCGTCCCCGCACAGCCGCCTGAGGAGGCCGCGATGACCGAGCTGCTCAGCGAGCAGCGCGGCGGGCCGGTCCGGCTGCGCGTCCCGCAGCGCGGCGACAAGAAGACCCTGCTGGAGACCGTCGCCCGCAACGCGCACGAGGCGCTCAAGCAGCACAAGACCCGCCGCGCGTCCGACCTGACCACCCGCAGCCGTGCGCTCCAGGAGATCCAGGAGGCGCTGGAGCTGGACGACGCCCCGCTGCGCGTCGAGTGCTACGACGTCTCCAACCTCCAGGGCACCAACGTGGTCGCCTCGATGGTCGTGTTCGAGGACGGCCTGGCCCGCAAGAGCGAGTACCGCCGGTTCACGATCAAGGCGGTCGAGGGGCAGGACGACGTCCGCTCGATCCACGAGGTGATCACCCGCCGGTTCCGCCGCTACCTCGCCGAGAGCGAGCGGACCGGCGAGCTGGACAGCCTCGGCGACCCCGACGACGAGGGCGCCCACCAGCCGATCGACCCCGAGACCGGGCGCCCCCGCAAGTTCGCCTACCCGCCGAACCTGGTGATCGTGGACGGCGGCCCGCCGCAGGTCGCCGCCGCGCAGCGCGCCCTGGACGAGCTCGGTGTCGACGACATCGCCGTCTGCGGGATCGCCAAGCGGCTGGAGGAGCTGTGGCTGCCCGGCGACGCCGACCCGGTGATCCTGCCGCGCAACAGCGAGGGCATGTTCCTCGTCCAGCGGATCCGCGACGAGGCGCACCGGTTCGCGATCACCTTCCACCGGCAGCGGCGCTCCAAGGCCATGACCGTGAGCGAACTCGATAACGTTCCGGGTCTGGGCCCTGCGCGCAGGGCGGCGCTGCTGAAACACTTCGGATCGCTGAAGCGTCTGAAGGAGGCCACGCCCGAGCAGGTGGCCGAGGTCCCGGGCATCGGCCCGCGCAGCGCGGAGGGCATCGTCGCCGCGCTGAACGGCGGGCCCGGAGCCGGCGCGGGCGGCACGAGCGGCCGATCCGGCGGCGGCCCGGGCGGGGCCGGCGCGGACGGCGACGGGGAACACAGGGGGAAGCGGCATGACGAGTGAGACGAACGTCCCGGACATCGTGATCGTGACCGGGATGTCGGGGGCGGGCCGGAGCACGGCGGCGAAGTCGCTGGAGGACCTCGACTGGTTCGTGGTCGACAACCTGCCGCCGGGGCTGCTGGCCACGATGGCCGACCTCGGCGGCCGGGTGCGCGACGCGGTGCCCCGCATCGCGGTCGTCGTGGACGTGCGGAGCCGCGCGTTCACCGAGGACCTGCACTCCTCGATCGCCGAGCTGGAGGCGCGCGGCGTCCACCCGCGCGTGGTGTTCCTGGAGGCGGGCGACGCCGACCTGGTGCGCCGGTTCGAGAGCGTCCGCCGCCCGCACCCGCTCCAGGGCGACGGCCGCCTGGTCGAGGGGATCGCCCGCGAGCGCGAGCTGGTCCGCGAGGTCCGCGCCGAGGCCGACCTGGTGATCGACACCAGCGGGCTGAACGTGCACGAGCTGCGCAACAAGATCATCGGTTTCTTCGGCAACGACACCGGCGAGTCCAGCCTGCGCGCGACCGTGGTGTCGTTCGGCTACAAGTACGGCCTGCCCGTCGACGCCGACCTCGTCGTCGACTGCCGCTTCCTGCCGAACCCGCACTGGGTGCCGGAGCTGCGCCCGAAGACCGGCCGCGACGCCGCCGTCCGCGACTACGTGCTGGGCCAGCGCGGCGCCAAGGAGTTCCTGGACGCCTACTCCGAGGTGCTGCGGCTGCTCGCCGACGGCTACGAGCGTGAGGGCAAGCACTACGTGACGCTGGCCGTGGGCTGTACCGGGGGCAAACACCGTAGTGTGGCCATGGCGGAACAGATCACCGCCCGGCTGCGGGACGAGGGCATCGAGGTGCAGGTCGCCCATCGTGACCTCGGCCGCGAGTGAGACCCCCGCCGGGGAGCCCGTCCGGGAACCGGCCCGGGTCGCGGACGGAGAGAGAAACGGCACGGTGAAGCCCCTCGGCCCGAAGGTCGTCGCGCTCGGCGGCGGCCACGGCCTGTACGCCTCGTTGTCGGCGCTGCGCCGCGTCACCGACCGGCTGACCGCGGTGGTCACGGTCGCCGACGACGGCGGCTCCAGCGGACGGCTGCGCCGCGAGCTCGGCGTCCTGCCGCCCGGCGACCTGCGCATGGCGCTGGCCGCGCTGTGCGGCGACGACGAATGGGGCCAGACCTGGCGGGACGTGGTCCAGCACCGCTTCCGCAGCGAGGGCGACCTCCAGGGCCACGCCGTCGGCAACCTGCTGATCGTCGCCCTGTGGGAACTCCTGGGCGGCGCCTCGACCGGAGCGGCCGCCGACCTCCTGCTCGGCGGCGCCGCCGGCGCCCCGTCCGGCACCGCGCCGCAGGACGCGCCCGGCGGCGCTCCGACCAGCGCCTCGACCAGCGCCTCGACCAGCGCGCACGGCGGCCTGGCCGAGGGGCCGTCCAGCGGTGAGGCGGGCGATTCACCCGGCGGCTCACCCGGGGGCGTGCCCGGCGCCGCGGCGGGCGGCCCGCGCGGCGGCGAGCCCGCCGGCGCCGGAGTGCCAGGGGGGCCCGCCTGGGGGGCGCCCTCCGGGTCCACGGTCGCGGGGCTGGACTGGGTGGGGCGGCTGCTCGGCGCGCACGGCCGGGTGCTGCCGATGGCGGCGGTCCCGATGGACATCGTCGCCGAGGTGCGGGGGGCCGACCCGTCCCGTCCGGACGAGGTGACGCGGGTGAAGGGGCAGGTGGCGTGCGCGAAGACGCCGGGCAGCGTGCTCGGGGTGTCGCTGGTGCCCGCCGACCCGCCCGCCTGCCCCGAGGCGCTCGCCGCCGTCGAGGACGCCGACTGGATCGTGTTCGGGCCCGGTTCGTGGTTCACCAGCGTCCTGCCGCATCTGAAGGTGCCCGCGCTCGCCCGCGCGCTCACCTCCTCCCGCGCCCGCCGCGTCGTCGCCCTGAACCTGGCGCCGCAGCCCGGCGAGACCGACGACTTCTCCCCGCAGGCCCACCTGGAGGTCCTCCAGGCGCACGCGCCCGATCTGAGCGTCGACGTCGTGATCGCCGACGAGGGCGTCGTGGAGGACCCGGGCGCCCTGGAGAAGGCCGTCCGGCGGCTCGGCGGGCGGCTGGTGCTCGCCGGGGTCGCCGCCGACGACGGTTCCCCACGTCATGATCCGGCCCGTCTGGCCCAAGCCTTCGTACAGATATTCAGTGAGTGACGTCCGGTCGGGCCGTCATCGGCGAGACTGCTGGAAGTCAGATAGGGGGAGGGTTCATCTATGGCGATGACCGGTGTGGTCAAGGACGAGCTGAGCCGGCTCACGGTGCTCAAGCCGTGCTGCCGCAAGGCCGAGGTCTCGACGCTGCTGCGGTTCGCGGGGGGTCTGCACCTGGTCAGCGGGCGCATCGTGATCGAGGCCGAGATCGACACCGGGGTGGCGGCGCGGCGGCTGATCAAGGACGTCGCCGAGGTGTTCGGGCACACCTCGGAGGTGGTGGTGCTCGCGCCGAGCGGGCTGCGCAAGGGCAACCGCTACGTGGTCCGGGTGTTCCGCGACGGTGAGTCCCTCGCGCGGCAGACCGGGCTCATCGACAACAACGGGCGGCCCGTCCGGGGCCTGCCCCGGCACGTGGTCGCGGGCGCCGCGTGCGACGCCGAGTCGGCCTGGCGGGGGGCCTTCCTCGCGCACGGGTCGCTCACCGAGCCGGGCCGGTCGATGTCGCTGGAGGTGACCTGCCCCGGCCCGGAGGCGGCGCTGGCGCTGGTCGGCGCCGCCCGCCGGCTGAAGATCCACGCCAAGGCGCGCGAGGTCCGCGGCGTCGACCGGGTCGTCGTCCGCGACGGCGACGCGATCAGCGCGCTGCTCACCCGGCTCGGCGCCCACGACAGCGTGCTGGCGTGGGAGGAGCGGCGGATGCGCCGCGAGGTGCGGGCCACCGCCAACCGGCTCGCCAACTTCGACGACGCCAACCTGCGCCGCTCGGCGCGCGCCGCCGTCGCGGCCGGCGCCCGGGTCGCCCGCGCGCTGGAGATCCTCGGCGACGACGCGCCCGAGCACCTGGTGAACGCCGGACGGCTGCGGCTGGAGCACAAGCAGGCGTCGCTGGAGGAGCTCGGCCAGCTCGCCGACCCGCCGCTCACCAAGGACGCCATCGCCGGCCGGATCAGGCGGCTGCTCGCGATGGCCGACAAGCGGGCCGGTGACCAGGGCATCCCCGGTACCGAGGCGAACCTCACCGCCGACATGCTCGCCCCCTGAGCCGCGCGGCGGCCGCCGGGGTCAGGGGAGCCGGCGCAACGTCCCGTCCGGGGCGGCCTCGGCGGTGAGCCGGCGGCCGGAGAACCGCGCCTCGACGCGCAGCCCGCCGCCGGGCAGCGCGGCGGTCCGCACCTGCGGGCGCTCCTCGCCGCGGACGGGCGCGATCAGCGTCAGCATCCGCACCTTCAGCCCCTCCGCGGGGAAGGACACCACCGGCGCGGGGAGGGTCTTGCGCGGGGCCGGGACCATCCACCCCTGGGGCGGCTTGAGGCTGCCCCGGGTGATCCGGGCGGGCAGCGGCGCCGTCCCGGGCAGCGGGATCTGCAAAAAGTGCACGCGGACCTTGCCCGCCGCCGCGACCGCGCCCGTCCCGTCCGGGACGGCGGTGAACCCGGCCGGCAGGTGCCAGAGCTGCTCCACGGGGACGGACCCGGCGGACGCGGCGTCGTCCAGCACCAGCAGGGCGTCGGGGTCGGAGGCGGCGAGCACCGAGCGGGACCGGGTCGTCCCGGCGAAGGCGGTGTCGGTGAACCGGAACGTGTCGGCGCCGCGCAGGAACCGGTGCGCGGTCAGCTCCGTCGCGGCCTTCGGGTCGAACTCCGCGCCCCGCACGACGAGCGCGCTGTGCGCGTCGGGCGAGCGCAGCCAGGTGTTCCACTGCGGGTCGCTGTAGCCGATGTGCCCGCTCGGGACGATGATGTCGCGGCCGAGCGCGTGGAAGGTCAGCGCCATGTGGTCGTTCTGGCCGTGCGCGTACCGGCCGGGCCCGAACCGCGCGGTGTAGGACATCTCGTCGGCGAACCTCCGGCCCTGCCTGCCCCACCCGGAGCGTCCCATGACGTATCCGGCCTGGTAGACGCGGGCCCGCTCGCGCGGCGGCGTGCCCTTGGCGCCGCCGGTGGCCACGTACCTGAGCGGGCCGTTCCCCAGCGCGCTGATGTCGGACGCCCTGGCCGCGTAGGACTCGCCGATCTGGAGCTGGTCCCCGGCGGGCGTCGTCTGGAACGCGATGAACTCGTCCATCCTGCGGTGCCGGTCGAGCAGCTCGCGCGGGGCGGGGCGCCCGCACTGGCGCATCACCGCGAACGCCAGCCGCCACCGGCCCCGGTTGTAGACGGAGTAGTGCGTGGACTGCTCGTTGTTGGCGCCCTCCTCGTCGATGGCGGGGCGCGCTCCGCCGGGCGGGGCGAGCATCGAGTCCAGCAGTCGGCGCTGACCGGTGTCGATGAGATCGGTGCGCCCGATCCCGCAGCCCGCCGTCATCAAGATCATGGACTCGTCGGTGCCGTGGTTCCAGGGGCCGGAGTAGTGCCTCGGGTCGGCGAGCCACTCGGCGTGCCTGGCGATCGCCTCGTCCAGCCAGCGCCCGGACCGGTACCGGCGCAGGCAGACCAGCGTCGCCAGCCGGAACTTGGTGCCCTCGGAGATCGACTCGCGCCGGTGCTCGTCGAAGCGCTCCGGTCCGGCGTTGTCGGCGAGCCAGTCCCGGGCGATCCCGGCGGCGAGGTCCAGGTCGGACGGGTCGCGCGTCCGCTCGTACTCCTTGATCGCGCCGCCGAGCCATTCGAGGGAGTGCAGCCAGAGCTGCCACGTCCGGTCGTTGAAGGGGTCCAGGCCCCAGTCGACGTCGGTGCCGGTGGCGACCCGCGTCGCGGCCGACCCGGGGATCCTGAACCGGCCGGCGCGGACCTCAGCCGCCGGATTCAGCCCGTCCAGGCCGTTGAAGCCGAGGCACTTCGCCCTGCTCCCGCTGCCCGCGTGGGCGCTCACGCCGCCCTCGGGGCCGCCCGGTGAGGCCGGCCCGAACGGCGCCGACCCGGTCGACCCGCTGCACGCCGTGACCAGCGCCGACAGCGCCACCGCCGCCGCGAACCCGCCCGCGGCCCTGCCCGCGGCGGTGCCCCCGGCGCGGCGCGACTTTCCTGAAGATCGTTTGTGCACGGGTCAGAGACACATCACTTCCGGCGGTGGTTGACGGCCGCCGGTGACGGGATGGTGAACGCTGGGCGACGTTACGGAACGTGCGGCGTCCCCTGTCATCCGTACCCCCGTCCGGGTGTCCTAACGGTGTGATGTCCGTCGAAGATCTTGGCCACCGCGAGGCGGTGACCCTGTCCGGTTCCGTGCTGGAGGAGCTGTTCGCGGCCCACTACCCGCGGCTCGTGGGGCTCGCCGGCCTGCTGGGCGCGGACGACCCGGAGGACGTGGCGCAGGAGGCCTTCGCCCGCCTCCAGGGGCGCGGCGGGGCGCTGCGGCGTCCCGAGACCGCCCCCGCCTACCTGCGCGCCACCGTCTGCAACCTGACCCGCAACCGGCGGCGGCACCTGCGCCTGGTCCGGCTCCGGCAGCCCCCGCCGCCCGAGCCGGCCGCCGCCGCCGAGCTGGTGGTGCTCGACCGGGAGGGCCACCGCGAGCTGATCGTCGCGCTGGACGGCCTGTCGCGCAGGCAGCGCGAGGCCCTCGTCCTGCGGTACTGGCTCGACCTCACCGACCAGGAGGTGGCCGAGGCGATGGACGTCTCGGCCGGCTCCGCCAAGACCCACATCAGGCGCGGCATCGCCGCCCTGCAACGCGCCCTGGGAGGTGCACCGGAATGACGGAAGGCGGGAAGAGGGACATCGAGGAGGCGCTGCGGGAGGCGCTGCGCGTCCAGGGCGAGTCGTACTCGGTGAGCCCCGACGCGTGGGAGCGCGTGCGGAACCGCGCCGGCCGCGGCGCGGACGGGAGCCGCCGGGGCGGCAGGCGCCGGCTGGCCGGACCCGTCCTCGCCGCGTCCGCCGTCGCCTGCACGGCCGTCGCCGTCACGCTGGTGCCCTCGCACCTGCCCGGCGGCGGTGGCGGGAGCGGCCGGGACCACCGCGCCGGCCCGCTCGCCCCGGGGAGCGCGAACCCGCCCCTGCGGCTGCCCGCCCAACCGGAGGCCGCCGCGACGCTGGCCGAGCTGTGCGCCGGCGCCACCCCTCCGCAGGAGCGGGGGCGGGCGCTGCGGAAGCTCGGCGCGCTGCGTGATCCCGGTAGGCGAAACCGGTGGTTCGTCGTGGCGGAGCAGGCATCGGGGAACATCCAGATCCAGGCCCTGAGCGAGGCCGGGCGCCGGATGACCTGCGTTCCCTACACCCGGGTCGCTCCCCGGGGCTGGAACTCCTTCGTCGGCTACTCCGGCGGACGCGGCGCCGGAGAGGCGTCCTGGGTGGGGTTCGCCAGGGTGCCGGTCGCCTCCTTCGAGGCCGTCTACGACGACGGCACCCGCATGCGGTTCGCGTGCGGAGGCGGCGGCCAGGGCGAGGCCACCTGCGGCCGGGTCGCGGTGGGCCGCCGCGGAGCCGTGACGATCTTCGCGACCGCGCCGCGCGTGTACCGCCCGCGGCGCGAGGGGGAGCGGGTCACCGGTGTGTTCAACCTCCTGAACTCCGCCGGAAAGGTGGTCGGGCGCTACCAGTTCGCCCGCTGACCCGGCCACGGGCCGGCCCGCCCCTCCGGCGGGGGCGGGCCCGGCCGCGACCGCCCACGTGAGCCGGGCCGCCGCCCCCCGTGACTTCCTTCTCGGCCGGTGTCGGGCTACTCGCGGGTCATTGGATAGGGTCGAGAGCACGGGGGAAGGCCCCGGTCCGACGCTGGAGGACGGCCCGGTCACACCGGGTGAGACGACGTATGAGGAGAGCCGTTCCGTGACCATCCGAGTAGGCATCAACGGGTTCGGCCGGATCGGCCGCAACTTCTACCGCGCCGTGAAGGCGAGCGGAGCCGACATCGAGATCGTGGCGGTCAACGACCTGACCGACAACGCCACCCTCGCGCAGCTGCTCAAGTACGACAGCATCCTCGGCCGCTTCCCCGAGGACGTGCACGCCACCGAGGACGAGATCGTCGTCGGCGGCAAGTCGATCAAGGCGTTCGAGGAGCGCGACCCGGCCAACCTCAAGTGGGGCGACGTCGGCGTCGACATCGTGGTGGAGTCCACCGGGTTCTTCACCGACGCCGCCAAGGCCAAGGTGCACGCCGACAACGGCGCCAAGAAGGTGATCATCTCCGCCCCGGCCAAGAACGAGGACCTCACCGTCGTGCTCGGCGTCAACGAGGACCGCTACGACCCGGCCGCGCACACGGTGATCTCCAACGCGTCCTGCACCACCAACTGCCTGGCGCCGCTGGCCAAGGTGCTGCACGACAGCTTCGTCATCGAGAAGGGCCTGATGACGACGATCCACGCCTACACCCAGGACCAGAACCTCCAGGACGCCCCGCACAAGGACCTGCGCCGCGCCCGCGCCGCCGCGATCAACGTCGTGCCCGCCTCCAGCGGCGCCGCCGTCGCCATCGGCCTGGTGCTGCCCGAGCTGAACGGCAAGCTCGACGGCTTCGCGATGCGCGTCCCGGTGCCGACCGGCTCGGCGACCGACCTCACCGCCACCCTGTCCCGCGAGGTCACGGTGGACGAGGTCAACGCCGCGTTCAAGGCCGCCGCCGAGGGCCCGCTCAAGGGCTACCTGACCTACACCGAGGACCCGATCGTCTCCAGCGACATCGTCACCGACCCGTCGTCGTGCATCTACGACTCCGGGCTGACCCGGGTCATCGGCGACCAGGTCAAGGTCGTCGGCTGGTACGACAACGAGTGGGGCTACTCCAACCGCCTCGTCGACCTCGTCAAGCTCGTCGGCTCGCAGCTCTGACCCGCCGCCGGCGCCGTGCCATCTGACCGCGCCGTGGCCGCGCCCCCCGGGCGGCAGGCCACGGCGCGGCCGTATCCGGAAGGACAACGCATCCCGATGCGCACCATTGACGATCTCGACGTCGCCGGACGGCGGGTGCTCGTCCGCTCGGACCTGAACGTCCCGCTGGAGGACGGCCGGATCACCGACGACGGGCGGATCAGGGCGAGCCTGCCGACGATCGAGGCGCTGCGGGCCAGGGGCGCCAGGGTCGTCGTCTGCGCCCACCTCGGCCGTCCCAAGGGGCAGGTGAGGCCCGAGCTGTCGCTGGCGCCCGTCGCGGCCAGGCTCGGCGAGCTGCTCGGCGCGGACGTGGCGTTCGCCGCCGACGTCGCCGGGGAGTCCGCCGCCGCCACCGTCGCCGGCCTCGCCGACGGCGGCGTCGCGCTGCTGGAGAACCTGCGCTTCGAGGCGGGCGAGACCAGCAAGGACGACACCGAGCGCGGCGCGTTCGCCGACCGCCTCGCGGGCCTCGCCGACCTCTACGTCGGTGACGGGTTCGGGGCCGTGCACCGCAAGCACGCCAGTGTCTACGACGTCCCGGCGCGGCTCCCGCACGCCGCCGGCGGGCTGATCGCCACCGAGGTCGGGGTGCTGCGGCGGCTCACCGAGGACGTCGAGCGCCCCTACGCGGTCGTCCTCGGCGGCTCGAAGGTGTCCGACAAGCTCGGCGTGATCGACAACCTGCTCGGCAAGGCCGACCGCATCCTGATCGGCGGCGGGATGGTGTTCACCTTCCTCAAGGCGCAGGGCCACGAGGTCGGCAGGAGCCTGCTGGAGGAGGAGCAGCTCGACACGGTCCGCGAATACCTGCGGCGCGCCGAGGAGACGGGCGTGGAGTTCGTCCTGCCCGTCGACATCGTGGCCGCGACCGCGTTCGCGGCCGACGCCGAGCACGCGGTGGTCCCGGCCGACGCGATCCCCGCCGACCGGCTCGGGCTCGACATCGGCCCCGAGTCCGGCAAGCTGTTCGCGTCCCGCCTCGCCGGCACGCGGACCGTGTTCTGGAACGGCCCCATGGGCGTGTTCGAGATGGAGCCCTACGCGCACGGCACCCGCGCCGTCGCCCAGGGCCTCATCGACTCCGCCGCGGACCCTGGTGGGGGGACGACCCCCCACACCCCCCGGAACGGCGCGTTCACGGTAGTCGGCGGCGGCGACTCCGCCGCCGCCGTCCGGCGCCTCGGCTTCGACGAGGGCGCCTTCTCCCACATCTCGACCGGCGGCGGCGCCAGCCTCGAATACCTCGAAGGCAGGACGCTGCCCGGCCTGCAGGCCCTGGAGGACTGACCGATGGCCCCCGTGACCCCTTCCCGCAAGCCGCTGATGGCCGGCAACTGGAAGATGAACAAGAACCACCTGGACGCGATCCTGCTCGTCCAGAAGATGGCGTTCGCGCTCAAGGAGGCCGACCACGACGCCGTGGACGTCGTCGTGCTCCCGCCGTTCACCGACCTGCGCTCGGTCCAGACGCTGATCGAGGCCGACCGCCTCGCGATCGGGTACGGCGCGCAGGACGTCTCCCAGCACGCCTCCGGCGCCTACACCGGCGAGATCGCCGCGTCGATGCTGGCCAAGCTCGGCTGCTCCTACGTCACCGTCGGGCACTCCGAGCGCCGCCAGTACCACGGCGAGGACGACGCGCTCGTCAACGCCAAGGCCAGGGCCGCCCTCGCCGCCGACATCACGCCGATCGTGTGCGTGGGGGAGGGGCTGGAGGTCCGCAAGGCCGGCGAGCACGTCCCGCACGTCCTGAAGCAGGTGGACGGCGCGCTCGACAAGCTCACCGCCGAGCAGGTGCGGCGCAGCGTGGTCGCCTACGAGCCCGTCTGGGCGATCGGCACCGGCGAGACCGCCACCCCGAAGGACGCGCAGGAGGTCTGCGGCGCCATCAGGACGCGAATCGCCGAACTCTACGAGGGCGGAGTGGCCGATCAGGCGCGTATCCTGTACGGCGGCTCGGTGAAGGGCGGGAACATCGCCGGGATCATGGCGCAGCCGGACGTCGACGGCGCTTTGGTCGGTGGTGCCAGCCTGGACCCGGGGGAGTTCGTCAAGATCTGCCGATACCGTGATCTCCCCGTCTGATCAAACTGATCAATTCGGTATCACATGGGGGTTCTTGCCGTACCAGGGGAGACTTCGTCGTACCCTTCGTACCGGACGGGTAAACCGTCCGGCTCGACCCTCCGCCCGCCAGCACCGAACGTGAACACGAGCACGACCGAACGACAGGTAGAACCTGAACCACAGGCAAGGTCCTGAACGACAGACGAGCCCGCTCCCGGCGGGACCGGCCAGAGAAGGCGTTGAAGAACTGTGATCATCGCATCGTCCATCGTGCTCATCGTCACGAGCCTGCTGATGGTGGTCCTCGTCCTGATGCACAAGGGCAAGGGTGGTGGCCTGTCCGACATGTTCGGCGGCGGGATCAACTCGTCCCTGGGCGGGTCGTCGGTCGTGGAGCGCAATCTCGACCGCCTGACCGTCGGCGTCGGTGTGCTCTGGTTCGCCTCGATCGTGGTGCTCGGGCTGCTGTTCAAGCACAAGGGCGTCGGCTGAGCCGCCTGAACCATACGTACGAGCGCCGCGCCGCCCTCGGAGGTCACGGGCGGCATCGGCAGAATGAGCGAGGAGTAGTCCGTGGGTAGTGGCAACGCGATTCGGGGCAGCCGTGTCGGGGCCGGTCCGATGGGAGAGGCGGAGCGCGGCGACGCCGCCCCCCGCGTCTGGGTGACCTTCTACTGCGCCAACCGGCACGAGACCCGCCCCAGTTTCGCGACCGACGTCGCGGTCCCCGAGACCTGGGACTGCCCGCGCTGCGGGTTCCCCGCCGGCCAGGACTCGGAGAACCCGCCTGCGCCGCCGAAGACCGAGCCGTACAAGACGCACCTGGCCTATGTGAAGGAGCGGCGCAGCGACGAGGACGGCGAGGCCATCCTTGAGGAGGCGCTCGCCAAGCTCCGCCAGAAGCGCGCCGCCGTCAAGCGGGCGCTGGAGGCCGCGGGCCGCAGTTGATCCGTGTTCATGAAGTCCCGGCCCACGCCCCTCGCCTGACGGCTCGGGGCGTGACCGTTCCTTCGGCGAGTGCGGCACCGCTTCGCGATCTTCCCGGTGGGGCCCGCCTTCGGCGTCGCCCCACCGGTCGGCCATCGCACTCGCGCGACGGCTGAGGCCGCTGCGGAACGACCTAGGCGCATGGCCCCGTCCCGGGGTCATGCGCTTTCTCATGCCCGCACCTTCTCCGCGCCCCGGGTGGGCCTGCTTCGCCATGGGCGAATAATCTTCGGAGGACGGGGTGCCGGGGCGCGTTCCCCGCGCGGGAGTTCGGCGCCCCCCGACCGGGAGGGATTCTCGATGGACGCGGTGGACCAGGCGATCCTGCGGCGGCTGCAGCGCGACGGGCGCCAGACGAACCGCGAGCTGGCCGAGGCGGTCGGGATCGCCCCCTCGACCGCGCTGGAGCGCACGCGGGCGCTGCGGGCCCGGGGGGTCATCACCGGCTTCCACGCGGTGGCCGACCTGGAGCGGCTCGACCGCAGCGTCCAGGCGCTGATCTCGATCCGGATCCGGCCGCAGTCGCGGGAGGCGATCGAGTCGGCCCGCGACACCATGGCCTCGCTGCCCGAGTCGGTCGGGGTGTACGTGGTGACGGGCAACGAGGACCTGCTGGTGCATGTGGCGGTCCCGAGCACCGCGTACCTGCGCGATTTCGTCCTCGACCGGCTGGCGCGCCGCAAGGAGTTCGTGGACGTCCGCACGACGGTGGTGTTCGAGTACGTCCAGCCCGTCGAGCAGTCCGAACTTCCGCGCTCCGAGCGCCGGGACCGCCGAACGTCCTACAGTTGATCTTCATGCCCGGGTCGCCCGAGCGAACGGATGACGGCCCCGGGGAGGCCGGCCGAAGGAATGGCGGCTAAAGGACCGAGGCGCCGCACGTCCTCCTAGCGTCGAAGGCATGAACCGACGGAACAACTCGTCCGGGGTGCTGCTGGTGCTCGCCGCGGGCGTCCTCTGGGGAACGGTGGGTCCCGCGCAGGTGCTCGCGGAGCCGTCCGCGAGCCCCGTCGCCGTCGGAGGAGCGCGGATCATCACGGGCGGGCTCGTCCTCGCCGCCGTGGTGCTCGCGACGAACCCGCGGTCGTTCCTGACGCTGCGCCGCCCGGCGTGGCCGCCGATCCTCGCCGCCGCGACCGCGACCGGCACCTTCCAGGCGTCGTTCTTCGGCGCGGTCGACCGCACCGGCGCCGCCGTCGCGACCGCCGTCGTGTTCGGGCTGGCGCCCGTCTCGACCGGGCTGTGCGAGCGGCTCGTCCTCGGCACGGGGCTCAGCCGCCGCTGGTGGGCCGGGACGGCCTGCGCCGTCGGCGGCGTCGGCCTGCTGACGGTCCCCGGGTCGTCCGCCCACGCCGATCTGGGAGGCATCGCGCTCGGGCTGGCCGGCGGGACGTGCTTCGGCGTCTACACCGTCTCGGCCAAGACGCTGACCGGGCGGGACGTGGGCATGACCGCGGCGGTGTCGGTCACTCTGCTCGCCGGCGGCTCGGCCCTGCTGCCCTGGACGCTCGCCGGGCTGCCCGCGCTCGCCGACCCCCGCCCGCTGGCGCTGGTCGGCTGGCTCGGGATCGCCACCACCGCCGCCGCGTACATGTTCTTCGTCGCCGGCCTCGTCCGGGTGAGCGCCGCGACCGCCGGGACGCTCAGCCTGGCCGAGCCCCTGGTCGCCACCGGCCTCGCGATCGCGGTGCTCGGCGAGCGGATGGCGGCGCCGGTCGCGGCGGGCTCGCTGCTCCTGCTCGGCGGCCTGATCGTCGTCTCCTGGCCCGACCGCACGCCTCCCGGCGAGGAGCACGGGGAGCCCTCCGGGCGGGACGGGTCCGCCGAGCGCGACGGGATCGGGGCGCGTTGACGGTCTGGGACGGCGGCGGGCCGGCGGCTATGATGGCGCCCACGCGACTGGCGCAGTCAAGGTGGAGACGACCACCGGGGAGCGAAAGCGGTCCGCACACCGCGCGCCTGGGTGTACGGGTCCCCGTTCGTCGGGGCCGTACGACGCGTCCCGGCGTGAGCAGCGCGGAGGCTGTCATGCACGAACCCGCCATCCCCCACCTGCGCGACGGCGATCCGGAGATCGCCGGACTGGTCGAGGCGGAGGCCCGCCGCCAGTTCGAGAAGATCCGGCTGATCGCCTCGGAGAACTACGTCTCGCCCGCCGTGCTGGAGGCCACCGGCTCCGTCCTGACCAACAAGTACTCCGAGGGGTACGCCGGGCGGCGCTACTACGAGGGCCAGCAGAACATCGACCCGGTCGAGCTGCTGGCGATCGACCGGGCGAAGGCGCTGTTCGGCGCCGAGCACGCCAACGTCCAGCCGTACTCGGGCTCGCCCGCCAACCTCGCCGTGTACCTGGCGTTCCTGGAGCCGGGCGACACGGTGATGGGGCTGTCGCTGCCGATGGGCGGCCACCTCACCCACGGGTGGACGGTGTCGGCGACCGGCAAGTGGTTCCGTCCGGTCCGCTACGAGGTCCGCGCCGACACCGGGCGGGTCGACATGGACCAGGTACGCGACCTCGCCCTCAATGAGCGCCCGAAGGTCATCTGGTGCGGCGGCACCGCGATCCCGCGCACGATCGACTTCCCGGCCTTCGCCGAGATCGCGCGCGAGGTCGGCGCGGTGCTGGTCGCCGACGTCGCCCACATCGCCGGGCTGATCGCGGGCGGCGCGCACCCGTCCCCGGTGGGCCACGCCGAGGTGGTCACCACGACCACGCACAAGACCCTGCGCGGCCCGCGCGGCGCGATGATCCTGTCGACCGGCGAGCACGCCAAGGCGATCGACCGGGCCGTCTTCCCCGGATTGCAGGGCGGCCCGCACGACCACACCACCGCCGCGATCGCCGTGGCCCTGAAGGAGGCCGCGGCACCGGAGTTCGCCCGCTACGCCCGGCAGATCGTCGCTAACGCCAGGGCGCTGGCCGCGGCGCTGCTGGAACGCGGCTACGACCTGGTCTCCGGCGGCACCGACAACCACCTCGTCCTGATCGACCTCACGAACAAGGGCGTCCCCGGCAAGCCCGCCGCGCAGGCGCTCGACCGGGCCGGCATCGAGCTGAACTACAACGCCGTCCCGTTCGACCCGCGCACGCCGTTCGACCCGTCCGGGCTGCGGCTCGGCACCGCGGCGATCACCACCCGCGGGCTGACCGAGGAGCGGATGCCGCAGATCGCGGGCTGGATCGACGAGGCCGTCCAGGCCGCCGCCAAGCAGGACGAGGCGGCCCTCGGACGGGTCGCGGGCCAGGTCCGCGACATGCTCGCCGCCCACCCGATGCCCGGCTGGGCGCCCACCCCCTGATCTAGCGGCGGGGCCCCGCCGCTCGATCAGGCGGGGCGCAGGACAGTCAGCATGCGCCACGCGTCGGGGCCGGTGAGGGGAACGGCGTCCTCACCGGCCCCGAAGTCGCCGTACTGGGCCGCGACGGCGAGCCCGCCCGCCAGGCGGACCGCCGCGTCCACCTCGGTGGCCGTCCAGAACCGGTAGGGGACGACGTCGCGGATCACGCGCGGCTCCCGCCCGCCGGACCCGTCGCCGTCGATCGTCATCGTGACCTGGTCGTCGGAGACCTGGGTGATCGGGTCGAGCCGGTCCGAGGGCTCGCCCCAGCGCACGGTGGCGCGGACGCCGCCGCGTTCGACCGTCCAGCCCGTGCTCACGCTCGGCTCGTCGCCGCCGAGCCGGTCGCGCGGGTGCGACATCTCCACCACGTAGAGGCCGTCCGGGGCCAGGTGCGCGGCGACGCGGCGCAGGTGCGCGACGAACGCGTCCAGCGTCATCAGGTGGGACGTGGAGTCCAGCATGGTCACGACCAGGTCGAACCGCTGGCCGAGGTCGAACCGGGTCATGTCGTCCTGGACGACCTCCAGCGCGACGCCGGCGCGCCCGGCCTCGGCGGCGGCGTGGGCGCACATCGCCGGGTTCAGGTCGAGCGCGGTGGCGGTCAGGCCGCGGCGGGCCATCTCGCGGGCGTGCTCGGCGGGCCCGGCGGCCAGCTCCAGCACCGTCCGGACGGGGCCCGCGCCTTCAGGGCGGTGCTCGGCGCACCACGCGAGCAACACCTCCACCTCGGCGGGCACCTCGCGGAACGAGCACGCCAACTCGTACGCCCAGGGATCGTCATAGATGCCGGTCACCGGCCCATCCTGCCAGGGGGCAGAGCCGTTCCGGGGGGCGTGGGGGGCATCCGCCCACAAGAGACCGGACCGTTCCGGGCGGCGACGCGGTTCGGCCGGTTCGGATTCACCTGCCATTTCACCTGTCGTCGGAAGCGGCGCGCTGTTACGTAACCGCCATGTCCTCGTGTGCGCGGGGTTTCACATTCCGGACGGGGGTTGAGGCGACCGCGCCGACGGCCTAGCGTGCGGTAAGTGATCGACCCCGCGAACGGTGAGCACGTCAACGATCGACGCCCGGCCGGCCGGCGCGGGCGCGAGCCGGTCGCGACGCGCCTGCCGCTGCTGTTCCCCGGCTCGCTCGGCGACGAGCAGCGGGCCGTCTACGAGGCCGTGACCGGCGGTCCCCGCGCGGCCCGCCGTCCGGCGTTCCGGTTCGTCGACGACGCGGGCCGGCTCCTCGGCCCCTTCAACGCGATGCTCTACAGCCCCTCGGTCGGCCTGCCGCTCCAGGACCTCGGCGCCGCGCTGCGCTTCCGCACCGCGTTCACCGGGCGGGAGCGGGAGATCGCGACGCTGGTCGTCGCCGCGCACCTGCGCTCGGACTTCGAGTGGTACGCCCACGAGCGCACCGGCCGCCGCGCCGGCCTCGGCGAGGACGAGATGGCCGCGCTGCGCGAGGGCCGCGCGCCGCTGTTCGCCGACGTCCGCGAGCGGGTGGTGTACGAGGCGGTCCGCCAGCTCGCCGCCGAGCGCGACCTCGGCGACGCCGTGTTCACCGAGGCGGTGGCGACGCTCGGCCGCGCCGCCGTCGTCGAGCTGGTCACGCTCGTCGGCTACTACTCGGCGCTGGCGCTCCAGCTGCGGGTCTTCCGGGTGGGTCTGCCGGACGGGGAGCCCGAGCCCCAGTGGCCGCCCGAGCCCGAGGCCGGGTGGCGACCGGGGGCCGGGTCGGGGTTCGCGTCGGAGGACGGGCATGAGTGAGCCGCTGCGGGCCGGGAGCGCCGTGCTGGGCCCCGGGAGCGCGGCGCCACGGGCCAGGAACGCGGTGCTGCGGACCGGACGGCTGGTCCTGCACCCGGTCGCCATGAGCGACCACCGCGCCCTGCACACGCACTGGACGGGCCCCCTCGTCCGGCGCCACCTGTTCGGCGACCAGGTGATCTCACCCGTGCAGGTCACCGGCATCATCGCCGCGAGCCAGCGGGACTTCGCGGTCGAGGGCTACGGGCTGTGGGCCCTGCGGCCGAGCGCGCCCGGCCTGTCCGGCCCGCACGGCCTCGGCGACCCGCACCGCCTGTCCGAGCCGCACGGCGCCCGGCTGGTGGGCGTGGCGGGCCTGCGCCGCCACGACGGCCCCGCGGGCGGCGCCGTCGACGTCGAGATCCTCTACAGCCTGGAGCCCGACCGCTGGGGCCAGGGCCTCGCGGTCGAGGCGTCCCGCGCGGTGCTCGGCTACGCGTTCGAGGTCGTCGGCCTGCGCCGCATCACCGCCGAGATCGACGTGAGCAGCGCCTCCTCGGCCGCCGTCGCCGAGCAGCTCGGCATGCGCCCCTGGCACGAGGGATCCGACGGGCCGGACGGCGCGTCCTACGTCGCGGCCGAACGCACTCACTGGCTCCGGTCCCGCCGGGGGATCGACGCCGTCCCCTAGGGGCGTCGGCGCCGGCTCGGCACGTTGCGGCCCGGAGCGCAACGGGTTGGACGCGGCGGGCGGAAACGCGGCGGAATGTCGTAGGGACCTGGCATGATCCGGGCATGGTCAACACGACGTACCGGGGCCTGGCAGGCCGGCTGGTGGAGCTCGGCATGGCGTCCGAGGACGAGACCGCCGCGGCGCTCGCCGCGCTCGGCGAGCCGCCGCCCGGCCCCGACGACGAGCCGGAGGAGGCGGACGTCCTCGACGTCCTCGACGGGTGCGGCCTGGTCGTGTGGGCGCACGCGGGCGGCGTCGACGACCTGGAGGACGGCTACCGCGAGATCCTGGAGAGCGCCGCCGAGTGCGGCGGCAGCGTGCGGATCGCCGACGTCGAACTGGTCGAGGACGAGGACGGCGAGGAGAGCCTGCACTTCCTGCGCGACGGCGAGCCGGTGTGGTGGGTCGTCGAGCACGAGTCGGGGGAGCACCTCGACCTGCTGACCGTGATGGAGTGCATCGACGACCTCGAACCCGGCGGCGCCGACCCCCGGATGTTCTACGCGCTGCCCGGCGAGGACGCCGAGGACGACGACGTGTACGTGCTCGCGACGCCCGCGCAGGCGCGCGTCCTGCACGACGAGTTCGGCCTCGACCTGGAGGGCCTCGACCGCGTGAAGCCGCCGCGCGCCGACCCGCCGACGGCCGAGGCCGGCACCCCCGACTGGTACATGCAGAGCGACCGCGCCCGCATGACCGGCCCCGCCCGCGAGTACCTCGACGACTGGACGTCGGGCATGGCCGAGGCGCTCGACCGGTGGCGCGCCGAGTTCCTGCCCGAGGCGTTCCCCTTCGACTTCTCGCCCGCCTCGCTGGACGCCCTGGAGCCGCTCGTCCTGGAGCGCCACACCGACTGGGACTCGGTCATCGTCGCGGGAACCGACCCGTTCGTGTCCGGCGCCGTCCGCTACCTGGGCGAGTCGATGCTGCGCGAGGTGCCGAGCCGCTGGGGCTACCAGGACCTCGGCCTGTCCGACTCCTACGACCGGATCCCGATGATCCGGTCGAACACGCCGCTCGGCTTCACCCAGACCGTCGTCCCGCTCCACCGCCTGGCCGCGCTGGCGAAGGAACGGGAACGCGGCATGCTCGCCGAGTCGTCCCGCTTCCTGCGGGACGCCGTCGACTCCCACAGCAAGGCCGTCGCCGCCCGCCGCGACTGACCACGCTCCCGCCGCCCCGCGTTTCGGAACGACCGGACCTGCCCCAACGAGCAGGCTCGGCGGTGATGCGCCGCCCGGTCGCGAGAGCGCCGCTGGTCGGAGGCGATACGGCTGTCGCGGTCGCTGGACGGACCGCGCGTGCCTCAAGGCGGCAGGGATCGGGCTGTCGGCCCCAGGACGTCGTCGTCGTGAGGATCGTTCTCGGCACCCGCCGGTGACGACCTCGCGGGGCGTGGGCCTCAAGGCGTTGCAGGAGGTCGGTGCCACCGGCGCCGGTCCTTGAGGGCCTCGCCGACCCTTGTCACGGCGCCAGGAGGTCCTGGATCTCCTGGTAGGACGGGACGGGAAACTCCGTCCCGCTCCTGCCGTCCCCGCCGGGCGGGCCGGAGGCGTCCAGGACGGATGGGGCCGCGGCGACGGTCTCCAGAGCCGCGGCGACCGTGGCCTGGAGCGCCCTGCGGAACAGCAGCGACCCGAGGCTCACCCGGTGCACGCCGAGTTCCGCGAGCCGCGCGTACTCGGCCTTGCCCGGAATGAGCAGGACGTTGAGCGGCACGTCCACGGCGTCCAGCACGGCGCGGATGTCGCCGTCGGCGACGACGGACGGGACGAACACGCCGTCGGCGCCCGCGTCCGCGTACCCGCGCACCCGGCGCAGCGTCTCCGGGCGGTCGGGGTCGCCCCCGCCCAGCCAGAACGTGTCCGTGCGGGCGTTGAGGAACACCTCGGGCGCGGCCTCCTTCACCGCCTGGATGGTCTCGATCTGGTGGCCGAGCGGCGTGAGCGTCCCGTCCGCGCGCCCGTCCTCCAGGTTGACCCCGGCGACCCCGTATCCGGCGAGTTCGGCGACCAGCCGTCCGACCTCCTCGGGACGGGAGGAGAAACCGCCCTCGATGTCGACGGTGACCGGCACCGGGAGCCGGGCGAGCGACCGGGCCAGCGCGAGCGTCTCGGCGCGGGTGCCGCCCGCCGCGTCGGGCTTCCCGGCCGCGGCCGCGACCCCGAGGCTCGTCGTGCCGACCGCGGGGAAGCCCGCCCGCGCCAGCGCGGCGCCGGTCGCGAAGTCCCACGCGTTGGGCAGCAGCAGCGTGCGGTCCGCGCGGTGCAGACTCCTGAACCGGTCGTTCATCCGGTGCCCCCTCGTCTCCACGTCCCAGGCTAGGGGCGATTCGTTTCGGTGCCGGTCGAAGCGTCGTCCGCGCGGGACAGAATGCCCGTGAGCAGCGTGACGAGGCGCTCCCGGTCGGCGGGGGAGAGCCAGCCGAACAGGCGGGCGCTCAGCTCGTCCGCCGTCGCCGCCGACACGCGCGCGTGGTGGCGGCCCTCGGCGGTCAGCTCGATCGCGTAGGCGCGCCGGTCGTGCTCCGCGCGCCTGCGGACGGCGAGGCCCAGCCGCTCCAGCTCGTCCATGATCCGGACGACGGCGGACTTGTCCAGGCCGAGCAGCGCCCCGAGCCCGCGCTGGCTGGTCGGCCCCGCCCGGTCGAGGGCGACCAGGACGCCGAAGTGCCGGGTCTCGATGCCGAGCGGGCGCAGTTCGGCGTTCAGCGCGGACCGCGCCGCGTCGTGCGCGGCGGCGAGCAGCAGCCCCAGCGCCTTGTCGTCGGACCGGGGATCGCCCAGCGCCGTCGGCGCGGGTCCCGGAGGTTCGGTGGCCACGCCCCAAGTTTAGGGCGGAACGATATGGTCTCAGTCGAGACAGTCTCATATACTCCCTTTCGGGCGGCTGTCATCGACACCGAGGAGAGACATGCATGCCGAGGAAAGCGACCGGACGTCCACCGGGCCGAGCCGTCGCGGTGTGATCCGGACGGCCGCCCTGGCCTCCGCGACCGCCGCCGTCACCGGCCTGGGCCCGGCGCGGGCCGCCTTCGCCGGAAACGGGCCGCGCGGGGGGCGGATCGACACCCACCACCACGCGCTCCCGCCCGCGATGCGGCGATGGGCCGTCGACCACGGCCTCCTGCCGCCCGAGGGCGGCCCGCGCTGGGGGGACTGGGACCTCTCGAAGACCCTCGACACGATGGACGCCGTCGGCATGCAGGCGGGCGTGGCCTCGGCCCCCGCGCCGCCCACGGCGTTCCGCGACCGGGAACTCGCCGTCGCCGGCACGCGCGTGTTCAACGAATCGCTGGCAGACCTGGTGCGGGACCATCCCACCCGGTTCGGGTTCTTCGCCTACCTCCCGCTGCTCCACGTGGACGTGGCGCTCAAGGAGGCCGCGTACGCGCTGGACGAGCTGGGCGCCGACGGCGTCCTGATGATGGACAACGCCGACGGCCGCTACCTGGGCGACCCGGCGTTCGAGCCGCTGTTCGCCGAGCTGGACAGGCGGGGCGCCGTCGTGTTCACCCATCCCGTCGGGCTCGCGGACGCGCGTCCCGTGCCGGGGATCGAGGAGTGGGTCGCCGACTTCATGCTGGACACCACCCGGACGGCCCTCAGCCTCATCGCCGCGGGGACCCTCGACCGCTACAAGCGGCTGTCGGTGATCCTCTCCCACGCGGGCGGCTTCCTGCCCTACATCGGCGGACGCGTCGAGCACGCCGGACGGCAGGGCGAGGGGCCGAGCCCCGAGGCGTTCCGGCGGGCGGTCCGGCGGTTCTACTACGACACCGCGACGCCCGCCTCGCCGTACTCGACCCCGACCCTGCTGGCCGCCGCCGGGCACGGGCGGCTGCTCTTCGGTACCGACTGGCCCCAGGTCCTCGCCCCCGAGGTCGCCCTGGCCACCGAGACGCTCGACCGGGACCCCGCCCTGAACGGCAAGGCGCACGCCGCCGTCAACCGCGGCAACGCCCTCCGCCTGCTGCCGACCCTGGCCAAGCGCCTGGGGGCCTGACCCGCGGAACCGCTCGACGGGACCGCCGCGCCGGGACGGCGCGGCGCGGCGGTCCGCCGCCCGGCGGTGTGCGCGGGCCGGTCAGACGGTCCGGTAGTGGGTGGTCAGCCGCAGGTCGTCGTGCAGGACGTGCAGCGCGAAGCCCGGCGGCGCCTCAAGGTCGACGATGCCCTCCTCGCCCGGCAGCCGGAGCGTGGACACGACGCCGGGCGCGACGAGCAGGGGCCGTCCGGCGAACATGGTCGCCGCGGACGTGTGCGCGTGCCCGCACAGGACGGCCACGACCTGCGGATGCCGTGCGAGGACGTCGGCCAGCCCGTGCTCGCCGAACTGCCGGATGGCGTCCACATAGGGGATGTGCAGCGGGACGGGCGGGTGGTGGAAGCAGACGAACGCCGGGACGCCGGGCCGTTCGCCGAGCGCCGCGTCCAGCCAGGCGAGCGTCTCCTCGTCCAGGAGACCGCGGTCCTCGCCGGGGACCGTCGAGTCGCACATCGCGAACACCGCGCCCGCGACCTCGTGCACCTGGTTGACAGGGCCGTTCCGGGGGGTGTGGGGGGTCGGCCCCCCACGAGAGACGGCCCCGGTCTCCGGAAGGCCGTCCATGGATTCTCCTAGCAGCACCTCCCGGTAGGGGCGCCGCCGGTCGTGGTTGCCGGGGCACATCAGCACCGGATGCGGCGATGCCAGCACCTCGCGGGCCCGCTCGTACTCCGCCGGTTCGCCGTGGTCGGCGATGTCCCCGGTCAGCAGGACGGCGTCGAGCGGCAGCGTGTCCAGGTGGGCCATGACGCGCCGGGCGCGCTCGTCCGCGCGGTCCCCGCCGTCCAGATGGGTGTCGCTGAGCTGGGCGAAAACAATCATGTCGCGAACCTAGGCCGCGCCCCGTCCCGGCTGAAGATCCACTTCCGGGGGAAAACGGCGGGGCCACTTCCAACCTCCTACAAAGCCGCCCGTCCGGGTTTGTCGGCCGTACGCCTTGGCCGGGCGCCGGGGCCCGGCGAGGATCGTCCACCATGAGCCTTCTGGAGACGATGGCCGACAAGGGACTGCGGCGCGAGCCGCCGACGCGTGCCGAGGCGCTGGCGGTGCTGGCGACCTCCGACGACGACCTGCTCGACGTGGTGGCCGCGGCGGGCCGCGTCCGGCGCCACTGGTTCGGGCGCCGTGTCAAGCTGAACTACCTGGTCAACCTGAAGTCCGGGCTGTGCCCCGAGGACTGCACCTACTGCTCACAGCGGCTCGGCTCCAAGGCCGACATCCTCACCTACACCTGGTTGAAGCCCGAGCAGGCCGCCGACGCCGCGGCGGCCGGGATGGCGGCGGGCGCCAAGCGCGTCTGCCTCGTCGCGAGCGGGCGCGGCCCGACCGACCGCGACGTCGGCCGCGTCGCCGACACGATCGCCGCGATCAAGGACCGCAGCCCGGACGTCGAGATCTGCGCGTGCCTCGGCTTCCTCGGGGAGGGCCAGGGCGAGCGGCTGCGCGAGGCTGGCGCCCACGCCTACAACCACAACCTGAACACCTCCGACGCCCAGTACGCCGACATCTGCACCACGCACGACTTCAGCGACCGCGCCGACACGGTCCAGCGGGCGCAGGCGGCGGGACTGTCGCCCTGCTCGGGCCTCATCGCCGGGATGGGCGAGACCGACGAGGACCTGGTGGACGTCGCCTTCGCCCTCCGCGGCCTGGACGTCGACTCCGTCCCCGTCAACTTCCTCATCCCGTTCGAGGGGACCCCGCTGGCCGGGCGGTGGTCGCTGACCCCGCAGCGCTGCCTGCGCATCCTCGCGATGGTCCGGTTCGTCTGCCCGGACGTGGAGGTGCGGCTCGCCGGCGGCCGCGAGATCCACCTGCGTAGCCTGCAGCCGCTCGCCCTGCACATCGTCAACTCGATCTTCCTCGGCGACTACCTCACCAGCGAGGGCCAGGCCGGGAAGGCCGACCTCGACATGATCGCCGACGCGGGCTTCGAGGTGGAGGGCGCGGACGTGCCCACCATGCCCGGGCACCGCCGCGAGGGATCCGCCGCGCCCGAGGCCGAGGCCGAGCCGGTGTCCGACGCGGAACCGGCGCCGGCCGGTCACGCCGACCTCGTCGCCGTGCGCCGCCGCGGCGCCGGAACCGACCTGCCCCCGAACGCCTGACCGACACCCGCGCGCCGACCGCTCGCGAACACCTGAGCCCCGGGCCGGACCCCCTCCCGCCCGGGGCTGCTTCGGTCAGCGGTTGGCGGCGATCGCGCCCGGTTGCCACCAGGTGAAGGAATGGATGTACCGGATGCCGTCGCGCGCGGGACGGCGCCCGTAGGTGAGGGCGATGATCCCGTGGCCGTCCCCGCCGGGCGCCCCCCGCTCACCGGAGCCCGGCAGCGAGGGGGCGGCGTCGCGGACCTCGGTCAGGAGCAGGCGCGCGGACGCGCGGAGCTCCAGCCGCAGCTCGATCGGTCCCCGCCCCCGGACGTTCGCGCGTGCGAGGACGTCGTGGACGAGGGCCGTCAGGTGATCGGTGAGGTCGCCGGCGGCCGAGCCGACGCCCCAGCTCTGGAGGGTGTGGTGGATCGCCTGGCGGGTGTGCTTGGTCATCGCCCGCCCGCTCGGCAGGCGCCAGCGGCCCGTGTGCAGGGCCGCTCCCGGATCGGCTTCGGCACGGTCAGGCGTGGACGGGGTCACGGCGGCCATCCGTTTCGAACGGGCCCGGCCCGCGACGGGCCTGCCGGCCGGTGTCGCGGGACCGTGTGCGAGGTGGTCGTGTCGCCCCTGTTTTGCCCGGTGTCGGCATGGTCATGCGGGCAAATCCCCCGGACATGCGACGCCAGGACGAACGGCATCGAACGGCGTCGAGGCCGCGCGACGCCGGCACCGTCCGGAGCCAGGGCGGCAAGGCGCTCCGCGAGGCCGGGGCCGTGGGCGGTGGGCACGGCTCCGAGTGAGGTGACGTCCCCCTGGGCCGGGGTGACACCTGCCGGGGTGGCAGGCGTCACCCCGGCAGGCGGACACCGCGCTTCATGAGCGCGTCGTAGGCGCGGTCGCGCAGCAGCCTGCGGGTCATGATCATCGAGCCGGACCCGCGGCCGACGCGGTAGCGGGTCTTCGGGCGCCGGGCGGTCGCCGCCTCGGCGATGGCGTCGCCGACCACGGCGGGTGGCGAGGAGATGACGCCGCCCGGCCGCGAGCTTCGTTCCAGGATCCTGGCCATCGCCTCGGCCTGCTCGGCGTAGGCGCCCCGGCCGGAGGTGGCGCGCAGCCTCCCGGCCGCGATCGCGCCCCACTCGCTGCGGATGGAGGCGGGCTCGATGACGACGACGTCGATGCCGAACCGCGCCGCCTCCAGGCGCAGCGCGTCGCTGAGGCCCTCCACGGCGTACTTGCTGGCGTGGTACCACGCGCCCAGGGGCGTGGCCAGGCGGCCGCCGACCGAGCTGACGTTCACGATGGTGCCGGCGCGCCGGGCGCGCATGTGCGGCAGCACGAGCCGGGTCATGCGGGCCAGGCCGAACAGGTTCACGTCGAGCTGGGCGCGGGCCTCGTCCGGGGGGACGTCCTCCAGCGCACCGTAGGAGCCGTAGCCCGCGTTGTTGACCAGCACGTCGACGCGGCCCTCCGCCGCGACGATCTCGGCGACCGCCCGCTCGGCCGAGGTCTCGCTGGTGACGTCGAGGGAGAGCGTGCGCACGCCCGAGGCCGCCAGGCGCTCCATCCGGTCGGTGCGCCGGGCCGCGCCGAAGACGGTGAAGCCCTTCCGGTGGAGCCGGTACGCCGCCGCCTCGCCGATGCCGGAGGAGGCGCCGGTGACCAGGGCTACCTTGTTCGCCATCCCACTTCCGTCCGTCGCCGTGCTCCGCGCGGCCCGTCGCGCCACCGGGGCGCGGACCGCCGAACAGACCGCCGGTCTCTTGCACTCTATCCCCGGACGCATGCAAGAGACCACTAGTCTGTAATGTGGTGCTATGGCCACCTTTCAGCGCGCCAGGACCCAGGAGCAGCGCGAGGTCCGGCGGCGGAGCATCCTCGCGACGGCGGCGGCGATGCTGGGGGAGATGCCGGTCTCGGCGGTGAGCCTGAACGAGCTGAGCCGCCGCGTGGGCCTGGCCAAGTCGAACGTCCTGCGCTACTTCGAGTCGCGCGAGGCGATCCTGCTCGACCTGCTCGCCGCCCAGACCCGCGACCTGCTGGCGGAGCTGGACGACCGGCTCCCCGCGCGCATGGACCGGCCGGGGGCCGCCGGCACGCGGGCCGAGGCGCTCGCCTCAGGTCTGGCCACCTCGTTCGCGTCGCACGAGATGCTCTGCGAACTGCTCGGCGCCCAGGCGGGGATCCTTGAGCGCAACATCTCCACCGAGGCGGCGGTGCGGTGCAGACGGGAAACGCGCGAGGTTCTCGCCGATCTGGCCGCGCTGTCGCGGCGGGTTCTGCCCGAACTCGGTGACCGGCAGGCCACCGAGGCGGCCGCCATGACGCTCGTCCTCGTCGCCGCGCTGTGGACGCACACCCGTCCGGCGCCCGCCGTGCGCGCCGCCTGCGACGCCGACCCGAGCCTGGCCGTCCTCGTTCCGTCCTTCACCGCGGCGCTCGAACGCTCGCTCACGGTCTTCTTCACCGGCCTGCTCTCCGACCCCTCAGCCGCCCTCGGGGGCTGAGGCGATCCAGGAGCCGTGGAAGCCCGCCGGGACGCCTCGCGGGAGGTCCACGGCGGCGACGGGGCGGACGTCCGCCGCGTCCAGGACGAGGAGCCGGGAGGCCGCGCCGTCGCGGGCGGTGGCGATGGCCATCAGCCAGCCGTCGTCCTCGCCGCCCGGGTCGTCCCTGGGGACGAAGACCGCCTCGCCGATCATGGTGTCCGGGCCGAGGCCGTGGGAGACGGCCGCGCCCGTGGCGGTGTCGTACTTGACGATCGCGCACTCGTCCCGGCTGAGGGGTTCGGTGCCGGTGACGGCATAGAGGTGGCGGGCGGGGCGGCCGGACCGCCCGTCGTTCAGGGTGGGGAACTCGACGGCGCGGTCGTCGAGGGGATGTTCGGTCACGGTGCCGCGGCGGGGGTCGAGCGTCCAGCGGTGGAGGTGGGCGCGCCCGACCGGGGGGGCGTCCAGGGCCGGCATCACGGTCCGGGAGAGGACGTCCCACATGGCCGTGAACTCGGCGGGGGAGTAGCGGACGGCGTCGAGGACGATCCGCCCGTCCCGCTCGTGGGCGTTGCCGACGTGGAAGACGAAGCAGGGGTCGATGTCGAACCACTGGACCGCCGCGTCCGGGACGTCGTGCCGCATGATGCCGAGCCGCGCGCCGTACGCCTCGTCCCAGCCGTAGGGGATGGCGCGGTCGAGCAGGGCGCGCTGGAAGGTCATCGGCAGGTCGAGCCAGACGACGTGGTGCTCGGTGACGGCGAAGTCGTGCATCAGCGTCGGGCCCGGCACCGCGACCTCGCGGCTGTGGACGAGGCGTCCGGACGCGTCGAGCCGGTGGTAGGTGAGCAGCGGCGGGCGCATCCCGTAGCCGAAGAAGTGCAGGTCGCCGGTGGCCGGGTCCTGCTTGGGGTGCGCGGTCATCGCGGTGGACAGCGCGCCGCCGAAGTCGCAGGGGCCGACGGTGGACAGGTCGGGCGCGACCTCGTAGGGCAGGCCGATCTCCACGAGCGCGAGGATCCGGTCGGCGTGGTGGATCACGTGCGTGTTGGCGGACGGCGCGGTGAGGTCGAACGTGCCGTCCGGACGGACGAGCGAGCGCCCCTCGAAGGAACCCGTCCGCACCCAGCGGTTGCGGTACCACTCGGCGCGGCCGTCGCGCAGGCGCACGCCGTGCAGCATCCCCGGACCCACCTGGAAGTGCCTGCTGGTCGTCCCGGGCAGGGCGTTGGGGCCGTTGCGGATGTAGCGGCCGTCCAGCTCGGGCGGCAGCGTGCCGGTGACGGGCAGGTCGCGGGCCTCGATCTCGTCGGGGACGGACCTGAGGTAGCCGGGCAGTTCGAACCTCGCGACCGTTTCGGCGTCGATCACCGCAGACCCCCGTGGTCCGGTGGGACGGCGCCCCGTACGCCGTCGAGGCCACCCAGCCTCCGCCTCCGCGCGGCGGTTGTCACCAGGTTTTCGCGGCGGCGCGGCGCTCGGAGGACGGAGGCTAGGCGCGTGCGCAGTGGCGGCAGGCCCGGGCGGAGGCCGTCACCCCGGCGTGCGACACGGCGGTGAGGGCGCCCGCGACCGCCATCAAGGGCCAGTTCGCGGCCGGCGCGGCGGCGGTGAGCAGGGCGAGGGCCCCGATCCCCATCGCGACTCCGGCGGCGGTGCCGGACCAGGCGACGGCGAGGGGCAGCCGCCGGGGCGTCGGCAGCCGGCGGGCGAGCGGGCCGGTCGCGGTCAGCGCGACGGCGGCCAGCAGCGCGGCGGCGGCCGCGACGCAGCCGAGGTGCACCGACAGCAGCCGCAGCGGCCAGCCGTCGCCCGGCCCGGACGTCCAGGTCAGGAACCAGCAGCCGGCCAGGAACGGGACGGTCAGCGCCGCGACCCGGCCGGTGTGCCTGGCCTGCGCGATCGTCAGCTCCCGCTGGCAGCCGGGGACCAGCTCATCGGCCGTGCCGAACTCCTGGACCGCCCTGCGCACGGCGTCCGGGTAGGGGACGCCCTCGCCGGTGTGCGCGGCGACCGTGTCGGCGAGGCCGTCCCGGATCTCCTCGACCATGCGGGCCTTGAGGCGGGACGGGCCGCGCAGCGCGCCCGTGAGGGCCGCCGCGTAGTCCTCGATCGGGTCGCGGGCCTCGGCGGGCCGCGCGCCCGGTGCCGTAGGGCCGGGGGCGGTCATGTCGCCGGGTTCAGGACGGAGCCGATCGCGGCCGTGAACTCGTTCCACGCGGTCCGCTCGGTGGCGAGGGCGCGGGCGCCCGCGTCGGTGAGCGCGTAGCGGCGGCGCCGCCGCTCGCCGACCGCGTCCCAGCTGCTGCTCAGCAGGCCGAGCCGCTCCAGCCGCTGCAGCGCGGGGTAGATCGTGCCCGTGCGCAGCTCCAGCGCGCCGCCGCTGCGCCGCTGCACGGCGGTGATGATCGCGTAGCCGTGCAGCGGGCCCGGTTCGAGCACGGCCAGCAGCAGCCCGTCCAGATGTCCTCGTACGGCGTCCGCCCTCATAGGTAGGCAGCCTACACAAGTTTCGTGTAGGCGTGGTATGTATTGGCAGCCAACACATATGGGGGTTCGCTGATGACCAAACTGCTGCTGTCGGTGCACGTCCTCGCGGCGATCCTGGCGATCGGACCGATCGCCGTCGCCGCCTCGCTGTTCCCGCGGCTCGTCCGCACCGCCGCGCCCGGGGAGGGGACGCCTTCGTTCCTGCACCGGATCTGCCGCGCCTACACCGCCGTCGGAGTGGCGGTCCCGGCCTTCGGGGTCGCGACCGGCGCGCGGCTCGGCGTGCTCACCGACGCCTGGCTGATCACCTCGATCGTGCTGACCGTGATCGCGGCGGGCGTTCTCGGGCTGGCGATCCTGCCGGGGCAGCGGCGGCTGCTGGCGGTGGAGGCGCCGGACCCCGCCGCGGCGGTCCGGCTCGCCGCCGTCACCGGCGTGTTCAACCTGCTGTGGGCGGTCGTCGTCGTGCTGATGATCGTCCGCCCCGGCTCGACGACGGGGGCGTGACCGCCGTGCGCGCACTGCGGATCGCGGCCCTGGTCGAGGCCGCCTCGCTCGCCGTCCTGCTCGTCAACCTCGTCACCGTCCACCTGGGGGCGATCAGCTCGGCCACCGGCCCGCTGCACGGGACGGCCTACCTGGCGGTCATCGTGCTCACGCTGATGACACCGCCGCCCAGCGGGCGCTGGTGGTCCCTGGTGCCGGGGATCGGGGGGCTGCTCGTCCTGCGGAAGTTCCCGGACCCCCGGGAGGCCGCCGAGGGTCAGCCCTCGTAGGTCTGGACGAAGCGGGCCAGCAGGCGCGCGAACTCGGACCGCTCCGCGTCCGTCCAGCCGGACATGGCCCTGGCGAAATGATCCTGGCGGGTGCGGCGCGTGGCCTCGACGATCGAGCGGCCCGCCGCGGTGAGCTCCAGGTGGATGCGGCGGCCGTCCTCCTGGGACGCGACGCGGCGGACGTAGCCGAGCTTGACGGACTCGGCGACGATGCGGCTGCCCCGGGAGGCGTCGACGCCGAGCCGGGAGGCGACCAGGCCGACGCTCATCTCCTGGCACGCGTCGTCGGGGCCCTCGTCGATCACGTCGACGACATGCAGGACCTGCACGTCCACCGGGAGGTTGTGCTCCCGGATCGCCGCCCTGCCGAGCCGCTGGCGCGACATGCCCCGGCGCAGCTTCACCATGCTCCGCTCGACCGCGTCGAGCGGCTCGGCCGTCCCGGGTGACTCGTCCCCCTTCTCGTCCATGGAGGCAGTCTAGCGCTCCGCTTGCGCATCTCATCTATATGCTCTTAGCATCTATCTGCTTTTAGCAGATAGATGAGGGGTGCATGTGATGGTCTCCGACGAGATGGGCCACCGGGACCGGCTGGTGGTGTTCTGGGGGCTGATGCTCGCCGGGCTGATGTCCTCGCTGGACGCGACCGTGCTCGGCACCGCGCTGCCGGCGATCGTGGGCGACCTCGGCGGCCGGGACGGGCTCGCGTGGGTGTCGACCGCGTACGTGCTGGCCACGAGCGTGGCCGTCCCGCTGTCGGGACGGCTCGGCGACCTGTTCGGGCGCAGGGTCGTGCTGCTGACCGGGCTGCTGGCGTTCCTCGCCGGTTCGGCGGCGTGCGGCGCGGCGCCGTCCATGGGGTGGCTGATCGCGTTCCGCGCGGTCCAGGGCGTGGGCGGCGGATGCCTGATGAGCTCGATGTTCGCGCTGACCGGCGAGCTGTTCGAGCCCCGGGAGCGGGCCCGCTACCAGGGCTACTCGGCGCTGATCTTCGCGGTGTCGAGCGTCGCGGGGCCGCTGGCGGGCGGGTTCCTCACCGACCACGCCTCCTGGCGGTGGGTGTTCTACGTGAACCTGCCGCTCGGCGTGGCCGCGCTCGCGACGACGCTGCTGTTCCTGCGGCTCCCCAGGCCGGAGCGGGCGCCGCGGATCGACTACCTCGGGATCGTGCTGCTCGGCGCCGCCGTCACCTGCTTCACGCTGTGCACGAGCTGGGCCGGGACGCGGTACGCGTGGGGCTCACCGGCCGTCCTCGCGCTCGGGGCCGGCGCGGTGGCGCTGTTCGCGGTGTGGGTGCTCGCGGAGCGGCGCGCGGCCGAGCCGGTCGTCCCGCCGAGGCTGTTCCGCGACCGGTCCTTCGCCGTGGCGTGCGCCGTCGCGGCCGTGGGCGGCGCGACCGGCTTCGGGCTGGCCACCTACCTGCCGATGTTCTTCCAGGTCGTCGGGGGAGCGGGGGCCACCGAGTCGGGGCTGTTGCTGCTGCCCATGATGCTCGGCCTGCTCGCCTCCTCGATGGGCGCCGGGCGCTACATCGCCCGGACGGGCCGCTACCACCGGCTGCCCGCCGCGAGCATGGTCGTCAGCGCGGCCGGGGTGGCGCTGCTGGCCACGATGGACACCGGTACCACTCCGGCCACCGCCGGGGTCTACATGGCGGTGCTGGGGTTCGGCGCCGGGCTGTCGCAGCAGGTCGTGCTGCTCGTCGCGCAGAACGCCGCGCCGCGCGCCGACCTCGGCGCGGCGAGCGCGGGCGTGTTCGCGACCCGGATGCTCGGGACGGCGGCGGGCATGGCGGTGTTCGGCGGCATCGTGTCCAGCCGGTTCGCCGAGGAGATCGGCCGCCGCGTCCCGGCCGGGGGCGCCCCGCCGTTCGAGGACGCCGTCCGGCCCGGGGTGCTGGACACGCTCCCCGGACCGGTCCGCGACGGCGTCGCCGAGGCGTTCGCGGCCGCGTTCTCCGACCTGTTCCTCACCGCCCTGCCGCTGCTCGCGCTGGGCACCGCCGCCGCGACGCTCCTCCGACACGTCCCCCTGACCCCCCACAAATGAAGCCCCCACAGATCCCGCGCCCCCCGCAGGTCCCCCTCCGCCACGCGTTCCGTGTCGATCGCCGGTCCCTCTCCGCCCCGCGTTCCGTGTCGACTGCCGGTCCCTCTCCGCCCCGCGTTCCGTGTCGACTGCCGGTCCCTCTCCGCCCCGCGTTCCGTGTCGACCGCCGGTCCCTCTCCGCCCCGCGTTCCGTGTCGACCGCCGGTTCCCCCTCCGCCCCGCGTTCCGTGTCGACCGCCGGTTCCCCCTCCGCCACGCGTTCCGCGTCGACCGCAGGTTCCGCCTCCACCGCGGCTTCGGCGCCGGCCACGGATCCGGCGCCGGCCACGGATCCGGCGTCCACCGCGAGTTCCGCCTGAGTCGCGAGGTCTGCGCTCACCGCTGGTTCCGCCTCCGTCACGAGTTCTCCGGCCGCTACGGGGTCGCGCCCCCGCGGGTTCTGCCTCCGTCGCGGGTTCCGCGCTCACCGTGCGTTCGTGTCCGTCGCGTGATCAGGCATCCAGCGCCCGCTCTGGGCCCACCGCAGGGCCTGCGGGCGCCGTGTGCGCTTCGGGGGCCGTGGGGTTCGTGTCTGGTAGGGGGTGGTGCTACTTCACCTCTCGGCGGGTCAGGCGGAGCATCCCGATGGCCAGCGGGATCGCCAGCCACACCGTCACGGACGTGGCGACGCGGGCCCAGGCGCCGCCGCTGACGTCCGGGTCCAGCAGGGCGATGAGCGTCTTGTTGGTGTCGAGCCAGCCCGCCGGGCCCCGGAGCTTGGCGACCATCTCGCCGAGCGTCGACCAGAGCGTCGGCAGCAGGAAGAACATGACGATCGCCAGCGGGGTGTTCATCAGGAGCGTTCCGAACGCCACGCCCATCGACACCCAGATCGCCGCGAGCAGCAGCGCGGTGCCGAGGAGGGACATCGGCATCGTCCACGACCCGGACGAGCGGCCGAGGACGGCCCCGGCGGCGCGTCCGGCGAAGGAGAGCAGCACGCCCGCGCACGCGAACGCCACGCCGAGCGCCACGCCGCCGAGCAGCTTGGCCGCCAGGACCCGGCCGCGCCCCGGGACGAGGGCGAACGTCGCGAGGGCCGTGCGCTGCGACCACTCGCTCGTCACCGACAGGATCCCGAGGACGGGCAGCAGCAGCGCCACGCCCGTCTGGGACGCGACGAACATCTCGGGGACGCCCCGCTCGTCCTTCGGCGCCGCGAACAGCACCACCGGGACCATCGCGAGGGCGGCGACCCCGATGAGGACGAGCAGCCAGCGGCCCGCGCGGGTGTCGACCGTCTTGCGCAGCTCCACGGCGGTCAGCCGGGCCAGGGACGGGCGCGCGAGCTCCAGCAGGGCGGTGGCGGCGGTCACAGCGACGCTCCTTCGAGACCATGGGGGGAGGGGACCGGCGTGCCCGATGGCCTGCCGCCGGACGCGGTGAGGGACAGGAACAGCTCCTCCAGGCCGCCCCCGCCCGCCTCGCGGAGCTCCAGCAGCACGACCCCGGCGGACGCGGCGGCGCGTCCCACGGCCTCCGCCGGGGCCTCCACCAGGAACGCGCCGCCGGTGTCCGGGCGCGGCCGGAGGCCGGCCCCCGCCAGCGCGGCCCCCAGCGCGGCCCCGTCCACGCCCCGGACGAGCGTCCGGCCGGGCGCGGCGAGCAGTTCCTCCTTGGTGCCCCGCGCGGCGATCCGCCCGCCGGCGATGACGACGAAGCGGTCGGCCACGGCCTCGACCTCGCGCAGCAGGTGGGAGGACAGCAGGACGGTCCCGCCGCGGTCGGCGAAGTCGCGCAGCAGGCCGCGCATCCAGAAGATGCCCTCCGGGTCGAGGCCGTTGGCGGGCTCGTCCAGGATCAGCACGCTCGGGTCGCCGACCAGCGCCTGCGCGATGCCGAGCCGCTGGCGCATGCCGAGGGAGTAGCCCGCGACGCGCCGCCGCGCGGGGCGGCCCGACAGCCCGACGAGGTCGAGCATCGCGCCGGCGCGGTCCCGGCCGACGCCGGTGAGCATCGCGGTGAGCGCGAGGGTCTCGCGGCCGGTGCGCCCCGCGTGCTGGGCGGCGGCGTCCAGCAGCACCCCGACATGCCGCCCGGGGTTCGCGATGCGGCCGTAGGGGACGCCCTGCACCGTCGCCGTCCCCGACGACGGCGGGGTCAGCCCGCAGATCATCCGCATCGTGGTGGACTTTCCGGCGCCGTTGGGCCCGAGGAATCCGGTGACGGTGCCCGGCGCGCAGTGGAACGAGACGTCCTCCACGGCCGGGACGTCCCCGTAGCGCTTGGTCAGACCTTCAACACTGATCATGCGTCCAGCCTCGCGGGCGGGACGGGGGTGCGGCAGCGGCCTAAGGTCCACGGTGCGGGCTACCGAAGTCGGTGCCCGATCAGCCGCCTGGCCGGGCGGGATGGCCGTCCGGCCATCCCGCGCCGGCCGTCCGGCTCAGCCGGCGGGGTCGGTGATGCCCGCGTCGTGGACGAGCAGCGCGATCTGCACCCGGTTGTTCAGCTCCAGCTTGGTCAGCAGCCGCGACACGTACGCCTTCACGGTCGCGACGCTCAGCGACAGCTCGCGGCCGATCTCGCTGTTGGTGCGGCCGCGGCCGACCAGGGCCGCGACGGCGCGCTCGCCCTCGCTGAGCCGGGCGAGCAGCTCGCGGGCCCGGTCGCGGCGCGGGTCGACGCCCGAGTCGGCGACGTAGGACATCATCTTGCGCATCACCGCCGGGGAGACCATCGGCTCGCCCGCCGCGACCTGCCGGATGGCCCGGACGATGTCGGGCGGCGGGGTGTGCTTGAGCAGGAACCCGCTCGCCCCGGCGCGCATCGCCCGCAGGATGTGGTCGTCGGTGTCGAACGTCGTCAGGATGATGATCTCGGGCGGCTCGCGGCGGGAGCGCAGCAGCTCGGTGGCCGCGAGGCCGTCCAGCCGGGGCATCCGGATGTCCATCAGGACGACGTCGGGGCGGTGCTCGTTCACCGCCGGCACGACCTCCGCGCCGTCGGCGACGTCCCCCACCACCTCCAGGTCCTCGGCGCTCGCCAGCATCATCGACAGGCCCGCCCGGACGAGGGCGTCGTCGTCCACGATGAGCACGCGGACGGGTGGTGAGTCCATCCCGCCACTCTACGGGGCCGCGGGTCCGCGGACCGACCGGTTCGGGCGCCCCGGCGGCCCTGTCGCGGGGGCGCCGCCGGGGTCAGGCGGGCAGCGGCAGGCGGGCCCGCAGGCGGAAGCGGCCGTCGCCGGTCCGGCCGTGCTCCAGCGTCCCGCCGAGCGTGTGGACCCGCTCGCCCAGTCCGACCAGCCCGGCCCCGGCGCCGGGCAGCGGACGCGGCGGCGGGCCCGGCGGCAGCGGGTTGGAGACCTCGATGGCCAGCGCCGTGCCGCCGGGGAGGTCCAGCGCGACCCGCACGTGGGCGCCGGGAGCGTGCTTGCGGGCGTTGGTCAGCCCCTCCTGGACGATCCGGTAGGCGTGCCTGCCCACCCGCGCCGGGACGGCCTCCGGGTCGGGGACGCGGTCCTCCAGCGTGACGTGGGCGCCGGCCCGCCGCGACTCCTCGACCAGCGCCGCGACGTCCTTCAGCGTGGGCTGCGGGCGCTCGGGTCCGGGGCCGCCGGCGTCGCCGGCGGCGGCGTCCCCGGCGACGCCGCCGCGCAGGACGCCGATGACCTCGCGCAGGTCCTCCATCGCCTCGTAGGCGCTGGCCCGGATGATCCCGGCGGCCTCGCGCTGGTCGGCGGGCGCGTCCGGGCGGAACTCCAGCGCGCCCGCGTGCACCGCCAGCAGGGAGATCCGGTGGGCGAGGACGTCGTGCATCTCGCGGGCGATCCGCTCGCGCTCCAGCAGCCGAGCCTCCTCGACGCGCAGCCGCTGCTCGGACTCGGCGACGCGGGCGCGCTCCTTCAGCGACGCGATGAGCATCCGCCGGGACCGCACGAGCATGCCCGAGCTCAGCAGCACCGCGTACAGCAGCCCGAACACGACGAGCCCCTCGCGGAAGTCCGGCTCCGAGAGCGGCGCGATCCAGAACTGCGCGACGACCACGGCCATGTTCAGCGCGCCGAGGCACAGGCTCGTCCGCCAGGGCCGCAGCACCGCGACCGAGAACAGCGCGACGGCGGCGGTGCCGAGCACGGTCGAGGCCGCGACCTGCGCGAGGGTCATCGCGAGCATGACGGCGACCGGATGGCGGCGGCGCCACAGCAGCAGGACGGCCCAGGAGACCGCGCCGATCGCCAGGTCCCGGGGGATCGAGATGTCCTCGCCGTTGGGGAGGTCCTCCACCGAAGCCTTGAGCATGAGCAGGCCGAGCAGCACCGCCGCCGCGGTGACGCCCGCGTCACCGAGCCGGTCACGCCATGATCGCCGGAGGTCCACCGTTCAACGCTACCGACCCGGGGCGCGTCCGGCAGCGGACGCAGGTCGCCGCCGCCCCGACTTTGGTCGCCTCCGCCCACCACCGAGGTCGGCCGAACGCCGAGGTGAGGCCGCCGGACGCCCGCCTCCAGGGGGGGCAGCCCCACCAGGCGCCCCCCAGCCTGCCCCACCCCGGCTCGGGTGAGCGCCGCACTGTGCCCGCCGGTCGCGGAACCTAGCGTTGGAGAACATGACACAGGAGGACGTGACACGGACACGATGGCGGCGCGTAGCCGCCAGACGGGCCGTCGCGGTGCTCGCCACGGGCGCCGCGGTCGCGGGCGCCGCCGCCGTCCCGGCGCCCGCGCGGGCGGACGGGCGGACCCCCGGGGCGCACGCGGGCGGCGGGCTCGCGCGCTTCTACGCCCAGCATCTCCGCTGGAAGGCGTGCGCGCTCGGCCCGGACGACGAGGTGGGGAAGCAACTGGACAAGGCGGGCGCGCGGTGCGCGGACGTGACGGTCCCGCTCGACTACGCCAGGCCGGGCGGCCGCACGATCAAGATCGCGATCTCGCGGCTGCCCGCCTCCGACCGGGCGCACCGGATCGGCACGATGATCCTCAACGGCGGCGGCCCCGGGCCCGCCATCGACATGCCGCCCTTCATGCGCGAGGTCATGGGCGAGGCGGGGCCGCGCTACGACCTGGTCGGCATGGACCCCCGCGCCCTCGGACGCAGCGCGCCCGTCGACTGCGGCTGGCCCAGCGGCACCTGGATCACCTCGGCGGGGCAGAGCAGGGCCTCCTTCGAGCGCTCCGCCGCGTTCGCCGAGGACCTCGCGGGACGCTGCGCGCGCGCCGGCGCCGGCGTCCTGCCGCACATCAGCACCCGCAACATCGCCCGCGACATGGACGTCGTCCGCGGCGCGCTCGGCGAGAAGAAGGTGTCCTACAACGGCGCGTCCTACGGCACCTACCTCGGTTCGGTCTACGCGACGATGTTCCCCGGACGGCTCGACCGCGCCGTGCTGGACAGCTCGGTCGACCCCGCGGCCTGGGGACCCCGCCTGCTCGGCGGCACCGAGGTCGCCAACGACCACGCCCTCGTGGGCTGGGCGGACTGGGCGGCCGAGCGCGACGCGACCTACGGGCTCGGCGGGAGCCGCGCCGCGGTGCTGGGCACCGTCGGCGAGATCATCGCGGCGTCCGCGCGCGAGCCGCTGCGCGTGGGCCGGTTCAGGGTCGACGACCGGACGGTGCCGCTCGTGCTGTTCGACAACCTCGGCACCGACGAGGAGCGGCCCCGGGCCGAGTTCGCCACCTCCGTCCAGGTGCTGAAGAAGGCCGCCGAGCAGGGGTCCGCCGAGCCCACCGGGCCGCTGGAGGAGGAGCTGACCTTCCTGCTGACCGGCGGCGAGTCCGCCTACGGCAGCGGGCAGAGCGCGATCGTCTGCGGCGACGCCGCGGCGCCCCGCGACCCGGAGGCGTACTGGCGCGAGATCGAGCGGAACCGGCCGGGCAGCCCGGTGTTCGCGCCGCTCACCCACAACATCAACCCGTGCGCGTTCTGGCCGGTGCGTCCGGCCGAGCGGCCCACCGAGGTCGGCGGGCACGTCCCCGTGCTGATGGTCGCGGCGACCGGTGACACCCGCACCGACTACCCGTCCAACCTCGCCCTGCACCGGCTGCTGGACGGCTCCCGCATGATCACCCTGCCCGCCGACGTCCACGCGCCCTACCAGCGCGGCTACCCCAACAGGTGCGTGAACCGGAAGGTCAACGCCTACCTGGCGACCGGGCGGCTGCCCGCGCGCGACGAGATCTGCCCCCCGGAGTCGTGACGGACGCGGGCGGCGCCCCGGCCGGGGCGCCGCCCGCGCGGAGCCGTCAGTTCAGGGGCTTGCCGGTGACGGGGGCGCCGAGGGCGCTGCCCTGGAGCCAGGAGTCCCAGGACTTGGCCCACGGCGTTGGGCCGTTCCCGAACTGGAGCCGCCGCGTCGTCCCGGTCACCTTGATGACGTCGCCGCGGTTGGTGAACTCGTAGAACCACTTCGCGTCGCCGGGGGAGGCGTTTACGCAGCCGTGGCTGACGTTGTCGTTGCCCTGCGAGTCCGTCGACCACGGCGCCGAGTGCACGAACGTCCCGCTGTAGGTCATCCGGACGTTCCACTTGGTGGGGATCCGGTACTCGCCGGGGTCGCCGGTGGTCGCGGAGTCCATGACGATGTGCGCCGCCTTCTCCTGCGCGATCATGGTGCCGCTGTAGCTGTCGTGGCCGGGCTTGCCGAGGCTGACCTTCATCGTCCGGACGGTGGCGCCGCCGTTGGTCACGGTCGCGCGGTGCCGCTTGGCGTCGATCGTGGTGATGTGGCTCGGGCCGACGGTGAAGTTCAGCGTCCGGTCCTTCATGCCGTACATGTCGGCGCCCACCTTGAGGCCCGCGAGGTGCGCGACGACCCGCACCTTCTCGCCGGACGGCCAGTACTCGCGGGGCCGGAAGTCGACCTCCCGGTCGCTGATCCAGTACCAGGCGCCCTCCACCGGCCTGGACATCCGCACCTCAAGGGCCTTCTCGACGGTGGCCCGGTCCTGCTTGGTCGGCACCGGCTTGGACAGCAGCACCTGCACCGGCATCCCGACGCCGACGGTCTCGCCCTCCAGCGGCGACATGCCCGTCTCCAGCTTCTTCCGCGGCGTCAGCGTGGTGAAGGTGGAGGTCGCGGTGACCGGCTTGCCGTCCTTCCCGCTGCCGCGCGCCGTCACCGTGTAGGTGGTGGCCGGACGCAGGTTCGACACCGACCGCCACGAGCGCCCGTCGGGCGAGAGGGCGCCCGCCGCCTTCCCGTTCTTGCCGTAGGTGAGGGCGACGTCCGTGAGCTTGCCCTTGTCGGCCGTGACGGTGACGGGCTGCTCGGGCCTGACCTGCCTGGTCCCGGTCGCGGGCGCGATGGCGAGCCGCGCGGCGTCCGGCGCGGCGCCGCCCGCCTTCCCGCCGTCCTTGGCTGCGCCGCCGTCTCCGTCGCCGGACGAGCACCCCGCGGCGGCCACCGCCACCGCCGCGATGGTCACGACGAACGCCGATCCTGCCCGGGTCTTGAGCACCTCGGAACTCCTCATCGCTCGACACGGGTTCTTCCGTCGCCAGGGTATGCACGCTTTCGCGGAAGAGATGCGCGAGTCCGGGGACAGATCGCCGTTCGGGCGTCCGGCGGCGCCGCGCGGCACGGGGCCCATCCGTCGGCTGACGTGGGCATGTGCGCCGCGCGGCGCTCACACTGATCCGGAAGGATCGGGCTCAGAGAATCCGGCCCCCGGAGAGGCCGATCTCACACCGCGGCCGTCCGGGGGGCGGAGGTCCGAGTGCCGCGCCGGACGGTGTCACGCGTCCCCGGCGGACTTGCCCCGGGACGGCTTCTTCGCCGGGGCCTTGCGCGTCCCCGACGACTTGGAGGGGGTCTTCGACGCGGCGGGGCGTTTCGACTCGGCCGCCTCCTTGCCGGCGGCCTCGGTCTTCGCCGCGTCCGCCGTCGCCGACACCGGCTCGGTCGCGAGGCCCTCGCCGGTCGTGCCGCCCGCCAGGTCCTTGGCGAACCGGGCCGCCGCCTCCTGGTAGACCTCGTCGGGGTCGAGCCGCCGCAGCTCCTCGGCCAGCAGCTCCGACATCGGGCGCCGCATCAGCGACACCTGCCGGTCGGGCTGCTCGGGGCGGCACAGCGTCGCGACCCGCCCGTCGGGGCGGTCCACGACGATGTCGCCGCCGGTCGTGGTCAGCTTCACGCCGGTGATGCCGGGGCCCTCGGAGACCGTCCGGTCGACGGCGACGCCGAGCCGGATCGACAGCCACGCCGCCAGCAGCTCCGCGCTCGGGCTGTCGGGCTCGGCGACGACCTCGCCGGACACGATCTCGTCGTGGTCCTGGTCGAGCGCCGCCGCCAGCAGCGACCGCCACGAGGTGAGCCGCGTCCAGGTGAAGTCGGTGTCGCCCGGCCGGTAGCCGTCGGCGAGCTGCGCGAGCGTGCCCAGCCGGTCGCGGGCCGCGTAGGAGTCGGTGACGCGGCGCTGCGCGAGCTGGCCGAGCGGGTCCTTGGCGGGCACCTTGGGCACCTTGCCGCCCGGCCACCACGTCACCACCGGGGTGTCGGGCATCAGCAGCGGGACCACGACCGAGTCGGCGTGCTCGGCGAGCGGCCCGTACATGCGCAGCAGCACGGTCTCGCCGGGCCCGGTCTCGCCGATCCGGATCTCGGCGTCCAGCCGGGAGGAGCTGCCGCGCGGGTCGCGGGAGATGACGGTCAGCACCCGGCACGGGTGCTCGCGCGCCGCCTCGGTGGCCGCGCGGACCGCGTCGTACTGCGCCGACTCGTCGGTCACGATGATCAGGGTGAGCACCATGCCGACGGCGGGGCCGCCCATCAGGTGCCGCGCCTGCGTCAGCGCTTCCTGTATCCGGCGCGTGGAGGTGCCGGTGAGATCGATGTTCATCGTCAGAGTCGCCTCCAGGTACGCCCGTCGCGGGCCATCAGCTCGTCGGCGCTGTCGGGGCCGTAGCCGCCGGACTTGTACTGGTCGAGGCTGCCCCGGCTCGCCCAGTACTCCTCGATCGGGTCGAGGATCTTCCAGGACAGCTCGACCTCCTCCTGGCGCGGGAACAGCGGGGGGTCGCCGATCAGCACGTCCAGCAGGAGCCGCTCGTAGGCCTCGGGGGAGGCCTCGGTGAACGACTCGCCGTAGGCGAAGTCCATGTTGACGTCGCGGATCTCCATCGAGGTGCCGGGCACCTTCGAGCCGAACCTGACCGTGATGCCCTCGTCCGGCTGCACCCGCATGACCAGCGCGTTCTGCCCGAGCTCCTCGGTGTCGGTGTGCGAGAACGGCAGGTGCGGCGCCTGCTGGAACACCATCGCCACCTCGGTCACCCGGCGGCTGAGCCGCTTGCCGGTGCGCAGGTAGAACGGGACGCCCGCCCAGCGGCGGTTGTCGATGTCCAGCTTGACCGCCGCGTAGGTCTCGGTGCGGGAGTCGGCGGGGATGCCGTCCTCCTCCAGGTAGCCCTTGACGCTCACGCCGCCCTGCCAGCCCGCGGCGTACTGGCCGCGCGCCGTGGACTGCGCGAGGTCGCCGGGCACCCGCACCGAGGAGAGGATCTTCGCCTTCTCCGCGCGGACGGCCTCGGCGCTGAAGGACGTCGGCTCCTCCATCGCCGTCAGCGCGAGCAGCTGGAGCAGGTGGTTCTGGATGACGTCGCGGGCCGCGCCGATGCCGTCGTAGTAGCCGGCGCGCCCGCCGATGCCGATGTCCTCGGCCATCGTGATCTGCACGTGGTCGACGAACGAGCGGTTCCAGATCGGCTCGAACATCGCGTTGGCGAACCGCAGCGCGAGGATGTTCTGCACCGTCTCCTTGCCGAGGTAGTGGTCGATCCGGAAGATCGACTCCTCGGGGAACACCCGGTGGACGGTGTCGTTCAGCTCCTTGGCGCTCGCCAGGTCGTGCCCGAACGGCTTCTCGATGACGACCCGCCGCCACGAGCCGTTGTCGCGGTCGGCGAGCCCGCTGCGCTGGAGCTGCTCGACGACCTGCGGGAAGAACTTCGGCGGTATCGACAGGTAGAAGGCGTAGTTGCCGCCCGTCCCGCGGGTGCCGTCCAGCTCCTTGACCGCCATCGCGAGCGCGTCGAACGCGCCCGGGTCGCTGAACTCGCCGGGGACGAAGTGCATGCCCTCCGACAGGTGCGTCCACACGTCCTCGCGGAACGGCGTCCGCGCGTGCGCCTTCACCGCCTCGTAGGCGATCTGCCGGAAGTCCTCGTTCTCCCAGTCGCGGCGGGCGAAGCCGACGAGGGAGAACCCCGGCGGCAGCAGTCCCCGGTTCGACAGGTCGTAGATCGCCGGGAGCAGCTTCTTGCGCGCGAGGTCCCCGGTGACGCCGAACAGCACGAGCACGCACGGCCCGGCCACCTGCGGCAGGCGCTTGTCGCGCGGGTCCCGGAGCGGATTGGCTGTGGTGGTCACCTGGCGGCCCCCTCTGTCGCTACGTGGACCGTTCTTGCCCACTGTCCCGTCCTCGTATCGCGGCCCGCCCCGGGGGGACGGCCCGCCCTGTGTTCCTTGATATGGCCGTGCTCACTCATAAGACCGTGCTCGCTCATAAGACCCGGCATACCGCTCGGGCCGGTCATATCGATAAGGCCGTGCATCGTGATCTGACCACGCATCCTGTGTTGACCCGTGTCCGTGACACATGTCCGTGGCGCCGTCGCGGGAGGTCGACGGCGTCGGGCGCGAGGCGGGTGGCCTCGCCGGCGGCGCGCGCTCATGCCCCTCCTCGGGCGCGGTCGAGCAGCCGGGCGAACCCCGCCCAGCGGTTCTGCAGATGCAGCCGGACCACCGGACGGCCGTTCCCGCGCGCCGCGCGGGCGTCGCCGAGGGCCTGCGCGAGTTGCAGCATGCCCAGCCGGTGGTGCCGGTCCGGGACCGGAACGTCGCGGTCGACGCTTCCGGTCACCATCAGGTATACGCCCTTCTCCTGAAGATCATTCCCGAACGCGGGGTAACGGAAGCCCCAACTGACGGTGACGGGACGCGCGCACCGCGCGGCCAGCAGCGCCGCCAGCCGCCGGACCCGCGCGCCCTGCCCGTCCCCGGCGTCCGCGTCGAGGTAGGCGACCAGGGACAGGTGCTCGTCGGGGCCGACCCGCGCGGCCAGCGCGTCCAGCAGCGGCGCCAGCCCGCGCGCCTCGCCGAGCGCCGGGTCGGCGGTGTGGGCCTCGACGGCGCGGCCCTGCTCGCCGTCGGTGAACAGCGGCTCGCCCGTCCCGTCGTCGAGGGTCGGCGCTGCGGCGCGGGCGGGCGGCGCCGTCGGGTCCAGGCCCAGCAGGTAGGCGGCGACGGCGGCGGCGTACTCCCACACGGCGAGCTGCGCGGCCAGCGGCCCGGAGACGGTCGCGTCGTCCTGGTGCGGACGGCCGTCCAGCGTCACCAGGAACATGTCGTCGGCGGGCACCAGCGGGAGCCCGCCCTCCTGGACGACCGGCACGAGCCGCCCCTGGACGGCCTCGTTCAGCAGCACCGCGATCCAGTCGGCTAGCCCCGTCGCCTGCGTGGCGTAGCCGCCGAGCACGACCGTCCCGCGCCCGGCGCGCACGGCGCCGCCGAGGATCGCGCCGAGGATCAGCCCCGGGTTGTGCTCGGGCCGGGTGAGCGAGGGCAGGACGGTCGCGGCCTCGTCCAGCAGCGCCGAGGTGTCGGCCCCCGCGAGCGCGGCGGGCACCAGCGCGTAGGGCGACAGTGCCCCGAACGCGGTGGGCGCGGGCGCCTCGATCAGCGTGTGCCCGGCCTCGGCGGCGAACTTGGCCGGAGCCGTGCCCGGCGCCGCCACCGTGACGCACCGCCGCGTGATCTCGGTGGGGGACAGCCCGGCGTCCGCCAGCATCCCGAGCAGGACGCGGCGCAGCGCCTCGGTGCCGGGATCGTCGCCGGTGATCACGATCAGCGTCCGGGCCAGCCGGTCGGGGTCGCCGGCGGCGCGCAGCAGCGGGCCGGGGTCGGGGCCGTCCAGGACGGTCAGCGGACCGGCCTCGGCGGAGTGCCGGACGATCACATCGGCGGCCCGCGCCGGGGCGCCCCGGCCGAGCAGCACCACGTCGGTCAGCCCGCTCTCCAGGGCGTGCGCGCGCATCTCGCCGACGCGCACCAGCACCGCCCGCGCCGGGCCCGGCTGGCCGGGCCAGCACACCGCCCGGCCGTCCTCCGGCGCGCGGTCCTCCTCGTCGTGGCCCGCCGCTCCGGCGGGGGCGGGCGCCCCCCGGCGCGCGGCCTCGGCCGCGCGCCGGACGGGCCCCTGGTCGATCCACAGGCGGCCGAGCGCGCGCTCGGCCACCTCCCGGAGCATCCCCCGGGCGGTGATCGCCGTCTCCCCCGAGACGACCCTCGTGAAGCCTGTCACCTGCCGCGTCCCGCTCCCGCCACCGCGCGCACGGCCTCGGTCAGCAGCCCGGCGCCCTCCACCGGATCGCGCAGGTGCATCCGGAGGGTGGGCAGCCCGCGGGCGCGCAGCGACCGCACCTCGGCGAGGGCGCGCGCGAGCCGCAGCTTCGCCAGGCCGTAGGGACGGCCGGGGACGGGGTGCGCGGCGAGCGCGTCGCCCGGCGCGGGGTCACCGGTGATGACCAGGAACGCGCCGTTGCCCGGCCCCTCCTTGTGGATCGGTCCCGTGGCGTGCGGGTAGGCCGGCCCCGGCCCGTAGACCACCGGGCGCCCCGACGCGCGCGCGAACGACGGCGCCAGGTAGCGGCCGGAGAAGTCGCCCGACAGGTACGTCACCACCGACAGGTAGCCGTCCGCCGGGACCGCCGCCGTCAGCCCGCCGAGGACCGTCCGCAGGTCCGCGCCGGGCGGCCACGGGAAGTCGGCGTGCACCTCGATGCCGTCCTCGACGTAGACCGGCGGCTCGTCGGGCAGCGGGCCCCGGCCCGCCGCGCGCAGCAGCGTCGCGGCGTCGTCCTCCGCCTCCTGGACCGACGTGCCGCCCGGCTCGAACGGGTTGACGCCGAGCAGCCAGCCCGCCACCGCCGTCGCGTACTCCCAGAGCAGGAACTGCGCGCCGAGCGGCGCCAGCACGGAGGTGTCGGCCTCCTCCTTCCCCGGGGACGGCGGGTTCAGCGCCACGCCGTGCACGTCCGGGAACGCGCCCCTGGCCCCGGGCGGCTCCACCGCCAGCAGCCCGCCGCCCTGCTTGCCGGTGCCGACCGCGAGGAGCTGGGAGATCCACGCGCTGAGCGCGCCCTGCCCGCCGGGCTCGCGCAGCATCACCTTGTCGCGCGCGACGCCGCCGGTGCCCTGCTGCGCGCAGCCGCCGAGGATCGCGCCGAGCAGCAGGCCGGGGTTGTCGTCGTCCTTGGACAGCGAGGGCGCCAGCGCCGCCGCGTCCTCCAGCAGGCGCCGCGCGTCGGCGCCCGCGAGCACCGCCGGGACGAGCCCGTAGGCCGACAGCGCGCCGAAGTGGCCCGGCAGGTACGGGTCGGTCAGCCCGAGCCGGTACCCGCACTGGCGGGCGAAGTCGTGCAGCGGGCTGCCGTGGTCGGTGACGACCAGGAACCGGCCCGCGATCTCCCGCTCGGACAGGCCCCGCTCCCGGAACGCGCCCGCGAAGATCCGCCGGTAGGCGTCGCCCTCAAGCGACACCCCGACCTTGCTGGCCAGCACGACGAGGGTCCGGTCGAGCCGCTCCAGCGCGAACGCGAGCGGGGCGGTGTCGCTGCCGTCCAGGACGGTCAGCTCCCCGGTCGGCCGGTCGGCGCCCGCCCGCCCCTGCGCCTCCATGACCGCCTGCGCGGCGAGGCTCTCCGCGCCGACCCCGATCAGCACGATGTGGTCGAGGCCCGAGTAGCGCGCCTCGGCCACCAGCGCGTCTACCTGGCTCAGCAGCCCGCGCGAGGCGAACGGCAGGTCGAGCCAGCCGAGCCTGCCGTGGTCGGCGGCGCTGTGCCCCCACAGCCGCGGGTCCTTGGCGGCCAGCGCGCCGGGGACGCCGCCGCTCACAAGGTGCTCCCTCGCGCGCAGCGCCGTGTCCAGCACGTCGCCGCGCGTCAGTACGTCGAATCCGGCCACCGATCCCTCCCGCCCCCATCGTTCCAGGAGAGAAAGGGCATTCGCGACCATCTCCGGCGATCACTTTCGTTCGGTCAGGCGTTCGGTCAGGTGAGGGCGCCGACGAGCTGGGAGAGTCCCTCCGCGCGGTCGCGCAGATGGACCCGGACGGCGGGTCGCGGCAGCGACCGCAGCACCCGCAGGTCCCCGAACGCCTGCGCCAGTTGCAGCTCGCCCAGCGTGTACGGGCGGCCGGGGACCGGCACGTCGCCGGACACCGCCCCCGTGATCTGGAGGAACGCGCCGTTCGGCGGGCCGCCCTTGTGGTACTGGCCGGTCGCGTGCAGATGGCGCGGGCCCCAGCCGAACGTCACCGGCGCCGCCCGCTTGCGCAGCCGGCCGCCGCGCTCGGCGAGCAGCGGGCGCAGGTCCGCCGCGCGCGCGTCGCCGGAACGGTCCAGGTAGGCGAGGACGGCGAGGTAGCCGTGCTCCGGGACGGCCTCCAGGAGCGCCTCCAGGACCTCCGTGAGCGTCCGGGCGCCCTTCAGCAGCTCCTCCGGCGCGTGGACCTCCACCGCGTCCGAGACGAGCGCGGGCGGCCGGTGCACGACGGTCGGCGCCGCGCCCTCCTCCGAGCGCAGCAGCGCGGCGGTGCTGTCGAGCGACTCGCCGACGTCGGGCTCGGCGAACGGGTCGACGCCGATCACCCGGGCCGCGACCACCGCCGCGTATTCCCACAGCAGGAACTGGGCGCCGAGCGGACCCGCGACGCTGACCCCCGCCTCGCGGCCGGGGCCCGGCTCGTCCGGACGGCGGCCGAGGATGACCCGGCGCAGCTCGTCGGTCAGCTCGAAGCCGGGGGAGTCGACGCCCTCCACCACGATCGGCAGCAGGCCCTTGCCCTGCTTGCCGGTCACGCCCGCCACGAGCTGCTCCGCCCATCCGGCGAAGCCCGCGAGCCCCGAGCCGTGGTCGGCGATCACCAGCTTGTCGCGGCGCCCGAGCGCCGAGGCGCCGAGCGCCGCGCCGAACGCCAGCGCCGGGTTGTCGTAGGGCTGGCGGAGCGCGCCCGCCAGCCGGTACGCCTCGTCCAGCAGCGCGTCGACGTCCGCGCCCGCGAGCGCGGCGGGCACGAGCGCCGCGGCGCCCAGCGCGCCGAACCGGTCGCCCACGTCCGGCTCGGACGGGACGACCTCCCAGCCCGCCTCGCGCGCGGCGCCCTCCAGCGCCGACCCGGCCTCCGCGACGGCGACGAAGCGCCGCGCCGCCGCCTCGCCCTCGACGCCCGCCTCGGCGAACGCCCGCGCGAGGACGCGCCGCAGCGCGTCCGCCTCCAGGCTCTCGCCCGCCGTGACGACCAGCGTCCGCTCCAGGCCCGCGGCGAGGACCCGCGCGACCTCATGCGGGTCGGCGGTGTCCAGCACGGTCAGCTCCACGCCCGCCGTGCGGCAGATCGCCTCGGCCGCCGGCGCGGTGCCGCCCGCCCCGGCCAGCACGACCCGGTCGAGCCCGTCGTCGCGGGCCCGCGCCGCGAGCCCGGCCAGCCGGGGCACCAGCGACCGCGAGGTCTCCGGCAGCCCCAGCCAGCCCAGCCTGCGGGCGGCGAGCGGGGCCGCGTCCGGCCCCCACAGCTTCGCGTTGCGCGAGGCCAGCGCCCCCGGGACCCCGTCGTAGACGAGCCGGTCCAGCACCGTCTCGCTCTCGTCGAGGACGGGCCCGCGGATGGTGACCGAGATCCCCCCGGCGGTCACCACCGAGGTCACGCGCCGGCCCTCTTGGACTCCAGCTCGCCGGAGATGGAGCCGAGCAGCTCCGTCCAGGACGCCTCGAACTTCTCGACGCCCTCGTCCTCCAGCACCTGGACCACGTCGTCGTAGTCGACGCCGACGGCCTTCAGCGCCGCCATGTGCGCGCGGGCGTCGTCGTAGGCGCCGCGGACGGTGTCGCCGCGGACCTCGCCGTGGTCGGCCTCGGCCTCCAGCGTCGCCTCCGGCATCGTGTTGACGGTGCCGGGAGCGACCAGCTCGTCCACGTACAGCGTGTCCTTGAGGTCCGGGTCCTTCACGCCGGTCGAGGCCCACAGCGGACGCTGCGGGCGGGCCCCCGCGTCCTTGAGGGCCTTCCAGCGGTCGGTGGCGAACTTCTCCTCGTACAGCGCGTACGCGAGCCGCGCGTTGGCGAGGCCCGCCTTGGAGCGCAGGCCCTTCGCCTCGTCCGAGCCGATCTTGTCGAGCCGCTTGTCGATCTCGGTGTCGACCCGGCTGACGAAGAACGAGGCGACCGAGGCGATCTTCGACAGGTCGTGGCCGTTCGCGCGCGCCTGCTCCAGGCCCGCGAAGAACGCGTCGACGACCTCGCCGTAGCGCTCCAGCGAGAAGATCAGCGTCACGTTCACGCTGATGCCCTCGGCGAGCGTCGCGGTGATCGCCGGCAGCCCCGCCGGGGTCGCCGGGATCTTGATGAACAGGTTCGGCCGGTCCACCAGCCACCACAGCGCGCGCGCCTCGGCGACCGTCCGCTCGGTCTCGCGGGCCAGCCGCGGGTCGACCTCGATCGACACGCGGCCGTCCAGGCCGTCCGTCCGGTCGTAGACGGGGCGCAGCACGTCGCAGCCCCAGCGGATGTCGTAGGTGGTGATCGCGCGGGACGCCTCCTCCACGTCCACGCCCCGCAGCGCGAGGTCGCGGACCTGGTCGTCGTAGGCGGTGCCCTTGCTCAGCGCCTTGGCGAAGATCGTCGGGTTGGACGTGACGCCGACGACGTTGCTGTCCTTGACCAGGGCCGCGAGGCCGCCCGTCCGCAGCCGTTCCCGGCTGATGTCGTCGAGCCAGATCGACACGCCCTCGTCCGAGAGCCGCTTCAGGTTGTCGCTCATCGCTTTCTCCTCGTCATCGAGTTCGCGGGGGGCGGCCCCGGGGCCCGCCGAGACGGGCCCCGTGAGCCGGTGGTTCGATTGTCGGGGGTTCAGTTGCCGGTGGTCTCGCCGCGGCCGGCGTCCTTGACACCGGCCTTGATCAGGCTGGCCTTCGCCGCCGCGACGACCCGCTCGGCGGTGATCCCGAACTGGAGGTACAGCGTCTTGTAGTCGGCGGACGCGCCGAAGTGCTCCAGGCTCACCGACTCGCCGGCGTCGCCGACGTAGCCGCGCCAGCCGAGCGCGATCCCGGCCTCCACCGACACGCGGGCGCGCACGCCGGGCGGCAGCACCTCCTGCCGGTAGGCGTCGGTCTGCTCCTCGAACCACTCCACGCACGGCATCGAGACGACCCGCGTCGGGGTGCCCTCCGCCTGGAGCGCCTCGCGCGCCTCCAGAGCCAACTGCACCTCGCTGCCGGTCGCGATGATGATCACCTCGGGCCGGCCGCCCTCGGCGTCCACCAGCACGTAGCCGCCCCGGGCGACGCCGTCCGCGGACGCGATCGCGCCGCCGCGCTCCAGCGTCGGCAGCTTCTGCCGGGTCAGCGCCAGGCCCGCCGGGCGGTCGCCGTGCTCCAGGACGGTCCGCCACGCGACCGCGGTCTCGTTCGCGTCCGCCGGGCGCACCACGTCCAGGCCGGGGATCGCGCGCAGCGCCCACAGGTGCTCGACCGGCTGGTGGGTCGGGCCGTCCTCGCCGAGGCCGATCGAGTCGTGCGTCCACACGTAGGTGACCGGCAGCTTCATCAGCGCGGCGAGCCGCACCGCCGGGCGCATGTAGTCGCTGAAGATCAGGAACGTGCCGCCGTAGGGGCGGGTGCCGCCGTGCAGCGCGATCCCGTTGCAGATCGCGCCCATCGCGTGCTCGCGGACGCCGAAGTGCAGCGTGCGGCCGTACCGGTCGCCCGGGAACTCCTTGGTCTGGAACTCCTCGGGGATGAAGGACGGCTCGCCCTTCATCGTCGTGTTGTTGCTCTCGGCCAGGTCGGCCGAGCCGCCCCACAGCTCCGGCAGCACCGGCGCCAGCGCGGTCAGCACCTCGCCGGACGCGGCGCGGGTCGCCAGCGCCTTGCCCGCCTCGAAGCCGGGCAGCGCCGCCTCCCAGCCCGCCGGGAGGGTGCGGGTCGAGATCCGGTCGAACTCGGCGGCGCGGGCGGCGTTCGCCTCGCGCCAGGCCGCGAACGCCTTGTTCCACTCGCCGTGCTCGGCGCGGCCCCGCGCGGCCACCCCGCGGGCGTGGTCGAGGACGTCCTCGGGGACCTGGAAGGTCTTCGCCGGGTCCATGCCGAGGATCCGCTTGGTCGCGGCGACCTCCTCGGCGCCCAGCGCGGACCCGTGGATCTTGCCGGTGTTCTTCTTGTTCGGCGCGGGCCAGCCGATGATCGTGCGCAGCGCGATGAACGAGGGGCGGGCCGTCTCGGCCCGCGCGGCGGCGAACGCCTCGGCGAGCCGGCCGACGTTCTCCTCGTAGTCGCCGTTCTCGGTCCAGTCGACGGTGTGCACGTCCCAGCCGTAGGCCGCGTACCGGGCCCGGACGTCCTCCGACAGCGCGATCGCCGTGTCGTCCTCGATCGAGATGTGGTTGTCGTCGTACAGCAGCACCAGGTTGCCGAGCCGCTGGTGGCCCGCGAGCGCGCTCGCCTCGTGGCTGATGCCCTCCTCGATGTCGCCGTCGGACGCGAACGCCCAGACGGTGTGGTCGAAGGGGGACTCGCCGCGCGGCGCGTCCGGGTCGAACAGGCCGCGCTCGCGGCGCGCCGCCATCGCCATGCCCACGGCGTTGGCGATGCCTTGGCCGAGCGGCCCCGTGGTCGTCTCGACGCCCGCGGTGTGCCCGAACTCGGGGTGGCCGGGGGTGAGGCTGCCCCACTTGCGCAGCGACTTCAGGTCGTCCAGCGTCAGCGGGTAGCCCGACAGGTAGAGCTGGATGTACAGGGTCAGGCTGGAATGCCCGCACGACAGCACGAACCGGTCCCGGCCGGGCCAGTGCGGATCCGTCGGGTCGTGCCGGAGGAACCGCTGGAAGAGAAGGTAGGCGGCCGGCGCGAGGCTCATCGCGGTGCCGGGGTGACCCGAGCCCGCCTCCTCGACCGCGTCCATGGCGAGGGCGCGGATCACGTCCACCGCCCGCCGGTCCATGTCGGACCATTCAAACGTGCTGTTGTCCCCACTCACGGAACGCCAGGCTCCTCTCGCACTGCTGCTATTAACTGCCTGTATGAAACTGCTCGTGCGACGCCGGTCGCACGAACCCGTCGTATGGACTGCCCGCGTTCGGCAGTGCTTGTCGCCGGTGCACCGGTGACGTGCCCCCAGGGACGGGGGAGACGCCTCGCGGCGGGTCCCACTGGCATAACGTCCGGCGGCGCCGTGCGTCTTCCGTGCGGGCCCCCCTCACGACCGCCGTCCGCGTGACCGGCGAAGATCACTCCGTGCCCGTCGCGAGCCTATCGCGCGGCCGGGCCGCCGCAGGCTGGAGCGGGGACGCGGCGCTTCCCCGACACCTCGCCCGGTTCGCGGAGAGGCCCTCCTCGGCCCGCCGCGTCCCGGCACCCGGTCCCCAGCCCCCTGCCCGATCGGGTTCGCGACTAACCCCGCGCGCCGGTGAACGCGCGCCGACCCCCGCGCGGCCTCCCGGTATGCGGCGGGACCGGCCGGCCGGCGCCTCCGGCGGGCCCGCCGGGCGACCCGGTGAGCGACCCGCGGAGGGGGCGGACTACAGTGATTGCGCGGCTGACGGCAGCGGCCGCGGTATCTTCACCAAGCCGAAGTCGCGGCCACGCCGAGGCGGGCCCGGATCGCGGGGGGCCGGCGCGGACGGCACGCGACTTCCCCATCCCTAGTTGGACGTGGACCCGATTGTGACGGTGCTCAGCAACAAGCGCGGGGTCGAGCTCGACGAGCAGGTGCCGGGGGCGCCCGCGGCCCCCCTCGAAGCGGCGGCCGAGGCCGGCGCGGCGCCCGCCGAGCGGTCGCTCGGCGCGAGCGTGCGCGCCTACGTCGCGCTCACCAAGCCGCGCGTGATCGAGCTGCTCCTGATCACCACGATCCCGGTGATGTTCCTCGCCGAGGGCGGCGCCCCGCCGCTGCCGGTCGTCCTGCTGACGCTCGCCTTCGGGACGATGTCGGCCGGCGCCGCCAACGCGATCAACTGCTACATCGACCGCGACATCGACGCCAAGATGCGCCGCACCCGGCGCCGCCCGCTGGCCCGCCACCAGGTCACCCCCGCCCGCGCGCTGATCTTCGGGATCACGCTCGCGGCGCTGTCCACCGCCGGGTTCCTGGTCGCCGTCAACCCGCTGGCCGCGGCGGGGTCGCTGTTCGCGATCCTGTTCTACGTCTTCGTGTACTCGCTGCTGCTGAAGCGCCGCACCTCGCAGAACGTGGTGTGGGGCGGCATCGCGGGCTGCATGCCCGTCCTCATCGGCTGGGCCGCGATCACCGGCGAACTCGCCTGGACGCCGCTCGTGCTGTTCGGCGTCGTGTTCCTGTGGACGCCGCCGCACACCTGGACGCTGGCCATGCGCTACCGCGAGGACTACGCGGTCGCCAAGGTCCCGATGCTGCCGGTCGTCGCCACCGAGCGCCGCGTCGTCACCGAGAGCCTCGTCTACACCTACGCCACCGTCGCGTGCTCGCTGCTGCTGTGGCCGGTGGCCGGGATGGGCCCGGTGTACGGCGCCGTCGCGGTCGTCCTCGGGCTGGTGTTCCTCGCCGAGGGGCACCGGCTGCTGCGGGCCGTCCGCGCCGGGGTGACCGGCGTCCACCTGCGGCCGATGCGCTTCTTCCACCTCTCCAACGTGTACCTGGCGCTGCTGTTCACCGCGGTCGCCGTCGACCCGCTGCTGCACTGACCCCGCGTCCGGGCGGCGCCCGATCACCGCGGGTGACGGGTCGGCCGTACCGCTCCGGCGGGCCTGCCGTTACGCTCACGTCATGGCGCGAGTCGATCCCAAGGCGGTGCTCGAAGGGCGGATCCCGGGCAGGCCCCCGGTCGCACTGATCGCGGGGCTGACCGTCTCGGGGCTGTGCGCCGTCGTCGCGCTCGCCATCGACGCCCTCTACGGCGGCGCCGGGTTCTGGGTCGGGGTGCTGCTCGCGATCATCCCGATCCCGCTGCTGGTCGCGCTCGCGCTCATGCTGGACCGGCTGGAGCCCGAGCCGCCGCGCGCCCTGGTCTTCTCGTTCATGTGGGGCGCGGGCGTCGCCGTCCTCGGCGCGCTGATCCTCAACACGCTCGGGCTGCTGTACGTCACCGTCCCGATCTTCGGGGAGCAGAAGGGGCACTTCGTCAGCGCCACGTTCGGCGCCCCGCTCATCGAGGAGTCGCTGAAGGGCGCCGCCCTGTTCGGCATGCTGTGGTTCCGCCGCAACGAGATCGACGGCTTCGCGGACGGGCTGATCTACGCCGCCATGGTCGGCCTCGGCTTCGCGATGATGGAGAACATCACCTACTACATGCGCGCCTACGACGACGGCGGCGCGCAGCAGCTCCAGGCGGTGTTCGTGCTGCGCGGCCTGGTCGCGCCGCTCAGCCACCCCCTGTTCACCTCGATGACCGGCCTCGGCGTCGCCTACGCCGCCACCCACCGCAGGGGGCAGATCCTCGCGCCGGTCGCCGGGCTGCTCGGCGCGATGCTGCTGCACGGGCTGTGGAACGGCGCCACCACGTTCGGGCTCGGCGGCCTCGGCATCGTCTACGTGCTGGACTTCTGCGTGCTGGTCGCGCTGATCGTCATCGTCGCCGTCGAGCGGCGCCACACCGTCCGGCGCATCGAGACCTACCTGCCCATGTACGCCGGGACCGGGCTGGTCACACCCCAGGACGTGCGGATGCTGCGCTCCATCCCGTCCCGCCGGGCCGCCCGGCGGTGGGCGCGCGGTGTCGGCGGCGCGCCCGCCGGACGCGCGATGACCGACTACCAGCTCGCCGCCACGGAGCTGGCGCTGCTGCACAAGCGCGCCGACCGGGGTGTGGCCGAGCCGCACTGGTTCGAGGCCCGCCGCGACGCGCTGCTCGGCCTGATGGCGCTGGCCCGGCAGGCGTTCCTGCGTACCCCGCCGCGGCACCGGGCGGGCCCGCCGTGGGCGCCGCAGGGGCCGTCGGGGTTCCTCGTGCCCGGACGTCCCGGCCCCTACGGCGGGTGAGCGCCGGGGTCACCGGAAACGGGCCGCCGGGTAACCGGGGGGCGGGTCAAGGCCCCGGGGACCCGCCCATACGATGGTTGCCGTGGCCGACCGATCCCCGAACCCTCTGACCCGCATGCGCGACGCCGTCTGGCATCCCACCCCCGGGTCGCTGCGGTTCCTGGCGCTGCTCGGCGTGATCGGCAACGCGCTGATCGTCGCGACCGGCGGCGCCGTCCGGGTCACCAAGTCCGGGCTCGGCTGCCCCGAGTGGCCCCGCTGCACCGGCGATAGCCTCGTGCCGACCCACAGCGCCGAGCACCCCGCGCTGAACATGTCGATCGAGTTCGGCAACCGGCTGCTCACGTTCGTGGTGCTGGGCGTGGGCGTGCTGGTCTTCGTCGCGGCGGTGCGGCTGCGGCCCCGCCGCGGGTCCCTCGTGCGCTGGGCGCTGGCACAGCCGATGAGCGTCGTCGCGCAGGCGGTGATCGGCGGCATCGTCGTCCTCACCGACCTGCACCCCGCCTCGGTGGCCCTGCACTTCCTCGTCTCACCCGCCCTGCTGGTCTTCTGCGTGATCCTCTGGATCCGCGCCGGCGAGGGCGACGCGCCGCCCCGCGCGCTGGCCGCCCCCCGCGTCCGCCGCCTCGCCGCCGCGCTCGTGGCCGCCTGCGGCGTGGTGCTCGTCGCGGGCACCGTCGTCACCGGCACCGGCCCGCACGCGGGCGACGCCGACTCCCGCCGCTGGGGCTTCAACATCGAGGACGTCACGCGCGTGCACAGCGGCCTCGCCTGGGTCACGGTCGCGCTGACGATCCTCGCCGCCGTGGTGCTGCACCGCACCGACGCCCCGCCGGCGGCCCGGCGCCGCGTCCACGAGCTGATCGCCCTGGAGCTGGCGCAGGGCGCGCTCGGCTACGTCCAGTACTTCATGGGCGTCCCGGGACCGCTGGTCGTCCTGCACATGCTCGGCGCCGTCCTGCTGTGGATCGCCGCCTGGCGCCTGGCCCTCGCCCTCCGCGACCGGGGCCCCGTCCCGTCCGCCACGGCCCCGGCCCCCGAGCCGACGACGACCGAGGCCCCCCAACCCGCCTGACCCGCCCGCCGGGGCGAGGGGGTACCGAGCCCCCCGCTCCCGCCGAGGCCGCCAACCCGAGGCGCCCGCCCCCGCCAACCAGGAAGCCCCCGGACGACCAAGAGGGCCCCGGCGGCCAGAAAGCCGCCGCCCGGGTAGCGCTATCGCCGACCGCTCGGGGGCCTTCGGGCCGAGCTGCTTCTGCTTGGTTCGGCCCAGAAGATGCCCCGTTCCCGGAGGCCCGTAGCCGTGCGCTGAACCTCGCCGCTTGCCTGTAACTCTTCGCGCCGGGCTGCTTCTGGGGGCGGCTCAGAGGGTGCGCCCGTCTCCCGGAGGGTCCGGAGCCGTGCAGTGAGCCTTGCCGCTCGCCTGGGGGTCTTCGCGCCGGGCCGCTTCTGGGGGGTTCGGCTCAGAGGCGCCTGTTCTCGGAGGGCCCGTAGGCGTGCGGTGAGGCTCGCCGCTTGCCGGAGCCCGAGGGGGCGCCGTGCGGTGAGTCCCGCGAGTGCGTCATGTCTCCCGGATGCGGACGCGCAGGTCCGGTGGCTCGACCGGACCAGGTCTTGGGCCGGGCCTTCGAGACGCCCCAGACCTCCCGAGGACGCAGTGGGGGCGGGGCAAGTCTTGGGCGAGCTATGCCCTACAGGGGCCTCCGGGGTTCTGCGGGTTCGGGCGGCGGGGAGTGGTCGAGTTCAGGTCTTCTTGAGGAAGGCGCGGAGGCGGGGGAGGGGCCAGGTGTTGATGACGTCGTCGGGGGTCAGCCAGCCGCGCTGGGCGGTGCCGACGCCGTAGCGGATGTTGCGGTGGTGGCCGAGGGAGTGGGCGTCGGTGTCGATGGAGAAGCGGCAGCCGAAGCGCTTGGCGCGGCGGATCAGGTCGGCGGGCAGGTCGAGGCGGTCGGGGAAGGAGTCGATCTCCAGGGCGGTGCCGGTGCGGGCGGCGGCGCGGAAGACCTCGTCCCAGTCGGCGTCGACCGGGGGGCGGCGGCCGATGCTGCGGGCCGTGGGGTGGCCGATGACATGGACGTGCGGGTTCTCGCACGCGCGGACGAGGCGCCGCGTCATGGCGGCCTGGTCCTGGGTGAAGTGGGAGTGGACGGAGGCCACGCACACGTCGAAGCCGGACAGGAAGTCGGCGTCCCAGTCGACGCCGCCGTCGGGGTCGATGTTGAGTTCGGTGCCGTGCAGGAGCACGAGGCCCGGGTACTCCTTCTGGAGTTCGGCGATCCGCTCCCGCTGCGCCAGCGTCTTCTCGTCGGTCATGCGCTGCATGACCAGGTCGGGCGCGTGGTCGGTGATCGCGTAGTACTCCAGGCCGCGGGACGCGGCGGCGGCGGCCATGGCCTCCAGGGACGCGGTGCCGTCGGTCAGGTCGGTGTGGCTGTGCAGGTCGCCGCGCAGGTCGGCCTCGGTGACCAGGTCGGGCAGCGTGCCGTCGAGGGCGGCCTCGATCTCGCCGGTGTCCTCGCGGAGGGTCGGGTGGATCCAGGGCAGGCCGAGGCGGTCGTAGACCTCCTCCTCGGTCGCGGAGACGATCGGCTCGTCCGAGCCGGCGTGGAACAGGCCGTACTCGGAGAGCTTGAGCCCGGCCCGCACCGCGATCTCGCGAGTGCGGATGTTGTGCGCCTGCGAGCCGGTGAAGTACTGCATCGCGGCGCCCCACGACTCGGGCGGGACGACCCGCAGGTCGACCTGGAGGCCGGTGGCGGTGCGGATCGAGGTCTTCTTGTCGCCGCCCGCGACGACCTCGGCGACGACGGGCAGCGCGGTGAACACCTCCATGATCGGATGCGGGTCGCGGGAGGCGGCGAGGACGTCGACGTCCCCGATCGTCTCGCGCATGCGGCGCAGCGACCCGGCGTGCGCGCAGCGCTCCACCTGGGGGAGCGCCGACAGCGCCGCGACGATCTCGTCGGCGACGCTCGCGGCCGCGTCGACCAGGACGCGCCCGCCCGAGGCGCGCATCAGCTCGATGCCGCGCAGGATGTTCTCCTCGGTCTTGGCGCCGAAGCCCTTCAGGCCGCTGAGCCTGCCCTCCTCGATCGCGGTGGCCAGCTCGTCGACCGAGGAGACGCCGAGCTCCTCGTAGACGGTCAGGGCCTTCTTCGGGCCGAGGGTGGGGATCGCGGTGAGGGCGCGGACGCCCGCGGGGATCCGCAGGCGCAGCTCCTCGACCTGCCGGATCGTGCCCGTGGCGTTGTAGTCGGCGACCTTCTTGGCGATCGCCGAGCCGACCGACGGGATCGCGCGGAGCCCGGCGAGGTCGAGCTCGGCGATGTCGCCGGGGTGCCCGGCGATCGCGCGGGCCGCCTTCTCGTACGCCCTGATCTTGAACGCGTCGCCGCCCGTGATCGAGAGCAGGTCCGCCAGTTCCTGGATGAGGGCCGCAGCCTCGTCGTTCGCCCGTGCCATACGGCCGAGTCTACGAGCCGGGTACGACGTTTCCGGCGCTCAGCGCAGTGGCGCGACGGGCCCGCGGGGCGCGCTCCGGCGCGCGTCGAGGACCTCCCCGGCGATCTCGGCGACCTCGTCCTGCGGCAGGGCGCGGTAGCCGTCCTCGGTGACGACCGCGACGGTGGGGTAGATGCGCCGCGACCGGTCGGGGCCGCCGGTGGCGGAGTCGTCGTCGGCGGCGTCGTAGAGCGCCTGGACGCTGACGGTCGCGGCGTCGCGGATCGACAGGTCGGGCCGGTAGAGCTTCTTGAGCGAGCCGAGCGCGTAGGGGGAGCCGGAGCCGTCGGCGTGGAAGCCGCGGGTCTCCTGCGGGGCGCCGGTGATGTCGTAGGAGTAGATCCGCCCGGTCTCGGCGCCCGGCTCGTACCCGGCGAACAGCGGGACGACCGCGAGGCCCTGGAGCGCCTGCGCGAGGTTGGCCTGGATGACGGCGCCGAGGCGGCGGGCCTTGGCCGGCAGCGACAGCGGGACGGTCTCCATCTTCTCGTAGTGCTCCAGCTCCACCTGGAACAGGCGGACCATCTCCAGTGCGATCCCGACGGTGCCGGCGAACGCCACGGCGGAGTACTCGTCGCCGCGCTGCACCTTCTCCAGCTCGCGGTAGGCGATGCGGTTGCCCTGGGTGGCGCGCCGGTCGCCCGCCATCATGACGCCGCCCGGGAACGTCAGCGCCAGGACGGTCGTGCCGTGCGGCAGCTCGGGGACGGTCCCGGCGTCCGGCAGCCGGTTGACGGGCAGCAGGCCGGGGGAGTGCAGGCGCAGGAAGTCGACGAACGACGCCGTCCCCACCTCGAAGAACTCGGGCGGGATCCCCTGGTCCTCGGTGCTGCCGGTCACGAAGGCTCCTCTCGGCTCGACGGTCGCCTGCCCCGATCCTCGCACGGCGCCGCGCCCGTCCGCGACGTCCCGGACGTTTCCGGCGCTTCCCGCGTCACGCGGGCCGCGCTTTCGGCGTCACGCCTCCGGTGCCTCGGGCGGGGTCCGCTGGCCCAGCGTGGCGCCCGCGCAGGCGACGATCACGCAGCCGATCGCGGCCCACTGCCGGGCGCCGAGGACCTCGCCGAGGATCGTCACGCCGACGAGCGCGGCGACGGCGGGCTCCAGGCTCATCAGGATGCCGAAGACGCGGGCGGGCATCCGCCGCAGCGCCTCCAGCTCCAGCGAGTAGGGGATCACCGACGACAGCAGCCCGACGCCGAGGCCGATCAGCAGCAGCTTCGGGTCGAGCAGCGCGGTGCCGCCGGAGGCGACGCCGAGCGGCAGGACCAGCGCCGTCCCGACGATGCTGGCGACGGCGAGCCCGGTCGAGCCGGAGAACCGCTTGCCGGTGGCGGCGGTCAGCAGGATGTAGGCGGCCCAGCACGCCCCGGCGAGCAGCGCGAACCCGACGCCGACGAGGTCCATGTCGCCGCCGCCCTCGGCCAGCATCACCACGCCCGTGCCCGCCAGCGCCGCCCACACGAGGTCGCGCGGACGCCGGGACGCGGCGAGCGCGACCAGCAGCGGCCCGAGGAACTCGATCGTCACCGCGACGCCGAGGGGGATCCGGGCGAACGACTGGTAGATCGAGAAGTTCATCAGCGACAGCGCCAGCCCGAACCCGGCCGCGATCGCCAGGCTCGTGCGGGAGTGGTCGCGCAGGACCGTCCGCAGCGCCCCCCGGGCGAGGAAGCCCAGCACGATCGCCGAGGTCAGCAGCCGGATCGACACGACGGCGCTCGGCGGCAGCCGGTCGAAGAGGTTCTTGGCGAGCCCGGCGCCGACCTGGAGCGAGATGATGCCGAGCAGGATCAGCGCGGGCGGCGGCACCGACCCCAGCGACAGCGAACCGAGCGAGAACCTACCGGGCGAGAACCTACCGGGCGAGGACGCGCGTCCGGAACGCCGCAGGGGCGGGCCGGGTGCCTCGGTGAGCGCCACCGTCTCACTCCCACCTGAAGAATCGGGCCGCGAGGACGAGCCCCGCGGCGGCCCACACGGCCAGGACGAGGAGCGGCTTGCCGGGGAACGCGGCCCCGTCCTGCAGGACGCGGCGCAGCCCGTCCGCCAGCGCGGAGATGGGCAGCAGCTCCAGGGCGTCCCGGACACCGCCGGGGAACTTGTCGAGGGGGAACACCACGCCGCCGACCGCCAGCAGCAGGATGTAGACGAGGTTGGCGGCGGCGAGGGTCGCCTCGGCCCGGAGCGTTCCCGCCATCAGCAGCCCGAACCCGCTGAACGCGGCGGTGCCGAGCAGGAGCAGCGCGAGCACCGAGGCGGGGTCGCCGTGCGGGTGCCAGCCGAGCGCCAGCGCCACGGCGCAGATCACCGCGGCCTGGAGCGCCTCGACCGCGACGACCGTGAGGGTCTTGGCGGCGATCAGCCCGCCGCGCGGCAGCGGCGTGGCGCCGAGCCGCTTCAGCACGCCGTAGCGGCGCTCGAAGCCGGTGCCGATCGCCTGGCCGGTGAACGCGGTGGACATCACCGCCAGCGCGAGGATGCCGGGCGCGAGGAAGTCGACGCGGCGGCCGGAGCCGAGGTCCAGCAGCGAGGTGGCGCTGAACAGGGTGAGCAGCACGACCGGGATGACCAGCGTCAGCAGCAGCTGCTCGCCGTTGCGCAGCACCGTGCGGAACTCGTAGGCGGCCTGGGACAGGACCATGCGCGGCAGCGGGACGGCGCCCGGCGCGGGCGCGAGGTCCAGCTCGGCCGCCGCGGGTCCGGGCGTGGCCGTGGTCATGGGCGCAGCTCCCGTCCGGTCAGCTCCAGGAAGACGTCCTCCAGCGTGCGGCGCTCGATGCGCAGGTCCTCGGTGAGGACGCCGTGCGAGGCGCACCAGGCGGTGACGGTCGCCAGCAGTTCGGGGCGCACGTCCGCCTCGATCAGGTAGTGCCCGGCGGGCGACTCCTTGGCGGCGCTCCCGGCGGGCAGCGCGGAGATCAGCTCCTCCAGCCCGAGCCCCGGGCGGGCGCGGAAGCGCAGCTGCCGCTCGGCGCCGGTCAGCTCGACCGGGGTGCCCTCCGCGACGACCCTGCCGTGGTCGACGATGACGACCCGGTCGGCGAGCCGCTCGGCCTCGTCCATGTTGTGGGTGGTGAGCACGACCGACGCCCCGGCGGCGCGCAGCCCCTCGACCAGCTCCCAGGTGGCGTGCCTGGCCTGCGGGTCGAGGCCGGTGGTGGGCTCGTCGAGGAACACCAGCTCGGGGCGTCCGACCACGGCGACCGCCAGCGACAGCCGCTGCTGCTGCCCGCCCGACAGCCGCCGGAACGGGGTGCGGGCGTGCTCGGTGAGCCCGAGCCGCGCCAGCAGCGCGTCCGGGTCGAGGGGGGTGGCGTGGAAGGAGGCGACGAGCTTCAGGAACTCCCCGGCCCGCGCCGTGCCCGGCACGCCGCCCGACTGCGGCATGACGCCGACGCGGGGTTTGAGGGCCCGCGCGTCGGCGACGGGGTCGAGGCCGAGGACGCGGACGGTCCCGGCGTCGGCGCGGCGGAACCCCTCGCAGATCTCGATCGTGGTGGTCTTGCCCGCCCCGTTGGGCCCGAGCAGCGCCGTGACGGCGCCCCGGGCGGCGGTCAGCGACAGGCCGTCCACGGCCGCCGCCGTGCCGTAGCGCTTGACGAGCGAGCCCAGCTCGACCGCGCCGTCTCCGGGGGGTGTCATGCAGATGAGTCTAGGTCCGGGCCCGGACGGGCCCGCGTCCGGCACCGCCGCTCGGCGCGCCCGTCCGCCTCCCGCGACCGCGCGGGGAGGCGTTTCGTCGATCGGGCGCCGGGTAGCTCCCGGGCCGTAAGGGTCGTACGCCGCATGGCTCGTCCCCACGACCACGGATGACGTCACGAGGGACGGAGGCCCGGCGCATGGCGTACAACCTGCGGGGGCGCAGCCTGCTCCGCGAGCTGGACCTCGCACCGAGGGAGTTCGGCTTCCTGCTCGACCTGGCGGCGGAGCTGAAGGCCGCCAAGCGCGGCGGGACCGAGCGTCCCCGCCTGACCGGCAGGAACATCGCGCTGATCTTCGAGAAGACCTCCACCAGGACGCGCTGCGCGTTCGAGGTCGCCGCGCACGACCAGGGCGCCCACACCACCTACCTCGACCCGGGCCATGCGCAGATCGGCCACAAGGAGTCGATGAAGGACACCGCGCGCGTCCTCGGGCGGATGTTCGACGCCATCGAGTTCCGGGGGGCCAGCCAGCGGCACCTGGAGGACCTGGCCCACCACTCCGGCGTGCCGGTCTACAACGGGCTGACCGACGACTGGCATCCGACGCAGATGCTCGCCGACATGCTCACCATGCGCGAGCACGGCGACAAGCCCGCGCACGAGATCACCTACGCCTACCTGGGCGACGCCCGCAGCAACATGGGCAACTCCTACGTGGTGGCGGGCGCGCTGCTCGGCATGGACGTCCGGATCGTCGCGCCCCGTGCCCTCTGGCCGGACGAGACGGCCGTCGTCAAGCCCGCCCGCGCGGTCGCCGCCGCGACCGGCGCGCGGATCAGCGTCCTCGACGACGTCGCGGAGGGCGTCCGGGGCGCCGACTTCGTCCTCACCGACATCTGGGTCTCGATGGGCGAGCCCGAGGACATCTGGGAGGAGCGGATCGCGCTGCTGCGCCCCTACCAGGTGAACGCGGCCGTGATGGCCGCGACCGGGAACCCGCGCGCGAAGTTCATGCACTGCCTGCCGTCCTTCCACAACCGGGAGACGTCGGTGGGGGAAAGGGTCTTCCAGCGGACCGGGCTGGAGGAGCTGGAGGTGACCGACGAGGTCTTCGAGTCGGACGCCTCGGTCGTCTTCGACGAGGCGGAGAACCGCATGCACACGATCAAGGCGGTCATGGTCGCGACGCTCGGCTGACCGGGGCGTCGCGTCCTCCGGCCGCCGGGAGGGGACGGGCGAGGGGTATGCGCGTACTGGTCGCGCTCGGAGGGAACGCGCTGGTCAAGCGGGGCGACACGCCCGACGCCGACCTGCAGCGGGCCAACGTCGACACGGCGGTGCGGGCGCTCGCGCCGCTCGCCGAGCGGCACGAGCTGATCCTCACGCACGGCAACGGGCCGCAGGTCGGGGTGCTGTCGCTGGAGAGCGTGAACGACGCCGCGCTGACCCGCCCCTACCCGCTGGACACGATCGGCGCCGAGACCCAGGGCATGATCGGCTACTGGATGCTCCAGGCCCTGCAGAACGCGCTCCCGGGCCGCCAGGTCGTCGCCATGATCAACCAGACGCTGGTGTCGGCGGTCGACCCGGCGTTCGAGCGCCCCACCAAGTTCGTCGGCCAGGTCTACCCGCGTGCGGAGGCGGAGCGGCTCGCCGCCGAGTACGGCTGGACGGTCGCCGAGGACGGCGGCGCCGGGTGGCGCCGCGTCGTGCCCTCGCCGCGGCCGCAGCGGGTGATCGAGACCCGGCTGATCCGGCTGCTCGTGCGGAGCGGGGCGGTCGTGGTCTGCGCGGGCGGCGGGGGGATCCCGGTGTTCCGCAACGACGTCGGCCGGCTGGAGGGCGTCGAGGCGGTGATCGACAAGGACCTCACCGCGTCCGTGCTGGCCGAGACGCTGGAGGTGGACGCGCTGCTGATCCTCACCGACGTCCCGCAGGTCATGCGGAACTTCGGGACGTCCCGCCAGGAGGGGATCGGGCACACCACCCCGCACGAGCTGCGCGCCGAGGAGTTCCCCGCCGGGTCGATGGGGCCGAAGGTCGAGGCCGCCGCCGGGTTCGTCGAGCGGACCGGCGACATGGCCGCGATCGGGCGGCTCGACGAGTGCGAGCGGATCCTGGCGGGGGCGGCCGGGACGATCATCACGCCGAACGCCACCTGGCCGCTGGAGAGCACGCTGTGACCGCCACCGCGAGCCCCACCGGCGGCACCCCCCACGGCCCGGGGCGCGGGCTGGTGCGGGAGCTGCTGCGGACCAAGCCCGTCGACCGGATCGTCGCCGAGGGCGGCCAGGGCGAGGGCGGCGAGCTGCGGCGGTCGATGAGCCTGCTCCAGCTCACGCTGTTCAGCGTCGGCGCGACGCTCGGCACGGGCATCTTCGTCGTGCTGGGCGAGGCGGTGCCGAAGGCGGGCCCGGCCGTCGTGCTGGCGTTCGTCCTCGCGGCGGTCACCGCGCTGTTCTCCGCCCTGTCCTACGCCGAGCTGGCCGGGACGATCCCGGTGTCCGGCTCGTCCTACTCCTACGCCTACGCGACGCTCGGCGAGCTGGTCGCGTGGGTGTGCGGGTGGTGCCTGCTGCTGGAGTACGCGGTCTCGGTGTCGGCGGTCGCGGTCGGCTGGGGCTCCTACCTGAACGAGTTCTTCGCCAAGGCGTTCGACGTCACGATGCCCGCGGCGATCAGCAACTCGCCGGGCGAGGGCGGCGGCGTCCTCAACCTGCCCGCCGTCGCCGTGGTGGCGATCGCGACGTTCCTGCTGCTGCGCGGCACGTCCGAGAGCGCCACCGCCAACACGGTCATGGTGTTCCTCAAGATCGCCGTGCTGCTGTTCTTCTGCGCCGTCGCCTTCACCGCGTTCCGGGGCGGGAACCTGACCCCGTTCGCGCCGATGGGCTGGGCCGGGATCAGCGCCGCCGGGTCCAAGGTGTTCTTCTCCTACATCGGCTTCGACGCCGCGTCCACCGCCGGGGAGGAGGCCCGCAACCCCCGTCGCGACCTGCCGCTCGCCATCGTGCTGTCGCTGGCGATCGTGACCGCCGTCTACGTGCTGGTCGGGCTCGCCGCCGTCGGCGCGATGCACTGGACCCGGTTCGAGCTGTCGGGCTCGGAGGCCTCGCTCGCGCGGGTGCTGGACGAGGCGACCGGGCGCTCCTGGCCGTCCATGATCCTCTCGCTCGGCGCGGTCGTCGCGATCGCCAGCGTCGTGCTCACCGTCATGTACGGGCAGACCCGCATCCTGTTCGCGATGTCGCGGGACGGCCTCGTCCCGCACGTGTTCCAGAAGGTCAGCCCGCGCCGCGCCGTGCCCGTCGCCAACACCCTGATCGTCGCCGCCTTCATCGCGGTGCTCGCCGCGGCGGTCCCGCTCGGCCGCCTCGTGGACGCCACCAGCATCGGCACGCTGTTCGCCTTCTCGCTGGTCAGCGTCGGCGTCATCGTGCTGCGGCGGACCAGGCCCGACCTGCCGCGCAGCTTCCGGACACCGCTCTACCCGGTGACGCCGCTGCTCGGCGTCGGGTTCTGCGTGTACCTGATGGTCGGGCTCGGCGGCGTCACGTGGATGGTGTTCCTGCTGTGGACGCTCGTCGGGCTCGCCGCCTACGCCCTCTACGGGCGGCGCCACTCGCGGCTCGCCCCCGGCAACCGGAAGGAGAACCGATGAGCGACCGGGACGGAATGCGCGTCCTCGTCGGGTACGCGCCCGACGACCGCGGCGACGACGCGCTGGCCCTGGGGGCGCGGTTCGTCCGGGCGGCCGAGGGCTCGCTGACCGTGGCCAACATCCACCCGCCCGCCTGGCCCGCGCGCGGGCCCGGCTCGGTCGACGCCGAGTGGGTGTCCTACCTGCGCGAACGCTCGGACGCCGCGCTCGACCAGGCCCTGGACCACCTCTACCCCCTCTCGCTCCGGGACGGGGTGACCCGGCGCGTCCACGCGCACCGGGGCAGCGGGCGCGGGCTGATCGAGGTCGCCCGCGACACCGGCGCCGGGCTGATCGTGATCGGCTCCGCGCCGCGCGGCCGCCGCGGCCGGATCGCCATCGGCAGCACCGCCGACCAGCTGCTGCACGGCTCGCCCGTGCCCGTCCTGCTCGCGCCGCGCGGCTACGCCGAGGAGGCGCCGCCCCGGTTCGAGCGGCTCACCATCGCCTACTGGCGGCACCGCGACGCGGGCGGGCCGCTCGCCTCGGCCGCCGGGTTCGCGCGGGTGCTCGGGCTGCCGATCCGGCTCCTCACGCTGGTGCTGCGCCCGCCCGGCCTCGCCGCCCGGTTCCGCGGCGCCGACGAGCTCATGGCCCGGCAGCTCGCCCAGGCCGAGGAGGGCCTCGCCCAGGCCGCCGCCCTGTTCACCGACGACCCGGACGGCCAGGGCGGGGGGAGCGGCGCGGGCGGCTCCGGCGGCCTCGGGAAGGCCGCCGTGGAGACCGAGGCCGTCGTCGGGACCGGTGTCGCCGCGGCCCTCGGCTCCTGCGACATGCTGCCCGGCGAGGTGCTGGCCTGCCTGTCCAGCAACGACGGCCCGCTGCGCAAGGTGTTCCTCGGCGAGGGCTCCGGCAAGATCGTCCGCGCGGCGCCGTGCCCGGTGCTCGTCCTGCCCCGGGGCGCGGTGCCGTCGCTCCCGTCGGAGCCGCAGGGCTGATCACGCCGGTCCCGCCGCCCCGGGCCACACCCGGCGAAGGTCAAGGTTAGGCAAGGCTTGCCTGCGTGAGGTACGACATCGGGATTCCGGTGTTTCGCAGGAAGGAATTACGGCACACTGATGTTGTGAAAAACGTGAGCCAGGATCGGACGAACGCGGAGGCCGCCGTCGCGCGGCCCTCAGGCGTGCCTTCCGTCCCTGGTCACGGCGGTGGAGGCGGGCTCGCAGGCGGGCGGCAGGCGGGCGGCGACACCGAGCGCGACACCCGCGCCCGCGTCGCCCGGCTCATCCTGGAGCACGGCCCGGTCACCGCGTCCACCCTAGGGGAGCGCGTCGGCCTCACGCCGGCCGCCATCCGCAGGCACCTGGACGCGCTGCTGGCCGAGGGCATGATCGAGGTCCGCAAGGCACGGACGCAGGCCCGGCGCGGCCGGGGCCGTCCCGCCAAGTGGTTCGCCATCACCGACGCCGGGCGCAGCGCGTTCGTCCACGCCTACGACGACCTCGCCTCCAGCGCCCTGCGCTTCCTCGCCGAGCGGGCGGGCGACCACGCGGTCGCCGAGTTCGCCCGGCGGCAGATCGCCGACCTGGAGCGGCGCTACCGCCCCGTCGTGCAGGCGGCCCCGCCCCACCAGCGGGTCCGCACGCTCGCCGAGGCGCTGTCGGGCGACGGCTACGCGGCCGCCGCCGCCAAGGCGCCGCAGGGCGCGGGCGAGCAGCTGTGCCAGCACCACTGCCCGGTCGCGCACGTCGCCGCGGAGTTCCCGCAGCTGTGCGAGGCCGAGACCGAGGCGTTCAGCCGGCTGCTCGGGACCCCGGTCCAGCGGCTGGCCACGATCGCGCACGGCGACGGGATCTGCACCACCCACGTCAGCTCCCGCTCGCTGTGCGGGCCGGGCGCGGGTGGGCCCGCCCCCGAGGGGGACGCGGGGGAGCGCTCCCCCGAGCCGCCGGCCTCCGCAACGACGCCGGCCCCTGAAAAGACATCGCACACTGACGAGGAGTCCGGGAGGACGTCCCTATGACTACTGCAGCCCACCCCGAGCTGGAGGGGCTCGACAGGTACAAGTTCGGCTGGGCCGACTCCGACGCCGCGGGTGCCTCCGCGCGCCGGGGTCTGAACGAGGATGTCGTCCGCGACATCTCGGCCAAGAAGGGCGAGCCGGACTGGATGCTCGACCTCCGTCTCAAGGGGCTGCGGCTGTTCGCCAAGAAGCCGATGCCCACCTGGGGCTCGGACCTGTCGGCGATCGACTTCGACAACATCAAGTACTTCGTCCGCTCCACCGAGAAGCAGGCGGCGTCCTGGGAGGAGCTCCCCGAGGACATCAAGAACACCTACGACAAGCTCGGCATCCCCGAGGCGGAGAAGCAGCGCCTCATCGCCGGCGTCGCCGCCCAGTACGAGTCCGAGGTCGTCTACCACAAGATCCGCGAGGACCTTGAGGAGAAGGGCGTCATCTTCCTCGACACCGACACGGGCCTGAAGGAGCACCCGGAGATCTTCCAGGAGTACTTCGGGTCGGTGATCCCCGTCGGCGACAACAAGTTCGCCGCGCTGAACACCGCCGTGTGGTCGGGGGGCTCGTTCATCTACGTCCCGCCGGGCGTGCACGTGGAGATCCCGCTCCAGGCCTACTTCCGGATCAACACCGAGAACATGGGCCAGTTCGAGCGGACGCTGATCATCGCCGACGAGGGCTCCTACGTCCACTACGTCGAGGGTTGTACCGCTCCGATCTACAAGTCGGACTCGCTGCACTCGGCCGTCGTGGAGATCGTCGTGAAGAAGGACGCCCGCGTCCGCTACACCACGATCCAGAACTGGTCGAACAACGTCTACAACCTGGTGACCAAGCGCGCCGTCGCCTACGAGGGCGCGACGATGGAGTGGGTCGACGGCAACATCGGCTCCAAGGTCACGATGAAGTACCCGGCGGTGTACCTGCTGGGCGAGCACGCCAAGGGCGAGACCCTGTCGATCGCGTTCGCCGGCGAGGACCAGCACCAGGACGCGGGCGCCAAGATGGTGCACGCGGCGCCGAACACCTCCTCGACCATCGTGTCCAAGTCGGTGGCGCGGGGCGGCGGCCGCACGTCCTACCGGGGCCTCGTGCAGATCCAGGAGGGCGCCGAGCACAGCAAGTCCACGGTCAAGTGCGACGCGCTGCTCGTCGACCAGATCAGCCGGTCCGACACCTACCCCTACGTGGACGTCCGCGAGGACGACGTGGAGATGGGCCACGAGGCCACCGTCTCCAAGGTGTCGGAGGACCAGCTGTTCTACCTGATGAGCCGCGGCCTCACCGAGGACGAGGCGATGGCGATGATCGTGCGCGGGTTCGTCGAGCCGATCGCGCGCGAGCTGCCGATGGAGTACGCCCTGGAGCTGAACCGGCTCATCGAACTGCAGATGGAAGGAGCCGTCGGCTGATGGGGCTCGACACCAGGCCTCTGTCGACGCTGCACGACAAGGCGTCCTACGAGGTGGCCGACTTCGACGTGCCCACGGGCCGCGAGGAGGAGTGGCGGTTCACGCCGCTGCGGCGCCTGCGCGGCCTGCACAACGGCACCGCCGAGGCGCACGGCAAGGTCGTGCTGGAGGCCGAGGCGCCGCCGGAGGTCACCGTCGAGACGGTCGGCCGCGACGACGCCCGCCTCGGCAAGGCCTACGTGCCCGCCGACCGCGTCAGCGCCCAGGCGTGGGCCTCGTTCACGCACGCCACGGTCGTGACCGTGCCGAAGGAGGCCGTCGCGTCCGCGCCGACCGTCCTGCGGCTGCGCGGCGAGGACGACTCGTCCGCCGCCTACGGGCACACCACCGTGATCCTGGAGCCGTTCGCCGAGGCGACCGTCGTGCTCGCGCACCGCGGCTCGGCGACCTACGCCGACAACGTCGAGTTCGTCGTCGGCGACGGCGCGCGGCTCTCGGTGATCAGCCTCCAGGACTGGGCGGACGGCAGCGTCCACGTCTCCCACCAGCACGCGCGGCTCGGCCGCGACGCCCGGTTCGTCTCGCACAACGTCTCGCTCGGCGGCGACCTCGTGCGGATCTCCCCGTCGGTCGGCTACGACGCGCCCGGCGGCGACGCCGAGCTGTACGGGGTGTACTTCGCCGACGGCGGCCAGCACCTGGAGCACCGCCTGCTGGTCGACCACACGGTGCCGAACTGCCGCAGCCGCGTCGACTACCGCGGCGCCCTCCAGGACGAGGACGCGCACGCCGTCTGGATCGGCGACGTGATCATCCGCGCGGAGGCCGAGGGCACCGACACCTACGAGCTGAACCGCAACCTCGTCCTCACCGACGGGACCCGCGTCGACTCGGTGCCGAACCTGGAGATCCTCACCGGCGAGGTCGCCGGCGCGGGCCACGCGTCCGCGTCCGGGCGGCTCGACGACGAGCACCTGTTCTACCTCCAGGCCCGGGGGATCACCTTCGACGAGGCGCGCCGCATGGTGGTGCGCGGGTTCCTCGGCCAGCTGATCGAGCGCATCGAGGTCGCCGAGGTCCGCGAGAAGGTCCGGGAGGCCATCGAGGCCGAGCTCGACCGGGGGGCGGCCCGATGACCTACGTGAAGGTCTGCCCGCTCGCCGACGTCCCCGCCGACGGGGCGCTGGCGGTCGAGGTCGGCGACACCCCGGTCGCGATCGCCCGCAGCGGCGAGGACCTCTACGCGCTCAACGACATCTGCTCGCACGCCGAGGTCTCGCTGTCGGAGGGCGAGGTCTACGACGGCACGATCGAGTGCTGGCTGCACGGGTCCTGCTTCGACCTGCGCACCGGCAAGCCCACGAACCCGCCGGCGACGCAGCCGGTCGCCACCTACAAGGTCAAGGTCGAGGACGGCGACGTCTACGTCTCGCTCGGCTCCGACGACTAAGGAACAGCACGCATTATGGCCACGCTAGAGATCCGCGACCTCCACGTCTCCGTCGCCGACGGCTCCGACGGGACCAAGGAGATCCTGCGCGGGGTCGACCTGACCGTGCAGGCCGGTGAGACCCACGCGCTGATGGGGCCGAACGGCTCCGGCAAGTCGACCCTCGCCTACGCCGTCGCCGGGCACCCGAAGTACGAGGTGACCGCCGGCACCGTCACGCTGGACGGCGAGGACGTGCTCGGCATGTCCGTCGACGAGCGCGCCCGCGCCGGGCTGTTCCTCGCGATGCAGTACCCGGTCGAGGTCCCCGGCGTCTCGGTGTCGAACTTCCTGCGCTCGGCCGTCACCGCCGTCCGCGGCGAGGCGCCGAAGCTGCGCGAGTTCTCCAAGGAGATGAAGAAGGCGATGGACGACCTGTCCATCGACCCCGCGTTCGCGCAGCGCAGCCTGAACGAGGGCTTCTCCGGCGGCGAGAAGAAGCGGCACGAGATCCTCCAGCTGGAGATGCTCAAACCGAAGATCGCCGTCCTGGACGAGACCGACTCCGGCCTCGACGTCGACGCGCTCAAGGTCGTCTCCGAGGGCGTCAACCGCTTCTCCTCCGGCGCCGGCACCGGCGTCCTGCTCATCACCCACTACACGCGCATCCTGCGGTACGTGAAGCCCGACTTCGTGCACGTGTTCTCCGGCGGCCGCGTCGTCGCCGAGGGCGGCCCGGAGCTGGCCGACGAGCTGGAGAACGAGGGCTACGAGAAGTACGCGAAGGCGGGCGCGGCGCTATGACCCTGTTGCCCGAGGAGCTGAAGAAGGACTTCCCGCTCCTGCAGCGCACCGTCCGGGACGGGCGCCAGCTCGTCTACCTGGACTCGGGCGCGACGTCGCAGAAGCCGCTCCGCGTCCTGGACGCCGAGCGCGAGTTCTACGAGCGCTACAACGCCGCCCCGCACCGGGGCGCGCACCAGCTCGCCGAGGAGGCGACCGAGGCGTATGAGAACGCGCGCGCCTCGATCGCCCGGTTCATCGGCGCCTCGCCCGGCGAGATCGTGTTCACCAAGAACGCCACCGAGGGCATCAACCTGGTCGCGTACGCGATGAGCAACGCCGCCACCGCCGGCGCGGAGGCCGAGCGCTTCCGGGTCGGCCCCGGCGACGAGGTCGTGGTGACCGAGATGGAGCACCACGCCAACCTCGTCCCGTGGCAGGAGCTGTGCCGCCGCACCGGCGCGACCCTGCGCTGGTTCGGCATCACCGACGACGGCCGCCTCGACCTGGCCGACCTCGACACGCTCGTCAACGAGCGCACGAAGATCGTCGCGCTGACGCACCAGTCGAACGTGCTCGGGACCGTTCCGCCCACCAAGGCGATCGCGGCGCGGGCGCACGCGGTGGGCGCGCTCGTCCTGCTGGACGCGGCGCAGTCCGTCCCGCACCAGCCGGTCGACGTCGGCGAGCTGGACGCCGACTTCCTGGCGTTCTCGGGCCACAAGATGCTCGGCCCGACCGGCATCGGGGTGCTGTGGGGCCGCCGCGAGCTGCTGGAGACGATGCCGCCGTTCATCACCGGCGGGTCGATGATCGAGACCGTCCACATGGAGTCGACGACGTTCATGCCGCCGCCGCAGCGGTTCGAGGCGGGCGTCCCGATGACCGCGCAGGCCATCGGCCTCGGCGCGGCCTGCGACTACCTCGCCGACATCGGCATGGACCGCGTCCACGAGCACGAGCGGACCCTCACCGGCTACTCCCTGGAGCGGCTCGGCGAGATCCCGGGCGTCCGGATCATCGGCCCCGGCACCACCGAGGCCCGCGGCGGCGCCGTCGCGTTCACCGTCGAGGACATCCACCCGCACGACGTCGGCCAGGTGCTGGACGACCTGGGCGTCGAGGTCCGGGTCGGGCACCACTGCGCGTGGCCGATCTGCCGCCGCTTCGGCATCCCGGCGACCACCCGCGCGACCTTCTACCTCTACAACAACCTCGCCGACGTGGACGCGCTCGCCGACGGGGTCCGCCAGGCGCAGAAGTTCTTCGGCACCGCCTGAGGAACAGCCCGGCGGCGGCCCCGGTTGAAGCGAGAAAGGCACGAAAGGACGACATGCAGCTGGAGGCGATGTACCAGGAGGTCATCCTGGACCACTACCGCAACCCCCACCACAAGGGGCTGCGGGAGCCGTACGAGGGCGAGGCGCACCACGTCAACCCGACCTGCGGCGACGAGGTGACGCTGCGCGTGCACCTCGACGGCTCGGGCCAGGACGCCACGGTCGCCGACGTCTCCTACGACGCCATGGGCTGCTCGATCAGCCAGGCCAGCGCCTCGGTGATGGCCGACCTGATCATCGGCAAGCCGGTCAAGGAGGCCATGGCGGTCGGCGAGGAGTTCCTGGCGCTGATGCAGTCGCGCGGCCAGGACATCGCGCCCGACGAGGACGTCCTGGAGGACGCGATCGCCTTCGCCGGGGTCTCCAAGTACCCCGCCCGCATCAAGTGCGCCCTGCTCGCCTGGATGGCGTGGAAGGACGCGACCGCCCGCGCTCTCGGAGAGGCATCATGACCGAAACCACCGACACGGCCGTCCCCGCGGAGGACGAGATCCTTGAGGCGCTCAAGGACGTCGTCGACCCCGAACTCGGCATCAACGTCGTGGACCTCGGCCTGGTGTACGGCGTCAACCTCGACGCCGAGGTCGCGACCCTGGACATGACCCTCACCAGCGCCGCCTGCCCCCTCACCGACGTGATCGAGGACCAGGCCCACAGCGCCCTGGAGGGCCTCGTCAAGGACGTCAAGATCAACTGGGTCTGGCTCCCGCCGTGGGGCCCCGACAAGATCACCGACGAGGGCCGCGACCAGCTCCGCGCCCTCGGCTTCAACGTCTGACCCACGCACCCCCGAAGGCCGCGTCCCGCCCACGGACGCGGCCTCAGGTGTATCTGAGGAACTCCGCCGACCCGGTTTCTCAAGCGGCGGATGGGCGAGTCGCTCTGCCGGTTCACGCCCGGGGGGTGCGGTCGGCGGGGCTCGTGGCGGATCCCTTCTTGGGCTTGGCCGGCCAGATCGTGTAGGTGATCGGCCACAGCGACCAGATCGCCAGGACGACGCCGAGGCGGGTGAGCCAGCCGCTGAGCTGCTCGGTGCGGTCCGCGTCGCCGACGATGGCGATCATCAGCAGGAGGATGCCGCAGGACAGGGCCGTCGCGACGACCGCCTTGACGAACTCGCGCCACTCGTAGGCGGCCCGCGCCCGGCCGTGCTTGGGCTTCTCCCCAGGCGGGGGGCCGCCGGCGAAGCGGTGCGCGAACCGCTCGTCCGCCCAGCGGATCATGCTGTGGCCGAACGCGACCGAGTAGCCGACGTAGGCGGCGGACAGGCCGTGGCCGAAGCCCGCGGTCGCGCCGCCGCGCAGGTCGACCACCGTGACGGTCAGCAGGACGACGTCCACCAGCGGGACGCACATCAGGAGCGCCGCGCCGGTGCGGCGCAGGCGCAGCGGGTACCGGGCGACGAGCCCGGCGGCGAGGACGACCCAGAAGCCGATCTCGCAACCGGCGATGACCGCGATGAGCATGCCTCCATGGTCGGGCGGGCGGGACGCCCCGCGCCTCCTCTGGGCTGAGGTTTCCCGGGTCGTCCGAAGGATGTACGGCGGCCGTCACCAGGTCGGACGCGGGCACCCGGGCGGAGGTGCTGAGATGGGGGTGTGCCCCCGCTCCGCAGACTCACCACCCGCCAGGACGTGCTCATCGCGCTCGCGGGGCTGGCGGGCGGCCTCCTCATGATCGGAGTGCACGGGTACACGACGTGGGAGCAGGACTGGAACCCGGCGCGCGAATGGCGGTTCCTCCCGCTCCTCGGGTTGTTCCCGGCGCTGCTGCTGCGGCGGCGCGCGCCGCTGACGGCGCTGGCGCTCGCCACGCCGTTCAACTTCGCCGACGTGCTCATGGGCCCGAGCTTCGCGACGGCGGTGATCTACGGGGACGTGCTGTACGCGGCGAGCCTGTACGGGCGGCGGCGGACGGCGGAGTGGCTGCTCGCGACGACGTGCGCGGCGACGCTGGTGGTCGCGGTCGGGTCCGGGATCGCGCTCGGCCAGGTGTCGCTCGGGGTGCTGGGCGGCGCGCTCGCCGGGGTGACGTGGATGGCGCCGGTGCTGACCGCGATGGCCGTCCGCGAGCACCGGTTCAAGGCCGAGGCCGAGCGGGAGCGCGCCGAGCAGGTGGCGCGGCTGGCGGAGCTGGACCGGCGGGCCGCGGTCGGCGCCGAGCGGGCCCGGATGGCGCGGGAGCTGCACGACGTGATCGCCAACCATCTGAGCGCCGTCGCGCTGCACTCCTCGGCGGTGCTGAAGGTGCGCGACCTCGACCGGGACGGCATCGACCGGGCGATGGAGGTCATCCGGGAGAACAGCGTCCAGGGGCTCGCGGAGATGCGCCGGATGATCGGGCTGCTGCGCGACGGCGGCGACGAGGAGGACCCGCCCGCCGCACCCCGGCTCGCCGAGCTCGGGCCCCTCGTCGCGCGGACGGCGCGTCCGGACCTGTCGGCCCGGCTGGAGGTGGCGGGGGAGGCGCCGGAGCTGCCCGCGGCGGTCGAGCTGGCCGCCTACCGGATCGTCCAGGAGTCGCTGACCAACGCGCTCAAGCACGCGGGCCCCGGGCGGGCCGACGTCCGGGTCGAGTACGGGCGGCGGCGCGTGGTGATCGACGTGGTGAGCCCGCTCGGGCGGGACGGGTCGCGCCTGCCGGGCTCGGGCAGCGGGCTGATCGGGATGCGGGAGCGGGCCGCGATGCTGGCCGGGGAGTTCGCCGCCGGGCCCGACGCGGGCCGCTGGCGGGTCCACGCCGAGCTGCCGCTTGACCAGGAGAGGACGACATGATCGAGGTGCTGGTCGCCGACGACCAGGCGGCGGTGCGGGCGGGCCTGGTCCTCATCCTCGGCGCGGCGCCCGACCTGCGGGTCGTCGGCGAGGCCGCCGACGGGCGCCGCGCGGTCGAGCTGGCCCGCGAGCTGCGCCCCGACGTGGTGCTCATGGACGTCCGGATGCCCGTCCTGGACGGGATCGGCGCGACCCGGGAGATCGCCGGGATCGCGGACGTGCTGGTGCTGACCACCTTCGACCTGGACGAGTACGTCTTCGGCGCGCTGCGGGCAGGCGCCGCCGGGTTCCTGCTGAAGGACGTCGACGCCGACCGGCTGGTGGAGGCGGTGCGGACCGTCGCGGCCGGGGAGGGGATCATCGCGCCGAAGGTGACCCGCAGGCTGATCGGGGCGTTCGCGGCGCGCCCGGCGGCGCCGCCCGGGGCGCCCGGCCTCGACGGCCTCACCCCGCGCGAGTGGGAGGTGTTCCGCTGCCTCGGCGAGGGGCTGTCGAACGGGGAGATCGCGCGGCGGCTCGACATGGCGGAGACCACCACCAAGACCCACGTCAGCCGCATCCTGGGCAAGCTGGGGCTGCGCAGCCGGGTCCAGGCGGCCATCCTCGCGCAGGAGACGGCCGCCGCGGGCCGCGCCCGCCCGGGCGGCGCTCCCATCCCGCCCGGGCTCCTGTGACGCCTCCTCGTCGATCTCAGCGATCTTCAGGGCCGCCGGGCGTCACGGGGACAGGCCGCGGATCAGGTCGGCGACGCGGACGATGCCGAGGCAGCGCCCGACCTCGTCCACCACGACGAGGTCGTCGTAGACCCGCTCGTCCTCCCGCCCGGCCGCGCGCAGCGCCGCCACCGCCGGGACCGTGCGCGGCACCGGACGCGGCGGATCGGCCAGCCGCGCGGCGGGCCGGTGGGCGTGCAGGGCGTGCCCGTAGGCGCCCGACAGCCGCAGCAGGAACCGCGTCCGGTCGACCGTGGACCGGGGCCGCTGCCGCTCGTCCACCAGGACGACGCTGGTGATGCCGGTCTCGGCGTTCAGCGCGGTCAGCACCTCCTGGGCGGTCGCGGTGTGCGGCAGCGTCACCGCCGGGAGCGTGAACTCCGAGACGCGCGGCCCGAGCCCGAGGCCCGGGTCGGGCGGCGCCGGGTCCTCGCGGGCCGCGACGGGGACCGTGATCGGCATCCCCGGCCGCCACTCCGGCGGGGCCAGCGCGGGCCCCTGGACGAGCCGGACCCCCAGCTCGCGCAGGTGCACCACCTGGTCCTGCGTCGCGAGGCCGGGCGCGAGGACGTGCGTGCCGAGCCGGTGCGCCAGCTCGACGAGGCTCGCCACCAGCGCCGAGCGCCGGGGTTCGGTCAGCGATCTGCGGGCCAGCTCCGGATCGAGCTTGAGCAGGTAGGACGCGCCGTCCACGAGCAGGTCGAGCGGCGCGTGCCCGGCGCCGAGGCCCGCCAGGCCGACGAGGTAGCCGGCCCGCCGCAGCCCGGTCAGGGCGGCGGCGACCGTCGGACGCTGCGCCGGCGGGAAACCGCCCGCGACGCAGATGATGAACTCCTGGGGACGCCGTCCCGTCTCCCCGAGCCCGTGGTGCAGCTCGCCGAGGAATGCGTCTCCGTGGGTCAGGGTCTCGGCCCGCAGGCCGATCTGCAGCGGAAGGGGGGTGCCCAGGTCCGCTGTCGCTCGGGCCGCCTCCACCGCGCGCCGCACGTCCTCCGCGGCGGGGTCGACCCGCGGCGGAGGACCGGACGCGGCGGGCGGACCCGCATGCGTTTCCACGGCGACGACGGTGCCGGTGCCGAGATCGACCACCGGATGGAACACCGCGCGCGCCGGGAGCAGGACATCAACGGCTGACACAGCCGCATCATGTCGCCCTCACCACGCCGAATCGGCGGTTGTCAGGAGAAGTTAACGCATAATTCGCCGGACATCATCGCAGGTCGTGGCATGGATCACCGGCGGGAACCGGGTCGTGTCCGGCCGTGTGCGCCATGTGGCGGCCCTCGATGGCGTGCGCGCCCCGGAGAATGTGCTATAGGAGCGTTCCAAGCGGCGCGTGCGAGGGGCGGTGCGAGGGGCGGTGCGACGGACGGGCGACGGACGGGCGACGCACGGCCGACGGACGGCTGGCGCACGCCCGGCGCACGGCGCCCGCCCGGCTACAGCCCGCGCCCGCCCGCGAGGGCCGACAGCAGGTAGGTGCCGCCCGCGAGCGCGGCGAGCCAGGCGTAGGGGGCGATGTCGGCGCCGCGCAGCGCCTGGACGACCAGCGCCGCCACCACCGCGACCGTCACCACGTCGCCGGTCATCGCGGCGGCGCGCAGGTGGGCGCGGGCCCGGTGGCCCGAGCCGAAGCCCTCGCCGAGCGGCAGCGCGGGCTCGTTGCGGCGGTAGGCGAGGTAGCCCGCGTACCCGGTGAGCGCGGCGAGCGCGGTCAGGGCCGTCCCGCTCCGCCCGTCGGCGGCCAGCACGGCTCCGACCACCACCCCCGCTGCCAGGACGAGCCCGGGTACGGCCCACCGGCTGAGGCTGCGGCGTTCGGGAGCGATCCACATGGTGACCATCCTCCCCGAAACGCCGCCGACGCGGACCGGCAACGCGCCGGTGCGCGCGGCCCCGGTGCCGGTATGTTCTCCGTCCGTGGCGCACTTTCGAATGAACGGCTCGAAAATGCTCGCCGTCGACCTCGCCGGGGAGACGGTCCGGGCACTGAACGGCTCCATGGTCGCCTACGAGGGCCAGATGGCCTTCAAACGGCAGGGCATGACGGGCGGCGAGGGCCTGCGCGGGGCCCTCAAGCGGAAGATCGCGGGCGAGGGCATGACGCTCATGGAGATCACCGGGCAGGGGACGGTGTACCTGGCGAGCGAGGCGACCGAGGTCACGCTCGTCCAGCTCACGGGCGACACGCTGTTCGTCGAGTCCGAGAGCCTGCTGGCCCTGGACGGGGGCCTGAAGACCGGCGTCCAGTTCATCGGGCTGCGGGGGATGGGCACCGGGCAGGGCCTCGCCACCACCAAGGTCGAGGGGCACGGCACGGTCGCGGTGCTGTCGGACGGCCCGGCGATCGCGCTGGAGGTGACGCCGCAGACGCCGCTGTGCGTCGACCCGCACGCCTACGTCGCCCACCACGGCCAGCTCCAGCAGGACGTCGTCACCGACGTCAACTGGCGGACGGTGATCGGCCAGGGATCGGGGGAGAGCGTGCAGTTCCGCTACCAGGGCCACGGCCTGGTCTACGTCCAGCCCGCCGAGCGCGGCGGAATCTTGGAGATCTGATGCCGGGATACCAGTCGATCAACTCCAAGATGCTCCAGGTGCCGATCGGCCCGGGGCAGGAGGTCTACAGCAGGCGCGGCGCGATGCTCGCCTACACCGGGCCGGTGGCGTTCGCGCCGTCCACCACGGCGGGGCAGGGCATCGGCGGCACGCTCGGCCGCGCCGTCGCCGGCGAGCGGACCGCGATGATGCACGTCACCGGGCAGGGCAGCGTCATGTTCGGGCACGGCGGCCTGCACGTCGCGGTCGTCGAGCTGAACGGCGCCGACACCCTCTACGTCGAGGCCGACCGGCTGCTGGTGCACGACGCGTCCCTCCAGGTGGGGACGATGTTCATGGGCGAGCAGGGCGGCGTGCGCGGCGTGATCCGGGGCGCGGTCACCGGGCAGGGGCTGTTCACCACGACGCTCACCGGGCACGGCGCGTGCGGGCTGCTGTCGCACGGCGGCGTGATGGAGCTGCCGATCACTCCGCAGCGGCCCGTCCACGTCGACCCGCAGGCGTACGTGGCGCACCGCGGCCAGGTGCAGAACAAGCTCACCACGGCGGTCGGGCTGCGCGACCTGATCGGACGCGGCTCCGGCGAGGGCTTCCAGCTGGAGCTGAGCGGCTCCGGCGTCGTCTACGTCCAGGCCAGCGAGAGGAAGATCTGACCGTGAGCACGTTCGGCACGCAGACCTGGAACCCCGGGACGCTCCCGGTCAACGACAACGTCAACCCCTACGCCTTCAGCGTCGACCTCAACGGGCAGTGGTTCGCGCAGAAGGGCAAGATGATCGCCTATTACGGGCAGATCAGGTTCGAGGCGCTGTCGGCGGGGCCGCTGGACTCCCTGGTCGCCCACACCTTCAACTCCCCGCTGTACGCGCAGGACTGGATCGTCGCGCAGGGGCAGGGCAAGCTCCTCCTGGCCGACCGGGGGTTCGACGTGAACTCCTTCGACCTCGACAACGGGAACCTCACCGTCCGCGCGGGCAACCTGCTGGCGTTCGAGCCGGGCCTGGAGCTCAAGCAGTCGATCATCCCGGGCTTCCTCACCCTCATCGGGACGGGGCGGTTCGTCGCGGCCTCCAACGGGCCCGTCCACTTCGTCGAGCCGCCGATCCGCGTCGACCCGCAGGCGCTGCTCGGCTGGGCGGACTGCCCGTCCCCCTGCCACCACTACGACCACTCCTACATGCGCGGGGCATTCGGCGCCGCACGGATGATCTTCGGGGTGGGCGGGTCGTCGGGCGAGGAGCACCAGTTCGACTTCACCGGCGAGGGCACGGTGCTGATGCAGTCCTCGGAGGCCGTGATGAACGAGGACGTGCTGCTGCGCGACCTGGAGGGCCAGATCGGCCTGGTCGGCACGTCCGGGCTCCAGCGGCTCCAGCACACGATCACCCAGCGGCTCTCGTCCGAGCGCCAGGGCTGACCCCGCCGCCGGAACCGGTCGCGCCGCCGGGACCGGCCACCGCGCCGGAACTGGCCGGAGCCGGTCACGGCCCCGCGACGGCCCCCGCGCAGGCAGCCGTACCGGCCGCCGTGTACGTGGCGCCCACCCGCTCACGGGCCGTCACCCGCGAAGCGGGCGTGGCCGGGCGTCCCGGGGCGTCGCGTACACTGGGCGGATGGTTTCGCTCCCGAGCTGACAGGCCGTCGAGGCGCGCCCCGGTCACCCCGACCGCGGCGCGCCGTTTCGTGCGCCTGTCCATCGAGCCGTCCGTCAGGGGAGCCCTGTCACTGTGATCATCGCGAACGATATCGAGCTGCGCGCCGGATCCCGGCTGCTGATCGAGGCCGCCACCTTCCGGGTCAACCCCGGCGACCGGGTGGGCTTCGTCGGCCGCAACGGCGCCGGCAAGACCACCCTCACCAAGGTGCTGGCGGGGGAGGCGCTGCCCGCGCAGGGCGGCGTGACGTCCTCGGGCACCATCGGCTACCTCCCGCAGGACCCGCGCGGCGTCGACCTGGAGGAGATGGCCCGCGACCGCATCCTGTCCGCCCGCGGCCTGGACGAGGTGATCCGCGACCTGCGGGCCGCCGAGGAGGCGATGGCCACCGCCTCCGACGCCGGGCGTGACCGCGCCGTCCGCCGGTACGGGCGGCTGGAGGAGCGGCTGCACGTCCTCGGCGGCTACGCGGCCGAGGCCGAGGCCGCCTCGATCGCCTCCAGCCTGGGCCTGCCCGACCGGGTCATGACCCAGCCGCTCGGGACGCTGTCGGGCGGCCAGCGGCGCCGCGTCGAGCTGGCCCGCATCCTGTTCTCCGGCGCCGACACCCTCCTGCTGGACGAGCCGACCAACCACCTGGACGCCGACTCGATCGTGTGGCTGCGCGACTTCCTGAAGTCCCACCAGGGCGGCCTGGTCGTCATCAGCCACGACGTGGACCTGCTGGACGCCGTCGTCAACCGGGTCTTCCACCTGGACGCCAACCGCAGCGTGATCGACATCTACAACGTCGGCTGGAAGAAGTACCTCGACCAGCGCGAGACCGACGAGCGGCGCCGCAAGCGCGAGACGGCCAACGCCCAGCGGCAGGCGTCGGCGCTGCTCTCGCAGGCCGACAAGATGCGCGCCAAGGCCACCAAGGCCAAGGCGGCCCAGCAGATGGACCGGCGCGCGAGGCAGCTCCTCGCGGGCGTGGAGGGCGAGCGGCAGGCCGACAAGGTCGCCAAGATCCGCTTTCCGGATCCGGCGCCGTGCGGCCGGACTCCGCTCACCGCGGAGGGTTTGTCGAAATCGTACGGATCTTTGGAGATTTTCACCGACGTGGACCTGGCCATCGACCGGGGCAGCCGCGTCGTCGTGCTGGGCCTGAACGGCGCGGGCAAGACGACCCTGCTGCGCATGCTGGCCGGGGTCGACAAGCCCGACACCGGCGCGGTCGTGGCCGGGCACGGGCTGCGCATCGGCTACTACGCTCAGGAGCACGAGACGCTGGAGGTCGAGCGCTCGGTGCTGGAGAACATGCAGTCGGCCGCGCCCGGGATGGCGCCGGTCGAGGTCCGCAAGATCCTCGGCTCGTTCCTGTTCTCCGGCGACGACGTGGACAAGCCCGCGGGCGTGCTGTCGGGCGGGGAGAAGACCCGGCTGGCACTGGCGATGCTGGTGGTCTCCAGCGCGAACGTCCTGCTGCTGGACGAGCCCACCAACAACCTCGATCCGGCCAGTCGCGCGGAGATCCTGGCGGCGCTGCGGACCTTCGCCGGAGCGATCGTACTGGTGACCCACGACGAGGGCGCCGTCGACGCGCTGCGGCCGGAAAGAGTGATTTTGCTGCCGGATGGTGTCGAAGACATCTGGAGTGACGAGTTTGCTGATCTGGTGGCACTTGCGTGACCTGCGGACGCCCTTCAGCAGATCTTTTCTGGCCGAGTGGGTAGCCGAACGCGCGGGAATGACTGATCATGGCGGGGGATAACGCAGCGGTCACCACATCACTACGGGAGGTACTCGTGGCCGAGACCCTCAAGAAGGGCACCCGCGTGACCGGTGCCGAGCGCGACAAGCTGGCGGCGGACCTCAAGAAGAGGTACGACTCCGGCGAGAGCATCCGCGCCCTGGCAGCCGCCACCGGCCGCTCGTATGGGTTCATCCACCGGATTCTGACCGAGTCCGGAGTCAACCTGCGCGGTCGCGGCGGTGCGACCCGGGGCAAGAAGTCCTGAACGGACACCGACCCCCGGATGAGCGCACCGCCTGACCCGCCGCCGCGGCCGGCCGAGTAGGGTTCGGCCGCGGCGTAGGACAGGTTCGGGCCCGCCCCACTGGACGGCGGGGTGGGCCCGACGCGCCTCCCTGCGCCGTGATCGCGGGCCTCGTGCCCGCGTCGTCACAGGTCACAGCGGAGGGAGCGCGATGACGGACGCGAGCGCGCAGCCAGGACCGGAACCGGCCAACGCACCGGGACCGGGCCTGCGCGAGCCCGGTTCGGACGAGCCCAGCCTCGACGGGGCCGGACTCGGCGGGACCCCTCCGAGCGGGGCGGCTCTCGCCGAGGCCGGCCTTCGGCTGGAGGTCGACGGCGCCGTCGCGACCGTCACGCTGAACCGCCCCGAGCGGCGCAACGCGATGACCTTCGCGATGTGGCGGGGCCTGGCCGCCATCGGCCGGTCGCTGCCGGACGCGGTGCGCGTGGTCGTGCTGAAGGGCGCGGGGCCCTCGTTCTCCGCGGGCATCGACCTCACCCAGTTCTCCGAGAACGGCTTCCCCATCGGCGCCGACGCCGAGGCCACCGACCGGTTCATCGCGGAGCTGCAGGACGCCTACACCTGGCTGCGGCGGCCCGAGATCGTCACGATCGCCGCCGTGCACGGCCACGCGATCGGCGGCGGCTTCCAGCTCGCCCTGGCCTGCGACCTGCGCGTGATCGCCGACGACACCGCCTTCTGCATGAAGGAGCCCGCGCTCGGGCTCGTCCCCGACCTGACCGGCACCAAGCCGCTCGTCGAGGCCGTCGGCCTGCCCCGCGCGCTCGAACTGTGCCTGACCGCCCGCACCGTCCACGCCGAGGAGGCCGCGCGGCTCGGCCTGGCCGAGACGCTCGTCCCGCGCGGCGCGCTCGACGGGGCCGTCGCCGACCTGGTCGCCGCCCTGCTCGCGGTGGACGCGGGCGCCGCCGTCGCCACCAAGCGCCTGCTCCGGCAGGCGCCCGCGAACACCCTCGAACAGCAGTGCGCCGCCGAGCGCCGGGAGCAGATCGGCCGCTTCCGCGCCCTGTTCGCCGCCCGCTGACGCGCGGCGGCCCGTGAGCCAGGCGGGCCGGTGCCGTCGCGAACACGACGGCACCGGCCCGCAGGCGCTGGGACGGGTCTACTGGAGGGACTCGCGGCCTCCCCGCGCGAGCGGCAGCAGGACCTTGCTGGTGCCCGGGGTGAGCGTGACCTTGGTGCCCGCCGGGTAGCGCAGCGTGTAGTCGTAGTCGGTGGACAGGACGATCACGCCGAGGCGGTGGCCCGCCTTGACGACGTAGTCGGTCGGCTGGAAGTCCCAGCGGAAGTCGTAGGCCTTGCCGGGCGTGATCGGCTCGGTGCGGCTCGGGCTGTGCCGGTTCCGCGCGTCCAGCCAGCCCCGAGTGATGATCTTGTAGGGGGCGGTCTCGGTGTACAGCTTCTGCCGGGTGGTGCAGCCGTCGTCGCCCGCGACGCCCTGGCCGAAGCAGACGCGCTCACCGGTGTCGAGGCGGCCGCCGGTCGGCCGGGCGTCGGTGCCGTAGTCGACCAGCAGCGCCGTCAGGTACGGCGACCGCCCGTCCAGCGAGGCGCGGACCGACATCTCGGGGGTCCCGTTGACGCGCAGCGGCGCCGTGAGCGCCGGGGTCAGGTAGGCGAGCCGGTTCGGGTCGGCCTTGTCCTCGTTGACCAGCAGCTCCTCGGCGGTCCTGGTCCTGCCCGCGTCCACCAGCGACTGGTCGGCGCCCTGCCGGGGGCGCAGCGCGAGCGTGCCCGGCTGCCCCGCGTCGCCCGCGTTGAGGCTCAGCGGGACGGTGCGGGTGCCGGGGACGGGCCAGTCCTTGGCCGTCTCCCACTGCCCGGGGGCGCGCTCGACGTCGACGCGCGGCTCCTTGTCGATGCCGTTGCGGATGCCGTAGAGGTACCGGTCGAACCAGTGGTGCGTCTGGCGCAGCCACTCCTCCAGGCGCCAGCGGAACGGCGTCGCGTGGTTGGCCTGGTGCAGCCAGAGCTTGCGCGGCACCCCCGCCTGCTTCAGCGCGTTCCACCACTGGACGGAGTTCTTGACCTTGACGTTCCAGTCGTTCAGCCCGTGCACGACCATGACGGCCGCGCGGACCTTCTTGGCCTGCCCGACGTAGTCGCGCTCGGCCCAGACCTTGCCGTAGTCGCCGGTCTCGCGGTCCTGCTTCGCCTCGATGTCGTCGATGATCTTCGCGCAGACCTCGGGGTTCTGCCGGGTCAGCACCGCCTTGGCGAGGACGTCGAGGTCCTCGCCCTGGTAGCCGCCGGGCGCGAGCACGCCGCCGTTGGCGCGGTAGTAGTCGTACCAGCTGGAGATGCCCGCGATCGGCACGATCGCCTTCAGGCCCTCCACGCCGGTCGCCGCCGCCATGTTCGGCAGCGTCCCGTTGTAGGACTGGCCGATCATGCCGACGTTCCCGGTCGACCAGCCGGCCTTCACCGGCGTGCCGTCGGGCGCGAAGCCCCTGGCGCGGCCGTTCAGCCAGTCCACCGCCGCCTTGGCGCCCGCCTGCTCGCTGCGGTCGCCGGAGGTCGGGCAGCCGGTGGAGCCGCCCGTCCCGATGCTGTCGAGGTTCGCGATGGCGTAGCCGCGCGGCAGGAAGTAGTTGTCGTAGATGCCGGGGAAGATGCCGGCGAGGTCGCGCCGGCTCGGCGCCAGCGCCCTGCCCTGCGCGTCGCCGATGTCGACCGGGTGGTTGTCGACGTTGTGGGTGCCGGCCCAGTACGGGCTGGCCTCCAGGATCGTCGGGACCTTCAGCCCGGCGGTGTCGGTCTCCTTCGGCCGCATGATCCGCATCTGGACGCGGTCGCGGACGCCGTCCTCGTCGCTGTCGACGGTCGTCTCGATGTTGACGGTCTGGGTGACCGCGTCCGCGCGGGAGAAGACCGGCTGGGTCTCGCCGCCGCTCACCGTCAGGCGAGGGACGGTCTCGGGGGCGCGCGCCGGCCTCGTGGGCGCGGCGGCGCCCGCCGGGAGCGCGGTGGTGGCGAGCAGCGCGGCGGTGAGGGTGATCACGCCGGCGCCGCCTCGCGGGAAGCGTCGTCTCACTGGTGGGCTCCTGGGGGGATGTGAGCCTGAAAAGTTGTCGATCACATCTACTACCGGACCGGCGGGAAGTCCATAAGATCGCCCGTTATTGGACGTTGTGGACGCGCCCGGTCAGGGGATGGTTACGCCGTGAGCGGAGCCGGGAAGCGCCGTGGGGCACGGCGTGTTGTGCACAGCGGACACTGAGATGCTTACTTGATTACGTACTTGTTCCGCCCACGGGTCCACAGCGGGCGGGCAGCGACCCCTCGGAGGCGCATGTGGGGATGCCGGGAACGCCGGGCAACGGCTGGCAGGTGATGGCCTCGTTCCGCCGGGACGGCTCGGTCACCCAGCAGAAGCTCAAGCCCGGGACCGTCAGGCGGATCGCGGGCTACGCGCGCCCGTACGTCCGCGAGCTGGTGCTGTTCCTCGCGCTGAACACGGTCGCCGCGGTGATCGTCGTCGCCAACCCGCTGCTGCTCAAGTCGATCATCGACCGCGGCATCATCCCGGGCGACGACGACGTGGTGGTGTGGCTCGCCCTCGCGGTGGGCGGACTCGCGCTGCTGGAGGCGGTGCTCGGGCTGGCGCAGCGCTGGTACTCGGCGCGCATCGGCGAGGGCCTGATCTACGACCTGCGCACGCAGGTGTTCGGGCACGTCCAGCGCCAGCCCGTCGCGTTCTTCATGCGCGCCCAGACCGGCTCGCTGGTCAGCCGCCTCAACAACGACGTCATCGGCGCGCAGCGGGCCCTCACCACGACGCTGTCGTCGGTGGTGTCGAACGTGATCAGCCTGATCCTCGTCCTGGTGACGATGCTGATCCTGTCCTGGCAGGTGACGCTGATCGCGCTGCTGCTGCTCCCGGTCTTCGTGCTGCCCGCCAAGTGGGTCGGGCGGCGGCTGTCGCGGATCAGCCGCGAGCAGATGGTGCTGGACGCCGAGATGAGCTCGCTGATGACCGAGCGGTTCAACGTGGCGGGCGCGATGCTCGCCAAGCTGTACGGGCGCCCGGTCGAGGAGGAGGAGAACTTCTCCCAGCGGGCCGCGCGGGTCCGCGACATCGGGATCGTCGCGGCGATGTACGGCCGCGTGTTCTTCACCGCGCTGACACTGGTCGCCGCGCTCGCCACCGCGATGGTCTACGGCGTCGGCGGCGTGCTCGTCGTGGACGGCGGCTTCGAACTCGGCACGCTGGTCGCCCTCGCCACGCTGCTGACCCGCATGTACGGCCCGCTGACCGCGCTGTCCAACGTCCACGTGGACGTGATGACCGCCCTCGTCAGCTTCGACCGGGTGTTCGAGGTGCTCGACCTCAAGCCGCTGATCCGCGACCGCGAGGACGCTCGCGCGCTGGAGGCGTCCCGAGGGCCCGCGACGACCGGGAAGGCGGCCGCCCCGGCCGCCCCGGCGATCGAGTTCGACCACGTCCGGTTCGCCTACCCCTCGGCCGAGGAGGTGTCGCTGGCCTCGCTGGAGTCGATCGCGCGGACCGACACCGCGCCCGCCCGCGAGGTCCTGCACGACGTGCACTTCACGGCCACCCCCGGGCAGCTCGTCGCGCTGGTCGGCCCGTCGGGCGCGGGCAAGTCGACGATCACGCACCTGGTCTCGCGGCTGTACGACGTCTCGGACGGCGCCGTCCGGATCGGCGGCGCCGACGTCCGCGACGTCACGCTCGACTCGCTGCGCGCGGAGATCGGCGTGGTCAGCCAGGACGCGCACCTGTTCCACGACACGATCCGCGAGAACATGCGCTACGCCCGGCCGGAGGCCACCGACGAGGAGATCCTCGCCGCGCTCGGGTCGGCGCAGATCGGCGGCCTCGTCACCGCGATGCCCGAGGGCCTGGACACGGTCGTCGGCGACCGCGGCTACCGCCTGTCGGGCGGGGAGAAGCAGCGGCTGGCGATCGCGCGGCTGCTGCTGAAGGCGCCGTCGGTGGTCGTGCTGGACGAGGCGACCGCGCACCTGGACTCCGAGTCCGAGGCGGCCGTCCAGCGGGCGCTGAAGACGGCCCTCGCCGGGCGCACGTCGCTGGTGATCGCGCACCGGCTGTCCACGATCCGCGAGGCCGACCAGATCCTCGTGATCGACGACGGGCGGGTCGCCGAGCGCGGGCGGCACGAGGAGCTGCTGCTGCGCGGCGGCCTGTACGCCGAGCTTTACCGCACGCAGTTCGCCCGCCAGCGCGACGGCGAGGGCCTGGACGCCCCCTCCGGCGACGGCGAGGCGAGCGGCACTCAGACGTCGGCGGTGAGCCGGTAGCCGAGCCTGCGCAGCTCCGTCCCGGCGACCTTCTCGACCTGGGCGAGCTGCCGGGGCGACAGCCGCTCCCGCCACGACCCGACGCCGTGCTCGTCCACGCCGCGCGCCTCCCTCGCCCCGGCCCGCACGAGGCCGGTCAGGACCGTCCTGGAGATCGCCGTGTCCAGGTACTCCGACAGGTCGGCGGCGACGCGGCGCGGCCGGGCGACCAGCTCCTCGTACCGGACGGTGTGCAGCTGCTCCTCGGGGACCTGCTGCCGCAGCCGCGCGCTGAGCCGCACCGAGCCGCGCCAGCGCAGCGCGCACTTGACGGCCGGCGCCGCGCTCGGCCAGCGGCGGCGCTCGGTGTGGTCCTCCACGCCGAGGAACGGGTTGGGGAACACCGCGTCGAGGTTGGCCAGGCCCGGCTTGAACCAGGCGAGGCAGCGCTCGTCGCCGAGCATGTCGGCGACCGCGTCCCGGCCGTCCCGGATCACCTGCACGAGCTGGGCGTCGGGGAAGGCGTCCAGCAGCACGTCGGCGCTGTAGATCAGGTCGGGGGAGGCGTCGGCGAACCGCGCGATGCCGGCCGCGGCCACGCACGGCTCGGAAGCCTCCCCGTCGGGGACGCGCGGCGGCAGCCCCGCCAGCTCACGGCACTCGGCCGAGCACTCCGCGCAGGCCCGCGCGGACACCTGCCACGCCTCGGCGTAGGCGTCGCGGAGCACCCGCGCCGCTCCCTGGCCACGCTCCGTCGCGATCGCCGGCCGCCGCGCGAAGGCGTAGGTGACCCGCAGGACCCCGGGGCGGCCCGTGGTCAGGTGGAACCCGGCGGACCGTTTCACCGCACGGGCCAGCAGGTCCGCACCGCAATGGGGTGCGCCCAGGACGAAGACCGGGCGGCGGACCTTGGTGCCGTTGATCACAAGGATGTGCGGCGTCGACCTCATACCCGAACAAGTTTGGCATCTTTCGGCGGCGGTCGGACCGTGACGCTCCGTGCGACCTGTCCGAATCCCGGGTCGCGGAAGGCCCCCGGAACGCGAGATGATCTGTTGGCGGGTCGTGACCGGCCGCCCCTTCCGCTGGCGTCCGGATCCTGACAAGCTCTATCCGTCGCGGTGCGAGGAGGGATCGGGTTGATGAGCGGGGGCGCCCGCGCTGAGGCGGCCGACGGGTCGTCCGGCGAGCCCGCCGCCGGGTTGCCCGGCGGCCGGTCGAGCGCGTCCGACCTCCGCCGGTACAGGGGGTTGCGGCCCGGTGACCGGATCGCGGTCGTCGCGCCGAGCGGTCCCGCGGACCCGGCGCGGCTGGAGGCGGGCTGCGCCGTCCTGCGCGACCTCGGCCTTGACGTCGTGGTCGGCAAGCACGCCCTCGACCGAGTCAACCTCGGCGCGCCCGGCCCCCTCCGCGACGACTGGCACCGGCTCGCGGGCGGCGACGCCGACCGCGCCGCCGACCTGGAGGCCGCCTGGTGCGACCCGCGCGTCCGCGCGGTGGTCTGCGCGCGCGGCGGATACGGCGCCACCCGCGTCCTCGACCACCTCGACTGGGACGCGCTGGCGGCCGCCGCGCGCGAGGCCGAGCGCGCCGGGACGGGGCCCAAGATCCTGCACGGCTCCAGCGACATCACCGCGCTGCACGTCGCGTTCGGCGCGCGCCTCGGCGTCACGACCTCCTTCGGCCCCATGCCCGCCGGCCGCGTCGCCGACCTCGCCGCCGCGTCCCACCTGGCCGACGCCCCCCCACCCGCCGACGCGAACCGAACCGATCCCGCGGCCCCGACCAGGGACGCGAGCCATCCGAGGGACGCGGACCGATCGAGGGACGCGGGCCAGCCCAGGGAGGCGGGCCAGTCCAGGGACGCGGGCCGCACCGACCACCCGGCTCAGGCCGGGGACGCGGGTCGGGCCGGTAGCGCGGGCGGGGCCGAGGGCGCGGAGCGCGCCCCGGGGGCGGACGCCGCCGATGTCGAGACGTTCGAGGGGCTGCGCGCCGCGCTGTTCCGCGAGGACCAGAGCCCGCTGACCGGCACCCACGCGCTGTGCGAGGGGTTCGCCGAGGGGCCGCTGACAGGAGGCACGCTCACGCTGCTCACCGCGCTGCTCGGCACGCCCTACGCCCCGCCCCCGGCGGCGGGGCGCGTCGTCCTGCTGGAGGACGTCTCCGAAGCGCCCTACCGGATCGACCGGATGCTCGTCCAACTGCTCCAGGCGGGCTGGTTCGACGGCGCGGCGGGGGTGGTCCTCGGCTCGTGGGAACGGTCCGGCGACCCCGCCGAGCTGGACGCCGTGTTCGCCGCCAGGCTCGGCCCGCTCGGCGTGCCGGTGCTCGCCGGGGCGCCGGTCGGGCACGGCCCGCGCCAGCGCACGCTGGAGCTCGGCGCCCCCGTCCGGCTGGACGCCGGCGCGTTGACCCTGCGAGCGCCCGGAGGTGCGCGATGAGCGGCCGGCACGCCCGCCCGGACCCCTGGGACGACGGGACCCTCGAATCGCTGGTGGTGCTGGTCGGCGAGAGCCTCGGCTACGCCTGCCGCCGCGCGCCCGGCGACGTCATGCTGCTCCAGGGCGCCTACCAGCTCCCGGTCCGCATGCGCGACCTGCGGCAGCTCGCGCGGCTGGTGCCCCGCGACGACTGGCCCGCGCTGGTGTCCGACCAGGTCACCACCATCGTCACCGCGATGGAGGAGCCGCTCGACCTGTCCGACTTCGACCTCGCCCAGCACCTGCTGCGCACCCGCATCTACCCGGCCGAGGACGACAACGGCCAGCTCGCCTCCCGCCCGTTCGCGCCCGGCCTGATCGAGGCCGTGGTCGTCGACACCCCGACCAGCGTGCGGACGCTGTCCGCGCACGAGATGCACGGCTGGCCGGTCTCCGGCGACGCGCTGTTCATGCTCGGCCGCGACAACGTGCGCGGCGACGGGCCGCTCCAGCACGACGAGCAGGACCTCGGCGGCATCCGCGTGTCGGTCCTGCACGGCTGGACGTTCTACACCGCGACCCACCTGGCGTGGCTGGAGGAGTACCTGCCGATCGGGCCGTCGGGCGCGCTGGTCATCGCCCCGAACCGGGGCCTGATCGTGGCGCACCCGCTGCGGATCGCCGAGCCCTCGCCCCGGGCCCGCTACCGCGCCGCCGCGGCCGCCGCGCGCGAGCTCCAGGCGCAGGCCCACCGCGCCTACGAGGAGGGACCCGGCTCGATCAGCCCGAACCTGTACTGGTGGCGGGCGGGCGCGCTGCGGCCGCTGGAGACCCGGTACGAGGGCGGCGCGCTGGTGCTGCCCGAGGAGCTGACCTCCGTCCTCGCCGCCCACACCGCCGAACGCTGACCGCCGATGCGGGTGGTCGTCGCGCCTGACTCCTTCAAGGGCAGCCTGACCGCCCGGGACGCCTGCGCCGCGATCGCGGCGGGCGTCCGCCGGGCCGCGCCCGCCGCGCGGGTCCGCGCGGTGCCGATGGCCGACGGCGGTGAGGGCACGCTCGACTGCTTCCTCGGCGCGCGCGGCGGCAGGCGGGTCGAGGTCGCGGCGACCGACCCGCTCGGCCGTCCGGTCACGGCCCGCTACGGGCTGTCGGGCGAAGGGACGTCGGCGGTCGTGGAACTGGCCGCCGCGTCCGGGCTGCCGCTGGTCGAGGACGTCCCGCCCGACCCGCTGGGCGCCGCGACCACCGGCACCGGCGCGCTGGTCGCCGACGCGGTCCGGCGCGGCGCCCGCGAGGTGCTCGTGTGCGTCGGCGGCAGCGCCAGCACCGACGGCGGCGCCGGGCTGCTGAGCGCGCTCGGCTTCCGCTTCCTGGACGCCTCGGGCGCCGAGCTCCCGCCGGGCGGCGCGGCGCTGGCCCGGCTGGCCGCGATCGACGACGCGGACGTGCCCGCCGAGGTCCGCGCCACCCGCTTCCGCGTGGCCTGCGACGTCACGAACCCGCTGACCGGGCCGTCCGGCGCCGCCGCCGTGTTCGGCCCGCAGAAGGGCGCGGCGCCCGCGCAGGTCCGCGAGCTGGACGCGGCGCTCACCCGGTTCGCCGACGTCCTCGCGGACCGCTACGGCGTCCGCGTCCACGACCTGCCCGGCGCGGGCGCTGCCGGCGGCGCCTGCGGCGGCCTGGCGGGGGCCCTGGGCGCCGAGCCCGCACCCGGCGCGGCGCTGGTCGCCGCGGCCGTCGGGCTGCCCGCCGCGCTCGCCGGCGCCGATCTGGTGATCACCGGTGAGGGGCGGGTGGACGGGCAGTCCGCGTCCGGCAAGGTCGTCTCCGCCGTCGCCGCGCTCGCCCGGGAGCGCGGCGTGCGGGCCGTCGCGCTGGCCGGGGGAGTCGCGGGCCCGCTCGATGGGCTGCACGCCCTCGGCCTCACCGCCGCCTTCAGCCTCGCCGACGGCCCCCGCGCGCTGGACGAGCTGAGGTCGGAGGCCGCGCCGCTGCTATCCGCCCTGGCGGACCAGGTGGTCCGCCTCGTCCTCTAGCCCGCTCGGTTCCGGCTCGGGCCCGGTGACGGTCAGCGCCGGCAGGAAGACGTGGGCGAGCGGGCCGATCGTGACCGCGTACAGGACCGTTCCGAGGCCGACCGTGCCGCCCAGCAGCCATCCCGCCGCCAGCACGCTCACCTCGATGCCGGTGCGGACCACGCGGATGGAGTGGCCCCGCGCCGCGATGCCGGTCATCAGGCCGTCGCGCGGGCCGGGCCCGAGGCCCGCGCCGATGTAGCAGCCGGTGGCGAACCCGCCCGCGAGGACGGCGGCCACCAGGTACGTCCAGCGCGCGGCGAGCGCACTCGGATCGGGCAGCAGCCACAGGAACAGGTCGGCGAAGACGCCGACGAGGACGGCGTTGCTGACCGTGCCGAGGCCGGGGCGCTGCCGGAGCGGGATCCAGGCGAGCATCACCAGCGCCCCCGCGATGACGATCCACGCGCCCATCGAGAGCCCGACGCGCCGGGACAGGCCCTGATGCAGGACGTCCCACGGGGCGTTGCCGAGGTCGGACCTCACCTGGAGGGCGATCCCGAGCCCGTACAAGGCCAATCCAGCGTAGAGCTGGACCAACCTGCGTGCCATCAAGGCCATTATCGCGCTCCAGAGTCATGTTTGGCTGAGGTTTGACCATCATCGCCCACAGTGGCCTGGAAGTTCCAGGGCCATTATGCGAATGTGGTTCGTATGAGGTGGTTCGTATGAGGTGGTTCGTATGAGCACGCGTTACGTGAGCGGACCGCACCTGGCCCGGCTCCTCGGCGACGTCCCGCGCGAGCGGCCCGTCTACGCGGCGCTCGCGGGCGCGGTCCGCGGCCTGATCCAGGACGGGCGGCTCGCGCCCCGCACGCGCCTGCCCGCCGAACGCGACCTGGCCGCCGCGCTCGGCGTCAGCCGCACCACCGTCACCGCCGCCTACGACCGGCTCCGCGACGAGGGCCACGTCGCGAGCCGGCAGGGTGCGGGGAGCTGGACGGCGCTGCCCCCGGTCCGGTGGTCGGCGCGTCCGACCGGGGAGGCGGTGCCCGCCGCGGGCAAGCGGTTCGGCCGGGCCTACCCCGTCCCGGAGACCGCCGGGTTCATCGACCTCGGCTGCGCCACCCCCGGGGCTCCGGCGATCTTCGAGGAGGCCGTCGCCGCCGCCGTCGCCGAGCTGCCCCGCCACAGCGCGGGCCCCGGCTACGAGCCCGCCGGGCTCGCGAGCCTGCGCGAGGTCGTCGCCGCCGGGTACGCGGCGCGCGGCGTCCCCACCCGTCCCGACCAGATCGTTGTCACCACGGGCGCGCAGCACGCGTTCACGCTGCTCACGCACTCGCTGGCGGAGCCGGGCGACGCGGTGATGGTGGAGCGGCCGACCTACCCGCACGCGCTCGGCGCGCTGCGCGGGCGCGGCGTCCGGCTCGTCCCGGTCGGGGTGAACGAGGGCTGGGACATGGAGCTGGTCGCGGGCGGCATGCGGCAGGCCGCCGTCCGGATGGCCTACATGATCCCCGACTTCCAGAACCCGACCGGGCGCCTGATGCCGGCCGCCGAGCGGGAGGCGCTGGTCGGCGCCGCGCGCCGCGCCGACGCTTTCCTGGTGGCCGACGAGACCTTCGCCGACCTCGCGCTCGACCCGGACGCGCCGCGTGAGCCGCCGCTCGCCGCGTTCGACACCGGCGGCCGGGTGATCAGCGTCGGATCGGCGTCCAAGCTGCTGTGGGGCGGGCTGCGCATCGGCTGGATCCGCACGACCGCGCCGCTGGCGCGCCGCCTGACGCTCGCCCGCGAGCCGTTCGACATGGCGAGCCCCGTGCTCGACCAGTTGATCGTCCAAGAGCTGCTGCTGCGGCTGGAGGAGGTCCGCGCCGACCGCGCCGCGACCCTGCTGCCCAGCCGCGACGCCCTCGCGGAGGCGCTCCGCGCGACGCTGCCGGGCTGGGAGTTCCGGCTGCCGGACGGCGGCATGTGCCTGTGGGCGCGGCTCGGCGCCCCGGTCGCGACGCGGCTCGCCGAGGCGGCCGAGCGGGCGGGCGTGCGGGTGGCGCCCGGCCCGGTGTTCGGCGTGGACGGCGTGCTGGAGGACTACGTCCGGCTGCCGTACGTGCTGCCGCCGGGCACGCTGCGCCTCGCGGTCGAGCGGCTCGCGCACGCCTTCCAGGAGGTGCGGGAGGCCCCCGCCGCCCGCCCCGTCACCGCCTACGTCTGAGCCGCTCAAGGGGCACGGAAGGTCTCAACGACCTCAGCCACCGCGCGGGCGCGTTAGCTGAGCGGTGGGGCCGACGCCGGAGGCGAGGCCCCACCGCGAAGATCGCGAAGCGATTCCGCGCCCGCAAAGGCACGGTCACCGCCCGAGCCGCCAGGCGAGGGTGGTGGGCCGGGACTTCAAACTAAGGAGCGCGCTGGATGTAGTCGACCAGGTGCTCGCGCTCGCTCTGCAACTCGTCGATCGCGCTCTTGACGACGTCGCCGATGCTGACGATCCCGGCGAGCCGCCCGTCCACCACGACGGGCACGTGCCGGAACCGGTGCTCGGTCATCGTGCGGCGCAGGTCCTCGACCTTGTCGCCGGGGTCGCAGCTGCGGACCTCCGAGGTCATGATCTCGGTGACCGGGTGGTCGAGCAGCGCCGCGCCGCGGTCGTGCAGCCGCCGCACCACGTCGCGCTCGGAGACGATGCCGGTGATGGTCGTGCCGTCGGGCGAGACGACCGCCGCCCCGATGTTGTGCTCGGCCAGGACGGCGAGCAACTGCCGAACGGTGGCCTCGGGCCGCACCGTGGCCACCGTGTCTCCCTTCCGCCGCAGGATGTCGCGAATCCGCATGCCTCACGCTCCGCTGCCGGTCCGGACCCGTGGCGCGACGGCCGCCGGGGGCCGGTCGCCGGGCTTCCTCCTGCCAAGGTCGCATGTTCCGGCCGTGGGGAAAACCCCGCGGCGGTAAACCCTTCCGGCCTGTTGACCCGGACTAAACTCCTATATGGGGAGCTACTGGGGCATTTATCCAAACATCGGATCACGTGAGGAGTCGGCGGAGCCCCTCCAGACCGGGGGTGAGCAGGAGGCGCCCGGCGGGCCGGTCGTGGGCGAGGGCCGCGCGCGCCGCGTTGGCGCCGCACGCGCCGTGCACGCCGCCGCCCGGGTGCGCCGCCGCCGACGCCAGGAACAGGCCCGCGACCGGCGTCTCGGCGCGTCCGAGGCCGGGGACGGGGCGCAGGACGAACTGCTGGTGCGCCAGCCCCGTGCCCCCGTTGAGCGCGCCGTTCGGCAGGTTGGCGTCGTGCTCGGAGAACATCGGCGGCGCGATGATCCGCCGCGCGGTGACGCGGTCGCGGAATCCGGGCGCGAGGCGTTCGACCACCGACTCCAGCCGGTCGGCCATCGCCACCCGCTCCCGCTCGTCCCAGGCGCCGGTGATCCCGTCGGGGCCGGCGTCGCCGCCGACCTCGTGCGGGACGTGGGTGTAGGCCCACACCGACTCCGTCCCGGCGGGGGAGCGGGCGGGGTCGGCGGTCGTCATCTGGCCGAGCAGCGCGAACGGCTCGGACGGCACGTGCCCGCTCGCGAGCTGCGCGCTGTAGCCGGTCAGCGCGTCCATGCCGGGGGACAGGTGCACGGTGCCCGCGCGTGCGGTGCCGTCCGACGCCCAGGGGATCGGGCCGGACAGCGCCCAGTCGACCTTGAACGTCGCGTTGTCCCAGTGGAAGCGCCGCATGTCCTCGCGCAGCGGGGCGGGCAGGTCGGACCAGCCGACGAGCCCGCCGTAGAGCGCGGGCGCCGACACGTCCGCCAGCACCGCCCGCCTGGCCCGCACCGCCTCGCCGGAGGCCGTCCGGACACCGAGGGCGCGCCCGTTCCGCACGACGACCGAGGTGACCGGGGTGTCGCAGCGGAGCCGCCCGCCGCGCGACTCCAGCCGCCGGACGAGCGCGGCGGTCAGCTCGCCCGCGCCGCCCTCCGGCACCGGCCAGCCGTACCGCTGCCCGAGCATCGCCAGCAGCCACCCGTAGGCCGCGCCGCCCGTCGTCTCGGGGAAGGCGTCGGTGTGCAGCGCCGACCCGGCGAGCAGCAGCGGCCCGCCCGGACCGGCGAACTCCTGCTCGCCGAGCGTGCGCACCGGCGCCAGCAGCGTCCGCAGGACGCGCAGCCCGCCCGCCCGCCGCGCGGCGGCGGCCAGCGGCAGCGCCGCGCGGACCGGCGGGAACGGGCCGAACAGCGCCGCCAGCAGCTCCTCGCCGACCTTCTCCCACATCTCGTACAGGCGCAGCCACGCCGCGCCGTCGCCCGCGCCGAGCGCGTCCAGGCCCGCGGCGGTGGCCTGGGGGTCGCGCTCCAGGACGGCTGAGCGCCCGTCCGGCAGCGGGTGCGCGAGCACGGCCGGGGCGTGCCGCCACCGCAGGCCGTGCTCCTGGAGGCGCAGCGCCCGCATCACCGGGGACGCGACGCCGAGCGGGTAGAAGGCGCTGCACAGGTCGCTGACGTAGTCGGGGTGGACGCCCCGGTCGCTGCGCACCGCCCCGCCGGGGTCGGGTTGCGCCTCCAGCACCTCCACGTCCCAGCCCGCGTCGGCCAGGAGGTTCGCCGCGACCAGCCCGTTGGGCCCGGATCCGATCACCACCGCGTCCGCCATGCCGATCACCCTAGGCGGTCGGGTGGCCGCGTTCAGCGGATGATGCGCTCGGCGCCCGAATAGACGTTCATCGTGTCGCCGCGCAGGAACCCGACGAGCGTCATGCCCGTGTCGGACGCCAGGTCCACCGCCAGCGACGACGGCGCCGACACGGCCGCCAGCACCGGGATCCCCGCCTGCGCCGCCTTCTGGGTCAGCTCGAAGGAGGCCCGGCCGCTGACCATCAGCACGTGCCCGGTGAGCGGCAGCAGCCCCGCGCGCAGCGCCCACCCGACGACCTTGTCGACCGCGTTGTGCCGCCCGACGTCCTCCCGGACCGCCAGCAGCGTCCCGGCGGCGTCGAACAGGCCCGCCGCGTGCAGGCCGCCCGTCCGGTCGAACACGCGCTGCGCCTCGCGCAGCCGCTCCGGCAGCGCCGCCAGCACCCCCGGGGTCAGCCGCAGCGGGTCGTCCGCCACCTCGTAGGGGCGGTCGGCGCGCAGCGCCTCGATGCTGGACTTCCCGCAGACCCCGCACGCGCTGGTCGTGGCGAACGCGCGCGTCATCGAGTCGTCGGGCGCGGGCACGTCCGGCGCCAGCGTCACGTCGAGGGTGTTCTGCTCCTCGGTGTCGGCGCAGTAGCGCATCGCGGTCAGGTCCGCCGCGTCCGCGATGACGCCCTCGGCCGCCAGGAACCCCGCGACGAGGTCGAAGTCGTGCCCGGGGGTCCGCATCGTGATCGTGAGCGGTTTGCCCGCCACACGGATCTCCAGAGGCTCCTCGACCGCGAGTGTGTCGGGCCGCCGCGCGCCCGTTCCTGTGGTGCTCAGCCTCAGCACGGGCCTGCGCACGGTGATCCGCCCCATGACCGTGACGTTACCCCCGGAACAGGAGAGTAACGAACAAGTCCCCTGGCCGGACGCGGAGGAGAGGCGGCCGCGGAGGGTCAGTCGGGGACGCCCCGGGGACGCGGCGTCCGCCACCCGTACCGAATCGCCAGCAGCCGCAGCCCGGTCGCCAGCACCGCCGCGCCCGCCGTGACGGCCCCGCCGTGCAGGTCCGCCGTGTACGCGACGGCCATCACCGCCGCCCCCAGCATCGCCGGGAGCGCGTAGAGCTGCCGGTCGTAGAGCACCGAGGGGATCTGCCCGCCCAGCATGTCCCGCAGGACGCCGCCGCCGACCGCCGTGACCACGCCGAGCAGCACCGAGTGCAGCGGCGACAGCCCGTGCTCCAGCGCCTTCAGCGTCCCGGTGGCGCAGAACAGCCCGAGCCCCGCCGCGTCGAACAGCAGTACCGCCGGAAGCAGCCGGGTGACCTGCGGATGCCAGAAGAACACCAGCGCGGACGCGGCGAGCGGCACCAGCACGTACCCGAGGCTCGTGAACGCGGCGGGCGGCACCGCCCCGATCAGCAGGTCCCGCAGGATCCCGCCGCCGAGCGCGGTGATCTCCGCGAGCACCACCATGCCGACGACGTCCAGCCGCTGCCGCACGGCCGCGAGGCCCCCGGACACGGCGAACACGAAGATCCCCGCCAGGTCCAGGACCTCCGGTACCCCCGGACCCGCCATCAGGACCCTCTCCGTGCCGTGCCGCTTCCGTGCCGTCGCCGTGCCGGTGCCCCTCAGTCCCGCCGGTCGGTGCGGTCGATGTTCCAGTTGGCCACCACCGCCGCGAACGGCGGGATCACCATCGCCACGACCGACATCGCGACCGCCGCCCCGGGCGAGAACCGCCGGACGACCGCCCAGGCGAGGACGAACAGCGTGAGGCACACCGCCATCATGATCCCGTAGGCGATCCTGCGCCGTCTCATCCCCTCACGCTACGCCCGCGTGATGATCACCACGTATGATGATCCCGGCTGGTGGCGGAGGCGTACGGGAATCGAACCCGCCGTCCCGGGGTCCCCGGGACCATCGATTTTGAAGATCGTGAAGGCCACCAGGCGCTCTCCCGCCTCCGCGGGTGATCCTAGCCGCCATCAGGACCGGTCCCGGGGTGACGGCGCACGCACCGTCCGTTTCTTGATCATTTGAGATGATTGTGCGTTAAATTTCCGGGTGACCCGCATCGTCCCGCCCGCCCGCCTCACCCAGTACGCCCACGGCGGCGGTGGCGCCAGTACCATCCCCCCGGGCGAGCTGGAGCGCGTGGTGGCCGGGCTCACCGGCGGCGGGCCCGCGGCCGACCTGCTGGACGGCACGGGGGCCGACGACGCGGCCGTGCTCCGCGCCGGCGGGCGCGTGCTCGTGTCGTCCGCCTGCTTCTTCCCGCCCGTGCTCGACGACGCCTACGACTGGGGACGCGTCGCCGCCGCGAGCGCGCTCTCGGGCGTCTACGCGGTCGGCGGGGTCCCGCTGATGGCGCTGAACCTGCTCGGCTGGCCGCGCGACGCGCTCCCGATGGAGCTGGCCCGCGAGGCCGTGCGCGGCGGGCGCGACGTCGCGGAGCGCGCGGGCTGCCCGGTCGCGCCCGGACACGGCATCGACGACCCCGAACCCAAGTACGGCCTGGCCGTGACCGGCACCGCCGACCCGGACCGCCCGCTGCGGCTCGACACGGGCCGCGCCGGGGTCCCGCTGTCGCTCACCAAGCCGCTCGGGCTCGGCGTGCTCGCCGCCCGGCACAAGGCGACCGGCGAGGTGTTCGCGCACGCGGTCGAGACGATGACCGAGCTGAACGCCGACGCGGCGCTGGCGGCGCTGGAGCGCGGCGTCCGCTGCGCCACCGGCGTCGCGGGGCACGGGCTGCTCGGCCACCTCTACAAGCTCGCGCGGGCCAGCGGTGTCACCGCGGTCGTCGACGCGAAGGCGGTGCGGTACCTGGACGGTGCGCGCGAAGCCGTCCGGGACGGGTTCGTGCCCGGCGGCACCCGCCGCAACCTGGCCTGGGTGACCCCGCACACCGACTTCGGCCGGATCGGCGAGGAGGAGCGGCTGCTGCTCGCCGACGCGCAGACCTCCGGCGGGCTGCTGGTCGCGGGCGAGGTGCCCGGCGCGCCGGTGATCGGGGAGCTGGTCGCGCAGGGCCGCCGCGCGCTCCGCGTCCGCTGACCCGCACGGGCGTTCCCGCAGGTCGTGTCGGTGATCGCGGAGCGGGTAGGGCTCGGACGGGGGAAGGAGCGGACATGACCATCGGGGGGAGCCTCGCCGCCGTCGTCCTGGGCGCGGCCGTGGGCGTGCTCGGACGGCTGATCGCGCCGGGGCGGCCGACGATGCCGGTCTGGCTCATGATCGCGGTCGGTGTCGTCGCGGCGTTCGCGGGGACGGGACTGTCCCACCTGGTCGGGCTGGAGAGCGGCGGCTGGGACTACTGGGAGACGCTCTTCCAGATCGCGCTCGCCGCCGTGGGCGTGTACCTGGTCGCGATGTTCTGGCCGACGTCCGGCACACGCTGACCGGGCCCTCCGCACGCACTCCCAGCGCCCTCCCCGCGCTACTCCCGGGCGTCGGAGGGGCGCAGGACGGCGCGCAGGCCCTCCAGCACGGCCGGGTCCTCGATCGTGGAGGGGACGCTCACCTCCTGCCCGTCGGCGAGGCCGCGCATCACCCCCCGCAGGATCTTGCCCGACCGCGTCTTCGGCAGCGCGGGCACGACCGCGACCTCCCGGAGCGCGGCGACGGGCCCGACCTGCTCGCGCACCATCCGCACCAGCTCGGCCGACAGCTCCCCGGGCTCGGCGAGCACGCCGCTCTTCAGCACGACCAGGCCGCGCGGCACCTGCCCCTTCAGCGCGTCCCGCACGCCGATCACCGCGCACTCGGCGACCGCCGGGTGCGCCGCGATGACCTCCTCCATCGTGCCGGTCGACAGCCGGTGCCCGGCCACGTTGATCACGTCGTCGGTGCGGCCCATGACCCACACGTAGCCGTCCTCGTCGACGTGGCCGCCGTCGCCGGTCAGGTAGTGGCCGGGGTGCCGGGTGAGGTAGGACTCGACGAAGCGCTCGTCGTCCTGCCACAGCGTCGGCAGCGTGCCGGGCGGCAGCGGCAGCCGCAGCGCGATGTCGCCGTCGACGCCGGGCGGGAGGGGCGTGCCGTCGTCGCCGAGGACGCGCACGTCGTAGCCGGGGACGGGCAGGGACGGCGACCCCGCCTTGATCGGCATCGGCTCCAGCCCGCGCGGGTTCGCCACGATCGGCCAGCCGGTCTCGGTCTGCCACCAGTGGTCGACGACGGGCCGGTCGAGCACGCGGGAGGCCCACCGGTAGGTGTCGGGGTCCAGGCGCTCCCCGGCGAGGAACAGGGTCTCCAGCGCCGACAGGTCGTGCCCGGCGAGCAGGGCGCCCTCCGGGTCCTCCTTCTTGATCGCGCGGATGGCGGTGGGCGCCGCGAACAGCGCCTTCACGCGGTGCTGCGCGGCGACGCGCCAGAACGCGCCCGCGTCGGGCGTGCCCACCGGCTTGCCCTCGTACAGGACGGTCGTGCAGCCCGTCAGCAGCGGCGCGTACACGATGTAGGAGTGGCCGACGACCCAGCCGACGTCGGACGCCGCCCAGAACACGTCGCCCGGCCCCATGCCGTAGACGTTCTCCATCGACCAGCGCAGCGCGACCGCGTGCCCGCCGTTGTCGCGGACCACGCCCTTCGGCCGCCCGGTCGTCCCGGAGGTGTAGAGGATGTAGAGCGGGTCGGTCGCGGCGACCGGGACGCACTCGGCGGGCTCGGCCTCGGCGACCGCCTCGTCCCACTCGACGTCGCGCGGGCGGACGAGGTCGGCGTGCAGCTGCTCGCGCTGGCGGATCACGCACCGTTCCACCTTGTGCTTGGCCAGCTCCAGGGCCTGGTCGAGCAGCGGCTTGTAGGCCACGACCCGGTCGCCCTCGATGCCGCAGGACGCCGACACGACCGCCTTCGGCCGGGCGTCGTCGATCCGGGCGGCCAGCTCGCGCGCCGCGAACCCGCCGAACACCACCGAGTGGACGGCGCCGAGCCGGGCGCAGGCCAGCATCGCCACGACCGCCTCGGGCACCATCGGCAGGTAGATGACGACGCGGTCGCCCCGGTCGACGCCCTGCTTGCGCAGCGCCCCGGCGAACCGGGCGACCAGGCCGGTCAGCTCCCGGAAGGTGTAGGAGCGGACCGTGCCGGTGACGGGGCTGTCGTAGATGAGGGCGGGCCGGTCGCCGCGCCCCTCCTCCACGTGCCGGTCCAGGGCGTTGTCGCAGGTGTTCAGCTCGCCGCCGGTGAACCAGCGGTAGAACGGGGGCGCGCCGTCGTCCAGCACGCGGTCGGGCGGGACGAGCCAGCGGACGTCCCGCGCGGCCAGCCCCCAGAAACGGGTCGGATCGGCGATGCTGCGTTCGTACGCGGCCGCGTAGGCGCCCATTTCGTCCTCCCGGTGCGGTCCCCTGGCCCCAATCCGCGTTTTCGGGGCGCACACCTATAGGGCATGGCGCGGGTGCCGTTCGTCAAGGCCCCGCGCCGCCACGATCCGTCGCGGCCCGGCCCCGGGCGAGGTCAGCCGCCCGTCCGGTGGGGGTGCCGCAGCCCGTGCGCGACGGCGACCAGCGCGGCCAGCGCGGCGCCCGCCGCGACGATCCAGAAGCACAGCTCGTAGGCGCCGAGCGTCGGCACGTCGGTGCCCGCGAGCACCCGCCCGGCCAGGATCGAGGCGGTGACCGCGCCCGCGACGCTGCCGCCGGTGGTGCGGACGAGCGAGTTGATCCCGCTGGCGATGCCGCTCTGGCTCATCGGGACGTGCTGGACGGCGAGCGTCCCGAGCGCCGCGTAGGCGATCCCGAACCCGACGCCCTGGATGGCGCTGAAGGCGAGCATGTCCCACGAGTGGGAGTTGGACAGCGCGAGCCACAGGTAGCTCAGCCCGGCGAACGCCGACCCGATCGCGAGCGTGTGGGCGGGGCCGATCCGCGCGGAGATCCGTCCGGCGAGGGCGGAGAAGACGAGCATGGTGACGGTGCTCGGCAGCATGTAGAGCCCGACGTCCAGCACCGACCCGTCCAGGCCGTACCCGGTTCTCGCGGACGGCGACTGCACGAACCCCGAGATCAGCGTGAACGCGGCGAACATCGAGAAGCCGAGCAGCGCCGAGGCGAGGTTGGCCGACAGCGACCGCGGCCCGACCAGCAGGCCCAGCCGGACGAGCGGGTCGCGCACCCGCAGCTCCACCGCCGTCCACACCGCGCACAGCGCGGCCGCCGCGCCGAACAGCCCGAGGACGCCCGCCGACGTCCAGCCCCACGCGTTGCCCTGGCTGATCGCGAGCAGCAGGCAGACCAGCCACGCGGCGAGGAGGGCGGCGCCCGCGATGTCGGGCCGCCCGCCCGCGCGGGCCCCGACGTCGCGCGCGGTGGCCCCGATGAGCACCAGCGCGGCGGCGCCCAGCCCGGCCGCGATCCAGAACACCGGGTGGTGGTTCGACGTGCGGTCCGCGATGAGCCCGGTCACGATCATGCCGATGCTGCCGCCGACGCCCATCGTGGCGCTGACGATGCCGATCGCGGTGGTGATCCGCGCCACCGGGAAGGTGTCCCTGATCATGCCGATCGCGAGCGGGATCAGCGCGGACGAGACGCCCTGCAGCGCGCGCCCGGCGATGAGGACGGCCAGCGAGCCCGACAGCGCGCAGATCACCGAGCCCGCGACGAGCAGGGCGAGCGTGAGCAGCACCATCCGCTTCTTGCCGTACATGTCGCCGAACCGCGACAGCAGCGGGGTCGCGACCGCCCCGGCCAGCAGCGAGGCGGTGAACACCCACGTCACGTCGGTGACCGACGCGTCGAAGTGCCGCATGAGCTGGGGGAGCAGCGGGATCACCAGCGTCTGCTGCACCGAGACCACCATCCCGGCGACGGCCAGCGCCAGCAGCGTGAGGCCGGTGTGCGCGGGCCGGACGTCCTGGCCGGGCGGCGCGGCGGCCGTGGTGGGAACGCCGGTCATGGGGAACCTCCAAGCGGATCGGCGCGGGGTGCGGGTGGGCACGCGCCAACTATACTTACTTAAGTTAAGTAATCGCATCGTAGGATGAGTCACATGCCGTCATCGGTCCCCAGGGGCAGCGCGGGGGGCTCCGCGAGCGACTCCGCGAACGAATCCGCGAAGGACATCGTCGAGATCGAGCGGGCGCTCACCCGCGTCGCGCACATGCTCACCCGCACCCGCCAGCACGACCGCTTCGTCGCCGAGGCCGGGGTGCCGGTCGAGCGGGCCGCCGTCCCGCTGCTGCGGACGCTCGCCGAGGCGGACGCGCCGATGCGGCCGAGCGAGCTGGCGGCCCGGCTCGCCGTCGAGGCGCCGCACGTCACCCGGCAGATCCAGCGGCTGGAGCGGGTGGGCTACGTGCGCCGGGTGCCCGACCCCGGCGACGGGCGCGCCTACCGCGTCGAGCTGAGCGACGCGGGGCTGGAGGCGTTCGAGTGCATCCGCGCGGCCGGGCGGCGGTGGGTGGCGGGCGCGCTCGCGGAGTGGTCGCCGGGCGAGCGCGAGCAGCTCGCCGGTCTCGTCCACCGGATGCTGGACGACTTCGAGGCCCACCGCGACCGGCTCGACGCGGCGGCGGCCCGCCGGACGGGCTGACCTGGGCGGTCGCCGGCGCCGCGCCCGGCCGCCCGCCGCACGGTGAGATGTGTCATCTCAGCGTGCGGTCCCGATCCGCTTTCGCTACCGCCCCCGCCGTCCTTAGGGTTACCTTCCGTGGACCTTCCCGCGGACCCTCGTCCGCGCAATCCCCGCGCCGCCCTCCCGCCCCGTCCGGCACGGCGCCGATGCACCTAGCCGTCACCGCCGGGCACGCCGGGCACGGAAAGTCGGCTCTCGTGCGCGCGCTCACCGTCCGCGACCCCGCCGGGCCCGGCGGCGCCGGTGCCGGGCCGCCCGCGGGCGGCCGGATCGGGTTCATCGACGTCCCGGGCGGGGAACGGTCCGTCCCGGCCGTGATCGCCGGGGCCGCGACGGTGCCCGCCGTGCTGTTCGCCGTCGCCGCCGACGAGGGCTGGACGGCGCAGTCGGCCGAGCACCTGGCCGCGCTCGACGCGCTCGGCGTCCGGCACGGCGTGCTCGCCGTCACCCGCTCCGACCTGGCCGACCCGAGGCTCGTGCTGCGGCAGGCCCGCGAGCGCCTCGCCGGGACCGCGCTCGGCGGCGTCGAGGCCGTCGCGGTCAGCGCCGTCACCGGCGCCGGGCTGGACGAGCTGGCCGCCGCCCTCGACCGGCTCGCCGCGCGGCTGCCCGTCCCCGACCCGGACGCGCCGGTGCGGCTGTGGGCCGACCACGCCGACAGCGACGGCGGCCTGACCGTCGTCACCGGCACGCTCGGCGGCGGGACGGTCCGGCCCGGGGACGAGCTGGTCCTGCTGCCCTCCGGCGGCCGCGCCCGCGTCGAGGCGGTCGAGAGCGGCGGCGGGCCCCGCGCCCGGCCCTTCGCGCCCTCCGCGCGGGCGCGCGGGTTCGCCCGCGTCACGCTGTCCCTGCGCGGCGGCGCCCCGGGGCCCGCCGTGACCGCCGCCGTCGCCCCCGGCCGCTGGACCCTCACCGCCTGCGTCGACGTCCGCACCCGCTTCGGTGAGGCGTCCGGGCGGCTCGCCCGGCAGATGATCCTGCACCTCGGGTCGGCGGCCGTCCCGGTGCGGCTGCGGCCGCTCGGCCCCGACACCGCACGCCTGACGCTGAACGCGCGCCTCGCGCTGCACGTCGGCGACACCGGGCTGCTGCGCGACGCCGCCCGCCGCACCGTCGCGGGGGTGAGCGTGCTGGACGTCCGCCCGCCGCCGCTCGTCCGGCGCGGGGACGCGGCGGCGCGGGCGCGGGAGCTGGCGTCCTGGCCGGACCGCCCCGGCGGCGCGGTGATCCTGGCCCGGCACGGCGTGCTCCGCCGGTCCGAGCTGGAGCCGATGGGCTGCGCGCCGCCGCCGGACGCCGTCGTGCCCGACGACGGCTGGCTCGCCGACCCCGGCCACTGGGCGTCGCTGCGCGAGCGCCTCGGCGAGGAGGTGGCCCGGCACGCCGCCGAGCGGCCGCGGGCGCCGGGCGTGCCGCTGGAGACCGTCCGGCTGCGGCTCGGGCTGCCGTCCCGGCGGCTGGCCGCCGCGCTGGTCCGGCCGCCGCTGCGGCTGGAGGGCGGGCGCGTCCACGGCCCCGCCGCCCCGGCCCGGAGCGCCATGCCGCCCGGCATCGCTGCGGCCGTGGAGCGGCTGCGCGCCGAGCTGTCCCGGGCGCCGTTCGACGCGCCCGCCGCCGAGCGGCTCGCCGAGCTGGGCCTGACCGGCGGCGCGCTCGCCGCGGCCGAGCGGGCGGGCGCCGTGCTGCGCCTCGGGGACGGCGTCGTCCTGCTGCCGGGCGCCGACCGGGAGGCGCTGCGGATCCTGTCCGCGCTGCCGCAGCCGTTCACGCCCGGCCAGGCCGGGCACGCCCTGGCGACGAGCCGCCGTGTGGCGGTCGCGCTGCTGCGCCACCTCGACCACCTGGGGTTCACCGAGCGCCGGCGCTCCTGACCGCCGCCCCGCCGGACGCCTTTTTTCGAATGCCGAGGGTATTCAGCGGAAAAACCCTTTGAAACGCGCCCCTGATTTCTGGCCTTATATACCTCGGTTCGGTCACCCGTCAGAAGGAGAAGGCATGCCGTACCAGACTCTGAAGGGCGGCCGCGTTCCGATCCGGATGTGGACCGACCCCGGCACCGTCGAGGATCTCGCCCTCGACCAGCTCCGCAACGTCTCCGCTCTGCCCTGGGTGGAAGGGCTCGCGGTGATGCCCGACGTCCACTACGGAAAGGGCGCGACGGTCGGTTCCGTCATCGCCATGCGCGACGCGGTCTCCCCGGCGGCGGTCGGCGTCGACATCGGCTGCGGAATGACCGCCGCGAAGTCCTCGCTCACCGTCGAGGACATGCCGGACGACCTTTCGGGCCTCCGCCACCGCCTGGAGCGGGCGATCCCGGTCGGGCGCGGCTCGCACAAGCAGGCGGTGGACCCCTCGGGGCTGCCGAACCTGAAGGAGCGCGGCTGGTACGACTTCTGGAAGGCGTTCGAGGACCTGCACCCGGCGGTCCGCGCCCGCCTCGGCCGCGCCCGCCAGCAGATGGGCACGCTCGGCGGCGGCAACCACTTCCTGGAGCTGTGCGCGGACGACGACGGCGCGATCTGGCTCGTCCTGCACTCGGGGTCCCGCAACATCGGCAACGAGCTGGCCGAGCACCACATCGAGGCCGCCCGCAAGCTCCCGCACAACCAGGACCTGCCGGACAACGACCTCGCGGTGTTCCTCACCGGCACCGCGAAGATGGACGCCTACCGGCACGACCTGTTCTGGGCGCAGGAGTACGCGCGCCGCAACCGCGCGGTCATGATGGCGCTCGCGCAGGGCGTCGTGACCCGCCGGTTCGGCGACAACCGCTGCAAGTGGGACGAGGTCATCTCCTGCCACCACAACTACGTGGCGGAGGAGACCTACGGCGGCGCCGAGCTGCTCGTCACCCGCAAGGGCGCGATCCGCGCGGGCGCGGGGGACCTCGGCATCATCCCCGGCTCGATGGCGACCGGCACCTACATCGTGCGCGGCCTCGGCAACGAGACCGCCTACAACTCGGCCTCGCACGGCGCGGGCCGCCTGATGAGCCGCAACAAGGCCCGGAAGAACTTCACGGTGGAGGACGTGATCGAGCAGACGAAGGGCGTCGAGTGCCGCAAGGACGGCGGCGTCATCGACGAGATCCCGGGTGCCTACAAGGACCTGGATACGGTGATGGCGGCGCAGTCCGACCTGGTCGAGGTCGTCGCCCACCTGCGCCAGCTGATCTGCGTGAAGGGCTGACCGTGCCCGGGGCGGGGAGGCGGCGGCACGGCCGTCACACCCGCCCGCGCGGAGGCCCTGCGCGCCGAACCGGCCCGGAAGGCCGGCCCTGGCCCGCGATGACCTGGCGCTAGGCGGGCGGGGGCCGCAGCACGTAGCCGACGCCCCGGACGGTGTGGATGAGCTTCGGCTCGCCCGCGTCGACCTTGCGGCGCAGGTAGCCGATGTAGGACTCGACGATGCTCGCGTCGCCGCCGAAGTCGTACTCCCACACCCGTCCGAGGATCTGCGGCTTGGACAGGACCCGCCCCGCGTTCTCCATCAGGTAGCGCAGCAGCCGGAACTCGGTGGGCGACAGCCGCACCGGCGCCCCGCCCCGCAGCACCTGGTGGGACGCCGGGTCCAGGCTCAGGTCGGCGACGGTGAGCAGCCCCTCGGGCCCGCCGCTGCGGCGCAGCACGGCGCGGATCCGCGCGATCAGCTCCTCCAGGTCGAAGGGCTTGGTGACGTAGTCGTCGCCCCCGGCCGTGAGCCCCCTGACCTTGTCGGACGGGGCGTCCCGCGCGGTGAGGAACAGCACCGGCAGCGGGCCGCCCCGCTCGCGCAGCCGCGCGATGACCGAGAAGCCGTCGAGGTCGGGGAGCATCACGTCCAGCAGCACGAGGTCGGGCCGCTCGCGCGCCGCCGCGGCCACCGCCTCCTCGCCGGTGGCCGCGGAGGTCACGGCGAACCCCGCGAAACGCAGGCTCGCCGCCAGCAGCTCGCGGATGGTCGGCTCGTCGTCCACCACGAGAAGCCGCGCGCTCTCCTCCATGATCCTGAGACTAGGGCGTGTGCCGGCCCGCCGGGACCGGCGCCGGGCGGTCGGCGGGCGGCGCGTCGCCGTGGCCGGGCCACCAGGCGCGGTGCCCGATGAGCGCGGTCAGCCCCGGCGTGACGAACAGCGCCATGACGAACGCGGCGACCGCGATCCCGAACGAGATCGCGAAGCCGACCTCGACGAGGACCTGGTTGCCCGCGAGCATCAGCGCGGCGAACGACCCGGTGAGGATCAGCCCGGCGGCGCCGATCGTGGGCCCGGTGTGCCGGATCGCGGCGGCCAGCGCGGGCCGCGGCGCGGCGCCCTCCCTGGCCTCCTCCCGCAGCCGCGCCATGATCAGGATGTTGTAGTCGGTGCCGAGCGCGACGACGAACATGTACATGATCAGCGGCAGGTGGAACAGCAGGCCCGGTTTCCCTCCGACCTGCTGGAACAGCAGCGCCGACGCGCCGAGCGTCGCGCCGAAGCCGAGCCCGACGGAGGCGAGCAGGTACCAGGGCGCGACGAGGCTGCGCAGCAGCAGCGCCAGCACCACGAAGATCAGCGCGGCGGCGGCCGGGAACACGATCGAGTAGTCCCGGTTCATCGCGGAGCGGATGTCGACGAACACCGCCGTGCTGCCGCCGACCAGCGCGTCGGTCCCCTCGGGGGCGGCCTGGCGGGCGGTGCGGCGCAGCGGGCCCCGCACGGTGTCCAGCGCGCGGGCGGACTCGGGCGCCGAGGACAGCACGACCGCGAACCCGGCCGTCTCGCCGTCCGGACTGACCTGCGGCGGCGCGACCTCGCCGACGCCCTCCACGGCCTTCAGCCGGTCGCCGAACCGGGTGAGCGCCGCCCGGTCGAGCTTGCGGCCGGTCAGGTAGACGTGGGTCGGGTCGGTCGCCCCGGCGGGCAGGCCCTTCTGGAGGTCCTGGAGCGCGACCCGCGACTCCGCCGAGGACGGCAGCGCCCCGGCCGCGAGGTCGAAGTCGGGCCTGAACCCGAACGACCCCACGGCGAGGACGGCGAGGATCCCCCCGGCGACCGACGCGTACAGCGCGGGACGCCGCGCCAGCGACGCGCCGACCCGCGCGAACCGCGCGGCCTCCGGCTCCCGCCGCCACGCCTTGGAGGGCCAGAACACCTTCGTGCCCAGCAGGGAGACCACGGCAGGGACGAGCGTCAGGCCGCCCAGCAGCGTGACGGTGACGGCGATCGCCAGCGACGGCCCCCAGGAGCGGAACAGCGACAGCGTCGACAGCGTCATCGCCAGGAACGCGATGATCACCACCCCGGCGGCCGAGGTGATCGCCTCGCCGACCCGGGTGAGCGCGCCGACCATCGCGGTCTTCGGGTCGTCGCCCGCGCGCAGCCGCTCGCGGTAGCGGAACATCAGGAACAGGATGTAGTCGGTGCCGACGCCGAACAGCACCACGATGAGCAGCTGCGAGGCCGAGGAGTCCGCCTGGAGCCCGAGCGCCCGCACGGTCGCGGCGATCAGGCCGTTGGCGACCTGCGACAGCACGGCCAGCACGACGATCGGCAGCAGCGCGGTCACCGGGCTCCGGAAGATCGCCAGCAGCAGGACCAGGATCAGCACCAGCGTGGCGAGCATGACGAGCAGGTCGGCGTCGCCGCTGGACTCCCGGTCGTCCAGCGTGGCGGACGCGGCGCCGGTCGTCCGCGCCCGCAGCCCCGTGCCCGCGGTGAGCCGCTTCAGCTCGCCGCGCAGCGCGTGCGCCGCGTCCGCCGCCTCGGGGGTCTCGGTGCCGACGTCCGACGGCATCCGGACGGCGATCGTCTGCACGAGCCGGTTCGGCGACGGCGGCCCCGGCACCAGCTCGGCGACGTCCTTGAGGTGCGCGTCCCGCGCCGACCGCGCGATCCCGGCGACCCGCGCCGAGTCGGCGGCCGTCAGCGGGCGCCCGTCGGCGCGGCCGACGACCACGACCGCCGCCGGTGTGAAGGTGTCGGGGAACGCCGCGTCCTGCACCTTCTGCGCCCTGACCGACTCGTAGTGGCCGGGCAGGAAGTCGCTCTCGTCGTTGCTGGTCGGCAGGCCGGGGGACAGGGCGATCACGGCGACCGCCGCCACGACCCACACCGCGATCACGCGCCAGGGGTGCCCCACCACCATCCGGCCGAGCCTGGCGAACACGCGCGGGTCCGCCGATGTCGAGTCAGCACCCTCTCGGGGTCTCCTGGTGAATTTCACGCGGCCAGGCTGGCGCGGGCTTCCGGCAGGTCCCTGGGAGCGGCGGGGGCGGCGGCTGGGAGCCGGCCGGACCCGCGCGGCCCCGACCGGACGCGGTGCGTGATCGGCGCCGGTCACGGCCGGGCCGAGGACGGGGGAGGGTCCGGGGACTCCCAGGCGGCTCCCAGAGGATTCACGGGTTCCGCTCAGCCGCCCAGCACGCGGTCGATGAACGCGGTGACGTCCGCGAGGACCTCGTCGCGGTTGGTCTCGTTGAACACCTCGTGGCGGGCGCCCGGGTAAAGCCGCTCGGTGAGGCCCGGACCGCGGACGGCCTCCACGCCGACCCGGCTGTCCTCCGGGCGGACGAGCCGGTCCGCCTCCCCGTGCACGTACAGGACGGGCAGCGCGCCCAGCGAGCCGTGCTCGTTGACGCGGCGCAGCGCCGCGTCCAGCGCCCGGACGGTGCGCTTCCTGAACGGGCCGTGCCACACGAGCGGGTCCGCGGAGTAGGCCAGGCCGACCGCCGGGTCCCGCGAGAGCGTGGCGGTGTCGATCGGGTCGGTGGGCATCTCCTCCAGCGGCAGCAGCTCCTCCACCACGTGCCAGCGGCCCAGCACCGGCCCCGACAGCGCCAGCAGGGCCAGCCCCGCCCCGTGCAGCTGGGCGTACCGGGCGGCGACCAGGCCGCCCATCGAGTGGCCGATCATCACGACCGGCAGCCCGGGATGGTCGCCGCGCGCCGCCTCCACCACCGTGTGGACGTCGGCGACGACGTCCTCGTAGTCCTCGACCAGGACCCGCTCGCCCGCCGACAGCCCGTGCCCCATGTGGTCGGGCCCGCACACCGTGGCGCCGTGCCGCACCAGGGCGTCGGCGACGTGCCCGTAGCGCCCGAGGTGCTCGCCGTAGCCGTGCACGAGGACGGCGACGTACCTCGGCTCCGGGGCCGCCCAGACGCGCGCCGTGACGGCGCCTCTCGTCCCCGCGAACTCCCATGTCGTCGGCGTGACCATCCGTGACCTCCCGTGTCCATCGCGTACCGGGTCGAAACCGTCTCCCGTGATGACGCGGATCGTCAACCGCCGCAATAGGCTGGAATGACCGACCACAATCGCCGGCGGCCCGCTGCCCGGGCCGTCCAGCAGCAGGAAAGGGGCGCCCGTGCTGGTCGACACCTTCGGCCGAACCGCGACGGACCTACGGGTCTCCCTCACCGACCGGTGCAACCTTCGGTGCTCGTACTGCATGCCGCCGGAGGGGCTGGACTGGCTGCCCAAGCCGGAGCTGCTCACCGACGAGGAGGTGCTGCGGCTCGTCCGGCTCGGCGTCACCGAACTCGGGATCACCGAGGTCCGCTACACCGGCGGGGAGCCGCTGCTGCGGCGCGGCCTCACCGAGATCGTGCGGCGGACGGCCGCGCTCGCGCCGCGCCCGCAGGTCTCGCTGACCACCAACGGCATCGGCCTGGACCGGCTGGCGGCGCCGCTCGCCGACGCCGGGCTCGACCGGGTGAACGTCTCGCTCGACACCCTCGATCCCGCGACGTTCAAGCGGCTCGCGCACCGCGACCGGCTCGGCGACGTCCTGGCCGGGCTCGCGGCGGCGCGCGCGGCCGGGCTCACGCCGGTGAAGATCAACGCGGTGCTGATGCGGGGGGTCAACGACCACGAGGCGGTCCCGCTGCTGCGGTTCTGCCTGGAGCACGGCTACCGGCTCCGCTTCATCGAGCAGATGCCGCTGGACGCCCAGCACGGCTGGACCCGCGAGAACATGATCACCGCGGAGGAGATCCTCGACCGGCTCTCCGCCGAGTTCGACCTCGTACCCGGGGACGCGCACGCGCGCGGCAGCGCCCCCGCCGAGGCGTTCACCGTCGACGGCGGGCCCGCGCAGGTGGGCGTGATCGGCTCGGTGACCCGCCCGTTCTGCGGCGCCTGCGACCGGGTCCGGCTCACCGCCGACGGGCAGGTCCGCAACTGCCTGTTCGCCACCGAGGAGTCCAACCTGCGCGACGCCATGCGCGGCGGCGCCACCGACGAGGAACTCCTGGAGCGCTGGCGCGCGGCGGTGCGCGCCAAGCGCGCCGGGCACGGCATCGACGACCCGTCCTTCCTCCAGCCGTCGCGTCCGATGTCGGCGATCGGCGGCTGAGCGGCCCCGCGGCCTTCCGAACGGAGCGTGACGATGGGCGAGGGGCCGGTGTTCGACGCGGTCGTGCTGGCCGGGGGCCGGGCGCGGCGGTTCGGCGGCGACAAACCGGGCGCGGCCGTCGGCGGGCGGGCGCTCATCGAGTGGGTGGCCGCCGCCGCGTCGGGCGCGTCCCGGCTGGTCGTGGTCGGCCCGCCGCGCGGCGTGCTGGCCGAGGCCGTCCACGTGCGGGAGGACCCGCCGGGCGCGGGGCCGGTCCCCGCGCTGCGGGCCGGGCTCGCCGAGGTCCGCGCGCCGTGGGTCGCGCTGCTGGCCGCCGACCTGCCGTTCCTGCGTCCCGCGCACCTCGCCGCGCTGCTGGACGCGGCGCGGGCCCGCCCCGGCGCCGTCCTCGTGGATGAGGACGGCCGCGAGCAGTGGCTCGCGGGCTGCTGGCGGACCGCCGCCCTCCGCGACGCCCTCGCCGGTTACACGGGCGCGTCCCTGCGCGGCGTCCTCGGGCCGTTGGAACCGGCCGGGGTCGCGCCGCCCGCCGGGGCCCGCCCGCCGTGGTACGACTGCGACACCCCGGAGCAACTCGCCCGCGCCGAGCGCCTCGCGCGGCGCGACGGGCGTTGACCGTGCGAGAGTGGGCACCGCGGAGGACGGCACCGCGAACGACGGCACCGCGAACGACGGACAGGGGGACGCATGTCGGTACTGGAGGAGTGGCTGGAGGCGGCCTGCGGGGAGCTCGGCCTGGAGCGCGGCGACATCGACCGTGACCTGGTGCTCGACCTGGCCCGCGACGTCGCCCACGGTGTGGCGCGGCCGGGCGCGCCGCTCACCGCCTACCTGCTGGGCCTCGCGGTCGGGCGCGGCGCCCCCGCCCGGGACGCCGCCGCCCGCCTCACCGAGCTCGCCGAGGGCTGGCAGAAGGCGGAACCGCCCCCGCCCGCCGATCCGGCCCCGCCCGCCGATCCGGCCTCCGCCGCCCCCGCTGCCGCCGCCGCCGTCCTCGACGAGACCTAGCCCTCGGGGAGGTTCCGGTCGGCGACCGGGACGACGTCGCGCAGGAAGTCGCGGCGGCCCAGGAACGCCGACAGGCTCTCGCGGTGCTCGTCGCAGGCCAGCCAGATCTTCCGCCGGTCCGGCGTGTGGATCTTCGGGTTGTTCCAGCGCAGCGCCCAGACGGCGTCGGCGCGGCAGCCCTTGGCGGAGCACTGGAGTTCGTCGGGGCCGGTCTCCGGCGCGGAATCGGTCATACCGCAACTCTGGCATGGCGACACCGCGCGTTTGACGGCGCGATCTTCGGAAAGGACGGGCTCGTGCGCACCGGGACCCCGGCCGCCGCCGGGGACGGCCCGGGCGCGCGGCGCCGCTGGCAGGCGCTGTCGGTGTGCCTGGTCGCCGCGTTCATGACCCTGCTGGACGTCAGCATCGTCAACGTCGCGCTGCCCTCGATCCGGGAGGGCCTGGACGCGTCCGAGGCGGGCCTCCAGTGGATCCTGTCGGGGTACGCGCTGACGTTCGGGCTCGTCCTCGTGCCCGCCGGGCGGCTCGGCGACGCGCGCAGCAGGCGCGCGGTGTTCATGTCGGGGCTGGCGCTGTTCACCGCCTCCAGCGCCCTCGCCGGGATCGCGCCCGGCATCGGCTGGCTGGTCGGCGCGCGGCTCGCCCAGGGCGTCGCGGGCGGCATCCTGAACCCGCAGGTCGCCGGGCTCATCCAGCAGCTGTTCCAGGGCGCCGAGCGGGGCAAGGCGTTCGGCGCGCTCGGCTCGGTCATCGGGATCGCGACCGCCACCGGCCCGCTGCTCGGCGGCGCGCTGATCGCGCTGGCCGGGGCCGACAACGGCTGGCGCTGGGTGTTCTACGTCAACGTCCCGGTCGGCCTGCTCGCGCTGCCGCTGGCGTGGCGGCTGCTGCCCGAGCCGATCTACGGGGAGCGGCGCGGGCTCGACCCGCCGGGGGTGCTGCTGCTGGGCTCGGGCGTGCTGTGCGTGCTGCTGCCGTTCGTCCAGAACCAGGAGTGGCACGGGCCCGCCAAGTGGCTGCTGCTGCCCGCCGCCGCCGCGCTGATCGCCGCGTTCGTGACGTGGGAGCGGCGGACGCGGACGCCGATGGTCGACCTCGGCATGTTCCGGCGCCGCTCCTACGCGCTCGGCGCCGCGATCGCGCTGCTGTACTTCGCCGGGTTCACCGCCGTGTTCTTCATCTTCACCCTGTACCTGCAGAACGGCCTGCACTACAGCGCGCTGGAGGCGGGCCTGGCGATCACGCCGTTCGCGGTGGGGTCGGGCGTCGCGGCCTCGGTCGGCGGACGGGTGGTGCACAGGTACGGGCGGCCGCTCGTCGCCGCCGGGCTCGGCCTGGTCGCGGTCGGGCTGGTCGCCGCGTGGGTCGCGGTCGAGCTGGAGCCCGGACGCGGCGTCGCGCTCGCGACCGCGCTGCCGCTGCTGCTCGCGGGCACCGGGAGCGGGCTGGTGATCGCGCCCAACCAGACGATCACGCTGTCGGAGATCCCCTACACCGAGGGCGGCAGCGCCGCCGGGGTGCTCCAGACCGGCCAGCGCGTCGGCACCGCGACCGGGATCGCCGCCGTCGGTTCGGTGTTCTTCGCGTCGGTCTCCGGGAGCCGCGGCGACTGGGCCGCCGCGTTCCGGCAGGGCCTCATCGTCATCCTGGCGTTCGTCCTGGCGGCGCTGGCCGCCGCCGTCGCCGACCTCGTGATCTCCAGCCGGCGGGGACGTCCGGCGGAGGGCGGCGAGGCGGCCGGGGCCGTCAGCGGCGGCTCCGCCGGCGAAGGATCCGCAGGCTGAGCACGAGCGCCCCCGCGGCCCCGGCGGCGGACCCGGCGAGGACGCGGTTCTGCCGCCGGATGCGGGACGGGATCTCCGCGTAGGGCATGGTGGAGAACGACACCAGCTCGTACCGGGAGACGTAGCGGCCCGCGAGGCGCCGCTCCAGCGCGTGCGTCGCGGCCTGCTTGGCCCGGTACACCGGCGAGGACACCCGGTCGCGCATCTCGACGAAGTTGTCCAGCGCCATCTCGGCGATCGCGTCGGTGTTGGCCTTGCGGCGCTCCTGGTAGAGCGACAGCGCGCGCGGCCAGTGCCCGTCGGTCTCGGTCAGGCACCGGTCGATCTCGATGCAGTCCTCGAACGCGCAGTTGGCGCCCTGCCCGAAGAACGGGACGATCGCGTGCGCCGCGTCCCCGAGCAGCGCGACGATCGCGCCGTCGCCGTAGCGCACCCACGGCCAGCACCGGACGGTGACGAGCGACCCGACGGGGTTGCGCCCGTAGTCCTCGACGAGCCCCGGCATCAGCTTCGCGACGTCCGGGTAGTGCTCGGCGAAGTACGCGGCGACCCGGTCGGGGGTGTCCAGGACGTCGAAGTCCGACTTCGGCCAGAACAGCGTGCAGGTGAAGGACCGGTCGAGGTTGGGCAGCGCGATCATCATGGACGTGCCGCGCGGCCAGATGTGCAGCGCGTCCGGGTCCAGCGCGAACCCGCCGTCGCGCGGCGGGACCGTCAGCTCCTTGTAGCCGTGCTCCAGGAAGTCGGTGTCGCCGTCGGGCCGCAGCGACGCGCGGACGGCGCTGTAGGCCCCGTCCCCGGCGAGGACGACGTCGGCGGGCTCGGTGCTGGAGCGGCCCGCCGGGTCCTCCAGGAGCAGCGCGCCCGCCTTGGTGTCCACGCCCGTGACGCGCCGGGAGAAGACGAGCCGGACGCCGGGCGTGGCCTCGGCGGTCTCCAGCAGCGACCGGTTCAGCTCGGCGCGGCCGATCGAGTTGATGGCGCGCCCGCCGTCGGCGCTGTAGGGCTGGAAGTTCGGCTCGCCGCCGCGCGGATGCACCATGCGGCCGTGCATGGGCAGCGCCTGCTTCAGCGCGTGGTCGCGCAGCCCGACCTGCTCCAGCGCCGCCAGGCCGCGGGCCGAGATCGCGAGGTTGATGGAGCGGCCCTGCTCGGCGCCCGCGACGCGCGGGTCGGGGCGCCGCTCGTACACCGTCACCTCGATGCCGCGCCGGCCGAGCAGCACGGCGAGCAGGCAGCCCGCGAGGCCCGCGCCGACGACGGCGACCCCTCCGCCGCCCCCGGCGCCGCCGCCAGCGGCCTCGTTGTCAGGCGCCATGGACGGGGACCTCCTCGGTCTGCGAGCGGACCTCCCACAGGTCGGGGAAGGCGGGCGCGAACAGGGTGGAGCGCAGGTAGTCGGCGCCTGCCGAGCCGCCGGTGCCGATCTTGGCGCCGATCGTCCGCTCGACCATCTTCAGGTGCCGGTACCGCCACTCCTGGATGCCCTCGTCCACGTCGACGAGCGCCTCGCACACCTCGGCCGCCGGTCCGCTCTCGTCGGCGTAGACCGCGAGCAGGATCTTCTGGACGCCCGCGTCCGGCTCCCACCCGCGCGAGACGTCCCGGTCGAGGGCCTCGGGCGGGACGGGATGGCCGCGACCGGCCAGGTAGCGCAGCAGCGAGTCGAACAGCGACGGGCGCGCGACCGCGGCCTGGAGGCGCTCGTCGTCGCGCAGGTCGGAGGCGGGGAAGGCGCGGCGCCCGAGGACGGCCTCCAGCTCGCGGAACTGCTCGCTCTGGAAGCCGCTGGAGGTCCCGAGCGCGTCGCGGAAGGACGCGAACTGCCGGGGCGTCATGGTCTCCAGCACGTCCAGCTGGCCGACGACGGTTTTGAGGATCTTGGCGATGCGGCGGGCGGTGTGCAGCGACCCGGCGCTGTTGCCCTCCTCCAGCCTGCGCTGGAGCAGGGCCGCCTCGTGCAGGATCTGCTTGAACCACAGCTCGTAGACCTGATGGATGATCACGAACAGCATCTCGTCGTGCGCGCCGGTCCTCGGCTCCTGGCATGACAGCAGCCGGTCGAGTCGCAGATAGCCGCCGTACGTCGTCGTCGGCGAATCCGCCATTGCCGCCTCCTCGCGCCTTCCGGGGTGTGATTCGCAGCATATTTGATCTACCGGTCATCCGGCCTGAGGGGCGGTCATGAGTCACAAATCCGGCATCTCGGGCGTCAGGGCTCCTCGACCTCGCCCGTGGCGGCGCGGACGGCGCGCAGCGCCGCGGTGATCTCGACGGCCCGCGCGGCGGGCAGCCCGGCGATGCCGAACCCGGACTCGTTGAGCGCGGCGGTGGCCTCCTCCGCCAGCTCGCGCCCGGCGCCGGTGATGGTGGCGAGGACGACGCGTCGGTCGGCGGGGGAGGGGCCGCGGCCGACCAGGCCGCGCTGCTCCAGGCGCCCGATCACGTTGGTCACCGACGCGGGGTGCACCATGAGCCGGTCGCCCATCTTGCCCATCGGGAGGGTGCCGGTGCGCGTGAAGGCGAGCAGGCGCAGCGCCTCGTAGGCGGCGAAGGTGAGGCCGTAGGGCTTGAGGACGGCCTCGACGCGGCTCAGCAGCAGCTGCTGCGCGCGCATCACCGAGGTCACGGCGGCCATGTGGTCGGCGTGCTCGGGCCAGCGGAGGCTCCACTGGCGGTGGGCCTCGGCGATGGGATCGGGGGTGGCGGGCATCGCATGAGCGTATGTGTCCTTGACCTGATCGCGCACGGAAACTATTTTAACTTCCAAATATTGGATGTCCAAGGGTTGAGGTGGAGACGGTGACGGGGCAGCTCCACGTGCCGGAGCATCCGGTGCGGTTCGTGACGGCGGCGGCGCTGTTCGACGGGCACGACGCGGCGATCAACATCATGCGGCGGATCCTCCAGGCGCAGGGCGCCGAGGTCGTGCACCTCGGGCACGACCGCTCGGTGCGCGAGGTCGTCGACGCCGTCCTGGAGGAGGACGCGCAGGGCGTCGCGATCAGCTCCTACCAGGGCGGGCACGTCGAGTACTTCGAGTTCCTCGCGCGGAGCCTGAAGGAGGCCGGCGCCGGGCACGTGCGGGTGTTCGGCGGGGGCGGCGGCGTGATCGTGCACGAGGAGATCGCGCGGCTGTCGGCCGCCGGGGTGCGGATCTTCTCGCCCGAGGACGGCCAGCGCCTCGGCCTGCCCGGGATGATCAACGAGCTGGTCCGCGACTGCGACGTCGACCTGGCCGCCGAGCCCGCCGCCGCGGACGGGGTCGTCGCCGGGGACCGGCGCGCCCTCGCCCGCGCGATCACCTGCCTCCAGGCCGGGAAGCTGCCGGAGGCCGACCGGGCGCTGCTCGCCGAGGCCGCCGGGAAGCGGCGCGTGCCCGTGCTCGGCATCACCGGGACGGGCGGCTCCGGCAAGTCCTCGCTCACCGACGAGCTGGTGCGGCGGCTGCGCGTCGACCAGCAGGACAAGGTCCGCGTCGCGGTGCTCGCCGTCGACCCGACCCGGCGGCGCGGCGGCGGCGCGCTGCTCGGCGACCGCATCCGGATGAACTCCCTCGACGGCGACCACGTGTTCTTCCGCTCGCTCGCCACGCGCGGCGCGCGGGAGCTGCCCGGCGGCATCGAGGACATCGTCACCGCGTGCAAGGCCGCCGGGTACGACCTCGTGGTCCTGGAGACCCCCGGCATCGGGCAGGGCGACGCCGCGATCGTCCCGCTGGTGGACGTGTCGCTGTATGTGATGACGCCGGAGTTCGGCGCCGCGTCCCAGCTGGAGAAGATCGACATGCTCGACTTCGCCGACGTGGTCGCGATCAACAAGTTCGAGCGGCGCGGCGCGGCCGACGCGCTGCGGGACGTCTCGCGGCAGCTCGTCCGCAACCGGGAGGCGTTCGGGCAGCGGCCCGACGACATGCCGGTCTTCGGCACGAGCGCCGCCACGTTCAACGACGACGGCGTCACCGCGCTCTACCAGCACCTGGGCGGGCTCCTCGGCGAGCACGGGCTCCGCCTGGAGCCCGGGACGCTGCCCGAGGCGGAGACGAAGGTGTCCACCGGCGCCGCGACGATCATCCCGCCCGCGCGCGTCCGGTACCTGTCCGACATCGCCGAGACCGTGCGCGGCTACCACGCGGCGACGCGTCGGCAGGTCGAGGCGGTCCGGCGCGTCCAGCGGCTGGACGAGGTGCGCGCGGAGCTGACCGACGCCACCGAGGTCGAGGCGCTGCTGGAGCGGGCCCGCGGGGACGTCGACCCCGCGAACGCCGAGCTGGTCGAGGGCTGGCCCGCCGTCGTGGAGTCCTACTCGGGCGAGGAGCAGGTCGTCCGGATCCGCGACCGGGAGCTGCGCACGCCGCTGGCCCGCGAGTCCCTGTCGGGCAGCCGGATCCCGCGCGTCGCGCTGCCCCGCTACACCGACCACGGCGAGCTGCTGCGGTTCCTGCGCTCGGAGAACCTGCCGGGGAGGTTCCCGTTCACCGCCGGGGTGTTCCCGTTCAAGCGCGACAACGAGGACCCGGCGCGGATGTTCGCGGGGGAGGGCGACCCGTTCCGCACCAACCGGCGCTTCAAGCTGCTGTCGGAGGGGCAGCCCGCGACCCGGCTGTCCACCGCGTTCGACTCGGTCACGCTGTACGGGCGCGACCCGGGCGAGCGCCCCGACGTGTACGGCAAGGTCGGCACGTCCGGGGTGTCGATCGCGACGCTGGACGACATGAAGGCGCTCTACGACGGGTTCGACCTGTCCTCGCCGACCACGTCGGTGTCGATGACGATCAACGGGCCCGCGCCGACGATCCTGGCGTTCTTCCTCAACACCGCCATCGACCAGGGCATGGACGCCTTCCGCGAGGAGCACGGCCGCGAGCCGTCCGAGGAGGAGGCGGCGGGGGTGCGCGCGCGGGTGCTGGCCACCGTGCGCGGCACCGTCCAGGCCGACATCCTCAAGGAGGACCAGGGGCAGAACACCTGCATCTTCTCCACCGAGTTCTCGCTGCGGATGATGGGCGACATCCAGGAGTGGTTCATCGCCAACTCCGTCCGCAACTTCTACTCGGTGTCCATCTCCGGCTACCACATCGCCGAGGCGGGCGCGAACCCCATCAGCCAGCTCGCGTTCACGCTGGCGAACGGGTTCACCTACGTCGAGTCCTACCTGGCGCGCGGCATGGACGTGAACGACTTCGCGCCGAACCTGTCGTTCTTCTTCTCCAACGGCATGGACCCCGAGTACAACGTCCTCGGACGCGTCGCCCGCCGCATCTGGGCCGTCGCCATGCGCGACCGGTACGGCGCCGACGAGCGCAGCCAGAAGCTCAAGTACCACGTGCAGACGTCGGGGCGGTCCCTGCACGCGCAGGAGATGCACTTCAACGACATCCGCACGACGCTCCAGGCGCTCATCGCGATCTACGACAACTGCAACAGCCTGCACACCAACGCCTACGACGAGGCCGTCACCACCCCGACCGCCGAGTCCGTCCGCCGGGCCCTGGCGATCCAGCTCATCATCAACCGCGAGTGGGGCCTCGCGATGAACGAGAACCCGCTCCAGGGGTCGTTCGTCATCGACGAGCTGACCGACCTCGTCGAGGAGGCGGTGCTCGCCGAGTTCGACCGGATCAGCGAGCGCGGCGGCGTGCTCGGCGCGATGGAGACCGGCTACCAGCGCGGCCGCATCCAGGACGAGTCGATGCTGTACGAGCAGCGCAAGCACGACGGCTCGCTGCCGATCGTCGGCGTCAACACCTTCCGCGGCCCGGACGCCGACTCCGGCACCCCGGTGTCGATCGAGCTGGCGCGCGCCACCGACGAGGAGAAGCGCTCGCAGCTCGACCGGGTCCGGGCCTACCAGGCCGCGCACCGCGAGGAGGCCGAGTCGGCGCTGGCCGCGCTCAAGGACGCGGCGCGCTCGGGCGGGAACGTGTTCGCGGTCCTGGTCGACGCGGCCCGGGTGTGCAGCCTCCAGCAGATCACCGACGCGTTCTTCGAGGTCGGCGGCCAGTACCGCCGCAACGTATGACGCGTTCCGGTGGGCCGGGCACCGACGACACCGGCGCGGCCGTTCCCCTGCCCGAGCGGGTGCGCCGGGTCGTCTCGCTCGTCCCGTCCCTGACCGAGACGGTCGCGGTGAGCGCGCCCGGCCTGCTCGCCGGGGCCACCGACTGGTGCACCCACCCGGCCGGCCTGGACGTGCCGCGCGTCGGCGGGACGAAGAGCCCCGACCTGGGGAAGGTCGCCGCGCTGCGGCCCGACGTCGTCCTCGGCAACACCGAGGAGAACCGGCCCGGCGACGTCGAGGCGCTGCGCGCGTCCGGCGTCCCCGTCTGGATGACCGAGATCCGCACCGTGGACGAGGCGCTCCCCTCCCTGCGCCGCATGCTGGCCGGGGCGTGCCGCGCCCCGGCGCCCGCCTGGCTGGAGGAGGCCGAGCGCGTCTGGGCGCGGGTCGCGCCCGGCGCGCCGCGCGCGGCGGTCGTCCCGGTGTGGCGGCGGCCGTGGATGGTCGTCGGCCGCGACACCTTCACCGGCGACGTCCTGTCCCGGCTGGGCGTCGCGAACGTCTACGCCGGGCACCCCGAGCGCTACCCGAAGGTCCCGCTGGAGGAGCTGAACGCGGCGGGCGCGGACCTGGTCGTCCTGCCCGACGAGCCCTACCGCTTCACCGCGGCCGACGGCCCGGAGTCCTTCCCCGGCCTGGACGCCGCGCTCGTCGACGGCCGCCACCTCACCTGGTACGGGCCCTCGCTGGTGGACGCGCCGTCCGTGCTGGCGCGGCAGCTGGCCGAGGCCCGCCGCTACTGATCCCCGGGTACTGATCCCCGGGCCGCTCAGACCTGGAGGTCCTTGGCGATGATCGTCTTGAGCACCTCGCTGGTGCCGCCGTAGATCCGCGAGACGCGGGCGTCGGCGTACAGCCGCGCGATCGGGTACTCCAGGATGTAGCCGTAGCCGCCGTGGAGCTGGAGGCACTTGTCGACCACGCGCGCCTGCACCTCGGTGCAGAACAGCTTGGCGACGGCCGCGTCGGCGGGGGTCAGCTCCCCGGCGTCCAGCGCCTCGATCGCGCGGTCCACCAGCGACCGCGCCGCCTCCACCTCGGTGGCGCACTCGGCGAGGACGAACCGGGTGTTCTGGAACGAGGAGACGGGCTTGCCGAAGACCGTCCGGTCCCGCACGTACGCGCGGGCGAAGCCCACCGCCGCGGCGGCGGAGGCGTAGGAGGTCGTGGCGATGCCGAGCCGCTCCTCCGCCAGGTTGTGGGTGAGGTACTCGAACCCGCGCCCCTCCTCGCCGAGCAGGTCCCCGGCGGGCACCCGCACGTCGGTGAACGACAGCTCCGCCGTGTCGGAGCTGCGGAGCCCGATCTTCTCCAGCTTGCGCCCGACCGCGTACCCCTCGCTGCGGGCGTCGACCGCGAGGATCGACAGGCCCGCGCGCCGGTCGCCGGCCGGGGCGGCGGAGGTGCGGGCCACCACCAGCACCCGGTCGGCCAGCACCCCGCCGGTGATGAAGGTCTTGGCGCCGTTCAGCACGTAGTGGTCGCCGTCGCGCCGCGCGGTGGTGCGCATCCCGGCGAGGTCGGAGCCGGTGCCGGGCTCGGTCATCGCGATGGCCGTCATCATCTCGCCGGCCGCGAACGGCGGCAGCCAGCGCTCCTTCTGCTCCCGCGTCGCGTACTTGAGCAGGTAGGGCAGCACCAGGTTGACGTGGACGACGTAGCCGCCGAAGCCCACCCCCGCGCGGGCGCACTCCTCGGCGACCACGGCCTGGTACTTGAAGCTGGTCTCGCCCGCGCCGCCGTACTCCTCGGGCACCTGGATGCCGAGGATCCCGAGCTCGCCGAGCCGGTTGTAGAACTCGCGCGGCGGGTGCCCCGCCTCCTCCCAGGAGCCGAACACCGGCGCGACCTCGGCGGCGACGAAGCCGCGGATCATCTTCCGGAACGCCTCGTGATCCTCGTTGAACAGGGTGCGGCGCACGCTGTGCCCCTTCCGGACGCCGACGGGCGGAACTCGCGAATCGCCAAGCTAGCTCGAATCCCGTTCTAGTAGCAACCGCCCAAGGCATGATGACGTGCGCGGATATGGCGGGGGATGTCCTGGAAGCGAACCCGGCGTCCGGTCCGGAGATCGCGCGGCGACCCGCACGGCTCCCCGCCGGAAAAGTTCGACCGGGCGGATTTCGGCTCGTGGCCGAACCAGGCCAGCTTTGGGCCTGGGCAACGCGGCGAAAATGTGCTCACCGGCCGCGGCGTCCTTCAAGGGCGGCCCGCGAACCGGTCAAGGGGGAGCCCCCGGACATGAAAAGCGGCGCCGGGTGGATACGGGGGCAATCCACCCGGCGCCGCATCATCGGTGTTCCGACGGGGGCCCGGAACACCGGCACGGGCGCTCCGACGGGGGACCAGAGCGCCGGTACAAATCGTACACCGAAACCCCCCGCGGTTAGTCAAGAGAATGTCACGACCCGATTTCCGGTCGCTGTCCGGAAATCGGCTTCTGTGCGCGGCTCCCAGGGTCCTCCTGGGACTCTCCGGAGGGCTCCTCGAAGTGCGGGGAGGCGGTCGGCTCCCGGCCGCCGTTCGCCACGATCACGCTGACGTAGGGCAGGAACAGGGCTCCGGCCACGAGGATCCCGACAGCCCACAGCGGGGCGCCGGCCATCGCCGCGACGACCGCGCCGACGAAGCAGCTCGTCCGGATGCCCATGGACACGAGGTAGCGCCGCTGCCGGTGCCCGATGTCCTCCGACATGGGGCGCGGCGCGTCGGTCACCGTGTAGACCTCGGGCCTACGGCGGGGGTTCACCTTCACATTTCCACGGTAAGCCCAAGGAGTCCGCCGGGCGACAGCAGGTCGCCCCCGGCATTTCCCAGGGAACCGCCGACGTCTGGAGGCACGGGATGACCGACCGCACATACCGGGTGACCGAGATCGTGGGGACCTCGCCGGAGTCCGTCGAGGCCGCGATCCGCAACGGGATCAGGCGGGCCGCGCGCACGCTGCGGCACCTGGACTGGTTCGAGGTGACGCAGGTCCGGGGCCAGATCGAGGAGGGGGAGGTCGCCCACTACCAGGTCGGCCTGAAGGTCGGATTCCGCCTGGAGGACGACTGAGAATCCCCCGAAACGCTGACAGTGCGCCTGACAGGTCCAGGGGGCGCTGTCGAGGCCCCGGGCCCCCCACCGGGGCGCCGGGCCGCCCACGGGCGAATCAGAGCGCCTCGGGGGCGGCCCGGGAGACAGCGCGGGGCCGCCCGGAGAGGGACTCCGGGCGGCCCCGGCCGCTCGTGATCGCCGGAGGCGCCCTCAGGACGCCTGGGAGACCGTCGACATGTTGAAGTCGCCGATCCGCACCGGCGGCATCGCGGCGCGGGTGAAGTAGTCCGACCACTCGCGGGGCAGCGTCGGCGCCGTGCGGCCGACCTCGGCCAGCCGCGACAGCAGGTCGACCGGGCTCTCGTTGAACCGGAAGTTGTTCACCGCCCCGACGACCTCGCCGCCCTCGACGAGGTACACGCCGTCGCGGGTGAGGCCGGTCAGCAGCAGCCGCTGCGGATCGACCTCGCGGATGTACCACAGGCAGGTCAGCAGCAGCCCGCGCTCGGTGCGGGCGATCATGTCCTCCAGCGCGGCGCCGCCCTCGGGCCCCGCCATCACGAGGTTGTCGATCGACGGCGTGAGCGGCAGCCCGGTCCGCCGGGCGGAGTGGCGGGTCTGGGCGAGCGAGGCGAGCTCGCCGTCCCGGATCCAGTCGGTGGCGGCCAGCGGCAGGCCGTTGTCGAACACCGACGACTCGCGGCTGGAGGCGTGCGCGACGACGAACGGCGCGCACTCCAGGCCCGGCGCCGCCGGGTCGCTGGACAGCGTCACCGGCAGGTTCGCCAGCCGCTCGCCGACGCGGGTGCCGCCGCCGGGGGCGCTGAACACCGTCCGGCCGTCCTCGGCGTCGTGCGCGCCCGCCGACCAGTACAGGTAGACCATCAGGTCGGCGACGGCGCTCGGCGGCAGGATCGTCTCGTACCGCCCGGCGGGCAGGTCCACGCGCCGCTCGCCCCAGCCGAGCCGCCGCGCGAGCCCCTCGGCCATGCCGGGGACGTCCACGTCGGTGAAGTCGCGCGTCGGGACCCCGGCCCAGGCCGAGCCGCCCGCGCCCTTGGCGTTCAGCTCCAGCAGCCCGGTCGGCTGGTCGTGGCGCAGCCGGAGCCCGGCCGAGCTGCCGACGAACGTCGAGGTCATGACGTGGTTGGCGAACCCGTACAGCCGCCGGTCGGCCGCCTGCGCCCGCGCGAACGCCTCGCCGAGCGCGGGCGCGACGCCCTCGAACACCCCGATGCCGGTCTCGGCGGGGGCCTCGTCCCAGTCCGCGCTCGCGCCGTCGGCGACCAGCGGCGCCGCGTCCTCGGCGGGCTCGTTGCCCGCGGCGTCGGCCTCGGCGGCGCGCACCAGGTCCTCGACGCCGTCGGGGCCGACGGCGGCGCGCGACACCACGCCCGCCGCGACCCCGCCGCCGGTGCTCCGCAGCGCGATCACCGTGAGGCGGCTGGAGCGCGTGACGCCGTTGGTCGTGAGGGTGTTGCCCGCCCACCGCAGATTGGCGGTGGCGGATTCGTCGGCGATCACCACGCAGTCGTCGGCGCGGGACAGCGCCAGGGCCCGTTCGACGGCCTCCTGCGGCCCCATCGTGCTCACTGGCCGGCCTCCTTCAGCGCGTTGAGGATGTTGACGCCGCGGAACAGCGCCGCGGGGCAGCCGTGGCTGACCGGCGCGACCTGCCCCGGCTGGCCCTTGCCGCAGTTGAACGCGCCGCCGAGCACATAGGTCTGCGGGCCGCCGACCGCCTCCATCGAGTTCCAGAAGTCGGTGGTGGTGGCCTGGTAGGCGACGTCGCGGAGCTGCCCCGCCAGGCGCCCGTTCTCGATCCGGTAGAAGCGCTGCCCGGTGAACTGGAAGTTGTACCGCTGCATGTCGATCGACCAGCTCTTGTCGCCGACGATGTAGACGCCCCGGTCCACACCGGAGATCAGCTCGTCGGTGGACGGGCCGTTCTCGGCGGGCCGCAGCGACACGTTCGCCATCCGCTGGATCGGCATGCTGGACGCCGAGTCGGCGAACGCGCACCCGTTGGAGCGGTCGGCGCCGGTCAGCCGCGCGATGCGCCGGTCGGTCTGGTAGCCGGTGAACAGCCCGCCCGACACGATGTCGAACGCCTGCGTCTCCACGCCCTCGTCGTCGTAGCCGATCGTCGCGAGGCCGTGCTCGGCGGTGCGGTCGCCGGTGATGTTCATGACCTCCGACCCGTATTGCAGATTGCCCAGCTTGTCGGGGGTCGCGAACGAGGTGCCCGCGTAGGCGGCCTCGTACCCGAGCGCGCGGTCCAGCTCGGTGGCGTGCCCGATCGACTCGTGGATCGTCAGCCACAGGTTGGACGGGTCGATCACGACGTCGTAGGCGCCCGCCTCGACCGACGGCGCCGCGAGCTTCTCCGCGAGCAGCTCCGGGATGCGCTCAAGCTCGCCGTCCCAGTCCCAGTGGGCGCCGGTCAGCCACTCCCACCCGTAGCCGGCGGGCGGGGCGAGCGTCCGCATCGTGTCGAAGCGGCCCTCGGAGATCCCGACGGCGTTGACCACCGGGTGCAGCCGGACCCGCTGCTGGGTGGTCACGGTGCCCGCGAGGTCGGCGAAGAACTTGTTCTCCTTCACCTGGAGCAGCGTCGCGTCGACGTGGTCGACGCGGTCGTCGGACAGCAGCCGGCGGCTCCAGCCCGCCAGCAGCGCGACCTTGTCGGCGGTGGGGACCGCGAACGGGTCGGTCTCGTAGGAGGACACCCACGTCCGCTCCCCGTGGACGGGCTCGGGCGCCAGCTCGATGGGCTCGCGGTTGACGGCCCGGGCGACGGCGGCGACCTCGACGGCCTGGGCCGCGACGCGGGCGGCCCCGTCGGGGGTGAGGTCGATGCCGGCGGCGAAGCCCCAGGTGCCGTCCTTGACGACCCGGACCGACAGCCCCACGTCGTCGGCGTCCAGCGCGGTCTCCAGGGCGGCGTCGGCGAGCCGGAGGGTCTGGCTGCGGATGCGCTCCAGCCGGAAGTCGGCGTGCTCGGCGCCGAGCTCGCGGGCCCGGCTCAGGGCCGCGTCGGCCAGCGCGCGCAGCGGCAGCGCGGTGAAGGCGGGATCGATGTCATGCACCCTCAGCAACCTACCCCGCCGGCCTCCGCGGCGGCTTCGCGACGGCCTTCGCGGCGGCCCGAACAAAGCCGGGTCAGCGGATCTTGTCGGGTCGGCACATCCTCTTCCCCCCGGGGGCCCGCTAGTGTCCAGGCTGCCGCCCCGGGACAATCGGCTCGGGGTGGTCGCGGACGGCGGTCGAGACCGGCCGCGGGGCCGGGGCGGGGGCGCGCCGCTCCGGCCCGTCCCGTCCCCTCGCCGGGGAGTTCCACCACTGCGCAACGAGAGGGTCGTGATGAGTCGCTCTGTCCTCGTGACCGGCGGTAACCGGGGCATCGGCCTGGCCGTCGCCCGCGAGCTGGCCGCCGCGGGCGACGCGGTCGCCGTCACCTACCGGTCCGGCGAGCCTCCCGAGGGGCTGTTCGGCGTCCGCTGCGACGTCACCAGCGCCGAGGACGTGGACGCCGCGTTCGCCAAGGTCGAGGCGGAGCAGGGCCCGGTCGAGGTGCTCGTCGCCAACGCGGGCATCACCAAGGACACCCTCCTGGCCATCATGAGCGAGGAGTCGTTCACCTCGGTCCTGGACACCAATCTCACCGGCGCTTTCCGCGTCGCCAAGCGCGGCGTGAAGGGCATGATGCGCAAGCGCACCGGCCGGATCGTGCTGGTGTCGTCGGTGGTCGGGCTCATGGGCTCGCCGGGGCAGACGAACTACGCCGCCTCCAAGGCGGGCCTGGTCGGGTTCGCCCGGTCCCTGGCCCGCGAGATCGGCTCCCGCAACATCACGGTGAACGTGGTCGCGCCGGGGTTCGTCGACACCGACATGACGGCGGTGCTGACCGAGGACCAGCAGAAGGCGATCACGGCGTCGATCCCGCTCGGCCGCATCGCGCGGCCCGAGGAGGTCGCCAAGGCCGTGCGGTTCGTCGCGAGCGAGGACGCCGCCTACATCACCGGGGCCGTGATCCCGGTCGACGGCGGCCTGGGAATGGGGCACTAGAGGTCATGGGAATTCTCGAAGGCAAGCGGATCCTGGTCACGGGCGTCCTGACCGACAAGTCGATCGGCTTCCACATCGCGCGGGTCGCGCAGGAGCAGGGCGCCGAGGTGGCGCTCACCGCCTACCCGCGCCCGACCCTCACCCAGCGCACCGCCAAGCGGCTGCCGTCGGGCCCCGACGCGCCGCCGCCGGTGCTGGAGCTGGACGTGACCAGCGCCGAGCAGCTCGACGGCCTGGCCGACGGCCTGCGCGGGCACGGCTTCGAACACCTCGACGGCATCGTCCACGCGATCGCGTTCGCGCCGCAGAACGCGCTCGGCGGCAACTTCCTCGACACGCCGTGGGAGGACGTGGCGACCGCCGTCCACGCCTCGACGTACTCGCTGAAGTCGCTGACGATGGCGTGCCTGCCGCTGATGAAGGACGGCGGCTCGGTCGTCGGCCTGGACTTCGACGCCACCAAGGCGTGGCCGGTGTACGACTGGATGGGCGTCGCCAAGGCGGGGCTGGAGTCCTGCTCCCGCTACCTGGCCAAGTACCTCGGCCCGCAGGGCATCCGCGTCAACCTCGTCGCGGCCGGGCCGCTCGCCACGATGGCGGCCAAGAGCATCCCCGGGTTCGAGGGCATGACCGACATGTGGCCGAAGAACGCCCCGCTCGGCTGGGACGTCAAGGACAGCGAGCCCACCGCCCGCGCCTGCGTCGCGCTGCTGTCGGACTGGTTCCCGGCGACCACGGGCGAGATCGTCCACGTGGACGGCGGCATCCACGCCCTCGCCGCCGCGTCCCAGTAGCGTTCCTTCGAGCCGGGCCCCTTCGCGGGGCCCGGCTCTCGAAGCCTGGCGCTCAGCCCATCATCAGGCGGGCCAGCCGGGTGCGCCGCGCGGGCGCCGCGACGTCCCGCACGGCGCGGGCGAGCGCGGGCCCGGCCGCCTGCACGACCGACAGGTGCCGCCGCGCCAGCCCGAACGCCGTGGCCACCACCGGACGCGACAGCCCCTCGCCCGACATCACCGCAACCACCGCCGGACGCGGCGTCCCGCGCCCGAGCGCGACCGGCACCGCCCAGCCGTGCCGCAGCCGCGCCGCCTCCGCCGGGGACAGCGTGGCCATGCCGCCGGGGAACTCCACGTCGAGCCCGTGCGCGCCGCCGCCGAGCACCACGCCCGTCTCGCCCACGGCCGCCTGGGGGAGCGGCGCGGCGACCACGACCCGGTCGCCGGGGTCCATCCCCGCGAACTTGCCCGGGCCCGGGTTCAGCCGGGCCTTCAACGCCGCGTTGAGCGCGGTCGCGCCCGTCTCGCCGCCGGCGGCGGGCGTGACGACCTGGACGTCCTCCAGCGGGATGCCGAGCGCGCGCGGGATCGAGTCGGTCACGAGCTGGACGGCGCGGTGCACCGCCTCCCCGGGGTCGGCGGCGGGCACCACGACGACCTCGCGGCCCGGCGCGTCCACCGCGACCAGCTCACCGCCCCGCACGGCGGCGGTCAGCGCGCCGAGCGGGTCTCCGGGGGGCGGGGCGTCCAGCGTCACGACCGGGACGGCCTCGGACGCCTCCAGGTCCTCCAGCGGGCGGCCGGGACCGGCGGGCGGCGCGTCGCCCTCCCGCGCGCACAGGACCAGGTGGGTGCCGTCGGCGCACGCCTCGGCCAGCACCGCGCACAGCTCGACGTCGAGCCCGGCGGCGGCCGTGACGAGGACCAGGTCCAGGTCGAACGGATTCTGCTCGCCGCGCCCGTAGACGACCGCGCCCGGCGCGGCGGAGGCGTCCGCGCGCGGCTCCAGCAGCCGGTGCAGGCTCGTGACCGGCGGCCCGCCGCCCTCCCCGCCGGGGAGGTCGCGGGCCAGGTCGGCGGCGGCGCGGTCGGTGGGGGCGACGACGGCGGCGCGGACGCCCCGGCCCGCGGCGGCCGAGGCGATCTCCAGCGCGGCGCGCTCCAGCGCGCCGGGCGCCCCGCGCAGGATGCTGACTCCGGTGCGCAGCGCGGCGGTGAGCGCGAGCGAGCGGTCCTCGGGCAGGCCCGAGCGCAGCTCCCGGACGGCCGCGTCGTCCAGCAGCGGCGCCGCCGTGAGCGTCAGCCGCCGCAGCCCCTCGGCCGCCGCCTCCTCGGCGAGCGCCCACCGCGCCGGGCCGAGCGTCTCCTCCGGCTCGGGCGGGTCGGCCTCCTCGACGGAGTCCTCGTCGAACTCGGGCTCCTCGGTGAGCGCCAGCACCTCCGCCTCGTCCAGCGCGGCCTCGACCGCCGCGCGCGGGTCCGGGACGCCGATCCGCTGGAGCGCGGCCGCCACGTCCGCCGCCGGGGTGACCGTGTGCCCCTCGCGGGCCGCCTCGATCAGCAGGTGCAGGACCAGCGCGCGGCCCCGCCTCGGGTCGTCCGGGCGCGCGCCCTCGCCCAGCAGCCGCCGGGCGAAGTGGTCGGCCTGCGCGGGCGCGACGCCGGGGACGCGCAGCAGCCGCCACGGGTCGGCGCGCAGCGCGGCGGCGGCGCCGGGCCCGAGCCGGGCGGCGGCGCGGCCCGCGAGCGGCGCGGGGGCGCCCGCCTCCGCGAACAGCTCGGCGAGCGCGGCGGCCCCCTCCTTCGCGTCCGGCGCGGCCTGGGCCGCGGTCGCGTCGGGCGGCGGCGCCGGGCGGGCCTTGGCCTGCGCCCCGGCGGCCTCCGCGGCGCGCAGCGCCTCGGCGGCGCGCGCGGCCCGCTCGGCGGGGGTGGGGGAGTGGTCGGTGTGGGGATCGGTCACGGGCTTCCCGTCGCGGCTTCTCGGGGTTGGCGATGGACGGTCCCGAGCGTGCCACGGACGTCCCGGATGGTCACGGGCACACTCCGTCCATCCGCGCCGCCGGTCACGCGGGCACCGTCACGAATGGGCGGGGGACATGTCGGAGACGTCGTCCAGGGCCCCGCGGATCTCGCCCGGGAGCGTGAGGTCCTCGCTCTCCAGGATCGCGCCGAGCTGCGCGGCGGTCCTGGCGCCGACGATCGGCGCGGCGACGCCGGGGCGGTCCCGGACCCAGGCGAGCGCCACGCTGAGCGGGGATACGCCGAGGCCCTCGGCGGCGGTCACCACCGACTCCACGATCCGGGCGCACTCCTCGTCGAGGTAGGGCTGGACGAACTCGAAGAAGTGCGGCGCGGCCGCCCGGGACCCGGCGGGGATGCCGGTGCGGTACTTGCCGGTGAGCACGCCCCGCCCGAGCGGCGAGTAGGGCAGCAGGCCCGCGCCCGCGTCCAGCACGGCGGGGACGACCTCCCGCTCGATGTCGCGGCGCAGCAGCGAGTACTCCAGCTGGGCCGACACCACGGGCGCGCGGCCGGGCCAGGCCCGCTGCCACGCGGCGGCCTTGGACACCTGCCAGCCCGCGTAGTTCGACACGCCGACGTAGCGGGCGCGGCCGGAGGCGACCGCCTCGTCCAGCGCCGACAGCGTCTCCTCCAGGGGCGTCGCGGGGTCGTACACGTGGAGCTGCCACAGGTCGACGTGCTCCAGGTCCATCCGGTCGAGCGAGGCGTCCAGCGCGCGGAGCAGGTGCCGGCGCGACCCGTCGTAGCGGCCGTTGGGCCTGATCGCGGCCTTGGTGGCGACGACGAGGCCGTCCCGGTCGACGAACTCGCGCAGCAGGTGGCCGAGGATCCGCTCGCTGTCGCCGTCGCTGTAGACGTCGGCGGTGTCGACGAACGTGCCGCCGGCGTCGACGAACGCGACGAGCTGCTCCGCCGCCTCGTCGGGCTCGGTGTCCTGCCCCCAGGTCATGGTGCCGAGGCCCAGCCGGGACACCAGCAGCCCGCTCCGCCCGAGGTGACGCTCCTTCATAGGCGGTCAATGTAGCGGTCATCGCGGACGTCCCTCCCGTCCGTCACCGGTCGTGATCGTCCGCACACGGCCACCCGGAGGGTGACGGGAAGATGGCCGGGAAACATTCGGGAACTGGCCCGTAGGTGACGGGAGGCCGCGTCCGCGCAGGTGAGGGGGCTCATATAGGCGGGTTCGCCGTGGCTTGCCCATCCCTCCCGCCGACGCCCGCTACCCTTCCAGGGGGATCGGTCGCCGTGGCCCATCTCGCACTCTGGGAGGGACGCGCCGCCAGTGAACGTCGTGGAAGCGACCGTGCTCGGAATCGTCCAGGGACTCACCGAGTTCCTGCCGATCTCCAGCTCCGGTCACCTGTTGATCGTGCCCAAGCTGATGCGCTGGGACGACCCGGGCGCGCCCTTCACGGCGGTCATCCAGCTCGGCACCATGGCCGCCGTCATCATCTACTTCTGGCGCGACCTCGTCCGCATCCTCACCACCTGGACCAAGAGCCTGTGGACCCCCGAGCTGCGCCCCCACCAGGACGCGCGGATGGGCTGGTACATCGGCCTCGGCACCATCCCCATCGCGGTGTGCGGCCTCGCGTTCAAGGACTTCATCGAGGGGCCCTCCCGCAACCTGTGGATCAACTCGACGTCGCTGATCCTGATGGGCCTGCTGCTGATGGTGTCGGAGTGGGCGGGCATCAAGAAGCGCGAGGTCGCCGACCTCAACATGCGCGACGGCCTGCTGATCGGCGCGTTCCAGTGCCTGTCGCTGATCCCCGGCTCCTCGCGCTCGGGCTCCACGATGACCGGCGCGCTGTTCCTCGGCTACACCCGTGAGGCCGCCGCCCGCTACTCCTTCCTGCTGTCGATCCCCGCCGTCGTCCTGTCGGGGCTGTTCGAGCTGCGCAAGGCCTTCGACGGATCGCTCCAGATCGTGCCGACGATCGTCGCCACCATCGTGTCGTTCGTCGTCGGGTACGCCTGCATCGCGTGGCTGCTGAAGTTCCTCACCCGCCACTCGATGATGGTGTTCGTCTACTACCGGGTGGCCCTCGGCGGCGCCCTGCTGGGCCTGCTGGCCGCCGGCACCATCACCGCGACCTGACCCGACGCCGGCTCCGGCCGCTCTCGCGGTGCCCGCGATGTGTTCGGGCAGGCGCACCGGGCCCGCGGAGGCACCGTCGCGGCATGGGACCCGGACGAGCCGCGCAGGCCCCGGATCACACCGACGCCCGCCGAAGCCGCGCCCCGACCGACGCCCCGGTTGAGCTTGGGACCGTCCGCCAGCGCCCGGTGGTGCCCCCCGGACTACCCGGATGTTCAACGGACAATGCCCGGTGTCCCGGGGTCGCGCCCCCGGGCTAGCTTGCCCGCATGTCCAAGGTTCAGGCCCTGGCTACGGCACTGATCAGGGCGGTGGCCACCGGCGCCCCGACCACGCCCCCGCACGGGCCATCGTCGACGGCGAATCCTCGCCGCCACCACAGGAGAGGGCAGGCATGAAACTGAAGAGGACGCTGACTGTCGGAGCGGTCGCGGCGGCATGCGCGGCAGGGACCACGGTCGGCACCACCGGCATCGCGAACGCCGACTGGCGCGACTGCCCCGACGGCTCCGTCTGTGTCTGGGAGCACTCCAACTACAACGGACGTTTCCTGTCCGGCGGGACCACGGTGTCCAACGTCGGATCCGCCATCAACGACAAGACGACTTCCCTCTGGAACCGCACTGGCACGGTCGTCTGCTTCTTCGAACACACGAACTCCAGTGGACGCGCCGTCTACGTGACCGGCCCCGGCGACTCGTCCCCCAACATCGGCAACAGCGCCAACGACAAGATCTCCTCTTGGGGACCCTGTAACTGAACCGGCAAGGCCACAGGGGCGGCTCCGCCCCTGTGGCCTCCACCGGCGGCCGCGGGGATGACCGGGGCCGGTCAGAACATGGCGTGAACGGGCCAGGGAAAGCGGCCCGCCTGGCCGGCCCCTCCCGGATCCGGATGTTCCGGTTGCTGACCTTCAACCCAGGGCCCCAGGTCTCCACCGCCGCGCTCCCGGAATCGAAGGGCGGCGGCTGCTGGAACGGCTCGCCGAGGCGCACCTGATCGAGCCCGGCGACCCGTATGGCCGGTGGCGGATGCACGACCTGGTCGGCCAGTACGCCGCCACCCTGGGCGAACGGCACGCGGGCATCGACCAGCGCGACCAGGACCTGCGGTGGCTCCTGCACTACTACACCGGCACCGCCGAGGCTGCGGACGCCCGTCTGGACCCCACGGTCACCGATCCGCTCCCCAACGGGCAGGGGGACGGGTTCGCCACCCGTGAGCAGTCGCCGGCGTGGCTCGACGCCGAGCTGCCCAACCTCATGGCGGCGGCACACACCGCCGCCAACGGCCACCCCGCCATCGCCAACTCCCTGGCCCTCATCCCGGCCAGGCTCCTGGGCCGGCGGCGGCTGTTCAACGACTGGCTCACCCTGGCCACCCTTGCCCGCGACACCGCGACCCGCGCCGCGGACCGAGCCTCTGAAGGCCAGGCGCTGGGCAATCTGGGGCTAGTGCTGTTGCAGGTGGGGCGGTTCGGTGATGCCATCGCATGCCGTGGCCGTGGCGCGTGATCGGGGTGGGTCAGAGCCAGCCGCTCTTGTGGAGGCGGCGGTACAAGAAGGCGCTGATGGAAACGATCACTAGGATGACCAGCGGATACCCGAAGGACCATTTGAGTTCGGGCATGTGGGTGAAGTTCATCCCGTAGATCCCCGCGATGGCCGTCGGGACCGCGATGATCGCCGCCCACGCCGAGATCTTGCGCATGTCCTCGTTCTGCTGCTTGCCGAGCAGCGCCAGATGCGCGGTGAGCACGCTGTTGAGCAGTTCGTTGTGCGCGTCGACCTGGCCGTCCACCATCAGCAGGTGGTCGAGGACGTCGCGGAAGTACTCGCGGGTGCTGCCGCACTCGCTGACGCGCCCCCGCACGATCTCCTGGAGGACGGGGATCAGCGGGTCCTCGGCGGTGCGGAACTCCAGCACCTCCCGCTTGAGCGAGTAGACGTCCTCGGTGACGTCCCGCGCGGACGGGTCGAACACCGCCTTCTCCAGCCCGATGATGTCGACCTCGACCTCGTGCACGACGAGGCCGTACCGGTCGACGACCTCGTCGCACACCGCGTACAGCACGGAGGCCGCGCCGTGCTTGAGCAGCTCGGGGGAGTCCTCCAGGTGCCTGCGGACGGGCCCCAGCGGGTTGCCCGCGCCGTGCCGGACGGTCACGACGACGTCCTTCTCCAGGAACACCATGATCTCGCCGACCTCGATGTCGGAGGTCTCGTCGATGTAGGAGAGGGTCTTCAGCACCACGAACAGCGTGTCGCCGTAGCGTTCCATCTTCGGCCGCTGGTGCGCCGTCACGGCGTCCTCGGCGGCGAGCGGGTGCAGATGGAGCTCCTCCTTGACGAGCTCGAACTCGGCCTCGTCCGGCTCGAAGAGGCCGATCCACACGAAGCACTCGCCCTGGCTGCGCGCGAGGTCGAAGGCGTCGCTGATGTCGCCGTCGATGTCGGTGCGCGTTCCGCCGGCGTAGATGGCCTTGTCCACGATCACGCGTCGCATTCTCCCGCATCCGCGCCGCACTCGGGAAACCCGGACGCGATCACCACGGGGCCCGGCATCTCCTAGAGTGCTGGATGTGACGACCCTTCTCCTGGTTAGACACGGCCTGACCACCATGACCGGGCCCCTGCTCGCCGGGTGGACCCCCGGCGTCCACCTCGACGAGCGCGGCCGCGCCCAGGTGGCGGCGCTCGCCGCGCGGCTGGAGCCCGTCCCGCTGGCCGCGGTCGTGTCCAGCCCGCTGGAGCGCTGCGTGGAGACCGCCGAGGCCGTCGCCGCCGGCCGGCCCGGCCCCGCCGGGAAGGTCGAGACGGACGAGCGGCTCGGCGAGGTCCGCTACGGCGACTGGACGGGCCGTCCCCTCAAGGAGCTGGCCGAGGAGCCGCTGTGGCGGGTCGTCCAGACCCACCCGAGCGCCGTGCGCTTCCCCGGCGAGGCGGGGGAGGCGATGGCGGACGCGCAGCACCGCGCCGTCGCCGCCGTCCGCGGGTGGAACGCGCGGATCGCCGCCGAGCACGGCGAGGACGCCGTCTACGCCATGTGCAGCCACGGCGACATCATCAAGGCGATCGTCGCCGACGCGCTCGGCCTCCACCTCGACCAGTTCCAGCGGATCCAGGCCGACCCCGCGTCCCTCACCGCGATCCGCTACACCGAGCTGAGGCCGTTCGTCGTCCGGGTCAACGACACCGGGGGCGACGTCGCCGCGCTGCTGCCCCCGCCGCCCGGTGAGGGCGCCGCGGGGTCGAGTGACGCGGCCGTCGGCGGCGGCGCGTAGGGTCGTTGCCATGCCCGTCATCTCCTACGACCCGCCGGACAGGTTCGTCGCCGGCGCCGTCGGCCGGCCTGGGGACCGCGCCTTCTACCTCCAGGCCCGCTCCGGCCGCCGCGTCACCAGCGTCGGCCTGGAGAAGTTCCAGGTGACGCTGCTCGCCGAGCGGCTGGAGGAGCTGCTCGACGAGGTGCTGCGCCGCAGCGGCGGGGACGCGCCCGTCCCGGCCGTCACCCCGTCGGAGCTGCGCGACGACGGCCCCCTCGACCAGCCCGTCGAGGAGGAGTTCAAGGTGGGCACGATGGCCCTCGCCTGGGACCCCGACGACGAGCAGGTCGTGATCGAGGCGCAGGAGGTCACCGAGGGCGAGGACGAGGACGCCGAGGTCGGCGACGACGACCCCGCGATCGCGGTGCTGCGCGTGCGGATCAGCGCCGCCCAGGCCCGCGCGTTCGCCGAACGCGCGCTGAAGGTCGTCGCGGCGGGGCGTCCCCCCTGCCCGCTGTGCGGGCTGCCGCTCGACACCGAGGGGCACGTCTGCCCGCGTCAGAACGGATACCTCGGCTGATATGGCGCCCTACCCGATCATGCGCTGGATCACGGACGCGCCGCCCGGGAGAATGAGCGCATGACACAGTCCTCCCGGGACCGGGCCCCCGCCGGCGACGGTCCCGCCGGGCAGCCGGTGTCCCCCCTGGACGTCCCCGCCGCCGAGAGCCTCCTGCTCGCCGGGCGCCTGTCGGTCGAGGGACGGCTCGTCCAGGCCTCCAACGCCACCCTCTACTGCTCCATCGAGCACGAGGGCCGCGCCGCCCACTGCGTCTACAAGCCCGTCGCGGGGGAGCGCCCGCTCTGGGACTTCCCCGACGGCACGCTCGCCGAGCGCGAGGTCGCGGCCTACGAGGTCTCCAAGGCGATGGGCTGGGGCACCGTCCCGCCGACCGTCCACCGCGACGGCCCCTACGGGCCCGGCATGGTCCAGCTGTGGGTCGAGCCCGACCCCGACATCGACCTCGTCGCGCTGTCGCGCACCGAGGACGACCCGGTCCGCCGCATGGCGGTGTTCGACGCCGTCGTCAACAACGCCGACCGCAAGATCGGCCACCTGCTGCCGCCCGGCGACGGCCGCGTCTACGGCTGCGACCACGGCGTGTGCTTCTCCGTCGAGTACAAGCTCCGCACCGTCCTGTGGCAGTGGCGCGGCAAGCCGCTCACGCCCGAGGCGCTGGAGGCCCTCGGCCGCGTCGAGCGGGCGCTGCGCGACGGCCCGCTCACCGCGCGGCTGGCGGAGCTGCTCACCGCCGAGGAGGTCGACGCCACCCGGCGCCGCGTCGAGCTGATGCTCAAGCACCGCATCCACCCCTACCCCCCCGAGGACTGGCCCGCCATCCCCTGGCCGCCGCTGTAGCCCCCGCCGTGGGCGCACCCCGGGCGCGGGACGGAACGGGCTTGGTGCTCCAATGGGGGACATGTGCACGGCGGTCGTGAGTTTTGAGCCCTCCTCGCCCGTTCCCGTCCTGCTGGTGGGCGTGCGTGACGAGTTCGTTGCCCGCTCTTGGGAGCCGCCGGACCGGTACTGGGACGACCGACCCGGCCTCGTCGGCGGGCGTGACCTGCGCGCCGGGGGGACGTGGCTCGCGGTGGACCCGGAGGCGCGGCGCGTCGCGACGGTCCTGAACGGGCGGGGCCGCATGGCGCCGCCCGACGGCCGTGCCACGCGCGGCGGGCTGCCGCTGCGGATGGCCGCCGACGGCAAGCTCGGCGAGCTCGACCTCCCGGCGTTCGACCCCTTCTACCTGGTGTGCGCCGAGACCGACCGGGTGCGGCTGTGGACCTGGAACGGCGAGACGCTGGTGGAACGTTCCCTCACGCCCGGCCTCCACATGATCGTCAACAGCGGGCTGGAGGGCGAGGGCCGGCTGGAGGGGCAGACCGAGGACGCCTACATGGAGGCCCGGCTCGCGCACTTCCGGCCCCGGTTCGCCGCCGCGCCGCGTCCCGTCCCGGGGGAGGGGCCGGTGGCGGAGGCGTGGGGCGCGTGGTTCGCGCTCGTCGCCGGGGACGGCGTCGCGCGCACGGACCGCAGGGCGCTGCTCCCGCTCCTGGACCTCGGCGACGGACGCGTGTGGGGGACCACCTCGGTCAGCCTCACGGCGCTGTCCGCGCGGGGCGTGCGGTACGACTTCTCCGCCGTGCCCGGCGACGCCGCGTCCTGGGACCGCGTGCTCTGACCCGTCGTCCATCGCCTTCTCCGGCCTGTTCTGATGTGTTCTGACGTGCGCTGATGCGTTCTGGAGCGACCGTGGACACCGGCCGGTATCGGCGTTCGGGCACGCCCGCGTGACGGTCGGTGCTAGCTTGACTACCTATCGCGATCTTCGGTTGCGGGGGAGTCCGGGATGGCTTGGGGGCGCGCGGCGGCGGGTTCGGCGGCGGGCGCGGCGGTCGCCGTTCCGCACGGCGGGTCACGGCGGGTGCGGGGCCGGTCCCCGGCCCAGCTCGCGTGGGCGCGCTTCCGCCGCGACCGGGCCGCCGTCGCCGCGCTGGCCCTGATCGGGCTCATCACCCTGTTCGCGGTGCTGGCGCCGCTGTGGGCCCGCTGGAGCGGCCACCCCTACGGCGCGACGTTCCCGGAGACCGGCCTGGACGCGAACGGGCAGCCGCGCGGGCCCGGCGCGGAGTTCTGGCTCGGCGCCGACCAGCTCGGCCGGGACGTGTTCGTCCGCGCCGCCTACGGCGCGCGGATCTCGCTGCTCGTCGGCGTCCTCGCGGCGCTGCTCGCCTCGCTGGCCGGGACGTTCGCGGGGATGCTCGCGGGCTATGTCGGCGGCGTCCTCGACACGCTGCTGGCGCGGCTGATGGACATGACGCTCGCGCTGCCCTACCTGCTGGTCGCGATCACGCTGGCGACGACGTTCCAGATCTCCTCGGTCGGCGCGAGCCTGACGATGACCGTGCTGGTGATCGCGTTCTTCTCGTTCGCGGCGTTCGGCCGGGTCATCCGGGGCCAGGTGCTGTCGCTGCGGCGCGCGGAGTTCATCGAGGCGGCCCGCTCGCTCGGCGCGTCCGACGCCCGGATCATGATCGTGGACGTGCTGCCGAACCTCGCCGCGCAGATCACGGTGCTGACCTCGCTGCTGGTCCCCGCCTCGATCGTGTTCGAGGCGACGCTGTCCTTCCTCGGCGTCGGGGTCCGGCCGCCGATGCCGAGCTGGGGGTCGATGCTCGGCGAGGGCGGCGAGGTGTTCCAGACCGCGTGGTGGCTGCTGGCGGTGCCCGGCGTCCTGCTGCTGCTGACCACGCTGTCGTTCAACCTGGTCGGCGAGGGCGTCCGCGACGCCCTCGACCCGCGCGCTGAGCGGTCCCCCGTCCGGCGGGGGGAGCTGCGGCGGTGACGCGGTTCCTCCTCCGCCGCCTGCTGTACGCGGTGATCGTGCTGTGGCTCGTCTCCACGCTGGTGTTCGTGTTCCTGCACGTGTCGCCGATCCCGGTGGAGCGGGTGATCGGCGGCCCGCGCGCGACCGCCGACACGCTGGCCCAGATCCGCCGCAACCTCGGGCTGGACCAGCCCGTCCTCGTCCAGTACTGGCGGTTCCTGCGGCGGCTGGCCGGGGGGGACCTCGGCGACTCCTACGTCAACGGCGTCCCGGTGGCGCGGCTGATCGGCGACCGGCTGCCGACGACGCTGTGGCTCGTCCTCGGCGCGGGGCTCCTGGCGTGCGGGGGCGGCGTCGTCGCGGGCGTGCTCAGCGCGACCCGGGCGCGGAGCCTGTGGGACCGCGCGGCGACGGTGCTGGTGCTGCTCGGGCTGTCCACGCCGCCGTTCGTGATGGCGCTGGCGCTGCTGTACCTGTTCGCCGGCGGGATCGGCGGGGGCTCGGGCCCCTTCGAGGCGGGCCCGCCGCTCCAGGAGCACTTCCTGCGGCGGATGGTCCTGCCGTGGGTCGCGCTCGCGTTCCTGATGGTCGCCGCCTACACGCGCCTCACGCGCGGGGCGCTGCTGGACGTCCTCGGCGAGGACTACGTCCGCACGGCGAAGGCGAAGGGGCTGACGCGGCGGCGGGTGGTCTACCGGCACGGGCTGCGCGCGGCGCTGACGCCGGTCGTCACCCAGCTCGGCGTCGACCTCGGCGCGCTGGTCGGCTCCACGATCGTCACCGAGAAGGTGTTCGGCCTCCAGGGCGTCGGCCAGCTCGTCTACCAGTCGATCGCGCTCGGCGACACCCCGGTGATCATCGGGGTGACGCTGGTGGTGACGCTGTTCGTGACGCTCGCCAACCTCGCCGTGGACGTCGGGTACTCGCTCCTGGACCCGCGCGTCCGGTCGGGCTGACCCGTCGCGGCGCCCTGACCGGCGGGTCCGCCGATCGAGCGGACACACCGGGGCAGTAGGGGTGATCTCGGAGTAATCCCGTCGACCGCGCATGGATAAGCTTTCGGTATGCGATCGTGGCACGCCTCCGATGTCCCTCATCTCTCCGACGCGGGGCTGCCCGCCGCGACGCGGCCGCTGCGCCTGCACGACACGGGGACGGGCACGGCGCGCCCGGTGGAGCCCGGCGCCACCGCCCGCATGTACGTGTGCGGCATCACCCCCTACGACGCGACGCACATCGGCCACGCCAACACCTATCTCGCCTTCGACCTCGTGAACCGGGTGTGGCGCGACCTCGGCCACCGCGTCCACTACGTCCAGAACACGACGGACGTGGACGACCCGCTGCTGGAACGTGCCCAGCAGACCGGGGAGGACTGGCGGGCGCTCGCCGACCGGGAGATCGAGCTGTTCCGCGCCGACATGGCGGCGCTGCGCGTGCTGCCGCCCGACCAGTACATCGGCGCGGTCGAGGCGATCCCGATGATCGTCGAGATGATCGAGAAGCTGCGCGCCAAGGACGCCGCCTACGAGGTCGGCGGCGACATCTACTTCCCCATCGGCGCCGACCCCGACTTCGGGGCGGTCAGCCGCCTGAGCCGCGCGGAGATGGCGCCGCTGTTCGCCGAGCGCGGCGGCGACCCGGACCGGCCCGGCAAGCGCGACCCGCTCGACCCGCTGCTGTGGATGGCGCGGCGCCCCGGCGAGCCCGGCTGGGAGTCGCCGTTCGGGGAGGGCCGCCCCGGCTGGCACGTGGAGTGCTCGGCGATCTCGGTGGAGTACCTCGGGATGGCGTTCGACGTGGAGGGCGGCGGCTCGGACCTGGCGTTCCCGCACCACGAGATGAGCGCCTCGCACGCGCAGGTCGCGACCGGCGAGCGCCCGCACGCCCACTCCTACGTCCACGCGGGCATGGTCGGGCTGGACGGCGAGAAGATGTCCAAGTCGCGCGGCAACCTGGTGTTCGTGTCGGCGCTCCGGGAGGCGGGCACCGACCCGATGGCGATCCGGCTGGCGCTGCTGGCCCACCACTACCGCTCCGACTGGGAGTGGACCCGCGCCGAGCTGGACGCGGCGTCCGCCCGCCTCGCGCGCTGGCGCGCCGCCGCGGCGCTCCCGGCGGCCCCGGACGCGGCGCCCGTCGCGGCCGCCGTGCGCGCCGCCCTGGCCGACGACCTCGACGCCCCGGCCGCGCTGGCGGCCGTGGACGCCTGGGCCGACGCGGCCCTCGGCACGGGCGGGGGGTCCGCGTCGGCGCCCGCCCAGGTCGGCGCGGTGGCGGACGCCCTGCTCGGCGTCGCACTCTGACCCTCGCCCCGGCACGGAGCAGTCCCGGTCCGCGGGCGTGCCGGCGCACGCCCGCGTCCCCATGCTCCTTCCGTCCGGTCCCGGTCGGATCACCGGCCGTTCAGAGCAGGCCCGCCAGCCGGTAGAGGACCAGCGACCCGGCGACGGCGACGTTCAGGCTGCTCCCGCCCCCCACCATCGGGATCTCCACGGCGAGGTCGAGCAGGTCCAGCGCCTCGCCGGGGATCCCGTGCCGCTCGTGGCCGAGGACGGCGACGGTCCTCACCCGCGCCGGGGGCAGGTCGGCGAGCCGGACCGCCTCGTCGGCGAGTTCGACGCCGACGACGCGGGAACCGGCCTCCCGCTGCCGCTCCAGCCAGCCGAGCGGCTCGTTCACCCAGTGCACGCAGGACGGGCGGCGGAGGGTGTTCCCGCGTTCGAGCGCGTCCGGCACCCAGGGGAGGCGGGGGACGGCGAGGCAGGCGCCGACGGCGTCGCAGGTGCGCAGCAGCGTCCCGAGGTTCGCGCCGTGCAGCGGCCACAGCGGGGCGGCGATGAGGTGGTCCCAGCAGGAGTGCGCGCGGGGCCTGCGCTGCCGCCGCAGCTCGCGGGGGCGCCTGACCCGAATCGCGGGCGACGCGCCGCCGCGGGTCACCGCCCGCGGGCGGTGCCGCCCTCCACACGTCGGAGAATCGTCGTCGAGGTCATGCTCGTGCGCAGTTCGCGGCCTGCGCGGGCCATCACCGGGGGCGTCGGGTGATCAGTCTAACCATGCCGGCTATCCGGGGTCGCGGCGGCGGAGGTAGCGCTCGAACTCGCGGGCGATCGCGTCGCCGCTCGCCTCGGGCAGCTCGGTGGCGTCCTTCTGCTCCTCCAGCGTGCGGACGTACTCGGCGACCTCGGAGTCCTCCTCGGCGAGCTCGTTGACGCCGTTCTCCCAGGCCCGCGCCTCCTCGGGCAGCTCGCCGAGGGGGACGGTGACGTCCAGCAGGTCCTCCACGCGGCGCAGCAGCGCCAGCGTCGCCTTGGGGGAGGGGGGCTGCGCCACGTAGTGGGGGACCGCCGCCCACAGCGACACGGTGTCGAGGTCGGCCTTGGCGCACGCGTCCTGCAGGACGCCGAGGATCCCGGTGGGGCCCTCGTAGCGGGCGGGTTCCAGGTGCAGGGTGTTGACCAGGCCCGCCTCGGACGCGGCGCCGGTGACCGGCACCGGACGGGTGTGGGGGGCGTCGGCGAGCAGCGCGCCCAGCAGGACGACGTTGCGGATGTCCAGCTCCAGCATCAGCCCGACCAGCTCCCGGCAGAACGAGCGCCAGCGCATGTTCGGCTCGATGCCGTGCACGAGCACCACGTCGCGGCCGTTGGGGAGCCGCGCCCAGGAGATGCGGGTGGTGGGCCAGGTGATGCCGCGGGTCTCACCGTCGATCATCTCGACGATCGGGCGGGTGACCTGGAAGTCGTAGTAGTCGTCGGGATCGAGTTCGGCGATCGGGACGGCCTCCCATGTGGACTCCAGGTGCTGGATCACCCCGCTCGCGGCCTCGCCGGCGTCGTTCCACCCCTCAAAAGCGGCCACGAGCACCGGATCGACGAGTTCCGGAACGCTTTCGAGCTCGACCACGCGCTGCCTCCTTCCGACGTCGGTACAGCGTCACCGCGGGGGCCGTCATTCCCGGGGCCGGGGGTCCCGCTCATGATCGGTGGCTGTCAGCCTACGTCCTGACAGTGACCTACCCCACCCTTCCGGGCCCAGACCCCGCGCCTGTACGCCGGAGGCGGAACCCGGGTCACGATCGTGTCACCCGCCGCCGGTGGTCCGCGTCACCTGCCGCGGGTCGTGTGGACGATCAGGACGTCGCACGGCGCGCGGTGCGACAGGCTCGCCGGGACCGAGCCGAGGATGCGTCCGGCGAGGGTGCCCAGCCCCCGGTTGCCGACCACCACGAGGTCCGCCGTGCGCTCCCTGGCCAGGCGCGAGATCACCTCGACGGCCTCGCCCGCGACGGCGGCCTGGTCGATGTCGGTGGCGCCCGCGGCGACGGCCCGCCCGCGCGCGGCGCGGAGCGCGTCGTCGGCGGGGGTGGAGCCCTGCACCTTGTAGGCGAGGTCGCCGAGCTGCTCGGCGGCGCTCGCCCGCTCCCGCTCGGACATCGGGGCGTAGGCGGTGGCGAGCAGCAGCGTGGCGCCGGTGGCGGCGGCCAGCTCCGCCGCGCGGTCGACGGCGCCGAACGAGGAGTCCGAGCCGTCGGTGCCGACCAGGATGACGCGGTAACCGCTCATGCCGCTCCCTCTCATCTCCAGGGGGCCTCCCGTCGCCGGGGGCCTACCCGTTGGTAGCTTCCGGGCACCGTACCGGTCCGGTGGCCCTTCCGTCACCGTTCGCGGTCGGCGCGGACGCCTCCCGGCCATCTCCTCGTCCGGTCATCCAGGTACTTTCAACACATAAGCACCGTTCAACGCAGAGGGAGCACCGTGACCCGTGGGGGGCCTCAGGCAGTCCTGTTCGACATGGACGGCCTACTGATCGATTCCGAGCGCGTCTGGTTCGAGGTCGAGTCGGAGGTGATGGCCTGGCTCGGCGGGACGTGGACCCCGGCGCACCAGGAGCGGCTGGTCGGCGGCTCGCTCGCCATCGCCGTCGACTACATGCTGGAGCTGACGGGGTCGCCGGAGCCGCGCGCGGAGATCGGGCGGCGGATGCTGGACGGCATGGTCGAGCGGCTCAGCGCCGCCGTCCCGCTGATGCCCGGCGCCAAGGAGCTGCTGACCGGGCTGCGCGAGGCGGGCGTGGCCACCGCGCTGGTGTCCTCCAGCCACCGCCGGCTCATCGAGCCGGTGCTGGACGCCGTCGGCCGCGAGTACTTCGCGCTGAGCGTGGCGGGCGACGAGGTGTCGCGCACCAAGCCCGATCCCGAGCCCTACCTGACGGCCGCCGCCCGGCTCCGCGCGGAGCCGCGCCGGTGCGTGGTCCTGGAGGACTCCCCGAACGGCGTCGCGGCGGCCGAGGCGGCGGGCTGCGTGACGGTCGCGGTGCCCAGCGTCCTGCCGATCCCGCCCGCGCCGGGCCGCACCGTGGTCGGGTCCCTGCGCGAGCTGACCCCCGAGCGCCTGTCGTCCCTGGTGGGCTGACCGGTCGGCGCCCCGGCCCCGCGCCTCACTCCCGGGTCCCGGGTCCGGGGCCGGGACGCCGCCCGCCGTTCCATCGCCGTGTCACGCGCAGGTATGAGGACGCGGCGCCGGAACCGTCCGGCAGGAGGAGCGCAAACGGCCGCCGGCATGTGACGATGAAGGGAAGGACGCGGGGAATGCGAGGCAGAGATGAGTGACGCGGCCATCTTCGCGATCAGCCTGGGAGTGACCGTGCTCGGGCTCGTCATCAGTTGGGGGCTCTACGGCCGGCGCGGGGCCGGCGCCGCGCTGCGCGGCGCCGCGTGGTCGCTGGTGCCGCTCGCCGCGGCCATGACCGGCGTCACCGAGTTCTTCGTCGACCTGGCCTTCAGCCCGGTGAAGTGGGCGGGGGTGGCGCTGACCGGCGTGGCCGTCCTGCTGTACCTGACGTCCGGCGTGATGCTCGGCCGCCGGGCCGACGGCGAGGAGAGGCCCGCCGCCGCCGGCGGCGGCGGGCGCAAGGCCGCCAAGCGGAAGGGGAAGGCCCCCAAGGGCGAGGTCGGCCAGGCCGCCGCGGGCGACCCCGACCTCCTGGAGATCGAGCAGATCCTCAAGAACCGGGGCATCCAGTAGCGTCCCCCGGCCCCCGCAGGGGGTTCAGGGGGCCGCGATCGTGCGGCCGAGCGAGGTGAGCGCGTGCCGGACGTGGCGCCCGTGCCGGACGCTCGTGATCAGCCCGGCGCGACGCAGGATCTTGGCGTGCTCGGAGGTCACCGAGACGCTCATCCCGATGCGCACGGCCAGCTCGGAGGTGCCGCACGGCTCCGGCAGCGCCCGCAGGATCCCGGCCCGGGTCTGCCCGACCAGCCCCGCGAGCGCGTCCTCGTCGTCGCCGCCCACGCGCGCGGACGGCTTCGGGCGGGTCTCGGGGGCCGCGTAGGCGACCAGCACCGTCCCGTCGCTCAGGCCGCGCACGAGCGGGTCGCCGTCCCAGAACGCCAGCGGCAGCAGCACCAGCCCGCCGCCGCCCGGCGTGATCTCCGCGTCCGCGGCGCCGCGCACCTCCACCGCGCCGCCCCGCCAGCGCACCAGCGGGCTCAGCCGGTCGATCGCGGACGCGGCGCCGTGGTGCAGCAGCGTCTCCCCGAAGCGCGCGGCCTCGGCGTCGAACGCGGCGAGCACGCCGCTCCAGTGGGGGAGCAGGCACGCGACGAAGCAGGACTCCAGCGCCCGCACCAGGCGGTCCGCCGCGCCGGGGCGCCCCGCGGTGAGGGCCCGCAGCCACTCGGAGTCGCGCCCGTCCCGCAGCACCGGCTCCAGCTCGCGGGCGGCGCCGCGGGCCAGGGCGTCGCGCACGTCCCCGAGCGCCGCGGGCAGGTCGGGCTCGATCGGCGCGACGAACGCGGGCCCCGGCCCGGTCGAGGGGATCAGGTCGAGCAGCGGACGCGCGGAGGAGGGGAAGCGGTCGATGGCGCGCCGGGCCCCGGCGCCCACCCGCCCCGCGCGCCGTGTCGCCTTCCACACGCGGACACCCGCGTAGACCTCCATGAGCGGAGCCGGAGCCCGGGCGAAGCGCATGCGGGCCACATCGTCGATATTCACCTTCAGCCGGAGCATTCGGATCCCCCGTCGCCCTCTGGATTGGCGGTTCGTCGATTTCACCCGAGCCGATTCCGGGCCGGAACGGCACCGGCGCCCGGGCGCGGCGGCGCCGGGCTCACCCCGTCGAGGAAAAGCACCCACGAGATCGGTTACGGGCGATGGAAAGCAGCGGTGTGAATCGTTCCTGGCAAGGGTCACGCTGGGTGGCCATGGCCGTCTCCCTCGGCGGGAGCGGCCATGGAACGGACCACCGGCGATCGGCGAGCGGCGTCGCCCCGCCCCCGCAGAAGCGACCTGACGCTCTGTGATGAGTTATTCCGATAACACGCTGGAAGCCGCGGAGCGGCGGCCTGAACTGGGCACCTCTGCACGATAGAAAATGCGAACGAAGGCCATCAATGTGATGCGAATCACATGAAATTCCGCGCCGAATTCCCGCTGGGCCCGTGGGTGGCCTCCGTTTTCGGACCCGCGCTCGAATGACGGGGCGTGGGGAAACAAACCGCCCGGTGCCCGGTCAGGGCGTCCGCCCCCGGGCCCAGGGGTGAGACGGCGTCTCGTCGCGCGGCGGACGTCCTCCGCTCCGCGCCCCCGGGGCGGAGGCGCCTCCGGAACGGGTTACGGTGGGGGCGGCAGAAGATGATCAGTGACGGAACGTGGTCGCCGGGGACGTGTCCCCGGAGCGGGCCGACGGGGCCCGGAGGCGGACCCGCGCGCCGTCCGCAGGAAGTCGGGAAGGGAGGGGACGCCGCGCCGGAGCGGCCCGCCGATCACGGGGGTCCGAAACCGGGCGCGGGGCCGCCCGCGCGTGCGAACGCGGGTGCGGCCGGCCGCCGGAGGGAGCGCCGGGGCCCGAGTGGCGAGAGTGGCGGGAGAGCGCGGCCGGGACGGCCGCGAGTCTGACCGCCCGTCATGTCGGACCGCGTGACCTGCGGAGGTTCGATCTCGGAACGGACTCGGTACGGTAAAGCTTGCCGGTCTAGACCGGGTTCGGGTTGCCGTCAGGGGTGCCGGTGAACGTACTATTCGGGCGATTTGTCCGGAGTGATGCGTGGACACGTGTGCCCCAGATGACGACGAGATCACAAGTCAGATACGGGTACTGGCGAAGGTCGCCTCACGGATGGACAGTCGTGCCCGAAGGACTACGTTTCCCTTCAGCAAACGCGGCGTAACGGGCACGGAGGCAGCGGACGATCTTCGCGGCCTCCCGGGCGCGTGCGCCGGTGGCAGTGTGGCCCGAAGGGGTAGGAGGTACGGAGCGTGACCGCACCGATCGAGGTTTCCGGAGCGGAGGGCGAGGCCCAGCCGGAGGCCGTCCTTGCGGGCGTCGACCGCAAGGCGATCCAGGGTCGTTCCCTCGGCCAGATCGCCTGGATGCGGCTCAAGCGCGACAAGGTCGCCATCAGCGGCGGGATCGTCGTGCTGTTCCTGATCGTGTTGTCGCTTCCGGGCGTCACCGGCCTGGTCGTCGGCTGGCTCGGCAGCCCCCCCAACGAGTTCCACCAGAACCTGGTGGACGCGACGCTGGGCGGCCCCACCAAGCCGTGGGGCGGCATGAGCGGCGACCACATCTTCGGCGTCGAGCCCATCAACGGGCGCGACCTTTTCAGCCGCGTCCTGTACGGGGCGCGGGTCTCCCTGCTCATCGGCGTGCTCGCCACGCTGGTGTCGGTCGTGATCGGCACCGTGATGGGCATCACCGCGGGCTACTTCGGCGGGTGGGTCGACACCCTGATCGCCCGCACGATGGACGTCTTCCTGGCCTTCCCCCTGGTGCTGTTCGCGATCTCGCTGGTGGGCGTGATCCCCCCGGGCCTGTGGGGGTTGGAAGGCAACAACCTGCGGATCGCGATCCTGGTGTTCATCATCGGGTTCTTCAACTGGCCCTACATCGGCCGGATCATCCGCGGGCAGACCTTGTCGCTGCGCGAGCGCGAGTTCGTCGACGCCGCGCGCAGCATGGGCGCGCGCAACTCCTACATCCTGTTCAAGGAGATCCTGCCCAACCTGGTCGCGCCGATCCTGGTGTACTCCACCCTGCTGATCCCGACCAACATCCTCTTCGAGGCCGCGCTGTCGTTCCTCGGTGTCGGCATCAACCCGCCCGACCCCTCGTGGGGCGGGATGCTGTCGCAGGCCACCGAGCTGTACTCGGTCGCCCCTCACTTCGTGATCGTCCCCGGTCTCGCCATCTTCGTCACCGTCCTGGCCTTCAACCTGCTCGGCGACGGTCTGCGCGACGCCCTGGACCCACGGGCCCGATGACCCCGGCGAACGTCCGGTATTAGCGAAAGGGAACTGATGAAATCTCCCAAGGTGGTGACCAGTACGGCGGCGGGGATCGTCGTCCTGGGCCTCGGGCTGTCGGCCTGTGGCGGCGGTGACGACGACGGAGGCGGCGGCGGCAACGGCGCCAAGTTCGACGCCGGCTCCACGGCGGTCGTCAACGTCTCCGACCACAAGGGCGGCGTGCTGAAGTTCGCGCAGCCGGACGACTTCGAGTCGCTGGACCCCGCGAACATCTACTACGCCTACGGGCTGAACTTCGTCCGGATCTTCTCCCGGTCGCTGATGACCTACAACTCCAAGCCGGGTCTTGAGGGCTCCAAGATGGTCCCCGACCTCGCGGAGGCGCCGGGCACCGCGTCCAACGGCAGCAAGACCTGGACGTACAAGCTCAAGCGCGGCGTCAAGTACGAGGACGGCACCGAGGTCAAGGCCAAGGACATCAAGTACGCGGTCGCGCGCACCTTCGACCGCAGCGTCCTGCACAACGGCCCCTCCTACTTCCCGCAGCTGCTGGACGTCGGCGGCAAGTACGACGGCCCGTTCAAGGACAAGAACCTCGACAACTTCAAGGGCGTCTCCACGCCCGACGACTACACCGTCGTGTTCAACCTGAAGTCCGCCTTCAGCGAGTTCGACCAGGTCGTCGGCTTCTCCGGGCAGACCGCGCCGGTCCCGGCCGCCAAGGACACCGGCGTCCGCTACGGCATGCACCCGGTCTCGACCGGCCCGTACAAGCTGCAGGGCGACTACACGCCGAAGAAGGGCGGCACCTGGGTCCGCAACACCAACTGGGACCCGGCGACCGACCCGAACCGCAAGCAGCTGCCCGACAAGATCGAGGTCCAGTCGGGGCTGAAGGCCGAGGAGATCGACAGCCGCCTGCAGGCCGGCACCGTCCAGATCGACCTCCCCGGCTCGGGTGTGCAGGCCGCCGCGCGGCAGCAGATCCTGACCAACCCCAAGCTCAAGGCGAACTCCGACAACCCGCTCGCCGGCTTCCACTGGTACATCCCGCTCAACACCAAGAACATCCCGAACATCGAGTGCCGCAAGGCGATCGTGTACGCGGCCGACCGCTCGGCGATGTACCGGGCCTACGGCGGTGAGGTCGGCGGCCAGGTCTCGACCTCCATCCAGCCGCCGGCGGTCCAGGGCCGCGAGAAGGGCACCGACTTCTACACGAAGGCGGACCCGACCTACACCGGCGACCAGGCGCAGGCCAAGGCCTCGCTCGCCAAGTGCGGCAAGCCGGGCGGCTTCTCCACGAACATGATCTTCCGGAGCGACCGGCCGAAGGAGAAGGCGACCGCCGAGGCGCTCCAGCAGTCCCTCGCCAAGGTCAACATCAAGCTCAACCTCAAGGGCTACCCGTCGGGCACCTACACCAACGAGCAGCTCGGCGCGCCGAAGTTCATGGCCAAGGAGAAGATCGGCCTCGGGACCTACGGCTGGGCCCCGGACTGGAACACCGGCTACGGCTACCTCCAGCCCGTCTCCGACGTCGACGCGATCGTCCCCACCGGCAACGCCAACGCCGAGGAGCTGGACGACCCGCAGGTCAACAAGATGTGGGACGACGTCGTCGCGGTCCAGGACCCGGCGCAGCGTGCGAAGATCTACAACCAGATCGACGCGCGGATCCGTGAGCAGGCCGCGATCCTGCCGAACGTGTACGCCAAGTCGCTGCTCTACCGCCCGACGAACCTGACGAACGTCTACTTCCACGCGGGCTACGGCATGTACGACTACGCCAACCTCGGCGTCACCGGCTGAGCGCACGGTTCCCGAGCTACCTGAGAGAAGGCAGGTGAAGGCATAGGGCGGTCGCCGGGGGGATCCCCCGGCGACCGCCTGGGCCGGAGACTGTGGTCGCATTCATTGTTCGCCGCCTGTTCGGCGCGGTGGGGTTGCTCCTCATCATCAGCGCGGTGACGTTCGCCATCTTCTTCCTTGTGCCCCGCGCCGCCGGTGTCACCACCGACGACATCGCGGGCCGCTTCGCCGGCAAACAGCCGGACGCGGCGACCCTCGCGGCCATCAAGGACCGGTTCGGGCTCGATGACCCGGTCCCGGTGCAGTACGGGAAGTTCATCAAGGCGATCGTCGTCGGCGACACCTACGACACGGGCACCGAGAAGATCGACTGCCCGGCGCCGTGCCTCGGCTACTCCTTCCGCACCAACCAGTCGGTGACCGACCAGCTCGTGGACCGCGCGCCGGTCACGTTCATGATCACCGCGGGTGCGGCCGTGCTGTGGCTGGTGGCGGGGGTGTCGATCGGCATCCTGTCCGCGCTGCGCCGAGGGACGATCTTCGACCGGGCGGCGATGGGGGTGGCCCTCGCGGGCGTGTCCCTGCCGATCTTCTTCACGGGCCTGCTGTCGCTGGCGTTCATCGTCCACCGGTGGGAGATCCTGCCCGCGGTGAACTACAGCGGGCCGAGCGACAACCCGTTCAACCTGCTGCTGCCATGGATCTGCCTGGCGTTCCTTTACGCGGCGATGTACGCGCGGCTGACGCGAGCGGGCATGCTGGAGACGATGAACGAGGACTTCATCCGCACGGCCCGCGCCAAGGGGCTGCCGGAGAAGACGGTGGTGCTCAAGCACGGCCTGCGCGCCTCGCTGACGCCGATCATGACGGTGTTCGGCCTGGACGTCGGGCTGGTGCTCGGCGGCGCGATCATCACGGAGAAGACGTTCTCGATTCCCGGCCTCGGCCAGCTCGCGCTGGACGGGGTGAACCAGAGCGACCTGCCGGTCGTGCTCGGTGCCACGATGACCGCGGCGCTGTTCATCGTGCTCGCCAACCTCGTCGTGGACATCCTGTACGGCGTCATCGACCCGAGGGTGAGGCACAACTGATGGCACGCAAGCGACAGGCCGAGCTGGTGAACGACACCGGCGAGACCGCCGCCGGGCGCGGCGCGCCCACCGCGTTCCTTGAGGTGCGCGACCTGAAGATCCACTTCCCGACCGACGACGGCCTGGTGAAGTCGGTGGACGGGTTGTCGTTCAAGCTGGAGCGGGGCAGCACGCTCGGGATCGTGGGCGAGTCCGGCTCGGGCAAGAGCGTGACCAGCCTCGGGATCCTCGGGCTCCACAACCGGGGCAACGCGAACGTCTCCGGCGAGATCTGGCTGGACGGGACGGAGCTGGTCGGCGCGTCCCAGAACGAGGTCCGCCGGCTGCGCGGCCGGAAGATGTCGATGATCTTCCAGGACCCGCTGTCGTCGATGCACCCGTTCTACACGGTGGGCAAGCAGATCATCGAGGCCTACCGGGTGCACAACGACGTGTCCAAGCAGGTGGCGCGCAAGCACGCCATCGACATGCTCGGACGGGTCGGGATCCCCAAGCCCGACCAGCGGGTGGACGACTACCCGCACCAGTTCTCGGGCGGCATGCGGCAGCGCGCGATGATCGCGATGGCGCTGTCGTGCGACCCGGAGCTGCTGATCGCCGACGAGCCCACGACCGCGCTGGACGTGACGGTACAGGCGCAGATCCTGGACCTGATCCGGGACCTGCAACAGGAGTTCAACTCCGCGATCATCATGATCACCCACGACCTGGGGGTGGTCGCCGAGCTGTCGGACGACATCCTCGTGATGTACGCGGGCCGCTGCGCCGAGTACGCCTCGGTGGAGGACGCCTTCCACCGCCCGCTGCACCCCTACACGTGGGGGCTGCTCGGGTCGATGCCGCGGCTGGACCGCGAGCGCAGCGAGCGGCTGATGCCGATCAAGGGGACGCCGCCGAGCCTGATCAACGTCCCGGAGGGGTGCGCGTTCAACCCGCGCTGCGCCTACTGTGACCTGACGGGCGGCAAGAGCACGACCGAGCGGCCCGAGCTGCTGGAGGTCGAGCCGGGCCACAAGGCGGCCTGCCATCTCTCGCTGGAGAAGCGGCGGGAGATCTGGGACTCCGAGATCCGGCCGAAGCTGTGACGAGCACGGGTGGGAACGAGACTGTGAGCACTGAGAAGACCGCGGCGGACACCCCGGTGGAGACCGCCGAGCAGGGGCCCGGCGCCGCGTCCGGCACGGCTCCGTCCCTGGCCAAGGAGGCGCGTCCGGCGCGCGACGGCGAGCCGCTGCTGGAGGTGGACAACCTCGGCAAGCACTTCCCGGTCACGGCGGGGCTGCTGCGCCGGCAGGTCGCGGCGGTGAAGGCCGTCGACGGCGTGTCGTTCTCGGTCCGCAAGGGCGAGACGCTGGGGCTGGTGGGCGAGTCGGGCTGCGGGAAGTCCACCACCGGCCGGATGATCATGCGGCTGCTGGACCCGAGCTTCGGGAAGATCACCTTCGAGGGCGAGGACATCACGAAGATGTCCCAGGGGCGGCTGCGGCCGCTCCGCCGCGACCTCCAGATGATCTTCCAGGACCCGTACTCGTCGCTGAACCCGCGCAAGACGGTCGGCGCGATCGTCGGGGCGCCGTTCCGGCTGCAGAACATCGAGGCCAAGCAGGGCGTGAAGAAGGCCGTCCAGGAGATCCTGGAGCTGGTCGGGCTGAACCCCGAGCACTACAACCGGTACCCGCACGAGTTCTCCGGCGGGCAGCGGCAGCGCATCGGCATCGCCCGCACGCTCGCGCTGAAGCCGAAGCTGATCGTCGCGGACGAGCCGGTGTCGGCGCTGGACGTGTCGGTGCAGGCGCAGGTGGTGAACCTGCTGGAGGACCTGCAGGACGAGCTCGACCTCACCTACGTGGTGATCGCGCACGACCTGTCGGTGGTGCGGCACATCTCCGACCGGGTCGCGGTCATGTACCTCGGCAAGATCGTCGAGCTGGCGGACCGCGCGGACCTGTACGAGCGCCCGATGCACCCCTACACCAACGCGCTGCTGTCGGCGGTGCCGATCCCCGACCCGAGCGAGCGGGGCGACCGGCAGCGGATCCGGCTGCAGGGCGACGTCCCGAGCCCGCTGGACCCGCCGCCCGCGTGCCGGTTCCACACGCGCTGCTGGAAGGCGCAGGACATCTGCAAGCAGGTCGAGCCGCCGCTGGTGGAGCTGAGCCCGGGGCACCAGGCCGCGTGCCACTTCCCGGAGAACACGACGGTGAGCGCGACCGACGAGGTCGCCCGCGCCGCGGTCGCCCCGGCGGCCGGCGCCGCGCCGGCGGAGGAGTCCGCTCCCGAGGCCTGACCCGTTCACCTCGCGCGAGGACCCGGCCCTTCCGGGCCGGGTCCTCGGCTGTTCAGGGGGTGCGGGCGAGCGCGTCGCCGAGGGGCGTGCGGTGGTAGAGGACGGCGCGTCCGGCGCGGGCGCGGTCGGCGAGCCCGGCGCGGCGCAGGACGGCGAGGTGGTCGCCGACGGCCCCGGGCGCGACGCCGAGGGCGCGGGCGAGCTGGGTGGTCCCGGCGGGCTCGTCGAGGGCGATCAGGATCCGGGCGCGGGTGCGGCCGAGCAGCGCGGCGAGCGCGCCGGGCGCGGCGGGCGGCGCGGGCTCCCACAGCGCCGAGATGCCGCGTGCCGGATAGATGAGGGTGTAGGGCCAGGGCGCCTCGGTGTGCGCGGCGATGCCGGGCCAGACGAACACCGACGGGATCAGCAGCAGGCCGGTCCCGCCGAGCGGGACGGTCTCCTCGGGCCGCAGGCCGAGCAGGTCGATGCCGCGCTCCCGCCAGCGGACGCGGGGGTGCAGGTCGCGGAGGGCGGCCTCCCAGCCGCCGCCGCTGAGCCGCCCGGCGCGGTGCAGGACGTCGCGCTCGCAGATGGCGCGCAGCCGCGGCCACTCGGGGGCCAGCAGCGCCCGCCAGGCGGCCTCCAGCGCGTCGGCGACGGCGAGGTGGGCGTCGGGGCGGGCCAGGACGGCGCGGGCCCGCTCCCCGGCGCCGGGGCGCAGCCGCAGCGCGTGCGCGATCTCGCGGCGGGCGACGTCCGGCGGGGTGGCGCGGACGGCGGCCAGGTCGTCCTCGACCGTCTGCGCGAGGCCGCGGGGCGGGGGAGCGACGAACGCGGCGCCGTACCGGGCCGTCTGGAGGGCGAGGACGGCGTCCAGGTCGGTCGCGGCGCGCAGCGCGTCCAGCCCGGGGCGCAGCCGCTCGGCCCACGCGCCGGGCAGGGCCCGCTCGCCCAGGCCGGTGAGGGCGCGCAGCAGCCCGTCCAGCTCGAACAGCGGCGACAGCGCGAACCGGCTGTGCAGCAGGTCGTCGGCGGTCGCCTCCAGGCGGATCACGACCCGACCTTACGCCAGGGGACGTAAACGTCGCGGCGCAGGCGGCGGGCGGCGAGGGTGGCCGGGTGACGGGGGACGTGGATGACGAGGGCCGCGCCGGACACCGCGCCGGATACCGGGACGCGCTGGCGGAGCCGCGGTTCCGGGTGCTGTTCGGGACGCGGACGCTGGCGATCGCGGCGGACACGCTGCGGATGATCGCGCTGTCGGTGCTGGTGTACGGCCGGACGGGGTCGCCGCTGCTCGCGGCGGTCGCCTACGGCATCGGGTTCCTGCCGCAGCTGGTGGGCGGGGCGCTGCTCGGGTCCCTCGCCGACCGGCTCCGGCCGCGCCGGCTGATCGCGGGCGCCTACGCGCTGGAGGCGGGCGCGGCGCTGGCGCTGGGCCTGCTGGAGATGCCGGTGGCGGCGGCGCTGGCGCTGGTCGCGGTGGTGGCGTGCGCGACGCCGGTGTTCGCGGGCGCCTCGAACCGGCTGGTCGCCGAGGTGCTGGACGGCGACGCCTACGTGCTGGGCCGGTCGCTGATGACGATGGCCTCGGCGGCGGCGCAGCTGCTCGGGCTGGCGTTCGGCGGCCTCGCGGTCGCCGCCGCCGGAGCCCGGCACGCGCTGCTGGTCGCGGCGGCCGCGCATCTGGCGGCGGCGCTGCTGGTGCGGCTCCGGCTGCCCGACCTGCCTCCCCCGCCGGGGGCCGGGGGAGGGTCGGTGGTGGGGGAGAGCTGGGCGGGGAACCGGCGGCTGCTCGCGGACCCGGCGGTGCGGGCGCTGCTGCTGGCGCAGTGGCTGCCGCCCGCGTTCGTGGCGGGCGCCGAGGGCCTCCTCGTCCCCTACGCGGGCGTCCGCGGGTACGGGGACGCGGCGGCGGGGGCGCTGCTGGCGTGCTCGGCGGCGGGGATGCTGCTGGGCAACCTCGCCGGGGGGCGGCTGCTCGGCCCGGCGGCGCGGGAGCGGCTCGCGGTGCCGCTGATGGCGCTGTTCGGGCTGCCGCTGCTGCCGCTCGCCCTGCCGCTGCCGCTGGCGGCCGCGGCGGCGCTGGTGCTGCTGTGCGGGTGCGGCTTCGCCTACGAGCTGGGCGTCCAGCGGCCCTTCGTGGACGCGCTGCCCGAGGACGGGCGGGGGCAGGCGTTCGGGCTGCTGTCGACGGGCCTGATGACGTTGCAGGGCGCCGGCCCGGTGGTGCTGGGCGCGCTGGCGGAGGTCCTGACGGTGGGGCAGGCCCTGGCCTGCGCGGGCGCCGCGACGTCGCTGACGGCCCTGTGCCTGCGCGGCCCGCTGCGGCGGGCCGCGGGCGTGCCGTCCGCGCCCGTCCCGGCGGAGGCCGCCTGACCGTGCCCCGAAAAGGGGGAACGCCCCGTCCGCTGTGTGGGCCGTACGGGGCGTTCCGGCGCGGGTCCGCGGGGAGGTGCGGGCCCGCGCCTGGGAGGAGGGTCCCTACTCGGTGGAGATGGCCTTCAGGACGTCCATCCGCCCGGCCCGCCACGCCGGCCACAGCGCGGCGAGCACGCCGATGACGGCGGCGACGACGAGGTAGGCGACCAGGGTGCCGAAGGGGATGGACAGCTCGCTGAGGCCCTTGTCCTTCAGCGCGTTCTGCAGCGCCGCCCCGAACGACACGCCGATGCCCATGCCGAGCAGCGCGCCGAACACCGCGATGACGATGGACTCCAACCGGATCATCCGGCGCAGCTGCCGCCGGCTGATGCCGATGGCGCGCAGCAGCCCGATCTCCCTTGTCCGCTCGATCACCGACAGCGCCAGCGTGTTGATCACGCCGACCGCCGCGATGATCACGGACATGGCGAGCAGGATCGACAGGAACGTCACGATGAAGTCGACCTGCTTGCGGGCGTCCTTCTTCAGCGACGCCTGGTCGGACACCTTCAAGTTCGGGTGGTCCTTCAGCGTCGTCTCCAGCGCCGCCTTCGTCCCCGCGTCCGTGCTGGCCGCGTCGACCAGCAGGGCGTCGGCGGACGGCTTGGCGGTGTGGGCCAGGTAGACGGGCAGCGCGATGACCTTGCCGCCGATCAGGTCGCTCTTGGCGTAGACGCCGGCGACGGTGAGCCGCTGGGTCTTCCCGTCGGTGAACTGCGCGGACACCGTCGAGCCGACCTTCCAGCCCTCATCCTTCGCGGTGCCCTCGTCCACCATCATCCCGGCGGCGCCGAGGTCGGTGCCGCCCGAGACGATCTTCAGCCGCGCGGCGCTCGCGATCGCGGCGACGTCACCGGCCATGTAGGTGGTGCCGTCTCCGGCGATCTTCGCCTTGCCCTCGTAGGTCACCGACGCCGACTGGACGCCGGGGGTGGCCTTGACCTTCGGCAGGACGCCGGGGTCGATGCCGCCGCCGCCCTGCGGCTGGACGAGGTAGTCGGCGCCGAACTGCCGGTCGATCTGCGCGTCCACCGACTTGCGCATCGAGGCGCCCATCACGTTCACCATCGTGATCAGCGCGAGGCCGATCATGAGGGCGGCGGCGGTCGCGGCGGTGCGCCGCGGGTTGCGCAGCGCGTTCTGCTGCGCGAGCCGCCCGGGGGTGCCCATCACCTTCGCGAACGGCGCCGCCAGGACCCGCACCACCGGGACGCTGATCACCGGCGCGAGCATCGCGACGCCGATGAACACCCCGAACGCGCCGCCGCCGACGAGCGCCACCGCGCTGCCGCCGCCGCCGCTGAGCCCGGTCCCGATCAGGCCCGCGCCGACCAGCGTGAGCAGCGACCCGAGCGCGACCCGGATGCGCAGCGACCGCTGCGGCAGCGCGACGTCGTCGCGCATCGCCGCGACCGGCGGGATCTTCGCGGCGCGCCGCGCCGGGAAGTACGCCGACACGACGGTGACGACGATCCCGACCACGTACGACCAGATCACGGGGCTGGCGGTGAAGGTGAGCCCGCCGCCCATCCCCGACGCCGCCTGGAGCGCGGCGGCCAGGCCCGCGCCCGCGGCGAGGCCGAAGGTGGACCCGACGAACCCGACCGCGACGGCCTCGCCGATCACGGCCCGCGTCACCTGCGGGCGGGCCGCGCCGATGGCGCGCAGCAGCGCCAGCTCCCGGGTCCGCTGCGCGACCAGCATCGAGAACGTGTTGAAGATGATGAACGCCCCGACGAAGATCGAGATCAGCGCGAACACCAGCAGGAACGTGCGGAAGAAGTTCAGCATCGAGGCGATGTCGCTCTTGGTCTCCTCGCGCAGCTCGGTGCCGGTGACGGCCTCCATGCCCTCCGGCAGCGCCTTGGCGACCCGCGACTTCAGCTCCGCCTGCGACGGCCCCGACGAGGCCATCTCGATGTCGGAGAAGAAGCCGGGCTTCAGCAGCATCCGCTGCGCGGTCGGGGTGTCGAACGCGGTGACGGTCGCGCCCATCAGGTCACCGGTGTCGATCAGCCCGACGACCGTCATCCGGGCCGGCTGGCCCGAGGTGACGATCCGCGCGGTGGAGCCCACCGCGATCTTGCCCTTGGACGCGGTGTCGGCGTCGATGACGACCTCGTGCGGCCCCCGCGGCGCCCGGCCCGTCTTCAGATCGTAGGAGCCCTTGGGGTTCCAGTTGGTGCCGAGCTGCGGCGGGCCCTCCCCGCTCTGGCCGACGACCTTCCCGTCGGCGCCGACCACGGCGGCGTACCCGGTGACGTTGCCGAACGGGTCCTTCACCCCGTCGACGTTCTGGACGGCCTTCAGCACGGCGGCGGGCACGGGCTGCGCCGCGGACCCGTCGTCGTCGCCGTCGACCACCTTCTTGGCCCGCACGTCCACCGCGACGTTCGTGCCGATGCGGCTGAACAGGTCGTCGAACCGCTTGTTCATCGTGTCGGTGAACATCAGCGTGCCCGCCACGAACGCCACGCCGAGGATCACCGCGACGGCCGTGAGGACCAGCCTGATCTTGTGCGCCGCGAGGTTGCGGAGCGTGACCTTGCCCATCATCGCGCCGAGACCCCCGGCTCCTGCCCGCCCGGGAGGCCGGAGGCGCCCGCGGGGACGCCCGCGCCGGCGCGCGGCCCCGACTCGAAGCCCTTCATGCGCTCCAGGACGCGGTCGGCCGTCGGCTGCGTCATCGTGTCGACGATCTGCCCGTCGGTGAGGAACAGCACCTGGTCGGCGTACGCGGCGGCGGAGGGGTCGTGGGTGACCATCACGATCGTCTGGCCCATCCGCCGCACCGAGTCGCGCAGGAAGCCCAGCACCTCGGCGCCCGAGCGCGAGTCCAGGTTCCCGGTCGGCTCGTCCGCGAAGATGATCTCGGGCCGGGCGGCGAGGGCGCGGGCGCACGCCACACGCTGCTGCTGGCCGCCCGACAGCTCCGTCGGCCGGTGCTTCAACCGGGGCCGCAGCCCCACCGTGTCGATCACGGCGTCCAGCCACTGCCGGTCGGGCTTGCGCCCGGCGATGTCCATCGGCAGCGTGATGTTCTCCAGCGCGGTCAGTGTCGGGACGAGGTTGAACGCCTGGAAGATGAAACCGATCTTGTCGCGGCGGAGGCGGGTGAGCTGCTTGTCGCGCAGCCGCGTCAGCTCGGTGTCGCCGATGTAGACCTCCCCGGAGTCCACCGAGTCCAGCCCTGCCATGCAGTGCATCAGCGTCGACTTGCCGGACCCGGACGGGCCCATGATCGCGGTGAAGCGGCCGCGGGGGATTCCGACGGTCACGCTGTCGAGGGCGACGACCTGCGCGTCGCCCTTCCCGTACACCTTCGCGATCTGGTGCGCCCGTGCGGCGAATTCGCCCGCCCCGGGCGCGGCGTGCGCGTCAGCGGTCGATGGGGCGGTGTTCGTCACGAGAAACTCCCCTGTCTCGGGTGGAGAAACGGAAATGCGATTAAGGGTGCGGGTCGCGCCCGATCCCCCGGCGGCCCGTCCTAAGAAACAGTAGGAGTCGGGCGGCCTCGTGAGATGCACCCCAGGAATGGACTTACCGCTCCATCCCCGGCATGAGAGGTCCTCCACCCGGTCGTCCTCCCGGAGTAGGAACCCCTGGTCAAAGGAGGGGGTCTCATTCAGGGCCGCCTCAGGGGAGAACGGGGAGAACGCCGCCGGCCGGCCCTCCTTCCAGGGAGGACCGGCCGGTGTGACGTCAGGGTCGGGGTCGGGGTCGGATCTGCCCGCCGGGGACGGTTCCGCCGTCGGGGTCAGCTCTGCCCGGGGCGGCTCATTCCCGTCTCGTAGGCGTACACGACCGCCTGCACCCGGTCGCGCAGCCCCAGCTTCGCCAGGACGTTGCCCACGTGCGTCTTCACCGTCGTCTCGCTCACCACCAGCTCCGCCGCGATCTCCGCGTTCGACTGGCCCCGCGCCACATGCGAGAGCACCTCGCGCTCGCGCTCGGTGAGGGTGTCCAGCCCGGGCGGGGGAGAGGAGTCCCGCACCGCGGGCAGCCGCGTCGCGAACTTGTCCAGCAGCCGCCGCGTCACCGACGGCGCCACGATCGCGTCGCCCGCCGCGACGATCCGGATCGCCTGCACGAGGTCCTCGGGCGGGGAGTCCTTCAGCAGGAACCCGCTCGCGCCCGCCCGCACCGCCTCGATCACGTACTCGTCCAGGTCGAACGTCGTGAGGATCAGCACCTTCGGGTCGTGCGAGGCGGCGCCCTCCCGGATGATCCGCCGGGTCGCCTCGATCCCGTCCACGCCCGGCATCCGGATGTCCATCAGCACCACGTCGGGCAGCAGCGACCGCGTCATCTCCACCGCCGCCGCGCCGTCCCCGGCCTCGCCGACGACCGCGATGTCGGCCTCGGCCTCCAGGATCAGCCGGAAACCCGTCCGCAGCAGCGGCTGGTCATCGACGAGCAGCACCCGCACCGTGCTCATCGGCACATCCCGTTCGCGTCCATCGTCCCCGCTCCTCGCCTCACGCCGATCGCACCGCTCGTCCTCAACCTATGCCTCCAAGGGGAAACGTGCCCGCACACCGAACCCGCCGCCGACCCGCGGACCGATCCGCAGCTCGCCGCCGTACAGCGCGACCCGCTCGTACATCCCGACCAGCCCGTGCCCGGGGTTGTCCCCATTGTCAGCCATGATCGTCGCCGTGCCGTGCCCGTCGTCCTCGATCTCGACGGTCAGGTCGTCGTCGGTGTAGTAGAGCCGCACCCAGGCCCGCGCCTGCGAGCCCGCGTGCTTGAGCGTATTCGTCAGCGCCTCCTGGATGAGCCGGAACGCCGCCACGTCCACCCCCGGCGAGGGGGTCCGCGCCTCGCCCTCGATCCACAGCTGCACCGACAGGCCCGTCTCCCGGACGTGGTCCAGCAGCTCCCCGAGGTCGCCGAGGCCCGGCTGCGGCGCCAGCTCCCGGCCCGCCTGCTCGGCGTCCCGGTCGGTGCGCAGCACCCCGACGATCCGCCGCATCTCGCTCAGCGCCGTCCGCCCGACCTCCTCGATCGTCGACATCGCCTCCCGGGCGCTGTCGGCGTCCCGGTCGATGATCCGCCGCGCCGCCCCCGCCTGCACCGTCATCACGCTCACATGGTGGGCGACCACGTCGTGCAGCTCCCGCGCGATCCGCGAGCGCTCCTCGATCCGCGCCGCCCGCGCGTCGGTGCCCCGGGCCCGCTCCAGCCGCGCCGCCCGGTCCTCCAGCTCGGTGAAGTAGGCCCGCCGCATCCGCAGGTTCCGGCCCAGCACCCACACCCCGCCGACCAGCGCCAGATCGGTGATCAGCACCACCGGCGAGATGTCGACCGGCATCACCGTCACCGACACCACGAAGTACACGAGCCCGACGAGCCCGCCGAGGGCGCTGTGCGCCAGCCCCCGGTGCGCCGCGACGCTGTACACCGCGATCAGGAACGCCACCACGTCCGGCACCGACGGCGGATAGTCGCGCAGCACCATGAACGAGTCGCCCGCGACCACGAACATCAGCACCGACAGCGGATAGCGCTGCCGGAACGTCAGCGCGAGCGCCACCATCCCCACCAGCAGCCCGTTCACGACGTCGGGCGAGCGGAACTGCTCGTAGCCCTCCCCGTGCGGCAGGTCCTCCACGTACAGCTGCGGCAGCCCCACCAGCAGCAGGCCGAGCGCCAGCAGCGCGTCGGCCGCCAGCGGGCGCGACTGCAGCCAGGCACGGCAGGTACGAAGACCACGGATACGGGGTGACACGACTCTCACCCTAGGAGGTCGTACCAGGTCGTGACCCCTCCTGTGCGGGGATCTGTCGTCCTCCCCAAGGAGGACGCGCGGCACGGCCCCGATACGACCCCCAACCCCGCGCCGGTCAGCGACCGCGGCCGCCGCGCCGCGTCCGGCGTTCAGGCGCCGTTCAGGTTCGGCGGGGCCCCGCCACTGCCTTTGGTCAAGATCCCTGATCAAGCGCTTGGTCGCCGGACGCCCGGCCCCGCGCGGCCCGCCGTGCAGCAGCATGGTGCCCGCTTCATCCCGGTTCATTGGGAAGCGTCGGCCCTGCTCCTCCAGGAGGAGATCGCGGGGCGCGCCGGAGACGGGGCTCGGCTCAGGGGTTCGCCTCGGAGGTACGGGTCAGAGGTCGTCGCGTTCCCGCGCGGCGGACTCCAGATCGGCCGGGGACGGGCGGTCGACCGGCTTCACCGGCAGCGGCGGGGGAGTGCCCCCGAACTGCGGGCACCGCTCCCTGTGGTCGCACCAGTCGCACAGCCGGCTCGTCCGCGGCCGCCACTCACCGGTGTCCATGGCCCGGCGGATCGCCTCCCACAGCGCCTCCACCTTCCGCTGCGTGGCCCGCAGGTCGGCCTCGTCGGGCTCGTAGCGCAGCACCTCGCCGTTCCCCAGGTACATCAGCTGCAACAGGCGCGGCACCCGCCCCTGGAGCCGCCACAGCACCAGCGCGTAGAACTTCATCTGGAACAGCGCCCGCGCCTCGAAGTCGGCCCGGGGGGCCGTCCCCGTCTTGTAGTCCACGATCCGCACGTCGCCGCTCGGCGCCACGTCCACCCGGTCGATGTAGCCCCGCAGCTTCAGCCCCGAGTCGAGCACGGTCTCCACGAACAGCTCCCGCTCGGCGGGCTCCAGGCGGCGCGGATCCTCCAGCGTGAAGTACCGTTCCACCATCCGCCGCGCCTGCTCCAGCCACTGAGCCCGCTCGGCCTCGCCGTCCTCGCCCGCGAACAGCTCGGCGAGCTCCGGCTCCTGCTCCAGCAGCCGCTCCCACTGCGGGACGAGCAGCTCCAGCGCCGCCTCCGGCGTCCGACCGCCCGTCGGCAGGTCGTACAGCCGCTCCAGCACCGCGTGCACCAGCGTCCCCCGCGCCGCGGCCGCGCTCGGCCGCTCGGGAAGCTTGTCGATCACCCGGAACCGGTACAGCAGCGGGCAGGTCATGAAGTCGCCCGCGCGGGACGGCGACAGCGACCCGACCACCTGGACGGCGCCCTCCCCGGCGTCCCGCCGAGCGCCTCCGCCCGCGTCCTCGCCGGGGCCCTCACCGGTGGGCGCGGCCCCGGAGGGCCGGGCCGCCGGGACATTCGCCTCACTACCCGCCTCGGTGGTCGTCATGGCCAGCAGCGTAGGCGAGAGCCCCGACGAAATCCCGCAACCGGGCCACCGCGGGCCGCCCCGGCCCCGCCTGCCCGTAGCATCGGTGGCGTGACACAGAGCGCGCCACCGACCCAGGGCAGGACGCCCGCCGGCGAGTCCGGCCCCGACGACGACCGGTCCGGCCGTCCCGGCCTGTTCGTGGGCCGTCCGTTCGGCGTGCCCGTCTACGTCTCCCCGAGCTGGTTCCTGGTGGCCGTCCTCGTCACCGTGATGTTCGAGGGGCAGGCCAACGACGTCATCGACCGGCCCGCCAGCTACGCCGTCGCCTTCGCCTACGCGCTGCTGCTGTACGGGTCGGTGTTCGTCCACGAGCTCAGCCACGCCGTCACCGCGCGCGTCCTCGGCCTGCCGGTCCGCTCGGTCACCCTCCACATCCTCGGCGGCGAGACCTCCATCGAGCGCGAGGCGCCCACCCCCGGCCGCGAGTTCCTCATCGCCTTCGCCGGACCCCTCGTCAACCTCGTCCTGGCCGGGCTCGGCCTCTTCGCCCACGCCGTCCTCACCCTGCCCGACGTCGCGCTCCTCCTCCTGGAGGCCCTCACCTTCGCCAACCTCCTGGTCGGCGTGTTCAACCTGCTGCCCGGCCTGCCCCTGGACGGCGGACGGCTCGTCCGCGCCGCCGTCTGGAAGGCCACCGGCCGCAGCCGGAGCGGCGCCATCGTCGCCGGCTGGATCGGCCGCGGCGTCGCCATCGCCTGCCTCATCACCGGCGCCTTCCTCGCCACCTACCGCACCGACGGCGAGAGCGGGGGCGGCGGCGGCTTCGGCTGGCTCGCGCTCCTGTGGTCGGCGCTCGTCGCCTCCTTCATCTGGGTCGGCGCCACCCAGGCGATCCGCGCCGAACGCGTCCGCGACCGCATCCCCCTGCTGTCGGCCCGCCGCCTCGCCCGCCGCGCCACCCTCGTCACCGCCGACGTGCCCCTCGCCGAGGCCATCCGCCGCGCCCACGAGGACCACGCCGGGGCCCTCGTCATCGTCGACCACGACGGCGTCCCGCGCGGCCTGGTCAGCGAGAAGGCCGTCACCGCCACCCCGCCCCACCGCCGCCCCTGGGTCTCGGCGGGCGACCTGTCCCGCGGCCTCGACGAGGCCCGCACGCTCCCCGCCGACATCACCGGCGAGGCCCTCGTCACCGCCCTGCGCCGCGCCCCCTCCTCCGAGTACCTCCTCGTCGAACCCGACGGCCGCGTCTACGGCGTCCTCGCCGTCTCCGACGTCGACCGCGCCTTCACCGGCGTCTGACCCGCCGCCTCCCCCACCGGCCTCCCCCCACCGGCCTCCCCCCACCGGCCTCCCCCCACCGGCCTCCCCCCACCGGCCTCCCCCCACCGGCCCCGCGACCCGGCCCGAGTCGTGTTCGCCCAGCTATAACCTTGACCACCATGAGCGAACCCCAGCCGAGCCCCCCGTCCACCGGCCGCATCCCCCACGGCCCGTTCCGCCCCGGCGACCAGGTTCAGCTCACCGACCCCAAGGGCCGCATCAACACCATCACCCTCCAGCCCGGCAAGCTCTACCACTCCCACAAGGGCTCCGTCCCCCACGACGACATCATCGGCAGCCCCGAGGGCAGCGTCTTCCGCTCCTCCGGCGGCACCGACTACCTCGCCTTCCGGCCGCTGCTCACCGACTTCGCCGTCCGCATGCCGCGCGGCGCCGCCGTCGTCTACCCCAAGGACGCCGCCCAGATCATCGCGATGGCCGACATCTTCCCCGGCGCCCGCGTCGTCGAGGCCGGGGCCGGGTCCGGCGCGCTCTCCTGCTTCCTGCTGCGCGCCGTCGGCGAGCACGGCCACCTGTCGTCCTACGAGCGGCGGCCCGACTTCGCCGACATCGCCCGCGCCAACGTCGAGAAGTTCTTCGGCGGCCCCCACCCCGCCTGGAGCCTCACCGTCGGCTCCCTTGAGGACGCCCTCACCGAGACCGAGGCCGACCGCGTCGTCCTCGACATGCTCGCCCCCTGGGAGACCCTCGACGCCGTCGCCAAGGCCCTCATCCCCGGCGGGCTCGTCTGCGCCTACATCGCCACCACCACCCAGATGTCGCGCGTCGTCGAGGACCTGCGCGCCCACGGCGCCTTCGCCGAGCCCTACGCCTTCGAGACGCTCCTGCGCTCCTGGCACGTCGACGGGCTCGCCGTCCGCCCCGACCACCGCATGGTCGGCCACACCGGCTTCCTGGTGACCGCCCGCCGCCTCGCCGACGGCGTCACCCCGCCCCCGCGCCGCCGCCGCCCCGCCAAGGGCGCCCACCCGGCCCCGCCCGCGACCGACCGCGCCGCCGCGACACGGGCCCCCGCCGAGCCGCCGGCGGACCCCGCCACGCCGGACGGCGACACCGAGTCGTAGATCACATTCCGGGACCGATCGCCCCCGCGGACCGCGTCGCGCTCCGTGACTGGAACGGGCCAAACCACCGCCGCCGACCCGGCCCAAGCCCGCCCCCGCACCCGCGGACGCGCCGACGTCCCACGCCGAGACCAGCGAAATCCCTCAGCCCCGCGGCCCCCGCCCGGCAGCAAGATCGCGCAGGCCACCGCCACCCCCCGCACACATCCGGAACCCCCCGAACGACACGACTACCGAAAGGGCAGGTTACGGAAGCCCTCCAGATAGGTAGGGTCTCAGTAGGTCGTCGGCTCTCTTCGTGAGGAGGTGACGGGGCGTGGCCGCTCGTGACGATGCTGGGGCGCGCAGGGCGCAGCACGACAAGGAGGTCAGGGACCTCCAGACGCAGGTGTCCTTCCTGGAGGAGGAGATCTCCGTGCTGCGCCGCAAGCTCGCGGAATCCCCGCGCCAAGTACGTGTACTTGAAGAACGCCTCCATGAGGCACAGGCCAACCTGGCCGCCGTAACCGGACAGAACGAGCGACTCGTAGCGACCCTCAAAGAGGCTCGCGAACAGATCGTCGCGCTCAAGGAGGAGGTCGACAGGCTCGCGCAACCACCCTCCGGATTCGGAGTCTTCCTTGAGGCCCGCGACGATGGAACGGTCGACATCTTCACCGGCGGACGCAAGCTGCGCGTGAACGTCAGCCCCGCCGTCGAGATCGACGAACTCCAGCGCGGCCAGGAGGTCATGCTCAACGAGGCCCTCAACGTCGTCGAGGCCCTCGCCTTCGAGGAGCAGGGCGAGGTCGTCATGCTCAAGGAGATCTTCGAGGACGGCGAACGCGCCCTCGTCATCGCGCACGCCGACGAGGAACGCGTCATCAAGCTCGCCGAGCCGCTGCGCGGGGTCCCGCTGCGCGCGGGCGACTCGCTCATGCTGGAGACCCGCTCCGGGTACGCCTACGAGAAGATCCACAAGGCCGAGGTCGAGGAACTCGTCCTCGAAGAGGTCCCCGACATCTCCTACGACGAGATCGGCGGCCTCGGATCGCAGATCGAGCTGATCCGCGACGCGGTCGAACTGCCCTACCTGCACGCCGACCTCTTCCGCGAACACCAGCTCAGGCCGCCCAAGGGCGTCCTGCTCTACGGTCCCCCCGGCTGCGGGAAGACCCTCATCGCCAAGGCCGTCGCCAACTCGCTGGCCAAACAGGTCGCCGAGAAGACCGGCCAGGAGGGCAAGAGCTTCTTCCTCAACATCAAGGGCCCCGAACTCCTCAACAAGTACGTCGGCGAGACCGAGCGGCACATCCGCCTCGTCTTCCAGCGGGCCCGGGAGAAGGCGTCCGCCGGAACCCCCGTCATCGTGTTCTTCGACGAGATGGACTCCATCTTCCGCACCCGCGGATCCGGGGTCTCCTCCGACGTAGAGAACACCATCGTCCCGCAGCTGCTCAGCGAGATCGACGGGGTCGAGGGCCTGGAGAACGTCATCGTCATCGGCGCCTCCAACCGCGAGGACATGATCGACCCCGCGATCCTGCGGCCCGGACGGCTCGACGTGAAGATCAAGATCGAGCGGCCCGACGCCGAGGCGGCCAAGGACATCTTCTCCAAGTACATCCTCACCGGCCTCCCGCTGCACCCCGACGACGTCAAGGAGCACGGCGGCTCCGAGGACGTCACCGTCGAGGCGATGATCCAGCGGGTCGTCGAGCGGATGTACACCGAGAGCGACGAGAACCGCTTCCTGGAGGTCACCTACGCCAACGGTGACAAGGAGGTCCTGTTCTTCAAGGACTTCAACTCCGGGGCGATGATCCAGAACATCGTCGACCGCGCGAAGAAGATGGCCATCAAGCAGTTCCTCGACACCGGCCAGAAGGGCATGCGGGTCAACCACCTCCTCGCCGCCTGCGTCGACGAGTTCAGCGAGAACGAGGACCTCCCCAACACCACCAACCCCGACGACTGGGCCCGCATCTCCGGCAAGAAGGGGGAGCGGATCGTCTACATCCGCACCCTCGTCTCCGGGACCAAGGGCGCCGAGGCCGGCCGGTCCATCGACACCGTCGCCAACACCGGCCAGTACCTCTGACCCACCGACGGCACAGCACCGACAGCGACACGCGCGGCGGCCACCCCACCCGGGGAGGCCGCCGCGCCCTTATCACCGGAGACGACCCCATCACCCCGCCACACCACACCCGCCCGCGCCCCCACGCCCGGCACGCCGACCGCCCCCGGCGCACCGCCCCCGGCCCGACACCCGCCCCGCCGGAGGAGCCCCATGGCTCCACCCCCGCCGCCCCGATAGGCTCGACGATATGAGTGTTCGGCGCGTGATGGGCATCGAGACCGAGTACGGCATCTCCGTACCCGGGCAACCAGGGGCCAACGCGATGGTGACCTCCTCCCAGGTCGTCAACGCCTACCTCGCGGCGTCCGCCGCGCGCGCCCGCAGAGCCCGATGGGACTTCGAGGAGGAGAACCCCCTCCGCGACGCGCGCGGCTTCGACCTCGCCCGCGAGGTCGCCGACCCCACCCAGCTCACCGACGAGGACCTCGGCCTCGCCAACGTCATCCTCACCAACGGCGCGCGGCTCTACGTCGACCACGCCCACCCCGAGTACTCCGCACCCGAGTGCACCAACCCCCTCGACGCCGTCATCTGGGACAAGGCGGGCGAACGCGTCATGGCCGACGCCGCCGCCCGCGCCGCCCTCGTCCCCGGCACCCACCCCATCCAGCTCTACAAGAACAACACCGACAACAAGGGCGCCTCCTACGGCTGCCATGAGAACTACCTCATGAAGCGCGAGACGCCCTTCGCCGACATCGTCCGCCACCTCACCCCCTTCTTCGTCTCCCGCCAGGTCGTCTGCGGCGCCGGCCGCGTCGGCATCGGCGTCGACGGACGCGGCGACGGCTTCCAGATCAGCCAGCGCGCCGACTTCTTCGAGGTCGAGGTCGGCCTGGAGACCACGCTCAAGCGCCCCATCATCAACACCCGCGACGAACCCCACGCCGACCCCGAGAAGTACCGGCGGCTGCACGTGATCATCGGCGACGCCAACATGGCCGAGGTCTCCACCTACCTCAAGCTCGGCACCACCGCGCTCGTCCTCGCCATGATCGAGGACGGGTTCCTCACCGTCGACCTGTCCGTCGACATGCCGGTCGCCGCGCTGCGGGCCGTCTCCCACGACCCGTCCTGCAAGCACCTGCTCACCCTGCGGGACGGCCGCAAGATGACTGCCGTCCAGCTCCAGATGGAATACCTGGAGCAGTCCCGCAAATACGTCGAGGACCGCTTCGGCGCCGACGTCGACGACATGACCAACGACGTCCTCGACCGCTGGGAATCGGTCCTGCACCGCCTCGGCGACGACCCCATGCAGCTCTCCCGCGAACTCGACTGGGTCGCCAAGCTCGAACTGCTGGAGGGCTACCGCAGCCGCGACGGCCTGGACTGGTCGCACCCGCGCCTCCAGCTCGTCGACCTCCAGTACACCGACATCCGCCCCGACAAGGGCCTGTACAACCGCCTGGTCGCCCGCGACCGCATCGAACGCGTCGTCACCGAGGCCCAGGTCGAATCCGCCATCGAGGACCCGCCCGAGGACACCCGCGCCTACTTCCGCGGCCGCTGCCTGCGCCAGTACGCCGAATCCGTCGCCGCCGCCTCCTGGGACTCCGTCATCTTCGACGTCCCCGGCCGCGAGTCCCTCCAGCGCGTCCCCACCCTGGAGCCGCTGCGCGGCACCAAGCAGCACGTGGGCGCCCTCCTGGACAGCTGCCGCACCGCCGCGGACCTCGTGGCCACCCTGACCGGCCAGAGCTGACTCAGGGCCTCCTCCGGACGTCCCGGCCCCCGCACGCCGCCAGGCGCGCGGGGGCCGCCACCTACCGGCCACCCTTTGGATAGCGTCACTATCGAAGTCGAACTAGCGTCCTGACCTGCGGTTACGCTCGCTGTCTCGGTTTCGTGACCGCTATGCCCGTTTCATTGTCCGGTGGACGGGCGATAACCGGATCAGGCCCGGCACCCTCGTGGCGCGCGGCGGATCCACGGGTCCGCTGAGCGCCGAAGATCGGAGATAGGGTTGGGGGTACCGGCAGAGCGGAGGTACGGAATGGCCACGAAGGACACCGGCGGTCAGAAGCAGACCACCCGGCGCACGGAAGAGGTCGAGGAGACCGAGGCCACGACGACCGAGGACGTCCAGGAGCGCAACGAAAAACTCACCGACGACGTCGACGCAATTCTCGATGAAATCGACGAAGTTCTCGAAGAAAATGCGGAGGAATTCGTCCGTGCATATATCCAGAAGGGGGGCGAATAATCGCGCTAAGTCCGGAAAAATCGGACACGAGAAAAACTCCCCACAATGCCTTATAAATAATTCACGGTCCTTGATTTAAAGGGCCGCAAAGACGTGGGCGGGCCGGTAAAGTCCTGCCCATGTCTCATAAGAAATGCCGAGACTGCGGCCGGCTAAAGGCGGCCGCGGAGTTCTCGAAGCGAAGGGCATCCCCCGACGGCCTGGCGCTCTACTGTAAGGAGTGCTTCGCCCTGAGAGGAGCGGCCTCCTACAGGAAGAGGCAGGCGCGGGAGGGCAAGGCGGTCAGGCCGTTCAGACGGCATTCGGCGGTCCCCCCGGGCATGAAGTACTGCCCACGGTGCGAGAAGGTGCAACCGGTCGACGCGTTCGGGAAGAACCGCGCGGAGGCGTCCGGCCTGACGAACTACTGCCGCCCCTGCCACAACAAAGTGATGGCCGAGCAGAGGGACCGCAAGTACGGCGGCGGGCGCAACTACCAGTTGCGGTTGCGCTACGGCCTCAGCGCGGAGCAGGTGGACCAGATGATCGCCGGGCAGGGCGGGATCTGTGTGATCTGCCTTCGCGCCGAGGCGAGGCACGTCGACCACAACCATCTCACGGGCGTCGTCCGGCGCATCCTGTGCTTCAGGTGCAACGGCGCACTCGGCCAGTTCCACGAAGACCCACGCTGCCTGGGGGACGCCGCGGATTATCTGGAGCTCAAGGGGCCGCAGGCGCAGCGACTGGAAATCGTTCTCGGCAAACCCGTGTTCGAGGGACGGCCACGCGTGCTGAGCGAGGCCGACTGGCTGAAGCGACGGAAGTCAACTCGTCCGGCTCAGCGGGGGAGGCGCCTGATCGAGCGGTACGGGATCGACGAGGAGGACCGGCAGCGGCTTCTCGGGCTTCAGGGCGGGTTGTGCGCCGTCTGCTGGGACGTCCCGGCCGAGCATGTCGACCATGACCACGCGACCGGCGCCGTGCGCGGCATGGCGTGCGGCGGCTGCAACACCGGAATGGGTCAACTGGACGACGATCCGGTCTCGCTCCGCCGCGCGGCGGACTACCTGCTGGGCCAGTTGGTGACGAGCGTCCCGGCGGCGGACGGGGGAACGCGCCTGTCGTTCACGGTTCCGGACGTCGATCCGGCGACCGTGCCCCTGGACGGCTGGGCGCCGCACCGCGAGGCGGACGGGCGGCATCGCTCCCGCGTGTGGAGGGTCGATGACGATCACGAGGGCCCGACGTGGCTCACGCTGGGTCTGGAGCGGCTCCTGGACTCCTACAAGGCGATGGCCGAGGAGCGCATGGCCTCACGGTGACGTCCGCGCCCGCCCTGTCTCCCGGGACTCCCGGCGGCGTCCGGGTTCGCCGTGGGCTGATCGGCCGGGGAGGCCGTGGCATGCGGTGGACGAGGGTTGAACAGTAGGGTCGTGTTGTCCGCGCCGGTGGGGTTGAGGGAATCCGGCGCCATGACGGAGGAAGGGAGTCGCGTGGCGGCCCACGATTCGCAGACCGGGCGCCTGCCGGGGTTGTTCTCCAGCCCGGGCACGTCCTCGTTCACGGAGTTCCTGGGGGCGTACTCTCCGGAGACGCTGCCCGGCAGAGGGGCCCTTCCGGCGTCGTCGCCGGGGGACGATATCCCGCATGGCACGACGATCGTCGCGGTGGGCTTTCCCGGCGGGGTGGTGATGGCGGGGGATCGGCGCGCGACGGCGGGGAACGTGATCGCGCAGCGCGACATCGAGAAGGTGTTCCGCGCGGACGAGTTCTCGGCGATCGCGATCGCGGGCACGGCGGGCATCGGCATCGAGATGGTGCGGTTGTTCCAGGTGGAGCTGGAGCACTACGAGAAGCGTGAGGGCCGGACGCTGTCGGTGGAGGGGAAGGCGAACCGGCTGGCGACGATGGTGCGGCAGAACCTGGGGATGGCGATGCAGGGGCTGGCGGTGGTGCCGCTGTTCGCCGGTTACGACGAGGAGCGCGACACGGGGCGGATCTTCTCCTACGACCCGGCGGGCGGCCGGTACGAGGAGCGGGACTTCTACTCGATCGGGTCGGGGTCGGTGTTCGCGCGGGGTTCGCTGAAGAAGCTGTACCGGTCGGATCTGTCGGTGGACGACGCGGCGCTGGTGTGCGTCCAGGCGCTGTACGACGCGGCCGATGACGACTCGGCGACGGGCGGTCCGGACCTGGCGCGGGGGATCTTCCCGGTGGTCGCGGCGGTGACGTCGGACGGTTACCGCCGTCTCGCCGATGACGAGGTGGGCGCGGTGGCGCGGTCCGTGGTCGAGGAACGTTACGACTCGCCGGGCGGGCCGACCGCCCCGCTGCGATAGAAGGGATCCTGTCCGGTGTCCATGCCGTTCTACGTGTCGCCCGAGCAGCAGATGAAGGACAAGGCGGACTATGCGCGGAAGGGTATTTCGCGCGGCCGCAGTGTCGTGGTGCTGCAGTACGACGATGGCATCCTGTTCGTGGCGGACAATCCGTCGCGGGCGTTGCACAAGATCAGTGAGATCTACGACCGGATCGCGTTCGCGGCGGTGGGGAAGTACAACGAGTTCGAGAACCTGCGGCTGGGCGGTGTCCGCTACGCCGACATCAACGGGTACCAGTACGACCGCCGGGACGTGACGGCGCGGGGTCTGGCGAACGTGTACGCGCAGTCGCTGGGGACGATCTTCACGGAGACCAACAAGCCGTACGAGGTGGAGTTGGTGGTGGCGGAGGTCGGCGCGGACGCCGACACCGACCAGATCTACCGGTTGACCTTCGACGGGTCGGTCGCCGACGAGCACGGGTACGTGGCGATGGGCGGCCAGGCGGACGCGGTGGCGCAGGCGCTGAAGGACGGGTACGAGGAGGGCGCGTCGCTGGCCGGGGCGCTCCGGGTGGCGGTGCGGGCGTTGGAGGCGCAGGACTCCGAGCGCCGGTTGGAGGCGAAGTCGCTGGAGGTGGCGGTCCTGGACCGCAACCGCGAGCACCGTCTGTTCCGGCGGTTGACGGCGCGCCGGATCGAGGAGCTGCTGGGCGAGGAGGACTCGTCCGCGGCCTCGGACGCGGGCTCGGACGCGACCCCGGACTCGCCGAGTAAGCCCGACGAGGACTGACCGGCGCCGGTGCCGAGGGGAGCCTCCCGGGCTCGATCGGCAGGTGGCGGGGCCGCCCGGGGCGGTTCCGTGCGCGGGTGTGGGCCCGTCGCGGCGGGGTGGCCGAGGCCGCCCGGCCCGCGGCGGGTTCTCGCGTTGTGGCGGGTGTTGGAAACGGTGCGCGGGAGAGACTGCCAAGTCGGGGCACGGCCGCATAGGGTCGGGGTGTGGACAGGCGTATTTTCGGGCTTGAGAACGAGTACGGCGTCACCTGCACCTTCCGCGGTCAGCGGCGGTTGTCACCCGATGAGGTGGCGCGCTACCTGTTCCGGCGGGTGGTGTCGTGGGGCCGGAGCAGCAATGTGTTCCTGCGGAACGGCGCGCGGCTTTACCTCGATGTCGGGAGTCACCCGGAGTACGCCACGCCGGAGTGCGACAGCGTCGTGGATCTGGTGACGCACGACAAGGCGGGGGAGCGGATCCTGGAGGGTCTGCTGGTGGACGCGGAGCGGCGGCTCCGTGAGGAGGGCATCGCCGGCGACATCTACCTGTTCAAGAACAACACCGACTCGGCGGGCAATTCGTACGGGTGCCATGAGAACTATCTGGTGGGGCGGCACGGGGAGTTCGGGCGGCTCGCGGACGTCCTGATCCCCTATCTGGTGACCCGGCAGATCATCTGCGGCGCCGGGAAGGTGCTGCAGACGCCCCGGGGCGCGGTGTACTGCGTGTCGCAGCGGGCGGAGCACATCTGGGAGGGCGTGTCGTCGGCGACGACGCGGTCGCGTCCGATCATCAACACCCGCGACGAGCCGCACGCCGACGCCGAGCGGTTCAGAAGGCTGCACGTGATCGTCGGTGACTCGAACATGAGTGAGACGACGATGCTGCTGAAGGTCGGGGCGACCGACCTGGTGCTGCGGATGATCGAGGCGGGTGTGGTGATGCGCGACCTGACGCTGGAGAACCCGATCCGGGCGATCCGGGAGGTCAGCCACGACATGACGGGCCGGCGGAAGGTGCGGCTGGCGAACGGCCGGGAGGCGAGTTCGCTGGAGATCCAGAAGGAGTACTTCGGGAAGGCGCGCGACTTCGTCGACGCTCGGGGCGGGGACGCGACGGCCAAGCGGGTGCTGGAGTTGTGGGAGCGGACGCTGCGGGCGGTGGAGACCGGCGACCTGGACCTGGTGTCGCGGGAGATCGACTGGGTGACGAAGTACAAGGTGATCGAGCGGTACCGGCGCAAGTACGACCTGCCGCTGTCGTCGCCGCGGGTGGCGCAGCTGGATCTGGCCTACCACGATGTGCACCGCGACCGGGGGCTGTACTACCTGCTGGAGAAGCGGGGGTCGGTCGAGCGGGTGTCGCGGGACCTGGACATCTTCGAGGCGAAGTCGGTGCCGCCGCAGACGACGCGGGCGCGGCTGCGCGGCGAGTTCATCCGCAAGGCGCAGGAGAAGCGGCGCGACTTCACCGTGGACTGGGTGCATCTGAAGTTGAACGACCAGGCGCAGCGGACGGTGCTGTGCAAGGACCCGTTCCGGTCGGTGGACGAGCGGGTCGACAAGCTCATCGCGGGGATGTAGCGGCTGGTCGGCGGGTCGTGGCCGACGGTCGGCAACCGGGGGGTCACGTGGGGGTAGGGTGAGCGCGCAGTAGCGCTCGCCGTCCCGTGAAGGACCAGTATGCGTCGTCGTCTCTCCGCCGTGCCCGTGGCCGCCGTGCTGGTCGTCCCGCTGGTGCTCGCCGCCGGGTGCTCGGACGGCGGGGGCGTGCGGGTGACGGTGCGGGGCGATTTCGGGCGGTTGCCGGATGTGTCGTTCCCGAAGGGTTCGCCGGGCGGGTCGCTGGCGGTGAAGCGGTTGTCGGCGGGCCGGGGCGTGGCGGCCCGCGAGGGCGACCTGGTGGTGGCCGACTACGTGGGGTACCGGTGGAGCGGGGGCGGGCGGAGGCTGCTGGCGAGCAGTTTCGCGTCGGGCCGTCCGGAGGCGTTCCCGACGTGGTCGGTGGTGCCGGGGCTGCGGAAGGCGTTCACGGGCGCGCGGGCGGGGTCGCGGGTGGTGGCGTCGATCCCGCCGAAGGACGGTTTCGGTGATCGGGGGAACGCGGCGCGGCAGATCGCCGCGGACGACACGCTCGTGTACGTCTTGGACGTGCGGGGTGTGTACCCGGGGTCGGCGGGCCCGCACGGGAGGCCGGAGGCGCCGCTGCGGGACGCGCGCTTGCCGCAGGTGGCGCCGGGTGGCGGCGCGCCGCGGGTGACGGTTCCGCGGGTGGCGGCGCCGAAGGACCTGCGGGTGCGGACGCTGGTGCGGGGCGACGGCCCGGCGGTCCGCAAGGGCCAGTTGCTGGCGGTGCAGTACGCGGGGTTCTTCTGGCGGGATGGGAAGGCGTTCAGCTCGTCGTGGTCGGCGGGGCATCCGAACGGGTTCATGATCGGGACCGGTCAGGTGATGCGGGGCTGGGACGAGGCGCTGATCGGGCAGCGGGTGGGGAGCCGGATGCTGCTGGTCGTCCCGCCGCGGCTCGGGTACGGGCCGAAGGGCCTGCCGCAGGCGGGGATCCAGGGGTCGGACACGCTGGTCTTCGTCGTCGACGTCCTCGGCGCGCACTGACGCGGGGATCCCGGGCGCCGCGCGGGCGTGCGCCGCTTTCTATGTCACACCCTGGCTGTTCTTAGAATGGCGGGGTGGACGACATCGACACGATCGCGCTGCTGCAGGACGCAATGCGCAGGCGGCTCTACGAGTACGTGGCGGCTCAGGGCCGGGAGGTGGCGCGGAACGAGGCGGCGGAGGCCGTGGGCGTGGGCCGGACGCTGGCGGCGTTCCATCTGGACAAGCTCGCGGAGGCGGGCCTGCTGGAGGTGGCCAGCAGGCGGCTGACGGGCCGGTCGGGGCCGGGCGCGGGGCGTCCGGCGAAGGTGTACCGGCGGGCGGCGGCCGAGCGGGGCGTGTCGGTGCCGCCGCGGGACTACCGGACGGTGGCGGGCCTGCTGGCGGAGGTCGCGGACGCGGCGGGCCTGGACATGGAGGCGCAGGACGCGGCGCGGCGGCTGGGCCGGACGCTGCGCGGCGCGGGCGGGTCGTGCGGGGATCTGGACGCGGTCCGCGAGGTGCTGGCGGCGCGCGGTTACGAGCCGGTGGTGGAGGGGGAGGGTGCCGAGGCGGTGCTGCGCATGCGGAACTGCCCCTTCCACGTGGTCGCGGAGCGGTTCCCGCCGCTGGTGTGCGGGATGAACCTGGCGATGATGGAGGGCCTGGTCGAGGGGTCCGAGGGCGTGGGCGTCCGGATGGACCCGCGTCCGGGGTGGTGCTGCGTGGCGGCCGACCACTCTAAAAACAATCGTGATTGACATAGAGATGGGGGCGTGGTGAGGTGGGCCCATGACCGATGACGCCCGTACCCCCGCGCCCTCCGCCGCCCTCCCGAGCGAACCGGCCCGCCACCACATCGCCCAGTTCAACGTCGGGACCATCAGGTTCCCGCTGGACGAACCGGAGATGGCGGACTTCGTCGCGCAGCTGGAGCCGGTCAACGCCCTCGCCGACGGCACGCCCGGATTCGTGTGGCGGCTCGTCGAGGAGGGCGAGGGCGACGCGACCCGCATGCGCCCGGCGGGTGCCGACGTGGTCGTGAACTACTCGGTGTGGGAGAGCATGGAGGCGCTGTGGGACTTCGTCTACCGCAGCCCGCACCTGGACACGATGCGGCGCCGCAGGGAGTGGTTCCAGCGCCACATGGAGTCCCACCTCGTCATGTGGTGGATCCCCGCCGGGTACATCCCGACCGTCGAGGAGGCCCTGGAGCGCCTCGCCCTGCTCCGCGAGCACGGCCCGTCGCCCCGCGCGTTCACGTTCAGCACGTCCTACACGGCGGCGGAGGCCGAGGCGCTCCGGACGGCCCCGTCGCTAGGGCGATAGCCCAGGGGCGCGGTGGGTCATTCGCCGATCTTCTTGCTGTAGAGGGTGATCGTGGTGTCGGGGGCGACGCGCTCGCCCGGGGCGGGGGACTGGCGGACGACGACCCAGTTCCGGTCCCACAGCAGGAGCCGCCCCCGCCCGGTCGCGTCCTTCTCGCGGAGCATGTGGAGCCCGGCCGCCTGCATCTCGTTCTGCGCGGTCTGGTGGTTGTGCCCGACGACGCGGGGGACCCGGATGAGCTGGGGCGCCCTCGGCTTGGCCGTCGTCGGCTTGGCCGTCGTCGGCGGCTGGGCCGTCGGGGGCGTCGGCCTGGGCGTCCCGGCCGCGCGTGAGGCCGTGGTGGGCGCGGCGGTCGCGCTCTCGCTCGGCTTCGCCGAGCCCGCCGAGCCCGCCGGGTCGGCGGTGCCGCAGGCGGTGAGGACGGCGGCGGCGAGCAGGCCGGCGGTGATGATGGTGCAGCGCATGGTGTCCGTTCACTGGCTGGTGTCCCCGGCGCGGGGCGGCCGGGGCGGCTCGTACGGAGGGCGCTGGTGGGACGTGCCGCGTGCACGCGGCGTTCACCTGCCGGAGCGTTCTGTCGCGGTCCGGCCATCCGCCGCCGGCGGCGGGCGGGTCAGGCGAGGAGGGCGGCGGTGTGGCGGCCCGCCGCGGCGGCGGTGAGGAAGTAGGGGAGGTCCTCGTCCAGGCGGCGGCCCATGGTGGACAGGCGGACACCCCACTCCTTCTCGGCGGCGCGCAGGATCTCGTGCAGGCCGTCCACCGGGACGGGGACGAGGGTGTGGCGCTCGCCCAGGGGCGTGGCGTCCGCCGCGACACGGGCGCCGAACGGGCCGCCGAGCTCGGGGACGGGGACGTCGGCGCGGGCGAGCGCGACGCGGCCGTAGGCGGTGAGGGAGTGGTGGGAGACGCCGACGTGGCGCTCGCGCTTGTCGCCCTCGCTGACCCGCAGCGACGCGACCGGGCGGCCGCGCAGGACCGACGCCGCGTTGACGGCCTCCCCGGCCGACACCCCGGAGAACCCCCAGCGGGTGCCGGTGCCGAGGTTGCCGGGGCCCTGCGCGAGGACGACGGCGTCGGCGCCGAGGACGAGCCGCGCGGCCAGCAGGCCGGTGTGGACGGTGACGGCCTCCAGGTCGCCGCCGAACGCCTGGCCGACGGTGACGGTCGCGGCGAGCGCGCCCGCGTCCTTGAGCCGGGCGATCGACATGGAGAACCAGGACGGCAGCGCGCCGCCGTCCGGCATGACGTACACCACGCGGGCGCCGGGGCGGTCGGCGAGGAGCCCGGCGAGGATCGGCGGGAGCGCCGAGTGGAGGTCGGCGACGACGACGGGGGCGCCGCCGAGGGAGTCGGCGTCGCGCAGGACGTCGTGGTGGGGGGAGTCCTGCTCGTCGGCGCCGAGGACGGTGGCCTGGAGCGGGGTGTAGCGGGCCTTGACGAGGTGGCCCGGGCCGGACGGGTCGGGCGGCAGCCGGTCGGGGATCGCGACGACCATCGCGTAGCCGCCGGTGCCGAGGCCCATCGCCAGCGCGGTGGTGTTGAGCAGGACGGCGTCGCCGGGCTCGGGGCGTCCGACGAGGGCGGGGTAGGCGAGCGCCCGGCGGGGGCCGTCGCCCGCGACGTCGACGTCCAGCTCGACCGCGCCCGGCCATTCGCGGCGGACGCCCTGCACGGTTCCTCTGCGCCATCGGATCACACCGCAGACCGTAGCGGAGCCGGACCCGTCCGGCGCCGGATCGGCGGAGGTCACCGGAGGGGCTCCGGAGGAGGTAGCGTCGTTGGTTCCGCTCGGGCCGCACATGCCCGCCATGTCGTCCAACTCCCCCAGGAGGCGGGCGCGGTTCCGGTAGCGTGTCCGGCGGGGAAGGGGGTCGTTATGTCACGGCGCAAGACCGAGCGTCTGTTGAACCTGGTGGTGTGCCTGCTCGCGACGCGGCGTTACCTGACGGCCGAGCAGATCCGCCGGGCGGTGCCCGGCTATCCCGACTCCGACGAGGCGTTCAAGCGGATGTTCGAGCGCGACAAGGAGGAGCTGCGCGAGCTCGGCGTGCCGCTGGAGGTCGGCAGCGACCAGGGGGGCGGCGGCGGTGAGGAGATCGGCTACCGGATCCCGCCGCAGGCCTACGAGCTGCCCGACATCCACCTCACCTCCGACGAGGCGGCGGTGCTGGGGATCGCCGCGCGGGTGTGGCAGCGCGCGAGCATGGCCGAGGCCGCGTCCGGCGCGCTGCTGAAGCTGCGGGCGGCGGGGGTGGAGACCGACGTGACGACCGCCGTCGGGATCGAGCCCCGCGTCAACACCGGCGACCCGGCGTTCCCGGCGCTGTGGGAGGCGGTCCGCGACGGCCGCCCGGTCGCGTTCGACTACCAGGGCATCGGCCGGACGTCGGTGGCGCGGCGGCACCTGGAGCCGTGGGGCGTGGTGAGCCGCCGGGGCCGCTGGTACGCGGTCGGGTTCGACCGCGACCGCGAGGAGCAGCGGGTGTTCCGGCTGAGCCGCATCGTCGGCGACGTCGCCGGCGACGGCGCGCCCGGCACCGTCACCGTCCCCGACGGCGTGGACGTGCGGCGCATCGCCTTCGACTGGGGCGACCCGGTCAGCGACCCGCGCCCGGCGACCGTGCGGCTGCGCGCGGGCGCCGCGCAGGGGCCGCGCCGGTGGGCGCGGGACGTGCGGGCCGTCGACGGCGGCGCGTGGGACGAGGCGACGCTGATGTTCCAGGACGTGGAGCGGTTCGCGCCCTACCTGGTGCGGTTCGCCGACGACGTCGTCGTGCTCGATCCGCCCGACCTGCGCGACGCGGTGATCCAGCAGCTGAAGTCGGTCCTGGCGGGCAGCGTCCAGGACCCGTGCGGGGACGGCGGCGACATGATGCGGGACGGCTCGGTGAGCGGGCGATGAGCACCGGCACGGCGGCGGGGCGGCCCGCCGCGAACACCTCCACCGACCGCCTCGCGCGGCTGCTGGCGCTCGTCCCCTACGTGGTGAACCGCGACTCGGTCGCGCTCGGCGAGGCCGCCGCCGCGTTCGGGGTGACCGAGAAGCAGCTCATCGACGACCTGAACCTGCTGTGGTGCGTGGAGTTGCGCGCGCCCGACCCCTACTGCCCGATCGACCTGTCCTACGAGGGCGGGGAGATCACCGTCGCCGAGGCCGAGTCGATCGCGCGGCCGCTGCGGCTGAAGGTCGACGAGGCCAGCGCGCTGCTGGTCGCGCTGCGGATGCTGGCGGGGATCCCCGACCTGCACGACCGGGACGCGCTCAGCCGGGTGATCGCCAAGCTGGAGAGCGCGGCGGGCGCCGCCGCCGCCGTCAGCAGCCAGGTCGCGGTGGAGGTCGACGCCCACGGCGCCGCCGCCCCGGACGGCGCCGGCACCCTGCTCGGGCGGCTGCGCGACGCGATCGCCGCCGGCCGCCGCGTCCACCTCACCTACTACGTCCCCGCGCGGGACGAGAACACCGAGCGCGACGTCGACCCGATGCGGGTGCTGGTGGTGGAGGGCACCACCTACCTGGAGGGCTGGTGCCGCCGCGCGGAGGCCGTCCGGCTGTTCAAGCTGGACCGGATCGCGGGGCTCACCGTCCTGGACGTCCCGGCGCACGTCCCCGACGAGGCCGAGCCGATCGACGTGGACGCCGGGCTGTTCCGCCCGTCCCCGCGGGACGTGCGGGTCGCGCTGGAGTTGACCGCCCGGGGCCGCTGGGTCGCCGACTACTACCCGTGCGAGAGCGTCCTGGAACTGGGGGAGGGGCGGCTGCGGGTGGTGCTGCGGACCCCCGACACCCGCTGGGTGCGGGGCCTCGCGCTGCGCCTCGGCGACCAGGGCCGGATCGTGGAGCCCGCGTCGCTGGCGGCGGGCGTCCGCGACGACGCCGCGCGGGCGCTGGCCCTGTACGGCATGGGCTGACGGGGTCGGCTACCGTGACGGAGGTGACTTGGGTTGCGGTGCCGGTGGCGCTCGGATCGGCCGGCCTGGTGGTGCTCGCCTACGCCGCGTTCCGCGTCTACCTGGGCGTACGGCGGTTCGGGCGTGAACTGGAACGCACCAGGCAGCGGCTTGGCCCCAAACAGTCGGCGCTGCGTGGTGAACTGTCCGATCTTCAGGCGGCTCGGATCCCACAACCGCCCGGGGACGGCGTACGATCGTCCTAGCACGACTCCCGGCTGAAGAGGATGTGAACATGGGCAACATCGGGACTCCGGAGCTGCTGATCGTCTTGCTCGTCGTCGTTCTGATCTTCGGATCGGCGAAGCTTCCGCAGCTCGCGCGGTCGCTGGGCAAGTCGGCGCGCATCCTGAAGGCTGAGACCAAGGGCCTGCGCGACGACGACGAGCCCGACACGGCGGCCAAGTCCGACGCCGCGCAGGCGAAGGCGGGCGGTGCGCAGTCGAACGCGGCGCGTGACCGCGCGGCGCAGTTGCGCGAGGAGGCGGCGCGGCTCGAACGCGAGGCCGCGGCGCAGGAGGCGCCCCGGCAGCAGGGCGCGCTGTCGTCCGGGGAGCCGATCCAGGGTGTCCCGGTTTCCGACTACGGCAACCGCAAGACCTCCTGACCTGGCCTTCCTCCCGCTAGCGACCGAACGGACCGGCAAGCCGGTGACGACGTGACCACATTGAAGCGGACCGCGCGCAAGTCCACCCCCGACGGACGCATGCCCCTGATGGAGCATCTCCGTGAGCTGCGCAACCGGTTGATCAAGTCGATCCTCGCGCTGGTGATCGGCGCGATCATCGGCTGGTTGCTGTTCGACCCCGTCTGGGACGTGCTGAAGCAGCCCTACTGCTCGCTGCCGCAGTCCCGGGTGGTCGACAAGGACCAGTGCTCCCTGTTCGTCAACGGGATCTTCTCCTCGTTCTTCCTGAAGCTGAAGATCTCCTGCATCATCGGCGCGGTCATCTCCTCCCCGGTGTGGCTGTACCAGATCTGGGCGTTCGTCGCGCCCGGGCTGTACCAGAAGGAGCGCCGCTGGACCTACACGTTCATGGGCGCCGCGGTCCCGCTGTTCTTCATCGGCTCCGCGCTCGCGTACGTGACCGTGGACAAGGGCCTGGCGATCTTCCTGGGGTTCGTCGCCGACGACGTCAAACCGCTGATCACCGTCGACAGCTATCTCAGCTACGTGCTGACGATGCTGCTGGTGTTCGGGCTGACGTTCGAGCTGCCGCTGTTCGTGGTGATCCTCAACCTGGCCGGTGTGCTCAGCTCGTCCCGGATCCGCAAGTCCCAGCGGGTCGCGATCTTCGGCATCTTCGCGTTCGCGGCCGTCGCCACTCCCAGCGCCGACCCGTTCACGATGCTCGCGCTGGCGCTCCCGACCGTGGTGCTGTTCGAGATCGCGGCGCTCCTGGCGTTCTTCAACGACCGCCGCAAGGCCCGCCGGCCCGACCCCTACGCCGACCTGGCCGACGACGAGGCGTCCCCGCTCGACCTCGACGCCATCGACGCCGAGCTGGAGAAGGGCGACTCCCGCGCCTGACCCCCCGCCGCCTCCGCGCGTCACCCCGCCGGCGACCCGCCGCCCGACCGGTCGGGCGGTCTTCCGGGCCGCCGGGCCGGTTCCCGATGTCCCCCGGCGGACCCGCGGGTCCGCGCCACAGGAATGTCTCCGGAGCGTGACAGGGGCGTCGCAGGCGCCGCCGCCGGGGCGCGCGGGCCGCCGGGACGCCCCCGGCCCCGGATTAGGATTGGGAATCGGGCCGGTCGAAACCGTAGGCTCGGTGCCATGACCACCCCCGACACGACGTCGGCCGGGCAGACCCCGGCGCAGCGGTACGCCGCCTACCGCAGCCGCACCGCCGGGAACGGCCCCGCCCTGCTCGACTTCCGCACCCTGTACGACTTCGAGCTGGACGCGTTCCAGCTTGAGGCGTGCCGGGCGCTGGAAGAGGGCAGCGGCGTCCTGGTCGCCGCGCCCACCGGCTCCGGCAAGACCGTGGTGGGGGAGTTCGCCGTCCACCTCGCGCTCACCGGCGGCACCAAGTGCTTCTACACCACGCCGATCAAGGCGCTGTCGAACCAGAAGTACGCCGACCTCGTCCGCCGCTACGGGCCGGAGAAGGTCGGGCTGCTCACCGGCGACAACAGCGTCAACGGCGAGGCGCCGGTCGTGGTGATGACCACCGAGGTGCTGCGGAACATGCTGTACGCCGGGTCCCCGACCCTCGCGGGCCTGGCGTTCGTGGTGATGGACGAGGTCCACTACCTCGCCGACCGGTTCCGCGGCGCCGTCTGGGAAGAGGTGATCATCCACGTCCCCGACTCGGTGCGGATCGTGGCGCTGTCGGCGACGGTGTCCAACGCCGAGGAGTTCGGCGAGTGGCTGCACGAGGTCCGCGGCGACACCGCCGTGATCGTCGACGAGCACCGGCCCGTCCCGCTGTTCCAGCACATGCTCGTCGGGACGCGGCTGTACGACCTGTTCGTCGACACCGGCAAGGGCAAGGACCGGCAGGCCCGCCTGAACCCGCAGCTCACCCGGATGGCCGTCGAGGAGGTCCGCCGCTCCAAGGTCAACCAGGGCCGGCGCACCGGGCGGCGCCGCGCGCCCCGCCCCCAGCGGTTCCGGCCGCCGCCCCGGCCCGAGGTCATCGAGCGGCTGGAGCGCGCCGGGCTGCTCCCGGCGATCACGTTCATCTTCAGCCGCGCCGGCTGCGACGCGGCCGTCCTGCAGTGCCTGAACGCCGGGATCCGGCTCACCTCCAAGGAGGAGGCCGAGGAGATCCGCGCGCACGCGTCGCTGCGCACCGCCGACATCACCGCCGAGGACCTGCGGATCCTCGGCTACGACGACTTCCTCGCCGCGCTGGAGCGCGGCGTCGCCGCCCACCACGCCGGGATGCTGCCCACCTTCAAGGAGATCGTCGAGGAGCTGTTCACCCGCGGGGTGATCAAGGCGGTGTTCGCGACCGAGACGCTCGCGCTCGGCATCAACATGCCCGCCCGCACCGTGGTGATCGAGAAGCTCGACAAGTGGAACGGGGAGGCGCACGTCGACCTCACCCCGGGCGAGTACACCCAGCTCACCGGGCGCGCCGGGCGGCGCGGCATCGACGTCGAGGGCCACGCCGTCGTGGTGTGGGGGCCGAGCGTGGAGCCCGCGTCGGTCGCCGGGCTCGCCGGCACCCGCACCTACCCGCTGAACTCCAGCTTCCGGCCGTCCTACAACATGGCCGTGAACCTCGTCGGCGCCGTCGGCAACGAGCGCGCCCGGACGCTGCTGGAGGAGTCGTTCGCGCAGTTCCAGGCCGACCGCGCCGTCGTCGGCCTCGCCCGGCAGGTCCACAAGAACGAGGAGGCCCTCGCCGGGTACGCCAAGGCCGCCGAGTGCCACCTCGGCGACTTCATGGAGTACGCGGCGCTGCGCCGGCGCCTGTCGGACCGGGAGTCGGAGATGTCGCGGGAGCGGTCCTCCGCCCGCCGCGCCGAGGCCGCGAAATCCCTGGAGCACCTGCGGCCGGGCGATGTCATCCTCGTGCCGGCCGGGCGGCGGTCGGGGCTCGCTGTCGTGCTGGACCCCGGCGTCGGGCGGCGCTCGGACGGGCCCGCGCCGCTCGTCCTGACCGTGAACCGGTCCGTGCAGCGGCTGTCCATCCAGGACTTCCCCCGCGCCGTGGAGCCCGTCGAGCGGATCCGCATCCCGAAGTCGTTCAGCCCCCGCAACCCGCAGGACCGCCGCGACCTGGCGTCCACGCTGCGGAACAAGGTCCCCGTGGACGTCCGCGAGCGCCGCCGGGGGCGGGACGTGCCCGCCGCCGACGACGCCGAGGTCGCCCGGCTGCGCGCCGAGCTGCGCCGCCACCCCGTGCACGGCTGCGACCAGCGCGAGGACCACGCCCGCTGGGCCGAGCGCTACCACCGGCTCGACCGCGAGACCGAGCAGCTCCGCCGCCGCGTCGAGGGCCGCTCCCAGGTGATCGCCCGCACCTTCGACCGGGTCTGCGCCGTCCTGCAGCAGCTCGGTTACCTGGAGGGCGACTCGGTCACCGACGAGGGCCGTCGCCTCGGCCGCATCTACAACGAGCTGGACCTGCTGACCGCCGAGAGCCTCCGCGAGGGCCTGTGGGAGCACCTCGACCACGCGGGCCTCGCCGCGTGCGTGTCCGCGCTCGTCTACGAGTCGCGGCAGCCCGACGACGCCACCCCGCCCCGCACGCCGCCCGGCCCCGCGCAGGACGCGCTCGCCGCGATGGTGCGGCTCTGGGGCGAGCTGGAGGGCGTCGAGCGCGACAACCGCGTCTCGTTCCTGCGCGAACCCGACCTCGGGTTCGCCTGGACCGCCTACCGGTGGGCCAAGGGCGACGACCTCGACGCGGTGCTGCTGGAGAGCGACCTCACCGCCGGGGACTTCGTCCGCGCCGTCAAGCAGCTCCTCGACCTGCTCGGGCAGGTCGCCGACGCCGCGCCGCCCAACAGCCACATCCGCAAGACCGCCCGCCGCGCGATGGACGCGATGCGGCGCGGCGTCGTCGCCTACTCCTCGGTCGCCTGACACCGCCGTCCGCCGCCGGTCGCCTGACCTGGGCGGTGGCGTCCGGCGGTCCCTGAAAGAAACGAAACGGCGGCGATTTCTGGCTCTGCCGTGAAATGTCGTATTGCGGGGGAGTCCGGCTGGCACAATGCGGAGCGCCCGACGCCCCCTGAGGGCCGTGGGAGCCGTGCCGTGCCCGCGTGCCGTCCGGTGCCGGCGGCCACCGGTCGGCGCCCATGCGACACGCGAGAAAGGTCCTGACCGTGGCTATCCGCGACAAACTGCGTGCCAACGCGGCCCACGTCCTGCAGCCGGGCGAGAACATCCAGGCGGTGTTCTGCGCCCAGACGACCAGCCAGTACTTCGCCCTGATCTCCTACTGGATCATCCTGTTCGCCAACGCCTACCGCGTCGTGGTCGTCACCGACCGGCGGATCCTGGTGTGCGGGTCGGGGCGGCTGCGGATGACGCCCGTCAAGGAGGTCCTGCGCGAGGTGCCCCGCTACACGCGGATCGGCCCGCCCTCCGGCCTGTGGTGGCGCTGCGAGTCGCTCGGCGAGCGGCTCTACGTCAACAGGCGGTTCCACAAGGACGTCAACGCGGCCGACGAGCTTGCCACCGCCTGACCGCGCGCCCGGGCCCGGCCCCGCGCCGGGCCGGGCGCGGAATCAGCGCCCCGGGGCCGGGGCCGCGGCCTCGATCGCGTCCGCGACCTCGCGCGGGTGCGACACCAGCGCCAGGTGCCGCGCCCCCGGGATGACCGTCGGGGGCGGGGCGCCGATCCGGGCGGCCGTCTCGCGGGGGGTGGCGGCGGAGAAGACGTCGTCGCCGGCGCCGAACACCACCGCCTTGCGGAGCGGGACCCGCGCGAGGTCCGCGACCCGGGACGCGGGCAGCCCGACCACGCCCCGCATCCGCCACAGCGCCTCCTCGGCGCCCTCGACCTGGAACGGGCGCCGCCACCGGTCCACGCCCGCGCCGTCCAGCCGGGGGCAGGCCGGCCCGCACTGCGACCCGTAGATCTTCCTGATCACCCAGTCGGAGCGGACCGCCAGCCGCAGCAGCGTCGTCCGGAACGGGTCGCGCAGCACGAACCGCAGCCCGTCGGCGCCCGACCCGGCCCCGGTGTCCAGGGCGTCGCCGTCCAGGAACACCAGCCCGCCCATCCGGGACGGGGCGCGCAGCACCGCCTCGGCGGCCACGCCCGCGCCGCTGGAGTGCCCGACGACCAGCGCGCCGTCCAGGCGCAGCGCGTCCAGGAACCCCAGGAGCTGCTCCCCCTGGTGCGCGGCGTCGTAGGGGGCGCGGCGCTCGCTGTAGCCCCAGCCGGTCAGGTCGAGCGCGAACACCCGGTGCCGCGCCGCGAGCCGCGCCGCCACCGCCTCCCAGGTGTCGGACGACTCGGCGGCTCCGTGCACCAGCACCACCGGCGGCCCCTGCGCTCCCCAGTGCCGGTAGCGGGTGCGGATCCCGGCGGCCTGGACGAACTCCAGCCCGTCCGGTTCGCGGGCGCGGCCCGCCGTCGCCGCGTTGTAGCCGAAGGAGAAGCAGGTCGCCAGCACCAGCAGCGCCAGGAACGCCGCCGCGGACCGCCGCGCCCACCGGCGGAGCCTCGGACGCCCCCGCCGGGGTCCGGGGTTCGGCGCGGGCTCTTCGGCGGGCCCCGCGGCGGGGTCCGTCGCGGGCTGGGGCTCGGCGGTCATGGGCCTCCCTTTCGGTCGCCACCCCAGCATTCCCGCCGCCGCCCCGCCCGTCATCGGGCCTCCAGACGACCCGTCCCTGCTCCCCACGAAGTAGGAGACCGGATTGTCCTACACCTCCGGGATTCCCCTACCGTGGTCGGAGACGGATCGGCTTCCAGGAGGATCCGTCGCCGACGATCAGCACGTTAGTGTGATCCCGGTCACCGAACCCGTCATCGACCCCCCAGGACGTAAACGCATGATCGAGGCGGAGAACCTCACCAAACGCTACGGCGACAGGCTCGCCGTGGATGACCTCTCTTTCACCGTGCACCCCGGCAGGGTGACCGGCTTCCTCGGCCCGAACGGCGCCGGGAAGTCGACCACGATGCGGCTGCTGCTCGGTCTCGACCGGCCGCACCGCGGCGACGCGCGCATCCACGGCCGCCACTACCGCGACCTGCACGAGCCGCTGCGGGTCGTCGGCGCGCTGCTGGAGGCCCGCGCGGTCCACACCGGCCGCAGCGCCTACAACCACCTGCGCTGCCTCGCCCAGACCCAGGGCGTCGGCCGCAAGCGGCTCGACGAGGTCATCGAGCTCGTCGGCCTCACCGGCGTCGCCCGCAAGCGCGCCGGCGGCTTCTCGCTGGGCATGGGGCAGCGGCTCGGCATCGCCGCCGCGCTGCTGGGCGACCCGTCCATCCTCATCCTGGACGAGCCGGTCAACGGCCTCGACCCCGAGGGCATCGTCTGGATCCGCACCCTCATGCAGCGGCTCGCCGCCGAGGGGCGCACGGTGTTCGTCTCCAGCCACCTGATGAACGAGATGGCGGTCACCGCCGACCACCTCATCGTCATCGGCCGGGGCAAGCTGATCGCCGACTGCTCCACCGAGGAGTTCATCGAGCGCAGCACCGAGAAGATGGTCGTCGTCCGCACCCCCGAGGCCGAGCGGCTCACCGGCCTGCTCACCGCCGAGGGCGCCACGGTCGTGCCCGGCGCCGAGCCGGGCGCCCCGCTCACCGTCACCCACATGGAGGCGCCGCGCGTCGGCGAACTCGCCGCCGCCGAGGGCCTGGTGCTGCACGAGCTCACCCCGCGGCGCGGGTCGCTGGAGGCGGCGTTCATGGAACTCACCCGCGAGAGCGTCGAGTACGGCGACACCGCCGGGGGCGCGGCCGCCGCGGCCGGCCTCGACGGTGCCGCGGCGATCCCGGGCGCCGTTCCCGCACAGGAAGGGAAGACCCGATGACCGCCGCCACCTCCGGCCACGCCGCGTCCGCGCCGCCCGGGACGGCGCCGGTGCCGCTCGGCAAGCGCGTCGGCCGGCTCATGATCGCCGAGTGGACGAAGATCCGCACGGTCCGCTCGACGCTGTGGTCGCTGATCCTGCTGGTCGTCCTCGACCTCGGCTTCACCGCCCTGTTCGTCGGGCTCACCGTCGGGCAGTGGGACAAGACCGACGCGGGCGACCGCGCGACGATCGCCGCCGACCCCACCAGCATGATCCTCGGCAGCGGGTTCTTCCTCAGCCAGCTGACCGTGTGCGTCCTCGGCGTCCTGGTGATCGCCTCGGAGTACTCCACCGGCATGATCCGCGCGAGCCTGCTGGCCGTGCCGCGCCGGCTGCCGATGCTGTGGGCGAAGGCCGCCGTGTTCGGGCTGCTCATGCTCGTCCTCGGCGTCGTGGTGTCGTTCGCGTCGTTCTTCATCGGCGCCGCGCTGATGAACGACAAGGTGCCGGTGTCGCTCGGCGACCCCGGCGTGCTGCGCGCGGTCGTCGGCGGCGGCCTGTACCTGGCGATGCTCGGCCTGTTCGCGATGGCGATCGGCGCGATCGTGCGGCACCCCGCCGGCGGCATCACCGGCGTGATCGGGTTCGTGCTCGTGCTCTCGCCGCTGGCCGCGCTGCTGCCCGGCAGCCTCGGCGACCACGTCCACGCCTACCTGCCCTCCGAGGCCGGGCACCTCATCGCCCAGGCCCACCAGGGCAAGGACGACCTGCTGACGCCCTGGCAGGGCTACGGCGTCTTCGCCGTGTGGACGGTGCTGCTGCTCGCCCTCGCGGCGACCCTGCTGAAGCGCCGCGACGCCTGACCCGCATCACCTGACCGGCCCGGGGCATCGCGCCCCGGGCCGGCCACGTGAGATGGTCAGGCGGGGCGGGCGGCCACCCAGCCGTGCCCCTCGTCCAGGAACCGGTCCAGGCGCAGCCCCGACGCCGCCAGCACCTCCGGAAGCTCCTCCTCGCCCAGCCTCCGCGAGACGAAGGAGTGCGTCCAGCGGCGCTCGCCCATCCGGTACTCGATCGTCGCCGCGCACCGCTCCGGGTCCAGCCGCTCCAGCTCGGACAGCCGGAAGTCGATCCCGTCGTGCGACCACGCGCGGGGGGCCTCCTCCCAGTCGACGGTCTCGCGCTGCACGATCACCAGCCCGTCCGGGGCGGCGTGCCGGCGGCAGGCGTCCAGCAGCGCCGTCCGGTCGCCGTAGTTGACCAGGTAGGACATCATCAGCACGCAGCCGAACCGGTCCGGCAGGTCCAGGTCCTCGATCGGCGAGCACACCGTCCGCGCGCCCGTCACCCGGGCGAGCATCTCCGCCGAGTCGTCCACCGCCGTGACCGGGTGCCCGAGCGCCACCAGCGGCGCGGTGACCCGCCCCGCGCCCGCGCCCAGCTCCAGGATCGACGCGCCCGGCGGCAGCGCGCCGTGCACCAGCGCGGCGGCCTCCTCGTTGCGGGGCTGCGCGGCGTAGAACTCCACCGCCGACCCGTCCGGCGCGATGTCGCCGGGCCCCGTCCCGCTCGATCGTGTCTTCGCCACCGGCGTCCCCTCCGCTCGTCCCGCCGCCCACGGCCGTTGATCACCGAATCGTCGGACGCGCCGCCCGCCCCCGTCAAGGGCCGGGCCCCGCCGCTCCTCGCACCGTCGGTACCGCTATCGGGCAGTCGCCAAGCGAGTGACCAAGCGGCGGGATGGCCGACGACGAGGTGCTGGCCGAGGGCGGCTGGGCCGCGGTGACCTCCCGGGCCGTGGCAAAGCGGGCGCGGGCCGACAACGCGCTCGCGCACTACTTCGGGTCGGTCGAGGCGCTGCGGTGATGCACGCGCTGGAGCGGGAGCCGGAGGGGCCGGTCGCGGCGATCCTCCAGGCCCTCGGCGCGCGCACCGTCGCCGACGTCCCGATGCGCATGCCCGACGGGTCCCCGCTCGTCGGACGCGTCGCCGGGCTCCCCGCCGCCGCGCAGCCCGAGGTGTACAGGGTGAAGGTCCTGAAGGGCGCCTACCTGGACCGTCGCCGACCACGCGCACCTGGCGCCCGGCTCGCGGGTCGCGGTCTGGCACGGCGGTTCCTGGCGGAGCCTGGGCGTGCGCGGCACCGTGTCCTCGCCCGAGTACCTGTGGCCCGCCGCGAGCCGCCAGGACGTGCCGCCCGCGCCCGGTTCCTGCGGCGTCCTGTTCCTCCCCGAGCCGCTGGCCCGGCGGATCGCGGGGACGACGGCCCCGAACCAGGTCGCGCGACGATGCTCGCCGGGCTCGCCTACGGGCTGGCCGCGGGCACCGTGCCCGGCCTGGTCCTCGGACGGCTCGCGACGGGCGCGTTCAACAGGCGTTCCAGGGCCGGCGTCCGGGCCGCTACGTTCGCCTGGTCCGCGCTCGCCGCGGCGTTCCTCGCGCGGCGGCCCCGGTCTGCGCGCCCTCGTCCGCGAGAGGGCGGGCTAGCCCGGGGCCGGCCGTGCGTCAGGTGTCGGCGGACGCGGCCCCCGGCGGACCGGCCGGGCCCGCCGCCCGCCGCGTCTCGACGCCGAAGAACATCACCACGACCACGGCGGCCAGCAGCGGGATCGCGCCGAGCAGCGCCGTCTGCCCGATCGAGGGCACCGTCGAGCCCGCGACCAGCACGACCGTCACGACCACGCCGCCGAGCTTGCCGACGCCCGCCGACAGGCCCGACCCACGCGACCGGATCCGCGTCGGGTAGATCTCCGAGCTGTAGGCCGCCAGCACCGCGCCGATCGTCGCCGTCCCGACGATCGGGCCCGCCAGCAGGACGTACAGCCACACGCGGTCGTGCGCCAGGTCCTCGCCCGCGAACGAGAACGCCACCAGCGCCGCCGCGACCAGCGCCGTCAGCACGATGATCGTCTTCTTGGCGCTCCACAGCCCGTACATCGCGGCGGCGACGAACACCAGCGGCAGCCCGAGCAGCGAGGAGTCCCGCAGCGCCTCGTCGGCGCTCTTCTGCGCCAGCCCGAGCTTCTGCAGGTTGGAGGGGATCCACAGCTGGAACCCGTAGGTCACCAGCCCGATCCCGAGCCCGAGGATCACCACCGCGAGGCTCAGCCCGCCGAACGGGCGCCGGAACAGCGGCAGGTACCCGGCGCCGCGCGCGGCCTCCTCCCGCTCGTCGCGCGCCACGTCCGCGGCGGCCTCCTCCTCCGACGCCTCGACCACGCCGTAGCGGGCCATGATCTCGCGGGCCTCGGCCTCGCGGCCGTGCGCGAGCAGGAAGCGCGGCGACTCGGGGATCCACCGGTTGAGCAGGATCAGCGCGACGCCCGTGGGCAGCCCCACCAGCCACAGGATCCGCCACGAGTAGTGCGGGACGAGCGCCGACGACAGCGAGCTGGTGATCACGTAGGCGAGGGCCAGGTTCCCGCCGATCAGCACCATCACCCAGCCGCGGTGCCGTCCCGGGACCATCTCCGCCAGCAGCGAGAACGTGATCGGCAGCATCCCGCCCGCCGCCAGCCCCATCAGCAGGCACATCACGAGGTTCCACCAGAACGACGGCATCGTCCCGCACACCGCCGTCGCCACGAACATCACCCCGGCCAGCAGGATCGACGAGCGGCGCCCGATGTGGTCGCCGAGCCAGCCCCACAGGAACGAGCCGAGGACCGTTCCCGTCAGCCCGAACAGCGGCAGCAGCGCCACCGGCCAGTGCCCGCCCGGGTTCAGCGCCGACTTCAGCCCGTACTCCTTGCCCATCCCCGGCGCGACGAACGACAGCGAGATCGGCTTCATCGCGTCGATCGTCACCGCCGTCGTCATCACCAGCACCAGCCCGATGTGCGCCGGACGGAACGGGGCGTCCCGCGCCGCGCGCACCCGCACCTCCGCGCCCCGGGACGCCCGGAGCCCGCGGGGGATCAGCCCGTAGGCGGTCGCGGCGAGCCCCGCCACGATCAGCGCCATCCCGGCCTTCATCGGGGTGTCCATCGGCATGTCCGCCATGTGGTAGTGCATGTCGGACGAGTCCAGGTACATCGGCAGGTGCAGCACCACCCCCGCGACGCACGCGAGGAAGCCGGCCCAGAAGGCCGGTGGATGGGCGAAGGCGATGCCGCCCACGGGCCGTGATCGCATCGAGGTCCTTTCCAGGGGGAGCCGGCGGAGCCGACCGGGGGGAGTCAGCGGGAGCGCCGCCGTGCGGACGCGCGTCCCGCGCGGGCCATGATCCCGCAGAAGCGGATCACACCTTGCGGTTGGATTCGAATCGGAAGGTGCGCGACAGCCCGATCCGGACCGTCGCGCCCGGCCGCAGCTCGACCGCGGTCTCCGGCGGCAGCCTGCGGAACTCCTCCGTGCCCGGGTCCCGCACCGCCGTGCCGTTCGCGGAGCCGAGGTCGACCACGCTCACCTGCCACTCGTCCAGCCGGACGAGCGCGTGCCGCCGCGACACCGACGCCTCCTCGTCGGTCAGCCGCAGCGGGCGCGCCTTCCCCGCGGCCACCTCCGGCGCCTTCTCGGCGACGCGCCCGACGAGCTGGTCGTGGTCGAGCGGGATCGTGTGGCCGTCGTCCAGCAGCAGCACCCCGAGCGGCGGCCGGGGCCCGTGGAACGGCGAGAGCGTGAGCTGCAGCATCGAGATCCCGCACACCGCGCAGTAGTGCGCGCGGGGGTCGTTGAAGTGCTCGTTCTTGCAGTTCACCCCGAGCACCCGCGGGCCGGTCGCGCGCCTCGGGTGCTTGCGGATCAGGCTGACCGGCTCGGGCGCCGGCTCGATCGCCGTGGGCGGCGGCGCGACCTTCGGCGCGGGCCGCGCAGGCTCCTGGACGGAGGGCTTCCCGGCGGCCCGCACCGCCGCCTGCGCGGCCGACCCGGCGGCGGGCCGAACCGGCCGGACGGATGCTCGCGCGGGCCGCCGCAATGACCGGCGCAGCCCGCCGCCCCGCACGACGCCCGAGGTCAGCCGCAGGCGCGGCTCGGCCCGCCCGGCGGTGCCGAGGGCCAGTTCGAGGCTCGCGACGGGCCCCTGGACGGTCCGCTCCTCCGTGCCGCCCGGGGCGCCGCCGAGCCGGACCTCCGCGCCGCCCGCCAGCATCACCCGGGCGCCGGCGTCCCCGCTGACCAGCACCGCGAGCCCCGACTCCCCGGACGGCCCGGCGACCGCGCACGCGTGCGGGCGCAGGCCGCGCCGCGCCGCGAGGAGCCCGGCGACCCGGCCCACCAGCGCGGTCCCGTCCCCGTCCGCCTCCGCGACCTCCTCCAGCGCCGTGAGGAGCGCGTCGACCAGCGGCGCGGTCACCGCGTCCGGCGCGGCGCACACCAGCGAGAGGGAGCCCTCCTGGGCGACGAGCCCGTCGCCCGGCAGCGGCCGCGCGAACCCGTGCACGCCGCCCCTCACAGCAGCCGCCCGCCCCGCAGCCGCCACGTCACCGACAGCACCCGCATCGGACCGTGGAGGAACAGCCACTGCCCGAGCCACACCACGACGAACATCGTCGCGAAGGTGGAGGCCGCGACATGCCCCCGCACGCCCGGCACCAGCCCGCCGTCCAGCAGGAACCACATCACCAACCCTTCCGGGACCATCGTGACGAGTCCGAACAGCGTCGGCCAGTCCTTGTCCCAGCGGAACTGCATCACCAGGTGGTAGAGCAGCTCCCAGCCGAGCCCGACCACGGCGACCGCGAGCAGGATCAGGTAGGCGGTCCGGTAGGTCTGCGCGAGCGGGCCCGCGGTGCCGGGCAGCACCGGCACGATCAGCGCGGTCAGTACCGCGCCGACGGTCGCCAGCACGAACACCCGGGTCTGGAGGCGACCGGCGAGGGTCGGGATCACGGTGGGACGCTCCTGGGGGAACCGAGATGTGAGGAGGGAGGCGGGGGTGGCGGGGGAGAGGGGTCAGACGGGGCGGCCGGTGGCCCAGCGCGTCCACTGGCGGACCGACCGCGCCGGGCCGAGCCGCCGGCAGAACCCGCGCCGGGCGAGGTCGGCGGCGATGTCCAGCGCGGCGGTCTGCATGCCGAGGAAGCTGTCCACGGCGGGGAAGTGGTTGCCCGCCGCCGCGGCTCCCGAGGCGTAGAGCACGCCGTCGCCGCTCTCGGCGCCGAGCACCGCGAAGCTCGGCGCGACCGCGAGCCGGCCCGCGCCGTTGCGCCGCGCCCCGCCGTGCTGGAGCAGGTCGGCCAGCACCCGGTGCTCGGGCATGTCGGCCTCCAGCCCGGTGCAGTCGACGATGAAGTCCGACACGTGCCGCGCCCGGCCGCCGTCGTCGCCGCGCACGTGGCTGACCAGCCGCCCGTCCGGCGACGGCTCGACCCGGTCGACGACGGCCTGGACCGGCACGTACCAGCCGCCGCTCCGGCCCCGCCGCATCTGCTCCTGCCAGCGGCGCAGCCTCGGCGTCGTGGTCCCGCCGACGGCCTTGGACAGCGCCGCGCGCCGCTCCGGCGACGCCTTGCGGAACTGCGCCTTCAACTGCCCGCCGAACGCCGACTTGGGCAGCGTGAACGCCTGGTAGGCCCAGCCGTCGCCGCCCTTGCGCCGCATCCATGGGTGCGGACCGTGCGCGCCGGTCACATACGTGCGGAACACGTGCACGATCCGGGTCTGGAGGCCGTGGCGCTCCCGGTCGTCCATCAGCCGCTGCAGGACGCGCGAGGCGACGATCCCCGCGCCCCGCACGACCACCACGCCCGGACGCGACTTGAGCGTCTCGTACACGTGCTCGTGCGGCTCGTAGGCGTTCACGACGCGGTGGTAGTCGTTGTGGGTCTCGCGGAACTCCTGGAGGTCCTGCAGGAACTTCAGCCCGGGGTAGCCGACGGCCAGGTGCACGTACTTCGACCGGATCGCGACCCGCTTGGTCGGCGCCGTCCCCGGCGGCGGGTTCAGGACGGTGAAGTACCCGCCGCCCGCGCGGCGCCGCACCATCCGGACCTGGCCCTTGACGAGCATCTCCCAGTAGGAGATCCGGTCGGCCTCCCGCCGGACGGTGTCGAACACCGTCTGCGCGCGCGGGCTGAAGAAGTCGCTGAGGATCGGCTCGGTCAGCACCTGCCACAGCAGGCGGGGGGAACGGTCCCGCCACGCCTCGTGGACGGCGTAGGAGGGGAAGCCCCAGATGTTGTCGGGTCGCGCGCCCGCGTCGGAGCGGATCCGCTCGCCCGCCGGGAGCTGCGACACGCGCGTGAGGTACTCCCACGACTGCCAGGGCGCGTCCCGGCTGGACACCACCCGCATGGACGCGGTGGCGGCGCCCTGGATCCGCAGCACGTCCAGCAGCGTGAACGAGCCGAGCCCGCCGCCCACCGACACCAGCGGCATGTCGTAGATCGGGATCCCCGCGTCCCGTACCCGGTCGTCGTCCCACACCGAGGCCCCGAGCAGATACGGGGTGAGATCTCCCGGTGGCCGCATACCTGACAAGTGACGCCCCCGCCCTGCGAACCCCATCGAACAGGGCGACACCCTATCCCAGCCCGACGCCCCGGATCTGCGGACTCGGGCGCACACCGCCCCGGCGGCCGACGTGATCGTTCCGGCGGCGGCGCGCCGACGGTCGCCTCGGCGGGCGGCCGGGCGGACGGGGATCAGGCGGAGGGGACGGTCCCGGGCGCCACGGCGGGCCCCAGTTCGGCGAGCAGGGCGGCCAGCGCCGTGCCCAGCGGCGCGTCCAGCGTGAGGGCCGCGTGCGCGTCACCCCGCGTGGCGCCCCGGTTCACGATCGCGACCGGGACGCCGAGCCGCGCCGCGTGCCGGACGAACCGGAGCCCCGACATCACCGTCAGCGACGACCCGAGCACCAGCAGCGCGCGGGCCGCCTCGGTCAGCGCGTAGCACTCCGCGACGCGGGCGGGCGGGACGTTCTCCCCGAAGAACACCACGTCGGGCTTCAGCGGGCCGCCGCACCGGTCGCAGCCCACGGTCCGGAAGGCGTCCACGGCGGCGTCGTCGAGGGCGACGTCGCCGTCGGGGTTCACGGCCTCCGCCCGCCCGGCCCAGCCGGGGTTGGCCTCGCGGAGGCGCCGCTCCAGGTGGCCGCGCGGCGTGCGCCCGCCGCAGGCCAGGCACACCACCCGGGACAGGGCGCCGTGCAGCTCCACCACGTCCCGCGCCCCGGCGGCCTGGTGCAGCCCGTCCACGTTCTGCGTGATGACCGCGCCGACCAGCCCCCGCGCCTGCAGCTCGGCGACCGCGAGGTGCCCGCCGTTCGGGCGCGCGCCCGCGATGTGCCGCCAGCCGAGATGGCTGCGCGCCCAGTACCGGCGGCGCGCGGCGGCGCTGCCGGTGAACCGCTGGTAGGTCATCGGCTGCTCGGTGGAGCGGGCGCGCTGCCGCTGCCCGGTCTCGCCCCGGTAGTCGGGGATGCCCGACTCGGTGGACAGCCCCGCCCCGCTCAGCACCAGGACGCCGCCGCCCGCCACCAGCTCCGCCAGCGGCCGCACGGCGGGGGCCGCCGCCCCGGCCTGCCCGTCCAGAACCTCCGTCACCCCTCCATGGTGCACGACGACCCGCACCGCTCGTCACCATTGCGAATCTACAATGTAAAGGGCGAGGCCGCGGTCAGTCCTGGCCGTTCGCGAACGCCCGCAGGCCGGGCAGGTCCACCACGGTGATCTTCCGCCAGCCCGTGCTGACCAGGTCGCGCCGCCGCAGGCTGTTCAGGGCGCGCGCGACGGTCTCGCGGGAGGCGTCCATCCAACTGCCGAGCTCCTCCTGCGACAGCGGCGGGGCGATGTCGACGCGGCCGTCGGGGGAGGGCGGGCAGTGCCGCGCCGACAGCTCCGCGAGCTGGGTGAGCAGCAGTGCCAGCCGCCGGGCGCCGCGCGCCGACACGTGCGCCTGCAGGCGCCGGTCCGCGTCGTCCAGGCGGCGCACGAACGTGCCGCTGACCAGCAGCCACACGGCGGGATGGGCGTCGAGGAAGGCGGTGAAGCGCGCGGCGGGCACCACCAGCGCGCGGATCGGGCTGAGCGCCGTCACGGTCGCCGACCGCTCCCGGCCGCCGAGCACCGCGCTCTCGCACACGAGGTCGCCGGGGCCGCGCACGGCCAGCACCACCTCGTGCCCGTCGGCGGTGGAGGAGATGACCTTCGCCCAGCCGCTCTCGATGAGGATGATGTGGTCGGACTCGTCGCCCTGGTAGCACAGCGGCATGCGCGGCTGGTAGTTGCGCGGCCGCGCCACCTGCCGCAGCGCCGCGCGCTGGGGGGTGTCGAGGTCGTCCCAGAAGCCCTCGCCGCGCGCGAGGGTGAGGTCGGGGCCGGTCCGTTCGCTCACGAGGGGTCCGCTTCCCGGGCCCGCGGGCCCGCGGGTCGGGGCAGGGACGCGCCGCCAGGTGAACCGGTACCCGCGGCTGGTGGGAGGAGTGGGGCGCTGAGGCCCGGTGCCGCGGATACCGGTCCGCTCATGCGGCCGCCGCGGACGGGGCGCGTGTCCTGCCCTGTCCAGCGGCGGTGCCGGCATCGCATGTCCCTCAGGAAACCCCCTCACTGATTCCCCAGGCTGCACCCGTGGGCCCATACCGTCTGCGTCACCTGACACAGTGGGTCTCGCGCCGGTCAAGCCCCCAGGTCACGGCGCTCCGGCGGATGACGGTCGGCGGGACGGCCGGCGCGGGCGGTCCGGCGGGCGGGTCAGCGGGCGGTCCGGCGGGCGGTCAGCGGGCGAGGGCGTTGAGGAGGCGGTTGACGGGGCCCGACAGGTTCCAGCGGTCGGCCAGCTCGACCAGCGCCTCGGGGTCGCGGGGCTCGGTGGGGAGCCGGTCGTCCAGGCCGGTCAGCTCGGGCGCGTCGATGTCGGTGACGACGCGGACCACCGTCTCGGCGGAGGCCAGGTACCCGCGGGCGGCCTCCATCCGGCGGCGCGCACCCGCCGGGAAGCCCTCGTCGGTGCCCGCGTCCAGCGCGGCGAGGATCCCCGCGACCGACCCGAACCGGGTGACCAGCGCCGCCGCGGTCTTGTCGCCGACGCCCGGCACGCCGGGCAGCCCGTCGCTGGGGTCGCCGCGCAGCGTCGCGTAGTCGCCGTAGGCGCGGCCCGGGATGCGGTACTTCTCCGCGACCTCCTTCTCGCCCATGATCTGGAGGTTCCTGATGCCGCGCGCGGTGTACAGGACGGCGACGGGCCCGGCGTCGTCGACGAGCTGGAACAGGTCGCGGTCGCCGGTGACGATGTCGACCGGGCCCTCGGCGGCGCCGCGCACCGCGAGGGTGCCGATGACGTCGTCCGCCTCGTACCCGGCGACGCCCGCGCTGGCGAGCCCGAACGCGGCGAGGACGGCGTCGATCACCGGGAGCTGCGCCTCCAGCGCGTCGGGCGTCTGGTCGCCGCCGTCGTCGGCGACCCGGTGCGCCTTGTAGGACGGCAGCGCCGCGACCCGGAACTCGGGCCGCCAGTCGGCGTCCATGCAGCACACGAGCCGGTCGGGGGAGCGGTCCTGGACGAGCCGCGCGATCATGTCGACGAGGCCGCGCACCGCGTTCACCGGCGTCCCGTCGGGGGCGGTGACCGACTCGGGCACCCCGAAGAAGGCGCGGAAGTACAGCGACGGCGTGTCCAGCAGCATCAACCCGCTCATGCGCCCCATCGTCGCACGCCGGTACGACGGTCCCGGGCCGACCCGGGCGCGCGGGGGCGCGGGTATCGCCGGCGGGGGCGGGCCGGGGCGCCGGGAGGCCGGGGTCCTTGGGATCCTGGTGGTGTGCCCGGGGCGGGCGTCCCGCCTCCGAGCACAGGTGAGACGACACAAGGCCAGGTCACAGGGAGGAGGGAGCGGCGGTACGCGGCGCGGTCGGCGCCGCGCGGTGCCGTCGCGACCGGCATGGAGACGGATGTGACGACGGAGTTGTATCCGCGCGAGCGCGTCGGACGGGTGCGGGAGGCCACGGCGCGGGCGGGCCTCGGCGCGGTGCTGCTGACGCCCGGCCCGGACCTGCGCTATGTGACCGGGTACGACGCGCTGCCGCTGGAGCGGCTGACCTGCCTGGTGGTGCCCGCCGCCGGGGAGCCGTTCATGATGGTGCCGAGGCTGGAGCTGCCCGCCGCGCGGGAGTCGCCCGCCGGGCGCCTGGACGTCGAGCTCGTCCCGTGGGACGAGACCGACGACCCGTTCGCGCTCGCCGCCGCGCGGCTGCCCCGCGACCTCGCGAGGGTGGGCGTGGCCGACCGGATGTGGGCGGTGATGGCGCTGCGGTTCCGCGCGGCGCTGCCGGGCGCCGAGCAGGTCGCGGCGGGCGAGGTGCTGCGGACGCTGCGGATCCGCAAGAGCGCCGCCGAGGTGGCGGCGCTGCGGGAGGCGGGCGCGGCGATCGACCGCGTCCACCGCCGCGTCCCCGGCCTCCTCAAGGCGGGGCGGACCGAGCACGAGGTCGCCCGCGACATCGCCGACGCGATCATCGCCGAGGGCCACGCCACCGTGGACTTCGTCATCGTCGGGTCCGGCCCGAACGGCGCCAACCCGCACGCCGAGCCGGGCGATCGCGTCATCGGCCCCGGCGAGCCCGTCGTGGTCGACATCGGCGGGACGATGCCGAGCGGCTACTGCTCGGACTCCACCCGCAACTACTGCGTCGGCGAGCCCCCGGCCGCGTACCTGGAGTACTACCGGGTGCTGGAGGAGGCGCAGCGGGCGTCGTGCGCGGCGGTCCGTCCCGGGGTCACGCCCGAGGCGGTGGACGCGGCGGGCCGCGACATCATCGCGGCGGCCGGGTACGGGGAGCACTTCTTCCACCGCACCGGCCACGGCATCGGCCTGGAGACCCACGAGGACCCCTACATCGTCGCGGGCAACCGGGAGCCGCTGGAGCCCGGCATGGCGTTCTCGGTCGAGCCGGGCATCTACCCGGGCCCGCACGGCGCGCGCATCGAGGACATCGTGGTGTGCACCGAGGACGGCCACGAGCCGATGAACACCACCGACCACGGCCTGGTGATCACCGGCTGACCCTCCGCCCGGCAGGGCGACGCCCACGGTCCGTGCGGGCCGTGGGCGTCGCCGTGCGGAGGGCGGTGTTACCTGCGGTGGCTCCTCGGCGGTGGTCCTTGACGATGGCTGCGCGGCGGCGGTTACTTGCGGAGCGTGTCGGTGACGGTGTCGGCCGGGGACGCGGCGCCCGACGTGCCCGCCGCGTCCGGGTGCCCGATCGCCAGGCCACTGGCCGGGTCGAAGAAGTGCAGCCGCGTGGTGTCCACGGCCAGGTCGACCTGCTGGCCGGGGCGGACGTGCGAGCGCGAGTTGACGCGCGCCGTCCACAGCGCCCGGTTGTCGATCAGCGGGATCGCCTCGGTCTCGCCCTCGGCGGCGTCCTCGGCGAGGTCGGCGGTGTCCTTGTGCTCGACCGGCGGCGCGTCGATCGCGAAGATCACGTTGATCTCGCTGCCCAGCTCCTCGGTGACGCTGCTCTTGACGGTCAGCGGCGCCCACGCGGAGTCGGCGTGCGCGGCGTCCTCGAAGTCCGACGGGCGGATGCCGAGGATCACCGTGCGGCCCACGTAGCTCTGCAGGCCCGGCTTGGCGGCGAGCACCGAGTCGGGCACCGGCAGCGAGAACCCGGCGAAGGAGATCCGCGCGCCGCCGCCGGCGCCGCCGGTCAGCTCGGCGGAGACGAAGTTCATCGCCGGGGAGCCGATGAAGCCCGCCACGAACAGGTTGACCGGGTTGTCGAACAGCCGCTGCGGGGTGTCGACCTGCTGCAGCTTGCCCTCGCGCAGCACGCACACCCGCGAGCCCAGCGTCATCGCCTCGACCTGGTCGTGGGTGACGTAGACGGTGGTGACGCCGAGCCGCTCGTGGAGCTGGCTCAGCGACGCGCGCATGGACACGCGCAGCTTGGCGTCGAGGTTGGACAGCGGCTCGTCCATCAGGAACGCGCGCGGCTCGCGGACGATCGCGCGCCCCATCGCCACGCGCTGGCGCTGGCCGCCCGACAGCGCGGCGGGCTTGCGGCCGAGGTACTGCTCCAGGCCGAGCATCTTGGCGGCCTCGTGGACCTTCTTGCGGATCTCGGCCTTGGGGGTGCCGCGCAGCTTCAGCCCGAACGCGAGGTTCTGCTCGACGGTCATGTGCGGGTACAGCGCGTAGTTCTGGAACACCATCGCGATGTCGCGGTCCTTCGGCGCGAGGTCGTTGACGACCTGGTCGCCGATCGAGACCTTGCCGCCGCTGATCTCCTCCAGCCCGGCGATCATCCGCAGCGCGGTCGACTTGCCGCAGCCGGACGGACCCACCAGGACCATGAACTCGCCGTCGCGGATCTCCAGGTCCAGGCCGTCCACGGCCTTGACGCCGCCCGCGTACACCTTGTCGACCCGGTCCAGCACGATCTTGGCCATCAGATCCTCCCGATGGAAACGTTTTCTATCCACCCTGTCCAACAGGGAATTTATGTCAGTCTCCGGAGTAAACAACATGGAATCGTTTCCAGGGGAGGCCGGGTCATGAGAAGATGATCGGAAGGCCGGGACGGGAGGGGGCGGGGCGGTGACGCAGCCGCGATCGGCGACGATCAAGGACGTGGCGGCCGCGGCCGGCGTCGGGATCGCCACGGTGTCGCGGGTGTTCTCCGGCACGGGCTCGGTGAGCGCGGCGACCCGCGAGCGGGTGCTGGCCGCCGCCCGCGAGCTGGACTACCGGCCGAGCGCCCTCGGCCGCGGCCTGAAGCTGCGCCGCAGAGGCGGCATCGGGCTGATCGTCCCGGACGTCACCGACCCGTTCTGCGCGGAGCTGGTCGCGGGCGTGCTCGCCTGCGCCCGCACGCTCGGCGAGCACGTCATCGTGGACGCCGCCCACGGCGACCCCGCCCGCGAGGCCGAGATCCTCGACCGGCTCGTCGAGCAGCGGGTGGACGGCGTCATCGCGGTGCCCGCCGGACGGGAGGCCGACTGGCGCGCCGCCGCCCGGGTGTGCTCCAGCGTCGTGTTCGCCGACCGGGTCCTGCCGGGCCTGCCGGAGATCCCCGCGGTCCTCGCCGACGACGCGGGCGGCGTCCGCTCGCTCGTGGAGTACCTGGTCGGGCTCGGCCACCGCACGATCGCCTTCCTCGGCGCCGCGCCGCCCGGCGTCCCGCGCGAGGAGCCGGGGACGCCGCTCGGGGTGCGCGAGCGCGCGTTCCGCGACACGCTCGCGCAGCTGCGCGTCCCGGTCGAGGAGGACCTGGTCGTCGCGGCCCGCCCGGCGGGCGACGCCGCCTACGCGGCGGCCGCGGGCCTGCTGCAGCGGCGCGCCGACGTGACCGCCGTCCTGGCCGCCGGGCACCTGCTCGGCGAGGCCGCCGTGCTGGTCGCCCGCGAGCTGGACCTGCGGGTCCCCGCGGACGTGTCGATCGCGATGGTCGACGACGTCGCGTGGGCCGAGCTGTGCGACCCGCCGCTCACCGCGGTCGCCCGTCCCGCCCGCGACATCGGCTACCGGGCGTGCGAGCTGCTGCTGCGCGACCGGGCCCGGCGGGGCAGGGGAGGGCCGGTGCTGCTGCCGACCGAGCTGGTCGTGCGGGGGAGCTGCGGCGCGATCCGCACGGCCCGCGCGCCCGGCCGGGGCACGCCCCGCCACCCCTGAGCCCCGCGCTCCGGGCGGCGCCCGGCGCCGGGGACGCCGTTCTGTGATCCGACCGCCCCCGGGGAGGGCGCCCGGCACGCTAGATTTCCGGCGTGGAGGAGATCGATCGTCAGATCATGGCGCTGCTGGCCGATGACGGGCGGATGAGTTTCACCGATCTGGCCAAGGAGACCGGCCTGTCGGTGTCGGCCGTGCACCAGCGCGTCCGGCGGCTGGAGAAGCGCGGCGTGATCAAGGGGTTCACCGCGCAGCTCGACCACGAGCAGGTCGGGCTGCCGCTGACCGCGTTCGTGTCGATCAAGCCGACCGACCCCGCCGCGCCCGACGACGCGCCCGAGCGGCTCGCCCATCTCACCGCGATCGAGGCGTGCCACTCGGTGGCCGGGGACGAGAGCTACATCCTCAAGGTCCGCGTCGCGTCCCCCAACGAGCTGGAGGAGCTGCTCCAGCTCATCCGCGCGGCGGCGAACGTCGCGACCCGCACGACGGTCGTGCTGAGCACCCCCTGGGAGGGCCGCCGCCCCCGCCTGTGAGCGGCGCCTGCGAGCGTTCAGACGGGCGCGAACGCCTCCAGCGCCTCGTGCGCGAGCCGTGTCGCGGCGTCCGGGTCGGCGTCCGGCCCGGTGACCTCGGGGTCGAAGTTCAGGTCGAGGAACGCCTCGGTGACGCCCTGCCGCTCCAGCGACGCGAGGTCGGCGCGGATCTCCTCGTGGGTCCCGGTGAGCGGCCTGCGGTCCTCTCCGCCCACCCCGCCGGGACGGATCCGGACGGCCGCCCGCGCCACGAACCGCAGCTCCGCGGCGTCCCGTCCCGCCTCCCGCGCCGCCGCGCGGACGGTCTCGATGGAGCGGCCGAGCGCGGCGGGGTCGGCGCGGCTGGAGCTGACCCAGCCCGCCGCGAGCCGCCCGGCCCGGCGCAGCGCCCGCTCGGACGCGCCGCCGAGCAGCACCGGCGGCCCCGCCGGCTGGAGCGGGCGCGGCTCCATGATCACCGGCGGGACGTCGTAGAACTCCCCGTGGTACTCCCCGGACCCGTGCCACAGCGCCCGGAGCACCGCGAGGAACTCCTCCGCGCGGGCGCCGCGCCGCTCCATCGACGCGCCGAGCGCGGCGAACTCCTCGGGCATCCAGCCGAGCCCGAGCCCGAGGTCGAGCCGCCCGCCGCTGACGTGGTCGAGGGTGGCGGCCTGCTTGGCGAGCATCGCGGGCGCGTAGAAGGGCAGGTTGACCACGGCCACGCCGAGCCGCGCCCGCCGGGTGAACCCGGCGAGGTAGGCCAGCGTCACCAGCGGGTCGGGGACGGCGCGGTAGTCGCGCTCGGGGGAGCCGGCGGGGTTGAGCAGGCGCTGCAGCGTCCACAGCGAGTGGTAGCCGAGCTCCTCCGCGCGCCGCGCGATCTCCACCTGGTGGGCCGGGGTGGCCCACGCCCCCGACACCGGTACGGCGAACCCGATCAGCACGGCGCCCCCTTGGTCTCCCGCTGCCCGTCTTCGCTCCGACCCTAGTACCGGCCCGCACCTTACAACGTCAAGGCGGCGGGCCGGTACGTCCTGCCGGTCGAGGTCAGCCCTCCCGGGAAGCGGCGCGGAAGGCGGCCCGGAAGGTCTGGTGGACGGCGGCCGGGGCGTCGAGCTGGTCGAGGCCGAGGAGCGCGGCGCCGAGCAGCGGGGGGTCCTCGGGGACGAGGAGGCGGGTGCGGGGGGCGACGTCGGCGTAGCGCTCGGCGACCGCGTCCATCAGCAGGGGGCGGCGGGCGCGCAGGATCCCCCCGCCGAGGACGACCTCGGCGGGGGAGTCCTCAAGCCCGAGGCGGCGCAGGATCACCGACCCGAGCAGCGCGATCTCCTCGGCGAGCCGGAACACGACCTCGCGGGCGACCGGGTCGCCCGCCTCGGCGGTGTCCAGCAGCAGCGGCGCCAGCTCGGTGAGGTTCTCCCGGTCGAAGTCGCCGTCGTGCATGCCGAGGCCGACGTCGATGGCGCGCTCGACGCCGTAGTGCGCGGCGACGGCGGCGGTGAGCGCGGTCTCGGGACCCCGACCGTCCTCGCCGCGGATGCCGTGCCACAGCGCCGCGCGGCCGAGTTCGCCGCCGCCGCCCCAGTCGCCGGTGTGGGGGCCGAGCGAGGGGAAGCGGGCGGTGCGGCCGTCGGGGGCGATGCCGGCGCAGTTGATGCCCGCGCCGCACACGACGGCGACGCCCCAGCCCTCGGTGACGGCGCTGCGCAGCAGCGCGAGCGTGTCGTTGCCGACCCGGACGCTCGGCGCCGGGCCGCGCGCCAGCAGCAGCTTCTCCAGCCGCTCCTCCTCGGCGGGCAGGTCCACGTTCGCCATGTACGCGGCGAGGTGCGCGACGTCGCCGCGCTCGACCCCGGCGCGCTCCACCACGGCGTCGATGACCCCGGCGAGCGACTCCAGCGCGACGTCGAACCCGGTGGTCTTCGGCCGGAACCCCGGGCCGCGCGCGGTGGCGAGAAGCTCGCCGCCTGGCCCCGCCACGGCCGCGTCGATCTTGCTGTTGCCGCCGTCCACGGCGATGAGGACGCCGCCCGGACGGCCGGGGGTCACCTCGCCCACGGCAGGTGCTCGCGGTTGGCGGCGACGAGGTCGCCGGCGAGCCTGTCGGCGAGGTCGGCCTGCCCGACCAGGGGGTGGGCGAGCAGCGCGCGGGCGACGCGGTCCACGCCGCCGCGCAGCGCCGCGTCCAGCGCCAGCTCCTCGTAGGCCGACACGTGCGCGACGAGCCCGGCGAACAGCGGCTCCAGCGGCGGGACCGGCAGCGGCTCCGGCCCGGTCGCGGTGATCCGCGCGGGCACCTCGATGACGGCGCGGTCGTCGAGGAAGGGCAGCGTCCCGCCGTTGCGGACGTTCACGACCTGGGCGTCGCCGCGCCCGGTGAGCAGGGACGCGGCGAGCTGCACGGCGGCCTCGGAGTAGAACGCGCCGCCGCGCTCCTCCAGCCGGGCCGGCTTGGTGTCCAGGGCGGGGTCGGCGTACATGTCGAGGAGGTCGCGTTCGAGGGCGGCGACCTCCTCGGCGCGGGAGCGGGCGCCGCGCAGCTCCTCCACGACCTGGTCGTGCCGGTAGAAGTAGCGCAGGTAGTAGGACGGGACGGCGCCGAGCCCGCGGATGAACGCGGCGGGCATGCTGGCGGCGCCGGCGAGGTCCTCGGCGTGCTCCTCCAGCAGCTTCGGCAGCACGTCGGCGCCGTCCACGTCGATCGAGCGGACCCAGGTGAGGTGGTTGAGCCCGGCGTGGCCGAGGCTCACCCGCTCGGGCGGGACGTCCAGGAGCTTCGCGGCGCGGCGCTGGACGCCGATCGCGACGTTGCACAGCCCGGCGGTGCGGTGGCCCGCGTCCAGCAGCGCGCGGGTGACGATGCCGACCGGGTTGGTGAAGTCGATGATCCACGCGTCGGGGGCGAGGGCGGTGACGCGCTCGGCGATGTCCAGGACGACCGGGACGGTCCGCAGCGCCTTGGCGAGCCCGCCCGCGCCGGTGGTCTCCTGCCCGACGCAGCCGCAGGCGAGCGGCAGCGTCTCGTCGACGTGCCGGGCCGCCTGCCCGCCGACGCGCAGCTGGAGCAGCACCACGGTCGCGCCCTCCACGGCCGCGTCGAGGTCGCCGGTGGTCACCACCGCGGCGGGGTGCCCGGCGCGGGCCAGCATGCGCCGGGCGAGGCCGCCGACCAGCTCCAGCCGCCCGGCGTCGGGGTCGGCGAGGACGAGCTCGGACACCGGAAGGTCCGCGCGCATCCGCGCGAGCCCGTCCACCAGTTCGGGGGTGTAGGTGGAACCACCCCCGATGACAGTCAGCTTCAACCCTTCACTCCCGTCAGAGTCACACCCTGGATGAACACGCGCTGGGCGAGCAGGAACACCACCAGCACGGGCATGATGGTCAGCAGCGTCGCCGCCATCGTGAGGTTCCATTCGACGTGGTGGGCGGCGCGGAAGGTCGCGACGCCGATGGCGAGCGTCCAGTGCTCGGGCTTGGCGTACACGAGCGGCCCGTAGTAGTCGTTCCAGCAGTAGAAGAACTGGAACAGCGCGACCGCGGCGAGCGCGGGGCGCGCCATCGGCAGCACGACCCGCAGCATCGTCCGCAGCTCCCCGCAGCCGTCGACGCGCGCGGCGTCGGCGTACTCGCGGGGGATCGTGATGAGGAACTGCCGCAGCAGGAAGATCGAGAACGCGTCGCCGAACAGCTGCGGGATGATCAGCGGCCAGAGCGTCCCGGTGAGGTGGAAGCGGGACCACACGATGTACAGCGGCACCATCGTCACCTGCGGCGGCAGCATCATCGCCGAGATCACCACGACCAGGGCGGCGTTGCGGCCGCGGAACCGGAAGCGGGCCAGCGCGTAGGCGACCGGGACGCTGGAGACCAGCATGAACGCCGTGGACAGCCCCGCGTACATGGTGCTGCTGAGCGTCCAGCGGACCATGTCGCCGGTGAACACGCGCCGGAAGTTCTCGAAGTGCCACTCGCGGGGCCAGATCTGGTCGCTGAGTGCCTGCTCGTCGCTCATCACGGCGGTGAGGAACATGAACACCAGCGGCGCCAGGAACATCACCGCGAGCGCGACGGCGATGGCGTGGGTGGCGAGCCACAGCAGCATCCGGCGGGAGCGGGGCGCGCGGAGCCGCGCGGCCCGCCGCCGGTGCGGCGAGGCGCCCGCCGTGGACGGTGCGGCGGTCATCCGGCCTCCTCTCCGGCGAAGGCGTTGAACTGCCGGAGCAGGACGAGCGTGAACGCCATCGCCACGACGAACATGACCAGCGCGAGCACGCACGCGTAGCCCATGTTGAACTGCCGGAACCCCTCGTCGTAGAGCCACTGCGGGAACGTCAGCGTGGACCCGCCGGGGTAGCCGGGCGCGAAGCTGGTGCCGGCGAGGTCGGCCTGCCCGGAGGCGACCTTGGCCGCCACCAGCGCCTGCGTGAAGTACTGGAGGGTCTGGATGACGCCGGTGACGGCGGAGAACGCCAGCACCGGCGAGACGGTCGGCAGCGTGATGTGCCGGAACCGGGCCCAGGCGCCGGCTCCGTCGATCGCGGCGGCCTCGTACAGCGACGCCGGGACGTTCAGCAGCGCCGCCAGCAGGATGATCATGACGTCGCCGACGGCCCACAGCCCGAGCAGGCCGAGGCCGGGCTTGGCCCAGGCGGAGTCGTTGAAGAAGTCGGGCAGCGAGACCCCGAGCCGGTCGGCGATCACCGGGAACGGGCCGGTGCCGGGGTTCAGCACGTACACGAACGCGACCGTGGCCGACACCGGCGGGATCAGGTAGGGCAGGTAGAACACCGACCGCAGCAGCGCGCCGCCCCGCTTGACGCGGGTGAGGAGCTGGGCGACGCCGAGCCCGAACACCACCCGCAGCGGCACGACGATCGCGACGAGCCACAGGGTGTTGCGCATCGCCGTCCAGGCGTCGTCGTCGCGCAGCAGGAACTTGTAGTTGTCGAACCCGACGTACTCCAGCGTGAACAGGTTGTAGCGGGTGAAGGAGAAGTAGACGGTGGCGGCGAGCGGGTAGGCGAAGAACATCCCGAACCCGATCAGCCACGGCGACAGGAAGGCCAGCACCCGGAGCCTGCGGCGGCGGCGCGCGCGGGGCGCCGCGTGCCCGCGGCCGCCGGGCCCGGCGCGGCGCGCCGAGCCCCGGACGCGGCCGCCGGAGGGGGCGCGCGGCGCGACGGAGGTCACCCTCAGCCCCCGGCCAGCTTCAGCGACTCGTCGACCTTCCCGTCGAGGTCCTTGAGCGCCTGGTCGAGGTCGGACACCTTCCCCGGCTCCCACTGGTCCTGGACGAACTGCTGGAACTTCACGACGTAGTCGTTGCCGTTGGGCGTCGGCGGGGTGGTGAAGGAGTTCGGGTTCTTGAAGACCTGGAGGAAGGTCTGGAACTGGGGCGGCAGCGCCAGCTGGGGTGAGCCGAGCGAGGTGATCGTGGTGGGGACGTTGCCGAGCGCGTTGGCGAAGGTGACCAGCGAGGTGGTGTCGGTGGTGAGGTACCTGACGAACTCCCAGGCGGCCTGGGCGTGCTTGGCGCCGCGCGGGATCCCGATGACCGTGCCGATGACGAAGCCGCCGCCGTAGCGCGCCTGCTGGCCGTCGGGGACGGGCGCGGGCGCGGTGCCGTAGTCGACGTTGGGCGCCTCCTCCTGCATGAACTTGGTGCGCCACTCGCCGTCGACGGCCATCGCGACCTGCCCCTTCTCGAAGGGGTTGGACGACTCGAACTCCTGGCCGATCGAGCGCAGGAACTTCTTGACGTTGTTGTAGCCGTACCAGTCGATCAGGCTCTTGTTCCATTGCAGGTAGGCGCGGAAGGCCGGGTCTCCCGCGAAGTTGGCCTTCCCCGCCGGGGTCAGCCACTTCGCGCCCCACTGGCTGGCGAGGTGCTGCGCCTGGTGCTCGTAGTACTGGACGGACGGCAGGAACCCGGCGACGCGGATCGTCCCGTCCGGGTCGCGCTTGGTGAGCTTCTTGGCGAGCGCGGTCAGCTCGGTGAACGTCTTCGGCGGCTGCTCGCCCTTCATCAGCGCCTTGTTGTAGTAGAGGCCGTAGGTGTCGGCGAGCAGCGGCATCGCGCAGCGGCGACCCTTGTACCGCGTGTACTCCTGGACGACCTTCGGGAACTGGTTCAGGTCCAGCTTCGACTTGGAGACGTAGGGGTTGAGGTCCTGCCAGGCGCCGCTCTGGCACCACTGCCCGACGCTGTCGGTGGTGAAGGAGGACACGACGTCGGGCGGGTTCCCGCCCCGGATGGCGTTGGAGATGCGCTCGTCGGTCTGGTCCTTGACCAGCTTGACGGTGATGTTGGGGTGGGCCTTGTGGAACCCGGCGGCGGCGGACTCGAACGCCTTCACCTCGTGGGCGGCGCTCCAGCCGTGCCAGACCTCGATGGTCTGCTTCTCCCCGGCGTCCGGTCCGCTGCCGGACTGGTCGCCGCCGCCTCCGGCGGTGCAGGCGGCCGTGAGGCCGAGCGCCGCGGCGGCGAGGGCCGCCGCGAGACGGCGCGGTGTGGTGGTGGGCACTCCGGTTCTCCTTCGGGGGAGGGACGGCCGGTGCCGCCGTCCGAGGGGGGCGGGGTCTAGGGGGCGGCGGGGGTCAGGGGGCGGTGGTGGAGAAGACCTCCTCACGGGTCTCCTGGAGTGCCTGCTGGAGGGCGCCGGCCAGGACGGGGTTGCCCTGGACGGAGCTGATCCGCACCTTCGGGCGCGGGATCGTCAGGCTGTGCAGGTGCTGCTCGACGCGGGCGCGCAGCGGCTCCCCGCCGGCGTGCAGGACGTCGCCGGTGAGGACGACGAGGGCGGGGTCGAGGACGCCGACGACGGTGGCGAGCGTGACGCCGAGCCGGGAGGCCAGCTCGGTCAGCGCCCGTTCGGCGCGGGCGCCCGCGTCGGCGGCGGTGCGGGTGCCGGTCGGGGCCGCGCCGACGGTGGCGGCGGCGCGGCGCAGGACGGCGGCGGCGTCGCGGCCCCGGAACCCGTGCTCGCGCAGCAGCCGCAGCACCGCCACGCCGCCGGTGAGGCTGTGCACGCCGCCGGTGTGGGTGCGGCGCACGTCCCGCATGAGGGGCGCCCCGACGGCGGGCATGTAGCCGATCTCGCCCGCGCCGCCGGTCGCGCCGCGGTGCAGGGCGCCGTTGAGGACGACGGCCATGCCGACGCCGTCGGCGACCCACAGCAGCACGAAGTCGCCCGCGCCGGTGGCGCGCCCGCCCGCCAGCTCGGCCAGCGCGGCGAGGTTCACGTCGTTCTCGATCGCGACCGGCACGCCGAGGCCGCCGCTCAGCGTGCCGACCAGATCGGGGATGTGCCAGCCGGGGATGTGTGCGGCGTAGCCGAGGCGGCCGGTGCCCGGGTCGACGGCGCCCTGGATGCCGATGACGGCGCGGTCGAGGTCCGCGCGGGTCAGGCCCGCGTCCTTGGCGGCGCCGTCCAGCGCCTCGCCCATCCGCGCCACCACGTCCACCCGGATGCGGCCGGGGGTCTCCAGGGTGTGGGCGCCGACGACCGTCCCGGCGAGGTCGGCGACCGACACGCTGATCCGGGCGGGGGTGACGTCGGCCCCGGCGACGTGCGCGGCGGCGGCGTTGAGCCGGTACAGCCCGGCGGTGCGGCCCGGCAGGCCCGCGCGCGTCCCGTCCCGGACGACGAGCCCCGCCTCCTCCAGCCGCGCCAGCAGCTGAGACGCGGTGGGCTTGGAGATCCCGGTCAGCTCCGACAGCTCCGGCCGGGTGAGCGGGCCCCGCGCGAGCAGGGCCTCCAGCGCGGCGCGGTCGTTGATGGCGCGCAGCAGGCTGGGCGTTCCCGGGACCGGTGCGGGCACGGCACTCCCTCCGAGTTAGGAAGGTTTCCTAACTCGGAGGAGAAAGTAAGGAGTACGCACGGCCGCGTCAAGACCCGGGCCGGGAGCGGACGCCCGCCGTGCGGACGCCCGGTGGGCCCTCCCGAGGGGCGGCGCCATCGAGGGAAACGCGGAACCAATTCACGGGCGACAAGGGCGCGCGGTCGCGTCGCCCGACGAATGTGGACCTCGTTTTCGGGTGCGGGGCGATGACATTTCCGCGGCCACTTTCCCCATCTCCTGTTGTTGCGGTTCCGTTCGCTGAACAGGACAATTACGGTTAACGGTAAGTAGTGCACGGGTCATTCTCCGTTAAGATCCCCTACCGCGAAATGACCGCCCGACTGCCTAGCTTTTTCCGTGGTCGTCATCGGCGGCCGTCTCTCCTTCGAGCCCCACCTCGGTCAGAGAGGTCTCGCCCATGGAACACCGTTCACTCTCCCGCCCGCCGGCGGCCGGCGCCGGCGCGCTCGCCTTCTCCGGAAGCCTGTGGCGCGGGGCTGCCCTCACCTCCGCGGCCCTGACCGACCTTGCATCCCCCTACGGCCCGCTCGGGCCCCCCGACGCGGGCGGCGTCGCGCTGCCCGAGGGTTTCACCGCCCGGGTCGTCGCCCGGTCCCGGCGGACCGTGACCGGCACGGCCTTCACCTGGCACGACGCCCCGGACGGCGGCGCGTGCTTCCCCGACGGCACGGGCTGGATCTATGTGTCCAACGCCGAGGTCGGGGCCGGGGGCGGCGGCGCGTCGGCGCTGCGCTTCGGCCCCGGGGGCAACATCACCTCGGCGTACACGATCCTGTCGGGCACCAGCCGCAACTGCGGGGGCGGCGCCACGCCCTGGAGCACCTGGCTGTCGTGCGAGGAGACCGCCGCCGGACACGTCTGGGAGACCAGCCCGTGGGGCGGCCCCGCCGTCCGCCGCCCGGCGATGGGGCGCTTCAACCACGAGGCCGCGGCGGCGGATCCGGTCCGCGAGGTCGTCTACCTCACCGAGGACGAGCCCGACGGCGGGTTCTACCGCTTCGTCCCGGACGCCTGGGGCGACCTGTCGTCGGGGACGCTGCAGGTCCTCGCGGCGGGCGCCGCGACGTCCGGGACGTTCACCTGGGAGGCCGTGCCCGATCCCGGCGGGTCGCCGCGCGCCGTCCGCGAGCAGGTGCCCGGGATGAAGGCGTTCGACGGCGGCGAGGGCTGCCACTGCGCGGGCGGCGCCGTCTGGTTCACGACCAAGGGCGACGGCCGCGTCTGGCGGGTGGACCTGCTCGGCGGCACCTACGCGCTCGCCTGCGACGGCGGCGTCGCCGTCCCGGGCCGGGGGCCGCTGGCCCGGCTGGACGGCATCATCGGCTCCTCCTCGGGCGACCTGTACGTCACCGAGGACGGCGGCGCCATGGAGATCCGCGTGATCACGCCGGACGGCGGGGTCTCGGTGTTCCTGCGGGTGAGCGGCCAGAGCGCCTCGGAGCTGTGCGGCGCGGCGTTCAACCCCGCCGGGGACCGGATGTACTTCTCCTCCCAGCGCGGCACGAGCGGGTCGCCGTCGGGCGGCATCACCTACGAGGTCCGCGGTCCGTTCCGCACGTGACCGCGACCGCCTCCGACGGGCGGGGCCGGGGGGCGCGTCAGGGGGCGCCGGGCAGCGGCGCCGCGACGATGAAGGCGGCGTTGCCGAAGCCGACCTCGTCGCCGGGGCGGACGCGCGCCGGGGCGGTCAGCCGCCAGCCGTTGACCCGGGTGCCGTTCATCGAGCCGAGGTCGGAGATCAGCCATCCCTCCTCGGCGCCGTAGATCTCGGCGTGGAACCGGGACACGGTCAGGTCGGTGAGGATGAACTGGCAGCCCGGGGCGCGGCCCACGACGATGCGGGACGCCTCGCCGGGCGGCAGCGTGAAGCGGGGCAGCCGGGGCGCCCGCCAGGCCGCCTCGATCCGCGCGGTCACCTGCGACACCGAGGAGATGATGCCGGTGAGCCGGCCGAGCACCCGCCCGGCGGGTGGCAGGTCGTGCACGATGTCGGCCAGCTCGGCCTGGCTGCGCGCCCGCAGCACCTGGTCGACGCGGCGCTCGAACGTCTCGTGCGACATCCGTCCCTCGGCGACGCGTTCGCCGAGCACGCGCAGGACCCGGTCGCGTTCCATGTCGGACGCCCGCACCGGATATGAGGGCCGACCGTCCATGCTGTGAGTATCCAGTTCCCGTCGACGCCTGTCCAGAAAAAGCGAGGGGCCGGGCGATCGCCCTCACCCGCCCCCCACCGCCTTCGATGCCGGGCCCTCCGGAAAAGTTCGGGCCGGCGGGGTCAATGTTCGTCGTCGTCTTCTTCGTGGCGCGAGAGGAGGTCGCGCGCGATGTGCGTCACCTGGATCTCGTCGGTGCCCGCGTAGATCTGGAACGAGCGGGCGTCGCGGGCGAGCTGCTCCACCCGGTACTCGCTCATGTAGCCGTTCCCGCCGAACAGCTGCACGGCCTCCTGCGCGACCTCGCTCGCGGCGCGCGCCGCGTACAGCTTCATCGCCGACGCCTCGGCGAGCGTGGGCGACCGGCCGGCCCGCTGCATCTCGACGTGGCGGAACACCAGGTTCTGGACGTTGAGCCGCGCGACCTCCATCGTGGCCAGCTTGAGCTGGATGAGCTGGAAGTCGCCGATCGGCCGCCCCCACAGCTCGCGGTCCCGCGCGTACTCCACCGACAGCTTCAGGCACTCCTCGATGACGCCGAGCGCCATCGCGGCGACCCCGGCGCGCTCGGTGACGAAGTTCTGCCGCGCCGACTCCTTGCCGCCGCCCGCGCCGGAGGCCAGCAGCCGGTCGGCGCCCGCGCGGACGCCGTCCAGGAACAGCTCGCCGGTGGGGGAGGAGTGCAGGCCCATCTTGCGCAGCGGCCCGGTCTGCTCCAGGCCGTCCATGCCGCGGTCGAGGACGAAGGTGAGGATCTCCCGGTCGCGCGGCTCGCGCCCGTCGTCGAGCTTGCAGTACAGGACGACGGTGTCGGCGTAGGGGCCGTTGGTGATGAACGTCTTGGCGCCGTCGATGACGTACCCGTCGCCGGAGCGCCGCGCGGTGGTGCGCATCCCGCCGAACGCGTCGGAGCCCGACCCGGTCTCGGTGATCGCCCACGCGCCGACCTTGTCGAGCGTGAGCAGGTCCAGGCCCCAGCGCCGGCGCTGCTCGGCGGTGCCCCGCTTCATGATCGTTCCGGCGGCGAGGCCGAGGCTGACGCCCAGCGCCGAGACCAGGCCGGGCGCGACCCGGCACATCTCGATGACGGGCAGCAGCGTCATCGCCGGGTCCGCGCCGCGCTCCCCCTCCGCCTTCCGTTCGCCGGACCGCCGGGCGTGGAAGGAGGAGCGCGCCATCTCGTCCAGGCCGAACGTCCGGTACAGGTTCCGCAGGAGCCCGTAGGGCGGCAGCTCGCCGGACTCCAGCGCGTCCAGGTGCGGGCGGACCTCCGCGTCGACCCAGCCGCGCACCGCGTCCCGGATCATCAGGTCGTCGCCCGACCATTCGATCATGGAAGCACGATCACGTCGGCGAGGACGCCGCCGTCGGCGGTGAGCCGGGCGGGGGAGGGGCTGTCGTAGACGACCAGGACGCGGAGGCCGGAGCCGTCGGGCTCGTCCAGCACGGCGATGCCCTCTGCGTGGTCGTCGCCGTCGCCGTAGGGCAGCTCGCCCAGCACCTCCAGCTCGGACGCGGGGACGATCTCGGCGGCGTCGGTCTCGGCCGCGCCGCGCCACCGCACGACGCGGACCGGCCCGTCCAGGTCCATGCTGGGGCCGGTGAGGATGAGCAGGTCGTCGCCGTGCGGGCACAGGTCGCGGATGCCGAGCCCGCCGAGGTCGAGGAAGTGGGTGCGGTACAGCTCGTCGTCGTCATCGCCGACCGGCAGCGCCCGCAGCCGCCGGGGGTCGCGGCGGTCCGTGCCGGGGCGGATCTCGACCAGGACGGCCCAGCCGCGCAGCACGGGCCCGCGCAGGCCGATGTAGAGGCGGTCGCCGTGCGCGGCGATGCCCTCGACGTCGAGGCCGTTGTCCTTGCTCGGGATCGACAGGAACGGCGCCAGGTGCGGGTCGTCGGCGAGCAGGTCGGTGAGGGAGTCGCCGCGCCCGCCGAGGACGGCGGCGGTGCGGGTGCCGCCCTCGCCGGGGGCGTCGGGGGCGACCTCGGGGAGCCCGTCCTCCCCGGGGACCAGGGGGAGCCGCGCGATGATGTAGCGGTTGTCCTCGCGGACGACCGTCGCCAGCCGCTTGCGGGCCTTCGCGCCGGACTGCCCCGGCTTGATCTTCTTGCGCTTGAGGCTGTGCGAGCCGATCGCCCACAGCCATCCGTCGGCGCGGGCCAGGCCCTCGATGTCGGCCTCCTCGTCGGGGCCCGCGGGCAGCGGGACGAGGTCGGCCAGCGCGACCGTGACGTGCTCGCCGTACCCGGTGACCCGGCCGTCCGCGCCGGTCACGGCCGTGAGCCGCTCGATGGTGGCGGTCTCGTCGCCGGCCGTCCACAGGCAGCGGCCGTCGCGGCGCACGGCGGACAGGTTGGTGTGGGTCTCGGCGTCCCGGCTCTCTTGGCCGAAACGCAGCTCGACCTGGCGTTCCACGATCATTTGGAGATGTTCCCACAAACGCCGCGCGGTCAGGGCGGCGCGGTCACGCGGGCGCGTCCCACCGGACGTGCAGGTGCGGCGGCTTGCGGAACACCAGCCCGTGCGGCGCGGACGGCCGGGACGGGTCGAGCCGCAGGCCGGGCAGCCGGTCCAGCAGGGCGGCGAGCGCGGTGCGGGCCTCCAGCCGCGCGAGGGGGGCGCCGAAGCAGAAGTGCGGGCCGTGCGCGAACGCCAGGTGCTCGGCGGCGTCGGCGCGCCGGATGTCGAACCGGTCGGGGTCGGCGAAGACCGCCGGGTCGCGGTTGGCGCCCGCCAGCGACACCCGCACCAGGTCGCCGGCCTGGACGCTCGCCCCGCCGAGCACGACGTCGCGGGTGGCGTAGCGGTCGACGACCGACGCCGAGGGCTCCAGCCGCAGCGACTCCTCGACGGCGGCGGGCAGCAGGCCGGGGTCCTCCAGGACGAGCCGGAGCTGCTCGGGGTGCCCGAGCAGGTGGAACGCCAGGTTGGCGACCATGCCCTCGGTGGTGTCGATGCCGCCGAACATCAGGACGGCGGTGTTCGCGACGACCTCGGCGGTGTCGAGCCCGGAGGGGTGGCGGGCGGCCTCGGCGAGCAGCGAGCCGGGGGAGTCGGCGCGGATCGCCTCGACGACCGCGTCGCGGAGCAGCGCGTACGCCTGGCTGGAACGTTCCGGTGCGGTGCCGCCGGCGGTGATCGCGGAGACGGCCTCCACGAACGCCCCGTACCAGGAGCGGACGGTCGCCGCGTCCACGCCGTCCAGGCCGAGGGCCTCGGCGACGACCGCGACGGCGAGCGGGCCGGCGAGGTCGCCGCGCAGCTCGGCCCGTCCCGCCGGGGCCAGGGCGCCCACCAGCCGGTCGACCTCGGCCTCGACGAACGCGGTGAACCGCTCGCGGGTGCGGGCGGGGCGCAGCGGCCGGGCGAACGGGTCGCGGTGCCGGGTGTGGTCCGGGCCGTCCAGCGACAGCATGCTCGGCCCGACGACCTGGGCGGTGGAGAAGCGCGGGTCGTCGACGGTGAACACCGGTGCCTCGCGCATCACCCGCAGCGCGAGGGCGTGCGAGGTCACCAGCCAGCCGTCGAGGGCGGGCAGCCAGGACACCGGCTCGCCCGCGCGCAGCCGCGCGAGCAGGGGGTGCGGGTCGTCCTCGATCTCGGCGACGGTCGCGGACGCGCCGACCGGGTACCGGGCCGCGAGGTCGCGCGCGTTCAGGGAGGTCACGCGTCCGAGGATAGGCACTCGCGGGACCGCCCCGCCCGTTAGAAATCTACAACGTAAAGGCACCGGGCGGTTCGCATCACCCCTGAAGCCCCCCGGAACGTTCCCGCCACCAGGCGCGGCCGCTCTCGGGCAGGGTGTGGATCGGGTCGTGGTACTCGTAGCGGCGGGTGAGGGCGTCGGGGTCGGCCGCCTCCAGGCCGGTGCGGTAGTTCTTCGTCCAGTAGGAGATCCCGCGCTCGCGGTCGTAGTCGGCGAGCTGGTGCACCCACCGCTTGCCCACGTAGGGGACGTCGCAGACGATCCGCGGGGTGGCGAACCCGGGCAGGTAGCCCATGATCGCGTGCTGCAGCTCCTGCGCCTCCCACACGGCGAGCCGCCAGTGCTCGCTGTTGGGGATCATGTCGCACATGTAGAGGTAGTAGGGGAGGATCCCGGCCTCGTCCAGCAGCGCGAACGACAGGTCGAGCAGCGCGGCGGGGGAGTCGTTGACGCCGCGCAGCAGCACGCCCTGGTTGCGGACGTCGCGGATGCCGGTGTCGAGCATCGCGCGGGCGGCCCGCGCGACCAGCGGCGTCACCGACTGGGCCGCGTTGACGTGGGTGTGGATCGCGATCTGGACGCCGCGCCGGTGCGCCTTGGCGGCCAGGCGCTCCATGCCGGCGCGGATCTCGTCCTGGAGCCAGTGCTGGGGCAGGCCCATGAGCGCCTTGGTGGCGAGGCGGATGTCGCGGATGTTGTCGATGTCCAGCAGCGCGTCGACGAAGGACTCCAGGCGGGGCCAGGGGAGGTTGGCGACGTCGCCGCCGGAGACGACGACGTCGCGGACGCCGGGGGTGCGGCGGAGGTAGTCGAGCATCGCGGCGAGCCGGTCGGGGGGTTTGACCAGGAAGCGGTGCTTGTCGACGGTCGGGGTGGAGTTGCCGACCAGGTCCATGCGGGTGCAGTGGCCGCAGTACTGGGGGCAGGTCGGCAGCAGCTCGGCCAGGACCTTGGTGGGGTAGCGGTGGGTGAGGCCCTCGACGGCCCACATCTCGGCCTCGTGCAGGGAGTCGCGGGCGGCCAGCGGATGGGAGGGCCAGTCGGTCCGCCGGTCGCCGAACACCGGGAGCATGTAGCGGCGGACGGGGTCGGCGCGGAACGCCTCGGTGGAGGAGGCGTCCATGGTGTTGAGCATCTGGGGCGGCAGCAGCGTCGACATCGTCGCGCGCTCGGTGCGGTCGCGGTCCAGATCGGTGTAGAAGTCCTCGTCGAGCAGGTCGCCCATGACCTGGCGGAGCTGGCGCGGGTTCTTGACGCAGTGGGCGCGCTGCCACTGCGCCGACTCCCATTCGGCGCGCGTGACGTCCCGCCAGCCGGGCAGGCGGCGCCAGTCGGGCTCCTCCAGCGGCCGGCGCCGGTAGAGGTAGGGCTGGGCGGAAGCATCCCGGCCGGCGGCGGTCGCCGCGGCGGCGTCGCGGTCCGGATGCAGGGCAGTGGTCATCGTCGACCGCCTCCTCGCGTCACATTGATCGCATAAAAGTCTTGTATGCAGCCGACGTTACGGGAAGACTTTCGATGAAACCAGTGCTGCCCGGTACATCTTCCGGGCCGAGTGGGCGTGGAGGTGGCCGTGCGCGAGGGGGGCGGCGTGGGCGCCGCGGCGGGGCTGCGCCGCGTGCTGGAGCCGGCGGGGGTGCTGCCCCAGGCGGCGTCGCGGCTGGACACCGACCCGCGGATCCGCCCCGACGAGGTGCGCGTCCGCGTGGAGCGGCTGAACCTGGACGCCGCGTCCTACCGGCAGCTGCACACCGCGCACGGCGGCGACCCGGACGCGATCCGCGCGGAGGTGCTGCGGATCATCGGGGAGCGCGGCAAGATGCACAACCCGGTCACCGGGTCGGGCGGCATGCTCGTCGGCGTCGTGGACGAGGCCGGCCCCGACTCGCCGCTCGGGCTGCGGGCGGGCGACCGCGTCGCCACCCTGGTCTCGCTGACGCTGACGCCGCTGGCGGTCACCGACGGGCTCGCGCGCTGGGACGGCCGGTCCGAGCAGGTCCCGGCGGAGGGGCACGCGATCCTGTTCGCCCGCTCGATCGCCGCCGTCCTGCCGGACGACCTGCCGGTTCCGCTGGCGCTGTCGGTCATGGACGTGTGCGGCGCGCCCGCGCTGACCCACCGCGTCGTCGCGGCGCGGGAGGAGGCGCCGGTGGTGGCGGTGCTGGGCGCGGCGGGCAAGAGCGGGTCGCTGTCGCTGGCGGCGGCGCGCCGCGCGGGCGCGTCCCGGGTGATCGGGCTGGTCCCGACGGAGCGGGAGGAGGCGCTGCTGTCGGGGACCGGTCTGGCGGACGCGGTGGTGCGCGCCGACGCGCGGGACCCGGTGGCGGTGGCCGCCGCGCTCGGGGCGCCCGCCGACGTGACCGTCGTGTGCGTGGACGTGCCGGGCTGCGAGCACGGCGCGATCCTGGCGACCGCCCCGGGCGGCACCGTGGTGTTCTTCTCGATGGCGACGTCGTTCCCGGCGGCGGCGCTGGGCGCCGAGGGGCTGGCCGCCGACGTGACGATGCTCATCGGGAACGGCTACGTCCCCGGCCACGCGGCGATGGCGCTGGACCTGCTGCGCTCGGAACCGGCGGTCCGCACGCTCTTCACCGCCCGAGGGGCCGATTCGGCCCGATGACCGATCGCAGCTGAGCGACAGGCCGGCCGCCCTCCCTGGGATACGGCCTGGGTCGTCGAGGGCTCGCGCGCCCTCACATGCTCGCGAGCTGGGTCAGCGTGTCTTTGGCGATGTCCCAACTGGTGTCCACCATCGCCAGGCTCTGGGCATCCGGCAGGGTGGCCGCGTCCATCCGATAGCCGTTGTAGGCCGTGCAGAACCACCGCCTGAGGTGGGAGTCGGCGTCGTACAGGTTGACGCATCTGGGCGTCAGGCCGGTGCTGACCTTCTGGTTGGCCTCGCGGAGGAGTGGCACGAGGGTGTCGTTGTGCAGGCCGGCCTTGCTGCGCGCCATGAGCGCGATGGGGCCGACGGCGTTGACCGAGAAGCCGAGCTGGTCCTTGGCCGCACCGCTGGTCACCGTGGACAGCAGGCTGTCGATCTGGGTGATGCAGGAGGTCGCGCTCAGCGCGAAGTACTGCTTGTTGTCCGGGGTCAGATTGTCGAAGTCGGGGAAGTTGAGCACGGCGCTGCGCGCGCAGGCGCGCGCGTCGGCGGCGGCGATGGCGTCGATGTGGTTGATGATGTCGCGCTCGGCCGTCTTGATCGCGGCGATGATCTGGGCGGTGGCCGCCGCCGATGAGCCGCCGCCGAGGAAGGACTTGTACGCGTCGTACGCGGCCTTGATCGCCGCGGCGACGGTCGCGGGGTCGGCGTTGGGCGCGGCCGTGGGGCTCGCCTCCTTGGGGGTGGCCGCCTGGGCCGGACCGGGCATGGCCGTGGCGGTCATGGCGAGCGCCACGGCAACACCGATGAGCTTGCGTCTCACTTCGTGCCTCCTTCGACCGGGCAGGACCTCTGCTGGTAATAGGCGGCCGGGTTACACGGACCGCGGTCGTGGACCACCGGGCCCGGACAAGGCCGGGGTTGACCGCCGGGCGGCGCGGCCCCTATATTCAACGCATCGGTTGATAAAGCGATTGGTTGAACAACATGAGTGTTGACGACCGTGATGAGCGGCTTGACCGGGCGTTCACCGCGCTGGGGGATCCCGTACGGCGGGCGCTGGTCGCGCGACTCTCGCGGGGGGACGCGACCGTCAACGAACTGGCCGAGCCGTTCGCCATCACCAAGCAGGCGGTCTCGCGGCACGTCCAGGTGCTGGAGGCGGCCGGCCTGATCACTCGCAGCCGGGACGCGCAGCGGCGGCCGTGCCATCTGAACGCGGCCGCCCTGGAGGAGCTGACCGCCTGGATCGACGCCTACCGGCTGGCCGTCGAACAGCGCCACCGCCGCCTGGACATGGTGCTGGAGGACATGAAGGAGCAGGACAAGTGAACGAGACGACGATCACCGCCCGGCCCGGGACCCCGTTCATCGACACCGTCCGGGAGTTCGACGCGCCCGCCGGCCTGGTGTTCCGCGCCCTGACCGACCCCGAGCTCATCCCGCGGTGGCTCGGGTCCTCCACGATGACGACGGAGGTCGTCGAGTACGAGGTGAGACCGGGAGGCCGCTACTCCTACATCCACCGCGGCGGGGGCGGGGAGCACCGTTTCCACGGCGTGTTCCACGCCGTGGTGGCCGACGAGCGGATCGTGCAGACCTTCCAGTACGACGGCCGTCCCGACGAGGTCAGCCTGGAGACGCTCACCTTCGCGAACCTGGGCGACCGCACCCGCATGCACATCCACGCGGTCCACGGGTCCGTGGAGGCCCGCGACGCCATGATCGAAAGCGGTATGGAGCACGGCGTCCGCGACTCGATGGCGCGCCTGGAGCACCTGCTGGCCCGATGACCGCTCCGCCTTGACCGCGAAGCCGACGACGTGCTCCTCCCCACCGGACACCCAGAAAGCGAACGATCACCATGACGAAGCTTCTGTGCGACATGGCCGTCTCCGTCGACGGCTTCATCACCGGCGACGGCCCCGCACCGGGGCGCGGTCTCGGGGACGGCGCCGTCCTGCACGACTGGTACTGGAACGGCGAGGCGCGCAGCCGCGTCGTGCCCGAGTTCCGGCTGTCGGAGACCACCCGCGACTTCATCGACCCGTTCGCCGAGCGCGTCGGCGCGGTGGTGGCGGGCCGCAACAGCTACGACGACGCCCGAGGCTGGGGTGGCGGCAGCCCCCATCCCACGGCCCCCCTGGTCGTCCTCAGCCATCGCCCCGCGCCCGCCGGGGCGACGCCGGCGCAGCGGTTCGCGACCTCGATCGAGGACGCGGTCGCCGCCGCCCGCGAGGCCGCCGGCGACCGCGACGTCGGCCTGATGGGAGGCGGCGTGCTCACCACCGCCCTGGCCGCGGGACTGGTCGACGAGATCGTCGTCCATCAGGTGCCGGTGCTGCTGGGCGCGGGCCGGCGCCTCTTCCAGGAGCTGCCCGGCCACATCCGCCTCACCCTCGTTCAAGCCCTGCCCGCCCCGGGCGTGACCCACCTGCACTACCGGGTGGAGCGTTGACCCCCGACGGCACGCGGGCGCCCGCTTCGACCGGCCTCGCGAGTGCCGACCAGTGAAGCGCGGTCGCCCTCGGCACGTCAGGTGTCGCCTACGGCCCGGCCGGCGAGGTGACCGGCGGTCCGGCCGGGGCCGCGGAGTCCGGCACCCCGGCGTAGTCGGGCAGTTCGATGCCGTTGATCGCGCGGCCGACCAGCTCCATGAACCATTCGCCGGTGAAGTCGGGGAGCGGCTCGGCGTCCGGCCCGGGGACGTCGCGGGTGCGGGCGTTCAACCGGCCGATCTCCTGGTTGGCCTCGACGAACGGGCGCATCCGCGACTCGTAGCGGGCGGCGCCGGCGCCGGGGTCCCACCCGGCGGCGGCCAGCTCTCCGGCCAGGACGTAGGCGCCGACCAGGGCCAGCCCGGTGCCCTGCCCGGACATCGGCGAGGAGCTGAACGCCGCGTCCCCCAGCAGCACCACCCGTCCGCTCGACCAGCGGTCCATCACCACCTGGGCGACCTGGTCGAGGTAGAAGTCCGGGGTGTCGTCCAGGTGCGCGAGGACGTCCGGGGCCGACCAGCCCAGGCCCGCCATCCGCTCACGCAGCAGGGCCTTCTGCGCCGCGATGTCGCGGTGGTCGACGTCGAAGTCGGCCGCGGCGAGGTAGAACATGGCCATCGCCCGGGTGGCGTCCTGGATGGGCCGCAGGAGGACCGACCGCCCGGACCCCTGGTCCTGGTGTTCGAGGAGCCAGCGGTCCAGCCCGAACTCGTTGGGCACACTGTAGAAGGCCAGCACGTGCCCGAGGTGGCGGAGGAACCGCTCGTGCGGCCCGAAGACCATCGCCCGCAGCTCCGAGTGCAGTCCGTCGGCCCCGACCACCAGGTCGAAGCGCCGCCGGTCGCCGCCCGCGAAGACCACGTCGACCCCGTCCGCGTCCTGGGCGAGCCCGGCGATCCGGTCGCCGAAGATGTACTCGACGCCCTCGCGGGTGTCGTCGTAGAGCACCTGGGACAGGTCCCCGCGCAGGATCTCGATGTCCGCTATGAACCCGTCGCCGCCGTCGTCGTCGGCGCGGAAGGTCTCCAGCACCTGCCCGTCCGCGTCCACGGTGTGCGCGCCGGCGGTGTCGGTGCACGCCGCGCGCACCGCCGCGTCCAGCCCCATGCGCCCGATGACCTCCCTGGCGACCCCGCGCGCGTCCACCGCCTGCCCGCCGGGACGCAGTTCGGGAGCCCGCTCCACCACGGTCACCTCGGCCCCCCGCCGGCGCAGCCAGTGGGCCAGTGCGGGACCCGCGACGCTCGCCCCCGCCACCAGCACCCTCGGGACGGTGTGCTCCTGCTTGGAGTCGTCGCCGCTCATCACTGCCTCCATGTGCTTCCTCACGCGCTGGATCCCAGCACAGGCCCGCCGCCGTCGGTGGGTCCAGCCGTATCGACCACGGCTCCGCACGAAACTCATCGGCGCGACCGAAATCGCGTCCAACGCCGATTCGGGCGCCGTCGCCGCGGCAGGAGGGTGAACGGTGCCCGCTACAGGCGCTTGACCAGTTTGGGGTCGGCCGCCTTCCGCCAGGTCGAGGGGAGGTCGGTCAGCGGGTCGTCGTAGCGCTGGAGCGTGGTCAGCGCCCCCAGCGTGTAGGCGTCGGAGGCGTCGGAGGCGCCGCCGGGCTCCGGGGCCATCCGCTCCAGACGGCCGGCGGCGACGATCCTGTCCTGGTTGTCGCCGAGGACGTCCTGCAGCTTCTCGGCACGCCGGGCGATCTTGGCGGCCCGCTTGCCGAGGACGGGCTTCGCCGCCTCGGCGGTGTGGCGGAGCCGCTTGGCGGCCTTGCGGGTCTTGTGGAGGGCGGCGTCCCGGTCCTCGCCCCGCGGCGCCTTCCCCGCTTCGCGGTAGGCGTCGGTCATCCTGCGCCGGGTCCTGGCCACGATCTTCCGCTGCTGCTTGCGCGCCGCCTTGTGCGCCTTGCGGCGGACGGGCGGGTCGGTGACCATCGCGTCGATGCGGTCCAGCAGGGCCAGATAGCGCTGGCTGCGCAGGACGCCGCGCAGCCGCTCTCGGGCCTGCAGCTCCTGGTGGCGCATATCCAGCAACCAGCCCGGCTCGGAGCGGCCTCCCGGCAGGCCGGCGAGCTGGGCGCGGAACCGTGCCTGGAGCACCTCCAGGTCGCGGACCTCGCCGAGCGCGTCGGACAGCCACGTGAGTTCGGCGTCCAGAGGCTTGACGCGCGAGCGGTCGAGGATCGTGCGGTGGGTGCGCAGGATGCTCCGGAACCGGCGGATCGAGGTGCGCATCTTGTGCACCGAGTCGTCGTCGTGGTCGGCGAGCCGTACGCGGGGGTCGTAGGCCAGCATGCGCGCGGCCTGTGCGCTGAGATAGGCGGACATCACCTGGACCGTGCTGCGCATCTCGCCGGAGTAGCCGTCCGGCGCGGGAGCGACGCCCAGCACGATCGACAGCTTGTTCGACTCCTGGCTCGCCTGCGCGCCCGAACCGGTCAGGTGCTCGCCGACGGCGTCGAGCACGTCCTCCTCTCCGTCGACGAGTTCCACCTCCAGTTCACGCCAGGTGACCACGCCCTCCTCGCGCGGCTCCAGCCGGACGCCGGTGACCCTGTCGTCGACGAGCTGGGCCAGCACCGTGCCGCCCCGGTCGAGCAGCTCGCGCTCGGTGCGGTCGGTGCGGATCTCGGCCACCGCCACCAGCGGGAGGCCGCGGGTGTGGGCGAGGAGCAGGCCGGCCAGTTCGGCGGGTGGCGGGCTCGCGGCCTCCCCGGCCGGCGCCTGGATCTCGTCGCGCCCGCCCTTGGCCCTGGGGAGTTTGAGGTGCCAGCCGTCGTCGGTGCCGCCCGTACGGCGCCGCAGGGTGATGCCGCGGCGCGCCAGCCGCAGGTCGGCGGTGTCGTAGTAGCGGGCGGTGAGGGTGAGGGTGCGGGGTTCGGCCGCCGTGCTCAGCCCGGTCACCTCCCGCAGGTCCGGAAGGCTGTAACCGCCGCCGACCTTGTATTTGCGTTCGACCTCCACATGGGCCGTCACGTTCATTCCTCCTTTGCGAAATCTTGTGTCCTCCCCTACCCGTCCTCTTCGTTCTACGCGTCCTTTCCGGACGCCGGGGCCCCCAAGGCGGCCCAGGACCGGTTCGCCCGCGCGGCCTACGGTCGTCCCGAAGGTGGGGGCGCATGGACCACATCACCTTCCCGCTGGGCGCCCTGACCGTCAGGGCGCCCGTCCTCGCCCTCACCGCTGGGAGCCGGTGGTCTGAGCGGTCAGGAACTCCTCCCAGGTGCGGGTGCCGACGGATGCGTCCAGGCTGAGGTTGACTCCCGACCGGTAGGCTTTGCCGATCTTGCCGGGGACGCGGATCGGGAGCCTCATCCGGCGCCTGCCCACCGCGGCGAGGTAGCCGCGCTGGAGCTCCTCCAGGGTGTAGACGCGCGGCCCGACCAGGTCGGAGACGCGCCCCGCCGGAGCGCCCAGGGTGAGCTCGGCCAGCCGGGCCGCCACATCGCCGGACGCGACCGGCTGCCAGCGGACCCCGCCGGGCGCCGGCAGGACCGGCGCCTTGGCCATCGCCCGCACCGTCTTCAGCGCCAGCTCGTGGAACTGCGCGGCACGCAGGATCGTGTACGGGATGCCGGAGGCGGCCACGATGGCCTCCGCCGCCGCCTTGCGTGCGAAGTAGCCGATCGGCACGGCGTCGGCGCCGACGACCGAGATCAGCACCAGGTGGTCCACGGAGCCGGCGCGCCGGGCGGCTTGGACCAGGTTGCGGGTGCTGACGTCATCGCCCTTGGGGCCTCCGGCGAGATGCAGCACGGTCCGCACGCCGTCGAGCGCCGCGTCCAGGCCCTCGCCGGTCATGAGGTCGACCGCCACGTATCGCACGCCGTCCTCGGGGCCGCGGTCGTGCCGGCTCAGCACTCGGACCGTGTGCCCGGCCCGCCGCAGGAGCGGAACCACCTGCGCGCCCAGCAGCCCCGTACCCCCGGTGACCAGGATGGTGGAGGTCATCGCCCGTATCTCCCTCTTGTAGGTTGACGGTGTAACAGGGCTACGACCCGGCCCCACGCAGGAACGTGACACGGTGACCCAAGATTCTTCGGCGCCGGCCGGCTTCGAGGCCGAGCGCCCCCGGCTGCGGGCACTGGCCTACCGGATGCTCGGCTCCGCCACCGAGGCCGACGACGCGGTCCAGGAGGCCTGGCTGCGGTACGACCGCGCCGACCTGGCGCAGGTGCGGAACCTGCCGGCCTGGCTGACCACGGTGGTCACCCGGGTCTGCCTCAACCTGCTCCGGGCGCGGCGGACCCGGCGCGAGGAGTCGCTGGAGAGCTTCACCACCGACTGGCTCGGCGCGGCCGACCACGACCGCGTCCCGCAGGAGGAGGCCGAGCTGGCCGACTCGATCGGGCTGGCGCTGCTGGTCGTCCTCGACCGGCTGAGCCCGGCGGAGCGGGTCGCGTTCGTCCTGCACGACATGTTCGACGTGGCGTTCGGCGACATCGCGCACATGATGGAGCGCGACCCCGCCGCGGTCCGGCAGCTCGCCAGCCGGGCCCGCGCGAAGATCCGGGGCGGCACCGGGACGAAGACCGCGGACGCGGCCCGCCGCCGTCAGGCGGTCGAGGCGTACCTCACGGCCACCCGGACCGGGGACTTCGAGGCGCTGCTGAGGCTGCTCGATCCCCAGGTCGAGCTGCGCGCCGACCCGGAGGCCACCGGCGCCGCCGGGCCCCTCACCCTCCAGGGCGCCCTGGTCGTGGCCAAGAGCGCCCTCGCCTCGGCCCCCCGCGCCCGCTTCACCGCCCCGGCCCTCGTCGACGGCCGCCCGGCGCTGGTCATGGCACCGCTCGGCCGGCTCTGCGTGGTCATCCGGTTCACCTTCGCCGACTCCACGATCACCGCCATCGACGTCACCGCCGCCCCGAGCCGCCTCCGCGCCTTCGAGATCACCCTGGACTGACGCCTCGTAGGGACGGGCATTACCCCGTACGTAATCGCCCCCGTTCACCCCTTCGGACACGATGAACACATCGAGCTGAGGAGCGGCAATGTTCATCGAGGCGAACGACGGCACTCGTCTGGCGTACGAGGACCACGGGCAGGGGCGGCCGATCGTGCTGCTGGCGAGCTGGGTTCTGCACAGCGACATGTGGGAGTACCAGATCCCCTTTCTGGTCGAGCACGGCTACCGCTGCGTGACGCTGGACCGCCGCGGTCACGGTCGCTCCGACCGGCCCTCGACCGGGTACGACCTCACCACCAGCGCCGACGATCTCGCAGTGCTCCTGGAGCACCTCGACCTGAACGACGTCATCCTGGTCGGGCACTCGATGGGCGGCGCCGAGGTCGCCCGCTACCTGGCCCGGCACGGGGAGGACCGCGTCGCCGGCGCCGCGTTCGTCTCGGCCGTCCTGCCCTTCCTCAAGCTGACCGACGACAACCCCGGAGGCGTTCCGGAAGCGGCGCTGCTGGCCATCCTGCAGGCGTTCCGCGCCGATCGTCCCAAGTGGTTCGCCCGGCAGGCCCAGCTCTGGTTCGCCACCCACCTCAACGAGGTGTCACCGGCCATGGTCGAGCACACCATCGCCCAGTGCCTGTCGGCCTCGCCGTGGGCGACCGCCGAGCTGTTCGCCTCGGCCTTCCACGAGGACCACCGGGACGACCTGCGGAAGCTCTCCATCCCCGCCCTGGTCGTCCACGGGACGCTCGACTCCTCCGCACGGATCGAGGTCACCGGCCGCCGCACCGCCGAGCTGATCCCCGACGCGGACTACAAGGAGTACCCGACCGCCAGCCACGGCATCTACTTCACCCACAAGGACGAGCTCAACACCGACCTTCTGGAATTCATCAAGTCCCGCTGCTGAGAGCGGCGGCCCACGCGGCCGCGCGCCGCGTCGCCGGCCGGTGCCCGCCGCGCCCGGAACCGGCGGTTCGCGCGCCGTTCACCGCCCCGGAGGCCGGTGATTCGGCAGAATGACCGGAATACGCCCCGGCGGGGGGCCATCCGATCATCCGAGGAGTCAGCCTGATGGCGAGCATCATCGAGGACCTGCGCGGTCGTGACCGCGGGGAGCGGCAGGCGCAGATCGTGGACGTCCTGGTCGAGGCGTTCTCGGACCTGATGGAGCGCAGCCCCGCCGAGTTCCGCCGCCGCTTCCGCAAGATGGCCTCCGACCCGTTCGCGTTCTACCGGGGCAGCGCCTGCCTGTTCTACGCCGACATCGTCCACGACGAGGACCCGTGGGCCGACGAGCGCACCGGCCGCGTCTGGATCCAGGGCGACCTGCACGCGCAGAACTTCGGCACCTACATGAACGACGACGGCGTGTTCGTGTTCGACGTCAACGACTTCGACGAGGCCTACGTCGGGCACTTCACCTGGGACGTCAAGCGGCTGGTGGCGAGCCTGGCGCTGCTGGCCTGGCAGAAGGCCATCTCCGACGCCGACATCCGGCGGCTGATCGAGACCTACGTGCGCGCCTACGTCGACCAGGTCCGCGGGTTCGCGGCGCACGACGGCGGCCACCGGTTCGCGCTGACCCTCGACACCGCCGACGGCTACGTCCGGGACGTGCTGGTCGCGGCGATGTCGGGCACCCGGATCGGGCTGCTGGAGGGCATGACGGTGGTCGACGGGGCCGAGCGCCGGTTCCGGGACCGCTCCGGCGTCCGCCGGCTGGAGGCGGCCGAGCGCGCCAAGGTCGAGGCCGCCTACCAGGACTACCTGAACACGATCCCGGCGGAGAAGCGGTTCGGCAGCCTCACCTACGAGGTGAAGGACATCGTCGGCGCGTCCGGGTTCGGGATCGGCTCGGCGGGCCTGTCGGCCTACAACATCCTGGTCGAGGGCAACACGCAGGCGCTGGAGAACGACGTGGTGCTGTCGATGAAGCAGGGCAACGTCGCCGCGCCGAGCCGCGTCGTCGACGACGCCCGCATCGGCGAGTACTTCCAGCACCACGGGCACCGCACGGCGGTGTCGCGGCGCGCGCTGCAGGCCAACACCGACCCGTGGCTCGGCCACACCCAGATCGACGGCGTCGGGTACGTCGTGCAGGAGCTGTCCCCCTACGAGGAGGACCTGGACTGGGGCGCCCTCACCGAGCCGGAGGAGATGCTGTCGGTGCTGGACGACCTGGGCCGCGCCACCGCCAAGATCCACTGCGTGTCCGACAGCGACTCCGACCACACGCTGGTCGGGTTCCAGGTGGAGGACGCGATCGACGCGGCGATCGGCCCGGACGAGTCGGCGTTCGTCGCGGCGATGGTGGAGTTCGGCACCGGGTACGCCGAGGTCGTCCGCGCCGACCACGCCCTGTTCGTCGACGCCTTCCGCGAACACCAGATCACCGGGCTCTGACCCGGGGTCAGCCGGGGCGTACCAGTAGCAGCGCGATGTCGTCCTGGTCCCGCTGGTCGGGCAGCAGGGCCAGGACGCCGTCGGCGGTGTCCTCCAGCGACGGCGACTGCGCGGCGATCAGCGCCGAGGCGAGCCGGGTGATCCCGGCGTCCAGGTGGCGGTGGCGGCTCTCGACGAGGCCGTCGGTGTAGAGCGCGAGCGTCCCGCCGTCCGGGAGCGTCGCGGTGACCTGTTCGTAGGCGGCGGGGTGCGCGGGGTCGGACACCCCGAGCGGCAGGCCGTGCGGGACGCCGAGGTGCCGGGCGCCGCCGCCCGGCAGCGCCAGCAGCGGCGGCGGGTGCCCCGCCGAGGCCAGCTCGCAGCGCAGCGTCGCCGGGTCGCAGGTCAGGCACAGGCAGGTCGCGAACTGGGCGGCGTCCAGGTCCTGGGCGATCGCGTCCAGCCGCGCCAGGACCTCGGCGGGCGGGAACTCGCAGCTCGCCAGCGTGTGCGCCGCGACGCGGAGCTGCCCCATCGCCGCGGCGGCGGCCACGCCGTGGCCGACGGAGTCGCCGATGACGATCGCGACGCGCCGCCCGGGCAGCGGCACCACGTCGTACCAGTCGCCGCCGACGCCCGCGCGGGCGGGCAGGTAGCGGTGCGCGATCGCCAGGCCCGGCGGCGCGGTGACGGCGGCGGGCAGCAGGCTGGCCTGCAGCGCGGTCGAGGTGCGGCGTTCGCGGCGGAACACGCACGCGTTGTCGATGCAGGTGGCGGCGCGTCCGGCCAGCTCCGCGGCGAGGGCCTTGTCGGCGGCCGAGAACGGCAGCCGGCCGCGTTTGCGGCTGAACACCGCGAACCCGAGCGCGCGGCCCCGCACGGTCAGCGGCACCGCCAGCAGCGACACGTGCTCCAGCACGCCGTCCACGACGCGGCCGGTGACCGAGGCGATCGTGTCCTGGACCGTGTCGCCGCCGAACTCGACCATGGCGAGCGTGGCCAGGCAGCGGGCGTAGGGGGTGGGCGGCGGGTAGACGATGACCTCGTTGACCGGGAACTCGCGGGAGAACGTGCGCGGGTCGTCGGCGGCGAAGGCGACCGCCAGCCGCCGCACGACCGCGGCCCGCTCCGGCTCGGCGGCGGGACGGTCGTCGTCGGCGAGCAGCCGCTCCAGGACGTAGATCGCGCCCGCGTCGGCGAACCGGGGGACGGCGACCGCGACGACCTCGCGGGCGGTCGCGCCGAGGTCGAGGCTGGAGCCGATGCGGCGGCCCGCCTCGCTGAGCAGCTCCAGCCCGCCCGCCCACGGCGGCGTGACCGTCAGCGCGACGACGCGGCCGGAACCGGTCTCCAGCGGCTCGCACGTCACCGACAGCCCCTCCGCCGTCAGGGGCAGGACGCCGCGCCAGGCGCGCCCGGCGGCGGCGAGGGCGAGCGCGGCCTCCAGCGGGGCCGCGGCGGCGGGCCGGCCGAGCAGCGCGGGCAGCGCCGACCCGACGGCCTGCCCGGCGGTCCGGCGGAACAGCCGCGCCGCGGCCTCGCCCCACCCGGTGACCGTGCCGTCGAGGGCGAGCAGGACGGTCACCGGCGCGGGCTCCTCCGCCGGCACCGGGGGTTCGTGGGGCTCGTGGGTCCGGCACGCGGCCCGCGGCGCGGCGCGGGGGCCGCGCTCCGGCGCGGTCGCGGCGGGAGCCCCCGCGGGCGGCCGGCGGGCCGTCCCGGGCGTCGGTGTCGTCGGTACGTCAGACATCGGTCCTTCACTGTCCGTCGGCCTCGGCCGTCCGGCGGCGCGGGTTAGGCTGTGATCTCGCGCGGACGGCGCCCCTCGGTCAAGGGAGACGATGCATGGACTCCGGGTGGATCCCTCCGGACGTCGACGGCCAAAGGGCAAGCGTCGCACGGGTCTACGACTTCCTGCTGGGCGGCGGTCACAATTTCGCGTCGGATCGTGACCTGGCGACCGGGCTGCTGCGGATCGAGCCTCGGGCGCGGGAGTTGGCGCAGGCCAACCGGGCGTTCCTGCGCCGCGCGGTCCGCGAGTTGGCGGCGGCCGGGGTGACGCAGTTCGTCGACATCGGCTCGGGGATCCCGACGCAGGGCAACGTGCACGAGATCGCGCAGGCGGTGGACCCCGGGGCGCGGGTGGTCTACGTCGACAACGACGACGTCGCGGTCGCGCACAGCCGCTCGATCCTGGCGGGCGACGAGAACACCACCGTGATCCAGGCCGACATGCGCCGCCCCGGCGCGCTGCTGCGCGACCCGGAGCTGAACCGGGTCGTCGACCTCACCAGGCCGGTCGCGTTCCTGCTGGTCGCGGCGCTGCACATGCTGACCGACGACGACGACCCGGCGGGCATCGTCGCGGCGCTGCGGGAGACGTGCGCGCCCGGCGGATACCTGGTGATCTCCCATTTCACGCACGAGGCCGAGCCGGGCAAGTCCGCGGCGATCGGCAAGCTCTACGACCGGGCGACCTCCCCGATGGTCGCGCGCTCGCACGCGGAGATCCTGCGGTTCTTCGACGGCTGGGACCTGCTCGACCCCGGCCTGGTGTACGTGCCGCTGTGGCGTCCCGAGGGCGGCGAGGTCGACGGCAGGCCCGAGCGGTTCCTGGTGTTCGGGGGTGTCGGACGCCGCCCCTGACCCCCGCGCCCCGGGCGGGACGCGGGGGCCTGTCAGGCGACCTGCCGCGATGTCGGGCACGGTCGGCGGCCTTCCGGGTTCAGCGTGCGAACGCGATCGCCGCGCCGGCGCTGATGATGACGGCGATGACCACCAGCACCAGCGGGGCGTCGAGCGGGTTCCGGCGGTGCGGCGGCGTCTTCATCGCGCGCGGCGTGACGTGCTCGACGGCGGCCCGCGCCGGTGGCCTCGGCTTCGGCTTCGGCCGCACCGCCGCGGGGGCGCGCGGCGCCAGCGCGGCGGGGACCACCACGGGGGCGACCGGCGTGACCCGGGGCGGCACGGCGGGCGGCGCGGTGACCGGTGGCACGGGCGGGGCCGGCGACGGCGGGACCGGTGTCGGTGGCACCGGGGACGGCGGTACCGGGGACGGGGGCGTGGGCGGCACGGGCGGTTCCGGTGCCGGGGGCTCCGGCGACGGCGGGACCGGCGGCTCGGGCTGGGGCGGCACGGGAGGCTCGGGCGCGGGCGGCTCCGGTTCGGGGGGCTTGGGCGGATGCTCGCATCCCGAACCGAGGCTGATCCTGAGGTGCAGGATGAGGTGGACGTCGAGGCAGAGGTTCAGCCCGAGGCCCAGGTCCAGGCCCAGACCGAGCCCGAGTCCGATCCCGCGGCCCTCGGGCCCGTCCTCTCCGGCGCCGGGGAGCAGTGGCAGACCGCGGCCGGGAGCGTCGCCGGGCCGGTCGCCGGGTTCGGCGCGGGGGGAGGGACGGCGGGGGAGCGGGGCCGTGGAGCCGCCGGAGCCCTCGGGGCCGTCGGGATCGTCGCCTTCGGAACGGCCGGGGCCGGGGCGGCTGTGCGGGGAGTGGCCGGTTCCGGAAACGCCGGTTTCAGTACCGAGTCGTCCCGGATGGCCGTTTTCTGGCCGACCGTTTCCCGGCTGATCGCGGCCCGGGGCGGCGTGCTTTCGACCACTCTGCTTCGGCACACCCTGCTTCGGAGTGCCTTGCTCCGGCCTCCTTAAAGCGCGCGCCCGGCCGGCCGGGCTCTCGCGTTCGGGCGGGTCACGTCGGTCGCCGTGACCCGCGGTGGCGCCGCGTGCGGGCGAGGCGCGTCCGGGGTCGTCCGGGGTGGTGCGGGCGGGTGCGGGGCCGCCGGTCGCGGGGCCCGCGGCGAGGGCCGCCTGCGGGAACACCAGCGTCCCCGCGACGGCCGCGGGCAGGACCAGGACGGGCAGTCGGCGCATGGTCATCCACCTCCCGAGATGCGTTGCAGTTCGTCTTGCAGGCTCGTGAACGCGTCGGGCTTCACGGCCAGGGCACCGTCGAACACGTGCGAGATGTCGATGGTGAGGTAGGCGCCGATGGTGAGGAGCGCGGCCATGATCCCGAACGGGATCAGCGTCATCCCGCGCGGGCGCGCGCCCGAGATGAACGGCAGCAGGATGACGGCGACGCCGGTGATGAGGGTGACGGCCAGCAGCCCCGACGGCGGGGTGGTGCGGGCGTCGGCGGCGCGCTGGTGGCGGGCGGCCGAGATCTGGGCGAGCTGGTCCAGGGCGGCGGCGCGCGCGTCCTTGGCCTCGTCGTTGGCCGGTTTGAACGCGATGACCTCGCGGCGGATGTTCTCCAGCCGCGTCCAGCCGTCGGTGCTGAGCCGCCCGTCGCGCATGAGGCGCCACTCGGGGCCGCGGACCTGGGCGGTGTAGGCGCGCAGGCCCGCCTGGACGTGCTGGCCGGTGGGGGCGGGCAGCCGTCCCGCGGCCCAGTACGCCTCGCCGATCGCCTGGCTCTCGGTGTAGGTGTTGTTGCGGGCCGAGTCGGCGCTGGTCCAGGGCACGACGATCGCGATCGCGAAGGCCAGCAGGAACAGGGCCGACAGCATCCCGCCGGTGTGGCCGGCGGTGGGGCCGTCGGGGTCGGGGTCCTCGACGCCGTACCGCAGCCGCCGCACGAGGCGGCTCGCGACGAGGACCACCGCTACCGCGCAGGCCGCCGCCACAATGGAAATGATCATGTTGCTCCCGGGGGGATCCCGCGGTGGGCCGGCCGGGCGCGGCTACCCACCGCTACGTGATGTGATTCTAATAACACAGAGTGTTCCAATAGGTCTGTTGCATCCGGGTCCTCACCTCGCGGTCAGGTGACCCGACGGTCAGGGGAGAGGAAAGTGGCGGGAAGGACCGCGCGCCCGCCGGCCGGGCCTGCCCGAGGATCACGGGGGATGCCGGGTCACCGCGAGTTCTTGCGGATCACGGGGTGAATGCCGGAAGATCTCTTGTAGAGCACTCGCTGCCACGGATGATGTTCGGACCCGGCCTGAGAGGGCGGCTGCGTGAGGGGAGACGGCGATGGCGCCGCAGGGCAAGCTCGACCTGGACCCGGAGGTGGTGCGCACCGCCCGGCGGCTGGCCGCCCGCGCCGCCGAACCGATCATCGCGATGGCCCGCTCCCACACCACGGTCTCGGTCGAGCGGGCGCTGCTGCGGCTGGCGGGCCTGGCCGGCGCCGACGACGGCGGGCGCCCCTGGGCCAACCACCTCGCCGACGCCGTCGCCGCCCAGACCGGCCTGGAGCACGGCCTGGCGCTGCCGGTGTGGGACGCGCTGCTGAACGGCCCTTACGGCTCCCTCGCCGACCTCGCCCGGGACGCCGCCGCCGGCCGCGCGGCCTTCCGGCTGCCCGGCGGGGCCGACGCCGCCAAGGCCCGTGAGGCTGCCCGCCGCGCCGCCCGCGAGGGCATCGGCCGCGTCGACCGCCGCCGCGCCGAACGCGACCGGCTGCTGGCCGAGCTGCCCCCCGGCGGGCCGCCCGGGGACGGGCCGCCGCGGCCGCTGATCTACCTGATCGTCGCGACCGGCGACATCTACGAGGACATCCCGCAGGCGCAGGCCGCCGCCCGCGAGGGCGCCGACGTCGTCGCGGTGATCCGCTCCACCGGCCAGTCGCTGCTGGACTTCGTCCCCGAGGGCGCCACCCGCGAGGGCTACGCGGGCACCTACGCGACCCAGGAGAACTTCCGGCTGATGCGCGCCGCGCTGGACGAGGTGTCCCGCGAGCTCGGGCGCTACGTCCGGCTGACGAACTACGCCTCGGGGCTGTGCATGCCCGAGATCGCGGCGCTGGCCGGGCTGGAACGCCTGGACATGATGCTCAACGACTGCATGTACGGGATCATCTTCCGCGACATCAACCCCCGCCGCACCTTCATCGACCAGCGGTTCTCCCGGCAGGTCCACGCCCGCGCCGGCATCGTCATCAACACCGGCGAGGACAACTACCTCACCACCGCCGACGCCGTCGACGCCGCGCACACCGTGATCGTCAGCCAGCTCCTCAACGAGCGGTTCGGGCACGAGGCGGGCCTGTCGGACGCGCAGCTCGGCCTCGGCCACGCCTTCGAGATCGACCCGGCCGTCCCCGAGTCGTTCCGGCTGGAGCTGGCGCACGCGCAGCTCGTCCGCGAGCTGTTCCCGGACGCGCCGCTGAAGTACATGCCGCCGACCAAGCACATGACCGGCAACATCTTCGCCGGCTACCTGCTGGACGCGTTCTTCAACCTCGCCGGCGTCATGACCGGCCAGTCCATCATCCTGATCGGGATGATGACCGAGGGCATCCACACCCCCTGGCTGTCGGACCGCGACCTGGCGCTGGAGAACGTCCGCTACGTCCGCGACGCCTGCGGCGGGCTCGCCGAGGACTTCGTGCCCCGCCCCGACGGCATGCTCGTGCAGCGGGCGCGGCGGGTGCTGGCCGAGTCGGTGGAGCTGCTGGAGCGCGTCAGCGACGACGGGCTGCTCACCGCCATCGCCGAGGGCACCTTCGGCGTCACCCGCCGCCCCCCGGACGGCGGCAAGGGCCTGGAGGGCGTCGTCCCGCACGCCGACGGCTACTTCAACCCCGCGATCGAGATCCTCGACGCCGAGGACCCGAACGGCCCGGAGCGGGAGGCGCGCGCATGACCGAGGAAGGAGCGGCGGCGGTGACCGTCCAGACACCCGGCACGCAGGCCCCGGCGGACCCGGCCGACACCCGGCAGGTGATCCGCCCCTACGGCGACACCACCGGCGACGGCATGGTCCAGATGTCGTTCACGCTGCCCGTCCCCGCCGGGGCGCGCGCCGACGCCGCCGCCCTGCAGCTCGCCGCGAAGATGGGCCTGGAGCCCGCCAGCGTCGTGCACGCCAAGCCGATGGGCCCCGACTTCACCTTCTTCATCGTCTACGGCCGGACGCGGCACCTCATCGACTACGCCTCCATCCCCGCCCCGCCGGAGCGCGCCTACCCGCTGCTGAGCGCGCCGGAGGTGAACCAGGCGATCCGCCGGGCGCTGAACCGGCGGCTGGTGGTGGTCGGCGCCTGCATCGGCACCGACGCCCACACCGTCGGCATCGACGCGATCCTCAACGTCAAGGGCTTCGCGGGCGAGAAGGGCCTGGAGTACTACCGGGAGATCCAGGTGGTGAACATGGGCGCCCAGGTCACCGTCGCCGAGCTGGTGGAGCGCGCCAAGGCCGTGGACGCCGACGCCGTCCTGGTCTCGCAGGTGGTCACCCAGCGCAACGCGCACCTGCACAACACCAAGCAGATGGCCGCCGCGTTCCACGCGGAGTACCCCACGGCCGTCGCCGCCGGGATGGGGCGGCCGCTGCTGGTCGCCGGCGGCCCCCGCTTCGACACCGTCACCGAGGGCGACCTCGGCGTCGACCGGATCTTCGGCAGGGGCACCACTCCCGCGGAGGTGGCCAGCTACCTCGTCCACGCCCTCCTGCCCGACACCCCCGACGGCGCCGCGCCGCAGGACACGACCCCAGAGGAAACGGAGGACGAGGGATGAGCGACCCGCGCGAGGGGCTGACCGTCACCCACCGCCGCTACGTGCCCTACGCCCACGCCCACTACGCCGGCGACCTGCTGGACGGCGCCTACGTCCTCGGCCTGTTCGGCGACGTGGCGACCGAGGTGTGCGTCCGCACCGACGGCGACGAGGGCCTGTTCGCCTCCTACTCCGACGTCCAGTTCCGCGCGCCCGTCCGGGCCGGGGACGTGCTGGAGGCCACCGCCGTCGTCACCCGCGTGGGGACCCGCAGCCGCACGCTGGAGTTCCAGGCGCGGGTGGTGTGCCGGGGCCGCCCGGACCGGGGGCCCTCGGCCGCCGAGGTCCTCGCCGAGCCGCTCGTCGCGGTCACCGCGACCGGGACCGTCGTCGTTCCCGCGCCCGGCGGATGACCCGCCGATCGGCCCGCGGGGGACCCCGCCGACCGGCCCGCGGAGGACCCCGCGGCGGCGCCGGGGACGGCCCGGTGCCGGGCCCGCGCCGCCACCGAACTGCGAAAACATCACGATCATGGTGTTGAGCTGGGGAAACACGGAGTCGCCGCAGAACATGCCGCGGTTGACAAGGCCGTGGAAGCCGGTAGCTTTGCAGCAGTCCAGCACGGGACTCACCGATCGGCCGCCCGAGGCGCCACCGGGCACCGCGCCGCGACGGGACGGATGCGGATCACGCCCCGCCCGTCCGAGCCAGTGCGGTGATCCGGAAGACGCGTCCGGGTGGAGCCGCCCGATCGCGCGGGGGCTTGGACCCGGGAAGGGCCCGGACATCCAGTAGAAAACGGAGCCTCGTTCTCACCGCCTGTGGGGCGACTCCGGCCCGATGGGTGTCACGGGCCCTCTTCCGTGTGTCCGCCCTCCCACCCGGTCCCGCGCCCCATCGCCCTCCCCGTCCTCCCGGCGCGGTCGGGCACCGTCCAGGCCCCGTCCTCGCGCCGGACGGCGCGGATCCGCGCCGTCCGCGCGATGATGGTGGGGGCGGCGAACCCGGGTCCCGGTCGCCGTGGCGCGCGCGGGCCGGTAGCGTTCCCGCGAGCAGACCGAGCGAACGAGGTGTCGAGTTGGCCCAGGAGACCCTCCCGGAACGCCCCCCGGCCGCCGCGCCGGGCGAGGGCGCGGCTCCGGGGCGCCTGGCGCGGCTGCGCGGACGCCTGGCGCGCGTGCGCGGCGGAGGCCGCGCGGGCTGGCCCCGCACCCTCCTCGCCCTGGCCGCCGGGCTGGTCATGTGGCCGGCGTTCCCGCCCGCCGACCTCACTCCGCTCGCCCCGGTCGGCGTCGCGCTGCTCACCCTCGCGCTGCGCGGGCAGGCGCCCCGCACCGGCGCGTGGCTCGGGTTCGTCGGCGGCGCCGCGTTCTTCCTGCCCGTCCTGGACGGCATCATCAAGATCGGCCCGGACGGGTGGATCCTGCTCAGCCTCGTCCAGGCCGCCTACTTCCTGCCGCTCGGCGCCGGGATCGCGGTCCTCACCCGGCTGCCCGGCTGGCCGGTGTGGACGGCCGGGCTGTGGGTCGCCGACGAGGCGCTGCGGGGGCGGTTCCCCTTCGGCGGGTTCCCCTGGGCACGGCTGGCCTTCAGCCAGACCGCGACCCCGCTGACGCACTTCGCCTCCCTCGGCGGCGCGCCGCTGGTGTCGTTCCTGACCGCGCTGACCGGCGAGCTGCTCGCCTACGCCGCCGTCGCCGTCCTGCGCGCCCGCCCCGCCATCCGTCCCGACGCCCGTCGCGACGCAGGCCCCGACGCAGGCCCTGGCGCCGGCTCCGAGGACGCCGGGACGCCCGGCGGACCGGCCGCCTGGGCGCGCCGCGCCGCCGCGCCGGTCGCGCTCGCCCTCGCCGGGATCGCGGCGGTCGTCGGCGGCGGCGCGCTGATCCCCACCCCCACCGCCGGGCGGCCCGTCACCGTCGCGGTGATCCAGGGGAACGTGCCACGGCTCGGGCTCGACTTCCTCGGCCAGCGCAAGGCCGTCCTGAACAACCACGTCCAGCGCACCCACGAGCTGGCCGAGCGGGTCCGCGCCGGGAAGGTCGCCAGGCCCGAGCTGGTGGTGTGGCCGGAGAACGCCAGCGACCTGGACCCCTACAAGGAGTCCGACGCCTACGCCGCGATCGACGGCGCCGTCCGCGACATCGGCGTGCCCGTGCTGGTCGGGGCGCTCACCGACACCCCCGACGGCGAGAAGGTCGAGAACCGCGGCATCGTCTGGGACCCGCGCACCGGCCCCGGCGACTACTACGTCAAGCGGCACCCGGTCCCCTTCGGGGAGTACATCCCGTTCCGCGACGTCCTCACCAAGCTGATCACGCGGTTCGAGCGGATCCCGCGCGACTTCGCCCGCGGGAAGCGGTCGGGCGTGATGCGGCTCGGCCCGGTCGACATCGGCGACGTGATCTGCTTCGAGGTCGCCTACGACAAGGAGGTCCGGGACGTCTCGCGCGGCGACGTCCTGGTCGTCCAGACCAACAACGCCACCTACGGCCGCACCAGCCTGCCGCCGCAGCAGATCGCGATGTCCCGGCTGCGCGCCGTCGAACATGGCCGTACGATCTTGGTTGCCGCGACGAGCGGCATCAGCGCGATCGTCGCGCCGGACGGCCGGATGGTCGCCCGGTCACGCGAGTTCGTCCCCGACATCCAGGTCGCCCGGGTGCCGGCGCGCACGTCCCGGACGCTGTCGGACCGGCTGGGCGAGGCGCCCGAGTGGGTCCTCGCGGCGCTGGGCCTCGGGGCGGTCTGCGCGGCGGCGTGGTCATCGTCGAGAAAGAACGAGGGGAATTGACGCCGATGGAGATCCCAGCCGACCTGGGCCGGGTGCTCGTGATCATCCCGACCTACAACGAGCGGGACAACATCGAGGACATCGTCGGCCGCGTGCGGGCCGCCGTGCCGCCGGTGGACGTGCTGGTCGTCGACGACGCCAGCCCCGACGGCACCGGTGAGCTCGCCGACGCCCTCGCCGAGGCCGACGACCAGGTGAAGGTGCTGCACCGCACCGGCAAGGACGGGCTGGGCGCCGCCTACATCGCCGGGTTCGGCTGGGCGGCCGAGCACGGCTACGACGTCATGGTGGAGATGGACGCCGACGGCTCTCACCAGCCCGAGGAGTTGCCGCGGCTGCTCGCCGCGCTGGAGGACGCCGACCTGGTGATCGGCGCCCGGTGGGTGCCCGGCGGCAAGGTGCTGAACTGGCCCAAGCGCCGCGAGGCGCTGTCGCGGGGCGCCAACACCTACGCCCGGCTGATGCTGGGCTTCCCCCTGCACGACGCCACCGGCGGCTACCGGGCCTTCCGCGCGGCGACACTGGAGAAGATCGACCTGGAGGGCGTGGAGTCGCGCGGCTACTGCTTCCAGATCGACCTGGCGCTGCGAGCGCTGCGGCAGGGCCTGCGGGTCGTGGAGGTGCCGATCACCTTCGTCGAGCGCGTCCACGGCACCAGCAAGATGAGCCGGGACGTGATGGCCGAGGCGGCGCTGCGGATCACCCAGTGGGGGATGGCCGACCGCACCGGCCGCCTGCGCCGCCCCCGCTGACCCCCGCCCCCGCCGATCTTCCGCTCCCGCCGGTCTCCCGCCGCCCCGGGGGGAAACTTCGGGGCCGTTCCGGCGTTGAAGAGGGCAGAGGACGTTCCGCTACCCGAAGATGGAGCCATGCTGCTCGTACTGGTCCTGGCGTTCCTGCTGCTGCCGGTCGTGGAGATCTATGTGATCATCCAGGTCGGCCAGGAGATCGGTGCGGCGCCGACGATCGCGCTGCTGGTCGCCGAGACCCTGCTGGGCGGCTGGATCGTGCGGCGCGAGGGCCGCCGCGCGTGGCGGGTGCTGCAGGAGACCTTCGGCCGCGGCGTGATGCCCGACCGGGAACTCGCGGACGCCGCGCTGGTCATGATCGGCGGTGTGCTGCTGCTGACCCCCGGGTTCGTCACCGACGTGCTGGGACTGGCGTTCGTGCTGCCCTTCACCCGTCCGCTGGTGCGGCGGGGCCTGGTCCGGTTCGCCGAGCGGCGGGTCCGGCGCATGGAGGCGCGGGCCGCCGCGTACCCGCCCGGCATCGGCGGCATCGGCGGGCTGGGCGACCTGCGGGGCGGCCCGTTCGGCCCGTCCCGGGACGGCGGGCGCGAGGCGGGTCCTGAGCCGAGCGGCCCGGTCGTGCGCGGCGAGGTCGTCCACGACGAGCCCGCCGACTCCGCAGAGGGCGGCGGCAGCCCGTCCCGCACCTGAGCGACCCCCAACTTCCGAACACCGGGTCGGTGTCGTGGCCCTGCCCTACGGTGGGGCGCCATGGACGATCACGTCCGCCCGGCCGCGGACGAGGACGCCCTCGTGATCCCCGGCTCCTGGCGCCGCCGCTCCTATCCCCGGCGCGGCGGCGTCCCCGGACCCGCCGTCAGGATCGACCGGTCCGCGGGCCCGGCGCCGCGCGCACGCGTCCGCGACCTGGACGCCGCGTCGCGCCTCGCCGACCGGCCCGGCGTCGACCCGGGGATGGCCGAGGCGGCGCGCGCCCACCTGGCGGGCGCCGCCGACGCCCGGGGCGCGGCCGTGGTCGCGGCGCCCGCCTCGATCCGGGGGTCCCGGTCGGGCGGGTGGACGAGGGCGGCGACCGGCGGCTCGCGGAGATCCGGCTGGACGACCGTCCCGAGGACGGCCGCTGGCCCCCGGGACGCGCCGGGCGCCCGTTCGGGGACCTCGACCCGGTCACCGCCTCGGAGGCGCTCGCCGACCTGGCCGCCGCCGCGTCCTGACGCCCGTGGATCACGCGTCGCGGGCGGCGAACCGGGCGCCCCCGGCCAGCAGCGCCGCGACCGCGTAGGCGGCCAGCACGCCCAGCCCGGCCCACGGGCCGATCGGCAGCCGCTCCAGCGACCGCGTCGACTGGACGGCGAGCCCGGCGGTCATCGGCGCGAACCGGTCCAGCCGCCGCTGCCAGGTGTCGTCGGCGACGAGCGAGGCGAGCACCGGGACGATCCACAGCAGCGCCAGCACCGCCGTGATCGCGGCGGCGGAGTCGCGCAGCGCGGCCCCGGCGCCGAGCGCGAGCAGGGCGGTCAGCACGAGGTAGAGCACGGTCCCGAACGCGGCGCGGGCGGTGGCGCCGTCGGCCGGGGACAGCAGCGGGTAGCCGTGCTCGGGGGTGAACCCGTTGCGCGGCAGGATCAGCCGCCCGGCCGCGACCGCGCCGAGGACCCCCGCCGTCCCGGACGCGGCGACCGCGCCGGAGACGACGGCGGCCTTGGCGGCCAGCACCGTGACCCGGCGGGGGACGGCGGTGAGCGTCGCGCCGATCGTCCCGGCCGCGTACTCGCCGCCGACCGCCAGCGCCCCGAGGGCGACGGCGGCGACCTGCGCGATCCGCACCCCCGACAGCGCCAGGCGCGGGGTGTCCTCCGCGCATCCGGCGGGGGTGGCGCAGTGCGAGGTGTCGACGGCGCCGGTGACGGCGGCGCCGACCAGCACGGTCACGGCGGCCAGCGCGGCCAGCAGCCATCCGGTGCTCGGCAGCGTCCGCAGCTTGGTCCACTCGGCGTGCAGGGCGCGGCTCACGCGTCCCGCCGCCTGAGCAGCCAGGCCGCGGCGGCGAGCGCGGCGGCGGTGTACAGGCACAGCACGCCGAGCCCGGCGAACGCGCCGATCGGGGTGTCGTAGCGGCGGACGGTGTGCTGCACGGCGAACCCGGCGGCCGGGGTGAGCCGCTGCAGCCACCGCGCCGCCGCGACCGGCAGGCCCGTCGCGACGATCTGCGGGACGAGCAGCACCAGCAGCACCAGCGTGATCGCGGGGGCGCCGCGCCGCAGGATCGTGGCGGTCGCGACCCCGAGCACCGCGACGACGGCCATGAGCACGGCGGTGCCGACGGCGGCGCGCAGCACCGCCGGGTCGGTCAGCGGCGGCGGCTCCGTCCCGTGCGCGCGCAGCACCGGGCGGGCGGCCAGCAGCGAGCCGAACGCGGCGGCGAGCCCGGCGGCCAGCACCGCGAGCCCGACCACGGTCGCCTTGGCGGCCAGCACCCGGCCCCGGCGGGGGCTGGCGGCGAGCGTGAGGCGGATCGTGGCGCGCCGGTACTCGGCGGTGACGAACAGCACGGCGAGCGCGACGATCGCGGCCTGCCCGACCAGCGCGCCGGTGAGGGTGGTGCGGGTGACGTCGTCGGCGAACGCGTCGGGCCCGATGTCGCCGGACCCGGCGAGGGTGACGGTCCCGCCGGTCCGGGTCGTCCCGCCGGGGTCGGGCGCTGCGGGCCCCCCGGCGCCGCCCCGGTCGCGCCACGGCCCGGTCACCGGCGCGCCCCCGGCGGCGGTGAGGGTGACGTTGTCGAAGGAGGCGCGGGTGTCGGCGGGGGTCCCGGAGATGCTCTCCCCGCCGAACTGCCGCTGCACCTCGACCCGGTCGGGTGCCGCGACGAACAGTCCCGCCGCGGCCGGGCCCGGCGCGTCGAGCTCCACCGCGCCCACGCGCCGCCACGTCCGGCCGTCGGGGGAGGCGTATCCGGTCACGGTCGTCCCGGCGCGGGTCAGCCGCAGCCAGGCCGGCGGCGTACCGGGCGCGCCGCCGGGGCCGCCGTCGCGGTAGCCGCTCAGCAGCCGGACGCCGTGGCCCGGCGTCACCGCGATCGCGGCGTAGGGGGTGCCGGGCCGCAGGTCCGCCCTGATGATGAGGCCGGCCTTGGCCCAGCCGCCCCCGCCCCCCTGCGCGGTGACGCGGGCGGTGAGGGCGCCGTCGCCGGGCAGCATCTGGTAGGTGATGCGGCCCTGGTCGGAGAGCGGCCGCAGCCGTGCGGGCGGGCCGCCGCCGCCGGTGGTCTGCGACCCGGCGGCGGTCAGCACCGCGACCGCGACGGTCAGCAGCACCGACGCCGCGAGCGCCAGCCGCCAGCGGGGGACGGTCGCCAGCTTGGTCCACTCGGCGGCCAGCAGCCGCCCGAACCCGTCGCGGGCGTCGGCCAGGACGGTGCTGCGGTAGGGGGCGGTCACAGCGCCTCCCCGCCGGTGCCGGCCCGGAACTCCACCGCGTCGCGGGTCAGCTCCATGTAGGCCTCCTCCAGCGTCGCGCGGTGCTCGGCGATCCCGGTGAAGGGCACCCGCGCGGCGGTGAGCACCTCGATGATCCGCTCGGCGGGCAGCCCGGACACCGTCACCGCGTCCCGCTCGGCCGCCGCGACCTCGGCGCCCTCGCGGGCCAGCGCCGTCATCGCGCGCTGCCGGTCGGGGGTGCGCAGCTCGGTCCGCCCGCCGGACGCGGCGGCCAGCAGCTCGGCGACGCCGGTGTCGGCGATGACGCGGCCCCGGCCGATCACCACGAGGTGGTCGGCGCCGCCCTCCAGCTCGCTCATCAGGTGGCTGGAGACCAGCACCGCGCGGCCCTGCGCGGCCAGCGACCGCAGCAGCCCCCGGATCCAGGCGACCCCCTCGGGGTCCAGGCCGTTCACCGGCTCGTCGAACATCAGCGCGGGCGGGTCGCCCAGCAGCGCGGCGGCGATCCCGAGCCGCTGCCGCATCCCGAGCGAGAACCCCCCGGCGGGACGGTTCGCCACGCTCCCCAGCCCGGCCAGCTCGATCACCTCCCCGACCCGGCGGGCCGGGATCCCGTTCGCGTGGGCGAGCCACCGCAGGTGGTCGCGGGCGCGCCGCGCGGGGTGCACGGCCGACGCGTCCAGCATCGCGCCGAGATGGCACAGCGGGGTCCGCAGCGACCGGTAGGGCCGCCCGCCGACCAGCGCGGCGCCCTCGTCGGGCCGGTCCAGGCCGAGGATCATCCGCATCGTGGTGGACTTCCCTGCGCCGTTGGGGCCGACGAACCCGGTGACCAGGCCGGGCGCGGCGGTGAACGACAGGCCGTCCACGGCGAGCCTCGGCCCGAACCGTTTGCGGAGCCCCCGCACTTCGATGGTTGCCTCCATGCCACGGGAGGCTACGGACCCCGGGGCCGCCGGGTCGTCACGCGGCGGAGCCGTCCTGCCCGCCCGGGGACGGGGGAGGAGCCGTCCCCGGGGCGGGGGACGTCCCGGCGCCGCCGTCCCCCGCCGGAGGGACGACCGCGCGCTCCGGGAGACGCCACAATGGCAGCGTGCGCGCACAACCTGGGAGACGGCGGCCGTTCCGGCCGTTCCGGTCGTTTCCGTCGGAGAGGGGCGTGTGGGAGTGGCCGGTGGCCGGGATCGTGCTCGCGGCGGCCGGGGTGGGCGAGGCGGTGGTGCGCGCCGGTGACTCGGGGGTGCTGCTGCCGCCGGCGATCCTGCTGGCGGTGTGCGCGACGCTGCCGCTCGCGCTGGCCCGCGACCGCGACCTCGCCGCCGCCGTCATGATCACCGCCGCGGTCGTGCCGGTGTCGGTGCTGGAGCGGGGCCCGGCGCTCGCCGGGGTCGGGGCGCTGGCCGCCGCCTGGACGGTGCCGGCCCGCCGCCGCGTCGGCCGCCGCCGCGCCGCGGCCGCCGCGCGCGAGGAGTCCCGCCGCGCGTTCGAGCACACGCTGCTGGAGCACACCGCGCGCGGTGAGCGCGCCCGGATCGCCCGGGAGCTGCACGACGTCGTCGCGCACCACATCTCGATGATCCCCGTGCAGGCGGAGGCGGCGCGGCTGGCCGTCCCCGGCATGCCCGAGGAGGGCGCGCGGCGGCTGCTGGCCATCGGCGACACCGCCCGGACGGCGCTGGCGGAGATGCGGCGGCTGCTGGGGGTGCTGCGCGAGGACGCGGGCGGCGAGCCCACCCGCCGCCCGCAGCCCGGCATCCAGCAGCTCCTGGAGCTGGTCGACGAGGTCCGCGACGCGGGCGCGGCGGGCGGCCGGCTGATCGTCCGGGGCCGGGTCGCCGCGCTGGACCCGGGCGTGGAGCTGACCGCGTACCGGATCGTCCAGGAGGCGCTGACCAACGCGCGCCGGCACGCGCCCGGCGCCGCCGTCGACGTCGAGATCGACTACGCGGGGGACGCGCTGCTGGTCAGCGTCCGCGACAACGGCCCGGGGCCGCCGCCGGGCGCGCCCGCGCGCGGCGGGCTCGGGCTGCTCGGCATGCGGGAGCGGGCCGCGGCGGTGGGCGGGGAGCTGAGCACGGGGCCGGGGCCGGTCGGCGGCTTCCTCGTCCGGGCCCGCCTCCCGCTCGGACCGGACGCCGCGGGGACCCTTCCATGACCGGCGCGGAGGACTCCCGGCCGGTGCGGATCGTGGTGGCCGACGACCAGGAGGTCGTCCGCGCCGGGTTCGGGGCGCTGCTGGGCACCCAGCCCGACCTGGTCGTCGCCGGGACCGCCGCCGACGGCGCCGCGGCGGTCGCCGCGTGCCGCGAGCACCGTCCCGACGTGGTGCTGATGGACGTGCGGATGCCGGTGATGGACGGCATCGAGGCCACCCGGCGGATCACCGCCGCCGCGGACGCGCCCCGGGTGCTGATGCTGACCACGTTCGACCTGGACGAGCACGTCTATGACGCGCTGGTCGCGGGCGCCAGCGGGTTCCTGCTGAAGGACGTGACCACCGAGCGGCTGTTCGACGCGGTGCGGGTCGTCGCGGCGGGCGAGGCGCTGCTGGCGCCCGCCGTCACCCGCCGGCTCATCGGGGAGTTCGCGCGGCTGCGGCCCCGCCCGCCCTCGGCGGCGCTGGACGCGCTGACCCCGCGCGAGACCGAGGTGCTGCGGCTGGTCGCCGAGGGCCTGACCAACGCCGAGATCGCGGCGCGGCTGGTGGTCGGGGAGGAGACGGTCAAGACCCACGTCAGCCGCGTCCTGCGCAAGCTCGGGCTCCGCGACCGCGTGCAGGCGGTGGTGGCCGCCTACGAGACCGGGCTGGTGCTGCCCCGCCTCGGCGGCCGCTGACCGCTGACGCCAGGCGCCTACCCGGGTGCGGACAGGGGGTCCGGACAGGGGGTCCGGACAGGGGGTCCGGACAGGGGGGCCGGACAGGGGAAGGGCCCGCACCGCCCCTGCCGGCGGTGCGGGCCCGTCCCGCGAGGCGCTCAGCCGATCACGCGGACTTCCTGCGCCCAGCGCGCAGGATCTCCAGGCGTTCGGCCAGGACCTCCTCCAGGTCTTCGAGCGTCCGGCGTTCCATGAGCATGTCCCAGTGGGTGCGCGGCGGCTTCCCCTTCTTGGCCTGGGGCAGTTCGCCGTCCACCCGCAGGGCGGTGGCGCCGCAGCTGCGGCATTCCCATGTCATCGGCACCTCGGCCTCGGCGGCGAGCGTCACGGTGAACCGGTGGCCCTTGGTGCAGTTATAATCCACCTCTTGCCGAGGGGCCAGATCGGTGTTGCGATCGTTCTCGTAGCTCGTCGCTCCGAGCCGGGTGCCGCGAAGTGCGCGCTCGGCCATCGTCACGTGCCTCCCAGACGGCTTACGGTCTTGCCCTGACCAACGCTGATTGCGGTGACAAGATTCCCGGTCCCGGCGCGATCCAACCCTGCCGTTTCGGTTCGCCTGCCGCCGCTCCCGCGCGGGCCCCCGTGCCGCCCGTCCGGGCGGGCGCTAGACCCGGGTGGTGAGGACCTCGTCGATCAGGCCGTACTCGCGGGCCTCCTCGGCGGTGAAGTAGCGGTCCCGGTCCAGGTCGCGGCGGACGGTCGCGGGGTCGCGGCCGGTCGCGGCGGCCACGATCGCGTCGGTCTGCTCGCGCAGCCGCAGCACCTCCCGCGCCTGGATCTCCAGGTCGCTGGACTGGCCCCGGGACACCTCGATCGACGGCTCGTGCAGCATGATCCGAGACCGTGCCAGCGCGGCCCGCTTGCCGGGCTGGCCCGCGGCGAGCAGGACCGCCGCGGCCGACGCGGCCTGCCCGAGGCAGGTCGTCTCGACCGGCGGCCGGATGTACTGCATCGTGTCGTGGATCGCCAGCATCGCCGTCAGCGACCCGCCGGGCGAGTTGATGTAGAGGGCGATGGGACGCTCGGGGTCCATCCCCTCCAGCGCGAGCAGCTGCGCGGTGACGTCGTTGGCGCTGGTGTCGTCCACGGGCGTGCCGAGGAAGATGATGCGGTCCTCGAACATCTTGTTGTAGGGGGTCATCTCCTTGACCCCGTAGGCCGTCCGCTCGACGAAGGAGGGGACGACGTAGCGGCCCTGCTCGCCGTAGACCCCGCCATAGACCCCGCCGTACACTCCGCCGGTCACGAGCCCACCCGGTCGGTGCTGTCGATCACGTGGTCGACGAAGCCGTACTCGCGGGCCTGCTCGGCGGTGAACCAGCGGTCGCGGTCGGCGTCGGCCTCGATGCGCTCCACCGGCTGCCCGGTGTGGAACGCGGTCCGCTCGGCGAGGATCCGCTTGAGGTACACCGACTGCTCGGCCTGGATCTTGATGTCGGACGCGGTGCCGCCGATCCCGCCGTGCGGCTGGTGCATCATCACCCGGGCGTGCCGCAGCGCGAACCGCTTGCCCGCCGTGCCCGCGCACAGCAGCGTCTGGCCCATGGAGGCGGCCATGCCCATCGCGACCGTCGAGACGTCGTTGGGGACGAACTGCATCATGTCGTAGATCGCCATCCCGGCGTCGACCACGCCGCCGGGGGAGTTGATGTAGATCGTGATGTCGCGGTCGGCGTCGTGCGCGGCGAGCAGCAGCAGCTGCGCGTTCACGCGGTTGGCGACCTGGTCGTCGATCTCCGACCCGAGGAACACGATGCGCTGCGCGAGCAGCCGCTCCGAGAGCTGCGCCTCGGCGAGCCGGGGCGCCTCGGCGACCTTCGCCCACGACCGGCCGACGTAGGTCTCGGCGCGGCCGGCCGCCTCGGTCGGCGGGGGCGGGCCCACCGGGCCCACCGGGCCCGCCGTGCCCGCCGTCCAGGCGTGTCCGGGTCGGTCCTTGCCGGGTGTGTGCAACACCGGGGCCTCCTCAAGATCAACTGTACAGAACGTACGCTGTGTACGTTTACGGAGAGTACAGCCGCCGCCGGGGGAGGACCAGGGGAGTTCGCTATACGATGAACAGCGTGGAAAAGCCGGTGACCGAGGCACGCAAGGAGTTCGCCGACCTGGTGAACCGGGTCGCCTACACGGGCGAGCGCGTCGCGCTGACCCGCCGCGGGAAGGTCATGGCCGCCCTGGTGTCGGCGGAGGACCTCGAACTGCTGGAGAGCCTGCGCGCCGGGCGGCTGGACCTCACCCAGAGCGGCCCGGCGGCGGCGCCGCCGGCCGAGCGCCCGCAGCCCTCGCCGCTGCGGATCGCGGCGGAGTACCGCCCCGGCGGCCCGCCCCGTCCGCCGGGCTTCGGCCGCTGACCCCGCCTGCCTCGTCCCCGTCCGCCTCGCCCCTGCGGGCCCCGGCGTCCCCGGCGTCCCCCGCCAGGGCGTGGGCGGTGAAGACCTCGATCCCGTCCACCAGCGCCTCGAAGCGCGGCGAGCGGAACAGGTCGAAGCAGTGCTGCGCGCCGGGCAGTTCGGCGTAGACGACCGGGGCGCGGGACGCGGCGCGCAGCCGCCCGGCGAACGCGCGGGCCTCGTCCACGGGCATGCAGGTGTCGTGGTCGCCGTGCGCGACGAGGAACGGCGGCGCGCCGTCGTGGACGTGTTCCAGCGCCGAGGTCGCGGGGCCGTCCTCGTAGACCTCGCCGTAGTACCCGTACAGGCAGACCGCGGCGGCGACGGAGGTGTCGGCGTCCTCGAAGCCCGGCTGGAGGGCGGGGTCGCCCTGGGTGAAGGCGGCCATGGCGGCCAGGTGCGCCCCGGCGGAGCTGCCCGACACGACCACCATGGACGGGTCGGCGCCGTACTCGCCCGCGTGCGCGCGGGCCCACGCGATGATCCGCTTGGTGTCGACGAGGGGGTCGGGGTAGCGGGACCCGGGCCGCAGCCGGTAGGTGGCGCTGATGCACACCCATCCCCGGCCGGCGAGGCGGTGCGTCAGCAGCCGCGCCTCGCGTCCCTTGCGCCCGCCGGTGAACCCGCCGCCGTGCAGGTGGATCAGGACGGGCCCGCCCGCCGGGCGGGACCGGTGGTGGTGGACGTCGAGGAGGTTCCGCTCGCCGGCGGGCCCGTAGGCGATGTTCCTGACGCGCCGGACATGGAGGGGCCGGACCGGCAGGGGCGCCAGCAGCAGCGCGGCGCGCCGCCGCCAGGTGAGCGGCGCGGTCGCGGCGGGGACGCCCAGGCCCGCGGCCAGCGCCTGGTCGATGACGGGCCGCGCGCGGGCGGAGCGGCGGGCGATGGCGACGAGCGCGATGCCCGCCGCGGACGCCGCCGCGGCGACCGCCTGGGCGGCGGGGGCGGCGAGGTCGCCCTGCGCGGCAGCGACGGCCGTCCACAGCGACAGCCAGGCCAGCGCCGCGAACGGCAGTTCGCTGACGACCAGGCCGGAGCGGAAGCTGATCCGGCCGAGGAACCGGCCGTGCAGCGGGACGAGCGCGAAGAACACGAACCATCCCGTGACCGCCACGGTGATCAGATACCCGTACGGCATGGGGCCTCGCTCCTTCGGTGGTGCTCCTGGGGGTGACTCATGCGGAGCAGCCTCGCCGGGACGGGACGGGCCGCGCATCGGGCGGGCGTCGGCGGCCGGTCAGCCGGGGGACGGGGGGCGGGTTCGACTTTGGTAGGTGCCGGGCGCGGCCGTCCGGCGGCTAGCTTGGGCCCGTGAACAGCGAGATCCTCAGCGACGCGCCGCCCGGGGGCCGCCCGGAGGGCGTGCGGGGCCGCGTGGTCGCGACCGCGGCCACGGCGATGGTCGTGCTGGTCGCGGTGACGGTGTGGGCGCGGTGCCAGTCCGGCGTCGTGGGCGCGGTCATGGCGGCCGACCTCGCCGCCGGTGCGGCGGGGTGCGCGCTGCTGCCGGTCGTGGCGCGCCGCCCGGTGCCGGGCGCGCTGGCGCTCGCGGTGCTGGCGGCGCTGTCCCCGGCGGCGACCCCGCCCGCGACGCTCGGGGCGCTGTGGGCGGCCGAGCGGCGCCGGTTCCCGGTCGCGGCGGCGCTGGCGGCGGCGGGCGTGGCGGCCCACGCGGTGCAGGGCCTGTGGCGGCCGAACGGCGGCATCTCCTACGCCTGGTGGCTGGGGCTGATCACGGTCGCCTACGGGGCGCTGGTCGGCTGGGGCGCGCTGGCGCGGGCGCGGCGGGCGCTGGTGGCCTCGCTGCGCGAGCGCGCGGCGCGGGCCGAGGCCGAGCAGGGGCGGCGGGTGGCCGAGGCGCGCATGCTGGAGCGGACGCGGATCGCCCGGGAGATGCACGACGTCCTCGCGCACCGGCTGTCGCTGCTGGCGACCTACGCGGGGGCGCTGGAGTACCGTCCGGACGCGCCGCCGGAGAAGCTGGCGCGCGCGGCGGGCGTCGTGCGCGCGGGCGCGCACCAGGCGCTGGACGAGCTGCGCGAGGTGATCCTGCTGCTGCGCTCCGACGACGACGGCGAGGACGGCGGCGACGGCGGCGACGGCGCGGCCGGCGGGCGGCCGCAGCCGGTGCTGGCCGACCTGCCGCGGCTGGTGGCCGAGTCCCGCGACGCGGGCGGGCGGGTCCGGCTCAGCGACCGCGTCGTGGACCCGGACGCGCTGCCCGCCGCGGCGGGACGCACGGCCTACCGGGTCGTCCAGGAGGGGCTGACCAACGCCCGCAAGCACGCGGCGGGGCAGCCCGTCCGGGTTGCGCTGGAGGGCCGCCCCGGCGACCGGCTGGAGATCGCCATCAGCAACCCGCTGCCGGATCCGGCGGCCGCCGGGCCGGCCGTGCCGGGCTCGGGCACGGGCCTGGTCGGGCTGACCGAGCGGGTGCGGCTGGCCGGCGGGCGGCTGGACCACGGCACGGCGTCCGGGGAGTTCCGGGTGCGGGCCTGGCTACCATGGCCCGCGTGAACGCCTCCGAACCTGGTCAGACCTCCTCGGATCGTCCGTTGCGGGTGCTGGTCGTCGACGACGACGCGCTCGTCCGCGCGGGCCTGGCGATGATGCTGGACGGCGTCCACGGCATCCGGGTGGTGGGGGAGGCCGCCGACGGCGCGGAGGTGCCCGCCGCCGCCGACGCCCTCGCCCCGGACGTGGTGCTGATGGACCTGCGGATGCCCGGGGTGGACGGGATCACCGCGACGGTCCGGCTGCGCCGCCGCCCCGACCCGCCGGAGGTGATCGTGCTGACCACGTTCGACGCCGACGAGAACATCCTGCGGGCGCTGCGGGCGGGCGCCGGCGGGTTCCTGCTGAAGGACACGCCCCCGGACCGGATCGTCCAGGCGGTGCGGCGGGTCGCCGAGGGCGAGCCGATCCTCTCGCCCCGGGTGACGCGGCGGCTGATGGAGCGCGCGGCGGTGCAGGCGGGCGCCTACGAGCGGGCGCGCGAGGCGCTGGCGGCGCTGAGCCCGCGCGAGGGCGAGGTGGCCGTGGCGGTGGCGCGCGGCGGCAGCAACGCCGAGATCGCGGCGGAGCTGTTCATGACGGTCGCGACGGTGAAGGCGCACGTCTCGCACGTCCTGGACAAGCTGGGCCTGGACAACCGCACCCAGATCGCGCTGCTCGCCCACGACGCCGGGCTGGCCTGACCGGTCCCGCTCAGTCGGTCACCTTGATCTTCTTCATGGTGGGCTGGGAGATCACCCGCGCCACCCCCGGAATACAGATGATCTTGGTGGTCTGGAAGGTCTCGTAGGCGGCGTAGTCGGCGACCAGCACGCGCAGGTGGTAGTCGGGGGCGCCGAACACGCGGCGGAACTCCACGACCTCCTCGCACGCGGAGATCGCGGCCTCCAGCCCCTCCAGCGTCCGCAGGTCGCTGACCGACACCTCGATGGACACCAGCACCTCCAGCCCGCGCCCGGTCGCCTCGGGGTCGACGCGGGCCCGGTAGCCGGTGATGACCCCGGCCTCCTCCAGCCGCCGCACCCGGCGCAGGCAGGGCGGCGGCGTCAGCCCGACCCGCCGGGCCAGCTCCACGTTGGTCAACCGGCCGTCCCGTTGTAGGTGGAACAAGATTTCACGATCAACGGCGTCGAGTTCATATTCATTGCTCACGCTGCGATTCTAGGGTCATTTTTCGAAACCATATGAGGCGTGATCTTTCCTAGAATTGCCTGTATGGTGACGCTGCGTCGAGGGTTGCGCCAGGGGTTGGAGGACTCGGGCCCGGTAGGGCTCGGCGCCGTCCCGATGGGGATGGCGTTCGGGGTGCTGGTCGCGCATTCGGGGCTCGCGTGGTGGTGGGCGAGCGTGTTCTCGGGCCTGATCTACGCCGGTTCGCTGGAGTTCCTGTTCCTCGGCCTGGTGCTGGCGTCGGCGCCGCTGGGGACGATCGCGGTGACGGCGTTCCTGGTCAACTTCCGGCACGTCTTCTACGCGCTGTCGTTCCCGCTGCACCGCGTCCGGGGGCGGCTCGGCAAGGTCTATGGCACGTTCGCGCTGTCGGACGAGGCGTACGCGGTCGCGGCGGGCACGCGGGCGGCGTCCTTCGGCGGGCGGCGCATCCTGCGCCTCCAGGCGTTCGTCCACCTGTACTGGGCGGGCGGCGCGACGGCCGGGGCGCTGCTCGGGACGGTCGTCCCCGCTCGGGTCGCCGGCCTGGACTTCGCGGTGACGGCGCTGTTCACCGTCCTGGCCCTGGACGCCTTCCGCGCGCCCGAGCCGGGGCGGCGCGACGTGGCGGGCGCGGTGCTGGCGGGGGTGTGCGCGCTGGCGGCGCGGCTGGTCCTGCCGGGGCAGATGCTCCTGGCCGCCTTCGCGCTGTTCACCGCCGCCCTCCTGGCCCGCCGCGCCCTGGGACGCGCCCGCCCCTGATCCGCCCCCTCGGCCCCGCCTGCCGGCCCCGCCCCCGGGACCCGTCCCTAGATCTGCCTGCCGGCCCCGTCCCCCGAACCCGCCCCTCGACCCGCCCGTGTCCGACCTTGGAGGTGCCCGTGCCCGACACCGGATATCTGCTGGCCGCCGTCGCGACCGCCGTCGCGGTGACGTGGGGCCTGCGCGCGCTGCCGTTCGCCGTGCTCGCGCCGCTGCGCTCCAGCCCGCTGCCGGCCTACCTGGGCGCGGCGATGCCGGTGGGCGTGATGGTGATCCTCGCCGTCTACACGCTTCGGGACCTGGACCCGGGCGTCCCGGGCCGGGCGGTGCCCGCGGCGCTCGCGCTCGCGTTCACGGTGGCGGCGCACCTGTGGAGGCGCGACGCCGTCCTGTCGATCCTGGGCGGCACCGCCCTCCACGTGGCGCTGTGCAGCACCGTCTTCGCTCCCTGAGCGGGACCGGCACGCGTCAGGTGGGCCATCCCTCGCGGTTGGAGCAGGTCTCGCGGGAGATGCCCGAGCCGGTGTCGGGGAAGTCCCCGAACCGCTCGTTGTGCGCGTGGAAGAAGAAGTAGCACAGGCGTTCGCACTCGGCGTCCAGGATCGCGACGCGCGGGTCGCGGTTCACGGCGGTGTAGAACTCCCGGCCGAGCGCGACGATGAAGCCGCGCGCGTACAGGAAGCCGTCGTCGGAGCCGTCGGTGACGGCGTGGATCTCGGCGCGGTCGATGTCGAACAGCAGCCGCTCGACCGCCCGGTCGAGGCCGGTGAGCTCCTCCGAGGACAGGTCCCGGCTCAGCTCGGCGAGGTTGTCCAGGAACGCCTTCAGGGCGTTCTCGACCAAGGAGAGGGGCGGCTTGCCGTAGAGGTCCTCCCCGGGTTCGGGGGTCCGCCGGGCGAGTGCCCGCCGGGCCTGGCCGACCTCGGGGCCCAGCGGCGCCCACGCCGCCTCCAGCATCTCCCACAGCCGCGTCTCGTCGTTCATCCGCCGCTCCTCCGCGCTCGCACGCTCACCGGGCCCGTGCCGGGCGCCGTGATCCGATCGCCTGATCCAAGCAGGTGGGACCGACACCGCGCGGGCGGGAGGGGGTCAGTCGTCGCGGGGGGCGGCGTGGGGCCACAGGCCGCGCGCGGCCATGACGTGGCGGAGGGTGACCAGCTCGTCGGTCATGATGCCGTCGACGCCGAGGTCCAGGAGGCGCTCCATGGCGGCGGGGTCGTTGACCGTCCAGGCGTGGACCTTCAGGCCGAGTTGGTGGGCGTGCTCGACGAACGCCTCGGTGACGAAGGGGACGGGGCCGAGGCCGTAGGGGACCTGGGCGCAGGCGACGCCGGTGGCGGCGAGGCGGACGAGCTTGGCGGCGGGCCCGCCGTAGGAGCGGGCGCGCAGCGCCATGAGGCCGCGGGGGCCGAGCGCGGTGCACACGTCCCGGTCGGTGAACAGGGGGAGGCGGGCGCGCATCTGCGCGAGGCGGCGGGTGGAGAAGGAGGTGATGCACACCCGGTCCCAGGCGGCGGTGCGGTGCAGGACCTCGGCGAGGGGGCCGATGACGGGGGCGTCCTTGAGGTCGATGTTGACGCGGGCGTCGGGGAAGGAGCCGAGGATCTCCTCCAGGCGGGGGATGGGCTCGGTGCCGCCGATGCGCGCCTTGGCGACCTCGGCGTAGGGGAGGCGGGCGATGGCGCCGGTGTGGCCGGTGACGCGGTCCAGGGTGCGGTCGTGGAAGGCGACGACGACGCCGTCGGCGGTGGCGTGGGCGTCGGTCTCGAAGTAGCGGTAGCCGAGGTCGGCGGCGCGCTGGAAGGCGGCCATGGAGTTCTCGGGGCGGCCGCCGGCTCCGCCGCGGTGGGCGAAGGGGATGGGGCCGGGGTGGTCGAGGAAGGCGTACGGGCGGCGCACTCGACCGATTATGGCGGAGCCCGCGGCCCACCTGGACCTTACTGTGTAAAGGCGGTGGGCGGTGTTACCGTCGACGCTCCCATTTTCGATCATTCGAGGAGCTGGCGATGGCGAACGCGGAGGAGTACCGGGCGACGTTCGAGCTGGTGGACGTGGACGGCGACGGCTACATCTCGACGGCGGAGCTGAAGAACCTGATGCGGGCGCTGGGGGAGCGGATCACCGAGACGCGGGCGGTGGAGGTGGTCGTGGCGGCCGACCGCAACCACGACGGGAAGATCTCGCTGGAGGAGTTCGCGGCGCTGATGGAGGGCACCGCCCGCTGAGCCGGCGCGGCGGGCGCCTGCGCCGGTGGGCGGAGACGCTCGCACCCCACCTGTCCCCCGGCCGCCGTGGTCGGGCGGGCGCGGGGGCGGCGGGGTGGGGCGGTGGGGCGCCGGCGGGGGCCGGTCAGGTGCCGACGGTCCGGCTGTAGAGGCGGGTCGCGAGGGGGACGAACACGGCGAGCATGGCGGCGATCCACAGCAGCGAGGCCGGGACGGGGTGCTGCATGGGCCAGGCGCCGGAGGTGTCCATCGCGGCGCTGGTGTTGCCGAACAGTTCGCGGGCGGCGGCGGTGAAGGTGGAGACGGGGTTCCACTCGGCGGCGACGCGCAGCGGGGTGGGCAGTTCGGAGCTGTCGAGGAAGGCGTTGGAGATGAACATGAGCGGGAACGACACCGTGGTGGCGGTGTTGTTGAAGCTCTCGGGGGTGCGCAGCGCCAGCGCGACGGTCGCGGTGACCCAGGAGAAGGCGTAGGCGAACAGCAGCAGCAGCCCGAAGCCGAGGGCGGCCTCGTGGGGCGGGGTGTGCACGCGCCAGCCGACGAGCAGGCCCATGAGGGCCATGACGGTGAGGCCGGCGAGGTTCATCAGCAGGTCGCTGACGGTCTGCCCGATGAGCACCGCGGAGGGCGCCATGGGCAGGGAGCGGAACCGGTCGAAGATGCCGTTGCGCAGGTCCAGGGTGAGGGCGTAGCCGGTGATCTGCGCGCTCATCAGGACGGCCTGGACGAAGATGCCGGGGAGCAGGAACTCCCGGTAGGACATGCCGGGGACGTCGATGACGCTGCCGAACACGTAGGCGAACATCAGCACGAACACGATCGGGAACATGATCGCCGAGCCGATCAGGTCGGGGGAGCGCCGGATCTTCAGGGTGTTGCGGCGGGCGATCGTCCAGCCGTCGGCGAAGGGGAGGGTGAGGGCGTTCATCGGGCGGCCTCCTGCCCGGCGGCGGGGTTTCCGGTGAGGGTGAGGTAGACGTCGTCGAGGGTGGGGCGCCGCATCCCGGCGTCCCGGACGGTGACGCGGGCGTCGGCGAGGGCGCCGAGGACGTGGCGGAGCGCCTCGGGCCCGTCGGTGACGGGGGCGGTGACCCGCAGGGACTCGGGGGCGGTGCGCAGGGCGCCGACGGCGTGCCAGGCGAGCGCCTGGGCGGCGGCGTCGAGGCCGGCGGGGTCGGTGAGGGTCAGCTCGACGCGGTTGCCGCCGACCTGGTCCTTGAGCTCGTCGGCGGTGCCGCGGGCGATGGCGCGGCCGTGGTCGACGACGAGGATCTGGTCGGCGAGGCGGTCGGCCTCGTCCATGTACTGGGTGGTGAGCAGGAGGGTGGTGCCGGCGGCGACGAGTTCGGCGACGGTGTCCCAGAGCGCGGCGCGGGCGCGGGGGTCCAGGCCGGTGGTGGGCTCGTCCAGGAACAGCACGGGCGGGTCGGCGACGAGGGCGCCGGCGAGGTCGATGCGGCGGCGCATGCCGCCGGAGTAGCCCTTGACGGGGCGGTCGGCGGCGCCGGCGAGGTCGAAGCGTTCGAGGAGTTCGCGGGCGCGGGCGCGGCTGCGCGCGGCGCCGAGGTGGTAGAGGCGTCCGATCATCTCCAGGTTCTCGGCGCCGGTGAGGTGCTCGTCGACGGCGGCGTACTGGCCGGACAGGCCGATGCGGGCGCGCAGGCGGCGGGCGTCGCGGGCGATGTCGCATCCGGCGACGGTGGCGCGGCCGGCGTCGGGGCGCAGCAGCGTGGTCAGGACGCGGACGGTGGTGGTCTTGCCGGCGCCGTTGGGCCCGAGGAGGGCGAGGACGGTTCCGGTGGGGACGGTGAAGCTCAGCTCGTCCAGGGCGGTGACGTCGCCGTATCTCTTGACGAGCCGGTCGGCGGTGATCGCGTCGGTCATGGGGGCTCCTCGCCGGGGGGTGTCGGGGTCAGGACCGGTGGACGTCGACGTCGCCGTAGTTGGTGTGGACGTGGATCTCGACGACCGCGTCGGTGGTGGCGGGTCCGTCGGCGGCCTCCAGGGTGTTGCGGACGACGCCGTTCTTGCTGTGCAGGTCGAGCCAGGCGGCGGTGCCCTCGGCGACGCCGACGCCGACCTTGCCGTAGCCGTTCTCCAGGTGGAGGGCGCCGCTGACGGCGGTCTCGACGCGGATGCGGCCGTGCGCGGCCTTGGCGGTGAGGACGCCGAGCGCGCGGCCGACGCTGATGTCGCCGGTGGCGGCCTTGAGGTGGAGGTCGCCGGTGGTCTCGGCGACGGTGATGGCGCCGGTGGAGGTCTTGGCGGTGCCGGGGCCCTCGATGGTGCCGATGCGGATGGCGCCGTTGGAGGTGACGGCCTCGGTGGGGCCGGTGACGCGGTCGACGGTGATGTCGCCGTTGGAGGTCTTGATCTCCAGTGGTCCGGCCTCCTCGACGTGCAGGTCGCCGTTGGAGGTGTGCAGGGTGGTGTGGCCGAGCGCGCCGGTGGTGATGACGTCGGCGGCGCCCTCGGTCCGGACGCGGGAGCCGGCGGGCAGGTCGATGGTGACCTCGACGGAGCCGCGCCAGGGCAGCAGGTGGGCCAGGGCCTTGGGGCGGGGGCTCTTGACCAGCAGCCGTCCGGCGGAGAACTCGACGACGGTGCGTTCGGCGGCCTGGACGCTCGCCTCGCTGGAGGGGTCGCTGGGCCGGACCTCCACGACGGTGTCGGCGCGGTCGGCGGCGTTGACGCGGACGCGGCCGAGGAAGACCTGGAGGTCGGCGGTGATCGGTTCGGGTGTGGCGAAAGCGGGCATGGCGGAGCCCTCCTCATGGGTCGGAGCGTCCCGGCGGCGGTGCGGCCGGGTGATGGGTGACGGCGCCGGGCGGTGGGGTCGGCGTGGTGGGTGACCGGGCTGCCGTGCCCGGGGTCAGCGTGGGCGGGTCAGCGTGGGCGGGTCAGCGCACCCAGCCGGTGTAGTCGCGCGCGGTCCGGGGCGGCGGGGCCGGGTCGGCGGGCGCGGCGGGCGCGGCGGGGTCGAGCGCGGCGGAGACGGCGCGGACGAGCCAGGCGTTGACGGAGATCCCCTGGCGGCCCGCCGCGTCCTCGACGCGTGTCTTGAGGTGCTCGGGGAGCCGCAGCGTCATGCGGGCGGTGCCGCCCTCGTCGGCGGGCGGTGCCGCGGGCGGTGCTGCGGGCGGTGCTGCGGGGGTGCGGGCGGGGGGCTCCACGGCGTCCCGGGCGGGTTCGGCGGCGCCGGGGGAGGCGTGGCCGGTGTCGGCGGGGGGTGACGTCGGCGGTGGCGTCACGACGAACGCGGGGTCGCCGCCGCGCAGCCGCACCTCGACCGAGCCGGGGGCGAGGTCGGTGGTGATCTCGTCGGCGGCGGCCGACAGCGCCTCCAGCAGGGTGAGCCGGGCGGCCGAGTCCAGGGGGCCGGTGAGGCGCTCGGCGAGCGCCCGCGCGTCCGGGCCGCCCGCCTCGGCGGCGACGGCGAGTTCGCGGCGGAGGTTCTCGACGTACGGCAGCAGATCCATGCCCCTAATATGACGTCACCGCGACGTCATGTCAAGCGGCAAAGTGACGTCACAATGCCGTGCGTGACGCCGGTCGGCGTCACGCGGCGTCAGAGGTCGTGGGTCGGGGCCGGGGCCAGGGCGCGGCGAACGCGCGTGCGGGGTTGCGCACGAAGATGGCCTCGGCGGTGTCGTCGCCGAGCTCGTAGGCCACGCGGGGGCGCAGGGTGGTGAGCAGGTAGGGCATGCCGGGCCCGTCGGCGGTGGAGCGCGCGGCGGCGGTGACGGTGTCGCCGCCGAGCAGGATCTGGTCGGTGTGGCCCGCGCCGGCGAGCGCGGCGAGGCAGTCGATGAGGTGGGCGTCGGCGGCGTGGTGGGCGCGGGAGGGGCCGTCGAAGGCGAGGTAGGCGCCGGCCTGCGCGGCCTGCAGGTGCAGGCGGGTGTCGGGGAAGCGGTGCAGGTGGCCGAGGACGACCCTCTCGGGCGCGACGCCGTGAGCGCCGCACAGGTGGTCGAGGGTCTCCAGCGCCGCGGTCCCGCCTTCCAGGTGGACGCCGATCGGGGCGCCGGTGGCGTGGTGGGCCCGCGCGGCGGCGGTCATGACGTGCCGGGCGTGGTCGTCCAGGTGGTGGAAGGCCCCGGCGACCTTGATCAGCCCGGCGCCGGCGGTCAGCTCCGCGACGAACAGCTCGGCGAGCCCGTCGGGGACGTGCCGGTAGTGCCGGGCCTGGTGGAGGCCGGTGGCGGCGACGATGTGGACGCCGCAGTCGCGGGACAGGGCGGGCAGGTCGCCCAGGCGCCGGCCCATGCCCCAGGGCGTCCACTGGACGATGGCGCGGCCGCCGTGCGCGGCGAAGGCGGCGAGCTCGGCGCGGGCGGCGCGCGGGTCGTCCAGTTCCTGGCCGGGCAGCGCGGGGGTGGTGAGGAACAGGTGGTCGTGGGAGTCGCAGACGCCGAGGCTCCCGGGCGGGACGTCGCCCAGGACGGTGCGGACGGCCGCGACGGGCCCGCGCGCGGTGTCGCCGGTCACGGAGCGGCGCCCTCGTCCGCCGGCGCCGCGTCCTCCAGCGCGGCCGTGGCGACCCGCAGCCCGGCCAGCGCCTTGGGGACCCCGATGTAGGGGGCGAGGTGGACGAAGGTCTCGGTGATCTCCCGGCGGGTCATACCGATCCGCAGGCAGGTGCGCACGTGGCCGGTGAGCTGGGGGTCGACGCCGCCGAGGGCGGTGAGCGCGGCCAGGTTGAGCAGCTGCCGGTCGCGGGGGGACAGCCCGGGGCGCTGGTAGGTGCCGCCGAACAGCGCGGTGACGATCCAGTCGGCGAACCCCGGCGCGGCGGCGTCCAGGCCGGGCAGGGTGGCCTCGCGGGTGGCCTCGTCCTGGAGGCGGTCGAGCATCCGGTACCCGGCGGCGCGGTCGAGCCGGGTGGGTTCCAGGTCCATCGCCGAACCTCCGTAACGGTCGAGTCGTTACGTGAACGCTATCAGTTGTAACGGGCAGAGCGTTACACTCGCGGGATGGGGACGGAGGAGTTCCGCTTCGACTGCGGCGCGGTGTGGCTGGACCTGCTCGCCACCAAGGGCCGCAGCTTCAGCGCGGCGCCGGTGGAGCGGATCGGCGACCCCGGGCGGCTGGCGCTGTGGCTGGAGCGCTGCGACCTGGCCCCGCAGGCCCCGCCCGCCGCCGCGGATCTGGAGGCGGCGGTGGGCGTCCGGGAGATGCTGCGGGTGCTGGCCCTGGCGGCCGTGCGGGAGGACCCGCCGCCCCGGGACGCCGTCGCCGCGCTGGAGGGGTTCCTGGCCGGGCACGAGGAGCCGATCCGGTTCGTCGCCGGCGGGCGGCTGCGGCGCGAGCCGCCCGCGACCACGCTCGCCGCCCTGGCGCGGATCGCCCGGCAGGCCGCCGACCACCTGACCGGCGCGGACCGCCGCGCGCTGAAGGTCTGCCCGGAGCCCGACTGCCGGGGCGTGTTCACCGACCCGCCGGGGCGGCGCCGCTGGTGCCCCTCGCCGGCGTGCGCGTCCCGGGGCCGGGTCCGCGCGCTGCGCGCCCGCCGCGAGGCCGCCGCCGGCTGACCGGCCCGCCCCGGTCAGAGGCGGCGGAGTTTGAGGACGTTGTCGGTGCGGGTGGCGGGCCTGCCGTCGGGTCCGTTCTGGACGCGCGGGTGCTCCTCGGCGAGCTGGACCTCCCACTCCCCCTCCGGGAGCCGCAGGGACGCCAGGACCTCCTCGGGCGTGGGCAGGTCGACGGCGTGGTGGCCGTGGCCGTGCTCGTGGCCGTGCTCGTGCTGCTCCCAGGGCGGCAGCCCGGCGTGCCCGGTGATCAGCAGGGTGCCGCCGGGCGCGACGGCGGCCGCGGCGGCGCGCAGGACCTCCTCGCGCGGCAGCGGGGCGGGGGAGTGCAGGAACTGCGCGGAGACCAGGTCGTAGGTCCCGGCGGGGAAGGACACGGCGAGGTCGTGCCGCTGGAGGTCGACGCGGTCGGCGACCCCGGCGTCGGCGGCGTGCCGGGCGGCGCGCTCCAGCGCGACGCGGGAGACGTCGGTGGCGGTGACGCGCCAGCCGCGTCCGGCGAGCCAGACGGCGTCGGCGCCCTCGCCGCAGCCGAGGTCCAGGGCGGTGCCGGGCGGCAGCGCCGCCGTCTCGCGGACGAGGACGATGTTGGGGTCGCCGCTCCAGATCCGGTCGCTCTCGGCGTAGCGGGCGTCCCAGAACTCGGCCGGGTCGGCGCCGTCCCCGGCCGGGGTCTGCTCGCCGACGGTCTCTTCGGTCACGGTGGTCTCCTTGGCGTGAGGTCGCGGGCTCACGGCGTGGGCCCCCGGTCCCTCCGATGGTCGCGGCCGGGGCGGCTTTCCGGCAATTTTTGTTGCCGTTCCGGCAACTCCGAGGAGGAGGGCGGCGGGGAGGGCGGCGAGGGTGAGGGTGTAGGCGGCGGCCATGGGGGGAGCGCGCGGCGGGGCCCGTGCCGGTCGATGAGCGCGGCGCGGGGCGGTGACGGCAGCGCGGCGGTGAGGCCGACAGGGCGATGAGGGCGCCGGCGGAGGTGTAGGAGCCGGTGGCGCCGGTGCAGGTGAGGGTGAGGGAGAGGAAGACCGTCCCGTAGGACAGGCGGCCCAGCGGCGCCGCGCCGAAGGTGTGGGAGGCGTGCGGGGTGCGCAGGAGGGCCGCGTAGGACGGTGCCCCCGAGGGGGCGGCTGTGGGGGCCACGGTGCGTGTTCTCCGGGGAGGCCCGCGCGGGCGCGGGCGGGTTGCGTGGACGCCGGGTCACCGGCTTGGCGGGCCGGTGCGGAGGCGTCCTAGGCGCGAGGCGGGAACAGCACGGGGTGATCGTAACCCGGTGCCGGGCGGATCACGGCGGGGGAGGGGTCAGCCGGTCCATTCGCGGCGGCGGGCCTCGGCGAGGGCGAGGGCGGCGGCGACGGCGACGTTGAGGGATCCGACGCGTCCGGGCTGGGGGATGTAGGCGACGGCGTCGGCGGCGGCGAGCAGGGCGGGGGAGCAGCCGTGGTCCTCGCCGCCGACGGCGAGGCAGACGTCGCCGTCCAGGGGCGCCTCGTGCAGGGGGACGGCGTCGCCGGTGAGTTCGACGGCGACCAGCCGCAGCCCCTGCGCGCGGACGGCGGCGGCGGCCTCGGCGGCGGTGCCGGCGTGCTCCCAGGCGATGAGGCGTTCGGTGCCGAGGGCGGTCTTGGTGGCGTTGCGGTGGGTGGGGGGTGTGGCGTTCCCGGCGAGCCAGAGGCGCTCGACGCCGAACACGGCGGCGCTGCGGACGATGGAGCCGATGTTGAACGGCTGGGTGACCGACTCCACGAGCAGGTCGAGGCGGTCGCCGGCGCGGCGGCGCCACTCGCGGTTGAGGCGCTTGACGTCGGTGGGGCGCAGCTGGCGGCGCTGCGGGGCGGGGTCGGGGGCGGTCATCGGGTGGGGCCTTCCGTGGTGGACGCGGCGCTCGGCGCGGTGGGGGAGGGGGCGTCGACGCGCAGGACGCGGTAGGCGGAGCGGGACGCGATCCGGGTGGTGCGGTGGCCCTGGGCGTCCAGCCAGCGCTGGAGGGAGTCGGAGCCGAGGTGCTTCTGGACGACGAGGTGCGCGGCGCCGCCGGGGGCGAGGCGGGGGAGCCAGGCGAGCAGGAGGCCGTGCAGGGCGGCCTTGCCGATGCGGATCGGGGGGTTGGACCAGATCGCGGCGAAGCGCAGGTCGGGGCTGACGTCGTCCGCCGCCCTGAACTTTACATTGTCAAGGCCGGCGGCGGTGGCATTCTCCTCCGCGATCTCCAGAGCACGCTGGTTCACATCAACCCCCCATACGCTCGCCTGCGGCGAGCGGCTCGCCATGGTGAGGGCGATGGGCCCGTACCCGCAGCCGAGGTCGAGGAGGTCGCCGGTGGGCGGGGGAGGGGGGACGGTCTCCAGCAGGACGCGGGTGCCGGGGTCGACGCGGTCGGGTGAGAACATGCCGCTGTCGGTGGCGAGCCGCAGGTGCAGGTCGGGCAGGACCAGGTCGACGGTGCGGCGTCGGGCGGCGGCGCCGGGCCGCTCGGCGAAGTAGTGTTCCCCCACGTCGGCCGACCGTATCAGCGTCCCGGACGTCCCGGCGCCACACCCGGCCCGCCGCCGGCCCGGCCGCGCGGGTCAGGGGAGGCGGGAGAACCAGGCGAGGGACGCGCCGCCGGCGGCGAGGGCGAACAGCAGCGCGAGGCCGGTATAGCGGGCGGCGATGTCGCGGTGCTCGGTGGTGAAGCCGAGGGAGCTGCCGATGTTGGCGTAGACCTCGTCGAGCTGCCCGGCGTCGGCGGCCTCGTAGGCCTTGCCCTGGGTGCTGTCGGCGAGGGTCTTGAGGGTCTCCTTGTTGACCGAGACGCTGGTGGTCTCGCCTTCGATGTCGACGGTGCCGTAGGGGGTGCCGAAGGCGATGGTGGAGACGGGGACGTGCGCGGCGCGGCTGGCGTCGATGGCCTCCTGGACGGTGCGTCCGGTGGTGTTGTCGCCGTCGGACAGCAGGACGATGTGGGCGGGCGGGGGGTCCTGGCTGGCCTGGGCGTCGAAGGTCCGCACGCCTTGCAGGGAGGTGAAGACGGCCTCGCCGATGGCGGTGCGTTTGGCGAGGACGAGCTGGTCGAGGGAGGCGATGGCGGCGTCGCGGTCGGCGGTGGGGGCGGCGACGAGGTTGGCGTTGCCGGCGAAGGAGACGACGCCGACGTTGAAGCGGGAGGGGAGTTCGCGGATGAAGGTCTTGGCGGCGTTCTTGGCGGCGTCGAAGCGGGAGGGGGCGACGTCGCGGGCCATCATGGACAGGGACACGTCGACGGCGACCATGATGGTGGCGCGGTCGCGGGGGACCTTGACGGAGCTGGCGGGCCGCGCGAACCCGATCATCATCAGGACGATCATGATGAGGAACAGGGCGGCGGCGACGTGCCGGCGCCAGCCGGGGCGGCGTGGGGCGACCTGGGCGAGCAGGGCGAGGTTGGTGAAGCGGACGGTGTGCTGTCGGCGGCGCAGCTGCATCAGGACGTAGGCGGCGGCGAGCAGCGGCGCGAGGGACAGCAGCCAGAGGCGTTCGGGTGACAGGAAGGTCATGGGCGCGCTCCCGTGGGGGTGACGGGGCGTCCGGCGGCGCGGCGCTGGCGGAGGGCGAAGCGGGCGATGTCGGTGATCCAGTCGCGGTCGGTGCGCAGGACGAGGTGGTGGGCGCCGCCGCGGCGGAGGGCGGCGCGGGTGCGGTCGCGTTGGGCGGCGGCCGCGGCGGCGTAGCGTTCGCGGACGCGGCGGTTGAGGACGATCTCGTGGACGGTGCCGGTCTCGGGGTCGGTCATCTCGACGAGTCCGACGTCGGGGAGGTCGAGTTCGCGGGGGTCGATGATCTCGATGGCGAGGACCTGGTGGCGGGCGGCGAGGCGGCGCAGGGGCCGTTCCCAGGGGGGCGGTGCGGTGTCGGATCCGGTTCCCTCGTCGAGGGGGGCGAGGAAGTCGGAGATGAGGACGCGCAGGCCGCGGCGGGTCTGGCCGCGGTCCAGGGCGGTGATGGCGGCGGCGAGGTCGCCGTGGCGGGCGGCGCCGGGGGCGGTGCGGGTGCTGAGGCCGGAGCGGGCGCCGGTCATGGCGGTGGTGAGGGAGGTCTCGGTGGCGCCGGGGGCGCTGGTGGGGGCGTCCAGGACGGCTTGGAGGAGGGCGTAGAGGGCGGCCTTGCCGGTGCGGGCGGGGTGGCGGCGCAGGCCGTCGCGGTGCAGGAGGTAGGCGCCGGCGCGGTCGCCGAGGCGGACGGTGAGGAATCCGACGGCGGCGAGGGCGGCGACGGCGAGGTCGCGTTTGACGAGGGTGGTGGTGCCGAAGTCCATGCTGGGGGTGAGGTCGACCAGGGCCCAGGCTTCGAGTTCGTGGTCGGCGATGAGGTCGCGGACGTGGGGGGTGGTGGTGCGGGCGGTGACGGCCCAGTCCATGAAGCGGACGTCGTCCTCGCCGGGCTGGTAGAGGCGGGCTTCGGCGAGTTCGGTGCCGGGGCCGGGGAGGAGGCCGAGGTGTTCGCCGTTGAGGAGGCCGTCCAGGCGGCGGGTGACCTGGAGTTCGAGGCGGCGGAGGGTGCGTTCGGGGGCGAGGCGGGCGATGTCGGCGCCGTCGGCGCCGCGGTGCGCGCCGCGGCGTGTTCCGCGCCGTGTCCCGTGTCGTCCGGTTCCCGGTGTGTGGCGCCCGCGGGGGTTCATGCGGTGGTCACCGCCGCGGCGCCGTGGTTCCACACGACGCGGGGCGGGGGGACGGCGGTGAGGATCTGGGCGATGACGTCGGCGGGGTGGACGCCGTCGGCGAGGGCGTCGAAGGTGAGGACGAGGCGGTGGGCGATGACGTCGACGGCGACGGCGCGGACGTCGTCGGGCAGGACGTAGTCGCGGCCTGAGAGCAGGGCGAGGGCGCGGGCGGCGGAGACCAGGCCGAGGGTGGCGCGGGGGCTGGCGCCGATCTCGATGACGGTGCGCAGGTCGGGGAGGCGGTACTGGTCGGGTTCGCGGGTGGCCATGACGAGCCGGACGATGTAGTCGGCGACGAGTTCGTGGACGGCGACCTCTTCGGCGGCGCGTTGGAGGCGGGCGAGGCCGGCGGTGTCGAGGATCTGGGCGGCCTCGGGGGGGTCGACGCTCATCCGCTGGAGGATCTGGAGTTCCTCGTGGGCGGCGGGGTGGTGGACGTCGATCTTCATGAGGAACCGGTCGCGTTGGGCTTCGGGGAGGGGGTAGACGCCTTCGGACTCGATGGGGTTCTGGGTGGCCAGGACGATGAAGGGGCGGGGGAGGGGGTAGGTGTTGCCGCCGAGGGAGACCTGCCGTTCGGCCATGACCTCAAGGAGCGCGGACTGGACTTTGGCGGGGGCGCGGTTGATCTCGTCGGCGAGGACGAAGTTGACGAAGACGGGGCCGAGTTCGACGTCGAACTGCTCGGTGGAGGGGTGGTAGATGCGGGTGCCGACGATGTCGGAGGGGACGAGGTCGGGGGTGAACTGGAGGCGGGCGAAGGTGCCGCCGACGACGCGGGCGAGGGTGCCGACGGCGAGGGTCTTGGCGACGCCGGGGACGCCTTCGATGAGGCAGTGGCCGCGGGCGAGGAGCGCGACGACCATCCGTTCGACCATGTGCTCCTGGCCGACGATGACCTTTTTGACCTCGGTGACGGTGGTCTGCAGCTGGGCCGCGGCCTCGTCGACATCGTGGGCGGCGATGGTCATCTCAGGTGTCCCTCGGTGTCCTCGGAGTGGTCCTGGGGCGGTGCGGTGACTGGTGCGGTGACGGTGCGGTGACTGCGGTGCCGGCGGTGCTCCCGGGTGCGGGGCGGGCGCGTTACGACCCTACGCGATCACTTGTACCCGTTCGTGAGGGATAACTGCGTGTTGCGGGTGATCGGTTCCCGGTGGGGGGCTGGTGCCGGTCTGGCGTCGGTCCGGTTCCGGTCTGTGCGGGTCGGGGCGCTGGTCGGGGCGGCGGGTCGGGGGTGGTTGTTAGTGTTGCGTCATGTCGAGGCCGTTGCCCCCGGGTGATCCCGCTCAGCTTGGCCCCTACCGCCTGTCGGCGCGCCTGTCGGAGACGGCGGCGGGCATCGTGTTCCTGGGGGTGGACGGGCAGGGGCGGCGGGCGAGTGTGGCGGTGCTGAACCGGGGCGCGGCGGGTGACGCGGCGGCGCGGGACCGGTTCCGGGCGGCGATCAACGCGGCGGTGCCGGGGCGGGGCGGGCCGGTGGCGCCGGTGCCCGGGGGTCCGGCTCCGGTGGTGGCGGCGCAGCCGGAGGGGCCGGCGCCGTGGGTGGCGACGGTGTACGAGGCGGAGCGGGCGGGGGCGGAGCGTTTTCTGGAGCCGGTGCTGCTGGGGGCGTCGCGGGGCCGGTGGGGGCGGCGCCGGGGGCCGGGGTTCCAGCCGCACTGGCTGGGGTCGGGGGAGCCGGCGTTGGATCGTCCGGTTCCGCCGCCGGTGGAGGCGGGTCCGGTGCCGGTGGGGGAGCGGCCGCCGGAGCGGAGCATGGTGCGGGCGGTGCTGGGGTTGGCGGCGGTGCTGCTGGTGCTGGCGGTGCTGATGGGGGTGCTGTTCGCGTGCCAGCCGGAGGTGGAGGAGCCGCCGCCGCTGCCGCCGGAGCCGACGCCGACGGTGCGGGTGCCCTCGCCGGGTCCGGCGTCGCCGACGACGCCGCCGCCGGTGAGTCCGCCGGAGCCGTCGCCGTCGCTGCCGCCGACGGCGCCGCCGACGTCTCCGGGTGGGGGCGGCGATGACGGTGGCGGTCCCGTCTGAGCGCTTCCCCGGTCGCGGCGCGTTGTGGGGCGGTTTTATGCGTTGCGGGGGTGGGTGGCGATGGGCAGCATGGGGTGATGCTGGAGAGTTTGGTGGCTTTTGCGGGTGCGGCGGTGCTGATCGCGGTGGCGCCCGGCCCGAGCACGGTCGTGATCATGCGGGAGTCGGCGCGGTCGGGGCGGCGCGCGGGGATGGCGGCGGTGCTGGGCAACGAGGCGGGGGTGCTGGCGTGGGGGCTGGCGGCCGCGGCGGGGCTGTCGGCGCTGCTGGTGGCCTCGCGGCTGGCCTATGACGGGTTGCGGGTCGTCGGCGCGGGCGTACTGGTGTGGTTCGGGGTGCGGGCGCTGTGGCGGGCGCGGCGCGGCGCGTCCGCACCGGAGCCCGGCGGCGGCAGCGCCCTGGACACAGCCCCGGGCACCGGCCGGGGCACCGGCCCGAACGCCGGTGCGGGAACGGGAACGGGCGGTGCGCCGCGCGGGGGGTGGCGGTGCTTCCGGCTGGGGCTGGTCACCAACGCCGCGAACCCGAAGGCGGGGGTGTTCGCGGTGTCGTTCCTGCCGCAGTTCGTCCCGGAGGGGTGGCCGGTGCCGCTGGCGCTGGCGGTGCTGTCGGTGCTGTGGGTGGCGATCGACCTGGCCTGGTACACCGGGGTGGTGTGGCTGGTGGGCGCGGCGCGGCGGCTGGTGGGCCGCCCGGCGGTGCGGCGCCGGTTGGAGCAGGTGTCGGGCGTGGTGCTGGTGGGGCTGGGGCTGCGGCTGGCCGCCGAGACCCGCTGACCCCCGCCGGAGGGACGCGGAGACCCCCGAAATCCATGATCGCGGAAGTGGGCGGTTGGGCCTTAGCCTTGGGCGATGACCGCACTGGATGACCTCGCCGACCGCTACATGGACGAGCTCGCCGTCCTGGACCCGTGCCAGGCGGCGATCATGGGGATCGCCGGGCAGGACTCCCGTCTGACCGACTACGGTCCCGACGGTCCGGCGGCGCGCGCCGACCTCGCGCGCGCCACCCTCGCCCGCCTGGACAGCACGCCCGCCGCGCCCGGCCCGGCCGCCGGATCCGACCGGATCTCGGCGGCGGTGCTGCGGGAGCGGCTGGAGACCGACCTGGCCCTGTTCGACGCCGGCGCGCACGAGGGGTATCTGGAGACCATCGACGGGCCGCTGCAGCGGCTGCGGGTGGCGATCGACCTGCTGGACCGGGGCCCTGGCACCGACTGGGACGCGGTCCGCGACCGGGTGCGGGCGCTGCCGGGGGCGCTGGAGGGGCTGCGGGTGAGCCTGGAGCGGGCGCGGCAGCGGGGCCGGGTCGCGGCGCTGCGGCAGGTCGTCCGCAACGAGCGGGAGTGCCGCGACACCCCCGCCTACCTGGAGGGGCTGGCCGCCGGGTACGGGGACGGGCCGCTGCGCGGGGAGCTGGACGCGGCGGTCGCGGCGGCGTCGGCGGCGCTGGGCGCCTTCGCGGAGTTCCTGTCGCGGGACCTGGCGCCGCACGCGCCGGAGCGGGACGCGCTGGGCGCCGACCGGTACCGGCTGGGGGTGCGCGACTTCCTCGGGACCGCGCTGGACCTGGAGGAGACCTACGCGTGGGGGTGGGAAGAGCTGGCGCGGATCGAGGCGGAGATGGACGCGGCGGGCGAGCGGATCCTGCCCGGGGAGCCGCTGCCGGCGGTCCGCGCCGCGCTGGACGCCGACCCCGCCTACCGGATCAGCGGCGCGGAGGCGTTCCGGGACTGGATCCAGGCCCTGGCCGACAAGGCGATCGAGGACCTGGACGGCGTCCACTTCGACATCCCCGAGCCGCTGCGGCGGATCGACTGCCGGATCCCGGCGGTGGAGTCGGGGATCTACTACCTGGCGCCGGCGGAGGACCTGTCGCGTCCGGGAACGGTGTGGTGGACGGTGCAGGACCCGGGCGAGGGCATCGTGACGTGGACGGTGCCGGGCACCATGTTCCACGAGGGCGTCCCCGGCCACCACCTGCAGCTCGGGGTGTGCGTGCTGAACACGGGCCTGAACCGGTTCCGGCGGCTGGCCGGGGAGCTGTACCCGGGGTACTGCGAGGGGTGGGGCCTGTACGCCGAGCGGCTGATGGACGAGCTGGGCTACTACCGCGACCCGGCGCACAAGCTGGGGATGCTGGCGGGCGGGCAGCAGTTCCGCGCGGCGCGGATCATCCTGGACATCGGCATGCACCTGGAGTTGGAGATCCCCGCCGGGGCGGGGTTCCACGACGGCGAGCGGTGGACCGCGGGGCTGGGCCGCGAGTTCCTCAAGGCGCACTCGGGTCCGCAGCCGGACGCGGCGATCGCGTTCGAGATCGACCGGTATCTGGGGCGCCCCGCGCAGGCGATCGCCTACAAGGTGGGGGAGCGGGTGTGGCTGGAGGCGCGGGAGGCGGCGCGCTCGCGCGACGGCGCCGCGTTCGACCTGCGCGAGTTCCACCGGCGGGCGCTGGACCTCGGGCCGATGGGCCTGGACCTGATGCGCGCCGAGCTCACCCGCCCCTGACCCCGGCCGGCGGCGTCCAGTTGGTGGGCGGTCACCTGACGGCGGTGCCTTTGAAGAAGGTGTAGTGGAAGGTCCCCCCGTCGCCGGCGGCGCGGTCGAGGTCGGCGACGCCCCGGTCGAAGGTGAGGGGGTCGGCGAGCCCGGCGGCGACCGCCTCGTCGCGGACGGCGCGGACCATCGCGACGAACGTGGCGCGGGTGAAGCCCTGCACGAGCGCGGGCCGGGACGCGTCGGCGTAGACGGTGCGGGGCGCGACGCGGACGTCCCGGTACCCGGCGGCGTCCAGCAGCGGCCGCACGCGCCGTCCGATCAGCGCGTCGCCGCCGGCGGCGGCTTGCAGCGCGACCTGGTGGCCGATCACGGCGCGCGCGGCGGCGCTGTCGGGGTGGAAGAACGCCGACCCGTGGTCGCCCTCGATCACGGTGATCGTCCCGCCCGGCGCCAGGACGCGCCGCAGCGCCGTCAGCGCCCGCAGCGGGTCGGGCAGGTGCTCCAGGACGAAGCAGACGAACACGTGGTCGAAGTGCCCGTCGGGGTAGGGGAGGGCGTGCAGGTCGGCGCGCACCCACTCCACCCGCGCGGCGGGCGCCCCGCGCGGGACGCGGGCGGCGAGGGCGGCGCGGGCCCGCGCCAGCGACGCCTCCGAGACGTCCACGGCGACCAGTTCCGCGCCGGGACTGGCGGCGGCGAGGTGGACGGTCTGCGCGCCGACCCCGCAGCCGGCCTCCAGGACCCGGCTGCCGGGCGGGTAGGCGGTACCGTCGTGCAGCAGCCCCGCGAGCGTGTCGGCCTGGTCGCCCAGCCGCCGCGTCTCGTGGTCGGAGTAGCCGTGGACATAGGTGAGCGGCGCCTGCGCGCGCGGTGTTCCCAGCGGGGTTTCCAGCGGTGTTCCCATGGGTCCACCGTGCCGCCACAATGGCCTCATGGACAGGTCCAATGACGTGGCGGGCGACCGAACCATAACCGGTGCGTCCACCGGCCCCGCCGCCGGCGCGCCGGCGGCGCCCGACCCGGGCGGCGCGGCGGCGCCCGACCCGGCGCCGAACGCGGTGTCGGACGCGGCTCCGCAGGTGGGGGCGCAGGTGGGGGCGGGCGGGGCGCGGGGCGCGGACTTCCTGCAGCTCGATCCCGCCGACGCGCCGCCCGGTGGGCTGTCGGAGTGGCTGGCGGGACGGCTGCGCGACGCGATCGGCGACGGGCGCCTCCCGGTCGGCGGCCGGCTGCCCGCCAGTCGCGTCCTGGCCGCCGAGCTGGGCGTGTCGCGCGGCGTGGTCACCGAGGCCTACCAGCGGCTCGTCGACGACGGGCACGTCGCGGGGCGCGGCCGCGGCGGCACCGTCGTGGTCGCCGCGCCCCTCACCCCCCGGGGCCGTCCCCCCGCCGCGCCCGCACCGGCCCTGGAGGCGGCGGAGACGACCGGCGGCACCGCCGGGGCGGCGGGCGCGGCCGGGGCGGCGGGGGAGCGGGAGGTGTTCGTCCGCGAGCCCGGCCCCGAGGTGTTCGACGTGCTGCGCGCCGCGCCCGCCCGCATCGACCTGTCCCCGGGCGTCCCGGACCTGGCGGCGTTCCCCCGCGCGGCGTGGCTGCGCGCCGAGCGGTCCGTCCTGGCCGAGCTGTCGGCGCCCGCCCTCGGCTACGGCGACCCGCGCGGCACCCCGGCGCTGCGCGCGGCCGTCGCGGCGTGGCTGGCCCGCAACCGGGGCGTCCGCGCCGACCCCGGCGACGTCGTCGTCACCACCGGGACCGCGCAAGGGCTCGCGCTGCTGGCCCGCGTCCTGACCGCGGAGGGGATCGCGGAGGTCGCGGTGGAGGACCCGGGGTCGCTGGGCACCCGCCAGCACCTGCGGCACTGGGGGATGCGGACCCCGCCCGTCCCCGTCGACGCGGGCGGCGTCCGCGTCGACCGGCTCCGCGCGTCCGGCGCGCCCGCCGTGCTGCTCACCCCCGCGCACCAGTTCCCCACCGGCGTCGTGCTGGACGGCGCGCGCCGCCGCGACCTGATGCGCTGGGTCGCGGCGGGCGGCGTGGTCATCGAGGACGACTACGACGCCGAGCACCGCTACGACCGGCCGCCCGTCGCGGCGCTGCGGTCCATGCTCGCCGACCGCGTCTTCTACGCCGGGAGCGTGTCCAAGCTGCTGGCGCCGGCGCTGCGGATCGGGTGGGTGCTGGCGCCGCCCGGCCACCGGGACGCGCTGGTGGAGGCCAAGCGGTTCGCCGACCTCGGCGGCGCCGCGCTGCCCCAGCTCGTCCTGGCCCGCCTGATGGACTCCGGGGAGATGGAGCGGCACCTGCGGCTGCTGCGCCGCCGGCACCGCCGCCGCCGCGACGCCATGATCACCGCGCTGCGGGAGCACCTGCCCGGCGCGGTCGTGCACGGCGCCGCCGCCGGGCTGCACCTGACCGTCACCTTCCCCGGCCGCTCCCCCCGGCCGCCCGCGCAGACCCGCGCGCAGACCCGCGCGCAGAGCGGGACGGCGCGGGCGGCGCGGGCGGTGCCGGACACGGCGCTGGCGGCGGCGGCGCTGGCGCGGGGGGTGAAGACCCATCCGCTGTCGTGGCACGGGCAGCGCCGCCACCGCCCCGGGCTGGTCCTGGGCTACGCCGCCGCGGCGCCGTCGGCGATCGAGGAGGGCGTCGCCGCCATCGCCGCCGCCCTCCACGACCTCACCTGACCGCCCCCGGGGCCCACCGGCGGGTCAGGTGGCGGGTCAGGTGGTGAGGAGTTCGGCGTCCCACAGGTCGCGGTAGGCGCCGGGCGCGGCCAGCAGCGCGGCGTGCCGCCCGCGCTGCACGATCCGGCCGCGGTCCATCACCAGCACCTCGTCGGCGGCCTCCAGCGCCGCGAGCCGGTGCGTGACCAGCAGCACCGTCCCGCCGCCCGGCGCGGCCAGCAGGTCGGCGACGACACGGTCGGCCATCACCGGGTCCAGCGCCTCGGCGGGCTCGTCCAGCACCAGCACCGGCGGGGCGGCCAGCAGCGCCCGCGCCAGCAGCAGCCGCTGCCGCTGCCCGCCCGACAGGCCCCGCCCGCCCGCGCCGACCGGGGTGTCCCAGCCCTCCGGCAGGTCCCGCACCACCGGCCACAACCCCGCCCGCTCCGCCGCCTCCCGCAACTCCGCGTCGCCGGCGTCCGGGCGGGCCAGCCGCAGGTTCGCCCCGACGGTCGCGGCGAACACGTGCGCGTCCTGCGCCAGCCCCCGCACCGTCCCGCCCGCCCCGCCGGGCGAGGCCGGGCGGCCGCCGACCCGCACCGTCCCCGACGACGCCGCGGCCTCACCCGACAGGACCGCCAGCAGCGTGCTCTTGCCCGCGCCGCTGGCGCCCACGACCGCGACGCGGCGGCCCGGCTCCACCCGCAGGTCCACCCCGTCCAGCGCCGGGGCCGTCCCGCCCGGGTAGGTGAGGGTGACGCCCCGCAACTCCACCGCCGCGCCCCCGACCGGCCCATCCTCCGCGTCCCCGCCCGCAGGGGCCGGGGGCGGGGGAGTCGCGGGCGGGGAAGTGCGGAGCAGCGCACCGGTGCGGCGCGCCGCCGGCCGCACCTCCCGCAGCCGCCGCGCCGCCTCACCCAACGGCAGCACCGCCTCCACCGCCACCAGCGCCGTCAACGCCAGCACCGCCGCCCCCACCTCGTCCACCCCGCGCGCCGCCGCGGCCGGGCGGGTCGCCGCCCACACCACCAGCGCCGCCGTCACCCCCTGCACGGCGTACCCCGCCGCCGCCACCGCCGCGCCCAGCCGCGCCGCCGCCCGCTCCGCCCGCTCCAGCCGCGCCGCCGCCTCCCGCGCCGCGCCCGCGAACCGCCCCGCGGCGCCGAACATCGCCAGGTCGCGGGCGCCCTCCAGGACGTCCAGCGCCCGCACCGCGAGCGCGTCCCGCGCGGACACCGCGCGCCGCGACGCCCGCCCGCCCAGCACCGCCGCCGCCACCGGCACCACCACCCCCGCCACGACCAGCCCGCCCGCCAGCACCGCGCCCGCGACCGGCAGCACCGCCCAGCACACCACCGCCCCCGCCGCCCCGCACACCGCCGCCGCGACCGCCGGCAGCGCGCACCGCAGCAGCAGGTCCTGGACGGCGTCGACATCGGACACCAGCCGCGTCAGCGCCTCCCCGTCCCGCCCCCGCCCACCATCCGCGCCCGGTGCGGTGGAGGAGTGGCGGGGGGAGGCGGCGAGCGCGTCGAACACCCGGCCCCGCAGCTCCGCCAGCGCCCGCAGCGCCGCGTCATGGCCCGCGAGCCGCTCGGCGTAGCGCAGCGCCCCCTTCGCCAGCGCGAACCCCCGCACCGCCACGACCGCCACCGACAGCGCCGCCAGCTCCGGGCGCTGCGACGCCCGCGCGATCAGCCACGCCGCCGCCGCGACCAGCCCCAGCCCGCACAGCTCCGCCGCCGCCGCCGCGACCGCCGCCACCACCAGCCGCGCCGCGTGCGGCCGCACCGCGCCCCGCATCCCGCCCTCCACGGCCCTCACACCCCCACCCCGCCCGAGACCCGCGCCGACGCGGCGGACGCGGGGGAGGAGGTGATCCGGCCCGACTCCAGCCGCACCACCCGGTCCACCGCCCGCAGCAGCGCCGGACGGTGCGCCACCAGCACCGCCGTCCGCCCCTCCAGCAGCCGCGCCGCCGCCTCCACCAGCGCCCGCTCGCTCGCCAGGTCCAGCCGCGCCGTCGGCTCGTCCAGCAGCATCACCGGCCCGCCCGACAGGAACGCCCGCGCCAGCGCCAGCCGCTGCGCCTGCCCCGCCGACACCCCCGCGCCGCCCTCGCCCAGCACCGCCGCGAACCCGCCGGGGAGGGCCTCGACGAACTCCTCCGCGCACGCCGCGCGCGCCGCCGCCCGCACCCGCCCCATCGGCGCGCCCGGATCGCCCAGCCGCAGGTTGTCGGCGACGGACGCGGCGAACAGGTGCGGGCGCTGCGGCACCCACCCGACCCGCGCCCGCCACGCCGCCGCGTCCAGCTCCGCCAGGTCCACGCCGTCGACCAGCACCCGCCCCGACGTGGGCGCCACCAGACCCGCCAGCACCAGCAGCAGCGTCGACTTGCCCGCACCCGAGGGGCCCGTCACCGCCAGCCGCTCACCCGCCGCGACCCGCAGCGACACCCCCTCCAGCGCCGCGGCGTCCGCGCCCGGATACCGCACCGTCACCTCCTCCAGCACGATCTCCGGCGCCCCCTCCGGCGCGGTCGCCGCCACGCCCGGCCGGACCGGCGCGGGAACGTCACCATCGCCATCGCCATCGCCATCGCCATCGCCATCACCGTCGCCATCGAGGGCGGCGAACGCCTCCCGCGCCGCCGCGACACCCTCCGCGCTCGCGTGGAACCGCGCGCCCAGCGCCCGCAGCGGCAGATACACCTCCGGGGTCAGCAGCAGCACCAGCAGACCCGTCCGCAGCGCCATCTCCCCGTCCAGCAGCCGCAACCCCACCGGCACCGCCACCAGCGCCACCGACAGCGCGCACACCCACTCCAGCACCAGCGACGACAGGAACGCCACCCGCAGCGCCCGCACCGTCGCGCGGCGGTGCTCCCCGGCCAACTCCCGCACCACCCCCGACTGGTGGCCCGCCCGCCCGAACGCCCGCAACGTCGCCGCGCCCGCCAGCACATCCCGGAAATGCCCGCCCAGCCGGTGCAGCAGCCCCCACTGCCGGGCCGTGAGCGCCGCCGTCCGCGCCCCCACCAGCGCCCCGAACACCGGCACCAGCGGCACCGTCACCGCCACCACCAGCGCCGATGCCCAGTCCGCCGCCGCCAGCCGCGCCAGCACCACCACCGGCACCACGCACGCCGCCAGCAGCTGCGGCAGGTAACCGGTGAAGAACGGGTCGACCGCGTCCAGGCCCCGCGTCAGCAGCGTCACCCGCCCGCCCGCGCCCGCACCGCCCGGCGGGCGGGCCAGCAGCGCGGCGCGCAGGTCCGCCTTCACCCGCGCCGCCGTCCCGCCCGCCAGCCACGCCACCGCCCACGCCAGCGCCGCGCGGCCGGCGGCCGCCGCCACCAGCCACACCAGGAGGCCCGCGTCCAGCGCCGCGACCGCCCCCGCCAGCAGATCCGCCTGCACCACCAGCAGCACACCCTGCCCGGCCGCCGCCACCGCCAGCGCGCCCACCACCCGCCGCGGCACCAGCCCCCGCAGCCGCCTCTCCACCGCCCGCGCCCCACCCCGCCCCGCACCGGCCCCCGCCACCGCGCCCGCCCCGCCCATCCCGCCCGCCGCGCCCGACACCGCGCCGCCGTCCCCGCGCCCGGTCACAGGTAGGAGGGGGCCTGGACACGGCCGCGGAACGTCCACCACACCAGCCCCTGCACCACCGCCAGCAGCGGCAGCAGCACCACCGCCGCCACCGCCGTCAGCGCCAGACCCGACCCCTGCGCCGCGGCCCCCGACCACGGCAGACCCGCGCCCGCCGCCACCGGCGCCGCCGCCAGCACCACCGCCGACACCCCGTACCGGGCCGGGACGCCCCGCAGCCGCGCCGCCATCGCCTCCGGCAGCCGCCACCGCGCGAACCCCACCCCGTGCCAGACGAACAGCGCCGCCAGCGGCAACCCCAGCACCGACCCCGCGTTCATCCCCTCCCCGCCGCCCGCGCCCGACACCACCAGCGACCCCAGCAGCGACGCCCACCCGAGCGCCAACGCCCAACTGCCCGCCACCACCGCGCCGTCGCACCCGCCCCGCCACCCCGCGCCGTCGACACGGCCGCGCAGCCACAGCCCCATGTCCCGCACGACCCACCCCACCACCAGCACCACCGCCACCGGGGACAGATCCTCCAGCAGCCGGTGCTCCAACCCCGGGAACGCGCCCACGACGATCCCCACCGCCGCGACCAGCCACACCTCGTTGCCCAGGAAGAACGGCGCGAACGAGGCGATCACCAGCCGCCGCTCGTCCTGCCCCCGGCCCAGCCACGGCAGCGCCATCCCCACCCCCACGTCCCCGCCCGCCAGCACCAGGTACCCGGCCGTGAACACCGCCAGCATCACCACAGCGAGGAACTCCATCACCGCACTCCCGTCCCGGACCCGTCCGTCATCTCCGTCATCGCCTGCACCACCATCTGCGCCGTCTGCGCCGTCCCGGCGGTCACAGCGTCGGGGACAGCGCCGGGGACGGGGGAGCGGCACCCGCGGGCACACCCAGCCCCACCCCGCCCGGGCCCCGCCGCGCGAACCGCGCCAGCAGCCACACGTTCACCCCCACCAGCACCGCGAACAGCACCGTGAACACCGCGAACGACACCGCCGCCGCCACCGCGCCCGTGTCCGACACCGCGTCCCGCGTCTTCAGCACCCCGTACACCATCCAGGGCTGCCGGCCCACCTCCCGGAACACCCACCCCGCCAGCATCGCGACATAGGGCAGCGGGATCGCCGCGATCATCACCACGTGGAACACCCGGCCCCGCTCCAGCCACCGCCCGAACGGCAGCTTCACCAGCGCCGCCACCGCCAGCACCGCCATCAGCGCCCACATCGACATCATCAGCGCCTCACCCGCCTCCGACAGCCCCGGCGGGCGGTAGTCGTCGGGCCCGAACCGCGCCGTGAAAGCGGCGACCGCCGCGTCCGCGTCGTCCCCGCCCAGCTTCGTCGGCTGCAGGTCGGCGAACTGCGCGCCGCCCAGCACCACCACCGGCACGATCGAGGCGACCACCGTCACCAGCCCGACCCGCATCGACCGGCGGAAGAACTCGGTCTCCCCGGCCCGGCGCCGCAGGTGGAACGCGCTCACCCCCGCCACGAAGAACCCCGCCGTCAGCAGCCCCCCGAACAGCACGTGCCCGAACGCCAGCACCGCCGGCGGGTTCCCCAGCAGCGCCCCGACATCGGTCAGCCGCGCCCGCCCGTCCCGCATCTCATAGCCCACCGGACGCTGCAGCCACCCGTTGGCGACCAGCACGAAGTACGCCGACAGGTACGCCGTCACCGTCACCACCCAGATCAGCGCCAGATGCACCCACCGGTTCAACCGCTCCCACCCGAAGATCCACAGGCCGAGGAACGTGGACTCCACGAAGAACGCCACGATCGTCTCCAGCGCCAGCGGCGCCCCGAACACCCCGCCGACCGTCCGCGACATCCCCGCCCAGTTCAACCCGAACTGGAACTCCATCACCAGCCCCGTCACGATCCCCACCGCGTAGTTCACGACGTACAGCTGCCCCCAGAACCGCGTCATCCGGGCGTGCACCGCCTCACCCGACCCGCCCGCGCCGCCCCACACCGTCGCCCGCGTCTGCATCAGCGCCACCAGCGTCGCCAGGCCCAGCGTCAACGCCACGAACAGGAAATGCGTCCCGGCCGTCAACGCGAACTGCACCCGCGCCAGCATCAGCGCGTCACCCGACATGCGCCCCCACCCCTCACGCGCCCCGACCCGGCGCCGCCCGCGATCACCTCGGACCCGGAGGAGGTCCGGGCCCGGCCGTCCCATGCTGGGCCCCCGCGCCGCGCGAGCGAATCGTGCCCGAGCCGTCAACACCGCTGCGCGTTTGGCGTAGCGGACGCCGCGCCGCTACACCTCCCGGCGTACACGGCCGGGGGAGCGGGGGGCCTCGCGCACCTTGTGGACGCCGCCACCACCCTCTATGTAAAGTAGTACTACAGGCTGTAGTAGATAGGGGTGCGGGTCATGCGGGTCCTCGTCGCCGGAGCCGGCATCAGCGGCCTCACCGCCGCCCACGCCCTCACCCGCGCCGGACACACCGTCACCGTCCTCGAACAGGCACCCGCCCTCCGCCTCGGGGGAGGAGCCATCACCCTCTGGCACAACGGCACCGCCATCCTCACCGACCTCGGCATCGACCTCACCGCCACCGGCCAGCCCCTCACCACCCTCGCCCTGCGCACCGCCACCGGCCGCACCATCCTCCGCATCGACCTCGACGCCCTCGCCCGCCGCTTCGACTCACACGCCCTCGCCCTCCCGCGCCGCGCCCTCATCACCCGCCTGCGCACCGCCCCCGACGCCGTCCACGTCCACACCCGCGACGGCCACCACCACACCGCCGACCTCCTCATCGGCGCCGACGGCGTCCACTCCCGCGTCCGCGCCGCGCTCCTCGGCGACACCCGCCCCGCCCTCACCGGCGCCGCCACCTGGCAGGGCCTCGCCCTCGCCCCCTTCGACCCCGGAACCACCACCACCATGATGATCGGCCGCCAGGGCGACCTCGGCTACACCGGCGCCGGCGGCGGCCTCATCCAGTGCTTCTTCGACATCCCCTGGCCCCGCCACACCCCACCCCAACCCCTCCCGCGCGACGAGGCCCTCCGCCTGCTCTCCCGCCGCTACGCCACCTGGGGCGACCCCGCCCCCCAACTCCTCGACACCCTCACCCGCGCCGACGCCGGCCTGTACCCCCACACCCGCCACACCGTCCCACGCCGCTGGGGCGCCGGACGCTGCGTCCTGCTCGGCGACGCCGCCCACGGCATGCCGCCCATCATGGCCCACGGCGCCAACCAGGCCCTCGAAGACGTCGCCGCCCTCATGGACTGCCTCACCACCCCGCACCCGCCCGACCCCTCCGCCATCGCCCGCGCCTACACCGCCCGCAGACGCCGCCGCGCCGCGCTCGCCTCCACCCTCGCCACCCGCAGCCTCGCGGTGTCCGGCCCCCGCACCCTCCTGCAGAGCGAACACCTCCTCCGCCTCAACGCCACCCTCCCGCCCCGCCTGGCCACCCTCGGATTCGGCCGCCTCCTCGCCGCCCTCAGCAACCGCATCTGACCCGCGGGGGACAGGCCCTCACAGCACCGGCGGCCCCTGCTCCACCCGCCGCAACACCACCTCCGCGCGGGCGAGGTCGCCGCTCGTCAGCGGCAGCCGCTCATCCCACCACGTCGCCCCCGCCTCCACCAGCGGCCCCACCACATCCCGCGCCGCCGCGCCACCCGGGCTGGTCCCGCCCACCACGAACTCGAACGGCTCCTCCCACCGCCCGCCCCGCTCCCGCTCCCGCCCCACGAACTCCACCAACTCCCGCACCTCATCGACGGCGGGCGCCCGCCCATGCCCCGACGAGGCGAACAACGGGATCGCCCCGTCCCACCGCGCCGCCCGCCGCATCGGCCGCCGATGCGGCCAGACCCCCGCCACCCACACCGGCGGACGCGGACGCTGCACCGTCGCCGGCAGCAGCGCCACATCCCGCACCCGGTAGAACCGCCCCTCATGGTCCACCGGCTCACCCGACCAGAACCGCTCCAGCAGCCCCAGCCCCTCGTCCAGCATCCCCGCCAGCACCACCGGATCGGTCGGCTCCCCGAAACTCCCGAACTCGTCCTCCACCGGCCCGCCCAGCCCCGCACCGAACACCACCCGGCCGCCGCTCAACCCGTCCAGCGTGGCCACCTGCCGCGCCACCTGCTGCGGACGCCGCCGCGCCACCGGCGTCACCATCGTCCCCAGCCGCAGCCGCGACGTCGCCAGCGCCGCCGCCGTCAGCAGCATCCACGGATCCCCGAACGTCCGCCGCAACGCCTTGTCGTGCACCACGTGATCCCACACGAACAACCCGTCCCACCCCGCCCGCTCCGCCGCCACCGCCACCCGCGCGACCGTCCGCGCGTCGGCGAAGTCCCCGAAGTTCGGAATGTTGATCGAGAAGCGCATACCCGCATCCTGCTTCACCCCGCCCCCCACAGCAATCACCCGCCCACCCCCAAGGAACATCGGACACGGGGGAGAGGGACGGCGCCCGAACCGGGCCACGCCCGAAATGTCCAATTACCCACGGCCTGAGCCGATCGGGGAGTTCCTGCGCACCCGGGAACCGGGCCAGACCCGCCACGGCGCGGTGCACTCCATGCGGTGCACTCCATCGAGCGCCTCGGCGTGTTCGGGGGACCTCGCCGGTGCCGACGGGCCGGCAAGCACACCCGAACCCGCCTGGAGCCGCCCGCCGCGCCGGAGTTCACCGGCGCGGCGCCGCCGGAGGAGGGGCGGGACCCGAGGGCGCCGATCGCCGACACCGGCCTGCGGCGGCGCCGCACCCGGCTCGCACCGGCCGGAGCAGGGCCTCCCAGCGGTCTACTTTACATAATGTACATTATCGACCAAGTTCGAAGGGGTGCGGAAGCGGACCTTGGGGACGGTGCCGAAGCCGTTGCGGGCGACTTCGACGGCGACGGCCGCACCGACCTGCTGACCCCCTTCGGCGGCGGAGGACGCACCCGAGCCGGACGGGCCGCACCACCGGTTCGGCGCCGCCTGCCCGCTCACCGACACCGACCGCGACGGCCGCACCGAACCGGTCGTCGGCGCGCCGGGCGCGCACGGCGGCCAGGGACGCCTGCACATCCTCCCCGGCACCGCCGCAAGGCCCACCACCAAGGACGCCAGGAGGATCGGCCCGGCGGCCCTGGGCATCGGCGGCGCGGACACCGAACTGGGCGGACACCTGCTCGGCTGACCCGGGAGGCGCCTCTGACCTGCGTCGACGGGGCGCCACTCCCCCCGGCTCCGCCAGCGGGGCGCTCACGCGCCGACGTAGGCCGCCAGATGCTCGCCCGTCAGCGTCGAACGCGCCGCGACCAGATCCGCGGGCGTCCCCTCGAACACCACCCGCCCGCCGTCATGACCCGCGCCCGGACCCAGGTCGATGATCCAGTCGGCGTGCGCCATCACCGCCTGGTGGTGCTCCACCACGATCACCGACCTGCCCGCGTCCACCAACCGGTCCAGCAACCCCAGCAACCGCTCCACATCCGCCAGGTGCAGGCCCGTCGTCGGCTCGTCCAGCACGTACACCCCGCCCCTGCCCGCCATATGCGTGGCCAGCTTCAGGCGCTGCCGCTCACCGCCCGACAGCGTCGTCAACGGCTGCCCCAGGCTCAGATACGCCAGACCCACCTCCGACAGCCGCCGCAGGATCGCCAGCGCCGCCGGCGTCCGCGCCTCACCGGCACCGAAGAACCCCTCGGCCTCCTCCACCGACATCGCCAGCACCTCACTGATGTCCCGGCCGCCCAACCGGTGCTCCAGCACCGACGCCTCGAACCGGCGCCCCCCGCACTCCTCGCACGTCGCCGCCACACCCGCCATCACCGCCAGGTCCACGTACAGGACGCCCGCGCCCTTGCAGGCCGGGCAGGCGCCCTCGGAGTTCGCGCTGAACAGCGCCGGCTTCACCCCGTTGGCCTTCGCGAACGCCTTGCGGACCGGGTCCAGGAGCTTGGTGTAGGTCGCCGGGTTGCTGCGGCGCGACCCGCGGATCGCGTCCTGGTCCACCGACACCACCCCCGCGCCCGCCGGCATCGACCCGTACATCAGCGAACTCTTCCCCGACCCCGCGACCCCCGTCACCACCACCAGCACCCCCAGCGGAACGTCCACGTCCCGCAGGTTGTTCGCCGACGCGCCCCGGATCGCCAGCGTCCCCGACGGGGCCCGCACCCGCTCCTTCACCGCCGCCCGGTCGTCCAGATGCCGGCCCGTCAGCGTCCCCGCCGACCGCAGCCCCGCCACGGTCCCCTCGAAGCACACCGTCCCGCCCGCCGAACCCGCACCCGGCCCCAGGTCCACCACATGGTCGGCGATCGCGATCGTCTCCGGCTTGTGCTCCACCACCAGCACCGTGTTGCCCTTGTCCCGCAACCGCAGCAGCAGCGCGTTCATCCGCTGGACGTCGTGCGGGTGCAGCCCGATCGTCGGCTCGTCGAACACATACGTCGTGTCGGTCAGCGACGACCCCAGATGCCGGACCATCTTCACCCGCTGCGCCTCACCCCCCGACAGCGTCCCCGACGGGCGGTCCAGCGACAGGTACCCCAGCCCGATCTCCACCAGCGACTCCAGCGTCCGCCGCAGCGACCCCAGCAGCGGCGCCACCGACGGCTCCGCCAGCCCCGCCACCCACCCCGCCAGGTCGGTAGGTCGAGGTCGGACACCGTGCCGCGCCCCTCGCAGCGCGGGCACATCCCCCCGGTCCGCGTGAAGGTCCGCCGCACCGTCTTCCCGCCGCCGCGCTCCACCGTGATCGCGCCGCTGGCCCGCACCGAGGGGACGTTGAAGGAGAACGCGTTCGGCGACCCCACATGCGGCGTCCCCAGCCGGCTGAACAGGATCCGCAGCATCGCGTTCGCGTCGGTCGCCGTCCCCACCGTCGAGCGCGGATCGGCGCCCAGCCGCTGCTGGTCCACGATGATCGCGGTCGTCAGGCCCTCCAGGACGTCGACCTCCGGGCGGGACGGCGCCGGCATGAACCCCTGCACGAACGCGCTGTAGGTCTCGTTGATCATCCGCTGGGACTCGGCGGCGATCGTGTCGAACACCAGCGAGCTCTTCCCCGACCCCGACACCCCGGTGAACACCGTCAGGCGCCGCTTGGGGATCTCGATGCTGACGTCCTTCAGGTTGTTCTCCCGCGCGCCGTGCACGCGGATCAGGTCGTGGCCGTCGGCGGCGTGCGGCGCGCCGGTGGAGGGCCGTCCGGGCGGCCCGTCCGGGGGCGTGGCGGTGCTCATCGGGTCTCCCTCACTGTTGCGTGGTCGGTCGCGCGGCTCCGCCGGCGGGTGTCCGCGCCGCGGGTCAGCGCAGTTCCTGGATGCGGACGAGGTTGCCCGCCGGGTCCCGGAACGCGCAGTCGCGCGCCCCGTAGGGCTGCTCGGTCGGCTCCTGGACGACCTCGGCGTCGCCCGCCCGGAGGCGCGCGGACGTCCCGTCCAGGTCGCGGGTGGCCAGGTTGACGCCGGCGTAGGTGCCCTTCGCCATCATCTCCACGATCATGCGGCGCTCCTCGTCGGTGACGCCGCAGCCCGGGACCGCCGGGGGCGCCAGGACGATGGAGGTGCCGGGCTGCCCGGGCGGGCCGACCGTGATCCAGCGCATCCCCTCGCAGCCGACGTCGTCGCGGACCTCGAACCCGAGGACGTCGCGGTAGAAGGCCGGCGAGGCGTCCGGGTCGGTGTGCGGGAGGAGGCTCGCGTGGATGGTGATGTCCATGGCCGTCACGCTGGGTGAGGTGCGGCGGTGCGCGCTTCTCGATTCCTGATCGGTCGGGTCACCCGCTTGGCCACGCGGGAGGGCATGCCCGCGGTCGCGCGCGCCGACCGCCGCCGGTACCGGCTCGGCGGCACCCCGACCAGCTCGGTGAACCGCGTGCTGAAGGCGCCCGGCGAGGAGCAGCCGACGGCGAAGCACACCGCGGTGACGCTGAGGTCGCCGCGGCGCAGCAGCGCCATCGCGCGTTCGATGCGGCGCGTCATGAGAGACCCGTAGGGTGACTCTCCGTAGGCGTGGCGGAACCGGCGGCTGAGGTGCCCGGCCGACATGTCCACGCCCCGTGCGAGCGCCTCGACGTCCAGCGGCTGCGCGTACTCGCGGTCGATCCGGTCGCGGCGCAGCAGCGCGAGGTCGCGCAGGTGGCGGGTGTCGTCGGGTGTGCTGGTCACCTGCGGAATCGTGCCATGCCGGGCGGTGTCATGTCACACCGGTTGCGCCACTTCCCCGCCTCTGGGGCCTCTGTTCGCTTCTGTGCGTAACCGAACAGAATATGAGTTCTGTCTGCTTTGCGTAGATTATTCCTGTTCAGGAGGTTTGACCGTTCTCTGTGGGGTGCCGGCGGCGCGGGGTCACCTCGCGCGGGCCAGCGCGAGGAACCTGCGCGCGTTGCGGACGGCCGCGCCGCCCGGGTCGTTGTTGAAGTAGACGTAGGCGTCCTCCCCCGGCCCCACGCGCCGCACCCACGACGCCAGCGCCCGGTCCCCGTAGTGCGGCCGCGGGGACGCCGCGCCCTCGTGCAGGCGCAGGTAGACCCAGCCGGCCGTCCGCCACAGGGGCGTGACGGGCCGTCCGCGGCGGTCCGCCCAGCACAGCGCGGCGCCGTGGTCCTCCAGCACCCGCCGGACCCGCGGCGTCCACCAGGTCGGGTGGCGGGGCTCGACCGCCACGCGGACGCCGCCGGGGAAGCGGCGCAGGCAGGCGTCGAGGAGGTCGGGCGCGCCCCGCAGCGTGGGCGGGAGTTGGAGCAGCACCGGTCCGAGCGTGCCGCCCAGTCCCCCGGCGGCCTCCATCAGCCGGGCGACGGGTTCGGCGGGGTCGCGGAGCCGTTTCATGTGGGTGAGGTACCGGCTGGCCTTGACCGCCATGACGAACCCGGGCGGGACGGCGTCGCGCCAGCGTTCGAACATGGCGCGGGCCGGCAGCCGGTAGAAGGCGTTGTTGTTCTCGACGGTGCCGAACTCCTCGGCGTAGTGGGGCAGCCAGCGGCGCTGCGGGAGGCCCGGCGGGTAGAGCACGTCCCGCCAGTCGGTGTACTGCCATCCGGAGGTGCCGACGCGTATCACGGCCCCTCCCCTACCCAGGGCGCGGCGTTTCGGTCAGGCGCGGTGGGGTTCGAGGGCGCGGATGTAGTCGACGAGGCGGACGCCGATCTCGAAGGGGACGTCGGTGGCGTCCAGGTCGGGGTCGGGCCAGGTCTCGGAGACGCGGCGCCAGGTGGCGCGGCCGAGGAAGGCGCCGGTGGCGGGGTCGTCGCCGAGGTCGCGGCGCCAGGCGGGTTCGGCGGCGAGGAGGTGGTCGAGGGCGGCGGTGTTGTCGGGTTCGGCGGGGTGTTCGGCGTGGAAGCCGATCTCCAGGGCGCGGACGCGGGCGCCGGGGGCGAGGTCGGCGGGGATGATCTGGGCCTCGTAGTGCTCGCGCTGCGGGGCGGGGTCGCCGAACCAGACCTTGAGGCCGTTGTGGCGGACGTGCAGGTGCGGGGGGCCGAGGTCGGGCGGGGCCGATCCCCGGACGACCTCGGCGGTCTGCTCGAAGAGATGCCGGTCGGTCACGGTGGTGATCCTAGAGGTGGGCGTGCGCGGGGTGGTCGGGGTGGGCGGGGCGGTGGTGGTCGGGGCGGTGTCAGCGTGGTGTGCGGTCCGTGTCAGCGGTGGGCGGCAGGGTGGGGTGTGCCGGGAGGGTTCGGATGGAGGGAGTGCGGGATGAGGGCGGTGGTGTTCGGCCGGTTCGGGGGGCCGGAGGTCCTGGAGGTCGTCGAGGTCGCGGAGCCGCGTCCGGGCCCGGGGCAGGTGCGGATCGCGGTGCGCGCCGCCGGGGTCAACGCCAGCGACTGGATGAAGCGGCGGGGCCTGATGGATCAGGGGCTTCCGCAGCGGTTGGGGTATGAGGCGGCGGGCGTCGTGGACGAGGTCGGCGCGGGCGTGACCGGTGTGGCCGTCGGTGACCGGGTGTTCGGGTTCTCCGCGGTCGGCGGCGTCCAGGCGGAGCTGGCGGTGCTGTCGTGCTTCGCGCCCGTCCCGGCGTCGCTCGGGTTCGCGGGGGCCGCCGCGCTGCCGGTGGCGGCGGAGACGGCGGCGCGTGCCCTGGACCGGTTGGGCGTCGGGGCGGGCGAGGTGGTGCTGGTCAACGGGGCGTCGGGGAATGTGGGGGGCGCCGCCGTGCAGCTCGCCGTGGCGCGGGGGGCGCGGGTGATCGGTACCGGGGGTCCGGGTGCCCGTGGTCGTCTGCGGTCGTTCGGCGCGGAGCCCGTCGCCTATGGTCCGGGTTGGGCGGAGCGGGTCCGTGCGGTCGCTCCCGGCGGGGTGGACGCCGCGTTGGACGTGGCGGGCGGGGGTGTGCTGCCGGAGTTGGTCGCGCTCGCGGGTGGTGCGGGGCGGGTGGTCACGGTCGCGGACGCCGAGGGGGCGCGGCGGCATGGGGTGCGGTTCAGCGGGGGCGAGGAGGGCCGTGCGCTGTATGTGGTCTCGGAGATCGGGGCGCTGGTCGATTCCGGGCGGTTCGTCCTTCCGGTGGGGCGGACGTTCCCGCTGGCGGAGGTGGCGGAGGCGCATCGGGTCGGGGAGGCGCGGCGGGTGCGCGGGAAGCTCGTGCTGCTGGTGGGCCCGGAGGATGGGGACGCGTCCTGAGGGAGGGGTGCCGCGCGGCGGGCCCCGCCGCCGGGTCGGGCGTGGGGCGGGTGGGTTCGTCGTGTCGTCGCGGCGGGTTCTGTCGGTGGCGGGCGGTAGCGTGCGGCGGGTGCGTCCGAGTGATGTTCAGCGGCTGACGGTGGCGGAGACGGCCGACCGGTATGTGGAGATGGTGCGGGCGAAGCGGTCCACGGGCGCGCTGGCGGCCGGGACGGCGGAGGTGTACGCGCGTGACGTGGTGACGTTCGCGGCGCTGGCGGGTCCCGAGCGGGTGCTGGACGACCTGACGGGCGAGGACGTCGACGCGGTGCTGCTGCGGTTCGCGCGCAAGCCCGACGGGCGCCGCTCCCCCGGTGCCGCCGCTCCCCCGCCCGCGGACGGGCGGCCGTCGCAGAGCGCGTCGTCGCAGGCGCGGTTCCGGCGTTCGCTGTCGGCGTTCTTCCGGCACGCGCTGGTGGCGGGGTGGGTGCAGCTGGATCCGATGGGGGCGGTGACGCTGCGTCCGCGGCATCGGGGCGGGTTGCGGGCCGAGCGGCGGGCGCTGACGGTCGAGCAGGCGGAGGGGCTGCTGGGCGCGGCGCATGACCTGGTGGAGACGGCGCCGGCGGCGCGGGGCCGGCAGGACCAGCGGACGGAGCTGCGCGACGGGTTGATCGTGCTGCTGCTGGCGGCGGTGGGGCCGCGGGTGTCGGAGCTGACGCGGGCCAACGCGGAGGACTTCTTCGTCAACGCGGGGACGCGGTACTGGCGGATCTTCGGCAAGGGCGGGCGGACGCGGGACGTGCCGGTCCCGGCGCCGGTGGCGGAGGTGCTGGACGCCTACCTGGAGCAGGGGCGGCGGCTGCTGGACCGGGGCCGCGATCCCAAGGCGCTGCTGCTGTCGTGGCGGGGGCGGCGGCTGGCGCGCGGGGACGTGCAGGCGGTCATCGACCGGGTGCTGGCGCGGGTGGAGCCGGGCCGGCGGCGGGGGGTGACGCCGCACGGGCTGCGGCACACGACGGCGACGCATCTGCTGGCGGCGGCCACGGACATGGACGCGGTGCGGCGGGTGCTGGGGCACGCCGACCTGTCGACGCTGGGCCGCTACCGGGACGAGTTGCCGGGCGAGTTGGAGGCGGCGATGCGCGTCCACCCGCTGCTGGGCCCGCTGGAGGGGCGGGCCCGGCGCGGGGGGTGAGCGGACGCGCGCCCCGACCGGCGCTGGGGCGGCGCGGGCAGCGGGCAGCGTCGCGAAGCGGTGCGGCGGCGCGGTGGGGCGCCGGTGATCGGTTTCGCCGGGCGGGGTGGTGCCGCCTCCCCCGCCGCGCCGCCTGCCGGGCGTTGGGCGTGCGGCGCCGGTGACCGGCGCCGACCGTCCGGTGGCCGGTGGGCGCCGCGTGGTGGTGGAGGGGTTCGGGGCCAGGTAGGGCGGCCGTCTCGTATGTGCGGGGGGTCGGGTGCGGGGCTGTCAGCGTGCGGTGGTGGGGCGGGGCGGGCAGAGTGCCGTTTCGATGGCGGCCTTCATGTCCGCGCGCTGCGCGTCCGGGCCGCCCGGGCCGAGGTTGACCATGACGGTCGCCTGGGCGCCGTCGCGGGTGGCGCCGCCCATGGTCTCGAAGCCGAGCATGTCGCCGGTGTGCCCCCAGTACAGGCCGCCGCAGGGCAGCGGCCTGCTCTCCAGGCCCAGGCCGTAGGCGACGCCGTCGGGGTGGCCGGTGGGGCGGGTGCGTGTCATCTCGCGGAGCTGGGCGGGGCGCAGCAGCGCGCCGCGGACGAGGGCGTCGAAGAACCGGTTGATGTCGGTGCCGGTGGAGATCATCTCGCCGGCCGCGCCCGCGGCGGAGGGGTTGACGGCGGTGGTGTCCAGGAGCGGCGCGTCCTCGCCGGGGCGGGCGTAGCCGCGCGGGTGCGGGCCGGGGATCTGCGGGGAGTCGCCCGGTACGGAGGTGCCGTCGAGGTCGAGGGGGGTGATGACGCGGTGGTGGATCTCCTCGGCGTAGGTGTGGCCGGTGACGCGTTCGATGAGCATGCCGGTGAGGAGGTAGCCGGTGTTGGAGTAGCGCCAGCCGGTGCCGGGCGCGAAGGTCGGGGGGTGGGCGAGCGCGAGGTTCACCAGGTCGCGGGTGTCGTGGTGGGCGGTGGGGTCCTTGAGGATGTCCAGCGGTGAGAGGTAGGTGAGGTAGTCGGGGACGCCGCTGGTGTGCTGGAGGAGCTGCCGGACGGTGATGACGCGGCCGTCGTTGCCGTGGCCGCGGACGACGCCGGGCAGGTACCGCTCGACGGGTGCGTCCAGGGCGAGGCGGTGCTCCCCCGCGAGTTGCAGGACGACGGTCGCGATGAACGGTTTGGTCATGCTGCCGATCCGGAACCGGCTGTCGGGCCGCATCGGCGTGTGCCGGGTGATGTCGGCGTCGCCGCCGGTCAGGACGGTGTCGCCGGTGCGGTCGCGGTACTGCAGGAGCGCTCCGGGGGCGCCGTCGCGGGTGGTGAGGCGCCGCAGGATCGCGCGGAGCCGCCCGTGGTCGGCGCCGCCGGACGGATTGGGCGGTGTGGCCGGTGTGGCCGCGGCGGCGGCGCGTCCCGGGGTGTGGTGGACGGTGAGGGCGGTCGCGGTGGCGGCGGCCGCCGCGAGGGTGAGCGCGCCGCCCAGCGCGCGCCTATGCCTGGTCACATGGGCTCCCGTGGTGGTCGAGGGTCATCACGGTAGGGATCGGGGTGTTCGCCGCGCGTCACCCGGGAGAGCCACGGCGGGTCTCGTACCGGAGGTGCACGGCCGTCCGGTGGGGGCATGGGCGGTGTGGTGGCCGCCGGTCACCCTGCGGCGGGGGCGGGGCGGGACGTCGTTCTTTCGGGGTGCGGGGCGGTGGGGTCCTCCCCCTCAGGGACCTGGCGGGGGCGGGTCGTGTACTGCCGAAAGTCGGGGATGGTCCCGATCTTCCGTCCGATGCCACCACGGGTGACCGTTACCTAGCGTTGTGGACATGGACGGTGTTGTGGACTTCCTGCACACGGCGGTGACCTCGCCCTGGTTCTATCTGGCGTTGTTCGCGGTGGCCGCGCTCGACGGGTTCTTCCCGGTGGTGCCGAGCGAGAGCATGGTGATCACCGCGGGGGTGTACGCGGCGTCGGGGCGTCCCGAGCCGGTGCTGGTGGTGGTGCTGGCGGCGCTCGGCGCGTTCACCGGGGACCATGTCGCCTATCTGATCGGGCGGGGGTCGGGCGGGCGGCTGACGCGGTCGCTGCGGCCGGGGACGCGGCGGCACGCCGCGTTCGGGTGGGCGCGGCGGACGATGGACGAGCGCGGCGGGCTGATCCTGGTCGTCGCCCGGTACGTGCCGGGCGGGCGGACGGCGGTGACGATGACGATGGGCGTCATCCGGTACCCGCTGCGGTCCTTCACGCCGTTCGCGGCGATCGCGGCGGTGTCGTGGGCGGTGTACGGGACGCTGCTGGGCTACCTGGGCGGCGTCGCGTTCGAGGACGACCCGATCAAGGGCGTCGCGGTGGGGCTGGGGTTGGCGCTGGCGGTGACGGGCGTCGTCGAGGGCGTCCGGTTCCTGCGGCACCGCCGTGCCCGGGGCGGCGCGGCGGCCTCCGGCGGGGAGGGCGCGGAGGCCCCCGAGACGTCCGGGACCCCCGTCTGAACCGTCCGCCCCCGTCTCCCCCTTGTGGAACGTGCCCGAATCCCGGCGGGCGCCCGCCGCGCCGTGACAGTCTTGACGAAAGGTGAACAAAAGATGAACTTCGGTGGTTCTGCCGGGGTCACACCCCCGGGAGGACCACCCGCGACCGTGAGGGAGAGCATGCGAGCGCCCGACGTCAGCGTCGAGATCTACCGGGACGTCACCGGGTTCGCGGACGGCACACCGCCCTGGGTGCACACCGCCGCCGACGTCGGGACGAACGCGGGGCTGCTGCTGTTCGCCGCGCTGTTCGCGGCGGGCTGGTGGCGGGCCCGCGGCGGCGACGGCCGGGCGATGGGCCTGGCGCTGGCGGCGCCGGTCGCGATGGTCGCGGCGTACCTGGTCAGCGAGGTGTCCAAGGGGTACCTGCGGGAGGAGCGGCCCTGCCGGGCGGTGGCGGGCGCCGTGCACATCGCGGCGTGCCCCGCGCCGGGCGACTGGTCGTTCCCGAGCAACCACGCGACGATCGCGGCGGGGTCGGCGGCGGCGCTCGTGGTGGCCTGGCGGGCGACGGCGCCGCTGGTGCTGCCGCTGGCGGCGCTGATGGCGTTCTCCCGCGTGTTCGTCGGGGTGCACTACCCCCACGACGTCGCGGCCGGGTTCGCGGTGGGGTGCGTGGTCGCGCCGGTCGTGGCGCTGCTGCTGGTGCGGGTCGCGGCGCCACTGGTGGACAGGCTGCGGGACGTCCCGGTGGGCGCGGCCCTGCTGGGCGCCTCCCCGGGGGTCCCCCCGGACGGCCTGGGCGGCCTGGGAGGTGCGGCCGGGCTCGGGGCGGCGCGTCCGGTCGTCCCGGTGGGCGGTGCGGTGCCCGGTGGGGTGTCCCGCGCGGTGGGCGGGGACGCGGCGGTCACCACACCTGACGTGATGGGCGCGGCGCGCGGCGTCTCCGAGCGGCCGCCGCTCCCCTAGCACCCTCGCACCTCTTCCGGACGGGCCGGGCCCGGCGGCGCCCACATGCCGCCGGGCCCGGCCCGTCCGCATGTCCGCCCCCCCCGGCGTCCCGGCGACCCGCCGCGCCCCGCCGCGCCCTGCCTGCCGTCCCCTGTCGAAAGTCGGGGGGCGGGGGCGACGAACGCGCACTGCGCGGGGCCCGGCCCGCCTCCTAGCGTCGGATCCGCGACCGACACCGGCCGGGAGGCTTGATGATCACATTGCGGCGGCTGACGAAACGCTACGGGGACACCACCGCCGTGCGGGACCTCACCCTGGACGTCGCTCCGGGGCTCGTCACCGGGTTCCTCGGACCCAACGGCGCGGGGAAGTCCACCACGATGCGGATGATCCTCGGCCTGGACCGCCCCACCGGCGGGCACGCCCTGGTCGGCGGCCGCCCCTACGCCGCGCTGCGGCACCCGCTGCGGGAGGTGGGGGCGCTGCTGGACGCCGGGGCCCTCCACCCCGGGCGGTCCGCGCGGCGGCACCTGCTGGCGATGGCGCGCAGCAACGGCATCGCGGCCCGCCGCGTGGAGGAGGTCCTGGCGACGGTCGGGTTGGAGGGCGTCGCCGGGAGGCGCGCCGGGTCGTTCTCCCTGGGCATGGGGCAGCGGCTCGGCATCGCCGGGGCGCTGCTGGGCGACCCGGCGGTGCTGATGTTCGACGAGCCCGTCAACGGCCTGGACCCCGACGGCGTCCGGTGGGTGCGGCGGCTCATGCGGTCGCTGGCCGCCGAGGGCCGCACCGTGTTCGTCTCCAGCCACCTCATGAGCGAGATGCAGCTCACCGCCGACCGGCTCGTGGTGATCGGGAAGGGGCGGCTGATCGCGGACGCGCCGGTCGCCGAGGTCATCGCGGGCAGCTCCCGCAACGCCGTCCGGGTCCGCAGCCCGCACGCCCCGCGCCTGGCCGAGCGCCTCGAAACCGCGCCCGCGCCCGGGCCCGGGGCGAAGGTCGAGGTCGCGCGCGTCGCCGACGGCGAGCTGCTGGTCACCGGGCTGCCGCTGGAGGAGGTCGGGATGGCCGCCCACGCGGTCGGCGCGCCGGTCCTGGAGCTCAGCGAGGTGAAGGCGTCCCTGGAGGAGGCGTACATGGAACTGACCGGCACCAGCGTCGAGTACGGCGCGTCCACCCCCGGAGCGGAGCGGCACCCGTGACCACCGACGTGCACACCGGCCTCCACATCGAGGCTCACAACGGTGCTCCCGGCGCCGGGCCCCGCGCGGGCGGGGGGACGCGCGGCGCGGTCGCCGCCGAGTGGACCAAGCTGTGGTCGGTCCGCTCCACCTGGTGGGGGCTGGCCGGGTCGCTGCTGATGATGGTCCTCATGTGCCTGATCCTGGGGACGGCGACGGTCGGCGCCAACACCGACCCCGACGGCACCGACCCGCCCGGGGTGGTGTCGGTCAGCGGGCTCGCGACCGGGGCGGTCGACATGGTGCAGTTCGTCGTGCTGACCCTGGCGATCCTGGTCATCACCGGCGAGTACGCGACCGGCGCGGTCCGCGCGACCCTGCAGTGGGTGCCGGTCCGGACGCGGATGCTGCTGGCCAAGGGCGCCGTGGTCGCGGCCGTGGTGTTCCCCACCGGGGTCGTGCTGGCCCTCGCCGGGACCGCGACCGCCTACCCCGCCCTCGGCGAGTGGGGGCGGCTGCGCGCCGCCGACCTGGCCCGCGACGCGCCCGCCACCGGCCTGTACCTGGCGCTGGTCAGCCTGATGATCCTGGGCGTGGGGGCGGTGCTGCGCAGCACCGCCGCGACCCTCACCAGCGCGTTCCTGTTCCTGATGGTGCTGCCGCTGACGCTGGCCAACAGCGGCTCGACGGTGCTGGCGCACGTCGCGGACGCGCTGCCCAGCAGCGCCGGCCGGCACTTCCTCAGCCCCGAGGACGCCCCCTACCCGGCCGCCGCCGGGCTGGCGATCCTCACCGCCTGGACCCTCGCCGCGCTCGCCGGGGGGATCACCGTGCTGCGCCGCCGCGACGCCTGACCCCGGCAAGGCCCCGGGCCCCGGGGCGCGGCCGCCGCGTCCCGGCCCGGAGGGCGTCAGGCGGGGCGGGGGGACTCCTCGCCGCCCTCGACCAGGCCCGCCTCATAGGCCAGCACCGCCGCCTGCACCCGGTTGCGGACGTCCAGGCGCGTCAGGATCGCGCTCACATACGCCTTCACCGTCCCCTCCACCACGTGCAGCCGCCGCGCGATCTCCGCGTTGGACAGTCCCGCGCCCAGCAGCGCCAGCACCTGCCGCTCCCGCGGCGTCAGCGCCTCGGTGCGCTCCCGCGCCCGCGCGCCGACCGCCATCCGCCCGCCGCCCAACTCGGTGATCACCCGGTGGGCGACCTGCGGCGACAGGTAGGCCGCGCCGCCCGCGACCGCGCGGACCCCCGCGATCAGCTCGCGCGGGTCCCCCGACTTCAGCAGGAACCCGCTCGCGCCGCCCGACAGCGCCCGCGCGATGTACTCGTCCTCACCGAACGTCGTCAGCATGATCACGCCGGTGGCGGGCGACAGCCGGTTCAGCTCCGCCGCGGCCGCCAGCCCGTCCAGCCGCGGCATGCGGATGTCCAGCAGCGCCACGTCCGGGCGGTGCGCCAGCGCGGCCTCCACCGCCTCCCGCCCGTCGGCGGCCTCCGCGACCACCTCGATCCCCGCGTCCGCCGCCAGGATCGCCCGCACCCCCGCGCGGATCATCGCCTCGTCGTCGGCGAGCAGAACCCTGATCACCCCTTGTCCTCCCCGATCGTCGCGCCCTGCCCGGTCCGGTAGGTGTTCTTGCCGATCAGCCTGCCATCCGCGAAGCACAACCGGTAAACGCGCGCCAGGCCCAGCAGGTTGGTGTTGGAACGGTAGTAGCGGCAGTCCGCGCCCGCCGGCTCCGGCACCCGCGCGCGGACCTCCCCCACCCCCATCGCCTCCCGCTCCGGCAGCACCCGCTCCACCCGCGCCTGCGGGTCGCCCACGCGCAGCGCGTCGTAGTCGGCCGGTTTCAGCTCCGAGGTGAACGTCGACCGGACGTAGTAGCCGACCATCACCGTCGACAGCACCAGGATCAGCCCGGCCGGGACCGCGATCGCCGTGACCAGGCCGCGCCGCACCTGCCGGCGCTCGCGCGCCAGATGCCGCGCCGACTCCGACGCCCACTCCCCCCGCCCCTCGACCGGACCGGAGGCATCGGCGGCGGGGCCCTGCGGCGCGGCGGGCGCCGTCGGCGCCACGGGCATCTCCGCGACGACCTCGAACCCGCCGTCGCCGGAGGTGCCCGCCCGCAGCGTCCCGCCCGCCACCCGCACCCGCTCGGCCAGCCCCGTCAGCCCCCGCCCGCCGCCCGAGGGCAGCAGCGGCGGCTGCGCGGGCGGCTCGTTCACCACCCGCACACAGATCACCCCGCGCCCATGCCCGTCCGCGCCTGTGTCGGTGTCGGCGCGGCGCGTCACCGACACCGTCACCGCCGCGCCCGGGGCGTGCTTGGCCGCGTTGGTGATGCCCTCCTGGACGACCCGGTGCGCCGCGAGCCGCACCAGACCCGCGACCTCCTCGGCGTCCACCGGCGTCACCCCGCCCACTCCGCCGCCCACACCGCCGCCCACACCGCCGTCCGGGTCGCCGTCCGGGTCGCCGCCCGCGCCGGTGGGGGCCAGGCGGATCGGGACGCCCGACGCCCGCGCCCGCTCCACCAGGTCGGGGATGCTCTCGCGGGCCGGGCGGATCCGCGGCCCACCCCCCACCTCCCCGGCGCCCTCCCCGGCGGCCCCGCCGCCGTCCTCGCGCAGCACCCCGATGATCTCCCGCAGGTGCTCGGTCGCCTCCGCCGCGCCCGCCCGCAGCTCCGCCGCCGCGACCCGGTGCCGCTCGGCCAGCCCCGCCGAGACCTGCAGCGCCCCCGCCCGCACCGCGATCAACGCCAGCTCGTGCCCCAGCGAGTCGTGCATGTCCTGCGCGATCCGGGCGCGCTCGCGCAGCCGCTCCCGGTCGGCGATGATCCGCTGCTCGCGCTCCAGCCGGTCCGCGCGCTCCCACCCCGCCCGCAGCAGCTCCTGGTACTGCTGCCAGTACCGGCCCACCAGCCACGGCAGGACGCCCAGCAGCACCAGCCAGATCGTCAGCGGGAACCAGGACGTCACCTGCACGCCCCGCACCAGCTGGAACAGCGTCCACCCCACGAACACGGCCGTGAACGTCCACAGCACCGGACGCGCCTGCCGCATCCGCCGCCCCGCCAGATAGGACGCCACCGGCACCCCGAACACGTAGTTGCCGCTCACCAGCAGCAGCCCCAGCGTCGCCCACACCGCCGCCAGCGGCCACACCCGCGACACCGCCACCGCGGCCGCCCACACCGCGAGCCCGCCCACCTGCGCCCACCAGGCCCACTCCCCGGTGACCGGCAGCAGCGGCCCGCCCGCCACCGGCAGCGCCGGCACCGCGAACAGCACCGCGTCCCTGACCAGCGCCGCCCGCGTCGGACGCCGCAACCGCGCCCGCACCTCCCCCGGCGACGGCACCCGCGACGGCACCTCCCACGGCGTCCGCGCCAGCAACCGCGCCAGCGACCGCGCCACCAGCCGCGCCAGCAGCCGCCACACGGCGCCCCCCACCACACCGGCCCGCGCACCGGCACCCGACTCGCTCACCCGCCCCACGCTACAAGCCGGTGATCTGCGCCGACACCGACGAAAGTCAAGGATCGCCGCCCCCGCCCCGCGGCCCCGCGCGCGGGCGTCCCGGCCTCGCCGGACCCCGCTCTGAACTAGGTTGGGGCCCGTGACCGACACCCGACCGCCCCGGCCGGAACCGGCGGCCGGACCCGCCCCCCGGGCCGCGGGGACCACGGCCGGACCCCCCGACACCACCCCCGGCCCCGATACGCGCCCGGGCGCGCCGCACGCTCTGGGACGGGCCGCGCGGCGCGCCGCCCGCCGGGCGGCGCGGCTGCTGCCCGCGCCGCGCCCGCCCTCCCCGCCCCACGTCCGCGACGCCGACCTCGCCCTGGCCGTCGGCGCGCTGCTGGTCACCGTCCTGATGAGCGCCGTCGCCTCCGGCCCCGAGGACCGCCCCCTGTGGCCCGGCGGCCTCGCGCTGATCGTCCTGACCACCGTCCCGCTCGCGCTGCGCCGCCGCCACCCGCTGCTGCTGCTGGTCGCCGCGACCCTCGGCCCCCCGCTGTACTACCCGCTCGGCTACCCCGACGGGCCGCTGGCGTTCGTGTTCCTGGTCGCGCTGTTCAACGCCGCCGTCGAATGCCGCCTGGCGGTGTCGCTGGGCGCCGTCATCGTCGTCAACGCCGGGTTCCTGGCCGCCTCCCTCACCCGCGGGCACGACGGCGGCGCCGACCCGCAGGCGATCGTGGACGCCCGCGGCGTGACCTCCCTCACCCTCGGCCTGCTGATCACCGTCGCGCTCGGGCAGTACGTCCGCAGCCGCCGCGACCGCGCCGAGGCCGCCGAACGCCGCGCCGCCGAGGCCGAACGCGGCCGCGAGGAAGAGGCGCGCCGCCGCGCCACCCAGGAGCGGCTGCGGATCGCCCGCGAACTCCACGACGTCCTCGCCCACCAGATCTCCCTCATCAACGTCCAGGCCGGCGCCGCCCTGCACCGCCGCGACGACACCGACGCCGCCGACACCGAACGCGCCTACGCCGCCCTTGAGGCGATCAAAACCGCCAGCAAGCAGACCCTGCGGGAACTGCGCGGCGTCCTCGGCGTCCTCCGCCACGTCGACCACGACGACCCTGACACACCCGACACACCCGGAGGGCCGGGGCGCGGGGGCAGCCCCGTCGCGCCCGCCCCCTCCCTCGCCCGCATCGACGACCTGCTCCGCCAGACCGCCGCCGCCGGGCTGACCGTCCACCGCGCCGGCGACCTCGCCCCCACCGGCGACGACCCCGACGGCGCCGCCGCCGACGCCCGCCTGGACGACCTCCCGCCCCCCGTCGGGCTCGCCGCCTACCGCATCGTGCAGGAGGCGCTCACCAACACCGTCCGCCACGCCGGCGCCGCCACCGCCACCGTCCGCGTCTTCCGCACCCCCGGCGCGGTGATCGTGCAGATCGACGACGACGGCACCACCGCCGGCACCCCCACCGGCCCGGCCGCCGAAACCGGCGCCGGGACCGGCGCCGCGACCGGCGCCGTGCGCGGGAACGGGCTGCGCGGCATGCGCGAACGCGCCGCCACCGTCGGCGGCGAACTGACCGCCGGACCCCGCCCCGGCGGCGGGTTCCGGGTCTGGGCACGGCTGCCCCTCGCCGGCCCCCACGACACACACGACACACACGACACACACGTCCCCGACGACGCACACGAGACAACCGAGGAGATCACGTGATCCGGGTGGTGCTGGCCGACGACCAGACGCTGGTGCGGGCCGGGTTCCGGTCGATCCTGGAGGGCGAGGACGACATCGAGATCGTCGCCGAGGCCGGCGACGGCGAGCAGGCCGTCCGCCTCGCCGCCGACCTGCGCCCCGACGTCGTGCTGATGGACATCCGCATGCCCGTCCTGGACGGCCTGGAGGCCACCCGCCGCATCATGGGCGACCCGCGGCTGGAGGCCGTCCGCGTCGTCATCCTCACCACCTTCGACCTCGACGACTACGTCTACGGCGCGATCAAGGCCGGCGCCAGCGGGTTCCTGGTCAAGGACACCGAACCCCCCGAACTGATCCACGGCGTGCGGGTCGTGGCGCGCGGCGACGCGCTGCTGGCCCCCACCGTCACCCGCCGCCTCATCGCCGAGTTCGCCTCCCGGATCACCGAGCCGCCGCCCGCCGCCGAGCTGTCCGCGCTCACCGACCGCGAACGCGAGGTCCTCGGCCTCGTCGCCACCGGACTGTCCAACGAGGAGATCGCCGGACGGCTCGTCCTGTCCCCCGCCACCGCGAAGACCCACGTCAGCCGTATCCTGGCGAAACTGGGGGCCCGGGACCGCGCCCAACTCGTCGTCCTGGCCTACGAGACCGGCATGATCCGCCCCGGCTGGCTCGGCTGACCCCCGCCCCGCCCCTGAGGGGCGGGCGGGTGCAACCCGACAGGTCACGGCGGTGTTCGAACAGATGTGACGGTCATGGACGAAACCACCCCGAAGACACGCGCGGACACGCGGCACCCCGACGCGGCACCGGACACCGCCGCCGCGGACGCCAATGCCGACGCCAATGCGGACGCCGGGGCGGCCGCGCGGGCGGCCGCGGCCGAGGACACCGCCGCCGAGGTCACCGCGGCGCTCGCCCGCGACCTCGACGCCGGGTTCGCCGCCCTGTACCAGGCGTACCGGGGGGCGGTGTTCTCCACCGCGCTGCGCCTCACCGGGCGCTGGGCCGAGGCCGAGGACCTGGCCGCCGAGGCGTTCCTGCGCGCCTACCGCGCCCTGTGCGGCTACGGCCCGCGGCGGATCGCCGAGCTGCGGCCCCGCGCCTGGCTGCTGACGATCCTGACGAACCTGTGGCGCAACGGGCTGCGCACCGCCGCCCGCCGCCCCCCGCCCGGCCCGCTGGAGGACGCCCCCGACCCGCCCGACCCCGCCGAACCCGTCGAGGCCGCCGCCGCCCGCCACGAGACCCGCCGCGAACTCGCCGCGCTGCTGGCCGGCCTGCCCGCCGCGCAGCGCGCCGCCGTCGTCCTGCGGCACGTCACCGACCTGCCCGTCGCCGAGATCGCCACCGTCCTCGACCTGCCCGAGGGCACCGTCAAATCCCACATCTCCCGGGGCCTGGCCCGCCTGCGCGCCCTCGCCGCCGAGGAACCCGCCCCAGTCCCCGCCCAGGACACCGCCCAGGACGCCGACCGGCGCCCCGCACCCCACCAGCCGCACCACCACACGCAAGGGGGCACCCCATGAACCACCACACCGAACCCACCACCGGCACGGACGCCCCCGCGACCGGCCCCACCGCCTCCGACCTCACCTCTGACCTCACCTCCGGCCTCGCCGGGCTGGCCGCCGACGCGCCCGCCGGGCTGCTGGACCGCATCGCCGCCCGCCGCGTCTCCGTCCCCGGCCCCCTGGAGGACCTCCAGGTCGCCTTCACCGACCACGGCGTCGCGTTCCTGCGCGCCGGGATGGACGAACCCGCCTTCACCGCCGCGTTCCGCGCCCGGTTCGCCCGCCCGCTGCTGCCCGCCGACCGGCCCCCCGCCGGGCTCGTCCCCGCCCTGCGCACCGGACGCCTCGCCGGGCTGCCGCTGGACCTGCGCGGCCTCACCGACTTCGAGGCCGCCGTGCTGCGCGCCACCGCCACCATCCCCCGCGGCCAGACCCGCCCCTACGCGTGGGTCGCGCGGCAGGCCGGGAGCCCCCGCGCCGTCCGCGCCGCCGGGTCCGCGCTCGGCCGCAACCCCGTCCCGCTGCTGATCCCCTGCCACCGCGTCACCCGCTCCGACGGCGCCGTCGGCGACTACGTGTTCGGCGCCGAGGCCAAGGCGCGGCTGCTGCGCGCCGAGAACGTCGACCTCGACGAGGCCGCCGCGCTGGCCGCCCGCGGGATCCGCCTGGTCGGCAGCGACACCACCGGCGTCGTCTGCTACCCCACCTGCGCCGACGCGCGCCGCATCACCCCCGCCCACCGGCACGGGTTCCGCGGGCTGCCCGCCGCGCTCGCCGCCGGATACCGGCCCTGCCTCCACTGCCGCCCCGGCGAACCCCGATCCGCCTGACCCGCCCCCCGGCCCCCGCCCCGGGGCCGCCCGGCCCCTGCCCGGCCCGCACGCGGCGCCCGCCCGGCGGCGACGCATACAACGCCGCCAGGCGGGAATGGGCCCGACCCGTCCACCTCACCACCGGACGACCACACCACCAAGGCCAGGCAGGGCCGAAACGGGGGAGTTCACCATGCGGGTCGTCGTCACCGGCGCCACCGGCAACATCGGGACCAGCACGCTCGCCGCGCTCGCCGCGGACCCGCGCGTCACCGCCATCACCGGCATCGCGCGCCGCCTCCCCCACCGCGAGGCCCCCAAGACCACCTGGGAACGCGCCGACATCACCGACACCGACCTGGTCCCCCTGCTGCGCGGCGCCGACGTCCTGATCCACCTGGCGTGGCTGTTCCAACCCACCCACCGGCCCCCCGTCACCTGGGACGCCAACGCCGTCGGCAGCGCCCGCGTGTTCGAGGCCGCCGCCCGCGCCGACGTCCCCGCCCTGGTCTACTCCTCCTCCGTCGGCGCCTACTCCCCCGGCCCCAAGGACCGCGCCGTCGACGAGTCCTGGCCCACCCACGGCTGGCCCGGCGCCGCCTACAGCCGCGAGAAGGCCTACGTCGAACGGCTCCTGGACGCCCACCAGGCCCGCCACCCGGACCGGCGCGTCGTGCGGATCCGCCCCGGATTCATCTTCGAACGCCAGACCGCCGCCCAGCAGCGCCGCCTGTTCGCCGGGCCGCTGCTGCCCGGCCGCCTCGTCCGGCCCGGCCTCATCCCCCTCGTCCCCGACCTGCCCGGCATGCGCCTCCAGGCCCTCCACTCCGCCGACGCGGGCGAGGCGTTCGCGCTCGCCGCGCTCGGCGACGCCCGCGGCGCCTTCAACATCGCCGCCGACCCCGTCCTGGACGCCACCGAACTCGCCGGGCTGCTGGACGCCCGACCCGTCCGGCTGCCCGCCCGCGGCGTCCGCGCCGCGCTCGCCGCCGCCTGGGCCCTGCGGCTGGTCCCCGCCTCCCCCGGCCTCCTCGACCTCGCGCTCCGCGTCCCCGTCATGGACACCGCCCGCGCCCGCGACGAACTCGGCTGGACCCCGCGGCACACCTCCCGCGAGGCCATCGCCGAGTTCCTGGACGGCCTGCGCGCCGGCGCCGGACGCGACACCCCGCCCCTGTCCCCCGACACCAGCGGACCCGCCCGCGCCCACGAGATCTCCACCGCCCTCCGCCGCCGCCCCTGACACCACCCACAACCCGACACACCCGCGATCCGCAGCCACGCAGCACGAGGAGGCCGCCCAATGCCCATGATCACGCCCGCCCACCTGCACGCCCTGCTCGCCTCCACCGACCGCGGCGCCGCCCTCGTCCTGCTCGCCGGGCGCCCCGCCGTCGTCCCCTCCGCCACCGCCGCGGACGCCGACGCCGACGACGTCCTGGTGATCACCACCCGGGACGCCGTCATCGCCGAACTCGACACCGGCGCCAACGACGAGCAGCTCGAACGCCTCGCCCAGCGCCTCGACGTCGCCCTGGACAGCCTCGACATCCTCGGCGGCTGACCCCGCCGACCCCGCCGCGCGGCCCGCCGTATTCGGGCGGGGACGGTCAGGGGAGGCCGCCCCGGTCCTGCGCCGCGTCCCCGACCGGCCCGACCGCGCCGGGAACGACCGCGGCCGCCTCCAAGGGGCCGCCCCGGGCCGCGCCCGCCCCGCCATCGGGCGCCCCCGGCGACGGGTAGGGCAGCACGCCCGACTCGGTGTCGCGGGCCAGCGCCTCCAGCAGCGCCCGCCGCCCCCGCGCCGCCGCCCGCCGCTGCCGCCGCGCGCCCGTCCCCTCCCGCCGGACCGCCTCCACCGCCGCCCGCACCCACGCCAGGTCACCGGTCCGCGCCAGCGACGGCGCCGCCCGCGCCACCAGGTCCCCCAGCAGCCGCCACGCCGGCACCGCCCGCCCGGTGAAGGGGTCCAGCGCCGGGCCGTCCATACCGTGCCGCGCCGCGCCCCACAGCGCCGCCGCGCACACCTGCTCGTCCAACCGCGGCGCCTCCCGCCCCGCCGACAGGTCCGCCAGCGCCGCGCCCACCAGCCCCCGCACCAGCGCCGCCTGCAACGCCGCCTCGTCCGCCGTCGCCGCCGCGTCGGCCGCCCGCACCTCCACCGTCGGCCACCGCGGCGACGGGCGCGCCAGCCAGAACGTCATCGCCGGGTCCACCAGCACCCCCGACTCCACCAGCACCGCCACCCGCCGGTCGTGGTCGGCCGCCGACGCCGACCACGGCGGCACACCCGCCCCCGGGAACCGCGCCAGCTCCACCAGCCGGTGGCTGGCGTACCCGGAGTCGCGGCCGCGCTGGAACGGCGAGTTCGCCGACAGCGCCAGCAGCGGCGCCAGCCACGGACGCAGATGGTTCACCACCGCCACCGCCGCCTCCCGGTCCGCGACGCCCACGTGGACGTGGCAGCCGCACGCCTGGTAGTCGGCGATCACCGTGCCGTAGGCGGCGGTGATCCGCGCGAACCGCTCGCCCGGCGACGGCGGCGGCGCCGCCCCGCCCAGCACCGGCGCACCCGAGGACACCAGCCGCATCCCGCCCGCCCGCGCCGCCTCCGCCAGCCGCGCACGCCCGAACCGCAGCTGCGCCGCCAGCCCCGGCACGTCCCGGCACACGCCCGTGGCCGCCTCGACCTGCGAGGTGAGCAACTCGGTCTGGAACGACCCGCCCGTCCGCGCCCAGCGGTGCCGCCGCGCCCGCGCCAGCACCCCCTCCGCCCCCGGAACGCTCTCGCCCGTCACCGCGTCCACCAGCAGGAACTCCTCCTCCACCCCCAGGCTCACGCCCGAGGCGCAGGAGTCCGCCACCTCGCCCATACCGATCCCCCCAGTCCGACCCGTCCCCCTCACCCCGGGACATGCCCGAACAAACCGGTCTTTCCCACCCCCGTCCAAGATCTTTCCAATGGGGTCGGCGCCCCGGGCCGACCGTCCGCGCCCCCGCGCGCCAGGCGAGCCGGACGAGCCAGACGACCGGCCCAGGACACCCCCAAGGCGGACGCCGTCACGAGGACGGGCAGAACACCCGCTCCATCGCCGTGCCCGCCGCCTGGCCCGCCCGGCTGATGTCCTTGCCGCTCAACGTCAGCGACACCGCGAACTCGCGGCGGCCGTCATCGGAGTAGAAGGTCATCGCCAGGTAGCCGGCGGTGGTCCCGCCCATGACCTTGAACGTGCCGCACAGGTCCCCGCCCGCGAGCCCCCGGCCCCCCAGGGCGCCCTGGGCGCCCTGGGGGGCCAGGCCGCCGCCGCCGGGCAGCCGGTCGGTCAGCACGCGCTGCAGCTCCGGCGGCAGCAGCCTGCCCTGGACGAACGCCCGCTTGTAGACGCTCATGTCGCGCGCGGTGGAGACCACCCCGCCCGCCGCCCCGGCGATGCTGGCGTTGAACCGGTCCACATCGCGCAGCCGGCCGTCGGCGTCGGGATAGTAGCCGTGGCCGTGCGGCCCCCGGATGCCCTCCGGCGGCTTGAGCGGCAGGTAGGTCCGGGTCATCCCCAGCGGCCCGAACAGGTGGCCCTGCATCTCGGTCGCCAGGTCCCGGCCCGTCACCCGCTCGATGATCATCCCGAGGAGGGTGTAGTTGGTGTTGGAGTAGGCGTACCGCTCGCCCGGCTCGCCCGTGCGGGGGCGGCCCCGGCTCCAGCCCACGATGTCGAGCGGCGAGTAGTTCGTCGTGAAGTCGAACACGTCGAACGCCGGCTCCTCCCCCTCGCTGCCGTCCGGGTTCGGCTTGGCGGCGTACCAGTCGGGGATGCCGGAGGTGTGCCGGATCATCTGCCGCACCGTGATGTCCTCGGCGCGCGCCACCAGGTCCTTCTCCACCACCACCGGCAGCAGGTCGGCGAGCTTGTCGTCCACGCCCAGCCGCCCCTCCTTCACCAGTTGCAGCACGACGGTCGCCACCATCTCCTTGGTCTGCGACCCGATCCGGAACCGGGCGCCCGGCGGGATCCGCCCGCCCTTCCCGTCCAGCAGCCGGGAGCCGCCGCTGCCCTGCCCCGCCAGCCTCCCGTCGACGTAGGCCGCGCCGACGACGCCCACCACCCCCGGGGTCCTCGCCGCCTCCTCCAGCGCCGCCTGCACGTCCCCCACCCGCGCCGGGGGCGCGGCGGAGGCCGTCCCCGCCGGCGCCGCCATCACCACGGCGGCACCGGCGGCCAGACCCGCCCTCCCCAACGGCCGACGAACCTTCCCCAACACCACGACGCACACCCTCTCGTGATCACCTTCCGCCGCCGGGGCGCCGCCCCGGCGCGGGCCGTCCCGGCCCGCGCCACCACTGAAGCCGCCGGGGCGTTGCGGCGGCGTATGCGCCTTTCGATACACCCGCGATACACCCCGCGATACGCCCCGACGCCCCCGCGCCGCGCCCCTCGGCCCGGGGTCGGTCCTGACCGGATCGTTCCGCATCACGCCGTGATGGTGCCTGCCGCGCGCCCCTGCCCGCCCGGCAGGATGACCGGTATGAACCGAGCGCTACTCGTCATCGACGTCCAAGAGTCCTTCCGCCGCCGCGAGCTGTGGCAGGCGGTGTCCGCCCCCGACATCGCCGAGCGCACCGCCCGGCTGGTCGAGGCCGCCCGCGCCGCCGGCGACCTGGTCGTGTGGATCCTGCACGCCGACCCCGGCACCGGCAGCCCCTTCGACCCCGCCTCCGGCCACGTCCGCCTCATCGAGGGCCTGGAGCCGCGCGACGGCGAACCCGTCCTCACCAAGACCTCCCGCAACGCCTTCACCACCACCGGGCTCCAGCAGCTCCTCACCTCCCACGGCGTCCGCGAAGTGGTCATCTCCGGCATCCAGACCGAGCAGTGCTGCGAGACCACCGCCCGCCTGGCCGCCGACCTCGGCTACGGCGTCACCTTCGTCACCGACGCCACCGCCACCTTCCCCATCCCCCACCGCGACGCCCCCGCCGGGCGCCCCCTCGCCGAGGTCCTCGCCGACCCCGCCACCCTGCCCACCGACCAGATCATCGCCCGCACCGAGTACGCCCTCGCCGGACGGTTCGCGACCATCGCGACCCTCGCCTCCTTCACCGGCTAGAATGACCGGATCGTGAACCAGATCGCCTTCCTGCTCGTCCCCGGGCTGCACCTGCTCGACCTCGCCGGGCCCGCGCAGGTGTTCTCCACCGCCGCCCAGGCCGGCCACCCCTACCGGCTCACCTACCACGCCGAGCAGGAAGGCGTCCCCACCGCCCAGGGCCTCACCGTCCAGGCCACCACCGACTGGCCCCGCCTCACCAGCGACGACATCCTGCTGGTCCCCGGCTGGCACCAGGACCCGGGCGCCCCCCACACCCCGCCCGTCGGCGAGCGCACCGCCGCCCGCATCGCCGCCCACCACGCCGCCGGCGGCCTGGTCGCCAGCGTCTGCGCCGGCGCGTTCGCCCTCGGCCACGCCGGGCTCCTGGACGGCCGCCGCTGCACCACCCACCACCGCCTCCAGGACGTCCTGGCCCGCCGCCACCCCCGCGCCACCGTCATCCGCGACGTCCTCTACGTCACCGACGACCGCGTCGTCACCTCCGCCGGCATCGCCAGCGGCATCGACCTCGCCCTGCACCTGGCCGCCGCCCGGCACGGCCCCCGCACCGCCGCCCGCATCGCCCGCGCCATGGTCGTCTACGCCCGCCGCAACGGCGACGAACCCCAGGCCAGCGCCATGCTCCGGCACCGCGCCCACCTCAGCGACACCGTCCACCACGCCCAGGACCTCATCGACACCGGCTACACGCGCACGCTGCCGCTGGCCGACCTCGCCGCCGCCTCCGGCGTCAGCGAACGCACCCTCAGCCGCCGCTTCACCGCCGCCACCGGCCGCACCCCCCTGCGCTACCAGCAAGAACTCCGCCTGGAACGCGCCGAGCACCTCATCTCCCAGGGCGCCACCACCGAGGCCGCCGCCCACGCCGTCGGGTTCGCCGACGCCCGCATGCTCCGCCGCCTCCGCGCCACCGCCCCCCGCCAGACCGCCTGACCGGCGGTACCCCCGGCAGCGGGACGGCCGAGCCGGCTCAACCGGTGACCGGCACCTCCACGAACCCCGGCGCGCCCCGCCGCACCCGCGCCCGCCCCGCCGTCGCCTCCGCCGCCCACGCCTCGAACGCCCCCACCCCCTCCACCGGCACCACCACGTCCGCCTCCACCCCCGCCCCGTAGCGGACGTCCCCCGGACGCAGCCCCCGCCCGTGCAGGTCACCCAGGAAACGCCCCGCCAGCGCGTGCTCCACCTCCACCGTCACCGTCACCACCGGGCGCAGCTCCACCACCCCCACCGCGTCGACCGCGTCCGCGACCGCCTGCCCGTAGGCGCGCGCCAGCCCGCCCGCGCCCAGCTTCACCCCGCCGAAGTACCGCGTCACCACCGCCGCCGTGCCGGTCAGCCCCCGCCGCACCAGCACCTCCAGCATCGGGATCCCCGCCGTCCCCGCCGGCTCCCCGTCATCGCTGCTCTTGGCGATCTCCCCGCGCTCGCCCACCACGTAGGCGGTGCAGTTGTGCGTCGCGTCCCGGTGCGCCCGCCGATGCGCCGCCAGGAACTCCACCGCCTCCGCCTCGCCGCCCACCCGGGCGAGCGTGCAGACGAACCGGGACCTGCGGACCTCCAGCTCACGCGAGCCCGCACTCTTGATCATGCGCATGGTCGCACCGAGTCTAGGCCCCGCACCCCGCCCCGCCCGACCCCCCGTGATCAGTCGGGGTGCGGCCACGGGTTCGCGCGGCACCCGTACAGCGACTTGCTCTGCTGCACCATCACCGGCGCCCGCCGCCCCCGCCCCGGGCACCCCGCGTGCCCGTGCCCCAGCGCGTGCCCCACCTCATGGCCGATCAGGTACTCCCGGTAGGACGCCAGGTCCGCGCCGTAGGACGCCGCGCCCTCCCCGTACCGGCGCGCGTTGATCACCGAGCGGTCCCCGTGCCCGCACGACAGCTCCCCGCCCGTCACCAGCGGCGCGCACATCCGGTCGGTCATCGCCGGGCTCGACAGCGCCACCCGGAACCGCACCGGACCGCCCGCCACCCGCTCGAACCGCATCACCCCGCCGTGCCCCCACCCGCGCGGATCGTTCAGCACCCGGTGCACCTCCGCCGCGAACTCCGCGCCGTCCAGCGGCAGCCCCCGCTCCACCTCCACCCCGTACCGGACGAGCGTCCCCCGCGCCCCCGCCGGCGGCGCCGCCGTCCCCGGCACCCGCGCGTACGACCCGGCCGCCGACTCCGGGACCCGCACCCGCACCGGCTGCCGCCGCCCGTTCACCACCGGACCCGCCGCGGCCGGGTCCGCCGCCAGCGCCGACACCGCGTCCCCCAGCCCGTGCCCGGAAAGGGCGGGCCGGACTCTGACCGGATCCCCGGCGGGCACCGTCAACGCCGCGTCGCCGCCCAGCAGCACCACGACGGCGCCCGGCGCCAGCCACCGCACCCGCCGGCGGGCACTCCAGCGGGCCCGCCATCGGCCATGGCGCGCATGAGACGGATCGCTGGACCTCCGCACGGCTCCCCGGATCGGCGTCGGGCACCGGAACCGCCCCGCGAGGGCACCGGCGCGGTCACCCGCCGGCGGCCCGCGCCGCCGTCCCCCCGCCCGCCCCCGAGACGCGCCCCGGCGCGAATCGATGAACCACGCGGGAACCTAGCCGACCACGGGCCGCCCAAACCACCCCGGGACAGGACACCCCCGGCACACGCCGCCGGGACGGACCGCCAGGCCCGCCGGGGCCGCGGATCAGGCTCCGACCAGGTCGATCACGTCCGCGATCGACGGCACCACCCGCGACGGCCGGAACGGGAACCGCTCGACCTCCTCCTTGCGGGTCACCCCGGTCAGCACCAGGATCGTCTCCAGCCCCGCCTCCACGCCCGCGACGATGTCGGTGTCCATCCGGTCCCCGACCATCGCGGTGCGCTCGCTGTGCCCGCCGACCACGTTCAGCGCCGTCCGCATCATCAGCGGGTTCGGCTTGCCGACGAAGTAGGGCTCCACCCCCGTCGCCCGCGTGATCATCGCGGCGACCGCGCCGCACGCCGGCAGCGACCCCTCCGGCGACGGGCCGACCGGGTCGGGGTTGGTCGCCACGAACCGCGCGCCGCCCTCGATCAGCCGGATCGCCCGCGTGATCTGCGAGAAGCTGTAGGTGCGGGTCTCGCCCAGCACCACGTAGTCGGGGTCGATGTCGGTGAGGACGAAGTCGGCCTCGTGCAGCGCCGTCGTCAGCCCCGCCTCGCCGATCACATACGCCGACCCCTGCGGGCGCTGGTCGGCCAGGAACCGCGCCGTGGCCAGCGCCGAGGTCCAGATCGACCCCGCCGGCACCTCCAGCCCCAGCGCCGCCAGCCGCGCCGACAGGTCCCGCCTGGTGTAGATCGAGTTGTTGGTCAGCACCAGGAACGGCTTGCCCGAGGCCGCCAGGCGGCGCACGAACTCCTCGGCGCCCGGCACCGGCCGCCCCTCGTGCACCAGCACCCCGTCCATGTCGGTCAGCCAGTAGTCGATCGGCCCGCGCTCGGTCATGCCCCCATTGTCGCAGGTGACGATCACCGGCCGGTACCGTGACCGGGTGAGCGACGACAGCGGCCCCCGCGCCGGGACCGGAATCCGCGACATCGACAGCCCCGACCTCGCGCCCGGGCCCGGCTACAGCCACGCCGTGTCCGCCGACCTGCCCGCCCGGCTGGTCGTGCTGAGCGGCCAGATCCCCCTGGACGCCGCCGGCGAGCTCGTCGGCCCCGGCGACCTGGAGGCCCAGACCCGGCAGGTGTTCGCCAACCTGCACGCCGCGCTCACCGCCGCGGGCGCCGGGTGGGAGCACGTCGTGCGGCTCGGCTACTTCCTGCGCGACGCGCGCCGGGTCGGCGTCGTCCGCGCCGTCCGCATGGAGGTGCTGCCCGCCGGGGTGTCGCCCGCCGCCTCGCTCATCGAGGTGCCCCGCCTCGTCCGCGACGACTTCCTCGTCGAGATCGAGGCGATGGCCGTCGTCCCCGGCGCAAGGGCGGAACCGGCCCGATGAGGACGGGGCGCCCGGGTCCCCGAAAGGACCCGGGCGCCCCGGCGCTCATCCCGTCCCGGCGGTCCTCACACGCCCCGCCCCGGGCCCCGGGCGCCTCAGACGTTCACGCCGAAGTCGGAGGCGATGCCCGCCAGACCCGACGCGTAGCCCTGGCCCACCGCGCGGAACTTCCACTCCGCGCCGTTGCGGTACAGCTCACCGAAGACCATCGCGGTCTCGGTCGAGGCGTCCTCCGACAGGTCATACCGTGCGATCTCGTTGTTGTCGGCCTGGTTCACCACCCGGATGAACGCGTTGCGGACCTGCCCGAAGCTCTGCTGGCGGCCGTCGGCGTCGTAGATGGAGACCGGGAACACGATCTTGGCGACCTCGGCGGGGACGCTCGTCAGCCCCACCTTGATCTGCTCGTCGTCGCCCTCGCCCTCACCGGTGAGGTTGTCGCCGGTGTGCTCGACCGAGCCGTCGGGGCTCTTGAGGTTGTTGAAGAACACGAAGTGCTGGTCCGAAAGGACCTTGTTCTCCGCCGAGCACAGCAGGGCGCTGGCGTCGAGGTCGAAGTCGGTTCCGGTCGTGGTGCGCACGTCCCAGCCCAGACCCACCACGACGGCGGTCAGTCCGGGAGCCTCCTTCGTCAACGAAACGTTGCCGCCCTTGCTCAGACTGACTCCCACTGTGCCTACCTCCGTATCGCGCGTCGCGGATGCCCTTCACCCGCGCGCTCTGTAACGAGAACGGTAGCCACCCTGCGCGGGTTCCCCCGCATCCTTTCCGAACTCCCGGCGTGGCGCCGGCGTCTTCCCCTGTCAGCCGCCCCCCGGGCCGCCCGCGCCGGTGAAGGCCGCGGGCGGCGCGGTGACCTCGGAGGGCAGCTCCAGCGCCGCCGCCAGCTCCGCCGCGTCCGGCGCGAGCGCGTCGCCGACCCGCCGCCGCGCCTCCGCCGCCTCCTCCAGCACCCCCGGCCGCGCCACGCCCTCGTTCAGCAGGTCCCCGGCGCGGCCCTCCAGCCAGTCCAGCGCGTACAGGGCCAGCGTCCGCCGCAGCGCGGGCGGGCCCGACTCCGCCGCGCCCGCCACGATCTCCAGCACCGTCCGGTCCGCGCACGCCCGCGCCGTCCGCGCCGCCAGCGCCAGGTTGTCGTTCCAGGCGGCGAAGTCGTCGGCCCCCGCCTTACGCGCGGCCTCCACACGGTCCGCGAGGCGGTCGCGGAGCCGCCGCTCGACCTCGCCCGCCAGGGACAGCCACGTCCGCGGCGACTCCAGGTCCCCGCCGCCGGGCGGTCCGGGTCGCGCGGGGGGCGGGGTGTAGCGGTCCAGCGCCGCCATCGCCCGGGCCGTGTCGTACAGGATCAGCTCGTTGTCGCCGCCGGCGTTCAGGTAGGCGTGGGTGAGGCCCCGGTAGGCGTTGAGGCGCTCCACCGCCGCGAACCCCGGCGCGCCGCTGTGCACCCGGCACCGCGACACCGTCTCCTGCGCCTGGACGGTCGCCGCGACCTTCAGCAGCGCCAGGTCCCGGTCGACCGCCGACCACGGCGCCCACGCCGTGCCCGGCCCGCCCGGCGCGGGCGCCGCCGCCGGCCGCGCCTTGACGTGCCCCGCGACGGCGGTCAGCGCGTACGCCGAGGCCAGCGCCCCGAGCACCGCCTCCCGCTGGTTGCGGTAGTCGGTCAGCGGGCGGCGCGGCCCGAGCCGCCCCAGCGTGCCCCGCCCCGCCGAGTGCGCCAGCAGCGTCCCCGCCGAGGCCCGCGCCACCGCCGCCGACGCCGAGATCACCGCCCGCCACACCGGCGGCGCGATGCCCATCGACCGCGTCAGCCGCGCCGCCGCCGACCCCGCCGGATCGTGGAAGGCGCCGCCGTCGATGCGGGCGCCGTCGCGCAGCCACGCCCCGTAGGGGACGTGCAGGTCCTCCAGCAGCACCGCCGCGTAGTCGACCCGCAGCCCGCTGGTCTCGGGCGCCGCGACGACCCGGACGCCGGCGGGGACCTCGCCGCCCGGCCCCCGCAGCGGCACCACGAACACGAACACCCCGCGCTCGACCCCGGCGTGCACCAGCGTCGCGTACACCGCCGCGACCTTGGGGACGCCGGGATGGCCCGCGCTGGTGGGGAACTTCGCCGCCGCCGCGTCGGGGGTGCTCAGCACGAACCCGCCGGTCGCCGGGTCGTGCCGGGCGGTCGTGCGCGGCGACAGGTGGCTGTTGCTGCGCCCCACCTCGGTCATCAGCAGCGTCCCGAACGCCTCCATCGACTCCAGCGCCGCGCGCGCCTCCGCCGGGCCCCCCTGGCCCCCCGGGCCCTCCGGGCCGTCCCGCCCCTCCCCGAACCGCATGATCGGGCCCAGCGCCAGCGTGTAGTGCAGCAGCATGACGTGGAACAGCGCCGGGTCGGCGATCGCGGCGCGCTCCAGCAGCCCGCACAGCGCCGGCGGGTCGGCCAGCAGCGCGGCGGCCGGCGGCGCGGCCCGCCCGGCGCGGCGCAGCCGCGCGTAGGTGAGGGCGAGCCGCTCGTCGGCGGTCAGCCCGGAGGGGTAGCCGAAGCAGTCCGGGGGGACGGCCTCGGCCAGCCACGCGCGCGCCGCGTCGTCCAGCGCCGCCGTGCCGCGCACGAACTCCCGCAGCCCGAGGCCGGCGCCGGTGCCCGCGCCGGGATCAGTGGCCATCGTGGAGCTCCCCCTCGCGTCCGGGCGCCGGGGAGATGCCCGCCGCCGACTTGCCCTCGGCCGGGGACGCCCCCGCCGCGCCGGACGGCGGGGCCGCCGGCCGCCCGGCGGAGGGGCGCTCGCGCAGCGGCGCCAGGGTCCGCGCGTCCGGCACCGACAGCCGCGCGCACCGGCACAGCGCGCTGCCCGGCCCCGCCTCGGTGAACACCGTCGCGCCGGCGGCGTGGACGGCGCGCAGCGCCTCCGGCAGCCGCACCGGCGAGACGACGCAGTCGGCCAGCGCCCGGTGCAGGTCGTCGGCGTCGGTGTAGGCGCGGCCCCGCACCGGGGAGTGCACCCGCACCCGCAGGGGCCGCTGCGGGAACCCGCGGATCGCCGCGTACCACTCCTCGTCGGCGCCCGCCATCGCCGGATGGTGCGACAGGTAGGGCACCGCGAGCCGGACGGCCCGCACCCCCCGCGGCGCCGCCTCCGCCAGCACCGCCTCCAGCGGCTTGTCGGGGCCGCTGACCACCGTCACCTCCGGCGCGTTCAGGCACGCCACCACGACCTCCGGCGCGTCCGCCGCCGCGATGACGGCGCGGGTCGCCTCCTCGCCGGCCTCCAGCATCCCCATGCCGCCGCCCGCGCCGTGCCGCGCGAGCACCTCCACCAGCGCGACCGCCATCCGCGCGCCGTCGGCGATCGCGAACGCCCCCGCGCACACCAGCGCGGCGATCTCCCCGAAGCTCTGCCCGACGGCGTGGCCGGGCTGGATCCCGCCCGTCCGCAGCGCCCGGTCGACCGCGACCGAGGCGGCGTACCCGCACAGCTGCGCGACGCCCGGCGCCCGCGCCGCCGCCCGGTAGCCGCCGGGGTTCTCCAGCAGGATCGCGCGCAGCGACGGCCACCCCGTGCGGGGCAGGCCCTCCTGCACCGCGTCCAGGACGTCCTCGACCGCGCGGGCGGCGGCCGGGGACCAGCGGGTGGGCGAGACCAGGTCGGGTACACCCGCCGAGCCGGTGCCGGCGAACAGGAAGGCACAGACGTCGTCGGGCTTGAGCTCCTCGGCCGGACGGAAGGACACAGGCACCCGGGGTCTCCTTACCTGAAAGGAAGGCTCGCTTTTCTTTCCGGATAAAGGCCGCTGAACAATTTTGATATGGAACAAAAACCCTGAAATGGGATTATTCACTCGTGGGATCGGTCTGGCAACCGTCGGTCGCGTCAGCATGCGACGCCGCACGCGCCGATAGCGCGGCGGGCGGCACGTGCGCGCGGCGCCCGGCGGCGCGCCCCTGCGACGCCAGGCCGACCGGCCCGCCACGGCCACCGGCCCCGCGCCGGTGGAGGGGAGCGACGCATGACCTGGAAGCAGACCGGCCCGCGGCTGCGAACCGACATGGCCGTTCCGGAGGGCGCGCAGAGCCCTCCCCCCAGGACGGAGCCGCGGCGGACCGAAACCCCCGGCACGGGATGGGCGATCCGGGGCACCGGCTCCTACCTGCCCTCCCGCCGCGTGGAGAGCGACGGCATCGCCCGCGCGCTGGGCCTGCCCCCCGACTGGATCGAGAGCCGCACCGGCATCCGCTCCCGGAGCGTCGCCGCGCCCGGGCAGGCCGCCTCCGACCTGGCCGCGGCCGCCGCCCGCCGCGCGCTGGAGCGGGCCGGGCTCGCCCCCGGCGACCTCGGGCTCATCGTCCTCGGCACCTCCACCCCCGACGAACTCGGGCCCTCCACCGCCTGCCGCGTCCAGGCGCTGCTCGGCGCCGGGCGGGCCGCCGCCTTCGACGTCTCCGCCGCCTGCACCGGGTTCGTGTACGGGCTCCAGGCCGCCGTCGGATGGCTGTCCACCCAGCGCGGCGCCGCCCCCTACGCGCTGGTCGTCGGCGTCGAGGTGTACTCGCGGTTCCTGGACCCCGCCGACCGCGCCACCTCCGCGCTGTTCGGCGACGGCGCCGCCGCCGCCGTCATCGGCCCCGCCCCCGGCCCGTACGGGATCGGGCCGATCACCCTCGGCTCGGACGGGACGCACGCCGGCGACGTCCTCATCCCCGCTGGCGGCAGCCGCGCCCCCGCCGCGCCCGAGACCCTCGCGGGGCTCGGCCACACCATCCGCATGGACGCCCGCGCCGTCCGCGGCTTCATCACCGAGATCTTCCCCCGGCTGGTCGCCGAGGCGTGCGAGGAGGCCGGGGTCAAGCCCGCCGACCTCGCGCTGGTCGTCCCCCACCAGCCCAACCCCCGGCTGGTCGCCTCGCTGGCCGCCGAGGCCGGGCTGGAGCCTGAGCAACTCGCCATCGCCGGACGCGACGCCGGCAACATCGGCGCCGCGAGCCTCCCCCATGCCCTGGACGCCGCCGTCCGCGCCCGCGGCCTCAAGGGCGGCGACCTGGTCCTGCTCGCCGGGTTCGGCGCGGGCGTGACCTGGGGCCGCACGCTCATCACCTGGCCCCCGACCTGACCCCGCGGGCCGGGGCGGCCCGGAGCCGCCGGCTCCGGGCCGCTTCCGGCTCAGCGGCGCGGCGCGCGCAGCAGCGCGCCGGTCTCGGCGCGGCGGTCCCACGCGATCACGGCGAACACCACCGCGAACGCGGCGGGCAGCGCCGCCCACGGCGCCGACAGCACCAGCAGCTGCGTCGCCGCGGCCCCCGCCATCAGACCGATCAGCCCGACCGCCGCGAGGCCCGCCAGCCGGGGCACCACCAGCCCGATCGCCCCCGCCGCCTCGACCGCGCCCGTCACGTACCGGAACCACTGGCCCCAGCCGATCTCCTCGAACGTCCGGACGGCCTCGGCCTGCCCGGCGAACTTCGGCAGCGCCGACCCGGCGAACAGGAACACCGCGAGCAGGATCTGCGCGCCCCACAGGACCCTGCGCAGCGTCCGGCGCCCGCCCCGCGTGGTGGCCGGTGAGGAGGCGGGGGTGGTGGCGGGGGTGGAGGAGGAGATGGCGGCCATGGTCGTGGTCCCTTCGTGCGAGGTGTCTCATCGGCTTTCACCGACGCGTCGCGCGGGCCCCGCCCCGATCGACATCCCCGCCGGAACTTTTTTCGCCGACCGTGCCGCCGAGGGTCACCACGGCGACAGCACCAGCGCCTGGACGGCCAGCGCCGTCGCCGCCTGCGCCGCCAGCCACCACCGCGACCGCGGCCCCCGCAGGGACGCGGCGGCCAGCGTCCACGCCGCGAACGGCAGCCAGATCCGCTCCACCTCGCCCTTGGTGACGCCCGACAGGTCCAGCGCGAGCATCCCCACCAGCGCCGCGCACACCGGCAGCGCCGCGCCCGGCCCCGGCCCCGGCGCTGGCGACGGCGACGGCGACGGCGCAGACCTCAGGGCCCGCGCCGCCCGCCGCACCGCCGCCACCGCGTCCAGCACCGCGTCCGGTAGCGCGTGGGCGACGGCCGGGCCCACCAGCAGCCCCAGCACCGCCAGGTCCGCGAACACGAAGTAGCCGTAGGAGCGCCGCGCCGACCCCCGGCTGACCAGGTAGGTGTCCAGCGTCGCGCGGACCCCGTCGGGCCACCAGAACCCCCCGGCCGTCAGCGCCGCGGGCACCACCACCAGCCCCGCGCCGAGGGCCGCCAGCACCACCGGGCGGGGACGCGCCGACAGCAGCACCGCCGCCGGCACCGCGAACAGCGGCAGCAGCCCGTAGCTCAGATACGGCAGGCAGCCCAGCAGCAGCCCCGCGCCCACCGCCGCCGCCACCCGCGCCCCCGGACGCGCCGGACGCCGCCGCGCCGCCAGCGCGGTCAGCGCCGTCCCCCACGCGCCCACGCCCAGGAACAGCGCGTCCATCGACGTCGCGACCCACACCCCCAGCGGGGCCAGCACCAGGAACGGGACCGCCGCGCGCGCCGCCCGCTCGCCCGCCAGCTCCCGCACCGTCACCGCGATCGCCGCCGCCGCCGACGACCCCGCCGCGATCACCAGCGCCGCCGCCCAGCCCGTCCCGGGCAGGCCCGCCCGCTCCAGCAGCCACAGCACCAGCATCGGCAGCGGCGGATGCCCCCGCACATGGGTGGTGTAGCCGCCGAGCCGCTCGGTGAAGGTCCGCAGCCACTCCGCCGGGTCGGGACGCAGCTGCGCCAGCCCCGCCGGGTACTCCGTCGGCGCGTCCAGCGGCCCGGACAGCGCGCCCGGCCCGTCGGCCACCGCCAGCGCCACCGCCCACAGCGCCGCGCCCGCCCACGCGACCGGCGGCAGCGCCCGCCACGGCAGCCGTGACACCAGCGCGGGCAGCACCGCCACCCCGGCCGCCGCCACCGCCAGCGCGGGCAGCATCCCCCAGGTCGGCGGACGGTCCCGCAACCGCGCGTGCAGCGGCGGCAACGCGTCCTCGGTGGCCAGTCCCGCGCGCCGCAGGTGCCAGCCGACGGCGAACGCCGCCGCGATCCCCGCCGCCCACACGACCACCGCCCCCGCCCGCACGGCGCGCCGCGACGGGCGGCGCCGCGCGGCCGGTGCGGAGGCGCGCCCGGTCAGCGGGTCAGCGTGGCGAACCACCGGCCCGACTCCTCCCAGACCTCCGCCACCCGCACCGCGCACGCGGCCGCCAAGCCCGCGACGGCGTCGGCCGGGACGTGCGCCCACGCGAACCACTCGCCGACCGACCGGCCCGAACGCAGCCGCAGCGGCTCGACGCGCGCGCCGCCGCCCGGCGGGTCCACCTCCACCAGCATCCGGCCGCCGGGCGCCAGCAGCGCCGCCACCCGGCGCAGCAGCGCCTCGGCGTCACCGCCGATCCCCACGTTCCCGTCGGCCAGCAGCACCGTCTCCCAGCGGCCCGCGCCCGGCACCCGCCCGAACACGTCCCGGCACAGCGCCGGACCGCCCGCCGCCACCGTCAGCGCCACGGCGGCGGGCGCGACGTCGATGCCCAGCACCGGGACGCCCCGGCGGGCCAGCGCCACCGTCAGCCGCCCCGGCCCCGACCCCACGTCCAGCGTCGCGCCCGCGCACCGCCGCAGCAGCCCCGCGTCGCCCGGACGCGGCGCCAGCCACTCCCACACCGGCAGCGGGCGGCGCCGCCCGTCGGCGTGCTCGATCTCCACCCGCGCCCCGCCCCGCAGCGCCTCCTCATACAGCTCGCCGATCACGCCGGGACCGTCCTGCCCCCGAGCCCGGCCCCGGGCCCGACCCCGCGCCTCGTCCCGAGCCTGGTCCCGAGCGCCCGCACCGCCGCCGCGAACTCCCCGCCCGGCGCCGCCGCCGCGACCGCCGCGGCGTCGGCGGGGGTGTCCACGTCGGTCAGCACCGGCAGGACCGCCGTCCGCAGCCCCGCCGCGCGCAACCGGCCCAGCACCGCCGCCCCGGTGTCGGCGCGCGACATCGGCACCCCGCGCAGCAGCGAGGCGTCCGGGCGGCGCAGCCCCAGCAGCCAGAACCCGCCGTCGGCCGCCGGTCCGAACACCGCCCCGTGCGTCGCCAGCGCGGCGCACGCCCGCTCCAGCAGCGCGGCCGTCACCTGCGGCGTGTCCATCCCCACCAGCACCAGCGGACGGCCCGCGTCCGCGTCGGCGAACGCGTGCGCGAGCCGCTCGTCCAGCCCGCCGCCGCGCTGCGCGCACACCGCGAACCCCTCCGGCAGCCACGGCCCCGGCGCACCCTCCAGTACCAGCGTCCGCCGCCCCGCCCGCGCCGCCGCGACCGCCGCGAGGGTGTCGCGCAGCGCCGCCCCCGCCAGCGCCGCCGCCTCCGCCGGCGTGTAGGCGGGGGTGAGGCGCGTCTTGACCCGGCCCGCGACCGGCTCCTTGGCGATGACGAGCAGATCGGCCGCTCCGGTGGCCGGCGCGCTCACGAGGCCGCCTCGGCCAGCACCCGCCGCATGTCGCGGACGGCGCGCACCGTCCCGCCGACCGTGCCGGTCACCTTCGAGGTCCCCGTCCGCGGCCGGTAGGGCACGTCCAGTTCGGCGACGCGCCAGCCCGCGCGGGCCGCGCGCAGCACCATCTCCAGCGGGTACCCGAACCGGCGGTCGGCCAGCCGCAGCGCGAGCAGGTCCGCGCGGCGCGCCGCGCGCATCGGCCCGAGGTCGCGCAGCCGCGTCCCGGCCCGCCGGTTCAGCGACCGCGCCAGGACGGCGTTGCCGAGCCGCGCGTGCGGCGGCCACGCGCCGCGCCCCACCGGCCGCCGCCGCCCCAGCACCAGCGCCGGCGCACCCGCCGCCCCCAGGTCGGCGAGCGCGGCCACCAGCCGGGGCAGGTCCGCCGGGTCCAGCGAGGCGTCGGCGTCCATCACGCACACCATCTCGGCGGTCGCCGCCAGCAGCCCCGCGTGGCAGGCCGCGCCGAACCCGCGCACCGGGGCCGGGACGACCCGCGCGCCGAGGTCCGCGGCCACGCGCGCGGAGTCGTCGGTGGAGGCGTTGTCGACCACCAGCGCACGGAAGCCGTCCGGCATCCGCGCCAGCACCCAGGGCAACGCCTCGGCCTCGTCGAGGCAGGGAAGCACCACATCGATCACGGGCTTGACGCTACTTTCGGTGACATCGGAACGACCCTTACGAACTCGTGACGGGCTGCCGCGCGAACTCCGCGACGCCGTCCGCGAACGCCACCGACGCGCCGAACCCCAGCTCGTCGCGCGCGCGGTCGGGCCGCGCCACGATGTGCCGCACGTCCCCCAGCCGGTAGCCGCCGGTCACCCGCGGCGCCGGGCCGCCCAGGGCGCCCGCCAGCGCCGCCGCCATCTCCCCGACCGTGCGGGGCCCGCCGCTGGCGATGTTGTAGGCGCGCGCCCCGCCCGGCGGCGCCTCCGCGAGCCGCTCCAGCGCCAGCACGTTCGCGCGGGCGACGTCGCGGACGTGCACGAAGTCGCGGCGCTGCGCCCCGTCCTCGAACACCAGCGGCGCCTCCCCCGCCAGCAGCCGCGACCGGAACAGCGCCGCGACGCCCGCGTAGGGGGTGTCGCGCGGCATCCGCGGCCCGTACACGTTGTGGTACCGCAGCGCCGCCACCGACCCGCCCGCCATCCGCGCCCACGACGCCGCCAGATGCTCCTGCGCGAGCTTGGTGTCGGCGTAGACGTTGCGGGGGTCGGGCGGCGTCTCCTCACCGACCGCCCCCGCCTGGAGGGCGCTCCCGCACACCGGGCACGGCGGCTCGAACCGCCCCGCCCGCAGCGCCTCCTCCGGCCGCGGTCCGGGCCGGACCCGCCCGTGCCTGCGGCAGGCGTAGGCCCCCTCCCCGTACACCACCATCGAGGACGCCAGCACCAGCGTCCGCACCCCCGCGCGGGCCATCTCCGCCAGCAGCACCGCCGTCCCCTGCACGTTCGCCGAGGTGTAGGCGGGCAGGTCGGAGGCGTCCACGCCGAGGCCCACCATGGCCGCCTGGTGGCACACCGCGTCCACGCCCGCCAGCCGCCGCGCGACCACGGCGGCGTCGCGGACGTCGCCCGGCGCGTCCCCGAGCCCGTCGGGCCGGAGGTCCAGGCCCCGGACCCGGTGCCCCGAGGCGGCCAGCGCCTCGGCGATGTGCGAACCGATGAAACCGGCCGACCCGGTGAGCAGTACGTTCATGCCGACGAAACTAGGACGCGGCGCCCCCGCGCGGCGGCCCTGGACGGCCCGGCGGCGCTCCTTGTTCGAACCTTGTAAGAACTCCGCCCGCGCGATGGCATGCGAGCGGCCCGCCCCTCAGGCGACCCGCATGCGGCCTCAGGCGCCGGGCAGGTGCCGGTGCAGCGCGGTCAGGCGGCCCGCCGCCGCCAGCACCGCCTCGGCCAGGCCGGGCATGCGGTCCGGGCCGAAACGCACCGCCGGGCCCTGCAGCGCCACCGCCGCGAACGCCCGGCCCGCCCCGTCGCGCACCGGCGCCGCGACCGCGCGGACACCGATGAGGCGCTCCTCCTCGTTGACCGCGTAGCCGCGCTCGCGGACGCGCGCCAGATCCTCCTCCAGCGCCGCGCGGGTCGTGAGGGTCGCGGGGGTGTAGCGGCGGTAGGGCTCCTCCATCGCCACGCCCCCCTCGGCCCCGCCGGCGTCGCCGGCCCCGTCGGCGAACGCCAGCAGCGCCTTGCCCATCGCGCACCCGTGGATGGGGTTGCGGGCCCCCGGCGGCTGGTCGTAGCGCAGCGGATGCGTCGAGGGCAGGTGCAGCAGGACCGCGACCTCGTCGCCCACCCGCACGCCCAGGCTGACCGCCTCGCCCGTCCCGTCCCGCAGCGCGGTCAGCTCCGGCTGGAGCAGCGTGGTGCCCATCCGCTCCAGCGCCAGCCGCCCGAGGATCGCGGTGGTCGGGCCGAGGAAGTACCGCTCGGTCTGGGCGTCCCGGCCGAGCATCCCCGTGTCGTACAGGGCCCGGACGATCCGGTGCGCGGTGCTGACCGACAGGCCGAGCCGGTGCGCGACCTCCGTCGGCGTCTGCCGCGCCGCGCCCTCGAAGGACCGCAGCACCGCGACGGCACGGTCCACCGACTGCGTTCCCGGCGTGGGCCGCCCCGCCGCCCCGCGCGCGTCGATCTCCTCGGTCACGGCTCCCATCCTCGCACCGGAACGCGCCAGGGCCGCCGCAGGGGCCGCCACCCGCCCGCCGCCGGGGTCACTCCCCGGCCGCGCGGAGCAGGCGACGCCCCAGGTCGGCGAGGCGCGCGGCCAGCTCCGGCGGCTCCCGCACCTCGAACTCCAGGTCCAGGAACGCGACGCGCAGCGCCGTCCACTCCAGCGAGTCGGGCTCGGTGCGCAGGAGGCAGGTGCGCTCGTCGACGGCCTCGACCTCCGCGCCGCTCACCCGGAACCGGTCGATCAGCTCCTCGGCCGGGGCGTGCACCACCAGCACCGCCCGCCGGACGGGACGGTCCCCCGCCCGCGACCGCGTCACGAACGCGGCCGCGTCGGGGGCGGGCAGCTCGCGCGGCGGGCACCGCACCCCCGTCCCGCGCGGATCGCCCATCCGGTCGACGCGGAACGTCCGCCACCCCTCGCGCCCGGTGTCCCACGCGACCAGGTACCAGCGGCGCCCCGCCGACACCAGCCCGTAGGGCTCCACCAGCCGGGCCGAGGCGGTGTCGTCGCGGTCGCGGTACCCGAACCGCAGCCGCTCGCGGTCCCGGCACGCGGCGGCCAGCACCGTCAGCGTCGCGGGCTCCACCACCGGGCCGGCGGGCGGCCCGGTCAGCGGCGTCGTCGCCGCGTGCAGCGCGTTCACCCGGCGCCGCAGCCGCTCGGGCAGCACCTGCTCCAGCTTCGCCAGGGCCCGCACGGAGGACTCCTCGATCCCCGCGACCGCGCCCCCGGCCGCGCCGCGCAACCCCACCGCGATCGCCAGGGCCTCCTCGTCGTCCAGCAGCAGCGGCGGCATCGCGGTGCCCGCCTCCAGCCGGTAGCCGCCCGCGGCGCCGAGCGTGGCCAGCACCGGGTAGCCGAGGGCGCGCAGGCGCTCCACGTCCCGGCGGACGGTGCGGGCGCTCACCCCGAGCCGCTCCCGCAGCTCCGGGCCCGTCCACTCCCGCCGCGCCTGGAGCAGCGACAGCAGGTGCAGCAGCCGAGCGGAAGCGGTGCCCGTGGTGGTAGCGGAAGCGGAGGCGGCGCCGGAGGTGGTGTCGGTCACGCTCACCAGTATGGCCGACAATGCGGCCAGAACCTGACCTCATTGGCTCCTAGCCTGGGCCGCATGAGCGCAGGCAGCATCGTGATCACCGGGGCCCGGCAGAACAACCTCAAGGACGTCTCGCTGCGGATCCCCAAGGAGCGGATCGTCGTGTTCACCGGCGTGTCCGGATCGGGCAAGTCCTCGATGGTGTTCGGCACCGTCGCCGTGGAGGCGCAGCGGCAGCTCAACGAGACCTACACCTGGTTCGTCCGCGACCGGCTGCCCAAGCACGAGCGGCCCGACGCCGACGCCATCGAGCACCTCGCCCCCGCCGTCATCGTCGACCAGCGGCCCATCGGCGGCAACGCCCGCTCCACCGTCGGCACCATCAGCGAGATCCACGCCGTCCTGCGGGTGCTGTTCTCCCGGCACGGCACCCCCTCCGCCGGGGAGGCCGCCGCCTACTCCTTCAACGACCCGCAGGGCATGTGCCCCGACTGCGAGGGCCTCGGCACGGTCGTCCGCCTCGACCTGGACGCCTTCCTCGACACCGACCGGACCCTCAACGAGGGCGCGGTGAACTTCCCGCCGTTCGCCGTCGGGACGTTCGTGTGGCAGCTCTACGCCGAGTCCGGGCTGTTCGACCCCGACAAGCCGCTCCGCGACTTCACCCCCGAGGAATGGGACACGCTCCTGCACGGCAAGGGGTTCCGCGTCCGCCGCCGCAACCGCACCGGGTCCCTCGGCCACAACGCCTACGAGGGCCTGGCCGAGCGGTTCGAACGCCTCTACATCCGGCGCGACCTGAACACCCTCACCGGCCGCACCCGCGAGGCCGCCCGCAGGGTCACCCGCGCGCTGCCCTGCCCCGCGTGCGGCGGCGCGCGGCTCAACCCGGCCGCGCTCGCCTCCAGGATCGACGGGCGCACCATCGCCGACCTCGCCCGCATGGAGGTCGCCGACCTCGCCCGGACGCTCACCGAGATCACCGACCCGGTCGCCGCGCGGGTCGCCGAGGCCGCGACCACCCGGCTGCGGCGGCTGGAGGAGATCGGCCTCGGCTACCTCACCCTGGACCGCGAGACCCGCACGCTGTCGGGCGGCGAGGCGCAGCGGCTCAAGGTCGTCCGGCACCTGGGCTCCAGCCTCACCGGCCTGACCTACATCTTCGACGAGCCCAGCGCCGGCATGCACCCCCGCGACGTCGACCGGCTTAACGGCCTGCTGGCGCGGCTGCGCGACAAGGGCAACACGGTGCTGGTCGTCGAGCACGACCCCGACGTCATCCGCGTCGCCGACCACGTCGTCGACATGGGGCCCGGCGCCGGCGCCCACGGCGGCCGGGTCGTGTTCGCCGGCACCGTCGCGGACCTGCGCGCCGCCGACACCGTCACCGGGCGCCACCTGCGCGGCGCCGCGCCCGTCAAGGCCGCCTTCCGGGCCCCCGCCGGGTGGCTGACCGTCGAGCGCGCCCGCACCCACAACCTGCGGGACGTCACCGCCCGGTTCCCCACCGGCGTGCTCACCGCCGTCACCGGCGTCGCGGGATCGGGCAAGAGCACCCTCGTGATGAAGGAGTTCGCCGCCCGCCACGACGGCGCCGTCGTCGTCGACCAGGGCGCGATCGCCGCGTCCCGCCGCTCCAGCCCCCTCACCCACCTCGGCGTCATGGACACCGTCCGCCGCCTGTTCGCCAAGGCCACCGGCGCCGACCCGGGCCTGTTCAGCCACAACTCCAAGGGCGCCTGCCCCGCCTGCGACGGCAACGGCCTCATCGTCACCGACCTGGCGTTCATGGACCCCGTCACCACCACCTGCGAGACCTGCCGCGGCACCCGCTACCGCCCCGAGGCCCTCGCCCACACGCTCCGCGGCGCGACGATCGTCGACATCCTGGCGATGACCGCCGAGCAGGCCCTGGACTTCTTCGCCGGCGACGCGCCGGACGGCGCCGTCGCGGCGCGGCTGCGCGCCCTCATCGAGGTCGGGCTGCCCTACCTCGCGCTCGGGCGGCCCCTCACCACCCTGTCCGGCGGCGAACGGCAGCGCCTCAAGCTCGCCGCCCACCTGCACCGCACCGGCGCCGTCTACGTCCTGGACGAGCCCACCACCGGGCTGCACCCCGCCGACACCGGCACGCTCCTGGCCCTCCTGGACCGGCTCGTGGACGCCGGCAACACCGTCATCGTCGTCGAACACGACCTGGACGTCGTCAAGCACGCCGACTGGGTCCTCGACCTCGGCCCCGGCGGCGGCCGGCACGGCGGCCGGGTCGTGTTCGCCGGCACCCCCGCCGCGCTGCTGGCCGACCCGGACTCGGTCACCGCCGCGTTCCTGCGCCGCGACCTGGCCGAACGTGCCCACCGGCCCGCGCCGTAGGCTCACCGCCATGGATCATGACACCGCCTACCTGACCGGGCTGTTCGCGCTGGAGGGCCGGGTCGCGGTCGTGACCGGCGGCAGCTCGGGCATCGGGCGCGCGATCGCCGAGGCCCTCGCCCGGTGCGGCGCGTCCGTCGTGCTCGTCGCGCGCCGCGAGGACGAGCTGGCCGCCACCGCCGCCGCCCTGGAGTCCCACGGCCGCCGCGCCGCCTGGGTCAGCGCCGACCTGGGCTCGCGCGAGGCCGTCCACCGCGCCGCCGAGGAGGCCGCCGCCGCGTTCGGGGAGCCCGACATCCTCGTCAACGCCGCCGGGATCAACCTGCGCCCCCCGATGGACGACCTCACCCCGCGGGACTGGGACACCACCATGGCCGTCAACCTCGACGCCCCGTTCCTGCTCGGCCAGCGCTTCGCCCCCGGCATGGCCGGACGCGGCTACGGGCGGCTCATCCACATCGCCTCCCAGCAGGCGTTCCGCGCGTCCTTCACCAGCGGCGCCTACGGCGTGTCCAAGGCCGGCCTCGTCGCGCTCGCCCGCTCCCAGGCCGAGGCGTGGTCGGGACGCGGCGTCACCGCCAACACCCTCGTCCCCGGGTTCGTGATGACGCCGCTGAACCGCCGCCTCGCCGACGACCCCGACCGCGTGAAGGAGCTCGCCGCGCGCACCCTGACGGGCCGCAACGGCCTCGCCGAGGACTTCGCCGGCGCGGCGGTGTTCCTCGCCGGCCCCTCCTCCGGCTACGTCACCGGGCAGGCGGTCTTCGTGGACGGCGGCTTCTCCGCCCACTGACCCGCCCGCCGACCCGCCCACCGACCCGCCCTCCGAGCCGGCCCGCGGCCACCGTGCGGGGGGCTACTCCGCGCCGTGCTCGCCCGCCAGCCGGTCGATCACGGCGGCCAGGTCGAAGTCGCGGGCGGTGAGGCCGCCCGCGCTGTGCGTGGTGAGCGCGAACCGCACCGTCCGCCACCGGATGTCGATGTCGGGATGGTGGTCCGCGTCCTCGGCGGCGCGGGCCACGGCCCCGACCAGGTCGATCCCGGCCAGGAACGAGGGGGCCCGCACCTCCCTGCTGATCTCCGCGCCGTCCCGCGTCCAGGCGGGCAGCGCGCGCAACCGGTCGGCGACGGCGGCGCCGTCGAGCGTGTCGGCCATCGGTCACTCCCGTGTCGTCGGCGACTACCCCGCGAGTACATCACGCCGCCCCCGGTGACAGGTCGTACAGGGTGACGCCGTCGACGGTGGACGGCCTGAACCGCGCCGCGACCCACGCGGCGATCCGCCGCCCCTCGGCGCTGCCGCTGCGCGCCTGGCCGCCCATGATGCCGACCCGCGTGTCCACGACGAAGTAGTGGATCCGCCTCTCCCGGACGAGCCGCTGGAACCCCGCCAGCGTCGGCGCCGGATCGGTCCCGTTGAAGCCGCCGACCGCCATCACCGGCCTGCGCGCGGCGAGCTGGTAGCCGGCGGCGGGATAGGACCCGACCGTCGCCGCGACCCAGGTGTAGGACGCGGCGTCCGCGGTGAGCGCGGCGGTCACCGCGGCGCTCGGCTTCCTCGTGAGGAGCGCCATCGTCGGCCGCTCGCCCTCCGGGGCGCCCCGGAGGCCGGGCGGGGGCCCGGCGCGCCCGCCCGGCGGCGGTGCGAGGGACCGCCCGCCGGGCCCGGGCGGCCCGGGCGGCCCGGGCGGCCCGGTGCCGCGTCCGGAGCCGTGTCCCGGGCCCGACCCGCCCGACGTCCGCGGCCCGGCGGTCACGACCACGCCCGTGTGCGGCGTGCGGGCGGTGTCGGCCGCGTACGCGGCCGGGCCCGCCAGGCACGCCGCGACGGCCAGGGCCACCGCGCCCGCGAGGACACGCTCCCGCAGCAGCCGCGCCGCCGCCAGCCCCGCCGCCGCGACCAGCCCGGCCACCAGCACCGCCGGGCCGAGCCACGGGTTCCACCCCTGCGCGCGGCCCAGCAGCACCGACGACCACACCGACGTCCCCGCGACCACCGCCGCCAGCGCCGCCGCGCCGGCCGCCGTCCGGCGCCGCTCCCACACCACCGCCGCGCCCATGCCCACCAGCGCCGCGATCGCCGGGGCCAGCGCCACCGTGTAGTACTCGTGGAAGATCCCCCGCATCGCGCTGAACACCGCGGCGGTCATCACCAGCCACCCGCCCCACAGCGCGAACGCGGCCCGCGCCGGGTCGGTCCGCGGCGCCCGGCGCGTCGTCCACAGGCCCGCCGCCAGCAGGACGAGCGCCGCCGGCAGCAGCCAGGACACCTGACCGCCGATCACCGGCCCGAACATCCGGTCCCACCCGGCGTCCTGGTCGAGGTTGCCGAGCCCGCCCGTCTCCTCGCCGTTCAGCCGCCCCAGGCCGTTGTAGCCGAGCGTGAGCTCCAGCACCGAGTTGTGCTGCGTCCCGCCGACATAGGGCCGCGAGGACGCCGGCACCAGCGCGACCGCCGCCACCCACCACCCCGCCGACACCAGCAGCGCGGCGCCGGCCAGCACCGACTGCCACAGCCGCCGCCGCGGCGGCGTGGGCGCGGTCGCCGCGTAGACCAGCGCGAACACCGGCACCACCAGGAACGCCTGAAGCATCTTGGCCAGGAACCCCGTCCCCACGCACCACGCCGCGAACACCAGCCACCGCGTCTGCGCGCCCTCCTGCGCGCGGAGCATCCCGTACGCGCCGAGCGTCAGCAGCAGCACCAGCAGCGCGTCGGGATTGTTGAACCGGAACATCAGCGCCGCCACCGGTGTGAGCGCCAGCGCCGTCCCGGCCAGCAGCGCCGCCCACTCCGGGAACCGGCGCCGGACGGCCGCGTACAGCGTCCCGACCGTCGCCATCCCCATCAGCGCCTGCGGGACCAGGACGCTCCAGGAGCTCAACCCGAAGATCCGCGCGGACAGCGCCATCGGCCACAGCGCCCCCGGCGCCTTGTCGACCGTGATCGCCCCGGCCGAGTCCGACGCGCCGAAGAAGAACGCCTTCCAGCTCGTCGCGCCCGCCTGGACCGCCGCCGAGTAGAACGGGTTGGCCCACCCGGACTCGCCCAGCCCCCACAGGTAGAGCGCGCCCGTCCCCGCCAGCAGCACCAGCAGCGACGGCGGCACCCGCCGCAGCGCCCTCACGAGGACCCCAACCGGTAGAGCCGCACGCCCGGCGTCCCGGACCCCGGCGGGCCGCCGTACTCGCCGGGGTCGACCGGCGCCCCGGTCTTCACGACCCACGCGGTCACCTCGGCGGAGCCCAGGTCGGGCAGCACGCCGCCGCCGCCGACGAGCACGTACCGCAGCTTCCCCTCCTCCACGTAGCGCCGCAGCCTCGCGACGGTCATCGCGGGGTCGCGCCCGGTGAAGCCGCCCATCGCGATGACCGGACGCCCCGTCCGCAGGATGATCGAGGACGCCTCCAGCGCGCTCGGCACCGCGACCAGCCACAGCGCCGTGCCCTGGTTCCGCTCCAGGTAACCGGTCATCCCCGCGGAGACACCGCCGCCCGGACCACCAGGACCCCCGGGGCCGCCAGGGAACATCCCTCCCCGAGGGCGCGTGAAACCCTCCGGACCCCGCCCCGGCGGCGCGCCGCCCGGAGCGCCGCGCCCGATCGGACCGCCCACCGGTATGCCGCCGCGGCCCTCCCGGACCGGCCCGGCCAGCGGGTTGGCGCCGTTCGTCCGGCTCGACGCGGCCGACACCGCGAACGCGGCCGGCCCCGCCAGCCCCGCCGCCAGCGCGAACACCAGCCCCGCGACGATCGCCCGCAGGCCCGCGCGGCGGCTCGCGCGCCCCGCCACCAGGCCCGCGACCGCGAGGACCGCCGCCGCCGCGACCGTCCACCGCAGCCACGGATGCCACGACGGCGTCCGGCCCAGCAGCACCAGCGCCCACGCCCCGGTGACCGCGATCCCCGCCGGAAGCGCCCACGCCCACGCCGCCGACCTCCGGTGCGCCCTGAACAGCAGGACGCCGCCACCGCCGACCAGGGCGGCGATCGCCGGGGCCAGCGCCGTGGAGTAGTACGGATGGAACAGCCCCCGCGCGAAGGAGAACACGACGAAGTGGACGGCCAGCCAGCCGCCCCACAGCAGCAGCGCGGCCCGCTCGGGGTCCGTGCGGGGCCGCCCGCGCAGCAGCACCAGCCCGGCCGCGCACGCCAGCACCGCCAGCGGGATCAGCCACGAGATCTGCCCGCCCGACAGATCGTCGAACAGCCGTCCCGCGCCGGGCTCGCCCCCGAACGCCGCACCCGCCCCGGCCCGGCCGCCGGCGCGCTCGCTGTCGGCGCCGAAGACCCGGCCGAGGCCGTTGTAGCCGACGATCAGGTCCCACATCGTGCCGTCGCCGCTGCCGCCCACGAACGGACGGCGGCCCGCCGGGACCGCGTCCACGACCAGCGTCCACCACAGGCTCGCCGCCGCCAGCACCGCGCCCGCCCCCGCCAGATGGGCGACCCGGCGCAGCGCCCCGGCCCGGCCCGCCACCAGGTACGCCAGCCCGAACGCGGGCACGACCAGGAACGCCTGCAGCATCTTGGTGTTGAACCCGCAGCCGACCAGGAACGCCGCCAGCAGCAGGAACCGGACGCGCCCGCCCTCGGCCGCGCGCTGGCACGCCCACGCCGCCGACACCAGCAGCAGCATCAGCAGCGTGTCGGGATTGTTGTCGCGGTTGATGGCGACGGTGATCGGCGTCAGCGTCAGCACCGCCGCCGCCAGCACCGCCGCCGCCGGGCCGAACGCCCGCCGCACCGTCGTGTACAGCACGGCGACCGTCGCGACGCCCTCCAGCAGTTGCGGGAGCAGCAGGCTCCACGTCCCGAAGCCCATGACCCGCGCGAACAGGCCCATCACCCACAGCGCCATCGGCGGCTTGTCGACGGTGATGAACGACCCGGAGTCCAGCGACCCGAAGAAGAACGCCTTCCAGCTCTGCGTGCCGCTCCGGACGGCCGCCGAGTAGTAGGAGTTGGCATAGCCCGCCTTCGACAGCCCCCACCCGTACAGGACGGCCGCCGCGACGAGCAGCGCCCACAACGCGGGACGCGCCCAACGCGGATCCTCCGGCGGCCCGAACGCCAGCCGCCGGAGCCGGCGCGCCCCCTCCGGGCCGGCCTCCCCGGACGCGACGGCGGGGTTCTGGATGGTGGTCATGACGGTGTCCCCCCGGACTCCTCGGCGGCGGTCGCGTGAACCTCGGACGGGCCGTGCGCGCGCACGCGGCGCGGATGGAAGATCCACGCCCGCATGAGCAGGAACCGCACCAGCGTCGCCACCGCGTTGGCGGCGACCAGCGCGGCGACCTCGACGGCACGGGACGCGCCGGGCGCGGCGGCGTGCAGCGCCGCCAGCCCGCCCGTGCTCAGCACCAGGCCCAGCAGGAACGCCAGCCCGCCCTCCATCTGCTGCCGGAACGCCCGCTCGGAACCGGTCACCCCGAACGTGAAGCGGCGGTTGGCGGCGGTGTTGCCGACCGTGGTGACCACCAGCGACAGCGCGTTCGCCCACAGCGGCCCCAGCACCGTCCGGAGCAGCACGAACAGGACGAGCTGCGCGGCGGTGCTGATCACCCCGATGACGGCGAACGCGGGCAGCTGCCGCGCCATCCCGGCGGGCAGCTCGGCGCGGGCGCCGTCCGGACCGGCGCCGCCGGGCCGCGTGCGGCCGCCGACCGGGGCGCGGAACGCGCCGGTCAGCATCCGCCGCGCGACCCGGGCCATCCCGCGCAGGTCGTCGCGGGCGGTGCGCAGGACGTCGACGCGGCTGTCGGGGTCGTCCACCCAGTCGACCGGCACCTCGTGGATGCGCAGCCCGTTGCGCTCGGCGAGCAGCAGCAGTTCGGTGTCGAAGAACCACTCCTCGTCCTCGACCGACGGCAGCAGCGCCTGGACGACCTCGGTGCGGGCCGCCTTGAAGCCGCACTGCGCGTCGCTGAACCGCGCGGCCAGCGCCGTCCGCAGCAGCAGGTTGTAGCAGCGGGAGATCACCTCCCGGCGCGGCCCGCGCACGACCGCCGAGCCGCGGGTGAGGCGGCTGCCGATCGCCAGGTCGCTGTGCCCCGACAGCAGCGGCGCCACCAGCGGCAGGAACGCGTCCAGGTCCGTGGACAGGTCCACGTCCATGTAGGCGACGACGTCGGCGTCGCTGGTGCTCCACACGTGCCGCAGCGCGCGGCCGCGCCCCTTGAGCTCCAGCCGCGTCGCGTGGACGTGCGGGAGCCGCGCCGCCAGATCCACGGCGGCCCGCCACGTCGCGTCGGTGCTGGCGTTGTCGGCGACCGTGATCCGGAACGGGTAGGGGAACGTGCTGGTCAGATAGGCGTGGAGGCGTTCGACGCTGGCCGCCAGTACGCGCTCCTCGTTGTAGACGGGGATCACCACCTCGACCAGGCGGCCCCGCCTGCCGCCGTTCGGCGAAGGCGGGGGCGGCCCGGCGGGCGTGCCCCGTTCGGTGACGACGTGATTCATGCGACCGACGCTCACCGGCCGGTGTGGGAACCCCCTGAGCCGTCCATGAGGGGCCGATGAGAAAACCGTCAGGCGGGCCGGCGGGGCGTGCCCGGGAGCCGGACGCGGGCGAGGGTCCCGCCGCCGTCCGCCGGTTCCAGCACGACCTTCCCGCCGCACTCGCACACCACCCGCGCGACGATCGACAGGCCCAGCCCCGACCCGGGCAGGCTCCGCGCGGACGGCGAACGCCAGAACCGCTCGAACACGTGCGGGAGGTCCTCGGCGGGGATGCCGGGGCCCCGGTCGCGGACGGTCAGCTCACCGCGCCGCAGCAGCACCGTCACGGTCTCGCCCGGCGGGCTGAACTTGATGGCGTTGTCGAGCAGGTTGACCACCGCGCGCTCCAGCGACCCCGGATCACCGGCCACGTGCCACGGCGTCGTGAACGCCTCGATCACCAGGCCGGGGCCGCGCGGGCGGGCGCGCTCCACCGCGCGGTCGACGACCTCGTGCAGCGCGACCGCCGCGCGCACCGGCTCCGCCTCGTCGGGGCGGGCCAGCTCCAGCAGGTCGCCGACCAGGCTGGACAGCTCCACCATCTGCGCCTTCACGCTCGCGAGCATCTCGCGGCGGGTGCCGGCGGGCAGGTCCCGGCCCGCCGCATCCGCGCGCAGCAGCAGGTCGATGTTGGTGCGCAGGCTCGTCAGCGGCGTGCGCAGCTCGTGCCCCGCGTCGGCGATCAGCCGCCACTGCCGCTCGCGGGACGCGGCCAGCGCGCCGGTCATGCTGTTGAACGACAGGCTCAGCCGCGCGATCTCGTCCGTGCCGTCCACGGGGATGCGGGTGCCGAGGTCCTCGGTGCGGGCGATGTACTCGACCGCGCCGGTCAGATCCTCCACCGGGCGCAGCGCCGTGCGCGCCGTCAGCAGCCCCGCCCCCGCCGACACCAGCACCCCCAGCGCCGTCACCGCCACCAGCAGCACCGCGAGGTCGCCGAGCGGGTCCTCCACCTCGTTGAGCGAGAGCGCGAACGACACCGCGAACGTCTCCCCGTCGCCCATGCGCATCGACCGGGTCAGCACCCGCACGCGCGCCCGGCCGCCGGAGGCGGCCACGCCCGCCCCGTCGTGGACGACGCGGTCCCGCTCGCCCCGGGCGACCTCCGCGTCGGCGTGGGTGACCCCGAGCGACCCCGCTCCGGGCAGCGTGCACCCCTGCCCCCGCGCGTTCACCACCTGCGTCATCGCCAGCGTGCCGGGCAGCCGGGACTGGGCGCCGGCGCCCTGGGCCTCCGGGCGGCAGGACTTCAGCGCCTGGGCGAGGTCCTGCTGGAGCAGCTGCCGGAACCGCTGCCGGCGCGGCGGCAGCCCGCCCTGCGGAGCGGACGGCGGCCCGCTCATCGCGCCGAGTCTGTCGTCGAGCTGGTCGTAGAGCCGGTCGCGGGTCAGGTACCAGCTCGCGGTCGCGCACGCGGCGACGGCGAGCGCCACCGCGACCGCGGTCAGCAGCGCCATCCGCGTCCGCAGCGTCACCCGGCCCGCCCACGGCGGCCGCCGGATCAAGGGGAGGCCGCCGACCGCAGCACGTACCCGACCCCCCGGACGGTGTGGACGAGCCGCGGTAACCCGCCTGCCTCCGTCTTGCGCCGCAGGTACATCACGTACACGTCCAGGGAGTTGGAGGTCGGCTCGAAGTCGAAGCCCCACACCGCCTCCAGGATCTGCTCGCGCGTCAGGACCTGCCTCGGGTGCGAGAGGAGCAGCTCCAGCAGCATGTGCTCGGTGCGGGTCAGCTCCAGTGCCCGCCCCGCGCGGGTGACCTCGCGGGTGAGGGTGTCCATCCGCAGGTCGTCGAAGGACAGGACGCTGTCGCGGCGGGGCTCGGCGGCCATCGCGCCCCGGCGCAGCAGCGCCCGGACGCGCGCCAGCAGCTCGTCCAGCTCGAAGGGCTTGGCGAGGTAGTCGTCGGCCCCCGCGTCCAGGCCGGTGACGCGGTCGCCGATCATGTCGCGGGCCGTCAGCATCAGCACCGGCGTCGTGGCGCCCAGCGCGCGCAGCCGCCGGCAGGTGGTCAGCCCGTCCAGCCGCGGCATCAGGATGTCCAGGACGATCAGGTCGAGGCGCTCGCGCCCGACCCGCTCCAGCGCCGCCGCCCCGTCGGCGGCCTCGGCGACCGCGTACCCCTCGAACGCCAGGCTGTGCGACAGCGACTCCCGGACCGCCGGCTCGTCGTCCACCACCAGTATCCGCGGGGCGTCCATCCGTGTGCCAACCTCCATGCGCTCACGGTAAGCACCGCCGGTGCCGGGCCCGGCCGCCCGCCGGGGTTTCTCACGCCCCTCTCAGGAACTTCTGAGACGGGCCTCAGCCGGCGCGCTCCTCCCGGTCCTCGTCCCCGGAGGCCGGTAGTGCGATCGCGGCCCGTCCGGGGGCGGGCGCGTTCATCAGCGTGACGGTGGCGCGGGCGGCGCGCGCGAACAGGTCGGCGAAGGCGTCGGTGACGCCCGCGTCCGCCGCCCCCGCGTCCGCCGCGTCCGCCACGTTCGCGTCGGAAACGTCGGCGTCAGGGACGGCGGTGTCCGCGACGACCGTCGCCGTGGTCACGGTCGCGGCGGCCCAGGGCGGCACGGGGGCACCGGGCCCGGGACGGGTCGCGGTGACCCACGTGGTCTTCATGACGTCGACGACCACCTCCCGCGCGACGTCGAACATCAGGTCGCGCAGCGCGTCCTTCATCGCCAGCCGCAGCGCCTCGCGCATCAGCTCGGCCATCACCGCCTCGATGGCGACGGCGGCGGTCCGGGTGGCCAGCCGCAGCGCCAGCCCCCCGGCGGTGCGGGCGACGGCGCTGCCCGCGGCGGCGGCGACCAGGTCGCCCGCCGACCGCGCGGCCCCGCTCCCGGCGGCGCGCGCGGCGAGATCGGCGACGGCGGAGGTCAGCGGCGTCAGCTCGGCGGCCTCGGCGGCGTCGCGGGCCCGGTCGCGCACCGTCGCGGCCAGGTCGCGGGCGGCCTCCCCCGCCGCCTGCCGGACGACCCGGACGATCACGTCGCGGCCCACGTCGAGCGCGACCTCCACGGCGACGTCGGCGACCGCGTCGACGGCGGTGTCGGCGACGATCCTGGTGGCGGCCTGCACGACCGGCGCGGAGACGGTGCGGCCCGCCACGTCCCGCGCGGTGGCGGAGGCGGCGCGGGCGAGCGGGCTGCGGACGGCCAGCCGCCGCGCGGCCTCCGCCATCGAGGCGGCCACCGGGTGCTGCACGGCCTGCTCGGCCAGCGTCATCGCGGTGGCGGTGACCTCGAAGGCGGTGCCGGTGACCGGGTTGGACCCGGCGACCGCGCGGGCCTCCAGCACGGCCTTCTCCGCCGCCGACGTCGCGATCTTGACGGCGGCCTCGCGGGCGGCGCGCTCCACCACCCGCATCGCGGGCGTGCCCGACAGTTGCTCGACGAACCGCGTCGCGGCCAGCCCGGCGGCGTCGCGCGCGGCCCGCCGGACCGGCTCGCTCACGCTCCCCGCGACCCGCGCGGCGCCCGCCGCCGCGGGCGCGAGGCCCTCGAAGATCTCCTCCATGCGCTCGGCCGCCGCCCGGTCGATCCTGGCGGCCGCGCCGTCCCCGCCCGGCCTGCCTTCACCGGGCCTGGCCGGGACGTCCCCGCTCAGCCGCTCGGCCTTCTCGTCCACGACCACGCCCCTCACACGGTCCGATCCCTTAAATCACCATAACCGCCCGCCGCGCGGATCAGCGCCCGCAGGAGCGGCAGGCGGCGCGGGTCCGGCGCGCGTAGGCGAGCGCCGCGACCGCCATCCCGGCGCCCCAGACCGCGTAGGCGGGGACGGCGACCCAGAAGAACGTCTCGGGCAGTGCCATGCCGTCCTGCGGCGGGAACGGGTTGCGGCCGTGCAGCCGCTCCCAGACCATCTGCGCCAGCATCAGCCCGAAGTACACCGAGATCGCGCCCGAGATCGCGGTGCCCGGCCACAGCACGAGGCGGCGCGGGACGCCGCGTCCGGCCAGGCGCGGCACCCACCGCGGCCACACCCGCCCGAACCGGTGGACGAGCGCCGCCGGCAGCAGCGTCCCGCCGAGCACGAACCCGATCTCGAACAGCACCGCCGACGGCCCCGAGCTCATCGGGGAGTCCCCGAACCCGACGGCGGCCTGCGCGGCGATCCGCACCATGCACCCCGCGACGCTCAGGTACGCGGCCCAGAACGCCCAGGCGGGCGTGCGCGCCAGCGGGCCGGGCGCCGTGTCGGCCCGCCCGCAGGACGCGCACCCCGACCGGGTGCGCCGCGCGTGGGAGCGGGCGACCGCGCCGACCAGCAGCCCGCCGCCGACGCACGCGGCGCGGCTCAGCGTGCCCAGCGGGTAGAAGCGGACACCGAGACCGGGCAGGACGCCGCCGATGACGTCCAGGAGCAGCAGCGCGCCGGAGGCGACGAGCGCGGCCGCGACCGCCGACGCCGCCACCAGCAGCACCCGGCGCGGTACGCGCGGCAGCCGCGCGGCCCCAGGCGCCAGGAACGCCGCGAGGACCAGCGCCGCCGCCCCGCACAGCGCCACGCTCGCCCAGCCGGTGAAGGCGACCAGGTCGGTCTCGATCGGCGAAAGCCGGCTGCGGGCGGGCATGTGCCCCGATTCCCAGTAGATCCGCAGGGCGCCGTAGGCGGCGACCCAGCCGAGCGCGATGGCGGGCAGGCGGCGGCGCCACGCCGCCCGCGTGGACGGGGTGATCCGTTTGCCGAGGGTGATGACCATGACCCCGATCCTGGGCGCCGGACCTGGGGCGGGGCCTCCCCGGCGCGGGCCAACCCCCTCCCCCGCCCGGGGGAGATAACCGGTGGCCGGGCGGCGCACCGCCGGTTATCCTGGCGGCGGAACGAGATCGGAGGTGGGGTCCATGGCCGTCAACGCGGTCGCTGCTGCCCGCAGCACTCTGCCCGTCCCCACCTTCCGGGCCACCGGCTGACCCTCGCCGCCTCGTTGTCGCGGCGTTCCCGCCGGGGTCCCCTTCACGCAAGGGTTCCGATCCGTTGTCCTTCCACACCACTGAGCCGTCCCCTCTCGCCGCCTACGGCTGGGACGAGGCTCTGGAAGCCGAATTCACCTCCTACCGCGCCGCCGGGCTCGTGCCGGCGCGCGTCGTCGCCGTCGACCGCGGCAGCTGCGACGTGATCACCGAGTCCGGGCCGGCGCGCGCCGGGACGCGGCCGGTCGCCTCGCCCGACCCCGCGGCCGGGCCGTGCACCGGCGACTGGGCGGCGCTGCGCCCCGGCGACCAGCCGGAGCTGGCGCACCTGCTGCCGCGCCGGACGGCGATCGTCCGCTCCACGGTGTCGCGCGAGGCGCGCGGGCAGGTCCTGGCCGCCAACGTCGACACCGTCGCGATCGCCGTGTCCCTCACCGACCACCTCGCCCTCGGCCGCGTCGAGCGGCTGCTGGCCCTGGCCTGGGAGAGCGGCGCCCGGCCGGTCGTCGTGCTCACCAAGGCCGACGCCCTGCCCGGCGGCACCGCCGAGCAGGAGGCCGAGGTGGCCGCCGCCGCGCCCGGCGTCGACGTCGTCGCGTGCAGCGCCACCACCGGCGCCGGCGTGGACGCGGTCGCGGCGCTGCTGGGCGGCACGGTCGTGCTGGTCGGCCCGTCCGGCGCGGGCAAGTCCACCCTCGGCAACGCCCTGCTGGGCGCCGACCCCGAGACCGGCGCGCTGGAGACCGGCGCCGTCCGGGAGCGGGACGGCAAGGGCCGCCACACCACCGTCCGCCGCGACCTGCTGCCGATGCCGGGCGGCGGCGTCCTCATCGACACCCCCGGCCTGCGGCGCGTCGGGCTGTGGGACGCCGCCGAGGGCCTCCAGCAGACCTTCGCCGAGATCCAGGAGCTCGCGGAGGGCTGCCGGTTCGGCGACTGCGCCCACGAGAGCGAACCGGGCTGCGCGGTCCTGGCCGCCGTCGAGGACGGCGTCCTGCCCTCCCGCCGCCTGGACAGCTACCGCAAGCTCATGCGCGAGAACGCCTGGATGGCCGCGCGCGGCGACGCCCGCCTGCGCGCCGAGCAGCGCAACCAGTGGAAGACGATCTCCAAGGCGCAGCGGCGGATGTACAAGGAGAGGGGAAGGGACCGGTGAGCACGCCCGCGTGACCTGTGAGGCGCGGTCTCCGGCGGCCACCCGCCGCCGGAGACCGCGTCCCCGGCCGCTCAGCGTCCCCGGCGCTGGTAGGTGCGGACCGACAGCGGCATGAACACCGCCAGCAGCGCCACCGACCAGAGCACCGACGCCAGGACCGGGTGCGCGACCGGCCACGCGGGGTCGCCGGCGGGCGCGCCGGGGTTGCCGAACAGCTGCCGGCACGCGGCGGTGAGGGCGCTGACCGGGTTCCAGTCGGCGATCGCCTGGAGCGCGGCGGGCATCCCGCCGGTCGGCACGAACGAGTTGGACACCATCGTCACCGGGAACACCAGCGGGATCAGCTGGTCGGCGGTCTGCTCGTTGCGGACCATGAGCCCGAGGTAGCAGCCCGCCCAGCCGAGCGCGTACCGCATCAGCGCCAGCAGCAGGAACGCCTCCGCCGTCGGCACGATCCCGCGGTGGGCGCGCCAGCCGACCAGCAGCCCCGCCGCCGCCATGATCACCATGGCGAGGACGCCGCTGAGGATATCGGCGCCGGTCTGCCCGAACGGCACCGCCGAACGCGCCATCGGCATCGAGCGGAACCGGTCCATCACCCCGCGGGAGGCGTCGGTGGCGACCCGCATCGTGACGGCCATCGTCGAGGTGAAGGTCACCATCGCGAACAGGCCCGGCATCAGGTACTCGCGGTAGTTCCCGCCGCCGGGGACGGAGATCGCGCTGCCGAACACGTAGCCGAACAGCACCACCATGATCGCGGGGAAGATCAGCGCGGCGACCAGCTCGCCCGGCTCCTGGCGGATGCGGCCCACCTCGCGGCCGACCAGCGTCAGCCCGTCCGTCAGCGTCCAGCGCAGCCGTCCCGACCACGAGGGCGGGGGTGCGGGAAGAACGGGAGCGGTCATCGGACGGTCTCCTTCCGCCGCGCGCCGGCGGCCTCCCGCTCGGACCCGGACTCGTGCCCGGACCCCCCGCCCGGGTCGGCCTCCCCGGCGGCAGCCTCGGCGGGACGGCCGGTGAGGCGCAGGAACACCTCGTCCAGGGTGGGGCGGCGCAGCGCGACGTCCCCGACGGCGACGCCCGCGCGGTCCAGTTCGCGGACGGCGTCGGCGAGCCGGACCGTCCCGCGCGTGAGGGCGGCCGACAGCCGGTCGCCCTCCAGTTCGGGGTAGGCGCCGGACAGGCGGTGCAGGACGGCGGCGGCCCCCGGCGCCGACTCCGGGTCCTCCAGCACGACGTCGAGCCGGTCGCCGATCGAGGACTTCAGCTCGTCGGGGGTCCCGGTGGCGATGACCCGCCCGTGGTCGACGACCGCGATGTCGTCGGCGAGCCGGTCCGCCTCGTCCAGGTACTGGGTGGTCAGCAGGACGGTGGTGCCGTCGGCCACCAGCCCCCGGACCGCGTCCCAGATCTCGCCCCGGCTGCGCGGATCCAGGCCCGTGGTCGGCTCGTCCAGGAACAGCACCTGCGGTCGCAGGATGAGGCTCGCGATCAGGTCGAGGCGGCGCCGCATGCCGCCGGAGTACCCCGCGACCTGCCGGTCGGCGGCGTCGGTGAGCCCGAACCGCTCCAGCAGCTCGTCCGCGCGGGCGCGGGCGTCGCGGCGGGACAGGTGATAGAGGCGCCCGAACATCCGCAGGTTCCCGCGCCCGGTGAGCTTCTCGTCGACGGCGGCGTACTGGCCCGCCAGCCCGATCCGGGCCCGCACCCGGTCGGGTTCGGCGGCGACGTCGTGCCCGGCGACGCGCGCGCGGCCCGAGTCGGCGTCGGCGAGCGTCGCGAGGATCCTGACGGCAGTCGTCTTCCCCGCGCCGTTCGGTCCGAGCACCCCGCACACGGTCCCGGCGGGGACGGCGAGATCCAGGCCGTCCAGTGCCTGGGTGGCGCCGAAGCGCTTGCGCAGCGCCTCGGCGACCACGATCGGTTCGTCCGCCATCAGATCCTCCATCGAGTACGACGTACGCATCGGACGGGGCCAGGGTATGCAGATGCTTACGATGTACGCAAACTAGAATCTGCTGGAGGCGGGCCGCGCGGGCCCCGCGGAGGGCGAGGAGGCGCCGTGTCGGACGGCGAGCACGTCAGCATCTGGACGGTCCCGGAACGGCAGGGCCGGGGCCGGCGCCCGGCCTACAGCCGCGCCCAGATCACCGAGGCCGCCGTGCGGATCGCCGACGCCGAGGGGCTGGACGCGGCGTCCATGCGGCGCATCGCCGCCGACCTCGGCACCGGCGCGATGTCGCTGTACCGGTACGTGCCGAGCCGCGAGGGCCTCGTCGAGCTGATGTACGACCACGTCGTCGGCGAGCAGGACTTCCCCGGCCGCCCCACCGGCGACTGGCGCGCCGACCTGACCCTCGTCGCGCGCAACACCCGCCGGATGCTGCTGCGCCACCCCTGGGCGCTCGCGGCGCGCAGCCCGCGCGGCACCCTCGGCCCGCACCAGCTCCGGCTGGTGGAGTTCTCCCTCGGCGCTCTCGACGTCGGCGTCCCGGTCGATGAGATCCTGACGCTGGTCTCGATGCTGAACGGCTGGGTCGAGCTGGCCGTGCGCGAGGAGATGCAGGGCGAGCTGGATTTCAGGCGCAGCGGCCTGACGAACGACGAGTGGATGATCAAAAACCTCCCGCACGTGCGGTCGCTGATCGAGAGCGGCGAGTACCCGATGTTCAGCCGCGTCGTCGTGGACGCGAAGCTCCCCCACATGGCCCCCGAGGAGTCCTTCCGGTACAGGCTCGACCGCGTCCTGGACTGCATCGCCGCGGCCCTGCCCGGCCCGGCCTGACCGGCGCCGTGCTGAGGGGGCGCGAGGAGGAGCGGGCCGCGATCGCCCGGCTCGCCGCCGGGGCGCGCGAGGGGCGCGGCGGCGCCCTGGTGCTGCGCGGCGAGGCGGGCATCGGCAAGACCGCGCTGCTGGACGCGGCGGCCGACCCGCGCGACGCCCAGGGTCTGCGCGTCCTCCGGGCGACCGGGGTCGAGGCCGAGGCGGCGCTGCCGTTCGCGTCGTTGCAGATGCTGCTGCACCCCGTCCTGCCGGGCGTGGACGCGCTCCCGGACGCGCAGGCGCGGGCGCTGCGGGCCGCGCTGGGCCTGGCCGGCCCGGGCGGATCCGACCCCGCCGACCGGTTCCTCACCGGGCTGGCGGTGCTGACCCTGCTGTCGGAGCTGGCCGCGGATCGTCCCGTGCTGTGCCTGGTCGACGACGCGCACTGGCTCGACCCCGCCTCCGCCGACGCGCTGGCGTTCACCGCCCGCCGCCTCGGCGCCGAGGCCGTGGCGCTGGTGTTCGCCGCCCGCGACGGCTTCGCGGTCCCCGGCCTGCCCGAGCTCGCCCTGGACGGCCTGGACCGCGCCGACGCCGCCGCGCTCCTCGCCGACCACGCCCCCGACCTCGCCGGGGACGTCCGCGACCGGGTCGTGCGGGAGGCGGCGGGCAACCCGCTCGCGCTGCTGGAGCTGCCCGCCGGGCTCAGCGCGGGCGAGCGCGCCGGACACGCCGCTCCCCCGCCCGCGCTGCCGCTCACCGGCCGCGTCCGCGACGCCTTCGCCGCCCGCATCGAGGAGCTGCCCGAACGGGCGCGGCTCGTGCTGTCGATCGCCGCCGCCGAGGGCACCGGCGAGCTGGCCACGGTCCTGCGCGCCGCGCGGACGCTCGGCGCTGGCCCCGGCGACCTGGACGCCGCCGAACGCGCCGGGCTGCTGCGCCTCACCACCGGCCGCGTCGCGTTCCGGCACCCGCTGGTCCGCGCCGCCGCCTACCAGCGCATGCGGCTGACCACCCGGCTGGCCGTGCACGGCGCGCTCGCCGAGGCGTCCGAGGGCGCCCGCCGCGCCCTGCACCGCGCCGCCGCCGCGCCCGAGCCCGACGAGAGCGTCGCCGCCGAGCTGGAACGGTCCGCCGACGGCGCCCGGGGACGCGGCGCGCCCGCCGCCGCCGCGTCGCTCTACGAGCACGCCGCCCGGCTCAGCCCGGCCGCGGGCGACCGGACGCGGCGCCTGGCCCGCGCCGCGCAGTCGGCGATCACCGAGGGCGGCACCGACCGCGCCGCCGCCCTCGCCGACCAGGCCCTGCGCGCCGGCGGCCCCGCGCCCGGCGCGCGGCGGCTCGCCGAACTCGCGATGGTCCGCGCCACCGCCGACTTCGAACGCGGCACGCCCGCCGGGGCCGCGCGGTACCTGGCCGACAGCGCCGTCCCGGTCGCCGCCGACGACCCCGACCTGGCGCTGACGCTGCTGGTGATGGCGGCGGGCAACGCGTGGTCGACGGGCGAGGACGGCGAGGTCCGCCGCGCCGCCGCGCTGGCCGCGAAACTCGGCGCCGCCGTGGTCGGGACGTGCGTCACGCTCGCGAGCGGGCGGACCGCCTCGGTCGCCGCCGCGCTCGTCGGGCTCGGCCGCCTGGCCGGCGACGACGCCGCGTCCGGCGTCCCGCTGCTGCGGCGGGTCGTCGCGGACGCCCGCGCCGACCCGCCCGGCAGCCTCATCGCCCGGCTGCTCGTGCTGTCGGCGGCGCGGCTGACCGGCGACGACCCCGCCGCGGCCGAGCTGGCCGCCGCCGAGGCCGCGCACGTCAGGCGGCACGGCCTCGCCGGCGCGCTGCCCGTGACGCTCCAGGCCCTCGCGCAGACCCAGGCCGACGCGGGCCTGCACCGCGACGCCGCCGCGACCCTCGACGAGGCGCTCCGGTTCGCCCGCGAGACCGGCCAGCGGCACCGCGAGGGACGGCTCGCCGCCCTCGCCGCCCGGATCGCCGCGATCGAGGGCGACCTGACGCGGTGCCGCGACCTGGCCGCCGAGGCCGCCGGGTCGGTCGCCGAGGCGGACGCGGCCGGCGCCTGCGCCCTCGGGCTCCTGCACCTCGGCCTCGGCCGGAACGAGGAGGCGCTCCGCGTCCTGACCGGCGCCGCGACCGGGCCCGCCCGCCGCACCGCCGCCGTCGTGTTCGCGGCGGCCGACCTCGCCGAGGCCGCCGCGCGGGCCGGTGACCGCGCCCGCGCCGAGGACGCCCGCGCGCGCTTCACCGCGTGGGCGGACGCCGCCGGGCAGCCCTGGGCGTCGGCGGTGGCGCTGCGCTGCCGGGCCCTCCTCGACCCCTCCGACGCGGCGTTCGAGGCCGCGACCCGCCTGCACGAGGAAGGCGGGCGGCCCTTCGAGCGCGCCCGCACCGGCCTGCTCCACGGCGAGTGGCTGCGCCGCGAACGGCGCCGCTCGGACGCGCGCGTCCCGCTCCGCGCCGCGCTCGCCGCCTTCGAGCGGCTCGGCGCCGCGCCCTGGGCCGACCGGGCCCGCGCCGAACTGCGCGCCACCGGCGAGACCGCGCCCGGCGGGCGGGAGGCGGGCGGGGACCCGCTGGCCCGGCTCACCCCGCAGGAGCTCCAGATCGTCCGGCTCGCCGCGTCCGGGGCGGGCAACCGCGACATCGCCGCGCAGCTGTTCCTCAGCCACCGCACCGTGGAGTACCACCTCTACAAGGCCTATCCCAAGCTCGGCGTCACCTCGCGCACCGAACTGGCCCGCTTCGCCTGACCCCGCCGGGGCGGCCGTTCCGTGGCGACTACGGTGACGCCACGGATTCGGCCCCGCGCCTCCGCCTCCTAGCGTCGGAGCCATTGGCAGGACCGATCAGGGAGCACGCGATGAGCAGAGTGATCGTCTTCGATGAGCCGGGCGGGCCGGAGGTCCTGCGCGTGGCGCAGGTGCCCGAGCCGGCCCCGGGGCCCGGCCAGGTGCGGGTCAGGGTGAAGGCGGCCGGGGTCCAGCCGTTCGACGTCGCGGTCGTCGAGGGCTGGGTGCCCGCCGGCGCGGACGCCGCCTACCCGCGCACGGTCGGCAACGAGTTCGCCGGTGTCGTCGACCGGGTGGGCGCGGGGGTGACGGAGGTCGCCGTCGGCGACGAGGTGCTCGGCTTCACGCTGGCCGGCGCCTACCGCGAGCACCTGGTGATCCCCGCCGAGCAGGTCACCCCCAAGCCGCCGGCGATGCCGTGGGAGGTCGCGGGCGGGTTCACCGCCCCGGCGCAGACCGCCTACAACTCGCTGGAGGAGCTGGGGGTCGGCTCGGGCGACACGCTCCTGGTGCACGGCGCGGCGGGCGCGGTCGGCACCGTCGCGGTACAGCTCGGACGGCTGTGGGGCGCCACCGTCATCGGCGCCGCACGCGCGGCCCAGCACGACTACGTCCGGTCGCTGGGCGCCGCGCCCGTCGACTACGGCGAGGGGTTCGTCGAGCGGGTCCGCGCCCTGGCGCCGGACGGGAAGGTCACCGCCGCGCTGGACGGCGTCGGCGGCGCCGCCCTGGACGCGACGCTGGAGCTGGTCGAGGACCGCGCCCGGATCATCACCCTGTACGACCACGACCGGGCGGCGGCGCTCGGCGTCCGGCTGTCCCCCGCGCGCCGCACCGCCGCGCGGCTGGCCGAGATGGCCGGGCTGTACGCGCGGGGCGACCTGAAGTGGCACGTCCGGGAGACGTTCCCGCTGGAGCGGGCCGCCGACGCGCACCGCTCCTACAAGGCGGGCGGCATCCGCGGCAAGATCGTCCTCACCGTGGACTGACCGGCCCCGGAGGACGGGCGGCAGGAACCGCCCCGGAAATGGTGTCAGGGCCGGTGCCGCCTGACTGCGAGGTCGGCACCGGCCCTGAGTTCAGGGGACTACTTCAGATGAGCGGGCGGCGCGGTCACCTCAGACCGTCGTCCACCGCCTTGGTGAGGACGCCGGGGTCGCCCGACATCTCCCAGATCATGGCGCCGAGCAGGTTCTTGCTCTTCAGCCACGCCATCTTCTTGCTGATCGACCAGGCGTCGTCGAAGGACCACCACTGGCCGTTGTTGCCGGTGTAGCAGTACGTCGCGACGGCCTGCTCGTCATGGGTGATCTGGCAGTTGGGCACGCTGGCTATCAGGTTGCTGTAGCCGCGCGTCCCGGCCTCCTCCTGGAACTGGCCGGGGGCCGCGCCCTTGGCGTCCTGCCACTCGCCCTTCTTGCCGCCGTCGGTCACGTTCTGCCAGCCGCGGCCGTAGTACGCGAGACCGATCGTGAGCTTGCGCGGGTTGACGCCGGCGTCGAGGTAGGCCTTGATGGCGGCCTCGTCGCTGAAGTGGAACGAGTACGGGTCGTCGGTGTCGGTGTAGAGGTTGCCCGCGTGGCCGGTCCGGTTCGGCTCCCACGAGTTGTCGCTGCCCGAGCCGTGGAAGTCGTAGCCCTGGACGTTGAAGATGTCCAGGCTCTTGGCGACCTCCGGCAGGTCCCAGCCGGCTTGGATCTTGGCGGGGTCGGCGGGGGTGAACGCGGTCAGGTCGTAGCGCTTGCCGGTCTCCTTGGTCATGGCGTCGAGCTGGCGGCGGAACTCGGCGATCAGCAGGGTGTTGTTGGCCTTGTCGTCCTTGCCGATGTGGTTGCCCGGGTGCCCCTCGGCGCCCGGCCACTCCCAGTCGAGGTCGATGCCGTCGAAGATCCCCGCGGCCGTGCCCGGGCCGCCGGCGCCGTTGTAGTCCGGCAGGTTGCCCTTGATGTAGGTGTCGATGCAGGACGAGACGAACTTCTTGCGGCTGGCGTCGGTCGCGGCGACGTCGGAGAAGTACTTGGAGTACGTCCAGCCGCCGATCGAGATCAGCACGCGCAGCTTCGGGTACTTGGCCTTCAGCTTCTTGAGCTGGTTGTAGTTGCCGCGCAGCTTCTCCCAGCCGGAGTCGGCCTGGCCGTCCACCGACTGGGCGGCGCTGAAGGGACGCCCGTAGTCGGCCTCGGCGTCGCCCGCGCCGTCACCCTGGTTCGGGTCCTGCGGGTCCGACGAGGTGCCCTTGGTGACACCCTGCAGGCAGGTCAGGTTCTTGGAGTCGATGTTGGCGAACGCGTAGTTGATGTGGGTCAGCTTGGCGGCGTTGCCGGTCGTGTCGAGGTTCTTCACGAAGTACTGGCGGCCGTAGATGCCCCACTGGACGAAGTAGCCGACGCGCGCGTACCCGTTGGCGACCATGTCGTCGGTGGTGACCTTCACCGCCGCGCTGGCCTCGGACACGTTGTCGTACAGGTCGCGTGCCTGGACGGCGAAGTTGTAGGCGGTGGAGGGCGACAGCCCCGCCACGGTCGCCGACGTCCCGGTCACCGTCGTGGCGACCTTCCCGTCCACCAGCACGTCGTAGTTGGCGACGCCGTGGTCGTCGGTCGAGGCGTTCCACGCGAGCTTGACGCTGGCGGAGTCCTTGCCGGTGCTGCGCAGGCCGGACGGCACCGAGGGCGCCTTGGTGTCGTCGGCCGGGTTGTTGGTCTTGACCGTGACCGGCTCGCTGGCGGGCGACAGGCCGCCCTTGCGGTCCCTGGCCTTCACCGTGAACGTGTAGTCGGTGTTCGGGGTAAGGCCGGTGACGGTGGCGTTGGTCTCGGCGACCGTCGTCGCCAGCGTCGAGCCGTTGTACACCTCGTAGGCGGTGATCGGCAGGCTGCCGGGCTTGGCGGCGTCCCAGGTCAGCGAGACCGTCTTGGTCGTCTTCACCGGCGACTTCAGGCCGCCGGGCGCGCTCGGCGCGGCGTCCCCCGAACCGTCGCAGTTGACGTCGTTCACGCGGCAGGTCGTCGGCTGCGCGCCGGACTGGCTGACGCTGAACGTCGGGCTGTAGGGCTCGGTCGTGCGGCCCGCGCCGATCGTGGCGTTGAAGTAGGCGGGGCTGAGGGTGACCGTCCGCCCGTTCTGGGCGATGGTGCCGTTGTCGGCGCTGCTCGCGGTCACGCCCGCGGGCAGGTCGAACACGACGGACCAGTTCGTGATCGTCGCGGAGCTGTTGTTCGCGACAATGAACTTGGCGCGCGTCCCCTCGACCGAGTAGGTCGCGGTGACGCCCGCCGAGGGCTGCGGGCCCTCACCCGAACCGTCGCAGTTCGCTCCGCTCAGGGTGCACGAGGTCGGGGTCGCGGCGGAGCTGAGCGAGAACGTGGGGCTGTAAGGCTCGGAGCTTCCGCCCCCGCGAATGGTGTTGATGTAATGGGCCGGGGTCAGCGTCACCTTCGTCCCATTCTGGGTGAGGGTGGCGTTCTGCGGGCTGCTGGCTTTCACCCCCGAGGGGAGCTCAAAGGTCAGCGACCAGTTGCTGATCGAGGCCGAACCTGGATTGCTGACCACATACTTTCCGGTCGTGCCCGAGAGGCTGAACACCGCCGTCAGTCGATCGGCCGCCCGCGCCGGCGCGACGGCCAACGCTGAGACCACGACGAGGGTGAGCAGGGCACTGATCAATCGGCGCATGCCTACACCTACTTCTGGGATGGGTTGTGCGGGGAGCGGGAGCCGAGGATCGCCAGCATCCGCGTGATCTGCGCGGACCGGGAGCGGTCGACGTTCTCGGCCAGCCGGCGGGTCCAGGCGTCCTGGCCGCCGCCGGTCTCCATGCGCGCCATCTGGACGGTGTCGTCCTGATGGGCGATCAGGAGGTTGAGGAAGGCGCGTTCGAACCGGTCGGGGGGCGTCCGGTCGAGCGCGTCCAGCTCGGTCTGGGTGGTCTCGGGCATGCCGCCGTGCGAGGCGTGCGAGTGCGGCGGCGCGGTGGGCGGACGCCGCCACCCGCGCAACCGTCCCGCCATGTCCTTGACCTCGGTGAGCTGGGTGGACTCGATCGCCGCCGCCAGGGTCGCCACCTCCGGGCGGACGGGATGGCGGCGCACCAGCCGCACCAGCCGCACGCCCTGCCCCTGATGGGGGACCATCATCTGCAGGAACATCACGTCGGTGGCGTTGAACCCGGGCCCGCCGCGCTCGGCGGCGGGCGCGGTCGACGACGAACCGCCGACGGCCCCGCACTGGACGACCAGCAGCAGGACGCAGGCGGCGAGCAGAGCCAGTGCGCCGTACCTCATGGCGCCGCGCTCAGGCCGTCCGCCAGAGGGCGGAGGTCGTCGCGGGCTCCCACCCGGCGATCGCCGTGTGCGGCTGGACGCACTCGTAGGTCGCCCCGTTGTAGGTGACCTTGTCGCCGGTCTTGTAGGCCGTCCCGGCGGCCCACGTGCCGCTCTCGGGCGGCGTGGTGGGCGGCGTGGTGGGCGGCGTCGTCGGCGGGTTGGTCGGCGGGTTCGTCGGCGGTGTGGTGGGGGGCGTCGTCGGGCCGTTGGAGCCGCCGAAGTCCACGTCCGAGCAGGTGTAGAACGCCTCGTTGCTGCCCATGACCCGCTGCCAGATCGAGTAGATCAGGTGCCGGCCGGTGCGCGGCGGGATGTTCAGCGTCCACTTGGTGAACGTGGTCGGGTTCTGCCTGTTGAAGGTCTGCAGGTGGACCAGGTCGGCCCAGCGCAGCGGCTGCGAGGGGTCCCAGCCCTCGCGGGTGATGTAGTACTCGAAGTTGCTGGCCGCGTGCGGCGCGGTCGCGTGGTAGGTGATCGTCAGCGGGCCGGAGGTGATGCGCTTGGCGGGCCAGTCGGTGCGCTGGAGGTCCAGCCCCCGGTACTTGGCGCGCCCGGCGCTGCACAGCTGCCCGTCCGGGATGATCTGCCGGTGCCGCCCGGCGGCGTCCAGCAGCGACACCTCGTTCCAGTCGTAGAACGCCTGGGTGCCGGCGACCGCGACGGCCGCCTTGCAGGCGTCCGACTTCGGGTACTCGGGACCCTCGTCCTTGCAGACGTACACGCGGCTCGGCGGGTCCGACATCGTGCCGTGCGCGCTGGCGGGGGCCGCGGGCGCCAGCACGGCGACCGCCGACGCCGCCGGGACCGCGGCCGCCGCGACGGCGACCTTCGCTCGGGTGGATCTCATCTTCTTCCTTCCGGTTGGGGTGGGGACTCCGGCGCGCGGGCCGGAGCTCTCACGGAAGCGCGTTGAGGAACGGCTCGTGGGCGTTCATGAACTCCCAGTTGAAGTAGCGGTCCCAGTTGATCGACCAGGTCATCAGCCCGCGCAGCGCCGGCGACGGCCCGCCGCGCAGCGTGTAGGAGCCGCATCCGGTGCCCTTGGCCAGGCAGGTGAACGCCTGCTGCACCTGCGCCGGCGAGGTGTGGCCGTTGCCCGCGGGGACGGCGGCCGGGGTCCCGAACCCGATCTGCTCGGGGCGCAGCCCCGGGAACGTCTGGCCGGTGTTCGCGACCGTGAACCCGGCCTTCACCATGTCGGTCATCGCGATGTGGAACTCGGCGCCGCCCATCGTGTGGTACTGGCCGTCCAGCCCCATCACCGGGCCGGAGTTGTAGTCCTGGACGTGCAGCACGGTCAGCGCGTCCCGCATCGCGTGGATCACCGGCAGGTAGGACCCGGTGCGGCCGTCACCGCCGCCCGATCCGCCGTAGAACTGGTGGCCGACCTGCACGAAGAAGGTCTCCGGCGCCATCGTCAGCACGAACTTCTCGCCGTACTTGGCCTTCAGCGACTTCAGCGCCGAGATCAGGTTGACGATCACCGGGGTCTTCGGGTTGCGGAAGTCGGTGTCACCGGAGTTCAGGTAGAGCGAGTGGCCCTCGAAGTCGACGTCCAGGCCGTCCAGCCCGTACCTGTCGATGATCTCCGACACCGACCGGACGAAGGTGTCCCGCGCGGCCGCCGTGGTGAGCTGCACCTGCCCGTTCTGGCCGCCGATCGAGATCAGCACCTTCTTGCCCTTGGCCTGCTTGGCGCGGATCGCCGCGATGAACTCTGCGTCGCTCTCCACGCTCGGGCACTCGCTCGCCGGGCAGCGGTTGAAGCGGATGTCGCCTGAGGTCACCGAGGTGGGCTCGCCGAAGGAGAGGTTGATGATGTCCCAGGCGTCCGGGACGTCGGCCATCTTCATGTAGCCCGACCCGTTGGCGAAGCTCGCGTGCAGGTACCCGATGAGCGCGTGCTTGGGCAGGCCCGTGTCCACGCAGCCGCCGGTGGTCCCGGTGACGGGGTCGGACTTGGCCGACTCCCCCACCTCGTTGTAGGCCGCGACGGTGAGCGCGTGCGTGGTGCACTTGGCCAGCCCGCCGACCGTGGCGGACGTGCCGGTGACGGTCGCCTTCACCTCCGAGCCCTCGTAGACGCGGTAGCCGGTGACGGTCCCCGGCGCGGCGCTCCACGACAGCGCGATCGAGTCGTCGGTGACCGATCCGAGCCGCGGGGTGTCCGGACGGCCCGGCGTCCCCGGCTGGGGGCTGCCGGGACCGTCCAGCACGACGTCGTCCGCGTGGTACGTTCCGGCGCCGAACCACCCGTGCAGGAAGATCTGCGCCGACTTCTGGTCGGCCGCCGTGGTGAAGGTCAGCGTCAGCTTCGTGTAGTCCGAGGCCGACGGCGTCCAAGTGGACGCGCCGCCCGTCACGCCCAGGTACACGTAGTTGCCGCGTACCCAGGCGCTCAGCGTGTAGGCGGTGCCGGGCTGGACGCCCACCGTCTGCGTGCACTGGCCGTTGTCGCCGGCGCTGACCCCGCCGGCCAGCGCGTACTTGCCCGTCCGCACCGGCGTGGTCACCGCCGACCCGCCGCCCGAGCACGTCCAGCCGCTCAGCGAGCCGCTCTCGAACCCGGCGTTGGACAGGACGTTCTCGGCGTGCGCGGGACCCGCCGCCACCAGCAGCCCGGCGAGTATGACCGCCAGGACCCAGATCTTCCTCATGTCGGCCCCTCTACGGCAGCGTCTTCAGGTGCGAACCGACGGTCCTGGCGAATCCGCCGCCGTTGGTGACGTCCCAGTTGATGGACCAGGTCATCGCGCCGCGGATGTCGGGGTAGGTGCTCGACGGCTTGAACTTGCCGCAGCCGGTGCCCTTGGCCAGGCAGTCCAGCGCGTTGTTGACCAGCCCCGGCTGGACGACGCCGCCGCCCGCCGCGCCCGGACCGGCCGGCAGTCCGAGGCCGACCTGGTCGGCGCGCAGCCCGCCCTGGAGCTGGATGCACGCCAGCGCGGTCATGAAGTCGACCGTGCCCTGGCTGTAGACGCCCTGGTCGCAGCCGAGCATGGTGCCGGAGTTGTAGTACTGCATGTTGACGACGGTGAGGATGTCCTTGATGTTCAGCGCGAGCTGGAAGTACGCCGCGCCGGTGGACTGCATGTCGACCGTCTGCGGGGCCATCATGATGATCAGGTTGCTGCCGGCCTTGGCGCGCAGCGCCCGCAGCGCCTGCCCCATGTACTGCGGGCTGATGCCGTTCTCCATGTCGATGTCGACACCGTCGAAGCCCCACTCGTCCATCAGCTTGGAGACGGAGTTCGTGAACAGCGTCGCGGCGCTGGAGTTGCCGACCCAGACCGCGCCCTTCTCACCGCCGACCGACAGGATGACCTTCTTGCCCTTGGCCTGGAGCGCCTTCACGTCCGCCTTGAACTGCTCGTCGGTGTAGCCGCCGACCTTGCCGGCGAGGCCCGGGTCGACCTTGAAGCTGACCTCTCCGAAGTTGCTCGTCGACTCGCCGAAGGCGACCGCGATGACGTCGTACTCGTCGGGCACCTGGGAGAGCTTCAGCGGCCTCGCGGAGTTCACGAAGTCGTGCCAGTACCCGGTCAGGATGTGCTTGGGCAGCGCCGCGGTCGCGCAGCCGGTCGTCGTCCCGGTGGTGGCGGCGCTCGCCGGCGACTCGCCCTTCTCGTCGTAGGCCTTGACGGTGTAGCTGTGCGTGGAGCACTTCTCCAGGCCGTTCAGCGTGGCGGTCGTGCCGGTGACGGTCGCCTTCACCTCAGAGCCCTCGTAGACGCGGTAGCCGGTCGGCGTTCCGCTGCCGGCCTTCCAGGTCAGGGTGAGCCCGGTGTCGGTGCGTCCGCTGACGCTGACCGAGGCGGGGGCGCCGAGGCCGCCCGGCTCATTGGACCCCCCGGTGCAGGGCTGGCCGTTGAACTTGCAGTTCTCGGGGCTCCCGGAGCCCGTCCCGGTGAATCCGAAGACCACCGACTTGCCCGGCGCGATCGCGCCGTTGTACTCGCGGTTGCGGAAGACGTAGTGGGACGCCCCGTCCTTGGTCATGAGGGCGTCCCAGTAGGCCCCGACGGCGGACCCGGACGGAAGGTCGAACTCGACCGTCCATCCGTCGACGGCCGAGCCGGACCCGTTGGTGAGGGTGTACCTGCCCTCCCAGCCCGCCCCCCAGTCGGACGGCTTGGAGAACGTCGCGCTCGGCGCCTCGGCGCGGGCGGTGAGCGGGACGAGGACGACGATCAGGAGGGCGGCGAAGATGCTGAGGATGGTGCGCGGACGCAAGACTCACTCCAACGGCACGGTAGGGAAACATGGCGGAATTCCCCCGAACCCCGAGTCAGGCGCGTAATCAACAGTAAGGTTTCCTATAAATTTGAGAGCACGTTAACCAGCGGCTCCGCGCCCGGCAAGCCCCCGCGCGCAACCTCCGCGCCCGCCTGGGCAACCACCGCAGGTTGAACACCGAACCACCCAGGGCGACCACGAATCTTGGCACGAATCGACAAAGGATCGGCGCACCGGGCACAGGGATCCACAATCCCCCCTCCCATCTCATTCGAGACCTGCGCGTTCACTGTGGAAAGCCTCTTTCGAAAGACTCTTTCGAGCGCTAACCTCCAGGTGTGAGCGACGAACCTGGGAACGACCGCAGGAAGCTGACCGACCCGCAGGAGCTGCGCGTCCTGGCCCATCCGACCCGGCTGCGGATCTTGCAGGCCCTCTACGAGCTGGGGTCGGCGACCGCCACCGAGATGGCCGAGCACGTCGACGAGAGCCCGGCCAACTGCTCCTGGCACCTGCGGCAGCTCGGCAAGCACGGCTTCGCCGAGGAGACCGGCGAGGGCCAGGGCCGCCAGCGCCCCTGGCGGCCCTCCGGACGGTCGCTGGAATGGGGCGGCAGCGACGAGCCCGCCCCCGTCGCCGCCGCCAGCGACGCCCTCAGCGCGGTGTTCATGGAGCAGGAGTTCGACCTGATCCGCGCCTGGCAGGCGTGGCGGCGCACCGACCCGGCCGTCTGGCAGGACGCGGCGGGCTTCTCCGAGAGCACGGTCTGGGTCACCGCCGCCGAGCTCGCCGAGATCAACGCGGCGCTCACCGAGATCAGGCTGCGCCACCGCGAACGCCGGGACGACCCGTCCAGGCGCCCGCCGGGCAGCCGCCGGGTCTCGGTGTTCACCTCGGCCGTCCCCACCGACCCCGCGCGGTGAGGGCCGGTGCCGGGGGCGCTGTGGCGTGACCGCGAGCTGCGGCTGCTGACCGTCGGCCTCACCACCGGGATGGCGGGCGACTCGGTGATGCTGCTGACCTTCGCGGTGTGGGTCAAGAGCCTCACCGGCTCCACCGCCTCGGCCGCGATGGTGATGCCGTGCCTGGCGGGCCCGTCCGCGCTGGCGCCCCTGGGCGGCTGGCTGCTCGACCGGGTGTCCAAGCGGCGCTTCCTCGTCCACGCCAACCTGGTGGCGGCGGTGGTCCTGCTCCCCCTCCTGGCCGTCCGCGACCGGAGCGACGTCTGGATCATCTACGTGGTCGCCGCGCTCTACGGGACGCTGTTCGTCGCCACCGCCGCCGCGCTCAACGGTCTGCTCAAGGAGCTCCTGGACGACGACATGCTCGTCGCCGTCAACGGGACGCTGCAAGGGATCAAGGAGGGGCTGCGGGTGGCGGGCCCGCTGACCGGCGCGGCGCTGTTCGCGGTCCTGGGCGGCGCGGCGGTCGCGCTGGTCGACGCCGTGACCTTCCTCGTCGCGGCCGGGAGCATCGCGGCGATCCGTCCGCCGCGCTTCGAGGTCCGGCGAGGGGGCCCGTCCTGGCGGGGTGAGCTGTCGGCCGGGGTCAGGCACCTGGTGGACGACCCGGCCCTGCGGCGCACGATGACCGCGTCCGCGATCGCCTGGCTCGTCCTCGGCCTGGGCGAGTCGGTGTCCTTCGCGATCGTCGAGCGGGGGCTGCACCGCCCGCCCGAGTTCCTCGGCGTGCTGGCCTGCGCCCAGGGGGTCGGCTCGGTCGCCGGAGGGCTGGCATCCGCGCGGGCCGTCCGGCGGGTGGGCGAGATGGGGGCGCTCGCGGTCGGCCTGTGCGCCTTCGGGGCGGGCACGGCCCTGTGCGCGGTGGCCGCGCTCCCCGCCGTCCTCGCGGGACGGGTCGTCGCCGGCGCGGGCTTCGCCGTCGGCATGGTCGCCTTCGTCACGCTCCTCCAGCGCCGGACCCCCGCGTCCCTGCTCGGCCGCGTCTCCACCGCCGCCGAGACCTTCACCAGCGGGCCTCAGACGATCTCCATCATGATCGGCGCCGCGCTCATCGCCACCGTGGACCACCGCCTCCTGCTGGGCGTCATGGCGGTGGGCATGGTCGGCGCCGGCCTCCACCTGTGGCCCCACCGGCACCTCGCCGCGCGGGCCCCGGCTCACGTCGATCGTTCTCCAACCATGATCGACATTCGCCACCGGGACGGTAATGATCTTGTTTGAGCAGTTCGGCAGAGATCGTTCCACCCGACCGGGAAGGACACCCGATGGCGGTTCCCAGGTTCACCCACCGGCTCCCGCTCGCGGTCGCCGCGGCCGCGGCGGCCGGCGCCGCGGCGCTCGGGCCGCTCGCGCCCGCCGCGTCCGCCGACCTCCGCTTCGAACCCGGCGCCCCGGGGCTCGGCGACCCCTACTTCCCCGACCTCGGCAACGGCGGCTACGACGTCCAGCGCTACCACCTCAAGACCGGCTACGACCCGGACACCGACCATCTGACCGGCACGACCACGATCACGGCCGTCGCCACCCGGAACCTGTCGCGCTTCAACCTCGACCTGTACAAGCTGAACGTGCGGTCGGTGCGGGTGGACGGCGCCGCCGCCTCGTTCGCGCGCACCGGCGAGCGCGAGCTGGAGATCACGCCGCGCCGGGGGCTGCGCGAGCGCCGCACGTTCACGGTGGTCGTCCGCTACGACGGCGTCCCGGTGACGCTCGGCGGTTCGGTGGTGTTCGACCTGCCGTACGGGTTCCTGCACACCAGGGACGGCGCCACGATCGTGGGCGAGCCCGACGCCGCCTCCACCTGGTTCCCCTCCAACGACAACCCGCGCGACAAGGCCTACTTCACGACCGAGACGACCGTGCCGCGCGGCCTCCAGGTGATCGGCAACGGGCACCTGGTCAAGCGGTGGAGCGCCCGCGGCGAGGACACCTTCGTGTGGCGGGAGGACCGGCCGATGGCGACGTACCTGGCGACGGCCTCGATAGGACGGTTCAACGTGTCCACGACCACCACCCGCACAGGGATCCCGCAGCTCGACGCCGTCGACCCGGAGGTCGCCGACGACCCCGACTCGCTCGCCACCCCCGCCCGCACCACGCGGGCGACCGACGAGCTGGCGGGCTACTTCGGCGCCTACCCGTTCACCTCCACCGGCTCCATCATCGAGAACAACGCCGTCCCGCCGCTCAACGTCGACAACGCGCTGGAGACCCAGACCCGGCCCACCTACCAGAAGCAGCCCGTCGAGAAGGGCGTCGTGCACGAGATCAGCCACCAGTGGTTCGGCAACAGCGTCAGCGCCGCCCGCTGGAAGGACGTCTGGCTGAACGAGGGCTTCGCGCTCTGGACGGAGCGGTACTGGGCCGAGCGGCACGGCGGGCCGTCCGCCCACGACGTGTTCAAGCGCGACTACGACAACCCGCCGCCCATCCCGCCGGGACGGCCCGCCTTCTGGGACATCACGGTGGCCGACCCCTCCCGCGACCAGATGTTCCACCGCGCGGTCTACTTCCGCGGCGGGATGGCCCTCCAGGCGCTCCGCGAGCGGATCGGCGACGAGCCGTTCCTGCGGCTGGTCCGCACCTGGCTCGCCGACCACAGGTACGGCGACGCCACCACCGAGGAGTTCGAGGCGCTCGCCGAGAAGATCTCCGGCCAGGACCTCGACCGGCTCTTCGAGGTGTGGATCCACACGCCGGGCAAGCCCGCGAGCTGGTGACCCGACCGCCCGGGGCCGGCGCGGACCGGCCCCGGACGGCCCGCGCTCACCCTCCGGCGGGCGTCGTCACGGGCGCGGCCGTCTCCCCGACGTCGGCCGCGTCCGGCCGCACGGTCCGGCGGACGGGACGCAGCGCGACCATCAGCAGGGCCACCCCCGAGAACGCGATCAGCATCGTCCAGCCCGAGCCGACGTGCATGGCGTGAATGAACGCGTCGTTGGCCTCGCCCACCAGGTCGGGACGGTCGATCGCGGCCGCGACGTGCCGCGCCTGCTCGGCCGAGACCCGCGCCTGCTCCCCCGCCGTGCCCGGCACGTCGCGCAACGACGGTTCGATCGCGCCCCTGTAGGCGATCGACATGATCGTGCCGCCGGCCGCGATGCCGAGCACGCTGCCGGTCTGCCGGACGGTGTTGGTGACCGCCGACCCGGCGCCGGCACGCTCCAACGGCAGCGTGCTCATCAGCTCCGTCGTCACCGGGCCGATCACCATCCCGATCGCGAGCCCCTGCACCAGGAACACCAGCTCGATCCACACCAGCGGGGTGTGCAGCCCGAAGAGGGCGGCCGAGCCCATCGCCAGCGCCGAGACGGCCAGCGCCGGGACGGCGACCGGCCGCAGCGAGTAGCGGCTCACCAGCCGGACCGCGAGCGGCGCGCCGACCATCAGGCCCGCCGCCACCGGGCAGATCGCGAGACCCGCCTCCAGCGGCGAGAAACCGCGCGCCCCCTGGAGGTAGAACGCGCCGTAGAAGCCCGCGGCGGTCATGGCGAACATCAGCATGCCGAGCGCGGCGTTGCCGCCGCCGAACACGCGCTCGGCCAGCAGCCGGGGGTCGAATCCCGGCTGGCGGGCCCGCAGCTCGACGACCACGAAGGCGGCCAGCAGGACCAGCCCCACGAGGATCGGCGCCCACACGTCCACCGGGGTCCAGGACGCCACCTGCCCCGCGCGGATCAGCCCGTAGGCCAGGAAGGCGAGGCCGCTGATCGACAGCGCCAGCCCCGCCAGGTCCAGCGGGCGCCGCTCGGGGCTGCGGAAGTTCGGGACGAGCGTGAGGATCCCGGCCAGCGCCAGCACCGTCACCGGCACGTTGACCAGGAAGACCGAGCCCCACCAGAACCGTTCGAGCAGCAGCCCGGCCAGCAGCGGCCCGGCCGCGATCCCGACGCCGGCCGAGGAGGAGAACAGCCCGATCGCGGTCGCCCGCGCGGCGCCGCTGAACGTCCACATCATGATCGCCATGGTCGCGGGCATGATCAGCGCGCCGCCCACGCCCATCGCGGCGCGCGCGGCGATCAGCCCGCCCGCGCCGCCGGCGTAGGCCGCCCACACCGAGGCGGCGCCGAAGACCGCGATCCCGGTCGCGAGCACGGTGCGGTGGCCGAAGCGGTCGCCGAGCGCGCCCGCGGTGAACATCAGCGTGGCGAACACCAGCGTGTAGGAGCCGGTGACCCACTGCAGCTCGGCGGGGCTGGCGCCGATCCCCCGCTCGGGGTCGGCGAGGGTCTCGAAGGCGGTCGAGAGGATCGTGTTGTCCAGCCAGATCAGCAGCGAGGACGACAGCAGCACGATGAGGATCATCCGTTGCCTGGACGCCGGCAACGCGGGCGGACTCGTCATGGGGAACCTTCGCTAAGATAGTCAAGAACCTGACGAAACGCATGATGGCCCGATCGTCAGGAACCTGTCAATCTCCGAAGGGGCGAACGTTGGGTTTCCATCGCCACGACACCGGGACGCTGGCGTTCCAGGTCCGCACGGTCTGGCTGAACATGCGGGCGGCGATCGGCGAGGAGCTCAAGGCCTTCGGCCTGTCGACCCCGCAGTACGCGACGCTGATCATGACCCAGGCGCATCCGGGCATGTCCGTCGCCGACATCGCCCGGCAGGTGGCCAGCACCCGCCAGGCCGCCAACGAGATGCTCGCGGGCCTGGAGGCGCAGGGCCTGGTCGAGCGCCGCCCGAACCCGTCCGACCGCCGCTCACACAAGATCCACATCACCGAGTCCGGCCGGACGCGCCTGGCCGAGGCCCGCGTCGCCGTGGCCCGCCGCGAGGCCGATCTGGAGGCGGCCTTCACCCCCGAGCAGCGAACGGCCGCCCGGGACTGGCTGGACGGCGTGGCCCGCGCCTGCCGCCTCTCCGCCCCCCCGACGGACTCCTCAAAGGGCTAGGAGCCCCTTTGTTTCGGAGGCGCTAGATGCGGCTTCCCCTGCGAAGGGTGATGGATCTCGGCGACCAGGAAGGCCGCCCCGCGCCGGTTCCGGCCGGGTCACCGCCTGGACTGCTGGCAGGCCCGTTCCTGCCTCGCGCTGCGTGTACGGCTCAGCGGGCGGGGCTGCCGGTCGCGCGGTCGGGGGTGAGCAGGACCGCGACGCGGCGTTCCTCGGCCATCGTCCGGTCGTAGGTCGGCCAGTCGTCGTGGGTGCCGCCCGCGGCGGTGAAGATCTCGCGCAGCAGCACCCGGAGGCGCTCGGCGTCCACGCCGGGCAGCGGGTCGTCGGGGCCGGCGAGTTCGACCGGGCCCTCGGCGGACGCCCACTCCCAGCCGGAGCGGACCACCACGTTCGCGCGCGGCCGCGCGCGCAGGTAGTCGATCTTGCGGGCGCCGCCGACCGCGACCAGGCCGACCACCCGCGCCCCGGTCACCGGGTGCGCGAGGACCCCCGCGTTCACCACCGACGACTGGATCGTCCCGTCCGGACGCAGGGTCGAGACCACGCACAGGCCGTGGTCGCCCGGGACGAGCCCGGCGAAGCGATCGAGCCCGCTGTTCAAGTGATCCACCGTGAACCCCCTCGTTCCTCGGTCAGGACATGATCCTATGCGGTGCGGGGTCGCCTCAGTGGTGCGCGCGCATGTGGGCGAGGACCCCGGCCGGGGCGTCGGGGGCGATGGCGTCGGCGATGGCCCCGGCCGCGCCCTCGGCCGCCTCGACCGAGCGTGGCAGCATCACCTTCTCGTAGGCGCGGACGGCCTCGTTGAGGTCGTCCGCGCCGGCGATGGCCCGGGCGAGGTCGGCGCCGTCCAGCATCGCGAGGTTGGCGCCCTGGCCGGAGAAGGGCGACATCAGGTGCGCGGCGTCGCCCAGGAGCGTGAGGCCCGGGGTGTGCTCCCACGTGTGCGGGACGGGCAGCGCGTGGATGGGCCGGTTGATGTAGGGGCCGTCGTTGCCGGTGATGAGGGCGAGGAGCGAGGCGTCCCAGCCGGGGAACTCCTTCAGCAGCGCCGCGCGGACGGCTCCGGTGTCGGCGAGGTCGACGCCGGCGCTCTCGTGCCAGTCGAGCGCGACGCGCATGGCGATGTAGACGCGGATGTGGCCGCCGCCGTTGCGCTGCGCGATGAGGCCGCGGTTGTCGTGCAGCGCCATCATGGTGCCATCCCCGGTGAGAGCCGCGATGTCCCGGTGCCGGGTGTCGACGTCGTCGAAGCGGGCCTCGACGAAGGTGACGCCGCTGTAGCCGGGGACGGCGCCGGTCAGCACGGCGCGGACGCGGGACCACGCCCCGTCCGCGCCGATGACCAGGTCGTGGTCGGCGTGTGAGCCGTCGCCGAAGTGGACCCGGTGGACGCCCCCGCCCAGCGGCTCCAGGCGGGTGACGGCGCGACCCCACCGGACGGTGCCCGGCGTCAGGGAGTCCAGCAGGAGGGCGCGGAGCCGGCCCCGGTCGATCTCGGGCGCGCCGTCGCCGCTGCCGCCGAACACCTTGTCGAACCCGACGGCCGCGTCCCGGTCGAGCACCCGCATGCGCTGCCCCTCGGGCCGCGAGAGCGCCAGGAACGGCTCCAGGAGCCCGGCCGCGTCGAGGGCGGCCTGACCGGTGCCGGTGTGCATGTCGAGGGTGCCGCCCTGGTTCCGCGCGTCGCGGGAGGCGTCGGTGTCATAGACGGTGACGCCGATGCCGTGGGCCTGGAGGACGCGTGCGCAGGTCAGCCCGCCGGGGCCGGCGCCGACGACGGCGATGCTCGCGTTCATGATCCTTCTCCTTGGTCGGGGGCCGCCGGTGCCGGGGGCCGCTTCCGCCAGCATAAGTAGAATCGTTCTGAAAGTAAAACGGTTCCGAGTTTCGAACCGCTTCGAGTTTGGGCTAGGGTGGGCGCATGACGGAGACCTCGGCGCGGCCCGGCCGGCGCGAGCGCAAGAAGGCGGCCACCCGCCGCTCGATCGCGGACACGGCGCTCCGGCTGTTCCTGGAGCGCGGCTACGACGGGGTGGGCGTCCGCGAGATCGCCGAGGCGGCCGACGTGTCGGTGAGCACGCTGTTCAAGCACTTTCCCGGCGGCAAGGAGGCCCTGGTCTTCGACGAGGACGCCGACCGCGAGGCCGCCCTGGTCGCCGCCGTCACCGGCCGCTCCCCCGGCCGGTCGGTGCCGGACGCGATCCGCGCGCACCTCGCCGCGTCCGGTCGTGCCGGCGACCCGCGCTTCGGCGGGTTCCAGCGGCTCGTCCAGGAGACTCCCGAGCTGCGCGAGCATTCGCGCCGGATGCTGCTGCGGCACGCGAACGCGCTGGCGCGGGCGATAGCCGAGCAGGCCGGGCGCCCGCCCGAGGACGACGGCTGCGCCGCGCTCGCCCGCCTCGCGCTGGAGGTCCCCGCCTTCGCCGCCGACCGCGACGACCCGTCCGCCGCCCTCGACCGCGCGTTCGCGCTGCTCGAACACGGCTGGACGGCGCTGACCTCGCCCGAGCACCCCACCGCCTGACCTTCTCCGAACCGCCCTCTCTTCGGCGTTCCTAGGTTGCTAGCATCCGTGCCAGCTAGGATGCTAGCATCAAGTCCGTGGGAGATGAGGACGTCAAGCAGTTCAACGTGTATCTGCCCATCGGGCTGATCAAGCAGGTCAAACATCACTCGGTCGAGTCGGGCCTGTCCCTGTCGGCCCTGGTCGCCGAGGCGTTGCGCGCCTATCTCGGCGACCCCCACGGGCAGAGTCGGCGATCGTCGGAACAAGGAGACAAGCAATGAGCACCCAAGGCTTCGAGGCCGTCTTCCTGGAGACCCACAACTGGGGCAAGGCGGCCAGGTTCTTCCAGGCGCTGGGCTTCGAGTTGGAGTTCGAGACCGGCCACGGCTCCGGCCAGCTCCGCAACGGGAACGGTCCCTACGTCTTCATCGCCGAGGTCCCCGAGGACCGGGAGCCCCGCCTCCAGCTCGCGCTGAGGGTCGAGGACGCCGAGGCGTTCCGCCCCGACCCGGTGGTCGAGGTGGTCACGGCGTTCGAGGACACCCACTTCGGGACGAAGGAGATGACCGTCCGCGACCCCGACGGGCGGCTCTGGAGCCTCCAGGCGCCGGGCAAGGGCTGACCCCCACCGGCCCGGACGGGAACGAGGAGAGGACACGCATGAGCAGGTGGCGCGGCGACCCCTGGGCGGTGCTGGTGACGCTCAGCCTGGGGTTCTTCATGACGCTGCTGGACCTGACGGCCGTCAACGTCGCCATCCCCAGCATGATCGACAAGCTGGAGGCCTCGCTCGACGCGGTGCTGTGGGTGATCAACGTCTACATCCTCGTGCTCGCCGCGCTGCTGATCACCGCCGGTCGGCTGGGTGACCTGCGCGGGCCGCGCGCCATGTTCGTGGCCGGGGTGGCGCTCTTCACGGTGGCCTCCGTCCTGTGCGGCCTGGCGCAGGACCCGGCCCAGCTCATCGCCGCCCGCGCCGTGCAGGGCCTCGGCGCCGCGGCGCTGATGCCGCAGACGATGACGATCATCATCGCCACGTTCCCGGCCGAGCGCCGGGGCGCGGCGCTGGGCGTCTGGGGCGCGGTCGCGGGCGTGGCGACGATCGCCGGGCCGACGCTCGGCGGGCTGCTGGTCAGCGCCGCCGGGTGGCGCTGGATCTTCTTCGTCAACGTCCCGATCGGCGCGGCCGTGCTGGTGATGGCGCTCACGCTGATCCCGGACGTCCGGCCCGGCAGGCCGCACCGGCTGGACGTGCCGGGCGTCGCGCTCGCGACCGCGGCGCTGCTGTGCCTGACCTTCGGGCTGACCGAGGGCCAGCGGTACGGCTGGAACGCCGGGATCTGGGCGCTGCTGGCCGGGGCGGCGCTGCTGCTCGCGGTGTTCCTGGCGCACCAGCGCACCCGGCAGGACGATGAGCCGCTGCTGCCGTTCACGCTCTTCCGCGACCGCGACTTCGCGGTCATGAGCGTGGTGTCGGCGGCGGTCCAGGTCGGGATGATCGGCCTGTTCCTGCCGGTGATGATCTACCTTCAGTCCGTCCTCGGGTTCAGCGCGCTGAAGGCGGGTCTGGTGATGGCGCCGGGCATGGTGCTGTCGGCGCTGGTGTCGCCGGTCGCGGGACGCGCGTCGGACCGGCTCGGCGGCAAGTACATCCTGATGTCCGGCCTCGCCCTGTTCGCGGTCGGCATGGCCTGGCTGGCGGCGGTCGCCGACGTCGGGCGCACCTGGCAGGCGCTCCAGCCTCCCCTGGCCGTGGCGGGGCTCGGGATCGGCTGCGTGTTCGGCCCGATGGTCACGGTCGCGCTGCGCAACGTGGAGCCGAGGATGGCCGGGGCCGCGTCCGGAGTGCTGAACACGATCCGGCAGATCGGCACGATCACCGGGAGCGCGGCGGTGGGCGCGATCCTGCAGAACCGCCTCGCCGGCTCGCTCCGGGACGAGGCGTCCGCGCGGGCCGCCGGACTCCCAGCGGACCTCCGCGGCCGGTTCGTGGCCGGGTTCGACCACGCCGCCAAGGGCGGTCTGGAGGTCGGCGGCGGCCGGGGCGCGGCGCCGGACACCCCTCCGGGGACGTCACCGGACCTCGTCCACCACGTCCAGCGGGTGGCGGCGGCGACGTTCGAGCACGGGTTCGTCCACGCGCTGCGGCCGACGCTGGCGCTGCCCATCGCGGTCATCGTGATCGGCGCCGCGTCGTGCGCGCTGGTGCGGCGCCACCGGTCCGAGGGGAGGGATGAGGCTCCGGTCGACAGCCGTCCCATGGCGGACACTCCGTAAGGAGGCCGGCGCCATCGAACCCGATCGTGGCTGGCGGGTTTGGGATGTCACATAAGCGATGCTTTCGCAGTCTTCTTCTCCGGAGGTCCGAGCCGCCGCGTGCGGGCGGCTCGGACCTCCGCCATTGTCGGCGATCTCGAATTCGAGTTCAGGGACATTCGGAGGAAGCGCTTGCGTTCTCGTATCGCGGCCCTCGCCGTGACCGCCGTGGTCACCGCGGGCGGCCTGGGTCTGGCCGAGGCGCCCGCCTCGGCGTCGCCGCCGGGCGGGCCGGCTCCCAGACCATGACGGTCTTCGACTCCCGGACCGGCGAACCGGCCGGCACGCTCATCCTGTCCGACAGGGCCGAGACCAAGAGCGCCAAGAAGTGTGAGAAAACCGCCTGGGTCGGCAGGGTGTGCGTCAACGTCAACGGCAAGGGCCTGTACGTCAAGAGTTGGGCCACCACTTTCGAGCACACCCAGGAGCCTTACAAGTACCTGTGCAGCGAGGGGCGGTTCTGGGTGGACGGGAAACGGTTCCACACGAACCAGAAGTACTGCGCCGACAAACACCACTCCGCACAGCTCACCTGGCGCGGCAAGGGGCGCAAGTTCCGCCACAACGCCGAACTGTGCAACAGCTGGACGATCGCCGGCCCGGCGAAACCCTGCATCACCGTCCACAAGTAAGGACAGAGCCCGGCTGAAGGCCGAGTGGCCGGAGTCCGCCGCCTGACGTCCGCCGCGGCCGTCAGGCGGGGGGCGGCGTCCAGGCCACGACGAGGTCCAGCAGGCCGGGGAAGCGCGCGTCGAGGTCGGCGGTGCGGACGTGGCTGCGGCGCTCCAGCCCGTACTGCCGCTGCCTGATCACCCCGGCCTCGCGCAGCGCCTTGAAGTGGTGGGTCAGCGACGACTTCGGCCGGTCCAGGCCGAACCAGCCGCACGTGTGGTCGAAGCGCTCGCGCTCCACCAGCAGCTTGCGGACGATCCCCAGCCGCAGCGGATCGCTCAGCACGCCCAGCACCGCCTCCAGCCGCAGGTCGTCGACCGCGGGCTCGGGCAGCGGCTCGGGCAGGCCGTCCGGCTCGGGCAGTTCCCGGACGGCGGGAACCTCGGTCACGGTCGCGGCCACGGCGGCCCTCCCCCAATGTCGACTGCTGTACGACTCCGATCGTACTACGTGCTATGTTCGAACGCACTCGAACCTATTCGACTCAAGTCGTACTGTCGATGTGCTGGGAGAACACGCATGTCATCGAGCCGGACCCTGTCACCGCGGTCACCGCGCCTGCCCTTGTCCTCCCCCGCGCCCCGCGAGCGGGGGTCCACCGCCTGGATCTGGCTGGCCGCCTGGCCGGTCACCGCCGTGTTCGTGCTGTCCAACGCCGCGACCCCGCTGTACGTGCTGTGGCAGCGCGACCTCGGCTTCTCCCGGGGCACGCTGACGGTGATCTTCGCCTCCTACATCGCCGGGCTGCTGGGGTCCCTGCTGGTCTCCGGCGTCGCCTCCGACCGGCTCGGCCGCAGGCGCGTGCTCGTACCGGCGCTCGGGCTGGCCCTCGCCGCCTGCGCGATCTTCGCCGTCGCGCCCGGCGTCCCCGCGCTGATCATCGCCCGGCTGTTCAGCGGCATCGCCGTGGGCGCCGTGGTGTCGGCCGGCATGGCCGCGGTCACCGACGTCGCCGGCCCCGAGCGCACACCGCTGGCCGCCCTGCTGGCCTCGTGCGCGATGGTGCTCGGCGCGGGTCTCGGGCCGCTGCTGGCGGGCGTCCTGTCCGAGACCGTGCCGGGCCCGACCGTCACCGTCTTCCTCGTCGAGGCCGTCCTGCTGGCCACCGCCGTCCTGACGGTGCTCCGCATGCCCCTCCCCCGGCCGCCCGCGCCCGGCTCCGGGTCATGGGTCCGCCTGCCGCGCGTGCCCGCGGCCAACCGGCGGCACCTGATCCTGGGCATCGCCGTGTTCGCCCCCGGCATCACCGCGACCTCGTTCGTGCTGTCCCTGGGCCCCTCGCTGCTGTCGGGCCTGCTGGACACCACCAACCGGATCGTCGCCGGCGCGATGGCCTTCGCGATGTTCCTGACCTCCACCGCCGTGCAGTTCGCCGTCCGGTCGCTGCGCCGCCGCACGATCCTGCTCACCGGCGCCGGGGCGACGCTCGCCGCCATGGGCGCCCTGGTCGCCGCCGTCCACACCGGGTCGGTCGCGGTGCTGGTCGCCGCCGCCCTGCTCGCGGGCGCGGGGCAGGGCATGGGGCAGCTCGGCGGGTTGTCGCTGCTCAACTCCAACGTCCCGGCGGAGCGCCTGGCCGAGGCCAACGCCGCGCTCAACGTGGGCGGCTACCTGCCCGCCGGCCTGCTGCCCGTCTCCACCGGCTACCTCAGCGAGGCCGTCGGCCTCACCCGCGGGGCCACCACGTTCGGCACCGTCCTGGCCGCACTGGCGGTCGCCGGGGCCCTGGTGGTCCTCGCCACGCGTCCCCACGACATCGACCCGGCGTGAGGCGCCCGGCCTCAGGGGGAGGGCAGGGGGCGGCCGAGGCGCTTGCGGGTCTGGATGATCGAGGTCGTCTCCACGTGGGTGATGGCGGGCAGCGCGGCGATGCGCTCGGTGAGGTAGCGGTACATGTCGTGGGTGTCCGCGCAGACGATGGTGGCGACCAGGTTGGTGGGGCCGGTGGTGGCAGCGGCGAACACGATCTCGGGGTGGGAGGCCAGCGCCCGTCCGGTGGCCTCCAGGTCGGCGGGCGCGGTCGAGGCCCACAGCCGCGCGCCCGTGCGGTAGCCCAGGTAGGCGGTGTCGAACTCGACGTAGAAGTGGAGCGCGCCGCCGGCCCGCAACTCCTCCATCCGCCGCCGGACGGTCGACTGCGACCAGCCGGTGGCCGCCGCGAGATCGGCCAGCGGGGCGCGACCGTCCCGGGCCAGGGCGTTCAGCAGGTGGAGGTCGTCGGCGTCGCAGTCGGCCGGCTCGGCGCCGGTCGCCGCCTCCGGCCCCGGGCCGAGCCGTTCCGCCTCCTGCTCGGTGAGGGCGTTGAGCAGCCGGACGCGGCCGGGCGACCCGTAGTAGGTGTGCAGGAGCGAGTAGGCGGCGATGTCCACCAGCCGTCCGGTGCGGGGCAGGCGCTCCAGGAGCAGGTGCTCGCCCTCGCCCGGCCCCCGCGCGCGGACGATGCACTGGACCTCGGTGCCGCCGGACACCAGCTGCACCCAGGCGGTGTCGTCCCTGCGGGCCAGCGCCGCGGCGATCGCGCCCGCCGCGCCGGGGGCGCAGCGCAGCCGCAGCATCCAGCGCCCGTGGCCGTAGAAGTTGGCGGGCGGCACCGCCACCACCCGCAGCAGGTCCGCCGAGCGCAGCCGCCGGTAGCGCCGCGCGACGGTCTGGTCCGACACGCCCAGCACGTCGGCGACGCGGCTGAAGGGGGCGCGCGCGTCGAGCTGGAGCGCGTGGACGAGCCGCCGGTCGAACGCGTCGGCGGTGTCGGTTTTCACCACCACAGCCTATGCGGTGTCGAATCTGGTCGATGTGGGCCGTCTGAGTTGTCGGGCGCAGCCTCGCGCAGCACCCTCGTCAGCGACCTGACCTGGTAGGACGATATGGGGGTAGGACGATGATCCTGGTGATCGGGGCAACGGGGAACGTCGGACGGCACGTGCTGTCCCAGCTCCAGGCCGTGGGGGCGGACGGGGTCCGCGCGCTGGTGCGTCCGGACGAGGCGGCCGAGGCCGACCTGCCCGCCGGTGTCGAGGTCGCGGTCGGCGACCTGAAGGACGGCCCAGGGCTGGAGGCCGCGCTGACCGGCGTCGAGACGGTCTTCCTGGTGTGGCCGATGCTGACCACCGAGGGCGCGCGCGAGGTGCTGGAGGCGATCGCCCGGCACGCGCGGCACGTGGTCTACCTGTCCTCGATCGGCGTGGGAGGGCGCCCCGAGGAACGGCACGACCCCATCTTCACGCTGCACGCCGGGATGGAGGCCCTGGTCGCGGAGTTCGGGCCCTCCCACACCGTCCTGCGGGCGGACACCATCGCCAGCAACACGCTGGGCTGGGCCGACCAGATCCGCACCACCGGGACGGTGCGCGGCCCGCTCATGCCCGCGACGGCGGTCGTCGACCCGCGCGACATCGCGGCCGTCGCCGCCCGCGTCCTCACCGGCGACGCCCACCGGGGCGCGACCCACCGGCTGACCGGGCCGGAGGTGATCGGCCCTCCCGAGCAGGTCCGGGCGATCGGCGCGGCGGTCGGCCGCGAGCTGCGCTTCGAGGAGGTCCCGGTCGAGCGGGCGCGGGAGCGGATGCTGGCCGACGGCCGCCCGCCCGTCCTGGTGGACGCGCTGCTGGGCGCGGCCGAGATCCGCGCGGCCTCGACGCTGGTCACCTCGACCGTCGCCGACATCACCGGGGAACCGGCGCGCACCTTCCAGCGGTGGGCCGAGGACCACCGCGACTCCTTCCGCTGAAGGCCGCCGGTCGGGTCGTCTCCTCCTCCGTAGGGGCGGAGGCGCGGGGCGAGGGCCAGGTGCAGCCGCGGTGGGCGCGCCGGCGGCAGCGCCCCGAGCAGAAGCGGCGCGGACGGCCGCGCCCGGGCCGGGGGGCAGCGGCGTGCGGCTCACCTGTCGGCCCGTGCCGGCGGCGCGGCGGACGGGCCGCCCTACGCGGCGGGGCTGCGGCTCGGCGCGGTGGTCGCGGGAGCGGTCTCGCTGGGGCGCGGCGCTGGTGGTGCCGGCGGCCCGGCGGGCCGCCGCGCGGGCGCGGCACAAGATCACACCGGCGGGGTTCCATTCAGTGGAAAGCTGATGTTTCCCGCCGCGTCGGGCATGGTCAGGGTGGGGAGGGGGACCTCCGTGGTCCCCGCGCGCGTATCTGAGGAGGAACGATGACGTTGCTCGATCCCGCCCTGTGGACGGGGAAGATCTTCGACGGCGGCTGGTCCGCCGGCCGGGGCGGTGTCTACGACGTCGTCGAGCCGGCGACCGGCGGCACGCTCGGCAGCCTGGGCCAGGCGGACGGCGCGGACGTCGCCGCCGCCGCGAAGGCCGCCGCCGCCGCGCAGCGGGACTGGGCCGCCCGCACCTACGAGGAGCGCGCGGTCGTGCTGCGCCGCGCCGGACGGCTGTTCGAGGACCACGCCGAGGAGATCCGCGACTGGCTCGTCCGGGAGGCCGGGTCGATCCCGCCGAAGGCCGAGCTCGAAGCGCACTTCGCCGCGAACCTCTGCTACGAGTCGGCGGCGCTGGCCTCGCACCCGCAGGGGCTCGTGCTGCCGTCGGCGCAGCCGCGCTGGAGCCTCGCGCGGCGCCGTCCCGCCGGGGTGGTGAGCGTCATCTCGCCGTTCAACTTCCCGCTGATCCTGTCGATGCGGTCGGTGGCGCCCGCGCTGGCGCTGGGCAACGCGGTGCTGCTGAAGCCCGACCCGCGCACGGCGGTGTGCGGCGGCGTGGTGCTCGCGCGGGTGTTCCAGGAGGCGGGGCTGCCCGAGGGCCTGCTGCACCTGCTGCCCGGCGGCCTGGAGGCGGGCGAGGCGGTCGTGGCCGCGCCCGAGGTGCGGGTGGTGTCCTTCACCGGCTCCACCCCCGCCGGACGCAAGATCGGCGAGGTGTGCGGGCGGCTGCTCAAGCGCGCCCACCTGGAGCTGGGCGGCAACAACGCGCTGATCGTGCTGCCGGGCGCGGACGTGTCCAAGGCGGTGTCGGCGGGCGCGTGGGGGTCGTTCCTGCACCAGGGGCAGATCTGTATGACGACGGGGCGGCACCTCGTCCACGAGAGCCTGCACGAGGAGTACGTCGCGGCGCTGGCCGACAAGGCCGACAAGCTGCCGGTCGGCGACCCGGCGGCCGGGCCGGTCGCGCTGGGCCCGATCATCGACGAGCGGCAGCTCGCGCACGTGGACGAGCTGGTGCGCGGCACCGTCGCGGCGGGCGCGCGGCTCGCGGCGGGCGGCACCCACGAGGGGCTGTTCTACCGCCCGACCGTGCTCGCGGAGGTCACCCCGGACATGCCCGCGTACGCGCAGGAGGTGTTCGGCCCGGTCGCGCCCGTCGTGCCGTTCGCGACGGCCGACGACGCGATCGCGCTGGCGGCCGACAGCGAGTACGGCCTCTCGCTCGGCATCCTCGGCGACGTCGGCCAGGCCATGAAGATCGCCGACGCCGTGCCCACCGGGCTCGTGCACATCAACGACCAGACCGTGAACGACGAGCCGGTCGTACCGTTCGGGGGGCTCGCCGCGTCCGGGAACGGGTCCCGGTTCGGCGGCCCGGACGCCAACATCGAGGCGTTCACCGAGTCGCAGTGGGTGACGATGCGCGGCGAGATCGCCCCGCACCCCTTCTAGACGGCCGAGGACGTGCGGGGCCCGGGCCACGCGGCTCCGGCCTCGCACACCGGCGGGTCAGATCGCCTCGGCGTGCCCGGTGTGGTGGTCCCGGCCCGTCTCGCGCAGCCACCGGCGCTCGCAGGCCCCGGCGTTCACGGCGGGCGTCTCCAGGGCGCCCACGTGACCGGCCTCCTCGTCGCCCGGCTCGATCACGCGCTTCTCGTAGTTCGGGGGCCATCGGAGCATCAGGCGTCGGCCGCAGATGGGGCACACCCACTCCTCCAGGCCCGACTCCCCGACCCTGACCATCTGCATCTCGTGCGCTTTCCGCAAGACGGTCCTCCTCAACCGCCGGGCCCGCACCGGCGTGGTCCCGGCGAGGTCCCGGTCTCCATACGCCTACCGTCATAGCCCCTTGACAGCGTCTTTAAACGGCTTTGCCGCTTCTGACCTGCCCGAATGCGCCATCGGGAGGGTGGTGCGCGGACCGACCGAAAACCGTTTGAGTCAGGTCGGCGCGTGCCCCTACGGTGGGCGCGTGGGATGTTACGTGAACATCGCGGCCCAGGGGACCGCCCATGCCGCCGCCTATGTGCGGCCGCGCGGGTGCCGTCCCGCCCTGGACCGCCCAGTGCGCGCCGACGCCTGATCTCCCGGCGGGGACGCCCCGCCTCCTGAACGCCGCCTCAGCCGCTGACCGCCGAGCCGCGCGTTCCGTCGCCCGTGCCGCCCGACGCCGTCCAGGGCCTCCGAGCCCTTGACCATCTCGGACGGGCCCGCCGGGCACCCCCGCGCTCCTCGGCGCCGCCTCGCGCGCGGCCCGTCCGTCCTCCCGGCCCATGGCCGGACGCCAAGGACGGCGACCGTGAACGAACGCATCTCCCATCACCGGCGCGCGGCGAAGGGGCGGACCGCCCGTGACCGCGCCCGCCGCGAGCTCTCCCAGAACTTCCTCGCCGACCGCGACCTGATCCGCCGCTACGCGCGCATGGTCGGCGACGGTCCCGGCGGCCTCGTCGTCGAGGTCGGCGCGGGCGACGGGCGCGTCACCGCCGCGCTGGCCGACCGCGCCGACCGCGTCATCGCCTACGAGGTCGACCCGGTGTGGGCGGCCCGGCTGCGCGGCCGCGGGCTCGGCAACGTCACCTGCGTGCGGGGCGACTTCCTCCGGGCGCGGCCGCCCGGCGGGCCGTTCCACCTGGCCGGGAACATCCCCTACTCCGCCACGTCCCGGATCGTCGGCTGGGCCCTGGACGCGCCGGGCCTGGCGTCGGCCACCCTCATCACGCAGTGGGAGTACGCCCGCAAGCGCACCGGCGGCTACGGACGCTGGAGCCGCCTCACCGTCGAGACGTGGCCGCGGTTCGGTTGGCGGCCGGCCGAACGCGTCCCGCGCGAGGGCTTCCGCCCCGTCCCGCGCGTGGACTCGGCGATCCTGCGGCTCGACCGGCGCGAGCACGCGCTCCTGCCCGGGTCCGCCATGGACGCCTACCGGCGGTGCGTCACCCTCGGGTTCGGCGGCAGGGGCGGCACGCTGCACGCCTCACTGCGCGCCGCCCATCCGAGGCGGCGCCTGGACGCGGCGTTCCGCGCCGCCAGGCTCCCCCGCGACACCGTCGTCGCGTTCGTCCACCCCGACCAGTGGGTCACGCTGTTCGGCGTCCTGCATGACTGAGTCACACGCTCCACAGGCGCCGCTTGCGGTACCTCGGCTCCCACGTCAGCCGGTTGTCCTCCTGGACGGCCCTGGGCAGCGCGGTCAGGAAGCGGCTCCGCTCGATCGGCCCGATCCCGTCCACGATCCACGGGACGAGGCGGGTCATGTGCGTCCCGCACTCGCGGCGGAGCGCGTCGCGGAGCCCCCGCCACTCCTCCGGGCCGAGCACCGAGCGCGCCAGCGGCAGCGCGCCGGTGTCCTCATGCCGCAGTTGGACGTCCAGCGCCGTCCGCAGCGCCGCGACCGCCGCCTCCAGGTTCGCGCGGTCGGACGGGTCGTCCTGCTCCAGCGCGGCGTCGACCGCGACCACCAGCGGCTCGATCCGCGCGTGCCCCTCCTGGACGTCCGCGAGGACGGCCAGCTCCACGGGCCTGCCGCGCACCGCCCGCGCGACGCGCGGCCACAGCAGCGATTCCTCCACCTGGAAGTGCAGGTGGAGCTGCTCCTTGAGGTTCTCCCAGCCCGCGCGGACATGCGGCGCGCGGTCCTTGCCCGCCGCCACGACCGCCGCGAGCCGGTCCACGTCGCGGCGGAAGGCGTCGTGCGCCGCGTGGACGAACGCGAGGTCCGCCGTCTCCCGCGCCGGGGTCGCGAAAGTCTCCATACTGGGAAAGAGGCTTCGCGGACCCCGGATGTGACGTCGGCGCGCCTTCCGAGACACATCTCACACGGGGTTCAGCGGGAGCCGGCCGGTTCCGCGCGCCGCCCCTCCCGGAAGATCACCAGGGCCATTCCCTCCGTGAAGATCAGGAACAGCACGCCGAAGACGACGCCGAACCGCCACCGGCCCCCCGAGGACGTGTCGTGGGGCCTGGCCCGATCGGGATCGTCCGGATCGTAGACGACCGCGATCCTGGCGCCCACCGGGTGGTCGCCGTGTTCGTCGTCCACCACGTGCCGCGTCCCGTCGGAGGCGGTGAAGGCCACCTTGACGACCGTGCGGGTACCCGCCGGGCCCCTCGGCTCGGTCCTCTTCGAGATCACCGTTCCGGTGGTGGTGATGCCGTGGTCGGATAGCCGGGCGAGTTCCCTCATCTCGTGCAGGCTGAACAGGATGATGCCGAGGCCGACGCACCCGAAGAAGAGCGCCATCCCCAGCAGTCTGGCGTCATCGGAATCCATGGCGCGCATGATCGGCTCCCCGCTGGCGCTGGGCCGGGCACCCGGCGCACGAACATTGCGTCCCACACCGGCGCTTTCGTCAACCCCGCCCGCGCCCAGGGGCTGGTCCGTGGATCACATGGGTCACCACCGCCTGCCGGAGCAACCGCAGGCCGGCGTCCAGATCCTGCTCCCACAGGGGGTGTTCCCAGTCCGTCAGGGAGTCTCCGCCCCACACCGGGTTGACCAGGATGTCGAGCCGCCCGGCCCGCTCGGCGATCTTGTCGACGAGGGAGCGGACCTCATCGGGACGACCGTGGTCGACGCGGACGGCGACGCCCCGTCCGCCGCCTCGGGTGCCCCCGGCGACCAGGGCCACCTTTCCGGCGAGCGGACGCGCGTCGGTCGTCATGATTCCTCCAGGTCGTGCCGAGGCGGAAGGTAGGGGGACAGCACGACACGGAGCTCTCGCCGGAGCCGCTGTTCGAGGGTGCCTTCACGGTCGAGCGCCCAGGTCAGGCCCGCCCCGGCGGTGATCGCCTGGACGGAGCGCGCCAGCGCCGCGGCGTCGGTTCCGGCGCGCAGCTCGCCCGTATCGGCCGCCTCCGTCAGCAGGTCCTCGATCACCCGCGCCTGGGTGCGGTGAATGGCCGGCGCGCGCTCGTAGAGCTGCGGATCGCCGAGATCCATGCACAGGAACGCCAGGTGGTTGGCGTAGCTCTCCGGGGTGGAGATCTCCGCCGCCGACTCCGCCGTCAACGCCGCCAGGGCCCCGAGCGCCGAGTCGTACGACCGGCGCGCTCGTCGGGCCATCTCGCGCGCCACGGCGGCCAGCGTGAGGCCCGCGGGCCCCACCCGGCACATGACCCGGACCGTCGCGCGGAGGATCACCGTGTCCTCGACCCCTCGGGGACGTGCCATCACTGCCATCCTGTCAACCGTGCCGAAGTCCCCCGCCAGAGGTCATCGAGAGCCGCCATGCCCACCGCAGTACAGTGATCCCGCATGACCGACTCCCACTTCGAGATCACCGCCGACCTGGTCCACGCCCTGCTGCGGGAGCAGCATCCAGACCTCGCGGGGCCGGCCGTCCGCGAAGTGGCGGGCGGGTGGGGCAACCAGATGTGGCGCCTCGGGGACGACCTGGCCGTGCGCATGCCGCGCATGGAAGGCGCCGTGGGTCAGCAGCGCAAGGAGTGCCGGTGGCTGCCCGTCCTGGCCGGGCGCCTGCCGCTTCCGATCCCCGCCCCGGTACGGATCGGTGAGCCGTCCGCCCGGTTCCCCAGGCCCTGGACCGTCATGACGTGGGTCCACGGGGAGCCGCTGGACCACACCTCGATCAGCCGCGGCGACCACGCGGCCGACACCCTGGCGGGCTTCCTCAGGGCGCTCCACGTGGAGGCGCCCGACGACGCGCCGATCAGCGAGGACCGGGGTGACCACCCCGGCAAGTGCACCGACGGGTTCGACCACTTCTTCCACGCCGTCGTCCCCGACGACATCGCCGACGACGTCCGGGCCGTCTGGGACGACGCCGTAGCGGCGCCCGAGTGGGAGGGCCCGCCGCTCTGGGTGCACGGGGACCTCCATCCCGCGAACGTCGTGGTCGCGGACGGGACGCTCGCAGGCGTGATCGACTTCGGGGACATGTTCGCCGGAGATCCGGCCTGGGACCTGGCGGCCGCATGGGTGATCCTCCCCGCCGGCGCCGCCGCGCGCTTCTTCGACGCGTACGCGCACGCGGACGAGGGGACGATCCGGCGCGCTCGCGGGCTGGCCGCTCTGAAGGGCCTGTTCCTCATGCTGATGGGCGAGAACGGAGACCGCGGCCTCCCTGGCGGCAAACCGGCATGGGGACCCGCGGGCCGGGCAGCGCTCGATCGCGTGCTGAGCGGATAGGCAGGGGCGCCCGACCCTCACCGTCCGCGAGGACGGAGCGGTACCGGGCTCTCCGGGAGGCGCCAGTCGCCCCCGCGGTCCTTCTTCGAGTGGCGCGCGACGAAGTCGGGGACGTGCAGGAAGCAGGCCAGCGCGGTCGCGGAGAGGAAGGCGCCGATCGCCCGCCGGGTCATGGGCATGCCCAGGCGCAGGATGCGCGGATTCACCTCGGCCTGGATCTCGTCGACGAAAGGCCGCAGCACGGCGTCGTAGTTCGCCAACGCCGCCGGCAGGTCATCCGGGTGCCGGTTGATCTCACCGGCCAGGACATGGGCGCCGACCAGCCCGCCGGAAACACCCATGCCGCTGTAGGGAGAGGCGCAGTGCGCGGCGTCACCGACCAGAACCACGCGCCCCTTGGACCAGGTGTCGGTACGCACCTGGAGGATCTCCTGCGAGTAGAAAAAGGGGCCGGCCTTCATGCCCTCGATGAACCGCTCGGTCTGCCAGCCGGCGTCACGGAACCTGCCGGCCCAGAACTCCCGCTGGCGTTCGACGGGCTCTCGATGGATCGCCGATGCCTCCTCCGAGACTTCCCGCATGACGAAGTACACCTGCGTCTCGGCCGCGTTGTGGCTGCGGCGCATGATCTGGCGACCGCCCGGGACCATGTAGGTGTCCCGGATGTCGCTGTCGGACGCGATGCGCGGGACGAACCAGTAGGCCATGTGGATGCCGACCCGCCAGTAGGGGTCGAAGCCGTCCGGGAGGATCGCCCGCCGGATGCGCGAGCCCTGCCCGTCCGCTCCGACCAGGAGGTCGAACTCGCCGGACGATCCGTCGGAGAAGTGCGCGAGCACCTTGTGCTCGTCCTGCGTGAAGCCGTCCACGCTCAGGCCGAACGCGTACTCCGCGCCCTCCCTGGACGCGTCGTGGAGGATGCGTACCAGGTCGCCGCGCATGATCTCGTACTCCGACGTCAGGCTCTGCCGGCCCCGGCCGGAGGTGTTGGCCATGATCGTCGCCCTGGCCTTGCCGGAGGCGTTGACGAAGGCGACGCCCGCCTCGTCCACGAGCTCGCCGCGCACGGCATCGAGGAGCCCCATGCGCTCGACGGCCTCGATGCCCTGACCCCGGAGGTCGACCTGCGCCCCGGTGGCCCGCAGCGCCGGGAAGCGCTCGACGACGGTCACCCGGTGGCCGCCCCGGACGAGCCAGTAGGCCAGGGCCTGTCCCGCCACCCCGCCGCCCGCGACGAGGACCCGCAGAGACCGTGCCATGTCCCCCACCCAAAACCTATCGGTGAATGATTTTCTTCAGCGTCACCTATCGGCGATAGATTGTCAACATGACCAAGGTGAACCGTGAGGCCGTCGTCACCGAGGCGCTCGGCCTGCTCGACGAGGTCGGGCTGGACGCCGTCAGCACCAGACGGCTGGCGAGGCGACTCGGCGTCGAGCAGCCGTCGCTCTACTGGCACTTCCGCACCAAGAAGGAACTTCTGGGCGCCATGGCCGAGGCCGCGATGGCGCCCCACACGACCGCGCCGTTGCCCACCCCCGACGACGACTGGCGCGCATGGTTCCTCGACAACACGCGTAGCTTCCGGCGCACTCTCCTAGGGCGCCGCGACGGCGCGCGACTCCATGCCGGCAGCACCCCGACCGGAGACCTCGATCGGATCCGCCGCAAGATGGAGTTCCTCGTCGCCTCCGGCGTGCCCGAGTGTGACGCGCAGATGGCGATGCTGGCCGCCGGCCGTTTCACCGTCGGCAGCGTCCTGGAAGAACAGGCGGACACCCCGCCCGGCGACAGCGCGGATCTCCCGGCCGACGTCCCGCGAATCGACTACGAGTCGGCCTTCGAAGCCGGCTTGGCCCTCATCCTCGACGGCCTGACGCACCGAACGGCGGCAACGCCGCGCCCCGCCTGAATCCGCGAGGCCGAATCGCAGTAGATCTCCTTGGCTACGCGCGGCCCGCCTGCTGGAACTTTTCGGCCTTGAACAGCGCGTCACCGGTCCCGCGTCTTCCGTCCCCGGCGCGTGGGGGCGCGGGCCGGGGACGGAAACGGTCAGGACTCGCGCCGGAACCCGGTCGCCGCGACGACGGCTCCGAGAGCGGCGAGGATCCCGATGGCGGCGAACGCGGTGCGGAAGCCGTCGAGGCCGGTTCCGGAGACGAGGACCGTGGACACGGCCGCGACGCCCGCCGCGCCGCCGATCTCGCGCATCGTTTCGAGCAGGCCCGATGCCAGTCCTGATTCCGATTCGGTGACGCCGGAGAGCGCGCCGATCTGGAGCGTGGGACCGCAGATCCCGAAGCCGAGTCCGGCGATGAGGAACGCCGGGAGCAGGTCGGTGAGATAGGCGGCGTCGGCGGGGATCCGGACCAGCCAGACCATGCCGACGGTCAACAGCGCCAGGCCGGTGACCAGCAGGCGGCGGACGCCCACGGCGGCCGCGAGGCGACCGGCGGTCCACGAGACCGCGAACGAGGTCACCGTCGTGGCGAGCCACGCCAGACCCGTCCGCGTCGCCGTGTAGCCGAGCTTCTGCTGCATCAGCAGCGAACCGAGGAAGATGAACGAGAAGAGCGCGCCGAAGCCCAGGAGGGCGGTGACGTTCGCCGCGACGAGCGTGCGGTTCTTCAGCGCCCTGGCCGGGACGAGCGGCGCCGGTGAACGCTTCTCCGACCACACGAACACGGCCATCAGCACGCCGGCCCCGACGAACCAGGCGATCGCGCCGGCGGAGGTCCAGCCGTGGGTGGAGGCATGGTGGAGTGCGTAGACGAACGTCAGCAGTCCGCCGGTCACCGTGCCGGCCGAGGTGACGTCGAGCCGTCCGGAACGGCCACCCGGCTCGTCGGCCAGAAGGCAGGCGATGGCGAGGGTGATGAGCACGAGGCCGGCGGGAACGTTGATGAAGAACGCCCACCGCCAGCCGGGACCGTCGGCGATGAGACCGCCCGCGACGACGCCGACCGTCCCGCCCGCTCCGGCGACGGCCCCGAAGATGCCGAGGGCCCGGTTGCGTTCCGGCCCTTCGCGGAAGGTGACGGCCAGCAGTGACAGGGCCGCCGGGGCGATGAGCGCTCCGCCCAGCCCCTGGAGCCCGCGGGCCGTGATCAGCACGGCGCTGTGCTGCGCCAGACCCGCCACCAGCGACGCGGCGGTGAACAGGCCGAGGCCGGTGAGCAGGACGCGGCGCCGTCCCAGCAGGTCGGTCATCCGGCCGCCGACGAGGAGGAATCCGCCGAGCAGGAGACCGTAGGCGACGACGACCCACTGCAAACCGCCTTGGCTGATGCTGAGGTCTCGTTGGATCGAGGGAAGGGCCACATTCACGATGGCGATGTCGAGGCCGACCATCGCCATGGCGGCGCACGTCATCGTCAGGACGAGCCCGTGGCGAGGGCCCGGCTTCTTGCGGCGGTCGGAGGCCAAGGGAACCGCGGCGGTGTCCAAGGGGCTTCGAGTGTCAGGCATGGGTTCGGTGTCCTTTCAGCCCGCGGTGGTCGAGCGGTAGCTCGCGATGGGCCGGCCTGTGCCGGTGGTCAGCAACTGCGGCAGGCTTTTGGTGATGAAGAAGGTCCAGCCGCGCGAGCAGGCTTCGAAGCAGGCGGATTCCTCCGCGCTGAGGCCCTCGTGCGTGAGACGCAGCGTCGTGCCCTGCGCGTCGGCGGTGATGTCGAAGAGAACGCGGGTGTCGGTCCACTCGTCGCGGTCGTCGACGAAGGTGAGGTCGGAGTCCACGACGTGCCAGACCACCCGCCGGCCGGGCACGAACTCGGTGATGTGGAACCGGGCGAAGCGGATGCCCTTCTTGGCCCGGACGGTCTCCCCCGCGTATTCGGTGTCGTCGGTGAAGACGAACTCGTCGTGCAGGGCGGCGGAGTGGCCGATGAGGTTCTCGTTCCACCAGCCGCGGACGTCGGTGACGGCCGCGAAGACCTGCTCCGGCGACCGATCGACGGTCGTGGCGGCGGTCAGGTACTCGGTGTCCTGCATCGTCGTTGCCTCTCTCTCGGTGGTTTCGCCCCACCGACGAAGGAGGCCGCCCGGGATCGACATCGACCGGGAGGAAACTTTGAAAATCTTGGCCGCGCCGGCTCTTGTGCCGGTCAGAGCTCGGAAAGGCGGCCCGCCAGGTAGCGCCGTTCGGCGTCGGTCGGTGCCAGCCTCAGCGCCTCCTCATAGGACGTCGCGGCCTCGGCGAGGCGGCCGTCCCGGCGCAGCAGATCGGCCCGTGTCGCGGGCAGCAGGTAGTAGCCGTCGAGTTCGCCGGACTCGGTGAGCTCGTCGACGAGCGCGAGTCCGGCGGGGATGCCGTCGGCCATCGCGACCGCCACCGCGCGGTTGAGGGCCACCACCGGGGAGGGCGCCAGCCGCATGAGCCCCGCGTAGAGGGCGGCGATCTGCGGCCAGTCGGTGGCCGCGGCGTCGGGCGCGGTGGCGTGGCAGGCGGCGATCGCGGCCTGCACCTGGTACGGCCCGGAGCGCCGCACGGCCAGTGCCTGGTCGAGCGTCGCCAGGCCCTCGTCGATCAGTGCGCGGTCCCACCGGGACCGGTCCTGGTTCTCCAACGTGACCAGCACGCCGCCGTCGGTGCGACTCGCGCGGCGGGCCTCCAGCAGCAGCATCAGCGCCAGCAGGCCGCGCGCCTCGGGCTCGGCCGGCATCAGGCGGACCAGCGTCCGGGCGAGGTGGATCCCCTCGGCGGCCAGCGCCCTGCGCCCGTCCTCCTCGTCGTAGCCCTCGTTGAAGATCAGGTACAGCACCGCGAGGACGGCCGTCAGCCGGTGCGGCAGGAGCTCCGCCGGGGGGACCCGGTACGGAATCCCCGCCTCAACGATCTTGCGCTTGGCGCGGACCAGGCGTTGCGCCATCGTCGGCTCGGCGGTCAGGAACGCCTTGGCGATCTCCCCCGTGCTCAGCCCCGCCAGCGTCCGCAGCGTCAGGGCGACCCGGGCGGGGAAGGGCAGTGCGGGATGGCAGCACGTGAAGATCAGCCGCAACCGCTCGTCCGGGATCTCCTCGGCCGGCGGCTGGGCCGGATCGCGCTCCAGCACGGCGAGCTGCCGCAGCTTCGCCGCCCCCGTCGCGTCCCGGCGCAGCCGATCGGTCGCCCGGTGGCGTGCCGTCGTCGTCAGCCACGCCCCCGGACGAGCCGGAACGCCGTCGCGCTCCCACGTCGCCAACGCGGCGGCGAACGCGTCCTGCGCGCAGTCCTCCGCCAGGTCCCAGTCCCCGGTCAGGCCGATGAGCGTGGCGACCACCTGGCCCCACTCGTCCCGGTACGCCGCGTCGACCGCGGTGCGGACCGCCTGCGGCGCTGTCATTCCCAGACGGGGCGGACCTCGACGCAACCCCGGCCCGCGTAGGGGTGGGTCGCCGCGATCGCGATCGCCTCGTCCAGGTCGGCGCACTCGATGATGTCGATGCCGCCGATGAAGTCCTTGGTCTCCGCGAACGGCCCGTCGGAGACCAGCGTCTCCCCGTCACGGACCCGGACCGTCGTCGCGTCCGCCACCGGACGCAGCCGCGCACCGCCGAGGCTGGCTCCCCGCCGATTCACCTCTGCCCCATATGCCTGATATGCCGGGCTTGTTGCTATCTCCTCCATGGTGGGCGACACCGTCTCATCGTCACAGATCAGCAACACGTACTTCATGAGGCCACTATGCCCCCGATCTGCTCGAACGCCACACCCGTGCCGCCGGTCGGCCGCCGGGCGTCGGCCGGTCGGCGGTACGGTCGCAGGCGTGGTGATCGACAGCACGGGCCGAGCCGATGATCCATGGCAGCGGAGATGGACGTGGGATCGGCCCTTCGCGCCCCGCTGGCTGCTCGTCGGATCCACCGGCACACCGCAGTTCCCCGGCGATGACGCCCTGGGGTTGTGCGCCGACATCGAAGGGCTGTTCGTCGATCTTCCGCCCAGGCGGCGGGAACGCTTCACGCTCCTGGGCTGCGCGCCGGACGGCGCGCTCGCCCGCGTCCTCGACGCCATGGACGCCGGCGCCGCGGAGCCGGAAGGGGCGTGGCTGGGCGACCTCGAACTGTCGGCCGCACCCGACAGCCCCGCGGCGTGGGGGTGGATCGGCGAGCGGCTGGTCGACCTGACCGTCATGGGTCACCGACCGTCACCGACGTCCCCGGAGCATGTCGATATCGACCTGGAGGGCCTGGTCGATGTGCACGACCGTACCGAGGAGATCAGCCGCCCCAACGACGTCACCCCTTTCGTGTTGACCGGCTCGGACGATGCGCCATGCGGCACCTGCGCCGACATCACCGGCGTGTTCCGGGAGTCCGCCGAGCCGCCGATCCCGCACGTCACCCTGGTCGGCTGCCGTCCCGAGCCGCCGCTGCTGACCGCGATCGCCGCGGTGCACCAGACGACGAAGGCGGGCCTGCGCCGCCGCCGCGTGTCCGCGGACGTGGCGGCCGTCGCCGCCGACGGCTCGGCGGTCCGGCTGGTCGAGGGCGTCGTCTCCGGGACGCTGGTGTCCAGCGTCCCGTCCGCCCTCGGCGCCGGCCTGGTCGAGGTCACCATCGCCAGCGAGCCACGCGAGCCGCGCCCGGCGGGGACCCGCGGCATCCTGGACCTGTGGTTCAACGGCCGGCCGGCCGAGCGGAACCTGTGGGCGCGCTATGACCGCGCGCTGCGGCTGGAGTGGGCCGGGGTGGCGCTGGCCCATCGCCGCCGCGACTCCCCCGACCGACCGGCGGGGACCGTCTTCCACCTGGACGGCCGTTTCGTCACCGACGTCGAGGGCTTCTACTGCGCCATCGGTGAGGCGGTCAACGGCCCGGGCGGCTACTTCGGCTGGAACCTCGACGCCCTGCACGACTGCCTCACCGGCGGTTTCGGCGCCACGGCGCCCTTCCGGCTGGTCTGGCGCGACTCGGCGGTGGCCCGCCGGTACCTCGTCGCCGGCCACGACCGCCGCCGGCACGCACCGGCGGTCACCTACGAGACCCTCGTGGAGATCCTCACCTCCCACGGCGTCGCGATCGAACCGCGCTGAACGTCCACCAACGACGAGGGCCCGGCCTACAGGTGGTGGCGGAGGACGAGGTCGGCCGGGTAGGGGTCGAGGTAGGTCTGCTGGGCCAGGTAGTCGAGATCTTCGCCTTCGGCGTGGTGGAGAAGGAGGGCGATGGGGATGCTGAGCGGTGCCCGTCCCTGCCGGTAGGTCTCGATGGCGTTCAGGATGTCGTGCCGGCGGGTGTCGTTCAGGTGCTCGCTCAGCATTCCGAGGATGTGCTGGAGCGCGTTGACGTGGCGACCGCGCTTGGGACGGACGGCGAACGCCTCGCTGAAGCGGCGGCGGTATTCGGTCTCCAGGTCGGCGCGGGCGGCGGTTCCCGCCTGGGCGACGATCCGGCCGAGCACCCGGTAGGCGGACGGGTCGTGCGCCAGGAGTTGGAGTTTGTGGCGGCTGTGGAAGGCGACGAGATCGCGGGGGCGCCAGTCGGCGGCGAAGAAGACGCGGAGGCGGGCGTGGGCGAAGACGCGTTCGACGAAGTTCTCGCGGAGGACGGGGTCGTGGAGCCGTCCGTCCTCTTCGGCGGGCAGATCAGGGAGGGCCCGCGTGATGACATCGGCGAACACGCCGCGTCCGCGGCGGTCCACCGGCTGCCCGTCGGTGCGCTCGCCGGGTCGCCCGGAGGCGTAGCGCGGCAGGTTCATCAGGCCGCAACTGGGCGACCGCGACTTGAGCACGTACCCGTCGAGGTCGGTGAGATCGGGGATGCGGTTCCCGGCCAGCGCGGTCATCGCCTCGGTGTGGTCGGCGGCGCCGTCCTTGGTGACGATGCGTCCACCGGTGTGCAGCCGCAGTGTGGGACGGGGCGCGCCCAGCCCGATCTCCATCTCCGGGCAGACGGGCACCCAGTCGACGTGGGGCGCGAGCACGTCGGTGAGGAACCGGTCGCGGCTGTGGCCGCCGTTGTAGCGGACGGGGGCGCCGAGCAGGCAACTGGACACCGCGAGCCGGGCGCGCGGATGCGCGGTGGTCATAGCATGTCCCTCATCCGGTGCAGGCCGCGGGCGGTGCGCGCCTTGACGGTGCCGAGCGGGACGGCCAGCAGGTCGGCGATCTCGCGCTGGGTCAGCTGCCCGTAGTGGGCCAGCACGATGGCCTGCCGCTGCGGAGCCGGCAGGTCGGCCAGCGCCCTGCGGACGTCGCACGCGGTGTCCACGGCCGGAGCGGCGTCGGGCACGCGGGCGGCGTCGTCCAGCGGCACCGCCCTGCGTGAGTGGCGCGCCTCGGCCCGCAACTGGTCGATGGCGCGCTTCCGCGCGATGGCCAGGACCCAGGGTTCCAGGCCGCGTGCCGGGTCGAAGCGGCCCCGCGACCGCCAGACCTCCAGGAAGACGAGTTGCACGACGTCGTCCACGGCGTGGCATGGCACCAGCCGGAGGACGTGCCGGCGGACCAGGGGGCCGAGAACGGCGTAGCACTCCTCAAGGGCCGTCTCGTCGCCCTGGCCGAGTCGCTGTCCGAGCGTCATGGCCCCCACCTGCCCGCGAAAATCGCTTCAAAACTTGTTCATAGTCGATTCGGCGGGCGGAAGCAATCCAGGCCCCCTAAAGGCCGTGGAATCTTTTCGCAGGTCAGGGCCGCGTGAACGCGGAACCGATCTCGGTGACCGCCTCGCTCAGGTCGGTCACGAGCCGGGCGGAGGACGGAAGCCGACCACGGTTCCACCCCGGCCCGCCGACCAGCAGGCGCACCGCCGGACGGGAGCCCGGGAGCCCGTCCAGCCAGCCGGGGTCGTCGCCGGTCCGGGCGGTCTGCGACCAGACGAGGACGGCGTTCGGCCCGGCCCGCCGGATCGCGGCGGCCAGCGCGGACGCCGGCACCCGCGCGCCGAGCAGGGCGGAGGATATGTCCGCCTGCGCGAGCGCGGCGGCCAGCGCGTGCACCGGCAGGGTGTGCTGCTCCTCCGGCGCGCAGGCCAGCAGCACGGGACGGGGGTTCGAGGGCCGGGCGGGCGGCGCCACCTCCACCAGGCAGCCGACCAGCACCGTCGAGAGCAGGTGCTCGACCTCCACGCACTCACCCGACGCCGCGTACTTGCGGCCGATCCCCTTCAGAACCGGGACGATCAGGCAGTCCCACGCCTCCACGACCCCCCTGTCGGCGATCGCCGCCCGGACCGCCCGGCCCATCGCCGGAGCGTCCAGCGCCATCGCCGCACGGGCGAGCCCCCGCACCTCGGCGGGGTCCGATCCGGCGGGCAGGTCGCCCAGCGGGACCCGGTTGCCGCCGGCGCCGTGCCCGCGGGGGTGCGGCGGCGCGCCGTGCGGCTCGTTCAACGCGGCCCGGGCCGCCTCCGCCGGAGGGGCGCCCGCGATGATCGACCGCTGCATCGCCTCCAGCCGCGCGAGGTCGGCGGGCGTGTACCGGCGGTGGCCGCCGGGGCTGCGCCCGCTGGGTCCGATGCCGTACCGGCGGTCCCAGGTGCGCAGCGTGGCGGCCGCCACGCCCAGGTGCCGCGCCACCGCGCCCACACCCAGTCCGGGCTCCCGATCCATTGGCCCCGCTCCTGCGTTCCGGTCTCCGCGCCGTCGTTACGACCGCACAGCGTACGATCTCCCAGAACTTCGCCGGAACCGTCCCCGGCGGTTGCGTTTCCGGCCAGACTTTCGCATCGGGTCGAGCAGCGCCGTGAACCGCGAGGCAGGGCGAGACCATGAAGCCGAAGAGCGGGCGGTCAGCGCGGCGGCGGCGACCGCAGGAGCCGGTCGCCTTCGTCCACGAAGGTCATTTCAGCGGGTCGTGGCCCCAGTTCATCAGCGAGTAGCGCCACCTGGTGTCGCTGACATCGCCGGAGGGACGCTGCGCGAGATGGCGGTGGACGTAGCCGACCACCTTGTTCATATGCGCGTAGTCCTGCTCGCCCAGATCCGATCGGTTCGCCCGCAGCAGCTCGACGATCCTGCGGCCCGACGCATGGCCCGTGGACTCCTTACCGCTCTCCGCCTGCCCGACCGACCGCGATTCCTCGGTCTCCAGCCAGCGTTCGAGTTCCTTTGGCGTCATGTTGACGACCTTGCCGAACTCGTCCGCCGCCTCCTCATCGGTCATCGGGACCCCTCCCGCCCGCGCTGCGCGGAACACCTGTGGACGGCCTTCTCGTTTCCCCTGCCCATGAGCTCGCGGTACCCGCCGCCGAGATGAGTAGTCGCCACGGAACGCCTGGTCGACGGAAGATGATCAGCTCTGACCGCCCGGCCGGTCCGCCAGGACGGCCTGGGCCGCGCGGCGGCCCGACACCAGCGCGCCCTGGATGGATCCGGTGTCGCGGTGGTCGCCGCAGACGTACCGCCCGGCGCGCTGCCGCACCGGGCGGCGCAGCCGCAGCGGCGGCGGCATCGCCGGGAGCGCGGCCTTGACCGGGTAGGCGGCGACGAGCCGCCACGCGGCGGTGTCCCCGTAGATGTCGCCCAACCGGTCCCGCACGCGCGCCTCGTCGGCGTCGAGGCCGAGGACCGAGGTCGAGACGAGCGCGCCGCCGTCCAGGGCGTACTCGGGTGCCGCGTCGGTGAGGACGAGCGTGTCGGTGATGACCCCCTCGGCGTCCAGGACCTGGACGGGCTCGTTCAGAGGGGACTCCGGGGCCGCGTGGTAGAAGGTCGTGACGTCCCGCATCACCGGCGCCTCGATCTCGGGCACGAGGGCGGCCGCCCCTGCCGGATCGGTCGCGACGACCACCGCGTCGGCGTTGATCGTCTCGCCGCCGACCGTCTCCACCCCCTCGTCGGTGACCTGCCGCACCGGGGTCTCCAGCGACACCGTCCCCGCCGGCAGCCGGGCCGCGAGCTGTGCCGGTATCTCCCCCATCCCCCGCGCGGGGACGGCGATGGTGCCGCGCGCGAACGACCGCCAGATCAGATGGAAGAAGCGACTCGATGTCTCCAGCTTCCGTTCCAGCAGCACTCCGGCCAGGAACGGGCGCAGCAGCTTCTCGGTCATCTCGCCGGAGATCCCCCAGCGGCGCAGTTCCGCGGCGGTGTCGCGTTCGGCCCCGTCCCGGATCCAGGAGCCGGGCACCGCCAGGTCACGGGCGGTCATCGCGGCCAGCGCCGCCTTGTCGCGGGCGGATCCGATATCGGCGAGGACACCGCTCAGCGCGTGCTCGGGATGCCTCCACGGGAGCATCACGCGCTCACGCCGTCCCTCGTGGAAGACCAGCAGACCGGACGCGAACGGGCGCAGGTCCAGCGCCTCCAGGTCCAGTACGCGCCTGGCCTCGGGATAGGCGGTGTTGAAGACCTGGAACCCCCGGTCGAGGCGGAAGCCGTCGACGATGTCGGTCCGCACCCGTCCGCCGACTCCGTCGGACGCCTCCAGCACCCGCACCGGGACGCCCGCCTCGTGCAGGCGCACCGCGCAGGCCAGCCCGGCCAGCCCGGCGCCGACCACCACCACCGAATCAGCCACCTGGTCCCCATCTCCTGTGTCGCGCCCGAGTGGGCGGTCCGGGGCACCCATGCCCGTCCTGGGGGCTGTTACCCCGCCCGCCTCCTGGGCCCGGTCATCTGCGGGCATGCGGGCGCGCAAGACTCCGGCAACCCGCGCTTGCCCGTAGCGGCTCCGGGTACGGGGCGGCCGACCGAAGGGGGACCTTTCGACCAGCACGCCGCACGGCTGAGGTGGGCGGTCCGGTCGTCCGCGGGCCGCTCGCCGCGTGGATGCAACCGGCCGGACGCCGCGTCCCGAAGGACAGTGCAGAACCTATACGGACGACGATGGAGAAACAGTGCGTTTCCGACTTCGGGTGGCATGGGGCGACGGTCAGCGCGGGCGGCGCTGATGGCGGCGCGGAATCCGGTCGTGGTGGTCGGCGCCGGACTGGGCGGGTTGTCGGCGGCCCTCCACCTGGCGGCGCGGGGGCGCGAGGTGGTGGTGGTCGAGGCCGCGGACGAACCGGGCGGGTGCTGCGGCACGGCGCAGGTCGGCCCCTACCGCTTCGACACCGGCCCCTCGGTGCTGACGATGCCGGACGTGCTCGCCGAGACGTTCGGCGCGGCGGGCGAGGACCTGGAGGACGTGCTGCCGCTGCGGCGCCTGGACCCGTTCTACCGGCTGGCCTTCCACGACGGATCCCGCCTGGACGTCGTGGAAGGCGCGCAGCGGATGGCGGGCAACGTCCGGGACCTGTGCGGCCCGGCGGAGGCCGCGCGGTATCTGCGGTTCCGCCGGGCGCTCGGGGAGATGTTCGACGCCGAGTGGTCGTCGTTCATCGACGCGGACATGACCCGGCTCCGCGGCATGGCCCGTCCCTACGCGCTGCTCAGGCTGGCGGCGGCGGGCGGGTTCCGGCGCCTGGACCGCTACGTGGCCGCCCACCTGACCGACGAGCGGCTCGTCCGGGCGCACACCTTCCAGTCGCTGTACGTCGGGCTGCCCCCGCACAAGGCGCTCGCCATCTACGCCGTCATCGCGCACATGGACACCGTCGGCGGCGTGTACTTCCCCTCGGGCGGCGGCATGCACGCCATCCCGCAGGCGATGGCGACCGTGGCCGAGAAGGCCGGCGCGGCGCTCAGGTACGGCGTGCGCGCCGAGCGGGTGGAGACCGGCGCGTCCGGGGTGACGGCGGTACGGCTGGCCGGGGGCGAGCGGCTGCCCGCGAGCCACGTCGTCGTCGCCTGCGACCTGCCGCGGGCGCACGCCGGGCTGCTCCCCGAGGCGGCCCGGGACTGGCGGCTGCGCAGGCCGCGGTACTCCCCGTCCTGCCTGGTCATGCATTTCGGGATCGACCGGCGGCCGCCGGACCGGGCGCACCACACCCTCCACTTCGGCCGCCGGTGGGCGGGCGCGTTCGACGCGCTGGCGGCCGGGCGCCCGCAGCCCGACCCGAGCCTGCTCGTCACCTGCCCGTCGCCCGACGGCGCCGCCGCGACCGCGGACCACGCGACCCTGAGCGTCCTGGAACCGGTCCCCAACCTGACGGGCGGAGCCGACTGGGACCGGCTCGGCCCGCGGCTGACGGAACGCCTGCTGGGCCGGATGGCCGACCTCGGCTACGGGGACCTGTCGTCGGCGCCGAGCACGACCTTCGACCCGCCGGCGTGGGCCCGGCTCGGCCATTCGGCGGGCACACCGTTCGCGCTGGACCACCGCTTCCGGCAGACGGCGTGGTTCCGGCCGTCGGGCCGCAGCCGCCGCGTCCCGGGCCTGCACTTCGCGGGGATGCACACCGCGCCCGGCGTGGGTGTTCCACCCGTCCTGATCTCCGGGCGGCTGGCCGCCGACCGCATCATGGAAGACAGCCGATGACGCTGACCGCGAGCTACGAGCACTGCCGCCGCCTCAACGCCCGGCACGGCCGCTCGTTCTATCTGGCCACGCTGCTGCTGCCGGAGTGGAAACGCCGGCACGTGCACGCGCTGTACGGCTTCGCCCGCCACGTCGACGACATCGTCGACGACTGCGGGGCGGCCGACGCGGCCGGGCGGGCCGCCGCGCTCGACGGCGTCACCGCGAGGCTGGCCGCCGCCACGGCGGGCGAGCCGGTGGACGACCTGGTGCTGCCCGCCTTCGTGCACACCGTGCGCTCCTTCGGGGTGGAACGCGCCGATATCAGCGCGTTCCTGGCCTCGATGCGCAGCGACCTGACCGTCACCCGCTACGCCACCTACGAGGACCTCCTCGCCTACATGGAGGGATCGGCCGCCGCCATCGGGCTGATGATGCTGCCCGTCCTGGAGACGGTGCCGGGCGCCGAGCAGACCGCGCGGGAGCCCGCCCGTGAACTGGGACGCGCCTTCCAGCTCACCAACTTCATCCGGGACATCGCCGAGGACCTGGAACGAGGCCGCGTCTACCTGCCCCAGGAGGACCTGGCCGCGTTCGGCGTGACCGAGGCCGACCTCGCGGGCGGCGCCTGCACCCGCGCCGTGCGCGCGCTCGTGGCCTTCGAGGCGGACCGCGCCCGCGACCACTACCGCCGCGCCCTGGACGGCATCGAGCTGCTGGCACCGTCCTCCCGCCCCTGCATCCGCGCCGCCCACGAGCTGTACGGCGGAATCCTGGGCCAGATCGCCGCGGCGGGCCACGACGTCCTCGGCGCACGGGCCCGGGTGCCACGCCGGCGGCGCGCCGCGATCTACGCGCGGCACCTGCTCGCCGCGTCGGCCGCGGGCCGGGCCGAGCGGCGCTCCCCCGCCGGGACCGCCTGACATGGCCGGGCGACGGCCGCGGGTCGTGCTGGACGCGATGGGCGGCGACCACGGGCCGGCCGAAACGGTGCCGGGGGCGCTGGCGGCCTACCGCGAGCACGGGGTGCGGGTGGTCCTGGTCGGGCGGGACGGCGAGATCCGGCGGTGGTTGCGGCGGTACGGCGCCGCCGAGGGGGTGGAGGTGCGGCACGCCGACGAGGTCGTCCCCATGGCGGAGCGGGGCGGCAACACCGCCTCCCGGCAGGGGTCGAGCCTGATGGTGGGCTGCGAGCTGGCCAGGCGGGAAGGGCTCCCGTTCGTCTCGGCGGGGTCCAGCGGCGCGGTGGTGGCCTGCGCGGTCCGCGCCTTCGGGCGGCGCGAGGGGGTGCGCCGCCCGGCGCTGGCCGTGGCGCTTCCGACCACGTCCGGGTCCACCGTGCTGGTCGACGCGGGCGGGACCGCTGACCCCACGGCGGAGATGCTCGCGCAGTTCGCGACGCTGGGCGCCGCCTACGCGCGCGACGTCCTCGGCGTCCGCGACCCGGCGGTCGGCCTGCTGTCCATCGGCTCCGAGCCGGGCAAGGGGAACCGCCTCGTCGTGGACGCCGCCCGGCTCCTCCCAGACCTGCCGGTCCGCTTCCACGGCAACGTCGAGGGCCACGACGTGCTCGCGGGCACCGTCGACGTGGTCGTGACCGACGGGTTCACCGGCAACATCGTGCTGAAGAACATCGAGGGCTGCGTCCGCGCCGTCCGCGCGCTGGCGGTCCGCGCCGGGACCAGCGACCCGGGCGTGCTGGAGGAGGTCGCGCGCCTCTACGCGGCCGAGACCCACGGGGGCGCCGCGCTGCTGGGGTTGGCCGGGACGGTCGTCGTCGCGCACGGCGCGTCCGACGCGGCCGCCATCGCCCGCGCGTGCGCGGTGGCGCGCGACCTGGCCGCCGGGGAGGCGCCGACCGCGGTGAACGGCCATCGCCCCGCGGGATCGACCACGTGAACGGATCAGGCCCGGACGGGACGCAGCGGATCGTGGCCGTCCCACGTGCCCTGGCTCCCGAACGGGACGAAACGCGCGAACAACTCCTCGCTGTACCAGCCTTCGCGCCGGACGCGCCCGATGACCTCGCGGTGCGCGGAGGTTCGATAGGCGAAGCGTTCGACGGCGGGCGCGCCCTCCCACAGCGAGAAGGTCGCCTGCCGGGCCAGCGGCCACTCCCCCGCGCCGACCGAGGCGAGGCACCCGTCCTGGCGGCGCAGCAGGCGGTCGACGTCGGGGACCGAGCGGTAGAACCGCACCAGCCGCCGCGGGCGGATCGACGCCCTGGTCAGCACGGCCACCGGCCCGGACGGCGCCGCACGCGGGGCGGCCGCCGCCGCGGCGAGCGGGTCGGCCCCGCCCCAGCCGCCGCGGGAACACAGCGGCGCGAGGCGGACGTGCCACGCCTCCGCGGAATCCTCCCGCCAGCGCGCCGCCACCGGCGAGCGCTCAAGGAAGCGCTCCAGCGCGGGCTCCCCGTCCCACACCGCGAACATCGCCCAGCGGCGCAGGTCGGCGCCCAGGCTCATGGACCGGCCCTTCCCCGTGCCGAGGAGCCGCCAGAACCGCAGCCCGCCGGTGCCGCGCAGCACCGGACGGTCGAACGCCATGTGCCGCATCGCGTCCAGCCCCGCGTATCTGATGAGGTGAAATGAGGCGATGATCCCCGTGCTCGTGGCGGTCATCGGCGGCTACCTGCTCGGCTCGGTGCCGGTCGCGGTGCTCGTCGGACGCGCGCACGGCTTCGACCCGCGCGACGTCGGCGACCGCAACCCCGGCTTCTGGAACATGATGGAACGGCTCGGCTGGAAGGCCGCCGTGCCCGTCTTCGCCGGCGACATGCTCAAGGGGACCGCCGCCGGACTGGTGGGGCTGCTGGTGAGCGGCGCCGAGACGGGCGCCCTGGGCGTGCCGGACGGCGCGAGCGTCGTGCCGGTGTACGCCGCGGTGGCCGCGGCGATGGCAGGGCACTCCTGGCCGGTGTTCGCCGGGTGGCGGGGCGGCCGCTCCGTCCTGGCGTTCGCCGGCGGGTTCGCCGTGATCTGCCCGCCGGCGTTCGCGCTCGGCCTCGCCCTCCTCGCCATTGGCGGGACGGCGCTCCGCTCGTTCGCGTGGGGCACCCGCCTGGCGGTGTTCTCCCTGCCGGTGCTGCAACTGCTCTTCGCGCCGGTCGAGCAGGTCGCGGGCACCGGGGCGCTGATGTGCCTCATCGGGCTGCGTTTCGGGCAGGCCGCGCTGGCCGGCCGCCGGGCCTGACCGCCGCGCGGCCGTAGCCGCGACCACGCCAGGTGCGCGGCGGCGCCAGCACCGACCACGTCAGCCGGACGGCCGCGACCGCGTCCAGCAGCGGAGACGCCGCCAGGCCCGGCCCGGGGCGCGCGTAGCTCCCGCGCAGCGCGGCCACGAGAAGGAACCGCTGCGTCAGGAGGCCGAGATCGAGCGCGGTGGGGCGCCCCGCCGCCAGCCGCAGGACGGGCAGCGCGGCGGTCAGCCAGACCACGCCCAGGTCGCCCGCCAGGCGGGGCACCGAGGTCACGTCCCGCAGCCCGATCGAGCGGCCCCAGTCGCGCCACACGCCGGCGGCCGACTCGTGCATGTCCACCTCCAGCAGGGCTCCCGCGTCCCGGAAGGCGATCCGCCAGCCGTCGCGCGCGAGCATCCGCCCGAGCGCCACGTCGTCGGTCAGGTGGCGGCGGACCCGAGCGAAACCGTCGGCCTCCACCATCCGCGCCTTCCGGAAGGCCAGGCACTGGCCGTTGACGAGCAGCCGGTCCGGGTCCCGTGCGGGTGGCCCGGGGGGACCGAACCGGTAGACGAGCGTGGCCAGCAGCGACGCGTGCAGTGCCTGCTCGGACGCGCCGCCGCAGATGAATCTCGGCCCCGCGCTCACCAGGTCGTGGGAGTCCAGCAACGCCGCCAGCTCCGAGCACAGCCCCGGCTTGGGACGGGTGTCGGCGTCCAGCAGGACCACGATCGGCCCGGCCGCCGTGCGCACGCCCTGGTGCAGCGCCCACTGCTTGCCGACCCACCCGTCCGGCGGCGGCGCGCCGGTGACGACGACGGCGCCCAGGCTCTTCGCGAGCCGCGCGGTGCCGTCGCCGGACTCGTCGTCCACGACGATGACCTCGCTGACCGCCGGGTCGGCGAGCAGCGGCGCGACGCAGTCCTCGATGCGGGACTCCTCGTCGCGGGCCGGGATCACCACCGACACCGCCTCCCGCGGCGGTCCGGAGACCCCGGGCGCCAGCGGCGCCGGGCGGTCGCGCCCCCGGGCGAGCCTTGCCGCCACGACCCCGGCGGCGGCCGCCTGCGCGATGGTCAGGGGCCCGATCATGCCGTCGCCTCCCACGGACGGGCGGAACGGTGCGCGCGGCCGAAGTCCTCCTCGACGAGGGAGGCGACGATCCGCCCGCCCATCGCGACCAGCGGGAGCCCGCCGCCGGGATGCGCCGAGCCGCCCACCAGGTACAACCCGCGCCGGGGGCCCCGGTTCCCGGGCCTGCGCAACGGCGCGAGGCGGCCCCCGTAGGCGCTGCCGTAGACCGCCCCGCCCCAGGCCCCGTACCGGTCACGCAGGTCCGCCGGCGTGAACAGGTCCACGAACCGCAGGCGTCCCGACAGGTCGTGCCCGCGCCGCGCCAGGCGCTCCAGCACCAGGTCCCGGTAGGACTCGACCGGCATCGGCCACCGGCCCGGGTCCCCGGCCGGGACGTTGACCAGCATCGTCCAGTTCTCGGCCCCGGAGGGCGCCTGCGTCGGGTCGTCCACCGCCGTGCAGCCGATGTAGACGGTGGGGTCCAGCGCCGGTCTCCGGTGCCGGAAGATGTCGTCGAACTCCCGCCGGTAGTCGGCCGAGAAGACGACGGAGTGGTGCGGCAGCCCCTCCGTCCGGCCCTCCACACCGGCCAGCAGCAACAGCACCGACGACGACAGGCCGAGCCCCGCGATCCGGCGCAGCCTGCGCCGGTCCGGCAGCAGCCGGCCGTAGAGCGCCGCCGCGTCGGCGTTGACCACCACCGCGTCCGCGCCCACCCGCTCCCCCGAGGCCAGCCGTACGCCGGACACGGCGGCACGGTCGGCGATCACCTCGGCCACCTCGGCGCCGAGGTGCACCTCGACGCCCGCCGCCGCCAGGAGCCCGCCGAGTTCCGCGGCGATCCGCGGCAGCCCGCCCGGCACGTACCAGCCGCCCTCCCCGTGCTCGATCGCCGGGACACAGCCGAGCGCGGCCGGTGCCCGGTACGGGTTCGACCCCGCGTACGTGGCGTACCGGCCCACGTACTGGCGCAGCCTCGGGTCGGTGAAGAAGCGCCGCGCCAGCCCGTCCAGCGTCCGGCCCGGGGCGACGGCGAGCAGGTCACCGAGCCTGGCCTGCTCGGGCCGGCGGCCCAGCGGCCCGGTGAAGAACGTCCGCCGGGACGCCGCGAGGCACTCCCGCGCCCAGCCGTGGAAGGCCCGCCAGGCGGGCCCCTGCCCCGGAGCCAGCGATTCGACCTGCTCCTCCATCCGCGCCGGATCGCGCAACGCGCGGAGGCGCGACCCGTCAGCGAAGCGGTACCGGCACAACTCCTCCGGCTCGACCATCGCGCACCCGACGCCCAGCTCCCTGAACAGGCCGGGCATGGTCAGCAGCGACGGTCCGAGCGAGAACACGAATCCCTCCCGCTCGTGCTCCGCGAGCTTCCCGCCGAGCCGGTCGAGCCGTTCGAACAACCGGACCTCGTGCCCGTTCCGCGCGAGCAGCAGCGCGGAGACCATCCCGCCGACGCCGCCGCCGACGACGATCACCTCTGCCACGCCCGCCGCCTCCACGCCAGGACGGCGAACGCCCCCATCGACACGCCCCCGACCGCCGCCACGACCACGTCCCGCGGCTCGAACACCGCCGCGAACGCCAGCGTCTCCATCGCCGCCATCACGGCGTACAGCGCGACGAGCCCCCGGGACACGCCCGCGGACCCCTGCCCGACCACCACATCGATCACCACCATGACCAGGAAGGAGACCAGCAGCCACCCGGCGAAGTTGCTGAGCGGTACGCCCCGGTAGGCACCGTCGTCCGCCCACGTCCACAACCCCAGCCGCAGCATCTGCGGGTCGAGGAACAGATCCCACGCCGTCAGCGCCGCGGCTCCGAGCGCCCACCGCCGCCCGCGGCGCCTCGGGGCCAGGGCCGTCGCGACCGCGTGCGCCGCCAGCCCCATACCGCCCCAGGCCACCGCCACGACGATCGGCACACCGCCGACCTGCGGCTTCAGCACCGGCGTGTAGGCGTACTCCCCGAACGGCACACCCGTGCGCACGCCGATCCACTCGGCCGCGTACCCCGCGGCCGCCACCGCGAGGAAGGCGCCGCAGGCCCGGCGAAGTCCGCACCGGGCCGCCAGGAACGCCACCGCGCTCGCCGCAAGTAGCACCACGACCACGCTGGTCAGACGGACCGGCTCCGCCCGCACCCCCGACGCGACCTGTGCGGCCACCATCGCGGCCAGGAACCCGGCCCCGGCCGCCCCCAGAGCCGTCGGCGCCGTTTCGTCCCGACTCCTCCGCACGTATCCCACACCAGTTCCTTCGGAGCCCGGCGACTCCGCGGACGCATCCGTTCGGCAGAACTCGGCGAACCAGCGGCAGCCCGCGGCCGTGCGGCTGGTGCGATGACTCCGCGCGCAGGGCTCAGGGCGCCGCGTCCGGGTCGCGCCGCCGGGCGTTCCGCAGCACATCGTCGAGATCGCCGAGGCGCTCAAGCTGCTTGACGGCGCGGGCGGTGCGGTGGTTGTGCGCCAGCCGTTCACGGTGGCGGTGGACGAACTCCCAGTAGCCGGCGGTGTAGGGGCAGGCCCGCTCACCGGTGCGTTCGGCGGGACGGTAGGCGCAGGGGCCGCACAGGTCGCTCATCGTGTTGATGTAGGCGCCGCCGGACGCGTACGGCTTGGTGGTGACACGGCCGCCGTCGGCGTACTGGGACATGCCGATGACGTTGGTGAGCATCACCCAGTCGTAGGCGTCGACGAAGCAGCGGTGGAACCAGTCGGTCACCGCGGCCGGATCCCAGCCGCGCTGCAGGGCGTGGTTGCCCAGGACCATCAGCCTGGGGATGTGGTGGACCCAGCCCCGGTCGCGGACCTGTGCCAGGGTGGTCGACAGGCAGCGCGCCTGGACGGCGTCGGCGTCCAGGTCCGCGAACCAGCCCGGTACCGGCGCGCGGTGCCCCAGGGCGTTGGAGTCGCGGTAGCCGGGGCCGAGGTACCAGTAGAGGTTCCACATGTACTCGCGCCATCCGGCGACCTGCCGGACGTAGCCCTCGACGGAGTTGAGCGGAGCATCGCCCGCGCGGTAGGCGGCTTCGGCGGCCTCGACGCACTCGGCCGGATCCAGCAGCCCGAGGTTGAGGGAGGCCGACAGCATGCTGTGGCTCATCGTCCAGTCTCCGGCCAGCATCGCGTCCTCCCAGCGGCCGAAGGTGGGCAGCCGCCTGGTCACGAACGCGCGCAGCGCCCGCCGGGCCTCGGCGCGGCCGGCGGGGAAGCGGCGCGGCCCGTCCCGGCCGACGAACGCGACGTCCCCGCTCCGCTCCCACCGGTCCAGATCGGCCCTGACCTGCTCGTCGATGGCGTCCTCCCGGGGCCGGTAAGGGGGCGGCACCGGCAGGGCGGCCGCGTCCTTGGGCGGGGGCTCGCGGTTCTCGGCATCCATGTTCCACCTCCCGCCCGCGGGTCGGTCGCCGTCCATCAGCAGGTCGTGCTCCCGGCGCACCCGCCGGTAGAAGTCCTCCATGCGCAACCGTCCGCCGCGAACGGACTCCGCCCATCGGCTGAACGCCTCCGGCTGGACGAGGAACCCGCGCGGCGGCAGCACCTCGACCTGCCGCAGGCCCCGAACGAAGCCGAGGGCGGCGTGCGAGGTGGGGTGGTGGACGGTCACCTTCGCGTCCCCCACGGCCTGGGCCAGGCCGTCGCGGTAGGTGTCGGCCTGGACGTAGCGCACCCGGTCACCGAGTTCGGCCGCGCGGTGCCGCATCGCGGACAGCATCAGATGCGCCTTGGCGCGGTGAAAACGCCGTCGGCGGAAGACCCCCCGCGACTCGATCATGACGATGTCGCTGTTCGGCCGAAGGAAGTGCGGGCCCAACTGGTCCCCGAACAACCAGTGGAGCGCGGGCTGCGAACGGTCGTGAGTCCCCATGTGATTCCCCCGAATACCTGGACCCCGGCCCAGTCTGGGGCATGATCCGCGCCGGACGTAGGCGACGCGCCAACCAGCGGGGCCACGACGGGCGCCTCCGCGACGGCCGGCGACCTCGCCCCGACAGGTGCGGCCTCGCGCCTGTGGCAGGTCGGCGTTCGGCCGCCGCGAGGCGGTGCCGGCCGGTCGACGTGGTGACCGCGACCGGCCGAAAGGAGAAGAAACCCCAGGAAGCTCTTTTATTCTCCGCAGTGGCGGCAAGGTCATTCGGGTGGAAGGGAGAAGTCTGCGATGCTCACGGGGGCACAGGTGGATCGTCGTCCGGCCGGCGCGAGGTTCGAGGTTCTCAAACAGGGCGACTGGACGGTGGTCACGGTGGTCGGCGAGGTGGACCTCACCGTCACCGACGTTCTGAACGCCCATCTCGCCGCCGCCATCGAGCGGGCCGACCCGATGCAGGTGGCGGTGGACCTGACCGACATGGTGTTCTGCGACTCTTCCGGGCTGAACTCGCTGATCCGCGCGCTCAAGCTGATCCGGGCCGAGGGCGGCAGGCTGGTGCTGCTGCGGCCCCGCAAACGGTTCGCCCAGGTGCTGGAGACGACCGGGCTGAAACGGGTCTTCGAGGTCGCGTCGGCTCTCCCGAGCTGAGCCGCGCCTCAGAGGACGCCTCCCCCGCCGTCCGGCCTCCACCGAGGAGGCGCCGACGCCTTCAGAGAGTCCCGCGGTGGGGGAGGCGGACGACGGTGACGAAGAAGTCGTCGATCTGCCGGACCGCGCTGATGAACTGGTCGAAGTCGACGGGCTTGGTCACGTAGGCGTTGGCGTGCAGGGCATAGCTGCGCAGGATGTCCTCCTCCGCCGCGGAGGTGGTCAGGACGACCACCGGTATGGCGGAGAGGTCGGCGTGGGACTTGACCTCCTCCAGGATCTCCCGGCCGTCGCGCTTGGGCAGGTTGAGGTCCAGCAGGATCAGGTCGGGACGCGGCGCGTCGGCGTGCGGGCCGCGCCGGTGGAGGAAGTCCAGGGCCTCGTCGCCGTCGCGGGCGACGTGCAGGGAGTTGCCGACCTTGTTGTGCTCGAACGCCTCGCGGGTCAGCAGCTCGTCGCCCGGGTCGTCCTCGACGAGCAGGACGGTGATCGGCTGGACGGCGGCATCGCTCATCGGGTGGCTCCTTGCGGGTCGGCGGTGGAGGACGGATCGTCGTTCACCGTACTGGCGGGGTCGGCGTCCGCGGTGCGCGGTCGGGCGTCGGCCTCGTCGGCGGCCGGCTCGGGATCGTCGGGATCGGCCGTGTCCGTCTGGGCGGCGAGGGTGAAGTGGAAGCGGGCTCCGTCGTGGTAATCGGGGTCGAGCCAGATCTTCCCCCCGTGGTATTCGACGATCTTCTTGCAGAGCGCGAGGCCGATGCCCGTGCCGCTGTAGGCCTCGCGGCTGTGCAGCCGCTGGAAGATCACGAAGATCTTCTCGGCGTAGTCGGCGGCGATGCCGATGCCGTTGTCGGTGACCGTCAGATGCCACAGGTCGTCCTCCCGGGCGCAGCCGATCGTGACGACCGCCGGGCGCTCGGGATCCCGGAACTTGACCGCGTTGCCGATGAGGTTCTGCCACAGCATCGTCAGCAGCATCGGGTCCGCGGTGAGCGTCGGCAGGTCGTCCGGCACCTCGACCCGGGCGTCGGCCCCGGTGAGGACGTCGTCGAGGTTGTCCAGGGCGCGTTCCAGCGGCGCGCGCAGCGCGGTCTCCTGCCGCTGCTGGTTCAGGCGGCCGACCCGGGAGAAGGTCAGCAGGTCGTTGATCAGCACCTGCATGCGCTTGGCGCCGTCCACGGCGAACCCGATGTACTGGCGGGCCCGGTCGTCCAGTTGGTCGGCGTAGCGGCGTTCCAGCATCTGGGAGAACGAGGCGACCTTGCGCAGCGGCTCCTGCAGGTCGTGGCTGGCGACATAGGCGAACTGCTCCAGCTCGGCGTTGGAGCGGCGCAGCTCCACCGTCTGGGCGTCCAGCTCCTCGGTGCGGTGCCGCAGCAGCCGCTCCCGCGCGGTGGACTCCTCCAGCGCGAGGGTGATGCGCTGCCGCATCGCCTCCACCGCGTCGGCGACGTCGCGGACGTCGGCGGGCCCGTGCGCCTCGATCTCATGGGAGAAGTCGCCGTCGGCGACCCGCCGGGACGCGGCGCGCAGCATCCGCAGCGGCCGGCCCACCGTGTAGTGCAGCAGCCCCGCCAGCAGCACCGCGGTGATCAGCAGCACCGCGAACAACGCCGCCATCGTCCAGTTCCGCACGGTGCGGGTGTGCCGCAACTCGGCGTGCCCCTCGGCGCGGGCCTCGCTCAGGTGCCCGTTCTGTACGACCCACGTGGCGCGGACGGCGTCGAAGGCGGGTTTGCCCCGCGAGGCGGTGGCGGACGCGTCCTTCCCGGGGCCGCGCTCGGCGACCTGCCCGATCACGACGGAGCCGTAGTCGCGGCGCCAGGTCTGGATCGCTCGCTGCGCGGCCTCCACGTCGGCGAGCAGCCGCGGCTCGTCCGCCAGCAGCTGGCGCAGCCGGTCGGTGGACTCGCGCTCGGTGGCCAGCCCATCGGTGTAGGGCCGCAGGTACTGCCGGTCGCCGGACAGCGCGTAGCCGCGGACTCCGGTCTCCTGGTTCAGCATGGCCATCTGCGACCGGGCCGCCTCGATCTGGGCCGGCGCGATGCGGTCCACCAGCCGGTCGGAGGCGCGGCTGGTCCGTTCGAGCTGGGAGTGCACCACCAGCGCGGCGGTCAGGGTGAGCACACCGATGATCAGCGCGGCGAGCATGAACCACGACCGGACGCTCAGCCCCCGCCGGCCGGGAGAGGAGGCGGGACGAGCACCGGAGGCCGTGTCGTTCGAAGCGTTCATGCGGTGGTCCATCCCAGGTGGATGACGGCGACATCGTCGTCGAGGCCGCCGTGCGGAGCCGACGCCGTCTCGACGTCGGCGATGAGCGCGTCGACGAAGGGCACGGGGGCGCGGTCGCGGTGGCGCCGCGCGATCTGGACGAGCCCCGAGACGTCCAGGCGTTGCCCGTCGGCGCTGATCTGCCCCTCGAACAGGCCGTCGGTGAACAGCACCATGGACGCGCCGTCCGGGAGCGAGACCTCGTGCTCCTGCCAGGCGCCCATCCCCGGGACCATGCCGACCCCGAGCCCGCCCGGCGGCTGGACCAGCTCCACCGACCCGCCGCCGTGGACGAGGAACCCCGGGTGCCCGGCGCGCACGATCCGCGCCGTCGGATCGCCCGGGAGCGCCGTCACCGTGGTGAGCGTGACGAAGGTCTCCGTGCCGTCGCGCTCGGCGACCAGCAGATCCTCCAGCAGCTCGACCAGCCGGACCCCGCGGATCCCGGCCAGGATGAACGAGCGCCAGCCGACCCGCAGGCTGACACCGAGCGCCGCCGAGGCCGGGTCGTGCCCGGCCACGTCGCCGATCACCGCGTGCACCCGCCCGTCGCTGGTCTCCATCACGTCGTAGAAGTCGCCGCCCAGCAGCGACTGCGCCCGTCCCGGCCGGTAGCGGGCCACCACCCGCAGCCGCGGATCGGCCACCCGCGGAGTCGGCAGCAGCCCCCGCTCCAGCCGGGCGTTCTCCTGCGCCCGCATCTGCTCGACCTGGAGCGCCGCGACCGCCTGCTGCGCCTGCCGGCGCTGCACCGCGTACCGGATCGCCCGACCGAGCCCGTCCGGCTCCAGTTGCCCCTTGAACAGGTAGTCCTGCGCGCCCGCGGCGACCGCGGCCGTCCCGGCCTGCGACTCGGCCAGCCCGGTCAGGACCACCACCGTCACGCCCGGCGCCCATCCGAGGACCCGCCGCAGCACCGACAGCCCCTGCGACTCGCCCAGGTTCAGGTCGAGCAGGACGCAGTCGGGGGCCGGGGAGGCGGTCAGCGGCTCGTGCGCCTCCGGAAGCGACCGCACCCACCGCAGGTCGACGCGCATGCCGGTGTCGGCGAGGGTGTCCTCGACCAGGATCGCATCGGCCGGGTCGTCCTCCACGAGCAGCACGGACAGACCCTCCAGATCACGCGGGGCGTCGGGGAACGCGGCGGCGTTCCCCGCGACCCGCTCGGCCGTGGATGTAACCGTCTCGGGGGAGACGGCGTCCAGATGACCGGCCACAGTTCTCTCCCAACCCTGGTCCAGGACGCGGGTCGCATCGGCGATCAATCAACGCAGCGCAGATATTAGCCGTTGTTCGAGCCGAACAAACGGCGCGACCCCGCCGAGAGCATCGCGACCACCGCGTCCGCCTGTTCCCTGGACCACACCGGCGCCCGCCGTCCTCCGCGACCGAGTCCTCCCCCGTCCCCCGGCCTGGACGTCTTGGACGGGCTTCCCCGCTCGCGAAGGGTCAGCGCGGTGGCCACAGGGTCGGCGAGCCTCCGGATCCGTCGTCCGCCCGCCACCGCTGAGGTGATCCACGCTATTGCCGCATCCCCCTGATCGAATAGTTGAGGGATTTGCCCGGCAGGAAGGCGATGCAGATGACGCGGCGATCCCCCTTTGTCCATTCATCGCGATCCGGGTACCAGTAATCGTAGTCAAAGATGGAGTCTTTCGAAGATGTCTGGATGTATTTCCGGAAGGAATCGTCGCACCACCGGTCGGTGCGCTCGTTCACCTTCACCTCGCCAGGGTGTGATTGCCCGGAGGGCCAGATATCGCCGACGAAGTAGACTTCGGCGTCGTGGGCGGCCAAGCAGGAGACCGTGTTCAGGCGGTCCGGTATTTCCTTGTTCTGCTGGTGCACTTGCGGCGCCAGCACGCATTCACCCACCGAGAAGTTGTCGTTCAGCTTCATGAACGGAGGTGGGGTGAGCGTCACGGTGGCGGTCGCGGCGGGCGAGTTCGCCGGGGCAGCGCCCTGGCCCTCGGGACGCAGCTTGAGGAGCCAGCCTGCCGCGCCCGCCAAGACCACCGAACTGATAATCGTCGTGGCCGCGGCCGCCCAGAAGATGACCCTGCCGCCATCTCGGTGGATGCGGTTGAGGGCGGCGACGGAAGCCACCAGCGCGGTCACGCTGATGATCAGGGTGACCGAGGCGATGTTCAGCTTGCCGAGGAATTTTATGATCACCGTGGAAATCAGGGTGGCCGCCACTCCGGATAGCACCTGGGGTGAGGAGAGTTGCCTCGCAAGTCGTGACGCTTCGCTGTGTCGCCCTTCACCTTCGGTGCCGTCCTCGCTCACCTGGCCACACGCACCTCGCTTGTAGGGGTCAAGCCCGCTGGCTGTGCCGTAGTGTAGCCGCGCGATGGGTGAGGAGCCTTTGAATCGTCGATTGGCTATGGATGACGCCAAGACGCTCAGAACGATCTTCTGATGCCGACAAAGGGGATGCCCTGTGCCGGGTGCCCAATGGATGCTAAGAGTTGCCACATCTGTCCGAGCCCGGCCCAATTGTCGATTAGAGGGCGATGCGGGCCCACTGTCGGGTATGGGCCCGCGACGACGACCGCATCGTCCAGGTGCGGTTCCCCGACGGTGGGTGCGGGGTTCCTGGCGGTGAGTGTCAGGGGCGCGAGGCTGACCCTGGGTAGCGGCTAGTAGCGGGCTGTGATGAGCCAGGCGCGTGAGTCGAAGTACACGCCGTCGTCGGTGGCGTGGGCGGCGAGGGTGGTGCGCAGTCGCGCGCGTGCCCGACCGGTCTTCGCGGCACCGGGGGCGGTGAGCAGGTCTTTGAGTTCCGCCAGGTGGAGCACGTTGTCGAGGGCCGTCGCGGCGTCCGGGCCGTAGTACACGGGCTCGTGCACGTCGGTGAAGTCGACTTCCGTGAAGCCCGCTGCCGTAAGGATGCCTTTCGTGGTGGACGGGTCGGCGAGAGAGAAGGGGGCCGGGCTGGGGGTGGCGCGGATCCGGGAGAGCGTGGAGGCCCACTCGTTGCGGTCGCGGTCTTGCCAGACCAGCAGCACCAGGCGCGCTCCGGGCCGTAGGGCGCGCCCGATATTGGTGAACGCGGGGACCGGGTCGGCGAAGAACATCGCTCCGAACCTGCTGACGCAGAGGTCGAAGCGCGCCGGTGGGAAGCGGTGTGCCTGGGCATCCGCCTGCTGGTAGGTGACGTTGGTCAGTCCTTGGACGTCGCTGAGCCGGCGGGCCCGTTCGAGCATTCGCGCGGAGACGTCGATGCCCAGCGCGCTGCCGTTGACGGCGGCGCGGGCGGCCTCGCGGGTGGACTGGCCCGTGCCGCAGCCGACGTCGAGCACCCGGTCGCCGGGGCCGACGCGGGCGGCGGCGCGGAAGTGCTCGTTGTGCAGGCGCAGTTCCGCGTCGTAGTCGAACAGCTCGGTGTGCTGGCCTTTCGACGTCACGGTCATCGGTGGTTCCGCTCCGCCGGGCCTTCGCGGAGGACGCCCCGTACCTCGTCCAGCGACACCGTGTCGGGATCGAACTCCGCCAACCACCAGGTGGCGCCCGCCTTGGCGAAGGGCGCCGGATCGGTCGCGGGCGGGAGGGCGACGGCGATGTCGTACGGGGCCGTGTTCCCCTGGCGGAGTTCGGTGATGGCCGCGGCGATGCCGGCGACCTGGTCCGGGTGTTCGAGGTTGATGGGGAAGAAGCCGTCGTGCCGGGCGGCGCGGCGCAGCGGTTTGGCGTTGCCGGGAAACCCTGCCGCCCACACCGGCACACCGGGCCGCTGAACCGGCCGAGGGAGGAAGGAGACCCCGTCGACGGTGTGGTGGCGGCCGTGGTGGTGCACCGGCCCGCCGGACCATGCGGCGGTGAGGATCTCCAGTGACTCGTCGAGCATCTGCCCGCGCTCGCGGTCGCTGAGTTCCTCGCCGGTCGCGCGCAGCTCGTCGGCGAAGCGGTTGCTGCCGAGTCCGACGCCCAGGGTGAGGCGGCCGCCGCTGAGCCGGTCCAGTGTCGCGGTCTCCTTGGCGACCTTCGCCGGCCTGCGGCGGGCGAGCGGCGTGACCATCGGGCCGAACCGGAGGTTCTCGGTGGCGGTCGCCACCGCGGCGAGCGTGATCCACGGGTCCGCGACCGGCTGGGCCGGGGACCGCCAGCGGATGTGGTCCCAGACGAACAGGCCGTGCCAGCCGGCCTCCTCGGCCTCGGCGGCCAGGCGCGCGACCACCGCCGGTTCGGCGAGGTCGTCGAATATCGGCAGCCACAGCGCCGAACGCAACCCGGTCATGATCGGGCCCCTTCCGTGTCCGCGTAGCCGGTCAGCAGGTCCGCCACCGCTTCGGGTTGGCTGAGGGCGACGCAGTGGCCTGCGGCGATCTCGTCCGGGACGATGCCGAGCCGCTCCTCGACCAGCCGCCGGACGAAGTCCGGCGGGAAGGTGCGGTCCTCGGTGCACAGGACGAACCTCGTCGGCACGTCCGGCCAGGCGTCCAGCGGCCACGGAGCGGCCATCGCGGCCCTCGACGGGTGGGCGCGCTCCTTGCTCAGCGCCTCCTCGGCCAGCTTCCGCGGCACGTCCTGGTAGAAGCTGACGAACGGGTCCGGGTTGCCGGTGAGGCCGCCGTCCCGCTCGGCCTGCTCCTTGACGGCGGCGCCGCATCCGGTGTTGGACCACCATTCGTCCGGCGACTCCCCCGGGCTCGGGATCATGCCGGCGATCAGGACCAGCGCGTCGGCGGAGAGCCGATCGGCGACCAGGGGGGCGGTGAAGCCTCCGAACGAGTGGCCCACCACGACCAGGTCCCGTTTCCCGGCGACGGCCTCGATCACGGCGTCGGCGTAGTCCACCAGGGTCTTCCCGTCATCGTCGGCGGGAAGATCGGGCGCCACCACGTCGTGCCCCCGCGCCCGCAGTTCGGCCTCCACCAGGTGCCAGTACCACCCGACGTCTCCCCCACCGTGGATCAATACGAAGGTGCTCATCGAACCTTTCCTCTCATCGTTGGAATGCGGTCACTCATGAGTTCGCGTACGCCGGTCGCCCGGCGCGAACCGACGCGCAGTGGACCGGCGGACGCCGGTGCTCCTGGGCCGCGGTCCGGCAGCGCAGCGCCGGACCGAGCGCCTGCTGCCCCGCGAACAGCGCGATCCCGGTGATCGCGCACACCACCGCCAAGGCCGGCCGTCCGGCATGGTTGAGCAGGACGGTGCCCGCCAGCGGGCCGAGCATCGCGCCGGCGCTCCAGGCGGCGGAGGCGACGCCCATGTACCTGCCGCGCAGCCCCGCCGGCGCGATGCCGGCGAACGTGGCGCCGAACATGACCGCGATGCCGATCTGCCCGAGCGTCCAGACCAGGACCGACGCCGCCTGACCCGCGACGCCGTGCACGACGGCGCCCGCACCGACGCCGGCGCCGACCATGAGCATGGAGACGGCCAGCACGGTGCTGGGGTCGCGGCCCCCGAGCAGCCGGACGGCCAGCGGCTGGCCCGCGACGATGACGATGCCGTTCAGGGCCAGCACCGCGCCGTAGGTCGCGGGGCCGTGCCCGTCCGCCGTCATGACGAGCGGGAGCGTCGCGAACGTCTGTAGGAACAGCGTGAAGTAGGCGACGTGGAGCAGCACCATGGCGATCATCAGCCGGTCGCGTACCAGCGTCGGCAGCAGCGCCTGCCGGGGCTGTCTCCGCGCCGGCGGGCGGGTCTCGGGAACCCGCCGCCAGACGATCAGCGCCGCGGCGACCGCGGCCACGGCGTTGATCCAGAACAACATCCCGTACCCGTGCTGGGCCAGGGCCCCGGCGGTGACCGTGGCCACGGAGAAGCCGAGGTTGGTCGCCCAGAACAGCACCCCGAAGGCCCGGATCCGCTGCCGTGGCGGGAGATCGGCCACCGCGGCCGATCCGGCCGGGCGGAACAGGTCCGTCATCAGCCCGACGGCGACCGCGGCCGCCCAGATCGCCGGCAGCGTGTCCGCCGAGCCGAGCGCGACGATCGCCACGGTGGTCCCGAGGAACCCCGCCAGCATGGTGTGGCGCCGGCCGATCCGGTCGCCCAGCCAGCCGCCGAGCACCTGTGAACCGATGCCCCCGACCCCGACCGCCGCCACGACGGCGCCCGCGGTCGTCGGCGACAGCCCCTGCTCCTGCGTCAGGTAGAGGACGAGGAACGACTGCACGGCCCCGCCGGCCCGGCTCACGAAATGCGTCGCCGCCAGGGCCCAGACCAGGTTCGGCAGGTCCGGCCGCACCGGAGCTCTGTGGATCGTCATGCCGATGACCCTAGGAGCGGCACTTCATTAAGAAAAGCGATTGATTCCGATCATATTGATCGCTTCCCGTTTATGCTCATCGCCATGACCGACGTGGAGTTGCGCCACCTCAGGACCATGGCCGCCATCGCCGAGGAGGGGACGTTCGGACGGGCGGCGGGCCGGCTCGGCTACACCCAGTCGTCGGTGAGCCAGCAGATCGCCGCGCTGGAGAAGGCCGTCGGCGGCGCCGTCTTCGACCGTCCCGGAGGCCCCAGGCCGGTACGGATCACGCCCCTCGGTGAGGTGGTCCTCGCCCACGGCCGCGACCTGCTGAGGAAGGCCGAGGCGCTGGGCGACGCCGTCGACCGCTACCGCGCGGGCCACGGCCGGATCGACATCGGCACCTTCCAGGGGGCGACCAGGCTCATCCTCCCGTCCGTCGTCCGCCGGCTGCTGAGCGAGCACCCCGGCTGCGACATCAGGCTCTCCGAGGTGGATCCGAGGAACCCGCGGATCGGGGACCTCGACCTGCTGTTCCACTACGACCGGATCGACGGCGACGTCGAGCACGTCGGGCTCGTCGACGAGCCGCACCTCCTGGTGGCCGCCTCCGGCGCGTTCCCCGAGGGCCCGGTGGGGGTCGAGCTGCTCGACGATGTCCCGATGGTCGCCTGGCCGCCCACCTCCCACCAGAAATGGCTGGAGAGGGCGCTTGCGAACGCCGGCGCCCGGCCCCGGATCGTGTTCCGGACCACCGGCCACGACACCATCGTGTCGATGGTGCGGGCGGGCATAGGCTCGGCGGTCCTGCCGTGGCTCGCCCTCTACGGCTCGGACGCCTGGTCGGACGAGCGGCTCACCGTCCACCGGTTGCGACCATCGCCCACCTGCACGTGGTACCTGTGCTGGCCCGCCGGCCGCAACCACTCACCACTCGCGGCCCGGGCCATCGACATCGCCGTCGAAGCCGCCAGGAACCTGGCCGACCAGATGTGACACCGTCCGCGAGGATCCGCCTCGGCTCGGTGGCGATCATTCCTCGTGGCCGGGAAGTGTGACGACGAAGGTGGAGCGGTCCGCCATGCGGGCGGTGCCGCCCAGACCGGTGACGAGGTCGCGGACGATCGTGAGCCCGAGCCCGGTGCCGCCGTCCGCGCGGGTGCGGGCGTCGTCGAGGCGGACGAAGCGCTCGAAGATCCGCTCGCGTTCCTCCGGCGGGACGCCCGGACCGTCGTCGGCGACGGTCAGCGTGACGCTGCCGTTGGTGGCCGCGACGGTCACCGTCACCTGTGCGCGGGCGTGCCGGGCCGCGTTGTCGAGCAGGTTGCGGACGATCCGGGCGAGTCGGGTCTCGCTCTCGCGTACGAGGGCGGGACGGGTCGTATGCGCGGTGAAGGTGGGGCCGTCGCCGGTGTGGGCGCGTTCGGCGATCTGCTCCTCGACGATGTCGGCGAGGTCCGAGGGCGTCGCCGCGGCGCGAGCGGGCGAGGCGAGCAGGAGGAGATCCTCGGCCAGGCGTTGCAGGCGGTCGGCGTCGGCCAGCGCCGTGGCGACCGTGCTGGGCCAGTCCGTTCGCTCCGGGTAGGCGAGCGCGATCTCCAGTGAGTTGCGCAGGCCCGCGAGCGGTGTCCGCAGCTCGTGGGAGGCGTCGGCGACGAAGCGTTGCTGCCGGTGGTGGGCGTGTTCGAGCCGGTCGAGGGTCTCGTTGGTGGTCCGGGCCAGGCGGGTGATCTCGTCGCCGGTGTCCGGTACGGGGACGCGCTGGTCGAGCGCGCGGGCGCTGACGTCCGCCATCTTCACCCGGATCGCCTCCACCGGCCGCAGGGCCCGGCCGGTGACGAACCAGGCGATCAGGCCGACGAACGGTACGGCGAGCGGCAGCCCCCAGCCGAGCAGGCGATCGACTGTGGCGACGGCCGTCTCGGTGTCGGACGCCGAGACGAGCACGTACACCGTCAGGCGCTGCGCGGGTTGCCCGCCGCCGCCGGTCAGCTTCTCGATCCGGTCCGAGGGCAGCACGTCGGTGGTGCCGACGACGAACCGGCCCTTCCCGCGGACTGCGTGGACGCTCCACCCGACCCTTGGAGGGAATCCAGGTAGCGGCCGGTCGAGATCGCCGTCGAAGGCCGTACCGCCCGTCATCACGCATCGCCCATCGGTGCGGACGACGGCGAACGAGGAGTCGGTGCCGCGCGGTCCGGCCCCTGATTCGAGGGCGGAGGCCACCGAGAAGGCGTCGCGCGTCGCCGCCTCTCGTGCCGCGCTCATCCACTGGTCCTCGATGGCGTCGCGGACCCACCAGCCGCCGGCACCGAAGACGACGGCGGCGGCGAGCGCCGCGCCCAGCGCGGCTCGTGCCCGCACCGATCTGAGCCGCCTAGGCATGGGTCGTCACCAGCCGGTACCCCGCTCCGCGCACGGTCTGGATCGCGGCCGGGCCGGACGGAAGTTTGCGGCGCAGGGTGCGGACGTAGACCTCGACGATGTTCACGTCGCCGTCGAAGGCGTGGTCCCAGACCTCGTCGATGATGTCGATCTTCGTGACCACCTCGTCGGGGCGGCGGGCCAGGCACTCCAGCACCGCGAACTCCTTCGCGGTGAGCCGTATCTCGGTCACGCCGTGGTGGCACCGGCGGGCGGCCGGGTCGAGCCGCAGGTCTCCGGCGGTCAGGACCGACGGACGGGTCGCGCCGCCGCGGCGCAGCAGCGCGCGCAACCGGGCGATGAGGACGACGTAGGAGAACGGCTTGCTGATGTAGTCATCGGCGCCCGTGTCGAGCGCCTCCGCCTCGTCGTACTCGCCGTTCTTGGCGGTCAGCATGAGGATCGGCACCGTGCTGCCGCTCCGGCGCAGCCGCTCGCAGACGGCGAAGCCGTTGAGCCCGGGCAGCATGATGTCCAGGACGACCACGGCATAGGGGTGGGCAAGGGCACGGCTCAGTCCCTCCTGACCGTTATGGGAGACGTCGACCCCGTACCCTTCGGCTCGCAGGCCGCGGGCCAGCGTGGTCGTCAGTCGTTCGTTGTCCTCCACCAGCAGCAATCGCATCGGGTCATAATGGCAGCACGGCGCCGCGCGATCCTGAAATCGGCTTCAGGTTGCTTCAGCCGGCATTCAGCGCCGACCAGCCTGCTCGCCGCCTATTCCGCGCTTTCGGTGAACCGCCACCGCCAGATGCGGAGCACCGGATATGACATCGGAATATTCGAGCAGTCGATCCGCTCGTGAAGGGGTCTTTTCAACCGCTGGGCGACCATTTCCATCCGGTTCCGGTCTTCGCCACGCCGTTTCTGCCGGTCAGTGATCGTCAGCCTGCCCTCGCTGGGCTACGGCGTTGTGGCGCAGGCCACCGGATCATCTGACCTCGGCGCGGACGGCGGTGAGGGCATGGAGCGCTTCGTCGGGCTCGTCGGCGAAGAAGCGAATCGTCCGTGCCCGGTCTCGGCCGCCGAGGGGCCGGGTGACGGAGATCGGTTCGCTCAACTGAATGACGATATTGGTCTGGGACCCGGTCGCCAGGGCGAAGGTACCGTCATGGAGCAGGAAGTGCTTGTCCTCGTTGAAGTTCCGCACCCGGTGGGCCGAAATGATCAGGTCGCGGGGGATCCGCAGGTCCACGAATCCTCCCCACCGGACCCTCACCTCGTCCTCCGAGATCACGTGGGGGCGGGTGACGCTGGACGCCGCGATGGCCAGGCCGATCAGAATGCCGTACAGATCGACGGCGAGGACGGCGTTGCGCAGCGGCGCGGGCGCGCCGACGCCGCGCAGCAGGAACTCGCAGGCGACCGCCTCGACCACCATCGCGAACATGAACATCAGCATCAACATGTTCTGCTCGCGGTGATAGGAGACCGCCTTGGCCCCGTCCGGGACGCCGTGTTTGCGGCGGGCGGCGAACAGGGCCAGGCTGACCATTCCCTTGGTGTCGAACCCGATGATCCGGCGGACCTTCAGCGGCACGAGTTCCTCGTAGGCCGTGCGCAGTGCCGCGCGGCGGCTCAGCCCGGTGCGGCGATGGGCCCGCCACAGCCGGACGGCGACGGCCGCCTCCACGACGAACAGCACGGCCACCGCCGCCTCGGCCACCGCGACGACGGACTCGGGAGGTCGGACGCCCGACGCCGGCAGGATCAAGGTGACGGCCTCGGCCGGGACGACGATGAACAGCGCGGCACGGGCCAGGCGCACCATCAGAGCGTCCCCTTCAGGATGCGGGGCAAGATCCTGAACACCTCGGCCTGCGCCGGCGGGAGCTCCTCCAGCAACGCCCACATCCGGGGCTCGTCGGCGGGGTTGCCGGCCATGAGCCGGGCCATCGGCTCGGGCAGGTGGGCCGCCAGGTCGCGGGCCAGGGTCTCGGTCCGGGGATCGTCCGCGGGCGCGTCCTCAAGCTCGTCGAGCCGGGCGTAGAGCGCGTGGCTGCGCGCGGCCACCTCGGGATCGGCTAGCGGCGCCAGCATCGCGAGGAACCGTTGCCGCTCCTCCTCCGCGCCGAGGCTCGCCACCAGCGTCAGCATCTCCCGGTCCAGGCCGGCGAACCGGGAGTCACCCGGCGCCACGCTCTTCAAGACGGCGGCGGCCTGGGCGGGCACCGTCGAGTCGGCGTCCAGATCGGTCCGGGTCAGCAGCTCGGCCAGCCGCTCCCGCCGCTCGCGCAGCGCTTCCTGCTGGCGCGCCATATCCGCGTCCAGCTCCAGGAGCACCTCGCGCAGCTCACGCCCCCGGCCGTCGGCCAGGACGTCCCTGACCTCCCCCAGCGAGAGTCCGAGCTCGGTCAGCCGCCGCACCCGCGCGAGCACGACCGCGTCCCGCAACCGGTACTCCCGGTACCCGTTGGCCAGCCGTTCCGGCTCGGGCAGCACCCCGAGATGGTGATAGTGCCGCACCGCACGCGTCGAGACCCCGACCAGCGCGGCAAGCTCTCCGATCCGCATGCCCCCATTACGGACCCTGACGCTACGTCAAGGTCAAGCGGCTCGGCGATCTCTCCCCCAGGAGCCCGCGACCGCGAGAACCCCGTTACCGCCTGCCCGCTCTCCGCAGTCCCTACCGTTGTCAAACCGCGCCAGCAGATTCGATAATCGCTCGGGCGCCTCGCCGGGCGCGACCACTCGGTCAGCTCGAACGTGCGGCGCGGACGTCTCCGTTCTCCTCACAGGTGAGGGTGCACGGTGGCGACCTGCCTGCCGGGGAGCCGGTGAACTTCAGGTCGATGCGTCCGGCACCCTCCGGCCCTCCCAGCTCGGAGTCCCCTGACCAAGCACTACACCTGCTGCGCCGTCCGTCGGGCCATCGGATCATCACTCAAGGCCGGAACGCGGCACCGACCGGCCGCGCCGGCAAGAGGCGATCATCCATAGCGCCAGGTCAGAGCCGAGCGGCGTTGTTTGTTCGGGATCTGGGTCGGGCATGAGGGGGGTGGTTCTTCGGCACGTCCGTGTCCGCCCCGGTGTGCCCGACCGAGCCGATCTCGATCCTGGGGTGTCTGCCGTGTCCGAGTCTTCCGCCTCCGGCATGTCCCGCCGAAGTGCGCTGCGCTCCCTGGCCGGGTGCGGCGCGCTCGTGGCCGGGGTCGCCGCCTGCTCCGGGAGCGGCGATCAGGCGGTCGGCCCCTCGACGGCCACGGCCGGGCTGCGGCTCGGCGCCGAATGGGAACCGCAGGCCCGTACCTTCATGTGCTGGCCCACTTCTGACATCTGGGGTGGGCAGGCGGGTGCCGTGCAGGGCGACATCGCCGCCCTGGCACGCACGATCGGCGGCTATCAGCCGGTGGTCATGATGGCCAGGCCGGAACTGGCCGACGCGGCGCAGCGGGCCTGCGGCGACGACGTCGAGGTGGTGCCGATCCCCGCCGATGACCTGTGGGCCCGCGACACGGTGCCGGTCTTCGTCGAGCGGAACCGCTCCCTGGCCGGTGTGGATCTCAACTTCAACGGATGGGGCGGCAAGCAGGAGCCCCACGACCAGGACGCGCGCGTCGCCCGCGCGGTCCTGGCGAAGTACGAGATCCCGCGGGTGGCGACCTGGCTGGTGAGCGAGGGCGGCGCGCTGGAGACCGACGGGCAGGGGACGCTGCTGGTGACCGAGAGTTCCCTGGTCAACCGCAACCGCAACCCCGGCAAGACCCGGCAGCAGATCGAGGACGAGCTCAAGCGGACGCTGGGCGTTACCAAGGTCATCTGGTTCGCCGGGGTCGCCGGCAAGGACATCACCGACGCGCACATCGACTGCCTGGTCCGTTTCACCGCACCCGGGGTCGTCCTTCTGGACCGGCCCGCACCCGGCGCCGAGCCGGACGTATGGTCGCGCGCCTCCGCTCAGGCCAAGCAGGTGCTGGCCGACGCCACCGACGCCCGCGGCAGGAAATTGAAGGTCATCGAGCTGCCCCAGCCCGACCCTGACAAGATCACCGGCCGGGGCGAGGAATTCTTGTCCTCCTACGCCAACTTCTCCATCGCCAACAAGGTCGTCCTTCTGCCCAGGTTCGGCGACGCCGCCGCCGACGACCACGCCCGGCAGATCCTGGCCGAGCAGTACCCCGGCCGCGAGATCCGCCAACTGAGGATCGACAACATCGCCGCCGGAGGCGGTGGCATCCACTGCGCCACCCACGACCAGCCCCGGGCCGCGACCGGATAAGGCGCTTCGAGACTACCCACCTACCGGCCAGCAGGGTGTTCGCCACGGCCACGGGCACGTGGCCCCACCGCGCGCAGGCCCGGACCGTGGACTCTCGGCACACTGCGAGCGGCAGCGCTGACCGCCGACCGGGCCGACATCGAGGCCACGCTGCCGAGGATGTACGCCGCCGTCCGCACCCACATCGTGCTGACCGACTCCGCGACCTGCGGTCACGGCCTGGCCATGCCTGCTTGGTGGCGATCGGACGGCCCAGGCTCAGGCGGTGCGGGCGATCGTCGTCTCGATGCCGTCCAGGACCAGGGCCAGGCCGCCCTCGAACGCCTCGCGGGACGCCAGTTCCAGGTAGGTGGCGAGTTCGCCGTCCGGGGTGTACGGGGGGCTCTCGGCTTCGAGCCGCGCCAATGCGGGGTAGCGGTGCGCGAAGTCCGGAGCGACCTCCACCAGGACGTCGGTGCGCGCGTACCACCAGTCCGCCTCCGACGTCCCGCTCGCGCCGACCACCTGCCGCGACTCGGTGAGCGTCTGGGCCGAGCCGCGCACCACCTGCGACAGCGCCGCCACCGCGCGCCGCGTGTCACGGGCGCCGAGCCCGGTGCCGGACAGGACGCCGAGCAGTGTCTCCAGCGCGCGGTACTCGTTCGGGCCGAGCACCGGCCTGGCCTGCGAGACCTGGAGCATCCACGGGTGGCGCAGGTAGAACGCCCAGGAGTCCTCCGCCCAGGCCATGACCGCCGGACGCCAGCCCGCCGAAATGTCGTAGGCGTCCGGTAGTTCTGCGAGGGCACGGTCGTACATCAGGTCGACCAGCTCGCTCTTACCCGGGACGTAGGTGTAGAGGGCCATGGCGGTGCGGCCGAGGCGCTCCCCCACCGCGCGCATCGACAGCGCCGCCATGCCCTCGGCGTCGGCGGCGGCGATCGCCGCCGCCACGATGACGTCCACGCTCAGACCGGGTCTCGGGCCGGGACGCGGCGGACCGGACCCCGCATCCGGACGCCACAGCAGGTCCATCGTGCGGCGCGCGTCGCCCTGCCCGGCGAAGACGACCAAAGTACGACTCCTTATGGCATAAACTGATCCGACACACCCAACTCCTTACAGCCTAAGCTTATCAAGCCGAAGGAAGATGATGACCCAGCCGACGTCCCGGACGGCCGCCGACAGCCACGATGTCATCGAGGTCCGCGGCGCCAGGGAGAACAACCTCGCCGACGTCAGCCTGGACGTCCCGAAGCGGCGCCTCACCGTGTTCACGGGGGTGTCCGGCTCGGGCAAGTCGTCGCTGGTGTTCGGCACGATCGCGGCCGAGTCGCAGCGGATGATCAACGAGACCTACACCGCGTTCGTCCAGTCGTTCATGCCGACGCTCGGCCGTCCCGACGTCGACGGGCTGCGCAACCTCAGCGCCGCGATCATCGTCGACCAGGAGCGGATGGGCGCCAACGCGCGCTCCACGGTCGGGACGGCGACCGACGCGCACACGATGCTGCGGATCGTGTTCAGCCGCCTCGGCGACCCCCACGTCGGCACCTCCAGCGCGTTCAGCTTCAACAACGCCGAGGGCATGTGCCCCGAGTGCGAGGGCCTCGGCCGGGCCACCCAGATCGACGTCGAGGAGCTGGTCGACCGCGACCGCTCGCTCAACGAGGGCGCCGTGACCGTCCCGAACTTCGCGGTCGACTCCTGGTACTGGAAGGTCCTCGCCGGGTCCGGTTTCGTCGACCCCGACGTCAAGCTGCGCGACTACACCGAGCAGCAGTGGGAGGACTTCCTCCACAAGCCCGCCACGAAGGTCAAGAGCGGCGGCCTCAACACCACCTACGAGGGCCTACTCGTCAAGGTGCAGCGGCTCTACCTGAGCAAGGACAAGGAGTCGCTCCAGCCGCACATCCGCGCGTTCGTCGACCGCGCCGTCACCTTCAGCACGTGCCGGGCCTGCGAGGGCACGCGGCTCGCCCCGGCGGCGCTGTCGAGCCGGATCCGCGGCCGCAACATCGCCGAGTGCTCGGCCATGCAGATCAGCGACCTCGCCGCGTTCGTCCGCGAGATCGACGACCCCTCCGTCGCGCCGGTGCTGGCGGCGCTGCGCGACATTTTGGAGGCCCTCGTCGAGATCGGCCTCGGCTACCTCAGCCTGGACCGCGAGTCCACGAGCCTGTCGGGCGGCGAGTCGCAGCGGGTGAAGATGGTCCGGCACCTGGGGTCCAGCCTCACCGACGTCACCTACGTCTTCGACGAGCCGACGGTTGGCCTGCACCCGCACGACATCCGCCGGATGAACGACCTGCTGCTGCGGCTGCGCGACAAGGGCAACACGGTCCTGGTCGTCGAGCACAAGCCCGAGACCATCGAGATCGCCGACCATGTCGTCGACCTCGGGCCCGGCGCGGGCGCGGCGGGCGGGCGGGTGTGCTTCACCGGCGACGTCGCGGGGCTCCGCGCGTCCGGCACCCTCACCGGACGCCACCTCGACCACCGCGCCCGGCTGCGCGAAACCGTCCGCGAGCCTACCGGCCACCTGTCCATCACCGGCGCGAACCAGCACAACCTCAAGGACGTGGACGTCGACATCCCGCTCGGCGTCCTCACCGTGGTCACAGGCGTTGCCGGGTCGGGCAAGAGCTCGCTGATCCACGGGTCGCTGCCCGGACGCGACGGGGTCGTGGTCGTCGACCAGTCCGCGATCCGCGGCTCGCGGCGCAGCAACCCGGCGACCTACACCGGCCTGCTCGACCCGGTCCGCACCGCGTTCGCCAAGGCCAACGGCGTGAAGCCGGCCCTTTTCAGCGCGAACTCGGCGGGCGCCTGCCCCACCTGCAAGGGCATCGGCGTCACCTACACCGACCTGGCGATGATGGCCGGGGTCGCCTCGGTGTGCGAGGAGTGCGACGGCAAGCGCTACACGCCCGAGGTGCTCACCTACAAGCTGCGCGGCAAGGACATCAGCGAGGTGCTGGCGATGCCGGTCGCCGAGGCCCGCGAGTTCTTCACCACCGGGCAGGCCCGCGCCGTCCTGGACCGCCTCGCCGACGTCGGCCTCGGCTACCTCGGGCTCGGGCAGCCGCTCAACACGCTGTCGGGCGGCGAGCGGCAGCGGCTCAAGCTGGCCATCCACATGGCGGAGAAGGCCGCCACCTACGTGCTGGACGAGCCGACCACCGGCCTGCACCTGGCCGACGTCGACCAGCTCCTCGCCCTGCTCGACCGGCTGGTGGACGCCGGGAACACCGTCGTCGTCATCGAGCACCACCAGGCCGTCATGGCGCACGCGGACTGGATCATCGACCTCGGGCCGGGCGCGGGCCATGACGGCGGCGAGATCGTCTTCACCGGGACGCCCGCCGAGCTGGTGGCCAAGAGCGACTCGCTCACCGCCCGCCACCTGCGCGAGTACGTCGCCTGACCCGGGCGCCGACCGGCGGCCTGGCTCGGCTCAGACGAGCCAGGCGCCCTCGCGCATGAGGTCGCGGTCCTTCAGCTCGTTGACCTCCCGCCACGCCTGGATCCGCCGAGGGGTGACGCGGAAGTACAGGTAGGGGGTGCTGAGGTCGCGCGGGTCGAAGCCGGTCTTGGCGGCGAACGCGTCGCCGACGCCTTCGGGCAGATCGGCGGCGGCGAGCGGCTCCGCGACGCCCTCGATGAGGACGACGTCGCGGGTCGGCCCGAGCCCGAGGCGCACCCGGCCGGTGGCCCTCAGGTTCCGCCCGGTCGGGCTTTCGGCCGGGGTCGCGATCAGCACGGTCGAGCCGTCCCACAGGAACGACAGCGGCACCAGGTACGGGGTGCCGCCCGCCGGGTCCGCCGTGCTGACCCAGGTGTCGACATCGTGGTCGAGCCGGTGCAGGGTGTCACGCTTGCGCTGGTCGTTCGTCCGTGCGGGCGGGGTCATCTGCGTCGTCCTCCTGGTCAGCGGTGTGATCCACAAAGGATGCACCGTCGCGGACCGTGCTCGCGACGGGGCCCCCGCCGATGGCCGACCGCCGGACGGCGTGGACGGCGCGGCCCACGGCGGGGATCTGGTCGGCCTCCGGGTGGTGGACCAGGTACAGGCGCCGGGGGCGCAGCCCCGCCACGGCCGCGACGGTGACCTCGGGATGCCGGAACGCTCCGAGCGCGAGGTGCGGCAGCAGCCCGACCCCGAGCCCCCGGGCGATCAACGCCTGGGTGACCACGTAGTCGTCGGTGCTGTGCCGGACGTCCGGCACGAAACCGGCGTCCTCGCACGCGCGGAGCAGGTGGGCGGTGCAGCGCTCGCAGCCCGAGATCCACCGCTCCCCCGCGAACGACCGCAGACCCACCTCGGAGGGAAGATCGGCGGCCTGCGGGTGCGCGTCCGGCAGGACGAGCCGGAGCGGATCCTCCCCGATCGGTGTCTGCTCCAGCCCGGCCGGGCCGACCGGCTCGTGGCCCTCGTGGGCGAAGACGATGGCGAGGTCGACCTGCCCGTCCATGAGCAGGTCGAGCGCCTCCGGCGGCTCCGCCTGGCGCAGCCGGACGTCGATGCCGGGGTGGGTCCGGTGCAACAGGCTCATCGCGGCGGGGACGAGGGTGGCGCCGGCCGAGGGGAAGGCGGCGAGCCGGACCGTCCCCGCGCGCAGTCCGGCCAGCGCGCCGAGTTCGTCGTCGGCGGCGTGCAGCCGCGCGGCGATGGCCTCGGCGTGGCGCTGCAGCACCCCGCCCGCCTCGGTGAGCTGGACGCCCCGGGGGCGGCGCACCACCAGCGGCAGACCCGCCTGCCGCTCCAGCGCCCGAAGGTGCTGGCTGACGGCGGGCTGCGTCCAGCCGAGCGACCGGGCCGCACCCGCGATCGACCCGCATCGCGCGATCTCGCGGAAGACGAGGAGCCGCCGGACGTCCATGGGACATAAGTATCCCTTGGGGGTCGGCCAAGAACCTCACGTCTACCGGATGGTCGGGCGGTCGCCGCACGATGGGGGCATGCGGACCATCGGCCTGATCGGCGGGATGAGCTGGGAGTCGTCGGCGGAGTACTACCGCCTGCTCAACGAGGAGGCCCGGCGGCGGCTCGGCGGCCACCACTGCGCCCGGAGCGTGCTGCTCACCGTGGACTTCGCGGAGATCGAGGCGCTGCAGCGCGCCGGCGACTGGGACACCGCCGGGGCGATCCTCACCGAGGCGGCCAGGAACCTGGAGCGCGCGGGGGCCGCGATGGTGCTGCTGTGCACCAACACGATGCACCGGGTCGCCGGGACGATCGAGGACGGTATCGGCGTGCCGTTCCTGCACATCGTCGACAGCACCGCCGACCGGATCCTCGCGTCCGGGCTGAAGACCGTTGGGCTGCTCGGCACCAGGTTCACGATGGAGATGGACTTCTACCGCTCCCGCATGCGCGAACGCGGCGTGGAGGTCCTGGTCCCGGACGAGGACGGCCGCGAGCTGGTGCACCGGGTGATCTACGAGGAACTGACCATGAACCGGGTGGAGGACTCCTCCCGCGCCGCGTTCCGCCGGGTCATCGCCGACCTCGCTCGGCGCGGTGCCGCCGGGGTCGTCCTCGGCTGCACCGAGATCACGCTGCTCATCGGGCCGGAGGACAGCCCGGTCCCCGTCTTCGACTCGACACGCATCCATGTCCAGCACGCGTTCGACGCGGCCTGCCGGACGGGTGGCTGAGGCCATCGGGTCGGTGAACGTCCTATTGGGGCGGCAGGATGGGGGTATGCGTGATCCCTCCGGGCGGCTGCTGCGGCTGCTGTCCCTGCTCCAGGCCCCGCGCGAGTGGCCCGGCACCGAGCTGGCCGAGCGGCTGGCCGTCACCCCCCGCACGATCAGGCGGGACGTGGAACGGCTGCGCGAGCTGGGCTATCCCGTCCACGCCACGCACGGCAGCACCGGCGGCTACCGCCTCACCGCCGGGACGGCGATGCCGCCGCTGCTGCTGGACGACGAGGAGGCCGTCGCCGTCGCGCTCGGCCTGCGCACCGCCACCGCGATCGCCGCCACCGGGATCGAGGAGACCTCCCTGCGGGCCCTGGCCAAGCTGGAGCAGGTCCTCCCGCACCGCCTGCGGCACCGTGTGGCCTCGCTGTCGCGGGCCTCCGTCGCCCTCCCGATGCGGGACGGCGCCGCGCCGATCGACCCCGACCTCCTCGCCACCCTCGCCGCCGCCTGCGTGGCGCACGAGCGGATCCGGTTCGCCTACACCCGCGCCGACGGCACCCGGGGACGGCGCCTGGCGCAGCCCCACCGGCTGGTGGCGGCGGGCCGCCGCTGGTACCTGGTCGCCTTCGACGAGGACCGCGAGGACTGGCGGACGTTCCGCGTCGACCGGATCGGCGAGCCTCAGCGCACCGGAGTCCGCGCCGCGCCGCGCGAGCTTCCCGGCGGCCTGGACGCGGCGTCCTGGGCGATGGACTCGCTGGCCGGGGGCTCCGGCACGATCCGCGCCCGGCTGCGGCTGCACGTGTCCGCCGAAGAGGCGGCCGAGCACGTCACCGCGTGGAACGGGTTCCTGGAGCCGGTCGACGACCGGTCGTGCCTGCTGCACTCCCGGTCGGACTCGCTGTGGTTCCTCGCCTCGCGGATCGCCCTGCTGACCGTCGACTACACCCTGCTCGACCCGCCGGAGTTGGCCCCGCACCTCGCCGCCATCGCGGGCCGCGCGGCCCGCGCGGTCGAGGCGTTCACGGAACCGCCGGGGCCGCCATGACAAATGTCATCGGAAAGCGATGGGCGATCTCACTGTTCGCGACGTCCCCGCCGCGAACACGATGGTGGCATGAACGTGATCGCCGGTGAAACCGGCCGGACGCAGGCATTCGAAGAATTTCGCACCGTCAAGATTCTCGCGGACGCCTACATGGGCGTCGGCCTCCCCGCGCGATGACCGGCCGGGCGGACGCGGCGCCGACCGCCGGTGTTACCGTCCGCGCCATGGAGGACGCCGGAGGGCGCGGGGCCCTCGGGAGCGCGGAGGGCGACTCGCTGCGCTGGACGAGCGGTTGGCGGCGCGGCGTCCTGGCGGCCGGGATGTTCGTCTATCCGGCCGTCACGGCGGTCGGGGTCGCGCAGTATTCGCATGGCGCCGCGGCCGTCGCGGGATATTCGATCGTGTTCGCGTTCTGCTGCTGTTACGCGCTCGCGGCGTATTCGTTCACGCGGGGATCCAGAAGCCGGATGTGGGCCTTTCTCGGAGCGATGGTGGTGCTGGCCGCGGGCGCGTTCCCGTTCGCGCGCAACGTCGCCGCCTATCTGGGCGCGGTCGTGGTGTCGTTCACGGTCGTCGCGCTGAAACGGCACGTTCCGCTGATCACCGGGGCGGGCGCGCTCGCCGCGCTGGTGGTGCCGTGGGCGGTGCGGCCCTGGCACCAGGGTCCGGGCTGGCTGGAGGCGCTGATGATCGTCTTCACGGCGCTGACCGTCCACGCGTTCCTGGAGATGGCGAGCGCCAACCTCGCGCTGGTGGAGGCGCGCGCCGAGGTCGCCCGGCTGGCCTCCGAGGCCGAACGGGCCCGGATCGCCCGCGACCTGCACGACCTGCTCGGCCACTCGCTCACGGTGATCACGGTGAAGAGCAACCTCGCGCGCCGGATGGCCGCGAACGACCCCGCGCGCTCGCTGGAGGAGATCACCGAGGTCGAGCGCCTCTCGCGGCAGGCGCTCGCCGACGTGCGCGCGGCGGTGTCGGGCTACCGGAACGTGACGCTGGCGGGCGAGTTGGCGCGCGGCCGCGAGCTGCTGCGGGCCTCCGGCGTCGTCGCCGACCTGCCCACCGCCGCCGACGTGGTGGACGCCGAGCACCGCGAGCTGTTCGGCTGGATCGTCCGCGAGGGGCTGACCAACGTCGTCCGGCACGCGCGCGCCACCCGCTGCACGGTCACGCTGACGGCGACACGGGTGGAGATCCGCGACGACGGGTCCGGCGGGCCGTCCGCCCTCCTGCCCTCCTCGTCCGGGCACGGGCTGACCGGCCTGCGCGAACGCGTCGCGGCCGCGGGCGGCACGCTGGAGGCCGGGCCCGCCCTCGACGCGGAGAGCCCGGACGGCGCGCCCGGCTGGCGGCTGCGCGTTACGCTCGGCCCGGCGCACGGGGACGGCCGGGAGGGCGGGGACGGGGCATGACGATCCGGCTGCTGCTCGCCGACGACCAGGAGCTGATCCGCACCGCGCTCGCGGCCCTGCTGGGCCTGGAGGAGGACTTCGAGGTCGTCGCGTCGGTCGGGCGGGGCGACGAGGTGGCGGACGCCGTCCGCGCGCACCGTCCCGACGTGGCGCTCCTGGACATCGAGATGCCGGGGCTGGACGGCCTGGCCGCCGCGGCCGTGCTCGCCGCGCGGGCGCCGCGGGTCCGCGTGGTGATCCTCACGACCTTCGGCCGCGCGGGCTACCTGCGGCGGGCGATGGAGGCCGGGGCGGTCGGGTTCGTGGTGAAGGACGCCCCGGCCGAGGCGCTCGCCGACGCGATCCGCCGGGTGGCGGCGGGCGAGCGGGTCGTCGATCCCGCGCTGGCCGCGGCGACCCTCGCGGTGGGCGAGTCGCCGCTGACCGGGCGCGAGCGCGACGTGCTGAACGTGGCGCGCGGCGGGGCGGCCGTCGCCGAGATCGCGTCCCGGCTGCACCTGTCGGAGGGCACGGTCCGCAACTACCTGTCGGCCGCGATCACCAAGACCGCGACCCGCAACCGCATGGAGGCGGTGCGGGTCGCCGACGAGCGCGGCTGGCTCTGAGCGGTCGGCGCGCGTCAGCGCGGGGACGTGTCGCCCAGCGACTCCAGGAGCCCCCGCAGCAGCCCCGCCAGGCGGTCGCGGTCGGCCGGGTCCAGGGCTTCCAGCAGCCGCGCCTCGTTGGCGGTGTGCAGCCCGACCACCTGGTCGACCAAAGACAGCCCGCGCGAGGTCAGCCGGATCCGGACCGAGCGGCGGTCGTCGGCGTCGCGGACCCGCTCGACCAGCCCCTTCGCCTCCAGCCGGTCGATCCGGTTGGTGATCGCCCCGGAGGTGACCATCGCGGCCTTCAGCAGCGCCCCCGCCGTCAGCTCGTAGGGCTCGCCCGAGCGGCGCAGCGTGGCCAGGACGTCGAACTCCCAGGTCTCCAGGCCCTGCCCGGCGAAGAAATCCTTCAGCTCCCGGTGCAGGACGAGCTGGAGCCGGGCGACGCGGCCGATGATGCCCATCGGCCACACGTCCAGGTCGGGCCGCTCACGTCCCCACTGGGCCAGGATCTCGTCCACCGCGTCCGCCATCGGCCACCTCCGGTATCTCAACATTGAGATTATCAACCGGCGCCAACCGACGGGCTAAGACAACGGCGAGCGGGCCGAGAGCGCCCGGTCCAGGAGGGCGGTCAGCGCGGTCGCCGCCGCCAGCCCGGCGCCGATCCAGGTGACGGAGGTGATCGAGGCGCCCGCGTCGAGGGCGGCCCCGGCGAACGCGGGGACGAGGCTGATGCCGAGCTGGAACGCCGAGACCGTGGTGGCCCCGGCGAGCGTCGGCGCCTCGGACGCGATGCCGAACACCCGCCCGTAGATGGCCGGGTTCAGCACGAACCCGGCGACCCCGAGCAGCAGGACGAGCGGGACGGCCGCGACCGCGCGCCCGGCGAGCGCCCCCAGCAGGGCGGAGCAGACCAGGATCCCGACCGCCCCGGCCAGCAGCGCGTGGGAGGGCCGCCGGTCGGAGATCCTGCCGCCGATCGACAGGCCGGCGAACGCGCCGACGCCGAACAGCGTGAGGACCGCGGGCACCCAGACCTCGGGAAGGCCGGTGACGTCGGTCAACAGCACCGCGAGGTAGTTGAACGTGATCATGTAGGAGGCGGTGCTCAGGATCGTGGCGGCGAACACGACCCAGAGCCGCGGGCGCCGCATCGTGCGCAGCTCGCGCCGCACGCTGGGCTCGGTGCCCGCGCTCGTCGCGGGCAGCGTCATCAGGGTCAGGGCCGCGCCGACCGCGGTGAGGGCGACCACGCCCCAGAACCCGCCCCGCCATCCGGTGAAGTAGCTGAGCAGCGCACCCGCCGGGCCACCGGCGATCATCGCCAGGCTCAGGCCGCTGACGACGACCCCGGAGGCCCGCGTGGTGCGGTCGGCCGGGACGAGGCCGATCGCGGTGACCGCCGCGACCGCCCAGAACCCCGCGTAGGCGAGCCCGCAGACGAACCGGGTGCCCAGCAGCACCGCGTAGCTGGGGGTGAGCAGCCCGACGGTGACGGAGACGGCGAAGACGGCCTGGGCGGCCACCAGCGTCGTCCGCCGCGGCCAGCGCAACGTCATGATCGCCAACGGCGGGCCGCCGATGACGACGGCGACGGCGAACGCCGAGATCAGCGCGCCCGCCGAGGACAGCGACACCTCCATGTCGTCCGCGATCGCCGGGAGGACCCCGGCCAGCAGGAACTCCGCGCTGCCCATCGCGAACAGGCAGAACGCGAGCAGGTAGACGCCGAGCGGCAGCCTCCCGCGCGCGACCGTCCGCTTCTCGTACGCGGTCTCGGCGCTCATCGGCATGGGGAACTCCTCGCTGGGGGGCGGTGCGCCGCACGGGCGCCGGAGGCGGAGCGCCTCCGGCCCCGATGGTGCGGATCCCGGCGGGGAATCGACAACTTCTGTTGCCATTCCTGGGACAGGCCGGGCCGGCGCGGCGCCCTCAGGACAGGGCGACCAGGTCGGCGTAGCCGGAGTTCCAGTGGTCCTCGACGCCGTCGGGCAGCAGGAGCACGCGGCCGGGACGCAGCGCCTCGACCGCCTCCTCGTCGTGCGTGACCATCACGACCGCGCCCCGGTACCCGCCGACCGCCGCGAGGACCTCCGCGCGGGACGCGGGGTCGAGGTTGTTGGTCGGCTCGTCCAGCAGCAGGGTGCCGCGCTCGCCGAACAGGACGCGCGCCAGCTCCACCCGGCGCCGCTGCCCGCCCGACAGCGAACCGATCGGCCGGGCGAGCGCGCCGGCGGGCAGGCCCAGACCCGCGGCGATCCGCGCGGCCTCGGCCTCGGCGGCGTACCCGCCGCGCGCCTGGAACTCGGCCTCGGCGCGGACGTAGCGGCGCATCGCCCGCTCGCCGCCCTCGCCGAGCGCGGTCTCGGCGGTCCGCAGCGCGCGGACGGCCTCGTCCATGCCCCGGGCGGACAGGACGCGGTCCTGGACGGAGACGGACGGGGCGGCCGCCGCCGGGTCCTGCGGCAGGTACCCGACGGGGCCGGTGCGCGTGACGGTCCCGGCGGCGGGCGCGACCTCGCCCGCCAGGACGCGCATGAGGGTGCTCTTCCCGGCGCCGTTACGGCCGACCAGGCCGATGCGGTCGCCGGGGGCGATGTGGGCGGTGACGTCCGCCAGCAGGAGGCGGGGGCCGACGCGCACGTCGACGCCACGGAAGGCAAGCATGGGATGACGCTCCGGAAAGGCTCAGGGACACACGTGTGGCGTGGAGGCGTGTGCCTGAGCTAGGAGATCCGGGGCGTGACCATGTCATCGAGTCTGCCACATCCGCCCGAACGCACGTCTCACGCCGGGGTGGCGGCCGCCGGCCGGACGCGCAGGCCGGGCGCCAGCGCGAAGGTGACCGCGACGGACGCGGCGGCCATCACCGTGATCGCCGTCGACGGCGACGTCCACTCCGCCACGGCGCCCGCGAGCGCCGCGCCCACGCCCTGCATGGCGAGCATGCCGGAGGAGTGCAGGCCGAGCGCGTGCCCGCTCAACTCGTCCGGGGTGAGGGCCATCAGCCGGTCCTGGAGCAGCAGCGTCGCCGAGTACCCGAACGCGCCGACGGCGACCGCCGCGAGCGCGAACGGCAGCGCCGGCTCCAGGGCGAAGACCAGGAACGGCGCGGCGAGCAGCAGCCGCAGCGGGGCGTCGAGCCTGGCCCGCCACCGCGGCGGGACGAACCGCCCGGTCAGCGTGTCCCCCGCCAGCATGCCGACCGCGCCGAACGCGAACAGCGTGCCCGCGTGCTCGGGGTCGTAGGGGACGAACAGGGACTCGCAGCCGACGATCAGCCCGTTGGGCACCCACAGCGCGAGGTAGACGTAGCGGCGCGGCCGCGACGACCACAACCGCGCGTTGTTGCGCCAGGTCTCGGTCGCCGACGCCCGGCCGGACGCGCGCGGCGGACGGCGCGTCAGCCCGAACCGGGCGACCGCCGCCGCCCCCGCGTACAGGACCGCGCCGGTCAGCAGCGTCCCGCGCGCCGACAGCGCGGCCACCAGGGCGCCGCCGAGCGCGAATCCGACGATCTGCATCGTTCCGGCCGACATGTTCAGCACCGAGCGGCCGAGCAGGTAGCCGTCCCGTTCGAGCACCTCGTTGAGCAGGCCGTAGCGCACGCCGCCGCCCAGCGAGGCCGCCATGCCGAGGCCGAGGATCAGCGCGAACACCCCCCACACCGGCATCCCCGGGACCGCCTGTGCCGCGGTGCCGAGACCGAACAGCAGGCCCAGCCCGGCCAGCGCCGCACGCGGGGGCAGCCGGTCGGCCGCCGACAGCAGCGTGGTCGCGCCGATGAGCTGGGCGAGCGGCTGCCCGAACATCGCCAGCGAGGACAGCAGCGGCGACCCGGTCCGGTCGTAGACCATGGTGCCGAGGGCCAGGCCGCTCACCGTCTGCGCCGCGACCTGCGCGGCCGACGTCAGGAACAGCGGGGTGAACTCCGGGGTCCGGAAGAGTTCCGAGTACGTGCGCATTCCGGGAGTCTCCGGGGCGGGGCGGACCAGCCGGTAAAGTTTCGCAGGGGGGCGAAACATGGGGTTGTGGGAGATCAATACCGACACGCTCGCGGGCAGCCGGTTCGTGGTGTCCCCGCTGGCCGAGACGATCGCGACGCTGAAGGCTCTGGAACGTGCCACCGCGGCGCATCCGGCCGAGCGCGCGTGGCTCGATCTGCACCTGCCCGCCTACCGGGAGCGGCTGGCCGGTGATCCGCTGACCGCGCTGACCGTCCGGGCGGCGCTCGGCGCGACCTGGAACGCCGACTACCTCACTCCCCCGCCCGTCCACGAGGGCGAGGCGAGCTTCGCCGAGGAGCTGCGGCCCATCCGCGAGACTCCGCCGGACGAGGCGCGCGAGCACCTGACGGTCTCGCTCGGCGGCCCGCTGCCGCCCGAGCTGCACCGCGACGACCTGCCCGAACGTACCGCCGGAATCCTGGAATGGGTGTGGACGCACACCGTCCTGCCCTCCTGGCCCCGGCGGCGCCGGATCATCGAGGCCGACGTCCTGGCGCGCACCGCGCAGCTCAGCCGCGACGGCTGGGCCGGGGCCCTGGACGGCCTGCGCCCCGGCATGCGCTGGCTCGGCGAGAGCCGCCTCCAGGTCAACACCCACGACTACCCGCCGCGCTCCGTGTCGGGAGCCCGGCTGATGTTCGTCCCGGTCACGCACCGGTACGCCTGGGTCGCCTGGGACGCGTCATGGCGCCACCTCGCGGTCGTCTACCCGTGCTCGGGCACCCTGGCCGAGGCGGGGGGCCCGGTGCCCGAGGCGCTCGGCCGACTGCTCGGCGCGGGACGCGCGGGCGTCCTCGTCCTGCTCGACACCCCGAAGAGCACGACGCAACTCGTCGCGCTGACCGGCCAGGGCCTCGGGTCGGTGGGCCGCCACCTGCGGGTGCTGCTGGACGCGCGCCTGGTCGCACGGCGGCGGACGGGCCGCTCGGTGCTCTACTACCGCACGGCCGCCGGGGACGTCCTGGTCACGGCCCAGCAGGACGGCTGAACACCCCTCGATTCGCCGACCGTGGTCACTTCATCGGCTCACGGGGGTTTCCCGTTCCACGCGTGACAGCTTCTCGGGGTTGCGGACGTGGTAGGCGCCGGTGACGTAGCCGTCCTCCAGGCGCACCGCCACCACGCCGTCGACCTTTCCATCGACGCGGACGAGCAGCCCCGGGCCGCCGTTGATCTGGACGAGCTCGACCGACCTCTCGGCGTCGCGCCTCCACCAGCCGACGGCCAGGAGGCGCGCGACGTTGCCGGCACCCACGACGGGGCGCAACAGGGCGTGTTTGACTCCGCCTCCGTCGCTGAGGGCGACGACGTCCGGTGCGAGGATGTCGAGCAGATCTTGCAGGTCGCCGGTTTCGACCGCCCGCTGGAACGCCTGGAGCGCGGTCCGGGTCTCGGCCGGGGAGGCGACGCCGCGGGGACGGCGGGCGGCGACGTGGGCGCGGGCGCGGTAGGCGATCTGGCGGACCGCGGCGAGGCTCTTGCCGACGGCCTCGGAGATCTCCTCGTATTCGAGACCGAACACCTCGCGCAGCACGAACACCGCCCGCTCGGTCGGCTGGAGCGTCTCCAGGACCAGCAGCATCGCCATCGAGACACTGTCGGCGAGCTCGACGTCCTCGGCCACGTCGGGCGTGGTCAGCAGCGGTTCGGGCAGCCAGGGGCCGACGTAGGACTCCTTGCGCCGGCCGAGCGCGCGCAGCCGGTCGAGCGACATTCGGGTGACGATCCGCACGAGGTAGGCCCGCCGCTCCCGGACGGCGTCCAGATCGACGTCCGCCCACCGCAGCCAGCTCTCCTGGAGGACGTCCTCGGCGTCGGTCGCCGAACCGAGCATCTCGTAGGCGACGGTGAACAGCAGGTTGCGGTGCGCGACGAACGCCTCGGTGGCCGCGTCCATGCGGTCGGCACCGTCGTACGGCCCGGTCGCGCCCGCGGATCGTTCGCCGCGCTCGTCCATGCCCGGCTCCTGTTCGTTCGTACCCCCTGCGTCACGCACTAGACGTCGGCCCTCCCCGCTTCATAACACCGGTGCCCGGTGGCCTACGTCACACGACCACGCTGTTACGGCGCCGGGGGTGGCGGCGTCTCGTGTTCGGCAGGACGCCATGACTTGCACCTGAGAGAAGGAAAACCATGCCCGCACTCCCCCCGGCCAAGCAGAAGGACCTGCGGTCGCGCATGCCGGAGCCCATCCAGTTCCTCCCCGAAATGGTCGAGATCGCAGGACCCCTGCACAAGGTCATTCAGAACGGCGTTGTTCCACGGGCCACCGTCAGCCTGATGCAGCTCCGCGCGGGACAGATCCTGGGCAGCACGTACTTCACCATCCGTGAAACCGCCAACCTCCGTGAGATCGGGGAACCGGAGGAGCGCATCACCGCCGTGGCGACCTGGCAGGACGCCACGTACTACACCGCCGCCGAACGAATCGCGCTCGAACTCGTGGAGGCGGTCCTCACGCCGTCCCCGGCCGGGGAGCGCGTCCCCGACGAACTGCACGCCAAGGCGGCCGAGCACTACGACGACAAGGCGCTCTGGACGCTCATCATGGCGATCGCCCACTTCGGCTTCTTCACCCCCGCGGCGCTCATCGCCAAACCGATCCCCGGCATGCCTCCCGGTCAGAACTACAGCGTCCAAGAAGGGCAACGGCAATGAGCAGATTCGCAGTGGCGGGAGCGACCGGCCGGCTGGGACGCCACGTCGTCGACGTCCTCACCGAACGAGGGCACCAGACCGTTCCGATGTCCAGGGCCTCCGGCGTGGACATCGTCACCGGCGAGGGCCTCGCCGAGGCGCTCACGGGGGCCGAGGTCATCATCGACGTCGCCTCGTGGCACGCCTCCGACCAGGAGGCCGCCACGGAGTTCTTCACCACGTCGGCCTCCAACCTGCACGAGTACGGCGGGAAGGCGGGGGTCGCACGGATCGTCGTGGCGTCCATCATCGGTGCCGACAAGGCGACCGCCGGGTTCGTCGCCGCCAAGAAGGCGCACGAGGAACTCCTCCTGTCCGGCCCGCTCCCTGTCCGCATCCTCCGGGCCGCGCAGTTCCACGAATTCGTCGGGCAGTTCCTGGACTGGCGGCAGGGCGAGGTCGCCTACGTCCCGGCGCTGCCCACCCAACTCGTGGCCTGCCGCGCCGTGGCCGAGGAACTGGTCGACCTGGCGCTTGAGCCGGGAGCGCCCGCTCCCGGTGCGCCCATCCCCGAGATCGCCGGGCCCCGCACGGAGACCATGGCGGAAGCGGCGGCGCTCCTCGGCGCCCGCCGGGGCGTGAAGGTCGTCGGCGTCGACGGCTCGGGCATGCCCGACGCCGAGATCGCCGCCGAGGGCGGGTTCCTGCCCGGCCCGCACGCCGTCCTCGCCGGCCCCACCTTCCAGGAGTGGCTCGACACCCAGCCCTGACCCGGCCGCATCATGGCCCGGCCTCGTTCCCGGAGCTCCAACGACACCGAGAACGAGGGCCATCTCCCGACGACCTCACCTCGGAAAGAGACCCGTTCATGCCCGTCACCACGATCGACGCCACGACCGCGCTCGTCCTCATCGATCTGCAGAACGCCATCGTCGCCCGTCCCGCCGCACCCCTCACCGGCGCCGAGGTGGTGGCCCGTGCGGTCGAACTGGCCGACGCCTTCCGCGCTCGCAAGGCCCCGGTCGTCCTGGTCCGGGTCACGGCGCGGGCGGACGGATCGGATGCCGCTCCGGGACGCACCGAGACTCCGCGCCCGCCCGGCCCCCTGCCCGCGGGCTGGGACGTCATCGTCGAAGACCTCGCCGGCCACCCCGACGACATCACCGTGACCAAGCGCTCCTTCGGCGCGTTCTACGGCACCGATCTCGACCTGCAACTGCGCCGCCGCGGCGTCACCCAGGTCGTGCTGGCCGGGATCGCCACCAGCATCGGCGTGGAGTCCACCGCCCGCGCCGCCTACGAACACGGCTACAACGTCACGCTGGTGACCGACGCCATGACCGACCTGCACGCGGAGGCGCATCGCAACAGCACCGAACGGATCTTCCCGCTCCTCGGTGAGAGCGCCACCACCGCCGAGGTCATCGACCTGCTGGCCAAGACCCGCGCCTGACGCCGCGCGGCGCCGACTGTCCCAGAGACCACCAAGGAGCGATCCCATGTCAACGTCGGCCCGGCCGCGTTCTCCGGCTCACACGGAGCACACCCCGATTCCCCGGTTCTTCGGCCTGCTGAAGGCGACCACGCTGTTCCTGGCCACCGCGCTGCTGACGCAGGCGATCACCGCCGGCCTGCTCCTGTCGAACGAGGGTCCCCGCGATTTGCACCACACCACCGCCGCCGTCGTCTCGTTCGCGATGGTCCTCCAGTTCACCGCCGCGCTTCTGGTGTGGCGGGTGGGTCACGGCCCGGCGCGCTACCTGGTCGTCACCGTGTCGATGGTCCTGCTGATCAGCGTCCAGTTCATCGTCGGCGCCGGCGGCGACGTCGCGGTCCACGTGCCCCTCGGCGTGGCGCTGTTCGGCGCGGGCGCCGTCCTGGTGGCACGGGTGTGGGGGCCCCGCGCGGCCGACTGACCTGGGGATCCCGAAACATCTGGCCCGCCCTTGCCGCCGGCCCCGCAACCGGTAACGGTTCCGAGGCCGGCCAAGGCGGGCTTGCCTCTTTTGGCCGAGATCGTGAGCGTGGTTCGGGGCCGGCGGGCTCGATCAGCCGATCGCCGGCGCGAGGTATTCCAGCGTGAATCCGTCGCCGGACGGGGCCACGCGGGCGATGCCGGGTGAATCGAGGTGGGCGCCGGCCACGAAGTGGTTGGGCCGGGTCAGTTGTTCGAGGAGGGCCGCCCGCGCGGCGCGGGCCTGGGGCTGGTCGCCGTCGAGTTCCCAGGACACCTTCGGCTGGTCGAACTGGAGTGTCGGAACGTGCACGGTGTCGCCCCAGGCGAGAAGGCGGCCGGCGCTGCTCCTGACCTCGTAGACGGTGTGACCGGGCGTGTGGCCCGGCGTCGGGACCGCGGTCGTCCAGTCGTTGATCGCGATCTTCTCCGACACGGGTACGACCCGGTCGCGGAGCGGCGCGAGCCGTCCCGTGAACACCGAGGTGTCGGCCGCGCCGATCCACACCCGTTCGAGTTCGCTGAACGCCTCCGAGCCGTCCGGCGCGATCAGACCGCTCACGTGGTCCTCGTGCCTGTGAGTGATGGCGACATCGGTGATCTGCGCGCGGTCGATGCCCGCTTCGTCGAGCGCGTCGTAGATCAATCCCATGGTGGGGTCGTGCCAGACGTTGGACGCGCCGGTGTCGATGAGAACCGACCGCGTGCCGTCGGTGACGAAGAAGGCGTTGACCGACAACCGCAGGTTGTCGCCGGCCAGCGGAACGGCGTCCGGCAGCTCGTCGAGCGTGTGCCCGTCCTCGTCGCGGAGCCTGGTCGGCGGCATGTCGATGTACCCGTCCCGCAACGAGACCACCCGCAGGTCGCCGAAGTCGAACGTGGCATGGTGCCTGCCACTTGAGATCAAACGCATGGAACCCTCCGTCATCCTGGGCGCACTGGGTGCATCTCCGATAGAAGACTCTATCTTCTTTAGGAGAAACACTACACTGCGGGCTGCGAGGTACCCGGCGATCAAGGAGCACGGTGGTCGAGCAGGACGGAAACGCGGCCGAACCGCAGCAGGGCGATGACCTGGCCGGCGCGTTCGGCGGCAACGTGCGGCGGCGCCGCGAGGAGGCGGGCCTGACGCTGGAGCAGCTGTCCACGCGGTCGTCGGTCAGTCGGGCGATGCTGTCCAAGGTCGAGCGCGGTGAGAAGAGCCCGACGATCGGCGTCGCGTCCAGGATCGCGCACGCGCTCGGCGCGTCGCTCTCGGACCTGGTCGGCGCTCCGGCCGCCGCCGCGTCCGGGGTGGCCGTGGTCATGCGCAAGAGCGAACGCCCCGTCTTCCGTGATCCGGAGACCGGCTTCGAGCGGCACATGGTGTCAGCGGCCCCGGGTGCGGGAGGAGCCGAGATGGTCGTCCACTACCTCCCCGCGCAGGTCTCCACCGGGCTGCTGCCCGCGTATCCCCCCGGTACGGAGAAGCAGATCGTGGTGCTCGACGGCACCCTCACCGTCGCGATCGGCGGGATCAGCGAGACCCTGGACGCGGGCGACTCCCTGTTCTTCCAGGCCCACGCGGACCACGGCTTCGCCAACCGAACGAACGCCCCCTGCGAATACATCATGGTCATCTCGCGCAGGACCTGATCGACCGCGGCCGGGCCATGGCGCGTCCGGCCTGGCACGTCTCGCCAGGTGGGCGGGTGGCGGCAAACACTCATATTCGGGCATGCGGTGATTTAAGTGTCGAAACCGCCAAACGGGGCATCGCGCCGCTCGGAGGTGAGTACGTTATGGAGGGCCGCCCCGTTTGGAATTCTCACGTTGGAGGTCCCATGCCTGAGGGCAGCGTCACCTCGTCCCGGGCCGGGCGGCGGATGCGCGCCGACGCGCGCCGCAACCGCGACCGGATTCTCGGCGCGGCCGTCTCGGCCGTCGCCGAACAGGGCGCGGAAGCGTCCCTGGAGGAGATCGCCCGCCGTGCCGGCGTCGGGTCGGCGACCCTGCACCGGCACTTCTCGTCCCGGCAGGCGCTGCTCGACGCCGTCTTCCAGGACACCGCCGAGGACCTGTGCACCGCCGCCCGCGATCTCGCCGCCGGCCCCGAACCGGCGGACGCGCTGGACGTGTGGCTGCGCGCGGTCGCCCGCCACGCCGCCTCCAGCCGGGGCCTGGCCGCCTCGCTGATGTCCGGCGGCCACGACGCGTGCGGCGCCTCCGTGCACGACAAGATCGTGCGGGCGGGCGGGCAGGTGCTGGCCCGCGCCCGCGAGGCCGGCGTCGTCCGGGCCGACATCGTGATCATGGACTTGCTCATGCTCGTCACCGGCATCTGCCTGATCACCGAGCGGCGGCCGGACGGTGCCGCCGAGGCCGACCGCTTGCTCGACATCGCTCTCGGCGGTATCCACCCCACCGCGACCTGACGGGAGGCGCCCCTACCGCCGCGAGATCACCCGGTCGTCGGCCGCTTCCCCCGCCTCCGTGCCGGCGGTGTGCTCGCGGCGCGGGAGCAGCAGCGGCGTGGCCAGGAGGAGCACACCGGCGGCCGCGATCGCCGTCCTGGGACTGGTCAGCGCGGCCAGCAGGCCCCACAGGGCGGTCAGGGCCGCGATCGCGGCGCTGCTGCTGACCGACCACGCGGTCAGGGTCCGGGCGACCCGGCCGGGGGCGGTGTGGTCGAGCCTGCTGGTCGCCACCACCGGGTTGAACAGCCCGCAGCAGGTCACCAGGCCGAACTGGACGACCATGACGAGCACGATCCCGGGGACGCCGGGGGCGACGAACACCAGCCCGACCGGCCAGCACGCGCGCAGCGTCCCGGCGGCGAGCAGCACCGGGTGCCGTCCGAACCGCGCCACGAGCCGGTGCGCCAGGCGCGCGCCGATGAGGCCGCCGACGCAGGGCGCCGCGAACGCCAGGCCGTACTCCCAGGGCGAGAACCCGAGCCGTCCCAGCATGAGCACGGCCATCAGCGGCTCGGTCGCCATGATGAGGCCGTTGGCCAGGACGGTGTTGAACAGCAGCGGGCGCAGCACCGGGTGCCTCAGGATGTGCCGCCAGCCTTCGACCAGGTCACCGGCGCGCAGGCGGGGTCCCCCGCCGCGCTCCGGACGAGGCTCGCCGCCGCCGACGGCGCGCAGGCCGAGCGCGGAGAGCAGGTAGCTCACCGCGTCGGCGACCACGGTCGCCACCGGTCCGAAGACCCCGATCGCGGCGCCGCCGAGCGGCGGTCCGACCACGGTCGCGCTCCAGGTCGTGGACTCGAACCGGCCGTTCGCGATCAGCAGGTCCCCCGGTGGCACGAGCGCCTTCAGGTACGCGCCGCAGGCCGCCTTGAAGGCGATGTCGGCCGCCGCGACAACGACCGAGACGGCCAGGAGCTGGACGAATCCGAGCCGACCGAGCGCGAACGCGGCGGGGACGCTCATCAACGCCGTGAACCGGACCAGGTCCATCGCGATCATGACGGGCCGTTTGCGGTGGAACTCCACCCACGGGCCGAGCGGCACCGCGACCACCGCGCCGACCGCCCGTCCGGCGGCCGCGAGGGCCGCCACCTGGGTCGGCCCGGAGTCCAGCACGAGCACCGCGATCAGCGGGAACGCGCCGAACCCGAACCCCGTCCCGTAGGCGCTGACCGCGTAGGCCCCCCAGAGCCAACCGAACCGCCGCCCGAGCGTCCGCCCACCCGTCATGCCCGACGCACCTCGCACCGATCCGAACCCCCCAGACACCGACCACCGGCATCCAAGCGAGTGGCGGGCCCCGAGATCAAACAACCGATCGCCCCCCTCGGTACAACCGATGGTTGTACCCCTAGGATGGACGGCGTGGATCTCGATGCCGTGCGCGCCTTCGTGGCCGTCGCCGACGCGGGACGGTTCCAGGACGCCGCCGCCGAACTGTCGATCACCCAGCAGGGCGTCTCCAAGCGCGTCGCCACGCTGGAGAAGGCCCTCGCCGTGCGGCTGTTCACCCGCGCCGCGCGCGGGGCGACGCTCACGATCGACGGCCAGGCGTTCCTCCCCCACGCGCGTGAACTCCTGCGGGCCGAGGAGCGGGCCGTCGCGTCCGTCCGCCCCGGGCGCCGGGCACTGCGCGTGGACGTGATCGGGCGGCGGCTCGCCCCCGCCGGGCTGCTGCGCGACTTCCACCGCGCGCACCCCGGGATCGAGCTCGACGTCGTGACGCTCTTCGACGCCGACGCGGCCGTCGACGCGGTCCGCTCCGGGACGATCGACGCGTCCTTCCGCGCCGTCACCATGCCCGGACGGCACCTGCCGGACGGCATCGGCGCCGTCCGGGTCTCCGACGAGCCGATCCAGGTGCTGACCGGGCCGTCCCACGAGTTCGCCGCCGCCCGCTCGATCGCGCCCGCGAGGCTCGCCGGGCACCGGATCTGGATGCCCGGCATCGTCCCCGGCACCGAGTGGGCCGCCTACTACGACGACCTCGCCGCCGCGTTCGGGCTCACCATCGAGATCACCGGTCCCGACTTCGGCACCGAGCCGCTGCTGGACACCATCGCCGACTCCCGGTCGCTGGCGACCTTCGTCGGCGAGCGGACTCGCCTGGTCTGGCCCGCCGACCACGGCCTGCGGCGCGTCGACCTGCGGGATCCGACACCGGTCTACCCGCACTCGCTGATCTGGCGGCGCGACAACCCGCACCCGGCCCTCGCGGTGCTGCGCGACCACCTGCGCTCCGGGAGGTCCGCCGCCCACGACGGCGAGGTCTGGACACCGTCATGGGCGGCCGACGAAGCGCCGTAGCCAGGACGCCTCCGCAGCCTGGCCTGGGAGTTCGTCCGGGGCCGCCGGGGTGGGGAGGCGGTCTGCGGCGGACGAGCGCGGGGGGCCGAGCTCGCCGGTCCCGCCGCGACGGTCAGGGCGTGAAGTCGGCGGAGCGCCAGGGCATCTCCTGGAGCACCCAGGTGTTGCCGTCGGGGTCCGCGAACGGCACGAACAGCATGGCGCCCTCGTGCTCGTCGACCTCACCCACCTCGACCCCCTTCGCGGCGAGCTCGGCGCGGGTGGCGCGCGCGTCGGCGACCACCAGATGCAGGCTGCGCAATGAGCCCGGCGTCATCTCCGCGATGCCCGGGAGGCCGGAGCTCAACAAGATCGAGCACGCCGACTCCGGTGGGGTCAGTTGCACGACCCGCGTTCCCGCCACGGGTTCGACGTCCACGTCGACCGCGAACCCGAGCTTGTCGGTGTAGAAGGCCTTGGCGCGGTCCACGTCGGCGACCGGCACGGGTACGAGTTCGAACTTCATCTGCGTCATCACACACACTCCAGGTAGAGAACAGATCAGGTGGTGGGGACGGAACGCCGGTAGATCAGGTGTGTCACCCCGGCGCCGACGATCACCTCGGGGTCGCCGAAGTCGACCGGCGCCGCCCCGACGCCGTCCAGCATGCGTACACCGCCGCCGAGCACGACCGGCACGAGGTCCAGCCGCAACTCGTCCAGCAGGCCCAGGTCCAGGGCCTGGCCGACCAGGCTTCCCGGGCCGATGCCGACATCGCGCGCGCCGGCGGCCGCGACCGCCCGCCGGACCGCCGACTCGACGCCGTCGGTGACGAAGGTGAAGGGGGTGACGGTATTCACCCACCCCGCCGGTGGCCGGTGGGTCACCACGAACACGGGCACGTCCCCGATCGGATGCGACCCGCCCCATCCACCGGTCAGATCGAACTGGCCTCGGCCGACCACCAGGGCCCCGGTGCGCGCCATCGTGTCGCGCAGATAGCCCGCCGTCCCGGCCGAGGTGCGGTACGTGAGCCGGTCGGGTTGCGCCGACGGCGTCGCCACATCCCCAGCGGTGCACCACGCGAACAAGCGGTCGAAACCCGAACCGCCCGGCCCCGCGATGAACCCGTCCAGAGACACCGATGCCTGCGCGACAACCTTGCCCATCTCGCCTCCGCCGCGTCGATCATGTCGTTGTACCAGGAGAGACCACGGGCGGGCGGAGAACTCATCGGTCGCGGCCAGATGTGATCCGCCAGGGGTTCCAAGCGCCTCTCCGAGCTCCCCACCCCAGCAGGTCCAACCCCGACCGACTCGGCGGCGACAGCGCCTTCGTCTCCCTCACCGCGCCTCGCGCCGCACGCCAGGAGGCAACTCGTGATCGGGGCACGCTCAGCGCTGACCGGCTTCTCTTGCCACGCGCTCAAGCCGATCCCGGTAGTCCTCCCACCAAGCCTTGTCGCCGGACGCCATGCTGTCCTTGCCGACGCTCAACCCGGCGGCTCCGTCGATCAGTTCCCGGACGATGTCGGCGTGACCGGCATGCCGATCGGTCTCAGCGATCAGGTGCACCAGGATCCGGTGCAGCGTCACCTCACTCCGCCCGGCCGGCCAATGCGGCACTTGACCGACCGCGTCCAGTGCCAACGCGTCGATCGTGGCGTCAGAGTGCATCCACGCCCGGCGGTACAGTCCGATGATCTGATCACGGGACTCATCGGCCGTCGCCCACATGTCCGCGTTGATTTCGGCGTCCTCGGCGAACCAGGGCATAGCCTCACCGGACGGCCGACCGAAGGTATCGCCGAAGTAGACCAACTCCATGCTGGCCACATGCTTGACCAGCCCCAACAGGTTGGTGCCGGTCGGTGTGACCGGACGACGGATGTCGTATTCCGAGAGCCCCTCGATCTTCCACACCAAGGCGTCACGTCCAGCCTGCAAATACTGCCGAAGGTCAGCCTTGGGATCCGGTCCGGTCATGCCGGGAAGTCTGTCATCTCACACCGACAGCCTGACGAGCCACGGCCACACGCCTCCGGGGGCGACGGGGAGGTGATCGTTACTGCGTATTCGCAATAACGTGCCACTTGATCCCGTCGTCGACCGAATACCTGATCGCGTCGTCCACGTCTCGGCGGCGCATCCTCGGGCTCCTGCTGGTCAGTTGCCGCCGCCGTGCGGACGCCGGTGGTCTGGTCCAAGACGTCGTCGTCATCGGGCATCTCCGTCGCCCGGGTGGATCGTCGAGGCCATCAGCCGATCCACCCGGGTGCGGGCCTGGCCGCCTGTACAGGACACCAGGCATCCCGCCCAGACCCCGGCTTGCGCCCGGCAGATCGTCAGAGCCCAGAACCAAGATCATCGTTCTGAGGCGGCTTCTTACCTCGGCAGGCGGCGCGGATGTCGGCGATCAGTTCGTCGTCGCTGCGCTCGGGCGGCGGAGGAGGCGACGCGCGGAACTCGCGGAAGAGCCTCGCCATTATCCGTTCGATCGCCCCCTCGTTTCGGCGGTCGCAGGGCGGGGTGTGCGGGGACTCGCTCATGGATGCGTCAACTTCGGATCAGGTCCTGGCCCCCGTCGCTGCGGAAGGGGGAATCGCGTCGCAGGAGGAAACGGAGGGTGGCCAGCGCGCGCGAGGTCTGGCTGCGCACCGTGGCCGGAGCGCAACCGAGGACGTCCGCGATCTCACGCACGCTGAGTTGTTCCCAGAAACGCAGCACAATGGTCGCGCGCTGCCGGTGGGCGAGCCTGTCCAACGCGGACAGCAATGGCTGGTGGTCGAAAGGGTGCTGATCACAGGGCGCGGGTTCGGGGTCGCGGTCCGCGAGCACCTCCCGCGTCCAGCGGGCGGCCCGGCGTTCACTGATGTAGATGTGGACCATGACCGTGCGTGTGAAACCGGTCAGCTTTTCGCGGTTGTCCAGGCGCGGCCACTGGAGGAACACCTTGACCAGGGTCTTCTGAGTCAGGTCGTCGGCCTCGAACCAGTCGCCGCAGAGTAAGAACGCCCTCCGTCGCAGCTCGGGTCTGACCTGTTTGACGTAGGTGGAGAAGCCATCGTCGAAGTCTCGGTCCACGGAGCACATCCAAAGATCTTGGCCGCCGATGCAGCGAACGGCGGCGGGCGATGCGTGTAGACGGTGCGGCCGGTCAACGGTTTCCTTGACGGGTAGCCGAAAGCTACTGATGTCCCGGCGGCGCGACCATCGTGGAAAACCCCTATCCCGTGCATCCCAGAACGAGATCCGAGCCAACAGCAGATCCGATTCCTGGAGGTCGACCAACCGATGCGCTCCATCCTGCTCACAGCAGCCACCGCCGTGGCCGCGACCAGCGCTCTCCTCGCCCAGCCCGCGGCGAGCGCGGCGCCGTCGCCGTCGTCCGGCGCGGCCTCGTCCCCCGTCCGGCACTGCGTCGTCCACCTGACCGAATCCGGTCGCGTGAGCTGCTATGCCACCTTTACCGAGGCCATCAGTGACGCCACCAACGGTAAAATCGCCAACGCTCCGCGTAACGCACGATCCGCCGTGGCCGACAAGGGCTTCAACGGCCGCTTGAACGCCCTCGCGAAGACGAACCGGCGGTCAGCCGCAATAGCCTCGACCGTTATCGAGATCTCCTTCGAGCACGCGGACTTCAAGGGAAATTCACTGACGTGGGAGACGTCCGCCGGCTGTGACAACTCCAGCGACGTGGACTGGCAGGCGGCCAACGTCAGCGGATGGTGGAACGACCGGATCTCCTCGTTCCGGAACTACGCCGACTGCCAGAGCAACCACTGGGAGGACATCAATTTCCAGGGCTCCAGCACCGGCTACCGGAACACCACCTCCTACATCGGCGACGCCATGAACGACAGGACGTCCTCGATCAAATGGATCTGATCGGCTTCTTTGAAGCCGGCCGTGCCGGATGACCTCGGCGCGGAGCCATGGCGAACGCCATGGCTCCGCGCCTTTGGATCACAGTTCATTCCACCGGGGGGATGGGAGTGTGGTCGGTATCGGCGCGTAGGAGGGTTTCGAGAAGACGGTGGTATCTGAGGGCGGTGGCGAAGTCGGGGGCGGCTTGCCGGCCCTCGCGAATGGCAAGCCCTCAACTCCTAGTCGGCCAGGTCCGGCAGTTCCTGCTGGCGGCATGTGGCGTTCGGGAAGACCGCGACCTGCCCGGACGGCAGGACGCACGCGGCCAGCCTCGGCACCGGGCGGGTCGCCGCGCCGTCGGTCTCGTCGTGCAGCCGGGCCTCCCCCTCCCGCAGGAACCCCTGCCGGAACAGCGTCGCGCAGGCGTCGAGCACATCGCCGATCGCGCTGGACCCGATGCCCTCGCCGGCGGGGACCGCCTTGGCGACCTCGCTGTAGAAGCCGTTGTCGTCCCATTTGCTGGTGCTGTAGCAGCGGATGATGTTCCGCTGCGCGGCGGGCTCCTTGTGGGCGACGAAGGCGAAGGCGCCGGTGGTGCCGAGCGCGACGGCGCCGGCGAGCGGCACCGCGACCGCCGTCCGGCGCCGCCACGACCAGGGACGGCGGGTGATCGCCCGGGTCAGCAGTTCGGCGCGGGCGGCGCGCCGGCGCGGCGGCATCGGCCTCGCCGGTGGAGGAGGGGTCTCGTCCAGGGGCTCGTTCATCGCAGTCTGTTCTCCTGAATGCCGTCGAGGGCGTCGTCGGGAAGCATCTGGCGCAGCCGCGACCTGGCCCGCGCGAGTCTGGACTTGACCGTGCCGACCGGCACCTCCAGCACGACGGCGACGTCGGCGTAGGACAGCCCCGCCCAGGCGACCAGCGACAGCACCTCGCGCTCGGCCGCCGGAAGGCGCTCGAACCCGTCCCGGATCCGCCGCATGGTGCGCTCGTCGTCGAGCCGGGCGGCGAGATCCTCCTCGATGCCGGGTTCGGCGGTGGGCGCGGCGGCGGGCCGCAGCCGCGCCATGAGCCGCCGCTGCCGCCGGCTCATCCGGTCGGCGTTGCGCAGCAGGTTGTTGGCGACCGCCAGCAGCCACGGCAGCACCGACTCGCCGGTCATCGCGACCGCGCGGCGCCGCCGCCACGCCTGGAGGAACACCAGCGAGGTGAGGTCCTCGGCCACGCCCCAGTCGGCGGTGCGGCGGAAGCAGTGGTTGTAGACCGCGTCCGAGTGGCGCTCGAACAACGCGCCGAACGCGTTGGCGTCACCGTCAGCCGCGGCGGACCACAGCGCCGCGTCGGTGCGCGGCCGGTCGTGTGCGCTCCCGAACCCGGGACTGTCGACGGAGATGTTCACACCCCCCTATGTCCGCCTACAGCCCCAAGGTTCCGCCTATGCGCGGTGGAGGCGGGTGTCCGGATGGGGTCACCGCCCGGGCGGCGCCGAGCGCGCCCACTCCCCCGCGTGGTCCTGGACGAAGTCGGCGAAGGACCGGGGTGGACGGCCGGTCAGGTCGAGCACCGCCGTGCTGACCAGGTCCTCCCGGCCGGCCCTGATCCCCGCGTCCACACCGGCGAGCGCGGTGGCGAACACCTCCGGGATGCCGGCGGCCTGGTAGTTCCCTGCCAGCTCGTCCACGCTGATGTGCCGCACACGGATCGGACGGCCGGTACGGGCGGTGATGATCGCCGCCGCGTCCCGGTAGCTCAGCGCCGCCGGCCCGGTGAGCAGATGGTCGCGCGGACCATCGGGGTCGAGAAGGCCGGTGAGCAGGGCGGACGCGGCGGCGGCGATGTCGCGCGCGTCGATCCAGCCCAGCCGTCCGTCACCCGCGGCGGTGCGGATCTCACCGTCCCGCCGGATGCGTTCGGCCACCGGATGCGCGCCCACGAAGTTCTGCATGAACCCGGACGGGCGCAGCACGGCCCACCCGGGCCGGGACCGTATCCGCTCGGCCAGCTCCAGCGGGCCGGGGGCGTCCGGCAGCACGATGGCGGAGCCGAGGAGCACCACGCGGCGCACGCCGAGCCGTTCCGCCTCGTCCAGGAACGGGCCGACCCGGGGCATCGGGTCCACGCTGTTCGCCGGGGGCACCAGGTAGATCCGGTCCATCCCGCGCAGCGCGTCCGCATGGGTGGCGGGGTCGTCCCAGTCGAACCGGACCGCGTCGGGATCGTGGGCGGACGGGTGGCGGCTCGCCACCCTGATCGGCGCTCCCGCGCGGCGCAGCACGTCCACCAGGGGTCGACCGGTCTTGCCGGTGCCACCGGTGACCAGCACGCCCGCCATCAGTGGGTCTCCGGACGCGACAGGCCGAGCAGTTCGGGCAGCGCGCCCGCCGCCGCGGCGGCGGCCAGCGGGTTCCAGTAGTCCCGGTAGCAAGTGATCAGACCGTCCTGGACGGTGACGACGCAGATGTAGTCCAGCCGGTAGGGCTCGCCGGTGCGCACCGTGCGCCCGTCGGCCGCGAACTCCACCACGATGGTGCCCGGACGCTCGGTGCGATGCACGGTGATCGCCGGTATCGCCCGCACGTCCATCCGGTCCGGGTATCCGGACAGGTAGGCGCGGACCTCCTCCCGTCCGGCCAGGCGCCTCGGCGAGGCCCCCGTCGCGAACGGGAACTCGCCGACGCCGTCCCGCGCCCACAGGTCGGCGACGGCGTCCATGTCCTTGGCCAGCAGCAGGTCCAGCAGCAGCCGGAACGTCTCCTCGGGAGTGCGTGACACGTGGTCCTCCGGTGGTCGGCGGATGATGACCAGGCCAGACTGGACGCGTGACCGCCGCCCGGGAACGGACGGTCCAGCCCCGGACCGGCGGTCCGTGGCTAAGGCGGGCGGCCTGTGCCAGCCTGGGCGGGTGAGCAGCGGTGAACTGGCCGACTTCCTGCGCCGCCGGCGGGAGGCGCTGCGCCCGGAGCTGATGCCGGCGACGGCCGTCCACCCGCCGGGACGCCGCGCCCGGCGCACTCCCGGGCTGCGCCGCGAGGAGGTCGCGGCGCTGGCCGGGGTCTCGACCAGCTACTACGAGCGGCTGGAGCAGGCCCGCGCGCGACGTCCGTCCGCGCAGGTGCTGGCCGCGCTCGGCACGGCGCTGCGGCTCACCGCCGCGGAACGCGAGCACCTGGCGCGGCTGGCCGGGCAGGTCCCCTCCGGCAGGGAGCCCGACCGGACGCCGGTACCGGACGACGCCCGCCGCCTGCTGGACCGGCTCGCCCCGCTGCCCGCCTACCTGGTCGACGCGCGGCAGGACATCCTGGCCTGGAACGACGCGGCGGCGGCGTTGATCATCGACTTCGGGTCGCTGCCCCCCGGGGAGCGCAACACCGTGCGGCTGTCCATCCGGCTCGGCGGCACCCTCTGCTCGGCGCCCGCCGGAGCGGAGGCGGAGTTCGCCCGGCAGTCCGCCGCCCAGCTCCGCGCGGCCCACGCCCGCTACCCGTCCGACCGCGTGCTGGGCGAGCTGGTCAACGCGTTCGCCGCGCACAGCCCCGACTTCGCCGCCGGTTGGCGCGACCATGACGTGCGTCCCGTGCCGACGTTGCGCAAGCGCCTGCGCCACCCGAGGTTCGGCCCGCTCGACCTGGACTGCCAGACCCTGCTGGTGCCCGGCACCGACCTGCGGCTCGTCCTCTACACGGCGGAACCGGGCGGCCCGAGCGCGGCCGCGCTCGATCTCATGGGTTCGTGAGTCTCGCGCGGTCGGAGTCGGGGAGCCAGTCGCGCTCGGGGGCGTAGTCCAGCCAGCGGCTGGCGCGGCCCAGTTCGCTGAAACAGCGCAGGAGGGGGTCGAGCCCCGGGTGGCGGTGCGTCCAGCGCCAGGCCAGCGACCACGCGTACAGCGGGGTCGGCCGGACGAGCGGGATCGAGCGCAGCCCCGCGTCGCCGGGCGGCGGCGCGTCGGCGGGGAACAGCGTGAAACACGAGGCGTCGGCGCGGACGTGCTGGAGAAGGTGGTCCAGGCCCAGGTTGGGGCCGTCCTGCCGCCGCGTGATCTGGAACTCCTCGGCGAAGCGGCGCAGGAAGTCCAGGCGGTCGAGTTCGGCCGGGCACCACAGCGCGCTGCCGCGCAGGTCCGCCGGGCGTAGTTCGCCGGCGTCGGCCAGCGGGTGGGAGGCGCTGACCACCGCGTCCACCGGTTCCAGCCGGACGACCCGCACCGCGAGGCCCGCGTCGCGGCCGTCCGGCAGCGGATGCACCCGGCCGAATCCCAGGTCGGTGTCGCCGCGTGTCAGCGCGGCCGCGACCGACGGCCAGTCCCGTCCCGGGCCCGGCTCCAACCGGAGCCCGCCGAGTTCCCGGGCCGCCTGGGCGACCGTGCGCATCGGCGCGTACAGATGGCCCCAGGTGTCGATCCGGACGACCGCCCCGGTGCCCGTCACGGCCGCGACCGCGCGCTCGCCCGCCGCGAGCGCCTCCCGCGCGACCGGCAGGAACCGCTCGCCCGCCCCGGTCAGCCGGACGCCGCCCTCCCGCTCGAACAGCCCGACCGCGAGCAGCGCCTCCAGCCGCGCGACGCGCTTGGACAGCGCCTGCTGGCTGGTGCCCAGCCGCTCGGCGGCGCGACCGAAGTGCAGGGTCTCGGCGGTCACGGCGAACGCGCGGACCAGCGCCAGGTCGAGATCCACGTCCCTGACCATATGCGACAACGATCCGTTGTCGGCCGACCGGGCGCGTTGTTGGCCAGGTCCCCACGGCGCCCGGTGGGGTGGAGGCGAGGCACCGCCGAGCAGGCAGGCGAATCCCCAACGGCACCCGGAGGAGAACCACCATGACCGACCCGCGCACCGTCGTCGTCCGCTACGTCGAGGCCGTCCGCGACGGCGACGCCGAGACCGTCCGCGCGAGCTTCACCGAGGACGCGACCTGGCACTATCCGGGCGACCTGCCCATCTCGCAGGTGTGGCGGGGCCGCGAGGCGATCATCGACGACTTCCTCGGCGGCATGGGACCGCTGCTGGTCCCCGGCAGCTTGGAGATCGAACTGCTCGGCACGATCACCGAAGGCGACCGCGTGGCCGCCGAGTGGACGTCCAGGGCCAGGACGGTCCACGGCACGGTCTACGACAACCGGTGCGCCGGGGTCTTCACCGTCCGCGACGGACGCATCGCCTCCGTCGTGGAGTACACCGACACCCGGCACGTCGCCGCGGCCCTCTTCCCGGACCGCGCCGCTCCCGCGTGAGCGTCAGACGACCAGGTCGCGGAGCAGGTCGCGCAGGGACTCCTGCTGGACGTCGCTGAGCGCGGTCAGCGGCGAGTACGTCCCCAGCCGCTCCAGGACCTCGCCCCTTCGCCGTTCACCGGCGGGAGTGAGCACGATCCGCTTGGCGCGCCGGTCGGTCGGATGCGGCCGCCGCTCGACCAGGCCCTGCTCCTCCAGCCGGTCGAGGACGAAGGTCGCGTTGGACGCCTCGCACGACATCCGGTCGGCCAGCTCCCGGGCGGTGATCGGCTCCGACAGCTCCCGCAGCGCCACCACCTGGGTGGGGGTCAGGCCGAGGTCGTCGGCGGCGCGGCGCACATGCGTCTCAAGCCGCTGGACGAACCGGTGGACCAGCTTGCACACCTCCCGGTCGATCTGCTGCTCCGTCACCGGGCCCGCCACCGCGAAGGACTGTTCGGCATGCCCCGAGTCTAGCGACACTGATTCGAGTCATGATAGTTATGACTCGAATCATTCGAACTCGAATTACTTGGGACGCGCATGCCCTTTCTGGTCTTCTCGCTCATGCTCGTGGTCTTCGGCCTGACCACGGGCGAGTTCGTCATCGCGGGGATCCTGCCGGACGTCGCGGACGACCTGTCGGTCTCGATCCCGGCGGCGGGCCTGCTGGTCAGCGCCTATGCGCTCGGCATGATCGTCGGGGGGCCGGCGGTCACGACGCTGACCGCGCGGCTGCCCCGCCGCCCGCTCGTCGGCGGCCTCGTCCTCGTCTCGATCGCCGGGAACGCCGCGTCCGCCCTGGCCCCCGGCTACGCGGTCCTGCTGGCCTCGCGCTTCGTCGCGGGCCTGGTCGTGGCCACGTTCTTCGCCGTCGCGATCTCCACGGCCCTCGCCACCGCCCCGCCGGGCAGGCAGGCGTCCACGGTGGCGCGGCTGACCCTCGGCATGAACCTCGGGATCGTCGCGGGCACCCCGCTCGGCACGCTCATCGGCCACCACCTCGGCTGGCGCGCGCCGTTCGCCGCGATCACGGTGTTCAGCGCCGTCGCCCTGGTGCTCGTGCTGCGGTCCGTCCCCGACCAGCCCGCGCCCAGGATCGGTTCGCTGCTCGGCGAGCTGCGCGTGTTCACCCGTCCGGACGTCGTGCTCGCCATCGCCCTGACGGCGGTGGGCAACCTCGGGGCCGTCACCGTCTTCAGCTTCCTGGCGCCGCTGGCCACCGACGTCAGCGGCTTCTCCGAGGGCGCGCTGCCGCTCCTGCTGCTGGTGTACGGGACGGGCGCGGTCGCCGGCAACTTCCTCGGCGGATGGCTGGCCGACCGGGCGCTCATGCCCTCGCTCGCCGGACTGCTCGCCGTGCTGGCGGGCGTCCTCGCACTGGGCTGGACGGCCGGCGTCCACCGGGTGCCGTCCGCCGCGCTGTGGTTCGCCCTCGGCGTGCTGGCGTTCGCGATCATCCCGGGCCTCCAGACCCGGGTGGTGACCACCGCCCAGGCCGCGCCGACCCTGGCCGTCGCCGTCAACGCCTCCGGCTTCCAGCTCGCCGCCGCGTCCGCCGGATGGCTCGGCGGGCGGCTCATCGACGGCCCGGGGCCGCGCTCCATCTACCCTGCCGCCGCCGCCCTCACCGCCCTGGGCCTACTCATCGCGCTGTACTCGATCCGCCGCGACCGCCGTCCTGCGGGCTGAGCGGTCCCCGGAGTCTCGCACGAGCGATTCCTTTCCGGGCGGACGGCGGTCTGCACGGGTGAAGGGCACGCCCGAAAGAACGGAAGAGGCTCACCATGACCGATGAACGACAGGTGCTCGCGGTGCTGGACGAGGTCCACGCCGAGGCGGCCGCGGCGGTCCCGCCGGGGGCGCACCTGCCCGCCCGCGAGCGGGACGGCGCCCGGCGCGCCGAGTCCTTCCACAACCGCGCGGCCTGAACGGAGGAGCGGCGATGGCGAGCAAGCAGTCCGAAGCGGTCAGGCGGCACTGGGCGGCGGCGCGGCTGGCGATGGTCCGCCCGGACGCCGAGCAGCCCGACGGTGAGTCCTGGGGAGACCTCACCGCCGAACCGCGGGGGGTGGACTACATCGAGGTGGAGGCGGGCGGCCTGCCCGCGATGTGGCTGGTGCCCAAACGGCGGGTCCAGGACCGGGTGCTGCTGTGCCTGCACGGCGGCGGCTACATCGGCGGTTCGCTCTACACGCACCGCAAGATGTTCGGTCATCTGGCCAAGGCGGCCGGGGTGCGGGCGCTGGTCGTCGACTACCGCCTGGCCCCCGCCCACACCCACCCTGCGCAGGTGGACGACGCGGCCGACGCCTACCGGTGGCTGCTCGACCAGGGCATCGACCCCGCCCACATCGCCTTCACCGGTGACTCCTCCGGGGGCGCGCTGTCGGTCACCGCTCAGCTCCGGGCGCGGGAGCGGGGCCTGCCGCTGCCCGCCGCCGCGATGCCGTTCTCGCCGTGGACGGACCTGGAGGCCGCCGGGAAGTCCTACGAGACCAACCAGGAGAAGGACCCCTTCTTCTACCCCGAGACCGTGCGGACGCTCGCGGCCACGTTCCTGGGCGAGGGCGGCGATCCCCGTGACCCGCCGGCGAGCCCGCTGTACGCCGATCTGGCTGGCCTCGGCCCGATCTACATTCAGGCGGGAGGGGATGAGTCGCTGCTGGACGACGCACGCATGCTCGACGAGCACGCCCGCAAGGCCGGCGTCGACGTGCGGCTGGACGTCTTTCCCGGGATGCAGCACACCTTCCAGATGGCCGCGGGGAGGGCGCCGGAGGCCGATGACGCGATCGGCAGGATGGCCGCGTGGGTGGCTCCCCGGCTCGGGTTGTGACCAGCCCGCCGCCGGGAAAGGAAGAGGAGGGACGGGTGCCTGAGGAGCACGAGTTCGCCCGCAGTACCGAGCCGTTCCGGCGCGAGCTGCTGGCGCACTGTTACCGGATGCTCGGATCGCTCGACGAAGCCGAAGACCTCGTCCAGGAGACCTACCTGCGGGCCTGGCGCTCCTACGGCACCTTCGAGGGGCGGTCGTCGGTGCGGGTCTGGCTGTACCGCATCGCCACCAACGCCTGCCTGACCGCGCTGCGCGACCGCGGCAGGCGGGCGTTGCCGTCCGGACTCGGGGCTCCGGCCGACGACCCCGGCGTCCCACCTGAGCACGGGGCCGACCCGGACGTGGCCTGGCTGCAGCCCATCCCGGACGCGCTGGTCACCCCGTGCGAGGAGGATCCCGGGGCGATCGCCGCCGCGCGCGAGCACCTGCGGCTCGCGCTCATCGCCGGGCTCCAGTACCTGCCCCCTCGGCAGCGCGCGGTGCTCCTCCTGCGCGAGGTGCTCGGCTTCTCCGCCGCAGAGGTCGCGGCCATGCTCGACACCACGGTCCCAGCGGTCAAGAGCGCGCTGCAACGGGCCCGCGCCCGGCTCGACGAGGCCGCCCCCGACCGCGAGCGGCTCATCGAGCCCACCGCTCCCCACGCCCGCGCGCTGCTGGAGCAGTACATCGTCGGATTCCAGAACGCCGACACCGGGGCCCTGGAACGAGCCCTGCGCACCGACGCCGCCATCGAGATGGTCGGCACCCGCACCTGGTTCTCCGGCGTCGCGACCTGCCTGCGCTACCTCGCCCGGGTGAGCGGACCACCCGGCGACTGGCGGATGACCCCCACTCTCGCCAACGGACAGCCCGCCGCTGCCGCCTACCTCCGCGACGCCGGCGGAACCCACCGCGCGTTCGGCCTCGGCGTCCTCACCGCGACCCCCCGGGGCATCGCCCGCGTCACCGTGTTCTCCGGCGGCCCCGATCTATTCGCCAGGCTCGGCCTCCCGCCCACCTGGGAACCGCCTCCGGCCGTCAGGCCACCGCCTTGTTCTCTCCGGGCGCTCAGCCGGGATGGTCGGATCACCCCGCGTGAAGGAACCGGAAGCGATCGGGATCCGCCGGGTCCCGGTCGGCGACGTGGATCGGCGCCCACGTCCATTGCCGAACGCTGATCCCCGGCGTGCGGGAGAACCGGATTCGCCCACGTGTGCCCTCGACCGCGATGCGCGGCCAGGCCCGGGCAAGGCTCCGCCGGTCGGCGCCGTACTCGTTCATCATCGCGGCGAGGACGGTGATCGTGTCGTAACCCTCGAAGGCGACGAAGGACGGGGTTTCGGCGAGCCGTTCCCGGAGGGCCGTCCCGATCCGCGCGCCGAGGGGGCCGAGGTGCTCGGGCAGGTAGCGCAAGAACGGGATCCCGGCGCCGTCCGCGCCCAGGAGTTCCGCCCATGCGGGGAGTTCCGGCTGCCCCGCCGGGGCGCCGATCAGGACCTCGGTGAGACGGCGGTCGCGGCGGACGGCCTTCACGATCGGCACCGCCGGATCAGGGTTGCCGACCAGGAGGAGGAGGGCCGTCGCGCGGCTGTCGGCGAGTTCGTCGCACAGTGCCGTGGGGGTGAGCGCGCGCATGTCGAATTCGATGACGGTGCCGTCGCGGGGAGCGAGGTGGTCGCGCAGGATGCGGGTTCCGGCCGTCCAGTAGACGCTCGACTCGGCCGCCACGGCGATCCGGCTGTGTCCCGCGCCGAGCAGGAAGTCCGCGTAGATACGCCAGCCCCGGGACTGCGCCGGAGCGATGCGCGCGACCCATTCCGTCGGCTGCTCGGTGAGCTCGTCGAGAACCGCTGACGAGCAAAGGTAGGGCAGGGAAAGGGCGGCGGCCTTGGTGGCGGCCGTTCGGGCGACGACGCTGTGGTACTCCCCCGCCAACGCGACCGCACCGAGCCGAGCGAGTTCCTCGACGGCCGCCGCGGCCCTCCGCGGGTCGGCGGCGGTGTCGCGGACCACCAGGTCGATCGGCCGCTCGGCGACGCCGCCGGCGTCATTGACCTCGCGGACGGCCAGTTCGAGCCCGGCGAGAAGATGCCGGCCCGCCTCGATCCAACCGGGTCGCGTCAGCGGGACGAGAGCGCCGATCCGGATGGAGGTCCCGTCGGCCTGTCCCGCTCGAAACGACGGCGTGTTCATGCGCTGGTCCCCCCTCGTGACGGCTGGCCGCTGATCCAATCACATCGGGGGAAGGCTCAGTCCGGCGAGGGCACCGGGTCTCCGGTCAGCCATCTCGTCGCCTTGGTCGAGGCCGATGCGCGCGGCGTCACGGGTAGCCGGATCAGCGCGAGGAGACCGCCATCAGGGCGGGGCGTGAGGGTGAGCGTCCCGTCGTGTGCCCCGACGACGCTCTGGACGATGGCCAGCCCCAGCCCGACGCCCGCGTGTTCGTCGCTCCGGGCGCGTTCCGTTCCGCGCTGGAAAGGCTCGGTGAGCGTCGGCACCAGTTCCGGCGGGAGCGGAGCGCCGGTGTTCTCGACCCACAGCACGCTCGCGTCGTACAGCGACTCGGTGTGGACCCGCACGGTACCGCCGATCGGCAGGTTATGGACGATGGCGTTCTGGACGAGGTTGGTCACCACGCGCAGGAGGAGTTCGGCCGAGCCGACGGCCGGTGTCCTCTCGCCGGTGACGTCGAGCGTGATCTGGCGCTGCTCGGCGAGGGGGAGCAGCGTCTCGGCGGCTTCCTCGGCGATGAGGGACAGATCGACCGGCTCACGGGTGAAGCTCCCGCTGTCGCCCCGGCTGAGCAGCAGAAGGGCTTCGGTGAGGTCGATCGCGCGCGTGTTGACGGTGTGGAGGCGCTCGATGAGCTCGCCCTTGTCCCGCGCGGGGTCGTTGCGGGCGACGTCCAGGAGCGTCCGCGAGATCGCCAGCGGCGTGCGCAGTTCGTGGGAGGCGTTCGCGGCGAAGCGCCGTTGCTGGGCGACGTGGGATTCGAGCCGGTGGAGCATGGTGTCGAACACGTCGGCCAGTTCGCGGAACTCGTCCCGGGGGCCGCGCATGCGGATGCGGTGGGACAGTGATCCGTTGGCGGCCGACCGCGCCGCCTCCGCGATCTGCGTGAGCGGCGAGAGCATCCGGCCGGCGAGGACCCATCCGCCGAGGGAGCCGAAGACCAGCAGGAAGATCATCGCCGTGACGGCGGCGGGGGTGAAGGCGCGCGTGAGGTCGGTGCGGCTCGGGCTGAACCCGCCGGGCCCGTACTGCGTGGTGTCGGGGACGTAGCGCAGCAGGAACGCCCACACCACGGCCAGCAGGAGCGCACCGGCGAGCAGCAGGAACCCGACGTAGCTGACCGTGAGTTTCAGCCGGGCGCTCAGCCCCGGGCGCCTGTTCATGAGCGGCGGCTATTCATCGGTACCTCCCGGCTCGGTGTCGATCCGGTAGCCGACGCCGGGCACCGTGGCGATGATCCACGGTTCACCGAGGCGCTTGCGCAGCGCGGAGACGGTGATCCGGACCGCGTTGGTGAAGGGGTCGGCGTTCCCGTCCCAGGCCCGCTCCAGCAGCTCCTCGGCGCTCACGACGCCGCCCCCGGCGGTGACGAGGACTTCGAGCACGGCGAACTGCTTGCGGGTGAGCGCGACGTAGCGCCCGTCGCGGAACACCTCCCGGCGGAAGGGGTCCAGCCGGATGCCCGCGATCTCGCTGATTGGGGGCCGGGCATAGGCGCGGCGCCGGTCCAGCGCCCGCAGCCGCAGAACCAGTTCCCGGAGCTCGAACGGCTTCGTCAGGTAGTCGTCGGCGCCGAGCTCGAAACCGGACGCCTTGTCGTCGATCCGGTCGGCGGCGGTCAGCATGAGGATCGGGATGCCGCTGCCCGAGGCGACGATCCGCCGCGCGACCTCGTCGCCGGAGGGGCCGGGGATGTCCCGGTCCAGGACCGCGAGGTCGTAGGAATTGACGCTGAGTAGTTCCAGCGCGGAGTCCCCGTCGCCCGCGATGTCGGCGGCGATCGCTTCCAGCCGGAGGCCGTCCCGGACGGCTTCGGCCAGGTAGGGCTCATCCTCCACAATCAACACGCGCATCCCTGAAGCTTATGCGTCACGGCATATCGCTGACATATGGTGACGTACGGTGGTCGTTTGTACGGGGGGACGACACCGGGGTAACGCGGTGTTACGCGACACTCCTTCTCACGCGCGGTCCGATGCCGGTGACGATCGTGTGGGGAATGGTCCCGGCCCAGCGCGCCCAGTCCTGGACGGTCGGCGTCGCGCCGCCGTCCGGCCCGAACACGGTCGCGGACGTGCCGACCGGGAACGGCGCGGCGCCGGTGTCGATCACGATCTGGTCCATCGAGACCCGTCCGACGACCGGGAAACGGCTGCCGCCGATCTCGACGCCGGCCTCGGGCGAGCACCCCCGCGGGATTCCGTCGGCGTAGCCGACCGGCAGGATGCTCAGGTGGGTGGCACGCTCCGTGACGTACGCGCCGCCGTAGCCGACCGGAGTACCGGCCTCCACCGCCGCCGTGTGCGCGATCGGCGCGGTCAGGCGGGACGCGCCGTGCAGCTTCACCGTCCCCGACGGATCGATCCCGACCAGCCCCGCGCCCACGCGGACCATGTCGAAGTGGGTCGCCGGATCGGTCAGCGTCCCCGAGGTGGCCGCGAGATGGGCGGGCGGCGACCCGAGCCCCGCCTCCCGGACTGCCCGCCGCGCCTCCTCCATCTCCGAGACCGCCGGGGCGTTCGCGAGGGGATCGGCATGATCGGCCAGCGGCAGATGCCCCATGACACCCGCGACACGGATCCTGCGCGCCTGCTGACCGCGCCGAGCGAGACCGACCAGCTCCTTCCACCGGGAGCGGGGGCAGCCGCCCCGGGCCATTCCGGTGTCCATATGGAGGTGGACCCGCACCGTTGACGCGGCCTGTGAGACGAGCGCGTCGAGTTCGTCCACCGACCCGACCGCGACGTCGATCCCGCCGGCCACCGCCGCCCCGGCGTCGATTCCGGAGGAGTGCAGCCAGGTGAGGATCGGCACCGTGAGACCCGCGGCGCGCAGCTCGGAGGCCGCCGCGATGCTCGTCGTCCCGAGCCACTCCGCGCCGGCGGCGACGGCGGCGCGGGCGACCGTGGCGGCGCCGTGGCCGTAGCCGTCCGCCTTCACCAGGGCGATGATCGTGCTCTGGGTCCGCGCGCGGATCTCGGCCACGTTCGCCGCCACCGCGGCGGGGAGCGTCTGGAAGGTCGGCGGCCGGAAGGCGCCCGTCCGGCGCTCCAGCGCGACCGGGTTCCGGCTCACCGCCGCATCCTCGGGTCGAAGGTCGGGTCCGGGAACATCGACGGGCAACCGCCGCCGGCGGCGCCGGGGCGCAGTTCGTAATGCCATGGTTCATTGCGGTAGATCTGGCACAGCCCGTATGCGGCGCCGTGTTCGGAAAGCCAATTCGTGGCCGCGTAAGGGCCGAGGTCGACCGCGTCGCCCGACACGTGGGCGGAGGTCTCCGCGGTGGCCACCCACCGCGCCGCCTCCCTTTCCGAACCGTATTTCGTGACGGCGTTCCGCAGCAGGCGCCGCTGGTAGGCGGGCGACCGCCAGCCGCTGTTCACGCGGATACGGACGCCGGCGGCCTGCGCGGCCTGCGCGGCCCGGCGCAGGGCGGCGCGGAGGTCCGGGTCGAGCCTGCTCACCGCCGGCCTCCGGTCGAACACCGAGAACGGCGCGTTCTCGGGAATGACGCCGTTGGCCTCGTCCGGGGTCAGCCGCCTGGTCGACTGGCTGATCTCCACCGACACACCCGCCGTGCCCGACGGGTCGGAGGACTCGGAGGACCCGAGCGACCGCACCACGGCGAACACGGCGATCGCCGCACTGAGGATCGTCGCCAGAGCGACCAACACGATCCAGCGTCTTCGGTGGGACGGCGATGGCAGTGGTGCGTTGTGCATACCTCCACTGAAGAGGAATGCCTGTTGCCATGGCGTATTCGCTTTTCAATACGCTCGCGATATACGGGACCCGCGAAGTGGAGGGGGCGACCAATTTCCGCCGTCGCAAAGAATGGCTGTCCGTGGCGAACGCCACGGACAGCCCACCACGCACAGCCCACCACGGGCGGCGAACCCGCCACAAGTCAGATCGTCGCGGGATCGGCGGTGGCCGTCACCTCCTGGCCCTGGCCCGCCGCCGAACGGCCCGGGATCAGCGCGAGCGCCAGCAGGCCCGCCGCCACCGCGATCCCCGCCGCGGTCAGCATGCCGATCCGGTAGCCCTCGGTGAGGGCGACGGCGGCGACGCGCTCGCCGCCCTCCAGGACGTCGGTCGTGCGGGCGGTGGCGATCGCGACCACCACCGCCAGGCCGAGCGAGCCGCCGAACTGCTGGGCGGTGTTGAACAGGCCGGAGGCGAGTCCGGCCTCCTCCTGGCGCGCGACCGACGTCGCCCCGACGGTGGTGGTGACGAACGCCAGCCCGCTGCCGACCCCGATCACGATGGACGGGCCGAGGACGTCCACCAGGAAGCTCCCGTCGACCGACATGCGGGAGAACCAGGCCAGCCCGGCGCCGGTCACGACCAGCCCGGCCGCCATCGGCGCCCGGACGCCGATCCGGGTGATCAGCGCGGACGCCGCCCCCGCCGTCACCGCGATCGTCAGCGCGAGCGGCAGCGCGGCCATCCCGGCCTTGACCGGCCCGTAGCCGAGCACCTGCTGCATGTAGAAGGTCATGTAGAAGAACATCGGGAACATCGCCATCGTGCTCAGCAGGGCGATGATGTTGGCGCCGCGCAGCATCCCCAGGCGGAAGATCCGCAGCGGCATGAGCGGCTGCGCGGCCCGGGACTCGATGACGAAGAACAGCGCGATCAGCAGCAGCGACACCGCTCCCAGGCCGAACGTCTGCGCGGACCGCCAGCCCGCGTTGTTGGCGTCGACGAGCGTGTAGACCAGCGACGCGAGCCCGCCGGTGGCCGTCACCGCCCCCGCGAGGTCGAAGCCGCGGGCGCCCGGGTCCTTCGCCTCGGGCAGGAGCCAGGGCGACAACGCGATCGCCAGGATCCCGATCGGGACGTTCACGTAGAGGGTGGACTCCCAGCCGAGCCACTCGGTCAGGCCGCCGCCGAGGATCGACCCGGCCGCGCCGCCCGCCCCGGCGACCGCGCCGATGACGCCCATGGCCTTGTTGCGCTCCGGACCCGCGGTGAAGATCGTCATGATCAGCGACAGCGCCGCCGGGGCCACGATCGCGGCGCCGACGCCCTGCACGGCGCGGGCCCCCACCAGCATCCCGGCGTTCACCGACAGCGCCCCGACCAGGGACGTCGCGGAGAACAGCCCCATGCCGACCATGAACATGAGGCGCCGTCCGACCAGGTCGGCGACGCGTCCGCCGAGGAGCAGCAGTCCGCCGAACGTCAGCGTGTAGGCGTTGGCGACCCAGGAGAGGTCCTCGGGCGCGAACTCCAGGTCCTTGCCGATGGAGGGAAGGGCGACGCCGACGATCGACGCGTCGAGCACGAGCACGAACTGGGTGGCGGCGAGGAGGGCGAGCGCGAGCCCGCGCCGCTGTGTTGTGTGTGTCATTTTCCGCCTGACTAGGTTCTCTGATGGGTCGCCGCCGTGACGAACGGCGGCGGAGGGGTGTGACCGTGTCCTTCGCCGGGGTCGGCGGGGGCACGGCGAATCGGCACCGACAGGGACAGAAGAACGCAGCCCTCGGCGCGCCGCACCTCCAAAGGTGCGGCGATGCCGAGCGGTCACGCGACCCAGGAGGGGACGACCTGCTCCAGCCGGGCCGGGTCGGTGACGGTGCGGATCGCGGTCACCACACCGCCGGCGACGGTGAAGGCCATCACCGTCGTCGGCCGCCCCTCGACGGTGATGAGGACCCCGGGAACCCCGCCGACGAGCGCCGGATGCACCCGCGCGTCCGGGCGCGCGAACGTCGTCGCCCGCGCCGCGAGCCTCTCCGCGCCCCGCACGACGAACTCCCCCTCCAGCCCTTGGGCGTGCACCTCGACGTCGGGGGCGAGGACGCTGAGCAGCCCGGCGACGTCGCCCCGGCCGGCCGCCGCGAAGAACGCCTCGACGACCTCCCGCGCCGCGGCGTGGGAGTCGGGCGAGGGCGTGCCCGACCGCAACCTTCCGCGGGCCCGGCTGGCCAGCATCTTCGACGCGGCGGTGCTGCGTCCGAGGACGGCGGCGATCGCGTCGAACGGAACCTCGAAGACGTCGTGCAGGACGAACGACACCCGCTCCGCCGGGGTGAGCGCGTCCATGACGACGTACAGCGCCAGGCCGACCGACTCGGCCAGCACCGCCTCCTCCTCGGGATCGAGCCGCGCGCCCCCGACCGGCTCGCGCTGGAGCGCGCCGATGTCGAGTTCCAGCGGCTGCTCGCCGCGCGTCCCGCGCCTGCGCAGCACGTCCAGGCAGATCCGGCCCGTCACCGTGGTGAGCCATCCGCGCAGGTCCTCGATGTCGCCGCCGCCGTTCCGCACGAGCCGCAGCCACGCCTCCTGGACGGCGTCGTCCGCGTCCGCGTGCGAGCCGAGCACGCGGAAGGCGATCGCGTGGAGATAGGGACGCTGGTCCTCGAACCTCGCGGCGAGCTGTTCTTCTTCGGTCATGGTCTCCCCCGGTCCAGGACGGTGTCACCACCAGGACGCACCGCACGACGGTGAGGTAACGCGCGGCACCGGCGTTACCTTCCGCCGCGTCCGGACGTCGTAGCGCCGTCCGACCGACAGGACGCCGGTCAGAGAGCCGGTCTTGAACATCATGGAGGAACCATGGGATCGCGGATGTCCAACCCCACCGTCCTGGTGCCCGAACTCATCCCGGTGGCGGGTGCGCTGGCCAAGGCCACCGGCAGCGGTTCGCTGCCAGAGGGACCGATGGGCCTGGCGGGCCTGCGCATCGGCCAGATCGTCGGCAGCACCTATCTGATCATTCGGTCCACCGAGGCGCTCCGTAAGGCCGGGGAGACCGAGGAGCGGATCGCCGCCGTGGTGTCCTGGCGGAACGCGCCCTACTTCACGGGCGCCGAGCGTGCCGCGCTGGCGCTGGCGGAGGGCGTGTTCCTGCCCGCCGCCGGCGGGGAGCGGGTCTCCGACGCCCTGTACGCCGAGGCGTCCGAGCACTTCGACGAGAAGGCGCTGGCCACGCTGATGATCGGGATCGGCCAGGTCGCCTTCTGGTCCGCGGTCGCCGTGATCGGCAAGCCGGTCCCGGGCGTCGCCGACGAGGAGACGTGGCGCTGACCGCCTGATCTCTCCGCCGTTCGCCGGGCGCGACCGCGTCCGGCGAACGGCGAGGCCCCAGGGGCACGAGGCGGGCTCGCGCTCAGCCCTCCGCCGCCGAAGGGACCCCGGATCGGATGTGGTGTTCGATCGCCGCCACACGTTGCTCGATGGGCGAGGGCCGCACGTCGATCAGCTCGTAGCCGTGGTCCCGGTAGACCTGCTCATGCACGCGCGCGAAGGCGAGGGACTCCTCGAAGGTGATCCGGCGCGCCTCCGTCGGGGTGACGAAGCCGATCGGTCGGATCAGGAAGACCTGCTGGTAGACGTCCTCGCGCGTGATGCGGTCGATCGCCGCCGTCAGCGCGGCGGGGACGGGGTGCCGCAGATAGCGGGCCAGGGCCAGCGTGCACAGCGGTGAGCGGTCGTAGATCTGCACCACCGCGCCGGACGCGTCGGCCGCCCGCCGCCGCTGTTCCTGCGTCCGGAGGATCTCCTCGACGAATCCGGGGCGCGTCCAGGGCTCTGCCTCGCCGCCGGCCTGCAGGCGGGCGATGACGTCGGTGGCCGCCTCGTCGATCACCGTGTACCCGCGAGCCCGCAACCGGTGCGCGATCGTGGTCTTGCCCGCGCCCGGCGCCCCGGTCAGCACGTACCGCCTGGGCGGTGCGGACGGGGCGCGCTCGTGGTCGGCCATGCCGCCCACCCTCGCACACGGGTCGGCGGCCCCGAACCTCGCGGACCGCCCCGGGGCGCTCAGGCCATGTCCCAGAGCAGGCGGTAGTAGTCGATGCGCTCAGGGTCCGGGGCGACCCCGTAGGCCTCGTACAGGACGCGGTCGTACCCCGGACCGTAGTCCCACTCCGTGCTCCACGCCGCGACCGCGAGGTCGGCCCACCGGTCGGCCGTCCCGAGCGAGCCGAGGTCCACGTGCGCGGCGAACCCGCCGTCGTCGTGCAGCAGCGTGTTGGGGACGCAGGTGTCCCCGTGGCAGACGACGAGCCGGTCGATCTCGGGCGGCTCACCGATGCGTGCCCGGGCCTTCGCGAGGTCCAGGTGCCGGTACTCGGGCGACCAGTCGCCCGGTCCCTCCCCGTCGGCGATGCGCTCATCGGCGCGGACGAGCCGTCGCTCGACGCTCCAGTCGAACGGGCAGCGATCGACGGGCAGGGAGTCGTGCAGCAGGCGCAGCCCCCGCCCGATCCCGGCCGCCGCCCTCTCCGGCTCGGCCTTCCACCGGGGGTCCACGGCGGAGCGGCCCGGGATCTCCGCCGTGACCAGCCAGGCGCCGTCGTCGTCCGCACCGTGCTCGATGACCCGCGGAACGGGGACCCACCGGCTCGCCCAGGCCAGCCGCTCCGCCTCCCCGGCCAGATCGATCTCGGGCGTGCCCGCGGCGACCCACTTGACGTACCTGACCGCGTCGCCCGCGAGGCGGAACGTCAGCCCCCCGAGCTCGTTGCGCCACACCGGGGTGACGGTGTCGCCTCCGGCGAGGGCCGCGACGGCTTCGGGTACGTCCACGGGGCCGGTCGGTATCTCGGCGATGACGGGAAGGCTCATAGAACCAAGATCATCACAGGAGGTCCGCGCAGGTGACAAACGGTTTTTCGTTTGACCTTGGTGGACACGGCGGCCACCACCGCGGCGAGCGGCCGCGGTGGTGGCCGTGTCTACCCGTGGTGTCAGCGCTGGGACGGCCCCGGGGGGGCCTCCAGTGCTTCGAGGACGCGGGGGCGGAACTTGACGATGGCGGTGGCGACCTCGTCGAGGTGGCTCTCCAGGAGGAAGTGGCCGCCGTCGAGCAGGGTGATCTCCGCGTCCGGCGCGTCCCGCCGGAACGCCTCCGCGCCCGCGGCCAGGAAGATCTCGTCGTTGCGGCCCCAGACCGCGAGGACGGGGACGCGGCTCGACCGCAGCCACTCATGCACCGCCGGGTACAGGGGGCGGTTGCCGGCGTAGTCACCGAACAGGGCGACCTGGGCGCGGTCGATCCCGGGCCGGGCGAGGAGCGCCAGATCGTGCTCCCAGGCGTCGGGGTCGATCAGGCTGGGGTCGGGGACGCCGTGGGTGTACTGCCACTCGATGGCCTCCCGGTCCAGGGCGCCCCGCACGCCCGCCTCGTTCTCCGGGGTGCGCTCGGCTCCGAAGGCCCAGATGGGCTTCCAGAACTCCTGGTCGAACCCGTCCTCGTAGGCGTTGCCGCTCTGCGAGACGACGGCGGTGACCGACTCCGGGGAGGCCAGCGCGAGGCGCCAGCCGATGGGTGCGCCGTAGTCCTGGACGTAGATCGCGTAGCGCTCCACGCCGAGGCGGTCCAGGAAGCCGCGGGTCACCTCGGTGAGGTTGTCGAAGGTGTAGGTGAAGTCCTCCGTGCTGGGCGCCGACGAGCGGCCGAAGCCGATGTGGTCGGGCGCGATCACCCGGTAGGGCCCGGCCAGCGCCGGGATGAGGTGGCGGAACATGTGCGAGCTCGTCGGGTAGCCGTGCAGCAGCAGGAGGACGGGGGCGTCCGAGGGGCCCGCCTCCCGGTAGAAGACGGTGAGGCCGTCGACGTCCACGGTGCGGTGATGAACAGCGACCACGGTAACCCCTTAAATGGATTTAACTGGTTAGGTTATGCTCATCATGCACAGGGCCCGACGGCGTGTCAAGGAGAGGGAGCCGTGGTCGAGGACGAGGAACTGCTGCTCGCCGTGCTGAACAGCACCCCGGTGGTCGACGGGCGCTCCACGGACGTCCTGGCCGGAGACGGGGCCGCGGACTGGGCACGGGCTCTGGGAGGACGCGGCACGAGCGGGGAACGCGACCGCCTGCGGCTGGTGCGTGACACCCTGCAACGGCTCATCCGGCGGACGTCCTCGGAGGTCGGCGACCTTGCCTCGGTGCTCGATCAGGCGCGGCTGCGTCCCGCCGTCTCGGCCGAGGGCGTGTCGTGGCGGTTGGACGCGGCGCCCGAGGACGAGTTGGCCGTTCGCGTCGTCCTCGCGTGGTCGCGCGTCGGCACGGAGTTGCCGGGGCGGCTGCGGGCCTGCGCCAACCAGGAGTGCAACCTGTTCCTCATCGACCACAGCCGTCCCGGGACCGCGCGGTGGTGCTCGATGGCGACCTGCGGCAACCGGATGAAAGCGCGGACCCATGCGCGCAAGCAGCGGCTCCGGTAGCACCACCCGCCGCTGACGGTGGCCGCCGAGGGCGGCATGTGGTTCGCTGTCGGTTGTCGGTAGCGCGTCCGGCCTGATGTCGCCTGGAGTGTGCCCATGAGCAGGCCGTCCACCGCAGGCGACGTCCCGCGGGAACTGCGGCGGACGCTCGGCGTGCCCGACGCCGTCGTGATCGGCCTGGGCTCGATGATCGGCGCGGGGATCTTCGCCGCGCTCGCCCCGGCCGCCCGCGCCGCGGGCTCGGGGCTGCTGGTCGGGCTGGCACTGGCCGCCGCGGTCGCCTACTGCAACGCCACCTCCTCCGCGCGGCTGGCCGCCCGCTACCCGGCCTCGGGCGGCACGTACGTGTACGGCCGCGAGCGGCTCGGCGAGTTCTGGGGCTACCTGGCGGGTTGGAGCTTCGTCGTCGGCAAGACGGCCTCCTGCGCGGCGATGGCGCTCACCGTCGGCTCGTACGTGTGGCCGGGGCAGGCGCACGCGGTCGCGGTCGCGGCGGTGGCGGCGCTGACGGCGGTGAACTACGCCGGGATGCGGAAGTCCGCGCTGCTGACCCGGGCGATCGTGGCCGTGGTCCTGGCGGTGCTCGCCGCCGTGGTGGTCGCGGCCCTCACCGCCGGCACGGCGGACGCGGCGCGGCTGGACGTCGGCTCCGACGCCACGGCCGGCGGCGTCCTCCAGGCGGCGGGCCTGATGTTCTTCGCCTTCGCCGGGTACGCGCGCATCGCCACCCTGGGCGAGGAGGTCCGTGATCCCGCGCGCACGATCCCGCGCGCGATCCCGCTCGCGCTCGGCATCGCCCTGGTCGTCTACGGCGCCGTGGCCGGGTCCGTGCTGATGGTGCTGGGGCCGGGCGGGCTGGCCGAGGCGGCCGCGCCGCTGTCCGACGCCGCGCGGGCCTCGGGCGCCGGGTGGCTGGTCCCCGCCGTCCGCACCGGCGCGGCCGTGGCGGCGCTCGGCTCCCTGCTCGCGCTGATCCTCGGCGTCTCGCGCACCACCCTGGCCATGGCCCGTGACCGGCATCTCCCCCACGCCCTGGCCGCCGTGCACCCGAGGTTCCAGGTTCCGCACCGCGCCGAACTCCTCGTCGGCGCCGTGGTGGCCCTGGCCGCGGCGACGGCGGACGTGCGAGGAGCGATCGGCTTCTCCTCCTTCGGGGTCCTGCTCTACTACGCCGTCGCCAACGCCTCCGCCTGGACCCTCGCCCCCGAGGAGGGCCGCCCCCACCGCCTGGTCGCCGCCGCCGGGCTGGCCGGATGCCTCGTCCTGGCCTTCGCCCTACCGGCGACCTCGGTCATCTCCGGGGCCGCGGTGATCGCGCTGGGCGCCGCCGTCTACGCGGGACGCCGCCTCCTCACCGCGCGCGCCTGACTCTTCCGCCGCTCACGCGAGCGGTACCGGCCGTTGCCGCAACGCGGTGTCGAGTATCGAGTCGAGCGCCTCCTGGGAGGTGCGCAGGCGGGTGATCGCCTCGGTGATGCGGGACCGCTCGTCCCGCAGTTTCGTGATCATGGTCGGGCACGGCGACGGGACCATCCGCCCGTCCTCGTCGTGGACGCAGTGCAGGAGCCCGGCGATGGCCGTGGTGGGGAGTCCGGCGGTGAGCAGCGCGCGGATGTGGCGCACCGCGGCGACGTCGGCGTCGTCGTACTCCCGGTAGCCGTTGGCCAGCCGGGTCGGGTGCAGCAGCCCCTGGTCCTCGTAGTAGCGCAGCAGCCGCCGGTTCACCCCCGTCGTGCTGGCGAGTTCACCGATCCGCATCCGCTCCCCCTCCGGGTTGACCTTCACATGAATGTGACGCCTTAGCGTGCCGGATATTCCCGACCAGGGGATATTCGAGGAGGAGTCATGTCCGGAGTGGTTGTCGTCGGAGCCGGGCCGGGGATCGGTCAGGCGGTCGCTCGCAGGTTCGCCCGGGAGGGCTTGCCGATCACCCTCATAGCCCGAAGCGAGGAGACGTTGCGCGGCGCGGCCGACGGTGTCGCGCCCAGCGGGGTGCCGGTCCTCACGTCGGCGGCCGACGGCACCGACGAGGACGCCCTACGCGCCGCCCTCGACCGGGCCGTCGCCGAGTTCGGCGTGCCCGACGTCGTGGTCTACAACGCCGCGCTCGTCCGGCCCGACGCGCCCGGGGAACTGTCGGCGCGGGCGCAGGCGGACGCATGGGCGATCAACGTCGTGGGCGCGCTCACCGCCGCCGGTCACCTGGCGCCGGAAATGGCGCGCCGCGGGAGCGGATCGATTCTCATCACCGGAGGCATGCCCGAGCCGAAGCCGCAGTATGTGAGCCTGTCGCTGGGCAAGGCAGGGGTCCGGACCCTGGTGCGGCTCCTCCACCAGCAGTACGGAGCCGCCGGGGTGCACGCCGCCAGTGTCACCGTCGCCGGCCCCGTGGCCCCGGGCACCGATTTCGATCCCGACGACATCGCGGAGCACTACTGGCGCCTGCACACCCAGCCGCGCCACCGGTGGGAGCACGAAATTCTGCACACCGGTCGGGCCGCGCCGGCCGGGATCCTCACGGGACTACTCGACGATTGGCAGCGCGCCTTCGACCAGCACAGGTCAGCCGATCTGGGCGCGCTGTTCAGCCCCGACGCGCTCTTCCAAGGTGTCAGTCCGGTCCTGCGCCAAGGCACGGCCGAAATCGTCGGCTATTACAGCGATGTCCCCACCGGTACGACCGCGAAGGTCGAAGTGCTCGGCGAAACCCGCCTGGGCGAACGTCTGGTAAGTGGGTTCGCGGAGGTGACCTTCACCTCTCCCACCGGCGAGCACCGTCCCGTGCGGCTGTCCGTCGTCGCTGAAAACCATGATGGGACCTGGCTCATCCGCCAGTATCACGCCGCCGACCGCTCCGGTTAGGGCGTGGGGGCGAGGAGTTCGCGGGTCAGGTCGTGGAGCCGCCGGGCGGCCCCGGGATCGAAGCCCGGGCCGTCCAGGGGGATCGGCCGGCCCATGACCACGGCGCTGAGCGGCTCGGCGGGCGGGTCGTCCAACAGGTCGAGCATCGGCACGATGGCCTTGTCGACCGGCTGCGCGTGCCTGCGCATGACCTCGATCTGGGCCGCGACGTGCGGGTGGTATTCGCCGGAGAGGGCGGTCGCGACGCTGCCGGGGTTGTACAGCACGTACCGCACCTTCTTCGAGGGGCGGATTCGGACGTATCCGGTGCCGAGCAGGTCGTTCAGCAGGCCGCCCTGCATGAGCGCGCCCTGGCCGTCGTAGTCCCGTTCGCGGCCGAGGTCGTCCCACCGAACCGCTTCGGGGTTCGGCCCCGGTCCCGCGACGTTGAGAATGACCGGCCGGTCCGCGGCGTCCAGCAGGTCGGTCATCTCATAGCTCATCAGGAACCGGCTCAGATAGAAGTGCGCGAACGTGTTCTCGAACCCCTCGGCGGTGACGAGGCGGGTGGAGCGGAAATGGCGGGCGCACAGCACCAGCGCGTCCACCTTGGCGAAATGCGCTCTCACCTCTTGAACGGCCCCGCGGGTTTCCGCCATCACGCTCAGGTCGGCGCGGACGAACCGGGCCCGCTCGGCGGCGCCGAGGCGCCGGGCCGCGTCGAGGAAAGCGGCTCCCCTGCCGGCGTCGCGGCCGACTACCGCGACCGCGTCGCCGCGCTCCAGGTAGGTGAGCCCCAGCGCGCGTCCCATGCCGTCCGTGCCGCCCGTGATGACGAAGTTCTTCATCGGCAACGCCCTCCCGCACCTGAATACTGTCACATCAATGTAGCACTTAGGTGAATATGCGCCACCATAGTGAGTCTCTTCGGCGTGGATCCGCCTGCCGGATGGGTAGGATCGGGGTCGCCATGAGAGCTGACGCCGCACGCAACCTGGACTCGGTTCTGGAGACCGCCGCGCTCCTGCTGCGGGAGGATCCGAACGCGAGCATCGCGGCGATCGCGACGAGGGCGGGCGTCGACCGGCGCACCGTCTACCGCCGGTTCGTCACCCGTGAGGCGCTGGTGGCCGCCATCCACCGGGCCAAGCTCGACGCCTGCTGGGAGGTCGTCGATGACGCCCGGCTGGACGAGGCGCCGGTCACCGTCGCGCTGCACCGGTACGCCGAGGGCATCATCGGGGTCAGTCGCCGCTGGCCCATCGACCTGGGCCGCCTGCCGGACGACGCGGAGTCCGCCCCACGCCTGCGCGAGCTGCTCGGCCGCCTCGACGCGTTCATGGACCGCGCCGCGCGCGAGGGCGTGGTCCGGCCCGGTCTCCCCGACCGCTGGGCCCGGTCCCTGCTCGTGCACCTGACCAACCTGGCCGCGCACGAGATGCCGGAGCTCACCCCGGCCAAGGGCGCCGACGCCGTCGTCGAATCACTCCTCGACGGCATCGGCACCTGACCCGCGTCCGGGCGGCCTCTCGCTACTCCTTGACGGTCAGGAGCGGCCGCAGCTCGACCACCGGGTCCGCGACGCCCGCCCTTTCGAGGCTGGACACGACCGGGCCGATGTCCTTGTACACCCACGGCGCCTCCTGCTTGAGGTCGCGCCGCCAGGCGGCCATCACGTCCGCGCGGCGCGCGACCGAGGGGTCGCGGTGGTCGAGCGGCGTCACCACACGGAACCCGGCGAGGAACGCGTCGAGGTCGGCGTCGCTCGCCCGCGACGCCGCCCCGCGCGGGACGCGGCGTCCCGCGCCGTGGCACGCGCTCGCCAGCGTCCGCGCGTTGCCGTGCCCGCGCAGCACGTAGCTGGCCGCCCCCATCGACCCCGGCACGATGACCGGTTCGCCCCACATGGCGTACGGCCCGTCCACCACGTCGGCGTACCCGCCCGCGGGCGTCGCGCCCTTGCGGTGCACGACCGATCCGTCGTCGTGCCGCCACAGCAGGTTGTGCGGGGCGTCGTACACCAGGTCGGCGGTGAGGTCGCCGCACTCGGCGGCGAGCCCCTGGCGCAGCATGAGCGAGAGGAAGTACCGGTTGCCGACCGCGAAGTTCGCGGCGTTGCCGAACGCGTCGAGGTAGCGCTGGAGCGCCGCCTCGTTCCGCCCGCCGGACAGGATCGGAAGGATCTTGTTGTCCGGGACCCGGACGGACGCGGGCCACGCCTTCCTCGCCTGGTCCAGGCCCTCGGCGTTGGCCTGGTGCCCCAGCGACAGCGAGCCGCTGTGCACCATCAGCACGACCTGCCCGAGCTCGAACCCCCACGCGTAGGCGGCCTGCCGGTCGTGGATCGAGGCGACGTACTGGAGCTCGGCGAAGTGGTTGCCGCCGCCGACGCTGCCGATGATGCTGTCGTGGCTGGTGCCGCCCGCGCTGGCGATCCAGTCGCGGAACGGCTCGGCGGTCGTGGTCGGGTACCGCTCGCCGTGGATCCGGCCCGGCCGCCCGTCCTCGCGGCGGTGCCGCGACCAGATCCCGTCCGCGCGCTCCCCCGGGACGCCGAGCAGGCCGGGCAGCCCGTCGCGGAGCAGGGCCTCCCGCTGGACCCCGGTCAGCGCGATCCGCCGGCCGCCTTCGAAGAACAGGTGCCGCAGCCGGCGTTCCAGCGCCCCCAGCCGGGGCCGGACCTGGTCGACGGTGAGCGAGGTCGCCTCCAGGCGCATCCCGCAGTTGATGTCGTTGCCGACCGCCTGCGGGATCAGCGCGCCGCTGGTCCGCAGCACGGTGCCGATCGGGATTCCGGCGCCCTTGTGCAGGTCCGGGGTGAGCGCGACGCGGTCGATGGCCGCCTCCCCCTGCCCGGTCGCGGCGGCGAGCCTCTCCAGGGTGTCGGCGGTTTCGAGGACGGTGAGGATCTCGTCGACGGCGCTGGACTCGATCGGCACATCGGTGCCGGCGCAGATGTCGACGGGAATGCCCCAGCGGTTGGGGAGGGTGAGCCAACTTTCGTCGGCGCGGACAAGGCGCGGATCCTGCCGGGATGCGCTCATGGGCTTTTCCTTCGTGGCTGCTGGAATTCGGGCATGGGTCAGGCACGTGATCGTCCGCAGTGGACGCACGGGACATCGCCGGTGGGCGATGGGCTCCCCCGAGGTTCAGCAGCCGTGAGGTGCGACGAACACTAGCGGCGGCCTGCCGCTCGTCCAACCGGATTTCGGCGCCCGCGTCCCGCGGGGAACGGACGGCTCGGCCTGGTGCATATGCACTAGGCGATACGAGCGGCTGGTCCAGGCGCACCAGGGAAAAGACGGCGGCGGGAGACGATGCCGGGCGTAGGCGCCGGAGGGAAATCTGGGAGGCGCGTGAATCTCACGCACTCCCCTTTCCAACGGCGTCTGGAGTGATCAACAGGTGGCGGCATATCTCTATCGGATCGGACGGTGGGCCTTCAGGCGGCGCCGGCTCGTGAGCGCCCTGTGGCTGGTCGGCCTGGTGCTGGCGGTGGTCGCCGCCGCCCTGGCGCCGTCCGGCCAGGACGAGGACCTCGCCATGCCCGGCACCGAGTCGCAGAAGGCGTTCGACCTGCTGGATCAGCGGTTTCCGCAGGGCAACTCCCAGGGCGCCGAGGCCCGCCTGGTGTTCCAGGCGCCCGACGGCCAGCGGATGACGTCCGCGCGGAGCAGGACGGCCGTCGCCGCCGCGCTCGGCTCGCTGGCGAAGGGCGACCAGGTCGCCTCGACCACCGACCCCTACCAGAGCGGCGCCGTCAGCAAGGACGGCACCATCGCCTACTCCACGATCACCTACGCGGTGGACGCCGTCGACCTGACCGAGCACGCGAGGCGCGCGCTGGCGGACGCGGCGGGCAGGGCACGGGACGCGGGGCTGACCGTGGAGGTCGGCGGCTCGGCCCTGGACTCCGAGGAGGCGCCGGGCGGCACGACGGAGCTCATCGGCGTCGGTGTCGCGGCGGTGGTACTGATCCTCGCCCTCGGGTCGCTGGTCGCGGCCGGGCTGTCGCTGCTGACCGCGTTCTGGGGCGTGGCGATCAGCTTCGGCCTGGTCAGCGCGCTGGCCGTCCCGCTGGGGCTGACGTCCACCGTCGCCATCCTGGCGCTGATGCTGGGTCTCGCGGTCGGCATCGACTACGCGCTGTTCATCACCTCCCGCTTCCGCGACGAGCGCGCCCGGGGCGGCGAGCCGGAGGAGGCCGCGGGCCGCGCGGTGGGGACGGCCGGGTCCGCCGTCGTCTTCGCCGGTGCGACCGTCTTCATCGCCCTGGTCGGCCTCGGGGTCGTCGGCATCCCCGAGCTGACCAGGATGGGCCTGGCCGGCGCGGGCGCCGTGGCGCTCGCCGTGCTCGTCGCGCTGACCCTGGTGCCCGCGCTGTTCGGCTTCTTCGGGCGGCGGGTGCTGTCCCGCGCCGTCCGCAGGGCGACGGTTCCGGGAAACGAGCGACCGCACCCCGCCGAGGCCGGGCGGCCCGGCCTCGGCATCCGCTGGGCGCGGTTCGTGCTGCGCCGACCGGTCGCCGTGCTGCTGGTCGCCGGACTCGGGCTCGGCGCCGTCGCGATCCCGGCGCTGAGCCTCGAACTCGGCCTGCCCGGGGACGAGTCCAAGTCGGCGGACACCACCGAGCGCCGCGCCTACGACCTGCTGTCGGACGGCTTCGGCCCCGGCTTCAACGGCCCGCTGACCGTCGTCGTGGACATGCCGGGGTCCGCGAACGCCAAGGCCACCGCGGACCTGGTCGTCGACACCGTGCGCGGGGTGGACGGGGTCGCGTCGGTGGGTGCCCCGGTGCTCAGCCGGAGCGGGGACACGGCCGTCCTCACCGCCGTCCCGAAGACCGCGCCGAACAGCGGTGAGACCAAGGACCTGGTGCACGCGATCCGGGACGCGGCCCCCGGCGTCGAGGCCCGCACGGGCGCCGGCGTCCTGGTGACCGGCACCACCGCGCTGAACATCGACATCTCCGACGCCATGTCCGACGCCCTCGTCCCCTACCTGACCGTGGTGATCGGCCTGGCGGTGCTCCTGCTGCTGGTGGTCTTCCGCTCGATCCTGGTCCCGATCAAGGCCGCGCTCGGCTTCCTGCTGTCGGTCGGCGCCGCCTTCGGCGTCGTCGTCGCCGTCTTCCAGTGGGGCTGGGCGGCGGACCTGATCGGCATCGAGCAGACCGGGCCGGTCATGTCGCTGATGCCGATCCTCATCATCGGCATCGTGTTCGGCCTCGCCATGGACTACGAGGTGTTCCTCGTCAGCCGGATGCGGGAGTCCCACGTCCACGGCGCGTCCCCCGGCGAGGCGATCGTCAGCGGATTCCGGCACAGCGGACGCGTGGTGGCCGCCGCGGCGATCATCATGATCAGCGTGTTCACCGGGTTCATCGGCATGAACAACCCGACCATCCAGACGATGGGCGTCGGCCTGGCCTCCGCCGTCGCCTTCGACGCCTTCGTGGTCCGGATGGCGATCGCGCCCGCGGTCCTGGCGCTGCTCGGCGACCGGGCCTGGTGGCTGCCCCGTACGCTGAACCGTGTGCTGCCGAACGTGGACATCGAGGGTGAGGCGCTGAGCAGGCGCGCCCCGTCCCCCGCGCCCACCCTGCCGCGGTTGCGCCATGGCGGGCGCTGAGCCGGACATGGCGGACGGGGCCGTGCGCGGGACGCGGTGGCGCGCGGGGGCGGTCACGGCGGTGGCGTTCGCGTTCTGCCTGCTCGGGGGCGTGCTCCAGATCGACGACACGCTGGGACCGCCGCCGGTCGCGGCCTACGTGATCGCCGTGGTGTCCTGCGCCGTCCTGCCCGTGCGGCACCGGGCCCCGCTGGCGGCCGTGGCGGGCACGACCGTGTGCGGCGTGCTGGTGCAGCCCCTGGGCCTCCTGCTGACCCCGCTCATCGTGGTCCCCGCCGTCGTCGCCGCCTACTCGCTCGCCGTGCGCCTCGACGGGCGCGCGGCGAGCGCGGTGACGCTGGCCTCCGCCGCGCTGCTGGTCGCCTCCACCCCCCTTTTCGGGGATCTCTCCTGGAAGGACGCGAGCCGGATGGGGCTGGTGGCGGCGTCCCCGCTGATCGCGGCGGTCCTCGGCCACTCGACGCGGAACCGCCGGGCCTACCTGGCGGCCATGGAGGAGCGGGCCAGGCGCGCCGAGGAGAGCCGCGACAGCGAGGCGCGCCGGAGGGTGGCCGAGGAGCGGGTGCGCATCGCCCGGGAGCTGCACGACCTGGTCGCCCACCAGATCACCCTGGCCAACGCCCAGGCGACGGTCGCCTCCCACCTGTTCGACGCCCGTCCGGAGCAGACGCGCAAGAGCCTGCGGGAACTCGTCGCGACCACCCGCGACGCGCTCGACGACCTGCGGGCCACGGTCGGCCTGCTGCGCCAGTCCGGGGACGCGGTGGCGCCCTCCGAACCGGCGCCCGGCCTGTCCCGGCTTCCCACGCTCCTCGAATCCTTCCGCCGCGCGGGCCTTGAGGTGACGGTGGAGCATGAGGGCACCGCCAGGCCGCTGCCACCGGGAGTGGACCTCACCGCCTACCGCATCGTCCAGGAGGCCCTGACCAACGTGGCCAAACACGCCGGCACCGGGACCGCCCGGGTGCGCCTCGCCTGGAACCGCGACCGCGTCACCATCACCGTCGCCGACGACGGAGGGGACGCGCCCGCGGCGGACCAGCCGCCCGGCTACGGGCTGATCGGGTTGCGCGAACGCGCCACCGCGGTCGGCGGGCACCTCTCCGCGGGCAGCCGCCCGGAGGGCGGCTTCCTCGTCTCCACCGAACTGCCCCTCCCGCCCGCCAGGGACACGGCCGCGGAGGACGCGTCGTGACGCTCCGGGTGCTGCTCGCCGACGATCAGGCCCTGCTGCGCGGCGCCTTCCGCCTGCTCCTCGACAGCGCCGACGACATCACGGTGGTCGGCGAGGCCGCCGACGGCGCGGAGGCGGTGAGGCTCACGCGGGAGCTGCGTCCGGACGTGGTGGTCATGGACATCCGCATGCCCGAGGTGGACGGCCTCACCGCCACCGCCGAGATCTGCGCGGACCCGGACCTGCGCGCCAGCCGCATCCTGATCCTGACCACCTACGAGACCGACGAGTACGTCGCCCAGGCGCTGCGCGCGGGGGCCGGGGGCTTCATCGGCAAGGGCATGGGGGCCGAGGACCTGCTGCACGCCGTGCGCACGATCGCCGACGGCGAGACCCTGCTCTCCCCCGCCGCGACCCGGTCCCTGGTCGCCCGTTTTCTGGCCACCGCACCGGACGGGCCCCCGACGCGCGTTCCCGAGCAGCTCGCCGTCCTCACCCCGCGCGAACGCGAGATGGTGGCCCTGGTCGCGACCGGCCTGTCCAACCAGGAGATCGCCGACCGGATGTTCCTCAGCCCCTTCACCGTCCGCGCCCACGTCCAACGGGCCATGACGAAACTGGACGCCCGCGACCGGGCGCAGCTCGTCGTCATCGCCTACCAGACGGGGCTGGCCCAGGCCTCCGAGCACACCTCCGACGAGACCTGACGCTCACCGGCCGCCGCCCGGTCGGTGCCGGTTCCAATCGCGAACGGGGACGGCTGGAGCTTGGACACCCCTAATTCGATTGACGCTTCGGAGCGTAGCGAGTTGAGTACTTCCACGTGGTCGCTCCCTCGCCTGTCTTCGTAGCCGGTACCGGACGGTCGGGAACATCGCAGCTCGCGAACATCCTCGGCGAACACCCCCGGGTACACAGAATCCCGATCGAGACCAGGTTCCTGGTCGACCCGGGCGGCTTCAGGGACCTGGCGGACGCGCTCACGATCCGATACGACCCTTACGTCGGGGACGACGCCCTCCGCAGGCTCAGCGATCTCCTGACCCGGCGACTCGTTCTCGACATCGACATCGACCGTGGTCACAACGTTCCGCAGGCCATCGGCGAGCGGCACTACTGGGGCGCGGTGGGACGGCTGTGGCCGGAACTCGTCGCGACCACGTTCGACGAGCCCGTGCCGGGCGCGGGGTTCGGCCACACCGACTTGCCCCCCGGGCCGTTCGAGCCTCAGAGCCGCCGACGCGCGGTCCCGAGGTACTTCAGTGATCGGAGTGAACTGCTCGCCGTCCTTCGTCGGGCCGTCGACACGATGTTCGGCGGTGCGGCAGAAGATGCGGGAAAGCCGATCTGGTGCGAGAAGACACCGTTCAATCTTCTGTGCATGGACTTCCTCTGGGAGCTCTACTCCGAGGCGACCATCGTCCACATCAAGCGCCACCCGGTAGCGGTGGTCGCGTCGCACATCGACCAGCCATGGGCGCCGTCCACGGTCGACGGCGTGCTCGCCTGGCTGAAGCCGATCTATGACCGATGGCTCGCCTGGAAGGCGAACGCCGACCTCGATACCAGGCGCTACGTTGAGATCAAGGCGGAGGACCTCGCCGCGGCCTGGCCGGAGCAGCGAAAGGCCCTCTTCGAGAGCGTCGGCGTTGACGACTTCGCGACCGCGTCGACGTTCCGCAAGCGCAACCTCCACCACCGCGACGACCGGTTCGACAGCGGCACCCGCGCCCTGATCGAACGAGCACTCGGGGATGTCATCGCAGCCATGGGATACCGGTAGCGACCGAACCGGCGCACCCTCACGGGGTCTCGATCAACCCCACCGAGGGCTTCTCCATGTGCTTGAGGGTTGCCGGCTGGTTCGGGCTGGTCGCCGAGATCGCGGACGGCGAAAGCCTCCGGGACCGGTTCAACGGAACAGTGGAAGTCATGGCTCTCGGAGACAGCCTCGACCAAGCCCGGTTTGAGGAATCCCCCAAGCCAGTCCATTCCACCCCGCCCGGCCAGTCGGCGAAAACAGCACAATGGAGGAACCCATGAGCCCGAATTCGGTCACCATGGTCGACGGATATGTTCCGGTCATCGATATCGCCGCCCGGCACGACGAATCCGGCCGTGCCGCACTCGCCGAGGCGATCGGCAGGGCCTGCCGGACGTCGGGCTTCTTCGTCATCGTCGGCCACGGGATCCCATCTGCGCTCATCGAGCGCATGCACACGGCGACCACCACGTTCTTCACACAGCCGGACGCAGAGAAGGACCGGTTCGCGAGCCGACCGGGATTCTCCGGCTTCCGCCGGTCCGGCGGCACCACCGCCCAGAGCCTCGACCGCAGGACGCCGCCCGACCTGTGCGAGTCCTTCGGCGCGCACGTCACGGGAGAGCTGGGCGACCGGGAGCGCGAGGCGCTCGGCGACTACTGGGCGACCTGGAAACTGGCCAACCTGTGGCCGCGGACCCCGGCCGACTTCAAGGACACCTGGCAGGAATACATGGCCGCGATCCACGTGCTGGCGGCCGACCTGCTGCATCTGTGCGCCCGCGCCCTCGGGCTCGCCGAAGACCACTTCGACGACAGGTTCGACCGGCACGTCTCATCGCTGGTCGCCAACTTCTACTACCCCCAGGTGGACGAGCCGCTGCCCAACCAGCTCCGCAGAGGCGCGCACACCGACTTCGGCGGGCTCACCGTCCTCTACCAGCAGGACGACAAGGGAGGATTGCAGGTCCTTCAAGGCGAGGACACCTGGCGCGACGTCCGCGCCATCCCAGACAGCTTCGTGATCAACATCGGTGACCTCATGGCCCTGTGGACCGGCGGCCGGTGGGTCTCGACCATGCACCGGGTGGTCAACCCCGAGCGGGCGGACACCTCCTCACGCCTGTCCATCCCGTTCTTCTTCCAGCCCAACCACGATGCGGAGATCGATCCGCTACCGCCCCTCTCCCCCGTCGCCAACCAGCAACCGCCCCAGTCCGTCATCGCCGGGGAATGGATGGCCATGAAGACACAGAAACTGTTCGCCCCCGCCCAGTAGCCAACGGTTCCGCCGGGCCGGGGGCCGCGAATGCCGGGCGCCCCGCGGAGCCCACGCGGACTCGCAGCGCCCGGCACCGCTCCGCCGCTCAGGGGCAGGCGCTATTTCGCCTCGGGGCCGAACCTGCGCTGGTACGCCGAGGGGGTGACGCCGGTCTCGCGACGCATCAGCGCACGCAGATTGGCGGCGGTGCCGAGCCCGCTGCGCCGCGCGACGACCTCGAAGCGGGTCTCGCCCCGCTCGATCAGGCGGCATGCCAGAGCGAGGCGTTCGCCGGTGAGCCATCTCAGCGGGGTCGTGCCCAGTTGCGCCTGGAAGCGGCGATGCAGCGTCGCCGGGCTGACCGCCGCACGCGCCGCCAGGGCGGCGACCGTGAGCGGCGAGTCCAGCCGTTCGTTGGCCCAGTCCAGGACGGGTGCCAGCGACTCGTCCGGCAGGTTGGGCATGGGACGCTCCACGAACTGCCGCTGCCCGCCGTCGCGATGCGCCGCGAACACCAGTCGCCGGCTCACGGCGTTGGCGATCTCCGCGCCGTAGTCGCGGCGGACCACGTGCAGCCCGAGGTCGAGTGCGGCCGCGCTTCCGGCGGCGGTGAGGATGTCACCGTCGTCCACGAACAGCACATCCGGCTCCAGCCGCACGGAAGGGAAACGGGTGCGGAAGGAGTCCGCCCACTGCCAGTGCGCGGTGGCGCGGCGTCCGTCGAGCACCCCGGCTTCGGCCATGGTGAAGGCGCCGCTGCAGAAGCCGATCAGGCGTGCCCCGCGCGCGTGCGCCCGCCGGATGGCGTCGAGCACGACCGGACGGCGGGGAACCTCCACGTCGGGCCGGTTGGGGACGATCAGGGTGTCCGCCTCGTCGGCCTCCTCCAGCTCGGCGACCCCCGTGAGAGTGAAGAACCCGTCCCGCATCACGGTGCTCGGCTCGGCGGCGCAGAGCCTGAAGTCGTAGAGGTCACGGCCGAGCTCGGGCCTGGGCAGACCGAAGACCTCGGTCGCACAGCCGAGTTCGAACGGGTTGGAGTTCTCGTCGACGATCACGACGACCCGGTGCAGGCCCGCGCGAACGGCGTGCGAGGATTCTTTCGCCATATGCAATTCCTAGCACTCACGCGGAGCGCCCGCACACCCCAGGATGAGCCTATGAGCAACGACCCCATCCTTCTCGGCAAGGCGCTGACCTCCTTCGACGCCCTGTGGAGCCCCCGCATCGTCACGCGGGTCAACGACTACGACGTCCGCATCGCGAAGGTCGAAGGCGAGCACGTCTGGCACGTCCACGACGACACCGACGAGTTCTTCCTCGTGCTCGACGGAGAGCTGCACATCTCCCTGCGCGAGCCCTCAGGGGAGCGCACCGTTCTGCTCCCCCAAGGCGCGGTCTTCACCGTCCCCCGGGGCACGGAGCACAGGCCCTACGCTCCGTCCGGCGCCTCCATCCTCATGTTCGAACCCTCCGGGACCTCGACGGTCGGCGATCGCCACGACGACATCCCGGACCACGTGGACGCGACGACCGGGCACGCGCTCGACTCCTGATCCAGAGCACGCTCGAACGGCGAGCAGCCTCACCGAGGCGTGCCGTTCCGGCAGATCGGACCGAAGAGCGGCTGAAGACCCACCTTCTTGGTCCTGGCCTCCCTGCCCAGCCTGGAGGCCAGGACCACCGCCTATCCGGCCCTGCTTGCGGTGAGACGTTGGGCACGCGGCTACCCTGGGGATCCGAAAGACCGATCCAAGGGGGCAGTCGAGTGCCGGACTCTCCGGTCAATTCTGCCCGTGAAGCGGGCTCCGACCTGCATCTTGAGCTGTCGCCCACCGGACCCCGCCGGGCGGCGGTGGCGGCGGCACTGCGGGAGGCGGTGCGCAGTGGACGGCTCGCGCCGGGGACGCGGCTGCCGCCGTACCGTTCGCTGGCGGTGGACCTGGGGGTCGCGCGCAACACGGTCGCGGACGCCTACGCCGAGTTGGTCGCCGAAGGCTGGTTGACCGCTCGGCAGGGTGCCGGTACCCGGGTCGCCGCACGCGTCGTCGCCAAGCCCCGACGCGCGCCCGGGAAGGCGCCCGACCGCAAGGTCGGCGCCGTCGCCCACAATCTGCGGCAGGGCCAACCCGATGCGACGTCCTTCCCCCGTGCCGCGTGGACCGCGGCCGTCCGTCGCGCGATCACCGCCGCGCCGCATGACGCGTTCGCCCCCGGCGATCCCCAGGGACGTCCCGAACTGCGCCGGGCGCTGGCCGAGTACCTCGCGCGGGCGCGTGGGGTGTCCGCCTCACCGGACCAGATCGTTGTCTGCGCCGGGTTCGCGCACGGGCTGCGCCTGCTGTTCGGCGGTGTGCTGTCCGGGCCGCTGGCCGTCGAGCCGTACGGCCTGTCCTTCCATCGCGGCATCCTGGCCGACGCCGGAGTGCGCACGATCCCGATGGGCCTTGACGAGAGCGGCGCACGGACCGACGAACTGGCGTCGCACCCTGGTCTCGCGTCGCGGCGCGGGGCAGGTGGCGTCCTCCTCACGCCCGCTCACCAGTTCCCGACCGGCGGCCCGCTGCATCCGACGCGCCGTGCCGCAGCCGTCGACTGGGCGCGCGGCCGTGGCGGCGTGGTGCTGGAGGACGACTACGACGGCGAGTTCCGCTATGACCGTGAACCGGTCGGCGCCCTTCAGGGGCTCGATCCTGACCACGTCGTCTACCTCGGTTCGGTGAGCAAGAGCCTGTCCCCGGCGATCCGGCTCGGCTGGATGGTGCTGCCGCCGCACCTGGTCGAGGCGATGCTCGCGGCCAAGGGGTTGCGCGAGGCGTGGACGGGTGTCACCGACCAGTTGGCGCTCGCGGAGTTCATCGCGTCCGGGAACTACGACAAGCACATCCGCCGCATGCGGCAGCGCTATCGTGCCCGCCGCAACCTGCTAGCGGTGACCTTGGCCGAACGCGCCCCGCACATCGCGGTGACCGGGATCGCGGCCGGGCTGCACGCGGTCCTGCGTCTTCCACCCGGTACCGAGGCCTCGACCGTCAGGGCGGCCACCCGGATGGGCGTGGCGCTCGACGGCCTCGCGACGTTCCGCCACCCCGACAGCCCCCAACCCCACCGCGACGGCCTGGTCGTCGGATACGCCACGCCTCCCGACCACCGCTACCGACCGGCGCTCGACGGGCTGTGCCGCGCCCTGCCGCCACCCCCCGCCGCCTGAGCCGCACACCGCTCCAGAACGCAAAGCGTGGTGCCACCCGGAAGGGGTGGCACCACGCCGAACCTGTGACGATCAAACGTGCATCACCGATCGACCGCCGGTCCGCTCGTGGCGCTCGGCCACCGGCGCGGTGCGGGGCTTGCGCAGGCCGAGTGCGACCAGCGCGGTCGCCACGATGCCCGCCGCGGCGATCAACACCGCACCGCGCAGCCCGTCGGTGGTCGCGGTACGCAGCGCCTGGCCCCCGAGCCCGTCCAGGCCCGCGTTGGCGACGGCCACCAGCAGGGCCAGGCCGACCGCGCCGCCGACCTGCTGGCTGGTGGACACGATGCCCGAGGCGATGCCCTGGTCCGCCGCGGCCACCCCCGACGCGGCGGCACCGAACATCAGGGTGTACCCCGCGCCCTGGCCGAGCCCGAGCACGAGCAGCCCGGGGATCAGCGCGGCGTAGGAGGCGTCGGTCGCCATGGTCGCGGCGACGATCACGGCGCCGACGCCACCCGCCGCCAGCGCCGCGACCAGCACCGGCCGGATCCCGTACCGGGTGGCCAGCCTGCCCGCGAGCTGCGAGCCGACCGCGATGGCGGCCATCGGCGCCAGGAACGCCAGCCCGGTGGTCAGCGCGTCGTAGCCGTGCACGCCCTGGAAGTACACGGTCAGGAAGTACATCAGCGTGCCGAAGGTGCCCATGTACAGGAACGTGACGACCGTCCCCACGCTCAGGTCGCGGTTGGTGAACAGGCGCAGCGGCATCAGCGGATCCGCGCTGCGCCGTTCGACCGCGACGAAAGCGGCGAGCATGAGGGCGCCCGCGAGCGCGGCGGTCAGGACCACGGGCGAGAGCCATCCCGACTCCGGCCCCTGCACCAGGGCGAACACCACGGCCGTGACGCCGATCGTCGAGGTCAGCGCCCCCGCGACGTCCATCGAACGGCCACCGGCGCGCGGGCCGTCCGGTGCGATCAACACGAAGGCGAGCAGCGCGGCGGCACCGGCCAGGGGCACGTTGACGAAGAACACCGCCTCCCAGCCGAACGCGTCCGTCAGCACACCGCCGAGCAGCGAGCCGAGGATCATCCCGCTGCCGCCCGCAGTGCCCCACACCGCGAACGCCCGATTGCGCTCACGCCCTTCGGCGAAGCTCGTGGAGACCAGGGTGAGCGTCGCGGGGAACAGGAGCGCCCCACCGATCCCCTGGCCGGCGCGGGCCCCGACCAGCACCGCGGCGGATTCGGCGAGGCCGCCGAGCAGCGAGGAGACCGCGTACAGAACCAACCCCGAGGCGAACAGCCGCCGCGACCCGAACAGGTCACTCGCCCGCCCGCCGAGCAGCAGGAAGCCGCCGAACGCGACGGCGTACGCGCTGACGACCCACTGGAGGTCCTGCGCGGAGAAGCCGAGGCCGGAGCCGATCTCCGGCAGCGCGACGTACACGATGTTGTAATCGATCGAGATGATCAACTGGGCGAACGCCAGCAGCGCCAGCGTCGCTCCCAGGCGGCGCCGCCCGGGTGCTGAGGACGTGGTCGAGGGCATGGGGAAACCACTTTCGGAGAAGGAGGCGCAGGGAGGACACTCGGCCGGGCCGCTGGTTCACGCGGCCCGGCTACGGGCTCAGTGCTCGGCGAGGGCCTTCGACCACACGGGACTGTCGAAGTAGTGGTTGTCGTACTGCTGCGAGCTGTCGCGGATGTCCTGCACCGTGGCCTCGCCCCGGTGGACACGCTCCAGGAGCCGGTAGTAGTCGAAGCGCTCCAGGCCAGGGGTGAAGACCACCAGCATCTCGGCCTCACTGCCGGGAGCCGGCGCGAACGCGTGCGGCACGGTCGGCGGGACGGTGAGGAAGTCGCCCTTGTTCAGGGTCAGGACCTCCGCGTCCACGAGGATCCGCATCGTGCCGTCCAGGACGAAGAACATCTCGGTCGCCTTGGTGTGGAAGTGCGCGGGAGCGCCCGGCGAACCCTTCTGGAACGTGGCCTTGTTGGCGGTCAGCGCCCCGCCGGTCGCGCCCGCGTCGGCGAGCAGGGTGATCAGGCTCGTCGCGCCGTCCTGGAGGGACTCGGCGGTCTCGGACCGGACGAGAAGGGGTGCGTTCGAGTGGTTCGAGGCGGCGGCGTTCATGGATTCTCCCGGAGGGCCGGCCTGGCTTCCCACCAGGCGCTTCTTGCTGACACCGATGAATCTACGGCCGCCAAAGACCCACCAGATGGTTCATTCGATGACAAGCATCATGGGTCAATTTCTCGGTAGCCCCGAGGGGGGCGCCCGGACACGTGCCCCTCCACCAGCACATGTCGATGGGCTCCACTTCCGATGCGCGGGATGGCCCTCGAACTCGTCAAGGCGCGGACGGCATCCCCCTAGGAGCGCGTCACCACAGCCGGCGCTCGCCCGGCGCGCACGCCTCAGACGCCGGGCGAACACGGAAGCCGAGCACACGGTCAGCCGAGTGCGGGACGGTCAGACGTCCTCGTCGTGAAGGTCCATCAAGACGATGTCGGTGGCGCGGGCGCGGACCTCGGCGCGGGTGCGGCCCGGGTGGTCGGCGGCGAGGAAATGACTGCCGATGGCCAGGCAGAAGGCCAGCAGGCTGCGCGCCTCGATCTCGTCGGGATCAGAGCAGAACGTGCCGATCATTTCGCGTGCCAGCGTGATGCGCTGGTTGTCGACGCGGCGCAGGCGTTCGGAGACCACCTCATCGCGTCGCGCCCAATCCCGGACGGCCAGGTCGATCGGCAGCAGGCGGTCACCCGACAGCGTCAGCCGGCCGGCGAGCCGGATCTTGGCCCGAGCGTCGCCGCCCTCGTGTGCGACGCGGGCCACCACGTCGTCGATGCTCTCGCGCTCCCAGACGTCCAGCATCGCCTCCAGCAGCGCGTTCCTGTCGGCGAAGTGCCCGTAGAAGCCGCCCTTCGTCACGCCGAGGCTCTTGGCGAGCGCCTCGATCCGTACGGCCTCGGGTCCGCCCGCGGCGAGTGCCCGCAGTCCTTCCTCGATCCACGCGGCCTGTGGCGTTCGAACGGCTCCCACCGTGTGACCCACCTCATTCCCCAAGATCTATACGCACCCGTATATAAGAGCCTAACCTCGATGTATACGCCAGCGTATAGGGCTGGTGGGCAAGGAGGAGACCATGTCGAACCGACTCCCGCACACCGAGCACACCTCACGCCCATGGCGGATCCACGAACTCACACCGGGATTCCGGGTGGAGGACGTGTGGCGGTACCGCACTCCTGGCGCGGGCCCGGACGACTTCCCGGTGATGCTCGACGCGCTCGCAGCGCTCGCCGGCCCCGGAAACGCGGGCCTCTCGGTGCGGTTCCTCTTCGCCGTCCGCTGGAAGCTCGGCGCCCTCCTCGGCTGGGACAAGCCCAAGGCGAGCCTGGGTAAGCGGGTCAGGTCGCTGCGGGAGATCCTGCCGTCCGATCTGCCCGTGCCCCCAGACGGCCAGGCCATCCGCGGCACTCCGTTCACCCGGCTGTACGTCCTCGAAGACGAGTCCGCCCTGGAACTGGCGAACAAGACCGTGCACACGGTGTGCCACCTGGGATGGGTACAGAGCGAGAACGGCGACTACGAGCTGCACATGGCCGCGCTGGTCAAGCCCAACGGAATATTCGGACGCCTTTACATGGCTCTGATCAAGCCCTTCCGGTACCTCATCGTCTACCCCAAGATGACCCAGCAGTGGGAACGCGCATGGCGCGACCGCGCCCGCCTCGTCCCAGGCATCAGGGCTTAGCGGAATGAAGAGGGCCCGCGTCCGCAAATGGACCCGGGCCCTCGTCACTCACGCGCCCCCATCACCCCTCGCCATTGAGAGCATTCGTACGCACGAAGTGCCGAGTTGGGTGTATGGATATGGTTTTCTAGGGGCGGGGTGTGGTCGGTACGGAACCATCGTCGCGATAACGGTCTCACCACACACGGCGCCCAGTGCGGCGAGCGCCCTGTGTCGCCTCGGCCTACTGATCGGGGACGGGTGCGGGTCGAGGGCGCGCATGCTGTCGCGCAGATGAGGGCGGCGGGAACGATCATGCGGAGGTTGTGGTCGCCGTAGCGGGCCGCCTGGGCCCCGGGACCGTATGAGCCGTCGCCAAGGAAGCGACTCCCGCCCAGGTGGCCCTCGCCCGGCTCCTCACCTGCGGCGGCGACGTCATCCCCATCCCCGGCAGGGCGGCGTGCATCGTTCCTCCGTCACGCTGCCAGGGCCACGCGGAGGAACTCGAAGATCTCCGCCTGGGCGTCCACCGCCTGCGGCTCCACACCCGGCAAGGTGAGGAACGCGTGCCGCGCTCCGGGGTACTCCGTGAGCTGCACGGATGTCCCGGCCGCTCGCAGTCGCTCGGCGTAGCGGCGGCCGTGATCGGCGACCGCGTCCTGGGTCGGCACCACGACCAGGGCGGGAGCGAGCCCGCCCAGGTCGTCCGCGTACAGGGGCGAGAACGCGCGGGCGTCGACTCCCTGCGGGACGGCTAGCCGCCGCAAGAACTGAAGCAGGGGCTTGGCGCGGCTCGGGCTGTAGGCGTACTCGGCGACGGACGGGTAGTCGAGCATCGTCTCGGTCACGTCGGTCGCGGGGTTGACCAGCACCTGCGCCCTGAGCTCCACGCCGGCCTCCCGGGCCCGGACGGCCGTCAGGGCGCTGATCAACGCGCCGAAGCTCTCACCGAACACGGCCGTGCGCGTCGGGTCGGCGCCCCACTCCGAGGCGTTCCGCATCAGGTGCTGGAGCACGTCCCAGCCGTCGGCGGCGGCGTTCGGTAGCGGACTGTCCGGGGCGACGAGGCGGTGCTCGACGGAGACGACGAGCGCGGGCAGCCGCGCGGCGAGATGGCTGTTGGTCCAGTCGCACTGCGCCGCCGTCCCCACGAAACCGCCTCCGTGGACATGGACCACGAGGGGCAGGTCGGTCGCGGCCTCCAGCGGCCGGTACACCCGGACCGGAAGGTCTCGACCGGGCAGCTCGACGTCCTGCCACTCGATCAACGCGCCGGGGTCCGGTTCCCCGATGAACGCCCGAGCCGCGCTGGACGCCCGCCAGTTGTTCTCGGCGGTGCGATAGGAGATCAGCTCTTCGGCGGTGATCGCCGAGAGGTCCGGCTCCGGCGGGCGCTGCACATCAGTGGTCTCGCGCATGTCTCCCTCTTCCTTCCTGGCCGAGAGCCCTCGGCCGCTGCGTTGTCCTCATTATGCACGCACCGCGTGCAACGGCAAGTGCATGCCCTAGAGTGAGCACGGACGAGAGGGGCGAGATGGCAGGCCGAAGGCGTTGGTCCACCGAGGAGATCCTGGACACGGCGGCAGAGCTGCTGCGTACGGGCGACACCGAGCCGTTCAGCGTGCGCAAGCTCGCCGCCGCGCTCGGGACCGACTCCTCCAGCCTCTACCGGCACTTCCGTAACAAGACCGAGCTGCTACGCGCGGTCGCCGACCGGACCCTCGCGGCCGCGATGGACGGCTACCGCCCCGAGGGCGACTGGAAGCAGCGGATCACCGCCACGGCCCTGCGCCTGCGAGAAGCGTTCGGGCAGCACCCCCAACTCGCCGTGGTCTGGGGACGCTACGCGTCGGGCGGCGCCGGTTCCCGGCTGGTGATGGAGGAGGTGCTCCAGGCCCTGCGGGCCTCGGGTCTGCCCGATGAGGAGATCCCGTCCCGCTACCACCGGATCGTGATCCTCCTCGCCGCGCTGATCGCCTCCGAGGCCGGCATCGGCACCCTCGCCCCGGATGAATACGAACAGGGCATGGAGCACTTCCGTGTCGCGGTCCTCGGCGCGGACCCCGACCAATTTCCCGCTCTGGCCCACTTCGCGCGCGAGATCCGCCCGCTCGCGGCCGATCGCCGCGCCGCGTTCGACGAGATCCTCGCCGGGCACCTCGCGCAGATCGAGTCCGCGATTCGCTGAGGCGAGTTGCCGACCCCCTAGTCGGCCTCGAATTTCAGGTTGCTCTCAACATCGACGACCATCGCGTCCACGTCGAACGTCAGCTTTACGGGGCCCGCCAGCCATCCGAGATGGTGAGCGTAGAAGAATTCGTAGGAAACGACTCCGGCTCGCGCGATCATCGGTTGCTCGCCTCCCCTGGCCCAGCCGCTGCCGATCGGCACCCAGGGCCGCCCGTCCGCGCCGACCACCTCGAACTCCGTGCCGTCAAGGACGAGCGTCCAGGCGGTGGATTCGGGATCGCTCAGGCTGTGCGCGGGCTGATCACGCCGGACCGTCTCGTAGCGGGCCATGACGGTGCCTCGCCCATCGAGGATGACGAACGGGACTTCGCCGGCCGCGATCACTTCTCCATCTGCCACGTCCCGTATTGTCCTGCGGTCACTCTCCGGGCGTCCGCAGAATCCCGGTCTCGGGGCGCTTGCCTATGTCGGGCTGAGGGACTGGTAGGTCACGTGGCCGGTGTGGCGCGCTGTCAGTGCACGTGGCAGCCGGTGGGCGGCGGTGGGCGCCATACGGGATATCGCCTTGTCAGGAGGGAGGAAGACGAAGGCGGCGATCTCCTCTTCTTGGACCGTGATAGCGGAATGGTCGAGGACGCCGCCGTCGAAGATCAGGTAGATCATCGGCCGGGGCCGACCGCTTCCAGCCGCGACGAAGTCGACGGCCAGAAGCGGGCCGGCTGGACGGTCCAAGCCCAGTTCTTCGCGAATCTCCCTACCGCATGCGACGTGGGGAGGTTCGTTGTCCTCCGCGACTCCGCCGGGCAGACCCCAGTCGGTCCGGTAGTGGGTCTTCACCAGCAGGACGTGTTCCTGCGGATCGGTCAGGAGCATGCCCGTCGCCAGATAGCAGGCGGGCAACCGCTCGAACCAGGAGGTGGGATCCGTCCAAGGCACCGAGCGATCCTGGTCCGGTCCGCCTGATGAGGCGGCATCAGGCTTGGGGGTCGAGGAGCACCCTTCCGAGAGGACGGTCTTCGACGACGCGTCTTTGAGCCTCGGCGGCCTCTTCCAGCGGATAGACGCGGTCTATCACGGGGGTGATCTCGTGGGCCGCGAGGTGCCCCAGCAGGGTGCGATACGTGTCGGCCAGTTCCTCCTGCGTGAAAGCGGTGAACAGGAAGCCCTCCACCCGCGTGGTCTTCCAGATGAGGTCGGTGACGTCGATGGCGGCCTTCCTGCCGGCGGTGTAGCCGATGCTGACCAGGACTCCCCCGCGCCGGAGCGTGCCGAGTGCCTGGCCGGTGAGGTCGCCGCCGAGGCCGTCGAGAACGATGTCCACCCCCGCGCCGCCGGTCAGCCGCGCGACCCCGGCGCCCAGCGTTTCCCGCTCCAGGTCGATGACCGCGAGGTCGCCGGTGCCGGGGACGGCGGCGAGGCGGTCGGCGCCGCGGACGGTGGAGATGACCTGCGAGGCGCCGAGGATCGGGGCCACCTGGGCGGCGGCGTAGGCGACCGCGCCGTAGATCCCGGGTGCGAGGACGACCTGCCCCGGCCGCATCCGGGCGGTCCTGGTGAGCGCCAGCCAGGCGGTCAGGTAGCCCGCCCCGGCCACCAGGCCGGCGGCCTCCTCGTCGCTGACGTCGTCGGGAATGGGGACGAGGTGGCTCGGCGGGACGGACGCCAGTTCCCGCCAGGTGCCGTCGCGTGTCGTCCCGTAGCCCCACCCGCACAGCAGGACGCGCGCACCGGGTGCGTGCCCCGACGGGCCGGGCTCCGCCACGTGCCCCACGGCACTGGCTCCGGGCACCAGCGGCAGCGGTCGGTGCATCGACGGGGGCAGGACGCCGGTGCGGACCTTGTCGTCGAGGGGGCTGACGCTGGCGCGGGCGATCCGGATCACGACGTTGTCGGCGCCCGGTTCCGGCTCTTCCAGTTGGTCGACCCGCAGGGTGTCCCGTCCGCCGAACTCGTGGAAGCGCACGCCGCGCATCAGGCCAGCCTCTGCGCGTTGAGCCAGACGGTGCCGGGGTTGACCCGGTCCGGGTAGCGGTGGGTCATCTCGTCGAAGAACGTTCGCGCCGAGGGCTTCCCGGCGAGCACCTCGCGGGCGGTGCGCAGGTATTCCGCGGTCTCGTCGAGGATGCGCGGGTCGTCGGCGCGGGCGGCGTCCTTGTGGCCGGCGACCACGGCGTCCGGTGACAGGGCGCGAACGGTGTCGAGGGCGCGGAGCCAGGCGTCGATGCCGCCGTCGAGCCCGCCGTCGGCGAGATACTGGTGGACGTTGTTGTAGGCGACGTCCCCGGCGACGACCAGACCGAGCGCCGGAACGTGCAGGACGGTGGAATCGTCGCAGTCGCTGTGCCCGACCTCGACGGCACGCAGCGGGTGCCCCTCCAGGGTGAGGCCCTCGGCCGGAAGCGCCTGCGCGGTGACCTGGACGTCGGGGAGCTGCCCAGGGAAGAGGTTCTCCCAGAACGCCTTCCGCCGCCCGGTCGTCGAGCCGTGCATGAGCCGGATGGTGCCCTCGGTGGCGTGCACCCGCGCCCCGGGAAAGCGCTCGGCCAGCAAGGACGCGCCGAACCAGTGATCGCCGTGGCCGTGGGTGATGTAGATGTGGGTCAGCCGCTTGCCGGAGCCTTCGACCCAGTCACCGACCCGGCGGGTCTGCTCGACCGTGAACGGCGGGTCGACCAGGACCGCGTCCGTGTCGCCGGAGACCAGGGTGGTCGACAGCGGAGACCACTGCTGGCGCGCCCCGGTCGGCAGCGTGCCGGTGGTGGGGATCGGCTCGGACACGAACACCTCGTACGACAGCGTCGCCGGGCTCGACTCGGGCATCGCCTTACTCCTTAGTGGATCATGTTGTATCATAAGGATGGAAGGTATCCTAAAGATAGTAGATCCGGGAAGTGGACCATGTCACATCGCGAGCTGGACATCGAGCACCTCCGGCCGTACTGCCCGTACTACGCCGCGGCGATGGACATGATCGGCCGCCGCTGGGCCGCGACCGTGCTGCGCGCGCTGCTCGGCGGCGCCACCCGGTTCAGCGACATCGCGGCCGCCGTTCCGGACATGACCCACAAGCTGCTGTCGCAGCGGTTGAAGGATCTTGAGGCCGACGGGCTCGTCGAGCGCAGCGTGGAGCCCGACACCCCGGTGCGCATCGAGTACCGGCTGACCGAGAAGGGGGCCGCGCTCGGCCGGGTGCTGCTCGACCTCAACCGGTGGGCGCTGGAGTGGGTCGAGCTTCCGGCCGAGTCCTGACGCCGTCAGCCGCATCCAGCAGGCGTCGATGAGCACCGCGGGCCGACATCATCGGCCCTCGCCGAAGAACTACGAAGCGTGATCGCTAGGCGGTGGCGGTGAGCGCGGCGGGGATCGCGGCGAAGGTCTCCTCGACCAGTTCCATCAGTGCGCCGCGGTCCCCTCGGCCGCCCTGCGCCGTCCAGCGCAGGGAGGCCGTGCGCCAGGCGGCGACGAATATCTCCACGGCCAGGCGGAGGCGCCATTCCTCGACGCCGGCGTCGGAGCGGCCGCTCACCACCGCGACCAGGGCCCGAGTGGTGTCCTGGCAGTAGCCGAGGCTGTGCGCCTGCAAGGCGGGGACGGCTTCCGACAATTCGCGGGCGGCCAGGAAACGGCGTTCCCAGTCGTCGTCCATGGTGCTCAGGGTGGTGGCCAACGTGACGCGGAGGGCATCTATCACCGGGCCGTTCATCTCCCGCGCCGCCACATCGTCGAGATAGGCCGACCACAGGTCGCTGTCGGCGGCCAGTGCGACGTCCTCCTTGGACCGGTAGTTGCGGAAAAAGGTACGCCTGGAAACCTCCACCGCGTCGCACAGGTCGTCCAGCGTGGTGGCGTCGTATCCGCGTTCGGTGAACAGGCGGAGAGCGGTCTCGGCCAGGGCTCGGCGAGTGCGCACCTTCTTGCGCTCGCGCAGCGGCAGGTCGCGCAGGTCATCACTCACACCACGAGGCTACCACCTGGGGGCTATTGCCCTTTGACAGCTAGTGCCACTCAGTGGCACTGTCGCCTTGGTGGCTGATTGGCCGTCGATCCTGCCCTGAAGGAGCCCGAACTCGTGACGACCGGACCCGCCGGACGCCCCCGTCCAACGATCACGCTCGCGGTGGTGATGCTCGCCTTCCTCACCGTGCCGATGTCGATCTCCGGGGCGGCCGTGGCGCTGCCCGACATCGGCGCGGACCTGCGCACCGCCGGTGCCCCTCTCCAGTGGGTCATGAACGCCTACAACCTGACGTTCGCCTCGTTCACGCTGGTCGCCGGCTCCACGGCCGACCTGGTGGGGCGCCGCCGGACGTTCGTGGCCAGCGCGGGGCTGTTCGCCGTCGGCTCGCTGGCCGCGGCCGCCGCCCCCGGCATCGCCCTGCTGGACGCGGCGCGAGCCCTGTCGGGCATCGGCTCGGCCGGGGTGTTCGCCAGCGGCGGCGCGATCCTCGCCACCACCTTCGACGGCGCGGCGCGCACCCGCGCGTTCGCGGCGCTGGGCAGCGCCGCCGGGCTCGGTCTGGCGGCCGGACCGACCCTGTCGGGCTGGCTGGTCGGCGCGCTGGGCTGGCGCGCCACCTTCGGGACGCACGCCGCCTTGGTGGCCGTGGCGCTGGCCGGGGTGGGCTACGTGGCCGAGTCGCGCGCCGCGCAGCGCCCCCGGCTGGACGTGACCGGTGCGGTGGTGTTCGTCGCCGGGTTGGGCGCGCTGGTCCTGGGTGCGGTCCAGGGTCCGGAGTGGGGGTGGACGAGCCCCGGCGTGGTGGCTCTGCTGGCCACCGGTGTGGGGCTGCTGGTGGCCTTCGTCGTTCTGCAGGCGCGTTCCGCCGCGCCGCTCCTCGACCTGTCGCTGGCGAAGAACCGCCGGTTCCTCGCGTTGTGCATGGTGCCCGTCGTCTCGACGTTCGGCTTCGTGACGCTGCTGACCTACCTGCCCACCTACCTGGTCGGGGCGAGCGGCCTGTCCCCGCAGCGCGCCGGGACGGTGCTGCTGCTGATGACCGCGCCGGTGCTGCTGGCCCCGCCGCTGGCCGGCGGGCTGGTGAACCGGGGCGTATCGCCCCGCGCACTGATCACGCTTTCCCTGGCGTTGTTCGCGGGCGGCAACGCCTGGCTCACCGTGATCGGCCCGTCCACGTCCGTCGCCGTCATCGCCGGGCCGCTGCTGATGGTCGGGCTGGGCGCCGGCCTGTCGTTCGGCGTGGGGGACGGAGCGGCGATGAGCCTCGTCGAACCCGAACGGGCCGGAATGGCGACCGGCTTTCTCAACACCATGCGCATCGGCAGCGAAGCCATTGTCATCGCCGTTTACGGCGCCGTCCTGGTCAGCCTGATCAGCGGTCGCGTCGGCTCCAAGGAACTGGCCGTGCGGGTCGCCGCCGGAGACGTCACCGGCGGTGCCTCCGGCGCGCCGGCCGCAGGATTCACCGATGCCCTGCACATCGCGCTGTACGGGACGGCCGCCGTGTGCGTCGTCGGCACGGTGGCCATAGCCGCCGCACTGGCCCAGCCGCGCAGACGCGTCGCCGCGGAGGTGGGCGCGGCGGACTCCCCCGCGCCCACCAAGGTCACCTGACCGGGCGCGTCGAGGGCTGGCGGGGCTCGCCGCATCGCCTTGACGCATGTGGTTGCGGACGACCAGCCCGTCCAGGAGGCCGAACCGGTCGGCCTCCTGGACGGGACGAGCCCTCAGGCGAGATCAGTCGGCGGGCCTGCCGAACCAGCGGGCGAGGTGGCCGTCCAGCTCCTGCTGATCGTCACCGATCCAGGCGACGTGGCCGTCGGGGCGCAGCAGGACGCACGGAACATCCAGCGCGGCCGTGGAATCCGCGAGGTGATCGACCCGGTCCGACCAGCCGCCGGCGCTCAGGCGTTCGGTGCGGTCCAGCAGCAGGCCGCGGCCGCGACGCAGCAGACCGTAGAGACTGCCCTGTTTCAGGTCGATGTCGTGCAGGCGGCGGCCGAGCAGGTCGGGGCCCTCGCCGAAGTCGTAGCGGATGCCGATCGCGCTGATCTTCTCGGTCAGATGGCGGTTCACCTCGTCGAAGTCCATCAGTTCGCTGAGCAGCCTGCGCACGGCCCGCGGGCCCGCTCCGGCGGATTGCAGTTCCATCTGGGCTCGGGTGTTGTCCAGTACGTCCGCGGCGACCGGATGGCGTTCGGCGTGGTAGGTGTCCAGGAGCGTTTCCGGCGCCCAGCCGCGGATCCGCGCGGCCAGTTTCCAGCCGAGGTTGAATGCGTCCTGAACTCCCAGGTTGAGGCCCTGACCGCCGGTGGGCGGATGGATGTGCGCCGCGTCGCCCGCCAGCAGCACCCGGCCGACCCGGTACCGGTCGGCCAGCCGGGTGGCGTCGCCGAAACGGGACAGCCAGCGCGGGGAGTGCACGCCGAAATCGGTTCCGGCGATGGCGCGCAGCTCCCGTCTGAAGTCCTCGATGGTGGGCGGTTCCGCGCGATCGCTGACCCCGGCGGCGGGGACCACGACGCGATAGGCCCCTCCGCCGAAGGGGCCGAGCGTGAACGCCTTGTGGCTCTCACGGATTTCGGCCACCTTGGCGGCGATCTCCTCCTGCGGTGCGCGCACCTCCATCTCGCCCATCAGCGTGTCGGTGCGTGAGGGCTCGCCGGGAAAACCGACGCCGAGCAGTTTGCGCACCGTGCTGCGTGCGCCGTCACAGCCGACGAGATAGCGCGCCCGCAGCCGTTCTCCGCCGGCCAGCTCGACGGTCACGCCCTCCTCGTCCTGGACGAGACCGGTCACCGCGCGACCACGCCTGACCTGCGCGCCCAGCCCGACCGCGTGTTCTTCGAGTAGGCGCTCGACGACCGGCTGCGGGATTCCCAGCAGATAGGCGTAGGCGGAGTCCAGGCCCGCGGGGGCGGGTTTGCTGATGGCCGCGAAATAGGCTCCGGCCGGACGCCGCCGTCCGTGTTCGAGAACGCGCTCCAGCAGGCCGCGCATCGCCATCAGTTCGAGACTGCGGATATGCAGGCCGACGATGCGGACGAACGAGGCGGGCTCGGTCTCCTTCTCCACGACGAGGACCCGCACATCGTGCAGCCGCAGTTCGGCGGCCAGCATCGCACCGGTCGGCCCGCAGCCGGCGATGATCACGTCGTGGCCGAGGGGCGCGCGGACGTCGCGCTCGGCCGTGTCGTTCGACGACGGCCGGGCGGTGGATCGCGAAGCGTGCATAGGTGTTGCCTTTCGGGAGTGCCCTGATGGTGAGGCGCTCCCGGCGACACCTACGTCAATCGCCCAACCGCGACCGGAAGGGGAGCACCCACGTCGTTACTGCGTTCATGGGTCTCACCTCCTCGGGCGGTGTCACGGCCAACTGGAAGCTACAAGCACCCTCGTCATCACGTCCACTCCTTTTCACGGTGCCGCGCTGGGAGCGCGGTGGCGTCACGCCCTCGTCCGCCGGTCATCGCTTGTCCATCGCGTGATCGACGGGCGTCCCTCCCGCAAGCGTTTCGGCCGGGGGCCCGGCGGGCCGCCGGGCGAGGCGGTGGGCCAGTTCGGACAGGCCCAGGGCGAGCAGGGCGACCACGGCCGCGGCCGGGGCGAGCCGGTCGGCGCCGAGCCAGCCGATGCCGACCGCACCGGCCATGCCCGACAGGGAGATGGCCAGGTAGAGGATGGCGGCGTTGAGGGACACATAGACCGAGGCCGAGGCCGGATCCAACGCGATCAGCCGGTGCTGCTGGGGGGTCGTCAGCGCCCAGGCCGGGATTCCGTAGGCGACCACCATCACGGTCGCCGCGGCGAAGGAGTCCGTGGTCAGGGGCATCACCAGCAGCGCCGCGACGAGCAGGACGATCGCGCCGGACGCGACCGCGCGCCCGCCGAGCCGGTCGGCCAGCGTCCCGCCCGCGTAGTTGGCCACCGTGCCGACCAGGCCGAAGACGAACAGCAGCAGGGCCAGCCGGTCGGCGTCTCCGCCGGTCGCGGGTTCGAAGACGGCGGAGATGTAGGTGTAGGGGATGTAGACGGCGGTGAAGCCGACCAGCGTGGTGCCCATCAGGGCGAGCGCGCGGGGGTCGCGCAGCGGGCGCAGCCGCTCGCCGAGGCCCTCGGGCGCCGGGGCGGTGATCCGCTTGGGGATCACGGCCGGCACGGTCCCGATGCCGAGGACGGCGAGGGCGGCCAGGAACCACACCGTCGCGCGCCATCCCAGCGTCCCGCCGAGGACGGTCCCGATGGGGGCGCCCAGGGCGGTGGCGGCGGTGAAGCCGGTCATGACCGCGGCGATCGCCCGGCCCCGGCGCTCGGCGGGGACCAGTGCCGCCGCGGTCACCGACGCCGCCGGTACGAACAGTCCGGCCCCCACAGCGGCGACCATCTGCGCGGCCACCAGCGCGGGGAAGCTCGGCGCGAGCGCGGTGGCGGCGTTGCCCGCCAGGTAGACGCCGAGCGCGAGCAGCAGGATGCGGCGCCGCGGCCAGCGGGCGGTCAGCGTGCCGAGGACCGGCGCCAGCAGCGCGCAGACCAGCGCGAACGCGGTGACCACCTGCCCGGCCGCCGCGATCGAGATGTCGAAGGTGTCGCCGAGCAGGGGCAGCATGCCGGCGAGGACGAACTCGTCCGTCCCGACCGCGAAGACTCCGAGTCCGAGGGCGAGCACGCTCCAGCGGGCGTGCCGCGTCCGTCCGTCATCGGCCACCAGGACCTCCAAAACGGTACCGATCGGTTCCATTGACTGCCCGGTACGGTACTGATCGGTTCCGTTTTGGGTCAAGTCGCGGTACTCTCGGCGGTATGCCGACACGAGCCCGCGAACGCCTCGTCCAGGCCGCCGAGGACCTCTTCTACGCCGAGGGCATCCACGCGGTCGGGGTGGAGCGCCTGCTGGAGCGGTCCGGCGTGGGCCGGGCGTCCTTCTACCGCCACTTCGCCAGCAAGGACGACCTGGTGGCGGCGTTCCTACGGGAGCGGGACGAGACCTGGCGCCGCGCCCTGGCCGAGGACGTCGCCGCGCGCGGCGACGAGCCCCTGGCCGTCTTCGACGCGCTGGAGGCGGGCTTCGGCGACGACTACCGCGGCTGCTCGTTCATCAACGCGATGGCCGAGATCGCCGACACCGACCACGCGGTCTACTCGCTCGCCGAGGACCACAAGCGCGCGGTCACCGGCTACGTCGACGGGCTGCTCGCCAAGGCCGGGTACGCCGAGCACGCCGAACTCGCCGAGCAGTTCGTCCTGCTGCTGGACGGGGCGATCGTGACCGCGCAGCGCCTCCGGACCCCCGAGCCCGCGCGCCGGGCCCGTGCGATCGCCGAGACCCTCCTCGCCAACGCCGGATAGCGGCAGGGTCGCCCTCGGGCGCGGGCGGCGCCCGGCCCACCGCAGGTCGCAACGTGTCCCCGCCGTCACCGCCCGCAGCGGGACTATCTCAAGTACCCAAACATTCAGGGCCAAGACTGGCACACAGCGCAAAGCGGAAGCGGTCGAGCGCGCGGCAGAATTACCTTGATGCCGAGATATCCGACGCCGTCCGCTCGCTCGCGCGCCGCGCTGGCAGGCGGGCACCCCGGCCCGGCGGCGCGGTGCCCCGTCCTGCGACCGCAGGCCGCTGACGCGCACGAGATGTGAGGTGGTTGTCATGATCATCGGAGTTCTCAAGGAGGATCCGCCCGGCGAACAGCGGGTGGCGGTGACCCCGGACACCGTTACCGAACTACAGAAACTCGGGTACGAGGTGGTCGTCGAGCCCGGTGCCGGAGCCGGGGCGGGCTTCCCCGACGACCGCTATGAGGCCGCCGGCGCGGCCGTGGGGTCCGCGACCGCCGCGGACATCGTGCTGGGCGTCAACCCGCCCTCCCCCGAGCGGCTGGACGCGCTGCGACCGGGCACCACGCTGATCGCCCTGCTGAACCCCCGGCTCGATCCGGAGTTCGTCGAGGAACTCGCCAAGCGCCCCATCACGGCGCTCTCCCTGGACGCCGTCCCACGGATCTCCCGCGCGCAGTCCTTCGACGTCCTGTCCTCGATGGCCAACATCGCGGGCTACCGGGCGGTCATCGAGGCCGCGCACGAGTTCGGGCGGTTCTTCACCGGCCAGGTGACCGCGGCGGGCAAGGTGCCGCCGGCGAAGGTGCTGGTCGCGGGGGCCGGCGTCGCGGGGCTCGCGGCGATCGGCGCGGCGGGCAGCCTGGGCGCGATCGTCCGCGCCACCGACCCGCGGCCGGAGGTCGCCGACCAGGTGCGCTCGCTCGGCGGCGACTACCTCGCCGTCGCCGACGCCCGGCCGGACGACGCCCCCGACACCGGCTACGCCAAGGAGATGTCGGACGACTACAACGTCCGCGCCGCCGCGCTCTACGCCGACCAGTGCCGCGACGTCGACATCATCGTCACCACCGCGCTCATCCCCGGCAGGCCCGCGCCGAAGCTGATCACCGCCGAGATGGTGGCGACGATGCGTCCGGGCTCGGTGATCGTGGACATGGCCGCCGCCAACGGCGGAAACGTCGAGGGCACGGTCCCCGGCGAGCGGGTGGTCACCGCGAACGGCGTGGTCATCCTCGGCTACACCGACCTGGCCGGACGGCTGCCCGCGCAGGCGTCGCAGCTTTACGGCACCAACCTGCTCAACCTGATGAAGCTGATGACCCCGCAGCGGGACGGCGCGCTCGTCCTGGACTTCGACGACGTCGTGCAACGCTCGATGACCGTCGTCCGCGAGGGCGAACTCACCTGGCCGCCTCCCCCGGTGGCGGTGTCGGCGGCGCCGGTCGCGGCCCCACCGGTGGAGCACGAGGCCGAGGCGGAGGCCCCGTCCCGCGCGGCGAACCCGGCGCTGCGCCGGCTCGCCGCCGCGGCCGCGGCCGCCGGGCTGTTCGGCCTGGTCGCGCTCTCGCCCGCGGCGCTGCAGGTGCACCTGACCGTGTTCGCGCTGGCCATCGTGATCGGCTACTACGTCATCGGGAACGTGCACCACGCGCTGCACACCCCGCTGATGTCGGTGACCAACGCGATCTCCGGGATCATCGTGGTCGGAGCGCTGGTGCAGATCAGCGCCGGAAACGCGGCGATCACCGTGCTCTCCCTCGCGGCGATCCTGCTCGCGAGCATCAACGTCTTCGGCGGATTCGCGGTCACCCGCCGCATGCTCGCCATGTTCGTCAGGAGCTAGCCGATGACGATCGCGACCTCCGCGACCGCGGCGTACATCGTCGCGGCGCTGTTCTTCATCCGCGCGCTGGCCGGGCTGTCCCGGCACGAGTCCGCGCGCCTGGGCAACACCTACGGCATGCTCGGCATGGCCGTGGCGCTCGCCGCCACCATCGCGCTCACCATCGACGACGGCATCGACGCGCCCGCGTTCGGGCTGCTGGTCGCGGCGATCGCGGTCGGCGCGCTGATCGGCCTGAACCGGGCCCGCGCGGTGGAGATGACCGCGATGCCCGAGCTCATCGCGCTGCTGCACAGCTTCGTCGGGCTGGCCGCCGTCCTGGTCGGCTGGAGCGGCTACCTGCACGTCGAACGCCACCCCGACGGGACGGAGGCGGCCTCGCTCGCCCGCGAGGACATGCTCGGCATCCACAGCGCCGAGGTCTTCATCGGCGTGTTCATCGGCGCCGTCACCCTGACCGGCTCGGTCGTGGCGTTCGGGAAGCTGTCGGGCAGGCTGAAGTCCGCGCCGCTGATGCTGCCGGGCAAGAACCTGCTCAACGTCGCCGCGCTCGCCGCCTTCGTCGCGCTCACCGTCGTCTTCGTCGTCGAACCCCAGGCGTGGGCGCTCGTCGCGGTCACGGCGGTGGCGCTGCTGCTCGGCTGGCACCTGGTCGCCTCCATCGGCGGCGGCGACATGCCGGTGGTGGTCTCCATGCTCAACAGCTACTCGGGATGGGCGGCCGCCGCGTCGGGGTTCCTGCTCGGCAACGACCTTCTGATCATCGTCGGCGCGCTCGTGGGCTCCTCCGGCGCCTACCTGTCGGCCATCATGTGCAAGGCGATGAACCGCTCGTTCATCTCGGTCATCGCCGGCGGCTTCGGGCTCGAAGCGCCCGCGGCGTCCGGCGCCGACCAGGGCCGGCACCGGGAGATCACCGCCGAGGAGACCGCCGAGGCGCTCGCCGGGGCCTCCTCGGTGATCATCACCCCCGGCTACGGCATGGCCGTCGCCCAGGCGCAGGCCCCGGTCGCCGCGCTGACCGAGCGGCTGCGGGAGCGCGGCGTCCAGGTCAGGTTCGGCATCCACCCGGTCGCCGGCCGCCTGCCCGGACACATGAACGTGCTGCTCGCCGAGGCCAAGGTGCCCTACGACCTGGTGCTGGAGATGGACGAGATCAACGACGACTTCGGCGCCGCCGACGTGGTCCTGGTGATCGGCGCCAACGACATCGTCAACCCCGCCGCCGAAGAGGACCCCACGAGCCCCATCGCCGGAATGCCCGTCCTGGAGGTCTGGAACGCCGCCCAGGTCGTCGTGTTCAAGCGCTCCATGGCCACGGGGTACGCCGGCGTCCAGAACCCGCTGTTCTTCCGCGACAACACGCAGATGCTCTTCGGGGACGCCAAGGAAAGGGTCAACGACATTCTCCAGGCCCTCCAGCACGCCACTCCCCTGGCGACCGCCTCGCGATCCTGATCAGCTCGGCGCGGTGGTCAGCACCAGCTCCGCCCCTCGGGCAGATTCCGCAGCCCGGGGGCGGAGAGGTGCAGAACCTCGTAGTGCTCGGTCGCCTCCTCGTCCGGTGCGGAGGAGTCCGCCCACACCACGAACCGCACCAGTTGCCAATGCCGGGGATCGACGGCCAGCGCGGCGGTGTGGATACCGTCATGGCCGGAGAGCCGCCGCAGTTGTCCGGCCTCCCACTCGATCAGTTCGGAGAGGCCCAGCCCGGTGCCGTCCAGGTCGGGGTCGGAGGGTATCGAGGTGAGGCGGCGCGAGGCCGCCCGGGGAAGTGCCGCACGGGCGGGACCGGCATGGCAGGCGATGCCCGTCCAGTGCCGGACGACGGGGCGGCCGAAGTCGCGGACGATGTTCTGGAACCCTCCCCCGCCGACGAGGAATCGCGCCATCGCGCCGGTGTCGTTCCACAAATAGAAGGGGGCGTACTGGTTGACCGGTGAGCCGTCGATACCGCGTTCCCGGATGGCGTACGCCTTCAGCCCCAGCCCGGCCCGATGGTCGAGGACGTGCCCGCCCTCGGCGACCCGCTTGCGGATGATCTGCATGTCGTAGTCGGCGGGCAGGGTGAGCTCGTACTGCTTCGCATACACGGACGCTGCTGCCTTTCCTCGTGGGCTATCAGCGGACAGGTCGGGCGGCGCGGTACGGAAGACACGCGTGAATGGACGGGCCCTCTCTACTCAGTGGGGCGGACATGCGCGGTCAGAAGGCCCAGCACCCCGGTGATCGCCTGGTCGAACGGCCGCACGGAACCGGCGGCACGGGCCAGGACGTAGGCGCCCTGCAAGGTCGCGACGATCGTCGCGGCGGTCGCGCGCGGGTCCAGCGCGGCATCCAGTTCGCCGCGCTCGCGCCCCTCCTCCAGCACCCGGGCAAGGCGTTCTCGCAGCCAGGCGAGCGTTTCGTCGACCGGGGCCCGCAACGCGGGGTCGGCCATGACGTCGGGGTCCTGGGTGAGGCGGCCTATCGGGCAGCCCTTGAGAGCGTCCCGCTCCCGGTGGAGGTACGCGGCGACGCGGTCCATGGCGGTCCCCGGCGCGGAGAGCAGCTCCTCGGCCTTGGCGCACATCTCCTCGGCGGTCCGCCGGATCGCGGCGAGCGCCAGATCCGGCTTGCCGGTGAAGTGGTGGTACATGCTGCCCTGCCCGGCCCCGGCCCGCTGCTGGATCGCCTTGGGGCTGGTGCCGACGTAGCCGCGCTCCCAGAGCAGCTCGCGAGTGCTCTCGATCAGGCGGTCCGCAGTGCTCATGCGAGCAGTGTACATACTCGTAGGTACAGGATTGCGGATCGTCGGCGACAGGCTTCCTGGAAATTTCTTTAGAGAAATCCGGGAGGCGGTGTCGGATCGGGGTGGTGGTGTTCGTAGCAGGGGTGAGGCCGCCCACGGGGGGCGGCGCAGAGGTGAAGGATCCGCGATCATGAAGCTGACGACCATGACCCAGGTCACCGTCGACGGGGTGGTGCAGGGCAACGGCGGCGCGTCGGAGGAGGACCGCAGGAACGGGTTCGTGCGCGGCGGCTGGGCCCTGGGGAGGGGTGACGCGGAGACCGACGCCCTTATCAACCGGACCTACCAGCGCGCGGACGCGTTCCTGTTCGGCCGCCGGACCTACGAGCTGTTCGCCGGTTCGTGGGGTTCCTGGACGGCCCGGGACGTCCCCGGTTGGGAGCCCGTCTGGCGGGCGCTGAACACCGCCCCCAAGTACGTGGCGTCGACCACGCTCACCGACCCGGAGTGGGCGGAGACCACCGTCCTGTCCGGGGACGTCGCGGCGGCCGTCCGGGAGTTGAAGGCCCGGCCGGGGGGCGAGGTGCAGGTGCACGGCAGCGGCACCCTGGTCCGGTCGCTGCTGGAGCACGACCTGGTGGACGAGATGACCCTGATCGTGGTCCCGGTGATCCTCGGCCAGGGCACGCGGCTGTTCCCTGAGACCGGCCCGGATCTCGCGCTCGACCTGGTCGAGTCGCGCGTCGACTCCAGGGGCGTGACGACCCAGCTCTACCGGCCGGCCGGACGCCCGACCTACCCGCCGGCCGAGGCGGCAAGCCGGTAGACAAGGGGCATGACGCCACAGGAGGTGATCTTGAGATGCGGTACCTGATGTCCGTGGTCCACGACCGGCCCACGCTCGCCACCCCGGCCGAGCAAGCCGCGATCGACGTGTTCAACGACCGGCTCCACACCGGGGGCCACTGGGTCTTCGCCGGCGGCCTCGCCGCCCCCGAGACGGCCACCGTCGTCGACAACCGGGACGGGGAGGCGCTCGTCACCGACGGACCGTTCCTGGAGTCCAAGGAGTACCTCGCCGGCTTCTGGATCATCGAGGCGCCCGACCTGGACGTGGCGCTCAGGCTCGCCGCCGACGGGTCGAGGGCCTGCAACCGGAAGGTCGAGGTGCGGCCGTTCCTGTGAGGAACCCGGCGATCGACGTCCAGGCGGCGCTCACCCGGGCGCACCACGAGGAGTGGGCCCGGGTGGTCGCCGGTCTGACCAGGCGTTTCGGTGACCTCGACATCGCCGAGGAGGCAGCCGCCGAGGCGTTCGCGACCGCCGTCCGGCGATGGCCGGCCGAGGGCGTCCCGCCCAACCCCGGCGCCTGGCTGACCACCACCGCCGCCCGCAAGGCCATCGACCGGATCCGGCGCGAGAACAAGCGCGACGACAAGCACAGGGAGGCTCAGATGGTCTACGACGGCCCGCCCGAGACCGTCGGCGCCATCGACGACGACCGGCTCCGGCTGATCTTCACCTGCTGCCATCCCGCGCTGGCCATGCAGGCCCGCGTGGCGTTGACGCTGCGCATGGTCGGCGGTCTGACCGTGCCCGAGATCGCCCGCGCCTTCCTGGTGCGGGAGACCGCCATGGAACAGCGGATCACCCGCGCGAAGGCCAAGATCAAGGCGGCCCGCGTCCCGTATCGGGTGCCGTCGGCGGAGGACCTCCCGGCGCGCGTGTCCGGGGTGCTCGCCGTCCTGTTCCTGGTGTTCAACGAGGGCTACCTGGCGACCGGCCCCGGCACCGACCCGCTACGTCCCGGCCTGACCGCCGAGGCGATCCGGCTCGCCCGGCTGATCCGCGCCCTCATGCCGGACGACGGCGAGGCGGCCGGACTGCTGGCACTGATGCTGCTCACCGAGGCCCGCGGCACCGCCCGGGTCTCGGCCGACGGGGAACTGGTCCCGCTGGCCGAGCAGGACCGCGGTGCCTGGGATGCCTCGCTGATCGCCGAGGGGCACCGCCTGGTACGCGGGCGCCTAGCCGCCGCCGCGGCGGGGACGGCTCCGGGCCGCTACCAGATCCTGGCGGCGATCAACGCCGTGCACACCTCCGCCCGCGACGTCCGCGACACGGACTGGACGCAGGTCCTCGCCCTCTACGACCAGCTCGTCCGCCTCGACTCCTCACCGATCATCGCCCTCAACCGGGCCGTCGCGGTCGCCGAACTGGACGGCCCGCAGGTGGCGCTGGCGGCCGTGGACCGTCTTGGGGACACGCTGTCCGGCTACCACGCCTACCACGCCACCCGCGCCGACCTGCTGCGCCGGCTGGGCCGGAGCCGGCAGGCGCGGGCGGCGTACGACAAGGCCATCGACCTGGCGGGCAACACCGCCGAGACCGCCTACCTGACCCGCCGCCGCGACCAACCGCACTGACCGCGACGCGTGCGGGCGTCGGCGAGGACGGGGTTCTGAGTCGACCGGTGAGAGGCGCTCCCCCGCGATCCCAGATCAGGCCGTTCGGCTGTGAACGGAGAGCACGGCGCCGAGTGCGGTGGCGCCGTCGAGGAGGGCCCTCGACCGAGCGGTGATGCCGGCGTCCCTGGCGGCCAGCGCGGTGGCGACGTCCCGCGAACGGCGGGTGCGCCGCAGCTCCGGCATGATCGCTCGAAGGGGCGGGATGCGGTATCCGGCCTTGCGCAGCTGGTGGACGATCCGCGCGTCCCGCACCTGGGCCGGTGTGTATCGCCGCGTTCCGCGCACGGGGTCGCGGTCCGGAACGACGAGTTCCTCCGCGTGCCAGTGCCGCAACGTCGAAGGGCGCACGCCGAGGGCGGCGGCGAGTTCGGAGACGCTCATCGAGTCCGACGCGTGCACGTCCTCGATCGGTTCGCTGGAGATCGCCTCGGCGGCCTCCTCGGCCTGCCTCAGTTCCACGCGTTCCACATCGAGCCGTGCGTGCGCCGCGTCGAGAAGGGCGAGTGCCTGTGAGAGGGGGCGCTCGTGGAAGGCCCGGACGATCTTCTTCGCCTCACTCGGTCCCGCCCCCGCCGCGAGGGCTCGGTAGGCCAGTGCTGAGTGCAGGTGCACCTCTCCGTAGATCCGGTAGCCCGTGGCCGTCCGCGTCGCGGGTGGGAGCACACCGTCGCGCTCAAGGTTGCGAACCTGCTGGACGGAGTACCCGGCGCGCCGTGCGACATCAGCGGTCCGCATACCGCCCGATTTGAGACTTGGCATACCGGCACCCCCTTGCCTCCGCGTCAAAGTCTCCACATGCACTTCAATGCAACGCTAGAGAACATGACCATCGAGGAGATCATCGGCTTCGTGGACGGGCTGGACGGCGTCCTGACCCTCAGGCCCGCGCCCGGCGACGGGACGCCGGAGATCAGCTGGGGCGACACGTTCTTCTACTACGCGCCTGACGGGACCACCCCGGTGACGACTCAACCGTTCGCGACCGTGGTGACCAAGAACTACCCCGACGACGAGGCATCGCGTCTGGACCGGCCGGAGACCTTCCGCGTGAACATCGCCGCCGGGAAGGAGGCGTTCGTCCAGTGGACCGGTCGCGCACCACGCGAGGCGGCCTCCGCCGGGTCCGACCCGAGCGCCACCGACACCGTGATCGCGCACCCTGTCTACGGCACCGCCGGCTGGCTGGCAGTGGTGAACCCGGGCGGGCGCACTGAAGCCCCGACCCGTGAACTGCTGCGTACCGCGTACCAGCTCGCACGCTCACGCCATGAGCGACGTGCTGGATGAGGGATCCACGGTCTTCCCTCTACTCCGAAGGGTTCGGCCCCGTAGTGGCCAGTGCCGGTGGACAACTGGAGCCGTCCACCGGCTGATGGCTTCGCACGAACGTGTGGGCAGTGGTCGTCAGCCTTGCAGAAACGTGCGTACTTGCCGGGCGACCGGTTCGGGTGCCATCCAGAACGCGGAATGGTCCTGGTCGGGCAGGGTCAGCACGGTGACGTCCGGCAGGATCTTGGCCAATGCGTGGGCGCCCTCGCGGATGAACGCCTCGCCGTTGCCGCCGACGGCCACCGCGACCGGGGCGTCGATCGACCAGCGGTCGGCGGGCAGCGGTCTGCCGTCTTGGAGGCCGCGCAGGATCTGGCCCTCGTAGGCATAGGTGTGGGCGTACTCGGCCATCGCGTCCCAGGACGGGTCCTGCTTCATCGCCGGGATGAACTCGGCCGGGACACCGACCATCTCGGTCATGAAGTACTCGACGGCCTCGCCACGCCGGCCCGCCGCGACCAACGCCTGCTGGTGTTCGACGTAGTCGGCGGGCGCCGGAGTCCGGGATTCATCGACGATGAACGGCGGCTCATACAGATAGAGCCCGGTCACCTTGCCGCCCAGCGCGTCGGCGGCGTCGAGGGCGAGCCCGCAGGCACCGGATCCGCTGGCCAGGGCCGCCGAGCCGCCGGCGACATCGATCAGCGCGGCGATGTCGTCGATCTCGCGCGCCGGGTCGTAGGGCTGCGGGTCGCCGCTGGCGCCGCGACCGCGGCGGTCGAAGCTGATCACGGTGAAATGTTCGGACAGCGCCGCGGCCAGGCCGGCGACACCGGTGTGGTCCTCGGCGACGTTGCTGATCACGATGATCGCGGGACCCGAACCGGTCTTCTCATAGGCGATCGTCGTTCCGTCGGCGGAGGCGACGGTGGGAAGGCCGGACATATCGAGTTACTCCTTGGTTGTTCGTGCGTCGGCGTGATCGCCGTCGATGTCGTCCAGCAGGTCGGCGAGTCGTCCGAGAGCCTCGGCGTATCCCTCGGCCATCTGGAGCTCAACGGCCCGCCGCAGCGCGTGACCGTCGGGAAAGCTCGCCGCGACCTCGACGGCGCAGCCGGTCCCGGTCGAGGCGAAGGCCACCGCGGTCGGAAAGGTGCCCGTGTCGTCGGGCCGCCACCCCTGGTCGGCGAAAGCGGCGTCGTAGCGCAGCTCGGCACGCGCGTCGACCACCTGGTAGCTGGCGATGCTGCGGACCGGGTCGGCCGATCGGTCCTCCGGCGCGATCTGGAACCGCCAGCGTCCGCCCGGCCGCACGTCCATCTCATAGACGGTCGTGGCCCAGCCCTGCGGACCCCACCAGCGGCTGATCGCCTCGGCGTCCGTCCAGGCCCACCAGACACGGTCGACGCCGGCGGTGTAGGTGCGCCTGATGCGCACGGTGTTGCTCGCCTCGTCGATCACGATGCCCTCGGCCATCCTCAAGCTCCTTCCTGGCCCGTCTCGTCGGGTGCCCGGTCGCCGTCTTCGAGGAAGGAGCCGAGACGGTCCATCCGTTCCGACCACAGGACGGCGAATCCCTGCACCCAGTCGCCCAACTCGCGCATCGACCCGGTGTTCAGCCGGTAGATCCGCTGCTGCGCCCGTCTGGTCACCTCGACCACACCCGCCTCGGCGAGCAGCCGCAGATGCCGGGACACCTGCGGCTGGCCCAGGCCCAGCGCGTCGACGATTCCGCCCACCGGCAGCGGGCCGTCCTTGAGCAACTCGACGATCCGGAACCGATTCGGCTCCGAGATCACCGTCAACCGCTGTTGCACACTGTTGACCACCCCTCGAACATACATCAGCGTGTATATACACACAAGTGCATATTCGAGTTGACTCAGAGCTGCGGGCGTCTGAAGATCGAGTCGCCGGGACGGATGGACCGGACCGTGCGCGAGTCCTGCCTACAGGGTTGCCGGCAGATGCGGTGCGGTCGCCGTGAGAACCGTCCATGGCCAAGGACGGAGCAACACGCGGGCAGAGCGGAAGGCCGAGAAGGCGATCGGTTTCAACGCTCCCCGGTCGGCGCCGGACGCCGCAGACCCATGCGGCGCGGTTCGGCGCCGACGGGTCAGCCCTCTCCCCCGGACGCCGGGCCGGTTCGGCCGCCGTAGGTGGCGATCTTGTATTCGGTCGCCGCCAGCGACAGGGTCAGCTCCTTGAGCTGCCGGCGGATCGTGTCGCGATGTTCGAGTAGGAGGTCAAGTCGCTCGGGGACGGTGTCGTCGCCCTCGTCGGCCAGCCGCATGTAGTGCTGAAGGTCGCGCATGGCCATCCCGGACAGGCGCATGCGGGTCAGGAACACCAGTCTCCGTACCGCCGCCGCGTCGTAGCTGCGGTGGCCGCTGGCGTCGCGGGCCACCTCGACCAGCCCGATCCGCTCGTAGTAGCGCAGCGTGTGCGGCGACATGTCGAGCAGGTCGGCGACCTCCGTGATGGTCATGGGTTCGTTGGCGGCGCCGACGTCGACGAGGCGGTGGATCACCTCGACCGACATCGGGCCGTCGACCTCGTCGAGGGCGGCGAGCGCCCTCGACATCAGATCGTCCGTGGCCATGACACCACTCTAGATCGGCCGGGCGGACGCGGAGGCTCCGGGGAAGTCGGCGGCACGCGCGGTAGGAGCCCAGCGTTCGAGCTCCTCCAGGTTCCGCCGGTAGGACCTTCCGATGCGCTCGACCGCCTCCCGCCCGAGCGGAAGGCGCAGCGGCAGCTCGTCACCGCCGACCAGGTCCACGATGATCTCCGCGGCCCGCACTGGATCGCCTTCCTGGATCCCGTCGGCGCTCGCCATGTCGTTGCGGACGGCTTCCAGCAGCCCGTTGTACGCGGCGCTGGCGTCGGCGACCCCGAGCACGTCGGGCGCGTTGAACGAGGTGCGGAACCGGCTCGGCTCGACGATCATCACCCGGACCCCGAACGGCGCGACCTCGCCGGCCAGCGCCTCCGACCAGCCTTCGAGCGCGAACTTGCCTGCCGAGTACGCGCCGACGCCGGGGAAGGAGGTGCGCCCGCCCTGGCTGCTCATCTGCACGATCGTGCCCGACCCCTGCTCGCGAAAGTACGGCAGGACGGCCCGCACGAGCGCCGCAGGACCCAGCAGGTGCAGTTCCAAAGACGCGCGAAGCTCCTCTGCGCCGACCTCCTCGGCAGCGCCGACGACGCCGCGACCGGCGTTGTTCACCAGCACGTCCACCCGGCCGAACCGGTCGACCGCAGACCGCACGACGTCCCCGGCGCGCCCGGTGTCACGCACGTCGAGCTCGGCGACCAGCACCTGGTCGCGGTGGGCGTCCGCGAGGTCGGCCACCGACAGGGGCCGCCGCACGGCCAGCACCACGTTGTCGCCCCGCCCGACCGCGCACTCGGCGATGGCGCGGCCGAAGCCCGCCGACGCACCGGTGATGATCCATGTCCGCTGAGTTCCAGATTGAGCTGTCATGCCGACGACGCTAGGAGTTCGAGCGCGCTCAAACGCAAGCGGATCGTCCGGCACCGCACGTCGTCCCTCGTCCCCGCACCCAGGACCGAATACGCCCCCCACGGACCAACGTCGCCCCAGGTTCGCTGAGGATCCTCCAGTCCCCCCGCGAACCCTGGAGTCTCCAGCCCCGCCCAGCCCGTGCTACCAGCCCTAAACGGGAGTACCTGGCAGCCGGAGACACGATCGGGAGCGGGCCCGGAGTCCACCATCAGCGGCAGCCGATGAGCGTCGCGCTGGTGTTGCGGCCGTGGGAGCTGCACGCGGGCGGCGCCGAGCACCGCGACCAGGCGGAGAAGGGCCGTGTCGAGCTCGGCGCTCCCGGTTTCCCTCTGGTGACGGACGCTCAGCGATGGCTGGGCACGCCGGTCAGTCGATGCCTTCGATGATGCGGAAGTCGCGCTCGAAGCCGTCGGGGAGGGCCACCAGCGCCTTCTGGTACGCCTCGCTCTCGTATGCCGCGACGGCCTGTTCGAAGCTGTCGAACTCGATCAGGACGACGCGATGCGTGGTTCCGGCCTCGTGGGCGACGATTCGACCGCCATTCGCCGGGAGGAGGGACAGAAGGCGCCCGCCCCCAGCCTGGACAGCCGCCCCGGCCAGTTCGTCGTAGGCGGCCAGCTCCTCCGGGTCGGAAATGGCGGGGTAGACACTGACCCAGTAGCCCTTAGCCATGGAAACCTCCTGCGTTCGGCCGACCATGTCCGACTTCGAATCGACACTCAGGCCGATCGGTCCCTGCGATGGGTGCTGCGCTCCGTTGAATCGTCATATGCGCAGGTTAGAGCTTGATAGACGGTCGAGGGAAAGACCGATACGCGATAGACTAAGAACGGATCGTTATCAATCGGCAGGGAGGTCACGTGGCGCCGGACACGGTGAGCCTGCGGTACTTCCTTGTCCTGGCGCAGGAGTTGAACTTCACCCGCGCGGCCGCACGGATCGGTATCGCACAGCCCGCACTCAGCGCCCGGATGCGCCGGTTGGAGGCGGAACTCGGTACGGCCCTACTGGTCCGCAACACGCGTAGCGTCGCATTGACCACGGCCGGTACGGCTTTGGCGGAGTCCGCACCGCCCGCGCTGGCGGCGCTGGACCGGGCCTGGGACACCGCCCGGAGCGCGGCGGCCGGTGAACTGGGCACGCTGCGCATCGGATACAGCCTCAGCGCCGGGGCAGAGACGGCACCGGCCCTGGTGGACAGGCTGATGCGCGGCAACAGCGGACTTGAGGTCGGCGCCGTCCCGATGGCGACACCGGAGATCTCCCCCGCGGTCGCCGACGGCCGCATCGATGCCGGGATCACCCGAGGTGAACAGCCGGGCCGTGGGGTGCGCCGATTCCTGCTGCGGCGTCAGCGCATCGGGGTCCAGCTGTCGCAACACCATCCGTTGGCCGAACACCCCGAGATCGAGATCGCCGACGCGGCCGCCTATCCACTGCGACTCCCGGACCGTATGGCCAACCCCGTGGTCCACGATCAGCTGTCCGCACTGTTCCAGGACACCCGACCACGCCCGCGATTCCACACGGCCGCTGTCTCCTTCGACATGTCTCAGCGCGACCTGCGCGATGGGGTCACGCTCGCCCCGGCCGGGGAATCCGCGGCCACGGCATCACCGGCCGGTCTCACCTGGCGACCGCTGCGGGGCGCGCCCAGCTTGACGTTCCACCTGGTCCTCCCGCGCGAGCAGTCGCCCCTTCACCGCCGCATCCGCGCCGCCGCCAAGAGCCTGGCGCACGAGCTGCACTGGCTGCCGGACTGACGCGTAAACGGACGTCTGCAAGACCCTCGCGGAAATGCCCTGGGGGCTCCCTCGGAGGTGCACAGGTCCGGCCCAAGCGCGAGACGGACCTCGTAGCCGTCGAGCACGCCCACGCCGCCTCGGCGTAGTTTCAGGAGAAAGGGCCTGGTCAAAGCCCTACGTCGTCCAGGGCGTTGTTGGCCCATGCCGAGCCGCGCCGCCAGTAGCGGAACACCATCGCCAGGCTGTTCCAGCGGCCGTGCTCCTGGATGGTGGAGGGGGCCGCGCCGGACTCTGCGGCGGCGGTGGCCGCTCCGGCGCGCAGCCCATGGAAGGTGTACCTGGCGGCGTCGTCCAGGTCGGCGCGCCGGGCAGCGTCGCGCACGATCGTGTTGAGCGTCTCGTCGCTGATCCGGCCGGCGCCGCGACCGGCATAGCCGGACGTACCGGCCAGGTGGTCGCGCCTGTCGATGCCGCGTAGCAGCGGGCCGCTGGTGATGCCGTGCGCGTCCAATGTGGCCACCCAGCTGCGGAGCAGGGCGACCGGGTCGGTCTGCGGACGGCGTCCTGGTTTGAGGATCACCTCTCGGCCGATCGCGTCCTGGTCGGACTTGGATCGCCGCACGCCGACGATCAGGCCGCGCCCGGTGAACGTCAGATCCTCGATGTCCAGCGCGGCGACTTCCGAGCGGCGGCCCATCATGGCGAAGCCGAGGACGAGGACGACCTGGTCGCGCTCGGCACGCAGCGGGCTGATCCGGTGCGCCTCCGCGGCCGAGCCGATCGCGTCGATCATGGCGCGGAGCCCGCCGAGGTCGATCTCCGGGGCGCGGCGGGCCCGGTAGCGGCGCGCCGGATCGGGATCGCTGGCGCGCTCCCTGCGGTAGGCGCGCAGCGCCATGCGGGCCAGCCGGGCGTCGCAGTCGTGTCCGGCGAGCTTGTGCGCCGACTGCACGCAGCTGAGCATCGCGTCGATGGTCGAGGGGGCGGGCGGGCGGCCGTACTGGGTGGTGGTGCCGGTCAGGTGATGCATGTACTCCGCAAGCGTCTCCCGGGTGGCGGGTAGCGCGGTCCGGCCTGTCAGCTCGCACCAGCGAGTGAAGGTGGCCCAGTGTCGCGTGTAGGCCCTGCTGGTGTTGTCGGCCAGCCCGGCCATGACGCGTGCGGCTGCGGCGGGCGACAGACCATGGTCCGGATCTACCGGTTGCTCGATCGGAGGGATGGCCGCGGACGTCCCGACAGCGGTCTGCATGGCGAGAGGCTCGCGGTTGTCGCCGAGAGTGGACATGGCTGGTGGTCTCCGTGATGAACGCAGATGGTGGTTAGGAGATCCGGTGGCGACCCGGCGCAGGTCGCGGCACGCCGCCGTCCCGTGACACTGCTCGCATGATCAACCCTCCTGAGGCGACGGCGCAGGTTCCACGAGCCTAGCCGATGATCTTGAATCCGGTTGGGGTTAAGTCTGTATTAACCCAAACCAGATGCTGAAGACGAAACAGGTTTCGCGAAACCTTGAAACCTGATCGTGGTTTCGCGAAACCTCCCTTAGAGTAGTGATCATGCGCTCCGAACCTGATCAGGCCTCGGTCAACGTCCCGTCCGGTGTCCAGCTCACGGACGAGGTGGTCACCGCGCCTGGCGGCGCACCGGATCCGGATGCTCCGTACGGGCGGTGCAAGCAGTGCCAGGAACCGCTCCCCGCGCCCGCGGGTACCGGCCGACGCCGCGAGTACCACCGCAGCGGGGAGGGACCCGGCGGGCAGGACTGCAAGGAGGCCGCGCGGCGGGCCCGTGACTCGGCCGTCGGAGCCGCCCTCGCCCAGCCGCTCCAGACACTCATCGCATGGACCGACCGGGAGGAGGCGGCCCGCCGCGCCCACGCGCGGCTGCTGCGCGAGACCGCCGACCGCGACGAGAAGCACGCCGAAGCCCTCACCGAACTCAAAGAGACTCTGGCCGCGCGCAACAGCGAGCTTGAAAACGAGATCGCTCAGGCCCGTGACGCCGTGACCGAGGCCGACAATGCCCGCAGGTCCGCCGAACGCCGCGAGCAGACCGCCCGCGACCAGGCCGACGCAGCCCGCGACGCCGTCCGGCAGGCCGACGAGCGCGCCGCCGAGGCCGCCGAGCGGACCCGCCTGGCAGAACGCGCCGCGGCCGCCGAGCAGGTCGCCCGGGCCAAGGCCGAGCAGGAGACCGCCGAGGCCATCAAGAGCGGGAACCAGGCCCGCGCCGCACTGGAGGAGACCAGGCGCCGCCTCGCCGAGACCGAGGCGCACCTGCGGCGGGTCCAAGGCGAGTTGGAGCGCGTACGGGACGAGCGCGATGATCGAGCCGCCCGGCTGGAGGCATCGACCGCCGACCTGGCAGCCACCCGTCAGGCCCTCACCGAGAAGGACGCGGTGATCGGCGACCTCACCACGCGGTTGGAACACGCCGAGCAGCAGACCGACGCCGTCCGCCGGCAGGGCGTCCAGGACCTGCGAACCGCCCGCGAAGCGGCCGAGCGTGAGGTCGACCAGGCCCGCTCCCGGCAGTTGGATGCCGAAGAAACGGCCGAACGCATGCGTGGGGAGCGCGATCAGGCCCGCACCGACCTGGCCGTCGCCCAGGCCGGACACCGCGCCCAACTCCAGGCATTGGAACGCGAACGCGCCGCAGCCCGCGCCGAGGCCGACGCGCAACGCGAACGCGCCGTTACCGCCGAACAGCAGGCCGCCTCACGACACCCTTCGGACCGGCCTGGGGTTTGAAACCTGAGCGGCGACCAGGAAAGAGGCTTGAGGAACATCTCCGCGAACTCGTGCGCGTCTGGAGGATTGACCTATGTGATTGACACCTCCAGCCCTCGTGGGCCGCTGTTGTCGATCTCGGAGGGTGCTGGGGCGGGGCGGTCGGTGGGACGCCGTCGCGCGCCGAGTTGGAGCGGCTGGTCCTCATGGCGGACGCGGACCGGGAACTAAGCCGGGAGAGGCCGTGCGGTTCTTGGGCCGGTTCACGCCCGACCTGCGGCAGGTCCGGCGGAGCAGTTGGTGAACGCTGATCCGTCGTGCTGACGGCACGGCCCGCACGCATACCGGGGAGATCCGGCAGGACGAGAGATGGGGGGCTCCGCCGAGGTCACCGGGGATCTGCGGGAGTGCATGGACGCGCAGGCGTGGACGCTGGCCTGGCTGGTGGGCTCGGTGCGAGGGGCGGCCGGCCAGCGGCTGTGGGACTCGTTGTGCAGGCTGCTGAGCAGCGGGCAATGCGGGACCCGCTGCTGATGGCCGGAGCTTGCTGTTGCTCTGGAGAGGACCGCTGACGGAACGGGTGCCGCGGTGGGCATGGCCTGGCTGCCGCAAGGAGTGGTGGCGCGCGGATTCCCCCAGGGAGGTCAGCCCAAGCACACGGCGTGGCGGTCGGTGCGGGCCGGTCAGCCCGCAACGACCTCGCGAGGCGACGTTCACCTGGCCCGGCGCCCGACGAGCGCGCCGGGTCGTTCAGGACCTGCGGCCGTGGAAGGTGCGGCGCAGGTCGCTCACCCAGGCGTCGGGGTTCTCCCAGGGGATGAAGTGGCCGCCGTGGTCGTGAGCATTGACGTTGACGTGGTTGCACCAATCGGCTTGCGGGCTGGACTTGAACGCGCGGACGCGCTCGTCGGCGGTGTCGATGCCGGGCGGGTTCTCGTAGGTGACGAAGGTGAGGCCGACCGGGGCCTGTACGACCGGGGTGCGGTCGTGGGCGGGGGTCCAGGGGTAGCGGTTGGCATTGGCGTAGTAGCGGATCGACGTGGCGATGGAGTTGTTCGCCCAGTAGATCGTGGCGTGGGTGAGCATGTTGTCCTTGGTGAAGACGGACTCAAGGTCGCCGCCGTTGTCGCTCCAGGCGTTCCAGCGCTCCAGCAGCCAGGCGAGTAGCCCGGCGGGTGAGTCGCTGAGCCCGTGGGCCAGGGTGGCGCCGTCGAGCATGTGCACGGCGAGGTGGGACGCCGAGCGGCGGTCCCGCTCGATGATGCGGGCGCGGACCTCGGCGGGCTGGTCGTCGGTGAGGGGCCGGCCCTGGGCGAGGTCCCAGGCGCGGGGACCGGTGAAGAAGTCGAGCGGCAGCCCGGAGGCGATGTGGATGCCGTACAGCTCGTCGGCGTACTTGTGGCCGAGCTGGCTGGAGACGAGCCCGCCGATGTCGCAGCCCCCGGCGGCGTACTTCTCGTATCCCAGGGTCTCGGTCATCAGGGTGTGCCAGAGGTCGGCGATCTTCCAGAAGTTGACGTCGGGAAATCCGGTGAGCGGGCCGGGGAAACCGAAGCCGGGCAGGGACGGCACGATGACGTCGAACGCGTCGGCGGGGTCGCCGCCGAACGCGGCCGGGTCGGCGAGCGGGTCGACCACCTTCGACCAGTGCCAGAACGTCCACGGCCAGCCGTGGGTGAGGATCAACGGGATCGGGCGAGGGCCGCGGCCGGGCTTGCGCATGAAGTGCACCGGGACCCCGGCGACGCTCACCTGGTAGTGCTCGTAGGCGTTGATGGCGGCCTCGGCCTTGCGCCAGTCGTAGCCGTCCTGCCAGTAGGCGACCAGCTCACGGAGATAGCCGTCCGGGACGCCGTAGAACCAGTCTTCATTCCCTTCATCCAGCGGCGGACGGGTCAGCCTGAGACGGGCACGCAGGTCATCGAGGACCTCGTCGGACACGTGGATCGGAGTGGGCTCCAGGGGAAAGGACTGCAGGGTGGTCATGGCGTGGTTCCTTACCGGGTGGGTGAAGCGGTGCCGTCGGCCCGTTGGATGGTTGGGCGGCGAGCCGGGCCATTTCCAGGGTGGTCAGCGAAAGTGTTTGGTAACGGGGGCTAAACAGTACGCTGCGCGGGTGGGAGAACTGATCGGCTACGCCCGATGCTCGACCGAGTTCCACGACCTCACCGCCCAGACAGAGATCCTGGCCGGTTTCGGCGTCCACGAAGACCGGCTCGCCCGCTCGGTCCTCGACATCGGCGACACCCTGGCCGTCCGCGAAGTCCGGCTGTCGCTGGGCGGCAGCATCTACGACCCCGCCGACCCCATGAGCACGATGTTCTTCAACATGCGCGCCGTCTTCGCCGAGTTCGAGGCCGACCTTTTGAAGATGCGCACCCGCGGCAAGCTCAAAGGCCGCGCCCCCAAGCTCACCGCCCGGCAGCAGGCCGAGCTGGTGCGCATGCACGGCACCGGCGACCACACCATCGCCGAGCTGATGGAGGTGTTCTCTATTGGGCGGGCGACGGTGTATCGGGCGCTGGAGCGGATTCGTGATGCGGCCAGATGAGTTTCGGCAATTTCGCCCGCAAGGTGCGCGACCCCGCCTTGCCGTATGGACGGCGCGTATCGGCGCTTCGCTCCTGTGTACAGCTCTACCGGCCGATCGGTTTCCAGGCGACGCTGAGTTTCCTGCAGGCCAAAGCCGGGCCGTTCCGCACAGATGAGGCCGCCCTGCTACGAGCCCTGGCCGTCCTGGAGGTCAGCCGTTCCGCCTGGCATGCCGAGCAACGGACCTACGCGGCCGCCCGCCGGCAGGCCAAGCGGACTGGCCAGCGGAGCCCCCACCCCAGCGAGCCCAACCCGTACACCCCCACACACTGGTACGGAGCACGCCAGGAGGCGGCGCTGCACGCCGTGCGCTTCTGGCACCGGCAACGACTCGCGGCCCTGATCGCCGATGACGACAAGCCCTCGCAGGAGGTGTGTGAATTCGCGCAGGTGTGCCTTGATACGGGCGGCCGCCTGGCATCCGCTCAGCAGCGGCTGCTGATCCACTGCATCGATCAGCTCACGGCCCGTCTACAGCCCGCCCTGTGGCGCGACGACCAAGCAGAGTACTTCCGCACCCGCGACCTGTTGACGGTGGCCCGGCTCCTTGAGGCGGCTAGTACAACCAACCCGGTCAGTACATCCGGAGGCCAGTGACATGACCGAGTCCGTCAGCCAGAGGGAATTAGCCTTCCTGCGAACCCTGCGCCGTGGTCAGGTGATCACCGGCACGGTCACCGAGATCGCCGGCTTCGGCGTGACCTTCGTCGACATCGGCGGCTTCACCGCGATGATCAATATCCCCGAGCTCTCCTGGCGGCCCATCAGCCACCCCTCCGACGTCGTCAGCGTCGACCAGCAGATCACCGCCGAGGTCCTCGACGTCGACATCGAGCGCCGACGGGTGCCGCTCTCTCTCAAAGCGCTCCAGGACGACCCGCTGGTCGAGCTCCAGCAGCGGATCGGCCGGACCGTCACCGGCCCCGTCACTAAGGCCGTCCCCTTCGGCGTCTTCGTCCGCGTCGAAGACGACGAACACGGCTTCGAGGGACTCCTGCACAACTCCGAACCAGGCGAGCGGACCGCGGAGATCGGAGATGTCCTCACCGTGAAGATCGCTCAGGTGGACGTCACGCGGCGCAGGATCGGACTCACCCTTGCGCGCTGAGCACCGAGTACTGGCCAGTGTGCACAGGAGTACGGACATCCGTGCAGGCCACTACGGAACTGACCCGTCCGCGCACCTTGGAAAGGGCGTGACCGGACGCCATCCGTTCCGAAAGTCGTTCCACAAGTGCGTTCCGAAAGGACCCGTACGGAACTGGCTTACGGTGCGATTCGGGGATGGGAACCGGGAATCAGCATCCTCAGGGCGGGCTCGAACTCGGCTACGCCCGGGTCTCCACCACCAAGCAGTCCCTCGACCGCCGACTGGCCGTCCTGGCCGCCGCCGGGATCGGCGACGAGCGGATCCACGCCGACAAGAAGACCGGCCCCGCCGTCGACCGCGACGGCCTGAACCGGCTCCTGGCCTACGCCCGGTCCGGCGACACGATCGTCGTGCACACCCTGGACCGGATCGGCCGCAACCTGCGCGAGGTCCTCAACCTGGCCGAGAAGGGCATCGGCATACGGTCACTCGCCGACCCGCTGCCCATCAGCACCCCCACGAGGGCATGGGCCGCATCGTTTTCTTGCTGCTCGCCCTGTTCGCCGAGATGGAGAGCACCTTCACCGCCGAGTGCGCCAGCCACGCCCGCGCCGTCACCGAAGCCTCCGGCCGCCAGATCGTCCGCCCCCGAAGACAAGATCGAATACGCCCGGCTCCTCAAATCCCAAGGCGACTCCCTCGGCGTGATCGCCGCCAAGACCGGCATCCCCAAGACCTCGTTGCACCGCTACCTCGACCGAACCAGCCAGAGAGTGGGGATGGGCGGCAGGCAGGGTGATCACATCGGCCTTCCGCCCCCCGGGATGGATCGTCCATCCCGGGGGGCGCACGCCAGTCTGAGACCGCTTCAGTCGACTGGGGTGTCCAGCCATCGGCCATCCCGCATGACCGTGCGCCCAACGAATTCGTGAAAGCCGTTCCAGACTTGGATGCGCCCGGGGTGCAGGCGTAGGTAGAGGAAAATGCCCTCCGGGTGGGTGCGGGGATCTGTGGAGACTTTGGCGTAGTGCTCGGCGATGCCGGCGTCGATGTCAGGGACGTCGATCAGCGACGCGCTGGTGTCGATCATGATGACGTCGGCGGTGTCGCCGAGAGCGACCCGCGCTTGTGGGTGGGCTTTGATGTTGGCGACAGTGCGGCTCTTGGCGAAGGTCGCGGTAAACAGGGCCGAGCCGTCCCAGGCATAGGCCACGGGGATCAGATGCGCACCATGGCCGTCGCTGCCGGTGGCCAGCCACATCTGGAAGCCGGTTTCGAGCCGGTTTCGAGCATGGGCCCGCCGCTCGGCCAGGCTGCGCGGGACCGGGATTGAGGTGAGTTCTTCGTCAGTGTGCACGACGATCCTCCTTCACGTGGGCGAAAGTTCTCCGCCTGTTGGCGGCTGTACGTTCTAGATCAACGGCGCTGCGCGCTTCGACACGTCGCCGGACCATTCGTCAGCGGGAGCCTGCGAGCGGCTCGTCGCTTGGCGTGTGGGGCTGTTGGGCAGGCTGCCTCCCGGGTCCGACAAGGGATGCTTGCTATGCGGCCGGCCTGGTGGGCCGCCCGTGTTCTGCAGGGCGGGGACTATGCCGCCGGGGGTGGGTCTTCCTGGGTGCGGGGGAAGAAGGGAAGTTCGATGTGGACGCGGTCGGCGGCGGCGAGGATCCTTGAGGCGTCATCTACCGGCGGGTGGATCGCCTGGTTGATCCGCTGCTTGATGTCCTTGCCGTCGGCGCCGACGGCCATGACTCTGCGGTCCCAGCCGCGGGTGAAGATCCCTCCGGCGCCGCCCAGGTCCAGGCAGGTGACGTAGGGACCGGGGGTGAAGTCGCGCGGCGGGATGCCGAGCAGGTCGGCCCCGGCGTTGTAGCCGGCGACCTTGCCGAGCGGGGTGGCGTGCTGGCAGGCCTGCATGACGGTGTGCTCGGCGTCGAAGGCCGCCGCGGCGGTGTCGCCGGCGACGAAGACCTCCGGAAGCGCGCGCAGGTGACGGTCGACCGGCACCCGGCCGAGGTGGTCGAGTTCGCCGGAGATCTGCCGGGTGAGCTCGCTGGCCCGCATACCCACCGACCAGACCACCGCGTCCGCCAGAACCTTGGTGCCGTCGGACAGGACGGCGTATCCGTCGCCTACCTCCTCCAGCGTCGTTCCAAGGCGCCGCTCGACCCCCAGTTCGTCCAAGGCCGCTTCGATGGCCGTGCGCGGGCCCGGGCCGAGTTGCTCTCCGATCGCCTGCGCCCGATCCACCAGCAGCACCCGGCCGCGGGCCGCGAGTTCGGTCGCGGCCTCCAGGCCGGTGAACCCGGCACCGACCACTACGACCGAGTGGTTCTCCCGGCCACGCAGATGGTCGGCGAGCCGACGGGCCGCCTCCAGGGTGTCGATGTCGAAGAGCCGTTCATTGCCGGGAAGGTCCCGCGGCCGGACCAGCGCGCTGCCCGCCGCCAGGACCAGGCGGTCGTAGACGATCTCCTCACCACCTGCCACCACCACTCGACGGTCGGTGTCGATCGTGTTCACCCAGGCCCGCCGGTGCTCGACGCCGATCGGGTCGAGGATCTTACTCAGCGCGACCTTGGCCAGCTCCGGCTCCGGCTCGTACAGCCGCGGCCGCAGCACCAGATGCTCGTTCGGCGTGATGAGCGTGATGTGCAGGTCCGCGCCGGCGCTCGTGTCCCCCGGCGTGGTGCGGGTACGTGCCAGCGCGGCTCCCGCCGCGCTCCACACGCCCGCGAAACCGCCTCCGATGATCACAACGCGTGCCATCGAGTCGTCCTCTCTCAGCCTCGCCCCACCGGGGATCGGTGGGGGTGCCAGGGAGACAAGACAGCGGGCTCAGATGTGACCGACGCGCTCCAGCTTCTCGGGATTGACCAGTCTCCGCAGCTCGGTGATCCGCCCGTCGGTGATCTCCACGGTGTCGAGCCAGATCAGCTTCCCGCCGCAGTAGGTCGCCAGGGCCGGTCGCCCGTTCACCTCGATGATCTCGAACGCGTCCGGGCGTCGGATCTCGATCTGCCTGATCGCCAGCAGGGCGATCGGTTCAGCACCCCGAACCGGCCGGCGCGCGGCGGTCGCCCTGCCGCCTCCGTCGGCGACATAGACCGCCTCGGGGTTCAGCAGTTCGACGAGCCGGGCCATATCACCGGCGTCGGCGGCCGCCTTGAACGCCTTGAGCACCCGCTCGGTCTCGGCCCGGCTCGCCCGCGGACGCTCCCGCACCGCGGCGACCCGCGCCCGCGCGCGGGAGGCGAGCTTGCGGCCGGCAGCGGGCGTGACGGCCAGCACCTCAGCGATGTGCGTGAACGGAAAATCGAAGACGTCATGCAGAACCAGTGCCACACGCTCGGCCGGGGTGAGCCGCTCCATGACCACCAGCATCGCGGTGCCCACCGACTCATCCAGCAGCACCCGGGCGGCGGCGTCAGGACCGGTCAGCAGCGGTTCGGGCAGCCAGGGACCGACGTAGGACTCGCGCCGCACACGCGCCGATTGCAGGACGTTGTACGACGTGCGGGCGGCCACGGTCACCAGCCAGGCCCGCAGATCACGCACCTGCACCAGATCCGCGGCCGTGGCGCGCAGCCAGACCTCCTGCGTCACGTCCTCCGCCTCGGCCACGCTGCCAAGGATCCGGTAGGCCGCCCCGAAGACCGCCGGGCGATACAGCTCCCAGTCGGCCTCCGCCCACGTGCCCGACAACCCCACCCTCGGCCCCCTGTCTCCCCACAGTTCAGTGGTCGACGCCCAATGCTAGATAAGAGCGATCTACCGCCCCGAGCCGACCCGATAACGCACACCGGCCGCTATCACCGATAGCGATCTTGCAATGATGTTCCGTAAGAGGATCCTCCAACGGAACGCGCCCGAACCGATTTGAGTCCTAGGTCGACCGCGGCTTCTCTGGCACCACCCGCCGCCAAAGGCAACGACCTCGACTAGGCCCTCGCCGCTGTCTGGGGCGAATATGCCCGGTTCCTGAAAGCCCAAGGCGGTTCGCTCGGCGTGATCGCCGCCAGGACCGGCATCCCTGGTTCTGGGCTCGATCGCAGGGTGCGGGGGCTCGCCGTAGTGACCAGCTGGCGTCTGCGCCCGACTCCCCAGACGACCAGGCAGAAGACCGCGTGAGGTCTACCTCACCAGTGCAGGGGACTCCAGACATCCGTGCAGGCGGCTTCGGAAATCGACATCCGCCTCGGCTACGCCCACGCATCGACGCACAACTCGACTCCCTGACCGAGGCCGGTGTGACGGGACTTCCCGGAGAAGATCTCCACCCGCGCCACCAAGCGACCCGAGCTGGAGGCCGGCGACGTCGGTCTGGAGTTCCTCACCGGAGAGCCGAAGGCCCGCGCGACCCGTCCGGCATCGTCTTCACCGTGCTCGCGCCATGTCCGGCATGGAGCGCGAGTACATCCGAGACCGCACCCTCGACGGCCACGAGTCCGCACGCAAACGCGGCAAGCCCATCGGCGGCGCCGGGGTCACCGACGACGACACGCTGTCCATGGCCCTCCACCCCTGCGCCCGCCACCGTCATGCGGATGCTGCGAGAGCACGAGGAACAGGCCGCCGCAGCGGCGAGCACGTGATCTTCGGTTGGTTTGCGGCTGGTGTCTGAGCTGGGACGCCAGGGCCTGCATGGACGCGCGGGCGTGGATGCTGGCCTGGCTGGTGGGCTCGGTGCCGGAGGCGGCCGGCCAGCGGTTGTGGGACTCGTTGTGCAGGTTGTTGAGCAGCGGGCAATGCTGGACCCGCTGCTGACGGTGGTTGCGGGCGCGCGGGTGTCGGAGCCGGTGGAGTGTGCATCCGCTCCGGTGCGGGTCGCGCTGTTCGGTGTCCTGCTGGAACAGGCACTCCGCGCGCCCTTACGCCAGTCGGCGCTGGCCAGCGGGTGGGCACAGGCCGGCGGCCGCGCGTGCGCTGGCCGGGGCAGGCCGCCGGTCGGCCAAGAACAGCGGACCGCCGGTGCGGCCGCCGATCAGGCGGGCGATGCCGGACGGGGACCTCGGCTTCTGGCCGAAGCACCGCTGCCAGGTCTGCGCGCGGCCGGGTGGGGCTCAACCGATCACTAGTCCGGGAGCCGCAAGGAGTGCCGGGCCCCCGACCATGCCCAGGGCCGGCCAGTGAAGCTGCACGCCGGCCCACCTCCGGTACCGCTTCGCGAGCCCGGGCTGGCAGCTCGTCCGGGACGCTCCAGAACCGCGCGCGGTCATTCGCAGGGGCCTCGTTCATGATCATCCCCTTGTTTTTCCCGCGATGGCTTGCCAAGATCATCTAGAGCAAGATCGTTTGCATTGGCGGCGGTCGTGGTGGCGTTCGCCTGCCTCGACTCCAACCCCGAGTCCGACGATCCAGCAGAACGGTGGCGATGAACACCTGACGACAACACTGCTCGCGCGGCGGGCGCTCGCGCATCGGCATCACCGGCCATATCTCGTGCGCGCCGGGCCCCCAATCCCGTCCGTTTCCCCTCTCGATCTCATCCTCCCGGCCCCCTCGAAAGGAAATACCGAGCATGCGTCGCTTGACCATCGTCCCCATAACGCTCGCCGCAGCGGCGGTGACCGCCGCCGCGCTCATGCCCATGACGTCGGCGATGGCCCTACCCGGCGAGCCCTCCGAATCCGAGATCGTGCTGGCCGACCAGCAGCCGATCCACCGCCCCACCCTCGACCAGATAAAAGCTGACGCGGAGCAGAGGGGGATTCCCCTCAAGCAGGCGATCGACGACTACGTTGCCCGCGCGGCGCCCAAGCTGACCAAGGCCGATGAACCCGATGGGCGGGTCGACATCCCAGAGGTCACCATCGACGATCTGACCGCCGCGGAAATCCATGACCTGAACCTGATCGCCAATGACGACGGCAAGAACCTGGCCGAAACCATCGACGCGCAGGGCTGGCAGAGCAGATTCAGTGACATCGCCGACAAGTTCGAGGCCGACTATCCGGACCTCTTCTCCGGTGCCGTCAAAGCCGAGGACGGCTCATGGGCATGGTTCGGTTTCAAGGGAGAGATCCCGGCGGCGGCCGTCGAGGACGCCAAGGCACTGCCGGTGAAGACGACGATCAGCGGTGACCTCGGTTACAACCAGGCCGAGATAGCGGCGGAGTCCGAGCGGGTGCACCAGAAGGTGAGCGACCACCCGGCCGTCGCGGCGGTCACGGCCAGCCCCGATGCCCGGTCGGGCGTGATCGACGTCAGCGCGCAGCTCAAGCCCGGCGTCAAGCATGACAGCGCCCTCGAAAAGGAGCTGAACGGGCTTCCCGCGCTCCGCGGCGAGGGAGTCAGCGCGAAGGTCGTCATCGCCGGCGATGTCCGGACACGACCAATGGACGGCTACATTCGGGGAGGCGGGCACCTGAACGGTAACTGCACCACCGGTTTCAACCTGGAGAGGGCCGTCTCCGGGCCCGCGCTCTACCGGACCTCCACCGCCCAGCACTGCCTGGGCCCGGGCACCGAGTCCTACCGCAACCACGGCAACGACAGCGGGGGAACCGAGGTCGGCAACGTGTGGTACCACCGGGGCAAGTACGGTGACTTCGCCATCAACACCGCAGGTTCGTACGCCGTCACCCGGACCTTCTACTTCACCCACACCCAGAAGCGCTACGCGACCTCGGAGAACACCCCCCGGGTCGGCATCCGGGTCTGCCACTACGGCCTGACCAGCAATGAGAAATGCGACACCATCAATGCGGTTGAACTCACCGTGGAATTCACCGACGGCGTCACGGTGGGCAAGCAGGTCCGGACCGGGAAGCTGATTGCGGCGGGCGGTGACAGCGGCGGACCCTTCTACTACGGTGGCAAAGCCTACGGCACTCTCAGCGGCGGAGGGCCTACCGGCACGGTGTTCACCACGATCCGCATTCTCCGGGACAGGACCGACTACAAGGTCTTCACCAAGTAGGACGCCACGCACCCCATCACATGGTGCTCTTAGTGTGCCGTTCCTTCCTGGCGTCACGTAAGAGACCTCACGGAGAATGTGATCACGTAGCACGCGGTCCGGCGGCATTCCATTGTGGTTCGGCCAGGAGGCTGGTCCTCAATGGGATGTCGTCGTGCCGGCCGCCGGTACCGTGAAGTCGGACTTGCTCGCCGATCCGGCACCGGATGGCCGGGGGCGCGGCCCGTGATCTTCTCCGTGCCCCTACCGCGCTGCCGCGCGCCCGCGGTGGACGGTTCGGTCAGCACCGGCAGGGATCTCGGTCATCAGCGGCTGCCGGGCCTCCCCTGCTTGGCCCGTTCGGTCAACTCAGCGTCGGTCCTGATCTGGTCCGCGACTCGCGCGCCGACACCGCGTGGTCGAACAGGGTGACGACGTCGTCCAGCACGGCGACTGGGCCGGCGGCGTCAGCAGGATCGGGTATCACCGCCGCGGGTCGGGGCGCTGCATCGCCTGGTCGGTCGAGCGGCGTCCCACAGAGGCCGTAAACCGGCGGCGCTCGGCTGGGATCATCGACACGTCCAGCCGACAAGCGTCCAGGCCACGCAGGAACGGACTCGCTCGCGGTCGGCGGCTTGGTCAGCCACGCCAGCCGGGGGCATGTGCAGCGTCGTGCACCAGCAGCCCGTTCAGCTCGGCGGTCAGCAGGGGCTCGACCTTCTCGATCAGCGCGGTCGCCGCCGTCCGGGCGACGGCTCCGCTGTCGCTGTTCCTGCGGCACGACGTCGCCATGGTGGGCGGCTACTCTTCCGACTCCCCGATCTGCCCGGCGGACTGCGTTCCCTGAACGCCGCCGAGCAGACTCGGTGTCGGCGTGGCTGTCTACGGTGGGGTGAAGGGGAATGGAGATCGATGACATCGGGGGGTGGCTGCGGGAGCGGCTGCCGGGGCTGGCGGAGGAGCACGGGGTACCGGGGGTGGCGGTCGCCGTCGATGCCGGGGGGCGGGTCGCCGAGGCGGCGGCGGGGGTGCTGAGCACGGCGACGGGGGTGGAGGCGACGGTCGACTCGGTGTTCCAGATCGGGTCGGTCACCAAGGTGCTGACGGCGACGCTGGTGATGGGGCTCGTCGCCGAGGGGCTGGTGGAGCTCGACGCGCCGGTGGACAGATACCTTCCCGGGTTTCGGGAGGCGACCGTCCGGCAGCTGCTGTGCCACACGGCCGGGTTCGAGGGGGACCTGTTCACCGACACGGGCAAGGGCGACGACTGCCTGGAGAGGTATGTGGAACTGCTTGCGGACGTACCGCAGATCTTCGAGCCCGGGGCGATGTTCTCCTACAACAACGCGGGCTACTGCGTCCTCGGCCGGATCGTCGAGGCCGTGCGGGGCGAGCCGTTCGACCGGTGCATGCGCGACCACCTGTTCACACCCCTGGGCATGACGCACGCGTCGAGCGATCCGTACGAGGCGATCCTCCATCGCGCGGCGGTCGGGCACCTGGGCGGGCGCCCCGTCCCGGTCTGGGCGATGCCGCGCTCGGAAGCACCCGCCGGGTCGATGCTCGCCATGACCCCCCGCGACCTGCTGGCCTTCGCCCGTGCGCATCTCGCCGACGAGGGACTGCGGGCCATGCGGGAGCCGCAGGTCGCCCTGCCAGACATCGGCTGGGGGACGGCCTGGGGCCTGGGCTGGGAGCTCTACGACCTGCCGGGCGGCCCGGTGTTCGGCCACAACGGCAACACCATCGGGCAGTCGGCCGTCCTGCGGGTCGACCCCGGCCGCGAGGTGTCGGTGGCGATCCTCACCAACGGCGGCGACCGCAAGCCGCTGATGAAGGAGATCCTCGGCATGGTCGTCGAGTCGCCCGCCGAACCCGTCCCCGACCCGGCGGCGCGCCCGGACGTCAGGCGCTGCGCGGGCGTCTACCTGTCGAGCACGAGCCGGACCACGGTGAGCCCGGACGATCGGGGACGGCTGTGGCTGGAGCAGATCCCCCTCGGCCTCGCGGTGAAGGCCGGCAACAAGCCGTACCGCACGGAGCTGCTCGGCTGGCGGGGCGACTCCCTGCTGCCCGCCGAGCCTGGCCACGGACCCGTCGCGTTTCTGGGAGACGACGGCGAGGGCCGTGCGCGTTACCTGCACACGGGCCGGGCCGACGTTCGCGCGTCCGGACGAATCGAAGTCTGAGCATGCGAATGGATGCGGGGAAGAATCTGACGGCCCCTCGGAGACGGTCAGCCTTGGGCTGCGCCGCGGCGAGAGCTCCGGCAGCCGCTTGGTCCGCACGGGGAGCGCGTCGTCGATCTCCTCATCGGCCGCGTCTCCCCCTTCTGTAGGTGGCGATCAGCGATGCCCCCGTCCGCGCATGGCCAGGGCCCTTGGTCCATGCTGCTCAACCCGTGTCTGAGAGCGGCACCGGCCTCGACGACGCCCGGGTAGGACACCCTGTCCAAGGGGTGAGAGAGCCGACGCGGAGCCAGGCGATGGCGATCTGGCCTCCGACCACTGCGAATGCGCACGGCCGCTCACTCCCCCCACCCTGCATTGCGCAGCCGGTGAGTGTCAGGTAGGTCGTCTGACCAACGATCAGACGTGCGATCACCTGTGTTGGGGGCCTTCTGGGCGGTGTCCTCGTCGGCTTCGCGGCGGACGAGGACACCGCGCACTTCGGGGATCGGTCTCAGTTGGGGGCTGCGGGAGTGTCGGCCAGGAAGGGGCGGACTTCCAGCCATTCGTGGAGGGGCTCGCCGCCGGGGCCTGGGGCTGCCGACAGTTCCCCGGCCACCTCAAGTGCGCGGTCCCAGGAGTCCACGTCGATGATGTACCAGCCGGCGATGAGGTCCTTGGTCTCGGCGAACGGGCCGTCGGTCACCGGTGGGCGCCCCTGGCCGTCGTAGCGTACGAACGTGCCTTCGGGCGTCAGGGCCCGGGTGTCGACGAACTCGCCCCGCTCCTGGAGACGGGCGCCGAACTCGCGCATGTACTGGATGTGCGCGTCGACTTCTTGCGGCGTCCACCGGTCCATCGAGTCGTGCTCGACGGCGGGAGGCGGACCGCCCTGGTAGTGCTTCAGGATCAGATACTTCATCAGGGTTCCCTTGTGAGTGCGCGGTCAGGCGTTCTGACGTTCGGCCCGCTGCCGGACGAGTTCCTCGACCGCGCTGGGGAGGGTCGTCTCGAAGTCGATCAGCTTCACCCAGGTGGGGGTCACGACGATCCGGACCATGCCGTCGTAGAGCGAACGGACCTCGGCCTCCCAGGCGGCCCGCTGCTCGGGCGTCATCTCGTAGGAGCCGTTGATCTGGAGGAACTCGTCCGGGATGCCGTCGACGACGTCCAGTTCGGCCTGGCCGCGGAGCAGCAGGATCTTCGGCGGGTGCACCTCGGTGTCGATTGTCAGGGCGACCGCGGGATTGCTGCGCAGGGCGGGGAGCTTCGGCGCGTTCTTGGTCGTGCACATGACGATCTCGGAGCCGTTCCAGGTGAACGAGATCGGGATCGAGCGCGGCGTTCCGTCCTGGGCGACGTAGGCCAGGCGGGTCACGTCGCGGGCCAGCAGTTCCCGGCTGTGCGGGCGGTCGAGGATCTCGGCGATCTCGTTCGGGTGCATGGTCGGTCTCCCTGTTGCTCACATGGCCGTGGTGGCCACTCGTGCCCCAGGGACGGAGCCGATGCCGTCTTCTCGACACCTCGGACGAACCGATCTGAAAGAACTTTCGGTTCCGGCCTGCGCCACGTGATGTGGATCGCCGCCGGCCACCGATCCGGGCTCAGCTCAGGCGGGCCCGGAGTAGGCAGAACTCGTTGCCCTCGGGGTCGGCCAGGCAGTGCCAGGACTCCTCGCCGGTCTGGCCGATGTCGACCGGGCGCGCGCCCAGCGCCAGGAGGCGTTCGAGTTCGGCGTCCTGGTCGCGGTCGGTGGCGTTCACGTCGATGTGCAGCGGCAGTTTGGCGACCCTGGGGTCGGTGCTGGGGCTGAGGATCAGGGTCGGCTGCAGACCGCCGAACCCCTCCCGGGGTCCGATCTCCACCGAGCCGTCCTCGTCGGTGTGGAGCACGACGAAGTCGAGCACCGCGCACCAGAACGTCGCGAGACGCTGCGGGTCCCGGCAGTCGAGCACCAGCTCGGAAATACGCGAAGCCATGATCGACATCCTACGGGGCGGCGTCACGAGGCGGTCATGCGGGAGCGGGCGGGCTAGTCGACGGCGGCGGTCGGACGGGGCGCGGGTTCGTGGTCGGCCAGGGCGGACGGCGTGAGGACGCGGAACACCGGGACGATCATCAGCGCGGTGCCGGCGGCGGCCAGGGCGAAGACCAGGCGCGGGCCGGTGGTCTCGGCGACGAGTCCGGCGAGGGCGGCGCCGAGCGGGACCGCGCCCCAGCCGAGCGTGCGGCTCGCGCCCCCGACGCGTCCGAGCAGTTCGTCGGGGGTGAGCCGCTGGCGCAGGGTCCGGACGGTGACATTCCACATGCCGCTGCCGAGGCCGCCGACGAAGGTGGCGCAGCCGATGATCCAGGGGTCGGCGGTCAGGGCGGGCGCGCCGAGGAGGACGACGCTGGTGACGACGTCCCCGCCGAGGACCCACCGGAGGCCGAGGCCGCGCCGGACGAGGACGGTCAGGAAGCTGCCCGCGACACCGCCGACCGCCAGGGCGCTGAGCAGGGCGCCGTAGCCGACGGAGTTGAGGCCGACCGGCCCGGGCGCGACCACGTACAGGACGAGCACCGCCATCCACGCGCTCCAGCACGCGGCCATCACCGTCACCATCAGCGCGAGCGTGCGCATGACGCGGTGGTTCCACAGGAACCTGAGGCCGTCGGCGATGTCGGCGCGCACCGTGGCGGGCGCGGATCTCGCCGGACGGTACGCCCCGCGCAGCAGCAGCATCCCGGCGGCGGCGAGGAGGTAGGCGCCGGCGATGCCGCCGGCGGCGAGGGCCGTGCCGCCGAGGATCAGCGCGCCGCCGATGGGCGGGCCGACGAACTCGTTGAGGGTCGACTCGGTGCCCTGGAGCCAGGAGTTGGCCTGGTCGAGGCGGTCGCGGCCGACGACGGCGGGGACGAGCGCGCTCGTGCCGATGTCGGCGAAGGTCTCGCCGAGGCCGATCAGGAACGCGGCGGCGTACAGGGCGCCGAGCGAGCCGAGGTCGGTCAGCAGCGCGGCGCACAGCGCGAGGGCCGCCGCGCCGCGGGCGAGGTTGGCGCCGAGGATGAGGAGCCGTCGGTTCGTCCGGTCGACGAGGGCGCCCGCGACCAGGGGCGCGGCGGCGTAGGGCAGGGTGCGCGCGAGCGTGGCCCCGGCGACCAGGGCGGGCGCGTCGGTGAGGCGGGTGGCCAGCAGGGGGAAGACGGCGAGGGCGAGGCCGTCGCCCAGGTTCCCGCCCGCGGCGGTGAGCCACACGCCGAAGAACCCTCGAACTCTCATCTGCGGTCTCCCCCGGGTACGGCGTGCGGTGGGCCGGCGCGAGCAGAGGCCCAGCCACCGGAGCCCGGTGACTGGGCCTTGCCGTGCGGGGTGTCAGCAGAGGAGCGCGGCGGTGGCGCGGGTGAAGGTGCCCTCGCCGTGGCCGCGGACGGTGTGCGCGAACGCCGCGCGCGCGTTGGCGGGCGCCGGGACGGTGCCGATCGGCTCAAGGTCGTACTCCGAGAGCATCGCCCGGACCTGCTCGCCCACGCAGTGGACGCCCTTGTTGCCGAGGATGGTGTCGGCGAGCCGTCCGACCAGGCCGGCCGCCGCGTCGCCCGACCACGTCGACACGACGTACTCGCCGTCGCCGACGCGCTCGAAGAAGCGGATGTCGGCTCCGTTCGCGCTCTCGGTGAGCAGGACGAAGATGCGCCGGTCGGCGAGCTCCATGTCCATGCCGTCCATCTTGCGGATGATCGTCTCGGGGTCGCCGTAGAGGTCGTGCACCTCGGGCGACCAGGAGTAGGCCGTGCAGCCCATGGCCTCCTGTGCGGCGTCCACCGCGCCGGCGTGGGTCGCGTGCTGGGTCTCGGCGGTCATCGGGACTCCTCTCTCGGTCCGCAGATCGTTCGCGGGGAGATCCGCGCCGCTCCGTGGGGCTGGGTTCCCACGTGATGCGCACCCAGATTCTCTGCGCTCGCCCACGTCCGATCAACCGAGCGATTGCCCTTTTGCTCTGGCTTTACGAACCGCTCCGTGCCCTTTGGGTCCGCAAATCCCGTTGCGGACGCCAGATCGCCCGGAATTGAGGTCGATCTATTCGGGTGGTCCGTTCCACAAAGGCGGAGGATTCCCTGGGCGGCCCTTTTCGGAAGGGTCCGGAAGGCGTCCGGAAACCGGCCCTCTCACGCCGGGTGGCGCAGCCCGGTGACGAGGAGGCCGACGACCCGGCGCGCGTCGTAGCGGGGGTCGCCGCCGGCGCCGATGCACAGGTTCCCGACGGCGCGCATCAGCTCGTAGGCGCCCACCTCGGAGCGGGTCTCGCCGGACGCGGACGCGGCGGCGAGCAGGTCGGCGCACACGGGCACGAGGCGGTCGAGGAAGTAGGCGTGCAGGGCGTCGAAGCCGGTGTTGTCGGGTTGCAGGACGGCGGCGAGCCCGTGTTTGGTGACGAGGAAGTCGACGAACCGGTCGATCCAGCGCCGCAGCGCGGAAAAAGGCGAGGCGTTCTCCGCCGATAGGGCGGGTCCGGCCTCGGCGCAGGCGTCGACCTGGTGCCGGTAGACCGCGATGATCAGATCCGACCGGGTCGGGAAATGGCGGTAGATCGTGGCCGTTCCGACGCCGGCCTCGGCCGCGATATCGCGCACCGGCGCCTCCACCCCGGACCTGACGAAGACCGCGGCGGCCGCGTCGAGCAGGGCCTGCTCGTTGCGCCGCGCGTCGGCCCGCTTGGGGCGCGCCTCCCCCTGGCTCGCCTCGTTCACCGCGCCACTCCCTCCGATGCCCGGGGTTGCTAAACGGGACAGCGTTCCGTATCGTCCGAAACGGGACACGGTTCCGCTTGTGCTCATGATGCCAGAGCGGCGGCCCGGCGACCAACCCGTCCGCACACCCCCCTCACGGAGGAGCACGAGCATGCAGTACCGCACCTTGGGCCGCACCGGCGTGCAGGTCAGCGCCCTCGCGCTCGGCGCGATGAACTTCGGCCCGATCGGGCGCACCACCCAGGACGAGGCCACCGCGATCGTGGACGCCGCGCTGGAGGGCGGCGTCAACCTCATCGACACCGCCGACCACTACGGCGGCGGCGAGTCCGAGACGATGGTCGGCAGGGCCATCGCCGGACGGCGCGACGACGTCGTGCTGGCGACGAAGGCGGGCCTGCCGATGGGCGAGGAGCGCGGCCACCGGGGCGGCTCGCGCCGCTGGCTGGTCACCGCGCTGGAGGGCAGCCTGCGCCGGCTGGGCGTCGACCACGTCGACCTCTACCAGATCCACCGCTGGGACCCCGCGACCGCCGACGAGGAGACGCTGTCGGCGCTGACCGACCTGCGGCGCGCGGGGAAGATCCGCTACTTCGGGTCCTCGACGTTCCCGGCCTACCGCATCGTCCAGGCGCAGTGGGCGGCGCGCGAGCACCACCTGGGCCGGTACGCGACCGAGCAGCCGGGCTACTCGGTTCTGCAGCGCGGCGCCGAGGCGCACGTCCTGCCCGTGGCGCAGGAGTACGGCCTCGGCGTGCTGGTGTGGAGCCCGCTGGCCTCGGGGTGGCTGTCGGGCGCGGTCCGCGAGGGCCGGGAGGTCACCACGAACCGGTCGAGGTTCATGCCGGCGCGCTTCGACGTCTCCGTCCCGTCCAACCGGGCCAAGCTGGCGGCCGTCGAACGGCTCGCCGGGGTCGCCGGCCAGGCGGGGCTGACGATGATCCAGCTCGCGCTCGGGTTCGTGACCGCGCATCCCGCCGTGACGAGCGCGCTCATCGGCCCCCGGACGCCCGAGCACCTGCGCTCGCAGCTCGCCGCCGCCGACGTCGTGCTCTCCGGCGACGTCCTGGACGCGGTCGACGCGATCGTCGCGCCCGGCCTCGACCTCGCCCCGCAGGAGAAGCACGACACCCCGCCCTCGCTCCTCGACCCGTCCCTGCGGAGGTCCCGGTAGCGGTCTCGCCGGGGATTCGGCCGGTGAGGGGCGTGCCGCATCCTCCAGAGTGCTGTCTTTGGACATGGCCAGAACAGGCCTCGCGGCCGCTCTCCGCGGGCGGAGCGGAGGGATTTGGCACGTTGCACGCGACGTCGGACCCCCGGGCTCACCTGGCGAAAGTGCCCGGGGCCCCGAGTGGGGCCCCCGCCGGGCCGCGGCCCGGTCGGGCGCGGAACTCCCGGACGGGCGGGAGCGGCGTTCACCGACGTCTTGCGTGTCGTGGCGATCGCCGCCATCATTCAAAAAAATTGGCTTCGGCCTAATCGCTTCGACCACCCCGGCTGTGCCATATACCGTCCGCCTGCAAAAATTTCCACCCCCCAGCAGAAGAATCTTTCCAGCGCCGCGGCGGACGCCCGGTAATTCAACGAACACATTTCCTTAGAGTGGCCTGCCCGCGAACGACCTCGCACCAATCGACCGTATCCCCCGGCCCGGCCGACTGAACAACGGCGGCTTGCCTGGTAAGCCGACGAGAGGACGCATCATGACCGCATCCGGACGTTTTCCCGATCAGAACTTCGCAATGCGACGCAGGTCGCTGCTGCTCGGCGGGCTCGGCAGTGCCGCGCTGGTCACCCTGGGCACCACCCAGACGGCCAGCGCCCAGTCCGCGCTGCGGGCGCGGGCGGAGAATTTCGACTTCGACAAGGGCAACTTCATCCGGGACCTGCTCGACTCGCAGGACTCGCGGTCGAACCCGGACGTGTTCGCCCCCATGGACGTGACGCTGGTGGAGTGGGCCAGTCACCTGAACCAGACCGCCTGGTTCGACGCGGCGGCGCCCTACCACCCGACCGCGGTCGGCATCATCACCCGAATCCCCCGCCGCCCTTCCAGCGAGTCGAACACCAACCGGAACAAGAACATCGCCGCCCTGCACGCCTCCTGGCAGTTGCTCAAGGGCGTGGTGCCCGAGCGGTCGGGCTTCCGGAGCCTGCTGCTGTTCGTGGGGCTGAACCCCGACGACGAGTCCCTGGACCCGACCACGCCGGTCGGCATCGGCAACCTCGCCGGAAAGGGCGCGGTCGCCTATGGGCGCAATGACGGTATGAACATGCTCGGTTACGACGGCGGCCGCAAGTACAACCCGCGGCCTTTCTCGGACTACACCGGCTATGAGCCCGTGAACACCGCCTACGAGCTGATCAACCCCTCGCACTGGCAGCCGAAACTGGGCCCGCACCGCCGCCGCCTCGGCGCGCCGCCGCCCGGCACGACCGGGATCGGCGACAAGGGCATCTACACCGTCCAGCACTTCGCCACCGCGCACATGGGGCGGGTGAAGGCGATGACGTTCAAGGACCCGGGTCAGTTCGGCCTCGCCCCGCCCGAGTACATCAACCACCACAACAAGAAGGCCTACAAGGCCTCGGTGGACCACATCCTTGAGGTGTCGGCGGGCCTCACCGAAGAGCAGAAGGTGAAGGCGGAGCTGTTCGACGACAAGCTGCTGGGCATCAGCCGGTCGGTGTTCGCCGCCGCCAGGGCCAATGACAAGAAGCTGGACCTGGACGGCTGGATCCACCTGTTCGCGACGAACACGCTGGCGGTCTTCGACTCGACGGTCGCCATGTGGCACTACAAGCGCAAGTACGACGTGGTGCGGCCGGGCAGCGCGATCCAGCACGTGTACGGCCACTCCCGGGTGACCTCCTGGGGCGGCCCCGGCAAGGGGACGGTCAGGGACATGCCCGCCGACCAGTGGTCCAGCTACCTGAACATGCCCGACCACCCGGAGTACCCGTCGGGCTCCTCGGGGGTCTGCGCCGCGCAGGCGCAGGCGTGCCGGCGGTTCCTCGGCAACGACCAACTGGACCTCAGCATCACCATTCCCGTGGGCTGGACGCTGGTGGAGCCGGGGGTCACCCCCTCCAAGGAGCTGAAGCTGCACTGGTCCAACTGGACCGACTTCGCGGACGACTGCCTGCACAGCCGGGTGTGGGGCGGGGTGCATTACCTGCAGTCGTGCCTGAGGTCCGCCGACTTCGGCAAGCAGTTCGGCGACCGGTCCTACGATCTCGTGCAGCGGCACGTCAAGGGCGACGTCGGCCACTGACCGTAGCGTTCCGAGGATCTGCCGGAAAGCCCGGGGCGAGTTCTCGCCCCGGGCTTTCCGGTGAACACCGGGGTCCGCTCAGCCGCCTTCCGCGAGCCGCTTCTTCATGCCGAGGTAGTGGGCGCGCTGCTCCTTGTCGAAGTGCTCGATGGCGGTGCGCAGGGTGATCCGCGGCAAGGTGGCGGCGTAGGCGTCCAGGAACTTCAGCAGCCTGGGGCGGTCGTGCCGGCCCGCCTCGCGCAGGAGCCATCCGACGGCGGTGTGGACCTTGTCGTGCTCGTCGTCGCGCAGCAGTTCGGCGAGCCGGAAGGTGTCGTCCACGTCCTTGCGGCCGACGAAGGCCAGCGTGCTGACGAGCGCGATGCGGTGCTCCCACCAGTTGTCGGAGGCGGCCATCTCGTACAGGACGTCGCGGGGCCGGTCCACCAGGTAGCCGCCGACGATCTGGTGGGAGCTGATGTCCACCAGCCCCCAGCTGTTGATCTTGTCCTTGTGCTTCATGTACAGCTCGTAGAGCACCGCGCGCTCGGCGTCGGTGGCCTTCTTGTGCTTGGCCTTGTCGCCCATGATGCGCAGCGCGCCCGCCCGCAGTTCGGGGATGGGGCCGGCGAGCAGCCGCTCGACCTCGTCGAGGGGCATGGCGGTGAACGGCCGCGCGGTCGTGAGGACCTTGCCCATCCGCACGCCGAGGTCGATGTCGCCGGTGCCGGGATCCGCGGCCCCGAAATGGCGCCGGAGGAGTTCCCGCTGCTCGGCCGAGCAGTGCTCCGCGACTTTCTCCACGTACTGCTCGGCGGTGATGTCGGAGGTCATGCCGGAGGCTCCCTTCGCGCGCACGCGGCGCCCGGGACGAAAGGCGACGATATGGCTCGCCATCGTCTCACGGTTCACGCCGGGATAGGCGCGAACCGATCCCGTTCAGGGCCTCCGGGGCCCGATTCCATGTCAAGGCGGGCGGCGGTTCTTCGACGTTCGCGGGTCGCCGCCGACAATCCAAGGTATGCCGTCCGGAAATTAATGGGAAACAGTCAGCGTCCTGATCCCGTGGGGCGGTCACGCGGCCGGTTTGCGCGCCCTGACGCCGAGGACGATCGGGGTGGGGTCGCCGGTCTCGGCGAACCGGTCGAGCGTCATCCCGGCGTCCAGGAACGCGTGCATGAGTTCGGGCAGCGGGCGGTGGACGGCGCCGATCCTGGCGCGCACGCCCTGGTCGGTCCAGGACGCCTTGGTCCAGTGGCCGTCGCGGTAGCCGGGGCGGATGACGACCGCGTCCGGGTCGGTGCGGTCGGCGAACCCGCCGCAGAAGCAGGGGTGGACGCCGACGTGCACGAACACTCCCCCGGGCCGCAGGACCCGGGCGGCCTCGCGGGCCACCGCCGGGTAGGCGGGCATGTCGGTGTGGGCCATCACGGCGATGACGGCGGGGAGCGACGCGTCCCGGAGCGGGAGGCGCGCGGCGTCGGCCCGCACGGCGGGGAGGCGGCCGCGGGCGTGCCGCAGCATCCCGGCGGACAGGTCGGCGCCGAACGGCGTCCAGCCGAGGGCGCGGACGCGGGCGGCGTGGACGCCGGTGCCGCATCCGATCTCCAGGCAGGGCCCGCGGCCCTCGCCGAGGAGGTCGCGCAGGACTGCGCCGAGGCCGAACGCGTCGCCGTCCCCGGCGGGGTCGTGCCCGAGGAACTCGTGCTCGTACCAGTCGGCGATCTCGTCGTAGGCCGCGGTCGGCGCCATCCGCCTCTCCCCTGTGCTCACGCGTCGGGCTTCGCGGCCGACTCTAACCGCCGGGGCGTGCGGGCGTCGTCGGCCAGCAGGGCGGGGAGCTTCAGGGGAATGCGCGGCCCCGGGACGGTTCGATCCTCGGTGAAACGTCCGGGGTGGACCGTGGAGCGCGTGGGTGCTCCGACATCGACGACCGGAACCGCCGCGCCCGGATGGGTGGCGCGGCGGGCGCGATGCTCGTGGTGCTGTGCGCGGGGATGTTCCTGGTCCTGCTGGACGTGACGATCGTGAACGTCGCGCTGCCGGGATCGGGCGGGCGCTCGGCACGGGCCTGCCGGGGTTGCAGGGGATGGTGGACGGCTACGCGGTGGCGATCGCGGGGCTGCTGCTGGGCGGCGGCGCGCTCGGCGACCGGGTGGGGCACCGGGGGCTGACGCCGGCGGGGTTCGGGCTGTTCGGGGCGGCGTCGCCGGCGTGCGGGGCGGCGCCGGGCGCGGCCCCGCTGATCGCGGCGCGGGTCGTCCAGGGGGCGGGGGCGGCGCCGCTGCTGCCCGGGAGCCTGGCGCTGATCACGGCGGCGTATCCGGGGCGGGCCGAGCAGGCGCGGGCGCTCGGGATGTGGGCGGGGATCTCCTCGACGGCGCTGACGGCGGGTCCGCTGCTGGGCGGGGCTGGCGGGCGGGGTCAATGACACCACGCGGCAGGTCGGGACCGCGCTGGGAGTCGCGGTGTACGGGGCGGTCGCGGGTCCGGCGCGGTTCACGGCGCGGCTGCACGCGTTGGGGTGGGTGACGTTCGGGCTGTGGGCGGCGGCGCGGGCGCTGGTCGCAGTGGTCCTCGCCCGGGGGACGCGCGGGAAAACCGGTTGGCGTGACCGGCGCGGTTCACTAGAACAGGCGGCATGCTCCGCAAATATCCGCGCACCCGGCACATCGCGGGATCCCGGTTGCAGCCGGGCGACCACGACCTGGCCGCCGTGCCGTTCGGGGAGGTCGCCGGGCGGTACCTGGTGGTCGAGGAGAAGCTGGACGGCGCCAACTGCGGCGTCAGCTTCTCCTCCGAGGGCGAGCTGCGGTTGCAGAGCCGGGGCCACTACCTGGCGGGCGGGCCGCGCGAGCGCCAGTTCGCGCCGCTGAAGGCGTGGGCGGCGTCGGTGCGGCACGTGCTGTGGGAGCGGCTGGGCGACCGGTATGTGATGTACGGGGAGTGGCTGTATGCCAAGCACACCGTCTTCTACGACGCGCTCCCCCACTATTTCTGTGAGTTCGACGTCCTGGACCTGCGGGACGGGACGTTCCTGTCGACCGCGCGGCGCCGCGAGCTGCTGGCGGGGACGCCGGTGGTGCCGGTGCCCGTCCTGCACGAGGGGAGGCTGCGGGACGTGGCGGCGCTGACCGCGCTGGTGGGGCCCTCCACGTGCCGGACGGCCGGGTGGCGGGACGCGCTGCGGGCGGCGGCGAAGGCGGGCGGCGCCGACGCGGACCGGGCGGTGGCGGAGTCCGATCCGTCCGAGGAGATGGAGGGCCTCTACGTCAAGGTGGAGGAGGGCGGGCGGACCGTCGGCCGCCTCAAGTGGGTGCGGCCGAGTTTCCTGACGGCGATCCTGGACGCGGGGACGCACTGGCAGGGCCGTCCGATCATCGCCAACGGCCTGGCCGATCCGGAGGTGCTGTATGCGGGTGTTCGCTGACCTGTGCCCGGCGCCGCCGGGCTGGGCCGTGCCGTGGCCGGAGATCTGTGAGGCGTTCGCGTGGGTGCGGGCGCTCGGGGGCGTCCCGCAGGACGCGGTGCACCACGCCGAGGGGGACGTGGAGGTCCACACCCGGATGGCGTGCGAGGCGCTGGCGGCGTCGCCGCGGTGGCGGGCGCGGCCGGCGGCGGAGCGTGTCCGGTTGTTCGCGGCGGCGCTGATGCACGACGTCGCGAAGCCGTACTGCACCCGCACCGACGGGGACGGCCGGATCACCGCGCACGGGCATTCGCGGCGCGGGGACCTGATGGTGCGGCGGATCCTGTGGGAGCTGGGCGCGCCGGTCGCCTGGCGCGAGCACGTCGCCGCGCTGGTCCGCCACCACCAGGTGCCGTTCTGGGCGCTGGAGCGGCCCGACCTGCAGCCGATCGCGTTCCGGGTGAGCCTGCTGGCCCGCAACGACGACCTGGCGCTGCTGGCGGAGGCCGACATCCGCGGCCGGGTCTGCGGCGACCTGGCGGAGGTGCTGGAGAACATCGCGCTGTACCGGGAGTACTGCGCCGAGCAGGGGTGCCTGGACGCGCCGCGCGTGTTCCCCTCCGACCACGCCCGGTTCTGGTACTTCCGCAAGCCGGGACGCGACCCGGACTATGACGCCTTCGACGACACGCGGCTGACGGTGACGGTGCTGTCGGGGCTGCCGGGGGCGGGCAAGGACCACTGGATCGCGGCGCACCGGCCGGACGTGCCGGTGGTCAGCCTGGACCGGCTGCGCGCGGAGATGGGCGTGGCGCCCTCGGGCGACCAGCGCGCGGTGGCCGCCGCGGCGCACGAGCTGGCGCGCGGGCACCTGCGGGCGGGCCGCTCGTTCGTGTGGAACGCCACGAACGTGTCGCGGCAGCTCCGCGAGCAGTGCACGGGCCTGGCCGCCGGCTACCGGGGGCGGGTGGAGGTGGTGGCGCTGGAGGCGCCGCCCGGGGTGCTGCGCGGCCGCAACCGCGCCCGGGCGGCGCCCGTGCCGGACGCGGTGGTGGACCGGCTCGTCCGGCGGTGGGAGACGCCCGACCCGACCGAGGGGCACCGCGTCGCGTGGGTCGCCACCGCCTGAACCCGATGACCGGGCCCGTTGACTGAAGCCGCGTGTGCTCAGCGGTCGGCGACGGCGCGCGCGAGGTAGCCGGACTGGCGGTCGATCTCGCGGCGCGCGATCGTCAGGGGGAAGGAGGCGAACCCGTGGATGCCCTCGGCGACGACCTCCAGTTCGGTGTCGTTGCCGGCGGCCCGCCAGCGCGCGGCCATGAACAGCGAGTCGTCCAGCAGCGGGTCCTCGGTCCCGACCGTGAACCGGGCGGGCGGCATGCCGCGCACGTCGGCGTACAGGGGCGAGATGGCGGGGTCGCGGCGCTCCTCGGGGCTCAGGCCGGGCAGGTACTGGTCGTAGAACCAGCGCATCGCCGGCGTCGAGGTGAACAGCTTGCCGGCGCCGTCGCGCTGGCTGGGCGTCATCGACAGGTCGAAGACACCGTAGGACAGCTGCGCGGCGCGGAAGGCGGCGGCGTCGGCGCCCAGGCGCAGGAGGGTGAGGACCGCCAGGTGGGCGCCGGCGGACTCGCCGGCGATGAGGAGCCGGTCGGCGCCGAACCGGTCGGCGGCGTGGTCGAGGAGCCAGCGCGCGACGTCCTCGCAGTCCTCGGCGGCGGCGGGGTGGGGGTGCTCGGGCGCGAGCCGGTACCCGACGCTGACGACGCAGACGTGCGCCGCCTGGGCGAGGTCCCACAGGTAGATGTCCTGCCCTTCGGCGGTGCCGAGCGTCCAGCCGCCGCCGTGCAGGAACATCAGGACGCCGCGCGCGTCCTCGGTCTCGAACGTGCGGACGGGGACGTCGCCGCCGCGCCCGGGGACGGCCTGGTTCGTGCCCTGCGGCAGCAGGACGGGCGCGGGGAAGGCGCCCTTGCCGGCGGCGCCCGCCGCGCGGACCGCGACCGGGTCCCCGATCTCGTGCGGTCTCGGTCTGCCCGCCAGCGACGCCTTCAAGGCGGCGTTCTCGGCCCGGGTCGCCTCCGCGACGTCCTGGCCGGTCGTGATGTGACCCTCGTTCGCCATGCCGGGAGTGTCGCACCGGGCCCCGCCGTGATCCAGGCCGGACGCGGCGCGCCGCGCCGCCGGCGGTGCCGGGGTGTGGCGGGGCGGCCACGTTTAGGCGCCGGGCAGGGGGAACGGCTTTCTCGCGGGCGCCGGAACGTTCGGGGCGTCCGGACGAGAGCACGCGGAAGGGGCCTGAGGTCATGAGCACCGTGCGGGCGACACACGACGGCGAAGCGGCCGCGCCGAGCCCGGGCGCGTCCCGGCACGACTTCGCCGTCCCGGACCAGCGCGAGGAGCCGGGCACCGGTGAGCTGGTGCGGCAGGCGGCGCAGCAGGTGTCGGAGCTGATGCGCGCCGAGCTGCGGCTGGCCGCCGCCGAGCTGAAGGACAAGGGCAAGCACGCCGGGAAGGGCGCCGGGATGTACGGCGGCGCGGGCCTGGTCGCCCTGTACGGGGTGGGCGTGCTGCTGGCGGCGGCGGTGGCGGCGCTGGCCCTGGTCCTGCCGATGTGGGCGTCCGCGCTGATCATCGGCGCGGTGCTGCTGGCGGTGGCGGGGGTCCTGGCGATGCTGGGGCGGCGGGAGACGGCGCGGGCGACGCCGCCCAAGCCGGAGATGGCGATGGACGAGGCGCGCCGGACCGTCAGCGACATCAAGGAGAGAACGCACCGATGACCATGCAGGACAAATCCCACAGCGGGCCGCGCGGCGACGCGCGCGACGCGCCGCATGAGCCGCACGGGCGGGACGGCGCCGGGTCCGAGACCGAGGAGCTGCGCCACGAGGTCGACCGGGCGCGCCATGACCTCGGTGAGACGGTGGAGGCGCTGGCCGCGCGGGCGGATGTGAAGGCGATGGCACGGGAGAAGGTGGCCGAGGCCAAGGCGCGGGCGCGGTCGGCGGTGGCGTCGGCGCGGGGCGCGGCGGCGTCCCGGGCGGCGTCGGCGAAGGCGGCCGCGGGCTCGCCCAAGGCCCGCAAGGGCGCGGGCGTGGGCGGCGCGGTCGCGGGGACGGCCGGTGCGGCGGTGGCCGCGGCGGTGCTGGTGCGCCGCCGCCGGGCGGCCGCGGCGCGCCGTCACGGCTGGTGGGGGCGGGCGCGCCGGGTGGCGGCCCGTTCGGCGGGGCTGGCCGGCGCGGCCCGCACGTCGGGGACGCGGCTGGCGGCGCGGGCACCGGGCCCGTCGAGCCTGCCGGGCGTTCCGCGTGGTCTGCCGCGTCGTTTGGCGCGCGGTCTGCCGCGTACGGGCAGGTCGGGACGGTCGCGGCGGAGCGGCTGGGCGCGGCTGGCGGGGTCGCGGGGCGGGGGCCGGTCCGCCTGGTGGCGCCGCTAACGCGGACGCGCCGGGAGCACGCGGGGAGCACACGGCAAGTAAGCCGGGAGCGCGGCGCGCGCGGGACGGACGGCGGTGGTTCGGGGCGGCGGGCGGAGGAATTTCCGGCGTCCGGCCGCTTTCCGGGAAATCACGGGTCGCCCAACAGGGAACCTCGTGAATAGGATCACCCCTGTGCTGCGTCCCACTTATCCGATCGAGACCGAGCGGCTGGCTCTGCGGCCGTTCCGTGAGGGCGACCTGGACGGCCTCTACGCCTACCAGTCCCTGCCCGAGGTGGCGCGTTTCCTGTATTGGGAGCCACGGAACCTGGAGGAGTCCAGGTCGTTCCTCCAGCAGAAGATGGGCGCGTCCACCGTTGAGCGGGAGGGCGACTGGCTGGTGCTGGCGGTGGTGTGGCGGGAGACCGGCGCGCTGATCGGCGAGGTCAACCTCCAGTGGCGCAGCCGGGAGCACCGGCAGGGCGAGATCGGCTACATCCTCAATCCGCAGTACCACCGCAAGGGGTTCGCGACCGAGGCCGCCGAGGCGGTGCTGCGGCTGGGGTTCGAGGGGCTCGGGCTGCACCGGGTCGTGGGGCGGCTGGACGGGCGCAACGCGGCGTCCGCGCGGGTGCTGAAGCGGCTGGGGATGCGGCGTGAGGCGCATCTGCTGCAGAACGAGATGGTCAAGGGCGAGTGGACCGACGAGGTCGTCTACGCGATGCTTGAGGACGAGTGGAAGGCCCGCAACTGACCCGGGCCCGCGCCTGACGCCCTTTCGGCGGGGGTGTTCAGCGGTCGCGGCGGTCGGCCTGCTCGTGCAGGGTGCGGGCGAGGTCGCGGACGTGGTCGCGGAGCGCGTCGGGGCGGCGGACGGTGAAGGGCCAGCCGAGCCCGGCGAGCATGCGCGCCATGCCGTCCAGGTGTTCGGCGCGGGTGCTCAGGAGCACTCCCCCGCCGGTCTCGGTGAGGGTGGCGACGGAGGCGGGGACGCGGCGGCGCGCGTCGGTGAGGGTGGTCTCCAGCAGCACCTCGACCTCGTGCGCGTAGGGGACGCGGGCCAGTGACCGGGTGACGTGCTGGACGGGGTCGAGGTCGGCGGGGGTGTCGAAGGTGGCGGGGCGCGGTTCGGCGGAGTCGACGCGGTCGACGCGGAAGGTGCGGGTCTCGCCGCTGCGGTGGTCGTGGCCGGTGACGTACCAGCGTCCGGAGTGGAACACCAGCCCGTAGGGGTCGAGGTCGCGTTCGCTGGTGTCGCCGCGCCAGGAGCGGTAGCGGAGCCGGACGCGGCGGCGCTCGCGGGTCGCGGCGGCGAGGGTGAGCAGGGCCTCGGTGGCGGGGGCGGTGGCGTCGCGGGCGGCGAGGGTGAACCCGAGGGTGTCCTGGAGGGCCTGGACGCGGTCGCGCAGCGCGGCGGGCAGCACGCGCTGGACCTTGGCGAGGGCGCTCTCGGTGGCCTGGCCGGGCAGGCCGACGCGGCGTCCGGCGAGCAGGCCGAGCACGACGGCGGTGGCCTCCTCGTCGGTGAGCATGAGCGGCGGCAGTTTGTAGCCGGGCATGAGCCGGTAGCCGCCGTGGCGGCCGCGTTCGGCGAGGACGGGGACGCCGAGGTCGTCGAGGCGGGCGGCGTAGCGGCGGACGGTCCGCTCGTCGACCTCCAGGCGCCGGGCGAGTTCGGGGCCGCTCATGCGGTGGTGGGCCTGGAGGAGTTCGAGCATGGCCAGGATCCGGGTCGTCGGATGTGACACGGGCCACGCACCTTATCCGGGCGGTTTCTGTCCGGTATGGAGCATAGCGTGAGGTCACGGCTTCGACGGAAGGAATCCGACATGGCGACGTTCGTTCTGGTCCCGGGGTACTGGCTCGGCGGGTGGGCGTGGGAGGAGGTGGCGGCGGCGCTGCGCGCGGGCGGCCACCAGGTGCGCGCGGTGACGTTGACGGGGATCGCCGAGCGGGCGGCGGAGGCGACGCCCGAGGTGGATGTGGACACCCACGCCGCCGACATCGTCCAGGTCATCGAGGACGGGGGTCTGGAGGAGGTCGTGCTGGTCGCGCACAGCGGCGCGAACATGGCCGCGGCGGGCGCGGCCGGCCGGGTCCCGGGGCGGGTCGCGCGGATCGTCTACGTCGACTCCGGTCCGATGCCGCCGGGGCTGGCGGGCCTGGACTTCCACGCCCCGGACGCGCGGGCGGAGCTGCGGCGGCAGGTCGCCGAGGAGGGTGGGGGGTGGCGGCTGCCGGTGCCGCCGTTCGACCCGTCCGCCGAGCCGCACATCCTGGCGGGCCTGGACGCGGCGCGGTTGGAGGAGATGCGGCGGCGCGGCACGCCGCAGCCGTTCGCGACGGTGACGCAGCCGCTGGAGGGGCCGCTGCCCGACGTCCCGCGCACGCTGGTGGCCTGCACGTTCACGGTGGAGGACGTGCGGCGGATGGCGGCCTCGGGCAATCCGGCGTTCGCGATGATGGAGGGCCCGGGCTGGAGCTATCGGGAGCTGCCGACGGGGCACTGGCCGATGTTCTCCCGTCCGGCGGAGCTGGCGGCGCTGCTGGCCGAGGTCGCCGGGCCGGGCGCTCCGCTCCGGTGAGCAGGGCCCGCCCGGCGCAGGCCAGCAGGACGCCGGCGCCCCAGCCGGCGGCGGCGTCGGTGGGCCAGTGGTAGCCGAGCGCGACGACGCCGGCCGCGACGGCGGCGGCCAGGGCGTGCGCGGCGATCGTCGCGCGGCGGGGCGCGCGGGCGAGGGCGGCGGCGAACAGCAGGCAGGCGGCGGCGTTGGCGGCGTGCCCGGACGGGTAGGACAGGGAGCCGTCGGCGGCGAGGGCGTCGTGCCCGGTGCGCGGCGGGGTCCGGGCGAACGCGAGCTGCGCGCCGCGCACGGTCGCCTCGGTCGCGATGAGCCAGAGCGCGGCGGTCAGCAGCGGCCGGATCCGGCGGCGGCGCCAGGCGACCGCGGCGGCGGTGGCGGCGACGAGGGAGCCGGCGAGCCAGTACTGGCCGGCGTTGACGATCGTCCGCCACGTCCAGTACCAGGCGCCGGTGCGGGGCGGCAGCCCGCCGGCGAAGACGCGGTGGTCCAGGGCGCGGAGCGGGCCGCCGGCGAGCACGTCGAGGGTGGCCGCCGCCGTGAGGAGGGCGGCGGCCGCCGCAAGCGCGCCGGCGGGGGCCGGGCGGGGTACCCGCATCCTCCGATCCTGCCCGACGGGGCGCCGGCCCTGTCCGAGACGCCGCTCACAGCTGGCGGCGGCTCACCGGCGGGTCAGCGGCGGGTCAGCGGCGGTAGCGCAGGCCGTGCCCGAACCGGTACAGGACGGCGGCGGGGTCGTCGGCGGCGGTGATGGTGACGGGCAGGCGGCCCCGCGGGCGGGTCTCGCCGTAGAGGACCTTGGCGGTGGAGCGGACCGCCTCGGCGGTGGCGGAGTAGGTGGCGAGGTAGGTGGGGGTCTCGGGGAACCAGGCGATGTCGTAGGGGTCGCGGGCGGCGACGACGATGACGGGCTTCCCGGTGGCCGCGAGCGCCTTGACGAGGTCGCGCTGGCCGGGGCCGTTGTGGGGGCTCTCGTCCTTGACGTCCCAGGCGCGGTTGGTGACGGCGACGAGGAGGTCCTGGTCGCGGGCGGCGGCGACGGCCTGGGCGATGCGGGCGGGGGTGGGGCTGAGGCCGGTCTCGCGGACGGTGGCGGTGGCGCCGCGCGCGGTCATCTCGGCGGCGAGGCCGGTGGTGGTCGCGGCGCCCCAGCCGGTGACCAGGACGCGGCGGGGCCCGGGGCGCAGCGGCAGCAGCCGGGCGTCGTCCTTGACCAGGGTGGTGGTGCGGTCGGTGGCGCGCTGCGCGGCGGCCAGGTGCGCGGGGGCGCCGACGACGTCGCCGATGCGGGACTCGTCGGCGTAGGGGTCGCGGAACAGGCCGCGCCGCTTCTTCAGCTCCAGGACCCGGTAGACCGACGCGTCGAGGCGCTGCTCGGTGAGTTCGCCGGTGCGGACGGCGGTGACGACGGCGTCGAGTTGGCGGGGGAACACGCCGGTGCCGGAGGCGTCGGCGGGGGGTTTGAGGAGCACGTCGGCGCCGGCCTTGAGGGCGAGGACGGGGACGCGCTCGTCGCCGTACTTGTCGCGGACGCCCTGCATGTCGAGGGCGTCGGTGACGATGACGCCGCGGTAGTGGAGGCGGTCGCGCAGGATGCCGGTGAGGATGGGCCGGGAGAGGGTGGCGGGGTCCTCGGAGGGGTCGAGGGCGGGCACGATGATGTGGGCGGTCATGATGGCGTCGGCGCCGCGCGCGACGGCGGCGCGGAAGGGCGGCAGGTCGAGGCGCTCCCATTCGGCGCGGGTGTGGCCGATGCGGGGGACGCCGGTGTGGCTGTCGGTGGTGGTGTCGCCGTGGCCGGGGAAGTGCTTGACGGTGGGGGTGACGCCGCCGGCGCGGTAGCCGTCGATCTGCGCGGTGACCATCCGGGAGACCAGGGCGGGGTCGGAGCCGAAGGAGCGGACGCCGATGACGGGGTTGGCGGGGTCGACGTTGACGTCGGCGTCGGGCGCGTAGTCCTGGTTGACGCCGACGGCGCGCAGTTCCCGGCCGGTGATGGCGGCGAGGGCGCGGGCGTCGGCGGTGCGGCGCCCGGCGGCCAGGGCCATCGCGCCGGGCGACTGGGTGGCGGGCGGTTGGACGCGGGCGACGATGCCGCCCTCCTGGTCGGTGGCGATGGTGGCGGGGATCGGGAGGGGCTGGGCGGTCGCGGCGCGCTGGATGCCGTTGGAGAAGGCGGCGAGCTGGCGGGGGTTCTGGACGTTGGCGGGGCCGGCGGAGTAGTAGATGAACCCGCCGGGGTGGTAGCGGGCGATGACCTGGGCGGCGTTGTCGGCGCCGTAGAGGCGGCGGTTGGCGGCGACATCGGCGGGGGCGGTGGTGTCGGCGCTGGTGCCGTGGACCTGCAGGACGAACAGTTGCGCGGCCTTGTCCCGCAGGGGCATCGAGCGCAGGAGGCGCAGCAGGTGGGGGTCCTGGTGGCGTCCGGTCGCCGGGAGGAGTCCGGGGACGGGCGCGGGCGCGGGGCTCGCGGAGGCGGGAGCGGGCGCGGCGCTCGCGAGGGCCCCCGTGGTGAGTGCGGCGGTGAGCGCCGCGGCGAGCGCGGCGGTGAGTCTCCGGGTGGTGCGGTGTGTGGGGTCGAGCGTGTGGCGCATGACGGCTCCCTCCGCCCCCGAGCGGCCCGCAGAGTAGATGATCAAGGTTGTTGGAACGGTAACCCGGTGGGGCGGGCGCGTCCATGGCAATGGTCGACGAGGCGTCCAGCGTCCGGCATGGGGGCGGTAAAGGGGGGGTCAGCGGCGCCGCCGCCGCAGCCGGGGCATCAGGCGGGGGCGGGGCGGCGGGGCCGCGGTGAGGGGGTGCTCCTCGATCTCGTAGCGGCGGACGTAGGCGCCGGCGAACGCCTGGACGCTGGCGCCGAACGGCAGGGCCAGCAGCGCGCCGAGGGGTCCGACGACGGCGGCGCCGGCCAGGACGAGCCCGAACGCGACGGCGGGGTGCATGTCGAGGGTGCGGGCGGTGATGCGGGGCTGCAGGAGGTAGTTCTCCAGTTGCTGGTAGGCGGTGATGAACAGCAGCATCCACAGCGCGGTGGAGGGCCCCCGGGTGAGCGCGATGAGGACGGGGACGGCGCCGGCGAGGTAGGTGCCGACGGCGGGGATGAACTGGGACACCACGCCGACCCACAGCGCCAGCGTCAGCGCGTAGGGGACGCCGAGCCCGGCCATGGCGGCGTAGTGCGCGGCGCCGGAGATCAGCGCGAGGAGCGCGCGGGAGTAGATGTAGCCGCCGGTCTTCTGCACGGCGATCTCCCAGGCGGACAGGACCTGGCGCTGGCGGTGGGGTGGGAGGACGGAGCAGACCGTGCGGCGGAACTGGGGGCCCTGGGCGGACAGGTAGAAGGTGAACAGCAGCACGCCGAGGAGTTTGAACACGACGCCGAGGGCGGTGGCGCCGATCCCCCAGACGTTCCCGGCGAGGTCGGACAGGTGGCGGGAGATCTGGTCGGTGACGGTGGGCAGGCGCTGGAAGACGGTGTCGCGGGACAGGTGGGTGCCGAAGGTGGAGTTGACCCAGTCGATGGTGGCGCGGACGTCGCCGGGGAACCCGTCGATGAGGTGGGTGGTCTGGGTGGCCAGCAGGGAGCCGATGCCGCCGAGGAACACGGCGGTGAGCAGGGCGATGACCAGGAACATCAGGCCGGTGGCCAGGCCGCGCCGCCAGCCGCGGGCGGCGAGCCAGTTGACGGCGGGTTCGATCGCGAACGCCAGGAACAGGGAGGTGAGCAGCAGCAGGAGGAGTTCGCGGAGCCGCTGGGCGAGCCACACGCCGACGACGAACAGCAGCACGGTGGCGCCGGCGAGCAGGAACGCGCGGGGCAGCCAGGGCGGCATGTGCCGCGGGTCGGGCGGTCCGGCGGGGCCGGCGGGGCCGGGTGGGGCAGGTGGGTCGGGCGGGGCGCCGGCGGTGCCCGTGGGCCCGCCGCCGGGCTTGTCGCCGGGGGTGTGCGGCATGCCCGCACGGTAGCGGCGGCGTACCGGCCGGCCCGCGGGTACGCCCCGGGCGGGGGGCCAACCTTTGCCGAGTCTTCAGCCCGGTTCGGGGGCGCCGGCGGCCCGGCGGCGGACGGGTGGCGGTCGGGTGGCGGGGGCGGGACGGGTGGCCGGCGCGCCGTCGGGCCCGGGGCCGTCGTCGCGGCGGCGGCTCCGGGGCCCGGGGTCAGGTTCGTCGCCTGAGGGCCCGGCACAGTTCCCGCGTGTCCGATTGAAGTGGCCGCGCGCTCGCGGGGCAAGCCCTTTACGGGATCGCGGGGTCCGGCGGGAATCGGTGGGCGAACAGCGAGGCGTAGATGGCGCGGTCGCCGTCGGTGACGATCTGCCCGGCGAGGTGGGGGGCGATGAGGGTGGACAGCCGCAGGGTCTGGTGCCGGTCCTCTTCGCGGAGGCGGACGGGTCCGGTGGCGGGGCCGGTGAGCTGGGCGGTGATCTGTTCGGTGAGGTGGGCGAGGCGGGCGGAGCGGTCGTGGTCCAGGGCGCCGCGCAGTTCGGCGAGGTTCGCGGCGTGGTAGGGCTCGGCGCGGGCGGGCGGGGCGGGTTCGGCGCGGTGGGCGGCGACGCCGTAGGCGTGGCAGGCCAGCGCGGTCCACATCTGCGCGAAGTAGGCGGGGTCGGGGGTGATCTCGACGCCGGCGAGGCGTCCGGCGATCAGGAACAGGGCGCCGACCTGGCCGGGCTGGGGTTCCAGGCGGTTCTGGAACCGGGTGAGGGCGGGCCGGTGGCGGGCGAGGAGCCGGTCGAGGTGCCCGTGCCGGGCCAGGCCGTGGCGGGCGTTGAGGTCGGCGATGGCGTCGGAGAGTTTGCCGTGGTCGGTGACGCCGCGCAGGGCGAGGGCGCGGGCGCGCAGTTCGCCGGGCAGGACGAGGAACCGGGGGTCGCCGCCGGTGGGGTGGCCGCTCCGGCCCTCCTGGACGCAGCAGGCGTCCTCGAAGCGGAGGGTCCGCCCGGGCGGGATGAGCGCCGAGCGGCAGAGGGCGCGGGTCGGGGCGCGGTCGTGGAGGTGGCCGATGTGCAGCGGGACGATCGCGACGCCGCCCGCGTCGGGGTTGGTGAGTTCGACCTGTCCGCGGCCGGTGGCGCGGGAGGGTCTCAGGGCGTGGGGCGGCGTGAAGCCGGGGTGGGCGGGCCCGGAGATGGGGACCATGGTGAGCGCGCCGGCCTGCTGCGGGGTGCCGAGGCGGTGCCCGGCGAGGCTGAGCGGGCCGGGGACCAGGGTGTCGAGCGCCGTCAGGTCGGTCACGGCGGGCCCCTTTCACGCGGCGGGTCGGGCGGCGGGCAGGCGACGGGCGGTCGGGCGGGTGGTCAGGCGGCCAGGCGGCCAGGCGGTCGGTCAGGCGGCGAGGCCGGGGGTGAGGGCGTCGGCGCGGCGGTCGAGGTCGTCCAGGCGGGTGTGCAGGAAGGCGCGGAGCCAGGGCGCGCCCGCGGCGCAGTGCCCGAGCATCCAGGACAGCAGGTCGGCGAAGTCGTCCTGGTGCCAGAACGCGCGCCGGGGCAGGGAGGGGGCGGGGGGCGGCGGGGTGGGGTCGTCGGCGGTGAAGGCGGCGTGGCAGAACACGACGGGGGTGGTGACGCCGGCGGCGGGGAGGGTGGCGATGACGCGGGCGAGGTCGCCGGGGAAGAGGTTCTCGTGGCCGTCGGAGACGACGGCCACGAGGTCGGGGTCGGCGCCGAGGGCGTCCAGGACGCCGGTGGCGAGGTCGGTGGCGCCGCGGGGGGCGCGTTCGTCGCCGCCGGTCTCGACGACCTCCAGCCGGTCGCACACCTCCGACAGGACCATGCGCAGCGCGGCGGCCTGGGACATCAGCGCCCATTCGCGGGCGCCGTGGCCGCGCATGGACGCCGAGGCGTCCAGGACGAGCGCGATGGTGCCGGGGAAGCGGGGGAAGGCGGCTGCGGCCTCGTCGAGGTGGCGGCCGAGGGCCTCGTAGAGGGCGGCGGCGGGGCCGCCCCGGTACAGGTGGACGAGGGTGGCGGCGATGTCGCCGCGGTCAGTGGCGGTGGCGGTGGCGGGTCGGGTGCGCGGGGCGTCCAGGGTGAGGGCGGGTTCGGTGAGGGCGGGCCCGGCGGGGTCGTCGGCCGTGCCGTCCGGGGTGGGGGCGGTGGCGTAGAGGGCGCGGACGCGGGCGGGCGCGGTGCGGGGGGTGGTGAGGAAGCGCAGGAGGCGGCGGCGCAGGTAGTCGGAGGTGGTGTCGCCGTCGGCGATGCGGCGGGCGCAGCCGCGGGCGGTGGCGGTGCCGAGGGCGTGTTCGAAGCAGTCGAGCAGCGCGGGGCGGCGGGCGGCGATGAGGGCGTCGGCGCCGGGATGCTCCAGGACGAACCGGAGCGCGGTGCGGGTGGTGTGCTTGTGGTTGGCGCGCAGCCGCCGCAGGGCGAGCAGGACGGTGATGACGTGGCCGGGCGGCAGGCCCAGGGTCAGGACGCGGGCGAGGCGGGCCAGGACGGCGCGGGCGGGTTCGTCGAGGCCGGCCTGGGTGGCCTCCAGGATCCGCAGCAGGACGCGGGCGCGCTGCCAGGGCAGGACGCCGGGTGCCAGGGCGAGCAGCGCGTAGCCCTCGGGGTCGCGGCGGTGGGCGGCGCGGTGCAGGTCCGCGTCGTCCCAGCGCAGGGTGCCGCCCCGGGGCAGGGTGAGGGCGGTGTCGTGGGTCCGCAGGTGGTCGAGGAGCGTGGGGGTGTCCATGATTGTTGGCCTCCGCAATCATGGAGTCTAGGAATCCCCGGGAGTGCCTCGACACTCATTTTCCGGCGGCGGGCCCCGGGCGGAGACCGTCTTCGGCGGGCGCGGGCGGCGCGTCCGGCGGCGGCCCGGTCGGGGCGGCGGCGTAGTCGCCGAGGCCGTGTTCGAGGAGGTCGAAGACGCGGGCGGCGGCGGCGTAGACGTCGGCGCGCATCTCCTCCAGGGTCTCCCCGGCGCTCTTGCGGGCGGCGATCTGCTCGATGAGGGCGCTCTGCGCGGCGAAGAGCATGGCGGCGGCGGTGGCGGGGGTGATGTCGTCGGGGTCGGCGCCGGTCTCCTCGGCGAGCAGCGCGGCGACGTGGTCCTGCGCCTCCTGGACGATCTCGCGCTGGCGGGCCATGAGGGCGGGGCTGGCGCGGACGGTGCGCGTCCAGATGTCGGAGCCCTCGTGGAAGGCGGTGCGGTAGGAGCGGCTGTCGAGCCCGTCGAGGAAGCGGCGGCGGAACAGCGCGACGACGCCCTCGCCGGGGAGGCGGTCGCGCAGGTCGCGGGCGATCTGCTCGATGTGGTCGCCCTGCCGGTCGAAGAACAGGTCCTCCTTGGTGCGGAAGTAGTTGAAGACGGTGTTGACCGACACGTCGGCGGCGCGGGCGACGTCGGCGATGGTGACGTTGTCGAAGCCGCTGGTGAGGAACAGGCCGGTGGCGATGTCGGAGATGCGGCGCCGGGTCTGGCGCTTCTTGCGCTCCCGCAGGCCCAGTTCGGCCTCGGGCCGCGCGGCGCTCTCCCCCGCCGGCCCCGCCGCCTCTGCGGACCGCGCCGGGGCGCGCTCGTCTGCCATGCCCGAATCCTACCCTCCCTGGGGCGACTTAAAATTTGGAGCTACTTAAAATTTGTGGTTACTCTATCGGCGTTTCCTCACCCGTCCCCTCAACGGAGGTCTCCGTGATCGACGCATGCGGGCTGGCCCGCACCTTCACCACCGGGCACGGCACGGTCGAGGCCGTGCGCGGTGTCGACCTGTCGGTCGCGCCGGGCGAGATCGTGGGGTTCCTCGGCCCCAACGGCGCCGGGAAGAGCACCACGCTGCGGATGCTGACGACGCTGCTGGCGCCGACGGCGGGCCGGGCGCGGGTCGCGGGCCACGACCTGCGCGCCGACCCGGCGGGCGTGCGCCGCGACATCGGGTACGTGGCGCAGGGCGGCGGCACCGACCCCTCGGTCCCGGTCGGCGAGGAGCTGGACCTGCAGGCGCGGCTGCACGGGGTGCCCGACCGGGCCCGGCGGGTCGCGGAGCTGTGCGGGCGGCTGGAGCTGGCGGGTCTGGAGTCGCGTCCGTCGGGGTCGCTGTCGGGCGGCCAGCGGCGCCGGCTGGACCTGGCGCTGGGGCTGCTGCACCGTCCGCCGCTGGTGTTCCTGGACGAGCCGACCAGCGGCCTGGACCCGCAGAGCCGGGGGAACCTGTGGGACCACGTCCGCGCGATGCGCGCCGAGGACGGCACGACGGTGTTCCTCACCACCCACTACCTGGAGGAGGCCGACGCGCTGTGCGACCGCCTCCTGATCATCGACCGGGGCGCGATCGTCGCCGAGGGGACGCCCGCCGACCTCAAACGCCGCGTCGCCGGCGACGTGGTGACGCTGGAGCTGGCGGACGCGGCGGGCACCGCCCGCGCGCGGGCGGCGCTGGCGGGCCATGCCGGGGTGCGGGAGGCGGCGGTGGCGGGGCGGACCGTCCGGCTGAGGGTCGGGGACGGCGAGCGTGAGCTGGCGGGCCTGGTCCGCGCGCTGGACGCGGCGGGCGCGGGCCTGGTGTCGCTGAACCTGTCGCGCCCCACCCTCGACGACGTCTTCCTCACCGTCACCGGCCGCTCGCTGCGCGACGCCGCCTGACCCTTTCCCGCCCTACGTGAAGGAGTTCCCGATGTCGTTGTCGCGGACGGTGTCCGACACCCGTCTGATGTTCGTGCGGTACCTGCGGCAGACGCTGCGCAGCAGGGTCGCGGTGGTGTTCGGCGCGGTGCAGCCGCTGCTGTACCTGCTGCTGTTCGGGCCGCTGCTGAAGGACCTGGTGGGCGTGCGGGGGTTCGGCGGCGGTGACGCCTGGCAGGTGTTCGTGCCGGGCGTGCTGGTCCAGCTGGCGCTGTTCGGCGCGGGGTTCGTGGGGTTCGGGCTGATCGGCGACCTGCGCTCGGGGGTGGTGGAGCGGCTGCGGGTGACGCCGGTGAGCCGGACGGCGCTGCTGCTGGGCCGGGTGCTGCGCGACGCGGCGGTGCTGGGCGCGCAGGCGGTGCTGCTGCTGGCGGCCGGGTTCGCGCTGGGGCTGCGCGCCCCGGTGGGCGGCGTCGCGGTGGGGCTGGCGCTGGTGGTGTCGCTGGCGGTGAGCGTGGCGTCGCTGTCGTATGTGCTGGCGCTGCGCACGCGCAGCGAGGACGCGTTCGCGCCGCTGCTGTCGGCGGTGACGCTGCCGCTGATGCTGCTGTCGGGGATCCTGCTGCCGATGAGCCTGGCGCCGGGGTGGCTGGACGTGCTGTCGCGGTGCACCCCGTTCCGGTACGTGGTGGACGCGGCGCGCGCGGCGTTCCTCGGCGACTACGCCGCGCCGGCGGTCGCGGAGGGGGTCGCGGTCGCGGCGGTGCTGCTGGTGGTGTCGGTGGCGCTGGGCGCGCGCCGCTTCCGCGCCGAGAACGCCTAACCCCCCGTCCGACGCCCCTCCGACGCCCCTCCGACGCCCGTCCGCCCCCGTCCGCCCCCGTCCGCCCCCGTCCGATGCCGGTTCAGGCGGGTGGCGCGGAGGGCTGGGCGCGCAGCGGCGGCCGGATGCGCCGGGGCCGGGCGCCGCCGGTCTCCGGCGGGGGCGGCGGCGGCCGGTCCCCGGCGGCGCGCTGGGCGATGTAGGCGCCGGCCAGGACGACGGCGCCGCCGGCCATCTGGGCGGGGGTGAGGCGCTCGCCGAGGACCGCCCAGGCGATGAGGGCGGCGGCGACCGCCTCGGTGTAGCAGATCGCGCCGCCGACCTGCGGGGACAGCCGCTGCAGCCCGGCGACGCCGGCGAGGTAGGACGCGACGGTGCTGATCAGCGCGAGCCCGGCCAGGAGCGTCCAGGCGGGGGCGTGGTGGTCGCCGGCGGGCACGGTGGTGGCCAGCAGGTCCCAGGGCAGGCTCCAGGGCGCGGCGAACACGGTGAGCGCGGCGGCGGCGATCACCATCCCGGACGTGGTGACCACGAGCGGGTCGACCTCGCCGGCGAAGCTGTCGATGAACAGGAAGTAGCAGGCCTGGCAGGCGGCGGCGCCGAACCCGGCGAGCAGGCCGAGCGGGTCCAGGTCCAGGCCCGCCCACACCTGGACGACCAGCGCGAGGCCCGCCATGGCGACGGCGACGCCCGCGACGGCGGAGCGGTGCAGGGGCGCGCGGCGCACGAACCGCAGCCATCCGAGCACGATGACGGGGCCGCTGAACTCCAGCAGGATCGCGACGCCGACGGGCAGCCGGGCCGCGGCCACGAAGTAGCACGCCTGGCACCCGGCGATGCCGGTGAGCCCGTAGGCGACCAGTCTGCCGAGGTGGGGGCGCAGGCCGCGGGCGGCGGAGGCGCCGCGCAGCAGCACCACGATCGGGACGAGCACCAGCGCGGCCACCGCGATGCGCAGCCACACCGCCTGCATCGGGGCGAGCCCGGCCTCGATGAGCGCCTTGCCGAAGGACCCCGAGGCGCCGAAGCAGACCGAGGAGAACACCACCAGGCCCACGCCCCAGGCACGCGCGCGCGCCGCACCGTCCACTCCCACCGGTTCCCTCTCCATGGATCACCGACCGCCAGGCTAATGAGCATCATGCCATAACACTCATTACAGGGCGATGGGCGCGACAATGCGGGGACCCCCGCCGGAGAGGACTACTATTCGCCGGGTGAGCTGGCAGGCGGCCGGGGCGGCACCCGGCGGAACCGGAGGCGGGCCGAGCGGGGACCTGTTCGCGGCGGTCGAGGGCAACGTGGCGGAACTGGTCGCCTCGCCGTGGTGGCAGAGCGCGCCGCCGCAGGACCGCGCCGCGCAGATCGCGGCGCGGATGCTGTGGGGCGCCGGGGAGTGGTGGCTGTACGGCGCCTGGGGGCGCTGGTACCGGTGCGGGCTGGACGGCACCTGGCATCCCTGCCCGCCCCCCGCCGCGTTCGAGGACCGCCGCGTCGCGGTGCCCGCGCCGCGCGGCGCGGGCACGCCGCCGGTGCCGCCGCAGCTGTTCCCCACCGGCCCCGACCTGGCCGCGGGACGCGTCGCGCCGCTGGGGTTCCTCGGGCCCGTGCCCGACACCGCCGTGGTCGCGCGGATCTCGCAGGCGCTGACGACGGCGCTGGCGGTGAACCCCGCGCAGTTCGCCCAGCACGACCCGATGTTCCAGCCGGGCACCCCCAGCACCGTCGCGGCCGCGTGGGGCGCGCTGCTGTGGTGCGCGGGGTCGCCGGTGGTGCTGACCGAGCACCCGCTGATCGAGTCGTTCATCCCGTTCCTGACGACCTCGGCGGAGCAGCTGCACTGGATGATGCCGCCCGACTTCGGCACGCTCGCCGGGTACTACGTGCACCGCCTCGGCGCGGGCGACGGCGGCGGCGCCGCGCACATCGCGCGGGTGATGTACGAGGTCGCGGCGGGGCTGCAGGCCGACCCGCGGTTCCGGCCGGGCGCCGACGCGCTGGCGGCGGTGACGGCGGCGTCGCTGCGGCTGGTCAACCAGGACCTGGCGACCGTCCGGTACGGGCCGGAGGCGATCGTGCAGGAGTGGCGGCGCCGCTGCCCCGCCGAGTTCGCGACGCCGATGGTCCGCGACACCGCGCCCGGGGAGTACCTGCGCCTCGCCCTGTACGACCTGCAGCAGATCGTCGCGGGGCTGACCGGCCCGCACCGCGCCGCCGGCGCGCCGGGGCAGCCGGGCCGCGGGCACGACGAGGTGCGGCGGGCGGGCGTCGCGGTGCTGGCCGCCGACCTGCAGGCCGCGCCGAACGCGCTGGCGGTGCTGCAGCGCTGGCTGGACCCCGACAGCGCGCGGACGCTGCAGGCCGTCCTGACCGACCCGGCGAACCCGCTGCGGACGCTGTGGCCGCGGGAGGGGCGGCTGCCCGAGGCGCTGCGCACCGGCGATGCCGACGCGCTGGCCTCGCTGCTGGCCACCACCTACACGCTGGGGCTGACGTGGTGCCGCCTCGCGCAGGTGCCGCCCCCGGCGACGGGGTTCGCGGTGCCGCAGGCGGTGGCGGCGGAGCTGACCTCCCCCGCGATGCACACCCCGCCCTCCACCGACGAGCTGTCGGCGTGGGACATCATCAAGGCGGCGCGCGCCCACATGGCGGCCGAGCGCGCCATCGACCGGCCGGTCGCGCCGGTGCCCGAGCCGCAGCAGGGCCCCCCGGGCCCGCCGCCCGCGGTCGCGCCGGTGGAGCCGCCGTCGGCTCCCCCGGTCCCGCCGGTCTCCCCGGTTCCGCCGGTTCCGCCGCCGGGGGCGTCCGCGCCGCCGCCGGTGCCCGTGCCGCCGACCGCCGTGGTGGACGAGCGCGCCGAGCCCGCGCGTCCGGCGGCGCCGGTCGCGCCGGTGTGGCCGGACGCCGAGCCCGACCCGCCGGGCGGGCCGGGGCCCGAGCCGGTGTGGCCCGCCGAGCAGGCGACGCAGCTGGACACCGACGCGTTCAAGACCAAGCTCGACCGGGGCCGGGGCTGGCCGGACCGCACCGGCTCCCCCGCCGCGTCCCCCGTGCCCCCCGTGTCCCCCGCGGCGGCTGCTGGGCCCGCGGGGCCCGATCCGGTCCCGCACGCCGATCTCCCGCCGCCGCCCGCGCCGGTGCCGGGCCCGGTCCCGCCGCTGCCGCCCGCGCCCGTCCTGGATCAGGGCGCGCAGGTCGCCGAGGCGTACGGGATCCGGTTCCTGTGCGGAGCCGACGACATCGGCCGCGTGGTGACGGAGGTGCGGCGGCGCGGGAAGTGGGCGCGGCGGCTGCGCGGGCAGGAGGTGTCGAGCGCGTCGGCGCCGGCGCTGATGCTGATCGGGACGCCCTCCAGCGGGCAGCGGCGGCTGGCGCGGATGGTCGCGCGGGCGTTGGCGGAGGTGGAGGCCTCCAGCGGCGAGGTCCACGGCGTCCACGCCGAGGATCTGCGCGAGCGCGGCCCCGACGGCCTGCGGGCGGTGCTGGACGAGCACGCCGGGCACGTGCTGCTGCTGGACGGCCTGGACGGGCTGATCCTGGACGAGACGCAGGGGTCGGCGTACGCGTCGGTGCTGTACCGGGCGCGGCTGGAAGGCGTGAACGACACGGCGCTGCTGGCGACGTGCGAGCCGGACCGGGTCGGTGAGCTGTCGGCGGTCTCGCCGGAGCTGGTCACCGACCTGCGGGCGGTGCGGCTGCCGGACCTGGCGCAGGACGCGGCGCGGGCGGCGCTGCTGGGCCTGCTGGCCGAGGAGCGGTCGCTGCGGATCGGCCCGGACGCGTGGGTGGTGGTGAACCGGGAGGTGGGCGCGCTGCGCGGCCGGGGCCGGCTCACCGGCGCCCGGCTGGTCGAGGCCTACCTGGACCGGGCGGCGACGCGGCATCTGGGCCGGGCGGAGGCGACGCAGGCGATCGGGAGCGCGCTGGCGCTGACGGCCGCCGACTTCGAGGGCCTGGCGGCGGAGCTTTCCGGCCGCTGACGACACCCGCCGGGGTCAGCGCGGCCGCGCCCGCGCGCGGGTGTGAGCCTGCTCGTGGGCTTGTTCGTGGGCTTGTTCGAGGGTGTGTCCCGCCAGGAGCGCGTCGGCGCCGGCGGTGAAGGCGGCGCAGTCGCGGATGTCCTCGTGCGGGCAGGCCAGGCCGTGGGCGATGGCGGTGCGCGCCGCCTGGGCCTGCGCGATCCGCTCGTCCAGTTCGGCGAGTTTGGCCTGGTACAGCGGCCGCCATCCGTCGCCGCCCGGGGCGCTGGGGGTGCGGAACGCCTCGATCTCCCGCAGGGTGAACCCGACGCGGCGGAGCGCGACGATGACCCCGACGAGCCGGGCCGCCGAGGCCGGGTAGCGGCGCTGCCCCGAGACCCGTTCGGGGGCCGGGAGCAGGCCGAGGCCCTCCCAGTAACGCAGCGCGGACGCGGCGACGCCGGTGCGGGCCGCCAGGCCGCCGATCGTCAGGGGCTCGCTCATTTGACTTCAACCGTACTTGAAGCCCTTCACTGGCGGTCATGCGGATGGGAACGGCGCTGAAACGGCGCGCGATCAGGTATCTGGTGGGTCAGGCCCACCGCCCGCGGGGCGCGGTCGGGTGGGCGAACGGGTGGATGTTCGCCCTGCGGCCCTCCAACCGGAGGCGGAACGTGTGGGCGGTGGGGCTGCTGGAGGTGGGGCCCGCCGACCGGGTCCTGGAGATCGGGTTCGGTCCCGGGATCGCCGTCGCGGCGCTCGCGGCCCGCGCGCCCGGGGGCGTGGTGTTCGGGGTGGACCATTCGCGGGCGATGGTCCGGCACGCCGCGCGCCGCAACGCCGCCGCCGTCCGCGCCGGGCGGGTGCGGCTGCGGTGCGCGCCGGTGGAGGGGCTGCCGGACTTCGGCGGCCCGCTGGACGCGGTCCTGGCGGTCAACTCGGCGGGGTTCTGGCCGGACCCGGTGGCGCGGCTGGTGGAGCTGCGGGGCTGCTGCGCGCCGGGGGGCGGGTCGCGCTGGTCAGCCAGCCCCGCTGCCCCGGCGCCACCCGCGCCACCACGGCCCGCGCGGCCGGGGAGCTGCGGGAGATGCTCACCCGCGCGGGCTTCACCGGTGTCCGGGTCGAGACCTTGGAGCTGGACCCGCCCGCCGCGTGCGTGCTCGCCACCGCCCCGGCCTGCGGTGAAGGGGGTTGAGACCTTCGCGCCACGGTGGATCGCCGGTGCGGGGGGTCACGATGGGGTGGTGGATCGCGTGGATCGGTTGCTGGCGCTGGTCGCCGAGCTGCGGGCGGCCTCGCCGGAGCCGGTGGACTCCGCCACGCTCGCGGGGCGGCTGGGGGTGAGCGAGCGGACCGTCCGCCGCGACCTGGAGCTGCTCACCCACGGCGGGCTGCCGGTGAGGTCGGTGCGGGGCGGCCACGTCCTGCCGGAGGCAACGCCGCCGGAGGCGCTGAGCGAGGTGGCGTCGCTGATGGGCCCGGTGCACGACACCCTCGCCGAGGCGGTGCGGACGCGGCGGGTGGTGCGGCTCGCCTACACCGACCAGGCCGGCGCGCGCAGCTTCCGGGACGTGGAGGCGCACGGCCTGGTCGTCGCCCCCTACGGGGAGTACCTGGTGGGGTGGTGCCGGATGCGGGACGGGCCGCGCATGTTCCGGTTGGACCGGGTCGGGGCGGCGTTCCTGTCGGGGCGGGGCGCGGAGGTCCGCGATCTGGACGATCTGCTGGCGGCGCTGCGGGTGCCGATGCCGCGCCCGCCGGTGGAGCCGGGTCCGCGGGGCCCGGCGGGCGCGGCGCGGGCGCGGGCGTGGACGCTGGACCGGGTGGAGTTCGTCCGGTCCCGGCTGCGGGAGGTGACGGCGGAGGTCCGGGGCGGCGGGGAGGGCGCGGCGGCGCTGCGCGGTGTGCTGGGGCATCTGGCGGAGTGGACGCGCTGGCAGGTGGCGGCGATCCGCGCGGCGGCGACCGATGCGGACCCGGTGCTGGAGGGGCGCCGTCCGCCGTTCCCGCCGGAGTTCGACCGGGATCTGCCCTATGAGCGGCGGGAGCGGATGATCCAGGACGCGATGGCGCTGCGCTCGCTCGGTGATCTGGCCCGCGACCTGCGGGAGGTGCTGGAGGCGGCGGCGCACTGGGCGGCCGACTGCGACGACGGGCTGTGGGAGGAGGACCTGCCCGATCCGCGCCCGTTCGGCCCGCCGGGGATGCCGCGCCCGCTGGCGGACCTGCTGGCGGGCTGGCGCGGTCCGCTGGCCCACATCGAGTGGCATCTGGACCGGCTGTCCGATGACCCGCCCGTCCCGGCGTCGGAGGACGAGGAGGGCGTCTGGGTCGTCGACCGCTGCCCCCTCCAGGCCTGACCCGCGCGCGTCCCCGGCCCCCGCGCGCCTCCGTGGGGGCGCAGTGGAGGCGCGGTCGGGGGCGGGAGCGGCGGGCCGCGCCGGGCGACCGCCGCGGGGCCGTCGGCGCGGCGGGGGTCCGCGGCCCTGCGCCTTGCGGCGGCGTCGGCGGAGGCGCGCCTTTGGGGCCGCTCGGGCGGGCCGGCCCGTGCGGCTTGGCTGGCGGGTGGTGCGGGACGCGGCGGACGCCGGTGGTGTCCGCTGTTCCGGCTGGGGCGCTGGGGGGCGCGCGGTGGACGCGTCCTGAGGCGGGCGGGCGGGTGGTCGGGCGGGTTCGGTTGGCGGGTTCAGTTGGCGGTGTGGCCGTTGAGGGGGGTGAGGAGGCGGGTGAACCAGACGGTCTTGCCGGTGCCGTCGGGGTGGGCGCCGAACTCGGTGGCCAGGGCGGTGACGAGCAGGAGGCCGCGGCCGGCCTCGGCCCAGTCCAGGACGCGGGGCGGGCCGCCGGGCGCCGCGGGCGCGGCGGGGTCGTTGTCGCCGATCTCGCCGGTGAGGGCCGGGCCGTCCAGGGTCAGGGTGAGGCGGACGGGCCCGGTGCCGTGCACGATCGCGTTGGTGACCAGTTCGTCGACGATGAGGATGATGTCGTCGACGTCGGCGGGGTCGGTGACCTGCCAGTCGCGCAGGGCGCGCCCGGTGAGGGCGCGGGCGTGGGACGCGGCGCGGGTGTCGGCGTCCAGTTCCCAGGCGGCCCGCCGGTGGTCGGCGCGGCCGGGATGGCCGGGATGGTCGGGGTGGTGGTCGTGGCCGGTGGGGCCCCCGGTGGGCCCGCCACCGGTGTCGTCGATGCCGAGTTCTTTGGTTCCCAATGCCCCGTCTCCTCACCTGTTGCGGTTTCCGCAGGTCAGCGGCCTCAACAGGCTTGTTCCCCGCCGACGCCGCGGTAAGGGGCCGGGCCCGCGGATATCGCCGCGCCGACAGTTCCCCATGTCGGCGGCGGCCATGGTGGTCATACCCGGCCGTGGCGGTGCCTCCGCGCGCCGTCACGGCCGATCCTGGGACAGGTCCCTCTTTTCCCGCGTCCGTTCGGATAGTGGGACGCATCGCCGGGGGGCGTGGTGCACGGGTCAAGGCGGGCCTCACCCGCGGGTGAGGTGATCGTGACACGCGGGGACCGGTGGAATGAGCACGGGCCGGTAGCCGTTAGGGTGGGGGATGTCGGTGTGGCTTGTGTCCCCCGGGCTCTACACAACGCCTTCGGGGAATACCGCCGGTCCGTCCGGGCTGGAGCTCCGTTGTGCCTTTCGCCGTGAGGCGACCACCACACCGGCCTAAGCGTCGGGGCCCCGGCGAGATCTGATCTCGCCGGGGCCTCGGCGTTTCTACGCGTGGGTCACGCGGGCGGCGCCGTGCGGCGCGGCGGAGGAGCGTGGGCGCGGGGCCGGGCGCCGGTGTGGGCGCCGGTGTGGGTGCGGGGCCGGGAGGGCCGCCGACGGGCGGTGCGCGGTGCGGCGCGCCGGGTGCGCGGTGCGATGCGCATCTAGGACATCGCGGCGATGGCGCCGCCGGCGGCCGCGGCGAGGACCACGACGGCGGTGATCACGATGGCCGCGATCACCCGGACGCGGCGGGTGGTGCGGGCCCGGCCGAGCCGGGAGAGGCGCTGGGCCAGCCGGGGATCGTCCTCGCTCAGGCGGACCTCGATCTGTGTGAGGATCCGCTGCTCCTCCATCGACAGCGCCATGCTCTATACCTCCGGGGGCGTTCAGGTGTCTGGTTCCTGCCCACAGAGCAAGATCATTATCCCCCGGGTGCGGTAACCGTTGCGCCGCGCGCGGGTGCGCTTTCGTGGTGGAGGCGGTCCAGCGCGGTGACGTAGTAGGTGTAGGCGCGGCCGGGCTTGGCGGTGGGGTCGATGACGGCGTCGGCGCGGACGTCGGCGATGAGGCGGGCGGGGTCGACGGGCGCGCATTCGGGGCGCCTGCCGTCGGCGCGGTAGACGGCGTAGGAGGTGGCGTCCCGCGCGGGCCGCCACCGGACGCGGACGCCCGTGCCCTCGGCGGTGGCCTGGACGTCCTGGACGGCCGGCGGCGCCTTCGCCGCCACCGCGCCGCCGCCACCGGGGTCGGCGGGGGCGGGGGGGGCGGCGGGCGGGGGGATGGCGGGGCGGGCGTAGTGGTCGCGGCGGATGCGGGCGGCGAACCCGCGGCGGTCGGAGGCCAGGTCGGAGGCGGAGAAGAACACGTCGCCGCGCACCTGCGGGTGGGCGGCGTTGAGGGTGAGGTGGCGGGACAGCTCGGCGGGTTTCTTCCAGGTGGCGTCCTCGCCGACGCGGTAGGCGCCCTGCCCGATGGTCAGCTGCACGCCGGTGCCCTGGACCTGCCGGGCCCACCAGCGCACGAGTTCGGCGTAGTCGGCGCGGCGGTCGCCGATCGGCCAGTACAGCTGGGGGGTGACGTAGTCGATCCAGCGTTCGCGGATCCAGGTGCGGGTGTCGGCGTAGATGTCGTCGTAGCTCTGCAGGGCGCTGGTGGCCGACCCGGCGGGGTCGGTGGTCTTGTTGCGCCAGACGCCGAAGGGGCTGATCCCGAACCGCACCCAGGGCTTGGTCTGGTGGATCTTCTGGGAGAGGGTCCGCACGAGGGTGTTGACGTTCTGGCGGCGCCAGTCGCCGCGTTTCATGCCGCCGCCGAAGGCTTTGTAGGTGGCGGTGTCGGGGAACTCGCCGGACTCGGGGTAGGGGTAGAAGTAGTCGTCGAAGTGGACGGCGTCGATGTCGTACTTGGTGACGACGTCCAGGACGGCCTTGGTGGCCAGGTCCCGCACCTGCGGGAGCCCCGGGTCGTACCACAGGCCGCTGCCGTACTTGCGGACCCAGTCGGGGTGGCGGCGGGCGGGGCTGGTCGGCGCGAGCTTGTTCAGGTCGTCCTGGCGGCTGACGCGGTAGGGGTTGAACCAGGCGTGGAACTCCAGGTTGCGGGCGTGGGCCTCCTTCAGCATGAACGCCAGGACGTCGTAGCCGGGGTCCTTGCCCTGCGTCCCGGTGATCCACTGGGACCACGGCTCGTAGGGGGAGGGGTAGAACGCGTCGGAGTTGGGGCGGACCTGGACGACGACGGCGTTGAGGTTCATCGCCGCGGCGGTGTCGAGGAGCTTGACGAAGTCGGCCTTCTGCCGCTCGGCGGGCAGGCCCGTGTCCTTGGGCCAGTCGATGCCGGTGACGGTCGCGATCCACATGGCGCGCAGCTGCCGCGCCTTGGAGTCGCCGGGGGCCGGCACGGCGGGGCATTCGGCCTTGGCCTCGGGGCCGACGGGATCGCCGGCGCCGCGTTCGTCGGTGCCGCCGAGGGCGGGCAGGCCGCAGCCGGCCAGCGCCGCCGTCAGCGCCGCCGCCAGCGCCGCGGCGGCGGGTCGACCCGCCGCCGCCTGGATCCGCGTCCTCACTCCCCATGCCATAGCGAGCCATTGTTACGTACTCGTTGCGGTGGTACGTACGGAACGGCGATCCGCGCGTGTCACCGGCCGCCCCACCCGCCGCCTCACCCGCCGCCGTGTCAGCGGGCGGTGGTGGCGGGGAGGTCCAGGTCGCGGCGGAGGGCGGCGGTGCCGGTGTACAGGTGGGCGCGCAGGCCGGCGTCGCGGGCGGCGTCGACGTTCACCTGCCGGTCGTCGACGAACACCAGCTCGGCGGGCGGGACGGCGAGGGCGTCGGCGACGTGCCGGTAGATGCGGGGGTCGGGTTTGGTGAGGTTCAGGTCGGCGCTGTAGAACCGGCGGCGGAACCGCGCGGACCAGGGCCGGCCGTCGATGTCGCGGGCCAGCTCGCGCGGCGCGTTGGACAGCAGCGCCAGCGGCACGTCCCGGGCGGCGAGGTCGTCCAGGACGGTGAGCGTGCCGGGGTTGAGGTGGGACCACATGTCGATGTCGAGGCCGACGAGGGTGTGGAGCAGCCCGTCGCCGTCCCCGGTGCCGGTGCCGGTGACGCGGGCGGGGTGGCCGGTGTGCCCGGCGGCGGTGAGGTGCTCGCACAGCCCGTCCCAGTAGCCGGCGGCGTCGACGGCGCCGCGGTCGTAGGGTTCGCGGCCGTCCCAGTAGGCGTCCCAGAACGCGGCGGGGTCGGCGGCGAGGGCGCGCGGCAGCCGGTCGGCGCTGTCGCCGGGCGGCCGGTGGCAGATGACCTCGCCGTAGTCGAAGACCACCCACGCCATCGCGTCCCCCCGTCTCGAAGATCCCCGGACTTTCTACCAGGGCGGGCGGTACACGGCGATACCCGCGGGGGCCGGGCGCGGTGTCAGGTGGGGGTGGTGAGGTGGACGCCGAGGTCGGTGCGGCCGGGCGCCAGGTCGGGGCGCAGGACGAGGTCGTCGTCGTAGTCGCCGCCGGCCTCGGTGCGGTAGGGCAGCGGCGGGTCGGTGGGCAGGCCCCGCAGCCGCCGGTCGAGCGCGGCGGCGGCGCCGGCGTGGTCGGCGGGTCCGGCGCGGTCGGCGCCGGGGATGAGCAGGGGCGGCAGGACGCGCATGCCGGTGTACCAGAGCGTCCCGTGCAGGAGGGGGAACAGCAGCTGCGCGGTGTCGCCGTGGACGCCGCGCGGGCCGAGGCCGGTGGGGCGGGCGCCGGCGGTGGTGACGACGAGGGCGCGCCGCCCGGCCAGGCCGCCGTCGCCGTAGCGGCGGGTGCGGCCCTGGCCGTCGGTGACGCCGAACGCGAAGCCCTGGACGAACACGCGGTCGAACCAGCCCTTGAGGATGGCGGGCATCCCGTACCACCACAGCGGGAACTGCAGGACGAGCGCGTCCGCCCAGGCGATCTTGTCGTGTTCGGCGCGGATGTCGGCGCTGAGGGCGCCGGTGGCGTGGGCGCGCTCGGACGCGGCGCCGACCCGGAAGCGCTCGCGCGGGTCGTGGCGGTGGTCGGCGGGGGTGACCAGGGGGTTCCAGCCCATCGCGTACAGGTCGGACTGGCGGACGGGGTGGCCGAGGCCGCGCAGGGTGGCCAGGCCGTGGTCGCGCAGCGCGCCGTTGAGGGAGCGCCGCTCGGGGTGCGCGAAGATCCACAGGACGTTCATCGGTGGGCCCTTCGGTGACGGAGGTCGGGTGCGGTTGGTCGGAGCCGGTCGGAGCCGGTCGGAGCCGGTGGAGTCGATGCTGCCCGGGGCGGCGGCGCGGGCGTCAGTGGCCCGCGGGCCGTCCTGTGCGAGGATCGGGCCATGAACGGCCGGGGAGCGGCATCGGGTGGCGCATCGGGTGGCGGTGGTGGTGCGCGACGGTGTGCTGCCGATGGAGCTGGGCATCGTGCACCAGCTGTTCGGGCAGGCCAGGTCGGCGGCGGGGGCGCCGCTGTATGAGGTGGTGACGTGCGCGGCCGAACCGGGGCCGGTGCGCACCAGCGCCGACTTCGCGGTGATGGCCGAGCACGGGCTGGAGTCGCTGCGCGGCGCGGGCACGGTGCTGGTGCCCGCCTCGCACGAGCTGGACGAGTCGCGCCCCGGGGAGGGACCGGTCCCGGCGGCGGTGGCCGCGTCGGGCGCGGAGCGGATCGCCTCGATCTGCACGGGCGCGTTCGTGCTGGCGGCGGCGGGCCTGCTGGAGGGGCGGCGGGCCACGACGCACTGGCTGTCGACCGGGCGGTTCGCGGAGATGTTCCCGGGGGTGCGGCTGGACCCCTCCGTCCTGTACGCCGACGAGGGCGCGGTGCTCACCTCGGCCGGGGAGGCGGCGGGCATCGACCTGTGCCTGCACATGATCCGCCGCGACCACGGCGCGGCGGTGGCCGCGGACGTGGCGCGCCGCACGGTGGTGCCGCCGCACCGGGAGGGCGGGCAGGCGCAGTTCGTGGCGCGCCCGGTCGCCGAGCCGCGGGTGTCCTCGACGGCCGCGGCTCGGACGTGGGCGCTGGAGCACCTGGACCGGCGGGTGGGCCTGGCCGAGCTGGCGGCGCGGGAGTCGATGAGCGTGCGGACGTTCACACGCCGGTTCCGGGAGGAGTCGGGGATGTCGCCGTCGCAGTGGCTGGCGCGGCGGCGGATGGAGCGGGCGCTGCAACTGCTGGAGGAGACCGACCTGCCCGTCGACCGGGTCGCCGAGCGGTCGGGGCTGGGGTCGGCGGCGTCGCTGCGGGTGCGGCTGCGCACCGAGCTGGGGGTGTCGCCGAGCGCCTACCGGGCGACGTTCCGCGGCCCCCGCGCCCCCTGACCGCCGCGCATGGCGATCACCTCCCGCAGGCGGCGGGGGCGTGCCCGGCGCCGCGGGCCCCGCAGGCCGTTAGGGTCGAGGGCATGGACGTGGCACCGCACGCACCCCGAACCTCCCCGCCGGCGGAGCCGGAGGTGGTGGAGCGCGCCGCCGGGCTGGGCGGGGAGCTGGTGCTGCGCCGCTCCGGCACCGACTTCGAGATCATCGAGAACGGGGTGTTCCTGATGGACACCCGCAACGGCGAGTCCGAGCGGCTGCTGGTCCGCGCCGCCGCCGAGGGCCTGGACGCGCCGGTCCGGGTGCTGATCGGCGGGCTGGGCGTCGGGTTCTCCCTCGCCGAGGCGCTGGCGACCCCCGGCGTCGCGCACGTCCGGGTCGTCGAACGCGAACCGGCGGTGATCGCCTGGCACCGCACCCACCTGCGCCCCTGGTCGCGCGACGCGCTGAACGACCCCCGCGTCACCGTGGAGCAGGCCGACCTCGTCGACGTCCTCGCCTCCCCCGCCACCGGCGCCTTCGACGCGCTGTGCCTGGACATCGACAACGGCCCCGACTGGACCGTCACCCCCGGCAACGCCCAGCTGTACGGCGCGGCGGGCCTGTCCGCCCTCACCGCGCGGCTGACCCCGCGCGGCGTCCTCGCGGTCTGGAGCGCGCACGCCGCGCCCCGCTTCGAGGCGCTGCTGCGCGACCGGTTCACCGCCGTCACCGCCCGGCCGGTGCCCGTCCCGCGCGGCGAACCCGACGTCGTCTACCTCGCGCGCGGCGCCCGCCCCGCCTGACCTCGCGCCCGCCTCGCGCCCGCCTCGGGGCCCGCTCGGGGAGGGGAGTTTTCCCCGCCGCCCGGATGTTCCCCTGGGGCCGGGGTATCCGCCCCGGATGGGCGGTTCGCTAGGTTTCGAACCGACAACACCCCTTGGGAGGATCAGTGGCTACTGCCCACGCGGCCCAGCGGCGCCCCGCCGTCCTGGTCGACCTGCTGCCCGGTTCCCTGGCCCGCGACGCCGCGCTCGTCGCCGGCGCGGCCGCCCTCGTCGGCGTCGCCGCGCAGATCGCGGTGCCGCTGCCGGGCACCCCGGTCCCGGTGTCGGGACAGACCTTCGCGGTGCTGCTGGCGGGCGCCGCGCTCGGCTGGAGCCGCGCCGGCCTCGGCATGATCGTCTACCTGCTCGCCGGGATGGCGGGCGTCCCCTGGTTCGTCGACGGCGCGTCCGGCACCACCGCGCCCACCCTCGGCTACGTGATCGGCTTCGTCGTCGCCGCCGCGCTGGTCGGCCGGCTCGCCGAACGCGGCGGCGACCGCACCCCCGCCCGGACGGTCGCGACGATGCTCGCCGGCACCGTCGTCATGTACGCGGCGGGCGTCCCCTACCTGATGGCCTCGCTGGACGTGGACCTCGGCCGCGCCCTGCACCTCGGCGTCACCCCGTTCCTGGCGGGCGACGCGCTGAAGGTGCTGCTGGCGGCGGGCCTGCTCCCCGCCGCGTGGCGCCTCACCGGCGCCTCCCGCGACCGCGCCGCCTGACCCCTCTCCCCACCCCGCCCCCTCCCGCGGACGGCGCGCGGGAGGGGCGGGAGTGAGGGGCGGGTGTGGCGGACACCTCACCGCGCTCCCCGACCCCGCCTGTTTGAACAGGTTCAAATCTGGCGTAGAGTGGCTCGCGTGAAGCTCGCCGTGACAGCACCGGACCGCCTGTCCGTCCGCACCGTCCCGGTCCCCGACCCGGGCGACCTGATCTCGGGCCTCCCCCACCCCGCCGCGCTGGCCTGGGTCCGCCACGGCGAGGGACTCGTCGGCTGGGGCGAGGCCGCCCGCCTCACCCTCCCCGGCGGCCCCGACCGGTTCACCACCGCCACCCGCCTGCTCCACGACATCTTCGCCGCCGCCGACATCGACGACCAGGTCGCCGTCCCCGGTACCGGCCCCGTCGCCTTCGGCGGATTCGGCTTCGACCCCGGTTCCGACGACTCCGTCCTCATCGTCCCCCGCCACGTCCTCGGACGCCGCGACGGCCACGCCTGGCTCACCACCATCGGCACCGACCAGGCCCCCGGCCCCACCCTCCTCCGCCCCCCCACCGCACCCACCACCCTCACCTGGAGCGACGGGGCACTCCCCGCCCCCGCCTGGGAAAGCGCCGTCGCCACCGCCGTCACCCGCATCCGCGACGGCCACCTCGGCAAGGTCGTCCTCGCCCGCGACCTCACCGTCCACGCCGGCGAACCCATCGACGCCCGCGTCCTGCTCCGCCGCCTCGCCGACCGCTTCCCCGCCTGCTACACCTTCTCCTGCGCCGGACTCGTCGGCGCCACCCCCGAACTCCTCATCCGCCGCACCGGCGGCCACATCGAATCCCTCGTCCTCGCCGGCACCACCGCACGCGGCACCACCCCCACCGACGACACCGCCCGCGCCGACCGCCTCTTCGACTCCGCCAAGGACCGCGAAGAACACCGCTACGCCGCCGAAATGGTCCGCGACGCCCTCACCCCCCTCTGCTCCCACCTCCACGTCCCCGCCGAACCCGAACTCCTCACCCTCCCCAACCTCATCCACCTCGCCTCCCCCGTCCGCGGCCACCTCACCGCCGACCGCTCCGTCCTGGACGTCGTCGCCGCCCTCCACCCCACCCCCGCCGTCGCCGGCACCCCCACCCCCACCGCCCTCGACCTCATCCGCGAACTCGAAGGCATGGACCGCGGCCGCTACGCCGGACCCGTCGGCTGGGTCGACGCCCGCGGCGACGGCGAATGGGGCATCGCGCTGCGCTGCGCCCAGATCGACGGCACCCGCGCCCGCCTGTTCGCCGGCTGCGGCATCGTCGCCGACTCCGACCCCGCCGCCGAACTCGCCGAAGCCCACACCAAGTTCGGCGCCATGCGCCACGCCCTCCAAGGCTGACCCCCGCACCAGCCCCGCCCCGCCCCCCGGGGGCCCCGCTCCCCAGACCGCCCCAGGTCAGAGCACCCCCAACGATCTGCGATCATGCACGGGCGGACACCGGCACCGAGCGGAGGGACCCGAACAACGTGGACGTCGAACGCACCGCACTACCCGGCATCGGCCTGCAACACACCATGACCACCGGCCGCGGCCGCCGCGTCGGCGTCATCTCCCACCGCACCGGACGCCGCGACCTCGTCGTCTACGACAAGGACGACCCCGACAGCTGCACCGCCGCCGTCATCCTCACCCCCGACGAGGCCAACGCCATCGCCGAACTCCTCGGCACCGGACGCATCATCGAACACCTCGCCGAACTCCACCGCCAGGTCGACGGCCTCGTCACCGAACAACTCCCCATCACCCCCGGCTCCCCCTACGACGGACGCCCCCTCGCCGACACCCGCGCCCGCACCCGCACCAGCGCCTCCATCGTCGCCGTCGTCCGCGACGGCCACGTCATCGCCAGCCCCCGCCCCGACTTCACCTTCACCGCCGGCGACACCATCGTCGTCGTCGGCACCGACGAGGGCACCGCCGCCGTCGCACGGATCCTCACCGACGGCTGACCCGCATGCACTCCACGCTCCAGCTCATCGAACTCGGCGCGATCATCCTCGCCCTCGGCATGCTCGGCGCGATCTCCGTACGGTTCTCCATCTCCCCCATCCCCCTCTACCTCATCGCCGGCCTCGCCTTCGGATCAGGCGGCGTCTACCCCCTCACCACCAGCGAGGACTTCGTCGCCACCGGCGCAGAGGTCGGCGTCATCCTGCTGCTGTTCACCCTCGGCCTCGAATACACCGCCGACGAACTCGTCGGCACCCTCCGCACCTCCGCACCCGTCGGCCTCGCCGACCTCCTCCTCAACGCCACCCCCGGCGTCGCCGCCGCCCTCCTCCTCGGCTGGGGCCCCGTCGCCGCCGTCGCCATGGGCGGCATCACCTACGTCACCTCCTCCGGCATCACCGCCAAAGTCGTCGGCGACCTCGGCTGGCTCGGCAACCGCGAAACCCCGGCCGTCCTGTCCGTCCTCGTCTTCGAAGACCTCGCGATGGCCGCCTACCTCCCCATCCTCACCGCCCTGCTCGCCGGCGCCGGGCTCCTCGGCGGCGCCACCGCCCTCGCCATCGCCGCCGCCACCATCACCGCCATCCTCTACATCGCCCTCCGCCACGGCACCCTCGTCGAACGCTTCGTCGCCAGCCCCAGCGAAGAAGTCCTCCTCCTCAAAGTCCTCGGCCTCACCCTCCTCGTCGCCGGCATCGCCCAACACCTCCAGGTCTCCGCCGCCGTCGGCGCCTTCCTCGTCGGCATCGCCCTGTCCGGCCCCCTCGCCCACACCGCCCAGAAACTCCTCGCCCCCCTCCGCGACCTCTTCGCCGCCGTCTTCTTCGTCTTCTTCGGCCTCCACACCGACCCCGCCGACCTCCCACCCGTCCTCGGCGTCGCCGCCGCCCTCGCCCTCCTCGGCACCGCCACCAAACTCACCACCGGATGGCTCGCCGCACGCCGCGCCGGCGTCGCCACCACCGGACGCATCCGCGCCGGCACCGCCCTCGTCCCCCGCGGCGAATTCAACATCGTCATCGCCGGACTCGCCGTCACCGCCGGCACCAACCCCCGCCTCGGCCCCCTCGCCGCCGCCTACGTCCTCATCCTCGCCGTCACCGGACCCGTCCTCGCCCGCGCCGCCGAACCCACCGCCCGCGCCCTTCGCGCACACCGGACCCGCCGCCGCACCACCCCACCGCAAACCGACGACGAGATCCCCACCGCAACCACCACCACACCCACCACCACACCCACCGCCGACACCCAGGACGCCGACGACGCCGCCTCACCCGCCCACTGACGCCCCCGCCGCCTCAACCCCGCCCCGGCGGCTGGCACACCGGACACCAGAACAGGTTCCGCGACGCCACCTCCACCGTCCGCACCACCCCACCGCACACCAGACACGGCTGCCCCGCCCGCCGGTACACATACACCTCACCACCATGACCATCCACCCGCGGCGGCCGCCCCATCGCCTCCGGCGTGTGCTCCGGACGCACCGTGTCGATCCGCCCCGCCCGCACCCCCTCCGCCATCAACACCGCCAGGTCGTCCCAGATCGCACCCCACCGCTCCGCCGACAACCGCCGACCCGGCAACCGCGGATCCACCCCCTGCCGGAACAGCACCTCCGCCCGGTAGATGTTCCCCGGACCCGCCACCACCGACTGATCCATCAACAACACCGCGATCGGCGTCCGCGTCCGCGAGATCCGCCGCCACGCCCGCCCCGGATCACCGTCCGCCCGCAACGGATCAGGCCCCAACCGGTCACGCAGCAACTTCACCCCGCCCGGCTCCAACAACTCGCACACGTTCGGCCCGCGCAGATCCGCGTGATGCGCCTCCCCGGTCAACCGCAGCCGCACCACACCCACCGGCTCCGGCGCCGGCAACCCCCCGAACACATACTTCCCGTAGATCCCCAGATGGACGTGCACCGACCGCTCGTCCGCCAACCGCAGCAGCAGATGCTTCCCGTGCGCGTCCGCGCCCTCCAGCACCTGCCCGTCCACCGCCGCCGCGCCCTCCGCGAAACGCCCCTGCGGACTCACCGCGCCCACGACACGGCCGCCGAACATCCGCTGATGCTCGGCGGCCAGACGATGAACGGTGTGTCCCTCAGGCACCCGCCCAGCATAGGGCTCTCAGCGGTTCCTCACCCCCGCAACGGCTCCCCCACCTCACGCATGTGACCCAGCGCCAACCGGTACGACTCCACCAGCCCCGCCTCCGCGAACGGCAGCCCCAACCTCGCGCAGTGCTCACGCACCAGCGGCTGCACCCGCCGCAGATTGCACCGCGGAACGCTCGGGAACAGATGATGCTCGATCTGGTAGTTCAACCCGCCCATCAACCAGTCCGTCACCGCACCGCCCCGCACGTTCCGCGACGTCAGCACCTGCCGACGCAGATGACCCCACCGCGCACCCGGCTCCGGCATCGCCATCCCCTTGTGGTTCGGCGCGAACACACTCCCCAGATGCACCCCGAACAGCGCCTGGTGCAACAGCACCAGCACCACGGCCTTCCCCGGGCTCAGCAACGCGAACACCAACCCCAGATACCCCACCGCGTGCAGCACGAGCAGCCCGCCCTCCACCAGCCGCTCACGCCGCCCGCGCTCCCGCAGGAACAACGCACTACCGATCTTCAGGTTGAAGCCCTCCAGCGTCAGCAGCGGAAAGAACAACGCCGCCTGATGCCGCGCCACCCACCGCAGCGGACCCCGCTGCCGCACCGCCTGCTCCCGCGTCCACGCCAGCACGCCCTCCCCCACATCCGGGTCCTTCCCCACATGGTTCGGATTCGCGTGATGCCGGTTGTGCTTGTCGCTCCACCACCCATGCCCCATCCCCAACAGCAGATTCCCCAACGCCAACCCCAGCAACCGATTCGCCCGCGCCGACCCCGCGATCTGCCGATGCCCCGCGTCATGCCCCAGGAACGCCGTCCGCGTCGACACCACCGCCAGCGGAACCGCCAGCAGCACCACCCACCACGACCCGCCCGCGAACGCCACCGCCGCCCACAACGCCGCCGTCGCGGCCAGGTTCAGACCGATCGCCCGCCCGTAGTAGCCGGGACGCCGCTCCAGCAACCCGCTCTCCCGAACCCGCCGCGCCAGCGGCGTGAAGTCGCTGCCGCCCCCCTCCCGACCGGCACGCGCGGACGGGGCGTCGAGGATCGCGGGCATGAAGGCTCCTATCGCAGGGGGCACGCCCCACCGCGGGGCGCACCGCAAAGCTACGGAGCGTGCACCCCCGCGGTCGCCACGCTAGGGAGCCATCCCTGACCTGGCTCGCAGGTCCCGGTCACCTCACGCCACAGCACCATGGCCATCTGAACAGGACCCTGCGCCAGGGAACGGACACGCCGCCCCTATAGGGTCATAAGCCATGAGCGAACGCACCCGGTGGATCGACCTGGACGGCGCCGCCAACGCCCGCGACCTCGGCGGCCTCCCCACCGCCGCCGGCCGCCCCACACGCTGGGGACGCCTCCTGCGCTCCGACAACCTCCAGGACCTCTCGGTCGCCGACGTCCGCGTCCTGGTGGACGACTACGCCCTCAAGAACGTCATCGACCTGCGCACCCACACCGAGATCCACCTCGAAGGCCCCGGCCCCCTCACCCGCGTCCCCAGCGTCACCATCCACCAGCTCTCCCTGTTCGCCGAGGGCGGCCGGCACACCGACGCCGTCGCCGGCACCCCCGCACACTCCGGCACCGCCGCCACCGCCGTCCTCCCCTGGCAGAGCCGCCCCGGCGACGGCGAACCCGCACCCGAGCACGACCGCTCCATCAGCCACTACCACGGCTACCTCAACGACCGCCCCGACTCCATCGTCGCCGCCCTGCGCGTCATGACCCGCACCGACGGCGCCGCGCTCGTCCACTGCGCCGCCGGCAAGGACCGCACCGGCGTCGTCTGCGCCTTCGCGCTGGAGGTCGCCGGCGTGACCCGCGAGGCCGTCATCGCCGACTACACCCTCAGCGGCGAACGCCTCGAACGCACCCTCGGCCGGCTCCGCGGCAGCGACACCTACGCCGCCGACCTGGACTCGCGCCCCGCCGACTCCCACCGCCCCCGCGCGGCGACGATGTCGACGTTCCTCTGCCACATCGACGAGCGCTTCGGCGGCCCGCTCGGCTGGCTGACCTCCCACGGCTGGACGGACGAGGACACCGAAGCCCTGCGCGCCCGCCTCCTCGGCTGACTGTCTGCGCTTTGCTTGGGTGAGTGGTTTTTTGGGTCTGTGTGTTAGGGGGGAAGCACACCGCCCGACGCCTTTACATTGTAAGTTTCAGAATGAAAGCATGAAGCCGAACGTCGTCGCGCTCTGAAATCAGGACGCCAGGAGGGCGCGGACGGCGGCGTGCGCCGCCTTGCGCATCTGGCCGTGCAGCGCCGCGTTCACTTCCCTGTCGGTGCGGGCCTCGACGATCCGCAGCCCCTCCCCCGCGATCGCCTTCGGCAGGTCCGCCGCGAGCTCCAGCCGCCGGTACGGGAGGCCGTGCGCGGCCGCGACCGCCTCCAGGTCCACCCGGTGCGGGGTGCCGAAGACCCGCTCGAACGGGCCGTGCAGCGCCGCCTGCGGCAGCAGCGAGAAGATCCCGCCGCCCTGGTTGTTCACCACCACGATCGCCAGATCGGGACGGCGGTCCTGCGGGCCGACGATCAGCCCGTTCTGGTCGTGCAGGAACGCCAGGTCGCCGAGCAGCGCGTAGGAGCGGCCGCTGTGCAGCAGCGCCGCGCCCATCGCCGTCGACACCAGCCCGTCGATTCCGCTAGCCCCCCGGTTCGCCATCACCCGGATCCCCCGGCGCGGCCGCATCACCTGGTCCAGGTCGCGGATCGGCATGCTCGCCGCAGAGAACAGCAGCGACCCGCCCGGCAGCGCCGCCACCAGGTCACGCGCCAGCCGGGGCTCGCTCACCTCCGGGACGGCGTCCAGCACCCCGTCGACCGCCGCCGCGGCGGCAAGGTCGGCCGCCCGCCACGACTTCAGCCACGCGTCGTCGCCCGACACCACCGGGATCTCCACCTCCGGCGCGACCTGCGTCGCCGACCGGACCGGGTCGGGCCAGTGCGCCAGGTCGGGCGCCAGCACGATGTGCTCCTCCGCCCGGCGCAGCAGCGACAGCAGCGGACGCGACAGGCCCGGCTTGCCCAGCGTCACCACCACCTCCGGGCGGTGCCGCTCCACGAACTCCGGCACCCCCAGCAGGAAGTGGTGCGAGGACAGCGCGTGGTCGCCGTAGCGGGCGTTGCCGTTCGGCTCGGCCAGCACCGGCCACCCCGCCATCGACGCCGCCGCCACGTACCGCTTGACGTTGACCGCGCCGTCGCCCACCACCAGCACCCCGCGCCGCGTCGGCGGGACGTGCAGCACCGACCCCGGCGTCGCCGCCCGCACCTTCGTCCACGCGCCCGTCGCGTCGCCGTCCAGCGGCTCGCACCACGTCTCGTCGCCGTCGGGGATCAGCGGCTCCCGGAACGCCGCGTTCAGGTGCACCGGACCCGGCACCGGCGCCTGCGCCAGCCCCCACGCCCGGCTCACCAGCGACCGCCAGTACGCCACCATCCCCGGACGGTTCTCCGGCGCGCCGACCTCGGTGCTCCACCGCGCCGCCGTCCCGTACAGCTTGACCTGGTCGATCGTCTGGTTCGCGCCCGTGTCGCGCAGCTCCGGCGGACGGTCCGCGGTGATCACCAGCAGCGGGACGCCCGACTCGTGCGCCTCGATCACCGCCGGATGGAAGTTCGCCGCCGCCGTCCCCGACGTGCACACCAGCGCCACCGGACGCCCCGCGCGCTTGGCCATCCCGAGGCCGAGGAAGGACGCCGACCGCTCGTCGATCCGCACGTGCAGCCGGACCCGGCCCGCCTCCTCGGCGGCGTGCAGCGCCAGCGCCAGCGGGGCCGACCGCGACCCCGGCGCCAGCACCGCGTCGGTCATCCCGCACCGCAGCAACTCGTCCACCAGGACGGTGGCCAGCGCGGTCGCCGGATTCACCGCGCCACCCCGAGCACCGGCGGGCCGCCCAGGTGCTCCTGCGCCGCGGCCGCCCGCCGCCGCCACGCCCCGGTCTCGTCTTCGCCGGTGACCTCGAAGCGGCGCAGCGCCTCCTCGTCCACGCCCGGCCGCCGCACGGCGATCTCCCCGCCCACCGGGGCCAGCGGAGCACCGACCACGTCGCCCTCCAGCAGCGCCAGCGTCGCCAGCCCGCACGCGAACCGCAGCTCCGGCAGCGCCGCCGCCAGCGCCACCCCCGCGGCCAGCCCCACCGACGTCTCCACCGCGCTCGACACCACCACCGGCAGCCCGCACGCCTCCGCGACCCGCAGCGCCTCCCGCACCCCGCCCAGCGGCTGCGCCTTCAGCACCGCGATGTCCGCCGCGCCCGCGGCCCGCACCTTCAGCGGGTCCTCCGCCCGGCGGATCGACTCATCGGCCGCGATCGGCACGTCCACCCGCCGCCGCACCTGCCCGAGCTCCTCCAGCGTCGCGCACGGCTGCTCGGCGTACTCCAGCTCCCACCGGTCCAGCGCGCGGATCATCCGGACGGCGCGCTCCACGTCCCACCCGCCGTTGGCGTCCACCCGGACCCGGCCGCCCGGCCCCATCGCGTCGCGGACGGCCTCCACCCGCGCCATGTCCTCGGCGTCGGGACGCCCCCGCTCGGCCACCTTCACCTTCGCGGTGCGGCACCCCGACACCTTCGCCATCTCGAACGCCCGCTCCGGCCCGACCGCCGGGATCGTCACGTTCACCGGCACCCGGTCGCGCACCGGCGCCGGGAACCCCTCGAACGCCGCCTCCCGCGCCGCGCCCAACCAGCGGGCGCACTCGGCCGGGCCGTACTCGGCGAACGGCGAGAACTCCCCCCAGCCGGCGGGGCCCTCGACGAGCACGCCCTCCCGCCGCGTCACACCGCGGAACCGCGTCCGCATCGGGATGGAGTAGACCCGCACCCGCTGACCCCCTGGCGTCACCTATCGAACCGAACCTAGTAGTACCACGGGAAACGCGACCAATCGGCGTCACGCTTCTCCAGGAACGAATCCCGCCCCTCGGCCGCCTCGTCCGTGCCGTAGGCCAGCCGCGTCGCCTCCCCGGCGAACACCTGCTGCCCCACCAGCCCGTCGTCGACGAGGTTGAAGGCGTACTTCAGCATCCGCTGCGCGGTCGGGCTCTTCCCGTTGACCTTGCGCGCCCACTCCAGCGCCGTCGCCTCCAGCTCGGCGTGCGGCACGACCGCGTTCACCATGCCCATCCGGTGCGCGGCCTCCGCGTCGTAGGTGTCGCCCAGGAAGAAGATCTCCCGCGCGAACTTCTGCCCCACCTGCCGCGCCAGGTACGCCGACCCGAACCCGCCGTCGAAGCTCGCCACGTCCGCGTCGGTCTGCTTGAACCGCGCGTGCTCCCGGCTCGCGAGCGTGAGATCGGCCACCACGTGCAGGCTGTGCCCGCCGCCCGCGGCCCACCCCGGCACCACGCAGATCACGACCTTGCCCATGAAGCGGATCAGCCGCTGCACCTCCAGGATGTGCAGCCGCCCCGCGCGCGCCGGGTCGATCGTGTCCGAGGTCTCCCCCTCGGCGTACCGGTAGCCGTCCCGGCCCCGGATCCGCTGGTCGCCGCCCGAGCAGAACGCCCACCCGCCGTCCTTGGGCGAGGGCCCGTTCCCCGTCAGCAGCACGCACCCGATGTCGCTGGACATCCGCGCGTGGTCCAGCGCCCGGTACAGCTCGTCCACCGTGTGCGGGCGGAACGCGTTCCGCACCTCCGGGCGGTCGAACGCCACCCGCACCGTGCCGTGGTCGACGGCCCGGTGATAGGTGATGTCGGTGAACCCGAACCCCTCCACCTCTTTCCAGGCGCTCGCGTCGAACAACTCCGAGACCATGTCGTCCTCTCCTGCCGCCCGTTCGGCCCGCCCCATTCAACCGCCCCGGCGGCCCGGACCGTCCTCCGCCCCCGGCACACCAGCCCCACGCCACCGGATGATTTGAACGCGTTCAGCGTAGTCGTCTACCCTGGCGGGATCATGGATCGCCGCCTGCACGCCGTCCTCCTCCCGCCCGGCCCCGACCTGCTCCGGGCGCTGGCCGCCGCGCTCGACGGCACCGGACCCGCGATCTGCCCCCTCTCCCCCGGCCTGCCCCCGCCCGCCCTCCAGGCCCTGCTGGACGCCCTCGCCCCGCACGCCGTCCAGACCGAGGACGGCCTCACCCCCCGCGACGGCGGCGTCCCCGTCCACGACGACACCGCCGTCCTCATCGCCACCTCCGGCTCCACCGGCACACCCAAGTTCGTCGAGCTGACCGCCGCCGCCCTGCGCCACTCCGCCGCCGGCACCCTCGCCCGCCTCGGCGCCGCGCCCGGCGACCGGTGGCTGTGCTGCGTGCCCACCAGCCACATCTCCGGCGTCCAGGTCCTCGTCCGCTCCCTCGTCGCCGGCACCCACCCCGTCCTGCACCCCCGCTTCGACACCGCCGCCGTCGCCGACCTTGCCGCGACCGCCGCCCGCGACCTGCACATCGCGCTCGTCCCCACCCAGCTCCGCCGCCTCCTGGACGCCGGCACCGACCTGGCCTCCCTCGGCGCCGTCGTCCTCGGCGGCGCCGCCGCCGCCCCCGGCCTGCTCGCCGAGGCCCGCGCCCGCGGCGGCCGCGTCCACCCCAGCTACGGCATGAGCGAGACCTGCGGCGGCTGCGTCTACGACGGCGTCCCCCTCGACGGGATGCGCGCCGCCCTCGGCCCGGACGGGCGGATCCGCCTCGCCGGCCCGTCCCTGTTCGCCCGCTACCGGCTCCGCCCCGACGCCACCGCCGAGGCCATGGACGGCGACTGGTTCCGCACCCAGGACCTCGGCGCCCTCGACCACGGGCGGCTCCGCGTCCTCGGCCGCGTCGACGACGTGATCAACACCGGCGGCGAGAAGGTCGTCGCCGGCGAGGTCGCCACCGCCCTGTCCCGCCACCCCGCCGTCCACGACGTCGTCGTCGTCGGACGCCCCGACCCCGACTGGGGCGAGCGCGTCACCGCCGTCGTCGTCCCCGCCCCCGGCGCCCACCCCGCCCCCGCCCTGCCCGAGCTGCGCGCCCTCGTCCGCGAGACGCTGCCCGCCCACGCCGCCCCGCACGAGCTGGAACTCGTCGAGGCCATCCCGCTGCTGCCCTCCGGCAAACCCGACCGCGCCCGCCTGCGCGCCCCCGCCACAGGCCGCTAGCCCGCCCCCGCCCGGCGCATGACGCGGCGCCCGCCGGGGGAAGACGATCACCATGGCGGAACAGCGCGCGGACCGGCCCGGGGAACACGCCGGCGGAGCGGAGAACGAGAGCCTCCTCACCGTCCTGCTCGCGCTCGCCGCCAACCTCGGCATCGCGATCGCCAAGATCGTCGCGGCGGTCGCCACCGGGTCGGCGTCGATGGCCGCCGAGGCCGCCCACTCCATCGCCGACACCTTCAACGAGGTGCTGCTGATGGTCGGGCTGCGGCGCAGCGGCCGGCCCGCCGACCGCCGCCACCCCCTCGGCTACGGCAAGGAGCGCTACATCTGGACGCTGCTCGTCGCCGTCGCGATCTTCGGGATGGGCGCCCTGTTCGCCTTCTACCAGGGGTTCCAGACCCTCGTCCGGCACCACGGGAACGAGGCCGACCCGCTCGTCGGCTACTGCGTCCTCGCCGTCTCCCTCGTCCTGGAGGCGATCTCCTGGCGGCAGGCGCTGCGGCAGGTCCGCGCCGCCGCCCACGCGGAGGACCTCCCCCTCACCGCCTACATCCGCCGGACGGACGAGCCCACCGCGATCAGCGTCCTGCTGGAGGACTCGGCCGCCCTCATCGGCCTCCTGCTCGCCTTCGCCGGCCTCGGGCTGCACCAGCTCACCGGCTCCGCCGCCTGGGACGGCGCCGGTTCGGTCCTCATCGGCGTCCTGCTCACCGCCGTCGCGCTGGTCCTCGGCCGCATCAACCTCAACCTGCTCATCGGCAGCCAGGCCGACCCGCGCGTCGTCGCCGACGTCCGCGCCCGGCTGGCCGCGGCCCCCGAAGTGGAATGGGTCGTGGACCTCGTCACCATGACGGTCGGGGCCGACCGCGTCCTCGTCTGCGCGCGCCTGGACTTCCGCGACGCGCTCACCGCCGGGGACGTCGAGCGCGCCTGCGTGCGGATGGGCCGCGAGCTGCGCGAAGCCCACGACGAGATCGACGAGATCTTCCTCGAACCGGTCCCCCGCGACGACCCTGAGCTGCGCGAACGCGTCATCGCGCGCTATGGTCGGCCTCTGCCGCCGGAGCAGTCCGGAACTGGGTGAATTGTGTCACATAGCCTCACCGCCCGGCGCCTTTACGTAGTAAGGTGACATCGGGTGAAGGTGGACGTGTGAGACGCCCCGATCCGGGCACCACGAACCCCTGGACCGTTCCTCCACGGTCCTCCGGCCGGACGGCCGATCCCGCGCGCCGGGAACAAGAACCCCTCCGCGCGACGTTCCGATAAGTGCGAGCGCAGGCAGCGAGACAGAATCCGCGCCGCACCCACACCACGGAAGGGAGGGGGGCGTCCCCATGCCGCGAACCGCCGCAGAGACCCCGCTCACGGAGCCCGCGAGCCCCGCACTCGACGAGCTCCTGAAGCGTGGCCGCGCCCAAGGGCGCCTCTCGCTCGACGAGGTCAGGGGGGCATTCGAGGCCGCCGGCATCAGCCCCGCCCAGGGCCGCTCGATCCTGCGCGAGCTCTCGGAGTCCGGCATCAGCCTCGCCGGCGAGGGCGACCCCGCCCGCCGCGCCACCGCCAACGGCACGGCGAACGGCACCGCGAACGGCACCGCCGACCACGCCGGCGGCGAGCCGGCGCTGACCGCGAAGAAGCGTCCCACGAGGAAGGCCACCGCCAAGAGCGCCCCCAGGAGCACCGCGAAGACCGCCCGGAAGAACGCCAAGGCCGCCGACACCGGCGACGACGAGGCGTTCGAGGTCACCGAGGTCGAGGCCGCCGACACCCCCGCCGACCTGGACGACCAGTCCACGACCATGGGCGACTCCGTCCACACCTACCTGAAGGCCATCGGGCGGCGGCAGCTGCTGACCGCCGAGCAGGAGGTGGACCTCGCCAAGCGCATCGAGGCCGGGCTGTACGCCGAGCACAAGCTGGAGACCGAGGACCTGCGCCCGCGCGTCCGCGCCGACCTGGAGTGGATCGCCGCCGACGGCCGCCGCGCCAAGGCCCACATGCTGGAGGCCAACCTCCGGCTCGTGGTGTCGGTCGCCAAGAAGTACTCCGACCGCGGCCTGTCGCTGCTGGACGTCGTCCAGGAGGGCAACCTCGGGCTGATCCGCGCCGTCGAGAAGTTCGACTACTCCAAGGGCTACAAGTTCTCCACCTACGCGATGTGGTGGATCCGCCAGGCGATCCAGCGCGGGTTCGCCGACTCGGCCCGCACGATCCGGCTGCCCGTCCACGTGCTGGAGATGCTGAGCAAGCTCAGCCGCGTCGAGCGCGACATGCACCAGCGCCTCGGCCGCGAGCCCACGCCCGAGGAGCTGGCCGTCGAGCTGGACAAGAGCCCCGAGCAGATCCGCGAGCTGCTGCGCACCAGCCGCCAGCCGATCAGCCTGGACTCCACGATCGGCGAGGACGGCGAGACCCGCATCGGCGACCTCATCGAGGACACCGACAGCCCCGAGGCCGCCGAGCTGGTCGACCGCCAGCTCATGGCCGACCAGCTACGCCGCACGCTGGACATCCTCTCGCCGCGCGAGGCCAAGATCATGGCGATGCGGTTCGGGCTCTACGACGGGACGCCCCGGACCCTCGACGAGATCGGCAAGGCCCTCGGGCTGACCCGCGAGCGGATCCGCCAGCTGGAGAAGGAGTCGCTGTCCAAGCTGCGGCACCCGAGCAACGCCAGCCCGCTGCTGGACTTCGCCGTCTGACCCGACACCCGACAGCGAGAACGGGGCCCGCCGGAGAACTCCGGCGGGCCCCGCGCCGCGCGGGTTCAGTCGGCGCGGCGGAACTCCAGGATCGCCACGCCCATCAGCCCCACGCCCATCAGCACGACGATGACGACCTCCAGCCAGACCGGCACGACCCAGCCGTTCCAGGTCACGCCCGGGTTGAAGGTGCGCTCCAGCGCGGGCGAGGCGTCCAGGTGCCGGAAGACCGCCTGGCGGAGCGGGTCCACCGCGTAGGTGAGCGGGTTGAAGCGGGTGAGGACGCTCAGCCAGGTCGGCAGCCCGTTCAGCGGGTACAGCGCGCCCGACAGGAACATCATCGGCATCATCGCCATCTGCATGAGGCCGAAGAACGACTGCATGCTCCTGATCCGCGCCGCCATCATCACCCCGAAGCCCGTCAGCGCGAACGCGCCGAGGAACATGAGCCCGACCAGCTCCAGGAGCAGCAGCGGGTCGTAGGGGACGCCGGCCAGGCCCGCCAGCAGCACGATCACCGTCCCCTGCACGGTCGCGACGAACGCGCCGCCGATGCACTTGCCGATCACGATCGCGCTCCGGCTGACCGGCGCGACGAGCATCTCGCGCAGGAACCCGAACTCGCGGTCCCACACGATCGACCCGGCGGAGAACATCGCGGTGAACATCACCGACATCGCACACACGCCCGGGAAGATGAACGTCTTCAGGTCGATGTCGCCGGCGGGCCCGCTGCCCGAGGCCATCAGGTTCGACAGCCCGGTGCCCATGACCAGCAGCCACAGCACCGGCTGGACCAGCCCGCTCACCAGCCGCACCTTGTCGCGCCAGAACCGGATCAGCTCCCGGTGCAGGACGATCCGCACCGCCCGCAGGTCGTGCCGGACGCTGCGCTCGGGCACCGAGACCCGCACGACCCCCGCGGCGGGGGCCGGGGCGCTCGTTCTCGTCGTCATCCTCATCTCCTCATCGCGCGCATCATCACGCGCATGTGGTCGCCGGCCCCGGCCTCCGCGTCACGGATCGTGCTGCCGGTGAAGCTCATGAACACGTCGTCCAGCGACGGCCGGGCGACGCTGACCGACCGGATCGGGACGCCCAGCTCCGCGAACAACCGGGGCACGAACGCCTCACCGGCGACGACCCGGAACGTGACGGCGCCCTCCGACATGACCGCCTCCAGCCCGAACCGGTCCGCGATCTCGGCGATCGCCGCCCGGTCGTCGGCGGTCTGGATGCGCACCCGGTCCTCGCCGACCCCGGCCTTGAGCGCCTCGGGGGTGTCCAGCGCGACGATCCGCCCCGAGTCCATGATGGCGATGCGGTCGCAGTACTCCGCCTCGTCCATGTAGTGGGTGGTCATGAAGATCGTGATCTCCTCGGCCTCCCTGAGCTGGCGGATGTACTCCCAGATCGACGCGCGGGTCTGCGGGTCGAGGCCGACGGTCGGCTCGTCCAGGAACAGCACGCGCGGCGAGTGCAGCAGGCCCCGCGCGATCTCCAGCCGCCGCTTCATGCCGCCCGAGAAGGTCTGCACCCGGTCGCGGCGGCGGTCCCACAGCCCGACCATCTCCAGCACCTGCCCGATCCGGTCGGTCGTGACCGACCTCGGCACCCCGTACAGCTCGGCGTGGAAGCGCAGGTTCTGCTCGCCCGTCAGGTAGCCGTCGAGCGTCGTGTCCTGGAACACCAGCCCGATGTTGCGGCGGACGGTGTCGCGCTCGGCCACCACGTCGTGCCCGGCGACCCGCGCGGTGCCGCCCGAGGGGCGCAGCAGCGTGCAGAGCATGTTGATCGTGGTGGACTTGCCCGCGCCGTTCGGGCCGAGGAAGCCGAACACCTCCCCCGGGCGGACCGAGAACTCGATCCCCCGCACGGCCTCCGCGTCGCCGAACCTCTTCGTCAGGCCGTCGACCTCGACGGCGTCTCCCCCGTCCGGCATGAGCCCTCCTCGCCGTATTCGTTTTGGATATACCAACGGTAGGATTGTCCTATCTCTCTGGTCAAGAGAAATTCGGGACACCAAGGGAGGGCCCGTGTCGGAGCAGCCCGATCCGCTGCGCGAATCGCCGACCTACCTGCTGTATGAGTTGGTCCGGCTCGTCCGGCGGACCGGCGCCGAGATGTTCCCCGGCGACCGCGTCCGGCTGCCGCACCTGATGGTGCTGGACTGCGTGGCCCGCCACGGGCCGCTGTCCCAGCGGGAGGCCAGCGAGTACCTGCGGATCGACGCCGGCGACATGGTCGGCCTCGTCGACGCGCTGGAGGCCGCCGGGCATGTGGAGCGGCGCCGCGACCCCCGCGACCGCCGCCGCTACGCCCTCGACGTCACCGAGGACGGACGGCTGTTCCTCGGCGCCGCCCGCGAGAAGCGGGCGCGCCTCAACGACCTGCTGTTCGCCCCGCTCACCGGCGACGAGCTGGAGCGGTTCAAGGAGCTGATGGTGCGCGTCCTCGCCCACCACGACACCCGCTTCGGCGACCCGTCCGCCGCGAGCGCGCCCGGCGGCAACGGCGCCGGAGGCGCGGCGCCGCCACCGCCGCGCGAACCCCACCCGAGGCCGTGACGAGCCCGCCTCGGCGCGCGGTCCGCCCCGGACACGTTCCACCAGCTCACAGGCCCTGCGACCGGGACGGCCGACCCGTCAGGCGGCGCCTTGACGATCTCGTGTCAAGCGTTGTCGACCGCTGTCATGGCCCTTTCGCGCGCCGCCCGCGCGGACCCCGAACGGATTCGCGGCGCCCCGGCGATCTCGCGGACGGATGCGGCCCCGCCCCGCACCGCCCGGGATCGTCCGGTGCCCGGCGCACCTAACCTCGGTACATGCCCGACCTTGCTTACTACGCCTCCCTGCCGCGTGCCCGCGGCGCCGCGGCGGCCCTGCTCCTGGACGACCTGGGGCGGGTCCTGCTGGTCAAGCCCACCTACAAGGAGGGCTGGTTCCTGCCCGGCGGGGTCATCGAGGCCGACGAGTCCCCGCTGTCGGCCTGCGTCCGCGAGTGCGAGGAGGAACTCGGCTTCGTCCCCCGCCTGGACGGGCTCGTCTGCGTCGACTGGGGCTCCCCCCGCGACGGCATCGACTCCGTCAACGTCTTCGTCTTCGCCGGCACCGTCACCGGCGCGGAGGTCGAGGCGATCCGGCTGCCGCCCGACGAGCTGTCCGACCACGTCCTGGTCGCGCCGGAGAAGATCCCCGAACTGGCCGCCCCGCACATCGCCCGCCGGATGGAGCCCAGCCTGCGCGCGCTGGCCGAGGGCCGCGCCGTCTACCTGGAGGACGGACGGGAGCAGCCGTTCGGCGCCGCCACCTGACGCCCCCGGCGCCGGCCGGAGGGGGGCCGCGGTTCAGACGGGCGCGGCGTCGTGCATGCCCCGGGCGTGCTCGGGGTCGGCGACGCGGGCGCAGTGGGCCGAGCAGTACCAGTGCCGGCCCACCTCCACCCCGTGGCCGAGGACCCGGCACTCGCAGTGCTCGCAGATCGGCGCCATCCGGGTGATCGCGCACTCGAACGAGTCGAAGGTGTGGACGCTGCCCTGCGCGTGCACCTCGAAGGACATCGCGTAGTCGTTTCCGCAGACCTCGCAGGTCGCCATCGGGTCGCTCTCCTCTCCCCCGCCGCGTCGCTGTGACTGTCTACCCAGGTCACAGCCCCGCTACCCGGGCCCGAGGGCTACCCGCGGCCGCGGCCGGCGGGCGCCTGGCGGGCGGGGCGGCCGCCCCGCCTGCGCGCGGACCCGCCGGCGGCGACCGGCCGGTCGGCGGGCTCCGGCCAGCGCGGCGAGCGCCCCGAGGAGCACAGCACCGACTCCCACGGGTCCCCCGCGGCGAGCGGCAGGTGCGGGACGCCCCAGTGCCACGCCGACACCAGCAGGTCGGGGTCGCGCGGGCGGTAGTCGGCGCCGGACGCGCGCGCCATGTCCCACGCGTGCAGGTGCCACTCCACGCACGCCGCGCCCGCGTGGTCGCCGACCGTGTACTTGGTGCCCCGGTAGATCAGATGCGTCCGGTCCCAGGTGTCGGGCGTCAGGTCGGCGTAGGCGCCCGCCGACACACCGAACGCCATGATCCGCTCCGGCCCCGGCTCGGCGGGCAGCACCGCCAGCTCCGCCGCGTTCTGCCGGGCCTGCTGCCGGATCAGCACCGCCGACGCGGCGTCCTGCGCGAACAGCTTCGCGAGCCTGCTGTCGGGCGCGTCCTGCAGGTATTCGAGGAAGTTCTCCGCCACGCACCGCAGGTGCCCGGCGAGGTCGATCAGCCGCCAGTCGGCGCACGGCGTCGGCACGTCCCAGTCGGCGACCCCGTCCGCCAGCGCGACGATCGCCCGCACCCCGTCCTGGTAGGACTCCAGGACGCGGTGCCGGTCCGGCGGCGTGCGCTCCACGTGACTTCCCCCCGCGTCCAGAGCACCGTGCGCGTGCCCTCCCCGGTGCCCTCCCCGCCGCGGCGTGCCCCGCACCCCGCCGCCGTCCCCGCGGCGCCTCGGTGCGGACCGCCCCGGCGCTCCCCGAGAGGGCAGACTCTCAGAGTTCGGTGGCCGGTGCCACCCGGTGATGCTGTGTCGTCCCACGTCCGGGGACATCCCGCCCGGTTCCCCGCGGACGGGTGACGCCCGCCGCGCGCCGCGCGGCGGGCCCGCTCACACGGCCGCCGGCCGCGTCCGGAAGCTCAGCCGGTGCGCCTCGCGCGCGGTCCGGAGCCGGTCGACCTCGTCGGTCCACGGCCGGACCGACGGCCGCGCCTTCGCCTTGCGGTAGGCGATCTCGGCGGCCCGGCGGGTCGCCGCGTCCTGCGCCGGGGTCGAGTACACCTTCGGGCCCATCTCGGTGCGCTCGGCGGCCTCGGCGGCGGCGAGCGCGGCGGTCAGCGCCTTGTCGAAGGCGACCACCAGCTCCCGCACCTCCGGCGCGGGCGTGTCCGCGCCCTGGGCGTCCCGCAGCGCCCGCTCCGCCTCCGTCGCCGCCGCGAGCCGCGCCGGATAGTCGGCGGCCAGCCGCTGGTCGGCCTCGTACGGCTCCGCGACGTCCTTGCTCACCCGGCGGCCCAGCGGCATGGTGGTTCTCCCTCAAGCTCACGATCTACTCGTCCGATCCAGGCAAGCGTACGCGGGCTGTCCGGCGTGTCGTGACGGGGCACACCAGGGCCGGGCCCTTTACGTAGTAAGGTACGGGGTCCTATGGTTCGACAACCGAGCATCAACGCGCAGAACCGCGCCCCGCTGTCCATCGAGCGGATCATCGACGCCGCCCTCCGCATCGTCGACGGCCAGGGCCTGTCCCGGCTCACCATGCGCCGCCTCGGCGACGCGCTGGAGGTCGAGGCGATGGCGATCTACCACCACCTCCCCCGGGGGAAGGAGCAGCTCCTGGACGGCCTCGTCGCGCACGTCGCCGCCGCGCCCGCCACCCCGGGCGGGGCGGGCGGCGCCTGGCGGGAGGACCTGCGCGGCTGGGCCCGCGACTACCGGACGCGGCTGCTGGCGCACGCGGGCGTCCTCCCCCTCGTCGTCACCCGGCGCAACCCCGCCGCGCTGACCGAGACCGTCGTGTCGCTGCGGGAGGTGATGCGGCGCGGCGCCGTCCCCGAGGACGCGGCGGCCGTCGCCGCGCACGCCCTGCTCGGCTACGTGATCGGCCACGCGGCCCTGGAGGTCCGCGGGACCGCCGAGGACGGCGCCGACCGCGCGGTCGACTGGGACGCCCGCTTCGACGCGGGCCTGGACCTCCTCCTCACCGGCGCGGGCTGACCCACGACCGGACATGTCTCCGGACGACGCCAGCCGTCACGAGCCCACCGCGACTTCATGGACTCAGTCCTCGACGACGAGGACCTCCAGATGGCGCGGGCCGTGCACGCCCTCCACCCGCGCCATCCCGATGTCGTGGGTCGTGGACGGCCCGCTGATCCAGGTCAGCGGGCGGGACGGGTCGAGGCGCCCGAGTGCCTCCGGGACCGTTCCCACGATCTGGTCGGCGTGGACCACGCACAGGTGGTAGCCGGGGACGGCGGTCAGCGCGCGCCGCCCCTGGGCCCGGCCGCCGTCCAGCACGACCGTGCCGGTCAGCGCGACGGCCGCCGCGCAGCCGGTGACGACGCCGTCGCACGCCGCGAGCGTCTCGGTGTCGAGCGCCGGGGCGTCGGCCAGCGCGCGCACGCCGTCCAGGTCGGCCAGCCAGCCGTAGGGCAGGTCGGCCGGGACGGCGATCTGCGCGGCCTCCCGGCCCCACAGCGCGGCGGCCACCGCCGTCGCCAGCTCGTCGGCGCTGACGTGCCGCACCGCCGCCCGCCGGTCGGCGACGCGCTCGGTGAACAGCGCGAGGACGTCCGCCCTGGTCTCGGCCTCCGCCTCGGGCAGCCGCCGGGCGTACCCGCGCGGCACCGGCGGGCGCGCCCCCCGCGCCCCGCCGAGCGCCTCCCGGACGCGCCGCAGGATCTCCTCGCGCGACCCGGCCCCGCTCTCCCCGCTCACCAGCCCGCCTCCCCCGTCACGAGCCCGCCCCCTCCGTCACCGGTCCCACTCCCCGCTCACGGCCTGCGGCGCCACCAGGCGCGGAAGCTCTCCGCCGGAGGCGCGGGCAGGTCGCGGGCCTCGGTCCACTTGCCGAGCAGCCCCGGCAGCCGCCGGATCCGGCCGCCGCGCGACAGCAGCCGCGCCCACCGGGTGCCGCGCCGCAGCGCCGCCTCGTAGCGCCGCGCGTCGCCCATCGTCCAGGCGAGGCCGCGCATCATCAGCAGCTCCGGCGTCGGGACGGGACGGCGGCGCCGCGACTCGACCACCCTCCCGCGCAGGTGCACCAGCACCTCCGGGATGTCGATCTTCACGGGGCACACGTCCGCGCACGCGCCGCAGAGCGTGGACGCGTACGGCAGCGACGCGTCGGCGGCGCTCTCCACCCCGCGCATCTGCGGGGTGAGGATCGCGCCGATCGGGCCCGGGTAGACCGGCCCGTAGGCGTGGCCGCCCGTCCGCTCGTAGACCGGGCAGACGTTCAGGCAGGCCGAGCAGCGGACGCAGCGCAGCGCCGCCCGCCCGACCTCGTCGGCGAGCGCCCTGGTGCGCCCGTTGTCGAGCAGGACGAGGTGGAAGGCGCGCGGCCCGTCGCCGGGCGTCACCCCCGTCCAGGACGAGACGTAGGGGGTCATCGCCTCCCCCGCCGCCGAGCGCGGGAGGAGCTGGAGGAGGACCTCCAGGTCGGCCCAGGCCGGGACCACCTTCTCGATCCCGGCGAGGGTGATCAGCGTGTCCGGGAGCGTGAGGCACATCCGCGCGTTGCCCTCCGACTCCAGCAGCACCGCCGTGCCCGTCTCGGCGACCAGGAAGTTCGCGCCGGTGATCGCGACCCGGGCGGCGAGGAACCCCTCGCGCAGGTGCGCGCGGGCGGCGCCGACGAGCGCGGCGGGCTCGTCCGGCAGGTCCGGCGGGGCGCCCAGCAGCCCCCGCAGGAACAGCTCGCGGATCTGCGCGCCGTCGCGGTGCGCGGCCGGGGACAGCAGGTGGGACGGCTCGTCCCCGCCGAGCTGGACGACGAGGTCGGCGAGCGCCGTCTCGCGGGCCGTGATCCCCGCCGCGGCGAGCGCGCCGTTCAGACCGATCTCGCGGGCGACCAGGGAGCGGGCCTTCACGACCTCCCTCGCCCCGGTCGCCTGGACCAGCGCGAGCACGATCCGGCGGGCCTCCGCCGCGTCCGCCGCCCAGTGCACGGTGCCGCCCGCCTCGGTGACGGCGCGTTCCAGCTCCTCCAGGTGCGCGTCGAGGTTCAGCAGCGCGTCGTCGCGGATCGCGCGGCCCGCCTCGCGCAGCTCCTCCCAGTCGCCCGGTTCGGGCGAGGCCCCCGCCCGCTCGCGCAGCGAGGCGGTCGCGCCGCGCAGGTTGCGGCGCAGCCGGGTGTCGGCGAGCGCGGCGCGGGCGGCGGTGGCGAACTTCGGCGTCGGCAGCGGGACGGGTGCGCGCGCCTCGCCGGCCGTCCCTGAGGAGGCCGTCACACCGGCCCCGTCTCGGCCAGGATCTCGGCCAGGTGCATGACCCGGACGCCGCCCCGCAGCCGCGACAGCGCGCCGCCGATGTGGGCGAGGCAGGAGTTGTCGGCCGCGCACACCACGTCGGCGCCGGTGTCGCGGACGTGCCGGACCTTGTCGGCGACCATCGCCACCGACACGTCGGCGTTCTTCATCGCGAACGCCCCGCCGAACCCGCAGCACTCCTCCGCCGCCGGCAGCTCGACCAGCTCCAGCCCCCTCACCGCGCGCAGCAGCCGCAGCGGGCGGTCGGCGACGCCGAGCGTCCGCAGGGACTGGCAGGTCGGATGGTAGGTGACGCGGTGCGGGAAGTAGGCGCCGAGGTCGGTGACGCCCAGCACGTCCACCAGGAACTCCGTCAGCTCGTAGACGGCGAGGCCCTCGGCGGCGCGGGCCAGCCCCGGGTCGCGGGCCGACCGCGCGATCCTCGGGTAGGCGTCGCGGACGGCGACGGCGCACGACGCGGACGCCGTCACCACCGCCTCGGAGCCCTCGAACGCGCCGGTGAACCCGCGCGCGAGCGCGGCGGCCTCCCGGTGGTAGCCGGTCGTCCAGTGCACCTGGCCACAACAGGTCTGCCCCGGCGGGTAGGAGACCTCGTGCCCGAGGCGCTCCAGCAGGGACGTCACCGCCTTGCCCGTCGCGGGAAACATCGCGTCGTCGAAGCACGCGACGAAAAGCGCGACGCGCATCCCGGCCACCCCCAGTCGCCGTGCGGAAACCCCTGCTCCCGTGGGACATCGTAGGGGTCGCGGAGGGTGCGTCCGCCTGAAACGATCGCACCCGGCCCGCTCCCGCACCAGGAAAGCACCGGTTGGGAACGTTTGCCTATCCGACGGCGTGTCGTTCTTCGTCCGTTATCGAGCCCGGGGGACGCTATGCCTGGCACCTCGGGGTGAGTCGGGTCACATCTCTCCGGTACCTCGGTACCAAAGGACAACCGTCCCAACGGGCTATGGCCGGTGGGGACGAACCGTTCCACACTGGGGTGCGTCAATAAGGAAAAGCACCACAACCGACGAGTAGTTGAGACCGGAGGCACGCCGATGTGCCCGCACCAGCCGCCCTGTCCCTCCCACGAAGCGCCCGACCGCGACGCCGCGCGGACCCTGGCCGCCCATCCCGAGCAGGGGTGGAGCCTGCTGTGCAACGGCGTCGTGCTCTTCGAGGACACCGGTGAGCTGCTGCCCGACGGGGGAATCATCGCACCGCACCGGCCGACGGACCTGCAGGCTCCGTCCGCCGCCTGACCAGTCTCCACGGGGGACTAGTTCGAACGGGTGATCATCCGCGGGGGCAACGCCCACCTGCCCTTGGCCTCTGGGCCCGCACCGGGCCCAGAGGGTCTATCTCCCGGCCGTCCGCGCCATCGCCGCGGGACGCGCCGCGCAGCGGCGAAGCCATGGCTCCACCGCCTCGCCGACGGCCGCCGGGGACCGGTTCAGATCGTGCCGCTCCCCCGGCAGCACCGTGACGTGGGCGGCGTCCGCCGCCTCCGGGACGCCGAACGGGTCGCGGTCGCCGTTGACGACCAGCACCTCCACCCCGGCGGCCCGTAGCTCCTCCACCCGCGTCTTCTCGGGCTTGCCCGGCGGGTGCAGCGGGAACGCCAGCGCGAGCACGCCCGCCGCGCCGGCCTCCCGGGCCGTCCGGCACGCCACCCTGGCGCCGTTGCTGCGTCCGCCCTGCACGTAGGGCACGTTCCCGAACCGCTCCCGCAGCCGCCGGACGACCTCCAGCCACGCCTCGTCCTGCTTGGCGGGCGGGCCGGGAGCCCGCCGCCCCGCGAGCCGGAACGGCTGCGTGACGCCCGCGACCGCGCCGCCGAGCCCGAGCGCCACCTCCCGGACGGCGAGCAGGTCGGCCGCGTCCACTCCCCCGTTCGACCCGTGGGTCAGCGCGAGCAGGAACGCCGGGCGGTCCGGCCCGTCCAGCCGCGCCTCGGCCGGGCCGTGCGGGGTCACGATGTCCATTGGGGCCACCGTAACCCCCACCCGCCGCGGCCTTTCGGGCGGGGTGGACGTCTAGCCCTCGGGGGTGCCCATGGCGAGGCGGAGGCGTTCGGCGAAGCTCTCGTGGAGCAGCGGGCCCCAGGGGTAGTCGCTGGGGACGTCGACGGCCCGGCCCAGCACCTCGTGGGTCTCGCCGGGGCGCCGCTCCCGCGGGTCGTCGGCGTAGCGGACGGCGAGCAGCGCGTACATGTGGTCGAGGGCGCCGAACGCCTCACCGGCGAGCGCGGGCAGCGTCCCGTCGGTCACCGACTGCTCGACGACCGGCTCCCACCACAGGTCGGCGGGGTCGGCGACCTCGTCGTCGCCGCCGAAGTCGCGGCGGAGCCGGGCCCGCACCTGCCCGGCGACGCCCGGGTCGGACAGGCCGCGCCGCCACACCTCGCCCGCCTCGGCGCCGCGTCCCCGCAGCGGCAGCGTGCGCGCGAGCAGCTCGGTCGCCAGCGGGCCGACCTCGGGGTCTGCGGGCTCGGACGGGTCGCCGAGGGAGGCGTGGAAGGCGGCGATGGCCTGGTCGAGGTAGGCGATGCCGAGCAGCGTCGCGAGCCGCGCGTAGGCGTAGGGGGCGCCGGCGCGGTCGATCAGCCTGAGCCCGGCGGTCAGGACCCGCTGCGCCGCCGCGGGCTCGGCACGCTCCAGCAGGCGCTGCGCGAGGTCGTGCGCGGCGGGCGGCGCGTACTCGGGGTCGCCGGTCGCGACGACCGCCTCCCAGTGCCCGCGCGCGGTCTCGAAGTCGCCCTCGTCGTCGGCGATCCTGGCGAGCGCGAGATGCGCCGGGGGCAGGTAGGCGGGGTTGCCGAAGTCGACGACGGCCCGCCACGCCGGCGCCGCTCCGCCGGGTTCCCCGGCGCGCTCGTGGGTGAGGGCCAGGTGGTAGGCGGCGCGCGGCCCGTACTCGGGGTCGCCGGTAGCGATGGCGGCCCGGTCGGCGTCGCGCGCGCGGGCCACCTCGCCCGCGTCGTCCAGGACGACGGCGAGCCCGAGCGCCGCCCGCGCCCGGTAGGGGGTGTCGCCCAGCGCGAGCACCCGCTCGAACAGCAGGGCGGCCCGGTCCGCGGCGCCGCTTTCGGCGAGCGTCCGGGCCTCCTCGCACAGCCTGGCCGGATCGTCGGTTGCGGACGCCGGGTCCGCGGGCTCGGTCATCGCTCTTCTGCCCTCTGGGGGTTCGGGGACCGCCCAAGCCTAGCGATCCCGCCACGCCCGCGTCCCGCGCCGACACTCCCCCGCGAGCCGAACCGGCGACCGGTTCCGGAGGCCCGGGGACGGCCCCGGGCCCCCGGCGGGATCAGTCCTCGAACGCCTCCGGCGGCGGGCAGGAGCAGACGAGGTTGCGGTCGCCGTACGCCTGGTCGATGCGGCGGACGGGCGGCCAGTACTTCGCCTCCCGCAGGGCGGGGAGCGGGTAGGCGGCCTCCTCGCGGGCGTAGGAGTGCTTCCAGTCGTCGGAGACCAGGTGGTCCGCCGTGTGGGGGGCGTTCTTGAGGGGGTTGTCCTCGCGGTCGTAGCCGCCCTCGGCGACCCGCTGGATCTCGCGGCGGATCTCGATCATGGCGTCGCAGAACCGGTCGAGCTCGGCCAGGTCCTCGGACTCGGTCGGCTCGATCATCAGGGTGCCCGCGACGGGGAAGGACAGCGTCGGGGCGTGCAGGCCGTAGTCGATGAGCCGCTTGGCGACGTCCTCGGCGGTGATCCCCGTCTCCTTGGTGATCTTGCGGAGGTCGGCGATGCACTCGTGCGCGACCAGGCCGTTGCGGCCGGTGTAGAGGATCGGGTAGTGCGGGGCGAGGCGCGCGGCGACGTAGTTCGCGCCGATGATGGCGCCCTCGGTGGCGGCGCGCAGGCCGTCCGGCCCCATCATCGCGATGTAGGCCCAGGAGATCGGCAGGATGCCCGCCGAGCCCCACGGCGCCGCCGAGATCGGCCCGACGCCCGAGTCCGGGCCCGCCTCCGCGCGGAGCGGGTGGTTGGGCAGGAACGGCGCGAGGTGCTCGCGGACGCCGATCGGCCCGACGCCGGGGCCGCCGCCGCCGTGCGGGATGCAGAACGTCTTGTGCAGGTTGAGGTGCGAGACGTCCGACCCGAACTCGCCGGGGCGGGCGAGGCCGACGAGCGCGTTGAGGTTGGCGCCGTCGACGTAGACCTGCCCGCCGGCCTCGTGCACGGCCGCGCAGACGTCGGTGATCGTCTCCTCGAACACGCCGTGCGTGGACGGGTAGGTCACCATGATCGCCGACAGCCGGTCGCCGTGCTGGGCGATCTTGGCGCGCAGGTCGTCCAGGTCGACGTTGCCGCCCTCGTCGCACTTCACGACGACGACGCGCATCCCGGCCATGACGGCGCTCGCGGCGTTGGTGCCGTGCGCCGAGGACGGGATGAGGCAGACGTCGCGGTGCCCCTCGCCGCGCGCGACGTGGTAGCCGCGGATGGCGAGGAGCCCGGCCAGCTCGCCCTGCGACCCGGCGTTCGGCTGGAGCGACACCTTCGCGTAGCCGGTGATCTCGGCGAGGAAGCCCTCCAGTTCGCCGATCAGCTCCAGGTAGCCCCGCGCCTGCTCGACGGGCGCGAACGGGTGGATGTTCGCGAACTCCGGCCAGGTGACCGGCTCCATCTCGGTGGTGGCGTTCAGCTTCATCGTGCAGGAGCCGAGCGGGATCATCGAGCGGTCGAGCGCGATGTCCTTGTCCTGGAGGCGGCGCAGGTACCGCAGCATGGCGGTCTCGGAGTGGTGCGCGTGGAAGACCGGGTGGGTCAGGTAGGGGCTCTCGCGGCGCAGCCCGTCCGGGATCGCGTCGCCGTCCACCGGGGCCGCCGGGACGCCGAACGCCTCCAGGACGGCGGCGACGTGCTCGGGCAGCGTCGTCTCGTCGCAGGCGACCGCGACGTGGTCGGCGCCGGAGGGGCGCAGGTTGACGCCGCGCTCGCGGGCGGCGGCGACGACCTCGGCGGCGCGTCCGGGGACGCGGGCGAGGACGGTGTCGAAGAACGCGCCGTGCACGACCTCGACGCCGCCGCCGCGCAGCCCGGCGGCGATCTCGGCGGCGCGCCGGTGGGCGCGCTGGGCGATCGCGGCGAGGCCGTCGGGCCCGTGGTAGACCGCGTACATGCCCGCCATGACGGCGAGGAGCACCTGCGCGGTACAGATGTTGCTGGTGGCCTTCTCGCGGCGGATGTGCTGCTCGCGGGTCTGGAGCGCGAGGCGGTAGGCGGGGGCGCCGGCGGCGTCGACGGACACGCCGACGAGCCGTCCGGGGAGCTGCCGCTGGATGCCCTCGGCGACGGCCATGTAGCCCGCGTGCGGCCCGCCGAACCCGTAGGGGACGCCGAACCGCTGCGCGGAGCCCACCGCGATGTCGGCGCCGGACTCGCCGGGCGGGCGCAGCAGCGTCAGCGCCAGCAGGTCGGCGGCGACCACGACCTTGGCATTGCGCTCGCGGGCCTGCGCGGCGACCGGCTCCAGGTCGCGGACGGCGCCGGACGCGCCCGGGTACTGGAGCAGCACGCCGAAGAAGTCGCCCTCGGGGAGCCCGCCGGACAGGTCGGCGGTCACCACCTCGATGCCGAGCGGGACCGCGCGGGTGCGGACGATCTCGATCGTCTGCGGGAGGACGTCGGCGTCCACCAGGAACGTTCCGGGCTCCTTGCGGCGCGACACGCGGTGCGCGAGCGCCATGGCCTCGGCGGCGGCGGTGCCCTCGTCCAGCATGGAGGCGTTGGCGACCGGCAGCCCGGTCAGGTCGCTGACGACCGTCTGGAAGTTGAGCAGGGCCTCCAGGCGGCCCTGGGAGATCTCCGGCTGGTACGGGGTGTAGGCGGTGTACCAGCCCGGGTTCTCCATGACGTTGCGCAGGATCACGCCCGGGGTGGTCGTCCCGTGGTAGCCGAGCCCGATCATGGAGGTGAGGACGGTGTTGCGGGAGGCCAGCTCCCGCAGCCGGGCCAGCGCCGCGGTCTCGCTCAGCGCGGGCGGGAGGTCCAGGGGGCGGGTGGTGCGGATCGCGGCCGGGACCGCGTCGTCGACGAGCGCCTCGGCGCCGGAGTAGCCGATCACGGCGAGCATCCGGGCCTGCTCGTCCTCGGACGGGCCGATGTGCCGGTCCGCGAAGGCGGTCCGGGGATGCTGCGGCGAGGCCACCGGGGCGAAGTACTGGGCTGTCATGGGGAGAGCCTCCTGGCTGCTGCGGTCGCTCAGGGCCACCGCCGGCACGGGCCGGCGGCCGGTCTCCCCCTCTGTCATCGGCACCTGAGAGCTTCCCCCGCGCGCGGCGGGATTTCCCCTTCGGTGAGCCGCCCTTCCCCCGGAGGGGAGATCGACGCCTGCTTTCCAGAGGTGCCTCGCCCAGGCGGTCCTTTTGCCTGAGAGGTTCCGGGGAGGTTGCCCCTTCGGCGCCCCGCACCGGCTTGCGCGAGGGCTCTCCCGCCCAGGGTCGACGGCATGTCTGGGGCAAACCCTACCCGGCGATCGTCGAGCCAGGCTTGGGCGGGCCTCGGGACTTCCGTCCGGAGACCCCGGTGACCTGGGCGGCGGCGGGCATACCCCCCAGTACGATGAGAACGGCCCGCGCGGACGGGCGGTAGGGGCGGCGTCCGGTCGACGGGGCGCCGCCGGTTCTGGGACGCTGATCACGATGACGGATGGCCAGTGCGGCGGCACGGTGTGACACGGCGGCACGAGGCGGCGCGGCCGGCCGATGTGCCCCCGGCCCGCGCCGGGGAGGCGCCCCCGGGGCCGGACACGGAGGCCCCGAGGCGCGGCACGGCCGTGCCCGTGGACGATCCGCCGCGTCCCGACCGGATCCGGCGCCCGGCCGACGCGATCCGGTTCGCGGCCTCGTGCGTGCTGCTCGCGGCCGTGATGCTGCTGGTGTCCTTCGCGCAGCAGACGACGCACGGGCTGCAGACCGACATCGCCGAGGGCACCGCGCACGCGCCCCGGCTGCTGCTGTCGCTGGCGACGCTGGCCTCCAGCTTCGGGGTGCTGGCCGTCCCGGTGGCGTTCGCGGTCGAGCGGGTGGTCCGCAAGGACGGCAAGCGCGTCGCGATCGCGCTGCTGGCGGCGGTGATCGCCTTCCTGCTCACGATCGGGCTGGACGACCTGGTGGTGCCCTCGGCGCCCGGCGGCGTGCTGGACTCGCTGATCTGGGGCGGCACCGAGACCGCGCCGGTGCACACCGACATCGCGCCGGTGATCGCGTTCGTGAGCGCGGTGGGGATGGCGGGCCGGGCCCGCTGGCAGGCCGCGACGTGGACGATGATCGGGCTGGCGGCGCTGACCGGGCTCACCGCCTCCTACGCCTCGGTGGCGGCGCTGGCGGCGACGTACCTGCTGGGGCGGGCGATCGGGCACGGCACCCTCTACGCGGTCGGGACGCCGAACCCGCGCCCGCCCGGGACGGCGGTGGTCGCGGCGCTGGAGCGGCTCGGGTTCCGTCCCGAGCGCGCCGCCTACCTCGACCCGGCGGACGGCGACACCGAGGAGCCCCGCCGGTACGGGGTCGCGCTGGCGCCCGACGAGGACGAGGACGCCGCGCGCGTCCCCGCGCGGCGCGGCGAGTGGAACCTTGAGGTGCGGGTGCTGGACCGGGACCAGCAGACCGCCGGGGTCCTGTACCGCGTGTGGCGGCTGCTGCGGCTGCGCGGCGCGACGACCGGCCGGGCGCTGCGTTCGCTGCGCCGGTCGCTGGAGCAGGAGTCCCTGATGGCCTACGCCGTGGACGCGGCGGGCGCGCGGACGCCGCGGCTGGCGGGCACCTCGGAGGTCGGCACGGAGGCGGCGCTGCTCGCCTACGAGCACGTGCCGGGGCGGCGGCTCGGCGACGTCCCCGACGAGGAGGTCACCGACGGGCTGCTGACCGACGTGTGGCGTCAGTTCCGGCGGATGCAGGCGGGGCGGCTCGCGCACCGGCGGCTGGAGGGCCACGCCGTCCTGGTCGGCGACGACGGCCGCGCCTACGTCACCGACCTGCGGTCCGGGGAGGTCGCGGTCGGCGACCTGGCGCTGCGCCTGGACCTCGCGCAGCTGCTGACGACGCTGGCGCTGCGGGCGGGCCCGGAGCGCGCCGTCGCGACGGCGGCGGCGGTGCTCGGCGAGGAGGCCCTGGCGGCGGCCGTCCCGCTGCTCCAGCGGGTGGCGCTGTCGCGGGCGACCCGGGCGGCGCTGCGCCAGGACCGGGGCCTGCTGACCCGGATCAGGGAGCAGATCGTCCGGCTGAAGCCGGAGACGGAGGCGGCGCCCGTCCGGCTGGAGCGCTTCCAGCCCCGCACGATCTTCAGCATCGTGGCGCTGTCGTTCGCCGCCTACATCGTGATCCCGCAGGTCGCCAGCCTGGACATCGCGCATCTGGTGTCGACGGCGACCTGGTGGTGGGTGGCGGTGGCGCTCGGTGCGGCCACGCTCACCTACCTCGCCGCGGCGTTCATGCTGATGGGGTTCGTCCCGGAACGGCTCCCTCTGGGCCGGACCGTGCTCGTGCAGGTCGCGGCCTCGTTCGTGAAACTGGTGGCGCCCGCCGCGGTCGGCGGCGTCGCGATCAACACCCGCTACCTCCAGCGCTCGGGGGTGCGGCCGGGGCCGGCGGTGGCGAGCGTCGGCGCGTCCCAGCTGGTCGGGATGGTCACGCACATCCTGCTGCTGATCCTGTTCGGGTTCCTCACCGGCTCCACGAACAAGGCGACGCAGGACCTGGCGCCCTCCCGCACGATCGTCATCGCCGTGTTCGTGCTGGCGCTGGTGGCGGGGCTGACGCTGACCGTCCCGAAGGTGCGCCGGGTGGTGTCCTCGCGGATGCGGAGCATGTTCTCGGGCGTGGTGCCGCGCCTGGTGGACGTCCTGCAGTCGCCCCGCAAGCTCGCCACGGGCATGGGCGGGACGCTGCTGCTCACGGTGGCGTTCGTGCTGTGCCTGGACGCCTCGATCCGGGCGTTCGGCGGCTCGCTGCACTGGACGTCGGTGGTGGTGGTGTTCCTGACCGCGAACGCGCTGGGCTCGGCGGCGCCGACCCCAGGCGGCCTGGGCGCGGTCGAGGGCGCCCTGACCCTGGCGCTGACGATCTCCGGGCTGGCGGCGGAGACCGCGACCTCGGCGGTGCTGCTGTACCGGCTGCTGACGCTGTGGCTGCCGGTCCTGCCGGGCTGGGCGGCGTTCGCCTACCTGCAACGCAAACAGGCGATCTAGAAGCCGGCGAGCGCGCGCACGGGACGTCCGCAACGCCGAGGGTGCGGACTCGCGAGGCGGCGAGGTGGACCAGGCGGCGCGGAACCGGAAGCTGGGGCCCTGCGGGGCTCGGAGGCCGGTGCGGCGCTGTGCGTCGTCGCGGGGCCGGAGCCGGGTGGTGTGCGGGGCGGGAGGCCGGGGGCGCGGGGGTGGGCGCGGACCGGGTCAGCCGGTGCGGCGGGCCCGGCGGCGGTTGGCCAGTTCGTCGTGGGGGTGCTCGGAGGGGTCGTCGTCGGTGGCGGCGCGTTCGCCGGGGAGTTCGGCGAGGCTTCCCTCGACCTCCTGCCAGACGCGGCCGAGGGCGATCCCGAAGACGCCCTGGCCGCCCTGGAGCAGGTCGACGACCTCGTCGGCGGAGGTGCACTCGTAGACGCTGACGCCGTCGCTCATCAGGGTGATCTGGGCGAGGTCCTGGACGCCCCGGTCGCGCAGGTGGGTGACCGCCGTGCGTATCTGCTGGAGCGAGACGCCCGTGTCCAGGAGGCGCTTGACGACCTTCAGCACGAGGATGTCGCGGAAGCTGTAGAGCCGCTGGCTGCCCGATCCGTGGGCGGCGCGGACGCTCGGGTCCACGAGCCGTGTGCGCGCCCAGTAGTCGAGCTGCCGGTAGGTGATCCCCGCCGCGGCGCACGCGGTCGGGCCGCGGTAGCCGACATCCTCCGGCGGCGCCGTCACCTGGGTCTCGAAGAGCAGGCCCTGCTCTCCGGCACGCCGGGACGCCATGTGCCTGTCGGGGGTCGCCTTGCCCTCGCCGCTGCTCACCGCCACGCGGACCTCCGGCTTCTATCAGCCCGTGGCGCTTCGTCAAGGGGGTTTGACGAATTACACCACGGGTGTTCCACCAGCACGGTAGGTGCCGGTCAGGGCGTGGTCAACGTTCACCGTCGGCGCGTCGCATGCCCGGATGAACCGGCTTCACGTGGGCAAACTGCGCACCTTCGCCGTCACCGCACTCCTACCCCGATCGTCGCCCATCGGAAACGGCCAGGTCCAGGGCAATGCAAGACCAATCGCGGCGGGGCATGACCTTGCACCCCAGAGTGACATATCCCACGGAACCCCTACATTACACCCGATCACCCAGGGTGATCGTTCGGGGGGTGCCTTCAGGGGCCGAGCGGGGAGGTGGAGGGCATGCAGGCCGGGTCGGCGGGCCGGGTCGGCGGGCAGGGTCAGCCCGCGCGGCCGAAGTCCTCGGGCGAGATCGTGTCGAGGAACTCGCGGAACTTCTCGACCTCGTCCTCCTGCTCGTCGGGGATGGCGACGCCGGCCTCCTCCAGCACGTCCTCGCTGGCGAAGATCGTGGCGCCGGTGCGCAGCGCCAGGGCGATCGAGTCCGAGGGCCGGGCGCTCACCTCCACGCCGTTGGAGAAGACGAGGTCGGCGAAGAAGATCCCCTCGCGCAGGGCGGTGATGTTCACGGCGCGGAGCTGCACGCTGAGGGCGTCCAGGACGTCCCGGAACAGGTCGTGCGTGAGCGGGCGGGCGGGCAGCACCCCCTGCTGGGCGAAGGCGATCGCGGTCGCCTCGACCGCCCCGATCCAGATGGGCAGGTAACGCTCGCCCTCCGTCTCCTTCAACAGGACGATCGGCTGATTGGAGGGCATCTCGACCCGGACGCCGACGACCTCCATCTGCTTCACTGCGGCTCCCTGATGGTTCTCGCTGTCTCGATCGCCACGTACACCGGACCGATTCCTGACCGAACCCTGTAGCCAAAGTACACCCCGTGTCGGACCGTCCGTCGCGCCGCCGGGGAGGCAAAATCCTCCGCACCCCCGTGATCAGGGATCGAGGCTCTCACGGAGTCCGTTCGCGACGAGCGCGGCGTGCAGCCGCACCGACAGCGCGGCGATCTCGCGCGCGGTCTCGGCGGCCTGCTCGTGGGCGCCGGGGCTGCGGCGGCGGAGCTGGGGGGCGACCATCTGCTCGATCAGCCCGACCTGCCGGTCGGCGGCGGCCTTGACCGCGCGCAGGTGCCGGACCTCGAAGCCGAACTCGCCGAGCGCGGCGGCCGTGCGCGCGATCGCGAGGTCCTCGCCGTGGTAGTGGGCGCCGATCCGGCGGACGAGGCCGTACTCCTCCAGGCTCGCGAGCAGGTCCTCGCCGATGCCGGCGCCGTCCAGGAGCTGGCGGCGGGTCAGCCGGACGGCGGGCTCCTCCGCCGTCGTGTCGGCCGCCACGAGGTTGCGGGGGCGGCGCCGCCCGTTCTCGGGGGCGGCGCGGCGGGCGCCGAGCGGCGGTACGGCCTCGCCGCGGTCGCGGGCCTCCAGGTGCTGCCTGATCACCCGCAGCGGCAGGTAGTGGTCGCGCTGCGCGGTGAGCACGAACCGGAGCCGCTCGACGTCGCCGTCGGCGAACTTCCGGTAGCCGGACGGGCTGCGCTGCGGCTCGATCAGCCCCTCGGACTCCAGGAACCTGATCTTGGAGATCGTGATGTCGGGGAAGTCGGGCCTGAGCAGGCCGAGGACGTCCCCGATCGTCATCAGGGACCGGGCCGGGCGCGGATTCATGGCCGCCCCTCCCCTCGCCGCCGGAGGCCCGTCACCGGGGCGCCGGCGGCCCCGCGGGCGCCCGGCACCGGCCGGGCCCCTCGGCGGGACGACCCGTGGCGGGTGTGCTGACCGGCGACGTCCACTCCGCTGGCGCTCCGCTCCGGGTCCCGGTCAGCCGTGCTGCGGGTTCGTCAGGAAGACCAGGCGGAACTTGCCGATCTGCACCTCGTCGCCGCCCGACAGGCCGGCCTGGTCGATCCGCTGGCGGTTGACGTAGGTGCCGTTGAGGCTGCCCACGTCGCGGACGGAGAACACGCCGCCCTGGCGGGCGAACTCGGCATGCCGCCGGGACACGGTGACGTCGTCCAGGAAGATGTCGCTCTCGGGGTGGCGGCCTGCCGACGTCTGGTCCTTGTCGAGCAGGAAGCGGCTGCCGGCGTTCGGGCCCCGCTTGACCACGAGCAGCGCCGTCCCGGGGGGCAGCGCCTCCACGGTCATCTGCTCGGGACCGACCGGCTCCTCGCCCTGGTCGGTGTCGAGGGCCTCGAACCCGCCGATGGAGATCGTCGAGGTCGACTCGCCCGGCGACTCCCGGGGAGGCAGCGGCGACGGCGCGCTCCGGGTCAGCGGAGTGCCGCAGTTCGAGCAGAAGCGGGCATCATCCGGGTTGGCGTGACCGCACTGCGTGCAGTAGACGCTCGGCATCGATCGGCTCGGCCTCCTACCATCGGCGTGCCGCACACGGACGCCCCGCTGCCGCGGGTACCGCCTGCGCCACGCGCATCCATCAACCAACCCACGCCGGGGACCCGTCCCCCGACCACGGTCCAACTCACCGCCCGCACGCGGCAGTCGCCGCAACTTACGCGGGTATCACCCGAGGGGTCAACTGGAGCGGTGAGCCCGGCTGCCCCAAAGCTACCTTCGCCGATGATCGCCGGTCTACGCCGCCGCGCGGACGGCCGCCGATCACGACGCCTGGGCCGAGCCCCCGGTTTACCGCTCCCCCCGTCTCCCCTCACGGAGACCGTATCGCGCGAACGGCGATCCTCGCGCGCGGGGTGATCGACACGACGGCTCCGGCGCCCTGGAGCGTCTTCACCACGCCGCCGGGGATGTTGAGCGCGGTGGCCATGGTGTGCGGGTCGCCGATGGCGAGGAACCGGTACGGGGCCTGCAGCAGCCGCCCGTCGGCCTGGACGCCGTCCTGCTCGTCCAGGAAGTAGGTGTCGACCCCGGCGCGGACCTCGTTGACCTGGATGACCTCGGCGCCCGCGTCGCGCAGCTCCTGCAGCGCGTCCAGCAGGTGGAGCGCCCGCACGCCGTGCCTGCGGTCGTCGATCGCGACCTCCACGCCCGGCCCCTCGGCCGGGAGGGTGCCCGCCAGGAGGCCGTAGGTGGTCGCCCGCCTGCGCGCCTCCTCCAGCGCCGTCCCGCCCTGGGCGTCACGTTCGAGACCGGCCTTGGTCTCCTCCAGGTCGCGAAGGTCTCCCCTCAGCCGCTCGGAGCGCTGGCCCAGGTCGGACAGGATGCCGACCAGCTCGTCCTGCCGCGCGGTGGCGAACGTGGTGTCGCGCTTGTTCGCCTGCACCTGGGCCACCACGGCGAACCCCAGTAGCAGGCACAGAAGCCCGCCGGCGAGCTGCCCCCAGGAAACGCGGGGGCGCAGCAGATCCAGTACCCCGCCGACGCCCTTGGGAGCCTCCGAGGGCGGGGCCGATGACCTGCGTGAGCCTTCGTCCGCCGGGCTCTGGCCGCCGGAAGCCTCGGGCGCCGGGTCCTCGCCTGGTGCGGTCATGCGCCGAACAGCTTCCGCCGGATGGCCGCCGCGTTGGAGAAGATGCGGATGCCGAGGACGACCACGACGCCGGTGGAGAGCTGGGAGCCGACGCCGAGCTGGTCCCCGAGGAAGACGATCAGCGCGGCGATGACGGTGTTGCTGACGAAGGAGACGACGAACACCTTCTCGTCGAAGATCCCCTCCAGCCGGGCCCGGACGCCGCCGAACATGGCGTCCAGCGCCGCCACGATCGCGATGGGCAGGTAGGGCTGGAGCCAGAGCGGGACGGTCGGCTCGAAGATGAAACCGAGCGCCACCCCGATCGCCAGCCCGATCAGCGCGATCACTCCCGGCCCACCTCTCCCCCGTTCCCTGTTCCGCCCGCCCTCATCGGCCCTCCCGGAGGGTGGCGTAGCGCAGCTGGAGCCCGGCCGCCGCGGGCAGGCGCACCTCGTCGGAGCGGCGCGTCGCGTAGCCGATCCGGTAGCGCTCCTGGAGCTGCCGGAGCCGCCGGTCGGCCGCCGCCCCCTCGAAGCCCTTCCGCAGGGTCCCGGGATCGCCCAGGGCCGTCACCTCGTAGGGGGCGCGGAGCGGGCGGTAGTCGACGAGGATCGCCTCGCCCGCCGTCCTGATGGCCGTGACCGGCGTGACCCGCTGGCCGTTGATCCCGATCGCCCTGGCGCCGGCGGCCCAGAGGCCGTTCACCGCGACCTGGATGTCCTGATCATAGACCCGGCCGTCGTCCGCCTCGGGTCCGCCGCCGGACGGCGCCTCGTCGTGCGGCGCGTCGTCCAGCGTGATGACCAGCCCGGATCCCGCCGCGGGCGCGGCCGCGGCGGCCGTCCTCGCCTCGGCCAGCTCCCGGCGCGCCCGGCGGCCGGCGTCGCTGCGCGCCAGGGCGGCGGCCCGGCGGCGCTCGGTCTCGTCCCGCAGCCGGTCCAGGCGCCGTTGCAGGCCGTCGGTCTCGCCGGTGCGGGCATGGATCTCGTCGATGAGCCTGGCGCGCTGCTCGGCCGCCACGGGCTCGCTGCGGCGCACCTCGGCCCCCGCCACGGCCAGGAGCACCCCCACGAGCACGAGGACGAGCAGGACGCCGCCGCCCCCGAACCGGCTCCGCCGCGCGCCGTCCGCGCCCCCGCCTCCGCTTGCCTCCCGCCGGGCCGCCGCCTCCGCGTATCCGGGGTCGAGCAGTTTTCCGGAGAACAGGTCGAGGAGCAGTGACATGGAGGCGTCCGGGCGCCCCCAGCCTCCCGTCTTGGACGAGCCCTCCGTCGCCTCGTCGCCCTGAGGTCCGCGCGGGTCCCGGACACCGGGCACGGGCGTATCCGGCCGTCCGGACGGTGGTTTACGGTCGCCCGGTTCAGCAGGTTCCGGGGTGCCGTGGCGTGCGATCACGAGCCCATCATGGCAAGAGCCGGCGCGTCGTCCGCACAGGCGGCCCTCCGCCGCCCCGCCGTGCCGCGCCGGTGCGGTCCGCATGCGGGACGGGCTTGGAGGAGGAGGGGCGTGCTCAGGCCACGGCGGCGCGGGAGCGGTCGAGGCCCATGCGCAGGGCGAGGCCGGCCAGGACGGAGCCCATGAGGTAGCGCTGGACCCGCTGCCACCCGGGGCTGCGGGTGAGGAACGCGGCGATGCTCCCGGCCCCGAGGACGATGAGGACGTTCACGGTGACGGCGACCAGGACCTGGACGGCGCCGAGCATGAGGCTCTGCAGGGCGACGTGCCCCCGGTCGGGGTCGACGAACTGCGGCAGCAGCGACACGTAGACGACGGCGATCTTCGGGTTCAGCAGGTTGGTCACGAGGCCCATCGTGAACAGGCGGCGCGGAGGGTCGGCGGGGAGCTCCCTCGGCGCGAACGCGGACGCGCCTCCCGGCCGGACCGCCTGCCAGGCGAGCCAGAGCAGGTAGACCGCGCCGCCCAGCTTGATCGCCGTGTAGAGGGGCGGGACCAGCGCGAAGACGGTGGTGAGCCCGGCGGTGGCGGCGACCACGTAGACCAGGAAGCCCGCCGCGACGCCGCCGAGCGAGATCAGGCCCGCGCGCCTGCCCTGCGTCACCGACCGCGACACCAGGTAGACCATGTTGGGGCCGGGGCTGAGGACGATCCCGAGGGCGACGAGGGCCATACCGGCCAGGGCGGCGAGCGAGATCATTGCACTTCCTCCAGTGGGTTGCCCCGATGCTAGGACTCGGAGCGGAATCAGTGCAATAATCACTTTGCTCTCGGTGCAATTTGGGGAATGCATGGATGACTTTCGGCGGGTGGCGGACGCGGTGGCCGCCGACATCAGGGCGGGGCGGCTGCGCCCCGGCGAGCGGCTACCGCCGCAGCGCTCCTTCGCGCGCGCCCGGGGCATCGCCAACTCCACGGCGAGCCGCGTGTACCAGGAGCTCGCGCGCCGGGGCCTGGTGACCGGCGAGGTGGGGCGCGGCACGTTCGTCCGCTCGGCGGAGCGCGCGTCCACCCCCGCGTTGGCCGAGCCGACGAACGCCCGCGTAAACCTCGAACTCAACTATCCCGTGGTGCCCGAGCAGGGCGCGTTGCTCGCGTCCGGCATGGAGCGCCTCCTACGCCCGGACGCCCTGGACACCGCGCTCGGCCTTGTCGGCGTGGGCGGCACCGCGGACGCGCGCGAGGCCGTGGCGGGGCTGCTGTCCACGCAGGGCTGGAGACCCGCGCCGTCCGAGATCCTGTTCGCGGGGAACGGCCGCCAGGCGCTCGCGGGGGCGGTCGCCGCGCTGGTACCGCCGGGCGGGCGGCTCGGGGTCGAGGCGCTGACCTACCCGGTGATCAAGGGCATCGCGTCCAGGCTGGGCGTGACGCTCGTCCCGATCCCGATGGACGAGCACGGCCTGCGCCCCGACGCGCTGGCCGACGTGCACGAGCGCGCGCGGCTCGCGGCCGTCTACGTCCAGCCGACCTTGCAGAACCCCTACGGGACGACGATGCCGTGGGAGCGGCGCGCCGCGCTCGCCGCCGCGCTCGCGCGCCTCGACCTCCACGCGATCGAGGACCGCGTGTGGTCGTTCGTCGCCGCGGACGGCCCGGCGCCCCTGGCCTCGCTCGCGGCGCGGCGCACGGTGGTCGTCGACAGCCTCTCCAAGCGGCTCGCGCCGGGGCTCACGCTCGGTTTCGCGGTCGTCCCCCAGGCGCTCACCGGACGCGTCGCCTCCGCGTTGCGCTCGGGCGCCTGGGCGCCCGCCCGGTTCGCGCTGGACGCGGCGTCCGGCTGGATCGCCTCCGGGGCGGTCGAGGACGTCGGCGAGGCCAAGCGCGCCGACGCCGCGTCCCGCCAGCGGATCGCGGCCGAGCGCCTCGCGGGCGCCGCCGTCCGGACCGACCCGTGCTCGTACTTCTGCTGGTGGGACCTCCCCTCACCATGGCGCGCCGACACCTTCGTGGCCGCCGCCGGGCGGCGCGGCATCGCCGTGACCCCGGCGGCCGCGTTCGTCGTCGGGACGGCCGGGGCCCCGCGCGCGGTCCGCGTCGGCCTCGCGTCGCCGCCTCCGGAGACCCTCGCCCGCGCGCTCACGGTGCTGGCCGAGATCGCGGCGGGCACGCCCGAGGACGCGGAGATCGACTGAACGCCCGCCGACCTGCGGGAAAGGGCCCCGGCGGCCCGGCGCCGGGTGATCGTGCCCGGGCCCCTGAACCTCCGGGGCGGGCGGCCGCGCCACGAGTTGTCCACAGGTCGGCGGATGGCTGGACTTCGGGGAACGGGTCGTCCATCGTTCTTGGAGAGCGGGGAGATCAGGCTGGGGGCGATGGGATGATCGAGGTCTGTGGGGTCGGGCAGCGGACCGGCGGGGGCCGGCGGACGCTACGGGACGTGTCGCTGACGATCGCGAGCGGCGAGCTCGTCGCGATCATCGGCGGCAGCGGGGCGGGCAAGACGACGCTGCTGGACGCCATCGCGGGCGTGCGGCCGCCTTCGGAGGGCGAGATCCGCCACAACGGCGGCGGGGGCACGCTCGGGTATGTCCCGCAGGACGACATCGTCCATATGGAGATGCCGCTGCGGCGCACCCTGCGATACGCGGCGGGGCTGCGGCTGCCCTCGGGGACGTCCCCGCAGGCCGCCGAGAAGGCCGTGAACGAGGTCCTGGAGGCTCTGGCACTCACCGAGCACGCGGGGCAGCGGGTCGGGGCGCTCAGCGGCGGGGAGCGCAAACGGGCGAGCATCGCGGTCGAGCTGTTAACCCGTCCTGGCGTCTTCTACCTGGACGAGCCGACCTCGGGCCTCGACCCCGCCACCGCCGCCGACCTGATGCGCCTGCTGCGCGGGCTCGCGGACGCCGGGACGACCGTCATCGTCACCACCCACCACCCGCCGGACGTCGCGGTGTGCGACCGCGTGGCCGTCCTCGCGCCGGACGGGCGGCTCGCGTTCTACGGCTCGCCCGCCGAGGCCAAGCGGAGGTTCCAGGCCGACGGCATCGAGGACATCTACCTGCGCCTGGCCGGAGAGGAGGCCCCCCGCGAATGGGCCGGGCGGTTCGACGCCCCGGGCCGCGCCGCGGGCCCGGGGATCGGCGCCTTCGCCCAGTGGGCGCTGCTCACCCGGCGCAACCTCGACCTGCTGACCCGCAACCGGCTCACCCTGGCAGTCCTGGCCGGTTCGCCGCTCATGGTGCTGGCGATGTTCGCGGTCCTGTTCCGGCCGGGGGCGTTCTCACCGGCCTCTCCCAGCCCGAGCGCGGGCGTGATGATCCTTTTCTGGATCGCGTTCGGCGGCTTCTTCTTCGGACTGACCTACGGGCTCCTGCAGATATGCACGGAACTGCCCGTCCTCAGACGCGAACGCTTCACCGGCCGCCGCCGACGGGTCACCCGCACCGGACGGCCGCCGGCGCCCACACCGCTGAGCGAGGCGACATTCCAGGAGGCCCGTCTCCCGTCCGGCAACGGCACCCGCCCAGCAAAGGAGCCGTCAAACGAACAGCGCCCCAGAGAGCCCCGCATCCTCGGAGCCGGCCGGGAGATGGCCGCCGATCGCGCCATGGAGGCCGACCACGAGGCTGAGCCCGCCCCAAGAGCAGAAGACACCCGGAGATCGGATGCTCACCGGCCCCTGGACGCCGGCCGGAGCCCAGACGCCGGGCGAACCGCCGGGCGAACCATGGCGCGGGAACCGGACACCGGGCGAAGCATGACGCCAGGCCCGGAGGCCGGACGCAATACGCCGTGGGCCCGGGAGGCCGGGCAGAGCATGAGCCAAGACCCGGAGCCCGGACGCGATACGACGCGGGACCCGGAGGCCGGGCGAAGCATGACACAAGCCCCTGAGGTCGGCCGGAGCGTGACGCCAGGCCCGGAGCCGGGGCGGAGCGTGCCACAGGGGCCGAAGGCCGGGCAGACCTCGGCGCGGGAGCCCGAGCCCGGGCGGAGCATGACGCAGGGCGCGGAGGCCGGGCGGAGCGCGACACGGGAGCCGGAGGCCGGGCGGAGCGCGTCTGGGGACCGGGGGGCGACCGCCGGGCGTGGCGGGAGGAGGGATGGCGGGCTGCGGGTCGGTCCCTACGTGCTGGCGAAGGTGGCCGTGCTGCTGCCCCTGCTGGCCGTCGTGGACGCGCTGATGCTCGGCGTACTGCGCACGCTCGACCGGCTGCCGCCGATGGGTTGGCGGACGTTCGGGGCGCTGTTCGTCACGCTGCTGCTCTGCTCGCTCGCCGCGCTGGCGCTCGGGCTGCTCGTGTCGGCGGCGGTCACCGATCCCGCGCAGGCGACGATGGCGCTGCCGATGCTCTGCTTCCCCCAGGTGCTGTTCGTGGGGGCGATCCTGCCGGTGCCGGTGATGGCGGCGCCGGGGAGGTGGTTGAGCTACGCCATGTCGAACCGGTGGGCGTTCGAGGGCCTCGGGCACAGTCTCGGGGTGGAGCGGCTCTGGGGATCGGGACGGTCCCCGCTGGGCCCGCCCCTGCTCGCCTCCTACGGCGGCACCTTCTCGCGTTCACTCCTCGTCGACTGGGCGCTGCTGGCCGGATTCGCGGCGCTGTTCCTCGCGGGCACCTGTCTCGTCCTCTCGCGCAGGGCACCAAACGCTCAATGATCGACCAAAAAAGGTCACTCTGCCCCCTTGCATAACACCCTTCCGTTTTGGAGCGTCCTTTTAGGGTGTGCCGCTATTAGAGTCGGGGGTAGACGATGTCTGACTTCCAGGTCGACGCCACGCCGACACTCCATCCCGAGTACGCAGCGACTCGGCGACTCGACGAGCTTCGCGCCGCCGAGTACGGGCACCTGGACGAGCGCGGCCAGGTCTACCTCGACTACACCGGCTCGGGGGTGGCGGCCCACGCGCAGCTCCGCGCGCACTTCGAGCGGCTGTCCGGGCACTGTTTCGGCAACCCGCATTCGGAGAGCCCGACCTCCAGCGCGGCCACGGCCCTCGTGGAGGAGGCGCGCGCGGCGATCCTGAGGTTCTTCAACGCCTCCCCGGACGAGTACGCGGTGATCTTCACCGCGAACGCCACCGGGGCCTGCCGCCTGGTCGGCGAGGCGTATCCGTTCCGGCGCGGCACGGGGCTCATCCTGACGAGCGACAACCACAACTCGGTGAACGGGATCCGGGAGTTCGCGCGGGCGCGCGGTGCGCAGGTCACCCATCTGCCGGTCCGCGCACCGGATCTCCGCGTCCCCGGGGAGGAGGTCCGCGCCGCCCTCGGACGCCGCCGGGGCCTGTTCGTGTTCCCGGCCCAGAGCAACTTCACCGGCGTCCAGCATCCGCTGCGCTGGATCGAGCTCGCGCACGCGCGCGGCTACGACGTGCTGCTGGACGCGGCGGCGTTCGTCCCGGCGAACCGCCTGGACCTCTCCCGGGTGCATCCCGACTTCGTCCCCGTGAGCTGGTACAAGGTGTTCGGCTACCCGACCGGCGTCGGCGCGCTGGTCGCCCGGCGCGCGGCGCTGGCCCGGCTCCGGCGGCCCTGGTTCGCGGGCGGGACGATCCAGGCCGTGAGCGCCCTCGGGGGCTGGCACATCATGGCCCGCGACGAGACGGCCTTCGAGGACGGCACCCTCAACTTCCTGTCGATCCCCGACGTCGAGTTCGGCGTCCGCTGGATCGAGGACATCGGCATCGACCTCATCCACCGGCGCGTCCACCACCTGACGTCCTGGCTCCTGCACCGCCTCACGGGCCTGCGCCACCCCGACGGCTCACCCATGATCGTGCTCTACGGGCCGGACGGCACCGACCGCCGCGGCGGCACGGTCGCCTTCAACGTCCTCGACCGCCGGGGCCGGATCGTGGACGAGCGGATCATCGCCCGCGACACCGCCGCCGCGGGCATCTCCATCCGCACCGGCTGCTTCTGCAACCCGGGCGCCGGCGAGGGCGCCTTCGGGATCTCCGAGCGCGCCCTGCGCGGCTTCGGCTTCGTCGGCCGGGGCGCCCGCTCACTGGAGGACTACCTCGGCATCCTCGGCCTCCCGAGCGGCGGCGCCGTCCGCGCCTCCCTCGGCCTGGTCTCGAACACCGCCGACGTCGAGCGCCTCGTCACCTTCCTGGAGGCCACCTACAGCGACCGCGTCCCGGACCCCGGCGGCCTGAAACCTCGCGAACGCTGCTGAGGCCCCACCCCAGACAGTCCACCTCCCGCCTCCGATCGAGCACGAAACGCCTGCCAAAAGCATGCCGCCCCGCCCACACAAGCCCCGCGAACGCTGCCAAGACCCGGCCCCATACGGTGCACGCTCTGCCGCCGATCGGGCGTGGAACGCTTGCGAAGGGGCGGCAATTCGCCCGTGCGAGTCCCGCGAGCGCTGCTGACCTCGCGCCAACGGTCCGCGCCTGACCCTCGGCCCGCCCGGGCCCGTGGCCGTGGGGCTCAGGAGCATGTCGGCGTTCGCCGTGGGGCGGTGGTCAGGGCCTGTCGGCCCCGCTGCGCAATCCCGCGGACGGCCCAGCCCCTTTAACCTGACCCTCGGCCCGCCCGGGCCCCTGGCCGTGGGGCTCAGGAGCATGTCGGCGTTCGCCGTGGGGCGGTGGTCAGGGCCTGTCGGCCCCGCTGCGCAATCCCGCGGACGGCCCAGCCCCTTTAACCTGACCCTCGGCCCGCCCGGGCCCCTGGCCGTGGGGCTCAGGGGCGTGTCGGCGTTCGCCGTGGGGCGGTGGTCAGGGCCTGTCGGCCCCGCTGCGCAATCCCGCGGACGGCGCAGCCCCTTTAATCGGCGTGTCCCTTTCTGCTTCACGCCGTGGTGTGCGGGTCGGGTCAGGTGCCTGTTCGCTCCACCACCGTCGCCCACTGTTCGAGCAGGTCCTGGGCGGAACCGGTGTCCGGGCCCTCGGCCCACAGGTGGGTGACGGGCTCGGCGGGGTCGGGGAGGACCAGGACCCAGCGGCCGTCGTCCTCGACCACCCGCACGCCGTCGGTGGTGTCGACCGTGCGGCCCCCGGCGGCCTCCACCACGTGGCGCATCACGCCGCCCTTGGCCGCCCACGGGGTCGGGACGGAGCGCCGGAGCAGGTGGGCCTCGGGGATGCGGCGGTCGATGCGGGAGAGCGTCAGGCGGGTTCTGGCGACGAGGCCGACGAGGCGGATGAACGCGGCGATCCCGTCCACGGTGCCGCTGAACTCGGGCATGAGGAAGCCGCCGCGGCCGTCGCCGGCGAAGATCACCTCGGGGTGGGCGGCGGCCCGGGTGAGGACGTCCTGCGAGGTGGACGTCCACTCCACCTGGACGCCGTGGAAGCGGCAGACGCGCTCGGCGACCCGGGTGGTGGTCACCGGGAGCGCGACGCGTCCCGTGCGGCGCTCGGCGGCGACGAGGTCGAGCATGACGAGCAGGGCCCGGTCGTCGCCGACGGGTTCGCCGTTCTCGTCCACGAGCGAGATCCGCTCTCCCACCGGGTCGAAGCGGACGCCGAACGCGGCGCGGGATGAGGAGACCAGGCTGCCGAGGCGTTCCAGGTCGCGCATCCGCTCGGCGAGCGTCTCGGTGGGGTTGGCCTCGTCCAGGCCGTTGTTGCGGGTGAGGACCTCGACGCCGAGCTTGCCGAGCAGGTTCGGCAGGACGAGCGAGGCGGTGCCGCCCGCGCTGTCCAGGACGATCTTCAGGCCGGCCTCGCGGACGCCGCTGATGTCCACGCGGCGGAGCAGGTCGCGGGTGTAGGTCTCCACGACGCGGGGCGGGTAGGTCAGCTCGGCGATCTCGCCGGGGAACGCGCGGCGGTACTCCTGGCGGCCGAACACGCGCTCCAGCCTGCGCCGCGCCGCCTGGGACAGGTCGGCGCCGTCCGCGTCGAGGAAGAGGATGTCGACGCCCTGCGGGTCGCCGAGGGTGGTGCGGATGTAGATGCCGCCGACGCAGTCGGCGCGGCCGGTCTCGAAGCGCGCGACGGTGAGCGGGGTGACCTCCAGGTCCAGGACGTCGATCGCGCCGGCCGTCAGCGCGCTGATCACGGCCCGTTTGAGGGTGCGGGCGGCGCGGGAGACGTCGCGTCCGGCGACGACCGTGGTGCCCTTCTTGAGCGTCGTCGCGTAGGCGCTGGCGAGGCGTACCGCGAGCTCCGGCGTGATCTCCACGTTGACCAGCCCGGACACGCCGCGCGGGCCGAACAGGCTGCGCTGGCCGCGCGACTCCCAGATCACGCTGGTGTTGACGACCGCGCCCGCCTCGATGGTCTTGAACGGGTAGACCTTGACGCCGCTGGAGACGTAGGCCTCGGCCTCGATGACGCACTCGTCGCCGACGACCGCGCCCTCCTCGACGCGGGCGCCGGCCATGATGTCGGTGTTCTTGCCGATGACGCAGCCGCGCAGGCTGGTGGACGGGGCGACGAACACGTTGTCGTGGACGATCGCCCGGTGCAGGAACGCGCCCTCCTTCACCACGACGTTGCTGCCGAGGACGGTGTACTCGCGTAACTCGACCCCGGCCTCGACCTTGGCGTAGTCGCCGATGTAGAGGGGGCCCTTCAGGACGGCCTCGGCGTCCACCTCCGCGCCCTCGGCGACCCACACGCCGGGCGAGACCTCGAAGCCGCCGAGGTCGATGCCGACCTGGCCGGACAGCATGTCGGCCTGCGCCCGGAGGTAGCTCTCGTGGGTGCCGACGTCCTCCCAGTAGCAGTCGGCGACGTACCCGAACAGCGGCGCGCCGTCCGCGAGGAGCCGCGGGAACACATCGGCCGACCAGTCGACGACCTCGCCCGGCGCGACGTGGTCGAGGACCTCCGGCTCCATGACGTAGATGCCGGTGTTGACGGTGTCGGAGAACACCTGGCCCCAGGTGGGCTTCTCCAGGAACCGCCGCACGCGGCCCTCGTCGTCCACGATGATGATCCCGAACTCCAGCGGGTTCGGGACGCGTTTGAGCCCGATCGTGACCAGGGCGCCGCTGCGCCGGTGGAAGCGCACCATGTCGGTCAGGTCGATGTCGGTCAGCGCGTCCCCGGAGATGACGAGGAACGGGTCGTCGCGCAGCGCCTCCCCCGCGTTCCGGACGCTGCCCGCGGTGCCGAGCGGGATCTCCTCGGTCGCGTAGCTCAGCGCCATGCCGAGCTCGTCGCCGTCGCCGAAGTAGTTGCGGATCAGCGCCGCGAGGAACTGGACGGTGACGACGGTCTCGGTGAACCCGTGCCGCTTGAGCAGGCGCAGCACGTGTTCCATGATCGGCCGGTTGACGAGCGGGAGCAGCGGTTTGGGCTGGTTGGCGGTCATCGGACGCAGCCGCGTCCCCTCGCCCCCCGCCATCACGACGGCCTTCATGTGGAGTTCCGGCTCCTCTCCGAGCGCCGGCCGACGGGGCCGGCGCCCGGCGGCGCGCCCCCGGCCTGATCGCTCGCGGCGTCCGGCGGCGGGCCCGGATCCGGGGCGGGATCCGGCGGCGAGGCGCGTCCGGCCAGCACCAGCCGGCGCGTCTGCGTCCAGTACAGGACGGCCGCCCACCAGTAGAGGACCGTCCCCCAGATGGCGAAGGACCATCCGATGACCTTCGCCGTTGTCCCCGCGCCGCCGTCGTGGTCGCCGAGCAGCAGCAGCGGGAAGGCGTACAGCAGGCAGAGCGTGGCCGCCTTGCCGATGAAGTGGACCGGCAGCGTCCCGCCGTACCCGAGCCGCCGGACGATCGGCGCGATCGGGAGGATCGCCACCTCCCGGGCGACCAGCAGCACCACCAGCCACAGCGGGATGATGTCGCGGATCGTCAGGCCGACGAGCGTCGCGAAGATGTAGAGCCGGTCGGCGGCCGGGTCGAGGACCATGCCGAGCTTGCTGGTCTGGTTGAGGACGCGCGCGAGCTTGCCGTCCAGCCAGTCCGAGAGGCCGGCGAACACCAGCAGGCCGAGCGCCCACCAGTCCGCCTCGGCCAGGACGAGCCACAGGAACAGCGGGACGCCCACGAGCCGCGCCATGCTCAGGACGTTGGGCACCGTCCAGATCCGGTCCTGCCCGGCCACAGCATCCACCGCCGCGCTCGCCTCCCCTGTGTCCCTTGATCCTGACCCTACCGGTAAGGGTTGGAAAGCCCCCCGATAGCGTGCGGGGCATGCGATGGACGGTGCACGGCGAGCGTTCGGTCTACGACAGCCCCTGGATGGACGTGCGGCTGGCCGACGTCGAACTGCCCGACGGGCGGCGCTTCGACCACCACCTCCTGCGGGTGCGCCCGGGGGCCGGGGTGGTCGCCGTGGACGGGGCGTCCCGCGCGCTGCTGATCTGGCGGCACCGCTTCATCACCGACCGCTGGGGCTGGGAGGTCCCGGGCGGGCGCGTCGAGGAGGGCGAGGACCCCGGCGACGCGGCCGCGCGCGAGCTGATCGAGGAGACCGGCTACCAAGCCGGCCCGATGCGGCGGCTGCTGGAGGTCCCGGCGTCGCCGAGCGTCCACGACGGGGTCCACCACTTCTTCCAGGCGGACGGCGCCGAGCGGATCGGCAAGCCCACCGACGTGGAGGCCGAGCGCATCGAGTGGGTTCCGCTGGCGGACGTCCCGGAGCTGGCCGCGCGCGGCGAGTTCGGCTCCGCGGTCGCCCTCGGCGCGCTGCTCTACCTGCACACCCTCGCCGCGACCGGCCGCCTAGGGGCCGACCGGGGCTGAGTCCTTGACGGGGAGGACGGCGGTCACGACGAAGCCGCCGCCGTCCCCGGCGCCCGCGTCCAGCGTGCCGCCGATGCTGCGCGCCCGCTCGATCATGCCGAGCACCCCGAACCCCTCCGGCGTGCCCCCGGACGGCCCGCGCCCGTCGTCGGCGACCCGGACGACCAGCCCCTCCCGCTCGCGCGCCAGCCCCACCGAGACGGCGCTCGCGGCGGCGTGCTTGACGACGTTGGTCAGGGCCTCCTGGACGATCCGGTACGCGGCGACGCCGACCTCCGGCGGCAGCGTCCCGATCTCCGCGTCGTCGAGCGCCACCCGCAGCCCCGTCGCGCGCGCGGCCTCCGCGAGACCGGCGATCGCGGTGACGCCCGGCAGGATCTCCGGCGGGCCCGCCTCGGTGCCGCGCAGGACCTGGAGGGTGCCGCGCAGCTCCGTCCGGGCGTCGCGGCAGGTCGCGGCGATCGAGGCGAGCGCCTCGCCCAGCTCGTCGCGGTCCAGGGGCCGGTCGCCGCGCACGAGGTGCGCCGCCGCGCCGGCCTGCACGCCGATGACCGTGATGCTGTGCGCGAGCAGGTCGTGCAGGTCGCGCGCGATCCGGAGGCGCTCCTCGGCGACCCGGCGGCGCGCCTCCTCCTCCCGCGTCCGCTCGGCGCGCTCGGCCCGCTCGGTGATCGCCGCGACCCGCGCCCGGTGGCCGCGCCACACCTGCACGGCGATCGCGACGGCGACGACCCCCTCGATCACCGCGATCTGCTCGCGGACGCTGCTGCCGCCCGCCCGCATCGCCATCCCGACGACGCACGTCAGGAGCAGGAACCCGGCCACGCTGAGCACGACCCGGACGCGCCGTCCGAGCACCGCGTACCCGAACATCGCGATGACCTCGGCGGGCACCAGCGCGTGGTGCTGGTACTGCATCAGGTGGTAGGGCAGCGCCAGCACGACCAGCGCCGCCAGCGCCGGCCCCGGGTGCCGCCGCAGCAGCACCAGCGGCACGTGCACCCCGACCAGCAGGACCGCCCCGAGGGCGTCCAGCGGCCGCACCCCTGGCCACATCCCCGCCGCGACGGCCGCGCACGCCGCCAGCGCGCCCACCGCCGGCACCATCACCGCCGGCGCGTCCAGCGCCCGGACGCCCGGCCGTCCCCGCATCACCACGCCCCCATCTTCCCCGACCGCCCTCGCCTTCCGCACCCGCCCCCGCCCAGCCGCCCCGACCAGCACACCCCCGAACCCGCCAGGACCGCCGCCCCCCACCTCCTATGGCCGGCTCCTCGGTGCGACCGCCGGTAGGCCCCGCGCCTGGGCTTGGGCGCGGGGCCTCGGGTGGGTCAGCAGGTGCAGCCGTTGACGGCCCAGGGGAGGTTGAACCTGCGGTAGAGGATCGAGCGGCTGGAGGCCCTGTCGCCGGTGTCGAGGTTGCTCTCCACCAGGGCGCCCACCATGTGGTCGGCGGTCTTGACCATGCTGGAGTAGCCGCCCTCGGCGCCGCCGTCCGACGGCGGCTTCGGGCCCTCGGAGAGCGGGCGGCTCCGCTCCCACGTCCGGGCGTTGTCGTAGCTCACGCGCACCCGCATCTTCTGGCGGGTGTCGGTGCTCGCGGAGTTGAGGAACAGGGTGCGGCGGGGAGCGTCCGGCTCGGCGTTGTTGTATTGCAGGACCGATGCCTGGTTCTTCGGGTCGAGGAGGGTGTCGTCCCAGGTGTAGGCGCCGAACCGGCCGGTGATGCCGCCGCGGGCCACCCAGCGGCGCTTATGCCGGTTCCAGGAGTCGAGGGTGGGCCGGTCGTTGCGGTAGAGGGTTCCGTCGTCGAGCTGGGTTATGGTGGCCTCGCCGGTCTCCTCGCCGAGCTTCTGCACCTTCCAGGTCCTGCCGTGGTCGGTGCTGTAGATGTTGCGGTGCTGGGCGGGGATCACCAGGGTGCCGTCGTCCATGGAGAGGCCGGCGCCGGGGCCGACCGCGTCCCACGCCCAGTCCTTGCCGTCGGCCTTCTTCTTCGGCAGCAGCGTCGCGGTCATGTCGGTGGGCGCGGACTCGCCGTTCGCGCCGGTGAAGCTCTGCCCGTCGTCGGTGCTCTTCATGACGTAGACGCGGCGCTCACCCCACCTGGTGATCGCGGTGGTGGGCTCGCCCGTGTCGGGGTTGGCGCCGCCGCTCTGGCTCTTGTCGGCGGCGTTCCACGACAGGAACAGCCAGACGGTGCCGGTGGAGCGGTCGACGACCGGGGTCGGGTTGCCCCAGGTGCCCATGCCCGACCCGACGGCCTCCTTGAGACCGGACCAGTCCCCGGGCCTGGTGCCGTCGCGCACGCCGCGCTTGTAGAGGAGGTTGATGTTGCCGTAGTCCTTGTTGCTCTTGGCCCTGCCCTCGGCGAACGCCAGCAGCGTGCCCGCGTTGGTCCGCACGATCGCCGGGATGCGGAACGTGTGGTAGGCGACCCCGTTGAGCGATTCCTGGTTCGCGCCCCGGAAGAGCACGTCGACGGTGTGGTACTCCTCCCGGCCCTTGGCCGGGTCGTCGGTCGCGGAGGCGGGCGGGGCGAGCAGCGCGGTCCCGGCCGCTCCCGCGGCGACCATCGCCGACAGTGCGCCGAGGGTTCGCGGACGAGTCGTCCTAGCTGTGTGCACGGTGACTCCAACCTGACGCGGGGAGGTGCCTGCCTTGATCATTTGCAAAGTAGACAGCGAAGGTTAACGAAGATCGAACTCGTCGGCCGGGGGCGCGGCATGATGGCGGTGCCGGAGAGGGGACGTGAACGCATGTCGCATGGGAAGCGGCGCGGTTCCGCACGTGTGGGCGAGGGCCGGTGAAGGCCGTCTACCTCATCACCGGGATCCAGGCGTCCGGGAAGTCGACGGTCGCGCAGGCGCTCGCGGAGCGGCTGCCCCGCTCGGCGCATGTGCGCGGTGACCTGTTCCGCCGCATGGTCGTCGGCGGGCGCGCCGAGATGGCCCCGGAGCCGTCGCCGGAGGCCGTCCGGCAGCTCCGGCTGCGGCACCGGCTGACGGCGGCGACCTGCGACGCCTACTTCGACGAGGGGTTCACCGTCGTCGCTCAGGACGTCGTGCTCGGCGGGCACCTCGCCGAGATGGTCCGCCTCGTCCGGTCGCGTCCGCTGCTCGTGGTGGTGCTCGCCCCGCGTCCCGAGGCGGTCGCCGCGCGGGAGCGGGCCCGGGGCAAGGACGCCTACGACGCGTGGACGGTCGAGCTGCTCGACCGGACGCTGCGCACCGGGACGCCGCGCCTCGGGCTGTGGCTCGACACCTCGGACCACACCCCCGAGCAGACGGTCGGGGAGATCCTGGAGCGCGCCTGGCCGGAGGCCGCCGTCGGCCGCCCGGCCGCGCCGTCCCGCTGACGGGCCTTTATCCCACCCGCGGCGGTTGCGGCAACGGGGGTGCGGCGGGTTACGGTCGTCAGCGACAGATCGCGGGGGCCCGGCGAACCGGGCTGAGATAGCGGCTGGGACGGCCGCTGACCGCTGGAACCTGACCGGGTAATGCCGGCGTAGGGAGAGATCGAGTCGTATGACCGAGACCGTGGTTTCCGCTGCCCGCAAGACCTACCTCCAGGGCTCGCGGCCCGATGTGCGCGCGCCGATGCGGGAGGTGCCGCTGACCGACGGCGGGTCCGTCGTCCTGTACGACACGTCCGGGCCGTACACCGACCCGGCGCATGAGACGGACGTCCGCCGGGGGCTGCCCGCCCTCCGGGACGCGTGGATCGCCGAGCGCGGCGACACCGCCGCCTACGAGGGGCGGGCCGTCCGTCCCGAGGACGACGGGCGCCGCTCCGGCGACCCGCTGCGCGACCGCGCGGCGTTCCCGCCGAGACGGCCGAGGCGGGCGTCCGGAGGGGCGGTGACCCAGCGCGCCTACGCCCGGCGGGGCGAGGTCACGCCCGAGATGGAGTTCGTCGCGCTGCGCGAGGGCGTGGCGCCCGAGTTCGTCCGGGACGAGCTGGCCGCCGGGCGCGCGGTGCTGCCCGTGAACGTCAACCACCCCGAGATCGAGCCGATGATCATCGGCCGGAACTTCCTGGTGAAGGTGAACGCCAACATCGGGAACTCGGCCGTCGCCTCCTCCATCGAGGACGAGGTCGAGAAGATGACGTGGGCGACCCGCTGGGGCGCCGACACGATCATGGACCTGTCGACGGGACGCGACATCCACACCACGCGGGAGTGGATCCTGCGGAACTCGCCCGTCCCGGTCGGGACCGTGCCGCTCTACCAGGCGCTGGAGAAGGTCGGCGGCGACCCGGCGGAGCTGACGTTCGAGGTGTTCCGCGACACCGTGATCGAGCAGGCCGAGCAGGGCGTGGACTACATGACCGTCCACGCCGGGGTGCTGCTGCCGTACGTGCCGCTGACGGCGCGCCGCAAGACCGGGATCGTGTCGCGCGGCGGGTCGATCATGGCGGCGTGGTGCCTCGCGCACCACGAGGAGAACTTCCTGTACACCCGCTTCCGCGAGCTGTGCGAGATCTTCGCCGCCTACGACATCACCTGGTCGCTCGGGGACGGGCTGCGCCCCGGCTCGATCGCCGACGCCAACGACGAGGCGCAGTTCGCCGAGCTGCGCACCCAGGGCGAACTGACCCGGATCGCCGCCGAGTACGACAACCAGGTGATGAACGAGGGCCCCGGGCACGTCCCGATGCACAAGATCAAGGAGAACGTCGACCTCCAGCGGGACTGGTGCGACGACGCGCCCTTCTACACGCTCGGCCCGCTGACCACCGACATCGCGCCCGGCTACGACCACATCACCTCCGCGATCGGCGCGGCGATGATCGGCTGGTACGGCACCGCGATGCTCTGCTACGTCACGCCGAAGGAGCACCTCGGGCTGCCCGACCGCGACGACGTCAAGGCGGGCGTGATCGCCTACAAGATCGCGGCGCACGCGGCCGACCTGGCGAAGGGGCATCCGGGCGCGCAGGCGTGGGACGACGCGCTCTCGGACGCGCGGTTCGACTTCCGCTGGGAGGACCAGTTCAACCTCTCGCTGGACCCCGACACCGCCCGCGCGTTCCACGACGAGACGCTCCCGGCCGCGCCGGCGAAGACCGCGCACTTCTGCTCGATGTGCGGGCCGCACTTCTGCTCGATGAAGATCACGCGGGACGTCCGCCGCTACGCCGACGAGAACGGGCTCGGTGAGGGCGAGGCGCTGTCGGCCGGGATGCGGGAGAAGGCAGACGAGTTCCGCGCCGCCGGAGGCCGCGTCTACCTGCCCCTCGCCCCCGGCGGATCCTGACCGTCCGCCCCGGGAGCGCGGGCGCCGACCTGCATGGCAGGCTCCCTCGCCGGGCGGCGCGGGGTAATTCATCCCTGAGAACATCGGCTCCTCCTTGGCCCGTAAAGTGATCACCACCTTGGCCGTCACAAGGCCGCCGGGCCCCTCATGCGCGCACTCAGAAAATGGCTCGCTGACGAATAGGCCCTCTCGGCGGCGGATATGGGGAGGCGATCGACCGGTCGCCGATCCGCTCCGGGTGCGGTGGCACGACCTGTGCGACGCCGCCTCTGAGGGTGGTGGCGACGCACGTCGGTCGAACCCGACCTGATCGCCTTTCGGAATCTGGAAAGCGACCTCGGCACCCTCGCACTTCGGCTGCCGCCGCCGGACCGCATCCGGACACGGTGAAGCGCCAACTGGGTGCGGATATGGGGCGTCTTTCCTATCAATCGGTTTCGGTTCGCATGATGGAGGGTTCGAAATGCGCGCGCTAATCGGGGGGCTGCTGTCCCTGGTGCTGTCGGTGGTCCTGGTCGGGGTGCTCGGCGCGCCCGCGTCGGCCGCCTGTAGCACCGCTTGGGGGTCGCAGGACAAGGGGACGCTGCACGACCACGCGGACGGGCCGCTGGAGCGGGTCCGCACCGGCCGCCAGGACTGTTACGACCGGCTGGTCATCGAGGTGGCGGGGTCGGGGTTCGGCTACCTCGCCGGGTATGTCGACGAGGTGGTGCAGGAGGGGTCGGGCAACCCGGTCCCGCTGCGCGGGGGCGCCAAGCTGCGCCTCATCGTCCAGGCCGCCGCCGCGAGCGGGTTCCCGGCGAGTTCGCCCGAGCTCGCGAATGTCGGCGGGTACACCACGTTCCGGCAGGTGGCGGGGGCGGGGTCGTTCGAGGGCCAGACCACGATCGGCGTCGGGGTGCGGGCGCGGCTGCCGTTCCGGGTTCTCACGCTGCCGCGTGCGGGAGGCGGCACGCGGCTCATCGTCGATGTGGCCCACACCTGGTAGCCGGAGCGCCGTCCCGCGCCCCGGCCCGTGTCAGCGGTGGTCGGAGTCGATCGCCAGTTCGGTGACCAGGGTCGTGATGGCGCGGGCGGTCTCGACGACCTGGGGGGCGATGACGTCCCGCAGTTCCGCCTTGTCCAGCGGGCGGGCGATGGAGACGTTGATCGCGGCGATCGGACGGCCGGACGCGTTGAAGACGGGGGCGCCGACCCCGCGGATGCCGAGGACCATCTCCTCGTCGTTGAGGGAGTAGCCGCGGCTGCGGATGCGGTCGAGCTCCTGGCTGAGCTTGTCGAGGTCGGTGATCGTGTACTGGGTGACGGCCTCCAGCGCGCCGCCGCCGAGGATCTCCTCGACCTCCTCCCTGGGGAGGAAGGCGAGGATGGCGCGGCCCAGGGAGGTGGCGTGGACGGGCAGCCGGCTTCCGACGAACAGGCGGAGGGCCAGGAGGTCGTCGTTCAGCAGGCGCGCGACGTAGACCACGTCCGCGCCGTTCAGCAGCGCCATGTTGACCGTCTCGCCGGTGCTCTCGCGCAGCCGCTGGAGGTAGGGGCGCGCCATCTCCGGCAGTTCCCGGCTGCTCAGCGCCGCGCGCGCCAGCGAGATCGCGTTGAGGCCCGGACGGAACGTCCGCGCCTCGGTCTCCTCCAGATAACCGAGGCTCAGGAGCGTCTGGCAGAAGCGGTACGCGGTCGCGCGGTTGAGGCCGGTCAACGAGGCGATCTCGCCCGTCGTGAGGGCGGGCCGCCTCTCGTTGAACAGTTCAAGGATGGCGAGAGCGCGCGAGACGGACTGGATGAGGTCCTTCTTGCCGTTCTCGGCCTCACCAGGCGAAGAGTTGTTCGATGTGCGAGCCACAGGCACGATCTTAACCCACCGCGGCGGATACTTCACTCGCGCGCCCCGCGACGCCAGGCGTCGAGGGAGGTTCTGGCCTTACTCCGCTGGTGCACTGGGGGATGGTGACACGTGTCCGGAACCGCCGATCCGGTCGGCGTCAAACCTGGTCCGCCCAGGTGGCACGGAGTATGCTCACCATATGAGCGTGCAGTCGAATCGTGAACAAGATCGAGGCCCGGCAGCGGTGCCGTGGCGGACCGGTCACCGGCGGCTCGGGGCGGCCGAGACGCGCGGTCTGCTCGGCGAGCCCGACCCGGAGACGCGGTTGAAGATCCTTGATCATCTCGACCGGAACTGCCTGACCTTCATCGCCCACTCGCCGTTCTGCTGCATGGCCACCGCCGACGCCTCCGGCGCGACCGACTGCACGCCCCGGGGCGACTATCCGGGGTTCGTCCGCGCCCTCGACGAGCGGACGCTTCTCATCCCCGACCGGCTCGGCAACAAACTGGGCGACTCCTTCTCCAACATCGTCGAGAACCCGCATGTGGGGCTGCTGTTCTTCGTTCCGGGAGTGGTGGAGACCCTCCGGGTGAACGGGCGCGCCTACGTCACCGACGACGGGGACCTGCGGACGATGCTGGAGCAGGACGACGTGCGCCCCGAGCTGGCCACCCTCGTCGAGGTCGACGAGGCCTACCTGCACTGCGGCCGGTCGCTGCTGAGGTCGCGCCTCTGGGAGGACGACATGCGGGACCTGGCGCAGGAGATCCCCTCGCCCGGCACGTTCTGGGCGGACGCGGCGGCGACGGAGGGGCTGGACGCCGAACGGCTCGACCGCCTCTTCGACGACGGCTACCAGGAGCTCTACTGAGATGATGACCCGTGCAGGCGGCCGCCTCCTCACCGTGACGGGCATCGACCGCCCGGCCCGCGACATCGTGGCCCTCCACCTGGCGGACCCGGCGGGCGGCCCGCTCCCGGAGTGGGAGCCGGGGGCCCACATCGACGTCCAGCTGATCACGCGCCATCTGCGCCAGTACTCGCTGTGCGGAAGTCCGGACGACAGGACCGGCTACCGCATCGCGGTGCTCAGGGAGCGCCTGTCTCGCGGGGCGTCCGCCTATGTGCACTCCTATCTGGACGTCGGCAAGAAGGTGCGCGTGTGGGAGCCGCGGAACCACTTCGGGCTGCGTCCCGCCGAGCGCTACGTCTTCCTGGCCGCCGGGGTCGGGATCACGCCGATCCTGCCGATGGTCATGCGGGCGCGGGAGGCGGGCGTCCCCTGGCGGCTCGCCTACAGCGTCCGGACGCTGGAGGAGGCCGCGTTCCGCGACGAGCTGGCCGAGCTGGGCGAGGCGGTGACGCTGCGGGCCACGGGCACCGGGGGCCGGCTCGACCTCGGCGGGTTCGTCGGGGACCTCCGGGAGGGGACGGGCGTCTACTGCTGCGGCTCCCCCGGCTTCGTCGAGGCCGCCGAGAAGGCCGTGGCGGGGTGGCCGGAGGGGAGCTTCCACGCGGAGCGCTTCGTCCCGGTCCCCCGCGACTTCGGCCCCAGCGAACCGTTCGTGGCGGTGTGCGCGCGGTCGGACGTGCGCGTGCGGGTGGACGCCGGGGTCGGCCTCCTCGCCGCGCTCCGCCGCGAGGGCGTCCGGGTGGCCGGAGGCTGCCTGAAGGGGGTGTGCGGCTCGTGCGCCGTCACCGTGCTGGACGGCGTGCCCCAGCACCGCGACTCGCTGCTGGGCCCCGGCACCCTGGACCGCATGCACGCCTGCGTCTCCCGCGCCGCCACGCCGGAGATCGTCCTCGACGTCTAGGAGACGGGGAAGAGGGGGGAGGCGACCGGACGCCTCCCCCCTCCCGCTCTCCCCCGCCTCACCCCTCGGCGGGCGACCTCCCGGTCGTGACCGGCGGGACCGCCCCGGCGGGACGCGCGGGACCGTCGTCCGCCGGGACGGGCGGGCGCGCCTCGAACTGCACCTCCGCCGCTCCCAGCAGGCCGGCCGGACGCCATCGCAGCATCAGGATCAGCGCGACGCCGAGGGCCGCGAAGGAGATCCCGCTCGGCGCGTGGACGTCGACGCCGGCGACCGACACGCCGCTCTCGACCCGGCGCAGCAGCTCGTTGAGCACGGTGACCACGGCGGTGCCGAGCAGCGCCCCGCTGATGCCCCCGATGCCGCCCACGATCGCCATGGCGACCACCAGGACGAGCTGCGGGATGTAGAACGACCCCGGTGAGAAGGCGGTGAGCAGCTGGGCGTAGAGCGCTCCGGCGACGCCGGTGATGAACGCCGACAGCACGAACGCCCACAGGCGGGCGCGCAGGACCGACACCCCGGCCGCCTCGGCGGCGGCGGGCTGGTCCCGGACGGCGCGGGCCCGCAGGCCCGCCCCCGACCACTTGAACCACGCGCTCAGCGCCACCATCGCGGCGAGGCTGATGTAGACCCCGGCGAACGTGGTGTTCTCCGGCACGCTGAACAGCGACTGCGGGCCGCGCGTCAGCGGGGTCGCCTGGGCGAGCACGTTGCTGACGATGATCAGCAGGCCGAGGGTGGCGATGGAGGCGGCCGCGCCCGACAGGCGCATCAGCGCGGGCCCGGTGAGCAGCGCGAGGAGCGCGGCGGCGCCGCCCCCGATCAGCAGCGCGGGGACGAAGCCCACCGCGAACCCCGCGAGCGGGCCCGGCAGGTCGGGCAGGGTGATCTCCTTGTCGAGCACCGGCATCGCCGCGATCCCGCCCGCGTACGCGCCGACGGCCATGAACGCGACATGGCCGAACGAGACGATGCCGGTGTTGCCGACGAACACCTGGAACCCGATCACCAGGATCGCGTTGATGCCGAAGAGCAGGACGATCTCCGCCATCGTCGGGGCCATGAACAGCAGGCCCCCGAGCAGCGTCACCACGCCGGCGGCCAGCAGCGCGCCGGCCGTCGCGCCGAGGCGGCCGAGGAGACCGGGTGGGCTGTCAGTGCGCAACGCGAGCCTGAGCATCATGCTGCCTCCGTTCTGGCACCGCTGAGCCCGCCGGGGCGCAGCACGAGTAGGGCGATGACGACCGCGAACACGATCGCCTGCGCGTAGGTGATCGCGCCCGAGGGGAGGACGACGTTCATGGCGACCTCGATGCCGCCGAGGGCCAGCCCGCCGAGCATGGCGCCGGAGGTGCGGCCGAGGCCGCCGAGGACGATCGCGATGAACGCCTTCAGCGTGGGCTCCATGTCGGAGCGCGGCGTCACCGCGCCGACCTTGGTGAACCAGAGCAGCCCGACGATCCCGGCGATCGCGCCGCTGATCGCGAAGGCGATCATCAGGACGCGGTCGGGCCGGATGCCCATCAGGCGGGCGGTCCGCGGCGACTCGGCGGCGGCGCGCAGCTGGGCGCCGAACGGGGTGCGGTGGAGCAGCCCGTAGAACGCCGCGACGACGACGGCGCCGCTGGCGATCGTGACCACCTGCAGCACGGGGACGCGCAGCCCGCCGGCCGCGATGACGCCCGTCAGGAAGTCCGGGGCGTTCAGCACCCGTGGCTTCTCACCGAAGATCAGGATCGCGACGTACTGGATGATCAGGAGCACGCCGAACGAGGTGATGAGCAGGGTGATCGGCGGCGCGCCGATGAAGGGCCGGAACGCGACCCGTCCCATCGCCATCGACAGCGCGGTGACGAACAGGACGCACAGCGGCACGACCAGGGCGAACGGCAGCCCGGCGTCGACCAGGACGCAGGCCGCGTAGCCCGCCCACACCAGCAGCAGCCCGTAGGCGAAGTTGATCAGGTTCATGACGCTGAACACCAGCGTCAGGCCGAGGGCGAGCAGGGCGTAGGTGGAGCCGACGCTCAGCGCGTCGAGCACGTGCTGGACGAACGCGGTCATCGCTGCTCGGCCCCCTTCAGCCCGAAGTACGCCTCGATGAGCAGCTCGTCGGCCTTCATCTCCTCGGCGTCGCCGTCCAGGACCTTCTCGCCGAGCTTCAGGCAGCAGGCGCGGTCGACGAAGTCGAGGGCGCGCCGGGACGACTCCTCCACCACGATCAGGCTCTGGCCCGCCTCGCGGAGCCTCCGGAGCACGGTGTACACCTCGTTTCCCATCTTCGGCGCGAGGCCCAGGCAGGGCTCGTCCAGGACGAGCAGCTTCGGCGCGGCCATCAGCGCCCGCCCGATCGCCAGCATCTGCTGCTGGCCGCCGGACAGGTCGCAGCCCCGGGCCGTCCGCCGCTCGGCGAGGACGGGGAAGGACGCGTAGACCTGGTCGAGGACGTCGCGCTCGTGCCGGCGCCGCTCGGCGGTCGACATCCGCCGCCGCAGGCAGGTGCCGCCGATCAGCAGGTTCTCCTCGATCGACAGGGTCGCGAAGATGCCGCGGCCCTCGGGCGCGAGCGCGATCCCGAGGCCGGCGCGCTCCTCGGCGGGCATGCCGGTGACGTCCGCGCCGTCGAACCGGACCGTGCCCTCCCAGGGCGCGAGCAGCCCGGAGATCACCTTCATCAGCGTCGACTTGCCCGCCCCGTTCGCGCCGAGCACGGCCACGGCCTCGCCCGGCGCGACGGTCAGGGACACGCCCTTGAGCACCTTGGTCGCGTCGTAGCCGACCACGAGGTCGGAGACCTGGAGCAGCGGTTCCGCGGTCATTGCGCCCCCAGGTACGCCGCGACGACGCGGGGCTGCTCGAAGGCCTCCCGCGGCTCGCCCTCGAAGATGACGGTGCCCTCGTCGAGCACCTGGACCCGGTCGCTGATGCCGAGGACGAGGTTCATGTCGTGGTCGATGACCAGGACGCCGCAGCCCCGCTCGGTGCGGATCAGGTGGATCAGGTCCTTCAGCTCGGCGGTCTCCCCGTCGTTCAGCCCGGCGGCGGGCTCGTCGAGGAGCAGCACCCGCGGGTTCCCGGCGAGCGCCCGCGCGATCTCCACCCGGCGCTGCGTCCCGTAGGAGAGGGTGGAGACGATCTCGCGGGCGACGTGCTCCAGGCGCAGGTCGCGCAGCAGGCCCTCCACGTCGTCCTTCGGGGTCTCCGCCGGCGCCGCCCCGCCGTCGCGGGACGGGCCGCCGGACGGGCCCCTCGGGGAGGCGTTGCGGCCCACGAGCACGTTCTCCCGCACCGTCAGGTCGCCGAACAGCTTGAGGTTCTGGAACGTCCTGGCGATCCCGCTCCTGGCGCGGCGTGCGCGGGACGCGCGGGTGACGTCGCGGCCGCGCAGCCGGATCTCGCCCTCGTCGATGCGGAGCGCGCCCGAGACGCAGTTGACCAGCGTGGTCTTGCCGGAGCCGTTCGGCCCGATCAGGCCGAGCACCTCGCCGGCCGCGAGCGTGAGGTCGGCGCCGGCCAGCGCGGTGAGTCCGGAGAACCGCTTGACCGCGCCGGTCACCCGCAGGAGCGGCTCCCCCGTGCCGGGGCCGGCGGCCGCCGGGGCGGGCGGGGCGCTCACGCGGCCCCGCTTCGCAGCGAGGTCGCGTTGTAGGCGGTCACGGAGGTGAACCTGCCGCCTTCGAGCCCGACGATGGTCGGGCTCCAGACCGCGTACCCGTCCTTCCACTGGTCGAGGGTGCCGCCGGGGACCTTGAGGCCGCGCTGCTCGCGGATCGCCTTGGCCGCCGACGCGGCGTCGGTGACGTCCTTGCGTTGCAGGGCCGTGTCGATGGCGAGGAAGGTCTGGTAGGCGCCGGGGGCGTTGGCCTGCTCGGGGAAGTGCCCGAACATCTTCTCGTAGGTCTTGGCGAAGGTGGCGATGGCCGGGTCGGTCTTCGGGTCGGTGCCCGCGCCGTCGAAGTAGACCTGGGCGGCGTAGTAGATGTCGTCGGCGCGGCCCGCCCCGACGAGCTTCGGCAGCTCGCGGGTCTGGAGGGTGATGTTGCCGAGCACCGGGGTGTCGACCCCGGCGGCGCGCAGCTGCTTGACGAAGGTGCCCACCGCCGGGAAGACCGCGAGGGCCTGAACGACGTCGGGGCGGGCGGCCTTGATCTTGGAGATGGTGGAGCTGAAGTCGGACTGGCCGCCGAGCGAGTCGACCCGGTCGACGCCGCCCACCTTGCCGCCGCCGCCCTCGTAGAGCCTGCGGTAGGCGGCGTCCTGCTCGGTGAAGTAGGCGAGCCCGGGGTCGAGCACCTGGAAGGTGGACGTCCACTTGCGGTCCAGCGCGTACCTGGCCTGCCCCAGCCCGAGTTCGGTGGTGGTGATGCCGCCGCTGAAGAAGCGGTCGCCGACGGCCTTGCCGAAGACGGTCGAGGACGCGGCGAGCGACAGCGTCAGCAGCCCCTCCCGCTGCCCGATGCGGGCGGCGGCGACGCCGGTGTCGAAGTCGTCGGCGACGACGAGGATCTGGGCGCCCTTGGTGATCAGCGAGCGCGCGACCTGCGCGGCGATCGCGGGGTCGGACTTGGTGTCGCCGGCGATGGTCTGGATCTTGCAGCCCTTGACGCCGCCCCGGGCGTTGATCTCCTGGACGGCGACCTCCAGCCCGCGCTTCCCGGCGACGTCGAAGAACGAGGCGAACCCGCTGTCGGCCTTGGCGATCCCGACCAGGATCCTGCCGTCCCGGCAGGCGAGCGAGCCCGAGCCGCCGCTCCTGCCGCCCGAGGCGGCGCCGCTGGAGCAGGCCACCGCCCCGGCCAGCGTCGCTCCGGCGGCCACCAGAACCGGCCAGCGGCGCTTCATGATGTGTGGGTGCGGCATGGCACCTCCAAGGTCAATCGACATGCGTGCACATGTTCGCGAAGTGAACTTACGCTAACCCGCCGGTTTTGCCCGGTCAAGGCCGTGGAGTCTTTGACATTTACGCAGGAAGAACGGTCAGCATCGACGATCGGCGAAGCCTCAACACCGTCGAAGTGTTCGCCATACGGTCGGCCATTCATTTTGAAGATGCGAACGGCCGTGCTCGGCGCGCGGCGGGGAGCGCGCGGTGCGGCCCGGCCCGCCCGCCGGGGACGGCCGGGTGCCCGCGCCATCTCAGCTCCGCCCGCCCTGGGACGGCCCGTCCAGGCCCAGGGCCGCGCGTAGTTCGGCGACCCGTTCGCGGGCCGCCGCGGCGTCACCGGGCGGAAGCCAGAAGACGCACCGGTGCGCCCCCGCCTCCCTGTAGCGGGCGACGTCGGCCGGGTCGCAGCCGTAGACGGTCACCGGCGCGTCCGCCCAGCCGGCGGCGCGCGCCCGCCCGCGGAACTCGGCGATGCGGTCCGGCAGGTCGGGCGCCGGCTCGGGCAGCCACTCCGTCCCGTAGTCGAGGATCCGGTCCAGCACGGTCGGGCCGCTGCCGCCGACGAGGATCGGCACCGGCGACTGGACGGGCTTCGGCCACGACTGGATGCGGTCGAACGACACGTGCGGCCCCGAGTGGGAGGCCACGTCCTCGGCCCAGATCGTCCGCATCGCCTTGATCCGGTCGGCCAGCACCGACAGGCGCCGCCGCGGATCGGTGCCGTGGTTCAGCAGCTCCTCGCGGTTCCAGCCCGCCGCCACGCCGAACAGGAACCGCCCGCCCGACAGCCGGTCGAGCGTGGCGACCTCCTTCGCCGTGGTGATCGGATCGCGCTGCGAGACCAGGCAGATGCCGGTGCCGATCCGCAACGTGCGGGTCGCGCACGCGGCGGCCGTGAGCGCGATGAACGGGTCGAGGGTCCGCGCGTACTCGGGCGGGACGTCGCCGCCCTCGGGCTTGAAGTGCGCCGTGCGCTCGACCGGCATGTGCGTGTGCTCCGGGAAGAACAGCGACTCGAACCCGCCGTCCTCGGCGAGCCGGGCGAGCTCCGCCGGTGTCAGGCCCTGATCCGTCGCGAAGACGGCGAGACCGAACTTCATCGAGAACTCTCCTGAGGGAAGGGTCCAGCGCCCGCACGGCGCACGTGGTGCGCCGTGCGGGCCGCCGAAGGCCGGGGTGGGCGGGCGGCGCCGGCACGGCGGACGTGCCCGGCGCGGCCCGTGGGCCTCCCGGCCGATCCGGGAGGCCGCGGTTCAGATGTCGAGACCGGCGGCGAGCCCGTCGCTCTCCAGGCGCTCGCGCGCCGCCGTCAGGAAGCGCGCCGCGTCGGCGCCGTCGATCACCCGGTGGTCGTAGGTGAGGGCGAGGTGGAGCATCGACCGCACCACCACCACGTCGCCGAGCGCCGGATGCGCCACGGCCACGGGCCGCCGCACGACCGCGCCCGCGCCGAGGACCGCGACCTGCGGTTGCGCGATGACCGCCGTGGAGAACAGCGCGCCCCCGGCGCCCTGGTCGTCCAGCGTGAACGTGGCGGCGCTCAGGTCCTCGGGGCCGAGCCGCCCGTCCCGCGCCCGCTCGGTGAGGTCGGCGATCGCGCGGGCCAGCCCGGCGAGGTTGAGGTCCCCCGCGTCCCGGACGACCGGCGCCACCGGGCCCCGCTCGGTGTCGACCTTGATCGCGAGGTGCGCGCCGTCCGGATGGACGACCGCCTTGCGGTCCGGGTCGACGCGCGCGCCGAGGACCGGGTACGCCCGGAGCGCGCCCAGCGCCGCGAGCGCGAGGAACGGCCGCAGCGTCAACTCGACGCCCTCACGCGCCCGGAAGGACGCGGCGGCGGCCTCGCACGCCCGGACGGCCCCGGTGACGTCGACCTCCACGACGGTGGTCAGGTGCGCGCTGGTGCGCATCGACTCCATCAGCCCGGCGGCGAAGGCCCGGCGGGCGGGCGAGAGCTCCTCGACCGTCCGCCCGTGTGTTTCCACGGCGGCGGGGGCGGGCGGTGCGGGCGCCGGCCGCGGCGGACGTGCGGCCCTCAGCACGTCGCCCCTCCGGATCCGGTCGCCGTCCTTGGCCGGGCGCAGCGCCGCGATGTCCACGCCGTGCTCGCGCGCGAGCCCGCGGACGAAGGGCGTCACGAACGCCCCGGACGCCGCCCGCCCCCGCCGTACGCCGCCGTTGTGGACGGCCGCGGCCTGGACGGCACCGGCCGCGACCGGCTGCGGAGCCGGTGGCGGGGTGGGTGCGGGAGGCGGGGTGGGAACCGGTGGCGGTGCGGGTGCCGCCGCCGGGCGCTCGGCCTCGGTGATCGTCGCTATCGGGGTACCGGTGTCGACCGTCTCGTCCTCCTGGACGAGGATCGCCTGGAGGATCCCCGACGCGGGCGCGGGGATCTCCGTGTCGACCTTGTCGGTGGACACCTCCAGCAGGGGTTCGTCGGCCTCGACGTACTCGCCGACCTGCTTCAGCCAGCGGGTGACGGTGCCCTCGGTGACGCTCTCACCGAGTTGCGGCATGGTGACGGGGACGTCCATGCGCGGAGCCCTCTCTCAAGAAGCCTGGGAAGGCGGTCGAGCGGACGCGGGCTCCGCGCGCAACAGCGCCGTGGCCGCCTCGTCGATGGACAGGTCCTCGCGCAGCGCGACGCCGTAGACGTCCCGCGCGCGCCGGGGGCTGATCCAGCCCTCCCGCACGTCCTCCTGGACGCGGGCGGGATCCCGGTCCACCGCCGGCCCGTACCCGCCGCCACCGGCGGTGATCGACACGATGCGCTCGCCGTCCGCGAGCTCGACCAGGCCCTGCGAGGACAGCTCGGTCAGCTCGCCCGAGCGGTCGCGGCGCAGGTGCCGGGTCAGGCCGCCCGCGCCGCCGCCGCGCACGCCGAGCGCCGGGTGGACGGCGCCGTCGGACCCGTAGGCCACGGTCATGGACGTGCCCACCGGCCCGTACTCGACCTCGGCCGACGGGGCGCCGCGGAACCGGCCCGCGCCCTCGGTGTCGGAGACCAGCCGCTGGCGGCTCACCCGGATGGGGTGCGTCATCTCCGCGATCTCCACGCTGTCGCGGCGCAGCATCCCCGCGCAGCCCACATGGAAGATCGTCAGCCAGGCGTCCGACCACGGGGTGGCGGCGCCGCCGGTCACCGCGAGGAAGATCTGGTTGACGAACGGCCGCCCGCCCGACCTCGGATCGACGCCCGACACGACCGCGGCGGCCGCCGGGATGACGGCGCCGCACTCGGCGAGCCCGATGCCCTCGGCCAGCTCGGCCATGCCGCGCTGGACGGCGTTGGTCACCCGGTCGGCCAGGTTCGTCGTCGCCGCCGAGCAGCTGTGCGGATGCCGCGGGACGCCCACGGCGCAGCCGTCCCGCAGCCGGACCCGGACGCGGCGCAGGCTCCCGGCGTTCGGCGGGACGCCCTCGCCGATGGAGTTGAAGACGCCGATCAGCGCCGCCGTGGCGGCCGTCGACTCGGTGAGGTTGAGGCCGTTCGGCAGGCAGTCGACGTTCTCGGTGAGATCGACCTCGATCTCCTCCCGCTCCGGGCGGACCTCAACGCCGATCTTGATGTCGAGGCCGTCGGGGATGCCCGGAAAGGGGTCGTGCCTGGTGGACAGGCTCAGCCGCCCGGCGGGCAGCTCCGCGATCGCGGCGCGCATCCGGCCCTCGCTGTAGGCGAGCCACTCGTCCACGAACTCCTGGAGGACGTCCCAGCCGAGCTCGTCGCCGAGTTCGAGGACGCGGCGCTCGCCGAGGCGCACCGCGCCGATCAGCGCGAGGTAGTCGCCCCACCACTGGTCGGGGACCCGGACGCGGAGCCGCAGCATGCGGAGGATGTCGTCGTTGTCCTGGTAGTCGGTCTGGACGCGGCAGGCGTCGAACAGGAGGGTGCCCTCCTCGTAGACGTCGCGGGCGTCCGTCATGTAGGTCGTCGGCTTGGAGTTGCCGCAGTCGGCCTGGTGGGCCTTCGCGAGGACCGAGAAGCGGTGGACACCCGCGTCGTCGACGACCGGCACCAGCATGGCGTGGTCGGCCGCGTGGGAGTTGCCGTTGTAGGGCGAGTTGTGCAGGTAGGCGTCGCCGCGCCGCATCTCGGGGTGGAAGCGCAGCACCGCCCGCGAGATCAGGTCGGGGCCGCTCATCATGTGGATGGGCAGGCTCTCCGCCCCCATCACCAGCTCGTGGTCGGCGCTGACGATGCAGCACGAGAAGTCGTGGGCGCTGTTGAGCACCCCCGACCGGCTGGAGCGGAAGACCGTGTTCATCATGGCCTCCACGACCACGTTCAGGCGGTTGCTGATCACCGCCATGCGCACGCCGTCCATCGTCACTTCCCCCCTCGTCCGGTGGCGGCGCCCCCGGCCGGGACGGCGGCCGCGGCCGCTCCCGTCCCGGGGACGACGTGGATGGTGCCGCTGGGGCGGCGGGTGAACACGGCGCCGTCGTCGATGACGATGGTCGTGGTCGCCGACTCGACGATCGCGGGCCCGCGCAGCTCCGCGCCGACCGGCACCGCTTCCAGCCGCCAGACCTCGGCGGCGACGGTGCCGACGCCCGGCAGGTAGATGTCACGTTCCAAACGCGTACCGTCACCGGTCCCCGCCTCGGGCAGGACGGGCTCGGTGATGCGGCAGCGCGCCCGGACGTGCCAGCTCTCGAACTCGATCGGCGAGCCGGGGTCGTCGACGGCGAACGCGTCCCGGTGGACCTCGTGGAACGCCTTCTTCAGCCGTTCGAGCCCCTCGGCGTCCAGCGCCCCCTCCGCACCCATCTGCACCTCCAGCTCCCAGACCTGGCTGGGGTAGCGCGCCTCGGCGGAGAACTCGACGGACGCCTCGACGGCGCCGGCGCCGGGTCCGGCGATGAACGCGCGGGCCCGGTCCGCGAGGTCGGCGAGCACCGCGTTGACACCCGCGAAGTCGAACGCCTCGGTGGTGGTGCGGAACGTCGTCTCGAAGCCGCGCGACAGCTCGGAGATCAGCGCGCCCGCCGCGCTCAGCGCCGGTCCCATGATCGGGACGATGACCTCGCGGCAGCCGAGCCGCCGCGCGATCGCGACGGTGTTGAACCCGGCGGCGCCGCCGCCCCCGACGAGGACGGCCTGCGCCGGGTCCACGCCCTTCTGGCCGCTGATCTCCTCGATGGCGCCGACCATCCGCTCGGTGGCGAGCCGGTGGACGGCGCCCGCCGCCTCCAGCAGGTCCAGCCCGAGGGGCTCGGCGATCTGGGTCCTGATCGCCTCGCGCGCCGCCTCGATGTCGAGCGCGGACCGGCCGCCGAGGAAGTAGCCGGGGTCCAGGTAGCCGAGGACGAGGCACGCGTCGGTCATCGTCGGGCGGGTGCCGCCCCGCCCGTAGCAGACGGGCCCGGGGTCGGCGCCCGCGCTCTGCGGCCCGACGTGCAGGAGCCCGCCCCGGTCCACCCACGCGATGCTGCCGCCGCCGGCGCCGACGCTGCGCACGTCCACCGACGGGAAGCCGGTCATGTGGCCGCGGAACGGCTCGCCGATCCAGGACTCGCGCGTCCAGGGGATCCGGCCGTCGCGGACGACGCTGACGTCGTAGCTGGTCCCGCCGGTGTCGGCGACGATCGCCATCGGCGCCGTCGTGTCGAGGCCGGCGAAGAACCGCCCGGCGACCGGGGCCATCGCCGGGCCGGAGTTCAGCGAGTGGATCGGGGAGGCCGCTACGTCCCCGGCGTCCAGCGCGCCCCCGGCGGAGGTGACCATGAGGACCCGGCCGCCGAAGCCCGCGTCCCGCAGCCGCCCCTGGAGCCCGCTGATGTAGGCGGTCATCAGCGGCTTGAGCGAGGCGTCGATCGCGGTCGCCGAGGCCCGGCGGTACTCGCGGACGCAGGGGTTGAGCCGGTGCGAGAGCGTCACCGGGACGTCCGGCAGCAGCTCGCGCAGCAGTTCGCCCACCCGCAGCTCGTGGACGGGGTTGGCGATGGACCACAGCAGGCACACCGCGACGGCCTCGACCCGCTCCCGGCGCAGCCGGGCGGCGAGGCCGGCCACGGCCTCCTCGTCGAGTTCCCTGACCACCTCCCCCTGCGCGCCGACGCGCTCGGGGACCTCGAAGGTCAGCGACCGCGGGACGTAGGGCTCGGGGTAGGGCTGCCGCTGGTTGAAGATGTCGCGCCTGCCGCCCTCGCGCAGCAGCAGGATGTCGGGATGGCCCTCGGTGGTGAGGAACGCCGTCCGCGCGACCTTCCTGGTCAGGACGGCGTTCAGCCCGCGCGTGGTGCCGTGGACGAGCATCGTGCCCCGCTCCAGCAGCTCCCGCCGCGCGCAGCCCCGCTCGGCGGCGGCGACCTCGAAGGCGTCGAGGATGCCCTGGACGGGGTCGGCGGGCACGGTGGAGCTCTTGTGGACGCTCAGGTGGCCTTCGTCCTCGATGACGAGGTCGGTGAAAGTGCCACCGGTGTCGACTGCAAACCTCATGAAGACGTTCCTGCTCTCAAGGTCGCCGCGGCGACGGTCGGTACTGGCGACGGTCGGGGGGCGAGGGGTCAGTAGGCCGCGAGCCCGCGGAGTTCACCGGCGATGCGCTCGGCGGTGGGCACGATCTCGTCCTCCAGCGCGTGCCCGTACGGGATGGGGACGCGCTCGGTGCCGACGCGGACGACGGGGCCGTCGAGGCTCTCGAAGCAGTGCTCCCCGGCCCACGCGGCGACCTCGCCGCCCCAGCCGCAGAACTCGACGGCCTCGTACACGACGGCGAGCTTGCCCGTCCGCCGCAGGGACGCCTCGATCGAGGCGGTGTCCAGGGGCCACAGGTAGCGCAGGTCGATCACCTCGCATCCGACGCCCTCGGCGGCGAGCCGATCGGCCGCCTGGAGGCTGCGCTCGACCATCCGGCCGGCCGACACGATCGTGATGTCGTCGCCGGCGCGCACGACGCTCGCGCCGAAACCGTCCGGCCCGGTACGCGCATCGATGTCCCCTGACGTGCGGAAATAGAGGTTCTTGCTCTCCAAGAAAATCACGGGATCGTCCGAACGTATAGCGTGCCGGAGCATCCAGTAGGCGTCCGAGGGGTTGCTCGGCATCGCGACGACCAGCCCCGGGACGTGCGCGAAGAGGCTCTCCAGGCTCTGCGAGTGCTGCGGCCCGTGGTTGGTGCCGCCGCCGCCCGGCATGCGGATCGTCAGCGGCACGCTGAACTGGCCGTTGCTCATGTAGCGGATCTTCGCGCCGAGGTTGATGATCTGGTCGAGGGCCAGCAGGACGAAGTCCGAGAACATGATCTCGACGACCGGCCGCATGCCCTCGGCGGCGGCGCCGATCGCGAACCCCACGACCCCGGCCTCGGAGATCGGGGAGTCCAGCACGCGGTCCTCACCGAACCGCTCCAGGAGCCCCTGCGTGACCGTGAAGACCCCGCCGAGCGCGCCGACCTCCTCCCCCATGACCACGACGGTCTCGTCGGCCGCCATCTCGTCCTCCAGGGCGCCGCGCACCGCTTCGGCGTACTTGACCTCACGCATGGTTCTGCAGCTCCGGGGAGGTGTAGACGTAGGATTTCGCCGCGGCCGCGGGCGGGCGCCCCGCCGCTTCGGCGCGGGCCAGCGCGGCCTGGACGTCGGCGGCCACCGCGGCGTCGATCTGGGCGACCCGGTTGCCGGGGAACGCCTCCAGCCGGGCGCGCAGGTTGGCCATCGGGTCGTTGAGCGCCAGCCAGTCCCGCCCGGCCGTCTTGGGCCGGTACCGGTAGTCGGGGTCGGAGAGGCTGTGCGGCCGGACGCGGTACACCCCGCATTCGAGGAAGGCCGGGACCCCGGCCCGCACCCGCGCGACCATCTCCTTCGCCGTCCGGGCGACGGCGACCACGTCCCGGCCGTCCACGTAGCGCGCGTGGATCCCCGTCCCCTCGGCGATGCGGGCGATGCCGCCCGGCGCCCCGAACAGGCGGTCGGACGGCATCGAGTGCGCGAGCCCGTTGTTCTCGCAGACGATCAGGCACGGGCTCTCCCAGAACCGGGCGAGCAGCAGGGTCTCGTGGGTGACGCCCTGCGCGAACCCGCCGTCGCCGATGAAGGCCACCGCGATGTCGTCGCCGCCCCGGCGGCGGCGCGCCCAGGCCGCGCCCGCCGCCCACGGCAGGCCGCCCGCGACGATGGCGTTCTCGCCGAGGAACCCGCTCCGGCGGTCGTGCAGGTGCATCGATCCGCCGCGCCCGCCGCTGACGCCGGAGGTCCGGCCGAAGAGCTCGGCGAAGACGCCCTCCATGGTCACGCCCTTGGCGAGCGCGTGGCCGTGCCCCCGGTGGGTGCTCGTGACCATGTCGCCCTCGCGCAGCGCGGCGCACACGCCGACCGCCGCCGCCTCCTGCCCGAGCGAGGAGTGGAACGACCCGGACATGCGTCCGAGCCGGTGCATCTTCTCGATCTCCAGCTCGACGGAGCGCACGATCGACATGCCGCGGTAGAGCGCGTGCGCCTCGGTCAGATCGGCCTCGCCGATCGGGAGGCCGGTGAAGGTGTCATCCGGCCTGTGCGGACTCGCCGCTGTCTGCGTCATCGAAGCTCACTTCACCGAAACGGGTGGGATTGCAGGTCGTGCCAGGCGGCCGCGACGGGCAGGTCCTTGACGGTCCTGAGGCCCGGGGCCGCCTGGAGCACCCCGGGGATGCTGTTCACCAGCTGCGCGGACGTCGCGGGGATCGCGTCCATGCCCGGCGACAGCGTGAGGTTGACCGGGTGGAGGCCCTCGACGCTGATGGAGTCGACGGTCTCGAACCCGGCGCTCCGCGGCCGCAGGTGCAGGACGAGGTCCAGCCGGACGAACAGCTGCCCGCCGACGTGCCCGGTCGCCCGCTGCCGGAAGCCCTCGGTGCGCCCGGCGGGCACGTGGCCGTACCGGGTCGGGGCCGCGGTCTGCGCCACGAACGGCTCGAACCGCTCGGTGACCGGGCCGTCCAGCAGCAGCCCGAGCCGCTCGCAGACCAGCTCGATCGACTCGGGGAACCCGACGTGCCCGGCGATGGTGCCGGCCTGGTGGCCCTCCTCGAACTCCTCGGGCGTGTACCCGATGCCGAGGCGGCGGTGGATGTTCTCCCCGAAGCCGGACACGTCCACGGCGCGGTGCCCCCGGATCGCCCGGACGTCCCATGACACGCCCGTCGCGGCGGCGAGCAGCGAGTCGAACAGGAAGCCGGGGTTCACCCCGGTGCCGAGGACGGTCGCGCCACCCTCGCGCGCCGCCGCGTCGATCCGCGCCGCGACGGGGGCGTGCCGCGTGAACGGGAAGGCCAGCTCCTCGCAGGGCGAGACCACGTCCACCCCCGCCTGGGCGCAGGCCACGACGTCGTCCTCGGTGTCGCGCAGGAACGAGCCCGTCGCGTAGAGCATGATCTCGGGACCGGCCGCCAGCACGTCGGCGAGGTCGCCGACGACGACGGGCCCGCCCCGCGCGGCCGAGCCCACCACCTCGTGCAGGGGACGGCCGACGGCGTCCGGTTCCTTGGTCGCCGCACCGACGATCTCGAACCCCGTCCGATGCTCCAGCAGAAGACGGGCGGCCGCGCCGCCGATGCTGCCGAGGCCGCACAGGCCGATCCGGACCGGAGGACGGTTCATCACGCCTCCCTTGCACGATTAGCGAACATGAGTACGTATTATGAGCACTCAGCGCGGAGTGTCAAGAGCTGGACGCCCCCTCCCCCGCTTCGGGTCTTCGCTGGCAGATGGCACATCAGCAGCGCGTAGGCGCGGGCAAGATCGTCCGGGGCACTATCCCGATTCTCCCGGACTAGGCTATGTTCACTATCCGTGCATCCGACCGCATAAGGTCGGATGTCGGGACCCACGAGAGGATCAGGGAGCCGGAATGGCAGAACCACGCGCGGTCACCGTGCCCAGCGACGGCGACCGGCTGAGCGGATTGCTCTACGTGCCGGACGCACCCGGCCCCCATCCCGCCGTCGTCCTGGCGGGGGGATGGTGCTACGTCAAGGAAGTGGCCCAGCCGCTGTTCGCGGAGGTCTTCGCCGAGGCGGGCATCGCCGCGCTCGTCGTCGACTACCGCCACTTCGGCGACAGCACCGGCACCCCGCGCCGCCACATCGACCCCTGGCGGCAGATCGAGGACTACCGCAACGCGATCTCCTACCTCCAGGGGCGCGACGACATCGACGCCGACCGGATCGGCGCCTGGGGCATCTCCTACAGCGGCGGGCACGTCCTCATCCTCGGCGCCGTCGACCCGCGCGTCCGCGCCGTCTGCTCGGTCGTCCCCGTCATCGACGGGTGGGACAACCTCCGCCTCTCGCACGGCACGGTGAGCTTCCGCGCCCTGCGCGCCGCCCTCGCCGAGGCCCGCGCCCGCCTGTTCGAGACGGGCGAGCACACCTACATCGACCACCAGCCCGTCGCGCTGGGGGCCGTCGGCACCTTCCCCTTCCCCGCGAGCCGCGACACCTTCGCGCGCATCAAGGCGACCGAGGCCCCCGGCTACGTCGGCGACGCGACGGCCCAGTCGACCGAGATGCTGCTCGCCTACAGCGTGCGCCCCTTTCTCAGCCGCCTCGTCGCCACGCCGACCCTCATGTGCGTGGCCGAGGGCGACGACCACACCCACTGGGACCTCGCGGCCGAGGCGTTCGACGCGATACCCGGCCCCCGCAAGAAGTTCCACGTCGTCCCCCGCTCCACCCACCTGACCCTCTACGAGGACGTGGAGGTCCGCCGCCAGACGGCGACGGTGGCGGCGGCCTGGTTCACCGACCACCTCTGAGACCCGGTCATCGGGGCCGGGTGGCGGTGGCGGTGACCCATGCCTGGGCGAACATCGCGGCGGGTCCGGCGGCCCAGTCACGGAGCCGGCGGGCATGAGCGGTCTGTCCCGCGTCGTCGAGTTGGACCGCGAGGTAGCCGGCGATGCGGGACGGGTCGTCGTAGCGTTCGTAGTGGGCGTCCAGGCGGCATTGCCCGAATCCCGCCTCGGTCAGATACCGGCCGAGCTCGCGGCCGACGAAGGGGTCTCCGCCGTTGGCCCGCTGGAGGCGCGTGTAGGCGCCGACGGCGTCGTCGGCGGGCGGGGCCAGCAGGAAGCCGCCCCAGTCGGGGCTGCACAGACCGACCGTCCCGCCGGGACGCAGCACCCGCCGGATCTCGGCCAGGGCCCGGTCCGGGCGGGCGAGGTGCTCCATCAGGGCGTGGGAGAAGACGCGGTCGACCGATCGGTCCTCCAGCGGGATGTCGTAGCAGGAGCCCTCCCGGAACTCGATGTTGGTGAGGCCGCGGAGCCGGGCGAGGGCGCGTGCGCCGGAGAGCTGGGCGGCCTGCCGGTCGAGCCCGAGCACGCGTCCGGGTGCGACGGCGGCGGCCAGGTCGGCGGTGATGGTGCCGGGCCCGCACCCCAGGTCCAGCAGGGTCGTTCCCGGGGCCAGGTGCGGGAGGAAGAAGCGCGCGTGCGTCGCGGCCGTCCTGGCGGCCATGAAGCCGATGGCGGAGGTGTCGTGGCCCGGTGTGTAGCGCTCGGTTCCGCCGTTCATCGTGCGACCGCCGCCCCCGCGCGCTTGTCGACCAGACCCGAGCAGGCGGCGAGGGCGAGCCCGGTGGCGGCCAGCACCGCGCCGACGGCGTTGGGGCCGGTGTAGCCGAACCCGGCCCTGATCGCCGTGCCGCCCAGGAACGCGCCGAGCGCGTTGGCGATGTTGAACGCCGACATGTTCAGCGCGGAGGCGAGGGCGGGCGCGCCCGCGGCCTTGTCCAGGACGCGCATCTGCAGCGCCGGGACGGTCGCGAATCCGAACAGCCCCAGCAGGAACAGGGTGCAGGCCGCCGGGACCCTGCTGTGCGCGGTCACCACGAACAGGCTCAGCACGACGGTCAGCCCGGCCAGGAACACGTACAGGCTGGGCATGAGGCGCCGTCCCACGTAGCGGCCCGACACGAGGTTCCCGGTGGCCATGCCCAGCCCGAAGGCGACCAGCAGCGCCGTCATGCTGGACGCGCCGAACCCGGCGACCGCGGTCATCATCGGCGCGACGTAGGTGAAGGAGGCGAACACGCCGCCGAAGCCCGCCGTCGTCACCGCCATCGCGAGCCAGACCTGGGGCCGCCGCAGCGTCGCCAGCTCCGAACGCAGCCCCGCCTCGTCCTCGGGCCGCAGCCCGCGCGGGACCAGCGCCGCGGTGCCGGCCATCGACAGCGCGCCCAGCGCCGCGATCACCCAGAACGCGGCCCGCCAGCCCGCCACCTGCCCCAGCCACGTCACCAGCGGCACTCCGGCCACGTTCGCCATGGTGAACCCGCCGAACATCACCGACATCGCGCCGGCCCGCCGCTCCGGCGGGACGAGCTGCGCCGCGACCACCGACCCGACCCCGAACAGCGCCCCCTGCGGCACGCCCGCGACCACCCTGGCCACCAGCAGCACGCCGTAGCCGGACGCGACCGCCGACAGGACGCTGCTCGCCGCCAGCAGCCCCGCGACGACCAGCAGGGTCGTGCGGCGCGGCAGCCTGGCCGAGGCCGCGGTGAGCAGCGGCGCGCCGACGATCACACCGGCGGCGTAGCCGGTGATCAGGCCCCCCGCGGCCGGGATCGACACCCCGACCCCGTGGGCGACCTGCGGCAGCAGGCCCATGATGGCGAACTCCGAGGTCCCCACCCCGAACGCCGTGACGGCCAGGGCCAACAAAGCCAACGGCATGGCGCCGCACTCCTCAACTCCCGGGAAAGAACGGTGTCCAGCCTGGTCGGCGGGCCGCGGGCGGCGTGAGTGGCTGAAACGACAATGTGGGATAGATTTACGCCATGTTCCGTGTGGGAGTCCTGGTCACCGAGCACGTCCGCGTGTTCGACTACGCCGTGGCCACCGAGGTCTGGGGGCTCGACCGCACCGCCCGCGGCGTCCCGCCGTTCGAGCTGCGCATTTGCGGCCCCCAGGGCACGACGGTGCCGATGCAACCGGGGGTGACCTGCGTCCCCGACCATGGCCTGGACGGTCTGGACGAGTGCGACCTGGTCGTCGTTCCCGGGGTCCGGCACCCCACCGGGCCCGTCCACCCGGACGTGCCGGCCGCACTGCGCGCCGCCCACGCGCGCGGCGCCACCGTGGCGTCCCTGTGCTCCGGCGCGTTCCTGCTGGCCGCCGCCGGCCTGCTGGAAGGGCGCCGCGCCACCGCGCACTGGCTCGACGCCGACGAACTCGCCCGCCGCCACCCCGGGGTGACTGTGGACCCCAACGTCCTGTTCGTCGGGGACGGCGCCGTGTGGACCTCCGCGGGCGTGGCCGCGGGCATCGACCTGTGCCTGCACCTGGTCCGCCGCGACCACGGCGCCGCCGCGGCGGCCGAGATCGCCCGCACCATGGTCACCGCGCCGTTCCGGCCCGGCGGGCAGGCGCAGTTCATCGCCCGCCCCGTCCCGGCCCGCAGCGGACGGGACGACGCCCTCTCGGCGCTACGCGAACGCGTCCTCGACGACCTGGCGCACCCGTGGACCGTCCCCGAGATGGCGGGCCTCGCCCGCATGGCCGAGCGCAGCTTCACCCGCCGCTTCGTCCAGACGACCGGCGACACCCCGCTGCAATGGCTCCTGGCCCAGCGCGTCCTGGCGGCCCAGCACCTCCTGGAGGTCAGCGAGCTGCCCATCGCCGCCATCGCCCGCCGATGCGGCTTCGGCACCCCCCTCACCATGCGCCACCACTTCACCCGCCACGTCGGCCTGCCGCCCCGCGACTACCGCCGGGCGTTCGGCGCCACCGCCAGGGCATCCGAATGACCCTCATTCCCCTCCCGTATGGGGCCTGACGGCCGTTCGTCCCCTGTGTTCAAGTGGGTCCGACGCATCGGAGCCGAACACTGGAGGAGACAGCCGTGCACGATGACCGCGTTGCGGGGCCCGGGGGACGGACCGTGGTGGTGATCGGCGGGACCAGCGGGATCGGCGCCGCGATCGCCGGCCGTTTCGCCGCCGACGGGGACGACGTCGTCGCCGCCGGACTCGACGCTGCAGGCGCTGTGCGCGAACTGCCCGAGAACGTGAAGAGGGTGGAGCTCGACGTCCGGCGGGAGGACGAGCTCCGCCGGTTCGTGGGCGCGTTCGAGGAGCTGCACGTCCTCATCAACGCGGTCGGCGTCATCGCGCGCGGCCGGGAGTTCGAGTCCGAGGTGTTCGCCGACGTCGTCGGGATCAACCTCACCGGCACCATGCGCAGCTGCCTCGCCGCCCGCTCGGCGCTGGCCGGCTCGCGCGGCTGCATCGTCAACATCGCGTCCATGCTGAGCTTCTTCGGCGGCGGCCGGGTCCCGGCCTACAGCGCCAGCAAGGGCGGCGTGCTGCAGCTGACCAAGTCCCTCGCCGTGGCCTGGGCGGACGAGGGGATCCGGGTGAACGCCGTCGCGCCGGGCTGGATCCGCACCGGGCTGACCCGCGAACTGCACGAGAGCGACGAGACCAGCCGCCGCATCCTCGACCGCACGCCGATGGGGCGCTGGGGCATGCCCGCGGACATCGCGGGCGCCGTGTCGTTCCTCGCCGGTCCCGACGCCGCGTTCATCACCGGCGCCGTGCTGGCGGTCGACGGCGGATATCTGGCCGCCTGAGCCGGATCACCGATTCCCGAATTCCCAGAAAGGACCGATGTCATGGTCGCCATTCCCATGTCCTCCGCCGTGCCGCCGGAGATCGCCGTGGCCGCGGTGCCCGACGACGACCGGGTCTGGGTGCCGCAGGCGCCGAACGTGTGGTTCCGGCCGCTGATGTTCAACACCGTGACCGGGCAGTGGTGCAACCTGCTCAAGGTGACCGCCGCCGGGATCGTCTCGCGGCACCGCCACCCGGGGGTCGTCTTCGGCTACGTGCTCAAGGGCAGGTGGCAGTACCACGAGCACGACTGGGTCGCCGAGGCCGGCCACTTCGTCTACGAGCCCCCCGGCGAGATCCACACCCTGGAGGTGCCCCCGGACTGCCCCGAGATGGTCACGTTCTTCAACATCACGGGCGCCATGGCCTACGTCGACGAGCACGGTGAGCAGATCGGCTACGAGGACACGTTCACCAAGATCGACATGTGCCGGGCCCACTACGCGCGGAACGGCCTCGGCGCCGACTACGCCGACCAGTTCGTCCGCTGACGGCACCCCAGGGGCCTCAACAACCGATCTGCACCATTTAACTATCGGTGCGCCGCATGTAAGGTTCTCGACGATCTCGGTTTGGGAGGACGTGCCATGGACCTCAACAGCGCGCATCACTACCGCATCGACTGGATCGCGAGCTTCGTGGCGGTGGCCCGCCACGGCAGCTTCTCCGCCGCCGCCCGGACCCTCTACCGCTCCCAGCCCCGTGTCAGCAGCCATGTCGCCGCCCTGGAGCGGCTGGTCGGCCGGCGTCTTGTGGACCGTTCCGTTCAGCCGGCCATCCTCACCCCCGAGGGCCGCGGGCTGCTCCCGCACGCCGAGGAGATCATCCGGCGGCTCGACCTGCTCGCCGAGACGGCGGCGGGGAGCGTCTGCGGGACGGTGCGGCTGGGCTGCTACCCCAGCGTCGCGGCGTACCTGTACCCCCGGGCGGTGCGGGCGCTGCGGGAGACCCATCCGCAGGTCCGCCTGGTGCTGCACGAGGGCACCAGCCTGGACATCGGCGAGCGGCTCGCCGACGGCGGCGTCGACCTGGCCGCGCGCCCGCTGCACCCGCTGGTCAACTCCGACCGGGTGACCAGCGAGGTGCTGTGGCGCGAGCCGCTCGTCGCCGTGTTCCGCGCCGACCACCCGCTGGCCCGCGAGCCGGAGGTGACGCTGGCGCAGGCCGCCAGGCTGCCGGTGATCAGCATCGGGGAGATCGACGACGGCCACTCCCAGCAGTACGAGACCAACCTCGCGTTCGCCAACCACGGGCTGCACCCGGTGATCAGCGAGCGCACCAACCAGCCGCAGACGCTGATCTCCCTGGTCCGCCACGGCCTGGGCGTCGGCATCACGAACGCGCTCGCCATGACCACCGCCAACACCGACGGCGTCTGCCTGGTCCCGCTCGCCGGCGCGGGCTTCGAGCGCGTCGTCGCCCTCTGGCGGCGGCAGGGCGAGGGCGGGTCGCCCGCCGTGGAGGCGGTGCGGGACTGCCTGTGCCGGCTCGCCCCGCCCGCGTGGCCGTGGACGGCGTCCGCCGAGCGCCGGACGGGCGCGGCCAGGGGCCCGGCGGGCACCCGCGCCGGGCGGCCGGGCGCCGCCCCGCCCTCGCTGCCGGCCGCCGTATAGCGGCCGGCATCCATTTGTCGAATACCTGCATTCGAGCCTCAGCCTTAACCGCTCCGACAATCCGCTTCTACAGTTTCCAGTAGCCGCACCACCGGGCCGTCACGCCTGACCAATTTCGCTCCCGGAATGCGGCGCGCTACAGGGAACGCTTTTGCAGAGAACGGAGCCCGCCATGACCACGACGCTTTCCGCCGATATCATCACCGCATTCCGTGCCATCGCGACCGCGTCGGTGGCCGACGCGGTGGAACTGGGCGGGCGCCGCGGCTTCCTGTCCGGCAGCGTCCGGCAGATGCTCCCCGGCGCGGGCCGGCTCGTCGGCCCGGCGGCGACGGTGCTGGAGGTGCCCTCGCCCGAGCCGGCCCCGCCGGAGCACGCGCTGCGGGCCATCGACGAGTCGGAGGCGGGCAGCGTCATCTGCATCGCCGCCGGCGGCGCCGACGTCGCCGTGTGGGGCGGGCTGATGGCGGCGGGGGCGGTGGCCAACCGGGTGGCCGGCGCGGTGCTCGACGCCGGCGTCCGCGACGTCGAGGAGATCCGCCGCGACTACCCGGACTTCCCCATCTACGCGCGCGGCAGCGTGCCCGCGACCACCGTGGGCCGCTACCGCACGGTGTCCCTGAACGAACCGGTGGAGATGGGCGGCGTGGCGGTGCGCCCCGGCGACCTCATCGTCGCCGACGCCGACGGGGTGGTGTGCGTGCCCTCCGAGCGCGCCGCCTCGGTCCTGGAGGCGGCGCTGGAGATCGAGCGGCGGGAGCGGGAGCAGACCGCGCTGATCCTGGAGTCGGGCTCGCTGCGCGGCGGCATCGAGAAGCACGGCCGGATCTGAGCGTGGACATCCTCGCGGTGGGCGAGCCGCTCCTGGAGTTCAACACCAGGATCGACGGCGCCCGGCCGATCCAGGACGACGACGCGTTCACCGTCGGCTACGGCGGCGACACCTCCAACTTCGCCGTGGCCGCGGCCCGCTCGGGCGCCCGCGCCGGCTATGTCACCCGGATCGGCGACGACGATTTCGGCGCGGCACTCGTGCGCATGTGGGAGCGGGAGGGGGTCGGCACCGACCACGTCGTGCGCGAGGCGGGCGGGCGGACCGGCATCTACTTCGTCTCCCGCACGGAGGCGGAGAGCAGGTTCGTCTACTACCGCGCGGACTCCCCGGCCAGCCGGCTCGCGCCCCAGGACATCCCGGTGGACGCCGTGAGCCGGGCGCGCCTGGTGCACCTCAGCGGGATCACCCAGGCGATCAGCCCGTCGGCCTGCGACGCGGGCTTCCACGCCATGGAGCTGGCGCGGCGGGCCGGCGCGCTGGTCAGCTACGACCCGAACCTGCGGCCCGCGCTCTGGCCGGCGGAGCGCGCCCGCGCGGTGATCATGCGCGCCGTCGAGCTGTGCGACATCGCGCTGCCGAACCTCACCGAGGGCCGGGCCCTCACCGGGGCGGACGACCCGCGGGACGTGCTGGCGGCCTTCGTGCGGCGGGGGCCGTCCATCGTGGTGCTGAAGATGGGGGCCGAGGGCGCGCTGGTGGCCCACGAGGGCACGGTCACCCGGATCGACCCGCACCCCGTGCGGCAGGTCGATCCCACCGGGGCCGGCGACACCTTCGACGGCGCGTTCGCGGCCCGGCTGCTGGACGGCGAGCCGGTGCCCGAGGCCGCCCGCTACGCGGCGGTGGCGGCGGCGCTCACCACGACCGGCCCGGGCGCGGTCACCCCCATCCCCCGCCGCGGCACCGTGGACGCCGCGCTCGCCGGGGGCCACCGACCCGTCCAACCGTCCAGACCGATCAGGAGATGAGTCATGTTGCGCGTGAAACGCCACCTCGCCGTGGTGGCCTGCTCGGGCATCGTGTCGTTGCTCGCGGGGTGCTCCGGCGGGTCCACCGTCGATGACGACGCGGGCGGCGGCGGCGCGGACGCCCCGACCAAGGTCTCCGCGGGATATGTCTCGGCGATCGACCAGCTCGGCCTGCCGGCCGGGGTCGAGGCCGGCTACTTCGACGACCAGAACCTCAACGTGAAGCTCGCCGACCCGTTCCCGACCGGCGTGGACGCGCTCAACGCGCTCCAGGCCGGCCAGGTGGACTTCGTGCAGGTCGGCACGCCGGCCATCGCCGCCGCCCAGAAGGGCCTCGACCTGGTGCTGGTCGGCAACTACACCGGCGCCGCCAGCAGGCTCAGCATCGACGACACCATGGCCGTGGTGGCGAGCGCGAAGTCCGGCGTGGACGGCGGGAACCTCACGACGCTGCGGGGCAAGCGCATCGGCGTCTCCGAGGGCTCCATCAACCACCTGTACCTGTTGGGGCTGCTGGAGAAGACGGGGCTCAAGGCGGGCGACGTCAAGATCGTGAACACCGAGCCGCCGGACATGGCGGTGGCGCTCAGGTCGGGCGGCATCGACGTCGCCATCGTCTGGGACCCGTTCCCGATCACCATCGCGCGGCAGGTGGACGGCGCGAAGGAGGTGCTGCGCGGCGGCGGGCACATCCCGTTCGTCGGCTACATCGTCACCACCCCCAAGTACGCGCAGGAGCACCCCGACGTCGTCAGCCGCTTCCTCACCGCCCGGGCGACCACCGACCAGTGGATGCGCCAGAACCCGGACAAGGCGGCCGACGCCGCGACCCGGTGGCTGCCCGGCACCAAGAAGGAGGTGGCCGCCGAGGCGATGAAGCACAACGTCAAGCAGCTCGACCCGCGCTTCTCCGCCTGCAACTACCTCGCGCTCGACACCGTCGCCCGGCTGCTGGCCGCGCAGGGGAAGGTCAAGCCCGGCTTCGACGTCAACAAGCTCTTCCGTCCCGGCCCGATCCTCAAGGTGATGTCCGCGGACCCGAAGCTCTTCCAGGACCTGCCCGCGACACCGGCGTCCGCGAAGATCCAGGACGGCTACACCTTCGAGCGGACGGCGGCCGAGAAGGCGTGCCCGTCGTGACGGCGCCGACCGCGCGCCGCCGCGCCCTCCTGACCGCGCGGCGGCGCGGCCTCCTCTCCACCGCCACGGGCGCGCTGTGGTTCTTCGGGCCGCTGGCGGCGCTGGTGGCGGCGTGGGCCGTCGCGGTGCGGGTGTCGGGCGTGGAGATGCGCGTCTTCCCCCAGGTCACCGACGTGCTCGGGGCGCTGGGCGACCTGTGGTCGAGCGGGGACCTCTTCCGGCACCTGGGCGCCAGCCTGCGGCGGGCGGGCCTGGGGATGGCGCTGGCGCTGGTCACCGGGCTGCCGTTCGGCGTCGCGCTGGGGGCGAGCCGCGTGCTGTCCGCGTTCTTCCTGCCGCTGCTGCGGTTCTCGGTGGCGCTCGCCGGCATCGCCTGGATCCCGATCGCGACGCTGTGGTTCGGCTACGGCGACCGTGCCGTGATCTTCATCGTGTGGAACGCGATGTTCTTCGCGCTGACCTACAACGCGATGCTCGGCGTCCGGCAGATCCCCGTCGAGGTGCTGCGGGCCGCCCGCAGCATGGGCACCGGACGCCTGCGGATGTTCTGGGAGGTCCTGCTGCCCGGCGCCCTGCCCAGCATCGTCACCGGCCTGCGGGTCGGGCTCGGCTACGGATGGCGCGGCCTGGTGGCGGCCGAGATCATCGCGACCAACGCGGGCCTCGGATACGCCCTGTTCCAGGCGCAGAAGTACTTCCAGACCGACGTGATCATCGCGTCGATGGTGATCATCGGTGTGCTGTGGCTGCTGATGGACCGGCTCCTGCTGGCGCCGCTGGAGCGGCGCACGGTCGAGCGCTGGGGGATGACGGGAGCGGGGGACCGATGACCTCGACCACCTTTTCCACCGACGAGAAGCGCGCGGGCCGCGGATCGGGCCGGCGCCGGGGCGCGCGCCGCGGCCTGGCGTGGCGGCTGTGGCACCGGTGCCTGCGCAGCGGCGCCTTCCGCACGCTGGGGCCCTTCGTGCCGGTCGTCGCCCTGTGGTGGCTGCTGGCCGCGCTGGAGGTGTTCCCCGAGTCCTTCTTCGCCGGGCCGCCCGCCGTGGTGGACAAGTTCGGCGAGCTGATGGAGAAGGGCATCCTGCCCGGCTACCTCACGGACTCGCTCACCCGGCTGTGCTACGGCGTCGGCTTCGGCCTGCTCATCGGGCTCCCGCTGGGCTTCGCCGTGGCGATGAGCCGCGTGCTGCGCCGCGCCTGCTGGCCGATCCTGCTGTTCTTCCAGGCCGTCGCGGACATCGCGTGGCTGCCGATCGTCATCGTCTGGTTCGGCTTCAGCCTCACCACGGTGACGTTCGTCATCGTCTACACGATCGTCTTCCCGCTGATGCTCAGCGTCGTCGCCGGGGTGGAGCAGGTGCCGCGCGAGCTCGTCCGGGCGGCGCGCAGCCTGGGCGCCGGCCGCCTGCGGGTGTTCCTGGAGGTGATCGTGCCCGGGGCGCTGCCGTCGGTGGCCGGCGGTATCCGCACCGGGCTCGGGTACGGCTGGCGGGCGCTGGTGGCCGCCGAGATCATCGTCGGCACCAGCGGCGTCGGCTTCATGATGTTCGACGCCCGCCGCGTCGGCGACGTCAGCCAGGTGTTCCTGGGCATGGCGGTGCTCGGCACGCTCTGGTACGCGCTCGACGCTCTGATTCTGGCCCCGTTCGAGCGGGCGACCGTCGAACGCTGGGGAATGGTTCGCGCGATGGAGGCGGATGGATGACCGCGCTGAAGATCGACCGACTGCGGAAGGTCTACACCGACACCTACAGCGGTGAGGAGGTCACGGCCATCGACGACGTCTCCTTCTCGGTGAGGAAGGGCGAGTTCGTCTCCGTGCTCGGCCCCAGCGGCTGCGGCAAGACCACCGTGCTCAACATCGTCGCGGGCTTCGTGCGGCAGTCCGGCGGGACGGTCGTCGTCGACGGCCGCCCCGTCGACGGGCCGGGGCCCGACCGCGGGGTGGTGTTCCAGAGCCACGCGCTCTTCCCGTGGAAGACGGTGCTGGGCAACGTGGTCTTCGGGCTGCGCATGCGCAAGGTGCCGCGGGCCGAGCGCAACGCCAGGGGCGAGGAGTTCCTCAAGCTCGTCGGCCTCGAAGGCTTCGCGCACCGGTACCCGCACGAGCTGTCCGGCGGCATGCAGCAGCGGCTCGGCGTGGCCCGGGTGCTGGCCAACGAGCCGGCCGTGATGCTCATGGACGAGCCGTTCGCCAGCATCGACGCGCAGACGCGCCGCAGGCTCCAGGAGGACCTGACGGGCATCTTCGAGACCCGCCGCCCGACGGTCTTCTTCGTCACCCACGACGTCGACGAGGCGGTGTTCCTCTCCGACCGGATCGTGGTGCTGTCCCGGCGGCCCAGCCGGGTGCGCGAGATCGTGGACGTGGCGCTGCCCAGGCCGCGCCGCTGGCAGGAGGCGGCGGAGCTCCCCGAGTTCCGCCGCATCGCGAACCGGGTCAACGAGCTGCTGGGGGACGACGAGGGCGCGGGGGCCGGCGCGGGCGCGGGAGACGGCGGCGCGCGCGGCGGGGAAGCGGGGGGCGAGCCCGATGCCGCCTAGGACGTCGCTGCCGCGCCGGGCCGCCAAGAGCCCGGCACTCCGCAAGATCGCCGTGGTCCTCGCGCTCGTGCTCGCCTACCAGCTGTGGCTGGTCGTCCAGGCCCAGGGCAAGGTCGGTCCGGGTGTCGGCGCGCAGCGCGACGCCCGCGGCCGCTTCGCGGTGGACGTGGAACTCGGCTTCGCGCCGGAGCGCTTCCACATCCTGCGCCTGCAGAAGCACGGCCGCATCGCGGGCACCGACGGCCATGTCGTGCACCTGCGGGGCGTGGCGCCGGCGGGGGTGGACGCGCTGGCCCGCGAGTACTGGATCCGGCACATCGAGGTACCGAGGCGAGGATCCTGACCCGACCGCCGCTCGGCCGCCCCTCCCCCGTCCGACCAGCGGCCGCGCCGGACGGCGGCCATGCCCTGAGCACATGGTGCGCACGCCCCCGGCCGCGGACCGCACGGCTATTCGGAATGCGGATCGGCCCCCATCCGAAACCACGACCGGGATTGTCCGCCACCAGGCACGGCGGTAGAGCAAAGGCATGCTCCGTACCGATCTGCGCCTCGAATGGCTCGTCTCGTTCCTCACCGTCGTCGATGCCGGAAGCTTCAGCGCCGCGGCGGAGGTCCTCCACCGCTCCCAGCCCCGGGTGAGCATGCACGTGGCCGCCCTGGAACGGGAGGCGGGCGTCTCGCTGTTCGACCGCGACCGCCGGCCCGTGTCGCTGACCGACGCGGGCGTGGTGCTCGCCGACCACGCCCGGTCGATACTGCGGCAGCTCGCCGGCGCGGAGGCCGCCATGGCCGGCTACCGCGGCGCGGCCCGCGGGGTGGTGACGCTCGGCAGCTATCCGAGCGCCAGCGCGGCGTTCGTGTCGCACCTGCTGGAGCGGATGGCGCGGACCCGTCCCGCGATCAAGGTGGTGCTGGTGGAGCGATCCACCCTGGAGCTCGACGGGGCGCTGGCGGCGGGCGAGGTGGACATCTGCCTGCGGCCCATGGCGCCGCCGGCCGGGCCGTCGGTGGAGTGCCGGCCGCTGTGGCGGGAGGGACTGATCGTCGTGCACCGCCCGGACCACCCGCTGGCCGGCCTGCCCGAGCCGCTGCCGGTGGCCGAGGTCGCCAAGTACCCGGTGATCACCATCGGCCGGCTCGGCTCGCCGAAGGAGACGGGCTTCGAGCCCTACCGCGCCTTCCACGACCACGGCCTCGAACCGAACGCCGTCCAGGCGACGAACCAGCCGCAGACGCTCGTCTCCCTGGTCCGCAGCGGCCTCGGCGTCGGCGTCATCAACTTCCTGGCGGTCGCCACCGCCAACACGAGCGGCGTGGTGGCCCGCCGCCTCGACGTCCCCTGCGGCCGCCGCGTCGCGGTCTTCTGGAGCACGACCAGCCCGCTGACGCCGCAGGCCCGCACGCTGCTCCGCGAGATCGAGGTGTCGGACATCCCGGTCGGGACCACGAGGCTGACCGCGCCGGTGCGGCAGCCGCAGCCCGCCGGGTGACCTCCCGGCGGCACCGGTCCCTGAACCGCCGGTGTTCGAGGACGCATTCGATGTGCCATTACGGCTACTGGAAAACGCAATTCTTGACGGTTGCCACGCCGGCGATCGCCGTTCACGGGAACTGCCCGCGTTTCCCCCGGCACGCCAGGTGTCGGGCGGGCGGCCGCCATCCGAATAACGAATACTTCCATGCGAACGGCGAGCTTAACGCCCGCCCCCGCCCGCTTTACCGTGTGACGCACCACGAACCACGAGTCGCCTGAGGTGGCCGGATGCGAACTGATGGAATATCACGGCGGACGATGCTCGGGCGCGGCGCGGCCGTCGGCGGCGCGCTCACTCTGGGACCGCTGCTGGGCGGCGAGGCGGTGGCGGCCGCGGACGCCGGCCTGGCCGCGCCCGCCCTCGGGAAGGGCCCGAAGACCGGCTACGAGGCGATCGGCGTGCGCCCGCTGATCAACGGCCGCGGCACCTACACCGTCCTCAGCGGATCGCTGATGCTGCCCCAGGTGCGCGACGCGATCGACAGGGCGTCGCGCAAGTACGTCCAGCTGGACGAACTCGCGGACGCCATCGGCAAGCGGCTCGCGGAGCTGACCAAGGCCGAGTTCGGGATGGTCAGCTCCGGCGCCTCGGCGGCGCTGGGGCACGCGAGCGCGGCGTGCGTGGCGGGCGGCAACCCCGACCTCCACGTGCGGCTGCCGGACCTGACCGGCTTCAAGAAGACCGAAGCGATCATCCCGAAGCACTCCCGGAACGTGTACGAGGCGGCCGTCAGCGCCACCGGACTCAAGATCGTCGAGGTGGACACCCGCGCGGAGCTCAAGGCGGCGCTCGGTCCCCAGACCGCGCTCGTCTACGTCTTCGCGATGCCCCGCGTCGACAAGCACGAACTCAACACCGAGACGATCGCCGAGCTCGCCCACGCCGCGGGCGTGCCGGTGCTGGTCGACGCGGCGGCGGAGATCCTCACCATCCCGAACGTCCACCTGGCGCGGGGCGCCGACCTCGTCGCCTACAGCGGCGGCAAGTGCCTGCGCGGACCGCAGTCCGCCGGCCTCCTGCTCGGCCGCAAGGACCTGGTGAAGGCCGCCTGGATGCACAGCGCGCCCCACCACGGCTGGGCCCGCGGGTTCAAGGTGGGCAAGGAAGAGGCGATGGGGATGCTCGCCGCCGTGGAGATGTGGGTGCAGCGCGACCACAAGGCGGAGTACGCGACCTGGACCTCGTGGCTGAGGGACATCGCCCGCCGGGTCTCGGTGGTCCGCGGCCTGACCACCAAGATCGTCCAGCCGGAGGGGCTCTCCAACCGGACCCCGAGCCTCACCATCCTGTGGAACGCCGAGAAACTCGGCGTCAAGGGCCAGACGATCGTGGACGCCCTGTGGAACGGCGAGCCGCGCATCGCCATCAACGCCGCGGGCGGCAGCGACCCTGCCCAGTCCGGCGTGTCCATCACCCCGTACATGCTGGAGCGCGGTGACGCGAAGACGATCGCCACCGAGCTCGTCAAGCTGCTCCGCGACCCGCCGCCCGCGCCCGAGCCGCCCAAGCCGCCCACCGTCAACGCGAGCGGCACCTGGGCGCTGGACATCAGGTTCACGGCCAGCAGGTCCACCGCGCACGAGCTGAAGCTGACCCAGGACGGCGCGAAGATCACCGGCACCCACACCGGCGAGTTCGTGAGCCGGCCGGTGACCGGCACCGTCAGCGGCGACGAGGTGACCGTGCGCAGCCACTACGGCGAGGAGCACGGGGACGCCCTCGACTTCGCCTTCAAGGGCAGGCTCAAGGGCAACGGCATCAGCGGCGAACTCGACATGGGCGAATACCTGAAGGCGTCCTGGAGCGCCACCCGCAAGTCCTGACGACGGCGCCCCACCGGCGCCCCGTCCCCCGCACGTCAACGCACCGAACCCTTCTCACCCGCACCCCCTGGAGGAACCGTGTCCTCGAACCGACGGGACTTCATCCGCAAGGCCCCGGCAGTGGCGGCCGTCGCCGCGGTACCGGTCGTGGCGGGCGCCGACCCCGCGTCCGCCGACACCGGACGCGGGCACCGGCCCCGCAAGGAGGTCCACTACCCGGGCGGCCAGCAGCCGCCGAAGAACCCGCTGTTCAGCCCGATCGTCACCTACGGCGACATGGTCTACATCTCCGGCATCGGCGCGCACTTCGAGGGCGACATCCGCGCGCACACCAACCACGTGCTCAACGAGGTCAAGCGCTACCTGGAGTCCGTCGGCTCCTCCATGGAGAAGGTGCTGAAGGTCAACGTCTACCTCAACTCGCTGGACGACTACGCGGGCATGAACGAGGTCTTCCTGGGACGCTGGGGCCGCGCGCCCGGCGTGCGCACCACGATCGCCGCCGCCGGGGGCATCCCCGGCGACTCGCTCGTGGAGATCGACTGCATCGCCGTCAGATGAGTGCCGCCCTCAGCTGAGATTGGAGTCCGGATGCACGCGAGAGACCGATTCCGCCGGCGGATCATCCCGGCCACCGTCACCCTGACCCTCGGCGCCGCCCTCGGCGCCCTGGCCCCGGGCGGTGCGCCGTCCGCCGCCGAAGCCTATGACCTGGTCATCCAGCGCGGCCATGTCATCGACCCGAAGAACAACGTCGACGCCACCCGCGACGTCGCCATCAAGGACGGGAAGATCGCCAAGGTCGCGAAGCGGATCGACACCGCGGCCGCGAAGAAGACCGTCGACGCGTCCGGGGAGTACGTCACCCCGGGCCTCATCGACATGCACGCCCACATGTTCGCCGGCCCGGAGAGCGAGTACCGGAACGGCTGGGCGGGCCTGGCCCCCGACGGCTTCACCTTCCGCTCCGGCGTCACCACCGCGGTGGACGCGGGCTCGTCGGGCGCGAAGAGCTTCGACCTGTTCAAGAAGAACGTCATCGACCGCTCCCAGACCCGCGTCCTCGCCTTCATCAACATCGTCGGCGAGGGCATGGGCGGCGCGAAGTACGAGCAGAACCTCAAGGACATGGACCCGGGTCTGGCCGCGGCGAAGGCCAAGGAGCACCCGGAGACGATCGTCGGCATCAAGACGGCGCACTACGAGGGGCCGGAATGGACGCCGGTCGAGAACTCGGTCAAGGCGGGCACCGAGGCGAACATCCCGGTGATGGTCGACTTCGGCGCCAACCGCCCGGAGCGTCCGCTGAAGACGCTGCTCACCGAGAAGCTCCGCCCCGGCGACATCTACTCGCACGCCTACTCCGGGCTCCGCGGCGAGCTGGGCCCGGACGGCAAGCTCAACCCGGGCATGAAGAAGGGCCGCGAGCGCGGCGTGCTGTTCGACGTGGGCCACGGCGGCGGCAGCTTCGCGTGGGACGTCGCCGTCCCGGCGCTGAAGGAGGGCTTCACCCCCGACACGATCTCCACCGACCTGCACATCACCAGCATGAACGGCGGCATGAAGGACGAGTCCAACGTCATGTCGAAGTTCCTGGCGGTGGGCCTGCCGCTGAAGGACGTCGTCAACGCCTCGACCTGGGCGCCCGCGAAGGCGATCAAGCGTCCCGACCTGGGCAACCTCTCGGTGGGCGCACCGGCCGACCTCGCGGTGTTCACGCTGGAGAAGGGCAGGTTCGGGTTCGTGGACAGCTTCGGCTACCGGATCGACGGCAAGCGGAAGCTGTCGACCGAGCTGACGGTCCGCGCCGGGAAGGTGGTCTGGGACCTGAACGGCAAGGCCGCCCAGAAATGGACGCCGGACCCGAGCCGGCTGCCGGGCCCGGAGGACGGGCACTGACCTGAGCGGGCGAGGGGCGGGGTGCCGGGCGCAGAGCCCGGGGCCCCGCCCCTCGCCCGTACGTGACCACCGGCAGGGCTCAACCTGACCCCGCCGTTCCGCGACCCCGGGGCGCGCACTCCAGTTCGTCGAGGTGCAGCGCGAGGGCGGACCGCATGCGGTGCGGGGTGTACACGTCGGGACGCGTGGCCGCGTGGACGGCCAGCCCGTCGACGAGGGCGTGCAGCCGGTCGGTCTCGCGTTCGCGGTGGTGGTCCGCCTCGTCGGGGAGGAGCCTGCGCACGAGTTCGCGGCAGCCGTCGCGCAGGCGGTCATGAGCCTGCTCCCGGACGGCGCGAAGCCCGGGGTCCACCAGCGCGCGGGCGGTGAAGGCCAGCCAGACCTGGTTCTCGGCGGCGCGCTCGGCGTCCATCGGCAGGAGTTCGGCCAGGACCCGCTCCGCCCGCAGGCGCGGATCGGCCTCCTCGGGCAGCGCCGCGATCCGCCGGTCGATCCGCTCGATGATCGTCCGCAGCGTGAAGTCCAGCAGCTCGGACTGCGCGGCGAAGTAGTGCCGCAGCGAGCCCATCGAGAGGCCGGCCTCGCGGGCGACCTCGCGCACCGACGCGCGGTCGAGCCCGTCCCGCCGGACGACCCGCCACACCGCCTCCGCGACCTCGCGCCGCCGTTCCACCGGATCCACCATCTTCGGCATGGGTTCTTTTTAGCACAGTCGTGCTACCGTCAAGGTAGTAGCACACTCGTACTACAACCCTGGGAGACGCCATGACCACCCACCTGGCCCATGCCGCGCCCGCCTCGGCGGACCGCCCGACCCGCCCTCCGCGGCGAGGCCGCCGGGCACGGCGGGTCGCCGCCATGGGCGTCGGGGGCGTTCTCCTGCTCGCCGGATCGGCCTCACTGGCGGCCGCGGGCCTCCAGGCGCGCTCGGGCGGCTACTTCGGCACCCCCGAATACCACTTCGCCACCGACACGGCCGCGCTGAAGACCGACGAGATCGACGTGGGCTCGGACGGCGCTCGACCGGCCGACCCCGACCCCGACGTCGGCGAGCTGGCCCGGGTACGGATCGTGGTGCGGCCGCAGGACCCGGGCGTTCCCCTGTTCGTCGGCATCGGCCCCAAGACCGAGGTCGAGAAGTACCTCCGGAACGTGGCGCACGACGAGTTCGCCTCCGCGCGCCTGGACCCGTTCAAGGCCGACTTCCGCCGGAGCCCGGGCGCCGCCACGGCACCCGACCCGGCCGCCCAGCCGTTCTGGGTCGCCACGTCGACGGGCCGGGGGACCCGAACGCTGAACTGGAACAAGACCCATGGCGCATGGTCGGTCGTCCTCCTGCGCCGCGACGGCCGACCGGGGGTGGAGGCCGACGCCTCGATCGGCCTGCGCTTCGGGTTCCTCCTCCCCGCCGGACTCGGCCTGCTGGTCGCCGGGACGGCGACGATCGGCCACCTGATCATCACGCGCGGGCGGCCCCGCGCGGGACGCCCCTGACCGGGCGGCAGCCGTCGGGCCGGGCCGACACGGCCGCGCCCTCAGGATCCGAGGACCTCCGCCGCGGGTCGCCGCGGGTCGTGGACGGCCCAGCCCGGATCACCGGTCCGGGCGAACGCGACCCAGGCGGCGTGCGTCCGGGCCGCGAGGCCGCCCGGGGCGGGGTCGGGGCCGAGCAGTCCCGCGTCACCGTGCAGCCACGGCTCCTCGGCGACGCCGAAGACGAACGGCAACTCGACGGTGTGGGCGGCGCCGAGCCGTCCGTCCAGAGCCGTCGAGCGATACGCGAACGAGTAGACGTGTGTGCTGCCGCGCGAGACACGCGCGTGGGCTTGCGCCATGCGGGCCGTACCTGCGCCGAACAGGGCGTCCCCGAGCACCGCGGAGCGCAGCTCGCCCGGCGTCGCGTCCGGCAGTGCCGCGCGGTGCTCGGCGATCGCGGCGCCCGGGTCCGCGTACACCCTGGCGGCGAGGGCGCGCACGTCCGCGTTCGTGGACGACTCCAGGTCGCCTCGCGGGACGAGGTAGAGGCGCCCCTCCTCGGTGTTGGTGCCGATCAGCAGGTCGGCGTCGCGGCCGGGGCCGTCCGCGAGGCCGTCGGCGGGCTGGACGGCGAGGACGAGGCCGAACGGGCTGAGCCCGGCCAGCGGGTCGGTGGCGGTGCCGGTGCGCAGGTCGAGCCCGGCCAGCGCGGGCAGGATCCCCAGGAAGCGCTCGTCCGGGATCGCGGCGAAGGCGTCGGCGGCCGGTGCGACGCCCAGCGCGGCGGCCGCCGCCGCGGTGACCCGCCGCGCCTGCTCCGGGGTGAAGGCGCCGGTGCCGCTGCCGCTCTGCACGATCGCCCGCCGGAACAGGCCCGCGGCCTCCGGCGTCGCGAGCAGCGCTCCGACGAGCGTGGCGCCCGCGGACTGGCCGAAGACCGTGACGTTGCCCGGGTCTCCCCCGAACGCCGCGATGCCGGCGCGGACCCAGCCGAGCGCGGCGACCACGTCGAGCAGCCCGCGGTTGGCCGGGGCGCCCTCCAGGTCGAGGAAGCCGGGGACGCCGAGGCGGTAGTTCACCCTCACCAGCACGATGCCGTCGCGGGCGAACGCGCCGCCGTCGTAGAGCGCGGCGTGGGTCGAGCCGGTGACGAATCCGCCGCCGTGCACGAAGACCATGACGGGCCGCCTGCCGTGGTCGGCGGCCGGGGTGCGGACGTCGACGGTCAGGTACTCCTCGCCCCGGACCCAGCCCGGCCCGAAGTAGGGGGCCATGTCGAGCCCGCCGAAGTCGCGGACCGGTTGGGGGGCCGTGGGCGAGGGCCGCCTGCCGTCGCGGACGCCGGACCAGCCCGGGTGCGGCGCGGGCGCGGTGAACCGGCCGGCGCCGACCGGTGCCGCCGCGTAGGGGATGGCACGGTAGAGCTCGCCGGAGTCGTCGCGGACGCCGCGCACGGCGCCCGCCGGGGTCTCGACGACCGGGTCTGCGTACTGGGTCATGGGAAAACGCGTCCTTTCCGGAAATCTCAGGACATGCGGGAGAAGGCCGCCCACTGCTTGATCGCGAACTTCGAGCCGTCGCGCTCGACCTCCACGGCGCCCCGGCCCGCGAGGTGCGCGGGGAAGACGAGCGCGTTGTCCTCGGCGGCACGGCCGAGCAGCCTGTGCCGGGTGCTCCGCGACTCGGCCGGGTCCTCGCAGAAGCACGAGTTGGTCTCCGGCTCCACGATCTGCAGCGCGGTGTGCACGAGGTCGCCGACGAACAGGGCCCGGTCGCCGCCGGACTCCAGGGCGAGCACGGACGAGCCGGGGGTGTGCCCGGGAGCGGGTTCGAGCCGCAGGTTCGCGTCGATCCGGTACGACCCCTCCCACAGGTGCGCCAGCCCCGCGCGATGGACGGGCGCGACGCTGTCCTCGAACACGTTCTGGTTCCCGCGTCCGAGCACGGACCCGTTGCCGTTGGCCGGGTCCCAGAACTCGAAGTCCCGCCGCGTCATCAGGTAGGTCGCGTTCGGGAAGGTCGGCACCCAGTCGCGGCCGTCGAGCCGGGTGTTCCAGCCGACGTGGTCGATGTGCAGATGCGTGTTGACCACGATGTCGACGTCCTCGGGCCGCACCCCGGCCGCGGCGAGGTTGTCAAGGTAGGCCGTGTCCCGGCGGCTCCACACCGGCGCGTAGGGCCGGTCCTTGTGGTTGCCCACCCCGGTGTCGACGAGGATCGTGCGCCCCTCGCTGCGCAGCAGCCAGGTCTGGATCGCCGAACGGCACTCGTCCGTCTCGGGGTTCCAGAAATCGGGCGCCAGCCAGCCGCGGTGCTCCTCCCACGAGCCGCCGGGGCTGCCCGGGAAGAACTGGCCGGGGGTCATCTCGACCGAGCCGTAGAACTCCTTGACGCGGGTGACGCCGACGCCGCCCAGAGTGATCTGCTCGGGGTCCTGGTCCATGCGGTCCGTCCTCGGTTCGGGGCAGGTGACTGAATGGGACCGACCCTGGACGCGCGGACCCGCACGCACCACTCCCGCGTTGTCGTACCCCTCGCAGGGTGTGGCTGGGACCGGACCGTGCGCCGGATACTGGGGGCATGGACGGACCCGGCCCCCTCGGCGACTTCCTGCAGGCACGACGGGCCCTGCTGCGACCGGCGGACGTCGGCCTGCGCGACCTCGGCCCCCGCAGGCGGGTGGCCGGTCTCCGGCGCGAGGAACTGGCCCAGCTGGCGGGCGTCAGCGTCTCGTACTACACGCGGCTGGAGCAGGGGCTGTCACGAGGGGCCTCGGCCGAGGTGCTCGACGCGATCGCCCGCGCCCTGATGCTCGACGACCACGAACGCGACCATCTCAACCGGCTCGCGGAGACCTCCCGCCACTCCCCCCGTGCGCGCCGTCCGCGTCCCGAGAGGCTCGCCGACGAGACCCGGGACCTCCTGCGGGCCGTGGACGGCGTCCCCGCGCTGGTGCTCGGGCGGCGCACGGACGTGCTGGCGTGGAACACCCTCGGCCACGCGCTCCTCGCCGGCCACCTGGACTTCCGCGGCCCGGACGGCCCGGCGGGGCGGCCGAACATGAGCCGGATGCTGTTCCTGGACCCGCACTGCCGGGCGCTGTACGCCGACTGGGAGCGCAAGGCTCGCGCGGTGGTCGGCAACCTGCGGATCACCGCGGGCAGACACCCGCAGGACCCGCTGCTCGCGGAACTGATCGGCGAACTGACGATGAAGAGCCCCGAGTTCGGCACGCTCTGGAGCGACCACCGCGTGGGCCCCTGCGACGCCGCGTCCTACGAGCTGCGCCATCCCGTCGTCGGCCCGGTGACGCTGACGCAGCAGACACTGTCGATCGCCCGCTCGCCGGACCAGGTGCTGATCGTGTGCACGGCCCCCGCCGGATCGCCGTCCGAGGAGGCGCTCGTGCCGCTCCGGGACTTCCACGACCATTCGACCGGCCTGAGCCTCGAAGACGCGGTTCGATAGGACCCCGCCGCGCTTCTGCTCGACGGGAGGCCACGCGGGCCGTCCAGGTGACGGACTACGGCTCGACTTCGTCTCTTTCCGGACCCGGGCCCGAACGGGCATCCCGAGTGTTTCGCCTTCCCTCAAGAACGGCCACGAACAGCGTGGCGCAGGTGCCCGCCAACGCACTGGCCCAGACGAGCTCGCTCTTTATCGTGCGACCTGCCATGGAGATCCGCCGGGACGCGGGGGCCGACTTCTCGGTGACGACGACCGGGAAGAGGAACTTCCTACTCGCCGCCACCGGCTCGTCGGACCCGCCACCCAGCGGCGTCATCGTCAATACCATCAGATACCGCCCCTTCTGGTGGGGCGTCACGGTCCAATACCATTCGGCGTAGGAGTTCTCGTCTTCGGTGGACTCGATGCTCGATCCGTGGGCCTTGACGACGAGCGTGGGGCTGTCGGCGGTGAGTTCGGCCTTCGTTCTTCTTCCCAGGGGGACCTCCCCGGCCCGTCGGGGTGCCGCGCTCGACCCGGGGTAGCCGGTCGGCCCGGCCCAAGCGGGCGGGCACCTGGAGCCGGAGGAGAGGCACAGGTAGGCGCGCACCAACGACGGCACCGCCACGGTCTGGTCCTCATCGAGGAGAACGGTGACGGCAGGGTCGAACCGCTTGCGGCCTTTCGTCGATCTCGGCCGAGGAGGTGTCGAGTCACCGCGGGGCCCCGTGCGCGGAAATCCCGAGCCCCCCGTTTCCCCCGAGCTCCCTGTTTTCCCGGAGTCCCCCGGTTCCTTGGAGGGCACGGGCTCGGTGGGCGCGGACGGGGTGGGTGCGCTGGGTCCGGGGCCATCCGGCGGACCAGGACCCGCAGGCTGGCGCACCTGCCCGGGCGCGGTCAAGGATTCCTGTGAACCAATAGGCCCGTATCGGTGCACGACGACGGTGCTCGGCGCGGCTTTGGGAGCCGGCTGACGGCGGTCCCAGAAAGATCCAAGGATAAAGGTGCCCGCGGCAAAGAGGAAGAAGGCGAGCACCAACCTCGGAAAGCGCATTCGAGAACCAGGACGACTCCCCACGGGTCCAGTATTGCCGCGAAACAAGATCGGTCGTGGATCGCGGCTCCTCATCCGTTGACCGGCACCGGCCAGCCGCAGATCATAAAAAGCGATCTTCAACAAAGAGAGCCGGGGCAGGTCCCCTTTGCGAACGCGGGTAGGCGAAGAAATCTCATATAAGGGAAATGACGTCCCGTCGTGGTGGCACGGCTTCGCGGCTGCCCGCCCGACCGGGGCCGGTCCTGGCGCAGCGGCTCCCGCCCGCGCCGCCCCCACCGCCCCTGGGGCCGAGCCCTCCCGGGCCCGGCCCGCGGGGTTCGGCGGGGCCTTCGCGTGCGGCGACGCGGCGGCGTCCGGAGCATCCCGGCTAGTATCTGGGGACCGTTCCAAAATTCCCGCGCCAGGAAGGTCCCGTGACCAGCGACCACACCTCCGCCGCAGGCCGGCCCGAGCGCGCCGACGTGCGCCGCAACCGCGCGCGGCTCCTCGCCGCGGCGCGGGAGACCTTCCCGCGCGACGGGGCCGACGCCTCACTGGAGGGCATCGCGCGGCTGGCCGGCGTCGGGATCGGCACGCTCTACCGCCACTTCCCCACCCGCCGGGACCTGCTGGAGGCCCTGACCGCCGACGTCTACGACGGTCTCGCCGCGCAGGCCCGCGCCCTCCAGTCCGCGCCCGAGCCGGCCGAGGCGTTCATGACCTGGCTGCGCGCGTTCATCGCGCGGGTGACCGGGTTCCGCGGCATGGCGGCCGCCGTCCTGGTCACGCTGCGCGACGAGCGGTCGGTGCCGTCGAAGGCGTGCCAGGCGATGCGGGCCGAGGCCGAGGAACTGTTCGCCCGCGCGCAGAAGGCGGGGGCGATCCCGGTGGGCACCGAGTTCGGCGACGTCCTGACGCTGGCCAACGCGATCGCGATGGCCACCGAGGAGGACCCCGGCAGCGCCGACCGCCTGCTCACCCTCGCCGCCTCGGGCATCCGGCAGGACTGAGCCCGGGGCCTCACCTCGGGACGGTGATCGCGGCGGCGACCAGGCCGTCCGCGGTGGCCCAGCGGCCGGTGAACCCGTCGAAGGGCGGGTCCGGGGCGAGGATCGCGGCGGTGAACGTCCCGTCCGGGGCGAGCACGAGGCTGGCGTCCTCGAAGCCCAGCCAGCGGCGCGCCACCGGGAACCACGCCTTGTAGACGGCCTCCTTGGCGCAGAACAGCAGCCGGTCCCAGTGGACGTCCGGGGACGCGCGGCGCAGCTCCTCCAGCAGCGGGACCTCCTCCTCACGGGCGATCGCGTCGAGCACGCCCTCGGGCAGCGGACCGTGCGGCTCGGCGTCGATGCCGAGTGCGCGGACGTCGCCCGCGCGGGCGACGGCGGCGGCGCGGTAGCCGTCGCAGTGCGTCATGCTGCCGACGACGCCGTCCGGCCAGCGGGGCGCGCCCCTCTCCCCTCGGGGGATCGGAACGGGCGCGAACCCGAGGTCGCCGAGCGCCCGGCGGGCGCACCAGCGGACCGTGGTGAACTCGCGGCGGCGCTTGTCGACGGCCCGCGCCACCTCGGGCTCCTCCTCGGGGAACAGCACGGCGCCGGGCGGGTCGTGGTAGGCGGTGGACGTGGCGACGCCCGGCGGCACGATCCGCTCGATCACGAGCCCTCCTCCTCCAGCAGGACGGGCCGCAGCCCCTGCGGCGCCTCCCCGCGCTTGCGCCACTCGCGCGGGTAGCCGACGGACACCTCCACGTGGGGGACGCCCTCGCTCCAGATCGTCCGGGGGATGTGCAGGTGGCCGTACACGACGGAGACCGCGCCGAAGCGGACGTGCCAGTCGGCGGTGCGCTCGCTGCCGCACCACTGGGCGAACTCGGGGTACCACAGGACGCGGGTGGGCTCGCGGATCAGCGGCCAGTGGTTGACGAGGACCGTCCGGGTGCCCGGCGGCAGCTCCGCCAGGCGGCGCTCGCTGTAGGCGATCCGCGCGTCGCACCAGGCGTCGCGCGTGGGGTAGGGGTCGGGGTGCAGGTAGACCTCGTCGGTGCACACGATGCCCGCCTCGTGCGCGAGCTTCAGCGCCTCCTCCTTGGTGTCCGCGCCGTCCGGCCGGAACGTGTAGTCGTACAGGACGAACAGCGGCGCGATCGTCAGCGGGCCGCCCTCGCCCTCCCACACCGGATACGGGTCCTCGGGGGTGTGCACGCCGAGCCCGCGGCACATCTCGACGAGCCGCCGGTAGCGGGCCTCGCCGCGCAGCGCCACCGGGTCGTCCCTGGTCGTCCACAGCTCGTGGTTGCCGGGCACCCAGAGCACCTCGGCGAAGCGCCCCGCGAGGGTGCGCAGCGTCCACTCGACGTCGGCGAAGCGCTCCCCGACGTCCCCGGCCACGATCAGCCAGTCGCCGTCCGCAACCGGCCGCAGCCCTTCGACGAACGCGCGGTTGTCGGGGAATCCCACGTGCAGGTCGCTGATGCCGTACAGACCGCTCATCCAATGATCGTAGGCGGCGGAGGCGCGGATCCGGCGCCCCTGAGGCCGCCGGGACCGGGGTCTGGACCCCCTGGCCGGACAAGGCCATCCGGGCGCGGGACCTGCGCCGCACCTCACGGCACCCGCCGCCGGGCCCGAGGTCATGTACCGGCCGACGCGAGGGTGAGACAATTCACGCCGGACCGGTCAGCGACGGGTGGTGGTTCGGTGGACGCGCCCGGGCCCGCATCCGACCCCGATCCCGACCGGGCGCCCCCGGGCGATGAGGACCTGCGCGCCCGGCTCGCGGCGGGCGACGAGGCCGCGCTGGGCGAGGTCTACGACGCGTACGCGACGCTGGTGCACGGGCTCGCGCGGCGCGTGACCGGCGACCACGAGGCCGCGCGCGACGTCACGCAGGAGGTGTTCGCCGGGCTGTGGGAGCGCCCGCTGGCGTTCGACCCCGAGCGCGGGACGCTGCGCGGCTGGCTGGCGACGCTCGCCCACCGCCGCGCGGTCGACTGGGTGCGGCGGGAGGTGCGGCGGAGCCGGCCTCCCGAGGAGGCGCCCGAGCCGCCGGACACGGCCGGCCCGGACGAGGCGGTCCTCGCCGGGGAACTGGCCAGCGGGGTGAAGCGGTCGGTGAACGCGCTGCCCCCGCCGATGCGCGACGTCCTCGAACTCGCCTACTACCGGGGCATGACCTACCGGGAGGTGGCCGCCGCCCTCGGCATCCCCGAGGGGACGGCCAAGTCCCGCATCCGGGGCGCCCTCGCGCGCGTCGGCCGGCTGCTGGAACGCGAGGGCCTCATCCCGTGACGATTCCGCGCCGCCGCGCCTTGGACGCGCGCGGTGGGCGGAACGCCGGATCGATGACCCGATGTGGCCAGGCGGTCATCCAAGGGGCGCACGGGTTCGAACGAGGGTTATCAGCGGCACCGAAAAGGGGGCCGCCAGACTCGCGAGAAGGACTCAGCGATGTCATTACCGCATCATCTCAAGGCAGCCGCGCTGCTCACCGTGGGCGCGGCGCTCGCCGCCGGGGGCCTGTCCGGCCTCGGGTCCGGCGCCGCGACGGCGTCCAGCCACCGGGAGGCGCCGCTCATCTCCGGGCAGCCGCAGTACGACAACACCGACGTCTACGCGTTCGTCAGCCCGGACCGGCCCGACACCACGACGCTGGTGGCGAACTTCCTGCCGTTCGAGGAACCGGCGGGCGGGCCCAACTTCTACAAGTTCGCCCAGGACGCGCGGTACGAGATCAACGTCGACAACGACGGCGACTCGCTGCCCGAGTTCACCTACCGGTTCAGCTTCCGGGACTCCTACCGCAACCCCAACACGTTCCTCTACAACACCGGCCCGGTACGGAGCCTGGACGACCCCAACCTCAACTTCCGCCAGACCTACGACCTGACGCTGATCCAGCGCAAGGGCGGGAAGGTCACCGACACGCGCACGCTGGCGAACGACGTGCCGGTCGCGCCGTCCAACGTCGGGCGGGCGTCGATGCCCGACTACCGGACGCTGCGCCAGCAGGCGACCCGGGGGCTGCCGGACGGCGCGCGCGTGTTCGCCGGGCAGGCCGACGACCCGTTCTTCCTCGACCTGCGCGTCTTCGACCTGCTGTACGGCGCGAACCTGAAGGAGGTCGGCAATGACACGCTGCGCGGCTACGACGTCCAGTCGGTGGCACTGCAGATCCCGACGAAGGCGCTCGTCACACCGGGCCAGCCCATCGTCGGGGTGTACTCGGCGGTGCAGCGGCAGAACGCGGCCGGCGAGTGGACGCAGGTGTCACGACTGGGCAATCCGCTGGTGAACGAGCTGGTCGTCCCGGTGAAGGACAAGGACAGGTTCAACGCGTCCGTGCCGTGGAACGACGCGCAGTTCGCGCAGTACGTCACGAACCCCGAGCTGGCGCGGCTGATCGAGGGCGTCCACAACATCCCGGCGCCGCCGACGCCGCGCAACGACCTCGTGCAGGTGTTCCTCACGGGGGTGCCGAAGCTCAACCAGCCGCCGAACGTCCGTCCGGCGGAGCTGATGCGGCTCAACACCTCGATCCCGCCCGCGGCGAGCCCCAAGCGGCTCGGCGTGCTGGACGGGGACGCCGCCGGGTATCCGAACGGGCGCCGGCTCACCGACGACACCGTCGACATCTCGCTCCAGGTCGTGGAGGGCGAGCTGCTCGGCCGCAAGACCGATCTCGGTGACCGGGTCGACGCGAACGACGTGCCGCTCGACAAGGCGTTCCCGTACGTGGCGCTGCCGACGTCCGGGTCCACCGTGCAGAAGGCGCCGCGGCAGGAGAGCGTGCGCAAGGCGTCCGCCGGCCTCGACGCCGCGCCCGCCGCGGGCACCGAGCACACCGGCGGCGACGGCGCGCCGATCGTCCCGGTCCTCGCGCTCGGCGTCGGTGCGGCGTTCCTGGTCGGGGGCGGCACGCTGTGGTTCCGGCGCCGCCGGGGCCCCGTCCTCTGACGCACCGGATCGCAAGGCCCGGCCGCTCCCCCGCACCGGCCGGGCCCTCCGGGGCACCCCAAGGAGCTCTCATGACACACGCACTCACGCGGCGCCTGCTTCCGGTCGGGCTGGTGGCGGCGCTGGCCGCCGGCCTCACCGCGGGCGCGGCGATCCGGATCCAACGCCCGGCCCCCGCGGCGGGCGCCCAGGCCGGGCCGGTCGCGGCCGGGGCGCCCGCCGCGACGCTCGCCGGCTCGATCGCCCGGCTCCAGCGGCACCTGCGCGAGCAGCCGCGCGACGCGTCCAGCTGGGCGGCGCTCGGGCTGGGCTACGTGGAGCGGGCGCGGGTCACCGCCGACCCGTCCCTCTACCCGGAGGCGTCCGACGCCCTGGACCGCTCGCTGCGCTTACGTCCGGACGGCAACGACGCCGCCCTCGCCGGACGCGCCGCGCTCGCCGCCGCCCGGCACGACTTCCCCACGGCGCTGGCGGAGGCCGACCGCGCCCTGGCCGTCAACCCCTACGGGGCGCGCGCACTGGCCGTGCGGGTGGACGCGCTGGTCGAGCTGGGCCGCTACCCGGACGCGCTGAAGGCCGCCGAGCACGCCGACGCGACCGCGCCGGGCATCCCGGTGTTCACCCGGCTCGCCTACGTCCGCGAACTCCACGGCCGGACGGGCGAGGCGCGGCGCGTGCTGCGGCTCGCGGCGGCCTCGGCGACCGACCGGGGCGACATCGCCTACGTCCGGACGCAGCTCGGCGACCTCGCCTGGAACGGCGGCGACGCGCGCGCCGCCGGACGCGAGTTCGCCGCCGCGCTCCGCGCCGACCCGACCGACCTCGGCGCGCTGGACGGGCGGGCCCGGGTGCGGGCGGCGACCGGCGACCTCGCCGGGGCGGCGCGCGACCAGGAGGCCCTGGTCGCCCGGTCCCCGCTACCCGCGCGGCTGACCTGGCTCGGCGAGCTGCGCGAGTCCGCGGGGCGCCGGGACGAGGCCGCCCCCCAGTACGCGGCCGCCTCGGCGTGGGGCGCGCTCGCCTGGGCGAACGGGGTCACGCCCGACCTGGAGACGGCGCTGTTCGAGGCCGACCACGGCGACCCGGCGAAGGCGGTGCGCGCGGCGCGGGCCGAGTGGGGGCGGCGCCGCAGCGTCCACGTCGCCGACGCCCTCGGCTGGGCCCTGCACGCCGCCGGGCGCGACGCCGAGGCCCTCGGCTACGCCCGGCGGGCCGCCGCGACGGGGTACCGCAACGCCGCGTTCCTCTACCACCGGGGCATGATCGAGCGGTCGCTCGGGCAGCGGGCGCCGGCGCGCCGCGACCTCGGGGCGGCGCTGCGACTCAACCCGTCCTTCTCGCCGCTGCACGCGCCCCGCGCCCGCGCCGCGCTCGCCTCCCTCGGGGGCGCCCCGTGATCGCGCTCGTCCTCGCGGCCGGGCTCGCCGCGCCGGCGGGGCATCCGCTGGGCAACTTCTCGGTGAACCGCTACGACGGGCTGGTCGTCGCGCCGCACGAGCTGCGGATCGACCACGTCCAGGATCTGGCGGAGATCCCGGCGACGCAGGTCCTGCACGGGAGCACGGACCTGCGCGGCTGGGCCCGGAGCGAGTGCGCGCGCTCGGCGGCGGCGTTCCGGATCACCGCGGACGGGCGGCCGGTCGCGGCGGTGGTCCGCGCGGCGTCGGCGTCCGCGCGGCCCGGGCAGGCGGGGCTGCGGACGCTGCGGCTGGAGTGCGCGGTCAGCGCGCCGTTCGGCGGCAGCAGGCTCGGGTTCCGCGACACCGGCGACGGGGGCCGCCCCGGCTGGCGCGAGGTGACGGCGGTGGGCGACCGCATGACGCTGACCTCGTCGGACGTGCCGCGCGAGTCGCCGACGGCGCGGCTGACCCGCTACCCGCGCGACCTTCTCGGCTCGCCGTCGGACCGCCGCGCGGCGACGGCCGAGGTGCGGCCGGGGGGCCCGCCGCTGCCCGCGTCCGCGCCCGCGGCCGCCGGGCCCGGGGTCGCGGGACGCGGCGCCGACCCGCTCACCCGCGCCTACACCGGCCTGGTCGCGCGCCACCGCCTCACCCCGGGCTTCGCCGTGTTCGCGCTGCTCGCGGCCGTCGTCCTCGGGGCCGCGCACGCGCTCGCGCCCGGCCACGGCAAGACGATCATGGCGGCGCAGGCCGCCGGGCAGGGCCGCCGCTCCCGCCGGGACGTGCTGGCCCTGGGGCTCACGGTCACGGTCACACACACCGCCGGGGTCCTCGCGCTGGGCCTGCTCGCGGCGACCGGCGCGTCCCTCGGGGCGCCGCAGCTGCTGCCGTGGCTCGGCGCGGGGGCCGGAGCCCTCGTCGTGGCGGCCGGTGTCTCGCTCCTGCGGCGCGCCCTGCGCCGCCCGCGCCACCACGGACATGGGCACGGACACGGACATGGGCACGGGCACGGCCACGGGCACGGGCATGAGGGGGGAAGGCGGGGGATGGTGCTGGTGGGGTTCGCCGGAGGGCTGATGCCCAGCCCGTCCGCGGTCGTCGTGCTGCTCGGCGCGCACGCGCTGGGGCACGCCTGGTTCGGGGTGCTGCTCGTCCTCGCCTACGGGGCGGGGCTGGCGCTCATGCTGGTGGCGGTCGGGATGCTGGTCACCGGGACGGGGCGGCTGCTGGCGCGGCGGCTGCCGCCGCTGCCGGTCCTCGCGCCGCGCCTGCTGCCCGTCGTGACGGCGGCGCTGGTCGTGCTGCTGGGGGTGGGGCTGACAGCGCGAAGCCTGGCGCCACTGGTGTGACGCCAGGCTCCCGCGCGGATCATGCGCCCTTGCCCCAGACATAGGCCCCGGCGCCCATCAGGAGGAGGCTCGCCCAGCTGAACACGGCGCGGACGGTGTTCCAGGCCGTCCAGCGCCCGGAGTAGTCCGACCAGATCTCGGCGGCCTCGCGGGTCCCGGACGGGATCCTGACGGCGTCCAGGTCGTTGTTCATCGGGATGTTCACCGCGAAGCTCGGCACCAGCGCGCCGACGACGTAGACGGCGGCGGCCGCGAAGAACAGGATCGCCGCCGACTTCTGCCCGAGCGACATCAGCAGGACCCCCGCGACGACCGCGAGGACGGGCAGCAGCATGAACGCGCCGACGAACAGCGGGTTCTGGATCTTCTGGTTGATCGTCTGCATCGCGTTGATCGCCGAGGACGGCCTGGCGGCGTTCAGGCCCGGCATCACGCCGCAGGAGAAGACGAAGAACGCGCCGGCCATCCCGGAGGCCATCAGGATGGACAGGGCCGCCGAGGCCGCCGTGAGGGAGAATTTCATGGTCGCTCCGTTGGTTCGTTCGGGGTGGGGTTCAGGTCCGGGGGTTCGGTTCCGGCGGGGGTCAGTTCCAGATGCCGCTGGCGGCGGTCTCGGCGGCGTACTCGGCGAAGTCCCGGGGCTCGCGCCCGAGGGCCCGCCGCACACCGTCGGCGGTGGGGGTGTTCCGGCCGTCCAGAACCGTCGAGAAAAGGTAGGTCAGAAAAGCGACCACCTCGGCCGGGAGGCCGTGCTCGGTGAGCGCGGCGGCGTAGTCGTCGGTGCTCACCGGCACGTAGGCGACCTCGCGCCCGGCCGCGCGTCCGATCTCGGCGACCGCCTCGCCGAAGGTGAGCGCCCGGGGGCCGGTCACCTCGTAGACCTCGCCGTGGTGCCCGTCCCGGGTGAGCGCCGCGACCGCCACGTCCGCGACGTCGTCCAGGTGGACGAACGGCTCGGGCACCTCCCCCGCCGGCAGCACGACCTCGCCCGCCTGGACCGGCTCCAGCAGGTAGTCCTCGCTGAAGTTCTGCGCGAACCAGCTCGACCGGACGATCGTCCACTCCAGGCCCGAGTCCTGGACGATCCGCTCGCAGGCCTGCGCCTCGTCCTCGCCCCGGCCGGAGAGCAGGACCACCCGCCGGACCCCGGCCTCGACCGCCGCCGCCGTGAACCCGCGGATCGCGTCGGGCGCGCCGGGGACCGCGAGGTCGGGGTAGAAGACGAGGTAGACGCGCTCGACGCCGCGCAGGACGGGCGCCCAGGTGGAGCCGTCCTCCCAGTCGAAGGCCGGGGCCGCCGAGCGGGAGCCCATCCGCACCGGGACGTCCAGGGCCTCAAGGCGCTCGACGACGCGCCGCCCGGTCTTGCCGGTGCCGCCGAGGACGAGCGTCAGGCCGCTCTCGACGGGTGCCGTGCTGGTGTTTTCGCCGGTGTTTCCGCTGGTGTTCTCGCTGTTCGTCATGGCTAAGAGTCAACCGGGGTGCGACCTCCGAGAACATCGTCGAGAAGCTCGTCCGCATACGCGAGCGTCTACGCTGGCGCCATGGACGCCCTCACCGACCTGCTCGACGGCCCCCGCGCACGCGGTGCGTTCATGCTGCGCTGCGTGCTCGACCCGCCGTGGTCCGTGCGGATCCAGGACGAGGCGCCGCTGACGCTGGTCGCGATGGTCCGCGACGAGGCGTGGGTGATCCCCGACGAGGGCGGTCCCGAGCACGTCCGCCCCGGCGACGTGGTGATCATCCGCGGGCCGGCCCCGTACGTCGTCGCCGACGATCGCGGCACCGCGCCGCAGATCGTCATCCACCCGGGCCAGCACTGCACCACCCCGGACGGCACGAGCCTGTCGGAGGCGATGGACCTCGGCGTGCGGGCCTGGGGCAACGCGCCCGACGGCCGCACGGAGATGCTGGTCGGCACCTACCAGATGCGGGGCGCGGTCACCCAGCGGCTGCTGGCGGCGCTCCCGGCGCTCGCGGTCGTGCGGGGCGACACGTGGGAGTCGCCGCTGGTGGGGCTGCTCGGCGAGGAGATCGGCAGGGACGAGCCGGGCCAGGAGGTCGTCCTCGACCGGCTGCTGGACCTGCTGCTCATCGGGACGCTGCGCGCGTGGTTCTCGCGGCCGCGCGCCGAGAAGCCCGGCTGGTACCGGGCGCACGGCGACGCGGTGGTCGGCCCGGCGCTGCGGCTGCTGCACGACGACCTGTCGCACCCGTGGACGGTCGCGGACCTCGCCGCCCGGGTCGGGGTGTCCCGGGCGGCGCTCGCGCAGCGGTTCGGGAAGCTGGTGGGCGAGCCGCCGATGGCGTACCTGACCGGCGTCCGCCTCGCCCAGGCGGCCGACCTGCTGCGCGAGAGCGAGGCGACGCTGGAGTCGGTCGCGCGGCAGGTCGGCTACGGCAACGCGTTCGCGCTCAGCACCGCGTTCAAGCGCGAGCGCGGCGTCAGCCCGCAGGAATACCGGACCTCGCCGGAGCACCGGCCCGCCGCGCCCGCCCGCTGACCCGGCGGGCGAGCGGGTAGAGCAGGGCGGCCCCGGCCAGCAGGATGAGCCCGGTCGGGATCCACTCGTGCGACCCCGACGGCGCGTACACGCGGCTCGCGCGCCCGACGTCGATGGCGGGCACCCGCTCCCCCGCCGCCAGGTCGCCGCGTCCGGCGCCGTACATCGTCGTCTCCCGCGCGCCGCCGCCGCCCGCGGGCGTGAACGTGCCGTACCAGGAGCACGCCTCGTGCCCGGGATGGCTGACGCACGACACACGCGCGGCGGTGAACGCGCCGGGCGCGCCGTCGCCGCGCGCCGCCCGCCAGACCGGCTTCACGTTCGGGACCGTGAAGAACAGCAGGAGGAGCGCGGCGGCGGTCGCGACCGTGACCGTGAACCCGGACGGGGCCCGGCGGGGCGGCGCGCCGCACTCCCCCGGGCCCGCCTCCCGGACGGCCGTCATGCGCGGGCGACCGCGCAGTCGCAGGAGCGGGCGCCGCCCGGCCCGGCCGCCGCCGCGTCCCGCCGGTGCAGCAGCATCGCGACCACCATCGGGGCGAACACGACCGCGTTGTAGAACAGGTGCAGCTCCACGCGCGGGACGAGCAGCTGGATGATGCTCGTCGGCACGGCGCGGCCGCCGATGTTGTGGCCGCTCTGCGCCTGGATCAGCAGGAGCAGGTGCTCGAAGTGGTGCCACACCTGGATGCCGAGGGCGATGTTCCACCACGTCCGCGACCGTCCGGAGAAGCCGGGGCGCAGCAGGATGAACGCCACCAGCATCACCACCGCGAAGCCGTAGTGGAGCCCCTCGGACTTGATCAGCCACGGGAACCACTGCCCGAGGATCCCCCGCGACTCCGGGACGGGCCGGCCGAGCACCCAGATCTGGTACGCCTGCACGAGGTGCTCGGCCCAGTGGCCGAGGACGATCAGGAAGAACACGTTGAGGCCGGTCCGGTGACCGCCCGCGTTGAGGCGGGTCATCCAGGTGGGCCGGTGGGCGATGGCGGCCATGGGCTACTCCTCGCTACCGCGGCGGCGCGGCGGGGGACCACGATCTTTGTGTAACGCTGTTATGGCTTCCATCTTGGGCCACCCGGGGGCCCAGGTCACGCGGACGGCCGGATCCGGCCTGACGGACGACCCGGAATCACCGCTCCCCCGACGTGCTGGCACGCCGAAGGCCCGCGCGGGCCTTCGGCGTGCCAGGGCCTTCCGGCCGGATCACGCCTGGTGGCGCAGCGTCGGTTCGGCGCGGACGACCGTGTCGTCGGCGGCCGCCGGGATGAAGGGGACCACGAACGCGTAGTCGGCGAGGACGGACTCGGGGACCTCGCCCGACTCGCCGAACGCGGCGATCTCGCCCCAGCAGGGCGAGCCGAGCGAGCCGCTGCGGTGCCGGACCGACAGGCCCGCGCACAGGTTGGCGAACCGGAGCCGCTCGGCGAGCGGGAGGCCGGCGAGGGTGGCGAACACGAACCCGGCGGCGAACACGTCGCCCGCGCCGGTCGCGTCCAGCGCCTGGACCGGCAGCGCGCCGGTCTCGGCGCGCTCCCCCGTCCGCGCGTCGAGGGCGATGGCGCCGTCGCCGCCGCGCTTGACCACCACGACCGGGACCCGCGCGGACAGCGCGCGCGCCGCCTCCTCCGGTGTCGCGGTGCGGGTGTAGGCCATCGCCTCGGCCGCGTTCGGCAGGAACACGTCGACGTGGGCGAGCCGGTCGAGGACCTCGGTGGACCAGGCGCCGGTCGGGTCCCAGCCGAGGTCGGCGAACACGAGCGCTCCGCGGTCGCGCATCGCGGGGGCCCAGGCGGGCACCGGGCGGTCGACGTCGACGAAGCACGCCCGCGCGGCCGGCGGCGCGGCGCCCATAGACTCGTCCACCGCCGCGGGAAGGGGCCGCGCGTAGGTGACCATGCTGCGGTCGGAGTCGTAGGCCATCGACACCGTCACCGGCGTCGGCCATCCGGGGACGCGGCGCGACAGCGCGAGGTCGACGCCCTCCTGCTCCGCGAGCGTGCGCCACAGGTAGGAGCCGAACAGGTCGTCGCCGAACGGCGCCGCCAGCCCGACGCGCAGGCCGAGCCTGCTCATCGCGACCGCGATGTTGGCGGCGCCGCCGGGCGCCGAGCCGAGCCCGTCGGTGACGATCTCGGTGCCGGGCGGCGGCAGGCCCGGCAGCCCGGTGAAGATCATGTCCATGAAGACCCGGCCGGACAGGAACACGTCCAGGGCGGGGCCGGCGGCGTCCGCCGCGGCGTGCAGGCGCTCGCCCGCCGGCTCCCGCCCGGCGCAGGGATCGGTGAGGGGCGGCTCGGGCGGCCGGCCCGGAACGGTCTGCGTCACGGTGCCCCCCCGGCGTGGTTGGAACGTTCTCGCGGACGATAACCGCCGCCTCCGACAGAACGCACCCGGCGCCGTGCGACGCGACCGGATCGCCGCCTCCCCCGCGGCGGCTATCTCGGCGTGTACAGGCGGACGTCGTCCACCCGGGCGCTCCCCTCGTAGAAGTTCATGTGCGGGTCGCCGATCATGAAGTGGTCGGGGTAGGCGGACCCGGCGGGCCAGGTGTCGCGGTCGACGAGCGTGCCGCCGGGGCCCTTCCACGTCCAGTCGGCGTTGTAGCGGCCGTCGTACTCGGAGGGCTTCTGGTTGTAGTGCCAGATCGGCTCGCCGTCCTGGACGAACGACCGGGTGTACCGGAAGGTCGCCTTCCCCACGTGCGCGAAGTTGCCCGACATCTCCATCGTGTACGCGCCGTTCCGCCGCTCGACCGCGAACCGGTAGGGCTCCTTGGGCAGCAGCTCCGGCTTGAGGTCGACGGTGGAGACGATCGCGCCGCCCTTGGCGAGCCCGCACCGGCTCTCCATCAGGTACTCCGTGCCCGGCGTCGTCGGGTAGCGGCGGTCGTCGGTCATGAAGATGGCGTTGACGCCGTTGCCCGTCCCGGCGGAGTAGGGCTCGTACTGCCCGGTCGCCGGGTTGCAGTACCGCAGGCCCGCGCCGGTGTACTTGTAGCGGTTGTAGCCGTCCATGGCGACCTTGCGGTGCCCGTGGATGAACACGTTGTTGTGCGGCGCCACCCGCCCGTAGTCCATGATCGACATGTAGTAGAAGCCGTTGGAGTCGGTGCGGACGTCCGCCCACTGGCACTCGGGACGGCCGAAGTCGCCGCCCGAGGCCCACGGGAAGTTCGTCTTGCAGCCCTCCGGCGAGTAGCCGTTGACCCGGCCGTCGGGGTAGTCCCACGATCCGCCCCGCTGCCCGCCGAAGTCGAGGCCGCGCAGCGTCATCTCCACCCGGTACTCGGCGGGCAGCGCCCGCGTCGAGCGGATGACGACGCCCGCCTGGTGGCTCGGCTCGTCCAGCCGCGCGACGCCGCCGCGCGAGGTGAGCGTGGGCGGCGCGTCCGGCCGGCCGTCGCCGTCGGCGTCGCGGGCGGCGAGTTCGGCGGTGAGCCAGCCGCGCTTGCCGAAGGTGAACGACTTGCGGTAGGTGCTCATCTTGGCGAGCTGCGTCCGGAACGCCGGCCCCCCGACCGTGTCGAAGAAGGCGCCGTCGTTGTCGTACATGTCGACGTTGTAAGGACTTGACGGACCGTCGCCGTCGGGCTTCCAGGGCACCTTGGCGTCGTCCAGGTGCCGGTCGAAGGACTCGGCGTCCAGCAGCCGCCACCCCGCCGGGACGGGCGGCGCCGCCCCCGCGCGGGCCGCTCCCGCGAACGCCATGGGCATGACCAGGGGAAGCGCCAGTGCCAGCGCGCCCCTCACGATTGCTCTCATCTCGACCCCTCCGCGCCGCGCCTCCCGCGCGGCGCTCCGCCGGACATCGGGTGATCATCGGTGACGGTAGGTCGAGGCGTCGGCGAACGCCATGGCAAAACCCGCCAAAGTGGTATTGACCAGTCGCAACAACCGGACATATCGTGTGCCCGAACAGGAACAGCGCATCCGGGAGGTGACCAGGTTGCGATCCGCCGGTGAGCCCCGGAACGGGAACACGAAACGGCAGGCGGTGCGCCGCCGCCTGCTGGCGATGCTGGACGGGATGGACGTCGGCGACGCCCTTCCGTCCGAGCGCCGGCTGGCCGCCGACCTGGGCGTCTCCCGGCCGACGTTGCGGCAGGCCATCGACGGCCTCGTCGCCGAGGGCCTGCTCGACCGGCGGCACGGGAGCGGAACCTATGTGTCCGAACCCCGGATCGCCGTGCCGCTGACCATGACCTCCTTCACCGAGGACATGATCAGGAGAGGGATGCGGCCGGGCGGCCGGGTCCTGTCGTTCCGCACAGAGGCCGCGGGGGCGCGGATCGGCAGGCGCCTGGCCATGTCACCGTTGGAAGAGGTATTTACCATTCGGCGGCTCCGGCTCGCCGACGAGGCCACGATGGCGATCGAGACCCTCTACATGCCCCGGGCGCTGATGCCCGGCCTGCGCAGGCAGGACCTGGAGGGCCGGTCGTTCTACGAACTGCTCCGGGGCAACGGCGTCGAGATCGCCTCGGGCACCGAGACGATCGAGCCGACCGTCACCACCGAGGAGGAGGCGGCGGAACTCGGCGTGCCGGTGCATACACCGGCGTTCCTGTTCGAGCGGGTGACCAGGGACGCCGAAGGCCGGCCCCTGGAATACGTCCGGTCGCTGTACCGCGGCGACCGCTACCGCCTGGAACTCGATCTCACACCACCGTCGCACTGACCGGAGTCCCGGCGGCGACCCGCCCCGGAACCCGACCGTCCAACCGCGCTGACGGGGGCGACAGCGCACGACCCCACCCCCGAGAAGTGAGGCGATTCACCCATGGACGTCATCAAGGACATCCTCACCTTCCTGGCCGACAACGTGTTCGGCCAGGTGCCCATCCTCATCGGGCTCATCACGCTCATCGGGCTGCTGCTCCAGCGCAAGCGGTTCGAGGACGTGTTCGCCGGCGCGCTGCGCGCGACGATCGGCGTGGTGATCCTGTTCATCGGCGTCGACGTCTTCACCGGCGGGCTGACCAGCTTCCAGACCGTGCTGGCCAGCGCGATGGGCACGACGCCGCCGAAGGCCGACCACACGCTCACGCAGTTCCTGACCGACCAGGGCGGGACGATCGCGCTGGTCATCACCGTCGCGTTCCTCGTGCACGTGCTGGTCGTGCGGCTCTTCCCGGCGGCCCGGTACCTGTACCTGACCGGGCACCTGATGTTCTGGGTGAGCACGGTGACGGTCGCGTCGCTGGTTACGATCGCGCCGGGCCAGGACCAGCTCACGCTGGTGCTGTGCGGCGCCGGGTTCGTCGCCGCGTACTGGACCGTCCAGCCGCTGTGGATGCGGCCGCTGATGCGCCGCGTCATGCCCGACGACCGGTTCGGGTACGCGCACACCAGTTCGCTGTCCTGCCTGATCACCGGCTACGCGGCGCGGCCGCTCGGCAGCCGGGAGAAGCACGACACCGAGAAGCTGAAGCTGCCCCGCCAGCTCTCGTTCTTCAAGGACGTCAACGTCAGCACGGCGCTGATCATCTCGGTGATCATGCTGGTGGCGGTCGCGTTCGCCGAGGACGCCGTGGTGGGCAAGGCCTCCGCCGAGATGGACCCCAAGCTGTCCTCGTGGGTGTGGGCGCTGCTGGTCGGCCTGCGGTTCGCGGGCGGCATCGCGATCCTGCTGTTCGGCGTGCGGATGTTCCTGGGCGAGATCGTCCCGGCGTTCAAGGGGTTCAGCGACAAGGTGATCCCCGGCACCCGTCCCGCGCTGGACGCGCCGACCGTCTTCCCCGTCGCGCCGACCGCGGTGATGCTCGGCTTCGTGGCCTCCACCGGCGTGTTCCTGGTCTGCCTCGCGGTCTTCGCCGCGGCCGGCTGGTTCACGCTCGCCCCGCCCATGATCATGCTGTTCTTCGTCGGCGGCGCCGCCGGGCTGTTCGGCAACGTCGTGGCGGGCTGGCGCGGGGCGGTGCTCGGCGGCGTGATCTCGGGGCTGATCCTCGCGATCGGGCAGTCGGTCACCTGGGGCCTGTACGAGCGGACCGCGCCCGAGCTCGCCACCCTCGCCGACCCCGACTGGTACGCGATCGGGTGGCTGCTCAAGGCCGTGGACCCGGTCGTCGGCGACGGGTCGATCTGGCTGGTGCCCGCCGTGGCGCTGGTCGCGATGACCGCGACCCTGCTCGTCCTCGGGCGGGCCGAGAAGCGCAGGGCCGTCGCCGAGGGCGCGGCCCCCGGCGGGGACAAGGCGCCCGCGAACGCCTGAGAGACGGAAGGAACGGGAACGCCCCGAGGGGGCGACCTCGCGGGGCGCCCGGCCGAACGTCAACGAAACCGACAAGGAGTGACCCGATATGGCACTGGACCGGCAACTGGAGATCCTCGCGGTCTGCGGCGTCGGCATGGGCTCCAGCCTGATGCTGAAGATGACCGCCGAGGACGCGCTGCGCGCGCTCGGCATAGAGGCGCGGGTGGAGAACACCGACGTGTCCACGGCGCGCGGCATGACGCCGGACGTGGTGATCGGCCAGGGGATGCACACCAGCGAGATCGCCGACCTGGCGCCGGTGGTGATCACGATCAGCGACTTCCTGGACAAGGAGGGCCTGGAGGTCCAGCTCCGCGAGCGCCTGACCGAGCAGGGGTGGCTGTCATGACGATCGCCGTGGCGACCGACGGCGTCGCCGCCGCCGACTGGCGGGAGGCCGTCGTCAGCGCGGCGTCCGCGCTGGTCGATGCGGGCGCGGCGGGTGAGGGCTACCCGGAGGCGTGCGTGCGGGTGGTCGAGGAGAACGGCCCCTACATCGTGCTGACGAAGGGGCTGGCGCTCGTCCACGCCCGCCCGGAGGAGGGCGGCCTGGCCGTCGGGGTCGGCGTGACCCGGCTGGCCGCGCCGGTGGAGTTCGGCCACCCCGACAACGACCCGGTGGACCTGCTGCTGGCGTTCTGCACCCCGGACCCCGACGTCCACGTCGGGACGCTGGCCGCGCTGGCGCGCGCGCTGTCGGGCGGCCTGGCCGACCGGCTCCGCGCGGCCGCCGGTCGGGACGACCTCGCCCGCGAGCTGAAGGAGGCGCTGCCCGATGACTGAGACCGTCCGCGCGCAGCGGCTCCCCGACCGGGTGCGGACCCTGCTGGACGACCTCGACTCCGTGTCCGGCGCGGCGATCGGCGAGGCCGCCGCGCTGCTGCTGGAGTCGGTCGCCTCCGACGGGATCGTGCACGTCGCGGGCGCGGGCCACTCGCTGGCGATGGTCTGCGAGACCTTCTACCGCGCGGGCGGGCTCGCCGCGGTCCGGCCGATCTGGCATCCCGGCGTGTTCCCGCTCGACGACGCCCTGCGCAGCACGCGGGTCGAGCGGGAGAGCGGGGTCGGGCGGGGCGTCGTCGAGGCCGCCGCGCCCACCCCGCCCGACGTCGCGGTGGTGTTCTCCACCAGCGGCCGCAACCCCTACCCGGTCGAGGTCGCGGAGGCGTGCGCGGCGCGGGGCGTGCCGGTCATCGCGGTGACCTCGGCGCGGGCCTCGCGCGAGGCGGCGGCGCGGACCCCGACGAGCCTCGCCGACCACGCCGCGATCGTGCTGGACACGCGCGTCCCGCCGGGCGACGCGCTGCACCCGGCGGGCGCGCCGCGCACCGCCGCGGTCTCCACGATCCTCGCCGCCTACACGTGGTCGCGCGTCCTCGCCGAGCTCGACGACCTCGCCTCCGCGCGCGGTATGCGGCTCCCCCGCTGGACGAGCGCGAACGTCCCGGGCGGGGACGAGGAGAACGCGGCGCTCCTGGCCCGCTACCGGGGGCGGATCCCCGAGCTGACCGGCGGCCGGGACACGTCGCAATAAACGGGGGCTTACCGTCGCACGCCACCCTCCTCCCGCAACGGTTACTTTTAGTTGCCATTCAGGCACTATTCGGTGATCGGCCCGGTTGTTACCGTTCGGGAACTCCGCCCCTGGGCGACGGGAGGCCCCGCGATGCAACGAACGATCCTCGTCGCCGTCGACGAGGCGCCGGACGGCGACTCGGTGGTCGCCGAGCAGCTCCGCCGCCTGTGCGCCGCGCTGGAGGGGCACGGGCTGCACGTCCGCTGGACGCACCGCGCCGCCGACGCGCTGGCGGTGGTCCGCTCGGACGCCATGCTGGCGGCGGCGCTGGTGGGCTGGGGGGCGGCGGGCACCGAGGACGTCCTGACCGCGGTGGGCGGGCGGTTCCACCGCCTCCCGGTGTTCCTCGTGACCGCCGAGCAGGAGGCCCGCGACGTCCCGCTGTGGGTGTACGAGGTGATCCAGGGCTATGTCTTCCTGCTGGAGGACACCCCCGACTTCATCGCCGGGCGCGTCGCGCACGCGGCGCAGGAGTACGCCGAGCGGATCCTGCCGCCGTTCTTCGAGGCGCTCCAGCGCCTGGACGACCGGCACCGCTACTCCTGGCACACCCCCGCCCACGCCGGCGGGGTGGCGTTCCTGAAGTCGCCGGTGGGGCGGGCGTTCTTCGACTACTACGGCGAGCGGCTGCTGCGCACCGATCTGTCGATCTCGGTCCCCGAGCTCGGGTCGCCGCTGGACCACACCGGCCCGATCGGCGACGCCGAGCGCAACGCCGCCCGGATCTTCGGCGCCGAGCGGACGTTCTTCGTCGTCAACGGCAACTCGACCGCCAACCGCATCGTCGGGCACCACGCGGTCGCCCGCGACGAGCTGGCGCTGGTGGACCGCAACTGCCACAAGTCCGTCCAGCACGTCCTCGCCATCAGCGGCGCCCGCCCGGTCTACCTCGTTCCGGAGCGCAACGGGCTCGGGCTCGCGGGCCCCATCCCGGCCGGGTCGCTGGCGGCGGCGGCCGTCGCCGACCGGCTGGCGGGCCACCCGTTCGGCGCGGGCGCGGCGGGCTCCGGCGCCGCGTACGCGGTGATCACCAACTCGACCTACGACGGGCTGTGCTACGACGCCGTCCAGGTCGCGGCGCTGCTCGGCGCGTCGGTGCCGCGGGTGCACTTCGACGAGGCGTGGTTCGCCTACGCCCGCTTCAACCCGCTGTACGAGCGCCGGTACGGCATGGCCGTCGACGAGCGGTCGCTGCCCGGCCCGGAGCGTCCGACGGTGTTCGCCACGCAGTCCACGCACAAGCTGCTGGCGGCGCTGTCGCAGGCGTCGATGCTGCACGTGCGCTCCTCACCGCGCGCGCCGGTGGACTACGAGCGGTTCAACGAGACGTTCCTGATGCACGCCAGCACCTCGCCGCTCTACCCGATGATCGCGTCCCTGGACGTGGCGGCGGCGATGATGGACGGCCCGTCCGGCCCGTTCCTCACCGGCGAGGCGATCGTCGAGGCGGTCCGCTTCCGGCAGGCGATGGTGCGGCTGGCCGGCCGCGTCCGCGAGGACGACGCCCGCCCCGACTGGTTCTTCGGCGTCTGGCAGCCGCCGGAGGTGACCGACCCGCGGACCGGCGGCACGACCCGGTTCGAGGACGCCGACATCACGCTGCTGTCCACCGAGCCGCGCTGCTGGACGCTGGAGCCCGGCGCCGCCTGGCACGGGTTCGGCGGCCTCGACGACGGCCAGTGCGCGCTCGACCCGATCAAGGTGACGATCACCTGCCCGGGCGCCGACGCCGTCGCCGGCACCACCCCGTGGGGGATCCCCGCCCGGATCGTGGCCGCCTACCTGGAGCGGCGCGGCATCGTCGTGGAGAAGACCGGCGACCACACGCTGCTGGTGCTGTTCTCGATCGGCATCACCAAGGGCAAGTGGGGGACGCTGATCGACGCGCTCATCGACTTCAAGAACGCCTACGACGGCGGCGCACCGCTGGCGGAGGCGCTGCCCGGGTTCGGACCGCCCGGGATCTCGCTGCGCGCGCTCTGCGAGGCGGTCCACGGGAGGCTGCGCGACTCCCGCCTCGGTGAGCTGCTCGACCAGGTCTTCACCGACCTGCCCCGACCCGTCCTGACCCCCGCCGAGTGCTACCAGGCGCTGATCCGCTCCCGCACCGAGCGGGTCCCGCTGGAGGAGCTGGCGGGCCGGGTCTGCGCCTCGACCGTCGTCGTCACGCCGCCCGGGATCCCGATGCTGATGCCCGGCGAGGCCGCCGGGGCCGCCGACGGGCCGGTGCTGCGCTACCTGCGTGCCCTGGAGGCCTTCGACCGCGCCTTCCCCTACCTCGCCACCGACATCCACGGCGCGCACCGCGACGAGGACGGCCGCTACCGGATCGAGTGCGTCGTCACGTGACCGGACACGGCCCCAAACCGGAAGCGAGGGATGAACGACCGGGAACCGGGTCGGGTCGGACGGCGTTTCCGGTGGGACCCGCCCGCTCGCCGTGCGATGATGCGGGCACACCGGACCAGAACGGGGAACTGAGATGACCACGAGGCCGACCGAGGACGACCTTCTCGCCGTGTTCAGGCGCGCGGACCTCGGTGGCGACGACCGGCTCGACCTCATGGAGTTCACGCTCGTCCTGGAGAGCCTCGGGCTGTCCTGGACGCGGGCGGAGACCCAGGACAGGTTCGAGCAGGCCGACACCAACCGCGACGGCTTCATCTCCTACCGCGAGTTCCGGGCGGCCCTGGACGTCCGGGGCTGGGCCTCCGGGCCGCTGCCCGGCGCGCGGAGCTGAACGGCGCGGGCCGGGCCCGCCGGACGGATCCGGCGGGCCCCGTCCGCACGCGTCGCGTCAGACCGCCCGGCCGCGCAGCCGCCGGTAGCGGCGGACGAGCGCCGCCGTGGAGGGGTCGGGGGCCTGCGCCGGGGGCTCCTCGGAGGTGAGCGCGGGCGCCAGGTCCATCGCCATGACCTTGCCGAGCTCCACGCCCCACTGGTCGAAGGAGTCGATGCCCCAGATCGTCCCCTCGACGAACACGATGTGCTCGTAGAGGGCGACGAGCGCGCCGAGCGTCCGGGGGGTCAGCTTCGGCACGAGGATCGTGCTGGTCGGCCGGTTGCCCGGCATGACCTTGTGCGGGACGACCGCGGCGGGCGTCCCCTCGGCGGCGATCTCCTCGGCGGTCTTGCCGAACGCCAGCGCGGAGGTCTGCGCGAGCATGTTGGCGGTCAGCAGGTCGTGCATGCCCGCGCGGTCCTCGAACGGCTCGGCGAAGCCGATGAAGTCGGCGGGCACGAGCCGGGTGCCCTGGTGCAGGAGCTGGTAGAAGGCGTGCTGGCCGTTCGTGCCCGGCTCGCCCCAGAAGATCTCACCGGTCTGCGCGACGACGGGGACGCCGTCGGCCCGCACCGACTTGCCGTTGGACTCCATCGTGAGCTGCTGGAGGTAGGCGGGGAAGCGCGACAGCCGCTGGCTGTAGGGAAGCACCGCGCGGGTCTGCGCGCCGAAGAAGTCGGTGTACCAGACGCCGAGCAGCCCCATCAGGACGGGCATGTTCGCCTCGAACGGCGCGCTGCGGAAGTGCTCGTCGATCTGGCGGAACCCGGCGAGCATCTCGCGGAACGCCTCGCCGCCGATCGCGACCATGAGGGACAGCCCGATCGCGCCGTCGAAGGAGTAGCGGCCTCCGACCCAGTCCCAGAACCCGAACATGTTGGCGGTGTCGATGCCGAAGGCCGCGACCCGCTCGGCGTTGGTCGACACCGCGACGAAGTGCCGCGACACGGCCTTCTCGTCGCCGAGCCGCCCGACCAGCCACTCCCGCGCGACCTTGGCGTTGGTGAGGGTCTCCAGCGTCCCGAACGTCTTGGAGCTGATGACGAACAGCGTCCGCTCGGGATCGAGGTCCGCGAGCGTCCCGACGATGTCGGCCGGGTCGATGTTGGACACGAACCGGCACGAGATCCCCGCGTCGGCGAAGTCGCGCAGCGCCTCGTAGGCCATGGCGGGGCCGAGGTCGGACCCGCCGATGCCGATGTTCACGACGGTCGCGATCGGCTTGCCGGTGAAACCCGTCCACTCCCCCGCGCGGACGCGTCCCGCGAACTCCGCCATCCGGTCCAGGACGGCGTGCACGTCGGCGGCGACGTCCTGGCCGTCCGCGGTGAGCGGCTCGCCCGGCGGCAGCCGCAGCGCCGTGTGCAGGACGGCGCGGTCCTCGCTGACGTTGATGTGCTCGCCGGAGAACATCGCCTCGATCCGCTCGCGCAGCCCCGCGCGCTCGGCGAGCGACACCAGCAGCCCCAGCGTCTCGGCGGTGACGCGGTGCTTGGAGTAGTCCAGGTGGAGGTCCCCCGCGGTGACCGTCATGCGCTCGGCGCGCCCCGGGTCGTCCGCGAACAGCTCGCGCAGGTGCCGCCCCGCCAGCACCGCCTGGTGCTCGGCGAGCGCAGACCACTCGGGCGCCTCGGTGATATCAGCCATTGCCTCTCTCGTCTCCTCGACGGGGCCGTGCGAGCGCCGCTGTCCCCCGGGCGCTCCGCGGTCCCCCACCGGCGATCATAGGTCGACCGCGCGCGACCGTACCAAAGCCCACCCGCGCCCTGGGCGGAACCGCCGGGATCGTCAGGTCTCAGGCGCCGCGCCCGGTCGGCCGCCCATGCCCGCGACGCCGCCGCTGACCAGGAGGAACGCCGTTGAGCTGCGAAATCCCCCGGCGCCTCCGGGACGTTAGGCTCGGTGGCCCGCCGCCCGTCTCGGGGGCGGGAATGATCACATTCCGCGGTCGGGAGGAGAGTCCGGGTGGGCGAGCGGGTGTTCTGGGTGGGCACGTACACGGGCGCGATGGGCGCCGGTGAGGGCGTCTACCGCGTGCGGCGAGGCGCGGACGGCGCGCTGGAGGGCCCGGAGCTCGCGGGCGCGGCGGCGAGCCCGTCCTATCTGGCGGTGCGTCCGGGCGGCCGCGTCCTCTACGCGGTCCGGGAGGAGGACGCGGGAGGCGTCCTCGCGTACGCGGTCGAGGGCGGGCGGCTCCGGGAGATCGGCAGGCGCGAGGCGGGGGCGCTCCCCTGCCATCTGTCGCTGTCGCCCGGCGGCGGGCACCTGCTGGTGGCCGACTACGGGTCCGGGACGGTGCGGGCGGTGCCGCTGGGCCCGGACGGCGCCTTCACCGGCGAGCCCGACGTCGTCGAGGGCCACGGCTCCGGCCCGCGCGAGGACCGCCAGGACGGCCCGCACGCGCACATGACCGCCCCCGCCCCGGACGGGACGATCCTGTCCACCGACCTCGGCGCCGACCTCGTCCGCTCGTTCCGGATCGAGGACGGGCGCCTGCGGCTCACCGGGGAGACCCGGCTCCCGGCGGGGTGCGGGCCCCGGCACCTGGCCGTGCACCCGAGCGGGCACGTGTTCGTGCTGACCGAGCTGGCGGCCACGGTGCTCGTGCTGCGCCCCGCCGGCGGCGCGGACGGCTACGCCCGGCTCGAACCGGTCGCCGAGTCGCCCGCCACCGCGGCGGGGTCGGACGGCGAGTCGCTCGCCGGGGCGATCAAGCTCGGCGGCGACGGCCGGCACGTCTACACCTCGACGCGCGGCGCGGACGTGGTCACCACGCACCGCGTGCTCGACGAGGGCGCGGCGCTCAAGCCCGTCGCGGACATCGCCTCGGGCGGGCACTGGCCCCGCGACCTGCACGTCGACGGCGCGTGGATGCACGTCGCGAACGAGCGGAGCGGGCTGGTCGCCACGTTCCGGATCGGCGCGGACGGCCTCCCGGCGCCCGCCGGGGCGCTGGAGGTGCCGTCCCCGGTCTGCGTCGTCCCCGCCTGAGCATCGGGTCCGCGCCGGGGTTCCGGCGCGGACCCGCCGGTGTTTCCCGGATGCCCCCAAGGGCACGCCCCGGAGGGTCGAAACGGACATCTCAGGGAGCATCGGACATGACAACGATCGCGACGACCAACCCCGCGACGGAACGGGTGGAGCAGACCTTCGACGCGCTCTCCGAGGACGCCGTCGACCGGTACGTCGGGCGGGCCGCCGAGGCGTTCGCGTCCTACCGCCTCACGCCCGTCGGGGGGCGGGCGGCGTGGATGAGCGCCGCCGCCGACATCCTGGACGAGGAGGCCGACCGGATCGGCGCCATGGTGACCGCCGAGATGGGCAAGACGTTCACGGCGGCCAGGGCCGAGGCGCGCAAGTGCGCGCACGCGTGCCGGTACTACGCCGAGCACGCGGAGGGGTTCCTGGCCGACCGCCCGGCCGACGCGGAAGCCGTGGGCGCGTCGGGCGCCTACGTCCGCTACCAGCCGCTCGGGCCCGTGCTGGCGGTCATGCCGTGGAACTTCCCGCTCTGGCAGGTGATCAGGTTCGCGGCGCCGGGGCTGATGGCGGGCAACGTGGGGCTGCTGAAGCACGCCTCGAACGTCCCGCGCACGGCGCTGTTCCTGGAGGACCTGTTCCGCCGGGCGGGGTTCCCCGAGGGCGTGTTCCAGACGCTGCTCATCGGGTCGCGGCAGGTCGAGCGGGTGCTGCGCGACCCGCGGGTGCGGGCCGCGACGCTCACCGGCAGCGAGCCCGCCGGGCGGTCGGTCGCCGCGATCGCCGGGGACGAGGTCAAGCCGACGGTGCTGGAGCTCGGCGGCAGCGACCCGTTCGTGGTGATGCCCTCGGCCGACGTCGCGGCGGCGGCGGAGGCGGCGGCCACGTCCCGCTGCCTGAACAACGGGCAGAGCTGCATCTCCGCCAAGCGCTTCATCGCCGACATCGGTGTCGCGGACGAGTTCGAGCGGCGGTTCGTCGAGGCCATGCGCGACCGGACCGTCGGCGACCCGATGGACGAGGGCACCGACGTGGGGCCGCTGGCCAGCGAGCAGGGCCGCGCCGACGTCGAGGCCCTGGTCGCCGACGCCGTCGGCAAGGGCGCCACGGTGCTGTGCGGCGGCGAGCGCCCGGCCGGTCCCGGCTGGTTCTATCCGCCGACCGTGATCTCCGGCGTGACGCCCGAGATGCGCATGTTCCACGAGGAGGTGTTCGGGCCGGTCGCGTCGCTGTTCCGGGTCCGGGGCGTGTCGGAGGCGGTCGAGCTGGCCAACGCGACCGGCTTCGGCCTCGGCTCGAACGCCTGGACGCGGGAGCCCGACGAGCAGGAGCGGTTCGTCCGGGAGCTGGACGCCGGGCAGGTCTTCATCAACGGCATGACCACCTCCTACCCGGAGCTGCCGTTCGGCGGCGTGAAGCGGTCCGGATACGGGAGGGAGCTGTCGCAGGAGGGCGTCCACGCCTTCTGCGACGCCAAGTCGGTCTGGATCAAGTAGGCCGGTCGTGGCTCAGCGGTCGAGCAGGGCCAGCGCGGCCTCCTCGATCGCGCGTTCCGACAGCAGGACGTGCCGGGCGGCATCGCCGAGCGGCACGAAGCTGTCCTCGCTCGTGACGCGGGCCGCGCGGCCCGCGAACCCTCCGTCGGTGAGCGCGGTGAGGACGGCCTCCGACACCCCGCCCGTCCGGCGGGTCTCGTCGGCGACCAGGACGGCGCCGGTCGCGCGGGCCTCGCGCAGCAGGTCGGCCGCCGGCAGCGGCGCCAGCCAGCGCAGGTCGAGGACGCGGCAGCGGACGCCGCGGCGCTCCAGCCGGCGGGCCGCGCGCAGGCTCATGCGCAGCCCGTTCGCGAACGTGACGATGGTGAGGTCGCCGCCGCCGCCGTGGGTGCGGGCGCGGCCGAGCGGCACCGCGTCCCGGCCGGGCGCGGCGAGCCAGCCGCCGTCCCCGTCCTCGTGCAGGTCGCGGACGTGGTAGAGCGCGATCGGCTCCAGCAGTACGCAGACCCGGCCGTGCGCGGACGCCGCGTCCGCGCAGGCGCGCAGCATCCCGGCGGCGTCGTCGGGGCGCGCGGGCGAGGCGATGACCAGGCCGGGGATGTCGCGCAGCGCGGCGACGGCGTTGTCGTTGTGGAAGTGGCCGCCGAACCCCTTCTGGTAGGCGTAGGCGGCGATGCGCACCACCATCGGGTTGCGGTAGCGGCCCGCGGAGAAGAACGGCAGCGTGGCCGCCTCGCCGCGGAGCTGGTCGGCGGCGTTGTGCAGGTAGGCGAGGTACTGGATCTCCGGGACCGGCAGCAGTCCCGCCGTCGCGAGACCCAGCGCGAGGCCGAGGATCGACTGCTCGTCCAGGATCGTGTCGAACACCCGCGCCGCGCCGGCGCGCCGCAGCAGCCCCCGCGTGACCCCGTACACGCCGCCCTTGCGCGCGACGTCCTCGCCGAACACCAGCGCCTCGGGCCGCTCGTCGAGCAGGTCGGCGAGCGCCCGGTTGACCGCCCGCGCGAGCGTCAGCCGCTCACCGCCGGGCTCGGAGGGCTGCTCGGGGGGTGGCTCGGCGCTTGACGGGTCGGCGCTCGGCGGGGCGGGGAGCGGGGCCATGACCTCGCGCGCGGAGGTCAGGCGCGGCGCGTCCGCGACCTCCGCAGCGAGGGCCATGACCTCGGCGCGCTTGGCCTCGTAGCGGCCGACGACATCGTCCGCCGTCGCCAGCCCCCGGTCGACGAGCGTTCGCGCCGTGCGCAGCAGCGGGTCGGCGGCGAGGTCGGCGTCCAGTTCCGCCTGGGTCCGGTAGGCCGATTCGACGTCGGAGCCCGCGTGCCCCATCAACCGGACGGTGCGCAGGTGCAGGAACGCCGGACGGCGCCTCTCCCGAACCCAGGCCGCCGCGTCACGGGCGACGCTGTAGACCTCCTCCAGGTCACCGCCGTCGGCGTGGAAGTAGGCGAGGCCCGGCCGCGAGCCGTAGGCGGCCTCGATCCACCCCGGCGGGGTGCGGACGCTGATGCCGATGCCGTTGTCCTCGCAGACGAGGAGCAGCGGCATCGGCACGCCCTGGTGGCCGCAGTTCACGGCCGCGTTGACGGCGCCGGCCGCGGTGGAGTGGTTGGCGGAGGCGTCCCCGAACCCGCACACGGCCAGCGCGTCGCGCGGCCAGGGCGGCTCGACGCCGAGGCGGACGGCGCGTCCGATCGCGAACGCGACGCCGAGCGCGCGCGGGAGGTGCGAGGCGATCGTGGACGTCTGCGGGATGACGTGGAGCCGGTCGGCGCCGAACACCTTGTGCCGCCCGCCGGAGATCGGGTCCTCGGCGGCGGCGACCACGCCCAGCAGGACGTCGCGCAGCGCGTCCCGCCCCGGCACCTGACGGGCGCGCTCCAGGAAGAACGCGCCCGAGCGGTAGTGCAGGAGCGCCGGGTCGTCCGGGCGGAGCGCGGCCGCGACGGCCGCGTCGCCCTCGTGCCCGGACGAGCCGATCGTGTAGAACCCGTGGCCGCCCGCCCGCAGCCACCTCGCGGCGAGGTCGAGGTGGCGGCTGCCGAGCTGCGCGTCGAACAGCTCCAGGAGGCGCTCCCCGGTGAGCGGCCCCGGCGGGCGGGACGCGCCGGAGGGCCGGAGCGACTCGGCCCGCTCCAGGAAGTGGACGTCGGCGGGCTCGGCGTCGCGGGCTGCCATGCGGCCTCCTGCCTCGGTGGAAGGGGTGCGGTGTCGAGCATCGGACACCTCGCCCGCGATGCCAAGCATCCGGCCCGCTTGGCGGAGACGCGGCGGACCGGCCAAGCTTGAGTCCGTGCTCACCTCCGTCATCGGCGGCTCCCGCATCCCGGCCGGGCCGCGCTCATACCGTTCCGTCGACCCCGCCCGCGTGTCGGAGGTGGTCGCCGACGTGGCCCTGGCCGGGGCCGACGACCTGGTCGCGGCGTGCCGCGCCGCCCGCGCCGCGCAGGACGCCTGGCGCGACGTCCCGCCGCCCGTCCGGGGGCAGGCCGTCGCGGCGCTCGGACGCCTCGTCGAGGCCAACAAGGAGGCCCTCGCCCGCGTCGTCACCCGGGAGGTCGGCAAGCCCTACGCCGAGGCGCTCGGCGAGGTGCAGGAGATCGCCGACACCTGCGCGTTCTTCGCCGGGGAGGGGCGGCGGCTGTACGGGCGGACCGTCCCGTCGGAGATGCCGGACAAGCAGCTCCTGACCTTCCGCGACCCGGTGGGGGTCGTCACCGTGATCACGGCCGGGAACTTCCCCGTCGCCGTGCCGTCCTGGTACATCGTCCCGGCGCTGCTGTGCGGGAACACGGTCGTGTGGAAGCCCGCCGAGTACGCGGCGGCGTGCGCGGAGGCGTTCTATCAGCTCGTCGCCCATGCGGGGATCCCGGACGGCGTCCTCAACGTCGTGTACGCCGACGGCCCCGAGACGTTCCGGGGCCTGGAGCTGGCGCTGGAGGCGGGGCTCGTCGGCAAGGTGGGCTTCACCGGCTCCACCGAGGTCGGGTCGCGGATCGGCGCGCTGTGCGGCCGCCACCTCCAGACGCCGTGCCTGGAGCTGGGCGGCAAGAACCCGATGGTCGTCACCGAGGACGCCGACCTCCCGCTGGCCGTCGAGGGCGCGCTGTTCTCCGGGTTCGGGACGGCCGGGCAGCGCTGCACCTCCCTCGGCACGGCGATCGTGCACGAGTCGGCGCACGCGGAGTTCGTCCGGCTGCTGGACGAGGCGGCGCGCGCGGCCACCGTGGGCGACCCGTCCGGCGACGTGCTGTTCGGGCCGCTGATCGACCAGCGGTTCGCGGACGGCTTCGAGCGGGTCCTCGGCTGGATCGGGCCCGACCACACCGTGCACGGCTCGTCCGGGACGGGCCGGATCACGGCCGCGAACCCGCGAGCGGGCTTCGCGGGCGACCCGGCGGACGGCCTGTACTACCACCCGGTGATCGTGGACGGCGTCGGCCCCGGCGACGACCTGTTCGCGCACGAGACGTTCGGGCCGGTCGTCGGCGTCGCCTCCTACCGGACGCTGGACGAGGCAGTCGCGCTGGCGAACGCGCCGGGCTACGGGCTGTCGGCGTCGATCTACACCACCGACCCGGCGAAGGTGTTCGCGTTCCGGCGGCGGGTCTCGGCGGGGATGGTCAGCGTGAACAACTCCACCTCGGGCGCCGAGGCGCACCTGCCGTTCGGCGGGAACGGGCGGTCGGGCAACGGGAGCCGCCAGTCGGGCGTGTGGGTGCTGGACCAGTTCACCCGCTGGCAGTCGATGAACTGGGACTACTCCGGGCGGTTGCAGAAGGCGCAGATGGACGTCCCGGAGGTCGAGCCCGACCTCGCCTTCCGCCTCTAGCGCACCGCTCGCGGCTACCTCCGAGGTAATCGCCGGGGGTCCGGAACGTCCGTAGCGTCGGGGTCATCGACGGCAGAGGGAGGACCAGGATGACCGCGATGACCGCGATCGGCTCGGCCGGGAGACGGGGCGCACCGTCAGTGGGTGTGGTCGGGGGCGGCGGCCTCGGGGTTGGCGAGCAGCCAGCCGATCCGGTCGCGGCTCTCCTCGTCGGTCGGCACGTAGACCACGACCCGGACCCCGGGTGAGGCGGTGATCTCCAGGTTCGTGGTGCGGGTGCGGATCTCTCCGCCGGCGTGGTGCCGGAACACCTTGGTCCGCTGCCCGGGGATCGCGACGTCGTGCGAGGCCGCCCACAGCCGCGCGAACTCCGGGCTGACCGCCTGGAGCCGCTCGACCAGCTCCTTCCAGCCCGGCTCGCCGAGGTGCCTGATGTAGCGGTGCCGGAACACCGCGACGTGGATCGGCGTCTCCTCCTCCCAGTTCACGACCGGGTTGCAGCACGGCGGCAGCGTGAACATCATCCACATCGAGTTGCGCTCGCACCCGGTCGCCCGCACCACGCGCGGGAAGAGCGCCGCGTAGGCGGCGTTCCACGCGAGGACGTCGCAGCGGCCGTTGGACACCACCGCGGGCAGCGGGAGCAGGCCGTCCAGGATCGTCTGGACGTCGGGGGGGAGCGGGGTGCCGACCGTATCGGACAGGGTGGCCGTCGGGACCTCGGCCAGCCGGTACAGGTGCTCGTGCTCGGTGCCGTCCAGCCGCAGCGTGCGGGCCACGGCGTCCAGCACCTGGGTGCTCACCTTGATCGGACGGCCCTGCTCCAGCCACGTGTACCAGGTGACGCCGACCCCCGCGAGCTGGGCGACCTCCTCGCGGCGCAGGCCGGGCGTGCGGCGGCGCGGGCCGGCGGGCATGCCGACGTCGGCCGGGGTGATCCGCTCGCGGCGGCTGCGCAGGAAGGCGCCGAGCTCGCCGCGGCGCTCCCGCCCGGTGGTCTCCTCGGCGGTGCTCATGCCGGTCATCACGCCCCCAGGGCCTCACGCGCGGTGGCCGCACGTTCCAGGTGCTGTCAGTACCAGTATAAGCGGGCTCTCGTTACCGGTATCGAACCTCAAGGAGGATGACCCGTATGACTCAGACAACCGATCCGCCCGGGATTGTTCCCGACCGGGGGACGCGGAGCGGGCCCGGCGGCCTCATGCTGGCCCTCATCCTGCTCGGGCAGTTCATGGCCATCCTCGACGTCAACATCGTCAACGTGGCCCTGCCGACCATGCGCGCCGACCTGCACGCCTCCGGCGCCGGCATCCAGCTCATCGTGGCCGGATACGTCATCTCCTACGCCGTCCTGCTGATCACGGGAGCCAGGATCGGCGACATCATCGGCCACGGCCGCGCCTACCACCTCGGCCTCGCGGTCTTCACGGTGACCTCGCTGGCCTGCGGGCTCGCGCCGTCCACCTGGACGCTGGTCGCGTTCCGCTTCCTGCAGGGCGTCGGCGCGGCGCTCATGACGCCGCAGGTGATGTCGATGATCCAGCGCAACTACGCCGGCGCGGCACGGGCGCGCGCGCTCGGCTTCTACACGGCCATCATCGCCGGCGGCGTCGTCATCGGGCAGGTGGCGGGCGGCCTGCTGGTCAGCGCGGACCTGTTCGGCAGCGGCTGGCGGACGGTCTTCCTGGTGAACGTGCCGATCGGCGTCGCGCTGCTGCTCGCGGGGCCCCGCGTGCTGCCCCGGCCGGAGCCGTCGCGGGAGGGCGGCTCGGTCGTGCGGGCCCTGGACCTCCCCGGGCTGGCCACGCTGATCCCGGCGGTGCTGCTGCTGGTGGTGCCGCTGATCCTCGGCCACGAGTTCGGCTGGCCGCTGTGGGGCTGGGTGTCGCTCGCCGCGAGCGCGGTCTTCCTCGGCGCGTTCGTCGCCGTGGAGCGCGGCGTCGCGTCCCGCGGCCTGCGCCCCCTCATCTCGGGACGGGTGCTGCGCGCGCCGAAGCTGCCCGTGGCCTGCGCGGTCCTCGTGTTCGGGCCGGGCACGTGGGGCTCGTTCCTGTTCACCACGACGCTGCACCTCCAGGGCGACCTCGACATGTCGCCGCTGGAGTCGGGGCTCGCGTTCGTGCCGTGCGTCGCCGCGTTCGGCGCGGTCGGCCTGACCTGGCAGCGGCTGCCCGCCCGCTGGCACCGCCCCGCCATCCCGATCGGGTTCACGATCGCGGCGCTGGGCTACCTGTGCGTCGGCCCGCTGGCCGGCGGCGGCGTGGCCTACGAGCTGCTGACCGCGGCCATCGGGTTCGGGCTCGGCGTCCTGCCGATCGGCATGACGGTCGCGCTCTCGAACGTCCCGGCCGAGGACGCCTCGGACGCCAGCGGGCTGCTGCTGACGCTCATGCAGCTCGGCCAGGTCGTCGGCGTCGCCACGGTCGGGACGCTGTTCCTCACCCTGACCGAGGACAGCGGCTCGACCCGGCACGCCGAGTACGGCACCGGCTGGGCCCTCGCCGGGTCGATCCTGATCGGCATCGTGCTCGGGATCATCCTGGCGCGCGGGCGGACCGACCGCCCCGCCCGCCCCGCGCCCGCCGCCGAGGGCCCGGCGGTGGACCTCGCCCGCTAGGGCGGTCGGCGGGGGGGCGACGGAGCACCGTCCGCCCCGGCGCCGCACCACCCTGGCGCCGGGGGGACAGTGACGATACCTACCGGTTTACTCGAACCGGGGCATGGGCAGAGTCACGGCGCGGCCCACTCGCGAGCTCGGAGCCAGGTGCTCAGGACTGCGAGCCTGGGCCGCGCCACGCTTTCCGCCGCAGGGGCTCGCGGCGGCCCGCCGTCAGCCGGTGACGGCCGCCGCGACGGTCATGCCGCAGTAGGCGGCGCCGAGCCCCGCCGCGATGCTCGCGGCGACGTTGGCCACGGAGTAGAAGCGCGCCCCGTCCTCGACGAGGCGCACGGTCTCGTATCCGAACGTGGAGTAGGTGCTGAGCGCGCCGCACAGGCCCGTCCCGGCGAAGGACATGACGCCGCCGTCCGCCGGGAGCGCCACGAGGAACCCCAGCAGCGCCGACCCCGCGACGTTGACGGTGAGCGTCCCCCAGGGGAACTCCGAGTCGTGCCGGGCCTGCACGGCCCGGTCGGTGAGGTAGCGGACCGGCGCGCCGAGCGCCGCGCCGAGCGCGACCAGCAGGATCGTCACGGCCGCTCCCCCGCCCCGGCGGCCTCGGGCGCGGCGCCGCCCGCGCGGGGCCGGGCGAGCGCGCGGGTCAGCCGCAGCCCGGCGGTCGTCGCGGCGAGCGCGGCGACGAGCGTCGCGGCGAGGTAGCCGAGCGCGGTCGCGGCGGCGTCGGCGTCCACGGCCCGCTGGATGTCCACGACGTAGGTGGAGAACGTCGTGAAGCCGCCCAGGACCCCGACGCCGAGGAACGGCCGCACCAGGTGGTGCGCCCGCCGCACCTCGGTGATCAGCACCATCAGCACCCCGATCAGCAGGCAGCCGCCGACGTTGATCCCGAAGACCGGCCAGGGGAAGTCCCCGGGCCCGTAGGGGAAGGCGTCGGTCAGCTCGTAGCGCGACAGCGCGCCGATGATCCCGCCCACCGAGATCGCGGCGAGCGTCGACCACGGCGCGCGGTGCAGCTCGAAGCGCTGCCGGGGGACGTGCAGGTCGACGTCGGGGTCGACGAGCGGGCCGGACTCCGCGGCCGAGAGGCCGTCGTCGCCACCGCCCTCGTCGAAGGCGCCGTCGGGGGCTCGCTCGGACACGGGGCACTCCTGCCAGCGGGGATCTTCGTCACCGGCGGGGACCGCCCGCGGCCGGCTCCCCGGTCCCCCCGTCCGGCCGGGGACGGCGGACCTCGCCGCCGCGGCCCTCGTCCGTCGGGCCGGCGACCAGTGTATCGATCACCCCGTCCGCCCGGCCGGGCCGGTCGTGCCCGGCGCCGGCGCCCTCGGTCCGGGGCGCCGGCCGTGTGCCGTCAGTGCTTGGCGGCCGGCCTCGGCAGCGCGCAGTGCCTGCCCAGCACGACGCGGTTGCCCTTGCCGAGGCAGCGGGCCAGCAGGTAGGTCTGCTGCCCGTAGTGGATGCCCTTGCGGACGGTGATCCTGCCCTTCCGGTCGACCTCGCACGGGTTGTTGAGCGTGCAGCGCTCGCCGTCGTCGTTGCCGGTGTTGTTGATGCCGACCATCCGGCGGGTCCGGACGTCGATGATCGGCGAGCCGGACGTCCCGTGGATCGTCTGGCACTGGGGCGCGTAGCGGATGGAGTTCTTCCAGGTCCACTCGCCCTCGCGCAGCCGGTGGATCGTCGCGTCGGTCTTGCAGCCGTAGATCTTGTGCCAGTACCCGGACACGATGCGGATCTCGGTGCCGTCGTGCGGCCGGGACGTCGACAGCCGCAGCGCCGGGATGCGGTACTGGCGCTGGATGGCGGCGTAGGTGGTGTCCAGCCGGTAGAGCGTGACGTCGGTGTCGGTCATCGTGGCGTACTCGACCCGGGTCGCCTTGAGCGTGCCGAGGTCGCGCTGCCCGTCCGGGGAGAGGAGCGTGAACGTCCGGCCGGACGGCTGCCCGACGATGACCTGGCCCGCCTTCGGCATGCCGGACTCCAGGCAGTGGCCGTTGGTCATCACCAGCGCGGCGTCGCCGTCGCGGGAGCGCGGGCCGCGCACGAGCGAGCCCGAGCAGTTGTCCAGCGCCACGATGCCGGTGAAGTCGACCTTCCCGCGCCCACCCTGGTCGGCCTGGCCGCCCTGGCCGGCCTGGGCCGCGCCCGTCCCGGCGGCGCCGAGCACCGCCGCGCCGGCGGCGACGGCGAGCGCGGCTCCTGCGAGTCGTCTGGTCATGCGATTCCTCTCGGCGGGCCGGCGCCGACGCGCGGCCGGGACGACGCTGTCCCGCCGGATGCTAGGACATCACCCGCCACCGGAGAAGGACAGGACACGCCGAGGAATGGTGACTCCGCTGTGGCTATTCGACGTCCACCCAGCCGTACGTCCGTTCCACGGCTTTCCTCCAGCCCGCGTAGCCGTGTTGGCGTTGGGTGTCGGTCCAGGTGGGTTGCCAGCGTTTGTCTTGGTTCCAGTTGGTGCGGAGTTCGTCGGTGGTGCTCCAGAAGCCGGTGGCCAGTCCGGCGGCGTAGGCGGCGCCCAGGGCGGTGGTCTCGGCGACGACGGGGCGGGAGACCGGGACGCCCAGGATGTCGGCTTGGAGTTGCATGCACAGTTCGTTGGCGGTGACGCCGCCATCGACCTTGAGGACGTCCAGGTGGACGCCGGAGTCGCGGGCCATGGCCTCCACCACGTCGCGGGTCTGGTAGCAGATGGCCTCCAGGGTGGCGCGGGCCAGGTGGGCGTTGGTGTTGTAGCGCGAGAGCCCGACGATGGCGCCGCGGGCGTCCGAGCGCCAGTAGGGGGCGAACAGTCCGGAGAAGGCGGGCACGAAGTACACCCCGCCGTTGTCGGTGACCTGCCGGGCCAGGTCCTCGCTCTGGGCGGCACCGGAGATGATCCCCAGCTGGTCGCGCAGCCACTGCACCGCCGACCCCGTCACCGCGATCGACCCCTCCAACGCGAACACCGGCCGCTCCCGCCCGAACTGGTAGCAGACCGTCGTGAGCATCCCCGCCTGGGACCGCACCAACTCCTCCCCCGTGTTGAGCAGGAGGAAGTTGCCGGTGCCGTAGGTGTTCTTGGCCTCGCCGGGCGCGAAGCACACCTGCCCCACCGTGGCCGCCTGCTGATCACCCAGAATGCCCGTCAACACCACCTCGCCCCCCAGCACATCGGGACGGGTGACCCCGTACGGTTCGGGCGCCGAGGAGGGTTTGATGGTGGGGAGCATCGCGCGGGGAATACCGAAGAAGGACAGGAGTTCCTCGTCCCACTTCAGGGTCTCCAGGTCCATCAGCATGGTGCGGCTGGCGTTGGTGGGGTCGGTGACGTGGACCCCGCCGTCGGTGCCGCCGGTCAGGTTCCACAGCACCCAGGTGTCGATGG
>NZ_WOFH01000037.1 GCF_009733595.1 Actinomadura litoris | reverse complement strand
AGTTCCTCGTCCCACTTCAGGGTCTCCAGGTCCATCAGCATGGTGCGGCTGGCGTTGGTGGGGTCGGTGACGTGGACCCCGCCGTCGGTGCCGCCGGTCAGGTTCCACAGCACCCAGGTGTCGATGGTCCCGAACACCGCCTCGCCGGTCTCGGCGGCCTCGCGCACCCCCGCGACGTTGTCCAGGATCCACTGCACCTTCCCGCCGGCGAAGTAGGTGGCGGGGGGCAGGCCGGCGCGGTGGCGGATGATGGCGCCGCGGCCATCGCGCTCCAGCGCCGCGGCGATCCGGTCGGTGCGGGTGTCCTGCCACACGATCGCGTTGTGGTAGGGCCGCCCGGTCCGGCGGTTCCACACCACCGTGGTCTCGCGCTGGTTGGTGATCCCCAGCGCCGCCAGATCGGTGTGGGACAGGTGCGCCTTGTTCAGCGTGGTCTGGATCACCGCCCGGGTCCGCTCCCAGATCTCGGTCGGGTTGTGCTCCACCCACCCCGCCCGCGGCAGGATCTGCTCATGCTCCAACTGATGCCGCGCGACCTCGCCGCCGCCATGGTCGAACACCATGAACCGGGTACTGGTCGTGCCCTGGTCCAACGCACCGACGAACTCAGCCATG
>NZ_WOFH01000036.1 GCF_009733595.1 Actinomadura litoris | reverse complement strand
CCCCCCCCCCCCCGACCGGCGGCCCGGCGGGCGGCGAAGGGAAGAAATGATCACCTCGATCGCGCACGTGCTCGGCACCCGGCCGAACCTGGTCAAGGCCGCGCCGGTGGTCGCCGCGCTCGGCGACCTGGACCAGAGCGTCCTGCATACGGGCCAGCACTACGACGAACGCCTGTCGAAGGTGTTCTTCGACGAGCTGGGCCTGCCCGAACCCGACGTGAACCTCGGCGTCGGCTCGGGCGGGCACGCCGAGCAGACGGCGGCGGTCATGGTGGGTCTGGAGCGCGAGTTCGTCCGGCGCGCCCCGGACCTCGTCGTCGTGTACGGCGACGTGAACTCGACGATCGCCGCCGCGCTGGTCGCGGCCAAGCTGCACATCCCGGTCGCCCATGTGGAGGCCGGGCTGCGCAGCTTCGACATGACGATGCCGGAGGAGGTCAACCGGCGCCTCACCGACCAGCTCTCCGACCTGTGCTTAGTCACGAGCCCGGAGGCGATCGGCCATCTGGCGGCCGAGGGGATCCCGGTCGGCCGCGCGCACCTGGTCGGCAACCCGATGATCGACACGCTGCTCGCCAACCTCGGCAAGTTCGACACCGGCAGGGTGCGGTCGCGGTACGGGCTGCCGGACCGGTACGTGCTGGCGACCATGCACCGGCCCGCCAACGTGGACGCGCCCGGCAC
>NZ_WOFH01000035.1 GCF_009733595.1 Actinomadura litoris | reverse complement strand
GCCGGGACCAGTTCCTCGAACGTCACGAGGCGGTTGGTGCCGTGGGTGATGGTGATGGGCCGTTCGGTGTTGGGCCGAACGGTCAGGCACGGCACACCGAGGATCGTCGTCTCCTCCTGGAGCCCGCCGGAGTCGGTGACGACGGCGGCGGCGCCGCGGACGGCGGCGATGAAGTCGATGTAGCCGAGTGGTTCGAGGACGTGGACGCGGGGGTGCGCGTCCAGCCCGGCGGCGATCAGGTTCGCCCGTCCGCGCGGGTGGACGGGGATCACGACGTCGGCCAGGTCGGCGACGCCGTGCAGGTGCTTGACGAGCGCGGCCGCCGTGCCGGGCGCGTCCACGTTGGCGGGCCGGTGCATGGTCGCCAGCACGTACCGCTCGGGCAGGTCGTGGGCCGCGCGGACCTTCGCGGTGTCGAAGCTGTCGAGGTTGGCCAGCAGCGTGTCGATCATCGGGTTGCCGACCAGGTGCGCGCGGCCGACGGGGACGCCCTCGTTCGCCAGGTGGCCGATCGCCTCCGGGCTCGTGACCAGGCACAGGTCGGAGAGCTGGTCGGTGAGGCGCCGGTTGACCTCCTCCGGCATCGTCATGTCGAAGCTGCGCAGCCCGGCCTCCACATGGGCGACCGGGATGTGCAGCTTGGCCGCGACCAGCGCGGCGGCGATCGTCGAGTTCACGTCGCCGTACACGA
>NZ_WOFH01000034.1 GCF_009733595.1 Actinomadura litoris | reverse complement strand
CAGGGCTGTGACCAGGACGATCGCTGCGCGGTAGTTGCGGGCGAGTTTGTCGTAGCGGGTGGCGATGCCGCGCCATTGCTTGAGGCGGCCGATGCAGCGTTCGACCACGTTGCGCCGCTTGTACAGGACCGGGTCGAAGGTCGGTGGGCGTCCGCCGCGCGAGCCGCGGCGGGCGCGTCCGGCCCTCTGGTCGGCGCGTTCGGGGATGGTCGCGGCGATCCCCCGCTCCCGTAGTGACCGGCGGATCGCGGCCGAGCTGTAGGCCTTGTCGGCGATCACCCGCTCAGGCCGGCACCGAGGGCGACCCCGACCGGGCCGCGGCACGGCGATCGCGGCCAGGACCTGGGGGAAGGCGGTGCAGTCGTTGACGTTCCCGGGCGTGAGCACGATCGACAAAGGCAGCCCACGCCCGTCCACGCTCAGATGGACCTTGGTGGTCAGCCCTCCCCGGGAGCGCCCCAGTGCCTGCCCGGCCGCCGCTGCCCTATTCGTCCCGCCCGGTTCCCCTTTTTTGCGGCCCCGGCGGCGTGCTGGTGGGCGCGCACGATGGTGGAATCGACGCTGACCGTCCAGTCGATACCGCCGACCGAGTCGTCGTGCACCTGCGCGTGGCTCAAGACCGCATCGAAGGTGCCATCGGCGGCCCACCGCCGATACCGCTCATAGACGGTCTTCCAGTTGCCGTACCGCTCGGGCAGGTCCCGCCACGGCGCACCGGTCGCCAACTTCCACAAGATCCCGTTCAACACCGTCCGGTGGTCCAACCACCGGCCACCCCGACGCGGCTGGACGGGCAACAACGGCTCGATCCGCGCCCAGGCGGCATCGGTGAGCTCATGACGACGCACCATGTCCACCATCACAACCCAGGACACAGATCAGCCTCAGCCAAACACCCAGATCCACCGGACAGGACCTAGG
>NZ_WOFH01000033.1 GCF_009733595.1 Actinomadura litoris | reverse complement strand
GTCGTCGTTCGTCGGGGTCGTGCGAGGAGGATGCGATGTTGGCCAGGGATGTGGTGGGTCAGGAGGAGTTGGTCGGGCGTGCCGGGGAGGCGGCGCGTGCGGCGGGTGCGTTCGTGGGGTGGTCGGATCGGCATGGCCGGTTGGCCGATGAGCAGATCGGGTTGCTGGCGGAGGCGGGGATCTTCAGGCTGCGTGTCCCGGCCCGGTTCGGGGGTTTCGAGGCCGATACCTCGACGTTGGTGCGGGTGGGTGCGGAGTTGGGGGCGGTGGATGGGTCGTTGGGGTGGACGGCGCAGGTGTATTGGATTCCGACGTGGATGGTGGGGTTGTTCCCGGAGAAGGTGCAGGAGGAGGTGTTCTCGACCCCGGATGTGCGGGTGTGCGGGACGTTGAGCCCTTCGGGGATGGCCACGCGGGTGGATGGCGGGATCGTGGTGAATGGGCGGTGGGGGTTCATCACGGGGGCGCATCATGCGCAGTGGCAGGAGATCATCGCGGTGGTGGTGAGTGCGGAGGCCGAGCCGCAGCCGGTGATGGCGCTGGTGCCGATGTCGGATTTGCAGGTGGCCGATGACTGGGACACCTACGGTCTGCGGGGGACGGGGAGTGTGAGTACCTCGGCCACCGACCTGTTCATCCCCTCCGAGCGCGTGGTCCCGTTGGGCGCGGTGTTGGAGGGACGCACCGGCACGGAGGGCGCGGCGATGTACCGGGCGCCGTTGGTGCCGGTGGCTTCGGCGTCGTCGGTGGGGGTGGTGGTGGGGTTGGCGCGGGCGGCGCGGGATCTGTTCGGGGAGCGGTTGCCGAACCGGAAGATCACCTACACGGGGTATGACCGGCAGGGGGAGGCGCCGGTGACGCATCTGCGGGCGGCGCGGGGTGAGCAGTTGTTGCAGGAGGCGTCTTTCCACGCCCGTCGTCTGGCGGATCTGGTGGATGGGGGTGCGGCTTCGGGTGCGGCGTGGTCGGTGGCCGATCGGGTGGCGGCGCGGGGGATGTTGGGTGCGGCGTGTGGTCGGGCGCGTGAGGTGGTGGAGACGTTCGCTCAGGCCAGTGGGGGGTCGTCGGTGTATCGGGGGGTGTCGATGGGGCAGATCCTGGCCGATGTGCAGGCGGTGAACCTGCACGCGTTGATGAACCCCGAGACCAACGCCGAGTTGCATGGGCGGATCCTGTGCGACCAGGAACCCAACACCCTCTA
>NZ_WOFH01000032.1 GCF_009733595.1 Actinomadura litoris | reverse complement strand
CCGCATTGGTTCAAGACGGCGGTGTTCTATGAGGTGTCGGTCCGGGGCTACGCCGATTCCAACGGCGACGGCTACGGCGACCTGCGCGGCCTGATCAACAAACTCGACCACCTGCAATGGCTGGGCATCGACTGCCTCTGGCTGCTGCCCATCTACCAATCACCCCTGCGCGACGGCGGCTACGACATCGCCGACTACACCACCATCCTCCCCGACTTCGGCGACCTGGGCGACTTCGTCGACCTCATCGACCAAGCCCACACCCGCGGCATCCGCGTCATCGCCGACCTGGTCATGAACCACACCTCCGACGCCCACCCCTGGTTCCACGCCTCCCGCACCGACCCCCAAGGCCCCTACGGCGACTTCTACACCTGGAGCGACACCGACACCGGCTACCCCGACGCCCGCATCATCTTCATCGACACCGAAACCTCCAACTGGACCTACGACCCCATCCGCCGCCAGTACTACTGGCACCGCTTCTTCTCCCACCAACCCGACCTCAACTACGACAACCCCGCCGTCCAAGACGCCATGCTGGAGGTCCTGCGGTTCTGGCTCGACCTGGGCATCGACGGATTCCGCCTGGACGCCGTCCCCTACCTGTACGCCCGCGAGGGCACCAACTGCGAAAACCTCCCCGAAACCCACACCTACCTCAAACGCGTCCGCGCCGAGATCGACCGCCTCTACCCCGACCGCGTCCTACTCGCCGAGGCCAACCAATGGCCCGCCGACGTCGTCGCCTACTTCGGCGACCCCGCCCGCGGCGGCGACGAATGCCACATGGCCTTCCACTTCCCCGTCATGCCCCGCATCTACATGGCCGTCCGCCGCGAACAGCGCTACCCCATCTCCGAGATCATGGCCCAGACCCCCACCATCCCCACCAACTGCCAATGGGGCATCTTCCTCCGCAACCACGACGAACTCACCCTGGAGATGGTCACCGACGACGAACGCGACTACATGTACACCGAATACGCCAAAGACCCCCGCATGAAAGCCAACATCGGCATCCGCCGACGCCTGGCCCCCCTCCTGGACAACGACCGCAACCAACTCGAACTGTTCACCGCCCTCCTGCTCTCCCTCCCCGGCTCCCCCGTCCTGTACTACGGCGACGAGATCGGCATGGGCGACAACATCTGGCTCGGCGACCGCGACGCCGTCCGCACCCCCATGCAATGGACCCCCGACCGCAACGCCGGCTTCTCCCGCGCCGACCCCGCCCGCCTCTACCTCCCCGTCATCATGGACCCCATCTACGGCTACCAGGCCGTCAACGTCGAAGCCCAGGCCGACAACCCCGGATCCCTCCTGCACTGGACCCGCACCATGATCGAAATCCGCCAACGCCACCCCGTCTTCGGCGTCGGCACCTACAACGAACTCTCCGCCTCCAACCCCTCCGTCCTCGCCTTCACCCGCGAGAT
>NZ_WOFH01000030.1 GCF_009733595.1 Actinomadura litoris | reverse complement strand
CTTGAACGTATTGTGTGGTCAAGCCACTCGGCCTATTAGTACCGGTCGACTCCACACGTTACCGCGCTTCCATCTCCGACCTATCAACCCGATCATCAACCGGGGGCCTTACCCCACCAAAGTGGGAGGGAGAACTCATCTCAAGGAAGGCTTCCCGCTTAGATGCTTTCAGCGGTTATCCCTACCGAACGTAGCCAACCAGCCATGCTCCTGGCGGAACAACTGGCACACCAGAGGTTCGTCCGTCCCGGTCCTCTCGTACTAGGGACAGACCCTTTCAATTCTCCTACGCGCGCAGCGGATAGGGACCGAACTGTCTCGCGACGTTCTAAACCCAGCTCGCGTGCCGCTTTAATGGGCGAACAGCCCAACCCTTGGGACCTACTCCAGCCCCAGGATGCGACGAGCCGACATCGAGGTGCCAAACCATCCCGTCGATATGGACTCTTGGGGAAGATCAGCCTGTTATCCCCGGGGTACCTTTTAGCCGTTGAGCGACACCACTTCCACACGTAGATGCCGGATCACTAGGCCCTGCTTTCGCACCTGCTCGACACGTCCGTCTCACAGTCAAGCTCCCTTGTGCCCTTGCACTCACCACCTGATGACCAACCAGGCTGAGGGAACCTTTGGGCGCCTCCGTTACACTTTAGGAGGCAACCGCCCCAGTTAAACTACCCACCAGGCACTGTCCCCCACCCGGATACACGGGCGCGGGTTAGACACACAAAACAACCAGAGTGGTATTTCACCAACGACTCCACCCGAACTAGCGTCCGAGCTTCACAGTCTCCCACCTATCCTACACAAGCCGCCTCAAGCGCCAATGCCAAGCTATAGTGAAGGTCCCGGGGTCTTTCCGTCCTGCTGCGCGAAACGAGCATCTTTACTCGTACTGCAATTTCACCGGGCCTGTGGTTGAGACAGCGGGGAAGTCGTTACGCCATTCGTGCAGGTCGGAACTTACCCGACAAGGAATTTCGCTACCTTAGGATGGTTATAGTTACCACCGCCGTTTACCGGCGCTTAGATTCTCAGCGTCCACCCCGAAGGGTGTAACCGGTCCTCTTAACGTTCCGGCACCGGGCAGGCGTCAGTCCGTATACCGCGTCTTACGACTTCGCACGGACCTGTGTTTTTAGTAAACAGTCGCTTCCCCCTGGCCTCTGCGACCCCACCCAGCTCAAGAAGCAAGTTCCATCACCAGACAAGGCCCCCCTTCTCCCAAAGTTACGGGGGCAATTTGCCGAGTTCCTTAACCACAGTTCACCCGATCGCCTTGGTATTCTCTACCTGACCACCTGAGTCGGTTTAGGGTACGGGCCGCCAGTACACTCGCTAGAGGCTTTTCTCGACAGCATGGGATCACTCACTTCACCTAAAACGGCTCGGCATCACACCTCACCCTTCATGGCATGCGGATTTACCTGCACACCGGGCTACATGCTTACCCCAGGAACAACCATCGCCTGGGCTGAGCTACCCTCCTGCGTCACCCCATCACTCACCTACTACCCCCTCGGGCCGACCGCTAGGCCCAGACACGACCCGAAGGCCACACCTGAGATTCAGGGTCTTAGCATCAGAGGGTTCAGCGTTGGCGCATACCAGCGGGTACGGGAATATCAACCCGTTGTCCATCGACTACGCCTGTCGGCCTCGCCTTAGGTCCCGACTTACCCTGGGCGGATTAGCCTGCCCCAGGAACCCTTGGTCATCCGGCGCACACGTTTCTCACGTGTGATTCGCTACTCATGCCTGCATTCTCACTCCCACAACCTCCACCCCTGGGTCACCCCGAGGCTTCACCGGTCGCAGGACGCTCCCCTACCCATCACACCACAAAGGTGCAATGCCACGGCTTCGGCGGTGTGCTTGAGCCCCGCTACATTGTCGGCGCGGAATCACTTGACCAGTGAGCTATTACGCACTCTTTCAAGGGTGGCTGCTTCTAAGCCAACCTCCTGGTTGTCACAGCAACTCCACATCCTTTCCCACTTAGCACACGCTTAGGGGCCTTAACCGATGATCTGGGCTGTTTCCCTCTCGACTACGAAGCTTATCCCCCGCAGTCTCACTGCCACGCTCTCACTTACCGGCATTCGGAGTTTGGCTGACGTCAGTAACCTTGTAGGGCCCCTCAGCCATCCAGTAGCTCTACCTCCGGCAAGAAACACGCAACGCTGCACCTAAATGCATTTCGGGGAGAACCAGCTATCACGGAGTTTGATTGGCCTTTCACCCCTAACCACAGGTCATCCCCCAGGTTTTCAACCCTGGTGGGTTCGGGCCTCCACACCGTCTTACCGGCGCTTCACCCTGCCCATGGCTAGATCACCCCGCTTCGGGTCTACAGCATGCGACTCATGCGCCCTATTCAGACTCGCTTTCGCTACGGCTACCCGACACCGGTTAACCTCGCCACACACCATAACTCGCAGGCTCATTCTTCAAAAGGCACGCCATCACGAACCACCCCTCCGAAGAAGAATGGAGGACGCTCTGACGGCTTGTAGGCACACGGTTTCAGGTACTATTTCACGACCCCTCACCGGGGCACTTTTCACCTTTCCCTCACGGTACTAGTCCGCTATCGGTCACCAGGAAGTATTCAGCCTTACCACGTGGTCGTGGCAGATTCACACAGGATTTCACGGGCCCCGTGCTACTCGGGAACACACCCAGAAGCCACTCGAATTTCGTCTACCGGACTCTCACCGTCTACGGTCGGCCTTCCCATGCCGTTCAACTATCCGAGCAGTTTGTAACTTCTCGACCCAGCGGCAGCTGGACCAGGATGGTCCCACAACCCCGCACACGCAACGCCTGCCGGCTATCACACGCGCACGGTTTAGGCTCCTCCGCTTTCGCTCACCACTACTCACGGAATCACAATTGTTTTCTCTTCCTGCGGGTACTGAGATGTTTCACTTCCCCGCGTTCCCACCAACCGCCCTATACATTCAGACGGCGGCGACACCCCATGACGGGTGCCAGGTTTCCCCATTCGGAAATCCCCGGATCAAAGTCTGGTTGCCGACTCCCCGAGGCATATCGCAGGCTCCCACGTCCTTCATCGGCTCCTGATGCCAAGGCATCCACCGTATGCCCTTAAAAACTTGAACACACAAAACGATCAAAACAAATCGCAGATAAACAACAACACCCGACAACAACCCCC
>NZ_WOFH01000003.1 GCF_009733595.1 Actinomadura litoris | reverse complement strand
CGGTTGACCTCCTCCGGCATCGTCATGTCGAAGCTGCGCAGCCCGGCCTCCACATGGGCGACCGGGATGTGCAGCTTGGCCGCGACCAGCGCGGCGGCGATCGTCGAGTTCACGTCGCCGTACACGACGACGAGGTCCGGGGCGCGCCGGACGAACTCGCGCTCCAGACCCACCATGACCGCCGCCGTCTGCTCGGCGTGCCCGCCCGAGCCGACGCCGAGGTTCACGTCGGGTTCGGGCAGGCCCAGCTCGTCGAAGAACACCTTCGACAGGCGTTCGTCGTAGTGCTGGCCCGTATGCAGGACGCTCTGGTCCAGGTCGCCGAGCGCGGCGACCACCGGCGCGGCCTTGACCAGGTTCGGCCGGGTGCCGAGCACGTGCGCGATCGAGGTGATCATTTCTTCCCTTCGCCGCCCGCCGGGCCGCCGGTCGGGCGGCCCGGGGGGCCGCCCGTCAGTAGGCTCCCGAGCCGCGTGTCACGGCCGCGAGCGTCTTCCAGAGGATCTGCACGTCCAGGAACAGCGACCAGTTCTCGATGTACCGGACGTCGAGCCGCACCGACTCCTCCCACGACAGGTCGGACCGGCCGCTCACCTGCCACAGCCCGGTCATGCCCGGCTTGACCGCGAGGCGCCGGAACACGTCCTCGCCGTAGCGGTCGACCTCGTCGGGCAGCGGCGGGCGCGGCCCGACCAGCGACATCTCGCCGCGCACCACGTTGACGAGCTGCGGCAGCTCGTCGATGGACCAGCGCCGCAGCCGGGACCCGAGCCGGGTGACCCGCGGGTCGTCGCGGAGCTTGAACAGCACCCCGCGCGCGGGGTCGGGGTCGGTGAGCTCGCGGCGGCGGCGCTCGGCGTCCACGACCATCGTGCGGAACTTCAGCATCCGGAACGCCCGGCCGCCGAGGCCGACGCGTACCTGCGAGAAGAACGCGGGGCCCGGGTCGTCCAGCCGGATGAGCAGCGCCGTCAGCGCCCACAGCGGACTCAGCAGCACCAGCGCGACCGCCGCCGCCGTCCGGTCGAACAGCGCCTTCAGCACCCGCCGCGTCCCGGTCAGCTCCGGGTGCTCGACGTGCAGCAGCGGCAGCCCGGCGACGGGGCGGATCGACGTGCGCGGCCCCGCGATGTCCAGCAGCGCGGACGCGACGAGCAGCTCGGTGTCGGTCTTCTCCAGCCGCCAAGCGAGCCGCCGCAGCTCGACCCCGGCCAGCTCGGGGCAGGCGAGGACGGCGACCGTGTCGGCGTGGCAGCGCCGGACGACCTCGGCGACCTCGTCCATCCCTCCCTCGACCGGGACACCGCCGACCCGCGCGGGCCCGCCGTCCTCGGGCAGGCACACGGCGACGATCTGCATGCCGTGGTGGCGGGCGCGGCCGAACTCGCGGACGAGTTCGGCCACCGCCTGGCGGTGGCCGACGGCCACGGCCCGGCGCAGGCACTCGCCCTTGGCGCGGCGGCCGTGCAGGTGTTTGCGGAGCCGGTAGCGGCCGAGCAGGCTCAGTAACGTCACCACCGGCAGCGTGAACACCACGAACCCGCGTGCGACCTCGGCCTTCGTGGCGTAGGACAGGACCGCCACGGCGGCGGTCAGGCTGATCCCGGCGTCGAAGATGCGCCGGTACTCCTCGGTGCCGGCGCCGAAGAACCGGGCCTCGTAGGCGCGGGTCGCGGCGACCCAGCACACCCAGATGAACGGCAGCGTGGCGGCGAGCGCCGCGTCCGGACGCGGTGCGACGGCGTCGTCACCGAACCGGAACACGAACCCGCTGACGCCTGCCGCCAGCGCACAGCAGAAATCCAGAGTAATAGCGAGACGAACATGATCGGAAACCCAACCGCGAGCACCTCCCGATCGTCGTGCGGGCCGTAGTGTCACGGTCGTTTCAGGACGATCGACCAAACTCATGCGGGCATCCCCCGCTCCTCCCCGAGACCGCTTCCGTTCCCCCTCCAAGGAACGAATGCGGGTCTGACCCGACAGTTAAGCTGCCAGTTCTCGCGGTTAAAGGGAAGGTAATGCACGGCAGTGGCGTGTGGCCATAACAGGACGCGGTGAACCGCCCTTGTCAGGATGGCCGGATTCGGTCGGGTGAGCTAGGGGAGGGTGACCGGAACCTACCCTGACGCCGTGAGGACCCCCGGCAAGGCGATCTCCGGCACGGCGGTGGCGGCGGCGCTCGCCGCGCTCATGTCCGGCTGCGGCACCGACGAATCCGGGCATACCACCGCCCCCGCCCGCCCGGTCGGCGCGGTGGCGCCGGACCTCGGCAGGCCGGGCCAACTCGTGTTCCGGCAGGGCGGCACCGGGCCGACGGCGGGCCGGCTCGCGGTGGTGCGGCTGGCGGGGGCGCCCGGCGCGCCGGTCGTGACCAGCCCGAACAGCCGCACGATCACCGAGACGCCGTGCGTGCGCGTGCACACCGCCGGCGGCACCGGGGTGTGCCTGACGGTCGAGCGCAAGGCCGTCGCCCAGACGTACGCGATCGTCCTGGACGAGCGGGGACGGCGCTCCCACCTGTTCCCCGTCGAGGGCACGCCGAGCCGCGCGCAGGTGTCGGCGAGCGGGCGGATGATCTCCTGGACCACGTTCGTGGAGGGGCACAACTACCAGAGCAAGAACCTCTCGACGCGGACCGGGGTGTTCGACCGCAGGACCGGGCGGCTGTGGCTTGACCTGGAGAAGTTCCGGCTGCTCCAGGACGGGCGGCGGAACTGGTCGGCCGACCTGAACTACTGGGGCGTCACCTTCACCCGAGACGACGACCGCTTCTACGCGACCGCGCGGACCAAGGAGCGGACCTACCTGGTCGAGGGCCGGGTGAGCACTCGCACGATGCGGACCCTGCGGACGAACCTGGAGTGCCCCTCGCTGTCGCCGGACGGCACCCGGCTCGCGTTCAAGAAGGCGACCGGCGACCCGGCGCGGCCGTGGCGGCTGCACGTCCTGGACCTGCGCACGATGCGGGAGACGGCGCTGGCCGAGCGCGCCTCGGTGGACGACCAGGCCGTCTGGATCGACGACCGGACCGTCGGCTACGGGCTGCTGCGCGGCGGCGGCACCGACGTGTGGACGGTGCCGGCCGACGGGACCGGCGCGCCACGCCTGCTGCTCGCCGACGCCTTCTCCCCGGCCGCAACCCGCTGAATACCCGTCCGAATTTCGGGGGCGATGGCCCCGGCAGCACCCCGCCCCGCGTTCGCTGGACCGGACCAGCGCAGCGCGGGCACCGACCCACCGCGTTATCAAGACCCGCGTCTCCGTGACCCCCCGGGAAGTTTACCGGCCCCCCTTGTCCAAAGTCGGCCACCGTGAACCCTGGCTTTCCAAGCGCTACTCCGACCAATAATGAGCGCGACATTGGACGGGGTGAACTGTTGAGTCGGCTGCACGCTTTCCGCAACCAATTCGTGGACGCGCCCGGTTCTGTCGGCGCGCGGTTTCGGGCGCGCCGGTGGGACTGGCTGCGCGCGACTTTTCCCGGGCTAGAGGCGATGGCGGTCATCGACCTCGGCGGCACGGCGGAGGCGTGGCGACGCGCGCCCGTGCGGCCCGCGTCGGTGCACATCGTCAACCTGGAGAAGCCGCCGGAGGACCTGCCCTCCTGGCTGCGCTCCGACCACGCCGACGCCTGCGAGCTGCCCGCCGAGATCCTCGCGGGCGACTACGACCTGGTCATCTCGAACTCGGTGGTCGAGCACGTCGGCGGGCACGCCCGGCGCCGCATGTTCGCCGACGCGGTGCACCGGCTGGCCGACCGGCACTGGATCCAGACGCCCTACCGGTACTTCCCGGTCGAGCCGCACTGGGTGTGCCCGGGCATGCAGTTCCTGCCCGCCGCCGCGCGGGCGACCGTGGCCCGGCACTGGCCGCTGGTGCACACGCCGCCCGCCGACCGGGCGGCGGCGCTGCGCGCCGTGCTGGACGTGGAGCTGCTCAGCCGCACCGAGATGCGCGCCTACTTCCCGCACTCGGTGGTGCTGTCCGAGCGGGTCGCCGGGCTGACCAAGTCGCTCGTCGCGGTGAAGCGCTCGTGAGCGTGACCGGGGGCGGCTCCCTGGCCCGCACCGACGGGCCCCGGCTGCGGCGCCTCGCCGAGACCGATCCGGCCGCCCGCGACGTGGTCGCCGAGCTGCTGCGGCGCGCCCTCCGGGGCCTGCCGAGGATGCGCACCAGCGAGGACGGCGGGTTCGTCTTCACGATGCGCGGCGACCCGGCGCGCCCGGCGGGGACGAGCGTCCGGTACGCGGCCATCGTCGCGCTCGGCGCGGCGTTCCTGCCCGAGGACGACCAGCGCGCGGCGCTCGGCGGCGACTCGGTCGCCGAGGTGGTCGGCGCGCTCGTCGCCCGGCTGGGCGACACCGGGCCCGGGGAGATCACCTCGCTCGGCGACATCGCGCTGATCTGCTGGGCGGCGGCCGAGACCGGCCACGGCGCGCTGGAGCCCGCGCTCGCCCGGCTCGCCGCCGCCGACCCGCCGGGAGAGCGGCCGGGAGAGCGGCCGGTCTTCACCGTGGACGCGGCGTGGGTCGCCTCGGCGCTGGCGGCCGCGCGCGACGCGGGCGCCGCGTCCGGCACCGCGTCCGGTACCGAGGGCCACCTCGAACGCGCCCGCGACCGGCTGCTCGCCGGGCTGGACGGGCGCCCCCTGTTCGCGCACGAGGTGGGCGGCACGGGCCTCGTCCCGCGCTACCGCGCCCACGTCGGCTGCTTCGCCGACCAGGTCTACCCCGTCCAGGCGCTGGCCCGGATCGGCGACGACCGGTCGGTGGCCGCCGCCGACCGGGTGGCGGGCCGCATCTGCGCGGCGCAGGGCGCGGCGGGCCAGTGGTGGTGGCACTACGACGCCCGCACCGGCGGGGTCGTCGAGGGCTACCCCGTCTACAGCGTCCACCAGCACGCGATGGCGCCGATGGCGCTGCTCGACCTCGCCGACGCGGGCGGGGACGGGCGGCTCGCGGCGATCGCCAGGGGCGTGCGGTGGCTGACCGCGCCGGCCGAGACCGGCGCGTCGCTGCTGCCGGGCGGCGAGCCCGGCGAACCCGTCATGACCTGGCGCAAGGTCGCCAGGGACGACCCCCGCAAGGTCGTCCGGGGTGTGCGCGCGGCGTCCACGAGGCTGCGCCCCGGCCTGCGGTTCCGCTCCCTTGACCGAAGGTTCCCCCCGGTCGCGATCGACCGGGAGTGCCGTCCCTACGAGCTCGGGTGGCTTCTGCACACCTGGCTCTCCCCCACCGCACGGGAGTGACGATGAAGGCGCAGCGTTCCGAGCCGGACCGGCGGCGTTTCCTCGGCGTCCACCTGGACCCGCTGACCATCGACGAGACCGTCGCGCGCTGCGTCAAGGCGGTCGAGGAACGGTCGCCGATCACGATCGGCGTGCTGAACGCGGCGAAGATCGTACGGCTGCGCAAGGACCCCCGGCTGAGCCGCGCCGTGCTCGGCTGCGACCTCGTCCTCGCCGACGGGCAGTCGGTCGTGTGGGCCTCCGCGCTGCTGCGCAGGCCCCTGCCGGAGCGGGTCGCGGGCATCGACCTGATGCTGACGCTGCTGCCCGAGGCGGAGCGGCGCGGCCACCGCGTGTTCTTCCTCGGCGCCCGGCAGGAGGTCCTGGACCGGACGGTCGCCGAGGTCCGCCGCCGCTTCCCCGGCCTCGTCGTGGCCGGGACGCGGCACGGCTACTTCTCCACCGCCGAGGCCCCCGGCGTCGCCGACGAGATCCGCGCGGCGGAGGCCGACCTGCTGTTCATCGGCGTCTCCTCGCCGATGAAGGAGCTGTTCGTCCAGGACTGGTCGGCGCGGACCGGCGCGCAGGTCGTGCACGGCGTCGGCGGGACGTTCGACGTCCTCGCCGGGGAGGTGCGCCGCGCGCCGGAGTGGTGGCAGCGGCGCGGGCTGGAGTGGCTCTACCGCTGCATCCAGGAGCCGATGCGGCTCGGGCCCCGCTACTTCACCACGAACTTCGCGTTCGTCGTCCTGGTGGCGCGGGAGGTGGCCCTGGAGGTCACGCGGAAGCGGACGCCCGGGCGGGGCCGGTCGTCGCGCTCGGCGCGCTCGTCCTCCGCCTCCGGCGGCGGTCGGCCGTGACCGCGGCGCACGTCCCGCCGATCCCCCCGATCAGCGCGATCGCGAGGAACGCGCGGGAGGGCCGGCCGGTCGCCGGCACGGCCCGGTCGCTGCCCGCCGCGACCCGCCAGGTGATGAACGAGCCGGGCCGCGCGCCCTGGGACGCCTGCACCGAGCGGACCCGGTCGTTCAGCACGCCGAGCAGCTTCAGCAGCGTCCCCCGCGCGCCCTCCGCGCTGCCCGCGCTCACGGTCAGGACGAGGTAGGGCTGGTCGTGGATGGGCTGCTCCTGGTTGCCCCGGTTGGCGAGCGCGACCTCGAACCCGCCGCGGCCGCCCGCCGCGCGGACGGCGCGCCGCCCGTCCGCCGAGTCGAGCCAGCGGGACGAGACCTCCGCCATCGTGACGAGCGCGGGCGTGAAGCTCGCGTAGACGTTGCGGGGGAACGACGAGGGCGGCGTCAGGAACGTGACGACCGTGCGCGCCTCGTAGCGCGGCGCGGCCAGTTCCACGCGCACGACGGCCAGCGCCGTCAAGACCACGGCGAGGATCGTCACCAGCGGGTTGCGCCGCAGCGCGACCACGAAATCTCGTATCGCCACAAACCGCTCCAGTCCCACGATTGCGTGACATCGTGGCATGGGAGAGGCGCTGGACGGGCGTGCTCGCCGGGTGTGGCCACGAGGTACCGGCCGGATGACCATGACGGCGGCGGAGGGGCACGGCCGGGCACGGCCGTCACAGGGACGACGGGCGCGTGAGGGGAGACCGGTGGATCTGCTCGACTGGGTGGGGACCCTGCTGCGGAGATGGTGGCTGACGGTGCCGCTGCTCCTCGCGGCGCTGGCGGGCTCGGGCGCGATCGCCCTGGTCACGCCGTGGAAGTACGAGGCGAAGGCCACCGCGGTACTGCTCTCCTCGCCCGTCCAGGCCAAGCAGGCGGGCGGCAACCCGTGGCTGGTCTTCGACAGCTCGCTGACGGTCACCGCGGAGGTCGTCGGCCGGGAGATGATGGACCCGCGGACGGCCGCCGCGATCCGGGCGAAGGGCGGGACCGCCGGCTACGTGGTCGGGGTCGCGCCCGACTCGACCGGACCGGTTCTGGCCATCGAGGCGAGCGGCTCCGACGCCGCCGGCACCAAGGCGACGCTCGACGCGCTGCTCGCCGTCGTGCCCGAGCGGCTGGCCAGGCTCCAGGCGCAGGAGAGCGTGGCGCCGCACGCGCAGATCAGGATGAACGTCATCAGCGCGACCCCGCAGGCGACGCGGGTGTCCACCGACAAGATCCGCCTGGTCGTGATGACGCTGTTCCTCGGGCTGGCGGTCACCGTGGCGGTGCCGCTGTTCGCCGAGGTGCTGTCCGAGCGCCGCCGCCGGGGCCGCGAGGGCGGACGGGCCGGAGCGCCTCCCCCCGACCGCACCGAACCGCCGAACACGGCGGCCTCGGCCGGGCCGCACCGGCTGGAGACGCCCAAGCCCAGCACCCGCGAGGCCGCGCCGCCTCCGGCGCGGCGCGGCGCCCTGCCCCGGCGGATGGGGACGGTGAGCCGGGCGGACACGTCGGACGCCCCGGACACCTCGGACACGGCAGGCCCGGAGGAGCCCGCGCCGGACGCGCCGGGGGCCGCGGAGGCCAGGGGCAAGCCCAGGTCCAGGGCGTCCGACACGCCCGACACCTACGGCCTGCTCGACTCGCAGGCCCCGCGCACCAACGGGACCCGGCCGCAGTGGGGGTCCGAGCCCGCCGAGATGTCCGAGCCGGACGCCTAGCCCGCCGATGGCCCTGCTCACGGCACCCGACGACCGGCCGGTCGCGACACGTCCCCCGCTCGGCCGGGTGGACGTCGTCACCGTGCTCAGCGTGTTCGTGTTCGTGCTCACGGTCGTGCCCGCGCGGTTCGTCGTGGGGCCGCTCGGCGCGGCGGGCACCCCCGCCGGGATCATGGCCGTGCTGTGCCTGTTCTGGTACCTCAGCTCGATGATCGCCGGGCGGACGTCGCCGGTCCAGGGCCGCCAGCCCGTCCGCACGGTCATGGTCCTGTTCGTCTGCGCGATGCTCGGCTCGTACGCGGCGGCGATGCAGCGGACGCTGCCGGGCCTGGAGGGCAACGCCGCCGACCGGGGGCTGATCCTCACCGCCGGATGGGCGGGGATCGCGCTGCTGGCCGCCGACGGCGTCGAGCGCCTGGACCGGCTGGAGGCCGTGCGGCGGCGGCTCGTGGCGGGCGGCGGCGCCATCGCGGTCGTCGGCTGCCTCCAGTTCTTCACCGGCTTCGACCTCGCCGGGCACCTGGCGTTCCCGGGCCTGACGACGAGCACGAACTACACCTCGCTGCTGAGCCGCGACGAGTTCAACCGGCCGATGGCGACCGCGACCCACCCGATCGAGTTCGGCGTGGTGATGGCGATGCTGCTGCCGCTCGCGCTGCACGGCGCCGTCTACGCCGGGGAGGGGCGGCGCGGGCGGCGCTGGTTCCTGGTCGCGATCATCCTGCTGGTGCTGCCGATGACGGTGTCGCGGTCGGCCGTCCTCGGGTTGGCGGTGGTGTGCCTGGTCGTGCTGCCGATCTGGCCCGTGGTGTGGCGGGTCACGGCGGTGCTCGTGCTGGGCGTGTTCATGGTCGCGCTGCGCGCGCTGGTGCCGGGGCTGATCGGCACGCTGACCGGGCTGGTCTCCGACATCGGCTCCGACTCCAGCACGGTCACCCGCACCAACGACTACGTCGTGATCGGGGAGTCGGTCGCGCACCGGCCGTGGTTCGGGCAGGGCTTCGGCACCTACCTGCCGCAGACGTACCGGATCCTGGACAACCAGTACCTGCTGTCGCTGGTGGAGACCGGCCTGGTCGGGGTCCTGGTGCTGCTCACCGTCATCCTGTCGGGCTGGTTCCTCGCCCGGTCGGCGCGCCGCGCCCTCCTCGCGCGCGGGGACCGCGAGACCGCCCACCTGGCGCAGTGCTACGCCGCGTCGATGGCGGTGGCCCTGCTGTCGTTCGGGACGTTCGACGCGTTCAGCTTCCCGATGGTGGCGACGCTGATGTTCCTGACGCTCGGCTGCTGCGGCGCTCTGTGGCGCCTGTCCCGCGAGGACTGAACCTCACGGCGGGGGCTCACGGCAGGACGGCCTTGCCCGTCTCCGCCCACACGTTGCCCTTCCAGACGTTGCCGGGGCCGCGCGGCTCGAACGAGGTGACCGGGCCGAAGAAGCCGCCCTTGCGGAACATCTTCCGGCTGAACACGTTCCGGACGACCCTGATGTTGGACGTGCGGCCGAACCGCCCCTTCCCGCCGTAGAGCGCGTAGCCGCCGCCGGAGAGCAGGTTCCCGTCGATCGTGACGTCGTGCGCGCGGCCGAAGTCCTGGTAGATCGAGATCGCGGAGGTCTGCGAGACGGGGTTGAGCACCACGTTGTGCCGGACGACGAGCGACAGCCCGGGAGCCGGCCCGGAGTTGGACTGCACGCCGGTGACGTGGTCGCCGGGGAACTCCTTGAGCTTCTGGATCAGGCAGTCCTCGATGAGCCCGTGGTCGGTGTTGATGCCGTTGGCGACCGTGTGGACGTAGCTTCTGCGGACGGTCACCATCCCGCCCTGGTTGAGGATGCCGTACTGCACCTTCGTGCGGCCGTCGCCGTTGATCTCGGAGTTCTCCACCCGCAGCCCGCTCGCGCCCTTGCGCTGGATGATGCCCCACTGCCCGGCGCCGACCAGGTGGGTGTTGCGGATCGTGACGTCGCTGGCGGCGACGTTGATCTCCGTCCGGACGAGCAGCCCGTCGATGACCGCCCCGCGCTTGCGGATCGTGATGGGCCCGCTCGGTCTGAGCCGCCGCCCGCGCGGCACCCCGACCGTCTTCAGGTCGGGCCAGGTGATGCGGGAGCCCTCGCCCCCGGCGGGCGCGGGCGACTTCAACTCCAGCGGCGGCACCGACACGGTCGGGCCGGTGGGCGCGGCGGGCTGGGACACCGGCGGGGGGACGGGGGCGGTGGCGCTCGCCTTCGCGCCCTCCTCCCCGTCCGAGCAGCCGGCCAGGCACAGCGCCGCGACCGTGATCGCGGGCACGAGCTTGCGCATGCGGTTCCTCCCTAGCGAAGAACTATCCGAGGGCCTTTCGCAGGGCGTCGGCCACCCGCTGCTGCTGCTCCTCGGTGATCTGCGGGAACATCGGCAGCGACAGGATCCGCCCGGCGGCGGCCTCGGCGACCGGGAAGTCGCCGGGCCCATGGCCGAGGTAGGCGAACCCTGGCTGGAGATGGACGGGGACCGGGTAGTGGATCCCCACCCGGATCCCGAGGTCGCCCATCCGGGCGGCGACCTCGTCGCGCCGGGGGACGCGGACGACGTACAGGTGCCAGACGTGCTCCTCGCCCGCCGGGCGCGGCAGGACGACCCCGGGGATCCCGGCGAGCAGTTCGGCGTAGCGGGCGGCGGCGGCGCGGCGCTGCTCGTTCCAGCCCTCCAGGCGGCGGAGCTTGGCGCGCAGCACGACGGCCTGGAGGGTGTCCAGCCGCGAGTTGAACCCGACGATCTCGTGCTCGTACTTGCGTTCGCTGCCGTGGTCGCGCAGCAGCCGCACGGTCCGCGCCAGCTCCGCCGACCCGGTGACGACCGCGCCCGCGTCGCCGTAGGCGCCGAGGTTCTTGCCGGGGTAGAAGCTGGTCGCGGCGATCGCGCCGGTGAGGTGCCGCCCGTCCCTGGCCGCGCCCTGCGACTGCGCGGCGTCCTCCAGCACCGGCGGGCCGAGGTGCAGCAGCCGCTCCAGCGGGGCGAGCCGCCCGTACAGGTGGACGGGGACGATCGCGCCCGTCGCCGGGGTGACGGCGGCGGCTGCGAGGTCGGCGTCCATGAGCAGGTCGGCGGGCTCGGCGTCCACCAGGACGGGCCGGGCGCCCGCGCGCACGACGGCCTCGGCGGTCGCGACGAAGGTGTTGGCGGGCAGCACGACCTCCGCGCCGGGGCCGGTGCCGCGCAGGTGGAACAGCGCGCGCAGCGCCAGCTCCAGCGCGTCGGTGCCGTTGGCGAGGCCGACGGCATGCTGGGCGCCGTTGAAGTGGGCGTACTCGCGTTCGAACGCGGCCACGTCGGGGCCCTGGACGAACGCGCACTTGGCGAGGACGCGGTCGAACCCCGCGCGGACCTGCCGGTCGACCTCGGCGTGCGCGGCGGCGAGATCGACGAAGGGGACCTCGGTCATGGGGCTTCCTTCCGGTGCGGTGCGGGACGCAGGTAGCGCGCGGGCGAGCCGACCCAGACCTCGCCGGGGGGCACGTCGCGCAGCACGACCGCGCCCATGCCGACGAGGGCCCCGGGCCCGATCTCGACGCCCTGCCGGATCAGGGCCCCGGCGCCGAGGTAGGCGCCCGCGCCCACGCGCACGCCGCCGCCGAGCCGTACGCCCGAGGCGATCGTGGCGTAATCCTCCACGACGTCGTCGTGGGTGACCGTGACGTGCGGCATGATCGCGACGTGCGCCCCGACGCGGGCGGACGCGGTGAGGACGGTCTGGGCGAGCACGACCGACCCGGGCCCGATCCGCGAGGACGGCGACACCCACGCGGACGGGTGGAGCAGCGTGGCGTACCGGGCCGGGGGCAGGCCGAGCCGCTCGACGATGCGGCGGCGGCCGTCGTAGCCGGCGGGGCTGCCGACGCAGACGACGACCTGGGCGTCCGGCGCCGCCTCGACCGCCTTGGCGCCGCCGAGGATCGCGACGCCGTCCACGAGGACGCCGGCGCGGTCCGGGTCGTCGTCGACGAAGCCGAGCAGCCGCCGGCCGGGCAGCGCGGTGACGGCCTGCGCGGTCTCGCGTCCGAAGCCGCCCGCGCCGTAGATGAGGAGCCCGCGCGGTTCGGGCGGGGAGTCAGGCATCGGCGCCTTCCAGGGTCCGCAGGCCGCTGAGGGCGCCGCGCGTGCGGTGGAACAGCAGCCCCATCGCCGCGAGCGCGACGAGCCCGGCGACGGCCAGCGCGGCGATGTCGGGGGCGAGGGTGAGGTGCGCCGCCGCGGCGGCGAGCCCGACGGTCGCGGCGACGAGGGCGGGCGGCGCGACCCGCGCGAGGACGGCGCGCGCCCCGACCCCGGCCCGCCGCAGCTCCCACAGGTAGAACGGGAGCACGACGCCCGCCGCGACCGCGACGTGCGCCGCGCCGACACCCGGGATGCCGTACCAGTGCGCGCCCGCGACCAGCGCCGGGACCAGCACGACCAGCCACACGAGCTGGACGGTGAACACCGCGCGGGAGCGGGCGAGCACCACGAAGTAGTCGTACATCAGCTCGAACATGATCCGCAGGCCGCCGAGGATCGCGAGCCACAGCAGCGCGTCGGCCGCCGGGCCCCAGTCGGCCCCGTACACGAGCCGGATCAGCGGCTGGGCGGCGCCCGCGAGCAGCAGGCAGACGGGCAGCGTGAGCCCGGCGAGCAGCCCGGCGGTGGACAGGAACGCGCCGCGCAGCGCGGGCGGGTCGTGCTGGAGCCGCGCGAACGCGGCGGGCGCGACGCTGCGGACGGGCTGGGAGAACATCGTCACGGGCCAGTTGGACAGGTTGAAGGCGAGCACGTAGAAGCCGAGCGCGGTCGCGCCGAGCAGGTGCCCGACGACGACCTGGTCGACGGTGGCGACCGCGAACACGACGACGCTCGACCCCGCGAGCGGCAGCCCGAACCGCAGCAGCGCCCGCGCGCGGGCCCGGTCGAACCCGAACCGCAGCGGCTCGGGCGCCGCCCACACCAGCAGGACGGCGGACGCGGCGGACCCGGCGAGCCGCCCGACGGCGAGGCTCATCGCGCCGGTGCCGGTCGCGGCGAGCGCGATCGACACGATGGCGCCGCCCCAGTTGTTGGCCTGGTCGGCGAGCATCTTGCGGTCCTGCCGGAAGCCGCGTTGCAGCAGCGCGGCGGGCACCGCGACGACGCCGCTGACGACGACGCTGAGCGTGAGCAGCCGGATCACGCCGGACGCGGCGGGCGCGCCCATCGCGGTCGCGAACGCGGGCGCCCCGGCGAAGCACACCGCGTAGATCAGGGCGCTGGACGCGACGGAGATCGTCGCGACCGTCGGGGCGATCTCGCGCGGGTCGCCAGGCCAGCGGACGATCGCGAGGCTGACCCCCAGCTCGTGGAAGCTGAGCACGGCCAGCAGCGCGACCATCGCGACCGCGAACACGCCGAACTCCGACGGGCCGAGCAGCCGGGCGAGCGCGATGCCGATCGCGAGCGTGCCGAGCCGCCCGACGGCGGTGTTGACCAGGCTCCAGCCGAGCGCGCGGGACGCCTTGCCGAACAGGGAGTCCTCGTCGCCGACGGTCAGCCTGCTCACCGCGGCCCCTCCTTCGGGAGGGGCTTGCCGGCGACGGCGTTGAAGTCGTCGCGGGCGACCGGGCCGCGCAGCTTGCGGGCCTTGCGGGCGAGCTTGTAGCCGGCGACGCGGACTGCGGTGACCGCCGCGTCCCGGGCGGTGCCGGACGCGGCCGACAGCGCCTCCCGGTAGATCTCCTCCTGCACCTGCGCGGCGCGTTCGAGGCTGAACCGCTCGGTGACGAGGCTCCGGCCGTAGGCGCCGAGTTCCTCGCGGCGGGCCTCGTCGCGGGCGAGGTCGCGCAGGATCTCCTCCAGCCGCGCGGCGCCGCGTCCGCCGACGCCGTACCAGCCCTGCTCCAGGAAGGTGGGCTCGGTCTCGGGGGTGAGCGGCTCGAAGAACCCGCGCTCGCCCTGGACGACGAGGGGCCGCGCGAACGCCAGCGACCGCAGCGCCGACCCGCCCATCCCGAGCGCGATCGACGCGGCGGCGTAGGCGGGGCGCGGGTCGTCGAGCTGCCCGGTGAGCACGACCGCGCGGCGGCCGGCCCGCGCGTTGGCCTGCGCGGCGCGGGCCTCGACCTGGTCGCGGCACGCCCCGTCGCCGACCACGACGAGCCGCAGCGGCGGGTCGGTCGCGAGCCCGCCGACGACGTCGATCGCGGTGAGCAGCCCCTCCAGCTTCAGCTCGGCGGCCAGCCGGGAGACGACCACGATGTCCAGCGGCCCCTCGTGCAGGCCGAAGCGCGCGCGGAACGCGCGGGTCGGGTGGCCGGGCGAGTTGGCGCGGACGTCGACGGGCGGCTCGATCAGGTGCACGGCGCCCGGCCGTCGGCCCCGCCGCTCCAGCACGTCCCGCCGGATCTGGTGCGTCCCGACGACGAGCGGCAGCGAGGCGGGCAAGAACGGCGCGACCGCCATCGACATCACCGTGCACACCGCCGCGACGCCCGGGCGGCGGCGCGCGGTGTAGAACGCCTCCAGGCCCGGCGGCCACTCGTAGCCGTGCACGACGTCGATTCCGCGCTCCTCCACGAGCCGTCCGAGCATCCGGACGGTCGACGGCCACGGGCGGCGGCGCCCCGGGTCCAGCGGCACGTGCTCGATCCCGGCGGCCAGCACCCGCTCGACCAGCGGGCCGGGGTCGCTCACGACCATGACCCGGTGGCCGAGGTCGCGCACGGCCCCGGCCAGCTCGATCGCGTTGATCTGGCTGCCGCCGATCGCCATGTCGTGCGGGTAGACCAGGATCCTCATGCGCGCGCCGCCACCGCCTCGACCACCCGGTCCTGCTGGGCCTCGGTCATGTCGTGGAACAGCGGCAGGATCAGCGAGCGGGTCGTGAACCGGTCGGTGGCGGGCAGGTCCGCCGGGACGTCGGCGTAGGCGGGCTCGCGGTGCGCCGCCATGATCCCGCGCCGGGCGGAGATCCCCTCGTCCAGCAGGTGCTGGAGCAGCGCGTCGCGGCCGGTGCCGTAGCCGTCGGGCAGCAGGATCCAGAACGACTGGAAGTTGGTCGTGCCGTGCCCGGGGTCGCCCGCGCAGGCCAGGCCGGGGATCTCGGCGAGCAGCCGCCGGTACCGCGCGGCCAGCTCCCGGCGCCGCTCGATGATCGCGTCGAGCCGGCCGAGCTGGACCAGGCCCATCGCGGCCTGCATGTCGGTCATGCGGTAGTTGAAGCCGGTCTCGTCGTACTCCTCGACGACCGCCTTCGCGCTGCCGTGCCGGTCGGCGGCGCTGACGCTCATCCCGTGCTCGCGGAGCCGCCGCCCGCGCCGGGCGAGGCCCTCGGCGTCGGTGGTGGGGCCGGTGGTGGGACCGGTGGTGAGCATGCCGCCCTCGCCGGTCGTCATCAGCTTGCGCGGGTGGAACGACCAGGCCGCGAGGTCGGCGCCCGCCGCGACGGGGCGGTCCTTGTAGGTCGAGCCGACCGCGCACGCCGCGTCCTCGATGACGGCGATGCCGAGCGGGTCGCACAGCCCCCGCACCGCGTCGAGGTCGGCGGGGATCCCGGCCTGGTCGACCAGGATCACCGCGCGGGTCCGGGGCGTGCGGACGGCCTCGACGTGCTTGGCGTCCATGTTCCCGGTCGCGGGGTCGACGTCGGCGAACACGACGCGGGCGCCCGCGTGCCGGACGACGTTGGCGGTCGCGATGAACGACAGCGACGGGACCACGACGTCGTCCCCGGGGCCGACGCCCGCGAGCAGCAGCGCCAGGTGCAGCGCGGTCGTGCAGGAGGAGACGGCGACGCCGTGCGCGGCGCCGACCCGCCGCGCGAACGCGGTCTCGAACTCGGCGACGCGCGGCCCCTGGGCCACCCATCCGGAGCGGACGACCGCGGCGACGGCCGCGGCCTCCTCCTCGCCCAGCACGGGCCTGATGACGGGGATCACGGTGCGGGTTCCTCCAGTGCGGGTGAGACGGGATCACAGTGGACGAGCCGGGCGAGCTGCCGCGCGCGGCAGCCCCAGTCGTGCCCGGCGGCGTAGGCGCGGCGCCGCGCGACCAGCTCCGGCGTCGGCTCGGCGGCCAGCTCCTCCTCGACCGCGCGCAGGAACCCGCGCGGCGTCGACTCGGACCTGATCAGCTCGCGGCCGTCGGGGAAGTCGCGCAGCCAGCGCGTCGCGGGCAGGTCGGTGGACACGACCGCGCGGCCGGCGGCGAGGTAGTCCAGCGTCTTGATGGGGAAGCTCGCCCGGTTGAAGTCGTCCAGCAGGTAGGGCGTCAGCCCGACCCGGATCGTGCGCAGGTAGGCGGGCAGCTCGGCGAAGCTCCTGCGGCCCGCCCAGTACACGTTCGGGCGCCCGATGAGCGCCCGGAACCGGACCGGGTGGTGGCCGGGGTCGTGCGGCCCGATCAGGACCAGCGGGTGCCCGGCGTCGGCGATCGCCTCCAGCAGCCCGAGGTCGATGCGCGCGTTGATGTGCCCGGCGAACCCCACCGCCGGGCGGTCGAACCTCGGGACGTCGCGCGGCCACGGCTCGTCCTCGATCGCCGCGTACGCCTCGGGCGCGCAGCCGTTCGGGACGAGCGTCGTCGCGAACCCCCGCTCCCGGAACTGGTCGCGCAGCAGCGGCGAGCAGACGGCGATGGCGCCCGCGCGCGCGGCCATCGAGTCCCGCGCGGCGGCGACCCGCTGCCGGGGCAGCCCGATCAGCTCCGAGCCCGCGACCAGGTCGTCGGTGACGTACAGCACCGTGCGGGTGTCCTTCACCGCGTCCAGCAGGTCGCTGTGGGTCGCGACCACGACCCCCGCGACCCCGCCGCCGGCCGCGCCGCCGACCCGGCGCGCGAGGCGCCGCGCCGTCCTGCGGGCGGCGCGGCGCACGAGCATGGCCGTCACGTGGTGCATGCCCGGCCGGTACATCGCGGGGAGCACGCGCGGCCGGATCCGCCACACCCCGTCCGCCTCCCGGCGCAGCGACGACCCGCGGAACGCGCTCGCGAGGTGCGGGCGCAGCAGCGGCGTCAGCAGCGACACGGGCGGGTCGACGTACAGGACGGGGTGCATGTCGCCCAGCCGTTCCGCGAGCTGCCGGTCGGTCCCGGCCACGCCGTCGTACGGCGTCCCCGCGAAATAGATGATCACATGGGCTCCCGGCGGGCGTCCCGCCACCAGGCGACCAGCCGGCCGAGCCCCTCCTCCAGCCCGACCTGCGCCTTCCAGCCGAGGTCGCGCTGGGCGGCCGAGACGTCCGCGAGGCGGCGCGCCACCCCGTTGACGGCGCGGGCGGGCCCGAACTCCAGGCCGAGGTGCTCGGCGTCCATGATCCGCAGCAGCGCCTCGGCCAGCTCGCGCAGGCTCGTCTCGACACCGCAGCCGATGTTGTAGGCCGCGTCGCTCACCGGCGCCTCGGCGGCCAGCAGGTTCGCGCGGGCGATGTCCTCGGTGAACACGAAGTCCATCGTCTGCTCGCCGTCGCCGAGGATCAGCGGCGGCCGCCCGTCGGTGATCCGCTCCATCCACCGGATCAGCACCTCGGTGTACAGGCCGTGGACGTCCATCCTCGGCCCGTACACGTTGAAGTACCGCAGCGCGACGTAGTCGAGCCCGCGCATCGCGCGGAAGCTGCGCAGCATGCCCTCGTTGAACGTCTTCGCGGCGCCGTAGAAGGTGTCGTTGTCGTAGGGGTGGTGGTCCTCGGCGGTCGGGAAGACCTGCGCCATCCCGTACACCGACGCCGACGAGGACGCGACGACCTTGCGGACCCCCGCGTCGGCCGCCGCCTCGACCACCTCGTAGGTTCCGTCGACCAGCACCTCCAGCGCGAGCCTCGGCTCCTCGGCGCACTGGGTGATGCGGATGGCGGCGAGGTGGAACAGCAGGTCGGTGCCCTCCATCAGCGTCCGGACGAGGTCGCGGTCGCGGATGTCGCCGTCCACGACCTGGACCACGCCGCCGTCCAGGCACCCCGCGAGGTTGGCGCGGCGGCCCCGGACGAAGTTGTCCAGCACCACCACCTCGGCGGCGCCCGCCGCGACGAGCTGGTCGACGACGGTGGACCCGATCGTCCCCGCGCCGCCGGTGACCAGGCAGCGGGATCCTTCGATCATGCGTGCTCCTTCATGACGTCGCTCTCTGCCACGTGCCGGACGGGGACCAGCGCGCCGCCCTCGGCGACACTGCGGTCGGCGGCCTCCAGCAGCGCGACGACCCGCAGCCCCGCGTCCCCGCCGGTCAGCGGGGGCCGCTCCTGTGTGATCGCGTCCGCCAGCTCGGCCATGACCTCGCGCAGCGCCTCCCGCTCGGGCAGCGCCGGGACGAGGACGTCGCCGACCCGGTAGGAGACCAGCGCCTCGTGCCGCTCGTCCTGGCCGAGCGTGCCCGCCGGGGCGCGGTCCACGCCCCGGTCGTACACCGCGAGCCGCTGGACGGGGTTCAGGTCGTCCCACACGATCGTGCGCCGCGACCCGCCGATCACCGTCGTGCGGATCTTGGTGGGGCTGAGCCAGTTGACGTGGACGTGCGCCATGACCCCGGTGGACAGCAGCACCGACAGGTGCGCCACGCACAGCCGACCGGCGTTGATCGGGTCGCTGCCGCGCGCGGCGACGGCCTCGACGGTCACGTCGGCGGGCAGCACGTGGTCGAGGATCGACAGGTCGTGCGGGGCGAGGTCCCACAGCACGTCCACGTCGGGCTGGACGAGCCCCAGGTTGATGCGCACCGAGTCCACGAACTGGACGTCGCCGATCTCGCCGCCGTGGATCAGCTCCCGGATCTTCCGGACGGCCGGGGTGTAGCAGTAGGTGTGGTCGCACATCAGCACCAGCCCGTACCGGGCGGCGAGGTCGACCAGCTCGGCGCTCTGCGCGGCGCTCGGCGTCAGCGGCTTCTCGACGAGGACGTGCTTGCCCGCCTCCAGCGCCGCCCGGACGAGCTCGAAGTGCGTCGCGGCGGGCGTGGCGATCGCGACCGCCGCGACGTCGGGATCGTCCAGCACCTGCCGGTAGGACGGCGTCGCCCGGACGGTCGTGTACGGCCCGAGCACCGTCCGGGCGCGTTCCTCGTCCAGGTCGCACAGCCACCTGAGCCGCAGCGCCGGGGTCGCCTGCGCCGTCCGGACCAGGTTCGGGCCCCAGTATCCGGCGCCGACCACCGCGAGGCCGATGGGTTCCATCAGGGCGTACTCCTCAGGTCGTGGTTCCTCAGGGGTGGGTGCTTGTGAAGACGACGTCGACCCAGTAGTTCGAGCTGGACCCGCTGCCGGGGAACCCCCCGGGCCCGTAGGCGTACACGCCGTTGGGCCCGTCGTCGCCGTCGCGGAGCGCGTGCAGGGGCGGCGCGTCCACGCCCGCGTTCTCGAACCCGCCGACGTTCGCCGAGTAGTGGCCGTTCGGCGCGAGGTAGGACACGATGTAGGTCGTCCCGGCCGTGACCTGCACGGGGGTGGAGAACGCGACCTCCTGCCAGCCCGCCGCCGACTCGCCGCCGAACGTGGCGGTGGCCAGGCGCGTGCCGTCGGGCTTCCAGAGCGAGCCGGTGTGCGTCCCGGTGTTGTTCGCGCCCTTGTAGAACCGGACGCCGGTCACCCAGCCGTCGGAGTCGGCGCGGAACTTCATGCCGAGCTCCACCGACGCCGGGTCGTCGTCGTCGACGAGCTGCGGTGCCGCCTCGTCCGTCCAGACCGAGCAGGGGCAGGTGCCGGGCGTGGTCTGCTTCGCCGTCGTGAACGACCAGGTCTTCGCGGTGGTCTGCGTGTTGCCCGCGAGGTCCTTGGCGTCCTGCACCCGCGCGGTGTACCTGGTCCGCCAGTCCAGCGGCGCGGCGGGCGTGAAGACCGAGGTGCGGGTCGCCGGGTCGTAGCCCACCGAGCCGGGCACCGCGACGCCGCCGGGGCCGGTGAGCGTGAACCGCACCGTCGCGCCCTGCACCGCCTCGTCGAAGGTGGCCGAGGGGTGCGCCGCGCGCGGGACGCTGGTCGCGCCGTCCACCGGGTCGACCGCCTCGGCCGTCGGCGGCGCGGTGTCGCCGGGCGCGACCGTCGAGAACATCGGGTCGACCCAGTAGTTCGCGGCGCCGTAGGTCTGGTTCGGGAAGCGCGAGGTCGCGCTGTAGGCGTAGACGCCGTTCCCGCTCGCGGTGTCGTCGGACGGCGCGCGCAGCGGCACGTTCTCGTAGGCGGCCCCGAAGTAGCCGCCGTCCGCCGAGTAGTTGCCCTTGGGCGCGAAGTAGGACGCGATGTAGGTGACCCCGGCGGTGACCGGGACCGGCGCGGAGAACGTCATCGTCTGCCAGCCGGACGTGGTCTCGTTCGCGAACGTCCCGGTGGCGAGGCGCGTGCCGTCGGTCTTCCACAGGCTGCCGGTGTGCGTCCCGGTGTTCCCGGCGCCCTTGTAGAACCGGACGCCGGAGATCCAGCCGTTCTGGTCGGGCGCGAACTTCACGCCCGCCTCCAGCGCGTTCCCGTCGCCCGACGACGGCGTCGCCGGGGCCGCGTCGCTGGCGAACAGCGTGCACGGGCACGCGCCCGACGTGGTGAACGACCACTGCGTCGTGCCGGACATCGTGTTGCCCGCGATGTCCTTCGCGCCGCCGACGGTCGCGGTGTAGGTGGTGGCCGCCGCGAGCCCGGCGGACGGCGTGAACGTCAGCACCCGTCCCGAGGCGTCGAGCGCGGCGCCGCCCGCGACCGGCTGGCCGCCCGGACCCGCGACCGTGAACGTCGCCGTCCCGGGCCTGACCGCCTCGTTGAACGTCGCGCTGACCTTCGCGCTGGACGGGACGCTCGTCGCCCCGCCCCCCGGCGACCTGGACGCGACGGTCGGCGGCGTCGTGTCGGGCGGCGGCGAGAACACCACGTCCACCCAGTAGTTCGTGGAGCCCGACGACAGGTTCGGGAAGCCGCGCGCGCCGTACTTGTACACGCCGTCCCCGCCCCCGCCGCCGTCGGCGAGCGCCGTGAGCGGCGGGTTCGCGACCGCGCGGCTCAGCCCGCCGTAGTCGGCCGAGTACCAGCCCTTGGTCGTGTGGTAGGACGCGACGTAGGTGATCCCGGCGGTCACGCGCACGGGCGTGGAGAACGTCACCTCCTGCCAGCCCAGCGTGGACTCGCCGCTGAAGGTGGCGTTCGCGAGCTGCTGCCCGGTCCCCGTCCACAGCGTGCCGATGTGGGTGCCGTCGTTGTTGCGCCCCTTGTAGAACCGGACGCCCTTGACGAAGCCGTCGGTGTCGGCGGTGAAGCGCACGCCGACCTCCAGCTCGTTCGGGTCGTTGACGCCCTCGATCGCCGGGGCCGTCTCGTCGGCCCAGATGCTGCACGGGCACACGCCGGGCTGCGGCGTCGGTCTCGCCGTCGTGAACGAGTAGCCGTAGGTCTGCATCGCGTTGCCCGCGTCGTCCCTGCCGCCGCCGGCCGTCACGGTCAGCTTCGTGCCGGCGGGCAGCGCCGCGGACGGCGTGAACGTCAGCACCGTCCGGGACGCGTCCAGGCTCGTCGTGCCCGCGATCGACGCGGTGCCGTTCTTCACCGTGAGCGTCGGGCTGCCCGCCTGGATCGGCTCGCTGAACGTCACCGACGGCTTGACCGACGTCTTCACGCTGGACGAGCCCGCGTAGGGGGTGTTGTCCACGACGGTCGGCGGCATCGTGTCCGGCGGCTTGACCGTGACGAACACCGGGTCGACGTAGTAGTTGCCGCCCTTGTAGGTCGAGTTCGGGAAGCCGCTCGCGCCGGACCGGTAGACGCCGTTCCCGTCGTCCGGCTGGGCCTTCGGCGCGGTCAGCGGCGGGCGCACATACGGGTTGAGCGAGAAGAACTCGGGGTCGGCCGAGTAGTGGCCGTTGGGCGCGAAGTAGGACACCACGTACGTCGCGCCCGCGTCGACCTGCACCGGCGTCGGGAACTCGGCGGTCTGCCAGCCCGAGGCGGTCTCGTTGGTGAACGTCGTGGCCGCCAGCCGGGTGCCGTCGCTCTTCCACAGGCTGCCGGTGTGCGTCCCGGTGTTCCCGGTGCCTTTGTAGAAGCGGACGCCCGTCACCCAGCCCGACACCGCCGACTTGAACTTCACGCCCGCCTCCAGCGACGCCGTGTCGCTGTCGGACGGGACGGCGGGCACGGCCGAGTCGCCGAACAGGCGGCACGGGCACGCCACCGCCACCGACGTCCCCGCGCCCGGGACCTCCAGGTTGCCGCTGTCGTCCACCGCCCGCGTCCGGATCGCCACCGGCCCGTTGCCGGTCGCGTCCCACTTGTAGGTCCAGGTGCCGCGCCCGGTCGCCGGATGCCAGGTCGCGCCGCCGTCGGTGGACACCTCCACGCCGCCGACCTGGCCGCCGCCCGCGTCCGAGGCCGTGCCGGTCACGGTGACCGTCCGGCCGTTGACGATCTGCGTGCCCGGCGCCGGGGACGTCACGGTCGAGACGGGCGCGGAGTGGTCGGCCGACGCCGTCGCGCGGGTCAGCCCGGCCTGGAGCTGGTAGGGCTGCGCGCCCATGTCGGCGAACAGGTTGACGGTCGCCTGCCGCATGTTCGGGTCGGGCGAGGACGGCGCCTCCGACGGGCCGTCGTGGACGGCGTCCAGCCCCCACGACCACTGCACGGTCCCCGCGCCGAACACCAGCGCGCCGCTCGGCGCCCGGTACAGCGTCAGGCTGTGCGTCGCCCGGCCCGGCGCGACGTTCGTGCCGTAGTCGATGAGCTTCTCCGGCACGTCCGCCGTGGTCGTGGACATGCGGACCACCCCGGCCGGGCGGGCGCCGTTGTCGAGGTCCTCGTCCCACTCGTAGCCGACGGTCTGGTCGGCGAGCGTCATCGTCGCCCCGGCCGCCTGCCCCGCCACGGCCGTGCCGCGCCACAGCCGCATCTTCCCGTCGGCGGCGGGCACCTTCAGCGCGACGCCGCAGCAGTTCACCGTCCAGATCGTGCCGGTCAGCCCGTTCTCGGGGCGGCCGCCGTCGGCGGGCGGGCTGAACCGGGGATCGCGCCAGCTGCCCGTCCACGTCGGGGTCGGGTCGGTCTTGGCGTTCGCGCGGGTCTCCTTGTAGGTGACGAGCGTCCGGAACGCGGAGCCGGCCCTGTCGTTCTCCCAGCGCGTCTTCCAGAACACCTCGTTGCCGCTGAGGAACGCCAGGTGGACGCCCGCGTCCCGCGCGGCCTCCACGTTCGCCCGCTCGGCGCCCGACCAGTACTCGTCGTGCCCGACCGACATGAACGCCTTGTGGTTGCGCAGCAGCGACCCGCGCTGGTCGACGTCGGCGCCGGCCATGTAGCTGACGTCGTACCCGTTCGCCTCCAGGAAGCGGATCATCGGGTACTCGTTGGCGAACACGAAGTCGCGCCCCCACGGCGTGCTCTCGCGGGTGTCGAACGGGCGGTTGTAGCTGACCTTCACCGCGCGCCCCGGGGCGGCGGTGCTGTCGCCGAAGTACAGGCTGTTGCCGCCCCACCGGTTGTAGGCCTGCCAGGTGGTGTCGGACGTCTTGAACAGCAGCTCGGAGTGGCTCGCGTCGTCGCGGACGACGAACACGATGTGGTTGTCGTCGTCGGTGCCGTCGGTGCGGACGATGTGCGCGAAGTACACGCCCGACACCGCGTCCGCCGGGACCTGCCAGCTCGCCGACACGCCCCAGCCACCGCAGTCGATCAACCCGGTCGCGTCGTCGGTGAGGCAGCCGGGCTGGCGCTGCGGCAGCGCCGCCGACGGGTTCACGGTCGCGACCTTGCGGGCCCCCGCTCCGCCGTAATAGCCCATCCGATAAATGCCGATCGAGTACGACCGCGCGGGCGTGTTCACTTTGAACTGGACCTGCTGCCCGACATTGACGCTGAAGTTCGCCGAGAAACCCTCGATCGTCTGCCCGCCGCCGGAGATCTTCTCCCACTCCGAAGAGGGCGAGCCGGGCTTGCTATTCTCGCACGCGACCGGATTTCCGCCGGTCTCGCAGGGCCCCGCCGCGGCCTGCACCGGGGGCTGCGCCAGCGCGGCCAGACCCGTCGCGACCAGTGCCGCCACCAGCGCGAACAGGACCATCGACCTGCGCGTGCGCCGCTTGGCGCGTGGTTTGTCCGAGCGCCGTTTCCAAGACACCTTCGACCAGGCCATCAGTCCCCCTCGGGGCCAACCCCGCCAGCAGAACCGTGGACGTCTGAACGAGACCCCCGGCCCACCCCGATTAACGGGCACGAATTGGCCCGCGCTCGAAAGCACTCCGACTATAAGGTCGGAATGCGCGGCCGATGCCCGGATTGGCCGGTGGTGGCCTCGGCCGCCGGTGGCGTCACCTGTTCGGCAAGATCAGGCGTCGCTCGCCCTCGGCTCCGGCCTCCCGGTACTCCTCGCCCGTGCGCGGGCAGCGCCACCGGCCGCCGCCCGCCTCCTCCAGCGGCTCGCCCGCGCGCCCGACCCAGCCGATCCGCCGCGCGGGGCTGCCGACGACGAGCGCGAAGTCCGGCACGTCCCGGGTCACCACCGCGCCCGCGCCGACGAGCGCGTACCGGCCGACCGTCCGTCCGGCGACGACGACGGCGCGCGCGCCGATCGAGGCGCCCTCCCGCACCGTCACGCCGAGCGCGGCCCAGTCCCCCGGGCGCTTGAGGACGCCCGCGACGTCCGCCGAGCGCGGGTAGGGGTCGTTGGTGAGGACGGCGGCGGGGCCGACGAACACCCCGTCCTCCAGCACCGCGGGCTCGTAGACGAGCGCGTGGTTCTGGAGCTTGACGCGGTCGCCGATGCGGACGCCCGGCCCGACGTAGGCGCCGCGCCCGACGACGCAGTCCTCGCCGAGGATGGCGTCCTCGCGCACCTGCGCCAGGTGCCAGACCGTCGTCCCGGCGCCGATCTTCGCGCGCTCGTCGACGTCCGCGCTCGCGAGGATGCGCGCTTCGTCCATTGGGCTGCCTCCGGAGGATGTCTGGTTCATACTCTGCCGTTGTGGTGAGCATCGTGATCCCCGCGCACAACGAGGCCCGCGTCATCGGGCGCCTGCTGGACGGGCTGCTCGGCGCCGCCGAGCCGGGCGAGCTGGACATCGTGGTCGTGCCGAACGGCTGCACCGACGCGACCGCGCAGGTCGCGGCATCCTACGGGCCCTCCGTCCGGGTCGTTGAGTCCTCCGAGGCGTCCAAGGCGGCGGCGCTGCGGATCGGCGACGAGGCCGCGCGCGGCTTCCCCCGCCTCTACGTCGACGCCGACGTGGAACTCGGCACGGCGGACGTGCGGGCTCTCGCCGACGCGCTGGAGCGTCCGGAAGTGGCCGCGGCGGCGCCGTCCCGGCGGCTCGACATGACCGGCAGGCCCTGGCCCGTCCGGTCCTACTACCGGGTGTGGACGCGGCTCCCGGAGGTCCGGCGCGGCCTGTTCGGGCGCGGCGTCGTCGCCGTCACCGAACGCGGCCACGCGCGGCTCGCCGCGCTGCCCCGCGTGATCGCCGACGACCTCGCGTCCTCGCTGGCGTTCGGGCCCGCCGAGCGGACGGTGGTCGCCTCGGCGGCCGTCACCGTCCACCCCCCGCGCACGCTCGCCGACCTCCTCCGCCGCCGCGAACGCGCGGCCGCCGGGGTCGAGCAGTTGGAGCGCGCGGACCTCGACCAGGCGGGCGGCTCGGCCCGCACCACGCCGTCCGACCTGCTCGCCATGCTGCGCCGGGAGCCCTCGCTCGCCCCGCACCTGGCGGTCTTCCTGTCGATCACGGTGCTCGCCCGCGCCCGCCAGGCCCGCCGCCGCGGGAACTACACGGCCTGGCAACGGGACGAGAGCAGCCGCACCTAGGCCGTCTCCCCCGGCGGCCTCAGCGCCCAGGTCAGTGCGTGGGGCGACGCCGGGGGCGAGGCCCGCCAGGAAGATCGCGAAGCGGTGCCGGACTCGCCAGGGCACGGTCACGTGCCGAGCCGCCAGGTGAAGGGGATCGGCCGGAACTTCATCGACTCCGCCAGCCCGGGAGCCAGTCGCGGCGTGCGGCCCAGAGGCGGCGCCAGTCCTCGCCCCGGGCGGTCGGGCGGCCCTGCCGCTCCGGGCGGGCGGAGAGCAGGCGGCTCAGCGTCGCGCGGGCGAGCACGCCGAACGCCAGCAGGCCGACGGCCAGGTGCCGCGGGCCCGGCGGCAGGTGCCGGCGCAGCAGCGTGACCTTGCCGGTGAACAGCAGCACCAGCTTGCCCGCGCTGGTCGAGGAGCCCCCGGTCTCGTGCTGGTAGACGCCGCGTCCGGTGACGGTGGGCCGGTAGCCGAGGGACGCGGCGCGCAGGCACAGGTCGGCGTCCTCGCCGTACATGAAGAAGGCCCGGTCGAATCCGCCGGTCGCGTCCCAGGCGCGCCGCGAGACGAGCATGAACCCGCCCGTGACCACCGGGACGCGGCGGACCTGCGCCTCGTCCTCCCAGGGGCGCGGCGACTCCGGGTCGAACACGCGGCTGCCCGGGAACACCGAGGTCAGCAGGAACGCGAAGCAGAACGCGGGCCACAGGCCCGGCCGCCCCCACCAGGAGCGCGGGTCGACCGAGCCGTCGGGCGCGACGCAGCGCCCGCCCGCGATGCCGATGGACGGGTCGGCGCGCGCGCAGTCCACGAGGGCGTCGATGCTGCCGGGCGCGGGCAGGGTGTCGGGGTTGACGAACATCAGCCACGGGAAGCGGGCGTGGTCCGCGCCCACGTGGCAGCCGTAGGCGAAGCCGCCGTTGCGGCCGGTCTCGACGACCCGCGCGTCGGGCGCGACCGCCCGCGCGACCCGCGGCGTCTCATCGCCCGAGTCGTTGTCCACGATGATCAGCTCGGCCGGGCGGCGGCCGGTCGCGCGGCGCAGCGCGGCCACGCAGTCCTCGATGTACCGGGCGCTGCGGTAGGTGAGGACGATGATCGAGACGCCGTCCCCCTCGGGCACGGGGGCGTCCGCGCCGAGGAACCCGCCCTCGCTGGTTTCGGGCCGCACCGCGTCCTCCCGGGGACCGTGTCGCTGGGTCGCAGATCGTCCGAATCAGGGTGCCCCATCGCGCGCGTCATGACCGTGGGTCTGACCGGTCGTGGTCAGGGTGTCCCATGATGTCGATACATATGCCGTCATTTCTGGGCGGGAGGGCCGAGATTCTCGTCCGGGATCCACGGAGTGCCTGCTCAGCGGCCGCTTCTGTGTCCAGGATGGGCCCATGGCATTCCCCTTGATGCCCGGTTACGACCACATCAACGTGGTCGCCGACCTCGATCCCGGCACGGCGCTGCGGGACACCGAGCTCGGCGAGCGGATCCGGGACTATCCGAAGCTCCTCCCGGCGGGGTCCCCCGATTTCGGGCACGCGGTGCAGACCGGTCGGCAGTGGCGGATCGGGTCCACCGGGGCCATGGACCCCTCAAGCGCCCGGTACGGCCTCGCCTCGCACCTCCGCATGGACGCGCGCGACCAGGACGACGCGGAATTGGCACGCGCCATGCGCGCCGCCGCCGACCGGCTCGACCCCGAGGAGGGCGAGCAGCTCCCCAAGGACGAGTGGGAGGTCGGCGACCGCCGCTACCGGGTGATCCGGATGGAGCGGTTCGCGCTGATCGGGAACCGGACGATGGAGCCCCCGCGCGGCTGCGACGCGGCGCTGGACGGCACCGACGGCCTGCTGCGCGGGTACCTGATCGACCCGCGCGCGCCCGCCGGGCAGTGGGAGGCGCAGCTCAGGCTGAACCTGGTCGGGTTCGTCGCGCTGCCGGGCCCGGCGCCGGAGGCCGTCCGCACCGAGGCCCGGCACGCGATCCTCACCCACCCGGGCGTGGTGCTGCTCCCGCCCACGTTCACGGTGGTGGAGGTCAAGGGCGACACCTGGGAGCCGCTGACCGGCGGCCACCACCCCGAGGAGGCGCGGGAGCGGCTGGCGCGGCACTTCACCGACCTGCTGCCCCGGTTCCGCGAGTTCCAGGGCGACCCCGTGCCGCCGGGCGAGCTGGCCGAGTGGGCCGAGGCGTCCAAGCTGATCGAGGCCAGCACCGGCCACACGTTCACCGTGATGGGCCGCGAGTTCCGCATCCTGCGCATCTCCAGGATGCTGCGGCTCGGCCGGGACGGGCCCGAGGCGCCCCGCCCGTCCGACCAGGAGCGCTACGGCCTCCACGGCACGGCGGCCGGCGGGTAGCGGACGGGCGGGGCGCGGGGTCAGGGGGCGGAGGGCTCGCCGGCCGGCGCCGGATCGGCCGCCGGCGCCCCCTCCTCCTCGCGCGGGACGGGCCGCAGCACCACGAAGGCCAGCACCGCCGCCGCGATGCCGCCCGCGATCCCGGCGACGGCGGTGAGCGACATCGCGTCGACGAACGCGCTCCTGGCCGCGTCCGCCAGCGCGGTGTCGCCCTTGGCGCCCGCGATCGCCAGCGCGTTGCCGATGGAGTCGCGGGCCGGGCCCGCGGCGTCCTCCGGCATGGCGTCGGTGTAGGCGGCGGTCAGCACGCTGCCGAGGACGGCGATGCTCAGCGCCTGCCCCACCTGCTGGACGGTGTCGTTGACGGCCGAGCCGACCCCGGCCCGCTCCTTGGGGAGCGCGCCGAGCAGCGTCCCGTAGGCGGCGGGGCCCGCCAGGCCGCTGCCGACGCCCATCACGACGAGCGCGGTGACCAGCAGCGGGTAGCCGTCCTCGGCCGACATCGAGGCGAGCACGGCGAAGCCCCCGGCGAAGAACAGGAAGCCGACCGCCAGCGCGACCCGCGCGCCGAACCTCTTGTCGATCATCACGCCGACGCCGTTGAACGCCATCACCGTGACCAGCAGCGGGATGAACGCGACACCCGTCTTGATCGGGCTGTACCCGAGGACGAACTGCAGGTACTGCGTGAGCGCGAGCATCAGGCCGCCGGAGGAGAACGACAGCAGCACGATCGACAGGCTCGCGCCGCTGAAGTTGCGGTCCTTGAACAGCCCGATCGGCAGCATCGGCTCGGCGACGCGGCGCTCCCACAGCGCGAACCCGACCAGCGCGAGCACCGCCAGCACGAGCCCGACCTCCACCTTCGCCGACGACCAGCCGTCGCGCGGGATGAAGATGACGCTCCACACGAGCGCCGTCATGCCGACCGTCGACAGCAGCGCGCCGACGAGGTCGGGGCGCGCCGCCGGGCCGCGCGACTCCGGAATGATCAGGACGGTGGCGAGGACGGCGAGCGCCGCGATCGGGATGTTGATGAGGAACACCGACCCCCACCAGAAGTGCTCCAGCAGCAGGCCGCCGGCGACGGGGCCGCCGAGCGCGCCCAGCATGAGCACCGAGCTCCAGATCGCGATCGCCTTCTTGCGCTCCTTGTCGTCGAAGACGGTGGTGAGGATCGACAGCGTGCCCGGCATGAGGAAGGCGCCGCCCACCCCCATCAGCGCGCGGGCGGCGATGAGCTGGCCGGAGGTCTCGGCGAGCGTGGCGGGCACCGAGGCGCCGCCGAACATCACCAGCCCGATGATCAGGCCGCGGCGGCGGCCGAACCGGTCCGACAGCGCGCCCGCGGTCAGCAGCAGGCCCGCGAACACCACGATGTAGGCGTCCAGGATCCACTGGATGTCGGAGTTGCTCGCGTCGAGGTCTTCGATCAGCGAAGGGATCGCGACGTTGAGGACGGTGTTGTCGATGACGACGACGAGGAGGCTCAGGCAGAGGACGCCGAGAATCCACCACCGGCGGGGATGTGGGGCCGACATGGCTCTCCGTTAGAACGGTGAACGAACTTTCGCACACTGTACTAATCTTAGAACAGCGTTCGCAAGGCGGTACCCTGGAGGCGTCTCCGGCGGCGTCACCACGCGGCCCACGCCTGTAACCAAGGACCCGCATGTCCCGCGAAACCGACCCCATCGCCCACTCGGTCTGGATGCGTCCGCCCAGGTCGCGGCGGGGCAGGCCGCAGCTCAGCCGGGAGGAGATCGTGTCGGCGGCGGTCGGGCTGCTCGACGCCGAGGGCCTGGACGGGCTGAGCATGCGCCGGCTGGCCGCGACGATCGGCGCGGGCGCGACGTCCCTGTACTTCTACGTCGCGGGCAAGGACGAGCTGCTGGAGCTCGCCGTCGACCAGATCATGGGCGAGGTCGACATCCCCGACGCGGCGCGGGTCGGCTGGCGGGAGGCGGCGGCCGGATACGCCCGCGAGTTCCGGGCGCTGATGCTCCGCCACCCCTGGGCGGTCTCCATCCTCGGCGTCACGCCCGCCATCGGGCCCAACGCGATGCGGGTGAGCGACCGGGCCATCGCGGTGCTCGACACCGCCGGGCTCACCGGGCAGGAGATCGCCTGGACCAGCTCGCTGCTGATGGCGCACGCGATCGGCGCGGTCATGTCCGAGACCGCCATGCACACGATCACCGCGCGGGCGGGCAAGTCCGTGACGGAGATCGTCCAGCAGATGGACGACTACGTGGAGAGCTACCGCGAGGAGCTTCCCTCGTTCACGGGCTGGTGGCGCGACAACAACGCGATGAACATGGAGAAGAGCGTCGAGACCGGCTTCGAGTTCGGGCTCGCCCGCATCCTGGACGGCCTGGAGGCGTGGCTCGCCCGCGAGCGCGCCTGATCCGCACCCGCTCCGTGCCCGGACGCCCTGGCCAGGAGGGGAGGCACCGTCCGGTGGCCGTCGCGGCGCGGCGCGGGCAAGATGGGTCAGCCGACGACACTGGAGGGCCCATGGCCGACCACCCCGAGATCGACTCGACCGTCCCGCACTCCGCTAGGATCTGGAACTACTGGCTGGACGGCAAGGAGAACTACCCGATCGACCGGGAGGTGGGCGACGCCTTCGTCGAGATCTTCCCGGGCCAGGTCGACATCGCCCGGCACTCGCGCGCCTTCCTCGGCCGCGCCGTCCGGTACCTGGCGGGCGAGGCGGGGGTCCGCCAGTTCCTCGACATCGGCACCGGGCTGCCGACCGTCGACAACACCCACGAGGTGGCGCAGCGCGTCGCCCCGGAGTCCCGGATCGTGTACGTCGACAACGACCCGCTGGTGCTCGTGCACGCTCGCGCGCTGCTGACCTCCACCCCCGAGGGCGTCACCGCCTACGTCGACGCCGACATCCACGAGCCGGAGTCGATCATCGCCATGGCGGCCGAGACGCTCGACCTCTCGCGTCCGGTGGCGCTGCTGCTGCTCGGCATCCTCGGCCACCTGCCCGACGAGGACGACCCCGAGGGCGTCCTCGCACGCCTGGTGAAGGCGCTCCCGTCGGGCAGCTTCGTCGTGATCAACGACGGGAGCGACGTGTTCGGGACGCCGGTCGGCGACGTCGACGAGTCGGCCCGCGCCCGCGCGATCGCCCGCTACGTGGAGGCGGGCGGCACCGCCTACCACCTGCGTCCGCCGGAGCGGATCGCCGCCTACTTCGAGGGGCTGGAGCTGGTCGACCCGGGCGTCGTGCCGGTGTCGCGGTGGCGCTCGGAGCCCTCGCCGTTCGGCGAGCCGCCCGCCGTGGACGCGTTCTGCGGCGTGGCCCGCGTGCCGTGATCCGCTGACCCCGTTCTCCGACCCTCGGCGTGCCGGGCTCGATCCCGGCCGCACGACGTGCCTATTCTAAAGTTCTGTAGAACTAGGGAGGAGAGGGCATGTCGTATCCGGAACCGCGCTACCTCGGCGAGCACGGCGAGAGCAGCGGCGTACTGAGGCCCGCCGGCACCGCGCCCGACCTGTTCATCGGGGCGAGCGACGCCGACCGGGTGCACGGCGGCACCCGCGTCGGCTACCTGGCCACGGGCGGGTCGACGGACGGGGCGTTCGGGCTGTACCGCTGGGAGATGGGGCCGGACCCGTCCGGGCCGATGCCGCACTTCCACCGGACGATCACCGAGTCCTTCTACGTCCTGTCCGGGACGGTCCGGCTCCACGACGGGACCGGCTGGAGGGACGCCTCGGCCGGCGACTTCCTGTTCGTCCCGGAGGGCGGCGTGCACGGGTTCCGCAACGAGTCCGGCGCGCCCGCCTCGATGCTGCTGCTGTTCACGCCCGGCGCGCCGCGCGAGGGCTACTTCGAGGAGCTCGCCGGGATCGCCGCGTCGGGACGGCGGCCGAGCGAGGAGGAGTGGGCCGACATCTACGGGCGCCACGACCAGTACATGGTCTGATGGGCGGTTTCGCCGAGGAGCCGATCTACGAGCAGCTCGCCCGGATCGGCAAGGCGCTCGCGAGCCCCGTCAGGCTGCGCCTGCTCGACGTCCTGGACCAGGGGGAGCGCACCGTCGAGGAACTCGCCTCGGCGGCGGGCGTCCCGCTGAAGAACACCTCGGCGCAGTTGCAGCGGCTCCGCGCCGCCCACCTCGTGGCCGCCCGCAGGTCGGGGACGCGCGTCCACTACCGGGTCGCGGACCCGGCGGTCTCGCGGTTCCTGGAGGAGCTGCGGGGCCTCGCCCACGACCGGCTCGCCGACCTGCGCGCGTCGGTCGCCCTCCACCTCGGAGCCGGGGTGGAGGCGGTGGCGGCGGACGATCTCGCGGCGCGCCTGTCCGACCCCGCGACGCTGGTCGTCGACGTCCGGTCCGCCGAGGAGTACGCGCGCGGGCACGTGCCGGGCGCGGTGTCGATGCCGTTCGAGGGCCTCCGGGACCGGCTCGGCGGCCTTCCGCCGGACGGCGAGATCGTCGCCTACTGCGGCGGCCCGTACTGCGTGGTGTCCCCCGACGCGGTCCGCCTGCTCCGCGAGCACGGTTTCGAGGCCCGCACGCTGGACGGCGGGTTCGCGCGCTGGCACCGCTCCGGCCACCCGGTCGCCAGGTAGCACCGGGGAACGGCGGGCTGGGGAACGGCGGGCTGGGGAACAGCGGGCTGGGGAACAGCGGGCTGGGAACGGCGGAGGGCGGCCCGCCTGCTGGGAGAGCGTCTTCGACGGGCCGCCCGGTCCGCAGCCGGTTACTCGCGGCCGAAGGCCAGCAGCACCGAGCCCTTGTCGTTCGGGTAGGGCGTGAACATGTCACCGGTCAGGGCGTAGACCATGCCCTGGGAGACGACCGCGCCGCCCCCGCCGGCGAGGGAGCCGCCGCGCCCGACGCCGCCGTTGACGGTCGGGAAGTCGGCGATCGTGTCGAAGGCCCACAGGACCTTGCCGTCCTCGGCGGAGTAGGCGCGCAGCTTGCCGTCCATGCTGCCCTCCCACACCAGGCCGGGCGTGGTGGTCACCGCCGGCGGGTGGCCGAGGCGGCACACCTTCGGGTACTGCGCCGCGCCGCCGGTCGTGCAGCCGTCCGCCGGGTTCGGGGTGTTCCAGATGACGTGCCCGGTGGCCGGGTCCAGCGCGAACAGCGTGCCGGGGTTGCCCATGTAGGTCGCGACGTAGAGGCGCTGCCCGTCATAGCTGCTGCCCCACTGGATCCCGCTCAGCCCGCCGCCCGGCATCGGCTGGGACAGCTGCCGCTGCCAGACGATCTTGCCGGTGGTCGCGTCCAGCACGTGGTAGACGCCGAGCTTCTGGCCGATGCCGATCAGGCGCTTGCCGCCCGCGGTGAACAGGTTCGGCGCGGCGCCGAGGTCGAAGTCCAGCGCCGTGCCGTCGGGCAGGTTCGGGCAGTACTTCTGGTCCTCGGGCGACTGGCTGCTGCACTCGCGACGCCAGGTGTCGACGTCGGTCATCTTGCGCGTCCAGCGCTCCTTGCCGGTGTCGGTGTCGAGCGCCAGCACCGAGTCGAAGTGCCCGCCGCTGCCGCTGTAGTTCTGCCCGGTCCCGACGTACAGCGTCCGGGTCTCGGGGTCGATGGCCGGCGTGCTCCACACCCCGGCGCCGGACGGCCCGTAGCGCGGCACGCCGTTCGGCCACGTCCCGTCCTGCTTCGGCTCGGGGACGGTGTAGAACTTCCAGTCGATCTTGCCGGTGCGCGCGTTCAGCGCGTTGACCTGCCCGCGGAAGGTGCAGCAGGCGTGCTCCTTGCCCATGAGGTTCTCGCCGCTGGACACACCGACGTACACCCGGCCGCGGAAGACGATCGGGGAGCTGGTGACGGTGGCGCTGACGTGGTTCTCGACCCGTTGCGCCCAGTCGAGCTTGCCGGTCCGCTGGTCGAGCGAGTAGATGTAGCCGCGCGTGTCACCGAAGTAGACGTGGCCCTCCGCCACGGACGCGCCGTCCCGGACCTGGGTGAACCCGGTCCCGACGGTGGACAGGTCGAAGCTCCACTTCGGCGCGCCGGTCCTGGCGTTCAGCGCGCGGAACTGGCCGTCCGGGCCGCCGAAGTAGATCGTGTCGCCGACGACCGCGGGCTGGCTGTGCGGCGCCCCGGCCTGGCGGGGGAAGCCGAAGGCCCACTTCAGCTTCAGGCCGCCGACGTTCTTGGCGTTGATCTGGCGTTCCTGGGCGTTGAAGCGGGAGCCGTAGGTGTCCTTCTGCCAGGTGGGCCAGTCGCCCGACATCGGCCGGCCCGAGGCGCTCGTCACGCTGGACGCCACGGCCAGACAGCCCGCGGCGATTACGGCGGCCGCCTTCAGCAGGCGGCCGCGTCCGATCGGATGCATCGTCGTTCCCTTCACTTGGCGGGGTTCCGGCCGGACGCTCTGGGAAATCCGGCCGGACGGATCTGGGGAAAGCGGTCCCTCGAACGCGCTGGTCGGGGCGGGCCACCGGTGGGGTCGATCGGGAGGCTGGGGCTCGCCCGGGGCACGGGGCGTTCGGGGGGCCGGACGTCAGGGGGAGCCCGGACGGATGTCGCGGACCAGGCGGTCGCGGAGCGCGCCGGTGTTGCGGCGGCTGACGGTCAGCCGGGCGCCGCCGACCCGCAGCGTGCACCGGCCGCCGTCCAAGACCATCTCGTCCACGTGCGCGAGCGCGACCAGGTGCGACCGGTGGATGCGGACGAAGCCGGCATCGCCCCACGCCTCCTCCAGCGCCGCCAGCGACACCCGCACGAGATGGCTGCCCGCCTGCGTGTAGAGCCGCGCGTAGTCGCCGTGCGCCTCGGCATAGCGCACGTCCGCGCGGCGGACGAACCGGATCACGCTGCCCACCCCGGCGGGGATGACCTCCGCGACGGCGGGCCGCCGCTCGGAGGCACGTTCCGGCGAGAGCGCCGCGGCCGCCGTGCGGGTGGACGACCCCGCGCACCCGCCGGGACAGTCGAGTGCTTGGTGGGGGGACGACCCGGCACAACCGAGTGCCTTGTGGGGGGACGACCCCCCACACTCCCCGGCACAACCGGTGGGTTCGAGCAGGAGCGCGACATCGTCGAGCACGTCCCTGGTCACCGCCGTCCCGCGGTCCGGCCCGTAGGCGGCGAGCGTCCCGCCGTCGAACGGGACGGCCACGACGTGGCGGACCGGGCAGTGCGGGTCGGCGCACCGGACCTCGCCGGTGCGGGCGTGCTCGGGGGCGTCGGGAGCGTGCCGCGTGCCCGAGCCGTCCCAGGCGAGCAGGTGCTCGCCGTCGGTCACCGCGACGGCGGCGCAGCCGAGCGCCGCCCGCAGGTGCCGCGCGGCGGCCTGCGCCCCGCCGGCGGAAGGGCCGCCGTGGAGCGCCTGGGCCGCGCGCGCGACACCGCGGATCGCCCGCGCCGCACCCCCCGCCGGGCCCCTGCCGTGGCGGGAGCGGTCGGCGGGGATGCGGCCGCCCGCGGGCGGTCGGTGCCGGGCGACGGTGCGCATGCCGATGATCATCGCGGCGAGGCCGCAGGCGCCGGCGACCACAGTGGCGTGCATGCACTCATGCAATCCAGGTGCTCGCCGGCGTTCAATGGGCCGGTGCGGCTCTGGCACGTAGGGCAAAACATTGGACGTTCCCCGACAATTCAGCGGCGGTAGGGGGTGTAGCGGTCCCAGAAACCACAGTGGTGCTGCTCGCCGATCTCCCGGGTCAGCTCACTGTCACCCGCCGGAACGAGTGACATCACCGCGTTGTCGGAAGTGGTGAACGGGGACCAGAACGGTGTTCCATCGACGGTCGGATTCCCGGTGCGCGCGAAACCCGTCCATTGCGCGGTGAGCTGCGCGCCGAACGACTTCTGGTTCTGGGTCAGCTCGCCGCCGCCCGGGAACGGCGACAGGAACGGGCTCTCACTGATGTGGTAGGAACCGTTCGGCTTCGTCTTGTCCAGGAAGAACATGGGCGGAGCGTCGGCGTTGTCGGTCTGGTAGGCGAACACCTTGATATGGCGGGCCAGCCGCTTGTCGTTGAGCAGCGCGGGGCAGACCGAGTTGGAATCGGCGACGATCGTCCGGTAGGCGATGAACGCCGACGGCTCGGGGAAGCGGTTGATCGGGTACAGCTTCATGACCTCGTCGGCGATGTCGCCGTACTGCTCCTTGACCAGCGTCTGGTACTCCGCGGGCGTGGTGGCCGCCCTGAGCTGGGTCTCGTCGCGGTCGACGCCGTGCATGAGCGAGACGTCGTTGATGTTCCCCTTGGCGAACGCCTCGCCGGGCGACTGGAGCAGGGTCTTGCCGTCCACGACCGGACCCTGCGTCCCGCGGTCGGCGCCGATGCCGCCGCCGGCCTGGTCCAGCACTTTCTGCACGGGCAGTTTCCGCAGGCACGCCGCGTCCGCGCAGCCGAGCGCGGTGGCGAAACGCTTACCCGTCGCCTGCGCCTCCGCCTCGGTGGGCAGCTTGGTCTTGCAGTCCTGCGCCTGCCACTGGGTGTCGCCGCCACGCAGCGAGTTGTACTCGCCACTCTGGGAGATCCCCTTCTGGAAAAGCCCCTTGGCCGTCGGCGACACGCTGTTGGCGCACACACTCGATCCACCGGCGGACGCGCCGAAAATGGTCACGTTCTTCGGGTCGCCGCCGAACCTCGCGATGTTCTGCTGCACCCAGCGCAACGCGGCCTGCTGGTCCTGGAGCGCGTAGTTTCCCGCGTTCTTCCCGAAACCCTCGTGCGCGAGGAACCCGAAGATTCCGAGCCGGTACCCGACGCCCACATGAAGGACGTTCCCGTCCTTGGCCAGATGCGACCCGTCGGACGGCCCGCCCAGGCGGAACCCGCCGCCGTGCAACTCGACCATCACCGCGAGCGGCTTGTCGGCCTTCTGCGGGCGGACGATGTTCAGGCGCAGGCAGTCCTCGTTGGTCGAACCCGGCCCGAGGCCCTGGGGCTGCGGACAGGAACTGCCCCGTTCGGTCGCCTGGTAGGTGTCGGCCCACTTCGCGTGCGGCACGGGCGGAGCCCACCGCAGGTCGCCCACCGGCGGCGCCGCGTACGGCACCCCGAGCCACGACTGGAGGCCGTCGGCGCTCACCGTCCCGCACACGGGCCCCTGGTCGGTCTGCACCACGGTCCCGTCCGCGCACGCGGGCGCCTTGAGCACCGTCCCGCCCGCCGGACCCGACACCGTGAACGCCACCGACGCCGCGCCCAACGACGCGACAGCGGCCACCATCAGACGCCATCTCTTCGGCTTCATGCTGAACACGCCTTTCACACGCGGCAACAGAGGCCCGAAACGTAAACCGTCACCCCCGCGCCGCCCACCCGTCCCGCATCCCTTGCGGAGAGCGCCGCCAACCGCTCGCCAAGCGGTACCGCCCCATCGCTGAACGGCCCGCCCGCTCGGTCACACAATGTAATAATTTCACTCCATACCGCGACCGCAACGGCCCACGGCGAGCGCGCCCCTCCCCCGGCACAATCCGAACCACTCCGGCGCATGCCCGCGCGAGCGACAGTTCAGCCGTTCGTATAACTTTCCCGTAGGACGGTACTTCACGCTGTCATATTGTGCCTTCATAAGTATTGTCGTCGACGGTTAACCATTCCGCGGAACGCAGGTAGGTTTGGCGGTGGACCGGGCGGACCACCGACTTCCCGGCACCGCGCGGAGGGGGTGGTTGATCTTGAACTCGCCCGACGAAAGGGATGGTGAACGAGATCCGGACGGCCCCCCGAGCAATGCGCTGACCGGCCGAGTCGCGGGATCCAGCGTTCAGGCGGGGTCGATCTCGGGTGGCCTCCATATCAACGCGCCGCACCACGCGCCGCTTCCGGCACCGGCACAACTTCCGCCTACCGGAATCTTCGCCAATCGCGCCGAAGAACTGCGAGAACTGAGCCGAATAGCCGCCACCGTTGCTGGAGCGGGCCAACCGCGACTTCTGGTACTTACCGGGGTGGGAGGTGTCGGAAAGACCAGTCTGGCGTTGCACTGGCTGCACCAGGAAAAGGCGTCCTACGAGGGGCAGCTCTTCGTCGACCTGCGCGGCTTCTCGGGGACCGGGCCGCTGCCGCCCGGGGAGACGCTGGAGCGGTTCCTGCGGGCGCTCGGCACCGGCGCGGAGAGCATCCCCGCCGACCTGGACGAGCAGGCGGCGCTGTTCCGGTCGGCCACCACGGGACGGCGCCTGATCATCATGCTCGACAACGCGGTCTCCGCCGCGCAGGTGCGCCCGCTGCTGCCGAACGAGGGCGGCTCGCTGATCGTCGTGACCACGCGGCTGCGGCTGTCGGGGCTGGTGGTGAACGGCGCGCGGTTCCTGGACGTCGGCCCGCTCGGCCTCGACGGGGCACTCGACCTGCTGGAGAACGTCATCGGCGCCGACCGGATCGGCGCCGAGGACGAGTACGCGCGGGAGCTGGCCAGGCTGTGCGGCAGGCTGCCGCTCGCGCTCTGCGCGTCCGCCGCCCGGCTCGCCGCGCGCAGCCGGTGGACGATCGCCCGCGCGGTCGCCGAGCTGGGCGATGAGGCGCGCCGGCTCTCCGCGCTGCGCACCGGGGAAGGGGAAGGGGACATGTCGGTGAACGTGGTGTTCAACGCCTCCTACCAGGCGCTCGACCACGCCCACGCACGCGCCTACCGCCTGCTCGGGATCCATCCGGGGCCCGACTTCACCGTCCCGGCGGCGGCGGCGCTGCTCGACGTGCGGGAGGAGCGGGCGGTGCAGCTCCTGGACGGCCTGGCCGACGTGAGCCTCCTGCTGGAGGAGGCGCAGGGGCCGGACGAGAGGTACCGCTTCCACGACCTCGTCCGGCTGCACGCGCGCGACAAGGCCGTGGAGGCCGAACCGGAGGCCGAGTGGTCGCAGGCCCTGGAGCGGCTCGCGGACCGCTACCTGCGCACGGCGGTCGCGGCCGACCTCACGCTGCTGCCCGGCCGCTGGCACCTCGGCGACCACTACCGCGCCGAAGCGCGACCCGAGGTGTTCGCCGACCGCGCGGAGGCACTGGACTGGCTCGACCGCGAGCAGGACAACCTGGCCGCGATCGCCCAGGAGCGGCACACCGCCGGACACCACGCGGTCACCTGGCAGATCTGCGAGGCGATGTGGCCGCTGTTCCTCCAGCGCAAGCACTACCAGCGGTGGATCCGGCTGTACGGCCTCGGCGTCGAGGCCGCCCGGGCCTGCTCGGACGCGCGGGCGCACGCGCGGATGCTCGAAGGGCTCGGCATGGCCCACCTCAACACCCAGGACCTCGACGCGGCGCGCGGGCACTACCGCGCGGCGCTCGACCTCGAACGCCGGGCCGGCCACCCGCTCGGCGAGGCCGCCGCGCTGGAGGGGCTCGGGATCGCGGAGCTGGCCGCCGGCGCGGCCGCCGAGGCCATCGGGCTGTTCGGCCGCGCCCGGGACGTGCACACCGCGCTCGACCGGCCGCGCGGCATCGCGCTGATGACCCGGCATCTGGGCGAGGCGCTCAGCGCGGCGGGCCGGCACGCGGAGGCGGTCGCGCATCTGACCGAGGCGCTGGAGATCTTCACCGGGCTGGACGAGCCCTACCACCGCGCCCGGACGCTCACCTGCCTCGGGCAGGCCCATCTGCGGGCGGGGCGTCCGGCCGACGCCGAGGCGGCGCTGCGCGCCTCCCTCGGCGCCGCGCGCGAGGCGGGCGCCCGGCACGAGGAGGCGGGCGTCCTGCGCGAGCTGGCCCGGGTGGCGGCGGACCGGGGAGATCCCGAGGCCGAGCGCGACCACCTGGAGAAGGCCCTGGCCATCTACGCCGTCCTGAAGTCGCCCCAGGAGGAGGCGGTCAGGGAGCAGCTCGCGCGGTCGGACCCGCCGCCCTGATCCGTCCCGCCGCGTCCCCGGGCCAGGGTCAGCGTCGCCGTCCCGAGCGCGCCGACCGGACGGCCGGAGGCGACCCACGCGTGCACCGCCGAGGCGTAGGAGGCGACGTCGTCCGCCGCGGCCGCCGCGGCCGCCGCCCGCCCGAGCGGGACGAGCGCGAACCGCCACCCCGCCACGGCCAGCTCCCACCCTCCCGACCGCGACGCCACGGCGGCGACGAGGCAACCGGGGTAGTCCGACCGGAGCGCCGCGAGAGCGCGGGACGGCGCGTCCCGGACGATCACGTCCGCGCACGGCAGCCAGGCGGGCGGCGCCTCGCCGGGTCCGACCGCGACGTGCTCGTCCAGAGGCGGTGCGGGCGGTGCCGCCGCGTCGAGACCGGAACGGCGGAGGGTCAGCGAGGTGCGCGCCGTCCGTCCCGTCTCGATCCGTACGCGTTCCGTCCCCGGCCCGGAGAAGGCGAGCAGGTCGCCTCGTCCGTCCCAGACGCGTACCAGCGAAACGGCCATCACGCGGCCCGGAGACCGGTGTCGGGAATGGGTTGCGGCAGGGGGACGGGAGCCACCTCCGGTGGGGACGACCGGTCCGGCAGCCGCATGAGCCGGTACATCTCCCGGCGGATCAGGAGCGCGGCCTCCCCGGGACGGGAGGTCAGGTCGCGGTGGAACGCCTCGTGGACCGACGGCCCGAACGCGTGCGCGGCGTCGTCGAGCTGGGGTGCCAGGGGCGCGTCCCAGTCGAGGCGCGGGGCGACCGCGCCGAGGCGGGCGGCGTGGGAGCCGGGCGCCACGCTGTCCTCGGGGAACGCGCCGAGCAGCACCGGGACGCCGAGGGCGGCGGCGTAGCTGGTCACCGAGCCGTGGTCGCCGATGACCCGGTCGGCGGCGACGAGCGCGGCGCGCCAGCCGTCCTCGGGAGGGAGCAGCCGGACCCCGAGGCGCAGGCAGTCGGTGTGCCAGGCGGTCACCTGGCGCCTGCCGTACCACGACCAGATGTGGGGATGGAGGGCCGCGACGACCTGGTGGTCTTCGCGCGGGAGTTCGGCGGCGACCCGGTACAGCAGGTCGGGACGGGAGCCGAACAGGGAGTCGTCGTTCCAGGTGGAGCTGAGGAAGACCAGCCGGGTGTCCGGGCCCGCGCCGAGGGCGCGGCGGTAGAGGTCGCGGTGGGGCAGGCTCGCGAACAGGCGGTCCAGGCAGGGGTCGCCGCCGACGAAGGCGACCGACAGCGCCTCCGGGCAGTCGCGCCCCAGGACGGCGAGGTGCCGCTCGTGCGCGAGGACGAGCGAGGACGGCACCACCCGGCCGCCGACGACGAGCCGCTCCCTGGCGAGGCCCGCGACCGGGCGCGCGGCCGGAGGGCCGGAGCCGTGGAAGCGGCCGAGCAGCTTGCCCGGACCCGAGCCGTGCGGCAGCGTCATGACGGGGGCGTGTAAGCCGTCCAGCATGCCCTGGCTCGCGGCGATCGCGAGGTCGAAGCGGGACGCGGCGGCCTCCCGCCAGGGCAGCACCACGCCGCCGAGGCCGCGCAGGTAGTCCTCCAGCCCGCGGGTGAAGATCGAGGCGGGCGCGGCGGTGTAGGCGACCACGACCCTGCGGTCGCTCTCCAGCAGCGGCAGGACGTCGGCGAGCCGCGTCGCCGCCGTCACGTGGTGCGCCACCGCCAGAACCCTGCGGTGCGCGGACACGGTCGCTCCCTTGCGCGCGTCCGGGCCGAAGGGCCCGGGCGACCACGCGTCCCCGGAGCAGTGCATATCGTCATCCTCCTTGGCGGGCGTCTCTCAGGTCTTCGGCCGTGCACCCGACGTGGAAGGGCGGGGACACGGGGTCGGCGACCGGGATGGTCGCGGGCTGCGGCAGCCGCAGCAGCCCGTACATCAGGCGCCGGGTGTTGCGGTGGAACCGTCCGGGCTCGGAGGTGATCCGCTCGATCACCGGACGGGCGCGGTCGGGCCGCCAGTACGCGGCGGCGTCCCCCAACTGGTCCTCGATCCGGCCCCGCGCGTCGAGGCGCGGCGCCAGCCGGGCCAGCTCCGCCATGCCGGGCCCGCGGACGTCCCCGGACCCGACGAGGACCACCGGAGCCCCGGTCACCGCGCCGTAGCGGGTGAGGGGCCCGGCCTCGCCGACGATCCAGTCGGCGGCGGCGAGGGCCGCGCGCCAGTCGGCGCCGGGCGGCAGCAGCGCGAGGCCGTCCCGGAGCGGCCCGGCCAGGGCGCGCCCGCCCGGGCAGGGATCGCCTTCCCGTTCGGGGACGCCGAGGACGTGGTAGCGCTCGGACGGCAGTTCCGCGAGCAGCCGCCGCACCACGTCGAGCGGACGGCACGGGCCCGCCCGGCACGCGGCGTCCCCGGCCGGGATCGCGACCACGACGAGGCGGCGGTCCCCGCCGGCGCCGAGCACGCGGCGGTAGAAGTCGCGCAGCGGCAGGCTCGCGACCAGCCGGTCGTGGATCGGGTCGCCGACGACGACCTCCGCCGGTCCCTCCCGGGACGGCGGCGTGCGCTCGTCGCGGTGCGCGAGGGCGAGCACCGGTCTCCGGCGGCCGTCCGCGCGCAGGTCCCCCGGCGCGCATGCGCGCCTCGCGTCCGGCAGGACGACCAGGGGGACACGCGGGGCAAGGTCCGGGGCGGCTGTGGCCGCCACGGCCAGCCCGAACTCGCGGTCCCTCGCCTCCCGCCAAGGAAGGACCACGGCCCCCGCGTCCCTGAGCCGGCTCTCCGTCCCGGACCCGGCCGCCTCCGGGGCGGCGGTGAACACGACCCGCAGGCGCGGATCCGCGTCCGCGAGGCGCGCGACGTCGAGCAGGGGCCGCGCCGGAATGGGCGAGCCCGTGACGATCAGAACGGTGCGGCGTTCACCCGGCGTCCCCCACCAGCCCGGATCCGGCCCGATCAAGGTCCGACGCCATTCGAAGCCGGACATCCCCGTCAACACATCCCCCTTACCTCCGCGGACATGAGCATCCGCCCTCCGTAACAGATCAAAAGATCTGCCTCCAGAAACGAGGGTGTTCGGCACTCCTTGACGAAAACTTGCAGTTGGCCTGACTACATCAGTTGTGAGGTCCCAGGTCGGCCAAGTGAATCGCGGCCTGATTCTGGCCAAGCGGCGCCTCCGGTGCGAAAATCGACTCAGGAGCAGATTTCCACAAAGGGGCACTGGTGGAGTTCCGTGTCTTAGGCCCCGTTGAGCTGTGGGTCGACGGGCGGCGGCGCGATCTCGGAACGACAAAGGAACGGTGCGTCCTCGCGGCGCTGCTCCTGACCCCGCGGCGGCCGGTGCACGCCGCCGCGCTGATCGCCCGCGTGTGGGACCACCGCCCGCCCGCCAAGGCGCGGCAGAGCCTCTACAGCTACATCGCGCGGCTGCGCCAGCGGCTGGACGGCGTGGAGGGCGCCGCCCTCGCCTCCCGCCAGGGCAGCTACCTCATCGACGTCGCGGACGAGGCCGTCGACCTGTGGCGCTTCCGGCTGCTGCGCGACCAGGCCCGCGCCATCGCCGAGAGCGGCGACGACGAGTACGCGCTGGACCACTACCGCCGCGCCGCCGAGCTGTGCGCCGCGACCCCGCTCGCCGACCTGTCAGGCGACTGGGTCGACCGGACGCGGCGCGGCCTGGAGGAGGAGATCCTCGGGGCCGCCTTCGACCGCATCGACATCGAGCTGCACCGCGGCCACCACGCCGACATGGTGCGCGAGCTGGCCGCGCTCGCCGAGCGCGACCCCTTCGACGAGCGGCCGGTCGGCCGGCTGATGGTCGCGCTGTTCCGGTCCGGGCGGCAGGCCGAGGCGCTGGAGGCCTACCGGCGCACCCGGCGGGCGCTGCGCGAGGAGATGGGCACCGAACCGGGCCAGGGGCTGCGGGAGCTGCACCAGCGGATCCTGCGCGCCGACCCGGGGCTGCTGCGCGTCCCCGGCACGCAGCTGGCCGTCGACCGCCGCCCGCACAACCTGCCCTCGGACGTGGCCGCCTTCACCGGGCGCGACGAGCAACTCCAGGCGCTGCTGCGGATCGCCCGCGCGGCCCCGGCGACGGGGTCGGCGGCCACGGTCATCGCGGTGGACGGGATGCCCGGCGTCGGCAAGTCGGCGCTGGCGGTCCATGTCGCGCACCGGCTCGCCGAGCACTTCCCCGACGGGCACATCTTCCTGAAGCTGCACGCCCACGACCCGCGCCAGGAGCCGCTCGACCCGGCGGTCGCGCTCGACACGCTGCTGCGCGCGATCGGCGTCCCGACCACGCGGATCCCCCGGGCGCTGGAGGAGCGCGCCGCGCTGTGGCGGTCCCAGATGGCGGGCGGCCGCGCGATCATCGTGCTGGACGACGCCGCCGGGCACGACCAGGTCAGCCCGCTGCTCCCGGCCTCCCCCGGCTGCCTGGTCATCGTGACGAGCAGGCGCTGCCTCACCGGGCTGCACGACGCGCATCCGCTCTCGCTCGACGTCCTGCCCGTCGAGGACGCCGTCGCGCTGTTCAGGAGCGTCGCGGGCGGCGGCCGCGACCTCGACGACGCGACGGTCGCGGCGGTCGTCGAACGCTGCGGGTACCTGCCGCTCGCCGTCCGGATCGCGGCCAGCAGACTCCGGCACCGGCAGACCTGGGGCGCCGCCGACCTGCTCGAACGGCTGACGCCCGGCGGGCGGCTGGAGGAGCTGCGCGTCGAGGGCAGCGAGATCACGGTGGTGTTCGAGGTCTCCTACCGGGGGCTGCCGCCGCCGCTGCGGGCCGCGTTCCGGGCGTTCGGGCTCCACCCGGGGCCCGACCTGACCGCGCACGCCGCCGCCGCGATCCTCCGGCGGCCCGTCCACGAGGCCGAGCGCGTGCTGGAGGAGCTCCTCGACCGGCACCTGCTCGGCGAGCCGGCCCGGGGCCGCTACCGGTTCCACGACCTCGTCCACGAGTACGCGCGGCGGCTGGCCCGCGAGGAGGACCCGGGCCACGAGCGGCGCCGGACCGTCCACCGCGTCCTGGACTACTACCTGGCGGCGGCCGACCGCGCCGACCGGGCGCTGTCCCCCGGGCCGCGCCCGGTCGAGATCCGCTTCACCCACCCGCCCAGGCAGCTGCCGCCGCTGGACACCGACGCGCGCGCCCACGCCTGGTTCGCCGCCGAGCACGCCTGCCTGCTGCGCGCCGCGTCCCACGCCGCCGCGCGCGGCTGGCCCTACCACCTCGCGCGGTTCGCCCGCGTCCTCGCCAAGCACCTGGAGACCAGCGGGCACTGGGAGACGGCCGCGCGCCTGCACGAGAGCGCCGTCGCCGCGCTGCGCGACCTCGACGACCACCGCGGCACGGCCTACGCGCTGGCCGACCTCAGCCTCGTCCGGTTCCGCGCGGGCGACTACGACCTCGCGCTGGACGCGGCGGAGCAGGCGCTGGCGATCTACCGGTCCCTCTCCGAGCGCCGGGGAGAGGCCGACATCCTCTCGCACATGAGCCTCATCCACTGGCACCGCTCGCGGTTCGCCGACGCGCTCGCGCGGTGCCAGGAGGCCCTGGAGATCCGGCGGCTGCTGGGCGACCGGAGCGGCGAGGCCCGCAGCCTCGACCACACCGCGATCTTCCTCGAATACACCGGCGACTACCGCGAGGCGCTCCGCTCCCGCGAGCGCGCGCTCGCCATCTTCGCCGAGACCGGCGACCAGCTCGGCCGGACGATGGCCCTGAACAACATGGGCGACCTCGCCCTTCGCATCGGGGACGTGGACGCGGCCGTCCGGCACTACGGCGACACCGCCAAGGCCGTCGCGAGGCTCGGCCGCCAGCACCACGCGATCTGGCTCATCAACATGGCCAACGTCCACCGCTACACCGGCGACCAGGACACGGCGCTCAGCAATTACCGCCAGGCGCTCGCCACGGCGGCGGAGATAGGCGACCGGCGCAGCGAGATCGAGACGCTCATCGGCATCGGCGCGACATTCCAGAACGCCGGGCGATTCGCCGAGGCGCTCATTCACCACAAGAAGGCGCTCGTGCTCGCCCGCGCCATCAGCGAGCGCTACGAGGAGACGCTCGCCCTGCGGCACCTGGGCGAGGCGCTCGCCGGTGCCGGACGTCATTCGGACGCGCTCGACCATTTCCGGGAAGCGCACGATATCGCCGACCTCATCGGCGTCCCCTACGAGCGGGCCAAGGCGCTGGAGGGCATGGGCGGCGCGCTCCTGCACACGTCGGAGCCGGGCCCGGCCCGCGACTGCTGGCGCCGCGCCCTGACGATCTTCGACGCCATCGGCGCGTCCGAGAGCCGGACGATCCGCTCAAGGCTCAACGAGCAGGGCGATCCGTTCAATAGCTAGCACCACCGCCGAAAGATACCACGAACGCTCGTGAATGGGATTCTCACCTGAGATCAACTACTTTAAGGTTTAATCACTAAACCTGACATAACAAGATCCTCAGTCCATGTGCCCATCTCGACCGGCTTTCTAGTAAGCTTCCGGAGATGCCCGACTTAGGGGCATGCAATAGGAAGATGAGAGGGTAACTAGTGCTAAGGTCTATAGTCCCGCTCGCCCTCGCGACCGCCCTTACGCTGGGGTCGGCCGCCCTTGCGCTCGCCGTACTCTCGGCCGAGCCGAGCTCCCGAACCGCGGCGACGGGAACGGTGCACATGACAAGAGCGGTGCACATGACCTGAGAGGTCTCAGGCACGGACCGGGGCGCGACCCGACAGGGGTCGCGTCCCGGTTTCGGTTTCTCAGGTGTCGCAGAGGCCGGACTCGTAGGCCAGGAGGCCCGCCTGGGTGCGGTTCGCGCAGTCGAGCTTCATCAGCAGCCGGGAGACATAGCCCTTCACGGTGGCCTCGGTGAGGTGGAGGCGGCGCGCGATCTGGGCGTTGGACAGGCCCTCGCCCAGGCAGGTCAGCACCTGCGTCTCGCGCTCGGTCAGCGCGTCGACCAGCGACGCGCGGCGCCGGTCGGCCCGGCGGCGGTCGTCGGCGGAGGCCAGCAGGCGGCGGGTCGCGGCCGGCGACATCACGGTGTGGCCGTCGGCGGCGACCCGGACGAGCCCGACGAGGTCCTCGGGCGGCGTCGACTTCAGCAGGAAGCCCGCCGCGCCGGCCCGCATCGCGCGCAGCACGTAGGAGTCGGCGTCGAAGGTGGTGAGCGCCACGACCACCGGCGGGCGGCGCAGCGCCGCGATCCGCTCGATGGCGGTCAGGCCGTCCACGCCCGGCATGCGCAGGTCCATCAGCACGACGTCGGGCGCGAGCCGCAGCACGGACTCGACGGCCTCGGCTCCGTCGTGGGCCTCGCCGACGACGACCAGGCCGTCCTCGGCGGTGAGGATCGTCCGCAGGTGCGCGCACACCATCGGCTCGTCGTCGACGACCAGCAGCTTGACAGGTCTGTTCCGGGGGGCGTGGGGGGTCGTCCCCCCACAAGAATCAGGTCTGTTCCGGGGGGCGCGGGGGGTCGTCCCCCCACAAGAATCCGGCCCGGCGCCCATCGGATGCGATCCGTCCCCTTCGGCAGCGTTCGGGGCGAGACTACCCCGGCGGATCACCGGCGGTGATCGTCCCGGCCGCACGCCCTACGAAAGTCGGGCGCGCGGCCCCGCGCCACCGACGTAAGTCGCCCGCCCCCTCGACGTTGCGCGCTGACGCCCGTCCCGCGCCGTGGGCTGGACTGGTCCCAGCCTTCACACAGGGGAGATCGGTATGAGCATCACCGCGGACGTCACCACCGGCACGGCCGCCGCGCGGGCCGAGCGGGTCACCAGGGTCTACGGCACCGGCGCGACGGGGGTGACGGCGCTGGACGAGGTCACGATCGCGATGCCGCGCGGGCGGTTCACCGCCGTGATGGGCCCGTCGGGGTCGGGGAAGTCGACGCTCATGCACTGCATGGCGGGGCTCGACCGCGTGGACGGCGGTGAGGTCTACATCGGGGACACCGCGCTGTCGCCGCTGGGCGACCGGCGGCTGACGGCGCTGCGCCGCGACCGGATCGGGTTCGTGTTCCAGGCGTTCAACCTGGTGCCGACGCTGTCGGCGCTGGAGAACATCACGCTGCCGATGGACGTCGCCGGGCGCCGCCCCGACGCGGCCTGGGTCGACCGGATCATCGACACGGTGGGGCTGCGGCGCAGGCTCTCGCACCGTCCGAGCGAGCTGTCGGGAGGGCAGCAGCAGCGGGTGGCGTGCGCGCGGGCGCTGGCGTCCCGTCCGGAGATCGTGTTCGCCGACGAGCCGACCGGCAACCTCGACTCGCGCTCCAGCGGGGAGGTGCTGGCGTTCCTGCGCGGCTCCGTGCGCGAGTTCGGGCAGACGGTCGTCATGGTCACCCACGACCCCGCCGCCGCCGGTTACGCCGACCAGGTCGTGTTCCTCTCGGACGGCCGGATCGTGGACCGCATGGAAGCGCCGACCGCCGACCGCGTGCTCGAACGGATGAAAGGCTTCGACACGGCGCCGGAGCGGGGGCCCGGGGAGAATTCCTGACGCGGTGTTACCGATTCACTGCGCACAGCGTCCGTCCGTGGCGCACGATAGGGACATGCCGGTTGACTATCGCGCACCGAACATCAACGCCCGCAGGCTGGGTCTGCACTTCCGGCAGATCCGCGAGGCGCTGGAACTGTCCTACGACTCCGCGTCGGCGAGGCTCGGCCACGACGCGGACTGGCTCATCCGGTTGGAGACCGGATTCGAGCAGGTCACCCCCGAACAGGCCCGCGAGATCCTGGACGGCTACGGCGTCCCCCCGCACGACATGCGGACGGTGGTGATCGACCTCGCCTCCCGCCCGTCCGGCCCGCCCTGGCTCGCCCCGCACGCGGAACGGCTGAAGGCCCTCGTCCGCGACCTGTACACGCTGGAGTCGGAGGCGACGACCGTGCACACCTACGGCATCCCGGTGATACCGGAGCTGGTGCGCGCCGAGCCCTACGCCCGCCTCGGCTTCGAGTACCACATCCCCGAGGTGGACGTCGAGGAGGAGTGGGACCTGCTCCTCCAGCGGCAGCGGCACCGGCCGGGCGGCCTGCCCCGCACGCTCGACGTGATCTTCTGCGAGAGCGCGCTGCGCAACGGCCCGCCCGAGGTCATGCTCGCGCAGTGCGCCCACCTGCTGGAGCTGTCGGAGGACGAGCACACCAGCGTCCGCGTCATCCCGTTCAACGCGGGCGCGCACGCGGGACTGCACGGCTCGTTCGACGTGCTGGAGTTCCCCGTCATCAAGGACAGGATCTCGTTCGTGCACGGCGCGCTCGGCATCGACCTCGCGGGCAGCGACCTGTCCGACACCTGGAAGCTGATCGAGGACGTGGCGCTGCCGCCCGCGGGCAGCCGCGACATGATCAGCACGGTCATGCACGAGTACGGATGACCTCCGGGACCGGTGGCCCCGGGGGCCCGGCGACGGCCGGGCCCCCGGGGCGTGCGCTCACACCGCCTTGATGATCTCCTCGGCGCGGGCCCGGGGGACCTCCGCGTAGGAGTCGAACCGCATCGAGAACACGGCGCGTCCCGACGTCGCGCTCCGCAGGTCCCCGACGTAGCCGAACATCTCCGACAGCGGCACCCGCGCCCGGACGCCGTCGCCGCCGATCGACTCGACCCGGCCGCGCCGGGCGTTGAGGTCGCCGATCACCTCGCCCAGGTACTCCTCGGGCGTGCCGACCTCGACGGCCATCACCGGTTCGAGCAGCACGGGCGCGGCCCGCCGCACCGCGTCCTGGAAGACCAGCGAGCCCGCGATCCGGAACGCCGTCTCGGACGAGTCGACCGGGTGGAAGTCGCCGTCGAGCAGCGTGACGCGCACGCCGGTCATCTCGAACCCGGCGAGGACGCCGGAGCGCATCGCGTCCTGGCAGCCCGCGTCCACCGACGGGATGAACTCGCGCGGGATCCGCCCGCCGGTGACCCTGTTCACGAACTCGTAGGGGACGTCGCAGGGCTCGACCGAGACGATCACCTTCGCGTACTGCCCCCTTCCTCCCGACTGCTTGCGGTGCTTGTACCCGACCTTCTCGGCGCGGCCCCGGATCGTCTCGCGGTAGGCCACGCGGGGCCTGCCGACGTTCGCCTCGACGCCGAACTCCTCCTTCATCCGGTCGACGAGGACCTCCAGGTGCAGCTCGCCCATCCCGCCGAGGACGGTCTGGCCGGTCTGCGCGTCGCCGTGCACGCTGAAGGACGGGTCCTCCTCGGCGAGCCGCGCGATCGCGGCGGCCAGCCGCTCCTGGTCGCCCGTCGAGCGGGGCTCGACGGCGACCTCGATGACCGGGGCGGGGAAGTCCATCGACTCCAGGACCACCGGGTGCGACTCCTCGCACAGCGTCTCGCCGGTGGTGGTCCGCTTCAGGCCCATGACCGCGACGATGTCGCCCGCGCCCGCCGAGGCGATCTCCTCGCGCGCGTTCGCGTGCATTCGGTAGAGCTTGCCGATGCGTTCCCTCCGTCCCTTGACGCTGTTCAGCACGGTCGCGCCGGACTCCAGCCGGCCCGAGTAGATCCGGACGAACGTGAGCCGCCCGAGGTGCCGGTCGCTCATGATCTTGAACGCCAGCGCGGCCAGCGGCTCGTCCTCGGGTGGACGTTCCCGCTGACCCGCGCCCACGTCCAGGGGCGAGGGCAGGTACCGGACGACGCCGTCCAGCAGCGGCTGCACGCCCTTGTTCTTGAACGCGCTGCCGCAGAACACCGGGGTCGCCGCCGAGGCGAGCGTCACCCGCCGGATCGCGGCGTGCAGCTGCTCGGCGGACGGCTCGGCGCCCTCCAGGTACAGGGCCATCAGCGGCTCGTCGAGTTCCGCGACGGTCTCGACGAGCCGCCCGCGTCGTCGTCGCGCCTCCTCGACCAGCGCGGACGGGACGTCCCGTACCGAGAGCCCGTCCCCGGACCACACCCGCGCCCGCATCGCCACGAGGTCGACCACGCCGGTGAAGCCGCCCTCGGCGCCGATCGGCAGCTGCACGAGCAGCGGCACCGCACCGAGCCGGTCGGCGATCATCGCGACGCAGCGGTGCAGGTCGGCGCCCGCGCGGTCCATCTTGTTGACGAAGCAGACGCGCGGCACCCCGTACCGGTCGGCCTGCCGCCACACGGTCTCCGACTGCGGCTCGACCCCGGCGACGGCGTCGAACACCGCGACCGCGCCGTCGAGCACCCGCAGGCAGCGCTCGACCTCGACGGTGAAGTCGACGTGGCCGGGGGTGTCGATGAGGTTGAGCGTGTGCCCGTCCCAGTGGCAGGTCGTCGCGGCGGAGGTGATCGTGATGCCGCGGTCGCGCTCCTGTTTCATGAAGTCCAGCGCGGCGGTGCCGTCGTGCACCTCGCCGATCCGGTGCGAGACACCGGTGTAGAACAGGATGCGCTCGGCGGTCGTCGTCTTGCCGGCGTCGATGTGCGCCATGATTCCGATGTTGCGGACCTTGACGAGGTCAAGGAATGTGGCAGTCATCGGGAATCCTCCTTCACTCTCGGTTGAGGGGACGACCGCCGTGGGACGTGATCGTCCCCATACGGCACGCGCGACGCTATTGCATGCGTCCGAAAAGCACCAAAGGTTTTCCGTCCCCCGGGTCCGCCGGCGCCGGCAATTATTGAAAAACGAGTCTGTGGCATAAGCACTTGACGTATGCGGACGCGCTCAGTTACAAGCGGACTGGGGATCGCCGCGAACGGAGGTGGGAGTTTGACGTTCGTCGTGCCCGCAGCGGACGGGCGGGAGCTCGCGGTCGAGGAGTGGGGGGAACCGGCGGGGCATCCGGTCTTTCTGCTCCACGGCACCCCGGGCAGCAGGCTCGGGCCCATTCCGCGACCCATGGTCCTCTACCAGCTCGGCATCCGGCTGATCTCCTTCGATCGGCCGGGCTACGGGCGCTCGGACCGCCGGATCGGACGCGCCGTCGGCGACATCGCGGCGGACGTGCGGCGAATAGCCGACTTCCTGGAATTGCCGGAGTTCGGCGTCCTCGGCCGCTCGGGCGGCGGCCCGCACGCGCTGGCGTGCGCGGCGCTGCTGCCCGGCCGCGCCCGCCGCGTCGCCGCGCTGGTCGCGCTCGCCCCGGCGCAGGCGGAGGGGCTCGACTGGTTCGAGGGGATGGCGCCGTCCAACACCCGCGAGTACCTGGCGGTCCGGCGGCAGGGCGAGCTGGTGTCGGCGCGGCTGCGCTCGGTCGCCGACCGGATCCGCGCGAACCCGGCGCAGCACGTCGCCAACCTGTACGCGGAGCTGACCGGGTCGGACCGGCGGGTCGTCGGCGACGGGGGCATGCGCCGGATGCTGCTGGAGACCTTCCAGGAGGCGTTCCGCACGTCCGCCGACGGCTGGATCGACGACCTGCTCGCGTTCTGCGCGCCGTGGGGGTTCGACCTGGGCGACATCGTCGTCCCGACGATGCTGTGGCACGGCGCGAACGACACCTTCTCCCCCGCCGGGCACTCGCGGTGGCTCGCCGACCGGATCCCCAACTCCACGGTGGTGGTGCAGCCGGGGTCGGCGCACTTCGGGGCGTTCAACGTGCTCCCGGACATGCTGACCTGGCTGGCACACCCGGTCGAGGCGCCCTGGCCGTGACGGGCCCTGACGGGCCCTGAGGGGCCCGGCCGCTACACGGGCTGGAGTTCCAGGTCGCGGTTGATGCGGACCCCCGCGCGGGCGTCCGCGAGCGTGGGGTGCGGGCCGTGCTCGGCCAGGACGAGCAGCCCGCTGGCGGCGCGGCTGCGCAGCTCGCTCGCCTCCGACGTCCGTCCCATGCCCTCCAGCGTGACCGACAGGTTGGCGCGGCACACGTTTGTGTCGGGGTGGTCCTCGCCGAGGACCCCCACCAGCCTGGGCAGCGTGCCCCGCTCCAGCGCCTCGGCCTCGGCGAAGCGCCGCAGGTCGCCGAGGCAGTTCCCGAGGTTGACGGTGGCCGACAGCACGAACGGGTGCTCGGGGCCGAGCTGCGCCTCCAGCCCGGTGACCACCCGCGTCGCGCGCTCGCGCGCCTCGTCCAGGTCCCCGGCGCCGCGCAGGTAGCAGCCGAGGTTGTTCTCGATCATCAGCGTGTAGGGGTGGTCCTCGCCCATCTGGGCGATGTGCTTGGCGAGCGCGGCGCGGACCCGGTCGCGGGCGCCGACCTTGTCGCCGAGCGCCGACATGCCCGCCGCCACCTCCAGGTCGGCGGGCAGCGTGTCGGGCGACTCGGGGAAGTGCCGCTGGTAGCGGGCGTAGGTCTCCTCGGCCAGCGCGAGCGCCTCCTCGGCGCGCCCGGCCTTGCGCAGCGACACCGCGAGGCTCTTGCCGGTGCGCAGCGTGTCGAGGATCTGGTCGCCGAGGACGTCCAGGTACCGCTGGTAGACATCGCGCAGGATCGTGACCGACTCCTCGTAGCGGCCCGCCTCCCGCAGGTCGCGCGCGACGTTCGCCTCGGAGAACAGCGTGTAGGGGTGGTCGTCGCCGAGCACGGCCCGGCGCTGGTTCAGGTTGTCGGTGTCGAACCGGAACGCGCTGGCGGGGTCGCCGTTCAGCCGGTAGTCGATGGCGAGGTTGTGCGCGACCATCAGCGTGCGCGGATGCTCCTCCCCCCACGGCCCCGGCGCCTGCTCGTAGGTGCGGATGTCCAGGTCGAGCGCCTCCCGGAAGCGCCCCATCGCGCGCAGGTCGGCCGCGAGGTTCCCGGCGGTGATCAGCGTGTGCGGGTGCGCCGGGCCGAGCGTCGGCGAGCTGAGCTGCCGGTTCATCACGTCCTGGTCGAGCGCGTAGGCGCGGGCGTAGTCGCCCTGGGAGCGCAGCACGTTCGCGATCTGCGACTGGAGGAACAGCCACTGCCAGTGGTCCTTGCCGAGCTTGCCCTGCCAGGCGGCGGTCAGCTCCTCGCCCGCCTCCATCGCGCTCTCGAAGTTCCCGCGCTTCCACTGGTAGCGGATGAGGTCGGTCAGCATCTGCCGGACGTTCTCCTCGTCGCACTCGGCCGCCCGCGAGGTCTGGACGTGCGGGAGGATCTCGTCCAGCGCGGGCCAGTTGGCCGGGTCGTCGGTGTCGCCGTGCTTGGGCCGCGCGCCGAGCAGGATGCGGTGGACGTCGTGGCAGGTCTCCTCGGTCAGGTCCGGGTCGTCCTGCATGCCGTGCCGGATCACCGTCTGGACGAGCGGGTGCACCTGGATCGCGTTGTTGCCCTGGTCGACCCGCGCGAGCGCGAACCTGCTGATCTCCCGGACGTGCTTGCCGAGCACGAGCTTGTCGCGCAGCGTCTCGTCGTAGGGCGCCAGCACCTCGGCGGTCTCCTCGCTGTAGATCAGGTCGAGGGAGATCGGCACGGAGGAGAAGAAGGCCAGCAGCTCCAGCAGCCGCGCCGCCGCCGGGGACGCCTCCCGGAGCTGCCGGAACGTGACGTTCCACGTCATCGCGACCGGCTGGGAGAACGCCTCGGTGCTGAGCGCCAGCGTGGAGGCCGTCTCGTTCTCCAGCGCCTCCAGGTACTCGCCCGCGGGCATGAACGTGGAGGCGAGCCACGCCGCCGCCTGCTCGATCGCGAGCGGCAGGTAGCCGAGCGCCGTCCCGATCGCGCGGGCGTTGTCGTCGGAGATCTCCTGGACGCGGCGGAACAGGTGCGCGGCCGACTCCTCCTCGGTGAACACGTCCACGGCGAGCGGCTGCGCGAACTGCGTCCACGCCGGGTCCCGGGAGGTGATGATCACGTGCCCGTCGCCGCCGGGCAGGTGGTTCTTCAGCTCCTCGGGGTTGTCGGCGTTGTCGAAGACCAGCAGCCAGCGGGAGGTGGGCTCGCCGCGGCGCAGCGCCTCCAGCGCGGCGTTCGCGGCGTCGGCGATGCTGTCGCCGACGCGCAGCCCGATCTGCTCGGCCAGGCTCGCGAGCCCGCCGCGGATCGAGTCCGGCGACTGGGCGCTGACCCACCAGATCAGGTCGTAGTCGGCCTTGAACCGGTGCGCGTACTCCAGCGCGACCTGCGTCTTGCCGACGCCGCCGAGGCCGTGCAGCGCCTGCGGCAGGACGATCCGCTGGGTGGTGCCGAGCAGGTGGTCGCGCAGCTCCTCCAGCAGGCCGCCGCGTCCGGTGAACACCGCGTTGCGCCGGTTGACGTTCCAGATCGGCGGCGCGGTGCGGGCGGCGCCGGGGTAGCGGGGCCCGACCCGCGACTGCTCCGCCGGGTACTCGACGTTCTGCCCCGGCCGTCCGAGCGCGCGCACGAGCGCCTCGGCGCCCTCGCGTTCGCCGAGGCCGGTGAGGTCGAGCGGGACGGGACCGTTGAAGCCCAGGCTGAGCGGCGCGTCCAGCACCCGGACCGTCGTCAGCCGCCGGTAGGGCGCGCTGGCGCGGCCCGAGAGCGCGTCCCACGCCCGCTGCGCCCGCTGCGAGACGACGTAGGCGGGCGAGATCAGCACGATCGTGTGCCCGGCGGCGGTCCGGTCGTCGGGCGGCTCCTGCGGCCCGGTGTCGACGCTGCGGGTGACGACCCGGAACCCGGCGCGGCCGAGGACGAGCGCCATCCAGTCCACCCACGGGCGGTCCTCGGAGACGTAGCTGATGAGGACGTCCGAGACCTCCGACGGCCCGCGCCGGGTGAACCGTTCGAGCGTGCTGGTCCGCAGCTCCTCCGGGATCGGCGGGTAGCCCGCGACGCGGCCCTCGGTGATCTCGTTGGCGAGCCGCTCGAACGCCGCCAGCATCGAGTTCGGCGAGCCGGGCGCGTCGCCGAACGTCGCGAGCGTCTCCTCGAACGCGTAGTAGGGCCGGTAGGGGATCTCCACCGACAGCCAGTACCGGTTCGCCCGCTGCTGCGTCATCCCGCTCGGGAAGCGGTCGAAGCGCGCGCGGGCGTAGGCGCGTCCCGCCTCCACCTTCGCGTTCTCGCCGAACTCGATCCGCATCGGGACGGGCAGGATCCGGATGCCGCGCTCGCGGTAGCGCTCGTCGATGTGCGCGGCGATCGCGGCGGCGCCGTCGATGCTCTGGTCGCTGAGCGTGAAGCAGTCGACGAGGACGTCCGGGAAGTGGACGGTGCAGATGTCGGCGATGTCGCTCAGCCCGGTGCGGCTGTCGATCAGGGTGTAGTCGTAGTTGCGGCGCATGTCGGCGCGCAGCGCGTCGAAGAACTGCCCGCCGCCGAGCCGGTCGTAGAAGTTGTCCCAGTCCATGCTGGTGATGAGCGAGGAGTAGTCGCGGTTCTGGCGTCCGGCGGAGACGAAGTCGAGCGTCCCCTCCCCCGGGAAGTCCCATTCCAGCGTCACCGCGTGCCGCAGGATGCGCGCGTACTCCAGGTGCCAGTCCTGCTCGGCGGTCTCGTGCTTGGTCGTCGCCGCCCACGCGTAGTCGGTGAGCATCTCGATGACCCCGGGCGTCGCCGACACGAAGTTCTGGTCCAGGAAGGGGTGGAAGAACTTGTGCAGGCCGGGCGACTCCAGGTCCCAGTCGACCACGAGCACCTTGTGCCCCGCCGCCGCCATGATCCAGGCGACGTTGGCGAGCGCGGTGGTGCGGCCCGTCCCGCCCTTGTAGGAGTAGAAGGTGACGATCGTGCCATCGTTCGTCATGGTTCTCCTCGCCTCAGAACTCGGGCCCTTGCAGCGTCGGACGGCCCATGCTCGGCGGGGTCCGGGGCGGATGGACGTTGGTCGTCTTCAGGTAGCGGGTGATGGCCTCGTTGACGGCCTTCGGGAGCGCGCTGCGGAACGCGCCCGCGGACGAGACGTGCTTGGCCGAGCCCTGAAGCGCGCCGCTCCTCGGCAGCGCCTCGTCCAGCTCCTCGGTGAGCTCGGCCGACGCCGCCGCCGTCTCGGCGTCCCCGGAGTTGAACGGCGCGATCATGGTGACGGGGTCGCGGTCGATCTGCCGGAGCCGCTTGCCGATCCCCTCGTCCCGGGCCGCCCACGGGTCGACGAGCAGGACGTTCGGCGCCTCCCCCGGCTCGTGCGGCCCCTCGTCCACGCCCTTGACCTCGGCGCGGTGGCCGAGCTCACCGAGGATCTCCTCGGCGAACCTGCCGATCGGGGTGGTGTGGTCCGGGCCCCGGTAGGGCGTCCACTCGCGGGTCGTCTGGCCGTAGTAGTACGGGCCCCGGCCCTCGGGGAGCTGGCCGATCGTCTGCGCGGCGAGCGTGAGCCGCACCGCGGGGCGGCGGGCGTCCGGCGGGTCCCCGGCGAACGCGCTGCGCAGCGTCTCCAGCGTCGGGACCGGGCTGGAGGGCAGCGCGCACTCGGCCGCGCGCTCCTTGATCAGGTTCGCGAGCCGCAGCACGGTCTCCTTGTACTGCTCGCGGAACCGGCCCAGCTTCATGATCCCGTAGAGGCCCTCCGCCTCGTAGGCGGGCGGGAAGGCGGGCGGGACGTTCTGCATCGTCCGCACGCTGTCGGGCAGTTCCTTGAGGCCCATCGGCGTCCACATCGCGGGAATGATCGCCGACGGGCGGGCGAGGCCGGCGGACTGCCCCTGGTAGCGCTTCATGAAGGCGGCCCACTCCTTCCCGCAGTAATCGCTGACGAAGTAGGCGGGCGAGAACAGCGCGACGAAGATCCGGCAGTTCGCCAGCGCGTCCGCGAGAAGATCCGGCCACTCGCTGCCGGCCGGAATCTGCCTGTCCATAAATCCCGGATTCTGCGTGCCCGTGGCGTGCCCGAGATCGGTGCAGAGATCGTTGTAGAACTTCACGACCCAGCGGTCGGATTCCTCCGGCCGGTAGCGCGACCTGGCATAACTCAAGAAGAAGTGGGGCCGCCGTTCATCCGGCTGAATCCTGCCCGGCATGCCGCTCCCTTCCAGGTCACACCACTGTATAGCGGCATTCATCGACCCGAAACAACGTCACGGATGTGTACTTTTACCGGGAGCTCGGCGGGCGTCTCGGCGACGCCTCAGGTGCCGGTCGTGCGTACCGCCTGGTATTCCTCTGGTGCGGGCCATGATTCGAGGGTTCTGCGCATGCTCGCGACGAACTGCTCTCCGAGCCCCGTCAGCGCGCCGGAGGTCTGGAGGGTGCGGGTCGCCGCGAGCGTCTTCGGATACCAATCATGGAAATGGCGCAGCGCCTCGTCCGCCGGCTCCGGAGACCGCGTCCGCCTGAGCCAGAAGTCCGCGACGGCGATGTGCGCGTAGGTGCCCTGGAGGAGACCCTCCAGCGGACGCGGGTCGGCGCGCCAGGGCGCGTGGTAGGTGCGGTCGTCGTGGCGGTCGTACAGATCGGCGAAATCCAGCACCGCGCCCAGCTTGACGTGCTGGAACTCGTGCAGCAGCAGCAGGCAGAGCAGCGCGGGGCTCTCCGGCAGCGCGATGCCGACCGAGCCGAACGCGTCCCGCGCGGCCGAGCTGACGCTGCGCCCCCCGCCCGGCGCCTCCAGCGGGACGATCGTGGTCAGCGCCTGGGTGATCGAGGGCGCGTACTCGGCGTACTGCTTCTCCAGCAGCGCCCACGCGTCCTGGAACGCCGCCTGCCACTCCTCGAAGCGCCGCTGGTCGAGCCGTCCGGCGGCGGGCCAGTCGTGGCAGTCGCGGAACGGGTCGAGGTCGTCCAGCGCGACGCTGAACGTCCCGGCCGTCAGGTAGCGGACGTACTCCACCCGCTCGGCGTTCGCCACGTGCAGCTCGCCGTCACCGACCTCGACGGTCGTGCTCGTGCGGCCCGGCACCTCGTAGCGCCCGACGGCGGGGAAGTAGATCGCCCCCTCCTGCACGGGCACGGTCAGCGTGGCCGCGACCCCCGCTCGCGCGGCCGCGACGCACGCGACCGTGGCGAGCAGCCCGTCATCGGGCGGACCCGGCGGGAGGGCGTGCCCGCCCGGCCCGGACGCGAGGTCGCCGGACTTGCGGAGGCGGTGGACGGCCCAGGCGCGGATGTAGGGGTGCGCGAGGGCGGAGTCGAGCGCCTCCGGGTGGGCCGATCCGATGCGGTTGAGCAGCGTCCACGCCTCCGAGGGGGCGGTCCGGCCGCCGACGCGCGCGATGAGCGTCCGGTTTCCGGTCGTCTGGGCGGACTTGAGCTGCGCGATCGCGGGCGGGTCGCCGTAGCCGGTCGCCAGCGACATCAGCGTGTCCAGCGAGAGCTCCTGCGAGGCCCGGGTGGTCCGCCGCTGGACGTGCCGGATCACCGCGAGCAGGTCGTCGCAGTAGACGCTGGGGTTGGCGAAGCCGGTGGCCTCGCTGTGGCGGTGGGCGAACAGGCCGCCCCCGCAGGTGGAGACGACCGGGCATTCCCGGCACTTCTCGCACAGCGCGGCCGTGCCACCCTGCCGCGCGCGGATGCCCGGGTGGTCCGCGACGTCGTCGACCGCGTGGCCGAACACGTCCATCCCGGTGTCGGGGGCGCCCTGGTAGGCGGTCTTGAGCGAGTCGGCCAGCTCGTACTCGCCGTCGGTCTCCACCACGAGCAGGTCGGTGGCCTCCAGGCCGAGCGACTCGGTGAAGCTCGCGCCGCCGCGCCCGGTGCTGATGATCGAGTCGAACATCCGCACCGCCACCGGACGGCCGTCCGCGAGCCACCGGTCGGCGATCACGGCGAGCCAGTCGGCGTAGGCGGTGGCGGACGCCCGGGGCGGCGGGCGGTCCCACGTGTGGTGGGGCCACAGGAAGTCGATCGCCGGCGGCCCGTGGGAGACGAGCGCCTCGTAGACCGCCGTGGGGTCGTTGGCCACGTCGATGGTGCACAGGATGCCCGAGTACAGCTCCGGGTACTCGGCCCGGAGCAGCTCGATGGCCCGCACGGCCTTGTCGTAGCTGCTGCGCCCGTCGCGGTAGCGGCGGTGCCGGTCGTTGGCCTCCCGGTCGCCGTCCAGCGAGATCCCGACCCGGACGCCCTCCGCGCGCAGCAGGTCGCAGAACCGCCGGTCGAGCAGCACGCCGTTGGTGTGCAGGCGCAGGTCGACGCGGCAGACCCGCTCCAGCGGGACGCGAAGGGCGGCGATCAGGTCGGCGAGGTGCGCCGGCCCGGCGAGCAGCGGTTCGCCCCCGTGCAGGATGACGCCGACCTCGGCCAGGCCGTGCCGCTCCGCGTGGTCGGCGATCCGCCGGGCCGCCTGCGCCATGGTCGCGACGGCCATTTCGTTCGAACGGCCGCGCCAACTCTGGTCCGCGTGCTCGAACACATAACAGTGGTCACATGCCAGATCGCATCTGCTGTGCACCTTGAGCACGAATTGGCGGAACACGCTGCCTGTTGGCACGTTCGTTCTCTGTTAATCTAGATAAAGGAGTTGAAGGCCGCCACTCGGACCGGGTCCGATCCCTCGCGCTCCGGCCCGTCGGTGCGGGTCAGGCGGGCGACGATGCGGGCCGCCTCGCCGTCGGAGGCGAGTTCGTCCAGGGTGAGGTCGTGCAGATCTTTGAGCCCCGGCGCGTCAACTTCCAGGAGATTGTTCATGTTCGTCCATCCAGTCGTCTTTGACGGTATGCAACGACCGTACGCGACCTGCGTACGGGCAATCCAGGCCAGACTTGCGCAGTGCCAATAACTCAATGTGATCGAAATCCAGGCGCATGCGCTGCCACGCCGGGCGCCAGGAATTCTACCGGTGGAACGGCGAAAGTTACAGAGTACTCGACCATTCACTTCCCCCGATGGCGGTCGTGTGCGGTTTGACGGCGATTGTCGGACTCGGGTTGCCGAAGCCGCTGGCCACAGCCGGACACGGCTGAGAAGTGCGGATTTCTTCACACGGCCACCGGCTTTCCTGGGAATCTTGCATAATCCGACTATTCCCTACTTTTCGGGCATCGCCCGGGACTCGGCGGATCATGAACGCGCCCGCACGCTCTCCCTGACGGCCTCGCTCGGGGTGAACAGGCCGAGGCGGGCGCCGGTGGGGTCGGCCACGACGCTGAACCGCCCGTGCACGGCGTCGTTGGGCGGGATCTCGGTGACGGCGCCGAGGTCGACCGCCTCACCGGTGGCCGAGTCGCAGTCGGTGACCCAGAAATAGGGGATCCAGTGCGCCTGGGACGACCCGTCCATCGGCAGCATGCCCGCGAGCGGACGGTCGCCCAGCAGCCAGTCGGTGTAGACCGAGGGGCGGTAGACCCGGTCGGCGACGTTCCAGCGGTCGAAGCCGCGGTCGGCGCCCGTCCAGCCGAAGACCGCGCCGTAGAAGCGCTTGGCGGCCTCGGTGTCGCGGCACCACAGCTCGATCCAGCACAGCGCGTCGGTCTCGTCCATCACGTCCGCGCCCCGGTGGTCGTAGGACTGGTAGATGCCGAAGTCGGCGCCCTGCGAGTCGACGCACACGGCCATGCGTCCGAGGTTGGCGACGGTGGCGGGCTCGACCAGCGCCGTACCGCCCGCATCCAGCACCGCGCGGAACGTGCGGTCGAGGTCATCGGTGTGGACGTAGCACGTCCACGAGGGCGGCTCGGTGTCGTCGGCGAGCGGCTGCATCCCCGAGACCGTGGGCCCCTCCGGGCCGCCGTGGGTGAAGACCTCGTAATCGCCCGTCGCGGCGATGGTCAGCGTGTAGGAGCCCCAGCCGAACAGTGCGCGGTAGAAGCCCATGGACACGCCGAGGTCCGGCGTGGCCAGATCCGCCCAGCACGGAGCGCCGTGGGCGTACTCGGTCACCTCCGGCATCGGCGGCCCTTCCCAACGCACATGGGCACCACGCTATGAAGGCGGACGCAATACCAGCGGCGGTGCCCGTGTGGGAATTCGCCAAGATCACCAAAACGTTCGCCAAATCAGACGGCGACCACGCTCTGGAGGAGCCCCCACACGAAATGGGCGACATAAGTGGAACCGTCGGGCGTGGAGATCGTGGCCTGCCAGCGGCTGGGCGCGTCCCCGTCCCGGTGGACGACCGTGCCGAGCCGGTCGTCCAGGTCGCCGACGACGCACGACCAGGGCACCAGGTCCTCGACGGACTCCGGCGGCGCCCCCTCCGCGCGGACGAGCCACTCCTGCATGACCGAACCGTCCGGCGCCAGCACGACCTCGAAGCGCAGGCCCGGCCACAGCGGCAGCGGCGGCCACGAGGCGACCTCGCACGCCACGTCCCCGACCCGCCGCGTCCCGCTCTCCCCCGGGCCGAGGACGGCCTCGTACCCGCGCCGCCCGCGCGGGAACGTCCGCGACCGCACGATCCGCTGCCAGCGCGCGTTGACCTCCCGCATCTCCGTACGGGACGCGCCGAGCGCCCGCATCGCCTCCTCCACCATGCCGGGCTGGTAGTCGGCCATGCGCCGCAGCAGGACGAGCTGGAACTCCCGCCGCGCGAACCCCTTCACCGGGCGCCGACGGCGGCGGTGAGGGCGGGCCAGCTCAGGGCCAGCTCGCGCCTCCAGTACTTCCAGTTGTGCATGCCCGGACCGTACAGGTGCGCGGTGACGGGAACGCCCGCCTCCCCCGCCGCCCGGACGAAACCGCCGTTCATCCCCCCGGAGATCTGCTCACCGATACGGCCCCCGTCCCAGGGCGGGGTGTCGGGGGCGTCATAAGGCCCGGGACGCCCGTCCCCTGAGGAGACATAAACCCCCACGCCCCTCAACCGCGCTACCATGACGGCCGCGTCATGCGCCCGCCAGTTCTCACGATCGAGAAACGGATCGCCCCAGACATCGGTGCCGTTCACCAAGGTCAGAACAAGGGGCATTCCAGGCGCGGTGATGTTGAGCGCCCCGCTGTAGGACGCGACATACCTGAACACCCCCGGATGCCGCTCGGCATAGGTGACCGCGCCCAGCCCGCCGGAGGAGACCCCGATCGCGGCCCGGCTCGTCCCCGCCCGAAAATTCCGCTCCATCAACGGGATGACCTCCTTGATGTGGAAGTCCTCCCATTTCGGAACACCGCCCCGACCACCGTTCCACCAGTTGGCGTACAACCCGTTCCAACCGCCCTCGGGCATGACGACCATGGCCCCGGAGGATGCCGCGACCCGCGCGATGTCGGAGTCCTTGGTCCACGACGTGTAGTCGTTGTTGCCCCCGTGGTAGGCGTACACGACCGGCCACGCCCGCCGGGCCTCCCACCCCCGGGGCACGATCACCCGCGTCCACACGACCGCGCCCAAAGCCGGAGAAGCGACCGAGAAATCAAACTGAAACGCCCCCACCCGCACCACCCGGGTGATCACCGCACCGTCATCAGCCCCGACAAATCCCCCACCCGGCAAAGAAGGCTGCTTCCCCTGCTGCTTCACATCATGGCCGAGATCAGAAGGCCGGGGCACCCGCACCTGAAAGGGCTTGGACCCAAGCACCCGAGAAGGCCGCCCCGGCACCGGAGAGGGCCGAGGCGCACCCCCCGACGACCTGGGCCGAGGCGCGGCCCCCTTCGCCTCGACCAACGGCCCGAACGAAGGAACCGCCTCGTTCCGCGCCGCCCCCTCCGTCCCGGATGCGAACCCCACCCCGGCCAGGACGAGCGCCAGTATCACCGCCGGCAGCAACACGGCCAACGAGACAACACCGGCGACAACGACCAGGCGATCCGCGCGCGTCCTCATGGCCACCCGAAACTAGTGCCCCGGCCCTCCACGAGCGAGGACACCCAGAAACCAGGACAACCCACCAATCCCCCAAGCTCAACGCCCCCCACTCACCACCCAAAGCGCCCCCGATGGCCACCTACGGCCACCCTCCGCACCCGCCCCGTCACAATCCGACCCCGGGAGCGCCCCACCTCCATAACCGAACGGATCCGCCAGAGGGCCGAGAACCTGGACCAGGCGACCCAGTAGAAGGTCGTCTACCTGGCGGCGGGACCACCGCTTCCATGCCCGGACGTCGTTCCTGAGCCAGTGAAACCGGCCGGACGCGGGTCCGGCGCGCCCACGACAGACAACCGCATCAGCCGATCTCCGAAAACCTATGTTGATCGAGGTAGATTTTTGGGGCGGGGTGGGGTAGTGTTCCTGTCATCGAAGAGGAACAAGTCCATGAGACGCGGCAGAGGACGAACTGCCCGGAGAGATGGATGGCGCGCGCCCGGCGTGCCGGGGTCGACGCAGTGGAAGGGACTCCGACAGCGGGCCGCGCGCCCGGCGGCCAACGGGCCGCCGACAGCGTGAAGGCAAGTCGCAACATCGCAGGAAACACGGTTAGTGCAGGTAGGGAACATTCGAAGGGAGGGATTCGACGCCATCGGGATCGCCCGTCGCAGGCTCCAGTCACGCCGCGCGGGTACCGCAGCCCCACAGATTGGACGGTGGTCTACGGTCACGCATTCGCGATCCCCGCACCCCCGCCTCGGGCGGCTGGTGCGGATAGGAACCGGCCACAGGGCCGGGTAGATGGTGTTGTACCTCATGGCCCCGGTGCCGCCTCGCGGCGCCGGGGCCCGTCGGCGTTCCCCGGCGGATCCGGGCATGTCCGCCCGGCGACAGCACGGAAGGATCTATGAGACCACCTCAGCCGCTTCGATCCGGCTCCCACCCGGCCCCGGACACCGAGGCCGATCCGGCGCCGGACGGCGGCCTGGACGACAAGCTCGACGATGAGGACTACCCCGCCTACAGCATGGGCCGGGCCGCCGAGATCCTCGGTGTCACGCCGGGGTTCCTGCGCGGCCTGGACGCCGCCAAGCTGTTCGTCCCGCAGCGCTCGTCCGGCGGCCACCGCCGCTACTCCCGCTACCAACTGCGCCTGGCCCAACGCGCCCGCGACCTCGTCGACGAGGGCACCGCGCTGGACGCGGCCTGCCGCATCATCATCCTTCAGGACCAGCTCGCCGAGGCCCAGCGCATCAACGCGCGGCTCCAGGAGCGCCTCGACCGGCCCCCCGAGCGGGACTGAGCCGCCCCTGGCCGTTCCCGGTCGTCGGCCGGGCTCGCCGCGGGGTCACGGAGCGGAGAGGGAGTGCTCCATCCGGGTGCGCAGGGCCTGTGCCTTCGGGTCGGTGAAGGAGGCGAGGTGGCGGAGGGCTTCCGCCCAGGTGGCGTGGGCCTCGGGGGTGCGGCGCTGGGAGGTCAGGGTCGTCGCGAGGTTGTCCAGGGCCAGGGACAGGGGCCAGCGGCTGTCGGCGTACCTGCGCAGGGACGCGGCGGCCGCGCGGTGGTAGGTCTCGGAGGTCTCCAGGCGGGACAGGTCGCGGCACGCCTCGCCCGCGACGTCCCGGGCCAGGGCCTCGCGGACGCGGTCCCCCAGCCCGTGTTGCAGCTCCATCGCCCGCTCGCAGTTCGACAGCGAGCCCGGCGCGTCCCCGGCCAGGCGTTGCGCTCTGGCGAGTTCCAGCAGCCAGTAGCCCTCCCACGCGGGGTTGCGGGACGTCCGGGCGATCGCCACGGCGCGGTTCGCCGCGTCCAGTGCGCCCGGGGCGTCCGAGCGGGCTCGGCGGATCATGCTGAGCAGCCGGAGGGCGTTGCCCTCGCCGCCCTGTTCGGCGCGGTCGCGGAACAGGGCGAGGGCGTGCTCCACCATGGCCTCGGCCGCGTCCAGCTCGCCGAGTTCGGCGCGGGCCTCGCCGAGGTTGGCGGCCAGGACGGCCTCCCAGTGCGGGTCGTTCAGCTCCCGGCAGATCTCCGTCCCCCGCTCGAACAGGGCGCGCGCCTCGTCCAGGCGCCGGCTCCGCAGGTGGACGAGCCCCAGGTCGTTGAGTGAGAGCGCCTCGCCTTCGCTGTCGCCGGTCTCACGGCGGATCGAGAGCGCGGCGCCGTGCGACTCGGCGCCCTTCGCCAGCTCGTGGGACTGGGTGTAGGCCATGCCGAGGCTCTCCAGCAGGTCGGCCTCGCCCCGGCGGTCCCCCGCCGTGCGGGCCGCCTCCAGGCCGATCCGGCTGGTCGTCACCCAGTCCTCGAACGGGTTGAAGCGCATGTAGATGTTGCGCAGGACGACCGACAGCTTCCACGCGTGCTCGGGCAGGCCGCTGTCGGCGGCGGCGCGGGTGGCCGCGACCAGGTTGGCGCGTTCGCGCTCGTACCAGCGCACCGCGCTGTCGTAGGAGTCGAAGGCCAGCGGCTCGACCTCCCGTTCGGCCCGGGGCAGCGGGACGCTCCGCTCCTGCGGGTTGATCCATGTCTGTGCCGCGTCGGCCGTGTAGAGGTACCAGGTCAGCATCCGCCGTACCGCCCGGGTCCGCTCGCCCTGCTCGTCCTGCCGCCTGGATCTGTCCATGGCATAGCTCCGCAGTAACTCGTGGAAGTGGAAGCGGCCCGCCGGACCCGGTTCGAGCAGGTGGGCACCGGTGAGCACGTCGAGGGGGTCGCGCACGGCCCCGGGGCCGGCCCCGGCGAGGGCCGCCGCCGCGGGGAGGCCGAAGTCCGGGCCGGGGTGCAGCGACAGCGCCCTGAACAGGCGCGCCGCGTCCGGCGGCAGGCTCCGGTAGGACCAGGTGAACACCGCCTGGATGGCGTCGGTGTCGCCGTCGCTGAGGAGCCCCGAGGTGCCCCTGAGTTCGGCGATCATCTCGCGCAGCGGCGTCCAGGGACGGGCGATGGCGCGCTCGGCGGCGACGCGGAGGGCCAGCGGGAGGCAGGCGCACGACCTGGCGAGTTCGGCCAGGTTCTCCGGCGGGTCGTCGCGGGAGGCGAGCCCGGCCTCCCGCAGCAGCGTGACGGCGTCGGGCTCGGAGAGCAGCCGGAGCGTGATCCGGTCGGCGCCGTCCCTGGAGACGAGGCCCGCGAGCATGCCGCGTCCCGTCACGAGGACGGGGCAGCCCGCCGCGCCGGGGAGCAGCGGCCGCACCTGCGCCGCCGTGGCGGCGTTGTCGAGCACGACCAGCGTCCGCCGGTCGGCGAGGAGGGACCGGTAGAGCGCGGCGCATTCGTCCACGTCCCAGGGGATCGCCTCGCGGGGGACGCCGAGCGCCGAGACGAAGCCCTCCAGGACGCGCAGCGGCGTGACCGGGTCGGCCGCGTCGTGCCCGCGGAGGTTCGCGTAGAGCTGGCCGTCGGGGAAGTGCTCGCGCCTGGTGTGCCCCCAATGGACGATCAGGGACGTCTTGCCCACCCCGGCGGTGCCGACGACCAGGGTGACGGGGTTCCGGCGCCGCTCGGCGAGCGTCCGGTCGAGCTGGTCGAGGTAGGCGGACCGGTCGACGAAGCCGTTCACGTCGCCCGGTAGCTGGCGGGGCAGGGGCGCGCCGCTGTGCGGCCGGTGGAAGTGGACGCCTCCGCCGATGTCGCGCGCCTGCACGACACCGCCGACGTCACCGGCCGACAGCTCGGAGCGGGCGGACGGGTCGTCCACCGCTCACCCGGTGAGCGCGCCCCGGCGGGGCGGCGGCAGGTCGGCGACCCTTCTGCGGAAGAACGGTTCGAGGTCCTCGCCGCGGTCGAAGAGGTCGCGTGTCAGGCGCGTGGCGCTCTCGACGAGATGGGCGATGTGGAACCGGATCGCGCCGTCGAGCGCGCCCTCCTCGTCGTAGCGGATCCGGTAGAGGGTGGACGAGCCGAGCGTCAGGAGCTCCGGCAGGGGGCCGGTGCGTTCGAGCGCGGCGACCGAGCCCGCGTCCACGACCCGGATCCGCTCACCGCACCGCGCGCGCTCCCTGAGCAGGTGCAGCTCCCACTGGAGGTAGGGGGTGATCGGTTCCTCGACCACGCGGACCCGGTAGAGCCCGATGCCCATGCTCCCGGCCCGCGCGGAGAACTCGGCGAGCCATTCGCGCTCCTGCCTGATCAGCCGCAGCGCCGTGCCCCACCGGCCTTGGGCGAAGGCGTCCCAGCTGGGGAAACCGGGCTCGACGAAATGCTGGGCCCGTTCCAGTTTCCAGGAGTCCTCGCCGCCGATGGTCCATTGCCGGACACGGAAATCGGCGCGGTAGTCCTCAAGTGACAGCCGGGTGCCGAGCGAATCATCGAGGCTCGTGATCCTATTCATCGGGAATATCATGCTTCGCCGCGATCAGGGTGCCGCGCGGAAGGATCACGATCCGCTCGTCCGAGGCGACCGAGGCGTCGCCGGGCAGTCTGGAACGGTACGAATCGGTGAGGTCGCGGCCGATCACGGCCACGTCGCCGTTGTCGAGCTCCCAGATGTCGGGGCATCCGTCACGCCCGCCGGTGATGTCCAGTTCTTTCGCCGATTTCCCTAACCGCCGGACGAACGAGGCGGAAGGATCGGCCTCCCATGATCGGACCATCGGAGCCTCCCCGGAGAATAAGATCAACTGTAAAGTTACCTTACTGTTGAACCATTCGTCAACAGCCCAAATAGGGGACTCGGCGCTATAAATGCAATATACAGCGCAAGTCCGACCGAACTGCCGGGGAATATTGGATCTAGAAGTGATCCAATTCCCGTGGATCAGGGGAAGCGTTCGCGGAGGGCGGGGAGTAGATCGTATTCCGCCCAGGTTCGGAAGTCCTTTTGGTGGTCCGCGCCGGTCTGGCAGAACGAGACGTGGGTGAAACCCGCGTCCGACCACTGCTGGACGGCCTCGATGTAGTCCTCGACGTCGTTGCCGCACGGGACCGCCTTCAGGACGTCCTCCGGACGGACGGTCTCGGAGGCGGCCTCGAAGTTCACCGGCCCCGGGAGTTCGGCCATCACCTTCCAGCCCGGGACGGAGAAGCGCCACATGTGGGCGCGCCGCCTGGCCTCCTCGGGATCGTCGCCGAAGGCGATCGGGATCTGGCCGTAGACCGGCTTGCCCACGCCGGCCTCGTTGTTGAACAGGCGGACGACGTCGCCGAGCGGCTGGTCGGAGATCAGGGCGTCGGCGTGCCGGGCGGCGAGGTGGGCGGAGCGGTGGCCCGAGGCGGCCATGCCGATGCGGACCGGCTCGTCGGGCAGGTCGTAGAGCTTGGCGGAGTCGACGTCGAAGTGCCGGCCGCGGTAGTTGACGTAGTCGCCGCCGAACAGGGCCCGGATGATCTCGACGGCCTCGGCGAACATCTCGTGCCGGACGTCCGCCGAGGGCCAGCCCCGCCCGACGACGTGCTCGTTCAGGTTCTCGCCCGCGCCGAGGCCGAGCGTGAAGCGGCCGTCGGACAGGACGCCCACGGTCGCGGCCTTCTGCGCCACCACGGCCGGGTGGTAGCGCATGATCGGGCAGGTCACGAACGTCATCAGCGGGATGCGGTCGGTCGCCTGGGCCAGGGCGCCGAGCACCGACCAGGTGTAGGCGGAGTGGCCCATCTCCTCCAGCCACGGGAAGTAGTGGTCGGAGATCACCGAGTAGGAGAAGCCCGCGTCCTCGGCCTCGACGAGGTCGGTGACGAGCTGTTTCGGCGGGGTCTGTTCGCAGAGCAGCGTGTATCCGAATTCCATGCTGTCCGCGTACCCGCTGATACGAGGTGAATCGTCAAGACTCGCTCAACGTCACCTGCCGAGGAGGTCCATGATGTCGTCGGCGTGCTCCTCCTCCTCGGCGAGGATCTCCTCCATGATGCGGCGCGTGGTGACGTCGCCGGCGCCGAGCCAGCGGATGATCTCCTGGTAGGACTCGATGACGATGCGCTCGGCGACGAGGTTCTCCTCCAGCATCCCCTTCAGGTCGTCGTCGGAGAAGGTCTCGTAGGTCGTGTGGGAGCGTTCCGCGAGGGTCTTCGGGTCGAAGTCGGGGTCGCCGCCGAGCTGGCTGATGCGCTCGGCAGCGCGCATCGCGTGGCGGCGCTCCTCCTCCGCGTGCTCGTGGAACTCGGCGGCCACCTGCGCGCGGTCGATCCCGGTCGCGCTGATGGCGTGCCGCGAGTAGCGCATCCAGCAGACGATCTCGGTGGCGAGGACGTCGTTGAGGACGCCGACGACCTCGCTCGGGCTCCTGCGGTACCCCTCGGTCAGCGGCCCGTCGTCCATCTTCTGGCGGGCCCGCTGCCGGATCGCCGCCACGTCGATGCTGAAGCTGTCGTCTGCCATGCGCTCCTCCTGTGATCGGTGGCCCTGCGCATCGGTGCCTACCCAATCTGTGAGCGACATGCGTCCGCCGATGAAAACGCCGCAGGCCCCTGCACGCAAGGGATCGGCACGCGCAGGGCGGCCGACACGACCGGTCGGCGCCGCATTCCAAGCTTGGCCACCATCAGTGACATCTGCTATACGTAGAGCTACTTCGCCTCGACCCGTGGCGAGGTATGGGACATCCGGTATCCACCTTGAGATCCGGGCGTGACAAGGAAGAAAAGGAACCTCATGAAGTCCTTCAGCTACACCGAGCTGGACCTGCTGGCCGGCGAGGTCCTGCCCGAGCGCGCCGTGCTGTCGACCCTCATCGTCGGCGGCGGCAGCGACAACGACAACACCAACACCAACCTCAACGCCGGCGGCCACGGCCACGGCGGCGGCACGACCGCCGTCGTCCCGAACTGCCAGGGCAACATCACCCACTCGCAGGGCGGCCTCGTCGGGGCCCTGGGCCTCAGCTCGGAGAACCCCAACAGCTCGTTCACCTGCGCGGGCAGCTCGGTGGTCTCGGGTCACTGACCCGGCCAGGCATGATCGCGGGCTCGTGCCCGCTTGGGAAGGGCCGGCGTTCTCCCGCCGGCCCTTCCCCCTCTTTCCGGACGACCCGAAAGCGATCACGATGCGTTCCGCACACCCTCTCACCCTCAGTTACGACGACCTCGACCGGCTCGCCCCCGAGGTCCTGCCGGGACGGCTGGCGCTGTCCACCGGCGGGGTCCGCGGCGACGGCGGCTCCGGCGACACGACGGTCGTCTACGCCTGCCAGGCGACCTCCTCCCCGGGCACCAGCGGCCTGCTCGGGACGGGCCTGTTCGCGCAGGCGCCCTACTCCACCCTGACCTGCGTCCCGGCCACCGTCGTCGACCATCACAAATGAGCCGGCCCGCCGCACCGGACGTGGCGGGGGACGAGCCCCCGGCGGCCCTCACCCTGCCGACGCTCGCCGAGGGCACCGAACTCGTCGGCGAGTTCAAGAACTCGGGCTACCGGGAGCAGCCCCACCTGGTCAGCCTGCCCAACCGGCAGCTCGTGCGGCTGCCGCCGGTGCTGTTCCTGGTCGCCAAGGCCCTGCACGAGCACGAGCCCCGGGCGGGCGAGGACGTCCAGGCCGCGCTCGACCGGGTGGCGGTCGCCGTCAGCGCGGCGGCCGGGGCGCGGCTGACCGGCGAGCAGGTCGTCTACCTCGTCGACCGCAAGCTCGCCCCGCTCGGCGTCACCACCTACAGCGACGGCACGCCGCCGCCCGTGGTCAAGGCCGACCCGTTCCTGGCGCTGCGATTCAAGATCGCCGTGTTCCCCGAGTCGGTGACCTGGTTCGTCGGCGGCCTGTTCTGCTGGCTGTTCCGGCCGGTGGCACTGCTGCTCATGATCGCGGCCGTGGTGGCGGGCGAGGCATGGGTGCTGACGACCCGCTCGCTGGCGCTGGCGATGCAGCACACGATCATGAACCCGGTCAGCATTCTGCTGATCATGGGGCTGGGGATCGCGTCGGCGGCCTTCCACGAGATCGGGCACGCCACCGCCTGCCGCTACGGAGGCGTGCGGCCCGGCGTCATGGGCTGCGGCATCTACCTGGTCTGGCCCGCCTTCTACACCGACATCACCGAGTCCTACCGGCTCGGACGCGGCGGACGGCTGCGCGCCGACCTCGCGGGCGTCTACTTCAACGGCATCTTCATCGTCGGGCTGACGCTGCTCTACCTCCAGACGGGGTTCGAGCCGCTGCTGGTCGCCGTCCTGTACGTCAACCTGGAGATCTTCCAGCAGTTGCTGCCGACGCTCCGGTTCGACGGGTACTACATCATGTCGGACCTGATCGGCGTCCCCGACCTGTTCCGCTACATCGGGCCGATCCTGCGCCGCACGCTCCTGCGCCGCCCGGCCGACGCCCGGCTGGACGACCTCAAGCGCTGGCCGCAGTTCTTCGTCGCGCTCTGGGTGCTGACGATCGTGCCGCTGCTGGCGTTCCAGCTCGTGCTCATCGCGACGCAGGTCCCGAACCTGGTCGCCAAGGACTGGTGGATGATGCGGCGGCTCGCGGCCGAGGCGGCGGGGGGCGCCGGGCCGCTCCAGCTGATCACCTCCAGCCTGCAGATCGTGCTGCTCGTGCTGCCGCTGCTCGGCCTGGCGATGATCCTGTTCCAGCTCGCGCGGGGACTGGTGCGGCTCCTCATCCGCTACGTGAACGGGCCCGCGCCCGAACCCGTCCCCGACGCCTGACCTCCCGCCGGAACGCGCCGGGCACCCGCCGAGGTGGGACCCGGCGCGTTCGCGTCCCCCGGGCGGCGCGGGCTCCGGCGGCCCGCGCCTCAGGTCCGGGCCACCCCCTCGACGGCGCTCGCCGGGGGCGCGGGGCCGCGCCATTCCAGGACGAGGACGGTGGCGTCGTCGTCCAGCCGCCCGGCGTGGTGGTCGAGGATGCTGTTGATGAGGCGGCGCAGCGTCTCGGGGACGGGCAGCCCGTCGGCGTTGCGCCGGATGATGAAGTCAACGAAGCGGGCGAGGCCGAACTCGCGCTTGTCGGGGTCGCGGGCCTCGACGATGCCGTCGGTGTAGAGCAGCAGGCGGTCGCCGGGTTCGAGCTGTTCGCGGCACAGCTCCGGTTCCACGCCGAGGCCGGTGCCGAGCGGCGTGGCCGGCGAGCAGTCCAGCGTGGTCACCCAGCGCCCGCCGCGGATCACCACCGGCGGCGGATGCCCGTAGGACACCCAGGTCAGCGTGCCCGTGCCGAGGTCGAGGTCGGCCAGCACGGCGGTGACGAACCGGCCCGACCGGTCCTGTTCGAGCAGGACCTCCTCGATCGCCCGGCCGGCCGCCACGAGGTCGCCGCCCCCGACCCGGCTGTTGCGGCAGGCCGCGACGGCCAGGTTGGACGACAGGCCGGCGGCGGTGTCGTGGCCCATGGCGTCGAAGACGCCGAGGAAGACCCGGTCGCCGGCGAGCGCGTAGTCGAAGGTGTCGCCGCCGAGCCGGTAGGCGGGCTCCAGCGCCGCCCCGATCACGACCCGGTCGGTGGCGAAGGTCAGCGGCGGCATCAGCCGCCACTGCATCTCCGCCGACACCGTCATGTCCTGCCGGCGCACCAGGCGGGAGAGGGAGTCGCTGGCCGGCCCCTTGCTGACGACGATCAGAGCGATCAGCCCGGCCAGGTCCTCGGCGTCCCGCAGCACCGCCTCGTCGTCGCGGGCGGCGGTCACCCGCAGGACGCCGAGCCGCTCGGTGCCGTCGAGGATCGGCACCCAGTGGTGGCGGGCGCGGTCGTCGACGGGCTGCCCGGCCATCGTCTGGACGCTCTGGAACGCGCGCCCGGCGAGCGTCCCGTCGACGCGGATCTCGGCGTCCTCCCCGCCGCGCCCGCCCCCGAGCCCCGCACCGTCCTCGCCCGGCCCGGCCAGCAGCTTCAGGACGTTCTGCTGGAGATCGACCAGGTAGATCAGGACGTCGTCGAGCCCCGCGCGGGCCGCGTGCTCGGCGACCACGACCGGCAACTGCTCCAGAGCGATCAGGTGACTCGCCGCCACCAGCCTGCTCAGCATTCGCTCCCCGCGCCCCGTGTCCATCGCCGCTCCTCCGTCCCACCGCGCCCTTCCCGGCCTTCTACCCGTGGGGACGGAGGCGTTACCGGCGCTATTTCGGCAGGAGGGCCGCGAAGTCCGGCTTGAGCAGGGCGCGGACGCTCGCGTAGGACGCGCCGAAGTCCAGGTTGCCGCAGCCGTCGCTGCCCCCGTGCAGCCACGACAGCCGGAACTCGGCCGGGGTGAGGAACGCGCTCAGGCGGGGCGGGCCGGTCTCCATTCCCTTGATCGTCGTGCCCTCGGAACGTTCCGGGAAGAAGTCGGCCCGCTTGAACCCCCCGTCGGAGTTGCAGTCGGTCCACTTGCGGTCGTGGCCGTTGTCGCGCTGCGTGAAGATCGTCTGGAGCCGCGCGATGCCCGCCGCCGTCAGCGTCTCGGGACGGAAGACGTCGGTGGCGGTGAGCCGCTTGCCGGTGCGCAGGTCGACGGTGACGACCTCGCCGCCGACCGCGCCGTCCGCCTGCTTGCACCAGTCCGACTGCATGAAGTACCGGACGGACACGAACCGCGGCCCTTGCAGCCCCGCCCGCGCGCTCGTGAAGACCGTGACGGGTACGCCCCGGCATCTGCCCTGGTCGTAGTTGCCCCTGCCGATCGTGATGAGCCGGTCGAGGGGCGCGCGGAGCTCCTGGTTGACGCGCTTCTCCAGCGCGGGGTCGCCGAGCCCGGTGACCGTGGCGTACCGCGCGTCCCGGATCTGGAGCCCGCCGACCGTCTGGGTCTGGGACGCGAGCCGGACGGAGGCGAGGGGTTCGGGCTCCTGGTTGTCGGAGCCCTTCGTCGCGTAGACCGCGACGGTCGCGGACGTGGCGACGACGGCGACGCCCGCCACCGCGATCGCGCCCTTCCCGGCGGCGGTGGCGAGAAAGCCCTTGCTCACGCTCGCCCCGGCGGTCCCGGCCGAGCCGAGACCGCTGCCCCCCGCGGCCGACCCGGCGGCCGTTCCCGCGCCCGCGGTACCGGCGGCGGCGCCCGCCGCGCCCGGGGCGACGGCCAGCGCGCCGAGCGGGAACAGCGCGGCGAGGCCGACCGCCGCGGCGGCCAGGGCGCGGACGCCCCGCCGCTCCCAGTCCGGCCCGTACGCGGCGGCGGCCGCCGCCTCCAGCCGGGAGACGAACGCCGCCGCGCCGGGCGGGCGCTCCTGCGGGGCCTTCGCCATCCCCTCGGCGACGAGCGGGCGCAGCGCCTCGGGCAGGTCCTCGACATCGGGCGCGGCGGTCAGGTGCTGGTTCATCAGCGCGGCCCGCCCGTCCGCCCGGAACGGCCGCCGACCCGTCACGCACTCGACGAAAACGCAGGTCGCGGCGTAGACGTCGGTGGCCGGGGTGGCGGGCTCGCCGCGCCACTGCTCGGGCGACATGTAGGCGGGCGTCCCGGCGAACGAGCCCTGCCCGGACAGGACGGCGACGCCGAAGTCGACGAGCTTGCTCAGCCCGTCCGCCTGGACGACCACGTTCGCGGGCTTGTAGTCGCGATGGACGACGCCGACCGAGTGCGCCGCCGCGAGCCCGAGCAGCGAGCCCTTCAGCACCAGCAGCGCCGCCTCGGGCTCCAGCCTCCCGTTCTCGGCCAGCACGTCCTTCAGCGACGCGCCGTTGACGGCCTCCATCACGATGGCCGCGCCGTGCTCGCTCTCGGTGAAGCGGTACAGGCGCGCGACATAGGGGCTGGTCAGCCGACCGAGCATCTGGGCCTCGGCCCGCAGGCTCGTGAGCGCGGACTCGTCCCCGCGCGCCAGGTACTTGATCGCCACGGGGGTGCGGGACCCGGCGTGGTGGGCGAGGACGACCCGTCCCTGCGCACCACGCCCGAGTTCCCGCGCCTCGATGAACTCCGCCAGCCGCCAGTCCGCCACGCGTTCCCCTTGCTCGTCCCTGTGGTCAGGCATTCCACCAGAGGGTGACGCCGCCGCGTAAGGGAAGGTTCACGGTGAATCATCCGTGGTCACGCGGCGGGGTGGGGAGCCGGGCCGGCGGCGGGGGCCCGGCGGTGGCCGCCCGCGCGGCGCCCGGAAGGTGATGTGGGACACATAACGGGGCTCGGCGCGGCACACGGGAAGTCGGCCGGAACGTGCTAACTCACAGGTCACGGGCGCGGGTTATCGTTTTTCGCTGAGAGTAGCCCGAAACGCGGTCGTGAATTGCAGCGAGACCTGTGCTAAAACCCGAATGGGGTCGGCTCACTCGGAAGGAACCTCATGGCCGCGGCGGACACTCACACGGTCGATCAGGTGGTCAACACGGAGGGTTATCCACTGGAGGACCCGGGCGGCGAGGGATGGCGCGGCGTCGTTTCCCGCGTCCGGGACGACCTGGCGAAATCCGGATGCAGCGTGCTCACCGATTTCATCCACCCATCTTTGCGCGAGACGCTCCGGGAGGAGTGCGCGGCGATCGCGCCGCAATCCCATGACGGCGTCGAGACCGTCAACGCCTACAACATCGACACAAGCTCCCCGCTGCCGGATGACCATCCGGCGCGCATCACCGTCCAGCGCGGTAATTCATTTGTCGCGCGGGACCGGATTCCCACCGCCCACCTCATTCACCGGCTGTATTCGAACGGCCTGTTCCAGCATTTCGTCGCGAGCTGCTTCGGGCTGCCCCGGGTGCACGAACTCGGCGACCCGCTGTCGGGGCTGTGCCTCAACGTCGTCCGGCCCGGGATGGAGCACCCGTGGCATTTCGACACCAACGAGTTCACGGTGTCGCTGCTGACGCAGGAGCCGGAGGGCGGCGGCGTGTTCGAGTACTGCCCGAACATCAGGTCCGCGCGGGAGGAGAACTTCGACGCCGTCCGGAGCGTGCTGACCGGCGACGGCGCGGGTCTCGTCCGGCGGCTCACGCTGAACCCCGGGGACCTCCAGTTGTTCAAGGGCCGCTATTCGCTGCACCGCGTGACCCCGGTCCTCGGGGAGCGGGAGCGGCACACGGCGATCCTCGCCTACAGCGAGCGCCCGGGGGTCGTCGGCAGCGTGGCGCGGACGCGGCAACTCTTCGGGCGCGTGCTGCCCGAGCACCTGGCGGCGGAGGGACGCGCCGTACGGGTCGACCGGCTACTGGATTAGGAGGACCGCCATCGTGCGCGTCGACACGTCCGGGAAGATCTCGCTCGACCACATCTACACGCGGCCGGATCCGCGTGCCTTCTTCGGCACTCTCCGCGAACTCGACTATTACATACCGGAGTTGGCCAAACCACACTTCAAGGGACTTATCGCCGAATACCGCCGAACGCGGGGCATCGCGGCCCCGACCGTTCTCGACATCGGCTGCTCCTACGGAATCAATGCCGCACTGCTGAAGTATGGCGCCACGATGGGCGAGCTGTACGATCGGTATAGCGGCGGCGATGTCCACGGGCACTCGCGCGCCTCCCTGCTGGCCCGAGATCGGGAGTCGATCCGTTCCGGTGAACCCGCTGAACCCGTCCGCTTCCTCGGTCTGGACGCCTCCGACAACGCGCTTTCCTACGCGCTCGACGCCGGTTATCTCGACGGCGCCCTGCACGCCGACCTGGAGAACGCCGACCCCACCGAGGAGCAGCGCGAGCGGCTCGCCGAGACCGATATCGCCATCTCCACCGGCTGCCTCGGATATGTCACCGAGAAAACGATCATGCGGATCGTGGCGGCGGGCGGCGGACGGCCGCCGTGGATGGCGCATTTCGTTCTGCGGATGTTCCCGTTCGACACGGTCGCGGACCGGCTCGCCGAGGCCGGGTACCGCACCGTCCGGCACGCCGGGCTGTTCCGGCAGCGCCGGTTCGCGACCCCGCAGGAGCGCGACCTCATCCTGGACCGGCTGTCGGACGTCGGCGTCGACCCGACCGGACTGGAGACCTCGGGCTGGCTCTACGCCCAGCTCTACGTCTCCCGCCCCCTGTGAAGCGCCCCCGCGTGAAGAACCCCCGTGTGAAGAGCCCCCGCATCGAACGCCCCGCACGACACGCCCCCACTGATCTCAGATCGAGGACGGAACGTGAACGCGAGCCCATCTGGTACCGGTACCGACCCCTCCCCTCGCACGTTCGACTACGAGGACGACCTCCCCCGCGTGCCGCTGCCCACGCTGGAGGAGACCGGCGAGCGCTTCCTGGAGTGGTGCGCGCCGCTGCTGACCGAGGCGGAGCTGGCGCGCACGCGGGAGGCGCTGGAGGACTTCACCCGTCCCGGCGGCCCCGGCCGGGAACTGCACGCGGCGCTGGAACGCTACGACGCGACCGAGGGCGTGCACAGCTGGCTCGACACCTTCTGGCCCTACCGCTACCTCGGCCGCCGCGACCGGATCGCGCTCAACGCCAACTTCTTCTTCCTGTTCCACGACACCGGCGAGGGGCAGGCCGAGCGCGCCGCCGGGCTCATCGCGGGCGCGCTCCACCACAAACTGGCGCTGGACGCCGAGCGGCTCCCGCCCGTCCTCCAGCGCGGACAGCCGCAGACGATGGCGCAGAACCGGTTCCTGTACTCCGCGACCCGCATCCCCGGGGCCGTGCAGGACACGGTCCGCGCGCCGTACTCGGCGGAGCACCCCGGGCCGTCCGACGCCAAGCACATCCTGGTGTTCTTCCGCGAGAACATGGTGAGGATGGACGTGCTCGGGCCCGACGGGCACCCGCACACCCTCGGCGAGCTGACCGGCGCGCTCCAGCAGATCATGAAGGCGTCCCCGGCGCTGGAGCCCTCGCCCGGGTCGCTGACGACGAAGGCGCGGGCCGAGTGGGCGGCGAGCCGGGAGGCGCTGCTGGCCGTCCACCCCGGCAACAGGGACGCGCTCGACGCCGTGGAGACCGCGCTGTTCTGCGTCTGCCTGGAGGACTTCGCCCCGGCGGACGCGCAGGAGGCGTCCGACCACCTCCTGCACGGCGGCAGCGGCAACCGGTGGTTCGACAAGGCGGTGTCGCTGGTCGTGTTCGGCGACGGCCGCGCCGGGATCAACGTCGAGCACTGCGAGCTGGACGGCACGACGATCCTCGGCTTCGTCGACTCGGTGCTCGGCGCCCCGGCCAAGGAGCACTCGCGCGCGTCCGGCGCCCGGTCGCAGGGCGCGCCCCACCTGGAGCCGATCACGTTCGTGCTGGACGACGCGCTCCGCACCGACATCCGCGAGGCCGACGCGGCGTTCGCCGCCTACGCCGCCGCGACCGCGACGAGGCTCGTGACCTTCGACGACTTCGGCTCCACCGACGCCAAGGCGCTCGGCATGTCGCCGGACGCGTTCGTGCAGATGGCCTACCAGCTCGCGCACCGGCGGGCGAAGGGCCTGACCGGCGCGACCTACGAGTCGATCGCGACCCGGCAGTTCCGGGCCGGGCGCACCGAGGCGATGCGGGTCGTCACCCCGCAGGTGCTGCGGTTCGTGGCGGCCATGGACGACCCGGACGCACCCCCGGCGGCCCGCGCGGCGGCGTTCCGCGAGGCCGCCGAGGCGCACGTCCGGCGGGCCAAGGAGTGCCAGGCGGGCCGGGCGCCCGAGCAGCACCTCTGGGAGCTCCAGCTCATCCAGCGGCGGCGGGGCGCGGAGCTGGGCGTGACCGAGCACCTCGCGCTGTTCGACTCGCCGGGCTGGACGATCATGCGCGACGACTACCTGAGCACGAGCTCGGCGCCGTCCGCGCACATCCAGGCGTTCGGTTTCGGGTCGACCAGCGAGCAGTGCATCGGCGTCGCCTACGTGCTGCTGCCGGACCGGCTCGCCGTCTACCTGAGCACGCCCGAGCACGTCGCGGACGCGATGCGCGTGTTCGCGGACGAGCTGCGCCGCGCCGTCCAGGAGCTGCGGGAGCTCCTCGCCGCCGAGTCCTGACGGCACCGGAGTCCTGACGGCACCGCGGTCTTGACGGCACCGCGGTCTTGACGGCACCGGGCCGGGGCGTCGCCGCCCCGGCCCGGTGCCGGCCCCCGCGTCTCAGGCCGCCGACAGCGCCTCGGTCGGCGACAGCCGCGACGCGCGGACCGCCGGATACAGTCCCGCGACCGCGCCGATGACCAGCGTCGCGGCCATCCCGCCGGCGACCGCCCACGCCGGGATCACGACCGGCCAGCCCTGGTAGAGGGCGTAGACGGCGGTCACGAGCGTCCCGAGCAGGGCGCCGCCCGCGCCGCCGAGCAGCGACAGCAGCAGCGACTCGGCGAGGAACTGCGTGCGGATCTGGCTCCGGGTCGCGCCGAGCGAGCGGCGCAGCCCGATCTCCGCGCGGCGCTCCAGCACCGAGATGACCATGGTGTTGGCCACCCCGACGCCGCCGACCAGCAGCGCGACCGCGCCGAGGCCGAGCAGCAGCCCGGTGAAGGCCTCCCCCGCCGCCTTGCGCGCGGCGAGCGCGTCGGAGGGGCGCGACACCGCGACCTCGTTCGGCGCCTCGGGGTTCGCGGTGGCGCCGAGCACCTCGCGGACCTGCTCGACGCTCGCGTCCCGCGACCGGGTGTAGATCGTCGTCGGGTGCCCGTCGAAGCCGAGCCGCGCCTGCGCGACCGGCCAGCCGACGAGCGCGGCGCTGTCCAGCTCGGGGGCGAGCGGCGCCGGGTCCAGGACGCCGACGACGGTGAACAGCGTCCGACCGATGAGCACCTGGACGTCCGGGCCCGCGTGCCCGATCCCGAGCCGCCGCGCGGCGGTCGAGCCGAGCACGGTCGCCGGGAAGGACGCCGTCGCGCCGTTCAGCCACGTGCCGCTGCGCAGCGCGGCGCCGGTCGCGGCGCGCAGGTCGGTGCGGGTGGCGTAGGCGGCGATCCCGTTGGTGTCGGTCTCGGGGATCCGGCTCGTCCGGTAGACCTTCGCGTCCTCCAGCAGCCCGACCGCCGACACCTCGCGCACCGGCGCGATCCGCGCGACCATCGCCTCCGACTCGACGGGCAGCCGGGCCCTCTCGCCGGTCAGCGTGCTGCCGGGCGCGACCGTCAGCAGGTTGGTGCCGAGCGCGGCGAGCGCCCGGTCCAGGTCGGCGCGCGAGGACGCGGAGACGCCGACGACCGCGACCATCGCGGCGATCCCGATCGCGATGCCGAGCGCCGACAGGAACGCCCGCATCGGGCGGGTGCGCAGCCCGACCGCGCCGACCCGGACGACGTCGCGGGGCCCGAGCCGCGCCGGGCGCAGCGCCGCCGCCGTCATGACGGCACCGCCGCGGCGGAGTCGTCGGTGATCAGCCCGTCGCGCATCCGCACCTGGCGGGGCAGGCTCGCGGCGATCTCCCGGTCGTGCGTGATGATCACGACGGTCGTGCCGGCCTCGTGCAGCCCGCGCAGCAGCGCCATCACGCCGTCGCCGGACGCCGAGTCCAGCGCGCCGGTCGGCTCGTCGGCGAGCAGCAGCGCGGGGTCGCCCGCGACGGCGCGGGCGATCGCGACGCGCTGCCGCTCGCCGCCCGACAGCTCGTGCGCCTCGTGCCCCATCCGGTGCCCGAGCCCGACCCGCTCCAGCGCCTGCGCCGCGCGCCGCCGCCGCGCGCCGGGGCCGAGCCCGGTGTACAGGAGCCCGTCGGCGACGTTGTCGATCGCCTTCGTCCCCTGGGCGAGGTGGAACTGCTGGAACACGAAGCCGATCTGGTGCGCGCGCAGCGCCGACAGCTTGGCGTCGGGCAGCCGCCCGACGTCGTGCCCGGCGATGTGGACGGTGCCCGACGTCGGCCGGTCCAGCGTGCCGAGGACGTTCAGCATCGTCGACTTGCCCGACCCCGACGGGCCGACGATCGCGACCAGCTCGCCCGGCTCGACGTGCAGCGACACGCCGGCGAGCGCGCGGACGCCGCCGGCGTACTCCTTGGTCACGTCCCGCAGCGCGATCATGTGGGGGTCCCGACGACGGTGCCCTCGGCGATCCCCGCGCCGGAGACCTCGACCCGGCCGTCCGCGAACAGCCCGGTCTCGACCGGCGCGTAGGACGACGCGCCGCCCCGGACGACCTCGACCCCGAAGCCGCCCTCCTTCAGCGCGACCAGCGCCGACACCGGCACGGTCAGGACGTTGTCGCGCCGTCCCGCCGTGAACGTGACATCGACCGAGGCCAGCGCGTAGGGGGCGGCGGCCTTGCGTGCCTTGCCGGCCCGCAGCCACACCGTCACCTCGACCTTCGTCGTCGGATCCTCGCCCTGCCCCGACCCCGGTTCGATGACGGTGGAGACCTCGTCGATCCGGCCGGGGACGGTCTCGTCCTCGGGGAGCGTGACCTCGACCGCCGCGCCCTTCTTCGCCATCCGCTGGTCGGCGGTCTCCAGCTCCACGGTCACCGCCTTGTCGGTCCCGGTGTAGGTGAGGACCTTCTGGCCGGGGCCGGTCGGGTCGCCCGCGCCCGCCTGCACGCTGTCCACCCGGACGGCCCCGGGCGCGAACACCACCCGTCCGAGTTCGACCTCGCCGGTCTCGGGGAGGCCGAGGTCGTCCTGCCATTCGCGGACGGCGTCGGCGGTGTCGGCGGTGTACTCCTTGTCGACGGTGAACCCGTCGTAGCCGAGCTTGGCCAGGTTCTCCTCGAAGCGGCGGACGTCGGAGCCCTCCGTCCCGACCGTCAGCGGGCGGTAGGACGGCCGCGACCCGTACATCAGCGTGACCGGGTCGCCGTCCACCTCGTAGAGGGGCCTGCCCCGGGTGATCTCGTCGCCGCTCTTGGGGACCCGGGTGACCGTGCCCCGCAGGCGGCTCGTCGCGGTGGAGGTCGGGCCGTAGCCGAGCCGCCCGTCCTCGGTCCGGGTGTCGCGGAGCGACTGCCGCGTGACCTTGGCGGTGCCCGGCGGGAGCGCGGCGGCCCGGGCGCCGCCCGACCCGCCCGAACCGCCCTGGCCGAGCAGCGCGACGGTGGCGCCGCCGCCCGCCGTGGCGAGGACGGCGGCGGCGAGGACCGCCCGCGTGCGCCTCCTCACTTCCCGCCGCCCGCCATGATCTCCTGGCACTTCTCCTGGGCGGCGTTGAACTGGGGGTCGTCGGCCAGCTTCTTGTCGATCATGATGCCCTGCTGGCCGGGCTTCGGATCCGCGAAGGCCTCCACGCCGTTGCGGCGCATGCATTCGGCGAACTTCCGGAGCCGTTCCTGCTGCTTCGGGTCGGCCTTGCCCGTCCCGTCCCCCTGCGGGTTGAACTGGCGGCACGCCTCCATCGCCTTGTCGACGGTCTCCTTCTTCGTCCGGCCGTCGAGCTTGAGGCGGATGCCCTCGCCGGGCTTCGGGTCGTCCATCGGGACGCCGTTCCGGCGCATGCACTCGGCGTACTTCACGCCCTTCTCATCGGAGCTGAGGGTCTTTCCGGGCGCCGCCGCGCCGCTCTGGTTCGGCTTCGCGGCGCCCGCCGCGGAGGCGACTCCGCCCTCGTCGCCGTCGTCGGAACCGCAACCGGTGAGCGCCAGGGCCAGCACGAGCGGCAGGGCCGCCGTTCTCCACATTCGCATTCGTCTTCTCCTGTGTTCCGCGTCGCCGGGCCTGACCCGGCCGGTCGGAGAGCGATGCAACGCGACCGCGCGTTTCCCCCGCGTTTCCCGCTGGGGAGAAGGGAGTTCCTAACGCGGAGGAAACAGGGTGTGCGGCAGCATTCGGCCCGTGGGCACGGCGAAGGGAGCCGGAATGCGGGTACTGGTGGCCGAGGACGAGCGGCTCCTCGCCGGCGCGATAGCGGAGTGGCTGCGGGGCGACGCGCACGCCGTCGACCTCGCCTACGACGGGGCGTCCGCGCTGGAGCGCGCCGCCGTCAACGACTACGACGTCGTCGTCCTGGACCGGGACCTGCCGCTCGTGCACGGCGACGACGTCTGCCGCGAGCTGGTCGGGGCCGAGCCGGCCGGGGGCGGGGCGGCGGCGCGGGTGCTGATGCTGACCGCCGCCGCCGAGATCACCGACCGCGTCGAGGGGCTCGGGCTCGGCGCCGACGACTACCTCACCAAGCCGTTCGCGTTCCCCGAGCTGGCCGCCCGGGTGCACGCGCTCGGGCGGCGCTCGCGCCCGGCCGCGCCGCCGACGCTGCGCCGCGCGGGCATCACCCTCGACCCGGCGCGCCGCCAGGTGGTCCGGGACGGGCGCTACGTCCCGCTGGCGCGCAAGGAGTTCGCCGTGCTGGCCGAGCTGCTGCGCGCGGACGGCGCGGTCGTGTCGGCGGAGGTGCTGCTGGAGAAGGTGTGGGACGAGCACGCCGACCCGTTCACCGGCGCCGTCCGGCTGACGATCCTCAAGCTGCGGCGCAAGCTCGCCGATCCCCCCGTCGTCGAGACCGTCAAGGGAGCGGGGTACCGGATCCCGTGATGAGGCCCGGCATCGCGCTGATCAGGCCGCGCCACCTGTCGCTGCGGGCCCGGCTGACGCTGACCTACGGCGGGCTGTTCCTCGTCGCGGGCCTGGTGCTGCTCGGCGTCACCTACGCGCTGTTCGACCAGCAGCTCGCGCGCGGCGGCCCGCAGGTGCTCACCAAGACGGGCGTCATCCGCGACGGTTCGCCGGAGGAGGTCACCGAACAGTCCGCCCGCGAGCAGGCGAAGGCCATGGGCGACCTGGACGCGTGGGCGCGGCGCCAGCGCGCCGACATGCACGAGGCCGCGACGGCGTCGCTGGTCACGCAGGGCTCGATCGCGCTGCTGGTCGCCGGCGGGGTCGCGGCGGGCCTCGGCTGGCTGATCGGCGGGCGCGTGCTCGCGCCGCTGGACCGGGTCACCGAGACCGCGCGGCGGATCGCGGGCGCGCCCGCCGCCGACCGCGGCCTGCACGAGCGGATCGCGCTGCACGGCCCCGACGACGAGGTCAAACGGCTCGCCGACACCTTCGACACCATGCTGGAGCGGCTCGACCGGTCCTTCGACGGCCAGCGCCGCTTCGTCGCCAACGCCTCGCACGAGCTGCGGACCCCGCTCACGCTCGGCCGCGCGCTGGTCGAGGTCGCGATGCACCGCGCGGACGCCTCCCCGGACGTGCTGCGGCTCGGCGAGACGCTCCTGGAGATCAACCTGCGGCACGAGCGGCTGATCACCGGCCTGCTGCTGCTCGCCCGGTCGGAGAGCGAGATCACCGACCGGGCGCCGGTCGACCTCGCCGACGTCGTCGGGCACGTGGCGGCGCAGACCGTCGCGGAGGCGGACGCGGCGGGCGTGACCGTGCGGACCGAGGCCGCCGAGGCCGTGACGGCGGGCGACGCGCTGCTCCTCGAACGGGTCGTGCAGAACCTCGTGGAGAACGGGATCCGGCACAACTCCGGACCCGGCGGCTGGGTGCGGGTCGCCTGCCGCGCGGACGGCGCGAACGCCGTCCTGGAGGTGGGCAACTCCGGGCCCGCCGTCCCGCCGCACCAGGTGCCGGCGCTGTTCGAGCCGTTCCGCCGGCTCGGCTCCGACCGCGTGATCACCTCCGGCGGGGCGGGCCTCGGACTGTCGATCGTGCGGTCCATCGCCCGCGCCCACGGCGGGACCGTGACCGCCCTCCCGCGCACCGGCGGCGGCCTCCAGGTGACCGTCACGCTGCCGTCCTCGCAGGTCACGGCCCTGGTCTGACCGGCCAGGCCACTTAGCGTAACGGCGCGGAACAGCCCCATTCACCCCGGTTATGACCTGCTGGCATTACCTGGCTTTTGTCGCGAATGAGACTGTTATTGCGTTCCTTCGATCCCGCGTGCGGGCCTCCCCCGCTCGGAATTCCCCCGGCACCGGTGGGGAATTGCTCCTGACCCCGCGCGGGGTTCCACGCCGTAAGGCCGGGAGAAAAGGCGGAAGCGAATGGCAACGCGTACCCGACCCGCCCGGGGACGTTGGCGCATCGCGTGCGGAGTCGTCGGGGTGGCCGCGGCCACCGTCACGGCCTCGCCCTCGGTCGCCTCGGCCGGTGAACTACAGATCAGCCAGGAAGTGCAGCAGCAGAACCAGTGGTGCTGGGCCGCCAGCGGCCTCACGATCGCCAAGTTCCACGGCAAGGGCACCACCCAGAACGAATTCTGCAACATGGCGCGCAACCGCTCCGGCGGTCAGTGCCCGAACCAGGCCGGATACCTGGAATGGGCCCAGACGGCCTTCCAGAAGCTCGGCATCTCCCGCGGCACCGTCAGCGGCCCCCTCGGGTTCAGCGCCATCAAGACCGAGATCGACGGGCGCCGTCCGATCGAGACCGGCATCTACTGGACGGCCGGCGGCGGCCACGCCCAGGTCATCTACGGCTACACCGACGGCTCCCAGGTCATCGCCTACGGCGACCCGTGGCCCTCCAGCCCCCGCTACTCCGAGATGACGGTCGGCCAGTACACCAACAACGGCCAGTTCCGCTGGGGACAGGCCCTCTACCGGGTCGGAGCGTGATGATGCGAAGCACTGCGAAGCTCTCCGCAGCTGCCGTGTCCGCCGGACTCGGCGTCACGGTGTTCATGACGGGCGGCTCGGCCATGGCGGCGGGCCCCTCCGCCGACGCGGCGGCGGCCTCCGAGGCCGCGGCGCAGCCGGCGGCCCAGCAGCGGCTGGGGTCCTTCTTCGTCCACCTGGGCCAGCACAACCAGGGCCAGTTGACGAACCAGACCGTCACCAAGGCCCAGGCGGACGCCCAGGCCCCCCGGATCGAGGGCCCCGCCCAGACGATCTACTCCCTCAACCCCGCCTTCGTGAAGGGCGACGCGGGCGCGACCGTCGCGCGCTTCTCCCACATGGCCGTCAGCGCGCGGTCCGCGTCCGGCCAGCAGGCCACGATGTGGCTGAACAAGAACAACAAGAGCTGGCTGGTCTGGAACATCACCTCCGGCTCCGATGAGACCGCCTACGCGGCGAAGGCCGCGGGCGGCACGGTGTTCACCGAGCCGCAGATCAATGCCTGGTACCGCCTCGCCGACGGCAGGGTCACCGGGCTCAACGACACCGCCGTCGCGTCTGTCGGCAAGGCGGGCGTCACGGTGGCGGCGTACCAGCGGCTGGTCCACACGCGGTACGCCGACAAACTCCCGGGCTCGCAGTACGCGAGGTCCGGGCGGCTGGGCGGGTTCTCGCCCTCGACCGGCGTCAGCAAGCCGGCGCCGGATCGGGGCCCGGCACCGGCCCTGCTCGCTCTGGGCGCCGGCGGCGCCGTCGCGGCGGCGGCCGGCATCGCCGTCGCGCGGCGCCGCCGGGTGCAGGAGTAGGGGCGACCAGCCGATGAGCGTGCGGGTTCCGGGGACCGCTGCCCCGGGACCCGCCGACCCTCACGGGCCAGGCGGCCCGGGGTGGGGGCCTTGAGATGGATCCTTCAGGGCGTGACGACCGGCAACGCCGGATGTGCCTCGGGATGCTCGTCCCACCAATCGCCGTACACGCGTTGCGCGCGGACGAGTTGCATGTACACGTCGTTGAAGATCCCCCTCAGGCGCCCCGCGGCCTGCTCCACCTCGGGCCGCCATACCAGGACGACCCGTTGTCCCAGCGGGTCTCCGGTGATGCGGCGGAACGCCATCCCGTCGCGCGGGGCCGCGGTCGGCTGGTAGATGCCGATCGCGCGCCCCGACCGGATCAGCGAGGCCGCGATCTGCCAGTCGGTCGACCAGAACCGGACCCTCGGCTGGAACCCCGCGCTCGCGCACACCCCCCGGAAGTAGGCCGGGTAGGGGCCGTCGTCGAGCGGGTCGTCGAGCCAGTCCTGGTCGGCCAGGTCGGCGAGGTCGATGGTCTCGCGCGCGGCCAGCGGGCTGCTGGAGGACATCCCGACCAGCGCCGGTTCGCACTCCACCAGGACGAGCCGCTCCAGACCCTCCAGCGGGGGCGCGGTGTAGTCCACCGGCTCCTGGAACAGGCCGATGTCGAGCGCGCCGGAAGCCAGCAGTGCCGGGATCCGCCCGCCGCCCTGGTCGACGCGCAGTTGCAGCCGGGCTCCCGGGGACACCACGTCCAGATGCTCGCTGAGCCGGGTGAGCGGCGGGCACGCCTGCACCCCGATCCGCAGCATCGGCAGCGGCGAGGGATCGCTGCGGCGGTGCGCGAGGGCCGCGTTCAGGTCGTCGATACAGGCGAGCGCGGCTCGGGCCCGCGTCGCCACCTCCTCCCCCACCGGGGTCGGCACGACGCCCTCCGGTGAGCGCACGAACAACTGCACGCCGAGATGGCCCTCGACCCGGCGGAGCATCGTGCTCACGGCGGGCTGGGTGAGGTTGAGGCGGGCCGCGGCCTTGCTGATGCTGCCGGTCGCGGCGACGGCCTCGATCATCCTGAGGTGATGGGGACCGAGATCCACGCGCTGCTCCTGACCGTGACTCTGCCCCGTCGACTGGAATCAAGCGAATATTAACCCCGGACACGCCGCCACAGAATAGAAATGCGTGCCATTCCGGTTACATCGGGTGTGTCGGTGACGTGCTGTGGTTCTTCCGGCTGCCGCGACTACCAGCCGTGTGCGTGACACGGGACGGGCGGCGGTCAGCGGGTGGCGTCGCGCAGCGCGGTCAGGACGGCCGCGAGCTGGGTGATCAGCCCCGCGACGCTCGTCTGGTCGGCGCCGTTGACCTGCACGGTGCGCAGCTCGTTCGGCTTCGGGAGCTTCGCCAGGATCTCCGGGAGCGAGTGCACCAGCTCGGCCTGCACCGACGCCGGGGTGCGCTCGTTCTGCACCGCCGCGCGGGAACGTTCCCGCTCCAGCTCCAGCAGGTCGTGCTCGTGGCGCGCGCGGGCCCGGACGCCGGACCGCGCGATCTCGGCGTCCAGTTCCAGCCGCTTCAGCTCGGCCTCGCGCTCGGCGCGCAGCCGCCCGGTCTCGGCCTCCTCGGCGTGCCGCTCCCGCTCCATCCGCAGGGCGTGCCGGGTCGTCTCGGTGTGCAGCTCGGCGACCTCGCGGGCGTCGTCGTGCTCGCGCCGCGTCCGGCGGGCCTTCTCGGCGGCCTCGGTGTCGAACCGCTCGGCCTCGTTGCGGGCGCGCAGCTCGGCCAGCTCCCGCTCGTGCTCCAGCCGCTGCGTCTCCTTCAGCCGCGCCGCCGCCATCTCGCGCTGCGCCACGACCTCCTCCGCCTCCAGCTCGGCGAGCCGCGCGATCTGCCCCTGCTCGGCGCGGTAGGGCTTCTGGAGGTTCTCCCAGAGGCGGGACGAGCTGACCACCGCCTCCTTGATCTGCACGGTGACGATGCGCAGGCCGAGTCCCTGGTCGCCGCCGTCCTCGCCCTCGGCGACGCCGCGCAGCCGGGCCGTCAGCTCCTCGATGATGGGCTGCTTGTCGCTGAGGACGTCGCGCACCCCCATCATCGAGACCTTGTCCTTGATCGCCGCCTCCGCCTGCTCCCTGAGCTGGATGTTCACCAGCCGCATCGGGTCGTCCTCGGCGCCGAAGTCGAGCTTGCGATAGGCCGTCGCGAAGTCCTGGATGATCCACTGCACGTAGCCCTGGACGAGCACGCCCTGCAGCTCGCGGCAGATGCAGTACGCGTTGATCAGGATGGTCTGCGTCGCGCCCGGCACCACGAGGAACGAGTCGGTGGACGGGTTGAACCGGAACGACACGCCGAGCCCGATGTGCAGCGGCTCCTCCCGTCCGCGCCGGGTGTGCACGACGAACGCGTTCGGCGGGACCAGGACGTTCTTCCACCGCCAGAAGCCGCTGATCCGCACGTCCACCTGGCCGGAGGCGGCCGGTTCGGCGGGCGGCGCGCCGAGCGCGCGGTTCCGCTTGGCCACCGGCCCCGGCGGCGGGGGCGCGGCGCCGGGCGCGGCCGGGGACGGCACGCGCCGGGCGCGCAGGTCGTCCTCCAGAACCGCCTGCTGCGCGACGACCTTCTCCAGGTAGGTGTTGCCCTGGTCGGGGCTGCTCATGGGGACCTCACTGCGCGATGGGGTGGCCGCCCGGGTCGGCGGGCGGGTTCGGGCCGAACTCGGCGGAGCAGGCGGCGGCGAGCCGGGTGAGGGCGGAGCCGACCTCCAGGCCGTCGCGCCAGCGCCGGGGGAAGGCGTCCGCGCCGTAGCGGGCGCCGAGGAGGTTGCCGCAGATCGCGCCCGTGGAGTCGCTGTCGCCCGTGTGGGTGACGGCGAGCCTGAGGCGGCTCTCGACGTCCCCGGGAGCGAGCGCCGCGTACACGGCGATCGCGATGGCCTGGTCGCCCGTCCAGCCGCCGCCGAGGGTCTGGAGCCGCTCCGGCGTCGCGGGCCCCTCGTGCCGGAGGCTCGCGGCGTGCCCGAGCGCCTCCAGCGTCTCGCGGTTGCCCGGATGGCGTTTGAGCTGCTCGCGCGCGAGGTGCAGGGACTCCTCAAGCTCGGCGCCGCGCAGCAGGGCCGAGACCATGGCCGCGTGGACCCCGGCGGGCAGGTATCCGCTCGGGTGCCCGTGGGTGAGGGCGGCGGCGCGGCAGCCCAGCTCGAACGCGTCCGCCGGGTCGGCGTGCCCGAACCCGCAGGGCGCGGCGCGCATCGTCCCGCCGCAGCCCTTGGAGTCGCCGTTGGGCTCCCGCGGCGTCCCGAGCGGGACGGTCGGCCGGCGGCGCTCGGCCGCCCGGTGCAGCGCGGCGAGCGTGGAGCGGCCGGGGCCGCGCCGGGTCATCAGCGCCGGTTCGCCGGCGAGCCAGCCGCCGCCCTCGACGCCCTGGTCGGGGAACTCCTCGCCCTGCCCGCGGAACCAGGTGAGGTAGGCGGCCTGGAGCAGGCCGGGCGCGGCGGTGCCGACGCCCCGCGCGCCGCCCCCGGCCCGCTCCCGCGCGGACGCCTGGACGAGCGCGTACGCCGTGAACATCGTGAGCTGCGTGTCGTCGGTGATCGCGCCGCGCCCGAAGCGCTCGGCGACGAAGTCGTCCGGGCCGTCCGGGCCGTGCTTCTCGCGGATGACGTCGAGCGTGAAGCCTTCGAGCGGCGCGCCCAGTGCGTCCCCGATGCCCCCGCCGAGCAGGCAGCCGAGCACACGGTCGGGAGCGGGATACACGGAAAGATCCGGCATGCCCGACACCCTAGTGAACCAGCCCGGTCAGGTGACGGATTCCCACGCGGTCAGCGCTCCCTAGCGTGGACCGCAAGGAGGAGATCATGACTGAGATCGCGGAACTGGTGGACAAGCTGGAGATCGGGGAGCTGGTCGCGCGGTTCTTCGCGTCGCTGGACGAGCGGCAGGCCGACCCGCGGGCGCATCCGTTCGACGAGGCGTGGGCGCGGCGGTTCTTCACCGAGGACGTGCGGTTCCGCTTCCCCGTGGGCGCCTTCGCGGGACGCGACATCGCCCCGCGGATGCAGACCCTCGCCATGGACATGTGGGGCCGCACCCAGCACCTCGCCGGGATCCCCCTCGTCGAGCTGGACGGGGACCAGGCGAGCGTGCGGTGGGACGCCGTCCACACCCATGTGCAGCTGGAGTCGACGCAGGCGGCGCGGGCCGACCGTCCCGGCGAGCTGATGATGTCCGGCGGGCACTACGACGCCGAGGTCGCGCGGACCGGGGACGGGTGGCGGTTCCGGGTCGTCGTGCTCACGGTCGCGTGGACGACCGGAAAGCCGCCGGTCTTCAACGAGGAGCTGGCACGCCTCAGCGCCTCCTGATCCCCACCGGGCTAGGACGCCGGCCGGGACTTGCAGTGGACGTGGAGCCCCGGCGCCCGGTCCCAGCCGATGAGGCGGACGAGCTTGTCGATGTGCGGGGACACCCCGTGCAGCAGGAGCATGCGCCTGCCCTCGTCGAGGGCGTGGCCGGTCTTCGTGAAGACGCGAAGACCGGCCACGTCCACGAAGTCGACATGGCAGAGGTCCAGGTGCAGGTCGCCCGGCACCCGCGCCACGGCGGCGCGCAGCAGGGCGTCCAGGTCGGCGCAGTTGGAGACGTCGATGTCGCCGGTGAGGCGCAGCCACGGCGAGCCGGACGCCGAGACGACGCGCAGCAGCGCCGTGTCGTACTCGACGACGTCGTACCGGGGGGCGTCCTGGGTCGGCCCAGTGCCCTCCGGTGAGGCGAACCTGCGCACCGGGCCGTCCTCGCCGGTGATCCGCCAGACCGTCATCCCGCTTCCCGCCCTCCGGCCGGGGCGCCCTGCCGTGGGCGGCCCGCTCATGCCAGGCTCTCACCTGAACCCGTGTTCTGAACCGCCAGCGAACGGAAAATCAGAAACGTCACAGTCGCGGCAGCAGGCGGGGCGGCGTGATCGGCAGATCGCGGACGCGGACGCCCGTCGCGTGGTGGACGGCGTTGGCGATGGCCGCCGCCGCGCCGACGATGCCGATCTCCCCGATGCCCTTGGTGCCCATCGGGTTGAGGTGCGGGTCGGACTCCTCCACCCAGTCCGCCTCGATGTCGCGGACGTCGGCGCAGGCCGGGACGTGGTACTGCGCGAGGTCGCGGTTGAGGAAGTCGCCGAACTCGGCGTCCATCACGCTCTCCTCGTGCAGCGCCATGCCGATCCCCATCGTCATGCCGCCGATGAGCTGCGACCGCGCGGTCTTGGGGTTGACGATCCGCCCGGCCGCGAAGATCCCGAGCATCCGGCGGACGCGGACCTCGCCGGTGTCGGCGTCGACCTCCACGTCGGCGAACTGGGCGCCGAACGCGTGCCGCGCGTAGCGGTCGCGGCCCTTGAGCTCGTCGGTGGTGTCGGCGGACGCCTCCAGGCCCTCCGGCGGGACCGACCCGTTCAGCTTGCCGCGCAGGCCCTCGCAGGCGCGGACGACGGCTGCCCCCCAGCTGGAGGTCCCCATGGAGCCGCCCGCGACGGGCGCCTTCGGGAACCGGCTGTCGCCGACCTCGACGCGCACCCGGCCGAGCTCGACCTTCAGCGCCTCGGCGGCGATCAGCGTCAGCGCCGTGCGGGCGCCGGTGCCGATGTCGGCGGCGGCGACGCGGACCGTGAACGTCCCGTCGGGCTCGGCGCGGGCCGTCGCCTCGGAGGGCCGCATGTAGGCGGGGTAGGTGGAGGAGGCGACGCCCGTCCCGAGCAGCTTGCGGCCCATCCGCCGCACGCCCGGCCGGGGGTCGCGCGCCGCCCACCCGAAGCGGGCCGCGCCCTCGCGCAGGCACGCGACGAGGTTGCGGGAGCTGAACGGCAGGCCGCTCTCGGGCTCGTGGCCGGTGTCGTTGCGGACGCGCAGCTCGATCGGGTCGATCCCGGCGGCGACGGCCAGCTCGTCCATCGCCGATTCGAGCGCGAACATGCCGGGCGTCTCGCCGGGCGCACGCATCCACGACGGCGTGGGGACGTTCAGCCTGACCAGGCGGTGCGACGTCCGCCGGTGCGGCGCCTTGTACATCATCCGGGTCGGCACGGCGGTCTGCTCGCCGAACTCCTGGAGGACCGACGTCTGCTCGACCACCTCGTGGGTGATCGCGTCGAGGTGCCCGTCCTCGTCGGCGCCGAGCCTGATCCGCTGGATGGTCGGCGTCCGGTAGCCGGTGGTGGCGAACATCTGCTGCCGGGGCACGGCGAACTTGACCGGGCGCCCGGTCGCGCGCGCGCCGAGCGCCGCGACGAGCACGTTCGGCCGGGGCGCGCCCTTGGACCCGAACCCCCCGCCGACGTGCGGCGACACGACCCGCACCTGCGAGGGCTCCAGGCCGAGGACGCCCGCGATCGTCTTCTGGACGCCCGACGCGCCCTGGTTGGAGTCGTAGAGCGTCAGCGTCCCGTCGTCGTGCCACTGGGCGAGGGTGGCATGCGGCTCCATCGGGTTGTTGTGCTCCGCCGGGGTCGTGTACGTGGCCTCCACCCGGACGGCCGACTTCGCGAACGCCTCGTCCGCGTCGCCCTGGGCGGTGTCGCTGGGGAAGACCGGGTTGACCTTCTCGGGCTTGTAGAGGCCGGGGTGGTCGGCGCGCAGCTCCACGTCCGGGGGTTCGGAGGCGTACTCGACGCGGACGAGCCGCGCCGCCTCCCGCGCGGTGTCGAGCGTCTCGGCGACGACGGCGGCGACGAACTGGCCGCGGTAGGAGACCGTGCGGGACTGGAACAGCGCCAGCTCGGCGTCACCGCTCTCGCGGAGCTCCGGCGCGTTCTCGCACGACAGGACGGCCAGGACGCCGGGCAGCCGAAGCGCCTCCTCGGTGCCCACGGAGGTGATCTCGCCCCGGCCGACCGTCGCCTGCACGGCCGCCGCGTAGGCGACGCCCTCGACCGGGTACTCGACCGCGTAGCGCGCCTCCCCGGTGACCTTCTCGCGGCTCTCCAGCCGGTCGGTCATGTCCCCTCCCCCAGCTCGGCCAGCGTCCGGACGATCAGGTTCCGCGCCAGCGTCACCTTGTAGGCGTTGTCGCGCAGCGGCTCGGCCGCCTCCAGCTCCGCCTCCGCCGCGCGCAGGAAGAACTCCTCGGTGACCGGGTTCCCGCGCAGCGCCTCCTCGGCGCGCCTGGCCCGCCACGGCTTGTGCGCCACGCCGCCCAGGGCGAGCCGGACGTCGCGGACGACGCCGCCGTCGACGCGCAGGGCCACCGCGATCGACACGAGCGCGAACGCGAACGAGGCGCGTTCGCGGACCTTGCGGTAGCGGGACGGCATGCCGAGCGGGGGCACCTCCACCGCCGTCACCAGGTCGCCCGGCTCCAGGGTGGTGTCGCGCTCCGGCGCGTCACCGGGGAGCCGGTAGAAGTCCTCGATCGGGACGACCCTCTCGCCCGCGTGCCCCCGGACGTGGACCGACGCGTCCAGCGCCGCCAGGGCCACCGCCATGTCGGACGGGTGCGTCGCCACGCACGCCTCGGAGTGCCCGAGGATCGCGAGGTTGTGGTGTTCGCCCTCGATGGCGGGACATCCGCTGCCCGGGTTCCGCTTGTTGCAGGGCTTGGCGGCGTCCTGGAAGTAGGAGCAGCGCGTGCGCTGGAGGAGGTTGCCGCCCACCGTCGCGACGTTGCGGATCTGCCCCGACGCGCCCGCCAGGACGGCCTGCGCGAGAACGGGATGCCCCTCGCGGACCGTCCGGTCGGCGGCGAGGTCGCTGTTGCTCACGGCGGCGCCGATGAGGAGGCCGCCGTTCGGGTCGAGCTGGATCTGGTCGTAGGGGAGGTGGGTGACGTCCACCAGCCGGGAGGGCAGCTCGACCCCGAGCCGCATCAGGTCCACGAGGTTGGTTCCGCCGCCGAGGTAGGCGGCTCCTTCCGCGTGCCGCCGGAGGGCGTCTTCCGCGCTGGTGGCGCGCTCGTACGCGAACGGCCTCATGCCTCCGCCGCCTCCCTGCGCGCCGCCGCCTCCCGCACCGCCGCGACGATGCCCATGTAGGCGCCGCACCGGCACAGGTTGCCGCTCATCCGCTCGCGGATCTCGTCGTCGTCCAGGACGGGGTCGACGCGGAGGTCCTCGCTCGCCGCACTGGGCCAGCCGCGCTCCGCCTCGTCCAGCATGCCGGTCGCGGAACAGAGCTGGCCGGGCGTGCAGTAGCCGCACTGGAACCCGTCGTGCTCGATGAACGCCTCCTGGACGGGGCTGAGCCGCCCGTCCTCCGCGAGTCCCTCGACCGTGACGATCTCGGCGCCGTCGTGCGCGACCGCCAGCGCGAGGCAGGCGTTCACGCGCCGCCCGCCCACCAGGATCGTGCACGCGCCGCACTGGCCGTGGTCGCAGCCCTTCTTCGAGCCGGTCAGCCCGAGATCCTCGCGCAGCACGTCCAGCAGCGACGCGCGCGTATCCACGTCGAGGCGGTGCTCGGCGCCGTTCACACGGAGGGTGATCTCGGCTTTCACCGGGGTGGCTTCACTGTCCATGACGGGCCCCCTACCCCGGATCGCCAGGCTGAAGTCAGCGACGTCCAGGAAGGATCGGCTTTCTCCGAAGCGACCGCCGGATCAGTCCTCGTCGGTGGGGTCGTCCCTGTCGGTGAGGATCTCGGCGACCTGCCGCACCGTCTCCGACGGCAGCGGCGCCGGGAGCCCCCGCCACTTGCGGCCCGCCGCCACGGCCGCCGCGCCCGCCCCGCCGCCGTACGCCAGCGCCGTGACGAACGACGCCAGCTCCGGCGGCAGCTTCCGCTCCAGCAACTGCACGTTCATCCGGTACGTCGCGGCGGTGGCCATCATCCCGAGCGCTCCCGCGAGCGCGCCGAGACGCAGCGCCGGCAGCCGCTTGCGCGCCTTCTCCAGCATCTCCGCCTGCGCGGCCTCGACCACGCGCCCCACGAGCGCGAGGTTCTGCGCCACCGGATCGTCCTCGGCCCTCGCAACCTCGCCTGACTTCCCCATGACCGGGGCTTACCCGTCTAAAGGCGAAGGAATCAAGGCACAAAGCTGTCACCATCCGCAACCCCGCCGGTGCTGTAAGTTGCGGAACCGGGCTCCCGCGACGCGGAGCCGCCCTCCCCCGTGAGAGAGAGGCCGGCCGGTCCATGCAACCGTTCGAGCTGCCCGACTTCTACGTCCCCCACCCCGCGCGGCTGAACGCCCACCTGGAAGGCGCGCGGGCGCACACCCGGGCGTGGGCCCGCGACATGGGCATGCTGGACGAGACCCGCGACCCCGGCACCCCCGACATCTGGGACGAGGCCGCGCTCGACGCGATGGACTACGCGCTCCTGTGCGCCTACACCCACCCCGACTGCGACGCCCCGATGCTCGACCTCATCACCGACTGGTACGTGTGGGTCTTCTACTTCGACGACCACTTCCTTGAGGTGTTCAAGCGCCCGCGCGACCAGGCGGGCGCCCGGGAGTACCTCGACCGGCTGCCGCTCTTCATGGCGGACGCCCCGCCGCCCGAGCCGGTCAACGCCGTCGAGCGCGGGCTCACCGACCTGTGGGCGCGGACCGTCCCGTCGCGGTCGGACGCCTGGCGCCGCCGCTTCGCCGAGAGCACCGGCAACCTGCTCCGCGAGTCGCTGTGGGAACTGGCGAACATCAGCGGCGACCGCGTCCCGAACCCGGTCGAGTACGTGCAGATGCGCCGCAAGGTCGGCGGCGCGCCCTGGTCGGCCGACCTGGTGGAGGTGGCGATCGGCGCGGAGATCCCCGAGCGGCTGGTCGGCACCCGCGCGCTGCGCGTCCTGAAGGACACCTTCGCCGACGGCGTCCACCTGCGCAACGACATCTTCTCCTACCAGCGCGAGACCGAGACCGAGGGCGAGATCAACAACAGCGTCCTGGTCGTCGAGCACTTCCTGGACGTCGCGCCGCAGGCCGCCGCCGACACCGTCAACGACCTGCTGACCTCCCGCCTCCGCCAGTTCGAGAACACCGTGTTCACCGAACTGCCGCCGCTCCAGGAGGAGCACGGCCTGGACGCGGCCGAGCGCGCGGGCCTCGCCGCCTACGTCAAGGGCCTCCAGGACTGGCAGTCCGGCGGCCAGGAATGGCACATGCGCTCCAGCCGCTACATGAACAGGGCGGCGCCGATCGGCATGTCGGCGACGCGCCTGCCGGGGCTGCTGAAGTCGGCGCGGTTCAGCGTGCCGCACGTCCCCTACCAGAAGGTCGGCCCGACGCCGCTGCCCGCGTTCGACATGCCCTACGTCGCGCGCGTGAACCCGCACCGCGAACGCGCCCGCCGGAACGTCATCACCTGGTGCGGCGAGGTGGGCATGTACGACCCGCTGCCCCGCCACCCCGAGCCGCTGTGGACGGCCGAGTCCCTCTCCGGCTTCGAGTTCGCCATCTGCGCCGCGTCCCTGGACCCCGACGCCACCCCCGAGGCCCTCGACCTCGCCACCCAGTGGCTCGCCTGGGGCACCTGGGGCGACGACTACTTCCCCGCCGTGTTCAACCGCGACCGCGACATGGCCGGCGCGAAGCGCTTCAACGCCCGCATCCCGGCCTTCATGCCGCTGGACTGCGGGCCGACGCCCCTCCCGGAGAACCCCTTCGAGACCGGCCTCGCCGACCTGTGGCACCGCACCGCCGTCCCCATGAACGACCGCGGCCGCCGCGAGTTCCGCGCCACCGTCGAGCACATGGTGGAGAGCTGGCTCTGGGAGCTGAACAACCACCTCCAGTCCCGCGTCCCCGACCCGGTCGACTACCTGGAGATGCGCCGCCACACCTTCGGCTCCGAGCTGACCATGGCCCTCTCCCGCATCGAGCACGCGGGCGAGATCCCCGAGCACGTCTTCCGCACCCGCACGCTCAACGAGATCGACGCGGCCGCCATGGACTACGCCTGCCTGACCAACGACGTCTTCTCCTACCAGAAGGAGATGGAGTACGAGGGCGAGTTGAACAACGGCGTCCTCGCCGTCCAGCACTTCCTCGGCTGCGGCCGCGACGAGGCCCTCGGCGTCGTCAACGACCTGATGACCTCCCGCCGCCACCAGTTCGAGCACCTGGCGACCAACGAGCTGCCCGTCCTCGCCGACGAACTCGGCCTGGACGAGGTCGCCCGCACCGGCCTGGACGCCTACGTCGACGAACTCCGCGACTGGATGGCCGGCATCAACAAGTGGCACCACGAGACCCACCGCTACGACGAACGCCCGGCGCGCACCGCCCCGGCGCGGCCCCGCCTCCTCAAGCCCACGGGCCTCGGCACCTCGGCGTTCCGCCTGACCACCTAGGCCAGCGCATCACGCACGTTCATCAGCGCCTCCCCGAGCAGGTTCAGCCCCCGCCACTCCTCGACCCGCTCGGCGCGCTCGTCGTCGGCGGCCAGCCCGATCCCCCAGATCCGGTCGAGCGGGCTCGCCTCCACCAGCACGCGCTTCCCCGTCCCGACCAGGTACGCGCGGTGTTCGGCGTGCTGCGCGAACTTCGCCAGGTTCCCCTCGACGACGATCCCGAGGCGGCGCGCCACCCACGCCTCCTCGTCGAACCCCTGGACCCGCCGCCCGAGCTCCTTCGCCCGCGCCGGGTGCCCGACCTCCACGATGGCCGCGGCGGTCCGCTCGTCCCCGAACAGGCGCGCCTTCGCGGCCATCATGTAGTGCTCGGCGGTGGCGTAGGCCGTCCCGTCCACGGTGAAGGGGATCCGCGCCCACTGGCTGAGGCACCCGGCGGGCCCCGTCTCGCGCCAGAAGAACACGAACTTCAACCGCTCCTCCCGGACGCGCAACGCGTCCACCGACCACCGGCTCTCCACCGTGCCCCCCCTCCGGAACCCTGACCGCAGGACGATATGCCGCCCCCGCCCCGCGAGGCGATCGAATAAGCCCCGGTGTCATCTCCGTCACTCCCGACCCCTCAGGCGGTAGTAAGCGGAATGGCAGGGGAGAGTGGTGTTGTTACTGATGGCAGCGCCCAGGTCTAGACCATGTTGCTAAACCTGGTGGGTCATCGGGGAAGATTTCCTTTTCGGTCGGTCCGGATGCCTGGAGTCCGTGGCCGCCTGTAGTCATGGGAGGACAGCAGCAGCGATGGACAACCCTCTGGCGAACCCTCGTCGCACGAAGCTCGACGCCTGGCCGTCGCGGCGGCCGGTGGACACCGACGGCGAACAGGCGGCCCGCACCGCCGACGCCGAGTCCACGGTGTCCGAGGACGAACTCGCCGCGCGCTGATCAGTTCATTCCGGGGCCCGTCCGCACTCCCGCGGACGGGCCCTGTCGCGTTTTCAGCGGGGCCATCGGGTGGACCAGTGCCAGAGGTGGTCGACGTGGCGGCGGGTGAGGCCCTGGGCGGGGTTCACGGGGACGAGGCGGAGCGCGCGGCGGTGGGGCAGGGCCTGGCGTCTGATCGTCCAGGGGATGATGTCGTCCGCCCAGGCGAAGGGGCGTCCGTCCGCGTGGCGGAGGATCGGGGCCCACTTGCGCGCGTGCGGGAGTTGGAGCAGCGGGACGCGGGGGTCTCCCGGGCGCGCGGCGTAGGCCGAGAACGGGACGTGCGGCAGTTCGGGGAGGCCGAGCAGGGGGCCGATGTGCTCGTTGGCGTGCTCCTCCCAGGTCGTCGCCCAGACGAGGTCGAAGCGGGCCGCGAGCTCGCGGAGCCAGCCGCCGTGGGCCGGGACGATGCGCACGGTCAGGCGGCCCACCGTGTGCTCCTCGTGGTGGGCGCGGGGGGCGTCCGGGTTGAGGACTCCGTCGATGTCCAGGTAAAGGACGGGGCGGGTCCTGCGCGATCCCGGACGCGGGACGTCGCCTAGGGGCATAGGTGGATCGTGTAGAGGCCCGCGTCGGTGGCGGCGGCCAGGGTGCCGTCGGCGGCGAGGGCCAGGTCGTTGGCGGGGGCGGGCAGCGGGACGCGGCGGACGGCGCGCGCCGCGTCCCAGACCAGCAGGGTGCCGTCGGGGGTGTCGGCGACCGCAAGGAGTCGGCCGGAGACCGAGGCGGCGGCGAGCTGGTCGCACGGGTGCGGCGCGGGGAGCGTCGTGGCCGGGCCGCCGCCGACGGGGCGGACGACCAGGCCCGAGGCGGTCGGTTGGACGAGGACCGGGACGCCGCGGTCGAGGGTGAACACCGCGCGGGGGCCGAGGGAGGGCAGGGTCGCGACCTGTTCGCCGCGTTCCACGTCCAGCACCGTGACGCGGCAGGGGTCGTCGCAGGTCAGGCCGAGGAGCGGGCCCGTCGCGGGGAGCAGGCGGCGGTCCAGGGCCGAGCCGTGGCCGAGCCACAGGCCGAACTCGGCGAGGCGGTCGCCGGTGGCGGCGTCCCAGATGAGGACCTCCGCGTCGTGCGCGGGGCCGAAGACGGCGACGACGGCGCCGCGTCCCTGGTGGGTGGACAGGCCCACGAGTTCGGGCTGGGCGGCGCAGCCCGGTTCGAGGGTGAGGTAGGTGCCGGCGCGGACGTCGTGGACGTGGATCCGGTCGCGGCGCGTCCAGGCGACGAGGGGCGAGCCGTCCGGGAGGCCGAACGCCCATTCGGCGCGGTCGTCGGGGAAGTCGGGGACGGGCGGGCCGAGCGGTGAGCCGGACGTGAGGTCCCACGCCTGGCCGAGGTTCGCCCCCGTCCCGCTCTGGGAGGTGAAGGCGAGGGGGGCGCCGGCGGACGTCGCCGCGACACCGTCGAACATTCCGGGCGCCGGCGGGCCGGCCGGCACGCTTGCGGGCATGCGACGGAGATTAGGGCAACAAGTTCCGGCGTTCCACCGGCTGCGGGGGAAAAGCACTGGCGTGTCGAGGCGAGGCCACATCACCATGACCGGATGGACATCGCCGTACAGCGGATCCGCGTCGCCTGGACGAAGCGGTCCCGCGGCGGCCCCGCCGCCACCCGCCGCAACGCGGTGCCGGACGAGCGGCACCGCGTGCTCTAGCGCAGGCGGGCGGCGATGTCCTCCGGGGGGACGTCGTTGATCCAGGCGGCCATGCCCGACTCCGAGCCCGCGAGGTACTTGAGCTTGTCGGCGGCGCGGCGGACGGAGAACAGCTCCAGGTGGAGGCGGACGAGGTCGCGGCCCTCGCCGACCGGGGCCTGGTGCCAGCCCGCGACGTAGGGCAGCGGCGCGCCGTGGAGGGCGTCGCAGCGGCGCAGCAGGTCGCGGTAGAGGACGGCCAGCTCGTCGCGTTCGGGGGCGGTGAGGGCGACCAGGTCGGGGACGTGGCGGTGCGGCATCAGGTGCAGCTCGACGGGCCAGCGGGCGGCGGCGGGGACGAACGCCGTCCAGTGCTCGCCGGAGGTGACGACGCGGGCGCCCGCCCGTTCGGCCGCGAGCACGTCGGCGAACAGCTCGCCGCCGGACGCGCGGTGCCGCGCGGCCATGGCCAGCATGCGGCCGGTGCGGGGCGTGACGAACGGGTAGCCGTAGATCTGGCCGTGCGGGTGGTGCAGGGTGACGCCGATCTCGACGCCCCGGTTCTCGAAGACGTACACCTGCTCGACGCCGGGCAGCGCCGACAGCTCGGCGGTGCGGTCGGCCCAGGTCTCGATGACCGTCCGGACGCGGGAGACCGGCAGCAGCGCCATCGAGGCGGCGTGGTCGTCGGTGAAGGAGACGACCTCGCAGCGTCCCGCGCCTCTGGCGCGCCGGAGGACCGGCGCGCCGTCGACCACCGGCGGGACGCCCGGCGTGCGCGCGTCGAAGGACGGGAAGCGGTTCTCGAACACGGCGACGTCGTAGGCGGCGTCCGGGATCTCCGAGGCGGGGCCGCCGGGGCAGAGCGGGCACTGGTCGGAGGGCGGCAGGAACGTCCGGGCGTTGCGGTGCGCGGTGACCGTCACGGGGTCGCCGGTGAGGGGGTCGCGGCGGACCTCGCACAGCGGCTGGACGGGCGGCAGGCCGCGCGGGTCGGGCACCGGCGTCCGGCCCGGCGCCTCGTCGAAGTAGAGGATCTCGCGGCCGTCCGACAACCGCGCGCGCGTACGCGTGACCTTCACGTCACCTCATCCGTCGGGGAACCCGGCCCAGCCTAGAGGGCGGGAACGCCCTGGTCCTCCGTCCGGTGGACGGCGAGGACGTGCCGCACGAGCGTCGTCAGGACCTCCTTGCCGGACGTCCGCTCCCGCACGTCGCACAGCAGCACGGGGATGGCCTCGCCGAGGTCGAGCGCCTCGCGGATCTCCTCGGGCGTGTAGTCGTAGCCGTCGTCGAAGCGGTTCACGGCGACGACGAACGGCAGGCCGCGGCTCTCGAAGTAGTCGACGGCCGGGAAGCAGTCGGGGAGGCGGCGGGTGTCGGCGAGCACGACGGCGCCGAGCGCGCCGTAGGACAGCTCGTCCCACATGAACCAGAAGCGGTCCTGGCCGGGGGTGCCGAACAGGTAGAGGACGAGCCCGTCGCGGATCGTGATGCGGCCGAAGTCCATCGCGACCGTGGTGGTGGTCTTCTGCTCGACGCCCGCGGTGTCGTCGACGTCGACGCCCTGGTCGGTGAGCAGCTCCTCGGTCTGGAGCGGGCGGATCTCGCTGACGGCGCCGACGAGCGTCGTCTTGCCGACCCCGAACCCGCCGGCGATGAGGATCTTCACCGCGACCGGCGCGGCGGCCGGTGCGGGGGCGGCCGCGGGGTCAGAGGGCTTGGAGGCCATGGAGCACTTCCCTGAGCAGGCGTTCCTTGGAGAGCGTGCTCTCCGGCTGGGGACGGGTGACGGCGATGAGCCGGTGGTGCAGGAGGTCGCCCAGCAGGACGCGGACGACGACCAGGGGCAGCCGCATGCGGCCGGCGATCTCGGCGACCGGCTGCGGCTGGAGGCACATCTCCAGGATGTCCAGGTGCTCGGGGCCGAGGCCCGGCGAGCCCGACCGGGGTCTGGCCTCGGTCGACACGATCGTGATCATGTCGAACGTCTCGCCGGTGGCCGGCCGCGCGCGCCCGCGCGTGAGCGCGTACGACCGGACGATCGGCCCGGCCTCCTCATCGATCCACTCGCTGCCAGCACCGCTCATCGCCCGTCACGATTCCTCGTTGTCGAGGGTCTCGGCGCGGCCGCGCCGGGTGCCCTGCTGGATCGACGACATCATCGCCCGAAGCTGCTCGGGCGAGCGGCCGGGACGCGGCTCCGGGGCGGGCGGGGCCGCGGCGGCCTCCTCGCGCAGTTGTGAGGCGAGGTTCTCCTGCTTGACGCGCTTGGGCAGCGGCGGACGCTCCGCCGAGCCCGCACCGGGAGGGCGCCGCCGCACCTCGCGCGGCGAGCGCGGCAGCCGCTGCGGCGTGGACCGGGACCGCTCCAGCTCCGCCTCGTAGGACGGGTCGCGCCGCTCGCCCCACGCGGTGCCCGCCTGCCGCTGCTGCGGGAGCGGGCCCTGCGCGGGCTCCTCGAACACCGGGCGCGGGCCCGTCGCCTCGGACTCGGACGGCGGCTCCGGCACGGGCGCGGGCATGGGCGCGGGGGCCGGTGCCGGCGTCGGCGTCGGGGGCGGCGCGGCGGCGTGCCGTCCCGCCGGGAGTTGCAGCACCGACCCGCTCGGCGTCGGCGGCCGCGCGACGACGCCCGCCGGGACCAGCGCGTCCTGCGCACGGCGCGTGGTGAGGGCCGGAGCGTCGGTGTCCTCCAGGCCGTCGCCGTCGCCGCGCACGACGAGTTCCTCGGGCAGCAGGACGATCGCGGTCATCCCGCCGTAGGGGGACGTGCGCAGCGTGACCTTGATGCCGTGCCGGCGGGCGAGGCGCCCGACGACGAACAGGCCGAGCTGCGCGCTGTCGGACAGGTCGAACTCGGCGGCGGTCGCGAGCCGCTCGTTGGCGGCGGCGAGGCTCGGCTCGTCCATGCTGAGGCCGCGGTCCTCGACCTCCAGTGTGAAGCCGTGCGAGACGGCCTGCCCCTGCACCTGGACGGTGGTGTGCGGCGGCGAGAACGCGGTGGCGTTCTCGACCAGCTCGGCGAGCAGGTGGATGACGTCGGCGACGGCCGGTCCGACGATCGCGGCGCGGGTCATCGGCGCGACGTTGACGCGGGTGTAGTCCTCGACCTCGGACGCGGCGGCGCGCGCCACGTCCACGATCGCGACCGGGTTGCGCCAGCCGCGCCCCGGCGGCTGCCCGGACAGGATGATCAGGCCCTCGGCGTGCCGGCGCATGCGGGTGGCGAGGTGGTCGACGCGGAACAGGTCCTCCAGGTCGTCGGGCGCCTCCATCCGCCGCTCCATCGCGTCCAGCAGCTTGAGCTGGCGGTGCAGCAGCGTCTGGCTGCGCCGGGCGAGGTTGACGAACACCTCGCTGACGTTGCGGCGCAGCGCCGCCTCCTCGACCGCGCTCTGGATCGCGGTGCGGCGGGCGGCGTTGAACGCCTCGCCGACCTGGTGGATCTCGCGGGCGCCGAAGGCCAGCGGCGGCGCCTCGGCGGCGACGTCGACCTCCTCGCCGCGCCGCAGCCTGCGGATCACGCCGGGCAGCCGCGCGTCGGCGAGGTCGATCGCCTCGCGACGCAGCCGGGCCAGCTCGCGGACCACCGAGCGCGCCACCCACACGGCGATGACCAGGGACGCGACGACCGCGACGAGCCCGAGCGCGCCGGCCAGCACGACCCGCGTGATGATGCCGTCGGAGATCGGCTTGGCGCGCCGCTCCGCGCTCGCGGCGACCGACAGCTCCAGGCCGCGCAGCCGGGTCAGGTTGGAGTCGGCGGTGGTCTTCCACAGCACGCCGGGCGTGCCGTTGGGTCGGACGAGCCGCAGCGACCCGACGAACCGGTCCTCCAGCAGGCGGAGCCGCGTGTACTCGGGCATCCCGACGACGCGCTGGTAGTACGCCTGGTCGGCCGGGCGCAGCTCCGCCGCCGCGAACCCGTACAGGGCGCGCTGCGTCCCGACGAGCTTGACGAACTGGGCGTGCTCGGCGGGCGTCATGCGGCCCGCGGCGAGCGCGCCCGCGAGCAGCGCGTCCTCCTGCGCGAGCGTCTCGCGGGCCCGGGTCAGCGACGCCTGGTTGCGGGCGTCCTTGGCGACCTCGGAGTTGTCGAGGGTGGCGAGCGAGCCCTGGAGCGAGCCGACGTCGGCGAGCAGCGCGCTGTAGTCGGCGAACGCGCGGGCCCGGCCGGTGGCGCCGGAGTCGATCGAGCGGCGCCCGGCGGCCAGCGCGTCCAGCTCGCCGATGATCTTGTCGGCGAGCCGGCCGACCTGCGGCGGCGCGGCGCCCCGCGCGCCCTTGTCGGCGACCAGCGAGCGGAACAGCTCGGCCTGCCGGTCGGTGACGAGCCGCCCCGACTCCATCGCGGCGCGGTCGCCCTCGGCGCGGCCGCCGAGGTAGACCATCGACAGGCGGCGCTCGTTCTGGAGCGCGCTGCCGAGCGCGCCGGAGGGGTAGCCGTAGTGGTCCTGGACGGACTCGACGTGCCGGAGGTTGAGCCCCTCCCCCAGCGCGATGCTGGCGGCGAACGCCCACAGGACGCCCAGCGACACCACCGAGACGGTGACCATCAGGATGACCTTGAAGCGGATGGAGCGGAAACGCGCGGCCTTCGGACCGGCCCGCCGCTGCTCGGCGGAGGAGTCCACGGGGCGGCCTGGTTGTGGCACTTCGGCTGAACTTTCGGTCGGCGGCGGGGACGGTGCGGCGCGGAACGCGGCGGGCGGGTGCGCGGAACGCAGGAGAGCCTAGGACGGCACGCCGCCGTGTGTCGACAGTTTCCAGATCATCACATTATGTATGCGGGAATGCCCGAAATACCCCTACGATCCTTCGACGTGATGGGTCGAACACCGCGCCGCAGGACGCTCCAGCTCGCCGCCGTGCTGTCGGCCGCCGCCGCACTGGCCTCCGGATGCGGCGGCGGGGAGGGCAAGGTCGCCGCCGTCCCGGAGGTCCCGATGCAGCAGGACGTGGGCGCCGGGGAGGGCCGGCTCGACCTCGTCGTGTGGGCGGGCTACGCCGAGAACGGGTCGAACGACAGGAAGGTCAACTGGGTCGCGCCGTTCACCCGGGCCACCGGCTGCCACGTCGCGGCGAAGGTCGCCGACACCTCCGACTCGATGGTCGCGCTGATGCGGACGGGACGCTACGACGGCGTCTCGGCGTCCGGCGACGCGAGCCTGCGGCTGATCTACGGCGGCACCGTCGCGCCCGTCAACACGGGCCTGGTCAGCGGGTACGACGACATCGCGCCGTACCTGAAGCAGCAGCCGTACAACTCGGTGAAGGGGCGCATGTACGGCGTCCCGCACGGCTACGGCGCGAACATGCTGATGTACCGCACGGACAAGCTCCAGCAGCGTCCGACGTCGTGGGACGTGGTGTGGAAGCCCGACTCCCCCGCCGCCGGGCACGTCGTCGCCTACGACTCCCCGATCTACATCGCGGACGCGGCCCTCTACCTCAAGGCGCACCGTCCCGACCTGAAGATCCGCGACGTGTACGCCCTCGACGGCGAGCAGTTCGACGCGGCGGTCGAGCTGCTGCGGCGGCAGCGCCCCAACGTGAACCAGTACTGGGCGAACTACCTCGACGAACTCCAGTCGTTCAAGAGCGCCGACAACTACGCGGGGACGGCCTGGCAGGTCACCGCGAACCTCGCCGCGACCGAGAAGGCGCCGGTGGCGACCACGCTGCCGTCCGAGGGCGCGACGGGATGGTCCGACACGTGGATGATCTCGTCCAAGGCGCAGCACCCCAACTGCATGTACAAGTGGATGAGCTGGATGGCCACGCCGCGCGTCCAGGCGCAGGTCGCGCAGTGGTTCGGCGAGGCCCCCGCGAACCCGAAGGCGTGCGCGTACACCGCGCGCGGGTTCTGCGCGACCTACCACGTCGGCGACCCGGGCTTCTACCGGCGCCTCGCCTTCTGGCGGACGCCGACGAAGGACTGCGGCGACGACCGCGGGTCCAAGTGCGTGGAGTACTCCCGCTGGGCGGAGGCATGGACGCAGATCAAGGGCTGACCGCCCGGTTCGGTGAACGCGCGTTCACCTGATCTTGGCAGGTTTCTCCATTGCCTTCGAGAGGCGGATCGCCTGGTCTAGACCGGTAGGCAACCGAACTGGAGGCGGGATGACTATCGGACGGCGGGCCGCGGTGTCCACGATCACGACGGCGGCGCTCGGCATCGCGCTGGCGCCCACGGCTTTCACCCAGGCGGCCTTCGCGGAGGCGGCGCCGAAGCGGCGCCGCGACCCCGAGGCCATCCTGGCGCGGATGACCGACGAGGAGAAGATCGGTCAGATGGTCATGGCGGTCACCCATGACGGCCCTGACGGCCTGCCCAACGAGGAGACGCGCCGCTCCCTCCAGGACCTCAAGATCGGCTCTGTGATCACCTCGGAGCCGCGCACGCCGGGCCTCGCCGCCCGCTACTCCAACCGCGTGCAGCGGTGGGCGCAGGACACGCGGCTCGGCCTGCCGCTGCTGATGTCGGGCGACTTCGAGTTCGGGACGACGCACAACGTCCGCGAGGGCACGACGCCCCTGCCCAACGCGATGGGCCTCGGCGCGGCCCGCGACGCCCGGTACGCGCGGGAGGCGGCGGCCATCACCGCCGCCGAGGCGCGCGCGATGGGCTTCCACTGGAACTACGCGCCGGACGCCGACGTCAACACCAACCCCGCGAACCCGATCATCGGCGTCCGCTCGTTCGGGGAGCGGACCGAACTCGTCCAGGAGCTGGTCGAGGCCCAGGTGCGCGCCTACCGCCGGGCCGGGCTGATCTCCACGCCCAAGCACTTCCCCGGGCACGGCGACACCAAGACCGACAGCCACCTCGGCCTGCCCGCCGTGGAGTACGACCGCGCGACGCTCGACCGCGTCCACCTCCCCCCGTTCCGCACCGCGATCACCGCCGGCGTCGAGTCGATCATGACGGCGCACGTCGTCGTGAAGGCCATCGACCCGGACCTGCCCGCGACGCTCTCCGCGAAGGTGCTGACCGGCCTGCTGCGCGGCGACCTGGGCTTCAAGGGCCTGATCGTCACCGACGCGATGGACATGGACGCGATCGCGAAGAACTGGGGCGTCCGCGAGGCCACGGTCATGGCGGTCAACGCGGGCGCCGACATCATCATGTCGACCGGCGAGTTCTCCACCCACGTGGACGCGGTCGGCGCGCTGCTGGACGCGCTGCGCGCGGGCAGGCTCTCCCGCGCCCGGGTGGACGAGTCGGTCCGCCGCATCCTGGCCCTGAAGTGCGACTACGACGTCTTCGACCACCGCTACGTGAGCCCCCGCGCGGCCGAGCGCGTCTGCGGGAACACGGGCTTCCATAGCCGCGCCCTCGCGATGGGCGTCGCGGGCACGACCCTCGTCCGCAACGAGGACGGCGTGCTGCCGTTCGACCCGGTCGCCCGCGACCACACGTTCGTCGCGGGCGCCGCGCAGGTCGAGCCGTTCGCGAAGGAGGTGGCCGCCGCGTCCGCGGGCGCGGTGACCAGTTGGCAGTCGGCGACGACAAACCCGTCCGACGCCGAGATCACCGAGGCCGTCCGCCGCGCCGAGGGGGCCGACCGCGTCCTCGTCGCGACGTACTCCTCGGGCGAACTCCCCGAGGGGCAGGCCAAACTCGTCCGCGCGCTCCAGGCGACCGGCAGGCCCGTGGCCGCGATCGCCATCGGCCTGCCCTACGACATCAGGTCCTATCCGCACGTCAAGGCGTACGTGGCGACCTACGGCACGACGGCCCGCATCCTGCGCGTCGACCAGACCATGCACGAGGCCGCGGCCAAGGTCGTCTTCGGCACCCAGCCCGGCGGCCGCCTCCCCGTCACCATCGCGGGCCTCTACTCCTACGGCCACGGCCTCCGCTACGAAGGCTGAGTGCCAGCGCTCGTCCCGGTGGGGCCCGCCTCCGGCGCCCCGCCGGGCGGCCGCGGCCGCACTAGAGTCGAGCCACGATGCCCGATCTCCACGGAATCAACCACGTGACGCTGTCCACGACCGACCTCGACCGGCTCGTGGCGTACTACACCGATCTGCTCGGAGCACGGCTCGCGTTCGAGCGCGCCGCGACTCCCCCCGACCCCCGGGTCGCGGTCCTCGACGTCGGCGAGAACGACCACCTGATGATCGTCGAAACCGCCACCGCCCCCACCACGGGCCTCGACCCCCTGAGCAGAGCGGGCTGGGGACTGCGGGTCGGAACCTACGAAGAACTCCATGAGGTCCGCGAGCGGATCCTGGGCTCCGGCAACCCGGTCGCGGAGATCGAGACACTGCCCACGCAGTGGACGATGACGGCCCGCGACCCCGACGGCCGCCCCGTGGACATCCGAGCCCACCGCCCCCGCCGCTAGGGCCAGCGGAAGTCCGCGCCGAGGGACGGCACATGGTGCGGCAGGTAGCACTTGGTCGTCACATGCTCGTCCCGGCAGGCGAGGCACAGGTACGTGCGGTGCCCGCGCAGCCCCCGGCCCCGTCCGGAGCAGGGCGGGCACACGCACGGCGACCACCCGACGATGACCCGTCCGGCCTCCAGCCGGTGCCCCCGCGGGCACAGGAACGGAACGTGTTCGCGGGTGCCGCCCGCCCCTTTGACCAGCACGACAGCACACCCTACTCGAACACACGATCGACCGCGTCGGCCGCACGGATCACCGATACCGGGGACCGTGGATCGTGCACGGCAGCTCAGCGAGTTCCTCAAGACCCGGCGCGCCCGCCTGCGTCCCGACAGATTCGGGGGCCGGCGGCGGGTACCCGGCCTGCGCCGGGAGGAACCGGCGCTGCCCGCCGGGGTCAGCGTCGACCACTACACGCGGCCGGCGGCCTTGGTCGGCGAGTTGTCCCAGCACAGCGCCGACTTCCGCCGCCTGCGGGCCGACCACGGCGCGCATGGCAAGACCCGCGGCCGCAAGCGCTTCGCCCACCCGCGACTCGGCGAACTCTCCCTCGACCACGTCGCCATGCGCGCCCCCGACGGCCCCGACCCGACCATGATGATCTACAGCGCCCCCACCGGCTCCGACACCGCGGCCTCCCTCCGCCTACCGGCCGACCTCTCCGCCACCTCCCCTTCGCCCTGACCTGCGCACGTGTCGGCGGAGGGCGTAGATCGTCGGAGGGTCCCCGTCGACGCCCAGGCCGGACACCACCAGCAGTTCCTCCCGGAGGTAGCGGCGGTGGGCGCCGGGCCTCCGCTGCTGGTACGACAGCAGGCCGACGGCGGCCCACCGGTTGAGCCGGGTGGGATTCACCCCGACCAGCATCGCCGCGAAACGGGGCGTCATCCATGCGTCCGCGTCGATGCCGCTGGCCTGAGCGACCAACCCGTATTTCTTGACGGGATACTCCTCGGCTTCCTGCCCGATCACGCCGCCACCACCGTTTCCATTTGTGTTCCGATCTCCCGCGCCGTCGCGGCCAACTCGTTCGCGGGACGGATGATCTGATCCGCCCGAACGTCGTAGAACCACCACTGGCCCTGCTTATAAACACACCCGACCGTCCTTGCCCCCCGGGGCTGTCGCACCGGAATGACGCGGAGGACCACGAACCCGTCAATGACGGCGAAGACGGCCATCAACCCGTGCAACCGCTCGAACAGCTGCGCCAGATGGAACAGATAGCTGAGCCGTTCGCGCTGCGGAATGAAGGTCACCGGGCCGCGCCCCCTCTCCACGTCACGCGGAGGCGACGCGGCCTGACGGGTTCCCGGCACCTTCGCGTGCGTCCCCACGGCGCGGTCACATCCTCGGGCGGACGACCTTGCCGATCGCCTTGGCCGCGACCTGCGGGTCCCCGTCCCCCTCGATGTCCTCGCCCCACGACCAGACGCCCCGAAGCCCCGCCCCTTCCCGCCGGACGCGGATGACCTCGGCGAGCCGAGGGCCTTCGTCACCCACGACGTCGAGAAACGGCCCCGCTTCGCCGTACGGCCGGTGCAGCGACAGCTTGAACCCGCCGACCACCTCCAGCGCCCTGACCACGTCCCGAAGCCACGCGACCGCCCTCCCGTCCGGCGGCGGAGCGCTTCTTGGGGTGTCGTTGCCCATGTGCGTGTCCTTTGCGTGTTGGGACAAGGTCCACATTTAACGGCGAAACGGACTCGCGAGCCCGGTCTGCCGACTTTCCATTCGATCGTGGAAAGTTCGAAATCGCCTCCGTGCCGAATCCGAGTAGAGCACCATGAAAGCGAGACGAGCAAGGGGTCACGCGGAATCTCACCTACGAATTTCCGCAGGTCAGAGGCCCATTGCAAATCGCGCGGGCAGATGCTTTCATTTCGAGTGAAAGGCTGCCCCCGAGATGGAGGTGGTGCAGGTGCAGGAAGCCTCTACGGGTTCGACCGTGCCCCGGAGACAGCTCGGTCGGTATCTCCGCGAGCTTCGGACAAAAGCGCGCCTAACGGTGCAGGCTGCCGCGATGGCCCTGGAGTGGTCCGAGGCGAAGATGTGGCGGATCGAGACCGGGCAGACGTCGCTGAGGTCTCACGACGTCGAGACCATGTGCCGCGTGTACGGGGCACCCGACGGCCTGAAAGAGGCTCTGATGGGTCTCGCCAAGGAGACCAAGGGGAAGGGCTGGTGGCACGCCTACGGCGACGTCATCCCGGGCGGCTTCGATCTGTACATCGGTCTGGAGGAAGCGGCGGCGACCCTGGAGGAGTACTCGCCCGAGCTGATCCCCGGCCTGCTCCAGACGAAGGACTACCACCGCGCCCTGCTCAGGAAGAGCAGGCCCGACCTCCAGGCGGAAGAGATCGAGCGCCGCGTGCAGCTGCGCGTCCAGCGACAGATCCTGGTCACCCGCAGCCTGGATCCGCCTGTCCTCCGGACCGTCCTGAACGAAGCCGTCGTCCGCCGCCCTGTCGGCGGCCCCTCGGTCATGGCGGCCCAGGTCGACCGGCTGGTCGAGGTGAGCGCGCTCCCCAACGTGTCCCTCCGCGTCCTCCCCTACACGGCGGGCGAGCACCAGGGGCTCAACACCGGACCGTTCATCCTCATGCGGTTCCCGGTCAGGGGCGACGGACGCAGCCACGAACCACCCGTCGTTTACGTGCAGGGCTTCACCGGGGCGCTCTACCTGGACAAACCCCACGAGATTCACCGCTACGCGGAAGCGTTCGCGGAGATCTGGGACGACGCCCTGCACGAGGAGCAGAGCACAACGATGTTCCGGCAGATCGCAAGGGAGATGAACGGACCATGAGAGCCGACTTCACCGCCGCCACCTGGCGCAAGAGCAGCCGCAGCAACGCCGAGCAGGAGTGCGTGGAGGTGGCCCAGGCACCGGCCATCATCGGAACCGAAGACACTGCCGCCACCTGGCGCAAGAGTAGGCGCAGCAACGCCGAACAGGCATGCGTGGAGGTGACGCAGACATCGGCCGCCATCGGCGTCCGAGACAGCAAGAACCCCGAGGGTGGCCACCTCACCCTCGCCCCCACCGTGTTCGCCGGGCTGCTCGCCCGCGTGAAGTCAGGCGACCTGGACCTCTGAGCGAGCGGCGCGGTGGCCCCGGCGGCTGATCCCGCCGGGGCCACCGCCCTGCCCTCAGGTCCCTTTTCCCGCGCCGAAGCGAAGCGCAAGGTCATCCATGTCGCGCCCCTTGAGAGCGTTGATCCCGTCGGCATCGCCTACCCGCGAGCGACTCCGAGCACCACCTCTTCGGGTGCGCCCTCGCGCATGGACGATCGATCACTGCGTCACTCGGCGGGTCGCGCACGGGCGGCCGGGGCGGGGATGATCGTCCGCAGCCGACCCCGCCCCGCATGCGGCCTCCTCGGCGGCACGACCAGCGCGGGTTGCGATCGGCTCGTCGCTCCGGCCCGGCCGCCGCCGTGCTCCAGGCGCCGTCAGCCCGTTTGGGTCACGGGGATGCATACGGCATAGACCGTGTAGGAGCCGCTGGTGCTCGCCGAGTTGTTGAAGGACACCGTCCACGTGTCCCTGGCGGACGGGAAGGACTCATACTGCTGGACGGTGAGGTTGTTGCCTCCCAAAGGCGTCACCAGTCCGCCGCCCGTGATGACGGTTCCCGACGGGCAGGTCGCCGTTCCCGTGTTGAGCCCGGCCACCAGTGTGTGGGTCTCCTGGACGATCTGGGTCGGCCGGGTCGGCCCCGCTGGCCCCGCTGGCCCCGCTGGCCCCGCCGGTCCCGCCGGTCCCGCCGGTCCCTCAGGACCTGCCGCCCCTGCCGGTCCCGCAGGTCCCTCAGCCCCCGCCGGTCCTGCCGCCCCTGCCGGTCCCGCCGGCCCCTCAGGACCTGTGGCCCCCGCCGGCCCAGCCGCCCCCTGGGGCCCCGCCGGGCCCGCCGCCCCCGCCGGGCCCGCCGGTCCTGCCGGCCCTGCCACCCCCTGGGGCCCCGCCGGGCCCGGAGGTCCTGCCGGTCCGGGAGGCCCCGGCTTCCCCTGTGGGCATTTTTCCTGGCAGTGGCCCGTTTTGTCGCCGTTACCGCCGCCGGTCGCCGCCTCCCCCGGCGATGCGGCCCCCATCACCAGCGCCGAGGCCAGCGCCGGTAGGGCAGCACTCCGTAGCAGGGTTGCACATTTTCGTCTCATTCCACTCTCCTGAGCCGCTCGCCTTTCGTTCCTTGCTCGCAAACGAATCGATCCCCAGGCCGCCCCGGCCCTGACGCCTTCGCTTCAACGATCCTGCGGCGGACGGGGAGACCGACCTGTCACGTCGAGTATGAGAGAGCACGAGCAAATCGATCGAAAAGACTCAGGCACGGCAACTTCCCCTATCCCCAAGACCGAGCATTTTTCCTTCCAGCCCCCAATCCACCTCTGACCGCTGTCTTTAGCGACAATTCACCCGATACACCTTCAGAGATATAAATAGGAGGATTCGGGCTGATATCGCCCAAGTTGCGGGTTTGACCGCCCGGCGGCGCGCACGTGCGGTCCGGGCCGGAGCGCCGAGCGGGTTGAGATCATCTGGCTCGACCTCGTGGACCACTTCGTCGCGGGGGGCGGCTCCCGCCGTCGTTGCGCCTGTGAGCGACAAGATCGGCGCCTTGGGGAGCGCCGCGTCCTGGCTCCACCGGCGCTGGGATCTTCCTCGCCGATCTCGACGTTCGCTCGATCCGCCGCGCGGTCGGCGCACCCGCTGGACGCCGGTTGACCGCCCGGTTGCGCACGCCGGGCCGAACTACACAGGCCGGCCTGCCATCGACTCGTTCTACGCGCCGTTCCAGGCCGCCGACTCGGGAGCGAGTGACGGTTGGTCAGGGGCGGTCGTGGAGGGTGATCCGGTAGCCGTCGGGGTCGGCGAAGGTGAACGTCCGGCCGAAGGGGCCGTCGATCGGTGCGGAGACGATCGTGTGGCCGTCGGCGACCAGGGCGTCGTGAATGGCTTGGACGTCTGTGGCGTGCAGCCAGATCGCGGCGCCGACGCCGGGCCAGGCGGCGGACCCGAGATCGGTGCCGGGGACGACGGCGCGGAGCGCGAACGCGATCGGCTTCGTCTCGAAGACGACGGCGTGCGGAGGCCCGGTCTGCGAGCGGACGAGGCCGAGGTAGCGCTCGTAGAACGCCTGCGACGCGTCGAGGTCGCGCGCCTGGAGCGAGATGAAGTCGGGGCCGGTGGCGGGCATGGCGATACTCCTTCGGTTCGTGTCAGTTTCCTGACACGAACGACGCTATGTCAGAATACTGACATGAGTCAAACCGACGGCGGCGTCGACCTGCGGACGTCACTGGGCTACCTGCTGAAAGAGGCGTCGAGCGCCCTCCGCGCGGCCATGGAGGAGGTGCTGCGGCCGCTCGGGATGAGCGTGACGCACTACTCCTGCCTCGAACTGCTGGCCCAACGGCCGGGCCTGTCGAACTCCGAGCTGGCGCGGGGCGCGTTCGTGACCCGGCAGACCATGAACGTGCTGCTCCAGACCCTGGAACAGGACGGCTACGTGACCAGGCCCGCGGAGGCGCCCGTCGGAAAGGCGCTTCCCGCGAGGCTCACCCCCCGCGGCCGGCGGAGCCTGGAGAAGGCGACCGCGGCGGTCCGGTCCGTCGAGGTCAGGATGCTGGCGGGCATGACCGAGGCCGAGCAGGCGGACGCGTTCCGTCTCCTGAAGGGCATGATCCACTCCCTGCGCGACGGCACGACGTAGGTCCGGACGGGCTAGCCGAGGGCGCAGTTGGTCTGTTTCAGGCAGGCTTGGTGGACCAAAGTGACCAGTTCCTTCTTGGGGCGTCCCCATCCGCCGTCCCACTCGTCGCGGAGTGTGTAGAGGGAGCCGAGGGGCGGCTCTAGGTAGTCGTCCCGTTCGGAGCCGACCACGAGTGCTTCGACCTCGGTGAGCAGGCGGCCGGTGTCGATCTTGGCTGCGAGGTAGAGGACGGCGAGGTCGTCGTAGATCCGCATGGCGGCGTTGGGGTCGTCCGGCATGGGGGCCTGTGCGTCGTCGAGGGCGGCGGGGAGGATGTCGTAGACCTCGCGGCTGTCGGTTCCGTCCAGTCCGGCCAGCATTCGGAGCGTTTCGCCGTCCATGCCGTCGGCGATCCAGTGCGCCGCCCAGAGCGGTACCTGTTCCGCATTCAGGACGTGGGCCTTGAACCAGGCCGCGACCAGGCGTGGCGGAGGGATGGTTCCGCCGGGGCCGTAGTGGGGGATCCTCATTGGGTGGGTTTCGTTGTGTAGCAGTAGTTGGACTTGCCCTTGAAGTAGTGGCGGGCGCGGGGGTCGGTGAAGCGCCAGCGGCAGCCCGCGTCCAGTTGGGGTCCTGTCAGGCGCATGGTGGCACCCTTGCGCTTTATGCAGTACGCGCCGGGGGTTGGCGTCTCGCGATATTCAACCCATTCCCAGCCTAGTTTCACGCAGTACGCACTGAAGTGGCCGGGGCCCAACTCCACACGTGTGAGTTTGGGTCTGCGAGCCGGTGATTCCGACGGAGAAGGTGAGGAGGACGGGCGCGACGTTCGCGGTGTCGCGCTCGGTGCAGGTCTCGCGGTTCGCTTCGTCGGTGTGGCGGACGGGCGGGCCGCCGCCGCTGCGCCGCTCGGGCTTTGTGGAACCACCCTGGCGGTGTCGTCCGGGGAGTCGCCGCCTGCCAGGCGAGCCACCACGAGGACGATCGCGGCCGTCGCTATCGCCGCCGCGATTCCGGCGGCGACCAGGGGCTTCTTGCGTTTGCTCGGGGCGGGGCCGTGGGGGGTCGTCGTCGCGTCCGGCGACACGGGGGCGGAGGACGGCGCCATGGGGACGGGTGGCGGTGACGTGCTGCCCGCGGGGCGGACCAGGCGGTCCAGGAGTTCGTGTGCGGAGGGGCGGTCCGCGGGGTGCTTCGCGAAGCAGGAGGTGAGGAGGCTTCGGAGAGGCTCCTCGATGGTGCCCAGGTGTGGGGGCTCGTGGGCTATCCGGTTGAAGACGATCGGGATCGACTCGTTGCCGAACGGGGGACGGCCGGTCGCGGCGAACACCATTGTCGACGCCCACGCGAAAACGTCCGCCGCCGGGCCCAGTTCGCCCGGCTGGAGTTGTTCCGGCGCCATGTACGCCGGGGTGCCCACCGCGCGGCTCACCATCGTCTGGGCGCCGGTGAGGGCGCGGGAGATGCCGAAGTCGATGACGCGTGGGCCGTCCGCGCCGATCAGGACGTTCTGCGGCTTGAAGTCGCGGTGGACGACGCCCGCGTCGTGCAGGGCGACCAGCGCGGTGGCGGTCGCGATGGCCAGGCGGTCGAGGGTGCTGCCCGTGCGCGGGCCCTGTTCGGCGACGATCCGGCTGAGCGGGGGCCCGTCGATGTACTCGCTGACGATGTAGCGGCGGCTCCCGATGGTGCCGGAGTCCAGCACCTGGGCGGTGCAGAAGCGCGCGACCTGTTTGGCGGCCTCCATCTCGCGGCCGAACATGTCGTCCGGGTCGTCCGGCGGCTGCGTGTGGAACAGCTTGACGGCCACCTGCGGGCCGCCGTCGGTGTGCCCGAGGTAGACGACGCCCTGGCCGCCCTCCCCGAGCCGCGCGGTGAGCTTGTAGACGCCCAGCCGCCGGGGGTCGGTGGGTTCCAGGGGCGGCACGCCCAGCAGTGTAGGGGCGTGTCAGTGGTCGCGGTGGGTGATGAGGTGGGCGAGCGTCCGCAGTTCGGCGTCGGCGGCGGGTGCGGCCTCGGCGGCGTCGAGTTCGGCCAGGGCTTCGGCCAGCAGCTCCCCGGCGCGGGTGGTCGCCCAGGCGCGGCCGCCCGCGTCCTCGACCAGGGACGCGGCGCGGGCGGCGGCGGTGTCGGTCAGCGGGTCGTCGCGCAGGTAGAGGGCGGCCAGTTCGGCGCCCGCGGGGGTGCCGGAGGTGAGGGCGGCGACGACCGGCAGGGACTTCTTGCGGCTGTGCAGGTCGGAATGGACGGACTTGCCGGTGACGGCGGGGTCGCCCCAGATGCCGAGCAGGTCGTCCACGAGTTGGAAGGCCAGGCCGAGGCGCTCCCCGAACGCGCGGAGCCGGGCCGTGACGGCCGGGGACGCGGCGGCGTGCACGGCGCCGAGCGCGCAGGCGCCGCCGAGCAGCGCGCCGGTCTTGTGGGCCGCCATCGCCAGGCACTCCTCCAGCGTGACGTCCGCGCGGTTCTCGAACGCCAGGTCGGCGCTCTGCCCTTCGACCAGGTCGAGGACGGCGCGGCTCAGCACCCGCACGCCCGCGGCCGGGGCGGGCCCGGCGGCGAGCGCCTCGAAGGCGGCGGCGAGCAGCGCGTCCCCGGCGAGGATCGCGGCGTTCACGCCGAACACGCTCCACGCGGTGGGACGGTGCCGGCGGGTGCGGTCGCCGTCCATCACGTCGTCGTGCAGGAGCGAGAAGTTGTGCGCGAGTTCGACCGCGACGGCGGCGGGCAGCGCGGACTCGGCCGCGGCGCCCGCCGCCTCGGCCGACAGCAGCGTCAGCGCCGGGCGGATCGCCTTGCCGCCCGCCCCGGCGTCCGGACGGCCGCGCTCGTCCCGCCAGCCGAAGTGGAAGGCGACGATGCCGCGCATCGAGTCGGGCATGGTGTCGACGGCGAGCCGCAGCGCGGGATCGAGCAGCCCGCGGCTCCAGGCGAGGATCTCCGCGGCGGACGGCTGGGCCTCGTCCCGGATGGAGTGGCTTGATCGTGCGACGGCCATGTCCGTCCCTCCTCTCGTCAGCGGGCGATCTCGACGTTCTCCAGCACACCGAGCGCGTCGGGCACCAGCACGGCGGCCGAGTAGTAGGCGCTGACCAGGTAGGTCGCGATCGCCCGCTCGTCGATGCCGGTGAAGCGCACCGACAGGCCCGGCCGCACCTCGTCGGGGATGCCGGTGCGGTGCAGCCCGATCACGCCCTGGTCGTCCTCCCCGGTGCGCACCACGAGGATCGAGCTGGTCCCCGCCGCGGTGACCGGGATCTTGTCGGACGGGTAGATCGGCACGCCGCGCCACGCCGGGACGCGGCGCCCGTCCCGCTCGACGCCGGAGAAGTACACGCCGCGCCGGGTGCACTCGCGGCCGAACGCCGCGATCGTCTTCGGGTGCGCGAGGAAGAACCGGGACTTGCGGCGCCGGGAGAGCAGCTCGTCCAGGTCGTCGGGGGTGGGCGGGCCGCCGCGGGTCTGGACGCGCTGGCGCGGATGGCAGTTGTGCAGCAGGCCGAAGTCGCGGTTGTTGAGCAGCTCGTGCTCCTGCCGCTCCCTGATCTCCTCGATGATCAGGCGGAGCTGCTGTTCGAGCTGGTCCATCGGCTGGTTGTAGAGGTCGGTGACGCGGGTGTGGACGTTCAGCAGCGTCTGCGTCACGGCCAGCTCGTACTCGCGGGGGGATGCCTCGTAGTCGACGAACGTGCCGGGGATGAGCGGCTCGCCCTCGTGCCCGGACGCCAGCTCGATCTCCGCCTCGCCGTGCCGGGTGCGCGGCGGGACGGGCGCGTCGCGGTAGGCCGCCAGGTGGGCGCGCAGCGCGTCGTCGCGGCCTGTCAGCTCGCCGATCGCCTCCCGCGACAGCGCCAGGACGGTGACGGGCGTGACGGCGCGGAAGGTGTGCTCCCATACGGCCGCGTCGTCGACCAGCGCCCGCTCGCCGAAGAAGTCGCCGCCGTCGAGGATGTCGAGTTGGGCGTCGGTGTCGTAGCGTCCGGGGGCGGTCTGGGTGACCTTGCCGTAGGCGATCAGGACGACCCGGTCGAGCGGGGCGCCCGCCTCGGCGATCGCGTCGCCGGGCTCGTAGCGGCGCTGGACGAACCGTCCGGCGATGCCCTCCAGCAGCTCGGGCTCCCCGAGGTGGCGCAGCGGCGGCAGCTCGGCCAGCTCGGGCGGGACGACCCGCACGTCGTCGCCCTCGTTGAGGAACGACACGACGCCGTCGCCGAGCTGGTAGGTGAACCGGCGGTTGACGCGGTAGACGGCCGCGTCGGCGCGGACCCAGGGCAGCAGCGACAGCAGCCACCGGGGGGTGATGCCCCGCATCTGCGGGACGGACTTGGTCGTGGTCGCGAGGTTGCGCGCGGCCGAGGTGCTCAGGCTCAGCGGCTGTTCGGTCATGTGCGGCTACCTCCTGTGGTCGCTCGGGGCGGCCTCGGCCGGGCGGCGGAGGTGCCGAGCCCGGTCGGGCCGATCGTGAGCCGGGGTGTGGGGATGCGGGAGGGATCGACCGGTGCGGCGTTCGGCGCGGCGGCGGGCTCGGCGGCGGGCTCGGCGCGCCGGTAGCGGCCCGTCGTGGTGGACCAGCGCAGGTCGCCGGCCAGCCAGCGGCGCAGCCCCTCGACATGGCGGGTGAGTGCGGCGCGCCCGGCCGCGTCGAGCCCGTACCCGTCGGCGAGGGCGGGCAGCTCGATCTCGGCGACGCGGTCGAACTGGCGGGTGCGCGCCCTGACCAGGTCGGCGACGATCTCGGCGGCCCGCGCGGAATCGGTGTCGAGGAACCGCTGGACGGCCACGACGGCGTTGTTCAGCTCCCCCTCGTCCTCGATCTCCTTGCGGTAGGACAGCAGGTCGTTGCGGAGGCCGACGATGTCGCCGAACGCCTCGTGCAGGGCCCGCGCCTGCTTGGACGCCAGCACCTCCGCCGGGACGCCCGCGCCGAGCGCGTACCGCACGAGGCTCGTGGTCAGCGCGGTTCCGCTGGTGTCACGGCGCATCTCGATGTAGTCGACCGGGTCGGGGACGCGGTTCTGGGCGAGCCCGGCCAGTTCCCAGAGCGCGCCCTCCAGGAACTGCGCGACCCCGGCGGCGAAGTCGCCCCGGACGCCGTCGGGCATGGCCGTCGCGGTGCGCTCCCACAGGTCGGCCAGGGCGCGCTCCACGGGATCGGACGGCGTCGCGCCGCGTCCGGCCAGGAACTCTCGGAGGCGGCCCACGTACGCCTTGGCGCCGAGGAGGTCGCGGGGCCGCTTGAACCGCTCGACGAAGAGGTCGTCGAAGGCGAAGACCCACAGGTTCCAGTCGTTGACCAGCTCCAGTTCGGGGCCGGACGCGGCGGGATGGGTCAGCGCGGCGAACAGCGGGTAGTCGGCGGCGGCGAACGCCTCGGGCGTCCACACGCCGGGCGGGCCTCCGCCCACCAGGCCCGTCCGCGACGCCCACGCGGAGGCGTGCGTGCGCAGCGCCGGCAGGCGCGGGTTGAGCAGCGGCTCATGGGACGCCGCCAGCTCGGGCACCTCGAACGCGGTGTCCGGGGCGGGCCCCGGCGGGCGGGTCAGCGACCGCAGGCGCACCGCCGACGTGCCGACCCCGAGCAGCCGGGCCAGGTCGGGAAGCCCGGACGGGGTGAGCGGCGACCCCGTCACCGCGCCCTCGTTCATGTAGCGGCTGGAGCGCAGGTGCCACTCGTGGCCGCCCGACTGCCAGTCCTGGAGGCCGCGCGCGTACCGCAGCACGTCGAGCCGCTCGGACGGGTCGAGCCCGAACTCCTCGAACAGCGGCGGCAGCTCGGTGAAAACGGTGTTCTCGAACTGCTGCATGCGCGAGGTCAGCAGGTCTCCGGTGATGTCGGCGGCGCGCTGCGGATCGGTGCCGAAGAACCGCTCCATCACCAGGACGCCGTTGTTGACCTCGCCCTCGCTCTCGGTCTCGCGCTGGTAGGAGAAGATGTCGTTGCGCAGGTGGACGGCGTCGGCGAAGGTGTCCTTCAGCACCCGCAGCGGGCGGGTGCCCGCGACCGCCGGCGGCACCTCCGAGCCGATCGCGACCTCCACCAGGTCGGCCGACCAGGGCGCGCCGCCGACCTTGCGGCGCATATGGATGTAGTCGATCGGGTTGGGGACGCGGTCGTCGGTGATGTTCTCCAGTTCCCAGAGCGACTCCTGGAGCAGGTTGTGCGTGCTCACGGCGAACCGCTCGCGCCACTCCCGCGACATGAGCGGAACGGTCCGCTCCCAGAGGTCGGCGAGGCCCCGCTCGACCGGGTTCGTGGGCTCGGGACCCGGCCCGGCTCCGAGGTCCACGGGCATGAAGGCGGGGAGCCGCGCGAGGTACTCCCGGGCGCCCTCGATGTCGCGCGGCCGCTTGTACCTCTCCAGGAAGTGGTCGTCGAAGTAGAACACCCAGACGTACCAGTCGTTCACCAGGTCCAGGACGGGGCCGGGCGCCTCCGGGTGCGTGTAGGCGGTGAGCAGCGCGTAGTCGTGCGCGTCGTAGTCGGCCTCGTCCCAGACCTCGGGGCCGGTGGGGTCGGGGCCGAGGATGCCCGTCTCGTAGGACCACGCGAGCGAGTGCTCACGGGTCTGGTCGACGTGCGGGTTCAGCCGGGCCGGATGCGCGATGTAGAACTCGGGGAGCCGGAACGGCTGCACTACGCCGCACCACCGTGCGCGATCTCGACGGACTCCAGCATGCCGAGCGCGTCCGGCACGAGCACGGCGGCCGAGTAGTAGGCGCTGACCAGGTAGGAGATCAGGGCCTTCTCGTCGATGTTCATGAAGCGGACCGACAGGCCCGGCTGGTACTCGTCGGGCAGCCCGGTCTGGTGCAGCCCGATCACGCCCTGGGACGCCTCGCCGGTGCGCATCAGCAGGATCGAGCTGGTCCGGGTCTTGCTGACCGGGATCTTGCTGGAGGGGAAGATCGGCACGCCGCGCCAGGCCGGCACCTTGTTGCCGCCGACGTCGACGCTCTCGGGATACAGCCCGCGGGCGCTGCACTCGCGGCCGAACGCGGCGATCGCCTTCGGGTGCGCGAGGAAGAACGCCGGGTCCTTCCAGACGAGGGAGAGCAGCTCGTCCATGTCGTCGGGGGTGGGCGGGCCGCTGCGGGTGTGGATGCGCTGCGACAGGTCGGCGTTGTGCAGCAGCCCGAAGTCGCGGTTGTTGAGCAGCTCGCTCTCCTGCCGCTCGCGCAGCGCCTCGATCGTCAGCCGGAGCTGCTGCTCGATCTGGTCCATCGGCTCGTTGTAGAGGTCGGCGACGCGGGTGTGCACGCGCAGCACGGTCTGCGCGACGCTCAGCTCGTACTCGCGCGGGGAGCCCTCGTAGTCGACGAACGTGCCGGGCAGGACGGGCTCGCCGTCGTGTCCGGAGGCCAGCTCGATGGCGGCCTCGCCGTGCGGGTTGGTGGCGCGGTCGGGGCCGGAGCGGAACTCGGCCAGGTGCGCCTGGAGCGTGTCGGTCCGGTCGAGCGCCTCCTGGAAGTCGGCCTGGCTCAGTATCAGCACCGTGACCGACGTGACGGCCCTGACGGTGTAGTCCCACTCGTCCGGCTCGTCGCCGGGGACGAGGATCTGCTCGCCGAAGAAGTCGCCGTCGGCGAGCGTGCCGTGCACGGCCTCGGTGCCGTACTCGCCCGCGCCGATCCGGCTGAGCTTGCCGTGCACGACCAGGACGACCTGGTCGACGGGGCTCCCCTGCTCGACGATGACGTCGCCCGGCTCGTACTCGCGCTGGGTGAAGCGGCCCGCGAGTGCGTCCAGCGCGGGCTCGTCGTCGTAGCCGCGCAGCGGCGGCAGCTCGCCCAGCTCGCGCGGGATCACCCGGACGTCGGCGCCGGTGGTCACGAAGGTCACCCGGCCGTCACCGAGCGTGTAGGTGAGGCGCCGGTTGACCCGGTAGGCGCCGCCCGACGCCTGGACCCAGGGCAGCAGTTTCAGCAGCCACCGGGAGGTGATGCCCTGCATCTGCGGGACGGACTTGGTCGTGGTCGCCAGGTTCCGTGCCGCCGAGGTACCGAGGCTCAACCGCTGGTCCGAGGCCTGGGGCTGTTCCGTCACGTCCACACCACCGATTCGTCGCTGTATGCCAGTTGTGCGCTGCGGCAAAGACAAAAGGAAAGGCGGAGAAGAAAACGCCGATGATTCGGGGGATTCACCCCCACATGCCCCGTCGTCTTGCCATCGGTGACGCTACCTACGGTAATCGGCGGAGTGCAATGTGCGATCACCCGCACCTCTTCTTTGCCTGCGGGCCACACAAGTCCAACCCGCGCGAGATACCGCTCGGAATCGTCCCTGTACAGAGAGCCGCCAAGGGGCGATGGACTACATTTCCGGCCCGCCGTCAGGCGCCGGAACCGGCCGCTTCCGGCGCCTGCGGGGTGCCGATCCGGTCGATCGGCACCTTCGCCGTCTCGGGGATCAGCCTGATCGGCACGAGCGCGACCAGCGCCACCAGGACCAGGTAGTAGGCCGGGACGTAGTTGGTGCCCGTCACCGTGATCAGCGAGCCGACCAGCACGGCGGCGGTGCCGCCGAACAGCGACGTCGAGACGTTGTAGCCGATCGCGAACGCCCCGTACCGCACCTTGGTCGGGAACATCGCCGGGAACGTCGCACCGATCACCGCCAGGATCAGCACCAGCAGCCCGCCGATGATGGCGTAACCGAGCGCGACGCCCGCCGGGTGCCCGGTCTGCATGAGCGCGAACGCCGGGAAGGACAGCAGGGCGAAGCCGATCGCGGCCGTGGTCAGCAGCGGCTTGCGGCCGATCCGGTCCGACAGCGCGCCGAGCGGCACGATCACCGCGATCATCACGGCCTCGACCCCGATCGTGATGAGCTGCGCGGTCACGTCGTCCATGTCGAGGAAGTCGACGAGGTAGGAGGGCATGAACGTCAGCAGCGTGTAGTCGGCGACGTTCAGCAGCAGGACGATCCCGATGAGCGTGACGATCGTCCGCCAGTGGTGCTCCAGCGTCTCCTTGAGGGGCGAGCGGGCCTTCTCGCCCTCCTCCTCCATGCGCTGGAAGGCCGGGGTGTCCTCGATCCGCGTCCGGACGTAGAGCCCGACGAGCCCGAGCGGCAGCGCGACCAGGAACGGCAGCCGCCAGCCCCAGTCGTGCATGCGGTCCTCCCCCAGGCCGAGGTCGACCAGCAGCACCAGGCCGGCGCCCATGATGTACCCGGCGAGCGTGCCGAGTTCGAGGAAGCTGCCGAAGAACCCGCGCCGGTCCGTCGGCGCGTACTCGGCGATCATCGTGGCGGCGCCGCCGTACTCCCCGCCGGTCGAGAACCCCTGCGTCAGCCGGACCAGGAGCAGCAGCAGCGGTGCCGCCACGCCGATCGTGCCGTATCCGGGCAGGATCCCGATCACGAACGTCGAGCCCGACATCAGGAGGATCGTGGCGGCCAGCACCTTCTTGCGGCCGATGCGGTCGCCCAGCGGCCCGAAGAACATCCCGCCGAACGGGCGGGCGATGAACGCCGCCGCGATCAGGGCGAACGAGCGCAGCGTGGCGCCGCCCGACTCCCCGGACGGGAAGAAGACCGTGCCGATGATCGAGGTCATCACCCCGGCGCTGAACACGCCGAAGTCGAACCACTCGATGCAGTTGCCCATCGCGGAGGCGAGCACGGCCTTGCGGACGGTCGGCAGGTCGACCTCGTCCTTGGCGAGTGCCGCTCCCGCCCGCTCGTGCCCCGGTGCCGCTCCCGAGTGCGCGCTCATCGACCACCACCTCCGGGGTCCGATCTCCCCCAAGATCGGCGAGGCTAACGCCCGGTGATCACATGACCGCCCCCGGCTAGGCGCGGCGGTGGTTCTTCGCGGTGTCCTCGTCCTCGTCGGCGGCCTTGCCCGCGTCCTCCTCCAGGAGGTCGTCGATCAGCTCGGGGAGCGCGGCGGTGCCCTGCGGGTCGCCGTCGAGGATGTCCTCCTCCTCGGGGATGGCGACGAACGCCTGCGTCTCCTGCGCCTCCCGCGTGATCACCCCGCTGGCGAGGACGGTGTTGCGGTGCCGGAGCGCCCCGTTCTCGCGGAGCAGGTCGTCGACATCGGCGCGGACGCGGGCGACCCGCTTGCTCATCCGGACGTGCACGAGGAACCCGCCGACGGCCAGCCCGACGATGAACCCGGCGACCGGGAGCCCGACGAGCGGCGGCGCGAGCATGGCCAGCAGGGCCACGGCGACGAGCGCGACGACCACCGCGAGCGCGACGAAGTGCTTCTCCATCCAGTCCAGGACGGTGTTGACGCGCCTCGGGATCCTCACTCGCCTTCTCCTCCGCTTTCGCTTGTGACGGGACGGGCCGATCTGCCCTCAACGATCGCGCCGGGGCGCCGTGTTCCGGGACGGAGGCCGCCGGTTCCTCGGGCCGCCGCCGGCGCGGGCACCGCGCGGGCACCGCCGCCGCGTCGCGCGCCCGCCCGGCCGGGCGACGCGCCGGGCGGCCCGCCGCTCGCGCGCCGCCGCGCCCCCCGGGAAAGGATCACCGGCGGGAGGCCGCTCGAAACCCTAACAGGATGTGACGGGTGACCCGAAGCACGCCGGGGCGGTCCGGGATGCGAGCACGGGGCGGCGACGAATATCGTCCATGGATATGAGCGAAAACTTTGACGTCGTGGTCCTGGGCTCGGGCCCGGGTGGATATGTCGCCGCGATCCGGGCGGCGCAGCTCGGGCTGAAGACCGCGATCATCGAGGAGAGGTACTGGGGCGGGGTCTGCCTCAACGTCGGCTGCATCCCCTCGAAGGCGCTGCTGCGCAACGCCGAGCTGGCCCACATCTTCACCAAGGAGCGGAAGAAGTACGGGATCAAGGTCGAGGGGGAGGTGACCTTCGACTACGGCGAGGCGTACCAGCGCAGCCGGCAGGTCTCGGACAAGCTCGTCAAGGGCGTCCAGTTCCTGATGAAGAAGAACAAGATCACCACCTTTGACGGGCGGGGGACCTTCACCGACCCGAACACCCTCCAGGTCGCGGGCTCCGACGGGTCCAGCACGACGGTCACGTTCGGTAGCTGCATCATCGCCGCCGGGGCGCACACCAAGCTGCTGCCCGGCACGTCCCTGTCCGAGCGGGTCGTCACCTACGAGGAGCAGATCCTCAGCTCGGAGCTGCCGGAGAGCATCGTCATCGCGGGCGCGGGCGCCATCGGCGTGGAGTTCGCCTACGTCCTGCACAACTACGGCGTGAAGGTCACGATCGTCGAGTTCCTCGACCGGATGGTCCCGAACGAGGACGCGGACGTGTCCAAGGAGCTGGCCAAGCGGTACCGCAAGCTCGGCGTGGACGTCCTGACCTCGACCCGCGTGGACGCGATCGACGACTCGGGCGAGAAGGTCAAGGTCACCGTCACCGGCAAGGACGGCGCGCAGCAGGTCATCGAGGCCGACAAGGTGCTCCAGGCGATCGGGTTCCAGCCGAACGTCGAGGGCTACGGGCTCGACAAGACCGGCGTCGCGCTGACCGAGCGGGGCGCGATCGACGTGGACGGCCGGTGCCGCACGTCCGTCCCGCACATCTACGCCATCGGCGACGTCACCGCCAAGCTGATGCTCGCGCACGCCGCCGAGGCGATGGGCATCGTCGCCGCCGAGACCATCGCGGACGCCGAGACGATGGAGCTCGACTACGTGATGATCCCGCGCGCCACCTACTGCCAGCCGCAGATCGCGAGCTTCGGCTGGACGGAGGCGCAGGCCAAGGAGCAGGGCTTCGACGTCAAGACCGCCAAGTTCCCCTACAGCGCCAACGGCAAGGCGCTCGGCATGGGCGAGGGCGACGGCTTCGTCAAGGTGATCAGCGACGCCAGGTACGGCGAGATCCTCGGCGCGCACCTGATCGGCCCGGAGGTCACCGAGCTGCTGCCGGAGCTGACCCTGGCCCAGCAGTGGGACCTGACCGTCCACGAGGTCGCCCGCAACGTCCACGCCCACCCGACGCTGGGCGAGGCCGTCAAGGAGGCCGTGCACGGCCTGGCCGGTCACATGATCAACCTCTGACCCGTGGCGGCGTGTTCGCCCGCCGGAGGGCGAACACGCCACGGCGGCGCAATGGTTCACGGGCCGCGCAATGATTCGCGGGCGCGCCGCCGGAACGCGCAACGAAACACCACGGCGGCGCAAGGTCGGCGGATTGGATTGCGGGCCCGGCGTTCCTAGGCTTTCGATCAGCACGCTTTCCCCCTCCGGAAGCCCTGTGGAGACGCGCATGACCGTCATGCCGGCAATGGAGCCGAGCGCCGTCCCTGAGCCGAGCCCCCTCCCCGAGCGGGTCGCGCTGCGGCGGCACTTCCTGATGTGCCGTCCCGAGCATTTCGCCGTGACCTACGCGATCAACCCGTGGATGGACCCGGCGGCGGGCGCCGACGCGGGACGGGCCGTCGCGCAGTGGGAGGCGCTGCGCGCCGCCTACCTCGCCCTCGGGCACGAGGTCAGCCTGATCGACCCGGTCGAGGGACTGCCCGACATGGTGTTCGCCGCGAACGGCGCGCTGGTCGTCGGCGGGCGCGTCTACGGCGCGCGCTTCGCCTTCCCCGAGCGGTACGCGGAAGGGCCCGCGTATGCGAGGTGGCTCAGGGACAACGGTTTCACCGACGTCCTTGAGCCGCAGTACACCAATGAGGGGGAAGGCGACTTCCTCACCCTGGACGACGTCATCCTCGCGGGCACCGGGTTCCGTACCGACATCGCCGCCCACCAGGAAGCGCAGGAATTCCTGGGGCGCCCGGTCGTGACGCTCCGGCTCGTCGACCCGCGCTTCTACCACCTGGACACCGCGCTGTTCCCGCTCGGCGGGCGCGACGTCGCCTACTACCCCGGCGCGTTCTCGCCGGGCAGCCGCGCGGTGCTGGAGCGCCTGTTCCCCCACGCGGTCATCGCCGGCGAGCGGGACGCGGCGGTCCTCGGCCTCAACGCCGTGTGCGACGGCCGCAACGTCGTCGTGAACGCCGAGGCGGCGGGCCTGATCGGCGCGCTGGCCGAGCGCGGGTACACGCCCGTCCCGGTCGACCTGTCGGAGTTGCGCAAGGCGGGCGGCGGCCCCAAGTGCTGCACGCTGGAGCTGCGCCCGGCGCCCTAGGGTGGGCGGCGTGAACGCCGAAGAGCAGCGGTGGCGGGACGAGCGGCGCGCGCTGAACGCCGGCCGCGCCCGGCTCGGTGAGGTCGCCGACGGGCTGTACCCCGGCGTGCCGCGCGTCGCGGGCACGCCGCTGCTGTGCCGGGACGGCTGGATCCCGGAGGCGCCGATCCCGCTGGAGGACGTCCGGCTGGAGTGGGAGGCCGACCCCGCCCCGCCGGCCGTCCGCGACCCGTCCGACGGGCTGCCCGCCGGATACCGCACCTACGCCGCGGCGATGGCGGCGCTCGCCAGGCCCGCGATCTTCGAGGACCGGCCGAGCCACCGGCTGCTCGCCGCCGCCCCGCCGCTCCTGCGCCTCGGCCCGGCGCGCTACTTCGACGCCGTCAACGTCGGCGAGGCCGCCGCGCACGAGCTGGCGGCGGGCGCGGAGGGGCTGCCGGTGCGCGGTCGGGTCGGGGATCCGCTCGACCTCGCGCGGCGGGCGGCGTTGCCCGCGATCACGACGGTGACCCTCACGGCGTCCGGCTCCTACGTCCTGCACTGGCGCGACCCGGCGAAGGTCGCGCACGCGGGCGGGCTCCACCAGGTGATGCCGGTCGGGGTGTTCCAGCCCCTCGACGGCGAGCGCGGCCTGAGCCTGTGGAACTGCATGGTCCGCGAGTACGCCGAGGAGTTCCTCGGGCGCGGCGAGGACTACGGCCCCGGCTTCGTCCAGGACGAGTGGCCCTTCCACCGGGAGCTGACCGGGGCCCGCGAGAACGGGGACGTCCGCGCGCACTTCCTCGGGCTCGGCGTCGACCCGCTCACGTTCGCGCTCGACCTGCTCACCGCAGTGGTGTTCGAGGACGCGGCGTTCCGCGCCCTGTTCGGCGGGCTCGTCGCCGTGAACGCCGAGGGCGAGGTGTCGATGGCGCCGTTCGACGGAACGGTCCCCGAGCCGATGCAGCCCGCCGGCGCCGCCGCGCTCCGGCTCGCGTGGCGGCACCGGGCGGCGCTCGGCGTCACCCCCGCACATTTCGGCCGACCTTGACAGCCGCATCCATGGATCGTCCTGATGTGGTCAGGGAAGTCCGCTACCGTGATCAAGGAACGGGCGCAAGATCATGCCGTTAGTGTGGTGCGCCATGACCGCACGACCGCTCCCGGAGATCGTCGAGGCGGGCTGGGCGTCCGCGCTGCAGCCCGTCGCGGGCACGATCGCCGCCGCGGGCGACTGGCTGCGCGCCGAGGTCGCCGCCGGACGCCGCTACCTGCCCGCCGGAAACCTCATCCTGCGGGCCTTCACCCAGCCCTTCGCCGACGTCCGCGTCCTGATCGTCGGCCAGGACCCCTACCCGACGCCCGGCCATCCCGTCGGGCTCAGCTTCTCGGTCGCGCCGGACGTCCGCCCGATCCCGGCCAGCCTCGTCAACATCTTCCGCGAGTACTGCGACGACCTCGGCCACCCGCAGCCCTCCAACGGCGACCTCACGCCGTGGGCCGAGCAGGGCGTCCTGCTGCTGAACCGGGCGCTGACCGTCATGCCCGGCAAGCCGAACTCGCACCGCGACAAGGGCTGGGAGGAGGTCACCGAGCAGGCCATCCGCGCGCTCGCCGCGCGCGGCGGGCCCCTGGTCGCGATCCTGTGGGGGCGCAACGCCCGCAACCTGCGGCCGATGCTCGGCGACGTCCCGTGCATCGAGTCGCCGCACCCGAGCCCCTACTCCGCCGACAGCGGCTTCTTCGGGTCCCGGCCGTTCTCCCGCGCCAACCAGCTGCTGGAGCAGCAGGGCGGGCAGCCCATCGACTGGAAGCTCCCCTGATCCCCGGCCCCACCACCTAGGGCACCTCTCGCGGTGGCCTCAACCACCGCGCGGGCGCGTTGGCTGAGCGGTGGGGCGAAGCCGGAGGCGAGCCCCACCGGGAAGATCGCGAAGCGATGCCGCGCCCGCCAAGGCACGGTCAAGGCACGAGCCGCCAGGCGAGTGCCTTGGGCCGGGACTGCGGGAACACGCCCTAGGAGTCGGCCGGGAGGCGGCGCAGGAGGGCGGAGAACTCGTCCGAGCCGCCCGAGCCCTCGGGCAGGGACGTCGCGCTCAGCGGGGTCAGGCGGCGCTCGCCGTGGCTCCAGTAGACGCCGGGGGCGCAGGGGTCCTCGGCGGCCTCGTGCATCTCCTGGACGACGTCGGCGAAGACCGGGAGCACCTCGCGGACCGCCACCGAGGTGATCGGGTAGAGCAGCAGCGTGCTGTGGCAGGGGACGCCGACGAGGGCGCCGTGCCGGTTCGGCCCCGGCAGGAACTGGTCGACCTCGCTGAGCAGCGCCGACACGTACCGGCTGCCCGGCTTGGTGACGACGCGGACGTCGCGTCCCGGCAGCAGCGGCTGGTCGCGGACGGCGACGTCGGCCAGCTCCCGGTCGTGGGTGTTGGTCATCACGTAGCCGAGCTTGCGCAGGCCGAGCAGGCCCGCGCGGGCCTTGGTCAGGGGGCCGCCGTAGCGGGGGTGCTCGATCATCACCATCGCGTCGAAGTGGTCGCCCGCGGGCACCACCACGAGGCCCTCGCGGTCGCGGGGGGCGAGCTTCGGCACGATCCGCAGCCGCAGCAGCTCGCGGACGTCGCCGAACAGCTCCATCTCACCGACCGCGAGGAACGCGCGGTCGGTGACCTCGCGGACCCACTCGTCGACGACCTTGGGCCACGCCGAGCGGGGCTCGCGGGCGCAGCGCTCCAGAACCGTCCAGCTGGACGCGCGGGCCTCCGAGCGTCCGACGGGCAGCACCACCTCGGAGGTGCCCGAGTCGAACCAGGCGCTGGGCGCGAGGTCGGGCAGCACGTCACGGATGAGCGCGTGTACGTCCGCCGCCGCGTCCAACGGTTCCATGCTCATCCCCTTTCACCGATCACGTCTTCCACCGATCACGTCACCACCCAACCTTCTCAGAGTTCCGGCCGGTTGTGTGATCCATCGCGATCCTGCGCCGTACTCGCTGATCACGGGCGGCTCAAGTACGGTGCTTGCATGTCCGAAATCGTGTACCCGCCGGTGATCAAGACGGCTCTCGGTGTGTTCAAGGCCCTGAACCTCAAGGTCCGGCTGGAGGGGGCCGACCAGATCCCCCGTACCGGCGGCGCGGTGCTGGTCAGCAACCACGTCAGCTACCTCGACTTCATCTTCGCGGGGGCGGCGGCGCACCCGGCGGGGCGGCTGGTGCGGTTCATGGCCAAGAAGGAGATCTTCGACAACCGGATCGGCGGGCCGCTGATGCGGGGCATGCATCACATCCCGGTCGACCGCGACGCGGGCGCCTCGTCCTACGCGGCGGCGCTGAAGGCGCTCAAGGGCGGCGAGATCGTCGGGGTGTTCGCCGAGGCGACGATCAGCCGCTCGTTCACGGTGAAGGAGATCAAGAGCGGCGCGGTGCGGATGGCGGTGGCGGGCAAGGTGCCGCTGATCCCGCTCACGATCTGGGGCCCGCAGCGGCTGTGGACCAAGGGGCACAAGCGGCGGCTGCTCCAGCGCAACGTCCCGGTGACGATCCTGGTGGGCGAGCCGATGCACCCCAAGCGCGGCGACGACTACGACCAGGTCACGCGCGACCTGCACGCCACACTCTCGGACATGCTGGAGCGGGCGCAGCGCGAGTACCCCGACGTCCCGCGCGCGGACGAGACCTGGTGGCAGCCCGCCTACCTCGGCGGGTCGGCGCCGACGCCGGGCCAGGCCGAGAAGATGGACCTGGAGGAGAGCGAGGCGCGCAGGGCCGACCGGGGCGGCGCCGCGTCCTGACGAGCGGTGACGAGCGATGACGAGCGGGGCGCGACGGGCTAATTGGGTGGACGGGGCGCCGCGGCGGCCCTGATCATCGAAGTCATGACCATGCCCAAGGACGTCCTGCGCCTCGTCGAGCCACGGGAGAACGTGACCGATCTGGAGGCGGGCTCACCGGTGCCGGTGGTCTTCAACCTGAACGACAACAACTCTCCGGCGGACGTGCTGGACGTGTTGAAGCTGCGTCCGTTCGCCACCGGCGAGCAGCCGTGGTCGCGCTCGACGCGGCTCGACCACGTCCGCCCCGAGGCGCCGCTGCGCCCGGACGCGTGCCGGCTCGTGCGCGTCGCGCGCGAGAAGGGCAAGGAGTCGGTGCTCGCCGAGGGCGAGGGCTGGACGCTGCTGACGAACCGGTGGAGCAACGGCAGCGCCTACGTGGAGGTGTCGGCGGTCAGCGAGGAGTTGGCCGACAGCGTCCTGGAGGAGTCGGTCAAGGACGCGACCGACCCGCCGAAGACCGACGAGACCAACGTCGAGATGGGCTTCTGGCACATGGGCTCGCACGGGCCCGTCCGCACCGAGCGGGCGATCTCCGCCGACGCGTGGGCGGAGATCCGGCGCAACTACACCGCCCCGGTCGCGGAAGCGCTGGAGGAGGTCATGGCCCTCACCCGCGAGGAGGTGTCGGGGCGGCTCCTGCTGCTGCACGGCCCGCCCGGCACCGGCAAGACGACCGCGCTGCGGGCGCTCGCCCGCGCGTGGAACGGCTGGTGCCAGGCCGACTGCGTCCTCGACCCGGAGGCGCTGTTCGGCACGCCCAGCTACCTGATGGAGGTCGCGGTCGGCGACGAGGAGGAGAAGGACCGCCGCTGGCGGCTGCTCATCCTGGAGGACTGCGACGAGCTGATCCGCGGCGAGGCCAAGCAGTCGACGGGCCAGGGCCTGTCGCGGCTGCTCAACCTCACCGACGGGATGCTCGGCCAGGGCCGGGACGTCCTCGTCGCGATCACCACCAACGAGGACCTCGCGCGGCTGCACCCGGCGGTCGTGCGCCCGGGGCGCTGCCTGGCGCAGATCGAGGTCGGCTCGCTGACCCGGGACGAGGCGACCGCGTGGCTCGCCGACTCCGAGGCCCCGGCGGCCGAGATCGGCCCGGACGGCGCGACGCTCGCCGAGCTGGCCGCGATCCGCAAGGGCGAGAAGCGTCCGGAGGGGCAGGGCGCGCCCTCGTCCGCGACCGGCTTCTACCTGTAGGGGTCCGCCCGTAGGTACGCGCCACCACGTGGGTCCCGGATTCACGGCCAGTGGCCCGGACCGCGCCCCCCGTCAGTGCGCACACCGCGGCCGGGCCACCGGCCCGACCGGGGACCCCGCCGCCCCGCCGCCTGGTCCGTCTCCCGTCCACCGGCTCATCCACCCCGCGAGGATGAGCCGGCGGCCGGGTCGTCTCCGGGCGGTGCGCGGTCGGCGTCCCACGGCCGGAGACCCGAGCATCGCCCGTGAGGGGCGGCGGGCACCATCCGTGAGATCACTGGCATCTTCCGGACGACCCGGAGCACGACCCCTAGGGGCTAGGGAGTCGCGGCGGCGAACAGGCGCCGGTAGACGCAGCGGAGCCCGTGCAGATCACTGACAGGCTGGGCGAACGTGAGCCGGACGTCGACCGGGTCGGGCGCGGCCGGCGGCGGAGCGCAGCGGCGCAGCCACAGCCCGTACCGGTCCAGGGCCAGCGGGTGCACGACCGGCTCCGGTGTGTTCTCGGCCACAGCCGCCGGGGACAGCAGGCGCGCCAGCTCGTCGCGGTGGCAGGAGTCCAGGTGCGTGAGCATGCCCGCCTCGACCGCGACGAACGGGTCGGGGGCGCCGGCGGCGTACTCCTCGGGTTCGAGGATCGCGCCGCCCCACGCGTCCTCGATCTCGGCCTCGGCGACCTCCAGCGCGAGCACCGTCCACTCGCGGCGGCCGTTCCCGTCGGCGAGGTCGAGCAGCTCGGGGCGCGGATGCGGGCGCGACAGCCGGATCGCGGCGGCGCGCAGCTCGCCCAGCGGGAGCTCGGTGAGCCAGCCGTGGATCCAGGCGCGCCCGCGCATGCGGTCGGCCATCGCGACCGGCGCGACGTCGCTGATCCGCAGCGTCCCGACCAGGTCCGCCTTGCCCGCCAGCGCCGCCACGATCGGCGAGGCCCGCTCGACGAGCAGCAGCGGGCGGCCGTCGCGGTCCGTCGTGTACGCCGGGACGGGCTGGTAGGGGACGCCCGGCACCGCCAGCGCACCGTCCGCCATGCCGTAGGCGAGGGTGCGCGCCCGCTCCGCCGGTCCGGGGCCGCACACCCGCCCGCACGCTCGCCCCTCGTCACCGCCGTGCCCGATCTCCGCACCCACCCTGACCTCCTTGACGTTCCAAGTTAGGCTTACCTAACTTAGGTTTACCTAACCACTGAGGAGCGCAATGAACAACCCCCGGCCGAAGGTCCGCCTGTCCCGGGCGCTCGGCATCCCGCTCACGCCGAAGAGCGTGAAGTACTTCGAGGCCCGCCCGTACCCGCCCGGCGTCCACGGGCGCGCGCGCAAGCAGGAGTCCGACTACAAGGTGCGGCTGCGCGAGAAGCAGCGGCTGCGCGCGCAGTACAACATCCGCGAGGCGCAGCTCCGCAACGCCTTCGCGAAGGCGGCCAAGGTCGAGGGCAAGACCGGCGAGGCGCTGATCGTCGACCTCGAACGCCGGCTGGACGCGCTCGTCCTGCGCTCCGGGTTCGCCCGCACGATCTACCAGGCCCGCCAGTTCGTCGTGCACCGCCACGTGCTGGTGAACGGGCGCCGCGTGGACCGCCCCTCGTTCCGGCTCCGCCCGGGGGACGTCATCACGGTCGCCGAGCGCAGCCGCGCGATGGTCCCGTTCCAGGTGGCGGCGGCCGGAGGGCACGCCGAGAACGTCCCGCCCTACCTGGAGGTCCGGCACGACGCGCTCGCCGCGCGGCTGGCCCGGCTCCCCGAGCGCCGCGAGATCCCGGTGGTCTGCGACGAGCAGCTCGTGGTCGAGCACTACTCGCGCTGACGCCCCCCGCGAGTCAGTGCAGGGCGCCGAGCTCCTCGCGGGCGGTGGTGCGCAGGGTGGCCAGCGCGTCCACCAGCAGGTGCCGCTGCTCCTCGGTGAGCGGCCCGGCGAAGTGCCGGCGCAGGGTCTCGGCGTGCACGCGCAGCGCCTCCTCCAGCTTCGCGCGCCCGGCGCCGGTCAGCTCGACGAGCTGGCGGCGCCGGTCGCCGGGGGCGGGCTCGCGGCGGACGAGGCCCGCGTCCACCATCCGGTCGACCAGCCGGGTCATGCCGCCGCTGGTGAGGATCAGCTCGTCGGCGAGGCCGCCCATCGAGCGCGGGCAGCCCGCGTCGGCGAGCCGCAGCAGCACCTCGAACACCGCGTGCCGGATGCCGCAGCGGCGCTCCAGCTCGCGGCCCGCGATCCGCTCCAGCAGCTCGGCGGCGCCGAGCAACGTCCCGAACTCGTGGACGAGCGCGTCCGGCAGCCCGTCCGGCACGGCGACGCCGTCGCGCGCGCCGTGCTCCCCCAGGTGCTCCCCCGGTTCCGTCACCGTGCTCATCTCGATCCCCGGTCCGCCGTGCTCGTGCGAGCCCCGCTCCGCTCCGTGATCTCCAAGACTAGTTCGTGGGGCGCCGTCCTCGGGTCCGGGTGGCGGCCGGTGAACCGAGCGTCACCGCGCGCCCGTACGACTGGCGTGGACGATACAAACCCCGGGCGATGAGGCAGTCTTCTCCTATGCCACAGAGTCACGGCACGCACGGACGTCCCAGCGGCTCCTCGCGACGCGCGGGTTCCCGCCGGTCGCGCGGCGACCGGAGACGCGGCGACGACCGCCGCGTCCCGCCGCCGCGCCCGGCGCCCGACGACGCCCCGGCCGCCGCCGGGCCGCTCGGCGGCGACCCCCGCGACACGGGGTTCGCGCCCGACCGGCCGAGCAAGAGGCGGCGGGTGTGGCGGTTCCTGACGCACAACGTCACCATCACGGTCACGGCGATCTGCGGGCTCGTCGCCGCGCTCGTCCTGGTGGACACCGACGTCTTCGGCGGCGAGGCCAAGCCGCCGAAGATGGCCGCCCCCGGCATGTCGACCGGCGACATGGTCGCGCGGCTGACCGGCTCCGACATGGACCCGATCGCCGCCGACACGATCGCCGCCGCCAAGAAGCGCGCCTACGAGGAGCACAGGCGCGAGATGGCGGAGCTGAAGGAGAAGGCCAAGCGGGACGCGGCGGCACGCGCGAAGCTGAAGGAGGAGCAGGAGCGCGAGCGGCTCGCCAAGTCCAACCCCAGCGCCGGGCAGAACCGCAGATATGGCCGCAAGATGAGCGCGCTGAAGGGCTGGGACCGGTGCTGGCCCTCGCTGCTGACCCTCTGGAACCACGAGAGCGGCTGGAACGAGCGGGCCGTCAACCCCTCCAGCGGCGCGTACGGGATCCCGCAGGCGCTCCCCGGCTCCAAGCTCGCCAGCTCCGGGGCGGACTGGCGCACCAGCTCCCCCACCCAGATCGCCTGGGGGCTCGGCTACATCAAGGCGCGCTACAAGGACCCGTGCGGCGCGTGGTCCTGGTGGCAGGCGCACAACTGGTACTGAGGGGGCCGCGTCCGCGACCTGAGACGATGGGGTGATGCGGACGAGCAGGCCACACGAGGAGGGCGGCGCCGGAGAGGGGCACGCGGGCGGACGGCAGTGGGCGCGGGCCGACGCGACCCGGCACGCGCTGCTGGCCGCCGCGCAGCGCGTGTTCGCCGACCGGGGCTACGCCGACGCGGGCATCGCCGAGATCGTCGAGCGCTCCGGCATCAGCGTCGGCAGCCTCTACCACCACTACGGCGGCAAGGCCGGGCTGTACGTGGCGCTGTGGGAGGAGCTGACCGCCGAGCAGGAGGAGAGCGCGGCGCGCGCCGTCTCCACCGCGCGCAAGGCCGGCGAGGACGACCCGATCGCGCTGTTCATCGCGGGCGCCCGCGCCTACCTCCAGGTGTGCTGGGAGCGGCGGGAGGCGGCGCGGCTGTTCCACGGCGGGGAGGGGCCGTCCGGCTCCTCGCTGATGCGCCGCAGCCGCGCGCAGCGGTGGATGGCGCAGAACACCAAGCTGCTGCACGGCACGTCCGGCGCGGCCCCCGCTGGGCGCGCCGGCCAGGTGCTGAGCCTCGTGCTGACCACCGTGATCGGCGAGGCGGGACGGGAGATCGCCACCGCCGAGAGCGAGACCGAGGCCGCCGAGATCATCGACGAGGTGTGCCGGATCCTGATCCGGCTGGCCCGCTGACGCCGCCCCTCAGCGGCGGTGCGCGCCGCGCGGCGGGCGCGCCCGGCCGGCCCGCAGCCTGAGCAGCAGCAACGCCACCGACGAGGCGAGCGCCGCCAGCGCGCCCGCCTGGAGCGCGCCGACGTCCTCGATCGCGGCGGCGCCGTCCCCGGGGACCGCGCGCAGCCCCGCCACCGGGGCGGGCTCCCGCTGGGCGGGCGCGACCTCCGGCGCGGCGACGGGCGGCGCGACCTGCGGGGCGCGCAGGTCGGTGACCGCGCCGCTGTTGACGAGCGGCGGCAGGACGCTCGTCGCGGGTTCCCCGTCGCCCGCCGAGGGCACGTCGGTCGGGGTGCGCGCGCCGCTGCCCGCGCGGCTCAGCGCCGTGGACGGCTTGGCCGACCCCGTCGGCCGCGAGGACCGCGACGTCTGCGCTGACCCGCGCGGCTTCGGCCCGCTCGACTGGCCCGGCTTCGGTTTGCCCGGCGTCGCGGACGGCTTCTGCGTCGGCTTCGGATCGGGGCTCGTCTTGGTCGGTACCGGCGTCGGCGTGGAGGTCTCCGTGTCCGAGGGCGTCGGGGTCGGTGTCGGCGACGGGCTCGGCTCGGACGTCTTGGTCGGCGTCGGGTCCGGGCTCGTCTTGGTCGGCGTGGGGGTCGGGCTCGTCGAGGACCCGCCGGAGGAGGACGGCGTGGGCGAGGGCTTGGCGGCGACCGGGGACGCCCCGGACACGGCGATGACCGCCGCCACGCCCGCACCCGTGAGCACCCTGCCGCCGATCGACCGTGACCGCACCGCCTTCACCTCCGTCATCCCGGTACGTCTCGTCCTAGAAGGGGATGAAACACGTGATGAATAGCGATTTCAAGCCCGGCGGACGATATTTCTGCTGAATGCTCGACCCGCATCACGTTGACCAGGCTGATCAGCAACCGGACCGGATTACGGCCCCGTCCTCGATCACGATTGAGCCTCTGACCTGCGGCGCGGCCGCCGAATCGCGCCATATCACGACCACATAACACGCATACGGTAGATCCCCGGCGCCAGGCGGCACGCTCCCCGCCCGCCGCGGTGCCGGCGACGGTGCCCGCAATACCCTATTCGCCGGACTTCATTCGCCCCCCGGACGCTCCCGGCGGAGCCCCTCCCGGCACACCGCGAGACCCGGGTGATGTTTTGGGTCACACGGGACGCCACGGACCGTTATCCTGACCTCTGGGTTACCGGTTCCTGACGGAAAGTCGAAGGGGTCCATGCCAACGTCCACCTGGTTCCGGCTCAACGTCGCCAAGCGCGAGCGGGTGCTCGAAGTGGCGATGCGCGAGTTCGGTGAGCACGGGTACTCGACCGGCAGCCTGAACACCATCGCCCGCGAGGCCGGCATCGCCAAGGGCTCCCTCTTCCAGTACTTCAGCGACAAGCTGGAGTTCTTCGCGTTCGTCTGCGACGAGGCGTCCCGCAGCATCCGCGAGGAGATGGAGCGCCGCATCGCCCGCCTCGACCTCGACCAGCCCTTCGACGAGTGGCTGTTCGACGTCCTGTGCGACTGGACCGAGTACATGGCCGACCACCCGCTCCAGCGCGCGGTCACCGCCGCCACGAACTTCGAGCTCGACAACAGCGTCCGCTCGGTCATCCGCGAGACCGCGAACCAGCACTACCTCCAGGTCATCCACCCGACGCTGAAGCTGTGGCAGGAGCACGGCGACATCCGCGAGGACGCCGACCTCGACGTCCTCGCCACGCTGATCCTGACCATCCTGCCCTTCCTGGCCCTCGCGCCCTACTACGACGGCCTCGACCCCATCCACGACCTGCGCGGCCGCACCCCCGCCGAGCAGCGCCCGGTGATCCGCCAGATCATCTCCGGCATCAAACCGATGTTCGCCCCCACGAAATAACGCGGCCCCCATGACCGAAGACGCCCCGGTCGGCGGCCGATACCGCCTGTTGGATGCGATCGGGCGCGGCGGGATGGGCGTGGTGTGGCGGGCCCATGACGACGTCCTCGACCGCGAGGTGGCGGTCAAGGAGGTCCTGACCCCGCCCGGCCTGGCGGCGGACGGCGAGTGGTACGCGCGGACGCTGCGTGAGGCCCGCTCGGCGGCGCGGCTCCGGCACGCGTCCGTCATCACCGTGTACGACGTGGCCTGGCATGACGAGCGTCCGTGGATCGTGATGGAGTTCGTCCCCGGCCGCACGCTCGCCGACGAGATCGCGGGCGGGCCCCTCCCGCCTGAGCGGGTCGCCCAGATCGGCGCGCTCATGCTGGACGGTCTGCGCGCGGCGCACGCGGCGGGCGTCACGCACCGCGATGTGAAGCCGGGGAACGTCCTGCTGGACGGCGACCGGGTGATCCTGACCGACTTCGGCATCGCCGCCGCCGAGGGCATGACGGCGCTGACGGCGTCCGGCGCGATCCTCGGCACGCCCTCGTACATGGCGCCCGAGCAGGCGCGCTCGGGCGCGGCGTCCCCGGCGAGCGACCTGTGGTCGCTGGGCGCGACCCTCTATGCCGCGGTCGAGGGCGAGCCGCCGTTCCGGGGTCCGACGGCGATGGCGATCCTGTCGGCGCTGCTGACCGAGGAGCCGCGCCCGCCGGTCAACGCGGGGCCGCTCCGTCCCGTCCTGGACGGCCTGCTCCGCAAGGACCCGGCCCTGCGCATCGCCGCGGAGGAGGCCGCCGCCCTGCTCGCGCCCACCGCCCGCGAGCGGCGGGCGTCACCACCCCGGCGGTTACGCCCGCCGACGCCCATCGCGCATCTTTCGCCGGACACCCTGTCGCTGGACGCCCTTCCGTGCGTCGTCAGCGACTTGGCGTTCTCCCCCGACGGCCGTACGCTCGCCACCGCACTGCCCGACGAGCCCGGGCTCCCGGCGGCCTGGCTCTGGGACGTGGCGTCGCGGCAGATGGTCCACTCCGTGAGCCGCTCGAAGAACGGGCGGGACGCCGCGCGCGTCCGCTTCCTGCCAGGCGGTGGCCTCCTGGTCAGCGACGGCGCGGTCTTCACCCTGACCCGACCCAAAGTGCCCTCGCGGAGGTTGCTGGCCGCGCACGAACGGTTCGCCCAGTACGCGATGGGCTCCCGAAGCGGCGAGCCGATCTTCGCCACGAAGTCGGCGGACTCGCCGGGCGTGCTGCTGTACCGGTTCGGCGAGGCCGGCATCGACCTCGGCCGCGACAACGGCGGGTTGGGCTCCGGCGCCATGGTGTTCGACCCGGACGGCGTACACCTCGCGGTGGTGACCCGGGAGCGCGACCTGGACGACTCCCGCGCCGTCGGCTACAAGATCGAACTGTGGGACGTGGCGCGCGCCAGACTCGTCAACGTCCTCACCGGGCATCGCGGGGAGCCGCGCGCCATCCTCTTCGCCCCGGACGGGTCACGCTTCCTCTCCCGTGCCCCTGGAGAGCAGCCAAGGCTCTGGGACGTCCTGCGCAGGTTCCGCAGCCCGCTCCTGACGACGCTGGACACCCATGCGCGGCTGAGCGGGCCGCAGGCGTTCGACCGGCGCGACCGCCTGGCCATCGCGGACGGCGACACGCTCCACCTGTGGAAGGTCAACCGTGACCCGCGCCGGGTGGCGTCGCTCCACGGCCACACCGGCGGCATCAACGACATCGCGTTCGGGTTGCGCGACCAGGTCACGGTGACGGCGGCCGACGACGCCGCCGTCCGAGTGTGGGACACGGCCACCGCGCTTCACGGCGCGTCCGGTCCGCACGGTCGATCGGAAGCCGCGAGCGTCGCCGTGCTGACCGGGCATGATGGGCCCGTGCTGAGGGTCGTCGCGAACCGGGACGGAACGGTTCTCGCGTCGGCGGGTGGTGACCGTTCCGTACGGCTGTGGGAGCTCAGTCGGCGCGGTCGAAGGTGAACTCGGTGGGGTTCGCCTTGCGGGTGGTGTGCCAGAACTCGAAGGTGTGGCCCGGCCAGAGGGTCCGGTTGACGCCCTGGGCGTCCAGGTACCAGCTGCGGCAGCCGCCCTCGTTCCACACCAGGCGGCGCAGGCGGCGCTGGAGGCGGTCGTTGAAGCGGCGGGACGCCTGCGGCTTCGGCTCGATGGTGTCGGCGCCGCGTTCCTGGAGGAGGCGCAGGCAGCTCAGGACGTGCTGGATCTGCACCTCGATCATGAACACGACCGAGTTGTGGCCGAGGCCGGTGTTGGGGCCGAGGAGCATGAAGAAGTTGGGCAGGCCCGGGATCGTGGTGCCGCGGTGCGCCTCGATGCCCTCCGCCCAGATCTCCTGGAGCTTGACGCCGCCGCGGCCGGTGACGCGCAGGTCGGTGAGGGCGTCGGTCACCTTGAAGCCGGTGCCGTAGATGACGCAGTCGACCTCGTACTCGCGGCCGTCCCGGGTGAGGACGGAGTGCTCGCGGACCTCGGCGATGCCGGAGGTCTCCACCCGCACGTTCGGGCGCGCGAGCGCCGGATAGTAGTCGTTGGACAGCAGGATCCGCTTGCAGCCGATCCGGTAGTCGGGGGTCAGCCTGGCGCGCAGTTCCGGGTCGGGGACCTGGTGGCGGAGGTGCCAGCGGGCGATCCGCTCCTGCGGGGCCGACAGGCGCGGGTCGAGGGTGAAGCCGACCGCGCGCGCCTCCAGCGTCCAGTAGATGCCGTCGCGGAACGCGCGGGCGGCGCCCGGAACCTTCTCCAGCAGGGCGCGCGTCCTGGGAGAGAACGCGCGGTCGGGCTTGGGCTGGAGCCAGGGGGCGGTCCGCTGGAAGACGACGAGGTCGTCCGCCTTCCGGGCGACCTCCGGGACGAACTGGATCGCGGACGCGCCCGTGCCGACGACGGCGACGCGCTTGCCGGTGAGGTCGTAGGAGTCGTCCCACTCGGCGGAGTGGAACGCGGTGCCCCGGAAGCGCTCGATGCCGGGCAGGTCGGGCACCGAGGGGATGTGCAGGGCGCCGACGCCGGTCACGACGGCCCTCGGGGTGAGCACGCTCCCGTCGGCGAGCGCGAGGTTCCAGCGGCGGGCGGCGTCGTCGTACTCCATGCTCTCGACGGCGCTTCCGAAGCGGATGTGGTCGCGCACCCGGTAGGCGTCGGCGGTGCGCTCCATGTAGGCGCGGATCTCGGGCTGCGGCGCGAACATCCGCGTCCAGCCGGGGTTCAGCGCGAAGGAGAAGGAGTACATGTGCGAGGGGACGTCGCACGCGCAGCCGGGATAGGTGTTGTCGTGCCAGGTCCCGCCGAGGGCGTCGCTCTTCTCCAGCACCACGAAGTCGTGGAAGCCGGACCGCTTGAGCCCGATCGCCATGCCGAGCCCGGCGAAGCCGGAGCCGATGATCACGATCGCGGGGGTGCGCTCAGCCATGTCCATCCTTCCGGGGTAACCTACTAGCAGTAAGTTACCGGCAGTAGGTTACTGACGGTAGGTCCAACAGTGAGGATTCTGCTGTGAGCGGCGCCACACCCCCGTCCCCGCCACGCCGTCGCCGCATGTCACGGGCCGACCGCGAGCGCCAGATGCTGGACGTGGCGGAGCGCGTCTTCGGGGAGCAGGGCTACCAGGCCACCTCGATGGACGAGATCGCCGAGCGCTGCGGGGTGTCCAAGCCGATGCTGTACGAGTACTTCGGCTCCAAGGACGGCCTGCTGCTGGCCTGCATCAGCCGCTCGAAGGCCGAACTGCTCGACGTCACCCAGAAGGCCATGGCGGGCGCCTCCGACCCCGAGGACGTCATGTGGCGCGGGATGGTCGCCTACTTCGGGTTCATCGACGCGCACAGCAGGTCGTTCGCGATGCTGCTGCGCGAGCCGTTCGCCGCGTCCCCGGAGGCGGTCGAGGCCGTCGAGGCGACGCGGCGGCAGCAGAGCACGCTGATCGCGGGGGTGCTCGCGACGTTCGCCCCGGCCGCGCCGCCGGAGGCGGTGGAGGCGTTCACCGAGATCATCATCGGTGCGAGCGAGCGGCTCGCGCAGTGGCGGACGCGGCGTCCCGAGGTGTCGGTCGAGGACGCGGCCCGCTACATGACCGACTTCTGCCGCCAGGGCCTCGGGCCCTATCTCGCCTGAGGCGCGAGACGCCCGCGTCCGTATGCCGGTAAGCACGCGAGACGCGGCGCGGGGCTGAGTACGGTTGGATCATCCCACCACGGAGGTCTCCATGCCCCTCGCGTACTTCGACGGCGCGCTCGCCGTCGTCACCGGAGCCGGCGGCGGACTCGGCCGGGCGACCGCGCTGGCCCTGGCCGGACGCGGCGCGACGGTGATCGCGGCCGACATCGACCTGGCCGCCGCCGAACGCACGATCGCGCAGGCCAAGGCGCTCGGCCCCGGCGGCGCCGCCCACCGGGTCGACGTGGCGGACCGGGCGGCCATAGAGGCGTTCGCCGCGCGGGTGCGGGAGGAGCACCGCGTCCCGGACATCGTGGTCAACAACGCGGGCATCGTCGTGGCGGGCCCCTTCCTCGACACCGCCGCCGAGGACTGGGACCGCATCCTCGGCGTGAACCTGTGGGGCGTCATCCACGGCTCCCGGCTGTTCGGCAAGCAGATGGTGGACCGCGTCAACGCGCTGCCCAACAAGCCCGACAAGCCCAACTTCGGCGGGCACATCGTCAACATCGCGTCCGCCGCCGCCTACGCCCCCTGGCGGGGCATGCCCGCCTACTGCACGACCAAGGCCGCCGTGCTGATGCTGAGCGAGTGCCTGCGCGCCGACCTCGCCGGGTCCCGGATCGGCGTCACCGCCGTGTGCCCCGGCTTCGCCGGCACCGACATCGCCGCGCACGGCACCTACGTGGGCGGCGACGCGGCCTCGCGCGAGCGGCTGCGCGGCCAGGCCCAGCGAATGCTGCGGCTCCGCGACTACCCGCCCGAGCGGGTCGCCGAGCAGATCGTCAACGCGATCATCAAGAACAGGCCGGTGATCCCGGTGAACTTCGAGGGCCGCCTGCTGCGCACGCTGTCGCGGGTCTCGCCGGCGTCGCTGCGGCTGCTCGCGCGGATCCCCCTCGCGCAGAGCTGACTGGCCGCGCCGGGGCGGGTCTCGCGGCCGCGAAGATGGGTCGGCCCGCATTTATCACGATGTCAAACTTCACATATACGATCCCGCATACAGCACTTTAGAGGAAAAGTTTCAAATACTGGAGGGTGTCGCAAATTGGACTGCCACCGGGAAAGGGACGGGCCGCGAAGCGAGGTCCACTCCGCGGCCCCTGTTATCGAGAACCTGTGGCCTGACCTGGGCTTTTCTACACCCAGGACACACCGACCAATCGAACGGTCACGGCGACGACCTCCTCCTCCCCAGGCACTCAGTACGCCGAACACCGATCGCTCGCGGGAGCGTGTTCGACATACTCCTCCCCTTTTTCTGTCATCACCCTAGAAGGTGTTGACAGAAAATATGCCATGATCGGCCGATTCAGGTCAGGAATGATTTAGCGCAGTGCGCCCAGCGCTTCCCTGGCGACCTGAGCGGCCTTCGACAGGCACGAGCGCTCCGCCCCGTCCAGACCACCCTTCGCGGGCGCCTTCTCGCTGTAGCTGACCGTGACCACGGCGTTGCGGACCCGCGCGGTCACCTGGCCGACCACCGTCGGTTGGCCCTTGTCGGCCTTGAACCAGCGGTATGCCTCGTCGCCGAGACCCGGCTCCCGCTCCAGGGTGATCGTCCGCGTGAGCGGCGCGTCGTGTGCCTGGTTCCACTGCGTGCGGTAGGAGCTCGTGGCGTCCTTCACCGGATCGGCGCTGTTCCCCGGAGCGTACAGGTGAGTCTCCACCCGCAGCCAGCGAAACGCCTGACTCGCCGAAGAGTAGGTGCAGGTCGTCAGCGTGGTGTTGGCGCTCTGCCGCCGCCGCGCGCCCGGCACGGCCGCGCCGACGGTGCCGGCGGACACCATCCCGCAGGGCTGGGGCAGCGCGGTGATGGGCTCCTGCCCGGGAGGCGCGGAGGGTGCCGACGACGGCTGCGGCGACGGCTCCGACGACGGCTCCGAGGGCGTGGCCGTCGCGGACGGCGACACGGCGGCGGACGGCGTGCGGCCCGGACGGTCCTTCCCGCCCAGGGGCAGCACCAGGAGCACCACGACCGCGGCGGCGGCGACCGAGGCGATCGCCACCAGCAGGATCAGGCGTCGCGGACGGCGGGCCGGGGCGGGCGGCTCCGGCGCCGAGTACACGCGATCGAACGGTTCCGACGGCCGCGGAAGCCTCACTCCCCGCTCCTCACTCCCCCGGTCGGCGCCACCTCCAGATCACGGTAGCCAGGCTCACCCGCCCTCACCAACCCCCCGGCGGGTCCCAATGTCGGACCGGGCGGACACAATGGAACCGTGCGTGTCACCGAGCTGACCGAGACGTCTCGGGTGGTGGCGGGCACCTCGGGCCGCAAGGCCAAGGTGACCGCCCTCGCCGAGTGCCTGCGCGCCGCGGAGCCGGAGGAGGCCGCGACCGTGGTGGCCTACCTGTCCGGTGAGCTGCCGCAACGGCAGATCGGTGTGGGGTACGCGGCGCTGCGCGACCTGCCGCCGCCCGCCGTCGAGCCGTCGCTGACCGTCCCGGAGGTGGACGCCGCGTTCACCGAGATCGGCGCGGTGTCGGGGGCGGGCTCGGTCGCGCGGCGCCGCGAGCTGGTCGCGGCCGTGCTCGGCCGCGCGACCCGTCCCGAGCAGGACTTCCTCGTCCGGCTGCTGGCGGGCGAGCTGCGGCAGGGCGCGCTGGACGGCGTGATGGCCGAGGCGATCGCCGCCGCGGCCGGCGTCCCCGCGGCGGCGGTGCGGCGCGCGGCGATGCTGCGCGGCGCGCTCGGCCCGGTCGCCACCGCCGCGCTCGCCGAGGGAGCCCCGGGGCTGGACGCCTTCACGCTGGAGGTCGGGCGCCCGATCAAGCCGATGCTCGCGGCGGCGGCCCCGTCCATGGACGAGGCGTTCGCCAAGCTCGCCCCCGCCGGCTCCGGCAAGGAGGTCGCGGTGGAGTGGAAGCTCGACGGCATCCGCGCGCAGGTGCACGTCTCCGGCGGCGAGGTGCGGGTGTTCACCCGGACGCTCGACGACATCACCGTCCGGCTGCCCGAGGTGGCGGAGGCGGTGCGCGGGCTGCCGGTCCGCGACGCGGTGTTCGACGGCGAGCTGATCGCGCTGCGCCCGGACGGCCGCCCCCACCCGTTCCAGGTCACCTCCGCCCGCACCGCCACGCGCACGACCAGGTCCGCGGAGCCGGTGCCGCTCTCGGTGTTCCTGTTCGACGTCCTGCACCTGGACGGCGCCGACCTCCTCGACGCGCCGGGCGCCGAGCGGGGCGCCGCGCTGGCCGGGGTCGTCCCGGCCGAGCTGCGCATGCCGCGCCTCGTGACCGGCGACGCGGCGCGGGCCGAGGAGCAGTTCGACGAGGCCGTGGCGCGCGGCCACGAGGGCGTCGTCGTGAAGTCCCTCGACACGCCCTACACGGCCGGGCGGCGCGGCGCCGGGTGGGTCAAGGTCAAGCCCCGGCACACCCTCGACCTGGTCGTCCTCGCGGTCGAGTGGGGGCACGGCCGCCGCCGGGGCCTGCTGTCGAACCTGCACCTCGGCGCCCGCGACCCCGAGACCGGCGGCTTCGTCATGCTCGGCAAGACCTTCAAGGGGCTCACCGACGAGCTGCTGGCCTGGCAGACGCGCAGGCTCCGCGAGCTGGCCGTCCGCGAGGACTCCTGGACCGTCCACGTCCGGCCCGAGCTGGTGGTCGAGATCGCGTTCGACGGCGTCCAGCACAGCCCGCGCTACCCCGGCGGCATCGCGCTGCGGTTCGCCCGCGTCCTGCGCTACCGGCCCGACAAGTCGGCGGCGGAGGCCGACACGATCGACACGGTCCGCGCGGTCGCGCCCGTCCTGGACTGACCGGCGGGCGCCGAGGGGTCAGTGGTCGCTCTTGGAGTGCCGCGCCCGGAGCTCGACGCCCCGGCGGCGGGTGCGGGAGACGGCGTGCCGCCGCGCGCGGGCGACCGCCTTGCGCTGGGCGCGGGCGACCTTGCGGCGGCGGGCGCGCTCGGCGGCGGTGCGGCGCTGGAGCAGCTCGGGCGTGATGTGGTCGTGCCGTCCGGCGATGAACTCCTGCACCCAGATCTTGGCGCGGATCAGCGGGCGCCGGAACCGCTTCTCGTTGCGGACGGCCCGGCTGTGCTTGCGCGACCCCGGCGCGTACCGCCAGCGCGCCCAGGGCGAGCCGGGACGCGCCAGCCGGAGCACGCCGACGATCAGCAGCGCGGGCACGAACAGGCCGATCAGGCCCGTCCAGATCTTGCCCTTCAGCAGCGTCAGCACGGCGAGCACCAGGTTGATCACCAGCGACGTCACATACAGCCCGCTCAGCGTCGAGGCGCCCGGGTCGGGGGTGATGCCCCCGAAGCCGAACGGGTGGATCCCGAGCAGCAGCAGCCCCGTGACGGCGATCGCGACGAACACCGCGTCCAGGGACGCGCGGCCCTTCTCCGTCCAGTACACGTCGCTGAGGTGCAGGATCAGCGCGAACTCGTCCAGCACGAGCGCCGAGCCCATGCCGAAGACGACCGCCGCCGTCAGGTCGAGCCCGACGTAGGCGTCCGGCGCGGCGAGGCTCGCCACCCCGCCCATGAGCATCAGCACCACGCCGAACACGACGTGGTGGATGTGCAGGTCCCCGGCGGTAACGTTGCGGAACCACCAGCGGACGTCGGCGCGGATGAGCCGTACGTTCACCCGCGTGAGCACGAACGTCACGATGAACGCGACGAAGAAACCGAACAGCGGCAGCCGTCCGGTGTCCATGATGCGCTGCCTGAACAGGTCGATCATCTTCCCCCCGTGGGCTCCATCATGCCCTGTGACGTGCGGGGATATCGTGGGGTTTGCCGGGGATCGATGCCAATCGAGGCGAAAAGCGAGGGAAATGCCACAATGAGCCGTGTCGTGGACCGCTGCGATCCCGCCTGCCGGGCGTGGATCGCCGAGGCCATCCGCAAGGTCGAGGCCGACGCCAACCGCAGCGCCGACACGCACCTGCACGTCTTCCCGCTGCCGCCCGAGTGGGGCGTCGACCTGTACCTGAAGGACGAGTCGGTGCACCCGACGGGGTCGCTGAAGCACCGGCTCGCGCGGTCGCTGTTCCTGTACGCGCTCGCCAACGGCTGGATCCGGGACGACACCACGATCATCGAGGCGTCCAGCGGGTCCACGGCGGTGTCGGAGGCCTATTTCGCGCGGCTGCTCGGGCTGCCGTTCGTCGCGGTGATGCCCGCCACGACGAGCCCGGAGAAGATCGGGCTGATCGAGTTCCACGGCGGGCGCTGCCACCTGGTGGACGACCCGTCCTCGATCTACGACGAGTCGCGGCGGCTGGCGGCGGCGTGCGGCGGCCACTTCATGGACCAGTTCACCTACGCCGAGCGCGCGACCGACTGGCGCGGCAACAACAACATCGCCGAGTCGATCTTCGAGCAGCTCCGGCTGGAGCGCTTCCCCGAGCCGGCGTGGGTCGTGGTCGGCGCGGGCACGGGCGGCACGTCCGCGACGATCGGCCGCTACGCGCGGTACCGGCGCTTCCAGACGCGGCTCGCCGTGGTCGACCCGGAGGGCTCGGCGTTCTTCGGCTCGTTCGCCGACGGGGACCCCGAGCGGACGGCGGCGGGCTCGCGGATCGAGGGCATCGGGCGGCCCCGGGTCGAGCCGTCGTTCCTGCCGTCGGTGATCGACCGGATGATCCAGGTGCCGGACGCGGCGTCCGTCGCGGCGATGCGCTGGACGAGCGAGGTCACCGGCCGCAGCGTCGGCGGCTCCACCGGGACCGCGATGTGGGGCGCGGCCGGGCTGATCGCGCGGATGCGGGCGGCGGGCGAGCGCGGCAGCGTCGTCACGCTGATCTGCGACGGCGGCGAGCGGTACGCGGGCACCTACGGGTCGGACGCGTGGCTCGACGCGCAGGGCCTGGACATCCGCCCCTACCTCGCGGCGCTGGACGCCTTCCTCAAGACCGGCGAACTCCCGGAGCCGAGCCTCCCCTAGGGCCCGTCAGCCGTTGAAGCGGACCGGGTTCACGAGGTCGGCGTAGATCAGCAGCCCGCCCATGACGATCAGTACGGCCGCCATCACGTAGGTGACGGGGAGCGCTTTGGCGACGTCCACGTAGCCGGGGTCGGGACGCCGGAACACGCGGGCGAACCCCTTCTTGAGCGCCTCCAGCAGGGCCCCGGCCATGTGCCCGCCGTCCAGCGGCAGCAGCGGGACGAGGTTGAACAGCCCGACCGCGAGGTTCAGCGAGCCGAGCAGCATCACGAAGTAGGAGACCTTCTCGCCGCCGGTGAGCTGGTCGGAGGCGGCGACGTCGCCGCCGATGCGGCTGACGCCGACGACGCCGATCGGGCCGTTCGGGTCGCGCTTGTCGCCGCTGAAGGCGGCGTTCCAGATGCCGACCATCTTCTGCGGCATCCGCACCAGCGCGCCCACCGTGTGCCCGGTGAGGTCGCCGATCGTCGAGGCGACCGCGCCGGGGCCCTCCCGCTCGACCTTGGTGGTCGGCGTGATGCCGAGGAACCCGACCTCGACGATCTTGTTCTGGTCGTCCAGGTCGCGCATCTGGTTGCGGGTGATCGGCACGTTCAGCGTGAGCCGCCGCCCCCCGCGGTCGACCACCATCGGGACGGTCCTGCCGGCCGAGTCGCGGATCTGCTTCTGGAGCTGCTTGTAGTCCTCGACGGCCCGGCCCTCATAGGAGACGATGCGGTCGCCCTCCTGGAGCCCGGCCTGCTTCGCCGGGGTCGGCGTCGCGCCCGCCGGGCAGTGGTCCACGCTCGCCTGGCTCTTGGGGACCATGCAGGGCGAGACCTCCGCGATCACCGGCTGGGCCTGCTGCATGCCGATGCCCATCAGCAGGATCGCGAAGAAGACCACGGCCAGGATGAGGTTCATCGCGGGCCCGCCGAACATGATCAGCAGCTTCTGCCACCACTTCTTGTTGTAGAACACGCGGTTCTCGTCGCCGGGCCTGACCTCCTCCAGCGCCGCGCCGCGCGCCGACTCGATGAGGCCCTGCCAGGGGCCGGTGCTGATCCGCCGGACCTGGCCGGGGGCGTCGCCCCGGCGCGGCGGCAGCATCCCGATCATCCGGATGTAGCCGCCGAGCGGGATCCACTTCACGCCGTACTCGGTCTCGCCCTTGCGGCGCGACCACATCGTCGGCCCGAACCCGACCATGAACTGCGTCGTGCGGACCCCGAACAGCTTGGCGAACGAGAAGTGCCCGAGCTCGTGCAGCGCGATCGACGCCAGCAGGCCGAAGAACAGGATCAGCACTCCCGCCAGCCAGCCCATGCGTGCCCCTCCGGTCGTGCACCCCGCACCGGGGGGTGGTCTCCAGCAATCCCCTCAGACTACGTCACACACCCCCCGCCGCGCCCCGCCATGGCCCCGTCCGGCAGGGCCGGGCGGACGGTCGAGGCACAGCGGGACGGACGGTCGAGGCGCGGCCGGGCGGACGGTCGAGGCGCGGTCAAGAACGGGTCGCGGCGCCTGGTCGCGAGGGTGACGGCGCTGCTAGCCTGGGCAAAGCCGATGATCCCGTGCGGGAGAGTCCCCGGCCGCCAGCGGGGGACGCCGAAGGAGCAAACCCTCCCCGGAACCTCTCAGGCCCACGGACCGCACGGACCAGGCGACCTCTGGAAAGCGGGGACTCCGCGTCCCCCGCCGAAGGTGAAAGCCCGCAGTGAACGGAGCGGGTGAAGCTCTCAGGCGCCGATGACAGAGGGGGAGGCACCGAGACGCACGGTGCGCGAGTGGGACGATGTGACCACGCGCGCCCGCGACGAAGGAGCCGAACCGATGTCCGCCGAACCGACCGCGAGTAGCGCGAAGAAGACGCCTCTGCACGACGTCCACCAGGACCTCGGCGCGAACCTCGTCGACTTCGCGGGCTACCTGATGCCGCTGCGCTACGCGAGCGAGACCGCCGAGCACCAGGCCGTCCGCACCGGCGCCGGGCTGTTCGACCTGTCCCACATGGGGGAGATCTTCCTGGACGGGCCGGGCGCGGGCGCCGCGCTCGACCACGCTCTGGTCGGCAACCTGTCGCCGATGGCGGTGGGCAAGGCCCGCTACACGATGATCTGCGACCCCGACGGCGGCGTGCTGGACGACCTGATCGTCTACCGGCTGGCGGAGGCGACCTGGATGGTCGTCGCGAACGCCGCCAACGCCGCGACCGTCCGGGAGGCGCTGGTCGAGCGCGCGGCGGGCTTCGACGCCGCCGTCTCGGACCGCTCCGACGACTACGCGCTGATCGCCCTCCAGGGCCCGCGCTCCCAGGCGATCCTCGAAGGGTTCACGGCCGCGCCGCTGGCCGGGCTGAAGTACTACGCGATCCTGGCGGCCAAGGTCGCGGGCGTGGACGCGCTGGTCGCCCGCACCGGCTACACCGGCGAGGACGGCTTCGAGCTGTTCGTCGACTCCGCCGACGCCGTCGCGCTCTGGCGGGAGCTGGCGGAGGTCGAGGGCGTCGTCCCGGCGGGCCTGTCGGCGCGCGACACGCTCCGGCTGGAGGCGGGCATGCCGCTGTACGGCAACGAGCTGACCGCCGAGACCAGCCCGTTCGAGGCGGGCCTCGGCCGCGTCGTCAAGCTCGACAAGCCCGCCGACTTCGTCGGGAAGGCCGCGCTGGCGGCGCAGGCACAGACGCCCGTGGGCCGTAGGCTCGTCGGGTTGGTGGCCCGGGGGCGTCGCGCGCCCCGCAAGGGGTACCAGGTCGTCACGTCCGACGGCACGCCGTGCGGAGTCGTGACGAGCGGCGCCCCGTCGCCCACACTGGGCAGGCCGATCGCCATGGCCTACCTGGACGGCGGCGCCGGGGAGAGCGGCCTCGCCGTGGACGTCCGCGGCAGGCCCGAGCCGGTCGACGTCGTCGACCTGCCGTTCTACAAGCGTTCCTGAGACCTGGAGAGAGAATAACCGTGAGCGTTCCGGAGCAGCTCCGCTACAGCGAAGAACACGAGTGGGTCGCCGGGCTCGACCCCGCGGGCCAGGTGCCCGAGGACGGCATCGTCACCGTCGGGATCACCGCGCACGCCGCGGAGGCGCTCGGCGAGATCGTCTACCTGGAGCTCCACTCGAACGAGGGCGACGCCGTCGAGGCCGGCGAGCCCTGCGGCGAGGTCGAGTCGACCAAGTCGGTCAGCGACCTGTACGCCCCGGTCAGCGGCGAGATCACCGCGATCAACAGCGCCGTGGTGGACGAGCCGAAGGTGATCAACGACGACCCCTACGGCGAGGGCTGGATCTTCAAGGTCCGCATCTCCGGTGAGCCGGGCGACCTGCTCGACGCCACCGACTACAACAAGCTCGTCGAGGAGGGCTGACCGTGGCATCCGACACCCTCGGCCTCAACGACTCGCTGGCCGCGGCCGACCCCGAGGTCGCCGAGGCCGTCGCCGCCGAGCTGCGGCGCCAGCAGGGCACGCTGGAGATGATCGCCTCGGAGAACTTCGCGCCGGTCTCCGTGCTGGAGGCGCAGGGCTCCGTCCTGACCAACAAGTACGCCGAGGGCTACCCGGGCCGCCGCTACTACGGCGGCTGCGAGTACGTCGACGTCACCGAGCAGCTCGCGATCGACCGGGCCAAGGCCCTGTTCGGCGCCGAGCACGCCAACGTCCAGCCGCACAGCGGCGCCCAGGCCAACACGGCGGTCTACTTCGCGCTGCTCCAGCAGGGCGACACGATCCTCGGCCTCGACCTCGCGCACGGCGGGCACCTCACCCACGGGATGCGGCTGAACTACTCCGGCAAGGTGCTGAACGTGGTGCCCTACCACGTCCGCGCCGAGGACGGCCTGGTCGACATGGACGAGGTCGCCGCGCTCGCCGCCGAGCACCGTCCGAAGATGATCGTCGCGGGCTGGTCGGCGTACCCGCGCCAACTGGACTTCGCCAGGTTCCGGGAGATCGCCGACTCGGTCGGGGCGCTGCTCATGGTCGACATGGCGCACTTCGCGGGCCTGGTCGCGGCGGGGCTGCACCCCTCGCCCGTCCCGCACGCCGACATCGTCACGACCACCACGCACAAGACGCTCGGCGGCCCGCGCGGCGGTCTGATCCTCGCCCGCGAGGAGTACGGCAAGAAGATCAACTCAGCGGTGTTCCCGGGCATGCAGGGCGGCCCGCTGGAGCACGTGATCGCGGCCAAGGCGGTCGCGCTCAGGTTCGCCGCCTCCGACGGGTTCCGCGCCCGCCAGCAGGCGACGCTGGAGGGCGCCCGGATCCTCGCCGAGCGGCTGCTGGCCGACGACTCGGCCAAGGCCGGGGTCAAGGTGCTGACCGGCGGCACCGACGTCCACCTCGTGCTGGTCGACCTGGTCGACTCCGAGCTGACCGGACGCGACGCCGAGGACCGGCTGCACGAGATCGGCATCACCGTCAACCGCAACGCCGTCCCGAACGACCCGCGCCCGCCGATGGTCACCTCCGGCCTGCGGATCGGCACGCCGGCCCTCGCCACCCGCGGCTTCACCGCCCCGGACTTCACCGAGGTCGCCGACGTCATCGCGCTGGCCCTGCAACCCTCCCCCGACCTCGCCGCGCTCGCGGCGCGGGTGAAGGCCCTCGCGGACAAGCACCCCCTGTACCCCGAGCTCTAGAAACGCCAGCCGCCCCCTCCGCCCACGGCGGAGGGGGCGCTACGAAGAGGTAGCAATGGCCATCAGCGTTTTCGACCTGTTCAAAATAGGAATCGGCCCCTCCTCGTCCCACACCGGCGGCCCGATGGCGGCGGCGCACCGCTTCGCCCGCGGCCTGCACCGCGACGGGCTGCTGGAGAAGACCGCGTCCGTCCAGGTGACCCTCTACGGGTCGCTCGGCCTCACCGGCAAGGGACACGGCAGCGACAAGGCCGTCATCCTCGGCCTGGAGGGCGACAAACCCGAGGCGGTCGATGTGGACACCGTCGACGACCGCCTCGCCGCCATCCGCGAGCGCGGCACGATCACGCTCTTCCACGACCACGAGATCCCGTTCGCGGTCGGCGAGCACCTGGTCTTCGAGCGCAAGGAGTCGCTCCCCGGCCACCCCAACGGGATGCGCTTCACCGCGTTCGACGAGCGGGGCGGCGAACTGCGCGCCAAGGTCTACTACTCCGTGGGCGGCGGCTTCATCGTGGACGAGAACGCCACCGGCGCCGACCGCATCAAGCCCGACGACACCGTCCTGCCCTACCGCTTCGACACCGCCGCCGAACTCCTCGAACGCTGCCGCGAGACGGGCCTGTCGATCTCGGCGCTGATGATGGAGAACGAGAAGGCGTTCGGCCGCTCCCCGCAGGAGGTCCGCGAGGGCCTGCTGGAGCTCTGGCACGTGATGCGCGCCTGCGTCACCCGGGGCTGCACCCGCGAGGGCCTGCTCCCCGGCGGGCTCAAGGTCCGCCGCCGCGCGCCCCAACTGCACCGCCAGCTCTCTGCGGAGAAGCCGTCCGACCCCCTGCACGCCATGGACTGGGTCACCCTCTTCGCCCTCGCCGTGAACGAGGAGAACGCCGCCGGCGGACGGATCGTCACCGCCCCCACCAACGGCGCGGCGGGCATCATCCCGGCCGTCCTGCACTACTACGACCGCTTCGTCCCCGGACGCGACGACGAGGGCGTCGTCCGCTTCCTGCTGACCGCCGGCGCGATCGGCGTCCTGTTCAAGCAGAACGCCTCCATCTCCGGCGCCGAGGTCGGCTGCCAGGGCGAGGTCGGCTCCGCCTGCTCGATGGCCGCCGCCGGCCTCACCGAGGTCCTCGGCGGCACCCCCGAGCAGGTCGAGAACGCCGCCGAGATCGGCATCGAGCACAACCTCGGCCTCACCTGCGACCCGGTCGGCGGCCTCGTCCAGGTCCCCTGCATCGAACGCAACGCCGTCGGCGCCATCAAGGCCATCAGCGCCGCCCGCATCTCCCTGCGCGGCGACGGCCGCCACTTCGTCTCCCTCGACAAGGCCATCCGCACCATGCGCGACACCGGCCGCGACATGCTGGACAAGTACAAGGAGACCTCGCGCGGCGGCCTCGCCGTCAACGTCATCGAGTGCTGACCCCGAGCCCCGGCGTCAAGGCGTGCGGATGCCTCGGCCGGTCGGGGAGTGGGTGCCGGTGCGGGCGTCGTCGCCGCAGTGGGCGCAGATCACGCGGGGGGCCACCGGGTGGCCGCAGGAGTGCTGCCAGCGGACGGGCGGGTCGTCGGCGTTCAGGTGGCGGTCGCCCCAGCGCATCAGGACGAGCAGGACGTCGCACAGCTCGGCGCCCGCCGGGGTCAGGTGGTACTCGTGGCGGACCGGGTGGTCGCTGTAGCGCTCGCGGCGGATGACGCCGCCCGACTCCAGCTTGCGCAGCCGGGCCGTCAGGATGTCGCGGGACGCGCCCGTGTTGTGGACGATCTGGTCGAACCGGCGCACCCCGTAGCTGAGCTCGCGGATGGCGAGCAGGCTCCAGCGTTCGCCGACCAGGTCCAGGGTGTCGGCGATGGAGCAGTCGCGCGGTTCGGCGTCCCTCGGCATACCGGGAAGCCTAACCGCCGCCGCTGACGGCCTCGTCCGGCGCGCGAGCGGAGCCCGGCCGCGGGTGGCCTCCATACGGCGACGGCCCGCGAGGGACCAGCACGTCGGACGGGGGCGCCGCCGCTCGGGCGTCCTCGTTCGCCGCCATGCCGATCGACCTCGCGGGCCGGGTCACGCGTCCCTGACTACTCGATGCCCTGGACGACGCACTGCCCGACGTTCTGGTTGCCGCCGTTGAGGACGGGGACCGGAATCGAGACGACGGGGATGTTCGAGCCGCACAGGCCGATCGGGATGTTCACGGCGCTGTTGCCGTTGGACTCGATGTTGCCCGAGTCGTGGGGGCCGTCGGCCGAGGCCGCGGTGGCGGGGGCGAGGGAGAGCAGGGCGGCGCTGGCCAGTCCGCCTACGACGATCGAGACACGGCGCTTCATGTCAATCACTCCTTGTAATTGGTGGGACACCTGACGCTACTGCCCCATGAAGTATCACTGAAAGTGACTTGGGAGTGACCGCCTGCTGTCTCTCGGTTAGGTGGCCGTGGCCCGATTTCGGACCTGAATCGGCCACGGCGGCGGCGGCATTGCACTAGGTTTCGCGCCCCTCGTTCCGCCGGGGGCCCGCCGCTTCGGTATCGAGCGGTTCGCGGGAGGTGAGAGGTGCCGAATTTCGCCGGTGAACACATTTCTTGATGCGTTGCCGATTCTTTTCCGGCTCGGCGTCGCGGCGCCGCCATCCTGGCGTCTACCAGTGGATACACAGAAAAACCCGGGGCCGCGACTTCGTGTCGCGGCCCCGGGCCATCGGGCCACTCTACGGAAGGGGCCCATGCCGTGGTCCGTCAGTTCCCTCCATGCGTCGACGGGCCCCACAGCGGAGCCGCCCGGTGCTGATGCTCGGCCAACTCTGCCTCCCTTGCCCTCGACAACACGGACACTTCACATATTAGTCATGCACCCCGAAATATGCCTTCAATCGCCACCAAAACCGTCGTCAAACGTCAGAGACGGTCGCCCGGGACGAGGCGGAGCCGCACGGTCGCCCGGACCCGGTCGCGTTCGAGCGCCGTGCACAGCCGGCGGAGCGCCTCGTCGGCGATGCGGCGGCGGAGGTCCGGCAGGTCGGCGCGCCCGCTGTAGGCCACCTTCAGCCGCAGCTCCGGGTGGCGCGAGGTGCCGAGCAGCCGTGCGCGGGCGCTCCGGACGCCCGGATAGTCCTCGATCTCCGATTCCAGCGCCTCGGTCACGGCCTTGGCCGGGAGCCGGGTCGTGCCGCCCGCGCCGTCCGGTTCCAGGGAGAGGGCCGCCAGCTTGGCGGAGCGGCCCTGCGCCAGCAGCCACGCCAGGCCCAGCAGCGCCAGGACGATCGCCGCCGCCGTCACCGCGGGCCAGAACCAGGAGTGGTCGTCGACGTAGCGGTGGACCTGGCCGGACAGGAGCGGCGCGGACGCGCGGTCGTCCCCGAACAGGCCGAGCCCGCGGGCGAGCGCCGCGGCGCCCAGCAGCGTGAGGACCAGCCCGAGCAGGACGAGGCCGGTGCGGTTGAGGTGGGCCGGGCGGCGGTCCATCACACCTCCCGGTGCTTGAGCCGCACCGACACCGACCGGTCCGGCAGCGGGCGGAGGCGGCCGAGCCGGTCGCCGACGGCCGCGCCGACCCGCTCGTCCAGGTCCGCCGAGTCGCGGACGGGCGTCACCGCGACCACCTTGACGCGCCGCGGCCGCAGCCGGACCCGCCGCACGCCGGACACGCCCGGCGCGTCCCCCGCCGCCGCCGCGACGGCGTCCTTCAGCCCGCGCCTGGTCACGCCCATCAGCAGGTCCGGGTCGTCCCCGTGCAGCGGGACGAGGCGGGACCTGCCCGGCAGCAGCCCGGCTCCCAGGAAGAGCAGTCCGAGCAGCGTCAGGCCGCTCGCGGCGGCGAGGGCCTGCCAGTCCTTCCATGCCGTGTCGTCGGCCCAGTCCCGGACGCGTCCGTAGGCGACGATGTGCGCGGGGTGCCCCGCCCAGGCGGAGATGACCTCCACGGCGGTGATCGCCGCGGCGGCGGTGAGCAGCAGCGCCGCGATCAGGCCGGGCCAGACGCGGCGCGAGCGGAACGCGTGCCGGGCGGCCCGGTCGGCGGGCGTCCTCATGCCAGTGCCCTGCCCGTGGGCCGCTCCAGTTCGGCGACCTCGATGTCCACCTGCCGGACGCTCAGGCCCGTCAGCTCCTCCACCCGTCCGCGCACGCTCTCCCGGACGCGCCGGGCGACCTCCCGCACCGGGCGCGGGTAGGTCACCGAGATCGCCGTCCGGATGGTGACGATCTCGGCGTCCACCCGGACGTCGGTGCGCGAGCCGCGCCGCCCGCGCAGCGGCACGCCGAGCATCGTCCTGGTCATCGCGTCGGAGTCGCCCGCCTCGTCCAGCACCCGCGCGACGATCCGCTCGACGGCGCGGTCGCTGATCCGGGTCGTGCCCCGCGACCGGACGGCTTGATGCGGCGGCGCGGTCACCGTCATCGCGGACGCCGGCCCTCGTTGAAGGACGAGAACAGCCGGCCGAGGTCCAGGTCGCCCTCGATCGCGCGGCCGGCGAGGAAGCCGAGGGCGCCGAGGAACAGCACGATGAAGAACGCGCCGAAGCCGCCGAAGGCCCCCGCGAAGCCGAGGGCGGTGCCGAAGGTGAGCCCCACCAGGGGCCAGACAGGTCGCATGGCGATCACTCCACGTCGCCGATCATGATGTCGATCGGAAGGTCTCGGGCGAGGGGGCGCAGCCGCCGGCGGACGTCCTCGGCCGTCTCGGCGAAGGGGCGGGCGCGGCGGGCGACGATCCCGACCTCGATCCGGTCGGGGTGGACGGCCACGCCGGGAAGGGGGAGGCCGACGCGGTAGGTCACGATGCGGGCGTGCGGGCCCGCCGTGAGGGCGGGGACGTCCGGGCACGCCAGCGCGGCCTCGGCGATGCGTTCGGCCTCGTCGGCATGCGCGGGTCCGGTCATCGGACCCGGGGCTCCCCCTGGTCGTCGTCGTGCACGTCGTCGCCGGGGACGTGGACGTCCTCGACGGCGATGTTGACCTCGACGACCTCCAGCCCGCACATGTGCTCGACCTCGCCGATGACGTTGGAGCGGACGGTGCCCGCCAGTTCGGGGATCGAGACCCCGTAGTCCACGACGAGTTCGAGGTCGACGGCGGCCTGCCGCTCGCCGACCTGCACCGACACGCCCCGGTTGGGCGAGCCGCCGGGAAGGCGGTCGCGGACGTTGTCCAGGGCCCCGGTCGAACCCATCGCGTGGACGCCGCCGACCTCGCCCGCCGCCATGCCCGCGATCTTCGCGACGACGTCGTCGGCGATCCGGGTGCGGCCGCCCGAGGTCACCAGCTCCCCCGACCCGCCGTGCTGCTGTCCGACCGCTGTGTCCTGACTCACGACATCCCCCCGATGCGTCCCTATTGCGCCGTTCATGCTCACAGGGGGTGAAAGCGAAACTCTCGCGCAGGTCAACGCGGCTTTGCCCGGCGCGGTCGGCAGGGTGCCGGACAGGGCGGTCGGCGCTGCTTCGCCAGGGCCCGGCCGCCGCGTCCCGCCTGCGGCCGGGCCCCCGAGCGCCCTACTTCTCGAACATCGCCCGCATCTTCCTGGCGGCGTCGCTCAGCTTCCTCTTGTCGTCGCGGGCGCCCTTACCGGTGGGACCCTCACGCCGGTCCCCGCGCGGCTCCTCGCGCTCCGGTCTCTCCTGAGCCCGTTCCGTCTCGCGGTCCGCCTTGTCGTTCACGACAACTCCCCCGTGTCACTGACGAATCGTTCGCTCCGTAACTACCCCGTGACGTGCCGCTCTACCCGGGGTAGAAGCGGACCTCGGGCCGTCCGACCTGCCCGTAGTGGGGACGGCGGCGTGCCAGTCCGCTCTCCGCGAGGTATTCGAGGTAGCGCCGGGCGGTGACACGGGAGACGCCGGTGAGGCTCGCGGCGGCGGCCGCCGACAGCCCCTCCGGCGCGCCGGCGAGCGCCTCGGTGACCGACTGGAGCGTCTCGGCGCTCATCCCCTTCGGCAGCGAGCGGTGGCCGGGGGCGCGCAGCGTGGCGAGCATCCCGTCCACGTCGGCCTGCCCGCTGACCTCCCCGGCCCGCGCGGCCTGCTCCCGGAACCGCGCGTACCGGTCGAGCTTGTCGCGCAGCGAGGCGAACGTGAACGGCTTGAGCAGGTACTGGACGACACCGACCGCGACGGCGGAGCGGATCACCGCGAGGTCCCGGGCGGAGGTCACGGCGATCACGTCCACGTCCCGGCCCGCCGCGCGCAGCGCCCGGCAGACCGTCAGCCCGTGGGTGTCGGGCAGGTAGAAGTCGAGCAGGACGACGTCGACCCCGGCCCGCTCGCAGAACCGCAGCGCGTCCGCGCCGGAGTGCACGACCCCGGCGACCGTGAACCCGGCGACCCGCTCGACATAGTCGCGGTGCGCCTCGGCGGCGACCGGGTCGTCCTCGACGACCAGGACCCTGATCATCGCGCGTCCAGCGGCAGCCGGACGGTGAACACCGCGCCCGGCCCCCCGCCGACCGTGATCTCGCCGCCGCCGCGCCGGACGGCCTGCCCGACCAGCGCGAGCCCGAGGCCGTGCCCGGCAGGCCCGCCGGAGGACTTGGTCGTCCAGCCGCGCCGGAACATGTCCGGGACCGTGCGCGGGTCCACGCCGGGCCCGCTGTCGGCGACCACGAGGACGAGGTCGCCGTCCTGCGCGCGGGCGCTGACCGTGACGCGGGGCGGGCGCCGCGCCGCGCCCTCGATCGCGGCGTCCACCGCGTTGTCGATGAGGTTGCCGAGGATCGTGACCAGGTCGCGGGCCGGGACGCCGCCCTCGACCGCCGTGTCCTCGGAGACGACGAGGTCGACGCCCCGCTCGGCCGCCTCGGCGGACTTGCCGAGCAGCAGCGCGGCCAGCACCGGCTCGCTCACCGAGCCGACGACCCGGTCGGTGAGCCGCTGCGCGCTCTCCAGCTCGGCGGTGGCGAACGCGACGGCCTGGTCGGGGCGGCCGAGCTCCACCAGCGACACCACGGCGTGCAGCCGGTTGGCGGCCTCGTGCGCCTGCGAGCGCAGCGACTCGGCGAACCCGCGGACCGAGTCCAGCTCGCCGGTGAGCGCCTGCAGCTCGGTGTGGTCGCGCAACGTGACCACGTTGCCCATCGCGCGGTCCCGCGAGCGGACGGGCGCGGTGTTGACCACCAGCACGCGGGTGTCGCCGATGTGGATCTCGTCCGCCCTCGGGTCGGCGGAGGCGAGCGCGGCGGCCAGCTCGGCCGGCAGGCCGAGCTCTGCGGCGGGGCGCCCGCGCGGGTCGGCGGCGAGGCCGAGCAGCTCCCGGGCCGCGTCGTTGCACAGCACGACCCGTCCGGCGCGGTCGAGCAGCAGCAGCCCCTCGCGGACCGCGTGCAGGATCGCCTCGTGGTACTCGAACATCTCGCGCAGCTCGCCGGGCGCCACGCCCCGGGTCTGGCGGCGCAGCCGCGCGGCCACCAGCGAGCTGCCCGCCACGCCCGCCGCCAGCACCGCCGCGGCGACCGCGACCAGCGAGGCCAGCCGCCCGCGCAGCTCGGCGGAGATCGCCCGGACCGTGATGCCCGCCGCGACCAGCGCCACGACGCGGTGCCCGTCCCCGAAGACCGGCACGACCGTGCGGACGGACGGCCCGAGCGTGCCGGTGTAGGTCTCGGTGAAGGGCCGTCCGGCCAGCGCGGGCGCGGTGTTGCCGATGAAGCGCTGCCCGATCCGCGCCGGGTCGGGGTGGGTGTAGCGGATCCCGGCCGGGCTCATGATCGTGATGAAGTCCACCCCGGTGTCGTGCCGGACGCGCTCGGCGTAGGGCTGGAGCACGCGGCTCGGGTCGGGGGCGGCGAGGGCGGCGCGCACGTCCGGCGCGGCCGCGATGCTCGCCGCGACCGCCGTCACCGTCCCGGTGGCGCCGTCGTCGACGGCTCGGCGCGCGTCCAGGAAGGCGAGCGTCGCGCCCACCACCACCAGCAGCCCGACGAGCGCCGCCTGGAGGACGAGGAGCTGCCGCGCCATGCTCCACCGGCTCGGGGCGCGCCACCACGGCCGGGCGGGGCTCTCACTGGTTCGGGGGGTCACGGGTCCTCGTCGTCCTCGGAGTCGCGGGCCGGCGAGCCCGGCCGTGAACGCAATGTACACAAACGTGACCGGCGTCACAGATGCCGCCATAGTCGCTGATGTGCGGCGGCCCGCGCCGCGCCGCCGCCCGATCCGCGAGGGAGCCCGCCCGTGCCCGCACCGAGAGCAGCCGGTGCCGCGCACGATCGCGTCCACTACCTGTACCTGGCGGTCGTCGCGGCCGTGCTCCTCGGCATCGCGGTCGGGATCGCCGCTCCGGACGCCGCGGTCGAGCTCAAGCCGCTCGGCACCGGCTTCGTCAACCTGATCAAAATGATGATCTCACCGATCATCTTCTGCACGATCGTGCTCGGCGTCGGCTCGGTGGCGCGGGCCGCCAAGGTCGGCAGGGTCGGCCTCGTCACGATCGGCTACTTCCTCGTGATGTCGACGTTCGCGCTCGCCATCGGGCTGACGGTGGGCAACGTCCTGCATCCGGGGGACGGCGTGCACCTGGACCCGGCCTCGGTCGCGACGGCGCACGAGCAGGCAGCGGACGCAGAGGGGACGACCGACTTCCTGCTGGGGATCATCCCGTCCACGATGGTGTCGGCGCTGACCGAGGGCCAGGTGCTTCAGACGCTGCTGGTCGCGCTGCTCGCCGGGTTCGCGCTGCAGAGCCTCGGACCGGCGGGGGCGCCGGTGCTGCGCGGTGTCGAGCACGCGCAGCGGCTGGTGTTCCGGGTGCTCGCGATGATCATGTGGGCGGCGCCGGTCGGGGCGTTCGGCGCGATCGCGGCCGTGGTCGGCGCGAGCGGCTGGTCGGCGCTGCGCAGCCTCGCGGTGATCATGCTGGGCTTCTACGTGACCTGCGTGCTGTTCGTGTTCGGCGTGCTCGGCGCGGTGCTGTGGCTGGTCGCGCGGATCGGCATCTGGTCGCTGCTGCGCTACCTGGCCCGCGAGTTCCTGCTGATCCTGTCGACCTCGTCCTCGGAGTCGGCGCTGCCCCGGCTGATCGCCAAGATGGAGCATCTCGGGGTGAGCCGCCCGGTCGTCGGGATCACGGTCCCGACCGGGTACTCCTTCAACCTGGACGGCACCGCGATCTACCTGACGATGGCGACGCTGTTCATCGCCTCCGCGCAGGACCAGCCGCTGTCGGTCGGCGCGCAGATCCCGCTGCTGCTGTTCATGGTCGTCGCCTCCAAGGGCGCGGCGGGCGTCAGCGGCGCCGGCCTCGCGACGCTGGCGGGCGGCCTCCAGTCGCACAAGCCCGAACTGGTGGACGGCGTCGGCTTCATCGTCGGGATCGACCGGTTCATGTCCGAGGCCCGCGCCCTGACGAACTTCGCGGGCAACGCCGTCGCGACCGTGGTGATCGGCCACTGGACCGGCGAGTTCGACCCGGAGCGGGCGAGGCACGTCCTGTCCGGCGAAGACCCCTTCGACGAGGCCGCCCCGCAACACGAACCGACCACCGCCCCCGCCGAACGACCGGCCGCCCCGGCGCTCACCGAGCGCCCGCGACCGGCCACCTGACCACCTGACCAGCCGCCCGGCGCCAGCTCCCCCGCTCCCAAGCTCCCGGCGCCGGGCGGCACTACTTTTTGAACCCCGGCCCAAGGCGCTCGCCTGGCGGCTCGTTGACCGTGCTTTGGGCGAACGCGGCATCGCTTCGCGATCTTCCCGGTGGAGGTCCGCCTTCGGCTTCCCCCCACCGGCCGGCTACGCGCTCGCGTGACGGCCGAGGTCGTTTGCGCTACCGCCTAGGCGGCCTCTGCGGCCGGGGTGCGGCGGTGGCGTTTGGGGAAGGCCGGGCGCAGGCGGATCACCGCGTCCAGGTCGGGCATGCCCATCGTCCGGCGGTAGCGTTCGACGGGGCCCGCGCCCAGTTCGCCGAAGACCTCGCCCAGGACGGCGTCGCCCTCGCAGGTCACCGTGACCACCAGCCTGGGGTGGGTGAGGGTGCCGGTGAGGCGGACGCGCAGGTCGCGGACGCCGGGCAGCGCCTCGCCGTCCCGCGCCAGGTTCGCGGCGGCGGAGCGGGACAGCACGCGGGTGCCCGCGTCCATGTCGGGCCACCAGCGCCGGAGCAGGGCGCGGCCCTGGAGGACCAGCCACAGCTGGCCCGCGAGCGACACCAGTTCGGCGACGGCCGCCAGCACGCCCGGGAACCAGGAGGCTGAGCCGGCGAACCGGACCAGCGCCGGGTCGAGCGGCGGGCGCCCGGACAGGGCGCCCAGACCGTCGAAGCCGCCGAGCCCGGCGGCCAGGGCGGCGGCGCCGCAGCCGAACAGCAGGGCGCCGGTCACCGCCAGAGCGACCCTCATATCAGTCCTTCCGCCAGGTCAGCCGTACATCGACGGGCGGCCGGAACATCGGCTCGATGCTGTCGAGCCGGTCGTCGACCGCGCAGTGGACCAGTTCCTCCAGGTTGGCGGGGTTGCGGTAGCCGGTCGCGGCGCGCACGATGACGCGCCTGCGGACCAGGCCCGCGCCCCGCACGCGGGCGCGCTCGATGCCGGGCACGCTGAGCGCCGCGTCGGCGAGGGAGCGGCGGAGCGCCGAGCGGCGCAGGACGCCCGCGAGCCGCGGGTCGGAGCCGTCGAGCGGCATCCCGCGCATGCGGCCCGGTACGGCCGCCAGCACCAGCGCGAGCCCGAGGACGGCGACGCCCGCCGCGCACGCGCGCACCCCCGGATGGCTCCAGGGCAGCCGCCCGAGCGCGTCGGCCGCCCGGTCCGCGCCCGGGACCGGGTGGACGCCGGAGCCGAGCGCCTGCGCCGCCAGCTCGATCGCGACCGCGCCGCCGGCGACGGTCAGCAGCAGCGCGGCGGCCAGCCCCGCGAGCGTCCGGCGCGGCCGGAACTCCCGTGCGGCGAGCCGCCGCGCCCGCTGCCTGCTCTGTGTCTCCTGGATCACGTCCCTGACCAGAGACTCGGCCATAGCCACCCCCGTGAAGCCTCGGCACGTCGGACATCGTTACCCATGGTGAGGCATTGTCACGAGGAGTGAAACACGCCATGCCGACATCTCACGCGACCATCGCGCATCCGCCCGGGGGTTTCGGGGTGAGTCGCTGTGATTCGTCCTGGAATCAGCGAGGGGCGTCAGCGGGCGGAGGGCGCGTAGCGGTTCCTGCCGACCTTGATCGGGTCCGGACGGCACGCGCCCGGCTTGCCGCGCTTGTCCCAGTCCACCGGCTGCCCCTTGAAGCTCTTGCGGCGGCCGGGGCGCGGATACGGCTTCCCGTAGGTGTTGCCCGCGAAGTAGTTGCCCGTCCCGCACACGGGATCGCGCGGGAACCTGAAGTAGGAGAACAGCCCGTACCAGCCGGTGTCCTGGAACCGGTTGCCGAGCACCCGGTTGCGGCTGGCCCCGTCGCTGGCGCGGACAGGGTCGCCGCTGACCCTGGAGAAGGAGTTGCCCGACACGGTGTTCTCGCTCGCGCCGTCGGAGAAGTAGACACCGTGGATGCGGCTGTAGGTCTTGGCCGTCCTGTTCTCCAGTTGCTGGAAGTGGTTGTCCTCGATCCGCATCTTCCAGGAGTTGTACATGTGGACGGCGCCGTACCCCTCGCGGCCGTGGGCGTACCTGGTGCCGAGCCTGCGGAACACCATGTCGCGGACGGACCCGCCGGTGATCCTCTCCCCGGCGTCCTTGTCGCCCCGGAACAGGATGCCCCCGGCGGTGTAGTTCTGCACCGTGATGCCGCTGAAGTGCGTTCGCGCGCCCCCGGCGCGCACGGTCACCCAGTACCCGTCGCGGCCACGGCCGTCGTAGACGACGCGTCCCGTGCCGGGCTCGGCGCGGATGGTGATGGACCCTCCCTCGGGCGAGTACCGCCACGCGACCGACTCGTTCTTGTACGTCCCGCCCCTGACGAGGACGACGCCGTCGACCGCGTTCCGCTCCTCCAGCACCTTCTCGGCCTCCTCCAGGGACGCGACCTCCCCGCCGGGGGCCACATGGACGACGACGGAGCCGCCCTCGGTGGCACTGGCGGGGGCGGTCCGTAGCGAACCGGGGCCCAGCGCCGCCGCGCCCGCTCCCCCGGCGCCCGCGACGACGGTGGCGGCGAGGCCGATCAGCATTCCGCGCCTGCGCATTCGACTGCTCCTCGCTGACGATCCTTGCGACTGGTCGGCAAGGACGCTACGGAGCGGGAGCGCGCCGTCCCAGGGCCCTAGGGCCCCAGCGGAGCCGTGCGGCGGCCCTAGCGGAAGACGACCGTGCGGTCGCCGTTGAGCAGCACGCGGTGCTCGGCGTGCCAGCGGACGGCGCGGGCCAGCGCCAGGCACTCGACGTCGCGGCCGACCGCCACCATCTCCTCGGGGCTGTGGGTGTGGTCGACGCGCGCGACCTCCTGCTCGATGATCGGCCCCTCGTCCAGGTCGGCGGTGACGTAGTGCGCGGTCGCCCCGATGACCTTGACGCCGCGGGCGTGCGCCTGGTGGTAGGGGCGGGCGCCCTTGAAGCTCGGCAGGAACGAGTGGTGGATGTTGATGATCATGCCGGGCAGCTTGGCGCAGAAGTCGTCCGAGAGGATCTGCATGTAGCGGGCGAGGACGACGAGGTCGGCGCCGTAGTGCTCGACCAGCGTCAGGATCTCGGCCTCCTGCGCCTGCCTGCCGCCGGGGCCGACCGGCAGGTGGTGGTAGTCGATCCCGTAGGACTGGGTCAGGGGCCGCAGGTCGGGGTGGTTGGAGGCGACGGCGACGACGTCGATGTCGAGCAGCCCGGACCGCTGGCGGTAGAGCAGGTCGTTCAGGCAGTGCCCGCCCTTCGACACCATGATCAGCACACGCGGCCGGGACGCCAGGTCGTGCAGCCGCCAGCGCAGGCCGAGGTCGGCGGCCAGGGACGCGAACGCGCCGCGCAGCCCGTCGGGGTCGGAGGCGTCCGGGGCGGCGAACTGCACCCGCATGAAGAACGTGGCGGACTCGCGCTCGCCGAACTGCTGGCTCTCCACGATGTTGCAGCCGCGCTCGGCGAGCAGCCCCGACACCGCGGCGACGATGCCCGGCCGGTCGGGGCACGACAGGGTCAGCACATACTCGTTCACGATCTCATCCCTCGCCGCCTCGGTCATCGCCCCCAACCCTATGTCGGCCGGACCGGTCCCTCGGGGAGGAGGGCGCGGGCGAGCGTGGTGAGCGCGGCGGTGATCTCGGCCGGGGTGCGGCCCTGGCCGCGCTGGTGGGAGTAGACCTCGGAGGCCAGCGGCGCGAGGAGCGCGTCGGCGAGCACGTCCGGGCCCGGGACCCCGCCCTCGGCCAGCAGCATCCGGACGTGCGCGCGCCAGAACCCGTACGCGCCGGTGGTCAGCCGCGCCCCGCCCGCCTCGGCGCCGAGGACGAGCGGGATGTGCGCGTCGAGCAGGTCGACCATGGCGGCGTAGAAGGCGGCGAGCCGGTCGCCCGGCGGGGCGCCGGGGCCGAGCGGCGGGGCGCCGCGCAGCAGCTCGCCCTGGAGGCGGCGCTCGTGCTCGTCCAGCAGCGCGAGGGCGATCGAGGTCGTGTCGGGGTAGCGGCGGTAGAGCGTGCCGCGCCCCACGCCCGCGGCCTTGGCGATGTCGTCCATCGTGACGGCGCGCGGGTCGCCGGCGGCGAACAGCGCGGCGGCGGCGTCGAGGACCTTGGTGCGGTTGCGGGCGGCGTCGGCGCGCTCGCGCGGGCGTCCCTCCGCCCCGGCGGGATGCCCGCTGAGCAGGTCGGTGCGGCGTTCCATCCCGCCGACTGTAATCGACACGGCGATAAGTGGACAAGCTGTCCGGATACGGGGTACAGTCGGCACCGAAGCAAGCGGACAGTTTGTCCACTTAATGAGGGAGACCCTGATGACCACGTTGCTCCACCTGGACTCCAGCGCCCGCCGCGCCTCGGTCAGCCGCGAGGTCGGGGACGCGTTCGCGGACGCGTGGAGGCGGGCGAACCCGTCCGGCCGCCACGTCCACCGCGACCTGGCGGCCGAGCCCGTGCCGTTCATCGGCGAGGCGTGGACGGAGCTGTGCGACTACGTGCTGGCCAACCAGATCACCGACATCGGCCGGTACAAGGAGGCGGTGCGCACGCCCGCGCAGGCGGAGGCGTGGGCGGTCCTCGAACCGCTGCTGGACGAGCTGGTCGCCGCCGACGTCGTGCTGATCGCCACGCCGATGTACAACTTCTCCGTCCCCGCGTCGCTCAAGGCGTGGATCGACCAGGTGACCTTCCCCAAGATGTCGCTGGCCGGACGGCGGTTCGTGATCGCCTCGGCGCGCGGCGGCTCGTACGTGCCGGGCGCGCCGCGCGAGCCCTACGACCACCAGGAGCGCTTCCTGCGCGACTTCATCGCGGGGCACTTCGGGGTCGAGGACGTCGCGGCCGTGGCCGCCGAGCTGGTCAACAGCCGCCTCGACCCGGCGCTGGCGGGGCGGCGGGCCGCCCATGAGAAGTCGTACGCGGACGCGCTGGCGGCGGCGCGCGAACTGGGAGGGCGGTACTGATGGCCTGGCTCGTGCTCGGGCTGGCGGGGCTCGTCGAGATCGCGTTCTCGCAGAGCATCCGTCCGACGGAGAACTTCACCCGCCCGCTGCCGACGCTCGCCTGCTTCGCGCTCGGCGCGCTGTCGATCTACCTGCTCTCCTACGCGATGCGGACGCTGCCGGTCGGCACCTCCTACGCGGTGTTCACCGGGATCGGCGCGGTCGGCGCGATCACGGTGGGCATCCTCGTCCAGAAGGACCCGGTCACGGTCGGACGGGCGGCGGCGCTCGGCCTGATCATCGGCGGGCTCGTGCTGGCCCGCGTCACCAATCCGGAGTGAGGCCATGGCCAAGACATGAGATCTTTTCATATTCGGCGTACTCTTGCGGGGTGACCGCCATGAACCTCCGCGACCGCTACGACGCCGCGACCGGCGGGCTTGAGGCTCCGTTCGCCGTCGTGGACCTCGCCGCCCTGCGCGCGAACGCCGCCGCCCTCGTCCGCCGCGCGGCGGGCAAGCCGATCCGGGTGGCGAGCAAGTCGGTGCGCGTCCGGGCCGTGCTGGAGGAGGTCCTCGCGATGGACGGCTTCGCCGGGATCATGGCGTTCACCCTCCCCGAGGCGCTGTGGCTCGCGCGGGAGGGGCTCAGCGACGACATCCTCGTCGCCTACCCCACCGCCGACCGCGCCGCGATCGCCGAGCTGGCCGCCGACCCCCGCGCGGCCCGCGCGATCACGCTGATGGTCGACTCGTCCGAGCACCTCGACATGATCGAGCGCGCCGGCGGCGGCCGCCCGGTCCGCGTCTGCATCGACATCGACGCCTCCTACCGGACGCTCGGCGGGCGGGTCAGGTTCGGCGCGCTGCGCTCCCCGCTGCACACGGCCGCGCAGGTCGGCGCGTTCGCGGAGGAGATCCTCAAGCGCCCGTCGCTGGCCCTCGTGGGGCTGACGGCCTACGAGTCGCAGATCGCCGGGGTCGGCGACGCGCCGCCCGGACGCCCCGCCCGCGCCCGCGCCATCCGCGCCATGCAGCGGCGGTCGCGGCTGGAGCTGGCCCGGCGGCGCGCCGCGATCGTCCGCGCCGTCCGCGACCTGGCCGACCTGGAGTTCGTCAACGGCGGCGGCACCGGCAGCGTCGAGTCGACCGCCGCCGAGCGGGCCGTCACCGAGATCGCCGCCGGGTCCGGGCTCTACCACCCGCACCTGTTCGACCAGTACTCCGGGTTCACTGGACGGCCCGCCGCCCTGTTCGCGCTGCCCGTCGTCCGCCGCCCCGGGCCGGACGTCGTGACCTGCCTCGGCGGCGGCTACCTCGCCTCGGGGCCCGGCGACCGCGTCCGGCTGCCCCAGCCCTACCTGCCGACGGGGCTGTCCTACCACCGCGACGAGGGCGCGGGCGAGGTGCAGACGCCGCTGCTCGGACGCGCCGCCGCCACGCTGCGGATCGGCGACCGCGTCTGGTTCCGGCACACCAAGGCCGGTGAGCTGTGCGAGCGGTTCGCCGACGTGCACCTCATCGAGGGCGACCGGTTCGTCCGGACCGTCCCGACCTACCGTGGCGAGGGCCGCACCTTCCTCTGACGGGCCTGCCAGGGGACTGTGACGGTCTAGGTTGGGCGGTATGAGCGACGCTCCCCTGATCAGTGTCCGCGGCGAGGCCGTCCTGGAGGTCGACCCGGAGATCGCGCGGCTGTCGGTGTACGTCCAGTCGCAGGAGAACGACCGGCGGACCGCGCTCGACCGCCTCGTCGAGCGCAACCAGCGCTGCCTCGACCTCGTCCGGTCCTACGGCGAGGCGGTCGAGAAGGTGGAGACCGGCGGGCTGTCGATCACCCCGCTGCTGAGGTACCGGCGGCGCGAGGGCGACATCCGCGCCTACCAGGGCACCGCCTGGATCAAGATCACCGTCGCGGACTTCGCGGTGCTCGGCGAGCTGGTGACCCGGCTCGGCGACCTGGAGCGCACCGCGGTCAACGGCCCCGACTGGGCGCTGCGCCGCGACAGCGAGGTGCACGGGCGCGCCGCCCGGCAGGCCGTGCACGAGGCCGTCGCCCGCGCCCGCAGCTACGCCGAGGCGCTCGGCGCCCGCCTCACCGGCCTGGTCGAACTCGCCGACGAGGGACTGACCAGCGGCGACTCGGCCGCGCCGCGGGTCGCGCTCGCCTCGGCGTACGGGCTCGCGCCCGGCGGCGCGCCGGGCGAGCCGGAGTCGATCGACCTGGAACCGGCCACGCAGACCGTCCGCGCCGCCGTCGAGGCCCGCTTCACCGCGACCGCCCCCGCCCTGGACTGACCGGAGGCGGCCAGGGCGCCGGCCGCGGGCCCGGCGCCCCCTCCTCCTGGATCAGCGGCGTTTGCGCTTGCGGCGCCACAGCACGAGGACGGTCACGGTGACCGCCACTCCGGCGCCCGCGAGCAGCAGCCGCCGGTCGGGGCCGCCCGGCTCCTCGCCGTCGCCCTCGCCGTCCGGCCGCACGATCGCGCCGACGGCCTGCGCGACGTGCGCGGCCTCCTCCTTCAACCGGTCGGCGCCCCGCCGCGCGACGTTCTTCGGGTTCACCCGGTCGGCGAGCTCGTCTATCGTGCGGGCGAGCTCCAGACGGGTGCGCTCGATCTGCCGCTCCAGCGCCTCCGGGTCGCGGGCCCTGTCAGCCATGCCGTGTCCTTATCGTGTCGGGCCATGCGTGATCCGAACAGTTGTGCACGAACAGCCATGCACGAACGGTGTCGTGCATGATCCGAACAGTGTCGCAGGTCTTCCCCCCGGACGCCCGCCCGCACCCCGGGCGGTACCGTTGGATCCACCAACCGAGTGGATCCTCACCGAGCGAAAGGCGGGACAGGGTGTCCCAGCGGCTAGAGCCGGGCGACGTCGCCCCCGATTTCGAGCTTCCCGACGCCGACGACACCCCGGTGTCGCTGGCCTCCCTGCGCGGGAAGCGGGTGGTCCTCTACTTCTACCCGGCGGCCATGACGCCCGGCTGCACCAAGGAGTCGGTCGACTTCCAGGGCAGCCTCGCCGACCTGGAGTCCGCCGGCGTCACCGTCGTCGGCGTCTCCCCCGACGCCCCGGCCAAGCTCGCCAAGTTCCGCGAGAAGGAGGGCCTGACCTTCGCCCTCCTGTCCGACCCCGACGCCGAGGTGCTGCGCGCCTACGGCGCCTACGGCGAGAAGAAGCTCTACGGGAAGGCCGTCGTCGGCGTGATCCGCTCGACCTTCATCCTGGACGCCGAGGGCAAGGTCGAGAAGGCGTACTACAACGTGAAGGCCACCGGCCACGTCGAGCGCCTCCGCCGCGACCTCGGCGTCTGAGGCGGCGGCCCTGGAGGCGCGGCGCCCGGGGCGGCACCTGGGAGGGTGCGGGCGGGGGGATTCGAACCCCCACGGTGTCTCCACCAACAGGACCTAAACCTGCCGCGTATACCTGCTTCGCCACGCCCGCGGGCGCTCCGCGAGGGAGCGCGTTCAGCTTAGCGTTCCGCGCCGCCGGTCAGGCAAGGAGATTGGTGCGCGCCCGGGACGGGTCTGTGTCCGTCCCGGGCACTTCGCCGTCCCGGGACGCGGGACGGCGCAGCAGCACCGCGACGACCGCCGCCGTGACCGTGAGCGCGACCGCCGCCGACAGGAACGCGACGTGCATCCCGTCCGCGAACGCCGCCCGCGCCTGCGCCGCGACGTCCGGGCCGAGGCGGGCGGCCGTCGCGAGGGACGTCCTGGCCTGCTCGGCGGCGGGCGCGGGAAGGCCCTCGGGGTCCAGGTTCGCCCGATAGGCGGACTGGACGAGGCTGCCGAGCACCGCGATGCCGAGCGCCCCGCCCAGCTCGCGCGCCAGGTCGTTCATCGCCGAGCCCACGCCCTGCTTCTCCGGCGGCAGCGCGTCGGTGACCGCCGCCGTGGCCGGGGGCATCGCGAGGCCCATCCCGGCGCCGAGCGGGATCAGCCCGGCGAGCAGCGTCCAGTAGCCGCTCCCCTCGTCCAGCCGCGACAGCACGAGCATGCCCGCGGCGACCAGCGCCAGCCCCGCGACGACCACCGGCCGCGCCCCCGCCCGCGCCGCCAGCCGGGGCGCGGCGCCGCGCGCGAACGGCATCATCGTGACCGCCATCGGCAGCAGCCCCACCGCCGCGAGCAGCGCGCTGTCGCCCCGCACCAGCTGCATGTACTGGAGGACGACGAACACGAACCCGAAGAACGCGAAGAACTGGACGGTGAGCGAGAGGGCGCCCGCCGAGAAGGCGCGGACGCGGAACAGCCTCGGGTCGAGCAGCGGGTTCGGCCGGCGCAGCTCCCAGGCCACGAAACCGGCGAGCACGAGGACCGCGACCGCGAGGCCGAGCAGCGTCCGGGCGCTCGTCCAGCCCTCGGCGGGCGCCTCGATGACCGAGTAGACGCCCGCGCCGAGGCCGGCGACGGTGATCAGCGCGCCGGCGACGTCCAGCCTCGGCGCCGCCGCGTCGGCCGACTCGGGGACGACCGCGAGCGTCGCCGCCAGCGCGACCACCGACAGCGCGACGTTCAGCGCGAACACCGAGCGCCACGACCACGCCTCCAGCAGGCCGCCCGAGACGAGCAGCCCGAAGATCGCGCTCGCGCCCGCGACGCCCGCCCAGGCGCCGACCGCGCGGGTCCGCCGCTCGGCCGGGAACGTGGCGGTGATCGTGGACAGCGTCGCGGGCATCACCAGCGCGGCGCCCACGCCGAGGACGCCGCGCATCGCGATCAGCCAGCCGGGGTCGCTCGCGAGCATCGCGGCGGCCGATCCGGCGCCGAACACCGCGAGCCCGGCGGCGAGCGCGCGGCGGCGGCCGTAGCGGTCGCCGACGGCGCCGCCGAGGAGCAGCAGCGCGGCGAACACGAGCGCGTAGGCGTCGATGATCCAGGCGAGCTGCGTCTGGGTGGCGCCGGTGTCGCGGGCGATGGAGGGCACCGCCGTGTTGAGGGACGCCACGGCCGAGACGACGGTGGCGAGGGCGAGCATCACGGCGGGCAGCACGCCCCGCCGCGTCCCGCCCGGTGCCGGTGGGGTGATGGCCATCGGAAGCCTCCTTGAGCTGGGCCTGGACTGGGCCTGCCGCTCTGCGCGGCACCTCGAATCTCGTCCTCGGGAGGGCTATATTTCAACCGTGATGAATAAATCGCGGGGGCGGCGGGCGGGCGGCTCGCACACCCGGGAGGAGATCCTCGCGGTGGCGCGCCGCCGGTTCCTGGCCGAGGGGTACGGGCCCGTCACGATGCGCTCGATCGCCGCCGAGGCCGGCGTGGACGCGGCGCTGATCAGCTACTTCTTCGGCTCGAAGAAGGGCCTGTTCGGCGCCGTCCTCGGGCTCCTGGCCAACCCGCCCGACGTGCTGGCCGCCGCGCTGCCCGGCGACCCCGCCACGCTGCCCGAACGCGTCCTGCGGGCACTGCTCGGCGCCTGGGACGACCCCGCCAGCGGACGCCCGCTGCGCCTGATGGTGACGGCCGCGACGCAGGATCCCGAGCTGGTCCGGCTGCTGCGCGACGTCATCGGCCACGAGATGATCGACCGCATCGCCGAGCACATCGGCGGCGTCGACGCCCGGGGCCGCGCCGCCGCGTTCGGCACCCAGCTCGCCGGGGTGATCTTCGTCCGCTATGTGCTGGCCGTGGAGCCGGTCGCCTCCATGCCGGCGGATGAATTAATCGCGCGGTTCGCTCCGGGCCTGCGGGCGGCGCTGGCACGGCGAACCCGCCCGGAGGGACATTTCGGTCCTGTCCCGAATCGCGGTATGTGAAATTCCCGGCCTGCGCGGCGGGGCCGCGCGGCCTACGCTGGGTGCGTCCGCCCGCGCCGGGTGGACGGCATCGCCATGATCATCGTGATCAGAACCGGGTGGGCCACCGTGAGCGCTTCCTTCACCCACCGCGTACTGCCCTATGACGGGGTCGACGAGTTCCTCGGCGGCGCGCTGCCCTTCCTGCGCGACGGCGTGGACGCGGGCGACCGGGTCGTCGCGGTCACCGGCGTCGGACGCGAGGAGCTGCTGCGCGACGCCCTCGGCCCGGCCGCCGCCGGGGTCGAGTTCGCCGACGCCGCGACCTGGTACGCCCACCCGACCCGCACGCTCGCCGACTGCCTCGGCGACGCCGACAACACCGCCTGGCAGGGGCGGCGGCTGCGCGTGCTCGGCGACCCGGTGTGGGCGTCGCGCCCGCCGCTGGAGGTCATCGAGTGGCAGCGGGTCGAGGCGATCGTGAACGTGGCGTTCCAGGGCACCGGCGCGTCGCTGCTGTGCCCGTACGCGGCCTCGCTCCCGGCGGGCGTCGTCGCCGCCGCGCGCCGCACCCACCCCGAGTCGCTGCGCGGCGTCCGGGCCGTGGCGAACCCCGGCTACATGGACCCTTGGGCCTACAGCGCGCTCTGCGACGGCGAGCCGCTGCCTCCCCCGCCCGGCGACGCCGACGCGCTGAAGATCGACCGTCCCGACCTGTACTGGCTGCGCGCCTACGTGAGCGACTACGCGCGGCAGACGCGGCTGCCCGAGGAGGGCGTCCAGCGGCTGCTGGTCGCGGTCACCGAGGTCGTCACCAACGCGCTGCGGCACGGCGAGCCGCCGATCGTCCTGCGGCTGTGGACCGACGCGTCCGGCGGGCCCGCGCTCGTGTGCGAGGTCACCGACGAGGGGCGGTGGCCCTCCGGCGCGGCCTACGGGCTCGTCCCGCCCCGGCCCGCCGTGGACGGGACGGGCGGCGAGACCGGCGCGGAGGGCGGCGGACGGTTCGGGCTGTGGGCGGTCCGCCTGCTGTGCTCGATCGTCCAGATTCGCGCCGGTGACGGCGGCACGACCGTCCGGCTGAGGCTCGCGCTACCGGCCGTGCCGGCGGAGAGCGTCAACGGAGTGTGATCGAACATATGCGTTGGGCTTCCAAAACCGCGGGACCGGCGTACCCTGGACGAATCCGTGACAACCTCGATGGGCAGGCCATGGAGACACCCTGGTTCGCCAAGCGACCCGTCAGCGCCGTACGACCGGGCGATCACGCCTGGCTGGCCTACTCCGGCGCCGCCGAGCGCGACGCCGTCATCGGCCCCTTCGTCCGCGAGGGTTTGCAGACGAACGAGAAGGTCGTCTACGTCACCGACCTGCCGCCCGAGTCGCTGCCGGGGCTGACTCCCGCTCCCCGCCCCGGCGTCCGCGCGGGCGACCCGGCCGACGCCGACTCCCAGGCCGACCTCCGCGCCGGCCTCGCCGCCTACACCAGGACGGGCCAGCTGCGCGTCATCGCCCGCCGCGACGCCTGCCTCGACCGCGACGGCGGCTTCGAGCCCGCGATGATGCTCGACACCCTGTCCCGCGAGGTCGAGGCGGCGTTCGGGCAGGGCTTCCGCGCCGTCCGGCTGACGACCGACCACAGCTGGGTGCTGAACGGTCCGGAGGCCGCCGGCCTGCCGCGCATGCTCGGCTGCGAGCACCGCGTCGGCGACGCCGTGTCGCCCAGCACGATGGCGATGGCCATCTGCCAGGTCGACCGGCGCGCCTGCCCGCGCGACCAGCTGGTCGCCCTACGGGATACCCACGAGGTCCTGGTGGAAGTGAACCCCGAATTCGACGACGGGATCCTGAAGATCGTGCGCACCTTCGAGCCCAACGGGCTGCGCGTCGAGGGCGAACTCGACGCCGCCAGACACGCCGTGTTCGCCGAGAAGCTCGCCCAGGTGAGCACCGCCCGGCGGCGGGTCCACCTCGACTTCTCCCGGCTCGGCTTCATCGACCTCGGCGGGCTGGGCCTGCTGGCGCAGCACGCCACCCGGCTGCACGCCGACGAGGCGCTCGTCCTCGACCACCTCCCGCCCGACGTCGAGAACGTCATCGAGATGGTCGGCTGGCACCGGCTGCCCGGCCTGACCCGCGGCGGCGACGGGCTCCCGGAGACGGAGGACGTCCTCTGATGACACTGGAGCACCGGGCGTTCCTGTACGACGACCACGCGGACTTCCTGTCGGTCACCGTCCCCTACCTGCGGTCGGGGCTGGAGCGGGGGCAGGCCGTGGTCGCGGTGGTGCGCGAGCCCAACCTGTCCGCGCTGCGCGAGGTCTTCGAGCCGAAGGGCGCCGCCATCGCCTACTTCGACTCGGCGGATTTCTACCGGCATCCCGTCCGCACCCTGCGCGACTACCAGACGATCGTGGCGCAGAGCGCGCCGCGCAGCGTCTGCGCGCTGGCCGAGCCCGTCTGGGACGGCTGGGACGACCGGCAGACGCTGGAGTGGATCCGCTACGAGTCGCTGATCAACGTGGTGTTCGCGGGCTCGGGCGCGCGGGCGCTGTGCCCCTACGACACCGGGTCGCTGCCCCCGCGCGTGCTCGACGAGGCCCGGCGGACGCATCCGCTGCTGCTGTGCGACGGCCGCACCGGCGGCAACGACTCCTATGTCGACCCGGCGACGTTCGGCGCGAAATGCGACCGGGGCCGCCGCCCGGCGCGGCCGTGCGACGCCGAGTACCTGGCGATCGACGGCCACGACCTGCACGCGCTGCGCTCGTTCGTCGCCGAGCGGGCGCTGACGCACGGCCTGGCCCGCCAGCCCGCGCAGAACCTCGTCACCGCCGCCAACGAGGTCGCGGCGAACGCGCTCCAGCACGGCATCCCGCCGATGGGGCTGTGGGTGTGGCGCGAGTGCGCCGACCTCGTCTGCGAAATCGGCGACAACGGCTTCTGGCGGCCGAGCCCGCTCACCGGCTTCATCCCGCCCGGGTCGGCGCTGCAACGCGGTTTCGGGCTGTGGACGGTCCGGCTCCTGGTCGATCTGATGGAGCTGCGCGCCGGGTGGGACGGCACGTTCGTGCGGCTGCGCGTCCGCCGGTGACCGGTTTCGTTCTGGGTCTCAGATAGCGGCAAACCCCGGTGGGCGAGCGCCCCCTGCGGAGGGTCGCCGCACCGTAACCTGGAGGCGTCATGGAGACCCTCTGGTCCATCCACCGGCCGGTCCGCGACCTGCGGCCCGGCGATCACGCGTGCCTCTTCTACGGCGGCGAGGACGAGCAGCGGCACATCACCGGCGCGTTCGTCCGCGACGGGCTGCTCGCGCAGGAGAAGGTCGTCTACCTCGCCGGGTCGGCCTGCGACGCCGTCCCCGGCGTCCCCGCCGACGCGCCCGCCGGAACGCTGACCTTCCTGCCCGCCGGGCCGCGCGAGGGCGGCACGTTCGACCCGGCGGCGGCCGTCGCGGCCGCGGCCGCCGAGATCGACCGCGCCGCGCGGGACGGCTACCGCGCGATCCGCGTCGCCGCCGACCTGACCCGCGCGCTGCGCTCGCCCGCCGGGCTGGAGCGGGTGCTGTACTTCGAGCGCCACCTGGAGCGGACCGTGCCGCCGAGCACCCAGGTCATGGCGCTCTGCCAGTTCGACCGGCGCCGCTGCAACCCCGGCGAGCCGGACGCGCTCGGCGAGGGGCACACCGTGTTCGCCGCGCCCGACCCCGAGTTCGAGGACGCGGTGCTCCGGATCGTGCGGACGTTCCGTCCCGCCGGGCTCGCGCTGTCGGGCGAGCTGGACGCGTCCCGGCACACGGTGCTCGACCGCGAGCTCACCGCCTCGGCCTCCCGCGCCGGGGGCGGCGACCTCCACCTCGACCTCGCCCGGCTCGACTTCATCGACCTCGGCGCCATCAACATCCTCGCCGCGATCGCGGCGAGCCGCGAAGGGCCCGGCGGGATCGTCCTCGACCGCGTGTCGCCGCAGCTCCGCGCCGTGCTGGAGACCGTCGGCTGGGACATGCTCCCCGGCCTGCGCCTCGGCCGAACCTGACCTCAACGCCCGTACGGCGTGGGCGTCGACCGGCCGGGCCGCTGCGTCGGCCCCGGGTCGGGTGAGGACGTCGGCGGCGGTGGCGACGAACCCGTCGCCGTCGGCGTCGGCCTTCCCGTCGCTCCGCTCCTGGTCGGGCCCTGCGAGCGCGGCGTGCCCGAGATGTCCGACGGGCCCGGTGTCCCCGCCGTGCGCGACGGGGTGGGCGAACTCGGCACCGCCGACGGGACCGGCGGGACGGACGCCGCCGGAGACTCCGGCGGCGCCAGCGGGCGCGGCGGCTCGGGACTCCGCGTCCCGCCCTGGCCCGGCCACAGCAGGAGCGCCACGGCCACCACGACCGCCGCCGTGACGGCGGCGGCGAGCAGCGGGGGCGCCCAGCGGCGCGCGAGGCTCCGCAGCGGCATCGCGCCCCCGTCCCCGCCCGCCTCCCGGCCCGCGTCCTGGAACCGGCGGACGCTCCGCGGGCCGACCTCGATCCGGTCGGCGGCCGCGCGGTAGTGCTCGCGCAGCAGGGCGTCGAGGTCATCGTCCATGGACCCGGCCCCCCTTCACACGCTCCCGCAGCGCCGACATGGCCCGCGAGGTGTGGCTCTTCACCGTCCCCCGGGAGATCCCGAGCGTGTCGGCGATCTCCTGTTCGCTGAGGTCGCACCAGTAGCGCAGCACGAGCACCGCCCGCTGCTTGGCGGGCAGCGCGCCGAGCACCTCGTCCAACTCTCCCCCGCCGGCCCCCGGCGGCGCGGCCTGGACGAGGCGCTCCACGTCCGCGACCGACCCGACCGGCCGCTCCCGCCGCCGGGCCCGCCGCTTGTTCTCGTCGATCGCGAGGTTGACCAGCACCTTGCGCGTGTACGCCTCGGGATTGCCCGCCGCGACGCGCCGCCACCGCCGCGCGACCCGCTCGTAGGCGGTCTGGAGCAGATCCTCGGCGAGATGGCGGTCGTAGACGAGGAACACGGCGGTGCGCAGCAGGCGACCCGCGGTGGCGTTCACGAACTCCTCGAACGTGCTCTCCGCCCCGCGGGTCTCCTGGGTGCTCACGGTGGACAGACCGCACCTACCCCCGCTGGCCGGGCGCCGAGCCGCAGTGCGCCCCGTCGGAGGGAGCCGCGGTGGGCCGCGGCTTGGCCGTCGAGGTGGGGCGCGGCTTGGCCGTCGACGTCGGGTGCGGCGGCCTGGCGGTCGGCGTGGGGTGCGGCGGCCTGGCGGTCGGCGTGGGGTGCGGCGGCTTGGCGGTCGGCGTCGGACGCGGCGGCTTCGACGCGGTCGGCGTCGGGTGCGGCGTGCCGGTGGGCGTCGGACGCGGCGGCTTCGAGGCCGTCGGCGTCGGGTAGGGCTGGTCCGACGGCCGGGGGCGCGGCGGCTTCGACGCGGTCGGCACGGGGTGCGGCGCCTTGGTCGAGGGCCGTGGACGCGGCACCTTCGACGTCGGGGGCACCGGACGCGGCACCTTCGCCGTCGGCGTCGGGCACACGGGCGTGGGCACGGGCCTGGGCGCCAGCGTCCGTGTCGCCAGCGCGCCCCGGGCGGCCACCGGCGCGGCCTCGGGCGAACCGCTCGCGCCCGTGGCGAGCCAGAGCCCTGCGGCGAGGACGCCCGTCCCGCCGAGCCCGGCCAGGACGAGCATCGGCCCGCGGCGGACGCGACCCTTGTCGATCATGTTGCTCCTAGGGGGAGGACATCGTTACACCCCCAATAACCCCCACCCGTCCCACGCGGGTTGTCACGCCCCCGATTTTCCTAGTAGACGAGCGCGTCGGGGAGGAGTCGGGCCAGGGCGCGGAACGCGCGGCCGCGGTGGCTGATCGCGTCCTTCTCCTCCGGGGACATCTCGGCGGTCGTGCGGGACCCGCCCTCCGGAACGAAGACCGGGTCGTAGCCGAAGCCGCCGGTGCCGCGCGGCGCGTCGATGATGGCGCCGCGCATGCGCCCCTCGACGCAGTGCTCGACGCCGCCCGGCAGGACGAGCGCGGCGGCGCACACGAACGACGCGCCGCGCCGCCCGTCGGGGGCGTCGGCGAGCTGGTCGAGGACGAGCTGGAGGTTCGCGGCGTCCCGGTCGCCGGACGCGGCGCCGAACCGGCCCGACCAGCGGGCCGACAGCACGCCCGGCATGCCGTTCAGCTCGTCCACGCACAGGCCGGAGTCGTCGGCGACGGCGGGCAGCCCGGTGTGCGCGGCGATCGCGCGGGCCTTGAGCAGCGCGTTGCCCTCGAACGTCGGCTCGGTCTCGGGCACCTCGGGCGCGTCCGGGAAGGAGTCGAGGCCCGCGACGTCGATGCCGGACAGGATGCGGCGCAGCTCGGCGACCTTGCCCGCGTTGCGGGTGGCGAGGACGATCCGGGTCACCGTGCGAGTGCCTCGGCCTGGATGCGGGTGAGCTCCGCGCAGCCGCCCGCCGCGAGGTCGAGCAGCGCGTCCAGCTCGGCGCGGTCGAACGGGGTGCCCTCGGCGGTGCCCTGCACCTCGACGAACCGCCCGTCGCCGGTGCAGACGACGTTCATGTCGGTCTCGGCGGCCGAGTCCTCCTCGTAGCACAGGTCGAGGCGGGCCTCGCCGTCCACCAGCCCGACGCTGATCGCCGACACCGAGGTGATCAGCGGTTCGCCGCGCAGCAGCCGGCGGCCGCGCATCCACGACACCGCGTCCGCGAGCGCGATGTAGGCGCCGGTGATCGCGGCGGTGCGGGTGCCGCCGTCGGCCTGCAGGACGTCGCAGTCGAGCTGGACGGTGTTCTCCCCGAGCGCCTTGAAGTCGACGCACGCGCGGATCGAGCGGCCGATCAGCCGGGAGATCTCGTGGGTGCGGCCCCCGACCCTGCCGCGGATCGACTCGCGGTCGTTGCGGGTGTTGGTGGCGCGCGGCAGCATCGCGTACTCGGCGGTGACCCAGCCGAGGCCGCTCTCGCGCCGCCAGCGGGGCAGCGAGTCCTGCACGGAGGCGGCGCACAGCACCCGGGTGCCGCCGAACTCGATCAGCGCCGACCCCTCCGCGTGGTCGAGCCACCCGCGCTGCACGCGGACGGGACGGAGCTGGTCGGATGCGCGATCATCGGGGCGAGGCATGCGCCCACCTTAGTGGCACGCCCGGCGGCGGCACGCGCGGCGGCCGCGGCGTCGCCGCTCGCCCGGCCTCACAGGTCGTAGACGGTGCCGACCTCGGCCAGCTCGATCGGGCCCCGGTAGCCGCTCGCTTTGGCCTCGGCGAGCGTCTGCGCCGGGTCGTTCCACGGCAGCAGGTGGGTGAGCACGAGCCGTCCGGCCTCGGCGCGCTCGGCGTGCTCGCCCGCCTCCCGCCCGTTCAGGTGCATGTCGGGCGGGAGCCCGGGACGCTGCGCGAACGCCGCCTCGCACAGGAACAGGTCGGAGCCGCCCGCCAGCCGGACGAGGGTCTCGCTCGGCCCGGTGTCGCCGGAGTAGGTGAAGACGCGCCCGCCGTGCTCGACGCGCAGCCCGTACGCCTCGATGGGGTGGTTCATCCGCGCGGCGGTCACGGTGAAGGGGCCGATGCCCGTCGGCCGGGTCACGAGGTCGCGGAAGTCGAAGGTGTCGGTCATCCCCGGGTTCGGGTCCAGTTCGTACGCCTTGATCATGTGCTCGGCGGTGCCGCGCGGGCCGTAGACCGGGATGCGGGGGGCGGGGCCGCCCGGACAGTACGTCCGCGCGATCCAGTAGACCGTGAGGTCGAGGCAGTGGTCGGGATGCAGGTGCGTGATGCAGATGGCGTCGATGTCGAGCACGCCGTGGAAGCGTTGCAGCGCGCCGATCGAGCCGTTGCCGATGTCGAGGAGCATGGAGAACCCCTCCGCCTCGACGAGGTAGCTGGACGCGGCGCTGTCCGGCCCAGGGAAACTGCCGGAGCAGCCGATCACAGTGACCCGCACGCTCGCTCCTCCCTTGTGTCCCCGAGGAATCAGGTGGTCAGTGCCTTGCTCAGGGCGGTACCGGCCGAGGGGGGACGATGGACGGGGACGGCGCCGGTCTCCACCGCGCCGATCTCCGGCCCGAGGAACCGGCGGCCGAGCGCGGCGAAGACGCCGGGGTCGCCGGTGGCGCGGAAGCGGTGCGCCGGCTCCGGCGTCGGCTCCGCGCGGGCGAGCCCACGGTCATGCAGCACCCGGTACACGTCCTTGGCGGTCTCGTCGGCACTCGATACCAGTGTCACCCCATCGCCGACCACATAGGAGATCGCGCCCGTGAGGAGGGGGTAGTGGGTGCAGCCGAGGATGAGCGTGTCGCAGCCCGCGTCGATGATCGGCCGGAGGTAGCCGCGCGCCGCGTCCAGCAGCTCGGGGCTCATCGTCACGCCCTCCTCGACGAACTCGACGAAGCGCGGGCAGGCGGCGCTGACGAGGTCGATGTGCGGGGCGGCGGCGAAGGCGTCCTCGTAGGCGCGGCTGTTGACGGTGGCCTCGGTCGCGATGAGCCCGACCCGCCCGTTGCGGGTGGCGCGGGCGGCACGCCGGGTGGCGGGGTTGATGACCTCGATGACCGGGACGTCGTAGCGCTCGCGCGCGTCGCGCAGCATCGCCGAGCTGGCGCTGTTGCAGGCGATCACGAGGATCTTCACGCCCTCCTCGACCAGCCGGTCGAGCATCTCCAGCGCGAACGCGCGGACCTCGGCGATCGGGCGCGGCCCGTAGGGCTGGCGCGCGGAGTCACCGAGGTAGAGGATCGGCTCGTCGGGGAGCTGGTCGAGAATGGCCCGCGCGACGGTGAGACCGCCGAAGCCGCTGTCGAAGATGCCGATCGGGGCATCCGCGCCCGGTGACGTTGACATGGTGTCCAAGGCTAGGCGAGTTCGCGACGCGGAAGCACGCCATGCGGTGTACATCACATGGTCATCCCCAGGAAATAGGCGCAGTTCACGCGGGTCGCGCCTGGTCGTTCGGCCGGACGTGGCGAAACGCCGGTGAAACGCCTCACGCCGGATCCGGGAGGGGGCGCGTCCGCAATTCCCGGTCCGGATGGGGAAGCGGTCAGCGCCCTTCGCGGGCGATCTGCCGGCTCTGCGCGACGAGGCGTCCGGCGGAGTCCCAGACCTCGACCTCCTCGTCGAACCAGCCGCCCGACAGCAGCCGCCCCGAGCCGTGCAGGGCGAGCCAGCCCGGCGCGGGGACGGCGCGCAGGTGCCAGGTCAGCTCGACGGTGGGCGACCAGCCCTTGACGCCGAGGTTGAAGACGACGGGCGGGAGCGCGTCCACGGCGAGCGCGAGCGCGAGCGCGTCGGGCTCGTGCGGGTCGCGGAAGCGGAACCAGGCGCGGATCTCCGGCCTGCCGCTGGGCCGCCCGTCCAGCCAGCCCATGGTGGCGCGGTCGAAGCGCATGTCGAGCTGGGTGGCGATGCCCTCGTCGCCCGGGTCCGGCTGGTAGTCGGCGCACTCCTCCAGCGGCGGCAGCGGCGGGAGTGGCGGGGTGTCGCTCCACGAGGGCTCGGCGGCGCCGTCGAGCGTGCCGGTGGTGATCAGCGCGTCCACCGCGCGGCGCCCGTCCTGGACGAGCGTGACCAGCGACGTCGCGGCGGTGCGGCCGACCTTGCGCGGCTCGACGATCACCTCGGCGGGGCCGGGGCGCGCGACGCGCTGGAAGGTCGCGGCGGTGGAGACGGGGTGGGCGTGCGGGGAGACCTCCACGGCGGCGCGGCCGAGGATCGCCATCAGGTAGCCGCCGTTGATCGCGTCGGCGAACCCGAACGCCCCGTCCAGGACGGTCTCGTACCGCCCCTCGGCCACCCGCCGGACGGCGGTGGAGTCCCCGAACCTGCTCATCCGTACCCTCCCCGGTCCCGCGCGGCGGCGTGCGGCCGGCACGGTTCTAGAATCACGTTCCAGGACGAGACTCTACCGCGCCGACCGAACCGCGTTCGCTGGGGAAGGCCGGCGCCGGATCCGGGATCAGGCCCAGAGCTGGCCCTCCAGGCGCGCCTCGGCCTCCTCCAGGGTGCCGCCGTACGCGCCGGTGGACAGGTACTTCCATCCGCCGTCCGCGACGACGAACACGATGTCGGCGCGCTCACCCGCCTTGACGGCCTTGGCCGCCATGCCGAGCGCGGCGTGCAGCGCGCCGCCGGTGGAGATCCCCGCGAAGACGCCCTCCTGTTCGAGCAGCTCACGGGTGCGGCGCAGCGCGTCCCTTGAGCCGACCGAGTACCGGGTGGTCAGGACGGAGTCGTCGTAGAGCTCGGGGATGAAGCCCTCGTCGATGTTGCGCAGCCCGTACACCAGCTCCCCGTACCGGGGCTCGGCCGCGACGATCTTCACGCCGGGGACGTGGTCGCGCAGGAAGCGCCCGACGCCCATCAGCGTGCCGGTCGTGCCGAGCCCGGCGACGAAGTGGGTGACCGACGGCAGGTCGGCGAGGATCTCCGGGCCCGTCGTCTCGTAGTGCGCGAGCGCGTTGGCCTCGTTCCCGTACTGGTAGAGCATCACCCAGTCGGGGTTCTCGGCGGCCAGGCCCTTCGCGACGCGGACGGCCTCGTTCGAGCCGCCCGCCGCCGGGGAGGAGATGATCCGCGCCCCCCACATCTCCAGCAGCTGGCGGCGCTCGGCGGAGGTGTTCTCGGGCATCACGCAGATCATGTTGTAGCCGCGCAGCTTGGCGACCATGGCCAGCGAGATGCCGGTGTTCCCCGAGGTCGGCTCCAGGATCGTGCAGCCGGGCGTGAGCAGCCCGTCCTTCTCCGCCTTCTCGATCATGTGGAAGGCGGGCCGGTCCTTCACCGAGCCGGTGGGGTTGCGGTCCTCCAGCTTGGCCCAGAGCCGGACGTCGGCGGACGGCGAGAGCCGCGGCAGCCCGATCAGCGGGGTGCCGCCGAGGGAGTCCAGCAGCGAGTCGAAGCGCATGAGATCTGCCCGCGGCCGGCTCAGCCGCCGGCGACGGCGGGGAGGATCGTGACGTTGTCGCCGTCGCCGACCGGGGTCTCCAGGCCGCCGAGGAACCGCACGTCCTCGTCGTTGAGGTAGACGTTGACGAACTTGCGCAGCTTGCCGTCGTCCACCAGCCGGGCGCGCAGGCCGGGGTGGCGCGCGTCCAGGTCGGCGAACAGCTCGTCGAGCGTGCCGCCCTTGCCGTCGACGGCCTTGGCGCCGTCGGTGAGGTTGCGCAGGATCGTCGGGATCCGGACCTCGATCGCCATCGCGATGATCTCCTTAGGTCGTACGGGGCTCCCCGCCCCAGCGTGACAACCGGGCGGGGCGCGCGGGAATTCCGGGCGCTGGATTCGGGCGCGTCAGCGGCACGGCGCTGCGCGGCGGAGACACGCGTCAGCGACAGTCGTAGACGACCTCGGCGCGCGAGTGCCCGAACAGGAAGCTCTGCACGGGCGGCACGGCGGCGTTGAGCGCGGCGCGGACCCGGCGCCGCGCGCCCGCCCTGTGCCCGCTCGTCCCCATGACGACCAGTTTACCGGCCCCTCTCCCGCACGTCAGCGCCCGGCGCCCTCAGCCGTAGGACTCGACGATCTCGACCTCCTCCTCGACGATCTCCCCGTCCACCAGCAGGTAGGAGCGGACCTCCGCCTCGTCCGGGTCGCGGGTGGAGACCAGCAGCCGGTGGACGCGCGGGTCGGCCAGCGGCGAGCGCAGGTAGGCGAGGTCGGTGCGGGACGGGTAGGCCGCGGTGGCGGTGTGGGAGTGGTAGTGGACGATCATCTCCTCGTCGTTGTCGTCCATCTCCCGGTCGACCTGGAGCCACTCCCGGCTGTCGAAGTTGTGGTAGGTCGGCGAACGCTCGGCGTTGGTCATCGCGATGAACCGGGTGGGCCGGTCCGACCCGGCGGGCCCCGCCACGATCCCGCAGGCTTCGTCGGGGTGGTCGGCGCGCGCATGCGCGATGATCTTGTCGACGAGGGCGCGTTCGATCCTCAGCATGCCCCGAAGATTACCGGGCGCCGCCGGGGCGCCCGGGTGCCGGGGGACACGGGGTCGGTCACAGCTTGACGTGCATGCGGAGGCGCGTCCCGTCCACGCCGGTGCGGATCTCGACGATGTGGCACAGCCGCCGGACGGCCCACATCGCGGCCTCGTGCCGGCGCCGTCCGTGCGGCGGCGCGTAGCCGAGGAACCGGTCGGTGAGGACGCGGCCGGGGTCGCTGACGTCGCAGAGGAGTTCGCCGTCCTCGGCCCACACCCACAGCGCGCCGCGCCCGCCGCCCTCGCGGATGATGTTCGTGGCGACCTCGTTCACCGCCAGCACGAACGGGAGCGAGCGGTCGCCGGGCAGCCCGAGGCGTCCCGCCTCGGCGGCGAGGAAGTCGCGCAGGGCGGGCAGCTCGCCGGTGGAGAACGCCTTGCACGCGGCGGCCGCGGGCGGCTGCGAGAGCGGGACCGTGTTGCACTCGTCGTAGAAGTCGGCGGGGTCGGTGAAGTGCGCGCTCGGCACGCTCCCGTCCGGCCCGGCGAGTTCGGGATGGGTGCGGGACGCGTCGGCCACGACGTGCCCGGGCAGCGCGGACGCGTCGTACAGGCACATGATCGCGGTCGGCGTCCCGGCGAAGGCGACGTTGAGGATCGCCTCGTGCCGCTTCCACTCGCGGACCTCCAGCGCCGTGCGGCCCGTCCAGACCGGCTCGGTGAGCAGCCGCACCCGCCCGCGCGGCCACCAGTCGGCGCGCGTGCGGTCGAAGCAGGTGGCCAGCGCGTGCATCGGGCCCCCGAACCAGCCCCCGGCGTCGAGGAACTCGACATGGGAGGCGGTCTCGGCGCCGAGCCGCCCGCCCAGGAACGCGGTCACCTCCGGCGCCGCGACGACCACCACCGCCTCGCCGCCGCGGCATCCCGCGCGCAGGTAGGGGACGGCGGTCAGCTCAAGCTCGCGCCGCGTCCGGTAGACGAGCGCCTGGTGGACGAGCACGTCGGCGCCCTCTCCCGGGGCGGGCGCGGCCGTGTGGTCGGCCACGGGCCGGGCGGGCGGCTCTGCGGAGAACCCGATCATCCGGTGGCCTCCAGGACGATCCCGGGCGAGTCCCGCCAGCCGGACACGCGCAGCATCAACTCCACGCAGCCGGGCGTCGCACGCAGGATGATCTGCCGGTCGAGCACGGCGGTCGACCGGTTGGCCTCCACCAGGCCCCGCACCCCTTCCAGGTCGCAGAAGTCGAGCCGGGACAGGTCGAGGCACAGGTGCGCGGCGCCCTCGTCCAGGTCGCGCAGCGCCGCGACGAGCGCGGGCAGCGTCGAGGCGTCCAGCACGCCCGACAGCCGCAGGCCGGGCGGCGCGAACAGCGGCGCGATCGTCAGGACGCCGTCGTCGAACACGTCGTCGGCGCGGACGCGCGCGCCGTGCCGCTCCTCCAGCGCGGGCAGCCGCCCGGCGTCGAACCAGCGCAGGTCGTACTGGCACAGCGCCGTCACCCGGGGGCGGTGGGCGCCGACCAGCCGGTCGACCGCGTCCTCGAACGCGGCGAACCGCGCGGTGCCGGGCCGGCCGCGCGGCGCGGCCGACGCCTCGACGGTGAGCCGGACGCCCGCGTACCCGCGCCGCAACGCCGACCGGACCGCCGCGCGCGGGTCGCCGCACGCGGGCAGGACCTCGATGCGGTCGTCGGCGCCGAACACGGCGCGCAGCCGCCGCTTCGCGGTGTCGGGCCCGGCTTCGGCGAGGTAGAGGACGGCGTCCCCGGCGCGCAGCCCGTCCCAGACGAACGCCGTCATGATCGCGTCACGTTCCGCCGGATGGTCGTAGGCAAGGCAGGCGTGGTCGCCGGGGAGCATCGCGCCGACCGCCGTGCGGGACTGCTCGGGGTGCGCCATGCGACCTCCTCAGGGAGCGCCGGTCAGCCGCCAAGGTACCAACGGGGAGCGGGGTCAGCCGGGCGCGTCCTCGACCGACACGCCCGGCAGCGCCACCAGCCCGGACGAGCGGAGCCGCTCGGCGATCACCGGCGGCACGGCGCGCAGCAGCAGCCCCCGGTCGGGGCCGAGGTCGGGGCGGTCGGCGCGGGTCAGCAGCCGCAGCCCGCCCTCGTCGCAGTCGGTGAGGCCGCCCAGGTCCAGGCAGAGCAGCCCGGTGCGGGTCGAGATCGACTCCAGCACCCGCTCGGCCGCCGGACGCGTCGCCGCGTCGATGACCCCGGCCAGCTCCGCCCCCGGCGGCCCGAAGATCGGCGTGATGCGCAGCGTCCCGTCGTCGTGGTAGTCGTTCACCCGCACCCGGCCCATGTGGCAGGACTCCAGGTCGGCCAGCCGCGCGGCGCCGAACCAGCGCCGGTCGAACTGGCAGATCGCCATCGCCTTCAGGTCGTCGGTCATGAAGACCTCGTCGAGCATCCGCTCGAAGTCGCCGTGCTGGTCGGTGCCGGGCCAGCGGCGCAGCGAGAACCGCGCCTCCCCGGCGATCCGCACCCCGCGGTACCCCTGGACGAGCGCGAGGTCGATCTCCGTCGCCATCAGCTCCAGGCTCTCGCGCGGGTCGAAGCGCCCGCTGGCGAGGAAGGTCTCCTCGGCCGTGCGGACGACGAAGTGGCCCGCCTCCATCGCCTCGGTGAGCTCGGCCCCGGGCACGGCCCGCTCCTCCCCGAGCAGCCAGCCGAGCACGTCGGGGGCGCCGACCGCGTCGGAGATGTAGATGACCTTGTGGCCCGCGCGCACGCCGTCCCGGACGTAGTCGGCCATGATCGACCGCCGTTCCTCGTCGTTGTCGAAGAACAGGCACAGGTGGTCGCCGAGCCGCATGTCGCCGACGGCCTTGTGCTGTGCGGACATCGGGGCCTCCGGGGTGCGGTGTCGGCTCGTCCGGGCGGGGCCTCGGCGCCCCGCGGGGGTGAGGACCCGCGTCCCACGCTAGCCACGCCCCGCACCGGCGTCCCGACAATCGGTGATGTCGTCCGTGGCCGGGTACGGCCGAGATCACCAGAGGGCGCGGACGAGCCCCTCCTGCAGCATCGTGAGCCAGTCGTAGGCGGCGAACATCGGCGTGCGCGGGTCGCGCGGGTCGAGCCGCGCGGCCTCCTCGTACCACTCCTCGCCGATGTCGAGCCGGGTGCCGAGCGCGAGCCGCACGTCGTTCAGCGCGCGCAGCCACGCCTGCGCCTGCTTGTCGTCCAGCACGGTGTCGGAGCCGGTCTCGCCGAGCGAGCCCAGCACCGTGGCCGCGGCCTCCCGCTTGCCGTCGCGCAGCCCCATCTCGGTGTAGCGGCGGAACTCCCCGGCCGCCTCGCCGTCGTCGCGGTAGGCGTCGGGGAACAGCCGGGCGAGGACGGGGTCGTCGGACTTGGTGGCGTTCTCGGAGATGCCGATCGAGGCGAGCCCCTCCCCGGAGTCGCCGGGCGTGTCGCCGATGAGCGCGATCAGCTGCTCCATCAGCGCCCGGACCAGCGCGGTCTCCTCGGCCTCCAGCCGGACCCTGATCCCGTGCCGGGTCTTCTTCACATCGCTCATTGACGCGCCCAGGCTTCTCAGTCGTCCCGCTTCACGGTGGCCCAGAGCCCGTAGGAGTGCAGGATCTCCACGTCTCGTTCCATCTCCTCGCGGGTGCCGTTGGCCACGACCGCGCGGCCCTTGTGGTGGACGTCCAGCATCAGCTTCTCCGCCTTGGACTTCCCGTATCCGAAGACGGTCTGGAACACATACGTGACATAGGACATCAGGTTGATCGGGTCGTTCCACACGATCGCCAGCCAGGGCCGGTCGGAGCTCACGTCCTCCGCCACGTCCGGCCGTTCCAGCTCGACCGGCGCGGGCGCCGTGCTCATGGCGCTCATTTGGCCGTGTCTCCCCTTTCCCCGTCGGTCGGTCCGCCCAGTCCCCGATGCTATGCGTCCGGCCGGGTGTGATGGCCTGCACGTCCATGGTGCACACAGTGAGCCGTAAGGTTCCACTTGTGGACCTTGGTGACGGCACCGCCCTGCTGACCGACCGCTACGAGCTGACGATGCTCCAGGCGGCGCTGCGCAGCGGCACCGCCGACCGCCGCGCGGTGTTCGAGGTGTTCGCGCGCAGCCTGCCCGCGGGCCGCCGCTACGGCGTCGTAGCCGGTACGGGACGGCTGCTGGACGCCATCGAGGCGTTCCGGTTCGGCCGCGCCGAGCTGGAGTACCTGACCGCGAACGGCATCGTGGACGAGCCCACCGCGCAATGGCTGGAGAACTACCGCTTCTCCGGACACGTCTGGGGTTACTCGGAAGGCGACTGCTACTTCCCGGAATCGCCGATCCTGGTGGTCGAAGGGACGTTCGCGGAGGCGGTCCTGCTGGAGACGATCGCGCTGTCGATCCTGAACCACGACTGCGCGGTCGCGTCCGCCGCGTCCCGGATGGCCCAGGCGGCACAGGACCGCCCCCTCATCGAGATGGGCTCCCGCCGCACCCACGAACACGCCGCCGTGGCCTCGGCCCGCGCCGCCTACATCGCCGGTTTCGCGACGACCTCCAACCTGGAGGCGGGACGTCGCTACGGCGTCCCCACGGCGGGGACCAGCGCGCATTCGTTCACCCTCCTGCACGACAGCGAGCGGCACGCGTTCGAGGCACAACTCGCCTCCCTGGGCGAGAGCACGACTCTCCTGGTCGACACCTACGACGTGGAACGGGCCGTCCGCACGGCCGTGGAACTCGCCGGGCCCTCCCTCGGCGCGGTCCGGATAGACAGCGGCGACCTGGGCGTGATGGCGCGCAGCGTCCGCGACCAACTCGACTCCCTGGGGGCCCACGACACCCGGATCGTCGTCACCGGCGACCTGGACGAGTACGGCATAGCGGCCCTCGCGGCAGCCCCGGTCAACGGCTACGGCGTGGGAACATCCCTGGTCACAGGCTCAGGCGCGCCCACGGCCTCCCTGGTCTACAAACTCGTGGCCCGCTCCGACACCCCGTCCGCCCCTATGCGTCCCGTGGCGAAACGCTCCCCGGGCAAGCCGAGCCGAGGCGGGCGCAAGGCAGCCGTCCGCCGCATAGACGGCCGAGGCACCGCCTACGCCGAGATGGTGACCACGGGAGAGCCGGCCCCGGGCCCCAACGACCGCGTCCTCCTCGCCCCCCTCGTCCGGGACGGCGAGGTAGTGGGCCGCGAACCACTCCAGGCCGCCCGCGAGCGCCACGCCGCGTCCATCGCCGAGCTCCCGCCCACCGCGCTGCAACTCTCCAAGGGCGAACCGGCCGTCCCCACCGAGTTCATCGACGGCGGCCCGCGCCACTGAGAGGCGCCTGGGGTAGCGTCCACCGTAGGGAAGGGAGAGGCCATGAAGGCTCTGATCATCGTGGACGTCCAGAACGACTTCTGCGAGGGCGGCTCACTCGCCGTCACGGGCGGCGCCGACGTGGCCACGGCGATCTCGGGCCACGTCGCGGCGCACCGTCCGGACTACGCGCACATCGTGGCGACGCGCGACTTCCATCTGGACCCCGGCGGCCACTTCTCCGAGACCCCCGACTACGTCGACACCTGGCCGCCGCACTGCGTCATCGGCACCCCCGGCGCCGATTTCCACCCGAACCTGGCGCTCGCCCCCATCGAGGCGGTCTTCAGCAAGGGCCGCGAATCCGCCGCCTACAGCGGCTTCGAGGGCACCACCGACGACGACGTCCCCCTGGCCGACTGGCTGGCGACCAGGCACATAGACACAGTGGAAATCGTCGGCATAGCCACGGACCACTGCGTCCGAGCAACAGCGCTCGACGCCGTCCGCGCGGGCCTGAACACCACGGTCCTCCTAACCCTGACCGCCGCCGTGGCCAAGCCCACCGCCGACAGAGCCCTGGACGAACTCAACGACGCGGGCGTCACCCTCACCGGCACCCCCGTAGTGAGCCCCTGACAGTGCCACCCCAGATCATCCTGATCGCCGGAGTATCCGGCAGCGGCAAAACAACGGTAGGCACCCTCCTGGCCGAGCGCCTCAACTGGGACTACGCGGAAGCCGACACGTTCCACTCCCCCGCCAACATCGCCAAGATGAGCGAGGGCCACCCCCTCACCGACGAAGACCGCCTCCCCTGGCTGAACGCGATAGCCGCCTGGATGGACGACCGCCTAAAAACGGGCCGCCCAGGCGTAGTAACCTGCTCCGCCCTGAAACACTCCTACCGAAAACTCCTGACCAACGGCCGCCCCGAAGTCCAAATAATCCTCCTAACCGGCGACCGAGAAACCCTGGAATCCCGCCTGAAATCCCGCACAGGCCACTTCTTCAACCCAACGCTCCTGGACACCCAACTAGCAACCCTAGAACCCCCCACCTCCACCGAGAACATCCCAACCCTCCCCATAACCAAAACCCCCGAAGAACTAGCAACCCAAATCATCAAAGCAACGTCCGCCCAACCCCGCCCCTAATCGTCTCCAGCAAACCGCTCACACAAAACAAGCCCGTCAAGAAACCCCGAGAACGAGTCCGCCACCCGACGAGGAACCCTGTCCTCATCGACATAGGCGACCACCGGCTCCCCCAACGGCCCGCAACCCGAGTAATCCAGCATCACAGCATCATGACCGGCAGACGGCGTCATGAAAACAACCACGCCGATATCCGGATATCCCCACTCCCTGATCAAACAAGCACTCCCCATGCCGGACGGCGAATCAATCCCCCACTCGCCGCCGATCCCCAGCAGGACCTCGACGCAAAAATGGTCCGATGCCCAAGAGGTAGAGAACTCGGTAGGGTAACAACGCTTCCTAAGCACCCCACCGTTACGCCGGCGCAGAACCTCCACATAACGCCGAGGCAACCGATACCCAAGCCCCCTCTCCGCCCGATCGATCAAGGCGGTGCACACCTCCGGGCCCGTATAGCAGTCGTTCTCCTCGAACACTCAGCCGCACCCCTCACCTCTCGCCCGACAGTCGAGATATCTCAGGCGAAGCAACTGCAGGGCAGTGTCATCATCCGGCTCGACTTCCCCACGTGCCGCCTCAACGATAATTCTTCCCTCGCGCAATGAAATTCTCAGAGAATCTTGGCGAGAGACATCGGAGCCCGAGAGAACCGGATCAAAAAGGATTAATGCTCCATCGACTTTCCACTCCGCTACCGGGTCCCAAATAGTCTCCGCGAGATCCATCTGCTCCAGGATTCGTATATCGAAGTCGAACCCTGCAAGCAACCGGACAAGCATCCCGAGTGGTTCGACGTAGCTGGTCGCAGCCGGCTCTTCAGCCAGAACGAGGGCCTCAGTGGTACCGACCGAAATCACTCCCGCATGGCCGCCAACCCCACAGGCGCGACCATAATCCCCCCACTCCTCAACTTTATCCGCCTCGGAGTAACTAGACCCTTTCCAAAGCAGGAGCACCGACTCGGGAACAAGGATCAGCGGCCCTCCCTGCGTTTCTACCCACATATGAGCCCCTACGACTTGGGCGCCAACAGCCCCGACGAGCGCTCCCCCCATCCCGATGGGAGATTACCCGCCAGCACGTAGTAGGTGTGATCGTCTTTGACGGTCAGGTTTCGAACGTGTTGCTGCTGCGTCCAGGCGCCGATGGCGGTGATCTGGATGTGGGTGCCGGCGCTGGTGCGGAGCCACATGCCGGGTTTGAGCTCGCCGGCGCTCATCCAGCGTTGCTGGTCCCCGACCCAGAAGGGGTGGTTGTCGGTCGCGATCACGAACGCCGGTCTATGACCTGCGCGGCCGTCGGTGTCGGCGGTGACGGGGTATGACGCCGAATCTTTGCACCATGGCGACGGCGCCTTGCTGGAGATCAACGACAACGTCCTGCATGATCAGTACCTGCTGAACTTCCAGCGCGTATGGATCTCTCTGCCCGAGGCCGGCCGATGAAGCGCGTCGTCACCACCCTTCTCGTTGCGGTCATCGTCCTGGCGGGTGGAACCGTTGGTGCACGCGCTGCGGAAATCCAGCAGGGCACCTACGCTTACGGCACGCACCAGCGGCAGGTCCTGGACGCCTACTGGCACGCGGCGTCCACGCCGCAGGCGGGTCTGATCCTCGTGCACGGCGGGGCCTGGAACGGCGGCGGCAGGGGTGGAGGCTGGGCCGAGACCGCCCGCTGGTACGCCGACCAGAAGCTGGCCGTGTTCTCCATCGACCACCGGTTCAACACCGATGTCGTCTGGCCCGGTCCCCGTGACGACGTGCTCGCCGCCATCCGCTGGATCAAGGCGGAGGCGGCCCGGTTCGACCTCGACCCCGACAAGCTCGTCATCATGGGTTCGCAGGCCGGGGGGCAGTTGGCGACCGCCGCCGGGACCTACGGGGCCGGTGGCTCCACCGTGCGCGGGGTGATCGGTCTGTCGGCGATCGCTTCGCCCTACCGCTCCTGGGGCGGCGCGCCGCATGACACCTCGCCCGCGCTCCGGCGCAAGATCAGGGACAACGCGGTGATCCTGGCCCGGTGTCACCCGGTCGAGTCCGACCAGCCCTGCTGGAGCCGCTGGGCCGACACCGTCACCAAGTCCCGCGCGTCCGCCGACGACGCCCCGATGTACCTGCTGACCGCCGAGCACGACCCGTATGTCTCCGCAGGTCACGCTGATGACCTTGCCGCAGCCCTCCAGGCCGCGGGTGTGTCCGTCACCACCGAGACCGTCGCGGGATCGCAGAGCGGCGGCCACCTCCTCACCGACGTCACCAAGCCGAAGACGCTGGCCTGGATAAGGGCGCGCACCTCGTCGCCACCGCCCGCCGAGAAACCGGTCGGCGACCCGCCCTCACCCGTCCGGAAGCACCCCGCGACGATTCCGGACGTGGACGCTCCGGTGCGACGGCTGTTCCCCCGGCCTGTCGCGACCGTCGAGACGACCCACGCCTACGGCGAGCATCCGCGCCAGCAGTTGGACGCGTATTACCAGTCCGGCCCAGAACCGCGGCCCGCGCTCATCGTCGTTCATGGAGGGCACTGGTACGAGGGGGACAAGCAGGATTGGGCGGGCACGTCCCGCTGGTTCGCCGGCCAGGGATACGCCGTGTTCTCCGTCGACTATCGCCTCAACACCGACGCGCCGTGGCCCGCCCAACGCGACGACCTGGACTCCGCCATCGCCTGGATCCGCCAGAACGCCGCCGCATTCAACATCGACCCGGGACGGATCGTGATGCTCGGCTCATCTGCCGGGGGCCACCTCGCCACCATGGCGGGAACGCATGGGAAAGGGAGCGACCTTGTTCGTGGGGTCGTCGCGCTCTCGCCCGTCGCCGATCCGGGTCTCGGCTACGCCGCTGGGCAGGCCGCGGGCGCGACCGCCGCGCAGGTGAAGCTTCGCGACAATGCCACCCTTCTCGCGCGCTGCTCGCCCGCCCCCGACAGCGCCTCCTGCTCCGGGCAGTGGAGCGACGCGGCCGCCCGGTCCCACGCCGGCGAAGGCGATTCACCGATGTACCTCGTCCATTCCCAACAGGACTTCGTTCCCCCGGCGCACTCCACGCAGCTCTGCTCCGCGCTCACGCAGGTCCGTGTTTCCTGTACCGCTGAGACGACCGCGGGCAGTTATCACGGCGGCGCGCTTTTTCAGGTGCCGGGGCTTCGGGACAGGGTTCTGGGGTGGCTCAGGGCTCATGATTGAGCCGGGGGGTCAGGGGCGGCGTTTGGTCGCCCATTCTCGGATCTTGGTTATGCGTTTGCGGATGTCCTCGGCGCTCGCCTGGGCTATGGCGGGGCCGCCGCAGGAGCGGCGCAGTTCGCTGTGGATGACGCCGTGGGGCTGGCCCGTGCGGTGGTTCCAGGCGCCGACCAGGCCGTTCAGTTCGCGGCGGAGGGTGGCGAGGTCTTCGGCGGTGGTGCGGTCGGCGCGGGGGTCGCCGGTCTTCTTCTTGCGCTCGCCCGCCATCTGCTCGGCCTGGCGTTTGCGGAGGAGGGCGGTCACCTGTTCGGGTTCCAGGAGGCCGGGGATGCCCAGGTACTCCTCTTCTTCCGCCGAGCCCGGCTGGGCGTGCATGCCGAACTCGCCGCCGTCGTAGAGGACGCGGTCGAAGGTCGCGGACGCCTCGACGGTCTCGAAGGCCAACTCCTCGCCGACGTCGGGGGTGTCCTGCCGGCGGTTGGCCTCGGCGATCAGGTCGTCGTCCAGGCCGTCCTCGCGGACGGGGCGGTCGAGGACGTGGTCGCGCTCGGTCTCCATCTCGGCGGCGTGGCCCATCAGGGTCGGCACCGAGGGCAGGAAGACCGAGGCCGTCTCGCCGCGTTTGCGGGCGCGGACGAAACGGCCGATGGCCTGGGCGAAGAACAGCGGTGTGCTGGTGGACGTGGCGTACACGCCGACCGCGAGGCGCGGGATGTCGACGCCCTCGGAGACCATCCGGACCGCGACCATCCAGCGGTCCTCGGTCTCGCCGAACTGCTTGATCTTCTTGGACGCGGTCGGGTCGTCGGACAGGACGATCGTCGCGCCCTGGCCGGTGACCGACCGCAGCATCTTGGCGTAGGCGCGGGCGGCCTCGTGGTCGGAGGCGATGACCAGGCCGCCCGCGTCGGGGATGGCGCGGCGCAGTTCGGTCAGCCGGCGGTCGGCGGCGGCGAGCACCTGCCCGATCCAGTCGCCCTTCGGGTCGAGCGCGGCGCGCCATGCCTGGGAGGTCTGGTCCTGGGTGAGCGGTTCGCCGAGGGTCGCGGTGATCTCGTCCCCGGCGCGGGTGCGCCAGCGCATCTCCCCCGCGTACGCCAGGAAGATCACCGGACGGACGACGCCGTCGGCCAGGGCGGGGCCGTAGCCGTAGGTGTAGTCGGCCCGGCTGCGGCGGACGCCGTCGGGCCCCTCCTCGTACTGGACGAACGGGATCGGGTTGATGTCGGTGCGGAACGGCGTGCCCGAGAGGGCCAGGCGGCGGGTCGCGGGCTCGAACGCCTCGCGGACGGCGTCGCCCCAGGACAGGCCGTCGCCCGCGTGGTGCACCTCGTCGAAGATGACCAGCGACTTGCGCGACTCGGTGCGGTTGCGGTGCAGCGCCGGACGCGCCGCGACGGTCGCGTAGGTGACGGCCACGCCGTCGAAGTCCTTGCCGACCGGGCCGTCGCCGTTCTGGTACTCCGGGTTGATCTTGATGCCGACGCGGGCGGCGGACTCGGCCCACTGCCGCTTGAGGTGCTCGGTCGGGCAGACGATCGTGATCGCGGCGATCGCGCGGCGCTCCATCAGCTCGCGCGCGAGGCGCAGCGCGAACGTCGTCTTCCCGGCGCCGGGCGTCGCGACGGTGAGGAAGTCGCGCGGGCCCGGCTCCTGGCCGCTCTCCCCGAAGTACGCCTCAAGCGCCTGCTGCTGCCAGGCACGCAGGGACGACGCGGTCCCCCAGGCGGCCCGCTCGGGGAAGGCGGGGGGCATGCTCGATGCGGCGAAGGTGCTCACGGTCATTGAAGGCTACCGAGCCCCACCGACAGATCGCGCCCTCGTCGTCGGTTCTGTGCGGAGATCTACAGCTTTGGCGCGGCGGTTCGGGGCGCGGTAGGCGGCCCACGCGGCGCGGACGCGGCGCCCCTGACCTGCGGTGAACTCCCGCATGCAGGCGTCCTGCGCGTAGTCCATGAAGTTGTGGACGGGGTCGCCGCCGCGTTGCGGACACGAGTTCCGGCCGCTCGGACAGCCCGTCGCGGGCTCCGCCTCGTACGGGGTGTCGGCCACGCCGTCGCCCGGCGGCTCGCAGCCGTTCTCGAAGGTGTGCATCAGCCCGAGCCAGTGCCCGATCTCGTGGACGGCCGTGTAGCCGCGGTCGAACCCGCGGTTGGAGCCGCCCGGCAGGCTGCGGTAGTCGACGACGACGCCGTCCATGCGGGGTTCGCCCCGGTACCACTGGGGGAACGTGGAGAAGCCGAGCATGTCCGTCCCGACGGCGGCGGAGAAGATGTTCAGCGTGCCGGGGCCGCCCCTGCGCAGGCGCCGTTTCATCTCGCCCTCGTGACGCTGCGGGTGCCAGAACCACGATTCCCTGTCGGTGACGTCGTATCCGGCCAGGCGGAACCTGACCCCCGTGTCGACGCCGCCCTTCCTGCCCCCGTACGCGGCGTTCAGGGTGGAGATCTGCCGCCGGACGGTGGACGGCCCCACCCGTCCCCGCCGCCCGCTGGAGATCGCGTGGAAGCGGACGGGGACGACGACGCGGCGGCGGCTCATCCGGAGCGCCGCGTCGACCCGGTTCTCGTCGTCGGTGCCGAACCTCTCCCGGAGCGTGCGGCGGAGGTCGGCGAGCAGGGCGTCCACCTGGCGCGGATCCAGGTCTTCCCCGTCGCGCCTGGCGTGTCTGGCCGCGCTCTGGCCCGCCCCGGAGCGGGTGGACGCCGCGCAAGGCTCACCGCCCCGGCGGATCTCGTCACTTTTCGAACTCGAAGCAGCACACAGCGTGACCAACAGTGCGCATAGCGAACCCACGGCAAACCGCCGCATCCATTCCCCCCGTACGGTCGTTCGGCGATCCCTCGATGAAACGCGATGATCCCGCGGTCGGCCCGCCACCCCGCCGACCGCGGGATCACCCTGGCATGTCGCCGCCCGTCAGCGGCCGTCCACGCCGGTCGTGCTCAGTGCCCGCTCAGTCGTCGCCCTGCTTGCCCGGCTGCATGGACTCGTAGATCTCCTTGCACTCCGGGCAGACCGGGTACTTCTTCGGGTCCCGGTTGGGCACCCAGACCTTGCCGCACAGCGCGATCACCGGCGTGCCGGCCACCGCGCTCTCGGTGATCTTGGCCTTCTTCACATAGTGGGCGAACCGCTCATGATCGCCGTCACCGTGCGAGAGATCAGGCTTGACATCACTCTGGGTGTCACTGTCGGGAAGGATCTTCGTACTCACGGAAATCACCTTAGTTCAGCGTCGGGTCCTCGGGAAAAGTGGAGACGAAGGCCAGGTCGCCGTCCTGGCGCCGCAGCACCTCCTGCCACAGCCGGTCGGGGTCGGCGGCGAACACGTCGCCGGCCTCGGCCTGCACCAGGTACCACGCCCCGTCCTCGATCTCCGCGTGCAGCTGGCCGGACGACCAGCCCGCGTAACCGGCGAACACCCGGAACTGGAGCAGCTCGGGCGCCAGCAGCGCGGGCGGCGCGTCCAGGTCGACGAGCCCGACCCTGGCCACCTCCGTGCCGCCGTCCAGCGCCCGCCAGCCGAGCGGCTCGTCCTCGCCGGGAAGGCGGGCCAGGGCGAGCGCGTTGTCGAGCGCCACCGGACCCCCCTGGAACACCACCGAGGGACCCGTGACGAGTTCGGCCCAGGGAGGCAGGACCCGGTCGACCGGAACCTCCGTCGGCCGGTTGAGGACAACCCCCAGTGTGCCCCCCTCCAGGTCGTGCTCGACCACCAGGACGACACTGCGCCTGAAGTTGGGATCCTCAAGTTGGGGGGTGGCCACCAGCAGGAGGCCCACCCTGATGCCGTCTTCCATGGACCCCATCATGCGTTGCCCGGACCCCCGGCGGCACGTCCCCGTGCTCGTTAGCCTGTTACGCATTCCTATCGATGGGGATATCGGCACGGCAAGGACCTAGGTCCCAGAATGATCTAGCATCATCGGCCACCCGTGCGGTCCTCCGGCCCGCGGGCCGGAGAGGCCCGACCGGGCCGGGGAGGAACGCGATGCAGTTGCCCAGGGTCGTCATCGCCGGCGTGTTCTTGGTCATCGCGGCCCTGATCGCCGTCCCCGCGGTGTGGAAGGCCACGTCGTCGGACTCGCGCGCGGCCACCTCGGAGACGCCCTCCCCCAGCCCCTCCGGCGACGGCGCCTCGCCCTCGGCGTCGCCGAGCGGGCCGTCCGGCCCGGTGGGGCAGCCGCTCTCGGCGAGCGTCGGGGCCGTGTCCTGCCCGTCCCGCGAGGTGCGGGTCACCATCCGCAACACCGGCGGCCAGCGCGAGGACTACGGCGTCGAGCGCAACGACGACGGCGGCCCGGTGGCCGGGAAGATCGCCGCCCGCACGACCAAGACGGTCACCATCCGGCTGCGGGAGGACCGCCGCACCCGCGTCCAGGTGAGCTGGGCGAACAAGCCGATCGAGACGCGGACGCTCAAGGCGAACTGCAAGAACGCGGGCGGTGGCGGCGCGCCGCCCGAGACCCCGCCGAGCAGGCTGCCGCACACCGGTCCCGACAACGGCGTCCTGTGGGCGCGCGCCGCGACCGGCGGCGCCATCGTGCTCACCGGCCTGATCATCTTCTGGTACGGCGGGATCTGGCCGCGCCGCCGCGAGCGGATCTTCGCGAAGAAGGCCGACTGACCGGCCACGTCGGCCGACCGCCCACCGAGCCGGGAGCCGGAACAGCCGCCGGGGTTCGCGCCGAACCCCGGCGGACCGTTGCGGGGCCTCAGACCTCGGTGCGCGGACGGCCGCCCGCCGCCTCGCGGACGGCGCCCGCGACGCGGCCCGCCACGTCCGGGTGGAAGACGCTCGGCACGATGTAGTTCGGGCCCAGCTCGCCCGGCGTGACGACCTCGGCGAGCGCCTGGGCCGCCGCGGCGAGCATGCCCTGGGTGACGCCGTCGGCCTGCGCGTCCAGCAGCCCGCGGAAGACGCCGGGGAAGGCCAGCACGTTGTTGATCTGGTTCGGGTAGTCGCTGCGGCCGGTGGCGACGACGGCGGCGTGCTCGCGCGCCTCGTCCGGCGAGACCTCGGGCTCGGGGTTGGCGAGCGCGAACACGATCGCGTCGTCGTTCATCGTCGCGATGTCGTCGCCGGTGAGGATGCCGGGCGCGGACACGCCCACGAACACGTCGGCGTCCTTCACCGCGCCGCGCAGGTCGCCCGCGTAGCCGGCCTCGTTGGTGTGCTCGGCGATCCAGCGGAGCGAGTCGTCGAGGTCGTCGCGGCCCAGGTGGACGGCGCCCCGGTAGTCGCAGACGACGAGGTTGCGCGCGCCCGCGTGGATCAGCAGCTTCAGGATCGCACTGCCCGCCGCGCCCGCGCCCGCCATCGTGATCCGCACGTCGGCGATGTCCTTGCCGACGACGCGCAGCGCGTTGGTCAGCGCGGCCAGCACGCAGATCGCGGTGCCGTGCTGGTCGTCGTGGAAGACGGGGATGTCGAGCAGCTCGCGCAGCCGCGCCTCCACCTCGAAGCAGCGGGGGGCGGAGATGTCCTCCAGGTTGATGCCGCCGAACGCGGGCGCGAGGATCTGGACGGTCCGGACGATCTCGTCGGTGTCCTGGGTGTCGAGGCAGATCGGCCACGCGTCGATCCCGGCGAACCGCTTGAACAGCGCCGCCTTGCCCTCCATCACCGGCAGCGCGGCCTCCGGGCCGATGTTGCCGAGGCCGAGCACCGCCGACCCGTCGGTCACCACCGCGACGCTGTTGCGCTTGATCGTCAGCCGCCGGACGTCCTCGGGGTTGCGGGCGATCGCCAGCGACACCCGCGCCACCCCGGGCGTGTAGGCCATCGACAGCTCGTCACGGGTGCGCAGCGGCACCTTGGACTGCATCTCGATCTTGCCGCCGAGGTGCATCAGGAAGGTCCGGTCGCTGACCTTGTGGATCTTGATGTCGTGCATCTGCTCCAGCGCGGCGGCGATCGCCTCGGCGTGCTGGGTGTCGCGGGTGGCGATCGTGACGTCGATCCGCAGTGTCTCGTGGCCCGCCGTGTTGACGTCGAGGGCCGTCACGATCCCGCCCGCGTTCTCGACCACGTGGGTGATCTGGCTGACGGCACGCCCGCCGGCCGGAACCTCCAGGCGGACGGTGATGGAGTACGACACGCTCGGCACGCTCGCCACGACAACTCGCTCCCTTGCTACCGGGTACGTCCCTGTCCCGGCCGTATCGTCCCACGAGGGGGCGACGCTCCGGGGGCCGCGGCCCGGCCTCCCCTGCCGCTCAGCACGCCCGTGCCGCACCGACGATGAGGTCGGCCGCGGCGGGGACGGGCAGCCTCGTCGTGTCGATCACGAGGTGGTAGAGCCGCGGGTCGGCGGGGTCGGCCCCGTAGAAGTGCTTCACGTAGGCCGTGCGGGCGCGGTCGTTGTCGTCGAGCATACGCTCCACATCGCGCTCCGGTGCCCCGCTCCCGCCACCCGGCATCTCGGACGCGGCGAGCAGCAGCCGCCGCTCCCGCGGCCCGTCCAGCCGGACGTGCAGCGCGTCCGGGCGGTCCGCGAGCACCACCGCCGCCCCGCGGCCGAGCAGCACGCCGCCGCCGGAGTCGGCGGTCCTGGTGATGATCTGCTCGGTGTGCTCGACGAACTCCTCGGGCGGGACGATCGTCCGGTCCGGGAGGTAGACCTCCATCGCGCCCATCGCGACCGTCGGCAGCCGCGCCGCCCCGGCGAGGATCCGCCCGAGGCCGCGCTCGGCCCGGCCGTCGTGGGCGAGCGCCTCCTCCAGCGTGCACCCGATCTCGCCCGCGACGATCTCGGGGATCGCCCGGTCGAGGAAGGGCAGGCCGAGGGCCCGCGCCACCATCGGGCCGACGGCGGCGCCGCCCGCGCCGAAGGTGGCCGAGATCGTCACCACGCGTACGTTCACGTTCGTCTCATGCCCGTTTCCGCGCCCGGCACGTCCTGGCCCGGCTCAGAACAGGGCGGCCTGGAGCGAGCGGCGCGCCTTGGCGATGCGCGGGTCGTCGGCGGGCAGGAGGTCGAACAGCGACAGCAGGTGCTTGCGCGCCGCGTCGCGGTCGTCGCCCGCGCTGACGCGGACGGCGTTCAGCAGCCGCGCGAAGGCGTCCTCGACCCGGCCGGACATGATCTCCACGTCCGAGGCGTTGATCTGGGCCTGGACGTCGCCCGGCTTGTCGACCGCCTCCTGGACGGCGCGCTCGGGGTCGAGCGCGCGGACCCGCAGGCTCAGCTCCGCCAGCCCGAGGCCCTGCTTGGCCTGGACGTCGCGCGGGTTGGCGGTGAGGAGCCGCTGGAACTCGGCCTTGGCCGCGTCCAGGTCGCCGCGGGTGAGCGCGTCCTCGGCCGCCGCGTACGGCGAGTCGGCCGGGGCGTCCTGCGCGGCGCCCGGGACGGCCTGCTCGCCCTCCGGCGCGTCCGGGAGGATGCCCTCCTTGCGCAGCGCGTCGAAGAGCTGGTCGACGGCCTCGCGCACCTGCGCCTCAGGGGCCGCGCCGTTCAGGAACGGCAGCAGCTGCCCGCCGACGACGGCGGCCACGAACGGGATGCCCCGCACGCCCATCTGCTGCATGTACGCGCCGAGCTGCGGGTTGGCGTCGATGTCGACCTTGGCCAGCACCCACTTGCCGGCCGCCTCGGCGGCGAGCTTTTCCAGGATCGGGCTGAGCTGCTTGCACGGCCCGCACCAGTCCGCCCAGAAGTCGACGAGGACGGGGACGGACTGCGACCGCTCCACGACCTCGGTGTTGAAGGTCTCGTCGGTGACGTCCACGACGTACTGGCCGGCCGCGCCCTCCGCGGCGCCCGCGGCCGCGCCGCCGCCCTGAGCCTGGCGTTCCTGCTGCTTCCTGGTGGCGGCCTGGCGGGCCCCCAGGTCGATGGCCCCGTGCAACGAAAAGTCCCGAGAAGGCATGGGACCATCCTGCCCCATGACCGCCCCCGCCTGTACGTCCGTCCGCTCCCAGCGGAGCGCGTCGCGCCCCGCGCGGCGTCCGGGGCGCTTGATCGGGTGCCCGACTCGCCTGATCCCTCCGCCGCCGTAGCCATTGTCCGGCTTTTACGAATTCTCACGTCCGCCGCCCAAGGCAAAGAATTCAGGCGCTCCGCCGTAAGGGCAAAAAGATTGCTGACAGCCATCACCAAGCCCGGTTATAGTCACGACGTCGATGCATCGCGGCACGGCAAAACAGGGCCCCGGCGCCCGGGACGGTCACCAGCGTCCCGTCCGCCGCGGCGGGCACCGGGTGGCGAGGGGAAGCGCCGGTGCGCCCCGTCCGCCGCGACCGCACGACGATCAACGGGGGGAAACAAGTGATCGCGGAGCATTCCGCGATCGTGGCCCGAGGAATGGGTGTCCGCCGCGGGGGGCGGTGGCTCCTGCGCCCGGTGACCTTCGGGGTGCCCGAAGGCGTGGTCGGCGTTGCCGGTCCACCTGGTGTCGGTAAATCCACTCTGCTGGCCACGTTCGCGACCTTGCGCCGGCCGCACACCGGCGCGCTAAACATTCTGGGGCACGACACCGCGCACGCCGCCGGCGTGCGCGCCGCGCGGGCCCGGATCGGCTACCTGCCCGGAAGGCTGTCGCGCAAGCAGAACATGACCGCGGGAGAGTTCGTCTCCTATGCCGCCTACTACCAGCGCGCCGGCGCCTCGGCCGCGCGCGACGTGATCGCCCGGCTGGACCTCGCCGAGGCGGCGGGCACGGAGCTGTCCCTGCTGCCGCCCGACGTCCGGCTGCGCGCGGGCGTGGCGGCGGCGTGCGTCCACTCGCCCGACCTCGTCCTGCTGGACGACCCGTTCGCCGAGCTGTGCGCGCCCGGCGCGGGGGCCGAGGCCGGGGGCGGGGCGGCCGCCATGGCGGAGCTGATCCCGGTGCTGCGCTCGCTCGCGCCGACCGTGGTCGTCACCGCCGACGCCGCCGGGACGCTCACCGGCTGGTGCGACCTCCTGCTGGGGCTCAGCCGGGGCAGGCTCACCGAGCTTCCCGCCCGCTCGGCCGCGCGGGTCCCTGCCGACCGGGCGGCCGGGCGCCGCGTCCCGCACCCGCGGGACGCCCGCGCTCCGGCGGCGGTACGGGAGCCCGGCCGGCGGCGCGCGGCCCGGCCCGTGCTGGCGCAGCTGACGAGGTTCCGGATGCCGCGCGCGCCCGCCGGGAGCGGCGCCGGTGTCTGAGCTGGGGCGCGTGCTCCGGCTCGACGCCCGCCGCGCGGCGCCGCTGGTCGCGGTGCCGCTGCTCACCGCGGTCGGGATCGCCGCGTCGGTGCCGTCGTTCGTCGCGTCCGTCGCCTACTGGGACGAGTCGCTCGTCACACTGCTCAACGCCGTGCGGCTGCTCGGCCCGGTCGCCGCCGGGCTCGCGGCGTGGACGGCGGTGCGCGAGCGCCCCCTGGACTACCTCCGCGAGCTGACCGCGCGCTCCCCGGCCACCGGCGTGCTGTTCGACCTGCTGCTGCTGTCGGTCGCCGCGCTCGTGTCCTTCCTCGCAGTGACGGCCTCGGTGGTCGTCGTGGCGCTGCTGCGGCAGGAGGCGGGGCGGCCGCATCCGCTGGGGCTGGCCGTGGGCGCCGGGGCGCTCGTGCTGCACATCGTCGCCGGGTACCTGTCCGGACGGGTCGCCCCGCACCGGACCACCGCGACGGTCGTCCTCGCGGCCACGTCCCTGTGGGCCGCCCTGCGCGCGCCCGGGGTGTCGTGGCTGAGCCTGCTGCCCCCGGCGGCGTTCCCGCACCTCCCCCTGTTCACCGCGCTGCGTCCGGCGGTGCTCGCCGACCAGGCCGTCTGGACGATCGGCATGACGGGAGCGCTCGTCCTCGGCTACGTCGTGTGCGCGACCCGGCGCGTGATGCTCCTCCTGCCGCTCGTGCTGGTGATGGCCGCGATCGTCGCCGCGACGCTGCGCCTGCACGGGACCGGCGGCGGGGCGACGTCACCCGCGCCGGCGAAACCGGTGTGCCGCGTCTGGCCGCTGACCGTCTGCGTGCACCCGGCGCTGCGCGGCGCCCTGCCCGCGCTGATGAGCGCCGCGACCCCGCTCGCCTCCCGGCTGGACGGGACGCCCGGCGCGTTCACACGGGTGGAGCAGCGCCCGTCCTGGGCCCCGGCCACCGTGACGGACGGCGTGGCCGCGATCCACCTCGACGAGCGCCTCGCGCCGGGGTTCGAGGGGCGCGCCGTCCGGCAGATCCGGGACGGGCTGATGGACGCGAGCGCGTGCGCGGCTCCGCGGCGTCCGGTCTCGGAGGGCTACCGGAGGCTCGTCGACGCGTGGCTGGCCGGGGAGGAACCGCCGAGCATCCCGGACGTGCGCGCGGCACGCCGCTTCACGTCCTGGGGCGAGCAGCGCCGCCGCACCTGGCTGCGCCTGCACTTCGCGTACTACCGGGCGTGCGCGCTGGGCCCGCAGGACTTCGACGGCTGGGACGTCCCGCCCCGGCTGTTCCCCAAGTACGCGACACCGGCGGCCGCGCCCCCGGCCCCGCCCCGGATCGACCTCGGCGCCCGGTAGACCTCAGAACCCGGCAGTCCTCACGCCCGCGCGGGCGCTTCGGCGGGCCTGGCCCAGAAGTGCTCCACGAGGAAGGGCGCCACGGGCAGCACGCCCGCCCCCAGCGCGAGGACGGTCCGCCCGGTGCTCCAGTGGAGGTTCTCGCGGACGAAGAACACCATGCCCACGTAGGCGAGGAACAGGACGCCGTGCAGGGGGCCCATGACCTGCACCCCCGCCGGAGCGTCCGCCATGTACTTGAGCGGCATGGCGATCAGCAGCAGCACGAGGAACGAGACCGCCTCGGCGATGGAGACGACACGGAAGGCACGAACGATGTCCACGGCCTGTCAACGCGCGGACGCCGGCTCCGGTTTCGGACGAGGCGTATGGCGCTTCTCACACCCGAATCGGCGGACCGAAACTCGGCTCGGGTGGATGGCGCATTCATCCGGGAATGTCACCTCACATGGCCGGTTCGGAATCGCGCAACGACGCCCCCCGCAAGCCCGCGCCCGCGACGAGGGCCGCCGCGAAGGCGGCGCCCTGGCACGCCCTCCGCGCGCCCCTCCTCCTGGTCGTGGCGACCATCGCGCTCGTCCTGGTGGCCCAGCAGACACTCCGGATGCTGCCCCACTGGCTGAACCCGTTCGCCGAGGAGACCAAGGACCGCAGCGGCCCCGCCCTGCTCCAGTCGATCCGCGACCTGCACCGCTACGAGGCGGCCAGCGGCAATTTCCAGGTCGTCGTGGACCTGGAGAAGGACGCGAAGTTCCTGCCCGGCGCGCTGCGCGGCAAGCGGACCCTGTTCGTGGGCAACGGCTCCGTCGACGCCTACGTGGACTTCTCCAGGCTGGCCTCGGGCGCGGTCAAGGTGGACCAGGACCGGACGTCCGCGACCATCAGCCTTCCCCCGGCGCAACTGGAACCGACGAACCTCGACACCAAGCGCAGCTACGTCTTCGCCACCGAACGCGGCCTGTTCAACCGCTTCGGCGACTTCTTCAGCGGCAACCCCAACGACCAGCGGCAGCTCTACGTCCTGGCGAGCCAGAAGATCCAGGCGGCGGCGACCGAGAGCAGCCTGCGCCACCGCGCGGACGCCAACACCAAGCTCATGCTGGAGAGCATGCTGCGCGCCGTCGGCTTCAAGACCGTGACGGTCCGGCAGACCGCCGCCCAGTGACGCCCGGCCGCTACTCGGCGGGGACGCGGAGCACCAGCGCGTCGCCCTGGCCGCCGCCCCCGCACAGGCCGGCCGCGCCGATCCCGCCGCCGCGCCGCCGCAGCTCGTAGGCCAGGTGCAGGGCGATCCGGGCGCCGGACATGCCGACCGGGTGGCCGAGCGCGATGGCGCCGCCGTTGACGTTGACCTTCTCCGGCCCGACGCCGAGGTCGCGCATCGACTGCACGCCGACCGCCGCGAACGCCTCGTTGATCTCGATGAGGTCGAGGTCGTCCACGCCGAGGCCCTCCTTGCCGAGGGCGTGCCTGATCGCGTTGGACGGCTGCGACTGGAGCGAGTTGTCGGGGCCGGCGACGTTGCCGTGCGCGCCGATCTCGGCGAGCCAGCCCAGCCCGAGCTCCTCGGCCTTGGCCTTGGACATCACCACGACGGCGGCGGCGCCGTCGGAGATCTGCGAGGACGAGCCCGCGGTGATCGTCCCCTCCTTGCTGAACGCGGGGCGCAGCCGCGCCAGCGACTCGGCGGTGGTGTCACCGCGCACGCCCTCGTCGGTCGCGAACAGGATCGGCTCGCCGCGCCGCTGCGGGACCTCGATCGGGGCGATCTCCTCGTCGAAGACGCCGTTCTTGATGGCCGCGGCGGCGCGCTGGTGGGAGCGGGCGGCGAACTCGTCCTGCTCCTCGCGGGTGATGCCGAGCCTGCCGTTGTGGCGCTCGGTCGACTCGCCCATCGCGATGCCGTCGAAGGAGTCGGTGAGCGCGTCGTGGGCCATGTGGTCGAGCATCTCGACCGAGCCGTACTTGTAGCCGCCGCGCGACTTCGGCAGCAGGTGCGGCGCCTGCGTCATCGACTCCATGCCGCCCGCGACGACGATGTCGAACTCGCCCGCCCTGATCAGCTGGTCGGCGAGCGCGATCGCGTCCAGCCCGGACAGGCACACCTTGTTGATCGTGATCGACGGGACGGTCATCGGGATGCCCGCCTTGACCGCCGCCTGCCGCGAGGGGATCTGCCCGGCGCCCGCCTGGAGCACCTGGCCGAGGATCACGTACTGCACCTGGTCGCCGGACACCCCGGCGCGCTCCAGCGCGGCCCTGATCGCATGCGCGCCGAGGTCGGCGGCGGAGAAGTCCTTCAGCGAGCCCAGCAGGCGTCCGACGGGGGTGCGCGCTCCGGCGACGATCACGGACGTGGCGGTCATGTGGGGGCCTCCAGAATGGTGCGCTGCGGCGACGTTTGCCACCATACCCAGCGGGAGGGAACGCCCTCCCTGTCGGCCTGTCCCCGCAGTCATTCGGGAGAACACTGTCATGAGGGAGAACCGCCAATGCTGACCCGCATCGACCACATCGGGATCGCGTGCTACGACCTCGACGTCACCGTCGAGTTCTACCGGCGGACCTACGGCTTCGAGGACGTGCACGTCGAGGTGAACGAGGAGCAGGGCGTCCGCGAGGCGATGCTCAAGATCAACGACACCGGGGACGGCGCGGCGAGCTACCTCCAGCTCATCCAGCCGATCCGGGACGACTCCCCCGTCGCCAAGTGGATGGCGAAGAACGGCGAGGGCGTCCACCACATCGCGTTCGGCACCGACAGGAGCGTCCAGAAGGAGGCCGACTACATCGCGGATGAGGGCGTGCGCGTCCTCTACGACACGCCGCGGAAGGGCTCGATGGGCTCCTTGATCAACTTTTTGCACCCCAAGGACTGCCACGGCGTCCTGACCGAGCTGGTCCAGAAGGGCTGACCCCCGCCGCGCCCGCGCCGCTATCACAAGATCTCCCGGGCACGGCGGCGCGGCGCGCGGCGCCGGGCGTCCGCGCGGAACCCTTGGATCGTGACGTGTTCGATATCACCCCTGCGAGCACACGGGTACGGACAGTCACTCTGTGACCGTTCAGCCACATCTGGTGCATTTTGGGGGCGTGTACCTGGGCCGCCGGGCCAGGAAAGGGCAACCCCCCAAAAGCGACAAAACACGCAGCGCGTCAAGATGAGCCCCCAACACGGCAGTGTCCGGAGTACGCTTCATTCGCCGGAAGAGGTCTGGGGCACAGCGCCCGTCATGCCAGGCGTTCAACCGGTCCCCGGAACTACCCGTAGCCCCGTCACATCAGGATTGAGCCACATGCAGTCCGACATCGACGCCCAGCTCAGCAACTTCTTTGAAGACACGCCCCCGCGCGAGTTCGACGTGGTGCTTCGCGGCTACGACCGGCACCAGGTCGACGAGCACATCAAACAGCTCGACAACGAGGTCCGGCAGACCCGTGAGCAGACGCAGGCCCTGCAACGGGAGCTGTCGGACGCCCACCGCCAGCTCCAGGAACAGGAGCGTCCCACCTACTCCGGCCTCGGCGCCCGCATCGAACAGCTGCTGCGGCTCGCCGAGGAGCAGGCCACCGAGCTCGTCCAGGCCGCCCGGTCGGAGGCCAACGAGATCAAGGCCGCGGCCAAGGTCGACGCCGCCGAGCAGCGCGCCACCGCCGAGAACGACGCCGCCGAACTGCGCGCCAACGCCCAGCGCGAGGGCGACGACATGCGCGGCGCCGCCGAGCGCGAGGCCGAGGAGGTGCGCACCTCCGCCCGCCGCGAGGCCGACGAGCTGACCTCCACGACCGAGCGCGAGGTCGCCAAGCTGCGCGCCACCGCCGACCACGAGGTCGCCGAGAAGCGCGCCGGCGCCGAGCGCGAGATCGCCAAGCTGCGCACCACGACCGAGCGCGAGGTCGCGCAGCTGCGCGCCTCCACCAAGCGCGAGCGCGACGAGATCCTCACGACCGCCAAGCGGCAGGCCGACGAGATGCGGGCCCAGGCCCAGCGCATCCTGGAGGAGAGCGAGGCGCAGCGGGCCCAGGCCGAGGCCGAGTTCGAGATCCAGCTCGCCGCGCGCCGCGAGGAGGCCGACCGGCAGGACGCCGAGCGCCACGCCAACGCCCAGGCCGCCACGCAGAAGCTCGTCGCCGAGGCCGAGCAGCGCGCCGCGTCCGCCGAGCAGCGCGCCGCGAAGGCCACCCAGCAGGCCGAGCAGACCCGGCGCGAGGCCGACTCGCACGCCAAGCAGCTCATGGCCAACGCCCGCAAGAACTCCGACAACGTCATCGCCGAGGCCAAGTCGCAGGCCGAGCAGCTGCTCGCCGAGACCAAGGCCGAGGCCGACCGCGTCCGCACCGCCGCGCAGCGCCAGGTCGACGAGCTGACCCGGCAGCGCGACAGCATCACCAGCCACCTCAACCAGCTCCGCCAGCTCATCGGCGGGGTGGCGCCCGCGATGGGCGGCGACCCCGAGCTGGCGGCGCCCCCGGAGAAGGCGGCGATTCCGGCCGCCGAGCCCAAGCCCGCCCCGGCCCAGCCCAAGCAGCCCGCCGCCGCCAAGGCCGGGCCCCCCAAGCAGGCCCAGGGCAAGAAGTCCGACGAGGACGACGAGGACTGGTGGCAGGAGTGACGGTCGGCGTGCCCACCGGCACCTGACCGGCGCGACCGGGTAAGCCGCGACCGGGTGACAGGCGTGATCGGAAAGCCTAGAGGCATGAACTGCCTCTAGGCTTTCCGTCATCTATCCCGTGCGCGGTGGCCTCCGGCCCAGGCCGCACGCCCGGCGGATGGCAGGACGGAAGAGGAAGAGAGATCGGCGTGCCCGACGAGACCCCCCACGAGGACCGCCCGGCGGCGGCCCCCGGCGAAGGCCGCCGCGCGGTCCCCGCACCGTCCCCGCCCGCCGACAGCACCTCCACCGACGAGGCGCCCAAGGACGACCCGCTCAAGGACGACCCGGCCAAGGACGACGTTCCCGAGGGCGAGCCCGCCAAGGGCGGCCCCGGCGGGGGCGAGAGCGCCGAGGACGGCCCGGAGCGTCTCGCCGAGGAGGCGAAGATGCCGAGCGGCGCCCTCGACCCGGAGAAGACCGACAAGCCGTTCGGCGAGCGGGATCCGGCGACCGGCGGGCCGGTGGAGCGGTCCCGCGACGAGGACGCCGTCAAGCCCGTCCCGCCCGAGCCGGGCGCGCCCGACCCGGCGCACGACATCGAGCAGCGGCGCCGCGAGGCGGGCGTCGACCACCGCTTCCCGTTCGGACGGCCCGGCGAGCCGCTCGGCCGCGCGCACCCGTTCGTGTTCGGCTTCACCGCCGCGCTCGGCGTGATCACCGCCTGGATGCTGGTGAAGGCCGCCACGAACGCCAAGTCCGTGATCGTGATGATCGTGGTCGCGATGTTCCTCGCGGTCGGGCTCAACCCGGCGGTGGAGCGGCTGCGGCGGATCGGGCTGCCGCGCGGCGTCGCGGTCGGCACGGTGTTCCTCGGCGTGCTGGCGTTCTTCGCGGGCTTCGTCGCCTCGCTCGTCCAGCCGGTGTCCGAGCAGGTCACCGAGCTGCGCAAGAACATCCCCGACTACGTCACGCAGCTCCAGAACAACGAGCGCCTCGCCGAGTGGGACAAGCGCTACGGGCTGCTCGACCGCGCGCAGAAGGCCGTCAACAGCAAGGGCTTCCAGGACGGGCTCACCGACACCGCCACCGGGATCGGCAAGGTCGCGATCAACGGCGTCTTCCAGACCGTGACGATCCTGATCCTCACCCTGTACTTCCTGAGCTCGCTGCCGCAGATCAAGACGTTCTTCTACCAGCTCGCGCCGCGCTCGCGGCGGGCGCGGGTCGCGCTGCTCGGGGACGAGATCCTCGACCGCATCGGCGGGTACGTCGCGGGCCAGTTCACGATCGCGTTCATCGCGGGCCTCACGTCCTACATCTTCCTTGAGATCATGAGCGTGAAGTACGCGCTCGCGCTCGCGCTGATCGTCGCGGTCACCGACCTGATCCCGCTGGTCGGCGCCACGGTCGGCGCGGTCGTGGTGTGCCTGGTCGCCTTCCTCACCGGGACGGTCACCGACGGCTCGATCTGCATCGCCTTCTACGTGATCTACCAGCAGGTGGAGAACTACGTCGTCTACCCGCGCGTGATGAAGCGCACGGTCGACGTGCAGCCCGCGGTGACGATCGTGGCGGCGCTCATCGGCGCCGCGCTGCTCGGCGTGGTCGGCGCGCTGCTGGCGATCCCGACCGCCGCCGCGATCTCACTGCTCATCCGCGAGGTGCTGATGCCCCGCCAGGAGACGCTGTAGGGCGTCAGGGGCCGTCCCAGGTGGTGGGCAGGGGATGGGCGGCCGGGGCGACCCGCCGGACGATCTCGTTCAGCACCGTCCGGACGTAGGGCTCCCCGACCCACAGGTGCTTGGCGTTGTCGACCGCGACGACCTCCGCCTGCGGGACGCGCTTGAACCGCTCGCGGGCCTCGTCCGGACGCAGGTAGTCGTCGAACTCGGGCACGAGCGCGACCACCGGGCGCCCGTCGGCGCCCCACGCGTCCAGGTCGGCGTCGGTGGCGCGGTGCAGCGGTGGGGACAGCAGGATCGCGCCCTCGACCAGCGGGTCGCGTCCCCACTTCAGGGCCAGCTCGGTGCCGAACGACCAGCCGAGCAGCCAGGGGCGGGGCAGGTCGTGGTACTCGGTGTACTCCAGCGCCGCCGCGACGTCGTGCCGCTCGGTCTCGCCCTCGCCGAACTCGCCCTGGCTGGTGCCGCGCGCCGACGTCGTGCCCCGCGTGTTGAACCGCAGGACGGCGAGGTCGGCGAGCGCGGGCAGCCGGTAGGACGCCTTGCGCAGGACGTGGCTGTCCATCATGCCCTCGGCGGTGGGCAGCGGATGCAGGCAGACCAGCGTCGCGACCGGCGGCCGCTCGGGCGGCAGCGCCAGCTCGCCGACGAGCTCCAGCCCGTCGGCGGTGTGCAGGGTGATGTCCTCGCGCCGCGCCGGAAGCACGCTCGACGCCCTGATGTCCCCCATCGTTCTCCTCTTCCCGGACGCCCCGCTCGGGGACGGCCCAGTGCGGTCTGCGGTCAGTAACGTGGCGCGTCCCGCGACCGCCGGACGCGCGGCGAGCGGCGCCCCCGCGCCTCCCAGCAGGGCCGGTGCCAGTGCCGCCGGTCGTCGGCGCCGCCGCGCCCGTCGGCGGGCCACGCCACGACGTGCGCGACGCCCGGCGGGATCTCCTGGTCGCAGCCGGGGCACCGGTACGGCTTGGTCGCGTTCGCCCCCGCGATCATCCGGACGACCCAGGAGCCGTCCGGCCCGTCCTCGGTCTCCTCGGCCCAGCCGCCGGCCCGCGGGCGGGGGCCCGAGACGGCGCGGCGGTTCTTGCGGGGGCTCATGATTGTCAGGATAGGGGCCGCGTCGGCGAACGGAACGGGCGCGGTCAGCGGAGCGGGCGGCGGGCGACGCGGTGCTCCTCCAGCAGCGGCGCCGGGGCGAACGCGGGGTCGCGGGTCTCCTCATGCAGCGCGCGCAGGACGGTGACCGCCCGGTCGAGCCCGAGCCGGTCGAGGTCGGCGACCGGCCCGGACGGGTAGCCGCAGCCGAGCGTCATCGCGGCGTCGATCGCGTCGGCGTCCGCGTATCCGGCGCCGAGCATCGTGGCGGCGTCGTTCAGGTAGGGGAAGCGGAGGGCGTCCACGATGAACCCGGCGCGGTCGCGGCAGCGGACGGTGGCCAGCCCGAGGCCCCGCGCGAGGCCCTCGGCCCGGTCGGCGACGCCGGGCCCGGTCGCGACCGTGACGGCGATCTCCGCGAGCGCGCCGTCCGCCTCGGGCAGGTGCAGGCCGACGACGTCGCCCGGACGTCCCGTCGCCATGGCGCGCTCGATCACCGGTCCCGAGGCGGTGGCCAGCACGGCGCCGTTCCCCGCGGCCTCGGCGGCGGCGGCGAGCAGCGCCCGCCCGGTCTCGGCGTCCTGCGCGCACTCGACGATCAGGTCGCAGTCGCCGAGGCCGGCCTCGGCGGTCCTGACCTGGGCTCCCGCGCCGTCGCAGCGGGCGGCGAAGGCGTCCGCGAGCGGGCCGGTGCCGAGCACCCCGACCGTGGGCGGCGCGGCGGCGGCCTCCTCCTCGGCGGCCCGCTCCTGCCCGTCGTGGACATAGAAGCCGCGCCCGCTCTTGCGGCCGAGCAGCCCGGCGGCCACCAGCTCGCGCAGCACCGGCGCGGGCGCGTGGCGGCGGTCGCGGGACTCGGCGTAGACGGCCTCCAGCACCTGGAGGCAGGTGTCGAGGCCGATCAGGTCCATGAGCGTGAACGGGCCCATCGGCAGGCCCGCGCCGTCCTTCATCGCGGCGTCGATGTCGTCGCGGGTCGCGTGCCCGGACTCCAGCATGTGCGCGGCCTGGTTCAGGTAGCCGAACAGCAGCCGGTTCGCGACGAACCCGGCGCGGTCGCCGATCGTCACCGGCGTCTTGCCGAGGTCCCGGGCGAGCGCGGCGACGCGCTCCACCGCCTCGGGCTCGGTGAGCACGGTGCCGATGACCTCGACCAGCCTCATGACCGGCGCCGGGTTGAAGAAGTGCACCCCGACGACCTTCGCGGGCCGCCCGGTCGCGACCGCGATCTCGGTGACCGACAGCGAGGAGGTGTTGGAGGCGAGGACGGCGTCGGCGCGGCACACCCGGTCCAGCTCGGCGAACACGCGGTGCTTCAGGTCGAGCCGCTCCGGGACGGCCTCGACGACCAGGTCGCAGTCGCCGAGGTCGGCGAAGTCGACCGAGAGCGCGACGCGGTCGAGGATCTCGCGCCGCGCGTCCTCCGACAGCCTGCCGCGCTTGACCGCGCGCCCGGTCGAGCGCTCCAGGTGGCCGCGCCCGCGCTCCAGCGCGTCCGGGTCCGCCTCGACGCCGACGACCGGCAGCCCGCCGCGCGCCAGCACCTCGGCGATGCCCGCGCCCATCGTGCCCAGCCCGACGACCCCGACCCTGCTGAACGTCCCAGTCATGAACGGCAGTCTCGCAGAGCGCGCGCGCCCCGCCCATGCCGGGTACGAGAGGAGATGTGCGCTTCGGAATCTTCCTCCTCACCGCCCGGTTCCCCCACCAGGACGACGCCGCCGCCCTCGCCCGCACCGTCGAGGCGGCCGTCGCCGCCGAGCACGCCGGGTTCGACGACGTGTGGCTCGCCGAGCACCACTTCATGTCCTACGGCGTCGTGCCGTCGGCGACCGTCCTCGCCGGGCACCTGCTGGCGCTGACCCGCCGCGTCCACGTCGGGACGGCCGTCAGCGTCCTGTCCAACCAGCACCCGGTGGCGCTCGCCGAGCAGGCGGCGATGCTCGCGCTGCTGTCGGGCGGCCGGTTCCGGCTCGGCGTCGGACGCGGCGGCCCCTGGCGCGACCTGGAGGTCTTCGGCACCGGTCTGCCCCGGTACGAGACCGGTTTCGCCGAATCCCTCGATCTGCTCCTGGCCTGGTCGCGCTCGGACCGCGTCGCCTGGCGCGGCGAGCACTTCCGGTTCCGCGAGGTGCCGGTCGTGCCGCGCGCCGCGGTTCCGCCGCCGGTCGTCGTGGCGTGCACGTCCGCCGCGTCCGAGCGGATCGCGGCCGAGCGCGGCCTCCCGATGCTGCTCGGCATGCACGTCGGCGACGAGGAGAAGGCCGCCGCCGTCGCCCGCCACGGCCTGCCGGACGCCCCGCACGTCTCGACCCACCTGGCGCAGGTCGCCGACACCCGCGAGGAGGCCGTCGCGACCCTGCTCGCCGAGATGCCCCGCTGGCTCGGCCCTGGGCTGGACGGCTACGTCCCCGTCGACGACCGCCCCCGCCCGCCCCGCGACCCCGTCGCCTACACCCGCCGCATGTGCGACCTGCATCCGGTCGGCTCACCGGACGACTGCGTCGAATCCCTCGTCACGACCGCCGAACGCACCGGCGTCCGGCACCTGCTGCTGCTCGTCGAGGCGGCCGGCTCCCACCGCGCCACGCTGGACAACATCGCCCGCCTGGGCGCCGAAGTGCTCCCCAAGGTCCGGACCTCCCTCTCCTGATCGATGCCCTGCCGTCAGCGCGCCTGGACGGTTCCCCGGCTCTCGACGCACCGTCCCTGGGCGGCGCTGCGGGGTCCCCGCGCGGCCACCCGCCGCCGGGCCGGACGCGTCGCGAGGACCAGCGCGCGCTCCTCCCAGAACGCGCGGGCCCGGCGGACGATCCCGGCCCTGCGCGCCACGGCCGCCTCCGCCTGAAGGTCGCGCACCCGCTCCCGCGCGACCGAACTCATGATGTCGTGGTGGAACACGGCCTTACCCCTCCGTCTTCGGGCCGCTGGTTCCGGCCCGGTACCTAGAGACTCGCCCTAAGGGGGGTGTCCGCACATGAGGACGACGCCCTAGATTGGCCGCCTCATCCGTACTTACGCAGGTCACAGCGGGAGCATGGGTACCTAGGACGTGTTTCGCGGCGACCTCGATCAGCACCCGAAGGCACGGTCAAGGGGGCGAGCCGCCAGGTGATCGCCCCGGGCCGGGACTTGGCAACAGGGCGCGGGCGGTCGGCGGCGTCACTAAGGTGGGGCAGCGTGCGTCTCGTAATCGCCCGGTGCAGCGTCGACTACGCCGGCAAGCTCACCGCCCACCTCCCGATGGCCCCCAGGCTCATCCTGATCAAGGCGGACGGAAGCGTGAGCATCCACGCCGACGACCGCGCCTACAAGCCCCTCAACTGGATGAACCCGCCGTGCTCGCTGCGCGAGGAGCCGTTCGAGGAGAACGGCGCCGTCGCCCGCTGGACGGTCACGCACGGCAAGTCGGGCGAACGACTCATCCTCACCATCGAGGAGGTCCTGCACGACACCAGCCACGAACTCGGCCTGGACCCGGGGCTCCAGAAGGACGGCGTGGAGGCGCACCTCCAGGAACTGCTCGCCGAGCACATCACCACGCTCGGGGACGGCTGGTCCCTGATCCGCCGCGAGTTCCCGACCGCGATCGGCCCCGTCGACATCCTGTGCCGGGACGCGGGCAACGCCACCGTCGCCGTCGAGATCAAGCGGCGCGGCGAGATCGACGGCGTGGAGCAGCTCACCCGCTACCTCGAACTGCTGAACCGCGACCCGCATCTCGCGCCCGTCCGCGGGATCTTCGCCGCGCAGGAGATCAGACCGCAGGCCCGCGTCCTCGCGGTCGACCGCGGCATCCACTGCGTGACCCTCGACTACGACGCCCTCCGCGGCATCGAGCACGAGGGGACGCTCTTTTAGAACCTCGGCCCCAGGGGGCTCGCCTCCGCCGCTCAGGTAACGCGCTCACGTGCGGGCTGAGGTGGCCTTACGCGGTGGCGCGGGCTGTCGTAGGCGTCCGGCATCATTGCGGCATGACTCTTCATCACGCCGGCGGCACTTTCGAGATCTCCTCGTGGGACGGCGAGAAGCCCTACGACGAGCAGGGCGGCAACAAGCTGGCCCGCGCGCACATCGGCAAGACCTTCCACGGCGACCTGGTCGGCACGAGCACGACGGAGATGATCGGCGTGGAGTCGGCCGCCGGGCCCGTCGCCTACGTCGCGATCGAGCACGTCCAGGGGATCCTGCACGGGCGGGAGGGGACGTTCGTCCTCCAGCACAGCGCGGGCAGCGAGGACGGCACGTCCGACACCCAGTGGCTGCGCTGGCAGATCGTCCCGACGACCGGCACCGGCGAGCTGGCCGGCCTGCGCGGATCCGGAACGATCACGATCGGCGAGGACGGCGGGCACTCCTGGTCCCTGGAGTACACGGTCGGCTGACCGGCCCCCGGAGGACTGACGCGGGCCCTACGGGACAGGCGGTAGCGTCAAGGGGCCGATCGGACGGGGCGAGAGGGGCCGGGAGAATGAGGATGACGAAGGGGGCGACGTCCGGGAGGTCGGCGATCCAGCCGAGCCCGGTGTTCCTCGCGATCGCGGGGGCGACCGTCCTGTTCGGGCTGATCGCCTGGCGGTACGGGGAGAACCCCGACAAGCCCGCCCGGATCGCCCTGTTCGGGTTCGTGCTGTCGGCGTGGGTGCTGTCGCTGTCGGTGCACGAGTTCGGGCACGCCTACATGGCCTACCGGTCGGGCGACCGCAGCGTCGCCGCCAAGGGCTACCTCACGCTGAACCCGCTCAAGTACTCCGACGTGCTCCTCAGCTTCGTGATCCCGGTGGTGTTCATCCTGCTCGGCGGGATCGGCCTGCCGGGCGGCGCCGTCTGGATCGAGCGGCACTCGATCCGGGGCAGGCTGCGGCACAGCCTGATCTCCGCGGCGGGCCCGCTGTCCAACGCGATCTTCGCGGTGATGCTGGCGGTGCTCTACAAGAACTTCGCCCACCAGGACCACGGCGTCTTCTGGCTGGGCATCGCGTTCCTGACCTTCCTCCAGGTCACCGCCGCGATCTTGAACCTGCTGCCGATCCCGGGGCTGGACGGCTTCGGGATCATCGAGCCCTACCTGCCGCGCCGCTGGGCCGACCAGGCCGCGGCCTACGGCGGCTACGCCTTCCTGATCCTGATCGCGATCCTGTGGATCAGGCCGATCAACAACGCGTTCTTCGACGGCGTCTACAACATCACCGACGCGCTCGGCGTGGGCGAGTTCGCGGTCGCCCTCGGGCACTCCCTGTTCACCTTCTGGAACAGCTAGGGCGTGTTCCAAAGCCACGGCCCACGGCAGTGTTCACCACGCCACCGCCCACGGCAGTGTTCACCACGCCACCGCCCACGGCAGCGTTCACCACGCCACCGCCCACGGCAGCGTTCACCACGCCACCGCCCACGGCACTCGCCTGGCGGCTCGTGCCTTGACCGTGCCTTGGCGGGCGCGGCATCGCTTCGCGATCTTCCCGGTGAGGGCTCGCCCCCACCGGTCAGCCAGCGCGCCCGCGTGACCGCTGAGGCCACTCGAAAACGCCTTAGCACGCCCCACGGAAGCGCGGTCAGGAAGCGGGCGGGGCCTGTGTCTCCTGGGGTGGTGCCGCCAGGTGGCGGATGATGCGGCGGAGTTGTTCGGCGTAGTGGTCCTGGAACTCCGGTGAGGTGGCGCTCACGCCGAAGACGCGGCGGACGGCCAGGGGCATCACCACGGGGGCCGCGACCGCGCTCATCATCAGCAGCATGACGGCGGCCGGGTCGAGGTCGTCGGCGATCTGGCCCTCGGCCTTGCGGCGCTCCATGTCGGAGAGGTCCTCGGCGAACTCCTCCGGGGCCTCGTCGGCGACCTGGTCGGCGTCCTCGGTGAGTCCGCGCCAGACGTTCAGCCGCGAGCCGCGCGGGTCGTCGAGGGCGTGCCGCAGGTAGCGGACCATCAGGTCCTCCAGCGGGACGGACGGGTCGTTGAACTCGGCCTCGCGCTCCAGCCAGCGGCGGCCGATCGCGAGGTACAGGCCCTCCTTGCCGCCGAAGTAGTAGTTGATCAGCTGTTTGTTCACGCCGGCGCGGTCGGCGATGTCCTGGACGCGGGCGCCCGCGAAGCCCTTGGCGGAGAACTCGTCCAGCGCCGCGTCGAGCAGCAGCCGCCGCGAGCGCTCGGCGTCGAGCTTGCGTTCGGTCGGCTCGGGCGCGCGGCGGCGCCGTCTCGTCGTTTCGGACACGGCCTCATCGTAACCGGCTGCCCGACCGATTCAACCATCCGGGTGGTTGACAACGTCATCTGTTTGGTTGAATCTGGACACGCCCCTGCACGGGGTACACCCCGTACCGAAAATGATCGAGAGAACCGGAAACGATGATCCTTGTAACCGGAGCCACCGGAAACGTCGGCCGCCACCTGGTGGGCGAGCTGCTGTGCGCGGGCGCCCGGGTCCGGGCGCTGACCCGCGATCCCGCGACCGCGCACCTGCCCGCCGACGCCGAGGTGGCCCGTACCGACGAGATGCCCCTGGACGGCGTCACGTCCTTCTTCCTCAACCCGACCGTGTTCTGGAACGGGCTCGGCGACGTGCTCGCCCGCGTCAAGGACGCCGGGGTCCGGCGGATCGTGATGCTGTCCTCGTCCGCCGCCGCCGACGCCGACTCCGACAACGAGCTGGCCGCCAAGCACCTGCGGATGGAGGAGGCGGTCGAGGAGACCGGCCTGGAGTGGACGTTCCTGCGCCCCGGCGTGTTCGCGTCGAACTCGCTGGGCTGGCGCAAGGAGATCCTCGCCGGCGAGCCGGTGCGGGAGCCGTTCGCGGCGGGACTCAGCACGCCGATCCACGAGCGCGACATCGCCGCCGTCGCCGCGCGGGCCCTGCTGACCGACGACCTGGTCGGCGCCAAGCCCGTGCTGACCGGGCCGGAGGGCATCACCGCGCCCGAGATGGTCCGGCTCATCGGCGAGGCCGCCGGGCGTCCCGCGCGCTTCGAGGAGATCAGCCCCGAGGAGGCGCGGGAGAAGATGCTCAAGATGCCCTACATGCGCGAGGGCATCGTGGACGTCCTGCTCCAGCTCCGCAAGGACGCCGAGCACCGCCCGGTCGAGATCTCACCCGAGGTCGAGCGGATCACCGGCCGCCCCGGGCGGACGTTCGCCGAGTGGGCCGCCGACCACGCCGACGACTTCCGCTGATCCCTCGGACGTCATCGCGCCGACGTGGGTGGGTCCTCCAGCTCCCGGAGGGCCCACTCCATCCATTCCCGGCGCATCGCCATGAAGCGCTTGCCGTACTCCATGACCAGGCGGCCGTATCTCGACAGGTCGTCCTCGCCCCAGCTCACCGCCTCCTCGACCGCCTCGATGCCCGCCTGCCGCTCCGCCAGCTCCGCCGCGCGGCCCCGCAGGTACTCCTCGCGCTGCTCGGGCGTCACGAGCCCGAGGAAGAACACCCGCAGCAGCACCTCGTCGCGCCGGACGGCCTTGGGCGCGGTCTCGGTCAGCCAGCGCCGCAGCTCCTCCCGGCCGGCCGCGGTGACCCCGTAGGCCTTGCGGCCGCGCGGGCCCTCCTCGACGACCTCGATGAAGCCGTCGGCGGTGAGTTTGGCCAGCTCACCGTAGAGCTGGCTCTGCGTCGCGCCCCAGACGTTGGCCAGCGAGACCTCGAACATCCGCATCAGGTCGTAGCCGCTGGAGCCGTCCATCTCGGCCAGAAGGCCCAGCACCGCGTGTCTCAGGCTCATGGGCCGACCCTACACTCCAATCTTGACATGTCGATAGTGGAATGTCTAAGTTCGACATGTCGAAGTTGGAATGCCCGAGAGGCCACCGTCATGGCGAAGTACTACGTCCGCACCTTCCTCCCCTGGATCCTGCTCGCCGTCGTGAGCGGGGTGGACGACCTGGCCGGCGCGCTGACCGGGCTCGTCGCGGCGGCCGTCCTGCTCGGCGACGACCTGCGGCGGGGGCACCGCGCCGACGCGCTGTTCCTGGAGATCTCCACCTGCGCGTTCATGGCGCTGCTGACCGCGCTCGCGTTCACCGTCCCGGGGTCTCCGGCGCTGGACTACGGCGCGTCGCTCGCGATCGGCTGGCTGGCGCTCACCGCGTGGGCCACGCTCGCCGCCGGGCGCCCCTTCACCGAGGGCGTCGCCCGCCGCCAGGTGAGCGAGGCGGTCGCGCGAACCGGCCTCTTCCGGTCGATCAACCGCGTGCTGACCGCGGTGTGGGCGGCGAGCTTCACCGTGCTGGCCGTGGCCCTCGGCTGCGTCCAGCACTGGGCGCCGCACGACACCGCCCTGCTCGTCGCCTGCAAGATCGCCGGTTTCGCGGTGCCCGCCGTCGTCACCGCCCGCTACCCCGACAGCGCCAGGAGGCGCGCCTCCAGGGCCGTGCCCGGGAGCGTCCCGCGCTGACGCCCCCGGCTCCGCGGCGCCCGGGGCGTCGCAGCGCCCGTAGAGTGCTTGTCAAGCAGTCCCTATGAGGCCCCTCACGGGAGGTTCCCATGTCCGTGGCCACGGAGAACGCCGGGACGTTCGCGTCCCTGAACCCGGCCACCGGCGAGGTCGTCGCCGAGCACCCCGTCCACGATGAGGCGGCCGTGGCCGGGGCGGTCGGGCGGGCCCGCGAGGCGGCCGCCTGGTGGAGCGCCCTCGGCTGGAAGGAGCGCCGGCTCCGGCTGCTGAACGCCAAGGGCGCGCTCACCCGGCACCTCAGCCGGATGGCCGAGCTGATCCACCAGGAGACCGGCAAGCCGCTGCAGGACGCCCAGCTTGAGACGATCATGGCGATCACCCATCTGGACTGGGCCGCCCGCAACGCCGAGAAGGTGCTCGGACCCCGCAACGTCTTCCCGGGCCTGCTGTCGATCAACCAGCGCTGCGTCGTGGAGTACCAGCCGCTCGGCGTCGTCGGCGTCATCGGCCCCTGGAACTACCCGGTCTTCACGCCGATGGGGGCGATCGGCTACGCGCTCGCGGCCGGGAACACCGTGGTGTTCAAGCCGTCGGAGTTCACCCCGGGCGTCGGCGAACTGCTCGCGTCCCTCTTCGCGGGGGTCGTGCCCGAGCAGCCCGTCCTCCAGGTGGTCACCGGCCACGGCGCGACGGGCGCGGCGCTCGCCTCCTCCCCCGGCGTCGACAAGATCGCCTTCACCGGCTCCGCGCGGACCGCCAGGCGCGTCATGGCCGCCTGCGCCGCGAACCTCACCCCGATCGTCGCCGAGTGCGGCGGCAAGGACGCCTGCCTCGTGGACGCCGACGCCGACCTCGACGCCGCCGCCGACGCCGCGCTGTGGGGCGCGATGGCGAACGCGGGCCAGACCTGCATCGGGGTCGAGCGGATCTACGTCGTGGACGAGGTGTACGACAAATTCCTCGGCCTGCTCACCGACAAGGCGCGCGACCTGCGTCCCGGGTTCGACCGGGAGGCCGCCTACGGGCCGATCACGATGCCGGGTCAGCTCGACGTCATCGAGCGGCACATCAGGGACGCGCTCGACAAGGGCGGCAAGGCCGTCGTCGGGGGCGTCGAGTCCGTCCGCAAGCCGTATGTGGAGCCGGTCGTGCTCACGGGGGTGCCGGACGACTCGTCCGCCGTGACCGAGGAGACGTTCGGGCCGACGATCACCGTCCACCGCGTCAAGGACCTGGACGAGGGGATCGAGCGCGCCAACCGCGGCGCCTACGGCCTCGCCGGGACGGTCTTCTCCGGCGACCGGACGCGCGCGCTGGAGGCCGCCAGGCGGCTGCGCTCGGGCATGACCTCGATCAACTCCTTCGCCGCGTTCGCGAACATCGCGGCGCTGCCGTTCGGCGGGGTCGGCGAGTCGGGTTTCGGCCGCGTGCACGGCGCCGACGGGCTGCGCGAGTTCAGCCGCGCCAAGGCGATCACCCGGCAGCGGTTCGGCTCGACGACGCTGACCTCCTTCGCCAGGACGGAGAAGGAGATGGCCCGCGTCCTCGGCCTGATCACCATGCTCCACGGCCGCCGCTACAAGCGCTGACCGCCCCCTCCTAAGGCGCCGGGCCGCCGTCTAGGACGTCCGGCCCGCGGCCCCCGCGCCTAAGGCGTCTCTGAGGCCGGGAGATAAGGCTTAGTCCCGATGTAGGGAGGGGCGCCTTAGGGCGAACCTTGTACTTGTCGGGCCGAGGGGGCCCGGCGGGAACAAGGAGAAGAACATGATCCGCCCGGAGATCTCCAGGGACCTGGTCAACGACCGAGTGGCCGCGCTGCGCGCCGAGGCCAAGCACGCCCGCCGCGTCCGGCTGGCGAAGGCCCTCAAGCGGTGACGCCGCCGCACTGTCCGATCCACTTCACGCCCCCGTCGAGAGACGGGGGCGTTCCTCATTTCACGGCCTCTTCTCACGCCCCCATCTCACGGCCTCATTGCGCGGCCGGGGCGCCGACCGGCGCGGCGGCGTTCGCGGGCACCAGCGGCGCGTTCCCGCGGATCAGATCGGCGGCGCGCTCGGCGATGGCGATCGTCGGCGCGTTGGTGTTCCCGCGCGGGACCGACGGCATGACCGAGGCGTCCACCACCCGTAGCCCCTCGACGCCCCGCACGCGCAGCTCGGCGTCGCAGACGGCGTCGCCGGAGCCCATCGCGCAGGTGCTGGTCGGGTGGAACAGCGTCACGCAGCCGCGGCGGACGAACTCGGCGAGCGCGGCGTCGTCGTCCGCCTGCTCACCGGGCGCCCACTCGCCGCCGACCAGCGACGCGAGCGGGCCGGTGGCGGCGATCTCCCGGGTCTGCCGGATCCCGGCGATCAGAATCTCCAGGTCGGCCGGGTCGGAGAGGTAGGCGGGGTCGATCAACGGCTTGGCGTGCGGGCTCGCGGAGCGCAGGGTCAGCGCCCCACGGCTGGCGACCGCGACCGCCCCCACGAGGATCGACAGCAGCCGCTGCGACGACTCGACCAGGCCCTGGTCGATGAACGGCGTCGGCAGCACGTGGTACTGGAGGTCGGGCGCGGGCAGGCCCTCGCTCGTCCGGGCGAACCCGCCCGACTCCGCGACGTTGGACGCGTACGGGCCGCGCGCGAGCGACTGGTACAGCGCGAGGGTGCGGGCGTTGGCCAGCTCCCAGAGCGGCTTGGTGCGGGGCGTGGCGAACATGACGTTCACACAGGGGTGGTCCTGGAGCCCCTGGCCGACCGGGGCGTCCACGACCACGTCGATGCCGTGCGAGCGCAGGTGGTCGGCGGGCCCGACGCCCGAGAGCATGAGCAGCTGCGGGCTGTTCACCGCGCCGCCCGACAGGATGACCTCGGCGTTCGCGCGGGCCTCGGCGGTCTCGCCGCGGACCTCGTAGCGGACGCCGGTCGCCCGGCCGCCCTCGATCAGGACGCGGGTCGCGAGCGCGTCGGTCACCACGGTCAGGTTCGGGCGGTTCTCGATCGGGTGCAGGTACCCGGCGGCGGCCGACCACCGCCTGCCGCGCTTGTGGGTGACCTGGTAGAAGCCGACGCCGTCCTGCTCGGCGCCGTTGAAGTCGGCGTTGGCGGGCAGGCCGGCCTCGTTCGCCGAGCGCACCCACGCCTGCGTGAGCGGGTGCTTGTAGCGCAGGTCCTCGACGCGCAGGGGGCCGCCGACGCCGTGGTAGGGGATCGCGCCGCGCTGCTGGTCCTCGGAGCGGACGAAGTAGGGCAGCAGGTCCTCATAGCCCCAGCCGTCGCAGCCGTAGGAGTCGCGCCAGGTGTCGTAGTCGTGCCGGGCCCCGCGAATGTAGATCATCGCGTTGGTGGACGAGCTGCCGCCGAGCGTCCGCCCCCGGGGCCAGTAGACGCTGCGTCCGGAGGCGTGCGCCTGCGGGACGGTGGCGAAGTCCCAGTCGTAGGGGCCCTTGATCATCGTGGCCACGGCCAGCGGGATCTGGATCTCGGGCGCGCCGTCGGGAGGCCCCGCCTCCAGCAGCAGGACCCGCAGCGACGGATCCTCGGTCAGCCGGGCGGCGAGGACGCAGCCCGCGCTGCCGGCTCCCACGATGACGTAGTCGTACACGGCGACCTCCGGGGGGTTCGTGCTGAACACTACCGAACGACCTTTCGGGCGAGGCCGGGTTAGGGTGCGGCCATGGCGAAGAACAGGGAGACCCCCGTCGTCCTCTCACAGATCTACACCCGGACCGGCGACGACGGCACCACCGCGCTGGGCGACGCGTCCCGGACCCCGAAGACCGACCCGCGCCTGTCGGCCTACGCCGACGTCGAGGAGGCCAACGCCGCGATCGGCGTCGCCCTCGCCCTGGGCTCGCTGCCCGAACCGCTGGTGGCGCTGCTGACCCGCGTCCAGAACGACCTCTTCGACGTGGGCGCCGACCTGTGCGCGCCGGTCGTGCCCGACCCGCGGTACCCGCCGCTGCGGGTGGACCCGTCCTACATCGAGCGGCTCGAAGCCGACTGCGACGAGCACAACGCCGACCTCGACCCGCTGCGCAGCTTCATCCTCCCCGGCGGGACGCCGGGAGCCGCGCTCCTGCACGTCGCCCGCACCGTGACGCGGCGCGCCGAGCGGTCGGCCTGGGCGGCGATCGAGGCGCACGGCGCGGCCGCCGACGGCGACCCCGACGCGGCCGAGGGCGGTGTCAACCCGCTGACCGCCCGCTACCTCAACCGGCTCTCCGACCTGCTGTTCATCCTGTGCCGGGTCGCGAACGCCGGGCGGGGCGACATCCTGTGGAAGCCCGGCGGGGAACGCTGACCCGGGGCGTCCCTCAGGGCGGGGGTGGGGCTAACCCCACCCCCGACAAGCCGGTCTTCCTCCTGGTGGGGCGCCTACGACCGGAGGATCCTTGTCGTCGTACGGGGGAGCAGACGACAGGAGAGGCGACGTGAGGACCCTGAGCGGTGTGGCTGTGCTGGCCGTCCTGGCGGCCACGGTGACCGGATGCGGGCTGGACTTCGGTCAGCACGGTGAGACCCGCGCCTACGACGGGCCCGCCGGCGTCGACCGGCTCAAGGTGCGGTCCGGCGACGGGAAGGTGGAGATCGTCGCCTCCGACGCGCCCGGGATCAAGGTGCGGGAGAAGCTGCACTGGTCCAACAAGAACAACAAGCCGCAGGCGCGGCACGTCACCGAGGGCGGCACGTTCTCGCTGTCGTCCCGATGCGCCCGGCAGGTGATCGGCATGAACGCCTGCCGGATCTCCTACCGGATCGAGGTCCCGCGCTCGATCGCCGTCGACGTCGAGAACAGCGACGGCAAGATCGTCGTCTCCGGCCTGGCGGGCGCGGTGCGGCTGAGGTCCGGCACCGGCGGCATCACCGCGAGCGACCTGCGCGCCACCTCGCTGTCCCTGGACGCCCGCGACTCCGCCGTCCGGGTCTCGGGCCGGGCCACGACCGCCGACCTGCGCACCGGCACCGGGGCGATCATCGCGACCGGCCTCACCGCCGACCGGCTCAGCGCCCGCTCGAACGACGGCCGCATCCAGCTCTCCGGACGCGCCACGCTCGCGGAACTGCGCACCGGCACCGGACGCATCGACGCCGCCTCGCTGACCGCCGACCGCGTGGTCGCCCGCACCAACGACGGCTCGATCACGCTCGGCCTGCTGACTCCCCCGAGCGCCCTCCAGGCCACCACGAACACCGGCGACGTCCACGTCCGGGTGCCCCGGGGCCCCGCCTACGCGATCGACGTCAAGACCGGCACCGGCTCCAAGAAGATCGACCCGAACCTGCACCACGACTCCACGGCCAAGCGCCACATCAAGGTCTCGACCGGCGACGGCGACGCCGTCGTCTCCCCGGCCTGATCCTCCCGGGGCTCACGGCGTTCTCGCTTGTTCTGCCGGGCCTGCACGAGGGTAACGGCGGGTGTCGTCGCCTCGGGCGCGGGCTGTGCGCGGTGCGGAACGTGACAATTCCCGGGCGCCGATTGATAAGCGTCACCGATCGGCAATTTAGGCGAATACCACTGAACCCGATTGATCGGGGGCCCCGTACTCCTGGGCATAGAAGGTCGCACTGCGATCTCCACCTTTCCCAGAGATCGGGAGAAGAAATGTCCGCACGCACTTTCCCCGCCCGCCGTACCGTCACCGCCGCCGCGCTCGTCGGCGCCGCCGGACTCATCGGGCTCGGCATGGCCTCGACGGCCGACGCCGCCGCGCCCGCCAAGGTCACCGTCAAGGTCACGCAGAAGGGCAACTACACCGCCGCGATCTGCGTCGGCGACATCCTTGAGGCCCGGTGCACCGACAACGTCGGCAAGGGCCAGACCAAGACGTTCACGGTGGCCCCGCCGAAGGGCACCGCGGTCAGCGTCAGCGTGATCGTCAAGGGTGGCGGCTCGGCGGACAAGTCGGTGGTGAGCAACAACAAGCAGCTCAAGTTCGAGACCGCCGGCAGCAAGGCCAAGCCGGTCGTGAAGCAGGTCTGATCCGTTCTCCGGGCCCCGCGACCGGGTGGCGGTTGCGGGGCCCGGCGGTCGGTTCGCGTTTTCATTTGGATTCGCTGTGAAATGCGCTCTGGCCCAAGAGGGATTTCACGTCTCCATAGAATGCGGGGCCGGGGGCGATCCTGAATCGCGGCAGATCGAACAGGACGTCTCCGGCTCCGCGTGGGCGGCGCATGCGCAGGTGCACAGGGGTGTCGCCGAGGTGCGCCGTGAGTAGCCGGCCCAGGTCGCGGACGAGCGCCGGCGTCACCTTGGCCTCGGCCACCGAGATCACCACGGGCGGGGCGTCCCCGGCGCCGTGCGCGTCCAGGTCCAGGACCGTCACGTCGTCGACGTGGACGCTCAGCGTCTCGTCGCGGACGTTGACGCGTCCTCGGATGGACACGACCCGGTCCTCGGCCAGCAGGCCGCCGAACAGCTGGTGGCTCTTGGGGAAGACCAGGCATTCCACGGACGCGTCGTGGTCTTCGAGGGTCGCGATCGCCCAGGTGTCGCCGCGCTTGGTGACCTTGCGCTGGAGCGCCGCGATGATGCCGCTCACCCTCACCGGGCCGTCGGTGCGGCCGGAGGCGAGCAGGTCGGCCAGCGCGGTGTCGCGGTGCGCCTTCAGGATCCGTTCGGCGCCGTCGAGCGGGTGGCCCGAGACGTACAGGCCGAGCATCTCCCGTTCGTGGGTGAGCAGGGTGGCGCGGTCCCATTCGCCGTCCGGGACGGTGATCCCGATCCCCTCCGTGGCCTCGGCCGATCCGCCGAACAGCGCGTCCTGGCCGTGCGCCTCGTGCCGCTTGACGTCGATGGCCGCGTCCACCGCCTGTTCGTGGACGGCGACGATCCCCCGCCGGTGGTGGCCCAGCCCGTCGAACGCGCCCGCCTTCGCCAGTGACTCGATCACGCGCTTGTTGCACACGGCCGCCGGGACCCGGTCGAGGAAGTCGGCGAAGCCGGTGAACGCGCCGCCCCGCTTCCGGACGCCGACGACCGCCTCGACGACCCCGGCGCCGACGTTGCGGACGGCGCCCAGCCCGAACCGGATGTCGTCGCCGACGGCGGTGAAGTCCAGGGCGCTCTGGTTGACGTCCGGCGGCAGCACCCGGATGCCGAGGCGGCGGCAGTCCGACAGGTAGACCGCCATCTTGTCCTTGTCGTCGCCGACCGACGTCAGCAGCGCGGCCAGGTACTCGGCGGGATGGTTGGCCTTCAGGTAGGCCGTCCAGTAGGAGACCAGGCCGTACCCGGCGGTGTGCGACTTGTTGAACCCGTAGCCGCTGAACGGCACGAGGACGTCCCACACCGCGCGGATCGCCTCGTCGGAGTGGCCCCGCTCGCTCATCCCGGCGCGGAACCGGTCCCATTCGGCGTCCAGGACCTCCTTCTTCTTCTTGCCCATCGCGCGGCGCAGCAGGTCGGCGGCGCCCAGCGAGTATCCGGCGAGCCGCTGCGCGATCGCCATGACCTGCTCCTGGAAGACGACGAGGTGGTAGGTGTCGCCGAGGATCGGTTCGAGCGCCTCGCCCAGCTCGGGGTGGATGGGCTCGACCTTCTGCCGCCCGGTCTTGCGCAGCGCGTAGTTGGTGTGGGCGTTCATCTCCATCGGGCCCGGCCGGTACAGCGCGGACACGGCGGCGATGTCGGTGAACTCGGTCGGCCGCATCAGCTTCAGCAGCGTCCGCATGCCGCCGCCGTCGAGCTGGAACACCCCGAGCGTGTCGCCGCGCGCGAGCAGCGCGTAGGTCGTGGGGTCGTCCAGCGGGACGTCGAGGATGTCGATCTCCACGCCCTTGTTGGCCTTCACACCCGCGACGGCGTCGTTGATGACCGTGAGGTTGCGCAGGCCGAGGAAGTCCATCTTCAGCAGGCCCATGTCCTCGGCCTGGGTGAACGGGAAGCCGGTGACCACCGGGCCGTCGGCCTTCGGGCGGGCCAGCGGCAGCACGTCGATCAGCGGGTCGGAGGAGAGGATCACGCCCGCCGCGTGCACGCCGGTGCCGCGGGTCAGCCCCTCGACGCCGAGCGCGGTATCGATCACACGCTTGACGTCGGGCTCCTCCGCGTACATCCGGCGCAGCTCGGTCGCCTCGGCGTAGCGCGGGTGCGCCGGGTCGTGGACGGCGGCGAGCGGGATCTCCTGGCCGCCCGCCGCCGCCGGGAACGCCTTGGTGATCCGGTCGCCGAGCGCGTAGGGGTAGCCGAGCACGCGGCCCGCGTCCTTGACGGCGGCCTTCGCCTTGATCGTGCTGAACGTGACGATCTGGCAGACGCGGTCGCCGCCGTAGCGGCGGGTCACGTACTCGATCATCTCGTCCCGGCGGCGGTCGTCGAAGTCCAGGTCGATGTCGGGCATCGTGACGCGCTCGGGGTTGAGGAACCGTTCGAAGATCAGCTTGTGCTCGATCGGGTCCAGCTCGGTGATGCCGGTGCAGTAGGCGACCATGGAGCCGGTCGCGGAGCCGCGTCCCGGGCCGAGCCCGATCCCCTCCGCGCGGGCGTGCCGGCAGATGTCGGCGACGACCAGGAAGTAGCCGGGGAAGCCCATCCCCTCGATGACCGACAGCTCGTAGTCGATGCGCTCCAGCACCTCCCGCGGCGGATCGCCCCGGTAGCGGCGGCGCGCGCCGCGCAGCGTCTCGGCGCGCAGCCAGGACGCCTCGGTCTCCCCGTCCGGGACGGGGAACTTCGGCATGAGGTCGCGGTGGGCGAACACCGGCGCGTAGTCCCCGGCGCGCTCGGCGATCAGCAGCGTGTTGTCGCAGGCGCCGGGGACCTGCGCGTCCCACATCCCGCGCATCTCCCGCGCCGTCTTCAGGTGGTAGCCGCTGCCGCCGAAGCGGAACCTGTCGGTGTCGGCGAGCTGTTTGCCGGTGCCGATGCACAGCAGCGCGTCGTGCGCCTCCGCGCGGTCCTGCGTGACGTAGTGGGAGTCGTTGGTCGCGAGCGGCGGCAGACCGAGGTCGCGGCCGACGCGCAGCAGGTCGTCGCGGACGCGGCGCTCGATCGGCAGCCCGTGGTCCATCAGCTCCAGGAAGTAGTTCCCGGCGCCGAACAGGTCGCGGTAGCGGGACGCGGCGGCGACGGCCGCGTCGTACTGGCCGAGCCGCAGCCGGGTCTGGACCTCCCCCGACGGGCAGCCCGTCGTCGCGATGATCCCCCGCGCGTGCTCGGCGAGCAGCTCGTCGTCCATGCGCGGGTACTTCTGCGCGCGGCCCTCCAGCCACGCCCGCGACTGGAGCCGGAACAGGTTCCGCAGCCCCTCGGCGGACTCGGCCCACATCGTCATGTGCGTGTAGAGGCCGCGCCCGGAGACGTCGCCGCCCGCGCCGGTCGTCTCGTCGGACCGGCGCAGCGCCGGGTCCTCGCTCCAGAACACCGGCTCGCGGTGCCGCCGGGACGCGGGCGCCACATACGCCTCGATGCCGATGACGGGCTTGACGCCCCGGGCCACGGCCGTGCGATGGAACTCGTGCGCGCCGTACACGTTGCCGTGGTCGCTCATCGCGACGGCGGGCATACCGAGCCGCGCGACCTCGTCCATGAGCGGGCCCACCTTGGCGGCGCCGTCCAGCATCGAGTACTCGGTATGGACGTGCAGGTGCACGAAGGATTCCATCCGTCACCTCCAGCGGTTGTAGCCTTCGTCGGCGACCGCATCCCATCGCCGTTCAAGGCAGGGTGTCCAACAACCGACACGTCAGCCAGAACAACCCGAGGTTGTAGGAGGAGCTGGATGGACCTGGATCTCGGCGCGGTGCGCGCCTTCGTCGCGGTGGCCGCCGACCGCTCGTTCAGCGCCGCCGCCGACCGGCTCGGCCTCAGCCAGCAGGCGGTGTCCAAGCGCGTCGCCAGGCTGGAGGCCCACCTCGGCACGCCACTGCTGGCCAGGACGCGCGGCGGCGCCGAGCCGACGGCGGAGGGGCGCGCGTTCCTCGTCCCGGCCCGCGCGCTGCTCGTGCTCGCCGACCAGGCGGTGGAGCGGGCGCGGGGCGGCCCGCGCCCGCTGCGGGTGGACGTGCTCGGCACCCGCCTCGTCTCGACCGCGCTGATCCGCGGGTTCCACGAGGCGCGGCCGGACGTGGAGATCGAGATCCTCACCTCCGACGGGCTCGCCACCGCGGGCCCCGCGCTGCTCGCGGGCGCGCTCGACGCCTTCCTCGGCCGCGCCACCGCCGCCCTGGACGAGGGCATCGCGCGCGTCCCCGCCCACCTGGAACCCCTGCACGTCCTCGTCGGACGCGGCCACCGGCTCGCGGGCCGCGCGCACGTCCGGGCGGCCGAACTCGCGGGCACGACGGCGTGGATGCCCGGCAACGCCCGGGAGAGCGAGTGGGTCGAGTTCTACCGCTACCTCAGCGCCGACCTCGGCATCGGCACCGACCCGTCCGGCCCCAACTTCGGGCTGGAGCACTACGTGGAGCGGATCGCCGCGTCCGCGACGCTCTACGGCATCGTCGGCAAGGACATCCGCCTGCCGCCGCACCCGGACGTCCGGGTGCTCCCGGTCGTCGAGCCGGCACCGGTGTTCCCGTGGTCGCTGATGTGGCACGCGCCGAACGGGCATCCGGCGCTGCCGCCGCTCATCGCCCATGTCACGGCGGGGCACCGGCCGTTCGACCCGTCCGGCGAGTGGCTCCCGCCGCCCGACCGCGCCGCGTTCAGCGGGTGAGCCGGTCGCCCTGGTAGGACGGCGCCGGCGCGGGCGCGTCCAGGCGCCGCGCGTGCCCGTTGACGGCCACGGTGCTCTCGGCCAGGTGCTGGGTGACGGCGGCGATCGCGTCGGTGTTGGTGTCCAGCAGCCTCATGTCGACGTTCTTCAGCCGGTCGCACCTGGCGTGGTAGCAGGGGTCGTACACCTTCCCCGACCGGCCGCCGAACACCTTCGCCTCACCGGCCGACTTCACGCCGTTCGCCCCGGTGTCGATGCCGCCGGACGGGATGCCGTGCTCGATGAACGGGCCGTAGTCCGAGCGTCCGGTGAACGGGCTCTGCGTGGTCGGCAGCCCGCGCCCGGCGAAGTGCCACCGGAACATCTTCTCGATCGCGCCCGACCCGGCGGGCGCCTTCACCCCGGCCCGCGCGGAGTGGTCGCCGTCGTACACGCCGCGGACGCCGTTCACCGAGCCGAGCATGTCGAAGTTGAGGTTCAGCGCGATCGCCGAACGGGCGGCCGGGCTCAGCGCGTCCACGTAGTGCGTGGACCCGCGCAGGCCCTCCTCCTCGGCCCCCCACCAGGCGAAGCGCACCCGGTTGCGCAGCCCCTTCGCGCCGAGCGCGGAGATCTTCTCGGCGATCGCCAGCAGCGCCGACGACCCGGTCGCGTTGTCGTTGATCCCCGGGCCCTCGCGGACGCTGTCCAGATGCGCGCCGAGCAGCACGACGTTGCCGGGCCGCCCCCGCCGCGTCTCGGCGATGACGTTGGAGGTGGTCCTCCTGCCCTGCGCGACGTCGGTCCTCACCCGGAGCCGCAGCCCGCCCCCGGACGCCCGGGACGCCTTGGCCAGGCTCGTCCCCAGCCTGTGCGTGACGCCGAGCACCGGGAGGGCCTGCGCCCGCTCCGCGGTGCCGTTGATCGGCCCCTTCTCCGCCGCCGTGTTGAAGATCAGCACGGCGGCCGCCCCGGCCTCCCGCGCCCGCTCCGCCTTCGCCTCGAACGTGCACCCGCCGCGCTGGACGAGCGCGACCGCGCCCTGCGTGAAGCCCTTGTAGTCCGCGCCCTCGCATCCGCTCGTGCCCGCACCCGAGGACGGGAGGTCCACCGCCGTCACGGCCCCGGTGGTGTCGCCCGAACCCGAGTACCGCATGATGAGGAAGTCGTGCCCGCGCTTGTAGGAAGCCTTGTGCGGCGCGGTCTGCGAGAGCACCGCCCCCGACTTCTCGTTCCAGTAGGGGAACGTGAACCTCTGGACGACCGGCGTCAGCCCCGCCGCCCTCAGCCGCCCCGTCACGTACTTCACCGAGACGTCGTACCCCGGGCGCCCCGCCGCGCGGTTCCCGCCGTTGTAGTCGGCGATCTCCTGGAACGCCGCCAGATGCCGCCGGACGTCCTTGAGCGTGACCAGCTTCGCCAGATCCGGCTTCGCGGGCGCGGCGCCCGCCGGAGGGCCGGACATCATGGCGGCCGACAGGGCCAGCGCGGCGGACGACCCGGCGACGCCGATGAGGAGCTTGCGCACGTGCACTCCTGCGAAACGGGAAAGGGAGCGGACCGTCGCGATCCTGCTCCCACGCCCCCGTTCGCCCGGCCGGACACGAGCACGGCAGGCGAAACCATGACCCGCCCGTTGCCCAATCCTGAATCAGGGCTGGTCGGGAGGATGGAGATCGACCGGAAAGCCGGGCGGCGCCGCCTCCAGCCACGCCAGGAAACCCGTCAGCGCCGAGGCGCCCATCGCCAACTCGACGGTCAGGTCGCCGTCGCGCACCTCGATGACGCTCACGTCCGGCAGCAGGCCGTCGGCCTCGCCCGGCTCGGGGCGGCGGCGGTTGGACACGACGAGGCCCCGGCGGTGGATCACCTGCCGGGGCCTGCGGCGGAAGCCGAACACCCGATGCCAGTGCAGGACGTCGCCCTTGTAGCGGCCGATGCCGAGCCGCCACGGGCCGGGCTCGGCTCCGGCGGGCAGCACCCGCAGGCTGCACTCGACCGCGCCGCCGCCGCGGACGAACAACCACCGGCGGACGGTCATCGCGACGAACACGAGCGCCGCCGCCACGATGACGGCGGCGAGCACCCCGCCCGCATCAAGTGCCAGGTGCCCGCCCAAGTCCCCCTACCGTCCGCTCGGAAACTACGCCTCGATGCCCGCGGCGCGCAGCCGCGCGCGGGCCCGCCGCTCCGCCGTCGCGTCGTCGCCGCCGAGCGCCTCCTCCAGCTCCCGGCGCGCCTCCGACACGTCGACCTCGTCGCTCAGCTCGGCCTGCTCGGCCAGCACCGACACCTCGTCCGCCGCGACGGAGAAGAAGCCGCTGCCGACCATCGCGGTGATCGGCTCGCCGCCGTCGGCGGGCTCGATCTTCACCACGCTGCCGTCGAGGAGGACGCCCAGCACCGGGGCGTGGCCCGGCAGGATGCCGAGCGAGCCCTCGACGGTCTGCGCGACCACCATCTTGGCCTCGCCGGACCAGATCTCGCGCTCCGGCGACACCAGCCCGACCTTCAGGGTTGCCACTGTCTCTCCTCCGAATACTGGAGCGGTTCCGGCGCGCCCGGACCCCGTGCCGCCGATGCGACGGGAGCCCGGACGCGCCGGAGCGGACTACTTCTCCAGCTCCTTGGCCTTCTTCTCGACGTCCTCGATGCCGCCGCACATGAAGAACGCCTGCTCGGGCAGGTGGTCGTACTTGCCCTCGGCGAGCGCCTTGAAGGAGGCGACCGTCTCGTCCTTGGAGACCGTCACACCGGGCTGGCCGGTGAACTGCTCGGCCACGTACATCGGGTGCGACAGGAAGCGCTCGATGCGCCGCGCCCGCTGGACGGTGACCTTGTCCTCCTCCGACAGCTCGTCGATACCGAGGATCGCGATGATGTCCTGCAGCTCCTTGTACTTCTGCAGGATCCGCTTGACCTCCTGCGCGACCTCGTAGTGCTCGGTCCCGAGGATCTGCGGGTCCATGATCCGCGAGGTCGAGTCGAGCGGGTCGACCGCCGGGAAGATGCCCTTCTCGGAGATGCTCCGCGCGAGCGTCGTCGTCGCGTCCAGGTGGGCGAACGTGGTGTGCGGCGCCGGGTCGGTGATGTCGTCGGCGGGCACGTAGATCGCCTGCATCGAGGTGATCGAGTGACCGCGCGTCGAGGTGATCCGCTCCTGGAGCACGCCCATCTCGTCCGCCAGCGTCGGCTGGTAGCCCACCGCCGACGGCATGCGGCCGAGCAGCGTCGACACCTCCGAACCCGCCTGGGTGAACCGGAAGATGTTGTCGATGAACAGCAGCACGTCCTGGTTCTGGACGTCGCGGAAGTACTCCGCCATCGTCAGCCCGGCGAGCGCGACCCGCAGGCGGGTGCCCGGCGGCTCGTCCATCTGGCCGAACACGAGCGCGGTGTCCTTGAGGACGTCCGCCTCGTCCATCTCCACCCAGAGGTCGTTGCCCTCACGGGTGCGCTCGCCCACACCGGCGAACACCGAGGTGCCGCCGAAGTTGCGGGCGACACGGCGGATCATCTCCTGGATGAGGACGGTCTTGCCCACACCCGCGCCGCCGAACAGGCCGATCTTGCCGCCCTTGACGTAGGGGGCCAGCAGGTCGATGACCTTGATGCCGGTCTCCAGCATCTCGGTCTTGGACTCCAGCTGGTCGAACGGCGGGGCGCCGCGGTGGATGCCCCAGCGCTCGTTGACCTCCAGCGACGCGGTCGGGACGTCCAGCGCCTCACCGAGGGCGTTCCACACGTGCCCCTTGGTGATGTCGCCGACCGGCACCGAGATGGACCGGCCGGTGTCGGTGACCGCCGCGCCGCGGATCAGGCCGTCGGTCGGCTGCATCGAGATCGCGCGGACCATGTTGTCGCCCAGGTGCTGGGCGACCTCGAAGGTCAGGGTCTTCTCGTCGCCGCCGAGCGTCACCTGGACGTGCAGCGCGTTGTAGATGTCCGGGATGGCGTCGGCGGGGAACTCCACGTCGACGACCGGGCCGATGACACGGGCGACGCGCCCGGTCGCGGTCGCCTCCTCGATCTGAGCAGTCATTTCACTCCCCGCCAGACTCGGCGAGCGCGTCAGCGCCACCGACGATCTCGCTGATTTCCTGGGTGATCGCGGCCTGCCGCGCCTGGTTCATCTGGCGCGTGTAGACCCCGAGCAGTTCGTTGGCATTGTCGGTCGCCGACTTCATCGCCCGCCGGACCGACGCCTGGAACGACGCGGCCGACTGGAGCAGCATGTGGTAGATGCGGCTCTCGACGTAGTTGGGCAGCAGCAGGTCGAGCGCCGCCTGCGCGGACGGCTCGAACTCATACGCCGGCGCGACCTTCCCGGTCTCGCCCTCGGTGATCTCCAGCGGCATGAGCCGCCGGACCTGGACGGACTGCGTCAGCATCGAGACGAACTCGGTGTAGACCACGTGGATCTCACCGACCCCGCCCTCGGCGTCGGTCTTCAGGAAGTCCTCGGTGAGGCGCTGCCCGATCCGCTCGGCGCTGGCGAACGTCGGCCGGTCGCTGAACCCGTGCCAGGTCTCGGCCACCTCCCGGCCCCGGAACCGGTACCAGGTGATGCCCTTGTTCCCGACGACGTAGGGGACGGGCTCGCGGCCCGCCTCCCGCAGCGACCTGATCAGCGCCTCCGCCTCACGGATCACGTTGGCGTTGTAGGCGCCGCAGAAGCCGCGGTCGCTCGTGACGATCAGCACCGCGCTGCGGTTGTCGGTCGGCTGCTCGTGCAGCAGCGGATGGTCGACGCCGACATGATGGCTCACCAGCGCCGACAGGGCCTGCGTGATCTGGTCGGCGTACGGCTTGGAGGCCGCCACCGCCTGCTGGGCCTTGACGATCCGCGAGGTGGCGATCATCTCCTGGGCGCGCGTGATCTTGGCGGTCGACTTGACCGTCTTGATCTGCTGCCGGAGTTGGCGTAGCTGAGCGGGCATCGTCGATCAGCTCTTCTTGGCGCGGGTGATCGTCTCCTGCTGGACGGCCTCGTCGTCGATCGCCTCGGCGGCCTCCTCCGCGCCCAGCAGGTCGCCCTCGCTGGTCTGGAAGCCCTTCTTGAACTCCGTGATGGCGTTCTTGAGGCTGGTGAGGCCGTCGTCGGAGAGCTGCCCCGTCTCGCGGATGGAGGTCAGCAGGCCGCCCTCCTCGCGCTCGACGTGGTCGAGGAACTCGCGCTCGAAGCGGCGGATGTCGGCGACGGGCACGTCGTCCAGCGCGCCGGAGGTGCCGGCCCACACCGACACGACCTCCTGCTCGACCGGGAACGGGCTGCCCTGCGGCTGCTTGAGCAGCTCCACGAGGCGGGCGCCGCGGTCGAGCTGGGCGCGGGACGCCGCGTCCAGGTCGGAGGCGAAGGCGGCGAACGCCTCCAGGTCGCGGAACTGCGACAGCGCCAGGCGCAGCGTGCCGGCGACCTTGCGCATCGCCTTGATCTGCGCCGAGCCGCCGACCCGGGACACCGAGATACCGACGTTGATCGCCGGCCGGACGCCCTGGTTGAACAGGTCGGTCTCCAGGAAGCACTGCCCGTCGGTGATCGAGATGACGTTCGTCGGGATGTAGGCCGACACGTCGTTGCCCTTGGTCTCGATGATGGGCAGACCCGTCATCGAGCCGGCGCCGAGGTCGTCCGACAGCTTCGCGCAGCGCTCCAGCAGCCGCGAGTGCAGGTAGAAGACGTCGCCCGGGTAGGCCTCGCGGCCCGGCGGGCGGCGCAGCAGCAGCGACACCGCGCGGTAGGCCTCGGCCTGCTTCGACAGGTCGTCGAAGACGATCAGGACGTGCTTGCCCTGGTACATCCAGTGCTGGCCGATCGCCGACCCGGTGTAGGGGGCGATGTACTTGTAGCCCGCCGGCTCGGACGCGGGGGCCGCCACGATCGTGGTGTACTCCAGCGCGCCGGCCTCCTCCAGGGAGCGGCGGACGTTGGCGATCGTCGAGCCCTTCTGGCCCACCGCGACGTAGATGCAGCGGACCTGCTTGCTCTCGTCGCCCGACTCCCACGCCTCGCGCTGGTTGATGATGGTGTCCACGGCGACGGTCGTCTTGCCCGTCTGCCGGTCACCGATGATCAGCTGGCGCTGGCCGCGGCCGATCGGGGTCATCGCGTCGATCGCCTTGATGCCGGTCTGCAGCGGCTCGCTGACCGACTGGCGCTGCACGACGGTGGGCGCCTGCAGTTCGAGCGCGCGGCGCTCGGTGCTCTCGATCGGGCCCTTGCCGTCCAGTGGGTTGCCCAGCGAGTCCACGACTCGGCCGAGGAAGCCGTCGCCGACCGGGACCGAGAGGACCTCGCCGGTCCGGCGGACCTTCTGGCCCTCCTCGATCTTGCTGAAGTCACCCAGGACAACGGCGCCGATCTCACGTACGTCCAGGTTCAGAGCCAGGCCACGCGTACCGTCCTCGAACTCGAGGATCTCGTTCGCCATCGCGGAGGGCAGCCCCTCGACGTGGGCGATACCGTCGCCGGAATCGACAACGGTGCCGACCTCTTCGCGCGCGGCGGCCTCAGGCTCGTACGACTGGACGAAGCGCTCCAGCGCGTTCCGGATCTCGTCCGGACGGATCGTCAGCTCCGCCATGATTCCTCTCTTGCTCCCTTGGGGTCAGCCCGGCCGGCGTCAGCCGGTGCCGAGCCGCCGGCGGACATCGTCCAGCCGTCCGGCGATCGTGCCGTCGATGATCTCGTCCCCGATCTCGATCGACAGGCCGCCGATCGCCGTGGGGTCGAGCTCGATGTTCAGGTGTACGTCGTGGCCGTAGGCGGCGGCGAGCACCGCGGCCAGCCGGGCGCGCTGCTCCTCCGACAGCTCGGCCGGGGTGCGGACGAGCGCCACCAGCCGCTGCCGGCGCTGGGCGACGATCTTGCCGTACTCGGCCAGCCCGCCTTCCAGGCTACGTCCTCGCGGGCGCAGCACCAGCTCGGTGATCAGCGTCAGCGCGGACGGCGTGACCTTGCCCTCCAGCAGCGCCTGCACCAGGCCCAGCTTGCGCTCGTCCGGCAGACCGGGCGCGGCGAGCGCGCCGCGCAGCGCGATCTCGCTCTCGATGACCCGGGAGAACCGGAACAGCTCGTCCTCCAGGTCGTCGATGCGCCCCTCCGCCTCGGCGCGGGCGGCCTCGGCGGTGACCGCGAGGGTCTCCACCGCGTCCGACAGCTCCGACGGGCTCGACCAGCGCAGCCCCACGATGTCGGCGACCAGCCCGAGAGCGGCCGGCGACACCTTGCCCTCCAGCAGGATCCGCACGAGCTGCGCCTTGTCGGCGCCGTCGCGCGCCGGGTCGGAGACCGCCCGCCGCAGACCGTGCTCGCGGTCGATCAGGTGCAGCACCGCGAACAGGTCGCCGCCGAGCCCGGCGAGGTCGGAGCCGCCCGAGTCGGTCTGGGGGGACGAGCCCCCAGCCCCCCCGGCGACCGCCGAGGCGACGACCGACTCGAACCGCTCCCTGGCCTCGGCCAGCGACGCCCTGCTCACCGCTCCCGTGATGGTCATGATGTGATCTGCTCCTGCGTGCGCGCGCGCTCCTCAAGCTCTTCGAGGAACCGGTCGACCACCCGGCTCTGGCGGGCGCTGTCCTCCAGGGACTCGCCCACCACGCGGCCGGCCAGGTCGACCGACATCGCGCCGATCTCGGCCCGCAGCGACTGGAGCGCCTGCTGGCGCTCCGCCTCGATCTGGGCCTTGGCGGCGTCGATGATCCGGCGCGCCTCGGCCTGGGCCTGCTCCTTCATCTCCGCGATGATCTGAGCGCCCTGCTCCTCGGCCTTCTTGCGCAGCCGGGAGGCTTCGAGCTGACCGTCACGCTGCTGGGCCTGGTAGCTCTCCAGCGTCTGGCGAGCCTCCTCCTGGGCCTTCTCGGCCCGCAGCAGCCCGCCCTCGATCGCCTCGGTGCGCTCCTGGAGGGTCTTCTGGATGCGCGGGGTGAGGATCTTGCCGACGACGACCAGGACGACGAGGAACGCGAAGATCCCGACGACGAGCTCGTACGTGTGCGGGATGAGGGGGTTGCTTTCCTCCGCCGCGAGAACGGAAGCCGCTGTGATCATGTCTTCAGCCCTTCCTCGGGTAGGTGGCCCGCGATCAGACGCTCTGGAAGAGGAACGGCGCGACCAGGCCGATCAGGGCGAGCGCCTCGGTGAGGACGAAGCCCAGCATCATGTTGGTGCGGATCACGCCGATGAGCTCGGGCTGGCGGGCCATGGCGTTCACGCCCTGGCCGAAGATGATGCCGACGCCGATACCGGGGCCGATGGCGGCGAGGCCATACCCGATCGCGGTGACGTTGCCTTCGACGGCGGCGAGGACTCCCGTCATGGGTTCTTTCCTTTTCTGTCGGCCGGCGGAGTGTCCGCCGGTCTGGCTTGTCGAGCTGGTCGTCCGGGTCGCGCTGCCCTGGAGCGCCGCGTCCCGTGGGTCCTAGTGGTCCGCGTGCAGGCCGCTCTGGATGTACATGGCGGCGAGCATCGTGAACAGGAACGCCTGCAGGAACTGGATGAACATCTCGAACGCGGTCATCACGCAGGTCATGATCACGCCGATGATGCCGACACCGAACCCGAGGGCCGTTGGCTTCTCGAAGATGAACCAGAAGCCGACGAGGCTGAAGAACGCCAGGATCATGTGCCCGGCGAACATGTTGGCGAAGAGCCGCACCGCGTGCGTGAACGGCGCCAGGATGAAGGTCGAGAGGTACTCGATCGGCACCAGCAGGATGTAGATCGGCTTGGGCAGGCCCTTGGGGATCAGGTTCGTGAAGTACTTCACGGGGCCCTGGTTCTTGATGCCGAGGTACACCTTGAGGAAGTACACGCTGACCGCGAGCACGATCGGGAACGCGATGTGCGAGGCGATCGGGAACTGGATGACCGGGACGACCGAGAAGATGTTCCAGGTCCAGATCAGGAAGAACAGCGACATCAGCAGCGGCATCCACCGCTCGGTGTCCTTGCCCAGGAAGGGGCGCCCGATCTGGTCGCGGACGAAGACGTAGCCGTACTCGCCGACGTTCTGGATACCCCGGGGGACCAGCTTCGGCTTCGCGAACGCGCTCCAGCAGAAGACGCAGACGACGAGCGCGCCGACGACCGAGAAGACAAGGGGCTTGGTGAGCCACTCCGGGCCGCCGTCGAACAGCGGCGGGAAGTCGAAGAGCTCAGGGCCCGGGGCTTTGAACTCCTCCCCTCCGGAGGCGAGGACCGTCAGCGCGTTCACGCGGCGTTCCCTTCATCAATGTGGTGATGGATCACGTAGGCTTCCTCGGCGGCGAGGCCGCTCAGAGGGGATGGCGGCCGTACTTCACGTAGATCAGGTAGATGGCGAGCACGACGCCGATGATCAGGCCGATCGGGAAGAACCAGATCAGACCCGTCCACTTGGACAGCAACCAGCCGAGACCGCCCCAAATAGCCATCCCGGAGAGAAGGTAGCTGGGCGCGGACCAGGCGGCGTCGGCGAATTCCCGTTGGCCGTCCTCCGGCCGACGTTTCTGCTCGCTCATCGCGCTCCGGACGATAGCAGGCCATCCCGGCGGTGGTCATATTGGAGTAGTCCGACGGGGCCGGTGCCGGGGCCGGTACTGGAACCGGCGCGATCCGCGCTCGGTTCATCACGGGCTCCGGTCGAGCACGTTCTCGGGCTCGTCAATGTAGGGCCTCCCCCGCTGCATGGCGACGCGGAACTCGGCGGCGATCCAGGTCAGGGCGAGCCCGACGACCGTCCAGCCGAAGACGGCGGTGTCCCACGCCGAGACCCCGTCCATGGTCGTGACCAGCACCATCACCGCGAGGATCTTGACCACGTAGCTCGCCAGCGCGGCCAGCATCATGGTCTGCGAGGAGATCTTGGAGGCCCAGGCCACCGCCAGGGCGCTGATCGAGTAGAAGGCGATCACGACGACCGCCGCGAGGGCCGCCGCGAAGGCGCCCTTGGCGCCGGCGGCCAGCAGGCCGATCAGTACGGCGCCCACCCCGACACCCGCAGTCGGGATCGCGGCGCCGCGGAGGATCCGGGCGTCGGAAGGTTGCATGAGGGCTCCGGCTGGTCACGGTCAGTGTCCGTCTCTTGTTCGTGAAAGGTATCACAAGCGTCCGGAATGTCCACAATTACCCTAGAGGTAACGCGTTGAACCACCACCGGACCCGCCAGGCGGCCTCGCTCGCACCACGGACCTTAACCCAGGTCAGGAGGGAGATTCCGGCGGACGCCCCGAAGACGTCCCCCGGTGCGGGGATCGGGAGCGAACACACCGCGTGACGAACCGGGGGTGGTCTGCGTCACTACGAGGGGATTTCCGACCATTTACCCCAAGCGGCCGGTCTCACACACGGTTCGATGATGTTCGGCGAACAGTCACCCTCCGGACATTTCCCACGGGATCCGGGCCGTCCGCGGAACCGTCCCGGCCCGACCGGCCCGACCGGACTAGATGGAACGGACTAGACCGGCCAGACCGGGATAAAAGGACGGGACTAAACCGGCATCGAGGGACGATCCGCCGGACGGTCGCTGCCCCCGGCCGGGGCGCCCCGCTCCGCGGCACCGTTCCGGCGCCGGCGGCGCCACGGCGTGGCGAGCATCAGCAGCATCCCGCCGAGCGCGACCACCAGCGTGGCCAGCAGCGTGATCAGCGCCTCCTTGAACACCGCGAGCGCGATCAGGCCGGAGCCGAGCAGGCCGACCCAGAAGTACATGATCAGGACGGCGCGGCGGGTGGAGTGCCCGAGTTCCAGCAGGCGGTGGTGCAGGTGCCGCTTGTCCGGCGCGAACGGCGACCTGCCCTGGTTGGTGCGCCGCCACACCGCGAGCAGCATGTCGGTGAACGGAACGGCGGCGACCGCCGGGACCAGCAGCAGCGGCACGTAGAAGGGGAACAGCCCGCCCGCGAGCACGGCCGGGTCGAACCGTCCGGTCAGCATGATCGTGGACGCGCTGAGCAGCAGCCCGATCAGCATCGAGCCGGTGTCGCCCATGAAGATCTTGGCGGGGCTGAAGTTGTGCGGCAGGAAGCCCGCGCACATCCCGAACAGGATCGCGGCGGTGAGCGTCGCGCCGCTCAGCGTCGTCATCCCGTGGCTCTTGGACAGCAGGTAGGCGTAGATGAACAGGGCCAGCGCGGCGATCCCGACGACGCCCGCGGCCAGGCCGTCCAGGCCGTCGATGAAGTTCACCGCGTTGATCGTCGCGACCACGATGAAGACCGTGAGCGGCACCCCGTAGGCGGGGGCCAGCGTCAGCGGCTCGCCGGTGGGCAGCGGCAGCGCGTAGATCTGGATGCCCTGCATGATGAAGATCCCGCCGGCGGCGACCTGGCCCGCGAACTTGGTGAGGGCGTCGACCTCCCAGCGGTCGTCGGCCATCCCGATCAGCACGATGAGGCCGCCCGACATCAGCAGCGCCCGGCCGACGTCCACCTCGCCGTCGCCGAGGTACTTGCGCATCTCCGGCAGGCCCGAGGCGACGATCAGCGCGGCCACCATCCCGCCGAACATCGCGAGGCCGCCGAGCCGGGGGGTGGGGATGACGTGCACGTCGCGGTCGCGGGGCACGGCCTGCGCGCCGAACCACACCGCGAACCGCCGGACCGTGGGGGTCAGCAGGTAGGCGACGAGGGCGGCGACGAGGATGGTGAGCAGGTACTCCCGCACTCCCCTGCGCCCCCCTCCGCCGTGTTGGCCCGGTCCACACGTCCGTTCGCCACTGGTAGACGATCGCGCGGGGCGTTCGGTTCGCCCCGGCGACCGATCAACTGTAGTCCTCCCCGAGCGTGCCCGCCGCATGTTGGTTCATCCCGTACCGGCGGGCCCGTGCCACCGCGGCCCCGAAGATCATGAGGGCGAGCCCGGCGAGGCAGCGGTCGCCCAGCGAGAACGCCCACGGGCCGTGCTCGGCCACGTCGTCGCCGAGGTCCGCCACGACCAGCAGCACGCCGGTCGCGACGAGCGCGCGCCCCGCCCGCCGGGAGGGCACCGGGCGCCGCGCCGCCAGCGCCATCGCCCCCACGGCCAGCGCGAGCACGCCCGTCCCGGCCCACGTGCCCGTCCAGTGCGGGGGCGCGTACCGGGGCGGCGGCACCGCGATCGCCCGCTTGGGCAGCCGGACCCGGACGGTCATCCCCTCGTGCGGGCGGAGCCCGCTCTGGGTGAAGTCCACCGCGTAGGGGCCGTCGCGGTGGCGCAGGCACCGGGTGGTCAGGCCGGGGGTGCCCGCGTTGCAGGTCGCGTGCCGCAGCGGCACCGGCGCCTCCACCCGCACCGCCGCGTTCCCGATCGGGACGCCCCAGTCGTCGCCGATCGCGTCCCACACCAGCTCGTCGTGGTCGGGACGGGGGGTGAACACCCACGCCATGTCGTACTCGATCACGTACGCCTGCCGTCCGCGGACCTCGCGGTCCCGGTCGCCGACGCTGATCTGCACGTCGTGCAGCAGCTTGAGCGTCCGCGCGCGGGCGGGGGCGCCGGTCGAGGAGCTGGTCCGGACGTCGCGGACGTCGTAGAGCCGGTCCGCGTGCCGGAACGGGACGCGCCGCACGATCCCGTGCTCGCCGCCGCGCGCGAAGTCGTAGGTGATCGTCTCCCTGACCTGGAGGATCCCGTCGGTGCGGAGGGTCAGGCGGACGTCGTAGGCGGGAATGCTCTCCTGCGCGGCGGGCTCCGGCGCGGCGGGCTCCGGCGCGGCGGGCGCGGCGGCCGGCGGGTGCGCGGACGAGGCGGGCCGCGGGTGTGCGGGCGCGGCGGCTCGGGGGCGGTCGGGCGCGGGCGAGGCGCGGGCGGGCGAGGACGAGGCCGGGGCGGGAGCGGGCACGGGCGGGGGCTGGGCGCGCGCGGGCAGGCCGAGCAGGGCGAGCACCAGCGGGACCCCCGCCGCGACCACCGTCCCACGGAGACGACCACGCACGTCAGGCATCGTTTCACCGAATGGGCCGAGGGGTTGGCGTAACGGAACGACTACCCGGCCGTTCCGGCTTCACGCCCCCTCCTTGCGTGGCACGTCAACGCGGAGCAAATCACCCGTAAGGTCGTTCGCGTGGGGAAACGGGGGAAGCGGAAGGCGGAGGTCACACGGCCGCCGGGCGTGCCGAGGGGGGCGACGCCGTGGCCGGGCGTGGCCGACTTCGCCGTGCCCGCGGGGCTGGCGGTCCTCCAGCTCGGCGGGACCTGGGGGCTCGCGGAGCTGAACGACCTGCGGGTGGCCCAGGGGCGCTGGATGCTCACGATCGCCTGCGTGCTCGCCGGCTGCGTCGCGCTGATCTGGCGGCGGGCGGCGCCCGAGCCGGTGCTCGCGGCGGCGATCGCCTGCTCGGCCGGCGCCGTCCTCGCGATGGGCACCACCGACAGCCTGGTCAGCGGGCTCGCGGACAGCGTCGCCCTCTACACGCTCGCGGTCCACCGCGGCCGCGTCCGGGCGATGGCCGGCGGGGCGGTCACCGGCGCGGTGTCGGTCGCCTCGGTCGTGCCGCTCCAGCACAGCCCGGCGGAGGTCGCGCTCAACGCCATGCTGAGCGCCCTGTCCGCCGTGGTGATCACCGCGCTGGGGCAGCTCAGGGCGGAGTACAAGCGGCGGCGGCGGGCGCTCGCCGAGCAGCTCGCCGAGGCGGAGCGGGCCCGCCGGGCCGCCGCGGGTTCCGAGCGCGAGCGCCTCGCCCGCGACCTGCACGACGTCGCGGGCCACCACCTCAGCGCCGTCGTCGTGCACAGCGGCGCCGTCGCGCGGGGCGGCGATCCCGCGATGGCGCGGGAGGCGCTGTCGGCCGCCGCCGACACCGGGCGCGACGTCCTGCGGGCGCTGACCCGGCTGGTGGACGTGATGGGCCCGGACGTCCCGGACGGCGGCCTCGGCACCAGCCTCCCCCAGCTCTGCCAGGGCCTCACCCGGCTCGGCGTGCCCGTGTCGCTGGTGGTCGGGGGACGCGCGCGGAAGCTGCGTCCCGAGGTGAGCACGGCCGCGTACCGGATCGTCCAGGAGTCGCTCACCAACGCGATGCGGTACGCGCCGGGCGCACCGGTGACGGTCGAGGTCGGCTACGTCCCCGGGGCGGTCGAGTTGACGGTCGCGAACGAGGCGCCGGGCAAGGACACCACCGTCCCCTCCCTCGGCACCGGGCGCGGGATCTCCGGCATGGGCGAGCGGGCGCGGTCGCTGGAGGGCACCCTCACCGCGGGCCCGTCCGGCGGCGGCTGGACGGTGCGCGCCTCGCTGCCGACCTCGTCGGGGAAGGTGCGGCGCCGTCCGGGCTGGCCGGAGGTGCTGGACGCGACGGTCGCCGCCGGCTGCGCGACCGCGCCGCCGCTGCTGGCCTTCACCCCGCCCGAGCCGCTCCTCGGCAACGCCTCGCCCGGCCTGGCGGCGCTGATCATCGCCCTGCTCCTGCTGCGCGGCGTCCCGCTGTGGTGGCGCCGCCGCGCCCCCTACCTGGTGCTCGGCGCGCTCGCCGCCCTGGACATCGCCGCGGCGCTCACCGTGGGCGCGCACTCCCAGCAGTTCCTCGCGCTGCTGCTGATCGGCGCCCCCGCCGAGATGGTCGCGGTCTACGCGGTCGCGGGCCACGCCCGGCGCGGCCCGACCTGGCCCGCGGCGCTCGTCGGCGCCGTCCCGTGGGCGGTGACGTTCACGACGCTGATCGTCACCGACCCGGAGACGGAGCAGACGTCCGGCGTCGTCCCGTTCGGACTCGGGACCGGATGGGGTTTCGGTCTGCTCGTGCTGCTGCCGTTCTGGGCGTGGGGCAGGGCCGTCACGGGACGGGGCCGCCGCTGGGAGGCGACGGCCCGCGAGACGATGGCGGCGCGCGAGGGCGAGGCCGTCCAGGCGGAGCGGAACCGGGTGGCGCTCGGGTTGCGCGCCACCGTCCTGGACCACACCGCGCGGCTGGTGCGCTCGGCCGAGGCCGGCCTGTCGGGCACCGGCGAGGATGTGAAAGCGGCCCTGGAGGCCGTCACCGAGCTGGCCCGCGCCGCGCTGCTGGACATGCGGGCCCTGCTCGACGCCCTCGAACGCGAATGACATCCGTGTGATTCTGATCATAGTGGACCCCCGCGCGGAGGCCCTCCATGACCGTTGGACGGCCCACAGGGCGTAGCGGTTCGCCGGATCGCCGGTTTCGGCCATCCCCTCCCCGACCTAAGCTCCCGATAAAAATGATCTTGCTCGTCCTGCTAGGTTTCCCCGCTAAACCCGAGAAAAGCAGAATACGGAGGGACCAATGCGGCGAATCGCAGCCGTGGCGCTGGCCGCGGGCACCCTGATGACCGGCGTGGCCGCCATCAGCACCCCCGCCAACGCGACCGTCACCACCAAGGCCGCCGCCGCCCCCAAGTGGGTGCCGTACAACTCCTACGGCAACATCCGCGCGTGGGGCACCTACAGCCGCTCCGGTGGCAACACCTACGTGAAGGGCTACCTGGCCGACGACAAGAAGAACGGCTACACCGCCTGCGTCCGCTTCAAGTTCACCGAGGGCAGCAGGGTCTACTGGTCCCGCCACAAGATCGTCGGTGTGAGCAGCAGCGGCTCCCAGTACAACTACGACGGCCGGGCCACCGTCAGCATCTCCACCAGCTCCACCTACGGCAGCCACCTGTGGGTGCAGGAGTGCGGCCGGAGCAAGAAGACCGGCAAGTACTACTACGGCAAGGGCAAGCAGCTCTTCTGATCCCGCGCCACACCCCGCATTGAGTCACAGGGGCCCCGCCGCACCGCGGCGGGGCCCTCTCCATTCCCCCCGAATTCCGGCCGCCCCCGCGCACCCCAAGCCCAAAGAATTGATCCCCTGAAAGGGCGTCCGGAACCGGTCACCGCCCCTTCAACTCGCGCGTCAACGCGGCAAGCGCCCGCGACCGCGCAGACCGAACCGTCCCCGGCCGAATACCCATGGACCGCACGGTCAGCGCCTCACGCTGCCAGCCCAGGGACGCCGCCAACAGGGCGAGTCCGGTGTCGCCCGTACGAGGCGACAAGGCCGCGACCATGGAGCCGACCAGGGGCTACCCAAGGCACACGTGTTCCGAGGATGAAATCTCACTAGTATCTTGACTAGCAGTCATTGATTGAGTAGTTCACGCTTCCTCTGATCATGGGGCGGAATTTCATGCGCGGCTCCCACCCGGCTTCGCTCCTCCGGATCGGGCCGGCGCGGATACTTCACTGTCCGAAATTCCGCTTCGGAATCCGCATTCCCGTAAGGTCATCCTGTGGGGGCGGATCAGGAACGCGGGCGCCGGCCGCGCGCCGCCGACTGGGGTGTGCCGCTACTGCTCGTGTGCGCCGAACTCACCGCCATCTGGCTGCTCGCCGACAAGAGCGGCGAACCGCTCGGGCGGGCCCGCTGGGCCGGCGCCGGGGCCGCGGTCGCGCTGGCGGCGACGACGCTGATATGGCGCCGGGTCGCCCCATGGCCGGTCCTGGTGGCGACGGTGCTGCTCAGCGCATTCGGCATCGTGGTGGCAGGCGACACGGACGCGCCGGCGGGCGGGATGGCCGACGGTGTCGCGCTCTACTCGCTGGCCGTGTCCCGGGCCCGGCGGCAGGCGGTCATCGGCTGCCTGCTGGCCTTGTCCGTCGCCTTCGCCGCCGATCTGCCCGAGTCGCGGGAGCCGGGCGAGCTGGTGTCCAACGGTGTGTTGGACTCCGTCTGCTACCTGGGCATCCTCGCGTTCGGCCAGTTGCGGCGGCAGCGCGAGGCCGTGCGCCGGAGCCGACTGGCCAAGATCAGACGGGAGCACCGGCACGCCGCCGAGGCGGAACGCGAGCGCCTCGCCCGGGACCTGCACGACGTCGCGGGCCACCACCTCAGCGCGGTCGTCGTGCACAGCGGCGCCGCCGCCCGCGCCGGCGACCCGAAGCTGATCCGCCAGGCCCTCGCGGTCGCCGCCGAGACGGGACGCGAGGTGCTGACGTCACTGAGCCGCCTGGTGGACGCGGTGAGCCCGCAGGCCGAGGGCGGCGGCGGGCTGAGGGAGCTGCTTCCGCAGCTGTGCCAGGGGCTGAACCGGCTCGGCGTCCCCGTGACGCTGACCGTGGAGGGGAGGGCGCGCAAGCTGCCCGCCGAGGTCACCACGGCTTCGTACCGGATCGTCCAGGAGTCCCTCACCAACGTCATGCGCTACGGCTCCGGCGGCCCGGTCCGGGTGACCGTCCGCTACCTTCCCGGGGCGGTGGAGTTGGCCGTCGAGAACGAGATGCTCGCGGGCGTCAGGGCCGTCCCGTCCTTCGGCACCGGGCGGGGCATCGACGGCATGCGGGAGCGGGCGTCCCGGCTCGGCGGCGACCTCGGCGCGGGACCGGCCCCCGAAGGCGGTTGGCTGGTGACCGCCCGGCTCCCGGCGACGACCGCGTCCGATCACGGCACCGGATGGCCGGAGATCCTGGACGCGGTGACGATCGCCTTCTGCGCGGCCCCACCCGCGCTCGGCCTCGTCCCGCCGGAACCGCTCGCGTCGGGATGGCCGGTCGGCTGGGTGGCGCTGATCGCGGCGGCGCTGGCCGTCCGCAGCGCCCTCCTGTGGTGGCGGCGCCGCGCTCCGTATGCCGCGTTGTCGGCGCTCACCGCCGTGGACGCGGTCCTGATGGTGGTGGCCGCGCTGTGGTCCGTTGATGCCCTGGTGCTGTTCGTCCTCGGCTGCCCGGCACAGCTGGTCGCGGTCTACTCGGTCGCGTGCTACGGACGAGCCGTCCCGCGGACCTGGCATGCGCCGCTCCTCGCCACGCTTCCCTGGGGTATCGGCCTGGGAACGGCGCTGGCGGCCGACCCGGAGGTCGCGGCGGACGGCGCGGGGCCCGCCCCCTTCCTCTTCGGGTTCGCCGTCGCCTGCCTGGTCACCGTCCCCTTCACGGCGGCGGTGTGGGCCTGGGGCACGGCGGTCGCGACCAGGAGCCGCCGCTGGGAGACCACCGCGCTGGACGCCGCGTCCGCCCGGACGGGCGAGGTCGTCCACGCCGAACGGACCCGCGTCGCGGCGGGGCTCAGCGGTACCGTGCTGGATCGCACGGCCCGGCTGACCCGGGCCGCCGAGAGGGGCCTCGCCGGCGGCGACCGCGACGCGCGAGCGGCGCTCGACGTGGTCGCCGGACAGGCGCGAGCCGCTCTCACCGACATGCGCGGCCTGCTGGAGTCGCTGGAGGAGAAGGCGTGAGCATCCGGGTCCTGGTGGTGGACGACCAGGCCGTCGTCCGGGTGGGGTTCGCGGCGATCGTCGACGGCGAGCCCGACATGGAGGTCGTCGGCCAGGCGGGGGACGGCGCCGAGGCGCTGCGGTTGGAGCCCGAACTGCTGCCCGACGTGGTGCTGATGGACATCCGGATGGGCGGCATGGGCGGGTTGACGGCAACCGCGGAACTGGCCGCCCGCCGGTCGTCCGCGCGAGTGCTGGTGCTCACCACCTTCCATCGCGACGAGTACGTCTACGGCGCGCTGCGCGCCGGGGCGTCCGGCTTCCTGCTCAAGGACTGCGACCCGCAGGAGCTCGTGGACGCCATCCGGACCGTCGCCGGGGGCGAGGCGCTCCTCGCGCCCACCGTGACGCGACGCCTCATCGACGCGTTCGCCGCCGGCGAGGTCATCGCGCCGCCGGCCGGTGACGCACGGCTGGAACTGCTCACCCGCCGCGAGCGCGACGTCCTGCTCCACGTGGCCCGCGGACTCAGCAACACCGAGGTCGGCGCGGCGCTCGATATCGGCACCGCCACCGTCAAGACCCACGTCAACGCGATCCTCGGCAAGCTCGACCTGCGGGACCGGGTCCAGGCCACGATCTTCGCCTACGACGCCGGGCTCGTCCGTCCCGGAGACCGCCCGTCCTGACCGGCGCCGCCGGCCGCCTCCACCCCAGGGTCGACCCGCGGCCTATCGGAGGGTCGAGGAGGCTCCCTCCCCCGGCAGGACGCGCCGGGGGGCACGGGCGCGGTTCCCTTGACTCATGACGCAGGAGGAAACAAGGCCGGGCCCCGGCGAGCGGGCCGACGAGAAGGCGGCCGCTCAGGAGGGGGAACCGGAGGACGGATTCGACACGTCCTGGATCCCGCCCGCCGTCCTCTTCCTGGCGGCCAAGGGGGCACGGGCCATCGACGACGAGGGCTTGTGGGGTTGGACGGCCATGGGGCTCGGCCTTCTCGCGGCGGCCGTCAGCGTGGCGGTGATCGTGCGGGCCGTCCACCGGCGGGCGTACGAAACGTTGATCACCGGGGTCGTGGGGGTGGCGTTCATGGCGGCCGTCGCCTACGCCAAACACGACCTCCTCTGACCGGGCGGCACGACCTCTCGACGGCCCGCCATCCCGCCGCGCCACCGCCGACCAGGCGGGTCAGAGGAGCAACGCGCGCCGCGTCGACTCGGCGGGGCCCGGTGCCGGGCGGGAGCGGCGGACTATCGCCGTGCGGGCCGCTCCGGCGGCGGCGACCACGGCGGCGAACGGGACCGCGATCTCGGTCAGCACCACCCCGAGGCCGTAGGGGTAGTTCCAGTGCCGGGCCACCAGGGCGGTGGAGGCCGCGGCGCCGAGCGCGATCAGGGGCAGCAGCACGGCGAGGACGCGCACGGTGGCCCCGCGCGCCGCGTCGGCGTGGAACCTGAGGACGGCGGAGGCCGCGGCGAGGGCGCCCGCCCAGGTGGCCACCGCGCTGACCGCGAAGAGCAGGGCGACCAGCCAGTTCGGCGAGTGGATGCCCTCGGGGTCGCGTCCGACGACCTGCGCCAGGTCGGCGCTGGCCAGGCCGAACACCGCGAACATCCCGGCGAAGGGGCCCGGCAGCACGCCGAGCAGGACCGCGAGCATGAGGCGGCCCGTCCGGTACCGTAGGGGCACCGCGCCCCGCTCCGAGGCCCACGCGCGGGCGAAGCCGGTCGGGTCGCCGCCGACGAACGACTGCGGGTCCCGGCCGTCCCGCCGCGCGGCGTCGAGGTCGGCCGCGAGTTCGGCGGCCATCTCGGCGGCGTCCTCGCGGGAGACGCCGATGCGCCGCCAGGTGCGCCTGCACTGCCCCACCACGTCGCGTGGCATCACGATTCCCCTTCCCTGGCCCCGCCGCCATCGCCGGGGACGAGCGTTCGCGCCGGCTCGGCCACGCGGGCGAGGACGGCCTGGACACCATCGGTGAGCAGCGCCCACTCCCGCGACCACGCGGTGAGCGCCGCGCGGCCCTCCCCGGTCGGGCGGTAGTACTTGCGCGCGGGGCCGCCGTCGCCCTCGACGAGGTAGGACTCCACCAGCCCCTCGCGTTGCAGCCGTCCGAGAGCGGGGTAGATCGACCCCTCCGCGACGGCGTCCAGCCCGGCGGCGCGCAGCCGCTGCACCATCTCGTACCCGTAGGCCGGCGCGTCCGCGACCACGGCGAGCAGGCACAGGTCGAGCGCGCCGCGCAGCCACTGGCTCCGGCGGCGGCCGGCATCCGACACTGTCATGCACCGCATGATAGGCCGACACTGCCTTGCGAAGCAAGGTAGCTGGTCAAGCAAGGGTCCAGCCGGAGGACACGGGATCGTTCAAGGCGCCCGCGAACCCCGTCCGGTGCGCTGCCTTTGATCCATGGGCCGTGACGAGCGGGACGGCGCCGAGGAGCCGGCGGGGAGGTCGCGGCCGTGCTCTTCAGGGCGGCGCGCGGCGTCCACGCGATCGGCGAGGACGGCGTGCGGCGGTGGACGGCCCTCGGCCTGGCGGGGACCGGCCTGGCGGGGATCGGGGCGGCCGCGAGCGTGGCGGTGATCGTGGCGGCGGTCCGGCGGCGCGCCTACGGGACGCTCATGGCCATCGCCGCGGCCGCGGCGTCCGTCGGGGCCGTCGCCTACGGCACCGGCGATCTTCGCTGACGGCGCGGGCGGGGACTACTCGGCCGGGGTGTCCTTGGTCAGGGACGGCTTGGCGGCGGGGGCGTCGCCCTCGGGCTCCTCGCCCGCGGGAGTGGTCGGCTCGTCCGCGGGCGCGGGCTTGGTGAGGGAGGGCTTGGCCTCGGACGCGGCGGACGGCGCCTCAGCGGCGCCCTCAGCGGCGTCCTCGGCGCTCTCCTCCTCGGGGGCGTCGTCGTCGGTCAGCAGGACGCCGACCACCGAGCGGATCTTCTCCTCGGAGATCGCGCCGGCGCGCAGCAGGCGCGGGACCGAGCCGGTCAGGTCGACGATCGTGGACGCTTCGGAGTGGCCGGACGGGCCGCCGTCGAGGTAGACCGAGACCGAGTCGCCGAGCATCTTCTCCGCCTCGGCGGCGGTGCGCGCGGCGGGCTGCCCGCTCAGGTTGGCGCTGCTGACCGCGAGGGGGCCGGTCTCCTTGAGGAGTTCGACGGCCAGTTCGTGCATCGGCATGCGCAGCGCGACCGTGCCCTTGGTCTCGCCGAGGTCCCACATGAGGTTCGGGTTCGCGCGGCAGATGAGCGTGAGGGCGCCCGGCCAGAACTCGTCGATCAGGTCCTGCCCGTAGGTGCCGAGATCCTCCACCAGGGCGGTCGCGGCGCGGACGGAGCCGACCAGGACGGGCGGCGGCATCTCGCGGCCCCGGCCCTTGGCGTCGAGCAGGGCCTCCACGGCGGGCGGCATGAACGCGTCGACGCCGACGCCGTACACGGTGTCGGTCGGCAGGACGACCAGCTCCCCGCGCCGCGCGGCCGCGAACGCCTCGGCGATCCCGCGGGTACGCTCCATCGGCTCGGAACAGTCATAACGTCGGCTCACGGTCGCCCGTCTTCCCATCTGCGCGGCGCTCGTCGGTACGGCACGCCCCAGGATATCCGTGCTCGCGCGCCGAGCGCGCCCCCGAGGTCAGTCGGATCGCAGGCGGGCGGTGACGAACCGGTCGCGGTTGGTCAGATCGCGCCGGTTGCGGACGTCCCGCCAGCCGTTCTCCTCCGCGAAGATCCAGTACACGCCGTTGCCCTGGAGGTCGCTGTGCTCGACCGCCGCGTACCCGCCCGGCCGCAGGAGGCGGCGCGCGGTGCGCTCCACGACCCGGATCGCGTCCAGGCCGTCGTCGCCGCCGCCCCACAGCGCGTCGGCGGGATCGTGGTCGCGCACGTCGGGCGGCACGTACTCCCACTCGCTCATGGGGATGTAGGGCGGGTTGCTGACGACGAGGTCGACGGTGCCGTCCAGCTCGGTGAGCGCGGCGCCGAAGTCGTCCAGGTGCAGGCGGACGCGGCCGCGCTCGTCCAGCTCCTCGATGTTGCGGGTGGCGTGCACGAACGCGGTGGGGTCCTTCTCCACCGCGTGGACGCGCGCGCGGGGCGCCTCCAGCGCGATCGACAGCGCGATGGCGCCCGAGCCCGTGCCGAGGTCGACGACGAGGGGGTCGCGGACGTCCATGTCGCGGAGCGTCTCCAGCGCCCACCCGACCATCACCTCCGTCTCCGGACGGGGGACGAACACTCCCGGGCCGACCTTCAGCTCCAGGTAGCGGAAGAACGCACGGCCCGTGATGTGCTGCAACGGCTCGCCGGCCTCGCGCCGCGCGACGAACTCCCAGAACCGCGCGTCGAACGAGCTGTCGGGGACGCCGTGCAGCTCCGAGCGCTTCACGCCGTGCACGGCCGCCGCCAGCTCCTCGGCGTCCGCACGCGGGGAGGCGGCCCCGGCGTCGGCGAGCCGCGCCGTGGCCCTGGCGATCTCGTCGAGCAGCAGTTTCATGATCCTTGGGCTTCGGCCAGCCGGCGTTCCATGTCGGCGTCGACCAGCGCCTGGGTCACGTTGTGCAGGTCGCCGTCCAGCACCTGGTCGAGGTTGTAGGCCTTGTAGCCGACGCGGTGGTCGGAGATCCGGTTCTCGGGATAGTTGTAGGTGCGCACCCGTTCGGACCGGTCGACGGTGCGGACCTGGCTCTTGCGCTCGGCCGAGGCCGCCGCGTCCGCCTCCTCCTGCGCCATCGCCAGCAGCCGGGACCGCAGGATCCGCAGCGCCTGCTCCTTGTTCTGGAGCTGGCTCTTCTCGTTCTGGCACGAGACGACGACGCCGGTGGGCTGGTGGGTGATGCGCACGGCGGAGTCGGTGGTGTTCACGCTCTGGCCGCCGGGGCCGGACGAGCGGTACACGTCGATCCGCAGGTCGTTCGGGTCGATCTGGACGTCCACGTCCTCGGCCTCGGGCGTCACCAGCACCCCGACGGCGCTGGTGTGGATGCGCCCCTGGGACTCGGTGGCGGGAACGCGCTGCACCCGGTGGACGCCGCCCTCGAACTTCAGCCGCGTCCAGGCGCCGTCCTCCTGGCCCTTCGCCTTCACCGCGACCGTGACGTCCTTGTATCCGCCCAGGTCGGACGGATGGGAGTCGAGGACCTCGGTCTTCCAGCCGACGCGCTCGGCGTAGCGCAGGTACATCCGGAGCAGGTCGCCGGCGAACAGCGCGGACTCCTCGCCGCCCTCCCCCGCCTTGACCTCCAGGATGACGTCCTTGTCGTCGTTCGGGTCGCGCGGGACGAGCAGCCGCCGCAGCCGCTCCTCCAGGTCCTCCTGGCGCCGCTCCAGCTCGCCCGCCTCGACGGCGAACGCCTCGTCCTCACCGGCCAGCTCGCGCGCGGCGGCGAGGTCGTCCCCGGTGGAGGACAGCTCGCGGTAGGTCTCGACGATGGGCCGCAGCTCCGCGTAGCGCTTGCCGAGCTTGCGCGCCAGGTTCTGGTCGGCGTGGACGGACGGGTCGGCGAGCCGTCCCTCGATGCCGACGTATTCGCTGATCAGTTCGTCGAGATTCACGGTGTGTCCTGGCCCGTCCCGGCCCCCGAGCCCGGGTGCCGACTCCGAACGGCCCGGGAACCTGGAGAGTCCCCGGGCCGTCCCTGTGGTCGCGGTGCGGCGCTCGTCCTACTTGCCGGCCTTCTTCTTGCCGAAGCGCTGCTCGAAGCGCGCCACCCGGCCGCCGGTGTCGAGGATCTTCTGCTTGCCCGTGTAGAACGGGTGGCAGTTGGAGCACACGTCGGCGTGGATCACGCCGTTCTCGGCGGTGCTCCGGGTCTCGAAGGTGTTGCCGCACGTACACGTCACGGTCGTGACGACGTAGTTCGGGTGAATGTCCGGCTTCATGGACTCTCTCCTCGCTCGGGCGGTCGCCGGGCGCCCCCGACCCACATGGCGGCGCCATGGGAGATGTGGGAAGCGTGAACCGGTACCGCAGCGGTTGCACTCCAAGTGTGCCAGATACCCGAACGTGCCGAGGTCACCGGTCATTCCCGATCTTGCCCGCCGGCCTCGCGGCGGCCCGCCGGATCAGACGTCGGCGCGGCCCAGATACGCCAGAACGGCCATGACGCGGCGGTGCCCGCCCTGCGCGGGCTGGAGGTCCAGCTTCATGAAGATATTGGAGATGTGCTTCTCCACGGCCCCCTCGGTGACGACCAGGTCGCCCGCGATGGCGCCGTTGGAGCGTCCCTGCGCCATCAGCCCGAGGACCTCTTGCTCGCGCGGCGTCAGCGCCTTCAGCGGGTCGCCGGTGCGGCGCCGTCCGAGGAGCTGGCCGATGACCTCCGGGTCGATGACCGTGCCGCCCGCCGCGATCCTGCGGACCGCGTCGATGAACTCGGCGACGTCCGACACCCGCTCCTTCAGCAGGTAGCCGACGCCCTCGGCGCCGCCGCCGATCAGGTCCGTCGCGTACCGCTCCTCCACGTACTGCGACAGGACGAGGATCGGCGTCCCGGGCCTGCGCTCCCGCACCGCCAGCGCCGCCCGCAGCCCCTCGTCGGTGAAGGAGGGCGGCATCCGCACGTCCACGATCGCGAGGTCGGGCCTGTGCTCGTCGACGATGCCGAGCAGGCCGGGCCCGTCCCCGACCGTCGCCGCGGTCTCGATCCCCGCGTCCTCAAGCAGCCGGACGAGCCCTTCCCGCAACAGCACCGAGTCCTCGGCGATCACAACCCGCATGCGCCCCATTATCGGGCCTCACCGCCCCGCCCGGCCCCGCGACGGGAAAGGCCGCCGGACGTCCTCCCCCCGAAGGACGTCCGGCGGCCGGGGGCGGGTCGCGGAAAACCGGGTCCTACCAGGTGCAGGGAAGGTCGGCGCGGATGATGGTGGGGCCGCCGGGAGGGCTGTCGACGATCAGCATGCCGTCGATGGTCGCGGCGCGGTCGGCCAGGCCGGACAGCCCGCCCTCGGGACGCGCCGTGGCGCCGCCGACGCCGTTGTCGATCACCTCGACGACGACCCAGGCGTCCTCGCGGGCGACGCGGACGGAGGCGCGGGTCGCGCGGGCGTACTTGGCGATGTTGGCCAGGGACTCGGCGACGATGAAGTAGGCGATGCTCTCGACGGCCGCGGGCGGGCGCTCCGGCAGGTCGACGTCGACCTCGACGGGGACGGGGGCGCGGGCCGCGAGGCCCGAAAGGGCCGGGTCGAGGCCGCGGTCGGTGAGGATCGCCGGGTAGATGCCGCGGGCGAGGTCGCGCAGCTCGGAGATCGCCTCCTTGGTGCCCGAGTGCGCCTGCTCGATGAGGGCGCGGGCGCCGTCGGGGTCGTCCTCCAGCTTGGCGCGGGCGCGTCCGATGTCCATCGCGACGGCCAGCAGCCGCTGCTGCGCGCCGTCGTGCAGGTCGCGCTCGATGCGGCGCCGCTCGAACTCGGCCGCGTCCACGCCGCGCGCCCGGCTGGCCTGGAGGTGCGCCGTCCGCTCCCTGAGCTGCCTGTTCTCGGCCTGGGACCTGCTCAGCCCGAGGAGCGCCTTGGCCGCCACGGCGTGGCCGATGGCCAGCACGCGGGTCGCGTAGATCGCCAGCAGGAGGAAGACGAGCCCGCCCGCGCAGATGGGGATGGCCTCGACCGGGTTGCCCGCCCAGTACGAGACGGGCCCGAGGTTGACCTCCACGCCGCCGTCGTCGTCCAGCGCGATGATCAGCGGCATGAACAGCATCGTGATCGTCCCCGCCCAGACCACCGCCGAGACCGCGAACTCGATCAGCGTGATGGGGAACAGCAGGCCCAGGTAGAGCAGGTCCTTCCAGGTGGCGGGGTCGGCCGCCATGGTCCTCAGCTTCTTGAGCGGGTTGAGGCCCGGGGGCAGCCGCCGGTAGGGGCTCGGGATCGAGACCCCGAACGCGGCCCGGACCAGGCCGCGCTCCAGCACCGCGCCGAACCGCCACGCGATCATCATCATCGCCAGCAGCGGCAGCCCCACCCAGATGATCATCAGGGCGAGCGAGAGCGAGAGGCCCACGACCAGGACGACGAACCAGCCGAGCCCGAAGACCAGGCTGACGGCGAGATAGAGGGCCGACCGCCATGTCAGCGACGAGGTGACCATGGCGAGCGGGCTCCAGCCGCCGTCCATGACGCCGCCGGTGAAGCCCTTCGCCACGCCGTCGCCGACGCGCGCGGCGGCCCTGCGCGCCCCGCCCCGCACCGCGCCCGTCGGGGTGCCGGAGTCCCTGCTCAGCTCGCCCACGTCGTCCCTCCGTGCCGTTCAACCGTATGCCTCAAGACTGCCGGTCACGCCGCCTGACCACCATGAAGTCCTCCGCCGCTTTCATGGTGGGGTTAGCCCCACCATGCCCCCTGGGGCGGCACGCGGGCCGAACGCGTCCGGAACGCTCCAACGAGGCGCGCTCCCACCGGGGCCCCGAAGCGGACGGACGTGCCGTCCGGCCCCGGCGTGCTCCAACGGCGAGCGCCCCCGTCCGGCGAGGCGGACGGGGGCGCTCGGCGAGCCGTGCCGCGCGCCCGCACCGTGCGGGTGCGGGCGCGCGGGCGGATGCTCGGCGGTCGTGCGAAGGGTCAGCGGTCGTCGGAGACCGTGGTCTTCTGGACCTGGAGCAGGAACTCGGCGTTGGACTTGGTCTCCTTCATCTTCTCGATGAGCAGTTCCAAGGCCTGCTGGGTGTCGAGCGCGTGCAGCACCCGGCGGAGCTGCCAGACGACCCGCAGCTCCTCCGGCGCCATGAGGATCTCCTCCTTGCGGGTGCTGGACTGGTCGACGTCCACCGCCGGGAAGATGCGCTTGTCGGCCAGCGACCGGTTGAGCTTGAGCTCCATGTTGCCGGTGCCCTTGAACTCCTCGAAGATGACCTCGTCCATGCGGGACCCGGTCTCCACCAGCGCGGTGGCGAGGATCGTCAGCGAGCCGCCGTTCTCGATGTTGCGCGCCGCGCCGAAGAACCGCTTGGGCGGGTACAGCGCGGTCGAGTCGACACCACCGGACAGGATGCGTCCGGACGCGGGCGCCGCCAGGTTGTACGCGCGGCCGAGACGGGTGATCGAGTCGAGCAGCACGACGACGTCGTGGCCCAGCTCCACCAGCCGCTTGGCACGCTCGATGGCCAGCTCGGCGACCGTGGTGTGGTCCTCGGCGGGACGGTCGAAGGTCGAGTGGATGACCTCGCCCTTCACCGTCCGCTGCATGTCGGTGACCTCTTCCGGACGCTCGTCCACCAGGACGACCATCAGGTGGCACTCCGGGTTGTTCTTGGTGATCGCGTTGGCGATCGCCTGGAGCACCATGGTCTTGCCCGCCTTGGGCGGCGACACGATCAGCCCGCGCTGGCCCTTGCCGATCGGCGACACCAGGTCGATGATCCGCGTGGTCAGGATGCCGGGGTCGGACTCCAGCCGCAGCCGCTCCTGCGGGTACAGCGGGGTCAGCTTGCTGAAGTCGACGCGGCCCTTGGCCTGGTCGGGCTCCATGCCGTTGACGGTGTCGAGCCGGACGAGCGCGTTGAACTTCTCGCGCCGCTCGCCCTCGCGCGCCTGCCGGACGGCGCCGGTGATGACGTCGCCCTTGCGCAGCCCGTTCTTGCGGACCTGCGCGAGCGAGACGTACACGTCGTTGGGCCCGGGCAGGTAGCCGGTGGTGCGCACGAACGCGTAGTTGTCGAGGATGTCGAGGATGCCCGCGACCGGGATCAGGACGTCGTCCTCGGTGATCACCGGCTCCTCGAAGCGGTCGCGCCCGCCGCGGCCCCGGTTGCGCTCGCGGAACCGGCGCCCGCGCCGTCCCCTGCCGCCGCTCTCGTCGTCGTCGTTCTGGCCGCCGCCCTGGCTCTGGCCGCGCTGGCGGCCGCCCTGGTCGCCGCGGTCGCCGCGGTCGCTCCGGTCGCCCCGGTCATTGCGGTCGCCGCGCTCGCTCCGGTCGCCGCGGTCCCCCCGCTCGCGGGCCTCGCCGCGCTCACGGCCGCGGCCGCGCTGGCGTCCGCCGCCCTCGCGGCCCTCACGGCCGCCGTCGCGTCCGCCGCCTTGGGACTCGCCGTCCTCGGCGCCCCCCTGCGCGGCGGCGGGCTCGCGGTGCCGGTCGCCGCGCTCGCCCCGGTCGGAGGTCCCCCGGTCCTGCCGGTCGTTGCCCGACCGCGCGCCCTGGCGGCCGCCCTGCCGCTCCTCGCGCCCGGCCCGCTCGGGCTTGTCGGACGCCTTCTCCGCGGCCTTGTCGGAGGCCGGGGCGGTCTGCGTCTGGTTCTGGGACTGGGCCGCCGGTGCCTGCGTCTGCGCCTGGACGGGCTGATCGGCCGGGGCGGCCTGCGCGGCCGGCGTGCTCTGCTCGGCCGCCGGGGCGGCCTCGGCGATCGTGACCTGGTCGTCGGAGACCTGCTTGGCGGCCGTGGAACGGGTCCGCCGGGTGCGCTCGGTCTTCACCGTGGCAGCGGCTCCCTGCTCCCCCGCCGAGCCCTGCGCCTGGCCGCCCTGCTTCTCCTGGATGGCGGCGATGAGCTGGCTCTTGCGCATCCCGGTGGTACCGGTGATGCCGAGGCTGGACGCGAGCGCCTTGAGCTCGGGCAGCACCATGGCCGAGAGGCCGGTGCCCTGCCGGCGGCGCCGGGGGGTGGCGGCGGGCTCCGCGGTGGGCGCCGCGGTGGGCGCCGCTCCGGCCGGGGCGGCGTCGGCCGCGGGTGGCGTGCTGGATGCGTCCGTAAGGAGTTCGCTGGATTCGCTCACTAAGGGTCCTTCCCAGGGAGCGGGCGTTGGCCGGCGTTCGGCCAGTCAACCCGGTGGTGCGGCCCGGCGGGGGCGCCGAGTCGGGCTCCGCTGATCACGATGGCACCGCGATCGGCGGGTTCTGGGTACAGCCAGATGGTGGTCGGGACGGTTCGCTCGTGCGCGACCCCCGTCACCGCCACGTCCGAAGTTTCGCTGGAATGCCTGACAACGGGATGTCACGGTGTCGGGGAGCCTGGTACGCGGGACCGACACGACCGGAGGGCCGAACAGGCGACGCGCGGCTGACGAGCACGCTGCCCCGAACGGGGCATCTGGTGCGGCATTCAGCCTAACATCACCAGGGCACACTGCTATTCCCCAGAGGTCGATGTCTTCGCATTTTACCTAGCTGGATCTTGCCGGATCCCACACCGGCCGGAGCGGCGCGGCGGCTCCGCCCCCGGAGCCGGCGTCAGTGCCGGACCTGTGCCTCACCGGCCATGACACGGGCGCCACGGGTCGCGACGTCCAACGGGTGTTCGTGCCACCCATTACCCACTTCCGGGCCCATCGAATCAACTTGTGATGCGGTTGTGAAGGCCAGGACAGTAGGCCCCGCCCCGGAAATCACTGCCGGCACACCAGCCGCACGCAGACGCGCGACGAGTGCGGCCGAGTCCGGCATGGCGGGGGCGCGGTAGTCCTGGTGGAGGCGGTCCTCGGTCGCGTCCAGGAGCACCGTGGGATCGAGCCCGGCGGTGAGCGCGGCGATGAGCAGCGCGGCGCGTCCGGCGTTCGCGGCGGCGTCGCCGTGCGGGACGGTTTCCGGCAGCAGTCCCCGCGCGCGCTCGGTGGCGAGGCGCTGCTCGGGGACGAACGCGATGACGTGTCCGACGCGCGACTTCAACCGGACGAGCCTCGGGCCCGCCGCACCCGTCCACGCGATTGTGAGACCGCCCGCGAGGCAAGGCGCGACATTGTCGGGATGCCCCTCGTGCTCCGTCGCGAGACGGAACGCGCCCTCGTCGCCGAGGAGTTTCCCACCGGGATGCAGCGCGCGCGCCGCGACGATACCGGCGACTATCGCGGCCGAGGACGATCCGAGGCCGCGGCTGTGCGGGATCCGGTTGCGGCACCGCAGCCGGATGCCTTTCGGCTGCCCCATGATGGGCGCGCCTTCCGCCGCGGAGAGTTCGTCCAGTACGTCGAAGGTATGGCGCAGCACTTTCACGATGAGGTGCCGCTCGCCCCGGTCGGCGACCTCGGCGCCCTCGCCGTCCACCTCGATGGACAACTCCTCGCCGGTGACCGCGACCTCGACGTCGTCGAAGAGCGACAGCGCGAGCCCGAGCGAGTCGAAACCCGGGCCCAGGTTGGCGCTGGTGGCCGGTGTGCGCACCAGGACCGGATCGTTCGGCCAGCTCATCGCCGCCCCTTCGCAGTGAAGCCTCGCGGTAGAACGGCGCGACCGCCGCCACCGAAAATGGAGACCGCCTTGACGACGTTCGAAACACGCCTTCAGGCCGCCCTGGCGCGGGCCCTCAGGTGAGCCCCAGGGCGGACGCCGCGGCGTGCGCGTCGACCTTGACGACGGTCGGGGCGGGCGCGCCGGAGATGGCCCAGTCGGGGTCCTTGAGGCCGTTGCCCGTCACCGTGCACACGACCCGCGCGCCGGGCTCGACCACGCCGCGCTCGCTCGCCTGGAGCAGCCCCGCCACGCTCGCGGCGGACGCGGGCTCCACGAACACGCCCTCCTCCCTGGCCAGCAGCCGGTAGGCGGCCAGGATCTGCCGGTCGGTGACGGAGTCGATCGCGCCGCCCGACTCGTCGCGCGCGGCGATCGCCAGGTTCCAGGACGCGGGGTTGCCGATCCGGATGGCGGTCGCGATGGTCTGCGGCTTCAGGACGGGTTCGCCCTTCACGAAGGGGGCCGCGCCGCTCGCCTGGAAGCCGAGCATCCGGGGCGTCCGGGTGGAGGCGCTGTCGGCCGCGTACTCCTTGTAGCCCATCCAGTAGGCGGAGATGTTGCCCGCGTTCCCCACGGGGAGGCAGTGCACGTCCGGCGCGTCGCCCAGCGCGTCCACGATTTCGAACGCGGCGGTCTTCTGCCCCTGGAGGCGGTACTTGTTGACGGAGTTGACCAGCGCCACCGGGTAGTCGATCGCCAGTTTCTGGGCGAGTTCCAGGCAGTCGTCGAAGTTGCCGTCCACCTGGAGGAGCCGGGCGCCGTGCACCAGGGCCTGCGCGAGCTTGCCCATGGCGATCTTGCCGTTCGGGACGAGGACCGCACAGGTCATCCCGGCCCGCACCGCGTACGCGGCGGCCGAGGCCGAGGTGTTCCCCGTGGACGCGCAGATGACCGCCTTGGCGCCGTCCTCGGCGGCCTTGCTGATCGCCACCGTCATCCCGCGGTCCTTGAAGGAACCGGTGGGATTGGCGCCCTCCACCTTGAGGTACACCTCGCAGCCGGTCAGCTGCGAGATCCGGTTCGCCTGGAGAAGCGGCGTGCCACCCTCCAGCAGGGTGACGACGGGTGTCGCCTCCGTCACCGGCAGGCGGTCGCGGTACTCCTGGATCAGGCCACGCCACACCCGAGCGTTCGCGTTCACGTCGTTCTCCTTGATGACCTGCGATGTCGTGCGGAATTCTACCGGGGTGACCTCGCAGTCACTCCTCGCCCTCGACCCGCATGACGCTCGCGACCTCGCGGACCATCTCCAGCCCGCGCAGCACCTCCACCGTCGCCGACAGCGCCGCGTCCGGCGCGCGGTGGGTCACCACGACCAGCTGCGCCTCCTCGCCCAGCCCCACCTGGCGGACGGCCTGGATCGACACGCCGTGCCGGGCGAACTCCTCCGCGACCGTCGCGAGGACGCCGGCCTCGTCCGCGACGTCCAGCTGGATGTAGTAGCGGGTGACCGTCTCCCCCATGGGCAGGACGGGGAGCTTCGCGTAGGTGACCTCGACCGGTCCGGGCGTGCCGCCGACGACGTTGCGCGCGACCGCGACCAGGTCGCCCAGGATCGCGGACGCCGTGGGCGCTCCCCCGGCGCCCGCCCCATAGAACATGAGCGATCCGGCCGATTCCGCCTCTACGAACACCGCGTTGTACGCCTCGCGGACACTCGCCAGGGGATGCGACCGGGGGATCATCGCCGGGTAGACGCGCACGGATACGCCGCGTCCGTTCCGTCCGCCCTCGGAGGGGACGCGCTCGCAGATGGCCAGGAGCTTGACGACGCAGTCCATGCCCTTGGCGCCGGCCACGTCGGCGGCGCTCACCTCGGTGATGCCCTCGCGGTGGACGTCCGCGGCGCCCACCGGGGTGTGGAAGGCGAGCTGCGCGAGGATCGCCGCCTTGGCCGCCGCGTCGAAACCCTCCACGTCGGCCGTCGGGTCCGCTTCCGCGTACCCGAGCGCCTGGGCCTCCTCCAGGGCGTCGTTGAACCCGGCGCCGTGGGTGTCCATCTGGTCGAGGATGTAGTTGGTCGTGCCGTTCACGATGCCCAGCACCCGGTGGACGTGGTCCCCGACCAACGACTCCCTCAGCGGACGCAGCAGAGGGATGGCCCCCGCCACGGACGCCTCGTAGTAGAGGTCGGCCCCGTACTCCCGGGCCGCCGCGAACAGCGTGGCGCCGTCCTCGGCGAGCAGCGCCTTGTTGGCGGTGATGACCGACTTGCCGGTCTTCATCGCCTCCAGCATCAGCGTCCTGGCCGGCTCGATCCCGCCGATGACCTCGATCACGATGTCGACGTCGTCCCTGGTCACCAGCCCCTGGGCGTCGGTCGTCAGCAGCTCCTCCGGGACGCCGGCGCGGACCTTGTCGGGACGGCGCACCGCGATCCCCGCCAGCTCCAGCGGAGCCCCGACGCGCGCGGCCAGATCGACGGCCTGCTCGCGCAGCAGCCGGACGACCTCCGTGCCGACGACGCCACATCCGAGCAGCGCCACCCGCAGCGGGCCACGTTCGGGTTTCACGCTTCGACCTCCGCATCGAGCCGCAGCAGGTCCTCCACGCCCTCCCGGCGGACGATCACGCGCGACCTGCCGTCCCGGACCGCCACGACGGCGGGCTTCGGGACGTGGTTGTAGTTACTGGCCATCGATCGACAGTACGCACCGGTCGCCGCCACCGCCACCAGGTCGCCCGCCGCAAGATCTGCGGGCAGCCACAGGTCGCGCACCACAATGTCCCCGCTTTCGCAGTGCTTGCCGACAAGCCTGCTGAGCATCGGCGGCGCGTCCGAGGTCCGGCTCGCCAGGACGGCGGTGTACTCGGCGCCGTACAGCGCGGTGCGGAGGTTGTCGCTCATCCCGCCGTCCACGGACACGTACGTCCGCAGGCCCTCGACGTCCTTGACCGTCCCGACCTCGTACAGCGTCACTCCCCCCGGCCCCACGATCGCCCGTCCCGGCTCGACGGTCAGCCGGGGCATCGCGAGCCCGTACGCCCGGCACTCGCGCGCCACGATGCCTCTCAGGCCGTCCGCGATGGCCTTGGGGTCGTGCGGCTCCTCGCCCGGGACATAGGCGATCCCGTACCCGCCCCCGAGGTCCAGCTCCGGCAGCTCGACGCCGTGCTCGTCCCTGATCGCGACGAGCAGCTCCGCGAGCCGGTGCGCCGCGACCTCGAAACCGTCCACGTCGAAGATCTGCGACCCGATGTGGCTGTGCAGCCCCACCAGTTCCAACTGCGGAAGGCGCAGAACCCTCCGCACGGCCTCCAGCGCCGCCCCGGAACTCCTGGAGAACCCGAACTTCTGGTCGTCGTGAGCGGTCGCGATGAACTCATGGGTGTGCGCCTCCACACCGGTGGTGACGCGCACCATCACCTTGGGCCGCGCCCCATGCTGCTGGGCCAGATATCCCAGTCGCGCTATCTCCTCGAACGAATCCAGGACGATCCGTCCGACGCCGACCTCCAGCGCCCGCTCCAGCTCCCAGGACGCCTTGTTGCTGCCGTGCAACGTGATGCGCTCCGTGGGGAAGCCCGCCGCCAACGCGACCGCGAGCTCACCGCCGCTGCACACGTCCAGCCCCAGCCCTTCCGCGTCCAGCCACCTGGCCACGGCCGTGCAGAGGAACGCCTTGCCCGCGTAGTGGACGTCGCCGTCATGGAACGCGGTCGCGTAGTCCCGCGCCCGGCTCCGCACGTCGTCCTCGTCATAGACGAACAGGGGCGTCCCGTACTCCCGGGCCAGGTCCCTCACGTCGATGCCGCCCAGGGTGACGGCGCCGTCCCGTCCGGCGTTGCGCGGCCAGATGTGCGGGTCCAGGGCGTTCAGGTCGTCCGCGGGACCAGCGGGGTGGTCCTCGGGCAGGACGTCGGCATGCCGGGGCCCGGCAGGGTGAACTCGACTCATATCCGCTCTCTTGGGGTCTCACCGATCATGTTCAGGCCGTTGCCGAGGGCGATGCGCGCGGCCTCTGCCAAACTGACGCGTCCCGCATGCACCGCCCCGGGTTTCTCGTCGCCCCTGGGAAGAGCCGGACACCGCTCGTGCACATCGTGGTACGCCCCGGCCACTCTCTCCAGGCACAACACCAGCGGCCCCGCGTCCCGTTCCCGCTCGGCCTGCGCCGCCCGCCCGGGAACGTCCCCCAGGGCCGTCACCAACCCCAACTCCTCAGGAGCCCCGCCCCTGAACACACCCCGCGACACTCCAACGTCCCGCGCCCAACGCCCCACCCAGCAAGCCCGCGCGTACGCGTAGCGCACCGAGAACCCAGGGTTGGCGAACGTCCTGGGCCACTCACTCCACCCACCACCCGGAACCCGCGCGACCCCGAAGCCCGGCTCGCGCAGAACCCCGTCCACCAACGCCTCGACCGCGACCTCGACCCGCACGAACCCGCGCCCGCTGACGGCCCCCCCGACCCGCCGCGCGATCACCTGGGGATCCACACCCAGCCGCAGGGCCACAGGACTCTCGAAAACCCCGGCGCCCACAGAGAAAACGGTGACGTCCTCAGGCACGGCGACATCAAGCTCCCCCTGCGCCACGGCATCCCGAACCGCGGCCACAAGGGCATCGCTCACACCGGCTGGAGTCACTCTCGCGAGACTATCCGACCACTATCTGGACACTGCCGCCAGCTTGCGCACCGTCTGGATCAGCTGGTTCGGATCGAAAGGCTTGGTCACATAGGCGTCCACGCCGATCTCGTGCCCCCGCCGCACATCGTGCTCCTGGGCCCGCGCCGTGATCATCACCACCCTGATGTGCGCCGTCTCCGGCCCCTCCCGCAGCCGCGTCGCGGTCACCCACCCGTCCAGCCGCGGCATCATCACGTCCAGCGTGATCACATCGGGCGCGACCCCCGCCACCTTGTCCAGGCAGTCCTGCCCGTCCACCGCGGTCGCCACCTCGAACCCCTCCAACTGCAGGTTCACGGCGATGAGCTGGCGGATCACCTCGTCATCATCGACGACCAGCACGCGTCCCAGTGGCTCGGTCACGGCCTAGAAGCTAGCCGACCAACCTCCCGAACGCACGGCGAACGCCCACGTGCGCGTCACCCGGCCAACCCTGGTAACCTTCTTCACGCGCAGCCCAAGGCAGCGCAAGCCCCCTTAGCTCAGGGGATAGAGCAACGGCCTCCGGAGCCGTGTGCGCAGGTTCGAATCCTGCAGGGGGCACAATTTCGGAACAGTCAAAACTCCGGCGTTGATAGGCATGGGGCGCGGATCATCGGCTACTCGCTTCGCTCGCCCTTCGGGTGCCTTCGGCATCGGACGACAGCCCGCTCACGTAGGCGACGGGTGCTGTCTCCACATTGAGCGTGCGCGGCTGAGGAACCCCGTGGTTCCCCCAGACCCCTCCTGGAGCCGGAGGGCACTCCCGCGAGAATCGGTCTCTCATTGGTTGCGCGCCGTTCGCGCGGGAGCACCCATCCGGACAGGTTCGTTCGTCTGTTACGGCCCACGTCGGGCGAGGCGAGAGATGAAGCAGAATTGCCGGAACCGGTGCCGACCGGTGCCCGGTGCCAGACTCGCCGCATGACCGACCGGTGGCCCGAGATCGACGAGCACATCGTGAGTAATCGCATCATCCAAGCTCTGGTGATCTTGCGGGAAGTGTTCGAGTACAGCATCCCCCAGGCGATCGATGCCTTCTCCGCCCGGTACAGGCTTCTTCGCGAGACCCGACCGGATGACTTCACCGTAAGCAACGAGGAGTACGGCAGAAACTTCTACAGCTGACGACCAAGATCCGTAACGTACGCGGAACGGTGGGATGTGTCGGCCGTGCCTCTCGCGGAGCAACTCGACGGTGAGGCGTTGCGGCGGGGAGCACGGGATCAGGCAGTCCTACCGGCCGCCGGGGCAGTCGCTTTTCAGCGGGATCGTGGGGTGGCTGATCGGCAGCATGAAGGAGGAAGCAGACCCCGGCCGAGCGGTGGGAGCAGGCCGTCGCCGAGGGGGCCCATCCGGGGACGGTGGCGAAGGAGACGACGTTCCTTATCGATTTCCTGCGGGCGGAGTGGCGGGTGCTGGGCAGGCAGGGCTTCCCACTCGGCCAGGTCCAGTACTTCTATGCCGGCATCGCGCTGCTGGCGATCGCCCATCTGCTGGTCGCCCGGGTGCTGCCGCACGGCCCCCTCGTCGGATCCGGTCCGCTGGACTGACCGGGGCCCGCAAGGCGCACTGCGCATCGAGAGTCCCCGTCCTTCCGGACGGCGCTCGACGAGGAGGCCGCCGAGCAGCGGTCGGCGGCACTGCAGCAGCTCATTGCCCACTTCGCCGTCACATTCGCTCTGATGGCGGTCGTCGTGCTCTCGCCGGGGTGGTAGCTGGAGGCTGCATCTGCTACTCCCGTCATCGCTGCAGCGCACTGCGTGTCCGCCGATGACCTGCCTCACGGGGTGGTCCCGCACCATACAGGCGACGAGATCAAGGACCTCACCAAGATCTTCAACGCCATGCCCGCCCGCCCCCGCGCGGCCGGCCACCGCCGAGATGAAGATCGTTCAAGCGGCGCCGCAGACTGTTGGCCTCGTACCATTTCCACAGTTGAAGAACGGAAGCCGGATGTTGGTCGGTGTCCCGACATAATGAGGTCACTCTGCGAGGTTGCGCATAATGATCGACCAGGCGGGATCCTTCTGGTTCGAACCGGCTGCCGCTTCTTCGAGCACGGCTTTGGCCTCGGTGAGATCCCCTTCATCAGGGGCCTCCGCACTCGCGTACCTTTGGCGCAGGGCCACCGCGAGGTTGGAGCGATAGCTCGCCTGCAACGGATGTGGGGCTGTCGCAGCGGCCCGCAAGAGCCTGATCGCCTCGTCAATGACATCGGGCTCGGACTTGGCCTCGTGCCGCGTCAGCAGCACGAGGCCAAGGTTGTTCAGGTGGGTGGCCCTGTTGGGGTGATCGTCTGAGATCGAGGCAACGGCCTGCCGTAGCGTCCTCTCGGCCTCGGCCAGATCACTGAGCCTGCCCGTGTGCTCATACCACAGCCGCAGGGTCGCGCCGAGCTGGCCGAGGAAATTCGGACGCTGCGCGCTGTCGAGGGGGCAGGCGGCCAGGGCATCCCTGCCGATGGTCATGGCGCGGTGAATGTCGGGATGCCCGCGGCACCGCTCGTAACGGGTCCGCGATGCAAGGGCGGCGTTCCCCAGCGCAATCGCCGTTTCTTCGCTGTTTTTCGGCAATCGCGCCGCGGCGAGCAGGCTGCACTCGATCGACTCATCGAGGTCGCGGAGATCGCCCTGCTGGAGAAAGCGGCCATAAACCGCACCACCGAGCAACTGCATCACGCGCGGCCAGCGCGAACCGCGTGACTCGACAGTCCGGGCTATCTCGCGTAGCCAAGAGATGCCGATGTTTACCAGTACCGGCCGGCGATAAAGGCGGCCCTGGCCGCACCAAAGCACGGCGAGCCGTTCGGCCGTTTCGAGACCTTCGTCTGCTAGGTCGTCGATGGCTTTCCTCATACGAGGCGGTACGTCTCCGGGTGACCGCCCCTGAACGATCGCGTAGAGCGTGGTAGAGTCGAGCATTTCTTGTAGGGCGAGGGCTTTACGGGAATTTCTCTGGGAATGGACGTCGGCGCGGCATTCGTAAAACTCGGCGAGCAGATAGACCGCGTCCAGCAGCTCGCCAGTAGGCTGAAGGCGTTCCGTCGCCGTCATTCCAGCGGGAAATTCCGAGGCCACCTCGGTGAGGAGCGCGACCAGGTCCGCATCCGCCGCTGGGCCGAGCAATGCCCCGTCGTCTTCGTCCCGGAATCGATCGAGCCGGTGCCGAATCCCAGAAAGGTCCACGTTCAGCAGCCCACATGAACGAAGCCGGCCCAGACCTCCGGGTGGGACGGACGCATGGTCCGGCGCAGCAGCACCGCCTTCCGGAGTGCGTCGGCGCCGCTGCCACCGCGTGAGATCTCGCCATAGACCGCCTCGGCGACCTTGGCGGCGGCGAAGTCGTTGACCTGCCACAGCGCGCCGATCGATTGACGGTATCCGGCCATGAGCAGGGCGGCGACCATGGTGAGCGCCTCGTCCGCGAGATCGGTACCGCCGCGCGCGGTGTGGCAGGCGGACAGGTAGGCGAACTCCGCGTCCTCAAGCCGGAGCCTGGAGATCTCCCGAACGGTCAAGCCGCCGTCATGGAGGATCAGCCGCCCTTCGCCGGGGCGTGCGAGGGTCTGGATCCCGTGGCAGGCGAAATGGACCCAGGCATGGTCGGGCAAGGATTCCCGGACGGCCGTGACGGTGGCGTCCTCGGCCGCCAGGACACGGCTGTCCGGTCGCCACCGTCGCAGGATCTCGCTTTCGCGGCGGGCCGCGACGAGAGCATCGGCGCCCGGGGTGTCGGGAAGGGAGACGATGAGCGGTGGACGGCGCGGCCCCGAAGGGGGACGCGGGCGGCGGCAGTGGATGAGCGAACGCAGCGTCGGGGTGTACGAGGGGACGGTCAGGTCGAGCGCACCGACCCCTGAGCCGTCCTCCGCGTACGGCCCGGCCGCGTGCAGGGGGAGCATGGTGAGCAGACCGGTGGGGCACCACCACATCCGGGCCGGAGCGGTGACGTCCGCATCGAGCTCGGCGAGGACCGGTTCCGCGATCGCCTTCCAGAGCCAGCGCAGAGTGCCGATGATCACACGTTCGGTGCTGTTCCGCAGGCGATGGCCGACCTCACTCCGATCGATGCTGATCGCTTCCAGGAAGCGGCTGGTGCGGTGGCCCACGGCGTCCTTGCTCAGCGCGGGAAGAGGAACCGGGTGTACGAGGGAGCCCGCGATGATGAGGGCATCACAGCGGAGATCACTGACGTTGACTATGACCACTGGGCCCTCGGCCGCCGCGGGGACGAGTTCCGCGAAGGTGGAGGGGCGCCCGAACGGCTCCGGGTCCGGCAATCCCAATCCGCGGATCGCTCGCAGCAACTCGGTGTGCCGGTTCGCCAGTACGGTGCGGGCGTCCGCGTCGTGGCGGTGTTCCGGCCGCTCCAGATCGGAGAGGACGTCAGCGTAGGCGGCGGCGAGTTCCGGATCGAGTTCCCGGACGGAGCGGAGCGGCGACCAGAGGTCCAGGAGCTGCGTCAGCAGAACGCCGCGTCCCTGTTCGAGGAGTTCGACGGCGCGATACGGATCCCCGCGCTCCAGTTCGCAGGCCGCGGCGTCGCTCGCCAGACCACTGAACTGGGACAGCAGCCGCTCGCGGTCCGGGGGTTCGAGGCCACGCCAGGCCACCTCGTCAAGCAGCGCGATCGCGTGGCGGAAAGAGTCCGAGGCGGTATCGAAGGTGCCGGTACCGGTGGCGAGCGCTCCTGCTTGTCGCCCGGCGTGGAGGCGTACGACGGTGGAGGGCGCGGAGGAGAGGCACACCGTACGGTAGTGGTCGATCGCCTCAACGAGGTCACCTGGTCGTCGCCGTGCTCGTAGCGCCTCCGCCAGCGCGTTCATCGCCATCGACCGTGGCGCCCCTTCGCCCCCTTCCATGACGACCTGGCGCAGCAGGTCGATAGCCTCGTCCAACGCGTCCGGAGCGGAGCCCCGGGTCGCGTAGTCGATGAGTGCGGCGGCCCTGTTCAACGCGAGCCCACGCCAGGTCACCCTGTCGGTCTCCGCCGCCTCACATGCTCGGCGATGCACACCGAGTGCCTCGGTCAACGCGGGCATCCCGCCGCCCGACTCCGACCAGCTGCACAAAGCGCTACCGAGCGTCGAGAGGACCGTCGCGGGCGCTGGGTCGCTCAGCGCGACGGCATGCTCCAGAATCCGGACGGCCTCCTCCGCAAGCTCCGCATCACCGTCGAGCACGGCTGCCCGCTCGGCGACACCGCCGAGGTTGTGCAGGAGGCCGACCATGTCCTTGTGCCCATCCGGGAGCAGACGCGCTCCTTCCCGAAGTTGTTTCAAAGCCTCCCGCAAGGACTCGTCATCGCCGGTCCTCTCGTACCGCCGACACAATGCGTTGCCTAGGTTGGAGATCACTTCTGGGGCACTGGGAGCACCCTTGTGCGCCTGTCGGAATGCCCGAACGGCCTCGTCCAACGCGCTCGTCTCCCCGGTCTGCTCGAACCTTTCCAGAAGCGCGCTTCCAAGGTTGTCGGCGCACCAGGAGATCATCACGGGTTCGGTCAGCTCATTCAGTGCCGCACGCAGGAGCTCAACCGCGGTGTTGATATGGGTGAGGTCGCCGCTTCGTGTGCCTCGGTGCCCCCAAAGGCTGCCCAGCTGGACACGGCTTGCGGGATCACGATGCCCATCGAGTATTTCCGTCGCGTTCTCGAAATCGGCCGAGCGCCCTTCGGCGGCGTAGCGGCGGATCAGCGCCGCCACGAAGAACCGACGCAAGCTATCGCGTCGCTCATTGTCGGTCTCGACTGCACGGGCGCGGTTCAGGAGGCGGATGGCTTCGGTGAGGGCTTCGGGCCGCCCGGTGTGGTCGTGAAACCGGCAGAGATCGTCGGCGAGCGCCGCAAGGGCGACAGGGTCGTCCTCACGCTCCCGGACCACCTCCTGCCATACTGTGATGGCCTGTTCCAGTGAACGGAGCTCCGGTCTAAGCTCGTATCGCCGACGCAGCCAACGTGCCTGCGACATTCTCGCCGTGTCCTTGAAGCCCTGGCCTTCTGCCTTGAGCTCGATCCCGGAGTGCAGGGCCGCGCTGATCGCGTCCCCCAAGACGTCGATGGCCTGGTCGAGCAGGCCGATGTCGCCCGTTCGCTCGGCCTTGGCCGCCAGAGCGGCGGCGAGCGCGGCACGCGGTGCCGGCGACTCACCAGTACGCGACGGATCGGTAGCCCCTGAGTCACGGAGCAAGGAGATGGCTTCATCTAGGTCCCCTTCGTTGTTTTCCACAACGAACCGCCAGCACAGATACTGGCCGAGCAGGACCGTACGGTGCGGCGCCCACTCACCGGGTTCTTCCGACCGGATCTCCCGCAGCAGTCCGATCGCCTCGTCGAGCACGTCCGCGTCCTGATGGGCGACATAGATGTGGCCGAGCATCTCGGCCAACTTCACGAGCACATCACGCCGCACACGGTCCGCGACGCCCAGCCGCGCCATGGCCGTGCGGAGCAGCGCGATCGCACGCTCAACATCGGTGTCGTCCCTGGTCTGCTGGGCCAACCCGGTCGCCTCGAATGCGAGCCCGGCGAGTTGCATGGCGGAATCAGGTTCGTTCATGGCAAGGCGGGCATGAATCTCGATCGCCTCACGCGTCGCCGAAACATCCCCCGTCTCGCCGAGCTTTCGCAGTGCCTCGGCGAGCCCGATCGACCAACTCATCTGACCCGGTGCCGCCGCGGCGGCCCGGCGAGCCGCGATCGCGGCGTGGTAGTCGGCCTTCCGCCCGCCTCGTTCCGCCCGCTCCAGCAGCGCACCTCCAAGGTTCGACAGGCGCAGTGAGCGGTCATCGCTGCCGGGAGGCGCAACCGCGGCCGCGCGCCCGAACGCCTCGATCGCCCGATCGAGATCTCCGTCGCCGTCACGTCGGAGATAGGCCAGCCCCAGGTTGTTGAGTGCTATCGCCCCGTTGGCGTCCTCAGCCTCCTCCGCCACATCCCGCAGAACCTCGATCGCTTCGTCGAGCAATTCGAGATCGCCGACGGCCTCGCCCAGGTCCGCCAGCGCAGATCCGAACCACGTCCGATGGCCCGTGTGATCACCGTGGCCGAACCCCGTGAGAACGCCTCGCCACAGTTCCACCGCGCCGACGAGTGCATCCAGAGCCCCAGACTGCTGCCATTGCCCGTGCAGTACCACGATCAGTTGGTCGCGAAGTTCTAGAGCGTCGAGGTCCGGCTCGGGAAGATGGGCGACCTCAAGCAGCTTTCTCAGAAGAGACGGTAGCGCCTCCCACACCTGCCACTGGACATGGACGGCCATACCGAGGGCAATGGCGAGTTCCTCGGACGCCGCCGATCCGGGCTCGGTTTCAAGCACGCTCAAGGCTTGGGCTCGGTAGTAATGAATCCACATCGCGACATGAGCAGCATGATCATCGACCCGGACCCGCTCGCCCTGCCGGCCGAGAACGGCGATCTTACGTAACAACGAGATCTCCAACACCGCAGCTTCGTTGAATAGCTCGGAGAGATCTTCGTAGCGTCTGACGCGCTGAAGTCGGGATTCGAGTCTACCCAGGAGATCCTCCCGTGCTCCCACCGCGAAAACCCCCGTTCCCCCATGGCCAGCAGCCAGAAATCGGCCTTGGCATCTGCCCCTCGATTGAAGAGTATCAACCTGACTCGGAGTCGGCGGCCCTCTTCCGGTATTTTGCACACAGCGAATAGTGGATCTAGATGCGATTCGGGCGTCCTGTATCAGCAAATCTAGTCACACCGAAAAGCCTGATCTGGTGCCTGCTATAACTGGCAGACGGATATTGATGAGGCTCGATCGGTCGGCGAACGCACCTGTGAAAAAAGGATCCTAGGTGTTCGCCACAGGCTTCATGGAAACCCTTCGCTCAAGCATCCTGTCGGTAGTGGGGCAGAAGAACCTGTAGAGGTTGACACTGGATGAAACAGTATGGGGATTCGCCTTCCCTCTCCCCTTCGGGCTCGATCACTCGCCTGGCTGATGGCGTATCGAGCCGCGCGTCCTAGAACCTGATCACAGGTCAAAATCTGGATGGACGACAGGTTTGCGTCACCAGACCAGACTCAGTGCAGCCAACCGGCACATACTGACCCCGGAAGCGGCGCGGAGTCTGGAAGGTGCGCACTCTGGTGATCGCGACATGCTGAGCCTTCGCTACACACTGCGAGCTCTGGGTGGTAGCGCACGCGGACGCCGTTTGCTCGGTGCCAACACGCTGGCTGCCTTCGGCCTGGTCTCGACGTTCATCGAGTTCTTCGGCCAGTTGATGCCCGCGCTGCTGCCCGATACAGAGATAACGGTCTCGGCCGTCCTCCTCGCGTGCCTGGGGTGGGGGGTGGCCCGTGCCGCGCCGCGGCAGCGACTGGTTCACGAGTTCCCCGCGCTCCGGACAAGGGTTTCGGTGGCCGTGGGCGATCTGTTCGAGCAGGACGCGGACATCGTGGTGGGGTTCGCCGACACCTTCGACACATCGGTCGCCGACGATCGGGTGATCAGCGCCTCCAGCGTGCAGGGCCAGCTGGTGCTGCGACGCTACGGCGGCGACTCCCGGCTGCTGGACTTGGATCTCGACAGCGCCTTGTCGCGCGCCGTCCCCGCAAGGCGGGAGACCCGCCAGAGCAAGCCGTACGGCAAGCTTCTGCGTTTCCCGCTCGGAACGGTGGCGCTGATCAGCCGGGGCCGCCAGCGCGTCTTCGCCGTGGCCTACAGCCAGATGGCCCCGGGCAACGTCGCCCGCTCCTCGGTCCAGGATCTGTGGTCGAGCCTGGACCGACTTTGGGACGCGGTCTACGAGGCGGGACAGCGCCGCCGGTTGGCGATGCCCATCGTCGGTTCCGGGCTGGCGCGCATAGACGTGCTCAGCCGGGAGAGCCTGCTGCGGATGATCCTGCTCTCGTTCGTCGCCCGCTCCCGCCAGGCGCTCATCTGCGGCGACCTGCTCATCGTGATCCACCCGGATGATCTGGCCGAGATCGACCTGCTGGAGGTGGCCGCCTTTCTCAAGGCCGTCTAGATCGGATCGCCGGACCCGGTGAGCGACCGTAGACGTCCAGATCGGCGAAGCGCGCGGGGTTCCGCCAGTCGCCTCCCTCGTCGAGGACGGCGCAACCGGCCACTTTGAGCCGTTCCACGAGCTTGCCGGCGGCGGCGGGCGATCCGTCGAGGCGGATGTAGTTGCGCCCGGCCAGATCGGCGATGGGACGCAGGTCGCCGAGATGAATGATGATCGTCCGTTCCGGATAGGCCATGAGCACCATGCCGAGTTCGATCAGGACATTGGGGCGCGCCTGCCCGGACGGCTCGGTCTCATGGCCGGGCTCCCGCTCACCGTGCAGGTCGGGGTGAAGCCGGACGATGTCGTCCGGGGTCATCAGCACCACGGCCGCCTGCGCGTCGACGGGAGCGCGCCGCACGACGTCCCCGAGGTACGGCGCCGTGCTTCCGGTGGCCGCCACCAGCCGTTCCCAGTCCAGAGGCCAGAGGTTGAGGGCGCGCAGGAAGTCGAACATGCGCTCCCGCACCGTCTCGTCGCGGCCGTGCACGACGAACACTTTGCGTCGGACGTCCACATCGGGCTCCTCGTGCTCGGACCGCACGACGACCGCCCCACCTTCAGGTGAGGCTTGCGCCCGTCCGCCCCCGGGCGAGGCTTGCCGAGAGCGGTCGTCCGGCTGCGGCAGGGGCCGCGGCTCGGCGCTCAAGACTTCACAGAGCCGCCGCGTGTGGCTTCGCGCGGCCTCCAGGATCTCCAGGTCGTCCTTGAGCTGCTCTCCCAACCAGGTCGCCAGGGCCTGGTCATCAGAGAAGAGGCGGCCGGCCCCGTCTACGCCGAGAACCTCGGTCATGTTGGCCGCGGCGATGCCGACGCCCCGCCGCATGATCTCCAGCCTCCTGATCACGTCGAGCAGCTCGGCCTCATCCGCGCGCAGCCGGGGCAACCGCTCCGCCGGCGTCGCCGAGTCGCGCGTGGACCTGTCCGCGCGCTCGTGAAGCTCGCGGACCCGCCGGCCGGCGTCGTACACCCGGAGCAGGTAGCGGGCCTTCGCGGCATGAAGGAGATAGCGCGCCAAGGGCGGTGTTCGCGTGTCGCCTCGCGACCACGCCCAGGCACTCAGTTGTGGATCTTTATGATCGGGGGCCACGACGACGATGCGGCGTTCGATCCGTTCGTCGTCCTGAGAGGACGGTTCCCAGAGGGTCAGCCGGTCGCACCGGCGGTGGGCATCGAGCCACCAGTCACTGTCGCCGGTAGCGAACGGAAGCAGTGGACGGATGACCCTGGCGAGTTCGGCTGGAGGACTTGGTTCACCGGCATCGCGGCTGAGTACTTTGGCGAGATACAGGCGTGCGACGCCCACCAAGGAATCAGGGACATCACCGGCGAGTTCGTCCCACCATTGATCGTATTCCGCCCACCCACGCGGAAAAGGAAGCTCTTCTCCCTCCGCGCCGCGGACGTTCTGTGCCCTCTCCGTCGAGGCGAACGCGCAGGAGAGATTCAGCACGTCATGCTCCCGCCGGACGATCGCCTGAACCCTCTCCCCGGGCCCCTCGAAGGCGGCGACGGCATGGCCCGTCCCGTCGAACGCAGCGGGCAGGTCGGTCGGCAGGTGCGTTCCCGGAATCGGCTCCGCGGGCCCCAGCCTGCGCTGCAGACCGCGCCATAGCGTGCGAATCCATTTTTCACACTCGACGGCGTGCGGCCCCTCCAGCGGTACGAAGAGGTGGACGACGAACTCCTGTTCAGCGATCCGCGACGCGGTCATCGGTGTCTCCAGCGTCATCCTCGCCCGCCCGTTCCGCGCCAAAGATGTCCGAAGTCCGAGCCGTCTTCCCTCCGAGCGAATGGATCAGCTGGTTCGCGCGTTCCCTGATCGGCGGGGGAGGCGGGACCACCGGGGTGTCCCCGATTCGCGTGATGCGGTTGGGCGCCATCGACTCCAGGTCGGCGGACGCACCCCAGAACGCCTCCTCATCACCGGCGGCGCACGCCTCCTGCATGCGGATCGTGACAGCCTCGATCCGCTCCCAGCGTTCGAGGGGGAGCTCCCACCCCTGCAGGTCGGCGAGAACGGTTAGAGCGTCCTTAATGATCTCCGCCGTGCGGGGCGCCGAGTTGGAGAGATCGAATGCGGCTTCAGGCAAACGCATGCGACCAATCCTAGCAATGAGCCGTGGGCCGGTCCGTGAAATCTCGCACACCGGGACCTCGTCCAAAGAAACGGAAGCCTGGATCGTGCCAGTTCGGTAGTTCGCTTGACCAGGAAGCATGACAAGAACGATTCGACATATATACGGAGAAAAACCGATTCAGCGTCGCCGACAAAAGATCTCTGCGAGCGTCGCTCATATGACGAGCATCCATGTAGTTTCTCGAAAAAACCGCCAGACTCCTTGCGACATACGCCCAGCATGTATCGTGACTCCGAAACGAAATTGCGTCGCCGACGTAATCACAGACCCCGTTCCGTCACCGGCACGGGATCAGGCGGTATGAGAACTGGAAGTCCACAGGCGATATCGATGACCCCTGGGACGCCATTCAGGACCTGCCCGCCGCGGTGTGGGGGCGGGCCACGCCGGCGGACCGAATCAGGACCGGCCGGTCGCACTCGCCCCGATACCGAACGGCCTCGGTGTCGTGTCGTTCGACGCGTACCAGGCCACACTGGACGCGGTCCAGCACGCACCCGCCGTGACTGCGCTCGACGATGCCGTCGAATACCGGCGGAGGCGCTCCCGACGACTGTCCGGCCCGCGCCAATGTGCTCGTCAACCTTATCCCCGCCGTCGAGGCCCGACTCGCCTTGCCCCTGGGCGACGTGCTGTTCTTTCGAAACCGCAGAATGTGGACGTTGAGACTTTTGTTGTCGTCAGGATGTTCCTCGCCCCAGACCAATCGGTAGCTGTGCACGGCTGAGGACCTTGCCAGCGTTCTCCATCAGGAAGCTAACTAGCTAACGGGGCGGGTGCCGACGAGGACTTTGTAGCCGTGCAGGTCGACTCCAGTGGCTTGCACCTACAACGCGACAGCGGCAGGACGGGTTTGAAGGGGATGGCGGCGGGGCGTCTGGAGGGCCTGGGCGAGGTCATCGTTGGGGGTCGTCCTGCTCTGCGAGGCGCCTGGTGACAGGGCGGTTCACGCGGGTGGTCGTGCCGATGATGCGGGCCATGCGATGTCGTCGATCGCGAGCCATGGCGCGGCGGCTACGGCGCTGGGCGTGAGACCCGTGAACGTCCTGGCCTCGCGGTTGAGGTGGGACTGGTCGGCGTAGCCGCTCTCGGTCGCGGCGCTCGCGGGCGTGTGGCCCGCCGCGAGGAGGTGGGCGGCGTGGTCGAACCGCACCAGCCGGGCGGCGCGTTTGGGGGTGATGCCGAGCTGGGACCGGAAGCGGGACCAGAGGCGCTTGCGGCTCCAGCCGACCTCGCCTGCCAGGTCCTCGACGCGCACGCGTCCCCGGCTGGTGGACGTCCGCCGCCAGGTGTGGGCGACTTCCGGATCGACCGGTGAGCGGGCGTCCAGCCGTTGTCCGAGGAGCTCCGCCGCGATCGCGAACCGTTCGTCCCAGGACGTCGCGGCGCGCAGCCCGTCCTCGGCTCGGCGGGCGTCGCGGCCCCAGAGGTCTTCGAGGGGCGCCATCGTCCCACCGAGCTCGGTCGACGCGCCGAAGACCGCGGCCGCGGCGACGGGCTCCAGCCTGAGCTGGAGGTATTCGCCCTCCCCGCGCCCGGCCACCCGGAACTCGCCGGGGAGGAGCCCGACGACGATGCTGCCGCGCTCGCTCCGGCCGCGGGCGTGGTAAGCGAGGCCGCCGCCCTCGCCCAGGTCGACGAGCACGGTGACGCAGGGGTGCGGGACCATGGCGATGTCCACGGGCTCCGGGGCGCGGGCACCGAACCCGGCCATGGTCACCCCCGGCAGCCGGCCCGCCGGGCGCGGGACCGCGATGTCCACCCGCGCCCAGTCGGGGGTCGCCCCGTTCGGTGTCACGGGACCAGCCTATGCCGCCAGGATCACAGGGACGGGGTGTCCCGGCCCGCCGCCGCGAAGGCCAGCAGCAGTTCGCCGGTCTCCTCCGGCACTTCGATGATGGGCAGGTGCCCGACGTCGGGCAGCGACTCGACCCGAACGTTCGGGACCGCCTCGTACCGCCGCGCCGACTCCGGATCCCAGCGGGGGTCGGCCGCGCCGACGATCGCCAGCACCGGGACCTCCAGGTCGGCGAGGCGCTCGGGGACGCTCCGCTCGTTGATGTAGGCGGTGTTCTCGCGCATCACCATCCGGAACGCGCGGTAGGTGGTCCCCTGGACCTCGGCGACCAGGTCGTCGGGGACGTCCACGGGACGAGCGGCCGTCGCCATGATCCCTTTGCGGATCCACGCTTCCGGACGCCTCGACCAGATGAGCCGGCCGAGCGGCGGGCCCAGCAGCGCTCGCAGGATCAACGGCTGCGGCAGGAGCGCGTCGAGGCTCGGGCCGGTACTGATCAGCGCGAGCGACCTCACCAGGTCGGGACGCCGCTCGGCGAGCGCCGTGGCGACGTATCCGCCGCTGGAGTGCCCGGCCGCGAGGACGGGGCCAAGGCCGAGGTCGTCCAGCAGCGCCGCCACCCGGCCCGCCTGCCCGGGGACGTCGTACGACCGCGCGGGCGGCGATTTGCCGCAGCCTGGAAGGTCGACGCGGATGAGGTGGTGGTGGCGGGCGAGCACCGGAACCATCGGCCCCCACGAAGCGCCCGAGGCCCCCGAGCCGTGGATGAGCAGCAGCGGCGGCGCCTCCCGCGGGCCGTCGCGGACCACATGCATCCCATGCGCGTGCCCGACGTCATCTTCACTCATACCGGGACTATGCAAGGGCCACCGGTCATCGGTCTTGGACAAATGTTCCCGGAGGACGACCCGGGGCACGCCGCCCTGATCGGCGTGCGACGCCCGGGTTGCACTGCGGCGAGGCCCCGCAGACCGTGGGGCTCGCTCGCCGGCGGGCTCTGCAACTGCGCCGCCGTGGACGTCCACCTGCGGAAGAGCCGACCGGCAGGGCCCGCCTCCAGATGCGCCCGGAGCAGCTTCACCGGCTCGGGCGGGACGGGGCGCGTCGTTATCCAGGTTCAGGGAGGGCCGAGATACTAGTTTCCCACTAAATTGGTAGTTATAGTTCTATTGATGTCGAGGTGGCACTAGGAGGACGTGATGCCGCTGCCGGACTTCCTGGTGATCGGTGCTCCCAAGACCGGGACCACCGCGCTGCACGCGGCGCTGGCGGGTCACCCCGGGCTGCACCTGTCGGCGGTGAAGGAGCCCAAGTTCTTCCTGACCGGTGGCGCGCCTCCTCCGGACCGGGGCGGGCCGGGTGACGCGCAGACCTACCGGGAGCACGTCTGGCGCAGGGCGGAGTACGAGGCGCTGTTCGCGGACGCCCCGCCCGGCGCGCTGTGCGGAGAGTCGACCCCGTTCTACCTGTACGACCGCGCCGCCCAACGCCGCATCCACGACCTGATCCCCGAGGCCCGGCTGATCGCCGTCCTGCGCGACCCGGTGGAGCGGGCCCACTCCAACTGGACGCATCTGTGGTCGGCGGGGCTGGAGCCCATCGACGACGTGGTCCTCGCCTGCCGCGAGGAGGACCGGCGGATCGACGCGGGCTGGGCCGCCTTCTGGCACTACGTCCGGCTGGGCCGGTACGGCGAGCAGTTGGAGCACCTCTACGGGTTGTTCCCCCGGGAGCAGGTCCTGGTCTTCCGGTACCGCGAACTGCTGGAGCGGCCGGCGCCGACGCTGGACCGCATCTGCTCGTTCCTGGGCGTCGACCCGGGCGTCCTCACCGAGGTGCCGCGGGAGAACGTCACCGTGCATCCCGGCCGCACGACGCGCCATCGCGTCCTGTCGTGGATGCTGCGGACCGGTGTGGCGGCGGGCACGGTCCTGCCCGGCGACCTGGCCACCCGGGTCACCACGCCGCTGGAACGCGCGCTGCAGCGCAACGGCCCGGCCCGGCGGCCGCTGACCTGGGAGCAGCGCGAGGCTCTCATCCCCCTCTTCGAAGCCGACGTCAAGCTGCTGGAGAAGGTCACCGGCGAGGACTTCGGCGACTGGCTGGAGCCGAAGGCGGCCTCCGGCGGGCGGGTGGGCGCGCGGCCGGACGGGCAGCGACAAGCCCGCAACGGCCGTCCGCATTCGCGCTGAAGGCTCGGGGCCGCTCAGCGCAACTCGGTACGCAGTTCGTGTGCTCCGTCCGCGCGGGTCACCTCGTAGAACAGACGGAGGCGGCCGTCCTGGGTGGGGAGGGCCTCCAGGTAGCGCAACCCGCCGCCGTGGTGGGGCGAGGACGCCCACGGGGCGGATCCGATGGCCGAGAGCGCGGCGGGGTCGTCGCCGACGGCGAAGCCGGTGCGCTCCTCGAAGTTCTCGGCCGCGCTGGCCCGGCCGTCATAGGCCGCCACGATCCCGTCGGGGGTGAAGCGCACCGCGCTGACCCGCACGCCCCGGGCGTCCCACCCGCCGGGCCGGGGGCTGAGAGCCGTTCCGTGCCAGGTCCATTCCAGGCCGTCGGCGCTTGTGGCGTACTCGGTGGTCATCTGGTCGGCCTCGGCGGCGTCGGCCAGCGGGTGGCACGAGGCCCACAGATGCCACCGGCCGTCGTGCTGGACGATCACCGGATCCTTCACGCCCGTCTTCTCGTCCCCGGGCAGGACGACCCGCCGGTCGCTTGGGCTGAACCCGTCCGGGGTACTGGACTGGAGCACCTCGACGCGCCAGTGCTTGGTTCCCGGCGTCGCACAGCTCAGGTAGAGCCGCCATGTCCCCTCGGCGGTCCGGACGAGGGCGGGGCGCTCAAGGGACTCAGCCTCCATGGCGTCCTTGCCGATCATGACGAGCGGTTCGAAGCGCTCGCCATCGGCGGAGCGGGCGACGACCACCGCGTAGCCGCGTCCCTTCCCGATGGGCCGGCGCAGCCGGTACGCCAGGTAGATCCACCCCTCGCTCTCGACCGCGCTGGGCGCTCCGCCCCAGTACCCGTCGCCGTCACCCGGCGGTTCGACAGCGACGACCGAGCGGTCCGGGCGCGGCAGCAGAGCGGCGATCCGCCGATCAGATTCCTCCAAATCCATATCAAAATAATAGGGCATTGTGCCGATCGGAGCCCGTCGGCGACGAGGGCACCGTCGAAGTAGGCGACCGCCTCCGGTTCACGGCAACGCACTCGCACGGCGACCTTCGCCTTGGCGGTTGACCTCTGGCGGCCGACCCGACCCGTCCGTCACCGTGCTCAGGGCCGGCCCCGCTGGTGGGCGTGATCGGAGATCGCTCGGGACGGGCATCGCGCTCGGCGCGGTTGGCGGTCTGCCGGTCGCCCTCCTCAGGGTCGCGCGGCTGCGCGAACGGGCTCCGCACCCATCTCACCAGGGCGTGGACCGCCCCAGCCGCGGAGAGTCCGCTTTGCCAGGCCGCATCATCGCGTAATAGAGGCACGCGAAGAACGCAACCGTTCGAGGCGATCGCCACCGGCGCCGTGCGCACCTGCGGAAGTGTCGGTCGTCGCGCGTTTCGAACCCCGTGACGACGCAGCGGGTGAGCGTGTGCAGACGTCGGAGAGCGTAGAAGAGGGCATCGCGCGTCTCCGCCAGGGCGCGTCGCAGTCACGCCAGAGGCCCTCTCAGCGGCGTGCTGTTCCGTAGGCGTCCGGAGCGCGACAGGCGATGAAAGTCGCCCATGTCGAGGGCCTTTTCCGTACTGATCTCTGGAGCCGTGTGCGCGGGTTCGAATCCCGCAAGGGGCTCCACTGGGTGGCAGTTGTTCGGTGGTGGCCGTTCTCGGCCGCATCTTCTGGAGTGCGCTTCCCCTGGCGGCGGGGGAGATCGCATTCTGGGAGAAAGGTCAGGGTGGGCGGGGGTGTCAGCCTGACGGCGGTAAAGATCGTTCGAGGTCAGGAGTCATGGCATGACCCAACTCGCGAACAACCCGCCCGTGACACGGGCAGCGGCTCCGCAGCGGCGGATCCTGCTCATCGCGGTCGGCGCGTTGATCGGGTTCGCGCTGACCGTCATCTGGTCGGCGGAGTTCGTGGACCAGACCATCGGCGACAACGTCGCCAACACCCTGCTCGGCCACGACGCCAAGGCCACACCCATCACCGGGATGGCCGCCGGAGTCCTGTTCGCCCTGGTCTCCGGGGTGGCGGGCACCTTCACCGCCTGCAACATCGCCGCCTTCAGCGCCCTCACCCCGACCATGGCCGGAGGCGGGGCGACGAAAGGCGACCGGGTCCGTGGAACGATCCGACCACTCGGCCTGCTCGCGGCCGGAATGATCCCGGTCTCCGCGCTCTACGGCGCCCTCGTCGGAGTCGTCGGCACCGGCATGCCCCAGTTCAAGACGGCCACCGGCGACGGGATCCCGCCGCGCCTGGTCCAGGCGATGATCGTCTACGGCGTGATCGGGCTGATCATGATCGTGCTCGGCCTCGCCTCGGCCGGGGTGATCAAAGATCCGCTGGCGCCGCTGGAGGCACGCCGCCCCGGTGCGCGGCTGGTCGTCATGGGCGTCCTCATCGGAGGGTTCCTGATCGGGCGGCCCTTCCCCCTGTTCCGGCAGCTTTTCCAGGACGCCGCCGACAGCCACAACCCGCTGTACGGCGCGGCCGCGTTCACCCTGCAATCACTCGGCAACATCGCCATCATGGCGATCCTCCTCATCGCGATCGCCCTGCTCACCGGCGGCCGCGTCGGCCTGTGGCTGGCCGCCTCACCCCACCGGGCCGCCGCCATCACCACCGTCGGCTTCATCGCCGCGGGCGTCTTCCTCCTCCTCTACTGGGACGTCCGCCTCCCGTCCATCTTCGAGGACTACTGGTACCCCCTCGCCCCCTGGGTCTGATCCGTAAACGACCGTCGCGGGAGCCGCGGACACGGCTCCCGCTCCGGCGGCGAACCTGGCGCCTGGGAGTGTTCTCGTCCCGGGGCCTCACTCGGCAGTAGGGGCGCATAACCAAATCAAACTCAGCCCGAGAACCCGCCGCGGCGGGCACATTCTCTGGCGGTAGAACCCTGGCTGACCTGGCCCAGCGCCGGTCGCCGGGGTTTGTTGTATGTACGTGGTTCCTGGGCCGGGCGCCTGGGCGCTCCGCTGTCGACGCCGGGCACCATGGCAGGGCCGCGGTGGCTGCCCTGTCGGGCGGCGTCCCGCCATGGTCGGTCAGGGTGCCCGGCCAGGCAGGGGTGCAAAGGGCCCCGTATTGGGGGGGTATGCCTCTCTGGCTAGGGCGATAGGCGTTTCGGGCTCCCGACCCCGTGGCGCACGGGCCACCCTCTAATGCCGCTTGCGGCGAGCATCAAGCCTGTTCAAATGCCATTCTGCACTTCGCTTGGGCGGGCTCATCGTACTTTAAGGCGGCCCTGATCAGCGGGCGCCCACAAACGCTTTTTCTTCCATATTGCTCGATCATCTAACGACTCATTACATACTTGCGAGCCGTGATCTAGCATGACCCGCAGTGATGCTCCGAACACCAGCCGAGAAGCGCTGATTATTCTCGTTGACCCGCCATAAACCACCTGCCGAACACTTCCGTACCGATATTGAAGCAGGGGCATGATGATGTATCACATCGAGGAGATCAAGCCGCCATTCGCGGCCCGAATCCAACTTGATGTCAGGCAGCCGATCGACCAGAGGGTCGCAGCTCAACTCAAGGCGGATCTCGTCCGCCACCGCGTGCTCGTACTCCCAGGGCAGAATCTCGACCACGCCGCCCATGTCCGCTTCAGCAGGCTGTTCGGGCCGCTCGACGTCTACCCGGTAAAGCGGTATGTCGTGCCCGAGTATCCGGAGGTCCTCAAGATAAGCAACATCTTCGAGGACGGGGAGCCCATCGGGCTCTACGACGGAGACGACCAGGAGGAATGGCATACCGACTATTCCTGGAAGGAGGTCATGAGTCGGGCGTCACTGCTGTACTCGGCCATCGCCCCCGCGGAGGGCGGCGACACGATCTTCGCGGACGTGACGACCGCCTATGACGACCTGCCGGAGGAAACGAAGGACCGCATCAAGAATCTGCGTGCGGTGCATTCCATGAACCACCTCGTCGAGCAGGAGTTGCAGACCAATCCGCACAAGAAGCCGCTCACCCAGGAGGAGAAGGACCGGGCTCCGGACATGGAGCAGCCACTGGTCCGCGTCCACCCGGTCACCGGCAGGCGCTCGCTGCTGCTGGGCAGCATGATCATCAGCGGCGTCGTGGGGCTCGGCCGGAAGGAGGGTTCGGCTCTGCTGGATGCGCTGCACGCGCACGCCACCAAGGAGAAATACCTCTACCGGCACCGCTGGAGTGTCGGCGACCTCGTCATCTGGGACAACGACGCGACCATGCACACGCGCACTCCCTGCGACAGCAAACGGCACCATCGGCTGCTCTACCGCACGACGGTGATGTAGCGGCGCCGCGGTCGAATCAAGGAGGACCCAGTGATGAATTCTGCTGTGTTGAGGCCCGTCGCCGCGGTAGCGGCCGCCCTTCTTCTCACCGCCTGCACCACGGATTCAGGCCCCGAGGCGGAGTCGCGGATAGGCGATTCGGGCGAAGTCACACTCACCGTGTGGGACCAGGAGCTCGTCGGCGGCCAGGACGTGCAGATGGAGAAGCTCAACGAGGCTTTTCACCGGAAGTACCCGAACGTGCGAATCCGGCGGGTGAAGCGATCCCTTGAGGATCTCCGGAAGGCGCTGCACACGGCGCGTGTGAGTGACAGCCCGCCTGACGTCGTCCAGGTGAACCAGGGACATGCCGATATGGCCCGGCTGGTGGCGGCCAAACGGCTTCGGCCCCTGGACTCCTACGACCATATCTACGGCTGGAGCAAGCGCTATCCGAAGGGGCTCCTGGACATCAACAGCGTCACCCCGGACGGCAGGACGGTCGGCAGCGGCAGCCTCTACGGCGTTTCCCTCAACGGCGAGATCGTCGGCATCTTCTACAACAGAAAGAAGCTCGCCAGGCTGGGACTGCGGCCGCCTTCCTCCTGGGCCGGGTTCGAGAGGGCGCTCGCCATCGCCAAAGACCACGGCGAAGTTCCCATCTCGCTGGGGAACCGGCAGCCGATCCCGGTGACGCACAGCTTCGGTGTCATCCAGGACCAGGTCGCGGGCAAGCGCGCGGTGCGCGACCTCTTCTTCGGCCGCGGCGGTTCGTGGACCGACGCGGCGAACCTCCGCGCGGCGCGGACCTTGCAGGAATGGGTCAGGCGGGGCTACCTGGTCGCACATCCCGGAAAGCTCGCCTACGACGACGACGCCTTCGCCGCGGGCGAGGGCGTTTTCCTTATCGGCGGCACATGGTTCGCCTCCGGCTTGGGCGAGCACATGGGCGGCGATGTGGGCTTCGTGCTGCCGCCGCCGGCGCGGGCGGGCGGGGCGCCGACCACCATGGGCGGGGAGAGCCTGCCGTTCGCGGTGACCGCCGAGTCCGAGCATCCCGACGTGGCGGCGGCCTACCTCGACTTCATCAGCTCGCCGCAGGCGATGGACGTGGTCACCGAGGCCGGGCTCCTGCCCGCGCTGAGGCCGCGGAGCGGGCGGCCCCGAACGGCGGTCCTCAAGGACGTGTTCGCCGCGTGGGACACGCTCAGCCGGACCGACGGGCTGACGCCCTACATCGACAACGCGACACCGACCTTCCCCGACGTGCTCGGCAACGCCCTCCTCGGGCTTGTGGCGGGCCGCACCGGCCCTCGGGACGGAATGGCCGAGGTGCAGAAGAACTATGCCGCCTTTCTCACCGCGAGGAGATGAGACGCCGCTCGCGGTTCGGCCATGGCGCCGCCCCGTCTGGAGGTCACGGACATGACGCAGGAACACGAGCCTCGGAACCCCGGTGGAATCCGCCGGTCCATCGGCGGCGTGAAGGCGATGAGCACGGCGATCCGCCTCGTCCGCGAAAGGTGGCACATCACCCGGTTGGCGCGCCGGGCGGGCGGTCCGCTGATCACCGTCACCGTCCTGGTGAACCTCCTGCTGGGCGTGCTGCCGGTGGTGTTCGTGGTCGCGTCCGCGGTCACCGTCGGCAGGGTTCCGGCGGCCGTCGGCGAAGGCGTGGGCTCCGCCGCCTGGGACAGGCTGCTCGATGCCTTCACCGTGGCGGCCCTGTCCTTCACGGGCCAGCAGGTGCTCCTGCCCGTGCGGGAATCGGTCGGCGAACTGGTCGCACGGCGCGTCGACGGCCGGTTGATCGATGACGTCATGGCCGCGGCGATGGGGACGGTGGGCATCGGAGCGCTGCACGATCCCCAGGTGGTCGCCGAGTTGCGGACCGCCGCCCGGGAGCTTGAGACGTGGGTGCAGAGCCCGGGGCAGGCCTGCGCGGGCCAGCTCGCCCTGATCGCCCGGTACACCCAGCTGGCCGGCCATCTCGCGGTCGTCGGCGCGGTCTTCTCCTATCCGGCCGCGCTGGGGCTCCTGGTCGCCGTTCTTTTGTTCCGGTACGGGGTGCGCGGCGGTCTGCGCAAATACGCGGAAGCCCGTTTCGCGCTCGATGACGCGGAGCTGAAGAACGACTACCTGAGGGCCCTCGCCATCGATCCCGCCGCGGCCAAGGAGATCCGGGTGTTCGGGTTGATCGGCTGGCTGCGCGGCTACTGGAGCAGGTCCTACCGCGACTGGCTGGCGCCCCTGTGGAATGCGCGCCGCCGCATCTTCCTCTGGCCGTTCGTGGTGTTCACCGGGTGCGGGCTGGCCGCGAGCCTGCTGGCCTTCGCCGTGCTGGGCTCGGAGGCGGCGGGCGACCGTTCCGCGCTGACGCTGACCGGTTTCGTCATGGTGATCACTGCCGCGCTCGGCGCCCTGTCCTTGGGCCAGGGATATCCGGAGTCCGACTTCCCGACCGCGGTCGGGATGCACGCCTACTACTCCGTCCAGCGATTCCTGCGGCATATCGACGCGGCCAGGGAAGCGGACATGGCGCCCCCCGCGCGGCTCGGCGGCGCGGCACGACGAGAGTCCGCGCCGATCCGGTTCGAGAACGTGGGCTTCACCTATCCCGGTGAGCGGCACAAGGTGCTGGACGGCCTCGACCTCACCATTCCGGCAGGCCGCTGCACCGCGCTGGTCGGCGTGAACGGGGCGGGAAAGAGCACGCTCGTGAAACTGCTGGCCAGATTGTACGAACCGACGTCCGGCACCATCCGGTCCGGGGGCGCCGACATCCGCGGCCGCCCCGTGCGCGCCTGGCGGGCCGGACTCGCCGTGATCTTCCAGGACTTCGCGCGCCACGAGATGTCCGCCGCCGAGAACGTCGCGTTCGGCGCCGTCGCCTACGAAGGCGATCGCGCCGGGGTCCGCGCCGCCCTCGCGGACGTCGGCCTCCTCGACACCCTTGAGGCGCTGCCGCGCGGGATCGACACCCCGCTGAGCCGCCACCTCGCGGGCGGGGTGGACCTTTCCGGTGGTCAATGGCAGCGCGTCGCACTGGCGCGGGCCCTGTTCGCCCATCGGCACGGGGCGTCGCTGCTCGTCCTGGACGAGCCGACCGCCAGCCTCGACGTCCGCGCGGAAGCGGGCTTCTTCGCGGAGTTCGCGCGGCTGGCGCGCGGCGCGACGACGCTGCTGATCTCGCACCGCTTCTCCACCGTCCGGCAGGCCGACCTGATCGTGGTGCTGGAGGACGGCCGGGTCGGCGAGCAGGGCACCCACGACCAGCTCATGGCCGCCGGCGGACGGTACGCGACGATGTTCGACCTCCAGGCCGCACGCTTCGCCGACACCGGCGGACGGGCGGAGGGCGACGAGCCGCTGGGGGTGCGGCCGTGAAGGCCACCGTGTCGGGCATCGGGAGGCTCACCGCGACCGCCTGGCGGGTCAGCCGCCGCAAGACGCTGACGGCCGTCATCCTCATGGTGGCGGGCACCGCGGCCGAGCCGCTGCTCGCGGCGTCCCTCGGGCTGATGACGGACGCGGTCGTCTCGGCGGACCCGGCCGCCGCCACCGCGTACGGCCTGTGGGCCGCCGGTTTCGCCGTCGCGACCCTGTCGCTCGGCAATTTCGCCCACGTGGCCTATTTCGAACTGGCCGAGCTAGCCGAGCAGTCCTTCGTCGAACGGCTCATGACGCTGTCCAACGGCTCAAGCGGGATCGAGCACCACGAGCGGTCCGACTTCGCGGACGAGCTGACCATTCTGGAACCGGAGAGCAGACGGTTCCCCGATGCCATGGAGGCGCTTTTCACCGGCTTCGGCCTCGTCCTGGCGATCGGTTTCACCGGCGTTCTGCTGGCCCGCGTGGATCCGGTCCTCCTGCTCCTGCCGATCGTGGCGGTGCCGCCCCTGCTCGCCGGACGGCGGGCGGAGACGATCATGGAAAGGGCGCGGGAGGCGACCGCGGAGCGCAAGCGCACCGCGCGCAACCTGTTCCGGTTCTCGACCTCCGCTCGGGCGGCCGGCGAGATACGGGTGTTCGGCCTCGACGAGCAACTGCGCCGCCGCCACACCGCGCTCTGGGAGTCGGCCAGCCGCGACCTGTGGCGCGCGGGCACACGCGCCGCACTGGTGCGGGCGGCGGGGCAACTGGTCTTCGGCACCGCCTATATCGGCGCGGTGATCCTGGTCATCCGGGAGGCGATCTCCGGCCGGCACAGCGTGGGCGACGTCGTCCTCGTCATCGCCCTCGCGACCCAGGTCAACCAGCAGGTCGCCTCGACGGTGGTCCTCCTGGGCGAACTGCTGCGGACGTCCAACACACTGCGCCGCCTGGAGTCGGCGCACGCCCTCGTCGCCGGCGACGGTGACGTGCCGGCGGAAGCGCATGCTCCGGAACGGCTCCGGAGCGGAATCGAATTGCAGGGTGTCGGCTTCGCCTATCCCGGTGGCGAAGCCGAGGCCCTGCACGATATTTCCCTGACCCTGCCCGCGGGTTCCGTCGTGGCCGTCGTCGGTGAGAACGGCGCGGGAAAGTCCACACTGGTCAAACTGCTGTGCGGGCTGTACCGGCCGACCGCGGGCCGGATCCTCATCGACGGCGCCGACCTGCGCCGGATTCCCATCGAGCGGTGGCGGGAGCGGATATCCGCCGCCTTTCAGGACTTCGTCCGCTACGAGCTGTCGGCCCGCGAGGCGGTCGGAGTCGGCGACATCTCCCGGATGGACGACGACGGCTCCGTTCTCAAGGCATTGCGGCGCGCCGAGGCGGCCGACGTCGTCGACCAACTGGAGGCGGGGCTCGACACCCGGCTCGGAACCAGCTACACCGAAGGCGCCGAACTGTCCGGGGGCCAGTGGCAGAAGCTCGCCCTCGGCCGGTCCTTCATGCGCGAAGCGCCGCTGCTCCTCATCCTCGACGAACCGACGGCGGCCCTGGACCCGGAAGCAGAGCACCGCCTCTTCGAGCGCTACGACGCCAGGGCCAGGACGGCCTCCGCGTCCACGGGAGCCATCACCCTGCTCGTATCGCACCGGTTCTCCACCATCAGGATGGCGGACCTCATCGTGGTGCTGCGCGACGGCCGGATCGTCGAAAGCGGTGACCACGCCACCCTGCTGGAAAAGTCCGGGCTCTATGCGGAGCTGTTCCATATCCAGGCCAACGCCTACACGAACTGAGCACCCATCGCATCACGCCCACCATTAAGGGGTCTGCTCTGATGGACCGAGAGGTCGTTCAAGCCATTGACCGGGTCATCCATGAGATCCATCGGAACCTCGGCGAACGCATCACCATCGACGACATGGCACGGATCGCGATGTTCAGCAAATTCCACTTCACCCGGCTTTTCCAACGGGTCACCGGGATCCCTCCCGCCCGCTTCCTGTACGCGGTACGGCTCCAGGAGGCCAAGCGGCTGCTGCTGTCGACCTCGCTGACCGTGACGGAGATCAGCACCATGATCGGCTATTCCAGCCTCGGCACGTTCAGCACGCGGTTCAAGAGCTGTGTCGGCCTCTCCCCCACCGCCTACCGCGAGTTGCGCGGCTTCACCCCGCAGATTCCCACCGACGACGGGCGCCGGACCCGCGGCCACACGGTCACCATCCGCGGCCGTGTGCGGTTGCAGTCGCCCGCGGTGCACGACCCGGTGTTCCTCGGCGTCTTCCCCGAACCGATCGCCCAGGGGTCGCCGATCCGATGCGCGTTCCTGCGGCGCCCCGGCCCTTTCGTCCTGGACCGCGTCCCGCAGGGCACCTGGTACCTGCTGGCCCAGGCGGTGCGGGCGGAATCAGAGACCGGCCTCGACGACGGTCCGCCGAATATCGGCGTCCACGGTCCGCTGTCGGTTCGTCCCGGGAGCGTTCACACGGCGATCGACCTCCGGCTGAGACCGAGCCGGCCGCTCGATCCCCCGGTGCTCCTGGCCCTGCTGGACGTCCGGCAGAAGGCTCTCAGCGCGAGCGCCATCTGACGCGCCGGAAACGGCCGGCCCGTTCGCGGCCTCAACGCTCGGTCGGCCGGTCGTCGCGTCCCCCGGGACGGGCGTCCCCGAAGAGTCGGGGCGAGGCCGTCGCGACGGCCGCGGTGAGTTCGGCCGCGCGGTCGAGCAGGGCCCGGCGCTCGGGTTCACCGTCCGCGCTGGCCGCGGCCTGGCGGAACAGGTCCGCGGCGCGGTCGCGGTCGCCGACCCGCTCGGTGAGATCGGCCTGCGCCGCGACCGCCAGCGGGTGATCGTCCAGTTTGCCGCCGGCCCTGGCCTCGGCCAGCAGGCCCAGCCCGACGCGCGGACCGTGCGCGTAGCCGTGCGCGACGGCCCGGTTGAGCGCGACGATCGGGGACGGCTGGATCCGGGCCAGGACGTCGTACCACCCCGCGATCGCGGCCCAGTCGACGGACTCCGGACTGGCCGCGGTGGCGTGGCAGGCCGCGATCCGCGCCTGGAGGCCGTAGGGCTCGTCCGCCCGCGACCGCGCGAGCGCCTGGAGACCCTCGTCGATCAGGGCGCGGTCCCACCGGGACCGATCCTGCCGGTCCAGCCGGACCAGCCTGCCGTCCCGGTCGCGGCGCGCGGCGCGCCGCGAGTGCTGGAGCAGCAGCAGCGCGAGCAGGCCGGACACCGCGGCCTGCTGCGGGAGAAGGGTCCGCAGGAGCCGGGTGAGCCGGATCGCCTCCTCGGCGAAGGCGGGCTCGCCGTCGGCGTCGTACCCCCGCGTGAACAGCAGGTACAGCACGCCGAGGACGCCGGGGAGCCGTTCGGCGAGCGCCTCGCCTCCGGGCACCTGGAACGGGATGCCCGCGTCGGCGATCTTCCGCCGGGCGCGGGTCAGCCGCCGGGTCATCGCCGACTCGCTGACCAGGAAGGCCCGCGCGATGTCCGCGGTCGGAACCCCGCAGACCGTGCGCAGCGTCAGCGCGACCCGCGCCTCCAGGGCCAGGGCCGGATGGCAGCAGGTGAAGATGAGCCTCAGCCGGTCGTCCTCGACGTTCTCCGCGGCGTTCTCCCGGGCGGCCGGGACGTCCGGCCCGGTGAGGCTGAGGGCGGCCAGCTCGCGGAGCTTGCGGCGCTCGACGGACGCGCGCCGCAGCACGTCGGTCGCCCGGTTGCGCGCCACCGTCATCAGCCAGCCCTCGGGGTTGGCGGGCACGCCGTCGCGGGGCCAGCGCTCCAGCGCCTGGGCGAGCGCCTCCTGCGTGCAGTCCTCGGCCAGCGTCCAGTCGCCCGTGACCCGGATGAGGACGGCGACGATCCGCTCGTGCGCGCCGGCCGCGGCGGCCTCGACGGACGCCGCGGCCGACCGCGGGTCAGTCATCCGAGGCGTGGTCCAGGTCGAGGAAGGGCCGCAGCTCCAGCTGCCCGAGGCGGGCCATCGGATGGGCCCGCGCGATCTCGATCGCCTCGTCGAGGTGCTCGCACTCCAGGATGTCGAAGCCCACGATCACCTCTTTCGTCTCGGTGAACGGTCCGTCGGAGAGCAGCAGCTCGCCCTTGCGGACGCGGACGGTGGTCGCCGACTCCGGCGCCGCGAGGGCGCTGCCCAGCACCCGCCGGCCGTTGCCGTCGACGTCGGCCACCCAGCGTTCGATGTCGTCGCTCTTGTCCTCGTCCGGCTCGCTGTCGCTGCACACGAACATCATGAACTTCATGATCACTCCTCTGTGCCTGATTCTTCTTCGCCTAGATGACGAACGAGGACCGCCGATCCGGACAGCTTCACGCAGAGATATCGCCCCGTTCCTCAAGCACTGGGCCGAGGACCACCCGCCCGAGACCCCAGTGTCGCATTCAGCGTGCGTCACCGTCCGCCGTCACGGGGCAGAGCACGGGCGAACGACCGTACATCGCGGACGAACAGCTCCGGGTCCTCCAATGCCGGGAAGTGACCCGCGTGATCCCATTCACTCCACTGCACGATGTTCGGGAAGCGGGTCCGGGCGATGCTCCGGACGGGGAGCGCCGCGTCGTACGGGCATGCCAGCACGCCGAGCGGAACCGCCAGCGGAGGCTCGTCCGCCGGGGGGCGGCCGGAGTCGGGCAACCGGTCGGCCAGTTCGAAATAGAGCTGCGCGGACGAACCGGCGGTGCGGGTCAGCCAGTAGACGGAGACGTTGGTGAGCAGCCGGTCCCAGCTCACCGACCTCTCCCCCGGGCCGGTCCATTCGTGGAATTTCTCGGCTATCCACGCGAGCTGCCCCACCGGGGAGTCGGTCAGCCCGTAGGCGAGCGTCTGGGGCCGGGTGCTCTGCACCTTCATGTATCCGGCCTGCCGGTTGTACTCGGCCATCAGTTCCAGGCGCCGGGCGTCCTCGCCGGTGAGGTCCCCGGTTCCTCCCGGCCCGTTCGGCGGAGGGGTCAGCAGGAAATTGACATGCGCGCCGAGGACTTCGCGGGGGGCCAGGGCGGCGAGGGTGAGGGAGATCCAGACGCCGAGGTCGCCGCCGTGCGCGGCGTACCGGGGATAACCGAGGCCCCGCATGAGTTCGGACCAGGCCCGCGCGATGCGTTCGACGTCCCAGCCCTTCTGCCGGGTGGGTCCGGAGAATCCGAAACCCGGCAGGCTGGGAGCCACGACGTGGAAGGCGTCGGCGGGGTCGCCGCCGTGCGCCCGGGGATCGGTGAGCCGGTCGATCACGTCGAGGTACTCCACCACCGAGCTCGGCCAGCCGTGGGTCATGAGCAGCGGCAACGCGTCCGGCTCGGGTGAGCGGACGTGCACGAGGTGCACGTCCGCGCCGTCGATCTCGGTCATGAACTGGGGGAACCGGTTGAGCCGCCGCTCGGCCGCCCGCCAGTCGAACCGGTCGCGCCAATGGTCCGCGAGCCCCCGCAGGTAGCCGACCGGAACGCCGCTCTCCCATTCGCCGGCCGGCGCCTCGCCGGGCCAGCGGGTGAGTTCCAGCCGTTCCCTCAGATCGTCCAAGTCCGACCGGGGAACGGCTATTTCGAAAGGCTCGATCTTCACAATCTTTCTCCCTGGTCCACGAGATAGCCGATCCAGCACCGAAGCTAACACGGGCACCGGCCGGCGGCGGGACGGCGAATCATCTACGCAAAATGCGAGAAAATCAAGGCCGATTTCGATTCGAGCTGATAGCGCCCGCAACGCGCATATTCAGAGAAGATTTCGAACTTCGGCGTGGCTACTTTTACATCGGCAGGCGAAAGACAATGGACAGCTGAATCTGCGGCCGGGTGGAACCGGCAGGAGGAGACATGGCGCAGCGAACGAATCCGATCGTCCTCGACCCGACCGGTCGGGATGTCCATGCCGAGGGTGCCCGGCTCCGCGAGCAGGGGCCGGTCGCCCAGGTGGAACTGCCCGGCGGCGTGCGGGCCTGGTCGGTGGTCGGCTACGACGCCGTCCAGCAGGTCCTGGTGGACCCCCGGTTCGCCAAGGACGCGCACAAGCACTGGCCCGCGTTCGTCAACGGCGAGATCAGCGAGGAGTTCCCGCTGATCGGCTGGGTGCTGATGGACAACATGACGACCTCCGACGGCGCCGACCACACCCGGCTGCGCCGGCTCACGGCCAGCGCGTTCACGGCGCGGCGCTCGCAGGCCATGCGGCCGCAGGTCGAGAAGATCACCGCCGAGCTGCTGGACGACCTGGCCGCCGCGGACCCCGACGAGGTGGTGGACCTGAAGGCGGGCTTCGCGTACCCGCTGCCCACCCGCGTCATCTGCGACCTGTTCGGCGTCCCCGAGCACATGCGCCGCGACGTCATGCGCGGCGGCGAGGTGAACACCGAGACGACGCTCACCCACGAGGAGGCGGTCGCCAACGTCGAGCAGTGGCACGGGGCGATGCGCGAGCTGATCGGGATGAAGCGCCGCGAGCCCGCGGACGACCTGCTCAGCATGCTCATCGCCGTGCAGGACGAGGACGGGTCGCGGCTCAACGAGTCCGAGCTGGCCGGCACCCTGCACCTCATGCTGGGCGCCGGATCCGAGACGACGACGAACCTGATCTCCAAGACCGTGCTGGCGCTGTTCGCCCACCCGGAGCAGCGTGAACTGGTCCGGTCGGGCCGGGTCCCGTGGGCGGACGTCGTCGAGGAGGCGCTGCGGGTCGAGTCGCCGATCGCCCAGCTGCCGTTCCGGTTCACCACCGAGGACGTCGAGATCGCCGGGGTCACGATCCCGCGCGGCGACCCGGTGCTCATCGGCTTCGCGGCGTCCGGCCGGGACCCCGAGCGGCACGGCGCCGACGCGGACCGCTTCGACATCACCCGCGCCGACAAGCAGCACCTGTCGTTCGGCCACGGCGTCCACCACTGCCTGGGCGCCCCGCTGGCGCGGATCGAGGCGAGCGTCGCGCTGCCCGGCCTGTTCGAGCGCTTCCCCGACCTCGCCCTCGCCGAGCCGCCGGAGGGCGTCGAACCGCAGGGCACCTTCCTGCTGAACGGCGTCGCGGCACTCCCGGTCCGCCTCAACCACCGCTGAGCACCCCGGCGGACACCGCCGCCGAACGGAAGGATCCCGACCCCGAAGTCCCGGGGTCGGGATCCTCTTCGCGGCGGCCGCTCTCACAGCCTGAGCACGACCTTGCCCGTGTGGACGCCCCGCAGCTGGTCGGCGGCGGCGGTGATCCCGTTCTCCAGGCCGTCCACGACCGTCTGGGCGATCACCACCTCGCCCTCGCGCACCCAGCGGGGGAACTCGGCCTCGAACCGGGGCACCAGCTCCGGGTGGTCGAAGGTGTAGAAGCCCAGCAGGCTCAGCCGCTTGCCGATCACCGCCAGCATGTTGCGCGGGCCGTGCGGCCGCCCGGACCGGACCTCCTGGGTCGCACCGCACATGACGATCCGCCCGCGGGGCCGCATCGCGTCGATGGCCGCTTCGAGGTGCGCGCCGCCCACGCTGTCGAAGCAGACGTCCAGCTCGTCGAGGTGCGGCCGGATGCCCGCGTGGTAGTCGAACGCCGCGTCGTACCGGAGGGTCTCGGTGACGTAGGCGGCCTTCTCGGGCGAGCCGACCGCGCCGATCACCCTCGACGCCCCGCGCAGCCGGGCGATCTGCCCGGCGATGCTGCCCACCCCGCCGGCGGCGCTCGACACGAACACCGTGTCGCCGGGGCCGACCCGGGCGAGTTCGATGCCGATGTAGGCGACGATGCCGAAGCAGAGGTGGTGGGTCAGCGACGGGTAGGCCGCCGGGTCGACGCGGCGGAACTCGGCCGCGTCCGCGAGCGCGTAGTCGCGCCAGCCGAACCGGTGCCACACGACGTCGCCGGGGCGCAGCGCCGCGTCCGCCGAGACGACGACCTCGCCGACCGCGTCCGCCCAGAGGGGGGCGCCCAGCTCGAAGTGGGGGATGTCCAGCCGGGAGAGGTCGTCCATCCGCAGCAGCGAGCCGGGGTCGATCGACATGAACATGTTGCGCACCAGCACCTGGCCCGGTGCCGGGTCGGGCACGGTCACCTCCACCAGCCGCACGTCCCCGGGATCGGGTATCCGCTGGGCGGGACGGGACACGAGGCGCATCTCGCGACCGCGTCTCATGACGGCCTCACCTTCGCGGGGGCCCGCGGATCCGGCTCGTCGCCCCGCCCTCCGAACAGCACCTTCCGCAGCACGCCCGGACGCATGATCGACTGAGGCGGTGCGACCAGCCCGGCGACGCGCAGGAACGCCTCGGTGAGGGAGGGGTCGTGGACGGCGCCCGCCCGGAGCCTCGGGACGTAGGCGTTGGCCAGCCGGACGCCGAGGGCCCGCCGTCCCGTGGCCTGCGGGAAGCCGAGGTCACCGCCCGCGGCCAGCGCCCACGGCGCGTCGTTCGCGGCGGCCAGGCTCCGGAAGAACCGCCGCGGGTCCGGCGTCCCGCCGCCGCGCAGGTGCCCGGCCAGGACCTCCGCACCGATCGCCGCGACCGTCATGCCCTGCGCGTAGACGGGATTGAACGAGCAGGCGGCGTCGCCCACGGCCAGCAGACCGCGGGGCGGTTCGGCCGACTTCTCATAGCGCCGGCGGACGCTGGCGGGGAAGCGGTAGGACACCGGCCGGTCGAGCGGGACGGCGTCGCGCACCGCCGCGTGGATCGTCGGCACCGGAAGCCGCGCGGCGAACCGCAGGAACCCCTCGTGGTCGGTGGGAGGCCGGTCGCCGAAGAGCCCGTAGAGCGACAGCGAGTAGCGATCGGCGAGCCGGGCCAGCGTGCCGCCGCGAGGGCTCGCCGGTGTCGCCACGCACACCTCGGCCACGCCGTCGCCGATCGGGTCGGGATCGAGCGGGCCCAGGAAGTCGCAGGTGGTGTAGGTGAGGTCGATGCCGACCCGCTCCTCCGGAGGCTCGGGCAGGCCGAGGCTGCGCAGCCAGGCCGGCAGGCGGGAGGCCCGGCCCATCGCGTCCACGACGAGATCGGCGCTGACCTCCCTCTCCCCCTCGGCGTCCCGGACGCGGACGCCCGTGACGTGGTGGCGGTCGGCGGCGAGCAGGCCGAGGACCTGGGTCTCCTCACGGAACGAGACGTTCTCCAGCGCCCGCACCCGCCGCCGGACCCGCTGCTCCAGCATCGGCCGGGACGCCGAGACGCAGGTGAGCCCGGTCGGGGTGCGGTGCATCATCCGGCCGTCGAAGTACCAGGTCAGGCTCGTCCCGAAGTCGCCGACCGGGACGCCGTCGGCCGCCATCTCGGCCGTGATCCCGGGGAACAGGCCCTCGATGATCTCGTGTCCGCGGGCGAGCAGGCCGTGCACATGGCGCCCCTGCGGGACGGTCCGCCGGGGGTCCGCGGAGTCGGCCAGCACGTCGCGGTCCACGACGAGGACCTCGGCGTACTCGTCCGCGAGGACGCGTCCGGCGAGCAGCCCCGCCATCCCCGCTCCGAGCACCAGCGCTCGTCCGGTTCTCGTGTGCGCGCCCACCTCACGCCCGCCTTCCGGCGCGGGCGGCGGAGGGGCGCGCCGCGAGGGCGGCGGCGAAGTCCCGCAGGTCCGCGACGAAGGCCCCGGGCTCCTCCAGGGAGGCGAAGTGACCGCCGCGCGGATGCTCGCGCCACTGGACGATCCGCGGATACCTGCGTTCGGCCAGCGCGCGCACCGGGGGCGCCGGGTCGTCGGGGTACACCGAGACGGCGAGCGGCACGTCCGGCGGCGGCGGGGCGGCGGGACCGCCCGGCATCTGCTCGGCCGTCTCGTAGTAGAAGTGCGCGGACGAGCCGCCGGTGGCGGTCAGCCACGTCAGCGTGACATTGGCCAGGATGTCGTCGCGGTCGATGACCTCCTCGGGCCGGTCGGTGCAGCCCGACCACTCCTTGTACTTCTCGACGGCCCAGGCGAGCAGCCCCACGGGCGAGTCGGTGAGCGCGTAGCCGATCGTCTGCGGCCGGGTCGACTGGACCTTCATGTAGCCCGAGCCGTTCGTGAAGAAGGCCCCGAGCCGGTCGAGCCGGGCGATGTCCCGCCCGTCCAGGGCGGAGAGGTCGTCCTCCTCGGAGGGAGGCGTCACCAGGAAGTTCACGTGCGCCCCGGCCACGGCGGGATCCGCCCCGGCCAGCGTGAGGGCGACCCACGCCCCGAGATCCCCGCCCTGGACGAGGTAGCGCCGGTATCCGAGGCCGCGCATGATCCGCGCCCACGCCTCGGCGGTCCGGGTGAGGTTCCAACCGGGTCGCCTGGTCGGCCCCGACAGGCCGAAGCCCGGCAGCGTCGGCAGGACGAGGTGGAAGGCGGGCCCGGTCGCACCGTGGGCGGCCGGGTCGGTGAGCGGCCCGATGACGTCGAGGAACTCCAGCACCGATCCCGGCCAGCCGTGGGTGATCAGCAGGGGCACCGCCCCGGGGTCGGGCGACGGGACGTGCAGCAGGTGGAGGGCGGTGCCGTCCACCTCCGTGAGCAGTTGCGGATGGGCGTTGAGGCGCGCCTCCACCCGGCGCCAGTCGAAACCGTCCGACCAGTACGCGGCCAGTTCTCGCAGGTACGCCGGCGGGACGCCCCGGGTCCAGCCGGCGCCGGGGATCTCGTCGGGCCAGCGCGCCGCCGTGATCCGGCGGCGCAGGTCGTCCAGGGCGGCTTGGGGGAACGCCACCGAGAACCGTCGGAAGATCTGCTGCACTGTTCCTCCCCGATCACTGGTTGAGGCCGAGCACGGCGCGGGCCGCGGGCGCGCGGGTCACAGGTACGCGGGTCACAGGTACGCGGGTCACAGGTACGCGGGTCACAGGTACGCGGGTCACAGATACGCGGTGTTGGGTTCGAGCCCGCAGAGCACACGGCCGTACAGTTCGGCGTTCGTGTGCGGGTGCATCAGCGCGTGCTGGTTGAGGGCCTGCACGTCGCGCCGCATCCGCTGGACGGGCGCCGTCCTGTAGAGCGAGGTCGCGCCGCTCGCGGTCGCCACCGTGTCGACCGCCCGCTCGGCCAGCTGGAACACCCTGCCGAGCGCCGCCCGCGCCGACACGCGCTCGGTGACGTCCCAGGGCTCGTTCGCACGGCCCTTCCGGTCGAGCCGGTCGGCCAGGCGCCCGGCGTGGAAGTCGGCCTCGTCGGCCAGGTAGGTGGCCTCCGCCACCTGGAAGTGCGTGAGCGCGGCGTCGCGGCGGCTCTCGTACGCGGTGTAGGTGATCTTCCGTCCGGGCAGTTCCTGGAGGAAGCCCGCGACGGCCGCGCGGGCCGTCCCCGTCGCGACGCCGATGAAGCACGCCGAGCCCGTCGCCATCATCGGCGCCCGCCACACGGGCGAGTCCAGGTTGAGCCGCGTCGCGTACCGCTCCTGGAGGACGGCCGGCATCGGCAGCACCCGTTCCGCCGGGACCCGCACCCCGGAGGCGACCGTGGTCACGCTCGCCGTGCCGCGCAGCCCCGCCGTGTACCAGTCGTCGACGATCTCCAGCTCGGCCATGGGCACGAGCGCCATCACCGGCCACATCTGCTCCCCGCCCGGGGCGGGGGCCATCGCGAGGACGATCTGCCACCCGCTCTGCGGTGCCCCGCTGACGAAGCTCCACCGCCCGTCGATCACGAGGTCGGTCCCGTCGGGACGGCCCGTGCCGCTGGGGCTGAGGACGCCGCAGACACGCACGCCCGCCTCGCCGAACACCTCGGCCTGGACCGGGTCGGGGAACAGGCCCGCGAGCCAGGAGCACATCGACCACACGGCGGTGTTCCACGCCGCGGATCCATCGGCGTGCGCGATCTCGGCGATGACCTGCTGGAGGGCGGCGTAGTCGGTCTCCAGCCCGCCGTGCCGGGCGGGCACCCGCATGCGCAGCGCCCCGCTCTCCGCGAGGGCGTCGAGCGCGTCCTCGTGCAGCCGGCGATTCTCGTCGGCCCATTCCGCGTGGGCGCGCAGGGCCGGCAGCGCCTGTGCCACCCGGTGGCTGAGTTCGGTGTCGGGGAGGTCGGTGAGAGTCATGGCATCCTCGGTGAGTTCGTGGTCCTCGGGGACCGGGGTGCGAAAGGCGGGCCGTCATCCGCGAGCCTGAGTGCCGCGATGGCGGATATTGCGGGCGGCCGAAATCCCGCACCTGCAACAGGTCATGCAAGCCGTTTTCCGTGCCAATTGGACCCGACCTCCTACATCGGCCGGGAGCATCCGTTCTGAGCGGCCGCGGCGATGGCGGTCAAGGCACTTCGCCATCATCGTCCCGCGTTTTCCTCCACTGCTTCTCCCATCATGCCGATCGGACGGGTGAAGCGGTTTACGGCGCACTACCAGGAGTAATCACAGGCCGTGCACGCTGGCCCGATACGCAATTCGAGAGAAGCGGTCATTGTGCGCACACGGCAGGATTGCCAGTGTCGAACGAAGGCACTCATCGGGGCCGACTCAACCGACACCACCAGAGGCGTGAATGCCAGAGAAGATGAGCACGATGCACATCCGCCCGCTCACCTCGCTCCTGTTCGAGCGGTACCAACGGGACGGCTTCCTGCTACTGCCGCCGGACTTCCTTTCCAGCGGCGTCCTCCAGGACGCCATCGCCTTGATGCCGGAAATTCTGAGAAGCGACGACCCGAGCCGGGTCCTCGAACGGGACAACGCCACCGTACGGTCCGTCTATGGGCTGCACCGCACCTACCCGCAGGTGCACGCGATCACCCGGCACCCCCTGCTCCTCGGGGCGGTCGAGCAGCTGGTCGGCGGCGGGGTGTACGTCCACCAATCGAAGATCAATTTCAAGGCGCCGTTCTCGGGCGACCAATGGGAGTGGCACCAGGACTTCGTCTACTGGTTGCAGAACGACGGCATTCCCAAACCTGACCTGGTCAACGCCTCGATCTTCCTCGACGAGGTCACCGAGTTCAACGGGCCGCTCACGTTCATTCCCGGCTCGCATCGGCGCGGCGTGTTGTCGGGGAAACTCGCGGACGGGATGCCGGCGGGTTATGAGGACGCGCCCGCCTGGGTCTCCACGCTCACCGCCGAGGAGAAATTCAACGTCGACACGTCCGTGATCGATGATCTCGCGCGGACCAACGGGCTCGTCAGTCCCAAGGGGCCGGCGGGCTCGGTGCTGCTCTTCCACCCCAACCTGCTGCACGCGTCGGCTCCCAACCTGTCGCCGTTCAGGCGGACCGTGCTGATTCTCGTCTACAACAGCGTCGCGAACACCTCCGGCGGGGTGGCGAACCCCCGCCCGCCATTTCTCGCCGACCCGGATGTACGCGCGCTCCGACCGCTGGTTCCCACCGCGACCGAAGGGATGCCGAGGTGACCGGGGCCATCCAATTGATCATTCCGAACAGCGCCGAGTACTTCCTGCGCGACCCCGATCTCAACCTCATCGGGGACGAGCGGGCCGGCGTGGTCCGGTTCAGCGGGACCTATGAGTGCGAGCACGCGGTCTTCTGGACCGACGAGCCGAGGGTGGTCCTGCTGCCGCGGGGCGTCGACGACCGCTGGTTCCGTGACGTCCACGCCGCGCTGGGCATCGCCGCTCCGCCGTACGTGGCGCCCGCGATGCGGAGCGGGCTGCTGGTCGAGGACCTCCTCCGCGACGGGGCCGCCCAGGCCGAGCTGCGCGGCCGGCTGGCGACACACGACGTGGTGCGGATGCAGCTCGTCGGCCCGACCGAGGAGATCTACCAACTCGCCGCTCTCGTGCGCGGCTGGGGACACGAGGTCGAGCTGGACTGCGTCCCGGAAAAGGACTACTGGGTCAGCCTCTACCTCGACTCCAAGGTCAGCGTGCTGGACATCGCCCGGCAGACACCGTCCGTCCAGGTGGCGCCCGGGATGCTCGTCAGCAACTGGACGGAGCTGCGCGGCGCCCTCACCGCGATGCTCGCCCGGCACGGCCGGGTGATCGCGCGCACCGCGTACGGGGTGGCGGGCGACGGCTCGGGCGTCGTCGGAGGCGAGCCCGGCGGCGTCGACGCGTTCCTCCACAACGCGACCCGCGACTCCTTCTTCGCCTTCCCCATCCTCGTGCAGCGGTTCGTCGAGCATGCCCCGGATGTCGGCTGCCCCGCGGCCGACATCCTGATCGGCGAGGCCGGAGTGGAGGACGTGGTGCTGTGCGCGCTCACCGTCGAGCACGGCTACCTGTTCCGGAGCGTGGACGTCGGTGACGGGGCCCTGCCGCCCGCCTGGGGCGAGCGGCTGACCCGCGCCGCGCACACCGTCGGCGCGACCGCGCACGGCCTCGGGTACCGGGGCTGGATGTGCATCGACTGCGTGGCGGGCACCGACGACCGGCTGTACGTCACCGAGATCAACGCCCGGCGCAGCGGCTCCCTGCACGCCGGCGGGCTCCTGCGGATGTGGAAGGCCGAGCGGCAACTCACCCTCTCCGCGCATTTCACGATGGGCATCCCGGCCGGGACCACTTACGAACAGCACATCCGGCCGGTGTTCCAACGGCTCTGGGCGGACGGCGTGCGCGCCTATCCGACGAGCGTCCGGGGGCTCCACTGGGACGAGCCGATGATCGCGGTGATCGCCGCCGCGCCGACCCGGGCCGAGGCGCGTTCGATCGTCGCGCGGATCGAGGCCGAGATCCACACGCTGTCCCGCGGCGGCTCCCCGGAGCTCGCCGACTCCGCCTAGGCCGGTGCGGAACACCGGAGGACTCCGACGCCAGAGGAGGTCGAAATGATCAGAACGGATACCGGGCCCGCGCTGTCGGACGCCATGTTCGCGAAGGCGTTCCCGGGCGACGGCTCTGCACCCGACATGGAGACGCGCCTTGCCTTGATGACCAGGCTGCACGGCCACTATGCCGCGTACCTGAGCGGCCCCGAATCCTTCGAACGCATTCCCCGGCTCGACGCCGGCCCCGGCATCGGACGCATCGAGAGCGACTGGCTCCGCTGGGAAGACGCGCAGGTCGCCGAGGACCGGCTGCCGTCCGACCCGGAGGCGTTCCGGCAATGGTTCCGCGCTCTCAGCTCCGACCATGTGCAGACCGCGTTCTGCCGCTATATAAGGGAGGAGGCGTCCCTCCGGGAGATAGCGCTCTTCTTCCTCGCCGAGGAACTGGTGGACGGCAGGTTCGACGATCTCGTCGCGCTGGTGCAGCTGGGATCGTCGGGTGCCTCCAAGCTCGTCATGGCCGAGAACTACTGGGACGAGATGGGTGAAGGAGACCTTGAGCGGATGCACACCCGGCTGTTCGACCAGTCCGCGCGTTACATGCGGGAGCAACTGGCGAACGGCGATGTCGACACCCGCGAACTGGAATGCGCGGAAGTATATGAGAACGCCTCGCTGACCCTCATGTACGCGGTGCACAGGCATCTGGTTCCCCGGGCCTTGGGCGCGATGGGTCTGATGGAGCACAGCGCCCCGCCCCGTTTCCAGGCGATGGTCGACGCCTGCACGCGTTTGGAGGTCCCGCCGAGCGTCATCGAGTACCAGCACATTCACGTGCACGTGGACGAGGACCATGGCGCGGAGTGGCTGGACCACGTGCTCGTGCCGCTCGTCCGCCGCTCCCCCGCCGCGCTGCGCGAGGTGAGCATGGGCGTGCTGACGCGCGAGCGGGTGGCGAACGCGTACTACACCCGCGTCTGGAGCCGGATGAAGGCCGTGGCCTGACGCCCCGCCGCGAAAGCCCGCGACCCGCTGGGGAGATATATGGATCCCGACGACTTCTATTCCGAGGACAGCCGCCGGTTCCAGCGGCGGTTCGGAACCGAGAACCTTGCAGCCCATCTGTCGAGGCGCTATGTGCTGGAGCGCCTGGAACCCGTCCACATGGACTGGATCCGGGGGGCCGACGCCGTTTACCTGGCAACGGTCTCCCCCGACGGGCAGCCGGAATGCTCGTACAAAGGCGGCGTACCCGGTTTCGTGAATGTACTCGACGACCGAACTCTGGAGATTCCCAGCTACGACGGGAACGGGATGTTCAGGACGCTCGGCAATGCCGTCACCGGACGCGTCAGCCTGCTGTTCCTGCTTCCCCGGGTACCGGCGAAACTGCGGATCAACGGCGAGAGCGAGGTCTTGACGGACCATCACGTCACCGGACGCCATGTCGGCGCGGAAGCCGTCGTCCGGGTGTTCGTCCGGCAGGTCTTCGAGAACTGCCCGCGCTATCTCCACGACCCCGCGACCGGCGAACCGTCGGCGCACTGCCCGCGACCCGGATACCGGCCCCCGGACGCGGCCTGGAAGCAGAAGCCCGAGTACGACGGGATCCTGCCTCATCCGGACTCCGAACGCGTCCTCGAATAGAAGGATCCCAGTCATGCCCCGCGAAGCGAAGCGCCGCGTCATCGACCTCAGCCATCCGATCGAAGACGGAATGGCCACCTATCCCGGCCTCCCGGGGCCGTCGATCAGCGACCATATGTCCAGGCGGGAGTCCCGGGAGCGCTACCCGCCCGGTACCGAGTTCCAGATCGGAACGATCACGATGGTGGCCAACACCGGCACCTACGTGGACACGCCGTTCCACCGGTATCCGGGAGGAAGCGATCTGGCGCGTTTCGATCTCGCCCGCCTGGCCGACGTGGACGGCGTGGTGGTGGACACGACCGGCGCCGGCGGCCCGGGTATCGGCGCCGACGCGTTCGCCGGTCTGGAGGTGGCGGATCGCGCGGTGCTGGTCCGGACGGGGTGGGACCGGCACTGGAGGACCGACGGATACGGCGCGGCCGAGCATCCGTTCCTCGCGGCGGACGCCGTGGCGTGGCTGGTGGAGCGGAACCCGGCGGTGGTGGGCATCGACTCCGTGAACATCGACGACATGGGCGACATGACGCGGCCCGCGCACACCCGGCTCCTCGCCGCCGGCATTCCGATCCTGGAGCACCTGTGCGGGCTGCACGAACTGCCGCCGCGCGGTTTCCGGCTGCATGCCGCGCCCGCGCCGGTGGCCGGCATGGGGAGCTTTCCGGTACGCGCCTACGCCGTCCTCGCCTGAGCAACTCGTTCTCACTTCGAACAGGGGAAGAACCTTGGACATCGCCTTCGCCTATGACGGGGCCTACGCGCCCTACGTCCCCGCCGTCATCGAATCCGTCCTGGAGCACCATGCCGCCGGCGAGATCGACTTCTGGCTGCTGGTGACCCCGGATGTGACCGCCGAACTGAGGCGCCGCCTCGCGTCGCAGGTCGGCGCCCGGGGCCGCCTCCACTTCATCGAGCCGGAACAGAAGGTCGACGACCTGCCGATCTCCACCGTGGAGGAATTCTCATACGTCAGCACCGCCGCGCACATGCGCATCCTGCTGCCGCGCCTGCTTCCCGAGCGGATCGAGCGGGTGCTCTACCTGGATGTGGACATTCTCTGCCTCGGCTCGCTGCGCGAGGTGTTCGAAGTGGACCTCCGGGGCGACATCGCCGCCGCCGGACAGGACGCCTACGTGTCATGCCTCAGCGACATGGGCGGGCTTCCCGGACTCGCCGAATACGAGAACCTGCGGCCGGACGCCCCGTACTTCGATTCGGGCGTACTCCTGATCGACCTGCCGGGCTGGCGGAACCACGACATCGAGTCGCACTCCTTCGAGTACGCCCGGCGGCACGCCGCGCGGACGCGCTTCCCCGATCAGGACGCGCTCAACTACGCCCTGTACGGGAAGTGGCTGGTCCTGCCCAAGAAATGGAACCACATACTCGGGCCGAGGCTCGATTCGCCCATGGGAGCCGACATCACCGACGCGCGCCTCATCCAGCAGATCGGCCCGGACAAGCTGTGGGACGAGCACTTCCCGGCCAGCCCGAGGAAGAACCTGTACGAGCTCTATGCGCGCAGGGCGGCCGCAGCGGCCGATACCGCGAGCGCGCCGAACCCGGACGTCCCGGCATGAGAATCGTCTCGCGCGAGGAGTGGCTCGCGGCCCGCGGTGAACTCATGGCGGAGGAGATCCGGCTGGCCGAGGCGCGCGAAGCGGTCAGCGCCCGGCGCCGGAGGCTTCCGGCGGTCCGGATCGGCAAGGAGTATCGCCTTGAAGGCCCTTCCGGGCCCGCCACGCTCGGGGATCTGTTCGACGGTCGCCGCCAGCTCGTCGTGTACCACTTCATGTTCGCCCCGGACTGGGACGAGGGCTGCCCGCACTGCTCGTTCCAGATCGACGGCATCGGCCATCTCGCCCACCTGCGTGCCGCGGGCACCTCGCTGGCCGTGGTCTCCCGGGCGCCGTTTCCGAAGATTCAGCGGTTCAAGGAGCGCATGGGCTGGTCGCTGCCGTGGTTCTCCTCTCACAACAGCGATTTCAACCACGACTTCCGTTTCACGATCGACCGGGAACCGGCGCCCACGGAGTACGGCGCGCCCGCCCAGAATGGAGCCGAGGCGAGCGCGGAACTCCAGACCCGGGAGATGCCCGGGGTGAGCGTCTTCCTCCGGAACGGCACCGACATCCTTCACACCTACTCGGCCTATGCGGGGGAAGGCGACGTCCCCTTCCCGCCGAGCACCTACAACTACCTGGACCTCACCCCGCTCGGACGGCAGGAAGGCGAGGGCTCCCTCAACTGGGTGCGCCACCACGACAGGTACTGACGTCCTGAGGGGGTGATGTTGATGAGGTCACACGCGCGCGGCGGGGCGCCGCTGCGCCTCCTGGTCGTCGGAGCCCACCCGGACGACATCGAGATAGGCGCCGGCGCCCTGGTGGCCAAGGCGGTGCGGGCGGGGCACGAGGTCGGCTTCCTGATCCTCACCGACGATCCGCCGACCGCGGAGACCAGGCGCCGCGAGGCGGTGCGGGCGGCCGCCGTCCTCGGCGTCCCGCAGGGGCTGGTCCACTTCGCCGGGCTCCCCGATGGACGCCTCCGGACCGACGCCGCCACGGTGCAGCGGGTTCGCGACACGATGTCCGGAAGGAGGCCGGACATCGTCGTCGTCCACACCGCCGCCGACAGCCACAACGACCACGTCGAGGCGCACAGGATCGCGCACGCCGCCTTCAGGGGGTGCGTGTTCATGCACTACTCGGTGCATGTGTCGGGCGAACCGAGCAGGTTCAGGCCGCGGATCTTCGTGGCGGTGGCGCAGGACAGGGGCGACGCCAAGAGGCGCGCGCTCGCGGCCCACGAGTCCCAGCAGCGCACGATAACCAGGGGCGACCTGGCCGACTGGGAGCGCTCGCTGGGCTCACCCGCCCGGCTCCCCCGGGCCGAGGCCTTCGAGCTCGACCTCCAGGCGGGGGCGGCGCGCAATCTCCGCGCCGCGATGACGCTGTCGGAGTCGCCGTTCCACCGGCTCTGGCTGCCGGTCGCCAGGGACGCGCAGGTGTCCCTGCTGTACCCGTCGGTCAGCGGTGGCGGCGCGCTGTCCGAGGTGCTGCTCAACGCCGGCCGGGACGCCCTCCGGCAGTCCTTCCTCGAACGCTGGCCGGGGCCCGGCACCCCGCTGCAAGAGATCTTCGCCCACGACCCGGACGCCTCCCGCCTCTTCCACGCCGGCAACGCGATACTGGTCGGCACGCCGCACACCAACCCCCTTGCGAAGGATCTGCACCGCAAGCAGACGAAGACCCGATGGACCGTGGCGAAAGACGAGCGAACAAGAAGGGCCTACATTCGCGACCGCCGGCGTCCCCTGCGCTACGCGCCGGTCTTCTCGGGCGACGCCCCGGTGCTCGACTTCGGGGTGATCTCCCGCCACCGGGACCGGGACGACCCCGGCAGGATCGTCCTGTACACCAGCGGGGCGACCCCCCTCGGCACCCGCGCCGGCCTGGAGGTCCTCGCCGACCCCGGCGGCTTCGCGGACACCGAGGCGCTGTGGGAGCAGGACGGCTCCCTGCAACTGCTGTTCTCCGTCGAGAAGTCGATCGAGTCCTTCGAGGTGATAGCCCACCACCACTTCCCCGAACCCCTCTAGTGCGGGGAATCGGAGGATTCATCGTTGAGGGCGTTGGCGATGCGGGTGTGCAGGGAGCGTAGGGCCTGTCTGAGTTCCGCCGGTTCTATGGCGGTGAGGTCGGCGTCGAAGGTCAGGAGCAGGCCCGCCAGCCCCGCCCATGACCAGGCGCCGAGGGTGAGGCGGCAGGTGGTGTCGGTGTCGTGTTCGACCGTCGAGCCGCCGGGGGCGAACCGGGCGACGACCGCGGCGGGCAGGGCGATGAGCGCCGAGCCGCGGCAGGGCCAGTCCGCCGGGGTGTCGCCCCGGTCGTGCGTGCTCATGACGAAGGCGACCGGGTCGCCGTGGGGGACGTCGCGGCGGGCGAAGGGCCTTCCGGTGGGCATGCGCGGTCGGAGGCGGTCGACGCGCGTCGCGCGCCATCGGTCGGTGGCCGGTTCGAACGCGACGAGGTACCAGCGTGCCGCCCACACGACGAGGTCGTGCGGTTCCAGCAGCAGCGTCGCCCCCTCGCCGATGTGGTCGACGCGCACGAGGTGGCGCTGGTTGATCGCGCCGCCGAGGATGCCGATGATCTCGCCGTCGATGGGCTCGGCGGGGAACTCCCAGTAGTTGCGCGCGGCGGAGACGGTGAACGCCTCGGCGTGGATCCGGCTGCGGGCGGGCATCGCCTGGCGCAGGGTGGCGAGGGCGCGGGCCGAGTTCTCGCGGATGCCGGACAGGAGCGTGGGGACGGTCTGGAGCGCGACCGCCGCCGCGACCGCCTGGTCCTCGTCGAAGACGACCGGCGGCAGCCGGGTGCCGCGGCCGAGCCGGTAGCCGCCGCCCGCTCCGCGCACGGCCTCGATCTCGTAGCCGAGCTCCCTGAGCGTGTCGATGTCGCGGCGCACCGTCCGCACGGACGTGCCGAGCCTGGACGCGAGCCGTCCGGCGGTCAGGGTCGCGCCGGTCCCGAAGATCGACAGCAGCTTGATCGCCCGCGCGGAGGTGGCGGCCATCGGTCCCCCTAAAGTGGTCATCCGGTGGCAACCATATCGGCGATGGTGACCGGCATGACCGCTTCAACGAGCCCTGAACAGGGCACACGCGCGCCCGCCGCCACCGGCGCGGCGCTCCTGGTGGTGCTCTTCGGTTCCTTCATGGATCTTCTCGACGCGACGATCGTCACGGTCGCGGCCCCGGCGATGGCCCGGGACCTCGGGGCGGGCGACGCCCAGGTCCAGTGGACGATCGCCGCCTACGTCCTCGCCCTGGGCGCGGGCCTGATCACCTGCGGACGGCTCGGTGACCGGTACGGCCGCAGGCGCCTGTTCATGATCGGGCTGGCCGGCTTCATGCTCACCTCCGCGCTCTGCGCGCTGGCCACCGGGCCGGAGATGCTCATCGGCACGCGCGCCGCCCAGGGGCTGACCGCGGGGATCATGGTGCCGCAGGTGTTCGGGATCATCCGGGCGTCGTTCGCTCCGGGCGAGCGCGCCAAGGCGTTCGGCGCGTACGGGGCCGTCCAGGGGCTCGCGTCGGTCGCCGGCCCGCTGCTGGGCGGGCTGCTCGTCGACGGCGACGTGTTCGGCCTGGGGTGGCGCGCGATCTTCTGGATCAACGTGCCCGTCTCGGTCCTGGCGCTCGTCGTCGGCGCGAGGGCCCTGCCGGAGTCGCGCTCCCCCTCGACCGCGCGGCTGGACGTGCCGGGCGCGCTGCTCGCGGCCTCGGGCATCCTGCTCCTGCTGCTGCCGATCATCCAGACGCAGACCTGGGGATGGACGTGGGGCAGCTACGCCCTCCTCGCCGCCGGAGCCGTCCTGATGGCGGTCTTCCTCGGCCACGAGCGCCGCCTCACCGGCGAGCCCGTCTTCGATCCGGCCCTGCTGCGCGTCCGCGCCTTCACGGTCGGCCTGGGCGCGTCCGTGCTCTTCTTCGGCGGGATCGGGTCCTTCTTCCTCACCCTGTCGGTCTACCTCCAGAACGGCACGCACCGGACCGCGTGGGAGACCGGCCTGGTGATCCTGCCCTACGCGCTCGGCTCGATCGTCACCTCGGGGCTCGGTGTCGCGCTCGCGGCCAGGGCCGGCCGGGCGCTGCTGATCAGCGGCTCGCTCACCATCGCGGCCTCCCAACTCGTCCTGTGGACGGTCGTCCGGGACGGCGAGGACCCCGGCTACCCGCCCCTCGCCCTCGCCCTTCTCCTCGGCGGCCTCGGCCTCGGGCTCGCCGCCCCCATCCTCGTGAACGTCGTCCTCGCCGGGGTCCCCGGACGCGACGCCGGAGCCGCGGGCGGCGTGCTGTCCACCGTCAACCAGATCGGGGGCGCCATCGGCGTCGCGGTCCTCGGCACGGTCTTCTTCAGCGCCGCCACGGAACCGGCGGCCGGTGCGCCGGGGCCGGACGACTACGCCGACGCGCTCGGCACCGTCCTCGTCATCTCCGCGGTGCTCTACGTCGTGGCGGCGCTCGTGATGCTCGCGCTTCCGAGGAGGCGCAGGGACAGCTCGGACGGGGTTCCGGGAAGCGCGGTGTAGGTCAGGATCCGGTGCCCCGAGTCGTCGGGCAGGTGCAGGACCTCGAATTCCAGCTCGAACTCGCCGACCTCGGGGTGCCGGAAGTGCTTGCGCCCGGATTGGCATTTGTAGACCGGGTGCTTGGCCCACAGGGCGGCGAACGTGTCGCTTTTGAGGGTCAGTTCCCCGACCAGGTCGGCCAGTTCCCGGTCGTCGCGGTAGCGGCCCGCGAACAGGCGGAGGGACGCGACGTCGCGGGCGGCCTCCTCGTCCCAGCGGGCGTACAGGTCGCGGGTGTGGGGGTCCAGGAACAGCATCCGGGTCAGGTTGGGGCGGTCGGCCGGGCGCTCCGGGGACGCGGGGTCGTAGTGCCCCGCCAGCAGCGCGTGCGCGAGGGGGTTCCAGGCCAGGACCTCGGTGCGGCGGCCCAGGACGACCGCCGGGACGTCGGCCATCGCGTTGATCAGGCGCACCGTGCTCGGGCGGGCGGCGTCCGGCCGCGCGGGGCGCCGCCCGCTGTGCCGCGCCGGTTTCGCCAGGTCGTGCAGGTGGGTGCGCTCGGCGTCGTCGAGGTCCAGGGCGCGGGCGATCGCGTCGATGACCGTTTCGGAGGCGTTGGTGCTCTGCCCCTGCTCAAGACGGGTGTAGTAGGTGGGGCTGATACCGGCGAGCTGGGCGAGTTCCTCCCGGCGCAGCCCGGGGACGCGGCGGGCGCCGTAGGACACGATTCCCGCGTCCTCGGGGCTGAGCCGGGCCCGGCGGCCGCGGAGGAAGTCGCCGAGGGCACCGACGGCCGACGCGTCCGTTCCGTTCATGCCCTCCATTGTGCCCACGCGGTGGAAGCGTCTGCCTGACCCTGCCGGTGGTAGGGAGCGCGGTGGTAGTGAGCGCGGTGGTCGGATCAGCCGGGTGTGGCGGCGGACCTGGAGGCCCTTCCAGAGTTGGAGGCCGGGACGGTGCGTCCCGCTTCGCTCGTGAAGGGAACACAGGGCATGACCATCTTCGGCAAGTCGGCCACCAGGGGCCTCGGATGTGAGCGGGTGACGGCATGAGCGCCGTTCTGCTCGTCGGCCCCCACGGAGTCGTCGGGTCGGCCATCGCCGACCGGCTGGGCGGCGATGGCGCATGGCAGGTGACGACGGCGTCCCGGCGCCGCGCCGAGGAAGGGGGGCGGCACATCAGCGTCGACCTGCTCGACGCGGCCGCCGCCCAGGCGGCGTTCGGCGACCTCGCGCACGTCACCCACCTGGTCTTCGCCGCCTATGTCGAGCGTCCGACCATGGCGGAGACGGTCGGCCCGAACGTGGCCATGCTGGCCAACACCCTGGACGCCCTGCGGGCGGCCCGCGCGCCCCTCCAGCGCGTCGTGCTGATCGGCGGCGGGAAGTCCTACGGGGAGCACCTCGGGCCCTACAAGACGCCGGCGAAGGAGTCCGATCCCCGGTTCCTCGGCCCGATCTTCTACAACGACCAGGAAGACCTGCTCGCCGACCGGGCCCGCGCCGACGGCTTCGCCTGGACGGTGCTGCGCCCCGACGCCGTCATCGGGTTCAACACCGGCTCGCCGATGAACCTGCTGAACGGCATCGCGGTGTTCGCGGCGCTGTCCAAGGACGCGGGGGTGCCGCTGCGGTTCCCCGGCTCCGCGGGCGCGTGGACGGCGCTGCACCAGGCCACCGACGCCGATCTGCTCGCGGCGGCCACCGAGTGGGCGCTGACCGGCGAGGGCGCCGCGGGCGAGATCTTCAACGTCACCAACGGCGACCTGTTCCGCTGGCAGCATCTGTGGACGGACATCGCGGACGTCTTCGAGATGCCCACCGCTCCGCCCCAGCCGATGAGCCTGAGCGACCAGATGGCCGACAAGCGGGCCGCCTGGGACGGGCTCGTCGAACGCCATCACCTGCGGCCCGTCCCGTACGACCAGATCGTCTCCTGGCCCTTCGCGGACGGGGTGTGGAACGCCGGGTACGACATGGTCCAGAGCACGATCAAGATCCGCCGGGCGGGCTTCGCCGGCTGCGTCGACTCCCACGAGAGCATCGTCGACCACCTCGCGCGCCTGCGCCGGCTCAGGTACGTGCCGTGACCCCCGCCCGCGTTTTCTGACGGGCGCGAAACTCAACCCCGACGAAAGTCGGGGGTGCGAATCCGCCATTCGGCTCGGGTGTTCACACCGCCCTTCTTTCCACTGGCACCGACATGAAATGGGAATATCAGTACCGAATGGTCGGAGCGGCGGCGAGCCGGTGAAGGTGACCGGCGGGCCTCGGCGGCCGGCGCGCCCTCGTTCGCGGGCTCGGCGGTGGACCCGGCGGGAGACGGGCTCCTGCTCGTCCCGAGGTCGCTGCTGGTGGTGACGGGCTTTCTGGCGCTGCGCCGCCGGAGCGCTCGGGACGTGGCCGCCACGATCCTCGTCGGCGCCGCCGCGACCCTGCTGCGCGCCACCCCGTCCGCCGCACCGGCTCCCCGGCCGGTGGGGCGAGCCCGGCCTTGTGGGCGAGGACGGCGGCGGCCGCGCGGTTCTCCACGGCCGGCCGCGACAAGACCGAGCTGGCGTGAGCCTTGACCGTCCCGTCCACCACCGGCAGGCGCCGGGCGGCCGAAAGTCATATGTCCCTCCGTCCCCGATTCCCGAGGACGGCGCCCCTCCGGCGTGTCTCCGGGGTCGCATATGCCAGCGATATGTGGTGGTCATTAGGCTCCCCGGTATGTGTCTGCTGATCGTGGAGGACGCGCCCTGCCGGGCCGGGGCCGCCCCTGGCGGCCTGTGGTCGCCGTGATGCCGTCCACACCGCCGGCATTCGCGAGCAGGCGTGCGGGGCTCAGCGTCCGGCTGAAGCTCACCCTCAGCTACGCCGGGTTCCTCATGGTCGCCGGCGCCCTGCTGCTGGCCGTCGTCTGGGTGTTCCTGCTGCGCTACGTGCCCGACGGCAACCTCAGCCCCGGGCCGGGGCAGGGGCACTGGGGACCGCAGCCGCCGTGGGTCCCCAACCGCTCCGACCTCCAGCGCGCCTTCCTCCCCCGCGCGTCCCAGGCGATGGCCTTCCTCCTGCTGTTCGGCCTTCTCGGCGGATGGCTCCTCGCGGGGAGGATGCTCTCGCCGCTCACCCAGATCACGGACGCGGCGCGGCTGGCCGCGGAGGGATCGCTCTCGCACCGGATCCGCATGCGCGGCCCCAGGGACGAGTTCCGCGAACTCGCCGACGTGTTCGACACCATGCTCCGGCAGCTCGAATCCCACCTCGACGAGCAGCAGCGGTTCGCCGCGAACGCCTCCCACGAACTGCGGACCCCGCTGGCGATCTCGCAGACGCTGCTGGACGTGGCGCGCAGCGACCCCACCCGGGACCAGGGCGAACTCCTCGAACGCCTCCATACCGTCAACACCCGGGCGATCGACCTCATCGAGGCGCTGCTGCTGCTCAGCCGCAGCGACCGCAGGAGCTTCACCCGCGAGCCCGTCGACCTCTCGCTCGTCGCCGAAGAGGCCGCCGAGACGCTGCTCCCGTTCGCCGAACAGCGCCGGATCACCCTTGAGGTCACGGGCGAGAGGGCGCAGACCGTCGGCTCGGAGGAGCTCATCCTGCGGGTGGTCACCAACCTCGTCCAGAACGCCATCGTCCACAACCTCCCCACGGGCGGCGTCGTGAGCGTCCACACCGAGTCGCAGCCCGACGTGAGCGTGCTGCGGGTCGAGAACACCGGCCGACCGGTCCCGCCGGATCTGGTGCCGACCCTGACCGAGCCCTTCCAGCGCGGGACGCGGCGCATCCGCACCGACGAGCACGCGGGCGTCGGGCTCGGGCTGGCCATCGTGCACAGCATCGTCCGCGCCCATGACGGGGCGCTCGACATCACGCCGCGCCCCGCGGGGGGCCTTATCGTGACCGTCCGGCTTCCCAACGCGCCGCAGACGTCCGCGCTGAGCGGAGCGCGTTAGCCGCGCGTATCGCGGGCGTATCGAAAAGCGCATACGCCACCGCGACGGCCTCTCCTCTTCAGTAGAGGCGCGGACCACGGCGGTCCGCGCCGAGGGCATGACGCCCCGGCTCCGAGAGGTGACCGTGAAGAGGAGAGGGATATGGCCAACGCCCGCGAATGGGGTCGGCGGTCGCTGCTGCGGGGCGCCGCCCTGGTGACCGGCGCCGCCGCGACCGCGCCGCTGCTGGGCAGGACGGCCGCGGCGCGAGCCGAGGACGGCGACGCGGACGCGTTGTTCAAGGCCGGGGAGTTCGAGCGGGCGGGCCGCGCCTACGAGGAGATCCTGAAGAAGGATCCCAAGAACGTGCACGCGGCACGCCGGCGCGGCTATGTCGGGCTACTGGGCAACAAGTTCCCCGACGCGGAGAAGTACCTCACGATGGCGCTCGGACTCGCGCCCGCCGACAAGGAGACCAACCGCCTCTTGGGCGACTGCTATATCCGGCAGGACAAGTTCGCCCTTTCCGTGCCGCGCTGGCAGGCGGCCGGCGAGGACGTCTACGCCAAGTGGTTCGGGGCGATCCGCGGCGAGGCGTACCAGGTCCACGGCGACGTCGGCCGCGCGGCCTGGACCGAGTTGGACCCGTTCCCGATACTGCCCGCCTCGGTCAACGGCGGGCCGCAGAAGCGCTTCACGTTCTACAGCCGCGTCCCGTGGCTGGGCCTTTCGGCGAAGACGGCCAAGGAGGCCGGGCTCGAAGCCGTCGCCAGCCAGAAGATCGAGTACGCGGGCCGCGAGATCTGGCACTACTTCGGCGTGCTGGAGTCGTTCAGGCTGGGCGGGATCGAACTGCGCAACGTCCCCGTCCAGTGGACGGGTGATGAGGAGGCCTCCTCCGCGGCCGCGGACGGCATCATCGGCACCTGGATCCTGTACCACTTCCTGACCACGGTCGACTACGCGGGCCGGTCGCTGATCCTGCGCCGCCGGACCCCCGAGGCGGCCAGGAAGGCGCGCGCCGACGCCGGGCGCGCGGGTGCCGACCCGCTGCCGATGTGGTTGGCCCGCGAGCACCTGCTGCACAGCAGGGGCAGCGTCGCCGACTCCGGGACGCGGGTGGTGGCGATGGACGTCGGCGGCACCGGCGAGACGGCCGCGGGAATGGCCGTCGAGACGGCGCAGCGGCTGCGGGTCCGCACCGACTACGACCGGCCGGTGGAGGCCTACGCCGGAGGCCAGCCGGTCATCAGCTACCCCTGCTACCCGCACGAGATCCGCCTCGGCGACGCCACCGCCAAGCACGTCTACTGCTACGCGGACAAGGGCGGCGGCGCCGGCGGATTCGCCTTCGCGGGCGCCGCCGGCGGTGCCTTCGCGAGCGCGGACGAGGACCCGCCCCAGGGGGAGGGATTCGATGTGCTGGCGCACTTCTCCCACAGCTTCTACAAGCCGTACAACGTCACGCTCGACTTCACCGGCATGAAGGTCTACATCGCCCGCGGCAAGGCGGGCTGACCGCACCGCCGTCCGGTGCCTCCGGGCGGCTCCGCGAACGCGGGAGACTATTCTCCGGTGCTTCCGTCGATGCTCTCGCGGAGCAGGTCGGCGTGGCCGTTGTGCCGCGCGTACTCCTCGATCAGGTGGGCGAGGATCCAGCGGAGCGAGAAGCTCCAGTCGCCGTCACGGCCGGTGACGTCGAGGGATTCGGCCGCCGCCACGATGTCGCGGGACCGCGCGCACTCCTCGTTCCAGGCCGCGAAGGCCTCCTCGGGATCGGCCGCGTCGACCTCGAAGTCGATGTCGTCGCCGGGCCGCCGCTTCCACCGGAGGGGGATGTCCTCGCCGGACAGCCTGATCCGGAACCAGATCCGCTCGACCTCGGCCATGTGCCGGACCAGCCCGAGCAGCGACATGCTCGACGGCGGCACCGACCTGCGCTTGAGCTGTTCGGGGGTCAGCCCCGCGCATTTCATGGCCAGCGTCTCGCGGTGGTATTGAAGGAAGGCGGCCAGAACGCTGCGTTCATCGCCCTCAAGGGGAGGCACGATCCTCTTGTCGTCCACCGGGTCATCATGGCACAGCCATTGAAGGGGGGCCGCGCCATTCCGCGCTACACGGTCACGCGGAAACGTTCTGGGGCGGCGCGTTCGCCCGATGCCGAATCGGCGATGATTCGGCCGAGGAGCGGAGCGAACTTGGCGCCGTGCCCGGAGCAGGGCGAGGCCACGGTGATTCCCTCGACGCCGTCGATCACGAAGTCTTCCGTGGGGGTGTTGGTGAAAAGGCAGGTCGTCTCGGCGTAGGGCTCGGGGACGAGGCCGGGCAGCGTCCGCCGGACGTGCTCGACGAGCCGCGCGCGGTTGGCCGGGTCGATCCCGCCGTTCTGGGCGGCGGCGCTCCGGATCGGCCGCCCGCCGTTGAACTCGGCCACTTTTATGCCGGACCTGCCGCCGGTGCGGGCGGCGTCGCGTCCGCCTGGAAGGCCGTATACCAGAATGGTCGACTCCTTATGTATGAATGTCGGCCATACCCTTTCCCCGGCTTCGCGGCAGGGAAAGTGGTAAGCGTTCTCCTGCATCACCTGGAGCGGAGGGAGAGCGGCCAGGAACGGCGCGGGCAGGGGGAGGTCGCCGAGGAGGTCGGGCAGCCAGCCGCCGATGGCGATGACGACCCTCTCGGCCTCCTCGGCATGCCCGTCCGGGCCCAGCAGCCGGTAACCGGCGCCCGCCCACTCGATCGAGGTCACCGGCCGGCCGGTCTCGACCCGGGCGCCGTCCGCCCGCGCCAGCCGCAGCATGGCCGCCACCGCGGACTCCGCGTCGATCACCCCGGCCGCCGGGTGCCACAGCACGCCGGAACCGCCCTCGAAGGCGAAGCCCGGCCAGCGCGCGGCGGCCTCGGCGGCGGTGAGCAGCTCGTGGTCGACGCCGACCCGCTCGAACACGGCGGCCAGGGCCGCCGGGTCGCGGGCGGCACCGAAGTCGAGGGAGCCGGTCGGGTCGATGAGGCGCTCGCCGGAGCGGCGCTCCAGCTCGTCCCACTCGGCCCGCGCGTCGGCGACCAGCCGGACGTAGAAGGGGTCGGCGTAGCCGTACCGGAGGATCCGCGCGGACCCGTGCGAGCTGCCCTCGGCGTTGGCCGGGGTGGAGCGCTCCAGCACGGTGACCTCGTGGCCGCGCCGGGCCAGCTGCCAGGCGGTCGCGGCGCCGGTGAGCCCGGCCCCGACGACGGCGTAGGCGCCCATCGCGGCCCTCCCTTCCCGACATGGCCACCGAACAGAACCTACTCACCCCCGGCGGCCGGGCCCGCGCCGGAGGCCCCCTTACCGGCCCGCGTGGAAGTCGTAGGGCAGGTCGTCGTAGACCTTGTAGACGCAGTCGGCACCCTTCAGGCATTCGCCCCAGTGAACCGCCTTGGACGGGTAGTAGAGGAAGTCGCCCTGGCCGATGCGGGCGCGCGGCCCGCCCTCGACGTTCCAGACGAGCCTGCCCGAGACGCCGAGGACGTGCTCGGGGCTCGTGTGCCAGTGGCGGTCGAAGCCGGTGCCCGCCTTCAGCCGGAAGACGCTCTCCGACGGGCCGGTCCGCGGGTCGCCCCGCAGCGGCTTGTACGTGCACCCGGCGAGACCTTCGCAGGGCAGCCACCGTCCGCCGTGGAGCGGAACGTAGACCGGCTTGTCGGCGGCCGGCTCCGCTCGGGGGGACGGCTGGGCGGACGCTTCGGAGGCGGCGAGCAGCAGGCCGCCGACCGCCGCGGCGACCAGGAGATGGCGCACGCGCATCATGAACATCCCTTCACTCGGACCATGGTCCGCTTACCTTAAACGGACCATGGTCCCTATGTCCAGGGCACAGAGATCTCCAGGCGGCGGCCATCCGTCCGACCAGGCGATTATCACGATCAGTGATCAGGGAAGCACAATCGGAAAGGCGGCCCCTCCGCAATACATGGCCGAACTCCCGACCGGTGACGCACACGCTCTGAGCGGGTGGAACGCGTCTCTCCCGAAGGCGGGTCGTATGAAGGGCCATTCCGTGGGTAGCCGAAGAAGTGAGCGGAAGCTCGCTCATGCCGAGCGGAAAGGCCCCCCGGATGACAAGGACGCAGGCCACGCAGCGATACGACGATGGACAGACCGAGAACATGCTGGCCGAGATGAAGCGGCTCGCGAGCGACGATCCGCGCCGGGAACGCCTCCGCGGCCGCGTCGTGGACCTGCACGCCTCACTCGTCCGGGGCGTGGCGCGGCGCTACGCCGACCGAGGTGAGCCGCTCGACGACCTCCAGCAGGTCGCCTATGTGGGGCTGATCAAGGCCATCAACCGGTTCGACCCCGAGATCGGCGACCGCTTCGTCGCCTACGCCTATCCGATGATGCTCGGGGAGGTGAAGCGCCATTTCCGCGACAAGACATGGAGCGTCCATGTGTCGCGGCGGCTCCAGGAGCTCCGCCCCATCCTCCAGCGCACCGTCCAGGAGTTCACCCAGGATCACGGGCGCTCCCCCACGACCACCGAGATCTCCGCTCGGATGGGCATCACCGAGGAGGAGACCGTCGAGACCATCGGCGCCTGCGACGCCTACCGCCCGCTGTCCCTGGAGGCGCCGAACGACGCGCACCAGGAGGACGGCACCATCGGCGAGCGCCTCGGGACCGACGACGGCGCGCTGGAGGACCTCATCGACGCCCAGGCCCTCGGCCCCCTGGTCGACGACCTCCCCGAACGCGAGCGGACGATCCTGCTCCTGCGGTTCTTCGGCAACAAGACCCAGGCGCAGATAGCCGAGCAGATCGGCCTCTCCCAGATGCACGTCTCCCGCCTCCTGCGCAGCACCCTCGAAGGACTTCGCGTCGAGATGCTCGCGGAACGCTGACCCGGCGGCCGGGCGATCGTCTCGGCGGTGATCCCGGCGGAGGTGGTCCGCGGCCTGGCCTCCCTCGGCCGGTCGGTGTGGCCGACGGCCTACGTGGCGCAGGTCGACCCGGAGCGCGATGTGCTGATCCTGCACCGGGGGTCGGGGTTCGAGGAGCGGCCGGTGCCGCGCGGGCGGGCGTGCTGGTCTACGCGCGGTTCCTCGGGAGGACGCTGTGACCGCGCTCTCCTACGTCCTGGTCTGGGCCGGGGGTGTCTTCCGCGGCGCGGGACGTCCGGCGCGGCACCCGTCGAAGGCCCACGAGGATCCGGAGACGACGCCCCGGCCGGTCGGCCTGCCCTGGACGATGCTCGCCCCCGGCGTCCTGCTGACCGCCGGGACGGCGGCGCTCGCCCTGCTGCCCGGCCGCGCCGTGACCGGCGCCGTCGAGGCGTCCACCCGTGGGTACCGGGCCGCCGTCCTCCATGGCGGGCACGTACCGCCGCACGGGCACCCGCTGGTGCTGTGGACGGCGGGCGACATCGGCGGTGGCGTCCTCGCGGCGGCGCTGGCCGTGGCGTTCGGCTGGCCGGGCACCCGCGGCCTCCGCCCGCCCGCGCCGGTGCTCGCTCTCCTCCAGCTCCCCTGGGGCTAGCGCTCAGTCGGGCGGGAGGAGCGGGCCGAGGGGGCCCAGGTCGAGGTTGAGGTCGTGGTCGTCCAGGCCGAAGTGGTCCTTGAGCGTGGTCATCGCGTGGTTCAGCCGCATCAGCGCCAGCCCCAGCTCCTCGACCTGCTCGTCGGACAGGTCGCCGCCGTCGACGCGGCGCAGCGCCTGCCGCTCCATCAGCTGCCGGATCAGCTCCACCAGCGTCAGCACCAGCTTCACGAGGTCGCGCTCGACGGTCTCGGGGTCGGTGCGCAGCTTCCAGGCGGGCTCGGTCGGTCGGGTCACGGTGCCTCCTCGCCGGACGCCTCGTCCAGGACGGTGGTGATCAGCGCGCGCAGCGACACCCGCACCAGGTCGACACCCGACACGGAGATGACCAGGTCGCCGGCGATGACGACGCCGCCGGCGAGCAGCCGGTCGAGCAGGTCGACCAGCGCGATCCGCTCCAGCGGGCGGCCGCCGCCGGTGTCGAGGGCGGCGGTCACCGGTCCCCTTCGATGAAGGAGTAGGGCGGCCACGGGCCCGTGACCTCCAGCTCGATGCCCGCCAGCCGGTCCTGCGCCCGCTGCGCCGCCGCCAGGAACTCCTCCACCCGGTCGTCGTCCAGCAGGTAGGCGGCGTTGAGGACCTGGACGTCGGTGCGCCCGGACAGCCGCGCGTCCTGCGCCGGGTGGTGCCGGGACGCCACGGCGCCGTCGGCGAGTTCGGCGTGCAGCTCGCCCGCCAGTTCGGCGGAGCGGCGTCCGGCGTCGGCGCGGCGGCGCTGCTCGCGCTGGCGGCCGCGCAGGTAGGCGGTGCCCGAGCTCGGCTCGGCGGGCGGGGCGTCCTGGACGGCCGGGGCCGGGGCCGCGTACGCCTTGACGCCCCATTCCGTCCGCCCGGCGACGCGGTCCAGGATCTCGGCGAACCGGCCGCCCTCGGACGTCAGGACCTCGGCGACGCGGTCGTCGTCGCTGTAGATCGTCGCGATCCGGACCGGGGCGGTCGGCGCCGCGCGCGCGGCCCGCTCCACCACCGCGTGGTGGGTGCGGGCGGTCGCCTCCAGCCAGGCCAGATCCTCCAGGTTGGCGCGCAGCGCCGCCTCCCCGTACTCCTCCAGCCGGACGGTGCTGACCAGCGCGGTCAGCCCGGCGGCGGGCACGCCGCGCACGGGCGCGCCCGCCACCCCGGTGCCGGGCAGCGCGGCCGGGTCCAGGTCGCGCGCCACCCCGTACAGGTAGACGGCGGTGCCGCCGTCCGTCCGGACCTCGGTCATGATCGGCTCTCCTTCCGCGACTCGGCCCCGTCACCGGCCCCGCCTGCCTCCAGCGCGGCGAGCCGCTCGCGCAGCCGCCGGTTCTCCTCCTCCAGCTCCCGGTCGCGGCCGCCCTCGACCCCGTCCCGCCGGGCCTTGGACGACAGCGACGGGTCGTGCTCCCACCAGTCGATGCCCATCTCCTTGGCGCGGTCGACCGAGGCGACCAGCAGCCGCAGCTTGATCGTCAGCAGCTCGATGTCGAGCAGGTTCACCCGCACGTCGCCGACGATCACGATGCCCTTGTCGAGGATGCGCTCCAGCAGGTCGGCCAGGTTGGCCGAGCCGCCGCCCGGCGGGCTCCCCCCGGCGAGGGGAGACCGGGCACCGGTCCAGGACATCTCACTCAAACCCCGTTCACTCCCTCTCGACCCGTCCGCGCGGATAGCGGCGGACGCGGCGGTAGGCGACCAGCTCGCCGTCCCCGTCCACCTCGGTTTCGTAGACCGCCAGGATGTCGGCGGAGTCGGGGATGCGGCGGGTCTCCACGACCTCGACCGTGACCCGCCAGCCGTCCCCGTCCGCGCGCTCCATCCCGACGACGGACTCGGCGCTGCGGCCGGTCATGGCGGTGACGTGCTCGACCGCGTACTCGGCGGCCTTGGACGCGGGCATCGGCACGGGCTATCCCCCCGCTCCGCCGAGGGACGCGGCGCGGCGGCGGCCCTCGATCAGCCGCTCGAACAGCTCGTCCTCCGCCGCGGCCGCCTCCTCCTCGGTCAGCTCGCCGTCCGCCACCCGGTCGGCGAGCCCCTGTAGTTCGGCGTTGATGCGCCCCGGGTCATAGAGCCGCTCCTCCGCCTGCGTGACCAGCGTCTCGGCCAGCCAGGTCACGCCGCGCACGGGCGCCAGCGGCAGGGTCAGCAGTCCGGTGAACAGCCCCATGGCTCACGCCTCCGGGACGAAGTCGTAGGGCGGCAGCGGCCCCACCACCCGGATCCGGACGCGGTCGGCGTGCGCGCGGCTCAGCTCCTCGACGGCCGCGTCGAACTCGGCGCGCCGCTCGACGGGGACCAGGAAGGAGGCGTCCACGACGTCCTCCTCGCGGGCGGGCGGCCTCGGGATCACGGCCTCGGCCGCCGGGGCGGCGCCCTCCAGCAGCAGCTGGGCGTCGGTCTCGCGGCGCTGCTCCATCGCGCCCGCGATCAGCTCGCCGAGCCGGATCCGGTCGTAGTAGACCGCGTCGGCCGCGTCGGCGGGCACCTCGCGCAGCCGCTTGGACAGCTCGGCGATCTCGGGCTCGGCCTGCATGATCTCGCGGAGCACCGCGTCCTGGATGTAGGTGCCGCGCAGCCGCAGCTCGACGCGGCCCTCCAGGCGGTCCAGCATGTGGACGAACCGGTCGGAGTTCGCGGCGAGCAGCTCCCGCTCGACGGCCTCGCGCCCCTCCATCGCGGCCCCGAACCGGAGCGGCACGACGACGATGCCCGCGTGGACCATCGCTCCCAGGACCCGCTGGTGCGCCTCCAGGTCGGGGCGCTCGCCGAGCGCGCGGCCGACCGGCAGGTCGCTGACGAGCGCGGCGCACTCGCCGTCGGCCACCAGCGCGACCGGCCGGTCGTCGAGCCCGGTCACACCGTCGGGCAGCGCCGCCCCCTTGCGGGTCACCCCGTACACGTACTGCGGGGTCGTCATGAGTCGTCGTCCTCCTTCTTGCGGGAGGAGCGGCGCCGCGAGGGCTCGGACTCCTTCTCGGAGTCGGAGTCGGAGTCGCCGCCGAAGGTCTCCTTCAGCTTGTCCGAGGCGCCCTGGAGGGCACCGCGCGTCTTCTTCTTCGCGCCGGACTCCTCCAGGCCCCCGACGAACTCGGGCAGCCCCTGCGAGGTGCCGTCGTGGGCGATGTCGAGGCGGTTCACCGCCTCGGCGAACCGGAGGTAGGTGTCGACGCTGGCGACGACGATCCGGACGTCCACCGTGAGGATCTCGATCCCCACCAGCGACACCCGGGCGTAGAGGTCGATGACCAGACCCTTTTCCAGGATCAGGTCGACGACATCGACGAGTCCGCTGCCGGACCTGCCGCTCTGGGCGGTGTTCGGCGCCTGCTGGGCGATCGGCCCAGTCATGTCATCCCCTCCTTTGGTCGGAGAAATGTGTCCAAAGTGGACATGACGCAACGTCTACCCTCGTGAGATCGCCTAAACGGCCAATCCGCTTTCGGTCATCGCCCGGTCAAGGTCTCGGCCCCTTCCCCATGCAGGCCGCAGCCCCTGTCACAGCGGGCCTGAGGTTAGATCCGGCGGCCCGGGTAGTTCGACGCGTATGTTCGACACGCTTGAACGTGATCTCGCGGTCAGGGTCGACGGCGAGGTGCGCTTCGACGCCGGGTCGCGGGCGGCCTACGCCTCCGACTACCGGCAGCCGCCGATCGGCGTGGCCGTCCCCCGGAGCATCGACGCGGCCGTCGAGGCGGTCGCGGTCTGCCGCGAGCACGGCGTGCCCGTGCTGTCGCAGGGCGGCGGGACGAGCCTGGCCGGCCAGTGCCGCAACGCCGCCGTGGTGATCGACCGGTCCAGGTACCGCGGCCGGCCGGTGTCGCTGGACACCGGCCGCCGCCGCGCGGTCGTCGAGCCCCGGGCCTGCCTGGACGACCTGAACGCCGAACTCGCCGCGCCCCCGGTCGTCCTGCGGCCGGACGCCTTCACCGACAACTTCCACCCGGGCGCCGGGCGCGCCGCCATCGCCCAGCCGCACTGCCACCAGCACACCGTCTGGGGGGTCGAGGCCGACGCGGAGGTGCTGCGCCGCGCGGGCGTCCAGGCCGAGGTCCTCGACGTGGGCTGCTGCGGCCCGGCGGGCAACTTCGGCTTCGAGCGGGGCCGCTACGAGGTCTCGGTCGGCGCCGCCGAACCCGGGCTGTGGCCCCGCGTCCGCGACGCCGGTCCGGGTACGACCGTGCCGGCCGACGGGTTCTCCTGCCGCACGCGGATCGCCGACGGCACCGGCGTGCGGGCCCCGCACCTCGCCGAACTCCCCGCGGAGCCGCTGTGATCGAGCTGACCGCCGCCGCGTACACGATCCCGACGGACGGCCCGGAGGCGGACGGCACGCTGGCCTGGGCCTCGACGACGCTCGTGCTCGTCGAGGCGTCCAGCGAGGAGTGGACCGGCCTCGGCTGGACCTACGGCCCGGCGGCCGTCGCCGGGGCGGTCACCGCGCTGCTCGCGCCGGTGGTCCGCGACACCGGCGCGCTCGACCCGCCCGGGGCGCACGAGCGGATGTGCCGCGCCGTCCGCAACGCGGGGCGTCCCGGCGTCTGCGCCATGGCGATCTCGGCGGTCGACTGCGCTCTGTGGGACCTGAAGGCGCGGCTGCTCGGCCTGCCGCTGCACCGGCTGCTCGGCGCCGTCCACGACGAGGTCCCCGTGTACGGCTCGGGCGGCTTCACCACCGACGGCCACGCGCGGCTGCGCGACCAGCTCGGCAACTGGGCCGGCGACCTCGGCATCCCTCGCGTGAAGATCAAGATCGGCGAGGGGCGGGGCGCCCGGACCGGCCGCGACCTGGAGCGGCTGCGCGTCGCCCGCGAGGTCATCGGCCCCGACACCGAGCTGTACGCCGACGCCAACGGCGCCTACACCGCCAAGCAGGCCGTGCGGGTCGCCGAGGCGGCGCCCGACCTGCGGTGGTTCGAGGAGCCGGTGTCCTCCGACGACGTCGCCGGCCTGCGCGCGGTCCGCGACGCGGTGCCGTGCGAGGTGGCGGCCGGGGAGTACGGCTACGACCTGCCCTACTACGTCCGCCTGATCGACGCCGTCGACTGCCCGCAGGCCGACGTGACCCGGGTCGGCGGGATCACCGAGTTCCTCCGGGTCGCCGCGTTCGCCCGCGCGCACGCCCGGGACCTGTCCGCCCACTGCGCGCCGCACCTGCACGCGGCCGTGATGGCGGCCGTCCCGAACGCCCGCCACATCGAGTGGTTCCACGACCACGTCCGCGTCGAGTCGATGCTCTTCGACGGCGCGCTCGTCCCGTCCGGCGGGGTCGTCCGCCCCCGGGACGACGCGCCCGGGATCGGCCTGGAGTTCCGCAGGCGGGACGCGGAGGAGTACCGGGTGGCATGAACGACGACCGCTACCCCCCGCAGGTGCTGCGGGAGTACGCGCTCATCGCCGACGGCGAGCGGGGCGTCGTCGTCGGCCCGCGCGGGGAGTTCTGCTGGATGTGCGCGCCGCGCTGGGACGGCGACGCGGTGTTCGCCTCCCTGATCGGCGGGCCCGGGATCTACGCGGTCACGCCCCGGGAGCGGTTCGTGTGGGGCGGCGCCTACGAGCCCGGCACGCTGATCTGGCGCAGCCGGTGGGTGACCGACGACGGGGTCATCGAGTGCCGGGAGGCCCTGGCGTTCCCGGGCGAGCCCGGCCGCGCGGTGCTGCTCCGGCAGATCGTCGCCCGCGAGGGGGACGCCCGCGTCCGCGTCGTCTGCGACCCGCGCCCCGGCTTCGGGGCCTTTCGTCCGGACTTCCACGGCGCCTGGACGGGCGACGCGGGCGGCCTGTGGTTCCGCTGGACGGGCGCGGCCGGGGCCCGGCGCGGGCGGGGCCTCGAACTGGACCTCACGGTTCCGGCTGGAACGCGCCACGACCTGGTCCTGGAGATCACCGACCGTCCCCCGCGCAAGGAGCCGCCGGTCGCGGACCGCGTCTGGCACGCCACCGAAACGGCCTGGCACCGCGCGGTGCCGCGCCCGCGCACGATCGCCGACCGGGACGCGCGGCACGCCCACGCCGTCATGCGCGGCATGACCGGCGCGAGCGGGGGGATGGTCGCGGCGGCGACCACGAGCCTGCCCGAGCGCAGCGAGGCGGGCCGCAACTACGACTACCGCTACGTCTGGATCCGCGACCAGTGCTTCGCGGGCCTCGCGGCGGCCGCCGCCGGGGCCGAGCGGCTCTTCGACGACGCGGTGCGGTTCGTCACCGCGCGCGTCCTGGAGGACGGTCCGCGCCTCAAGCCCGCCTACACGAGCACCGGCGGGCCGGTGCCCGAGCAGGACGTGCTGAAGCTGCCCGGCTACCCGGGCGGCTACGACCGGGTGGGGAACCAGATGACCGGCCGGTTCCAGCTCGACGGCTTCGGCGACGCGCTGCTGCTGCTCGGCGCCGCGGCCGAGCGCGACGGGCTCGACGCCGACGGCAGGCGGGCCCTGCGCACGGCGGTCGCCGCCGTCGACGAGCGCTGGCGCGACCCGGACGCGGGCATCTGGGAGCTGGACGACCGCCGGTGGACGCACAGCGCCCTCAACTGCGCGGCCGGGCTGCGCGCCGTCGGGGAGACCGGGCGGGCCGACGCCATCGTGGCGGCGACGGCGTCCCGCGCCGTCCACCCGTCCGGCCGCTGGCAGCGCTCGCCCGGCGACCCGGGGCTGGACGGCGCGCTGCTGCTGCCCGCGATCCGCGGCGCCGTGCCCGCGGACGACCCACGCAGCCGCCGCACGCTCGACGCCTACCTCACCGAGCTCACCGACGACGGCTACGCCTACCGGTTCCGGCACGCCGAGCGGCCGCTCGGCGAGGCCGAGGGCGCGTTCCTGCCGTGCGGGTTCCTCGCCGCGCTCGCCACCCACCAGCGGGGGGACGTGGCGGCCGCGCTGCGCTGGTTCGAGCGCAACCGCTCCGCGTGCGGGCCCGCCGGGCTGCTGTCCGAGGAGTACGACGTGGAGCAGCGGCAGATGCGCGGGAACCTCCCGCAGGCCTTCGTGCACGCCCTGCTCCTCGAATGCGCGGCACGCCTCGACCACTAGACCGGGTCGAGCGCACGCTCGGGCCGATCGGGGTGTGGGTGAACAACGCCTTCACCGGCGTCTTCGCGCCGTTCGACGAGATCACGCCCGAGGAGTACCGCCGCGTCACCGAGGTCACCTACCTCGGGACCGCGCACGGCACGCGGGCCGCGCTCGCGCGGATGAGGCCGCGCGACTCGGGCGTGATCGTCCAGGTCGGCTCGGCGCCGGCCTACCGCGGGATCCCGCTCCAGTCGGCCTACTGCGGCGCCAAGCACGCCGTCGAGGGCTTCACCGAGTCGCTGCGCGCCGAACTGCTGCACGACCGCAGCGCGGTCAAGGTGACGATGGTCCAGCTGCCCGCCCTCAGCACCCCCCAGTTCGACTGGGTCCGCTCCCGGCTGCCGCGCCGCCCGCGGCCGGTGCCGCCGATCTACCAGCCCGAGGTGGCCGCCCGCGCCGTCGTCCACGCCGCCGACAACCCCCGGCGCCGGGAGCGCTGGGTCGGCGGCTCGACGATCGCGACGCTGCTCGCCGAGAAGGTCGTCCCGGGGCTGCTCGACCGCTACCTCGGCCGGACCGGGTACCGGTCGCAGCAGACCGGCGCCCGGCGGCCCGAGGTCGACCCCGGCAACCTGTGGGAGCCGTGCGACGCCGACCGGGACCACGGCGCGCACGGCGCCTTCGACGACAGCGCCAGGCCGCGCAGCCTGCTGCTCACCCTCCAGACCTGGCGTCCCGGCCGCTCGTGGCCCTCACCTGCCGGAGCGGTGCGGGAGGAGCTCCCGCATCTTGACCTTGAGGCCCTTCTGGACGACGCCCCGGCGGTCCTCGTCGCCCTTCGCCATCGCCTTGGCGGTGTCCTTGGCCTGCTCGAAGGTCGCGTGCGGCGGGATCGGCGGGATGTCGGGGTCCACCAGGACGTCCAGCACGGTCGGCCGGTCGGCCGCGAGCGCCGCCTCCCAGGCCGAGGCGATCTGGCCGGGCTCCTCCACCTTGATCGCGTTGAGCCCGTTGCCCGCCGCGAACGCGGCGTAGTCGCACTCGGGCAGCGTCTGCGACTCGGTGAACTTCGGCGCGCCCTGCATCGCGCGCATCTCCCACGTGACCTGGTTGAGGTCGTTGTTGTGGAGGATCGCGACGACCAGCCGCGGGTCCTCCCACTGCTCCCAGTAGTGCCGGATCGTGAGCAGCTCGGCCATCCCGTTCATCTGCATCGCGCCGTCGCCCTCGAACACGATCACCGGCCGTCCGGGGTGGCCGAACTTCGCCCCGATCCCGTACGGGACGCCCGGCCCCATCGTGGCCAGCGTCCCCGACAGGGAGCCGCGCACGCCGTCGCGGAAGCTCAGGTTGCGGGCGTACCAGTTCGCCGCCGACCCCGAGTCGGCGACGACGATCGCGTCGTCCGGCAGCCGCTCCGACAGCTCGTGGAACAGCCGCATCGGGTTGATCGGATCGGCGTCCACCATGGCCTCCTCCGCCACGGTCTTCCGCCAGCGCCGCACGTTACCCTCGACGGTCTCGCGCCAGCCCCGATCGTCCTTGCGCTCCAGCAGCGGGATCAGCGCGCGCAGCGTCGAGGCCGCGTCGCCGACGAGGTTGACCTCGTAGGGGTAGCGCATGCCGATCAGCTTGGGGTCGATGTCGATCTGCACCCCGCGCGCCTGGTCCAGCTCCGGCATGAACTGGGTGTAGGGGAAGCTGGAGCCGACCGTGAGGAGGGTGTCGCAGCCGTTCATCAGCTCGTAGCTGGGCCGGGTGCCGAGCAGCCCGATCGAGCCGGTGACGTAGGGCAGATCGTCCGGAAGGACGTCCTTGCCGAGCAGCGCCTTCGCGACGCCCGCGCCGAGCAGGTCGGCCACCTGGCGCAGCTCGGTGGCGGCGCCCCTGGCCCCCGCGCCCGCGAGGATCGCGACCTTCCTGCCCGCGTTGAGGACCTCGGCGGCGCGGGCGACCGCCTCCGCGTCGGCGGCGATCGACGGCAGCGACACCCCCAGGCTGGAGGGGACCATCTTGAACGCGTGCGCGGGCGGGCTGTACTCCAGCTCCTGGACGTCGGCGTGGACGATCAGGGCGGTCGGCGTCCGCTCGGCCATCGCGACGCGGATCGCCCGGTCCAGCACGTTCGGGAGCTGCTCGGGCACCGTGACCACCTGGACGTAGTCGCCCGCCACGTCCTTGTAGAGCGACAGCAGGTCCACCTCCTGCTGGTAGGAGCCGCCCATCGCGCTGCGGTTGGTCTGGCCGACGATCGCGACGACGGGCACGTGGTCGAGCTTGGCGTCGTAGAGCCCGTTCAGCAGGTGGACGGCGCCCGGCCCCGACGTCGCCGCGCACACCCCGACCCGCCCGGTGAACTTGGCGTACCCGACCGCCTGGAAGGCGCTCATCTCCTCGTGCCGCGACTGGACGAACTGCGGCTCGTTCCCGGCGCGTCCCCAGGCGGCCATCAGCCCGTTGATCCCGTCGCCCGGGTACCCGAACACCTTCTCGACCCCCCACTCGCGCAAACGCGCCAGTAGGTGATCGGCGACCGTCGTCGTTGCCATGGATCCGCTCTCCTCTCACCGCCCGTCGTTCAGACGTGTCGTCCCGCCTACCCAGCCCGTCGACGGCCTACCACGGGGTGCCCCGCCACGGGGGGTCCCACCACGGGGCGTCCGGCCGCGGACCGCCTAACATGCGGGCATGGGTGGTGCGCGGCTTTCCGCGGAGGCGCGGCGGCGGCGCCGGGACGAGATCCGGGAGTTCCTGCGGTCCCGGCGCGCCCGGCTCACGCCGGAGGACGTCGGCATGGCGGCGGGCGGCGGCCGCCGGACGGCGGGGCTCCGGCGGGAGGAGGTCGCGGTCCTGGCCGGGGTCGGCGTCTCCTGGTACACCTGGCTGGAGCAGGGGCGCGAGATCAACGTGTCGGCGGAGGTGCTGGAGTCGGTCTCCCGGGTGCTGCGGCTGGACGGCGCCGAGCGGGAGCACCTCTACCTGCTCGCCGGGCTCAACCCGCCGAAGGCGGCGCCGGTGGAGCGGGAGGTGCCGGACGGCCTGCGGCGGCTGATCGAGGAGTGGTCGCCCCGTCCCGCCTACGTCATCGACCGGCACTGGAACCTGGTCGCGGTCAACCGGGCGGCCGAGGTCGTGTTCGGTTACGGCGCGGGCGACCACAACTGCCTGGTGAGCTTCTTCACCAACGCCCGGCTGCGCTCGACCGTGCGCCACTGGCGGGACGCGGCGCGCGCCATCGTCGGGCAGTTCCGGGCGGACGCCGCCCGCTACCCGGACGACCCGGAGTTCGAACGGCTTGCCGCCGACATGCGCGCCGCCAGCCCCGCCTTCGCCGAACTGTGGGCCGAGCACCATGTCGGCAGCGCCGCCCAGGGCGTCAAGGCCGTTCTGCACCCCTCGGCCGGGGAACTGCTCTTCGAGTACACGACCCTTCCGCTGACCGATCTGCCGGGACACCGGTTGATGCTCCACACCCCCGCCCAGGACGGGACGACGCCGTCCCGGCTCACCGCGCTGCTGGAGGAACCCGCGCCGCTCGCGGGCTGAGGGTGGTGGTGGCAGACCCAGGCCCACTGGACGCTGCCGGGTCCGCCGCGTCCGGCCGAGGATCGTCGGTATGCAGCGATTCACCGGCAAGACCGTTCTGATCACCGGCGGGACCAGCGGCATCGGCTTCGCCGCCGCGCGCCGCCTGCTCGACGAGGGCGCCCACGTCGCCGTCACCGGCCGCGACGAGAAGCGGCTGGACGACGCCGTCGCGCGGCTGGGGGAAGGGGTCCTCGGCGTCCGCGCCGACGTCGCCTCGCTCCCCGACCTCGACCGCCTGATGAGGCTGATCGAGACGTGGCGGGGCGGGCTGGACGCGGTCTTCGCCAACGCGGGGGTGGGCGTCTTCAAGCCGAGCGCCGACATCACCGAGGCCGATTTCGACGGGATGATCGGCGTCAACCTCAAGGGGGTCTTCTTCACCGTCCAGAAGGCGCGGAAGCTGATGCGCGACGGCGGCTCCGTCGTCATCAACGCGTCCTGGACCCTGCATCGCGGGCTGGCGATCGCCTCGGTGTACTCCGCCGGGAAGGCGGCGGCCCACAACCTCGCGCGGACGCTGGGCGCCGAGCTCGCCCCGCAGGGGATCCGCGTCAACTCCGTCAGCCCCGGCTACATCGACACCGAGATGTACCGGGCCGCCAATCCCGAGCCCGGGGCCGAGGCCCGCGACTCGGCGCAGGTGCCGCTCGGCGTCCTCGGCCATCCCGACGAGGTCGCGGCGGCCGTGGCGTTCCTCGCCTCCGACGACGCCTCCTACGTCACCGGGCAGGACCTGGTGGTCGACGGCGGCCTGCTCGGGTCGGTCCCCGCGGCATGACCTCGCGCACTCCGGCGGTCACCCTCGCCGCCGTCCTGCTGACGCTGGTGGTGCTGCCGACGTCGGTGACCGGGTCGGGGGTGGCGCTGCCGCACATCGAACGCGACACCGGCGCGTCGCTGGAGGCGCTCCAGTGGGTCGTGCACGCCTACAACCTGACCTTCGCGTGCTTCATGCTGGCCTGCGGCTCGCTCGCCGACCTGCTCGGCAGGCGGCGGCTGTTCGCGGCGGGCGCGGCGCTGTTCACGGCGGCGTCGCTGGCGAGCGCGGTGGCGCGGGACGTCCTGCTGCTCGACCTCATGCGCGCGCTGGCGGGGGTGGGCGCCGCCGCCCTGCTGACCAGCGGAAGCTCGATCCTCGCCACGGCGTTCGCGGGGCGGGCGCGGGTCCGGGCCTTCGCCGCCGTCGGCATCGCCACCGGCGGCGGGCTCGCGCTCGGCGCCATGGCGGCCGGAACGCTGGCCGACTCCCTCGGCTGGCGGTGGTTCTTCGGGTCGCACGCGCTGGCGATGCTGCCGGTGCTGGCCGCCGTGCCGCTTCTGCGGGAGTCGCGGGCCGAGTCGGCCGCGCGGGTCGACTGGGCCGGGACCGCGGCCTTCGCGGGCGGCGTGTTCCTGCTGATGTTCGGCATGGTCGAGGGACCGCAGTGGGGATGGGCCAGCCCCGGCGTGCTGGGGCTGCTCGCGGGGGCGGTCCTCCTGGCGGTGGTCTTCGTGCTGGTGGAGCGGCGCCGCCCCGACCCGATGCTCGACCTGGGCCTCGTCCGCAACCGGAGGTTCATGGCGCTGTGCCTGATCCCCGTGGTCGTGTCGTTCTCGTTCGTGATCCTGCTGCCGCTGCTGCCGAACTACCTGGTGGTCGCGAGCGGCATGTCCAGCCGGGCTGCGGGGGCCACGATGCTGCTGATGACCGCGCCGATCCTGGTCGCGCCGCTGCTCGCCGGGCTCCTGATCAGGCGCGGGCTGCCGTCGCGCGCCGTCTTCACGCTGAGCCTGGTGCTGCTGACCGGCGGCGGCGCGTGGCTGGCCGCCGTCCTGCGCCCCGACATCGGGCCCGCGGCACTGGCCGGTCCGCTGATCACGCTCGGGGTCGGCCTGGGCCTCAACTTCGGGCTGGTGGACGGCGCCGTCCTGACCGTCGTCGACCCCCGGGCCACCGGCACGGCGGCGGGGTTCCTCAACACGCTCCGGCTGGGCAGCGAGGCGGTCGTCATCGCGGCGGCGGGCTCGGCCCTGGTCAACCTCACCGAGCACCGGCTGAGCCGGGCGGCGCCGCCCGGCCGGGCCGAGGACCCGGGGGCGGTGGCCGACAGCGTGAACTCCGGCGACCTCGACGGCGCCCTGGCGGGCCTTCCCGCCGACGGGCGCGCGAGCCTCCTCGACGCCATCGCGCACGGGTTCACCGACGCCTGGCAGACCGTCCTGTGGGCGAGCACCGCCGTCTGCGCGCTGCTGTCCGCCGCGATCTACCTCCTCCTCGCCGACCGCGAACCGGCCGCGGAGCCCGCGGGTCGGCCCGGCACTCACTCGACCGTGTAACCGGACCGCTCGGCCAGCCACCGCTCGAAGCCCGTCCCCAGCAGGCGCGCGCCGGGGCCGGGCAGCAGCACGTCACCGGAGTACTCGGTGCCGAAAGGCCCGTCCCAGCTCGGGACGATACGGACCTCGTCCCCGCGCGCGGCGAAGGTCCGGCGGGCCATGTCCACCAGGTCCTCCCTCCCGGGGCCCGCCACCTCGATGATCTGCTCGCCGGCCGGGCCGTCCAGGGCCAGCCCGACCAGCACGCGGGCGACGTCGTCCACCGCGCACGGCTGCACGAGCAGCGGGGGCACCGTCACGGTGTCGGCCTTCCCCGGCTCGGACCGCCTGCTCCACGAGGCGACCTGCTCCGCGAAGCCGTGGAACTGGGTGGCGCGGACGACCGTGGCCGGGGCGGGCGCGCAGAGCGTCAGCACCTCCTGGACGCGCTTCCCGATGTAGCGCGGGCTGCCGACGATCCTGTCGACGCCGACGATCGACAGCAGCACGTGGTGGCCGACGCCCGCGCGCTCCGCCGCAGCCGTCAGCCGCAGCATCGTGTCGCGGAAGAAGGCCGGGGCGCCCTCCGCGTCCAGGAGCGGGGCGTCGAGGACGTCGACGACGGCGCCGGCGCCCTCCAGCGCCTCGTCGAGACCGGCGCCGGTGCGGAGGTCGACCCCGGCCGCGCCGCAGACCGACGCCACCTCGGCGCGGCCGTCCAGCAGTTCGACGACGCGACGGCCGACGAGACCGCTCCCTCCGATAACGGCGATCTTCATTTTCGTTCGTCCCGTCCTGAGTGTTGGTGCTTTTCGTCGGCCGATCAGCAAGACGGCACGACCATCAGGCTCTGGGACGGACACCGGCCCCACGATGTGACATGGCCCCCTGTTCGGGGCGCTCGACGCCTTCGCCCGCCTACGCGGGCTCCGGCCGACCGACCGTTCGCGGGAGGAGGGCGACCAGTGCCACCGGGACGAGCGCGGCGGTCACGCCCCAGCTCAGCGCGTCGGGGACGGCGGCGGCGGTCGCGGCCGGTCCGGCCGTGCGGCCGTGCGGCTCGCGGGTCAGCGGGTTCCCGAAGGCCGCCGCCCCGAGCGGCAGGCCGAGGCCGCGCACCGACACCCCCGGCGCGGCAGCGGACCTGGTCTCGGTCGGCATCGCGGTCAGCCCCCCGCCTTCGCGAAGGGGTGGGGCAGGTCGAAGTCGGCGCAGACCAGGTCCTGGTCGAGGACCGCGGCGGCGACGGTGCCGCTCGCGGCGGCGGCGACGACCGCCGACAGCGGCATCGGCACGCTGGTCCGGCCGAACTCGTCCACCTCCACGCAGCCGTCGGCGAAGGCGGCGCAGCCGAGGCGGGCCGCGAGGTCGGATGCCTGGCGCGGGACGTTGACGACGAACACGGCGCCTCGGGCAGGGGCGGGCCGCCGGCGAACTCGATCCGGTCGAGCCGGCCGTCGGCGCCGGTCAGGCGGGTGACGGCCGCGCGGCGGACGGAGACGCCGTTCGCGTCGAGCTTCGCCCGCAGCGCCGCGTCGAGCGGCTCCCCGTCGGCGCAGAGCGCGACCCCGGCGGCGAACCGGCTGAGCTGGAGCGCCGCCTGCGAGAGATCACGGCGTCCCGGACCCTGATCGGGCACCTCATGGAATGCGGCGCGGACGACTTCGCCCAGTGCCCCGACTACCGGCGCATGGTCGAGAAGGTCGCGGAAGCCCAGGACCCAAGCGGGTGCGTCACAGCGCGGACGTCTCGGCCGGACGCCTCAGCAGGAGGGTGATCAGGATCGTCACCGCCATCGCCGCCGCCCCGGCCAGGGCGGCGACGGTGTAGCCGGCCTCGTCAGGGAAGGTCGCGCCGGACCCCGTATGCGCTTCGAGCACCAGGCCGCCGAGCGCGCTGCCCACCGAGAACCCGACGCTGCGGACGACCTGGTTGAAGCTCATCGCGCTGGAGGTCTCCTCGGCCGGGGTGACGGCGAGGATCGCGGCCGGCATCGCGGCGGAGAAGGCGCCGACGCCCAGCCCGAGCAGGCCCATCACGGCGAACGCCAGCCAGAGGTGGCCGCGCGCGTACGCGAACACCAGCAGCGCCGCCAGGATCACCGCGCCCCCGGCGGCGAGCACGGTCGTGGGGGCGAGGCGCCCGCGCGCGAGCGGCACCAGCCTGCCGCCCGCGAACCCGAGGACCGAGAACGGCACGAGGACCAGGCCCGCGACGAAGACGTCCACGCCGAAGCCGTACCCGGCCGGGCCCGGCGTCTGGACGTAGCGGGTGACCAGCGTCAGCAGCAGGTACATGCCGACGCCGCCGAGGAGCATGCCCGCGTTCGCGCCGGCCACGGCGGGGTGCCGCAGCAGCGCGAGGTCCACCAGCGGGGCGTCGCTCCGGCGTTCGCGCCGCACCCAGGCGGCCAGGAGCAGCGCCGACGCCGCCGGCAACACGGCGAGGACCACCGGGTGGTCGGCCCAGAGGCCGGTCTGGCTGATCGCGAGCAGCAGCGCCAGCAGGGCCGCGCCGAGCAGCGCGGAGCCCGGCACGTCCACGGATCCGGACCGTCCGGGCGGCGCCTGCGGCACCGCCCACCAGGCCGCGACCAGCGCCACCGCCGTGATCAGCAGGCCGAGCCCGTACGCGGCGGGCAGCCCCGCCACGTCGGTGAGCAGCCCGGCGAGCGGGTACCCGATGCCGATGCCGGCGATCGAGGCGACCGACAGCAGCGCGATCGCCGCGCCCGAGCGCTCGGCGGGCAGGTGGTCGCGGGCGACGCCCATCATGAGCGCGGGCAGGCCGAGTCCGGCGCCCTGGGCGACGCGTCCGGCCAGCAGCCAGCCGAACGCGGGCGGCACCACGGTGAGCAGGCTGCCGGCCACCACGACGGCGAGCGTGCCGAGGACGACCCGGCGGCGGTGCGGCCCGGCGCCGAGGCGTCCGAGGACGGGGGTCGCGAGCGCGCCGACCAGCAGCGGCGCGGTCAGCGTCCACTGCGCCGCCGCGAGGGAGACCCCGAACCCGCCCGCGACCTCGGTGATCAGCGGCGCGCCGAGGCTGCCGACCACCGCGACGACGAGCGCCACGAAGACCAGCGCGGGCACCAGCAGCCGGGCCGCGCTCCCGGCCCGGACCCCGGCCGCGGCGCCGGTCACCGCTTCGTCTCCCACACCGGTGCTCCCTGCCGGCGGCCGGGCCACGGGGTCAGACCAGGCCGCGGCGGGCGGCGTGCACGCCCGCCTGGAACCGGGTGCGGGCGTTGAGCGTGCGCAGCAGGCGGGCGACGTGCCTGCTGACGGTGCGCGCCCCCATCCCGGTGTGGCGGGCGACCGCCTCGTCCTTCAGCCCGGCGGCGAGCAGGGTGAGCAGGTGCCGGTCGGCGTCCGACAGCCGGGGCCAGACGCCCGGCGGGCTCGACTCCTCGTCGTCGAAGCGCAGCGGGGTCGCCTGCTCCCAGCAGGTGTTGAACACGCTGATCAGGATGTCGAGCAGGGTGGAGGGGCGGATGAGCGCGGTGATCCCCGGCTCGTCGCCGCGCAGCGGCATCAGCGCCAGCTCGTCGTCGACGATCACGAGCTTGGCGGGCGGGTTCTCCAGGACGCGGGCGCGCTCGCCGATCGCGGTGTCGTCGCGGGCGATCTCCAGGCGCTCGGGGATGGCGAGCGCGTCCGGGGTGTAGATCGCGCGGTACTCGATGCCGTTGGCGATCCGGTCGCGCTCGATCTCGTTCGGACGCGACGGGTCGGTCGCGTAGGGCGGCTTGTCGATGGTCTTGACCTGCCGGGACGCGCCCCGCTGAACCTGCTCCCAGCGCTGGGCCACCGCCTCCCGCCCGTCGATGATCTCCACCAGCTTCTCGGGGTTGCCGCGCTGCTCGGCCGCCAGCAGGTCGCCGCTGAGGCGCTTGGCCTCGATGCGGGCCCGGATGAACTCCGTCTCGCGCTTGCGGATGAGCGTCTCGACGACGGCGTCGGGCGGATAGGGGGTGTAGGCGGGTTCGGCGGAGCCGTCGACCCCGACCATGCCGAGGGCCTGCAACTCCAGCAGCAGCCCGGCCAGCCTGGCGCGCGGCTGCTCGGTCAGCCGGGTCAGGTCGCTGAGCGTGCTGCCCGGGTGGTACAGCAGCGTTGTGTAAATGGTCTGTTGCGCAGCGGTGACACCGAGAGCCACGAATGGATTCTCGCTGGGGGCGGTCACGGGGAGCATGCAGGCGATTATCCAGCAGCACCCTGGGGCCGCCAAGTCTTTGCAGCTCAAAGCGGCTGAACCTGGCCATGCCCTTCGTCGTTACCGGCCCTGCGACCAGGCGCGCGACCGCAAATTCCGCCTTCAAACGCGAACCGCGCCGAAATTCTTCCGGCTTCGCGGCGGGCCGGACTAGCGACGAGCCAGCCCATTTTCCGCCGCCGCGGCGGGCCGGGCAAGCGCATGGATGGCGAGTTACCGACAGCGGCGACAACTCGCCATAACCCGGTCACGGAAAGGTCTTTTCTCTTTATGCGAATGCTTCTACGTTTACCGCACCCCCCACCCCTAGGAGAGATCATGTCCAACAGACGCGGTCCGCGCGTCGCCGTGCTCTCGGTAGGCGCGCTGTGCGCGGTCGGCATCCCCGGCATCGGGACCGCCCAGGCGGCACCGGCCGGACCGTCGCACCCGGCGCCGTTCTCCGCGGCCACCGCCGCGAACGTCCCGTCCGACATGCTCAGGGCGATGCAGCGCGACCTCGGCCTCACCCCCGCCCAGGCCAAGCAGTCGCTGGTCAACCAGTTCGACGCCGGTGTCACCGCGGGCAAGCTGCGGCTGCGGCTCGGCGGCAGCTTCGCCGGCAGCTGGGTCAGCGGCAAGACCAGCGAGACGCTGACCGTCGCCACCACCGACGCCGCCGCGGCCCGCACGATCACCGCGCAGGGCGCGCGGGCGAAGGTCGTGGGCCACAGCCTCGCCTCGCTCGACGCGGTCAAGGCCAAGCTGGACCGTGCCAGCAAGAGCCACGCGACGACCAGCTCCCCGGTCTGGTACGTGGACGTCAGCACCAACCAGGTCGTGCTGCTCAGCTCCTCCCCCGCCAAGGCGCGCGCCTTCGTGAAGTCGGCCGGGCTCGGCGCCTCCGACGTCACGATCAAGCGCTCCGACATCAAGCCCCGCCCGCTGTACGACCTTCGGGGCGGCGACGCCTACTACATGAACGGCCAGGGCCGCTGCTCCATCGGCTTCCCGGTCAAGCAGAACGGCCGGGCCGGGTTCGTCAGCGCCGGGCACTGCGGACGCCCGGGCACCTCGACCAGCGGCTCCAACCAGGCCCAGCAGGGCAGCTTCCAGGGATCCACGTTCCCGGGCAGCGACTACTCCTGGGTCGCGGTCAACAGCAGCTGGACCCCGACCGCGAAGGTCAACGGCTACGGCACCGTCGCCGACCGCGACGTCAGCGGGTCGACCGTCGCGCAGCAGGGCTCGCAGGTGTGCCGCTCCGGCTCCACCACGGGCTGGCACTGCGGGAGCATCCAGCAGCTCAACACCAGCGTCACCTACCAGGAGGGCACCGTCTACGAGGTGACCCAGACGAACGTGTGCGCCGAGCCCGGCGACTCCGGCGGCTCGTTCATCTCCGGCACGCAGGCGCAGGGCATGACGTCCGGCGGCGACGGCGATTGCAGTCGCGGCGGGACGACGTTCTTCCAGCCGGTGAACGAGGCGCTCTCGGTGTACGGGCTGACGCTCTTCACCGGCGGCGACCACGGCCCCGGCCCCGGGGAGCCGCCGACGGGCACGTGGGCCGCCGGCACCGTTTACAAGTCCGGCGACGTCGTGACCTACAACGGCGCAAGTTACCGGTGCATCCAGGGCCACCAGGCGCAGCCTGGCTGGACTCCCGCGAATGTGCCGGCACTCTGGGAGCAGGTGTGACGGTGACGGCCGCCATACGGCACCTGTAACGGCGTCCCAGAGCCGGGGTTTCCCGGTGCGCCGTTCCTCCGGACCTCCCCCCAGCGCTTCGCGCGCTGGGGGGAGGTCTGCTTTTCCCGCCTTTTCGAGGCGGATTTCATTGGCGCCTTTTCCCGGCCGCCGCCTTTCCCCGGACGTTTCGCGCGAGGCGGCGGGCGGTCAGGGACTGAGCAGGACCTTGATGGCGCCGTCCTGCTTCTTCTGGAAGATCTCGTAGCCGTGCGCGGCGGCGGTGAGCGGCAGCCGGTGCGTGGCGAGGTCCATCACGCCGAGCGGGTCGGCTTCGTCCGCGACCAGCGGCATGAGGTCGTCGATCCAGCGCTTGACGTGCGCCTGGCCCATCCGCAGCGTGAGGCCCTTGTCGAAGATCTGGAGCATCGGCAGCGGGTCGGCCATGCCGCCGTACACCCCGATGACCGAGATCGTGCCGCCCCGGCGGACCGAGTCGATCGCCTGGTTCAGCGCCGCCAGCCGGTCCACGCCGACCCTGCCCATCAGCGGGGCGGCGGCGCGGTCGGGCAGCAGGCCGGTGAGCGTGTGGGCGACCTTGGCCACGGGCGAGCCGTGCGCCTCCATGCCGACCGCCTCGATGACCGAGTCGGCGCCGCGCCCGTCGGTCAGGGTGGCGATCGCCTCCGGCACGTCGTCGGTCCGCGTCGGGTCGAGCACCTCGACGCCGTGCCGCCGGGCCATCTCCAGCCGTTCGGGGACGAGGTCCACGCCGATCGCCCGGCGGCCGAGGTGCACGGCGATCCGGGCGCACATCTGCCCGATCGGGCCCAGCCCGAGCACCGCGACCGTGCCGCCCTCGGGGATGTCCGCCCACTCGACCGCCTGCCACGCGGTGGGCAGCACGTCCGAGAGGTAGACGAACCGCTCGTCCGGCGGCCCCTCGGGGACCTTGATCGGTCCGAACTGCGCCTGCGGCACCCGCAGGTACTCGGCCTGGCCGCCCGGCACCTGCCCGTAGAGCCTGGTGTAACCGAACAGCGCCGCGCCCATGTCGTACTCGCGCACCTGCGTGGTCTCGCACTGCGCGAACAGGCCGAGTCCGCACATGCGGCAGTGCCCGCAGGAGATGTTGAAGGGAATGACCACACGGTCACCAGGGCGGACGTGCGTGACGTCGGCACCCGTCTCCTCCACCACCCCCATGGCCTCGTGCCCGAGGATGTCGCCCTGCCCGAGGAACGGCCCGAGCACCTCGTACAGGTGCAGGTCGGAGCCGCAGATCCCGGTGCTGGTCACCCGTATGATCGCGTCGGTGGATTCCTTGATCACCGGATCCGGGACGTCCTCCACCCGCACGTCCCGCTTCCCCTGCCAGGTGAGCGCCTTCATGTGAATCGCCTCCGACCGGCACACCGAAAGAGCCGCGGCCACGACCGGCCGCCGCTTGTGGGGACGGGGACTGCCCGCCGTCCCGGCGCCTAAACAACCCCGGCCCGGCCGATCAGCGGTCGGCGGGCTCGTCCTCGCGGGGGCTCGCCATGTCCAGCAGCAGCATCGCGTCGTGGTCGGGGGTGCCGGGCCTCGCCTGGTAGGTGACCAGGCGCTGGCCGTCGGTGCCGTGGATCGCCATCACCTCGATGTCCATGCACATCGCGCCGACCTCCGGATGCTGGAAGCACTTCGTCGCGCGGGCGCGCAGCTGCACGTCGTAGCGCTCCCAGAGCCGGGCGAAGTCGGGGTCCTTCACCACCAGTTCGCCGACCAGCCGGACCAGCTCCGGTTCGTCGGGGTCGGCGCCCGCGATCGCGCGCAGGTGCGCCGCGCTGTGCGCGGCGAGCGTCTCCCAGTCGCGGTACAGCGTGCGGGCCTGCGGATGCAGGAACATGTAGCGGGTGAGGTTGCGCCGCTCGGGCGGCCAGTCGGTGAGGCCCGGGAACAGGCGGAGCCCCGGCCGGTTGGCGGCGAGCAGGTCGTTGGCGTGGCTGGCGACGTACGCCGGTACCGGACGCAGCCGCTCCAGCAGGCCGAGCACCGGCTCCCGCACCTGGCGCGCCGGGCCCTGCGGCCGCGGGGGCGGCTGCCCCGCCGCGAGCGCCGCCAGCTCGTGCAGCCTGCGCAGCGCGTCGGCGGGCAGCCGCAGCGCGGCGCCGAGCGCGGCGAGGACGGCGGGCGAGGGCCTGGTCTCGGTGCCGCGCTCCAGCCGCGTGTAGTAGTCGACGCTGACCCCGGCCAGCGTCGCCAGCTCCTCGCGACGCAGCCCCGGGGTGCGCCGGAGCCCCGTGCCCGGGGGCAGCCCCACGTCCTGCGGGCGGATGCCCGCGCGGCGCGCGCGCAGGAAGCGCCCCAGCTCCGTCCCGTCAGCCATCCCTCCAGTATCGCGGCAGGTCACCCGTCCGTGGGAGGCCGTGTCAGGGCCCGGAACGGTGGTGCCCCTGATGGCCCGGTCTCCCACGGGCCGCCCCCGCCGGGCAGGCTGCCGCCTGCGACCTGCGAGCCGAGGGGGAGACACGATGGGACGGACGGAGACCCTGCCCGAGCGGACGGCGCGCGGCGGGCCGGAACGCCCGGTCTCCCCCACCGCGGCCCTGGTCGCGGCCGTCCTCGGCTTCTTCGTGATCACGCTCGACGTCTCCGGCGTCACGATCGCGCTGCCCGCGATCGGCCGCGACCTCGGCGGCTCGCTGTCCGGCCTCCAGTGGGTGGCCGACGGGTACACGCTGATGGTCGCGGCGCTGATGCTGTCCGCCGGGACGCTCTCGGACGCGGTCGGCGCGCGCCGCGCCTACGCCTGCGGCCTCGCCGCCTTCACCCTCGCCTCGCTGGCCTGCGGCGCGGCGCCGACGCTCGCGACGCTGACGGCCGCCCGCGCCGCGCAGGGCAGCGCGGCGGCGGTGATGGTCCCGGCGTCGCTGGCGCTGATCCGGCAGTCGTTCGCCGACCCGGGCGAGCGGGCGCGCGGCATCGCGCTGTGGACGCTCGGCGGCGCCGTCGCCATCGCCGCCGGACCCGTCCTCGGCGGGCTGTTCACCACGCAGTGGAGCTGGCGTGCCGTGTTCCTGCTCAACGTCCCCGCCGGGCTGGCCGGGCTGCTGGTCCTCCGGCGGGCGGCGCGCTCCCCACGCCGTCCCGCCGCGCTCGACCTGCCGGGGCAGCTCACGGCGGTGGTCGCGCTGGCGTCGCTGACCTACGCGGTGATCGAGGGCGGGCACCGCGGGCTCACCGGCGCCGTGCCGGTCGCGGCGGGGCTCGCGGCGGCGGCCGGGGCCGCGTTCGTGACCGTCCAGGCGCGGCGGCGGGCGCCGATGCTGCCGCTCGGCATGTTCCGGGACCGCGCCGTCGGCGTGCCCGTCCTCGCGGGCTTCGCGCTGAACGCCGCCTTCTACGGCGGGGTGTTCGTGCTGAGCCTGTTCTTCCAGGAGCAGCGGGGGTGGTCGGCGTTCGCGGCGGGGCTGATGTTCGCGCCGATGGCACTGGTCACGGCCGCCTTCAACCACCTGTCGCCGCCGCTGGTGGCGCGGCTCGGGGCCCGGACGGTGATCGTCGCCGGGCTGGTGCTCAGCGCGCTCGGCACCGGCGGGCTCGCCGCCGTCGGCACCGGCACGCCCGCGTGGGCGATCGTCGTGCCGACCGTCCCGCTGGGCGTCGGGGGCGCGCTGGCCATGCCCGCGCTGACGACGCTGATGCTCGACGGCGTACCGGCCGAGCGGGCGGGCGTGGCGGCGGCGCTGCTCAACACCGTCCGGCAGACGGGCGGGGCGCTCGGCATCGCGGTCTTCGGCGCGCTGCTCGCGCGGGGCTTCGCGGCGGGCATGCGAGCCAGCCTGATCATCGCCGCCTGCCTGCTGGCGGCGAGCGCCCTCACCGCGTCCGCGCTGCTCGGTCGTGCCGGGGAAGGTCCGCGCGGATCCTCCGGCGCAGCGCGTCGCGGTCGACGCCGAGTTCGGTGAGCAGGTCCAGGACGGGGTCGCGGGAGCGGGCGCCGAGCAGGGCCAGCAGCAGGTGCCGGGGTTCGAGCTGGGGCTGCCTGCTCCGGAACGCCTCCTTGAGGCAGCGGCTCATCGCGGCCTTGGCGGCGGCCGTGAGCGGGAGCTGCTCGCCGGTGGAGGGCAGCGGCGGGGGCGGCTCCCCGAGCCGGACGCCGGTGGCCTCAAGCGCGCGGCGGTCCATCCGGTCCAGGGCGTCGCGCGCGCCGTCGAGGTCGACGCCCAGCGCCTCGGCGGCGGGCGCGCCGGGGTCGCGGAGCAGGGCGAGCAGCAGGTGCTCGGTACCGGCCCGGCGGTCGCCGCGGCGCCGAGCCTCCTCCACCGCGGCGGCCACCACCTCGCGGATCTCCTTCGGGAAACCACCGAACATCGCCGCCTCACCTCCCGTGCTTGGTGTGGACCGCCTGCTTGGACAGCCCCAGGGCGTCGCCGATCTGCTCCCACGACCAGCCCCGCGCGCGGGCGTCGGCCACATGGACGGCTTCGAGGCGTTCGGCGAGGCGGCGCAGCGCGACCACGGCCCGCAGGCCGGTGGCCGCGTCCTTCTCCTCGGTCATGCCGTCAGATTAATTTGACGCTTGATGACCGTCAATCTGTTTGGACGTCGTAGTCAGGCGCCGGGCAGCATGGCGGAGATGCCGTCGAGCACGCGGTCGGCGCCGAACTGGAACGTGCGGTCGTCGTCCCAGGTCTCGGCCTCGGCCATGTACCGGACGGTCAGCGGATGGCGGCCCTCGGCGACCAGGCGCCGCGCCCACGGCACCAGCGCGTCCCCCGCGTCCGCCGCGACGCCCTCCTCGGCGAGCCGGGCGGTCACCGCGCCGAGCACGTAGGACTTCAGCAGCGCGACCAGCGCCTGCATGACCGTGATGTCGAGGTCGAAGCGGACGAGCGCGCCGAGCGCGAACTCGTTGATCCGCAGCGCGTTCGGGCCGATCGGCGGGCGGCCCACGGCCGTCTCGACCCACCACGGGTGGCGCCGCGCCACGCTCCGCTGGAGGCGCATGACCCGCATGAGGTCGGCGCGCCAGTCCTCGGACGGGCTCTCCGGCAGCTCCTCCTCGCCCAGCACCGCGTCGTTCATCAGCACGAGCAGGTCGTCCTTGCTCGGGACGTAGCGGTAGAGCGTCATCGTGCCGACGCCGAGGCCGGTGGCGAGGCGGCGCATCGACACCGCGTCGACCCCCTCGGCGTCCGCCTTGGCGATCGCGGCCTCGACCACCTTCCGGCGGCTCAGCAGCGGGCGCGGGCCCGGCGGGGGCGGCTCCTCGTCCCACAGGTAGCCGCCGTTCCCGCCCTCCGGTTGTCTCACGTCGCGACCAGCCATCCCCGGTTCCCCATTGAAGGCACGACCCGCCGAATGTACGCTGTACGTCAGATGTACACCGTACGCTAGGCGTAGATCGTACGAACGAAGTACGTCGTACGAGGTCAGACTACTGGGGACGGCCCATGGGACATGAGACCGCTGTGCTCGTCGAGGGCGTGGCGAAACGGTTCGGCGCCACGCGCGCCCTGCGCGGCGTGGATCTCCGGGTACCGGCGGGCGGCGTGTTCGGCGTCCTCGGCCCGAACGGCGCGGGCAAGACGACCCTGGTCCGCGTGCTCACGACGCTGCTGCTCCCGGACGCGGGCCGCGCGTTCGTCGACGGGATCGACGTGGTCGCCGACGCCGAGCGGGCCCGGTTCCGCTTCGGCCTCGCGGGCCAGTACGCGGCCGTGGACGAGCAGCTCACCGGACGCGGAAACCTTCGCATGTTCGCCCGCCTCTACCGGCTCTCGCCGCGCGCCGCCCGCCGCCGGGCCGACGAGCTGCTGGAGCGCTTCGAGCTGATCCCGGCGGCCGACCGGATCGTGGCGACCTACTCCGGCGGCATGCGGCGCAGGCTCGACCTCGCCGCGAGCCTGGTGGTGTCGCCGTCGGTGCTCTTCCTGGACGAGCCGACCACCGGCCTCGACCCGCGCGGGCGCGCCGAGGTGTGGACGGCCGTCCGCGACCTCGTCGCCACGGGGACGACGGTCGTGCTGACCACGCAGTACCTGGAGGAGGCCGACCGGCTCGCCGACGCGGTCGCGGTGATCGACTCCGGCCGCGTCGTCGCGCGCGGCGCCCCCCGGGAACTGAAGGCGATGACCGGCAGCGAGCGCCTGGAGATCACCGTGCCCGCGGTGGACGACATGGCGCCCGCCGCCCGCGTGCTCCGGGCCGCGACCGGGATCGAGCCCGTGCTCCGCCCCGGGTCGCGCACGGTGGACACCGGGATGGGCGGCGCGCCCGGAGAGGTGGCCCGCCTCGTACGCGAACTCGACGCCGCGGGCGTGGTGATCGCGCACCTGAACGTCCGCCGGCCGAGCCTGGACGACGTGTTCCTCCGGCTCACCGGCCGCGCCACCGGGCAGGCGGCATGAGGGCCCTCGACGCACCGCCGCCCGCCGCCGCGTCACCGGGGACGCACCCGGTCCGCATCCTCGTCGACGGTGGCGTCATCGCGCGCCGCCAGATCGAGCACCTGCTGCGCAGGCCCGCCGGGCTGGTCGGCGAGCTGGCGCTGCCCGCGATCATCGTCCTGCTGTTCGGGTACGTGTTCGGCGGCGCGATCGAGGTCCCCGGCGGCGGCGACTACCGCGAGTACCTGCTGCCGGGCGTGTTCGCCATGCAGGCCGTCAGCGGCATCGGCGTCACCATCACCACCGTGGCGGGCGACCTGGCCCGGGGGGTCATGGACCGCTTCCGCGCGATGCCCATGGCCCGCTCGGCCGTCCCGGTCGGGCACACCACCGCCTCCCTGTTCACCGGCCTGGTCAACTTCCTCGGCGCGGCGCTGTGCGCGCTCGCCGTCGGGTGGCGGGCGCACCGCGGCGTGTGGCTGCTGCTCGCCGCGTTCGGCCTGCTGTGCCTGTTCCGCTACGCCACCGGCTGGATCGGGGTGGCCGTCGGCCTGTCGTTCAAGGACGAGGCGGGCGCCGACCACGCCGTCCCGCTGCTGTTCCCGATCAGCATGATCGCCAACACCTTCGTGCCGACCGACGGCATGCCGGCCTGGCTGCGCGTCATCGCCGACTGGAACCCCGTCAGCGCGGTCACGGCCGCGTGCCGCCAACTCTGGGGCAACCCGGGCATGGACCGGACGCACACCGCGCTGCCGCTGCAACACCCGGTCATGGCGACGATCCTGTGGTCGGTCGGCATCATCGCCGTCTGCGCGCCGACGGCCGTATGGCGCTTCCGCGTCGCCGGCCGCCACTGACCTCCCCGCCGGCGCCCTATTCGCCGTCGGCGGGCTTGGGGACGCCGAAGTCCTCGGCGGTCATCGGGTCGGTCTCCCGGGCCCACCGCGCCCACTCCGCGAGGGCCTCGTTGACGCGGATGCCCGCCTCCAGCGCGATGCGCATCGCGCGCGCCTGGCGGCCGGTGCCCCATTCGCCGCGGTCCTTGCCCTCGGCGTAGCCGCGCAGCCGGTGGGCCAGCTCGCCGTAGAACTCCTCCTCGGACGCCAGGTGCGCGGCGAGGTCGTCGGCGTCCATCAGCCAGAAGAAATAGGAGCGGAACAGGGTCTCCATGCGGAAGGTGTGATCGACGTCCACCTCCGTCAACCAGCGGCTGACCTCGGCGCGGCCCTCACCCGTGATCCGGTACGCCTTGCGCCCGCGCGGGCCGTGGCTGTCGACCTCGATGAGGCCCGCGGACTCCAGCCGGTTCAGCTCCAGGTAGATCTGCGGATGGCGGGCGGGCCACACCAGCCCGAGGGCCTCGGAGAAGCGGCGCGCCAGGTCGTAGCCGCTCGCGGGCCCCTCGGCGAGCAGGCCGAGAAGGCCGTGGCGCAGCGACATCCGCACACTCCCCGCGATGAGATCCGGCCCCCGTCGCGAACATCTTGACACATCGCGACACACCGATAAACGATGACATGTAACAACCAACATGTTCCTTGAATCAGCTGAGGTGGTCGCATGCCGAACACGGACGACGCCCGCGCGGTCCTGCTGACCGGGGCGAACGGCGGGGTGGGCCGCGCCACCGCGCGGGCGCTGGCCGAGCACGGCTTCCAGGTCTTCGCGGGGACGCGGAGCGAGGCCGGCGGCCTCGCCGAGATCCCGGGCGTGCGCGTGCTCCCGCTGGACGTCACCGATCCCGGGAGCATCGCGGACGCGGTGCGCGAGGTGCGCGGCGCGGCGGACGGGGGCCTCCACGCGGTGATCAACAACGCCGGGATCATCGTCCAGGGGCCCCTCGAACTCGTCCCGGCCGAGGAGCTGCGCCGGCAGTTCGAGGTCAACGTGTTCGGCCCGGCCGCCGTCACCCGGGCGTTCCTGCCGATGCTGCGGTCGGGGCGGGGGCGGGTCGTCAACGTCAGCGCGGCCACCGCGCGGGTCGCGGGCCCGTTCTTCGGCCCGGTCTCGGCGAGCAAGGCCGCGCTCGCCTCGATGTCGGACGCGCTGCGCCTGGAGCTGGCGCACTGGGGCATCCACGTGGTGGTGGTCGAGCCCGGCCTGCTGGACACGCCGATCTTCGCCAAGTCCGCCGCGTCCACCGCGCGGACGGTCGCCGCCCTGCCGCCCGAGCAGGTCGCGATGTACCGGGAGCAGCTCGCCGCGGTGACCGCCGCGATGGGCGCGGGCAAGCCGGCGCCGCCCTCGATCGTCGCCCGGGCGGTGGTGCGGGCGCTGACCGCGTCCAGGCCGAGGGCCCGCTACACCGTCGGCCCCGACACGCGGCTGCTCGGCCTGGTCGCCCGGCTGCCGCTGCGGACCCGTGACCGGCTGCTGTCCCGCGTCGTCGGCCTGCGCGGGATCGCCCCGGCGAAGGGCTGAGGGGCTACAGGGCGGCGACCCCGCTGAAGTGCGGGACCTCGGGCTCGGGCCACGGGGACGGGTCGGGATGCCAGCGCGAGCACGACACCACGCCGGGCGGCAGCAGCCGGGCCGCGCCGAACAGGGCCTCGATCTCCTTCGGGGAGCGGGCGCGGATGGGCGTGCCGCCGCGCTCCATCACCTCCCGGACCGCGCGCCGCATCGCCTCGCCGTCCAGTTCCTCGGTGGTGGCGTCGCAGGTGTGGGAGATCACCAGGTAGCTGCCGGGAGCCAGGCCGCGCAGCAGGTCCGCGACGAGGCCGTGGGCCTCGTCGTCGTCGAGGATGTGGTTGAGCACCCCGAGCATCATCAGCGCGACCGGGCGGTCGAGGTCCAGGGTGGCGGCGGCGCCGTCCAGGACCGCGCGGGTGTCGCGGATGTCGGCCTGGATGTAGTCGCAGGCCCCCTCCTTCGTGCTGGTCAGCAGCGCCCGCGCGTGCAGCAGCACCAGGGGGTCGTTGTCGACGTAGACGATCCGCGACTCGGGCCGGGCGCGCTGCGCGACCTCATGGGTGTTGTCGACGGTCGGCAGCCCCGTCCCGAGGTCGAGGAACTGGCGTATCCCGTTCCCCGCCACGAAACGCACGGCCCGGCCGAGAAAGGCGCGGTCCTGCCGGGCCGACAGGGCGATGCCGGGCAGATGCCGCAGGACGGCCTCACCGGCCTCGCGGTCCACCGGATAGTTCTCCTTGCCGCCCAGCCAGTAGTCCCAGACCCGGGCCGAATGCGGCACGTTCGTGTCGATCCGCGAGTTCACTTCAGAGCCATCGGACAATGGGATCCACCTCCACCGGAAGATCATCGCAGAAGGGCGACGCGCTTTCCGCCCATCGCCGCGAAAAGGGCGGACGCCCGGCCGGGAGGGGGATCCGGCCGGGCGTCCTCAGGGGCCGGGGGTCAGACACCGGCCGTGGCGCGGATCCAGGCCCGGCTCGGGGCCACGCTCCCATAGGTCTGCTCCGACCGCCCGTCGGCGGTGGAGGCGACCGCGACCTGCTTGCCCTCGTAGCGCTGCGGCCCGCCCGAGTCACCGCTCCAGGCGTTGCCGGTGATCTTGCTGGTGCAGATCGCCGGGCCGTAGCGGTGGTCGTAGCAGGTGGTGGAGGTGACCTTCACGTCGGCGCATTTGAGCTGGTCGGGGAAGGGGCCGTTGGTGCTGGTCCGGCCCCAGCCGCAGATCTGGTTGGTCGAGCCGACCGGCGGATCGGCGTCGGCGAGTGGGGAGTAGGCGGTCTGGTGGGCGGCGGCCAGGTGCACGAGCGCGAGGTCGCCCTTCGGCGCCACCTGGTAGTCGCTGACGTTGACCGTGGTGGCGCGCGACCGGTAGACGCTGCCGACGTTGACCGTGAGTCCGGAGCCGACGCAGTGGGCCGCGGTCAGGACCCAGGTCGGCGCGATGATGGTGCCCGAGCAGGTGAAGTTGCCGCGCACATAGATCGCGGCGGCCCAGGGGGCGTCGGTGACGAAGTCGCCGCCGATGATGGGCGCCTGCGGGCGGGGGCCGTCGGCGGCGGCGGGAACGGCGATCCCGCCGAGCAGGGCCAGCGCGGCGCCCATCAGGGCAATGGCGCGTCGGGGAGGCATGCACAGCTCCTTTGCTGGTATGCATGAGCCCCGTCAAAATAGACCAGCGGCCACCTTGCGCAGCCCTTCGAACGCGCCCTGGTTTTTCAGGCGGTGTTCGCTTGGCGTCGAAGGGCGCGGTGCGGCGGACCGCTACATGTAGGGCGGCGCGGCGGCGGTGATGGCGCGCGCCTGCGCCACCGCGTTCGCGGCCCACGCGCCCGACTGCGGCCCCGCCGGGAACTGCGCGGTGTGGTGGAAGCCGGGGCCGGTCACCGACACCGAGACGAAACCGACGTAACGGCGTTCCTTCATCAGCAGGAAAAGGAGGCCCAGCAGGCAGAACCAGACGAAGATGATGGTCAGCACGATGGCCACGACCGGAATTCCGTCGGTGACCTGGGTGGAGTCCTGGACGGTCCAGGTGGCGCCGTGCAGCGGGTACCGGCCGTACGGGAGAAGGACGTGCGTGCTCGTCAGGGCCATGTCGCCGATCTGCAGCAGAACGGGTTCGACTCCGCCTTGAGGAACCGGATACATCCCACCACCCCTGCCCGAACGAACCGCCAGCCACCCTGAGCGATCACCCCACCCTAAAGGGCCGCCCGAACCGGGGCAGCCCCACGGCCACGACCGGCCGCCCAGCGCCGTCTCGCCGCCGTCCAGCCTCCTCGCAAGATGATCATACTTGGGCGTTTTCTACCCATTCAGTCCATGCACATGGACGGGACCGATCAGCCGCGATACCGAGGACCGCTTCGCCATCGTCGGGTTCGACCCGGTGCGCGATCCTGGCGCGACCCGGCTTCTGGACGAGGTGATGACCAAGACCGAGAACGGCCGTCGCCGGTGTTCCTGGAGACGCCGCGCGGGGCCCGCCGCCCGGCGGAACCCCAGGAAGCGACCCGGCCTTTCCGGGACATTTCGGGAATGCCACGCCGCTGCCCCCCGGACGCGCCCGCCATGCCCGGTCCTTCATAGGCGGTGTATAGAGGGCGATGCCAGCGTGCTGTGAATGATGGGTGAAGAGGCTCCTCCGGCGTGGGTCGATGTGATCTGCCCCGCCTACAACAGGTCGGGCGCCATTCGCGAGACGGTGGACAGCGTGCTCGCGCAGACGGTCGGCGACTGGCGGCTGATCGTCGTCTCCGACGGGTCCACCGACGACACCGACGAGGTCGTCCGCTCCTACTCCGATCCGCGCGTGCGGCTCGTCCGGACCGAGCACCACGGGGCGCCGGGAGGGCCGAGGAACATCGGGCTCGCGGTGTCCGACGCGCCCTACGTCGCCTACCTCGACAGTGACGACCGGTGGCTTCCCGGCCATCTGGAGGGCCTGCTCCGGCATCTGGAGGCGGGCGCGCGGCTGGTGGTGATGGGGAGCGTCGCGGTGGACGGGGACGGCGCGGAGGTGGCCCGGTCCGACCTGCTCAACCGGGTGTGGCACCCCGACCTCCAGCTCGTCTGGCCGCTGTACGAGCCGTCGCGGGTCGGGCATGTGCGCGGGCTGGTCGAGGCCGCGGGCGGGTGGTCCACGGGGGTCAGGGGCATGGAGGACTGGGACCTGTGGCTGCGGCTCGCCGATCGCGGCGAGGACTTCACGGTCGCGTCCGAGCACACGGCCGTGATGCGGCTGAACCCCGGGTCGCGGCGGCACACGACCGCCGTCGCCGACTACCTCCCGCTGGGCGCCGTCGCGACGGAGGACGACGCGAAGGCCGTGCTGGAGACGGTGTTCTCCGGCGAGAACCAGGACAGGCTGCGGCGGTCGTGGGCCGAGATGACGGTGGGCTGGTACCGGTCGATGGCCGCCTCGGACCGCCTCTCCAAGGCCGAGGACGTCGACATGGAGAAGGTCTACGAGCAGCTGAGGTGGTACGCGCTCAAGGGCCACGACCGGCTCATGCTCGGCGACCTGACCTATGTCGAGGACGGCGGCGAGTTCGTCCTCGTGCGCCCGCTGCGGTGCGTCGACGGCGCCCACGCGGAGCGGCTGCGGGCCTTCCTCTGGACGGGCGACCACGCCCGGAACTCGGTCGTCCACGAGGCGGTCCGCCGGCGCGGGGGGAGGCCCATCGCGGCGGCCGGCGAGCGGACCAGGTAGCGCACGATCACGAACACGGGAGAACCCCCACATGTGGAACGACGAGACGGAGCTGCGGGCGCGCGTCGCCGGGCTCCCGCTGGAACGCAAGGTCGAGGCCCTCACCGGGATCGACTACTGGCGGCTGCCCGCCGTCCCGGAGGCCGGGCTGGAGACGGTCGTCATGTGCGACGGCCCCGCCGGGGTGTTCGGCACGACCTATGACGAGCGGGACCCGAGCCTGCTGTTCCCCAACCCGACCGCGCTGAGCGCCACCTGGGACCCGGCGCTGACGGGCCTCGCCGGACGGCTGATGGGCGCGCAGGCGCGGGCCAAGGGCGCGCACGTGCTGCTCGCCCCCGTCCTGAACCTGCACCGGTCGCCGGTCGGCGGCCGCAACTTCGAGAGCTTCTCCGAGGATCCGCTGCTCACCGCGCGGATGGCGGCCGGGTTCGTCACCGGGATCCAGTCGGCGGGCGTCGCCGCCGCCGTCAAGCACTTCGTGTGCAACGACTCCGAGACCGAGCGGCTCAGGTACGACGTCCGGATCGGTGAGCGGCTGCTGCGCGAGGTGTACCTGCGCCCGTTCGAGGCGGTGGTCGAGGCGGGCGCCTGGATGATCATGGCCGCGTACAACCGGGTCAACGGCACGATGATGACCGAGAACGAGCGGCTGCTCGGCGGCGTGCTGAAGGACGAGTGGGGCTTCGACGGCGTCGTGGTCTCCGACTGGACGGCGACCCGCACCACCGAGGCGAGCGCCAACGCCGGGCTCGACCTGATCATGCCGGGGCCGAACAACAAGTGGGGCCCCAAGCTGGTGGCGGCGGTGCGCGCCGGAGACGTCCCCGAGTCGCTGGTGGACGAGAAGGTCACGCGGCTGCTGCGGCTGGCCGGGCGCGTCGGCGCGTTGAAGGACGGCCCGGAGCCCGCCCCCGCGCCCCTTCCCGCCGACTACCGGGACCGGCTGCGGGCGCTGGCCGCGCGGGCGTGCGTCCTGCTGACCAACGACGGCGTGCTGCCGCTGGCGGCCCCGGGCTCGGTCGCGCTCATCGGCCCCAACGCCGTGTCGCTCACGGCGCAGGGGCGCGGCAGCTCGCTCATCCATCCCGAGCACGTCGTGGAGCCCTACGACGGGCTGCGGCGCGCGCTCGGGCCGGGCACCGGGATCAGCCTGCACCAGGGGTGCCGGCCGCGGCGGCTGCTGGCGGCGCTCCCGGCCGAGGAGTGCCGCGACCCCGAGACCGGGGAGCCGGGGCTGCGGCTCGACTACCTCGACTCCGGCGGCGGGCTGGTCGGCTCGGAGAACCGCAGGTCGGCGCGGCTCGTCTACGCGGGGACGCTGACGGCGGAGACGACCGGGATCAGGGCGCGGGGCGTGCTGACGCCGGCCGAGACCGGGACGCACCTGTTCTCGGTCTGCGGCGTCGGGGTCTACACGCTGACGGTCGGCGACACCTCCGAGACGTTCACGCTGAAGCCCGCGGGCGACTACCTCGACACGATGACGCGCCCGCCCGAGCACCGCGTGGCGGTCGAGCTGACGGCGGGCGTGCCGGTGGCGATCGAGATGCGGCACACCCGCGACGAGCTGTTCGTCCAGCTCGGCATCGCCGCGTTCGGGCTCGGGTACGGCGCGCCGAGGCCGGACGAGGACGCGGAGATCGAGGCGGCGGTGGAGGCGGCCCGGCGGTCGGACGTGGCGGTCGTCATGGTCGGGACCGACGACGAGGGCGAGGCCGAGGGCCGCGACCGGACCGGCCTCGCGCTCCAGGGCCGCCAGGACGAGCTGGTCAGGCGGGTCGCCGCGGCCAACCCGAGGACGGTCGTCGTCGTCAACGCCAGCGGCCCGATGCTGCTGCCGTGGCGCGACGAGGTCGCGGCGGTCCTGTGGTCGTGGTTCCCGGGGCAGGAGGGCGGCGACGCGATCGCGGACGTGCTCGTGGGCGCCCTGGAGCCGGCCGGGCGGCTGCCGACCACGCTGCCCGCGTCCGAGGCGGGCGTCCCGATCCTCGACGTGGCGCCGGTCGAGGGCGTCCTGCGCTACGACGAGGAGGCCGTCGGGTACCGCGCGTACGCCGAGGACGGCGTCGCGTTCCCGTTCGGGCACGGCCTCGGGTACGGGCGGTGGGAGTACGAGTCCGCCGCCGTCGAGGGCGACACCGTCTCCGTGACCGTGCGCAACACCGCCGAGCGTGACGCGCTGGAGGTCGTCCAGGTGTACGCGGAGGGGCCCCGGCTCGCCGGGTTCGCCACCGTCCGCGCCGGTGCCGGGGAGCGGGTCACGGTCGAGGTGCCGCTGGACCGGCGGACGTTCCAGGACTACGACACCGGACTGCCCGGCTGGCGCACACGGCCCGGCCCGCACACCGTGCTGATCGGACGGTCGAGCGCCGACCCGCGGCTCAGCGCCGAGTACGACCCCCGCTGACGCGCGCGAACGCCCCGCCGCGTCCGCGGCGGGGCGTTGGCGTGCATCACCGTGTGCTCACTCCGAGGCCAGCGACTCCACGATCGACGCCTTGGACGCGCGGCGCGCCGGGAGGACGGCGGCCAGCATCCCGGCCGCGCCCGCCAGCACGACGAACCCGATGATCTGGAGGACCGGGACGGCGAAGATGGCGCTCTTGGCCATCGCGTTGGTAGCGGCCCAGCCCAGCGTCATGCCGAAGCCGACCCCGGTGAGCGCGCCGATCACGCCCATGACCAGCGCCTCGACCGACAGCATCCGGCGGAGCTGGCGCTTGGTGATGCCGAGGGCGCGCAGCAGCGCGGACTCGCGGGTCCGCTCCACGACCGAGAGCGTCAGCGTGTTGGCGATCCCGAACAGCGCGATGATGATCGCCAGGCCGAGCATCCCCGCGAAGATCATCAGAACCATGTCGATGATCTTCGTCAGCTCCTTCTTGACCTCCACGACCGAGCGCACCTTCACGGTCGCGTAGGGCTTGGCCGCCTGCTCGACCGCCGAGCGGGCGTCGGCCGCCGGCACCCCCTCCTTGGCGTTGACGTAGATCTCCGTCGGTTCCACGGCGCCGAACTGCCGGCCGAAGTCGGGCTCGGTCATCAGGATCGAGGGCGCCGGGGCGTCGCCACCGAAGACGCCGGTCACCTTCGCGGGGACCACGCCGCGCCGCGTCTTGATCTTGATGGTGGCGCCCGGGCCGAAGCCGCGCGACTTGGCGACGTCGCTGTTCACCGCGACCGTCCCCGGCTTCAGGTCGGCGAGCGCGCCCTCGGAGAAGTCGAGCTTGATGATCGTGCCGAGCGCCCCGGTGTTGAGCGTGCCGACCTCCTCGGGCCTGCCGTCCACCTCGCTCCGCCGCACGCGCATCTCGCCGACCTCGCCCACCTGCGGCACGCCGCGCAGCGCGGCGGCCAGCTCGTGCGGGATCGTGCGGGGCGTCTCGCCGTCGGAGAACTGCGCCTCCAACTGGAAGTCGACGGGGAACTCCTTGTCGAGCTGCGCGGACGTGCTGGCCTTGGCGCTGGAGGCGATCACCGCGAACAGGCTCATCAGCCCGATGCCGATCGTCAGCGCGATCGTCGTGGTGGCGGTGCGGCGCGGCGAGCGGCGCGCGTTCTCGACCGCGAGCCGTCCGGGGACGCCGCCGATCCGCGCCGGGATCGCGCCCACCAGCCAGCCCAGCGGACGGACGAACGCGGGCATCATCGCGATGATCGCGAGGAAGACCAGCAGCCCGGCGATGCCGACCATCGAGATCGCCGACCCGCCCTTCTTCATGATCAGCGAGCCGTGCACGCCGAGGGCGAGGCCCGACACCCCGAGCACGCCCGCCGCGGTGGCGCGCGGCCAGGCGAGCCGGAACCGCCCGCCGCCCGGCTCGTGGTCGGTGCGCAGCGCGGCGATCGGCGCGACCCGGGTCGCGGCGCGGGCGGGCAGCAGCGCCGACACGACGGTCACGAGCACGCCGACCAGCAGGCCGATCACGACGGTGCGCGGCGACAGCCCGAACCCGGCGGTGGCGATCTCGGCGCCCATCGCGTTGAACAGCGCGATCGAGCCGTGCCCGAGGCCGAGCCCGGCGACCACGCCGAACACCGACCCGGCGAGGCCCACCGCCGCCGACTCGGCGACGACGCCGCCGAACACCTGCTTGCGGCTGGCGCCGACGCAGCGCAGCAGCGCCATCTCCCGCGTCCGCTGGGCGATCAGGATCGAGAACGTGTTGTAGATGACGAGCGCGGACACCAGCATCGAGATCAATCCGAAGATCAGCAGCCCGATCCGGATGATCTCGGTGTCGCCGCCGACCTCGGCGACGAGCCGGTCGCCCAGCTCCTTGCCGGTCAGCACGTCGAAGGAGCCGCCGACCGCGCCCGCGACCGCCGCCTTGTCCCCGCCGAGGACGTCGATCTCCTTGAGCGTCCGCATCCCGGTCATGCGCAGCGCGGTCGGGGTGTCGAAGCCGACCGCGCCGTTCATCGCGGTGCCGGAGGCGACGCCGAAGTCGACGACCCCGACCATCGTGAACCGGTGCGGGCGCTCCCGCCTGTCCAGGATGGTGATGCTCTGGCCGAGCCTGAACTTCTGCGAGGCGGCCGTCCCGTCGTCCACGACGGCCTCGGACGGCCCGCGCGGCGCCCGGCCCTGCTTGATCTCATAGCGCTGGAGGGTGCCGTCCGACACCGACAGCCCCGCGGTGGGGCTGTCGCCGACGACCTTGCCGTCGGCGCCGACCAGCGCGGCCTCGCCCTGCACCATCGCGTGCGCCTCGGTGACGCCGGGCACCGCGCGGACCCTCGCGAGCAGCGCGGCGGGCAGCTCGGGCCCCGGCTTCTTCGGCAGCACCGCGACGTCCACCCGGTCGGCGGACGCGGCGAACTGCGCGTCGATGCCCTTCTCCACCGTGTCGGTCAGCACGAACGTCCCGGAGATGAACCCCACGCCGAGCGTGATCGCCACCCCGGTCAGCACGAGGCGAAGCTTGTGGGCGAGCAGGCCCGCGAGCACCGTCTTCAGCATCGGCTCAGGCCCCCAGGCGCTTGAGCGTGTCGAGGACGGCGTCGGGGGTCGGCCGGGTCAGCTCGGTGACGACCATCCCGTCGCGCAGGAACACCACGCGGTCGGCGTAGGACGCGGCGACCGGGTCGTGCGTGACCATCACGATCGTCTGCCCCATCTCCCGGACGGACCCGCGCAGGAAGCCCAGCACCTCCGCCCCCGCGCGGGAGTCGAGGTTGCCGGTCGGCTCGTCGGCGAAGATGACCTCGGGCCGGGCGACGAGGGCGCGGGCGCACGCCACCCGCTGCTGCTGGCCGCCCGACAGCTCGCTCGGCCGGTGGTTCAGCCGGTCGCGCAGCCCGACGACCTCGACGACCTGCTCGAACCAGCGCTGGTCGAGCGCGCGCCCCGCGAGCTCCAGCGGGAGCTTGATGTTCTGCTCGGCGGTCAGCGTCGGCAGCAGGTTGAACGCCTGGAAGATGAAGCCGATCCGGTTGCGGCGCAGCAGCGTGAGCTGCTTGTCGCTCATCCGGGTGATCTCGGAGTCGCCGAGCCGGACCTGGCCCCCGCTGACGGTGTCGAGCCCCGCCAGGCAGTGCATCAACGTGGACTTGCCCGACCCCGACGGGCCCATGATCGCGGTGAACACGCCCCGGGCGAACCCGACGCTGACCCCGCGCAACGCGTGGACGGCCGCGTCGCCCGAGCCGTACACCTTCGACACCTCGGTCGCGACCACGGCCGGCGGCGCGGGCGGCGCGGCGGCGGGGGGGTATCCGCCGGGCGGGCTGGCATACGCGCTGGTCACGGTGGCTCCTTCGGCGAGAGATGGCTGCTCCCCCGACACGCTAGGTATCCGCGCCGTCCCCGGCATCCACCCCGCGGCTACTGATTTCCTCGTCACCACGGCCGACAAAACACGATTCGATACGACCTAGGTGGTACCCGAGAATCGTTCCAGCGGAGTATTGAATTCACTTCGGTAAGGCTATATACGGGCCATTCAGAAGGCCCGCCGCCCGCACCCGGGAAGCACCGCTGACCACCAGTGAATATAGCACCAATATAGCGCGAGCGTTTCTCCGCGTGCTTCCCTTGTTCTTCGGCGGAACCATAGGCGTGCGACAAGTGGAAAGGCGGCGGTGATGGTCACGGGATCAGGACGTCGCCAACCGCCGGTGCCGCTGGAGCGGGCCGGAGGCGAGGCGTCCGGCGAGGGCCGCCACCACGACGAGGGCCACCGCGGCGACCGCGTATCCGGCGCGGTAGCCCGACAGCGGATGCACGGCCGCGACCATCGCGGTGCCGCACACGAACCCGATGTAGTTGAAGATGCCGACGCGGGCCACGGCGACGCCCCGGCCGCCGGGGTCGTGCCGTCCGGCGGCGGCGTAGGCGCTCGGCGCCATCGAGCAGAGGCCGAGTCCGGCCAGCGCGAACCCGCCGATGGCGACCGCCGGGCCGGGGGCGGCGGCGACGGCGAGCAGGCCCGCGGTCGTGACGAGCGCGCCCGCCCGCACCAGCCTCGGCACGCCCCAGCGGCCGATCGCGCGGTCGGCCAGCGACCGGCCGAGCACGGTGGTCAGCGCGAACGCCGCGATCGCCAGCGGCGCGACGGCGGCCGAGCCGCGCAGGTCCCCCTGGACGTACTTCACGGCGAACCCCATGACCGCGCCCTCGGCCACGTACGCGCAGGCCAGCACGCCCCCGATCACCAGGAGCGGGCGCCAGGGCACGGCCTGGCAGGCGGGTTCCTCCAGGCCGGGCGCGGCCGCGCCGTCCTCGGCGGGAAGCCGGAACCGGACGGTGGCGAGCGCCACCAGCAGGCCGAGCGCGGCGGGCGGCGCGAACCCGGCGGACAGGGAGACGCCGGTGCCGTTGGCGAGCGAGATCCACAGCGATCCGGCGATGCCCATCGCGCTCCACACCGCGAAGAAGCCGTTGACCACACTGCGCCCGGCGCGCGCCTGGACGGCGACGGCCTGCGCGTTCATCGCCGCGTCCAGCGCCCCCACCGACAGCGCGAGCGCGACCAGCGTCACGACCAGCGCGGGGACGCCGCGGACCACTCCGACCGCCAGCACGGACGCGTGGAACAGCACCTGCGCGCACCGCAGCAGCGGGCCGGGGCCGAAGCGCGCCGCCACCCGCGCGGCGAGCAGGCCCCCGGCGATGGCCGTCGCCGGGACGCACGCCACGAGGAGGTTGATGGCGTCGTCGCTCAGCCCGTGCGCCAGCTGTATCTCCGGGGCGCGGGAGGTCACCGCGGCGAACGACAGTCCTTCCGCCGCATAGATCGCATAGACCGCGAAAACCCCGCTCCGGTCGGAACGGACGGCCGATGAGGTCGTTTCCTCCGTGGCCGCAACCCCGAAATCGGACATCGCGCCATGCTATACAGGGACGGATCCGCGACAGCGCTGGAACGCGGCCGTCGGTGTGTAAAGACACGGGTTGGCATGCCAGAGGTGAGACCCGATGAAGCTCCCCCCGCCACGACCACTGATACGACCCCCGACACCTCGACGAGGGCCGTTCGCTTCGAGGTCCTCGGCCCGCTGCGCATCGAGGCGCGCGGCGCCCCCGTGCCGCCGCCGCGCTCACCGATCCTGCGGGGGCTCCTCGGCGCGCTGCTGATCGCCGGCGACCGCCCGCTGAGCACGGCCCGGCTGATGGACCTGGTCTGGGACGACCGCGCGGAGCGCGTCGGCCCGGGAGCGGTCCAGGTGGCGGTCTCCCGGCTGCGGCGCTGGCTCGGCCGGTTCGGGCCGTCCACCGAGTCCACCTGGACGCTGACCAACGACGGCGTCGGCTACCACCTGCGGCTGCCCGAGGGCGCGGTCGACCTCGGCCGCTTCCGGACGTCGGTGCGGCGGGCGACCAAGGCGCGGCAGGTGCTCGAACGGCTCCGGTCGCTGGAGTCGGCGCTCGCGCCCTGGCGCGGGCCCGTGCTGGCCGACCTCGCCGCCGCCGACCTCGCCGACCCGCTGTTCCGGTCGGTGGACGACGAGGTGCAGTCGGCGGCGATGGAGCTGGCGGGGCTCGCGCTCGCGGCGGGGCGTCCCGGCACCGCGATCGGACGGCTCACCGCGCTGGCCGAGGCGTATCCCCTGCACGAGGGCCTCGCCGGACGGCTGCTGGAGCTGCTGACCCACGACGGGCGGGCCGCCGAGGCGCTCAGCCGCTACGGGGTCTTCCGCGACCGGGTCGTGGAGGAGCTGGGCGTTGAGCCGGGCGAGCGCGTCCACCGGGTGTACCTGTCGGCGCTGAGCCGCGACGGGCGGACCGCCGAGGCGCCGCGCCCGCGCGAGCCCGCCGACGACGAGCGCGCGCCCACGGTACCGGTCCCGGCGCAGCTGCCGCCGCCGGTGCCCGACTTCGTCGGCCGCGAGGAGCAGGTGCGGGCGCTGTCGCAGGCGCTCGCCCGCCGCCGCACGCCGTCGGTGACGGTCATCACCGGGATGGGCGGGGTCGGCAAGTCGACGCTCGCGCTGCACGTCGCGCAGGCGCAGTCCGCGACGTTCCCCGACGGCACCCTGTACGCGAGGATGCGCACGCCCGACGGGGGGCACGCCTGCGTCGGCCGCGTCCTGGAGGGCTTCCTGCGGGCGCTCGGCATGGCGGGGCGCGACATCCCGCCGTCCGAGGAGCACCGCGAGGCGCTGTACCGCAGCCTGCTCGCGAGCCGCCGCGTGCTGGTCGTGCTCGACGACGCGCTGTCGGAGCGGGACGTGCGGCCGCTGCTGCCGAGCTCCAGCGGCTCGGCGGCCATCGTGACCAGCCGGGTCCCGCTGACGGGGCTGGACGGCGCCGCGTCCGCCGACCTGGACGCCTTCTCCTCCGAGCAGGCGGTGCGGCTGCTCGGCCGGATCATCGGGCCCGCCCGGCTCGCCGCCGAGCCCGAGGCGGCCGCCGAGATCGTGCGGCTGTGCGCCTACACGCCGCTCGCCGTGCGGATCGCGGGCGCGCGGCTGTCGGGGCGGCGGCACTGGCGGTTGGAGCAGCTCGCCTCCGCGCTGCGCGACGAGCGCCGCAGGCTCGACGAGCTGAGCACCGGCGACCTCGCGGTGCGGGCGTGCTTCGAGCTGAGCTACGCGCGGCTGCCCGCCGCGACGCGGCGGCTGTTCCGGCTGCTGGCGCTGCTGGACGCCCCCGACTTCGCCGACTGGGTCGCGGCGGCGGTGCTGGAGGTGCCGTTCGAGACCGGCCGCGACCATCTGGAGGCGCTGGTCGACGCGCAGCTGCTCACGGTCGCGGACATCGACGCGACCGGCGCGCCGCGCTTCCGCTACCACGACCTCGTGCGGCTCTACGCGCGCGAGCTGGCCGCGGGCGAGGAGGACGGCGACACCCGCGCGGCGGCCGTCCGGCGCGCGCTCGGGGGCTGGCTGTGGCTGACCGAGCGCGCCGCCGAGCGCGTGCCCGGCCCCTGCTACGCGCTGATCCACGGGACGGCGACGCGGGTGCCGCTGCCCGCCGCGGCCGCCGAGCGGCTGCTGGCCGACCCGATGGCCTGGTTCGACGCCGAGCGGGACGCGTTGTCGGCCGGGGTGCTCCAGGCATGCGACCTCGGCCTGGACGAGCTGGCCTGGGACCTCGCCGCGTCCCAGGAGAAGTACCTCGACATCAAGGGCATGGCGTCGGGCTGGCGGCTGATGCACGAGCGCGCGACGCGGGTCTGCCGCGCGGCGGGCAACGTCCTCGGCGAGGCGGTGCTGGCGCGCGGGCTGATCGAGGTGACGACGTGGCTCGCGGCCGACCGTCCGGGCGAGGCGATGGTCAACCTCTACGAGGGCGCGGGCGAGCTGCTCCGGCTGTTCGAGGCGGCCGGGGAGCGGCGCGGGATGTCGGACGCGCTGGTCATGCGCGGCTGGGGCCTCGCGGCCATGGGCGAGCCCGCGCGGGCGATGGAGTCGGCGCGGCGGGCGCTGGAGCTGGCCCGCGAGACCGACCACCTCGGCGGCGAGGCCCGCGCCCACCATCTGATGGGCCTCGCCTACGGCGAGCGCAACGCGGAGGCCGCCGCCGCCGAGCTGACCCGCAGCCTGGAGCTGGCCCGGCTGCTCGGCAACCCCCGGGTCGAGGCGACCGCGATGCAGTTCCTCGGCGTCGCGCAGTGCCTCACCGGACGGGTCGGCGAGGGCCACGACCTGCTCGTGCGCTCGCTGGACCTCTGCCACGCCCTCCAGGACCGCTACGCCGAGGCGTTCTCGCTGCTGTACCTCGGGAAGCTGTACGCGGCGACGGACGACCCCCGGGTGCGTCCCGCCATCGGCACGGTCATCTCCATCAGCCGCCGGTACAGGATGAACCACCATCTCGCCGACGCGCTGAAGGTGCTCGGCGAGCTGGAGCTGGCCGCGGGCCGCCCCGCGGAGGCCGTGGACGCGCTGGAGGAGTCGGTGCGGCTGTGGCGGGCGCGGGGCTGGCAGGCGTTCCTCGCCGCCGCCCTGACCGCGCTCGGCCACGCCTACCGGGGCACCGGCGCGGACGACGCGGCCGGGAAGGTGTGGCGCGAGGCGCTCGGCATGTTCGAGCGGCTGGAGGACACCGGTGCCGCCGAGAACGTGAAAGCCCTGCTCGACGGCGTGTGACCGGGTTCGGACGCGCCGCGCGTCCCGGTGGTAAGCGATCTGTAAGGGACGACCGCGACACTTGGGGTGTGCCCTCCGCCAGAGTCGTCACCGCGCAGTCGCCTTCGTGCTCCCCGCGACGCGCCGCCGTTCCCCGCCGTGCCCCCGGGTCGTCCCGGTGGGCGCCGCCGGTCGGAACGTCCTGACGTCGCCTGGGATCCGGCGAGGGCTCCGGGGGAGGCGGCCGTGCCCGCCCCTCCCCCGCGCGTCCGGAGGCACTGCGGCTCCCCCGCGGCCGCGCAGGTAAGCACAGTCTGAAACACGGTTCCAACCGAAACACAACGCAGCTCGAACACACTACTCACCGGAACACGGTGGTCACTGAAACGCAGTGGTCACCAGAACGCAGCACAAGACAGAACACGAGAGAGCCGAGGCCCGACGCATGCCTCGGCGCGGCGACGAGGGGTGAAGCGAGCAGGACACGGTGTACGGGGCACCGAAGGCGGTGACCCGGCCGAGGACGTCGCGGACGGCGGCGACCGGGCCGGGGGCACCGGAGCCGGAGGCCGGGCGGGGACGCCGGCCGCCGGTGGACGGAAGTGAAGGCGTCCGCGCGGACGTCGCCCAGTGTGCGGGCGACGCGGGCGCCGACCCACCTCCGTCGACAGGAACTACTACTGGGGGATTCAGCGTGGAATTTCGCATTCTCGGCTCCATCGAAGCTCGCCGCGATGGGCGCCTCATCGCGTTGGACGGTGCCAAGCAGAAGACCGTCCTCGCCTCCCTGCTCCTCGCGCGGGAGGGCATTCTTCCGGACGACAGGCTGAGCGCGCTGCTGTGGGGGGAGAACCCTCCGGCGACGTCCAGCGCGCAGATCTACACCTACGTGTCCCGACTCCGCAAGTATCTGGGGTCGGAGGTGAGCATCGCCCGCAAGCCGCCCGGCTACATGATGCGGATCGGCCATTCCGAACTCGACCACGAGCGCTTTCTCCGGCTGTCGGAGGCGGGCGTCGAGGATCTTGGTAAGACGCGTTACCGGGAGGCGAGCATCCGGTTCCGGGAGGCGCTGTCGCTGTGGCGCGGGCCCGCCCTCGCCAACGTGACCGAGTTCCTCGCCGAGACCGAGCTGCCCCGGCTCGACGAGGCCCGGATGGCCGTGCTGGAGCACCGCATCGACGCCGACCTCGCGCTCGGCGACCACCTTCGGCTGATCTCCGAACTGACCGGGCTGGTGTCGGAGTACCCGCTGCGCGAGCGGTTCCGCGGCCAGCTCATGATCGCGCTGTACCGGAGCAGCAGGCAGACCGACGCGCTGGCCGTCTTCCAGGAGGGCCGGCGGATGCTCGCCGAGGAGTACGGCATCGACCCGGGCGCCGCCCTGATGGACATCCACCAGGCGATCCTGACCAGCGACGCCTCGCTCAAGCACGTCCCGGGCGGCGAGCCGGCGCGGGTCGGCGGGCGGCGCGGGCCCGCCCGGCCGCGGCTGCTGCCGCCCAACGCCGTCGACTTCGCCGGGCGTACGGAGGTCCTGAACGGCCTCCTCGACCTGCTGACCTCGCGCGACAACTCCGCCCCCGCCACGTTCCAGATCACCGGGATGGCGGGGTCGGGCAAGACGGCCCTCGCCGTCCGCGCCGCCTACGCCGCGCAGGACCAGTTCCCCGACGGGCAGCTCTACGGCGACCTCGTCACGGCGGAGGGGCGGATCGTCCCCCCGGCGGCGGTGCTGCTGTCGTTCCTGCGCGCGCTCGGCATGTCCGACCAGGAGATCCCGGAGGGGCTCGCCGAGCGGGTGCAGCTGTTCCGGAGCCTCGTCGCCGACCGCCGGGTGCTCGTCGTGCTCGACAACGCCGTCGACGAGATGCAGGTGACGCCGCTGCTGCCGAGCGGCCAGGAGTGCCGGACGATCGTCACCACCCGGCGGGACCTCGCCACCCACGCCTCCGTCCGGACGATCCGGCTGGACACGCTCGGCGCCGAGGGCGGCGTGGCGATGCTGAGCCGGATCGTCGGCGAGGAGCGGGTGGGGCGCGACCCCGAGAGCGCCCGCAGGCTCGTCGACCTGTGCGGCGCGCACCCGCTGGCGCTGCGGATCCTCGGCTCCCGGCTGTGCGCGAAGCCGCACTGGAGCCTCGCGATGGTCGCGCAGCGGATCGCCGCGTCCGGCAGCAGGCTCGACGAACTGCGCTACGGCCGGATGGACCTGCGCGCCCGCATCCAGGCCGACTACGACGACCTGGAAGAGCCGGCGCGGGAGGCGTTCGCGCTGCTGAGCCTGCTCGACGCCGAGGAGTTCTCCGCCCGGACGGCCGCGCTCGTCCTGGACGTCCCGGAGGACGCCGCCGAGGAGATCGTGGAGTCGCTCGTGGACGCCTGGATGCTCCAGGTCGGCATCTGCCCGATATCGGGCATGCCGCGCTACCGGTTCCACGAGCTGTACCGGGAGTTCGGGCGGGAGCGCGCGGTCAGCGGCGTCGGGTCGCTGCGCCCCTGCCCGCCGCTGCCCGACATCGCCGACGTCCGCCTGACGGCCGTCTGCTAGGACCCACCCCAAGCGGCGCCTCTCCGCCGCGAGGAACCGGTCAGGGGCTCGGGCCCCTGACCGGTTCCTCACTTTCCGGGCCCGTCCTCCTAGGGGAGCCTCGGGCCGAGGCCGTGGTAGCCGCGGCGGTGGTAGAGCAGCGGCTCCCGCTCGCCGTAGTGCGTGATCGCGCCGACCAGCGCGGTCACGATGAGGTGGTCCCCGGCGGGGACGGCGGCGGCGACCTCGCAGTCGATCGCCGCGATGGCGCCGGCCGCGACCGGGCGGCCCGCCGGGGACGGCGTCCACTCGACGCGGGTGTGCTTGTCGGGGTCGCGGCTGGCCATCGCGTCCGCGACCGAGCGCTGGTCGCGCGCCAGCAGGCTGACGCACAGGGCGCCGCCGTCCCCGGCGAGCCCGGGCCAGGTGCGGGACGCGGTCGCGACGCAGAAGCCGACGAGGCGGGGCCGCATCGAGACCGAGAAGAAGCTGCTGGCGGTCAGCCCGGCGGGACGTCCGCCGCGCAGCCCCGCGATCACGACCAGGCCGCTGGCGACGTGCGACATCACCTCGCGGAACTCGTCGGCCGGGGCGCTCGTCCGGGTCGTCAGGTTGCTCATGTGCGCTCCATGTCACCGGGGGGACGGCGCCGCGGCAGCGGGATGTCGCTCCGCGTGGTGGTCTTGGCCGGGTCGGCGCGGTAGGTCCCGGAGTCCGCGGGCTCGGGGGACTCCGGGCGCTCCGGGGGCGGGGCGGGGCCTCCCGCGACGCGCTTCTCCTCGGCGGGCCGCTGCGGCGGCCTGATGACGGGGATGTCCCAGCGCGTGGCGTTGGGGTCGGACGGGTCGTGCTGGTTGGGGATGTAGGGCGGCGGCGCGAACGGGTGGGCGGCGCCGAGGTTGGGGAGCTTCAGCGGGATCGTGAGGCTCTCCGCCGACACCGGGACGCGCAGCGTCCGGGCCTGGGTGAGGTAGGTGTCCATCTCCTCGGCCCGCTCCTCGCGGCGGTGCCGTCCCGCGTAGACGGTGAAGGCGGGGTCCCTGGCGCCCGCGCGCAGCCCCGGGCTGACGATCGCGATGACGGTCAGGAACAGCATGACGCCGCTGACGGCCCAGATGGTGTGGACCGAGCCGAGGCCCTCCAGCGCGAACCCGGCGCCGAGGGAGCCGAGCGCGGTCGCGCCGAGCACGAGCAGGCCGACGGTGGCGCCCGCCCGGCCCTGCATGTCGGCGGGGGTGACCTTCATCTGGTAGACGGCGCCGACCACGCCGAACAGCGCGGTGACGACGTTGAGCCCGGCGAACACCGCGCCGATCGCCATCGGCGTGCGGGCGAACGCCATCGCGACCATCAGCAGGAACCAGCTCACGTGGACGCCGATGAACAGCGGCCGGATCCCGAACCGCTTCATCAGCCAGTTCGTCGCGGCCGACCCGATGATGCCGCCGATGCTGCTGACCGCCGAGACCGCGCCGACGGTGGCCGGGCCGCGCCCCTCCTCGACGACCAGGATGACCGGGACGCCGAGGCTGATGAACGGGAACAGCGCGCTGGTGATCGAGTAGAGGAGGATCGCGATGCGCAGCGTCTTCTGCCGCCAGAGCCAGACGATGCCCTCGCGGATGTCGGACATCAGCGACGGCTTCTTCTGCGGCGCCTTCTGCTGCGCGGCCGGCGCGGCGGGGGCGGCCGGGGCGGCCGGTGCGGCCTGCTGCGGTTGCGGCTTCGCGGGCGCCTTCTCCGGCTTCTTCGCGCGGATCCGCATGATGGCGAGGACGGAGATCAGGTGCGCGAGCGTCGCGACCATGAACGGCACGCCCTTGGCGAGGCCGAAGATGGACGTGCCGAGCGGCCCGCCGACCAGGCCGGCGACGCGGCTGCGGACCTCGTTCTGGGAGAGCGCGTCGGGGAGTTGGCGGCGGTCCACGACCTGGCGGATGATGGCCCGCTCCGCCAGCGTGTAGAAGATGGTCAGCGAGCCGTCCACGAAGACGACCACGACCAGGTGGATCAGGTTGATCTTCCCGACCAGCAGGACGGGCGGGACGCTGCCGAGCACGAGGAAGCGCCCGAGCGCGCACACGATCATGACGCGCTTGCGGTCCCAGCGGTCGACGAGCGCCCCGGCGGGGAGCTGGAACACGAGGTTCGGGGCGGACGCGGCGAACGCGATGATCCCCGCGTAGGCGGCGCTGCCGGTGGCCCACAGGACCAGCAGCGGATAGGTGACCTGGGCGACCCGGGAGCCGAGGAACGACACCCAGGCCCCGCTCCACAGGAGGCGGTAGTCCCTGTTCTTCCGGAGCGGGCGGAGCCCGTCGCCGCCGCCGCTCCCGCGGGTTGCGCGGGTGCGGCGGCGGGCACCTCGGGTGCTGTCCCTGCTCATCCCCGGGGCAGCACCGAATGGAGCTTGCCGAGGTGTTCGAGGCCGGCGAGGGCGGCGAGGCCGTCCACGCCGAAGTCGATCAGGCAGGCCAGCTCGTCCACGCCGATCCCGGCGGCCATCTCGACGACCTCGACGGCCTGCTCGATGGTGCCGAACAGGCCGCCGGTCGGGAAGTAGCGCTCGAAGGCCTTCTCGATGAGGAAGTCGACGTCGTCGGCGTTCATCGTGGACACGTCGATCTCGCCGCCGACCAGCGAGGAGGCGAACAGGTGCAGGGAGCTCTTGAGGTAGGCGCGGAACGGCGCGTCGACATGCCGCCTGACCTGCTCCAGGTCGTCCCCGAGCAGGGTGTGCAGCATCAGCACGACGTGCCCCTGCCAGCCGTCGTGCTCGGCGGCGGCGACCCGGCGGTACTCGGCGATCTTCGCCGCCAGCTCGGCGGGGGTCTGCCCGAGCACGTGGGTGAGCACCCCGGCCTTGAGCTTGGCGGCGGCGCGGAAGGTGTCGATGCCGCGCGCGGCCGTCACCCAGACGGGCAGCTCGTCCTGGACGGGCGGCGGGTAGGCGCGGACCTCGATGTCGCGGCCGCGCCCGTCGGTCGCGGCCAGGCTCTCGCCGCGCCACAGCTTCCGGACGGTGTGGACGGAGTCGACGACGGTCTGCCGCCGCCCCTCGTACGCGCCGGGCGCGAGCGCGAAGTCGACCGCGTTCCAGCCGGAGGCGAAGGCGAGGCCCACGCGGCCGTTGGAGAGGTTGTCGACGACCGACCACTCCTCGGCGATGCGCAGCGGGTGGTGCAGCGGCGAGACGACGCTGCCCGCGCGGATCGCGACGTTCTCGGTGATGGCGGCCACGGCGGCGCCGAGCACCGAGGGGTTCGGGTAGGAGCCGCCGAACGGGTGGAAGTGCCGCTCGGGCGTCCACACGGCCGAGAAGCCGTGCACGTCGGCGTAGCGCGCGCCCTCCATCAGGAGGTCGTAGCGCCCTCCGCCGCTCGCGGCGGTGCTGTCGTTGGCGAAGTAGAACAGGCTGAGGTCCATGGAGGTCTCCCGCGAGATGGGCGTGGGTCAGGACATGGCGACCAGCACCCGCCGGTCCCCGGTGAACGGGCGGCGACCGTGGCCCACGGCGACGTTGTCGATGATCATGAGGTCGCCGGCGACCCAGTCGACGTCGACCGCGACGTCGAGCGCGACGTCCCGGACGTGGATCACGTGCTCCGCGGGGATCGGGGTCCCGTCGGCGTAGGTGACCGACTGGGGCAGCTCCTCCGGCGGGAGGATCTCGGCCAGCTCGGCGGCGGTCTCGTCGCCGAGCGCGGCGGGGTGGAACTGGTCGGCCTGGTTGAACCAGACCTCGTCGCCGGTCACGGGGTGGCGGATCGTGGCCGGGCGGTGCTGGACGATCCGCAGCGTTCCGTCGGACCGCCACTCCCACTCCGCCTCGGTGTCGGCGAGGAACTTCTCCACCTCCTCGCGGCTCTCGGTCTCGAAGGTGGTCTTCCAGCTCAGCCCGAGGCCGAGGCCGTCGTGCAGGTTCTGGGTGTAGCGGACGCCGCCCGCGAACGCGTCGCGGACCTCGGCGTCCAGCGACCCGAGCCAGCGGACGCCGTCGACCACGGGCGTGGCGCCGCCGCTGCCGGGCGTGGTCGTGCAGCAGAACATGAGCCGCGACGGCCACCTGTGCGCGTACGACAGCTCGTTGTGCATCGAGATCGTCAGTTCCTGCGGGTACTCCGTCGAGGTGTAGACGTTGTCGCCCACCTTGGTTCGGGGGGACGTCCCGTGCAGGTAGGCGAGGCGGCCGGGCAGCAGTTCGTCCATCACCGGTTCAAGGGTGTCCTCGGCGAGCCCGAAGCCGCGGAACACGACCGCCTTCGACTTCACCAGCAGGTCGCCGAAGTCCCCGGACCGGACGTACTCCAGCACACCGTCCGCGCCGGACGGCAGGCCCTCCGCGTCCGCGTGGACCTCCAGGGGGCGCCATTCACGGCTTTCGGACATGGGAACATCCTCCATTTACTGACAGGGCTGTCATTGTGAATTCATACGGGCGCGCGGAGGAATTCGATGACGCTCTTGTTGACCGCCTCGGGGTCCTCCAGGTACCCGTAGTGGCCGCAGCCGCCGATCAGCTCGAAGGTGGCGCCCGGGATCGTCGCGGCCAGCTCCCGGCCGAGGTGCGGCGGGGTGAGCAGGTCGTCGGCGAACGCGATGACGTGGCAGGGCACGGCGATCGCCCGGTAGGCGGCGAGCCGGTCGGGGATCGGCTCCAGCCCGAGCTGGGCGCGCACGCCGGGCCCGGCGGGCGGCGTCGCCTCGAACACGTCCAGCCAGTCGCGGACGGCCTGCGGGTCGTCCAGCGTGCGGGGCGAGAGGTTCTGCGCCGCCCGGACGGCCGCGAGGTAGGACGGCGGCAGCGCCGCCCCCGAGTCGTAGAGCTCGGCCTCGGCCCGCGCGAGCGCGTCGCGCATCTCGTCGCCGCGGCCCCGGGTCGCCATGAGCACGGCCCGGGACACGAGGTCGGGACGGGCGAGGGCGAGCTCCTGCACGACGTAGGCGCCCATCGACGTCCCGACCAGGCGGCACGGCCCGAGCTCCAGCGCCTCGATCAGCGCGGCGACGTCGCCGACCAGGTCGTCGACGCCGAACCCCTCCGCGCACTCGTCGCTCGGCGCGATGCCCCGGTTGTCGAGCGTGATCGTCCGGTAGCCCGCGGCGGTGAGCGCCGGGACCTGGTGCAGGTGCCAGGCCCGCGCGCCGCCGCCCGTCCCCATGACCATCACGACGGGTTCGCCGTCGCCGTCGTCGAGGTAGTGGAGCCGGACGCCGTTGACCGGGATCAGGGGCATGGGTCCCTCAGCGCCGTTCGAGGGGGGTGGTGTCGCGGTCCACGAGGAACTCGGGCCGGGTGACGTGCGCGGGCACGTTGTCCACCGCGTTGTAGGTGATCAGGAGCAGGGCCCGCCGCGTCTCGGACGGGTTGTTGGTCGAGGAGTGCAGCAGGCTCGGGTGGAAGGCGACCACGGTGCCCGCCGGGCCGAGCAGCGCGCGGCTCGGGTGGTCGCGCTCCAGCTCGGCCGCCCGCGCGTCGTCCACGGTGTAGGTCAGCTTCTCCGACACGTGGTCGCGCCAGTCGCCGCCCTTGGCCGGGGGCACCGCGCCCGGCGACTCGATGATGCCGAGCCGGTGGGTGCCGGGCAGGACGGTCAGCGGCCCGTTGTCCTCGTGGACGTCGTCCAGGAAGATCCCGATGTTGAGCGCGCGGGGCGCGGGCATGCCGTCCTCGTGGTGCCAGAACGGGTAGTCCTGGTGCCAGGGCCATTCCTTGCCCTCGCGGGGCTGCTTGACGTTGACCTTGAACTGGTAGACGTAGACCGGGCCGCCGAGGACGGCCTCGGCGAGGTCGAGCAGCATCGGGTGCCGCACCAGCTCGGCGCACGCGGCGTCGAAGCGGTGGCATCCGTGCAGCGCGCGGACGACGTCGCCGCCCGCCTCGTAGACGACCTCGGGGCGCGTCTCCTTGCTGATCCGGTCGATGCTCGCGCGCAGCTCGTCCACGGTGGCGGTGTCGAGCCGGCCCGCCGCGACGCAGCCGTTCGCCTCGTACTCCGCCACGCTGTCGGCGAGCGCTGTGGGGTGGTTCATCCGCGCCGTCCCTCCGCTGTCCGGCTCGATCCGCCGCCCGATCTCAGCCACGCTCCATGGCCGCGACGAGGCTCTTCGGACGCATGTCGGTCCAGTTCTCGTTGATGTAGTCGAGGCATTCCTGGCGGCCGGTCTCGGGCAGCGCCACGCTCCAGCCCTGCGGGACCTCGGCGAACGCCGGCCACAGCGAGTGCTGGCCCTCGTCGTTGACCAGCACCAGGTACCTGCCGTCCGCGTCCTCGAACGGATTCGTCATTTAGGCGCTCTCCTCTCGCGCTCGCACATCACACCTGCGATGCCATTTTATTCAGGCCGCGCTAGATAATTTCTATATCGGGTCTATTGCTGTTCTTCTCAGACTTTGATTCGGTTTTCCAGAAGATATTCGTAGTGCGGCAGGCAGGCGTTCACGGTGCGTTCCGCGCTGGCGGGCAGCTCTCCGGCGCGCGGCCGGTGGGGCTCGAACCCCGTGGACTTCCAGACGCGGTCGTAGCAGGACGCGCCCCAGACGCCGTCGGTCGGGCGCGGGCCGGGCGGCCACGACAGCATCCGGTCGGTGAACTCGATCCCGGCGTGGTCGCACAGCGCCCGCAGCACGGTCTCGGGCTCGTTGAGCAGGTCCATCGCGTCCACGACGGGGGGCCGGGCGCCGATCTCGGTCAGCTCGTCGAACAGCGTCACCTGCTGCGGGACGCCGATGTCCTCGGGCGTGACGGCCAGCTCCGCGTTCTTGATCGCCGTCCTGACGTAGGACGCGACGACCTGGCGCGGGTCGCGGATCAGGATGACGTTGGTCAGCTCCTTGATCCAGGAGCGGTCCATGCCCGGGAGCAGGTGGTGCGCCATGTGCTTCTGGTAGTAGACGGGGTGGCCGCCCGGGACCGGCCCGAGGAGCCTGTCGACCATCGCCCGCCAGTCGGGCTCGCCCTCGGCGATCACCTTGTCGGCGTCGACGTGGTCGAGGCCGGTGGCGGCCAGGTAGTGGGCGTAGAGCGGCTCGTCCACGACGACGGTGTCCTCGCGGTTCTCCCAGGCCCGCATGAACGCGGTGGAGATGTTGCGCGGCCCCGACCATCCGGCGATCCGCACGGGCTCCTTCGTGCCGTCCTTCATTGGGGTTCCTTTCCGTTCTCGGTTCATCGCAGGCGGCGGGACAGCTCGGCGCCGATCCGCTCCACCGACTCGGGCGCGGTCAGCAGCTCCTCGTGGCCCCGGTCGATGTCGTGGCCGTCGATGGCGCCGTCCACGTAGGGCTCCCACAGGTCCCGTCCGAGCGGGCCCGTGGACTCGAAGAACAGCACCTCGCCCTGGTAGCGGCCGGGCGTGGAGTGCCACAGCAGCCGCGCGTTGTTGAGGAACACGTCCTTCATCGCGAACAGCTCGTCCTCGTCGAGGTAGCCCGCCGAGTTGTTCTCCTGCCGCAGGTACTCCAGGTACCGCTCGACGGGGAAGCGGCCCGCCTCCAGGTCGCTCTCGTCGTAGTCGAAGCCGACGGCCTTGAGGATCATCTCCACGACGCTGCGCTCGGTGGGCTCGGGGACGCCCCGGTCCCGCCCGCTCGGGTAGGAGTCGACGAGCGCGAGCAGCTCGACCTCCGCGCCGCGGCTCTGCAACTCGGTCGCGATCGCGTAGGCGACGTTGCCGCCGAACGACCAGCCGAGCAGCCGGTAGGGGCCCTCGGGCTGGATCTCGCGGATGCGCTCGACGTACCCGGCGGCCATCTCCTCGACGGTGCCGGGCAGGCCGCCCGCGTCCCCGGCGACCGCCTGCAACCCGTAGACCGGGTGCTCGGCGCCGAGGTGGTGCAGCAGCACCGAGTAGCACCAGCTCAGCCCGGACGCGGGGTGGACGCAGAACAGCGGCGGCCGCGTCCCCGCGCTGCGCAGCGGCAGCACGACCTGGTAGGAGTCGTAGGCGTGGTCGGCGGTGATCACGTCGGCGAGCCCCGCGGCGGTCGGCGCCTCGAACAGCCGCCGCACCGCGAGCTTGACGCCGAGCGTCGCCTCGACCCGGCGCATCAGCCGCGCGGCGAGCAGCGAGTGGCCGCCGAGCTCGAAGAAGTTGTCCTCGGGCCCGACCCGCTCCAGCCCGAGCGCCTCGGCGAACAGGCCGCAGAGCAGGTCCTCGTGCGGGCTCATCGCGGGGCGTCCGGGCGCCACGTCGTCCTGCGGCTCGGGCAGGGCGCGCCGGTCGAGCTTGCCGCTCGGGGTGAGCGGCAGCGCGTCCAGCTCCACGAACGCGGCGGGGACCATGTAGTCCGGCAGCCGCGCGGCGAGCCCGCCGCGCACGGCGGCGAGGTCGAGGGCGGCGCCGGGCCGCGCGACGACGTAGGCGACGAGGCGGGCGGGGCTGCCCGCCGCCGCGACGGCGGCGTCGCCGATGTCCGAGCGCGCCGCGAGGGCGGCCTCGATCTCGCCGGGCTCGACCCGGAAGCCCCGGATCTTGAGCTGGTCGTCGGCGCGGCCGAGGAACTCCAGGTCGCCGCCGCGCGTCCAGCGGACGCGGTCGCCCGTCCGGTACATGCGCTCGCCGGGGCCGCCGAACGGGCACGCGACGAACCGCTCGGCGGTCGTCCCCGGGCGGTTCAGGTAGCCGCGCGCGAGCGCGTCGCCCGCGATGTACAGCTCGCCCGCGACGCCGGGGGCGACGGGGCGCAGCGCCGCGTCCAGCACGTAGGCGCGCGTGTTCCACATCGGCCGGCCGATCGGCGCGTCCGCGCCGGACCCGGGGTCGACCGGGGCGGTCGTGACGGCGTGGGTCTCGCTCGGGCCGTAGTTGTTGCGGAGCGTCCGGCCGGGGACGGCGCGCAGGAACGCGCCGACCTGCGGGGTGAGCCGCAGCGCCTCGCCGCCCTGCCCGAGGTCGAGCAGGTCGGGCAGGGTGAGCCCGTCCTCGGCCGCCGCCTCGCACAGCGCCGCGAGCATGACGTTGGGCATCCGGATCTCCTGGACGCGGTGCCGCTCCAGCCAGTGCGCGAGCGCGCGCGGATCGCGCCGGACGTCCTCGTCCATGATCATCAGGCACTTGCCGCCGGCGAGCGCGGTGAGGATCTCCCGGGCGGAGGAGTCGAAGCCGAGCGCCGCGAACTGCGCGACCCGCGTGCCGGGGCCGCCGCCCTCGGCGTTGTGCCAGGCCACGAGGTTGGCCAGCGCGCCGGACGGCATGACGACGCCCTTGGGGCGTCCCGTCGAGCCCGAGGTGTAGATCACGTAGGCCGGGTGGGCGGGATGCCGGGCGGCGCCGTCCGGCGCGTGCTCGGGGAGCCCGGCGAGCAGGGCGGGGTCGTCGAGCAGGACGCGGGGCAGGCCGGCGCCGGGCAGCGCCGCGTCCGCCGTCGTGATCACGCAGGCCGGACGGGTGTCGGCGAGCATGAACGCGATCCGGTCGGCCGGGTAGCCGAGGTCGAGCGGTAGGTAGGCCGCGCCGGTCTTCAGCACGGCCAGCACCGCCACGACCTGGTCGAGGCCGCGCGGCAGCGCGATCGCGACCGCCTGCTCGGGCCCGATGCCCCGGCCGGCCAGCAGGTGCGCGAGCCGGTTAGCGCGGGCGTCCAGCTCGGCATAGGTGAGCAGGCCGGTGTCGGTCGCCACCGCCATCGCGTCGGGGGTGGCGGCGACCCGATCCTCGACCAGCTCGACGGGCAGCCGCGCGGGGACCGGGCGCGCGGTGGCGTTCCAGTCGTGCAGGACGCGGCGCCGCTCCCCCTCGTCCAGCACCTCGATCCGGTCGAGCGGCGCGTCGGGGCGCTCGGCCACCTGCGCGAGCAGCCGGACGAGCCGGTCGGTGATCGCCCGCGCGGTCTCCGCGTCGAACAGGTCGGCGCTGTACTCCAGCGTCCCGCCGATGCCGCCCTCGGCCGAGCGCCGCTCCTCGACCACGAACAGCAGGTCGAAGCGGGCCACGCCGGTGGCGGCCGGGTGCCCGGCGACGGTGAGGCCGGGCAGCCGCCGACCGGAGTCCTCCAGCCCGCGCGCGTCGTTGTTGTTGAAGGCGATCATCGTCTGGAACAGCGGGTGCCGGGCCATCGACCGCGCCGGGTTCACGACCTCCACGAGCCGCTCGAACGGCACGTCCTGGTTGGCGAACGCGGCGAGGTCGCCCTCGCGGACGCGGTCGAGCAGCTCGCCGAACGTCGGGTTGCCCGACGTGTCGGTGCGCAGCACCAGCGTGTTCACGAAGAAGCCGATGAGGTCGTCGAGCGCGTCGTCGGAGCGGCCGGCGACCGGCGTGCCGATCGGCACGTCCTCGCCCGCGCCCAGCCGCGACAGCAGCGCCGCGACGCCCGCCTGCACCACCATGAACAGGCTCGCGCGGTGCCGCCGCGCCAGCTCGTTCAGGCCCGCGTGGACGTCGGCGGGCACCTCGAACCGGAGCCGCTCCCCCTGGTGCGACGGCGTCGCCGGACGCCGCCGGTCGAACGGCAGCGGCAGCTCCTCGGGCAGGCCGGCCAGGGCGTCGCGCCAGTGGGCGAGCTGCGCGGAGACGAGGCTGTCCGGGTCGTCCTCGGAGCCGAGCGTCCGCTGCTGCCAGAGCGTGTAGTCCGCGTACTGGACGGGCAGCGGCGCCCACGCGGGGGCCCCGCCCGCGCACCGCGCGGTGTAGGCGGTGATCAGGTCCCGCACGGTCAGCGGCATCGACCAGCCGTCGGTCGCGATGTGGTGCGCGACCAGGAGGAGGACGTGGTCGCCGGGGGCCGTCTCGACCAGATGCGCCCGCAGCGGGAGGTCGGTCTCCAGGTCGAACGTGACGCGGGCGGCGCGGCGCAGTTCCGCGTCCAGCTCGTCCTCGGCGGCGGCCGTGACCCTCAGCTCGGGACGGGCCTCGCCCGCGCCGATGATCCGCTGGAACGGGCCGCTCGCGTCCTCGGCGAACACGGTCCGCAGGCTCTCGTGCCGGTCGGCGAGGTCGGCGAGCGCGTCGCGCAGCGCCTCCACGTCCAGCGCGCCGGTGAGCCGGACCGCGACCGGCTGGTTGTAGGTCGGGTTCGGGCCCTCGATGCGGTGCAGCAGCCACAGCCTGTTCTGCGCGAACGACAGCGGCAGCCGGTCCGGGCGGACGGCCCGGGTCAGCGGGGCCCGCGCGCCGCCCAGCTCGTCGAGCGTCGCGGCCAGCGCGGCGACGGTCGGCGCGTCGAAGATCTGCCGGACCGACACCTCGATCTCCAGCTCGGAGCGGATCCGCCCGGCGAGTCGGGTGACCAGCAGCGAGTGCCCGCCGAGCGCGAAGAAGTCGTCGTCCACCGAGACCCTCGGCAGGCCGAGGACCTCGGCGAACAGGCGGCACAGCACCTCCTCGCCGGGCGTGCGCGGCTCCCGCCCCGAGGTGGCGGCCGCGTACTCGGGCGCGGGCAGCGCGGCGCGGTCGAGCTTGCCGTTGGGCGTGAGCGGCAGGCCGTCCAGCAGCACGACCGCCGAGGGGACCATGTACTCCGGCAGCGACAGCCCCACGTGGTCGCGCAGCGCGGCCGGGTCGGGCGCCATGCCCTCGGCCGCGACCGCGTAGCCGACCAGGCGGCGGTCGCCCGGCTGGTCCTCGCGCTCGACCACGACGGCGCGCGAGACGCCGGGGTGCGCGGTGAGCACGGCCTCGATCTCGCCGGGCTCGATCCGGAACCCGCGCACCTTGACCTGGTGGTCGACGCGCCCGAGGTACTGGAGCTCGCCGTCGCGGGTCCAGCGGACGCGGTCGCCGGTGCGGTACATCCGCTCCCCCGGCCCGCCGAGCGGGTCGGCGACGAACCGCTCCGCCGTCAGGCCCGGCCGGTTCAGGTAGCCGCGCGCGAGCCCGCCGCCCGCGAGGTACAGCTCGCCGACGACGCCGGGCGGGACGGGGCGCAGCCGCGCGTCCAGCACGTACGCGCGGGTGTTGTCGATCGGCCGCCCGATCGGCGGCGTGCCGGTGACGGGACCGTCGCAGTACCAGGCCGCCGCGTAGACGGTCGCCTCGGTCGGGCCGTAGATGTTCGCGATCCGGGACGCGCCGACGGCCGCGCGGATCTCGGCCGCCGCCCTGCCCGACAGCGCCTCCCCCGCGAGCACCGCGCAGTCCGCGGACGTGTCGAGCAGCCCACCGGCGATCAGCTCGGCGAACGCCGAGGGCACGCCGCTGACCAGCGTCGCGGTGCGCGGCCGCCCGGACAGCGCGAGCAGGTCCGCCTCGATCTCCACGGTCCCGCCCGACAGCAGCGGGCCGAAGATCTCGAACACCGACACGTCGAAGTTGAGCGAGGTGGTCGCGAGCACGTGCCCGAGCCGCCCGCCGAACTCGGCGGCGGCCCACGCGGCCAGCTCCCCGACGCCGCGCTGCTCGACCACGACGCCCTTGGGACGTCCCGTGGACCCGGACGTGTAGATCGCGTAGGCGGGGTGGCGGGGCAGCGGCTCCCCGTTCCGCCGCGGTGGGGCGGCGGGCTCGGCGGCGATCGCGGACGCGACGTCCGGGTCGTCCAGGACGAGGCCGCCGCCGTCCACCAGCCCGGCCGTCGCGCGCGCCGTCAGCACGAGCACGGGGTCGGCGTCGGCGAGCATGAACGCGATCCGGTCGGCCGGGTAGCCCGGGTCGACCGGCAGGTAGGCGCCCCCGGCCTTGAGGATCGCCAGCAGCGCGACGACCGCCTCGTGCGAGCGCGGCATCGCCACCGCCACGAACCGCTCCGGCGCGACGCCCCGCGCCACCAGGTGGCGGGCGAGCCGGTTCGCGCGCGCGTCGAGGTCGGCGTAGGTCAGCGAAGTGTCGCCGTGCACCAGCGCGACGGCGTCCGGGGTGGCGGCGGCCTGGCGCTCGAACAGCTCCGCGACGCTCGCCTCGGGCACCGGACGCGCCGTGTCGTTCCACTCGACCAGCACGCGGTCGCGGGTGGCCTCGTCGAGCAGCGTCAGGTCGCCGACCGGGGTGTCGGGCGCGTCGGCGGCCGACTCCAGGACGCGGACCAGGCCCTCGGCGATCGCCCGCGCGGTCTCGGGGTCGAACAGGTCCGACCCGTACTCCAGGTGGCCCTTCACCCCAGCGGGCGAGCCGTCGGCGGCGTAGGCGTCGCCGAGCGCGAACAGCAGGTCGAACCGGGCGCCGCTGGCCCCGACCTGCTGGGAGGCGACGCTCAGGCCCGGCAGCCGGACGGTCCCGCCCATCGTCGCCTGCTGGTCCACGTTGTTGAACGCGATCATCGTCTGGAACAGCGGGTGCCGGGCCATCGACCGCGCCGGGTTCAGCACCTCGACCAGCCGCTCGAACGGGACGTCCTGGTGGGCGTAGGCGGCGAGGTCGCTCTCGCGGACGCGGTCCACGAGCTCGCCGAACGTCGGGTCGCCGGACACGTCGGTGCGCAGCACCAGCGTGTTCACGAAGAACCCGATCAGGTCGTCGAGCGCGTCGTCGGTGCGTCCCGCGACCGGCGTGCCGATCGGCACGTCCTCGCCGCCGCCCAGCCGCGACAGCAGCGCCGCCACGCCCGCCTGGACGACCATGAACAGGCTCGCCTGCCGGGCCTGCGCCAGCTCCACCAGGCGGCGGTGCAGGTCGGCCGGCAGCATGACCGGGGTGGTCCCGCCCTGGTAGGTCGGCATCGGCGGGCGCGGACGGTCGGCCGGGAGCGTCAGCTCCGCCGGGAGGTCGGCGAGCGCGTCCCGCCAGAACGCGACCTGCCTCGACACGACGCTGTCCGGGTCGTCCTCGGACCCGAGCAGGTCGCGCTGCCACAGCGTGAAGTCGGCGTACTGCACCGGCAGCGGCTCCCAGCCGGGCGCCCGCCCGGCCGTGCGCGCGGTGTAGGCGGTCGTCAGGTCGCGGATCATGACCGGCGCCGACCAGCCGCCGTCGCTCGCGATGTGGTGCGCGACCAGCAGCAGCACGTGCTCGTCGGTGCCCAGCTCGAACAGCCCGGCGCGCAGCGGGATCTCCGCCGACAGATCGAACGGCTGGCCCGCCGCGCGCTCCAGGTCGCGGTCCAGGAACTCCTCGGTCGTCCGCGCCACCACCAGCTCGGGCCGGACGTCCTCCAGGACGATCTGGTGCAGGCCCTCGGCGTCCTCGGCGAACACCGTCCGCAGCGTCTCGTGCCGCTCGACGAGGTCGCCCAGCGCGGCCTGGAGCGCGGCGCGGTCCAGCGCGCCCGACAGGCGCAGCGCCGTCGGGACGTTGTAGACGGGGCTCGGGCCCTCCAGCTGCTGGAGGAACCACAGCCTGCGCTGCGCGAACGACACCGGGAGCCGCGCCGGGCGCGGACCCGCGACGATGCCCGTCCGCGCGCCGCCGGCGGTCTCCAGGACGTCCGCGAGGCCCGCCACGGTCGGCGTCTCGAACAGCCGCCGCATGGGCAGCTCGACGTCGAGCGTCGACCGGATCCGGCTCATCAGCCGCAGCGCCATCAGCGAGTGCCCGCCGCGCTGGAAGAAGTCGTCGTCGATGGACACCTTCGGCAGGCCCAGCACCTCGGCGAACAGCCCGCACAGGATCTCCTCGCGGGGGGACCTGGGCTCGCGTCCGGCCTTCACCATGCCGAACTCGGGCTCGGGCAGCGCCTTGCGGTCGATCTTTCCGTTGGGGGTCAGCGGCAGCTCGTCCAGCATGACGAACGCCGACGGCACCATGTAGGGCGGGAGCGCGGCGCCGAGGTGGCGGCGCAGGTCCTGCTCGTCCACGGACTCCTCCGGGACGACGTAGGCGACGAGGCGCGCGGCGCCCACCGCGTCCTCCCGCGCGACCACGACGACGCGGGAGACCTGCGGGTGGGTGGCGAGGACGGTTTCGATCTCGCCGAGTTCGATCCGGAACCCGCGGATCTTGACCTGGTGGTCGAGACGTCCGAGGTACTCCAGTTCGCCGTCGCTGGTCCAGCGGGCGAGGTCCCCGGTGCGGTACATGCGCGTCCCGGCGGCCCCGAACGGGCACGCCACGAAACGCTCAGCCGACAGTGCCGGACGATTCAGATAGCCGTGCGCCAGACCATCACCCGCGATGTACAGCTCACCCGCGACACCAGGCGCGACCGGCGACAGGCCCGCGTCCAGCACGTAGACCTGGGTGTTGCCGATCGGACGACCGATCGAGAAGTCCGAGGACTCGACCTCGTCAGCCGTCGACCAGATCGTCGTCTCCGTCGGCCCATACAAGTTCGTCACCGAACGCCCGGCCTTGGCCAACTGACCGGCGAGATCGGAAGGCAGCGCCTCACCACCCACCAGCACCCGGACATCGGAGAACGCCGAGACATCGTGCTCGACCAGCGCACGCCACAACCCCGGCGTCGCCTGCAACGCCGTCACACCGTGGCGGGCGACCAACTCCACCAACTCACCAGGGTCAGCAGCCTGGTCGCCGGTCGCCAGCACCACACCCGCACCCGTGACCAGCGGCAGGAACAACTCCAAGCCCGCGATATCGAACCCGACCGTCGTCACCGCCAGGAGCCGATCCCCGGCGTCCAGACCGAACCGGTCCTGCATCGAGGAAAGGAAGTTCGTCAACGCCCCATGCGGAATCACCACACCCTTAGGGCGGCCCGTCGAACCCGACGTGAAGATCACGTAGGCGGGCTGTGCGGCGTTGATCTCCGGCAGCGCGACGTCCGCCGCCTCGTGGGACTCCGCCATCGACAGATGCGCAACGCCCGGGACCGCGTCGCGGGTCGAGTCGTCCACCAAGGCGAGTACGGGCGAGGCGTCCTCGATCATGAACGCGATCCGGTCCGCCGGATACGAGGTGTCGATCGGAACGAACGCCGCACCCGACCGCATCACCGCCAACAACCCGACGACCAACTCCACCGAACGCGGCAACGCCACCGCCACCAGGTCGCCAGCACCCACACCCCGACCCACCAGGACACGAGCCAGCGCGTCCACCCGCGCGTTCAACTCCGCATACGACAGCTCCACGCCATCGCACACCAACGCCACACCATCGCCGCGTCCCGCCAACAAGGACGGCACCGAACCGGGCGCAACATCCAAAGCCGTCGCGTTCCAGGCCGACACAACCCGCTCGCGCTCAGCCGCGCCCAGGACGTCGATCTTCGACACGCGGAGTTCGGGCGCCTCGGCGACCGCCGCGAGGACGCGGCGGAACCGCTCGACCAGCGTCTCGGCGGACGACCGCTCGAACAGGTCGGTGCTGTACACGCAGGCACCCGCGAGCCCGAGGGGCTTGCCGGAGGCGTCGAAGCGCTCCTCCAGGCTGAACGACAGGTCGAAGCGCGCGGTGCCGGTCTCGGCGGCGTGCGCGGCGACGGTGAGCCCGCCGAGCCGGGACGCGGCGTTCTCGGCGGCCGAGCGGTCGTTGTTGTTCCAGGTCAGCATCGTCTGGAACAGCGGGTGCCGGCCCATGGAGCGGGTCGGGTTCAGCTCCTCGACGAGCCGCTCGAACGGGGTCTCCTGGTTGGCGTAGGCGTCCAGGCTGTAGTCGCGGACGCGGTCGAGGAGGTCCAGGAACGCGGGGTCGCCCGAGAGGTCGGTGCGCATGACGAGCGTGTTGACGAACAGGCCGACGAGGTCCTCCATGGCCTCGTCGGTGCGGCCCGCGACGGGCGTGCCGATCGGGACGTCCTCGCCTCCGCCGAGCCGGTTGAGCAGCACCGCGAGCGCGGCCTGCACGACCATGTAGACGCTGGAGCGCCGCTCGCGCGCCAGGTCGTGCAGCCGGACGTGCACCTCGGCCGGGACCTGGAAGGCGAGCACGTCGCCCCGGTGGGACGGCTCGGCCGGGCGCGGGCGGTCGTAGGGCAGGTCGAGTTCCTCGGGGAGCCCGGCGAGCGCCCGCGTCCAGAAGGCGAGCTGCCCGGAGATCTCGCTCTCGGGGTCGTCGGGGGATCCGAGGACCTCCCGCTGCCAGAGCGTGTAGTCGGCGTACTGCACCGGCAGCGGCTCCCAGCCGGGCGCGCCGCCCGACAGCCGGGCCGCGTACGCGGTCATCAGGTCGCGGGCCAGCAGCGGCATGGACCAGCCGTCCCCGGCGATGTGGTGCACGAGGACGAGCAGCACGTGCTCGCCCGGCCCGGTCTCGAACAGCGTCGCGCGCAGCGGGATCTCCGCCGTGAGGTCGAAGCCGTGCCGGGCGGCCCGGCCGAGGTCGGCGTCGATCCGGTCGGGCGTGCTGCGGACCTCGGCCAGTTCCGGCTGGACGCCGTCCAGGATGACCTGTTCGGGGCCCTCGCCCTTGTCGGCGACGAGGGTCCGCAGGCTCTCGTGCCGTTCGGCGAGGTCGCCGAGGGCGGCCCGGAGCGCGGCGCGGTCCAGGGCGCCGGTCAGCCGCATCGCGGTCGGGAGGTTGTACAGCGGGCTGGGCCCCTCCAACTGATGGAGGAACCAGAGCCGCTCCTGGGCGTAGGAAAGGGGGATCATCAGCTCTCCTTGTTCCTGGGCATCCGCCGGAGTGCCGGACGGGCCTTGGCGGGACGGTCGAGCCGTCCCGCGAGCCCGGCCACGGTCGGGGCCTCGAAGAAGCCGCGAACGCTGATCTCCTGGCCCAATGTGGAGCGGATCCGGCTCACCAGCCGCAGTGCGAGCAGGGAGTGTCCGCCGAGTACGAAGAAGTCGTCGTCGATGGAGACCTTGGGCAGGCCGAGGATGTCGGCGACCAGCCCGCAGAGGATCTCCTCGCGCTCGGTGCGGGGCGCGCGGCCCTGCCCGGCGGTGCCGAGTTCCGGTTCGGGCAGCGCCTTGCGGTCGATCTTTCCGTTGGGGGTGAGCGGCAGCCCGTCCAGCTCGACGAACGCCGACGGCACCATGTAGGCGGGGAGTGTGCCGCCGAGGTGGCGGCGGAGGTCCTGCACGTCCACGGGGCCGTCCGAGGGGACGAGGTAGGCGACGAGGCGGGCGGTGCCCGCGCCGTCGTCCCGGGCGACCACCACGACCCGCGACACCCCGGGGTGCCCGGCGAGGACCGACTCGATCTCGCCCAGCTCGATCCGGAACCCGCGGATCTTGACCTGGTGGTCGACGCGGCCGAGGTACTCCAGCTCGCCCCCGGCCGTCCAGCGGACGAGGTCGCCGGTGCGGTACATCCGCTCCCCCTCGGCGCCGAACGGGCAGGCCACGAACCGCTCCGCCGACAGCGCCGGACGGTTCAGGTAGCCGCGCGCCAGCCCGTCGCCCGCGATGTACAGCTCGCCCGCGACGCCGGGGGCGACCGGCGACAGGCCCGCGTCCAGGACGTAGACCCGCGTGTTGCCGATCGGACGGCCGATCCGCGCGTCCGGGGACGTCACGTCGGCGGCCGTGGACCAGATCGTCGTCTCGGTGGGCCCGTACAGGTTCGTCACCGAGCGTCCGGCCTTCGCCAGCTCACCGGCGAGGTCGGGCGGCAGCGCCTCGCCGCCGACCAGCACCCGGACGGCGGCGAACGCCGCCGCGTCGTGCTCGACCAGCGCACGCCACAGCCCCGGCGTCGCCTGCAACGCCGTCACGTGGTGGCGGGCGACCAGCGCGGTCAGCTCGGCGGGGTCGGCGGCCTGGTCGCCGGTCGCCAGCACGACGCCCGCACCCGTGACCAGCGGCAGGAACAACTCCAGGCCCGCGATGTCGAACCCGACGGTCGTGACCGCGAGGAGCCGGTCGCCCGCGTCCAGGCCGAGGCGGTCCCGCATCGAGGACAGGAAGTTCGCCAGCGCCCGGTGCGGGACCACCACGCCCTTGGGACGGCCGGTCGACCCGGAGGTGTAGATCACGTAGGCCGGGTCCAGGTCGGCCACCTCGGGCAGCGCGACCTCGGGCGCCTCGGGGGCCTCGCCGACCACCAGCGCCGGGACGCCGGGCACCGCGTCGCGGGTCCGGGCGCCGACCAGGGCCAGCACCGGCGCCGCGTCCCGGACCATGAACGCGATCCGGTCGGCGGGGTAGGCGGTGTCGAGCGGGACGAACGCCGCCCCGGACCGCATCACCGCGAGCAGCGCCACCACCAGCTCGACCGAGCGCGGCAGCGCCACCGCGACCAGGTCGCCGGGGCCGACGCCGCGTCCGGCCAGGACCCGGGCCAGCGCGTCGACCCGGGCGTCGAGGTCGGCGTAGGACAGCTCCTCGCCGCCGCACACCAGCGCCGTCTCGCCGGGGGCGTCGGTGACGCGCTCCTCGAACCAGGCGGGCACCGAGCCGGGCGGGACGGCCGCCGCCGTGGCGTTCCAGCCCGACACGACCCGCTCGCGCTCGGCCGCGTCGAGGACGTCGACGTCCGACACGCGCAGCTCGGGGGTCTCGGCGACCGCGACCAGGACGCGCCGGAACCGCTCCACCAGCGTCTCGGCGGACGCCCGGTCGAACAGGTCGGTGCTGTAGACGCACGCTCCAGCGAGGCCCATCGGCTTGCCGGAGGCGTCGAAGCGCTCCTCCAGGCTGAACGACAGGTCGACCTTGGCGGCGCCGGTCCGGGTGCCCTCGCGGGCGGCGGACAGCCCGGAGAGCGCGTCCTCCTCCGCCTGGGCGTCGCTGCTCCAGGTCAGCATGGTCTGGAACAGCGGGTGCCGGGCCGTGGACCGCGCCGGGTTCAGCTCCTCGACGAGGCGCTCGAACGGCACGTCCTGGTTGGCGTAGGCGGCGAGGTCGACCTCCCGCGTCCGGCGGACCAGCTCGCGGAACGTCGGGTCGCCGGACAGGTCGCCGCGCAGCACGAGCGTGTTCACGAAGAACCCGATCAGGTCCTCGACGGCCGCGTCGGTGCGGCCCGCGACCGGCGTGCCGATCGGGACGTCCTCGCCCGCGCCGAGCCGGTTCAGCAGCACCGACAGCGCCGCCTGCACGACCATGAACACGCTGGCCCGGTCGTCGCGGGCGAGGTCGGTCAGCCGCGCGTGGACGCCGGCGGGGACGTCGAACGGGATCGCCCCGCCCCGGTAGGACGCCGCCGCCGGACGCGGCCGGTCGGTGGGGACCGCCAGTTCCTCCGGGAGCCCGGCGAGGGCCGTCCGCCAGTGGTCGAGCTGCCGGGAGACGAGCGCGTCGTCCTCCCCGAGCAGGTCGTGCTGCCAGAGCGTGTAGTCGGCGTACTGGACGGGCAGCGGCGCCCAGTCCGGCTCCGTCCCGGCGCGGCGGGCCGTGTAGGCGGCGGTCAGGTCGCGCGACAGCAGCCGCATGGACCAGCCGTCCCCCGCGATGTGGTGGACGAGCAGGAGCAGGACGTTCTCGCCGGGCGCCGCCTCGCACAGCCACGCGCGGAACGGGATCTCGGCCGCGAGGTCGAACCCGTGGCGGGCCGCCTCGTCGAGTTCGGCGAGGTCGTCCAGGACGGTCAGTTCCGGGGCCGTGCCGCTCGGGAGGATCACCTGGTAGGCGCCCTCGGCGTCCTCGGCGAAGACCGTCCGGAGCACCTCGTGGCGGCCGACGACGTCGGTCAGCGCCGCCTTCAGCGCCGCGCGGTCGAGGTCGCCCTCCAGCCGGACGGCGACGGGCAGGTTGTAGGTCGGGCTCGGGCCCTCCATCTGGTGCAGGAACCACAGGCGGCGCTGCGCGAACGACAGCGGCACCCGCTCCGGACGCTCCACGGCCGACACACCCGCACGGGCGCCACCGGCCGACGCCAGCACGGCGGACAGCCCCGCGACCGTCGGCGACCGGAACACCTCCCGGACCTCCAGTTCCACGCCCAGCACCGACCGCACCCGGCTGACCAGCCGCGTCGCCAGCAGCGAGTGGCCGCCCAGCGCGAAGAAGTCGTCGTCGACGGAGACGGCGGGCACGCCGAGCAGTTCGGCGAAGACGCCGCAGAGGATCTCCTCCTGCGGGGAGCGCGGACGGCGCCCGTCGCGGGAGCCGGCCGGGCCGGGGACGGGCAGCGCGGCCCGGTCGAGCTTGCCGTTGGGGGTCAGCGGCAGCTCGTCCAGCGCCACGAAGACCGACGGGACCATGTAGTCCGGCAGCGTCGCCGCCAGGTGGTCGCGCAGCCCCTCCGGCGCGGACGGCACCACGTACGCGACGAGCCGCTGCTCGTGGACGAGCACCGCCGCCCGCGCGACCCCCGGGTGCGCGGCGAGGACGTTCTCGATCTCGCCCGGCTCGATCCGGAACCCGCGCAGCTTGACCTGCTGGTCGGCGCGGCCGAGGTACTCCAGCTCGCCTTCGGCGTTCCAGCGGGCGAGGTCGCCCGTCCGGTACATGCGCTCACCGGCACCGCCGAACGGGCACGCGACGAACCGCTCGGCCGACAGCCCCGGACGGTTCAGGTAGCCGCGCGCCAGCGACGCGCCCGCGATGTACAGCTCACCCGTGACGCCCGGCGCCACCGGACGCAGCCCCTCGTCCAGCACGTAGACGCGCGTGTTGGCGATGGGGCGGCCGATCGGCGGGGTGGACGGCCAGTCCGCCGGGTCCTCGGGCAGAGTGGTCGCGGTGACCACGTGGGTCTCGGCGGGGCCGTAGTGGTTGTGCAGCCTGCGGCCCGGCGCCCGCGCGAACAGCTCGCGCAGCGGCGCGTTGAGCGTGAGCGCCTCGCCCGCCTGCGCGATGTGCGCCAGCGTCGGCAGGGCCTCGCCCACCTCGGCGAGCGCGTCGATGACGAGGTTCGGCGCGAACAGCTCCTCGATCCGCCGGTCGCGGATCCAGGCGGCCAGGTCCTCGGGGCTGCGGCGGGTGTCCTCGGGGCAGACGACCAGGCGCCCGCCGCCCGCCAGCGTGCCGAGGATCTCCTGCACGGAGACGTCGAAGCTCACGGCCGTGAACTGCGCGGTCGTCCCGGCGGGCACCGCGCCGCCGTGCCAGGCCAGCAGGTTCAGCAGCGAACCGGCGGGCATGACGATGCCCTTCGGGCGCCCCGTGGACCCGGACGTGTAGATCACATACGCCGGGTGCCCGGGCGCCCGCGACACGCCCTCGGGCGCGGTGGCCGGGTAGGCCGCGAGGTCCTGCTCGTCCAGCCGCAGGACGGGCGCGGCGGTGCCGGGCAGCGGCACGTCCCCGGACGTCACGACCAGCGCGGGCGCGGCGTCCTCCAGCATGAACGCGATCCGGTCGGCCGGGTACCCGGGATCGACCGGCAGGTACGCGGCGCCGGCCTTCAGCACCGCGAGCAGCGCGACGGCCAGCTCCGGCGAGCGCGGCAGCGCGACCGCGACGAAGCGCTCCGGCCCGGCGCCGCGTCCGATCAGCAGGTGCGCGAGCCGGTCGGCGCGCGCGTCCAGCTCGGCGTAGGTCAGCGAGGAGTCGCCGTCCTCGACGGCGACGGCGTCCGGGGTGGCGGCGGCGTGCCGCTCGACCAGCCCGGCGAGCGAGCCGGCGGGCGAACCGGCGGGCACCGCGCCGGCGGTGTCGTTCCAGTCGAGCAGGACGCGGCGCCGCTCGTCCTCGGCCAGCACGTCGAGGTCGCCGATCCGGCGGGACGGGTCGTCCGCGACGGCGGCGAGCAGCCGCAGCAGGCGGCCGGTGAGCGCCTCGGCCGTGCCGTGCTCGAACAGGTCGGCGCTGTACTCCACGGCGCCGGTCAGCCCGGCCGGGGCCCCGGCCTCGTCGTGCAGGTCGACCAGCGCGAACATCAGGTCGAAGCGGGCCACGCCCGCGCCGACCGGCGTCCCGGCGATGCTCAGCCGGGGCAGCTCGGTGGCGCCCTGCGGCGCGGCGCTCTGGTCGTTGTTGTTGAAGGCCAGCATGACCTGGAACAGCGGGTGCCGCGCCATCGACCGGACGGGGTTGAGCACCTCCACGAGCCGCTCGAACGGGACGTCCTGGTGCGCGTAGGCGGCCAGGTCGGCCTCGCGGACGCGGTCGAGGAGGTCGGCGAAGCTCGGGTCGCCCGCCGTGTCGGTGCGCAGCACGAGCGTGTTGACGAAGAACCCGACGAGGTCGTCGAGGGCCTCGTCGGCGCGTCCGGCGACGGGCGCGCCGATCGGCAGGTCGGTGCCCGCGCCCATCCTGGTGAGCAGCGCCGCGACGGCGGCGTGCACGACCATGAACACGCTGGCGTTGCGCTCCCTGGCGAGCGCGGCGAGCCGGGCGTGCACCTCGGCGGGGACGTCGAAGCGCACCCGGCCGCCCCGGTGGGACGCCTCGGCGGGGCGCGGCCGGTCGGCGGGCAGCGCCAGCTCCTCGGGGATCCCGGCGAGGTTCTCGCCCCAGAAGGCGAGCTGCCGGGAGATCGGGCTGCCGGGGTCGGTCTCGGAGCCGAGGCTCTCGCCCTGCCAGAGGGTGTAGTCGGCGTACTGGACGGGCAGCGGCGTCCACACCGGCGCGGCGCCGGCGCGGCGGGCCGCGAACGCGGTGGTCAGGTCGCGGGCCAGCAGCGGCATCGACCAGCCGTCGCTGGAGATGTGGTGCACGAGGACGAGCAGCACGTGCTCCCGCGGGCCGAGCTCGAACAGCCACACCCGCGCGGGGATCTCGGCGGCGAGGTCGAAGGGGTGCCGGGCGGCGCGTCCGAGCGCGTCGTCCAGCTCGTCCTCGGTGACCTTCCGGACGACCGGGCGGAGCCGGGCCCGCTCGGGCGACAGCACCTTCTGGTAGGGGCCGTCGTCGTCCTCGGCGAAGACGGTCCGGAGGCTCTCGTGCCGGACGGCGACGTCGTCGAGCGCGGCGAACAGCGCGTCGCGGTCCAGGTCGCCGGTCAGCCGCAGCGCCGCCGGGATGTTGTAGGCGGGGCTCGGCCCCTCCAGCTTGCCGAGGAACCACAGCCGCCGCTGCGCGTAGGAGAGCGGGACGCGGTCCGGGCGCGGCCCGGCGACCAGGCGCGGCCGGTCCTCGCCCGCGCCGTCCAGCGCGGCGGCGAGGCCGGACACCGTCGGCGTCTGGAACACCTGGCGGATCGCGAGATCCCCGCCGAACGCCTTCCGGACGCGGCTGACCAGCCGGATCGCCAGCAGCGAGTGCCCGCCGAGCGCGAAGAAGTCGTCGTCGGGGCCGACCTGCGGGACGCCGAGGACGTCGGCGAACAGCCCGCACAGGATCTCCTCGCGCGGGCTGCGCGGCCGCCGCCCCGCCTCGCCCGCGAGGTCCTCGGGGGCGGGCAGCGCGGCGCGGTCGAGCTTGCCGCTCGCGTTCAGCGGCAGGTCGGCGACCGCGGCGACGACGGCGGGCGTCATGTAGTCGGGCAGGAACGCGGCGGCGTGCGCGCGCACCGCCGCCGGGTCGAGCCGCGCGCCGGAGGCGGGCACGACGTAGCCGACGAGGCGCTGGTCGCCGTGCTCGGGCTCGCGGACGACGGCGGCGGCGCGGGCCACGTCCGGGTGCCCGGTCAGCGCGGCCTCGATCTCGCCGAGCTCGATGCGGAAGCCGCGGAGCTGGACCTGGTCGTCGGCGCGGCCGAGGAAATCGATGTCCCCGTCGGCGCGGAACCGCGCGAGGTCGCCGGTGCGGTACATGCGGGTGCCGGGCGCGCCGAACGGGTCGGCGACGAACCGCTCCGCCGACAGGCCGGGCCGGTTCAGGTAGCCGCGCGCCAGCGACGCGCCCGCGACGTACAGCTCGCCGCGCACGCCGGGCGGCACCGGGCGCAGCGCCGCGTCCAGGACGTAGGCGCGGACGTTCTCGAACGGGCGGCCGATCGGGACGGGCCCGGCCGGGACCGGCGCGCCCGGCTCGATCCGGTGCTCAAGGCAGTTGACGGTCGCCTCGGTCGGCCCGTAGGCGTTGACGACCGCGACGCCTGGGTTGCGGGCGCGCCAGTCCGCCAGCGCCTCGCCGATCAGCGCCTCGCCGCCGAGCACCAGCGTGCCGGACGGCCCGGCGGTGTCGGGCAGCGCGCCGAGGATCGTCAGGTGGCTCGGCGTGGCCTTCATGAACGTGGGGCGCGGGCCGGCCGCGGCGTCCTCGTCCAGCTCGGCGAGGCGGGCGAGGCCGCCGCCGACGAGCGGGGTGTAGACGGCCGCGACCGTCATGTCGAACGCGACCGGCGAGTGGACGAGCACGGTGCCCGCCGCGCTCGGGTAGGCGTCGCGGGCGCGGCGCAGGTAGGCGCCGAGCGCCCGGTGCTCGACGACGACGCCCTTGGGGCGGCCGGTCGAGCCGGAGGTGTAGATCGTGTAGGCGGCCTGGCCGGGCGGGACGTCCCGCCCGAGGTCGGTGTCGGCCAGCGCGTCGAGCAGCGCGGTGGTCCCGGGGGTGTCGAGGCGCAGCACCTCGACCCCGGCCGGGGCGTCCTCGCCGGTGGTGATCACCAGCCCGGGGCGCGCGTCCTCCAGCATGAACGCGACCCGGTCGGCCGGATAGCCGGGGTCGACCGGCAGGTACGCGGCCCCGGCCTTCATCACCGCGAGCTGCGCGACGACGAGGCCCACCGAGCGCCGCATGGCCAAGGCCACGAACCGCTCCGGCCCGGCGCCGCGGTCGGCGAGGAGGCGGGCGAGCCGGTTGGCGAGGGCGTTCAGCTCGGCGTAGGTGAGCGTGACCGACGCGTCCATGACGGCGGGCGCGTCCGGGGTGCGGCGGACCTGCTCCTCGAACATCGTCACGACCGACGGCGCCACGACGGAGTCGTCGTCCGGCACCGGGAGGGGCGCGGGCAGGAGGCGGTGGCGCTCGTCGGGGGTGAGCACGTCGACACGGCCCACCTTCAGGCCCGGGTCGGCGGTCACCGCCGCGAGCACCTGGACGAAGCGCCGCGCGAGCGCCTCGACGGTCTCCCGGTCGAACAGGTCGGTGCTGTAGACGAGCGCGGCCGACAGGCCGTCGGGCGCGCCGTCCTCGGCGTGCCGCTCCTCGACGGCCAGCGACAGGTCGAACCGGGCGATGCCGGTGCCGACCGGGTTGCCGGTGACGGTCAGCCCGGCGAGCCGCGCGACCGAGTCCGACGCCGAGCGCCAGTCGTTGTTGTTGAAGGCGAGCGCGACCTGGTAGAGCGGGTGCCGCGACATCGAGCGCGCCGGGTTGAGCACCTCGACCATGCGCTCGAACGGGACGTCCTGGTTGGCGTAGGCGGCGAGGTCGTTCTCGCGGACCCGCGCGACCAGCTCGCGGAACGTCGGGTCGCCCGACAGGTCCGCGCGCAGCACCAGGTTGTTGAGGAAGAACCCGACGAGGTCCTCGACGGCCTCGTCGGTGCGGCCCGCGATGGGCGTGCCGATCGGCACGTCCGTCCCGGCGCCCATGCGCGACAGCAGCGTCGCGAGCGCGGCGCGCACCACCATGAACAGGCTGGCCTGGCTCTCCCGGGCGAGGCCGAGCAGCGCGCGGTGCAGGTCGCCGGGGACGTCGAAGGAGACCGTGCCGCCCTCGTGGGACGAGACGGCCGGGCGCGGCCGGTCGAACGGCAGCGCCAGCTCCTCGGGCAGCCCGGCGAGGGACTCCTCCCAGAACGCGAGCTGCCGGGAGATGGGGCTGTCGGGGTCGTCCTCGGAGCCGAGGACGCGGCGCTGCCAGAGCGCGTAGTCGGCGTACTGCACCGGCAGCGGCGCCCAGTTCGGCAGGCGGCCCGCGACCCGCGCCTCGTAGGCGAGGGTCAGGTCGCGGACGAGCAGCGGCATCGACCAGCCGTCACCCGCGATGTGGTGGACGACGAACAGCAGTACGTGTTCGTCGGGGGCCGTGCGCAGCAGCCACACGCGCAGCGGCGGCTCCGCCGACAGGTCGAACCCGGAGCGGACGGCCTCGCCGAGCCGCTCCTGGAGGCGCTCCTCCGGGACGTCCTCGATGACGGGCTCCGGGCCGGAACCGGCGGGGAGGATCACCTGGCGGGGGCCGTCGGCGTCCTCGGCGAAGACCGTCCGGAGGCTCTCGTGCCGGTCGGTGACGTCGGCGAGCGCGGCGCGGAACGCCGCGTGGTCCAGCGGCCCGCCGAGGCGGAGCGCCGCCGGGATGTTGTAGGTCGGGCTGGGGCCGTCGAGCTGGTTGAGGAACCACAGCCGCCGCTGCGCGAACGACAGCGGCACCCGCTCGGGACGCTCGGCCCGGGTCAGCGGCTCGCGGCCGCCGCCGTCGACACCGCCGATGGCCGCCGCCAGCGACGCCACCGTCGGCGTCTCGAACACCTGGCGGATCGCCAGCTCGACGTTCAGCGTCGAGCGGACGCGGCTGACCAGCCGGATCGCCAGCAGCGAGTGCCCGCCGACCTCGAAGAAGTCGTCGTCCACGCCGATCCGGGCGAGGCCGAGCACGTCGGCGAACAGCCCGCACAGGATCTCCTCCTGCGGGGTGCGCGGGGGACGTCCGGTGGCGCGGGGCGCGTCGTCCTCGGGGGCGGGCAGCGCCGCGCGGTCGAGCTTGCCGTTCGGGGTCAGCGGCAGCTCGTCGAGCGTGACGACCGCCGAGGGGACCATCGGCTCGGGCAGCGACCGGGCCGCGTGCTCGCGCAGCTCCGCCGCGTCGGGGCGGGCGTCCCCGGCGGGCACGACGTAGGCGGCCAGGCGCGGGTCGCCGGGCTCGTCCTCGCGGACGACCACGACGGCGCGCGCGACGCCGGGGTGCGCGGCGAGCGCCGCCTCGATCTCGCCGGGCTCGATCCGGTGGCCGCGCACCTTGACCTGGTGGTCGGCGCGTCCGGCGAACTCCAGGTCGCCGTCCACGCGGACGCGGGCGAGGTCGCCGGTCCGGTACATGCGGGCGCCGGGCGGGCCGTAGGGGTCGGCGGTGAACCGCTCGGCGGTCAGCGCCGCCCGGTTCAGGTAGCCGCGCGCGAGGGCGGCGCCGCCGATGTACAGCTCGCCCGCGACGCCGGGCGGGACGGGCCGCAGCCCGGCGTCCAGCACGTAGGCGCGGACGTAGGAGAACGGCCGCCCGATCGGGACCGCGCCGTCCGGGGTCGGGGCGCCCGGGTCGAGCCGGTGGTCGAGGCAGTTCACGGTCGCCTCGGTCGGCCCGTAGGCGTTGTAGACGGTGGCGCCGGGGTGCCGGGACCGCCAGCCCTCCAGCACCTCGCCCGACAGCGCCTCGCCGCCGAGGATCAGCGTCCCGGTCGGGGAGATCTCGTCGGGCAGCGAGCCGAGGATCGTCAGGTGGCTCGGGGTGGCCTTCATGAACGCCGTCCCGGCCGGGGCGTTCTCGTCCAGCTCGGCGAGGTGGACGTGGCCGCCGCCGACGAGCGGCGTGTACAGCGCGGTCACGGTCAGGTCGAACGCGACCGGCGAGTGGACCAGCGCCGACTCCCGCGTGCTCGGGTAGGTGTCGCGGGCCCGCCGCAGGTACGCGCCGACGGACCGGTGCTCGACCACGACGCCCTTGGGACGGCCGGTCGAGCCCGAGGTGTAGATCAGGTAGGCGGGGTGCCGGTCGGAGGGCGGTGCTTCCCGGTCGGCCTCGCTGAGGTCGGCGGCGTCGCCGTCATCGGTGATCAGGTCCTCGGCGTGCAGGACGGGCGCGTCCACCGGCGGCAGCTCGGCGGCCGGTTCACGGGTGGTGAGCACCAGCGCGGGCGCGGCGTCCGCGAGCATGTAGCCGATGCGGTCGGACGGGTAGGCCGGGTCGACCGGCAGGTACGCGGCACCGGCCTTGACGGTCGCGAGCATCGCCACGACCAGGTCGGCGGAGCGCGGCATGGCCAGCGCGACGAACCGCTCCGGCCCGGCGCCCAGCCCGACCAGCCGCCGGGCGAGGCGGTTGGCGCGGGCGTTCAGCTCCGCGTAGGTGAGCGTCGTGTCCCCGGCCGTCAGCGCGGGCGCGTCCGGCGTGCGGGCGGCCTGCTCCTGGAACAGCTCGACCAGCGTCGCGCCGGTCTCCTCCTCGCGCTCGGCCGGACGCAGCAGCCGCGCCCGCTCGTCCGGCGCGAGGACGTCGACGGCGCCGACCCGCAGGTTCGGCTCGGCGACCATCGTGTCCAGGACGCGCAGCACCCGGTCGGCGACGGCCTCGGCCTGCGCGCGGTCGAACAGCTCCGGCTGGTAGAACAGCCGGAAGCGCAGCGCCTCCTGCGGCAGCGCGCACAGGCTCAGCGCGAAGTGGTTGGCGGACACGGCCTTCGGGCTGGCGAAGCGCGGGCCGTCCTCGGCCTGCTCGCTCGCGGCCTCGAAGCGTTCGAGCGGGAAGTTCTCGAAGACCACCGAGGTGTCGAACAGCTCGCCGTGCCCGGACGCGCGCTGGATGTCGGCGAGGCCCAGGTAGGGGTGGTCGCGCAGCGGGTGCTGCTCCTTCTGGAGCCGCATCAGCATCTGCGGCAGCGTCTCGGACTCCTCCAGCCGCAGCCGCTGCGGCAGCGTGTTGATGAACAGCCCGACCATCGACTCGACGCCGGGCACCTCCGGCGGGCGGCCCGACACCGTCGCGCCGAACACGACGTCGGAGCGCCCGGTCATCCGGCTCAGCACGATCGCCCAGGCGCCCTGCACGAGGGTGTTCAGCGTCAGCCCGAGGGCGCGGGCCCGCTCCGACAGCGCGGCCGACGCGCGCTCGGACAGCCCGAACTCCAGCCGCTCGGGGGTGACGGGCGCGTAGCCGGGGCCGGGCGAGGCGGCGAGCGTCGGGCCCTCCAGCCCGGCGAGGGCCTGCCGCCACACGTTCTCGGCGGCGGCGGTGTCCTGCGCGGTCAGCCAGCGCAGGTAGTCCCGGTAGGGGCGGACGGGCGGCAGCGTGTCGCCACGCCCGAGGTAGAACGCCAGCAGCTCGCGGATCACGATCGGCAGCGACCAGCCGTCCATGACGGTGTGGTGGATGGAGACCATCAGCCGGTGCCGCTCGTCCTCCAGCCTCAGCATCGTGAACCGCACCAGCGGCGGGCGGGAGATGTCGAAGCGCTTCGCGCGGTCGTCGGCGGCGAGCCGCTCGGCCTCGGCGTCGCGCTCGGCGGCGGGCAGGCCGGACAGGTCCACGTCGGTCCAGGGCAGCGCGACCTTGCGCGCGACGAGCTGCGCCCACTCGCCCGACTTGCGCTGCCGGAACGCGACCCGCAGCGTCGCGTGCCGCTCCAGCAGCCTGCGCGCCGCGTCCTTGGCGGTCTCGACGTCCAGCTCGCCGGTCAGGTCGAAGGAGAGCTGGACGGTGTAGACGTCGGTGGCGTCCTCGTCGTAGAAGCTGTGGAACAGCAGCCCCTCCTGCAACGGGGAGAGGGGCAGGATGTCCTCGATGATCCGCTGCTGCTGACTCACTCCCACGTCCCCCACTCGGCTTCCAGACTCTCTTCGAACTCTTCGATCTCGCTCTGGCTGATGGTGTCCAGCACCACGTCGGACGGCGTCAGCCCGCCCGCGCCCGACCGCGCCGCCGCCTCGGCCAGGCTCCGCAGGGCGGCGAACCAGCCCTCGGCCATCGCGCGGACGCGGGCCTCGCCGATCACCCCGGTCGCCCACGTCCAGCCGGCGACCAGCTCGGGGCCGTGCGCGCCGTCCTGGGTGAGCGCGTTGACCTCCACGACGTGCGCGAGGGGCGCGGCGCCGTCCTCGGCGGGCGCGAGCCCGGCCGCCTCCGGCACCACCGACCAGTCGGTCTCCTCCGCGCCGACCGCGAACCGGCCGAGGTAGTTGAACCCCACGGGCGGCTCGGGCAGGCCGGCGAGGGCCTCGGCCGTGCCGGGGTTGAGGTAGCGCAGCATCCCGTAGCCGATCCCCTGGTCGGGGATCTCCCGGAGGCGCTCCTTGATCCGTTTGAGCGCCGCGTCCGGGTCGGTGCCGCCGGGGTCCAGCCGCACCGGGTACATGCTGGTGAACCATCCCGCGGTGCGGGACAGGTCGGCGCCCGCCACCTGCTCCTGCCGCCCGTGGCCCTCCAGGTCGAGGAGCACCCCGTCCGGCCCGCCGGGCATGGCGAGCGCGAACGCGGTCAGCAGGACGTCGTTGACGCCCGCGTTGTAGGTGGCCGGGACGCGGGTGAGCACGGCCTCGGTGACGTCGGCGGGCAGCGTCAGCGACAGGTGCCCGGCGGTCGCGTGGGTGTCGCGTTCCGGGTCGAGCGGGCGGTCGCCGAGCGGCGGCGCGGGCGGCTCCAGCACGCGCCTCCACAGCGCGGCCTCGGCGGCCCGCGACGGCTCCAGCGCGGCCTCGGCCAGCCGGCGCGCCCACGTGCGGAACGACGTGCCGACCGGCTCCAGCGCCGGGACGTCCCCGTTCGCGGCGGCCCGGCACGCCTCGGCGAGGTCGGGGCCGAGGATCCGCCAGGAGACGCCGTCCACGGCGAGGTGGTGCACGGTCAGCAGCAGCCGCCCCTGCACGTCGGGACCCTGGTCGAACCAGACCGCCTGGACGACGACGCCCGAGCCCGGGTCGAGCCGGTCGCGGGCGGCGAGCGCGTGCGGCCGCATCGCCTCGGTGCCGGCCGTCGTGGCCTCGACGCGGCGCAGGCAGTCGGCGGCCTTGACCGCGCCCGGCCCCTCGATGACGGGGTCGCCGTCGGCGCCGAGGCGCAGGCGCAGGACGTCGTGGTGGTCGAGCAGCGCCTGCACGGCGGCGAGGAGGTGCTCGTGCCGGAGCCCGGCGGGCGTCCGCAGCACCATCGACTGGTGGAACCCGTCGATGGGCCCGCCGCGCCGGGCGAGCCAGCGCATGATCGGGGTGGCGGGCAGCGGGCCGACGCCCGCGCCGGGCGCCTCGCCCCCGGCGCCGTCCGCCGTGGTGACGGTCCGCGCGAGCGCGGCGACGGTCTTGTGCTCGAAGACGTCCCTGGGCGACATCACCAGCCCGGCCCGGCGCGCCCGGCTGACGAGCTGGATCGAGGAGATGCTGTCGCCGCCGAGGTCGAAGAACCCCTGGTCGACGCCGACCCGCTCCAGCCCCAGCACCTCGGCGAACAGCCCGCACAGCAGCTCCTCGCGGGGCGTGCCGGGCTCGGCGGCGGCCGTCCGCTCGGGCGGCGGGGGCGCGGGCAGCGCGCGCCGGTCGAGCTTGCCGTTCGCGGTGCGCGGCAGCGCCTCCAGCGGGACGAACGCGGCGGGCACCATGTAGTCGGGCAGCGTCCGCCCGAGGTGCTCGCGCAGCTCGTCGGCCGGGACGCCCGGGACGACGTAGGCGACGAGGCGCCCCTCGCGGGCGAGCACGGCGCACTGGGCGACGGCGGGGTGCGCGGCGAGCGCGGTCTCGATCTCGCCGGTCTCGATCCGCAGGCCCCGGATCTTGACCTGGTCGTCGGCGCGTCCGGCGTAGTCGAGCGTGCCGTCGGGGCGGTGGCGGACGAGGTCGCCCGTCCGGTACATGCGCGCGCCGGGGCCGCCGAACGGGTCGGCGACGAACCGCTCCGCCGTCAGGCCCGGCCGGTTCAGGTAGCCGCGCGCCAGGCCGGGCCCCGCGACGTACAGCTCGCCGGGGACGCCGGGCGGGACGGGCCGCAGCCCCTCGTCCAGTACGTAGAGGCGGGTGTTGGCGATCGGGCGGCCGATCGGCGGCAGGCCCTCACCGGTCAGCCGGCCGCTCATCGTCGCGGCGACCGTGACCTCGGTCGGGCCGTAGGCGTTGATCATCGTCCGGCCGGCGGACCAGCGGGCGACCAGCTCGGCCGAGCACGCCTCGCCGCCGACCACCAGCACGCGGAAGTCGGGCAGGTCGGTGGCGGGGACGCTGCCGAGCACGGTCGGCGGGATCAGCGCGTGCGTCACCCCGTGGGTGGCCAGCACGTCGGCGAGGTCGTCGCCGACGACCGGTCCGTCGGGCGCGATCACGAGCGCGGCGCCGTTCGGGAGCGCCATCAGCAGCTCCATCACCGACGCGTCGAAGCTCGGCGAGGCGAACTGGAGGACGCGGTCGCCCGGCCCCGCGCCGAGCGTGTCCGCCTCGGCGGCGGTGAGGCTCGGGATGCCCGCGTGCGAGAGCACGACGCCCTTCGGACGTCCCGTCGACCCGGAGGTGTAGATGACGTAGGCGGGGTGCGCGGCCCGCAGCGGCGCGAGCCGCTCGGCGTCGGTGACGTCGGTTTCGTCACCGGGGACATCAAGCTCCTCCGGGCGCAGAACCGGGGCGGCGCCGGACGGGACGTCGCGGTCCGCGACGACCAGCGCGGGCGCGGAGTCCTCCAGCATGAACGCGATCCGGTCGGCCGGGTAGGCGGGGTCGACCGGCAGGTACGCGCCGCCCGCCTTGACCGCGGCGAGCGCGGTCACGACCTGCTCGACCGAGCGGGGCAGGACGAGCGCGACGATCCGCTCGGGCCCGACGCCGAGCCCGATCAGCCGCCGCGCGACCCGGTTCGCCCGCGCGTTCAGCTCCGCGTAGGTCAGCGTCCCGGACGCGGAGATGACCGCCAGGTCATCGGGCGCCGACGCGACCCGGGCCTCCAGCAGCTCGGGCAGCGTCGCCGCCGGGACGGGCGTGGCGGTGTCGTTCCAGGTCACGAGCGCCTTCTCGCGCTCGGCCGGGGTCAGCACGTCCAGCGTCCCGACCGGCGCGGAGGGGTCCCGCACGGCCGCCGCCAGCAGCGCGACCAGCCGGGCCGCCATCGACCCGGCCGTCGCCGCGTCGTACAGGTCGGTCGCGAACTGCACGGACCCCGCGAGCCCGCCCGGCCCCTCGCTGAAGGAGAACACCAGGTCGAACTTGGCGACGTCGAGGTCGGTGGGCTCCCGCTCGGCGGCGAGGTCGCCGAACCGCTCGGGGGCGCCGCCCGTCCCGTCGTTGTCGAAGGCCAGCACGACCTGGAACAGCGGGTGCCGGGCGGTGGAGCGGGCCGGGTTGAGTAGCTCCACCAGCCGCTCGAACGGGACGTCCTGGTGGGTGTAGACCTCCAGGTTCCGTTCCCGGACGCGCTCGACCAGCTCGGCGAACGTCGGGTCCCCCGAGGTGTCGGTGCGCAGCACGAGCGTGTTGACGAAGAACCCCGCGAGGTCTTCGAGCGCGCGGTCGCCGCGTCCGGCGACGGGCGTGCCGATCGGGACGTCGGTGCCCGCGCCGAGCCGGGTCAGCAGCAGGCCCAGCGCGGCCTGCACGACCATGAACGTGCTGGCCCGGTGTCGCCGCGCGAGGCCCGCGAGGCGGGCGTGGACGTCGGCCGGGACGTCGAAGGCGATCGTGTCGCCGCGCTGCGACGCGGTCGCGGGACGCGGCCGGTCGGTCGGCAGCTCCAGCTCCTCGGGCAGGCCCGCGAGCGCGTCCTCCCAGTAGGCGAGCTGGCGGGAGACGACGCTGCCCGGGTCGTCCTCGGAGCCGAGGGTGTCGCGCTGCCAGAGCGTGTAGTCGGCGTACTGGACCGGCAGCGGCTCCCAGCCCGGGGCCGCGCCGGCGCGGCGCGCGGTGTAGGCGGCGGCGAGGTCGCGGGCGAGGACGGGCAGCGACCAGCCGTCCCCCGCGATGTGGTGGACGAGCAGCAGCAGCACGTGCCGGTCGCCGCCCAGCTCGAACAGCCAGGCGCGCAGCGGGATCTCGGCGCCGATGTCGAACGCGTGCCGCGCGGCGGCGCTCAGCTCGCCGGGCAGCCGCCCCTCGCTGGTGCGGACGCGGACCAGCTCGGGGCGCGCCTCGTCCAGGACCCGCTGGTAGGGGGTGCCGTCCTCGTCGGCGATCACCGTGCGGAGCACCTCGTGCCGCGCGACCAGGTCGTGCAGGGCGGCCTGGAGCGCCGCCGCGTCCAGCCCGCCGGTGAGGCGGAGCGCGGCGGGCAGGTTGTAGGTCGGGCTCGGGCCCTCGAACCGGTCGAGGAACCACAGCCGCCGCTGCGCGAACGACAGCGGGATCCGGTCGGGACGCGGCCCGGCGGCGAGCGTTCCGGTGGCGGGTGCGGCCGGTTCGAGCAGGTCGACCAGGTCCGCGATCCGGGGCGCCTCGAACAGGCGCCGGACGGGCAGGTCGACGCCGAGCGCGGAGCGGATCCGCCCCGCCAGGCGCGTGGCGAGCAGCGAGTGCCCGCCCAGCTCGAAGAAGTCGTCGTCGATGCCGACCTCGGGGACGCCGAGCACGTCGGCGTAGATCGCGCAGAGCGCCTCCTCGCGCGGGGTGCGCGGGGCGCGCCCGGCGGGCCGCGCGGCGCGCTCGGGGACGGGCAGCGCCCGCCGGTCGAGCTTGCCGTTGGCGGTCAGCGGCAGCGCGTCCAGCACGACGAACGCGGCGGGGACCATGTAGCCGGGCAGGTCGGCGGCGAGCCGCTCGCGGACCGCCTCCACCAGGCCCTCCGCCGCTCCGTCCGGGACGAGGTAGGCGTCCATGCGGAGGTCGCCGTGCGCGTCGTCGCGGACGACCACGGCGGCCTCGCCGACCCCGGGGCAGCCGACCAGCGCGGACTCGACCTCGCCCAGCTCGATCCGGAACCCGCGGATCTTCACCTGGTCGTCGGCGCGGCCGAGGTACTCCAGCTCGCCGTCCGCCGTCCAGCGGGCGACGTCGCCGGTGCGGTACATCCGCGTCCCGGCGGGGCCGTAGGGGTCGGCGACGAACCGCTCCGCCGTCAGGCCGAGCCGGTTCAGGTAGCCGCGCGCCAGGCCGCCGCCCGCGACGTACAGCTCCCCGGCGACGCCCGGCGGGACCGGCTGGAGCGCCGCGTCCAGCACGTAGGCGGCGAGGTCGCGGAGCGGGCGGCCGATCAGGCTGCGGGACCGCCCGGCGGACGCGGCGTCCAGCGGCCGGTAGGTGACGTGGACGGTCGTCTCGGTGATCCCGTACATGTTCACCAGGCGGGTGCGCTCGCCGTGCCGCGCGTACCAGCCCGAGAGCCGGGACGGGTCGAGCGCCTCCCCGCCGAACACCACGTACCGCAGCGCGGGCAGGCCGGCGCCCTCGGCCGCGTCGGCGGAGATGAGCTGGTAGAACGCCGACGGCGTCTGGTTCAGCACCGTGACGCGCTCGCGGGCCAGCAGGTCGAGGAACTCCTCGGGCGCGCGGGTCACCGACTGCGGGACGACGACGAGCCTCCCGCCGTGGGCGAGCGCGCCCCACAGCTCCCAGACCGAGAAGTCGAAGGCGTAGGAGTGGAAGAGCGTCCAGGCGTCGTCCGGGCCGAACCCGAAGTCGCCGTCGGTGGCGGCCATCAGCCGCACCACGTTGCGGTGGGTGACCGGCACGCCCTTCGGACGGCCCGTCGACCCGGAGGTGTAGATGACGTAGGCCGGGTGGTCGGGGTCGCGCGCGACGCCGGTGAGGTCGGCGGGGTCGTGGGCGGCGAGCGCGGGATCGTCGACGAGGACGCGCGGCACGTCCGTCTCGGTGCCGCCGCTGGTGATCACCAGTTCGGGCGCCGCGTCGTCGAGCATGAACGCGATGCGCGCGGCCGGGTAGCCGGGGTCGATCGGGATGTAGGCCGCGCCCGACTTCAGCACCGCCAGCAGCGCGACGACCAGGTCGGGCGTGCGGGGCAGCGCGACGGCGACGAAGCGCTCCGGGCCCGCGCCGCGCCCGACCAGGTGCCGGGCGAGGCGGTTGGCGCGCGCGTTCAGCTCCCCGTAGGTGAGGGCGTCGTGGCCCGGCGCCGACACGGCGACGGCGTCCGGGGCCTGGGCGGCCCGGGTCTCGAACAGGCCGACGAGTGTGTCGGCCGTGTCGAGCCGCTCCCACGGCGCGGTCGCGGCCTCCCGCTCGGCCTCGTCGAGGATGTCCAGGCTCCCGACGGGCGCGGCGGGGTCCTCGGCGGCGGCGCCCAGCAGGCGGACGAGCCGTCCGGCCATCGCGGCGACGGTCTCCGCGTCGTACAGCTCGGCGGCGTACTCGACCTCACCGCGCAGCCCGATCGGGGCGCCCGTGACGTCGTGCCGCTCGACCAGCGCGAACAGCAGGTCGAACTTCGCCGCGCCGGACTCGCGGGGCGCGACCGACAGCTCCAGCCCGGGGCAGCCGTCGAGCGCGGCGGGCGCCGACCCGGGGTCGACGGTCACGGCCACCTGGAACAGCGGGTGCCGGGCCATGGACCGGGCCGGGTTCAGCACCTCGACCAGCCGCTCGAACGGCACGTCCTGGTTGGCGTAGGCGGCGAGGTCGCCCTCGCGGACGCGGGTCACCAGGTCACGGAAGGCGGGGTCGCCGGACAGGTCCGTCCGCAGCACGAGCGTGTTGACGAAGAACCCGACGAGGCCCTCCAGGGCGCGGTCGTCGCGTCCCGCGATCGGCGTGCCGAGCGGGATGTCGGTGCCCGCGCCGAGCCGCGACAGCAGCGCGGCGAGCGCCGCCCGCACGACCATGAACATGCTGGACTGGGTCTCGCGGGCCAGGCCCGCCAGCCGCGCGTGCACCTCGGCGGGGACCTCGAACGCGACCGTCCCGCCGCGATGGGACGCGACCGCCGGACGCGGCCGGTCGGTCGGCAGGTCCAGCTCCTCGGGCAGCCCGGCGAGCGCCCGCTTCCAGTGGTCGAGCTGCCGCGCCTGGATGCTCTCGGGGTCGTCCTCGGTCCCGAGCGCCTCGTGCTGCCAGAGCGTGTAGTCGGCGTACTGGACGGGCAGCGGCGTCCACCGCGGCGCCGTCCCGGCGGCGCGCGCCGCGTAGGCGGTGGCGACGTCGCGGGCGAGGACGGGCAGCGACCACCCGTCCCCCGCGATGTGGTGGACGAGCAGCAGCAGGACGTGCTCGTTCGGGCTGTTCCGGGGGGTGTGGGGGGTCGTCCCCCCACGAGGGGCCGGCCCTTCCTCCAGCAGCCACGCGCGCATCGGGATCTCGTTCGCGAGGTCGAACCCGTGCCTCGCGGCGGCCTCGAACACGGCCGGATCGTCCAGGACGGTCAGCCGCGGCCGGGCCTGCTCCGAGTCGGCGGGGAGGATCACCTGGTAGGCGCCCTCGCCGTCCTCGGCGAAGACCGTCCGGAGTACTTCATGCCGGGCGACGACGTCGGTCAGCGCCGCCTTCAGCGCCGCGCGGTCGAGGTCGCCCTCCAGCCGGACGGCCACGGGCAGGTTGTAGGTCGGGCTCGGCCCTTCCATCTGGTGCAGGAACCACAGGCGGCGCTGCGCGAACGACAGCGGCACCCGCTCCGGACGAGCGACGGCCGCGACGCCCGCGCGGGCGCCGCTCGCCGAGGTCAGCACGCTCGACAGGCCCGCGACCGTCGGCGACCGGAACACCTCGCGGACCTCCAGTTCCACGCCCAGCACCGACCGCACCCGGCTGACCAGCCGCGTCGCCAGCAGCGAGTGGCCGCCCAGCGCGAAGAAGTCGTCGTCGAGGGAGACGTGCGCGACGCCGAGGACGTCGGCGAAGATCCCGCAGAGGATCTCCTCGTGGGGCGTGCGGGGGCGGCGTCCGCGCGCGTCCGCGCCGAGTTCGGGGGCGGGCAGGGCGCGGCGGTCGAGCTTGCCGTTGGGGGTCAGCGGCAGGTCGTCCAGCGCCACGAAGACCGACGGGACCATGTAGTCCGGCAGCGTCGCCGCCAGGTGGTCGCGCAGCCCGTCGGGCGCGGACGGGACCACGTACGCGACGAGGCGGTCCTCGCGGACGAGCACGGCGGCGCGCTCGACCCCGGGGTGGGAGGCCAGCGCCGCCTCGATCTCGCCCGGCTCGATCCGGAACCCGCGCAGCTTCACCTGCTGGTCGGCGCGGCCGAGGAACTCCAGCTCGCCGGCGGACGTCCAGCGCGCCAGGTCGCCCGTCCGGTACATCCGCTCGCCGGACGCCCCGAACGGGCAGGCCACGAACCGCTCGGCCGACAGCGCCGCGCGGTTCAGGTAGCCGCGCGCCAGGCCCGCGCCCGCGATGTACAGCTCACCGGCGACGCCCGGCGCCACCGGACGCAGCCCCTCGTCCAGCACGAACACGCGCGTGTTGACGATGGGACGGCCGATCGGCGGGGCACCGGGGCCCCGCAACGGCCCGCTCATCGTCGCGCAGACGGTCGACTCCGTCGGCCCGTACGCGTTGATCATCCGGCGGCCGGGCGCCCAGCGGGCCACGAGGTCGGCCGGGCACGCCTCGCCCGCCACGACCAGCACGGTGTCCGGCGGCAGCGCGTCCTCGGGCAGGACGGCGAGCGCGGACGGCGGCAGCGTCACATGCGTCACCGCGTGCGCGGCGAGCGTGTCGATCAGCGCGGTCCCGGGCAGCAGCCGCTCGGCGGGTTCGAGGACGACGCGGGCGCCCGCGAGCAGCGCCATGCACACCTCGGAGACGGCGGCGTCGAAGCTCGGCGACGCGAACTGGAGCACCCGGTCGCCGGGGCGGACGCCGAACCGCTCGATCTGCCCGGCGGCCAGGCTCGCGATGCCCCGATGGGTGACCACGACGCCCTTGGGGCGCCCCGTGGAGCCCGAGGTGTAGATGACGTAGGCGGGGCCGGCGACGTCGAGCGGCGCGAGGCGGTCGGCGTCGGTGACGTCGTCCCCGGCGTACCCGGTGAGGCCGTCGCCGGTCAGGGCGGGGTCGTCCAGGGACAGGAAGTCGATGCCCGGGTGCGGCTCGCCGGTGCCGAGCATGAGCAGCGGCGCGGCGTCCTCCAGCATGAACGCGACGCGGTCGGCCGGGTACCCGGGATCGACCGGCAGGTACGCGGCGCCCGACTTCAGCACCGCGAGCAGCGCCACGGCCTGCCCCACCGAGCGTGGCGCGCGGACGGCGACGCGCGTCTCGGGCCGGGCGCCGCGCTCGACCAGCAGCCGCGCGAGCCGGTTCGCGCGCGCGTTGAGGTCGGCGTAGGTCAGCTCGGTCGTACCGGACACGACCGCGACGGCGTCCGGGGTCGCGGCGGCCTGCCGCTCGAACAGCGCGGGGAGGTGGCCGGACGGCACGTCGCGCGCGGTGTCGTTCCAGCCGTCCAGCGCCGCCCGCTCGGACGGGGTGAGCAGGTCGAGCCGCCCGACCGGGGTCCCGGGGGCGGCGGCGAAGACCTCCAGCAGCCGGACGAGCCGGTCGGCGACGCCCCGCGCGGCGGCGGCGCCGACGGTCTCGCAACGGTGGTCGAGCCGGAACCGGTACTCCTCGCCCGGGGTCACGAGCATCCCGAGCGGGTAGTGGGTGTCGTCGCGGTGCTCGACGTCCAGCACCCGCGCTCCCCCGGCGGCGGCCATGCCGCTCAGCTCGGCGCTGTCCAGCGGGTAGTTCTCGAACACCATCGACGCGTCGAACAGCGCGCCGAGGCCCGCCTGCCGCTGGATCTCGTGGAGGCTGAGGTGCTGGTGGGCGAGCAGCGCCGCCTGCTCCCGCTGCACCCGCGCCAGCAGCCCGCCCACGGGCTCGCCGGGGCTCGTCCGCACGCGGAGCGGGAGCGTGTTGATGAACAGCCCGACCATCGACTCGACGCCGGGCAGCTCCGGCGACCGGCCCGACACCGTGACGCCGACGACGATGTCGCGGCGCCCGGTGAGCGCGCCGACGACCAGCGCGTAGGCGACCTGGACGGCGGTGTTGACGGTCACCCCGGCGGCGCGGGCCGCCTCGGTCAGCGCGGTGACGGCCGGGGCGGGGAGCGTGAACTCCAGGTGGTCCGGCGCGCTCGTGTCCGTCGCGGCGTTCGGCCCGGCGAGCAGCGTCGGCTCCTCCAGGCCGTCGAGCGCCTTGTTCCAGGCGGCCTTGGCCGCGTCCGCGTCACGCGCGGCGAGCCAGGCCAGGTAGTCGCGGTAGGGGCGGACCTTCGGCAGCGCGTCCCCGCCGCCGGTGTAGAGGGCGAGCAGCTCGCGCAGGAAGATCGCGGTGGACCAGCCGTCCCACAGGATGTGGTGGCTGGTGAGGACCAGCCGGTGCCGGTCGCCGCCGAGCCCGGCGAGCGTGAACCGCAGCAGCGGCGGCGTGCGCAGGTCGAAGCGGCGCCAGCGGTCCTCCTCTTCGATCCGGGCCAGCTCGGCGCGGCGTCCGTCCTCGTCGAGGCCCGACAGGTCGACCTCCCGCCAGGGCAGCTCGACCTCGCGCATGATCACCTGGACGGCGCGGCTGAGGCCCTCGTGCCGGAACCCGGCGCGCAGGTTCGCGTGGCGGCGCAGCAGCGCCGACGCGGCCTCCCGCATGGCGGCCGCGTCGAAGCGCCCCTCGAACTCCACCGCGAGCTGGGTGCTGTAGACGTCCGGCGCCTGCTCGTCGTAGACGTTGTGGAACAGCAGCCCCTCCTGGAGGGGGGACAGCGGGAGGATGTCCTCGATATTGCGTGCTCGACGGGTCACCGGTGCACTACTCCAACTCTGCTTCGAGGAGTTCGATCTCGTCCTGGCTGAGCAGGGCCAAGGCCACGTCCGACGGGGTCAGCCCGCCCGCGTCGGGGCGTTCGGCGTCGTCCGCGAGGTCGCGCAGCGCCGCGAACCACGCCTCCGCGAGCGCCCGCGCCCCGCTCTCGGGGAGCAGGTCGCCCGCCCACGTCCAGGTGGCGACCAGCTCGGGGCCGCCGGAGGTGCGGGCCGTGTGGGCGTTCACCTCGATGACGTGCGGCAGCGACAGGCCCGCGTCGGCGCGGCCGCCGGCGCCGGTCGCGGCGACCGTCCACGGCTCGTCCGAGGGCGCGTCGACCTGGCCGAGGTAGTTGAAGCCGATCTGCGGCGCGGCGGACGCCGCGAGCACCGCCGCCGTGCGCTCGTTGAGGTGGCGGAGCATCCCGTAGCCGATGCCCTTGTCGGGGATCTCGCGGAGCTGCTCCTTGACCCTCTTGAGCGCGGCGCCCGGGGCGTCCCCGGCGGGGCCGGGGTCCAGGCGGACGGGGTACACGCTGGTGAACCAGCCGACCGTCCGCGACAGGTCGAGGTTCCCGGCGGCCACGTGCGCCTCGCGCCCGTGGCCCTCGATGTCGACCAGCACGCCGTCCGGGCCGCCCGGCCCGCGCCAGGCGCGGACGGCGCGCGCGAGCGCCGCCAGCAGCACGTCGTTGATCTCGGCGTGGTAGGCGCCCGTGACCGTGTCGAGCAGGGGCCGGGTCACCTCGGGCGCCAGGCGCAGCGTCAGCTCCCGCGCGGTGCCGAAGGTGTCGCGCGCCGGGTCGAGCGGGCGGTCGCCGAGCAGGGGGTCGGGGCCGGCGAGGACGCGCGTCCACAGCGGCAGCTCGGCCTCGCGCTCCGGCGTGTTCGCGGCCTCGTCCAGGCGCTCGGCCCAGCGACGGAACGAGGTGCTCGCGGGCGGTTCGGCGGCGGGGTCGGCGCACGCGGCGGCCAGGTCCTCGACGATCGTCCGCCAGGAGACGCCGTCGACCACCAGGTGGTGCAGCATCAGGATCAGGTATCCGGGTTCGGCGGGGCCCCGGCCGAGGTGGACGGCCCGCACCATCTCGCCCTCGGCGGGCGCCAGCTCGCAGCGCGCCCGCTCGGCCAGCTCGCCGATCCGGGTGCCGAGCGCCGCGGCGTCCAGGCCGGACGCGTCGACCTCCCGCACCGACGCCTCGACCGTCCCGCGCGGCGGCACCTCCAGCCTCCAGTCGCCGGTCAGCCGGGTCCGCAGCACGTCGTGGCGGTCGATGACCGCCCGCAGCGCCGCGCGCAGGCGTCCGGCGCGCAGGTCCGCCGGGACGCGCACCACGATCGACTGCGCGTAGCCGTCGATCGGGCCCCGGTGCGCGGCCAGCCACCGGACGATCGGCGTCGGCGTCAGGGGGCCGACACCGGTGTCGGGGGTGTCGTCCTCCCGCTCCGTGCCGGCCTCCCCGGCGACCCGGGCCAGTTCGGCGGGGGTCTGGTGCTCGAAGACGTCCCGCACCGCGACCGCCATGCCCGCCGCGCGGGCCCGGCTGACCAGGTGGATCGCGAGGATGCTGTCACCGCCCAGCTCGAAGAAGCCGTCGTCCGGGCCGGCCTCGGCGCGGCCGAGCAGCTCGGCGAAGATCTGGCAGAGGACCTGTTCGCGGTCGCCGCTCGGGGCGCGCCCGGCGGACGGCGCGTCCGGCGCGGGCGCGGGCAGGGCCCGGCGGTCGAGCTTGCCGTTGGGGGTCAGCGGCAGCGCGTCCATCCGGACGAACGCGGCCGGGACCATGTAGGCGGGGAGCACGTCGTTCAGGGCGTTCCGGAGCGTCGCGCCGTCGGCCTCGGTGACGGCGTAGGCGACCAGGCGCCTACCTCCCGGGCCGTCCTCACGCGCGACCACGGCGCACTGCGCGACCTGCGGCAGCGCGGCCAGCGCCGCCTCGATCTCGCCCGGCTCGATCCGGAACCCCCGCACCTTGACCTGGTGGTCGGCGCGTCCGAGGTACTCCAGCTCGCCGCCGGGGGTGCGCCGCGCCAGGTCGCCGGTGCGGTACATCCGCGTCCCGGGCGGGCCGAACGGGTCCGCGACGAACCGCTCCGCCGTCAGGCCCGGACGGTTCAGGTAGCCGCGCGCCAGGCCGGGGCCCGCGACGTACAGTTCGCCGACCGCGCCGTCCGGAGCCGGGCGCAGCCCGGATTGCAGGACGTACACGCGCAGGTCGGGGATGCCGTCGCCGATCACGCTCCCGGCCCGCTCGTCGGCGCTCCGCAGCTCCCGGTAGGTCACGTGGACGGTCGTCTCGGTGATCCCGTACATGTTGACCAGCAGCGGCGCGGTGTCGTCGTGGCGCCGGTACCAGTCGGCCAGGCGGCCGGGGTCCAGGGCCTCGCCGCCGAACACGACCGTCCGCAGCGCGAGCCCGCCCGCCCCGGCGGGCGCCTCCGCGTCCACCGCCATGAGCTGGTAGAACGCCGACGGCGTCTGGTTCAGGACCGTCACGCCCTCGCGGACGAGCAGCGCGTGGAACTCCTCGGGCGACCGGCTCACCCCGTAGGGGACGACGACGAGCCGTCCGCCGTGCAGCAGCGGCCCCCACAGCTCCCAGACCGAGAAGTCGAACGAGTAGGAGTGGAACAGCGTCCACACGTCGTCGGGCGCGAACCCGAAGTCGTCGCGGGTGGCCTCGAACAGCCGCACCACGTTCCGGTTGGTCACGGCGACGCCCTTCGGCGCGCCCGTCGACCCCGACGTGTAGATCACGTAGGCGGGGTGGTCGGGGTGCGCGCCCGGCGCCTCGACGGGGACGGCGGCGGCCAGCTCGCGGCGCGTGTCCGGGTCGTCCAGCAGCAGCCGCGGCCCGGGGGCCTCGACACCGGCGGACGTGGTCGTGACCAGCAGCTCCGGCCGTGAGTCGGTGACCATGTGGGCGATGCGCTCGGCGGGATAGCGCGGGTCGATCGGGACATAGGCGCTCCCGGCCTTCAGCACCGCCAGCACCGCCACGACCAGGTCGGACGTGCGCGGCAGCGCCAGCGCCACCCGCCGCTCGGGCCCGGCGCCGCGCTCGGCGAGCAGCCGCGCGAGCCGCCCGGCCGCCTCGTCCAGTTCGGCGTAGGTGAGCGTGTCGCCCTCGCAGGTCACCGCGACCGCGTCGGGGGTGCGGGCGGCCTGCGCCTTGAACAGCTCGGCCAGCGTGACCGGCGGCGCCGGCCTCGCGGTCGTGGCCGGCGGCTCGGCGCGCTCGGCCGCCGTGCGGACGTCCAGGCGTCCGACGGGCAGCGCCGGGTCGTCGGCGATCGCCTCCAGGATGAGCAGCAGGCGGTCGGTGATCGTCTTCGCTTCCGCGGCGTCGTAGACCTCGGGGCGGTAGCGCAGGCGCAGGCGCAGCGCGGAGCCCGGCACGGCGATCAGGCCGAGCGGGAAGTGCGTCGCGTCGTGGCCGTGGGCGGCGGTGACGCGGAGCCGCGCGCCGGCCGCGAGCGAGGCCAGCGCCGCCTCGTCGAGCGGGTAGTTCTCGAACATCATCGCGGTGTCGAACAGGGCGCTCATGCCCGTCCGCCGCTGGATCTCGGCGAGGCCCGCGTGCTGGTGGTCGAGGAGCCGCAGCCGGTCCCGCCGGACCGTGTCGAGCAGCCCCGCGAGCGTCTGCGCCGGGTCCGTGCGGACGCGGAACGGCAGCGTGTTGACGAAGACGCCGACCATGTCCTGCGACCCGTCCAGCTCCGCTGGACGGGTGGACGTGGTGACGCCGAACACGACGTCGTCCCGTCCGGTGAGGCGGCTCAGCAGCAGCCCCCACGCCGCCTCGACCACGGTGTTCAGCGTCAGGCCGAGGCTCCGCGCCCGGTCGGCCAGCCGTTTCGTCGCCTCCTCGGACAGCCCGGCCTCGGCCAGCCTCTCGGGCCGCGTCCAGCGCGCGGCGCCGGGGGCGACGAGCGTGGGCTCCTCAAGATCGGCGAGGACGTCCTGCCAGGCGTCGTGCGCGGCGTCCCGGTCCTGCGCGGCCGTCCAGGCGAGGAAGTCGCGGTACCGCCGCCGGACGGGCGGCGGCGTGCTCCCCGCGTAGAGGGCGAGCAGCTCGCGCAGCAGCACCGGCCGCGACCAGCCGTCGGCGACGATGTGGTGGTTGGTCAGCACCAGCCGGTACCGGTCCCCGCCCCGGTTCACCAGCGTGAAACGGATCAGCGGTGGACGTGTCAGGTCGAACGGGCGCTCACGGTCGGCGGCCATCGCCTCGCGCAGGGCCTCTTCCTCGTCCGGCCCGTCGAGGACGATCTCCCGCCATTCCGTCGGGACCTCGCGGAAGATGAGCTGCACCGACGCGGACAGGCCCTCGTAGGCGAATCCGGCGCGCAGGCTGGTGTGCCGTTCCAGCAGCTCTCCGGCGGCGGTCTTCAAGGCCGGGACGTCGAGCCTTCCTTCCAGGTCCACGACGAACTGCATCGTGTAGTCGTCGTTCGCGTCGCCGTAGAGGGCGTGGAAGAGCAGCCCTTCTTGCAGCGGCGAAAGCGGGAGGACGTCCTCCAGGCCCGGCTCGTTCGCGCGCAGCGATTCGATTTCCTCTGCGGGGAGCGGGTCCTGGAGTTCGACTTCCCCGCGGGTGGACGTCGAAGCGCGTGCCCGTTCCGCGAGGGCGGCCACGGTCCTGCCCTCGAAGACGTCGCGGGCCCCGAGGCCGATCCCGGCGTGCCGGGCGCGGGCGACCAGGCGCAGGGCCAGGACGCTGTCCCCGCCGAACTCGAAGAAGTCGTCGTCGATGCTGATCCGGGGGACGTCGAGGATGTCCGCGGCCAGGTCGCAGAGGATCTCCTCGCGCGGGGTGCGCGGCGTCCGTCCCTGGCCGCCCGCGTTGAGCTCCGGCTCGGGCAGGGCCTTGCGGTCGATCTTGCCGTTGGGGGTGAGCGGCAGTTCGTCCAACTCGACGAACGCCGACGGCACCATGTAGTCGGGGAGCGCCGAGGCGACATGCTCCCGCAGCCCGGCAACCTCGCCGTTCGTGTTGGGGACGACGTAGGCGACGAGGCGCGCGTCGCGCGCCACCACGACGACGCGGGAGACCTGCGGGTGGGACGCCAGGACGGTTTCGATCTCGCCGAGCTCGATCCGGAACCCGCGGATCTTGACCTGGTGGTCGAGGCGGCCGAGGTATTCCAGCTCGCCGTCGCTGGTCCAGCGGGCAAGGTCACCGGTGCGGTACATGCGCGTCCCGGCGGCCCCGAACGGACACGCCACGAACCGCTCAGCGCTCAGCGCCGGACGGTTGAGGTAGCCGTGCGCCAGACCATCACCCGCGATGTACAGCTCACCCGCGACACCGGGCGCGACCGGCGACAGGCCCGCATCGAGCACATAGACCTGCGTGTTGCCGATCGGACGGCCGATCGAGAAGTCCGAGGATTCGACGTCGTCGGCCGTAGACCAGATCGTGGTTTCCGTCGGGCCGTACAGGTTGGTCACCGACCGCCCGGCCTTCGCCAGCTCACTGGCCAAGTCCTGCGGGAGCGCCTCACCGCCGACCATGACGCGCACGCCGGAGAAGGCCGCAGCGTCATGCTCGACCAGCGCACGCCACAACCCCGGCGTCGCCTGCAACGCCGTCACACCGTGGCGGGCGATCAGCTCCACCAGCTCACCTGGGTCGGCGGCCTGATCGCCGGTCGCCAACACCACACCGGCGCCGGAGACCAGCGGCAGGAACAACTCCAAGCCCGCGATATCGAACCCGACCGTCGTCACCGCCAAGAGCCGGTCGCCAGCGTCCAGACCGAACCGGTCCTGCATCGAGGAAAGGAAGTTCGTCAACGCCCCATGGGGGATCACCACGCCCTTGGGGCGACCGGTCGAACCCGACGTGAAAATCACGTAGGCGGGCTGCGATGCGTGAATCTCCGGCAGCGCGACGTCTTCAGCCTCTGGAGTTGCACCCACCAGCAAATGCGGAACGCCGGGGACCGCGTCGCGGGTCGAGTCGTCCACCAGGGCCAGAACCGGAGAGGCGTCCTCGATCATGAACGCGATCCGGTCCGCCGGATACGAGGTGTCGATCGGAACGAACGCCGCACCCGACCGCATCACCGCCAACAACCCGACAACCAGCTCGACCGAACGCGGCAACGCAACCGCGACCAGATCACCAACGCCGACACCTCGGCCCACCAACACCCGAGCCAGAGCGTCCACCCGCGCGTTCAACTCCGCATACGACAGCTCCACGCCATCGCACACCAACGCCACACCATCGCCGCGTCCCGCCAACAAGGACGGCACCGAACCGGGAGCAACATCCAAAGCCGTCGCGTTCCAGGCCGACACAACCCGCTCGCGCTCAGCCGCGCCCAGGACGTCGACGCGCCCCACCGGCATGTCCGGCTCCTGCGCCATCACCTCCAGCACCCGGACGAGGCGCTCCGCGATCGTGCTCACGGCGTCGAGGTCGAACAGGTCCGGCTGGTAGTCCATCCGGAAGGACAGGGAGGTCTCGCCGGGCACGGCCACCAGCGCCAGCGGATAGTGGATCGCGTCGCCCACCCGCCCGTCGACCAGGTCGAAGCCGCACGCCTCGGCGGCGCCGCCCAGCTCGGCGGCGTCCAGGGGGAAGTTCTCGAAGACCGTGGAGGTGTCGAACAGCTCGCCGTGCCCGGCCAGCCGCTGCACCTCGGGGAGCCCGAGGTGCTGGTGGTCGAGCAGCCGGACCTGCTCGCGCTGGACGCGGGCGAGGAGGTCGTCCAGCGACTCGCCCGCGTCCAGCCGGACGCGCAGCGGCAGCGTGTTGATGAACAGCCCGACCATGTTCTCGACGCCGTCGAGTTCGGGGGAGCGTCCGGACGTCGTCGTGCCGAAGACGACGTCGGTCCGCCCGGTCAGCTTGCCGAGCAGCAGGGCCCAGGCCGCCTGGACCATGGTGTTCGAGGTGAGCCCGCGTGCGCGGCCGTACCGGGCGAGCGCGGCCGTGACCGGCTCGGGCAGCGTGAACTCGTGGTGTCCGGGCGCGATCGGTGCCCGCGCCTGGTCGACGGGGACGACGCGGGTCGGCTCGTCCAGTCCGGAAAGGGCCTCGGTCCAGGCGCGCCGGGCGGCGTCGTGGTCCTGACCCGCGAGCCAGGCGAGGTGGTCGCGGTAGGGGCGGACCTCGGGCAGCGGCGCGGAGCCGGAGTACAGCGCGAGCAGCTCGCGGATCAGGATCGGGACCGACCAGCCGTCCACCAGCGTGTGGTTCATGGTGAGGACGAGCCGGTGCCGGTCACCGCCGAGCCGGACCAGGGTGAAGCGGATGAGCGGGGGGCGGGTGAGGTCGAAGCCCCGCGCCCGGTCGGCCGCCAGGACGTCCTCGGCCGGGTCGTCCACGGTGGTGAAGTCGAGGGGGACGTCGGGGGCGACGACCTGGACGGGGTTGGTCAGGCCCTCGTAGCGGAAGCTCGTCCGCAGGCCGGGGTGGCGGGCCAGCAGCGCTGCGGCTGCGGCGCGGAGCTCCGCCTCATCGACACGTCCTTCGAGGTCGAGGACGACCTGGATCGTGTAGACCTCGCCCGCCGTCCGGTCGTAGAGGCCGTGGAAGAGCAGCCCTTCCTGGAGCGGCGACAGCGGCAGCACGTCCAGCAGCTCCGGCTCGCGGTCGCGCAACGCCTGAAGCTCCCCTGCCGGGAGCGGATCGGGCAGTTCCGCGATCGGGCCCGGGGACGACGAGGCACGCGCGCGTTCCGCCAGGGCGGCCACGGTCCTGCCTTCGAACACGTCACGGGCGCTGAACTCGACTCCGGCGTGCCGGGCGCGGGCAACCAGGCGCAGCGCTTGGACGCTGTCCCCGCCGATTTCGAAGAAGCCGTCGTCGATGCCGACGTGGGGGACGCCGACGATGTCCGCGACCAGCCGGCAGAGGATCTCCTCGCGCGGGGACCGGGGCTCGCGCCCCGCGTTGACCGTTCCGAGTTCGGGCTCGGGCAGCGCCTTACGGTCGATCTTTCCGTTGGGGGTCAGCGGCAGCTCGTCCAGCATGACGAACGCCGACGGCACCATGTAGGCGGGAAGCGCCGACGCGACATGCTCGCGCAGCTCACCCGCCCCGACCTCGCCGCCGGGCACGACATAGGCGACGAGGCGTGCGTCCCGCGCGACCACGACGACGCGGGAGACCTGCGGGTGGGTGGCAAGGACGGTTTCGATCTCACCGAGCTCGATCCGGAACCCGCGGATCTTGACCTGGTGGTCGAGGCGGCCGAGGTACTCCAGCTCACCGTCAGCGCTCCACCGCGCCAGATCACCGGTGCGATACATGCGCGTCCCGGCGGCCCCGAACGGGCACGCCACGAACCGCTCAGCCGACAGCGCCGGACGATTCAGATAGCCGTGCGCCAGACCATCACCCGCGATGTACAGCTCACCCGCGACACCCGGCGCGACCGGGGACAGGCCCGCGTCCAGCACATAGACCTGGGTGTTGCCGATCGGACGACCGATCGAGAAGTCCGAGGACTCGACGTCATCGGCCGTCGACCAGATCGTCGTCTCCGTCGGCCCATACAAGTTCGTCACCGATCGTCCGGCCTTGGCCAACTGACCGGCCAGATCCGAAGGCAGCGCCTCCCCACCCACCAGCACCCGGACATCGGAGAACGCCGAGACATCGTGCTCGACCAACGCACGCCACAACCCCGGCGTCGCCTGCAACGCCGTCACACCGTGGCGGGCGACCAACTCCACCAACTCACCAGGGTCAGCGGCCTGGTCGCCGGTCGCCAACACCACACCCGCACCCGTGACCAGCGGCAGGAACAACTCCAAGCCCGCGATGTCGAACCCGACCGTCGTCACCGCCAGGAGGCGATCGTCTGCCGCCAGCGAGAAGCGCTCCTGCATCGAGGAAAGGAAGTTCGTCAACGCACCATGGGGGATCACCACACCCTTAGGGCGACCCGTCGAACCCGACGTGAAGATCACGTAGGCCGACTGCGACGCGTTGATCTCCGGGAGTGCGACATCGTCGGTCTTCGGAATCTCACCGACCAGTAGATGCGGAACACCGGGGACCGCGTCGCGGGTCGAGTCGTCCACCAGTGCCAGGGCCGGAGAGGCGTCCTCGATCATGAACGCGATCCGGTCCGCCGGATACGAGGTGTCGATCGGAACGAACGCCGCACCCGACCGCATCACCGCCAACAACCCGACGACCAACTCCACCGAACGCGGCAGTGCCACCGCCACCAAGTCGCCGGCACCCACACCCCGACCCACCAGGACACGAGCCAAGGCGTCCACCCGCGCGTTCAACTCCGCATACGACAGCTCCACGCCATCGCACACCAACGCCACACCATCGCCGCGTCCCGCCAACAAGGACGGCACCGAACCGGGAGCAACATCCAAAGCCGTCGCGTTCCAGGCCGACACAACCCGCTCGCGCTCAGCCGCGCCCAGGACGTCGACGCGCCCCACCGGCATGTCCGGCTCCTGCGCCATCGCCTCCAGCACCCGGACGAGACGCTCGGCGTGCGCGGCGACCTCGGACGGGCTGTAGAGCGCGGGGTTGGCCTCAAGGTCGAGGCGGACGCCGCTGGCGCCGTCCGGGTCGCCGGACGCGACGATCGACAGGTCCGCGACCGGGCCCGAGGCGAGGAACACCATGTCGAGCGGGACGTCGCCGAGGTGCAGGCGGCTGAGGAACGACATCGCGTTGACCGTGGTGCCGAACAGGCCGCCCTCGCCGCCGGAGCGGCCGAGTTCACGGGTGAGGTCCTCGGCGCGGTACCGCTGGTGCCGGAGGGCCTCGACCACCCGCGCGGACGCCTGGGCGACGACGTCCCGGTAGGTCATCGACGGGGTCACGGTCAGCCGGAGCGGGAGGTCGTTGGCGAGCATGCCGGGGGTGAACCGGGCGGTGGTGCTGGTCCGGCCGGTGACGGGAAGGCCGAGGACGATGTCGTCCTTGCCGGTCATCCGCCGCATATAGACGGCGGTGGCCGCGATCAGCAGCACCGACCAGCCGTTCAGGACGCCTTGGACGAGCCCGAGCGAAGGCGCGAGCGCGGCGGGGCGGACGTCGGCCGACAGGCGGACCGGCACCGGCGACGGCGGCGCCGTGCGGCCCGCGAGGCTGACCGGCTCGGGCTGGTCGGCGAAGGTCCGCAGCCAGTGGTCCCGGTCGGCGCGCCATTCCTCGGTGCCGCGGTAGGCGGCCTCGTCCGCGACCACCTCGGCGAGCGGGCGGAACCGGGTCGGGCGCGGCTCGCGCCCCTCCAGCAGCGACGTGTAGACGCGCGCGAACCTACGGAAGTGCAGGGCCTGCGAGTAGCCGTCCAGGACGATGTGGTGGCAGCGGAAATAGAGCACGTATTCGCCGCCGAGATCGAACAGGACGTGCCGATATAGAACGTCGCGGCCCGGCACGGCGGGCTCGACGAGATCGGCCCGCATATAGCTCAGGGCGGCGCCGAAAGGGTCGGCGGCGGACGAGAGGTCCACGCGCTCCAGCGGGTTCGGTGGGACGGGCCCGACCGTCTGCGCGATGACGCCGTCGCGCTCCTCGAACACCACGCGCAGCGCCTCGGACTCGCCGATCATCCGGCGGGTCGTCTCCTCCAGCAGCGCGACGTCGACCGCCTGGTCGAGCCGGGCGTAGCCGCCGCAGTTGTAGGCGGGGCTGTCCGGAGCGAGCCGCGCCGCCACCCAGACGCCGACCTGCGCGTCCAGGGCGTCGAGCCGGCCGTCCCCCACGTCAGACATGCGCACTTCGCCTCTCCGCGTCGCTGCCGAGTACCGCCGCGCCCGGCCGGGTCCGCGGCAGGCGTCCCCCCAGGCACACGATCACGTTGCCAGCCGTTTCTCTTCGCCATCTATACGCGAGCATCATTGGGCCGCCGCCCGAAAGCGGGCATGCCAGATCGCCCGGCGATCAATTCGGTTATGGGAAATCGCCAAATCGAACGCCGGGCGAACCGTCGACCGCCGGTCAGGCGGCGGTGACGACCGCGGCGCCGAGCGCGCCGTCCGGGTCGGCGGCGAGCACGAGGGCCGCCTCCCCCGGGTTCCGCTCCAGCACGTCCGCCAACTGGAGGGCGCTGTGCGCGCTGTAGCAGTCGCCGATCGCGTCCTCGTCGAAGCGCGGTTCGACGTCGAGCACCGAGGCCAGGCCCGCCGTCTGCGCGTCGTCGACCTCGCCCACCCCGGTCGCCCGCACGGCGGCCGTGGCGATGTCGGCGGCCGCGACCCCGGACAGCTCCAGCGCCTCCCGCACGACCCGGGAGACGGAGTCGGCGTCCACGGACCCGACGGCGCGGACCACGGTCCCCGCGAGGCGGGCCCGTACCCGCCGCCCGGCGGCGGCCGCGGCCTCGGCGTCCTCCAGCACGAACATCGCCGCGCCCTCACCGGGCGTGCCGGTCGCGCGGTGGGTGCGTCCCCACCAGGCGTCCGGCGCGCTGAACTCCTCCGACGAGCCCGCGACGACGCCCTGCGCGTGCCGCGCGCGGATCATCACCTGGGCGTGGCGCAGCGCGCCGACCGCCGAGAGCGGTCCCCCGGCGACGGTCGCGTTGACGCCGCGCAGCCCCGCGCGGATGGCGAGCGCCGCGGCGGCGCAGTTCAGGGCCGCGCTGGGGAAGCGCGCCGCGTCCACCACATAGGGACGCTCCCGGTCGAAGGAGTCGACGCCGAACTCGGCGACGCCCGCGACGCTGCCGAGCGTCGTGCCGACCGTGATGCCGATGAGGTCGCGGTTGTCGTCGGTGACGGTGAGGCCCGCGTCGGCGAGCGCCCGCTCGAACGCGCCCATCGCGAGGACGGTCGAGCGGTGGTTGAACCGGACGGCCTTGCGTCCGAGCTCGGCCTTGGCGTCGAAGTCCACCAGGCACGCGGGCCCGGCGGGCGGCGCCCAGTCGATCTTGCCGCCGGCCCGGCCCTCGGCGGGTACGGCCACCGCGCCGCCCGGCCGCAGCGCGCCGACCCCGGTGATCACGATGTCGTTCACTCCACGCTCCCGAGCAGGACGATCGCGTTGTTGCCGCCGAAGGCGAACCCGTTGTTCTGCGCCACCCGGACGGTCGCGGGACGGCTCTGGTTCGGCACCGGGTCGATCCCGGGGATCTCCGGGTCCAGCGCGCGGTGGTTGATCGTCGGGGGCAGGAAGCCCTCGGCGATGCTGAGCGCGCTGGCGATCGCGCCGAACCCGCTGGCGGCGCCCATCGTGTGCCCCATCATCGACTTGATCGAGCTGGTCGGCGGCGGGGAGTCGCCGAACACCGCGCGCATCGCGGTGCTCTCCACGACGTCGTTGGTGCGGGTGCCGGTGCCGTGCGCGCAGATGTAGTCGACCTGCTCGGGCCGCACGCCCGAACGCCGGTGCGCGATCCGCGTGCAGCGGGCGATGCTGTCGGCGTCGGGCGCGGTCGGGTGGATGGCGTCGCAGGTCATCCCGTACCCGAGCACCTCCGCGTAGATCGTCGCGCCGCGTTCGCGGGCGGCCTCCAGCGGCTCCAGGACGAGCGCGACGCCGCCCTCGGCGGTGAGCATCCCGTCCCGGTCGCGGTCGAAGGGGCGGCACGCCTCCTCGGCGACCGCGCCGAGCCGGTGGAAACCGGCGTGGGTGAAGCGGGTGACCGAGTCGGCGCCGCCCGCGACGCCGAGGTCGGCCTCGCCCATGCCGATCAGGTCGTAGACGTAGCCGAGCGCGTAGTTGCCCGCCGAGCACGCCGTCCCGAGGACGGTGGTCTCGCCGGTCGCGCCCAGCTCGTGCGCGACCGCGAGGCCGAGCCGCGACCCGGGGATCTGCGCGGCGGCGCGCGGGTCGGGCGGGCCCGGCGCGCCGGTGTGCCACTCCTCGATCATGTCGACCAGCGGCGCGAGTTCGCCGTTGGTCGTGCCCACCGCGATCGCGGTCCGCGCGTCCGCCGGGTCGACGCCCGCGTCGGCGACGGCGAGGCGGGCGGCCGCGGCGGCGAACTGCGACGAGCGTCCCCACTCCGCCGGGTCGATCCGCGTGAGCAGGTCCTCCGGCCGGAAGTCCGGCACCTCCCCCGCGAGGGTGTGCGGGAACCCGGTCGGGTCGAAGCCGCGGATCGGGCCCGTGCCGCTCTTGCCGAGGCGCAGCGCCTCGGTGAAGTCGGGCAGGCCGATGCCGATGTTGGACACCGGGCCCATGCCGGTGATGACCACCCGCCTCATCGGATCACCAGCCGGCGATCTCGGCGACCACCTCGTAGGTGGTCTTGAGGTTGGTCATCCGCTGCACCGACTCCTGCGGGATCTCCAGGCCGTACTTGCGTTCGAGCTGGGTCAGCAGCTCGATGGCCACCAGCGAGTCGGCGTCCAGCTCCTCGATGAAGGAGTGGGCGGACTCGACCTCCTCCGGCTCCGCGCTGAGGATGTCGGCGGTGAGGTCGCGGATCTCGGCCATGCGATCGGCCACGGTGTTCTGCATGCGTTTCTCCTAGATCAGTGCGCGAGTCCGCCGTCGACCCGCAGGACGGTGCCGGTGATGTAGGCGGCGCGGTCGGAGACGAGGAAGGAGACGGCGTCGGCGACGTCCCGCGGGACGCCGAACCGGCCCATCGGGATGTCGGTCTCGAACTTGGCGCGGGCCTTCGCCGGCATCGCGGCGACCATGTCGGACTCGATGAGGCCGGGCGCGACGGTGTTGACCCGGACGCCGCGTCCGGCGACCTCCAGGGCGAGGGACGCGCCGAGCCCGAGCATCCCCGCCTTGGACGCGGCGTAGTTGGCCTGCCCGGCGTTGCCGATGATCCCCGACACCGACGAGACCAGGACCAGCGTCCCGGCCCGCCGCTTGATCATGCCGAACATCACGGCGCGGGCGAGGTTGAAGGACCCGTCGAGGTTGGTGCGCAGCACGGCGGACCAGTCCTCGGGGGGCATGAGCGCGAGCGACTTGTCCCGCGTGATCCCCGCGCAGGAGACCGCCGCCGTCACCGGCCCGAGCTTCTCCTCGGCCGCCGCGACGAACTCCTGGACGGCCTCGAAGCCCGCGACGTCCACGGCCTGGTGGTGGACGCGGCGTCCCAGCGCCTCGATCTCGGCGGCGGTGTCGGCCGCCGCGCCGACGTCGCTGCGGTAGCAGAAGCCGACGTCGAACCCGTCGCGCGCGAGCTGCACCGCGATGGCCCGCCCGATACCCCGCGAGCCGCCGGTGACCAGCGCGCACGGCGCGCCGTCGGCGGATGCACTTGCCATGTTGCGGACCCTCCCGGATCTGATGCGGCCCGGATGTCGCGGCCCCGATCTGATGCGGCCCCTCCCGGTTCAATCACTGGCCCGGAGCCTCGCAGTGTCCGCTATGGCGCTCCTATACGATTCCTCCCAGTTCCTTGATAGACCGCCGCCTTACGCTCGGGCCCTGCCGTCCCGCTTCCTCGGGGCGAAGGGGAGGCGGAACCGTGGTCGACTACGACGCGATCGTCATCGGGGCGGGCAACGCCGGGCTCACCGCCGCGGCGACCCTCCAGCGGGCGGGGGCCCGCACCCTGCTGGTCGAGCGGCACAACGTCCCCGGCGGGTGCGCGACCTCGTTCCGGCGCGGCCGGTTCGAGTTCGAGGTCGCGCTGCACCAGCTCTCGGGCGTCGGCGAGGAGGGGCAGGCGTTCTCGCTGCGCGGGCTGTTCCACCAGCTCGGCATCGCCGACCGGCTCGAACTCGTCCGCGAGGACGACCTCTACCGCGCCGCCGTCCCCGGCCGCTACGACGTGACGCTGCCCGCGAGCTGGGACGGCGCCGCCGACGCGCTGGAGGAGGCGTTCCCCGGCAACCGCGCCCGGGTCGAGCGGTTCTTCCGGCTGCTGAAGGAGGTCGTCGCCGGGTACAACGCCGTGCTGCGCGGACGTCCCGCGCGCAGGATCAAGCCGGAGGTGTTCCGGCAGGGCCTGCGCCCCTTCAAGGACGTCCTGGACGAGCACTTCGACGACGAGCGGATCAGGTCCGCCCTCGGCGCGTACTGGCACTACCTGGGGCAGCCGCCGTCGCGGGTCACCTTCCAGGACCTCGCGCAGATCCTCGTCATGTACATCGGGTTCAAGCCGTGGCACATCCGCGGCGGCTCGCAGGCCCTGTCCTCGGCGATCCTCGGCGCGTTCCTGGACGCGGGGGGCGAGGTCCGCTTCAACACGACGGTCGAGCGCGTCCTCACCGAGGGCGGGCGCGCGGTCGGCGTCCGGACCGACGACGGGACGGAGGCGACCGCGACCGACATCGTCTCCAACGCCTCCCTCCCCCTCACCTACGCGATGCTCGACCCCGCCGACGTCCCCGCCGCCGCGCGCCGCGACCTCGGCAGCCGCCGCGTCGGGGTGTCGGCGTTCGTCCTGCACATGGGCCTGGACGCGACGCCGCGCGAACTCGGCTTCACCGCCGCGACGAGCTTCCTCGCCGCCGACACCGACGACGACCGCACGTTCGCGTCGATGCGCACGCTGGAGGGCGCGCGCGGGATCTGCGCCACCGCCTACGACGTCCACCCGATCGGCTTCGCGCCGTCCGGGGCGAGCCACGTCAGCCTGCTCACGCTCCAGTACGCCGACGCGTGGGACGCGGTGCGGCCCGCCGACTACGCCCGCGCCAAGTTCGCCTACGCCGAGACCGTGCTCGACCTCGCCGAGTCGGTGACGCCCGGCATCCGCGACGCCATCGAGGAGGTGGACGTCGCGACGCCGCTCACCCTCACCCGCTACCTCGGGCACCCGGGCGGCGCCATCTACGGCTACGACCAGGACGCCACCGAGGGCCCGCTGTTCCGCGACGCGAGCCGGACGCACGTGCCCGGCCTCCACACGGCCGGGGCCTGGACCGGCGTCGGCGGCTTCCAGCCGACCCTGGAGGCCGGGGCGCGGCTCGCCCTCCGGCTCCTGCACGCACGCGCCGCCTGAGGATCGATGGAGCACCGATGACGCGTCCCACCGCCGAGCTTTACGACGGATACGAGCAGGTCAGAGCCGAGATCGACGCGCGCCCGCCGGACCGGCGCGACCACGTGGGCCAGACCCGCCGCCGGATCGACACCTTCCACCCGAGGCGCCTCGCGCTCGCCGTCGCGGAGATCGTCGTCGAGACACCGACGACCAAGACCTTCCGCATGCGGCGGCCGGACGGCGGCGACCTGCCGCCCTTCCTCGCGGGCCAGTACGTCACGCTGTTCGCGGACGGCACCACCCGCCCCTTCGCGATCTCCTCCGGGCCGGGGACGCTCGACCGCTACGACCTGACCGTCCGGCGCGTGCCCGGCGGCCGGATCAGCAACCTGCTCCTCGACACGCTCAAGGTCGGCGACACGCTCACCAGCACCGGCCCGATGGGCACGTTCCACCACAACCCGCTCTTCCACGGCGAGGACGTCGTGTTCCTCGCCGGGGGGTCGGGCGTCGCGCCCGCCATGAGCATGATCCGCGACATCACCGGGCAGGGGCTCGCGCGGCGGCTGCACCTGATCTACGGGTCCCGCTCGTCCGACGACGTGATCTTCGAGGCCGAGCTGGCCGCCGTCACCGGGGCGCACCGCAACATCCGCGTCGACCATGTCGTCCAGGACCCGGCCCCGGGCTGGACCGGGCGCACCGGCCTGATCGACTCGGCGGCCATCGCCGCGCTCGCCGGGCCCCTCGGCGGTCGCATGGTCTACGTCTGCGGCCCGCAGGCCCTCTACCCGCACGCCCTCCAGCAGCTCACCCGGCTGCGCCACCCGCGGCGCCGGACCCGCTTCGAGGCCAACGGCGCGCCCGCCCGCCCGCAGGACCAGCCGCACTGGCCGCGGGACCTCCCGCCGGAGGAGGAGGTGACGGTCACCGTCCGCGGCACCGCCTTCCGGACCCCGCGCGGGCGCCCCCTCCTGGACGCGCTGGAGGACAACGGCGTCCGCCCCGAGTCGGCGTGCCGGTCGGGCGAGTGCAGCCTGTGCCGGGTCCGCGTGCTGAAGGGCGAGGTGCACAGCGCCGAGGAGGCGCGGCTCCGGATGGCCGACCACGCCTCCGGCCACGTCCACAGCTGCGTCGCCTACCCGCTCACCGACGTCGAACTGGACCTCTAGGCGGACCGCCGGCTCAGTCGCGGAAGCGCCACCGGGTCGCGCCGTAGGGCTCGACGGTCGCGACGCCGACGGCGGTGTGGATCCCGATCCGGTACAGGTACCAGGGCGGCGGGCCCGCGCTGGGCGCGCTGAACGGCGCGGTCAGCGCGTCGCCGTCGACCCGCGCGGGCCAGCCGTCCTGGTCGTAGGACGCCGCGGCCCGCTCCAGCGTCGCGCCGTCGGTGACCCGCGCGGCCTCGCCCTCGACGACCAGGTCGAGGCCCTCCAGCCGCACCGAGTACACGCAGGCCGGGTTCGCGGCCAGGTTGCGCGACTTGCGGGTGCCGGGCCCGCTGGTGAAGTAGAGGTCCTCGTCCAGCCAGAGCGCTCCGATCCCGGCGGCGTGCGGACGGCCGTCCGGCCTGGTCGTCGACAGGAACGCCGCCGTGCTGATCTTGGACAGGTCGACCTTCAGCCGCTCGTGCGCCCTGCTCCAGGGCAGCGGCTCGTTGCCGTAACGGTCGAGGTTGGTGGTCTCGACGGGCTCGCTGACGCCCATGTGATCGCCTCCGGTCGTGTCGCCGTTCACAGGGAATGGACCATCCTCCGACCGGAAACTCATCGGCGCCGGAGGGGAGCCGGTGCGATCGGTCCTCGCTGTCAGGGCTTCCGCGCGACGCCGCAGTAGGCGTCGGCCGAGCCGGGCGGGTCCAGCGGGCTCGGGTCGGGCCGCCACAGCGGCAGCGGCACCACGCCGGGCTCCACCAGGTCGAGGCCCGCGAAGAAGGCCGCCACCGTGTCCGGGTGGCGCAGCCGGTAGGGGACCGCGCCGGTGTCGTCGTAGCCCTGCTGGGCCTCGATGAACGCCTGGTCGGTGGCGGTGCCGTCGTACAGGACGAGGTAGCTCCCGGACGGCAGCGCCGCCAGCAGCCGCCGCGCGATCGACAGCGCCTCCCCGTCGTCGGCCACGTGCCCGAGGATGCCCATCAGCATCAGCGCGATCGGCTCGTCGAAGTCCAGGTAGGCCCGCGCGCGCTCGATGATGCCCGCCGGGTCGTGCAGGTCGGCGTCGATGTAGTGCGTGGCGCCCTCCGGCCTGCTCGTCAGCAGCGCCCGCGCGTGGACGAGGACGAGCGGGTCGTTGTCGACATAGACGATCCTGCTCTCCGGCGCGGCGCGCTGCGCCACCTGGTGCGTGTTCTCCTCGGTCGGCAGACCGGTGCCGATGTCGAGGAACTGGCGGACGCCGCGCTCGGCCGCCAGGTACCGGACGGCGCGGCCGAGGAACTCCCGCGACAGCCGCGCGAGCACGGTGATCGCGGGGAATGTGCGGGCGTACTCCTCACCCGCCTCCTGGTCGACCGCGAAATTGTCGCTGCCGCCGAGCCAGTAGTTCCAGATTCGTGCCGAATGGGGGACGCTGGTGTCGATTTCCGCCATCAGTTCTCGTTCGGCGGCGGCGAAGAACTCCTCGTTGCTCATCACGCATCGTGACCTTTCGGGCGCAGGCGCCGGGGGTGCAGAGGCTCAGCACCCATCAGACCAGATCGCCGATGCGGGGGAAACGGTTACCCGTCCGTCGCCCAGGGCCTGTCCAGCATGCCGCGCAGGCGTTCGACCGTCTCCTCCTCCGGCCACGCGGAGATCGCGAGCCGGCCGAACGCGTGCACGAAATAGTCAACGTCATTTGATTCGTGCGGATAAAGCCCGTACGCGGGATGCTCGATGTAGACGAGGTAGGGATGGTGCCGTTCGGGAAGCTGCATGATGGTGATCGGGCCCTCGGTCACCGCGTGCTCGGCCGATTTCGCCGGAACCAATTGAAGGGTGATATGCCGAAGGCGCGCGAGTTCGATGAGCCGGGCGAGTTGGCCGCGCATCATGAACGAGCCGCCGGGCGTCGTGCGCAGCGCCCGCTCGTCCAGCAGCACCCAGAGCTGCGGCGGGTCGGGCCGGTGCAGGATCTCCTGGCGCCGGCGGCACAGCTCGACCCTCCGCTCCCGCCGCCTCCGGCTCGCGCCGGGGAGGTCGGCGCCCGCCATCTCGTGCGCGTAGTACGCGGTCCGCAGCAGCTCGGGGACGCGGTCGGGGGCGTAGATCCGGATCACGCTCAGCTCCGGCTCCAGTGTGAGGCGGATCTCCTCGTGGCCGAGGACGACGTCGCCGTAGGGCCGCCACCACGCCGGCCCGCCGCGCCGCCTGGCCTCGGCGAGGAGCCGGAGGCGGGCGACGGCCATCCGGGCGCCGGGGCCCGGCAGGGCGTCGCATGCGGGCGGGGGCGCGGGCGGGGCGAGGCGGGCCCGTGCCCCCTCGGCGACACCGGCGACCCCGGCCGCCGGAGCCGGTCGGGGGCGCGGTGGCCTGCCCACCGCGTCATGGTGCAGGCGCAGCTCCTCCAGCGTGATCGGCTCGGGGCCGTCCGCGCCGCGCCGCTCGGCGATCTCCGCGAGCGTGGCCCACAGCGACGCCACCAGATCCCACCGGCGAATGCGCGAGTATTTGCCCTGCATGAGCTCGTGCGCGCTCGATTTCGGCAGGTGCCCGACGGTGACGCCGCGCACCGGAAGCGGGCGCTGGGCCAGCTTCGACGACACCCTCGCGATCTCGTAGTAGGAGGGTCTGCCCGCGAGATATCGGTTGTACGCCAGGGCGGCGATCACCGTCTCGTATCCGTTTCCACGATGGTCGTCCGGCATGTCGTCGATCCGTTTCATCGTCGCCGCGTCCGTGCGCCGGCCGTCGCTGACATGATCCCAGTGGGGTCGCCACGAGTTATGTCACACGACGCAATTCATCCCGATCGGGCGCGGCGTCCCGCCACTGCCCGCTCAGGGTAGCCCGCCCCGTCGTTCACCGCAGGTCGGTCATCCTCGGACGCGATTCGGATACTCTCGGGTATATCCGAATGTGTCCGAAAGCCGGTAATTCTCCTAACCACACGAGGGTCGTCCGGCATTGTGGGGAACCCGATGCCGGCGCACCCGCGGCACCGTTGAAATGGAGGGAAATGCCTTCTATGAGCAGCCGGTGCGGCGGCGCCGGGATCATCCCGCCGCCGGGCGCACCTGTGGCTTCCCTGACGCGAACCGGAGGAGATCCCCCATGCCCACCCTGTTCCGTGCCGCGCACGTCCTCTCCATGGATTCCAGCGTCGGGGACCACTCCCCCGGACAGGTCCTGGTCGAGGGCGACCGCATCGGCGCCGTCGGCGCGACCGTCGTCCCGCCCTCCGGGACCGAGGTGGTCGACCTCCCGGACGGGATCCTGCTGCCGGGCTTCGTCGACTCCCACCGGCACATGTGGGAGGCGCTGCTCAGAGGCATCGCGCCGGGCCACAGCCTGGACGACTACCTGTCCGACGTCCTCGGACGGCTCGCGCCCGCCCTCGGCCCGCGCGACCTCCACCTCGGCACCCTGCTCAGCGCCCGCGCCGCGCTCGCGTCGGGGATCACCACCGTCCAGGACGTCTCGAACGTGCAGGAGAGCCCGGAGATCACCGACGCGGTCATCGCCGCGCACCTCGAATCCGGCGTCCGCACCGTGTTCGCCTACGGCCGGAGCTTTCCGGGCCTGATGCGGGACGGCTTCGCGCTGCCCGGCGACGTGCGCCGCGTCCGCGCCGACCTCCTGCCCGCCGCGAACGGCCTGGTCACCATGGCCCTGGTCACCGAGGGAGGCGACGACGACGTCGAGCGCCGCAACGCCGGGCTCGCCCGCGACCTCGGCCTGCGCGCCGCACGGCACCTCTCGGTGGGCAAGTCGGTCGCGCGGCTGCGCGACATCGGCGCGCTCGTCCCCGGAACCACGTTCATCCACGCCAACGGGGTGGACGAGGGCGAGCTGGCGATCATCGCCGACTCCGGCGGCGGCGTCTCCGTCTCGCCCGCCGTCGAGTTGACGATGGGCCACGGCTACCCGATGACGTCAGCCCGCCACCACGTCCCGATCACGCTCAGCACCGACGTCGAGGTCACGGTGCCCGCCGACATGTTCACCCAGATGCGCGCGGCCTACCAGGCGGGACGGCACGCGGAGCACGGCGTCCACGACCGGCCCGGCCTGTCGGTGCGGGACGTCCTGCGCATGGCGACCCTCGCCGGGGCCCGCGTCCTCGGCCTGGGCGAGCGCACCGGCTCGCTGACCCCGGGCAAGCGCGCCGACCTGCTGGTCCTGCGCGCCTCCCGCGCCGACGTCGCCCCCGTCCTGGATCCCTACAGCACGGTCGTCCTGCAAATGGATCGCGCCCACGTGGACACCGTCCTGGTGGACGGCCGCACGCTGGTCCGGAACGGCCGCCCTCTGACCGACGACGCCCCCCTCCTCGGCCAGGCGGCCGAGGCGATCGCGCGCCTCAGGGAGCGCGCCCCCCTGCCCTAGGCCCGGCCCCCGGGCCGCGTGCGCCGAACGCGGCGACGAGCGCGGACACGCCGACCCCGGTGAGCGCCAGCGTCGCCGCCGTCGAGCCGAGGTCGAACAGGCGGCCGATCACCAGGTCTCCGGCGAAGGCGGCGCCGCCGACGGCGAGGAAGACCGCCGCGACCAGCAGCGCGCCCACGGTCCCGGCGCCGCCGAGCAGGACGAAGCCGAGCGCGCGCACGGCGCAGGCGATCGCGCCGGTCCGGCGGGCGCCGATCCGGTCGGTGACCGCGCCGACCGGCGGCAGGAGCGCGTACTGGAGGCCGACCCGCACGCCGAGGACCAGCCCGACCGTCCCGGCGAGCAGGCCGAGGTCGTGCCTGAGGTGCGCGACGAGGTGCGCCGTCACCGCGAAGAAGCCGAGGCACGCGGCGAGTTGGACCGCGACGACCGTCACGACCACCCGCCGGCCTGACGGGTCGGTGTCGGTGGCGGGCGGGGCGGTGGTGGTGACGGTCACGGACGAAGCGCACCAGAACGGCACGCCCGCCAGCGAACCGATCATGGTCGGGCGACTCGCCGCGCCGCCGCCCTCAGCCGAGGAAGTCCAGGAGGTGGCGGGCGGTCTCGGCCGGGGCCTCCTCCGGGAGGAAGTGGCCGCACGGGAGCGCGGCCCCCCGGACGTCGTCGGCCCAGGTCCGCCAGATCTCCAGCGGGTCGTACCAGGCGGCCACGGCCCCGGTCGCGCTCCAGAGGGCGAGGACCGGGCAGGCGATGCGGTTCGTGCCCCGGTCGGCCTCGTCGTGGCGGTGGTCGAGGGTGGCGGCGGCGCGGTACTCCTCGCAGATGGCGTGGACGGTCGCGGGGTCGCGGAACCTCGCGGCGTACTCGGCGCGGACGGCGGCGGGGAAGGCGTGCGGCGCGTCCGACCAGGAGTCCAGCATGTGGTCGACGAAGGTCTCGGGCGCGCCCGCGATCAGCCGCTCGGGGACGGGTGCGGGCGCCGCCAGGAACGACCACACCCAGTAGCCCAGGCTGAAGTCCATGTCGGCGCGGCCGAACGCCTCGCCGGTCGGGACGATGTCGAGCACGGCCAGGCGGTCGACGGCGGCGGGGTGGTCCAGCGCCATCCGGTAGGCGCAGCGCGCGCCGCGGTCGTGCCCGACCACGCCGAACCGGTCGAAGCCCAGGGCGCGCATGACCTCGACCTGGTCGCGGGCGATCTCGCGCATGGCGTAGGGGGCGTGGTCGGGTGTGCTCGGCGGCGTCCCGCTGTCCCCATATCCGCGCAGGTCGGCGGCGACGACGGTGTGGCGTTCGGCGAGCGCCGGCGCCACGCGGTGCCACATCAGGTGGGTCTCGGGGATGCCGTGCAGGAGGAGGACCGGGGGGCCGTCGCCGCCCCGGCGTCCGTGGATCGTCGTGCCGGTCGTGGTGATGTCGAACTCGGTGAAGCCCTCGAACATCACTCCATGATGGGGGCTCGGTCGGCGGTCGCGGCCCGCCGGGCGCCGCCCTCGTCCAGGAACCAGGTGATCGTGCGTTCTATACCGTCCTCGATGTCGGTCTTGGGCGACCAGCCGAGCGACTGCGCGGCGCGTTCGATGACGGGACGGCGGCGGGGCGGGTCGTCCTGCGGGAGCCCGTGGTGGCGGATCGGCGAGGTCGAACCGGTCATCCGGCGGACGATCGACGCCAGCTCCAGCACGGAGTACTCCTGCGGGTTGCCGAGGTTGACCGGGCCCGGCTCGGTCGAGTCGATCATGGAGAGCAGGCCGCGGACGAGGTCGTCCACGTAGCAGAAGCTCCGGGTCTGGGAGCCGTCGCCGTGGACGGTGAGGGGCTCCCCCGCCAGCGCCTGGGAGATGAACGTGGAGACGACCCGGCCGTCGCCCGCGTCCATGCGGGGGCCGTAGGTGTTGAAGATGCGGACGATCCCGGTGTCGACGTCGTGGGCGCGGCGGAACGCCGACGTGAGCGCCTCGGCGTAGCGCTTCCCCTCGTCGTACACGCTGCGCGGCCCGATCGGGTTGACGTTGCCCCAGTACTCCTCGGGCTGGGGATGCAGGGCGGGGCTTCCGTAGACCTCGCTGGTGGAGGCGAGGACGAAACGGGCCCCGTGCCGCTTCGCGAGCGAGACGGCGTGCTCGGTGCCGCGGCTGCACGTCCTCAGGGTCTGCAACGGGCGCAGGAGGTAGTCGGGCGGGGAGGCGGGGCTCGCCAGGTGGGCGACGGCGTCCACGGAGTAGTCGATGTCCAGCCCGAGCGCGACGTCGCGTTCGACGAAGACGAAGGACGGGTCGGCGATGAGGGATTCGATGTTGGAGAGCTTTCCGGTGCTGAGGTCGTCCACGCACACGACCTGGTCGCCGCGTTCCAGCAGGGCCTCGCACAGGTGCGAGCCGAGGAACCCGGCGCCGCCGGTGACGACAACGCGCATTGACGCTCCTTTCGTGATGCGGAAGGACGCGGCGTTCACACGCAGGTGACGGGGCCCCGGGAGACCCGCCGGGCCTCGCGGAGGACCGCGTCCCGGTAGGGCTCGCCCAGCCGCGCGACGGGCGGCAGGACCACGCACCCGTCCACGCCGCCGTCCGGGTGGGGAAGGGCGAGGCCGACCAGCGGCGACGCCTCGGCGGGGCCGTCGAACATCGCGGTGACGGCGGGGTCGCGGACGGCGCCGTCCGCGTCGAGTTCGGCACCGATCACGAGGAGGTCGGTGCCCTTGGAGGGGCCGCGCACGACGCCGGGGACGCGTCCGGGCGGGACGCAGCGGCGCACGCTCTCCGCGAGGTCGAGATAGCGCTCGTTCGCCTCGTACATGCCGAAGGCGCGGAACGACTCGACGTCCAGGGACGGCCATTTGGAGAGGAAGTAGGTGCCGTTGCCGTCGAAGCTGACGGTGTTGGCGGCGTTGTCGCGGGGATGGGGCAGGTGCAGGCCGAAGACGTCCGGTGCCATCGTGATCGGGGTGCCGGTCGCCTGGATCCGGTAGCCCCACTCCTGGTCCTCGATCCCCCAGCCCCGGAACCCCTCGTCGAAGAGCAGGCCGTGGGCCCGGACGAGCGCGGCGGGCAGCGCCACGAAGCCCGACCAGACGAGCGTCCAGGGCAGGACGACCGGGTCCACGCGGCGGCGCGGATCCGGCGGGGCCTCGCGCGGGTCCAGGTCCGCGAGCACCTTCCGGTAGTGGTCGAAGGGTTCCAGCTCGTCGCCGCCGGACCGGCGGCTGCTGTACCCGATGGACTGGCCGAGGACGCAGATCTCGTCCTCTTTCGCGAAATAGCGCTCGTAGAGGTTCTCCAGCGTCGCGGCGGGGAGCGCCACGTCGGCGTCCAGGGTGACGATCACCCGGCCGGACGCCTGCCGGATCGCGAGGTTGCGGGCCCTGCTGACGTTCCACGGCTCGTCCGACAGCACGGAGCGGATCGTGAGGCGGTCGGCGAAGCGGGCGCAGAGCGCGACGTACCCGGTCGAGTACTCCAGCGCGCCGACGACGACCTCGAACCGAGAACGCTCCATCGTCTGCTCCGCGAGCGACGCGAGGACGATCTCCAGCGTCCGCGGGCGCTGCTTGAACGGGATGACGATGCTGATGTCCACGGGTTCCTCGCGGTCCACCGCGCCTGTGCGGTCCACTGCGCCTCCTCGCCGCGACGGCCTCACCCGGCGGCGGCGGGCGCGGCCGGGGTCTCGATCAGGTTGGACACGCCGCCGAGGTAGTAGCGGACGGTGGGCAGCCCCGTCGGGACGATCCCGACCTCGTTGTTGAGCAGGACCTGGAGGAGCTTGTCGTCGGGCGCCATGTTGTTGGCGTGGTCCTCCTCGCTGTAGGTCTCGGGGATCGGGTGGTCCATGAGGACGTCCCGCCGGATCAGCCAGGAGCTCTGGTCGACCAGGTAGACGGGGTCGCCGGGCTCGATCACGGTGCTCGGGCGCCAGGTCTCGCGCCGGACGGGGTCGGCGCGGTCCATCAGGTGGTTGGTGCCGCGGATCCAGACGCCGCGGTCGCACATCATGTTGTAGATGCGGGCGGCCTCGTCGAGGTCGCGGTGGCGCGCGGTGTGCCACAGCTCGTCGAGGTAGGGCGAGCCGTCGGGGAACAGCATCTTGCGGCCGGAGTGGACGGCGCGGGCGCCGCTCGCGCGGGCGGTCCGCATCAGCGTGCGCAGGTGGTCGGGCTCGTACTCGTTGTCGTCGTCGAGGTAGGCGACCCACGGGGTGGAGGCCCTGCGGGCGCCCTCGTTGAACAGCCGCGCCTGGCGCGGATAGGTGTAGCGGCGCTCGTGCGGCAGCCCGACCTCCTCGGCGGGACGGCGGACCAGGTGCGGCACGACCCGCAGCCCCGGCCGGGACGGCGCCTGCTCGGCGGTGGGCACCGAGTCCGCGTCGTCGTCGATGACGATGACGTGCTCGATCTCGCCCTCGTAGTCCTGGGCGCGCACCGAGTCCATCGCGCGGCGGAGCATCTCCGGGCGGCGGCGGGTGAGCGTCACCACCGATATCGGGTCCAGCGGCATCGGGTCATCCTCCTCGGGGGCACGCCCCGGCTCATGCGGGGGGCGCGGCACGGACATGTCCCACTGCCCTCATGGTGCCAGGCAAGGCAACTTTTGGCAATAGATTGGCAACAATATGCCGGGCAGCCGGGTTCAGAGCAGGCCGAGGCGGTCGCGGGTCGCCGCCAGCGTCTCCAGCGGGACGGGCGCCGCCGTCCACGGCCTGGTCAGCCGGTCGCCGGCGGCGCGCGGCACCAGGTGGACGTGCAGGTGGAACACGTCCTGCCAGCCCGCGTCCCGGTTCGCCTGGAAGAGCGTCAGGCCGTCCGGCTCCAGGACGTCGCGGATGCGCCGCGCCATGCGGTGGACGGTCCGCGCGACCGCCGCCGCCAGCTCCTCCTCGATCTCCCACAGGTCGGCGCGGTGCGGCCGGGGGATCACCAGCGTGTGCCCGTCGGTGACGGCGGTGATGTCGAGGAAGGCCAGCGTCAGCTCGTCCTCGTACAGGAGCGCGGCGGGCTCCCGGCGCGCGATGATCGCGCAGAAGACGCAGCCGCCGGTCATGGCCCTCCCCCGATCGCGGCGGACAGCCGGGCCAGCTCCGCCGCCGTCCGCGACAGCGCGAACCGGGCCGCGTTGCGGCGCCCGGCCGCCCGCAGGTCGGCGAGCGCGGCCTCGTCCCGGCGCAGCCACGCGACGGTGTTCGCCAGGCCGGCCGGGTCGGTGAAGTCCACCGCGACGGCGCTGTCCCCCAGCACCTCCGCCAGGCCCGGCACCGGCTGGTAGAGCACCGGCAGCCCGCACGCCTGCGCCTCGACGGCCACCAGCCCGAACGCCTCCAGCCGGGTGGAGGGGACGAGCAGCAGGTCGTGCCGCGCGAACGTCCGCCACAGCGCGGGCCGGGGCAGCCAGCCCAGGTAGCGGACGCCGGACAGGTCGTGCCGGTCGCGCAGCGCCGCGAACTGCGCCGCCGGGGCCGCGACCGACACCGCGACGCCTTCGAGGCGCGCGCCGTCCACGATCAGCGTCTCGACGCCCTTCTCCGCCGTGAGCCGGCCCGCGTACAGCAGGCGCGGCAGGCCGGGCTCGGCGGGCTCGCGCTCGGGCGGCGCGGCGAGCAGGTGGTCGGGGACGCCCCACGGGACGTGCTCGACGCGGCGCACCACCCCCGGCGCCAGGTTGTGCAGCAGGTCGGCCATGGCCAGGGTCGGCACGACGATGGCGTGCGCGGCGGCGGCCGCCTCGCGGAGCACCTCGCCCTGCGTCGGGTGGTCCGCGGCGAACAGCAGGTCCGTCCCGTGGACGAGCGCGAGGCTCGGCCGGTCCGGGAACGCGCGCAGCAGCGCGGGCGTCGCGCCGAACGCGAGGTGCTGGAGGTGCAGCACCCCGTGCCCGGCGGGCCCGAACCGGCGCCGCACGGCCCCGGCGAGGTCGTCCACGTAGCGCCAGAAGTCGGGGCCGTCCAGGCACTTGCCCCCGACCGCCAGCAACGCCGGATCGCTCCCGCCCGGGTCGCCCGGGTCGCCCGGGTCGCCCGGGTCGCCCAGCATGAACACGTCCGCGCGGATCGGGCGGTCCGGGCCGAGGTAGAGGTCGCGGAGGAGTTCGACGCTGCCGCCGGGGCTGTCCGGCGGCAGGTCGACCCCGGTGATCACTCTCATTGGAGCTCCCGGTACAGGTGGGAGATGTCGATGCCGTCCGACCGCGCGTACTTGGCCGCGACCTGCTGGTAGCTGAGCCGCGACCCGTGCGCCGCCAGGAAGACGACCTTCCCGAAGGTCATCCGGGGGTAGACCCGGACGGGGCGCGCCACCCGGATCTCCAGCGTCCAGCGGATCGCGTGGCCGACGTGCCCGAGCGGCGCGGACACGTGCACCCAGATGCCGAGCCCGCCGGTCGTGTGGTCGCCGTTCAGCAGCTGCGCGTACCGCTCGGACCCGGTGCGCTCGTGCGTGATGCCGAGGTAGAGGCGGCCCGGCAGCAGCACCATGCCCTCGGGCGGGATGACCTGCTCGGGCAGCTCGGTGGAGGCGGCCGCGTCCAGGTCGACCTCGCAGACCCGGATCGTGTCGCCGAGCCGCCAGTCGTAGGCGTTCGGCGAGACCCGCGCGGGATCGAACGGGTCGATGACGATGTCACCGAGCCGGACTGCCGCGCGGATCGCCGGTCCGGTGAGGATCATGGAAGGGCCATCCGGTCCGCCCAGTACCGGGACGCCTGCGGGCCCTCGGAGCCCTGGTACTTCCCGTCGTAGAGGTCGATCCGCCCCAGCGAGACGAAGAACATGATCTGGCCGATCTTCATCCCCGGGTACACGCGCAGCGGGCGGACCGGCGAGAGCATCAGCGTCCACTGCCCGACGAACCCGATGTCGCCGATCGGCGCGGTGATCTCCACGAACAGCCCGAGCCGGCCGACCGAGGAGCGGCCGAACAGCAGCGGGACGTAGACCTCCGACCCGACGCTCTCGACCGTGTGGCCGAGGTAGAGCTGGTCGGGCCGCAGCACGTGGCCCTCCTCGCCGAGCTGCACGGCGCTGGTCGGGTTCGAGCGGTAGGGGTCGATGACCTCGTCGGTGTAGGCCAGCAGCGTCTCGCCCAGCCGGACGTTGTAGCTGTTGGGGTTGACCTGCTCGGGGACGAACGGGGAGATCGTGATCCGGCCGTCCGCCGCGGCCTCGGTGATCTCCGGGCCGGTGAGGATCATGACGGCGCCGGCAGGTCGAGGTCCACCCGGTCGTCGACGCCGAGCTCGCGGATCAGCCGCTGGATCGGCGCGAAGTCGGTCAGCATCAGCTCCGCGCCGGGCAGCGCGCGGCTGTCCTCGACGATCGCGCGCGCGTCGGCGAACCCGGCGAAGTCCAGGATGCGCAGCCACAGCTCGTAGTCCTCCGCGCCGAACGCGGTGACGGCCTCGGGCAGCCGCCGGACCAGCACCTCCCGCTGCGCCGCGTTGAGGTGGACGAACACGTCCTTCATCACTTCGGCGAGGATCGGCCCGTGCGCGGCCTCGTCGCGGGCGTGCAGGCGGGCGATGAGCGCGTGGCCCGGCTGGATCGTCCGGTCGCCGGCGACGAGGTCGAGGAAGGCGTTGATGCTGACCTCCCCGACGACCGTCCACAGCAGGTAGAGCAGGTCGCGCTCCCACTGCTCGGACGCCTCGTCCGCCAGCCTGTACAGCCTGCGGTTGGTGACCGGGTGGAGGTAGTCGTTCGGCTCGGCGGTCACCCGGCGGGCCTCGCGGCTGCGCTGCATCGCCAGCATGTGCATGTAGGTGTGCCACACCTCGTCGATGTGCGACTGCTGGATGGCCTCCCGGGCGTCGACGCCGTCCGCGCCCGGGAACACGCCGTGCGAGAGCTTCTCGAAGGTGGGGTTGGCGACGTGCTCCTCCGCCGCGATGACGCGCTCGTTGTAGGCGAGCCAGGCGAGGGTGTTGACCTGGAGGCGCTGCTCGTCGGACGCGGCCAGGTAGCTCGGATGCCCCGCGAACGGCAGCAGGGAGACGGGGTAGTCCATCAGGGCGGGGTCGTAGGGCCCCGGGTCGGTCACCTTGTCCAGGTCCGTGCGGATGGTCGCGCGGCGCGGCCAGGCCGCGACGAGCCGCCGGAGGGTGTCCGGGCCGGAGCCGGCCGGACCTGGCGCGTCGGACGTGATCGTCATGTCGGTGCTCCTCATTCACTCCTGGTGTGCGGTACCTGAGGTCGAGGGCGGACAACGGGTCAGACGGCGAGGGCTGGGTGGTCTCGGACGGTCAGGGCGGCGCGCACCGCGTCCGCCCGTGCCGACAGGTAGGCGTGGTTGAGCCGCGCGGCGGACTCCCCCCGCGCGTGCGGGGAGAGGAAGTGCAGGCTCCGGCGCGACGAGGCGACCGTCCCGGCGCGCCGTCCGTCCGGCGCCGGGCGCGCGGCGCGGACGGACACCGGGAGCGGCGCGTCACCCGGGTGCGTCCAGTGTGCGCCATCAAGCGGTTCCGGGGGGTACGGGAGGTGTGGGAGGTCGTCCCGCCTCGGGGGGCCGGAGCGGAGCGCGGGGAGCAGATCGTCGAACCAGCGTTCCGCGGCGTCGAGGAGGGCGAGACCGGAACCGAGGTCCTCGATCGGGCCGGTGCCGACCGTCCGCGCCCAGAACACACCCCGCGTGACGAACCTCGGCGGGGCGGACGCCTCGGCGGAGCGGATCAGCGTGAGCGCGAGCAGCGACCTCGCGGTCACCTCCTCGCAGGCCAGCAGCGACAGCCGGGGCAGCGCGCGGTCGCCGGTGAACGCGATCTCGCGCATCGGCGGCGGGCACGGGGCCGCGGCCCCGCACCACGGGCAGTCGACGGGACGGAAGAGGATCTCCGGGTCGGGGCCGTCGGTCCTGACCCGCAGGTCCGGGACGAGCGTCAGCGCGGCGGCCTCCCGCGCCGCCATCGCCGCCACCGTCGCCGCCGCCGCCGCGAACGGGGAGCGCGCGGTCATGGCGCCTCGATCCCGCACAGGTCGGCGGGCGCGGCCGGTGCCAGACCGGCGAGGACGCCCGCGCGGAACCCCGCGAGGCACGTCTCGACCAGCCCGGCGCGTCCGGCCGCGTCCAGCCGCTCCCGGTCGGGTTCGGCGAGCCCCGCGTCCAGCCAGGTCTCGACCGAGCGGCGGAACACCGGCGAGACCTCCGGCACCGCCGCGTCGGGGTCGGCGGAGACGTCGACGCCGAGCAGGTACCCGGCGGCCCAGACCTCCAGCGCGGCCTCGACCGGGAACACCATCGCGTCGGCGATGCCCATCGACGCGTAGGCGTCGCCGCTCTCCATGTGCTCGGCCCATCCGGCGAGGACGGCCTCGGGCGACGCGCCGAGCAGCTCGCACCAGTCGTGCCAGTACCAGCCGAACAGCGAGTCGACCGGCTCCCCGGCCGCGGGACGCGCGAACCGGATCAGGCACCGCGAGTCGTGCAGCTCCAGTGTGTGCGGGAGCAGGGCCCGCGCGCCGGGCGCGCCGGCGGCCTCGGCGCCGTTCCAGTAGCCCGCGTCCACCCCGGCGTGGTCGGCGAACACCGCCGCGTGCCGGGTGCCGTGGGTGCCGTTTCCCGCGACGCTCGGCAGGTCGCCGTGGTCGATCAGGCTCGGCACCGTGCCGACGGCGGGGACGCCGCGCTCGCGGCAGAACACCGTCACGGCCTCGTCGTCGTCGCGGTAGTCGTCGGGGAACGCGCGCAGGTACTCCGCCAGCGCCCGCGCGTGCTCGGCGGGGAGCAGCAGGCCGAGGGTGGGCGTGTACTCGTGCCGCGACAGCGGCGCCCACCGGGAGCCGAGCGCCGCCGCGCGCCGCAGCAGGTAGGAGTTGCGGACGCTGTTGCGGTTGGCGTAGAGCGCGACCGCGTGGGCCGGGCGCAGCCGCACCGCGCCGGTCAGCTGGGTCACGAAGTCCGCGGCGAGGACGACGTCGTCCTGGAGGACCAGGTGGTGCGTGGCACCCGGTGGGCAGGCTGCCCAGGCGCGCTTGGCGGTGCGCAGCGGGCTCGGCGGCCCGCCGGGGTCGGGGTCGGGGACCAGGATCGGCGACAGCTCCGCGCACCCGCGCGCGACGGCCCGCGCGCTGCGCTCCCGGCTCGGGTGGTACATCACCGCGACGCTGACCTGCATGCTGACCTCCATGTCGTCCACCTCCTTCTCGATGTGGGGTCCGTTCAGGCGGTGGGGTACAGCAGGTGCGGGCCCATGACGTCGTGGACCTCGTCGGCGTCCGCGCCCGCCTCCGGCCCCTGGAGGTGGACGCCTATGCAGCGCATCCCGGCGCGGCGCGCGGCGGTGATCCCGACCGCCGCGTCCTCGAAGACGAGGACCTCGTCGGCGCGCAGCCACGGCCGGTCCGCGCGGAGCGTCGCGAGCGCCGCCAGGAATCCCTCGGGGTCGGGTTTGCCGTGCGCGACGTCCTCGGCGGTGACGACCGTGGCGAACAGGCCGAGCAGCCCCTCGGCGGCGAGCACGGGCGCGGCCTCGGCGCGGGGCGCGCCGGTGACGACGGCGAGGGGGACGTGCGGGGCGCGCGCGGCCAGCGCGCGGACGAAGGCCGCCGCGTCCGGCCGCACCGGGGAGATGGAGCGGACGCGCGCGACATAGCGGTCGAGGCGGTCCCGGCAGAGCGTCTCGACGAACTCCGGCGACGGCGCCCCGCCGACGTGGTGGGCATGCATCGCGCGGAACATGTCGGGGTCGTTGAGGCCCCGCAGCCCGAAGAAGAAGGCGCGGTCGAGTTCGGCCCCCATTTTCGCGGCGACGGTTTCGGCGTAGACGATGAATTGGAACTCATCGTCATCCGTGATCGTCCCGTTGAAGTCGAAGACGACGGCCTGTACGCCGCCCACGCCTCCGACGGTGATCGCCTGGTCAATGGCAGGAGCGATTCCGGTGAGGTTCATATCAGCGATCCATCCGCCCTGAAATTCCCTTCCAACGGCGTGCATGGAGAAGATTCGCGCCGCCGAGCGTACGGCACGCGGCGGGCGTTCCGGTTACAGCGTGCACGACCCCCGAGAAAGGCGGCTAGCGTGCGGCGGCGGCAGCATGGGGCAATGGCAGTGAGCTGTCAGACGCGCCGGACCACATGCAGCAGGTACTCCTCGCGGTCGAGCGGATCCACGCCGGAGCGCGGGCGGCTCGGCGGCTCCCCGCGCACCGGCTCGTAGCGCTCGAAGGCCGATTCGAGGACGCCCTCCCCGTGCGTCAGGCCGGGCAGCCGCCGCTGCAGCTCGTGCACCCGCGCCGCCGGGATCGTGCCGTCGAGCAGGCACGTCCCGCCCCTGGTCCGGTGGTCCCGCGGGACGGCCCGCAACTGCGCGAGGACCGGCAGCAGCGCCCGCACCGTGCTCGCCGGAGTCTCGATGCTGAACCCGTGCAGCGGCTCGTGCACCCGTGTCCCCGCCTGTTTCAGGGCGCTCATGAGAACCAGCGGTGTCAGGTTGCGGAAATCTCCGGCGGTGCTCGACATGCTCTTGTCGAAGGTTCCGTGGGAATGGCTCTGGCGCGCCCAGTACCCGCAATGCGTCATCGAAACGGCGCAGTCGACGACCTGCCATCCGCGCAGGCCCTGGCGGAGCGTCTCGGTGACGCTCTCCTCCACCGCGCGGAAGAACGTGGGCGGCATCGCGCCGAGTTCGACCTCCAGCCCGAACCGCACGCCGGTGCCGGGCGGAGCGGGCCGCACGCGCAGCCCGACGGTCGCGAGAAAGGGATTGGGGTCCACGCCGATCGCCTCGTCCGCCGCGCCCGCGCCGACCGGCCGCTCGACGCAGATCGTGGTCGACTCCCGGAAGGCGACCCGCACGCCGAATTCGTCGAGCAGCGTCGCCTGGAGCACCTCTTTCTGCACCTCGCCGTAAAGCAGCAGCGACATCTCGCCCGGCCCGTCCTCGCGCAGGTTGATCAGCGGGTCCTGCTCGGCGAGCCGGGTGAGGGCGGCGTGCAGGGCGCCCCGGTCGGCGCGGCGCACCGGCGCGACGACGGTCTCCAAGGTCGGCGGCGGGAAGTGACGCTGCCGGCCGAGGCGATCAGGGGACGCGGCGGGCCGCTCCCCGATGTGGTCGCCGACCCGCACGCGGCCGAGACCCCACAGCTTGCCGATCCGCCCGGCGGTGACCGGGGCGCGCAGGACCTCCGCGCCGTGATCGACCACGCCCACGTCGGTGACCTTCTCCTCGGCGCCGTCGGCGGCGCCGAAGCCGATCCGGTCGCGCGGGCGCACCGTCCCGGAGTACATGCGGACGTAGGCGATCTTCTCCCCGCCCTGGCCGCGCTCGACCTTGAACACCGTCCCGGACGGCGGCCCCTCCGCGTCGCCGCCCGCGCCCGGCAGCAGCCCCGTGATCCCGTCGAGCAGGGCGGGCACGCCGGCGCCGGTCATCGCCGAGCCGAAGTAGAGCGGATGCGCCGCCGCCCGCGCGGTCTGCGCGGCGAGCGCGGCGCGCAGCCGCCCGGAGCCGACGGCGGCCTCGTCCTCGACGTAGTCGGCCAGCAGGTCGTCGTCCTGGCGGGAGAGCAGGTCGAGCAGCCGCGCGGTGAAGCCGGGGTCGCCGGCGGCGAACGGGGTGAAGCGCGCGTCGCGCGAACCGGCCCCGGAAACGGCGCCCATCGGGACGACCGCCGGGGTCAGCCGCTCGGACACGCCGCGCAGCACGCCCTCGGGGTCCGCGCCGCGCCGGTCGATCTTGTTCACGAAGACCAGCGCGGGGACGCCGAGGCGGCGCAGCGCGCGCCACAGCACCCGGGTCTGCGGCTGGACGCCCTCGACGGCGGACACGACCAGCAGCGCGCCGTCCAGCACGCCGAGCGCCCGCTCGACCTCGGCGATGAAGTCGGGGTGCCCCGGTGTGTCGATCAGGTTGACCGAGGTGCCGCCGACGGTGAACGACACGACGGCGGACCGGATCGTGATGCCGCGCCGCCGCTCCAGCGCGAGCGTGTCGGTCTGGGTGCTGCCGTCGTCGACGCGTCCGATCTCGTCGATCACCCCGGCGTGGTGCAGGAGCCTCTCGGTCAGGCTCGTCTTACCGGCGTCGACATGGGCGAGGATGCCCAGGTTCAGCCTTTTCACTTAGCGTCATCTCCTCCGCGATGGCAACGATCACCGGTGTGCTGGACATGACGCTTGTCCCCATCTCGACTCCTCCTCGGTGCTCGCACGCACGGCGGACGCCGCGATGCCTTGCCCGAACGACAACAGGACGGGTGCCCTCCCGTCAACCGGATATGCCGTCCTGCGGTCAGGGCTTGTCAGGCGTACCTGTCCGGTGCTGCCATCGGCGGGCGAGTCTCTGGCATCATGTTGTCATCGTGTACCTTGACCGCTGCTAACCGATGATCAGAAGGGGAACGCCGCAACCGTTCGCCTGATCAGTTCTGCGAGTGACGACATGCTGGAGCAACCGGCTTTCGGTCGGCGTTTGAAGGCCCTGCGGCTCGAACGGGGGCTGACGCAGGCCGCGGTCGCCGAGGGCGGGGTGTCGACGGGCTACCTGTCGCGCCTGGAGTCGGGGGCGCGGCCGCCGACGGCGCGCGCCGTGGAGTTCCTCGCCGCGCGGCTCGGCGTGCCGGTCGCGGCCTTCGAGGCGACCTCCGAGCCGCATTCGCTGGCGCAGATCATCGCGGCGGTCTCCTCCGCGCCCGAGGAGGACCGCCACCCCGAGGCGCTCGCCGACGTGCTGGCCGAGGCGCTGCGCGCCGAGCCGGGCGCCGACGTGGCGCTGCGCTGGCAGGGGCTGTGGCTGCTGGCCCGGCTGCGCTCGGCCGAGGGCCGCTACGAGCAGGAGCGCATGCTGCTGGAGGAACTGGTCGAGCTGAACGACCGGATGGGCGTCGCGGAGCTGTCGGTGCGCACCCGGGCGCGGCTGTCGCGGTGCGCGCAGACGCTCGGCGACAACGCCGCCGCGCGCGCCCACGCGCTCGCGGCCTACCAGCGGGCCGAGGGCCTCGGCGTCGCCGACCAGGTCGCGGTGCTCCAGGTGCTGGTGTCGGCCGAGGCCGAGGCGGGGCGGCTCGCCGAGGCGCGCGGCCACGCCGACCAGTGGTGCGCGCTCGCCGAGCCGCTCGGCGGCGCCGCGTGGGTGCGGGCGCTGTGGGCGTCGGCGACCGTCGCGATCCGGCAGGCCGACTACGCGGCGGCGCGCGACGCGCTGGAGAACGCGCTGCGCCGCGCCGACCCGCGCGAGGACCTCGTGCTGTGGCTGCGGCTGCGGCTGGCCGCGGCCTCGCTGTACCTCCAGGTCTCCCCCGCCGCGACCGAGCAGGCCCGCGCGATGCTGGACGAGGTCGCGCCGGTCACCGAGCTGACCGGGACCGAGCTGCACCGCCAGCAGCTCGTGACGCTGCGCGCGCACCTGGCGTTCGAGGAGGGCCGGATCGAGGACGCCCGCACGCTGTGCGCGCGGATCGACGAGGCGGGCCTGCGGCTGTCGTTCCGCGACCGCGTCCGGTTCCAGGCGCTGCGCGGGCAGCTCGCGATCCTGCGCGGCGACGTCGAGGAGGGCACCCGCACGCTGAACGAGCTGGCCGAGCAGGCGCAGCAGGCGCTGAACGTGGAGCTGGCGGCGGAGGTCTGGCGCGGTCTGGCGCGGGCCCTCGCCGACGCCTACGGGAGCGACGATCACGACGCCGCGTCCAGGCCGCGCGCGGGCACTAGCCGTTGACCCCGGTGTAGTGCCGCAGGGCGAAGTTCCACAGCAGCCGTGATCCGACGAACCCCGCGAGCCCGGCCAGCGGGGCGGCGGCGGCCAGCGCGGCCGGGACGCCGAGCCCGGAGGTGTTGCCGGTGAGCGTGGCCGCCGGGAAGTAGGCGACGAACGCCAGCGGCAGGATGAACGTGAACGCGCCGTTGACCACCCCCGGCAGGATCTTCAGCGGGTAGTTGCCGAAGGTGCTGAGCAGCTCCTCCACCCACCGGCTCCAGGAGAGGCCCGCCGGGAGCCGCAGTTGCAGCGCCGACAGCAGCGTGAAGATCGCGCCCTCCATCAGCGCGCCGCCCGCGACCGCGGCGCCGACGTAGGCGACGCGCAGCGGGGTCCACGCGGTGTCGAGGGCGACGACCGCGCTGGTGAACATCGACACGCCGACCAGCAGGTCGCCGAGCGCGTTGCTGGGGAAGATCGAGAGCTGGACCTGCCGGTACACCGGCAGCGGCCGCAGCAGGTAGGCGTCGATCTTGCCCGCCTGGACGATCGTGGACAGCTCGGTGGCGCGCCCGCAGAACAGCTCGAACAGCCCGTGGCTCAGCATCCGCATCGCCGCGATCAGCAGCACGGCGTCGCTCGGCCAGCCGCCCATCCCGGGGAAGCGGCCGAGCAGCACCGCCGCGAACACGATGATCGACACCTGCCAGGCCACCCCGAAGGCGACCTTGAGCAGGAACTCGGCCCGGTACTCGGCCTGGGCGCGGAAGGTCAGCGCGACGATCCGCAGCGTCAGCCTCAGGTCGGCCCACCGCGTCAGCCGCAGGTCGCCGTGCCGCGTGACCCGCATGTCGGGCCGCCGCGCGTCCCCGCGCCGCGGTCCCCCCGGTCCCTGGACGAGTTCCTGGACGTCGCGCATGTCAGCCTCCCTGCGAGACGACGCGGTGTTCGGCCCGCCGCCACACCAGCCGGGTCAGCGCGGCGAGCGAGACCACCCAGAAGAGCTGGACGGCGAGGTGGCGGGGCAGGTCGTCCACCGGGAGGCGGCCGACGTAGAACGAGAGCGGGACGCTGAGCGTCGCCTGGAACGGCAGCAGCGCGCTCATCGTCTGGAACCAGCCGGGGAAGTACCACAGCGCCGCGTACCCGCCCGACAGCAGGTTCTGCGCGAACTGGAGGATCTCGACCGCCGAGTCGTTGCGGACGGCCCAGAAGCACATCTGGTCGGTGAGCAGCACGAGGTAGTACAGCACCGACTGGCCGAGCAGGAACGTCACCGCGAACGCGCCCGCCGCGCCCGCCGAGGCGGGCGGGTCCATCACGCCCGCCAGCAGGCACACCACGTACCCGGCGGCCGCCCACGCGAACCCGTAGAGCTGGTCGCCGACCGCGCGCCGCAGGTAGTAGCGCCACGGCGCGAGCGGGCGCAGGAACCAGTAGACGATCGTCCCGAACTCGATCTGCTGGATCACCATGTCGCGGCCGATCCAGCGGTCGGTGTCGCGCAGCCGCAGCGCGAGGACGGCCAGCACGCCGTAGGCGACGGCCTGCCCCTCGTCCAGCCCGCCGCTGGTCTCGGTGTCGCTGTACAGGGCGTGCCACAGGCACACGACCAGGAACAGCTGGACGGACATCCGCGCCGCCGTGCCGGTGAGGCGGCTCGGCGACAGCAGCTCGCCGAGCGCGGTGATGCCCGCCGTGCTCCACCCCTCGCGCATGGCGCTCCACCCGGGACGCCGTGCCCGGCCGGCCGTGGAGACGCTCACGCGACCGTCTCCCCGTCCAGTTCTCCATCCAGTTCGCGGTCCGCGCGGTCGTCGAGGTAGGCGGCGCGCATCACGTCTTCGAGGTCGCTCTCCTGGATGTGGATGTCGGTGACCTCGTAGCGGTCGATGACGCGCTTGAGCGCCTGCGGCGGCGCGACCCCGTCGGTGCCGTCGGGCTCGAAGATGACGCGGGCGCCGTCCTGGCGCACGACCCGCAGGCCCGGCGGGCAGCGCCCGGTGGCTGGTTCGGTCTGGACGAGCGTCGCGTTCACCCGCCAGCCGCTGCCGAACCGGGTGCGGATCTCCGCGAGCGTGCCGTCCAGCACGATGTGGCCGTGGTTGATCAGGACGACGCGCTCGGCGAGCCGCTCCACCTCCGTCATGTCGTGGGTGGTGAGCAGCACGGTCTGGCCGCGCCGCTCGACCTGGTCGCGCAGCAGCAGCCGGACCTGCTCCTTGACCACGACGTCCATGCCGATGGTGGGCTCGTCCAGGAACACCACCGGCGGGTCGTGCAGCAGCGCGGCGGCGAGGTCGCAGCGGACGCGCTGGCCGAGCGAGAGGTGCCGGACGCGGGTGTCCCAGAAGCTCGACAGCTCCAGCAGGTCGTCGAACTCGCGCATCCGGGACCGGTAGTCGCCGTCGGCCACGCCGTAGATGTCGCGCAGGATCCGGAACGACTCGCGGGCGGGCAGGTCCCACCAGAGCTGGGTGCGCTGCCCGAACACGGCGCCGATGTTGCGGGCGTTGCGGACCCGCTCCCGGTAGGGGACGATCCCCATCACGCTCGCGCGCCCGGCCGACGGGGTCAGGATGCCGGTGAGCATCTTGATCGTGGTCGACTTCCCGGCGCCGTTCGGGCCGAGCAGCGCGAGCAGTTGGCCGTGCCCCACCGAGAACGACACGTCCGCGACCGCCGTCGTGGAGACCCGCTCGGGCGCGACGAGCGCGCGGAGCATGCCGAGCGCGCCGGGGCGGCGGCGGGCCGTCCGGAACGTCTTGACGAGCCCGCGCGCCTCGATCGCGAACTCCGACTCGCGTGCCGTCATCGCGCGCTCTCCGGGGTGCCGGCCTCGGTGCCGCCGCTTTCCGCCGGGACGGTGCGCAGGCGGTCGGCGAAGCGCTTGGCGAGTTCCCGCGCGGCGGCCTCGGGCACGGCCTCGGGACGGTAGGAGACGACCAGCGCCATGCCGCCGTGCTCGTCCGGCCACAGCTCGGCGTGCAGGTCGAGCGGCAGGCTCACGTAGGGCTGGCGGAGGAACGTGGTCCGCGCGCCGGTGAGCGCCAGCCGGGGGACGGCGTTGTCCTGGAGGGCGAACAGCGTCCGGTACAGGGGCGAGCCGTCGGCGGCCTCGGCCAGGCGGAGGACGTCGTCGAGCGGCACGTCCTGCGCCGCGAACGCGCGGGCGGCGACCCGCCCGGTCGCGGCGACCGCCGCCGGGCCGCCGCCGAGCGCGGCGCCGCGCAGCCGGACGCACAGCGTCGTGATGTGGCAGCCGACCGACCGCTCCAGGCCCCGGCCGTGCCGCTGGTCGACCGGGACGCCGACCGCGAGGTCGTCCTGCCCGGTGACCTCCGCGAGGCACGCGCCGTACAGGGCGAGCAGCGCGCCGAACCGGGTGGCCCCGGCCCCGGCGGCCAGGGCGTCCACCCCGGCGACGACGGCCGGGGACAGCGGAACCTCGATATGTCGGGGCTCCACCGGCGGCGTCTCCGTCGCGCCCGGCGGCCATCGCAGCGGCGGCACGTCGGTGAGTTCCGCGCGCAGGTGGTCGAGGTGGGCGGCGCGGTCGTCCTGCCGGAGGCGTTCGGCGTGCTCACGGTGGACGGCCGCCATCGAGGGCGCCTCCTCCAGCGGTCCGGCGGTGTTGTAGGCGGCGGACAGGTCGTGGGCGAGCACCGCCTCCGACCACCCGTCGAAGGCGATGTGGTGGACGGCGCATCCGAACAGCGTGCTCGCGCCGTCGCCGATGGGGACGAGCGCCGTCCGCCACACGTCGCCGTCCATGGGCTCCAGGCCCCGGGCCAGCTCCTTGCGTAGCGCCGTCGCGGCGGCCTCGGGCGTCGGCTGGGCGGGCAGCGCGGTCAGCGCGGGCGGCGGCACGTCCACCGGCCACGCCACCGGACGCGGGTCGGGGACGTAGGCGGCGCGCAGCGGCTCGTGCCGCCGGTGGACCTCGGCGATCGCGGCCTCCAGCGCGGCGCGGTCCGGCGCGCCCTCGATGAGCCAGGTGAGCAGGCAGTGCGCGGTCCGGTCGAAGGGGTCCACGAGGTGCCGGGTCAGGTACACCAGTTGCATGGACGTCAGCGGGGTCTCGGCGTCCATGTCCTCGGCGGTGTGCGTGTCGGCCTCCTGGGGCGTGGTGGTGTCGAGCCGGTGCGCGAGCGCGGCGGGCGTCGGGTCCCGGTAGAGCCAGGACACCGGGACGGGCCGGCCGAGCCGCGCGGTGAGCCGGGCGCAGACGCGTCCGGCGCCGAGCGAGTCGCCGCCGAGTTCGACGAACGGCACGTCCGCCGGAACGCCGTCGCGGCCGAGCACCTCGGCGAAGACCTCCGCGACCAGGCGGGCCGTCCCGGCGGGCGTGGGCGCGGGCGCGGGGGGCGCGGCGGGCGCGGGGGCCAGGGCCAGCAGCGCGGGTTCGTCGAGCTTGCCGCGCTCGGTCATGGGGAAGGCGGCGACGCTCACGAGGGCGCCGGGGCGCTGGTAGGGGACGAGGTCGTCCCGCAGCACCGCGAGCGCGCCGTCCAGCGGGTCGCCCGGGTCGGCGGGGACGCAGAACGCGACCAGGTCGCGGGCGGCGCCGGACGCGTCGCGGCGCGCGAGCACCCGGCAGGCGCGCACGGCCGGCAGCAGCCGCTCGACCTGCCGCTCGACCTCGGCGGGCTCGACCCGGTGGCCCCGGATCTTGACCTGCCGGTCGTCGCGTCCCCGGTAGTGGAGGAGGCCGCCGGCGTCCCAGGCGCCGAGGTCGCCCGTCCGGTAGACGCGCAGCGGCTCGCCGTCGATGCTCACGTGCGCGAACTTGGCGGCGGTGAGCTCGGCGTCACCGAGGTAGCCGAGCGCCAGGCCGTCGCCCGAGACGCAGATCTCGCCGACCTCGCCCACCGCGCAGGGGCGGGAGCCGTCCAGCACGTGGACGCCGGTGCCGGGGACGGGCCGTCCGATCGGGATGCCGCCGGGCCGCGCGCAGTCGGCCTCGGTGACGCGGTGGGTGGTGGCGAACACCGTGCTCTCGACCGGCCCGTAGCCGTTGATCAGCGTGGCGCGCGGGTGGCGCCGCAGGAACCGGCCGACGTGCCCGGTCGAGAGCCGCTCGCCGCCGATCATGACCTGGTGCAGCCCGTCGAACGCCTCCACGGCCTCGTCCACGATCATGTTGAAGAGGCTGCCGGTGAGCCAGACGGTGCGGACGCCGTGCGCCGACACCGCCTCGCGCAGCGACGCGGCGGACAGGTACGGCTCGTCCACGATCAGGCTGGCGCCGCCGTTGAGCAGCATCGACCACAGTTCGAGCGAGAACGCGTCCCACGACATCGGCGCGGCCAGCGGGACGACCGCGCCGGTGTCGAAGCGCGCGAACCCGCCCGCCTGGAACAGCCGGGCGGTCGCGCGGTGCGGGCTCACGACGCCCTTGGGCTCGCCGGTCGTCCCGGACGTGAAGAACACGCAGCACGGATCGGACCCGCCGACGGCGGCCGGATGGAACCCGGCGACGGGCGCGACCGCGCCGGCCGGGGGCGTCCAGACGGGGCGGCCGAGTCCCGTGCCCGTCCCGCGCCGCGCGACCACGACGGGCGAGCCGAGCTGCGCGGTCACCTCGCGCAGGCGGCGCTCGGGCCAGGCCGGGTCCAGCAGCGCGTAGGCGGCGCCCGCCTTCAGCACGGCGAGCAGCGCGACGACGAGTTCGGTGCTCCGCGGCAGCAGCACCGACACGCGGTCGCCGGGCGCGACGCCCGCCATCGCCAGCCGCGCGGCCCAGGCGTCGGCGGTGCGGTCCAGCTCCGCATACGTCATGGTGTTCCGGCCCGCGACCAGCGCGGTGGCGCCGGGACGGGCCGCGGCGAGCCGCGCGACCGTCTCGTGCAGGCCCTCGTCTCGCGCGGTGCACGGCGAACCCATGATCCAACTCACGTCTGGCTGCACCGGCTTCCCACTTCCTCCGAGCCGATCGGGGTCAGCAGATCCTTGCCAAGATTTCCAAAATCGTGCCATATATTGCCACCTATGGCAATGTAGGTGGGCGCAGGCCCGGCGGCGGAGTTGACACGCGCGGGCGGGTGAGGTCCGATGGCCGTCGCCCGGCCGCCCCGGCCGGGCCCCGACCGGAGAGGACGCTGATGGCCGCTGGCAAGATGCACGCCGACGAACTGGACATCGACGAGGCGCTCGTACGGCGGCTGCTCGCGGCGCGGTTCCCCGAGTGGGCGGGCCTGCCGATCGAGCGGTTCCCGTCCGCGGGCACCGTCAACGCCCTGTTCCGGCTGGGCGAGGACATGTCGGTGCGGCTGCCCCGCATCCCCGGCGGCGTCGAGGACGTGGAGAAGGAGCACCGCTGGATCTCCCGGCTCGCGCCGCACCTGCCCGTCCCGGTCCCGGTCGTGCTCGGCAAGGGCACGCCGACCGAGGAGTACCCGTGGCCGTGGTCCGTCCACCGCTGGCTGGACGGGGAGAACCCCGCCCCGGAGACGCTCACCGACCCCGTCGCGCTGGCCGGGGACCTCGCCGCGTTCATCACGGCGTTGCAGGCGATCGACACCGACGGCGGACCGCGGGCGGCGCGCACCCGTCCGCTGGTCACCCAGGACGAGGAGTGCCGCCACGCGCTCGCCGAACTCGACGGCCTGGTCGACATCCCGGCGGCCACCGCGGCGTGGGAGGCCACGCTGGAGGCGCCGAACTGGAGCGCGCCACCGGTCTGGGTGCACGCCGACCTGATGCCCGGCAACCTGCTGACCAGCGGCGGACGGCTCAGCGCGGTGATCGACTTCGCCACCACCGGGATCGGCGACCCCGCCTGCGACATGATCGTCGCCTGGTACCTGCTGCCCGCGCACGCGCGCGAGGCGTTCCGCGCGGCCCTCGGCGTGGACGACGCGACCTGGACGCGCGGCCGCGGCTGGGCGCTGTCGATGGCGCTGATCCAGCTCCCCTACTACAAGGACACCAACCCCGCGATCGCCGCGCAGGCGCGGCACGTGATCGGCGAGGTCCTCGCCGAGCGCACCCACGACCTGTCCGCCTCCTGACCCCCCGCCCCGACCGCCCCGACCACCCCGTCCCTCATGGCGCACGGCTACTCGCCCGTCTCGTACAGGCGTGACCAGTTGGCGCGGCCGGTGAGCTCGGGGAGCGCCTCGAAGTAGCGGCGCCGCGCGTCCCGCGCCGTCCGGCTGAAGCGCAGCAGCGTCCGCGCGGCCCGGACCCCGAGCTCGACGGTCGCGTCCTGGTCGTGGCTGCGGACGCGGACGCCCTCCTGCGACGCGTCGGTGACGACCGCCGTCCGGAACCGGGCGACGTGCCACCAGTGCGCCTCGTCGTGCGCGACCTCCCCGAGCCGGAAGCGGTGCCGCCCGCGCAGCCGCGCGGCGGCGAGCCCGAGCGCGGCGGCGGCGGGCAGCAGCGGCGGGCGGCCGGGGGTGACGATCTCCAGCCGGTCGGACGGCGCGCCCGGCGCGGCCGTCGCGGGGTGCCGCCGCGTCTCGGGGTAGCGGGACCGCATCCGCGCGATCTCCTGGAGGCGTTCGGCGCCGCCGTCGTACAGGTCGTCCGGGCCGTCGAGGAAGTCCTCGACCGCGCTGAGGATCGTGGCGGCGAGCCCGTAGCGCATGTCCAGGATGCACTGGGCGATCTCGGTGCCGAGCCGCCGTGTGAGCGCGCCGACGGGGAACCTTCCGTGCAGCGCCGCGACGATCAGGTAGTTGCGCCGGATGAAGTAGGTCTTGACGTCGTCCAGGTCCTTCATCGAGAAGTCGGTGTGCCAGACGGCCGCGCCCGGCAGGATGATCGTCGGGATGCCGTTCTTGCGGGCGCGCGCGCACAGGTCGGCGTCTTCGCCCTGCCCCCAGACGGGCAGCATGTACCCGACGCGTTCGACCAGCTCGATCGGCATCAGGCAGGCCCACCAGGCGGTGTAGCCGGCGTCCAGGCGGCGCTCCTGGAGCGGCGGGCGCCCGGTCGCCGGGTCCGGGGTGAGCAGGTCGGCGTCGTGGTAGGCGTGCGGCATCGGCTTGCCGGGCTGGATGCCGTCGATGTCGGTGCGCTGCGCGTCGGCGAGCAGCACGGTCGGATGGAAGATGTTGATCATCTGCCCGCCGACGATCATCGGCCGGGTGACATGGTCGCCGAACGCGGTCAGCCGGACGACCACCTCGGGTTCAAGCAGGATGTCGTCGTCCAGGAACATGACGTTCGCGTTCTCGCTGGCATGCCGCGCCACCTCGTACAGGCCCCGGTTGCAGCCGCCCGACGAGCCGAGGTTGGGCTGCGGGGTGTGCTGGAGGCGGTCGCCGAAGTCGGCCGCGATCTCCTCGTACCAGTCCTGCCCGGTGACGTGGTCGCCGTGGTCGACGATGTAGATCCGCTCCAGCCGGGCGCGGGCGACGTCGTCGGCGGCGAGGGCCCGCAGCAGGTCGCGGCAGTAGTCGGGGCGGTTGTAGGTCGCGAACGCCAGCGAGGTCGGACGCCGCGACGCGGGCGCCGCGACCGTCCACCGGACGTCCTCGACGGTGAGGCGCCGCCCGTCCGCCGCCGCCTCCAGCTCGACCCAGATCGCGCCGCCGTCGGCGTACAGGTCCAGCGGCGCCGCGAGCACGACCCGCTCCCGGTCGGCGTCGCGGACGGTGCGCGCCGCCACGACGCGGGCCGGGCCGTTGACGTCGGATGCGGCGGCCGCCAGCCGTCCGGTGCCGGTGACGGTCAGCTCGACGCGGACCTCGCGGGCTTCTGTCCAGCGCTGCCAGTAGGTCGCGGGGAACCGGCCGAAGAAGGCGTTCCCGGAGGCCTTCGCCCCGGGCGCGAGCGTGAGCCGGGTGCGGCTCCGGGTCACGGCGCCGGTCGCCGCCGCGTAGAGGTCGTCGCTCACGGTCTCGTCGGGGCCCGTGAAGTGCCAGCGCCCGGCGAGCGTCCGCGCGGCCGCGTCCTGCGCGCCCTCGGCGGCGGAGGTGTCGGCGTCGGCGTCGGCGTCGGTCGGGTCGTGCCGGATCAGGTCGTCGCGCGTCTGCGGCATGCCACTCTCCCAAGGTGTCACCGGCCTCGCGTTCCCGATTCTGTGCGTCCGGCGGTCGGCAAGACGAGGAAAGAGAGTGTCAAGTTGATGCCGTGGCAGGAGGCTGTCACGGCCCGTCCCGCCGGGCGGCGCGGCGTCTGTGACACTGGCCGGAGTCCGTCCCCCGCGATCTATGGTGATATCGCCGCCCAGATGGCATTATATTGCCAAAGTTTGGCAACTCGCCGATCCGGCAAGGAGCGCAGATGGCCGACCTGAAGATCAGCGTCGTGATCCCCTACAAGCAGCGGCTGGACAACATCCGATCGGTGCTCGGCTCGCTGGCCGACCAGACCATGGACGCGGACGAGTTCGAGGTCGTCGTCGGCGCCATGGAGTACAGCGAGGAGTACGTCGCGGCCTGCCGCGAGTTCACCGGGAGCCTGAACCTCGTCTCGGTGCTGTCGGACGACGAGTGGAACGTCGCCCAGGCGCGCAACCTCGCGATCCGGCAGGCGACCGGGCGGGTCATCATGCTGCTCGACGCCGACATGGTGCTCCCCCCGCAGGTGCTCGACACCCTCTACGACGGGTATTTCGCCGGGCACCGGAACGTCTGCGTCCTCGGGAAGGCCCTCGGCTACAGCTGCGTCGTGGAGCACGCGCCGAACGGCACCGAGCTGACGATGTCCGGCCAGGACAACAGCGGCGTGCTCGCCTACGGCGGCCACCGCGCGCTCCTGGACGACCTGGAGCAGGCGGGCGAGGTGTGGGCCGACGACCGCAAGGTCCTGGAGTCGGTCCCGCTGCCCTGGTCGCTGGTCTGGACGGGCCTCGTCGCGCTGCCCGCCGAGACCGTCCGCCGGCACGACCTGATGTTCGACGAGAACTTCCGCGGCTGGGGCTCGGAGGACCAGGAGTGGGGGTATCGCGTCTACGCGACCGGCACCCCGCTCGTGCTCGGCGACGACGTGTACGGCATGCACCTGCCGCACGACCGCGACGCCGCCACCGACCAGGAGTCCTACCGCGCCAACAGCCGCTACTTCCTCACCAAGTGGCCGACCCTCGACGTCGAGATCACCCGCGCCTACGGCTGGGAGGACGGCAACCGCCTCTACCCGGAGGTGCGCGACGAGGTCGCCGCCGCCGTCTCCGGGCACGGCCGCACGCTCGGCGTCGTGCGCGGCAAGGCCGAGGGCACCGACCTGCTCGTGGTCGGCGCCGAGATCGACTCCCGGACCCGCGTCCCGGCGCCGGACGTCTCGGACCTGTTCGACGACGCCGACTCCCTCGACGTGCTGCCGCTGCTCGGGCTCGCGCTCCCCTTCGGCGACGGCGACCTCGGCGAGTGCCGCGTGCTGCCGTCCGTGCTGGGGCTGGGCGAGCGCCACCGGGACACCGTGCTGGCCGAAGCCGGACGCGTGTCCGCGGGCGCGGTGGCGTCGCCGCTGGAGACCGCCTGACGGGTATGTACCGGGGGCGGGTGCGCGCGGCCCCGGCCGCCGCGCGCCCGCCCGTCCCGTTCCCGCCCCCTTCCACCCCTTGTCCCCCCGCTTCGTCTCCGGTCCTCGACCGCCGCGCCCGAACGAAGGAGAGTCCCCATGCTGTACGCCGGTGTCGCCTGGCACTCCAGTGGTTACGAGGTCGTGTTCAGCCGCGACGCCGGTTCCGGGGGCGCGCCCGTCCCGTCCGCGCGGTTCGGGCCGAGCGAGCGCGACGCCCTCGTCGCGCACCTGCGGAGCGTCGCCGACCACGCCGACGACGAGCTGGTCAGCGTCGTGGACAGCACCAACGGCATCATCGACGGCCTGCTGATGGCCGTCGGGCTGCGTGTGCACCGCGCGGACCCGTGGTCGCTGCCGGAGCGTCCCGTCCTCGGCTCGGTGGGCGCCGCCGACCTCGCCGAGGCCGCCCGCCGCGACCTCGCCCGGTTGGACCGGCTCACCATCGACGACGGGACGCTCACCGGACGCGTCACCGAGCAGCTCGCCACGATGAAGAGGAGCGCGGCGGCCGAGGCGCCGCTGCGCGCGGCGGGACGCTGGTTCACCCACGGCGCCCGCGACGAGCGGGTGGTCGCGCTGACCTTCGACGACGGCCCGCAGCCGCCCTACACCGGCCAGGTCCTCGACATCCTCGACCACTACGGCGTGCCCGCCACGTTCTTCTGCGTCGGGCTCAACGCGCTGGAACGGTCGAAGGACACCGACCGGATGATGGCCGCCGGCCACACGGTCGCCAACCACACCTGGTCGCACGCCTACCTGCCCGACCTCACCCGCGACCAGCTCCGCGAGCAGCTCGCGCGGACGTTCGAGGTGCTGCCGCGCATCGACGGCGAACCCGTCCGCTACTTCCGCCCGCCCTACGGCTCGCGGTCGCCGGAGGTCGTCGGCTGGCTCGGCGAGGAGGACGTGACGACCGTGACCTGGGACGTCGACGCCGAGGACTGGACGCTGCCGAGCCCGGAGAAGATCGCCGCCGACGTGCTGCGCAAGACCGAGCCCGGCTCGGTGATCCTGCTGCACGACGGCGGCGGCGACCGCTCCCGGACCGTCGCCTCCGTCCCGCTGGTCATCGAGGGGCTCCAGGAGCGCGGGTACCGGTTCGTCCTGCTGGACGAGCTGAAGCCCGCCATCTGAGCCGCCGTCCTCCTGAGGGGGGGCGCGGCGCCCCCTCAGGAGGTCTCCGGGCTAGTCCGGCGGGAAGAGCTCGTCGAGGAAGGGGTTGCGGAACGTGCCGTCCGGGTCGCGGTCGCGCAGCAGCGCCGCGAACCGGTCCGCGCGCGGGTAGAGGGCGGCGATCTCCTTCCCGGTCATCGCGGTCAGCTTGCCCCAGTGCGGCCGGGCGCCCAGCGGGACGAGCCGGTCCTCGACGGCGGCCAGCACCGGCGCCACGGCCGCCGCGTCCCGGACCCAGGTGAAGTGCAGCGTGACCGAGTCGCGGCCGAACGCGGGGCTCAGCCACATCCCGTCCGCCCGGACGGTCCGGACCTCCGCGATGTGCAGCACCGGCCCCAGCAGGTCGGCGAGGCCGCGCAGCGCGGCGAACGCGGACGCGGCGGCCTCGCGCGGCAGGAAGTACTCCGACTGCAACTCCTCCCCCGCGCCCGGCACCACGCCGGGACGGAAGTGCGGCAGCCGCTCGTGCCACGGCCCGGCGAGCCCCAACTGCCCGGTGCACGACTCGGTCGGCATCCCGGGCACCATGTGGACGGGCGCGTCCGCCGCCAGCCCGCCCTCCCAGCCGCTGCCCGGCCGGTCGGCGCGGTGCTTGAGCCACACCGAGGCGTCGGGATCGCGCCAGTCGGTGAACACGCTGACGCTGTAGGCGGCGCCCGACACCTCCTCGAACCGCGCGGCCACCTCGTCCAGCGGCACGGCCAGCAGGACGCGCTGGGCCACCTCGAACTCCGGCTCGACGTCCAGCGTGATCCGGGTGACGACGCCGAGCGCGCCGAGCGCGACGACCGCGCCCGGGAACACGCCGGGGTCGGCGTCCCGGCTCAGCTCGACCAGGTCGCCGCCCGGCCCGACGAGCTGGAGCGCCGACACCGACGAGGCGAGGACGCGCAGCGCGTTCCCCGACCCGTGCGTCGCGGTCGCGCAGGACCCGGCGACCGAGATGTGCGGCAGCGACGCCATGTTCGGCAGCGCGAGCCCGGCCCGGTGCAGCGCGGCGGCGACATCGGCGTAGGGCAGCCCGGCCGACACCGCCGCGGTCCCGGTCGACGGGTCGATCTCGATCGCGCGGGGCAGGCCGTCCACCCGGACGAGGTCGCCGGTGGTGTCGGCGACCGCGCTGAAGGAGTGCCCGCTGCCGAGCGCCTTGACGCGGGCCGCGCCCGCGACGATCCGGCGCAGCTCGTCCAGGGACGCCGGGCGGTGCACCCGCGCGGCCTGGAACACGACGTTGCCCGCCCAGTTCGCGGCGGGACGCGTGGTCAGCACGCCGCCACCCCCTCGGGGGCCGTCGTCATGTCCTCCACGGACACGAACGTGTAGTCGTCGGCGAGCAGCCCCTCGATGATCGGGGCCAGCGCGCCGACGGTCTGCGAGCGGTCGCCGCCGCCGTCGTGCAGCAGGATGATCGAGCCGGGCCGCGTCCCCGCCAGCACCGTCCGCGCGATCACGTCCGCGCCGGGCATCGACCAGTCGTCGGGCTCGACGTCCCACAGCACGACCGTCGGGTCCATCTCCTCCAGCCAGTCGAGCACCCGCGGGGTCCGCGACCCGTAGGGCGGGCGGAACAGCGTCGGCGCCGCCCCGCCGGACGCCCCGGCGACGGCCTCGTTGGTCCGGTCGATCTGCTCGGCGAGCTGCGGACGGGTCAGCTCCGGCAGGAACGGGTGCGACCAGGTGTGGTTGGCCACCGTGTGCCCCTGCTCGCGCATGCGCGCGACCTCCTCCGCCCCCGCCTCGACGTTGATGCCGACGCAGAAGAAGGTCGCGGGGACGCCGTAGCGCTCCAGCACGTCCATGACCTGGCCGGTGTAGGGCGGCAGCGGGCCGTCGTCGAAGGTCAGCGCGACCTCGCGGCGGGAGCGGTCGCCGTGGCCGAGGCAGCGTCCGGCGCCGGTCAGCGCGGCGGTGCGGTCGGCGCTCGCCGCGATGTCGGCCAGGAGGACGTCCTCGCGCCCGGTCTGCGTGCCCGACGTCCGCTCCAGCCGGGCCAGCGCCGACAGGTCGCGCGCCGCCGCGCGGGCCAGCGCGCCCGCCGAAACGGACCCGAACACGGGACGTTCGGGCAGCGCGGGCGGGTCGGCCCGGTACATCTCCAGGCCCGCCGCCATCATGCGGCCGTCCAGCACGCCGTTCGTGCTGTCCACGACCGTGGCCATGGCCGGGTCGGCGTGCGCGCGGCCGGTCTCGCGCAGGAAGCCGATCATGTCGTCCACCCGGTCCGCGCCGAAGCGCGCCGGGGGCGCCACCCGCCTGCCCTCCCGGTCCACCACCTCGACCTCGTAGCCGGTGGCTCCCCAGGACACTCCCGAGTACAGCATCCAGTTCCTCCCTCAACAGATGGTCGGGCGACAGGGGCCGGTCACACCGGCCGGACGTACTCCTCGAAGTGGCGCTCGGCGAACAGCTCCGGCCGGCGGCCCCGGTCGAGCCGCAGGTCCCGGCCGCGCCGCAGCATGTGGCGCCAGAACGGCTTGACCGGCGGCCAGCGGCGGCCCACCTGGCAGTAGGAGCCGTCGACCAGGTAGCGGGGCTGGTCGCCCTGGCGCGGGTTCGGGCGCCGGGCGTGGAACAGCGCGGAGTGCAGCACCACGGTCGAGCCGGGGGGCAGCCGGTCGATCACGACCTCGCCCGGAAGCTCGGCGGTGCCGTGGGCGGCGCGCGCGTTCTTGGCCGCCACCTCGTACTGCGACCCGGGCAGCACCGCGAGCGGCGCCGTGCCCGCGTCGATGCCGTCCAGGTAGTGCAGCGTGTGGATCATGGTGTGGGTGCGCTCGGCCTGCGGGTTCTGCTCGTAGTCGTGGTGCCAGCTCTTGCCCGGGAGCCCGGGGTCCTGCCGGTGCGAGTGCATGTGGTGGAAGACGAACTCGGGCCCCATGAGCTGGGCGAGGACGTCCATCAGCGGCGGGTGGCCGACGAGTTCGCCGTGCGCCGCGAGCTCGATCTCCATGACCGGCGGCGGGCCCTGCGCGCCGGGATCGACGCAGCTTTGTATGGATCTGTCCCGCAGGCCCTCGTCCACCCAGCGGTCGGCCTCGGGCTTCAGGCGTTCGACCAGGTCACCGGGCAGGAAGGCGGGAAGGACGAGGTAACCGAGCCGGGTGAACCGGTCGATCTGGGCGGCCTCCAGGGGAAAGGGCCGCTCCGGGGCGAATGAGGTTCGCGAGGTCATGCCGGGGCCTCCGCTCCGCGTCGAGATGCGCGTGCTGCCACGCGCCCGCGGCGGCGCGCGCGCAGGCGCGCCGCCGCACGCGTCGATGTGATGGCGTGGATGGGGTGGCGTGGTGGGGTGGCATAGGTGTCGGAGTCGGTGGGGGCCCCCGGAGCTTCTGGCAACCGATGTTGGCACAGAGTTGCCTAACTTGGCAAGAAGGTGCCAACGACCCGTTCCGTCCAAGCGGGACACGCGGGGGCGTCACCGGTCGGCCGGGTCCGGGCAGCGCGGAAGGCCGGCGGCTCGTCAGCCGCCGGCCTTCGTGGATCCCTACTCGTGGCCGCTCAGGGCCAGTCGATCTCCGGACCGTCCATGGGCATCGCCCTCTCACGGGTGAGGCAGTCGTGCCGTCCGGCCTTGCGCCTGGGCGACGGGCACGCCGGGGCGGGCGGCGACCCGGCCCCGGTCGGCGCCGGAGCCGTCTGAGGCGCCTGCGCCGGGGGCGCCTGCGCCGGGGGCGCCTGCGCGGGTGCCGGCCTCCTGACCAGCGACACCGCCGGACGTCCGCCCTCCCGTTCGGCGACGCCGGGCACGGGGATCGCGCCGGCGAGGCCGAGGCCGAGCAGCAGGCAGCCGAGGACGTCGTCGGCCACGGGTCCGTCATGCGCGGTCATCGCCACCCCCAGGCCGGCCGCCGCTCCCAAGCCGACCGCCGGGGCCACGAGCGGCACCGGGGAACCCGACTCCCGGCCCTGGACGCGGGGACGGACCCGGGACGGCGCGGGAGCGCCCGCGGCACCGGCGAGGAGCAGGCCGAGGCGGAGCACGGGCAGGCAGGGGACCGGAAGCGGGAGCCGCGCGCCCGCCGTGCCCGTGCGCGCCCCGGCGCACCGCATTGCGCGCGGCGCGGGTGGGAGTCGCTTTCCGCTAATCCGCTCCACGGCCGCCGCCTGGGTGCGCAGGGAAGCGTCGAGAGCGCCGCATGCGCCACAGAAAAGGACAAGTACGGCGAAATCCCATACCCCCTGATGAACGAGGCCCCCGAGCGGCAGAGCACATCCGCCAAGGACCAGCGCCGTGCGTGCCGCGCCCGGACCCGTCCGGGACGCGAACACCGCCGGAACCGGCGTCGACGCGCGGAAACAGGCCACCGCACCGCCGGTAAAGTGCGCCATCGAGCGTCCGCGGCCGACGCGCGCCGGGGGCGCCGACCCGGTACCGGGCGCCGCCCAGGACGCCACCGCGCCGCCCCGCGCCGCCCGCGTCGCCGCCGCTGAGCGCCGGGTGCGCCGTCCCGCGACCCCGGCCCGCGGCCCCCTCACGAGCGGGCGCCTTTCCCGGCGAGCCGCATCGGATTCTCCGCCGCCGTCCCGGCCGCGCCTCAACCCCAGCCATTGGTTCCCGACGAATCTCCTCCTTCGGAGGTGAACATGAAATGACCGCCCTGAAGCATGGTGATGATCATTGTTCCACTCCCTTGAATCCTCGAAGTTCTTTCACAGGTGATTCTTGATAGGTTCGGTTCTTGAGCCAAGAGGCGGCGAGTGTCACGACCCTGCAATGGCATTAGCATGTCACCGGCTGATCAAGGACGGACCACCCCGAAGTTCTCGTGTGCCCGGTCCTGAGCCGCTCACACCCCGGCCAGGTCGTCGAATATGTGCTGCCAGGCCAGGTCGCACGCCTCGACCAGGCAGCCGTCCAGCACGGCCTCGCCGCGGCCCCCACCGACCTCCATCGGCGGCATGCCGCCGGCCGCCGCGGCGGGCAGCTCGTACCGCACCGCGTCCACGAACCCCGGCACCTCCGCGAGCCGTCCGGCGAACACCACGAGCCCGGGGCGCGCGATCGCCAGCACCGGCCGCAGCAGCCGCGCGGTCAGCACCGCCATCTCCGCGAGCACCTCGGCCGCGCGCCGGTCGCCGCGTCCGACCGCCTCCGCCAGCTCCTGCGGCCGCATGACGGGCCCGCCGCCGCGCGCCGCCGTGATCCGTTCGAGGTCGGAGGGAACGCTCCCGCCGGGCACGCCGCAGAGCCGCAGGAACGCGTCCCGCGCCCTACCGCCGCGGTCCGGGTCGCGCGGGGCCGGGCCGGGGGCGCAGACGGAGGCGTCCTGCGAGTGGAGCGCGCCATCGTTGATCACACCGATGTCGACCGAGGACTCGACCGTCACGTAGACGGTGGTGCTGGCGGCCCGCCGGTCGTCCCGGTAGCGGAACAGCGCCTCCATCTCCACGCCCCGGCGCGCCGAGTAGCGCGGGCCGAAGAGCCGGTGCAGGGCGTGGTCGAGGGAGGCGTGGCAGGCGCGGCTCGGCGGCGCGGGCATCATGTCGCAGGGCGCCGAGGAGAACCCGGCGACCACGCGCGCGAGGTCGGCCCGCGTGATGTCGGCCTGGCGGCAGACGAGGTCGACCTCCGCCGCGACGCCGGGCAGGCCCTGCTCGCCGCGCAGCGGCGACACCCGCGTCGAGCGCGCCTTGCCGTCGATCCGCGAGACGGCCCAGTGGGCGGCGCCGTCGCGCACGTCCACGCCGAGCACCCAGCCCGCGTTGTGCCCGACCGTGAACAGCGTGGGAGCCCGCCCCGGGCAGCCCGCGCGGTGCCCGGACCGCTCGACGAGGCCGAGCGTCTCCAGGTTCGCCACCACCGAGGAGACCGTGGGCTTCGACAACCCCGACAGCCGCGCCAGGTCGGCGCGCGACACCGTCTCCAACTGCCGGATCAGGCTGAGCACGTACCGCTCGTTCATCGCCCTGAGCATGCGGGCGGACGGCACCCGCGACGGGATCCGAGCCGCCCGCCCGCCCGAGGACGGCGGCGAAGCGGGCCCAGACCCGCCGCCGCAGCCCTCGCCCGCGGCACACGCCTCGCCCAACCCATCGACGTCGACGCCACAGGGCTCCCCCACCGTGCCCCCGCCACCCGCACCGCCCGCACCGCCCGCGCCACCCGCAAGGTCCGTGCCACCCGCGCCGTTCGCGGGGTTCGCGGGGTTCGCGGGGTTCGCGCCACCCGCGCCGCCCGGAAGGTTCGCGCCACCCGCGCCGTTCGTGGGGTTTGCGCTGTTCGCGGGATGCGCGCCGCCCGCAAGGTTCGCGGCGCCCGCGCCGTTTGCGGGGGGTGTGGGGTTTGCGGCATTCGTGCCGTCTGCGGGGGGTGCGGGGGCCTCGTCGGGGTTCGGTGGCGGGGGGGCGGACAGGATGAGGTCTTCGGCTTGGTCGACGAGCGTGACCATGCACTGCGCGACGGTCCAGTCCTGGCAGCCCGCCATGCGCATCGCCCGCCGGCAGATCTCGACGGTCAGCGCCTCGGCCCGGCGCGCGGTCTCCGCCAGCAGGAAGAAGACGACCTCCGTCGCGTCCGGTTCGAGCTTGGCGCGCAGGTGCTCCACGCCGTTGCCCTGGTCGACGAAGGTCCGCAGGCTGGAGGCGATCCGCTGCGCGCCGCCCGGTGACTGACCGGTCAGTCTGGCTTTGACTATGTACACCATTCGATCCCTGGTCGACATCGACCGCCGCTGGCCTATCCTGACCAGCTTAAAATTGATGCAAAAACGCGGGCGCCATGGTGCGCTGTCAGATGCCTGCAGTGGCAGGAAAGTGACATGTTCTCCACCCGTCCGGGCGAATCAGAACCGGCGGCGCCTGTCAACCCCTACCGGCTCGCGACGGCGCCCGGGCCCCTATTCGGCCACCCGAAAGGGGTGTGCGCCGCCCATCCTTCCAGGTCAGGCAGCTATGCACGGACGGCATCTCCACTAGCGTTTCGTCAACGGCCATGTGATACCCGGAACGGATAGAGGATTATTATGGCTTGACTGTAAAGGTTGCTAACAAACACGCTGCACGAGAGACTCGGTGGTACCCGACGCGTGCCCAGGGAGGCGGTGTGTTCGAGTCCATCGGGTTGCGGTCGGACGCGGCGAGACTGTACCGGGCGATACTGGACAACCCCAAGTACGGGGTGGACCAACTGGGCGAGCTTCTCGGCTGGTCACCGGAACAGGTGCGCGGCGTCCTGGACGAGCTCGCGGAGCTGTCGCTGGTGCGCCCCTCGTGGGAGCAGCCGGAGACGCTGCTCGCCGTCAACCCCGCCGTGGGCTTCTCCTCCCTGCTCGCCCGCGAGGAGCAGGAGCTGCTGCGGCGCCAGCAGGAGCTGGCCGCCAACCGGCGGGCCGTGATGGAACTGATCGAACAGCACTCCCGGCAGCGCCACCTGCACCATCCCGAGGTCGAGCACCTCGCCGGCCTGGACGAGGTCCGGCTGCGCATCGAGGAGCTGGCCGCCGCCTGCGAGGCCGAGCTGATGGCGTTCGCGCCGCGCGGCGCGCAGAGCCGGGAGGCGATGGAGGCGAGCCGCCCGCTCGACCAGGCGATCCTGCGGCGCGGCGTGCTCGTCCGCACCGTGTACGTGCAGAGCATCTACAACGACAGCCTCACCCTGGAGTACGCGCAGTGGCTCTCGGAGGCGGGGGCGCTGGTGCGCACCTACGGGGCGCTGTCGCAGCGGCTGCTCATCTACGACCGGGAGGCGGCGCTCGTCCCGGTCGACCCCGACGAGGAGAGCTCGGGCGCGCTGCTCGTGCGCGGCACCGGGATCGTCAACGCGCTGTGCGAGCACTTCGAGGCCGTCTGGGACAAGTCCGCCGAGCTGAGCCTCAGCCATCCCCGGCGCCGGGGCGGCGACGACCTGACCCCGCAGCAGATGGCGGTGCTGCGGCTGCTCGCCGACGGGCACACCGACGAGACGATCGCGCGCCGGCTCGGGGTGTCGCTGCGGACGACGCGCCGCATCACCGCCGAGCTGATGCAGATGCTCGGCGCGCGGAGCAGGTTCCAGGCGGGGGTGCGGGCGGTGGAACGTGGCATTCTCCGTTCGGAGAGCGACCGCCCTGACGAGGACGAACAGGCGGCCGAGACCTCCCCGTCCGGGACGCGCGGACGCCCCCTCGGCCCCGGCGCGAGTCCGAGCCCCGGCGTGACCTGACCGGGCGCCACGCCGACACGACCTCGTCGCTGCGATTGCCAATAAGGCAATCAATCTGGCAATCTTCTGTCAACTCGGAGGGTCCTCCACGCACGAGGCAGGCATCGCATGGCAGCAGCGAACCGAACCCCGACCCCGAACCGGCCGACCGCCGTCCTGGTGGACGCCTACTCCACCGGCAACTTCCTGCCCCCGGCCTTCGACCGGCTCGGCGTGGACGTCGTCCACGTGCAGAGCACGCCGGAGCCGATCGCCGGGATGCTCGCACCGGACCTCGGCGCCTACCGGTCGTCGCTGGTCTGCGGCGACCCGGCGGCGACCGCCGCGCGGCTCGCGGCGCTCGACCCGATCGCGGTGGGCGCCGGGCAGGAGCCGGGCGTGCCGCTGGCCGACGAGTTGTCCGAGCGGCTGGGCCTGCCGACCAACGGCACGGCGCTGTCGGCGGCGCGCCGCGACAAGTTCGAGATGATCGAGGCGCTGCGGCGGGCCGGGGTGCGGTGCGCCGACCAGGTCCGCGCCGCAGACGCGGCGGACGCGGTCGCGTGGGCCGAGCGCCGCGGCGCCTACCCGGTGGTGGTGAAGCCGCTCGCCTCGTCCGGCACCGACGGCGTGGAGATCTGCGCGGACGCCGGGCAGGTGCGGGACGCGGCGGAGGCCGTGCTCGGGTCGAGGACCGTCTACGGCGAGCCGAACACGGCCGTCCTCGTCCAGTCGTACCTGGCGGGCACCGAGTACGTGGTCGACATGGTGTGCTGCCGGGGCGCCCGGTACACGTGCGGGATCTGGCGGTCGCAGAAGCGGCTCCTCGGCACCCGCAACACCTACGACCTGGAGCTCCTCGTCGCGCCCGAGGAGGACGTGGTGGCGGACCTGATCGCCTATGTCGGCGGCGCGCTCGACGCGCTCGGCATCGACCACGGCCCCGCGCACGCCGAGGTGATCGTCACCGAGCGGGGGCCGACGCTGATCGAGGTCGGCGCCCGGCTCGCGGGCCACCTCGACCCCGGCTTCCACGACGAGTGCCTGGGCGGCAACCAGGCCGACCTGACCGCGCTCGCCTACACCAGCCCCGAGACGTTCCTGCGCGAGCGGGCGGGCCGCCGCTACACCCGGCGTCTCGCGGCGGGCGTCTACGCGAGCCCGACGGAGCAGGACGGCGTCGTCGAGCGGATCGACTGGACGGTCGTGAAGGAGATCGAGAACCTGCCCGGCGTGTACGGGGTGCTGCTCAAGCTGCGGGAGGGCGACCGGATCCGTCCCACCGTCGATCTGCGGACGAGCACCATGCGCGTCTACCTGCGCGCCGGGACCGAGGAGGCGATGGCGCGCGACTACCGGCTCGTCCGGGAGTTGAAGGACCAGGTCTTCCAGGTCGGCTGACCCCGCCCCCGAATGCGGTCGTGCCCGGGGCGGATAAGGACTGGCAACATATTACCGGCATTTTGACAACGTATTGCCAGGGAGTGCGGAACCCGGTTATCTTTCCGGCGAAACGATCTTCTCCCTGGGGGTGGCCGCATGCTGGTCGCGGGTCAACCTGTCCGGTCCGGCGCCGACGCCGGTGTCATCCACAACGCCCTTTCCCGGTTCCACGACGAGATCCGGGCCGCCGCGCGGGCGGTCGCGGCGGAGCGCGACGTCCAGCCGGTGGTGCCGCTGGAGCCCGCCGACCGCTTCACCGAGTTCACCGACGCCACCGACATCGGGCTCACCCGGGTGGAGCCGCACACCTACGTCCTCGACCTGATGCGCAACCCGGGCGCGCGCACGACCAAGACGATGGCGTCGCTGCTCATGGTGGCGCGCGCGGCCGGGCACACGCGCCGGACGGGCGAGCGCGTCATGATCCTCACGCCGACGTCCGGCAACAAGGGGACCGCGCTCCGGGACGCCGTCGCCCGCGCCTACGCCACCGGCATCGCCACGCCCGCCGACCTGCGCGTCGTCACGGTCAACCCGGAGGCGTCGCGCGGCAAGCTCCGCGACTGCCCGCTCACCGCCGACGCCGGCCTGCGCGCCGCGAACCCCGTCGCGCTCGCGCGGGTCGCCGAGCCCGGGGACGTCAAGGCCGTCACCGCGCGGGTCGCGCGGGAGGAGGCCGGCGCGCTGTTCGAGGCGACCGGGTTCCGGCTGTGGCCCACCCTCGACCTCGACAACTACCGGATCGCGGACGCGGCGCGCGCGTTCGCCGAGGCCGAGCTGCTGCCGCTCACCGAGGACTCGCCGCCCCGGCTGCACGCGCACGCGGTGTCGAGCGCGTTCGGCCTGCTCGGCTACCACCTCGGGCACGAGATGCTCGCGCGCGGCCTGCCCGGACGGGCCGTCCCCGCGCGCCATCCCGGGTTCTGGCTGGTCCAGCAGCTCGCGACGCCCGACATGGTGACCGCTGTCCTCGGCGCCGACGTCCCCGACTACGCCTGCGACCCCGGCGGCGCCGTCTGGCGGCAGGAGGGCGCACCGCACTTCCCCGCCGAGACCGACGACCCCCGCGAAGTCGTCGACTCGACCTTCTACACCCGGGCACCGGCCACGATCCCGCAGGTCAACGCCATCATCGGGCGGCACGGCGGCGGTGGGGGCATCGTCTCGCGGCGCGAGTGCCTGGCGCGGTTCGACCGCGTCCGCGCACTCGCCGCCGAGGCCGGGATCGCCATCGGCGCGGACCCGGCGGAGATCCGCGAGTGGTCATTGGTCAAGGCGCTCACCGGCGTGCTGGTGGCCCGCGAGCGCGGTCTGATCGCCCCCGGCACCGACGTGGTGGTGCACGCGTCCGGCCACTACACCGACGCCTCGCTCGCACCGGCGCGGGACGAGCACCTCACCCCGATCGGCGGCGCCGACGACCTCGCCCGGCTCGTCCGCGCGGCGGCGCGGTGATCCCGCGCGGCTGGCGGTACGCCTGGCAGCACGGCGCAGACCCGTGGATCGTGCGGGCGCGGGAGTGGGCGGACGCCGCCGTCTCCGCGCGCCCGCGGGTGACCGTGTCGGTGCCCGGGGACGGCGGGCCGGTGCTGGCCTACGGCGGCCTGCCCGACGGCCTCACCCATGTGCTGCCGTTCCTGGAGCAGCGCCGCGGCCCGGCCGCCGCGCGCCGCGTCACGCGCCGCACGTCCTGGACGGGCCTCGCCGACGGCCGCGCGGCGCCGGACGCCGACATCCTCGCCGTCGGATGCTTCCGGCGGCGCGTCCCCGACCCCGTCCCGGAGCACGTCCTGCTGCTGCCGTTCCGCGTCACGCTCGCCGTGCCGACCGGCGGCGGGCCGGAGCGGGTGCTGCGGGGGATCTCACGGAAGGCCCGGCAGCAGCACGCCCGGGAGGTGCGGTCGCGGGCGCGCACGCTGCGGGTCGCGACCGGCGACGCCGACTTCGAGCACTTCTACGAGGGCATGCACCGGCCGACGATGCGCCGCAGGCACGGCGGCGCGGCGCGCTCGGAGTCCAAGGAGACCGCGCGCGCGTGCCTGTTCCGGCGCGGCGCGCTGTTCTACCTGTGCGAGGACGGCCGCCCGGTGGCGGGGATGCTGTGCCGCCGGGAGCGGGCGGCGCTCGTCGTCCGGCTGGCGGGGGTGGCGGGCGGCGACGAGTCCCTGTACCGGTCGGGCGCCTACATGTCGCTGTACATCCTGGTCCTCCAGTGGGCCTCCGAGCACGGCGTCGCGCGGGTGGACCTGTCGGGCTGCGAGCCGTTCCTGAGCAAGGGCATCTTCCAGTTCAAGCGCAAGATGCACCCGGAGGTCGCCTTGCCCGCGAACCACTTCGGCGGGAAGCGGCTGCACCTGCGGGTCCGCCGGGACGGCCCGGCCGTGCGCGCGTTCCTCACCGCGAACCCGATGCTGACGCTCGCCCCGGACGGCGCGCTGGAGGCCGCCTACTTCCACGACGACGACCACCCGCCCAGGACGGACCTGCGCTGGGAGGCCCCGGGGATCACCGGGCACCGCCTGATCCATCTCGACGGGTTCCTGGACGGCCTGCCCGCCACACCCCTGAGCCTGCACGGAGGCGCCTGATGTGCGGCATCACCGGCTGGGTCGACTTCGGACGCGACCTCGCCTTCGAGCGGCCGACGGTCGAGGCGATGACGCGGTCGCTGTACCGGCGCGGCCCGGACGGCGAGGGCGTGTGGGTCTCGGCGCACGCGGCGCTCGGGCACCGCCGCCTCGCCGTCATCGACATCGAGGGCGGCGCGCAGCCGATGGCGGCGCGCGGCCGCCGGGCGGGCGAGCCGGTCGTGCTCACCTACAGCGGCGAGGTCTACAACTTCCGCGAGCTGCGCGCGGAGCTGGCCCGGCTCGGGCACCGGTTCGCGACCGCCTCCGACACCGAGGTCGTGCTGCACGCCTACCTGGAGTGGGGCGCGGCGTTCGTCGACCGGCTCACCGGCATGTACGCGCTCGCGATCTGGGACGCGGCGCGCGAGGAGCTGCTGCTCGTCCGCGACCGGCTCGGCGTCAAGCCGCTCTACTACCACGCCTATCCGGGCGGGCTGCTGTTCGGCTCGGAGCCGAAGGCGCTGCTCGCGAACCCGCTGTTCACGGCGCGCACCAGCGAGGCGGAGCTGCCGATCCTGTTCAACCCGAGGCTGGCGCTGCCCGGGGAGACGCCGCTGACCGGGCTGCGCCAGGTGCGGCCGGGGCATCTGGTGCGCGTCGACCGGTCGGGCGCGCACGAGACGCCGTACTGGCGGCTGGTCAGCCGGGAGCACCACGACGACCACGCGACGACGGTGCGGACCGTCCGGGAGATCCTGGAGGACGTCGTCGTCCACCAGATGGTGGCGGACGTGCCGCTGTGCGCGCTGCTGTCGGGCGGCCTGGACTCCACCGCGCTCACCGCCCTCGCCGCCGCGGACGAGCCCGGACGGCTCCGGACGTTCTCCGTCGACTTCGCCGGGTCCGGCGACGACTTCCACGCGACGACGCTGCGCCCCGACCGCGACGCGCCGTTCGCCGTGGCCGCCGCGCGCGACCTCGGCGTCGACCACACCCCGGTCACGCTCGACCCGGCCGCGCTGCCCGGCGCGGTCCCCGAGGCGCTCGCCGCGCGCGACCTGCCGAGCCTCGGGCAGTTCGACGCGTCCATGTACCTGCTGTTCCGGAGCGTGCGGGAGCGGTCGACGGTGGCGCTGTCCGGGGAGGCGGCCGACGAGGTGTTCGGCGGCTACCCCTGGTTCTTCGACGAGGCGACCGTGTGGGGCGGGACGTTCCCGTGGCTCGGCGCCGGGCCCCGGCTGACCGACTGCCTCGCGCCGGACGTGCGGGCCCGCGTCCGTCCCGGCGACGACGAGCGCGACCGGTACGCGACGATGCGGGCGCTCGTGCCGAGGCTCGCGGGCGAGGCGGGGTTGGAGGCGCGCATGCGCGAGGTCCTCTACCTGAGCCTCCAGGGCCCTCTGCACTACCTGCTGGACCGCAAGGACCGGATGAGCATGGCGCTCGGGCTGGAGGTGCGGGTGCCGTTCTGCGACCACACGCTGCTGGAGTACGTCTGGAACGTCCCATGGAAGATCAAGGTCGCGGACGGCCGGGAGAAGGGCCTGCTGCGCGCGGCCGTCGCCGACCTCGTCCCGCCGGAGGTGCTGCGGCGCCGCAAGAGCGCCTACCCCGCGACGTTCGCCCCGGCGCACGCGCGGGCCGTGCGCGCCGAGTTGGAGCGGGTGCTCACCGACGCCGCGTCCCCGCTGCGCGAGGTGCTGGACGTCCCGAAGGTCCGCGCGCTCGCCGCGAGCCGGACGTCGCCGATGACCGTCGCGGACTCCCTGCACTTCCTGCTCCCGATCGTCGAGGTCGACCGCTGGCTCCGCGCGTACGGCGTGTCGATGGCGTAAGGATCCTCCCGCGTGCGCACCTACCGCGAGCTGTTCGCGACCCCCGAGTACACCCCGCTGTTCCTCGTGGTGGCCGCGCACGTCGCGGCCACCACCGTGAGCGGGCTGGCGCTGAGCACGCTCGTCTTCGACCGGACGGGCTCGCCGCTGCTGTCGGCGCTCGCGATGTTCGGGCCCTCGCTCGCGCAGGCCGCGGGGGCCGCGACGCTGCTGTCGGCGGCCGACCGGCTGCCGCCGCGCGCCGCGCTCACCGGGATCGCGCTGCTGCTCGCCCTCGGCACCGCCGCGCAGGCCGTGCCCGGCCTGCCGACCTGGGCCGCGTTCGGCGTCCTGCTGGCGGCCGGGATGGCCGGCTCGCTGGGCGGCGGGGTCAGGTACGGGCTGCTCACCGACATCCTCGCGCGGGAGGGGTACCTGCTCGGCCGGTCCGTCCTCGCGATGACCGACGGCGTCATGCAGATCTGCGGGTTCGCGGTGGGCGGCGGGCTGGTCGCGGCGCTGTCGCCGCGGGGCACGCTGCTCGCGGGCGCCGCGCTGTTCTGCGCCGCGGCCGGGACCGCGCGGCTCGGCCTGGCGGCGCGTCCGGCGCGCGCGGCGGGGCGCCCGTCGGTCCGCGCGACCTGGCGGCGCAACGCGCGGCTGTGGTCGCTGCCGGCGCGGCGGCACGTCTACCTCGCGCTGTGGGTGCCGAGCGGGCTGGTCGTCGGCTGCGAGTCGCTGTTCGTGTCCTACGCGCCCCGGCAGGCGGGGCTGCTGTTCACCTGCTCCGCGCTCGGGATGCTGGCGGGCGACACGACGGTCGGGCGCTTCGTCCCGGACGCGTGGCGGGGGCGGCTCGTCGTCCCGCTGTACGTGCTGCTCGCCGCGCCGTACCTGGTGTTCGCGGCCGGTCCGCCGCTGCCGGTCGCGGCCGCGGCGGTGACGGTCGCCTCCGCCGGGTACGGGACGGGCCTGCTGCTCCAGCCCCGGCTCATGGACCTGACGCCGGACGAGATGAGCGGCCAGGCGCTCGGCCTGCACTCCTCCGGGATGCTGGCCGCGCAGGGCGTCGCCGCCGCCCTCGCCGGGACGCTCGCGCAGTGGTCCTCGCCGGGGACGGCGACGGCCCTCATGGCGGGGCTGTCGCTGGCGGCCACCGCGGCCCTCGCCCGCGCGCTCCGGGCGCCGCACGACACCGTTTCCGGCCATATGGCAAGTTGACCTTGCCAAGATTGGCAATATCCCTGACACTCGATGGAAAGATCGAAAAGGCGGGGTGAGATGGAACTTCGGTCGGCCGACCCACGCGTCAGCATCGCCATCATGAGCCATTCCAAGCGGGCCCGGGAGGCCGCCGCCCTCGCCGGGCGGCTGGAGGGGGCCAGGGTGGTGACCGACCCGTCCCCTCCCGAGCGGCAGTTCCCGCTGCGGACCGCGATCCTCGCGTGGGGCGCCGCCGAGCCGGGCGCGACCCACCACATGGTCGTCCAGGACGACGTCGAGCTGTCCCCCGGGTTCCTGCGCCGGGTCGAGGCAGGCGTGCGGCTGTTCCCGGACGCCGCGCTCGCCTTCTACGCCAACTGGAGCTCGATGAACGGCGCCGCGATCCGCCTCGCGGGCGCGGCGGGCGCGACCTGGGTCCACGAGATGGGCACCGAGTACTTCCCGACGCTCGCGCTCGCCCTGCCCGCGCGGCACGTCGGCGACTTCGTCGAGTTCGCGACCGCGCTCAGCCGGTGGTGGCGGGACGACGACGACGTGATGCGCGAGTTCCTGGAGTCGCGCGGCATCGACGCCTACGTGTCGGTGCCGTGCCTGGTCGAGCACCGCGACCTGGAGAGCGTCGCCGGGAACGGAGACCACGGCGAGCGGCGCGCGGCCTGGTTCACCGCCGAGCCCGCCTACGACCCGTCCCACGAGGCGCTCGCGCACGCGATCGACTTCTGCCCGTGGCTCAACAAGTGCCGCGCGCTGGTGCTCGCGCGGACCGTCCACGACGGCCGCCAGATGTGGATCCAGCGGCCCTGGACCGACATGGCCGCCGCCCACGGCCTGGACGCGGGCGACCTCAGGGCGGGCTTCGACCGGCTGGCCGCGCGGAGCCCGCGCCTCCAGAAGACCGCCGACGACCTGGGCGAGCTGTTCGTGTTCTCGCTGTGGCTGACGTCCTACCTCATGGGGGCGGCGGTCCGCGCCGGAGTGCCGCTGCGCACGCTCCCGGGCCGCGGCGCCCCGCCGACCGGCCCGGCGATCGAGCGCGCCGGGCTGCACACGCTCGCCGTCGGGGGCAGCGCGTGGATGCCGCTGCCGCCGTCGCTGCTGGCCACCTACTCGGCGGAGACGGCCGAGCTGGCGCAGACCGGCTTCACCACCGGGCTCACCGCCGGCTAGCCGACCAGCGCGAGGACGGCGCGCTCGAAGTCCGTCCGGTCGCCCGCGAAGACCCCCTCGGAGCGGGGATGGTTGACGACGACGTCGGTGAAGCCGAGGTCCCGGCAGCGGCCGACGACCTCGGCGAACCGCTCCGGCGAGGCGTAGGGGGCGTCCACGACGCGGCTCACGTTCACCAGCCGTCCGAGGGACGCGGGATCGCGCCCCGCGCGCTCGCAGGCGCCTTCCAGGCTCGTGAGCTGGCGGCGCAGCAGCCGCCACGCCTCCTCCTCCGCCTGCCCGCCTGGGCGGCCGGGGTCGCCGATCGTCACCCACAGGTCCGCGTGCCGGGCAGCGAGGAGCAGCCCGCGCGGGCCCGCGGCGGCGATCGCGAACGGCACCCGGGGCCGCTGGACGCAGCCGGGCACCATCCGCGCGTCCACCGCCGCGAAGTGCGCGCCGCGGTAGGTCGCGGACGGCTCGCGCAGCAGCATGTCCGACAGCTCGACGAACTCGGCGAACCGGTCGGCGCGCTCGCGCGGGGACGCGGCGGCGCGGCCGAGCAGGGCGGCGTCGGCGCCGGACGCGCCCGCGCCGAGGCCGAGCACGAACCGCCCGCCCGACACCTCGTCCAGCGTCATGACCTGCTTGGCCAGCACGGCGGGATGCCGGAAGTTCGGCGAGGACACCAGCGTCCCGAGCCGCATCCGGCCGGTGACGGCGGCCACCGCCGACAGCGTCGCGACCGCGTCGTACCAGGGGCGCTCGCGCAGCGTCCGCCAGGAGTGGTGGTCGAACGTCCAGGCGTGGTCGAGGCCCATCTCCTCCAGGCCGGTCCAGATACGGCGCGTCTCCGCCCACCCGTACTCGGGGAGGACGACCGCGCCGATCCGCGGCCGCCGCGCGCTCACCCGGTCACGAACTCGATCGAGCCCGCGAGCTTCAGCGCGAGCGCCCGCGCCTCGGCGGAGGTCTCCGCGCCGACGACCACGGCCCCGGCCCGGTCGGAGGACTCGCGGTGCGTCGCGGGCAGCACGTCGCCGGGCCGGACGGTCAGCTCCGCGTGCAGGACGGCGGGGTGCGCGAGCAGCCCCGACCAGCCCCGCACCTCGGTGAGGCGGCCGGGCGCGGGCGCGAGGAAGTACGCGGCGGCGGCCCGCGTGACCGGCGGGGCCGGCTCCACCGGGCGGCCGAGCGCGTCGTCGTAGATCGGGCCGAACATCTCCAGCCCCGGAACCGCGTAGGTCAGGAGCCGGTGCAGCCAGTCGCCGCCCGGACGGGCGTGGACCTCGCCCAGCACCACGCCCTCGGCGGTCAGCCACAGCTCGACGTGGAACGGCCCGAAACGCAGGCCGAGCGCGGTGAGGGCGGACGTCACCTCGTCGTCGATGCGTCGCCTGCCGGGCTCGGGGAGGTCGGCGGGCAGCACGTGCCCGATCTCCACGAAGTGGGGCGGCGGCAGCTTCGTCTTGGCCGTGACGGCGAGGACGTGCGGCCTGCCGCCGAGGAACACGCCCTCCACGCTGAACTCGGGCCCCTCGACGAACTGCTCGACGAGGAACTCGTCCTGGGAGGGCAGCGCCTCGACGGCCGCCCGGAGGTCCGCGGGGGCGGTCACCTTCCGGACGCCGATGCTGGCCGTGCTGTCGCGCGGCTTGACCACCCAGGGGCCGGGTGCCTCGGCCACGAACGCGGCCGCGTCGTCGAGGCCGTGGCACAGCCGGACCGCCGGTTGGCGAAAGCCCGCCGCCGCCAGCGCGGTGCGGCAGGTGTCCTTGGTGCGGGCGCGGCGCGCCGCGTCCGGCGGGTTGCCGGGCGCGCCGACGACCGCCGCGACGTCGGCCGCCGAGGCGAGGACCGTGTCGCGCAGGCCCATCACCAGGTCGAAGCGCTCGCCCCGGGCGAGGCGTTCGCGCGCCCACCGCACGCACGCCGCCGGGTCGTCGGGGTCCACCACCGACACCTCGTCGGCGAGCGCGTTCACGTCGGCGGTCACGTCGAGGGTCTCGGCCCGGTTGATGATGTGGGTGCGGATGCCCCGGTCCCGTGCCTGGGTCAGGGCGTCGGTGACGATGTCGCGGCTGTGCGAGACGGCGCGGGCGCCGCCGACGAACAGCAGGCGCGGCGCGTCCGGTAGGGAGGTCATCGGCTCACCTTGCCAGGATCCGGCGCAGCCAGTCGGCGCGGGCGCGCTGGGCGGTCTTCGAGACGACCGCGTCCGGCACCCACTCGTCGAAGCTGTGGAAGGCCCCGGCCCACACGTGCAGCTCCGCGTCGCCGCCGGCCTGGCTGATCCGGGTGGCGTAGGCGATGGCCTCGTCGCGGAGCGCCTCGACGGTGCCGACGTCGATGAACGCGGGCGGCAGGTTCGCCAGGTCCGTCTCGCGTCCCGGCGCGGCGTAGGACGGGACGTCGCCGGTGCCGACGCGGTCGCCGAGCAGCGCCGTCCATCCGGCGAGGTTGGACCGCCCGTCCCAGAGCCCGACGCCGTCCATCTGGGCGGCCGACACCGTGTCGCACCGGTCGTCCAGCATCGGGCACTGGAGCATCTGGCCGAGCAGCGGCGGGCCCTGCCGGTCGCGGGCGAGCAGGCTGACGGCGGCGGCGAGGCAGCCGCCCGCGCTGTTGCCGCTGATGACGACGCGGCTCGGGTCGAGGCCCAGCTCCGCGCCGTGCTCGTGCACCCAGACGAGCCCGGCGTAGCAGTCCTCGACCGGCGCGGGGTGGGGGTTCTCGGGGGCGAGCCGGTAGTCGACCGCGACCACGGCGAGCCCCAGCTCCTCGGCGCGGTCCAGCTCGCCGGCCAGCTCCGTCGTGCGGTTGTGGCCCGCGACCATGCCGCCGCCGTGCGTGTTGTAGATGACGGGGAGCGGGCCTTCCACGCCGGTCGGGCGGCAGATCAGCACCGGGACGCCGGGCGCGCCCGCGGGGCCGGGCACCACCCGCTCCTCCAGCTCGAACGCGCCGCCCCGGCGGATCTCGGCGTCCGACAGCCGCCCCCGCTCGGAGCTCCTCCGCCGGTCCGCGATCAGGTCGGGCGTCAGCGGGACGGTGATCCCGGCGAGGATCGTGCGCAGCGGCTCGGCCAGCTCGTGGTCGAGGGGCGGTGCCGGCGGTGTCACCGGCCGGGCGGGGGTCTCGGTCATCGTGCTCCTTCGCGGGCGGTGGCGGGCTCAGGGGCAGGCTCAGCCGGCGGGGGCGGTGTCCAGGCGGTCGGCGAGCACCGCGAACGGGGGGTCGGCGACGAGATAGAAGTGGTCTCCGCTGACGATCTTCTCATGGAAGCCCCCGGCGGCCAGCTCGCGCCAGGGCCGGCGGTCGGCGTCCGGGTCGGCGTCCCCGACGATCGTGGTGACCGGGCAGCGCAGCGGCGGCTCGGCGCGGTGCTCGTAGGCGTGGAACATGCGGCCGTCGCCCTGGATGTAGGGCAGGACGAGTTCCAGGAAGAACGGGTCGGACGCCAGCTCGGGGTCGGTGCCGCCGAGGCGGGCGAGGCGCTCGGGGACGTCCGCGTCGTCCTCCGGGACCAGCTCCTCGGGGCTCGGCAGCGGCGCGTCGCGGGAGCCGGAGGCGAACAGGTGGGCGGGGACGACGCCGCGCGCCTCCAGGCTCCGCGCCGTCTCCAGCGCCACCGCCGCGCCCATGCTGTGCCCGAACAGCGCGATCGGGCGGTCGGCCAGCGCCGTCAGCGCCTCGGCGATGTCGTCCGCGAGTCGCCGCAGGTCGGTCGGGGACGGCTCGTCGATGCGCTCGGCGCGTCCCGGGTAGCGGACGCCGTGCACCTCGCAGCCGGGGATCCGCCATTCGCGGAAGAACGACGCCGAGCCTCCGGCGTGCGCGAAGCAGACGAGCCGCAGCCGGGCCTCGGGATCGGGTGCCGGGCAGCTCAGCCAGGTCGAGAGGTCGTCGGTCATCGGCCTGTCTCCTGTGTCGTGCGGGGGTCGGCGGGGGCGGTGCGCTGGCGGCGGGCGCGTGCGGCGCGGGCGCGCCGGGCCGCCGCCTGGCGGGAGGCGCCCGGCGAGCCGTCCGCCGCCGCGCCGCCGTCGCGGATCAGCGCGGACTGCGCCGCGACGGTCGTGTGCCGGAACAGCGCCACGATCGACGGGCGGGTGCCGGTGTGCAGCTCCAGCGCGTCCTGGAGGCGGAACATCGTGAGCGAGTTGCCGCCCAGGTCGAAGAAGTTGACCTCGGCGGGCACCTCCGAGATCTTCAGCACCTCCGCCCACGCGGCGGCGACGCCCGTCGGCGCCCCCGCCCCGGACGGCGCCTCCTCCGCCTTCGCGAGCAGCGCGGCGCGGTCGACCTTGCCGTTGAGCGTGCGGGGGAAGGCGTCCAGGATCCGGACGCGGGCGGGCACCATGACGCCGGGGAACCGCTCCGCGACGTGGGCGCGCACGTCCTCGGGCCTGATGTCGGACGCGGCGACGACGAAGCCGACCAGTTGCGCGCCCGCCTGGTCGGGGACGGCGACCGCGTCGCCGACGCCCGGCGCGCCGCGCAGCGCCGCCTCGACCGCGCCCAGCTCCACCCGGTGCCCGCGGATCTTGACCTGCTGGTCGCGGCGGCCGAGGAAGTCGAGCGTGCCCGCGCCGTTCCAGCGGACGCGGTCGCCCGTCCGGTACATGCGGGCGCCGGGGGCCTCGGCGAACGGGTCGTCGACGAACGCGCGGGCGGTGGCGCCGGGGTCGCCGAAGTAGCCGCGGGCGATCCCGGCGCCGCCGATCACCAGCTCGCCCTCGGTTCCGGGCGGCACCGGCCGCAGCTCCTCGTCCAGGACGTACAGGGCCGCGCCGGGGATCGGCCCGCCGATCGACACCGGGCCCGGCGCGTCGAAGCGGTGGTAGCTCGCCCAGACGGTCGCCTCGGTCGGGCCGTACTCGTTGACCAGCGCGATCGGGCCGGGACGCAGCGCGAAGTGCCGCCGCACCAGCGGCTCGGGCAGCGGCTCACCGGCGACGATCACCGTGTCGAGGGAGGCCAGGCGCTCGACGCCGGCGCGTTCCGCCGCGTCCAGCAGGACGCGGTACAGCGACGGCACGCACAGCGTCCGCGTCACGCCGTGCTCCTCGACCAGCGCGACCAGCCGCGCGGGGTCGCGGACCTCGTCGGCGGTGGCCACGACCAGGCAGCCCCCGGCGGTGAGCGTCCCCCACAGCCCCACCACGGACGAGTCGAACGCGATCGGCGACACCAGCAGGAACACCGGCGCGCCCGGGTAGACCGCGTGCCGCGCGAGCGTCGAGGCGGCCAGGTGCCCGTGCTCGACCAGCACGCCCTTCGGCTCGCCCGTGCTGCCGGAGGTGTAGATGAGGTAAGCCGGGTCGCCCTCCCCGACCTCCACGCCGGGCGGTGCGGCGGCGTCGCCGCCGTCCTCGGCCGGGAGGAAGGGGAGGCCGAGGCCGCTCAGGCGCTCCGCCTCGCCCTCGGTGGCGACCGTCCATGAGACGCCCGCGTCGGCCAGGATCTCGGCGACCCGCCGGTCGGGGTTCTCCCGGTGCACCGGGACGTAGGCGGCCCCGGCGCGCAGCACGCCGAGCGCCGCCGCGACCATCGCCGCCGACGGCTCCGCCAGCAGCCCGACATGGTCGCCGCGCCGGACGCCCGCCGCCGCGAGCCGCGCCGCGATCCGGGCGGACCAGGCGTCCAGCTCGCCGTACCCGACGGTCCGCCCGCCGCAGCGGACGGCCGGCCGCGCGGGGTGGGCGCGGGCGATCGCGGTCACCAGCTCGTGGACGGGGGTCCGCGGCGGCGGCGGGAGCGGGGCGCCGCGTCCGAGGCGCGCGCTTCCGGGCCGCGCGCTTCCGGGCCGCGCGTGTTCGGGACGCGCGTGTTCGGGCCGCGCCAGGCCGACCGGCGAGGGACCGGGGTGTTCCGGCGATGACATCTGTTTCCTCCGCTTCGGTGTTCATGGCCCGCGACGTTCATGGCCCGCGACCGCCGCCGTGGGGACGCCGTGGGGACGCGCCTGGCCGGGCGGGCCGCCGGATCGCGACGGCTCCAGCAGGTCGAGCACGATCGTCGTCTGCCGCCCGAGCGTCCGGCCCGCGAGCATCTCGCGCATCGGCACCCGGACCCCGAGCTCCCGGTGGACCCTGCGCGCCAGATGCGTGACCAGCAGCGAGTCCCCGCCGAGCTTGAAGAAGTCGGACTCGGCGGTGAGGTCGGCGTGGCCGAGCAGCTCGGTCCACAGCCGCGCGAGCAGGGCGGGGGCGTCGGGCGCGCCCTGGCCGGCGGGCTCGGGCGCCTTCGGCGGCTCAGCCTCGGGGAGCGGTTTCGGGGCGGCCTCCGGGGCCATCCAGCTCGGCCCGGCGAACGGGTAGGCGGGCAGGTGGAGCAGGTGTCCGGGCTCGATCAGCGGCTCCGTGGCGAGGGGCTGGCCGAGCGTCCAGAGGGCGCCGAGGGCGGTCCTGACCTCCTCGTCCGGGTGCGCGGTACGGGACGGGGAGAGCGCCACGGCGGTGAGGCCCGCCGCGTCCGCCATCCCGGTGAGCGCCCGGCCGGGGCCGATCTCGACGGCGACCGCGCCGGGGTGGCGGGCGGCGATCGCGGCCATCGCGTCGGCGAACCGCACCGGCTCGCGCGCGGCGCGGACGAGGTCGCCCGGCTCGATCGGGGTGCCCGCCGGGACGAGTTTTCCGGTGGCGTTCGCGGCGTAGGGCACGGTCGGGGGTTTCGGTGCGAGGCCCGGCAGCGCGGCGGCCAGCTCCCGCAGCCCCGGTTCCACGAGGGAGGTGTGGAAGGCACGGCCGGTGCGCAGCGGGCGGGCGAAGACGCGGTCGCCGAGCCACGCGCGGAACGTGTCGACCGTGTCGGCGGTGCCCGCCACCACGCAGGTGTCGGGTGTGTTGATCGCGGCGATCTCCAGCGCGGCCCCGGACGCGGCGAGCAGCTCGCGCGCCGCCGCCTCGTCGCAGCCCAGCGCGAGCATGGCGCCGGGCGGGCAGCCCTGGAGGGCGCGCCCGCGCGCGGCCACGAACCGCGCGGCTTCGGCCGGGTCGAGCGCCCCGGCGACGCACAGCGCGGTGATCTCGCCGAGGCTGTGCCCCGCCACCGCGACCGGGACGACGCCGAGGCCGCGCAGCGCGCGGTCGGCCGCGTACTCGACGGCGAACAGCGCGGGTTGCGCCAGCTCCGTCTCCCGCAGCTCCGCCTCGGGGAACCCGCGGGTCAGCAGCGCGCGCCGCAACCGTCCGGCGAGCGGTGTGTCGAAGGTGTCGAGGATCTGGTCGAGGACGTCGGCGAAGCCGGGTAGCGCCTCGGCGAACGGCAGCGCCATGCCCGGATACTGCGACCCCTGGCCGGGGAACAGGAACACGACAGGCGCGGGTCCGTCGGCCGGGCGGCTCCCCCGCACCACGCCGTCCCCGCCGGCGAGGCGCGCGGCCACGTCGGCGGCGCTCCGTCCGGACACCGCGAGGCGTTCGGTGAGCGCGACGCGCCCGGTGGCGAGGGTGAACGCGACATCGCCCAGGTCGAGGTCGGAACCGCCGAGCCGCTCGGACAACCGGGCGGCGGACCGCGTGAGCGCCTCGGGGTCGGCGGCCGACAGCAGCACCAGACCGGGCCGGTCCCGCCGCGTCCGGGGGACGTCGGCGGCCCGCTCCACGATCACGTGCGCGTTGGTGCCGCCGATGCCGAACGAGCTGACCCCCGCGCGCCACGGCCGGGGACCGCTCCACGGCGCCGCCTCCGCCGGGACGTACAGCGGCGAGTCGCCCGCGTCCAGCAGCGGGTTCAACCGGGTGAACCCGGCCACGGGCGGCACGGCACCGTCCCGGAGCACCAGCAGCGTCTTGATCAGCGACGCGAGCCCGGCCGCGTTGTCGAGGTGCCCGACGTTGGCCTTGAGCGCGCCGACCGCGACCTGCCCCGGCGCCGCGCCCATCCCGCCCAGCGCGGCGGACGCGGCGGACCACTCGATCGGGTCCCCCACGCGGGTGCCGGTGCCGTGCGACTCCAGGTAGCCGATCGAGTCGGCCTCCACGTCCGCCGCGAGCAGCGCCGACCGGATCACCGCCTCCTGCCCGGCGACCGAGGGCGCGTAGTACCCGGCCTTCGCCGCGCCGTCGTTGTTGATCGCCGTGCCGAGGATGATCCCGTGCGGCGCGACCGCGGCGTCGGCGGCCCGCCGCAGCACCACGGCCGCGACTCCCGACCCGGCCACCACCCCGTCCGCCCGCGCGTCGAACGGACGGCACGTGCCGGACGGGGAGTGGATTCCGCCCGGCACGTGCAGATGTCCGGCCTGGGGATGGGCGATCCCGGCGGCGACGACGAGCGCCTGGTCGCAGTCGCCGTTCAGCAGCGCCTGCCCCGCCATGTGCAGGGCGACCAGCGACGACGAGCACGCGGTCTGCACCGCGAGCGCGGGCCCGGTCAGGCCGAGCTTGTAGGAGATGAGGCTCGCCATGAAGTCGGGCTCGGTGCCGTGCACCGCGTCCTCAAGCGTGAGCGGGTCGAGCTTCCCGCCCGCGACCATCGCGCGCAGGTACCCGCTCCCGCTCGCGGACGCGTAGACGCCCGTGACCAGGTCGCCCGCGGACCCCGCGTCCTCCAGGGCGGCCCAGGCCGCCTCCAGCATCAGCCTGTGCTGCGGGTCCATCATCTCCGCGTCGCGCGGGCTGACCCGGAACAGCGCGTTGTCGAAGCGGTCGGCGCCGTCGAGGTGCCCGTGCACCGGGACGTAGTCCGGCTCGTCCAGCAGGCTCGCCGGGACCCCGGCGGCCTCCAGCTCGCGCCGCTCGTACCGCCGGGTCAGGACGCGCCCGGCGAGCAGCGCCGACCACCACGCGTCGAGGTCGGCGCAGCCGGGGAAGCGGCCGGACATGCCGGTGACGGCGATGTCGAGCGAGCGGTCGCGGGTCACTCAGACCGTCCCGCCGCTGTAGGCGGAGGTGTCACCGGCCAGTGCCCGGCCGGGGCGTCCGTCCACGCCGACCGGGACGTCCCCGATGATCGTGAGGCGCTCGCCGCGCCGGGGCTCGTCGCCGTAGTCGTAGATCGCGTAGTGCATCGTCGCCTGGTTGTCCCAGATGACGAGGTCGCCGACGCGCCACTTCCACCGCACGGTCTGCTCGGGCTTGGTCACGTACTCCTGGAGCACCCTGATCAGGTCGCGCCCGGCCTGCGGGGGCAGCCCGACGACGCTGCGCGCGAACCCGCCGAGCAGCAGCGACCGCTCCCCCGTCTCCGGGTGGACGCGGACGGCCGGGTGCTCGGCCTCGTACCGGGTGGAGATGTAGTCGCCCCGCGCCGCGACCGTGTCGTCGGTGTAGTCGGAGTCGTTGCTGTGGACGATCCGCAGCCGGTCCGCCAGGTCGCGCAGCTCCGCCGGAAGGCTCTGGTAGGCGCTCGCGGTGTTGGCCCAGATCGTGTCGCCGCCGACCGGCGGAATGATCTTGCTGTGCAGCAGCGCGAACGCGGGCGGCCGCTCGATGAAGGTGAGGTCGGTGTGCCAGTGGTTGGCGCGGGTGCCCTGCCGCGAGTCCATCTCCCGCAGCGCGGGGCGGTTCTTCGGCGCGTCGTAGATCGGGTGGCCGAGCGTCAGGTCCCCGAGCCGCCGCGCGAACGCGACCTGGCTGTCGTAGTCGAGGTCCTGGTCGCGCAGGACGATGAGCTTGTGCCGGAGCAGCGCCGCGCGGACCGAGGCGACCACCTCCGCCTCCAGCGGACGGCTCGCGTCCACCCCGCTGATCTCGGCACCGATGTTGCCGGCGAGCCGGGTGATCCCGACGCCGGTCGGGGACAGGACGGTCATGTGCGGACCCCTTTCGACCAGGTGACGGAAGGGCGGGGGAGGTCCCGCCGACCGTGCGAACCAGGCGGACGTCGCCATCTTGCCTGATATGCCAAGAATCTGGCAACCTTTTGACTCAACATTGGCAAAAGAGTTGGCAGGAGCCCATGACGGCGACAACGTCCCTGGATCCCACCGGCCTGGTCGACCCCGCCGTGCACGCCGCCGGCGCCCAGCACGAGATCTGGCGCTGGATGCGCGAGCACTCCCCCGTCCACCGGCACGAGCCGACCCACCTCCCGGCGTTCTGGTCGCTGACCCGCTACGAGGACGTCCGCGCCGTCTACCGCGACCCGGGCCGGTTCAGCTCGGCGAGCGGCGTCCTCCTCCGCCCGACCAGGCTGCGCGAGGACCCGGGCGCCGGAATGACGCTCGCCCTCACCGACCCGCCCCGCCACAAGGAACTGCGCAACACGGTGGCCGACTGGTTCACGGCCCGCTCCGTCCGCGCCCTGGAGGACGCGATGCGCGGCATGGTCCGCGCCGTCCTCGCCCAGGCCGTCGAAGCGGAGGAGGCCGACTTCGTCCACGACGTGGCGGGCCGCCTGTCCATCTACACGATCGGCCACATGATGGGGGTCCCCGAGCCCGACCACGAGACGCTCTTCCGCTGGACGAACGAGGCATTCGAGGCGGGCGTCTCCCTCGCCGCCCACCAGGAACTGATGCTCTACTTCATCGACCTGATGGACCGCCGCACCGCGAACCCGGCCGACGACCTGGTGAGCATGCTGCTGGGCGGGACAGTGGAAGGCGAACTTCTTACGGAAGAGGAGGTACTCCTCAACTGCGAGAACCTCGTAGGCGCCACCGAGAACGGCCGCCTGGCGCTGGCGGGCGCCATGCAGGCCTTCCTCGAAAACCCCGGTGAATGGGAGCGCCTGCGCGAGGACCGCTCCCTCCTGCCATCGGCCGTGGAAGAGACCCTGCGCTGGACCTCCAGCGCCACCCACAGCATGCGCACGGCCACCGAGCCCATAACCCTGCACGACCAGCGAATAGCCCGGGGCGACAAGGTGGTGGTCTGGGTCCCCTCGGCCAACCGGGACGAGTCGATCTTCCCCGCCCCGTTCACCTTCGACATATCCCGCAAGCCCAACCGCCACCTGGCCCTGGCGTCCGGCGAGCACTTCTGCCTGGGCGCCACCCTGGCCCGAGCCCAAGCGAGAATCCTCCTCTCGGAGCTCCTGGACTCCACCGAGAAAATAGAACCGGCGGCCGCCCCGACCCCGGTCCACTCGATAGCCGTGAACGGCCCCGAACACCTCCCCGTCCACATCACCGGCAAGTGAGAAGCGCCCGACCTCGCGTCGACAGGCGCCAGGAGGTCAGGTGCGGGGGAAGAGGCGCAGGGAGAGGGCCAGGGTTGTCGTCAGGAGGGCCAGCAGACCCGCCAACGTCGTCGTCAGGCTGGTCTTTTCGGCGATCAAACCCACCGCCATCGGGCCTATCAGCAGGCCGGTGTAGGTCAGGGTGCTCACTTTCGCCAGAGCTGACGCCGCGCCTTCGGAATCGGCGGCATTGTGGCCTACCGTACTGAAGATTATCGGGAGGAGAACGGACAGGCCCAGGCCGAATATGGCGAATCCTGCGACGGCCAGGACTGGCAGGGGGCTGACGACCACGGTCGCCAGGCCGGTGATCGCCAGGGCGCCGCCGCAGCGGACCAGGAGTGGGGCGCCGAAGCGGGTTTGGAGGCGGTCGCCTACCAGGCGGCCTCCCGTTTCGAAGGTGCTGAAGAAGATGTAGCCGAGGGACGCCGCCGCAAGGGACATGCCCAGTTCGTCGTGCAGGAAGACGCCGCTCCAGTTGCCCATCACGCCGCTGCACACGAGGACGATCGTCCCCACGGCGCCGAACATCAGGATGCGGGGCGTCCAGCCTGAGCGGCGCGCCGGTTCTGCGACGCGGTCCGTGCGGGAGGAGAGCATGTACGGGCCGGTCGCGGCCGTGAAGGCCACCAGGACCAGCGCGACGATCAGGAAGTGCTCGGTGAGGGAAAGGCCAGCTTTTATGGCCAGGCCGCCCAGGATGGAGCCCGCGGCGGCACCGATGCTCCAGGACGCGTGGCAGCTGTTCATCACGCGGCGGTCCAGTGTGCGCTCCACGGTGATGGCGTGGGCGTTCATCGAGACGTCCACGAGGCCGTCCAGGGCGCCGAAGAGGAGGAGGGCCAAGGCCAAGCAGGTCTGGCCTCCGGACGTCGCCACGCAAAGGAGGGATATCGGCAGGCCGGCCATTGTCAGGCGGACTATCGGGGCGCTGCCGAAGCGGGCCACCAGGCGGCCGGTGAGCTGCATCGCCGCGAGGCCGCTGAGGACGGGGAGGGTGAGGAGCAGTCCCAGCCGTCCGTCGGAGAGGCCGAAGGCCATTTTCAGTGACGGCACGCGGACGAAGAAGCCGGCGAGGACGAGGCCCGTCGCCAGGAACGGCGCGCGGGCCGCCCAGAGCGCGCCGGGCGCCGCCGGGGGCGGGGGCGCCGTCCGGGTGGGGAGTTCTTGGGTGTGAGTCATCGCGACCCCCAAATCGGTTTGGCGAGGACGTTGCCACCATTTGCCTAGCGCAACAACGCCTTGACGTGGCATCTAGCTGCCAAGGTCACGGACGGCCATTGTCGGGGGCGATGGGGTGTGTCAATCTTCTTGCCAGAACCCGGCATCGCGAGGACGGTTCCCATGGAGCAACGATCGTTCGACAGGCTCGGCCGGACGGCGTCGGTCGTCGGCCTCGGCACCTGGCAGCTCGGCGCGGACTGGGGCGACGTCTCCGAGGACGACGCGCTGGCGGTCCTGGACGCGGCCGTCGCGTCCGGCGTGACGTTCATCGACACCGCCGACGTGTACGGGGACGGCCGCAGCGAGCGGCTCATCGGCGCGTTCACGGCGGGCGGGCCGGACGGACGGCTGCTCGTCGCCACCAAGCTCGGACGGCGCGGCCCGCACGAACCGTCCGCGTTCACGCTGGACAACTTCCGCGCGTGGACCGACCGCTCTCGCGAGAACCTCGGCGTCGACACGCTCGACCTCGTCCAGCTGCACTGCCCGCCGACGGCGGTGTTCCACAAGGACGAGGTCTACGACGCGCTCGACACCCTGGTCGAGGAGAAGCGGGTCGCCGGGTACGGGGTGAGCGTCGAGACGTGCGACGAGGCGCTGGCCGCGATCGCGCGGCCGGGGGTGGCGAGCGTCCAGATCATCCTGAACCCGTTCCGGCGCAAGCCGCTGGAGCGGGTGCTGCCCGCCGCGCGCGAGAAGGGGATCGGGATCATCGCGCGGGTGCCGCTCGCGTCCGGGCTGCTGTCGGGGCGCTACCGGCACGACTCCACGTTCGCCGCCGACGACCACCGGACCTACAACCGGAACGGCGAGTCGTTCGACGTGGGCGAGACGTTCTCCGGGGTCGACTTCCACAGCGGTGTCGAGGCGGCGGAGGCGTTCGCCGCGCTGGCGCCCGAGGGGGCGACCCCGGCGCAGGCGGCGCTGCGGTGGATCGTCCAGCAGCCGGGGGTGACCACCGTGATCCCCGGCGCGCGGACGGTCGCCCAGGCCCGCGCCAACTCCGCGGCCGCCGACCTGCCGGAGTTGGACGCCGGCACCCTGACGGCGCTGGCCGAGCTGTACGACGCCCGGATCCGTCCCCAGGTACATCACCGCTGGTGACCCGCGACCCGAAGGAAGCCATGGACAAGCCGCTCGTCGTCATCACCGGTGCCGGTTCGGGGATCGGGGCCGCCACCGCGCGCGCCTTCTCCCGCGAGGGCCACCCGCTGCTGCTGCTGGGGCGCCGTCTCGACCGGCTGGAGGCGCTGGGGCTGCCGCGCGCGCTCTGCCGGGCCGCCGACGTCGTGGACGGCGCGGCCGTCGCGGCGGCGGTCAAGGAGGCCGAGGCCGCGTACGGTCCCGTGGACGCGCTGGTCAACAGCGCGGCGGTCCTCCAGCCGGGGGTGGCGGCGGCGCAGTCGCGCGAGCACTGGGAGCGGATGGTCGACGTGAACGTCAAGGGCGTGCTCGGCTGCGTCCAGGCCGTGCTGCCCGGGATGATCGAGCGCGGCGGCGGCACCGTCGTCACGATCGGGTCGATCGCCGCGTACAAGACGGCGGGGGTGGAGGCGGTCTACAGCGCGACCAAGTCCGCCGCGCACATCCTGTCGGAGGGGATCCGGCAGCAGGCGGCCCCGCACGGGACGCGGGTGGTCACGGTCGCGCCCGGTTACGTCGCGACCGGCATGGGCGACCTGATCGCCGATGACGTGCTGCGGGCCGAGCACGCCGGGTCGCAGGAGGCGGCGGGCGGCGGGCTGGCGGCGGAGGACGTGGCCGAAACCGTCCTGTTCGTGTACCGGCAGCCGCAGAACGTCTGCGTTCGCGAGGTCGTGCTCGCCTCCACCGCCCAGGTCGTCTAGGACGGCGCCGCGGCGTCGGCGGCCTCCCGGCCCAGCAGGAGCTCGAAGAGGCGGACGAAGTAGGGCATCACGTCCTCGGCGTTCGCCGCCTGGAGGGCCGGGGAGCGCACGATCGAGCGCATCGCGCCCATGCCGAGCAGGGCGCCGACGAGGATCTCCACGCGCAGCTCGGCGTCGGGGCCGTTGACCAGCTCGTTCAGCTTCAGGAAGTACTCGTCGCAGACCCGGTCGTGCAGCCGTCCCCTGACCTCCTCGTAGGCGGACGAGCGGAGCAGCGCCACGAGCGGGTGGTCGCCGGTGAACTGCGACCAGTCCTCGAAGACGATCGAGCGCAGCAGCCCGATCGGGATCTGCTCGGGCGGGCCGTCGAGCAGCGTCGTGAACTGCTCCTGGTCGACGCACGCCTCCTCGAACAGGGCGAGCTTGGAGCCGAAGTACCGGTAGACCAGCGCGGGGTCGACCCCGACGTCCTTCGCGATGTCCCGCACGCTCGTGCCGTCGTAGCCGAGCCGGAAACGCTCGCGCGCCGCCGCCAGGAGTTCCGCCCGCGTCGCGGCGCGGTCGCGCTTGCGCGCGCCGCCCTTGGAATCGCCTCGCGCGTCGCCGTTCTCGGTGTTTCCCGTCATCCCCGTCCTCACAAGTCATCAGTGTTGACATGTTACCGGGCTCCCCGTAGCGTCAGCCAAGTCACCGTTGATGACTACTGGGAGTGGACATGCGGACGATCCTTATCACCGGCGGCACCGACGGGATCGGCAGGGGGCTGGCACTGCACTTTCTCCGGAACGGTGACCGCGTCATCGCCGTCGGTTCCACGCAGGCGAAGGGCGACCGGCTGCTCGCCGACGCCGAGCGGCTCGGCGCCGCCGACCGGGTCGTGTTCCACCGGACGGATCTCACGCTGACCCGCAACTGCCAGGAGTTGATCGACTTCGTGGACGCGTCCTACCCGCGGTTGGACGCGCTCATCCTCGGCGCCCGGCACGACAGGCCGTTCGGCCCGCGGGTGGAGACCGAGGAGGGCTTCGAGCGGCACCTCGCGCTGCTGTACCTCAGCCGGTTCGTCCTGGCCTACGGGCTGGCGCCGGCGCTGGAGCGCGCCGCGAACCCGGTGATCGTGAGCCTCTGCACGCCCGGCGTGTCGGCCGGCGCGATCAACTGGACGGACCTGAACATGACCGGCAAGTACAGCGGGTTCAAGGCGTCCCTCCAGGCCCTGCGCGCCAACGACCTGCTCGGCGTGATCTTCGCGGAGAAGCGCGTCGGCGGGAAGACGCGGTTCGTCGCCTACAACCCCGGCGTGGTCGCGACCAGCATGACCGACACGCTGCCGATGCCGGTGCGGCCGATCGCCAAGGCCGTGTTCAAGGTCGCGGCGCAGCCGGTCGACAAGGCGCTCCCGCCGATCGTCGCGCTGGTGGACGCGCCGCCGGAGCAGCGCTTCAGCGCGTCCTGGAAGACCAAGCAGGTCGATCTCGGCAAGGACACCTTCGACGTCGACAAGGCGTGGCGGCTGTTCGACGCGACCGGCCAACTGCTGCGCACGCACAAGACCGGCATCGCCGTGTGAGCCATTAGCAGCGCTTTAGCGCGCCTCCCGAGGCTGTGAGATCGCGGTCCCGCGCGCGGGACGAGGTCGAACGGCCCGAGAGGGGTGCTCGCTTTGAAGGAACAACCGCTTGCCCGGCAACGACGGCACACGCTCTATCTCCTGAAGGAGATCCGGGCCTTCTCCCCGGTGTTCCTGGACACCGAGGTCGACATGACCCGGGTCCGGGCGCACCGGACGGCGGCGGGCGACGGGGGCCGCCGCTACTCGATCGTCTCCTACGTCCTGCACACGGCGGCGCGGGTGCTGGTGAAGCACCCCGACGCCAACGCGGCGGTGCGCGGACGGTTCGGCCTGCGGGTCGCCCGCTACCCGTCCGTGCACGGCAAGCTCACGCTGGACCGGACGATGGGCGGGCAGCGGATCGTCCTCGCCGCCCTCCTGCCGAACCTGGACACCGCCTCCCTGGACGGCATCCAGGACCGCATCGACCACTACCGCGAGGGCGACCCCGAGCAGATGCCGGAGTTCGCGGGCGTCCGGGCGCTGCACAAGCTGCCGTGGAGCGTGGGGCTGCGGGGGTGGCGGCGGGCCGTCCGCCCGCTGCCGGCGCGGGCGGGGCTGCTCGGCACGCTGTCGGTGACCTCGCTCGGCCACCGTCCCGTGGACGGCTTCCACTCGGTGGGCGGCACCACGGTCACGCTGGGCGTGGGACGGATCACCGACCGCCCGGCGGCGCGCGACGGCCAGGTGGTCATCGCCCCGACGATGCGCCTGAACCTGGCCTTCGACCACCGGGTCATCGACGGCGCCGAGGCCGCCGACGTCCTCGCGGAGATCAAGGACGGCCTGGAGACCTTCACCGCCGACGCCGAACCCCGCGAACCCGTCGCGGCGGAGCGTGCGCGGTGAACGACGTCGAGGAGCTGAAGAGGTTCGTCATCGTCCACGCCCGCGCGCAGAACCTGCCCGCCGACCTGTACGAGGGCGTCCTGGACCGGATCCGGCACGACGGTGAGGGCGAGGGCTCGTGGGCCGCCGAGTGGTCGGCGGCGGCGCGCACGCTGGAGGACGCGGGCGACCCGCTCGCGGCCTGCCGCTGCTTCACGATCGCCCGGTTCCCGTTCGTGGACGGCCTCCCCCGCCGCACCGCCATGCGGGACGCGTGGCGGGTCTTCGAGACCTGGCGCGGCGCGGACATCGGCGTCCTCGACCTGGAGGGCCGCCTCCGCTGCTGGACGTCGGGCCTGAGCCGGGAGGAACCGAGGCCCCTGCTGGTGGTCATGGGCGGCATCGTGAGCACGAAGGAGCAGTGGGCCCCGCTCCTCCTCCAGGCGGACGCGCTGGGCATGGCGATGCTGGTCACGGAGATGCCGGGCATCGGCCACAACACACTCCCCTATGACAGGGCGAGTCCGGGCATGCTCCCGGCGATCCTGGACGCGCTCGCGGACCAGGCGTCGGTCGGCGACACCTACGCGGTGGCGAACAGCTTCAGCGGCCACATGGCGCTCCGCGCGGCGGTGAGCGACCGGCGCATACGCGGGGTCATCACGAACGGCGCCCCGATCCACGACTTCTTCACCGACCCCGACTGGCTCCGGGCCCTGCCGCAGATCACCCGCGCAACACTCGCCCACCTGACCGGCACGACCCCCGACGACCTGCCCGACGTCCTAGGCGATTGGGCACTGACCCCGGACGAGTTGTCCGCGCTGGAGATCCCCGTCTCCTACACGGTCAGCCTCCGCGACGAGATCACCCCGCCCTCGGAGATCGCCCACCTGCGCAAGCACGTGAAGGAACTGTGGGTGAAGGAGTTCGACGACGTCCACGCCTCCCCGGCACACCTGGACGAGACCCGAGCCTGGCTCCTCGAATCCCTGCTCCGCATGCGCACCCCGTCCTGAAAAGCCCGAATCGCAACCGATGGCCGTCGGTGGGTCAGGGAGTGAGGTGGGGTGGGTGGCCGAAGGTCGCGGGGAGGGCGGGGTCGTGGAATTTGATCACGTGGGCGATGCCGGTGGGGGTGGGGGTCAGCACCACGGCGCCGTCGGCTCGGAGTGTGCCGTCGGGGGCGCGGTGGTACACGGCGGCGGCGGGGTGGCCGTTGGCCGCGGTGGCGATCATCCGCCAGTCGCCCGGTGCGCCCAGCACGTAGGTGTCCAGCGTGTGGATGCATGTCGCCCGGCCCGACTGCCATTCGCGGAAGGGCGTCGCCTCCAGCGTCGCGTCCGCGCGCAGTACCTGTTCCAAAAGGCGGGCGTCGGAGTGTTCGAAGGCGGCGATGTAGCCGTCGAGCAGTGCGCGGGCGCGGGGGTCGGTCGGTTCGAGTAGGGCTTCCGGCTCGGGTTCCAGTTCGTCCAGCCGGGCGCGGGCGCGCTGGAGGCCGCTCTTGACCGCCGCCGTGGTGGTGTCGAGGATCTCCGCGGTCTCGGCCGCCGAGAACGCCAGCACCTCGCGCAGGATGAGGATCGCGCGCTGGCGGGCGGGCAGGTGCTGGAGGCCGGCGATGAGCGCCAGGCGCACCGACTCGCGTTCGACCGCCACCGCGGCGGGATCGTCGGTGGCGATCCACGCGTCCGGCAGTGGTTCCAGCCACGAGACCTCGCCGGGCGGGACGGGGGTGGGCGGGCGGTCGGACGGGCCCGCCAGGCCCGAGGGCAGCACGCGGATCGGGCGCGGCTTCAACGCCGTCAGGCAGACGTTGGTGGCGATCCTGTAGAGCCAGGAGCGCGTCGACGCGCGGCCCTCGAACCCGGAGTAGGACCGCCAGGCCCGCAGGTAGCACTCCTGGACGAGGTCCTCGGCGTCGTGCGCCGAGCCGACCATGCGGTAGCAGTGCGCCAGCAGCTCCTGGCGGAACCGCTCGGTCTCGGCGATGAACCGGTCGCGGTCCGGTGTCACGCCGCGAGCCTAGTACGGTGCGGCATCGGCATCGGCATCGGCATCGTTCAGGGCAGCAGGGCCAGTTTGCCGACGGTGGCCCTGGCCTCCAGTTCCGTCAGCGCCTTGGGCCCGTCGGCCAGTTCGTGGACGGTGGGCGCGACGGGGGCGAGCACGCCCGCCGCGATCAGCGCGGACAGCTCGCCCATCACCTCGCCGAAGATCCGCGGCGCGGCCTGGACCAGCACGCCGATGTTGAGGCCGATGACGTGGACCTGGTGCTTGTACACCAGGTCCCAGTTGGTGATCGCGGCCTCGCCGCCCGCCAGGCCGTAGACGATGACGCGTCCGGTGACCCGCTTGGCGGCGGCCAGGCCGGCGGCGAAGGTGGCGCCACCGGCCGACTCCAGGACCACATCGACGCCGGAGCCGCCGGTCAGCTCGGCCACCTCGGCGGCGAGGTCGCCGCCGAGGGAGTCCAGGACGTGGTCGGCGCCGAGTGCCAGCACCGTTTCGTGCTTGCCCGGCGAGGCGGTGGCGATGACCGTCGCGCCGTAGTGCTTGGCGATCCGCACGGCGGCCTGGCCGGTTCCGCCCGCCGCGGCGTGGATCAGCACGACGTGGCCGGAACCGACGCCGCCCAGGGGCCTGAGCGCGGCCAGCGCGGTGGGCCAGTTCACGACCAGGCCCAGCGCCTGCCGCTCCGTCCAGCCCGAGGGCACGGGGACCGCCGCCGCCGCGGGCAGGGCCATGTACTCGGCGAAGGCGCCGGTTCCGACGCCGACGACGCGGGCCCCCGGCTGCCAGGTCACCGCCTCCCCTACTGCGACGATCTCTCCAGCGGCCTCGAAACCCGCCACGTACGGGGGCCGCGGGCCGTCCAGGAACGTGCCGCGGGCCCTGGAGACGTCGGCGAAGTTGACCCCGGCGGCGGTGACGCGGATCAGGACCTCGTCCGGGCCGGGGGCGGGCACCGGCGCGTCGGTGACCAGGCGCATGTCCTGCGGGCCGTCGAGGGTCGTCTGCTGGAGCGCGCGCATGGTCGCGGGAACGGTCATCGAAGATCGGCCTTCCGTCTCGGTGTACGGGAGGGGCCGACCGGCCGCGCCTCCCATCATGTAGACCTCGGCCGGGCCGAAAAGGAATCGGCCGCTCCTCCCCCGGAATGCCCCGGTCGGGAGGGCTGTTGCGCGAGTATGTCGATCTTGATTACGACGCCGAACGGCGGCGTGGGGCGGTACCTGACCGAGGCGCTGCGCGAGCGGGAGGACGTGCGCTTCCTCGTTCGGTCCGCCGCGAGCGCGGAGGCGCTCGGCGCGGTTCGCGGGGAGGTCGTGCGCGGCGACGCCGCCGACGCGGCCGACGTCCGCCGCGCGGTCGCCGGGGTGGAGCGGCTCTACCTCGCGCATCCCTTCGCCGAGGACCAGGTGTCCATCGAGATCGGGCTCGGCCTGGCCGCCCTTGAGGCGGGGGCGCGGCGGATCGTCAAACTCGGCGCCCTGGCGTTCTCCGGCGCCGCGCTCCCCGACGCCGTCACCGGCGCCCATGACGTGGTCACCGAACGGCTGCGCGCCGAAGGCGTCCCGGAGCTGACCGTCCTGCGGCCCGACCGGTTCCTGCAGAACTTCCTGCCGCTGGCGGCCTCGATCGCGCGGGGCACCTTGCCCGATCCGGTGTCCAGGGGCGCGCGCGGCTATATCGACACGCGGGACATCGCGGACGTCGCGCTCGCCGAACTGCTGGCCGAGCACCCGGTCGGCGGCGAGATCGACCTCAGCGGTCCGCAGGCGCTGACCGTGCCCGAGCTGGCCGGGCGCTTCGGCGCCGTGCTCGGGAGACCGGTCCGCCACGTCGATGTGCCGATGGACGGGTCCTGGCGCGCCGACCTGGCCGAACGCGGTGTCCATCCGCAGGTCGTGGACGGTCTGCACGACCTGTACACCAACTACCTCAACGAGGGCGCGGCCGGGCTCGGCGACGGCGTCCAGCGAATGCTCGGCCGCCCTCCGCGCTCGGTCGAGGACTTCGCCGCCGAACAACTGGCCCCGGCCGTCCGGCGGCATCTCCCCTGAGTCGGGTTCCGCTTCGCGGGGGTCAGTCCGGGGGCGGGGTGATGAGCAGGCGGATGCCGTCGATCAGTGCCCGCGCCTTCCAGTCCGGCCAGTCGGCGATCCGGTCCGCGAGGTGCCGGGTCAGCGCCTCGCGGAGCTTGCCGACCGCGGCCTCGCCCGCGGGCGTCAGTGAGAGCAGGGTGGCGCGGCCGTCGCGGGGGTCGGGGCCGCGTTCGAGCAGGCCCGCGGCTTCGAGCCGGTCGGCGTAGCGGCTCGCGCCGGACCGGTCGATGCCGACCTCGTCGGCCAGCCGCGCCGCCGACCGCGGTCCGAGCCGCGCCAGACCGCTCAGCACCGAGTAGGTCTGCCGGTCGACGCCCTCCGGCGCCGACTCCAGGATCGCGTCGTAGATCGCGCTCCTGTTGCGCCGCAGGAGCAGTTGCACCAGGGCCTGCTCCAGGTCACGTGCCAGTTCCGCATCCGCCATCCGACCAGGATACGTGCAATTCACACGCAACGGGCGTACAGTGAAACGCGTGCAATTCACACGCGGTTGCGGGGAGGTCTCATGGGCGCCGGCGCGGAAGAGGTTCTCGGCGGGGGGCGTCGCGGTGCGCTGATCGGGCCGGTGCTGGTGCTGGCCACGCTGGTCGCCAGCGTCATCAGCTCGTTCGGTGCCCCGCTCATCCCCACCGTCGCGCGCGATTTCCACGTGTCGCTGAGTTCGGCGCAGTGGTCGCTGACCGTGGCGCTGCTCGTCGGGGCGGTGAGCTCACCGGTCCTCGGACGGCTCGGCGACGGCCCGCGGCGGCGGGCGACGCTGCTCGGCGGCCTGGCCGCGGTCACGGCGGGCGGTGTCGTGGCCGCGCTGGCGGACGGCCTGGGAACGCTGGTCGTCGGCCGCGGGCTCCAGGGCGTCGGGCTCGGGCTGGTGCCGCTGGCGATGGCCACCGCCCGGGAGGAGCTGCCGCGGGCCAGGGTGGCGCCGATGATCGCGCTGTTGTCGGTGTCGGCGGGGGCCGGTCTCGGCGCCGGCTACCCGATCAGCGGGTTGATCGTCGAGGCGTGGGGCCTGGCGGGCGCGTACTGGTTCGGGGCGGTCGTGTCCGGGTTCGCGCTGGTCTGTGTCGCGGTGTTCGTCCCGTCGAGTGCGGGACGCGGCGTCGCCGCCCGGTTCGACTGGCCCGGAACCCTGCTGCTCGCGCTGGCGATCGTCGCCACGCTGGTGGCGGTGGCGGAGGGGACGGAGTGGCGGTGGGGCTCGCCGACGGTCATCGGCCTGCTGGCCGCCGGGGCGGCGCTGTTCGCGGTCTGGGCGGTTCAGCAGTCGCGCGCCGGGAACCCGCTCGTCCAGCTGCGCCTGCTGCGCCATCCGTCCGTGTTCGCCGCCGACGCCTGCGCCATGGTGCTCGGTGTCGCGATGTACATGGCGCTTTCGGGGGTGACGGAGTTCGTCCAGTCCCCGCGCTCGGGCGGCTTCGGATTCTCCGCGTCGGCCGTCGTGGCCGGTCTCGTCCTCATCCCCCTGTCCTTCCTCATGCTGGGCAGCTCCCGCTTCCTGCCCGCCCTGGTGTCGCTCATGGGGGCCCGCGCGGTGCTCGCGATCGGCTGCCTCGTGTCCGCGCTGGGCTGCGGATTCTTCGCCGTCGTCCACGGCGCCCTGTGGCAGGCGTTCGTCATGACGGGTGTCCTCGGAGTGGGGCTGGGCACCACCTTCGCCGCGATTCCGGGCCTGATCGTGGAGGCGGTCCCCGCGCGGGAGACGGGCAGCGCCATGGGCTTCTACCAGGTGGTCCGCTTCACCGGGTTCTCCCTGGGCAGCGCGCTCACCGCCACCGTCCTGGCCGCGCACGCCGGCGGCGACGGGCAGCCGTCGGTGGGCGGCTTCACCATGGTGCTGTGGATCGCCGCCGGCATCTGCGTCGCCGCCGCCGCGCTCGCCTGGTTCCCGCGCGCCCGCGCGGAGCGCCCGCCCGCCGGCGGGATCCGGCTACCGGAGCAGACCGGCGACGACCTCACGTCCGATGGCCTGCGCCCCTGACCGTCACGGGGATTCCTGGGGTTGTTCGAGGCGGTCGGCCAGGGCGTCGAGGAGGTGGCGGGCCAGCGCGTCGGGGGTGGGGTGGTCGAAGACCACGACCGAGGGCAGGTCCAGGCCGGTGGCCGCGCAGAGCTGGTTGCGCAACTCCAGGCCGGTGAACGAGCTGAAGCCGAGTTCGAGGAACGTCGTGGCCGGGTCCACCTCCCCGGCGGTGTGGTGGCCGAGGATCGCCGCCGCGTGGTCGGTGACCAGGCGCAGGAGCTCGGCCTCCCGCTTGTCTCCCGGGAGTTCGGCCAGGCGGGCGCGCAGTTCCCCGGTGTCGCGGGGGGTGCTCGCGGCGCGCGCCGCGTCCAGGACGCGTCCGGCCTCCGGGACGGCGGACAGCAGCCCGGCGCCCCGGCCGCCCCGGCGGGAGGCGAACGCCGGCCAGTCCACGTCGGCGATCGCGGGGAACGGGTCGTCGGCGTCGAGGACCTGGCGGAGCACGGTCGCGGCGGCCCGCGCCTCCATGGGACGCAGGCCGGGCGCGGTGTCCTCGCCCTCCAGCGGCCCCCAGGCGATGGCGGCGGCGGGCAGGCCGCGCGAGCGCCGGTGGTGGACGACGGTCTCGGCGAGCGCCTCGACCGGCACCCGCCACGCGGGACGCGCGTCGCCCATCGCCGCGCCGAACTCCCCGAACAGCAGGAACACGTGGAGGTCGCGGTCGCGGGTCAGCTCGTCCAGGTTGCGGACGGCCGCGATGTCGTGCGGGGCGGTGTCGCCCGCGGCCGGGTCGTGGACGGTGTGGACGGTGTGGACGACACCGGTCAGGCGTCCCTCGGCGGCGAGCGTGGCGAGCAGCGCCGCGAGGGCGTCGCGGTCGGCGGGGTCGCAGTCGGTGACGTGGACGTCCGTCCCGAGCGCGGTGAGTTCGGCCTCCAGGACGGCGGCGCCGCCGCTCTCGGCGCCGGGCGTGCAGGCCAGGACGAGGCGTTCGGCGCCGTCGTCGGCCAGGCAGCGGGCGGCGTGCGCGATCGCCCGGGTGAGCGGGCCGGTGAGCAGGACGGTGCCGTGCGCGCGGCGCGGCCGCTCGGGGGCCGCCGCCGTGGGCGTGGCCCTGACCAGTCGGCGGGCGTAGGTGCCGTTCGCGCGGACGGCCAGGCGGTCCTCCCCGTCCGAGGCGAGGGCGCGGAGCAGGCGTCCGGCGAGGGCGTCGTCGAGCCTGCCGGGCAGGTCGATGGCCTTGGCGTTCGGGGGCGGGAAACCGGCGGTGGCCTGCTCCTGCGAGGTTCCGTCTCCGGCTTCGTCCACGGTGACCGCGCCGCGCGTCACCCACCACAGCGGCGCGTCGATGTCCGCCCCGGCCAGGGCGGCGGGGAGCGGGTCCCCGGGCGCCGGGACGACGAGAACGCCCGACAGGTCCCGGCCGTCGAGGGCCGCGAGGAGGTCGTCCTTGTCCGCTTCGGGGTGGACGGAGATGGTGGTGGCGCCGCGTTCGGTCAGGGCGGCGGCCACTCCTAGGGGGTCGTCGGCGGCGGCCAGGACCAGCCATGTGCCCGGCCGGGTCGGTGCGGCGGTCTCCGGGAGCGGGCTCCAGGTGACGCGGTAGCGCCAGGTCCGCCGGCGGTGCCAGGCCGACAGCACCGGCAGCAGCGTGGTCAGCGAGCGCCGCTGGTCGCCGTTGACCTGGAGGATCCGGGACAGGACGTCGAGGTCGCCGCCCTCGACCGCCGTCCAGAACGCGCCGTCGGACGAGGCGCCCCCGGCGGTGTCGGCGGAGGCGTCGAGCCAGTAGCGGCGGTGCTGGAACGCGTAGGTGGGCAGGTCGGTGGGGGTTCCGCCCTGATCGCTGAGCAGACCCCGCCAGTCGACGCTCGCACCCGAGACCCACACGTGGGCGAGCGCGGTGAGGAACGTCGTGGCGTCGGGGCGGTCGCCGCGCAGCGCGGGGACGAGGACGCGCGGCTCGGCGGCCAGGCACTCGCGCGCCATCGCGGTGAGCACGCCGTCCGGGCCGAGTTCGACGAACGCGGTGACGCCCGCCGCCTCCAGCGCGCGGACGCCGTCGAGGAAGCGCACCGGTTCGCGGATGTGCGAGGCCCAGTAGCCGGGGGAGGCGAGCTGCTCCGCCGTCGCGGGCCCGCCGGTCAGGTTGGAGATCAGCGGGATCGTCGGCGGGTGGAAGGCCAGGCCCTCGGCGACCCGGCGGAACTCCTCCAGCACGTCGTCCATGTGCGGGGAGTGGAAGGCGTGGCTGACGCGCAGCCGCTTGGTCTTGTGGCCCGCCGCGCGCCAGTGCGCGGACACCTCCGCGACCGCGTCGGCGTCGCCCGACACCACGACGGACGTCGGGCCGTTGACGGCGGCGATCGCGACGCGTCCGGCGTGGCCGGCCAGGGATTGCAGTACCTGCGACTCCCCGGCCTGGATCGCGGTCATCGCGCCGCCGGACCGCGCCGCCTGCATGAGCCGTCCCCGGGCCGCGACCAGCGCGCAGGCGTCGTCGAGGCTCAGCACGCCCGCGACGTGCGCGGCGGTCAGCTCGCCGATCGAGTGGCCGATCACGTGGTCGGGCGTGAGGCCGTGGTGCTCGAACAGCCGGAACAGCGCGGTCTCCACGGCGAACAGGGCGCACTGGGTGTAGCGGGTCTGGTCGAGCAGCGCCGCGTCCGCCGTCCTCGGCTCCGCGAAGATCACCGCGCGGAGGGGGCGGTCGAGGTGCGGGTCGAGGTGCGCGCACGCCTCGTCCAGCGCCCGCGCGAACACCGGGAACGCGGCGGCGAGGTCGCGGCCCATGCCGAGGCGCTGGCTGCCCTGGCCGGTGAACAGGAACGCGGTCTTACCGCTTGGGTCGGCCCGTCCGCGCAGGACGTGGAACGCGGGACGGTCCTCCGCCAGCGCCGCGAGGCCCTTGTCGAGGGCGTCGCGGTCGCCCGCGACGATGACGGCGCGCTCGTCGAAGGCGGTGCGGCGCGCCAGCGAGAAGCCGACGTCCACGGGGCGGAGGGGCGCCTGCGACCGCAGGTACTCCCGCAACCGGCTCGCCTGGCCTTGGAGGGCGGGGGCGCCGCGTCCGGAGAGGACCACGGGGGTGACCGGGGGCTCGTTCCGCTCCGGTTCCGTCGAGGTCGCGGAGGGGGGTTCCTCCAGGATGACGTGGGCGTTCGTGCCGCTGATCCCGAACGAGGACACCCCGGCGCGGCGGGGGCGCCCGTTCCTGCCCCAGGGCCGCGGTTCCGCCAGCAGCGCGACGTCGCCGGACGTCCAGTCGACGTGCGGGGACGGCTCGTCCACGTGCAGCGTCCGCGGCATGACCTCGTGCCGCATGGCAGCGATCATCTTGATCATGCCCGCGACCCCGGCGGCGGCCTGGGTGTGGCCGATGTTCGACTTCACCGACCCCAGCCAGAGCGGGCGGCCCTCGGGGCGGTCCTGGCCGTAGGTCGCGAGCAGCGCCTGCGCCTCGATCGGGTCGCCGAGCGTGGTGCCGGTGCCGTGGCCTTCGACCACGTCCACGTCGGAGGGTTCCAGCCGGGCGTCGCTCAGCGCGGCCCGGACGACCCGCTCCTGCGCCGGTCCGTTCGGCGCGGTGAGGCCGTTGGACGCGCCGTCCTGGTTGACCGCCGAGCCCCGGATCACACCGAGGATGGTGCGGTCGTTGCGCTGCGCGTCCGACAGGCGCTCCAGCAGCAGGACGCCCGCGCCCTCGCCGAAGCCCGTGCCGTCGGCCGCGCCCGCGAACGCCTTGCACCGGCCGTCGGCGGACAGGCCGCGCTGGCGGGCGAACTCCACGAACAGGCCCGGCGAGGCCAGCACCGTGACGCCCCCCGCGAGCGCCAGCCCGCACTCGCCGCGGCGCAGCGCCTGGACCGCCAGGTGCACGGCTACCAGCGACGACGAGCAGGCCGTGTCGATGGTCACCGCCGGGCCCTCGAACCCGAACGTGTAGGCGATCCGGCCGGACGCGACGCTCGGCGCGCTGCCGTTGCCGACGAAACCCTCGTACTCCTGCGGGACGCGGCCGAGCCGCGCGGCGTAGTCGCTGTACATCACGCCCGCGAACACGCCGGTGTCGCTCGCGCGGAGCGTCGCCGGGTCGATGCCCGCCCGCTCGACCGCCTCCCACGTGGTCTCCAGCAGCAGCCGGTGCTGCGGGTCCATCGCGGTCGCCTCGCGCGGGCCGAGCCCGAAGAACGCCGGGTCGAAGCCGTCCGCGTCGTAGAGGAACGCGCCGCGCCGCGTGTAGAAGGTGCCGGGGCGGTCCGGGTCGGGGTCGTAGAGCGCGTCGACGTCCCAGCCCCGGTCGGCGGGGAACCCGGCGACGGCGTCGCCGCCGGTGTCCACCAGCCGCCACAGCTCCTCGGGGCTCCGCACGCCGCCCGGGAAACGGCAGCCGATCCCGACGACCGCGACCGGCTCCCGCGCCGCGTCCTGTACCTCGGCGAGCCGCCGCCGGGTCCGCTGCAGGTCCGCGGTCACCCACTTGAGGTAGTCGACGAGCTTTTCCTCGTTGTTCTTGGCGTCGCTGGTCATCGGTCCTCGCTCCGGCGTCCGTCGGCTGGCTCGGTACAGGTCAGTGGTGGTCGGTGAGGTTGCGGCCGAGTTCGGTGTCGATGAAGTCGAAGATCTCGGCGGTCGACGCGTCGCGGATGCGCTCCTCCTCCGCCGGGGCCTCCTCGGCCGGTCCGGTCCCCCAGCGGCGCAGCATCGCCTCAAGCCGGGCGGTGATCGCCGTCCGGGCCCGCTCGTCGTCCGAGAGGCCCGCGAGCCGCTCCTCAAGGCGGTCGAGGTCCTCGGCGGCGGACGCGGCGCCCGTGTCGTCCGGCGCCAGCTCGTCGTGGATGTGCCGGGCGAGCGCGGCCGGCGTGGGCCGGTCGAAGATCAGCGTCGCGGGCAGCCGCAGACCGGTCGCGGCGTTGAGGCGGTTGCGCAGCTCCACGGCCGTGAGCGAGTCGAAGCCGAGCTCCTTGAACGCCTGGTCGGCCTCGACCGCGCCGGTCGTGTGCCCGAGCACGGCCGCCGCCGTGGAGCGCACGGTCTCCAGGACGAGCGCGTGCCGCCCGCCCTCGTCCAGCCCGGCGAGCCGCCGCGCCAGCGACTCGCCGGGAGCCGCGTCCCCGCCGCGGGCGGCCGCCGGGACGAGCCCCTCGAACAGTGGCGACAGCACGCCCCGCCCGGCCTGCTCCCGGAGCGCGGGGAGGTTGAGCCGCGCCGCGACCACGACGGGCTCGCGGGTGCGGAGCGCCGCGTCGAACAGGCCGAGGCCGTCCTCGGGGGTGAGCGGGACGACGCCGTGCCGGCTCAGCCTGCGGTGGTGCTCGCCGGTGAGGTGGTCGGTCATCGTCGTGACCAGCGTCCACAGGCCCCAGGCGATCGACACCGTACGGGCGCCGCCCGGGAGGGGGTGGCGCGCGAGGGCGTCGAGGTAGGTGTTCGCCGCCGCGTAGTTGCCCTGGCCCGGGTTCCCGGCGATGCCCGCGAAGGAGGAGAACAGCACCAGCGTCCTGATCGGGTGGACGTCGGCGAGGCGCCGCAGGTTCCCGGCCGCCGCCGCCTTGCCGCGCCATGTCGCGCGCATGTCGCCGCTGGTGAGGGCGTGGATCGGCGCGTCCTGGGTGATGCCCGCGGTGTGGATGACGGCGGTGATCGTGTGGGCGGCCGTCACCTTGTCGAGCGCGTCGGCGTCGGCTGCGTCGCACGCCTCCACGGCGACCTCGGCGCCGAGCCCGGCCAGCTCGGCTCGCAGTTCGGCCGCGCCGGGGGCGTCCGGGCCGGTGCGGCTGACCAGCAGCAGGCGCCGCGCGCCGTGGCCGGTGACGAGGTGGCGCGCCGTGAGCATGCCCAGCGTGCCCGTCCCACCGGTGATGAGGACCGTGCCGTCCGGGTCGAACCAGTCGCCGCCGTCGGCCGGTGCCGCCTGGACGAGGCGCGGCGCGAACAGCTCGCCGCCGCGGATCGCGACCTGCGGCCTGCCGGTCGCGAGCGCCGTCGCGAGCGTGCCGGGCTCCAGCCGGTCGGCGTCCAGCGCCATGAAGCGCCCGGGGTGCTCGTTGCCCGCCGTGTGGACCAGGCCCCAGAGGGGGGCCGCTGTGAGGTCGGGGGCGTCGGTGTCGATGGCGTTGTGGGTGATGACCACCAGGCGCGCATCGGCGAAACGGTCGTCGGCCAGCCATCGCTGGATCAGCGTCAGCGTCCTCTCGGCCGCCGACAGGGCCTCGTCCTTTTCGTCCCGCCGGTCTACCAGGACGAAGTCGGGGACGCCCGCGTCGGCGATCGCGTCCAGGTCCGGGAAGGCCGGGACGCCCAGGTCGCCGCCGCCGAGGGCCGCCATGCTCGACCCGGCGGGCGCGGGTGCCGTGAGCCGGTGCCAGCGGACCGCGTACGGCTGCCGCCGCGCCGACCCCAGCGCCGCCAACTGCGCCCGCGGGATCGGACGGGTGTGCACCGCGCCGATCGTGACCACCGGGCCTTCGTCATCGCTGATGGTCAGCGGGGTGCCGTCGCCGTCCGCCGGCCGGAGGCGCACCCGCGCGCCCGTGACGGCGGAACGGTGCGCGACGACGCCGGAGAAGGCGAACGGCAACCGCACCTCGTCGCCGGACGTCCCGCGCAGCGCGAGCGCGTGCAGCGCCGCGTCGAGGAGCGCCGGATGCTGGACGAAGCCCCGGGTGTCGGCGCCGGACGGCAACTCGATCCCGGCGTAGAGGGTGTCGCCGTCCTGCCGCGCGGACCTCAGGCCCTGGAAAAGGGGGCCGTATTCGTAGCCCTGGTCGGCGAGGCGCTCGTACATGCCGTCGATGTCGATGGGCTTCGCGGTTTCTGGGATCTGCCCGTCGTAGGTGTCTGGGGGTGCGGCTGTGTCGTTGCCGACCACGCCTGTGGCGTGTCGCGTCCATACGTCGTCGGCGCGGGAGCGGATGGTGATGGCGCGTTGCCCGCCCTCGTCCGGGCCCAGGACGACCTGGAGGTGCGTGAGGCTTTCGTCCAGCGGGAGGGGCGCGTGGAGGGTGAGTTCGTGGACGGCGGGGTGCGTGTGGAGCGCGAGGTCCAGGAACGCGGTCCCGGCGAGAAGGGCGGTGCCGCCGATCGTGTGATCGGTGAGCCAGGGGTGGGTGGTGGTGGAAACGGCTCCGGTGTAGACGGTCGTCCCGTCGGGGAGTTCGTTGGCGGTGGCGAGGAGCGGGTGGTCGGCGGTCTGGAGGCCGAGGTGCGGGGCGTCCGTTGTGGACGGCGCCGCCGCCAGCCAGAACGACTGGTGCTGGAAGGGGTAGGTGGGGAGGTCGGCGGGGGGCGCGTCCTTGGGGAGGAAGGGCGTCCAGTCGATGGTGGTGCCGTGGACGTGGAGGTGTGCGGCGGAGGTGAGGAATCGGTCGAGGCCGCCTTCGTCCCGCCTCAGCGTTCCGGTAACGACGGTTTCGCCGTTGACGTCGGTGTCGCTGATAGGCGTGGTGAGGACGGGGTGGGCGCTGGCCTCTACGAAGGTGCTGTGTCCGTCGTTGAGGAGTTGTTGGATGGCGGGTTGGAATTGGACGGGGTTGCGGAGGTTGTTGTACCAGTACTGGCCGTCAAGTTGTTCGGTGTCGAGGCGTGTTCCGGTGAGGGTGGAGTAGAAGGGGATGTGCGGGGTTTGTGGCGAGAGGTCGATCAGGTCGGTGAGGATCTGGTCGCGGATGCGTTCGGTGTGGGCGCAGTGGGAGGCGTAGTCCACGGGGAGGACACGCGCCTTGATTCCCTCGGCCTCGCAGCCTTTGACGATCGCGCTTATCGCGTCCGGGTCGCCGGAGATGACGGTGGCCGAGGGGCCGTTGAATGCCGCGATCTCCACACCGTCATGGGCGGCGATACGGTTCTGTGCTTCCTCGTGCGGAAGCGGCAAGGACGCCATCGCGCCGGTGCCGGAGAGGGCGGTGAGTGCCTGGCTGCGCAGTGCGACGACTTTGGCCGAGTCGTGGAGGGTGAGGGCTCCGGCGATGTGTGCGGCGGCGATCTCGCCTTGGGAGTGCCCGATGACCGCGTCCGGGGTCACACCGGCCGACTTCCACAGTTCGGCCAGGGACACCATGACGGCCCACAGCGTGGGTTGCAGGACGTCCACCCGCTCGAATCCGGTTCCCTCGCGCAGGACTTCTTCGAGCGACCAGTCGATGAAGGGGTTCAAGGCATCGGCGCAGCGCTTGATGGCGTCGGCGAAGACCGGCGACTCGTCCAGGAGCGTGGCGGCCATTCCCTGCCACTGCCAGCCCTGCCCGGGGAACACCAGCACCGTCTTGCCGGGGGTACCGGCGCGGCCTTGGACCAGGTGGGGTGCCTCGGCGCCGATGGCCAGGGCCCGCAGGGCTTCCTGGAACTGGTCGTGAGTCTCGGCGACGATGACAGCGCGGTGATCGAGAGTCGCACGGGTGTTCGCCAGGGCGGTCGCCACGCCCGCCACGTCATCGGTCACGCTCGTGAGCCGGTCGGCCTGGGCGCGCAGGGCGGGTTCGGTTTTCGCCGAGATCAGCCATGGCACCGGTCCCGACGACTCCGCCGGCTCCGTCGCCGGTTCTTCTGGGGCTTGTTCGAGGATGATGTGGGCGTTGGTGCCGCTGATCCCGAACGAGGACACCGCAGCGCGGCGCAGCCCGTCCTTGTCCCAGGGCTGGGGTTCGGTGAGCAGTGACACCGCACCGGCGGACCAGTCGACGTGCGGGGACGGCTGGTCCACGTGCAACGTCTGGGGAAGGACACCCGCACGCATCGCGCCGACCATCTTGATGACGCCTGCGACTCCGGCGGCGGCCTGGGTGTGCCCGATGTTGGACTTCACCGACCCCAACCACAACGGACGACCCTCCGAACGCCCCCGCCCATAGGTCGCCAACAACGCCTGCGCCTCGATCGGGTCACCCAACGCCGTACCCGTCCCATGCGCCTCCACCACGTCCACATCACCACCGGTCAAACCCGCATTAGCAAGAGCCTGCGTGATCACGCGCTCCTGCGAGGGGCCGTTGGGCGCGGTCAGGCCGTTCGACGCACCGTCCTGGTTGACCGCCGAACCACGCACCACCGCCAACACCCGATGCCCGTTGCGTCGGGCGTCCGAAAGGCGTTCCAAGAGCAACAGCCCGACGCCCTCGCCCCAGCCCGTCCCGTCGGCGGAGGCCGCGAACGCCTTGCAGCGGCCGTCCACCGACAAGGCCCGCTGCCGCGAGAACTCCACGAAATGGGTCGGGCCCGCGATGATCGTGGCGCCGCCCGCCAGGGCCATCGTGCATTCGCCGTTCCGCAGCGACTGGACCGCCAGATGCATGGCGACCAGCGAAGAGGAGCAGGCGGTGTCCACCGTGATCGCCGGGCCCTCCAAACCGAACGAATAGGCGATCCGACCGGACGCGACGCTCGTCGTGTTGCCGACGGCCATGTGCCCTTCGAGTCCCTCGGGGACGGCACCGGCGCGCGCGGCATAGTCGCCCGCCGTGACTCCGGCGAAGACCCCGGTGCTGGAGCCGCGCAGCGCGTTCGGGTCGATGCCGGACCGCTCGAACACCTCCCAGGCCGTCTCCAGCAGCAGTCGCTGCTGCGGGTCCATCGCGGTGGCCTCACGCGGCGATATCCCGAAGAACGCCGCGTCGAACCCGTCGGCGTCATGCAGGAATGAACCGCGCCGCGCATAAGAGGTGCCGACGTGGTCGGGGTCCGGGTCGTACAGCGCCTCGACGTCCCAGCCACGGTTCATCGGGAAATCGGATACGGCGTCGCGCCCTTCGGCCACCATTCGCCACAGTTCTTCGGGTGACGAGGCACCACCGGGATACCGGCAAGCCATTCCGACGATCGCCACCGGCTCGTCCATGACAGCAGCGGCGACGACCGCTTCCGAGGACGAGGAGGCACCCGACAGTTCACCCACCAGGTAGGCCGCGACCGCCTCGGGCGTCGGATGGTCGAACACCAGCGACGCGGGCAGCCGCAGGCCCGTTACCGCGCTCAGCCGGTTCCGCAGTTGCAGCGCGGTTAGCGAGGTGAAACCGAGGTCCTTGAAGGCCCGGTCGGTCGCGGGCGTGTCGGACGCGGCGAAGCCGAGGGCCCGGCCGACCTCGGCGCGGACGAGGTTCAGCACTTCCCGGTCGCGTTCGCGCGGCGGCAGGTCGGCGAGCGGGAGGTCGCGCCCGGACGCGGCGGCCCGGCGCCTGGGCGCCGGGACGAGCCCGCCGAAAACGCTGGGCAGCATCCCTGACTCGGCCTGGGCCCGCAGCGCCTTCGGGTTGAGGCGGGCGGCGGCGATGACCGCGTGATCGGGGACGGCGAGGGCCGCGTCGAGCAGGGCGAGGCCCTGGTCGGGGGTGAGGGGCGCGACGCCGGTGCGGCGGATGCGGGCGAGTTCGGCTTGGTCGAGCGATCCGGCCATGCCGCTTTCCCAGAGTCCCCAGGCGATGCTCGTCCCCGGCAGCCCCTCCGCACGGCGACGGCTCGCCAACGCGTCCAAAAACGCATTCGCCGCCGCGTAATTCGCCTGCCCCGCACTCCCCGCCAACCCAGCAAGAGAAGAGAACAACACAAACACCGACACATCCCGCATCAACTCATGCAGATTCCACGCCGCATCCACCTTCGCCCGCAACACCGCATCCAACGCCCCACCCGACAGCGAAGCGATCGTCGCATCCTCCACCACCCCGGCCGCATGAACCACGGCAGTGACCCGCACACCAGACAAGGCCCCAGCCAAAGCATCACGGTCAGCGACATCACACGCCACCACCGACACCTCAGCCCCAAGCCCCACCAACTCATCCCGCAGAGCCCCAGCACCCCCACGACGACTCATCAACATCAGATCGCGGACACCGTGCTCCACCACCAGATGCCGCGCCACCACACCACCCAGCACACCCGTACCACCCGTGATCAGAACCGTCCCATCACCCCACGAACCACCCACGCCCTCAGCGGCGGCGCGAGCGAGGCGCGGGACGAGGAACTCTCCCTCCCGGAGGGCGATCTGGGGTTCCCCGGTGGCCAGCGCGGCACCGATGCGCTCGTCGGTGAGGGCGTCGTCGGCGTCGAAGAGGACGAACTGACCGGGATTCTCCGTCTGGGCGCTGCGGACGAGCCCCCACACGGCCGCCGCGCCCGGGTCGCCGGGCTCGGTGCCGGCGACGGCCATCGCGCCGCGTGTCAGCACGACCAGCCGGGAGTCCTGGGCGTCCGTCCGGGACAGCCAGTCCCGGACGGCCCGCAGCACGTCACGGGCGACGGTGTGGGCGTGGGCGGCCGCGTCGCCGTCCGACGGCGGCACGGCATGGACCACGAACGGCGGCGCGTCCTCCTGGCCGAGCGCGTCGCCGACCGGTACCCATTCGACGGGCAGCAGCTCGCCCGCGCGGGACGGCTCGGCGGTCTGGAGGGGTTCGGTCCGCACCGTCCGAGCGGTGGCGACGAGGCCGCCGGACGGGTCGGTCAGCGTGAGCGCGAAGGCGTCGCCGCCCGCCGGGACGAGACGCGCGCTGACCGCCGACGCGTCCGACGCGTGGACCTGGAACCCCTCGATCGCGGTGAGCCGCTGCGGCTCGCGGTCGGAGGCGAGCAACTGAAGCGCCGACTCCAGCAGCACAGGATGGACGCCATATCCCGAGGGATCGATCTCGGAGTCCAGGGCGAGTTCGCCTGAGACCTCCTGCCTGCCGGCGGGAGCCACCGGCCCGGGCCCGGCCGGGCGGATCTGCCCAGCCGCCAGCCGTGTCCACGCGGAGTCGTCGTCGGTCCGGCCGTGGACGGTCACGGAACGGGCGCCGTCCTCCCCTGCCGCGCCCACGCTCACCTGGAGCTGCACGACTCCCTCGGTCGGCAGGACGAGGAGCGGGTCGATCGTGAGGGAGTCGACGAGGTCGCCGTCCGCGACGCCGAGGACGATGTCGGCCAGCGCCGCGCCCGGCAGCACCGGCCGTCCCCCCGCGTGATGGCCGTCGAGCCACGGGTGGTCCTGGACGGTGAAGCGGCCGAGGAAGACCGTCCCCTCGCCGTCGGCGAGGGTGAGGGCGGCGGCGAGCAGCGGGTGCGGGGCGCCGTCCAGCTCGGAGGACGCGAGGTCCGCGCCGGGCTCGGGGCGCAGCCAGTAGTGACGGCGCTGGAAGGCGTAGGTCGGCAGGTCGACGTGCGGGGCCGCCGGGTGGAGCGCGCCGGGGTCGACGGCGTCGGTCACCGTCCGGACCTGCGCGAGGGCGGCGGCGGCCGTGAGCGGCTCGGGCCGGTCCTCGCGCAGCGTCGGTACGGCGGTCGGCGCGTCGCCCCGGGCGAACGACGCGCCGACCGGGTCTGAGCCCGCCAGGCATTCGTGGACGAGGGCCGTGAGCGTGTCGTCCGGCCCGACCTCCACATAGGCGGCGGTCCCCTCGCGGTGCAGGGTGCGGACGCCGTCCAGGAACCGGACGGGCGCGCGCAGATGCCCCGCCCAGTAGCCGGGGTCGCGCACCTGCTCGGGGTCGGCGAGGCGGCCGGTCACGTTCGACACGATCGGGACGGCGGGCGCGTGGAAGGCGACGCCGCGCGCGACCTCCAGGAACCGGGCCGCCGCCTCGTCCATGTGCGGGGAGTGGAAGGCGTGGCCGACGCGGAGCCGCTTGGTCTTGCGGCCGAGGGCGGAGACCCGGGCGGCGACCTCGGCGACCGGCTCCGCGTCCCCCGACAGCACGACCGAGGCGGGCCCGTTGATCGCGGCGATCGCCACGGTGTCCTCGTGGCCCGCCAGCAGCGGGGCGACCTCGTCCTCGGCGGCCTGGACAGCGATCATCGCGCCGTCGGTCCGCGCGTCCCGCATGAGCCGTCCGCGGGCGGCGACGAGCGCGGCCGCGTCCTCCAGCGTCCACACCCCGGCGACGTGCGCGGCGGTCAGCTCGCCGATCGAGTGGCCCATGAGCAGGCCGGGGCGCAGGCCCCGGTGTTCGAGGAGCCGGAACAGCGCGGTCTCCACGGCGAACAGGGACGCCTGCGTGTAGAGGGTCTGGTCGAGCAGGGCGGCGGCGCCGCTACCCGGGTCCGCGAACAGGACGTCGCGGAGGGGGCGGTCGAGGTGCGGGTCGAGGTGCTCGCACACCTCGTCCAGCGCGCGGGCGAACACGGGATCGGCCGCGTGGAGTTCGCGTCCCATGCCGGGCCGCTGGCTGCCCTGCCCGGTGAAGAGGTAGGCGACGCGTCCGGGGGTGAGGGCGCCCTCGACCACGCGGGGGGACGGCTCGTCCGACGCGAGGGCGGCCAGCCCCTCCAGCCCGGACGCGAGGTCGTCGGCGAGGACGACGGCGCGGTGCTCGAACGCGGTCCGGGTCGTCGCGAGCGCCGCCGCGACCTCGCCCAGCGGCACGTCACCGGCCCCGGACAGGTGCTCGCGGAGCCGGGCCGCCTGCGCGCGGACCGCGTCCCGCGTGCGGCCGGTGACCAGCAGCGGCACCGGGGCGGGGTCGCCGTCCGCGACGGGGTCGGCGGCCTCGGGAGCCGGGGGCTCCTCCAGGATGACGTGGGCGTTGGTGCCGCTGATCCCGAACGAGGACACCCCGGCGCGGCGCGGGCGCTCCCCCGCCTCCCACGGCCGGGACTCGGCCAGCACCGACACCCCGCCCGACGACCAGTCGACATGCGGGGACGGCTCGTCCACGTGCAGCGTCCGCGGCAGGACGCCGTGCCGCATCGCGCCGACCATCTTGATGATGCCGGCGACCCCGGCGGCGGCCTGGGTGTGGCCGATGTTCGACTTGATCGACCCCAGCCACAGCGGGCGCCCCTCGGGACGGCCCTGCCCGTAGGTCGCGAGCAGGGCCCGCGCCTCGATCGGGTCGCCGAGCGTCGTGCCGGTGCCGTGGCCCTCGACCACGTCCACGTCGGACGGCTCCAGGTGGGCGTCGGCGAGCGCGCGGAGCACGACCCGCTCCTGCGCCGGTCCGCTGGGCGCGGTGAGGCCGTTGGACGCGCCGTCCTGGTTGACCGCCGAGCCCCGGATCACGCCCAGGATGGTGCGGTCGTTGCGCTGCGCGTCCGACAGGCGCTCCAGCAGCAGGACGCCCGCGCCCTCGCCGAAGCCCGTGCCGTCGGCGCCGCCCGCGAACGCCTTGCACCGGCCGTCCACCGAAAGGCCGCGCTGCCGGGCGAACTCCACGAACAGGCCCGGCGACGGCAGCACCGTCACCCCGCCCGCGAGCGCCAGCCCGCACTCGCCGCGGCGCAGCGCCTGGACCGCCAGGTGCACGGCTACCAGCGACGACGAGCAGGCCGTGTCGATCGTCACCGCCGGGCCCTCGAACCCGAACGTGTAGGCGATCCGGCCGGACGCGACGCTGGTCGTGGTGCCCGTCAGCATCTGCCCGCCGTACTCGGCGGGGACGCGCGGCGGCGCGTAGTCCTGCGCGATCGCGCCGACGAACACGCCCGTCCGGCTGCCGCGCAGCCGGGTCGCGTCGACCCCGGCGCGCTCGACGGCCTCCCACGCGACCTCCAGCAGGATCCGCTGCTGCGGGTCCATCGCGGTCGCCTCACGCGGGCTCAGCCCGAAGAACTCGGCGTCGAAGTCCCCGGCGGGCAGGAACCCGCCCTCGGTGACGTAGGTGGTGCCGGGCGTCTCCGGGTCCGGGTCGTACACGCCGGCGAGGTCCCAGCCGCGGTCGCGGGGGAACGGGCCGATCGCGTCGCCCGCCCCGGCGACCAGGCGCCACAGCGCCTCCGGCGAGTCGACCCCGCCTGGATACCGGCAGCCCGCGCCGACGATGGCGATCGGCTGCCGGTCCTTCTCCTCGACCTCGCGCAGCCGCCTGCGGACGGCCCGCAGGTCCGTCGTGGCCCGCTTGAGGTAATCCCGGAGCCTGTCTTCGTTCGCCATGGAAGCGTCCACCTCGGAGAGCGCGTGCGGTTTCAGGAGATGCCGAGTTCGTTGTCGAGTGCGTCGAAGAGTTCCTCGTCGGTCGCCGCGCCGAGGCCGTCCGCCTCCTCCGGCCCGGCGCCGGGCGCCGCGTCAGCGCCGTTCCACTTCCAGAGCAGCGTCTCCAGCCGCGCGACGACCTTCGAGCGGGAGTCGTCGTCGACCGGCCCCGACCACGCCGCCTCGATCCGTTCGAGGTCGGCCAGCAGCGCCCGCGCCGGGTCGGCGTCCTGCGGCGCGAACGCGGCCTGGAGGTGCCGGGCCAGCTCGCCGGGCGTCGGATGGTCGAAGACGAGCGTGGACGGCAGCCGCAGCCCGGTCGCCGAGCCGAGCCGGTTGCGCAGCTCGACGGCGGTGAGCGAGTCGAAGCCCAGCTCCTTGAAGGCGCGCCGCGCGTCCACGCCGTCGGCGACGCCGTGCCCGAGGACCGCCGCCGCCTGCCCGCACACCAGGTCCAGCAGGACGGTGTACCGCTCGTCCGGCGGGAGCTTCGCGAGGCGGTCCTCCAGGGACGTTCCGGCCGTGGCCCGTGCCGCGCCCGCCTGGGCCCGCCGGACGGGCGCGCGGACCAGGCCGCGGAGCAGGTGCGGGATCTCCTCCTGCGCCCGCAGCGCGGCGAGGTCGAGCTTCACCGGCACGAGGACGGGGTCGGCCGCGCGGGCCGCCTCGTCCAGCAGCGCCAGGCCCTCTTCGTCGGACAGCGCGCCGACGCCGGTCCGGCCGAGCCGCGACAGGTCGGTGCCGTCCATGTGCCCGGTCATGCCGCTGGCCCGCGCCCACAGGCCCCAGCCCAGCGACGTCGCCGGAAGGCCCCGCGAGACGCGGTGCCGCGCGAGCGCGTCGAGGAACGCGTTCGCCGCCGCGTAGTTCGCCTGCCCGGCCGCGCCCAGCGTCCCGGCGGCGGAAGAGAACATCACGAACTCCGCCAGTTCCGAACCTGCCGTCAGCTCATGCAGATGCCACGCGGCGTCCACCTTGGGCTTCAGGACGGTGTCGAGGCGTTCGGGGGTGAGTTGGGAGAGGACGCCGTCGTCGAGGACGCCGGCGGCGTGGATGACGGTGGTGAGGGGGTGCTGGTCGGGGATGTGGTTGAGGAGGGTGGCGAGTTGTTCGCGGTCTGCGGTGTCGCAGGCGGCGATGGTGACGTGGGCGCCCAGTTCGGTCAGTTCTTTGTGGAGTTGGGCGGCGCCTTCGGTGGCCGGGCCCCGGCGGCTGGTGAGGAGGAGCCGCCGGGCGCCCCGCTCGGTCACCAGATGGCGCGCGACCGTCCGGCCGAGCACGCCCAGACCGCCGGTGATCAGCACCGTGCCGTCGCTCTTCGGCTCGGACGGCAGGGTCAGGACGAGCTTGCCGATGTGCCGCGCCTGGCTGAGGAACCGGATGGCGTCGGGCGTGCGGCGGATGTCCCACGCGGTGATCGGCGGCGGCTCCAGCGCGCCGTCGGTGAACAGCCCGCCCAGCTCCAGCAGCATCTCCTGGATGCGGTCGGGGCCCGCGTCGAGCAGGTCGTAGACCCGGTAGGCCACGCCCTCGTACGCCTCGGCGACCGCCGCCGGGTCGCGCTTGTCGGTCTTGCCCATCTCCAGGAACCGTCCGCCGGGACGTTGCAGGCGCAGCGACGCGTCCACGAACTCCTTCGCCAGCGAGTTCAGGACGACGTCGATGCCCCGGCCGCCCACTGCCTTGCGGAAGTGCTCCTCGAACGCCAGGTCGCGGGACGAGGCGATGTGGTCCTCGTCCAGCCCCCACGAGCGCAGGACGTGCTGCTTCGCGGCGCTCGCCGTCCCGAACACCTCCAAACCCCAGTGCCGGGCCAGTTGCAGCGTCGCCATGCCCACACCGCCGGTCGCGGCGTGCAGCAGCAGCGACTCCCCGGCCTGGACGTCGGCGAGGTCGCGCAGCCCGTAGAAGGCCGTCATGAAGATCACCGGGACGGACGCGGCCTGCGCGAACGACCAGCCCGGCGGCATCGGCGCGACCATCCGCCGGTCCGTCACGGTGACCGGGCCGACGCCGCCCTCCAGCAGACCCATCACGCGGTCTCCGGGGCGCAGGCCCCGCACGTCCGGGGCGACCTCCAGGACGACTCCGGCGCCCTCACCGGCGGTGGGCCGTCCGTCCTCGGGGACCATGTCCAGCGCGACCAGCACGTCCCGGAAGTTCAGCCCGGCCGCGCGCAGCGCGATCCGCACCTCGCCCGGTTCGAGCTCCCGCAGCGCTTCGGGGGCCGGGTCGAGCGACAGCCCGTCCAGCGTGCCGCCGCCGCGCAGGGCGAGCTTCCACGTCTCCGCGTCCTCGGGGACCGTGAGCGCTCCGGCGCCGGTGTAGCGGGCGAGCCGCGCGGCGTGAACCGCGCCTTCGCGGAGCGCTGTCTGCGGTTCGCCCGAGGCCGCGGCGTCGAGGAGGACGGCGCGGGAGTCGTCCCGTCCGTCGATGTCGAGTAGGACGAAGCGGTCGGGGTTCTCCGTCTGCGCACTGCGGACGAGCCCCCAGACGGCGGCACCCGCCAGATCGTGCACGGCCTCCCCCGGACGCGTCGCCACCGCGCCGCGCGTGACGATCACGAGGCGGGAGCCGGTGAGGCGGTCGTCGGTGAGCCATTCCTGGAGGAGGGCGAGCGTCCGTCCGGTGGCGTCCCGGACGTCCGTGCCGGTGCCGGACACGAAGACCAGTTCCGGATCGGTGAGCGACTTGAGGTCCTGGTGCGCGTCTTGATGGGGGAACAGTTCCTCCAGGCCCGTGCCGAGGACGCTGTATCGCCGCCCATCGGACGGGGCGACCGTCACGGCCGGCCAGTCGAGCGCGAACAGCGAGTCGCGGATGGACGGCCTTTGCGTCTCCAACGGCCGCACCGTCAGCGCCTCTACCGTCGCGACGGGCATTCCGGCGGGGTCGGCCAGCGCCAGCGTCACCCGGTCGCCGGACTCCCGCGCCAGGCGGGCCCGCAGCGCCGTCGCGCCGACGGCCTCCAGGCGGACACCCGTCCACGAGAACGGCAACCGGACCGCGTCCGTCTCGCCGAAGAAGGCCATCGCGTGGAGCGCGGAGTCGAGAAGCGCCGGATGGACGGCGAAGCCTTCCGTGTCGGTGTCCGGCGGCAGGTCGACCTCGGCGTAAAGGGTGTCCTCTCCCTCGTGCCAAGCCGCCTGGAGTCCCTGGAAGAGCGGGCCGTATTCGTAGCCCTGGTCGGCGAGGCGCTCGTACATGCCGTCGAGGTCGATGGGCTTGGCGGTGTCGGGAATTCGCCCGTCGTAGGCGTCATTGCCGGGGTCCGCCTCCCCGACACTTCCGGACGCGTGCTGGATCCATTCGCCATCACCCTTGCGGGAGCGGATGGTGATTTCCTTTTCCGGGCTCAGGACGACCTGGATGTGCGTGAGGCTCTCGTCAAGCGTGAGCGGCGCGTTCAGGATGAGTTCCTGGACGGTGGGGTGCGTGTGGAGGGCCAGATCAAGGAACGCGGTCCCTGCCAGGAGAGGGGTGCCGGTGACGGCGTGGTCGGTGAGCCAGGGGTGGGTGTGGGTGGAGATGGCTCCGGTGTAGAGGGTGGTTCCGTCGGGGAGTTCGGTGGCGGTGGCCAGGAGTGGGTGCTCGGCGCTCTGGAGGCCGAGGTGCGGGGCGTCGGCTGCGGGCTGGGGCGGGTTGAGCCAGTACGACTGGTGCTGGAAGGGGTAGGTGGGGAGGTCAACTGGCGCTGCGTCCTTGGGGAGGAAGGGCGTCCAGTCGATGGTGGTGCCGTGGACGTGGAGGTGTGCGGCGGAGGTGAGGAATCGGTCGAGGCCGCCTTCGTCGCGCTTGAGTGTTCCGGTGACGAGGGTGTCTTCGTCGATGTCGCTGATGGGTGTGGTGAGGACGGGGTGAGCGCTGGCCTCGATGAACGTCTCATGCCCGTCGTTGAGGAGTTGCTGGATGGCGGGTTGGAATCGGACGGGGTTGCGGAGGTTGTTGTACCAGTACCGGCCGTCGAGGTGTTCGGTGTCGAGGCGTCGGCCGGTGAGGGTGGAGTAGAAGGGGATGCGGGGTGGCTGGGGGGTGATGTCGGCCAGGTCGGTGAGGATCTGCTCGCGGATGCGTTCGGTGTGGGCGCAGTGTGAGGCGTAGTCGACCGGCAGGACGCGGGCGTTGAGCCCTTCGTCTTTGCACGCGCCGACGATGGTTTCGATCGCGTCGGGGTCGCCGGAGATGACGGTCGCCAAAGGTCCGTTGAAGACGGCGATCTCCACGCCGTCGTGGGCGGCGATCCGCTGTTGTGTCTGCTCGGCCGACAGCGACAGGGACGCCATCGCACCGCTCCCCGACAGGGCGGTCAATGCGCGGCTGCGCAGTGCGACGACTTTGGCCGAGTCGTTGAGGGTGAGTGCTCCGGCGATGTGTGCGGCGGCGATCTCGCCTTGGGAGTGCCCGATGACGGCGTCCGGGGTCACACCGGCCGACTTCCACAGTTCGGCCAGGGACACCATGACGGCCCACAGCGTGGGTTGCAGAACGTCCACCCGCTCGAACCCGGTCCCCTCACGCAGGACTTCTTCGAGCGACCAGTCAATGAATGGATCGAGGGCCTCGGCGCAGCGCTTGATGGATTCGGTGAAGACCGGTGACTCGTCCAGGAGGGTGGCGGCCATTCCTTGCCATTGCCAGCCCTGTCCGGGGAACACCAGCACCGTCTTGCCGGGGGTTCCGGCGCGGCCTTGGACCAGGTGGGGTGCTTCGGCGCCGATGGCCAGTGCCCGCAGCCCTTCCTGGAACTGGTCGTGGGTCTCGGCGACGATGACGGCGCGGTGGTCGAGAGTCGCGCGGTTCGTCGCCAGGGCGGTCGCCACGCCCGCCACGTCATCGGTCACGCTCGTGAGCCGGTCGGCCTGGGCGCGGAGGGCGGGTTCGGTCTTGGCTGAGATCAGCCATGGCACCGGTCCCGACGACTCCGCCGGCTCCGTCGCCGGTTCTTCTGGGGCTTGTTCGAGGATGATGTGGGCGTTGGTGCCGCTGATCCCGAACGAGGACACCGCAGCGCGGCGCGGTTGATCCTTGTCCCACGGCTGCGACTCGGTGAGCAGTGACACCGCACCGGCGGACCAGTCGATGTGCGGGGATGGTTCGTCCACGTGCAACGTCTGGGGGAGGATGCCTGCGCGTATGGCGCCGACCATTTTGATGACGCCTGCGACTCCGGCGGCGGCCTGGGTGTGCCCGATGTTGGACTTCACCGACCCCAACCACAACGGACGACCCGCCGAACGCCCCCGCCCATAGGTCGCGAGAAGGGCCTGGGCCTCGATCGGGTCACCCAACGCCGTCCCGGTGCCGTGGGCCTCCACGACGTCCACATCACCGCCGGTCAAACCCGCATTGGCGAGAGCTTGCGTGATGACGCGTTCCTGTGAGGGGCCGTTGGGGGCGGTCAGGCCGTTCGACGCGCCGTCCTGGTTGACCGCCGAACCGCGCACCACCGCCAACACCCGGTGCCCGAGTCGTTTGGCATCCGACAAGCGCTCCAGCAACACCAAGCCGACGCCCTCGCCCCAACCCGTCCCATCAGCGGAGGCCGCGAACGCCTTGCAGCGGCCGTCCACCGACAAACCACGCTGCCGCGAGAACTCGATGAAGGTGTTGGGGGACGCCATAACGGTGGCGCCGCCCGCGAGAGCGAGGCCGCATTCGCCGTTCCGCAGTGCCTGGACCGCGAGATGCATGGCGACCAGCGAGGAGGAGCAGGCGGTGTCCACCGTGATCGCCGGGCCCTCCAACCCGAAGGTGTAGGCGACCCGGCCGGACGCCACGCTCGCCGTGCTGCCCATGCCGAGGTAGCCCTCAAGCTCCGGCGGCGGCGTGGGGAAGCGGGAGGCGTAGTCGTTGTACATGACGCTGGCGAACACGCCGGTGTCGCTTCCGCGCAGCGTCGTCGGGTCGATGCCGGACCGCTCGAACACCTCCCACGCGGTTTCGAGCAGCATCCGCTGTTGCGGGTCGACGGCGAGGGCTTCGCGCGGGGAGATGCCGAAAAGGTCGGCGTCGAAAAGGTCCGCGTTGTGAAGGAATCCGCCTTCCCGCACATATGAGGTCCCGGTGTGCTCGGGGTCGGGGTCATAGAGCGACTCGACATCCCAACCCCGGTTCTCCGGGAAGCCCGATACCGCGTCGCGGCCCTCGGCCACCAGCCGCCACAGCTCCTCCGGAGAGGTCACCTCGCCCGGGTAGCGGCAGGCCATGCCGACGATCGCGATCGGCTCGTCCTGGGCGACGGTCGCCCGCGCGGTCACCGCCGTGGTGGTCCCGGAGAACTGCGCCAGGATGTGGCGGGCCAGGGCCGAGGCGTTCGGGTGGTCGAAGACGGCGGTCGCCGGGAGGCGCAGTCCGGTGGCGGTGTTGAGCCGGTTGCGGAGTTCGATGCCCATCAGCGAGTCGAATCCGAGGTCGCGGAACGCCCGGTCGAGGGGAACGGCGTCGGTCTCGGCGTGGCCGAGGACGGCGGCCGCGTTGGTCGCGACGAGTTCCTCGATCTGGTGCGGTTCGGTGAGCGGCGCGGCGGACGCGGCGTCCGCCGCGGCCGCCCGGCGGCGCACGCGGACGAGCCCGCTCAGCAGGGCTGGCAGCGCCCCGGCCTCGGCCTGCGAGCGGAGGGCGGCGGTGTCGAGGCGGGCCGCCGCCAGCAGCGCGGAGTCGGCGGCGAGCGCGCCGTCGAGCAGGGCGAGGGCGTGGCCGTCGGACATCGGCAGGACGCCCGCGCGGCTCATCCGCTGCCGGTCGGAGCCGGTGAGCGTACCGGTGATGCCGCTTTCGGTGTCCCAGAGTCCCCAGGCGATGCTCGTCCCCGGCAGCCCCTCCGCACGGCGACGGCTCGCCAACGCGTCCAAAAACGCATTCGCCGCCGCGTAATTCGCCTGACCCGCACTCCCCGCCAACCCAGCAAGAGAAGAGAACAACACAAACACCGACACATCCCGCATCAACTCATGCAGATTCCACGCCGCATCCACCTTCGCCCGCAACACCGCATCCAACGCCCCACCCGACAGCGAAGCGATCGTCGCATCCTCCACCACCCCGGCCGCATGAACCACGGCAGTGACCCGCACACCAGACAAGGCCCCAGCCAAAGCATCACGGTCAGCGACATCACACGCCACCACCGACACCTCAGCCCCAAGCCCCACCAACTCATCCCGCAGAGCCCCAGCACCCCCACGACGACTCATCAACATCAGATCGCGGACACCGTGCTCCACCACCAGATGCCGCGCCACCACACCACCCAGCACACCCGTACCACCCGTGATCAGAACCGTCCCGTCACCCCAAGAGCCGCCGGTACCGGCGGTGGTGCGGGACAGGCGGGGGACGAGGACCTCCCCGTCCCGGACGGCCACCTGCGTCTCGCCGTCCAGCAGCGTCTGGAGGGCGGCGAGGAGATCGCCGCCGTCGGAGTCGAGGAGTCCGAAGCGGCCGGGGTTCTCCGACTCTGCGGACCGCCACAGCCCCCAGGCCGGAGCGGTGGCCAGGTCGCGGACGCCCTCGTCCGGCAGCACGGCGACGGCCCCGGAGGTCACGAGGACGAGCCGGGCCGAGGCGAAGCGGTCATCGTCTGACCAGCGGCGGGCAAGGTCCAGGACGTCGCGAGCGGCGGCGTGGGCGGCCGCGACGGGATCGTCGCCCTCGGAGGACCGCGGAACCAGCACGATCCGGGGCGCGACCGCCCCGCCGTCGACCGCTTCGGCGAGCGCGGCCAGGTCGGGGAGGCTCGGGAGGCCGGCGAGATCCGAGCCGAGCACCACGACCCCGTCCACCTCAGAGGGACGGCTCCCGGGGACGGTGTTCCACACGACCTCAAGCAGCCCGTCGCGTCCCGCCGGCGCCGCCTCGACGGACGCCGGGGCGGGACGCACCGAAACCGTGTCGATCGCGACCACCGGCGAGCCCGCCGGGTCGGTGGCGACGAGGCCGAGGGCGCCGTCGCCCTTCGGCGTCAGCCGGACGCGGAGGCTCGTCGCGCCGGTGGCGAGCAGCCGCGCGCCGCCGAAGGAGAACGGCAGCCGCAGTGTGTCCCCGGCCGGGGTCGCGAGCGCGAACGCGTGGAGGGCGGCGTCCAGGAGGGCGGGGTGGACGCCGAAGTGCCCGGCGGCGTCGGACTGGTCCGCGGGCAGCGCCACCTCGGCGCAGATGTCGTCGCCGTCGCGCCACGCGGCTCGCACGCCCCGGAACGCGGGCCCGTACTCGTATCCGAGAGCGGCCAGTTCGTCGTAGCGCCCGTCCAGGGGGATGGGCTCGGCCCCGACCGGCGGCCACGCGGTCTGGGCCTCGGTAGCAGGAGTTTCGGAGGAAGCGACGAGCTGGCCGGTCGCGTGCGTCGTCCAGGTCTCGCCGTCCAGGGACGACCGGATGACGATCTCCCGTGACGCGGACGTCTCGACGCGCAGTCGCGGGGACGCGCCGTCCGGCAGGACGAGCGGCGCCTCCAGGACGAGTTCGCCGAGCGTGTCGCAGCCGGCGTGGTCGGCGGCGTGCAGGGCGAGTTCGGCGAGGGCCGTGCCGGGCAGCAGGACGGCGCCGCCGACGGAGTGGTCGGCGAGCCAGGGGTGGGTGCGGACCGAGAGCCGTCCGGTGGACACGGCGGCGCCGTCCGCGAGGTCGACGACGGCGGCGAGGAGGGGGTGGCCCGCCGCGGCCTGCCCGAGGCCGGTGGCGTCGCCCGCCGCCTCGGGGGCGTCGAGCCAGTAGGGGCGGTGGTCGAAGGCGTAGGTGGGCAGGTCGACGCGGCGCGCGCCGGCGAACAGCGGGGTCCAGTCGGCGGGGGTGCCGTGGGCGTGGGCGGCGGCGACGGCGGCGACGAGCGTCTCCGGTTCGGGGCGGTCGTGGCGCAGGGTCGCGGCGAGCGCGGCCGGGGCGTCGCCGGTGCGGCACTCGTGGGCCATCGCGGTGAGGACGGCGTCGGGCCCGAGTTCGAGGAAGCAGCCCGTCCCGGCGGCTTCGAGGGCGCGGACGCCGTCGAGGAACCGGACCGGCTCCCGGACGTGCCGCACCCAGTAGCCCGGGTCGGTCAGCTCATCGGTGGCGATCTCACCGGTCAGGTTGGACACGACGGGGATGCTCGGGCGCCGGTAGGTGAGCCCGGCGGCGACCTCGCCGAACTCCTCCAGCGCCGAGTCCATGTGGGCGGAGTGGAAGGCGTGGCTGACCCGCAGCCGCCGCGTCTTGCGGCCGAGCCCGGCGAAGTGCGCGGCGGCCTCCTCGACGGCGTCGGCGTCACCGGAGATCACCACGGCGGCGGGGCCGTTGACGGCGGCGATGCCGGCCCGCCCGTCCAGGACGTCCCGCACCTCGTCCTCGCTCGCGCGGACGGCGACCATCGCGCCGTCGGAGCGCGCGGCCTGCATGAGCCTTCCCCGCGCGGCGACGAGCGCGCACGCGTCCTCCAGCGAGAACACCCCGGCGACATGCGCGGCTGCCAGCTCGCCGATCGAGTGCCCGAGGACGTGGTCGGGCGCAGGCAGGAACTCGCGGACGAGCCGGTACAGCGCCACCTCGACGGCGAACAGTCCCGCCTGCGCGAAGACGGTCTGGTCGAGCGGCCCCGCCTCCTCGGACCCGGGCTCGGCGAACAGGACGGAAAGCAGGGGGCGCGGCAGATGCGGGTCGAGCGCGGCGCGGATCTCGTCGATCGCGGCGGCGAAGACGGGGAACCCGGCGTAGAGCTCGCGCCCCATCCCGGGACGCTGCCCGCCCTGCCCGCCGAACAGGAACGCGAGGCCGCCGGGCGCGGCCGTCCCACGAACCAGCCCCGGCGCGCTCTCACCGGCGGCGAGGGCCTCCAACCCGCGCAGCAGCCCGGAGGCATCCGCGCCGACGACGGCCGCGCGGTGCTCGAACCGGCTGCGCGTGGTCGCCAGCGACAGCCCCACGTCGGCGACGGAGGCGGTCCGGAGGCCGGCGTGGTCGAGCAGCCGCCGCGCCTGGCCGCGCAGCGCCGTCTCGGACTTCGCCGACAGCACCCACCCGGTCACCGGCGCCGCCGCACCGGCGGGCTGCGGCTCCCCGGCGGACTCCGCGGGCGCCTCCTCCAGAAGGACGTGCGCGTTGGTGCCGCTGATCCCGAACGACGACACCCCGGCGCGGCGGACGCGGTCCCCCGCGTCCCACGGGCGGGACTCCGTCAGGAGCGACACCGCCCCCGCCGACCAGTCGACGTGCGGCGACGGCGCGTCCACGTGCAGCGTCCGCGGCAGGACGCCGTTGCGCAGCGCCATCACCATCTTGATCACACCGGCGACCCCGGCGGCCGCCTGGGCGTGCCCGATGTTGGACTTCACCGACCCCAGCCACAGCGGATGCCCGGCGGGACGCGCCCGCCCGTAGACGGCGAGGAGCGCCTGCGCCTCGATCGGGTCGCCCAGTCTGGTGCCGGTGCCGTGCGCCTCGACCGCGTCGATGTCGGCGGGGCCCAGCCCGGCGCTCGCCAGCGCCGCGCGGATCACACGTTCCTGCGACGGGCCGTTCGGGGCGGTGAGCTGGCTGCTGTGCCCGTCCTGGTTCACGGCGGACCCGCGCAGCACGGCGAGGACGGGGTGGCCGTGGCGGCGGGCGTCCGAGAGCCGCTCCAGCAGCACGAGGCCCGCGCCCTCGCCGAGGCCGGTGCCGTCGGCGGACGCGGCGAACGCCTTGCAGCGGCCGTCGCGGGACAGGCCGCGCTGGCGGGCGAACTCCACGAACGTGCCGGGCGTCGCCATGACGCTGACGCCGCCCGCCAGGGCGAGCGAGCACTCGCCGTTCCGCAGCGCCTGCGCGGCCAGGTGCAGCGCGACCAGCGACGAGGAGCAGGCGGTGTCGACGGTCACGGCGGGCCCCTCGAACCCGAACAGGTAGGAGACGCGGCCGGAGGCGACGCTGCCCGCGCTGCCGTTCACGACATGGCCGTCGAGGCCCTCGGGGACCGTGTGCAGCCGGGAGGCGTAGTCGCCGTACATGACGCCGGCGAACACGCCGGTGCCGCTGCCGCGCAGGCCGGCCGGGTCGAGGCCCGCGCGCTCCAGCGCCTCCCACGCCAGCTCCAGCAGCAGCCGCTGCTGCGGGTCGGTGGCGAGCGCCTCGCGCGGGCTCATCGCGAAGAACGGCGCGTCGAACAGGTCGGCGTCGTGGAGGAAGCCGCCGTCGCGCGCGTAGCAGGTGCCGGGACGGGACGCGTCCGGGTCGTAGAGGCGCTCCAGGTCCCAGCCGCGGTCACTCGGGAACGGGGAGACGGCGTCGCGGCCGCCGTCGACCAGCCGCCACAGGTCCTCGGGCGAGGACACCCCGCCCGGGTAGCGGCACGCCATGCCGACGACGGCGATCGGCTCGCGCCGCGCCGCCTCCAGCTCGGCGAGCCTCCCGCGGGTCTGGTGCAGGTCCGCCGTCACCCGCTTGAGGTAGTCGCGCAGCTTCTCTTCATTCGCCATGCGAGGCCATCCCGTCCTGCCCGTCCTGCGTCATGCCAGCAACCTCGGAGACGGCGCTAACGGTCCGCTTTACGCGCTCTAAAGCGCGCCGCGGCCTCGGCGCGGGCTCCGGACGCGCGGCAAGCAGCCGATTAGCGCGGCTTTAGCGGGCGTCCCGAGCATGGCCGGGACATCGAGACCCCACATGCCCGGGAGTGGGGCATGAGGAGGGACCCATGGACATCTCGGAGGTCCGCGTCCTGGCGGCGGGGACGGCGCTGCCCGGCCCGCCGATCGACAACGCGGCGCTCGCCCGGCGGTTCGGCATGGACGGCGCGTGGGAGCAGTGGATCGCGGCGTTCGTCGGCACCGACAGCCGGCACCTCGCCGTCGACCTGGACACCGGCGAGGTCCGCTCGTCGCTGTCGGAGCTCGGCGCGCTCGCCGCCGAGCGCGCCCTGCGCGGCGCGGCGCTGCGGCCCGCCGACATCGACGTGCTGGTGCTCGGCACGTCCACACCGGAGATGCTGATGCCCGCGACCGTGAACGTGGTCGCGGACCGGCTCGGCATCAACGACGTCCCGACCTACCAGCTCCAGTCCGGGTGCGCGGGCGCCGTCCAGGCGCTGGACGTGGCGCGCGGGATGCTCGCGAACGGGGCGCGGAACGCGCTGGTCATCGGCGGGGAGGTGTGCGCGAAGCACTTCGACCTGTCGGTGGACCTCAAGGACCTCTCGCCCGCCGAGCTGGTCAACGTCGTGCTGTTCGGCGACGGGGCCGGGGCCGCCGTGCTCACCGCCGACCCGGTGGAGGGCGTCCCGGCGGTCCGGCGGGTGCTGAACCGGCTGACCGGCCAGGGCCGGGAGCCCGGCCAGTCCGTGCAGTGGTTCGGGCTGGCCGACCGCGCGTCCGCGGCGGCCGCCGTCAAGGAGGACTACAAGGCGATCGAGGAGTCGGTGCCGCTGATGGCCGCCGAGATCGTCAAGGAGCTGCTGGCCGACACCGGCTGGGACGCGACCGACGTCGACTACCTGCTGCCGCCGCAGCTGTCGGGGAGGATGACCGCGCGGATCGTCGAGGAGCTGGGCCTGGCGGCGGCCGAGGAGGTCAGCTGCGTGCGCGAGACCGCCAACACCGGCAACGCGCTGCCGTTCTTCCAGTTCGAGCGCGCCCTCGCGGAGATGACCACCGGTGACCGCGCGCTGTGCGTCGCGGTCGAGTCGAGCAAATGGATCAAGGCCGGAATCGCGCTGGAGTGTGTCTGACCCATGTCCGCCGACGAGCTGACATCGCTGCACCGGTCCGGGCGCGTCCCGGCCGAGTTCCCCCGCGTCCCCCGCCTGCTGGACGGGGCGACGCCCGACGAGCTGGCCCGCGCCGGACGGCTGCTGGCCGCCGTCGACCCCGGCGAGGTGCTCCGCGAGCATCCGGGCACGCCGGTGCTGAAGGCCGCCGTGACCGGCCACGGCACGCTCTCCGGGCTCGTCCCGTCGCTGACCGCCGAGCTGGCCCGGCACGGGACGCTGCTGCGCCCGGCCGCGTCGGACTTCGACTCCTACGTGTTCGACCTGTCCGACCCCGAGGGGTTCGCCGGGGACGCCGACGTCGTCCTGTGCGTGCTGGACCACGACATCGTGACGGGCGAGCTGCCCGTCCCGTGGAAGGTCACGGACCTGGAGCGGGTCCTCGCCGAGAAGGTGTCGCTGGTCGCGGGCCTGGCGGGACGGTTCGCCGCCGCGTCCCGGGCGACGCTCGTCCTCAACACGCTGCCGCTCCCCCGGAGCGTTCCGGCGCAGCTCGTCGACCACCGGTCCCGGGCGCTCGCGGGCGCGGCGTGGCGGGAGGCCAACGCGCGGCTGCTGCGGCTGACCGCCGAGCACTCCGGCGTGGTCGTCATCGACCTCGACCCGCTGACCGCCGAGGGCGTGCCGGTCACCGATCCCCGGTTGGGCGTCTACGCGAAGGCGCACCTGGCGCCCGGTCTGCTCGCCGCGTACGCGCGGGAGGTCGGGCACCTGGCCCGGCACCTCACCGGGCGCGGCAAGAAGTGCCTCGTCCTCGACCTGGACGACACGGTCTGGGGCGGGATCCTCGGCGAGGACGGCGCCGAGGGCATCGAGGTCGGGCACTCGCCGCGCGGGGAGGCGTTCACCGCGTTCCAGCGGGTCGCCAAGCAGATCACCGCGCAGGGCGTCCTGCTGGCCGCCGTCAGCAAGAACGACCTGGAGCCCGTCCGGGAGGTGCTGCGCGACCACCCCGGCATGGTGCTGCGCGAGGAGGACTTCGTCCGGGTCGTCGCGAACTGGCGCCCCAAGCACGACAACCTGCGGGAGCTGGCCGCCGACCTCAACATCGGCGTCGACGCGTTCGTGTTCGCCGACGACAGCCCCTACGAGCGCGGGCTGGTGCGCCGGGAGCTGCCCGGCGTCGCGGTCGTGGACCTGGACCGCGAGCCCGCCGGGCACCCGGGTGCGCTGCTGGCCGACGGCTGGTTCGACACCGTCGAGCTGTCGGACGAGGACCACGCGCGGCCCGCCCGCTACCGGCAGGAGATGGCGCGCCGCGACTTCCTGGAGAGCTTCGACTCGATCGAGGAGTACCTGCGGGAGCTGGGCGTGACCGTGCGGATGGCGCGCGCCGCGTCCCGCGAGCTGCCGCGGCTGTCCCAGATCACGCTGCGCACCAACCAGTTCAACCTGACGACGCGGCGGCTCCGGCAGGCCGACGTCGAGGCGCTCGCCGCCGACCCGCGGGCGTTCCCGCTCGCCGTGCACGCCTCCGACCGGATGGGCGACAACGGCGTCGTCGGCGCCGTGTTCGCGCGGCGCGACGGCGGCACCGTCCACATCGACAACTTCCTGCTGAGCTGCCGGGTGTTCTCGCGCGGCATCGAGCAGGCGTGCCTGGCGGCGCTGCTGCGGCACGCGAAGGACACCGGCGCGGCGGAGGTCCGGGCCTCCTACCGGCCGAGCGCCAAGAACGGCAAGGTCGCGGACTTCTATCCCCGCTCCGGCTTCGTCCCGGTCGCCGAGGACGAGGACGGGACGCACTTCCGGCACGACCTCGCCGAGCTGCCCGAGCCGCCCGAGCACGTCAGGCTCACCACCGACTTCGAAGGGACCCCGTCGTGAGAAGCATCGACGACTTCGTCGCGCTCGTCCGCGACGAACTCGGCCTGCCGGTGACCAGCGAGACCGTCGGCACCGGGTTCGACGAGCTGCCCGGCTGGGACTCGGTGCACCTGCTGGCGCTGATGGTCGTGCTGGAGCGCGAGACCAGCCGCCCGATCTCCCTGCCCGACCTGCTGGAGGCGCCGAGCCTCGCCGGCATCTACGAGCTGGCGGCCGGCGCGTGAGCCGTCCGCCGCACCGAAAGGAAGCACCGTGAACGCTGAGGAAAGCACCTCCGTCGTCGTGGTGGGCGGCGGGCCCACCGGCATGATGCTGGCCGGGGAGCTGCGGCTCGCCGGGGTCGACGTCGTCCTGCTGGAGCGGATCGGGACGCTCCACGAGCACACGCACTCGATGGGCCTGCACCCGCGCGCCGCCGAGGCGCTCGACCAGCGCGGGCTGATGGACCGGTTCGGCGGGCCGCTGCCGAAGTGGCCGCGCCTGCACTTCGGGCTCATCTGGCTGGACGTGGAGAAGGTCGGCGAGGACGAGTACACGCTCGCCTCCCCCGACTGGCGCGCCGAGGAGATCCTGGAGGAGCGGGCGGTGGAGCTCGGCGCGGACGTCCGCCGCGGGCACCGCGCGACGAGCCTGCGGCAGGACGGGTCGGGCGTCACCCTCGGCGTGTCCTGCGCCGACGGCGACTACGAGATCCGCTGCTCCTACCTGGTCGGCTGCGACGGGCCCGACAGCCCCGTCCGGGAGATGGCCGGGTTCGACGTCACCGAGAGCACGCTGTCCTACTACGGCGTGTTCGGCGACTTCAAGGTCGCCGCCGGGGAGTCCCCCGAGTTCGACACCGGCCTGTACGCGGACGGGATGACCTCGGTGCTGCCGTTCGGCGACGGCCTGATCCGCGTGATGTCGGTCGAGTTCGACCGGCGCCCGCCCGCCGCCGACGTGCCGCTGAGCAAGGACGAGCTGCTGGCCTCCCTGCGCCGCGCGTCCGGCGAGGAGCCCGAGCTGGGCGAGCCCGAGCGGCTGTTCCGCTACGGCGGGCCGACCCGGCACGCCGACGGCTACCGCAAGGGGCGGGTGTTCCTCGCGGGCGAGGCGGCGCACGCCCACTTCGTCCACGCCGCGCACGGCAAGAGCACCGGCATCCACGACGCGCTCAACCTGGCGTGGAAGCTCGGCGCGGAGCTGAACGGGTGGGCGCCCCCGGGGCTGCTCGACAGCTACGACGCCGAGCGGCGGCCGGTCGGCGACCGCGCCTGCCTGCACGGCGAGGCGCAGCTCGCCGTGTTCCGGTCGGGGAGGACGACCTCGGCGCTGCGGGAGCTGATGGCCGAGCTGATCCGCTACGACGAGGTCAACCGGCAGCTCATCACGCAGGTGACCGACGTGCGCTACCCGCTGGGCAGCGACGCCGCCCCGCACCCGCTGGTGGGCGCGCGCGTCCCGAACACGCTGCTGGCCGTGAAGGACGAGCGGCCGCTCGCCGCCGGCTGCGGCGTCCTCTATGACCTTTCGGGGTCCGAGCCTGACCAGGCCCGGGTCACCGGATGGGCCGACCGCGTCGACGTGGTCGCCGCCGAGCCGCACCCCGGGCTCGACGCGGCCGCGCTGCTCGTCCGGCCGGACGGCTTCGTCGCCTGGGCGACACCCGGCGACGGCGTGGACACGGGGCTGCGCGAGGCCCTCACGCGGTGGTTCGGAGAGCCGACATCCTGAGAGCCGTCCCGTGACCGCCGCGGAAAGGGGGCACCGGTGATCCCGGTGCCCCCTTTCGGGTGCGGCGCTCAGGCGTTGACGCGGGCCGGGTTCCCCGCGGCAGCGTGCCCGGCGGCGCCGTCCGGCGTCGCGCCCGAGGACGCCAGCTCGGCCAGCACCTCCCGGACCGAGGACGCGAACGCCCGCACGAGCCCCTCGTCCAGGAACCCGCCGTTGAACGCGAACTCGACGGTCAGGCGGCCGTCGAGGGTGAGCACGAACGCGGTCAGCGGCCCCATCGCGGCCAGCCCGAACCAGCGGAAGCCGGTGATCTCCACGCCGGGCGGGGTGACCGGTGTGGAGATCGCGCCCGCGTTGGTGACGACCAGGCTCGGCATCAGCAGGCTCGGGTCCTCCAGCAGCCGGTGCACGCCGAGGATCTCCAGCTCCAGGTCGCCGCGCTCGCGGGCGCGCCGGAACCCCTCGTTCAGCCGGGCGCCGACGGCGGTCGCCTCACCGTCCTCGGGCACCTCGGCGTAGGCGGTGAACCAGGACGCGGCGAGCACCATGTCCTCGCGGTCCACCTCCGGGTCCAGCCGCGACCGGAGGTCCACCGGCGTGAGGCAGCTCAGGTTCGCGGGGCCGGACGGCGCGTCCAGGTGCCGGCGCAGCGCGGTCAGCAACGCGCCGGACACCAGCCAGTGCCGGCTCAGCCCGTCCCGCTTCGCCGCCGCCGAGATCGCCTCGGTGTCCGCCGCGCTCAGCCGGATCTGCTCCAGCCGGATGCCCGGCTCCCCGCCCGCGCCGTAGGGGAGCGTGACCGGGCGCATCTCCTTCGCCTCCGCGACGCGGCGGGCGACGTGCGCGGAGATGTCCTCCTCGGACCAGGGGCGCAACCGGACCTGGACCGGCTCCGGCACGGCCCGGGGCGGCGCGTCCGGCGCGGCGCCCGCGACGGCGCGGGTGTAGTGGTCCCAGAACGCCTCGTGCAGCGTGACGACGCTGATGCCGTCCGACACGGCGTGGTCGACGGCGAACACCACGACGTCCTCGCGGTCCTCGCCGTCCGCGTCGTCGCCGCGCAGGAGCACCGCGCGGACCAGCGCCTCGCCGGGGTCGAGTGGCGTCTGGATCTCCTCCTCCAGCGCGTCCCGGCCGCCGGGGCGGACCTGGAGGACGGGGTGGTCCGCCGGGTCGAGCGGCTCGAACCGCAGGCCGTCCGGCGTCCGCACGACGTGGCTCCGCAGCGCGGGATGCTCGGCGACCTTGGCGGCGAAGGCGGCGGCGAGCGCGTCCGCGTCGATCCCGCCGCGCAGCGTGCACACCACGGTGATGCGCGTGCTCGCGTCGCCGACGAGCATCGCCTCGACGGCGTTCAGCTTTCGTTCCACGTGGCACAGCCTCCTGTGTCGGGCCTGCTGAATAGGGGTCGAGCACAACCTCCTCGGCGCGGCTAAACCGCCGCTAATCCCATGGAACCGCCTAAGCGCGGGTTTAGGGGGCGCGCCCAGGCTTGCGGCCGGCCGAACGGCCCCCACCGGGGCCCTGAGGAGAGAGGTGCGCATGACGACGACACGGAGAGCGGTGCTGAAGGGCGGTGCCGCGACCCTGGCAGCCGCCGGGCTCGGCGTGATGGGCCTGGCGGGCAGCGCGGGCGCGCAGGCGACGGAGTGGGACCGGCTGCGCAGGCGGCTGGGCGACCGCCTCGTGCTGCCGTCCGACGCCGGGTACGCCGCCGCCAAGCAGATCCAGTGGACCGAGTTCGACGGCGTCAACCCGGCCGGGGTGGCGTACTGCACGTCGCCGGGGGACGTGCAGGCGTGCCTGTCGTTCGCGCAGTACAACGGCATCGCGGCGGTGCCGCGCAGCGGCGGCCACAGCTACGGCGGGTACTCCACCTCCACCGGGCTCGTCATCGACGTGTCCCGGATCAACGGGATCCAGATGAAGGGCGACACGACCTACATGGGCCCCGGCGCCCAGCTCGTCGACGTCGTCGACACCCTGTCCAGGAACGGCGCGGCCGTGTCCGCCGGGCTGTGCCCGACGGTCGCGATGGGCGGCTACCTCCAGGGCGGCGGCATCGGCTGGCAGACCCGCGCGCTCGGCATCGGCTGCGACACGGTCGAGTCGGCGCAGGTCGTCCTCGCCGACGGGCGGGTCGTGACCTGCTCGGAGAAGTCCTATCCCGACCTGTTCTGGGCGCTGCGCGGCGGTGGCGGCGGCAACTTCGGCATCGTCACCGGCTACCAGCGCCGGCACGCGATGGTCCCCCGGATGGTCAACTTCACCCTGTACTGGGCGTGGGACGACGTGCAGCGCGTCATGGCCGCCTGGCAGAAGTGGTCGCGGACCGTCCCGGACAACCTCGGGTCGCGGTGGCTGTTCATCCACTTCGACGCGGCGCCCGGCAACGTCCCCTACCTGATCACCGACGGCGCGTTCCTCGGCTCGCCGGAGGACCTCGCCCCGCACCTGGAGGCGCTGATCTCCGAGGTGGGCAGGCGGCCGCAGAAGCGCGACGTCAACGACCTGACGTTCCGGGACGCGATGATGACGTGGTTCGACTGCACCACCAAGACCGTCGCGCAGTGCCACCGGGTCGGCGCGAACCCCGAGGCGATGCTCCCCCGCACCGGGTACACGCTGGAGCGGACCCGCATCTTCCGCAAGGACGCGCCCGCCGCCGGGCTGGAGGCGATGGTCGAGGCGTTCGACGCCGACCGCAAGGCCGGGCACATCAGGTTCGTGCAGGCGTTCGCGCTCGGCGGGGTCTCGGCGCGGCCGTCCCGCACCGACACCGCCTACGTCCACCGCGACGCGCTGTTCACCGTCAACTGGTCGACGATGGTGCCGCCCGCGGGCGCGACGCAGGAGGACCGGGCGATCGCCCGCCGGTGGATCGACAACGCCTTCACCGTCACCGACCGGTACTCCTCGCACGAGACGTACCAGAACTACATCGACCCCGAGCTGACCGACTGGCGGCGCGCGTACTACGCCGAGAACTATCCCCGGCTCGTCGATGTGAAGCGCCGCTACGACCGGTACGGGTTCTTCGACTTCGAGCAGGCCATCGGCTGACCCGCCCGGCCCGGCCGCGCCGACTTTAGCGCCCGGCAAGACCTCCGTTAGCAGCGCCTCCGACCGTGGAGGCCGACCGACTGCGACCAGCACCAGTGACGAGGAGCCGGGATGCCCCAGGAGGAGTGGCCGAGCACGGCGATCGCGGTGATCGGGATGGCGTGCCGCCTGCCCGGCGCGCCCGCCCCGAACGCGTTCTGGACGCTGCTGCGCGAGGGCCGCGACGCCGTCGGCCCGGCGCCCGCCGGACGCGGCCTGGACGGCGCGCGCGGCGGCTTCCTCGACCGGGTCGACGGCTTCGACGCCGCGTTCTTCGGCGTCTCACCGCGCGAGGCCGCCGCGATGGACCCGCGCCAGCGCCTCATGCTGGAGCTGAGCTGGGAGGCGCTGGAGGACTCCGGCACCGTCCCCGCCGCGCTGGAGCACACCGCCACCGGCGTCTTCACCGGGACGTTCTGGGACGACTACGCGATGCTGTCGCGGGACGCGGGCGCCGCCGGGCGGCACACCCTCACCGGCACCGCGCGCGGCATCATCGCCAATCGCGTCTCCTACACCCTCGGCCTGCGCGGGCCGAGCCTGACGGTGGACTCGGGCCAGTCGTCGTCGCTGGTCGCCGTGCACCTGGCGATGGAGAGCCTGCTGTCGGGCGAGTCCGCGCTCGCGCTCGCGGGCGGCGTCAGCCTGATCATGGACCCGGCGAGCACGCGCGGCTCGGAGCTGTTCGGCGGGCTGTCCCCCGACGGTCGCTGCCACACCTTCGACGCCCGCGCCAACGGCTACGTGCGCGGCGAGGGCGGCGGCGTGCTCGTGCTGAAACCCCTCCACCGCGCGCTCGCCGAGGGCGACCCCGTCCGCTGCGTGCTGCTCGGCGGCGCCGTCAACAACGACGGCGGCGGGGCCGGGCTGACCGTCCCCGACCGGGACGCGCAGGCCGACCTGATCCGGTCGGCCTGCGCGCGGGCGGGCGTCTCTCCGGGCGAGGTGCAGTACGTCGAGCTGCACGGCACCGGGACGGCCGTCGGCGACCCGGTCGAGGCCGCCGCGCTGGGCGCGGCGCTCGGCGCGCCGCGCCCGGCCGGTTCGCCGCCCCTCGCGGTCGGCTCGGTGAAGACCAACGTCGGGCACCTCGAAGGCGCCGCCGGGATCACCGGGCTCATCAAGACGGTGCTGAGCGTGCAGAACCGGCTGCTGCCGGCCAGCCTCAACTACGAGACCCCGAACCCGCACATCCCGTTGGACGAGTTGAACCTGCGCGTCCAGGACCGGGCCGGCGAGTGGCCCGCGCCCGACCGCCGGTTGGTGGCGGGCGTCAGCTCGTTCGGGATGGGCGGGACGAACTGCCACATACTGGTCGGCGAGGCGCCTCCGGTTCGCGATGAGACGCCACGGGATCCGGCTCCGGGACCCGTGGTGTGGACGCTGTCGGGGCGTGACCGCCGCGCGCTGCGCGACCAGGCCCGGCGGCTGCGCGACGTCAGCGGCTCCCCCGCCGATATCGGGTTCTCGCTGGCCACGACCCGGACCGCGTTCGCGCACCGGGCGGTTGTGATCGGGGACGAGCCGGGCGCCGCGCTCGACGCGCTCGCCGAGGACCGCCCTGTGACCGGGATGGTCACCGGAAGCGTGGGCGATCCCGGCAAGGTCGTGTTCGTCTTTCCGGGCCAGGGCTCGCAGTGGGCCGGGATGGCCACCGAGCTCATGGAGACCTCGCCGGTCTTCCGGGCGCGGCTCCAGGACTGCGCCGACGCCCTCCAGCCGCATGTGGGCTGGTCGCTGATCGACGTCCTCACCGGCGGCGCCCCCCTCGAAGGCGACGACGTCGTCCAGCCCGCGCTGTGGGCGGTGATGGTCGCCCTCGCCGACCAGTGGCGGTCGTTCGGCGTCCACCCCGACGCGGTCATCGGCCACTCGCAGGGCGAGATCGCCGCCGCCTGCGTCGCGGGCGCGCTGTCGCTGCCCGACGCCGCGCGGATCGTCGCGCTGCGCGCCCAGGTCGTCCGCGACCTGGCCGGGAACGGCGCGATGGCCTCGCTCGAACTCACCGCCGACCAGACCCGCGACCGCATCGCGCGCTGGGACGGCGCCGTGGCGATCGCCGCGCTCAACGGCCCCGGCGCCACCGTCGTGTCCGGCGACGCCGCCGCCGTCGAGGAGATCATCGCCGAGTGCCGGGCGGAGGACGTGCGGGCCCGCCGCGTCCCGATCGACTACGGCTCCCACTCCCGGCACGTCGAACCCGTCCGCGAACGGCTCGCCGAGGTGCTGTCGGGGGTCGCTCCCCGGACCTCCGACGTCGTCTTCCACTCCACCGTCACCGGCGAGGTCCTCGACACCGCCGGACTCGACGCCGGGTACTGGTACCGGAACCTGCGGCAGCCGATCCTGCTCGAACCGGTCACGCGACTGCTGCTCGAACGCGGACACCGCACGTTCATCGAGGTCAGCCCGCATCCCGTGCTGACGATGGCGCTCCGCGCCACCGCCGACGCCGCCGGTGTCCCCGCGGTGGTCACCGGGTCGCTCCGCCGGGGCGAGGGCGGCCTGGAGCGCTTCCTCACGTCCGCCGCCACGGCCCACGTGAACGGCGTCCCCGTCGACTGGACGGCGGGGCCGGGCTGGCAGGACGCGGTCCGCGTGCCTCTGCCGACCTATCCGTTCCAGCGCCGGAGCCACTGGATCGACACCTCGGGTTCCACTGTTCCGGCTGTTCCGCGTCCCGTCGCGGAGGCTGCGGTCGTTGAGGACGATCTCCCGGACGTGCGGTCCGAGGAGGAGTTCCTGCGGCTCGTACGCGCCACCGCCGCGATCGTCCTCGGACATGACGCGCCGGACGACGTCCCGCCCTCCGCGACCTTCAAGGACCTCGGCTTCGACTCGCTCGGCGCCGTCGAACTGCGGGAACGCCTCGAATCCGGCACCGGCCTGCGGCTGCCGCCCACCCTCGTCTACAACCACCCCACACCCGAACGCCTCGCCCGCCACCTGTGGACGCTCGAAGGCGGCGCTTCGCCCTCATCGGACACCGCTGTTTCCACCGTTGCGCTGGACGAGCCGGTCGCGATCGTCGGGATGGCCTGCCGCTACCCGGGCGGCGCGTCGTCTCCGGAGGAGCTGTGGCGGCTGGTGGCCGAGGGCCGCGACGCCGTGTCCGGGTTCCCGGAGAACCGCGGCTGGGATATCGAGGCGCTGTACGACCCCGATCCTTCTCGCGCCGGAACGTCGTATGTGCGGCAGGGCGGATTCCTGCACGACGCGGACCTTTTCGACGCCGACCTGTTCGGCATCTCCCCGCGCGAGGCGTCCGCGATGGACCCGCAGCAGCGACTGCTGCTGGAGACCGCGTGGGAGGTGTTCGAGCGGGCCGGGATCGTCCCCTCGGCCCTGCGCGGTACCCGGACGGGCGTCTTCGCCGGGGTCACCACGCACGACTACGGCCCCCGCCTCGCCGACGCGCCCGCCGACTTCGGCGGCCACGTCCTCACCGGCAGCACGACGAGCGTGGCCTCCGGCCGGATCGCCTATTCGTTCGGGTTGGAGGGCCCGGCGATCACGGTGGACACGGCCTGCTCGTCCTCCCTGGTCGCCATGCATCTGGCGGTCCAGTCGCTGCGGAACGGCGAATGCACGATGGCCCTGGCGGGCGGTGCCACGATCATGTCCACGCCGGGCATGTTCACCGAGTTCTCGCGGCAGCGTGGTTTGTCGGTGGACGGCCGCTGCAAGGCGTTCGCCGCTGCCGCTGATGGGACGGGTTGGGGCGAGGGCGTCGGCTTGGTGTTGCTGGAGCGCTTGTCGGATGCCGAACGACTCGGGCATCGGGTGTTGGCGGTGGTGCGTGGTTCGGCGGTCAACCAGGACGGCGCGTCGAACGGCCTGACCGCGCCCAACGGTCCCTCGCAGGAGCGCGTGATCACGCAGGCTCTGGCCAATGCGGGCCTTACCTCGGGCGACGTTGATGTGGTCGAAGCGCATGGGACGGGTACGGCGTTGGGTGACCCGATCGAGGCCCAGGCCCTTCTCGCGACCTATGGGCGGGGGCGTTCGGAGGGTCGTCCGTTGTGGTTGGGGTCGGTGAAGTCCAACATCGGGCACACCCAGGCCGCCGCCGGAGTCGCAGGCGTCATCAAAATGGTCGGCGCGATGCGTGCGGGTGTCCTTCCCCAGACGTTGCACGTGGACCAGCCGTCCCCGCACGTCGACTGGTCCGCCGGTGGGGTGTCACTGCTCACCGAGTCGCAGCCGTGGGAGAAGGATCAACCGCGCCGCGCGGCGGTGTCCTCGTTCGGGATCAGCGGCACCAACGCCCACATCATCCTCGAACAAGCCCCAGAAGAACCCGCAACAAAGCCGGCGGAAATCTCAGGCCCGGTGCCATGGCTGATCTCAGCCAAGACCGAACCCGCCCTACGCGCACAGGCCGACCGCCTTGGCGGTGTGACCGACGATGTGGCGGGCGCGGCAACCGCCCTGGCGAACACCCGCGCCACCCTGGAACACCGCGCGGTCATCATCGGGCAGAGCGCTGACGAGTTCGACGCCGGTCTGCGGGCCCTGGCCGCCGGCGCCGAGGCACCCAACCTGGTCCAGGGCCGCGCCGGAACCCCTGGCAAGACGGTGCTGGTGTTCCCCGGGCAGGGCTGGCAATGGCAGGGAATGGCCGCCGCGCTACTCGATGAATCCCCGGTGTTCGCCGAGTCCATCGCGCGCTGCGCCGAGGCACTCGAACCGTTCATCGACTGGTCTTTGATCGACGCCCTTCGCGAAGGGGTCGGTATGGATCGGGTCGATGTTCTGCAACCAGCGCTGTGGGCGGTCATGATCTCCCTGGCCAAGGTATGGCGGTCGGCCGGTGTGATCCCGGACGCCGTCATCGGGCACTCCCAAGGCGAGATCGCCGCCGCCCACATCGCCGGAGCCCTCACCCTCCACGACTCAGCCAAAGTCGTCGCCTTGCGCAGCCGCGCATTGACCGCCCTGTCGGGGAGCGGTGCGATGGCGTCCCTGTCGCTGTCGGCCGAACAGACACAGGAACGGATCGCCGCCCACGACGGCGTGGAGATCGCCGCGTTCAACGGACCCTCGGCCACCGTCATCTCCGGCGACCCCGACGCGATAAACGCGATCGTCAACACCTGCAAAGACGAAGGGCTCAACGCCCGCGTCCTGCCGGTCGACTACGCCTCACACTGCGCCCACACCGAACGCATCCGCGACCAGATCCTCACCGATCTGACCGACCTCTCACCGCAAACCCCGCACATCCCCTTCTACTCCACCCTCACCGGCCAACGCCTCGACACCGAACAACTCGACGGCCGGTACTGGTACAACAACCTCCGCAACCCCGTCCGATTCCAACCCGCCATCCAACAACTCCTCAACCACGGACACAGCACATTCGTCGAGGCCAGCGCGCATCCAGTCCTGGCGCCCGCCATCAGCGACACCGACGACGGGGCCGTTGTCACCGGAACGCTGAGGCGGGACGAAGGCGGACTCGACCGATTCCTCGCCTCGGCCGCGCACCTCCACGTCCACGGAACGCCCATCGACTGGACGCAGCTCCTCCCCAAGGACGCGCCCCAGGCCGATCTCCCCACCTATCCCTTTCAACGCCGGTCGTACTGGCTGAACCCACCCCGGCCGACAACGGACGTCCCGCACCTCGGCCTTCAGCCGGCCGAGCACCCCCTCCTGGCAACGGTCAACGAACTCCCCGACGGGACGACCGTCTACACCGGAGCCGTTTCCACCACCACCCATCCCTGGCTTGTCGACCACGCCGTCACCCACACTCCGATCCTCCCCGGCACCGCGTTCCTCGATCTCGCCCTCCACACCCACCCCACCGTCCACGAACTCACCCTCCACGCCCCGCTCATCCTGGACGAGCGCCTGACGCAGATCCAGGTCGTCCTAGGCCCGGACAGGGACATCACCATCCGCTCCCGCACCGGCGGGGGCGAATGGACGCAGCACGCGACCGGGATCGTCGGGGACGAGTCGGACGAGCCCGCACCGAATCCCCCGGTCTGGCCGCCGGAAGGCGCCGAACCCGTCGAGCTGGCGGAGTTCTATGACGTCCTCGCCGATACGGGCTTCACCTACGGCCCGGCGTTCCAGGGAATGCGGGCCGCATGGACGCGCGGCAAGGAGGTGTTCGCGGAGGTCGGCCTCGCCCCCGAGCAGCAGGACGAGGTGGACGGCTTCGGAGTCCACCCCGCCCTGCTGGACGCGGCGCTGCACGCGATGTTCGTCCCCGACGCCGAGGAAGGCGGCCTGCCGTTCTCCTGGACCGACGTCACCCTGCGCGCGACGGGCGCGACCGTCCTGCGGGTGCGGATGACCTGGACGGCCCCGGACGCGATCTCGTTCACGGTGTTCGACCCGTCCGGCGGTGCGGTCGCGGCGGTCGAGTCGCTGACGCTGCGCCCGTTGTCGTCGGCGCGCCTCAGCGCGGGACGCGGCGCCGGTCCCCTCTACCGGACGGCTTGGACGCCGCTCCCGTCCACGACTCCGGAACCAGGACGACGCTGGGCCTGGGTGGGCCCCGAGGACGCCCGGATCCGCAAGGGCTTGGAGGAGGCCGGGATCACGCTCGACACCGTCCCCGACCTCGCCTCGCTCGAAGCACCCGACATCGTCCTGGTCCCCGCTGACACCGTCCACCACGCGCTGAGCACGGTGCAGGAATGGCTGGCCGACGAAGCGTTCGCGTCGGCGCGGCTGGTGTTCGTGGGGGCGGGTCCGGACGAGGTGTCCGAGGCGCCGGTCTGGGGCCTGGTCCGCACGGCGCAGACGGAGGAGCCCGGCCGGTTCGTCCTGGTGGGCCTGGACGGCGACGCGGCATCGGTGGCGGCGCTCCCGGCCGCGCTCGCGTCCGGGGAGCCCCAGCTACAGATCATCGACGGCCACCCCCGCGCCGCACGCCTCGAAAAGGCCGCGACCGACGAGTCGGCACCCCTTCCGCCCCTGGACGGCACGGTACTGATCACCGGCGGAACGGGCGGCCTCGGCCGCATGCTCGCGCGCCACCTGGTGACCGAGCGGGGCGCCCGGCGGCTCCTCCTCACCAGCCGCCGGGGCCCGGCCACCGAAGGCGCCGCCCAACTCCACAAAGAACTGACCGAACTGGGCGCCCACGTCACCATCGCCGCCTGCGACACCGCAGACCGCGAACAACTCGCCACCCTCCTCAACCACATCCCCACCCAACACCCCCTCACCACCGTCATCCACGCCGCCGGAGTCCTCGACGACGGCGTCCTCTCCCAACTCACCCCCGAACGCCTCGACACCGTCCTGAAGCCCAAGGTCACGGGCGCGTGGAACCTGCACGAGCTGACCCGCGACCTGGACCTGGACGCGTTCGTCCTCTTCTCCTCCGTGGTCGGGACGATCGGCGGCGCGGGCCAGGCGAACTACGCCGCCGCCAACGCCGCGCTCGACGCGCTGGCCCGGCTGCGGCACGGCGAGGGCCTGCCCGCCCTGTCGCTGGCGTGGGGGCTGTGGGCGCAGGAGAGCGGCATGACGTCCGCGATGGGCGAGGCGGACCGGCGCCGCATGCTGCGCTGGGGTGTGACGCCGCTGCCGTCCGAGCAGGGGCTCGCGCTGCTGGACGCGGCGTGGGCGTCGCCGCTCGGGCCGGTGCTGGTGCCGGTCCGGCTGGACCTGGCGGCGCTGCGCGCGAACGCGGAGGTCCCGGCGCTGATGCGCGGCCTCGTCCCGCGGCGGCCGCGCAAGGAGGCGGCGGCAGCCCAGGAGGCCGACCTGAAGGGGCGGGTGGCGGCGATGCCGCCGGACGCGCGGCGCCGCTTCCTGGTCGACCTGGTCCGCGGGCACGCGGCGGCGGCGGTCGGGCACGCGGAGCCGGCGGCGGTCCCCGAGGACCGTCCGTTCAAGGATCTCGGGTTCGACTCGCTGACCTCGGTGGAGCTGCGGACGCGGCTGAACCGGGCGGCGGGCGTCCGGCTGCCCGCGTCCGTGACCTTCGACCACCCGACGCCCGCCGCGCTGGCGGAGCGCCTCGCCCGCGAACTCGGCGCCGACCCGCACCAGGAGGCGGACGACGAGGCCGCCGTCCGCGGGCTGCTGGCGTCGGTCCCGCTGGCCAGGCTCCGCGCGTCCGGCCTGCTGGAGCGGCTGACCGAACTCGCGGAAGACGGCGGCGGCGCGGCGCCCGCCGAGACCGAACAGATCGACGCCATGAACGCCGATGAACTCATCCGGCTGGCCTTGAACGGCAGCACCAGCGATGGAGCGTAGATGACCACGTCGAACGACCAGCTCGTTGAAGCGCTGCGCGCGTCCCTGAAGGAGGCCGAGCAGCTACGCCGCCGCAACTCCGAGCTCATCGCGGCCACCACCGAGCCGATCGCGATCGTCGGGATGGGGTGCCGCTACCCGGGCGGCGTCGACTCCCCCGAGGCGCTGTGGCGGCTCGTCGCGGACGAGGGCGACGCCGTCGGGCCGTTCCCGGGCGACCGGGGCTGGGACCTGGAGAACCTGTTCGACCCGGTCCCGGCGACGCCGGGGAAGGTGTCGTCGCGGGCGGGCGGGTTCCTGTCGGACGCGGGCGGGTTCGACCCGGGGTTCTTCGACCTGAGCCCGCGTGAGGCGACGGCGATGGACCCGCAGCAGCGGATCGCGCTGGAGACGGCGTGGGAGGCGTTCGAGCGGGCCTCGGTCGATCCGGGCGGGCTGCGCGGGTCGGCGACCGGCGTGTTCGTCGGGGCGATGGACCAGGAGTACGCGCCGCCGCGCACCCCGGCCGAGTTCGAGGGGCACCTGCTGACCGGGCGGATCAACAGCGTCATCTCCGGGCGCATCGCCTACACGCTCGGGCTGGAGGGCCCTGCGGTCACGGTCGACACGGCGTGCTCGTCGTCGCTGGTCGCGGTGCACCTCGCGGTTCAGGCGCTGCGGCGCGGCGAGTGCGGGCTGGCGCTGGCGGGCGGCGTCACGGTCGTGGCGCGCCCCCGGGTGTTCGTGGAGTTCTCGCGCCAGCGGGGCCTGTCGCCGGACGGGCGGTGCAAGGCGTTCGCCGCCGCCGCCGACGGGACCGGCCTCGGCGAGGGCGCCGGAATGCTGGTGCTGGAGCGGCTCTCGGACGCGCGGCGCAACGGCCGCGCCGTCCTGGGCGTGATCCGGGGTTCGGCGGTCAACCAGGACGGCGCGTCCAACGGGCTGACCGCGCCGAACGGGCCGTCGCAGGAGCGGGTGATCCGGCAGGCGCTCGCGGGCGCGGGCCTGTCCGGCGCGGACGTGGACGCGGTCGAGGCGCACGGCACCGGCACCTCGCTGGGCGACCCGATCGAGGCGCAGGCGGTGATCGGCACCTACGGGCAGGACCGTCCCGAGGGGCGCCCGCTGTGGCTGGGGTCGATCAAGTCGAACATCGGGCACACGCAGGCGGCCGCCGGGGTCGCCGGTGTGATCAAGATGGTGATGGCGATGCGGCACGCCGAGCTGCCGCGGACGCTGCACGTGGACGAGCCGTCCCCGCGCGTGGACTGGGCGGCGGGCGAGGTGGCGCTGCTCACCGAGCCGCGCCCCTGGGAGCCGGGCGACCGGCCGCGCCGCGCCGGGATCTCCTCGTTCGGGATCAGCGGCACCAACGCCCACGTCATCGTGGAGGAGCCGCCGGAGCAGGCCCACGAGGCCGCCGCCGCGAGGGAGCCGGGGCTCGCGCCCGTCCTGTGGACGGTGTCGGCGCGCGGCGAGGAGGCCCTCGCCGCGCAGGCCGCGCGGCTCCGCGCCCGGCTCGCCGGGGCCGACCCGGTCGACGCCGCGTTCTCGCTCGCCACGACCAGGAAGCCGTTCGAGCACCGCGCGGTCGTCGTCGCGAACGACCGCGAGGAGGGCCTGGACGCGCTGGACGCGCTGGCGCGCGGCGAGGCGTCCCCGCAGGTCGTGCGCGGCACGGCGGACGGCGCGGCGCGGGTCGCGTTCCTGTTCACCGGCCAGGGCAGCCAGCGCCTCGGCATGGGACGCGAGCTGGCCGCCGCGTTCCCGGTGTTCGCGGAGGCGCTGGACCAGGTCTGCGGCGAACTCGACCGGCACCTTCCGCGCCCGCTGCGCGAGGTGGTGTTCGCCGAGCCCGGCTCCGAGGACGCGGCGCTGCTCGACCAGACGCGGTTCACGCAGGCCGCGCTGTTCGCCGTCGAGACCGCGCTGTTCCGGCTCGCCGAGCACTTCGGCCTCGCCCCCGGCCACCTGATCGGGCACTCGATCGGCGAGCTCGCGGCGGCGCACGCGGCCGGGGTGTGGTCGCTGGAGGACGCGTGCGCGCTGGTCGCCGCGCGCGGACGGCTCATGCAGGCCGCCCGCGGGGACGGCGCGATGCTCGCCGTCGGCGCCGACGAGGACACCGTCGCCCGCGCGCTGGACGACCGGGTCGCGATCGCGGCCGTGAACGGTCCCGCGTCCACGGTCGTCTCCGGAGACGCCGACGCGATCGACGCCCTCGCCGCGCGCTTCAAGGCCGACGGCCACCGGACGCGGCGCCTCCAGGTCAGCCACGCCTTCCACTCCCCGCACATGGACGAGGTGCTGGAGGAGTTCCGCCGCGTCGCCGCCGGGCTCACCTACCACGAGCCGCGCCTCACGGTCGTCTCCAACGTGACCGGACGCGTCGCCGAACCCGGGCAGCTCACCTCCCCGGACTACTGGGTGTCGCACGTCCGGCAGGCCGTGCGGTTCCACGACGGCGTGCGGGCGCTGCGCGCGCTCGGCGTCACCGCGTTCCTCGAACTCGGCCCCGACCCGGTGCTGACCGGCATGCTCCACGACTGCCTGGGCGAGGTCACCGGGCTCGCGACGTCCGGCGCGCTGAAGGAGGGGCGTCCCGAACCCGCGTCGTTCGCCCACGCGCTCGCGCGGATGGTCGCGGGCGGCGCCGCCCTCGACTGGGCGGCGGTGTTCCCCGGCGCCCGCGCCATCGACCTGCCGACCTACGCGTTCGACCGCCGCCACTACTGGCTGCGCCCCGGCCCGGGGGGCGACGTCGCCTCGGCGGGCCTCGGCGTCGCCGAGCATCCGCTGCTGGCCGCCGCGATCGGCCTCGCCGACGGCGACGGGACGCTGTTCACCGGCCGGATCTCGGTGCACGACCACCCCTGGCTCGCCGGACACCGCGTCGCGGGGCGGATCGTCCTGCCCTCGGCCGCGCTGGCCGATCTGATCGTGGCGGCCGCGGGGTCCGCGTCCGTCCGCGACCTGGAGTTCGGCGCGCCGCTGGTGCTGCCGGACCAGGGCGCCGTCCACCTCCAGGTCGCCGTCGGCGCGCCCGGCGAGGACGGGACCCGGGCCGTGACCGTCCACGGCCGCCCGGCGGACGCCGACCTCCCCTGGGCCCTGCACGCCCGCGCCGTCGCCGCCGACATCGCCGCCGACATCGCCGTCGGCGGTGCGGACGTCGGCGTGTGGCCGCCGGCCGGAGCCGACCCCCTTGACCTGGACGACCTCGACGACCTCGGCAACGCGCGGGTGCGGGCCGCGTGGCGGCGCGGCGACGAGGTGTTCGCCGACCTGGCGCTCGCGGACGGCGTCGAGGTCTCCGGCTACGGCCTCCACCCGGCGCTGCTGGACGCCGTCCCCCACCTCCTGCGGCCGGACGCCCCGCCGCACATCACCGGCATCGGCGGGCTGCGGCTGCACGCCACCGACGCCACCGCCGTCCGGGCCCGCCTCTCTCCGGGCCCGGACGGCGCCCTCGACGTCACGCTGACCGACCCGGCCGGAGCGCCCGTCCTGTCGGTCGGCGCGCTCCGGACCGGGCCGATGCCGCTGGACGACCTCGGCCCCTCGTCGCCGGTGGCGCGCTCGCTCTACGCGCCCGAATGGCAGCCGATCCCCACGCCCGCGGACGCGCCGACGCCCGACGTGGAGGTGAGACCCGCCGTCGGGTCCGGGGACGACGTCCTCACGGGGACGCGCGACCTCACCCGCGACGTGCTCGCGGCGCTCCAGGAGTGGTCCGGCGACGGCCGCACCGGCTCCCGGCTCGTGATCGCCACCCGGAACGCGGTCGCGGCCCGTCCCGGCGAGGACGTGACCGACCTGGCGGGCGCCGCCGTGTGGGGGCTCGTCCGCGTCGCCCAGACCGAGAACCCGGGACGGTTCGTCCTGCTCGACACCGACGACCCCACGGACGACGTCCTCGCCGCCGCGATCGCCACCGGAGAGCCTCAACTCGCCGTCCGCGACGGGGAGCTGCTCGTGCCGCGCCTCGTCAGTGCCGCCGAGCCCGAGGGGGACACGGCCCCCGACCTGGACGGGACCGTGCTCGTCACCGGCGGCACCGGCGCGCTCGGCGCCCGCGTGGCGCGGCACCTCGTCACCGAGCACGGCGTGCGCCACCTGCTGCTCATCAGCCGCCGGGGCCCCGCCGCCGAAGGCGCGGCCGCCCTCCGGGACGAGCTGGCCGCGCTCGGCGCCGACGCCGACGTCGTCTCCTGCGACGCCGGCGACCGCGACGCGCTGGCCGCGCTGCTCGCGTCGATCCCCGGGGAGCGTCCGCTCACCGCCGTGATCCACACCGCCGGGGTCATCGACGACGCCGTCCTCGCGTCCCAGGACGGCGAACGCCTCGACCGCGTCCTGCGCGCCAAGGCCGACGCCGCCTGGAACCTGCACGAGCTCACCCGCGACCTCGCCCCGGAGGCGTTCGTCCTGTTCTCCTCCGTCGCCGGGCTCATCGGCAACGCCGGACAGGCCAACTACGCCGCCGCCAACACCTTCCTCGACGCCCTCGCCTGCCACCGGCACGCGAACGGGCTCCCCGCGACCAGCCTCGCCTGGGGCCTGTGGGACACCGAGGCGAGCGGCATGGGCGACACCCTCCGGCAGAGCGACCTGGACCGGCTCCAGCGGACCGGCATCTCCCCGCTCTCCCCCGCCGAGGGCATGGCCCTGCTGGACGCGGCGCTCGCGTCGCCCCGGCCGCTCCTCGCACCCGTCCACCTGGACACCGGGGCGCTGCGCTCCCAGGCACGATCCGGGCTGCTGCCCGCCGTGTTCGGCGGGCTCGTCCGCGCCCCGCTGCGCCGGGCCGGACGCGCGACCGGGGACGAGAGCGCCTGGGCCCGCAGGATGCTCGACCTGCCGGAGGCCGAACGCGCGACGGCCGTGGCGACGCTCGTCCGGCAGGAGGCCGCCGCCGTCCTCGGCCACACCGGCTCCGGCGCGCTCGCCTCCGACCGGAACTTCAAGGAACTCGGCTTCACCTCGCTGACCGCCCTCGAACTGCGGAACCGGTTGAGCGCGGTGACGGGCCTGCGGCTGCCCGCGTCGCTGGTGTTCGACCGTCCGACGCCCGAGGCGCTGTCCGCCTACCTGGTGGGCGAGCTGTCGGGCGCGTCCGTCTCCTCTGGCGCCATAATGGCCGCCGCTTCAGCGGACGAGCCGATCGCGATCGTCGGGATGGCGTGCCGGTTCCCCGGCGGCGTCGCCTCACCCGAGGACCTGTGGACGCTCGTCGCGGGCGGCCGGGACGCGCTGACGGGCTTCCCGGTCAACCGCGGCTGGGACCTCGACAAGCTCTACGACCCCGACCCGGACGGCGGCACCGGGACGTCCTACGTCCGGCACGGCTCGTTCCTGCACGACGCGGACGGGTTCGACGCGGCGTTCTTCGGGATATCGCCGCGCGAGGCCACCGCGATGGACCCGCAGCAGCGGCTGCTGCTGGAGACGGCCTGGGAGGTGTTCGAGCGGGCGGGCATCGACCCGAACGCGCTGCGCGGCTCCAGCACCGGGGTCTTCGCCGGGGTCACGCCCGGCGACTACACCGCGCACCTCACCGAGGCCCCCGAGGAACTCGCCGGACAACTCGCCATCGGCAACACCACCAGCGTCGCCTCCGGCCGGATCGCCTACACCCTCGGCCTGGAGGGCCCGGCGATCACGGTGGACACCGCCTGCTCGTCCTCCCTGGTCGCCATGCATCTGGCGATGCAGTCGCTCCGCAATGGCGACTGCGCTCTCGCCGTGGCCGGAGGAGTCACCGTCATGGCGGGCCCGACCCATTTCGTGGAGTTCTCGCGGCAGCGGGCCTTGTCGGTGGACGGCCGCTGCAAAGCGTTCGCCGCTGCCGCTGATGGGACGGGTTGGGGTGAGGGCGTCGGCCTGGTCCTGCTGGAGCCGCTGTCCCAGGCGCAGCGCAACGGGCATCGGGTGTTGGCGGTGGTGCGTGGCTCGGCGGTCAACCAGGACGGCGCGTCGAACGGCCTGACCGCCCCCAACGGCCCCTCGCAGGAGCGCGTGATCACTCAGGCGCTGGCTAATGCGGGTTTGACCGGCGGTGATGTGGATGTCGTTGAGGCGCATGGGACGGGTACGGCGTTGGGTGACCCGATCGAGGCGCAGGCGTTGTTGGCGACCTATGGGCGGGGGCGTTCGGAGGGTCGTCCGTTGTGGTTGGGGTCGGTGAAGTCCAACATCGGGCACACCCAGGCCGCCGCCGGAGTCGCAGGCGTCATCAAAATGGTCGGCGCCATACGCGCAGGCATCCTCCCCCAGACGTTGCACGTGGACGAACCATCCCCGCACGTCGACTGGTCCGCCGGTGCGGTGTCACTGCTCACCGAGTCGCAGCCGTGGGACAAGGACCAACCGCGCCGCGCTGCGGTGTCCTCGTTCGGGATCAGCGGCACCAACGCCCACATCATCCTCGAACAAGCCCCAGAAGAACCCCCAACAACGCCGGCGGAAATCTCAGGACCGGTGCCATGGCTGATCTCAGCCAAGACCGAACCCGCCCTACGCGCCCAGGCCGACCGCCTTGCTGGTGTGACTGGGGATGTGGCAGGGGTAGCAACCGCCCTGGCGAACACCCGCGCCACCCTGGAACACCGTGCCGTGATCATCGGGCAGGCCCCGAACGAGTTCGACACCGGTCTGCGGGCCCTGGCCGCCGGCGCCGAGGCACCCCACCTGGTCCAAGGCCGCGCCGGAACCCCCGGCAAAACGGTGCTGGTGTTCCCCGGACAGGGATGGCAATGGCAGGGAATGGCCGCCACGCTCTTGGACGAGTCACCGGTCTTCGCCGAATCCATCAAGCGCTGCGCCGAGGCACTCGAACCGTTCATCGACTGGTCTTTGATCGACGCCCTTCGCAACGAGGTCGGCATGGACCGGGTCGACGTCCTGCAACCCACGCTCTGGGCCGTCATGATCTCCCTGGCCGAACTGTGGAAGTCGGCCGGTGTGACCCCGGACGCCGTCATCGGGCACTCCCAAGGCGAGATCGCCGCCGCCCACATCGCCGGAGCCCTCACCCTCGCCGACTCGGCCAAAGTCGTCGCATTGCGCAGCCAGGCACTCACCGCCCTCTCCGGCACCGGCGCGATGGCATCGCTTTCCCTGTCCGCCGAGCAGACGCAGAAGCGCATCGCCGGGCATGCCGGAGTCGAGATCGCCGTCTTCAACGGGCCATTGGCGACCGTCATCTCCGGCGACCCCGACGCGATCGAAACCATCGTCGGGGCGTGCAAAGACGAAGGGCTCAACGCACGCGTCCTGCCGGTCGACTACGCCTCCCACTGCGCCCACACCGAACACATCCGCGACCAGATCCTCACCGACCTGGCCGACATCAACGCGCAAGAACCCCACATCCCCTTCTACTCCACCCTCACCGGCCAACGCCTCGACACCGAACAGCTTGACGGCGACTACTGGTACAACAACCTCCGCAACCCCGTCCGATTCCAACCCGCCATCCAGCAACTCCTCAACGACGGGCATGAGACGTTCATCGAGGCCAGCGCCCACCCCGTGCTGACCACACCCATCAGCGACATCGACGAAGACACCCTCGTCACCGGAACACTCAAGCGCGACGAAGGCGGACTCGACCGATTCCTCACCTCCGCCGCACACCTCCACGTCCACGGCACCACCATCGACTGGACACCCTTCCTCCCCAAGGGCGCAGCGCCAGCCGACCTCCCCACCTACCCCTTCCAACATGAGCCCTACTGGCTCACCGCGTCACCTTCCGCGACCGATGCCCCGCACCTCGGCCTCCAGAGCGCCGAGCACCCACTCCTGGCCACCGCCACCGAACTCCCCGACGGAACCACCCTCTACACCGGAGCCATCTCCACCCACACCCACCCCTGGCTCACCGACCACGCCGTCACCGGCACACCGATCCTCCCCGGCACCGCGTTCCTCGACCTCGCCCTCCACACCCACCCCACCGTCCACGAACTCACCCTCCACGCACCCCTCATCCTCGGCCGGCGGCTCACCCATCTTCAGGTGGTCGTCGGGCCTGAGGAGAGCGGGCGACGGCCCATCACGATCCGTTCCCGCACCGGCGACGACGCCTGGACGCAGCACGCGGCCGGGGTCGTCGGGGGCGAGGCCGTGCTCCCGGAAGCGGTCCACGAGGCGTGGCCGCCGCCGAGCGCCGAGCCCGTGGAGCTGGACGGCTGCTACGAGCGCCTCGCCGAGCGCGGCTACGAGTACGGCCCGCTGTTCCAGGGCCTCAAGGCCGCCTGGCGGGACGGCGACGACGTCTGCGCCGAGGTCGAGCTCCCGCCCGGTACCGGCACCGGGGGCTTCGTCCAGCACCCCGCCCTGCTCGACGCCGCGTTCCACCTGCTGGGGTTGCGTGTCGAGGAGGGCGAGGAGACCGAGCTTCCGTTCTCGTTCGGCGACGTCGTGGCGCGCCGGGCGCCGGTGACGGCCGCGCGCGTGCGGATCCGGGCCCAGGACGGCGGAGTCCGCGCGGTCCTCAGCGACGCCGACGGGCCGATCGTCGCGTTCGGGACGGTGACGACGCGTCCGATGTCGCCGGAGCGGCTGGCGGCCCTCGGCGAGGCCGAGCGGTCGCTGTTCACCCTCGACTGGATCCCCGTGGGAGACCTCCCCGCGACGCCGATCGACGCCCCGCGGATCGCCGTCCTGGCCGACCACTCCGACCTCAAGGCCCTCGCGGAGACCGGGCCGCCGCCGATCGTGCTGGCGCCCTGCACCGGCGCGAGCCCCCAGGACGCCGCCGAGCACGCGCTCCACCTCGTCCAGAACTGGGTGTCCGAGGAGCGCTTCGCCGATTCCCACCTGGTGGTGGTGACGCGGCGGGCCGTGGACGCCGGGGACGGGCAGAAGGAGATCGACCTGGACTCGTCCACGGTGTGGGGGCTGGTGCGCTGCGCGCAGAACGAGGAGCCCGGCCGGATCACCCTGGTCGACCTGGACGGGGACGACGTCGCCTGGCCCGCCCTCGCGGCGGCCGTCCACGCGACCGAGCACCCGCAGCTGGCCGTCCGCGACCGCACGCTGCTGGCACCGCGCCTGGCGCCGGTCGCCCCGTCCCCGGCGGCACCGCGGCTGCGCACCGACGGGACCGTCCTGATCACCGGCGGGCTCGGGCAGCTCGGCACGCTGGTCGCCCGGCACCTGGTGGCCGAGCACGGCGTCCGGCGGCTCCTCCTGCTCGGCCGGAAGGGCCCGGACACGCCGGGCGCCGACGCCCTGCGCGAGGAGCTGACCGGACTCGGCGCGGACGTCGCGATCGCGGCCTGCGACGCCGCCGACCGCGCGGCGCTCGCCGAGCTCATCGACGCGGTCCCCGACCGGTATCCGCTGCGGGCCGTCGTCCACGCGGCCGGGATCACCGACGACGGGATGCTCGCCTCGCTCACCCCCGAGCGGCTCGCTCGGGTCGTCCGGCCGAAGGTCGAGGCGGCGTGGAACCTGCACCGGCTGACGCGCGACCACGACCTGGACGCGTTCGTGCTGTTCTCCTCGTTCGCCGGAATCCTGGGCAACCCGGGCCAGGGCAACTACGCCGCCGCGAACACCTACCTCGACGCGCTCGCGCGACAGCGGCGGGACGACGGGCTGCCCGCGGTCTCGGTCGCGTGGGGGCTGTGGGCGGGGGCGAGCGCGATGACCGGCCACCTCGACGGCGCGGAGCACGAGCGGCTCGGCCGGGCGGGCATCGTCCCGCTCGACGCGGAGCAGGGCCTGCGGCTGCTGGACGCGGCGCTCGCCGGCGGGCGCCCGCTGGCGATCCCGGTCGCCCTCGACCCGCGCGCGCTGCGCCGCCAGGCCGCCGACGGGACGCTGAACCCGGTCTTCGCGGGCCTGGTGAAGCGTCCGCCCACGACGCCCCCACCGGCCCCGGCGGCGGCGCGGACGAGCGACGTGCGCGAGCTGCCCCCCGAGGAGCGGGAGAAGGCGGCGCTGGAACTCGTCCGGTCGGCGACCGCGACGATCCTCGGGCACGGCTCGGCGTCGTCGGTGGACCCGGGCGCCGGGTTCCTGGACTCCGGGATGACCTCGCTCACCGCCGTCGAGCTGCGCAACCGGCTGTCGGCGGCGACCGGGCTGCGGCTGCCGTCCACGGTCGTGTTCGACCATCCGACGCCGGTCGCGCTCGGCCGCCACCTGGCCGGGCTGCTGGTGCCCGAGGAGGGCCGGGGCGTGCTGGCCGAACTCGACCGGCTCGACGCCGAGCTCGCCGCGGGGCCGCCGCCCGAACCGGCGGTGGTCGAGGAGCTGGCGGCGCGGCTCCAGGGCATGCTGACCCGCATCGGCGTGGCGGTGAGCGTGACCGGGGACGCCGCCGGGGCCGTCACCGACCGGCTGGGCGCCGCGTCCGACGAGGAGATCTTCGAGTTCATCGACAACGAGCTGGGCGCGGGCTGACCCAAGAAGAAGGGCGCGCGTCCCGTCCCGGGATGCGCGCCCTTCTCTGCGGTCGAGGCGATCAGCTCCCGGCCGGGGCCACCGCCGCGATGTGGCCGTCGGGGCGGATCAGGACGGCGTCCAGCCCGTCCCAGCCCTCCCTCGGCGCGGACGGCTCGCCCCGCACGACCCTGACCTGGGCCTTCGCCGGGACGTCCAGCTCCTTCGCGCCGCCCGCCGCCAGCTCCAGCACGACGTGCCCGCCGTCGCGGAACAGCTCGTAGAGGCGTCCGGCGTCCGGGGACTTCAGCTCCAGGTCCGGGACGCGCGTGCCGACCAGCGGGTGCGCGCCGGAGGCGGGCGCGTAGGAGTAGTCCAGCGCGGTGATCATCCCGGCGAGGTGGTCGTTGACCTGGGGCAGCTTCATCAGCGAGGAGAACAGCTCGCGGAGCCGCGCGCCGCCGAGCGTGAAGTCGAAGACCATCCGCGTCTGGGCCAGCGTGTTCGCGACGACCCGCTCGCCGATCGGGTGCCGCTCGTCGTGGTAGGTGTCCAGCAGTTCCTCGCCGGACTCGCCGCGCACGACCGCCGCGAGCTTCCAGCCGAGGTTCGTGGCGTCCTGGAGGCCGGTGTTCAGGCCCTGCCCGCCGAACGGCGAGTGGACGTGCGCGGCGTCGCCCGCCAGCAGCACCCGCCCGGCGCGGTACCGGTCGGCGACCCGCGCCTGGTTGCCGACCCGCGCGAGGCAGGTCGGGCTGTGCGCGCCGAAGTCGGACCCGGCGATGCGCCGCAGGATCGCGCGGACCTCCTCGATCTCGACCGGGTCGTCCTTGCCCGCGCGGCTGGACGGCTCGTCCGCGATCATGATGCGGTACTGGTCGGTGCCGGGGACCTGGCCGCCGAGGAACCAGCCGATCCGCTGCCCGTCCGCGCCCTCGAACGACTTGATGCCGAGCTTGCCGAGCCACTCGGGCGGGTCGTCCAGCCGCACGTCGGACAGGACGTAGGTCGCGGTCGAGTCGATGCCGGGGAAGGTGATCCCCGCCTGCTTGCGCACCAGGCTGCGGGCGCCGTCGCAGCCCACGACGTAGGCGGCCTCGATGACCTCGCCGTCCTCCATCGCGACCCGGACGGCGTCCGCGCCCTGCTCCACGGCCGTCACCGTCCGCTCGCGCTCCACGGTGACGCCGAGTTCGCCGAGCAGCTCCTCGGTGATCTGCTCCACGACGTCCTGCCGGATCGTGAGCCCGAACGCGTGCGCGGTGTCGAGCGGCGCGAGGTCGAGCAGCGGCATCAGACCGGCGAAGTTCACGTAGGGCCATTTGAGCGCGTGGCCGGTGTAGCGGTCCATGACGCCGCGCATGTCCAGCAGCTCGATCGTGCGGGGATGCAGGCCCCCGGCGCGGACGTAGGAGCTCGGCCGGGGCTCGCGTTCCACGATGCGCGGCCGGACGCCCGCCAGCGCCAGCTCCCGCGCCAGCCACAGCCCGACCGGGCCCGCCCCGACGATGAGCACGGGCGCCGGCCGCTGTCGTGATTCCATCTCCACCCTCCCGTGCCGCCTGGTGCGGCGGCGGCGTGACGTTCCGGCCGCTCCACGGCGGAGGCGGCCCCGGCCCATCGTCGGACCCGCCGCTAAAGCCGCCCTTACCGCCGCCCGGCCCGGCGCGCCCTGACCGGCGGCGGAACGGGAACAGAATTCACAATTACGAAAAGTAAATCCCCGATAACCACTCGGGGCGCCCGATCTGGGGTCTGTAGGGGCCGCGTAGGGGTTCGAAGGCGAGTTTAGGGTGTGCCAAAGTCTGATAAGGCACAACATGACACACCACGGGGGATCACATGCGCTTCGAAATGCTCGGCCCGGTACGCGTTATTGATCATGATGGGGCGTCCTCACTCACCGCGCGCAAGATCGAGATTCTTCTGGTGGTGCTGCTCGCGCGGGCGGACCAGGTGACGACGACCGGCCAGCTCATGACCGAGATCTGGGGCGAGAACCCGCCCCGCCGGGCGACGGCCTCCCTGCACGTGTACGTCTCCCAGCTCCGCAAGTTCCTCGACCGGCCCGGCCGCGAGACCGGCCCGATCATCACCCGTCCCCCCGGCTACCTGCTGCGGCTCGGCGACGACGAGCTGGACGTCCACGACTTCCAGCGGCTCGTCCAGCAGGGGCGGTGCGCCGTCCAGCAGGGCCGTCCGGAGGAGGCCGCCCCCGCCTTCGAGCGGGCGCTCGCGCTCTGGCGCGGCGCGACGCTCGGGGACCTGCGCGACGGCCCGATCATCTACTCCTACGTCACGTGGCTGGAGGAGCTCCGGCTGGAGTGCCTGGAGATGCTCATCGACGTCTACCTGTGGCTCGGCCGGCACCGGGAGATCATCGGGCGGCTCTACACGCTGACCGAGGAGCACCCGCTGCACGAGGCGTTCTACCGGCAGCTCATGCTGGCGCTCTACCGCGCCGACCGGCAGGCCGACGCGCTCGGCGCCTACCGCACCGCGCGCGAGCGCCTCAACCGGGAGCTGGGCCTGGAGCCGTGCCGCTCGCTGCGCGACCTGCACGAGTCCATCCTGCGCGGGGACGAGCGGCTCCTCGGCGCCCCCGAGCTGGCCCGCGCCGCCGTCTGACGGCCTGGGCCGCGCGACCGGGCCCCGCGGACCGAAACCCCTTACTCCGCGTGATCCCGGCCGTCACACGGGCGCGATACGGCGCCGGGCGGGACGGCGGTCCAGGAGGGCGAGCCGCCGGGCGAGCCCTCCTGGACCGGGGCCGGGACGATGCTCCGCAGGATCAGCTCCACCCAGCGGCGGCGGGCGGGCTCGGGCACCTCGGCGCCGGGCATCGTGCCGATGAGCAGGCCGATGTCCTCGGAGGTGACGTCGGGACGCAGCGCCCCGGCGGCGTGCGCCGCCGCGACCATCCGGCCGAGCGCCGCGTCGGCGTGCCGGCGGACGTTGTCGGGCGAGTAGGCCCCGATGCGGGTCGCCACGGCGCGCAGCGCGCGGTCGTCGGCCATGTCCACGGCAAGCCGGCGCAGCATCAACTCGATCTCCGCCAGCGCGCTGCCGCCGCCCTCGATGCGGGCCACCGCCTCCTCCAGGCCCGCGACCACCCCGGCCTCGATCTCGATCATGATCGCGTTGACCAGGGCGTTCTTGGTCGGGAAGTGCCGGTACAGGGTGCCGACCGCCACCCCCGCCGAGCGCGCGATCTCATCCATCCCGATCTGCGGGCCGTGCGCGGTGATCAGATCACGCGCCGACTGAAGGATCTTCGCCCGGTTCCGGGTGGCGTCGGCCCGAAGTCCCGGTGTTTTTTCCATGCGCGCCCGTCCTCGGTGGACTTATCATAAGATGAACCACGGTTCACACTACACCGTAGTGCAGCGCTGGAGTCGCCATGACCGCAGGTCCCGCCGGGTGCGCCGTTCGCGGCGAGGGTCCCGGGCCGGTCCCGCGTCCTCCCGTCGCGGCGCCGCGCGGGCCGGGCCCGCGGGGCCGCCCACCGTCCCCGACCACTTCAGGCCACGACCCGAACCCGGGAGTCCACCCATCCATACCAACGGTTAGAGTGAACAGAAAATGAACCGGCTCCCTTATTTGTTTGGCGTGCGCAACGGCCGACAATTGATCATCGCTCCCACGACCATTTCGCCCTAACACCTCTTCTGCCCCGCTGAATCGTGTCCCACCTGGTCGCAAGCCGGGTGTGCCCATGTGTCTTTCACCTGGAATTGACGAGGCCGACCTGTGACCTTGGCGGAACGCTACAGAGAATTGTCCAGTCTCGACGCACTGTTCAAGGAGTGCGCCACCGGCACGGTGCGGGTCGCGATCGTCGGCGGTCCGGTCGCGAGCGGGAAGACCGCGCTGCTGCACGCCCTCGCCGAGCGCGCGGTCGAGGCCGGCGCGCTGGTGCTGAGCGCGGCGGCGTCGCGCGCGGAGCAGACCCTCCCGCTCGGCGTGCTCGACCAACTGCTCCGCAACGTGGAGTCCGCGGACGGCGACGTCGACCGCGAGCTGTCCCCGCTCGACCACGCGCTCACCCGCGCGCTGTCCTCGCCCGACCTCGACGTCACCACGCACCTGGCCTCGCCCAGCGTCCGCGACCTGCTCGGCAGGCTGCACCAGCTCGCCGAGGACCGGCCCGTCCTGATCGCCGTCGACGACGTCGAGTACGCCGACGACCTGTCCCTGCGGTGCCTGCTCTACCTCGTCCGGCGGCTGCGCTCCGACCGCGTCATGGTGGTGTTCACCGAGCTGTTCGGCCCCCGGCGGCGGCATCCGATCCTGGAGACCGACGTCATGCGGCAGCCCTACTGCCGCTACATACGGCTGGAGCCGCTGTCGCCGTTCGCGGTGGGAACGCTCCTGACGCAGCGGACGAGCCGTCCGGGCGCGCAGCGCCTCGTCGGCGCCTTCCACCGCATCACCGGCGGCAACCCGCTGCTGGTGAAGGCCCTGCTGGAGGACTCGCTCGACCCCGCGCGCGGGATGAGCGCGCCGGCGCCGGGCGAGGCGTTCCAGGAGGCGGTCGTCCGCTGCCTCTACCGCTATGAGTCGCCCGAACTTGACGTGGCACGTGCCATCGCGATCCTGGGCGACGCCGCGTCCCCCGACCTGCTGGCGGCGACGCTCGGGCTGAGCCGCCATCCGGTCGCCGAGGCCACCGAGACGCTGACGCTCGCCGGGCTGCTCGACGGCACCCGGTTCCGGGACGGGGCGGCGCGGGTCGCCGTCCTGCAGAGCATCCCGCCGGGCGACCGGATGGCGCTGCACGCCTCGGCGGCGACGGCGCTGCACAACGCCGGGTTCCCCGCCTCCGCCGTCGCCGAGCACCTGCTGTGCGGGGTCGGCCCCCGCGAGCCGTGGGAGGTGGCGGTGCTGCGCGAGACCGCCGAGCAGGCCCTCGACAACGGCGACGGGGAGCGCGCGCTGGTGCTGCTCAAGCGGGCGCAGCGGCACAGCGCCGACGAGCGCGAGCGCGCGGTCGCGCTGTCGCTGATCGCGCGCGCCGAGTGGCTGCTGGACCCCTCCAGCGTCGAACGGCTCCTGCCCGAGCTCGGCACCGCCGTGCGGCGGGGGCTGCTCACCGGCCGGCACGGCGCCCGCGCCATCGACTACCTGCTGTGGCACGGCCGCCCGCAGGACGCGGCGGAGCTGCTCGGCGAGCTGCGGCACCACGACGAGCGGACCGCCGGCCAGGCGCTGAACCGCCTGCGGGCCCTCTACCCCGACACCAGGCCCCCGGCGTGGGGCGAGGCGGCCCCGGGCCGCGCGGCGCTCGCCCCGCAGCTGTCGGCGGTGCACACCCTCTCCGACGACGTCGACGTGCTGATGACCGGCGCCGAGCAGGTGCTCCAGAGCGCGCGGCTGGACGACTCCGCGCTGATCCCCGTCATCGCCGCGCTCGCCGCGCTGATCTACGGCGGCTCGCTCGACAAGGCGGAGTTCTGGCGCGAGTCCCTCGCCGCCGAGGCGGGGGTGCGCCGCACCCCCGTGTGGGAGGCGATGCTCGCGGGCCTCGGCGCGATGACCGAGCTGCGGCGCGGCGACCTGCGCGCCGCGCACCGGCAGGCGTCCCGGGCGCTGACGGTCATGCCCGCCAGGAGCTGGGGCGTCGGGATCGGGCTGCCGCTGGCGAGCATGGTGGCGGCCACCGTCGGGCTCGGCAACCTGGACCGCGCCGAGGCGTGGCTCGACACCTCCGTCCCCGAGGCGATGTTCCAGACCCGCGCGGGCCTGCACTACCTGGAGGCGCGCGGCTGGTTCCACATGTCCACCGGACGGCTGCACGCCGCGCTCGGCGACTTCCAGGTGTGCGGCGAGCTGATGGGCCGGTGGGGGCTGGACATCCCGGCGGTCGTGCCGTGGCGCTCCTCGGCCGCCTACGCCTACGCCGAGCTGGGCCGCCGGGACGAGGGCCGGGCGCTGGCCGAGGAGCAGCTCGCCGTGATCCCGTCCTGGGACCACCGGACGCGCGGGATCACGCTGCGCGCCCTCGCCAGGACCAGCGACATGCGGGGCCGCCGCGCGCTGCTGTTCGAGGCCGTCGAGGTGCTCCAGCGCTCCTACGACCGGCTGGAGCTGGCCCGCGCGCTCACCGACCTCAGCCGCGTCCAGCACGGCCTGGGCGAGCCCGGCACCGCCCGCCGGACGGCGCGCCGCGCCGACCGGCTCGCCGAGGCGTCGGGCGCGCAGTGGCGGGGCCGCCCGCCGTTCGCGCTCGCCCCGGCGGCGCGCGCGGCCACCGAGGGACGCGCGGTGGCCGAGGGGCGTGCGGAGGCCGGGTCGGGCGCCGGTTCCAGGGGCGGCCCCGAGGGCGTCCCCGCCGCGGTGGCCGGGCCCGGCGTCGACGACCTCAGCAACGCCGAGCTGCGGGTCGCCGCGCTCGCCGCCGACGGCTACACCAACCGGCAGATCGCGGCGAAGCTGTTCATCACGGTCAGCACCGTCGAGCAGCACCTGACCCGCGTCTACCGCAAGCTGCGTCTGAGCCGCCGGTCGGACCTGCCGTCCGCGATCCCGCCCGAGGCGAGCCTCGCCCTCTCCGAGCGGTACGGCTCCTGACCCTCACCGCCGACCTGCCCCTCACCACCGAAGTGCGTCGCAAGGGAGTGGCCCCGCCGTCCGCCCCACGGGGGACGGACGGACGGCGGGGCCCGGGGAGGGGAGTCGGGGTCAGCCGGCGGGGGCGGCGACGTCCGGCTCCGAGCGTCGGCCGGCCGGCGGGTCGCGGCGCTCGGCCAGCCGCTCGCCGTCGACGTCGACGGCGGGCAGGATCCGCTCCAGCCAGCCGGGCAGCCACCAGGCGGCCCGTCCGAACAGCGACATCACCACCGGCACGATCGTCATGCGCACGACCAGCGCGTCGGCGAGGACGCCGAAGGCCAGCGCGAAGCCGATCGACCGGCTGAGCTGCTCGGTGGAGAACAGGAACCCGGCGAACACGCTGATCATGATGATCGCGGCGGCGGTGACCACCCGGGCGTTGTGCCGGAACGCGGTCGCGACGGCCTCGTCGGGGGCGGTGCCGTGGACGTGCTCCTCCCGCATCCGCGCGACGATGAACACCTCGTAGTCCATCGCGAGGCCGAACAGGATGCCGATCAGCGCGATCGGCAGCAGGCTGGCGGTCGGGCCCGTCGCGTCCAGGCCGAACACCGACGACAGCCAGCCCCACTGGAACACCGCGACGACCGCGCCGAACGTCGCCGCGACGCTGAGCAGGAAGCCGAGCGCGGCCTTCACCGGGACGATCAGCGACCGGAACACCAGCATCAGCAGCAGGAACGTCAGCCCCACGACGACGCCGAGGTAGGGCAGCAGCGCGTCGTTGAGCTTCTTGGAGAAGTCGATGTTGACGGCGGTCAGCCCGGTCACGGCGATCGAGGCGCCGGTCGCCGCGCGCACTTCGCCGCGCCGGTCGCGGATCCGGTGGACGAGGTCGGTCGTGGCCTGCTCGGTCGCCCCGGTCTTCGGGAACACCGTCAGCAGCGCGATGCCGCCGTCGCGGTTCGGGGTCGGCGGGGTGACGGCGGCGACGCCGTCCATGCGGCCGATGGTCGCGGCGACCTGGCCCGCCGCCGCGGCGCCGCCGCCGCGTCCGCCGTCCACGACGACGACCAGGGGGCCGTTGAAGCCGGGGCCGAAGCCCTCGCTGACCAGCTCGAACGCCTTGCGCTGGGTGGAGTCGGCGGGCAGCATCGAGTCGTCGGGCAGGCCGAGCCGCAGGTCGGCGGCCGGGATCGCGGCGATGCCGAGGCCCACCAGCGCCACCAGCAGGACGGGGATCCGCCGCCGGATGACGAACCGCGCCCACCGCTCCCCGTGCGGGACCGCCCCGGGCTTGACCCGCCCGCGCCTGGCCGCCGCGATGCGGCGCGCGGCGAAGCCGAGCAGCGCCGGGAGCAGGGTCAGCGCGAGCAGCACCGCGACGGCGACGGTCCCGGCGGCGGCGAGGCCCATCGCGGTCAGCACCGGGATGCCGACGACCGACAGCCCGGCCAGCGCGATCATGACGGTGAGCCCGGCGAACACGACCGCGGACCCGGCGGTGCCGACCGCGAGCGCCGCCGCCTCCTCGGGCGGGCGCTCGGCCACCTCGTGCCGGAACCGCGACACGATCAGCAGCGTGTAGTCGATGCCGACCGCGAGGCCGAGCATCAGCGCCAGCACGCCGGTGTTGACGTTCAGGTCGGTCATGCCGGAGGCGATCGCGACGCCGCTCATCCCGATGCCGACGCCGAGGATCGCCATCACCAGCGGCAGCCCGGCGGCGATCATCGAGCCGAGCGTGACCACCAGCACCACGGCCGCGACCAGCACGCCGATCAGCTCGAACACGCCGGTGACGGGCTTCTCGGTGACGGCGTCGCCGCCGAACTCGACGGTCAGCCCGGCGGCGCGGCCGGGCGCGGCGGCGTCCTTGAGCGCCTCCTGCTCCTCCTTCTCCAGGTCCGCGGCGGGGACGTCGTAGGTCGCCTGCCCGTAGCCGAACCTGCCGTCGCGCGACAGCGCCTTCGCCTGGAACGGGTCGAGGACCGCGCTCACCCTCGGCGCCTTGCGCATCCCCTGGACCACCTTCTCGACCGCGGCCTGGTTCGGCCCGTCGGAAAGGCGCTGCCCGGGGGGCGCGACGAACACGACCCGGGCCGAGGCGTTGCCGACCCTCGCCTCGGGGAAGCGCTCGTTCAGCCGGTCGAGGGTCTGCTGCGCCTCGGTGCCGGGGATCGTCACGGTGTTGGACGTCTCGCCCGCGAGCGTGGCCGCCCCGGCGATCGTCAGCACCACGAGCAGCGCCCAGAGCCCGCAGACCAGGCGGCGGCGCCGGAAGCAGAAGGCGCCAACCCGGTAGAGGATCGCAGCCACGTGAGGTCACCCTTCCATAAGTCGAACCATGGTTCACCATAATAATGAACCATGGTTCATCTTATTTCCAGCGATTCGGGGCACCGGTCGCCGCCGAGTGTCCGCTTCGCCGGTTAGGTCGCGCTTTAGCGGCGCTCTCGACACTGCGTCCATGACGAGACTCACCACGGTGCCGCCCGGCGAGCGGCGTCCCGCGGGCGGGCGCGACCCCTACCTGCGGCTCAACCGGCTGCTGGACACCGGTTCCCTGCGCCGCGTCCACCCCGAGGACGACCTGTCGGCCGTCGCCGTGCGGGGCCGCGTCGCGGGCGCTGAGGTCATCGCGTTCTGCGCGGGCGGCGAGATCGGGATGGGCGAGTGCCTGCGGATCGCCCACGCGACCGACCTCGCCGCCGCCGAGGACCGTCCCGTCATCGGCGTCTGGCACCCCGGCGGCACCCGGCTGGACGACGGCGTCGAGGCGCTGGACGGCGCGGGCCGCGTGTTCGCGGCGATGGTGCGGGCCTCGGGGAAGGTCCCGCAGATCTCCGTCGTCCTCGGGCCCGCCGCGCACGGCGCCGCCTACGGCCCCGCGCTCACCGACCTGGTGATCGTGGCGCCGGACGGGCGCGGCCCGCTCATCGACCCGACCGGCTTCGGCGCGGAGCCGCAGGCGCGCCACACGGGCGTCGTCCACATGGTGGCGGGCTCGCGGGACGAGGCGCTCGACGAGGCCAGGCGGCTGATCGCGCTGCTGACCCGACCGGGGAGGTTCGATCCCGCGCCGCCGGCGGGCCTGCCGCCCGACGCCGCGCCCGACCCGCGCGCGCTGCTGCGCGCCCTGCTCGACGGCGGCGAGCTCACCGAGATGCAGCGCCACCGGGCCCCGGGCGTCGTGATCGGCCTCGGCCGGCTCGCGGGCGGGACGATCGGCGTCGTCGCGGGCGACCCCCGGCGCGAGGGCGGCACGCTCGACGGGGTCGGCGCGGAGAAGGTGGCGCGCTTCGTCCGGATGTGCGACTCCCTCGGGATCCCGCTGGTCGTCGTCTTCGACGCGCCCGGCGAGCTGCCCAGTGCCCGGGAGGAGTGGGACGGCGTCATGCTGCGCGGCGCCAAGCTGCTGTACGCGTTCGCGGAGGCCGTCGTCCCGCGCGTCACGCTGATCACCGGGCGCTCCGCCGACGCGATGTGCGTCGCGCTGAACTCCCGCTCGCTGGGCGCGACGAAGGTGTTCGCCTGGCCGGACGCGGACGTCGCGGCGATGGGCGACGCCCGGTACGGCGTCGTCGACGAGGTCGTCACCCCCGGCCGCACCCGGGAGAAGATCGCCGCCGCCCTCACCGCCGGGGTCCGCCGCCGCGGCCGGCACGGCAACATCCCGCTCTGACCCGCGCCTCAGGAAGGCACCCCTCCGATGCGTAATCCCCCACGGCGAACCTCTTCCCGTACCGCGCTGCTCCTGCTGGCGGGCTTCATGTTCGTCAACGTCGCCGACAAGAGCGTGCTCGGCCTCACCGCCGACCCGATCATGGAGGAGTTCGACCTCACCGCGACCGGCTTCGGCGCGCTCGCCTCGGCGTTCTACCTGCTGTTCAGCGTGTCCGCGCTGCTGGTGGGGATGCTCGGCGACCGGTTCCCCGCGCGGACGCTGCTCGCCGCGCTCGGCCTGGTGTGGGCGGCGGCGCAGCTGCCGGTGCTGATCCCGGCCGCCGGATACGCCGTCCTGCTCGGCACCCGCGTCGTGCTGGGCGCGGGCGAGGGGCCCGGCTTCCCGCTCGCCAACCACACCGCGTTCAGCTGGTATCCCGAGGGGCGGCGCGCGCTGCCCGCCGCCGCGATCACCGTCGGCGGGGCGCTCGGCGCGGTCGTCGGCGGCCCGCTGGTCATCGCGGTGGACGGGCTGTTCGGCTGGCGCGCGGCGTTCGGCGCGCTCGGCGTCATGGGCCTCGGCTGGGTGCTGGTGTGGCTGCGCTACGGCGGCACCGGTCCCTACGCCCCCTCGCCCGCCGCCGCGAAGCCGGTCGAGGCGTCCGGCGGGCCGGTGCCGCGGCGGCGCGTCCTCCTCACCGGCACGTGGCTCGGCGGGACGTTCACGACGTTCACCGCCATGTGGGCGCTCGCCGTCGGGCTCGCGTGGATGCCGCTGTTCCTGGAGGAGGACACGGGCCTCACCGACGCGCAGATCGGCGCGACCGTCGGGCTGCCCAGCGTGCTGACCGTGGTGCTGGGGCCGCTGCTCGGCATCGCGGCGCAGCGGCTGCTCGGGCGCGGCGCGTCCACCCGGATCGCCTACGGCGCGGTCGGCGGCGCCGTCGGCCTCGCCGCCGGGCTGTGCATGTTCGGTATGACAAGGACGGGCGGCGTCCCGCTGCTGCTGCTCCTGATGGCGGTCGCGTTCTGCGGGAACGCGCAGGTTCCGCTGGTCAACGCGGCGATCGCCGACGGCTGCCCGGCGCGGCTGCGCGGCGCGGCGCTCGGCCTGTCCTACGCGGTCGCCGCGCTCGCGAGCGTGCTCGGGCCGTTCACCACCGGACGGATCATCGACGCGGCGGCGAGCCGCCCGGACGGGTTCCGGCACGCCTTCGACGTCGCCGCCGGGCTGCTCGCGGCCGGCGCGGTCGTCTCGGTGCTCACGATCCGGCCGGGGCGCGACGCCGCCCGGACGCGCCGCGCCGGCGCCGCGTCCCTCCCCCGGTTGGAGGCGCGGCCGGAGGGACGGCCGTGACGGTGCGGCTTTGTGACCGCTTTAGCGGGTATTGCGAGCCTGCGGCCATGGACACTGCGAGGAAATCCTCCGGCCGACCCGGCAGCGTCTGCGCGGTGCTTGAGGGCGGGCCCGCCGACCTGCCCGCCGAGCTGCGCGTGCTCCGCACCCCACCCGAGGGCGCCACCGTCAAGATCCCGCACCGGGGCGCCTACCAGCACTTCGAGCGGGCCGACGGCCCGGACGGCGGCGCGTCCGCCGACGGCGTCCCCGTCTACCACTGGACGACGCGAACGAAGATCGCCGAATGAGCGCGCCGCAGACCACCGCCGACCTGTGGGTCCGCCGCTACCGCCGCGTCACCGACGCCGCGCTGCGCCTGGTGTGCTTCCCGCACGCGGGCGGCTCCGCGAGCTTCTTCTTCCCCGTCGCGACCGCGCTGGCGGACCGGGGCGTCGAGGTGCTGGCCGTCCAGTACCCCGGGCGCCAGGACCGCCGCCACGAGAAGCCGGTCACCGACCTGCACCGGCTCGCCGACGCGGTCGCCGAGGCCCTGCCCGCCGCGCTGCCCGGCTGGGACGGCGCGCCGACCGCGTTCTTCGGGCACAGCATGGGCGCCGCGCTGGCGTTCGAGGTCGCCCGCCGGATGGAGCGCCCGCCCGTCAAGCTCGTGGCCTCGGGGCGCCGCGCGCCCTCGCGCCGCCGCGCCGAGTCGGTGCACCTGCGCGACGACGCGGGCGTCGTCGCGGAGCTGCGCGCGCTGGGCGGCACCGAGGCGAGCCTGCTGGAGGACGCCGAGCTGCTCGCGATGCTGCTGCCGGCCGTCCGCGGCGACTACGCCGCGATCGAGACCTACGCCTGCGCGCCGGGCGCGGCGATCGACACGCCGATCACCGTGTTCGTCGGCGACGACGACCCGCACGTCACGCTGGACGAGGCGCGGGCCTGGCGGGAGCACACCACCGGCGGGTTCGACATGCACGTCTTCGAGGGCGGCCACTTCTACCTGACGCGGTCGCCCGCCGAGACGATCGAACGGCTCGCGACCACGATCGATATGCGAACCAGTATCAGCTGAAAACCAATATCAATATTGGACATCATCGCCGGGGGTCTGGTCTTCTTCCGGCATGCGAACTCCACCTTCCCGGTTCCGGGTCCGGCTCGCCGCCGGGGCCGCGGCGGTCCTGCTCACCGGCGTGACCGCCTGCGGCGCCGGCGGCGGCTCCACCTCCGCCGCGCCCCGCGGCGACACCGCACCGCTGGCCGCGCCCGCACGTCCCGCGCTCTCCCAGGGCGCCGTCGCCAAGCGGCTGAACGAGCTGGAGCGGACCCACCGGGCGCGGATCGGCGCGTGGGCGCTCGACACCGGCACCGGCCGGGTCCGCACCCACCGCGCGGACGAGCGGTTCCCGTTCCTGTCGACGTTCAAGGCGATCGCGTGCGGCGCGGTCCTGCGGAAGGCGCGCCGGTCCGACCCCGGGCTGCTGGACCGTGTGATCCGCTACACCGAGGACGACCTCGTCCCGAACTCGCCCGTCACCGAGAAGCACGTCGCCACCGGGATGAGCGTCGCGGACCTGTGCCACGCGGCCATCACCGTCAGCGACAACACCGCCGGGAACCTCGTCCTGCGGCAGATCGGCGGGCCCGCCGGGCACACCGCCTTCTTCCGCTCGCTCGGCGACCGGGTCAGCCGCCACGACCGCTGGGAGACCGACCTCAACCTGTGGAGCCCCGGCGAGCGGCGCGACACCGTCACGCCCCGCGCCTGGGGACGCGACCTGCGCGAGCTGACGCTCGGCCGGGCGCTCGTCCCCGCCGACCGGGCCCGGCTGATCGGCTGGATGAAGGCCGCCGAGACCGGCGGCGCCCGCATCCGCGCCGGGCTGCCCCCGGGCTGGACGGTCGGCGACAAGACCGGCACCGGCGGCACCTACGGCACGGCCAACGACATCGCCATCGCCTACCCGCCGTCCGGCGGCGCCCCGCTGATCATCGTGATCACCACCAACCGGCGGGCATCGGGCGGTTCGGCGGATGAGAAGGCGATCGCCGAGACCGCCGCGATCCTGGCGGAGGGCCTCGGCGCCCGTCCCGTCTCGCGTCCCGCATAGTGAGATCTCACCGGCGGTGAGGTTCCGCCGGCCGTCCAGAAGGGGTACGAAGGGACGGAACCCGGAGGCCGGCTGTCGCGGCCCGCGTGATCGAGGGGGTCACGCGGGCCGACCGGCCGACCCGCCCGAGCCGGGCGCGGACGACCGGGCAATATCATCGCCGACATGGCACTTCGGGTCGTTCTGGCCGACGACAGCTACCTCGTCCGGGAGGGCGTCGCCGCGCTGCTCGCGCGCGCCGGGGGCGTCGAGGTCGCCGCGACCGCCGACGACCTGCCGGACCTGCTGGCGGCCGTCGCCGAGCACCGCCCGGACGCCGTCCTCACCGACATCCGGATGCCGCCGACGGGCACCGACGAGGGGATCCGCGCGGCGCGGACCATCCGCCGCGACCACCCGGACGTCGGCGTCGTCGTGCTCTCGCAGTTCGCGGAGCCCGACCTCGCCTACGACCTGCTGGGCGAGAGCGCGGAGGGCCTCGGCTACCTGCTCAAGTCGCGGATCGGGGACGTCGAGCAGATCGTCCGCGCGCTGGAGGACACGGCGCGCGGCGGCTCGGCGCTCGACCCGGAGATCGTCGCCGCGCTGCTGGCCGGGCGGCGCCGCGCGCCCGGCTCGCCGCTCGGGGCGCTGTCGCCGCGCGAGCGGGAGGTCCTCGCGCTGATGGCGGAGGGCAAGAACAACGCGCGGATCGCGGCCGACCTGACCGTGTCGGTGCGCGCCGTGGAGAAGCACATCAACGCCGTGTTCGGCAAGCTCGGCATCACCGAGGAGCCGGTGGTGCACCGGCGGGTGAAGGCGGTCCTGCAGTTCCTGGACGACGAGGGCCTGCTCGCGTCCGGCTGAGCCCCTCCATGGACATCGACAAGGCGCGGTGGGTGCGGTGGGCGTGCCACGGGCTGTGGCTCGGGACGGTGCTCCTGGCCTCGGCGAACCTGCTCCTCGCCGTCCTGAACGGGACCGACGCGGGCGGCCTCGGCGCCGGTTACCCGGTCGGGCTGTCGCTGATGGCGGTGGCGTTCGCGGCGGTCGGCGCGGTCGTGACGCCGCGCCATCCGGCGAACCCGGTGGGCTGGCTGCTCAGCGGCATCGGCGCGGCGATCGCGATGACGGGCCTGTGGCAGTCCTACGCCGTCTACGCGCTGACGACGCGGCCGGGGTCGCTGCCGTTCGGGGAGTTCGCGGGCTGGGCCGGGACGTGGTCGTGGATCCTCGCGGTGTTCCCGGCGGGAACGTTCCTGCCGCTGCTGTTCCCGGACGGGCGGCTCCCGTCCCGGCGCTGGCGCGCGGTCGGCCGGCTGTCGGCCGCGAACCTCGCCGCGGCCTCGGTCTGCTTCGGCGCCGTCTCGGCCGGGGCGGGCCCGCCCGCGTTCCAGCCGGAGGTGAGCGGGCCCGGGGACGTGGCGCTGGTCGCCGGGCCCGCCGCCGCGGCCGGGCTGCTCGCCGTGCTGTCGGCGGCGGCGAGCCGGGGCCGGTACCGGCGGGCGCGCGGCGACGAGCGGGCGCAGCTCCGCTGGTTCGGGCTGAGCGTGGCGCTCGGCGCGGCGGCGGTGGCGGCGCAGTTCGTCCAGCCGGTGGCGCCGACGCCGGACCCGTGGTTCGCGTCGCTGCTCGTGCTGGGCACGGGCACGCCGGTCGCGATCGGGTTCGCGATCTCCAAGTACCGGCTGTACGACATCGACGCCGTCCTGCGCGGCACGATCGTGTACGCGACGCTGGCCGCGTTCATCACGGTCGTCTACGTCGCGGTGGTCGTCGGCGCCGGTTCGCTGGTGGGGTCGCACGTCGGGGGCGGGCCGCTGCCGCCGCTCGTGGCGACGGCCGTCGCGGCGCTCGGGTTCGGCCCGATGCGCGCTCGCGCGCGGCAGGTCGCGGACCGGCTCGTCCACGGCGTGAGGGCGACGCCCTACGAGACGCTGTCGCTGCTGTCGGAGCGGCTCGCCTCGGCCGCGCCGATCGAGGAGTTCCTGCCCTCGCTCGCGCGGGCCCTGGCCGACGCCACCGGCGCGTCCCGCACGGAGGTCTGGGTCAGGGTGGGCGAGGAGCTGCGGCTGGCCGCCGCGCACCCGCCGCGCACCGCCGAACCGGTCCCGTTCCTGGACGGCGTCCCGGGCGCGGACGCCGTGGCCGAGGTGCGCGACGGCGCGGAGACGCTCGGGGCGATCACGATCGCCAAACCGCCGGGCGACCCGGTCACCGCGCGGGACTCCGCCCTCGCCGCCGACCTCGCCGCGCACGCCGCGATCGCGTTCCGCGACGTCGCGCGCGCCGCCGAGCTGCGCGCGTCGCGGCGGCGGCTGGTCGCCGCGCAGGACACCGAGCGCCGCCGCCTCGAACGCGACCTGCACGACGGCGCGCAGCAGCACCTGCTCGCGGTCGCCGCGAAGATCGGCCTCGCGCGGGCGCTGCTCGGTGACGCCTCCCCCGAGGTCGGGGCGCTGCTGGACGAGCTTCGCCACGACACCGGGACGGCCCTGGACACCCTGCGCGACCTGGCCCGGGGCATCTTCCCCGCGATCCTCGCCGAGAAGGGCCTGGCCCGGGCGCTGCGCGCGCACGCGGCCCGCGTCCCGGCCGAGGTCGCGGCGGCACCGGCACTCGCCGGGCGGCGGTTCGCGCCCGAGGTCGAGGCGGCGGTGTACTTCTGCTGCCTGGAGGCCCTGCAGAACGCGGCGAAGCACGCCGCCGGGAGCGCGCCCCGGCTCCGGCTCGACCTCGGCGGAGACGGTGACGTGCTGGAGTTCGCGGTGTCCGACGGCGGGCCGGGGTTCGACCCGTCCGCGACGGCGCGGGGGGCGGGACTCGGCAACATGCGCGACCGGATCGACGCCGTCGGCGGGCGGCTGGAGATCCGCTCGTCCCCCGGCGCGGGCACCACCGTCCGGGGGCGGGTGCCCGTGCCTCGTGCGGGCACCACCGCGCGGGGGCGCGGAACCGTACCCGGAACCGGGTGACCGCACCCTCGCGGGCCCGCGCGGCACGGCCGTAGCGTCCCAGGTCAGGAGGTAATCATGGACAATCTGACCCGCTGGACGATCCGCCTGATCCTCGCCACGGCGGTGGGCCACGTGCTGTTCGCGTTCGTCCAGCCGAACGCCTGGGACGACATCGCCCGCGACGGGTTCTTCCGGGCGCTGGCGGACGACGGCGCGGCCGGCTTCGTCGAGCGCGAGTCGAGCGTGTGGTTCCTGCTGGCCGCCCCGATGCTGCTGCTCGCCGGGCTCCTGTCGCGCTCGGTCGCCGTCCGGACGGGGCGCATGCCCGCCGAGACCGGCTGGGTGATGCTGCTGCTCGGCGTCGTGCTCGTCGCGCTGTACTTCCCGGCGGGCGGCGGCTGGCTGCTGCTGGTCATCGGCGCGCTGTCGCTGACCTCCGCCTACCGGGCTCACTCGCCCGCGCCGATGGTGTCGGCCGGACGCGGCGCCATCGCGAGCCGCGCCGGGAGCGCGGTCGCCACCAGCGCGAGCACCCCGGCCCAGCCGAGGACGCCCAGGTAGGTGAGCGGCGGGACGTGGGGCGCGCCGCCGGTCATGCCCCGGCCGAACGCGGTGAGCGTGACCAGCGCGACCGCCGTGCCGAGGACGGCCGCGATGAGCACGGTCGCGAGCGTCTCCCAGCCGAGCATGCCCATGACCTGGCGGCGGGTGGTCCCGACGATCCGCAGCAGCGCGAACTCGCGGGCGCGGGCGGAGGTCGCCATCGCCAGCGTGTTCACCACGGCGATCGCGGTGAACGCGATGATCAGGATCATCGCGACCTGGTTGACCTCGGCGTTCTGGGAGGCGTTCGTGGTGATGGAGGCAGCGCCGGCGAACCGCAGGCCGGGGATCCGCGGGGGCTCCCCGGCCACGAGCAGGGTGCCGCGCGGGTCGTCCACGTGGGCGGCGAGCAGGTCCCGGGAGACGGTGAGGTCGCCGAACCCGAGGCCGCGCCCGTAGACGGCGATCACCGTGGGGGCGATCGGCGTCCCGTCCCCGAGCGTGAGGCGAAGCCGGTCGCCCGGCCGCACGTGCAGCCGTCCGGCGGCCGTCTCGCTGACCGCGATGCCGGACCCGCCCAACGCGTCCAGCGAGCCGGAGCGGACGTCGAGGTCCAGCGTGCGGTTCAGACCAGCGGGCGTGACGCCCTGGATCCGGTAGTTCTCCAGCCCGACCCGGACGGTGCCGCGCACGACCTCGGTCACGGCGGTGACCCCGGGCGAGCGGCGGATCTCCTCCGCGACCGCGTGCGGAACCCCGGGCCCGGCCACGTGCGCGGCGATCGTGCCGTCGGCGGCCTGGCGGGTCGCGGCGTGGCCCATCGTCGTCTGGACGAACAGGATCGTGGCGGTCAGCCCCATCATCAGCGTGAGCGGGGTGATGACGGACGCGAGCCGCCGCGCGCCCGCGCCGAGGTTCGCGGCGGCCAGGTCGCCACCGACCGGGAACAGGCGCAGCGGCACCGCCAGCACGGCGACACCGGCGCGGGCGAGCACCGGGCCGAGGAGCGCCACGGCGACCGTCCAGACGATGGCGGTCAGCATCGTGACCGGGCTGGACGCGGCCTCGACGTTCAGGTGGGCCAGCAGCACCGTCAACGCGGCGCCCCCGGCGGTGCACCCGAGCCCGGCGACGAGCCGCCCCACCCCGAGCCGGACGGGACGCAGCGCCGCCTCCCCCAGCGCCTCGACCGGCCGGATCCGCGACGTCCGCCGCGCGGCGGTCCGGGCGGCCGCCCACGCGGCGGCCACGGCCGCGAGCACCGCGACGGCCGGCGGGAACGGGCCGGTCACGAGGTCGAGACCGGCCGGCAGCGCGCCGAGGCCCCGGAACCGGTCGCGCAGCCAGAACGCCAGCGGCAGCCCGGCGGCGGCGCCGAGCGGGCCCGCGACGAGCCCGACCGCCAGGGCCTCCCGGCCGATCATCCGGCGGACCTGGCGCGGCGTCGCGGCGATGGCGCGCAGCAGCGCGATCTCCCGCTCCCGCTGCTGCACCGACAGCGCGAACGTGCCGGACACGACGAGGACCGCCACCAGCAGCGCCGTCCCGCCGAGGGCACCGCCCATGCTGATCAGCTTGATCCGGGACCGCTCGGCGCCGGGGAACTCGGCCCTGCCCCGGCCGTCCCCGGTGTGGACGGTCACCCGCGCGCCGCGCACCGCGTCGCGCACCGCCCGCTCCGGCCCGGTCACGCCGATCGCGGAGACCATGCCGGGACGCCCGGCCAGGCGCGCCGCCCGCGCGGAGCTGAAGAAGATCGCGGTCTGGTCCCTGAGCGCCTGCCGCGTCACGCCCACGACCCGGTAGGTGCCGGGCTCAGCCGACTCGACCCGCACCCGCGAGCCGGGCCGCAGCCCCCGCTCGCGGGCGGACGCCGCGTCCACCACGATCTCGTCGTCGGCGGCGGGCGCACGCCCGGCCCGCAGCGTGAACGGGGTGAGCGCGGCCGACTCCCAGCCGTGCCCCCACGACTCGCCGTCCCGGCCCGCGATCTCGGCGGGGAAGCTGACCTCGGTCGTCACCGCGCGGACGCCCGGCGCCGAGCGGATCCGGTCCGCCAGCGACGCCGGGACCCAGACGCGCTCGCCGAGCACCTTCGCCTTGTGCTTGGTCCTGCCCTTCTTCTCCTTGACCGCGTGCACGTACTGGTCGCCGCCGACGACGACCGGCGCGCCCGCGTACCGCTGCGGCGCGACGGACCCGCGCAGCCCCGTGTCCAGCAGGATCCCGCAGGCGCAGACGAGCGCGGCGGCGCACAGCAGGGCGGCGAACGCGCCGGCGAGACCGGCCTTCCTCGCGATCACTTCCAGGCCCCCAGCCGCGTCATGCGGGCGGCGACGCCGTCGCTGGACGGCGCGTCCAGCGTGTCGGCGATCCGGCCGTCGGCGAGGAACAGCACCGTGTCGGCGTAGGACGCGGCGACGGGATCGTGGGTGACCATCACGACCGTCTGGCCCATCCCGTCCACGAGTTCGCGCAGCAGCGTGAGGACCTCGCGCGCCGTCATCGTGTCGAGCGCGCCGGTCGGCTCGTCGCCGAACACCACGTCCGGCCGGGTGACCAGGGCGCGGGCGATCGCCACCCGCTGCTGCTGCCCGCCCGAGAGCTGCGCGGGACGGTGCGCGGCGCGGTCCCGCAGGCCGACGCGGGCCACCACCTCCTCCAGCCACGCCCGGTCGACACGCGCGCGGGCCAGCCGCAGCGGCAGCGTGATGTTCTTCTCCACGGTCAGCGCGGAGACCAGGTTGAACGCCTGGAACACGAACCCGACGCGCTCGCGGCGCAGCTCGGTCAGCCGCGTCTCGCTCATCGCCGACAGCTCGGTGCCACCGAGCCGGACGGTCCCCGACGTCGGCGTGTCCAGCCCCGCCGCGCAGTGCAGGAACGTGCTCTTCCCCGATCCGGACGGCCCCATGACGGCCGTGAACCGGCCGCGCGGGATCCCCACCGTCACCTCCCGCAGCGCCGCGACGGCGCCGCCGCCCCTGCCGTAGACCTTGCTCACCGCGTCCAAACGCACCGCTTCGTCCATGCCCCCAAGTCTTCTGACCTGCGGGTCCGCCCACCAGAGACGCCGTCACCGATCACCCATGACCTCGTCATGGGTGCCGCCGTGGCGGCGGCTGGTAGACATTGGTGGACATTGATAGACATAGAGCGTGATCAGGGTGCTGCTGGCCGACGACCACCACGTCGTGCGCGGCGCGCTCGCCGCGCTGCTGAACCTGGAGCCCGACCTGGAGGTGGTGGCCGAGGTCGAGCGCGGCGACGCGGTGCTGCCCGCGGCCCGGACGCACCGTCCCGACGTCGCCGTCCTCGACGTGGACATGCCCGGCATGGACGGCCTCGCGGCCGCGGCCGCCCTGCACGAGGAGCTGCCCGCGACCGCGGCGCTGATCCTCACCGGCCACGGCAAGCCCCACCACCTGCGCCGCGCGCTCGCCGCGCACGTCCGGGGGTTCCTGCTGAAGACCGCGCCGCCCGAGGAGCTGGCCGCCGGGATCCGCGAGGTCGCGGCGGGCGGCCGCGTCCTGGACCCGAGCCTCGCCGTCACCGCCTGGGACCTCGCCGACAACCCGCTCACCCCGCGCGAGACCGACGTGCTGCGCCTCGCCGCCGAGGGCGCCGAGGCCACCGAGATCGCCGAGCGGCTGTTCCTGTCGGCCGGGACGGTCCGCAACCACCTGACGTCCGTCGTGGCCAAGCTCAACGCCCGCAACCGCACCGACGCGGCGCGAATAGCGGGCGAGGCCGGCTGGCTCTAGGCGGGCAGGTGGGCGTCGAGGCGGAAGTCGCCGTTTCCGTCGGCGCGGGCGCTGAGCGTGCCGTTGTGGGAGGCGAGCCTCGTGGTGAGGTTGCCGATGCCCGCGCCGGGGGGCGTGCGGCGGGCGCGCGGGTCGAGGCCGTCGTTGCGGACGGTCAGCCGGACGCCCGCGCCGTCGCGCGCCGTGACGATCGCGCAGTGCCGGGCGGCGCTGTGCCGCAGCACGTTGGTGACCGCCTCGCGCAGTACGACGCTGAGCACCGCCGACGCCTCGGCCGTGAGCCCCGCGTGGCCGGTGTCCACCTCGACCTCGACGCCCGCCGCCGCGAGCACCGACCGCGCCGAGGCGACCTCCGCGTCCAGCACCAGCGCCGACGTGCCGCCGGTCGCGGCCCGCAGGTCCCCCTGCGCCCGCTCGGCCATCGCGAGGACCTCGGTCAGCTCGGCCCTGGCACGGGCCGGGTCCGCCTCCGCCAGCCGCCGCGCCAGCTCGCACTTCAGCAGGATCGCGGCGAGGCTGTGCCCGAGCAGGTCGTGCAGGTCGCGGGCCGCCCGCAGCCGCTCCTGGACGGTCGCGGCGCGCGCCAGCTCCTCGCCCGCGACCCGGAGGTCGCGCACCAGCCGGGTGAGGCGGACGAGCCCGTACAGCACGAGCCCGGTCACCAGCGCGCTGATCATGGAGTTGACCGTGGCGGCGACGTCCGGGCCGGCCTCCTGCGGGGGGACGTCCCCCCGGAACGGCCCGGCGGCCGCCGCGCCGACGCCGGTGATCACGGCCGCGACCAGCGGGACCGCGAACCGGTGCGGCAGCGCGACCAGCAGCCCTCCGACGAGGAACCCGGCCAGCCCCAGCCACAGGCCCGACGGGGCCTGTAGCAGGCCCTTCAGCGCGAACCCCGCCAGCACCGCCGCGAGCAGCGTGACCGACAGCCGGTAGGCGTTGCGGTCGGATGTGGTCACGGGTCGCTTCGCGGCCCGGATGGCGGCCTCCACCGTGAAGCGGCCGTCGCCGCCGAGGCCCGTGGCGAACGTGCCGCCCGCCTCGCGGACGCGTTCCGCCGCGTCCGCGAGGCCCTCCTCGCCCTCGGCCGCCGTCCGGACGCCGTCGTTCACGACGCGCAGCCTGACCACGCCCCGGCTCTCGGACGTCTCGATGACGCACCGCTCGGCGGAGTCCCCGCGCACCACGTCGGTGACCGCCTCGCGCAGGACGGTCGCCAGCAGCGCCCCGGCCGGGCCCAGCGGTTCCCGGTGCCCGCTCCGCACCTCCGCCTCGACGCCCGCCGCCTCCAGCAGCGCCCGCGCCGCCGCCACCTCCGGCGCCAGCGACATGCTCCGGAAGTCGGCCGCCGCCGCCCGCACGTCGTTCAGCGAGCGGCGCGCGACGTCCAGCACGTCGCCGATCCGTTCGGGGCGGTCGAGGGCGCGGCGGCCGCCCGCGGAGATCGTGGCGAGCCCCTCGCCGAGGCCCCGGTCGAGTTCGGTCGCGATGCGGAGCCGTTCCCGCGACACCGCCGCCATCGTGAGCGGCAGCCGCGCCGCCGCCGTGTCGTCCACCCGGTCGGCGAGCCGCACCAGCCCGTAGACGACGAGCCCGACCAGCAGGGCCGAGAGCGTCGCGTCGGCGGTCGAGCCGTCGCGCGGCGCGTCCAGGACGGCGGCGCTCGCGAGCACCGCGACCGCCGCCGGCCACGCCGCCGCCAGCATCAGCGAACCCGCGACGAAGCCGAGGACCCCGACCGAGGTGCCGAGCGCCACCGCGCCGTAGGCGCACGCGGCCTGCGCGGCGACGGCGGCCCAGCGGCTGCCGGGGATTCGCGGGACGAGCCACACCAGGTGCAGAGCGCACACCGCCGCGACGAGGACGATCGCCACCGCGACCCGGGGCGCGCCGTCCGTCCGCGCGGGGGCGCCCAACGCGTACACACCGGCGAACGAGGCCATGACGAGCCCGGCGACCAGCCGCGCCCGCCCGGACGCCGTGAACCCCTCGACGGCCACCGATCCCCTCACATCGCAGTCGCGCCCGCCTCGGATCCTCCCATGTCCGCCACTTCCCGCGTTCCCGGCGGGCGCTCGACCGGCGTACGGCGCCGACACGTGGAGGCCACCTCGGGGCCACCTCAGGTCCGTTTCGGCCCGAAAGACCAACGTTCGCTGAGAGTGAACAGCAAGACACTCCTGACAGCTGGACTAGACCAGTCCAGCGTGCACACCGGACCAGATCTCCGCAGGTCCCGCGCCCGGTAACAGTTAAGACTCTTGCGGAAATGACCTCTTGAACTGGTACGGACCAGCTCATATCTTCTGGGACCAACGCGCGTTTGTGCTCAATGAGCATTCGCCCCGCGCACAAATGTTCATGCGCGCGAGGGGGCACGCCGGGCGGAACCCGAGACCGTCCGGACGCCGTGCCCAGGAGACTCATCGCGCCAAACGACCGCGGCGGGAGAGGCCGCGCGACCCTAGCGCGGGGTCGGCGGCAGCTAGCGGATCGACAGTCGGCACGGGCGCGCGGGCGCCCCGAAGAAGAGCAAGCCGGAGAAGGCGGGGACAGATGAAACGGCACCTCACGGTCGCCATCGCCACGGGCCTGACAGTGGCCCTCGGCGTGAGCGGATGCGGGAAGGGCAGCTCGTCGGACGACGGCGGCTCCGACGGCAAGAGCATCAAGTTCGTCGCGGCGATCTACGACAGCAACGCCGAGCCCTACTGGAAGGCGCTCATCAAGGACTTCGAGGCCAAGAACTCCGGCTACAAGGTGCAGCTGGAGATGGTCGACTGGACCCAGATGGACGCCAAGGTCAAGACCTACATCCAGACGAAGCAGGCTCCCGACCTCCTGAACTACAACTCGTTCTCCGACTTCGCGCGGGACGGGCTCATCTACAAGGCGTCCGAGGTCGTTTCACCGACCACGCTGAGCGACTTCACGCCGACGTTCGTCGAGCAGTCCAAGTACAACGGCGACCAGTACGCGCTGCCGTTCATCTCCAGCGCCCGCCTGCTGTTCTACAACAAGGACCTGTTCGCCAAGGCCAAGATCGCCAACCCGCCCAAGACCTGGGACGAGGTCAAGACCGACGCCGAGAAGATCCAGAAGGAGGGCGGCGCCACCGGCTACGGGCTGCCGCTCGGCCCCGAGGAGTCGCAGGCGGAGTTCTACTCCTGGGCGATGAACAACGGCGGCGGCTGGGTCGACGCGTCCGGCAAATGGGCGATCAACCAGCCCGCCAACGTCGAGACGCTGAACTTCCTGAAGGGCCTGAAGGACGCCAAGCTGACCCAGCCGAACCCGGAGACCACCGACCGCAAGACGGTGTTCAACCAGTTCGCGCAGGGCAAGATCGGCATGGCGATCGGCGGACCGTTCACCAAGGCCGGGTTCATCGACCCCGTCAACAAGAACCTGAACTTCGGCGTCACCTCGCTGCCGAGCAAGAGCGGCACCGAGCACAACACGCTCGGCGTCATGGACCTCCTCGCCGCGTTCAAGAAGAACGACGGCAAGAACAAGGAGGCCCTCAAGAAGTTCCTCGACTTCCTGTACCAGAAGGAGAACACGTCCACCTTCCTCAAGAAGGAAGGCTTCCTCCCGGTGACGAAGTCGGCCGGTGACGCGCTCAGCTCCGACCCGTACATGAAGCAGTTCGTGGACGCGCTGCCCTCCTCCAAGTTCGCGCCGACGAGCAACCCGGCGTGGTCGGCCGTCGCGGGCGCGGTCAAGCAGAGCCTCGGCTCCTCGGTGGCGAACAAGGACCCGAAGAAGGTCCTGGACGACATCCAGAAGACGGCCGAGAAGAGCGGCTGATAGTGCAGGACCTCGAAACCAGGGCGCGGGACGCCGGTGCCACGGCCCGGCCGTCCCGCCCCTCCGCACTCCGGCGGGCCGGGCGGGCGCTGACGCCGCTCGTCTGGCTCGGCCCGTCCCTCGTCCTCATCACCGTCGTCGTCCTGTGGCCCGTCGTCGAGATGGTCCGCACCTCGTTCCAGAAGATCAGCTCGTCGGGTGTGACGCTCGGCGGCAACGGGACCACCAACTACACCGACCTGTTCGACGAGGACGACCTCATCCCGGTCGTCCTGCGGACGCTCGGCTGGGTCGCCGGCATCGTCATCACCACGATGGTGCTGTCGCTCGCCATCGGCCAGTTGCTGAACAGCCGCTTCCCGGGACGGCGCATCGTCCGCTGGACGGTCATCGTCCCGTGGGCCGCGTCGGTGCTGATGACCTCGCTCATCTGGAAGTGGATGCTGGACAACTACTCCGGCCTGGTCAACCGGGTGCTGCTCGACCTGCACCTGATCGACGAGCCGGTGAACTGGCTGGCCCATCCCTGGCAGGCGATGCTGTGGATGATGTGGGTCGCGGTGTTCGTGTCGCTGCCGTTCGCCTCGTTCGTGATCCTCGCCGGGCTCCAGACGATCCCCGAGGACGTCTACGAGGCCGCGCGCGTCGACGGCGCCGGACCGCTGCGCACCTACTTCGGGATCACGCTGCCGCTGCTGCGGCCCTCGATCATGATCGCCTCCATCATCAACGTCATCAACGTGTTCAACAGCTTCCCGATCATCTGGGCGATGACCGGGGGCGGCCCCGGGCACTCCACCGACACCACCACCACGTTCATGTACAAGCTCGCCTTCTACGACCAGAACGTGGGTGAGTCCGGCGCGATGGCGGTCGTCAACTTCGTCCTCATCCTCGCGATGGTCCTGATGTACCTGCGCGCCGCGCGGTGGCGGGAGGAGGTCCGATGACGCGCCCGTCCAAGGAGACGAGCCCGGCGGGGGCGGCGCGCCGCCGCCCGCTCCGGCTCCGCACGGCCCTGCTGACCGCCGTCGGCTGGCTGGTGGCCGTGGGCTTCCTGCTGCCCTACCTGCAGATGGCGCTGACCTCGCTCAAGTCGGAGAAGGACCTGACCAAGTCGCCGGGCGGCTACCTGCCCGACCACTGGACCTGGTCGAACTTCGTCGACGTCTGGGACGCGGCGCCGCTGTGGACCTACCTGCGGGTCTCGCTGATCGTCGCGGTGGCCGCGACGGTCGTCACGCTGGCGTGCGCGCTGCCCGCCGCGTACTACACGGCCCGCTACCGCTTCCGGGGGCGCGGCGCCTACCTGCTGCTCGTCCTGGTCACGCAGATGTTCGCGCCGACCGCGCTGGTCATCGGCATCTACCGGGAGATGGTCGCGCTCAACCTGACCGACACGCTGTTCGCGCTCGTGCTGGTGAACGCGGCGTTCAACCTGCCGTTCTGCGTGTGGATCCTGCACGGCTACTTCTCCAGCATCCCCAAGGAGCTGGAGGAGGCCGCGTTCCTGGACGGCGCCGGACGGGTCGGGGCGCTCACCCGCGTCACCCTGCCCATCTCGATGCCCGGCGTCGTCACCGCCGTCGTCTACACCTTCATCGCGGCGTGGAACGAATACATCGTGGCGCTGACCGTGACCGCGTCGCCCGACCGGCGTCCGCTCACCGTCGCCGTCCCCTCGTTCGTGACCCAGTACCAGGCGCACTGGCAGTACCTGTTCGCCTCGTCGCTGATCGCGATCGTGCCGGTCGTCATCCTGTTCGTGTTCGTCGAGCGCTACCTGATCGGCGGCCTCACCGCGGGCTCGGTCAAGTGACGCTGATCGGCCTGGACGTGGGCGGCACGTCGATGAAGGCGGAGATCGTCAAGGTCGCCGGCCGGGCGGAGGCGGGCGGGGAGGTCCTCGCGACGCTCTCCTGGCCGACCGACCAGGCCGACCCGGTGGGCGGCGTGCTCGGCTTCGCCGCCCACCTCGCCGCGCGCGCGGAGGAGCTGACCGGCTCCCCCGCCGCCGCGGCGGGCATCGTGCTGCCCGGCATCGTGGACGAGACGTCCGGCACGGCCGTGCACTCGGCCAACCTCGGCTGGCGGGACGTCCCGATGCGGCGGCTCGCGGCGGAGCGCCTCGGCATCCCGGTCGCGATCGGCCACGACGTCCGCACGGCCGGGCTCGGGGAGGCCGAGCTCGGCGCGGGACGCGAGGTGTCCGACTTCGTGTTCGTCGCCATCGGCACGGGCATCGCCGCCGCGCTGATCCTGAACGACTCCCCCTATCCGGGCACGTCCGGGTGGAGCGGCGAGATCGGGCACATCGTCGTCCGCCCGGACGGCGAGCCCTGCGCCTGCGGCAACCGGGGGTGCCTGGAGACCTACGCGTCGGCCGCCGCGCTGACCCGCAGGCACGGCTCGGGCGTCCCGGCCGAGAAGGTGGTCGCGCTGGCCGCCGCGGGCGAACCGCACGCGTCCGCGGTCTGGAACGAGGCACTGGACTGCCTCGCCGACAGCCTGGCCTCCGCCACGCTCTTCCTCGACCCGGGCCTCATCGTCGTCGGCGGCGGGCTGGCCAAGGCGGGCGCCACGCTGCTCACGCCGCTGGCGTCCCGCCTGACCGACCGTCTGAAGTTCCGCCCGGCGCCGCCGATCGTCCCCACGGAGCTGGACGACCAGGCCGGCGTCAAGGGCGCGACGATCCTCGCCTCCCGCCTCCGCTAGACCTCAGGCGGACGGGTCGATCACCAGCTTGCCCCGGGTGTGCCCGGCCCGGCTGAGGTCGAAGGCGGCTCCGACCTCCGCCAGGGGGAAGGAGCCGGCGACCTCGACGTCGAGCGCGCCCCGCTCCGCGAGGTCGGCGAGCAGGGCGAGCTTGGCGCCGTCCGGGCGGACCCACACCACGTGGCCGCCGTGCTCCTCGACGGCGGGGTCGGCGATCGAGGCGTGCCGCCCGCCGGGCGCGAGGACCGCGAGCGTCGCGTCGAGCTGGCCCCCGGCGAGGTCGGCCACGGCGGAGACCCCGTCCGGCGCCAGCTCGCGGACGCGTCCCGCCAGCCCCTCGCCGTAGGCGACCGGCGCGGCACCGAGTCCCCGCAGGTAGTCATGGTTCTTCTCGGACGCGGTGCCGATCACCCGCGCACCTCGCGCCCGCGCGATCTGCACGGCGAGGCTCCCCACGCCACCGGCCGCCGCGTGCACCAGGACGGTGTCACCCTCACCCACGTCCAGGTGGTCGAGGACGCGCTGCGCGGTCAGCCCGGCGAGCGGCAACCCTCCCGCCTGCTCCCAACCGAGGTTCGCGGGCTTGAGGGCGATGTGGGCCGCCTGCACCGCGACGTACTGCGCGAACGTCCCCGCCTGGAGGGCGTCCTTGCGCGCGTAGGCCATCACCTCGTCACCGGCCGCGAACTCGGGGACGTCGGGCCCCGGCCTGACGACGACCCCGGCGACGTCCCAACCCGGGATGACGGGGAACACGGTGTCCAGCAGCGGGTCGAGCCCGCCCGCCATCGCCTTCCAGTCCACCGGGTTCACCCCCGCCGCGCGCACCTCGATGAGCACACTGCTCGGCGGGACCCTCGGATCGGGGACCTCACCCAGCTTCAAGCGGGAGTTGTCGTCGGCGTAGGCGTCATAGGTGACCGCGCGCATGTCTTCCTCCGGTTAGTGGACCATTCCAAAGCCTGCCACCGCGCCGGAGGCCCGAGCCCACCGGGGTCGCGTAGGCAACTCCCTACGCTTGACAGGTAGGGAGCTTCCTACCTATCTTCGGGCGCATGAACATCACGTGTGTACGGCTGCTGACGGTGCCGGTCTCCGACCAGGACGCCGCGAAGGACTTCTACGCCGGAACCCTCGGGTTCGAGGTGGTCACCGACCGGGCGATGGGCCCCGTCCGCTGGCTCCAGCTCGCCCCCGCCGGCGCGGGCACGAACGTGGTGCTGGCGAACCACGTCCCCGGCCTCGCGCCGGGGACCGTGCACGGCCTCATGCTGGAGACGTCCGACCTCGACGGCGACTGCGCCGAACTGCGCCGCGCGGGCGTGGACGTCGAGGGCCCGCAGGACCTGCCGTGGGGACGCCAGGCCACCCTGGCCGACCCCGACGGCAACGGGATCGTCCTCGCGGCGCGCTGACCATGGCCGCCGAGGTCACCGACGTCTTCGCGGCGCTCGCGAGCCCGGTGCGGCTGGAGCTGACCCGCCTCCTGCTGGAGGGCCCGCGCTCGGTGAACGAGCTGGCGGCCCACTTCGAGATGAGCCGCCCGAGCGTCTCCGAGCACCTGCGCGTCCTGCGGACCGCCGGGCTCGTCACCGAGCGGCGCGACGGCCGCCGCCGCGTCTACCGTTTGGAGCCGGGCCCGCTGATGGACGTGTCGGACTGGCTCACCCCCTACGAGCGGTTCTGGCGCGAACGCCTGGCCGACCTGCGCGACGTCCTGGACGAGGAGCACCCGGAGTGACCGCCGACATCGAGGTCGAGGAGTTCCTCCCGCACCCGCCCGCCAAGGTCTGGCGGGCGCTCACCGACCGCGACCTGCTGGCCCGGTGGCTGATGCCGAACGACTTCGAACCCGTCGTCGGGCACCGGTTCACCTTCACCACCCGCCCTATCCCCGGCGCCGGTTTCGACGGGACGATCCGCTGCCGGGTCCTCGACCTGGACGAGGAACGGCTGCTGCGCATCAGCTGGGGCGGCGGCGCCCTCGACACCACCGTCACCTGGCGCCTGGTCCCCGAGGGACGCGGCACGAGGCTCTTCATCCGCCACGCGGGCTTCGACATGGACGACCCGTCCCAGGCGTTCGCGTTCCGCGGCATGACCAACGGCTGGCGCTCCCACGTGCTGGAGTCCCTCCACACCGCCCTCGCCTAGCCGCACCAGGACGCCCCGGCCGCCCGCCCGCCCGGCCCGGCGCCGGCGCGGAGCGCGGCCAAGCCCCCGGTGAGCACTCCACGGGCACCCGCAACGGCCCGTGACCTTGATGCCCGGCATCCGAACCGTGCGGATCAACGGCACGCGATCCGCACCCGCCCGCTCTTGGCGGCTCGCCAAGAGCGGGCGGTCGACCTCCCGGCACTCGATCGCCCACACCGGGTGGCCGCGGGCAGGCGGCCGCTGACCCGGGGCGCCCGCGCTCCTCTCCCATGCCTCCCGCCGCCGTCCGGCGGCTCGTCCGGGTCGGGAGCCGGAGCGGCGGCCGGGTGCCGGGGCGGGCCGAGTCCGAGGAGGGTCAGGCGACGGGTTCCAAGGGGGTCTCGTCGCTGAACTGGGTGCGGTAGAGGTCGGCGTAGCGGCCTCCGGCGGCCAGCAGTTCGGTGTGGGTGCCGCGTTCGACGATGTGGCCGGCCTCGACGACGAGGATGAGGTCGGCGGCGCGGACCGTGCTGAGGCGGTGGGCGATGACGACGGCGGTGCGGCCGTCGAGGGCCTCGGCCAGGGCCTCCTGGACGGCGGCCTCGGACGTGGAGTCCAGGTGGGCGGTGGCCTCGTCCAGGATCACGACGCGCTGGCGGGCCAGCAGCAGGCGGGCGATCGTGAGGCGCTGGCGCTCGCCGCCCGACAGGCGGTAGCCGCGCTCGCCGACGATCGTGTCGAGCCCGTCGGGCAGGCCCTCGATGAGGGTGGCGAGGCGGGCGCGGCGCAGGACGTCCCAGAGGTCGTCCTCGGTGGCGTCGGGGCGGGCGAGCAGCAGGTTCTCGCGGATCGACTCGTGGAACAGGTGCCCGTCCTGGGTGACCATGCCGAGCGTGTCGCGGATCGACTCGAAGGTGAGGTCGCGGACGTCGACGCCGCCGAGCCGGATCGCGCCGGAGTCGGCGTCGTACAGGCGCGGGAGCAGTTGCGCGATCGTCGACTTGCCCGCGCCGGACGAGCCGACGAGCGCGACCATCTGGCCGGGCTCGGCGCGGAACGACACCCCGTGCAGGACGTCGACGCCGCCGCGCGTGTCGAGGGTGGCGACCTCCTCCAGCGAGGCGAGGGAGACCTTGTCGGCGGACGGGTAGGCGAAGCGGACGCCGTCGAACTCGACCGCGACGGGCCCCTCGGGGACGGCGCGGGCGCCGCTCTTCTCGGCGACCAGCGGCTTCAGGTCGAGCACCTCGAAGACCCGCTCGAAGCTGACGAGCGCGCTCATGACCTCGACGCGGGCGCTGGCGAGCGCGGTCAGCGGGGCGTAGAGGCGGGTCAGCAGCAGGGCGAGGGACACGACCGCGCCCGCGTCCAGGGAGCCGCGCAGCGAGAACCAGCCGCCGAGGCCGTAGACGAGCGCGAGGGCGAGCGCCGACACCATGGTCAGCGCGGTGATGAAGACGTGCTGGACCATCGCGGTGCGGACGCCGATGTCGCGGACGCGGCGCGCGCGGGCCGCGAACTCGGCGGACTCGCGGGCGGGGCGGCCGAACAGCTTGACCAGCGTCGCGCCGGGGGCGGAGAACCGCTCGGTCATCTGGGTGCTCATCGCGGCGTCGTGCGCGGCGGCCTCGCGTTCGAGGCGGGCCAGGCGGGTGCCCATGCGGCGCGCCGGGAGGACGAAGACGGGCAGCAGGACCAGCGCGAGCAGCGTGATCTGCCAGGAGATGCCGACCATCACCCCGAAGGTCAGCATCACCATCACGAGGTTGCTGACCACGCCCGACAACGTGTCGCTGAAGGCGCGCTGCGCCCCGATGACGTCGTTGTTGAGGCGGCTGACCAACGCGCCGGTGCGGGTGCGGGTGAAGAAGGCGACCGGCATCCGCTGCACGTGGTCGAAGACGGACGTGCGCAGATCGAGGATCAGGCCCTCGCCGATGCGGGCCGACAGCCACCGGTTGGCCAGCCCGAGCCCGCCCTCCAGCAGGGCCAGCAAGGCGATCAGGATGGCCAGGTTCACGACGGTGGAACTGGCCGAGTCGTCCACGATCGCGTCGACGACGCGTCCGGCCAGGACGGGCGTCGCGACCGCGAGGACGGCCAGCACGACGCTCAGCCCGAGGAAGGCGAACAGCTGCCGTCTGTGCGGGCGCGCGAACCTCGCTATCCGCTTCAGGGTCGCCTTGGAGAACGGGCGGCGGTCGTCCTTGGCGTTCATCGCATGGTGCAGGGACATCCACGCGGTCACTTCCATGTCCATCGGTTACCACTCTCTCTGGAGGATCTCGCCAAGAACATCTTGGAACCTCAACAAAGATTGAGGTCAACCTTGCCGCCGTGCACAACCTCGCACATGGGTACGACAGGATCGATAGACGATCTTCGGCGAAAGGCATCATGTGGACATCGACGCGGCGCGTAAGGACACCCCCGGCTGCGCGAACGTGGCGCATCTCAACAACGCGGGGGCGGCGCTGCCCCCGCGTCCCGTGATCGAGGCGGTGGCGGAGCATCTCGCGCTGGAGTCGACCATCGGCGGCTACGAGGCGGCCGAACGGAACGCGGTGGCGATCGAGCGGTTCTACGAGTCGGTGGCGGGGCTGGTCGGGGCCCGCCCGGACGAGATCGCCTACGTGGAGAACGCGACCCGCGCGTGGGACATGGCGTTCTACGCGATCCCCTTCGCGCCGGGCGACCGGATCCTCACCACGACGAGCGAGTACTCCAGCAACGCGATCGCCTACCAGCAGGTCGCGGCGGCCAGGGGCGTCAAGGTGGAGGTCGTCCCCGACGGCCGGGACGGCGTGCTGTCACTGGACGCGCTGAGCGCCGAGCTGGAGCGGGGCGACGTCCGGCTGGTGTCGATCAACCACGTCCCGACGCACAACGGGCTGGTGAACCCGGCGGCGGCGGTCGGGCGGCTGTGCCGCCAGCACGGCGTCCTCTACCTGTTGGACGCCTGCCAGTCGGTGGGGCAGATCAGCGTGGACGTGGAGGAGATCGGCTGCGACATGCTGTCCGCGACGGGCCGCAAGTATCTGCGGGGACCGCGCGGGACGGGGTTCCTCTACGTGCGCCGGGAGATGATCGCGGCGCTGGAGCCGCCGTTCCTCGACCTGCACGCCGCCACCTGGAAGGCGCCGGACGGCTATGAGATCCGCGGCGACGCGCGCCGCTTCGAGTCGTGGGAGCGCTACGTCGCGGGCCAGATCGGCCTGGGCGTGGCGGCGGAGTACGCGTCGGAGCTGGGCATCGAGGCGATCCGGGAGCGGGTGGCCGCGCTCGCCGACGGGCTGCGGGAGCGGCTCGCCGCCCGGCCCGGGACGACCGTCCTGGACAAGGGCGAGCGCCCGTCGGGCATCGTCACCTTCACCGTGGACGGGCACGAGCCCGCCGCCGTGAAGAAGGCGGCGCGGGAACGCGGCGTCAACATCAACACCACGAGCCCGCGCTCACAGGGGTATGACCCACGGGCGCTCCCGTCGGCGGTGCGGGCGTCCGTGCACTACTACAACACCGAGGAGGAACTGGACCTACTCATGTCGGCCCTCCCCGGCTGACCGGCCTCAGCGGTTGGGGCGGGACGCGCTGATGTCGGCCAGCGCCGAGCCGGAGTCCTCCTCGACCGCGAGGTCGCCGATCGAGACGATGCCGACCGGACGGCCGTCCTCCAGCACCGGGAGCCGCCGGACGGACCGCTCGCGCATGATCTGCGCGGCCTTCTGCGGGGAGTCCTCCGGGCCGATCGTCGCGGTGACGCTGCTGGTGATGCCGCCGATCTTGGCCTGGCTCGGGTCGCCGCCCGCCGCCAGGCCCCGCACGACCAGGTCGCGGTCGGTGACGAGTCCGCGCAGCTCGTCACCGTCCGCGACCAGGACGGCGCCGATGTCCTCGTCGCGCATCGCCCGCGCCACCGTGACGATGTCGAGTTCGGGGGACACCGACGTCGGGGAACCGGTCATGATGTCGCGGATCTTCGTGGCCATCACTCACTCCTTGCGACTCGCTCCTGGTCCTGGGACGAGCCGTGCCCTACCCGAGGAGATTCGGCTCACTCATCGCGCCTATTTCCTGAACTGCGCGAAGAGCCGCTCCGCCGCGGCGCCGTCGAGGGCGACGCGGTTCGGGTCCTGCGGCGCGGGCTTCACCGGCACGGTCGAGAAGCGCACCGCGTCCGCGCCCGTCTTCTCCATGCCGCGCGCGACGGCCTCCAGGGCGCCGACGTCCAGCCGCGGATACGTCGAGACCGACCGCGCCGACATGGCCAGGAATTTCGCGTACCGCGCGGGGTCGCGCAGCCGCTGCTCCCTGGCCTCCTTCAGGAGGGCGGACATGAGCTTCTGCTGGCGTTCGATCCGGGCCAGGTCCGAACCGTCCCCGAGGCCGTGCCGGACCCTGGCGTAGGCGAGCGCCTGCCGGCCGTCGAGCCGCTGCCTCCCCGGGCGCAGCGACAGGCCCGACGGCGGGTCCGAGACCGCCCGGGGGATCGTGAGCTCGACGCCGCCGAGCACGTCCACGATCTTCGCGAACCCGGTGAAGTCGACCACCACGCTGGTGTCGACCTCGACGCCGGCCACCGACTCCACCGTGCGGTGCGTGCATGCGACGCCCAGCGCGAACGCCGAGTTCACGGGCGCCACGCGGGCCGGGACGACCCTCCCGCCGTCGGCCTTGCAGGACGGCACGCGCACCAGCGTGTCCCGGGGGATGCTGACCGCGCGCACGTTCTTGCGGTCGGCGGGCAGGTGGACGAGGACGAGGGTGTCCGAGCGCGCCGCGCCGCCGCCCCGCGAGTCCGAGCCGACGAGCAGGACGTTGAGGGTCTTGCCCGTCCCGAACGCGAGGTGCTTCGCGCCGCCGAGCACCGGTTTCCCGGCCCCGCGCAGCACCACGCCCGGGATGAGGACCAGCGCGGCCGTCACCATCGCGACCGCGCCGATCAGGCTCCAGCCCGCGGGGCCGCCCGGCCTGCGGAGCCGCCCGCTCCTGCCCGGCGTCGCGCGGCGGCCGTCCGGCGCCTCCAGCAGGCGCCGCCGCTGCCGCGCCAGCGTCCCCGGCGGCTCGTGCTCCAGCTCCCGGCCGAGGCCGCGCAGCAGTTCGAGATCGTCCACCGCTACTCCTCCTCGTGCATCGGGTTGGTGTCGCCGAGCACCGCGCGCACCTTGCGCCGGGCGCGGTTCAGCCGCGAGCGGACGGTGCCGACCGGTATCCGCAGCGCCTGCGCGACCTCCTCGTAGCTCAGATCGCCCCAGGCGATCAGCAGCAGCACGTCCCGGTCGCGGCGCGGCAGCCCGGCCAGCGCCTCGGCCAGCAGCGGGCGCGCCGCGAACGCCGTCACGTCCTCCGCCACGCGCTCGGCCAGTTCCTCCCCGGGGCCGTCCACCGGGCTGCGGCGCAGCGCACGGTACCGCGTCGCCTCGCCCCGGTGGTGCCGCGCGATCAGCTTGGTCGCGATGCCGAACAGCCACGGCCGCGCGTCCCGGTGGGCGAGGTCGTAGCGGTGCCGCTTGCTGAAGGCGGTCAGGAACGTGTCGCCGACGAGGTCCTCGGCGGGCTCCGGGCCGATCCTGCGCGAAACGTAGCGGTACAGCATCGCCGAGTAGCGGTCGAACAGCGCGGCGAACGCCTCCGGCTCCTCCAGCGACCGCTCGACGAGGTCGGCGTCGCAGACCGGTCCGGCGGCGGTGCCGGTGACGGGGATACCGGCCGGAGGTGCTGTCATCGCTGACACCATGGCATGCGAACCGGCCTTCCGTGGGGACTGTGTTCGCCGGTGTATCTCCGCGACGCCGCGTCCCGGTTCACGGCGGAACCGCCGTCTCATGATCACTAATGCGTAACGAAGTGAACCTTCCAGCTAAACTGCGCATCCTTCAGGGTGCACGGGTCGACGGCGTGGGGGCGCGCTGCCCGCGACCGTCCCGTCCGCGTGTCAGGACACCGAGTCGAGGAGGTCGTGCCGTGGACGACGCCCAGCGGGAGCCGGAGGCGGCCGAGCAGGCCGAGGTCCCCGACGGTCCCGACCGCATGAGCACCGCCGAGTTCGCCCTGCCCAGGCCCCCCGGACCCGCCGAGCCCGCCGAGCCCGCCGAGCCTGAGGACGAGGCGTCCGAAACAGCGGAAACAGAGCCGGAGGAGGACGGGGAGGCCCGCGCCGAGCGGGAGCGGAAGAAGGCCGCCTCCCTGACCCGCCCGGACATCTCCGTCCGGCGGAACCCGGACGCGACCGTCTTCGACATGTCCTCCCAGCGGACGCGGGAGGAGCCGAGGCCGGAGACGCCCGCCGCTCCCCCGCCCGAACCCCCCGCCGCCCCCCTGCCCGAACCGCCGAGCGCGCCGCAGCCCAGCGCCCAGCCGGAAGCACCGCAGGGCCCGTGGGAGGCCGCGCTCCCCCAATCCCAGCCTCAACCGGCCCCCACGACGCGATCGTCCGGCCAGTGGACGGTGCCCTGGGAGACATCCGAGCCCGAGCCCGAACCGGCGCACGCCCTGGTGCCGGCACCGGCACCGGCACCGCCGCAACCGCCGCTCCCCGAACCGCCACCGCCCGCGGCCGAGCGGCGGCCCCGGCGGCGACGGCGTGCCCTGGTCATCGCCCTGGCGGCGGTGGTCCTGGTCGCCGGTGCGGTGGCGGGCCAGCTCGTGCGGCCCGCCCCCGACGCGACGCTCAAGATGACCTTGGCGACGTCCAGGCACACCTTCCCCGGGGCGGCGCCGGCACTGCCGTGGCCCGCGCAGGGGCAGTCGGTCGTGCATGTGGACGGGCTCGGGACGATGGGCGCCTCCGGTGGGTCGGCGCCGACGCCGACCGCGAGCGTCGCCAAGGTGATGACCGCGTACGTCTACCTGCGCGGCCATCCGCTGCGCGCGGGCGAGCCGGGCCCGGTGCTGACGGTGTCGCCGCAGGCGGCGGCGCAGATCCCGATGCGCAGGAAGCGCCAGGAGTCGCTGCTCGGGGTGACCGCGAACCAGCGGCTCACCCAGCGCAAGGCCCTGGAGGCCCTGATGATCATCTCCGCCAACGACGTGGCGCACGAGCTGGCCCGGTGGGACGCCGGGGACGAGCGCGCGTTCGTCGCGAAGATGAACGCGGCCGCGCGCGAGCTGGGCATGACGAGCACGACCTACACCGACCCGAGCGGCTATGACGCGCGGACCGTGTCCACGGCCGCCGACCAGGTGAAGCTGCTGACCGCCGCGATGGCGATCCCGGCGTTCGGGGAGATCGTCAACCACCCCGCCTACGTGCCCGACGGCGGCGGCGCGCCGCGTCCGGGCGGGAACATCCTGCTCGGCCAGTACGGCGTGGTCGGCGGCAAGACCGGCTACACCGACGCGGCGGGCGGCAACTTCGTGTTCGCCGCGCGCAAGCGGGTCGCGGGCGTCCCGACGCTGATCGTGGGCGCGGTGATGGCGCAGCGGTCGCCGAGCGCGATGGGCGCGGTGACGGCCGGGCAGCAGTTGGTCGCGGCGGCGGAGGGCGCGCTGACGGCGGCGACGCTGGCGCCCGCGAACACCGCCGTGGCGAAGGTCGACGACGGGCTCGGCGGCGGCGCCCCGGCGCGCGCCGCGTCCGCCGTGACCGTGGTGGGGTGGCCCGGTCTCTCGGTCCCGGTGACGGTCGGCGGCGACCCGCCGGCCACCGGGAGGCGCGGCGACAGGGTCGGCGTGCTGACGGCGGGCGCGGCGCGGATCCCGCTCGTCCTCGGCGCCGCGCTGAGCGAGCCGTCCCCGCTCAGGCGCCTGACCCGGCTCCGCTAGCGGACCTCGTCGCCGGGCAGGCGGAGAGCGGTCGCGACGAGCCCGCGCAGATGGGCGCGGAAGCGGGCCAGCTCGCGCGGGTCGTCGACGCCGTGCCGCCGCCCGTCGCCGTCCAGGACGCCGCCGCGCGCGAAGCCGTGGGTGCACCAGACGATCGTCCAGGCGAGGTACTCGACGTCGGCGCCGTCGCTGAGCAGCCCGCCGACGGCGCCGGTGACCATCCGCATGAGCGGCTTGACGTAGAGGGATTCCAGGTGGGCGACGTCGGCGGCGTCCGACAGCCAGCGGTGCATCCACAGCGCGGGGATCTCGGGGTGCGCCGCGCAGAAGTCGATGTAGCGGTCGAGCAGGTTGAGGACGCCCGCCGCGTCGGGGGTCATGTCCGCGACCGCCGCTTCGAGCGCCGACCGCTCCATCCGGTGCGCGCGCTCCATGACGGCCAGGTAGAGGTCGCGTTTGCCGCCCGCGTGGTGGGCGATGGCGGCGGTGTTCAGCCCCGCCGCCTCGGCGATCATCTTGGTGGACGTGCCGTCGTAGCCGAGGGCCGCGAACAGCCGGGTCGCCGCGTCCAGAACCCGCTCCCGGCCGGGCTCGCTCGTCATGCGGCTCACCGTAGGGGCCGGGCGCGGGCCCGGTCAATCGGCCGCCGCGGCCGTGCAGGAACCTCTCAGGTACGGCGGGCGGACGGCCCCGCGAGGACGGTCGCGGCACCGAGCCCGAGGTAGATGATCCCCGTTGCGTACCGCTGGCGGCGCCGGAACGCGGGCCGCGACCGCAGCCACCCGCCGATCGACCCGGCCGCCGCCGCGTAGACCAGGTCGACGGTGAGCCCGATCAGCGTGAGCACGAGCCCGAGCACCACGATCTGCGCCGGGACGGCCCCCGCGTCCTGGTCGACGAACTGCGGCAGGAACGCCAGGAAGAACAGCACGACCTTCGGGTTGAGGATGTTGACGAGCACGCCGTCCAGGTAGACGCGGTGCAGCGGCTGCGGCTTCAGCCTGATCTCCTCGTGGCCGTTCCCGCCGCGCAGCGTCCGAATGGCGAGATAGAGCAGGTACGCGGCGCCCGCGTACCGCAGGATCCCGAACGCGGTGGCGGACGCGGCGACGACCGCCGACAATCCCGCCGCCGCCGCCGCGACATGCACGAGCGTGCCGCTCTCGACCCCGAACGCGGACATGAACCCGGCGCGACGTCCCTCCCCGATGCTGCGCGTGGTGATGTACAGGTGGTTGGGCCCGGGAATGGCGACGAGCGTGAGCGCCGCCAGGACGAACAGCAGTGGGTTGGTCACCGTCGCCACGCTACGGACAGGCCACACCGACCAGTAGGGCCATTCGGCGCCCTTGTTTCCGGGCCATTCGGGCCCACCGAATTCTCAGCGGCCACGACCGCCGACCGCACGGGGACCGGGCCGCCGCCCGGTCCCCGCCAGCGGGCTACCACACGAACCGGGCCGTTTTCATGTCGAGGCCCTCGAACTCGGCGGGGACTCGCTTGCCGGTCTTCAGATCCATTCGGACCCATTCGCCGTCCCGGCTGTAGAGCACGTGGCCGCCGCCCCCGTCGACGGCCACGGAAGCCTCGCTCGCACCGTTGGAGTTCCAGCGGTCGAGGGTGCGTTCGAGGCGTCCCGAGCCCCCTGGCATGCGCACCAGAAGGCGCACCCCCGCCATGGTGCGCACGACGATCCGATCGCCATTCGGTAGCAGCTTGGCGCGCAGCGGCTCACCGTCGTCCGCGAAGGACCGGGTCGGCCGCAGGACGTCCGGCTTGCTCCGGGGATCCAGCCGCCCCGAAGAGCGGTCGGACGCCCACAGCAGCGAACCGTCCTCGCCCCAGGCGAGAGCGGTCACCGCGACCGGACTGCCCCAGACCGCGGACTTACCTGTCCGCAGATCCCAGACCGATATCCCCGTGGCCTTCTTCGAGGAGACCACCATGGCCAACCGGGTCGCATCGGGCGAGACGGCGATGTCCTCCCCCTCCGCCCAAGGCGCCGGGGACGCCGTGGGCGACCCCTTCCGGTTCGGCGCCGCCGCCTCCACCTCACGGCTTCCCGGTGCCTGGGCGACGACGACGGCGCGGGCGTCCAACCGGCCCCGGTCGTCCAGGTGAGCGCGTGCGACCATCCAGGGGCCGTCCGCCGTCTTGCGTACCGTGAAGAAGACCGTCCGGTTGTCGGCCGCCATCGCCGCGTGACCCGCCCACAGCACCGGATAGCCGGGCGGCGGCAGAACCGCTCCCCTGGCCTCGCCGGTCGCGACGTCCACCACCCGCAGTTCCCGCTCGTATCCCACCTGCAAGGCGAAGGCGGGCGACCGGGCCGGCCGCACCGGCGTGGCGCCTCCGGTGGCGGCGGAGAAGGGCTGCCCCGCCCTTGGAGCCTCGTCCCGCACCAGGCCGATGCCGAACGCCACCATGACCGTCGCCGCGACCGCGGCGGCGACGCCCAGAACCGGAACGAGCCGCCGCCGGGACCGAACCGGTTCCCACTCGGGCTCGGCCGGGTCCCGGACGTCGGCGGTCGCCGCGTGGAACGTGTTCCGCAGGCGGTTTTCGAGATCGGTGGTCATGCGTCCTCTCCCAACAGGCTTTCCAGGCTGCGCAGCGCTCTGGAGATCGTCGACGAAACGGTTCCGCGGCTGACGCCGAGCGTGTCGGCGATCGCGCGGTCGTCCAGGTCCAGGAAGAAGCGCAGCACCAGGACCTCGCGCTGGCGGCGGCTGAGGCCGTCCATGGCGGCGAGCACTTCGGTCTGCTCCTCGCGCAGCAGGACGGCGGCCTCCGCCGAGACGTCCGGCACGAGTTGGGGGACCTTGGCGCTCGCGGCGACCCTTCTGCGCCGCAGCGCCGACCGGCAGCCGTTGACCACGGACGTCCGCAGATACGCCTCGGGGCTCCGCGGCGGTCCTTTCCTCCGCCAGCGGCGATGGAGGCCGAGAAAGGCTTCCTGCACCACCTCTTCGGCCAGTTCTTCGTCGTTGGTCAGGAGCACCGCCGTGCGTACGAGCGTTCTCGCGTGCTCCTGGAACAACGTGGACAGAGCTTCTCTTGCCACGCCAGGGTCCGCCCTTTCTAGAGCTTCTACCTAGAAAGACGCCCGGCGGCCCCGACTGCTGAAGCGGGAACCCGCCCGGTCCGGCGCTCAGACCTCGGGAAGGGACGGGTGCGGCGTCCACGCAGACGGCGCGGTGATGGCCCAGCGCTCATGGTCGCGCCAGGCACCGTCGATGTAGAGGTAGGAGGGCGAGAGCCCCTCGTAGCGAAAGCCCAGCCGCCGGACGAGCGCCAGCGACGCCGTGTTCTCGGCCTGGATGTTGGCCTCCAGCCGATGGAGCCGCAGCTCACCGAAGGCATGATCCAGCACGGCGGCGACCCCCTCGCGCATGTATCCCCGCCCCGCCGCCCAGGCGAAGGCGGCATACCCGAGAGCGGCACCCTGGTAGCGGCCCCGGATGATCGAGTTGATGTTCACCATCCCGGCTGCGGCACCGCTCTCCCGGACCCGGACAAGAAAGCCGAGGTTGTCACCGCCCTCGAAACGCCGCATCCACTCCTGGAACTCCTGCGCCGTAACGGGCAACCGCATCCAAGGCCGATGCAGCCCGACACTGTCCCGAACGAGCGAGCAGAACTCATCCTGCTCACCAAGAGTGAGCGGAGCCAATTCGATCCGTGCAGAATTCCCAGACACAGACCAACGTTAGAGCAGTTCACCCAGCGGCCTTCACCGCTGCTTGTCGCCGGTCGTCCCGGGACGCGCGAGGAGGCGGTGGGCGATGGCCGGAACGGTTCCCAGGCTGAGGATCTCCATCGCGGAGATCTCGGTGTCGAGCAGCCGCCGGATCTCGGCGGCGAACTCGACGGTCAGCATGGAGTCCGCGCCGAGCTGGTCCAGGCGGCGGGACCGGTCGAGGTGGTCCGGGGCGGTCTGCAGGACCTTCGCCAGCAGGACGGTCAGCGCGTCCGCCATGACGGCCCCGGCTTCGCCGGCGCTCGCGGTCGCGAGGGCTTCGCGGAGCCGGGCGCGGTCGTCGTCGGCGTGCTCGGACGAGGCGCTGAGCAGGGCGGCGGTGCGCGGCGCGTCCAGGCGCGGCAGCAGGTGGCGGAGCCGGTCGCCGTCGAGGTGAGCGACCGCGACGACGCCGGCGCCGGGGTCGGCGAGCAGGTCGCTCAACGCGGTCAGGGCGTCCTGCGCGGTCAGCTCGCCGAGGCCGAGGCGCCGCATCTCCTCGGCGCGTCCGGCGCGGTGCACGTATCCGGCGTCGCCGATGGCGCCCCACTGCACGGCGAGGCCGGGCAGTCCGGCGCGGCGGCGGTCGCGGACGAGCGCTTCGAGTTCCAGGTTCGCCGCGACGTAGGCGGCCTGCTTGAGGTTCCCGGCCAGTGCCGCGACCGAGCTGTAGACGACGAAGAAGTCCAGCGGCCGGTCGCGGGTCAGCTCGTCCAGCAGGTGCGCGGCGGCCGTCTTGGGCGCCAGGGTCGCGCGGACGCGTTCGTCGGTCAGCTCGGTGAGCGGGGCGTCGTCGAGGACCATGGCCGCGTGCACGACCCCCGCCAGGCGGCGGCCCTCCGCGTCGATCCGCGCGAAGACGTCCCGCATGCGCCGCGGATCGGTGGCGTCGGCGGCCAGGGCCAGCACCGTCGCGCCGCGTCCGCGCAGGTCGTCGAGCAGGGCCCGCGCCTCGCCGGTGTCCGGGCCGCGCCTGCCGATCAGGGTCAGGTGGCGCGCCCCGCGCGCGGCCAGGTGCCGGGCGGTCGCCGCGCCGAACCCGCCCAGACCCCCGACGACCAGGTAGGTCGCCTCGGGGTCCAGGACCGGAGCCGCGCGCCGGGGCGGCGGCGGGACGTGCTCGCCGAAGGTGATCAGGACCTTGCCTATGTGCCGGGAGTGCCGCAGGCACTCGAAGGCCTCCTCGACCTGGTGCGCGGGGAAGGTCCGGTAGGGCAGGGGGCGGTACCGGCCGGTCTCGATCGCCCTGGTGATCGCCGTCAGGTGCGCGGCGGTGAGCGCCGAGGGCGCGGTGAACAGCGTGGAGACGTCCACGCCGAAGAACGCCAGGTTCGCGGCGAAGGGCCCGAGCGGCAGGGGCCGATCGGCGAGGATGTCCTGCTTGCCCAGCTCGACGAACCTGCCGTGGGGCTTGAGGAGTTCCAGCCCCCGGGTCAGGGCCTCGCCGGCCAGCGAGTTCAGCACGACGTCGACGCCCTCGCCGCCGGTGAGGTCCTTGACCTGCCGGACGAAGTCCAGCGTCCGCGAGTTCAGGACGTGCTCGACGCCGAGCAGGCGCAGCAGGTCGCGTTTGGCGGGGGTGCCGGCGGTGGCGATGACGCGGGCGCCGACGCCGCGGGCGTACTGCAGCGCCGCCAGCCCGACGCCGCCCGCCGCCCCGTGGACCAGTACGGTCTGGCCCGCGGCGAGCCGGGCCAGGTGGCCGAGGCCGTGGTGGACGGTGAGGAAGACCGTCGGCATCGAGGCGGCCTCGGCGAGGCTCAGCCCGGCGGCGACGGGGATCACCTGGTCGGCCCGGACGGTGATGTGCGTGGCGAGGCACCCGGGCGCGAGCACCGCGACCCGGTCGCCCGGGACCGGGGTGGGCACGCCCCCGCCCACCGCGGTGACCACCCCGGCGCATTCCAGGCCCAGCGGCCGGGACGGGTCGGCCGCCGGGACGCGCCCGGTGGCGACCAGGACGTCGCGGTAGTTCAGCCCCGCGACCTCGACCCGGACCGCGACCTCGCCCTCGCCCGGTTCGCGCGCGGTCGCGGGCCGCCACCGCAACCGCTGCTCGCCGGTGGGGTGCGGGGTCAGCACGCGGGGCTCCGCGCCGACCCGGTCCGGGCCGGGCGGTTCGCCGCGCGGGCGCACCCGTGTCACGAAGCGGCCCGCGCCGGTGAGCAGCACCTCGTCCTCATCCGACCCCGACATCAGCTCGCGCGCCAGCCGCCGCGCGAGGGCGTGCGGGTCGGGGCCCGCGAGGGCGACCCGGCGGACCTTCAGGTCGGGGCGTTCGTTGCCGAGCGTCCGCGCGGCGCCCCACAGGCCGGTGCCGGACGCGGCGAGCGGCGGGCCCTGCGCGCCCTCGGTGACGATCCACACGGCGAGCCCGCCGGGGGCCCGCGCGGCGAGGGCGCGCAGCACCGCCAGGTGCCCTACCGCCTGCTCGGTATCCGGGCGCGCCGCGCCCGCCACCAGGATCACTCCGAGCGCCCCCGGCGCGAGGTGCGCCGCCCAGCGCTCGCGGTCGCCGTCGGCGGGCACGGCCTCGGCGCCGAGGACGCGGCCCAACTCGGCGGCGACGGGGGTGCCGCCGTCCAGGTCGGCGACCAGCCACCGGCCGGGGACGTCGATGTCCGGAGCGGAGGCGGCGGACGCCGGACGCGGCGCCCGTGCGGTGAGGATCACCGAGTGGTCGCCGCGCGCGGGCTCGGTGTCATCGCCCGCCCGCACCGTTCCGGTGAAGCCGCATGCGTGCAGCAGCGGCGGCCATTCGTCCCGGCCCGGCAGCGGCCGGGAGCCGAGCACCTCGAACAGCGGCGGGACCAGCGGCGCGTGGAACTCCAGGGCGAGCAGGTGCCCGTGATCGGCCAGCAGGTCGGCGATCCGGCGCAGCGCGGCGGCCGGGTCGCGGCGGGCGCTCAGCGTGTGACCGGCGATGACCAGGTCGTAGGAGGCGGGGGTGAAGCCCTGCTCGGCGGGGTCGGCGTCCGGGTCCAGCGTGCGGTAGTCGATGAAGTCGCAGGCGGCGAAGCGGTTCCGCGCCTGCGGGAAGCGCGCCGTGGTGAGGTCGGTGAAGGTGTAGCGGCTGAGCCGGGGCGGCAGCAGGGGAAGCAGGGCCGCCGTGGTCGTGCCGGTGCCCGCGCCCGTCTCCAGTACCCGCAGCGGACGGTCGGCGGGCCAGTCGGCGAGCGTCGCGCGCAGCAGCCGCGCGGCCAGCCGCCGGTGCGCGCGCAGCAGCGGGAAGCCCTCGGCGAAGCGCGCGGCGAGCTGGTCGGGCATGGCCCGCAGCAGGTCCGAGGCGTCCCGCTCGCCGCGCAGCACTTCGGCCAGGTGGCGGCCGCTGACGCCCCACACGTGCAGGGCGGTGCTCTGGCCGGGCAGCTCGTCCAGCGCCTCCCGAAAAAGCTCCGCGGGACGCGGCGCGGCGGCGACGCGCCAGCGCCCGGGGGCGTGGAGGGCCAGGACGCCGCGTTCGGTCGCGGCGCGGATCAGGGCGCGCAGCAGTTCGGTGTGCCGCGCGTCCACCCCGGCCGCCAGCAGGTCCTCCAGGGTGAAGGTCTCCGGCTCCGCCAGCAGATCACCGATCGCCGCCGCCGCGAAGTGCGCGGTCAGGTCCAGCAGCCGGTCGCGCACCCGGGCGTGGTCGTGGACGCGGCCGGTCTCCGGATCGCGGGCGCAGGCCGCGAGGACGTCGGCGGGAGCGGGCAGCGGGCTCGCGGTGATCGGTGCGAGGTCCTCGGAGGGCAGCGGCGCGGCCCGCACGACCTCGACCAACCGGCCCGGCTCGGCGGGACGCCCGGCGTCGTAGCGGCGTACCAGGCATCCGAGCAGTTCCAGGGCGACCTCGCCCCGCTCGTCGGTGACCGTGACGTCCCACACCGCCTCCGCGGAGTCGCCGCGCAGGGGCCGCGCGTGCAGGAATCCGGCGCGGGGCATCGGGCGGTGGCAGCGGATCGTCTCGACGCGAACCGGCAGGAACAGCTTCCGCTCCCGCGCCATCTCGGGCCACAGCGCGTAGTAGAGCTGTAGCGCCGCGTCCAGGACGGTGGGATGGGCCGCGTGGCCCTCGCCGAGGTCGATCCGGGCGCTGTAGGCGGCCCGCACCGCGCCGGAGCCGGCCCGGAGCGCCGTCACGGTCTGGAAGGCGGGGCCGTGCCGCAGGCCCGTACGGGCCATGGCCGTGTAGAACCGCTCGGCCTCCCGCGCGGACAGCGACCCCGGCTCGGGCGGTTCCCATGTCGCCGGGGCGTCGTGCAGCAGGCGCCGGACCCGTCCCCGCGCATGATCGACCCAGTCGCCGGCGTCGCCGTCCCTGCCGGCGATGACGAGGGTGCCGTCCTGCGCCAGCGTGGTGTGCAGCCGGACGTGCGCGCTCGTGTCGTCGGGCCGCACGACGAAGGCCCGTTCGATGGACAGGCCGAGGATCTCGACCGGCCCGTCCAGCACCTGGCGCCCGGCCGACAGGGCCATGTCCGCGAAGGCGGCGGCGGGCAGCACGGCATCGGGGCCGACGCCGTGGTCGGCGGGCCATCCCAGCCGTCCGGCGTCGAAGTCCAGGTTCCAGGACGGGACGGGGGCGACCTGCCGCCGACCGAGCAGCGGGTGCCCGGTCGGCCGGTCCTCCGGAGGCTCGCTCCACCAGTCCGGCGTACCGCTCCAGTGGGGCTCGCGCTGCCAGGGATAGCCGGGAAGGGGCACCGCCCTCCCCCGTCGAGGAAGGATCCGGTCCCAGCCGATCCGCCCACCGGCCGCCAGCACGTGCGCGACGGCGGTGTCCATCGCCCGCGCGCCGCTGGACGAGCGGCTCATCGTCGGCACGACCGCCACCGGCTCCGGACGTCCCGAGCGGATGCGGCGCAGGTAGGCGGCGAGCACCGGGTGCGGCCCGACCTCCACCAGCACGTCGCAGCCCTGCGTGTCGAGCAGCGTGTGGACGGCGTCGGCGAAGCGGACCGGCTCGCGGACGTTGCGCCACCAGTAGTCGGCGTCCAGCGCCGTCCCCTCGATCACCTCGCCGGTCACGGTGGACACCAGGGGGACCGAGCAACCGGCGGGGGCGAGGCCGCGCAAGGCCGAGTGGAGCGGTTCGCGCAGCGGGTCCATCACCGGGCTGTGGAAGGCGTAGTCCAGATCCAGGTCGCGGAAGAACAGCCCGCGCTCCTCCAGCAGCTCGCCGAAGGCCGCCAGCTCCCGCAGGTTCCCGGTCAGCGTCACATCCCGCGCGGCGTTCAGCCCCGCGATCCAGATGCGGTCGAGGTAGCCCTGGTCGGCGATCCACCGCTCGGCCTGGCGCGGGCTCAGGCCCGCCGCCGCCATCCGGCCGAGGCCCGCCGTCGGCGCCTGCGCCCGGCTGCGCTCGGCGACCACCCGGCACGCCGCCTCGCGGGTCAGCGCCCCCGCGCGGTAGGCGGCGGCCACTTCGCCGACGCTGTGCCCGGTGACGGCCGACGGCCGCACCCCGCGCGCCGCGAGCGCCGCCGCGAGCCCCGCCTGCACCGCGAACAGCAGCGGTTGCGCCACCTCCGTCCGCGCCCATCGCGCCGCGTCGGCGGGGACGGCCAGCTCCTCGCGGACCGACCAGCCGAGCAGGCCGGACAGCACCTCGTCGACCGCCTGGACCTCGGCCTCGAACGCCGGATCAGTGGCCAGCAGCGCACCGCCCATCCCCATCCACTGGGAGGCGTTGCCGCTGAAGACGAAGGCGACCCGGCCGCCCGGCACGGCCGCCGCCGACGCGGCGCGCGGGGTGGGCCGTCCCCGGGCCAGCGAACGCAGACCCGCCGCGGCCTCGTGCGGGTCGTCGGCCAGCACGGCCATCCGGTGCTCGTGCAGCGCGCGGCGGCGGCAGGAAGTGTAGGAGATGTCGTAGAAGTCTTTCTCGTCCGCTTGCTCCAGGTGCTCCGCCCAGCGCTCCGCCGCGTTCTTCAGAGCCAACGGGGTGCGAGCCGAGACCAGCACGGGAAGCGGGCCCGCCTCGCACACCCGCGCGTGCCCGTCCTCCGGCGGGGGCGCCACCACGACGTGGACGTTGGCGCCGCCGAACCCGAAGGAACTGACACCGACGACGCGACGGCCGCCGGTGGGCAGCGGCCGGGGCGAGGTGACCGGCTCCAGCCCCAGACCGGCGAAGTCGATGTGCTCGTTGAGCACCTCGGCGTGCAGTGTCGCCGGGATCCGCCCCGACCGCAGTACCGTGATCGCCTTGCACAGCCCCGCCATCCCCGACGCGGGTTCCAGATGCCCCAGGTTGGACTTGACCGACCCGATCGGGAGCGGCCGCCCGCCTCGACGCCGCCCCAGCACCTCGCCCAGGGCCTCGCACTCGGCCGGATCCCCGGCCGCCGTGCCGGTGCCGTGCGCCTCGACGTAGGCCACCTCTTCGGGCGCCACGCCCGCCTGCGTGTACACCCGCTCCAGCAAGGCGGCCTGCGCGCGGGAACTCGGCAGCGTCAGGCCCCGGGTGCGGCCGTCGTCGTTGGCCTCACTCGCCAGGATCACGCCCAGCACCCGGTCACCGTCGCGCACCGCCGTCCGCAGCGGCTTGAGCAGCACCACCGCGGCCCCCTCCGCGCGCACGTACCCGTCGGCGCGGGCGGAGAACGGGCGGCACCTGCCCGTGGGCGAGAGCATGGACGCCTGCGAGAACCCCAGGTAGGGATGCGGTGACAGCAGGACGTTCACGCCGCCCGCCAGCGCCAGCGGGCTGCGGCCGGACCGCACCGCCATGCATGCCTGGTGCACCGCGAGCAGCGACGACGAACAGGCCGTGTCCACGGTGTGCGAGGGCCCGCGCAGGTCGAGGAAATAAGAGATGCGATTGGCGAGATTGCACGCCGCTATCCCGCTCATCGAATAGGGCGTGGCCGGAACCCTGCGCGTCTGGAGGACCTCGTAGTCGTGCAGGGACGCACCGGCGACCACGGCCACCTCGCTGCCCCGCAGCCCGGCGGGGTCGATCCCGGCGTCGTCGAACGCCTCCACGGCGCATTCCAGCAGGAGCCTCTGCTGCGGGTCGATCTGGGCGGCCTCCTTCGGCGAGATCTCGAAGAAGTCCGCGTCGAACGATCGCAGATCGTCCAGGAAGCCGCCGGCCGCGGTGCACGCGTTCCGCTCCCCCCTTCTTCCGGGGGTGGCCCATTGCGCGGCGTCGAAGCGATCCGGTGGGACCTCGCCGACGAGGTCCCGCTGCTCGGTGAGCGCCGTCCACAGGCCGTCGAGCGACTGGATCCCCCCGGGGAAACGGCACCCGACGCCGACGATGGCGACGGAGGATATAGGTGTCTCCGCGAAATCAGCGGTCATCTTTGCTCCTAGGGGCCCGGGACGACGGGCGGCCGGGGGGCCTGCGGGGTCGCTGGAGTCTCGGCACCGCGAGGGCCGAGGAAATACTCGATCGAGGCCAGATACGGCAGACCGTCGAGCGGCTGGTCGGTGACGAACCGGCGCACCAGGTCCGCGACCTCGTGGATACGTTCCAGGTGCGCCATGTGGTCCGCCCTCCCGATGGTCGCGAAGGTCGACGGAGCCAGGGTGGCGGCGAATTCGCGACACGCCTCCGGAGGGGTCAGGGCGTCGAACTCACCGGTGCAGACCAGGGCGGGACCGTCATAGGCGCCGCCGCCGGAATCGGTGGAGAGGGCGGCGAGCGCCTGCCATTGGTGGGCGAGGCGCGCGATCTCCTCGGGCATCATGTGGCCGAACATCGCCCTCAGCCGGTCTCGGACCGCGTCCCTCCCGATCACGGGGTTGCCGGAGGAGTGATCCACGAGCAGCCGCAGGACCGTGTCTATGTCGGACTGCGTGAGGGTCTCCGTCACCCCTTCGTCCCAGGACACGGACTTGTCCGCGTGGAGGCTGCGCATCTCCGACGCAGAGGCGACGGCGGCGATCAGAACGAGCCGCCGCACCCGCTCCGGATATCGCCGGGCGAACTGGTAGGCCAACGGACCGGTAGCGGACCCCCCGACGAGGTTGACGCGCGGCAGCGGCACCTCGTCCATCACCTCAAGCAGCACGCGGATGAGGAAATCGGGTGATTGATCGACAGGAACGTCATCCGCGTCACCGGAGCCCGGCAGATTCACCTGGACGAGAGTGGCGACGTCGCTGATCGGCCCGGAAAGCCCACAGAAGTGCATCCGCGCGAACGCGTCATGCGTGTACACCACGGGCACCGTCTGCGGATGATCGTCATTCCACAGAATGCGGCAGTTGAATCGCACACCGTCCACGGACAGGACCCGGACATCGTCACCAGGGGCGGAAGAAACGTCCATCAATGCCTCCCCCATGATCTGATACGCGGTGTTCACCGCCTTATTCATCAAGGAGAGCACAACACGTGATAAACCGTAACGTTCCGCAACGGCCATGGCACGGTTGCCGTTCGGTTTCGTTCTGTCGACACCGCAGCAACCCGAGCCCCTCCCGCCCCGGCGGACCGTGCCGGTCGAACCTGTAGCCGGAGGCCGAGCGTCCTCGGCTCCCCCGGCCGGTTTCGGACTCGTGGTCCGAGGGCGGGGTTCCCCGAGACCCCGCAGTTCAGCGCGGGTTCGCCGGGGTTGGGGCCGTCGTCGGGGGGGTGGGGGTGGAGGCCGGAAGTCCCGGGGGGCTTGGCGGTGCGGGGAGGCGGTGAGATGCTCGCCGCCCACCGGAGCCCCACGGCGGGGCGCAGCGGCGGTGCCTTCACGGGAAGGAGACGTTTTGCTGTCCCGACGCTCCCACACCGGCCTCCTGGCGCACAGCCGTGCCGTGGCCGCCGCGCTCGCCCTGATGGCCACCGCCGCCGTTACCGGTGTCTCGCCGTCCGTGGCCTCGGCCGTCCCGTCCTCGGCCACCGGCGCGGCGGCCCCGTACCGGTTGACCGACCTGGAAATGGTGCGGGAGACCGGGACGGTCGCGCCCTACGAGGCCAAGATCGCCCACTGTCCTCCGGGCAAGCAGCCACTGGGAGGCGGGTTCGAACTCCCCATCGAGCACACCGTGTCCGCCTCCTATCCCGTCGCCGACACCGGGTGGGTGGTCAAGGCCCGTTCCATCAAGGACGACCCCACGCCCTTCGAGATGACCTGGTACGCCATGTGCGCCACCCCGTCGCCCGGCTACCGGATCGTCAAACAGACGGGCATCGTGCCCAACGGAGATAACGTTGGGCAGACCTGCTCAATCTTCAATTACCCGTACGAATACATGGTGAACGTCGGAGGTGAAGCCAAGGGCCCCACTGCGGCACTGACCACCAGCAGCATGTGGACCAACCCGTCCAGCACGATCACCTACGCGGGCGCGAGGGGTTTTCGAACTGACGCCGGCACCGTCGAGATCGACGTTTACGCGATCTGCGCCACCGCTTACGACGGCAGCACCTACTGGCACAATGAGTGGCAGAGTTCCTATCCCAACGACCGGGGGCCGCTCTGGGCCTGCCCGGCCGGGGAGCGCAGCATCGGTGTCACGTTCAGGTCGAACGCCTCTCTGAGGTCCAGCAAGCCCCACACCATCGGCGAGAGCGACTGGCGAGTCACCGCCCTCAACCCCGGCGTTCCCGGCTACGACATAGAGGGAGGCGTCGTCTGCGCCCCCCGCCCCTAGCGCGGCCGGACACCGGCCCTAGATGCTCTTGAGCCTGTCGGCGAAGCGGCGAAAGTCGCTCCGGCTCAAGATGAGCTTGGGACCTTCGGGGTCTTTGCTGTCACGAACAGCCACGACTCCGGTCGCGAGCGCCAACTCAACGCAGTTGTCGTTTTCCACCGTGCTGCGCGAAGCCTTGCGCCACACAACCTTGCTCAGGTCCATCTCTCCTCGATCACCTTTCTGATCAGCGCCCGAGAATCTCTCACGTTGAGTGCCTCTGCTTGCAGACTAGCGAACCTTACGTGGAGGTTGGCCGCATCTGCCGGATCTGCGCTGGTGATGCCACCGGTGGCGGTAACGACGTATGCGGCTTCGCTGCGGTCTGCCTGGGTGGCGATGGCAAAGGCCGCTCGGGCTTCCTCCACGTAGACGGTGGGGAGCACCTGGAGCCGGACGCCGTCCCGATGGGACAGCTCGTACAGGAACTCCAACTGCTCGCGCATGACATCGGCCGATCCGACCTGCCTGTGCAGGACGCTCTCCTCCAGCACCACGAATATCTTCGGCAACGGGTCACTCATGACCTGCTTCTGCCTGGTCATCCGGGTGGTGACGTCATCGGGGCTCTTGAGGATCGCGCTGGCGTAGCGCTCGGTCTGGAAGAGGCCGTTCACGATGTGCGTCTCATAGACACGGATCAGGTTGGCGGTCAACTCCGCCTTGGGGAAGTCGACGAAGTAGGCGGCGTACCTGATCGACTTGATCGCTTCCAGCAGATCGTCCCAGGCCCGAATGATCTCGCCGTTAGCACGCAGCGCGATGTCCAAGCGTTCCGCGAAGTCATAACGGCAGCGCGTCCTGCCGCGCTCGACATGACTGATGTAGGCACGTGAGACATGTACCAGTACGGCCAGTTCGGCCTGGTTGAGCCCAGCTCCCTCGCGCAAGCGCCTGACCTCCGCGCCAAACGTCCGGAGTTCGGGATTGTCCTTGGCCTTGCCGCTGGTCTCAGCCATTTCGGTCTCCCGTCGGGGGCGAGCGGAGCGCTAACGAAGGCGACTGGAATGCGGGTGCTTCGGGGGTCACCTATTAACCTACGCGACTCTGTGGCTTCATGGTGACCGTTCCACAACACAGAGTGATTTTGGTCGGGATGTACCAGCTTGCGGTGAGGACCTCGTCCGAGATCATCTTTGCCGCCCATGCTGGAAGGGGGTCTCCGATGCCAGCGATAGCGCTTACGCCGGAACCGTCAGTTCTCGTACTTGCGCCTACTGGTCTTGCGGCTGCTTGTGCGCGGCGATTCGTCAGTGCGCGGTTCTGGGAGATGGGGGTCGCCGACGACCATGTCGGGCGGCTCGTGGTTACCGAATTGGTGACCAATGCCTACAGGCACGTGGGATTCGGGCACATCGTCGTCCGGGTCGTCCCCGAGGAAGGGGGCGGGCTGGTGGGAATCGAGGTCTGGGATCAGGGGGCCGGAATGCCCGTGATCCGGGCCGCCGAACTCCATGACCTCTGCGGGCGCGGGCTGGCACTGGTGGCCGCGCTCGTCCATGACTGGGGTGTCCGTCCGCTGAATGAGGAGGGGAAGATCGTATGGGCGCGCTGCGCGGTCTGACGCGACGGCGGTGGAGGCGGGCCATGCGGATCCCGTGGGGGCGCGCCGCCGCCATCGGGCATCTGGATCTGCTCGCCCACGCGCTCGGCAAGAAGGGCTACCGGTGCCTCAAGCTTTATCGCGCCGAGCGGTTTCCCACACGGCCTTTGCTGCTGTGGGTGTGCACGCCCCGGCCCGGCGATCGGCTCAAGGTCGTGATGATCGTCCATGCGGCGCCCGGACGGACCTGGGCCTACTACCGGATCGACGGGCCTGAGGAACGGCATGGGCTGCTTGCGCCCTGCGACGATCCCACGGCTGCGGCGGAGCGCATCGACGCTGTGCTCAATGGCGCCGTCCGCGTTCCGGACGAGGGTCAGTTCGAGGAGGACGACTCGGTGTGACCGCTTTTCCTCTTGGCGTCGAAGCGGCGGCGGGAGTCCTCGATCTCGGTCAGGTAGCGGCGGGTCCAGGCGCACATGGCGTTGACCGTCACTCGCAGCACCTTGCCCGGCTCCGTCAGGTGGTACTCCACGCGCGGCGGGACGGTGGGGTACACGGTTCTGTGCACCACTCCGTCCCGCTCCAGGCCGCGCAGCGTCTGGGTGAGCATCTTGTGGCTGATGCCCTCCAGCTCGGTGCGCAGCTCGGTGAAGCGCAGCGTGCGCTCCCCCAGGATGTTGATGGCCAGCAGGGCCCACTTGTTGGCGACGCCGGAGAAGATCTCGCGGGCCAGGGAGTCGGCGCGCGTCACGTCCGCGTCGTCGGGGGCGCGGCCTGCCTGCTCGGTTTCCACCGGGTTCCTCTCTCACCAAGAAGTGCGTTCTTCCAGGTCGGAGCTTACTCGCTTACGGTTCCCGAGTAACCAGAAGAGAGCACAGGGAGCGGGAATGATGATCCTCGACCATCGCGGGGCGGCCGTCCGCAGCGGGCGCGCCGACGTGAACGGGACGAGCCTGCACTACCGGACGGGCGGCTCCGGCCCGGTGATCGTGCTGCTGCACGGCGTGCCCAAGACCGGGTACCACTGGCGTCATCTCGTCCCCCGGCTGACCGAGCGGTACACGGTCGTGGTGCCGGATCTTCGCGGGCTCGGGGACTCCGCCCGTCCCGCGGACGGATTCGACTCCGCGACGATGGCCGACGACATCGCCGAGCTGATGGCGCATCTCGGGCACGCGTCCTACAGCGTGATGGGCGAGGACTGGGGAGCGGTCATCGGCTACCAGCTCGCGGCCCGGCACCGGGGACACGTCTCGGCGCTGGTGTTCGCGGAGGCATTGTTCCCCGGCTTCGGTTTCGAGGACCACACGGCTTTGACCTCGGAGAACGTGCACGGCGGAATGCATATGTGGCACCTGGGCTTCTATTTCCAGCCGGACGTCCCCGAGATGCTCATCGCCGGGCATGAGCGGGAGCTGATCACCTACATGGTGAAGTTCGAGCGGAGCCGCCCCGACAGCGCGACGCCCGACGCGGTCGAGGAGTATGTGCGCTGCTATTCGATGCCCGGCGGCATTCGGTCCATGCTGGCGATCTACCGGGCGATGCTCGTCGACGCCGAGCAGAACCGGGAGGCCGCGCGGACCCGGCTCGACATACCCGTGCTGGCCCTCGGCGGTTCGGCGTTCATCGGCGCACGGAACGAGAGCCAGATGCGTTTCATGGCCGACGACGTCACCGGCCATGTCTTCGACGCCGGACATGATCTCGCCGAGGAGGTTCCCGACGAGGTGGCCGAGGTCGTGCTGGGTTTTCTCGCCGAACGCGTGTGAGCCGCGCGGTCAGCGGCGGTCGGCGACCGCCGGCTTCTGCTGCGGCGCCAGGAAATCCATCGAGCCCAGCTTGAGCGCCAGGACCTCCATCAGAGCGATGGTCAAAACGAACGCGACGGCCAGCAGGCCGAGCTTCTTGCGGTTCACCCCGTGCACCCCTTTAAACCCCCATCAAGCAGGGAAAATCTAACACAATCCGGGGTACTTCGCCGCGCTAGGCAACTTCTCCGGCACCCGCCGCCGGCATCGGATGCGGCCGAAACCGGACATACCGGGTCTGCTCCGGTGCGTTAGCGTCCGCCTTGAGGGAGGAGGTCCCCCATGCCTCAACGCCGAGGCGCGTTGCCCATCTCCGACGCCGAGGTCCTCGACTGCCCGGACACCTACGCGCGCGGCGTCCCCTACGACCGGCTGGAACGGCTCCGGGCGCGCACCCCCGTGGTCTGGCTGGACGGGCGGCTCTCCGATGTCCCCGGCGCCTGGGCCGTGCTGCGCTACGAGGACGTCCGGCACGCGCTGGCGCACCCCGGACTCTTCACCCCGGAGCACGACGACGGCCTGCACGCCACCCCCGAGGAGCCCCCGAGCGGCGAGGCCGCGCGCATCGACATGGACCCACCGGCCAGGGCCATGCTCGACCGGATGCCGGACGGGGCGCCCGTCGACTTCATGGCGGACGTCGTCACCGGCCTCCCCGAGATGCTCCGCAACACGCTGGCCGGAGGCGTGCACGCGCTGCTGCGCCACCCCGGGCAGTACGAGCGGCTGCGCGAGCGCAGGACGGACGACGGCCTCCTCGACAGCGCCGTCGAGGAGATGCTGCGCTGGTGGACGCCCGTCATCCAGGTGTGGCGGACGATGCGGCGCGGCACCGTGATCGGCGGGGTGCCGCTGCTGGCCGGTGAGCGGGTCGCGCTGTGGCTCGCGTCCGCCAACCATGACGAGGCGGTGTTCGCCGAGCCCGGACGGTTCGTGCCCGACCGCTTCCGGAGCGTCCCGCTCGGGGGGACGCCGAACCGGGCCGCGCGGCGGCGGCTGCGGGAGCAGCGCGTCCGCCCGCATTTGTGCTTCGGATACGGCGAGCGGGCATGCCTCGGCGCGGCGCTCGCGCGGGTTCACCTGCGCGCCCTTCTCGTCGCGCTTTTGGACCGGCCTGGGCGTGTTCGTCCCGCCGGAGAGCCGGTACTATTGCGGTCAAACGCCCGTCACGGCTTCGAACGGCTTCCCGTTCGATGGACCGGCTGAAGAGCGGGCACGGCGTCTTCGCCTGAACTGCCGCGGCACATTCCCGCCGCGCGCCGGCCGTTGTGAGCACGGCCTGCCCTACCCCGCCGTTCACGGTTGCCTTCAACCGCTGAACGCCCATCGTGATCGCGCCGTACAGCGGCTCGATCGCTCCTTCGCACATCCGCGTGGACGTGCCTTCGGTACAAGGGGAGACGGCAGTGGGACTGACGAGCTGGGGGCTGCTCGGTCTGCTGACATTCATCACCTCCGGCCTGCTGGCCGTGACGGTGTGGGCGTGGCCGCGGGTCGCCTCGTCCGGCGCGCGCTCGGTGGGCGCGCGCGTGCTGATCCTGGTCGGCTGCCAGTTCGCCGTGCTGGTGACGCTGGTGACCTCGCTGAACAGCTACTACCTGTTCTACGGGTCGTGGGCCGATCTCGCGGGCGCGGCGGGCGGCAAGGCCCAGGAGATGCGCGACCGGCCGCCGCCCAACCCGAACGCGGCGGCGGCCTCGCAGGTCGTGCGGACGGTGCGCGCGAGCCTCGGGCCCGCGCTCGGCCACGGGCGCGTCCCCGAGCGGGACGGGCAGGTGGAGCACCTCGACATCCGCGGCATCCGCACGGGGCTGTCGTCGGACGCGTTCGTCTACCTGCCGCCGCAGTACTTCCAGCCCGCCTACGCGAACAGGCGGCTGCCCGTCGTGATCTTCATCGCGGGCTATCCGGCGTCGGACAAGTTCGTGTGGATCAGCAAGGGGCACATCCCCGCCGACGTCGCGAAGGCGCAGCAGGCCGGGCAGCTCCAGCCGATGATCTACGTGATGATGCGGCCCACCGTCGAGAAGGGCTGGGACACCGAGTGCGCCGACGTCCCCGGCGGCCCGAAGGTCGAGACGTTCTTCGCGCAGGACGTCCCGGAGGCGGTCGCGGAGACCTACCGCACGGCCCGGGACCGCTCGGGCTGGGGCGTCGCCGGGTACTCCACCGGCGGGTACTGCGCGACGAAGATCGCGATGCTGCACTCCGACCGGTTCTCGGCGGCGGTGAGCATGGCGGGGCACTTCCACGCGCTGCTCGACACCACGACCCGCGACCTCTACGCCAACAGCCTGGAGCTGCGGAACAACAGCGACCTGATCTGGCGGCTGAAGAACCTGCCGCAGCCGCCGATCTCGGTCCTGGTGGCGTCGGCGGACGTCGGCGAGAAGACGTTCCCCTCCGCGCAGCGGTTCATGGCGGAGGCGCGCCCGCCGCTCGTGGTGGACAAGATGCTGCTGCCGACCGGCGGCCACAACTTCAAGACGTTCCGCAAGTACATCCCGCCGTCGATCCGGTGGCTGAGCGATCACCTGAGGGGGGAGTGACATGGAACCGGTCAGCGCGGCCTTCCTCTTCCTGGTGTGCGGGCTCGCCCTGGTGGGCGTGGTCGCCGCCGTCGTGCTGTGGCCCCGGCTCGCCGGGCCCGGCCCCCGCCCGCTGGCGTCGCGGACGGGGGTGCTGGTCGCGACGCAGGCGCTGCTGACGGCGGCCGTCGTCCTGCTCGCGAACAAGTACTTCGTGTTCTACGCGACCTGGAACGACCTGTTCGGCAGCGACGTCGCGAAGGTGAAGGTCAACCAGGTGCAGCCGAGCCGCGGCGGACACGCCGGCCCGGCGGAGCTGGTGCGCCGCACCACCACCGACCTCGCCCCGGACCACCGCGGCCGCGAGCAGGGCCCGGCCAGGGACGGACGGGTCGACCGCCTGGAGATCCACGGCCCGCGCAGCGGGATCGACACCGAGGCGTACGCGTACCTGCCGCCGCAGTACTTCCAGCCCGCGTACGCGGGGAAGCGGCTGCCGGTGGTCGTGCTGCTGTCGGGCGGCCCGGCCGCGATGGCGTGGATCAAGCAGGCGCGCCTGCCCGACGCGGCGGACAAGGCGACCGAGGACCGCACCGCCCAACCGATGATCTACGTGATGCTCGGCGCGCCGCGCGCCTGCGTCGACACCCCCGGACGGCGCGGCGGGCTCCCCGAGACCTTCCTCGCGCAGGACCTCCCGCCCGCGCTGGCGGGCACCTACCGGCTGCCGTCCACCCGCAAGGGCTGGGGGCTCGCCGGGATCGGCGAGGGCGGGCGGTGCGCCGCGCGCCTGGCGATGCTGCACTCCGACCGGTTCGCCACCGCCGCGAGCCTCGGCGGGCGGTTCGACCCGCCGGGCCCGCCCGCGAAGGCCGAGCCGCCCGGGGCGGGCGAGCCGCCCGCGACCGCCGTGCCGGTGGAGGCGGGCAAGCGCCACAAGCACGGGAAGCACGACAAGCCCAAGCGGTACGGGCTGCCCGGCGCGAAGGGCGACCCGTACGGCGGCAGCCCGGTCTACCGGCGCGACAACGACCTGCTGTGGCGGCTGGAGCACCTGCCGCCGCCGCCCGTCGCGATCTTCGCCACGACCGGCGCCGGCGGTGAGGAGCAGCGGCAGGCCGACCGGCTCGTCGCCCTCGCCAAGCCGCCGATGTGGGCGTCCAGGACCATCATCCCGGCGGTGCTGAAGACGCCCCGGGACTGGCGTCCCCACATCCCACCGGTCTTGCAGTGGCTGAGCACGCATCTGCGGGCCGAGTGACACGGGACCGGCTACCTCCCGAGGAGTAGGCGCGCTGACTCCCCCCAGCCGACGAGGATTCGCCCATCGGTGTCCTAACGTGCTGACATGAGCACCTCTCCGCCGCACGGGCCGCGGCTGCCGAGCCCGGCCCGGTGGCCCGTATGGGTCGTCCCGCTGTTCCTGGCGTTCGTCCAGGTGGCGGGGTCGCTGGCGGCGCAGAACGGGCCGCCGCGCAGGCACGGCGGCACCCATGATCTGGGGACGAGCCACGCGCTCGGCCACACCGACCTCGACGCGCTCGGGTTCGGGCTGCTGCTCGCCGGTCCGGCGCTGCTGCTGTTCCGCCGCCGCGACCCGGTGGCGACGCTGGCCGGTACCGCGCTGGTCACCGGCCTCTACCTGCTGCGCGCCTACACCTACGGGCCCGCGCCGTTCTCGCTCGCGGTCGCGCTGTTCGCGGCGGTCACGGCCGGGCACCGGACGGCGGCCTGGGCGGGCACCGGCGCCGGGCTGGCCGCCTACTTCGGCCTCACCATGCTGATCGGCGTCCCGGAGAGCGACCGCGGCGAGCCCGGCCGCCTCTTCCCGGTGGAGCGGCCGACCCTCGGTTCGACGATCTTCGTCATCGGCTGGGCGCTGGTCGTGCTGATCACCGCCGAGCTGCTGCGGGCGCGCGGGCAGAAGGCCGCCGAGGCCGCCCGCGTCCGCGCCGAGGAGGAGCGCCGCCAGGCCAGCGAGGAGCGGCTGCGGATGGCCCGCGAGCTGCACGACGTCCTCGCGCACAACATCTCGATGATCAACGTGCAGGCGGGCGTGGCGCTGCACCTGATGGACGAGCACCCCGAGCAGGCGCGGACGGCCCTCGCCGCGATCAAGGAGGCGAGCAAGGAGGCGCTGACCGAGATGCGCGGCGTGATCGGGGCGCTGCGCGCGCAGGGCGAGAGCGCGCCGCGCTCCCCCACCGCCGGGCTCGACCGGCTCGACGACCTCCTCGACCGCGCCCGCTCCGCCGGGCTGCGGGTGGAGACCGAGGTCACCGGCGAGCGCCGGCCGCTGCACGCGAGCACCGACCTCGCCGCGTTCCGGATCGTCCAGGAGTCGCTCACCAACGTCACGCGGCACGCGGGGCCGGGGCCGGTGACGGCGCGGGTCCGCATCGCCTACGGTGAACGCGATATCGAGGTGCGGGTCGAGGACGACGGGCGGGGCGCGGCCCTGCTGGACGACCGTCCGGGCGGCAGCGGTATCCGGGGCATGCGCGAGCGCGCCGCGGCGCTGGGCGGCACGTTCGACGCCGGGCCCCGGTCCGGCGGCGGGTTCGGCGTCGTGGCGCGGCTGCCGCTGGAGGAGGGCTCCGGAGACGGTTCGGCGGACGAGGCTTCGCTGGAGAGGGGCGCACGGTGATCAAGGTCCTGCTGGCCGACGACCAGGCGCTGGTGCGGGCCGGTTTCCGGGCGCTGCTGGACGCCCAGGCCGACATCGAGGTCGTCGGCGAGGCGGGCGACGGCGCGGAGGCGGCCCGGCAGGCGCGGCTGCTGCGTCCCGACGTGATCCTCATGGACATCCGCATGCCGGGCCTGGACGGGCTCGCCGCCACCCGCCAGATCGCCGCCGACGACCGGCTGGACGGCGCCCGCATCGTGATCCTCACCACGTTCGAGCTGGACGAGTACGTGTTCGAGGCGTTGCGCGGCGGCGCCAGCGGCTTCCTCGTCAAGGACACCGAGCCGGTGGAGCTGATCCACGCCGTCCGGGCGGTGGCGGCCGGGGACGCGCTGCTGTCGCCGAGCGTGACCCGGCGGCTGATCGCCGAGTTCGCCACCCGGGCCAAGGAGCCCGCGCCCTCGCCCCGGCTGAACGCGCTCACCGACCGCGAGCGGGAGGTGATGGCGCTGGTCGGCGAGGGACTGTCCAACGAGGAGATCGCCGCGCGGCTGGTCGTCAGCCCGGCGACCGCGAAGACGCACGTCAGCCGCACGATGGTCAAGCTCGGCGCCCGCGACCGCGCACAGCTCGTCGTGTTCGCCTACGAGTCGGGACTCGTCAAGCCCGGTTGGCTGCCCTAGAAATCGTCACTCTGGGGCGATTGACTGTCGTCGTCCGCACTGGCGTGACAAGGTGGGACGCGTAGCAGGTCACCGATGCGGAGGGTGCGGTGCCGAACGCCACGAGGATCCTGGCCGTCGACGACCGCGAGGAGAACCTGACCGCCCTCGCGGCCGTGCTCGACGCGCTGCCGGTGGAGGTCGTCCCCGTCTCCTCGGGTCAGGACGCGCTCAAGGAGCTGCTCAACGACGACTTCGCGCTGATCCTGCTCGACGTCGTGATGCCGGAGATGGACGGGTTCGAGACCGCCGGGCACATCAAGGCCAGGCCCCGCACCCGCGACATCCCGATCATCTTCCTGACCGCCGCGGGCGATGCCCGCGACCAGGCGTTCCGCGGCTACGCGGCGGGCGCCGTCGACTACCTCACCAAGCCGTTCGACCCGTGGCTGCTGCGCGCGAAGGTGCAGGTGTTCGTCGACCTCAACCACCGCACTGCGGAGCTGCGGCGGCAGGCCGCGCTGCTGCGCACCACGCTCGCCGAGGGGACCGAGGGCTTCGAGGGCTCCGAGCGGCTCCTCAAGGCGCTGGACGAGCGGCTCTCCCTCGTCGAGGACGACGTCGCCCGGCTGCGCTCGGACGGCGGGCCCGGCGGCCTTGAGGAGCACGTCGCCGACCTGCGCCTCGCGCTGGACGCGCTCACCGCCGGTTCCTGAGCCCGCCCGCGTCAGATCCCCGGGCCGGGCGTCACGACCCACGTCCGGGGGGCGCGCGTCGCGTCCATGGCGCCCGAGTGGAGCTTCTGGCGCAGGATGAACGCCCCGGCCAGCACCGCCACGATCACCAGGATCACCGCGACCGTGACGATCAGCACGGTCCTGCGGCGCTCGTCCAGGCCGTGCCGGGCGCCGTCGTCGACGGTCGGGGGCGGTGGGGGCTGCTGCCAGTTCGCCGCCTGGCGCGGCTGCTCCCACGGGGGCGGCGTCTGCGGGGCGGCGTGCGGGTTCACCGGAGGGGGCGGGGCCCAGTCGGTCTCCAGCAGCGTCCTCGGCTCGGGGTCGCCCTTGCCGGGGTTCGGAGGCGGGGCCGCCGGGCCGGGGAAGTGCTGGTTCGTGCCCTCGCGCCGGGTGACCGCCTCGATCTCGCTCGGGTCGAGGACGGTGTCGGCGGCCTCGTCCTCCCGCCCGCCCCGCGGCCGGGCGGGGAAGCGGCCGGACGGCTCGTCCAGCACGGTCGCGTCCGCCGAGGTCATCGGGGCCGGGGGCAGCGTCGCGACCTGGACGAGCAGCGGCTGCGCCTGCGCGGCGGTCATCCGGTGCACCGGCTCGCGCGCCAGCAGCCCGTCCAGCACGCGCGCCAGCGGCCCCGCGTTGCGCGCGGGCGGGACGGGCTCGGTGAGCGCGGCCTGGAGCGAGGCCATCGCGTCCGAGCGCTCGTAGGGGGAATGGCCCTCGACGGCCGCGTACAGCGTCGCGCCCAGCGCCCACAGGTCGGAGGCGGGCACCGCCCGCTCGCCCTGCGCGCGCTCCGGCGGGATGTAGGCGGGCGAGCCCATGACCAGGCCGGTCTGGGTGAGCGTCGCGTCGCCCTCCATCTGGGCGATGCCGAAGTCGGTGAGGACGACCCGGCCCGCGTCGGTGATCAGCACGTTGCTGGGCTTGATGTCGCGGTGCAGGATGCCCTTCTCGTGGGCGTGCCGCAGCGCCGCGAGCATCTGGAGGCCGATCTCGGCGACCCGGCGGTGCCCGATCGGGCCCCGGTCGAGCAGGTCCTGCAGCGACGGCGCGCTGACCAGCTCCATCACGATCCAGGGCCGGTCGGCCTCCTCCACCACGTCATGGACGATCACGACGCCCGGGTGGCTCAGCCGCGCCGACGCCCGCGCCTCCCGGAACGTCCGCTCGTACAGGACGGCGCGCTCCGCCTCGCTCAGCCCCGGCGGGAGGACGACCTCCTTGACCGCGACCTCGCGGTCGAGCATGACGTCGTAGGCGCGCCACACGGTGCCCATGCCGCCGCGGCCGACCACCGAGTCGAGCCGGTAGCGGTTGCCGAGCAGACGCGCCTCTGCTGCCATTCCTGAACGGTCTCCCTGGTGCTCATCCCGCCCCGGCGGGGCGGAAACTGTCGAGCACATTGTTCACGAGTGCCGTCCGGTCGTTCCACCTGGCGGCCGGGAGCGCCACGATCACGGCGTACGGGGTCCCGTTCGCGATCACGCCGCGGTCGCGGGCCCGCGTGCCGCCCTGGCGCGACCACAGGAACTCGATGTCGGCGGCGGGCAGCGACCCGACGGTTGTCCGGGTGATCCCGATCTTCTGGAAGCCGGGGAGCTTGCCGTCGGCGCGGGCCTCCTGCTCCCAGGCGACCCAGTGGTCGTAGGGGTCGCCCGTCCACGGCGTCCGGTCGACCTGGACGTAGGCGCCGGACGCGGGATCGATCCACGAGGAGCGGGTGCCGTCCACCGTGCGCTTCCAGCCGTCCGGCACCCCGATCGTGTACCCGGGGCCGCTCGAACGGGTGAGCCCCGCCGGAAGCCGCGTCGCCCCCGGCACCGTCGGGGTCGGCGGCGTGGGGGACGGCCTCGACTGCGTGAGGTCGCCCACGCCCGTGCTGACGGGCGGGCTGGGGACCGGTGAGGAGCCGGTGGCGTCCGGACCGCCGCTGGACGCCCCGTCCGGCCACAGGAAGATCCCCACCGGGACGAGGAGCGCGACGACGGCGACCGCGCCCAGGATCATCGGCAGCCTCGACCGGCGCTTCGGCGCGGGTCCGGTCGCGGTGGGCCCGGCGGGGGCCCAGGGGCCGCCCGTAGGAGTGGCGTAGTGGTCGGTCATGCCGGTGGCCGGGGTCGCGGGCGCGGCGAGCGTGGCCCCGTCGTCCACCGCCGTGCCGGTGTTCCAGTGCCGGTCGGCCGCGGTCCCGCCCATGCCGCCGGCCTGCATCGCGATCTGCGCGGCGGCCTGGCTCGCCGCGTGGCCGGAGGCGACCGCGGCGAGCGCCTCCTCCGCCTGGTCGGCGCTCAGCCGCCGGACGGGGTCGCGCTGCAGCAGCCCCGCGAGGACGGGCGCGAGCGGCCCGGCGTTGCGCGGCGGCGGCGGTTCCTGCGTCATCACCGCCGCGAGCACCGCCATCGCGTCGCTGCGGTGGTGCGGCGCGCGGCCCTCGCTGGCGGCGTAGAGCGTCGCGCCGAGCGCCCACAGGTCGGACGCGGGGGTCGCGGGCTCGCCGTTGACCCGCTCCGGCGGCATGTACGCCGGCGAGCCCATGATCAGCCCGGTGTTGGTGAGCGTCGCGTCGCCCGCCATCTGCGCGATGCCGAAGTCGGTGAGCACGGCGCGGTCGTCGGGGGTGACGAGCACGTTGGCGGGCTTGACGTCGCGGTGCAGGATCCCGATCGCGTGCGCGGCGCGCAGCGCGCCGATCACCTGCCTGCCGATGTCGGCGACGCGCCCCGGCGGGAGCGTCCCGTCCTCGTCGATGACGTCCTGGAGGGAGCGGGCCCGCACCAGCTCCATGACGATCCACGGACGGTCGTCCTCGTCGACGACGTCATGGACCGTCACGACGCCCGGATGGTTCAGCCGCGCCGAGGCGCGCGCCTCGCGCAGCGTCCTGCGGTGCCGGTTCTCGCGATCCTCGGCGCTGAGGGAGGCGTGCAGCACGACCTCCTTCACCGCGACGTCGCGGTCGAGGGTCTCGTCGCGGGCACGCCAGACCGTGCCCATCCCCCCGCTCCCGACCACCGACAACAGGCGGTACCGGCCGGCCAGGAGCCGTCCGTCCGTGTGATCCGCGTGTTCCCCGTCCGACATGTGTCGCGACCCTACCGATCTCACCTAACAGATCGGCATACACCGATCCTGAGTTCACTTTTTGGCGGCCTCGAAGAACCGGAACACGGGCTGGAGCGCGGCGAACCGCTCGCCCCAGCCGCCGTCGGGGGCGCGCACGAGGATCGCGTAGCCGTGCCCGTTCGCGACGAAGCCGCGGTTGAGGATGTGCAGCCGCCCGCCGTCGCCGTCGAAGGTGAACTCCCAGTCGGCGGACCGGTCGCCGGAGCCGGTGTCGCGCACGGGCGGCTGGTCGCCGCTCGGCGCGATCTTGATCTTCTTGTACCCCGGGAAGCCGGGGCCGCCGGAGTCCGCCCTGCGCCAGTCGTCGATCGCGCTCGCGCCCGGCTTGTCGGTCTGGTCGATCTGGATGTAGGCGGCGCGGTCGGGCGAGTAGAAGAAGTCGCCGCCGGTCTTGCGCTCGGGGCCCTTCCACCCGTCCGGGACGGGGACGGCGTAGCCGCTGCGGTCGTGGTGCATCCGGAAGCCGGCGGGCAGCGTCGGCTTCGGCGTGCCGCTCGGCTTCGCCGAGGTCGCGGGGGCCGACGGCGAGGGGCTCTGCGACTTCGGCGCCGGCCGCGCGCCCTTCTCGTCCGGGTCGTCCGAGCCGCCGCCCGAACTGGCCATCGCGATACCGGCGATGACCACGATGATGACGAGCACGACCACGCCGATGATGAGCGCGTTCCGGTTGAGCGCGAGCGCGGGGATCGCGGGGCGTCCGGGTACCTCGGGCGCGCCGGGCGGAGGCGGCGGTTGGTGGACGGCGCCCGCCGGACGCGTCGGCGGCCCCGCCTGCCAGGACGTGTCGCTGCCCGCCGGGGCGACGGCGCCGGCCGCGGCGGCCAGGGTGGAGTCGTCCAGGACGGTGGTGTCCGGGCGCGGCTCGTCGTGCGCGGTGTCGCCCGGCCCCGCCGGCCCCCTCGCCCTGGTCGGCGGAGCGCCCTGAGGAGAGGTCGCGGGCCGGGGGCGGTGCGGCTTGGCGGGCTTCTTGACCGGGTCGAACCGGGTGAGCTGGTCGGGCCGCGCGTTGTCGGGGGCCGACACCTCCTGGATCTCGGGCGTGTCGGGGACGTCGGGCAGCTCCGGGATCGGCGTCACCCGCGTCTGCGCGGCGGGCGCCTCCACCGGGTACTCCACGGCCATCGTGCGCTGGGTGTCGACGGTCTCCTGGCGGACGATGTCGTCCAGCAGCGCCCCGGCCTCGATCGCGCCCATCCGCTGGTCGGGGTTCTTGTGCAGCAGGCCCTCGATGACCGGGACGAGCCGTCCGCCCTTCTCGGGCGGGTCGGGGGCCTCGGAGATGACGGCGACCAGCGCGGCCATCGGCTCGGGGCGCTCGAACGGCGACTTGCCGTGCAGCATCGCGTACAGCGTGACGCCGAGCGACCACAGGTCGGAGGCGGGCCCGGCGACGCGGCCACGCGCGCGCTCGGGCGCGATGTAGGCGGGCGAGCCCATGACCAGCCCGGTCTGGGTGAGGGTGGCGTCGCCGGCGGCGGTGGCGATGCCGAAGTCGGTGAGCACGGCCCGGTCGCCCGCCCCGCCGCTGCCGGTGACCAGCACGTTGCTGGGCTTGACGTCGCGGTGCAGCACCCCGGCCTCGTGCGCGGCGTGCAGCGCGGCGAGCATCTGCCGGCCGATCTCGGCGGCGCGGCGCGGTTCGAGCGGCCCCTCCTGCTTGATCACCTGGTCGAGGGAGCGCGCGCGGATGAGTTCCATGATGATCCAGGGGCGGTCGTCCTCCTCGACGACGTCGTAGACGGTCACCACCCCGGGATGGCCGAGCCGCGCGGCCGTGCGCGCCTCGCGGAAGGTCCGCTTGTGGTGGACGGCACGCTCCTCATCGGTGAGACCATGCGGGAGGATGACCTCCTTCACAGCGACGTCACGACCGAGGACCTCATCGTGTGCCTGCCAGACCGTCCCCATGCCGCCTCGGCCGACCTGGGTTACCAGTCGGTAGCGGCGGGCGAGCAACCGCTCCCCGGGTTCATTTGGCATATCCGCGACCATATCGACTTTTACTGAGAACCTTGGACCGAGCTTGCAAGCCACAACCCCCTACCCGTACGACGCCCGGCACCACTCCGCGGTTCGCCACAGGGCGAGGGAGTGCGGACGGAAGCGTGATCGACGTGACACCCGGTACAAATAAGAGAGTTGCACAGCGTGCCGACGGGGGGACGATGCCGGAGAAGGGCGTGACCGGCGAGTGGCGGCGGCTCATCCAGGCCGCGCCGACGATCTTCTTCTGGTACACCCGGCTCTCCGGCATCCTGTCACTGCTGGCGTGGGTCTCCTATGGTCTCATCCTTGAGATAGCCGACATCTGGGCGCTGCGCTGGATCGGCTACCTCGGCTGGTTCCCCAGCGTGCCCGTCGGGCTCGTCTGGATCCTGCTCTCCATGGGCGTGCGGCGGCGCAAGAAGGCCGCCTGGCGGATCCTCGTGCTGATGTTCTGCCTGCCCGCCGCGCTCGGCGTCACCGGCGTCCTCACCACGCTGTTCGACCCCGACCGGCCGACCCCGGTCGGCCTGATCGTCACCGCGAGCGTGTACCTCGCCGTGCTGGGCCTGCTGGTCGCCGCGCGCGGGCAGTTCACCACGCTGCCCGACCGCGCCAACCGGCGGCTCGCCGCGATCGTCTTCACCTGCCTGCTGATCGTGACCTGCGGCATCGGCACCTTCCTGGTCACCGTCACCGACCGCAACGCCAAGGGCGACTTCTGGACGCACCCGGTCTACGCGATCACCCAGACCGTCCTCGGGCCGCGCGTCACGGGCAAGCCGATCGACGTGCACGTCCCGTTCTACGTGGACGTGATCCTGTGGGTGCTCGGCACCGGGCTGTTCGTCGGGACGTTCTGGGCGCTGTTCAAGCCGGGCCGCCGCGACCCCGTCCTGAACCCGCCGGAGGAGCTCGCGGCGCGCGCGCTGCTCGCCGAGTACGGCGACCAGGACTCGCTCGGCTACTTCGCGCTGCGCCGCGACAAGGACATCATCGTCGCGCCGAACGGTAAGGCGGCCATCGCCTACCGGGTGGAGGGTTCGGTCTCGCTGGCCAGCGGCGACCCGCTCGGCGATCCCGAGTCGTGGGACCAGGCGATCGAGGCGTGGCTCGGGGAGTGCCGCGCGCACGCGTGGATCCCGGGCGCGGTCAGCGTCGGCGAGCGCGCCGCGCACATCTACCGGCGGCACGGGTTCGACGCGCTGGAGCTCGGCGACGAGGCCATCATCGACCTCACCGACTTCAACCTGGACGGACGCGAGATGCGGCAGGTCCGCCAGGCCGTCCGCCGGGTCGAGCGGGCCGGGTACACGGTCCGGATCCGGCGGCACTCGCAGATCCCCGGCTGGGAGATGGCCAAGCTGATCCGCAACGCGGACGCCTGGCGCGGCGAGGAGACCGAGCGCGGCTTCTCGATGGCGCTCGGCCGCCTCGGCGACCCGACCGACGGGCGCTGCGTGATGGTCGAGGCGTTCGACGCCGAGGGCGAGCTGCGCGGCCTGCTCAGCTTCGTCCCGTGGGGGCGGACGGGCCTGTCCCTCGACCTGATGCGCCGCGACCGGGCCGCCGAGAACGGGCTCAACGAGTACATGGTCGCCAAGCTCGCCGAGAAGGCGGCGGCCGTCGGCGCGCAGCAGCTCTCGCTGAACTTCGCGATGCTCCGCTCGGCGTTCGAGCGCGGCTCCCAGATCGGCGCCGGGCCCGTCGCCCGCGCCTACTACCGGTTCCTGTCGTTCGCGTCGAAGTTCTGGCAGCTTGAGTCCCTGTACCTGGCGAACGCCAAATACCTGCCGCACTGGCGCCCCCGGTTCATCTGCTACCAGCAGGGGCGGCACATCATCCGGCTCGGGCTCGCCTACGCGCGGGCCGAGGGCTTCCTGCCGAGCTTCAACCGGCCGAAGCTCGACCGCGCCGCCGCGATGGTGCCGACGATGGGCCTGGTCGACCGGATCAAGGAGATCGAGGAGGCCGCCGAGTCGGCCCGCGCGCCGCAGCGGCGGCTGTCGGAGCAGGAGCGGGTGCGGCACGCCAAGCTCGACCAGATCCGCGCCTGCGGCATGGAGCCCTACCCGCTGTCGTTCGAGCGCGCCGACTTCGCCGCCGCCGTCCGCGACCGGTTCCCGTGCCTGGCGCCCGACACCCGCACCGGCGAGCACGTCGCGATCGCCGGGCGTGTCGTCCTCGCCCGCGAGCACGGACGGCTCATCTTCGTCACGCTGCGGGACGAGACCGCCGACATCCAGGTGATGCTGACCGCCGACGCGCTCGGCGAGGAGTCGCTCGGGTACTGGAAGTCGCTGATCGACCTCGGCGACCAGGTCGGGGTGGCGGGCGAGGTCGTCACGTCCCGGCGCGGCGAGCTGTCGGTGCTCGCCGAGGAGTGGCGGCTGACGGCCAAGTGCCTGCGCCCGCTGCCCAACAAGCGGTCGGGCCTGTCGGACCCGGAGGCCCGCGTCCGGCAGCGCTACGTCGACTTCATCGTCAACGACGACGCCCGCCGGATGCTGCGGATGCGCGGCGACGCGGTGGCGGCCGTCCGGGACGGCCTGCGCGCGCGCGGCTACCTGGAGGTCGAGACGCCGATGCTCCAGCCGATCCACGGCGGGGCGGCGGCGCGTCCGTTCACCACCCGCATCAACGCCTACAACATGCAGCTCTACCTGCGGATCGCGCCCGAGCTGTATCTGAAGCGGCTGCTGGTCGGCGGCGTCGGGCGGGTCTTCGAGCTGAACCGCAACTTCCGCAACGAGGGCGTCTCGCAGAAGCACAACCCCGAGTTCACGATGCTGGAGGCGTACGAGCCCTACGGCGACTACGACACGATGGCCGACCTCACCCGCTCGCTGGTCGTGGACGCGGCGAAGGCGGCGCTCGGCACGTCCGTCGTCGTCCGCGACGGCGTCGAGCACGACCTGGCGCAGCCGTGGCGGGAGATCACCGTCTACGGGTCGGTGTCGGAGGCGCTCGGCGAGGAGGTCACCCCCGACACCGCGGCGGCGAAGGTGCGGTCGTTCGCCGAGCGGGCCGGGCTGAACCTCGACCCCGCCTGGAGGCAGGGGCGGGTCGTCCAGGAGCTGTTCGAGGCGCTGGTCGAGGAGGAGCTGACGGAGCCGACGTTCGTCCGCGACTACCCGGCCGAGACGTCGCCGCTGACCCGTCCGCACCGCGACGACCCGCGCCTGGCGGAGAAGTGGGACCTCATCGTCTTCGGGCTGGAGCTCGGCACCGCCTACTCGGAGCTGATCGACCCGATCCTCCAGCGGCAGCGGCTCACCGAGCAGTCGCTCCAGGCGGCCGGGGGCGACCCCGAGGCGATGGAGTTGGACGAGGACTTCCTGCGGGCGCTGGAGTACGCGATGCCTCCGGCGGGCGGGATGGGCATGGGGATCGACCGGCTGCTGATCACTCTGACGGGGCGCAGCATCCGCGAGACGATCCCGTTCCCGCTCGTGCGGCCGGGTTCCTAGAGGGTTCTCGGCGCCGGGCGGTGGCCCTGGGCCGCCAGCCAGTGGCGGGCGTGCGCGCGGCGGGCCTCCTCCGTGCTGTCGCAGGCGGGCTGACCGGGCTGGATGAGGAGCCAGCGGTCGGGGTCGTAGGCGGGGCCGGCCATGTCGAACGCGGGGTCGTCCGCCAGGTCGTCCGCCGGGAGGACGTCGCCCCGGTGCAGGTCGAGGAGGTGCGGCTCGTCATCGTCGAGGGCGGCGGCGAGCGCGCCGAGATCCACCGGGAGGGGTGTCAGGGGCTCACCGGTTCGCGGGGTTCCGAGCGCGGCCGCCACCTCGTCGGCCAGCTCGGCGTCGCCGGGAAGGTCGCGTTCGCGCAGCTCCGCGAGGACCCGCCGGGCCTGCTCGCCGGCCGGGCGGCCCTCGGTCAGCGCGGCGACCAGCACGTCGCCCGCGTATTGGAGGACGGGCCCGAGCGGGCGGTCGCCGAGCGCGGCCAGCCCGCCGGCCCCGTCGCCGCGCCGCGCGGCGGCCCGCAGGCGCGCCATCGCCTCCTCGTCCCATCCCGTCACACGGACATTTCTACCGACTCCCCATGACATTCGTCGGCCGATTCGGCAGACCGTTCGGTGGCCCGATCACCGGAGCGGGGTTATGCGGATTTCGTGATCGGAGTCGGGGGCGGCGAATCGCAGCAGGGCCCCGGCCTCCTCCCGGACGGACGGCTCGTCCGGGAGCGGCGCGAAGGTCTCGATGGTGAGCGCCGCGTGCCGCGCTTTGCGGTCGTGCTTGAGGTTCCAGATCCCGTGGGTGCGGCCGTCCACGAGCACGGTCGCCTTCACCCACGCCCCCACGCAGATGATCGCGCGCTGCTCGGCGGTCATGACGCGGGTGCGGTCGGCGTAGGCGAGGAGGAGATTGTCCAGGTCGGGAAGGAAACGGATGGGGGCGGGGGCGTCCTCCACCAATGCGGCGTCGGGGAGGTCGAACAATTCCACGCCGTTCTCGTCATGGTAAACGCGAAGGTCAGGGCGGAGGCGGTCGAAGTCGGCGTCCATCCGCCGCATGCCCGACCACATCTGGAAGTCCTTGACCGACGCGGGCCCGAATGCGGCGAGATACCGGTGAATGAGCCGGTCGGGGGTGGGATCGGTCTGCGGGGGCTCTCCGATCCAGTCCTCCGGGAGCGCGAACGGGGTGGCGCCCCAGGTGTTCCAGGTCCCGCTGGGCGGCGGATGGACGACCGGCACCAGCGCCTGCGCCGACCAGCCGAGCGCCTGGAGGTCGCGGCCGGGCCAGATCTCGGCGAGGGCCCGGGCCAGTTGGGGGCGGGTGAGCGTCCGCCCGGCGAGCAGTTCGCGGGTCCGCGCGGCGAGTTCGTCCAGGTCCCAGTCCTTGGTGACGCGGCCGAACGCCGCCTGCCGCGCGCCGAGCATGCTCCGCTGGACGAGCGGCCGGATGTAGCGGAAGTCGTCGGCGGCGGCGACGTGCTGGGTTCCGCGCAGGATCGACGAGCGCACCACCGAGCGGTCGTGGAGCAGGTCGGTGAGCTGCTTCTGGCGGAAGCCGGTGAGGCGCGACCACAGGCCGTAGTAGGGGAGGTTCGGGTCCTGCGCCTGGAGCGCGACGAGGCGCTCGACCGCGCTCAGCGGCGGCATCGCGGAGCGGGCGAGGAGCAACTGGCGGTCCAGCGTCGTGCGGTTGAGCGTGCGCTGGTCGATCGTGCGCGGCATCGGGCCTCCTGGGAACAAATCGTTCCGTTCCATATTATCGGAACGGAACGAGTTATTCCACTACTGGCCCTCCCGGAACACCTCCACGGCGTAGCGGAGCCGCGCGCCGACCAGGAGCGCCTCGTCGGGAGGGCAGGCGAGCAGGCGGGTGGCCAGCTCGATGAGCTGCTCGTCGGTCAGGCTCGGCTCGCGCGCGGCGATCCGCCCGACCAGCTCGACCAGCTCGGGGCGCTTGTAGCTCACGATCGAGCGCCCGCGCCGGACGGGCTCCGGCCGCTGCTCGGGGACGGACGTCTCCGCTTCCGGTTCTTGTTCCGGCACCGGCTCCGGGGAGGCCGCCTGGAGGGATTCGGGCCGGTCGGGCTCCGAGGTCAGGGCCTCGAAGAGCGGGGTCGTGGGCGTGATCCTGCCGTCCAGGACGTCCGGAAGCGGTGTCGCCGGGACGGGTCCCTCCGGGACGGGGAGCTCCGGCCCCGGGGGGCCGACGAGGATCACCCGGGGGGCGAGCCAGAGCAGGAACAGGGCCTCGGCTCCCGCGCCGTGCTCCCCGTCCACGATCACGACGTCGAACGACCCGGGACGCGGCGCGAGGGCGTCCGGCACGCGCCACAGCGGCAGGATCCACCCCGGGACGATCTCGGCCGGGTCGCTCGACCGGGTCGGCCGGAGCGCCGCCCACGCGCGGGCGGAGGCCAGCTCGTCCCGCGCGGTGCGGAGGCGCTCCTCGGCCTCGGCGAGCGTCGCGCGCAGCCGCTCCTCCGCCGGGGACGGGACGGTCTCGGCGAGCCGCGCCGACGCCCTGGCCCAGGCCCACGCCTCGTCCCAGCGCCCGGTGCGGGCCTGCCAGCTCGCGTCGCCGTCGGTCGCGACCAGCAGGTTCGCGAGGTCGGGATGGATGGCGCGCACCCGCTTCAGCAACTCCTCGCAGCGGATCTGGAGCGCCCGCGCGTGCCGTCCCTCGGCGAGCGCGCCGAGCGCCTGGCCGTAGGCGGCCGCGTCGCGGGCGTCGATGGCGGCGAGCGCGCGGGCCAGCTCGGGCGGGTCGTCGCCGTCCACGGGTCCGATGGAGTCGCGGAGCGCGTCGAGGTCGGCGCGGGCGCGGTTGACGGCCAGGCCCTCCATCGCGCTCCGCAGCGCGGACACGTACGCGTGCCACTGCATCGGATGGCTCAGCGGAATCGTCACGGACGCATGCGCGAGCAGGTCCGCGGTCTCGTTGACCGCCGGAATCGCGTCCCGGACCCGGGCCAGGCGCGCGTGCGCGCGGACGAAGCGCGCGACGCGGTCGGCGAGCGGCGGGTCGGCGGGGAAGGAGATCCCGGCCGCCTCCCACACGTACTGGAGCTCCTGGCAGGTCATCCGCACCATCACCTCGGTGAAGACGAGGTCGAGCAGCTCCGGGGTGGTCGGCGCGGCGCCGTCCACGCTCGCGCCCGTCAGCAGCGGCTCGGCCTGCCGCTGCACCGCCGGGCGCAGCGGACCACGCCGCAGGCTGCCGCCGTCGGCGAGGTAGCCGCGCAGGTCCTGGGCCATCGTCGCCAGCTTGCGCAGGTGCGCCTCCGGCGGCAGCTCGATCCGGTGCCCGGCCATGCCCGCGACCGCGCGTCCGGCCCACTGGGCGCGGTTCGCCATCTCCGCGACCCGCGTCCACACGAGCGGGCGGTGCTGGGCGAGCGCGTCGCCGAACGCGCGGACGGCGAGGTCGGCGGGGTTCCAGCCGCCCGGATGCCCGCCCAGCCCGAGATCGCCGAGCGCGGCGGCGACGACGGAGGCTGCGCCGTCGAGGCGGGCGAGCAGCGCGACGTCCAGGCCGCGCAGCCGCCGGGACAGGTCGGTCTCCGAGCGCGCCGCGCGCTCGGCCGCCGCCGCCTCGGCCTCGAACAGCGTCCGGACGTAGGCGGGGCTCGGCAGCGCGCCGGGATCGACGTCGCGCTGCGCGGTGCGGGCCTTGCGCGCGGGCGTCTCCTCCGCGAGCAGCACGATCAGCTCGGCCGCCTCGGCGCGGGAGATCGGCGGCACCGGCGGCAGCTCCGCCCGGACGGGCATCCACGACAGCTCGGGCGCCTCGGCGCGCAGCCGCCGCGCCAGCTCGCCGCGTCCGCCCCGGTAGCCGGAGCCGAGATCGGTCGCGCCGGTCGCCTCCGCCTCCCGGAGCCGCTCGCGCAGCCCGGCGACCTCCCGTTCGGTGACCGCCTCCCGCTCGGCGAGCGCGGCCTGGTCCGCCTTCGGATCCGCGCCGGCGCGGATCGCCTCCGCCACCCCGGCGGCGGCGGCCGGGTCGGCGACCGTGAGCGCCGCGAGCCCCGGCGGGAGCGCGGCGCGCAGCGCGCCCGACGCGGTCGCGCCGGACGTGGCGACCAGCACCCGCATGCCGAGGACGAGGACCCCGGCGAGGAAGTCCCGGACCGTATGCGGATCCGCCTCCTCGACGTGCTTGACGAGCTGCCCGCCGCCGCGCGCGATGAACCGGGCGAGGCCCTCCGGGACCGGGGTCCCGTGCGCCAGCATCCCGATCATCCGCGCGTGGTAGTCGGCGACGGCGCCCCGCCCCGGCGGGCGGACGACCAGCGCGGGCGCGAGCCGCAGCCTCGGCACCGGCGGCAGCGGCCCCTCCGGCTCGGGCAGCCAGTCCTCCCGGTAGTCGACCGGCTCCCGGAACGTCTCCGCGCACCACTTCCGCAGGACGTCGCCGACCGAGGCGTTGAGCCCGAAGCCCTGCCCGGCCTGCACCGCGTCCGCCACCCACCCGGCCCGCTCGGCGCGTCCCGCGAGCAGCTCGCGGTCGCGGATGGCCGCGGGCCCGGCGAGGACGACGTCGACGCGCTCGGTCCGCTCGTCCACCACGACCCGCACCGGCGTGTTCAGCAGATGATCGTGGACGGGGTCGCCGCCGTCCGGCCCCCAGGCGAGCAGGCCGGTCGCGAGGACCACCTCCTGCCCGCGCCCCGGCTCCTGCTCGGCCAGGTCGCGCAGCACGCGGTACCAGTGCCGCAGGGCCAGCCAGCCGTCGAACTCCTCCAGCACCGCCGGAGGCGTCAGCGGGATGACCGGCACGCTGAACAGCACGTCGCCGGGCCCGGCGTCGGCCTCCACATAGACGTCGCCGGGCAGCTCGGCGAGCCAGTGCACCTGGTCGTGCTCGGCCAGCTCGCGGGCGGGCCGCAGCCGCGCCCGCGCCAGGTCACGCAGGTATCCGAGCAGGCGAGCCGCCCGCTCGGCACCCGCCCCCGGGCCCTCGCCGGTCATCCCCGGGCCCTCGTCCGGCACCGCGGCTCCTTCCCTCCCACTGGGGAACGGTGTGCCACGATCTAACACCCAGCGACGGGCGGGGCCAAGAGCCACCGATGATCATGCGGTGCGCTAGTGCGTGCGGGCCACGTAGCGCTCCTCGCTGGGCAGCATCACCCACAGGACCAGGTAGACGACGAACTGCGGTCCGGGCAGCAGGCAGGACAGCAGGGCCAGCATCCGGACCGTCCAGGCCGACATGCCGAACCGCTGCGCCAGACCGGCGCAGACACCCGCGATGATCCTGCCGTGGCGCGGACGGTAAAGGCCGTTCATGGGCTTCTTCTCTCCCCGATTCGATGGCGGTCGGCCGCGTGTTCCGCGGCCGTGGCCTCGGTGGCCACATACCCCACGCTACGAACCGGGCACGCCCGCCCACATCGGCCGTTCGGGTCGTTCAGCGCCCTACTCCCGGATTAGGGGATCTCCCTTAGGGGGCCGCGTTGTGCCTGGCGACCAGCCCTGGGAGGACGTCCAGATCGTCCAGGACGAACAGGCATTTACTCAGGGCATCATCGTCTTCCTGGATGTGCCCCCAAGGGCCGCGCCGTAGGAAGGCCGCATGCATCCCGTACTTCAGCGCGGGCCTGACGTCGTTGTCGATGCGGTCCCCCACATAGAGAACGTGTTCGGGGGGCATGCCCGCGAGCCGGGCGCAGCGCTCGAAGAACTCCGGGGACGGTTTGCTGATGCCCCACACGTCCGAGATCCCGATGGCGTCGGCGGCGAGGCCGAGCGCCGCCATCCGCTCGGCGGCCTCCACCGGCTGGTTGCCCGCGATCCCGACGTAGAGCCCCTGGTCATGGAGCGCCGACAGGCACGCCCGCGCGTCCGGATAGAGATCGTCCGGGCCGAACCCGTTCGGCACACCGGCCTCGGCGCGCCGCTTCTCCTCCACCTCAAGGTCGAACCCCGGACGGAAATGCTCGAACAGGTCCATGTGGTCGCCGCCGGTGGCCAGCAGCGCGCCCAACTTGGTGAGGAAGGTGTGGCGCGGAACCCCGATCCAGTCGGCCCACCGGCCGTAGATCTCGCCCTCGTTGACGAGCGTCTCCCCGATGTCGAAGAAGACGGCCCGGATCATGCCGCGCCCAGTTCGACAGACTCGCCCGGCTCCAACCGGCGGAAGTCCTTGCCCAGTTCCTCGCCCGCCGCGCTGACGTGCTTCCCCATGACCGTGAGCCCGATGTCGTTCAGCAACCCGTCATGGACCACGAACGCCCGCTCGGGACGCACCGCCCGCGCATACGAATACAACTCGGGGATCTTCATCCACGGCGCGTTCCCCGGAAGGCACAGCGTCGGTACCGGCTCCCCCGGCACGGTGAGCGCGTCCCCCGGATGGAAGACCTCACCGTCCACGAGGAAACCCACGTTCGGGATAGGCGGAACGTCAGGGTGCAGGATCTCATGTTCCTCGCCATAGACATGGACGTCGAAACCGGCGATCGTGACCGCGTCCCCATGCCCGACCTGGTGAACACGCCCACCGAGGTCCGCGAGACTCTCCGCGACGACCCGGGACGTCCACACCTCAAGCGCGGGACGCCTCGCCATCGCCTCACGCAGGCCGTCGGCGTCGAAGTGGTCGAAATGCTCATGCGTGATCAGGACGGCGTCGGACGCGGCGAGCGCGCCGGCGGCGCCGCTGAACGACCCGGGATCGATGATGATCGTCCGATCGTCCCTGGTGATCTGGACGCAGGCGTGGCCGAGCTTGGTGAGACGCATCGTCCGATCTTTCCACGGTGACACACTGGTGGCGTGACCTCCCCGGAAGAGCGCCGCCGAAACTGGCGCGACCAGCCACGCGGCCTGGCCTGCGCGGTCGTCGGCGCGTTCCTGGTCCTCACCCTGGCCGCCTTCGCGTTCGCGGTCGCCGTGGCGGTGCTGGCCGCGAAATGAGAGACCGGGACGCCGACCCGCGCGATCGGCACCCCGGTCTCACCTCCGTCCTGGTCGAACGGGGCGACCAGGACGCGGCCTCAGATCTCGGTGCCCTCCGCGATGGTGAAGGCCACATCCCCCTGCGGGTCGACCTGCGCGTCGAGCTTCTTGTCATCGAGCATGACGGCCACGGCCGGCTCCAAGTAGACCTTGGCGCCCTCCTCTTCGACGACCTGGTCACCCGCCTCGGGGGCGGGCGCCACCGAGAGGCGCAGCGCGTCCGAACCATCGGTCCCAGACTCGATGCGGATCCCGGTGTCCGGCGGAAGTTCGGGGTTGGCGGTGACGGTACGTATGACCTGGACGGCACCGCTGGTCAGCGTGAGCACGATCAGCTCCTCACGTCTCATTCGTTCGGGATCGGATCTGCCCCACCCTCCCCGCTCCCCCTACCGGCAAACATCCGCCCCCCAACTCTTTCCTACGACCTCACCCAAGCCCACTCCGCGCTTCCCGCCACGTGGGCGGGCACCCCGATCCCCACCGGCGAGGGCGCCCCGCAGAACCAGGGAACACTGGTGAGATCCCCAGGCCCCGGACACACCTGGGCCGTCAACGACACCAACCCGTACCGCGACGCCACCTCCCCGACCAGCCCCCCAAGCTCCGGCACCTCCCGGCACCCCACGGCCGGGGCCACGGGTCAGCTGCGGGTGCAGTGATCAAGCCAATATTCGACCTCGGCCCGCACCTTCGCCGTAGCCTCAGCGTTCGCCGCCAGACGGCTCAAGTACGGCAGAGCGCTCTTGCCACCAGCGCGCGCCATGGCCACAACCAGAGTCTCACCGAACTCGTCGGCCTTCAGTGCATGCTCGCTCAGCAGAACAAGGAACCGTTCCAGCAGCTCGTGGTCCGCTGTGCTCTTGAACTGCTTGACCAGCCATTCTGTGACTTCGTTGGTAGCGTACTCTGCCATCGACCTGGTCCAGCTCCAGCCGAAAGACCGAACGAACTCTTCCGGCGGCTCCTCCCAGGCCATGCCAATGTCACTCGGAGAGAATCCCGCCGCCCAGGCTTGGAATTCGGGCCACGTGAGGTCGGCCAGCGTCGGCATCGCCTCCAGCAGGTCTCTCTCGTAGGCGATCCAGTAAATGTGATCGGCCAAGGAGAACGCGTCAGCGGCGGCTACGGCCGCCGCCTCATGCCGCTCATGGAATCGAAGTAGGGCATCGAGAGAGCTCAACGCCACAATAATCTCCTCCGATGTGCCGCAGAGCTCCGCGACCGCCGTCGAGATCTCTTTGAAATTCAGGTTCCATGGATGGCCGACCTCGCTCAACTCTGCGGCGACCCGGCCCCGGCCCTCGCCAGAACCATTCAAGACAATCTCCGTTGCCCGTCACTCCGGCAGATCAAACAATTCGCTAGGGCGGTGGCCAGGGATCCCCGCCACCCAACGACGCACCCTACTCCCTATGCCGTCACGGATGCACAGAAGTTCGTCAGGCGTGTATTTGCGGCAGCGAAGTTCTCGGCGAGGTCGGTGATTATGGCCAGGTCATCGTTCATGGCCTGGGTGGCGGCGGCGCTGCTTCCGAGGGGGTCAGATGAGGGTGGGGCGGATTGTGGTGCCGCCGTCTACTACCAGGGTTTGGCCTGTCATCCAGGATGCGGTTTCGCCTGCCAGGAAGAGGGCGGCGTTCGCTATGTCCTCGGGGGCGCCGATGCGGCCCAGGGGTGTCGACGCGGCTATCTGGTCTTCTTTGTTCTCCCACAGGGCGCGGGCCAGGGCGGTTCTGATCAGGCCCGGGGCGATGCAGTTGACGCGGACGGACGGGGCGAGTTCCATCGCGAACTGGCGGGTGAGGTGGATGACCGCCGCCTTCGTGGCGTTGTAGTAGCCGATGCCGTGCTCGGTCACCATGCCGCCCACGGAGGCGATGTTCACGATGGCGCCGCCGTTCTCGCGCATGGACGCGCGCCAGGCGAGTTGGGTCCATTGCACGAGCGCGAACTGGTTGACCTCGACGGTCTTCGCGGCGGCGGTGGGGTCGATGTCGGCCATCGGGCCGTAGTAGGGATTGGTCCCGGCGTTGTTGACCAGGACGTCGAGGCCGCCGAACTCGGTGATCGCGGCGTCCACGCAGGACTCGGCCTCGTCGCGGTGGGCCACGTGGGCGGCCTTGGCCAGGACGCGGGCGCCGGGGTGCGCGGCGCGGATCTCGCGGGCCGCCTCGTCCAGTGCCTCCTGTCTGCGGGACGACAGCACGACGGACGCGCCCTCGGCGGCGAGCGCGGTGGCGATCGCCTTTCCTATGCCCCGGGACGCCCCGGTGACCAGCGCGGTCTTTCCCTGTAGGCCCGTGTGCATGCGGGTCACTGTATCGGCGGGTGATCTCCGCCTGTCACGAACCTCCGGAACCCCTCGACGGCCGGAGGACGGGTGCGGGCCCGCGCCCAGGCCAGCCCGATCGTCCGGACGGCGGCGGGCTCCTCCAGCGTGATGTGCCGGACGCCCGGGACCTCCTCGTCCGGACGGAGCGGCGCCACGACCGCGACCCCGAGTCCGGCGGCGACCAGGCCGCGCACGGTCGTGGTCTCCTCGCCCTCGAAGGCGATCTTCGGGCGGGCGCCCGCGAGCCGGAACAGCTCCTCCGCGATCACGCGGAGGCCGGCGCCCTTGAGGAACGCCACGAACGGGTCGTCCAGGACGTCGCGCACGCTCGCGCGGCGGCGGCCCGCCAGGCGGTGGCCCGCGGGGACCGCGAGTTGGAGGCGTTCGACGACGAGCGGGTGCCAGACCAGGGACGCGTCGTCCGGGCAGGGGCTCGTGATGGCGAGGTCGGCGCTCCCGTCCAGGATCATTCCCAGGATGCGCTCGGAGCGGCCCTCGCTGAGCCGGAACGTGACCCCGGGGTGGTCGAGCCGGTAGCGGCGGATGAGGTCGGGCACGAAGGAGGGCCCCTGGGTGTGCAGGAAGGCCAGCGACACCTCGCCGCGCTCGGGGTCGGCGGCCTGCGCGAGGGCGCGGCGGGCCAGTTCCTCCTCGGCGACGAGGCGGCGGGCGTGCTCGGCGAAGACCTCCCCGTAGCGGCTGAGGACGACGCCTCGGCCCGCGCGGTCGAACAGCGGGACGCCCAACTCGCGCTCCAGCCGGGCGATCGCGCGGGACAGGCCGGGCTGCGAAACCCGCAGTTCCGTCGCGGCGTTCGTCACATGCCCGAGTTCCGCGACGGCGAGGAACCACCGCACCGTCACCAGATCCATACGACTCATGATGAGCGCGCATCAACGAGGAAGCAAACTTTCATTGGACGCATGACTTTTTCGCGTTGAGGCTGTATCCCATGACCCTCGCCCCTCCGGACGCTCGCGCGCGCCACCGGCCCGGCTCCCCCGGCCTGCGCCGCGTCAACCTCGCGCTGTTCGCGGCCGGGCTCACCACCTTCATGTCGCTCTACTGCACGCAGGCGCTGCTGCCGGAGCTCTCGGAGGGGTTCGGCGTCTCACCGGCGCGCGCCAGCCTGCTCGTGTCGCTGTCCACGGGCGCGCTGGCGCTCGCGGTGATCCCGGTCAGCTCGCTGTCGGAGCGGTTCGGGCGGACCCGCGTCATGATCGTCTCCTCCGTCGCGTCGGCGCTGGTCGGACTGCTGATCCCGGTGTGCTCGACGTTCGGGCAGCTCGCCGCCGTCCGCACCGTCCAGGGGCTCGCGCTCGCCGGGGTGCCCGCCGTCGCGATGGCCTACCTCGCCGAGGAGGTGGACGGCGCGCACCTCGGCGGCGCGATGGGCCGCTACGTCGCCGGGACCGCCATCGGCGGCGTGCTCGGACGCCTCGTCCCCGGCGTCGTGGCGGGCTTCGCCGGATGGCGCTGGGCCCTCGGCGTCACCGCGGTGCTCGCCCTGGTGTTCACGGTCGCGTTCTGGTTGCTGCTTCCGCAGTCGCGCTTCTTTCGCCCGTCCCGGATGGGTTACCGGCCGCTGCTCACCCACCTCTCCGATCCGGGGTTGCGGCGCCTGTATTTGATCGCGATGACGGCGATGGCCGGGTTCGTCACCGTCTACAACTTCCTCACCTACCGGTTGCTGGACGGACCGTTCCATCTCCCGCAGGAGGTGGCGAGCCTGATCGCCGTGACGAACCTCGCGGGCTCGGTCGCCTCCGCCCGCGCGGGTCACCTCGCCGACCGGGCGGGCCGCCGCAAGGTGCTGGTCGGCGCGCTGCTGCTGGCGGGAGGGGGGCTGGTGCTGACGGTGCCGCCCGTCCTGCCGCTCGTCGGACTGGGTCTGCTGATCTTCACCGTGGGGTTCTTCGCGACCCACTCCGTGGCGAGCGGCTGGATCGGGCGGCGCGCCGCGTCCGCCCGCGCGCAGGCGTCCGCGCTCTACCTGTTCTCCTACTACCTCGGCAGCAGCATCGGCGGCACCACCGGGGGCTTCGCCTACGAGAGCGGGCATTGGGACGGGACGAGCCTGTACGTTCTGGCCCTGCTCGCCGTCGCGCTCCTGGCCGCCGTCCGCATGCCCGGCGATCAGCGGGCGGTGAAACCGTCGCAGCCCAGGTAGTAGGCGTCGCCGTTGGCGCGGACGTGCAGCCAGATGACCGTCCAGTCGCCCTTCATCAGCGGATACGCCTCGCTACCGGAGCCCTCCCACTTGAAATCGGCCGGGTAGTGGAGCGTTAGCCCGCTCTCGCCCTTCGGGTACAGATGCGGCTTGCTCCTGACGACTCCGGTAACGCCGTTTCCCTGCTGCTCCGCGGGCGGACGGATCTCGGCGGCCAGGTAGTAGCCGGACGGCCGCGCGTACTTGAACCTCATGCCGATGTCCACGGTGGGCGCGGCGTACGGCTGGCGCGGCGCGGAGGTCTGGAGGTCGTTCGCGTACCGCATGTCATCGGGACGGACGGCGGGCTGGCAGTTGAAGTTCGCCTTGGTCCACCGGACCTCGTCGAACTCGTCGGTGGGCTCCTTCAGCAGGATCACGTCCGGCGGAGGGCCGCCCGGCGACCGCGCGCCGCCGGTCGCGGGCGAGGTGCCGCCCTTCGCGGCCGGGGTGCCGGACCGCCCGCCCCCCTGCTCCGGCGATCCGCCGGACGGGTTCTCCGCCGCGTCCCCGCCGTCCATCAGGTAGCGGGCCGTCAGCGAGCCCGCCAGCACGACCGCGACCACCGCCGCGGCCGCCGCGATGATGACGGCGCGGGATCCGCCGCGCATGCCGGCCGGCGCCTGGGTGCGGCCGGGCGGGACGAGCCCGGACGTGACCGCCTCCCGCACGTCGGCGGGTAGCGGCGGTAGCACGCCCACCAGCCGCCGGTACGCGGGGTCGGCGGCGAGCGTGCCGTAGGGGGCGGTGAGCTGGAGCATCCGTTCGAGGGAGGCGCGGTCGGCCGGGTCCTTCGCGGCGCACAGCGCGACGAGTTCGGCGACGCGCGGGTCGGCGCCGTCCAGGTCGATGTCGCCGCTCAGCGTCCGGTGCAGGATCGCCTCGATCCGCCCGCCGCCGAAGGGCGGGCGTCCGGTGGCGGCGTAGGCGATGGTGCCGGCCAGCGAGAACACGTCCGACGCGGGGACGGGCTCCTGCTCGCGGACGACCTCGGGCGCGACATATCCGGGCGTACCGTTCCACACACCGGTCTGGGTGATCTGCGTCTGCCCCTCGCCGCGCGCGATGCCGAAGTCGATGAGGCGCGGCCCGTCCGGCGCCAGGATCACGTTGCCCGGCTTGAGGTCGCGGTGCTGGACGCCCTGCCGGTGGATCTCCAGCAGGCCGGCCGCGAGCGCGCCCAGCAGCCGCAGGCATGTGTCGGGCGGTATCGGGCCGTGCACGGTGACGGCCTGCCTGAGCGTCGGCCCCGGGACGTACTCGGTGGCCAGCCAGTAGGGAGGTGTGTCGAGCCCGGCGCCGACCATCGCCGCCGCGGACCGGCTGCGCACCCGCTCGGCGGTCTGCACCTCGCGGCGGAACCGGGCCAGCGCCTGCGGCCCCTCGAAGTCCTCGCGGATCACCTTGAGCGCGATGTGCCGTCCGCCGCCGGTGAGCCCCAGATACACCTGCCCCATGCCGCCCGCGCCGAGGCGGGCCAGCAGCGGGTAGCCGCCGATGTCGGACGGGTCCTCAGGACGCAATGGCTCCACGGTCACCGGCCCGTTCGTGTTCCACGCATGGCCGGAATGATCTCATTTCGTCCAAGCGCCCCGGGCCTTCACACGGCGGATTGCGCCGTTTCCCTCCACAACGCACGCCGCGAGCGGTCAGTCGGCTTCGCGTGCCACGCGGAGAGCCCAGGCGACCAGGGGGACCTGGAGCGGGAGGCGGCCGTAGGCGACGGCTCGCAGCGGCAGGGACCGGGTCCGCCAGTCGCGCGCCATCTTGAGGTTCGCGGGGAAGACCGCCGCGAACAGCCACGCCGTGGCGAGCGCGCCCTTCTTACGGGTGCGGGGATGGGCGATGGCGGCGGCGCAGACCAGTTCGGACGCGCCGCTGGCGAAGGTCCAGAACCGCGCGCGGCCGGGAAGCCGACTCGGCACCAGCGCGTCGAACGGGCGCGGGACGATCAGGTGCGCCGCCCCCATCCCGGCCATGAACGCGGCGAGCCCGCGGGCCGCGCGTGACGAGTCGGTCATGGTTGCAGTCTGACAGGTGGCCGGATCGTTCCCGCGCACGGCCTGTGACAGAGGTCACCCAGCCGATCGGTGTGACGGCCCGCATATCGGTCAGGGTCTGTGATGTCGCCATCTCGGCGTTCTGCCCGCTAAGGGGCTGGTCCGGGTGTGCTGCCGACCTATAGGCACGGATCCGGGGACGGGCACCACTTCCGAGACGGAGACTCCGGGGACGGCCGTCGTGGCCGGGGGGACCGCCGCGACCGTCCCCGGACACATGCCCGGCCGCGTCAGGGGAGGTTGCGGATCTCCTCGATGACCTTCGGCATCATGGCGTTGTTGGCGCGGATCCACTCCAGCAGGAACGCGATCTGCTCGTCGCTGTAACCCTCCAGCCGCTCCTGGAAGTGGCGGCCGATCGGCGCGAAGTAGCGGCCGAAGCGGGCGAGGTTCTCCTCGACCGGCTCGACGATCACCCGGCGGCGGTCGTCGGGGTCGCGGGTGCGCCGGACGTATCCGGCCTTCTCCAGCCGGTCGATCACGGCGGTGATGGCGCCGCCGGTCGTGATGCCCATGAGCTGCGCGAGCTGCCCGGGGGTCTGCGGGCCGTCCAGCGACAGCGCGTTCACGCACTGCGCGTCGGTGACGTTCATGCCCGCCTTGCTCGCGGTGGCGTGATGCAGCAGCACCGTGAACATCGTGCCGCGCTGGGTCTCCATCTGCAGCTCGTCCGCCATCCGCGCGCGCTCCGGGGTCGTCACGCCTCCACCTCTTCCATCATCTCTAGTTTAGAGAAACACTCATCAAGAGCGACTCTTGCCAGGAGAGTCTAGGTCCGCGACGCGGCACCCTCAACCACCCTCCGGCCAGGCCGGACGAGCCGCCATGGCCGATTTTCACTCTCCGTATGTAGATCTTCGCTTTAGGTTATACATTGACCGAATGGAAGCGACGAACCTTCCCGACGCCCTCGTCCTGATCATGGAGAGCCGAGGCTGGAGCCAGTCCCGCCTGGCCCGCAAACTGGGCATATCCCAGGCATTCGTCTCCCAACTGGTCAACCGCAAGCGCGATGTCGCCATCGGCAAGGTGATCAAATATCTGGCTCGCGTAGGCTGGCAGGTGCGGATAACGCCCAAGGCAGAGGAGGAAGGTCCCTTGGAGCGTCGCGAGTTCACGACCATGTTCTTGCCCGGGGCCGCTTCACTGATCTTTGTTTCGTCCGATTCGGCCAGTCCTTTTCAGGACGCCGGGTATGTGCGGGGCGTCGCGAAGTCGCTCGCGCATCGGCGGTATGAGCTCGGCGGTGTTCCGCTGGTGGACGACGCGTTGGGGCATATGGCGCGGACGCGCCGCGCCGCGATGGGCGAGCCCGAGAACGCCGCGCTCATGGACGCGGCCGCGACGTTGAGCGATCAGGTCGCCCTGGTTCTGTACGACGCGGGACGAATAGCGGACGCGGAGAGGGCCGGAAAGTTCGGGCTCGGGTTCGCGGACCGTTCACCGCGCACCGAGACCAAGGCGCAGGTACTCGACACGCTGAGCAGGGTCGCCTCCTACCAGGGGGATTGGGGACGCGGGGTGGCCTACGCCCGGCGCGGCCTCTCCGTCCGGGACGTGTCGCATTCGCAGAGGGCGTCGCTCAACATGCGCCTCGGCCGTGCCCTGGCGCCCATTCCCGGCCAGGAAGCCGCCTCGCGCGAGGCGTTGGAGCACGCGCTGGGTTGTGAAAGGCTCCCGGCGTTCTCCCGGGCCGCGTTGACCGGGGATGTCGGCATCGGATTCGGACGGCTCCGGCAGTACGACCGGGCCGGGGAACTGCTGGGCGAGGCGGCGGCCCGGATCGGGGAATGGTCACCCCTTTTCCAGGCCCAGTATGTGGGGAGGCAGGCGCAGGCCGCGCTGCGGGCCGGGGATCCCGCGCTGGCGGCCGTCCGGATGGAGGAGTTGGCGCGTGCTCTGCCGTTCGTCTCGTCCGCGCGGACCACTGCGCGCGTGGCGGAGATACTCGCCTCCTCCAGGCGGTGGGCGCACGTGCCGGTGATGCGCCACGCGCGGGAGTACCTGCGTTCGGTCGTGCCACAGACCGCTTAACGGGGTGTCCGAAAGGTGGGGGGCGGTTTGCGGGGCGGGTGGTGAGGGACAGCAGGACGCGAACACCTCATGAGAGGAATGACCGTCATGGCCCTGCACCTTGGACGCAAGCGGCACGCTCCGGCGAGGCGGCGGTACCGGCCTCGGTGGATGATGGACCGCAGGACAGGCACGGCGAAGGAGTCCACCAGCACCACCGTGGCCGACAAGCCCGCGGTGCACAGGCGGAGATCGCACCACTGGTGGAGCAGCAGGACCAATCCGGTGAGCACGATGATCCTGGCGGCCGGCTGGGCCGCCGTCGCGGTTCTCGGACTGGGGATGTTGCTGACCTGGGCGGACGCGAATCCGAGCAACGGCGTCGTGGACGCCGTGCTCGACGCGGGCCGGTGGCTCGCGACGCCCTTCCACGACATGTTCACGCGGAACGATCGCGAGGAACAGCTCTACATCAACTGGACCATCGCGGGCGCCGCCTACTACCTGCTCGCGCGCGTCCTGTCGTGGCTGGCCCGCTTCTGACCCGCTAGGCGCGGGCCGCCGCGCCGAACCTGCCGTCCGGACGGCGGGACGCCGTGGGCGCGGACGGCTCGCCGCGGACCAGGCCGAAGTAGCCGCCGACGAGGAGCAGGACGAGCCCGAGCACGACGGCACCGGCCGGGACGTAGGCGCGCACGAGGGCGACGCGGATCGCGGTCGCGTCGGCCGTGTCGACGAGGGCCCGCTGGTCCCGCGGGACGGTGACGAAGTCGGCCTGCGTCACGACCATCCGGCCCTTGCCGTCCGGGGTCTGGACGGTGGCGCGGACGTTCTCGCGGTGCTTGACCGGGATGCCCGTCCGGGGGTCGACCCAGACCGTGTTGTACGCCTCGGTGTAGCGGTCGACCTCCCGGTCGGCGCCGGCCAGGCCGAGCAGCCTGGCGGGGACCTTGGTGTCGAGCGCGGCCGTCCTGGTGAGCGGGACGTGCTGGGTGAAGCGGTAGGCGGTGAGGCCCCGCACCTCCTCGACCCCGTTGAAGCGCATCGGCGCCGGCCGCTTGGTCGCCATGTCGAAGAACGGGTAGTCGCGCCGGTGGACGCCGGTGCGCGGGAACAGCAGCCCGTAGCCCGACATCCGGACGGTGTTGTCGCCGTCGGCGTTGGCGCCGCAGCAGTTGACGAGGCGGGCGGTCCGGCGGTCGAAGGCGATCCGGTGGCCCTGGAGTTGGACGGGCCTGCCGGGGGCGGCGCTGTCGTAGATGTTGGTGGTGGAGTCCCAGACGGCGATGCGGTCGTCGCCGCCGTTGGCGCGGACGTCACCGCGGATCGTGTTGATCGCGACGAGCGAGACTCCGTTGCGCAGCTTCAGCGTCGCGCCGTCGAAGTAGGCGGCGTTGGACGCCTCTAACCGCGTCGTCTCGTACCGGTTCAGCGGCGCGACCGCCACCCGGTCGGCCACGTAGTAGCGGACGAGGGGCGCGAGCGTGAGGAAGAACGCGCCCACGGCCACCAGGACCAAGCCGACGGACCGCCGCATGCGCACCTCCGGAGGACGCCGCCGCCGGGCGCCGCGTCCGGCGGCAGCGGGTAGGTTACCGGACCCGTCAGGTCGTCAGGCAGTGTTCTGTCCGGCGGGGATCCGGGCGGATAGGCTCCGCCGTACGTCCACGCCCAGAGTCCCCGTGAGGTGCCCCATGGCATCGGCGTCCCCCGCGTCGCAGCGGCATCGGGCCACGCTGGCGCGGTCGGTGCGGTTGTTGACCGCGTTCCGGCACGAGCAGCGGGACCCGGAATCCTTCTACGCGTTGATGGCCCGCGACACCGTCGCGCAACTGAGCATGTACACCGATCTGGACGGCGCCACCGTCATCGACGTGGGCACGGGTTCCGGGTTCTTCGCGCGCGCGTTGACGGCGGCCGGTGCGCGGTGCGTGGGAATCGACCACGATGTGGCCGAGATGACCGCGCACGGGACACCCGGCGCGGGTTCTCTGGTCGCGAGCGCCCTCGCCCTTCCGTTCAGGACGGGCAGCGCCGACGTCTGCTTCTCGTCCAATGTGCTGGAGCATGTTCCCGGCCCGTGGCGAATGGCGGCGGAAATGGTGCGGGTGACACGGCCGGGCGGCACGGTCTTCCTGTCGTTCACCAATTGGCTGTCGCCGTGGGGCGGGCATGAGACGTCGCCCTGGCATTATCTGGGCGGCGACCGGGCGGCACGCAGGTACGAGCGCCGGACGGGGCGTCCGCCCAAGAACCGGTTCGGCCACAGCCTGCATCCCGTGTCGGTGTCGGCGGCGCTGGCGTGGGCCCGTGCGCGGGAGGACGTCCGCGTCCTGGACGCCGTGCCGCGCTACCACCCGCGTTGGGCGGAGGGCGTCGTGCGGGTCCCGGGTCTGCGGGAGGTCGCGACATGGAATCTCGTCCTGGTTCTGCGCAAGAGGGGCGTCGGGATATGAAGGCCGGGGCGCCGCCGGTGTCGGGGCACCAGAACACCTTGGACGGGCTTCGGGCGGTCGCCGCGCTGGCCGTCCTGGTGTTCCATGTGGCGAGTTCGGCGGGCGCGCTCCTGAATCCGTCCGGGACGGGTTGGCTCTACAACGGCGGGCAGATCGGGGTCCCGATCTTCTTCACGCTGTCGGGACTGCTGCTCTACCGCCCCTGGGCCGCCGCCGCCCTGGGCGGTTCCACGCCAAAGGCGGGCGTCTATTTCCGTAAGCGCGCGCTGCGGATTCTGCCCGCCTACTGGGCCCTGGTCATCGTTTATATGGTCACGGCCGGGCGCGGGCATATCGGCGATCCCGTTACCTGGGGCGCGCTTCTCACGCTTACCCAGACCTATCTCCCGAATCACTGGTGGAACGGCGACCTCGGGCCCGCGCATCTCGGGCAGGTGTGGAGCCTCGCGGTCGAGGTCGCCTGGTATCTGCTGCTGCCCCCGACGGCGGCGCTGCTCGGCTGGTACGCGCGGCGCGGACCGGCGGACGACGTCGGGGCGCGGGCCCGGCGGCTGCTGTGCGCGATCGGCGTGTACGCGGCGCTGTCGGCGCCCTTCACCGCCCTGGTGTTCGCATCTGGCACGCATTCGCAAATGGGGCTGTGGCTCCCCCGCTACTTCGCGTGGTTCGCGATCGGGATGGCGCTCGCGGTCGTCACGGTCTGGGCGCGGCTGGACGAGCGGCGCCCGGTGGCCGCGCTCTGCCGCGCCGTCGCGGACTCGTGGATCGCCTGCTGGACGGCGGCGGCGATGCTCTACGTCATCGTCTCCACTCCAGTGACCGGCCCCATCGACCTCCAGACGCCCGACGTGCTCTGGACGTCGCTGCTCGACCTGGTCCTGAGCGGGCTGTGCGCGGCGGCGCTGGTCGCGCCGGTCGCGCTCGCGCCGCCCGGCCATCCGGGGCTGGAGGCGGTCCTCGGCAACCCGGTCGCCCGGTTCCTCGGCCGGATCTCCTACGGCGTGTTCCTGTGGCAGATGCTGATCATCGTGGGCTGGTACGAGGGGACGGACCGGCTGTTCCGGGGGGAGGTGGCCACGGACCTGCCGCTGATGGCGGCGGCGGCCATCGCGGCGGCGACGCTGAGCCTGTACCTGGTGGAGGAGCCGGTGCGGAGGCTGGGGATGCGCCGCGTTCCTCGTCGTGATCGGGAGCGGTCGGCACCGGCGCCGTCCAGCTGAGTTCGATCCGGCCGCCGGACGGGCGGGGCCGCCACAGTTCGGCGGCGAGGCGTCCGGCGACGGCGACGCCGAGCAGTTGCGGCGCGACGTCGCCGAGCACGCCGGACGGAGCGCCCGGGTTGCCGAGCCGGTTCAGCCAGGCCCCGGCGGCGAGGCAGGCCGTCCCGGCGAGCATGGGGACGGCGATCGCCCAGGGTGAGGCCAGGGCGCGGGCGGGGCGGGAGCCGCGGGTGCGGGCCCACCCGCATGCGGCGGCGGACGCGGCGGCGACGGCGAGCCCGGCCGGTCCGGCGATCCAGAGGCCGAGCGCGGCGGCGAGCCCGATCGCGGCCCACGCGGGCCAGCCCGTCCCGGTGGCACCCGCGACCGGGTCGCGCCGCCCGCCCGGCGACGCCGCGACCAGCACCAGCAGGGCGAGCACGCCCAGGCCGGCGACGATCGCGGCGCGCTGTGCGCGGTCGGGTCCGTAGGTGAGCCGGACGGTGCCCCTCGTCCCGGCGGGCACCAGCCAGCCCTGTTTCCATCCGTCCAGCCGGACCGGCCGCAGTTCCGTGCCGCCGATGGTCGCCTGCCATCCGGCGTTGAAGTTCTCGTTGACGGTGAGGAACGAGCGTTCGGCGGCGGCGACCTCGACCGTCCGGGAGCCGGGGCCCCAGCTCCGCACCGCGACCGGACGCGGCGCGGCCTCGCCGGCGGCGGCGCCTCCCACGGTGTCGCCGCCCACGGTGTCGCCTCCCACGGTGACGGTGTCCACGCGGAAAGGCCCGAGCGGCGCGACCGTCAGGCGGTTCGGCCCGGCGACCAGGCGCGGCCGTCCGCAGGCCGTGAACCGCAGCGGGCGGCCCGTCAGCAGGTCACCGAGCCTGCCGGTCGCCTTGGTCGCCACGCCCGCCTGCGCCCCCGCGCCGCCGAGCCTCACCTCCGGCCCGGAGCCGCACGGCAGCGCCAGCGGGGACGCGGCGGCACCGCCGAGCGGCCGCACGCCCGGCACGGCCAGGTCGGTGATCTGCACCGGCTGGAGGCGCCGGTCCCTGCGGAAGGCGAGCGTGAGGCGGTCGGTGGTCAGGGGCGCGAACGTCAGCCTGCCCGCCGCGTCCGACAGGACCTCGCGCGTCTCGCCGCCTCCTCCCTCGACCCGCACCCGGACCGGCCCCGACGCGCCCGGCGGGCGCGTGACCGTCACCGCCGAGACCCGCCTGCGTCCCTTCCACCGGACGGTCAGCTCCGGCGCCCGGTCCCGCTCGCCGGAGATCCACGCCGTCGCGGGGTCGCCGTCGAACGCCGAGCGCGCCTGGTCGGCGGGGTGAGCGGACAGGGCCGAACTCGCGGTGACGACCGTCCGCCCCTTGGGCGCCGTGTAGCGGTCGATGAGGCGCCGGTCGGTGAGCACGGCCGTCCCGGTGAGCGGCACGGGGCGGGGTGTCGCGGAGACGAACGTCCGGTCGAAGCCCGTTCCCTCCTCGTCCCCGGCGCTCAGGGACGGCGAGCACACCCACCGCAGGCTGCCCTTCATGCAGGCGGACGCGGCGTCCGGCGCCCGGCCCATCACGTAGGCGGCGGCCCCGGCGGGCGCGGGCAGCGTGAACGAGCGGGCCGGTTCCAGGCCGCCGATCGACAGCTCGGAGACACCGGCGCTGGTGAGCGCGGGCGCGACGGCCGCGAACGCGAGCCCGGTGATCCGCAGCCGCACCCAGCGGGTCGGCCCGTCCGGCACGCGAAGCCCCTGGCCACCGCCGACGGCCTGCTCCACCGCCCCCCGCTCGGTCTCGACCGCGACCCGCGCGACCGGCGGCCCCGAGCCGACGAACGCGGCCGTCAGCGACCCCACCTCCCGGGGCCCGTCGAAGTCGACGCGGAGCCACTGGCCGACCGGGCCGTCCCAGCCGCCGGTCCGCCACGCCGTCGCCGGGTCGCCGTCGAGCGCCGCGAACGGGACCGATCCCGGTTCGCGGGCCTGCGGGATCACGTCGTCACCCCCGAGCGAGCTGGACGCCGTGACGTCGCGGACGCCGCCGCCGTAAGCGGCGTGAGTGGTGTAGCGGTCCCATCCGGTGTCCAGGACGTCGGTCGCCTCGCGGCCCTGGGCCGCCGACAGCGTCGGCGACGACTGGTGCAACTCGCCGTAAGCGCGGCGCGACAACCGGGGCGAGTCGGTGACCACCGTCGTCCCGCGCAGGTCGGGCGCGTCGTCGTTCATCAGCACGGGCCCGCGCGGCAGAGCGTCGTCGTCCGCCATCGGCAGCAGCGACTCCGGACCTCCGAACACCCGCACCGGACGGGACGCGTCCGCCAACGTCACGATGCCGGGCGTGGCGACCTCGTAGACCTCCAGCGCCGGACGCGGCTGGTCCACGGCGGACACGGCGTCGTCGACGAGGTCCCCGCCCACCGGACCGCCGAACGCGGCGGCCCGCCGCAGGCCGGGCGAGCCGTCCAGTGCCTGGTGCAGCCGCGACGGCACGGCGCCGCGCAGCGTCTCCCGCCGCAGGTCGTTGCGGACCAGGACGTAACGGACGCCCATCCGTCCCAGGAACGCGGCCAGCCCGGGGGAAGGCCGCCCCGTGCGGGCCTGGCGGTCGACGGCGTCCAGCACACGCGTGTATCCGGGCGAGCCGACGGGGACGAGTTGCCGCACGCCCCATCGCGCGTCCAGGAGCGGCTGCATGACGTCGTCCATCGGACGGCCCCACAGGTACTCGCCGAACGGCGTGCCCGGCAGGGCCAGCACGCCCTCGTGCCCGGCGCGCGCGTTCAGCCAGGCCGCCGCGTCCCGCCAGTAGCCGGGAGCCTCCTTGAAGTCGCCCGGCCCGGACAGCCCGTGCGAGAGCGCCGTCGCGCCGACCCCGCCCAGCGCGACGAACGCCGCGGCCGGAGCGCTCACCAGCCCCCGCCACCGCGCGACCCGGGGAAACTGCGCCACCCGGGGAAAGCGCAGGGCGGCGAGCCCGAGCGCCAGCGGCAGCCGCACGACCGCGTCGAACTTGTGCAGGTTGCGCAGCGGGCCGAGCGGGCCGTCCAGCAGGTCGCGGGTCGAGGACGCCAGCGGCCCCGGCACGTCACCGGCATGACCGGCCGACAGGATCGCGACGCCGGTGAGCAGGACGAGGAGCAGGAAAGTCCGCTCGGGCAGCGGCCGGTGGAGCAGCCCGGCGAGGCCGAGCGCCGCGACCGCGCCCGTGCACAGGATCGGCAGCGGGTCCATCGAGAGCCCGTGCCCGACCGGCCACCAGACCTGGCCGTCCACGACCAGGTAGTTGACCCAGCGTTCGGCGCCGCGCAGCACGTTGACCAGCCCCGTCGGCCCGGTCGTCGTGGACGCCCGCTCGGTGTAGGGCAGCCAGGAGAACCCGTACCGGCCCGTGAGCAGCAGCGGGACCAGCCACCACGCGCTCGCCGCCGCGACCGCGCCCGACCACCACGCGAGCAGCCTCGGACGGGACGACCCGCGCGGCCGGGTCACCACGTACAGGAACGGCACGACCAGGACGGCGACGGTCGCGGTCGCGTTGATGCCGCCGCAGCACGCGACCGCCAGCCCCGACCGGGCGGCGGCGCGGACCCGTCCGCACTCCCCCGACGCCGCCGCGACCAGCGGCAGCACCATCCACGGGAGCATCGCGACCGGCATGTACTCCGAGGAGATCTGGCCGAGCGTCGCGAGCCCGTTCGGCGCCAGCGTGTAGGCGAGCGCGGCGAGCAGGCGCGTCGTCGGGGTGCCGAGGCCGAGCCGTCCGGCGAGGCGCCGGGCGCCGGTGAAGGCCAGGCACATCAGCAGCGCCAGCCATGCCCGCTGGGTGATCCACGGCGGCAGCCCGGCCAGCTCGCCGAGCGCGTGGAACGAGCCCATCGGGAACAGGTAGCCGACCGCCTGGTTCTGGAGCTGGCCGAACTGCTCGGGGTCCCAGGGGTGCAGCGCGCGGCCGAGGAAGCCGACCGGGTCCAGCGCCATGTCGATCTTGGTGTCGGCGAGGATCGCGCCGGGACGGGTGCCGAACGACAGCGCCGCCAGCGCCAGGCAGCACGCGAGGACGCGGAGCCGCTCGCGCAGCCGTTCCGCCGGGTCGTCGTCCGCGGGCGCGGGCGGCGACGTCTCCGCGCGCGGCGGGTTCGCCTCTCTTACCGCCATCCCGCCCCCTCTACGAGCGCACCCGCCGCTCGGGCGGCGCGGCGGGTTCGGCGCGTCCGAGGAGGCGCTCGGTCGGGGTCGCGGTCCGGAGCGTCCGGTGCGGCAGCGCGACGAGCTCGTCGCGCACCGGGCCCTCCACCACCCTCGGGTGCTCGTCACCGTACCGGTGCACGACGTGCGCCCGGTCGTCCTTCGTCGAGGACGTCCCCGTGCGCACGGCGGCGGCTAACAGCGCCGCCATCCGGTCCGTGGTCCGCGACCAGGCGAACTCCGCCGCCCATGCCCGGCAGGCCTCGGCGACCTCCTTCCGGCGGGACGGGTCGTCCAGGTCCTTGAGGGCGCGTTCGACGGCCTCGTCCGTCCGCTCGCACGGGCCGGTCAGCCAGCCGGTGACGCCGTCGCGGACGGCGTCGCGGAGCCCGTCCACGTTCCGCGCGACGGTCGGGACGCCGAGCGCCGCGGCCTCGATCACGCTGAGCCCCCAGCCCTCGCCCTCGGACGTGCTGAGGTGCAGGTCGGCGCGGGCGACCAGGGCCGCCTTGGCGTCCTCGGCGACATAGCCGTGGGCGATCACCGTGCCGCCGAGGCCGCGCCACGCGATCTCGGCGGCGAGCGCGGGGCCCTCCGGACCGTCCCCGATGACATGGACCCGGAGCCCGGGACGGCGCTCCGCGATCCGCTCGGCGAGGTCGAGTAGCAGGTCGAGCCGCTTGTGCGGGACGAGCCGCGTCACGCAGACCAGCTCCGTCCCACCGCCCTCCCCCGGCGCGACAGGAAAGGACCCGGTCTCGCGGGGGATTCCGTTGGGGACCACATAGACGGGCCCCGTCCACGCCAGCCTTTCCCGGACGGCGCGCAGCGTCGAGGGCGAGACGACCACGTACGCGTGCCGCCGGTACGTCCAGCGGCTCACCGGGCCCTCCAGCGCACGCCCGAGCCAGGCGAGCCAGACGCGCCAGGACCGGAAGTACACGCCGAACTGCGCGTCGTGCACGTGGTGGATCACGCAGAACACCGGGACGCGGCGGCCCAGCGCCCACGGCGTGAAGAACGGGATGCCGTTCTGGCAGTCCACGACCGCGTCGAACGAGCGACGCCGGGCCAGCATCCACAGGAGAACGAGCGGATAGACGGTGAACCGTCCCCCGAGTCGGACGAGTTCCACGTCCTCGACCCGTTCCCTGCGATGCCGGCCCGGCGCCCGACTCGTGACGTACCGGACATGGGCCCCACGACCGGCGAGACCGCGCGCCACCTGCCACGCATAGCGCTCGGCCCCGCCGGCCGCGGGATGCCACGGGTCGCGCCAGTTGACGACCGCCAGCCGCAGACCCGCGACCGAGGTGTCACCGGGATGCGAGCAGATGCTCATCCCGGTCCGGCGCCAGAGGTGGAGGGCAGCCCGCCGTCGGGCAGGACGAGTCCCTCCGAGAGGTCCGGATCCGTCCGCTCGGTGACGACGGCGCGAGGTGGCCTCGGGACAGGCCGCCTAGCGGGTCGCCTGGCGCGCGAGCGAATGCGGGCCAGTTCGAACACGCACTGCAACGAGTGCCGCCGGACCGAGAACGTCGATCCCGGGCGGTCACGCCAGACCACCGGGATGTCGGTCACGGTCACGCCGCGCCGCACGCAGTGCGCGAGCAGCTCGACGTCGAAGGAGAATCCCGCGGTTCGCAGGTCGGCCGCGGCGGCGCGGCCGAGCGGGCCCGAGAAGAACTTGAACCCGCATTGGGTGTCGGGAATGCCGCCCGCGAGATCGCGGACGACGCGGTTGAAGGTGAGGGCGCCGAGCCGCCGCGCGGGCAGCTTGTAGCCCTCCACGACCGACCGGCCGTGCCGCCGGGAGCCCACGACGACCGGGTGACCCTGCCGGAGCAGGGCGAGCACGGCGTCGAGTGCGGCGAGGTCGGTGGCCATATCGGCGTCCATGTACCCGATGTACGGGGCGGACGTCGCCAGTAGGCCGGTGCGGACCGCGGCCCCCTTGCCGCGCCGCTCGCAGCGGAGCAGCCGGACGGGGACCGGACCGCGCCAGGACCGGACGATCTCAGCCGTCCCGTCCGTGCTGGCGTTGTCCACGACGACGATCTGCGCGCTCGCCGGGAGCGTGGCGAGCTTTTCACTGAGCAGGCCCAGCCCCGCCGGAAGCCGGATGGCCTCGTTGTAGGCGGGGACGATGATCTCCAGCGGGGCGGGGCCGTTGTGCCGCGTCCCCATCAGGACGGGTCGGTCAGCGCGAGCCGTAGTTGTACATCGGCTGGACGACCGGGTCCTTCTGGGAGGCGCTGGCGAGCTGGACCGCACCGATGGAGGCGCCGCCGGCCAGCAGGATTCCGGCCAGAGCGGCAATCGCGATACGCATCATTCTGCCCTTCGACGAGGGTGGCGGGGGGTGATGCTTCTGATGCTGCCAAGCAGAGGAAGGCTCAGGCTAATCCCCGCCGTCAGGATTGACCAGAGGACCACTGCCCCCACGGTGACCCATACCGTCACAACAGGCGCCACCGAAACCCGAGCCTCGTGCGCGGGGCTCGTACCGTCGATCCGGTACACCACCAGGTCAGCGCTACGTAGCAGCGTTGTGGCACGTTGTATATGACTTGCGGATATCTCAGCATCAAATACCACATACCGGACACCTTCGAGGCGCAGCGCGGCCGCGTCCGGGGCCCCGGAGGCGATGATCCGCCCGAGCCGGACCGCCCGGGGATCCTCCGGCCGCACCGTGACCGCCTCGCCCGCGCGCTGCACGGTGACGGCGTCGTTCACGATGACGCGGCGGCGCAGGTAGCGCGGTAGCGGGTCGAGGACGCGGCGGTCGTGGTTCCAGGGATAGCTCCGGTAGGACGCCCATGGCAGCACCAGCACGTCCCCGGGCGCCGGGTCGTCCTCGATGATCTGCCGGGCCCGCGCCCAGTCCGCCGGGTAGTCGACGGCGCGCAGGTGGCCCGCCGCACCCCAGGCCAGCGTGGGCAGCAGGAGCAGCGGCGCGAGGACGGCCCCGGTCGGGACCAGCGGCAACCGCGCCCCGGCGGCGCGGTCGGCGGCCGTACCGAGCCCGACCGCGACGACCACGGCCAGCGGCGCCACGTACTGCTGGCCGTCGCGCAGCACCGCGAACCCCGGCCACAGGTCGACCATCCCTTCGAGGACGGGCGCCGCCACCGCCCCGAACGCCGCGACGGCGAACCCGGCGACCCCGGCCGCCGCGATCCCCCTCGACGCGCTCCACGCCTCGGCGCCGCGCCGCAGGCCCGTGGCGTGGGCGGCGAGAGCGGCGAGCACGAGGAGCAGCCAGAACGTGGCCGACAGCGGGTTGCCGTAACCGACCGGGACGGTCTCGGAGTTCCAGACGCCGCCGAGCGAGAGCAGGCTGCCGAGCGTCCCGAACGGCGTGTCGGCACGGGCGGCGAACACCTCGACCGCGCCGCCGTCCTCCGGCATCCCGGCGGGACGGAGCAGCCCCGGCACCAGCCACGGCAGGCTCAGCACGGCGACCACCGCGACCACCCGCAGGCCCGCGCGCGTGCGGCCCGTGACCAGCGCGGCGGTGAGTGCGGCGATGGCGGAGACGGTCAGCGCGGCGAAACCCCCGATCGCCGCCGGGACCAGCGCGCGGACGAGGCGCCGCGAGCCGCCGGGCTCGTTCACGCCGGTGGCCGCCGCGAGCACCCACGGCAGCGCCGCGTAACCGAGCAGCAGCGCCCACTGGCCGAGCAGCAGCCGCTCCGCGACGAACGGGTTCCACGTGTAGCAGACCCCGGCGGCCAGGCGCGGTAACAGCCGCCGCGACGGGACGAGCGACGCCGCCGACGCGCACGCCATCACGAAGACCGCCAGCAGGACGAGCTTCTGCGCCGCGTCCGCCGGGACGACCGACGCGAGCGCGGTCACGAACACGTCGCTCGGCACGTGCCGCGGCACCGTCCCCGTCAGCCCGAACGTCATCGGCGTGAACGACGGGTCGGGCACGAACACCATGTCGTAGGACAGCACGAAACCGGGCGCGAGCCCCGGCCCGAGCACCGCGAGCCCGAGCCCCAGCCCGGTCAGCGCGGGCACCAGAGGCCGCGACCGGCCGACCACGCGGAACGCCCGTCCATAGCGCATAGCGCTAGGACGCTACCGGACCGATGGGGCGAAACCGGAGCCTCCGCGCGCCGGGCGGCGGCACCGCCGCGTCAGGCGGCGACCTTCACCTGCGCGAAGAACTGGTGGAGGTCCGGCCAGACCTGCTTGCCGGTGTTCGGCAGCACCGCGAGCACCACGGCGGGCGCCGGGCGGCCGGTGTCGATCACCGCGGTCGCGACGATCTCACCGGTCGCCTTGACGCCCGCGCGCTTGTAGGTCAGGTAGGACGCGACCATCCAGCCCCGGTGGCCGCCGACCGTCAGCGACTGCGAGGCCAGCGGCGTCGTGCGGTGCGGGAAGCCGTAGTACTGCTCCTCGAAGTGCTTGGCCGCCTGCGCGCTGACGCTCTTCACGCTCTCCGGGCCGTGGTAGCCGCCCTGCAACGCCGGGGGCAGCACGTTGGTGAGGAACTGCCCGTAACCGACCCGCCGGCCGCGGCGCTCGGTCACCGTCACCTGCTGGCCCGACCAGCCGGGCGTGCCGACCTTGGCCCGCTTGCCCGGCACCTGCCAGGGCGGGCCCAGCCGGGGCCACGCCAGGCCCGCGCGGGCGTCGGTCACCCGTCCGAGCACGCGGCTCGGCCGTCCGGCGAACGTGCGGAGCCGCTTGTCGGGCGGCATCTTCACCTGCGAGTCCTGCGGGCGCTGCTCGGGCTCCTGCTGGGTGGAGGGCGGGCGGCTCTTCTTGCCGCCCTGCGGCTTGGCCTCCTCGCCGCCGCCCTTCAGCAGGTAGAAGCCGCCCGCCGCGACCAGCGCGACGACCAGCAGGCCGACGCCGCCGAACAGCACGATCCGGCCCTTGCCGCCGCCGTCCAACTCGTCGTGCGCGGGCGCGGGCGAGCCGCCGAGCTTGGCGTCGGCGGCGGACTCGTCGGCCATCCAGTCCGGCATCTGCCAGTTGCCGCTGCTCGGCTTGCCCGGACGCGCCGGACCGCCCACCCCCGAGGGGACCGCCGCCTGGTAGAGCGGGTCGCCCTCGCCGGAGTCCTCGAACAGGGCCCCCTCCCACTGGGGGGACTCCTCCGGGACCGGCGCCACCTTCACGTCCTCGGCCTCACCCGGCGCGGGCGGCTCGGGCGGCGGCCCGACGGGTGCGGTCGGCGCGGCGGGCGTGGCGAACTCGGGCGGCGCGGGCGGGAACGTCATCGGCGCGGACGCGGGCGGGGCGGGCTCTGCGGCCGCGGGCGGCGCGGGCTCCCGCGGCGCCAGCTCCGGCAGGACGGCCTCCGGCAGTTCGGGCACGGGCAGGTCGGGCACGGGCGCGGGCTCCGGCCGCGACGCGGCGGGCGGGGCGGCGGGCGGGGCGGGAGGCCCCTCGACCTTTCCCCAGACGTCGTGCGGCACGGGCCCTGCCGGTGGCGCGGCGGGTGGCGCGGCGGGTGGCGCGGCGGGTGGCGCGGCGGGTGGCGCGGGCGGCGCGGCCGGCTCGGAGAACTCGGTGCGGCCCGCGGGCGGGGGCACCCGCACCTCGGGCACCTTGGCCTCGGGGAAGCCCATCCGCGGGACGTCCGTCTCCGCCCCTGCCTGCGAGTCCTTCGGCTCGCCACCGGTATCGCTCTCGCTCGTCTCGGTCCAGCGCACGTTGCGCTCCCCCTGATCGGACATGCGGCACACGTTACGCGAAGATCATCCATTCCGTCCGGACGACCAATCACGCTCCGGACACAATGCCTAGCCCGCGACGAGTCCCCCCGAATCGGCCGGAACCACCTCCGCGAGCCGCTCCCGCGCGAGCAGCGTCCCGCCCGCGACCGCGCCCGGCATGGCCAGTACCGCGCCGAACGGTATGAGGAACACCACGAACGTCGCGACACCGAAGCCGAGCGCGAGCGGACGGCGGCGCTTCAGCAGCGCGAAGCGGTCGCGGCGCCGCAGCCCCCGCCGGTCCAGCGCGACCGAGGTCAGCTCGCCCGCCAGGAAGTAGCCGGACACCAGCGCCGCGACCACCGGGACGACCGTCTGCCCCACCACCGGCAGGAACCCGCAGGCGAAGAACACGACCGCGAACACCAGCGCGACGGACGCGAGGACCAGCGCGTCCGCGATCTCGCGGCCGATCCGGGTGAGCAGCGGCGCCTCGTCCCGGTCCGGTGGCGCGCCGCCCTCCGACTCCTCCACCCGCTCCGAGATCGCCTCGTAGAAGGGGTCGCCGACCAGCAGCGTCATCGCGGTGAACGTGATGACCGCGAGGAACACCGACGCCCCGAGGATCGCGATCCCCGCGACGACGCGGGCGGACGTGCGCGCGCCGTCCGACCAGCCGTCGGCGAACGGCGTCACCCACCCGGCGAGGCCGTCCAGGTTGAGCGCGAGCACGACCAGCGCCGTCCCGTAGACCACGAGGACGATCAGCGCGGGGATCAGGCCGAACAGCCACTGCGCGGGGTGGCGGGCCGTCCAGGCGATGCCGCGCACCAGGTATCCGGCGCCGTCGAACAGGTCCTTGAGGGCCGACGGCCGGGGAGCCTCCACGTCGTTCACGCGCTCCACGCTATCGGCCCGCGTTAACTCGCAGGGAGGCCCACAAGGCGAGCGGATCGCTCCCAGACCGCCCGGCCCAGTTCCGGATCCTTCAGCGCCTCCGTGACCGGAAGCATGCCCGCGCCGGGCGCCGAGCTGTAGAACCCGCCGCTGTCGCCCTCGAACTCGGCGTCGGCCGCGAGCCGGAGCGCCATCCGCGCGCCCTGCTCCGGAGTCCGCAGGACGGGCGTCCGCGCGAGCAGCGACCCCAGCCGCTCGGTGCCCCGCACGTCCCGGCCGAGCCCCGTCGCGACGACCCCGGGGCACACCGCGTTCACCGCGACGCCGCTGCCCTCCATCCGCCGCGCCAACTCCCGCGCGAACAGGATGTTGAGCAGCTTCGTCCGGCCGTACACGCGGAAGGACCCGGCCGCCCCGTAGGACCCGGGTTCGGCCATCCGCTCCACGTCGAGCCGCCCGGCGCCGCGGTGCGCCTCCGACGCCAGCACGACCACCCGCGACGGCGCCGCCCGCTCCAGCAGCCCGAGCAGCAGGTTCGTGAGCAGGAACGGGCCCAGGTGGTTGGTCGCGACCATCCGGTCATGGCCGTCGGCGCTGACCTTGGCGCGCACCAGGTGCGCGCCCGCGTTGTTGACCAGCACGTCCAGCCGGTCGAAGCGCTCCTCCAGCGACGCGGCGACCCGGCGGACGTCCATCTGCACTGACAGGTCGCCGATGAACGTCTCGACCCGCGCCCCCGGGACGCTCCCCGCGAACTCCTCGACCGTCGCCCGCGCCCGCATCTCGCTCCGGCACACGATCCCCACCAGGAACCCGCGCCGCGCCAGCCCCCGCGCGATCTCCTTCCCGATCCCGGACGTCCCTCCGGTCACGATCGCGATCCCGCTCTGCATCCCCCCACCCCACCACCGCCCGGAACCCCCGGCAACCCCGCACGTCGTCACTCCGACGTGTCGCGGACGAACATCGAACTCACCCACACCCAGATCACGAACAGTAGCCGCTTCCACTCCGGGTACAGCAGCCGGACCAGGACGTCGTTCTTCACCCCGTTCCGGCCCGGGCCGGTCAGCGCCCAGCGCCGGACGATGCCCAGCACGACCGCCCGGCGCATGATGTCGCCGCCCGTCGCCCGCTCGATCATCGAGACGATGCGCGGACGCAGCGCGGGGAGCCTGGACGCCGCGTCCAGCCACAGCCGCAGCGTCCCCTCGAACGCGGCGAACCCGCCCTGCCCCATCGCCTGCGTCGCGATCGCCACCGCCCACGCGGGGGTGCAGTCGACGGGGTCGATGGCTCCCGGGTCCGTCAGGATCACGGGGATGCCGTCCGGGGCCTGCTCGGCGGCCAGCATCAGGAAGATCTCCGTGCCCATCATCGAGGCCGGGCCAGGACGCCCCGCCCACACCAGCGCCGCCTGGAGGACGTGGGCCCGGTACCCGCCGGCCGCCAGCGTCCGCGCCGCGTCCACCACCAGCGGGCGGACATGCTCGCCGCACGCCGCGAGCTGCTCCATCACCTCCAGCACGCTCCGCAGCCGCGTCCTGTCGGGGACCGGCGCCTCATACTGCGAGGGCAGCGGGCGGTCGTGCTCACCGAGCAGCGCCCGCAGCCCGATGCGCGCCCTGTTGAACATGTCCTTCTGGGACTGGAGGTTCATGGCGGTCCGGCACCAGATCAGCAACGTCTGGAACACCTGCTCCGGGTGGACGGCGGCGAGCGCCCGCACCACCTGGAACACCTCTTCCTGGACGACGTCGTCGCCGTAGGTGCCGAGGTGCTTCAACCGGGTCAGCGCGACCGACACGTGCGTCTGCCCCAGCACCTCGCAGACCTGCGCCACCGTCAGCTTGAGCATCTGCGGCGTCCGCCGCTCCGTCGCCAGCTCGTACATCCGCCGCCGCACGCGCCCGCCCACACGCGGGTGCAGGCACGTCCGGGCCAGCGCGATGTAGGACAGGTCGGCGGCCCCGTGCCGGGTCGCCCACACCTCCGCCTTCCGCAGGATCTTGTCCACCGCGTCGTGCTCGGCGGCGAGGTCGGCGAACACCTCGACCAGCTTGCCGCGCAGGTCGCGCGGCAGGTCCACCTCGTCGTCCACGGGCAGCGCCGACAGCCAGGTCAGCAGGTCCGTCCGCGTCAGCGGGTAGTCGTCCCACACGTGCCGCAGGACGGACTCGGCGTAGCCCTGCCGCCGGAACACGAGCCGGTCGCCCTCCCGGTCGGCGCCGAGCAGCTCGTTCAACCCGGTGGACGGGCACCACACGAGCCCCCCGCCCTCCGGCCGGATGTTGAGCTGGCGGGCCAGCGACAGCGCCGCCCCGTACACGCTCGTCTCGTCCGCGGGCGCGATCGTCGCGGCGGCGATCATCAGCGCCTGGTCCCGGGGCTCGCCGTTCTTGGCGAACCAGGTGTGCAGTTGCTCGTTCCACCGGAGGTACACCTGCTCGACCTCGTGCTCGTTACCGATCGAGGCGGCGAGTTCGGCGAGGCGGCGCGCGTCGTAGGGCTTGGCGTCCCGCAGCAGCGCCGGCGCGCGCGACCAGTTCCACCAGCGCGGATGGTCGATGCCCCGGCGCGTCAGCCACGCCCGGTACACGGCCTCCGGCGGCGGTGGATACACCGGGTATACCGGCAGGAACTCCCTGAACTTCTCCTGGACGGCCGCCCCGACCACGAGCAGATATCCACCGGACGCCTGCACCGCCTCCATACAGGTCCGCAACCGTGAGTCGCCCTCCTCGTCGCCGGCGCGCACGAGGTATCCCTGGGGCTGGCGGGCACCGATCTGCTCGACGTCCTCCGTGTCCATGGAGAACTGCCGGATCGGCAGGTCGGGACGCAGCTGCCGCAGCGCGGCGACCGCCGTCGTCGCGGCCCCCGAGCCGGGCGCTCCCGCGATCCCCACCGCGTGGTACTCGTGCAGGGTGCGGAGGACCTCCTCGTGGTTGGGCACCGGCACGTACCCCGCGACCCGGTCGGCGATCTCCCCCTCCGAGAGCACCATCGACGGCTGGCGGGTGACGAACTGGAGCTGGGTCAGGATGAGGTCGCGCGAGGCCCAGTTGCCGATCGCGTTCTGCGCGCCGTCACCGCTGATCGTGACGTCCTCGATGATCTGCGTCATCGCCGCTCCTGCCGGAGGTCGCCGCCGGAGACGGTGTTGCCGATCGCGTTCTGCGCGCCGTCACCGGTGATCGTGATGCCGCTGATCGACCGCCCGGCCGGCGGGGGCGGCGCGGGTTCGGAGGGCGGCCCTTCCTGCTCGTCCGGGCCCCGGGACGGGGCGGGGACGTACAGGTAGGCGGGCCGCTCGAACTGCTTCACCTTGACCGCCACCTCGGTGAACTGGCTCTCGCGCAGGCCCGACCGTCCGCCCGCGACGTAGACGCTGAACAGCTCCGCCGACAGCAGGAACGCCGCGTACGTCACCCCGGGATCGCTGCGCTTCAACGCCTCGCGCAGGGGTTCGGCGTCCAGGAGCCGGTTGACGTCGACGGTCGCGGTGGAGATGCCCGGCGCCTCTGGACGCTCGTCGTCCACCAGCCCGATGTGCATCGCCACGCGCAGCCGCAACCGCGTCTCGGCGGCCCGCAACCTGGGCGCCGCCGCGTGCAGCTCGTCCTGAAGGTACCGGGGGAACGGCTCGACCAGGCGCGGCGTGATGTCGTGCGGGAGGATCGCGAGGATCCCGTCCCCCGTGCTCTCCACGAACCGGACGGAACCCCACGCCTGCGCGAGCCCGCTCCGGTCGAACGCGGCGCCGAGCGCGCGCCGGATCTCCATGTGCAGCACGGGCAGCTGCACGTCGCTGTGCGCGCTGAACCGCTCGGCGTCGACGACGAGCAGCGCGCGGAACGTTTCCATGATTGCGACTCCCCCGGGGGCTGAATGTCCCGTCCACCATGCAGGCGCACGAACACCCTGTGTGTCCGGAATCAGACAGAACCTTGTCCCGAATCGGCCAGGTCCCGCAGCCCGGGGAGATCGAGGATGACGACCCGCCGCCGCTCGGTCACGACCAGCCCGAGGTCCCGTAACCGCGCCAGCTCGGCGGCGACCACGCCGCGCGACAGCCCCACCGCCTGACCGATCTCCATCTGGCCGAGCCACACCGTCTCCCCGGACGCCGCCGCGAGCCGCACCAGCGCCCGCGCGACCCGCGTCCCGGCGGGCAGCGTGGCGATCTCGCCCCGCCACGCCTCGGCCTCGCGGAACCGCCGCACGGCCCGGCGCAGCAGCTCGTCCTGCAGTCCGGTCGAACGCACCAGCGCCCGGAACCGCTCGGCCGCCACCACCCGCGTCTCGCACGCGTCGATGGCCACGACCGTCGCCGACCGGTCGTCCCCGCCGAGCACGGCGATCTCGCCGAGCAGCTCCCCCGGCCCCCGTACGGCCAGCAGCAGCACCTCGCCCTGCGGCAGGGTGAGCAGCACCTTCACCCGTCCCGACACCAGGATCAGCACGTGCGTCGGCGGATCCCCCTGCCGCAGCACGACCTCCCCGGCACCGAACCGCTTCCCGGTGCCCTCCGTGATCAGCCGGTCCCACACTCCCGCCGTGACGTCCATCCTTCCTGTCTGCCACAGTCCGCCGTCCCGGGCCAGGTGCGAGCGTCCCTGTCCCGGCGGGACGCCCACGGCGTATGTTGGGCGGAGAAGATGATCATCAACGGGAGGGAGAGTCCGTGCTGTACGGCCCCGAGCATGTGCGCCGCTACGAGGAGACCGACGGCGAGGTCGGGCACGACTGGGAGAACGGCGCGCCGGTCCTCATCCTCACCACCAGGGGGCGCAGGAGCGGTGTGGAGCGCAAGTCCCCGCTGATCTACCAGGAGCACGACGGGGCCTACGTGCTCGTGGCCTCCGACGGCGGCGCCCCGGTCAACCCGAACTGGTACCAGAACCTCCAGGCCGAGCCCGAGGTGAAGGTCCAGGTCAGGGGGGACAGGTTCACGGCCAGGGCGCGGGACGCGAGCGCCGCCGAGCGCGCGGCGGTGTGGTCCAAGATGGTCGCCGTCTGGCCGAACTACGAGAAGTACCGGAAGACGGTGGACCGGGAGATCCCGGTGGTTTTCCTGGAGCGGATCTAACGCCCGCGTCCTGGAAGGGGGAAGTGCGGGCGGCCCGCTTGAATCAGGCCGCCCGCACCGTCATGCGGAAGGGTCAGGTCTCCCAGAAGTAACTGACCCGGACTCGCAGGTTGGAGCCCCATTCGATGTTCGCCCAGACGCGCACGCCGCCCTGGTAGGGCTGGACGTTGTGAATGGTCAGGCGCGCCGCACCGATCTGCGGGAGCCCGTTGCTGTCGAGCTCGACGATGGAGGCGGTGACCCGCGTGTTGGGCGTGAAGGAGCCCGAGGTCGCGTTGAGGATGACCTGGCCGTGCGTGACGAACGTGGCCGTGCCGGTGAAGACGGTGGCGACGGCGCGCTCGGTCACGCCCTCCAGGTTCGACTGTATGGTCGGCAGATCCATGGATCTCGTCCTTTCGAGTGGTGGTCTGTTCGGCGCGGCGGTCGAGCCGTTCTGGCGCGTCCTGGGGCCGGACGGCGTACACCGGTTTCCGCCGAGGGGGCCTCAGAGCGCTACAGGTGATCCACTTCGATCAAACCGCTACAACTGCTGCGCTTGCCACCGACGGTAACTCTCCCCTCACATACGGACAAGAGGTCATCTGGTGCAGGGAGGATGCTGTCACCAGGCGGATACCTGGCCCCCTCAGATCACCGAGCCGTCACCACCGTCGTGGTCCAATACGCCGAACACGCGCGCGGGCGCCCCACGCCGTCAGGTGATCTCCAGATTGGCCATCATTCCCATGTCCTCGTGCTCGGCGTTGTGGCAGTGGAAGAGATAGCGCCCCCGGTAGCCGTCGAAGCGCGTGATGATCTCCGCCGATTCGCCCGGACGCAGCGAAACGGTGTCCTTCAGCCCCGCGTCCTGGGGCAGGGGCTTTCGACCGCTGCGGGAAAGCACCCGGAAACCGACCAGATGCAGATGGACGGGATGGTGGACGTCGGCCACCAGCCGCCACACCTCGACGTCGCCGAGACCGACCTTGACGTCCGAGCGCGCGGGATCGAACGGCAGCCCGCCGATCAGCCACCCGTGGTCCCCGTGCATCCGTCCGGCGCGGAAGGAGAACTCGCGCGTCCGCACGGCCTCCGACCGCCGCCAGGTCGGAAGGTCGGTCGACAGCACGCGCGGCACGCGGCTCCCGTCGGCGGCCCTGCGCGCGACCCGGAACGCCATCACGTCGCCGGTGCGGCCCGAGCCCAGCCGGTTGGCGATCCTGACCATGCCGCCGACCGGGACGTCCGCGAAGTCGACGACCACGTCGTAGCGTTCGGCGGGGGCGATCGGCAGCCGCCGGTGCGTGACGGGCGCCGCGAGCAGCCCCTGGTCGGAGCCGACCTGGACGAGATCGAGCCGGCGCCCGTCGGGCCCGATCGCCTCAAGGTCGTAGTGCCGGGAGTTCGAGGCGTTCAGGAAGCGCAGCCGGTACCGGACGGCGTCGACCTCGTGCACCGGCCACGGAGCGCCGTTGACCAGGATCACATCACCGAGGACCCCGCCGAGGTAGGCACCGCGGACGCCGGGCCGCGTCCGCAGCGTCCGGTCGATCGCGGGATAGACGAGGGCACCGCTGTCCGCGAACGCCCGATCGGTGATCATGAGGGGCAGCTCGCGCCGCCCCGAGGGCAGGCCGAGCGCGTCCTCGGCGTCGTCCCGGACGACATGGAGCCCCGCCAGCCCCTGCCAGATCGCCGGAGCGGTGAAGTCCATCCGGTGGTCGTGGTACCAGAGCAGCGTCGGCCGCTGGTCCATCGGAAAGGTGTACCGGCGCGTCACCCTGGTCACCACGGCCCGCGGATCGCTCATCTTGTGCCCGCCGCCGTGCGCGCCATGGCCCTCCTGCCATTCCTCGGGCAGGACGAGGTCGGTCGGATAGCCGTCGGAGTCCGGCGCGGTCCGTCCGCCGTGCAGGTGGACGACCGTCGGCACGGGCAGCTCGTTGCGGTGCGTGATGCTGACCGGACGCCCCCGGCGCGCCTCGATCGTCGGCCCCGGGAACGTTCCGTCGTAGGTCCACAGCGGCGTCCGGTGCCCCGGCAGGATCTCCGCGCTCTCCACCCGCTGGGTGATCTCGTACCGGTCCACCCCGCCGGACGTGCTCACCGGCTTCAGGACGGGCGGGACCGGCAGCGGCACCCGGAACGCGGACGGCAACGGCAGGTCGCTGCGCAACTCCGCGCCGGTCAGCGCCGGACGCCGCGAGAACGCGGCCGACACCGACAGCCCGGAGGCCGCCATCAGCCCGAGCGCCCCGCCGATGCCGAGCACCTGCCGCCTGCCCATCCCCCGCTCACGCATCGGTGCCCTCCCTCCGGACGGGCGCCCACCAGACCGCGATGAACATCACGACCAGCGCGACGATCGTCATCACGCCCAGCGGGATGTGCAGCCACAGCGCGCCGCCCAACCCGGCGAAGTACTGCACCGTCTCCGCGACCACCAGCGCCAGCGTGGCGAGGAACGGCCAGGCCCGGCGCAACCGGACCCAGGCGACGATTCCGACGACCACCTGCACGTACCCGACCGACGTGACGACGTTCGCGCCGGCCGCATGCCAGCGCAGGCCGTCGAAGTCACCGCTCAGATAGACGCCGGCGAACACCGGCTGCCCGAAGATCAGAACCGCGTGCGCGCTGACGACCGCGCGCATCACCCACTCGATGGGCCTGACCCGGCGCGAACCGCCGGCGACGGTGGCCATAGGGCGACCTCCTCTCGATCGCCCCTGACGCTATGACCCGGGAGTTATCATGTCCAAGATTAATATTGCTATGGCGTTATGCATCTGCGGTCATGAAGGAGGCCCGGTGGACCTGAACACGCTCACGCAGTTCCTCGCGGTGGCACGCCTGGAACATCTGAGCCGCGCCGCCGACGAACTCCACGTGGCCCAGCCCTCCCTGAGCCGCACCATCGCCCGCCTGGAGAAGGAACTCGGCACACCCCTGTTCGACCGCGGCGGACGGCTCCGCCTGAACCACGCCGGACGCCTCTTCCGCGGCTACGTGGAACGCTCCCTGGGCGAGCTGGACGCGGGACGGCGGGCCGTGGCCGAGGCCACCAGCCAGGGTTTCGGCACCGTCCGGCTCGCGTCGGAGACCTTCCTCACCCTCACCGGCCCCCTCACCGCCTACAAGCGGGCCCATCCCACCATCGAGATCGAACTCCACCAGATGCCGGCCGGGCAGATGGCCCGCCACCTGCGCGCCCAGGACATCGACCTGTGCGCCGCGTCCCAGCCGGTCCACGCCGAGGACCTGGAAACGGCCCACCTCCTCGACGAGGAGGTCTGGCTGGCCGCCCCACCCGACCACCCCCTGGCGAACCGCACCTCGGTGACCATCCGGGACCTCGCCGACCAGCCCTTCGTGACCGCCCGCAAGGGACACTGGCAACGCCAGCTCCTCGACCGCCTCTTCGCGGCCGAACACCTCACCCCGAAGATCGTCTGCGAGGGCGACGAGTCGTCCGCGATGGCGGACCTGATCAACGCCGGCCTCGGTCTCGGCCTCGTCCCCGCCATCGCCCGCCGCACCATGACCCGCGGCAGCACCACCGTCGCCCCCGTCGCCTGGATCACCGTGGACGCCCCCGGCTGCCGCCGCACGCTGACCCTGCACTGGCGCGCCGACGCCCGCCTCTCCTCCGCCGCCGAACTGATGCGCACCACCCTCACCACCTGGGACTGGACCACCGGCGAACCCAAAAGTTGAAAGTGAATAAGAACAGAAAAGAATTCAACATTGACCGGCCGCCCGACCGAAAATAAAATACCGATGGACTTCCACTCACCGGGAGGCTGTCATGCTGAAATCCGGAACAATCACGGCGGTGAGCACCACCCTCGCCCTGGTCCCCGCCCCCGCCTCGGCCGCCGCAGAGCCGCCCGCCGGAAGTGTCAAGATCGAACTGGTGGCCATGAACGGAACAGGCTGCCCGGTGGGCACGGTGAGGATCGAATCGACGGAAGAGCACTTCCGGGTCTATTACAGCTCCTACACCGCATACGCCGGCGGAAACCAGCCGCCGTCCGACTCCCGAAAGAGCTGCCGGCTCACCGTGCGGGTGGCCCATCCGCCGGGATTCACCTACGGGATCTCGCGGGTGGATAACCAGGGCTTCGCAAGCCTGGAGGAAGGAGCCTCCGGCACACTGAGGTCGTCCTTTAGCATATTCAACCGCAATCCACCCGCAGGTCGAAAGAACACCATTCGCGGCCTGTACTCCGATGTATGGCGATTCATCGAACAGAGCGACATCCCCGAAGTGCCCGTCAAACCCTGCGGCGAACGCAGCAACACTACTCTGGCCACCGAACTGCAAGTGGACGCGGGCACGTCCGACCCGTCCAAGGCGAACCTCTTGTCCCTGGATTCCACCGACGGCAGCCTGGGCACCTACTACTTCTATTACTGGCAGCGCTGCTGAGGCGTGGCCGGCGCCGGAGCGGTGTGGAACAGGACGGTGCGCATCGCGTCCAGGGCAGTCTCGGCAATGACCATGTGGTGCAGCACAGCGACCACATCGTCGGGCACACCCAGCCGCCGGGCGGCGACATTCACCTTGGCGCGCTCGGCATCGGCGTAGTCACCGTCGGCCCCGGCCATCTGGATCGCGTGGTAGATGAGCGTGGGGCCGGGCCGCCAACCGTCGACATCGACGTCCAGCGCGTCCAGCAGCGAATCCAGGTCGGCCGACCGGTGATCGAAGGCGGCGTACCCGTCGATGACGTGCTCGGGCACACCGAACGAGCGCTGGTGGGCCACGAGCCAGTCGAACTCCGGCTCCGTCACCTCACCGTCGGCACCGACGATCGCCAGCAGGATCCGCCCGTAAGCGGCGGCCGCCTCATCGGTGACCGCCCCCAGCCCAGTCTGCCGCCGCCCGAAACCACTGACCCTGATCTCCGCCACCACAGACCACCTCACCTCCATCATCGATGCCGTGAGGAAGCCATGTCAGTGCAGATCAGGGTGCGGAACCGGTGAGGTCGGCTACCCCACCAGGTTAGAAGGGCGGCCGCGGGAGCGTCCGTCGACACAGCACAATCTGCCCCTGCCGCCCCAAGCCCCGCACACAACCCGTGCGCGGCGAACCCGAGCCGGACCAACAACCTGAGTCGGTACCGAGATCCACTCAGGCAGCCCGCCGACGCTCTTCACTCCGGGCCCTGGCCATCCCTTTGAGCACTGCTCTTTTGTACATAGACCCGCTTTTTATCAAGACATTCAACGTCGAAGTCCAACAATTCAATCAGCCCGGTACCGTGCCGCCAGAAAGACTCGTACACCAGGCTCGAAGTCCACCGCACGCCCTGAACATCTCGCAACGCGCCGACCATCATGATGCTCGCCAGATTTCGATGGTCCGCGGCAGTGGCAGACGCCGGCAACTCGGTCCACCAGTTTTTTGGTACAGGATCACGGGGAGGATTCCAACCGAGCCTGACCATCTCAGCCTCGTCCTGCTCGGTCAGCAGAAGGTCGCCAGTCAGGAAATTGTTGCTGACCGCCTCGGCATATAGCCGATCGGTCTCGCGCATGGCCTGCACATAGTGATGGGTCTCGTTTCGCTCGCGAATGATCAAAATGGTGTCGACATCGAGGGCCGCTAGTTCGCGACCGAGTTGATAGCCGAAATCAGGCCACCGAAGCAGCGATCTGGCGCGGGGAACCTGATCGGCGATGCCTTCGTCAAATGACTTGAGCACGGGCTGGAGGTTCGGGAATGTCACGCGCAGATCGTCGTCGAAGGTCGACGGTACGGAGCGTTCGGCGGCCACGGCCCGCAGCGCATCGGCGACTTTTCCTGCGGACGCGGGCCGGTCGCCGGGGTTCTTGGAAAGAAGGCTCGCCACCAGATCGGCGAGGCGGCTCGGAGCGGCGGTCAGTCGAGCGGGAGGCATGGACAGATGCTGGCGCATCAACGCGACCAGTGAAGGACCCGGAAAAGGGGGGCGACCGGTTAGCAGCGCATATAGCGTGCAACCGAACGAATACAAGTCACTGCGTGCGTCAACAGACCCGTCCTCGTACTGCTCAGGAGCCATGTAGGCAGGAGTGCCCAGCACTCCCCCGGACGCGGTGAGTCCAGTGGTGGCCTCACTGTATCGACAGATGCCGAAATCGCAGATCCGCACACCGCCTCCCACCAGTTCGATGAGGTTGGCCGGTTTGATATCCCGGTGCACCACACCCTTTCGATGGGCGTAGTCGAGCGCGTCGGCCACCTGTGCCATCAACCCCGCGGCACGCACTGCCGGCATTCCACCGGGGCTATCGGCGAGCAGCGCCTTGAAGTCGGTCCCCTCCAGCAACTCCATCACGAAGAACGGATGGCCTTCATGCTCTCCGATGTCGTAGACCACAGTGATCCCCGGGTGGGAGAGAGCCGCCGCGGTCTGGGCCTCCCGCCGCAACCGAGCGATCAGCATCGGATCAGCACCCATCTCCGCCAGCACGATCTTGATGGCGACCCAGCGCGCCAGACTCTGGTCGACCGCCGACCACACCTCCCCCATCCCGCCGCGGGCCAGCCGGGTGACCAGCCGATACCGCCCCCCAAGCGCGACCCCAGGCTCCACCGCACCGTCCTTCTTCGCCATTCATCCCAGGGACAAGCATCCGCGAACGCGTCCACCGGCGCCCCAGACCCAATGTTTCCAGGTAATAGGCGACCTGGGAGACAACAAGGACCGGACTGGAACTCAAGCGTGATTCGAGTCCGACCAAAACATACAAATCGGTCCAGACCCCGGCTCTACCCACACATAGCGGGAACTTCGCACAGAGGGGACCAAGGAGGTCGTGCTCCCAGAGCAGGAACCGGGCCCGCGCCACCGTCCGGGCAGGCGCTGCGATGACCGAACCGCTGCCGAGCCCAAAAGATCAGAAGAGCCAGAGGGGCAACCCGGCAACCAGTGACGGCAACGGGCCGGTGCACCGCGCCCACAGCGACTCCGATCTGGCGAACTGGGAGAGGGTAGGCCGCGCTGAGAGTTCACAGAAGAGAACGGTTTCCCCTGTGGCGCTGGTGCACTCCTCCTCATCTGGATCGTCCGGTTCCCAGTAACCGATCTCGATACGCCAGTCATCGGTTCTACCATCAGGGCGCGGCGCGTTCACCACCAAGTAGTAACCCTTCACAAACTCCGGCTCGTCGAAGATTTCCAGCTGCCCCACCTCAAGTCTTACCTGGCCGCCCGCAGCCTGCGCGTGGGCCGCGAGGAGTAGCCGCAGATCGGTGACGGCCGATTCACGCCGCTCGGCTGTGATCCCCTCCTCCAGCAGGTTTAGGGTCTCGCGCATCTCGCGACCCAGTGCCGGGCGGCGGACGCTGAAAGGCGCGGCAGCGGCCGGCGCGCCCAGCCGAAGGTGCGGCAGGACGGCCGGCGCGGAGATTGTCGTGGACGCCGCACCACCGGCACGGACTTCAGCCGTGCCCGCCGCCCGCCCACCGTCGTCGCCGGGCGGGCGGCCTCTCTACGACGCGGCGGCACGTCCCGCCCCCTGGTGCCGCGCGTCCACAAAGAGATGAGTTGGCCGCCCGGGGTTCAGTCCAGGTCGGATAGGTCGAGGACGAAGCGGTGGCGGACGTCGTTGCGGCGGAGGCGGTCTAGCGCCTCGTGCACCCGGGCCGAGGGGAGCACCTCGACGTCGGCGGTGATGCCCTTGTCGGCGCAGAAGGCGAGCAGGGCCGCGGTCGCGGGTGTGCCGCCGCTCCCCGCGGAGCTGAGCTTCTTGCGCCCGACGAGCAGGTCCAGGGCGTCCACCGTGAGGGTTCCGAGGTGTCCCACCTGGCTGAGCGTGCCGTCCATGGCGACGAGCCGCAGGTACGGGCCGAGGTCGTGCGGGGCGGAGACGGTGTCGATGACGATGTCGAACCGGTCCCGGACCTCGGCCATCTGCGCTGGATCGCTGGACACGATGAGCCCCTCCGCGCCCAGACGGCGCGCGTCGTCCGCCTTGGCGGGAGACCGGCTGACGACCGAGGTGTCGGCGCCCAGCGCCACCGCCAGCTTGACCGCGAGATGCCCCAGACCGCCCAGCCCCACCACCGCCACACGGCTGCCGGGACCCACTCCGAGCGCACGCAGGGGTTCCCAAACGGTGATCCCGGCGCAGAGCAGGGGAGCGGCGGCGGCCGGATCCAGGCCGGCGGGAAGCGGATAGGCGAACCGGTCGCGGACGACGTACTCGCGGGAGAAGCCGCCCAGAGTGGTCGTTCCGTCCCGCCGGTCGGTGCCGCCGTAGGTCAGGGTCGGAAAGGCATGGCAGAAGTTCTCCTGACCGACCCGGCACATGGGGCACTCGCCGCAGGAATCGACGATGTTGCCGACCGCGACAGGGGCGCCAACGCCGAGGCCGGTGACCGCGGCCCCGGTCTCGGTCACCACTCCCGTGAACTCGTGCCCCGGCACCAGCGGATGCGTCCCGTCATGGCCGCTCAGGGCATGCAGATCGGTGTGGCAGACGCCGCAGTGATCGACTCGGACCGCCACGTCGTCTGGACGCAGATCACGGCGCTTCAGCGGGACTCGGCGCAGCCTTGCCGGTGATCCCGCCGCCTGCCAGCCGACAGTGGTTCGCATGGCCTCTCCTTAAACAGACTGTTCGGTTTGCTTCACGGTATCCGAGCAAACCAACTGTTCTGTTTGGTAGCGTCGGAGACATGGCCGAACCGTCCCTGACCGCCCGCGGAGCGGCGACCTACCAGCGCATCCTCGACGCGGCGACCCAGGAGTTCGCGGAGCGGGGGATCGCCGGGGCGCGCATCGAGCGGATCGTGGCCGCCGCACGCACCAACAAGGCGCAGCTTTACGCCTACTTCGGCAACAAGGAGAAGCTCTTCGACACGATCTTCTTCGGCTCGCTGGAACGAATCATGAACGTCGCGCCGATCGACGCCACCGACCTCGCGGACTGGGCCGTGCGCCTCTACGACGAGTACCTGCGCCGTCCCGACCTGATCCGGCTGGCCACCTGGGCGCGCCTGGAGCGCCGCCCGGCCGGCCACCTCGTCGACGACCACCACCGGGTCGACGACGGCAAGCTGCACGCCATCACCGAGGCCCAGGCCGCCGGCCTGGTGCGCCAGGGAGACCCGTTCGACGTGATGGCCATGGTCATCGCCATGTCCATGGCCTGGTCACCCGTCAGCAACGTCTACGCGGCGACCGCCCAGGAGCCCGCCGAAGCACATGAGCGACGCCGCGCCCTGCTCCGCGAAAGCGTCCGGCGCGCCGTCGCAGCCGACTGACGGCCGACCGCGTCGGCCCAGGAACACCTCGGACGCCGCCCAAGCAGTGGCGTCATCGAAGGTGACGGCCACAACCCGTCCGCCACGAGGGGCACCCCCGGTGCTCCAGACCAGCGAGCAGGGGCAGCGCGCGCAGTACCCACAGAAACAAGAAGCCGTGCACGCGAAGCGTGCACGGCGGAACCCGAGCCAGACCAACGGCCTGAGCCACAAGGGGGTGTGGGGGCGGAGCCCCCACACCGGGGGTCTGGGGGTCGCCCCCCAGAAGAACACGAAGAACCGGCGAAGTCGGCCCCGAAGGGGGCCGACGAGCACACGTGGTGGAGGTGGCGGGAATCGAACCCGCGTCCTTCGGTAATGAGTCAGGGCTTCTCCGGGTGCAGCCTGCTTAGCGTTTTCTCAGCCCCGGCGCTCACGCAGGCGTGTCGCCGACGGGCTCAGTCGCTGTTTGGTTTCCCTACAGGTCCCGCGACCGGGCTTGCAGGTGGAGTCTCCTTACGATGCCAGACCCCGGGTCGGAGACGCTCCCGGGCTGACAGAGTTCGCTACTCGCCTCAGGCGGCGAGAGCGAACTCGGACTGCTTCTTGTTGGCAGTTATTGGTTCGCTGTCACAGGATTTACGAGGTCACAACAGCAACCCTCGACCCGCTTCCCCTGGCTCGATCGACCGAAGTCGAAGCCGGTCACCCCCATGTTGAGTTGTCAAACGGCCGTCGAAGACGTCCGAACGACGACGTTACAAGGTAACGCCCCGACGGGCAACGTGATTCCCGCGGGGACACGTGAACCCCGGTGAGCGCGTGGTTGGACGCGCCCACCGGGGCCGACCGGCAGGGTCGGGCCGGTCCGGACGGCAGAGCCTCCCCCGAGACGAGGCTCTGGTCTCATCACGTCGACTGGGTTCCGCAACCCCCCGAGCGGAGGCCCAGTCACCCAGGAAGACGCCGGGAGAGGGCGGGGTGGTTGCGTCCGAGCGCGTAAAGGCTTGTCAAAGCCGCCTCAGCGTGCCCGGCCGGGCTGCGCGGTGAAGAACTTGGCCGCCACCTTGGCGGCGGACACGTGGCCCTCGATGGCGATGGCGACGGCCAGGTCGCCGCGCGAGCCGACGAACCAGGAGATCTCCTTCTTGCGGCCGTTCTCGGTGACGGTCGGCAGCGCGGCGACGCCGACGACGTCGCCGGAGACCCGGGCGGGCTGGGCGAGGCCCGCCCGGACGGAGCTGGAGAGGAGCTTCTTGAGGCTGGAGATGGCCTCGGACTGGAGGTTGGTGGGCTGGATCTGGTCGGCCTTGGAGAGGTCCTTGAGGACGTAGGGGGCCTTCCAGGTGCCGTTCTGGGCGGCGGCGGCCACCAGGGCCATGGCGAGGGGGCTGACCTGGACCTTGCCCTCGCCGACCATGGTGGCGGCCTTCTCGGCGTCGTTGGCGGGCGGCGGCACCGAGCCGGTGAAGGCGGGGACGTTGAGCCCCCAGTCCTTGCCGATGCCGAGCCTGGCGGCCTCGGCGACCAGCGTCTTCGCGTCGAGCTTGCCGCCGAGCTGGGCGAGGGCCGTCCGGCAGGACGCGCCGAACTGGTTCGCGAAACTGCCGGCGGGACGGGCCCTGCTGGTGAAGGTCAGGCCGCCGATCGTGACGGTGCCAGGGCAGGTCGTCTTGGTGGACTGGGTCATCCCGCCGTGGGCGAACAGCGCCTCCGCGGACACGATCCCGAACGTCAGACCGGGTGGATAGTGCGCCTCGAACGCCAGGTTTCGGCCGTTCGTCGCGCGATTGCCCACGGCGAGGATCTCGCCCGTGGCCGGACGCACCGCCACCAGCGACCCCGGGACGGTCACGCCGCTGAGGGCGTAGTCGGCCTTGCGCTGGTAGCCGGGGTCGATCGTGGTGCGCACCTCCTGGGGCTGCTGCCCCGGCCAGGCGTGCAGCACCTGGGTGTCCTTGCCCGCCGGATCCTGCGCCACGATCCGCACGGTCGGGGTGCCCGCGAGGCGGCGCTGCTGGAGCAGTTGGACGCCGCTGACGCCGATCGTGTCACCGGGCTGGTAGGGGGCGCCGACCTGCTGGAGCCGGTCGGCGGTCGCCGGGCCGAGGGTGCCGACCAGCTCCGGCGCGTACACCGGCGCGATCGGGACGCGGACGCCCTGGAAGGTCAGCCCGGGGACCTGGTTGAGCCGCTGGATCAACCCGTTGTGCTCGGGGACCTGGAGGGTCAGCAGGGGCAGGAACCGCTGCGGCGGCGCGGACCTGACGCGTCCGAGCAGGCGCTCGGAGTCCAGCCGCCGGCCGCCGTCGATCTTGACCTGTCGGGCGAGCTCGTCCAGCGTGCGCTGCGGGTTCGCGAGCCCCCCGGGGAAGACGCCGACGTTGTAGGCCCCGACCTTCTGCAGCAGCGAGCGGCCCTGGGTGTCGGTGATGGCGGCGCGCGGGGGCACCTCGGTCTGCACCGCGAGCCGCTGCCCCGGCTTCAGCACCGGGTTGATGATGGAGGGGTCCCAGACGACCTTCCACTTGCCGCCCTTGCGGCGCAGGTGCATCTGCCCCTTGTACGTCCAGGGCTGGCCGTTCTCGCCGAGGTCGACCTTCACCGAGAAGTTGGCGTCCGCCTCGTCGCCCTTCTTGTCGATCGCCTTGGCGTCGCTGTCCTGGCCGGTGACGCCCAGCGCGAGGCGCAGGGACGCCGCGTCCAGCTGGGAGCGGACCTGGCCGAGCGCGGCGGAGACCTGGGCGCGGTCGGCGCCGATGGTCCGCTTGGCCGCCGCCGTGTAGTTGCCGACCTCCCAGGCGATGAGGAAGTCGCGGACGGCGGGCATCGCGGACGGCTCCGCCCAGCAGCCCGTCGTCAGACCGCCGACGAGACCGACGCAGGCCACCATCGCGGTCACCCGGCGCCGCACGGTGCGCGATCTACGCGCGACGCGCCGCCGGCCTCGGCGGGCCTTCGCGCCGGCGCCCTGGAGATCCGGCTCGCCCTCTCGGTCCGTCGACCGGCCTGGCTGGATCATCGACACCCTTCACCGTCTCCTGAACCGGGCGGCCGCCGCCTTCTGCATCTCCCGATCGGCTTCCCGCTTGGCGATGGCCTGGCGCTTGTCGTAGGCCTTCTTACCACGGGCCAGCCCGATCTCGACCTTGGCCTTGCCGTCCTTGAAGTACAGCGCGAGGGGGATCAACGTCCAGCCCGGCTCCGACGACTTCGCGATGATCTTCTGGATCTCCCGGCGGTGCAGGAGCAGCTTGCGGCGCCGCCGGGGGGCGTGGTTCGTCCAGGTGCCCTGCGTGTACTCGGGGATGTGGACGTGCTCCAGCCACACCTCGCCGTCCATGACGTGGGCGTAGCCGTCGGCGAGGGACGCGCGTCCGGCGCGCAGCGCCTTCACCTCGGTGCCCATGAGCACCATGCCCGCTTCCCAGGTGTCGTCGATGTGGTAGTCGTAGCGGGCCCGCTTGTTCTGGGCGATGAGCTTGCGCCCTGTGTCGCGTGGCACGTGATCAGCCTCGGTCCTTGTCCGGCATCGGTTCCTGCACCGAGCCCCTTCCCGTCCGTACGCGATCTTACGAGGGCCGCGCGGTCAGGGTGGAACCGCTTTTCCCCGGCGCCCGCTGCGCGCGGGCGCCCGCTCTGCTCTGACGGCGGCGTCCGGCGTCCGGTTCACGCGGATCCGGATCCTGGACGGCGCGGGCCGCCGGATCAGATTCTCAGGTATCTCCGCAGCGTCAGGAACGAGGACAGGGCGCACAGCAGCACCCCGAAACATATCGACAGGATGATCACCAGGATGACGATGCTCCAGCCGAGCTTGCTGACGATCTGGAGGTCGTTGGCGAGCCGGTCGACGAGGAACATCTTGCTGAACACCAGCAGGACCGAGGCGATCAGCCCGCCCAGCAGACCCGCGATCGCGCCTTCCAGGATGAAGGGCATCTGGATATAGGTGTTGGACGCGCCGACCAGCCGCATGATGCCCGTCTCCCGGCGCCGGTTGAACGCCGACAGCCGGACGGTGTTGCCGACCAGCAGCACCGCCGCCACCACCTGGATCAGGGCGATCAGCAGCGCCGCGAACTGGAGCCCGTTGAGGATCCTGAAGAACTTCTTGAGGATCTCCTGCTCGTTGATGACGGTGTCGACGCCCTTCTGGCCGAGCATCGCCTGGGCGACCGCCTTGTACTCCTCGGGCTTCTTCAGCTTCACCCGGAACGAGTCAGGAATGTCGCCCTCGCGGGTGCTCTGCACAAATCCGGGGGAGCTCGCGAAACGGTCCTTGAACCGCGCGTACGCCTGCTGCTTGTTCTCGTACTGGACGCTTGAGACCTGCGGCATCTTCTCAAGCTGCGTCTTGAGCGCGTCCCGCTCCTCGGGGGTCACGTCCCGCTTCTGGCAGCTGTCGTTGGAGCTGGTCTTGGCGCACAGGAAGATCGAGACCTCGATCTTGTCGTACCAGTAGCTCTTGGACTCGTCCACCTGCTTACGCAGGAGCAGGCCCGTGCCGAAAAGCGCCATGGCGATGGCGACGGTGATGACGAGGGAGATCGTCATCGTCATGTTCCGGCGGAGACCGATCCAGATCTCCTGGAGAACGAACTGTGCGCGCATGCCTCGCTGTCCTTGATCGCCTGTGTCCCGCCGGAAGCGTGGGCGCCGCGCCGCGCGCGGGCCCTCTGCGGGTGTCTCGTACGTCTGGGGTGTCGTACGCCCCGGCAAGAATCGTTGGGTTCAGATGGGGTGGCGGCGGCCTTCCCGGTCAGGCCCCCGCCGGGTCAGTAGGCCTGGCCGTAGACGCCGCGCGACTGGTCGCGGACGACCCGTCCGTCCTCCAACTCGACGACGCGCTTGCGGAAGGCGTCGACGATGGCGGCGTCGTGGGTGGCCATGACGACGGTGGTGCCGGTCCGGTTGATGCGGTCCAGCACCTTCATGATGCCGATGGAGGTGGCGGGGTCGATGTTGCCCGTGGGCTCGTCCGCCAGCAGGATCATCGGCCGGTTGACGAACGCCCGCGCGATGGCGACGCGCTGCTGCTCACCGCCGGACAGCTCGTCCGGCATCCGGTGGGCCTTGCCCTCCAGACCGACCAGGTCGATGACCTCGGGGACGACCTTGCCGATGAAGCGCCGCGGCTTGCCGATCACTTCCAGGGCGAACGCGACGTTCTCGAAGACGTTCTTGTTGGGGAGCAGCCGGAAGTCCTGGAAGACGCAGCCGATCCTGCGGCGCAGGTGCGGCACCTTCCAGTTACTCAGCCTGCTCAGGTCCTTGCCCGCCACATGCACGTGACCCTGGGAAGGACGCTCCTCCTTGAGGACGAGGCGCAGGAAGGTCGACTTGCCGGAACCGGAGGGCCCCACCAGGAACAGGAACTCGCCCTTCTCGATGGCGACGTTCACATGCTGCAGGGCTGGCCGGTTCTGGCTCGGGTAGACCTTGGTGACGTTGTCGAAATGGATCACGGCTGCATCACGGCGGTTCAGTCTAGGGGTTGGGGAACGGCCCGACCTGTGACCACGGAGGAGATCCGTGGCCCACGGCCTGGTCGCCGGGCTTCGCGGCCGGGTGGACCGTGGAGCCTCCGAGCAGTGTAGAGGGGACAGTCAACTACCTCGTCCCGCTCGACGTGGGGCGCATGACCGGGAATGGCGGCCCGTAACGGCGTGTCGGCCGTCCCCTGGACGGCGACACGCCGGAGGGGGTGATGGTGTCCGATCATTGCCCTGCATCCAATCAGTGCCATGCAACCGTCTCCCGACGTCAGGCCTGTTTCATGCCGTCAAGCTCCCGGACTTGCCGGAACGACCATACAGTCCGGCTACGCTGGATGATGGCGAAAGATACCTAATAGGTCGTCGATCGACGTTCTCACCCGCACGGACCCACGTGCCGTTCACGGAGATTGGGGCCCACGACATGAGCTGCGAACATCTGATCTGCGCCCGGTGCTCGAACCCGGTGGTCGAGGGCCGCTGCCCGACCTGCCGGGCCGCCCGCTCCGAACTCCACCGCCACGGCCCGTCGATACCGCCCGCGCTCGTCCTGGCGGGGCTCGTCGCGCTCCTTTTCATCGCGCTCGTCCTGCAGAGGGTCTACTGAGCCGACGGCGGACGGCCAGGGCCTTCCGAGTGGCGGGCTCGACGCTTGCCACCGACCGCTCCGAGACGGCCGCACCCGTCGGGTCAGGGCTTCTTCAGGGGCGGGGTCGTGGCCTTGGAGACCGCGCCGTCGTCGGCGATGACGCTGGCCTTGGACTGCGTCTTCCCCTTCTTGGCCCGTGCCGGGTCGAGGGCCGCGAAGTGCAGGACGGATGTGGTGTCGATCTCGTTGCCCTCGACCGTGCCGTCCAGGAGGTGTTCCGCCTCTGACGGGATCTCGGGCTTGGGCGTCTTCGGGTCCTTGGCGACGAGCGTCGTGCTGCGGAACAGGGAGTAGAGCACAAAGGCGCCGTCATGTTCCGTACGTAGCGCGAAGTAAGGGTAGGGCGTCGCTGTGTATACGACCTGGAGCGTGAGGTCCTTCTCCTTGGCCTTTTTCTTCTCACGCCTTGCCTGCTGGTAGTAGCCGGTGGTGACGGCGCCCGGCCGCATCACCTTCGCCGCCACGCTGCGTCCGCCCTCGGCGGCGATCGTCGCCTGGATACCGCCCACGTCCCTGGGGCGGATCACCACCGACGTGTCGTCCTTGCCCAGTGCCTCCGCGTAGCCCTCGGGGTCGAGGACGACCTTCGGCTCCTTGGCCTTCTTCGAGAGCAGGGTCGTCATCGTGAGATGCCAGCGGTCGGAGGGCGAGCGCAGGATGAACGCCATCAGCGCGGTGCGTTCGCTCTCGTCCTCCCCCTGGACGGACCGCTTCACCGACGCCACGAACCACTGCGGGTATCCGTCCGGCTTCAGTTTCGGTACGTACAGCTTGGGCTTCTCATAGGAGAAACGCCGGACGGGGTCTCCGTCGAAGGCCGCCTTGCGGAACTCGGCGGCGGTCAGCAGCGTCTGCCCACCCGACGTCCAGGTCATGGCGAGGCGCTCGTCCCCGGCCGCGCGCGCCACGTCCTCGTCGGTGACGTAGGTGCCGAACGCCTTCTCCGCCACCTGCGATGTCAGGGGAACCGGGAGCGTGGGCGAAGGCGTGGGCATGGGGGTGGACGGCGGCGCGCCGCTCTTCTTCTCCTCCGCGCAACCCGCGGCCGCGAGCAGCACCACGACCGCCACGACGGCCCGAGAGATCCTCCGCACAGCTCCATCCCCCGGCCAGAACAACCCCATGCCGACCGTGATGATCGACCTCTTCGTGATTCTGCCATCCACAGCGTAATGTCAGAACGCTCGGGCACTACCGGGACGGCGATAGGCTCGGGGGCGTGGCAGCCATCGAACCCGAAGAGCAGCTCAAGGAGCTCGGCTCGACACTCACCGGCATCGAGCAGGTGCTGGATCTCGACGGCATGCGGCGTGACATCGCCGAGCTGCGCGAGCAGTCGGCCGACCCCGACCTGTGGAACGACCAGGAGCGCGCCCAGACGGTGACGCGCCGCCTGTCGTACCTGGAGGCCGAGCTGAGCCGGGTCGAGGGCCTGCGCCAGCGGCACGACGACATCGCGACCCTCTACGAGCTCGCCCAGGAGATGGACGACGCCGACACGCGCGGCGAGGCCGACGAGGAGCTGGCCTCCCTGCAGAAGGCCGTCCAGCAGCTTGAGGTGCGCACGCTCATGTCGGGCGAGTACGACGCCCGCGAGGCGCTCGTCACGATCAACGCCCAGGCCGGCGGCGTGGACGCGGCCGACTGGGCCGAGCAGCTCCAGCGGATGTACCTGCGCTGGGCGGAGCGGCACGGCTACCCGACGGAGGTCTACGACACCTCCTACGCGGAAGAGGCCGGCATCAAGTCCACCACCTTCACGGTGCGGGCCCCCTACGCCTACGGGACGCTGCGCGGCGAGCACGGCACGCACCGCCTCGTCCGCATCTCGCCGTTCGACAACCAGGGCCGCCGCCAGACCTCCTTCGCCGGGCTCGACGTCGTGCCGGTCGTCGAGCAGAGCGACCACGTCGACATCGACGAGAGCGAGCTGCGGGTCGATGTGTACCGCTCGTCCGGGCCGGGCGGCCAGGGCGTCAACACGACCGACTCCGCCGTCCGCATCACCCACATCCCGTCGGGGATCGTGGTGTCCTGCCAGAACGAGCGGAGCCAGCTCCAGAACAAGGCCACCGCGATGAACGTGCTCCAGGCCAAGCTGCTGGAGCGCAAGCGGCAGGAGGAGGCGGAGAAGATGTCCGCGCTGCGCGGTGAGGGCACCAGCAGCTGGGGCACGCAGATCCGCAACTACGTCCTGCACCCGTACCAGATCGTCAAGGACCTGCGCACCGGGGTCGAGGTCGGCAACCCCACGTCCGTCCTGGACGGCGACATCGACGAGTTCATCGAGGCCGAGATCCGCTGGATGCGCCAGCAGGAGACCGCGTAACCCCGTCTCGGCGGGGCTGAGGGCGAGCGCCGTGACGTGCACCGCCGGGCGCGGCCAGGGTTTGAGGGGCGCGCCCCTGAGCGGCCGCGTTTTCCGCTGCCTGAGCACCGCGTTTTCCGCTGCTTGAGCGGCCGCGTTTTTCGCTGCTGGTTCGTTGACCGGGCCGTGCGCCTTCCGTGGTTTCGGCACGACCCGGGCACCGGCCTGGGCTAGGGACAGGCCCGTCGGATGCCGGTGGCGGTCCCGCTGCAGCGGTCAGAAGAGCGGGAACGCCCCGGCACCCGACGGAGTTCAGGAACCGTGCGCGGTGACGGCCTTGCGGTACATGCCGCTGATCGTCACCCGGCCCTTGGGCGGAACGGTGGCCAGATACTGCACGAGGACGGTGGTGTCCATGCGGTTCCGGACGGAGTTGGCGGGAGCGAGCCCGACAAGATCACCGCTTACAGCCAGCCTGCCCCGCTTCGCGGAGGAATACGCCTCGTTCTGCTGCAGGACATACCAGACGAGGGCGCCGCGATCCTTGGTCCGCAGCGCGTACACCCCGTACGGGGCGACCGAGAACCTCGACGAGAGCGTGATCCCCCGCTTGGCCAGCATCCTCTCGCCCTGACGCAGCGCCTCGACGGTCTGGCTCGTCCTCGGCCCGTCCGCCAGGACGGACGCGCCGGGCGCGGACGACCCGCCCGACAGCATCGCCGCGTGCGTGTCGGCCAGCTTCGCGGGCGCCACGGGAAGCCCCTGGGACGTCCCGGGGCTCACCGCTGTGGCGTACCCCTCCGCGTCGAGCGCCACACGGCTCAGCGCGGCGTCCGGCGGGAACGGGTCCGCGGCCAGCAGCCACGGCGCTCCGGCCGCGGACTGGGTGAACAGCAGCGCGTGCCGCGTCGTCTGCTTGCCCGCCCCCGTGCTGGCGTCGGCGGCGAACCAGCGCGGGTACTCCTTCATGCGCGGGATGTAGAACGACGGGTTGTCGAAGCGGAGCGTAGGCGGCCGCTGGCGGATGACCTTGCGGAGCCTGAACGACGCCGCGTCCATCGACAGCTGCGGGTCGGCCTCGATTCCGGTGAGTTCGCCGCGGTCGAGCGTCCTGCCCGCGCGGTTCGCCCCTTCGGTGAACGAGGTGAGAACCTGCTGCGCCTGCGCCTTGGTCAGCGCCGGCGGATCCGTCCCTGCGGACGAACTCTCTCCCCCGCCGCAGCCCGCCGCGAATGCGGCGAAGGCCAGGCAGGGTCCCAGCGACAGAATGGTGATGAAACGTTTGGGCATGAAGCCCCCCGAGTGGAGACGGTGGTCCGGTCCACGGAGCATCATCGCAGAGTAACTGAGTTGTCACTCTGTGAACGTAGAATGTCCGCTTAATGCACCGCCCGCGCCGTCCTCTCAGCCTCTCCCGGGCACTCGTTGGCGGGCTACAGGCTCGGCGGGTGAGGCCGTCGATCGTCCCTGGACGTCGGGGCTCCGCTCAATGCGTCACCCTCCTTACGCCGACCGGCGACCCGCATGGCTCGTGGCCCGATCAGGGATATTGATCGCCTCGGGGGGCGGAGCTTGCGCGCTGAACGCACCGCGCCGCACCGTTCCCTGAGACTCGCACCCCGGCTCGAAAGTCGATCATTTTCGGGATGCCGGGGCTTATCCACAGAACGGCATTCCACTTTTGGGGCGGGGCCGCGGTGTCGAGGATGGGAGACGAGCGCGCCGCCCGTCCCCAGGCGGGGCGGGCGGCACGGAGTGGGGGAACGGGGCCGGTCAGGCCTCGGTGGACGGGAGGGAACTCGCCGTGACGAGGGTACGGATGGAACCGAGGGCGACCGAGAGCGTCGCGAGGTCGAAGCTGTCGCTCTCCCAGATCTCGCTGAGCGTCTGCTGGGCGCGCAGCACCGCGGTCTGGTTCTTCTCCGCCCAGTGCACCAGGCGCTCCTCGGGCTGCCCGCCGGGCTCGCTGGTGACGAGGACGTCGCGGGTGAGGGCGGCATGAGCGGCGTACAGGTCGTCGCGGAGCGCGGAGCGGGCCATCGAGCGCCAGCGGTCGTCGCGGGGCAGCGCGATGATGCGCTCCCGGAGGCGGGACAGCTGGAGCCGGTCACCGAGGTCGAAGTACACCTCGGCGACCTCCTCGACCGGGCGTCCGGTCTCGTGAGCGATGCCCACGAGGTCGAACGTGGAGTAGGCGGCGACGAGCATCGCGCCCTGCTCGGCCAGGTCGTCCGGCACGCCGAGTTCGGCGAATCCGTCCCTGCGCTGCTCGAACGCGGCGAGGTCCAGGCCGACGAGCACCTTCGGAAGGCGCCCGCTGAGCGTGGCCGCGCCGCCGGAGAAGTAGTCGATCGTCTCGCGGATGTCGAACGGGGGCCGCCGGTTGTGCAGCAGCCAGCGCGCGCCGCGCTCGGTCAGCTTCCGCGCCTCCAGCAGCATCGCGATCTGGGTCGACTCCTCGACCTGGTGCGAGAGCGACTCCACCGACCGCCAGAACCGCGGCATCTCGAAGACCTCGCGGGCCACCAGGTAGGCGCGCGCGATGTCGGACGAGGACGCCCCGGTCTCCTCGTTCATCCGGAACACGAACGTGGAGCCGCTGTTGTTGACCAGGTCGTTCACCACGGCGGTGGTGATGATCTCCCGGCGTAGGGGGTGGCGGTCCATGTAGCTCTGGAACCGCTCGCGCAGCGGGGTCGGGAAGTAGTCGACGAGCCACGACTCCAGGTACGGGTCGTCGGCGAGGTCGGAGGCGACGATCTCGGCGTCGAGGGTGAGCTTGGCGTAGGCCAGCAGGACGGAGAACTCGGGGCTGGTCAGCCCGAGGCCCGACTGGCGGCGCTCGGCGAGGGCCTTGTCGTCGGGCAGGAACTCCAGCCTGCGCTTGAGCCGCCCGTCGCGCTCCAGCTTGCGCAGGTGGCGGGCGTGGACGTGCAGCATCGCGGCCGCCTGCGCGCGGGACGCGGCGAGCGTCACGTTCTGCGCGTAGTTGTCCCGCAGGACGAGCCGGCCGACCTCGTCGGTCATCTCGTAGAGGAGGCCGTCGCGCTGCTTGCGCGTCAGCTCCCCGTCCCGGACGACCTGGTCGAGGAGGATCTTGATGTTGACCTCGTGGTCGGAGGTGTCGACGCCGGCGGAGTTGTCGATGAAGTCGGTGTTGACCAGGGCTCCGGCGCCGCGGCGCTCGCCCTCGCGGGCGAACTCGATGCGGCCGAGCTGGGTCAGGCCGAGGTTGCCGCCCTCGCCGATCACCTTGCAGCGCAGTTCCTCGCCGTTCACGCGGACGGCGTCGTTGGCCTTGTCGCCGACGTCGGCGTTGTTCTCGATCGAGGACTTGACGTAGGTGCCGATGCCGCCGTTCCACAGCAGGTCGACCGGCGCCCTGAGCACGGCGCGGATCAGCTCGAACGGGGTCAGCGCCTTGACCCCGTCCTCGATGCCGAGGGCCGCCCTGATCTGCGGGCTCAGCTTGATCGACTTGGCGGTCCGGGGGAAGACCCCGCCGCCCTTGGATATCAGGGAGGTGTCGTAGTCGGCCCAGGAGCTGCGGGGCAGCTCGAACACGCGGCGCCGCTCGGCGAACGAGGCGGCGGGGTCGGGGTCCGGGTCGAGGAAGATGTGCCGGTGGTCGAACGCCGCGACCAGCTTGATGTGCTCCGACAGGAGCATCCCGTTGCCGAACACGTCGCCGGACATGTCGCCGATGCCGACGACGGTGAAGTCCTCGCTCTGGATGTCCTTACCGAGGGAGCGGAAGTGGTACTTGACCGATTCCCAGGCGCCGCGCGCGGTGATGCCCATCGCCTTGTGGTCGTAGCCGACCGAGCCGCCCGAGGCGAACGCGTCGCCGAGCCAGAACCCGTATTCGGCGGCGACACCGTTGGCGATGTCGGAGAACGTCGCGGTGCCCTTGTCGGCCGCGACGACGAGGTAGGTGTCGTCGCCGTCGTGGCGGACCACGTTCGAGGGCGGGACGACCTTGCCGTCCACCAGGTTGTCGGTGACGTCGAGCAGGCCGGAGATGAAGTCCTTGTAGCAGGCGATGCCCGCCTGCATGAACGCCTCGCGGTCGGCGGCGGGGTCGGGGAGCTGCTTGCCGACGAACCCGCCCTTGGCACCCGCGGGCACGATGACGGTGTTCTTCACCGCCTGCGCCTTCACCAGCCCGAGGATCTCGGTGCGGAAGTCCTCCCGCCGGTCCGACCAGCGCAGCCCGCCGCGCGCCACGGACCCGAACCGCAGGTGCACGCCCTCCACCTTCGGCGAGTACACGAAGATCTCGTACGTCGGGCGCGGCTGGGGCAGGTCCGGGATGCCCTGCGGGTCGAACTTGACCGCCAGGTAGGGCTTGTGCTGGTAGTGGTTCGTGCGCAGCGTCGCCTGGATCATCGCCAGGTAGGCACGGAGGATGCGGTCCTCGTCGAGGCTGGCGACCTCGTCCAGCTTGCCCTGGAGCTCCTCGGTGATGCCGAGGCTGCGCTCCTCCTCACCGCCCGCGAGCGAGGGGTCGAGGCGGCTCTCCCACAGCCGGATCAGCAGCCGGGTGATCTGCGCGTTGCGCAGCAGCACCTGCTCGATGTAGCGCTTGGAGAAGGTGGTGCCGGTCTGCCGCAGGTACAGGGCGTAGGCGCGCAGGATCATCGCCTGCCACCAGCTCAGCCCCACGTGCAGGACGAGGGCGTTGAAGCCGTCGTTCTCGATCCGGCCGCGCCACAGCGCGGTGAACGCCTCCTGGAACAGGCCCTTGATGGCCTCCTCCGGGACGTCCACGGGCGGGACGTACCGCAGCCCGAGGTCGTAGATCCAGTACCGCCGACCGTCACCGGTCGCGATCTCGTACGGCCGCTCGTCGATGACCTCGACGCCCATGTTCTGGAGCAGCGGCAGCACCCGCGACAGCGAGATCGGCTCGCCCAGCCGGTAGATCTTCAGGCGCCGCTCGCCGGGCTGGGCGCCGTAGGGCTCGTACAGGTTGATCGAGGTGTCGTCGTCGCCGGTCAGCTCGTCGAGGCGACGCAGGTCGGCGACTGCGGTCCGGGCCGGGAAGTCGGCCTTGTACCCCTCGGGGAAGGCGTTCGCGTAGCGCCGCGCGAGCGTACCGGAACGTTCCTCGCCGCACTGCTCGACGATCGCGTCGGCCAGGTCGTCGCCCCACGAGCGGGTCGCGTTCGCCAGCCGCGCCTCCAGGTCGTCCACGTCCACGTCGGGCAGCGGACGTCCGCGCTCGCCCCGCACCACCACGTGCAGCCGCGCGAGCATCGACTCGGTCACGTTCGCGCTGTAGTCGACGCTGACGCCCTCGAACGCGTCCCGCAGTATCTGCTGGATGCGCAGCCGGACCTGCGTGGTGTACCGGTCGCGCGGCAGGTAGACCATGCACGACATGTAGCGCCCGTACAGGTCCTTGCGCAGGAACAGCTTCAGTTGCCTGCGCTCGCGCAGCCGCAGCACGCCCAGCGAGATCGACAGCAGGTCGTCGACGGAGATCTGGAACAGCTCGTCGCGCGGGTAGCTCTCCAGTATCTCGATGAGGTCCTGGCCGTCGTAGCTGTCGGCGGTGAAGTCGGCCTCTTCCAGCACCTCTTCGAGCTTGCGCTTGAGGACGGGCACGTGCGCGATCGACTCGCTGTAGGCGACGTGCGTGAACAGCCCAAGGAACCGGCGCTCGCCGATGACCTCCCCGGACTCGTCGAACTTCTTCACCCCGATGTAGTCGAGGTACAGCGGCCGGTGGACGGTCGAGCGCGAGTTCGCCTTGGTCAGCACCAGCAGGTGCTTCTCGGTGGCCTTCTCGCGGACCTCCGGGGGCAGCGAGGCGAAGCTGTCGGACTCGCGCTTGTCGTTGCGCAGGATGCCGAGCCCGGTGCCCGGCTCGGGGCGGAGCCCGAGCGTCCCGCGCCCCTCAGCGGTGTCCCCGCCCTCGGTCAGCGTGTAGTCGCGGTACCCCAGGAAGGTGAAGTGCCCGTCGGCCAGCCAGTCGAGCAGCTCGACGCCCTCGGCGAGCTCCTTGGCGGGCAGCGGCGGCGCGGCCTCCCGGATCGCGGCGGCGATCTCCCCGGCGCGGGCGCGCATCTTCGGCTCGTCCTCGACGGCGACCCGCACGTCCTGCAGGACGCGGAGCAGATCCTTTTCGAGAGCGGCCAGTCGCTCACGGTCACTGGTGCGGTCCACTTCGATGTGGATCCACGACTCGTCGATGTCGGTGGCGCTGTCGAGCTTGCCGCGGAACGCCCGCATCTGGCCCGCGACGTCGCGGTCCACGCCGAGCAGGGGGTGGACGATCAGATGGGTGGCGAGCTGGTGGCGGTTCAGCTCCATCGTCACCGAGTCGACCAGGAACGGCATGTCGTCGGTCACGACCTGGACGACCGTGTGCCCCGGGTCCCAGCCGTACTCCTCCAGCGACGGCGTGAACACCCGCACCTTCGCGCGCCCCTGCGGCCGCTCCTCACCGAGCAGCCGGTGCGCCATCGCCGGGCCGCAGATGTCGGCGGGGTCCCGCGACAGCAGGTCCTCGGGCGCCACGTGCCGGTAGTAGAGGCGGAGGTAGGCGAGGGCCTCCTCCACGTCCTCGCCCTTACCGCCGGGACGCTGGGCACAAGTCTCCGCGGCCCTCCTGAGCAGGTCGTCCTTCGCTTGGTCGAGCTTGCCGCCCATCAACAACTCCCCTAGAGAATGCGCCACCTCGTTGTGGCGCCGCTCACTGCGCCAGCGTAGCCAGGAAATCCCCCAAAGCCGACCTGCTCGGCACCGAGGTGGACGTGGCCTTGCCCACCCTGCCAGGCCCTCCAGCACCCCTGCCCGAAGATCGCCGAAGTGCCCGTCCGCCCACCCCGCCCGCACACACGACGGCGGCCGAAACCCACCCCAACCGCCACTTCCCCCGTCCGCGCACCGCCTCGCCCTCCCTCAGCCACAAGGCCCAGAACCGCCAGCTCACCCAGCCATGGCCCTCCACTCCCCACAACACCCCATCGCAACCACCCAGCCCCCCAACCACAGCCCTGAACCCCTCAGTCCCCATGCCCGAAAACCAGGCCGGAGGCTCACAACCCGCGCAACCCGGCATCCGCCCACACACCCGCGCCCAAATACGGCAGGGCAGCGACCGCGCGGGATGCGAACCACCGAGGGCTTGGTCCCCCGCCCCGCGTGAGCACGGCCACCCCGCAACAACGTCGCCGCCCAAGCGACGTCGCGATCGCAGCGGAACACTCAGAGCAATCTGCGCTACGAACCCGGAAGGAGTCCGGGCTGATCGGCTCCGCCAGGAGACCCTGAGTAGGTCTCCGCGCCGCGAACCCCGGAAGGAGGCGACCTGACCAGGCATCCACAGATGACCACACGCGCGAGACGCGCACGCACCCGACCGCGCCCTGCGCCTGACCACCGGAGACCCGCCCGAGCTGGGAGGGGCACCGTCAGCAGGGAGAGGCCCCCACGACCGCGCGCGCCCCTGCGCCTGACCACCACTGGAAGCCCGCCCGAGCTGGTAGGAGCGGCGTCAGCAGCGAGAGGCCCCCGCCGCCGCGCCCTGCGCGCTGACCACTAGAAGCCCGCCCAAGCTGGGAGGGGCGGCGTCAGCAGGGAGAGACGCCCCACGACCGCGCCCTGCGCCTGACCACTGGAGACCCGCCCTTGCTGCGAGGGGCACCGTCAGCAGGGAGAGGCGCCCTACCGCCGCGCCCTGCGCGCTGACCGCTGGAGACCCGCCCGAGCTGGGAGGGGCGGCGTCAGCGGGGAGGGGCGCCTCACGATCGCGCGCGCCCCTGCGCTTGACCACTGGAAGCCCGCCCGAGCTGGTAGAAGCGCCGCCAGCAGGGAGAGGCCCCCGCCGCACCCTGCGCGCCTGACCACTGGAGACCCGCCCGAGCTGGTAGGAGCGGCGTCAGCAGGGAGAGGCTCCCTTTCCCCGCCGCGCTCTGCGCGCTGACCGCTGGAAGGCCGTCCTAGCTGGTAGGAGTGGCGTCAGCGGGGAGGGGCCGCGTTGAGCGGGGCAGGGCGCCTCGTGACCGCGTTCTGCGCCCTGACCGCTGGAAACCCCTAGCGAGGAGGGTGGTATCAGCGGGGGGCGGTGTTAGCTGGGAGGGGCTGCGTTCTTGCCCGCGGGAGCGGTGGGCGTGGTCGTGGGGGCGGTGGGCGTGGTCGTGGGCGTCGGGTCCGGGCTCTCGGTGGTGTGCGTCGGCGTGGGGTCCGTCGGTGTATCGCTCGGCGTCGGGGTGTCGGACGGGGGCGGCGTATCGCTGGGCGACGGGCTCGCCGACGGCGGCGGGCCGGACGGGCTCTCGGGCGTCTCCTCGACGGGAGCATGGGTTCTCGGGGCGGTCGAGCTGGGCGCGACCTCGCTCGACTTGGCCGGGGCGCTGGGGTCGCTCACCTTCTGCCCCGCCTTGCCCTTGTCGCCCGAGCTCAGCGCGAGCACCGACGAGACCACCACGATCGCCAAGACCAGCGCGGCGGCTCCGGCGAGCACGGCCGAACGTCCCGAACCCACGAGCGTCTTGCGAAGGCCGCGCTTCTCCGGCGCGAAGTGGGGCGGCAGGGTGTTGCCGGCGGCCCATTCGGCGGGGGTGGGCAGCCTTCCGGCGGCGCCCTGGGTCTGATCCGGGACGTCATGTCCGGCGGGACCGAACGCTGCGGCATCGGCCTGCGCGGCGGGCGCGTGGTCGGCGGGCGGTAGGCCAGCGGCCGCCTGCTGGTAGTCGTCGGCCGCCTCCGAGGCCAGCACGCTGCCCGCGGCGAGCATCGCCGTCTCGTCGGTGTCGCTCGGCGGAGGGGCGATGTCGGACACCGGGGCGTCCTCGTGGCCGAGCAGGCGCATCAGGACCTGCCGTGCGGGCGGACGCCCCGCCGGGTCCTTCCGCAGGCAGGCGAGGACGAGATCGCGCAGCGGGCCGGTGAGGTCACCGAGCTCCGGTTCCTCGTGCAGGATGCGGTTGATCACCGCGGGGATCGTGTCCTGGCCGAACGGCGGCTCGCCGGTGGCCGCGAACACCAGCGTGGCCGCCCAGCAGAAGACGTCGGCGGCGGTGCCGACATCCTCTCCCTGGATCTGCTCGGGCGCCATGTAGGAGGGCGTGCCGATGACCCGGCTGGTCAGCGTCGTCGAGCCACTGATGGCACGTGCCACCCCGAAGTCGATGACGCGGGGGCCGTCCGGGCCGATCAGGACGTTGTGGGGCTTGAAGTCGCGATGGATGATCTTCGCTTGGTGGATCGCGGCGAGCGCCGTGGCCGTGGCGATCGCGAGCCGGTCAAGGGCCGCGCCAACGAGCGGACCGTCCTGCGTGACGTACTGGTTGAGGGACGGGCCCGGGACGTACTCGCTGACGATGTAAGGCCGCTCGCCCGTCGCGTCCGCGTCGATGACCTGCGCCGTGCAGAACGGCGCCACCTGCTTGGCGACCTCAAGTTCACGCAGGAAACGGGCGCGTGCCTTGTCGTCGGACGTCAGTTCGGCGTGCAGCAGCTTGACGGCCACCTGCCGCCCGTTCTCGTCCTCGCCGAGGAAGACGGTGCCCTGGCCGCCCTCGCCGACCCGGCCGGTCAGGGCGTACGAACCAAGCCGCTCCGGGTCACCGGATCGCAGCGCCCCAACCTCCATGCGTGAAACCGTCCCTCTCCATCTCGACGGACCGAAACGGGCCAGAGACCTATTTCCGCAGGTCGCCGCTCCGCTTGTATGACGCCCCAAACCCCGGGAAAGTTCACTCGCCCCTGCGACCTTACGGCGCGTTCTGACGCCCCGCACCCGATCGGACACATTTGGGCTCGGGGACCACCCTAATGCTGCCGACCCGGCGGCGATACCGCGCAAACCCCGGTTCGCATAGGTGAGACTGTGCCGGTGACCACACTCGACGGACGCCGTGTCTATACCCGCGCCGACTTGATGGACGCGCACGGGCTGGGACGCAGCACGCTGGAGAAGTGGTTCCGCGAGCGCGACCGCAACGGCCATCCGGAGCCGGCCGGGACGGTCGGATCACAACTCGTGTGGGACGCGGACGCATGGGACCGCTGGCATGCCTCGCGCGGCTCCGCCTCCGTCCCGCCGGGGCTTGCCGGCCGCGACGAACTCGCCGCACGCCACGGCGTCAGCCGCCACCGGCTCAAGCAGTTGTGGGCGGACCGCGAGTCGAACGGCCATCCCGACGCCGCCCATCGCGCGGGCAAAGCCCTGTACTGGAACGAGAAGGAGTGGGCCGCTTGGTACGCGGCCCACACCGAACGTCCGCGCGAGAACGGACCTGACGATCTGGTCACCCTCGCCGAGGCCGCCCGGATCCTCGGGCTCGCGCAGACGAGCGTCACCGTCTATCCGAAACGCCCACCGGCGGGATGGCCCGAACCGGCCCGCGTGGAACGGTTGGGGGGCGGACGAGTCCGGCGTCTCTACCGCCGCCGCGACATCCAGTCCTACGCGGAAAAACGCAACTGACCCCGCAATCCGGCCTTATCGCAACCCCACATCCGGATTCCAAGAGGCGAGATTCGGACCAGCACCATAAGTCCAGTCTTCACTTAGTGAAGTGTTCGAGAACCTCCGGATTGGCCATGGAGTCGCGGTTCGCGGCCTTGTCGACCGGGGTGCCCTGCAATATCTTCCGGACGGGAACCTCCAGCTTCTTACCCGACAGCGTGCGCGGAATACCGGGGACCTCGTGGATCTCGTCCGGGACGTGGCGAGGTGACAGCGCGGACCGGATCCGCCGCTTGAGGCTGTTCACGAGGTCGTCGCCAAGAGAGGCATCAGGGGCGAGCTGGACGTAGAGCAGAAGGCGGCCCTCCTGCCCCAGGCGTCCGGTGTCGATGACGAGGCTGTCGGCGATCTCGTCGAAAGCCTCGACCACGCGGTAGAAGTCGGAGGTGCCCATCCGCACACCACCCCGATTGAGGGTGGAGTCGGAGCGGCCGTAAATGACGCAGCCGCCGTCCGGCAGGATCTTGATCCAGTCGCCATGGCGCCAGATGCCGGGGTACATCCCGAAATAGGATTCGCGGTACCGCTCGCCGTCCGCGTCGTTCCAGAAGCCGACGGGCATGGACGGCATGGGCTCGGTGATGACCAGCTCTCCGACCTCGTCCACGACCGGTTTGCCCTCGTCGCCGAACGCCTCGATCTTGGCGCCCAGGCAACGGCACTGGATGACGCCCGCGCGCAGCGGCAGCAGAGGCGACGGCCCCACGAAGGCGGTGCAGAGGTCGGTGCCGCCGGACATCGATCCCAGGAGCAGATCCTCGCCGACGGCGTCGTATATCCAGGCGAAACCCTCGGGGGGCAGCGGCGAGCCGGTGGAGCCGATACCGCGCAAGCGGGAGAGGTCGTGATCCCGTCCGGGACGCCGCCCTTCCTTCGCCGAGGCGGTGATATAGGGCGCGCCCACTCCCATATACGTGACGCCATTGTCGGCGGCGAGGGACCAGAGGTCGAGCGGAGCGCCGTCGTACATGACGATGGTGGATCCCACGAGCAGGCCGCCGATGAGGTAGTTCCACATCATCCAGCCGGTCGTGGTGTACCAGAAGAAGACGTCCTCGGGGCCGAGGTCCTGGTGGAAGGAAAGCGCCTTGAGGTGCTCCAGGACGACCCCGCCGTGCCCATGGACGATCGGCTTGGGCAGCCCCGTCGTCCCGGACGAATAGACGACCCACAGCGGATGGTCGAAGGGAACGTCCTCGAACTCCAACGTGTCGTGGCCGGGGCGAGGCAGGTCGCGGTAGTGCATACCGACTCGCAGTCCGTCCGGGACGGCGGCCGGGTCGAGGTAGGGGATCAGGACGGTGGCGGCGAGGCTCGGCAGCTCCGCCTCGATCTCGGCGAGCGTGTCCCGCCGGTCGAACCGCTTGCCGTTGTAGGCGTAGCCGTCCACGGCGATGAGCACCTTCGGCTCGATCTGCGCGAACCTGTCGATCACCGAGGAGGCCCCGAAGTCCGGAGAGCAGGACGACCAGACCGCTCCCAGCGACGCCGTCGCCAGGAAGCAGACCAGAGCCTCGGGGATGTTCGGGATGTAGGCGGCGACCCGGTCTCCCCTGCCGACGCCCAGCTCCGCGAGGCCCGCGCGGACCTCGGCCACGTGAAGGGCCAACTCGCGATGGGTGAGGACACGGTGACCACCCGCCTCAGAGCGGAAGATGACCGCAGCCTTGTCCGGGTTCTCCGAGGTATTGCGCAGGGCATTGGCCGCATAGTTGAGCGTCGCGCCGGGGAACCATGTCAACCCGTCCACGGGCATCGTGCCGCCCGCGCGCACCGGACCGTCGCCCCGCCGGCCGACGACCTCGAAGTACGACCACACCGCGTCCCAGAACGCGTCGACCTCCGTGACCGACCAGCGCCAGAGGTCGTCGTAGGACTCCGTTGAGACGCCCCGATCCCCCAGCCAGCGGACGAAGTGGGTCACCCGCGCATTCGCGACGACCTCCTCCGACGGCTCCCACAACGGCGAGCCCTCGGAGACCTCATGGTCACGGGACATCTCTCTCCCTTCCATCGCCACGCCCCATCGCGCGGCACCCCCAATATCGGCCCCGCCGGACGCCCCGCGCAACCTCCCTGATCTCGGGCCGTCCGCCGGTCTCCCCCGCACGTCACACCCGCCGCGCGGCACACCTGCGCGCCCCGATCGTCGGGCCCTCCGAGCCGGGTTTTTCCACAGAATCGCATTCCAGTTCCGCTGCCCGTCGAGGCGCCCGAGACTCAAGACATGAAGTCGGTTGAGCCGCGAAGGTCCGGGCAGCCACCAGCGCCTCTCCCTGAATCGATGGAAGGAGCACCGACCATGCCGACCACCGCACACGAAGAGATCCACATGCGGTCACGAAGGAGGACGGGCCCCGCCCCGACGAGCGGTGAACATCGCCCCGCCGGGCTCCGGTCGATCAGCCTGCCGGTCAGAGCCGCGTCAGGTCGGCGACCGCGCTCACGACCGCGTGGGTGTCGGCGAGGGTCGCCAGAACACGGTCGGCCCCCGCCGCGCGCAGCTCGGCCTCGGTGGCGCTCCCGGTGGCGACGGCGATGATCGGCGACCCGGCGATGTGGGCGGCCTGGACGTCCCGGGGGGAGTCGGCGATGTAGACGGTCGCGGACTCGGGATAGCGCGCCTCGTGGCGCTCCCCCGCGCGGCTGCGCGCCAGTTCGAGCAGCGCCGCCTTGCTGTAGACCCCGTTCTCGTAACCCCCGGAGTCGAGGTCGAGGTGGTCGGCGAGCCCCAGCTCGGTCACCTTCAGCACGGCGTTCGGCTGGACGGCGCCGGTCAGGACGGACTGCACCACGCCCGGAACATGGGCCAGCGCGGCGACGGCCTCCTGGGCGCCCGCGAGCACGCGGCCGTGACCGCGCAGGTCGGCGCGTCGCGTCGCGAACGCCTCGACGAGCGCGGCCATGAAGGTGGGCAGGTGGTCATCGGTGGTGACGACGTCGTTGAACGCCAGCGTCTCGAAGATGATCTCCGATTCCGTCCGGCCCGGGGTGGGGGCGAGCCGGACGAGGGGCCGTCCGATCGTCCGCTGGAAAGCCTCGGCGTAGGCCTCCCGAGTGACCCGCCCGACGTCGACCAGAGTGTGATCGATGTTCCACAGCACCAGACGGTTCAGCGTCGACATCCCGTTCCCATGACCGGTCGGAGGAGCATCCGTGAGCACCCTCAGGCGCCCGCGGCGTGCGGCGAGCTTATCGTCGGCCCTCACGCCCCCCGAGTGCAACCAGCCCCCAGCAGACCAACGACGCCCCTACCTCCAACGAACACCCCCCCTCCAGACACCACAGGCTCGGCAGCGCCACGGCGGGGACGTTGGAGACGGCGGGGACCGCGACGAGCCTCACCCAGAAATGAACGGCCTCGACGGCGATGCCCGACCGGAGGTGCCGCGCCCAGCCGGATCATGCCGGGCCGCGTGCGTTCGAGCTGGGCGGCGGCATGGCCGCCGCGTACAAGACGACAGTGTGGCCACTCGCACTCGGACGAGCGTTCGCGTCCCTTTGCGCGGACGAACTACGGCCCAGACCGACCAGTCGCATCCCGGGGCATGGCCACCTGCCGGGAACGGGCTAGCGACCCATATAGGGGTAGCGGTAATCGGTCGGCGGGACGAAGGTCTCCTTGATGGAGCGGACGCTCGTCCAGCGAAGGAGGTTGAAGACAGAACCGGCCTTGTCGTTGGTGCCGGACGCCCGGGCACCGCCGAAGGGCTGCTGGCTGACGACCGCGCCGGTCGGCTTGTCGTTGATGTAGAAGTTGCCCGCCGCGAAGCGCAGGGTCTCGGTGGCGGCGGCGATCGCGGCGCGGTCCTGGGCGATGACCGCACCGGTCAGACCGTACTCCGAGACGCTCTCCATCTGCGTGAGCACGGAGTCGTAGTCGTTGTCGTCGTAGACGTGGACGCCGAGGATCGGGCCGAAGTACTCGGTGGTGAAGATCTCGTCGGTCGGGTCGGACGACTCCAGAACGGTGGGCCTGACGAAGTAGCCGCGCGAGTCGTCCAGTTCGCCGCCCGCGAGGATCCGCACCGTGTCGATGTCGCGCGCCCGCTCGATCGCGCGGCGATGCTTGGCGAACGCGCGCTCGTCGATGACCGCGCCCATGAAGACCGAGAGGTCGTCGGCCACGTTGCCCACGGTGAGCGCGTCGACCTCGTCGCAGAAGTCATCGCGCATCCCGTCCCAGATGGAGCGGGGGATGTACGCGCGGGAGGCGGCGGAGCACTTCTGGCCCTGGTATTCGAAGGCGCCGCGGATCAGGGCGGTCCTCAGCACCGCGGGATCCGCGGACGGGTGCGCGACGATGAAGTCCTTGCCGCCGGTCTCGCCCACGATGCGCGGATAGTGCTTGTACCCCGCGATGTTCTCGCCGATCGTCCGCCAGAGGGCCTGGAAGGTGGGCGGCGACCCGGTGAAGTGGAGTCCGGTGAGATCGGGGTGCCGGAGGGCCACGTTGGAGACGGCCTGCCCGTCACCGGTGACCAGGTTGATCACTCCGGGCGGGAGCCCGGCGGCCTCCAGCAGCCGCATCGTGTGGTGCGCGGCGAGTTGCTGGGTCGGGGACGGCTTCCAGACGACGGCGTTGCCCATCAGGGCGGGCGAGGTCGGCAGGTTTCCGGCGATCGCGCTGAAGTTGAACGGGGTGATGGCGAGGACGAACCCCTCCAGCGGACGGTACTCCATCCGGTTCCAGACACCCGGCGAGGAGTTCGGCTGCTTCTCGCGGATCTCCCGCGCGTAGGCCACGTTGAACCGCAGGAAGTCGATCAGCTCGCAGGCCGAGTCGATCTCCGCCTGCTGCACGGTTTTGGACTGGCCGAGCATCGTCGCGGCGTTCAGGGTGGACCGCCACGGCCCCGCGAGCAGGTCCGCCGCGCGCAGGAAGATCGCCGCGCGGTCGTCCGGATGCATCTCCCGCCAACCCACCGCCGCCGTGCGCGCCGCCGCGATCGCCTCGGCGACGTCAGCGTCGGTGGCGTTGCCCATCCGCCCAAGGATGTGACCGTGGTTGTGGGGCTCGACGACGTCGATCGGCGGCCCGGCACCCATGCGCCGCTCGCCCCCGAGCGTCATCGTCAGCTCGACCTGTTCGCCGCCGAGCTCCTTGATCTTGGCTTCGAGTGCGGCCCGCTCGGCGCTGCCCGGCGCATAGCCCTTGATCGGCTCGTTCACCGGTTCCGGCATATTGGTGACGGCGTCCATCTGGTCGCTCCCTACGAATCCGACAGCGTTGTCAACGTGCGGTGCCCTACCCGCCCGTCCGCAGCCGAATACCGATGCCGCAGTCCCGTGGCCCCTGCCCGACCACACAAATCAGGGCGCCGCAGACATGCGCCCCCACCTGCTCCGCCCCTCCAACCGTCCAACCTCGAAGGGCGACACCCAACCACCCCTCACTCACCCGCCACCGGCCGAACCTCGACGCCCATGGGCACCCCACCAACCCCAGCCCTGCCCCCTCCTGCCCCGCCGCCCCTCCCGCTGCCCCGCTCCCCACCGCAACCCTTCTCTCGAATCCCCACGCCCCACCGCCCACGCCCCGCTCTGCACGCCGCCTACTCCCTACTCACCGCCACCCACTACCCGCGCCCCACTCCCGCCGCCCTTCTCTCGAATCCCTACGCCCCACCGCCCACGACCGGTCGCCCCCGACCCGCTCTGCACGCCGCCTACTCCCTCTCCCGGCCACCCGCCGTCCGTTCCCCGCTCCGCGCTCCCCTCCTGCTGCCCCCTACACGCTTCCCGCTCCCCGCCGCCTGCTGCGGGGCCAGAAGCTGCGCGCTTCCCGCTCCCCTCCACCTGCTGCAGGTTCCAGAAGCTGCGTCCGTGCCGCTCCCCATCGTCTGCCGCCGACGCCCGGCCCCCCTGATCGCCCGCAGCAGGGGCGTCCTGCTACCTGCGGAGGGTTCCGAACTTGCGCGCTGCCCCTTTTCCACCGCCCGCTCCCCGCTTCCGCCGTCCGCTCCGCCCTTCCCTCCTGCTGCCCCCCACACGCTTCCCGCTCCCCGCCACCTGCTGCGGATCCAGAAGCTGCGCGCTTGCCGCTTCCCGCCACTTGCTGGGGGTTCCAGAAACCGCGTCCTTGCCGCTCCCCATCGTCTGCCGCCGACGCCCGGCCCCCCTGATCGCCCGCAGCAGGGGCGTCCTGCTGCCTGCGGAGGGTTTCGGAACTTGCGCGCTGCCCCTTTTCCACTGCCCGCTCCCCGCCACCCGCCGTCCGTTCCCCGCTCCGCGCTCCCCTCCTGCTGCCCCCACACGCTTCCCGCTCCTCGCCGCCTGCTGCGAGTTCCAGAAACCGCGTCCTTGCCGCTCCCCGCCGCTTGCTGCGAGTTCCAGAAACTGCGCGCTTCCCGCTCCCCGCTCTCCGCCGCCTCCTGCGGGTCTCAGAAGCCGCATCCTTGCCGTTCTCCGCCGTCTGCTGGCGGTTCCAGAAGCTGTGCGCTTTTCGCTCCCCGTCGTCCGCTGCCGACGGCCGCACCCCAGATCGCCCGCGGCAGGGGTGTCCTGCTGCCTGGGGAGGGTTGAACTTGCGCGCTTCCTGATTTTCGCCGTCTGCTCTCTGGTGCCCGCGGCCCGAATTCCCCTTCGCCGTGTCGGCCTCGCCGGCACCGGTTGTCTGGTTGTGGCGCGTCGTGCAGGCACGTTCGGCGCCGAGGGTTGAACGCGGACGTCGGGCGGTGACGTCCGGTCAGAGGAGGTGGGGGAGTTCCTGGGTGGCGTACCAGAGGAGTTCGTGGCCCTCGGCGCCCTCGACCGTGAAGAGGGCGTCATCGTCGCCGTTGTCGGCGGCGGGCAGTGCCTCGCAGGCCGCGGTGACGTCGGCGACGGCCGACAGGTCGTCCACGTGGGCGGAGGCGATCTTCTTCCACGGGACGATGGCGGTGAGCTCGACCAGGGAGCGGTCGGAGGCGTCATGGGACCGGCGCACCGCCTGGTCGGCGACCTCGGCGGCGAGCACGAGGCGGCGCCGGGGGGCGGACGGGTCGGCGGCGAGCATGCGCAGGGAGGCGCGGGCGGCGGCGGTCATCGCCGCGTACTCCATCTCCTCCTGGTCCCCTTCCGCGTACCACTCGCGGAGGGCCGGGGTGACGGCGTGGGCGGTGAGCGGCGCGGGGCCGATCTCCCTGGCGGCCTGGACGGCGGCGAGGAGGGTGAGCGTGGAAGGCAGGTAGACGCGCATGACGATCGATCAGTCTGTCACGGGTGGAGACCGAGATCGCGCAGTTCGGCGACCGTGGCGTCCGTGGAGGTGTGGTGGATCCCGAGCATGCCGAGGGTCGTGGCCGCGCGGATGTTGTGGTCGATGTCGTCGATGAAGACGCATTCGGCGGGGTCCAGGCCGAGCAGTTCGAGGGCGTGCCGGAAGATCTGCTCGTCGGGCTTGCGCATGCCGACCTCGGAGGAGATGACGACCGCGTCGAAGAGGTCGGCGAAGAGGTCGCGCGGGTAGTCGTTGCCCCAGGAGTTGGACAGCAGCGCCACCCGGGCTCCGGCGGCGCGGACCGTGCGGAGGGCCGCGTACATGGGCTCGACGGGGGCGAACGCGCCGAACATGCGGGCGATCAGGCCGGTGGCGGTGACCGGGCCGCCGTCCACGGTGTGCAGTTCGGCGGCGAGGAGCCGCTCGAACTCCTCGGGGGCGAGCGAGCCGTCCTCAAGCCCGTGGATCGGGTTCTGGCCGGAGCCCTCGTAGGCCTGGCTCACCCACTCCCGCATCACCACGCCGTAGCGCTCGGCGTCGATGCGGTCGGCCGCCAGCCAGGTGGCGACCGCCTCGTTCAGCGGGGAGGTGAGGACACCGCCCCAGTCGGTGATCACAGCTTTGACGGCCACGGCCCGATGGTAAACGATCCCGAACCGGTGACCGAATCCAGTTCGACAAGGCCCCGAGGGGCGGCCGTGATCATGCGATCGGTGCGGGGGCGATCGCATGATCACGGGGCGCCTCAGGCCGATCTCAGTCTCTGCAGCGCCTCCCTGACGCCGCCGTCGGTCTCTTCCAGGACGATCGTCGCTCGGGCGGCCGGGACCTCGCCGAGCAGGGAGACCAGGGCGACCCGGGTGTTGCCGTGCGCCTCGGTCAGTGCGTTCTCGCAGGTGCGGGCGTCCATGCCCGTCGCCTCGGTGAGGATGCGGACCAGGCGGGCGCGCAGTTTGGCGTTCAGCGCGTTCACGCTGACCATCAGGTTGGAGTAGGTGCGGCCGAGCCTGACCATGAGGGTGGTGGAGAAGGAGTTGAGGACGAGTTTGGTCGCCGTCCCCGCCTTCATCCGGGTCGATCCGGTGATCACCTCGGGGCCGGTGGCGAGGCCGATGTGCACCTCCACTTCGTCGCCGTACGGTGTGTGCGGGTTGCAGCTGATCAGGGCGGTGCGCGCGCCGACCGCGGCGGACGCGCGCAGGGCGCCCACGACGTAGGGCGTGCGGCCGGACGCGGCGATGCCGATGGCGATGTCGCCCGGCTGGACGTCGCGGGCGTCGCGGGCGCCCAGCTCGACGTCGTCCTCGACGTCGGATATCGCCTGGGACAGCGCGCCGGGCCCGCCGGCGTGATGGGCGACGACGCGGCCCCAGATGCCGAACGTCGGGGGCAGCTCGGCGGCGTCGATCACCGCGAGCCGGCCGGACGTCCCGGCGCCGAAGTAGTGCACGCGCCCGCCGGCGCGCAGGGACTCCACGGCGAGGTCGACCAGCCGGGCGACCTCGGGCAGGACGGACGCGACGACCATCGGAACCGTCGCGTCCTCAGTGTTGATCAGGCGCAGCACCTCCAGGGTCGGCAGCGTGTCGACGTCGAGGGTTCGGGGGTTCCTGCCCTCGGTGGGGAGCTCGCAATCGATCACCGACGCCTCCGGTCGGGTCGCACGGTCCGGCCGCGGACCGCCTCGAACGTGGCTTCCAGGGCCTTGCGGGTAGACCCGTAGGTGCGCTGTGCCACACCGACGAAGACGCAGTCGACCACGGTCAGCTGCGCCAGCCGGCTGGCGGTGGCGCCGGAGCGGAAGGTGGTCTCCCGCGCCGCCGTCGTCAGGATCAGATCCGCCACCTCCGCTATGGGGGACTTCGGGAAATTGGTCAGCGCCACGGTCCTCACTCCGTTGCTCCTGGCGACCTCCAGCGCGTCGATGGTCTCCACCGTCGAGCCCGTGTGGGAGATCCCGATCGCGACGTCCCCGGCGCCGAGGACCGCGGCGCTGGTGAGCATGATGTGGGCGTCCGACCACGCCGAGCAGACCCGGCCTATGCGGTGCAGTTTCTGCTGGAAGTCGGCCGCGACGAAGGCGCTCGCCCCGACGCCGTAGACGTCGACCCGGTCGGCGGCGACGACGGCGTCGACGACCTGTTCGAGCATCTTGATGTCGAGCTGCGAGGCGGTCTCCTCCACGGCTCGCGCGTCGGCGAAGGTCACCTTCTCCACGATCTGTTCGAGGGAGTCGTCGGGACTGATGTCGCTGCCGATGACCCGGCCCCCGCTGGCGCTCTGCGCCCGGCCCGCCTCGGTGGCGAGGGTCAGTCGGAGCTCTGGATAACCATGGAACCCGATCGCCCGGCAGAACCTGATGACCGTGGTCTCCGAGGTGCCGCAGGTCTGGGCGAGTTCGGTGATGGTGGAGTTGGCGACCCCCTCGGGGTCGTCGATGACGCGTTGAGCGACACGTCGCTCCGCGGGGGGCAGTGAGGGCAGCAGCGAGCGCACCCGCACCACGGTGCTCAGCGGCGTCTGCTCCTTGGGCGCCGCGTCTTCCCTGGACGTACCGGCCTCCCCTGTGCCCCCGCTCTCGGGGCCGTTGGGTTTCCTCATGTAAGGAATTTTCTTACTGCCAGGATGTCACGTCAACGGTAGAAAAGGCTACGGTCGCCATGTGTTGACCCATTTGGCCGGTCCTTACGTGGTCGGTATAGACGCGGGTGGCACGAAGACCCGCTGTGTCGTACTGACGCTCGGGGGAGCCCTGGCCGGTTCCGGCACCGGCCCAGGGGCCAACCCCAACTCCGGAGGCGACACCGCGGGGGCGCTGACCACCGCTCTGCGGGAGGCGCTCGGCGACCTCGACCGGACCCGCATCCTCACCGGTGTCTTCGGGATCGCCGGCGCGGGCTCGGCAGGCCGTCCCGCCGCCGTCGCGGCGGCGCGGCAGGCGTGGCAGGCCGTCGGGCTGCGCGGCTCGCCCGCAGTGGTGACCGACATCGCCGTGGCGTTCGCCGCGGGGACCAGCGAGCCCAAGGGCATCGTGGTGTTCTCCGGCACCGGCGCCGGGGCGGCGGTGATCAGTGACGGGTCGATCGTGCAGCGCGCGGACGGCTACGGCTGGCTCGTCGGGGACGAGGGTTCGGCGGTGTGGCTCGGGAAGGAGGCGGTCAGGGCCGCGCTCGCGGCCTACGACGGCCGCGGCTCCCCGACGCTGCTCACCGACTCGGTCCCGCGGGCGCTGCTCGGTCCGACGGTGGTCGCGGAGATCGACTCGGCGCGGCGGCGGCCCCGGGCGCGGCGGGAGCTGGCGATGGCCGGCGCCGTCCCGGCCCCGCCCGGCGCCGCTTCGGCGCTGCCGCAGACGGTCCCGCTCGCCTCCGCGTTCCCCTCCCCCGCCGGGGGCGGCACGAGCACCGCCGTGCTGATCCCCGGATCGCCCCTCCCACGACCGGACGTCAACGGTCCGGGGCCGCCCGGACGCTCCGGCGATCCGGACGGCCCGCACCATCCGGAGATGTCGGGGACGCCGCCCAATCCGCAGCTCGCCCAGGCGATCATCAAGGAGGTCTACGGTCGTCCGCCCGCGGCCCTCGGCCGGCTCGGCCCGGTGGTCGCGGCGGCCGCGGCCGCGGGCGATCCCGTGGCCAGGCGCATCACCGAGGAGGCGGCCGAATGGCTCCTCCGCGACGTCGACGCGGTGCGCCCGGCCCTCTCCGACCCCTGCGCCCCGGTCGTGATGCACGGCTCGGTGCTGCGCGAGGGCCCGGTCGCCGAGGCCGTCCGGACCGGGCTGCGCGACCGGTTCGCCGAAGCTCCCCGAAGCGCGGGAGACGGGGCCGTGGGCGCCGCGGGGCTGGCGTTGCGCCGCCTCGGCCACCCGCTCCCCGGCTGAGCCGCCCCTGGCCGGCGACCCTGTAGGGCCCGCCCGAGGCGAGGACGGCGCCACGGCCGTCCGGACTCCCATCACGATGGACCCCCCGAAGACCCGCGATGGATCGCGATCCGGGGTCCATCGTGATCGGGGGTGTGGTCAGGGGGACGTGGGTTCTCCCAGCGCTGTCCTGATGGCGCCGTGCCCGCTGGGGCCGCTCGACGTCGGGGCGGGGTCGTGGACACGAAGGTGGTGGCGGGTCGACAGGGAGTCGGGGAGGCGTTAGCGTCGCGGGCGTCCGAAGGCGAGCTGTCGACCGTGGCGGAGGGCCTGGTCAGTGCGTGTTTCACGGCGGTTTGCGCTCGTCGCGGTGGCGGCGCTGGCCGTGCCTGCGGCGGGTTGCGGGGGCGGCGGCACCAAGGACGGTGAGAAGGGCGCGCGGCCCCGGACGTCCGCGAGCCCGTCCGTGAGCCCGGCGCCGGACGCGTGGGTGCCCGGTCACGTCGCGAGGATGAGCCTGGCGGAGAAGGTCGGGCAGCTCTTCGTGACCCGGTTCTCCAGCCGCGCGGACGGGATCTCGATCGTCAGGCGGTACCACGTCGGCGGGCTGATCTACTTCCCGGAGAACATGGGCACGCCGAGCCGGGCGGCGGCGCAGTCGAACGCGTTGCAGAAGGCGTCGAAGGTGCCGCTCCTGCTGGGGGTGGACGAGGAGCAGGGCATCGTGTCCCGGACTCCGTTCATCACGCGCTTCCCCGGGAACATGGCGCTGGGCGCGACGGGCCGCCCCGCCGACGCCCGGACCCAGGCCCGCGTCACGGGCACCGAGCTGCGCGCGATCGGGATCAACCAGGACTACGCGCCCGACGCCGACGTGAACGTCGACCCGCGCAACCCCGTGATCGGGCTGCGCTCGTTCGGGTCCGACCCGGCGAGGGTGTCGGCGATGCTGACCGAGGCGATCGGCGGCTACCAGGAGGCGGGCGTCGCCGCGACGGCCAAGCACTTCCCCGGGCACGGCGACACCGCGACCGACAGCCACACCGGGCTGCCCGTCATCACCCACTCGCGGCGGACCTGGGAGCGCCTGGACGCGCCGCCGTTCAAGGCCGCGATCGCGTCCGGCGTGGACGCGATCATGACGGCGCACATCGTGGTGCCGAAGCTCGACCGGTCCGGCGACCCGTCCACGCTGTCGCGGACGGTCCTGACCGGGCTGCTGCGCGGGACGCTCGGCTACCAGGGCGTGATCGTGACCGACTCGCTGGAGATGGCGGGCGCGCGCCGCGCGTACGGCGACGCGGCCGTGCCGGTGCGGGCCGTCGCGGCGGGCGCCGACCAGCTCCTCATGCCGCCGGACCTGCCGCGCGCCTACAACGCGGTGCTCGGCGCGGTGCGCTCGGGGAAGATCCCCGAGCGGCGCCTGGACGAGTCGGTCGCGCGCATCCTCCGGCTCAAGCAGAAGCGCGGCCTGTTCCAGGGGACGCGCGCCGACCCCGCCAAGGCGGACGCGACGATCGGCACGTCCGCGCACCGGGCCGCCGCGCGGACGGTCGCCGAGCACGCGGTGACGCTCGTCCGCAACGAGGGGCGGCTGCTGCCGCTCAAGAAGAGGACGGTCGGGGTGTCCGGACCGGACGGCGCCGCGCTGAGCGCCGCGCTCCGGCGCCAGGGCGTCCGGACGGCCGCGCCCGGGTCGGCGGACGTCACCGTCCTGACCACGCTCAACGCCGGAGCGGCGACGGCGGCCCGGGTCAGGGCGCTCGGGCCGAAGCCGGTCGTGGTGGCCGCGCTCGGCCGCCCCTACGACCTGGACGCGGCGCGCGGCGCGGCGGCGGCGCTGGCCACCTACTCCTCGCAGGCGGTCGCGATCGAGGCGCTGGCGAAGGTGCTGGCGGGCACGGTGAAGCCGGTGGGCCGCCTCCCGGTGCCCGCGGGCGGCAAGCCCGTCGGCCACGGCCTCGGCTACTGACCCCCGCGCATGCCGTCCGCGGGGTCGGTCTGGTGGGAGTTGTGGACGGCGGGTGGCGGGAGCTGGGAAGATCGGGCGCCCCCGTCCCCAGGAGGTCGCCGTGTGGGTCCGGCCTTCCCTCGCCGTTCTGGCCCTGTTGCCCGCGCTGGCCGCGTGCGGTGGGGGCGGCGAGGTCACGATGCCGCCGTTGACGCCCGAGCCCGCCGACTCCCGGCTGACCGACACGGGCGGAGACGAGCGGCGGACGCTTCCGGCGCGGCTCGTCCTGTACCGGTTCCTGCGCGGTGTGGCCAAGGGGAACGTCGCGGTGTGCGCCTACCTGGCGCCCGCCTACGAGCGCACCGCCTTCGGCAGGCCGGGCGGCTGCCGCGCCGGGTTAGGGCGAGAGCGCGCGAAGCTCGGTCCGCGGGATCTGGCCGCGCTCCGCGGGGTCACGGTGCCGACCGGTGAGGCGGGCCCCGGGGCGGGCGAGGTCACCGTCCGCTTCGAGGATCTGAAGTGGCGCGGCGAGCCCGCCGGCCAGGGTGGGCTGCTCGCTTCGAGCTTCACCCTCCGCAGGACCGGCGGACGCTGGCTCATCGCCGAGCAGGGTCAGCCCTCCTGACCCAGCACCGCCAGGGCCGCGGCGCGGGCCTCGGCCGGTGTCCGCGCGGCGCGGGCCGCGCGGGCCGCCTCGCGGCATTCGTCCAGCGTGTGCTGGGCGAGGGTGGCGCGCACCAGCGGCAGGGACGGCGCGCTCATCGACAGCGACGTCACGCCGAGGCCGACGAGGACGCACGCGAGGGCCGGGTCGGCGGCCGCCTCGCCGCAGACGCCGCAGGGGACGCCGGCGCCCGCCGCCGGGGCGACCAGGTCGAGGACGGCCGGGTGCCACGGGTCCTGGAGGTGCGCGAGGCCGCCGATCTGGCGGTCGGCGGCGCAGGCGTACTGCGTGAGGTCGTTGGTTCCGATGCTGAAGAACTCGACCTCCGGCGCCAGGTCGCGGGCGCGCAGCGCGGCGGCGGGGACCTCGATCATGATGCCGGGACGTTCGACGCCCGCCTCGCGGCACGCGGCGGCGAACGACTCCGCCTCCTCCACACCGGTCACCATCGGGGCCATGACCTGGAGTTTCACGGTCAGCCCCGCGGCCGCGCGGGCGAGGGCCGACAGCTGGGCGGTGAGCACGTCGGGGTGGCGGCGCATCATCCGCAGGCCGCGCTCGCCGAGCGCGGGGTTCGGCTCGTCGCCGGGAGGCGGGAGGAAGGCGAGGGGCTTGTCGGCTCCGGCGTCCAGGGTCCGCACGACGACGCGGCCCTCGGGGAACGCCTCCAGCACCTTCCGGTACGCCTCTTCCTGCTCGGCGTCGGACGGCGGTTTGGACCGATCCAAGAACAGGAACTCGGTGCGGTAGAGCCCGACGCCCTCCGCACCGGCCGCCAGCGCGGCCGCGACGTCCTGCGGGCCGCCGATGTTGGCCAGCAGCGGGACGGCGTGCCCGTCCTTGGTGGCCCCGGGACCGGTGGACTCGGCCAGCGCGGACGCGCGGGCGGCGGACGCGGCGCGCGCCGCCTCGACCTCGGTGTCGGACGGGTCGACCACGACGGTCCCGGCGGCGCCGTCCACGAGCACGCGGGTGCCGTCGGTCAGCGCGGTCGCGCCCGGCAGCGCCACGACGGCGGGCACGCCCATCGTGCGGGCGATGATCGCGGTGTGGCTGGTCGGGCCGCCCTCCTCGGTCACGAACGCGACCACCTGGGCGGGGTCGAGCACGGCGGTGTCGGCGGGCGCGAGGTCGCGCGCGACCAGCACGAACGGCTCGGCGGACTCGGGGACGCCCGGTACCGGCAGGCCGAGCAGCCGGGCGATCGCGCGGTCCCGGATGTCGTCGAGGTCGGTGACGCGCGCCGCCATGTACTCGCCGGCCCCGGCGAGCAGCTCCCGATAGACGCCGAACGCCTCGAACACCGCGCGCGCGGCGGCGACACCCTCCTCGACCTTGGCGCCGACGCCGTCGGCGAGGCCCGGGTCGCGGGCCATCAGCGCCTGCGCGTTCAGCACGTCGCGCCCGTCGGTGTTGCCGGCCTGTGCGGCACGGGCGCCGCGGTCCTCCAGGTCGGCGGCCACGGCCTCCAGCGCGGCGAGCGCGGCGTCGCGTTCGGCGCCCGCGTCGCCGCCGTGCCGGGAGCCGGCGGGCGGCTCGGGGACGGCGCCCGCGATGGTCAGCACGGGACCCGCCCCGGCCCCCGGGCTCACCCCGACACCGCGCAGCGGCTCAGACACCTTCGGGCTCCGGGGTCGACAGCAGGCCCTCCAGGGTGTCGAGCAGCGCGTCCGCGCCCTCGCCGTCGGCGGCGATGACGATCTCCTCGCCGTGCCGCGCGTCCAGGCCGAGCACCGCGAGGATGCTCTTGGCGTTGACGGGCCCCGCGCCGCGCTTGGCCACGGTGACCTGGCCGGGCGCCTTGGCGGCGGTCTGGACGAACAGCGCGGCCGGCCGCGCGTGCAGGCCCACCCTGGACATGATCTTGATAGTGCGTTCAGTCACGGAATGCTCCTCGAAGGGCCGTCTGTCACGGCCGTCGCCGGGCCGTCGGTCACGGCCCTCACTGTCGGCCTTCGCGCCCGGGGGACCCGCCCCCGAACGCTTCGCCCGGGAGGCCCGGGCCGCCGCTGCCACGGACGTCACCGGCCGCGCACCCGCAGCGCGGGGCCCGGCGCGACGTCCAGTTCCTTCAGGTCGGCCACCAGATGGTCGGCCTCGGCCAGCGCCTCCACCGGCTGCGAGGTGGTGACGCCGACGCAGGTCATGCCCGCGGCCTTCACGGCCGCGACGCCCGCCGGGGCGTCCTCGAACCCGATCGCCTCCTCCGGCGGGACGCCGAGGTCGCGCGCGGCGGCCAGGTATCCCTCCGGGTGGGGCTTGCCGTTGACGACGTCGCCGGCGGTCACCACGAGGTCGAGCAGGTCGCGGACGCCGAGACCCTCCAGCAGCCCTTCGGCGTAGCCGCGCCGTCCGGAGGTGACGACGGCGAGCGGGACGCCCGCCGTGGCCAGCGCCCGGATCAGGTCGACGGCGCCCGGGACGGGCACGTCGACGGGCATGTCCGGCAGCTTCCCGTAGGAGAGCGCCTCCTTGAGCAGTTCCTCGGCGGTCGCCCCGGAGAACCTGTGCTCAAGCTCCTGGAGCACCTCCAGCCCGCGGCGGCCCGCGAACGAGGTGATCAGGTCGTCGTCGTAGGGGACGCCGTGCGCGTCGAACAGCAGCCCCCACATGACGCGGTTGCGGGGCTCGGTGTCGATGAGGGTGCCGTCGAGGTCGAACACGGCGGCACGCAGGGGGATCAGCTCCATGTGAACAGTTCGGCCCCCTTCGTGACCTCGCCCGACTCGACGACGTCGGTGAGCGCGCCGTCGCCCGCGTCCAGCGCCACGACCGCGCAGATCGGCGACCGGCCGCCCGCCTCGATGACGGCCGGGTCCCAGCGGACCAGCGGCTGCCCCGCGGTGACCGCCTCACCCTGGGTCGTGAGCAGCTCGAACCCGGCGCCCTTGAGCTGGACGGTGTCGATGCCGAGGTGGACCAGCACGCCGTGGTTCTCGGAGTCCACGACGACGTAGGCGTGCGGATGCAACTTGACGATCTTGCCGGTGACCGGCGCGATCGCGTAGCCGGGGCCGCGCTCGGGGTCGACGGCGGTGCCCGGGCCCACCATGGCCTGCGCGAACACCTGGTCGGGCACGCCCGCGAGGCCGACGGCGCGGCCGGCGACGGGCGACAGCACTCGGGTCATCGTGAGCGCTCCTCTCATTCCAGGATGTCCTCGATGTCGCTGGCGATGGTGTCGGCCTCGGGGCCGACCACGACCTGGACGACGGTGCCGCTGCGCATCACGCCGAACGCGCCCGCCCGCTTCAGGCCGGCCTCGTCGACCCGTCCCGCGTCGCTCACCTCGGTGCGCAGCCGGGTCGCGCACGGCTCGATCTCCACGATGTTGTCGGCGCCGCCCAGCGCGGCGACGATGGCCTCGGCCTTGTCCATTGCTCTCTCATTCCGTTCGGGGTGGGTGGCTCGTTCCAACCTGCCAGGCGGGCGGCCCGGACGGCGACCCCGGGCGCCGGTCCGGGGCCGCCGGTACGGCTCAGTCCGTCTGCGTGACCTTGTTCAGCCCGCGCGGGACGTCGGGGTCGACGCCGAGCCGGCGGGCCAGGTTCTCGACCAGGATCTGGCCGGGGACGATCAGCCCGAGCGGCGCGACCCACTCGGGCAGCGCCGGGCCGGGCAGCGCCGCCGTGCACGCCTCGGCGAGCCCCTCGCCGCCGCCGACGCCGAACGCGTGGGCGCCCGCGCCCTCGACCCGGCGGGCCAGCGCGACCGTCCCGGGCAGCGTCGGCCCGGAGTCGGCGGCGACCAGCAGCGCGGGCGTCTGCTCGTCGACGACGGCGATGGGGCCGTGCAGCAGGTCGGCGTAGGACAGGCCCATCGCGTGCAGGTAGCAGGCCTCCTTGATCTTCAGCGCCAGCTCCAGCGCGGTGCCGAACGCGATGCCGCGCCCGGACACGACCGCGCCCGGGACCTGCGCCAGCGCCTCGACGATCTGCTCCAGCGCCGGGGACGCCTCGGTCAGCGCGATCAGCCGCGCCACCTCGTCCGGGACGCGGCGCAGGTCGTCGACCGCGACGTCGGCGCCGAGCCCGAGGGCCAGCACCGACAGCGCGGCGAGCTGCGTGGTGTAGGTCTTGGTGGCCGGGACGGCGATCTCGGCCCCCGCGTCGGTGATCAGCGCGACCTCCGCGGCCTCGGCCAGCGGGGACCCGGCGCCGTTGGTGACGGCGACGGTCCGGGCGCCGCCCGCGGCGGCCCAGTCGAGCGTCTCGACGATCTCCTCGGTCTTGCCGGACTGGCTGATCGCCACGGCGAGCACGCCGCTCAGGTCCACCCGCCGCTTGTAGGCCGTCGCGATCGAGGGCGCCGCCAGCGTGGAGAGCCGCCCGGTGTGCGCCTCGACCAGGTAGCGCCCGTACACGGCGGCGTTGTCGGACGACCCGCGCGCGATGAACAGCACCTGCCGGGTGTCGCGGGCCAGCTCCGCGACCTCGGGCAGCCGCGGCAGCAGCGCGCCCACCGTCCGGCCGAGCGCGTCCGGCTGCTCACCGATCTCGGCGCGCATCTGACTGGTCATGATCCCCCTCCGAAGACTTTCTGCCCGTTGATCCAGGTCGCATGCGCGCGGTGGTCCGGGCCGAGCCAGACCAGGTCGGCCGACGCGCCCGGCGCGATGCGGCCGATGTCGGGACGGCCGATCAGGTCGGCGGGGACGCGGGTCGCCGCGTCCACCGCCACCGCGGTGTCGATGCCGAGGGCGGCGGCGTTGCCGAGCGCCTCGTCCAGCCGGAGGCCGGACCCGGCGAGGGTGCCGTCCGCGCGCAACGGCGGCCCCTGCTCGGGCATCGTGATCGGCTCGCCGCCGAGTTCGTAGGTGCCGGGCGGCATCCCGGCGGAGGAGGCGGCGTCGGTGACGAGCAGTACCCGCCCGTCCGCCGCCTGGAAGACCAGCTTCGCCGCCTCCGGGGACACGTGGTGCAGGTCGAGGATCAGCCCGGGGTGCAGCCGCCGGTCGATCAGCGCCTGCGTCGCCACGCCGGGGTCGCGGTGCCCGACGCCGCTCTGCGCGTTGAAGATGTGGGTGACCATGCGGGCGCCCGCGTCGGCGGCGGCCGCGGTCTGGGCGGCGGTCGCGTCACTGTGCCCGACGCTGACCAGCACCCCGGCCGCGTCCAGCTCGCGGATCGCCGCCAGCGCGCCCTCCCGCTCGGGCGCGAGCGTGACGAGCTTGACCAGGCCGGTCTCCAGCAGCGCCGCGATCGCCTCGGGCGTCGGGTCGGTCAGGTACGCGGCGTTGTGCGCGCCCTTCCGCCGCTCCGACAGGAACGGCCCTTCGAGGTGGACGCCGAGGACCTTCGTACCGGAGGCGAGGTCGGGCAGCAGGTCGCGGGTGCGCAGCAGCGCCTCGGCCTGCACCTGGACGGGGGCGGTGATGAACGTCGGCATGAACGCGGTCACGCCGGTCTCGGGGAGGCGGGAGACGACCGTGCGCCACTGGTCCACGTCGGCGTCGACCATGTCGTAGCCGAAGAACCCGTTCACCTGGAGGTCGACGAGGCCGGGGGCGAGCAGGCCCTCACCGAGGTCGGCGTCGGGGACGCCGGGCGGGCGGCCCTCCCCCACCTCGGTGATCACACCGTTCTCCGCTCGGACGAATCCCGGGGAGAGTACGCGGGTAGGACCACCCCCGGGGGTAGTGATCATGTGCTCAGCGCTGATCAGTAGTGATGCCATTGGAGCGCGCTCTCTGTGACGCGACGATCGCGGAACGTCGCCGCCGGGGCGTACAGGTCTAGTCCGGACTAGACCAGTACGCACCTTATCCCACCAATCGGAGCCAGCTGAAGACGTCGGCCCGAACTCGTCCGGGTTCGGGTCGTCTCGGGGGAGGTCATCCGCCCATGAGCACCACGGCCGAGGCCGGAGGGATGCGCGGGGCGTGGTCCGCCACGTTCGGGGTGCTGCAGCGGATCGGCCGCAGCCTCATGCTCCCCATCGCCGTCCTGCCCGCGGCGGGCATCCTGCTGCGCCTCGGCCAGGACGACCTGCTCGGCGTCGACGGCCTCGGCTGGGACCGGATCGCCGAGGTCTTCGCGGCCGCGGGCGGCGCCCTGCTCGACAACCTCCCCCTGCTGTTCGCGGTCGGCGTGGCGATCGGGTTCGCCAAGAAGTCCGACGGGTCCACCGCGCTCGCCGCCGTCGCCGCCTACCTCGTGTTCGACCGCGTCTCCAAGGTGATGTTCTCCCACAGCGGCGAGCTCAAGGGCACCGTGGTGGAGATGGTCCGCCAGGAGGACGGCTCGCTCAAGGAGACCATCGGCTACGGGCTGAAGAACCCGACCCAGGTGCTCGGCGGCATCGTCGTCGGCCTGATGGTCGCACTGCTCTACCAGCGCTTCTACCGGGTGAAGCTGGTGTCGTGGCTGGCGTTCTTCGGCGGCCGCCGGTTCGTCCCGATCGTCTCGGCCGGGGCGGCGCTGGTGCTCGGCGTCGTCTTCGGCGTCGTGTGGCCGACGCTCGGCGGCTGGATCGACGACTTCGGCGACTGGCTCACCGGCCTCGGCGCGCTCGGCGCCGGGATCTACGGCGTCTCGAACCGGCTGCTGCTCCCCTTCGGCCTGCACCACATCCTGAACTCGCTGATCTGGTTCGTGTTCGGCACCTACAAGGGGCCGGACGGCGTCGTCCACGGCGAGATCAACCGCTACCTCGCGGGCGACCCGCACGCGGGCACGTTCCTCGCCGGGTTCTTCCCGGTGCTGATGTTCGGCCTGCCCGGCGCCGCGATGGCGATCTGGCGCTCGGCGGCGCCGCACCGGCGCGGCGCGGTCGGCGGCCTGATGATCTCGGCGGCGCTCACCGCGTTCGTCTGCGGGGTGACCGAGCCGATCGAGTTCTCGTTCATGTTCGTCGCGCCGCTGCTGTATGTGATCCACGTGCTGCTCACGGGTATCTCGATGTACGTTCTGGCGGCGGCGGACGCGCAGCTCGGGTTCAGTTTCTCCGCCGGGCTGATCGACATGCTGTTGAACGCCACCAAGGACAACACGCGGCATTTGTGGCTGGTCGTGGCGCTGGGAGTGGTCTACTTCTTCCTCTACTACGCGGTGTTCATGTTCGTGATCAAGAGGTTCGACCTGCCCACACCGGGCCGCGAGCGGGAGGAGGACGCACCGTCCGAAAGCGACGCCGGGCAGGCCCCCGGACCGGCCACCTGACCTGCGCATTCATTCGATCTTGAGAGGATGGAGCCGTGACCTGCTCGTTACGGATCTGTGCATTGACATGTCTTTCCCCAATGTGGTCTAGTCCGGCCTAGACCAGTACGAACCAAACTGAATCACAACCGAAACCCCCATCCCATCCCTAGCATTACGCACCGGACGACGTCCGGCCTGGTCACATCCGTTTGTGCGCCCGGTCCGGCAACCCCTGCCGGTCGCACCGACCCGGTCGCGTTCGGGCCCGGCCACCGCCGGGCCGCTCACGCGTCCGCGCCGCCACCCGCGCGCGCGTCCCGGTTTCCCTGACGTTTCAGGGATGTGCGCAGGCGTTGGAACGGTTCAGGACGTTCGGGGGACGCGTTCGGGGGGACGTACCCCGGGCTCGGACCAGCCCGAGCCGCCCGGGGCGCTCCCGGGCCGTCCGCCCGTCGAGCCGCCGCCCGTCCGACCGACCATCCGTCCGCCGACCCCGTCGCTCCGGCCCCGGCCATCGAGGACTCCCCCGTGACAGCCATCGATCCGCACAGCCCGGTACCGAAGTACTTCCAGCTCCGCGCCATCCTGCTGGACCTGATCGAGAGCGCCGAGCTGCCCGTCGACGCGCCGATCCCGTCCGAGCGCGAGCTGTGCGTCCGGTACGAGCTGTCGCGCATGACCGTCCGCCAAGGCGTCGACCAGCTCGTCTCCGAGGGGCGGCTCTACCGCGTCCCCGGCAAGGGCACGTTCGTCGCCCGTCCCAAGATCGAGATGCCGCTCCGGCTCGTCTCCTTCACCGAGGACATGCTCAGCCGCGGGCTGCGGCCCGGCGCCGTCGACCTCGACCGCCGCACGGTCCCCGCCGACGCCCGCCTCGCCCGCATGTTCGAGGTCGAGCCCGGCACCGAGATCCACGTCATCGAGCGGCTGCGGACCGCCGACGGCGAGCCGATGGCTCTGGAACGTGCCCATATCCTCGCCTCGCTCGCCCCCGACCTGCTCGACCGCCGGCTCGCCGACCGCTCCCTCTACGGCGTGCTGGAGGCGGTGTACGGGCTGGTCTTCGACGCGGGAGACCAGACCATCGACGCCAGCCTCGCCGACGCCGCCGACGCCCGGCACCTCCAGATCGCCCGCGGCAGCGCCGTCCTGCTGCTGCAACGCCGCTCCTACACCGGTGGCATCTGCGCCGAACTCGGCGTCTCGACCTACAGGGCGGACCGCTACCAGATCCACACGGCCCTCGGAAACCCCCCGCCGCACTCCTAACCCCCTGAGGAGGAACCCCCGATGACTTCGACAACCGTGGACGCGGGCGCGCCGCGCCGAGGGTCGAGCATCCTCGCGGTGCTCCAGCGGATCGGCCGCAGCCTCATGCTGCCGATCGCGGTCCTGCCCGCCGCGGCCCTGCTGTTCCGGCTCGGCCAGAAGGACATGCTGGGCGCGGACGGGCTCGGCTGGACGCGCGTCGCCGAGGTCGTCGGCGGCGCGGGGCAGACGCTCTTCGAGCACCTGCCGATGCTGTTCGCGGTCGGCGTCGCCATCGGGTTCGCCAAGAAGTCCGACGGCTCCACGGCGCTCGCCGCGCTCGTCGGGTACCTCGTCTTCGACCAGGTCACCAAGATCATGTTCTCGCACTCCGCCGACCTCAAGAGCAGCGTGCTGATCACCAAGGTCGACGAGGGCACGACCAAGCAGGTCATCGACTTCGGCGCGACCAACCCCACCGACGTCCTCGGCGGCATCCTCATCGGCGTCGTCGCGGCACTGCTCTACCAGCGCTTCAACCGCGTGAAGCTGCCCACCTACCTGGCCTTCTTCGGCGGCCGCCGGTTCGTCCCGATCATCACCGCGGTCGCCGCCCTCGGCATCGGCGTCGCGATCGGCTTCATCTGGCCCGTCTTCGGCACCTGGCTGACCGACTTCGGCGACTGGATCACCGGCGCGGGTGCGCTCGGCGCGGGCGTCTACGGCGTCGTCAACCGGCTCCTGCTCCCCTTCGGCCTGCACCACATCCCGAACTCCCTGATCTGGTACGTGTTCGGCGACTACAAGGGGCCGGACGGCGTCGTGCACGGCGAGATCAACCGCTACCTGGCCGGCGACCCGCACGCGGGCGGCTTCACCGCCGGGTTCTTCCCCGTCCTCATGTTCGGCCTGCCCGGCGCCGCCCTCGCCATCTGGCGCGCGGCGCCCCCGCACCGCCGCCCCGCCGTCGGCGGCATCATGATCTCCGCCGCGCTCACCGCCTTCGTCACCGGCGTCACCGAGCCGATCGAGTTCGCGTTCATGTTCGTCGCGCCTGTCCTGTACGCGGTGCACGTCGTGCTGACCGGCATCTCCATGGCCCTGATGGAGGCGGCGGGCGCCCAGATGGGCTTCGGCTTCTCGGCGGGCGGCATCGACATGCTGCTGAACGCGTCCAAGGACAACACCAAGGGCCTGCCGCTGATCATCGGGCTGGGCGTCCTGTACTTCTTCGTCTACTACTTCGTGTTCAAGTTCCTCATCGTGAGGTTCGACTTCGCCACGCCGGGACGCGAACCCGAGGGCGAGGAGTCGGTGGCCGCCGATCCGACCACCAACCCCGAACTGGCCGCCGGCGCCAAGCCCGCGCGCGACCCCGACCGCAGATCGCCCCAGGACTCCCCCGCCTCCGGCTGACCCCGAGAGCCCCGGACCTCCCACGACCCCTCCGGGACTCTCCCTCCACGCGGCGGCGGGGCGCTCCACCGCCCCGCCGCCGCCCTTTCCGCACGAATATCCGGTGATATTTAGGGATGCGGAACTGGCCGTATGTGGCCAGCATGTATTTTCTCGGCCGCTCAGGACTCCTTTTCTCGAACCGATTCGAGGAGGTAGCCGTGGGCCGACGCCCCGTCCAGCCGGTGTCCGCCGTTCGCATCGTCCGCTACACGCCCGTCCTGTCGTCCGCCCGGTGGCGGGACGGCGGCGGATCGGCGTCCAGCACGGCCTCAACCGGGCGGAGCGGACCCGGCGCGGCGCGGCCCGTATCCGAGGTGCCTTCGGGGCCTTCTACGGCGGAACGTGTATCTGGCGCGCCTTCCGAGTGGAGGCCCTCCCAGGCCCCGAGTACGGACGGGGCGCTGGCGCTCAACCGGGCGCCGCTGCATGCGCGGACGCCGCGTCCGCTGCGCCTCGTCCAGCCGGGTGAGAGCGTGGAGACGGAACTGCGCGCACGCGCGGAGGCGACCGTGCGCATCGTGCTGGACGTCCTGGCCGGAGCACGCCCGGCACACCGGCTCTCCCAGGTGGCGGTCCCGGCGGTCTGCCAGGAACTGGAACGCCTCTATCCGCCCACCGCAGGCCGCACCGCCCCGCCGGGTGCCCGCCGGGAGGGCCGCGCCGCGCCACCGCGCGACGCTTCTCCGGGGCGCGCCGACCCGCCGGGGACCATGCGGCCCGGACGCGCCGCCGGACCGCGCGCCACCGCTCTGAGGCGCGCCGTCCCACCGGGGGCCGCCTCACCCGGACGCACCGACCCGCCGGGCGCCGGGCTGCCGAGGCGGGCCTTGCCGGGAGGGGGTGCCGTGCCGACGGGGAGGGTTCCCGCGGGGCGGGTTGTTCCGGCTCGGGTGTTGTCGAGTTGGTTGCAGCGGCCCGCGCCGGGGGTCGCCGAGGTGGGGGCGGTGGCCGTCGTGGCGGGCCGGGTGCGGGCGCTCGCGCTCCGGCTCGAACTGCACCGGGGGCGCTGGCGCTGCACCGCCGTGGAGACCACCGGGCCGTGACGCGGCGTCCCCCTGAATGCGAGAACGGCCTCCCGGACCAGGTCCGGGAGGCCGCTCGCGATCACGTGCTACTTGTTGCGCGGGTCTCCGTGGCAGCGCTTGAACTTCTTCTTCGAGCCGCAGGGACACGGGTCGTTGCGGCCGACGCCCGCGTAGGGGTCGTCGGTCTCCTCGCTGTGGTGCTCGACACCGCCCTCACCGTCGACCGTCGGGGCCGAGTACTCCAGCTTGGACGGACGGTTCGGCTTGTCCAGCCCCTTGGCCTTGATCGCCGGGGCCTCGTCGACGGCGAGCTGGTCCACCGGGACGTCGTCGGCCTCCTCGGCCTCCTCCACGTCCTCGTCGGCGGCGACGTCCTCGTCCACGGCGAGCTTGCCCTCGGGCGCGGACTTGGCGACGGAGACGGGCGCGGCGCCGACCGCGGGGGCCTCGGGCTGCTCCTCGATCTCGACCTCAAGGTTGAACAGGTAGCCGACCGACTCCTCCTTGATGCCGTCCAGCATCGCGTTGAACATGTCGTAGCCCTCGCGCTGGTACTCCACCAGCGGGTCGCGCTGCGCCATGGCCCGCAGGCCGATGCCTTCCTGGAGGTAGTCCATCTCGTAGAGGTGCTCGCGCCACTTGCGGTCCAGGACCGACAGCACGACGCGGCGCTCCAGCTCCCGCATGACGTTGGAGCCGAGCTCCTCCTCGCGCTTCTCGTAGGCGTCCTGCGCGTCGTCGCGGATCTTGGCGGCGAGGGTCTCGGCGTCCAGGCCGGAGATGTCGCCGTCGGCCGCGTCCTCGACCAGCTCGTCCACCGTGATGGAGATCGGGTAGAGCTGCTTGAACGCCTTCCAGAGCTTGTCGAGGTCCCAGTCCTCGGCGAAGCCCTCGCCGGTGGCGCCCGCGACGTAGCCGTGCACGACCTCGTCGATCATCCGGCGGACCTGGACCTGAAGGTCCTCGCCCTCCAGCACCTTGCGGCGCTCGGCGTAGATGACCTTGCGCTGCCGGTTGAGGACCTCGTCGTACTTCAAGACGTTCTTGCGCATCTCGAAGTTCTGCTGCTCGACCTGGGTCTGCGCCGACCTGATCGCGTTGGAGACGATCTTGGACTCGATCGGCGTGTCGTCCGGGATGTTCAGCCGGGTCATGATCGATTCGACGCGGGCCGAGTTGAACAGCCGCATCAGGTCGTCTTCGAGCGAGAGGTAGAACCGCGACTCGCCCGGGTCGCCCTGGCGGCCGGACCGTCCGCGCAGCTGGTTGTCGATGCGCCGCGACTCGTGCCGCTCGGTGGCGAGGACGTAGAGCCCGCCGGCGTCGACGACCTCCTCGTGCTCGCCCTTGACGGCCTCCTTGGCCTTCTCCAGCGCCTCGGGCCAGGCCTCCTCGTACTCCTCGGGCGTCTCCAGCGGGGACAGCCCGCGCTGGTGCAGTTCGAGGTCGGCGCGGAAGTCGGGGTTGCCGCCGAGCATGATGTCGGTGCCGCGGCCGGCCATGTTCGTCGCGACCGTGACGCCGCCCTTGCGGCCCGCCTCGGCGACGATCGCCGACTCCTGCTCGTGGTGCTTGGCGTTCAGCACCTGGTGCGGGATGCCGCGCCGCTTGAGCATCTTGCTCAGCTTCTCGGACTTCTCGACCGAGGTGGTGCCGACCAGGACCGGCTGGCCCTTCTCGTGCCGCTCGGCGATGTCGTCGACGACCGCCTCGAACTTGGCCTGCTCGGTCTTGTAGACGACGTCGGCGACGTCCTGGCGGACCATCGGCTTGTTCGTCGGGATCGGCACGACGCCGATCTTGTAGGTCTTGTTGAACTCGGCCGCCTCGGTGTCGGCCGTACCGGTCATGCCGGACAGCTTGTTGTAGAGGCGGAAGTAGTTCTGGAGGGTGATCGTGGCGAGCGTCTGGTTCTCGTCCTTGATCGACACGCCCTCCTTGGCCTCGATGGCCTGGTGCATGCCCTCGTTGTAGCGGCGGCCGTGCAGGATGCGCCCGGTGAACTCGTCGACGATCAGGACCTCGCCGTTCATGACGACGTAGTCCTTGTCGCGCTTGTACAGCTCCTTGGCCTTCAGCGCGTTGTTGAGGAAGCTCACCAGCGGCGTGTTGACCGAGTCGTAGAGGTTGTCGATGCCGAGGTAGTCCTCGACCTTCTCGACCCCGGCCTCGGTGATGCCGACCGTGCGCTTCTTCTCGTTGACCTCGTAGTCGCCGGGGCCGTACTCGTCGACCTGGCCCGCGGTGCTGATCAGCTCGGCCCGCTTCAGCCGCGGGACGATCTTCGCGAACTCCGAGTACCACTTGGAGTTCTGCTCGGCCGGACCCGAGATGATCAGCGGGGTCCTGGCCTCGTCGATCAGGATGGAGTCGACCTCGTCCACGATCGCGAAGTTGTGGCCGCGCTGGACGCACTCCTCCAGGCTCCAGGCCATGTTGTCGCGCAGGTAGTCGAAGCCGAACTCGTTGTTGGTGCCGTAGGTGATGTCGGCGTTGTAGGCCGTGCGGCGCTCGTCCGGGGTCATCTGCGGGAGGATGACGCCGACCTCAAGGCCGAGGAACTGGTGGATGCGGCCCATCCACTCGGCGTCGCGCTTGGCCAGGTAGTCGTTCACCGTGACCACGTGCACGCCGTCGCCCTCAAGGGCGTTCAGGTACGCCGGGAGGACGCAGGTCAGGGTCTTGCCCTCACCCGTCTTCATCTCCGCGATGTTGCCCAGGTGCAGCGCGGCACCGCCCATGATCTGGACGTCGTAGTGGCGCTGCCCGAGCACGCGCTTGGCGGCCTCACGGGCGGTCGCGAACGCCTCGGGGAGCAGGTCGTCGAGGGTCTCGCCGTCGGCGAGGCGCTCTCGGTACTTGTCGGTCAGCTCGCGCAACTCGGCGTCGCTCATCTCGAGGAAGTCGTCCTCGATCGAGTTGACCTGATCCGCGAGCTTCTTGAGCTTGCGCAGGGTTTTTCCCTCGCCCGCACGAAGGATCTTGTCGATGACTGGCGGCACTCTCGAAGACTCCTTGCAGATCGTGGGTCACCGCTCCTGGCGGCGCGCACACCACACGTACGATGCCCATCGTAGGCGAGATCCAGAATGGTCTAGGTCACTCCGCAACGCAATCCACAGAACGTTCCGTTTGACCGTTCGGGTACCGGATAGGTCTCCGACGGCACGGAAGGGGAGGCCTGGTGTCCGAAGAACCGCAGACAGGAGAGCCGTACGGCTCTGAGGGATCCGACTCGCGCGGGGCGCGCCGTCCAGGTGGCGGAGGGTCACGAGCGTCGCACACCGGGGAGTCGAACGGCGCGGCGCGAGCGGAGTCGCACGGCTCCCACGCCGGGCGGCCGGGTTCGTGGGTCGCCGTCACGATCATCTTCGCGGGGTTCGTCGTCGGCGGCGTCGCGATCTGCCTGGGACCGGCCTGGATCATGTTCTACGTCGGTGTCGGGATCATCGTCGTCGGCATGATCGTCAGTGGCCTCGTCCACCTCTTCTCAGACGTGGTGGTGGACGCGCCCCGCGTCATCCCCGAGATCGTCGACTACTCGCTGTTCGGCTCGCGCTCGGACAAGCGGCGCGGCGGCGAGCAGGGCGAGGCCATCGACCGTCCCATCGCCACGGACCCGCAGCAGACACCGCACGGCTGACCTGGCCGTACATCGGACCGCCGGAGCGGGTGGCGCACGCCGCGCCACCCGCTCCGGCGGTCCGGCCGGCGGGCCGGGCGTCTTCGGCGTGTTCCGGCCAGCGGCGGCCGCACGCCGATGGCGCCTTCCGGCCAGTGGCGGAGGTTCTGGCCGGTGGCGGCCCCTAGCCGGTGGCGGCGGACTTGAGGGCGGCGTCGAGGAGGGCGCGGTCGACGCCGTCCGGGACGATCCGCTCGACGCGCACGTCGTCGCATCCGACCCAGGAGGCCGCGCGCCAGAGCGCCGTGGCGAGGGAGGCCGCGGCCGTCTCCGCGCGGGGAGCGGTCCTGACCGCCCAGGGCTCGAAGGTCACCTGCCGGGCGATGAGCGTGCCTCCCTCCCTGGCGGGGTCGACGCGGCCCAGGATGCGCCCCCCTGCCAGCAGCGGCATCGCGAAGTAGCCGTGCACGCGCTTGGCCTTGGGGACGTACGCCTCCAGCCGGTGGTCGAAACCGAAGACGCGTGAGGCACGGGCCCTGTCCCACACGAGGGAGTCGAAGGGCGAGAGCAGCGTCGTCATGTGCCTGCCCTTGGGCGGGACCTCCAGCGCCTGGGGGTCGGCCCACGCGGGTTGCGTCCATCCCCGCACCGACGCCCTGACGAGGCCCGTCGCCTCGATCACCCGGTCCACCTGGTCTTGCCGGACGCGGTAGTAGTCGGCGAGGTCCCCCCGCGTCGCCACGCCGAGGGCCCTGCCCGCGCGAGCGACGAGCGCCGTCAGGCAGGCGTCGTCGTCCGGCTCCCGCATGCGGAGCTCCTCCGGGACGGCCCGCTCCGCCAGGTCGTACACCCGCCGCCAGCCCACCCGCTCCACGCAGACGGCCTCGCCGATGTCGAGCAGCCACTCGATAGCGATCTTGTGGTCGCTCCAGTCCCACCATTCGGAGCTGGCCTTGGCGCCGCCCAGCTCCTTCGTGGTGAGCGGCCCGTCCGAGCGGAGCCGTGCCCGGATCTGGTCGCAGACGCCCTCCGGAACCTTGTGCCAGCGCCAACCCCGGCTCCGGTACGCGCGGCGGCGGAACTCGAACAGCGGCCAGTCGGCCATCGGGATTATGGACGCCGCGTGAGCCCAATACTCGAATGCCCCATACGTGCCATTGCCCCAATAGGCGGTCTCGATCGCGTTCCGCCCCACCGGGCCGAGCCGGGCATAGGGAATCAACTCGTGGGACCGTGCCAGAACCGAGATCGTGTCCAGCTGGACGGCCCCCAGCCTTTCCAGCATGGCGGGCACACCGCCCTTGGGCCGGGCCCCCAGGAACCCCTGGGCCCGGAGTTGCAGCCGCCGTGCCTCGTCCGCGCTGAGCTCTACCTCGTCCACGTCCGCGATGCTAGGGCACGACACCGACAAAAGGGGAATGCCGGTCGCGCGACGGGCCCGGTGTCAGGGGCCGGCGAAGGCGGAGGCGGCGGCGAGGATGCGGCGGCCCAGCGGCACGTCCCCGCCCACGTCGACCCGTATCTCGCCCGGTCGCAGCCGTTCCGCGGCGAGAAGGCAGAAGTCCATCGTGTCGAGCGCGAGCGTCACGGTCGGCTTGTCGGGGGCGGACGGGCCGAGCGGCAGATGCCAGGCTCCCCCGCCGGGGCCCCTCAGATCGACGTGGACGCTCTCGCCGGCCGCGGCCCGCCCCTCGCGCAGCGCGAGCGCCCCGGGGAGCGCACGGACGCCCAGGGTCGCGATCGCGTGCAGATGCTCGGGCGGCGGCGGGGGCAGCGAGTGGCCGGTCGCCGTCGCGATGTCGCGGGCGTGGACCCAGGTCTCGAACGCGCGGGCGACCACCGCGCTGTCCGTCCGCATCGGGAACTTGAGGACCACCCGGATGGCGGCCGCCTCCTCGTCCAGGCGCGCGCACAACGCGTCGGCCTGGGCGCGCCAGGACACCCGCGTCTCCTCGTGGCCGCGTCCGCGCTGCTCGTCGATGACGAGGGCCGTGCGCGCGTCCACGTCCCGGGCGTCTGCCCCCTGCGCAGGTTCGGCACGTGCCAAAACGGGGGCGCCGTCCTGCGTGTTCAACTGCTCCGCCAGAAGGGAATCGGTGGCGGACAGGTGGGCGACGACGTCCTGGACGGACCAGTCGTAGATGACGTTGGTGGACCACGCGCGCCGCGACAGCTCCGCCAGCAGCGCGTCCAGCATCGACACCAGCGCCGCGTAGGGCGCCGCATAGGACGGGACGGAGGGCGCCACCGGCCGCCGCCGGGCGCGTGCGCCCGCGAGGGTCCGCTCACGCAGGGACGCGCCGGGCCGGACGCCGTCGAGAAGACCCGCGACGCCACCGAGCAGGAGGCTCTCCTCCATGCAGGCGGGACAGTGCGGGACGTGGCCCATGACGAGCCGCGTCTCCTCGTCCGAGCACGCGCCCAACGCCCAGGAGCCGAGCAGGGACGCGACGTGCTCGTGCACGGGGCTCATGGCGTGATCCCCCTCTCCGCCAGCGTCTCGGCGACGCGGCGCGGGGCCGTCCTGACGCGCGGTCCCGCGGTGCCCTCCGCCGGACCGAACCAGGCTGCCACCCGACCGTACGTGCGCCGGGGGAAATAGGCCAGCACGACCGCCTCCCGCAGGGCGCTCAAAGGGGCCGCCACCGCGACGACCTCCGCTCCTGGGGACGCACAGGTAGCGCGGGCGTAACCTTCAGGACCGTGTTGTCGGACGGTTCCGGTCAGGTGCGCCCAACCTCTAGGTGATCTCCAGAAGCTTCTCCCGGACGGCGTAGACGACCGCCTCCATCCGCGAGTGCAGCTGGAGCTTCTCCAGGATGTTGCGGACGTGGTTCTTCACGGTGTTCTCGGAGATGAACAGCTCCCGGGCGATCTCCCGGTTGCCGAGCCCGCGCGCGACCAGCCGCAGCACCTCCATCTCACGTTCGGTGAGACGCGGCGCCGGCACCTGCTGGGTGCGCTCCTCGCTGCGCTTGGCGAGCGCGGCGAACTCGGTGATCAGCTTGGACGCCATCGACGGGCTGATCAGCGACTGCCCGCCGTGGACGGCGCGGACCGCCTGCGGCACCTCGTCGATCGAGATCTCCTTGAGCAGGTAGCCGCTGGCCCCCGCCTTGATCGCCTCGAAGAGGTCCTCCTCCTCGTCGCTGATGGTCAGCATGACGATCTTCGCGCTGGGCGCCGCGTCCTTGATGGCGGTGCACGCCTCGATACCGCTGCGGCGGGGCATCCTGATGTCCATCAGCACGACGTCCGGCAGCAGGTCGCCGGCCATCTCGACCGCCTCGTGCCCGTCGCCGCCCTCGCCGATGACCTCGATGTCGTCCTCGCCCTGCAGGACCATCTCCAGACCCCTGCGGAACAGCGCGTGGTCGTCGACGATGAGCACCCGGATCGGGTCGGCGGCCCCGGCCGGACCCGCCGCCTCACGGGCGGCGGGCGTCGCACCGGCGCCGGCCTGACGGGGTACGGCCGCGGCGCCGCGAGCCTCGGGTTTCTCGCTCACCTGAGTCGCGGCGTGGAGGAGACGCCGCTTCCCCCCTTCGCTGTCAATGATCTGTACCGGGCCTGGACGAGCCCGGTTCCGGCACCTTACGGCCCTGGGTCGTCCAATTTCTTGCACTTGGGGGTCGCCCGGACCGCCGCGCCCCCGGAATCACTCCCGGGCGACCCACCGGCTCCGGGGTTGCCCCGGCTTGTACGGTTCGCTGGTCCAAGTGTCTTCTACTTGCGGGGCGACCACACCCCCTGACGCGCCCTGGAATCATCCGGATTTCCCTGGACGGCCCTGCCCGCGCGCCCCCGGGGGCGCCGCCCGCGCCTGTCGCCTCCGCAGGATGCCGGGTTCGCACGCTTCGCCCCGACCCTTGCCCGCGCCGGGGCGGCAGGGCACGCTCGGACCAGGAAAGGCTCGACCGATTCGATTCCCGGCGACGCGAAAATCGCCGGCACCCACCTCACCCAAACCGATTCACCTCCCCGGCCACGGCCTAGAGCGGCTCGGCGGTTCTCGCACCCTTCGAAACCTCTGAAATCGGACGAGAACCGGAGCCCTATTCTTCGGAGTTTCCGGGCATCACGCGCAACGCCCGCCAAAGAACCTGATCACGGGCGAACCCCGCGCAACCTCAGGGATCGCGCCCGTCCACGAGTGAACTGCTGCGCCTCCAGAAAGGTTCCAGAGTTGACCGGAACCTTCCGGCACAAGCCGCTGACCAGTGCTCACGCCCGCCCGCAGGAGCCGCCGCAGCGAGGTCCTCCCCCTCAACCGTCAGCGACCACTCCGACACACCGGTGGGCGGCCTTGACCTCCAATGGCGATCATCCGGGAACTCGAAAGCCCCCGAATTCTCCGCGGAAGGCGCTCGACCCGTTCTGACGAAAAACGATGCCAGCACCCGGACGCCGCGACGCGCACCTCACCCGATGGAAACTTCGCCTTCCCCGCTCGGCCCCGTCCAGCCGCACGCCTCAACGATGGCGGCTTGGTCCCAGTAGAAGGGACGGCATTCGAGCATGCGCCCGTCCCGGACCCTGATCTGCTGCAGGATCAGAGTCTCGACCTCCCGGCCGGTGGCCCGGGCCCGGAACCGCACCCGATTGCGCACCACGACGGTGCCGCCGTCGCCCCAGTGCTCCTGCTCCAGGAACTCCATCGATTCCCAGACCTCGCTGAAGCGGGTCAGAAAGCGTTCCAGGCCGTCCCGGCCGCGCCACGTCCCGGTGCCCGTGAACGGCAGGCCCGGAGCCTGGTGCAGCACCACCTCCGGATCCAGACAGGCGGCCGCCGGCCCATAGTCGGCCTTGCCGTACCCGCCTGCCGCCACATACGCCGCCTCGGCCGCGTAGAACTTCTCCATCACCGCCCACGCGTCACCTGACACGTACCGGTCTTCCACCGAAGGCCCCATGCCCATCGTCTGCTCCTCTCACCGCAGTCACGCCCGGAACCCCGTCCACCCCAACGCGGTTGCACCAGCGGCCACACGAGGCCGCGGTGAATCGGAACTCCGACGAACGTTCGGCAGCCGCCGCGATGACGTGACCGCCCATCGCCGCCGAGCACGCCCCACCCCCAGAGGCCACCGCTGTGAGGCGCTGCCATTAGCGGACGGGCTTCTCCCACGTCAGCGAGTATCGATAGAGGATGTGGCGCTGGTAACGCGAGCCCGGCAGCAGCCGCCGCGCCGCGGTCCGCACCTGCCCGTAGCTCATCTGCGGATTGGCGACCGGCATTCCGTCCGGGCCGTGCGCGCGCCGCAGCACCTTGATGACCCGGACGACCGGGGCGACCGCGATCGACGCCGCCCAGTCCGTCGGGCTGCTCTCCCGAGCCAACCCGACCACCACCAGCGTGCCGCCGGGGCGCAGCAGCTCGCGCATCCGGGTCAGGGCCGCCTCGAAGTCCATGTGATGGATCGCGGACACCGAACAGATGAAGTCATAGCCCTCGTCCAGCAGATCGGCGGTGAGGAAGTCGCCCTCGACAAAGGCCAGATCCGGCTCCCCGGCAGCGAGCCGGCGAGCGTGGGCGACCATCCTCGGCGAACTGTCGACACCGGTCACGCGCTTCGCCTTCCCGGCCAGCTTGCGCACGAGCAGCCCGTCGCCGCAACCAACGTCCAGCGCGTCGCCGCACCCCTCCGGAACGGCGCGCAGAATGCCGGGGTGACGGGCGACGTTGGTGTTCCAATACGGTTCCAGATCCGCCTGACGCACCCGCTCACCGTAAAGGGCACACCCCTGCGACCGCGCCCCGCGTAACAAGCACCCGCGCCGTGCGTAACAAGCACCCGCGGCCCCGCCAGCCAGCGCGGCCGCGACAAGACGCCATCCGCCCTGGACCCGCCCGTCCCCCGATCACCGTCCAATGGTTCAGCCGGGCCCGCTGAAGCCGTGGCGAAGGATGTCGAGGAGGCGGCGCGCCCGGCCGACATCGGTCTCCGAAACAGCGACCGCGTTGGCGAGCGCCAGCACCTCGGCCACGGCGAGGTCCCCGCGAACGGCGCCCGCCTCCTGGGCGCGGGAGAGCAACCTCTCCGCGGTCGAGGTCAGCGAGGCGTGCCAGCGCTCGAACAGCGCGGTGCGCCGCTCGCCGTCGACACCGGCGAAGGCCGGCGTCCGCCTGGTGGCCACGTGGACGACGAAGTCTTCCAACCAGGTGAAGAGGGCCTCACCGGGATCCGGTTCGCGTAGGAGAGCGGCGCCTCGGTCGCAAAGCGCGGCGATCTCGTCGGCGTAGACCGCCGTGAGCAGGTCACCGCGCGTCGGGTAGTGCCGGTAGAGGGTCGCGTTGCCGACCCCGGCGCGCCGGGCCACCTCGTCCAGGGCGACGTCCGGTCCGCGCTCGTCGAAGAGCTCCCTGGCCGCCGCCACCAGCAGCCGGGCGTTCCGCTCGGCGTCCGCGCGGCGTGCCCGCCCGGAGGACGGCACCACCCCTGCCTCCCTTGGTTGCTAAACGGGGACTTCCCCGCTTACCTTACTCGTGACACTAAGCGGGGAGCTCCCCACTTCGTTCCCAACGAGGTCGAGGGACGGCCGCCCCGGTCTGGAGGAGCGATGACGTTCACCGCCGACGACCGCACCGCGATCACCGAGCTGATCTCCATGCACGGCCACCTATGCGACAGCGGCGAACTGGACCGACTCGACGAGGTGTTCACTCCCGACGTCGTCTACGACGTCTCGGAGTTCGGTCAGGAGCCCTTGCTGGGCGTCGCGGCCTGCGCCGCCGCCGGACGCGCGCTGGGCGAGCTCAACCCGGTCGGCCACCACGTCACCAACATCGTCCTCAGCGAGATCGCCGACGACCGGGTACAGGCGCGGTCCAAGGGGATCGGCGTCAACGCCGACGGCACCGCCGGGAGCGTGACCTACGAGGACACCGTCCTGCGCACACCCCAAGGCTGGCGGATCGGCCACCGAAAGATCCACCCCCACCGCAAGCCCCTAGGCCGCCAAGCCTGACCCGCAAGACCCATCAAAACAGCGAGACGGTCCTTTGATCGGTGAGATCGTCCGAGGAGGGACCAGGGCTCCGGCGCCGCGGCGCTCGCCCTCGCGGGCGAACTCGACGCGGCCCGGCGGATGCCCGTTGCCGCGTTGGAGGCGGAGGTCGACGCCTCCTGGCTCGCCGCATTGGCGCGGGTCGGCGCCTGCCTCGAACAAGGCCACTCGGTTGAGCGGCCGAAGGGAGCCGCCGCGTGGCCGGCCGCAACGCACACGAACGACCTGCCCCCGACGAGCATCAGCGATTCGCTCAGTACCTGCGGGACCTGGCTATCCTCCGCGCGGCGGAAGAAGCCGACCTGGTAGCCGGCGTCCTACGCGACCCGGACCAGGCGATGGCGCAATCCGCGGTGGTCCGCCACTTGGACCACCGGGCGGCAAGCCTGCTTCCGCTCCCCGACGAGCGGTTCGAGGACTGTGCGCACACCATGGCCGGTCAGATCAGCGAACTGGACTTCCTCACACGCCGCCTGCACGAGTGGACCCTGCTGAGATCGATCACCATGGGCGGACGCTGGGCCGCAGAAGAAGTCACCACCGCATCCGACTGGTTCCAGCGCAATGCCGTCGAGACAGTGACCGCACCCGCCGTCCTCGCCCTGCTCACCGGCACAGGACGAACACGACGCGCCCGCGCTACCGCCCACCGCCGGCGCAATGCCGTCGAGACAATGACCGCACCCGCCGTCCTCGCCCTGCTCACCGGCACAGGACGAACACGACGCGCCCGCGCTACCGCCCACCGCCGGCTACGTCGGCGAGACCGGCCACCCGGCTGGCCTGATCCATAGTTCTTGACGTGCGGCCACAAAAGGAGGGGAGATCTCCGAACCCGCTAGATCGCCACTTCGGACTGACCTGCGGACGGGGCGGGGCGCACAGCCCCGACGCACGGGGGGGGTTCCAGGCGTCCCAGAGGTGCCGTGCGGACCCGCCGGGACCGCGCTGCGACGGCCGCCGCTGGGCCGCCCCCGAGGGCACGGGCTCGCCCTCAACCCACTACCGGGGCGCCGTGGCTCGGCGTTTGTTGAGGTTCCCCGCGGCGGGCCTGGTCCTCGGCTCGGGCGAGGCGCTGGGGTGTTGCCGGCGCGGGTCGGTGGCGGGGTTGAGGATCCGTACCACGCGGCCCGCGCCAGCGTTGATCGATGGGGTGGGGATCGGTTCTTCGGGATCGTTGCGCGGCGGGGTGTTACTCCTCGACGAGCCTGATGACCCCGTAGTCCCAGCCGCGTCTGCGGTAGACGACCGAGGGGTGGCCCGTGGCCTTGTCGCGGTACAGGTAGAAGTCGTGGCCGACGAGTTCCATCTCGAAGAGGGCCTGCTCGATGCCCATCGGCTCGGCCTCGTGGAACTTCTCGCGGACGACGATGGGGCCGTCGCCCTCCATGGGGATCGGGACGATGTGGTCGTCTTCCGAAGGCTTCTGGGCGGCGGGCTCCTTGGCCGGTGCCACGGGTGCCTTTTCGAGCGGGGGCTCGGGAAGCGGTTCCGCCGGGGTGAGCTTGGCGCGGGCCTTGCCGCCGTGGGCCTTGCGCCGCTCGCCGTCGCGGCGCAGCCGCGATTCGAGCTTGTCGAGCGCCAGGTCGAGGGCGCCGTAGCGGTCGTCGGCGGCGGCCTCGGCGCGGATCACCGGGCCTCGGGAGCGGATGGTCAGCTCCACCCGTTCGCGCTGGTCGGCCAGTCGTGGGTTACGTTCCTCGGACACCTCCACGTCCACGCGGATGACCTTCTGGTTCAACCGCTCGATCTTGGCCAGTTTGGTGTCGACGTGCCGGCGGAACCTGTCGTTGATGTCGGTGTGCCGGCCCCTGACGATGATGTCCACGCGGGACCCCCCTTCTCCCGATTGCGTTGCCCACCCGAGCCGGAGCCATGCAGGCTCCGGTCGGGCTCCACAGGACGATGGGTCGCACCCGCCCGGCCGACCTGGTCTTCGTCCCCACATCCGCCTGCTGAGGGGCTCGCGGCGCTCTCGCCACTACTGCCCTTCTCCCGGTTCGAAGGATGTCGGATCCCTCGACGGGGCAGGACTTACCTCTAAGGCGCACCGTGATCGGTCGACGAGAAGTCGCCTTACGTGGGCCGTTTCGCCTGCGCCTGGCATCGGCTAGCCGGATCGTCTGCCGTGCTCCTGATGAGCACTGCGATCCAGCGCAACCACGGACCCGGGCGGGTGCCATGTCAGGAACGCTAACCCCTTCCGCCACGAATGTCAGGGGGGTGAGCCGAGGAAATACTCACTGACCGTCATCGGTGGCCGTCGCAGCGCGGTCCCGGCGGGTCCGCACGGCACCTCTGGGACGCCCGGAACCCCCCGTGCGTCGGGGCTGCGCGCCCCGCCCCGTCCGCAGGTCAGTCCGAAGTGGCGATCCAGCGGGTTCGGAGATCTCCCCTCCTTTTGTGGCCGCATTGTGACGTCTGTTACCTCAAGTTGCAGCTCAGGCGTTGGCAGCGGGGCATGAGACGACTACGAACAGTGATTGACGGTTGCGGTCGGCTTGTCGTTCCGGGGCCCGCAGGGCCAGCGCGACGGTCGCTCTGGACTGGAATCGGTCGCGGTGGGCGGGGGCGAGGCGTCAGCGAACAGCAACCTCACCCCAGGGGCCCTCGACCACCTTCGCGAAAGGGGGGTGCCCTCCTCTTACATACGGTCCCGATCCGACTACTCCCGCGACACCCGGTGGCTCGTGCACGAGGGTGCTCCTCTCTTACAGGTGGTCCCGATGTTGCGTGGCAGCGCCGGGCGGGCTTGTAGGCCGGGTGTGCTCGCGCCGGCCGCCGGCTCTGCCGCGGGAGTCCCTTCGTCGTCTCTTCTTTCGCGTCCCCGTGCGCCCGCCCGCTACGCGTTGCGAGGGGGCCCTACCACCTTGGGCTTCGGCGTGGGGTCGCCGCCAGCGTGGCTGCGGCGGTCACCTCGGCCCCGGCCGCCCGCAGGGCTCTTGCGGACTCGGCCAGGGAGGCGCCGGTGGTGATCACGTCGTCGGCCAGCAGGACGCGGCATCCGGCCATGTCGGTCTTCGGGGTCACCTCCAGGGCTCCGGACAGGTTCGCCGCGCGCTCGGCGGCGCTGAGACCCGCCTGGTCGTTGGTACGGCGGCGCTGACGGAGCGCCGATGCCTTCGTTGCGTTCAGGCCGTTTGCGCGGAGGTGTTGGAGCGCCGCGTCCACCACTCCGCCCAGGGGGTCGTGGCCGCGTCTGCGGTTGGCGCGGCGGCTTGAGGGCACCGGGACCACGATCAGCGGCACGCCGGTCGGGGCGGCGGCCTGGATCGCGTGTGCCAGTGCCCGGCCTAAGGGATCGGCCAGCGGGGTACGGCCTCGTTCCTTGTAGTTGGCCAGAACCATCTGGACGGAGCCCTCGTAGTGCGCCACCGTCCACGTGGACGGGACGCCCGCCGGGGCGCGGACCGGGCGAGGAGCGCCGGAGAGGGGTGCGGCGCAGGCGTCGCACAGGAGGGCCGGGGCCTTGCCGCAGCCCGCGCAGAGGTCGGGGAGAAGCAGGTCGATCAGGTCGCGGAAGAAGTTCATGCCCACGACGATGGCCGCTTGGAGGCCCTGGCCGTAACCCCCTCGCGTGATTGTGGATAACCGGCGATAGCGGGGCTGTGACGTGGGGGGACGGGCTAATTGGGGTAGTTCGGGTCCCGGGCGGCGGTCGGGCAGATCCACTCGCGGAACGACTTGTCCGCCGAGCGTTGGCGGCAGACCTGGTCCTTGCCGTTCGAGCGGGTGCCGATCAGGACGGGTTCGCCCGGCGCGGCGGCGATCGTGCGCGGTTCGCCCAGGGCGCCCACGCCCAGGGGCGTGATGGCGCTGCCGCTGACCGGCATGATGTAGGGCAGCGAGAGGTTGTCGCGCTTGGCGCGTCCGAGGACGGCCAGGTTGCCGTAGTCGCGCCAGGCCAGGTCGATCGCGTCCTGGAGTTCGGAGCTGACGGGCAGGAACGAGCCGACGTCCAGGGATCCGCCCGGGGCGTGGGCGATGCGGCCGATCTGGACCTGCGGGCGGCCGTCGATGCGGACGATGACGGCCGCGCGGACGCCGTCGCGGGCGACGCGGAACGCGAGGACCTCGCGGCCTCCGAGACCCCAGTGGGCGGCGAGGACGGGACGTTCCCCGCGCGCCCGCACCCAGAGCCAGGACTGGTTCGCCTTGCTCTCCACCGCCCAGAGGGTGCCGTCGCTGCTCCACGAGGGAGCGGTGAAGCGTGCGCCGCGATGGGCGGTCAGTAGCAGGCGGGCGGAGGGTGAGCCGGTGACGGGGGCGGCGGCGAGGAGCTGGTCGCCCCTGGTGCTCAGGCCGGCCAGCTCCTGGTAGTCGGGCGCGACGGCGGGGTGGGAGAGGTGCCCGGCGGGGCCGGTGACGACGGGCTGGGCGTGGTCGCGGACCAGGGTGCCGAGGAAACCGGGGGCGCCCGCGACGTAGGCGTTCTGGTGGGTCTGGCCGGTCAGGTGGGGGCCGTCCGGGGAGTTGCCCGCCCAGCCGCTCACGGGCTGTGTCGCGTCGCTGTTCTGGGGGCTGACGGATTCGCCGTCGATCCTGAGCCGGAAGTGCTGGATGCCCGAGAGCTGCCGCAGCGTCCAGGCGAGCTGGGCCGACATGCGGTCGACGCTGGCTCCGGCGGCCTCGCCGCTGAGGTCGACGGTGGCGACGTCCTTCTCGACGCTGAGGCCGCGCAGCTTCGTCCCGGTGGGGAAGGCGCTTTCGACGGCGCCGTTGAGCCAGGACGTGGGGCCCGTCAGGAGCGCCTGGACGAGGCGCGCCGGAAGCGTCTGCCTGGCCACGACCGGGAGGAAGATGCCGTTGGGGACGAGGGTGCGCTTGTCCGGGGCGAAGAAGTAGAGGTTGACGGGGCGCATGGTGCGCTCCACGTCGTTCTTGGTGAGCAGCAGCCCGGACTTCTCCTCGCCGGGGAGGTTGGTGATGCGCCATCTCCCCTGCGCGTTCTTGGCGAGCTGGAAGGTGGCCTCAAGGTTCTTGGGGGCGGCGGTGTACTGGCCGTCGGAGCTGATCGTCCCCAGCTGCTCGGCGGTCACCTTGACGGTCGCCTGCCCACCGGACGCCTTGTCCACGTGCGGGTCGGGGACGCGGCTCTGCAGAACGGTCACGTAGGGGCGCGGGCCCGGTTTCCAGGAGAGCTGGCCGCCGAGGTACTCCTTGGCGACCCGGTGGTCGTCGTCGAACCCGGCGGACGCGGCGAGGAAGCCGGAGACGATCTGCTCCGGGCCCCACTCCGGACGCGGACGGACGGGGATCAGCCGCACGTACGGGTCGTCCACGCGTTCCGCGCGCTCGGCGGGCTTGCCCGTCACCACCTGGCCGCCGCTGGGGACGTTCGCGCATGCGGAGGCCCCCAGAACGAAGGCTGCGACGGCCAGCAGCCTGCACACACGCACGGTCAATCGCCCGCCTCCAGTTCCGCGAAGAGGGGACGCGCGTCACCCGCGCCCGGCGGGACGAGCGGCAGCGGCGAGCCGCGCAGTTCCGCACCGGCGACGCGGGGCAGCGACAGGCGGAACTGGGATCCGGCTCCGGGCTCGCCCCACGCCTGGAGCCAGCCGCCATGGAGTTGGGCGTCCTCGCGGGAGATGGACAGGCCCAGGCCCGTCCCGCCGGTCGTGCGGGCGCGCGCGGGGTCGGCGCGCCAGAAGCGGTCGAAGACCATCTGCCCCTCCCCCGGTTTGAGGCCGACCCCGTGGTCGCGCACGGCGACGGCGACGGCGTCGCGGTCGGCTCCCACGGAGACCACGATGTCCTCGCCCTCGCCGTGTTCGACGGCGTTGACGAGTAGGTTCCGCATGATGCGCTCCACCCTGCGCCGATCCACCTCCGCCATGCAAGGCTCGCCGGGAAGTTGCAGGACGACTTTGCTGCCCTTGCGCTCGGCCAGGCCCTGGATGTCGCCCACGGTGCGCAGGACGAGGTCGCGCATGTCGAGCGACTCCGCGTCGAGGGTCGCGGCGCCCGCGTCGTGACGGCTGATCTCCAGGAGGTCGGCCAGAAGGGACTCGAACCGCTCCAGCTGGCTCTGCAACAGCTCCGCCGAGCGTCCGACGGCGGGATCGTCGAAGGTGTCGCGGTTCTCGTAGAGCATGTCGGCCGCGATCCTGATGGTGGTCAGGGGCGTGCGGAGCTCGTGGGAGACGTCCGAGACGAACTGCCGCTGGACCTGGGACAGGTCCTCCAGTTCGCCGATCTTCTCCTGGAGGTTGGCGGCCATGTCGTTGAAGGAGCGGGCGAGGCGCGCCAGGTCGTCCTCGCCGCGGACCCTCATCCGCTCTTCGAGGCGACCGGCCGCGAGGCGTTGCGCGCCCTGCGCGGCGAGCCGGACGGGGATGACGACCTGCCGGGTGACCAGCGAGGCGATCGCCGCCAGGAGGAGCACCAGGACGATGCCCACTCCCGCCATGGAGCGCCCCACGTTGGTGAGGGTGTGCTGCTCCTGCTCCAGCGGGAACAGGTAGTAAAGCTCGAACTGGCCCGTCCTGCCGCCGACGATGAGCCCGCGCTCGGACGGACGGTGGTCGACGTAGGTGAGCTTGCCGTAGGTGTAGGCGCGTGACCCGGCCGGCGCGTGCTGGAGTTCCTCTTGCAGCCGCCTGGGGATGCTCTCCTCACGCAGGTCGTTGGTCGCGTATCCGCCGACGTACTGCTCCGTCGTGTCGCGTATGTAGACCTCGTAGAGGCCGGACGGACCGCTGCGCGCCTTCAGGCGATCGACCGTGGAACTCAGCCAGTTCCCGTTCTCGGCGGATGCGCCCGCCCTGTCTCGCTGTACCTGGGCCAGGCCCTCGTCCAGTTGGAGGCGGGCCGCCTTGACCTTCCCGTCCATCAGCGCGGACGACACCTGCTGCATCAGGAACACGCCGAGGATCGCCACGACGATCGCCGAGATGAAGAGCGTGGACGTGACGATCCGCACCTGGATGGAGCGGCGCCACCGCATGTAGCCGTGCCGGGCCGTCCCGCGGACGACGCGCCGGGCGGCGCCCAGCCCCCGCCGGACGAACCGCTTGAACCGCCTCCCGAGGCCGCCCGTCCCGCTCGCGCGGCCCTGCCTGCTCGCCCCGCCCTGCGCGGTGGTCTCGCCCTGCGCGCCGTCGGCGCCGCTCGCACCCGCCGGCCCGCTCATGGCCGCCCCCGGACGCTGTCAGCGCGCCGCCCGGAGCCGCGAGCGGCGTCGCTCAGCGGCCCACCGGCGGCTGCGGGTGGGATGTTCGCGGGGCGGAGTCGGGTCGTCATGGGCGTGCCGTTCCGGGGACGGGAGGGTCCGGACGGTCAGGCGGGACCGGCCTTGTAGCCGACGCCGCGGACGGTGACGACGATCTCGGGACGCTCCGGATCCTTCTCGATCTTGGCTCGGAGCCGCTGCACGTGCACGTTGACCAGGCGCGTGTCGGCGGCGTGGCGGTAGCCCCACACCTGCTCAAGCAGGACCTCGCGGGTGAACACCTGACGGGGCTTGCGGGCCAGGGCGACCAGGAGGTCGAACTCCAGGGGCGTGAGTGGGATGTGCCGGTCCCCCCGCTTCACGGAGTGCCCGGCGACGTCGATGGTGATGTCGCCTATCTGGAGGGTCTCGGGCGCGGGTTCGTCGGTGCGTCGCAGGCGCGCGCGCACGCGCGCCACCAGCTCCTTCGGCTTGAACGGCTTGACGATGTAGTCGTCGGCCCCGGATTCGAGCCCGAGCACGACGTCCACGGTGTCGCTCTTGGCGGTCAGCATCACGATCGGGACGCCCGACTCCGCGCGGATCTGGCGGCAGACGTCGATGCCGTCGGCCCCCGGCAGCATCAGGTCGAGCAGCACCAGGTCAGGCCGGGTCTCCCGGAACGCCTCCAGCGCCTTGTCACCGTCGTGGACGAACGAGGGCTCGAAACCCTCGCCTCTCAGCACGATACCGAGCATCTCGGCGAGCGCGAGATCGTCATCGACGACCAGTACACGTCCTCTCATGGCCCTCATCGTCACAAAGTCGGGGTTCGGTGGAGTGGGGTGAGACGCTCCGGCCCCACCTCGCCAGGGAGAGATATGCCTTGGCGTGCAAGGTTACCCGCGTTTGCGTCGTACATGACTCCTCCCGGACCGTGTCCGAGCACGCCCACGCCTTATCCGTCCCCTATTCGAGGGACGGATTGTAAAGGGGACTCCCGAGAGGGACACCCGGTTGACGGGTTGGGCCGTATTGGTCCGGCTCGCCCCGAGTCGTGGCGCCGATCGCCGTCGAGCGGCGTTGACGGCGGCCCGCCCGTGACAGGATGACCTGACCGGCGGCCCCGGCGAGAGCGGGCGGGGCCACCGCCCGGACGGGGACGCGGGCGAGCCGAGACCCCCGCCAGAGATCGCAGGGAGCCAAGATGCCGGGACCGGACGGCTGGGACGACGACGTGGACGGCGCCGTCCCGTTCCGCCCCATGTCCATCTCGGAGATGCTGGACGGCGCCATCGCCGGAATCCGGCGGCGGCCGCGGACGACGCTCGGAATGTCGGTGGCCATCAGTACGGTGGTCCAGGTGGCGGGGTCGGTCGCCGCGTACTTCTTCGTCGGGGACGAGGCGCGCGGCGAGGTCACGCCGGACGTGCTGCTGGACTCGATCGGCGCGCAGGTCACGCTCGGGCTCGCGGGGCTGGTGCTGTCGGCGTACGGGGTCCTGCTGATGGCCGGGATGATGGCGCCCATCCTCGGGCGCGAACTGCTCGGCCTGCCGGTTGAGCAGGGGCGGGCCTGGCGCGACGTCCGCCCGCGGCTGGGCCGGGTCGCCGCCACCGCCGGCGTGGTGATGGTGGTGCCGCTGCTCGCGCTGCTGCTGCCCACGCTGCCGTTTCTCCTGCTGCTGGCGGCGGGCGCGCATCCGGCGCTGGTGCTGCTGGCCGGGATCCTCGGCGTCCCGGTCGGGGTCGGGCTGATGGTGTGGCTGTACATCCTGCTCGTCCAGGCGGTGCCGGCGGTGGTGCTGGAGCGGCAGGGCGTCGGCGGGGCGCTCCGCCGGGCCAGGACGCTGTCCAAGGGCCGCTGGCTGCGCACCTGCGGGACGCTCCTGCTCGCACTGCTGGTGACGGTGTTCATGGGGTTCTTCGCCCTGCGGATCCCGTTCCTGATCGTGGAACTGGTGGCCTTCGGCACCAAGCCGGAGGGCGGCGCCGCCGTGGCGGCGCTGGCCGTCGACACGCTCGGGCGGATCGTGAGCTGGTCCGTGGTCCTGCCCTTCGACGCGGGGGTGATCGCCTTGCTGTACATCGACCGGCGCATGCGCCGCGAGGGCCTCGACCTGGACCTGCGCACCCGCGGACGCTCCGCGGCGGCCCTGGCCGGCGACGACGAGGGAGGCGAGGGCTTCATCGACCTGTGGCGCCCCGCCCCGCCGCCGCCACCCTCCGGGGCGCCCTTCACCCCGCCCCCGGGAACCACGGGGTTCCCGACCGATCCCGCCATGCGAACACAACCTCCCCCACGACCTCCCCACGCCCCGGCGCCCACCGCACCTCCCGCCCCCTGGACAGGTCAGGGCCCCGAGACGAACCCCGCTCCCGGGGCCGGTCACCCGCCCGCGCCCGGCGCGGGGCCCGGGGCCGCGTTCGGTGGCGGGGGCGACTCCGCGCCTGGGGCCGGGTTCGCGGCCGGGGCTCAGGGGTGGCCCGGGTCTGAAGGCGGGGTGGGGTCGTGAGGTTCGATCCGGTCGGGCGGGACGAGGCGCGCGAGATGGCGCGGCGCGAGCTCGACAAGCAGATCTACCAGCGGGACAAGCCGTCCTGGCTGGAGCGGGCCTGGGACAGGTTCACCGACTGGCTGGGCGACCTGTTCCAGCGGGCCGCCGCGCCGAACGCGCAGGGGAACGGGAGCGGGTGGCTGTCGGTCGCGGTCATCATCCTCATCCTGGCGGCGGCGATCGCGCTGGTCGCGTGGCTGATGTGGGGGCGGCGCAACCCGCGCTCGCGGGGGGAGGCGCTGCTGGAGGACGAGCCGTCCACCGCGCTCGACCACCGGGACGCCGCGGACGCGCACGCCGCCGCCGGGCGGTGGGCCGAGGCCATCCGCGAGCGGCTCCGCGCCATCGCCCGCGACCTGGAGGAGCGGGCCGTGCTCTCGCCGCGTCCCGGGCGGACGGCCGACGAGCTGGCCGCCGAGGCGGGCGAGGCCGTGCCGCAGCTCGCCGACGAGCTGCGCGGCGGCGTGCGGATCTTCGACGACGTCTGGTACGGCGACCGCCCCGGCACCTCCGAGGGGTACGCGCGGCTCAAGGACCTGGACGAACGCCTCCGGGAGGCGCGTCCGAAGCCGCTGGAGGCCGATGGTCTCGTCCCGGTCGGAGCCGCCGAGGACGCGGCGGAGGGAGAGGGGGGCCCGCGATGGTGACCCAGGCCCCGCCCCAGGCGCCCGCCGAGCCGTCCGCCGGGCAGGTCGCGCGGCGGCGCTGGCGGTCCTCGCGCGGGATCGTCGGCGTGCTGTTCGCCCTGGCGGTCATCGCGGTCGTGCTCGCGGCGCTTCGCCCTACGGGCTCGAACGAGCAGCTCGACCCGACATCGGCCAAGCGGGACGGCACCCGGGCGATCGCCGAGCTCCTCAAGCAGCGCGGGACGCCGGTGACGGTGGCCAGGCACGCGAGCGAGGCGGCCGCGGCGTCCACGCCCCGGAGCATGCTGGTGGTGAGCCGCAGCGAGCGGCTCACCGACGCCGACATCGAACGGCTCCGCTCCACGCCGGGCGACCTGCTGCTCCTCGCGCCCGGACGCGACGTCCTGGCGGTGCTGGCCCCCGGGGTGACCTCGGCCGGGCCGAGCTTCGAGGAGACCAGCGACCCTGGCTGCGAGATGCCCTTCGCGAAGCTCGCCGGAAGGGTGAAGTTCGGCGACTCCCAGACCTATGACGACCCGGACGAGGGCGTCGGCTGCTACAAGGCGGCGGGCTCCCCCCGGCTGGTCAGCCTCATCGCGGGAAACCGGTCGGTCACGGTGGTCGGCTCGTCCGGCTTCCTCACCAACGAGCACCTGGACGAGGAGGGGAACGCGGCGCTGGCCATGGGAATGATCGGCGTGCCGCCCTCCGTCATCTGGCTGATCCCGGACAAGCCCGCCGCCGGCTCCGGCGCCGGGGACAAGACGATCACCGACATGGTGCCGTTCGGCGTCTGGCTGTTCTTCCTCGAACTGGTGGTCACCGTGCTGCTGGTGGCGGCGTGGCGGGCGCGGCGGCTCGGCCCGGTCGTGGCCGAGGCGCTGCCGGTCGCGGTCCGCTCCGCCGAGACGGTCGAGGGGCGGGCCCGGCTGTACCGCGCGGCCCGCGCCCGCGACCGGGCCTCCGACGCGCTGCGCTCGGGGGCGCGCGAGCGCATCGTCCCGCTGCTCGGCCTCCCGCGCGGCAGCGCGCAGGACCCGGCGTCCATGCACGAGATCGTCGCCGCCGTCGCGGTCCGCACCGGCCGCGAGGAGGCCTACGTGGGTGCGGCGCTGTACGGTCCCGAGCCCGCGGACGACGCCGGGCTGATCGCTCTCACCGACGTCCTCGACGACCTGGAAAGGCAGGTACGACAGTCGTGAACCACCCTCTTGACCTCGGGAAGGGCGACGGGCCGGGCCCGGAGTCCGGCGCACCCGGCCAGGGCCCCGGCGCACCCGTGGACACGCCCCCGGGAGCCGAGCGGTTGCCCGAGGAGGTGCGGCGGCAGTCCGAGACCGCCCGCGCGGCGCTCACGGCGCTGCGCAAGGAGGTGGCCAAGACGGTCGTGGGCCAGGACTCCGTGGTGACCGGTCTCGTCATCGCGCTGCTCTGCCGCGGCCACGTGCTGCTGGAGGGCGTCCCCGGCACGGCCAAGACGCTGCTCATCAAGACGCTCTCGCGCGCCCTCGACCTGGACTTCAAGCGCGTCCAGTTCACCCCCGACCTGATGCCCGGCGACGTGACCGGGTCGCTGGTGTACGACAACCGCACGGCGGAGTTCGAGTTCCGCGAGGGGCCCGTCTTCACCAACCTCCTGCTCGCGGACGAGATCAACCGGACGCCGCCCAAGACGCAGGCGTCGCTGCTGGAGGCGATGGAGGAGCGGCAGATCTCCGTCGAGGGGACGGCGCGTCCGCTGCCCGACCCGTTCGTGGTGTGCGCGACGCAGAACCCGATCGAGTACGAGGGCACCTACCCGCTGCCCGAGGCCCAGCTCGACCGGTTCCTGGTGAAGCTGACCGTGCCCGTCCCCACCCGGGACGAGGAGATCGCCATGCTGCAACGGCACGCCTCGGGGTTCGACCCCCGCGACCTGTCGGCGGTGCGGCCCGTCGCGGGCGCGGCCGAGCTGGCGGCCGGGCGGGCGGCGGTCCGCGCCGTGCTGCTGGACCCGAAGGTCGCCGCCTACGTCGTGGACCTGTGCCGCGCCACCCGCCAGTCCCCGTCGCTGCAACTCGGGGTGTCCCCGCGCGGCGCGACGGCGCTGCTGGCGACCGCGCGCGCGTGGGCCTGGCTGTCCGGCCGCGACTACGTGACGCCGGACGATGTGAAGGCGCTGGCCAGGCCCACCCTCCGGCACCGGGTGCAGCTGCGTCCCGAGGCGGAGCTGGAGGGCGCGACCGCCGACGGCGTGCTGGAGGGCATCCTCGCCCACGTCCCCGCGCCCCGCTGATGGCGCTGACCGGACGCCTGGGGCTGCTGGCGCTGCTCGGCGCGCTCGTCCCGCTGCTGGTGCCGAGCTGGTGGACGCTGCTCGCGCTGTGGGGCGTCCTGCTGCTCGGCGTCGTCGCCGACCTCGCGCTCGCGGGGAACGTGCGGGCGCTGCGCTTCCACCGGACCGGCGACACCAGCGTCAGGCTCGGCCAGAGCGCGACGGTCACGCTGACGGTCGAGAACCTCGGCAGGCGGCGCCTCAAGGCCCGGCTGCGGGACGTGTGGCCGCCGAGCGCGGGCGCCACCCCCCGCACCGCCCGCGTGGACGTGCCCGCCGGGGAGCGCCGCCGCGTCGAGATGTCGCTGACCCCGACGCGGCGCGGCGACCGGCGCGCGATCACGGTCGTGGTGCGGTCGGTGGGCCCGCTCGGGCTCGCCGCGCGGCAGCTCTCGCGTCCCGCGCCGTGGACGGTGCGGGCGCTCCCGGCGTTCCCGTCCCGCCGCCACCTGCCTGCCAAGCTGGCGCGGCTGCGGGAGCTGACCGGCGCGCACGTGGCGCTGATCCGCGGCCAGGGCACCGAGTTCGACTCGCTGCGCGAGTACGTGGACGGCGACGACGTCCGCTCCATCGACTGGCGGGCCACCGCGCGGCGCGGCGACGTCGTCGTGCGGACGTGGCGTCCCGAGCGCGACCGGCGCATCTACCTGGTGCTCGACACCGGCCGCACGTCCGCGGGCCGCGTCGGCGACATCCCCCGGCTGGACTGCTCGATGGACGCGGCGCTGCTGCTCGGCGCCCTGGCCTCCCGCGCCGGCGACCGCGTCGACCTGCTCGCCTACGACCGGCGCGTCCGGACCCGCGTGGAGGGCGCGTCCCGCACCGACCTGCTGCCCGCGATGGTGCACGCGATGGCGCCGCTGGAGCCCGAGCTGCTCGAATGCGACGCGGCGGGGATGGTGTCGACGCTGATGGCGCGCGTCCGGCAGCGCTGCCTGGTCGTCCTGCTGACCGACCTGAACACCGCCGCGATCGAGGAGGGGCTGCTGCCGCTGCTGCCGCAGCTCACCGCCCGGCACCTGGTCATGATCGCCGCCGTGGCGGACCCGCGGCTCGGGGAGATGGCGGCCGGGCGCGGCGACCTCGCGGCCGTCTACGACGCGGCCGCCGCCGAGCGCGCCCGCGCCGACCGCCGCCGCCTCACCGCCGAGCTGCGCGCCCACGGCGTCGAGGTGGTGGACGCCCCGCCCGACGAGATCGCCCCGGCCCTCGCCGACGCCTACCTGGCCCTCAAGGCCGCGGGCCGCCTGTAGGCCCGGGGTCAGCCCGAGACGGGGACGAGGTCGGGGGTGAGGTCGGCGTCGCCGGTCTCGCCCCGGCGGGTCGCGCGGCGGCCCAGGACGATCACATAGCCGAGGAACCCCGCCTCGGCGACCACGCCGATGCCGACGCGGAGCCACGTCACATGGACCCAGCCCGTCACGAACCCCTCGATGAGGCCGGACACCAGCAGCACCACGACCAGGCCCATCGCGACGCTGACCGCCGCCCGGCCCTCCTCGGCGAGGGCCTGGCCGCGGGTGCGGCGGCCGGGGTCGACGACCGTCCAGCCCATCTTCAGGCCGCCCGCGCAGGCGAGGTACACGGCGGTCAGCTCCAGCAGGCCGTGCGGCAGGATCAGCCCGAAGAAGATGGAGCCCTTGCCGGAGGCGAACATCAGCCCGCCCATCACTCCCAGGTTGACCTGGTTCATCAGCAGCACGAACAGGGTGGGGATGCCCAGCATGATGCCGAAGATCAGTGCGACCGCCGACACCCACGCGTTGTTGATCCACACCTTGAAGGCGAACGAGGCCGCCGAGTGCTCGGTGTAGTAGTTCGCGAAGTCGTGGTCGACGATGTCGCGGATCTCGGCGGGCGTCGCGATGCTCGACTGCACCTCGGGGCTGTGCACGATCCAGATCGCGAGGGCCAGCGCGAGCAGGTTGCCGAGGACGGCGTTGCCGAGCCACCACCACCGCATCCGGTAGGCCGCCGCCGGGAACGAGACCGTGGCGAACCGGGAGACGTCCCGCCAGAGCGGCGCCTGCGCCCCCGCCACGGCCGCGCGCCCGCGCGCGACCAGCGACGACAGCCGCCCGACGAGCTGCGGGTCGGGGGAGCTGGAGCGCACCACCGACAGGTGCGTGGCGGTGCGCTGGTAGAGCTCGACGAGCTCGTCGATCTCCGTGCCGGACAGCCGGCGGCCCCGGTTGATCAACCGTTCGAGGCGCAGCCAGTCGGCGTTGTGCGCGGCCACATAGGCGTCGACGTCCACCCCGGGAGACTAACGCCTCACACCGCCGAACCGGCAAAATAGACGTGCCCCGGCATTGGAGGAACAGGACATGGCCGAACTCGTCACCGGCGAGGCCGTCGCGCTCGACATCCGTGTCGCGCGGCTGGCCAGCCGTGGCTGCGCCGTGCTGCTCGACCTGCTGTTCCAGCTAGTGATCATGAACATCCTGATCGTGGGCGTGTCGATGGCGACGGCGGGCGCCGACGACGCGTGGACGACCGGCCTCAGCCTGGCCTGCGTGGTGGCGGTGATCGTCGGCTACCCGTGCGCGTTCGAGACGCTCTCGCGCGGCCGGACGCTCGGCAAGCTCGCGGCCGGGCTGCGCGTCGTCGCCGACGACGGCGGGCCGATCCGGTTCCGGCAGGCGCTCGTGCGGGCGCTCGCCGGGTTCATCGAGTTCTGGACGCTCTACAGCGCGCCCGCGCTGATCGCCTCGCTGTGCAGCAAGCGCGGCAAGCGGCTCGGCGACCTGTTCGCCGGGACGATCGTCATCCAGGAGCGGGTGCCCTCGTCGGTGTTCGGGCCGGTCGCGGTGATGCCGCCGCAGCTCGCCGGGTGGGCGCGGACGCTGGAGCTGTCGATGCTGTCCGACGAGCTGGCGATGACGGCGCGGCAGTACCTCTCGCGCTTCTGGGAGCTGCGTCCGGACGTCCGCGACTCGCTGGGGCAGCGCATCGCCGACCAGGTGGCCGTGGTGGTGAGCCCCCCGCCGCCGGGACGCGTCCGGCCGGAGATCCTGCTGTCGGCGATCCTCGCCGAGCGCCGCCGCCGCGAGGAGTGGCGCCTCGCCCAGCGCCGCGCCGCCCGGCTACGCCGCCTCGGGCAGAGCGAGCAGCCGCCCGGCGCGGCCCCGGCGCCGGTTCCCGCCATGGCGATGGCCGGGGGTCCGCCGGTGGCGCCCGTCCCGCAGGGCCCTCCGATGCCGCCGCCGTTCAGCGCTCCCGGGCCGGGCCAGCCGCGCTTCCTCCCGCCGCCGAACTACGGCGCGGGCCCGTACCAGGGCGTCCTGCCGCAGGGCCCGCCGCCCGGCCCGCCACAGGGCCAGTACCCGACCGGCCAATACCCGACCGGCCAGTACCCCGTACCGCCGCAGCGGCCCTGACACCCGGGACGCGTCAGCGGCGGTACGGGCAGCCCGACCAGAGCCGCCTTCCCCCGGGTCCGCCGGCGCGGCGCCGGGCCGTCCACCACGATCTCCTGCACCACGGGGAACCCTGCCGCGGCGCGGCGGCACCGCACCGAAAGGAGCGGTCCAACCGGGATCGCGTCCCCCGGCACCCGTTACGCCGGCACACCACCCTCACCTCTCACCGGACTCGGAAGGGCCGAACGGGACGCCCGCGCCCCCTGAAACGACCCCTGGAACCGGCTCTGCGACCGGTCCAGGGGCCGTCTGGGGCCACGCGGCAGGCGTCCGATCAGGCCGCGCAGTACTTGTCCTCCTTGCCGATGGCCCGGTAGGGGCAGTCGGCATAGGCGGTCAGGCGCAGCATCGCCTCGCGGCTGCGCCGCACCTCACTGTCGATGGCCGAGGGGGGCGGGTAGAAGCTCCCGCCGCCGAGCTCGAACGTGTAGGAGAAGATGCGGTACTCGCCCCACGTCCAGTCGTCGGTCGTGCCATCGGTGATGTACAGGTCACTGGACTGCTCGGGCGTGAACCCGTTCGTCCCGGCGAGCTCGCGCCCGATCGTGCGGTGGGCGGCCTCGTCGTCGGCGTCCATCGAGCCCGGGACGGTGTTGTTCATCGTGTAGCCGAACGGCCACAGCACGAGCTGCGCCACCGAGTGGACGTCCAGGAACATCTTGAGCTGCTGCTTGCCGCCGACCACGCGGCTGCGCACGAAGTTCGCGATGACCTTGGTCTCCGGGGCCGACTCGGGCCCGGTGCCGCGGTAGGTCTCACTCGACGGGCTGGTGGACGACCCGCCACAGCAGCCCCACTTGTAGGCGAAGTTGCGGTTCAGGTCGGTGCCCGACCCCACCCGGTTCTTGCGCCACATCCGGCCCGGCTGGGTGTCGCTGGTCATGTCGTAGACCTGGCCGTCGGGGTTGACCATCGGCATCACGTAGATCTCGCGCTCGTTCACGAGGTCGGTGATCCGCTTGTCGGTCCCGTAGCCGCCGGTGAGCTGGCCGATGTAGTCCAGGGCCTGCTCGGCGGTGAGCCGCTCGCGGGCGTGGATGTTGGCGATGACGAGCATCTCGGGCTCGTTCTCGTCCGTGGCCACGTTGTCGCTGATCTTGAGGCCGATGATGTCGCGGCCCTGCGCGGACTTGCCCGCGACGAACTTGCGCGTGATCTGCGGGTGCGCGGCGGCGACCGCGTCGACCTCCTGCTGCGTCTCGGCGAAGGTGTGGTAAGAGGTCGCCGACCTCGTCGGCTGCGGCGCGGGCTTGGGGAGCGGCGCGCTCACCGTGAAGCCGAGCCTGCGGATCGCGGCGACCTCGGACGGGATCGCGCTCACCTGGACGCCGTCCGCCCGGAGGAGGTCGATGGCCGCGCCGGTCCGCGCGACCTGGGTGCGCTGCTCGGCGCTGCGCGCACCGGTGACGATGTACTGGCCGGAGGTCTCGACCGGCGCCGGCGCGGACGCCCCGGCCGTGCTCGGGACGCCCGCGGCGAGGGCGCCGGCGGCGAGCACCGCCAGAAGACAACGCTGTCTGCTGGAATTCACCATTGACGGGTAACCTGCCATTCGGATCTGCGTGCCTGGGCACGCGGCGGGGGCTCCTCAGGAGGGTCACGAACGCATGCGGTGTCGTCACGATGACCGCTGCACGCCCGAATGACAATGGGCGCACTTTCAGTGGCGCAGCGCAGGTCGCCACGATGAAAACGCAGGTCAGGGCCGCATATCCCGGGCGCGATTCAGCGCCAATCAAACGGGATGTGAAATTTCAGCGCGGCCGGCAGCCCGCTAGACCAGGAAGTTCGGAACCGATTCCAGTTCGGTCAGCTCGATTCCCGGAGCGGCCAGCACGACGTCCCCGGCCAGATGGAACGCGGTGCGTTCTCCGGTTGACAGGTCGGTGATTTCGTACTCGGCGACGGGAAGCGGTTCGGTCTCGCTCTGGTAGGCCGAGGTGCCCGCGAGCCGCCACCGCCAGGTCGCGGTGATCGCCGCCAGCGAGGGCCCGGAGAGACGGACGAGGCGGACGTCCGCCTCGTCCTGCTCGGCGACCCTGAGCGAATGGGCGATCGCGACGAGGAAGCCGGGCGAGTCGGTCAGGAACCCGGACGCCCGCTCGCCGTGCTCCGCGTCCCCGCGCACCCAGGCGACCTCGGGCCCGGTCACGCCGCCGCGCACCCACCACGACGGGGTGACGACCTCGACCCGGATCTGCCGCCACCGGCTGTCGACCACGAGGTCGGTCCGGACGCCGTCGGAGCGCTCGGAGGTGTAGCGCCAGCCGCCGGGCCCCGGCGCGCATCGGAAGCGCTCCTCAAGACCGTCCTCCAGGTGGAGGTAGGCTCCGGTCGGCATGGGCCCTCAGGAACCCATCCGCCACGAGTGGAGGTACTCCTCCTGCTCGGGCGTGAGCAGGTCGATGGAGATCGACATCGACGCGAGCTTGAGCCGGGCGACCTCGGTGTCGATCTCCTGCGGCACCTCGTGGACGGCCGGGGCCAGCTTCTCGTGCGCGGTCGCCAGCCACGCGCAGGTCAGCGCCTGGTCGGCGAACGACATGTCCATGACGGCGGCGGGGTGCCCCTCGGCCGCCGCGAGGTTGACCAGCCGCCCCTCGGCCAGCAGCACCAGCCGCCGGCCGTCGGCCAGCACGTACTCGTCGGCCTGCGGACGGACGCCGTGGTGCACCTCGACGGCCAGTTCCTCCAACGCGCGGACGTCGACCTCCACGTCGAAGTGCCCGGAGTTGGCGAGGATCGCGCCGTCCTTCATCGAGGCGAGGTGCTCGGCGTTCACCACGTCCCGGTTGCCGGTGACGGTGATGAACACGTCCCCGTCCGGCGCGGCCTGCGCCATCGGCTGGACGGAGAACCCCTGGAGCGCCGCGTCCAGCGCCTTGACCGGGTCGATCTCGGTGATCACCACGCGCGCGCCGAGCCCGCGCGCCCGCTCGGCGAGCCCCCGCCCGCAGTACCCGAAGCCCGCGATCACGATGGTCTTGCCTGCGAGAAGCGTGTTGGTGGCCCGGATGATGCCGTCCAGCGTGGACTGGCCCGTCCCGTACCGGTTGTCGAACATGTGCTTGGTGTCGGTGTCGTTCACCGCGACGACGGGGAACCTGAGCGCGCCCTCGCGCGCCATCTGGTGCAGCCGGATGACACCCGTCGTCGTCTGCTCGCAGCCCGCCTTGACGGTGCCGAGCAGATCCGTCCGGTCGCTGTGCAGGGTGTTGACGAGGTCGCAGCCGTCGTCCAGGACGAGATCGGGCCCGGTCTCCAGCACCTGGTGGATATGGGCGTAGTACCCCTCGCGGTCGATCCCGGCCCGCGCGAACACCTCGGCGCCGTCGTCCTGCACCAGGGCGGCGGCCACATCGTCCTGCGTGGAGAGCGGATTGGACGCGGCGAGCGCCACACTGGCGCCCCCCGCCTGCAAGGTGCGGATCAGACACGCCGTCTCGGTGGTGACGTGCATGCACGCCGCCACCCGCCACCCCTCCAGCGGCCGCTCGGCAGCGAATCGCTCCCGGATCTGCCCCAACACGGGCATGCTCCGGTCGGCCCACTCGATCCGCTTGCCGCCCTGATAGGCAAGCGACACATCCGAGACGTCGCTCATACAACCCTTCCGAACCCTAACTGCCGGACGGGGAAACCCCCGTCCGGCAGTTAATCACTGCAACTACCTCAGCCGCCGCCCCAGCCCCGCAACGACCCCAACCCTCCGATCGCGTGCGAAGCCAGTTTCGAGCGAAGCAAGAAACTGATCGCGAAGCGAGCCGCCAGGCGAGACGGAGCGATGCTAGCGATCGGCGCATTGCCCGTTGAAGGAAGGCGCTCTGCGCCTGACGCCGAGGGCGATGCGATCAGTACCGGTAGTGGTCGGGCTTGTAGGGGCCCTCCACGTGGACGCCGATGTAGGCGGCCTGCTCCTTGGTGAGTTCGGTGAGCTTGACGCCGAGGGCGTCGAGGTGCAGGCGGGCGACCTTCTCGTCGAGGTGCTTCGGCAGGACGTACACGCCGACCGGGTACTCCTCGGTCTTGGTGAACAGCTCGATCTGCGCGATGACCTGGTTGGTGAAGGAGTTGGACATGACGAAGGACGGGTGGCCCGTCGCGCAGCCGAGGTTCATCAGGCGGCCCTCGGCGAGGACGATGATGGAGTGGCCGTCGGGGAAGCGCCACTCGGCGACCTGCGGCTTGATCTCGATCTTCTCGATGCCGTCGGTCTTGGCGAGGCCGGCCATGTCGATCTCGTTGTCGAAGTGCCCGATGTTGGACACGATCGCCTGGTGCTTCATCCGGCCCATGTGCGCGGCCGTGATGATGTTGAAGTTGCCGGTGGTGGTGACGAAGATGTCGGCGATCTCGACGACGTCGTCGAGGGTGGTGACCTGGAAGCCGTCCATGGCGGCCTGGAGCGCGCAGATCGGGTCGATCTCGGTGACGATCACGCGGGCGCCCTGGCCCTTGAGGGCGTCGGCGCAGCCCTTGCCGACGTCGCCGTAGCCGCAGACGACGGCGACCTTGCCGCCGATGAGGACGTCGGTGGCGCGGTTGAGGCCGTCGATGACCGAGTGGCGGCAGCCGTACTTGTTGTCGAACTTCGACTTGGTGACCGAGTCGTTGACGTTGATGGCCGGGAAGGCGAGCGTGCCGGCCTTGGCCATCTCGTAGAGGCGGTGGACGCCGGTGGTGGTCTCCTCGGTGACGCCCTTGATCTCGGCGGCGGTGGCGGTCCAGCGGCCGGGCTTCTCGGCGATCGTGCGGCGGAGGGTCTCCAGGATGATGCCCCACTCCTCGGGGTCGTCCTCGGAGGCGGTCGGCACGGCGCCGGCCTTCTCGTACTCGGCGCCCTTGTGGACGAGCAGGGTCGCGTCGCCGCCGTCGTCCAGGATCATGTTGGGGCCGGAGCCGTCGGGCCAGCGCAGGGCCTGGTCGGTGCACCACCAGTACTCGTCGAGCGTCTCGCCCTTCCAGGCGAACACCGGGACGCCCTGCGGGTTCTCGGCGGTGCCCTCCTTGCCGACGACGATGGCCGCGGCGGCGTGGTCCTGGGTGGAGAAGATGTTGCAGGACACCCAGCGGACGTCGGCGCCGAGCTCCACGAGGGTCTCGATCAGCACGGCCGTCTGGATCGTCATGTGCAGGGAGCCCATGATCTTGGCGCCGCGCAGCGGCTGGGCGGTGGAGTACTCGTTGCGCACGGCCATCAGGCCGGGCATCTCGTGCTCGGCGAGCCGGATCTCCCGGCGCCCGAAGTCGGCCAGCGAAAGGTCGGCGACCTTGTAGTCCATGCTTACGTTGCTCCTTGGTCCGCGTGTGCCCGTGTTGGCGTCCGGCCGCGAGTCTATGGCGGGCGAAGCCGGTTCGGCATCGTCGGGGGCGACTTCCTGACACAAATTTGTCAGAATCGGCTCATGCGCATCACGGAGGCCGCCCGGCGGCTCGGTACCTCGCCCCGCATGCTCCGCTACCGGGAGACGCTCGGGCTGCTGCCCACGACCCGGGAGTCGGCGCTGCCGGGCGGGGGTGTCCGGCGCGCGAACGGGCACCGGCGGTTCGGGGACGCGGAGCTGCGCGCGGTGGCGCTCGCCCTGGCGCTGGAGAAGCGCTACGACATCGGCCCGGCGGAGCTGGCGTTCGGGCTGCGGGTGCTGGCCGAGCCGCAGGTGCAGGCGCACGTCCGCGAGCTGGGCGAGCGCATCGGACGGCTCTCGGCGCCGCCCACCCGCGCGCTCGACTTCGAGAAGGAGAAGGCGCTGCGCCTGCTCCGCCGCCGCTAGCCGGCGGCGGACTCGCCGGGGACGACCACCCCGGACTCGTAGGCGAGCATGACGGCCTGGGCGCGGTCGCGGAGGCCGAGCTTGGTGAACACGCGGGCCACGTGGGTCTTGACGGTGTGCTCGCTCACCACCAGCCGCTGCGCGATCTCGCCGTTGGACAGGCCGCCCGCGATGAGCACGAGGACCTCGCTCTCCCGGGCCGTCAGCGTGGACAGCTCCGAGGGCGCCTGCGGACGGCCGCGCCGCTGCTTGGTGAACTCGCGGATGAGCCGCCCGGTGACCTGCGGGGCGAGCAGCGAGTCGCCGCGCGCCACGATGTGCACGGCCGCGACCAGCTCCTCGGCGGTCGCGTCCTTCAGCAGGAAGCCGCTGGCGCCGACGGCGAGCGCCTCGTAGACGTACTCGTCGACGTCGAAGGTGGTCAGCACCAGGACCCGCACGTTCTCGGCGCCGGGCAGCGCGAGGATGCGGCGGGTGGCCTCGATGCCGTCCATGCCGGGCATGCGGATGTCCATGACGACCACGTCGGGGCGGCCCCGCTCGGCCAGCCGGACCGCCTCGCGCCCGTCGCCGGCCTCGCCGACGACGGTGATGTCGTCCTGGGAGGCGAGCAGCGCGGCGAACCCCGCCCGCACGATCGTCTGGTCGTCGACGATCATCACCTTGATCACCGCAGCCGGTCCCTACCCGCGCGCGCGTCGTCCCCCATCGGCCGACTCCTCCCTGTTGAGCGGAAGCTCGGCCTCCACCAGGAACCCGCCCTCGGTGGCGGGCCCGGCGGAGAACCGTCCGCCCAGCATGGTCGCACGTTCGCGCATGCCGACGAGGCCATGTCCGCCACCGGACTCGGGCGCGGGTCCGGAGATCGGCCCTGACGTGGTGTCGAACCGGGTCGGTCCCGCTGGATCATCGCCGGGCGTCCCGGCGATGCCGGGGGGCAGGACCATCGTCCGCGCGGACGCGCCGTCGTCGCGGACCCGGACGGCCAGCCGGTCCGGCAGGAACGTCAGGTCGACGTGGACGCCGGCGCCGGGCGCGTGGCGGCGCGCGTTCGTCAGCGCCTCCTGGACGATCCGGTACGCCGACAGCTCCACGGTCGTCGACAGCGTGCGCGGGTCGCCGTGCACGGCGAGGTCGACGGCGCCGCCCGCGCCGCGGTGCTGGTCGATCAGGTCGGGCAGCCGGTCCAGCCGGGGCTGCGGGGTGGTGACCGCGTCGGGCTCGGGCTTGGCGTCGGCGCGCAGCACGCTGAGCAGCCGCCGCATCTCCACCAGCGCCTCCCGCGCCGTCTTGGCGATCTCGGTGTAGCCGGCGCGCGCCTCGGGCGAGAGGTCCTGCATCGTGTAGGGGGCGGTCTCCGCCTGCACCGCGATCATGGAGACGGAGTGCGCGACGACGTCGTGCAGCTCGCGGGCGATGCTGGCGCGCTCGCGCATCACCGCCTGCTCCCGCTGGACGGCGATCAGCCGGGTGAGGGTCTCGTTGGTGCGCTCCTCGGCCTCGGCCTCGGTGCGCCCGGCGGTCTCCACGACGCGGCGCGCGTCGCCGAGGCCGATCGCGGCGAGCACGGCGACGATCGGCGCCGGCCAGGGCACGTCGTCCAGCGTCGAGGTCGCGACGTACACGACGGCGACGGTCGCGACCGAGCCCACCGCGAGGACGCCCGCCGACTGCCGGGGCAGCTGCCGGCCGAGCGCGAACAGCGTGTAGAGCGCGCCGAACGTCGTGGTGATCAGCAGTACCTGCCCGGTGAGCAGCCCGGCGGCGAACGCGCCGAGCGCCACCGCCGCGACCGGGCGCAGGTACTCGCGGCGCCAGACGAGCGGGAGTGTCGAGGCGACCGCGAACCCGCCCGCGAGGCTCAGCGGCGTGCCGGCGCTCGGCGCCAGCTCCGCCAGCGCGGCGATGGTGAGGGCGAGGCCGGTCAGCGGCGCGAAGTACCAGGAGCCGGTGATCTCGCCCCAGGCGTCGAGCCACCGGGGCAGCGGCGCGGTGGCCCCGCCGCCGGGCGCGGGGCGCGAGGCGCCCGTCAGGCGGCCGGTGAGGCGGGCCGCCGCCGGGCGCAGGAGCCTGCCGAGTCCGGTGAGGATCCACAGGAGGAGCTGCCCCACGCCCGCCACGATCCGGCCGGACAGCCGCCACGCGTGATGCGCGATGGCGGGGCCGAACCCCGCGGGATCGGGCGCCGGCCGGGCCTTGTCGGTGTGGTCGTCGCTGGTCACCCCTCCATACTGACCGCTGGGTGGAGGAGGTCACCTCACCATGCGGGGCTATGCGAGGAGGCGGGATCCCCCTGGAGGACGACCCGGTTTCCCTCCTTTTGGCGGACGCCCGAGGGACCAGCGCGAACGTAGTGTCTTAATCGTGACCGCGAAGGCGGCCGCACCGACGTAGGGGGTTCGGTGGGGCTGCCGCGGTCACACCAGAACCGCCCGGCTCAGGGGTCCGGGCGGGGAGCATGGGAAGCACCTCGCCGGACGGCCGTGGTACCGCCTCCCCGGAGGCACTCGCCGGTCTTGCCTGGGCTGGGGTCGACCGGCACGTCGTCGGCCGCCCGGCGAGGGATCCCGTGCGAACGTCCGCCGCGCCTCCGTCAGGAGGACGTGGGACTCTCCGACGAGGCGTTCCCCGTTGGGGCGGCGTTCTTGCGGTACGCCTCGTCGAGCGCGGGCTCCAGGTAGATGAGCTGCGCCTCCGGGATCAGCGACCGGACCTTCGCCTCGGCGGCGTCGATGCCGCGCGCGACCTCCGCCGCCGTGTCGTCGTGGTAGACGGCGATCTTCGCGGCGATCAGCAGCTCCTCGGGGCCGACGTACTCGGTCCGCATGTGGATGACGTGGTCGACCTCGTCGACCGACTCCAGCGCCGCGACGATCCGCTCCTGCTGCTCGGGGTCGGCGCCCTCGCCGATCAGCAGGCTCTTGGTCTCGATCGAAAGGATCGTCGCGACCACGGCGAGCAGCACGCCGATCGCGACGGTGCCCACACCGTCCCAGACCCCGTCGCCGGTGGCCACGGCCATCGACACGCCGGCCAGCGCGAGGACGAGGCCGACGAGCGCGGCGAGGTCCTCCAGTAGGACGACGGGCAGCTCGGGCGCCTTGGCGCGGCGGATGAACGCCCACCACGACTTGTCGCCGCGCAGCGCGTTCGACTCCTTGATCGCCGTGCGGAACGAGAAGCCCTCCAGCCCGATCGCGATGATCAGGACGGCGAACGCCCACGCCGGCGACTTCACCTCCTCGGGGTGGGACACCTTGTGGTACCCCTCGTACAGCGAGAACGCCGAGCCGACGGTGAACAGGACGACCGCCACGAGGAACGCGTAGAAGTAGCGTTCCCGTCCGTAGCCGAACGGATGCTTGGGGGTCCGGTCGCGCTCGGACCGCTTGCGGCCGAGCAGCAGCAGTGCCTGGTTCCCCGAGTCGGCGACCGAGTGGATCGACTCGGCGAGCATCGACGACGAACCCGTGAACACGAACGCGACGAACTTCGACGCGGCGATCCCGAGGTTGGCGGCCAGCGCGGCGATGATGGCCTTCGTTCCACCCTCAGCACTCATCTACGCAATCCTCGCTTTGAGCTCTTGAATGGCGGGCACCGGTGTGGGGTCGACGCCCAGGGCGATGGCCAAGTAAACCGTGACATAGTCCCCGAGCGCGATCAGCGACGCGATCCGCTCCAGCGGATGGGCGCCCTCGGCGCCCAGCTCGGTGACCGCGACGCCCCGGTCGCGCGCCATCGCGACCGACGCCTCGCGCCGCTTGCGCACCTGCGGATGCTCGTCGACGTCGCTCAGCATGACCAGGTGCAGGCCGTGCTCGGGATCGTCGGAGCGGTCGCGGAAGAAGTCCTCGGGGTCGAGCGAGCCGGGCTCGGGCGCGGACGCGGTGCGGGCGAAGAAGCCGTCGAAGGCCATCACCTGGTTGTGGTCGGCCTCGGGGATCTCGCCGAAGACCGCCGGGTACTTCGCGTTCTCGTTGAGCTGGCAGGTCAGCCGGTGGGCGGCGGCGCCCGCGAGCGCGGAGGAGCCCCACACCAGCGGCACGTCGCCCGCGAGGTCGAGCGCGACCCGCTTGGCGGGGTTGACGAACGGCTCGCTCGCCGGGCGGCAGCGGTGCGCGACGTCCTCCAGCAGGGTCGCGGTGGACTCCAGCACCGCGTCGGGGAGGTCGGTGAGGCCGAGCGAGCGGGCCGCGAGCAGCAGCGGGACCGTCAGCCCCCACAGCGTGGAGCGCGGCTGCCCCACCGAGCGGACGGGGACGAACAGCGCGCGGGTCTGCTCGGCCAGGTCGGCGAGCGGCGAGCCGCCCGCGCCGACGAACAGCAGGCGGCAGCCGCGCCGGGCGGCCTCGGCGGCGAGCGCGAGGGTCTCCTCGGTCTCGCCCGAGCACGACACGGCGATGACGAGGTCGGCGGCGCCCACCCAGCCGGGCAGCCGGTAGCCGCGCACGGTCGTCATCGGGACGGGGCAGCCGATGCCGCACACGGCGGCCAGCACGTCCCCGGAGATGCCCGAGCCGCCCATGCCGGCGACGACGATCGCGCGGGGGCGCCCGTCCTCGGCGAGGCCGTCGACGCCCGCCTCCGCCGCCGCGCGGCGCGCCTCCCGCACCTGCGCGGCCGAGGAGGCCACCTGCCGCAGCATGCCGCCGGGGTCGGCGGCCTCGATCTTTTCGGCCTCCTCCAGCCGGCCGGGGTTCACGGTGCGGGCGTCCGCGCCTCGTCGACGAGGAGGACGGGGATGTCGTCGCGGACCGGGTAGGCGTAGCCGCACGAGCCGGTGCACACCAGCTCGGCCGCGTCCTCGTCGGCGCGCAGGCCGCCGCCGCAGTTCGGGCAGGCGAGGATCTCCAGCAGCCAGGAGTCGATCTTCATGCTCATGTGCGGCGTCACTTCTCCCTCACGATGGCCAGCACCTCGTCGCGGATGGCCGTCACGGCCCGGTCGTCGGCCGCCTCGGCGTTCAGCCGGAGCAGCGGTTCGGTGTTGGACGGCCGCAGGTTGAACCACCACCCCTGCGACTCGTCCGCGACGGTGAGGCCGTCGAGTTCGTCAATGGTAACTCCCGGTCGCGCGGCGAACGCGGCGCGCACGCGGCCGGTGGCGGCCGCCTGGTCGGCGACCTCGCTGTTGATCTCGCCGGACGCGGCGTAGCGCGTGTACTCGCCGAGCAGCTCCGACAGCGGGGCGTCCTGCCCGCCGAGCGCGGCGAGGACGTGCAGCGCCGCGAGCATCCCCGAGTCGGCGAACCAGAAGTCGCGGAAGTAGAAGTGCGCCGAGTGCTCGCCGCCGAACACCGCGCCGGTCTCGGCCATCGTCTGCTTGATGAAGGAGTGGCCGACGCGCGTCCGCACCGGGGTGCCGCCGCTCTCGGCGACGATCTCGGGCACGGCCTTCGAGGTGATCAGGTTGTGCACGATCGAGGAGCCGGGGTGCTTGGCCAGCTCCCGGGTCGCGACCAGCGCGGTGATCGCGGACGGGGAGACGATCTCGCCGCGCTCGTCCACCGCGAAGCAGCGGTCGGCGTCGCCGTCGAAGGCGAGCCCGAGGTCGGCGCCGACCTCGCGGACCTTCGCCTGGAGGTCGCGGAGGTTCGCGGGCTCGATCGGGTTGGCCTCGTGGTTGGGGAAGGTGCCGTCCAGCTCGAAGTAGAGCGGCACGAGGTCGATCGGCAGGCCCGCGAACACCGACGGGACGGTGTGGCCGCCCATGCCGTTGCCCGCGTCCACGACCACCTTGAGCGGGCGGATCCCCGACAGGTCGACGAGGGTCTTGAGGTGGTCGGCGTAGCCCTGGAGGAGGTCGCGGCGCGTCACCGTCCCGGCGGGGCCGTCGTGGGCGGGCACGCCCTTCTCCACCAGTTCGCGGATCTCGGTGAGGCCGGTGTCGCGGCCGACCGGGCGCGCGCCGGAGCGGCACAGCTTCAGCCCGTTGTACTTCGCCGGGTTGTGGCTCGCGGTGAACATCGCGCCGGGCAGTTCGAGGCTGCCGCTGGCGTAGTAGAGGAGGTCGGTGGAGCCGAGCCCGGCCTCGACCACGTCCGCGCCCTGGGACGTCGCGCCGCGCGCGAACGCCTCGGCGAGCGGCACCGAGGAGGCCCGCATGTCGTGGGCGGTGACGACGGAGTCCGCCCCCGTCACGCGGACGAAGGCCGCGCCGATCGCCTCGGCGGTCTCGGCGTCCAGTTCGTCGGGTACGACGCCCCGGATGTCATACGCCTTGAAGATCTTGGCGAGGTCGCCCACTCCTGCTCCCTGTCCGAGTGTTGTCGCGAGGGGGATTTTCCCGAGCCTACCGGGAAAGGCGGGCGCCACCCGCCCCGCCTCCGGCTTGGGGGTTCACTCCTGCGGCTGCGTGCCCGCGGGCTCGGAGCGCAGCACCCGCAGGTGCCCGCGGCGGCCGACCTCGGTGCCCTGGCCGACGGGCTCCTGCCCGGGGCCCGGCGCGGGCCGCGCGGCCTCGCGGACGGCGTCGGCGAGGGCCTCCAGGTCGTCGGCGCTGGGCTCGCTCTCCTCCTCGACGGGGAGGCGCACCAGCTCCCACCCCATCGGGGCGGTGAGCCGCTCGGAATGCTCCGCGCACAGGTCGTAGCAGTGGGGCTCGGCGTACGTGGCGAGCGGCCCCAGGACCGCGGTGGAGTCACGGTAGACGTACGTGAGCGTGAAGACTGCTGGCGCCTTGCAGGCGGTGCGGGAGCAAGTGCGGACGGGGCTCACGATGGCCGACGGTACCTCCCCTCCGGCGCGTCCGCCACCACCCCGCCGCACGTGTCGCCGTTACCGGTCGATTTCCGGGGTAACAACTACATACCGTGAGCCCGCCGGGCCTCACCGTGCCGACCGGGGCGCCCGCCGGTCAGCGCGCGGTGCCGAGCCAGCGGGCCATCGCGGCGCCCCGGGTGCGGACGCCGAGCTTCGCGAAGATGCGGTTCACGTGGTTCTTGACCGTGTACTCGGACACGACGAGCCGCGCGGCGATCTCGCCGTTGGAGTGGCCCTGGGCGATCAGGTCCATCACCTCCGCCTCGCGCGGCGACAGCCCGCACGCGTCGGCGGGCGGAGCGGCGGGCAGGACGGCGGGCAGGGCGACAGGCGGAGCGGCGGGCGCGGGCGGGGTAGGCGGCGGGGCGGGCTGCGGCGGGGCCTCGCCGCGGCGCAGCGCCTCGACCACGGCCCGGGAGGCCGGGGGCGACAGGGGGCAGGCGCGGCCCGCGACGGTGTCGTGGACGGCGGTGAGCAGCTCGTCCACGTCGAACGCGCCGTGCACCAGGTAGCCGGCCGCGCCGTTGCGGATGGCCTGGCCGATCACGTCGGAGTCGGTGTCGTAGGACAGCATGAGCACCTTCGCCAGGGCGCTGAGCGGCCCGGCGGCGGTGACGCCGTCCACGCCGGGCATCCGCACGTCCAGCAGCACGATGTCGGGGCGCAGCCGCTCGGCCTGCTCCAGCGCGTGCGCGCCGTCGACGGCCTGGCCGACCACGTCGACGTCCCCGGCCTCCAGGAGCGTCGCGAGGCCCGCGCGGACCACCGGGTTGTCATCGACCACCAGCGCCCGCACGCGCGTTCCCACCGGGGCGGTCACGAGGCGCGCCGCTCGGTGCCCGAGACGTCCGGCGCGTCGCTCCAGTGGCCCGCTCCGGGGACGTGCGGGACGACGATCGTGACGGTCGTGCCGCCGCCGGGGTCGGAGCGCAGGGCGAGCCGCCCGCCGATCCTGCGGGCCCGCTCCGCCATGCCGACCAGCCCGTAGTGGCCCTCGCGGGCGAGCAGGTCGAGCCGTCCTCCGGCGGGCGGGGCGAACCCGGCGCCGTCGTCGCGGACGGTCAGGTGCAGCGCGTCGGCGGACGAGAGCAGCCGGATGTCCACCTGGCCCGCGCGGGCGTGGCGTTCCACGTTGGTCAGCGCCTCCTTCAGCACGGAGATGATCTCGTAGCGGACCGCGACCGGGATGTCGTCGGCGAACCAGCCCTGCGTCTCGACGCTGGACGGGACGGCGCTCGCGTGGCTCCACCCGGCGGCGACGTGCAGGACGGCGGAGGGCAGCGGCATCCCGTAGGCGTCCTCGCGCAGGTCGGCGATCAGCCCGCGGGCCTCGCGGGCGGCGACCTGGAGCGCGGCGAGGATGTCCTGGGCGTCGCGTTCGGCCCGGTCGGGGCTGTTGCGGATCCAGTGCGGCAGGGTCGCCACCGACATCGTGAGGCCCTGGAGCGTCTTGGCGAGCGAGTCGTGCATCTCGCGGGCGAGCCGGGTGCGCTCGTCGGCCGCGGCGACGGCGGCCTCGGCGCGGCGGCGGACGGCCTCGGACTCGGCGTACTGGTCGAACAGCGTCCGCAGCGCGACCCCGGCGCAGGCGGCGAGCGGGTAGAAGACGGGCAGCGCGATGAGCAGGCCCGGGGAGTGCCGGTCGGCGGGCGCGGCGGCGGCCATCGCGACGAACGACAGCGCGATCTGCGTGACGCAGACCAGCAGCACCGGGCCCCAGGTGTAAAGGACGCCCGCGATCGCGGCCGTCATCACCGTGAACAGGAAGAACGGCCCGAACACGCCGCCCTCGGCGAGGACGGCGAACACCAGCAGCGCGTCCAGGCAGCACAGCGGCGGCATCCGCTGGACGGCGGGCAGCACCCGGCGCCACGCCGCACTGGCGATCACGGTCTCCGCGCCCAGCACCACCAGCCCGAGGCCGAGGCGGGGGCCGGGGTCGTCGGCGAGCAGCACGACCGCCATCGCGAGCAGCAGGCCGCGCAGCAGGAGGAGCAGGCGGAACGTCACCGCGAGGCGGGTCCGCACCGACCGCTCGTCCGGCCGCGCGAGCGTGATCAGTCCGGACATCGCGGGTGATCGCAGACGCGGAGCTGGTCCGTGCGCAGGAAGAGCCGCATCACCGTTCCCGGGTTGTCGATCTTGTAGGTGCCGCCGTCGGTGACGGCCGCGACCCGGCGCAGCGCCGGGTCGGCGCCCGCCCCGAAGCCGAGGACCACGACGCTCACCGGCCGCCGCTCGTCGAAGGCGTCGCGCAGGCGTCGCACCGTCCGCTCGACCTCCTTCCGTTCCTCGCCGCGTGGGCCTCCAGCGGTGAGAACGAGCACGACGTTGAGTTCGTTGCTTCGGTAGTTGCGCTCCACTTCGGAATAGGCCGAGTCGATGGCGTCGAACAGGCCGGGTCGCCGACCGGAACGCGGGCGAACGCCCGCGATGGCCTCCTGGAGGCGGAGGCGCTGGTTGAGCGCGTCCGGCGTGCGGGCGCCCAGCTCCCGCATGGGCAGCACCTCGCGGTACGGGGCGGCCCTGGTGGAGCCGGAGAGCGTCCACAGCCCGAAGGACGAGTCGTCCGGGACGAGGGTGAAGCCGGTGGACAGCGCCTTCCGCATCGCGTCGAGCCGCGTCCCCTCGGACCGTCCCCGCTTGCGGCCGCCGCTCGGCGGCATGGGCGCGGTCGCCATCCCGGACGGGTCGACCAGGGCGAGGACGTTGAGCCCCTGACCGAGTTTGCGCCAGATCTCCTGGATCTCGGCCGCCGCGCCCGGACGCGCCACCGGCAGCGCGCGGGGCGCGTCGCGGCTCGTCCGCGTGCCGCCGATCGGTTCGGTGCCCGCCATGGGCGCGGCGTTGGCGGAGCCGCTCGCGGGCCCGGAGCCGCGCAGCCCGACCTGCCGCAGGTCCGCCACGGATGTCGCGGTGCGCAGCTCGGCGAGGAACCGCTCCGCGACGCGCTTGCGCCCCGCGTCGGCGGTGGTGACGACGAAGGGGAAGTCCAGGTAGGGCGTCCCCGCCGAGGGGTAGATGGTCGCGACGCGCCGCCCCGCGTCCTTGGCGGACCGGTTGTGCCGCCAGACGACCTGCTCGGAGACCGCGACGACCGAGGTGTCGCCGTCGTCGAACACCGCGTCCACGCCCTTGCCGTGGGGGAGGGTCTTGGCCGTCCTCAGCATGGTGGTGAACCTGTCCAGGGCGCCCCGGCCCGCGCCCGAGGACGCCTGGAGGGCGAGCAGAGCGGCCATGCCCGTGCCCGTCCGCGCGGGGTCGGGCAACTGGAGCCGGAACGCGGCGTCGGCGGACATCCCGCCCCCCTCCGGCAGGAACGCGCCCCACGAGCGGCGCTCCAGCTCCCGGTGGTGCCGGTTCGCCGGGACGTTGGGCATCGCGAACACGACCGGGGAGGACGCCACGGACGGGGCCCCTCCGGCGCGCGCCCGCCCGACGAGGTCGGGCCACAGCGAGGAGTCGGGGATCCACACGTCCGGCGTGCCGCGCCCGTCGCGGAAGACCCCGGCGATCTCCCCGGAGTCGGCGGCGGCGACCTTCACCGCCGCGCAGTCCCCGGCCTCCCGGCGGGCGGCGTTGAAGCGGTCGGCGGCCGCGAGCGCGGCGGGCGCGAGGGCCGGGTCGGCCGTGACCGAGAGCCACTGGCCGGGGCCGTCGCAGCCGGTGCCGCGCATCGCCAGCGCCCAGCCCCCGCCGCCGAGCACCAGCCCGGTGATCAGGGCGACGGCGGCGGCGACCGTGAGCCGGTCCCGGCTGCGCCGGGTGCGCGCCTGGGAGTCGGAGGACGGTGGAAGCACGGGTAGTCGGCCCTTCATGCACCCTCGGCCGCGCGGGCCCGGAGGCGACCGCGCCACGCCACTGTAACCACTCTTTTAACTACACAACCACATAAAGGCGTCCTTTTATGGGGGAGTTCCGGACCGGGATTTACGGGCCCGCGAACCTGTCCGTGACCGGAAGGGGCAGCCCGCGTCCGGCGGGGTAGTCTGGACGTGTGCGATCCCGTGTGTCAGGCGTGCGGCGCCGCGATCGGCACGGTCGCGGCCTCCGGGGCCCCCTCACGCCCCCGCAGGCCCCCGTCTCGCGCTCCCGCGCGGAGCGGTTCGAGGACGTCGTCGCCGACGAGGTGCGGCGCCTCGGCAGGCGCTGGGGCCGTGAGCTGGCCCGCGTCGAGTTCACGGTCGAGGAGGTCCCCGAGGTCGAGCCCTGGTTCGACGGGCCCGTGCCGCTCGGCCAGACCCTCGCCGGCCGGGGCCGCCCAGGCCGGGGCGGCGCGCCCGTCCGCATCGTCGTCTACCGGCGCCCGGTTGAGGCCCGCGCGAGCGGTGAGCAGGAGCTCGGACGGCTGGTCCGCGACCTGCTCGTCGAGGAGATCGCCGACCTGCTGGGGCTGTCCCCCGAATCCGTGGACCCGAGCTACGACTCCCCCGACGACTGACTCCGGCTGAAGACCCCGGCCGAAGACCCCGGCTAGGGGATCAGCGCGCCCTGGGTGTCGGCCGCCCTCGGCAGCCACCGCGTGGTGGACGCCGGGACCACCGGCAGCACCGTGAACAGGAACTCCTCGCCCTTGCCCGTGGACATCATCCGCGCGGCGTAGACCGGCGCCGAGCCCGGCTTGATCGTGATCAGTGCCCCGAAGCCGCCGTCGCCGCCGGGCGGGGGCGCGAGCGTCGTCTCGACCGTCCGCCCGGCGGGGACCCCGATCTCCCGCGACGGCCCCGGCCCCTGCCCGCCGACGGTCGTGACCTGGACGGACGAGGCGCCCGACGGCGCCGTCAGCGTCAGCACCGAGTCGAAGCGGTTGTCGGCGACGACGCCCGTGGTCAGCCGGTCCGGGCCGTCGGGCGTGCCGAGCGGCGCGGTCGCGGCGCCGTAGCCGACGTCACCGCCGCGCGTCGCCGCGAACCCCGCGATGACCGGGCGGTCGGCGACCACCCGCACGGCCGCCGGCCTGCCCGACAGCCCGAGGTCGACGGGCGTCACGGTGCCGGCGGGGGCCTCGACGACGTCCTGGCCGCGCGGCGTGAACTCGCCGTCGGGGGTGACCACGCGGACCCTGACCCGCGCGTCGGCGTCGCCGGGCACCGCGACCACCAGCCGCCGCTCCCCCGACCCGCCCGGCACCCCCGGGACGACCTGCGCGGCGGACGGCGCGGGCGACGGCGGCACCCACTCGATGCCCTTCTTCTCGCCGATCCGGGCGCGCAGCGACGCGGCGACCCGCCCGCCGGTGGTGTGGACGTGCAGTGCCAGGTCGTGCGCGGTCTTGACGATGTCGCCGAGCCCCTCGGGCGACCCGCCGATCGGCACGACCGCGGTCGTGTAGGGGGCGATGGAGGTGGCGCGGCCGTCGGTGGTGTCCAGCGGGCCCGCCTCCGACAGCGCCCTGAGGTCGACCGACGCGGGCTGGGAGTCGACGTTGGTCAGGTAGAGGTCGAGCGCGTCGGCGTCGGCGGGCCCCGGGCCGAGGAACCACAGGTCGGTGCCGGGCGTGGCGCAGCGCGTTCCGGCGAGGCCGCGGTCGGGCCCGCCGCCCCAGTGCGTGGTCTGCTCGGCCTCCAGCCCCGCCGCGATGCCGCCGCTCGCCCGGACGGTGTAGGAGTCCTCACCGTCGCCGGTGTCCTTCGTCCAGCTCTGGCCCGCCGCCGTCAGCGACGCGAGCGGAGCGCCGCCGCGCGTCGGGGAGGTGTCGATCCGCCCGCCGGAGGGGCCGCCCTTCGCCGACTGGACGCTCAGCCGCCCGCCCTCGTGCCCCGGGCAGACCGCGACGGCCGAGGTGATCGGCGCGCGGACGCCCCCCGCGTCCGCGCCGCCCGCCGAGGGGCGCGACAGCGCCGCGGCGCCGTACAGGGCCGCGACCGCGACGAGGACGAGCGCGGCCGTGGCGTAGCGGAACCTGAGGACGCGGAGCATGGTTCTCACGGGCTGCGCTCCTCGGCCAGGGCGTCGCCGCCGTCGGCGCTCTCGCGCGGCTCGGGCAGGGTCAGCGTCTCGGGCGCCTTCGGCGCGGGAGGCGGGGACGCGCGGCGGCCGCGTCCGGAGCGGCGGCCGCGGCGGGCGCGGCGGTCACGGGCGCGTTCACCGGACGGCAGGAGCGTGCCAGGTTGCGCGCCCGGCAGCGCCAGCACGGCGACGAGGAGCACCGCGACGCCCTGGACGGCGACCCACGTGTGCCGCAGCGTCATCCCGCGCGTCAACGCGAAGTCGCCCCCGGCGGCGGGGACGTCGTAGCCCTGGGCCCAGCCGTCCACGGTCCTCGGCTTGAGCTCGCGGCCGTCGAGCGTGGCGTGCCAGCCGCCGTCCGCCGGTTCGGCCAGCAGCAGCGTGCGGCTCCCGCCGCCGGGCGGGACGCGGACGCGCGCGTCGGTCCGGCCCGCCGGGAGCGGCGTGGTGGACGCGCCGTCCAGCAGCATGAGGCGCGCGGTGTTCGCCTGGAGCCGCCACACCCCGAACGTGCCGGTCCGGCTGAGGCGGGAGAGCTCGGGCGCCGCGTCCAGGACCTTGGTGACCTGGTCGGACGCGGGACGCGGCACCAGCACGTACTGGATGCCCATCCGGGTCAGCGCGGGCCCTTCGTCGCCCTCGCGGCCCCCGGCGAGCCCGGAGACCAGATCGTCCAGCCGCCGCTCGGCCGCGCCCCCGGTGGGCGTCTCGGCCTCCCCGAGCATGGGCCGCGCGCCGCGCAGGACGGTGTAGGACACGCGCCCCGAGCCGTCGCCGCGCAGGACCAGCGTGCGCGGCCCGCCCGGAGCCCGCACGAACGCCGGTACGGCGTCCGGATCGGTCCGGCCGAGGGGGTCGCCCGCGCCGCCGGTGATCCACAGCGCCGCGGCCAGCACGGGCGCGGTCAGCGCGGCGGTCGCCACGACCGCGCCGCCCGCCTGGTAGATCAGGTGGGTGCCCGCGAGCGCCTCGGTGGCGCGCTGGACGGCGGCGGTCGCGGCCAGCAGCACCCCGGCGCCCGCGAAGACCAGCGCGACGCCCGGCCAGGCGGGCCCGGCGTCGGTGCCCTTGGTGACGGTGCCGGCGCTCGTCACGATCGCGACGAGCAGCCCGAACAGGGCCAGCAGCCATCCCGCGAGGACGGCGCTGCGCCGCGCCCGCAGCGGCAGCGCGCACACCGCGACCGCCAGCAGCCCGGCCAGCGCCCACCGCGCGGACGTGCCGGGCCCGCCGGGACTCAGCGCGAGCAGGTCGCCCGCCCCGGCGGGGGCGCCGGGCCGGTGCAGGCCCGCCTCCAGCAGGAACCGGGACGGATGCAGCAGCAGGCCGACCGTCCACGGGCCGAGCAGCAGCGGCGGGACGCCGAGCGCGATGGCGAGGTTGCGGCGGCCGACCCGGCCGGGCCGGTCGAACAGCGCCCACAGCAGGCCGCCGCCCGCGAGCGCCAGCGGCCACACCAGCGGGACGAACGCCGTCGCGACCGCGAGCAGCAGCGCGACCGCCCACGCGGCGCGGCCCGCGCGCTTGCGGCGCGTCCGGGGGTCGGGGGCGGGCCGCGGCAGCCCGTACATCCGCGCGACCCGCACGGCGATCAGCGGCAGCAGCACGAGCACGACGGCGGTGCCGAGCCGCCCGCCCGCGACGGCGCCGGTCGCGGCGGGCAGCAGCGCGTACACGGCGGCGAACCACACCCGGACGGCCGAGACGGGGATCCGGCGGCGGTTCGCCCGCGCGCGCCGTCCGGTGACGGGCGGCGCCGAGATCAGCACGCGGGACGCGCGGTAGGCGGTCAGCCCGGCGAGCGGCACGCTGCCGAGCAGCAGCAGCGACACGGCCAGCCACGGCTTGCCGAACAGCACCGTCGAGAGCACCGCGAGGACGCCCACGTACGGCGGGCTCCCCGCGTCACCGCCGAGGCCGGTGGGGTGCCAGCCGGAGACGTACTGCGTCCACAGGTCGCTCGCGCCGCTCCACGCCGGGACGAGCGCGCCGCCGCCGAGCCGCGCGCCCGCCGTGAGCAGCGAGCGCTCGGCCGCGACCGTGACGGCGGTGAGCGCGAGGACGAGCGCCACCCCCGGCCGGGCGACGAGCCGCCGGACCAGGCCGGGCTCGTCGGGCGCGAGGTCGTCGTCACGTTCCTCCCGGCCGCGTTCGTGCGCCGCGAGGAACTCCGACACGGCCTCGACCGCGCGGCGCGCCACGACCCAGCGCGGCTGGAACCGGCGGACGCTGCGGTACACGCGTTTGCGCCCCTCGGCCCGCGCGGCGCGGGCCCGTCGCAGCCGTCCGGGGGCGCGCAGCACGTCGGCGAGCGCGCCGAGCTCCTGGCGCGCCGCGTCCGGCCGCTTGGTCACCAGCAGCGCGAGCGCGTGCAGCAGCGACGCCCACACGTTGCGGACCAGGCCCCGCGCCATCGGGCCGAACGGCCGGTTCGCCAGCAGCGTGCGCATCGCGTTGCGGCGGTCGAGGCGGGCCGGCGCCGTGGCCGTCATGCCGACCTCGCGGACGCCGCGCCGGGACGCCTCCGCGTGGTACACGACGGCGTCGGTGGCGACGACGACGCGGTGCCCCGCCGCGTGGACGCGCCAGCAGAAGTCGACGTCGTCGCGGAACATGCCGTAGTCGAGGTCGAACCCGCCGAGCCGGTTCCACACGTCGCGGCGCACGAGCATCCCGGCGCTGCCGACCGCGAGGACGTCCCGGACGCCGTCGTGCTGGCCCTGGTCGAACTCGTGCCCGTCGATGCCGGTGGCGCGGCGTCCGGCGGCGTCCATCGCGACGCCGACCTCGCGCAGGACGCGCCGGTCGTGGAAGTCGCGGACCTTCGGCCCGAGCACCGCGATGCCGGGATCGGAGTCGGCCGTCCGCAGCAGGCGCGCGAGGGCGTCGTGCGCGGGCGCGGAGTCGTCGTGCAGCAGCCACACCCACTCGGTGCGGGGCGAGCCGGGTTCGTCGTCGGGGACGGGCGCGGACGCGGCGTCCTGGCGCAGCGCCTCGGCGACCGCCTCGCCGTAGCCGGTGGTGCGGGGCAGGGCGAGGACCCGGCCCGCGCCGATCACCTCGGCGAGCACGGCGGGGCCGCGGTCGCGGCTCCCGGTGTCCACCGTGAGCAGGCGCTGCACCGGCCGCGCCTGGGTCAGCAGCGCCTTGAGCGTCTCGGGCAGCCAGCGCGCGCCGTCGTGGGCGACGAGGACCGCCGTGACGACGTGGCGATCGGGTGTGGGCGACAACGGTCCGCGCGATCTGTGGGACGACAATCAGCAGCCGTGCCGGCCCGGGGGCCGACACGGCTGACAACTGTACGCGTGGTCGCGTGAGCACGCTCCGGATCCCCCGAGATCGGGAAAAAGCGGGCTCTCTTCCGGCCGGGTCCTCGCGCCGGGCGCACCGCTCCCCTTCGGTGCCACCGGCCCGCCACCCTGCCCGGACGCGCTCAGACGGCCTGGCGCTTCAGCTTCCGGCGTTCGCGTTCGGAGAGCCCTCCCCAAATCCCGAAGCGTTCATCGTGCTGCAGCGCGTACTCCAAGCACTCCGTTCGCACCTCGCATGCCCGGCACACCTTCTTGGCCTCGCGAGTGGAGCCGCCCTTCTCCGGAAAAAACGCCTCCGGGTCCGTCTGCGCGCACAGGGCGCGCTCCTGCCAGCCCAACTCTTCACCGTCTGTGCCGTGCGCCAGCGGTATGACTACCTCGCTCACAGCGCACCTCCCTGCCCGTGGAGCCCCCTGGTCAACGCCCTCCCCTGGCTTGTTCCCCCGAGAAGGCATTGAAACTACACCTACGAAATTACACGCGTGTAGTGCCCGCCCCGTCAAGCGCAACGAGTTTCCGGGGAGGCATAGCGGGTTATGTCCGGACGTGCTGGACGGCCTTTGGATGAAGATCAGTTAATCGGGGCGTCACTGCGGGGGCCGGTTGTCCCGGTACCAGTCGCCACCGTCCTGCTCACCCTGCTCGCCCGGTTGCGGCGGCATGCCCTGGGTGCCCTGCGGGCCCTGTTCCTGCCCGCCGGTGCCGCCGTAGGCGCGCGTCCACTCGCCCATCTCCTCCTGCTCGGCTCCCTGGGCGGGCTGGGCGGGCTGCTGACCGGCCTGGTAGCCGCCCTGGGCGCCGTACTGCTGGTAGTCCTGCCCCGGCTGGGCCTGCCCCGGCTGAGGCTGCTGACCGGGCTGCTGGCCGTACTGCTGCTGCTCGTACTGCTGCTGCCCGTATCCCTGCTGGCCGTAGCCCTGCTGCCCCTCGGCGCCCTGCTGGTACTGCTGGTATTGCTGGTACTGCTGCTGGCCGTAGCCCTGCTGCCCGGCCTGCTGCCCGGCCTGCTGCCCGGCCTGCTGCCCGTACTGCTGCCCGGGCGGGCCCTGCTGGTAGCCGAAGTCGCCGCCGTAGCCCTGCGGCATCTGCGGCTGGCCCTGCGGGCGCGGCGGCTGCATTCCCTGGTAGATCGTGAACACGAGCCAGGCCCCGAGGCCGACGACCGCGAGCTTTCCGGCGCCGATGAGGAAATAGGAGAGCTTGGTCACCGCCTCGGCGATCTGGGAGTTGGCGAGCATCCCGGCGAGCCAGCAGATGACGCCGAACAGCGCGACGCCGCCGAGCACGCCGAGCCCGCCCATCGTGATGTTCCTGGCCTGCGGCGTCGGGGCGGGGCCCCAGGTCGCCAGCAGGACGGCGAGCACGACGAGGGCGACGACGGCGAACTGGGTGAAGACACCGCTGCCCGTCTCGTTCAGCGCGCGGTAGCTGAATTCACCGTCGCCGCCGAGGAGCAGGATGATGCCTGCCAGCAAATGCAGACCCGCCGCGGCGAGCAATACCCAGGCGGCCGGTTCGCGCAGGCGCTGGACGGCTTCCTTGTTCACGGGAACATCTCCAGATCGAGGCAATCGGATGACACGCAAAGCTTTGCACATGAGGCCCATCCACGTCTGCGTCCCCGGCGCGGCGCCGGACCCGGCGCGACCGCCGCTCCGGCGCCGGTTCCGGTCACCGGTGTCCAGGGCGGACGGCGGGGCGGCCTAGGCTGATCGCATGAAGATCGTGGCGCTGGCGGGCGGCATCGGCGGGGCCCGCTTCCTGCGGGGGCTGCGCGCGGCGGCCCCGGAGGCGGAGATCACCGTCATCGGCAACACCGGGGACGACATCTCCCTGTTCGGGCTGCGGGTCTGTCCCGACCTGGACACCGTGATGTACACCCTCGGCGGCGGCATCAACGAGGAGCAGGGCTGGGGACGCGCCGCCGAGACGTTCACGGTCAAGGAGGAGCTCGGCGCCTACGGGGTCGGGCCGTCCTGGTTCGGTCTCGGCGACCGCGACTTCGCGACCCACATCGTCCGGACGCAGATGCTCGCGGCCGGGTACACGCTGTCGGCGGTGACCGAGGCGCTGTGCGACCGGTGGCGGCCGGGCGTGCGGCTGATCCCGATGACCGACGACCAGGTCGAGACCCACGTGGTCGTGGACGACCCCGAGCGGGGCCGGCACGCGATCCACTTCCAGGAGTGGTGGGTGCGGATGCGCGCGTCCGCCCCGGCGGTGTCGATCGCCCCGGTCGGCGCGGACGAGGCGAAGCCCGCGCCGGGCGTGCTCGCCGCGATCGAGGAGGCGGACGTCGTGCTGTTCCCGCCGTCCAACCCGGTGGTGAGCATCGGGACGATCCTCGCGATCCCCGGCATCAGGGACGCGGTCGCCGCGAAGACGGTCGTCGGCGTCTCCCCGATCATCGGCGGCGCGCCGGTGCGCGGCATGGCCGACGCCTGCCTGACCGCGATCGGCGTGGAGACCTCCGCCCAGGCGGTGGCCGAGCACTACGGGCTCGGCCTGCTGGACGGCTGGCTCGTCGACGACGCCGACTCCGGCGTGCGGGTCGAGGGCATCGAGGTGCGCCCGCGCCCGCTGCTGATGAGCGACGCGGACGCCACGGCCGCGATCGCGCGGGCCGCGCTCGACCTGGCCCTGGAGCTGAAGCGCGAGGAGGGCGCCCGATGAACCTGAACGTGTTCGGCGTCCCGGGGCTGCCCGAGGTGGCCGAGGGGGACGACATCGCGGCGCTGCTGCCCACCGGAACGGTCGAGGACGGCGACGTGCTGGTCGTCACGTCCAAGATCGTGAGCAAGGCGGAGGGCCGGGTCCTGGTCGCCGACGACCGGGAGAAGGCGATCGACGCCGAGACCGTGCGGGTCGTGGCGCGGCGCACGCACGCGCGCGGCGAGACGCGGATCGTGGAGACCCGGCAGGGCCTGGTGCTGGCCGCCGCCGGGGTGGACGCCTCCAACACCGCGCCCGGCACGGTGCTGCTGCTGCCCGAGGACTCCGACGCCTCCGCCCGGCGGATCCGCTCACGAGTACGCGAACTGCACGGCGTGGACGTCGCCGTCATCGTGTCCGACACGTTCGGGCGGCCGTGGCGCAACGGGCTCACCGACGTCGCGATCGGTGTGGCGGGCCTGGAGCCGATCAGCGACCTGCGCGGCCGCGACGACACGCACGGCAACCGCCTGGACGCCACGATCACGGCCGTCGCCGACGAGATCGCGGCGGCGGGCGAGCTGGTCAAGGGCAAGCTGGACGGGGTGCCGATCGCCGTCGTCCGGGGCCTGTCCGCCCTGGTCACGGCCGAGGACGGGCCCGGCGCGCGGGTCCTGGTCCGCCCGCCCGACGAGGACATGTTCCGCTACGGCTCGACCGAGGTGCTGCACGCCCGCCGGACGATCCGCGAGTTCACCGCCGACCCGGTCGACCCGGCGGCGGTGCGCCGCGCGGTCGCCGCCGCGATCACCGCGCCCGCGCCGCACCACACGACGCCGTGGCGGTTCGTCCTGCTGGAGTCGGCGGAGTCCCGCACCGCGCTGCTGGACGCGATGCGCGACGCCTGGGAGGCCGACCTGCGCCGCGACGGCTTCACCGAGGAGTCGGTCGCCAAGCGGCTGCGCCGCGGCGACGTGCTGCGCCGCGCCCCCTACCTGGTCGTCCCGTGCCTGGTCATGGACGGCTCGCACGACTACCCCGACGAGCGCCGCGCGCAGGCCGAACGCGAGATGTTCGTGGTCGCCGCCGGCGCCGCCGTGGAGAACCTGCTGGTCGCGCTGGCGGTGGAGGGCCTCGGCTCCTGCTGGGTGTCGAGCACGCTGTTCTGCCGCGACGTCGTCCGCGAGGCCCTGGACATTCCGGGCACGTGGGACCCGATGGGCGCCGTCGGCGTCGGCCACCCCGCCGCCCCGCCCCGCGAGCGCCCCCCGCGCTCCCCCGACACCTTCATCGAACTCCGCTGACAGGGAATAGACCACCAGCACCAAAGGCTGCAACAGCACGTAGCCGTTCTTGACCTCAGCCCTCAACGACCCCAGCGTCGCGATCGCGTCCGAAGGCAGGGTCGAGCCTGCGAGAACCTGATCGCGAAGCGAGCCGCCAGGCGAGACGGAGCGATGCAGCGATCGCACGCATTGTCCGTTGAAGGAGGGAGCGCCGGCGACCGACGCCGAGGGCGATGCAAAAAAGTATGACACTTGGCATAGAGTGCCCGCATGGAGGCCATTGAGAACTCCGTGCGGCGGGCCCTGGCCCGCGCGCGTGACGGCAAGACGCTGGACCGATCCGAGGCCACGACGCTGCTCGGCGCCCGCGGGGCGCAGCTCGACGATCTGCTCGCCCATGCCGCCCGGACGCGGGACGCCGGGTTGGAGGCCGCCGGGCGGCCCGGCGTCATCACCTACAGCCGGAAGGTCTTCATCCCGCTGACCCGGCTCTGCCGCGACAGGTGCGGGTACTGCACGTTCGCGACCGTCCCGCACCGGCTCGACTCGCCGTACCTGAGCCCCGACGAGGTGCTGGAGATCGCGCGGCAGGGCGCGGCGATGGGGTGCAAGGAGGCGCTGTTCACGCTCGGGGACCGGCCCGAGGACCGGTGGCGGCCCGCCCGCGAGTGGCTGGACGCGCACGGCTACGACGACACGCTGTCCTATGTGCGGGCGATGGCGATCCGGGTGCTGGAGGAGACCGGGCTGCTGCCGCACCTGAACCCCGGCGTGCTGACCTGGCGGGACTTCCAGCGGCTCAAGCCGGTCGCGCCGTCCATGGGGATGATGCTGGAGACGACGGCGACGCGGCTGTTCAGCGAGCGCGGCGGGCCGCACTTCGGGTCGCCGGACAAGGACCCGGCCGTCCGGCTGCGGGTGCTGGAGGACGCGGGGCGGACGAACGTCCCCTTCACCACCGGCATCCTCATCGGCATCGGCGAGACCGTCGCGGAGCGCGCGGACGCGATCTTCGAGATCCGGCGGACGATGCGCGAGTACGGGGCGATCCAGGAGGTGATCGTCCAGAACTTCCGCGCGAAGCCCGACACGAAGATGCGCGACACCCCCGACGCCGAGTTGGAGGAGCTGGCCGCGACGATCGCGGTGACGCGGCTCGTGCTCGGACCGAAGGCGCGGGTGCAGGCGCCGCCGAACCTGGTCGCCGACCAGTTCGCGCTGATGCTGCGGGCGGGGATCGACGACTGGGGCGGGGTGTCGCCGCTGACGCCCGACCACGTGAACCCGGAGCGGCCGTGGCCGCAGATCGAGGAGCTGGCCGAGCGGACCGCGCAGGCGGGGTTCGCGCTGCGGGAGCGGCTCACGATCTACCCCGAGTACGTCCGGCGCGGCGAGCCGTGGCTGGACCCGCGGCTGGCGGGCCACGTCGCGGCGCTCGCCGACCCGGCGACGGGCCTGGCCAGGCAGGACGCCGTCCTGGAGGGGCGTCCGTGGCAGGAGCCCGACGGCGGTTTCGAGGCGTCGGGACGCACCGACCTGCACACCTCCATCGACACCGCCGGCCGGACCGCCGACCGCCGCGACGACTTCGACGAGGTCTACGGCGACTGGGACGCGCTCAAGGACCGGATGGCGGCGCCGACCCGCTTCGACGCCGACGTGAAGGCCGCGCTGGCCGCCGCCGAACGCGACCCGGCCGGGCTGTCGGACGACGAGGCCCTCGCCCTCCTGCACGCCGAAGGCCCCGAACTCGACGCGCTGACGAAGCTGGCCGACGACCTGCGGCGCGAGGCGTCCGGCGACGAGGTCACCTACGTCGTCACGCGGAACATCAACTTCACCAACGTCTGCTACACCGGCTGCCGTTTTTGCGCGTTCGCGCAGCGCCGCACCGACGCGGACGCCTACACTCTGTCACTCCAGCAGGTGGGCGACCGGGTGGACGAGGCGTGGGACGCGGGGGCGACCGAGGTGTGCATGCAGGGCGGCATCCACCCCGACCTCCCCGGCACCGCCTACTTCGACCTCGCGCGGGAGGTGAAGCGCCGCGCGCCGGACATCCACCTGCACTCCTACAGCCCGATGGAGGTCGTGAACGGCGCGTCCCGCGCGGACATGTCGATCCGGGAGTGGCTCCAGGCCGCGCGGGAGGCGGGGGTCGACTCGCTGCCGGGGACCGCCGCCGAGATCCTCGACGACGACGTCCGCTGGGTGCTGACGAAGGGCAAGCTGCCCACCGACCAGTGGGTCGAGGTCGTCACGACCGCGCACGAGCTCGGGATGCCGACGACGTCCACGATGATGTACGGGCACGTGGACACCCCGGCGCACTGGGTCGCGCACATCAAGCTGCTGCGGTCGATCCAGGAGCGGACGGGCGGGTTCAGCGAGTTCGTGCTGCTGCCGTTCGTCCACCACAACTCCCCGATCTACCTCGCGGGGCTGGCCCGCCCGGGGCCGACGGCGCGGGAGAACGTCGCCGTGCACGCGCTGGCCCGGATCCTGCTGCACGGCGCGATCTCCAACATCCAGACGTCCTGGGTGAAGCTCGGCGACGAGCTGTGCGCGCGCGTCCTGCGCGGCGGGGTCAACGACCTCGGCGGGACGCTGATGGAGGAGACGATCAGCCGCATGGCGGGGTCGGAGAACGGCTCGTTCAAGGCCATCAGCGAGCTGGAGGAGATCGCGGCACGCGCGGGCCGTCCCGCCCGGCAGCGGACGACCCTCTACGGCGAGGTCCCGGCGGAGCGTATCGAGGCGGCGCGCCGCACCGACGGCATCGGCGCCTTCGGCCGGCTGCCCCTCACCCCCCTGCGCTAGGGACGCCCCGGACGAGGGTGGTCCGCCCCGCCGCCAGCTCGTCGGCGGAGCGGCGCAGCGCCTCCAGGACGGCGCGGACGGACGGTCGGACGTCCGCGCCGGTCCGCGTCCACAGCACCATGCGCCGCTCCACCGGCGCGTCGGCGATGTCGCGGACGACGATGCCCTCCTCCAGCTCCGCGAGCGCGAGGTCGGGCACCAGGCACGCCGCGCCGCCGCGCGCGATCATCGCGAATATGACCAGCATGTCGTTGGACCGGTAGCGGACGTTCGGCCGGAACCCGCCGAGTTCCACGCACGTCCGCTCCATCACGTCGGCGTGGTTGGTGCCGATATGGCCGGTCGCCCACGGGATCTCCGCCAACTCGGCCATCCGCAGCGGCCCGGTGCCGCGCGCGAGCGGGTGCGCCGCGGGCAGCGCGAGCCGCATCTTCTCGATGACCAGCACCTCCGAGGTCAGCTCGGGACGGCGCGGCCGGGGCAGGTGCGAGTACTCGTCGGTGAGCACCACGTCGATCTCCTGGAGGACGAGCGCCTGGAGCACCCGGACGAACTCCTCCTCCATCACGTCCACGACCAGCTCGGGGTAGCGCTCGGCGAGCCCCGGCAGCGCGGGCGCGAGGACGTGCACCAGCGCCGTCGTGAACCCGACGACCCGCACGACGCCCGCGACGCGCCCGCTGGCGGCGAGCGCCGCCTCCTCCGCCCGGTGCGCGCCCGCGAGCAGCGTCTCGGCGTGCCCGGCGAGCACGTCGCCCGCCTCGGTGAGCCGCAGCCGCCGCCCGGCGCGCTCGACGAGGCTGACGCCCACGTCCTTCTGAAGCTGGGCGAGCTGCTGGGAGACCGCCGACGGGCTGTACCCGAGCGCCTCGGCGACCGCCCCGACGGTGCCGCGCAGCTTCAACTCCCGCAACACCCGCAACCTGGCCAAATCCAGCATAGTGAAGGGATTCTTACACAATCCATCCAGAAATGGTCGCTGGACCTGAACGTTGGACCGCGTCAAACTGAACATGCGACAGGAAAGGGACGGCGACCCCGATCCCCCCTGATCGCCCCGCGCGGGAACGTCCACGCCCCTGCTGAGGGGTCACACACGATCCCAAGGAACGAACATGTTGATCATGCTAGGTCTCATCGTCGCCGCGGCCGTCCTCGGCCCCCTCTTCGGTTCCGACACCCGGGACGGGCTCGACTGGGCCCCCAACGCGTTCTGGCAGCGGCGCCGCGACACCTGCGCCAAGGACCTGCGGAAGAGCGAGCTCAGAAAGAGCGATAGTCCCGCACCGGCAGCCGGGGGCCACGCCTCGGCGGACGCCTGCCGGACGATTCCAGCAGCCGGGTGACCCGGTACCGGTGTCCGGCGTACGGCTCCAGCAGTTCGAGCATCCCGGCGTCGTCGACCTTGCGGCCGATCAGCGCCCAGCCCACGAGCCCGGGCACGTGGTAGTCGCCCACGGAGACGGCGTCGGGATCGCCGACCGCGCGCTGCCTGGTCTCGGCGGCCGTCCAGACCCCGACGCCCGGCAGCGTGCGCAGCCGGGCCTCGGCGGGGTCGGCCTCCAGGCGGGCCGCGACGCGCGCCGCGCCGATGATCGTGCGGGCGCGGACGGCCTCCAGGCCCGACCGGTGCCACTCCCACGACGGGATCCGGACCCAGACGGCGGGCGGCGGCGGAACCCGCATGCGCAGTTCGGCGGGCGCGCCGGGGGCGGGCTCGCCGAACCGGCGCAGCAGGTAGCCCCAGGCGCGGTACGCCTCCTCGCTGAGCACCTTCTGCTCCATCACGGCGGCCACGAGCGCCTCGAAGACGCGGTCCGTCCGGCCGATGCGCAGGCCGGGGCGCCGCGCCATCTGCTCCCGGACGATGTCGTGGTGCGCGCGCAGCCCCTCCGGCGCGTCACCCTCTCCGAGCAGGGCCGGGACGCCGTCGAGCAGCCATCCGGCGCCCGGCCCCCACGCCGTGCAGTAGACGACCTCTCCGCTATGGAATAGGCGGATGGTTCCCGCGCCGTCCGGAGTGTGGGATGTTCTCCAGATCGCACCGTTCCGGTCGACCTGGAACGCCGGATCGCGCGGTCCACGCCGATGCGGCGCCAGGACGGCCGACAGGTCGAGCGGCCACGGCGGACGCCATTCCCGCCGCTGCGATCCGTGCTCGGGGAGCCGCCCAGCGGTCGGCTCCCCGGTTCGCACGCGGGCCGTACCGCCGGACACCGTACCGCCGGACACCGGGGGCGCCGTGCTCTCAGGCATCGGTCGAGAACCGGACGGCGGTCGGCGGCAGTTCGATCCCGGGCCAGACGCGCAGGCCGCCGCGCAGCTCGTTGCCCGGCCCGACCACCGCGCCGTCGCCGAGGATCACGTCGTCGAGGACGGCGCCGGGCCCGACCCGCGCGCCCCGGCTCAGCACCGAGTTGCGCACGGTCGCGCCCTCGGCGACGAACGCCTCGTCCAGCAGGACGCTGCCGAGCACGGTCGCGCCCGCCTCGACCACCGCGCCGCGCCCGACCGTGGTGCCGCCGCGCACGACCGCGCCGGGCGACACGCTCGCGCCGGTCAGCGTGAGCCGCTCCCCCGGCTCGCCGGGCATCGCGGGCGAGGCCAGCTTGCCGAGCACGAGGTCGCAGGAGCCGCGGACGAACGCCTCGGGCGTGCCGACGTCCAGCCAGTAGCCCGACTCGACGTGGCCCATCACGACCGCGCCGGACGCGATCAGCGACGGGAACGTCTCCCGCTCCACCGACACGACCTCGTCCTCGGCGATCGTGTCGATCGCCGAGCGGCGGAAGACGTAGCAGCCCGCGTTGATCTGGTTCGTCACGGGATGGGAGGTCTTCTCCAGGAACGCCGTGACCCGGCCGGTGCCGTCGGTGGGGACGCAGCCGAACCGCGAGGGGTCGGTGACCTCCGTGAGGTGCAGCGTCACCGCCGCCTCCGCCCGCTCGTGCACCGCGACCTGCGCCTGGACGTCGTGCCCCGACAGGATGTCGCCGTTGAGGATCAGCACGGGGTCGTCGGGCTTGGCGGTGAGCGCCCTGGCCGCGTTGCGGATCGCGCCGCCGGTGCCGAGCGGCTCGTTCTCGCTGACGTAGGCCAGGTCGACGCCGTAGGCGTGCGTGCCGAAGGCCGCCTCGAACATCTCCGCGCGGTAGGACGTGGCGAACACGATCCGGTCGACCCCGGCCGCGTGCGCGCGGGCGAGCTGGTGCGCGAGGAAGGCGACGCCCGCCGTCGGCAGCAGCGGCTTGGGGGTGGAGATCGTCAGCGGGCGCAGGCGGGTGCCCTGCCCTCCCACCAGCAGGATCGCTTCCACAAAGTCCCCTTCTCAAGAGCCCTGGCCCACGCGGCTTTACCGCGAGCCAGGCTAGTGGGTGCGCGACCCCTGGGACGCGCGGTGCTCCTCCACCGCCTTGTCGTAGGAGGCGATGTGCGCGCGGGCCGACTCCGTCCAGCTGAACTCGTGCGAGCGCGCCTGGGCGGCCTCGGCGAGGCTCGCGCGGCGGACCGGGTCGGCGATGAGCTTGGCCAGCGCCGAGGCGATGCCGTCGGGGTCGGGCGTGGTGTAGGCGACCGCCTCGCCGCCGACCTCCGGCAGCGGGCCGCGCCGCGTCGTCAGCACGGGCGCGCCGCACGACATCGCCTCCAGGACGGGCAGCCCGAACCCTTCGCCGAGGCTCGGCAGCGCCACCAGGAGCGCGCCGCCGAAGAAGCCCGGCAGCGACGACCACGACAGGTAGCCCGGACGCAGCAGCCGGAGCTGGGGCGGGACCGCCGCGATCGCCGCGTCGACCTCGTCGTCCCATCCGCCGCCGCCAGCCAGCACCAGCGCGGGCGGGTCGGGCAGCCCGGCGCAGGCCCGCGCCCAGCCGCGGATCAGGTTCGGGACGTTCTTGCGCGGCTCCAGCGCCCCGAGATAGGCGATGTAGGGGCGGCCGTGCAGGCCGAGCCGGTCGGAGACCTGCTTGATCTCGGGCTCGGCCGGACGGTGGAACACCTCGTGGTCGACGCCGTGGTAGGCGACGTCGATGTGCGAGGGGTCGGCGCCGAGCAGGCGGACCAGCTCGTCGCGCGTCGCCCGGGACGGGGCGATCAGGCGGGTCGCCCGCCGCGCGGCGGTGCGCGTCGCCGACTTGATGTAGGTCGTCCTCACCGGGTCGTGCCTGCCCGGCTCGGCGAACAGGGTCACGTCGTGGATCGTCACGACGGTGGGCAGGCTCGCGCTGACCGGCATCGTGTAGGTCGGCAGGTGGATGACGTCCGCGGCGACGCTCGCGGCGACGTGCGGCAGGCCCGTCTGCTCCCAGGCCAGCCGGGTCGCGCGGTGCGCGAGGCCCGGCGGCCCGCTGACGATGCGGGTGCCCGGCACGAGCCGTTCGTACCGCTCCTGGTCGGCGCGCTGGCAGGCGACGGCGAGATCGGCCCCCTGCGCGTGCAGGGCCGTCAGCAGTCCGTCGACGTACCGGCCGAGCCCTCCCCTGTCGGCGGGCACGGCCGTCGTGTCCAGCAGGATCCGAGGCGCCACGGTCCACTCCCCCATCCCGGCCCCGGCTCAGCGATCCGGGGCCGCAGTGGCGTAGATCACTCTTTACTGACGAGCCTACGCCCCGCCGGGGACGGATTCGCGCGACCTGGAGCACGCGCGCCCGGGTTTACCTAAACGGGACGTTTGCGCGCGTGGATCAGGACGATGCTGCCGCGCTCGTTCGGCGCCGACCGGTCGGCCAGCGCGACCAGCGGGGCCAGCGGCGCCGCCGCGTTGAAGCCGACCTTGCCGCCGTAGGTCGAGAGCGACAGGTAGAGCCGCTCGGTCGCCGCCGTCCGGAACTGGTAGGAGTGGCGGACGAGGTCCAGGCCGCGCTCGTCCATCAGCTTCCCGAGGCTGCCGTGGGTGTAGGTGTGCTGGACGTGGTACTTCGCCTTGTGCGCGTCGCGCAGCTTCGGCCACGCGTCGGCCCGGCTCAGCACGTCGGCGGACATGAAGATCTCACCGCCCGGCTTGAGCACCCGGGCCATCTCGTCCAGCGATTTCCCGCCGTCGTCGAAGTGCTCGATCGCGCAGACCGACAGGATCGCGTCGAAGGAGGCGTCGGCGAACGGCAGCCGCAGCGCGTCGCACTCGATCAGCGCGGGGGCGTTCGCGAGCGTCCGGCCGTAGACCATCTTGCCGCGCGCGAGGTCGATCGACACCGCGTCCGCGCCGCGCCGGCGCGCCTGCCCGGCCCAGTAGCCGTCGCCCCCGGCGACGTCGAGGACACGCCGACCGCGCAGGTCGCGTCCCATCCACGACAGGAGCGTCCCCGCCTCGCGGTAGCGGCACACATGCACCTGGTGCCCCATGAAGGCGACCACATCCGAGATTTTCATCGCCTCCAACTGTAGGGCGAGAGCGTGGCAGGGAGGTCACGTTCGCCTACCCTGGGCGGGTGAAGATGAAGGTCGTCGCCATGCGAGTCCTGCGCGTGCTGCTCGTCCTGCTCGCACTGGCCTTCTGCACCTACAGCGTGGTCGACCAGTGGGACGCGACGACGCGGGCGTTCCGGGAGATGTCCTGGGCGACGCTCGCCGGGTCGCTCGCCGTGGGCCTCGCGGGCCTGTTCACCTGGATGCTCGGCTGGCGCACCTTCCTCGCCGGGCTCGGCTCGCCGCTGGCGCTGCGCCCCGCGTTCCGGATCTCAGCGATCTCCCAGCTCGGCAAGTACGTGCCGGGCAAGGTGTGGGCGCTGGTCACCCAGATCGAGATGGCGCGCGAGCACAAGGTGCCCGCCGAGCGGAGCTTCGGCTCGACGCTGCTCGCGGTCGCCTCGTCCACGGCGTGCGGGCTCGCCGTCGCCTCGGCGACGCTGCCGCTGACCTCCGCCGCCGCGCGCGAGAAGTACTGGTGGCTGTTCCCGCTCGCGCCCGTCATGCTCGCCGCGCTGCACCCGAAGATCGTGACGTGGTGCCTCGACACGATGCTGAGGCTCATCCGGCGGCCGCCGCTGGAGCAGCCGGTCAGCCTCGGCGTGACGCTGCGGGCCGTCGGCTGGACGGTGCTCGGCTGGGTGCTGTTCGGCGTCCACACCTGGCTGCTGTGCGTCGCCGTCGGCGGCGACGGCGCGGGCCTGCCGTTCCTCGCCACCGGCGCCTACGCGCTCGCGTTCGTCGCGGGGTTCCTGGTCTTCATCGCGCCCGGCGGGATCGGGGCCCGGGAGGCCGCGCTGACCGTCGTGCTGACGCCGGTGCTGCCCGCGGGCGCGCCGGTCGTGGTCGCGATCGCCTCCCGCGTCCTGCTGACGATCGCCGACCTGCTGAACGCGGGCGCCGCGCTCCTGCTGGGACGCGGCCCCGGGCATCCGGCGGCGCGCCCGCCGGAGCCGTCCGAGCCGGGCGAGCCCGGCCTGCCTGGTCAGCCCGGGGAACCCGGGAATGAACCCGCCCCTGAGGCGCTTGTCAGGGGTACACCGCAAACGAAGGAGGGACCGTGACGGCCCCGATCACCGTGACCGACGCGACGTTCACCGAAGAGGTCCTGAAAAGCGACACTCCGGTACTGGTCGACTTCTGGGCCGACTGGTGCGGTCCCTGCCGCATGATCGCTCCGATCCTGGAGCAGATCGCGCAGGAGCAGGACGGCAAGATCCGGATCGCGAAGATCGACTACGACGCCAACCCGAAGACGCCGCAGGAGTACGGCGTCATGGGCCTGCCGACCCTCCTGCTCTACAAGAACGGCGAGGTCGTCGAGCAGATCGTCGGCGCCAAGCCGAAGCGCGCCCTGCTCAAGGTGCTCGAACCGCACCTGTGATCGCGCCGGTCAGCACGTCGAGGTAGGCGGCCCACACGGGGCCGTGGTCGACCGGGCGGACGCCGGAGCGCAACCGCTCCGGCTCCCCCGGCGTGTAGAAGCGTTCGAGCGCGCGGGTGAGGGCGGGCACGTCGTCCGGAGCGCACACGACGCCGTCCTCCCCGTCGCGGACCTGCTCGCCGAACCCGCCCACATCGGTGGCGATCACCGGCAGGCCGTGCTCGTGGGCCATCCACACGTTCTGCGAGGCGGTCGCCGTCCGGTAGGGCAGGACGAGCGCGTCCGCGGCGGCGAACAGCCCCGGCACGTCGGCGGCGGGCACGTAGCCGGGACGCAGTTCCACGCGGTCGGTGAGGCCCAGCTCCGCGATCAGCGCCCGGGTCTCCTCCAGCCCGCCCCAGAACTCGCCCGCGACGGTCAGCGCGACGCCGTCCGGCCCGGCGGCGAGCGCGCGGAGCAGGACGTCCAGGCCCTTGTAGGGGCGGACGATCCCGAAGAACAGCAGCCTGCGGCGGACCTTCCCGTCCGGCGGCGCGGGCTTCGCGGACGCGGGCAGGTGCGCGGGCATCTCCGCCACGCGGACCGGGCGCCCCGTCAGGCCGCGCGCCAGGTCGGCCTGCGCCCCGCTGTGGACGAGCACGCCGTCCACCCGCCGCAGCAGCCGCCTCATCAGCGGCACGTCGTACGGCTTGCGCTCATGCGGCAGGACGTTGTGGCACAGCGCCACCACGGGCGTCCGGCGGCGGAGGCCCCCCAGGATCCCCAGGTACGAGGGCACCTGGACGGGGCTCAGCACCGCCAGCACCACCAGGTCGCGCTCGCGCAGCGCGCGGCCGGTGCGCCACCAGCCGTCGGGGCGGCGCCAGTCGAGCCTCCGCCGCGTCCCCGGGAACGGCTCGCCCTCGGGCTCGGAGATCGTCTGCTGCCCCGGGTACAGGAACCTCGGGTACTGGGCCCGCCACGACTCGATCACGACCTCGTGGCCGGCGGCCGACAGCCGGTGCGCCAGCTCGGTGGTGTGGTGGGCGCCGCCCCCCTTGAACGGGAACGCGGGGCCGACGACGGCGATCCGCAACGCGGGGTTGCCCATCCCGCTAGACGTCGCCGCGCGAGCGGACGATGAGGTCGGCCAGCAGCGCCAGCGAGGCGATGATCAACCCCGTCACGAAGATCATGATGGTGTTGTTGGCGAAGTACCCGAAGTGCACGACCATGTCGAACACGCCCTTGAGCAGCCCGATCACGACCAGCCACAGCGCGGGCGGCATCAGCACCTTGAGCGGGTTGAAGTACATGACCATCCGCAGCACCTGGAGGATGTAGCGGTAGGCGTCCTTGGTGAAGTGGAACTTGGACTTCCCGGCCCGCTTGGCGTAGGCGATCGGCATGTACCGCACCGGGTGCTGGTTCGACAGGAACGCGATCGTGATCGTCGTGACGCAGGAGAACCCGGGCGGCAGCAGCCGCAGGTAGGGCAGCGACACCTCGCGGCGGAACGCGCGCAGCCCCGAGTTGAGGTCGGGGATCTTGGTGTTGGTGAGCCGCTCGGCCACCTTGCGGATGAACCACTTCGCCGGGACGCGCAGCGCCTTGTGCGTGCCCTCCTCGCTGGTGCGCGCGCCGACGACCTGGTCGATCGAGGGGTCGGAGTCCAGGGCCTCGACCAGCTCGGGGATCCGCTCGTTCGGGTAGGACATGTCGGCGTCGGTCCACACGACGATCTCGCCGCGCGCCTGCTGCGACCCGATCCGCCGGACGGTGCCGGAGCCGCTGTTGTGCTGGAACGCCATGATCCGCATGTTCGGGAAGCGGGGCGCCGCCTCCCTCAGCCGGGCGAGCGTCTCGTCGGTCGAGCAGTCGTCCACCGCGAGGAGTTCATAGGATCTTCCACTGCCGTCCATCGCCGCGGTGATCCGCTCGACCTCCTCGATCACGTGGTCCTGCTCGTTGTAGCAGGGCAGGACGATCGTGACGTGGACGGGCTCGGGCGGCACGTCGGCGAGCTCGAAGTCGAGCGCCGGATCGGGCAGCGGCGGCGCGGGCGCGGACTCGGGCGCGGTTCCGACCGCGGCCTCGGTCGCGGCCCCGGTCGCGGCTTCAGCCGCCAGGGCGGCCTGCTCGGTCGTCGGTGCGGCGGGCTGGGACGCCGACATGGCGGGCTGGGTACTCACGCAGGGCGAGAATACTCGCCCGCGCGGGGCGCGGCGGCCTTACGGGCGGGGCGGCTCGGCGATCCAGACCTCGACGGTGAGGCCCCAGGTGCTGCCGGGCGGGCCGTCCAGGGTCCGGCCGTCCTGCCGGGTCGCGAGCGCGAGCGCGCGTGTCGCCGGGCCGTACCGGGCGACCTGCCCCGGTTCCGCCCCCATGATCACCGGACGGCGCCCGGTGGCGTACACGCGGCCGATGACGCGCCTGACGTCGGCGGGCCGCGCGGAGGACGTCGTCCGCGCGGCGGGCAGCCCGCACATGCCGCGGACCACCTGGAGGAAGCGGTCGGCGGTCGCCCGCTCGACGACCACGACGGAGCGTCCCGGCCCGAGCCTGTCGCACAGGCCGTCGACGGCGGCGCGCTCGTGCTGGTCGGTACGGGTGACCAGGAACCTGCCGGAGGTGATGACGATCGGCACGAGCGCCAGCAGCACCAGGCCCGCCGCCACCGGGCGGACGACGCGCGGCCCGTACCCGAGGCGCCGCACCCGGCGCGCCGCCCACGCCATCGCGAACACGGTGAACAGCAGCAGGCCGGGGATGGCGAGGCCGATCAGCCGCCGGGACGCCCACGGGTGGTCGGGGGTGATGCCGGGCCGCAGCAGCACCTGGACGGTCGTCCAGACGATGACCGCGTAGGGCAGCAGCCACTCCGGCGACCGGCCGCGCATCAGCCGCCGCGCCAGCAGCGCCGCGCCGAACGTGGCCAGCAGCAGCGCGGGCACGCCGATGTACCAGACGACCCAGTACAGCGACAGCTCCGAGTACTGCCGGGTGCCGTCCAGCGCCATGCCGTTGATCCGCTGGACCTGCTCGATGAAGTAGGCGTTCAGCTTGTCGTCGGGGTTGGTCGGCACCCGCCGGACGGTCTGCACCAGCGGCCGTACCGCGAACGCCAGCATCACGAGGACGGTGAGCAGGGCGGCGGCGTCCGGCAGCCGCCCGCGCCCGACGGCCGCCGCGAGCCCGCGCAGCCGGGGGCCGGTGCGTCCCCAGCGCAGCAGCACCGCCATGGCGCCCGTCGCCGCCACCACGACGACGGTGAGCGCCAGCAGCGGGTCGAGCGAGGTGTGCAGGTAGCGCAGGTACGGGCGGGACAGCGTGAACCCCTCGACCAGCCCGCCCCCCGCGCCGAGCGCGAGCCCGGCGGCCAGCGGGTGGCCGGTGCGGCGGCCCCGCGCGACCAGCAGCCCGGCGAACGCCGCCACCGGCAGCACGTCCCGCAGCCCGTCGATGCGGACGAGCACGACCAGCCCGAGCGCGAGCCCGGCGAGGAACGCCTTCGCCCGCGCCGACCGCACCTCCTCGGTGCGGACGTCGTGCAGCAGCGCGAGCCCGCCGAGCAGCAGCACCAGCGCGGGCAGCTCGCTGAACGTCGAGCGCGACGCCCACAGCATCGGCAGCGTCAGCGCGAGCAGCAGCGCGCCCGCGGGCGCCCAGCGCGGCCCGACCAGCCGCGCGACCAGCCCGGCGAAGGCGAGCACGCAGCACGCGCCGAGCAGCGGCGCCATCAGCAGCATGCCCTGCGTGCCGCCGATCCAGCCGCCGAGCGCGAGGACGATCGGCAGCCCGGCCATGAACTGCGGGACGATCGAGCCGCGGTCCTCGTAGAAGGCGGGGCCCGCGTACTCCAGCGCCCGGTCGTCCCCGCCGAACGCCCATTCCATGCGCGGGATCGGCAGCGAGCCGTGCCCGGTCAGCCAGCTCGCGAACTGCACGTACGAGGCCGGGTCGCGGCGCACGATGATCTGCTCGGAGCACATCGCCACCTGGAGGACGAGGAACGCTCCCGCCACCGCGAGCACGGCGCCGGTCGTCCACCACGACACCGAGCCGAGCCCGCCGGGGTCGGGGGTGTCCGCGCCGCCGTCCCCGGCGCCGCGCGGCCGGGACCGCAGCCCCAGCCACAGCGCCAGCCCCGCCACCGGCACGAACAGGGCGATCGCCGGGCCCGGACGGAACACGCCCGCCAGCAGCAGCGGCAGCGAGACCGCCAGCCACGCCACCAGGAGCAGCGCCGGCGCCACGGTGGCCCGTGTGAGCGTCCGGCCCGCGCTCAGGCCCATGCGGTGGTCGTTCATCGGAGCGGAGCGTAGCGGTCCGGGCCGACCGCCGGACCGCCGGACCGCGCATACCAGACGCCAGCTCAGGACGCATGTCGGGAGGCACTCCCGACACGTGCTAAGCCGCCGCCGGAGAGGTGCCGCGACGTGCGGCGCTCTACGCTCACCCCATGAGCACACGTGCCGGCGGCGGCCCCGGCGGCGGAGCGGGGCCGGCCGACCTGCTCCGCGCCCGCGTCGCGGACGACCCGTCCCGCCCCTTCGTGACCTTCTACGACGACGCGTCGGGCGAGCGCGTCGAGCTGTCGGCGCGCACGTTCGACAACTGGGTCTCCAAGACGGCGAACTTCCTGGTGGACGGGCTGGGCGCCGAGCCCGGCACGCGCGTGGTGCTCGCGCTGCCGCCGCACTGGCAGACCGCCGTGTGGCTGACGGCCTGCTGGTCGGCGGGTCTCGTCGCCGAGCCCGTGGATCCGGCCGCCGTCAACAGCGAGTCGGCCGAACCGGGCGACGCCTCCGCGCCGTACATCCTGGCGGCGGCCGAGGAGGTGCTGGACGACGTGCTCACCGGCGGGGCGTACGGCGATGCGGACGAGATCGTGGGCCTCTCGCTGCACGCGCTGGGCGGCCCGCTCACCGCGTGCCCTTCCGGGGTGACCGACTACGCCCTGGAGGTGCGCGCCCACGGTGACCGGTTCGTGCCGGACCGGCGGGTGTCGCCCGAGCTCCCCGCGCTCTCGGTGCCGGTTCCGTTGCCCGCCTCCGATGTGACAAAGACCACACTGACCGGGGCGGACGTCGTCGCGCGAGCCCGCGCGGCCGCTGTGAAATGGGAGTTGGACGCGCGGAGCCGGATCCTGGTTGACATGTCCTTCACCACACTCGACGGGGTACTTGCGTGCCTGGTCGCACCACTAGCCTCAGGTGCTTCCGTCATAATTCAACGAAACTTTGACAAAGCCGTCCTGGATCGGCGGGTCACGCTGGAGCATGTGACGGCGGTGGCCGGGATCCCCGGAGCGAATGACGCATCCGGGTCCCCGCGCCTGCTCGCCTGACCTACGCTCTCCCTTGCTCCAACCACGACCACAGCCGCTCTGAACACGACTCACACCGCTAGCGCCACGACTCACAACGCCGACCGAACCCCTGAAAGCGGGCTCGCCCCCGGACCACGGAGCCGATGAACAGCAACCCGATGTACATGGAGTACGTCGACGACGCCGATCCGCAACAGGCGTCGCCTCGACGCGGTTGGCGCATCCTCGGCTGGGTGTGCATCGGGCTGTCGGCGGTCATGGTGGCGGGATCGCTCACCGCCTACGGCCTGTACCGCAAGGCGTTCGGGAACATCTCCCACGAGGACGTGAACGCCCAGCTCGGCCCCAACCGGCCGAAGAAGCTGAACAGCGCGATGAACATCCTGCTGCTCGGGTCCGACACCCGCGCGGGGGCCAACTCCAAGTACGGCCGCGCGCTGAAGAACGAGCCGCCGCGCTCGGACACGATGATCCTGCTGCACCTGTCGCCCGGCGGCGGCCAGGCGATGGGCATCAGCTTCCCCCGCGACCTGATGGTCCGGATGCCCTCCTGCAAGTCCAGGGACGGCCGGACGATCCCCGCCCAGGCCCGCGCCCAGATCAACTCGGCGTTCACCAACGGCGGCGCCGCGTGCGTGATGAAGACGATCGAGAGCCTGTCCAACATCCGCATCGACCACTTCATGCAGGTGGACTTCAACGGCTTCAAGTCGATCACCAACGCCGTCGGCGGCGTCCCGATCTGCCTGCCCAAGGACGTCAACGACCCGAAGTCCAAGCTCAACCTGAAGCGCGGCAGGCACACGATCAAGGGTGAGACGGCGCTCGCCTACGTCCGCGTCCGGCACGGTCTCGGGGACGGCTCCGACACCGACCGCATCAAGCGGCAGCAGAAGTTCATGGGCGCGCTGGCGAACAAGGCGATGAGCGCGGGCGTGCTCAGCAACCCGGCGCGGATGCTGTCGCTGATGAACGCGGCCACCAAGTCGCTCACCACCGACAAGGAGCTCACCCCGCAGGTCATGATGCGGATCGGCCAGGGCATGCAGGGCATGAGCTCGGGCAAGCTGCGCTTCATCACCGTCCCCTCGGGGCCCGACCCGGCCGACACCAACCGGGTGGCGCTGACCACCGAGGCGCAGCCGTTCTTCGAGACGGTCCGCAACGACAAGACGGTCCCCGAGGCGCCCAAGCCGGGCGCCTCGAAGATCCCGCCGAGCCAGGTGCAGGTGCGGGTGTACAACGCCAGCGGCATCGCGGGGCAGGCCAAGCGCGTCTCCGAGGACCTCCAGGCGCAGGGCTACCAGGTCACCGTCGGCGGCAACGCGCCGTCCAACTCGGCGATCACCAAGGTCATGTACGGTGCGGGTGCCGACAGGCAGGCGCAGACGCTGGTCTCGATGATCCCGAGCAAGCCGCAGCCGACGGCCCGCACGACCGGCGCCAAGCCGGGCGTCGTCGACCTGATCGTCGGCTCCGACTGGAAGGCCCTGAAGAACCCCAAGGGCGGGATCCCCAAGCAGAACGGCGAGATCAAGGCCAGCGACGACGTCTGCAAGGGAGCCTGACCAGCACGACCAGCAAGGGGCCCTGAGCCCGTACAGCCCATGCCGCAGCCCATCATGAAGCAGCCATCATGAAGCAGCCATGACGCACACCACCGCTCCCGGAACGGTCGAAAGGCCCGATCAGCCCTGGTCCTCGGTCCCCGGGGCCGCGATCCCCGACCCGGCGGCGGTGCCCGCCGCCGAGACGGGCCCGCCCGCCGAGCCCGGACGGGCCGGCTCCGAGGCGGAGCCGGCCGGCCAGGTCCGCAAGCCCCGCGACCCGTTCTTCGACAACGCCAAGTACCTCGCGATCCTGCTGGTCGTGGCCGGGCACTCGCTGGCCAACCTGCAGAACGTCCCGATGGCCAAGGGCCTGTACATCTTCATCTACCTGTTCCACATGCCGCTGTTCATCGTGATCACCGGCTACTTCTCGCGGAACTGGACGTTCTCCGGCGGCAAGGCGCGCAAGCTCATCACCAACGTCGGCGTGCCCTACGTGGTGTTCGAGTTCGCCTACTCGATCTACGACTGGCTGGCGGGCGACAACAAGCTGGAGATCAGCCTCCTCAACCCCTACTACCTGACCTGGTTCCTGTGCGCGCTGTTCCTGTGGCGGCTGTCCACGCCGGTCTGGCAGCAGATCCGGTGGCCGCTCGCGGTCGCGCTGACGTTCGCGCTGCTGTCGTACATGAGCGACCTCGGCGGCACCTTCGACATCCACCGGGTGCTCGGGCTGCTGCCGTTCTACGTCCTCGGGCTCAACCTGAAGCCCGAGCACTTCGAGCTGCTGAAGCGGCCGATCGCGCGGCCGATCGGGTTCGCCGTCCTCGCCCTCGGGCTCGGCGGCTCCTACCTCGTCATGAACCACATGTCGCGGAACTGGATCTTCTGGGCGAACCCGCACTTCCAGCTCGGCGTCGGCAACCTCGCCGGGACGGTGATGCGGCTCGGCATGTTCGTGTCCGCGACCGTGCTGGTCGCGGCGTTCCTCGCGATCGTCCCCCGGCGGCGGTACTGGTTCACCGCGCTCGGCGCCGCGACCCTGTACGCCTACCTGCTGCACGGATTCGTCACGCGGCTGCTGAACTTCACCGACTGGTGGGGCGCGGACTGGATGCACACCCCGGCGGGCGTCGTCGCGGTCGTCGCGGGCGCGGTGGTCGTCGGCACCTGCCTGTGCACGCGGCCGGTCGTGCGCTGCATGAGCTGGGCGCTGGAGCCCAAGATGACCTGGGTGTTCACCCCCCTGCGCCGTCCCCGCGCCAAGGGCTGACATGATCGCCGCGTTCGCGGCAGTCTGCCGCATCGGCCTCCGCGGCCTCCGGCGGGGCACTAGAGTCGGCATCCCCTCCGCGTGAACGTTCGTCCCGCGCCAAGTGAATCTTTCGGAGACATGACGGAAACCCTCCCCCAGGCGCGCCCGCCGGCCGGCGAACCCGCCGGCGGTGCCGCGCCGCAGCCGCGCCCCCGCGACGCCTACTTCGACAACGCCAAGTTCTTTACGGCCCTGCTCGTCGTCGTCGGGCACGTCTGGGCCGAGTTCGGGGACAGCCAGGCCGCCCACGCGGCGTACATGGTGCTGTACGGATTCCACATGCCGGTGTTCGTGTTCATCTCCGGCTACTTCTCGCGCGGGTTCATGCGCTCGACCGACAAGTTCCGGAATATCTTCCCCAGCTTGATCGTGCCCTATGTGATTTTCATCGTGCTTTACCGGTTGCAGCTCGTGTTCATCAACGACGCCGATTTCCGGTTGAGCTCCCTTTTCCGTCCGCACTTCCTGATGTGGTTCCTGGTCGCGATGGTGTTCTGGCGGCTGAGCGCGCCGCTGTGGGGGCACCTGCGCCACCCGGTGGCGGTCTCGATGGCGCTGGCGCTGGTCGCGGGCACCTGGACGTTCACCGCCGACTCCACGCTCAGCCGGACGGCCGGGCTGCTGCCCTTCTTCGTCCTCGGCCTGACCGTGGAGCCCCGGCACGTCCAGCTGCTGCGCCGCTCCTGGGCGCGCTGGGCGGGCCTCGGCGTGCTGCTGGCCGCGCTGCCGGTCGCCTACGTCTGGGAGCGCGGCACGGTCGTCCCGAAGATCAACAAGGCCTACGTCTGGTGGACGATGGGCTATGAGGACATGGGCTACTCGACGCCGGAGGGCATGGGCTGGCGGGTCCTCACCGTCGTGCTCGCGCTCGTCCTCGGGGCCGCGTTCCTCGCCGCGATCCCGCGCGGCCAGTCCTGGTACACGGCGATGGGGACGCGGACGATGTACGTGTACCTGCTGCACGGCCTCGTCGTGAAGACCTTCGACTACAGCGGCCTCCTGGCCAAGCCCGCCCTGCACAACCCGCTCGGCATGGTGGGCGTCACGCTGGCCGCGCTGGCGCTCGGGGTGGTGCTCGCCACGGCCCCCGTGCAGCGGGTCACGCGCTGGGCGGTGGAGCCCAGGGCCCGATGGCTGCTCAAGCCCTCGCATGGCCGGACATAAGCTCTTACTACCGTGTGCGGGTATGATCCAGATTTCACCGAGAAGTTGATTGGCGTTCCGTGAGCAGTGGTAATGACATCTCTCTGAGCATCATCGTGCCCGTGCACAAGGTGCAGGGCTACATCCGGCAGTGCATGGACTCGATCCTCGATCCCGACCTTCCGAACCTGGAAGTGATCGCGGTCGACGACGCCTCGCCGGACGCATGCGGGGAGATCCTCGACGAGTACGCGGAGCGCGACTCGCGCGTCCGCGTCCTGCACCTCGCCGAGAACGTCGGGCTCGGCCACGCGCGCAACACCGGGCTCGACGCGGCGACCGGCGACTACGTCTGGTTCTTCGACAGCGACGACCACGCCACCGAGGGCGCCCTGCGCGCGATCTGCGACCGGCTCGCCGAGACCCGGCCGGACGTGCTGGTCTTCGACTACGCCCGCTCGTACTGGAACGGCAAGGTCAAGCGCAGCATCATCAACGACCTGTTCCGCGAGCCTCCGGCGCCGGACGTGTTCACGCTGGCCGAGCGCCCGAGCGTCCTTGAGATGATGATGACGGCCTGGAACAAGGCGATCCGCCGCCAGTTCCTGCTCGACCTCGGGCTGCGCTTCAGCGGCGGGTACTACGAGGACGTCAACGTCACCTACCCGATCCTGATGGCGGCCGAGCGGCTCAGCCTGCTCGACCGGGTCTGCTACATCTACCGGCAGCGCCGCCGCGGCGCGATCACCCGGACGACCGGCGCCAAGCACTTCGACGCGTTCGCGCAGTACGACCGCATCTTCGCCTTCATGGACGAGATGGGCCCGGAGGCCGACCAGTTCCGGAACCTCATGTTCAACCGGACGATCTGGCACCTGCTGGTGATCATCGAGCGGGGCGACCGGGTGCACCCGTCGGAGAACGAGCGGTTCTTCGCCGAGATGTCCAAGACCTACAACCGGTACCGGCCCGAGGGGCACGTCCCGCCCGACGACAAGCCGCACCTGGCCGAGAAGCACCGGCTGATCCAGAAGAACGACTACCGGGGCTTCGCGCGGCTCGGCCCGGGGTCGGTGAAGGCGAAGGCCAAGAAGCCCGCCCGCAAGGCCAACAACCTGCGCAAGCGCGGCGTGCTGGCCTCCAAGGCGATGGCCAAGGACCGCTTCTACCAGATGCAGCGCCACCTGGCCGTCGACGAGAACCTGGCCGTGTTCGGCGCCTACTGGTACCGCGGGTACTCCTGCAACCCGGCGGCGATCTACGAGAAGCTCAAGGAGCTGGCCCCGCACGTCCACGGCGTGTGGGTGGTGAAGTCGGGCGCGCGCAAGAACATGCCGGAGGGCGTCGACTACGTCGTGGCCGGGTCGGCCGACTACTACCGGACGATCGCCCGCGCGAAGTACTTCGTCAACAACGTCAACTTCCCCGACCACTACGTCAAGCGCCCCGGCCAGGTGCACATGATGACGCAGCACGGGACGCCGCTGAAGAAGATGGGCCTCGACCAGATGGAGTACCCGGTCGGGGCCAAGGAGATGGACTTCAAGGCGCTGATCGAGCGCTCGGACCGCTGGGACTACCTGGTCTCCTCCAACCCGCTGTCGAGCGAGGCGTGGGAGCGCGGTTTCCCGTGCAACTACGAGATGCTGGAGATCGGATACCCGCGCAACGACCGGCTCGTGCGGGCCACCGAGGAGGAGCGGCTCCGGCTGCGCGACGAGCTGGGCGTGCCCGAGGGCAGGACCGCGATCCTGTACGCGCCGACGCACCGCGAGTACCAGCGCCGCTACACCCCGATGTTCGACATCGGGCGGGTCGTGGAGCAGCTCGGAGCCGGCCACGTCCTGCTGGTGCGCGCGCACTACTACTACAAGCTGAAGAACATGGCGGCGGACATGGGATGGCCGGAGGGCAGCGTCATCGACGTGTCCGGGCACCGGTCGGTCGAGGACCTCGCGATCGCCTCGGACGCGCTGCTCACCGACTACTCCTCGGTCATGTTCGACTACGCCAACCTCGACAAGCCGATCGTGATCTACGCCAACGACTGGGAGACCTACAAGCTGACCCGCGGGGTCAACTTCGACATCACCGCGACCCCGCCGGGCGTCGTCGCCACGACGGAGAGCGAGCTGGTGGACGCGTTCGTCTCCCGGGCGGCGTGGAGCGACACGGCCCAGAAGGCGCGCGAAAGCTTCCGGGCCCGGTTCTGCCCCTGGGACGATGGCCACGCCGCCGAGCGCGCCGTCCGCCGGATGTTCCTGGGCGAGAAGGTCCCGAACCCTCCGCAGTGAGCACCCGCCCCGCTCCAGCACCACCGGCGGGCACCGGCACCCACGGGGCCCGCCGCGCACACAACGTCGTCTCACGACCCGGCGCGGGGCGCCGGGTCCCTTAGGTGGTTGAAGGAGTGGGCCGCTTGTCCAGTAGCCGGATCAGCGTCATCGTCCTCACGCACGGCGCCGGGGAGTCCTTCCCCGGCACCCTGGAGTCCCTCGCGGCGCAGTCCTACGGCGAGATCGAGGTCCTCGTCATGGACGACGGGGCCGGGGGCGCCGCCGGGGTCGAGCTGCCCGACGAGCGGTTCCGGCTCGTCCGGGAGGGCGCGCTCAGCCGGGGCGCGGCCCGCGGCCGCGGCGCCGCCGAGGCGGGCGGGGAGTTCCTGCTGTTCGTGGACGGCGGCGACGAGCTGCCTCCGGACGGGCTGGAGCTGCTCGTGACCGCGCTGGAGAGGTCCGGCTCGGACCTCGCGCTCGGCTCGGAGGCCGTCAGGAGGCGGACGGGCCAGGTGTGGTCGTGGCAGCCGCGCTCGACGCCCGCCGCCCCCGCGTCGGGGACGGACCTGCGGCGCCGTCCCGAGCTGATCCTGAACCGGCAGATCACCGGCAAGCTCCTCCGCCGGTCGTTCTGGACGTCGGCGGGCCTGGAGTTCCCCGACATCGGCCGCTACGACGACCTCGCGGCGACCGTCAAGGCGCTGCATCTGGCGAAGAAGATCGACGTCCTGTCGGAGGTGGTGCTGCGGCGGCGGCGCCCCCGGTTCGGGTCGACGACGGTCCCGCAGGACATCGCGGACGGGTTCGGCGCGGTCACGCTCGCGACCGGCTGGCTCACCGCCCACGGCGACGCCAGGGACGCGCGGCGCCTCCAGCTCGCCACCGTCAACACCGACCTGCGCGTGTTCCTGGACGTGCTGCCCGACCTGTCCGAGGAGGAGCGCGAGCAGGTCGTCGCGCAGGCCGCGACGTACGCGGCGGGGATCTCCCCGAAGGTGTTCGCCGAGGCGTCCGCGCTCGTCCGGCTGAAGTGGCACCTCGCCACGACGGGGCACACGGGCGAGCTGGTGAAGGTCGTCCGGTACGAGCGGGGCAAGTCCTCGCCGTCGATCGTCCGCGACCCGCTGCGCCGCTACGTGGTGTACCCGTACTGGAAGGACGGCTCGCTCGACGTCCCCCGCGAGGTGTACCGGGCGCGCGGCGAGGTCAAGCTGCGGGGCCGTGTGCACGCGGTGTCCTGGGACGGCGACCGCCTCACCGTCACCGGCGAGGCCTACATCAACTCGGTCAGCTCGCGCCGCCGCTGGACGTCGCTGAAGGCCGTCACGCTGCGCTCGGGCCGCCGGAAGATCACCGCGCGGGCGAGGCAGACGCCGAAGCCGGGCAAGAAGACCGGCGGCTGGTCGGGCTTTGAGTTCTCGATCGACGCCGGGAAGCTCCGCGACCACGGCCAGTGGGTCGAGGGCACCTGGGACGTGCGGGCGTCGGTGCTGAACGCCGGCGTGTTCCGGCAGGGCCCGCTGCGCGGCGGCGGGTCGGGCACCGGCGCGAACCCGCCCTACCGCTACGTCGCGGGCGACGTGCGCGTCGTCCCGCTGATCGTGGACGGCGAGCTGCGGGTCAAGGTCGAGAAGGTGCGGGTGCGCGCGAGCGGGCTGCGCTGGGACGGCGACGCGCTGGTCGTCGACGTCGCGGCGGCGCAGGCCCCGCCCGCCGAACTGACCCTGCGGCTCGGCGACACCGCCGTCGCGGTCCCCGTCGTGGACGAGGGCGGGGCGCACCGCGCCCGGATCGACCCGGCGGCGCTCGCGGACGTCCCGATCTCCCCCGAGGCGATCGACGACACCCGCGACTGGACGGTGTCGGCGGACGGCCGCCCGCTCGTCCTCGCCGAGGGCATCGACGACGCCGAGCGTCCGTTCGGCGCGCTGGAGGTGAGCGCGGGGCGCGGCCCGAGCGGCTACCTGCGGGTGCGGCTGACCACGACCCGGCTGATCGTCGGCGAGTGCGCGTGGCGCCCCGACGGGACGCTCGTGCTCACCGCGACGCACGCCGCCCACGGCGGCGGGCAGATCGTGATCCGGGGCAGGGCGCGCCGCAAGGAGTTCGCGTTCGACCTCGTCCCCGGCGAGGCGGGGACGCTGCGCGCCGAGGTGCCGGTCGCGGCGGTGCCGAGCGTCGCGGGCGTGCTGCCGCTGCGCCCGGGGCGCTGGGACGTGCTGTTCCGCCCGTCCGGGCGCGGGGAGCGGGCGCTGACCGTGCGGCTCACCGGCGCCGCGCAGAAGGGCCTGCCGGGGGCGCTGGAGGTGGCGCGCCGCGAGTACGACCTGGAGTCCAGCGACGGGCGGCTCGTGGTGGCGGTGACCGGCGACGTCTCCGGCGAGGAGAAGAGCGCGGGCCCGAAGATCCGCGAGGAGGCGCGCCGCCGCGTCGAGCGGGACGGCCTGCGCGACGCCGTCGTGTTCTCCTGCTTCAGCGGCCGCCAGTACTCCGACAGCCCGAAGGCGATCCACCAGGAGCTCGTCCGGCGCGGCTCGCCGCTGGAGCAGCTCTGGGTCGTCAACGACGCCCAGGTGGAGCTGCCCGACACGCTCCAGGCGCTGCGGCTGAACGGCAAGGAGTGGCAGGAGGCCGTGACGACCTCCCGCTACATCATCACCAACCACCGGCTCGGCGAGTGGTTCCAGCGCCACCCCGACCAGATCGTGTTGCAGACCTGGCACGGGACGCCGCTGAAGAAGATCGGCAGGGACATCAAGGAGGTGCACTTCGCCTACGCGCCCGGCATGAAGCACGCGCTCCAGGCGAAGACCACCGGCCCGACCGTGCCCGAGTGGAGCCACCTGCTGTCGCCGAACCCGTTCAGCACGGAGATCTTCCGCCGCGCGTTCGCGTTCAAGGGCGAGATCATCGAGGCCGGGTACCCGCGCAACGACCTGATGCACAGCCCCGAGGCGGAGGTCGTCGCCAAGGACGTCCGCGCCCGGCTCGGGATCCCCGAGGGCAAGAAGGTCGTGCTGTACGCGCCGACCTGGCGCGACGACCAGTACTACAGCAAGGGCCGGTACCGGTTCGACATGCGCATCGACCTGGAGCGCGCGCGGGAGGCGCTCGGCGAGGACCACGTGCTGCTCGTCCGGCTGCACACCAACGTCGTGGACGGCGTCCCCGAGGACGAGAGCGGCTTCGTCCGCGACGTCTCGCTCTACCCCGACATCACCGAGCTGTACCTGATCGCCGACATGATGATCAGCGACTACTCCTCGGTGATGTTCGACTACGCCAACACCGGCCGCCCCATGCTGTTCTTCACCTACGACCTGGCGGACTACCGGGACCGGCTCCGCGGCTTCTACTTCGACTTCGAGGCCGAGTCGCCGGGGCCGCTCGTGGAGACCTCCGACGACCTGATCGAGGCGATCCGCGACGTCGAGTCCGCCACGGAGGGCCACCGCAAGCGGTACGAGGACTTCGTGGCCCGGTTCTGCCCCCTGGACGACGGCAGCGCCGCCGCCCGCACCGTCGACCGGATCTTCGACCCGACTCCGTGAGGCCCCCCAGTGAATCCCCCCTTGGTCAGTGTGATCGTTCCCGTTTACAACTGCCGCGCCACCCTCGGTGAGGCGCTGGGGTCGGTCGTCGAGCAGACGATCGACCCCGGTCTGGTCGAGGTCGTCGCGGTGGACGACGGGTCCACCGACGGGAGCGGCGACGAGCTGGACCGGCTCGCCGAGGGGCGGCCCGGGTTCACCGTCGTCCGGCAGGCGAACTCGGGCGGCCCCGGCGCGCCGCGCAACGCGGGCATCGAGCGCGCCCGGGGCCGGTACCTGTTCTTCCTGGACGCCGACGACCGGCTCGGCCCCGAGGCCCTGGAGCGCATGTGCGCGGTGGCCGAGGAGCAGGGCACGGACGTCGTCGTCGGCCGCTACGTCGGCATCGGCCGGGGCGTCGCGCGGTTCACCAAGAACATCGCCCGCGTGGGCGTGGACGACCCCGACACCGACGTCTACGGCGCCTCGCTGACCACGCACAAGCTGTTCCGGCGCGAGCTGCTGGAGCGGCACGGCATCCGGTTCCCCGAGGGCATCCTCGCGGCGGAGGACAAGGTCTTCACCGCGCACGCGTTCCTGCACTCCTCCGGGGTGTCGGTCGTGGCCGACCACGACTGCTACTACCTGGTGGAGCGCGAGGACGGCAGCAGCATCATGCAGGCGGGCGGCGGCTGGCCCGAGGTGTTCCACGGCGAGGTCGCCCGCTCGATGCTGGAGCAGGTCATGGCGCACCGGGGGCCGGGCCCGGCCCGCGACCGGATGCTCGTCCGGCACTTCGAGCTGGAGGTGCTGTACGGGCTCGACCGGCGGCTCCTCACCGCCCCCGAGGACGTCGTCGACCGGGTCATGGACGGGATGCGCCGCCTCTGCGAGGACTTCCTCACCCCCTCGGTCATGATGCGCATGCGGCCCCGCTACCGCGTCCTCGCCCACAGCGTGCGGAGCGGGCGCCGGGAACTGCTGATGCGGATCATCGAGCGGGCGGCGGCGTCCGAGCCCGTGCCCCTGCTGGTGGACAAGGCCCGCGCCTACGTCGCCTACCCGGGGTTCCGGGAGCCGGGCGCGTCCGTGCCCGACACCTACTTCGACGTCACCGACCGGCTGCGCGTGCGGCGGAGCCTGACCGCGCTCGGCTGGGACGGCGACCGGCTCGGCCTCGGCGGGACGGCGGTCGTGAGCCGGCTCGACACGGCCGGTCGGACGATCGCGCTGCTGCTGCGCGACAAGAGGTCCGGCGGCGAGCACCGGGTGCCCTGCGAGGCCGGCGAGGCAGGTGGGGACGACGGGGACAGCGGTGACGACGGGGGCGGCTTCACCGCGGCCCTCGACCCGGGGACGGCGGCATCGGGTTCGCCGCTGCCGGCGGGCACGTGGGACCTGCACGTCGAGGTCGCGCACGACCGGCTGGTGAAGGAGGGTCGGCTCGGCGCCGACCGCGCCGAGGGCGTCACCGCCCCGAAGCCCCGGTTCGTCGTCTCCGGCGGCGGGGTGGGCGCGTCCGTCACCCCGTTCTTCACCCAGGGCTATGACAACCTGTCGCTGACCGTCGTGCCGGGCCCCGCCGCGCTGGAGAAGCTGCTGCGGGTCGAGGCGGTCGGCTGGGACGGCCTGCCGCGCCTGCTCGTCCGCGGGTCGGTGCCGGTCTCGCCGGCGTCGGCGGCGCACGTCGGCGTGGCCGTCCGGCTGGAGGCACGCGGCGGCGGGGACACCAAGGACGCCGAGATCAGCCTCCTCCCCGGCGCGGAGCGGCTGGAGTTCACCGCCGTCACCGACCTGCGCGGGCTGGCCGTCGGGCGCTGGGACGTCCACCTGGAGTTCACCGTCGGCGGCGAGACCGCCCGGATGCGCGTGCCCGTCAGGGCGGGGCAGCCGAAAATCCCGCCCGTGCCGTGCGCGACGCTGGGGCTGCGCCGCGCCTCGTTCTACCGGACGGGCGGCGGGAACCTCGCCGTCCACATCGTCCCGGGGAGGGTCACGGCGCTGGCCCGCTCGGCGGGACGCCGCCTCACCCGGAGGTAGCCGCGCCCTCCGACTCGGCCGACTCGGCCGGCTCGGGCTCCTCGGGCTCCTTCGATTCCGGCTCCTCGGACTGCCCGGGCCCGACCGGGGACGCGGCGGCGCACGGGCGGCGCGGCGGCGGCAGCAGCGCCAGCCCGAACGCCACGCAGGCGAACGGGACGGCGGGCAGCACGTACCGGTAGTCGAAGTCGGCGGTCGCGGCCGGGATCACCAGCAGCGCGAGGCTCGTCCCCCACGGCAGCAGCGCGCCCGTCCCCCAGTGCCGGACGGGCCCGAGCACCCGCCACCGCCCGCCCGAGCGGACGTGGGGCAGCGCCGCGACGAGGCCGCCGAGCAGCAGGATGCCGAGGAAGGTGCCGGGCATGGCCATCCGGTCCTGGTAGCCGCGCATCCTCCCGGCCCAGGGCTCGACGACCCTCGGCTCCCCGCCGCCCGGGTCGTACCGCGCGGCGATCACCGCCTGCTTCTCGGCCCACGCCTCGCCCTCGGGGAACTCGTACTGCAACCACGTCCACGGGGTGGGGTAGGGCTTGCGCTCCCACTCGAACGACCGGAAGGTGTCGCGGACGACGACGCGGGCGTAGTCGCCGGGCTGCGCCTTGATCGCGTCCATGGCGAACTCGCTGGCGAGCTCGTTGCCGGTCGGGCCGGTGATCCAGCCGGGGATGTCGCGGAACGCCGAGTCGCGCGTCCACATCGCGGCGAACGCGGGCGACATGCGCGGGTCGCTGTTCTTCGGGCACATGACGGCGAGTTCGGGGCGCGGCTTGATGACCCGGCAGTCGGCGAAGTCGGCGGTGCGCCCGTACAGCCAGACCCCGCTCGCCTTCGCGAGCCCGTACTGGCCGTACTCCGCGTGGAACCACGCCATGTAGCCCATGACCGGCAGGCTGAACGCGACCACCGTCGCCGCGCACGCGCGCCAGCCCGCCCGGCGCAGCAGCATCGCGACGAGGATCACGGCGACCAGCGGCAGCCCCGCCGACCGCGTCAGCGCCGCCCACGCCGCGAAGAACCCGGCCAGGGCGCCCAGCCACCAGGTGAGGCGGCGCCGCCACAGCGCCGCCGTGACCGCCGCGAGCAGCAGGAACGTGAACAGCGAGTCGGACATGAGCATGTGCTCCAGCGCGACCTGGTGGACGGGCAGCAGCACCGGCAGCGTCAGCGGGGCCGCGATGAGCCCCGGGACGTACCGGCGCCAGGCCCAGCGACCGGCGTCCCCGTCGGGGCCGAGGGGCCAGGCCGCCCGCGCCGCGCGCCACACCAGGACGTACACCAGCACACCGGTCAGGACGCCGATGGCGTGCTGCACCGACACCATCACCGTGAAACTGTGGAAGGGCTTGATCAGCCACAGCGTGAGCGGGTAGCCGCTCGGGCGCGTCTCGCCGGGCCGCAGGTCGATCGCCGCCCGCAGGTACCCGGGCGAGTCGCCGAACCACATCGGCGCCGGATACCCTTTGACCGCGACCACCCGTATCCACACCGCTACCGCGAGTACACAGGCGAAGGGCAGGTGGGCCACGGCGGAACGGCCCGCCAGACCGGCTTTCTCGCGCACTCCGAAAGCCTACCCAGGGCGGGACGCCGTATCGCGCCACCCTCCGTCCGCCGCGCGTTCACCACGTCCTCGCCGCAAGACTTCGTCAAGCGAACACCGGGTTACGGTGCTTGGGACAGCGAGTGGATCACGACTCGGAGACAATGGCCGGGTCCGTATCCGGACAGCGGATACGATCGTCAACGGCCGAGAGCGCCTGGGCACGAAACGACACCGCCGGGCGCGAAAGAAAGGACACCGATCCATGGCGAACTTCACGCTCGACGACGTTCGGCAACGGACGTACAAGGCGCGTGACGCCTGGTGGACGGTCCTGCTGGTCGATCCGCTCGCGGCCCGGCTGGTGCGCTTCACCGCCAACCGCACCCGCGTGACGCCCAACCAGCTCACCGTGGGCGCGCTCGTCCTCGGGCTGGCGGCGGGCGCCTGCTTCACGGTCGCGTCCTGGCCGTGGCTGCTGCTCGGCGCCCTGCTGTACCACCTGTCGTTCACGCTCGACTGCATGGACGGCAAGATCGCGCGGCTCAAGGGCACCGGCTCGGTCTTCGGCGCCTGGCTCGACTACATCTTCGACCGGGTGCGGGTGCTGGCCTGCGCGATCGCGCTGATGGCCGGGCAGTACGCCGCCACCGACAACGTCGCCTACGTGTGGACGGCCGTCGCGGTCGTCTTCCTCGACATGCTCCGCTACATGGACGCGCTGGAGATCTACAAGGTCCGCTCGCAGATGCGGGTCACGCTGAACGCCGCCCGCGAGGAGGCCGCCGAGCTGGAGTTGGCCGCGCGCCGCGCCAACGGCGAGATCGTCGACGCCGCCGAGGTCGGCGCGGACCTGCGCTCGGCCGAGGGCGCGCTCGGCGAGGACCCCGAGGCCGACATGGAGAACCGGGTCGTCGCCGACGACCCCGCGATGGCCATGATGCGGCAGGGCTTCGAGCAGAAGTTCCCCTGGTACGCGCGGATCCGCAACGCGCTGATGGCGGGCCGCATCCGCCCGCACCTGATCAGCGGCATCGAGTTCCAGATGGGCGTGTTCATCATCGCGCCGATCGCCGCCGCGATCGTGCCCGGCGCGGTGATCCCGGTGGTGGTGGCGAGCGCGGTCGGCATGCTGGCCTTCGAGCTGGTCATCATCTACAAGTTCTGGCTGGCCAGCCGCGACTACAGCCGCAGCCTCGCCAAGCTGAACGACGCGATCGAGGGCTACCGGGCGCAGCTTCCCGCCGAGTACCGCGAGACGGCGAACGCGGGCGTCGGCAGCTCCGGCTGACCTCCCCGGTCCTGGACGAGCAAAGTCCCCGTGGAGCGCGGCTCCACGGGGACTTTGCTCGTCCCCAGACGACTTCCGGCCGGGTCTCAGGCGCGGGTCAGGCCGTGCGGGCCTGCCGGGCGGCCTTCGGCGCGCCGGTGGCGGCGAGCATGTCCGTCCACTGGCGGCACACCTCGTCCAGCCCGTAGGCGGCGCGGACCTGGTCGCGGGCGAGCAGCCGGTCCTGCTCCCAGCGGCCGAGCGACACGGTGGCGGCGATGGAGGCGGCCATCGCCGGCGGGTCGGCGTGGATCCAGCGCCGGTCGTAGATCGTGTCGGCGCCCGGCCAGTTCAGCAGCACCGGCACCGCGCCGGCGGCCATCCCCTCGGCGGGCGCGAGGTGGAAGCTCTCGTCGTCGCTGGTCGACAGCACGAACCCGATGCGCCGCAGCCAGGACGCGACGTCGCGGCCGTAGGAGTCGAACACGACCCCGCCCGCCAGCAGCGGCGAGCGGCGGATCCGGCGGAACACCTTCTCGTAGTGCTCGCGCTCCTCCTCCTTCTGCCAGATCCACCAGTACTCCCAGGGGAGCTTGGTCTTGATGAAGAGGGTGAAGCGGGGGTCGTCGCGGCGCAGCTCCTCCAGCGCGTCCAGCGCCAGGTCGAGCCGCTTGCGCGACGGCGCGATGCCGATCATCCCGAGGTGGTGCTGCGCGCCGGGCAGCTTGGCCCGGTCGAGCTGCTGGTCGTCCACCCAGTTGGGGATCGTGGTGACCTTGTCCGCGGGCCAGCCGGTGATCTCGCGGGTGAGGTCGGCGTAGTGCGGGCTGACGCAGATGATCTCGTCGACCGCGTCGATGTCGAGGTGCTGCGGCCAGCGCGCGTACAGCTCGAAGCGGTGCAGCCGGACGACGAGCCGCTGCCCGGGGCGCTTGCGCTGCGCGAACCAGATCGCGTTCGGGCCGCACCACTCGCAGACGATGACGTCCGCCCAGTCCACCAGCTCCTGGCTGCGCTCCTCGTCGTGGACCTTGAGCGCCGCCCAGTGGTCGACGCGGACCTCCATGTCGGGACGGGACTGGAGGTAGTCCAGCAGCCTGCTGAAGAACTTCAGGTCGTGGCCCGCGACGCCGACGCGCAGCCGCCGCCCCTCCCCCGCCGCAGGCCCGGCGGGCGCGGCGGGCGCGGAGGACACGGCGGGCGCGGAGGACACGGCGGACGCGGAGACGTCGCTGAGCGCGTCGGCCGGACGCACGCCGACGCGCTCGTGCTCGACCGCCGCCGCGAGCACGCGCGGGGACGGCTCGGGGAAGGTCCGGGCGAGGTGGCCGCGCAGGCGCGCCGCCGCCGCGTCCAGCGTGAACTCCGCCGCGGCGGCGCGGCACCGCTGGACCGCCAGCGTGAACACGTCGGGGTTCTTGCCGATCAGCGTCAGCGCGTCCAGCACGTCGGTCTCGGTGGAGGCGAACAGCGGGTAGTCGGCGCCGAACAGCCGCTCGTGCATCGGCGTGCGGTTCATGACGACCGGGACGCCGAGCGTCCCGCACTCCAGCACCTTCGTGGACAGCTCCAGGCTCGCGTCCATCTCGGGATGCCGCCACGACAGGCCGACGTCGCAGGCGGCCGTCAGCCGCATCGCCTCGGCGCGCGGGTGCCCGCCGTGCCAGATGACGCCCTGGCCGCTCTCCAGCGCCGTGCGCATCCGGGTCGCGAACCCCGGGTCCTTCGGGTCGTCGTGGATCTTGTCGCCGACCATGTGCAGCTCGGCGTCCACGCCCCGCATCGCCAGCAGGCGCGGCAGCGAGGTCATCTCGTAGGTGTTCCAGCGCGGCGCGAACTTGCCGGTGTAGGCGAGCTTGAGCGCGCGGCCGTCGGGCGCGCCGTCGGGCCGGGTCGCCAGGCCCTCGGGCAGGACGACGACGGGCGGGAACAGCACGCTCTTGCCCGCCGTCGCGGGGACGGCGCTCTCCAGGAAGCCGCGCAGCTCCTCGGTCTGGCAGAGCAGCACCCGGGAGGCGTCGGCGATCCGGCGCAGCTCGCCCTTGGACGCGCCGTCGAACTCCCCGGCGGACTGGGGGACGTCGGTGAGGTAGGTCCACATCCGTCCGGCCAGCGGCCCGGCCGACAGCTTGCCCGCGAGGCGGCGGCCGCGGACGACGATCAGGTCGAACGGGTGTTCCTCGTCCACGCGGGCGAGGATCGCGGCGGCGGCCTTCGCCGGCATGCCGCCCTCGAAGGAGACCATGCCCTCGGCGTGCGGGCTGCGCACGGTGACCTCGGGCAGCGCGCGCAGCGGGTCGACCAGCCGGCCGGTCCGGACGGGGGCCTTGAGCACCAAGGTCACCGCGCAGCCGGCGCGGGCCAGCGCCTGGACCATGCCCTGGGCCCAGATCGCCGAGCCGTCGATCAGGTTGAGATCGACGTCGCCGTAGACGAGGGCGCGAGGTCGCACAGGAGTTCCTTTCAACGGGCGGTCCCGGAGGGCGTTGGGGGTCCCCCCACGGGTGACTGGGCCGGGGTGAGCAGGTCGGCGAGGCGGCCGGGTGCGGTGACGGCGGCGTCCCAGCGCAGGCAGGACAGCGTGGCGGGCGGCGCCTCCCCCCACAGGACCAGCGGGAGGCCGCGGGCGGCGGCGAGTTCGCGGACGTCGTTCAGCGCGCGGTCCCGGTCGTACATGCCGGGGACGCCGAGGTAGGCCCAGGGGCCGCCCGGCTCGCCCGCCGCCGCGTCCACGACGAGCAGGTCGACGTCGGCGGTGTCGAGCACGATCGAGGCGTCGTGCGGGTAGAGCCGGACCACCTTGGCGTGCTCGGCCAGCGTCGCCGCCGCGCGCGCGCCGAGCACGCCCGCGATGACCAGGCCGTCGTGCGGCGCCGCGATGAGCAGCCGGTCCTCGGGGCGGTCGATCCGGTCGAGCGTGATCCGCTCGCCGTCGCCCGTGCCGCTCTCCGACACCGGGACGTTGCGCTTGCGCCAGAGCCGGTACAGCTCCTTCGGCAGCCGCACACCGCGCCGCCTGGGGTTGCGCGCGGCGCCCGCGACGAGCCGTCCGAACTGGAGGGTCGTCGAGGTCTCCAGCGCGGCGAGGCGCCGCTCCAGCTCCTCGACGCGGGACTCGCGCTCGCGGAGCGTGGCCCGCAGCCGCGCGACCTGCCGGTTGGCCTTGGCGTCACTCACCGAGGAACTCCATGATCACATCTGCGATGCGGGGGCCTGCCTGGCCGTCCCACAGCGGGGGCCTGCGGTCCCCGGCGTCCTTGCCTTCGCTCTCCAGCGCCTTGCGGGCCGCCGGGACCAGTTCCTCGAACGTCACGAGGCGGTTGGTGCCGTGGGTGATGGTGATGGGCCGTTCGGTGTTGGGCCGAACGGTCAGGCACGGCACACCGAGGATCGTCGTCTCCTCCTGGAGCCCGC
>NZ_WOFH01000029.1 GCF_009733595.1 Actinomadura litoris | reverse complement strand
GCGCCGATCTCGGGGACGGCGGAGATCTGGTCGGCCAGCGCCCCACGGTCGCGGGACCCGTCGCCGAGGACCATGTCGACCTGTTCGCTCTCGTCCAGGCGGAGCGCGAGCCGGGTGGGGAACAGGTTGCGCAGGTTGTTGACCTCTTTGCGGGCGTCCTGCTGTGCACCGATCACGCAGTACCCCACCGACCGCCCTTGCGAGGTGAGTACGGCGATGGCTGATTCGGCGCGCTTGCGCAAGTCGCGTTCAGGGCAGTAGGCCGTCAGGAACGCCAGCTCATCCACCACGACCACCCGGAACGGATGCTCACGCGAGGGCCGGAACGAGCGCGTCACCCCGGCGAACTGTTCCGCCCGCGCGTTCATGTTCTCGGCGGCCGACTCCAGCAGTTCGACCATGCCGCCCTTGGGGCCATCGCTGTAGCGCCCGTACCGCTCGAACAGCGGACGCCCGAACGACAACTCCATCCGCTTGGGATCGACCGCCCAGACCTCCACCAGGCCCGCGAGCATCAGCGGCAGCAGCGCCCGGACGAGCGACCAGATCACCGCCCCCTTGCCCGCCCCGGTGGCGCCCGCGATCAGGACGTGGGTGCCCAGCAGCCGCAGCCGCCACGGCGAACCATCCTCCTGGCGGCCGACCACCACGCCGGACAGGTCGACGTCCGCAGCGGCCGGGATCGGGAGGGCGGGGAGGGGGACGGCGAGGGCATCGCGGCGGACGAACTCCAACCAGATCCGTCCCGGACGGTCCCCCTCACGGACGCGGACCAGCGAGGCACCGAAGCCATGCGCGAGGTTGGCTGAGACGCGTTCCCATGCGTCGGGTGCCTGACCTTTGAGCATGGCGACCAAGACCCGATCGGAGGTCGGGCCGCAGCGGACCCGGACCAGGGTGGGCAGGTAGACGCGGCCTTTGTGGGTTCGGGTGAGTCCGGCGGTGATCAGGACCGCTTGCCAGTCCCGCCGGTACACCCTCACCAGCCGCCACCGCGCCAACGCCGGACGGGCGACGTAGCGGACGAACGACGGCCGGTCCAGCGCCGCCCACCCGCCAACGCCGATGCCGACGAGCACCAGGAGCAGGACGGGGACCCTCCAGCCGTAACGGACACCGAGCCAGGCCAGGCCGCCGAGGAGGGAGACGGGGACGATGTTGCGGACCAGGAACACCACCGCGCCGACCAGGCCCCGGACCAGGTTGACCAGCAGGACCAGGCCCTCGGGCATGTGCCAGACCGGGGGCGCCCACTTCGGCGCCGCGAACGGGTCATCTTGCGCTTCGACCGCGACGTTCTCGCCGGGTCCGAGCTTGCGGAACTCCCAGGACATAGCCTGTAGACCTCTTCACTTCGTGGTTGGAGCGGAGAGAAGCGGGGCGGCCGGAGGTACCAGCTCCAGCCGCCCCACCTGAACTAGGCAGCCGAGTCCCGAACGGAATCGGGATCGGGGGCAGCCTCGGCCGAGGCGCCGTTCAGCACGTGAAGGCGTTCGACCTCGGCGGCGTAGACCGCGAACGCTTCGGCGAGCTGCCGCGCCACGCGGAGGTCACCAGCGGTCGGCGCGTCCGGACGGGTCGGGCAGACCGTCACGCTGGCCTTGGCGTGCGAGATCGAGAGATAGGCCCGCTCGCGACCCGTGACACACAGCACCGACATCCACTCGTCCGGATGCAGCGACACATGCACATCCGCCGTGCCATCGCGTTCGACCTGGATCGTGGTGTAGCTGTAGGCGTCCATCACGCCACCACCCGACCCCGACCAGACGACCGGCCCGAGGACGAGCGAGGACCCGAGCGGAACAGCCGCTCCACCTCCACCGCATACGCCGCCGCCTGTTCGGCCAGCCGCCGCGCGAACTCCACCTCACCCGCGCCCAGCCGCTCGGGCAGGGTGAAGGTGACCAGCACCCCGCCCGCCGCCACCGTGAACAACGGCGTACGACCCCCGAACCCCAGGAACTTCGCCGACGCGGACCCATCGATCGGCAGCGTCAGCGCCGAGGAGCGCCCGCCGGTGCCGCGCCCCATCAGGCCGCGTCCTTAGCCGGAGCAGCTGCGCGAGGCGCCTTGCCCCCGCCCGCCGGGCGGACCTCCCGCGCCCGGAAGGAGTAGGCCACCCGAGGACGACGCCCCGTCTCCTCCACATACGGCGTGACCGTCAGCCCGTCGAACTCCACCGGACGGAACGGCCCGAACGCCGGTTCCGGCACCACCGGGCACACCTGCGAATCGACCTTCACCTTGATCGCCGACGCCTTGTGATTGGCGCCCGGATCGGCGTCGTAGACGTCGATCACCCACACCGGCAGACCGGTGTCCTTGTCGGTCTCCTGCCGCTTGGTCTCGAAGTTGGTCAACGGCTCCGCCGGACCGGTGGCGTAGACGCCGTGCGGGAACACGTCCCCGAACGTCACCGGGATTCGCCCCTGAATCGCCATGAACTGTCACTCCTTGCTCGATCTTCCTGTCAATCACTCGTCTAGTCGAGTGGCTATGTGACGAGTCTATGTTCAGGAGTCACCGAATCAAGGGAGGCTAGTCGACTTATCGAGTGATCTGGGTCACAGCTCGTAGGAGCTTTCGAGAACGTGCAGCGACCCCGGAAGCACGACCGCGACCGTCAGAACCGTCCGCCCCGAGGAGTCGACCACCGAGCCCAGCACCGTCAGCACCGGTTCCCCCTCCGCCAGGCCCAGGGCATCGCGTTCTGCCTCGGTGGGGCGCCGAGCCTGCAACCGCTCCTCCACCCGCGTCAGCCGGTCCTTGCTCCGCGCCGTCACCAGCTCGCGGACCGGGACGGTGAGCGGCCCCTCCTGGTCCAGGCCCGCCGAGACCGCCACATCCACCGGAGCCCACAACGACACCAACTCACTCACGATCGAGTCGTACACCCCGACATAGCGGCGCAGGTGAACCGGCGCCGACTCGGCCAGCCCCAGCGCCGTCGCGACCTCGGCCGGGGCCGGACGGCGGCCGACCTCCAGCAGCCGGACCGACTCCGCAGTCTCCTGACGGTCCAGCACGGCCAGGCCGGGCCGGCTGTCTTGCGAGCTGGACGGCCCGGGGGACCTCACGAACGATCCGCGCCCGTGCGCGCGTTCGATCTCCCCCATGGTCTGCATATCGTTCAGCGCGCGGACCACGGTCAGCCGCGAGGTACCGAACTCCTTTTGGAGTTGTGCCTCAGAAGGCAGGCGCGATCCGACGGGATAGGTCCCGTCCTTGATCCGGGCGCGGAGCGTCTCCATGATCCGGACGTACTTGGGGGCGTACATGGAGTCATCCACCATCACAGCCTGCCAACCACTCGACAACACGAGAGCACCAGCAAACCATG
>NZ_WOFH01000028.1 GCF_009733595.1 Actinomadura litoris | reverse complement strand
CGTGGTCGTCCAGATGGACATAGAGTGCGGTCAGAAGGGCGTCCAGGTTTGTCTTCACACACTGATCATGGGCGCCCTTCACCATGCCTGCGACCGGTTCAGCAAACCCCCATCAACGATCTAGCCCTCGACGTCGCCTTCGAGCGAGGCGCGCAGGGCGTCCAGGCGGCGGTCGAGCTCGTCGAACTCGCCGCGCAGGCCGGCCGGCACCCGCTTGCCGAGCGTCTCCGCCTGCTCCCGCACCGCCGCGAGGTGCTCCGCCGGGTCCGGTCCGGCCGCCGGGTCCCGCTCGTGCGCGGAGTCGGCCGGGCGCACCTGGAGCAGCGCCGACTGCTCGCGCAGCAGTGCGGCCTGCTCGCGCAGCAGCGTCGTCTGGTCGCGGAGCTGCTTGTTCTTGTTGTGCAGCTCCACGAACACCGACACCTTCGCCCGCAGCACCCACGGGTCGAACGGCTTGGAGATGAAGTCGACCGCCCCCGCCGCGTACCCGCGGAAGGCGTAGTCGGGGTCGCTGTTCACCGCGGTGAGGAAGATGATCGGCAGGTCGCGGGTCTTCTTGCGGCGCTTGATGTCGCGGGCCGTCTCGAACCCGTCCATCCCGGGCATCACGACGTCCAGCAGGATGACGGCGTACTCGTCGGTGAGCAGCGCCTTCAGCGCGTCCTCACCCGACCGCGCCCGGACCAGATCCTGATCGAGCGAGCTGAGGATGGCCTCCAGCGCGATGAGGTTCTCCTCGCGGTCGTCCACGAGCAGGATCTTCGCCTTGTCGTCCACGCGTCGTCTCTCTCCGGTTTCCGGTCGGGCCCGCCGCCGGCCGGGCGGGCGCCCAGAGCGACCCTACCCAGCCCGGCCGCACGTCAGCGGACGATGGAGGGTTGCAGCCAGTTCCGCATGACGTCAAGCAGATGATCGACGTCCACGGGTTTGGGCACGTAGTCCGAGGCGCCGGAGTCCAGGCTCTTCTCCCGGTCCCCCTTCATCACCTTCGCGGTGATCACGATGATCGGCAGCTCGGCGAACTGCGGCATCTCCCGGATCGCCGCCGTGGTCGCGTAGCCGTCCAGGCCGGGCATCATCACGTCCATCAGCACGATCGCGACGTCGGGGTTGCGGTGCAGGACGTCGATTCCGGCCTGCCCGTCCTCGGCGTACAGCACCTCCATCCCGTAGCCCTCCAGGACGCTGGTCAGCGCGAACACGTTGCGGACGTCGTCGTCGACGATCAGCACCTTGCGGCCCGACAGCACCGTGTCGAGGAAGTCGGCGGGCGGCCCCTCCATCAGGCCGCCCACGGCGGCCTCGCCCTCGCCCGGGCGGTCGCCGCCCGGGGAGCGCCGCTCGCCCCCCATCCCGTTCTCGTGCCCGGCCGCCACCACGGCTCCGCCTCCGGCGGCTCCCGCGCCGTCGCCGGCGCCCGCCGCCAGGCCGGGCACGACGCCGGACGCGGCGCCCGGCTCGTCCACCGCCGCCGAGCGGCGCCGCCCGTCGGGCTCGCTGTAGTGGGCCGGCAGGTACAGCGTGAACACGCTGCCGCGCCCCGGCTCGCTCTCGGCGTGGATCTCCCCGCCGAGCAGCCGCGCGATGTTCCGGCTGATCGACAGGCCGAGGCCGGTGCCGCCGTAGCGGCGGCTGGTCGTCCCGTCGCCCTGCTGGAACGGCTCGAAGATCTCCTGGAGCTTGTCGGCGCTGACCCCGATCCCGGTGTCGATCACCCGGAAGGCGATCACGTCGGGGGTGTTCCACAGGGCGGGCAGCGTGAAGTCGATGTCGCCGGCCCGCTCGATCAGCAGCCGCACCTCGCCCTCGGCGGTGAACTTCACCGCGTTGGACAGCAGGTTGCGCAGCACCTGCTGGAGCCGCTGCTCGTCGGTGTTCAGGATCGGCGGGACGTCGGCGGCGACCTCCACCCCGAAGTGCAGGCCCTTGTCGACCGACAGCGGCCGGAACGTCGCCTCCACGTAGTCGACCAGCGCCGACACCGACAGCCGCTGCGGGTGCACCTCCATCTTGCCCGCCTCGACCTTGGCCAGGTCCAGGATGTCGTTGATCAGCTCCAGCAGGTCGGTGCCGGAGTCGTGGATGGTCTGGGAGAACTCCACCTGCTTGTCGGTGAGGTTGCCGCCCTGGTTCTCCGACAGCAGCTTGGCCAGCACGAGCAGGCTGTTCAGCGGCGTCCGCAGCTCGTGCGACATGTTCGCCAGGAACTCCGACTTGTACCGCGAGGAGATCGCGAGCTGCTCGGCGCGCTCCTCCAGCGTCCGCCTGGCCTGCTCGATCTGGAAGTTCTGGATCTCGATCGCGCGGTTCTGCTGGGCCAGCAGCGCCGCCTTCTCCTCCAGCTCGGTGTTGGAGTGGCGAAGCTCACCCTGCTGGCGCTGCAGCTCGTCCGAGCGCTCCTGCAGCTCCTGCGCGAGCCGCTGCGACTCGTCCAGCAGCGCCTCGGTGCGGGTGTTGGCGCGGATCGCGTTCAGCGTGACCCCGATCGTCTCGATCAGCTGGCTGAAGAAGGCCAGGTGGACGTCGGTGAACCGGCCGAAGGAGGCCAGCTCGATCGCGCCGAGCACCGCGTCCTCGAACACGATCGGCAGCACGATGATGTTGACCGGGGACGCCTCGCCCAGCCCCGAGCCGATCTTGACGTAGTCGGCGGGGGCGTCGGCGATCAGCAGCGTCCGGCGCTCCTGCGCGGCCTGCCCGACCAGGCCCTCGCCCAGCGCGAACCGGACGGCGCCCGTCCGGCCCCGCCGCGTCCCGTACCCGGCGATCAGCACCAGCTCGGTCTCCTCGCCGGTGTTCTCGGCCAGGTAGAACGCGCCGTACTGGGCGCTCGCGGTCGGGGTCAGCTCCCGCATGATCAGCTCGGCGACCTGGAGGAGGTCGCGGTGGCCCTGCATGAGGCCGCCGATCCGCGCCAGGTTGGTCTTGAGCCAGTCCTGCTCCTCGTTGGCGCGGGTCGTCTCGCGCAGGGTCGCGACCATCAGGTTCACGTTGTCCGACAGCTCGGCGACCTCGCCGCGCGCCTCCACCGTGATCGTCCGGGTCAGGTCGCCGGTGGCGACCGCGCTCGCCACCTCGCCGATCGCGCGGACCTGCGTGGTCAGGTTCCCGGCCAGCTCGTTGACGCTCTCGGTCAGCCGCTTCCAGGTGCCCGACACGCCCTCGACCTCGGCCTGCCCGCCGAGCCGCCCCTCGCTGCCGACCTCGCGGGCCACGCGGGTGACCTCCGAGGCGAACGAGGACAGCGTGTCGACCATCTTGTTCAGCGTCGTCTTCAGCTCCAGGATCTCGCCCTGGGCGTTCACGTCGATGCGGCGGGTCAGGTCGCCGTGCGCGACCGCCGTCGCGACCTGCGCGATGTTGCGGACCTGGTAGGTCAGGTTCGACGCCATGCCGTTGACGTTGTCGGTCAGGTCTTTCCACATGCCGCCCGCGCCGGGCACGATCGCCTGGCCGCCGAGGCGCCCCTCGGTGCCGACCTCGCGGGCGACGCGGCTGACCTCGTCCGCGAACGCCGACAGCGTGTCGACCATCGTGTTAAGGGTGTCCTTGAGCTGGAGGATCTCGCCCTGCGCGTCCACCTCGATCTTGCGGGTGAGGTCGCCCTGCGCCACCGCCGTCGTCACGGTCGCGATGCCGCGGACCTGCGTGGTCAGGTTGTTGGCCATCGAGTTCACGTTGTTGGTGAGGTCCTTCCAGACCCCGCTGACCCCCGCCACCCGCGCCTGGCCGCCGAGCCGGCCCTCGGTGCCGACCTCGCGGGCCACGCGGGTGACCTCGTCGGCGAACCCCGACAGCGTGTCCACCATCGTGTTCACGGTGTCCTTGAGCTGGAGGATCTCGCCCTGCGCGTCCACCGTGATCTTCTTGGTCAGGTCGCCCTGCGCGACCGCGGTGGTGACCTGCGCGATGTTGCGGACCTGGTAGGTCAGGTTCGACGCCATCCCGTTGACGTTGTTGGTCAGGTCCTTCCAGACGCCGCTGCCGCCCGGCACGCGCGCCTGGCCGCCGAGCCGGCCCTCGGTGCCGACCTCGCGGGCGACGCGGGTGACCTCGTCGGCGAACGCCGACAGCGTGTCCACCATCTGGTTCACGGTCAGCTTGAGCTGGAGGATCTCGCCCTGCGCGTCCACTGTGATCTTCTTGCCGAGGTCGCCCTCCGCCACCGCCGTGGTGACCTGGGCGATGTTGCGGACCTGGTAGGTCAGGTTGTTCGCCATCGCGTTGACGTTGTCGGTGAGGTTCTTCCACACACCGCTGACGCCCCGCACGTTCGCCTGGCCGCCGAGCTGGCCCTCCGTGCCGACCTCGCGCGCCACCCGCGTCACCTCGTCGGCGAACGCCGATAGCTGGTCGACCATCGTGTTCACGGTGAGCTTGAGCTCCTGCAGCTCACCCGACGCCTCGACGGTGACCTTGCGGGTCAGGTCGCCCTTCGCGACCGCCGTGGTGACCTCCGCGATGTCGCGGACCTGCGCGGTCAGCCGGTTCGCCATCGCGTTCACCGACGCCGTCACGTCCCGCCAGCGGCCCGTCATCCCGCGCGAGGGGGCCTGCCCGCCGAGCCGCCCCTCGGTGCCGACCTCCCGCGCGAACTGGGTGACCTCCCAGGTGAACTGGTCGAGCAGCTCGACCATCCCGTTCACCGACCTGGCCATGCGCAGCAGCTCCCCGCGCATCGGACGGCCCCGGACCCGCAGCTCCACCCGCTGGGACAGGTCGCCCTTCGCGACGGCCTCCACCACCTGGTGCATCCCGGTGGCGAGGTCGGTCAGCTTCCCGATGATCGCGTTGGAGTCCTCGACGGCCGCCGCCCACGACCCCTTCAGCGTCCCAGGGGTCAGGCGGCCGTGCAGGTGCCCCTCCCGGCCGATCTCGCGCCGGACGCGGCTCAGCCCCGAGGTCAGCTCCTGGCCGTTCTGCCTGATCTCCTCCAGGATGCCCGCGGCCTCCGCCACGGCGCCCTCGCCCGGCACGTCCAGCTCCTGCGCGATCTTCCCGTCGCGGACGGCGGCGAGCGCCTTCAGCAGCGGTTCGAGGTCGGCGTCGCTGTAACGCGGAGTCCTGTCACGAGACCCGCCGGGGCGGGCACGGGACGCGGTACGCGGCATGCTCTTCATCCTCCTGGCCCGCGATCGTCGTGTTACCCGGATACCACGGATTCCTTCAGCGGGCCGCATCTGTACTCTACGTCCCCGAGCAGCCTGGAACCGGTTCCGCGCGAGCCCGGGTAAAGGTACGGTAACGGCCTGGGATCCGCGCCCGTAGTCTTCGTGTTACGGTCTGTCGTGTTGTGCGAGGGGCCGGTCGACCGAGGTCACGCGCGCGGCGCGGCCCAGATCACGGCTCTCCTGGCCGGGCGGTCGACCAGTCTGTCACGATAGCCACGCCCGGTAGAGACGCATCGAACGAGGGACGACATTGGATCGGCAGACGGCGTCGGCCACCTTCCCGTCCGCCGCCGCGGCGGTGGCGGACGCGCGCCGCTTCGTCCGGAAGGTGCTCGCCGACTGGGGCATGGAGGAGGCCGTCGACGACGCGGTCCTCGCGACCAGCGAGCTGGCGACCAACGCGATCGCCTACGCCGGGACTTCCTTCGAGGTGACCTGCCGCCTGGAGGACGGCGAGATCAAGGTCGAGGTCCGCGACCGGCACCCCACCCGCGGTATCGAGATGCCGGGCGTCACCGCCTCCAGCGGGCGCGGCCTGCCCTCCATCGCCCGGCTCGCCTCGTCCTGGGGCGTCTCCTACGACCGCCGCACCAAGGGCGTGTGGTTCACCCTGCCGCGTCCGGGCGCGGCCAACGGCTCGGGGCCCGCGCGGCCGTTCGGCGGGGAGAACCTCGGCCGCGGCCCCGGCGACGACAACGGGACGTCCGCCCGCGAGGCCGCCGCGGTCCGCGACACCCATCCGGCGCTGGAGCAGGGCGGCGCGTCCGGCGGCCCCTCCGCCCCGGCGCGCGACCCCCGGCTGAGCGGCGACGCGGTCGGCGAAGGGCCCGCCGCGGGCGACCGGCTGCTGCGCTCGCCCGCCGCCGTCGAGGCGCTGGAGGACGGCGTCGCCACCGTCCGGGAGGTCCTGGCGGCCGAGGGCGCCGCCGTCCTGCTCACCGAGCGCGACGGACGGCTGATCATGGGCGCGTCCGCCGGCACCGCCGCCGAGATCCCGCTCGGCGAGCTGTCGGTGCCCGCGCTCGGCCCCGACGCCCGCGCCGGATCGCCCTGGGTCGCCGCCGACTCCTCCGACCCCACCGCCGTGGCCCTGCGCGCCAGGTCGCTCGCCGCCGCGCCGCTGGAGTCCGGCGGCCGCCTCACCGGTCTCCTCGTCGCCGTCTCCTCGGTCTCGGGGCGGTTCGCGGAGGCCGACGGCGCCCGGCTCGGACGGCTCGCCGACGAGATGTCGCTGTCGCTGGAGAAGGCCAGGGTCGGCGAACTGGAACGGTCCTGGCGCGGCTGGCTCAGCTTCGTCGCCGAAGCCAGCGACCTGCTCGCCGGCACCCTCGACCAGGAGCGGACGATGGCGCTGGTCGCCCAGCTCGTCGTCCCGCGCCTGGCGACCTGGTGCGCCGTCTACAACACCGACGGCTCCGAGCCGGCCAAGCTCGCCTACGTCTGGCACGCTGACGAGACCCGCGCCGACGGCCTGCGCGAGCTGCTCGACCACGCGGGCGCCACCCCGCCGGTCGACGTCTCCTCGCCCTGGAGCGGCCTCGCCACCGCCCCCGAGGAGGTCCGCGCCGCCGCCGGGGCCACCGCCGACGACCAGGTCTACGCCTTCCCGCTCGTCGCCCGGGGCCGGCGCATCGGCACGATCGTCATCGGCCGCCCGTCCGGTGACCGGTTCCCCCGCAGCGCGATCGAGCTGGCCGAGGAGCTGAGCCGCCGCGCCGCCCTCGCCGTCGACAACGCCCGGCTGTTCTCCGCCCAGACCGCCATGAGCAGCGCCCTGCAGCGCAGCCTCCTGCCGCCCGCCATCCCCGAGATCCCCGGCCTGGAGGTCGCCGTCGTCTACGAGCCGGCGGGGGAGGGCAGCGAGGTCGGCGGCGACTTCTACGACGTGTTCGAGAGCGGGCCGCGCCCCGGCGGGCCCGCCGCGCACTGGCGCTTCGCCATCGGCGACGTCTGCGGCACCGGCCCCGAGGCCGCCGCCGTCACCGGCCTCGCCCGGCACGCGCTGCGGATCCTCGCCGCCGAGGACCTGTCCGTTCCCGCCGTCCTCGCCCGCCTCAACCGGCTGATCCTCGGCGAGGGCGAGCGCGGGCGGCTGCTCACCCTGCTGCACGGCGAGATCACCGCCCGGCGGCGGCGCGACGGCGTGACGATCAGGCTGACCAGCGCCGGCCACCCGCCGCCGCTGGTCCTGGACCCGGCCGGCGGCGTCCGCGAGGTCGCCACCCCCCAGCCGCTGCTCGGTGTGTTCGACGGCGTGGAGTTCCACACCGACACCGTCGAGCTGCGCCGGGGCGAGGTGCTGCTGTGCGTCACCGACGGCGTCACCGAGCGGCGCTCGGGCACCCGCCTCCTCGGTGACGGCCGCGGCCTGGAGCGGCTGCTGGCCGGGTGCACGGGGCTGAGTGCGGGCGCGGTCGCCGCCCGGATCCAGCGAGCGGTACGCGACTTCGGGCCCGAGCCGTCGAACGACGACGTTGCCCTCATCGTTCTACGGGCGTCATGATGAAGACCTACAATCGGTAAGGTGGGGTGGCGTGGGGCTTGCCTTGCACACGACGCGACAGGACGGCCGCGCGACGATCGCCGCGCGCGGCTCCATCGACCTGCATTCCTCCGACGAGCTGCGGTCGCGGCTGACCGAACTCGTCGACGCGGGGGAGCGGGTGGTCGTCGTCGACCTCACGGCGGTCGACTTCTGCGACTCCTCGGGTCTGAACGTTCTGGTCCGTGCCTACAAACACGCACGCGCGCAGAACGCCGCGCTCACCGTCACCGGCGCCTACGGCCGGGTGGAGAACGTCCTGCGGACCACCGGCCTCGACCGGTTCCTCATCGCCGGCCCGGCGGAGGAGGCACCGGCCGATGGACGGTGACGGGCACGCGGGCGGGCACGCGGGCGGGCGCTCGCGCGTTCACAAGGGCACAGGCGCCCGCGGGGCCTCTCCCGCGGGCCGCGGCGGTGACCGGAAGGGGCGGGACACGATGAAGAACGGCGAGCGGGCGGAGTGACCGACCCGATGACCGAGACCACCCTGCGCGCGGCGCCCCAGACCGAGGCGGTCGAGTACGCGCGCCGACTCGCCGCCCGCACGATGCGCACCTGGGCCCTGATGGAGCGCGAGGAACTCGTCACCGCGATCGTCGCCGAGCTCGTCGCCAACGCCGTCCGGCACGCGGGCACGGCGCTGGAGCTGCGGCTGCTGCGCGGCACCGGCCGGGTCCGCGTCGAGGTCCGCGACCGCGCCGCGCAACTGCCCCGGCTGACCGTCCCCGGCCCCCTGGACGAGTCGCACCGCGGCCTGTTCATCGTCGACCGCTTCGCGACCTCCTGGGGCGCCGACCCCGTGACCGGTGGCAAGGTCGTCTGGGCCGAGGTCAACATCTGACCCGCCTCCGGCGCTGGACCGCGCCCTGCCCGGTGGCGGCCACGCGGCCGCACCGGGCGATCTCCCAGGACGGACGAGGCCCCGCGCACCGGATCGATGCGCGGGGCCCTTCGCGATCTCGCGTGGTCCGGACGGCGGTCAGGACGACTTGCGGTACAGCTCCGCGACCATGAACGCCAGGTCCAGCGACTGACCGCGGTTGAGCCGGGGGTCGCAGGCCGTCTCGTAGCGCTGGTGGAGGTCGCCCTCGACGAGCCCCTGGCCGCCGCCCACGCACTCGGTGACGTCGTCGCCGGTGAACTCGATGTGGATGCCGCCCGGGTGCGTCCCGAGGGCGCGGTGCACCTCGAAGAACCCGGCCAGCTCGTCCAGCACGTCGTCCAGCCGCCGGGTCTTGTGCCCGCTCGGCGCCTCGAAGGTGTTGCCGTGCATCGGGTCGCAGATCCACGCGACGGGCGCGCCGCTCTGGTGCACCTTCTCGATCAGCGCCGGCAGCGCGTCCCGGACCTTGCCCGCGCCCATGCGGGTGATGAACGTCAGCCGGCCCGGCTCGCCCTCCGGGTTGAGCCGGTCGATCAGCGCGAGCGCGTCGTCGGCCGTCGTCGTCGGCCCCAGCTTCACCCCGATCGGGTTGCGGATGTGCCGCAGGAACTCCACGTGCGCCCCGTCGAGCTGCCGGGTGCGCTCACCGAGCCACAGGAAGTGCGCCGACACGTCGTAGGGGAGGCCGCTGAGGTGGTCGACGCGGGTCAGCGCCCGCTCGTATTCCAGCAGCAGCGCCTCGTGGCTGGAGTAGAACTCCACCCCGTGGAACTCCTCGGGGTTCACCCCGCACGCCTTCATGAACGTCAGCGCCCGGTCGATCTCGCCCGCGACCCGCTCGTAGCGGCGGCCCGCCGGGCTCTGCGCCACGAAGTCCTGGTTCCAGGCGTGCACCTGCCGCAGGTCGGCGTAGCCGCCCTTGGTGAACGCCCGGCACAGGTTCAGCGTCACCGCCGAGCAGTGGTAGGCCTTCAACAGCCGGTGCGGGTCGTTGCGGCGGGACTCGGCGTCGAACCCGAGGCCGTTCACCGCGTCGCCCCGGTAGGCGGGAAGCTCCACGCCGTCGCGCACCTCGACGGGCTTGGAGCGCGGCTTGGCGTACTGCCCCGCCATCCGTCCGATCTTCACGACCGGCACGCTGGCGGCGTAGGTGAGCACGACCGCCATTTGCAGCAGGGTCTTCAACTTGTTCTTCACCGCGTCGGCGTTCGAGCCGTCGAACGTCTCCGCGCAGTCACCGCCCTGGAGGACGAACGCCTCGCCGCGCGCCACGTCGGCGAGCTGGGCCTTGAGCTGGTCGCACTCGCCGGCGAAGACGAGCGGGGGCTGCGCGGCGAGCTCGGCGGCGACCGCGCGAACCTCGTCCGGATCGTCCCAGTCGGGTTGCTGGAGGGCGGGGAGGCCGCGCCAGGCGTCGAGGTCTGCGGGGCCGCTGGAGATACTCACGCGAAAAGGCTATGACACGCCGCGCGCTACGGCACCAGGCGCCGGGCCGGAACCGGCCGGGCGGCCCCGGCACGGAGACGTCCCGGGGCCGCGGGGCGCACGGCCCCGCACCGTCAGGCCGCCGGTGTTCAGGCGGCCTGGCTCCGGGCCCCGGCCCGGACGGGCTCGCCCTGCCCCGACGCCGCGCCCGCGAGCGTCCTGCGGCCGCTCAGCTCCGCCTCGCCCGCGAGCTGGCGCAGGCGGCGCAGCGAGCGGTCGGTGATCTGCCGGACGCGGTTGTGGCTCAGCCCGTAGCGGGCGCCGATCTGGGCGTACGACAGCGGCTGCCCGCTGTCCATGCCGAACCGGGCGCGCAGGATCGCCGACTCGCGCTCGGGCAGGCGCTCCAGCAGCCGGGCGAGGCCCTCGATGTCGTCCAGCGCGAGGATCTCCGCCTCCGGCGTGACCGCGTCGGGATCCTCCAGCAGGTCGCCCATCGGCGTCTCGCCCGCGTCGTCGACGGTCGCGTCGAGGCTCGCGGGGTCGCGGCGCCAGCGCAGCAGCTCATCGACGTGCTCCGCGTCCGCGCCCAGCGACACCGCCAGCTCCTCGCGGGTCGGTTCGCGGCCGAGGTCGCGGCCGAGCTGCCGCTCCGCGCGGCGCAGCCGGGACAACTCCTCCTCGACGTGGACGGGCAGCCGGATCGTGCGGGCCGTGTGACTCAGCCCACGCCCGATCGCCTGCCTGATCCACCATGTCGCGTACGTGGAGAACTTGAAGCCGCGGCGGTAGTCGAACTTCTCCACCGCGCGCATCAGCCCCAGGTTCCCCTCCTGGATGAGGTCGATGAGGGGCAACGAGTCGGTCGGGTACTTGCGGGCGATCGAGACCACGAGCCGGAGGTTGGCCTCGACGAAGCGCTGCTTGGCGCGCAGCCCCGCCGCGGTCAGCTCCTCCAACTCCTCGCGGGTCGCGCCCTCGGGCACGGTCCCCTCGTCGAGGAGTTGCTCGGCGTACAGGCCCCCTTCGATCGCCTTCGCCAGATCGACCTCCTCCTGCGCGTCGAGCAGGGGGGTGCGGCCGATCCGGTCGAGGTACGCTCCGACAAGGTCCTTGTCGGGCACGTCGACCCTGTCGCCCTTGGTACGGGTTGCAGCCATCCTGACCCTTCTCCGGTGCGATCTCCCTAAGGGGACAACGCTAATTACCGCTCTGTGATTCCCGGGTGGGGAATACTGCGGGGCTGTTAGCCGCTCTACCGTCCTGATACCCCGACTGAGGAGAAACCGACATGACGACCGTCACGCTCACCACCGAGAACTTCGACGAGGTGGCGCAAGGGGACGGCATCGTCCTGGTCGACTTCTGGGCCGACTGGTGCGGACCCTGCAAGCGGTTCGCGCCGGTGTTCGAGAAGTCGGCGGGCAAGCACGAGGACATCACCTTCGCCAAGGTCGACACCGAGGCCCAGCCGGAGCTGTCCGAGCGGTTCGGCATCAGCTCGATCCCGACCCTGATGGCGATCCGCGACGGCGTGATCGTCTTCGCCGAGCCGGGCGCGCTGCCCGAGCCGGTGCTGGAGAACGTGATCGAGCAGGTCCGCGGCCTCGACATGGAGGACGTCCGGCGGCGTGTGGAGTCCTGAACCCCTGGGCTAGGGCCGGGTCCTCAATCCTTGCCCTACGCCCCTCGCGCGGACGCTGGCCGGTTCCGGCCGGGGCGTTCGCGTTTCGCGTGCCGGTCCACGCCGCCCGCACCCTGGGTTGCGGGTATGGGACGCCCAGCCGTCCGCCGAGCGGCACGATGGCAAAGATGCGGGCCACCCCGCCCGTTCCGCGCCGTCCATGGACGATGATGGAGCGATGCTCGCCGATGTCGTCCAATACCTGGTGTGCCCCGTGTGCGGAGCGGACCTCGCGATGGCGGACCGCGGACTGCGCTGCCCGGCCGGGCACGCCTTCGACATCGCGCGGCAGGGATACGCGAACCTGCTGCCCGGCAACGCCCGCCCCGGCACGGCGGACACCCCCGAGATGGTCCGCGCCCGTGACGAGTTCCTCACCGCCGGGCACTTCACCGCTCCCGCCGAACGCCTCGCCAGAAGCGTCGCCCGCAGCCTGGACGGCGCGTCCCTCGTCCTGGACGCCGGCGCCGGGACGGGCCATTACCTCGGCCGCGTTCTGGACCGGTCCCCGCACGCGCTCGGCCTCGCGCTCGACATCTCCAAGCACGCCGCCCGCCGCGCCGCCAGGGCGCACCGGCGCGCCGGGGCCGTCGTCGCCGACCTGTGGCGGCCGCTTCCCGTGCGGGACGGCGCGGCCGGAACCGTCCTGAACGTCTTCGCGCCACGCAACGCCGCCGAGTTCCACCGCGTCCTGCACGAGGACGGGCTGCTCTTCACCGTCACGCCGTCGTCCGCCCACCTCGGCCCGCTCGTGGAGGCACTCGGCCTCGTCACGATCGACGAACGCAAGACCGAGCGCACCGACGCGGCACTCGCCGGCTACTTCAAGCTGGACACCCGGCAGAACATCGAGACCGAGGCGCTCCTGTCCCACCCCGAGGTCGCCACGCTCGTCGCCATGGGCCCCAGCGCCCACCACGTCCCGGCGGAGCAGCTCTGGCCAAGGCTGGAACGGCTACCGGATCCGGTGCCGGTGCCGCTGTCCTTCGTCCTGTCGGTCTACCGGCGGCTGGAGTAGCCGCCGACGGACTGTGACGGGTGCCACGCCCAGGGAGAAGCACGAGGTCACAGGGACGGCGCGCTCCGCTCGCGGTGAACGGGAAGAAACCCTGGCCGATCTCGGTTTGACGATGGTGCCGGGCGACCCTAATGTTCCACCTGCCCCAAGGGGATGCGGGACGCCGGAAGGCGGTCGGCCCCGGGGAACGAGACCTGAGAAAAGCGGTTCGAGCCTCGCTCGGACTGAGGTACGATGGTCTGGTTGGCCCGGAACGGGATGCAGGACGCCGCAAGGTGGCCGGCCCGATGGGCACTCTCACTCGAAGCGATCATGACGGGTCTTCGGCTCGTCGTCGTCCGTGCGAGTGAATCCGGATGATCCTCCGCTCGTCGAAAAGATCTTCATCGGTCTTCTTGACAGCGGCGGCGAATCAGGTAAGTTAGAGAGGTTGCCCCGGAGCGGGGCTCGCGGAAGCGGGTTCGGCGCGGTGGGTGTCCGTTTCTTAAGAACTCAACAGCGTGTTAAAAGCCAGTGCCTTTATCGGCCCGGCCGTGATGCGGTCGGGTCGCCCCGTGGCCCTGTTCGTCCTTCTTCGGGAGGGTGGTCGGGGTCGGGGATTTCTTTGAGGCAATGCACCGGCCTCTTTCGGGGGGTTGGTGTTTGCTGGGATTTTCTTCTGAGGTTTGGCTGCTCGGGGTTCGCCCCCTGGGTGGTCGTGTGGCCTTGATGGAGA
>NZ_WOFH01000027.1 GCF_009733595.1 Actinomadura litoris | reverse complement strand
GGGGGGTGTCGATGGGGCAGATCCTGGCCGATGTGCAGGCGGTGAACCTGCACGCGTTGATGAACCCCGAGACCAACGCCGAGTTGCATGGGCGGATCCTGTGCGACCAGGAACCCAACACCCTCTATATCTGATGCCGTCCACCGGTGGCCATCTGGAAAAATCCTGCATGTCGTGACCTGTCGGGACCTCGCCATCCGCGCGGCTGTGTGGTGACAATCTGAGCTATGCGAGAAGACGAGTCCCCCGTCGTCGACGAGACCGCGTTCACGGCACTGGCCGAGAAGCACCGGCACGAGTTGCAGGTGCACTGCTACCGGATGCTGGGCTCCATAGAGGACGCCGAGGACCTGGTGCAGGAGACGTTCCTGCGCGCCTGGAAGAAGCGCGACACCTTCCAGGGCCGGGCCACCTTCCGCGCCTGGCTGTACCGCATCGCCACCAACGCCTGCCTGGACTTCCTCTCCGCCCATCCCCGCGCCCCGCTGCCGCGCCGCACCGCCAAGCCGGAGGCCGTGAAGGCCGGCGACGAGATCCCCTGGCTCCAGCCCTTCCCCGACGGCCTGCTGGAGCCGCTGATGCCGGGGACGGCGGAGCCGGACGCGGTGGTGGTCGCCAAGGAGACCATCGAGCTGGCGTTCATCGCCGCCATCCAGCACCTGTCGCCCAAGCAGCGCGCCGTGCTGCTGCTGCGCGACGTGCTGGGATATCCGGCCCGGGACACCTCCGGCATTCTCGGCACCAGCGTCATCTCGGTGAACAGCGCGCTCCAGCGGGCGCGGGCGACGCTGAAGGAGCGGCTGCCCCCGCGCCGCGCGGAGTGGGGGGCCGGGGACGACCCGAACGCGGCCGAGCGCCGGCTCGTCCAGCGCTACATCGCGGTCATGGAACGCGGCGATCTGAGCACGGTCGCGCAGGCGATGGCGGAGCTGATGGCCGAGGACATCCGGGTGTCCATGCCGCCTCAGCCGCTGTACTACGGCAGCCGCCACGACTTCTACCTCGGCGTCAGCGCCTACCTCGACCCGGACTCGCCCACCTACGCCGGGCAGTGGCGCAGCGTGCCCGTGCACGCGAACCTCCAGCCCGCCGTCGCGCACTACATCAGGCCGCCGGGCGGCGAGGTGTTCCGGGCGCAGGTGCTGGACGTGCTGCGGGTCGAGGAGGGCACGATCAAGGAGATCACCGCGTTCGAGGGGCGGCTGTTCCCCCGGTTCGGGCTGTCGCTGACGCTGGAGGAGGGCCGGTGAGGCGGGTCGTGCTGGCGATGGCCACCTCCGTCGACGGGTTCGTGTCGGCTGAGGACGGCGCCGTCCACTGGCTCTTCCCCTACCTGGACGCCGAGGTCGAGCAGTGGATCATGGAGTACGTGGGGGAGGCCGACACCCAGCTCATCGGCCGCGTGAACTACGAGGAGCAGGCGGCGTACTGGCCGACCGTGGCCGACCCGCAGGCCCCGCTGCTGCACGACGCGGAGAAGGTCGTCTTCACCTCGACGCTGACCGAGGTGACCTGGGGTAACGCGCGGATCGCGGAGCACGACATCGCCACCGAGGTCGAGCTGCTCCGCAAGCGCCCCGGCCGGGACATCCTCGTGCCGGGCGGCGTGGGCTTCGCCCGGCAGGTCGTCGAGCTGGGGCTCGTCGACCTCTACCGGTTCATGGTCTATCCGGTGGCGCTCGGCGCCGGGGTCCCGCTGTTCACCACGCGGCTCCCGCTGCGGTGCGTCGCGTCCAGGACGTTCGGCAACGGCACCGTCGCCCTCACCTACCGTCCGGACGGGAGACCGCCGGGCTGAGCGCCCGGGTCCACCGGGCGCCGCCGATCCGCTCCGGGTCGGCGGCGCCCGCCCTTTTCATGAATGGCCGCACGGCAATTCATGAGTGGCGGGACGCGGCGCGCGAGATCGACGATGGATTTCAGCGGGTTCGCCACTAACGCCCGTCCGCTATCGAAAGGGTCCGCCGTGAAGGCTCTGGTGCTGTCGGGTGGGTCCGGCGCCCGTCTCCGGCCCATCAGCCATTCCATGCCCAAGCAGCTCATTCCCGTCGCCAACCGCCCGGTACTGGAATATGTGATCGACGATATCCGGCGCCTCGGCGTCACCGACATCGCCATCGTCGTGGGTTCCTGGGCGACGCAGATCCAGCAGGCGCTCGGCGACGGATCCCGCTTCGGCGTGCACCTCACCTACCTGCGGCAGGACCTGCCGCTCGGCCTGGCCGACGCCCTGCGCAGGGCCGGGCCCTTCCTCGGCGACGACGACTTCGTGATGTACCTCGGCGACAACGTCCTGCGCGAGGGCGTCGCCGAGATCGCCGAGGAGTTCCGCCGGACGCGTCCGGCGGCGCAGCTCGTCGTGCACAAGGTCGCCGACCCCCGCGCCTACGGCGTCGCCGAGGTGGACGCGGACGGCAGGGTCCTGCGGCTGGTGGAGAAGCCCGAGCGGCCGCGCAGCGACCTCGCGGTGGTCGGGGTCTACTTCTTCACCTCGGCCATCCACGCGTCCGTCGCCGCGATCGAGCCCAGCGCCCGGGGCGAGCTGGAGATCACCGACGCGATCCAGCGGCTCGTGGCGGACGGGGCGCCGGTGCGGGCGCGCGAGTACACCGGCTTCTGGCGGGACGTCGGCGAGATCGAGCACGTGCTGGACTGCAACCGCCGCCTGCTGGAGGACCTCCGCCACCGCGTCACCGGGACGGTCGAGGGCGGCGCCGAGCTGCGCGGCCCGGTCGTCGTCGAGGACGGCGCGCGGGTGGTGCGGTCCCGCGTCACCGGCCCGGCGGTCATCGGCGCGGGCACGCTGGTCGAGGACGCCGAGATCGGCCCCGGCACCGCCGTGGGGCGCGGCTGCCTGCTGCGCTCGACGTCCCTGGCGGACTCGGTCGTGCTGGACGGCGCGTCGATCTCCTTCGCGGGCCCGTTCGCCCGCTCGGTGATCGGCCGGTCCGCCACGGTCGGCCCCGCCGGGGCCCGCGCCGGGGGGCGCGCCGCCCACCGGCTCGTCGTGGGCGACCACGCCGGGGTCGAGGTCGCGGCCCGTCCGGACGGCGCCGGGTGACGCGCTGGCGGGTCACCTCCGAGGCCGAGCTGTACCGCGACGACTGGCTCGACATCCGGGTCGCCGACGTCGAGCTTCCCGACGGGAACCGGCTCCGCCACCGGATCATCAAGACCCCGCCGTACGCGGGGGTCGTCGCGCTCGGCCCCGGGCGCCGCGTCCTGCTGCTGTGGCGGCACCGGTTCATCACCGACTCGTGGGGCTGGGAGATCCCCGGCGGGCGGGTCGAGCGCGGCGAGCACGCGATCGACGCCGCCGCCCGCGAGTTCCGGGAGGAGACCGGCTGGCGCGCCGCGCCGCTGCGCCCGCTGCTGCGCCTGCAACCGAACAACGGGATCACCGACGCCCGCCAGGAGGTCTTCCGCGCCGACGGTGCGACCCCCGCCGGGCCGCCCTCGGACCCGTCGGAGTCGGAGCGGGTCGAGTGGGTGCCGCTCGCCGACGTCCCCGGCCTCATCGCGGCCGGGGAGATCGTCAGCGGGACCACCATGGCCGCGCTCCTGTACCTGATGGCGGCGCCCGAGCGGCGGCCCGGCTGCGCATTCGGGGAGATGTAGGGGCCGGCGGCCGCTGCGAGGCTCGTGGGCGATGCCTGATGCAGGCTCCCGCGACCGGTCGGGCCGATCGTCCGCGGTGAGTTTCGTTCCGCGCCGTCGTCACATAACCGAGCCGTGGAGGTGGCGCGGTCGTTCGACGAGAGGACGAGGATGAGCGCAGTGGCCGGGACAGCGCCGCGGGCGGGGCGGCGCGAGTGGGCCGGGCTGGTGATGTTGTGCCTGCCGACGATGTTGGCGACGGTCGACATCAACGTGACCCTGCTGGCGTTGCCGCACATCGCCAAGGACCTCGGGTCCAGTGACATCCAGCAGTTGTGGATCACCGATGTGTACGGGTTCGTGATCGCGAGCTTCCTGATCACGATGGGCACCCTGGGCGACCGGATCGGGCGCCGCAGGGTGCTGCTGGCGGGCGCCGCGCTGTTCATCGTCGCCTCGGTCCTGGCCGCCACGGCCGGGTCGACCGGCGCGCTGATCGCGTCGCGGGCGGTGATCGGGCTGGCCGGGGCGACGCTGATGCCGTCGGTGCTGGCGATCATCACCGACATGTTCCGCGACCCCAAGCAGCTCTCGATCGCGATGGGCGCCTGGGGCTCCTCGATCATGCTGGGCCTGATCGGCGGCCCCATCGTCGGCGGCCTGCTGCTCGGCCCGTTCTACTGGGGGTCGGTGTTCCTGATCGCGATCCCGGTGATGGCGGTGCTGCTGATCACCGGGCCGTTCCTGATCCCCGAGTCCCGCAACCCCGACGCCCGCCGCCTCGACCTCGTCAGCGTCGTCCTCTCGCTGGGGATGATCATGCCGGTGGTGTACGGGATCAAGGAGCTGAGCCGCGACGGCTGGGCCGTCCTGCCGGTGGTCGCGATCGTGGTCGGGCTCGTGCTCGGCGCGGTCTTCGTGCGGCGGCAGCGCAGCATCAGCAACCCGCTGCTGGACCTGAACCTGTTCGGCATCCGGTCGCTGTCCACCGGCCTGGCGCTCGGCCTGCTGGTCGCGATGATCACCGGCGGCACCGGGCTGACCGTGACGCTGTTCATGCAGATGGTCCGCGGCATCACGCCGGTGCACGTCGCGCTGTGGCTGATCGCCCCGTCCATCGCGATGGTCGTGTTCGGGAACATGGCGCTCGGGATGTCGCAGAAGATCCGCCCGGCGGTCGTGCTGGCCGCCGGATCGGTGGTGGCGATCGCCGGCCTGCTGGTCCTCACCCAGGTCAGCGTGCACGGCGGGATGGGCGTCCTGCTGACCGGACTGATCCTGGTCTACATCGGCGCGTCCCCGGTCGGCATGATGAACAGCTTCCTGGTCATGCAGGCCGCGCCGCCCGACAAGGCGGGCTCGGCCGGGTCGCTGTCCTCCACCTCGGGTGAACTCGGCGCCGCGCTGGGCGTCGCGGTGTTCGGCGTCGTCGGCACCAGCGTCTACCGGCACGAGCTGGACGTCCCGTCCGGGACCCCGGGCCCGGTCGCCGACGCCGCGCACAGCAGCATCGCGGGCGCGGTCTACGGCACCCCCGGCACCCCCACGGGCCCGGCCCTGCTGGACTCGGCGGAGAAGGCGTTCACCAGCGGCCTGCACGTCGTCGCGCTGTCCACGATCGTCCTCTACATCGCCCTGGCCGCGATCGCCTACATCGGCCTGCGCGACCTCCCCCCGACCGGCACCCCCGAGCCCGCCGCCGACGCCGAGGCCGAGCCCGCGGAGCAGCCGACCGCCTGATCCGAACCTCCCCCGGACGCGACGATGGGCCGGTCATCGACCGGCCCATCGCCGTGCTGGAGGCGGCTTCGGCTCAGCTCCGCTGCCCGGCGCGCGCCCCGGCCTCCTGGCGGCCCGCCAGCCAGGACGGTGCCGCCGGCGGGCGCCGGATCGCGTGCCGCAGCACGCGGGCCATCATCGCGGGCCTCATGAGCGCCTGCGGCGGGTCCATCAGCCCCGCCACCCGCATGAACCCCTCGGTGACCTTCGGGTCCTTGGACGCGGCGTACTGGAGCCGCGCCATGTAGGCGTTGCCCATCCTGACCTTCAGGGTGCGGTCGCCCTCGACCTCGGGGAAGTCCAGGTCGCCGCCCGCCGAGATCTCCCAGGGCACGTCGATGATCTTGGCGATGTCGGCCAGGAACGCGCCGGGCGCGGGCGGGTACCCGCGGCGCAGGTGCTCGCGCAGCTTCATCGCCTCCAGCGACGCCACGCTCATGCCCTGCCCGTAGACCGGGTTGAAGCTGCACACCGCGTCGCCCATCACGAGCAGCCGCTCGGGCAGCCGGGTCAGCTTCTCGTAGCGGCGCCGCACGCTGGCGGGGAAGCGGAACGAGACCGCCTCGTCCAGCGGCTCGGCGTCGCGGACGGCCTGGTAGACGTCCGGGACCGGCAGCGTCCGGGTGAACTCCAGGAACGCCTCGTGCTCGGTCGGCGGGTGGTCGCCGAGGACGCCGGTCAGCGACAGGATGCAGACGTCCCGGCCCACCTGCCCGAAGAACGCGCCGCGCGGATGGGCGGGGGAGGCCACCGGGTTGATCGACTGGACCCCGTCGAACCACTCGGGCCTCGTGCGGTAGTGCCGGGTCGTGTACGCGAGACCGATCTTGACCTTGTCCTCGGCCGGACGGTCGTAGCCCAGCTCGGAGAACCACGCGGGGGTGCGGGAGCCGCGTCCGGTCGCGTCCACGACGAGGTCGGCGTCCAGCGGCTCCTCCTCGGCGCCCTCGACCCGCCGCCGCACCCGCACACCGACGATCCGGCCCCCGGCCTGGTCGGCCGTCAGGCCCTCGATGTAGTGCCGCTCCAGGAAGGTGACGTTCGGCAGCGCCGCCACCCGGTCCCGCACGTGGCCCTCCAGCACCGGACGCGGCGCCGTCACCGACACGAGCCCCGTGTGCGCCGGACGCAGCCGCCGCGCGTTGAAGTACCACCGCATCTCGCCGAGGTCGCCGGTCGGCACGCCCCCGGCGCGCAGCTCCTCGGTGAACCCGGGGAACAGCTCCTCCATGATCAGATGCCCGCGCGCGTGCAGGCCGTGCGCGTGGACGGTGTGCGGCGCTCCCCGCCGCGACACCCGCACGCCGAGCAGCTCGTCCCGGTCGACGACCACGACCTGCCCGTAGGACTCGGCGAGCACCCGGGCGGCCAGCAGGCCCGCGATGCTCCCGCCGAGGACGACCGCCCGTTCACCGAGATTCCCGCTCATCGGCCACCCACCTTCAGGAAAAGGGGCCACCAGGGCCCGTTCGGGTGGGGCGGACCGCGTGTCACCGCCGGTTCGCCCATGGCCGGCGGAACCGGTCCGCCGGCGGCACGCGACCGTCTCCTCCGGTCACACCCGAAGGCTCACATCCGCGGGAGCGCGCCACATCCTCCCGATTGCGCAGGCCGCGACCGGCGGGGCCGCGTAGTGGATCACGAACCGCACGTTGGCGGATGTGGCCGCCCGGCGCCGATCCCTAGCGTCGTCTACGGACCAGCCACCAAAGGAGGAAGTTCCGTGGCTCTACACAAGTTGAGGCGGCGCCACGTCATCGCGGCGGCCGCGAGCGCCGTGGCGCTGGCCGTGCCCGCCGGGGCGAGCGCCGCCAGCGCCGCCGCCGGTTCCGCGGGCACCGCCGCGCGGCCGCCCCGGACACCGCACGTCGGGGCCGCGTGCACCACCTGGGAGCGGCTGTCCACGCTGGCGGTCGAGCAGCGCCGGGTGCTGAAGCTGTTCAAGGGCTTCGAGGTGCTGCGGAACCAGGCCGACATGGACCGCCTCGCCAAGGTCAACCCCCAGTACGGCACCCACTACGCGCTGCTCTCCCACATGTACAACAGCATGAAGGGGATCGGGCTGACCATCGTCAACGACGGCGCCCAGGGGCCGGGCAAGCCGACGCTGGTGTTCTACAAGCCGGACCCCCGGGTGAAGGACCCCACGCACGCGTTCGAGCCGAACTTCCCCTACCGGCTCGTCGGCTGGGGCTACGTCAGCCCCTACACCCCCGGCAAGGCGCCCTCCTTCCCGGGCGAGCCCGGCCTGCGCTGCCTGAAGCCGAAGGACTCCTTCATCCACGAGCGCAGCGTCCACCCGGCCGACACCTGGTTCAACACCCGCGTCCCGCCGAAGAACGAGGCGTGGAAGGGCGAGGACCCGGGCGCCACGTGGCCGACCGCCGAGGAGTGCGACTGCCAGGTCGGCATGTCCCACGGCCGTTTCTGGGACAGCCACCTGTTCCTGACCGGCACCCCGTTCCCGTGGGTGTCCATGTTCAACCCGGGCCGGCCCATCCCCGGCTTCGACGCGGTCGTCGGCCAGGGCTTCTTCTTCCCGGAGCGGCCCGCCTCCTGACCCCGGCGTCCGTCCTCGACCCCCTTCGCGCTCGCGCCCGTCCCCGGGCCGGGCGCGAAGCACGTCACGCCGGTGTCAGAGGACGTCCGGTGCGGGGTGGGGGAGCGGGTGCGCGCCGTCGGGGCGCAGCCCGTCGAAGATGATGGCGAGGTAGCGGCGCCACAGGTCGGGGGCGCCGTCCGGCAGGTACTCGGCGACATGGTTCGGCGCGCACATCAGCAGGACGACGTCGGCGCCGGTGACGTCGGCGCGGATGACGCCCTGTTCGCGCGCGCGGTCGACCAGGACCTGCACGATCTCGAACAGCCGCGTGCGGGCCGCCGCCACCCCGGTGCCGGTCTCGCCCACGTTGTGCAGGAACGAGATGTCGCGCTGCTGGCGCCGGTGCGCGGCGAGGGTGAGGAACTCCAGGAGCGCGTCGCCCGCGTCCGGCCGCCGGAGGAGGCGCTCGCCCGCCTCGTTGAGGCCGCCGAGCCGGTCGAGGACGATCGCGGAGATCAGGTCGTCCTTGGTGGGGAAGTGCCGGAAGAGCGTGCCCTTCCCGACACCCGCCCGGCGGGCGATGTCGGCGACCGAGGCGTCGATGCCGTGCTCGGCGAACTCGTCCGCCGCCGCGGCCAGCAGCGCCTCCCGGTTGCGCGCGGCGTCGGCGCGCAGCGGGCGGGACGGGGTCTCGGTCACCCCGCGAGCCTACCAAGTTGACCGCGCGGTCCGTTTAGCGCTAGCGTCGCGGCTAACATGACCGTGCGGTCCGCTTATTGCGGGCCCGCCTCTGGGAGGACTCATGAAGGCTGCCGTCGCCACCGGATACGGACCGCCCGAGCGGTACACGGTGGAGGAACTGCCGGTGCCGTCACCCGGGCCGGGGCAGATCCAGGTCCGCATCGCCGCCGCGTCCGTCAACCCCAGCGACATCCGGCTGCCCAACGGGGAGTACCGCGACGTCGCGCCGCTGGAGTTCCCGCACGTCCTCGGCATCGACTTCGCCGGGACGGTCACCGAGACGGGCGCGGGCGTGACCACGTTCGCGGTGGGGGAGGAGATCTTCGGCCAGGCGCTGCCCCGGGCGCTGCGGCCGATGGCGGGGGCGACGCGGCCCTCGCTCAGCACCGGCACGATGGCGGAGTACGCGGTCTTCGAGGCCGACACCCCGCTGCTGGCGCGCCGCCCGGCCGGTGTGTCGGCGCGGGACGCGGCGGCCCTCGCCACCACCGGTCTGACGGCCGGGGCGCTGATGGCCACCGCCGGGGTCGCGGCGGGCGAGACCGCGCTGGTGGTCGGCGCCACCGGCGGCGTCGGGACGGCGCTGGTCCCCGTGCTCGCCGCGGCGGGCGTGCGGGTGATCGCCACCGCCACCGACGACGACGCGGACGTGCTGCGGGACCTGGGCGCGGAAGAGATCATCGGCTATGCCGAGCCGGACTATCCGACCGGCGTCGACCTGGCGTTCAACCTGGCCTTTCCCGGCGACCATCTGACCGGGGTGGCGGCGGCGCTGCGTCCGGGCGGACGCCTCCTCACGATCACCTTCCCCGTGCCGCAGCCGGAATGGCTCGGCCGGGACGATGTCGAGCTGAGTTTCGTCCTCGACATGGACGGCGAGCTCGGCGGAATGCGCGAGGTGGGAGAACGCGCGGCGAGCGGCGTGCTGCCCGCCACGGTCACTCGCGAGTACGGCCTGGCCGAGGCCGCGCGGGCCTGCGTCGACTTCGCCCGCCTCCACACGACCGGGAAGCTCGTCGTCACGATGTGAGGAACGGAACGCCGCGCTCCACCATTTCGGTTTCGCGTAGTTGAATTCGCATAACGGCTGGTCGGACGGGGCGGATTCGGTACGTGCCGGAATTTCGGCATGCCGTCTGCGCAACCACCGCGCATACTCCCGCGATCGTGGGATATCGTCCCGCGTGGCACGTATCCGGCAAACGGTGGAACGACTCGGGCGGGCGAAAGAACCGCCACCGGCCCTCGGCGGCGAGTGAGCCGGTCATCGGCCGGAAACGCGCCGGTACAGGCCCACCGGGCGTTTGGACGCGGCGTCCGGTGCTGGGGGCGGGCGCCCGGGCCAGGCTTGATCCCTGCCTTCCTGGGCGCCCGTTTCCCCCGGTTCCCCCGCTCCGCCCACGGTCAGGCGCGGCGCCAGACCTCCAGCAGCCGGGCCGCCGAGCCGCCGATCGGGCCGACCGCGTCGGCGAGCGTGCGCGGGTCGGCCGGCCGCGCGTCCCGGACGGCCTTGACCGCCGCCCCCGCGTCCTCGATCGTCGCCGAGCAGACCGACCGCAGGTAGGCGGGCACCTTGAGCGCCGGGTCGGTGCAGCCCACCAGCGGCGTCCCCACCGCCGCGATCAGCGGGAAGACCGTCCCCGGGATGCCGATCGCCGCCTCCGCGCGGGCCGAGGCCCGCAGCGTCGGGACCGTGCTGATCTCGTACTTCTCCCACAGGCGGCGGTCCTCGCGCGGGTGCAGTCCGACCAGGATCCGCTTCCCGGCGCTCCGCAGGTTCTCGGCCGCCTTGAGCAGCAGCTCGGTGCCGGGGGCGGCGCCGCCCGTCCCGTCCGGGCGGGTGACGCTCGTGACGACCAGGACCAGCCCCTGCTCCGGCGCGCGCACCGGGAGGTCGTCGGTCTGCGGCGACCCGACCACGCGGACGCGGCGGTGCGTGCCGAGGTAGCCCGCGAACGCGCGGGCCTCCGCCGGGGAGGAGGAGGTGATCGCGCGCAGCCGGTGCCGCAGCCACCACGCGCCGGGCGCCTCGTCCGGGCCCAGGTAGGCGAGCGAGCTCGCGGCGAGCCGCAGATGCCGGAAGCGGCGCGCGCACTCCAGCGGCCAGTCGCCCGCGCCCGCGACGACCAGCAGGTCCGCCCGCGGCGCCCGCCCGGGAACCGCGACCGGGACCGGGTCGTCCGGCTTGATCTGGGAGTGGTCGGGCACGAGCTGCGTCAGCCGCACGCCCCGCCGCGCGGCCTCGGCGAGCAGCGGCGCGACGTGGTAGGTGCCCCACGGCTCGTTCGTCGCGACGAGCACCCGGAGCGGGCGGTGGTGCGGGCGGTGCGACGGATGAGGGGCGGCGTCTGCGGGCGCGGCGTCGAGCCCCAGCACGGCGGCCCCGGCCAGACCGCCGAGCGCACCGCCTAGTACCGCCCTTCGTGCCGGCTGTGGTTTGTCGATCTTGTCCATCGGTGCAGCGTAGGAGCCGTTCTCGTCCAGCGGGTGAACCCCCGGCGACGGTGCGGCGCTCCCGCGCCGCCCGCCCCCGTGCCGCGTCCCCGCCCGGGACGGACGGTCACTTGCCGGCGATCAGCTTGTGGTAGGTGCGCACGTCCGGGACGCCGGTCGCGGGCAGGCCGTGCTCGGACTGGAAGCGCACCAGCTTCTTCTTCGTGCGGGGGCCGTGGAAACCGGTGATCGGCAGGTCGTCGTTGTAGCGCCACTTGTTGAGCAGCACCTGCAACGCCTTGACGCAGTTGTTCTTCTGGCCGTATCCGGTGGGCGCGGCATGCGTGAGCAGGGCCGTCCAGGTGAGCGCGCCCACATTGCCGTCGAAGGAGGTCAGGTAGCGCTGCTGGAAGGCGCGCACGTTCGCGGTGGTCTTCGGACCGAAGTGCGAGGGGGCCGGCTGGTCGTAGCCGTCGCAGCTCAGAAACCACTGGAGGGCGCGGACGTTCTCGCTGACCTGCCCCTGCTTCAGGACGGGCCAGTACCCGTACGGCGAGGCGTAGGGAACGGTGTCGGCCGACGCGGGGGAGGGCAGCGCGGTCCCGCCCGCGACGACGGCGGCCGCGACGAGACCGGTGACGGCGATCCGCTTGACCTTCATGGGGTTCCTTCCGGGGGGTGGGGTACCGGGCATCTTCCGGTTACGCAGGATTAGAAGGGTGTTGACCTGCGGATGTTCGGCGATGGCCGGGTTGAGCCAGTACCGAACCGGGGCGATCGCGGCGGAATCCAAGGCACCCGTCTTGACTGTCGCGGCGGACCAGGGATCATTTCCCTGTGCGAAACCGAAGGCCGATGCGGCTGCTCTCGACGCTGGTGCTGCTGGGTGGGCTGCTGACGGCCTGCGCCGATGTCGGCGACGTCGGCGGCGGGAAGTCGCTGCTCGACAAGGACACGCTGGTCGTGGGCGTCCGCCCGGACCTGCCCGGCCTCGGCCTGCGCCGTTCCGACGGCTCCTTCGAGGGCTTCGACATCGACGTCGCCCGCTACGTCGCGGACAGGCTGAAGCGCAAGGTCCGCTTCATCCAGGTGCTCTCGAAGGACCGGCTCACGGTGCTGACGGCCGGGAAGGCCGACATGGTCCTCGCGACCCTGTCGGTGACGCCCGAGCGCAAGACGGACATCTCGTTCGCGGGTCCGTACTACGCGTCCTACCAGGACATCCTCGTCCGGTCGGACGAGCGGGCCAAGAGCGTCCGCGACCTCAAGGGACGCCGGTTCTGCGGCGTGGAGGGCTCCGACCCGGTCAAGCGGCTGAAAGCCGTGCACGGGATGACCGCGGACGTCATCCCCGCCGCGGACTACGACGCCTGCATGGCGAAGATCCGCACGGGGGCCGTCGACGCGATCACCACCAACGACGTGATCCTCGCCGGGCTCATCCGGCGGGAGGGCACCGGGTACCGGCTGCTCAACGCGCGGATCAGCGAGCAGAACACCGGCATCGGCGTGCGCCGCGGCGACGTCGACGGCTGCGAGGCGCTGAACCGGGCCATCACGAAGATGTACCAGGACGGCACCGCCGCCAAGCTGATCACCAAGTGGTTCAGCGGCACCGGCCTCGACCTGACCTACATGAAGATCCCTCAGTTCGAGGGCTGCTCCTGAGGCGTCGCCCGGCGCGCGCCGCGCCAGGAAGCGAGCAGCTCGCGGCGGCGCTCCCGGTAGCGCGCGACGTTGGCGGACTTGACGTCCTCGTAGCCCCGGATCATGTCCGGCAGCTCCGCGATCTGGACGGCCAGGTCGTGGCGGTGCCCGTCCAGTCGCGGGAGTAGTTCGGCGACGACGCGGAGGTACTCGGTGACCAGGCGGCGCTCCTCGCGGCGCTGCGCGGTCGCGCCGAAGGGGTCCAGCGGGGTGCCGCGCAGCCGCCGCATCGCCCGCAGCGCCCGGAACGCCGGACGCGCCGTCCGGCCGAGGGCGATCTTCCGGTCCATGCCGAGCGCCCGCAGCACCGGCGGGTGCAGCATGTACCGGACCGACGACCCGGGACCGAACCGCTCCTCCACCCGCCGCGCCAGCTCGGGGTCGAGGTGCAGGCGGGCGACCTCGTACTCGTCCTTGTAGGCCATCAGCTTGTACAGGTTGCGCGCCACGGCGACCGCGAGCCGCTGCCCTTCCACCCCTGCGGCGCGCTCGGCCTCCGCGACGCGGACCACCGCGTTCAGGTAGCGCTCGGCCAGGGAGAGGTCCTGGTAGGCGGCGAGGTCGGGGACGCGGATCCGCAGGACGCGCAGCAGTTCGCCCTCCGCGCCCGACGCCGCCACCAGGTTCAGCGCGGCGGGCGCGGTCGCGTCCAGCGGACGGACGACCGGCCTCACCGCCTCGGGCGCGTCGTCCGCGAACCCCGGGTCGAGGACGAGGCGGCGGCCCGCGCGGAACGCCTGCACGTTCGCCTCGACCTGGACGCCGTTGAGCGCGAGCGCCTCCTCGATCGCGGCGGCCGGGACCGGCAGCAGCCCCGACTGGTAGGCGGCGCCGACCACCACGAAGTTGGCCGTGGTCGTCGCGCCGAACCAGCGCTCGGCTAGGCCCAGCGCGTCCAGCGCGACCAGCCGGTCGCCGTCGGTCCGCTCGGCGATCCGCCGCACCAGCGCGGCCCCCGGCGGCAGCGCCGCCGACGTGTCGGTGATCATCCGTCCGGTCGGGACCTCGCTGGTCGAGACCACCGCGCCGGTGCGGCCGGGCGCGCAGCGGCGGAGGTTCTGCTCGGACGTCCCGGCGAGCGAGTCGAACACCAGGTAGGCGTCCGCGCCGCCCGCGCCGACCATGCCCGGACGGTCGCGGCCCTTTCCCTTCCCGGCGCCGATCCGCAGGTGCGACACGACCGCGCCCGCCTTCTGGCTGAGCCCCGTCTGGTCGAGCGCGCGGGCGTCCCGGCCGTCGAGCAGCGCGGCGGTCGCGAGCACCTGGTTGACGGTGACAACGCCCGTCCCGCCGATGCCGACGAGCAGGACGTCCGCCGCCTCGGGGCGCGCCGGCGGCTCCGGCAGCTCACCGATCGGCTTGAGCTTCGGCGCGGCGGCCTTCCGCTCACCCGGGATCACGGTGAGGAACGACGGGCAGTCGCCGTCCAGGCACGAGTAGTCCTTGTTGCAGGACGTCTGGTTGATCTGCGTCTTGCGTCCGAACTCGGTCTCGACCGGCTCGACGCTGAGGCAGTTGGACGCGGTGCCGCAGTCGCCGCAGCCCTCGCACACCGCCTCGTTGATCAGCACGCGCGCCGCCGGGTCGGGGGCGAGCCCCCGCTTGCGCTTGCGCCGCGTCTCCGCCGCGCACGCCTGGTCGTACAGCAGCACGGTCACGCCCGGGACCTCGCGCAGCTCCCGCTGGACGGCGTCGAGGTCGTCGCGGTGCCGGACCCGGACGCCCGGCGCCCAGTCCGTCCCGCGCGGGTAGCGGGACGGGTCGTCCGCGACCACCACGATCCGCGCGACGCCCTCCGCGTGCAGCATGCGGGTGACGGCCGCCGGGTCCGCGCCGCCGTCGGCGTCCTGCCCGCCCGTCATCGCGACGGCCGCGTTGAACAGCAGCTTGAACGTGATGTTCGTGCCCGCCGCCACCGCCTGCCGCACCGCGAGGCTGCCCGAGTGGAAGAACGTCCCGTCGCCGAGGTTCTGGAACATGTGCGCGGTCCCGCTGAACGGCGCCGCGCCGACCCACATCGCGCCCTCGCCGCCCATCTGCGTCGTGCCGATGCCGCGGTCGTTGAACACGGTCATGACGTGGCAGCCGATGCCGCTCGCCGCGACCGACCCGTCCGGGACGACCGTCGACCGGTTGTGCGGGCAGCCCGAGCAGAAGAACGGCGTCCGCGCGGCGGAGATGAGGTTCAGCGTCGGCTTGCGCGGCGTCAGCGCCGGGTCGCGCAGGTCGAGGTGCTCCTCCCCGACGCGGTCGGCCAGGAACCGCGCGAGCGCCTTGACGATCCGGTCGGCGTCCAGACCCCCGTCGGCGGGGATCAGCGGCGCGCCGTCCGGGCCCTTCTTGCCGAGCACGGCCGGACGCTCCGCCAGGTCGTACAGGACGTCCCTGACCTGCGTCTCGACGAACGCGCGCTTCTCCTCCACCACCACGATCTCGCGGAGCCCCCGCGCGAACTCCCTCGTCCTCGCCGGGTCGAGCGGATGGATCAGCGCGAGCCGCAGCAGCCGGACGCCGCGCCGTTCGAGCGCCGCGTCGTCCAGCCCCAGCCGGTCGAGGGCCTCCCGCAACTCGATGTAGGTGCGTCCCGCCGCGACCAGCCCGACCGTCGCCCCGACCGCGCCGCCGACGGCGTCGAGCCCGTTCGCCCGCGCGAACTCGGTCGCGGCCTGGAGACGCCCGTCCAGCACCTCGGCTTCCAGCGACGTCGTGTCCTTCAGGTCGACCCCGGGCCTGCGCGTCGGCTTCCAGGGCCGCCCGCGCCACTCCCACTCGGGAATGGCGAAGTCCGGGACGGGCTCGACGTCGACCACCTCATGGGAGTCCGCCACGTCCGTCACGACCTTGAAGCCGGTCCAGGCGCCGCTGAACCGCGACATCTCGAACCCGGCGCGGCCGAGGCGCAGCACGTCCGCGACCGACGCGGGCGCCAGCACCGGCATGAACGCCTCGGCCAGCGCGCCCTCCGTCGCCGACGGCAGCGTCGAGGACTTGCAGGACGGATCGTCCCCCACGACCGCGAGGACGCCGCCGCGCTCACTCGTCCCGAGCCAGTTGGCATGCTTGAACGCGTCCATGGAGCGGTCCACGCCGGGGGCCTTGCCGTACCAGAGCCCGAACACGCCCTCGTACCGCGGCCCCGGCAGATGCTCCACGAGCTGCGACCCGTACACCGCCGTCGCCGCCAGCTCCTCGTTCACGCCGGGGACGAACCGGATGCCATGCCTCTCAAGGAGCGCCGCGTCCCGGACGAGCTGCTGATCGAGCCCTCCGAGCGGCGACCCCCGATACCCCGACACGAACCCGGCCGTCGCCCACCCGCGCCGCGCGTCCGCGCGCCGCTGGTCGAGCAGAAGCCGGACGAGCGCCTGCACACCGCCGACGGCGATCCGTCCCCGCTCCAGCTCCAGCCGGTCGCGGAGCGGATTTCCTGAGGTGATGATGGGGGTCATGCGTGCATTGAGCATCCGTCGCTGAGCAGGGTGCAAGATGTGAGAGAGAAGATTGAGCGGATTGCTCAAGTGTGAGCCGAGTCACCCGTCGGAGGTGAGCGATGTGACGCGCCCCACCCTGCTCGACATCCAGATCCTGCGCCGCCTCGTCGACCAGCCCCGCATCGGCATCACCGAGCTCGCCGCCAGACTAGGCATAGCCCGCAACACCGCCCACGCACGAGTCGAACGCCTGGAACGCGAAGGCGTGATCGGCCACCGCGGCCGGGAGGTCGACCTCGGCGCCCTCGGCTTCGAACTCACCGCCTTCGTGACGCTGGAAGTGGCGCAGGGGCGCCTACGAGAGGCAGCCGGCGCGCTGTCGGCCATCCCGCGCGTCCTGGAAGTCCTGGGAATCACGGGCCAGGGCGACCTGCTCGTCCGCGCCGTCGCTCCGAACGGCAAGCAACTGCACGAAGTGATCGACTCCATCCTCGCCTGCCCCGGGGTCCGGCGCAGCACGACGTCGATCGTCCTGACACACCAGGTTCCTTTCCGCATCGCACCTCTCCTGGAGGACGAAGAACACCGCGCACGCGGAGAGGACCGTCGTCCCGGGCGGTGAAGTTGTGGGTTCCGGGCAAGATCTCAGGAGCCTAGGCCGTTCTTAATCGCCGTTCCTCATCGCCATTCTCCAACCGCCGTTCTTCAACCGCCGTTCTCCAGTCGCCGTTCTCCAATCGCTGTTCTCCAGCCGCCATTCTTCCCCCGCCATTCTTCCCTCGACATTCTCCAACCGGCATTCTTAATCGTCGGTGGGGGCGGCGCTGCGTACGGGGCCGCCCCTCCAAAGTCAAGGGCGCTTCGCGTCGCTTCGCGATGGGACTTCGTCCCACCCTTGACTTCGGAGCCTCTGCGGCCCCTGGGTGCAGCTTTCGTCGGGCAGGCTCCGCCTGCCCCCCGCCCGACGCGCCGCCCCCACCGCCCCTTCAGTCCAAACACTCCTTCCCCTTTCAACCACGATCTCCTAATGGCTCCGCAGAGTCCTAGCAGGAGCCGCCCTCCCTGAACTCGCAGCAGCAGCAGTGGTGGTGCTGCGCTGGGGCCACATATTCCGATGGGGATGAAACGGCACCGGCCGTGGCAATGGGGGCGGAAGTGCGGCGCGGCAGCAGTGTGCCTCGGGTGCCTGGGGCAGAACGCTTCGGGGAGGCGGGGATGTTCAGGGGATGGGCTACGGCGCGCCGGTTTGGCGTTGCTGGCCCGGGGGTCGGCTGCTGGTTCGGGTGGAGCGGGCGGCCTGGGCGCGGGAGCGGGAGCGGAACTGGACCCGATGTGGCGCTGAGATCGCAGCCGTCGTCGCGGGCGCTTCCTGCCACGGATTCGACGAGAGGGACGCAGCGGGAAGCGGGGCGGAGGGAGCGTCGTCGTCCTGCGGCCGAGTGGGGGCCGGGACGGCGGTGCCACCGGCCGTGGCTCCGATGGGGGAGGAGTCGGTGGGCGGGGAGGCGACATCCGACGCCCCCGTGGACGTGGTCGCCGTGTTGGGCGGGAGGAGGCGGTAGGTGTAGCGCCCGCTCGCATTCTTGGTGATCTGAAGCTGCGCCGGGTTGGCGTGCTTGAAGCGGTTGTGCCAGCCGCAGCACAGCGCGAGCCTGTCGATGTCGGTGGGGCTGTCGCCGAGCGCCCAGCCGTCAACGTGATCGACCTCGCACAGGGTGCCGGGCACCTCGCAGCCTTGTACCGCGCACGTCGAGTACAGGGTTTCGAGGACCTGGCGTTGTGCTGCACTTGCGAATCGTCGTCGATGGCCGAGATACAGGGGTAGGTTTCCACGGCCCAGCAGGAGCGGAGACACCCCGGCGTTCAGTGCGATGCGGCGGGCCTGCTCGGCGGGGATCGGTGTGCCGTCGGTGAGACGGGCGGGAGCGTCGCCGCCGGTCAGGGTCTCCAGGTCGCAGATGACGGTGACCTTGGTCGCCGTGTGCCCGCCCGCCAGGACTCCGGTTAGTGCCGCCGCCGTCCGTTCCGACAGGTCGCGGCGGTCGTCGGTGCCGGCGGGCTTGGCCAGCGGCCCGAGTGTGCCCTCCCAGATGGCGGCGTCCTCGGGGTTGAGCCAGCCTTTGATGTACCGGCCCCCGTCAAGGGACCGGGTGGAGTCGATCCACGACCGCTCGTATCCGCGCCGGGAGTCGGCGTCGGGCGTCTCGGTGCCGTCGCGTTCGGCGATCACTTCGCGGATGCGCTTGCCGAAGGAGGCGACCTTTCCGGCCGAGAACTCCTTGTCGACCATGTCGAGCAGCAGCTCTTCGGCGGCCTTGCAGTCATCGTCGTCAAGGCGGGCGACGGCCCCGGCGATGGTGGCGGCGTATCCGAAGGACAATGTGCCGTTGGCCCACCGGTCGGTGACCTGGTTCAGGCGGTGGCGCTGGCGGGCGAGTGTGAGTCGTTCCTTGGCGCGAGAGTCGCGCATTCCCAACCGGGACCGCAGCCACGCCTGAGTGGACGGCAGCCCCCAGCGCTGCACCTCGCCGTGGGTGTCAACACGGGCGATCAGCCCGGCAAGCGCGCTCTCGCATTGGTCGGTGGCGGCCGCAAGGGTTTCGCTGAGCTCCATGCATGCCGCTGAGGAATCCGGCGTGGGCCGCTGCGCAAGTTCGGCGACGATGACCGAGAGAGCGTTCACCATTTCTCCGGTGGACGCCTCGTCGAGGTCGATCATCATCGAGCGCATATTTATATCATACCTCACTCCCGCCGCTAATTGAGCCACTTGAGGCCAGAAATTCGAAAACCTTGTGGTGATCAAAAGGCCCCTCACAACAAACCCGAATGGGGCAAAAGGCCAAAAGGGGGAAACGACACCCTGTCGTTAAGAGGCGGTGGGGGCGGCGCGTCGGGCGGGGGGCAGGCGGAGCCTGCCCGACGAAAGCTGCACCCAGGGGCCGCAGAGGCTCCGAAGTCAAGGGTGGGACGAAGTCCCATCGCGAAGCGACGCGAAGCGCCCTTGACTTTGGAGGGGCGGCCCCGTACGCAGCGCCGCCCCCACCGCGAGTGCCCAATGAAGAATAAACAGTAAAGCCCAAAGCCCAAAGCCCAAAGCCCAAAGCCCAAAGCCGAAAGAAGAACCCAAACCCGAAGAAGAAACCCAAACGTCAACGGCTAGCCAAGAACCTGGAGAACCCCGGCGGCGATCTCCAGATCCTCCCGGGCGGTAACAACCAAAGAGCGAACCCTGGCGTCCCCAGAAGTAACATCAGTGTCCCCGTCCACCCCCTCATTTAGCTCGTGATCAATACCAACCCCCAAGAACTCAAGATCCCCGGCGAGGCGCATGCGCACGGACGGATCGTGCTCTCCCACGCCCCCCGTGAAAACAAGAACGTCCAGCCCGCCGAGCGAGGCGACCATGGCAGCCGCGCACCCGCGAAGCCGATGATGATAAACATCCAGAGCGGCCAACGCATCGACATCATAAGAAGCGGCCCGAGAGCGAATCTCGCGCATGTCCCCGGTGCCGGTGAGCCCTCGTAGCCCCGAGTCGCGCTCAAGGCCCTCGTTGACCTCGCCGGCGGACAGCCCATGCTTGATCAGCCACAGCGGAATGCCGGGATCGACACTCCCCGCCCGGGAAGCCATTACCAGCCCCTCCAGCGGAGTGAACCCCATCGTCGTATCGACGGAGACCCCGTCCGCGACCGCGGCAAGAGAAGCGCCCGACCCCAGATGACAGATCACCATCCGGAACCCGGCGGGATCGCTCCCCAGCATCTCACCGGCCCGCCGCACCGCATAGGAGAAGGACAACCCATGGAACCCGTACCGCCGCAGACCAAACTGCTCGCGCCACCGCGTCGGCAGTGCATAGGTCGCGGCGGCATCCGGCAGAGTGGCATGAAAGGAAGTATCGAAACACGCCACGGCGGGAACTCCCGGCAGCGCGGCCCTGATCTTCGACAACGCATGCAGCGAGGCGGGCTGATGGAGCGGCGCCAGATCCGCAAGGGCATGCAGCCGCTCAACCACACCATCATCGATCACCACAGGACCGGTGAACTCAGTTCCGCCGTGGACGAACCGAACCCCGATCGCATCGGGCCGAGGCATGTCGGCGACGAGCGGCGCCATCTCGTGCCCGGCGCCGGACTCTTCGGCGATCACCGTTCCGTCGGGGTCGACCAGGCTCAGTTTCAAGCTGCTGGACCCCGGGTTGACCGTCAGAACACGCATGGAACTCAGAGCACGCATGAAACAGAGTCCTCACCGGGGCCAGGTCCAGTCGCGGATCTCGGGGGCGTCCTCGCCGTGCTCGCGGGTGTGTATACGCAGCCGGAGCCGTTCGTCGGCCATGCGCTGCCGGATGTGGGCGACGCGGCCGCCCAGGGTGGGGACGCGGTCGATGACGTCCATGACGAGGTGGAAGCGGTCCAGGTCGTTGAGCATGACCATGTCGAACGGCGTCGTCGTGGTGCCTTCCTCCTTGTAGCCGCGGACGTGCAGGTTGTGGTGGCCGTTGCGGCGGTAGGTGAGCCGGTGGACGAGATACGGATAGCCGTGGAAGGCGAAGATGACGGGCTTGTCGGTGGTGAACAGCGTGTCGAAGTCGCGGTCGGGGAGGCCGTGCGGGTGTTCGGAGTCGGGTTGCAGGCGCATGAGGTCGACGACGTTCACGACGCGGACGCGTAGTTCCGGGAACAGGTCGCGGAGCAGGGCGGCTGCGGCGAGCGTCTCCAGCGTCGGAATGTCGCCGGCGCACGCCAGCACGACGTCGGGGTCGGCGCCCTCGTCGGTGGAGGCCCATTCCCAGATGCCGATGCCGCGCGTGCAGTGCGCGATGGCGGCGTCCATCGACAGCCAGTTCAGCGCGGGTTGCTTTCCGGCGACGATGACGTTGACGTAGTCGCGGGAGCGGAGGCAGTGGTCGCCCACCGACAGCAGCGTGTTGGCGTCCGGCGGCAGGTACACCCGGACGATCTCGGGCTTCTTGTTCATCACCACGTCCAGGAAGCCGGGGTCCTGGTGGGTGAAGCCGTTGTGGTCCTGCCGCCACACATGCGAGGACAGCAGATAGTTCAGCGAGGCGATCGGACGCCGCCACGGCAGCCCGCGCGTGACGTTCAACCATTTCGCGTGCTGGTTGAACATCGCGTCCACGATGTGGATGAACGCCTCATAGCTGTTGAACAGCCCATGCCGTCCGGTCAGGAGGTAGCCCTCCAGCCATCCCTGGCACAGATGCTCGCTCAGCACCTCCATCACGCGTCCGTGCGCGGCCTGGTGCACGTCGGTCGGATACCGCTCGCCGAGGAACACGCGGTCGGTCGCCTCGAAGACGTCCTGGAGGCGGTTGGAGGCGGTCTCGTCCGCGCCCATGATCCGGAAGTTGGACGGGTTGGCCCTCATGACGTCGCGCAGGAACGCCCCGAGCAGGCGCGTCGGCTCGGTGGCCGTCGTGCCGGGCTCGCCGACGGGCGCGGCGTAGTCGCGGAAGTCGGGCAGGGTCAGCGGGCGCAGCAGCAGACCGCCGTTGGCGTGCGGGTTCGCGCTCATCCGCCGCTCGCCCTGAGGCGCCGATGCGAGAAGCTCCGCGACCGGACGCCCCTCGTCGTCGAACAGCTCATCCGGACGGTAGGAGCGCAGCCACGCCTCCAGTTGCGCGAGGTGCTCGGGATTGTTCCGAACCTCGGAGAGCGGGACCTGATGGGAGCGCCACGTCCCCTCCACCGGCAGACCGTCGACCTCCTTCGGCCCCGTCCACCCCTTCGGCGACCGCAGGATGATCATGGGCCAGCGGCGGCGTTCGAACGCGCGCCCATCGCGCGCCGCGGCCCGCGCGGCGGACTGGATGGCCGCGATCTCGTCGAGCGCCTGGTCGAGCGCGGCGGCCATCTTGCGATGCATGGACGCGGGCTCGTCGCCGCTCACGAGCACCGGGTGGTAGCCGTAGCCGTCGAAGAGCTGGACCAGCTCCTCCTCCGGCAGCCGCGCCAGCACCGCCGGATTCGCGATCTTGTAGCCGTTCAGGTGCAGGATCGGCAGCACGGCGCCGTCGTGCACCGGGTCGAGGAACTTGTTGGAATGCCAGCTCGCCGCCAGCGGCCCCGTCTCGGCCTCCCCGTCCCCGACGA
>NZ_WOFH01000026.1 GCF_009733595.1 Actinomadura litoris | reverse complement strand
GCGCCGGGTGGGAAGTATGCGCTGCTTCAGGCGCAGGTCACCGACCTGGGTAACACGGTGGTGTTCGCGAGTTTGGCGACCGGTGGGGAGTTGCACATCCTGCCGGAGGAGGCCGTGACCGACCCGGCTGCGGTGTCGGGGTATCTGGCCGAGCATGGGATCGATTATGTGAAGGCGGTTCCGTCGCATTTGGCGGCGTTGTCGTCGGTCGCGGGTGCGCGGAATGTGCTGCCTGCCCGGTCGCTGGTTCTGGGTGGTGAGGCGGCATCCCCGGAGTGGGTGCGGGAGCTGGTTGAGGCTGCGGGTGAATGCGCGGTGTTCAACCACTACGGCCCCACCGAGGCGACCATTGGTGTGACGACCACTCGGCTTTCGTCGGGTGATGTGGTGCCGGTGGGTTCTCCGGTGGGCAACACCCGCGTGTTCGTGCTCGATGAGTCGTTGCGGCCGGTGGCTCCGGGTGTAACAGGTGAGTTGTATGTCGCGGGCGCTCAGTTGGCCCGGGGTTATGTGGGACGCCCCGCTCTGACGGCGGAGCGGTTCGTGGCGTGCCCGTTTGTCGCGGGTGAGCGCATGTATCGGACGGGTGACCGCGTCCGGTGGACGCAGGACGGTCTCCTGGTCTTCGCGGGCCGTACCGACGACCAGGTCAAGATTCGCGGCTTCCGGATCGAGCCGGGCGAGGTCCAGGCGGCTCTGGCGGCCCACCCCCGTGTGGCCCAGGCCGCCGTCGTCGCCCGCCAGGACGTCCCCGGTGAGTTGCGGCTGGTCGCCTACATCGTCGCGGACGACCCCGAGGACGAGGGGCTCGCGACGGTCGTGCGGCAGTTCGCGGCGCAGCGGCTTCCCGAGCACATGGTCCCCTCCGCCGTCGTGGTGCTGGAGGCGCTGCCGCTGACCGGCAACGGCAAACTCGACCGCAAAGCCCTCCCCGCCCCCGACTTCGCCGGGTCCGCCGGACAAGGACGCGCGCCCTCCAACATCCGCGAGGAGATCCTGTGCGCCGCGTTCGCCGAAGTCCTCGGCCTCAACAACGTCCGCGTTGACGACGACTTCTTCGACCTCGGCGGCCACTCGCTCGCCGCCGTGCGCCTGGTGGAGGTGCTGCGCGGGCGCGGCGTCTCCGTCTCGGTGCGGACGCTGTTCGACACTCCGACGGTCGCGGGTCTGGCGGCGTCGGCGGGCGCGGAGCGGGTGGAGGTCCCCGAGAACCTGATCCCCGCCGGCGCGGCGGAGATCACGCCCGAGATGCTGCCGCTGGCCGACCTGGACGCGGCGGAGATCGAGCGGGTCACCGCGTCCGTCGAGGGCGGGGCCGCGAACATCGCCGACATCTACCCGCTCGCCCCGCTCCAGGAGGGGCTGCTGTTCCACCACCTCCTCGCGGGCGGCGGCGACGACGCGTACGTGATGCCCGCCGTCCTGGAGTTCGACTCCCGCGACCGCCTGGACACGTTCCTGGACGCCTTGCAGCACGTCGTGGACCGGCACGACATCTACCGCACCTCCTATGTCTGGGAGGGGCTGCGGGAGCCGGTGCAGGTGGTGTGGCGGCACGCGGCGCTGTCCATCCGGGAGGTGGAGTTGGACCTGCGGGCCGCCGACCGGGTCACCGATCTGGTGGAGCGGGGCGGCGCGACGATGGACCTGCGCCGGGCGCCGCTGCTCGACGTGCACGTCGCGGCGGTACCGGGGAGCGACGCGTGGCTGCTGCTCGCGCGGGCGCACCACATGGTCCGGGACGGGACGGCGCTGGAGGTCCTGCTCGACGAGGTCCGCGCCTACGTCGCGGGGCGCGGCGAGGAGCTGCCGGAGCCGCTGCCGTTCCGCAACTTCGTAGCGCAGGCCAGGGGCGGCGTCGAGGAGTCGGAGCACGAGCGGTACTTCGCCGACCTGCTCGGTGACGTCGAGGAGCCGACGGCGCCGTTCGGGGTCGCGGACGCGCATGGCGACGGCTCCGGCATCGTCCGGGCCCGGATCGAGGCCGTGCCGGAGCTGCGCGGACGGCTGCGGGACGTCGCGCGCCGCGCGGGCGTGAGCACGGCGACGGTGATGCACGTGGCGTGGGCGCGGGTGCTCGCCGCCGTGTCCGGCCGCGAGGACGTCGTGTTCGGGACGGTGCTGTTCGGCCGGATGAACGCGGGCGTGGGCGCCGACCGCGTCCCGGGTCCGTTCATCAACACGCTCCCCGTCCGGGTCAGGACGGCCGGGCGGGGCGGCGCGCTGGCGGCGGTCCGGGAGATGCGCGGCCAGCTCGCGGGGCTGATGGAGCACGAGCACGCCCCGCTGGTCGTCGCGCAGCGCGCCAGCGGTGTCGCCGACGGCTCGCCGCTGTTCACCTCGTGCCTCAACTACCGCCGCAACACCGGCGCCGACCTGGACGAGCGCTGGGACATGGCGATGGAGGGCACGCGCCTGCTCTTCACCCGCGAGCGCACCAACTACCCGCTCGCGCTGTCGGTGGACGACGACGGCGACGGGATCGCGCTGACCGTGGACGCGGTCGCCCCGATCGACCCCGTCGCGGTCGGCGCGCTGGTCCGGGCCGCCGCCGGGAACCTGGTGTCGGCGCTGGAGACGGCGCTGGACGGCGGCCCCGACCTCCCGCTGGGCGCGGTGGCCGTGCTGGACGGGGACGAGCGGCGCCGCGTCCTGGACGGCTGGAACGACACTGCGGCCGGGACCGTCCCCGCGACGGTGCCGGAGCTGTTCGAGGCGTGGGCGGCGCGGACCCCCGACGCGGTCGCCGTGGCGTCCGACGCCGGCGACCTCTCCTACGCGGAGCTGGACGCGCGCGCGAACCGGGTCGCGCGGCTGCTGGCCGGGCGCGGCGTGGGGGCGGAGTCGGTGGTCGCGGTCGTCATGGACCGGGGTCCCGAGCTGATCACGACGCTGCTGGGCGTGCTGAAGGCCGGTGCCGCCTACCTGCCGATCGACCCCGACTACCCCGAGGAGCGGATCGCGCTCATGCTCGGGGACTCGGGCGCGGAATGCGTGCTCGCGTCCGCCGCCCACGCGGCGTCGGTGCCGGGCGGGGGCGCGGTGGTCCTCGACGCCCCGGACACCGCCGCCGAGGTGGCGCGGCTGGACGCCGGTCCGCTCACGGACGCGGAGCGGGCCGCCGCGCCGTCGCCCGCCCACCCCGCCTACATGATCTTCACCTCGGGCTCGACCGGCCGTCCCAAGGGCGTGGTGGTGACCCACACCGGTGTGGCGAGCCTCGTCGCGACGCAGGTCCGGCGGTTCGAGGTGGGCGCGGGCAGCCGCGTTCTCCAGTTCGCCTCGCCCGGGTTCGACGCGGCGACCTGGGAGCTGGTGATGGCGCTGTGCTCGGGCGCGGCGCTGGTGGTGGCGCCCGCCGAGGACATGCTGCCCGGCGCCGGCCTCGCCGGGGTCGCGGCGCGGCACCGCGTGACGCACCTGACGGTGCCGCCCGCGGCGCTGGCCGTGATGGAGCCGGACGACCTCGCGTCCGTCACCACGCTGGTGTCGGCGGGCGAGGCGCTCGGCGGCGAGCTGGTGGAGCGCTGGTCGCGCGGCCGCCGGTTCGTCAACGCCTACGGGCCGTCCGAGACGACGGTGTGCGCGACGATGTCGGATCCGCTCGCCCCGGGCGACGACCGGCCGGGGATCGGCGGGCCGATCACCGACACGCGCGTCTACGTCCTGGACGGCGCGCTGCGGCCGGTCCCCGTCGGCGTGGCCGGTGAGCTGTACGTCGCGGGCGCCGGGCTGGCGCGCGGGTACGCCGGGCGCCCCGGCCTGACGGCGGAGCGGTTCGTGGCGAACCCGTTCGGCGGGGGCGACCGCCTCTACCGGACGGGCGACCGGGTGCTGTGGACGGCGTCCGGCGGCCTGGAGTTCGCGGGCCGGACCGACGACCAGGTGAAGATCCGCGGCTTCCGGATCGAGCCCGCCGAGGTGCGGACGGTGGTCGCCGGGCACCCCGGCGTCGCCCAGGCGGCGGTGGTCGCCCGCGAGGACGTCCCGGGCGACCGGCGCCTGGTCGCCTATGTCGTGCCCTCCGGCGAGGACGAGGCGCTCCCGGCACGGATCCAGGAGCACGTCGGCGAGCGCATGCCCGACTACATGGTCCCCTCGGCGGTCGTCGTCCTGGAGGCGCTGCCGTTCACGACGAACGGCAAGCTCGACCGCAAGGCGCTGCCCGCTCCGGAGTACGCGGCCCGTAGCACGGGCCGTGCGGCCTCCGGGCCGCGCGAGGAGCTCCTGTGCGGCGCGTTCGCCGAGGTCCTCGGCGTCCCCGAGGTCGGGGTCGACGACGACTTCTTCGCGATGGGCGGGCACTCGCTGCTGGCCGTCCGGCTCGTCAGCCGGATCCGCGCCGTCCTGGACGTGGAGGTGCCGCTGCGCGTGCTGTTCGACGCGCCGACCGTGGCGCGGCTCGCCGAACGCCTCGACGGCACCGCCCCGGCCCGGACGGCGCTCACCGCCGCCGACCGGCCCGCCCGCGTGCCGCTGTCGTTCGCGCAGCGGCGGCTGTGGTTCGTCGGCCAGGTCGAGGGCCCGAGCGCGACCTACAACGTCCCCGTCGCGCTGCGCCTGTCCGGTGACGTGGACGCGGGCGCGCTGGACGCGGCGTTCCGGGACGTCATCGGGCGGCACGAGGTGCTGCGGACCGTGTTCCCGACCACCGGCGGCGACCCGTACCAGCACGTCCTGGAACTCGATGACCTCTCCTGGGGGCTCACGGTCGCGGACGTGGCGCCCGGCGACCTGGACGGCGCGGTCGCCGAGGCCGCCGGGCACGTGTTCGACCTGGAGTCCGAGCCGCCGATCCGCGCGCGGCTGTTCACGGCCGGTCCGGACGAGCACGTCCTCGTGGTCGTCTTCCACCACATCGCGGGGGACGGGTGGTCCACCGGGCCGCTCGCCCGGGACCTCTCGTCCGCCTACACCGCGCGCATCCTCGGGCGTGCCCCGGTGTGGAAGGCGCTGCCCGTCCAGTACGCCGACTACGCCCTGCGCCAGCGGGAACTGCTCGGCGACGAGAACGACCCCGCGAGCGTCATCTCCGGCCAGGTCGCGTACTGGCGGGACGCCCTCGCGGGCGCGCCCGAGGAACTGGACCTGCCGACCGACCGCCCCCGCCCGGCCGCCGCCTCCCACCGCGGGCACCGGGTGCCGATCGAGATCCCCGCCGACGTCCACGCCCGGGTGCTGGAGACGGCGCGCGCGGAAGGCGTCACCACCTACATGGTCGTGCAGGCCGCGCTCGCGGTGCTGCTCTCGCGGCTCGGCGCCGGCACCGACATCCCGATCGGCTCCGCGACCGCCGGGCGCACCGACGAGGCGCTGGACGACCTGGTCGGGTTCTTCGTCAACACCCTCGTCGTCCGCACCGACCTGTCCGGGAACCCCGGGTTCCGCGACGTCCTCGCCCGCGTCCGCGACGCTGGCCTCGCCGGTCTCGCCCACCAGGACGTGCCGTTCGAGAAGCTCGTGGAGGAGCTGTCCCCGGCCCGGTCGATGGCCCGGCACCCGCTGTTCCAGGTCATGCTGACCTGGCAGAACAACGCCGAGGCCGTCGTCGACCTGCCCGGCCTGCGGGCCGAGCCGATGGCGGCGGGCACCTCCCCGGCCCGGTTCGACCTGGACGTCGTCCTGGGTGAGGACTTCGCGGCCGACGGCGCCCCGGGAGGGGTGCGCGGCTCGCTGATCGCGGCGGCGGACCTGTTCGAGGTCGAGTCGGCGACGCGGTTCGCCGAGCGCCTGACGCGCGTCCTCGACCTGCTCGTCACCGACCCCCGCACCCGTCTCGCGGCCGTCCCCGTGCTCGCGGAGGACGAGCTGCGGGAGGTTCTCGCGGGCGGGACCGGGGAGGCGGGCGAGGTCCCGCATGGGTCGGTGGTGGAGTGGTTCGAGGCGCAGGCGGCGCGTTCTCCCGATGCCGTCGCGGTGGTGGCGGGCGAGCGGTCGTGGACGTTCGCGGAGTTGGACGCTCGGGCCGGTTGTTTGGCGCGGTTGTTGGGTGAGCGCGGTGTGGGTGTCGGGTCGCTGGTCGCGGTGGTGGTGGAGCGGTCGGCGGATCTGGTGGTGTCGTTGCTGGCGGTGTTGAAGGCCGGTGGCGCGTATGTTCCGGTGGATCCGGAGTATCCGGCGGAGCGGATCGGTTTCGTGCTGGCGGACGCTTCGCCGGTGTGCGTGCTGGCTTCGGCCGCCACGGTCGGGGTTCTGCCGACGGATGTCGCCGATGTGCTGGTCGTGGAGGATCTCGACCTTGCCGGGCAGCCGTTGGAGCGCCGTGCGTCCGTCGAAGCGGACGATTCGGCGTATGTGATTCATACGTCGGGGTCGACGGGTCGTCCGAAGGGTGTGGTGGTCGGTCACGGTGCCCTGGTGAACCACCTGTGGGCGATGGGTGAGCGGGTGCCGCTGGGCCCGGAGGATCGGCTTGTCGCGGTGACGACGGTGTCGTTCGACATCGCGGCGTTGGAGTTGTTCCTGCCGCTGGTGTCGGGTGCGCGCGTCGTGTTGGCCGACCGGGAGACGGTGGCCGAGCCCCGGGCTCTGGCTGAGTTGGTGCGGGGTAGTGGCGGGACGGTGATGCAGGCGGTGCCGTCGTTGTGGCGGGCGTTGCTGGACGTCGGGGACTGGCCTGCCGAGGTGCGTGTTCTGGTGGGTGGCGAGGCGCTGCCTCAGGAACTGGCGACTCGGATGCACGCGCTTGGTCTGGACGCGGTGAACGTGTACGGGCCGACCGAGGCGACGATCTGGGCGACCTCGGCCCCGGTCGACGCGGGCCCGGTGTCCATCGGGCGTCCCTTCGCCAACACATCGGCGTTCGTGCTCGATGAGTTCCTTCAGCCGGTCGCTCCCGGTGTGACGGGTGAGCTGTATCTGGCCGGGGCTCAGTTGGCGCGCGGTTATCTCGGCCGTCCGGAGTTGACGGCGGAGCGTTTTGTGGCGTGTCCGTTCGTTTCGTCGGCTCGGATGTATCGGACGGGGGATCTGGCGCGCTGGCGCGGCGATGGAACCCTGGAATGCCTGGGCCGCACCGACGACCAGGTGAAGGTGCGCGGCTTCCGGATCGAGCTGGGCGAGGTCGAGGCCGCGCTGGAGCGTCTCGGGGGAGTGGCACGCGCGGCGGCCACCGTTCACGACGGCCGCTTGGCCGGGTATGTCGTGGCCGATTCGGATTCCGTGCCGGACCTGGCCGAGCTTCGAGTTCAGGTATCCCAGATCCTTCCCGGTTACATGGTGCCGTCGGTGTTCATGGTGCTGGACGCGCTGCCTTTGACGGCCAACGGAAAGCTGGACCGCAAGGCCCTGCCCGCTCCGGATCAGACGGGTGGCACCTCTGGGCGAGCGCCGTCCAACGCCCGCGAGGAGATCCTGTGCGCGGTGTTCGCCGAGGTTCTCGGGCTCGACGGGGTCGGTGTCGATGACGACTTCTTCGCGCTCGGCGGCCATTCGCTGCTCGCGGTGCGGCTCGTGGAAAGGCTGCGCGGCCACGGCATTCAGGTGCCGGTGCGAGCGCTGTTCGAGTCGTCCACTCCGGCGGGCCTCGCCGCCGTGGCGGGTACCGAGGCGTTCACCGTTCCGGAACTGCCGCCCGTGGAACTCTCGGCCGCGGAACTCGACCGCATCGTCGCCACGGTCGAGGGCGGCGCGCCGAACGTCGCCGACATCTACCCCCTCGCCCCGCTCCAGGAAGGGCTGCTGTTCCACCACCTCCTCGCCGACGGCGGTGACGACGCCTACGTCATGCCGACCGTCCTGGAATTCGACTCCCGCGACCTGCTCGACGCGTTCAACGAGGCGCTTCAGCACGTGGTCGACCGGCACGACATCCTCCGGACCTCGATCGTCTGGGAAGGGCTGCGCGAGCCGGTGCAGGTGGTCGCGCGCCGCGCCGTCCTGCCCGTCGAGGAGGTGGCCCTGGACCCCGCAGGCGCCGATCCGGTGACCGAGCTGGTGGCGGCGGTCGGCACCTCGATGGACCTGGGGCGCGCCCCGCTGATCAGCGTCCACACCGCCCCCGACGGCGACCGGTGGCTCGCGCTGATCCGCGCGCACCACATGGTCCAGGACCACACCGCGCTGGACGTCCTGCTCGGGGAGGTGCGGGCGTTCGTCGAGGGACGCGCCGGATGGCTGCCTACCCCGCCGCCGTTCCGCGAGTTCGTCGCACGGGCGCGGGCCGGGGCCGGTGCCGAGGAGCACGAGCGGTACTTCACCGGGCTGCTCGGCGACGTCGATGAGCCCACGGCCCCGTTCGGGCTGCTGGACGTGCGCGGCGAAGGCGAGGGCGCCGCGCATGCGGTCGTCCCCTTCGAGGCGGAGTTGAGCACGCGGCTGCGCGAGGTCTCTCGACGGCTGGGCAGCAGCGTGGCGACCGTGATGCACGTGGCGTGGGCACGTGCCCTCGCCGCCGTGTCGGGACGTGACGACGTCGTGTTCGGGACGGTCCTGTCCGGACGGATGGGCGCCGGGGCGGGCGCCGACCGGATGCCGGGGCCGTTCATCAACACCCTGCCCGTCCGGGTCCGGACCGGCGGACCGGACGTACGGGCCGCCGTCACCGCGATGCGTGAGCAGCTCGCGGCACTGATGGTCCACGAGCACGCTCCGCTGTCCCTCGCGCAGCGGGCCGGCGCCGTGCCCGGCGACTCGCCCCTTTTCACCGCCCTGTTCAACTACCGTCACAACACCGAGACCAAGGACATCGCGGGCGTCCGGACGGTGTTCAGCCGCGAGCGCTCCAACTACCCCCTCGCCGTCTCCGTGGACGACGACGGAACCGACATCGCGCTGGCCGTCGACGCGGTGGCGCCGGTCGCCCCGCACGCCGTGGCCGCGCTGGTCCGAACCGCGACGCACGGCCTGGTGGCCGCGCTCGAAGCGGCCCTGGACGGCGGCGCCCCCGCCCTCCTGGACGCCGTGGACGTCCTGGACGCGGACGACGAGCACCGCCTCCTCGTCGAGTGGAACGACACGGCGTCCGACGTCCCGCCCGCGACGGTGCCGGAGCTGTTCGAGGCCCAGGCCGCCCGCACCCCCGACGCGGTCGCGGTCGTGTTCGGGGACGAACGGCTCACCTATGCCGAACTGGACGCGCGCGCCAATCGGCTGGCGCGGTTCCTCGTCGGTCGCGGCGCGGGCCCCGAGGCGTCGGTGGGCGTCTGCCTTGAGCGCGGCGCCGACCTGCTGCCCGCGCTCCTCGCCGTGCTGAAGGCGGGCGCCGCGTATCTGCCGATCGACCCCGACTACCCGGCGGAGCGCATCGCGCACATGCTCGCCGACGCCGCCCCGGCCGTGGTGCTGACGTCCGCGCACACCGCCGAGCAGGTCGCGGCGACCGCGACGATCGTCCTGGACGACCCGGACACCGCCGGGGCCCTCGCGGCGCTGCCGGCCACGCCGCTCGGCCCGGACGAGCGCACGCTCGCGTCCCCGCTGAACCCCGCCTACGTGATCTACACCTCGGGTTCGACGGGACGGCCCAAGGGCGTGGTCGTGCCGCACGCCGGGCTCACCAACCTGTTCGGCTTCTCGCGGGCGGGCGCGTTCGCGCGGGACGGGCGGCGGCTGCGCGTGGCGCTCACGTGGTCGCTGTCGTTCGACGCCGCGTGGGAGTTCCTGCTGTGGATGGTGGCGGGCCATGAGCTGCACGTCATCGCCGACGACGTGCGCCGCGACACGCCCGCGCTGATGGGCCACATCGCCGCGCACGGCATCGAGGGGGTGAGCGTCACCCCGTCCCAGGCCGAGCGGATGGTGGAGGAGGGGCTGCTGGACGATCCGGCGCTCCGCCCGAAGGTGCTGCTGCTCGGCGGCGAGGCGGTCGGCGCCGAGCTGTGGGAGCGGATCGGCCGGTCGGAGGGGACCCTCGGCCTCAACCTGTACGGGCCGACCGAGTGCACCGTGCACGTGCTGGCCTGCGAGGTCGCCGAGAGCCCCCGCCCGCTGGTGGGGCGTCCGCTGGCGAACACCCGCGCCTACGTGCTGGACGGGTCGCTGCGTCCGGTGCCCGCGGGCGTCGCGGGCGAGCTGTACGTCAGCGGCACGGGTCTCGCGCGCGGCTATGCCGGCCGCGCCGGGCTGACCGCCGAGCGGTTCACGGCGTGCCCGTTCGAGCCCGGCGTCCGCATGTACCGCACGGGCGACCTGGTGCGCTGGGACGCCGACGGGCGCCTGGAGTTCCTCGGCCGCGCCGACGACCAGGTGAAGGTCCGCGGATTCCGGATCGAGCCCGGCGAGGTCGAGGCCGCGGTGGCCGCGCATCCGGGTGTGTCGCGTGTGTCGGTGGTCGTGCGCGAGGACGTTCCGGGCGACCGGCGCCTCGTCGCCTACGTCGTCCCCGTCGGCGGGGACGACGCCGGGACCCTGCCGGAGTCGGTGCGGGAGTCCGTCCGTCGGCGGCTGCCCGACTTCATGGTGCCCTCGGCCGTCGTGGCGCTGGACGCCCTGCCGCTGACCCCGAACGGCAAGCTCGACCGGGCGGCCCTGCCCGTCCCCCGCTACGCGGCGGGCGCGGGGCGCGCGCCGTCCACGGTCAGGGAGCAGCTGCTCTGCGGGGTGTTCGCGGAGGTCCTCGGCCTGGAGCGGGCCGGGGTCGACGACGACTTCTTCGCGCTGGGCGGGCACTCGCTGCTGGCGACCCGGCTGATCAGCCGGGTGCGGACCGTCCTCGGCGTCGAGGTGCCGCTGCGGACGCTGTTCCGGGCCCCCACCCCCGCCGGGCTGGCGGCGCTGCTCGGCGACGCCCCGGCGGCGCGGGCGGCGCTCGGCGCGGCGGAGCGCCCGGAAACGGTTCCGCTGTCGTTCGCGCAGCGGCGGCTGTGGTTCATCGGCCAGCTCGACGGTGCCGACTCCACCTACAACATCCCGATCGCGCTGCGCCTGTCCGGCGCCGTGGACCGGGGCGCGCTCACGCTGGCGCTGCGGGACGTGATCGGGCGCCACGAGGTGCTGCGGACCCGCATCGGCGTCCTGGACGGCGAGCCGTTCCAGCGCGTCGCGGACCTCGCCGACCTGGACTGGGCGCCGACGGTCGCCGAGGTGGCGCCGGACCGGCTGGCGGGCGCCGTCGCGGAGGCGGCCGGGCGGCCGTTCGACCCGGCGTCGGAGATCCCGATCAGGGCGTGGCTGTTCGAGACCGCGCCGGACGAGCGGACGCTCGTCGTCGTGGTGCACCACATCGCGGGTGACGGCTGGTCGATGGAACCGCTCGCCCGCGACCTCTCGACCGCCTACGCGGCCCGCGTCGAGGGGCGGGAGCCGGAGTGGGAGCCGCTGCCCGTCCAGTACGCGGACTACGCGTTGTGGCAGCGGGAGCTGCTGGGCGACGAGAGCGACCCGGACAGCGTGATGTCGCGCCAGGTCGCCTACTGGCGGGACGCGTTGGCGGGATCGCCCGAGGAGCTGGCGCTGCCCTTCGACCGCCCGCGCCCGGCGGTGTCGTCCCATCGCGGGCACGAGGTGCCGGTGGAGGTCCCGGCGGACGTCCACGCGCGGCTCGCGGACGTCGCGCGGACCGAGGGCGTCACCACCTACATGGTCGTGCAGGCCGCGCTGGTGATGCTGCTGTCGCGGCTCGGCGCGGGCACCGACGTGCCGACCGGCGCCGCCAACGCGGGCCGCACCGACGACGCGCTCGACGACCTGGTCGGGTTCTTCATCAACACGCTCGTGGTCCGGGCCGACCTGTCGGGCGACCCGACGTTCCGCGAGGTGCTCGCCCGCGTCCGGGAGACGAGCCTCGCCGCCCTCGAACACCAGGACGTGCCGTTCGAACGGCTGGTGGAGGAGCTGTCCCCGGCGCGGTCGCTCTCCCGGCACCCGCTGTTCCAGGTGATGCTGAAGGTCCAGAACAACGCCGAGCCGGTGCTGGACCTGCCGGGCGTCCGCGTCTCCGGGACGAAGGCGCGGACCTCGGCCGCCAAGTTCGACCTCGACTGGACCCTCGCCGAGACCTTCGACGAGGGCGGGGCCCCGGCGGGCCTGCGCGGCGGCCTGGTCGCGGCGGCCGACCTGTTCGACCCCGGCACGGCCGAGGGGATCGTCCGCCGGTGGGTGCGGGTGCTGGGCCTGCTGGTCGCCGCGCCGGAGACGCGGCTGAGCGCGGTGGAGATCCTGGACGAGGGCGAGCGGCGGCTCGTCCTGGCCGAGTGGAACGACACCGCCCGCGAGGTCGGGGCCGCGTCGCTGCCGGAGCTGTTCGAGGCGCAGGTGGCGCGGACGCCGGACGCCACGGCGCTGGTCTTCGACGGTGTCGCGCTGACGTTCGCGGAGGTGGAGGAGCGCGCGAACCGCGTGGCGCGGCTGCTGGTCGGCCGGGGGGTCGGGCCCGAGTCGCGGGTCGGGGTGTGCCTGGAGCGCGGCGCCGAGCTGATCGTGGCGATCCTCGGCGTGCTGAAGGCGGGCGGCGCCTACGTGCCGCTCGACCCGGAGTACCCGGCCGACCGCATCGCCTACATGATCGAGGACGCCGCGCCCGTCACCGTCGTCACGACCGCGTCGGCGGGGGCGGCGCTGCCCGGGAAGGCGGCGCGGCTCGTCCTGGACGATCCCGGGACGGTGGCGGAGCTGGCGGCGCTGGACGGGAGCGCGCTGAGCGGCCACGCCCGCCCGCTGCCCGCCCACCCCGCCTACGTGATCTACACCTCGGGATCGACGGGACGGCCGAAGGGCGTGGTGGTCGAGCACCGCGCGATCACCGGGCTGTGCGAGCAGCACCGCACGGCGGTGTACGGGCCGATGGCGGCCCGCGCCGGCGGCGGGCGGCTGCGGGTCGCGCTGACGACGTCGGTGTCGTTCGACGCGTCCTGGAACCAGCTCGCCGCCCTGTTCACCGGCCACGAACTCCACGTGATCGACGCCGCGACCTGGGGCGACGCGGGCGCGCTGGCCCGCCGCCTGGTCGAGGGGCGCATCGACTTCGCCGAGGTGACCCCGTCCTACCTGCGGCTCCTCGTGGACGAGGGCCTGTTCGAGGGCGCCGGCTGGCGGCCGCTCGGCGTCGGCGTCGGCGGCGAGGCCGTCGCGCCGGAGCTGTGGACGCGGCTGCGGTCGCTGGAGGGCACCGACGGGCTCAACCTCTACGGGCCGACCGAGACGACGGTGGTCGCGGCCGTGGCCCGGACGTCGATGTCGGCCGCCCCCGTCATCGGCGTCCCGGTCGCGGGCGCCCGCGTCTACGTGCTGGACGAGCGGCTCCGCCCGGTCCCGGTGGGCGTGCCGGGCGAGCTGTACGTCGCGGGCACGGGCGTCGCGCGCGGCTACGCGAACCGTCCGGGCCTGACGGCCGAGCGCTTCGTGGCGTCCCCGTTCGACCCGGGTGCCCGCGTGTACCGCAGCGGCGACCGCGTCCGCTGGACGGCCGCCGGGCACCTGGAGTTCCTCGGCCGGGCCGACGACCAGGTCAAGATCCGCGGGTTCCGGGTGGAGCCCGGCGAGGTCCAGGCCGTGATCGCCGCGCACCCGGCGGTGGGGCAGGCGGTCGTGGCCGTCCGCGAGGACGTCCCCGGCGACCGGCGTCTGATCGGCTACGTCGTGCCGTCCGCCGCCGTCGCCGATCTTCCCGCGGACGTGCGCGGGTTCGTGGCGGAGCGGCTGCCGGACTACATGGTCCCCTCCGCCGTGGTGGTGCTGGACGCGCTGCCGCTGACCGCGGGCGGCAAGCTCGACCGCGCCGCGCTCCCCGAGCCCGAGTACGCCGGGGCCGCCGCCGCGCGCGGACCCTCGACCGTCCGCGAGGAGATCGTCTGCGCCGCGTTCGCCGAGGTCCTCGGCGTCGAGACGGTCGGCGTCGACGACGACTTCTTCCAGCTCGGCGGGCAGTCGCTGCTGGCGATCCGGCTGGTGGCGCTGCTGCGCTCGCGCGGCGTCTCCGTCCCGGTGCGGGCGTTCTTCCAGGCCCCGACGCCCGCCGGCCTCGCCGCCGCCCTGGACGCCGGGCGCCCGCAGGCCCCGCCGAACCTCATCCCGCCGGACGCGACCGAGATCACGCCGGAGATGCTGCCGCTCGCCGACCTGGACGCCGCCGAGGTCGGACGGGTCGTCGCGACCGTCGCGGGCGGCGCGCCGAACGTCGCCGACATCTACCCGCTCGCGCCGCTCCAGGAGGGGCTCCTCTTCCACCACCTGCTGGTGGACGGCGGCGACGACGCCTACGTGCTGCCGACCGTGCTGGAGTTCGACACCCGCGCCCGGCTCGACGCGTTCGCGGACGCGCTCCAGCACGTCATCGACCGGCACGACATCTTCCGCACGTCCATCGTGTGGGAGGGCGTGCGGGAGCCGGTGCAGGTCGTGTGGCGCCGCGCCGCGCTGCCCGTCCGGGAGATCGTCCTCGACCCGGGCGGCCCCGGACAGGTGGAGCAGCTCCTCGCCGCCGCCGGACTGGCGATGGACCTGCGCCGCGCGCCGCTGATGGACCTCCACATCGCGGCCGCCCCCGGCGGGCGGTGGGTGGCGCTCGTCCGCGCCCACCACGCCGTCCGCGACCACACCGCGCTGGAGATCCTCTTCGAGGAGGTCCAGGCGTTCCTCGCCGGACGCGGCGACCGGCTCCCCGCGCCGCTGCCGTTCCGCGACTTCGTCGCGCAGGCCCGGAGCGGCGTCGACCGCGCCGAACACGAACGCCACTTCGCCGAGCTGCTCGGCGACGTCGACGAGACGACCGCCCCGTTCGACCAGGTCGACGTGCGGGGCGACGGCGGCGCGCTGGTCCGCGAGCTCGTTCCCGTCGAACCGGACCTGCACGCCCGGCTGCTGGAGGTCGCGCGCGGCCTCGGCGCGAGCCCCGCGACGCTGATGCACGTGGCGTGGGCGCGCGTGCTCGCGGCCGTGTCGAGCCGCGACGACGTCGTCTTCGGCACCGTCCTGTTCGGCCGGATGAACGCGGGCGCCGGAGCCGACCGCGTCCCCGGCCCGTTCATGAACACGCTGCCGGTGCGGATGCGCACGGGCGAGGTCGGCGTCCTGGACGCGGTGTCGGCGATGCGCGGGCAGCTCGCCGGGCTCCTGGAGCACGAGCACGCCCCGCTCGCCGTCGCGCAGCGCGCCAGCGGCGTCGCGGGCGACACCCCGCTGTTCACGTCCCTGCTCAACTACCGCCACAACACCGCGCTGGCCTCGTCCGGCGAGACCGGCGGGCGGCTGGAGGGCGTCACGCTCCTGTACTCCGAGGAGCGCGACAACTTCCCGCTGTCGGTCTCGGTCGACGACGAGGGCGACCGGATCCGGCTCGCCGTCGACGCCGTCCCGCCGATCGACCCGCGCGCGGTCGGCTCGCTTCTGCACACCGCCGTCCGGAACCTCGTCGCCGCGCTGGAGAACGGCCGGAACGTCCCGCTCGGCGCCATCGGTGTGCTGGACGATGATGAGCGCGGTCGGGTCCTGGTGGAGTGGAACGACACGGGCGCCGAGGTGCCGCCGGTGTCGGTGGTGGGGCTGTTCGAGGCGCAGGTGGTGGCGCGCCCGGACGCGGCCGCCCTGGTCGACGGCGACGTGCGGCTGACGTATGCGGAGCTGGACGGCCGCGCGAACCGGTTGGCGCGGTTGCTGATCGGGCGTGGCGTGGGCCGGGAGTCGGTGGTGGCCCCGGTGCTGGGGCGGGGCGCCGATCTGGTCGTGGCGATGCTGGCCGCGCTGAAGGCCGGCGGCGCGTACCTGTGCGTGGACCCGGGCTTCCCGGGTGAGCGGGTCGCGGCGATGTTCGCCGAGGAGCGCCCGGTGCTGGTGCTGGCCTCTTCCGGCACCCTCGCCTCGGTCCCCGACACCGACATCCCGGTGACGGTGCTGGACGATCCGGAGACCGAGCGGGCGCTCGACGGGGTGTCGGCCGAGCCGCTGGGCGAGGGCGAGCGGTCGCCGGTGCTGCCGGACCAGCTGCTGTACGTGACGTACACGTCCGGTTCCACCGGCCGTCCGAAGGCGGTCGGCGTGTCGGACGGCGGGTTCGCGAACACGGTCGCGGCGCTGGACCGGTTCGGTGCCGGTCCGGGGTCGCGGGTGGCGCAGTTCTCGTCGGTGACGTTCGACATCCTGTGCCTGGAATGGTCGATGGCGCTGACCAACGGCGGGACGCTGGTGGTCGTTCCCGACGAGCGGCGGCTCGGGGACGCGCTGGCGGAGTTCATCGCCGAGCAGGAGATCACGCATCTCACGGTGCCGCCGTCGGTGCTCGCCGGTGTCGCCGCGGACGCCGTTCCCGCCGATGTGGTGATCGAGGTCGGGAGCGAGCCGTGCCCGCCGGAGCTGATCGAGCGGTGGGCGCCGGGCCGGAAGCTGCTCAACACCTACGGTCAGACCGAGACCACGGCCGATGCCGTGGTCTGGCGGGCGGCGGCCGGCCGGCCGGATGTGCCGATCGGCTCGCCGATCCGCAACACCCGCGTCTACGTGCTGGACGAGCGCCTGTCGCCGGTTCCGGTCGGGGTCGCGGGCGAGGTGTACATCGCCGGTGCGGGCGTCTCGCGCGGCTACCTGAACCGGCCCGCGCTGACGGCCGAACGGTTCGTGTCCGACCCCTTCGGGGGTCCGGGCGAGCGGATGTACCGGACGGGTGACCGGGTCCGCTGGACCCCGGACGGCCTGCTGGTGTTCGCGGGACGCGCGGACGACCAGGTCAAGATCCGCGGGTTCCGGATCGAGCCGGGCGATGTCCGGTCCGCGGTGGCGGCGCATCCGGGGGTGCGGCAGGCCGCGATCCTCGTCCGCGAGGACACCCCCGGTGAGAAGCGCCTGGTCGCCTACGTCGTGCCCGCCGGGGCCGCGGGCGAGGACCTGCCGGCGGCGGTTCGGGCCTTCGTCGGCGAGCGGCTGCCGGACTACATGGTGCCGTCGGCCGTCGTCGTCATGGACGCCCTGCCGCTGACCGTGAACGGCAAGCTCGACCGGCGGGCGCTGCCCGCGCCGGTCTACGCCTCCGGCGCGGGACGGGGAGCGAACACTCTCCAGGAGGAGATCCTCTGCGGCGTCTTCGCGCAGGTCCTGGGCCTGGACGGCATCGGGGCCGAGGACGACTTCTTCGAGCTCGGCGGGCACTCGCTGCTGGCCACCCGGCTGATCAGCCGCGTCCGGACCGTCCTCGGCGTGGAGGTCCCGCTCAGGACGATGTTCGACGCGCCGACCGTCGCGGGGCTCGCCTCCCGGCTGGCCGCGAACGGCGCCGGCGCGGCGCGGACGCCGCTCACCCGGAGGGAGCGCCCCGAGCGGATCCCGCTGTCGTTCGCGCAGCAGCGGCTCTGGTTCATCGGGCAGCTCGAAGGGCCCAGCGCCACCTACAACGTCCCGGTCGCGCTGCGGCTGTCCGGCCAGGTGGACCAGGAGGCGCTGGCGCTCGCGCTCCGGGACGTCCTGGACCGCCACGAGGTGCTGCGCACGCGGCTGACCGTGGTGGACGGCGTGCCCTACCAGCAGGTCCTCGACCTCGCGGACCTGGACTGGGAGCTGGAGGCCGCCGGTGCCCCGGCCGACCTCGACGCGGCCGTGGACGAGGTGATCCGCTACCCGTTCGACCTGTCGGAGGAGGTGCCGATCCGCGCGTGGCTGTTCGAGGAGGGTGAGCGGGAGCGGGTCCTCGTCGTCGTCCTGCACCACATCGCGAGCGACGGCTGGTCGCCCCGGCCGCTGGCGATGGACCTGTCGGCCGCCTACGCGGCGCGCCGCGAGGGGCGGGCGCCGGAGTGGGAGCCGCTGCCCGTCCAGTACGCCGACTACGCGCTGTGGCAGCGGGAGCTGCTCGGCGACGAGAACGACCCGGGCAGCCTGATCTCCCGGCAGGTCGCCTACTGGCGGGACGCGCTGGCGGGCGCGCCCGAGGAGCTGAGCCTGCCGACCGACCACCGGCGCCCGCCGGTGGCCGGGCACCGGGGGCACCGGGCGCCGGTCGAGGTCCCCGCCGGGGTGCACGCGCGGCTGCGGGAGATCGCGCGCGAGGAGAACGTCACGACGTTCATGGTGCTCCAGGCCGCGCTGGCGATGCTGCTGTCGCGGCTCGGCGCGGGCACCGACGTCCCGATCGGCTCGCCCAACGCCGGACGGTCCGACGAGGCCCTGGACGACCTGGTCGGGTTCTTCATCAACACGCTCGTCGTCCGGACGGACCTGTCGGGCGACCCGACGTTCCGCGAGGTCCTCGCGCGGGTCAGGGAGCGCGGCCTGGCGGCGTTCACGCACCAGGACGTCCCGTTCGAGAAGCTGGTGGAGGAGCTGTCGCCGAGCCGGTCGATGGCCCGGCACGCGCTGTTCCAGGTGATGCTGACCCTCCAGAACAACGCGGACGCCGACCTCGACCTGCCGGGCCTGCGCGTCACGGCGCTGCCGCTCGGCGCGGCCACCGCGAAGTTCGACCTCGACGTCCTCGTCGGGGAGGTGTTCGACGCGGGCGGCGCGCCCGCCGGGGTGCGCGGCTCGGTGATCGCGGCGGCGGACCTGTTCGAGCCGCGCACCGCCGACGCGCTGGCCGAGCGGCTCGTCCGGACGCTGGAGCGGCTCGCGGACGCGCCCGACCTGCGCCTCAGCGGCCTGGACGCGTTCGGCGCGGGCGAGCGCGACCGGATGCTGACCGCGTGGAACGACACGGCGGTGGACGTGCCGCGGGCGACGGTTCCCGAGCTGTTCGCGGCGCGGGTGGCGGCGGACCCCGGCGCGGCGGCGGTCGTCGCCGGTGGCGCCGCGACGTCCTACGCGGAGCTGGACGCGCGCTCCGACCGCCTCGCCCGGGTCCTGGCCGACCGGGGCGTCGGCCCCGAGACGACGGTCGGGGTCTGCCTGGAGCGCGGCGCCGACCTGCTGGTGGCGCTGCTGGGCGTGCTGAAGGCCGGGGGCGCGTACGTGCCGATCGACCCGGAGTACCCGGCGGACCGCGTCGCCTACATGATCGAGGACTCGGCTCCGGCGGCGGTGCTGGTGTCGGCGGGAACGGCGGGCCTGCTCCCGTCTCCGGCGCTCGGCCTCACGGTCGACGCACCCGAGCCGGACGAACGGCCCGAAATCCCCTCGCCCAGGCCCGAGCACCCCGCGTACGTGGTGTACACGTCGGGGTCCACCGGCCGCCCGAAGGGCGTGCAGGTGTCGCACGCGGGCGTGGCGAGCCTGGTCGCCGGGCACGTCCGGGACCTGGGCGTCGGCCCCGGGTCCAGGGTCGGCCAGTTCGCGTCGGTGGGCTTCGACACCTTCGGGTGGGAATGGCTGATGGCGCTCATGACCGGCGCGACACTGGTGGTGATCCCGCCCGAGCGGCGCCTCGGCGACGCGCTGCCGAGGATGCTCGCGGAGCAGCGCGTCACGCATGTGACGCTGCCGCCCGCCGTCCTCGCGACGCTGGAGGACGGGGCGATCGGCCCGGACGCGACGCTGGTCGTGGCGGGGGAGGCGTGCCCGCCGGAGCTGATGGCGCGGTGGGCGCGCGGCCGCAGGATGTTCAACTCCTACGGCCCCACCGAGACCACGGTCGACGCGACCCTGTGGCGGTGCGACCCGGACGCGGCGGAGACCGCGATCGGCCGCCCGGTCGCCAACACGCGCGTGTACGTGCTGGACGAGCGGCTCGCGCCCGTCCCGGCCGGTGTCGCCGGGGAGCTGTACGTGGCGGGCGCCGGGCTGGCGCGCGGGTACCTCGGCCGGGCGGCGCTGACGGCGGAGCGGTTCGTCGCGAACCCGTTCGGCGCGGGCGGGCGCCTCTACCGGACGGGCGACCGGGCGCGCTGGACCACCGGCGGCGACCTCGTGTTCGCGGGCCGCGCCGACGACCAGGTGAAGATCCGGGGCGTCCGGGTCGAGCCGGGCGAGGTCGGCGCGGTCGTGGCCGAGCACCCGGCGGTCGCGCGGTCGGCGGTGGTGGTCCGCGAGGACGTCCCCGGCGACCGGCGCCTGATCGCCTACGTCGTGCCCGGCGCGGACGCGGGCCGTCCGGCGGACCTGCCCGCGTCGGTGCTGGAGTTCACGGCTGCGCGCCTGCCGGAGTACATGGTGCCCTCGGCGGTCGTGGTGCTGGACGAGCTGCCGCTCACGGTGAACGGCAAGCTGGACCGCGACGCGCTGCCCGCGCCGTCGGCCGCGGGCGGGCCGCCCGCCGGGCGGGGGCCCTCCGATGTCCGGGAGGAGATCCTGTGCGCGGTGTTCGCACAGGTCCTGGATGTGGAACGGGTCGGCGCGGACGACGACTTCTTCGCGCTCGGCGGGCACTCGCTGCTGGCCGTGCGGCTGGCGAGCCGGGTCCGGGCCGTGCTGGGCGTCGAGCTGGACATCCGCGTCGTGTTCGAGGAGCCGACCCCGGCGGGCCTGGCCGCGCGGCTGACCGGCGGCGCCGCCACGTCCCGCGCGCCGCTCGCGGCGGCACCGCGCCCCGAGCGGGTCCCGCTGTCGTTCGCGCAGCGGCGGCTCTGGTTCATCGAGCAGTTGGAGGGGCCGAGCACCACCTACACGATGCCGGTGGCGCTGCGGCTGTCCGGCGAGGTGGACGAGGGGGCGCTCGGCGCGGCGTTCCGCGACGTGATCGCGCGGCACGAGGCGCTGCGGACGGTGTTCGGCGCGGCGGACGGCGAACCCTTCCAGCGCGTCCTCGCGCCGGAGGCCGTGCGGTGGGACCTCGCGGTGTCCCGGGTGCCCGAGGCGGACCTGCCGACCGCGGTCGCCGAGGCCGCCGGGCACGTGTTCGACCTGGCCGCCGAGGTCCCGATCCGCGCGTGGCTGCTGGAGGCCGCGCCGGACGAGCGGGTGCTGGTGATCGTCGTCCACCACATCGCGAGCGACGGCTGGTCGACCGGGCTGCTCGCCCGGGACCTGTCCGCCGCGTACGCGGCGCGGCGCGGCGGGCGCGCCCCGGCCTTCGAGGCGCTGCCCGTCCAGTACGCCGACTACGCGCTCTGGCAGCGCGACCTGCTCGGCGACGAGGACGACCCGGAGAGCGTGATCTCGCGGCAGATCGCGTACTGGCGCGGCGCGCTGGCGGGCGCGCCCGAGGAGCTGGCGCTCCCGGCGGACCGTCCGCGCCCGCACGTCGCGTCCTACCGGGGGCACACCGTCCCGCTGGACGTCCCGGCGGAGGCGCACGCGCGGCTCGTCGAGGTCGCGCGGGCCGAGGGCGTGACCACGTTCATGGTCCTCCAGGCCGCGCTGGCGGTGCTGCTGTCGCGGCTGGGCGCGGGCACCGACGTGCCGATCGGGTCCGACAACGCGGGGCGCACCGACGTCGCGCTCGACGACCTGGTCGGGTTCTTCGTCAACACGCTGGTGCTGCGCACCGACCTGTCCGGCGACCCGACGTTCCGGGACGTGCTGCGCCGCGTCCGCGAGACGAGCCTCGCCGCGATCGGGAACCAGGACCTGCCGTTCGAGCGGCTGGTGGAGGAGCTGTCCCCGGCGCGGTCGCGGTCCCGGCACCCGCTGTTCCAGGTGATGCTGACGTTGCAGAACAACGCGCGCGCCGTGGCGGAGCTGCCGGGCGTGCGGGTCGCGCCGGTGCCGACCGGCACGTCGGTGGCGCTGTTCGACCTGGACCTGTCCGTCGAGGAGGTGTTCGGCGCGGGCGGCGCGCCCGCCGGGGTGCGCGGCGCCGTGACCGCCGCCGCCGACCTGTTCGACGCGGCGTCGGTCACCGCGCTCGCCGAGCGGTTCGGCCGCGTGCTTTCGCGGCTGGTCGCGACGCCGGAGACGCGGCTGGGCGAGGTGGAGATCCTCGGCGAGGACGAGCGCACGCGCCTCCTCGTCGAATGGAACGCCGCGGACGCGCCGGACGAAGCGCGGTCGGTGCCCGAGCTGTTCGCGGCCCAGGCCGCGCGGACCCCGGACGCGGTCGCCGTCGAATCCGCCGCCGGCGCCCTCTCCTACGCCGAGCTGGACGCGCGGTCGGACCGCCTCGCCCGGCTGCTCGCGGACCGCGGCGCGGGCCCCGAGACCGCGGTCGGGGTGCGGCTGGAGCGCGGCGCCGACCTGGTCGTCGCGCTGCTGGCGGTGCTCAAGACCGGCGCCGCCCTCCTGCCGCTCGGCACGGCGCGGACCGCCGCACCGGGCGCGGCGCCCGCCATCGTCGTGACGCCGGAGACGGTGGCGAGCCTCACCGCGCCCGACCCCGGCGCGCTGAGCCTTGACGGATCCCCGCTCGACCACCTCGCCTGCGTCCTCGACGAGGAGGGCGTCATGGTCACCCACGCCGGGCTGGCCCGCATGGCGGTCGCCCGCGCCCGGGAACTGGAGATCGGGCCCGGTGCGCGGGTCGCGCCGGCAGACGGCGCCCTCGCCCGCGAGGCGACGGCGGCGCTGCTGGCGGGCGCGACGCTGGCGCTGTCCGCGCCGCAGGCCCCCGCCCCGGACACCGCCGGGCCCGCGCTCGGCGGGTCGGCCGTGTACGTGCTCGACGCGGCGCTGCGTCCCGTCCCGCCGGGCGTGGTGGGCGACCTGTACGTGGGAGGCGCGGGCCTGGCGCGCGGCTACGCGGGCCGTCCCGGCGCGACGGCCGAGCGGTTCGTCGCGAGTCCCTTCGGCGCGGGCGAGCGGCTCCACCGGACGGGTGGCCGCGCCCGCTGGACCACCGCCGGACGGCTCGTCCGGGTCACGGACCCGGCCCCGGAACGGGCCGGCGCCGGCCGCGCGGCCCTCGACCGGCGGCTCGTCGCCTACGTGGTGCCCGCGCCCGGCGCCGTCGTCGACCCGGCGGAACTGCGCGCGTACCTTCGCGCGCACCTGCCCGAGTCGATGGTCCCGGCCGCGCTGATGACGCTCGCCGAGCTGCCCCTCACCGCGAACGGGAAGGTCGACGCCGCGAACCTCCCGGCGCCCGACCCCGCCGCGCGGGCGGGCGGCGGCCGCCCGCCCGCCGACGAGCGCGAGGAGCGGCTCTGCGCGCTGTTCGCCGAGGTGCTCGGGCTGCCCGAGGTCGGCGTGGACGACGACTTCTTCGCGCTCGGCGGGCACTCGCTGCTCGCCACCGTCCTGCAGAGCAGGATCCTCGCCTCGATGGGCGTCGAGGTGCAGCTGCGGACGCTGTTCGACGCCCCGACGGTCGCCTCGTTCGCGGCCCGGCTCGGAGAGCGGCCGGCCTCGTCGCGCCCGGCGCTGCGGCGGATGCGGGACCGCTGAGAGGCCCCCTGAACGCGGGCGTTCAACTGCCGTCCCCCGGCGGTTGAACGCCCGCTCCGCCGCGTCCGGATATCGCGCGCGGCGCGAGCATTGATCATTCCAGCGGCGCCGGGCCATAGTGGTCCGACTTTGGCGGACGGCAATTCCGTCGTTTTCCGGGGGACGTCCGAGGCTTTATCGGATTCGTCGCGCCAACCGTTCGTGAAGGAGTCCGGCCGTCATTTCGCATGCCCTCAGGGGTTCTGTCAACGGGGTGGAGATCGGCGGCCCGCCGCAGCCCGCGGCACGGCTGGGGAGTGACCGGGAGGGATCCGCATGATTCCGCTGTCCTACGCGCAGCGACGGTTGTGGTTCATCGAGCAGCTCGACGGGCCGGGATCGACCTACAACATCCCGGTCGCGCTGCGGCTGACCGGCCGGGTGGACCGCGCGGCCCTCGCGGCGGCGCTGCGCGACGTCCTGGACCGGCACGAGGTGCTGCGCACGACGGTCGGCGTCGCCGACGGCGAGCCCTACCAGCGCATCGTCCCCGCCGACGACCTCGACTGGGCGCTGGAGACCGTCGAGCTGCCCGGCGGCGCGACGCCCGCCGACCTCGACGCCGCCGTCTCCGCCGTCGCCGGGCACGCGTTCGACCTGGCCTCCGAGATCCCGATCCGCGCCTGGCTGTTCTCCGCCGGACCGGGCGAGCACGCCCTGATCGTCGTGGTGCACCACATCGCGGGGGACGGCTGGTCGATGGCCCCGCTCGCCCGCGACGTGTCGCAGGCGTACGCGGCGCGGTGCGAGGGGCGGGCACCGGAGTGGGAGCCGCTGCCCGTCCAGTACGCCGACTACACGCTGTGGCAGCGCGAGCTCCTCGGCGACGACGCCGACCCCGGCAGCGTCATCTCCGGCCAGGTCGCCTACTGGCGCGACGCCCTCGCGGGCGCGCCCGAGGAGCTGGCGCTCCCCTTCGACCGGCCCCGCCCGGCCGCCGCCTCGTACAGCGGCCACAGCGTCCCGCTGGAGATCCCGGCGGACGTCCACGCGCGTCTCACCGGCATCGCCCGCGCCGAGGGCGTCACCACGTTCATGGTGCTCCAGGCCGCGCTGGCGATGCTGCTGTCCCGGCTCGGCGCGGGCACCGACGTCCCCGTCGGCGCCGTCGTCGCGGGCCGCCGCGACGTCGCCCTGAACGACCTCGTCGGGTTCTTCGTGAACACGCTCGTGATGCGGACCGACCTGTCCGGCGACCCGACCTTCCGGGAACTGCTCGCGCGCGTCCGCGAGACGAGCCTGTCGGCGTTCGAGCACCAGGACGTGCCGTTCGAGAAGCTCGTCGAGGAGCTCTCGCCCGCCCGGTCGCTCGTCCGCCACCCGCTCTTCCAGGTCATGCTGTCGGTCCAGAACGCCGCCCAGGGCGAGGTGGACCTGCCCGGCTCCCGCGCCGCGGCGATGCAGGTGCGGCAGCCGGACGGGATGTCGGTCGCGAAGTTCGACCTGGAGGTCGTCGCGACCGAGACCTTCGACGCCCACGGCGACCCGGCGGGCGTGCGCGGCTCGGTGATCGCCGCCGCCGACCTGTTCGACCGCGCCTCCGCCGAGCGCCTCACCCGCTGGCTGACGCGTGTGGTCGGGCGGCTCTCCGACGACCCGCGGGTGCGGCTGAGCGACGTCCAGCCCCTGGACGAGGACGAGCTTCGGCAGGTTCTCGCGGGTGGGGTCGGGACGGCGGGCGAGGTTCCGCACGGGTCGGTGGTGGAGTGGTTCGAGGCGCGTGCGGCCGCCGCTCCGGATTCGGTGGCGGTGGTGTCGGGTGATGTGTCGGTGACGTTCGCGGAGTTGGATGCTCGGGCCGGTTGTTTGGCGCGGTTGTTGGTCGGGCGGGGTGTGGGTGTCGGGTCGCTGGTCGCGGTGGTGGTGGAGCGGTCGGTGGATCTGGTGGTGTCGTTGCTGGCGGTGTTGAAGGCCGGTGGCGCTTATGTTCCGGTGGATCCGGAGTATCCGGCGGAGCGTATTGGTTTCGTGCTGGACGATGCTTCGCCGGTGTGCGTATTGGCTTCGGCTGCAACTGCCGCGGTGGTGCCGTCGGATGTCGCCGATGTGCTCGTCGTCGACGACCTCGATCTTTCCGGAAGGCCGCTGGAAAAGCGTGCGCTGGTGGAGTCGGGTGATTCGGCGTATGTGATTCATACGTCAGGGTCGACGGGTCGTCCGAAGGGCGTGGTGGTCGGTCACGGCGCCCTGGTGAATCACCTGTGGGCGATGGGCCGGCGGATGCCGCTGGATTCCGCGGACCGTTTCGTGGCGGTGACGACGGTCTCCTTTGACATCGCGGCGTTGGAGTTGTTCCTGCCGTTGGTGTCGGGCGCGTGTGTGGTGTTGGCCGACCGGGAGACGGTGGCGGAGCCGCGCGCGCTGGCCGCGTTGGTGCGGGGTAGTGGCGCGACGGTGATGCAGGCGGTTCCGTCGTTGTGGCGGGCGTTGTTGGACGTCGGGGACTGGCCTGCCGAGGTGCGTGTTCTGGTGGGTGGCGAGGCGCTGCCTCAGGAATTGGCGATCCGGATGCACGCGCTTGGTCTGGACGCGGTGAACGTGTACGGGCCGACCGAGGCGACGATCTGGGCGACGTCCGCGCCAGTTGACGCGGGCCCGGTGTCCATCGGGCGTCCCTTCGCCAACACTTCCGCCTATGTCCTGGACGCGGCGCTGCGCCCGGTCGTGCCCGGTGCCGTGGGGGAGCTGTATCTCGCGGGCGCGCAATTGGCTCGCGGTTATCTCGGCCGTCCGGAGTTGACGGCGGAGCGTTTTGTGGCGTGCCCGTTCGTTCCGTCGGCCCGGATGTATCGGACGGGTGACCTGGCGCGCTGGCGCGGTGACGGGACTCTCGAATGCCTGGGCCGCACCGACGACCAGGTGAAGGTGCGCGGCTTCCGGATCGAGCTGGGCGAGGTCGAGGCCGCTCTCGAACGCGACGACCGGGTCGCGCAGGCGGCGGCCGCCGTCCACCGGGACTCCTCGGGCGACGACCTCCTCGTCGGCTACGCCGTCCCCCGACCGGCGGACACGGACCTGGACCCGGCCGACGTCCGCGCGCGCCTCGCGCGGACCCTGCCCGGCCACATGGTGCCGTCCTCGATCGTCGTTCTGGACGCGCTGCCCCGCACCGCCAACGGCAAGCTGGACCGCAGGGCGCTGCCCGCTCCCGACCATTCCGCCTCGGCGGGCGCGGGCCGCGGCCCGTCCAACGCGCGCGAGGAGATCCTGTGCGCGGTGTTCGCCGAGGTCCTCGACGTGGAGGGGGTGGGCGTCGATGACGACTTCTTCGCCCTCGGCGGCCACTCGCTGCTCGCGGTCCGGTTGGTGGAGCGGCTGCGCGTCCACGGGGTGCCGGTGTCGGTGCGGGCGCTGTTCCAGACGCCGACCCCGGCGGGCCTCGCCGCCGCGACCGGTGCCGAGGCCGTCGCCGTCCCGGAGAACCTGATCCCGGACGGCGCCGCCCGGATCACCCCGGAGATGCTGCCGCTGGTGGAGCTGTCGGCCGCGGAGGTCGACGGGATCGTCGCCACGGTCGGCGGCGGCGCGCCGAACACGGCCGACATCTACCCGCTCGCCCCGCTCCAGGAAGGGCTGCTGTTCCACCACCTCCTCGCGGGCGACGGCGACGACGCCTACGTGATGCCGATGGTGCTGGAGTTCGACACGCGCGACCGGCTCGACGCCTTCACCGGCGCCCTCCAGCAGGTGGTCGACCGGCACGACATCCTCCGGACGGCGATCGTCTGGGACGGCCTGCGGGAGCCGGTGCAGGTCGTGTGGCGGCGCGCCGTCCTGCCCGTCGAGGAGGTCGCGCTCGACCCGGACGGCGCGGAGCCCGTCGAGCAGCTCGTCGCGGCGGGCGGCCGCTCGATGGACCTGGGCGCGCCGCCGCTCGTCCGGCTGCACGTGGCGCGGGATCCCGGGACCGGGCGGTGGCTCGCGCTGATCCGCCTGCACCACATGGTGCAGGACTACACGGCGAAGGAGGTCCTGCTCGACGAGGTGCGGGCGTTCGTCGGCGGACGCGCGGACGAGCTGCCCGAGCCGCTGCCGTTCCGCGACTTCGTCGCGCGGGCGCGCGCGGGCTCCGACCGGGCCGGGGACGAGCGCTACTTCGCCGGGCTGCTGGGCGATGTGACCGAGCCGACCGCGCCGTACGGGCAGCTCGACGTCCTCGGCGACGGCGCGGGCGTCCGGCGGGTCGAGCTGCCGCTCGCACCGGCCCTGGCCGGGCGGGTGCGCGGCGCCGCGCGGCGCCTGCGGGTCAGCCCGGCGACCGTGATGCACGTGGCGTGGGCACGCGTCCTGGCGGTGGTGTCCGGCCGCGGCGACGTGGTGTTCGGGACGGTGCTGTTCGGCCGGATGAACGCGGCCGTGGACGCGGACCGGATCGTCGGCCCGCACATGAACATGCTCCCGATCCGGCTGACCGTGGACGGCGCCGGCGCCCGCGCGGCGGTGCTGGCCGCGCGGGACCGGCTGGCCGGGCTGCTGGAGCACGAGCACGCCCCGCTCGCCGTCGCCCAGCGGGCCAGCGGCGTCCCCGCCGACACGCCCCTGTTCACCTCGTTCTTCAACTACCGGCGCGACGGCGGACCGCGCAGCGACGCGGGACGGCACGTCACGACCGAGGGCATCCGCAGCGTCTTCACGCGGGACCGCACGAACTACCCGCTCGCGGTCGCGGTCGACGACGACGGCGCGGCGCTCACGCTCACCGTCGACGCGGTCGCCTCGATCGACGCCGAGGCGGTGGCGCGCCTGCTGCGCACCGCGACCGAGAACCTCACGGCCGCGCTGGAGACCGTGCTGGACGGCGGCCCCGAGACGCCGCTCGACGCGCTGCCCGTCCTGGACGAAGCGGAACGGCACCGGGTGCTGGTCGAATGGAACGGCACCGCCGCCGAGGCCGGGGCGGCGCACGTCCGCGAGCTGTTCGAGGCGCAGGCCGCCCGCGTCCCGGACGCGGTCGCGGTCGTGTCCGGCTCAGCCGAGACCACCTACGCGGAGCTGGACGCGCGCGCGAACCGCCTCGCCCACTACCTGCGGGCGCAGGGCGTGGGCGCGGAGTCGGTCGTCGGGCTGTGCCTGCCGCGCGGCGCGGATCTCGTGGCGGCCGTGCTCGCGGTCTGGAAGGCGGGCGCCGCCTACCTGCCGATCGACCCCGGCTACCCGGTCGAGCGGATCGCGTTCATGCTGGCCGACAGCGGCGCGGTGCTGCTGCTGACCGACGAGGAGACGCTGGAGGACCTCCCGGCCGGCCGGGTCCGGATGGTCGCCCTCGACGATCCGATGACCGCCGTCCAGACGGGGGCGCTCCCGGCGACCGCGCCGGACGCGGTGCTGTACCCGGACGGCCAGGCGTATGTGATCTACACGTCCGGTTCGACGGGGCGGCCCAAGGGCGTGACCGTCACCCACGGCGGCCTGGTGAACTACGTGACCTGGGCCGCCCGCAGGTACGGAGGCGGCGAGCCGTGCGGCGCCCCGCTGCACTCCTCGGCGGCGTTCGACCTGACCGTGACGAGCCTGCTGGTCCCGCTCGTGACGGGCGCGCCCGTCACCGCCAGCCGGGACGGCGGCGCCGAGGGGCTCGCCGACCTGGTCCGCGGCGGCGCCGGGTTCGCGATGGCCAAGGTCGTGCCCGCGCACCTGCCCGTCCTCGGCGAACTGCTCACCGCCGGGCAGGCGGCGTCGGCGGCGCGGACGTGGGTCGTCGGCGGCGAGGCGCTGGCCGGTCCCGCGGTGGCCGACTGGCTCGGGCGGGCGCCCGGCTCGGTCGTCGTCAACGAGTACGGGCCGACCGAGACCGTCGTGGGCTGCTGCGTCTTCGAGGTCCGGGCCGGGGAGGAGCCCGCCGGGCCCGTCCCGATCGGCCGCCCCACCCCGGGCACCCGCCTCTACGTGCTCGACGGCGCACTCCGGCCGGTCCCGCCCGGTGTGGCGGGTGAGCTGTACATCGCCGGTGCGCAGCTCGCCCGCGGCTACGCGGGCCGTCCCGACCTGACCGCCGAGCGGTTCGTCGCCTGCCCCTTCGAGGACGGCGCCCGCATGTACCGGTCGGGCGACCTCGCGCGCTGGGACTCCGGCGGTCGGCTGGAGTTCCTCGGCCGGGTGGACGAGCAGGTCAAGGTCCGCGGTTACCGGATCGAGCCGGGCGAGACCCAGGCCGTCCTCATGGCCCACCCCGAGGTCGTCCGCGCCGCCGTGACCGCCAGGGAGGACACCCCCGGCGACCGGCGCCTCGTCGCCTACGTCGTCGCGGACGGCGACGCCGACGCGGACCGGCTGGCCGCCGCCGTCACCGGGTTCGCCGCGCGCCGTCTCCCGGACCACCTGGTGCCGTCCGCCGTGATGGTGCTGGACGACCTGCCGCTGACCGCGAACGGGAAACTCGACCGCGCCGCGCTCGCCGCCCCGGCCCGCGCCGGAGGGCCGGGCACCGGCCGCGCCCCCGCCACGCTCCAGGAGGAGATCCTCTGCGCCGCGTTCGCGCAGGTCCTCGGGCTGGAGAAGGTCGGCGTGGACGACGACTTCTTCGTGCTCGGCGGGCACTCCCTGCTCGCCGTCCGGCTGATCAGCCGGATCCGGGCGGCGCTGGGCGTCGAGGTGCAGCTCCGCGAGCTGTTCGACACCCCCACCGCCGCCGCGCTCGCGGCGTCGCTCACCGGAACCGGCGGCGGGTCCACCCGGACTCCGCTGACCGTGATGGAGCGGCCGGAGCGGGTTCCGTTGTCGTATGGGCAGCGGCGGTTGTGGTTCATCGAGCAGTTGGAGGGTCCGAGCGCCACCTACAACGTCCCGATCGCGTTGCGGCTCGCGGGTGCGGTGGACGTCAAGGCTTTGGGTTTGGCGCTGCGGGATGTGATCGGCCGGCACGAGGTGCTGCGGACGGTGTTCCCCACGGTGGACGGCGAGCCCTGCCAGCGGGTCGTCGGCATCGACGAGCTGGACTGGGAGCTGGAGACGGTCGGGGCGGCGTCCGAGGGCGCCGTGGTCGAGGCGGCGGAGCGTCCGTTCGACCTGGCGGTCGAGGTGCCGATCCGGGCGTGGCTGTTCGGGACGGGGCAGGACGAGCGTGTCCTGCTGGTGGTGCTGCACCACATCGCCAGTGACGGCTGGTCGATGGACCCGCTGGCCCGGGACCTGGCGACGGCCTACGCGGCGCGGTGTGCGGGCCGGGCGCCGGAGTGGGAGCCGCTGGCCGTCCAGTACGCGGACCACACGCTGTGGCAGCGGGAGGTGCTGGGCGACGAGGCGGATCCGGGCAGTTTGATTTCGGGTCAGGTGGCGTACTGGCGCGAGGCGCTGGCGGGCGTCCCCGAGGAGTTGGGGTTGCCGTTCGACCGTCCGCGTCCGCTGGTGCCCTCGCGGAAGGGGCATGACGTTCCGCTTGATGTTTCAGCGGACGTGCATGTTCGGCTGAACGAGGTCGCGCATGCCGAGGGCGTGACGACGTTCATGGTGTTGCAGGCCGCGTTGGCGATGCTGCTGTCGCGTTTGGGTGCGGGGACCGATGTGCCGATCGGGTCGGCGGTGGCCGGGCGGACGGACGCGGCGCTGGACGGCCTGGTCGGCTTCTTCGTGAACACCTTGGTCGTCCGGACGGATCTGTCGGGTGATCCGTCGTTCCGCGAGGTCCTGTCGCGGGTCAGGGAGCGCAGCCTGGCGGCGTTCGCGCATCAGGACGTGCCGTTCGAGCGGCTGGTGGAGGAGCTGTCGCCGTCCCGGTCGATGGCGCGGCACCCGCTGTTCCAGGTGTCGCTGACGGTGGAGAACAACGTCCAGGCGGAACTGGATCTGCCCGGTCTCCGGACGGCCGGGGTGGAGGTCGGAGCCTCCGCCGCCAAGTTCGACCTTGAGTTCGGTGTCGCGGAGACGGCCGGCGCGGACGGTGCTCCGGCGGGGTTGCGCGGTGGGCTGGTCGCGGCGGCGGACCTGTTCGAGCCCGATTCCGCTCGGCGGTTGGGACGCCGGTGGGCGCGGGTGCTGGAGGTGCTGTCGGCCGACCCGGAGACGAGGCTGAGCGCCCTCGACGTGCGCGACGAAGCCGAGCGGCGCGAGGTGGAGGCCTGGAGCGCCAGGGAATCGGCCCGCATCCTGGACGCGGAGATGCGTCCCGCTCCGGTCGGGGTCGTGGGCGATCTCTACACCGTCGCGGGGCCCGGGACCGGGATGCGGGGAGCGGATCAGCGTGCCCGCTGGACGTTCGACGGCCGCCTGGTCATCGAGCAGAACGACCCGGCGCCTGTCCTGGAGGGTCAGCCGCGACGGCCCGGCCGTGCGCCGTCGGGTGTGCACGAGGAGATCCTCTGCGGGTTGTTCGCGGAGGTGCTCGGGCTGGAGCGGGTCGGTGTCGATGACGACTTCTTCCGGGTGCTGGGCGGGCATTCACTGCTGGCGACCCGGCTGGTCAGCCGCGTCCGGAAGGTCCTGGGTGTGGAGGTGCCGCTGCGGGCGCTGTTCGAGGCGCCGACCGTGGCCGGGCTCGCCGCCCGGCTCGGCGAGGCCGCCGCCGCCCGGCAGGCGCTGACGCCCCAGCCGCGTCCGGAGCGGGTGCCGCTGTCGTTCGCCCAGCAGCGGCTGTGGTTCATCGGGCAGCTCGAAGGCCCCAGCGCCACCTACAACGACCCGATCGTTCTCGGGCTGTCCGGCGAGATGGACCGCGACGCGCTGGTCGCCGCGCTGCGGGACGTGATCGGACGGCACGAAGTCCTGCGCACGGTGTTCGCGACCGAGAACGGCGAGCCCTACCAGCGGATCCTCGGCATGGACGAACTGGAGTTCGGCCTCGAAACGGTCGAGGTCGCTCCGGCGGAGCTGCCGGACGCGATCTCCGAGGCCACAGGACACTCGTTCGACCTCACCGCCGAGATACCGATCCGGGCCTGGCTGTTCGACACCGGCCCGGACGAGCGCGTCCTCGTCGTCACGATGCATCACGTCGCCAGCGACGGCTGGTCGATGGAACCCCTCGCCCGCGACATGTCGCTCGCGTACGCGGCGCGCCGCGAGGGGCGGGCGCCCGAGTGGGAGCCGTTGGCGGTCCAGTACGCGGACTACGCGTTGTGGCAGCGGGAGTTGCTGGGGGAGGAGGACGACCCGGGGAGTGTGATCTCGCGTCAGGTGGCGTACTGGCGCGAGGCGCTGGCGGGCGCCCCTGAGGAGCTGTCGCTTCCCTTCGACCGTCCGCGTCCCGTGGTCGCGTCCCACCGCGGCCACGAAGCGCCCGTCGCGGTGCCGCCCGAAGTCCACGCGCGGCTCCGGGAGGTCGCGCGCGAGGAGGGCGTGACCACGTTCATGGTGCTCCAGGCGGCGCTGGCGATGCTGCTGTCGAAGCTGGGCGCGGGAACCGACATCCCGATCGGTTCGGCGAACGCGGGTCGTACCGATGAGGCGTTGGACGACCTGGTCGGTTTCTTCGTCAACACGCTGGTGATCCGGACGGACCTGTCGGGTGATCCCTCGTTCCGTGAGGTGCTGGGGCGGGTGCGGGAGCGGAGCCTGTCGGCGTTCGCGCACCAGGACGTGCCGTTCGAGAAGCTGGTCGAGGAGCTGGCGCCGAGCCGGTCGATGGCGCGGCACCCGCTCTTCCAGATCGTCCTCACGATGCTGGACACCGGCGAAGCCGTACTCGACCTCCCGGGCCTCAAGGCCGCCGCGGTGTCGGAGACCTCACGCGCCGCGAAATTCGACCTGGACGTGCTGGTCGGCGAGGCGTTCGACGCCGAGGGCGCGCCCGGCGGCGTGTACGGGTCGGTGACGGTGGCGGCGGACCTGTTCGACCGCGACGCCGCCCCGCGGATCGCCGACCGCTTGGTCCGGATTCTGGATGCGCTGTCGGCGGATCCAGGGCTGCGGTTGAGCAAGGTCGACCTCCTGGACGGGGACGCCCGACACCGGGTCCTGGTGGAGTGGAACGACACCGGTTTCGACGCCGGCCGCGCGATGCTCACCGACCTGTTCCATGAGCGGGCCGCCGGCGCTCCGGATGCGATCGCGGTGGTGGCCGAGGGTGCGGAAGTCTCCTATGCGGAGGTGGAGGAGCGGGCGAATCGCCTGGCGCACTACCTCATAGGCCAAGGCGTTGGCGCCGAATCGGTGGTGGGCCTGTGCCTCTCGCGTGGTGTGGATTTCGTGGTGGGTGTGCTGGGTGTGTGGAAGGCCGGGGCGGCGTATGTTCCGGTTGATCCGGCTCAGCCTGCGGAGCGGATCGCGTTTGTTCTGTCTGACAGTGGCGCGGTCCTGCTGCTGACCACCGATGAGATTCTGGAGGATCTGCCTGCGGGTCGGGTCCGCATGGTCGCCTTGGACGACCCGTTCACCGCCATGCAACTGGCCGCCCAGCCCGCCGCCGTTCCACCGGCGCGCATTGATCCGGACAACGTGGCGTATGTCATTTACACCTCCGGTTCGACCGGCCGTCCCAAGGGTGTGGCGGTCACGCATGGTGGTGTGCGGAACTATGTCGCGTCGGTTCCGTCTCGTGTTGGGTTCGGGGCGCCGGGTGGGAAGTATGCGCTGCTTCAGGCGCAGGTCACCGACCTGGGTAACACGGTGGTGTTCGCGAGTTTGGCGACCGGTGGGGAGTTGCACATCCTGCCGGAGGAGGCCGTGACCGACCCGGGCGCGGTGTCGGGGTATCTGGCCGAGCATGGGATCGATTATGTGAAGGCTGTTCCGTCGCATTTGGCGGCGTTGTCGTCGGTCGCGGGGGCGCGGAATGTGCTGCCTGCCCGGTCGCTGGTTCTGGGTGGTGAGGCTGCGCCTCCGGAGTGGGTGCGGGAACTGGTTGAGGCTGCGGGTGAATGCGCGGTGTTCAACCACTACGGCCCCACCGAGGCGACGATCGGTGTGACGACCACCCGGCTTTCGTCGGGCGGCGTCGTTCCGGTGGGATCGCCGGTCGGGAACACCCGCGTGTTCGTGCTGGATGAGTTCCTGTGTCCGGTGGCTCCGGGTGTGGTGGGGGAGCTGTATGTCGCCGGGGCCCAGTTGGCCCGGGGTTATGTCGGGCGTGCTGGGCTGACGGCGGAGCGGTTCGTGGCGTGCCCGTTCATTCCCGGTGAGCGCATGTATCGGACGGGTGACCGCGTCCGGTGGACGCAGGACGGTCTCCTGGTCTTCGCGGGCCGCGCCGACGACCAGGTCAAGATCCGCGGCTTCCGGATCGAGCCGGGCGAGGTCCAAGCCGTCCTCAACGCGCACTCCCGGGTGAGCCAGGCCGCCGTCGTCGCCCGCCAGGACACTCCCGGTGAGTTGCGGCTGGTCGCCTACATCGTCGCGGACGACCCCGAGGACGAGGGGCTCGCGACGGTCGTGCGGCAGTTCGCGGCGCAGCGGCTTCCCGAGCACATGGTCCCCTCCGC
>NZ_WOFH01000025.1 GCF_009733595.1 Actinomadura litoris | reverse complement strand
GCGCCGGGTGGGAAGTATGCGCTGCTTCAGGCGCAGGTCACCGACCTGGGTAACACGGTGGTGTTCGCGAGTTTGGCGACCGGTGGGGAGTTGCACATCCTGCCGGAGGAGGCCGTGACCGACCCGGGCGCGGTGTCGGGGTATCTGGCCGAGCATGGGATCGATTATGTGAAGGCTGTTCCGTCGCATTTGGCGGCGTTGTCGTCGGTCGCGGGGGCGCGGAATGTGCTGCCTGCCCGGTCGCTGGTTCTGGGTGGTGAGGCTGCGCCTCCGGAGTGGGTGCGGGAACTGGTTGAGGCTGCGGGTGAATGCGCGGTGTTCAACCACTACGGCCCCACCGAGGCGACGATCGGTGTGACGACCACCCGGCTTTCGTCGGGCGGCGTCGTTCCGGTGGGATCGCCGGTCGGGAACACCCGCGTGTTCGTGCTGGATGAGTTCCTGTGTCCGGTGGCTCCGGGTGTGGTGGGGGAGCTGTATGTCGCCGGGGCCCAGTTGGCCCGGGGTTATGTCGGGCGTGCTGGGCTGACGGCGGAGCGGTTCGTGGCGTGCCCGTTCATTCCCGGTGAGCGCATGTATCGGACGGGTGACCGCGTCCGGTGGACGCAGGACGGTCTCCTGGTCTTCGCGGGCCGCGCCGACGACCAGGTCAAGATCCGCGGCTTCCGGATCGAGCCGGGCGAGGTCCAAGCCGTCCTCAACGCGCACTCCCGGGTGAGCCAGGCCGCCGTCGTCGCCCGCCAGGACACTCCCGGTGAGTTGCGGCTGGTCGCCTACATCGTCGCGGACGACCCCGAGGACGAGGGGCTCGCGACGGTCGTGCGGCAGTTCGCGGCGCAGCGGCTTCCCGAGCACATGGTCCCCTCCGCCGTCGTGGTGCTGGAGGCGCTGCCGCTGACCGGCAACGGCAAACTCGACCGCAAAGCCCTCCCCGCCCCCGACTTCGCCGGGTCCGCCGGACAAGGACGCGCGCCCTCCAACATCCGCGAGGAGATCCTGTGCGCCGCGTTCGCCGAAGTCCTCGGCCTCGACAACGTCAGCGTCGACGACGACTTCTTCGACCTGGGCGGGCACTCGCTGCTGGCGGTCCGGCTCGTTGATCGGATCCGGGTCGTCCTGGGCGTGGAGACCGAGATCCGCACGCTGTTCGAGGCGCCCACGGTGGCCGGTCTCGCCGAGCGGCTGACCGGCGCGGGAGAGGCACGCGCCCCGCTGACCGTGATGGAGCGGCCGGAGCGGGTTCCGTTGTCGTATGGGCAGCGGCGGTTGTGGTTCATCGAGCAGTTGGAGGGTCCGAGCGCCACCTACAACGTCCCGATCGCGTTGCGGCTCGCGGGTGCGGTGGACGTCAAGGCTTTGGGTTTGGCGCTGCGGGATGTGATCGGCCGGCACGAGGTGCTGCGCACCGTGTTCCCGGTCGCGGACGGCGAGCCCTACCAGCGCGTCGTCGGCATCGACGAGCTGGACTGGGAGCTGGAGACCGCGCCCGGCGGCACCGTCGCGGAGGCGGCCCGGTACGCGTTCGACCTGGCGGTCGAGGTGCCGATCCGGGCGTGGCTTTTCGGGACGGGGCAGGACGAGCGTGTCCTCCTCGTCGTGCTGCACCACATCGCCAGTGACGGCTGGTCGATGGACCCGCTGGCCCGGGACCTGTCGACCGCGTACGCGGCGCGAAGCCGCGGCCACGTCCCCGACTGGAAACCGCTGCCCGTCCAGTACGCCGACCACACGCTGTGGCAGCGGCAGGTGCTGGGCGACGAGGCGGATCCCGGCAGTTTGATCTCGGGTCAGGTGGCGTACTGGCGCGAGGCGCTGGCAGGCGTCCCCGAGGAACTGGGGTTGCCGTTCGACCGTCCGCGTCCACTGGTTCCGTCGCGGAAGGGGCACGACGTCCCGCTTGATGCTCCGGCAGAGGTCCACGCGCGGCTCGCCGAGGTCGCCCGCGCCGAGGGCGTGACGACGTTCATGGTGTTGCAGGCCGCGTTGGCGATGCTGCTGTCGCGTTTGGGTGCGGGGACCGATGTGCCGATCGGGTCGGCGGTGGCCGGGCGGACGGACGCGGCGCTGGACGGCCTGGTCGGCTTCTTCGTCAACACGCTGGTCGTCCGGACCGACCTGTCGGGTGATCCGTCGTTCCGCGACGTCCTGTCGCGGGTCAGGGAGCGCAGCCTCGCGGCCTACGCCCATCAGGACGTGCCGTTCGAGCGGCTGGTGGAGGAGTTGTCACCGTCCCGGTCGATGGCGCGGCACCCGCTCTTCCAGGTGTCGCTGACGTTGCAGAACAACGTCCAGGCGGAACTGGAACTCTCCGGCGTACACGCCGACGGAGTGGCGACCGGGGCGTCCGCCGCCAAGTTCGACCTTGAGTTCGGTGTCGCGGAGACGACCGGCGCGGACGGTGCTCCGGCGGGGTTGCGCGGTGGGCTGGTCGCGGCCGCGGACCTGTTCGAGCCCGATTCCGCTCGGCGGTTGGGACGCCGGTGGGCGCGGGTGCTGGAGGTGCTGTCGGCCGACCCCGAGACGAGACTGAGCACCCTCGACGTGCGCGACGAAGCCGAGCGGCGCGAGGTGGATGCCTGGAGCGCCAGCGAATCGGCTCACATCCTGGACGCGGAGATGCGTCCCGTCCCGGCCGGGGTCGTGGGCGACCTGCACACCGCCGCCGAGCCGGACGGCCCCGTGCGAAGGACGGGCGACCGCGCCCGCTGGACGTTCGACGGCCGCCTGGTCATCGAGCAGAACGACCCGGCGCCTGCCCCGGAGAGCGACCCGAAGCAGTCGGGCACGGGCCGTGCGCCGTCCGGCATGCACGAGGAGATCCTCTGCGGGTTGTTCGCGGAGGTGCTCGGGCTGGAGCGGGTCGGTGTCGATGACGACTTCTTCCGGGTGCTGGGCGGGCATTCGCTGCTGGCGACCCGGCTGGTCAGCCGCGTCCGGAAGGTCCTGGGTGTGGAGGTGCCGCTGCGGGCGCTGTTCGAGGCGCCCACGGTCGCCGGGCTCGCCGCCCGGCTCGGCGAGGCCGCCGCGGCCAGGCTGGCGCTGACGCCCCGGAAGCGTCCGGAGCGGGTACCGCTGTCGTTCGCCCAGCAGCGGCTCTGGTTCATCCGGCAGTTGGAGGGCCCGAGCGCCACCTACAACATCCCGATCGCGCTGCGGCTGTCCGGCGACGTCGACCCGGTGGCGCTCGGCGCGGCGCTGCGGGACGTCGTCGAGCGCCACGAGGTGCTGCGCACGGTGTTCCCCACCGAGGACGGCGAGCCGTACCAGCACGTGATCGACATCGACCGGCTCGGCTGGCGGTTGGAGACGGCCGCGGTCGCCCCGGACGGCCTGCCCGGCGCGGTCGCGCGGGCCGCCGGGTACGCGTTCGACCTGGCGGTCGAGGCGCCGATCCGCGCGTGGCTGTTCGAGGCGGGGCGGGACGAGCGCGTCCTCGTGGTGACGATCCATCACATCGCGGGCGACGGCTGGTCGATGGGCCTGCTGGCCCGGGACGTCTCGGCCGCGTACCTGGCGCGGAGCGAGGGCCGGGTGCCGAAGTGGGACCCGCTGCCCGTCCAGTACGCCGACTACGCGCTCTGGCAGCGGGAGCTGCTCGGCGATGAGAACGACCCCGGAAGCGTCATCTCCGAACAGCTCGCGTACTGGCGGGACGCGCTGGCGGGCGCCCCGGAGGAGCTGCCGCTCCCGGCCGACCGCCCGCGGCCGCGGGTCGCGTCCTACCAGGGGCATGAGGCATCGCTCGACGTTTCGCCCGAGACCCACGCGCGGCTGCTCAAGGTGGCGCGCGAGGAGGGCGTCACCACGTTCATGGTGCTCCAGGCGGCGCTGGCCGTCCTGCTGTCGCGGCTCGGCGCGGGCGCGGACGTCCCGATCGGGTCGGACGTCGCCGGGCGCACCGACGACGCGCTGGACGGCCTGGTCGGGTTCTTCGTGAACACGCTCGTCGTCCGGACGGATCTGTCCGGCGACCCGACGTTCCGCGAGGTCCTGTCGCGGGTCAGGGAGCGCAGCCTGGCTGCGTTCGCGCACCAGGACGTGCCGTTCGAGCGGCTGGTGAAGGAGCTGTCCCCGGCGCGGTCGCGGTCGCGGCACCCGCTGTTCCAGGTGATGCTGTCGGTGCACAACAACGAGGGCGCCGACCTGGACCTGCCGGGCGCGGACACCGGCGGCGTGTCCACCGGCCTGACCGTGGCGAAGTTCGACCTGGACGTGTCGGTCGGCGAGGCGTTCGACGCGCACGGCGCCCCGGCCGGGCTGCGCGGCTCGGTGGTCGGCGCGGCGGACCTTTTCGACCCGGAGTCGGTCGAGCTGATCGGGGGGCGGCTCGCGCGGGTGCTGGGCGCGGTGACCGGCGACCCGGGCCTGCCGGTGGGCGCCGTGGACGTCCTCGGCGACGCCGAGCGGCGCCGGGTGCTCGGCGACTGGAGCGCGAAGGAGTCCGCCTACGTCCTGGACGAGGGGCTCCGTCCCGTCCCGCCGGGGGTGCCGGGCGACCTCTACGTCCTCCCCTCGCCGGACAGCGCCGAGGAGAGCCTGGTGGCGTGCCCGTTCGAGCCGGGCGCGATGATGCGCCCGACGGGTGAGCGCGCCCGCTGGACCCGCGACGGCACCCTCGACCTCCTGAAACCCCCGGACACTCCCGTCCGGGCCGGGGACAGGCGGCTCGTCGCCTACGTCGTGCCCGCGCCCGGCGCGGCCATCGACGAGGCGGAGCTGAGGGAGTTCGTCCGCGCCCACCTGCCCGAGTCGATGGTCCCGGCGGCGCTGATGGCGCTGGCGGAGCTGCCGCTGACCGCCAACGGCAAGCTCGACCACGGCGCGCTACCCGCCCCCCGTCGCACCGCGCCCGTATCCCGGGGGCCGTCCGATCCCAGGGAGGAGGCGCTCTGCGCGGCGTTCGCGCAGGTCCTCGGGCTGGAGCGGGTCGGTGTCGACGACGACTTCTTCGCGCTCGGCGGGCACTCGCTGCTCGCGGTCCGGCTCGTCAGCCGGATCCGCGCGGCGCTCGGCGTCGAGACCGACATCGTGACGCTGTTCGAGGCGCCGACCGTCGCCGGGCTCGCGGCGCGGCTCGACGAGCAGGCGCGGCTCGGCGAGGAGCGGACGCGGCGGCCCGCGCTGCGGCGGATGCGCGCCGGGGAGGAGTCCTGATGGTCCCGCTGTCGTTCGCCCAGCGCCGGCTCTGGTTCATCGACCGGCTCGAAGGGCCGGGCGCCACCTACAACATGCCGATCGTCCTGCGCCTCCCGCGCGAGGTCGACCCGGCCTGCCTGGACGCGGCGCTCCGCGACGTCATCGAGCGCCACGAGGTGCTGCGGACGGTGTTCGCCGCCGTCGACGGCGAGCCCCACCAGCGCATCCTGAAGTCCGGCGAGCTGGAGTGGGCCCTCCAGACCGCCGAGGTGGCTCCGGACGACCTGGACGGCGCGGTCGCGGACGCGTCCGCGCACCCCTTCGACCTCGCGGGCGAGGTGCCGGTCCGGGCGTGGCTGTTCGACACCGGCTCGGGCGCGCGGGTGCTGATCGTCGTGCTGCACCACATCGCCGCCGACGGCTGGTCCGTCGAGCCGCTCACCCGCGACATCGCCGCCGCCTACGCGGCGCGGAGCCGGGGCGGCGCGCCCGGGTGGGAGCCGCTGCCCGTCCAGTACGCCGACTACGCGCTCTGGCAGCGGGAGCTGCTCGGCGACGAGAACGACCCGGGCAGCGTGGTCTCCCGCCAGCTCGCGTACTGGCGGGAGGCCCTCGCGGGCGTCCCGGAGGAGCTGGACCTGCCCTACGACCGGCCGCGCCCGTCCGTCGCGTCCTACCGGGGGCACCGCGCGCCGCTGGAGGTCCCGGCGCGGGTGCACGCGCGGCTCGCCGACCTCGCGCGCGCCGAGGGCGCCACGACCTACATGGTGCTCCAGGCGGCGCTGGCGGTGCTGTTCTCCCGCCTCGGCGCGGGCACCGACATCCCGATCGGCACCGACGTCGCCGGGCGCACCGACGAGGCGCTGGACGACCTCGTCGGGTTCTTCGTCAACACGCTCGTCATGCGGACCGACCTGTCCGGCGACCCCACGTTCCGGGAGGTCCTCGCCCGGGTCCGCGCGACCGGGCTCGCCGCGCTCAAGCACCAGGACGTCCCGTTCGAGCGGCTCGTCGAGGACCTGTCCCCGGCCCGGTCGCTGGCGCGGCAGCCGCTGTTCCAGACGATGCTGACGCTCCAGAACACCACCCGCACCGTCCTGGACCCGTCCGACGCGGGCTCCGACGCGCCGCCGCCCGGCCCGCCGGTCGCCAAGTTCGACCTTGAGGTGCCGGTCAGCGAGGTCTTCGGCGCGGACGGCGCGCCCGCCGGGCTGCGCGGCTCGGTGATCGCCGCCGCCGACCTGTTCGACGCGGGGTCGGCCGCGACGCTCGCCGCGCGCCTGACGCGGGTCCTGGACCGGCTGACCGGGGCGCCCGACACCCGGCTGAGCGCCGTGGACGTCCTCGACGACGCCGAACGCCACCGGATCCTCACCGAATGGAGCACCGCCGGCGGCGGCCCCGTCTACGTCCTGGACGAGGGCCTCGCGCCCGTCCCCGCCGGTGTCGCCGGCGACCTCTACGTCGCGGGACGGGAGGGCGGCGCGCCGATCGCCAGCCCCTTCGTCCCGGGCGAGCGGCTCCACCGGACCGGCGACCGCGTCCGCTGGACCCCGGACGGACGGCTCGTCCCCGCGGCCCGGCGGGCCCCGAAGGCATCGGACCGGCGGCTGGCGGCCTACGTCGTCCCGGCGCCCGGCGCGGACGTCGACCCGGCCGAGCTGCGGGACTTCCTGCGCGAGCACCTGCCCGAGTCGATGGTCCCGGCGGCGTTCGTGACGCTCGCGGAGCTGCCGCTCACACCGAACGGCAAGGTCGACGTCGCGAACCTCCCGGCGCCCGAACCGCTCCCGGCCGCGTCCGGGCGCGGCCCCGCCACGCCCCGCGAAGAGATCATGTGCGCGGTGTTCGCCGAGATCCTCGGCCTGGACGGTGTCGGCGCGGAGGACGACTTCTTCGCGCTCGGCGGGCACTCCCTGCTCGCGATCCGCCTCGTGGAGCGGCTGCGCGGGCGCGGCGTCCCCGTCTCGGTGCGGGCGCTGTTCGAGACCCCGACCCCCGCCGGGCTCGCCGCCGCGGCGGGCGCCGGGGCCGTGGAGGTGCCGCCGAACCTGATCCCCGACGGCGCCACCGAGATCACCCCCGACATGCTGCCGCTGGTGGAGCTGACCGCCGAGGAGATCGGGCGCGTCACCGCGGCCGTGCCGGGCGGCGCCGCGAACATCGCCGACGTCTATCCCCTCGCCCCCCTCCAGGAGGGGCTCGTCTTCCACCACCTCATGGCGGAGGGCGGCGAGGACGCCTACGTCCTACCGACCCTGCTGGAGTTCGACTCCCGGACGCTGCTCGACGGCTTCGTCCAGGCCCTGGACCTCGTCGTCGCGCGGCACGACATCTTCCGGACGTCCCTCGTCTGGCAGGGGCTGCGCGAGCCGGTCCAGGTGGTGTGGCGGAACGCGTCGGTGCCCCTCACCGAGGTCGTCCTGGACCCCTCGGCCGCCGACCCGGCCGGAGAGCTGCTCAGCGCCGCGGGCCTTGCCATGGACCTCGGCCGCGCGCCGCTGATCACCCTGCACGCCGCCGCCGTCCCCGGCACCGGCCGCTGGCTGGCGGTCGCGCGGGTGCACCACGTCGTCCAGGACCACACCGCGCTGGAGGTGCTGCTCGACGAGGTGCGGGCCTTCCTCGCGGGGCGCGGCGACTCCCTCCCGGCCCCGCTGCCGTTCCGGAACTTCGTCGCCCAGGCGCGCGGCGGCGTCGAACGCTCCGAACACGAACGGTACTTCGCGGGGCTGCTCGGCGACGTCGAGGAGCCGACCGCGCCGTTCGGGATCGTGAACGTCCACGGGGACGGCACCGGGCTCGTCCGCGAGACGATCCCCTTCGCGCCCGCGCTCAACACCCGGCTCCGCGAGAGCGCGCGGCGGCTGGGAGCGAGCCCGGCGACCCTCATGCACCTGGTGTGGGCGCGGGTCCTCGCCGCCGTGTCCGGCCGCGACGACGTCGTGTTCGGGACGGTCCTGTTCGGCCGGATGAACGCGGGCGCCGGCGCGGACCAGGTCCCCGGCCCCTTCATGAACACGCTGCCCGTCCGGGTCCGCACCCGCGGACCCGGCGTCGTGGACGCGGTCGCGGCGATGCGGGGCCAACTCGCCGAACTGCTCGAACACGAGCACGCGCCGCTCGCGGCGGCGCAGCGGGCGAGCGGCGTCGCGGGCGACACGCCGCTGTTCACCTCGTTCCTCAACTACCGCTACAACACCGGCGGCCGACCGGACACCGAGGCCCAGGACGAGGCGACGCGCGGCATCCGCCTCCTGTCGTCCCGCGAACGCACCAACTACCCGGTCGCGCTCGCGGTCGACGACGACGGCGACGGCATGGCCGCGACCATCGACGCCGTCCCGCCGATCGACCCGCTCGCCGTGGGCGCGATGGTGCACGCGGCCACCGAACACCTCGTCGCGGCACTGGAACGAGCCCTCGACGGCGGCCCCGAGACGTCCCTCGGCGCCCTGGAGATCCTCGACACCGCCTCGCGGACGCGAATCCTCACCGGCTGGAACGACACGGCCGCCGACGTCCCGCACGGGTCGGTGGTGGAGTGGTTCGAGGCGCGTGCGGCCGCCGCTCCGGATTCGGTGGCGGTGGTGTCGGGTGATGTGTCGTTGACGTTCGCGGAGTTGGATGCTCGGGCCGGTTGTTTGGCGCGGTTGTTGGTCGGGCGTGGTGTGGGTGTCGGGTCGCTGGTCGCGGTGGTGGTGGAGCGGTCGGTGGATCTGGTGGTGTCGTTGCTGGCGGTGTTGAAGGCCGGTGGCGCGTATGTTCCGGTGGATCCGGAGTATCCGGCGGAGCGCATTGGTTTCGTGCTGGACGATGCTTCGCCGGTGTGCGTCCTGGCGTCGAAGGCCACGGCCGGGGTTCTGCCATCGGACCTTGCCGACGTGCTGGTTCTGGAGGACCTCGACCTTTCCGGGAAGCCGCTGGAAAAGCGTGCGCTACTGGAGCCGGGTGATTCGGCGTATGTGATTCATACGTCGGGGTCGACGGGTCGTCCGAAGGGCGTGGTGGTCGGTCACGGCGCCCTGGTGAACCACCTGTGGGCGATGGGTGAGCGGGTGCCGCTGGGCCCGGAGGACCGGCTTGTCGCGGTGACGACGGTGTCGTTCGACATCGCGGCGTTGGAGCTTTTCCTGCCGCTGGTGTCGGGCGCCCGTGTGGTGTTGGCCGACCGGGAAACCGTGGCCGAGCCCAGGGCGCTGGCCGAGTTGGTGCGCAGCGTCGGCGCGACCGTCGTGCAGGCGGTTCCGTCGTTGTGGCGGGCGTTGCTGGACGTCGAGGGCTGGCCTGCCGAGGTGCGTGTTCTGGTGGGCGGCGAGGCGCTCCCGCAGGAACTCGCAGCCCACATGCATGCGCTTGGTCTGGACGCGGTGAACGTGTACGGGCCGACCGAGGCGACGATCTGGGCCACGTCCGCACCTGTCGATGCGGGCCCGGTCTCGATCGGCCGCCCCTTCCTCAACACCTCCGCCTATGTGCTGGACGGCGCGCTGCGGCCGGTTCCCGTCGGTGCGACCGGGGAACTGTATCTGGCCGGGGCTCAGTTGGCGCGCGGTTATCTCGGCCGCCCGGGGCTGACGGCGGAGCGTTTTGTGGCGTGCCCGTTCGTTTCGTCGGCTCGGATGTATCGGACGGGGGATCTGGCGCGCTGGCGCGGCGATGGAACCCTGGAATGCCTGGGCCGTACCGATGACCAGGTGAAGGTGCGCGGCTTCCGGATCGAGCTGGGCGAGGTCGAGGCCGCGCTGGAGCGTCTCGGGGGAGTGGCACGCGCGGCGGCCACCGTTCACGCGGATCGCTTGGTCGGATATCTCGTAACCGGTTCGGATGCGGCGGTGAATTCCGCCGAGCTTCGGACTCAGGTATCCCAGATCCTTCCCGCTTACATGGTGCCGTCGGTGTTCATGGTGCTGGACGCGCTGCCTTTGACGGCCAACGGAAAGCTGAACCGCAAGGCCCTTCCCGCCCCAGAGCAGACGGGTGCCACCTCTGGGAGGGCGCCGTCCAACGCTCGCGAGAAGATCTTGTGCGCGGCGTTCTCCGAAGTCCTCGACGTGGACGAGGTCGGCGTCGACGACGACTTCTTCGCCCTCGGCGGCCATTCGCTGCTCGCGGTGCGGCTCGTGGAAAGGCTGCGCGTCCACGGGGTGTCGATCTCGGTGCGGGCGCTGTTCCAGACGCCGACCCCGGCCGGGCTCGCGGACGTGGCCGGAGCGGAACGCGGCGCGGTCCCCGAGAACCTGATCCCGGACGGCGCCACTCAGATCACGCCCGACATGCTGCCGCTGGTGGAGCTGTCGGCCGAGGAGATCGGCCACATCACCGAGAACACCGTCGGCGGCGCGCCGAACGTCGCCGAGATCTACCCCCTCGCCCCGCTCCAGGAAGGGCTGCTGTTCCACCACCTCCTCGCCGACGGCGGTGATGACGCCTACGTGATGCCGACCGTGCTGGAGTTCGACTCCCGGGCCCGGCTCGACGCGTTCACGGGCGCGCTGCAACAGGTGGTCGACCGGCACGACATCCTCCGCACGTCGATCGTCTGGGAGGGCCTGCGCGAGCCGGTCCAGGTGGTCGCGCGCCGCGCCGTCCTGCCCGTCGAGGAGGTGGCCCTGGACCCCGCAGGCGCCGATCCGGTGACCGAGCTGGTGGCGACGGTCGGCACCTCGATGGACCTGGGGCGCGCCCCGCTGATCAGCGTCCACACCGCCCCCGACGGCGACCGGTGGCTCGCGCTGGTGCGGGTGCACCACATGGTGCAGGACCACACCGCGATGGGCGTGCTGCTCGGGGAGGTGGAGGCGTTCCTCTCCGGGGACGCTGCCGACCTGCCCGCCCCGCTGCCGTTCCGCGAGTTCGTGGCGCGGTCGCGCGCCGCGCTGGAGGAGTCGGAGCACGAGCGGTACTTCGCCGGGCTGCTCGCGGACGTCCGCGAGCCCACGGCCCCGTTCGGCGTGCTGGACGTGCGGGGCGACGGCGCCGGGGTGGCCCACCACGTGGAGCCCCTCGCGGCCGACGTGGTCGCGCGGCTGCGGGAGGTGTCCCGGAAGCTGGGCAGCAGCGTGGCGATCGTGACGCACGTGGCGTGGGCGCGGGTCCTCGCCGCGGTGTCGGGCCGCGACGATGTGGTGTTCGGGACGGTCCTGTACGGCCGGATGAACGCCGGGGCCGGCGCGGACCGGGTCCCCGGGCCCTTCGTCAACACCCTCCCCGTCCGGGTCCGGACGGACGGGCAGGACGTGCTCGCGGCCGTCTCCGGCATGCGCGCCCAACTCGGCGACCTGCTGGAGCACGAGCACGTGCCGCTCGCGGCGGCGCAGCGGGCGAGCGGCGTCACCGGCGACGTTCCGCTGTTCACCTCCTTCCTCAACTACCTGCACGTCACCGGCCGGGAGGACGCGGCCGGTCCGGGGCAGGAGGGCATCCGGCTCCGGTACTCCCGCGAGCGCACCAACTTCCCCCTTGAGGTCGCCATCGACGACACGGGGGACGGGATCCAGGTGTCGGCCGGGGCCCTCGCCCCGATCGACGCGCGGACGGTCGCGCTCCTGATGAGGGCCGCGATCGAGAACCTCGTCCCCGCGTTGGAGGACGCCCTCGACGGCACGGCGCCGCCCCTGCACAGCGTCGACCCCCTGGGCGGGGCCCAGGTGCTCGACGGTTCGCGGAGCGCGGTGCCCGCGGGCGTGCCGGGCGATCTGTATCTGGCGGACGCACGTCCGGCATCCGACGAGCCCGGCGACCGCCTGTACCGCACGGGCGCCAGGGCACGGCGGACCCCGGAAGGGCGGGTCGAGTTCCTGACCCCCGAGGGTGCACCGATGGCGGTCCCGGGCGCGGCCGCCGACAGACGCCTCGTCGCCTATGTCGTCGCGAAGGACGAGGGCGTCACGCCCGAGTCCGTGCGGGCGTTCGCCGCGACGCACCTGCCGGACTCCATGGTCCCGGCGGCCGTGGTGGTGCTCGACGCGCTGCCGTACTCGGCGAACGGAAAGCTGGACCGGGACGCGCTCCCCGTGCCGGAGTTCGCCGTGGTGGCCGGGGCGGGCCGGGGCCCCTCCAACCGCCGGGAGGAAATCCTGTGCGGATTGTTCGCGCAGGTCCTCGGCCTGGAGAGGGTCGGGGTGGACGACGACTTCTTCGCCCTCGGCGGGCATTCGCTGCTCGCCGTGCGCCTGGTCAACCGGATCCGGGCCGTCCTGCGGGTGGAGCTTCCGTTGCGGGTGCTGCTCGGAGCGCCGACGGTGGCGGAGCTCGCGCGGCGGCTCGGAGAACAACAGTCAGCGAGGCCGATGTTGCGGCCGATGCGTACCCGGGAGGACTCCTGATGGTTCCGTTGTCGTATGCGCAGCGGCGGCTGTGGTTCATCGCGCAGCTCGACGGCCCGAGCGCGACCTACGACATCTCCCGGGTGCTGCGGCTGCCCGGGGAGGTCGACGCCGCGGCGCTCGGCAGCGCGTTCCTGGACGTGCTGGCCCGGCACGAGGTGCTCCGCACCGTCTACGAGGCCGTGGACGGCGAGCCCTACCAGCGCGTCCTGAAGCCCGACGAGCTGGACTGGGCGCTGTCGGTGGCCGAGGTCGACCCCGCCGACCTGGACGTCGCGATCGCCGAGGCGTCAGAGCACGTGTTCGACCTGGAGGCCGAGATCCCGATCCGGGCGTGGCTGTTCCAGGCCGGTCCGGACGAGCGCGTCCTCGTGGTGACGATGCACCACATCGCGAGCGACGGCTGGTCGATGGGCCTGCTCACCAGGGACGTGTCGACCGCCTACGCGGCCCGCGTCGAGGGGCGGGAGCCGGAGTGGGAGCCGCTCCCGGTGCAGTACGCGGACTACGCGTTGTGGCAGCGGGAGCTGCTGGGCGACGAGAACGACCCGGACAGCGTCATGTCGCGCCAGGTGGCGTACTGGAAGGACGCGCTGGCGGGCGCCCCGGAGGAGCTGGCGCTGCCGTTCGACCGCCCGCGCCCGGAGGTCTCCTCCCACCGCGGGCACGAGGTGGCGGTCGACATCCCCGCCCCCGTCCACGCGCGCCTCGTCGAGCTGGCGCAGGCGGAGGGCGTCACCAGCTACATGGTCGTGCAGGCCGCGATGGCGGTGCTGCTGTCGCGGCTCGGCGCGGGCACCGACATTCCGATGGGGACGACCGCCGCGGGCCGGACCGACGAGGCCCTGGACGACCTGGTCGGGTTCTTCATCAACACGCTCGTCATCCGGACGGACCTGTCGGGCGACCCGACGTTCCGCGAGGTGCTGGCCCGCGTCCGCGACACCGGGTGGACGGCGCTCGAACACCAGGACGTGCCGTTCGAGCGGCTGGTGGAGGAGCTGTCCCCGGCGCGGTCGCTCTCCCGGCACCCGCTGTTCCAGGTGATGCTGAAGGTCCAGAACAACGAGCGGACCGTCCTGGATGCGGCGGAGCCCGAACCCGGCCCCGCCCGGTCCGGCCCCGCGCCCTCGGCGGCGGCTTCGGCGGCGGCGAAGTTCGACCTCGACTGGACCTTCGACGAGTTCTTCGACGCCGCTCGCGCCCCGGCCGGGCTGCGCGGCGGCGTCGTCGCGGCGGCCGACCTGTTCGAGATCGCGACGATCGAGCGGATCACGACGCTGTTCGCCCGCGTCGTCCGGGAGCTGGTGGCGGCGCCGGAGACGCGGCTGAGCGCGGTGGAGGTCCTGGACGAGGGCGAGCGGCGGCTCGTCCTGGCCGAGTGGAACGACACCGCCCGCGAGGTCGAGGCCGCCACGCTCGCGGAGCTGTTCGAGAAGCAGGCCGCGCGGACGCCGGACGCCCCGGCGCTCGTCTTCGACGGCGTCACACTGACCTTCGCCGAGACCGACGAGCGCGCGAACCGGCTCGCCCGGTCGCTGATCGCTCGCGGGGTCGGGCCCGAGGCGCGGGTCGGGGTGTGCCTGGAGCGCGGTGCCGAGCTGATCGTGGCGATTCTCGGTGTGCTGAAGGCGGGCGGCGCCTACGTTCCGCTCGACCCGGAGTACCCGGCCGACCGCATCGCCTACATGATCGAGGACGCCGCGCCCGTCACCGTCCTCACCACGGCGACGGCCGCGGCGGCGCTGCCCGAGGGCGCGCCGCGCCTCGTCCTGGACGACGCCGCCCTGGAGGGCGTCGACGGCGGTCCGCTCGCCCCCGGCGAGCGGACCGCGCCGCTGCTTCCCCGCCACCCCGCCTACGTGATCTACACGTCCGGGTCGACGGGACGGCCGAAGGGCGTGGTGGTCGAGCACCGCGCGATCACCGGGCTGTGCGAGGGGCACCACGAGGCGCTCTACGGCGGGGGGCGGACGCGGGTGGCGCTGACGACCTCGGTGTCGTTCGACGCGTCCTGGAACCAGCTCGCCGCCCTGTTCACCGGCCACGCGCTGCACATCGTGGACGGTGTCACCTGGCGGGACGCCTCACTCCTGGTCCGCTGGCTGCATGAGAACCGCGTCGACTTCGTGGAGGTCACCCCGTCCTACTTCCAGGCGCTGGCGGACGCGGGCCTGCTGGAGGGCCCGCACCGCCCGAGCCGCGTCGGCCTCGGCGGCGAGGCGCTGCCCGCGAGGACATGGGAGCTGCTCCGCGCGGCGGACGGCGTCACGGCCTTCAACCTCTACGGGCCGACCGAGTGCACCGTGGACACGGCGATCGCCCGCGTCGCCGACGCCCCCGCGCCGGTGATCGGCCGGCCGGTGGGCAACACCCGCGCCCTCGTCCTGGACGAGCGGCTGCGTCCCGTGCCGCGCGGCGTCCCCGGCGAGCTGTACGTCGCGGGGGCCAACCTCGCGCGCGGCTACGCGGGCCGCCCCGCGCTGACGGCGGAGCGGTTCGTCGCCTCGCCGTTCGCGGCGGGGGAGCGCCTCTACCGCACCGGCGACCGCGTCCGGTGGAACGCCGACGCCCGGCTGGAGTTCCTCGGCCGCGCCGACGACCAGGTGAAGGTCCGCGGGTTCCGCATCGAGCCCGGCGAGGTCCGGGCGGTCGTCGCGGCGCACCCGCGGGTCGCGCAGGCGGCGGTCGTCGCGCGCGAGGACGCGCCGGGGACCGTCCACCTGGTCGCCTACGTGGTCCCGGCCGGGGACGGGGGCGACGCGCTGCCCGACGACGTGCGCGGGTGGGTCGCCGGGCGGCTGCCCGAGTTCATGGTGCCCTCCGCCGTCGTCGTGCTGGACGCGCTGCCCCTGACCGCGAACGGCAAGCTCGACCGCGCCGCGCTCCCCGCGCCGGACTTCGCGGCCGGGGCGGGCGCGGGCCGGGGCCCGGCGAACGTGCGGGAGGAAATCCTGTGCGCGGCCTTCGCGGAGGTCCTCGGCGTCGACACGGTCGGCGTCGACGACGACTTCTTCCGGTTCGGCGGCCAGTCGCTGCTGGCGATCCGGCTGGTGGCGCTGCTCCAGTCGCGGGGCGTGTCGGTGTCGGTCCGGGCGTTCTTCCAGGCGCCGACCCCGGCGGGCGTCGCCGCGTCCTCCGGCGCGGTGCGGGTCGCCGTCCCCGACCGGATGATCCCCGACGGCGCGACCGCGATCACCCCCGGCATGCTGCCGATGGTGGAGCTGTCGCAGGACCACGTCGACCGGATCGTCGCGTCCGTCGACGGCGGCGCGGCGAACCTCGCCGACGTGTACCCGCTGGCCCCCCTCCAGGAGGGCCTGCTGTTCCACCACCTCATCGCCGAGGGCGGCGACGACGCCTACGTCATGCCCGCCGTCCTGGAGTTCGAGTCGCGCGAGCGGCTCGACGCCTTCCTGGCCGCGCTGCAACGCGTGGTCGACCGGCACGACATCTTCCGGACGTCCGTGCTGTGGGAAGGGCTGCCGGAGCCGGTGCAGGTCGTGTGGCGCGACGCCGTCCTGCCGGTCGAGGAGGTGGCGCTGGAGCCGGGCGAGGCCGACCCGGCGGGGCGGCTCCTCGCGGCGGCCGGGGGCCGGTCGCTCGACCTCGGCCGCGCGCCGCTGATGGACGCGCACGTCGCCGCGGTGCCCGGTGGCGGCTGGGTGGCGCTGGTGCGGGGCCACCACATGGTCCGCGACCACACCGCGCTGGAGGTCGTCCTCGACGAGGTGAAGGACATGCTCGCCGGGCGCGACGACGCGCTGCCCGAGCCGCTGCCGTTCCGCAACTTCGTCGCGCAGGCGCGCGGCGGCATGGACCGCGCCGAGCACGCCCGGTTCTTCGCCAAGCTGCTCGGCGACGTCGAGGAGCCGACCGCGCCGTTCGGCCTGGCCGACGTGCGCGGCGACGGCGCCGGGTCCGTCCGCGCGACGGTCGCGTTCCCCGCCGACCTCGACGCCCGGCTGCGCAACGTCGCGCGCCGCGTCGGCGCCAGCCCCGCGACGATCCTGCACGTCGTGTGGGCGCGGGTGCTCGCGGCGGTGTCCGGGCGCGAGGACGTGGTGTTCGGCACCGTCCTGTTCGGCCGGATGAACTCCGGCGAGGGGTCCGACCGGGTGCCCGGCCCGTTCATGAACACGCTGCCGGTGCGCGTCCGGACAGGCGAGCCGGGCGTGCTGGACGCCGTCGCGGCGATGCGCGGCCAGCTCGCCGACCTGCTGGAGCACGAGCACGCCCCGCTCGCCGTCGCGCAGCGCGCCAGCGGCGTCACCGGCGACGTGCCGCTGTTCACCTCCCTGTTCAACTACCGCCACGACCCGAAGGACCCCGACGACGGCTCGGGCGGCGGCGACCGCGAGGACCCGCTGCGCGGCATCCGGCTGGTGTTCTTCGAGGAGCGCACGAACTACCCGCTGATGGTCTCCGTGAACGACGACGGGGACGCGATCGAGGTGGACGTCGACGCGGTCGCGCCGGTCGACCCGCACGCGGTCGGGCTGCTGGTCGGCGCGGCGGCGGCGAACCTCGTCGAGGCGCTGGAGCGCGCCGTGGACGGCGGCGCGGACCTGCCGCTCGGCCTCGTCCGCGTCCTGGACGAGGCGCAGGAGCGGCGCGTGCTCGTCGAGTGGAACGACACCGCCGTGCCGGTCGCCGCGTCCACCGTCGCGGAGATGGTCGAGGCGCAGGTCGCGCGGACGCCCGGCGCCGACGCGGTGGTCCACGGCGGCGCGACCCTCTCCTACGCGGAGCTGGACGCGCGGGCCAACCGGCTCGCGCGGCTCCTCACCGGCCGCGGCGTCGGCCCCGAGTCGGTCGTCGGGGTGTGCCTGGAGCGGGACGCGGGCGCGGTCGTCGCGCTGCTGGCCGTGCTGAAGGCGGGCGGCGCCTACCTGCCGATCGACCCCGCCCACCCCGCCGAGCGGGTCGCGTTCATGCTGGCCGACGCGGCGCCCGCCGTGGTGCTCGCGTCGGCGGCGACGGCCGGGGCCGTCCCCGACCGCGGCGTGCCGGTCGTGCTCACCGACGCGCCGGAGACCGCCGCGGCGCTCGCGGGCCTGGACCCGCTCCCGCTCACCGCCGCCGAGCGGCCCGCGCCGCTGCCCGGCCACCCCGCCTACGTCATCTTCACCTCCGGCTCGACGGGACGGCCGAAGGGCGTCGTCGTCGAGCACCGCTCGGTCACCGGCCTGCTCGAATGGGCGGCCCGCGAGTTCGGCGGCGCCGACTTCGCGCGCGTGCTGCTGTCGACGTCGCTCACCTTCGACGTGTCGGTGTTCGAGCTGTTCGGGCCGCTGGTGTCGGGCGGCGCCGTCGAGATCGTCCCGGACCTGCTGGCGCTCGCCGACCGGGACGCCCCGCTCGGCCCCGTCAGCCTGGTCAGCGGCGTGCCGTCGGCGTTCGCGCGGCTGTTGGCGGGCGGGCTGCGGGCCGCGCCGCGCGCCGTGGTGTTCGCGGGCGAGGCGCTGACCGCCGACGTGGTGGACGGCGTCCGCGCGGCGCTGCCCGACGCGCGGGTCTCCAACATCTACGGGCCCACCGAGGCCACCGTGTACGCGACCGCCTGGTCGGCGGACGGCGGGGGCGGCGTCGACCACGAGGGCCCGGTGCCGATCGGCCGCCCGGTGTCCAACGCCCGCGCCTACGTGCTCGACCACGCGCTCCGCCCCGTCCCGGCGGGGGTCGCGGGCGAGCTGTACATAGCGGGCGGCGGGCTCGCACGCGGCTACCTGCGGCGCCCGGCGCTGACCGCCGAGCGGTTCGTCGCCGACCCGTTCGGGTCGGGGGAGCGGCTCTACCGCACCGGCGACCTCGTCCGCTGGGACCACGAGGGGCGGCTCGAATACCTCGGGCGCGTGGACGACCAGGTCAAGGTCCGAGGGTTCCGCATCGAGCCCGGCGAGGTCCAGGCGGTCGTCGCGGCGCACGCGCGGGTCGCGCAGGCCGCCGTCGTGGTCCGCGAGGACGCCCCCGGCGACAAGCGCCTGATCGCCTATGTCGTCCCCGGCTCCGGCGCGGATCGCGGCGCGCTGCCCGCCGAGGTGCGGGCGCTGGCGGGCGAGCGGCTCCCCGCGCACATGGTGCCGTCCGCCGTCGTCGTCCTGGACGCGCTGCCGCTGTCGGCCAACGGCAAGCTGGACCGCCGCGCCCTGCCCGCGCCCGAGTACACCCCCACCCGTGGGCGCGGCCCCGCCACCCTGCGCGAGGAGGTGCTGTGCGCCGCGTTCGCGCAGGTCCTCGGCCTGGACCGGGTCGGGGTCGACGACGACTTCTTCGCGCTCGGCGGCCACTCGCTGCTGGCGATCCGGCTCGTGGAGACGCTCCGCGAACGCGGCCTGTCGGTGTCGGTGCGCGCCCTGTTCGTGTCCCCGACGCCCGCCGGGCTCGCGCTCAGCGCGGGCGGCGAGCGCGTCGAGGTGCCGCCGAACCTGGTCCCGGACGGCGCCACCGAGATCACCCCGGCGATGCTGCCGCTGGCGGACCTCACCGCCGAGGAGGTCGGACGCGTCGTCGCGACCGTCGAGGGCGGCGCGGCCAACACCGCCGACGTGTACCCGCTGGCCCCGCTCCAGGAGGGCCTGCTGTTCCACCACCTGCTCGCCGAGGGCGGCGGCGACGCCTACGTCATGCCGACCGTGCTGGAGTTCGACACCCGCGCCCGCCTGGACGGCTTCGTCGCCGCGCTGCAGCACGTCGTCGACCGGCACGACATCCTGCGCACCTCGATCGCCCGGGACGGGCTGCGCGCGCCGGTGCAGGTCGTGTGGCGGCGCGCCGCGCTGCCCGTCCGGGAGGTGGACCTCGACCCGGCGAGCGCCGACCCGGTCGCCGACCTGGTGGCGCTCGGCGGCGGCGCGATGGACCTGCGCCGCGCCCCGCTCATCGACCTCCACGTGGCGCCCGGCCGGGACGGGCGGTGGCTCGCGCTCGTCCGCGTGCACCACATCGTCCAGGACCACACCGCCCTCGAACTGCTCCTTGAGGAGGTGCAGGCGTTCCTCGCCGGGCGCGGCGACGAGCTGGCCGAGCCCCTCCCGTTCCGGAACTTCGTCGCGCAGGCGCGCCACGAGGCGGAGCACGCCGACCACGGGAGCTTCTTCGCCGGGCTGCTCGGCGACGTGACCGAGCCGACCGCGCCGTTCGGACGGCTGGACGTCCTCGGCGACGGCGCCGACGTCGTCCGCGCCGAACTCCCGCTCGCGGGCGAGCTGCACGACCGGCTCCGGACGGTGGCGCGCCGCCTCGGCGTCAGCGCCGCGACCGTGCTGCACGTGGCGTGGGCGCGGGTGCTCGCCGCCGTGTCCGGACGCGACGACGTGGTCTTCGGGACCGTGCTGTTCGGCCGGATGAACGCCGGCTCCGGCTCGGACCGCATGCTCGGCCTGTTCATGAACACGCTGCCCGTGCGCGTCCGGGTGGACGGCGTGGACGCCGCGTCCGCCGTCGCGGCGATGCGCGCGCAACTGGCCGAGCTGCTCGAACACGAGCACGCCCCGCTCGCCGAGGCGCAGCGGGCCAGCGGCGTCACCGGCGACGCGCCGCTGTTCACCTCCCTGTTCAACTACCGCCACAACTCGGGCCGGGCCGCCGCCGACGACCCCCGGGGACGCGAGGGCATCGGCCGGGTCTTCTCCCAGACGCGCAACAACTACCCGCTCACGGTCGCGGTGGACGACGACGGCGACGAGATCTCCATCGTCGTCTACGCGGTCGCGCCCATCGACGCGCCCGCCGTGGCCGGGCACCTCGCCACCGCGACCGGGAGCCTCGTCGGCCTCCTTGAGTCGGAGGCGGAGGTCCCGCTCGCCGAGGTGGACGTCCTCGCGGAACCGGAGCGGAACCGGATCCTCGGCGCGTGGAACGACACCGCCGCCGAGATCCCCCGGACGACCGTCGCCGCCCTGTTCGAGGAGCAGGCCGCGCGGACCCCGGACGCGGTCGCGCTGGTATCGGGTTCCACCGAGATCACCTACGCGGAGCTGGACGCGCGCGCGAACCGCCTCGCCCACTCCCTGCGGGCGCGGGGCGTCGGCGCGGAGTCGGTCGTCGGGCTGTCGCTGCCGCGCGGCGCCGACATGGTGACGGCTGTCCTCGCCGTCTGGAAGGCGGGCGCCGCCTACCTGCCGATCGACCCTGGCTACCCGCTGGAGCGGACGGCGTTCATGCTGGCCGACAGCGGCAGCGAGATCCTGCTGGACGACCCGTCCGCCCTCGCCGCCGACGGCTACCCGGGTACGCGCCCGGACGTCCGCCCCGAACCGGACGGCCTCGCCTACGTGATCTACACCTCCGGCTCCACCGGGCGTCCCAAGGGGGTGGCCGTCACCCACCGCGGCCTCGCGAACTACGTGTCGTCCGTGCCTGGCCGCGTCGGGTTCGGCGCCCCCGGCGACCGGTACGCGCTCCTCCAGGCGCAGGCCACCGACCTCGGCAACACCGTCGTGTTCACCAGCCTCGCCACCGGCGGCGAACTCCACGTCCTGGACGAGGACGCCGTCACCGACGCCTCCGCCGTCGCCGCCTACCTCGCCGACCACCGCATCGACCACGTCAAGGCGGTCCCCTCGCACCTCGCCGCGCTGTCGGCGTCCGCGGGCGTCGAGAACGTGCTGCCCGCCAAGGCGCTGGTGCTCGGCGGCGAGGCCGCGCCGGCCGGCTGGCTCCGCGACGTGCTGGCCGCCGCCGGGACGCGCGCGGTGTCCAACCACTACGGCCCGACCGAGGCCACGATCGGCGTCACCACCGTCCGGCTCACCCCCGGCCTGGTCGGCGCGGGCGCCGTTCCGGTCGGGACGCCGATCGCCAACACCGGCCTCTACGTGCTGGACGGCCGGCTGCGGCCCGTGCCCGCCGGGGCCGTCGGCGAGCTGTACGTCGCGGGCGCCGGGCTCGCGCGCGGCTACACCGGCCGCCCCGGCCTGACCGCCGGGCGCTTCGTCGCCTGCCCGTTCGAGCCCGGCGCGCGGATGTACCGCACCGGCGACCTCGCCCACTGGACGCCGGACGGCCTGCTGGTGTTCGCGGGCCGCGCCGACGACCAGGTCAAGGTGCGCGGGTACCGGATCGAGCCGGGCGAGGTCCAGGCCGCGCTGCTCGCCCACCCGCGCGTCGCCCAGGCCGCCGTGATCGCCCGCACCGGCGCCGACGGCGACACACGGCTCGCCGCCTACGTGGTCCCGGCCGGCGCGGCGGACGACCGGCTCCCCGCCGAGCTGCGCGAGTTCACCGCCGGGCGGCTGCCGGAGCACATGGTGCCGTCCGCCGTGACCGTCCTGGACGCGCTGCCGCTCACCGGCAACGGGAAGCTGGACCGCCGGGCCCTGCCCGACCCGGACCAGGCGCCCGCGCCGCGCACCTCCGCCGCCCGCCGCCCGGCGAGCCCGCGGGAGGAGATCCTCTGCGCCACGTTCGCCGAGGTCCTCGGCCTGCCCGCGGTGGCGCCCGACGGCGACTTCTTCGAACTCGGCGGCCACTCGCTGCTCGCGATCCGGCTGATCAGCCGGGTCCGGGAGGCGCTCGGCGCGGACCTGACCGTCCGGACGTTCTTCCAGGCCCCGAGCCCCGCCGGGCTCGCCGCCCGGCTCGGCGGCGCGGGCGAGGCGCGGACCCCGCTGACCGCGCGGGCCCGGCCCGAGCGGATGCCGCTGTCCTACGGCCAGCGGCGGCTCTGGTTCATCGGCCAGCTCGAAGGCCCGAGCGCCACCTACAACATCCCCGTCGTCCTCGGCCTGGCGGGCGACGTCGACCGCGACGCCCTCGGCCTCGCCCTGCGCGACGTCCTGGGGCGGCACGAGGTGCTCCGCACCGTCTTCCCGACCGCCGACGGCGAGCCCTACCAGCACGTCCTGGACATCGACGACCTCTCCTGGGAACTGGAGACCGTCGAGGTGGCCCCGGGGGAGCTCGCGGGCGCCGTCGCCGAGGCCGCCCGGTACGCCTTCGACCTGTCGGCCGAGGTGCCGATCCGCGCCTGGCTGTTCGAGTCCGGCGCCGACGAGCCCGTACTGGTCGTGACGATGCACCACGTCGCCACCGACGGCTGGTCCAAGGGCCCGCTGGCCGCCGACCTCTCCGACGCCTACGCCGCGCGCCGCGAGGGGCGGGCGCCCGACTGGGAGCCGCTGGCCGTCCAGTACGCGGACTACGCGCTCTGGCAGCGTGAGTTGCTGGGGGATGAGAGCGATCCCGAAAGCGTGATCTCGCGTCAGGTGGCGTACTGGCGCGACGCGCTGGCGGGCGCCCCCGAGGAGCTGTCGCTTCCCTTCGACCGTCCGCGTCCGGCCGTCGCCTCGCACCGCGGGCACCTGGTCTCGCTCGACATCCCGGCGGAGATCCACGCGCGCCTGCTGAAGCTGGCCCGCGACGAGGGCGTGACCACGTTCATGGCGCTCCAGGCGGCGCTGGCGATGCTGCTGTCCAAGCTGGGCGCGGGAACCGACATCCCGATCGGCTCGGCGAACGCCGGGCGCACCGACGAGTCGCTGGACGACCTGGTCGGCTTCTTCGTCAACACGCTGGTGATCCGGACGGACCTGTCGGGCGACCCGACCTTCCGTGAGGTGCTCGGCCGGGTGCGGGAGCGGAGCCTGTCGGCGTTCGCGCACCAGGACGTCCCGTTCGAGAAGCTGGTCGAGGAGCTGGCGCCGAGCCGGTCGATGGCGCGGCACCCGCTCTTCCAGATCGTCCTCACCATGCGCAACACCGTGGACACGACGCTGCGCATGCCCGGCGTCCAGGCCGGGGGCTCCTCCGTGGACGACGCGGACGAGTCCTGGTCCTCGGCCAAGTTCGACGTGGACGTGCTGGTCGGCGAGGCGTTCGACGCCGAGGGCGCGCCCGGCGGCGTGTACGGGTCGGTGACGGTGGCGGCGGACCTGTTCGACCGCGACGCCGCCAAGCGGATCGCCGACGGCTGGGTGCGGGTCCTGGACCTGCTGACGGCCGACCCGAGCCTGAACCTGAGCGCGGTCGACCTCCTGGACGAGGACGCGCGGCACCAGGTCTTGGTCGAGTGGAACGACACCGGTTTCGACGCCGGCCGCGCGATGCTGACCGACCTTTTCGAGGAGCGGGTCGCGCTCGCCCCGGACGCGGTGGCGGTGGTCGCCGAAGGTGCCGAGGTCTCGTATGCGGAGGTGGAAGAGCGGGCGAACCGGCTGGCGCACTACCTGATGGGCCAAGGCGTGGGCGCCGAATCAGTCGTGGGCCTGTGCCTGTCGCGCGGCGTGGATTTCGTGGTCGGAGTCCTGGGCGTGTGGAAGGCCGGGGCAGGCTATGTTCCGGTCGATCCGGCCCAACCCGCCGAGCGGATCGCGTTCGTGCTCTCCGACAGCGGCGCGGTTCTGCTGCTGACCACCGATGAGATCCTGGAGGATCTGCCCGCGGGCCGGGTCCGCATGGTCGCTCTGGACGAACCGTTCACCGCCATGCAACTGGCCGCCCAGCCCACGACCGCACCGCGGGTGAACGTCGAGGCGGATGGGGTGGCGTATGTCATCTACACCTCCGGATCGACTGGCCGCCCCAAGGGTGTGGCCGTCACGCACGGCGGCGTGCGGAACTACGTCGCCTCGGTTCCCGCCCGCGTCGAATTCGGGACGCCCGGCGGGAAGTATGCGCTGCTTCAGGCGCAGGTCACCGACCTGGGTAACACCGTGGTGTTCGCGAGCCTGGCGACCGGCGGTGAGCTGCACATCCTGCCGGAGGAATCCGTCACCGATCCGGCCGCCGTCGCGGAATACCTGGGCGAGCACTCGATCGACTACCTGAAGGCCGTCCCGTCGCACCTCGCCGCACTGGCGTCGGCCGCCGGAACGCGGAACGTGCTGCCCGCCCGGTCACTGGTCCTCGGCGGCGAGGCCGCCCCGCCGGTATGGGTGGAGGAGCTGGTGGAGGCCGCCGATGGATGCGCGGTGTTCAACCACTACGGCCCCACCGAGGCGACGATCGGTGTGACGACCACCCGGCTCTCGGCGGGCGGCGTCGTGCCGGTCGGCTCCCCGGTCGGGAACACCCGCGTGTTCGTGCTGGACGAGTTCCTGTGCCCCGTGGGCCCGAACGTCGTGGGGGAGCTGTACATAGCGGGCGCCCAGTTGGCCCGGGGCTACGTGGGACGCCCCGCCCTGACGGCGGAGCGGTTCGTCGCGTGCCCGTTCGCGCCCGGTGAGCGCATGTACCGGACGGGCGACCGCGCCCGCTGGAACCCCGAGGGGCAGATCGTCTTCGCGGGCCGCGCCGACGACCAGGTCAAGATCCGCGGGTTCCGGATCGAGCCCGGCGAGGTCCAGGCCGCCCTGACCGCGAACCCCCGGGTGGGCCAGGCCGCCGTCATCGCCCGCGAGGACGCCCCCGGCGACCTCCGGCTGATCGCCTACGTCGTCCCCGCCGATCCGGACGACGGCGAGGACACCGCGTTCCCGGCCGCCGTGCGGCAGTCCGTCGCGCAGCGGCTTCCCGAGCACATGGTCCCCTCCGCCGTCGTCGCGCTGGAGGCGCTGCCGCTCACCGGCAACGGCAAGCTCGACCGCAGGGCCCTGCCCGCGCCCGACTACGCGTCCCTGCTGCTGGAGGGCGGGCGCCGGGCGGGGACGCCGCGGGAGGAGATCCTCTGCCTCGCGTTCGCCGAGGTCCTCGGCCTCGACGACGTCGGTGTCGACGACGACTTCTTCGACCTGGGCGGCCACTCGCTGCTGGCGGTCCGGTTGGTCAGCCGGATCCGGGCCGTCCTGGGAGTGGAGATCGAGATCCGCGCGCTGTTCGAGGCGCCCACGGTGGCCGGTCTCGCCGAGCGGCTGACCGGCGCGGCGGAGGCACGCGCGCCGCTGACCGCGATGGAGCGGCCGGAGCGGATCCCGCTGTCGTTCGGGCAGCGCCGCATGTGGCTGATCGACCGCCTTGAGGGCGGCGGCTCCACCTACAACATCCCGGTCGCGGCGCGGCTGGCCGGCGAGGTGGACGCGCCCGCGATGGCGGCCGCGTTCCGCGACGCGCTCGCCCGGCACGAGGTGCTGCGCACCGTGTTCCCCGTCGCGGACGGCGAGCCCTACCAGCACGTCATCGACATCGACGACCTGGACTGGCGGTTGGAGACGCTCGACGTCGAGCCGGCGGACCTGCGCGAGGCGATCGCGGCGGCCGAGACGTGCACGTTCGACCTCTCCTCCGACGTGCCCGTCCGGGCGTGGCTGTTCCGGGTCGCGCCGGACGAGCACGTGCTGATGGTGGTCGTCCACCACATCGCCGGTGACGGCTGGTCGTGGGCGCCGCTGGCGCGGGACGTGTCCGCGGCCTACGCCGCGCGCCGCGCGGGTGAGGCGCCCGGGTGGGAGCCGCTGCCCGTCCAGTACGCCGACTACGCGATCTGGCAGCGCGAGGTGCTCGGGGACGGCGCGGACCCGGGCAGCCTGATCTCCCGGCAGGTCGCCTACTGGCGGGACGCGCTGGCCGGGATCCCGGAGGAGCTGGCGCTGCCCGCCGACCGGACCCGTCCCGCCGTGGCCGGGCACGAGGGGTACCGGGTGCCGCTGGAGATCCCCGCCGACGTCCACGCGCGGCTGCGGGACCTGGCGCGCGCCGAGGGCGTCACGATGTTCATGATGCTGCACGGCGCGCTCGCGGTGCTGCTGTCGCGGCTCGGCGCCGGAACCGACATCCCGGTCGGCTCGGCGATCGCCGGGCGCACCGACGAGGCGCTGGACGACCTGGTCGGCTACTTCGTCAACACGTTCGTGCTGCGCACCGACCTGTCGGAGGACCCGACGTTCCGTGACGTGCTGGCGCGGGTGCGGGAGGCGGGCCTCGGCGCCTTCGCCCACCCGGACGTGCCGTTCGAGCGGCTCGTCGAGGAGCTGTCGCCGCCGCGCTCGCTGGCGCGGCACCCGCTGTTCCAGGTCATGCTGCTGTTGCAGAACACCGAGGAGGCGGTGCTCGACCTGCCCGGTGTCCAGGGCGACCGGGAGGCGTCGTCGGGGGCGTCCACCGGGCGGTGGACGGTGAAGTTCGACCTGGACGTGAGCGCCGCCGAGACCCTCGACGAGCACGGCGCCCCGGCCGGGATCGAGGGCCGCGTCGTCGGCGCCGCCGACCTGTTCGAGCCGGAGACCGTCGCGCGGATCGCCGAGCGGCTCGTCCTGGTGCTGGACGCGGTGTCCGCCGACCCGGGGCTGCGGCTGAGCGAGGTCGACGTCCTCGGCGCCGAGGAGCGGCGCCGCGTCCTCACCGGATGGAACGACACCGCGGCGCCGGTGCCGGAGACGACCGTCGCGGGGCTGTTCGAGGCGCAGGTGGCGCGGACCCCCGACGCGGTCGCGCTCGTGGCCGGGGGCACCGAGACCACCTACGCGGAGCTGGACGCGCGGGCGAACCGGCTCGCGCGGTACCTGGTGGAGCGGGGGGTGGGCCCGGAGTCGGTCGTCGCCGCCGTGTTCGAGCGGACCGCCGACCTCGTCGTCGCGCTGCTCGCGGTGGTCAAGGCGGGCGCGGCCTACCTGCCGATCGACCCCGCCTACCCGGCCGGGCGCACCGCCTACGTGATCGCCGACTCCGGCGCGGTGTGCCTGCTCAGCGGCACGGACATGCGGGAGCGGCTCGCCGAGTTCGAGGTCGGCGACCAGGCCGACACCGGCGTCCCCGTCGTCCTGCTGGACGACCCGGCCGTCGCCGGGGCGCTCGCCGCGCTCCCCGCCGGGCCGCTGGCCGACGCCGAGCGCACCGCGCCGCTGCGGCCCGAGCACCCCATGTGGGTGATCTACACCTCCGGGTCCACCGGCCGTCCGAAGGGCGTGCTGGTCGAGCACCGCGCGATCGTCAACTTCCTCTCGGCGATGCAGGACGACTTCGCGCTCGGCGCGGACGACCGGCTCCTCGCGGTCAGCACGCACGGCTGCGACATGGCCGGGTTCGAGTTCTACCTCCCGCTGGTCAACGGCGCCCGGATGGTCCTCGCGTCGCAGGAGCAGGTCCTCGACCCGTGGGCGCTGCGGGAGCTGGTCCGGGCCTCCGGGGCCACGATGGTGCACGCCACCCCGAGCCTGTGGCGCGGGCTCGTCGCCGACGCCGAGGACCCGGTCGACTGGTCGGGGGTCCGCGCGATGATCGGCGCGGAGGCGCTGCCGGGCGACCTCGCCCGCGTCCTGATCGACCGGACGACGCTGTCGAACCTGTACGGGCCGACCGAGACGACGGTGTGGTCGACCGCCAAGCACTTCTCCCGCGACGCGACCGACGTGTCCTCCATCGGCGGCCCGATCGGGAACACCCAGGTGTACGTGCTGGACGACCGGCTGGCGCCCGTGCCGCCCGGCGTGCCCGGCGAGCTGTACATCGCGGGCGACGGCCTGGCGCGCGGCTACCTCGGGCGGCCCGCGCTGACCTCCGGGCGGTTCGTCGCGTGCCCCTTCGGCCCGTCCGGCGCGCGGATGTACCGGACGGGCGACGTCGTCCGCTGGAGCGCGGACGGCGACCTGCACTACCTCGGCCGCGCCGACGACCAGGTGAAGATCCGCGGGTTCCGGGTCGAGCTGAGCGAGATCGAGACCGTCCTCGCCGCGCACCCGGCCGTCGCGCAGGCCGTCGCGCTGGTGCGCGAGGACGTGCCGGGCGACCGGCGGCTGGTCGCCTACGTCGTGCCCGACCCGGGCGCGGAGCAGGAGCCCGGCGGCCTCCCGGCGGCGGTCCGCGCGCTCGCCCAGGAGCAGCTCCCCGGCTACATGGTGCCGTCGGCGGTCGTGCCGCTCGACCGGATGCCGCTGATGCCGAACAGCAAGGTGGACCGCAAGGCGCTGCCCGCCCCCGACCACGGCGCCGGCCAGGAGGCAGCCCACTGGGCCGTCACCTCCTTCGAGGAGGGCCTGTGCGCGGCGTTCGCGGAGGTGCTCGGCGTCGAGCGGGTCGGGGTCCAGGACGACTTCTTCGCGCTCGGCGGCCACTCGCTGCTGGCGGTGCGGCTCGTCGAGCGGCTCCGCGAGCGCGGGGTGCGGGTCGCCGTCCGCGACCTGTTCGCCTCCCCGACGGTCGCCGAGCTGATGCGGCGGATGACGGTCTCCTCCATCAGCGACTCGCTCGACGTCCTGCTGCCGATCCGCGCCGAGGGCACCGAGCCGCCGCTGTTCTGCGTCCACCCGTCCGGCGGGCTGAGCTGGTGCTACATGCCGCTGGCCCGGTTCGCGCCGGAGGGCGTCCCGCTGTACGGGCTCCAGGCGCGCGGCCTGGACGCGACCTCGCCGCTGCCCGCATCCGTCACGGAGATGGCCGCCGACTACATCGAGCAGATGCGCGCCGTGCGGCCGCACGGCCCCTACCGGGTGCTCGGCTGGTCGTTCGGCGGCGTCGCGGCGCACGAGATCGCCGTGCGGCTCCAGGACGCGGGCGAGGAGGTCGCGCTGATCATCCTCGACCAGTTCCCGTTCCTGGAGCGGCCCGACGACCCCGCCGAGACCGCCGAGGACCCGGACGCGCACCTGGAGAGCCTGGTCGAGGTCGTCCGCAAGGAGGCGGGCAGCACGCTCGGCGCCGCCACCGACGAGGAGGTCCACGCCATCGCGCGCGTCATCCGCAACAACCGGACGATCCAGATCGGCCACGAGCACGGCCGGTTCGACGGCGACCTCCTGCTGGTCACCGCGACCGGCGACCGGGAGCCGGACGACCCCACCGCGCAGCGATGGGCGCCCTACGTGACCGGGACGGTCACCGAGGCGGGCGTCCCGTGCACGCACTACGAGATGGCGAAGCCCGAGACGCTCGGGCTCGTCTGGGCGGCGATCGAGGAGTGGGAGGCCCGGTGACCCGACCGGGCGACGGGGCGGCGGTCAGGGCCGCGTCGGCGGCGCTGGGCGAGCCGCTGAGCGACCCCGTGCCGCTCGGCGACCCCGGCGACTGCGCGGTGCTGCGCTGCCGCCGCCCCGGCGGCGGCACCGTGATCGTCAAGACCTACGCCGACGCGCGGAACTCGTTCACGGCGGAGGCGTCCGGGCTCGCGCTCGCGGTCGGCGGCCCGGACCTCCTCGCCGTCGACACCGGGTACCCGCTCGTCGTGATGGCCGACCTCGGCGCCGGGCCGAGCCTGACGGACCTGCTGCTCGGCGCCGACCCGCAGGCCGCGCGCGACGGACTGCTGGGCTGGGCGCGCGGGCTCGGCGCGATGGCCCGCGCGGGCCACGGCCGCCAGGGCGAGCTGGAGCGGCTCCGGCGCGAATACGGCCGGGACGGCGATCCGCCCGCCAAGGTCAGCTCGACCCTGCGCGGGATCGGCAGGGTCCCCGCCGCGCTCGGCGAAGCGGGAATCGAGGTCCCGGACGGGCTGGCCGGCGAGATCGACGAACTCGGCCGCCTCGCCGACGACGGCTATCCCGCCTTCTCCCCGGGCGACACCTGCCCCGACAACAATATGCTCACCCCAGGCGGGCTGCGGTTCCTGGATTTCGAGGCGTCGGGACATCCCTCGGTCTTCCTCACCGCCGCGTACTGCCGGATGCCCTTTTCGAGTTGCTGGTGCGTTTTCCGTCTGGATCCCGCGCTCGCGGCGCTGGTGGAGGAGACCTACCGCGCGGGGCTCCTGGAGGTCTATCCGGATCTGGCCGACGACGGCGCCTGGCGGGCCGGGGTCCGCCGGGGCATCGCCGCGTGGACCGCGCTGACCCTGCTGCTGGTCCCGGACGCGGTCGCCGGCGACGTGCCGCTGAACCGCCGCGCCGCCGCGTCCCCGACGATCCGGCGGCTGCTCGTCCACCGGTGCGGGATGCTCCGGGACGAGCTGCTCCCGGCCGGGGAGTACCCCGCGCTGGCGGAGGCGGCGCGGCGCGTCCTGGAACTGTCGGCCGAATGGGGAGCGGCCCCGCTCTCCCCTTATCCCGCCTTCGCCTGACGATCAAGTTCGCGGCCCGTTCAACTGACTCAACGACCCGGTTGAACGGCGCCCGCTCCATTTCGCATGTTCAATTCCCCGGGGCATGCGCGGGGGATCATTGCCCGGCCGCGAGTGGAGAAGACATGCTGATGCGGGAGTGCGCACGAATGCGTGGCGCGGCGCGCGGGTCTTTCGCCCGTTCCTTTCGCCCGTGCCTTGGAAACGCGGGCCCTTTCGTTCTGGCGACGGCCCGTGCCATCGGGTTCCTGGAGGTTGAGACGTAGATGACCGACGAGAAGCTGTTCCTGCGGTCGAAGGTGATCGTCGAACCGCTGGTGGACCGGTTCTTCGCGTGGCCCTACACGGTCGCGCCCGTCCAGGCGGCGATGAACCTGGCGTTCCTCCAGGTGCCGCTGCTGGAGTCCTACCTCCAGTCGCCGCAGGTCCACATCGCGGCGAGCAACAACCCCGAGCTGCGCGGCGGCTACTTCATCAACATCCCCGAGGAGCGCGCCGACGAGGTGCGCGACCTGCTCGCCGCCATCAAGCGCGACCGCGCCGACATGCTGCGCTTCGCGCAGGCGATCGCCGACGGCCAGGAACTGCTGCGCGCGAACGCGACCGGGTTCGACCTCACCCCGCTCTACCCCAAGCTCCCCTCCGAGCTGGGCGGGCTGGTGGAACTCGCCTACGACACCGACAACCAGGCGCAGCTCCGGTTCATGGAGCCGGTCGTCTACAAGAGCGACTACTACACCAACGCCCGCCAGTCGGTGCAGCTGTCCTTCGAGACCGGCATCGAGCGCCCGTTCATCCTCAGCACGCCTCGGCTGCCGTCCCCGGACGTCCTGGAACTGGACATCCCCTTCGACCACCCCGGCCTGGAGGAGCTGTTCAAGGCCCGCGTCCAGCCGACCACCCTCGCCCACCTGCGCGACGCGCTGGGGCTGGACGACGCGCAGGCCGCGCACCTGTCGGGGATGCTGAGCGAGCGGCCGAGCCTCGCCGCGGACCGGCACATCGAGGGCGGCGGCCGGATCCGCTACTTCGGGCACGCGTGCCTGGTCCTGCAGACGGCCGAGGCCGCCATCGTCACCGACCCGTTCATCAGCGCCGACAGCACCGCCGGCGACCGCTACACGCTGGACGACCTGCCCGACCACATCGACCTCGTGCTGATCACGCACGGGCACCAGGACCACATCGTCCTGGAGACCCTGCTGCAACTGCGCGGACGCGTCGGCGCGATCGTCGTGCCGCGCTCCTCGCGCGGGAACCTCGCCGACCCGTCCATGGCGCTGATGCTCCGCCACCAGGGCTTCCCCGTCATCGAGGTCGACGACTTCGACGAGGTCGACTTCCCCGGCGGCCGGGTCGTCGCCACCCCCTTCCTCGGCGAGCACTGCGACCTCGACATCCGCGCCAAGTCGACGTACTGGGTCGAGCTGGCCGGACGCAAGGTGTTCGTCGGCGCCGACTCCTCCGGCATCGACCCGAGCCTGTACCGGTACGTGAAGGGCCACCTCGGCACCGCCGACATCGCCTTCCTCGGCATGGAGTGCGACGGCGCGCCGCTGACCTGGCTCTACCAGGCGCTGCTGACGGTCCCGGTCACGAAGAAGATGAGCAACTCGCGCAAGCTGTCGGGCTCCAACGCCGAGCAGGCCGCCGCGATCATGACCGAGCTGGGCGCCACCGAGGCCTACGTCTACGCGATGGGCGAGGAGGACTGGCTCGGCCACGTGATGGCCACCACCTACAACGAGGACACCTACCAGATCAAGCAGATCGAGGAGTTCCTCACCTGGTGCTCCGACCGGGACATCAGGGCCGGGCACCTGTTCAAGCAGCAGGAGTGGCGCTGGTAGTCCCCGCCGTCCGTCCAGCCAACGAGGGGGGCCGCCGGTGACGAGCACCGGGACCGACACGACCGGCATCGACACGACCGGTACCGGCACCACCGGGATCGACGTCACCGAGTGGACGCTGGAGATGCGCGACCGCGCGGACCTGCGCCCGGCCGCCGAGCCGCCCGGCGAGATGACCTTCAGCCTCGCCGGGACGGCCTCACCCGACCTGAGCCGCGCGCTGTACGCGGCGGTCGGCGCCCGCGTCTGCTGGACGGACCGGTTCGGCTGGACGCACGCCGACTGGGCGCGCTGGCTGGCCCGCCCCGGCCTCGCCACCTGGATCGCGATGGCCGAGGGCACGGTCGCGGGCTACTTCGAGCTGGAGGCGCAGCCCGGCGGGGACACCGAGGTGCACCTCGTCGGGCTCGTCCCCGCCTTCGTCGGCCGCGGCTTCGGCGGCCACCTGGTCGAGCAGTGCGCCCGCCGGGCCTGGCGGCGCGGGAAGGTGTGGGCCGAGGACCTCGGCCCGGCCCGGCGCGTCCACCTGACGACCAGCACGCTCGACCACCCGAACGCCCGGGGGAACTACCTGCGGCGCGGGTTCACCGTCGCGGCCGAGCGGACGTGGCGCAAGGCCGTCCCCGACCCCCGCGCGGTGGCGTGGCCGCTGCCCGCCGACCCGCGCCCGGTGTGAGGCCGCCGCCCGGGGCGGTCAGTTCTTGGCGAAGAACTCGACGATGGCGGTGTTGACCGCGTCCGGGCGCTCCAGGTTCCCCAGGTGGCCGCAGCCGGGGATCTCCACGAGGTCGCAGTCCGGGATGGCGTCGGCGACCTCGGCGACCAGGTGCGGCGGGCAGACCAGGTCGTCGGCGAAGGCGATCGCGCGGCACGGCACCGTGACGCCCCGCAGCGCCTCCCGCCGGTCCCCGGCCGGCTCGACGGTCTGCTGACCGGGCGCGACGTCGTCCCCGCCCGACATCTCGAAGACCTCCAGCCAGCCCCCGATCGCCGCCTCGTCGTTCAGCGTCGCCGGGGACAGCATCTCCACGACGGTCCGCGCGGCCCGGTAGGCGTCCGGCAGCCGGACGCCGCTCTCGCGCAGCACCCGGTCGGCCGCCGCCAGGGCGCGGCGCGCCGCGTCCGAGCGCGCCCGCGTCGCGATCAGCACCGCCGAGCGCACCAGCTCCGGCGACTCCAGCGCCAGCTCCTGCGCGATCATCGACCCCATCGAGGTGCCGACGAGGCGGCACGGCCCGATCCCGAGCGCCTCGACCAGGCCCCGGGTGTCGGCGACGAGGTCGGCGAGCGCGTAGTCGCCGGGCGGGACGTCGGAGGGCGCGATGCCGCGGTTGTCGACCACGATCGTCTCGTAGCCCGCCCGGTGCAGCGCGGGCGTCTGGTGCAGGGTCCAGACGCGGCCCGCCGCGCCCGACCCCATGATGAGGAGCACCGGCTCCCCGCGTCCCGCGCGCTGGTAGGAGAGCCGGATCCCGTTGGTGCTCACGAAGGGCATGCGCCACCCTGGCACCGCGCGAGCGGGCCGATCAAGGGCACCGCGGCGTGCCGCCGGAGCCGGTCCCACCTGGTGTTCAACCGGCACACCGGCGCAGTCGAACGCGTCCCGCGCGGGCCCCGCGGCGGGCCCGCGGTGGGCGTTGACGCGGCCACGGGGACGCGCGCCATAGTGGGTGCGCGTGGGCCGATCACCTGAGAGAGGACGGCGAGATGACCAATCCGTTCGACGACCCCGATGCCAGCTACCTCGTCCTGGTCAACGACGAGGGCCAGCACTCGCTGTGGCCGGTCTTCGTCGAGGTGCCGGAGGGATGGGAGAAGGTCTTCGGCGAGGCGGGCCGGCAGGACTGCCTCGACTACATCGAGCGGTCCTGGACCGACATGCGGCCGAAGAGCCTGATCGCGGCGATGGAGCAGCGCTAGCCCGTCCCCGCGACCATGTGGCCGACCGCCGCGTGGCCGACCGCCGCCCGGCGGCTCGGCCGCGCGGCGGTCGCGTCGGGGCCGGGACGCCGCGTCAGGACCGGGCGGGGAGCGCGCCGAAGTGCTCCTCCAGCCAGCTGTCGGCGTAGATGGAGTCGAGGTAGCGCTCACCGAGGTCGGGTGAGATCGCCACCGCGACCGGCTCGGCGCCCGGGTACTTCTCCCCGAGCCAGCGGACGGCGCCGCTGACGACCGTGCCGGTCGAGCCCCCGAACAGGAAGCCCCGCGCCGCCAGCGCGTGGCACGTCGCGATCGTGTCGGTCTCCGGGACGAACACGACGTCGTCGATGTAGGCCTCGTCGAGCAGTTCGGGGCGGCGGCTCGTGCCGAGGCCCGGCACGAGCCTCCGCTCGGGGATGCCGCCGAACGTCACCGACCCGACCGCGTCGACCGCGACGATCGTCACCGGTTTCCGGTGCTCCTTGAAGTAGCGCGCGCAGCCCATCAGCGTGCCCGTCGTCCCGGCGCCGACGAAAAGCACCTCAAGGCCAGGAAAGGCGCTCGCGATGGCGGGCGCGGTGCGCCGGTAATGCGCCCTCCAGTTGCTCGGGTTCGCGTACTGGTTGAGCCACACGTAGTCATCGCTGGACGCGCACAGTTCCCGCACGTGGCGGATCCTGCTCTCCAGGAAGCCGCCATTGGTGTCCGGCGTGGAGATCACCTCGACTTCCGCGCCGAGCGACCGCATCAAACGCAGCGAGGCGGGGTTGCAGCGCGGGTCGGTGACGCACCGGAACCGGAGCCCGCGGCTCGCCGCGATGAGCGCCAGCGCGATGCCCAGATTGCCCGACGACGACTCCACCAGCACGGACTCCGCGCCGAGCACGCCCTCCTCCTCCGCCGCCTCCACCATCTGCGCCGCGGCCTTGAGCTTCACCGACCCCGCGAAGTTGAATCCCTCACATTTCAGGAACAGCGCGGAGCCGATCGGCCCGCGCAGGTCGACGTACAGGTCCTCGACGTTGAACTCGTGTGGCGAGTCGATAATGGTCACGTTGCGCACACCCCAATGAATGACAGGCAGCGGTGACGGCAGGGTTCCGGGAGAAAGGAGAATAGGCAAATCGGTACTGGGTGCCGTAGCCTCGGTCACCGTACTGTAGGGCAGCGAATCACAAAAGCTGCGTTCATCCCCGTGGCGCGGGGTAATGGCCCTCAAGTGTCGAACTGTTTGGGAGCGGAATCATGACGATCGCGCGGACCCTGCTCGCCCCCTCGGAACTGCCGGAACTGCCGATCGCCGATCCCGACCTGCGGCGCGCGCGGGAGCTGGCGCTCGGCCGCGAGCACGAGGCCGACCTCGCCGACGCGGTGATCACGCACGTCGAGCGGTTCGCCGCCGCCGGGGACCGCCCCGCCGTCCAGGACGAGCGCCGCCGGGTCGGCTACGCCGAGCTGGCCGCGGAGGCCCGCCGGGTCGCCGCGCTGCTGGAGCGGCACGGCGCCGGGCGCGGCACCGTCGTCGCCGTGGGCGGTGAGCGCGGCGTCGACGTCATCGCCGCGTTCCTGGCGATCGAGCTGCTCGGCGCCGTCTACGTCCCGGCGGACGCGGGCTGGCCCGCCCGGCGCGTCGCCGACGTCCTCGGGCAGGCGGGCGCGGTGCTGCTGCTCGCCACCGACCCGGGCGAGGTGACGGCCGCGCTCACCGAGGGCGCGGGGGAGGCCGGCGTGCCGGTGGTGCGCGCCGCCGACGCCGCGTCCGCCGAGCCGTGGCGGGGCGCCGCCCGGCTCGACGGCCCGGACCAGCCCCGCTACATGCTGTTCACCTCCGGCTCGACCGGCAGGCCCAAGGGCGCGGTGGTCGAGCACCAGGGCATGCTCAACCACCTGCACGCCAAGATCATCGACCTCGGCATGACCGCGTCCGACGTCCTCGCCCAGACCGCCCCGCTCGGCTTCGACATCTCGGTCTGGCAGATGCTCTGCCCGCTGCTGCTCGGCGGCCGGGTCACGGTCGTCGCCGACCGGACCGGCCACGACTCGGCCGCGTTCGCCCGGCACGTCGACGCGGAGGGCGTCACGATCGTCGAGCTGGTCCCGACGATGATCCGGCTGCTGCTCGACGACCTCGCCGAGGCGGCGGACGCCCCCCGGATGAGCGGCCTGCGCTGGATGCTCGCGACCGGCGAGGAGCTGCCCACCGAGCTGGCCCGCCGCTGGCTGGCGGAGGTGCCGCACGCGAGCCTCATGAACGCCTACGGCCCGACCGAGTGCTCCGACGACGTCACCCACCACACGGTCACCCCCGCCGACCTCGGGCTGCTGCGGCTGCCGATCGGCGCCCCCGTGATCAACTCGCGGCTGTACGTCCTGCGCCGCGAGGACGGCGGCTGGCACGCCGCCGAGCCCGGCGAGGCCGGCGAGCTGTTCGTCGGCGGCACCTGCGTCGGCCGCGGCTACGCCGGCGACGCCGACCGCACCCGCGACGCCTTCTTCCGCGACCCCTTCGAGACCACCGCGACCGGCCGCCTCTACCGGACCGGCGACGAGGTGAAGGTGCTGCCGCAGGGCGTCCTGCAGTACCTCGGCCGCGTCGACCGGCAGGTCAAGATCGCCGGGGTGCGGATGGAGCTGGGCGAGATCGAGGCCGTCCTGCAGCGCCACCCGAGCGTCGGCGCCGCGGCCGTCGTCGTGCACGACTTCGGCGCCGCGCGCTAGGCGAACGCGGGGATCGCGCGCCGCCGGTCAGGTGCCGCCGGTCAGGTGGAGCGGACGGCCGGATCGTCCCCCGCCTGGCCGGCGAACTGCGTCCGGTACAGGTCCGCGTACAGGCCGCCCTGGCTCAGCAGCTCCTCGTGCGTGCCGCTCTCGCGGATCCGCCCCGCCTCGACGACGAGGATCTGGTCGGCCTCCCGGATCGTGGACAGCCGGTGCGCGATCACCAGCGACGTGCGGCCGGCGAGGGCCGAGCGCAGCGCCCGCTGGATCGCGGCCTCCGACTCGGAGTCCAGATGCGCGGTCGCCTCGTCCAGGACGACCACCGGCGGCGCCTTGACCAGCAGCCGGGCCAGCGCGATCCGCTGCTTCTCCCCGCCCGAGAGCCGGTAGCCGCGGTCGCCGACCACGGTGTCGAGGCCGTCGGGCAGCGCCTCGACCATGTCCCAGATGCGCGCCGCGACGCACGCCTCGACGATCTCCCGCTCGGTCACGCCCGGCCGCGCGTACTCCAGGTTCGCGCGGAGCGTGTCGTGGAACAGGTGCGCGTCCTGCGTCACCACCCCGACCGCCTCCCGCACCGACCGCAGCGTGAGGTCCCGGACGTCGTGGCCGCCGATCCGCAGCGCCCCCGCGCCGACGTCGTACAGCCGGGGGACGAGCTGGGTGATCGTCGTCTTGCCCGCGCCCGACGGGCCGACCAGCGCCGTGAGCCTGCCCGCGGGCGCCCGGAAGCTCAGCCCGTCCAGCGTCCAGGCGTCGCTGGTCTTCTCCACCCCGCGCCTGGCGATCGACTCCAGGGACGCCAGCGACACCTCCTCCGCCGTCGGGTAGCGGAAGGAGACCCGGTCGAACTCGATGTCGGGCGCCTCCCGCCCGGCGGGCAGGTCGCGGGCCCCGGGCCGGTCGCTGATCAGCGGCTTGAGGTCGAGGATCTCGAACAGCCGGTCGAAGCTGACCAGCGCCGTCATCGCGTCGACCTGGATCGTCGAGAGCTGGTCCACCGGGCCGTACAGGCGCAGCAGCAGCGCCACCATCGCCACGAGCGTGCCGAGCTGGAGCCGTCCGTCGATGATGAGCGCCGCGCCCAGCCCGTAGACGACGGCGGTGATCAGCGCGGTGAGCACGCCGACGAGCTGGGACGTCATCCGGTCGACCGCGATCCCGCGGACCTGGATGTCGCGGAGCCGGCCCGCCCGCGCGGCGAACGCCTCCGACTCCTCGTCCTGCCGCCCGTAGAGCTGGCCGAGCATCGCGCCCGCGACGTTGAACCGCTCGTTCATCAGCGAGCCCATGTCCGCCTCCAGCTCCATGCCGGCGCGGGTGAGCCGCTGCACCCGGCGGGCGATCAGCCGGATCGGCAGCAGGAACAGCGGGATCAGCGCCAGCGACGCCAGCGCGAGCTGCCACGACAGGTAGAACATCGCCCCCACCACGAGGAGCAGGGTCAGGATGGTCGACACCGAGCCCACCAGCAGCGAGGTCACCGCCCGCCGGGCGCCGATGACGTCGGAGTTGAGGCGGCTGATCAGCGCGCCGGTCTGCGCGCGGGTGAAGAACGCGAGCGGCTGCCGCTGGACGTGGTCGAACACCTTCGTCCGCAGGACGTAGACGAGGCCCTCCCCGACGCGTCCGGCGCACCACGTCCGCATGTAGTCGACGGCCGCGCTCACCAGCGCCAGCCCGACCACCGCCGCGCACAGCCACAGCACGACGCCGAACCGGCGCGGGATGATCCCCTCGTCGATGATCGCCTTGAGGATCAGCGGGCTGAGCGCCGTGAAGACGGCCTCGGCCACCGTCGCCAGCAGCAGAGCCGACAGCAGCCAGGGGAAGCGCAGCGCGTAGGGGACGATCCGCCGCACGGTGCCGGGCTTGATCCGCTGCCGGGTGATCGAGTCGTCGTCGAACCGCCGGCGCGCCCAGCGCCTGATCCTGCCACCTTTTCCGGTCACGAAGGCCCGTCCTCGCTCTCGTTTCGCGCCCGCCCACCGGACGGGACGTACCGGCTAACGCTCACAGATCGGTCCGTTCAATCACACGCGCGCCCGTTCAACTGACGCGCCGAACGCGGTCAAACACCTTGACGGCGTGCGGGACGGCCGAGGAGGAGCATCATCCCAAGGACCCCCTCCTTTCGCCTGTTCGGGCGCATTGCGCCGGGAATTGCCGGACGGAAACGCCGGTGCCCTCCGCGGGGAGCGCCTGGTCACGGCCTCGCGGCCTCCGGCCGGATTTGTTCCGATATTGATCGCAAATAACGGATCTTGTGACTGGTGACCGTCCGGTGAAGATCCGACACGGGCCGTTCTTGATCCATTCGGAGAAGGCCGCGGGATCGGCGCGGGCAATGACAGGGAGCGGGCTTTCTCGATAGCATGGGAAACCGAATTGTCCGGGCCCCGCGTACGGGAGGTCAGCACATGCTCAGCATCCAGCCGGAACTGGTCTGGCAGGGCCGTGTCCACCTCGGGGACGAACCGGGTGTGTACGGCGACGCCGCCTATTCCGGGCTTACCGTCGAGCTTCCGCTGACGCTCCAGAAAACCGATCCCGCCGGGCCGAACACCACCACGTTGCAGGTGTTGACCGAGAATGTCACGACGTTCGCCGGCTACCCGGGCCATGTGGTCTCGGTGATCCTCCACGAGGCCGACCCCGCCCATCCCGGCCACTTCAGGGAGGTCGTGCTCGCGACCACCCGGCTGACGACGTCCGACAACAACAAGGCCGACCTCGCGGTCGACCTCGCGGGCCGCGCGCTGCCCGCCCGCGTCAGCGTCCGGGTGCACGTCGACACCGAGGTCCCGCCGGGCCTGTACAACGACTTCGTCGTCATCAGGCTGGTGAACCGGTCGCCGAACTTCGTGTTCGTCGCGTCCCTGGGATTCGACGCCTGACCCTCGCGGGGGAGCCCGTGGAACACCGTGCGCTGCCCGCGCTGCTGCACAGCCACGCGACCTCCTGGCACGACGGGGGCGTCGCGATGCTGGCGCCGGGCGGCGAGATCGTCGCGCTGGCCTCCGAGCGGGTCGGCGACCGGCGCAAGCACAGCTGGGACTCCCGGCTCGCCTACCGGTTCCTGCGCGACCGGCCCGCCTACGGGCGCCATCTCGGCGGCCCCGGCGACCGGTTCGTGGACAACTCCGGCGGGCTCCGCCGGGAGGACCACCACCTCCACCACGCGGCGAGCACCTTCTACGGCTCGGGCTTCGACGAGGCGGCGGTGCTCGTGGTGGACGGCCAGGGCTACCGCCACGACCGGCTCGTCACCACGTCCGTCTGGCGGGGGACGGCGGCGGGGCTGCGGCTGGTGGAGGAGCTCGCCGCCTCCTCCGGTGTGTTCGCCGCCGAGTCGATCGGCCACTTCTACACGGCGGTCGGCGTGCTGGCGGGGATGGGCCAGCTCAACTGCGAGGGCAAGACGATGGCGCTGGCCGCCTACGGCCGCCCGTCGCACTTCCTCGACCGGCTGCGCCGCTTCGCCGGCACCCGCGACGACGGCCGCTACCGGGTCGATCCCCGGTTCACCTCCGTGGTGCTCGCCAACACCCTCGGCCGCGAGCAGTTCGGGTGGGCGCCGCCCGAGCCGCAGGACCAGGTCCTGTGGGAGGAGTTCGTCCGGGCGCGCGCACGGCCCCCGGTCCCCGGGTGCTTCGACCAGGACGACATGGACATCGCCCACGCGGGCCAGGTCATCCTGGAGGAGATCGTGCTCGGCCTGGCCCGGCGGGCGCACCGGCTCACCGGGAGCCCCCGGCTCTGCCTCGCGGGCGGTGTCGCGCTGAACTGCGTCGCGAACGGGCGGATCGTCCGGGACGGCCCGTTCCGCGAGGTGTTCGTCGTGCCCGCGCCCGGCGACGACGGCCAGGCCGTCGGCAAGCTGCTGCTGGAGGTGAAGGCGCGCGGCCTGCCCGTGGACACCACGATGCGCACCGCCTACTACGGCCCGCCGTACTCCGAGGACGAGGTCGAGGCCGCCGTCGCGGCGGTCGGGGAGCACGTCGAGCACGCGCGGCTGGACGAGGCGCCGCTCCTGGCGGCGGTCGTGGACCGGCTGTGCGACGGCCAGGTGGTCGGCTGGTGGCAGGGGAGGTCCGAGCTGGGCCCCCGGGCCCTCGGGCACCGCAGCATCCTGGCCGACCCGCGCCGGGCCGGGATGCGCGACCACATCAACGCCGCCGTCAAGGACCGCGAGTGGTTCCGGCCGTTCGCGCCGATGGTGGTCGAGGAGCGCGCCGGGGAGTTCTTCGAGCTCCAGGGGCCGAGCCCGTTCATGGCGCTGGCCGTGGACGTCCGTCCCGCCGCGCGGCACCTGATCCCCGCCGCGGTCCACGTGGACGGCAAGGCGCGGGTGCAGACGCTCGGCCGCGAGCAGGACCGGCGCTGCCACCGGCTGCTGCGGGAGTTCGGCGCGCGCACGGGCGTCCCGGTTCTGCTGAACACCTCGTTCAACCGGCGGGACGAGCCGCTCGTCGAGACGCCCTCCGACGCGTGCCGCGCGTTCCTCGCGATGAACCTGGACGCGCTGGTCCTCGGCGACCACCTGCTGACCAAGCGGCCCGCCTAGCCGCGCGGGCCCCAGCCGCGCGGGCCTCAGCCGCGCGGCCCCTCAGCCGGGCGGGGCCGCCGGGGTCCCGACCAGGCCGCGCTGGAGCGCCGACCACGCGGCGAGCTGCTCGGCCCGCACCGTGCGCAGCGCCAGCTCGTCCCCGTCCGCGCGGACCGAGACGTCGGTGCCGTCGGGGAGGAAGATCCCGCTCCGCCCCAGGTAGACGGTGCCGTCGTCGTCCACGCCGTGCCGGTTGCAGAACACGCTGACGACCTGGTTCTCCAGCGCCCTGGCCTGGTGGATGACCCGCAGGAAGGCCACCGACACCGTCGAGGGGCTGAGCACCAGCCGCACCCCGGCGCCCGCCGCCGCGCGCACCGGCACCGGGTCGGCGATGTCCATGCAGATCTGCACGGTGCTCGGCAGGCCGCCGATGTCGATGAGTCGGTGCGGGCTGCGCCCGGCGCTGAACACGTCGAGTTCGGGCCCGAACAGCCGGACCTTGTCGTGCGCCGTGGAGATCGTCCCCTCGCCGACCACGAGCGCGCGGTTGAAGTTCCTGCCGTGGGAGCGGACGGGCAGGCTGCCGACGAACCGCAGGCGCTGCTCCACCGAGACGGCGAGCAGCGGCTCCAGCGGCCGGGCCAGTTCGTCCTGCTCGGGGAAGAAGAGGGGGTAGGTGCGGTAGCTGCCGAGGAAGAACTCGGGCAGCACGATGGTCGCGTCGGTGACGCCCCGCACGGCCGAGCGGATGAACCGGACGTTCTCGCGCTCGGAGCGGACCTGGGGCGCGAACTGGAGCAGCCCGATCCGGAACGATCCGTCCCCGCCGACGCCGGCGGGCGCGCCGTTCGGGGGCAGCGTGGAGGGGCGCGCGGTGGAAGGAGTCATTCCAAAGTTCTCGAAGATCGATTTGGGGGCCCCTTGAAGCCTACCGGCCCCGCGAACCGCCTCGGACCTGCGGCGACGCCGGAATCCGGGGTCAGCCGCGCTCGTGCTCCTCGAAGGCGGCCATCGCCGGGAGGGCGTTGCCGAGGACGGGGATCACCTGGGGCAGGGCCGCGATCATGAGGGCGGGCGGCGGGAGCCAGCTGTCCTCGCGGATGCCCTGGACGATGAGGCGTTCGGCGTCGTCGCGGGCGTCGGCGGTCACGAGCCGGTCGATGATCCCCTCGAACGCCTCGCGGCGCCGTGTGGGCGACTGGATGCGCGCGGCCTCCGCCTCGGCCTCGGGCAGTCGGCCCGCCGCCGCGATCGCCAGCGCGATGTCCCGCCAGATGGGGCCCTGCCGGTGGTGGTGATGGCTGTCGTCGTCGAGGATGTCGCGCGCCTGGTCCAGGAGCCCGGCGCGGAGGGCGGCGGCCGAGATCGAGGCCAGCGCCGCGCCGCGCACCTTGGGGTCGTGCATGCGCTTGGCGATGTCCAGGGCCTGCTCGTTGAGCCGGACGGCGCGCGCGGTCTCCCCGTCGGCGGCGGCGCGCGCGGCGATCAGCGTGAGGCTGTTCCAGGCCGGGAACGGCAGCCGCGCGCCCTGCATGACCGTCACCGTGCGCTCGGCGAGGTCGAGCTGGCCGATCTGGACGGCGGCGTGGGCGACGTTGGCCAGCGCCCGCTGGTGGCGGCGCTCGTCCACGTGGGTGGCGGCGAGCTCCTCGGCCTCGCGCAGCAGCCGCCGGGCGCGCTCGGCGTCGCCGATCGCGGCGGCGGTCACGGCCAGCTCGATGAGCCCGCGGCAGCGCGGCTCGGCGTTGGTGACCGCGATCGTGTGCACGGCCGCCTCGGCCTCCGCGAGGATCTTGCCCGCCTGCCCCGGGTTGCCGGAGTCGGCGATGACGCGGGCGAGGGCGCCGAGGAGCGCGCCGCGGACCCGCAGGTTGCGGACGGCCCGGATGTCCTGCCCGACCCTGCGCCGCAGCGCGCGCAGCCGGTCCCGGCTCGCGGCGCACACGGCCAGCAGCGTCTCCACGCGGAACCGGTGGTCGGCGACCCGGCCCGCGAGCCGTTCGGCCATCACCAGGTCGCCGGTCGCGATGGCCGCCGAGGCGAGCGTGACCGCGACGGCGTCGTGGGAGTCGGCGTCGAAGCCCGGCAGCCGCCGCTCGCCGTCGGCCAGCAGCCGCGCGGCGGCGGCGGTGTGCCCGAGCGCGTGGACGATGCGGGCGACGTCGGCGAGCGCGGAGACGCGCGCCACCGGGTCGGCGACGCGGGCGGCGAGCCGCTCGGCGGTGTCGAGGTCGGCGGTGTCGGCGGCGGCGGAGGCCAGCTCGGCCGCGCTGGAGTCGAGGGTGTCGGCGTCCGCGTCGTCCAGCCGCTGCTCGGCGAGGGAGAGGAACCGTCCGGCGCGGCCGTACTCGCCGTCGCCGTAGGCCGCCCGCGCCAGGTCCGCGAACGCGCTGACCTGGAGGCGGGTCCGGTCGATCACGCCGACGATCCGCTCCGCGTCGCCGTAGCGGCCCCGCCCGGCGGCGGCGAGCGACGCGGCCGTCAGCTCGAACGGCGACAGGTGCCGGACCGATCCCGCCGGGGCCGCCTCCTCGGCCGCCAGCAGGAAGGCGACCGCGCGCTCGCGGTCGCCCCGCTCGATGGCGACCCGGCCGAGCTGGGCGAGGCCGACCGCGTGCCGGAACCCGTGCGGCATCGACTGGACGAGCCGCTCCGCGTCCAGCGCCAGGCCCGCCCTGGCCAGTTCCTCCGCCGCGTTGACCAGCGCGAACGCCCGCTTGCGGGTCGGGCTCATCGCGGCCAGCGCCGCCTCGACGACCTCCGTTCTCCGCTGCGCCGCGGCCTTCGCGACGACGGCGCCGAGCACGTCGTTGCGCTCGTGCACGTCGATGATCCGGACCGCCGCGCGGACGGCCAGCGCGGTGAGGCCGAGGTCGGTGGCGGTCTTGGCGAGCTCGGTGGGCAAATTCTGCTTCGACGGGTACCGGAGCGCGGCCGCGATGCCCGCCTCAAGGAGGTCGGAGGTGTCGCCGCGCAGCTCCGCGACATGGGTCTCGATCAGCAGGCCCATCGATTGCGTCCCCCAGGGCCGGGGGCGGTCGCCCGCGTTCAGCGCGACGGTCAGCAGGTCCCGGGCGCGTTCCAGGTCGCCGCGCGCGGCGGCCGCGGCGGCCATCTCGACCAGCGGCGCCCACTGGCGCCGCGGCTGGCGCGCGACGAGGTCGGCCGCGACCGCCACCATCCGGGTCGCGGTGTCGGCGCTGCCGGCGTCGATCGCGGCGAGCGCGACGCGGATCGCGGCCACCGGGCGGCGGTGCCCCTCCATCAGCTCCATGAGCCGCTCGGCGTCGTCGAGGAGCCCGGCGTCCACGACCGGGGAGAACAGCGCGGCGAAGGCGGCCTGCCGGGAGCCGCCCTTGGCGGAGGCGATCTCGATCGCCTGCGCCAGCACCGCCGCGGCCTCGGCGTGCTCGCCCCGCAGCTCCAGCGCCCGGACGACCCGGCCGAGCGCCCCGCACACCAGCCGGGCCCCGTGGACCGACGTGCCGACCAGCTCCCGCGCCGCCGCGACCTCGCCCCGCTCGGCGAGCACCCCGGCGATGTCGGCGAGCGCCTCCCAGCGGACGTCCTGGTGCTCGATGAGGTTCGCGAGGCGTTCGGCGTCCTCCTGGAACCCGGCCTCGGCGGCGGTCCGGGCCGCCGCCGCGATGATCTGCCGCCGGTCCTTCCGGTCGGTGAACGAGCGCGCGACGCGCTCCACCGAGTCGAACAGCCCGGCGCGCGCCGCGTCGCAGGCGAGGTTCACCATCAGGTCCCTGCGGCGGCCCCGGGAGTGGACGACGGAGATGATCAGCCGGGCGGCCTCCTCCATGAGCGCTTCGGCCCGGGTGAACCCGGCGCCCAGCACCAGCGCGATCCGGGCGAGGGTCCGGGCGCGCCGCACCCCGCTCAGGATGTCGCCGGCCAGCAGCTCCGCCTCCTGGAGCCACAGCTCCGCCTGGGTGTCGGCGCCGGACCGCCCGGCGACCTCCGCGATGGAGACCAGGATGTTGGACTTGATCGACGGGACGACGATCTCCCGCGCCATCCGCTCGGCCCGCTCCAGGTCGCCGAGCTCCGCCCACCCCATCGCGATGATCTCGGGGTGGATGCGGGAGGAGAGCCGGAGCTGGTCGCGCCACAGCGCCAGCAGGTACGTCGCGGCCAGGTCGGGGGGATCCTCGGCGAGGTGGAGCCGGATCGAGTCGGTGAGCGTCCGCACCGCGGGCTCCGTCGTCCCGACGCGCTCCAGCAGCCGCCGCCAGCGCTCGGGGTCGTTGAGCCCGCGGAGCCGCTCCAGGTCGCCGGTGTCGGCCAGCACCTGCGGGTAGCGGTCCAGGAGGTAGAGCGGGGTGTCGGCGGGCCAGCCGCGCGCCCGGAAGGGCTCGGCCCAGGCGTGGACGGCCTCCCAGTGGCCCGCCATCGCCTCCGGGCCGAGGCGCTCGGTGGTGGTCTCCCGGATGAGGTCGTGGGCGAAGGAGTACCGGCGCAGGCCGTGCTCCTCGCGGCAGTCCACGAGCCGCGCGATCGTGTGCTCGACCAGGTCCCGGACGTCGAAGAGGTCGAGGCCGGTGAGGTGCGCGACGTCGGCGTCGGCGAGCCCGCCGCCCGAGGCGGCCAGCAGCCCGAGCACGTCCCGGCTCGTGCGGTCGCGCAGGTGCTGCTGGAGGTCGAGTTCGGCGGCCCGCCGGGACGCGCGGGAGGCGTCGTTGGCGGCCAGCGGGCGGCGCTCGCAGCGGCGCAGCGGATGCCCGTCCGGGACGTCGGCGGGCACTTCGGGGAAGTACCTGCTGGTCACCAGCACGTGGCCGCCGCGCGGCAGGTACTCGGGGAGCTGCGCTGCGATGCTGCTCTCGCGGTGCTGGACGTGGTCGTCCTCGTCGAGGCCGTCCACGATGAGCATCAGGTGGCGGCCGTCCGCGGTGACACGTTCCACCGCGCGCTGCCACAGGTCGTCGAGGTCGAACGCGGTGGGCACGACACCGGGCGAGAGGACCTCGCCGACCAGCGGGGCGAGCTGGTCGGCGAGCGCGGTCCGGTAGTCGGCCAGGCGCGAGCCGGTCGAGCGGGAGACGAAGAAGGCGACCGTGATGACCTCGGGCGCGGGGTCCCCGGCGAACGCGGCGGCGAGCGTGGTCTTGCCCGCGTAGGGGTCGCCGACCAGCCACAGGTAGGACGTGGCGCCCGTCGCGAACTCCTGGAGGCGGGCGAGTTCGGCGTCCCGGTCGGCGGGGTGCGGGCACCGCGCCCGCATCTTCGTGATCGTGGACCAGTACCGCGACCGGCGCACCGGCGCCGCCGGGCCGGCGTGTGCCTCCTCCAGCCGGACGCCCGCGTCCTCCAGCAGGGCGTTCAGGGCCTCCCGGCTCTCGCGCGGCTCCACGAACTCGCCCGCGATCCGGGGCCGGTGCGGCCCGGCGGCGCTGAACACCCGCGACGCGGTCAGCGGCCCGTCGGCCTCGGCCCAGCGGACCACGCCGACCAGCCTCCCGCCGACCAGGACGGGCCCGCCCGACAGCCCCTTGTAGGCCCTGCCCGCGCGCTGCGGCGCGTCGTGCCGGTGCAGGTCGAGCAGACCGGTCTTGACGTTCGCGCCGAGCAGCACCTCCCCGTCCACCTGGTCGACGTCGCGGACGGCGCCGAGCGCGCCCTTGCGCTCGTGGGACGCGGGGAACCCCCAGGAGGAGAACGTCGCGCGGCCCGTGCTCCAGGGGTCGACGTCGGCCAGCACGGCCGGGGCGACCCGCGGCAGCGCGCCGGACGGCACCCGCAGCAGGGCCAGGTCGACCTCGGCGCCCTCGGCCGTCCAGACCCGGTCGGCGGCGACGGCGACCGAACCGTCGGGGGTGGCGAGCCGGACGGTCGCCGTCCCCGGCGTCTCCACCGCGTGCCGGCAGGTGAGCACCAGCCGGTCCGAGACCCGGTAGCCGGTGCCGAACCCCTTCGCGCCGTCCTCGACGAGCACCTCGACGGTGCGCCAGCGTGGCTCGTCGGGCGTCACCGGCTGGGCGCGCTGAGCCGGTCACCCACCTCAAGCGGCCGGCCGTCGAGCGTGGGGGTCAGCGTGAACGCCACCCGGTGCGTGCTGGTCTGCGACACCTTGCCCGAGGCGCCGGCCTCGATGACCCACACCTTGACCTTGCCGTTCGCGCCGCCCTCCCTGGTCAGCGCGACGTCGAAGGCGACCTCGATCGGCCCGACGGTGAAACGGACGCTCTCGCCCGCGCCTTCCCGTTCGGCCCGCACCAGGTCGTCGCGGATCGCTTTCACTGCCTCAGCCAGCCCGATTTCCTGCATTTCGCTCCATCACTCGACGGTGCGGTGAGTTTACTGCTTTATGGCGATCCGCCGGGGTCCGCAAGCGCGCCGTAGCCTGGTGTGGCCACCGCTCCCGACCGCCCGGGAACCCGGGGCCGGGGGCCCGCCATTCGGCACGGGCGCTCCGCATTCCGTGCTTGTTTCGAACTCCCGGTCGGGCGGCGAGGACAACGGCAAGGACAACTGTCCCCTCGACCCGCGAAGCGGGGGAGCGGTACCGGGCGGTATTTCCGTCGCCCGCGACGCCTGAGGGGGCCCGCGCGTCCCATCCGCGCGGCCGTTCCCGCCCGCCGCGTCCGGGACACGCGGCGGGAACGGATCAGGACATCGGTCCCTGTCTGTGATGACGCGATCACGCGCACCCTTGGACGGGGGCGCCGGGCGAGCCGGACGGGGGCGGCTCGCCGGCGGCGCCCGCTGTCGAACGGAGGGCGACATGAGCAGGAACACCATCATCGTCGTCGCGGTCGCCGCCGTGACGGCGACGGTCGCGGCGGGCGGGGGCGCCGCCGCGGTCGTCATGCTGGACCCGGGAGGGGCGCACCGCGCGGGGGCCGTGGCGCGGACCGCGTCACCGGACCCCACGGGGGCCGACGCCCCGGCCGAGCCGGAGCCGACCCCGACCGTCACGGTCACCAAGCCGAAGGTCGTGCGGAAGACCGTCGTCGTGCCGCAGCCCCGCGGCGGCGGCTCGTTCGGCGGCGCCGACCAGCGCTTCCTCGACGCCATCGCCGGTGACGGCATCACGGCCCCCGACGGCTGGGCGATCGAGGCGGGGAACGCGACCTGCGGCGCGGGCTACGACTACGCCTACCGGTACCTGACCGACGGCGGCCTCTACGGCTACCACGTGCAGACGTTCCTGGACGACTGGACGCTCACGCACGGCGGGTGCTGACCCCCGCCTACCGCACCCGGTCTATCGTCGGCGCATGGGCGAAGCGGTGGCGGTGGGGCTGGTCGGAGCGGGTCCGTGGGCGGGCATGGCGCACGCGCCCGCGCTGGCGGCGGGGCCGTCCACCCGGCTCGCGGGGGTCTGGGCGCGGCGTCCCGAGGCGTCGGCCGCGCTGGCCGGCGCGCACGGCGCGCCCTCGTTCACGCGGATCGAGGAGCTGTTCGACGCCTGCGAGGCGGTCGCGTTCTGCGTCCCGCCGGACGTGCAGGCCGATCTCGCGGCACGCGCCGCCCGCGCGGGCAAGGCCGTCCTGCTGGAGAAGCCCCTCGCGCTGGACCTGGACGGGGCGCGGCGCCTCTCCGGCGCGATCGCCGAGGCCGGGGTCGCCTCCCAGATCGCGCTCACCGTGCGCTACTCGGCCGCCGCGCGGGCGTTCCTGGAGCGGGCGCGCGGGTCCGCGCCGCTCGGCGGGTACGGCTCGTTCGTCACGCCGGTGCTGGCCGGCGGGCCGTTCGCCACCCCGTGGCGGCTGGAGCACGGCGCGCTGCTGGACCTCGGCCCCCACCTCGTCGACCTGCTGGACGCCGCGCTCGGACGCGTGACCGCCGTCCGCGCCCACGGCGACCCCCTCGGCTGGGTCGGGCTGCTGCTGGAGCACGAGGGCGGCGCGGTCAGCCAGGCGTCGGTCTCGATGGCCGGGGCCGCCGGCGGCCCGCCCGCCCACGTCGAGGTCCACGGGCGGGCGGGGCACGCGCGGCTCGACTGGACCGACCTCGGCGACGACGCGTTCCCGACCATGGTCGCCGAGTTCGCGGCGGCCGTCCGGGACGGCGGCGGGCACCCCCTGGACGCCGCGCACGGCCTGCGCGTCCAGGAGATCCTCACCGCGGCCGCCGCCGACCTGCTCGCGCGTTAGCAACTATTCAGATTGACTTGATAGGGAATCGGGTGTCATGCTGGCCCGCATGCCCCGCACCATCGACGAGATCCTCGCCGCCGCCCGCGACCGGCTGGAGCGCGTCACGCCCGAGCGCGCCCACGCCGACCTCCTCGACGGCGCGCTGCTGGTCGACATCCGCCCCGCCGCCCAGCGCGCGGCCGAGGGCGAGGTGCCGGGCGCGCTGATCATCGAGCGCAACGTGCTGGAGTGGCGGCTCGACCCCGCCTCCGACGCGCGGATCCCGCAGGCGACCGGCCACGACGTGCGCGTGATCGTGTTCTGCTCGCAGGGCTACACCTCCAGCCTGGCCGCCGCGGCCCTGCACGACCTCGGCCTCACCCGCGCCACCGACATCGACGGCGGCTTCGAGGCGTGGTGCGCCGCCGGCCTGCCCGCCACCGGCCTGCCGTCCCCGGCGGCGCGCTGACCCACGCCCCCGCCGCGCCTGGAGCGGGAGGGACGGCCGGACTCCTCGGCCGGTGCAAGGGAGTGTCCATACCTCCTCGGAGCCCGGCCGTCCCCTGGCCCTCGCGATGTGCGCCGCCGCCGGCGCGGACCGGGGGCGTTCGGCCGCCGGCACGGCGGCGGCCGCGAGGGAGCCCGAGCCTAACCCCGCTGGTCAGCAGCGGGAAATGACACGGTGCTTACAGTTTTTTCCCACCGGTGTCCGAGCCGCCGCGTCTGAAATTCACCCGATCCGCGGCCGCCGGGGTGTCACGCACGGGCGGGGCGGTCCGTCTTGCTTCCCGTAGGGCGTTGTCCCGGCGAGGCGGCCGGGCGGATCAGGGGAGTGTCGTCATGCGCGTGCTTGTCGCCGGGGCCACCGGCGTGATCGGGAGCCCGCTGGTGCCGTTGCTGGAGGCCGTCGGCCACGACGTCGTCGCGCTGGCCGGGTCCCGGCGGCGCTCCGAGGACGATGCCGTGGCGGTCGTGCGGGACCGCGACGCCCTTGTCCGCGCGGTGGCGAGCGCCGCGCCCGACGCCGTGGTCAACCTGCTCACCCCCGTCCCCGCCGTCCTCGGACCCCGCCGCGCCGCCCGGCACCGCGCCGCAGGCGGCCTGCCGCGCACCGGGTGCGCCCGCGACCTGTACGAGGCGGCGCGCGAGGCCGGTGCCCGGCGGATCATCGCGCAGGGCCTCGCCTACGCCTACCAGCCGGGGGAGGGCCTCGCCGACGAGGACGCGCCGCTGTGGACCGAGCACACGCCCCGTCGGTTCGCGCCCGTCCTCGCGGCGCTGCTGGACCTGGAGCGGGCGACCGCGGACGCGGGCGGGCTGGTGCTCCGCTTCGGCCACCTGTACGGCCCCGGATCCGCCTTCGCGGCCCGCGGGTCGTTCACCGAGCGGGTCCGCGCGGGGCGCGTCCCCGTGGTCGGCGGCGGCCGGTCGGTGCTGTCGTTCACCCACGCCGACGACGCCGCCACCGCGATCGTCGCGGCGCTCGACAAGGAGGTCGGCGGCGTCCTCAACGTCGTCGACGACACCCCGCTCACGATGGCGGAGTTCCTGCCCGCCTTCGCCCGGATGCTGGACGCCCCGCAGCCCAGGCGCACGCCCGTCGCCCTCGCCCGGCTCGCCGTCGGCGGATGGGGCGTGGCGTGCATGACGGGGCTGCGCGGCGCGGACAACGCCCGCGCGCGGTCCCGGCTCCGCTGGCGCCCCCGGCACCCGAGCTGGCCCGGCGGGCGCGCACCCGCCACCCGCGCGCGGTGACCGGCGGGGCGTGGGGGAGGATGGGAGGGATGAGAGCGGTCGCCATCTCCGACACCCACGCGCCCCGGCGCTGGAAGTCGTGCCCGCCGCGGGTCGCCGAGCACCTGCGGGGAGCCGACGTGATCCTGCACGCTGGCGACGTCTGCGTGGCCTCCGTCCTGGACGAGCTGGCCCAGTACGCGCCCGTCCACGCCGTGCTCGGCAACAACGACGGCCAGGACGTGGCCGACTGGGGCGCCCCCGAGCGCCTCGAACTCGACCTCGACGGCCTCGCGGTGGCGATGGTCCACGACAGCGGCCGGACGCTCGGCCGGACGGCGCGGATGCACGCCTGGTTCCCCGGCGCCGACCTGGTCGTCTTCGGCCACTCTCACACGCCCATGGACGAGACGGGCGACGGCGTCCGCGTCTTCAACCCGGGCTCGCCGACCGACCGGCGCCGCGAGCCGCACGGTACCCTCGGCCTCCTGGACATCCGCGACGGACGGCTCGTCCGCGCGCGGATCGTCCCGGTGACCTGAACGTGCGGCCGCCCCCGCGGGGCCGGCCGTGAGCCACCGGTAACCGCCCCTCTCGGAAAACGCCACATCGTCGCGGGTTCCATTCGAAGCGTCCCGGCACAAGGACACAGAGCGCCTCGGCTTGGGCCGGGGCCCATGGCCTCATGCGCGTCAGCGGGATGGGCAGGGCCGGTTACCTTCCCGTCGCATTCCGTCCCGTGCGGAGGGCTCCCCGCCTGGGAAACGAACGCGAAGGCCCGCTCCTGGTGCGCGGTCGGAAGCGCCCCTGACGCCCGTCCGAAACCGGTGGCGAAAGCGTCGGCGCCACCGGACCATTGCGCGGATGGCCAGGGCCGCCCGGCGGCGGCTCGCGGCAACGGCGCCTCGCCGAACGGCCGGTGGAATTCGCGGGGTGAAATGCGCGCTGCGACAAGCGGGTTGCTCGGCGTAGCGGGTGTACGCCGGGCCTTGGACCGGCGGCGGCCGCCCGGCCACCGCCCCGGCCTCGGCGCCCGCGGAAGGACCACCAGGTTCGTCCAGTAGCAGGTCAGCGCGGTGAACCAACGACGCCCGCCCCGCGCGAAGCCCCGCCGCGCGAGTTCGGAACCGGCTCTCCGGCATGCCCTTTCCCGGACGACTCCGCGCCGCCGCCGAGCGAAATGAAGAGGCCGCGGATGATTTTTCACGGGAAACTCTTGGAGCGCCATGCCGGGGACACCGCCCCACTCCCGGCCGCTTCTCAGGGTGGCTCAGCATTACCGTCATCTCGAAAACTGCTTGATTCTCGGAATAGGGCATGCATGACCTATAGGCGCCGACTGTTCCAGGTGGTATACCGGTGTTGTTCGGTCCCGAGAACCTCCCGAAGGAGGGCGGACATGCTCCCGGCCGTCTCCCCGACCACATGGTCCAACGCCCGCCACAGTGTGGAAATCACCGGCGCGCGATTCGCCGAACTACTGCTGTCCGTCCCGTCCGAGGCGATGGCCACCGTCGACTGGACCGTCGCCGACACCGCCGCCCACCTCGTCACGATCTCCGACGCCTACCGGCGCATGCTGGGCAAGTCGGGCAGCCTCTCGGAGAGCCCGGTGATCGCCGAGGTCATCCCGCGCACCACCGTCGACACCGTCGCCCAGTTCAACGACGTCGCGCTCGCCCAGCTCACCGAGCGCGACGTCCGCACCCTCGCCGGCCGCCTCCGCGAGGACATCGCCGCCATCCAGCGCGCCTGCGACGACCTCGACCCGGACGAGCCCATCGACTGGCTCGGCGGCTCCCGCGTCCCCGCCGCGGGCGTGCTCGCCCACCTCGTCAACGAGATGCAGGTCCACGGCCGCGACATCGCCCGCGCCACCGGGACGCGCTGGGCGATCCTCCCGGCGGACGCCGCGCTGTTCTTCGAGCTGTTCCTGCTCGGCGTGACCAGGCACGGCTACGGGCACCTGCTCGACTGGAACCGTCCGGAGCACCGCGGCCGCGTCGCGGTCGAGTTCCGGTCCGCCTACACCAGCCCCGCGGTGATGGTGCTCGACAACGGGCGGGTCAGCATCGGGCACCCCGGCCGCGACATCGACGTGAAGGTGCGCTTCGACCCCGTCTACCTCAACCTCATGCTGTTCGGCCGCGTCAGCAGGGCGCGGGCCGCGCTCACCGGCAAGATCGTCGTCTGGGGACGCCGGCCGTGGCTGCTGCCCGTCTTCATGCGCAAGATGCGCCTGCCGTCCTGAGGCGCGGGGTCAGTCGACGAACTCGGTGGCGGGTGCGCCGGTGAGCTCCGTCCCGAGCCGGTCGAGCGACGCCCGCACCGACCGCGTCGCGGCCTCCACGGTGTCCCCGGCCCCGACCATCAACCCCACCAGCTGCGCCTCGAAGCACACCTCCGCGTCGTACGGCTCGATCAGGTACTCGCCGAGCTCCAGCGTGATCAGCCCGTGCATCGCGCTCCACATCTGGTGCGCGACCAGCTCGGGGTCACCGGTGCGGAACCGCGCCGCCCGGACGCAGCGCGCCGCGTGGTCCACGGCGTGCGCCAGCGTGTAGCGGCCGTGCTGCCGGTCCTCCTCGGACAGCGAGAACCCGCCCAGGGACGAACTGCCGAACATCACCGTGTACAGATGCGAGTTCGCCAGCGCGTTGTGCCGGTACGCCCGTCCGAGCAGCGCCATGTCGGAGACCGGGTCGTCGGTCTCGACGATCCCGTCGAAGTACCGTTTCAACCGCGTGAAGCCCTCGTGGACCATCGCCCGCACCAGCCCGCTCATCGCCCCGAAGTGGGTGTAGACGGCCATCGTCGAGCTGCCCGCCTCGGCGGCGACCCGCCGCGTCGTGAGCGCCTGCGGCCCCTCCTCCGCCAGCAGCCGGGCCGCGATGTCGATCAACATCACGCGCACACCGGGGTCCGATTTGCGAGGACTCATCCCGACAGTCTGACACCCGTCCCACCGTTCTCCACGACCTCAGTGGACCAATGTGACCCCATGGTCGGGCAGTGGCCTCATTCGTCCCTTCTGTCGCTTCGAACACGCCGATGACCTGCGCGTTCTGCATCCAGGAAGAGGCGTCCGCAGAGCGAAACGCACGGCCCCTGGCGAGTTCTCGCCAGGGGCCGGCGACGCGCCCTCCCCGCCGCCGTGGGACCACGCGCGTCGCCGCCCCCGTATGGTGCTCGCGACCCGAGGCCCCGCGAACACCTCCGCGCTACGCGCTGAGGAACGCGCCGAAGGGCAGGTTCCGAACGAGCCAGAAAAGCATGACGGCGCCGAGCAGCCCCCAGATCAGCCGAGGGTCGCCCGCCTTCGTCCGGGGCGGCCGATCCAGCGCGCGGGCCACCGTCCAGCGGCCCCAGAAGAACGCCAGAACCGGAAGCATCACCATGGCGAACACGTTGAGGCCGAGCGCCTCCCGCACATCGCCGTGGGCGAGCGCGTGGATCGTCCGCAGGGACCCGCACCCCGGGCACTGGCAACCGGTCAGGGAGAGGAACGGGCAGGTCGGATAGTTGCCCGCCCGGTTCGGATCGATCGCCGCGACGTAGGCCACGACGACTCCGGCGAGGACCAGGACGCCGCCGGGCAGGACGAGCCGCCGCGTCACCGCGACCGCGGAACGGTCGCGGGGCGCGGCGCCCGCCGGCGGGGGAGCCGATCGGCGGTCACGTGTCACGGGCCGGCCGTCCTGTCCAGGCTCAACTGTTGTAGTTGCCGGCGGAGAGCGCCACGAAGAGCACGGTCGCCACGCCTCCGATGACGGCCGAGACGATGGCCCAGATCTTGGCGTTGTTGGAGGCGCTCAAGGCACCGGCGTGGTCGCCCGTCGACCACTTGGAGTTGACCTGTGCGGCGAAGACGATGGAGACGATCCCGGCGGGGAGGCAGCAGAACAGGGTGGTGAGGATCGCCCAGACGAGATGGTTCGGGGGTGGCGTGCCGCCGGGTCCGGCCGGGTTCACTGGGGGGTAGTAGGTCACTGGGAGTACCTCCGTGCCGTGGGCTGGTAGGGCCGCGAGAAGGCCCCGATGCTCAGGGTCCGCTCACGCTCACTCTTCCCGCAAGACGGCGGGAGGGGACCCGCTGGGCGATGTCGATTTGACGTGGCCGTCCAGACGACGTAAGTTAACCCCTCGTCCCCACACGGATGCAGGACGCCTGCCTGGCGGCCGACCGTCCGGGGAACCCACCACCGAACCAGCCGACGCGGCTTCGTCGTGTCCGCTGTACGGCGGTGGGCCGGAACCGGTTCGATTTTGACAATCGCGCCGAATCTGGTGAAATGGCTTCACCGCCTGGAAGGGCCGCGCGAGCGGAACGGAAAGGCGTTATTGGAAAAGCCTGGAAATTGACAAGCCGGGCGGATCCGATAAAGTAAAGGAGTCGCCCCGGAGCGGGGCTCGCGGAAGCGGGTTCGGCGCGGTGGGTGTCCGTTTCTTGAGAACTCAACAGCGTGTTAAAAGCCAGTGCCTTTATCGGCCCGGCCGTGATGCGGTCGGGTCGCCCCGTGGCCCTGTGCATCCTTCTTCGGGAGGGTGGTTGGGGTCGGGGATTTCTTTGAGGCAATGCACCGGCCTCTTTCGGGGGGTTGGTGTTTGCTGGGATTTTCTTCTGAGGTTTGGCTGCTCGGGGTTCGCCCCCTGGGTGGTCGTGTGGCCTT
>NZ_WOFH01000024.1:17538-71640 GCF_009733595.1 Actinomadura litoris | reverse complement strand
TGCCCAGCCATTGCAGGTGGTCGAGTTTGTTGATCAGGCCGCGCAGGTCGCCGTAGCCGTCGCCGTTGGAATCGGCGTAGCCCCGGACCGACACCTCATAGAACACCGCCGTCTTGAACCAATGCGGATCACGCGGGGTCTCGGTGCGGAATGCGTCCGCGACCGGTTCGGAGAGGGTGGGCAGGGCCTCCTGCGGGATCTCGGAGGGAGGGTGTGGCTCGTGGGATCCGCTCAACTCTCGTCACTCTCCGAAGGTGAGGATGTGGGCGGGCTGTACGTGTGGATCCAGCCGGACGTAGTTGGATCGCCGCCAGGTGTAGGCGGCGCCGTCCAGTTGGTCTGTGACGGTGAAGGAATGGTCGGGGTCGTCGGGGAGTCCGAGTGCGGGCAGATCCAGATGGACGGTCGCCTCCCGTGCCTGGTGGGGGTTGAGGTTGACGATGACCAGGACCACGTCGCCCGCGTGCCGTTTGGAGAACGCGAGGAACTCGGGCTGGTCGATCGTGTGGAAACGCAGATTGCGGAGCTGCTGGAGCGCGGGGTGGGTGTTGCGGAGGGTGTTGAGCCGGGTGATGAGGGGCGCCAGGGTGTCGGCGGTGTCCCAGTCGCGGGGGCGGTACTGGTATTTCTCCGAGTCGCGGTATTCCTCGCTGCCGGGGCGGACGGGGATGTTCTCGCAGAGCTCGTAGCCGGAGTAGACGCCCCAGGTCGGTGAGAGCAGCGCGGCCAGGACCGCGCGGATGACGAAGGCCGGGCGGCCGCCGTGCTGGAGGTATTCGTGGAGGATGTCGGGGGTGTTGGTGAACAGGTTGGGGCGCATGTAGGCGGCGGCGGGGCCGGCGAGTTCGCTCATGTATTCGCGGAGTTCGTCGGCGGAGTTCTTCCAGGTGAAGTAGGTGTAGGACTGGTGGAACCCGATTTTGGCCAGGGTGTGCATCATGGCGGGCCGGGTGAACGCCTCGGCCAGGAACAGCACGTCGGGGTGGGTGGCGTGCACGTCGGCCAGCAGCAGTTCCCAGAACGGGACGGGTTTGGTGTGGGGGTTGTCCACGCGGAAGATGCGGACGCCGTGGTCGATCCAGTGGTGCACGATCCGCCGCACCTCGGCGGCCAGCCCCTCGGGATCGTTGTCGAAGTTCAGCGGATAGACGTCCTGGTACTTCTTCGGCGGGTTCTCGGCGTAGGCGATGGTGCCGTCGGCGCGCGTGGTGAACCATTCGGGATGCTCGGTCACCCAGGGGTGGTCCGGCGAGCACTGCAACGCCAGGTCCAACGCCACCTCAAGGCCCTGGCCGTTCGCGTACTCGACGAACGCGTCGAAGTCGTCGAGCGTCCCGAGGTCGGGGTGGACGGCGTCGTGGCCGCCGTCGGGGGAGCCGATCGCCCAGGGCGTTCCCGGGTCGTAGGGTCCGGCGTCCAGCGTGTTGTTGGGGCCCTTGCGGTTCGTGGTGCCGACCGGGTGGACCGGCGGCAGGTAGACCACGTCGAACCCCATCTCGGCGATCGCGGGCAGCCGCTTCATCGCCGTCCGGAGCGTTCCGGACATCGGGCCGCGCCGCCCCATCGGGTCGAAGGACGCGCCCTCCGACCGCGGGAAGAACTCGTACCAGGAGCCGAACAGGGCGCGCTGCCGGTGCACGACCAGCGGGAACCACTCGGTGACGGTCAGCAGGTCGCGCAGCGGGTAGTGCTCCAGCGCCTCCGCGACGTCGGGGTCGCGGGCGGCCTCCATCCGCTCCGCCACCGGGGCGGTCCTGTCGGCGAGATGGCGGGCGAGCCGGTCGAGTGTGGCACGGTCCTTGCTCGGGACGCCGTCGGCCGCCCGGGCGAACAGCAGCGCCCCCTCGGCCAGCACCAGGTCGACGTCCTGGCCGCGCGGCACCTTGATCTCCGCGTCGTGCAGCCAGTGGGCGACCGGGTCGCCCCACGCCTCGACCCGGAACGCCCACGTCCCGGGCTCGGTCGGCGTCACCCGCGCCGTCCAGCGGTCCAGGCCCTCGCCGGTATCGCTCATCCGGACGCCGGGCAGCTTCTCGCCGTCCGGGGTCCGCAGGACCACGGCCGCGCCCAGCATCTCGTGCCCCTCGCGGAACACCGTGGCGCTCACATCGATCGTCTCGCCCGCCACCGCCTTGGCGGGCCAACCACCGCCCCCCACCACGGGGAAGACGTCGAGGATCGGTACTCGACCGAGCCTCGGAATGCCGGTTTTCTGGGAGTTTCCGGACTCGCCGCGCATGTGCCATCCCCTACCCGACCGGGACGCGTGAAACGTCCGGAGCGCGTGAACCCAGGTCTCACCGCCTCGCACTCTCCGCCGCCTCGTACTTTCCACCGGCTCGTACTTTCCACCGGCTCGTACTTTCCACCGGCTTGGGCGAACGACCCGCCGATCGGGCGCCAGGGTCGGCGGACGGTCGAGCGCGGGCAAACGGCCGGCAGTGGAACGGGCCACCGGGTGAGGCTCGGGTCCCCGCCTCGCGTCCACCGGGGTGCCTCGCCTAGCGTGGAGTCGCGTGAAGGCAATCCGACGTTTCACGGTACGCACCGTCCTTCCCGAGCCGCTCAGGCCGCTTGAGGAGCTCGTCCTCAACCTGCGCTGGTCGTGGCACCACGAGACGCTCGACCTGTTCCGCGACGTCGATCCGGCGCTGTGGGAGGCCGTGGGCCGCGACCCGGTGCGGCTGCTCGGCGAGGTCGCGCCGGAGCGGCTCGCGCGGCTGGCCGCCGACCGCCGGTTCCTGCGCCGCCTCCACGACACGGCCGAAGATCTCCGCGAGTACCTGACCGCCCCGCGCTGGTACCAGGCGCGCGGCGCGGCGCCCGCCTGCGTCGCCTACTTCTCGCCCGAGTACGGGATCGCCGCCGCGCTGCCGCAGTACTCCGGCGGGCTCGGCATCCTGGCGGGCGACCACCTCAAGGCCGCCAGCGACCTCGGCGTCCCGATCATCGCGGTGGGGCTGCTCTACCGGCACGGCTACTTCTCGCAGTCGCTGTCGCCGGACGGGTGGCAGCTGGAGCGCTACCCGCCGCTCGACCCGAACGGGCTGCCGCTGACGCTGCTGCGCGAGCCCGACGGGACGCCGGTGCGGGTCCGCGTCGGCCTGCCGAAGGACCGCGAACTGCGCGCGCAGGTGTGGCTCGCGCGGGTCGGCCGCGTCCCGCAGCTCCTGCTCGACTCCGACGTCGAGGACAACGACCCCGAGGCCCGCGAGGTCACCGACCGGCTCTACGGGGGCGGCGGCGACCACCGGCTGCTCCAGGAGATGCTGCTCGGCATCGGCGGGGTGCGGGCGATCCGCGCGTACTGCCGGATCACCGGGCACGCCGAGCCCGAGGTGTTCCACACCAACGAGGGCCACGCCGGGTTCCTCGGCCTGGAGCGCATCCGCGAGCTGGTCACCGGGCACGGGCTGGGGTTCGGCGAGGCGCTGGAGGCGGCCCGCGCCGGGACGGTGTTCACCACGCACACGCCCGTCCCGGCGGGCATCGACCGGTTCCCCCGCGAGCTGGTCGCCCGCTACTTCGGCGGCGCGAACGAGGATCCGGACGTCCCCGTCGAGCACGTCCTCGCGCTCGGCGCCGAGGACTACCCCGGCGGCGACCGCACCGTGTTCAACATGGCGGTGATGGGGATGCGGCTCGCGCAGCGGGTGAACGGGGTCAGCGCGCTGCACGGCCGGGTCAGCCGCGAGATGTTCGGCGGCCTGTGGGGCGGGTTCGACACCGCCGAGGTCCCGATCGGGTCGGTCACCAACGGCGTGCACGCCGGGACGTGGGTGGCCCGGGAGGTCTTCGACCTCGCGGCCCGCGAGGTGCCCTCGGTGGTGGAGTCCTCGCGCGGCTGGGAGGGCGTGCTGGAGGTCGAGGGCGGCGAGATCTGGCGGGTGCGGCGGCTGCTGCGCGAGCGGCTCGTCGTGGACGCGCGGCGCCGGCTCCGCGAGGCGTGGCGGCGGCGCGGCGCGAGCGAGGCCGAGCTGTCCTGGACCGAGGACGCGCTCGACCCGGACGTGCTGACGATCGGGTTCGCGCGGCGCGTCCCGTCCTACAAGCGGCTCACGCTGATGATGCGCGACGAGCGGCGGCTGCGCGCGCTGCTGCTCGACCCCGACCGGCCCGTGCAGATCGTCATCGCCGGGAAGGCGCACCCGGCGGACGAGGGCGGCAAGCGGCTCATCCAGGACATCGTGCGGTTCGCCGGGGACGAGGAGGTCCGGCACCGCATCGTGTTCCTGCCCGACTACGACATGGCGCTCGGACGGCTGCTCGTGCAGGGCTGCGACGTGTGGATGAACAACCCGCTGCGGCCCCTGGAGGCGTGCGGGACGTCCGGCATGAAGGCGGCGCTGAACGGCGGTCTGAACCTGTCGATCCTCGACGGCTGGTGGGAGGAGTGGTACGACGGGCGGAACGGCTGGGCGATCCCGTCCGCCGACGGCCTCGCGAGCCCCGAGCGCCGCGACGAGCTGGAGGCCGCGGCGCTGCACGGGCTGATCGAGGACCAGGTCGCCGTCGCCTTCTACGACCGGGACGCGGCGGGCCTGCCGCGCCGCTGGCTGGAGATGGTCCGGCACACGATCGCGACGCTCGGGCCGAAGGTGCTCGCGTCCCGCATGGTCCGCGACTACGTGGAGGGCTACTACGGGCCCGCCGCCGCGTCCGCCCGCGCGATGGCCGCCGACGGCTTCGCCGGGGCGCGCGGGCTGGCGGCGTGGAAGCGGCGGGTCCGGGAGGCGTGGCCGCGCGTCGCCGTCGAGCACGTCGAGGGGAGCGGTGAGGAGTCCCCGCAGGTGGGGGCGCGGTTGGCGGTGCGGGTCGTCGTGGACCTCGGCGCCCTCGACCCCGGCGACGTCGCGGTGGAGGTCGCCTACGGCCGGGTCGATGACACCGACGCGCTGGTCGAGCCGTCCTACCTGGAGCTGGAGGCGGCCGGGCCCGCCGGGGACGGCAGGGTCCGCTACGCCGGGGAGGTGCCGCTGGCGCGCAGCGGCGCGTTCGGGTACGGGGTCCGGGTCGTCCCGAGCCATCCGGCGCTGCCGGTGCGCGCCGAGCTGGGCCTGGTCGCGCTGCCGCCCGCGCCGGAGGGGATGACGAACGGCGACCTGCGCTAGTCGTCGCGGTCCGGGGTCTCGGCGGCGAGGGCCTCGTAGGCGGGGGCCAGCACGTCCGGCAGGTCGCGGCGGCGGATCCGCACCGGCGGCGGCGTCGCGACCTGGAGCACGAACCCGGGCGGCACGGGCACGGCGCGGCGGCGCTCCCGCAGCCGCGCCAGCCCGGACGGCGGCGTCCAGAACCCGGTGGCCGACAGCGGCTCCGCTTCCATCTCGAACGGGTCGGGCTCCACCGCCGACTCCCGCCGCAGCGCCGCCAGCAGTTGCTCGCGGGGGCGGCCGTTCCACTCCAGCACGAGGAACGGGTCGTCGTCGAACGCCTCGGCCAGCAGGTACAGCACGGCCGCCGCGTGCTCGCACGGGTCGCCCCAGCCGGGGCAGCCGCACATCAGGTGCAGGTCGGCGGCCGTCTCGGGGAACAGCGCCAGCCCCAGCTCGGCGAACTGCCACTCGATCTCCGGCGGCAGCTCGCCCGCGAGCAGCCGCGCCCGGAACACCGCGTGGGAGGCGAGCCTCGCCTCCGCCGCGCGCCATCCCAGCGTGTCGATGCCCTCGGTGCCGACCGCCACGTCGTAGGGCTCGCCGTCGGGCCCGCGCACCTTCGCCGTCACCTCGTAGGGCCCGACCCGCAGCCCGGCGACCTCGCCGGTGCGCGCCAGCTCGCGTCCGGCCCGCAGCCGCTCCGGGTCGGCGCCGGTGTCCAGCAGCGTCGTGAACCGCCGCGACCACCAGCGCAGGCCGATCGGCACCTCGCCCATCAGTCGCTCACCGCCTCGGGGGAGAGCCGCAGCACGTCGCGCAGCTCCGCCACCGACAGCTCGGTCAGCCACTCCTCGCCGGTGCCGACGATCGTGTCGGCGAGGGCCTTCTTGCGCTCGATCATCTCGTCGACCCGCTCCTCCATCGTCCCGACGCAGATGAACTTGCGGACCTGGACGTCGCGGGTCTGCCCGATGCGGAACGCCCGGTCGGTCGCCTGGTCCTCGACGGCCGGGTTCCACCACCGGTCGACGTGGACGACGTGGTTCGCGGCCGTGAGCGTCAGGCCCGTCCCCGCGGCCTTCAGCGACAGCAGGAAGACCGCGGGCTCCGGGTCGCCCTGGAAGTGCCGGACGAGGTCGTCGCGCGCCTGCTTGGACGTGCCGCCGTGCAGCCACAGGACGGGGCGCTCCAGCCGCGCCGCCAGATACGGCTGGAGCATCGAGCCGAACTCGGCGTACTGCGTGAACACGAGAGCCTTCTCGCCCCGCGCGACGACCTCGGCGCAGATCTCCTCCAGCCGCTCCAGCTTCCCCGAGCGGCCGGGCAGCCGCGAGCCGTCCTTGAGGAGCTGCGCCGGATGGTTGCAGACCTGCTTGAGCCTCGCCATCGTCGCCAGCACGAGCCCGCGCCGCTTGCGCGGCTCGGCCTCGGCGATCCGCGCGAGCATGTCGTCGACCGTGGCCTGGTACAGCGACGCCTGCTCGGTGGTCAGGTTGCAGTAGACCTTGATCTCCTGCTTGTCGGGCAGGTCGGAGATGATCGACCGGTCGGTCTTCAGGCGCCGCAGCACGAACGGCTGCGTCGCCCGCTTCAGCGCCAGCGCGGCCTGCTCGTCGCCCTCCCGCTCGATCGGGATCGCGAACCGCTCCCGGAACGCGGCGCGCGGGCCGAGCAGCCCCGGGTTCGCGAACTCCATGATCGACCACAGCTCGGTCAGGTGGTTCTCGACCGGCGTGCCGGTCAGCGCGATCCGGCTGCGCGCCGGGATGCTCCGCACCGCCCGCGCCTGCCGCGTCCCGCTGTTCTTCAGCGCCTGCGCCTCGTCGCAGACGACCCGCCCCCAGGTGAGGGCGGCGAGGTCATCGGCGTCGCGCGCCGCCGTGCCGTAGGTGGTGAGGACGAGGTCGGCGCCCGCCACGGCCCGCGCCAGCTCCGCGCCGCGCGGGCGGCCCGCGCCGTGGTGGACGTACACGCGCAGCTTCGGCGTGAACCGCGCCGCCTCCCGCTGCCAGTTCCCCACCAGCGACATCGGCAGGATCGCCAGCGTGGGGTCGGGGCGCGCGCCGCCCTCCCGCTCGTGGACGAGCAGCGACAGCACCGCGAGCGTCTTGCCGAGCCCCATGTCGTCGGCGAGCAGCGCGCCGAGGCCGAGGCCGTCCATGAACGCCAGCCACGCCAGCCCGCGCTCCTGGTAGGGGCGCAGCTCCGCGTCCAGCTCCTCGGGCGTCGCGAGCGGCGCGAGCCGCCGGTCGGCCTCGCCCGACAGCAGGTCGCCGAGCGTGCCGCCCGCGTCGACCTCGACCAGGGGCAGCGCGGCCTCGCCCGCGTGCAGGACCGCGCGGACCGCCTCGGCGGCGGGCATCCGGCCCCGGCGCGGGCGGCGCAGGAAGTCGAGCGCGGCCTCCAGCTGCTCCTCGTCCAGCTCGACCCACTGGCCGCGCAGCCGGACGAGCGGCGTCTTCAACCGGGCCAGCTCCTCCAGCTCCGCCTCGTCGACGCGTTCGTCGCCGATGGCGAGGTCCCAGCGGAACTTGACCATGCCCTTCAGGTCGAAGCCCGAGGGCGCGGCGGCGCCGGACGAGGCCTCCGGGTCGTCCGGGCGGGTGGTGAACCGCATGCCGAGCCTGGCCCTGCCCGCCCACTGCGGGAGCAGGACGCCGAACCCGGCGGCGGCCAGCATCGGCGCCGCGCGCCGCAGGAACCGGAACGCGCCCGCCGTGTCGAGGAGGAGCCCGCCGGGCTCGGGGTCGTCGAGCGCGGGCGCGAGGTCGGGGAACAGCCGCAGCGCGCGGCCGAGGCCGTCGAGCAGCGTCTCCTCCGCGCCTGTGACCGACGTTGCCTCGCCCGCCCACACCGTCGCGGCGGGCACGTACAGGCTCGGGTCGTCGATGCCCTGGAGCGCGAACTCGACCCGCCAGGCGTCCTGTTCCTCGGCGCCCTTCGCGCCCTTCTCGCCCGGCTCGGGCTCGAACTCCTCCGCGCCCGGCTCGGCGAGCCGGAAGCACACGCGCAGCGGGCCCGACGGGCGGCGCGCGGCGGCGGCCCACGCGTCCAGCTCGGCGATCAGTTCGGCGGAGTCGTCGCCGGGCTCGCGCGCCACGTCCGGCGCCGGGCCGGTCAGCGCCTCCACCCAGCGTTCGGCGAGCGGGATCCGCTCGGGCGCCCTGCCCCGGCGCGGCGGCAGCAGCGGGTGCGGCACCACGCCGCGCACGGCGGTGTCGACCAGGCCGTGCAGCGCCTCGCGCAGCACCTCGGCGGCGGGCCGCCCGCCGTCGGCCGCGCGGCACGCGGCGGGCATCGCGGCGGCCAGCTCCCGGAAGCGCGGCGGGTCGTCGATGACGGGACGCCAGCGGGCGACGAGGTCGCCGTCCTCGCGCAGCAGCGCGGGCAGGACCTGGCCGCGCCCGGTCAGGTGGACGGCCTCATCCGCGAGCAGGCACAGGAACCGCAGGTCGCCGCCGGGGACGACGTCGCCGCTGTGCTCGGCGGCCTGGAGCAGCGCCATCGCGGGGAACGGCTCAAGCACGAGCGCCGGCACCCTCCAGGGCCGCAGCTCCGGCTCGCCGTCGATGGGCTCGGGCCCGAGTTCGGCGGACGGCAGCGGGTGATCGCCGTGTTCCCGGTCGACGCGGGTCGGGAGCGACATCGTCAGCTCGACGCGGGCCGCGCCGCGCACGAGCGGCTCGTAGGAGGTGCCGGAGAAGTCGCGGGACGCGAACGGATGGACACCGGGGACGGGATCACGCGCAGGTGCTGCCTGCGGGGGGACGCCCCCCGGCTCCTCCCGGAGCCGCCTGGTGCGTTCGGCCCACAGACAGAGCGCACCGCCGTGCCAGGTGGCGTGGGCGACGAGCATGGTCCCCGAAGCTACCAGCAGCCTCGGACGTTTCCGCGCGTCACCGTGGCCCGCCCCTCCTCCGGCGCCCCCGTGGATCACGCGGACGCCCGCTGGTTAGGCTCGGTGCGTTCGCCGCCGAGTTCGAGGAGGGTCGCCGTGGGCGAGTTCGTACGGGTCGAGGTCGAGGACGGGATCGCGACGATCAGGCTGGACCGCCCGAAGATGAACGCCCTCAACTCGGCGGTGCAGCGCGAACTGATCGACGCGGCCCGCCAGGTCACGGCGGACGACGCCGTCGCGGCCGTCGTCCTGTACGGCGGGGAGCGGGTGTTCGCGGCGGGCGCGGACATCAAGGAGATGGCGCCGATGTCGTTCCCGGAGATGTCGGCGGGCCTCTCGCACCTCCTCCAGGACTTCGCGAAGGCGCTCGCCGCGATCCCGAAGCCCGTCATCGCCGCGATCACCGGGTACGCGCTCGGCGGCGGCCTGGAGCTGGCGCTGACCGCCGACTTCCGGGTCGCGGGCGAGGGCGCGAAGGTCGGGCAGCCCGAGATCCAGCTCGGCGTGATCCCCGGCGCGGGCGGCACGCAGCGGCTGGCCCGGCTGGTCGGCCCGGCCAAGGCCAAGGACCTGGTGTTCTCCGGACGGCACGTCGCGGCCGAGGAGGCGCTCGCGATCGGGCTCGTCGACCGGGTCGTCCCCGACGCCGAGGTCTACCCGGCGGCGCGGGAGTGGGCGGCGACGTTCGTGGGCGGCCCCGCGGTCGCGCTCGCCGCCGCCAAGCGGGCCATCGACGCGGGCCTGGAGGTCGACCTCGACACCGGCCTGGAGATCGAGCGGCAGCACTTCGCCTCGCTGTTCGCGACCGAGGACCAGGCGAACGGCATGAAGAGCTTCATGGAGGAGGGGCCCGGCAAGGCGACCTTCACGGGCCGCTGACCGCCGCGCCCTCCCGCTACCGGCCGCGCTCCTGCGCGGCCAGTACCTCGTCGGCGTGCCGTTCGGTCCAGCGGCCGAGGGCCGACAGCGCCTCCAGCAGCCCCCGCCCCGGGCCGGTCAGCTCGTACTCGACGCGCGGCGGCGCCTCGGCGTAGCGGCGTCGGGTGACCAGGCCGTTCTGTTCGAGGCGCCGCAGCGTCCCGGTGAGGACCTTGTGGCGGATGCCGCCGATCCGCGCCTGCAACTCGCCGGGGCGCAGCGGGCCGTCGCGCAGCGTCCAGAGCACGACGCCCGTCCAGGTGCCCGACAGCACGTCGAGGGCGAGCCGGGTCTGGCAGTCGGCGCCGAACGCGCTCGTCGGGAGATCTGTGGTTCGCATGGGTATCGCCGACATCCTGCCCTCCCCGATACGCACCGGGCGGTGCGGAACGGACCGCCTAGCGTCCCGTCCGACGGTAATCGAACGGGAGGTCGTCATGCGTATCGGAGTACTCGGCGCGGGCAACATGGCGGACGCGCTCGCCACGCGGTGGGCGCGCGCGGGCCACGAGGTGCGGATCGGCGCGCGGACGCCCGCGAAGGCGGTCGCGCTGGCGGAGCGGATCGGCGCCGGGGCCGCCGGCGGCGGGATCGCGGAGGCGGCGGCGTTCGGCGAGGTGGTGCTGCTCGCCGTCTGGTACGAGGGCGTCCAGGACGTGCTGCGCGAGGCCGGGCCGCTCACGGGACGGGTGCTGATCGACTGCGTCAACCCGATGGAGCCGCCGTTCGAGCGGCTGAAGACGGGCGAGGGCCCCTCGGTGGCGCGCCGGATCGCCGACGCGAGCGGGGCGCGCGTGGTCAAGGCGTTCAACCTGGCCCACGAGAGCGTGTGGCGGATGGCGCCGCCGTCCTTCGGGGGGCGCCCGCTCGGCGTCCCGCTGTGCGGCGACGACCCGGCCGCGCTGGCCGCCGCGCGCACGCTCGTGGCCGACCTCGGCTGCGTCCCGCTGGACGGCGGGGGCCTGGAGCGCGCCGCGCTGCTGGAGGCGACGGCCGCGTTCCTGGTCGGCCTCTGGTCGGCTGGCGAGGACCCGGCCACGATGATCACGCCGGTCGAGTACGCGGGCGGGGACCCGCGGCGCACCTCGGAGCCCGCGGACGCGTAGGCGCCTCGCGAACCTCCTTCACGATTTGGTCGAGCGGCCGTGGCGGGCGGGGCGCCGCGGCTAGCATCGGCCGCCATGCGAGCGGCCACGAGACAGGCGTACCGATCCGCGCTGGTGACCGGCGCGTCCGGCGGGATCGGCGCGAGCTTCGCCCGGCTCCTCGCGGCCCGGGGCGCCGACCTCGTGCTCGTGGCGCGCCGCCCCGGACCGCTGGAGGAGCTGGCGCGCGAGCTGGTCGAGCGGTACCGGGTCGCGGTGGAGGTGGTCGCCGCCGACCTCACCGACGGCGCGCGGTGCGCGGAGGTCGAGCGGCGGCTCCGCGCCGACCCGGTGGAGCTCCTGGTGAACAACGCGGGACGCGGCGCGCCCGGCGCGTTCGCCGGCCTGCCGCTGGAGGACCACCTCGCCGGGATCGAGCTGAACGTGACCGCGCTCGTGCGGCTCACCCACGCGGCGCTGCCCGGCATGGTCGGCCGGGGCCGGGGCGGTGTGCTCAACGTCGCGTCCATGGCGGGGCTCGCGCCGTCCCCGGGCGGCGCCAGCTACGGCGCGACGAAGGCGTTCGTGATCGCCTTCTCCGAGAGCCTGCACGCGGAGGTCGCGGCCGAGGGCGTGCACGTGACCGCGCTGTGCCCCGGCTTCACCCACACCGACGACGGCGCGCCGCCCCATCCGCTGTGGCTGCGCCGCGACGCCGTGGCCAGGGCGGGGCTGGACGCGGTCGAGGCCGGACGCGCGCTGTCCGTCCCGGGAGCCCAGTACAAGGCGGCGCTGCCCGCGCTGCGGCTCGTCCCGAGACCGCTCCTCAGGGCGGCGGCCGGACGCGTGTGGCAGCAGGTCGCGGGCGGAGGGTGACGGCCGGGCGCCGCGGTCTTCGCCCCGATCTACAAAACAAGCACGGTCCCGCTTGTGAGGCCGCCGCCTTGACGGGGTCCCGCCCCGCTGGCGACGATCGAACCTACGCTTGAGTAGGTTGCGTGTCGGGCCTGCTCGGCGAGCTGATCAGCGCGCCGCGGGCACGGCGGCGCGCCCGGTAGTCCCGTCGTCCAGTGAAGGAACGGTATGTCCGTCACCCCCGAAGACAAGTTCCAGACCGGCCTGCTGCTCGACCTGGAACAGGTGGTCGAGAAGGAGCTCGACCGGCACATGTCGATGGCCAAGGAATGGTTCCCCCACCAGTACGTGCCCTGGGGCCAGGGACGCGACTTCGACGGCCCGCTGGACGGCGAGGCGTGGTCGCTGGAGCAGTCCAAGCTGAGCCTGGAGGCGCGCGAGTCGCTGATCGTCAACCTGCTCACCGAGGACAACCTCCCCGGCTACCACAACGCGATCGCCACCGTCTTCGGGCGCGACGGCGCCTGGGGCACCTGGGTCAACCGGTGGACGGCCGAGGAGAACCGGCACGGCATCGTCATCCGCGACTACCTCACCGTCACCCGCGCCGTCGACCCGATCGCCTTGGAGCGCGCCAGGATGCTCCACATGGAGACCGGCTACGAGCCGACGCACGGCGACTCGTTCCTGCACGGCGCCGCGTACGTGGCGTTCCAGGAGCTCGCGACCCGCGTCTCGCACCGCAACACCGGCCGGGCCTCGGGCGACCCGATCTGCGAGCAGATGATGGCGCGCGTCGCGGCCGACGAGAACCTCCACATGATCTTCTACCGGAACCTGCTCGGCGCCGCGCTGGAGCTGGCGCCGAACGAGACGATGCGGGCGATCACCGACGTCGTCAAGGCGTTCGAGATGCCCGGCGCGGGCATCGAGGGGTTCATGCGCAAGTCCGTCGTGATCGCCAACGCGGGCATCTACGACCTGCGGCTGCACCACGACGACGTCCTGACGCCGGTCCTGCGCAAGCTGGGCGTGTTCGAGCTCACCGGCCTGGACGGCGGCGGGGAGAAGGCGCGCGAGGAGCTGGGCGAGTTCCTGGCCCATCTCGACGCGTCCGCGACCAAGTTCGAGACCCGCCGCGAGGAGCGCCGCGCCCGGAAGGCCGCCCGCGAGGGCTGATCCGGGGCCGTTCGCGATCCTTTCGTGACCGTTCCGGGGGAACGGGAACGCGCTGGGTGACGTCAAACGGGGCTCGGCCACGGGGAACGCGAGCCCGATTTCCGGCGTCAAAAGGGTCATGGGAACGCATCGGCGGCTGGCCGGGTATCGGTTGCTGGACGAGATCGGCCGGGGGAGCACCTGCGTCGTCTACCTGGCGATGGACGCGACCGGCCGCGAGGTCGCGGTCAAGGAGCTGCTCCCCGGCCTCGCCGCCGAGCCGGAGGCGATCGCGCGGCTGGCGCGCGAGATGTCCGCGCAGGCGCGGGTGCACAGCGACCACGTGGCCCGGCTGCTGGACGGCCGGGTCACCGCCGACCGGCCCTACGTGGTCATGCAGTACGTGCCCGGCTGCCCGCTCGGCGACCTGGTCTCCGACTACGGGCCGCTGGAGGGGGACCGGCTCGCCCGGTTCGCGCGGCGGCTCGCGCTCGCGCTCGCCGACGTGCACGACGCGGGCGTCCTGCACCGCGACGTCGCGCCCGGCAACGTGATCGTCCTGGGCGACCGGCCGACGCTGATCGACTTCGGCATCGCGCACGAGTCGGGCATGGAGCAGATCACCCGGCGCGGCATGGTGGTCGGGACGCCCGCCTACCTCGCGCCCGAGCTGATCGAGGGCGAGCGCGCCACCACCGCGTCCGACGTGTTCTCCTGGGCGTCCACCGTGGCCTACGCCGCGACCGGCCGGCCGCCGTTCGGGCGCGGTTCGCTGCACGGCGTCTGCTTCCGGATCCTGCGCGGCCAGGTCGACCTGGACGGCGTGCCCGAGCCCGTCGCGGGCCTGCTGCGGCTCGCGCTGCGGCGCGACCCGTCCCGCCGTCCCGCCGCGCGGTGGTTCGCGGGCGCGCTCGCGCCGCGTCCCGGCGACGCGGCAGGCGGTGCGCACAGGGGTGCGCACAGGGGTGCGCACAGGGGTGCGCACGGCGGGGGGCAGGCCGGAGGCGGAGGCGGGCGCCAGGGTGGCCGAGGGCGGGCGGCCTGACATGCTCCTGGGGTCCTGTTCGCCCGGTTGGCGGAGGGTAGGGTTTCGTAAACGATGAAGGGGGTTGTCACGTCCGGGGACCGTATCGGCCGCTACAGCGTGCTCCAGACCCTGGGTGAGGGGGGCATGGGCGTCGTCTACCTCGGCGCCGACGCCGAGGGGCGCAAGGTGGCCATCAAGGTGCTGCGGCCGGCCGTCGCCGGGGACGCCACGGCGCGCCGCCGGCTCGCGCGCGAGGTCGACTCGATGCGGCGCGTGCACAGCAGGCACGTCGCCGAGATCCTCGACGCCGACGTCACCGCCGACCAGCCCTACATCGTGACCCAGTACGTCCCGGGGCGCACGCTGGAGGAGATCGTCGAGGAGTCCGGCCCGATCCACGGGCAGGCGCTCCAGCGGCTCGGCGTGGGGCTCGCCTCCGCGCTGTCGGCTATCCACGGCGCCGGGATCATCCACCGCGACATGAAGCCCGGCAACGTCATGCTGGTCGACGGCGAGCCCGTCGTGATCGACTTCGGCATCGCGCAGGGCGCGGACGCGACCCGGCTGACCGCGACCGGCATGGTGATCGGCACCCCCGGCTACCTCTCCCCGGAGATCATCGAGGGCGAGGACGCGGGCCCGCCGTCCGACGTGCACGCCTGGGCCGGGACCGTCGCCTACGCCGCGACCGGGCGGCCCCCGTTCGGCTCGGGCACCTTCGAGTCGATCTTCTACAAGATCATGCAGGGCACGCCCGACCTGGACGGCGTCCCGGCCGCGATGCTGCCGGTGCTGCGCTCGGCGATGGCCCGCCACCCGGCCGAGCGCCCGACGGCGGTCAACCTCGTCCAGCTCACCCGGCGCATCCACTTCGAGGCGACGCTCACCGACCAGACGCGGATCGACCAGCACCACACCCGTCCCGACAGCGCGTCCCAGCCGCTGGACCGGCCCGACCCGCCGCTCGGGGAGCCCGACCACGCGCGGCAGTTCTCCATGCCCGCGCCCGCGCCGCTCACCTCGCAGGAACCGGCCACGCGCACCGACACGCCGCCGCCGACGCCGATGCCGGCCCCGGCTCCGGCCCCCGCGCGGACGCCGACGCCCCCGCCGACCCCGGCGCCCGCGCCGGCGCACGCGCAGCCCAAGGACTTCGTCGGGCAGCTCCCGCCCGCGGCGCCGCCGCCCGTCCCGCCGCCCGCGCCCGGCCCCTACGACTCGCCGAGCTACTCGCAGGGCGGCTACGCCCCCTACAACACCCGGTCGCAGGCCGGTTACCCGCCGCCCTACGGCCCGCCCCCGCCGGGCTCCCTGCATCGCGGGCCCGAGCCGGGCGGCCCGCCCGCGGGGCACGGCAGCCCGTACGAGGATCCGCGCGTCGACGAGGTGCGGCGGCAGGCCGAGCGCACCCGCGACGAGCGCGACAAGGAGGCCCGCAAGCCCTACGGCCTGTACCGGCTGCTCAGCCTCGTCGTCCTGGCGGCGCTGCTGGCGTTCGCCAACATCGCCCCGCTGCTCGCGGTCGGCGTCACGCTCGTGGGCGTCGCCGTGCTGCGGATGGCCGACAAGGCCGCCAAGGGCATGGAGGACAAGCGGACCCGCCGGGGCCCCCGCTCGGGCGACGCGGTCGCGGCGGCGTTCAGGACCCCGCTGCACCTGCCGGGCGCCGTGCTGGTCACCGTGCTGCTCGCGGGGCTCAGCGTCGGCGCCGGGCTGATCCTGCTGGGCGCGCTGATCTTCACCAAGTCCGACATGTCGGCCTCGCGGGCCGTCGCCTACTCCGCGATGGCGGTGATCGGCCTGCTGTGCCTCGCGCCGGGCAGCGGAGCGCCGCGGCGGCAGCTCGCCCGGGTCTGGGGCGCGGTCCTGCCGCGCACCGAGGCGGCCCTGGCCGGGGCGCTCGTCCTCGGCGTCTTCGCCGCCGTGCTGGCCGTGCTGTCGCTGAGCCGGCCGCCCGACACCACGCCGCTGAACGGCATGAGCACGGACCTGGAGGGCGTGCGCTCCGACGTCCACGACCTCATCGACCGCGTCCCCGGCATGTGACCGCGCCCGCGCGGGCGGGCGCGGCCGATCCGGCGCGGCGGGGCGCCGCCGATCGATAGGGTGGCCACCCATATGAGCGGTGAGACGAGCCACCAGGAGCACATCGGGCCGTACCGGTTGCTGTCCCGGCTGGGCGGCGGCGCGGGCACCGCCCACCGCGCGGCGGGCCCCGACGGGCGCGACGTGGCGATCCGGCTGCTGCCCCCCGGCGCCGTCCCCGACATCGCGCGGATGCGCTCGGTCCTCAGCCCCTACGTCGTCGACGTCCTCGGCGGCGAGCCCGGCGGCACGCGCCCCTACGTCGTCTCGCGGTTCGTCCCGGGCAGGCCGCTCGCCGAGCACGTCGCCGCGCACGGCCCGATGGGCGGCGCCGCGCTCGGCCGCATGGCGCTCGGCCTGGCCAAGGCGCTCGCCGCCCTCCACCAGGCGGGCCTCACTCACGGCGACCTCGGCCCCGGGACGGTGCTGGTCGTGGACGACGCCCCGGTCGTCGTCGACTTCGCCCTCACCGGACGCGCCGGAACGCCGGGCGACGTCCCCGCCGACGTGCGCGCCTGGGCCGTGACCCTGCTCTTCGCCGCCACCGGGCGCCCGGACGAGACCGCCGTGTCCTCCTCCGGCGAGCTGCCCGTCGGCCCGGCCCCCGAGCTGCCCGCCGGGCTGATCGCGGCACTGCCCGAGGGGCTGCGGCCGCTGGTCGCGGCGGCGGCGCGCCCGGACGCCTCCGCCCGTCCGTCGGCGGCCGACCTGGCCGAGGCGGTGGCGAGGCTGGACCTCCCGCCGTCCCCCGCGAGGCCCCCGGCGACGGCGCACACGGCGCACACCGCGCACACGGCACCCCCGTCCCCGTCCCCGCCCGCGGCCCCGGCCCCGACCCCGGCCCCGGAGCCTCCGGCGGCGTCCGGTGCCCGGGGGAGCGCGGCGCGGGCGCACGAGCTGGCCGTCGCGCAGGGCTGGGCCCGGCTGCTGGCCGCGATGGTCGTGGTGGTCGGCGTGGGCGTCGCGGTCATGATGCCGATCGTCGGGCTGCTGGCCTCGCTCGCGGCCGTCACGCTGCTGCGGGCGGGCGCCGCCTCGACCGTGCGGGGCCGGGCGTGGGCGCTCGGCCGGACGCTGCTGACCGTCCCCTACGCGGCGGCGTTCACGGTCGCGGTCCCGCTCGGGCTGGTGGCGGCCGCGGCGGTCGGCGGCGAGATCGACCCGCTCGCGGCGTGCGCGTTCGGCGCGGGCGCCGGGGCCGCCGTGCTGTGGAGCGCTCCGGGCGTCACCGGCCCGCGCCGCCAGCTCGAACGGATGGCGCTCGCCGCCGCGCGGCGGCCGGGCGGCATCGCGGCCGCGGGCGTGCTGCTCGGCGCGCTGGCGCTGTTCGCGGTGGTCGGCGCGATGTCGCTGACCCCGAGCTTCGCGCCGATGTACGGGTTGCAGAGCTCGCTGGAGGCCACGCTCGACCGGCTCCAGAACGCCCTCAACGGGACGTGAGGTCCGCCGGGCGCTCCCACCCCGGGATTTTGCCGCCCGGCTACTCACGGGTAACATTTGGCGGGCACGGCCGAACCGGGGACCCGGATCCGAAACCCGTTCGGGCCTTTGGCAGGCTGTTGCAGCGAGAAAGGCGTTTCCCGCGTCGACCCGCCAGGGGCGGCGCCCCTCTGTCCGCTCACCCCAGCGGCCAACCGAGTGCAGGGAGGTCGGTCACCGGCCATGAACATCGTCGTCCTGGTGAAGCAGGTTCCCGATACCGAGAGCCCCCGCAAGCTGAAGTCCGATGACAGCACGCTCGACCGCGCCGCCGCGGACGGTGTCATCAACGAGCTCGACGAGTACGCCATCGAGGAGGCGCTGCGCGTCAAGGAGGCCCACGGCGGCGAGGTCACCGTCCTCACCCTGGGTCCCGACAAGGCCACCGACTCCATCCGCAGGTCGCTCGCGATGGGCGCCGACAAGGCCGTCCACCTGGTGGACGACGCGTTCGCCGGGTCCGACGCGCTCCAGACCTCCTACGTGATCGGCCAGGCGCTCGGCCACACCGGCTTCGACCTCGTGATCCTCGGCTCGGAGTCCACCGACGCGCGCACCGGCGTGCTCGCGGCGATGCTCGCCGAGCGGCTCGGCGTCCCGCAGCTCTCGCTGGCCAACAAGGTCGAGATCGACGGGACCGCCATCACGATCCAGCGGCAGACCGACTACGGCCACGACCGGGTCGAGGCGACCCTGCCCGCCGTGGTCAGCGTCGTCGAGAAGATCAACGAGCCGCGCTACCCCTCGTTCAAGGGGATCATGGCGGCCAAGAAGAAGCCGGTGGAGACGCTCGGCGCCGGCGACGCCGGTATCGACGCGGGGCGGGTCGGCCTGGCCAACGCCGCCACCGAGGTGGTGGACTTCGCCGAGGCGCCGCCGCGCGAGAAGGGTCAGATCGTCACCGACGAGGGCAGCGGCGGCACCGCGATCGCCGACTTCCTCGCGTCGAAGAAGTTCGTCTGACCGGGGAAGGGACACATTCCGATGGCTGAGATCCTCGTCCTCGTCGACCATGTCGACGGTGAGGTCAAGAAGGTCGCCCTCGAACTGCTGACGCTGGCCAACCGGCTGGGCGAGGCCGCCGCCGTATGGGTGGGCCCGGGCTACGAGGGCGCGAAGGACAAGCTCGGCGAGTACGGCGCCGGCAAGGTGTACGTCGCCGACGACGAGGAGCTGACCTCCTACGTCGTCGCCCCGAAGGCCGCGCTGCTGGCGCGGCTCGTGGGCGAGGGGTCGCCCGCCGCCGTGCTGGTGTCGGCGACCGCCGAGGGCAAGGAGATCGCCGGGCGGCTCGCCGTCAAGACGGGCTCGGGCGTCCTCACCGACGTCGTGGACGTCGCCGACGGCCTGGTCGCCGAGCACTCCATCTTCGGCGGCGCGATCATCGCGCACGCCCGGGTGCGGACGGGCACGCCGATCATCGCCGTCCGGCCGAACTCCGTCGCGCCCGAGGCGTCCCCCGCCACCCCCGTCGAGGAGCGGGTCGCGGTGACGCTGTCGGACGCCGACAAGGGCGCGCGGATCGTCGAGCGGGTCGTCCAGGAGAAGGGCGAGCGCCCCGACCTGACCGAGGCCGCGATCGTCGTCTCCGGCGGGCGCGGCGTCGGCGGCGCGGAGAACTTCGCGATCATCGAGGGGCTCGCGGACTCGCTCGGCGGCGCCGTCGGCGCCTCGCGCGCCGCGACCGACGCGGGCTGGTACCCGCACTCCTTCCAGGTCGGCCAGACCGGCAAGACCGTGTCGCCGCAGCTCTACGTCGCGGTCGGCATCTCCGGCGCGATCCAGCACCGGGCCGGCATGCAGACCTCGAAGACGATCGTCGCGATCAACAAGGACGCCGAGGCGCCGATCTTCGACCTCGTCGACTTCGGCGTCGTGGGCGACCTGTTCCAGGTCGCGCCGCAGCTCACCGAGGAGATCCAGAAGCGCAAGTGAGCGTGTCGCGGCGCCCCGTCCGGATCCTGCTCCGGACGGGGCGTCCGCGTTCCAGGGCCTCGTTCAGGCGGCCAGGGGCTCGGTCTCGGCGCCCGCCACCGCCGCCTCGGAGGAGTGCGAGGCGACGTCCACGTTCATCCGCAGCGGGACGAACCGGGCCCCCGCGGAGATGAGCAGCGCGAGGACGACCACCACGCCGACGCCGACCCGCAGCGACGTCGCGTCCGACAGGAACCCGACGACGACCGGGCCGAGCAGCAGCCCGCCGTAGCCCATCGCGCCGACCTGCGCGACCGCCGCGCCCGGACGCTCGGGGTCGGCGGTGCCCGCCAGCGAGATCGTGGTCGGGACGACCGTGCAGACCACCAGGCCGGTGAAGAAGAACCCGGCGATGGCGACCTGCGGCGCGGGCGCGAGCACGACCACGGTCATGCCGAGCGCGGTGCCGAGGCCGGCGCCGACCAGCAGCCGCCGGGTGCCGAGCCGCATCCGGACGCGGTCGCCGACCAGGCGCCCGAGCAGCATCGCCAGCTCGAACATCGGGTAGCCGAACGCGGCCACGGCCTGCGTCGCGCCGAGTTCGTCGTGCAGCAGCAGGCCGCTCCAGTCGGCGATCGAGCCCTCGGTCATGAACGCGATGAACCCGAGGATCCCGATCAGGTAGACGGCGGCGGGCATCCGGCGCCGGGCGCGGCCCGTCCCGGACGCGGCGGGGGACACGGGGTCGGGCAGGTAGGTGCGGCCGAGCGCGAGGCCGGCGGGCAGCGACAGCGCGGCGGCGGCGAGGACGGTCGCGGTGAAGCCGAGCCCGGCGGCGGCGGTGGCGACGCCGAACAGCCCGCCGCACATCGCGCCGACGGACCAGCCCGCGTGCATCCCGCTCATGATCGACCGCCGGTAGGCCCGCTCGACGACGCTGCCCTGCGCGTTCATCGCGATGTCGGTGATCCCGAACGTCATGCCGAACAGCGCGACCGCGCCGAGCAGCACCGTGTAGGTCGGGGCCAGCGCGACACCGGCGTAGGACAGCGCGGTCAGCGGCAGCGCCAGCCGCAGCGTGGCGCGGCTCCCGGCGCGCGCCATCACCGCGCGCAGCGCCTGCATGGCGATGATGGCGCCGACGCCCCAGACGAGGACGACGATGCCGATCTCGCCCTCGTTCGTCCCGAACTTGTCCGCCAGCGCGGGCATGCGGGCGACCCACACCCCGGTCAGCAGGCCGGCCAGCGCGAACGTGAGGAACGTTCCCGTGCGGGCGCGGAACAGCATTGTTCACCTCTTTCTGGGCTCGTGGGGGGCAGCAGGGCCCCGGGGGATGGAGAGGTCGTGACGGGCTCCGGCGGATGCCGTGGAGCGCTCCAAAAACGGACGGGCCGGACGGCGCCGAAACGGTCAGGCGCGGTCGGGCGCGGGCTGCTCCAGCATGGCCAGCAGGTGCGTCCTCAGCTCCGCGAGCTGGGCCTCGTCATAGAGGTCGGGAACGTGGCTCACCACTTCCCACAGCCCCTCGACCGCCAGCCGGACGACCTGCGCGGCGCACGGGTCGGGGTCCTCGCCGGGATCGCGGCCGTGCCAGCGGCGCATGGCCTCGTTCATCGGCTCGGCCTGCCCGGGGTCGGCGGCGGCCGCGCTGATCGCCGACCACCGCCGGTGGGTGCGCGCCTCGCCGCCGAGGATCTCGAACGTGACCTCGACGTGGGCGCGGGTGTAGGAGCCGGGGGAGCCGTCGTCGTAGGAGTCGATCAGGGCGTCGAACTCCTCGATGGTCCGCGCGACCATCGCCGCGACGAGCGCGTCCTTGGTGGGGAAGTGGTAGAGCAGCCCGCCCTTGCTGACGCCCGCGCGGTCGGCGACCGCGGCGAGCGTCAACGCCTGCGATCCGTGCTCGAAGAGCACGGATTCGGCGGCGTCGAGCAGAGCTTCCCTCGTCATGGCGCCCTACTGTACCGGCTGGACGGTACAGCTGTCGAGCCGCGGCCGGAGCGGGCCCCGAGCGCGGCTACTGTTGGGGTCGTGGTGACCTACCTCGACCATGCGGCGACGACCCCGATGCTGCCGGAGGCCATCGAGGCGATGACGGCGGAGCTGTGCGAGCTCGGCAACCCGTCCTCGCTGCACGCGGCCGGCCGCCGTGCCCGCCGGGTGGTGGAGGAGTCCCGCGAGATCATCGCCGAGGCGTTCGACGCGCGGCCGAGCGAGGTCGTGTTCACCTCGGGCGGCACCGAGGCCGACAACCTCGCCGTGAAGGGCGTGTTCTGGGCGCGCCGCGGCGCCGACCCGGCCCGCACCCGCGTGCTGGTCGGGGCCGTCGAGCACCACGCCGTGCTGGACGCGGCGCGCTGGCTCGCCGACCACGAGGGCGCGCGGGTCGAGTGGATCCCCGTGGACGGGCTCGGGCGCGTCCGCCCCGAGGCGCTGCGCGAGGCGCTCGGCACCGGCGCGGACGTGGCGCTCGCCACGGTCATGTGGGCGAACAACGAGGTCGGCACCGTCCAGCCGGTCGCCGAGTTGGCGGCGCTCGCGCGCGAGCACGGGGTGCCGTTCCACACCGACGCCGTCCAGGCGGCCGGGACGCTGCCGGTCGGGTTCGCGGCGAGCGGCGTCCAGTCGCTGGCGATCACCGGCCACAAGATCGGCGGCCCGATCGGGGTCGGCGCGCTGCTGCTGGCCAAGCCCGCCGAGCCGCTGTTCCTCGACCCGGTGCCGCTGCTGCACGGCGGCGGGCAGGAGCGCGACGTCCGGTCCGGGACGCTCGACGCCCCGGCCATCGCCGGGTTCGCCGCCGCCGTCCAGACCGCCGCCCGGCGCCGCGACGCCGAGGCCGCGCGGCTCGCCGAACTGCGCGACCGGCTCGTCGAGGCCGTCCGCGCGGCCGTCCCCGGCGCGGTCCTGAACGGCGACCCGGGCGACCGCCTCCCCGGCAACGCCCACTTCTCCTTCCCCGGCTGCGAGGGCGACGCGCTGCTCATGCTCCTGGACGCGCAGGGCATCGCGTGCTCGACCGGGTCCGCGTGCTCGGCCGGGGTGTCGCAGCCCAGCCACGTCCTCATGGCGATGGACACCGGCGCGGAGCGCGCGCGGGGCTCGCTCCGCTTCACCCTCGGCCACACCTCCACCGAGGCGGACGTCAAGGCCCTCGCCGAGGCCATCGGGCCCGTCGTCGAGCGCGCCCGCCGGGCCGGTCTGACCTAGACGCTGGTTTTACCTTTCCGTGGGCGGGGACAGATCTGCCGTTCCTGAGGAGGGCGGCGATGGGCGAGACCACAGTAGAGCGTGTCGGACGGAAGGCCGCGGGCCATCCGGGGTTCCACTACATGACCCGGGGCGGGCTCGTGGCCCGAGGGCTCCTCTACCTTCTGATCGGCTGGCTGGCGCTCCAGGTCGCGTTCGGCGACGGCGGCGGCAAGGAGGCGGACCGCACGGGCGCGCTCCAGGCCGTCGCGGAGAAGCCGGGCGGCCCCGTCGTCCTGTGGCTGATGGCGGCCGGGTTCGTGGCGATCGCCCTCTGGCAGGCCGCCGAGGCGCTGTACGGGCGCCCGGTCCCGGACGGGGACAAGCCGACCAAGCGGCTCTCGTCGGCCGCCCGCGCCGTCATCTACCTCGCCGGGTTCGCGGCGACGATCGCGTTCCTGGCCGGGAACTCGGGCCAGTCCAGCGACAAGCAGTCCAAGACGTTCACCGCGCGGGCGATGGCCGAGCCGGGCGGCCGCTGGCTGATCCTGGCGATCGGGATCGGCTTCCTCGTCTGGGGCGCGGTCGTGGTGGCGGGCGCCGTCCGCCGCTCGTTCCTGAAGGAGCTGACCGGCATGGGCCCGGCGGCGCGGCGGGTCGTCCAGCCGGTCGGGGTGGTCGGGAACCTGGCGCGCGGCCTGGTCGGCGGCGCGGTCGGGGTGTTCCTCGGCTACGCCGCGCTCAGCTTCGAGCCGGACAAGGCCCAGGGCCTGGACGGCACGCTCCGCGAGTTCGCCGAGACCCCCGCCGGGGTCTGGGGGCTGGTCGCCGTCGCCGTGGGCGTCCTGGTCTTCGGCCTCTACTGCTTCTGCGAGGCGCGCTGGCGCAAGGTCGAGGCCGTCCGCAGGCACGGCTAGGGCGCGCTCGGAGCCGGTAGGGCGCGCTTAGGGCTGGTAGGGGGCGTCAGGGCTGGTAGGGGGCGAAGGCGCGCCAGCCGGGGTCGTTTGTGGAGGCCACCTTGGCCTTGCCCTCCGTCCAGGCGGCGGCGAGCTGGTCCAGCTCGCCGATCACGCCGGAGTCGGGGTCGGCGTACAGGTGGAACACGCGCAGGCCGTCACCGGTCTCGCGCACGGCCAGCACCGCCCGGTCGCCGAGCTTGGCCAGCTTCTTCTCGAACGCGCGCAGCGCCCCCGCCGACGGCTCCACCGGGAGCCGGTCGGGGTTGCTGTTGGCGTACGGGACGGTGATCGCCACATGCAGGTCGCAGAGCGGGTAGTCCTGCCGGTGCAGCGGGAACCGGGCGCCGAGCCGCTTGGGGTGGCCGCGCGGCGTCCGGCCCTCGCCGGTCAGCCAGGCGGGCTCGCCGAACGGCTCGGCCACCTGCTCGACGACGGCGGGCAGCATCGAGGGCGGCAGCGAGTCGATCGGGGTCTCGATCGCGATCGAGACCTCGCCGATCCAGCGGGCGACGTCGTCCTCGCCGAGGGCCCAGTCGAGGACGTGCAGCGCCACCTGGAGCTGCTGCTCCTCCGACACGAACAGGAAGTCGGGGTGGTAGGCGCTGATGTGGACGCGGGCCCGGTCGGTGTCGGCGCGCATGCCGAGCCGCACGTACTCCAGGTCGAACTCGTGGTCGCCGAGGACGAGGTCCTGCGAGAGCATCTCGGGGTCGGCCTGCCGCGCGGGGTGGAACCTCCAGCCGCCCGCCGCCGCGCCGGACGGCGCGGCGCGGAACCAGCGCTCGGCCACGCCGCGCAGCTCGGGGTCGCCCCCGCCGGTCACGGTCAGCGACGGCGCGCGGTCGTCCGAGCCGCCGATCTCCCACTGCAACTCGGAATGGATCTTGCGGACGCGGCGCGACAGCTCCTCGATCGTGTCGGCCGAGAGCCCCTCGCCGGGCACACCGGGCTCGGGCTGCTCGGGCCCGGCCGCCAGCGACGCCTCGATCGTCGGGCGCGCCTGGCCCCACCAGTCCCAGAACTCGGCGATCGCGGGCGGTACGGCGGCGGGCGTGTCGCGCGGACGGCGGAAGATTCCCACCTGTCGTCTCTTCCTTGTCGTGGCGTCAGCGGGCTCCCTCTCCGGAGCCCGCTCCGTCACCTTACGCGAGCCGCCGCACGCGCGCGCCCGCCGCGGGCAGCGGCCTCGATCCTCGACGCGGACGTCGCGCGATACCGCGTCGCAATGGCGGGTCGGCGGCGCGTAGGCTCGAAGCACTATGACTTTGCGCGTACTCGCCGCCATGTCGGGCGGCGTCGACTCCGCCGTGGCCGCCGCACGCGCCGCCGAGGCGGGGCACGACGTCACGGGCGTCCACATGGCGCTGTCCAGCAATCCGCAGTCCTACCGGACGGGCGCGCGCGGCTGCTGCACGCTGGAGGACTCCCGCGACGCGCGCCGCGCCGCCGACGTGATCGGCATCCCGTTCTACGTGTGGGACCTCGCCGAGCGCTTCCACCGGGACGTCGTCGAGGACTTCGTCAGCGAGTACGCGGCCGGCCGCACCCCGAACCCGTGCCTGCGCTGCAACGAGAAGATCAAGTTCGCCGCGCTGCTGGACCGCGCGCTCGCGCTCGGGTTCGACGCCGTCTGCACCGGCCACTACGCCCGGCTCGCGGGCGGCGTCCTGCGGCGCGGCGTCGACCAGGGCAAGGACCAGTCCTACGTGCTGGCCGTCTGCACGCCCGAGCAGCTCGCGCACGCGCTGTTCCCGCTCGGCGACACGACCAAGGCCGACATCCGGCTGGAGGCCGAGCGGCGCGGCCTCCAGGTGGCCGACAAGCCCGACAGCCACGACATCTGCTTCATCGCCGACGGCGACACCCGGGGCTTCCTCGCCGGGCGGCTCGGCGCGTCCCCCGGGCCGATCCTCGACACCGCGGGCAACCGGGTCGGCGACCACGACGGCGCCTACGCCTACACGGTCGGGCAGCGCAAGGGCCTGCGGCTCGGCACCCCGGCGCCGGACGGGCGCCCCCGCTACGTCCTCGACATCTCCCCGGTGGACAACACCGTGACCGTCGGGCCGCGCGAGGCGCTCGATGTGCACGAGATCACCGGCGAGCGCCCGGTGTGGCTGGCCGAGGCGCCCGGCGGCCCGGTCCCTCGCGGGACCGGCCCCTTCTCCTGCCACGTCCAGCTCCGCGCGCACGGCGAGGTGCACGCCTGCACCGCCGAGCTCGACGGCGACGTCCTGCGCATCCGCCTGGAGCGCCCCGCGCGCGGCGTGGCGAGCGGCCAGGCCGCCGTCCTGTACGCGGGCGACCGCGTGCTGGCCTCCGCCACGATCGCCGCGACCGCCGGCGCCGCCGTGTGATCGCACGCCGATAGGGTTCGGCCTGTGACGGACTATCCCTGGCAGATCGGTACGGCGACCGGGATCGGCTCCTACCCGGGCGAGGACCCCGCCGAGGCTCTGCGGGTCGTGCTCGGCGAGCTGCCCGAGCTGCCGCACCTGCCCGAGCTGCCCGCGCGCGGCCCCGGCGCCGACCTCACCGGGCGGACGGCGGGACTGCTCGTCGAGCTGCCCGTCCACCTGGAGCCGTCGGGCTGGCGGTTCTCCGACCGGCCGGGCCGCGACACGCTCCGCTCCCGCGACCACCTCGCCCGCGACCTGGACGTGCTGGAGGAGGTCGCGGCCGGGCACGACGGGCCGTTCAAGATCCAGGTGTGCGGGCCGTGGACGCTGGCCGCCACGATCGAGCTGCGGCACGGCGACCGCGCGCTGAAGGACCCGGGCGCCGTCCGCGACCTGACCGCGTCGCTCGCCGAGGGCGCCGCCGCGCACGTGGCCGACGTCCGGCGCCGCCTGCCGGACGCGCGGATCCTCCTGCAGATCGACGAGCCGGGGCTGCCCGCCGCGCTCGCCGGGACGGTCCCGACCGCCAGCGGCTTCTCCCGGCTGCGGGCGATCGAGGCGCCGGTCGCCGAGGACGCGCTGCGCACCGTGATCGAGACCGCCTGCGCGGACGACGCCGCGTACCCGGTCGTCCACTGCTGCGCGCGGAACGTCCCGTTCGGGCTGCTGCGCGGCGCGGGCGCCAGGGCGGTCGCGGTCGACCTCGCGCTCGTGCCCAAGCGGGACGACGACGCGGTCGGCGAGGCGATCGAGGCGGGGACCGGGCTGTTCCTCGGCGCGGTGCCCGCGACCGACGCCGCGCTGCCGCCGCTGAAGGCGACGGCGGAGCCGGTGCGGGCGCTGTGGAACCGGCTCGGCTTCCCGCCCGCGCGGCTGGCCCGCCAGGTGGTGCTCACGCCCGCGTGCGGGATGGCGGGGGCGTCGCCGCGCCACGTCCGCGCGGCGCTCAGGCGCTGCCGCGAGGCCGCCCGGATGCTGCACGAGGCCGACTAGACCGGGGCGCGGCGGGTCGCATTGTCGGTGGTGGCGGCCACAATAGGCGCATGACCACGAGCGATGGGGTGCCCGCCGAGGCACGGCAGCGTCATCTGGAGTTGAGCGAGCGGATCGACGAGGGCAACTACCGCTACTACGTCCTCGACCAGCCGACGCTCACCGACGCCGAGTACGACCGGATGATGCGCGAGCTGGGGGGGTTGGAGGAGCGGTACCCGGAGCTGGTCACCCCGGACTCCCCCACGCAGAAGGTCGGCGCGCCGATCGAGACCGACTTCGCGGAGGCCGCGCATCTGGAGCCGATGCAGAGCCTCGACAACGCGATGAACGCCGACGCGCTGCTGTCCTGGGACGAGCGGGTGGTCAAGGAGGTCGGCGAGGTCGCCGGCTACCTGTGCGAGCTGAAGATCGACGGGCTGGCCATCGCGGTGACCTACGAGCGGGGCCGGCTCGTGCGCGGGGTGACCCGGGGCGACGGGCGCCGCGGCGAGGACGTCACGAACAACATCCGCACGATCGCCGACATCCCCACCCGGTTGGAGGGCGGGGGCTGGCCGGACGTCCTTGAGGTGCGCGGCGAGGTCTTCCTGCCGGTCGAGGGGTTCGAGCAGGTCAACGCCGCGCAGGTCGAGGCCGGCAAGGACCCCTTCGCCAACCCCCGCAACGCGGCGGCGGGCTCGCTGCGGCAGAAGGACCCGCGCGTCACCGCGCGCCGCCCGCTCGGGATGCTCGTGCACGGGTTCGGCGCCTGGCGGGGCGGCGAGCAGCCCGAGAGCCAGTCCGGCGCCTACGAGCTGATGCGCGGCTGGGGCCTGCCGGTCAGCGACCGGTACGAGGTCGTCGGCGGGCTCGACGCCGTCCGCGCCTACATCGAGCGCTACGGCGAGAACCGGCACGACACCGCCTACGAGATCGACGGCGTGGTCGTGAAGGTCGACCAGTTCGCGCTCCAGCGGCGGCTCGGGTCGACCAGCCGCGCGCCGCGCTGGGCGATCGCGTGGAAGTACCCGCCGGAGGAGGTCAACACCAAGCTCCTCGACATCAAGGTCGGCGTCGGCCGGACGGGGCGCGTCACCCCCTACGGCGTGATGGAGCCGATCGTGGTCGCCCAGTCCAAGGTCGACCGGGCCACCCTGCACAACGCGGGCGAGGTCGCGCGCAAGGGCGTGCTGATCGGCGACACCGTCGTGCTGCGCAAGGCGGGCGACGTCATCCCGGAGATCGTCGCGCCGGTCACCGCGCTGCGCGACGGCACCGAGCGCGCGTTCGAGATGCCGACGCACTGCCCCGAGTGCGGCACGGAGCTGGCGTACGAGAAGGAGGGCGACGCCGACATCCGGTGCCCGAACGCGCGGTACTGCCCCGGGCAGCTGCGCGAGCGGCTGTTCTTCGTGGCCAGCCGGAACGCCCTCGACATCGAGGCCCTCGGGTACGTCGCGGCGGTCGCGCTCACCCAGCCGCTGGAGCCGAGCGACCCGCCGGTCAAGAACGAGGGCGACCTGTTCCATCTCAGCGTCGAGCAGCTCCTGCCGATCCGCAGCCTCGTGATGGACCAGAAGACCGGCACGCCCAAGACCGACCCGGAGACCGGCGAGCCCAAGGTCGTCTCGTTCTTCGCCAACAAGGAGGGCGAGCCGAAGAAGACGGTCTCGATCCTGTTCGAGGAGCTGGAGAAGGCCAAGACGCAGCCGCTGTGGCGGGTGCTGGTGGCGCTGTCGATCCGGCACGTGGGGCCCGCCGCGTCCCGCAACCTCGCCCGCGAGCTCGGGTCGATGGACGCGATCGCGAACGCGACCGAGGAGGAGCTGGCGGCCGTGGAGGACATCGGCCCCACGATCGCGGCCTCGATCAGGGCGTGGTTCGAGGTCGACTGGCACCGCGAGATCGTCGAGAAGTGGCGGGCCGCCGGGGTCCGGATGGAGGACGAGGGCGCGGGCGGGCCGCGGCCGCTGAAGGACGTCACCGTCGTGATCACCGGTTCGCTGGAGGGGTACAGCCGCGACTCGGCGAAGGAGGCCGTGCAGCGGCTCGGCGGCAAGGTGTCCGGATCGGTGTCGAAGAAAACGGACTTCGTGGTCGCGGGGGAGAACCCGGGGTCGAAGTTCGACAAAGCCGTCAAGCTGGGCGTGCCGATCCTGGGGGACGACGGGTTCGCCGTCCTGCTGGCCGACGGGCCAGATGCGGCCAAAAGCGCCGCTTTGCCCACCGAGGAATGACGAGGTGTGAGTGAGGGGCCCGTCACCAGCGTCGCGTCACTCAGCGGTACGGCACGGCTACGTAGTCGCCGGGGACCGCGACGCGACGGGCATAACGGAACGTGCGCAACCGGTTTCGCGAAGTTGAGCAAAGGCCGTACTCTCCCTCTCATCACGACCCACCTGAATGTTCGGACGAATCGCCCGGGGGCGTCCCCGAGGTACGGGGCGTCCGCTCCCGGGGGACGGCCCCCCGAACCCCCCGAGGATGTGATGAAGGACCCGAACAACACGCGGAACACGGCGCCACGCCGCGGCTCCCCGTTGTGGATCTACTTCGTCGTCGTCATCCTGCTCGGCGTCGCCGCGTGCGGCACGGCGTTCGCCGGGCTGACCGGCGCGGACCTGGACGCCCTCGCGCGCCAGCCCGTCTTCTGGATCCTCGGCTGCTTCATCGTGTTCGGGGAGCTGCGGCCGATCATCACGCCGGGGTCCACCGAGAACAACGGCGCCACCACCTCCACCACGTTCGCGTTCGCCGCGCTCCTGTACGCCGGGCTGCCGGTCGCCGCGACCCTCCAGGTCGTCGCCGTCATCACCGCCGGGATCTTCCGCGGCCGCACCCCGCACCGCATCGCCTTCAACGCCGCGCAGTACACGCTCAGCCTCGCCGCCGCCCAACTCGTCCTGGCGCTGGCGGGCGACATGGCCACCCCGACGCGGCTGTGGGTGCCCGACGGCGGCGACCTGCCCCTCATCGCGCTCGCCGGAACCGTCTACTTCTGCGCCAACGACACCCTCGTCGGCTCCGCGATCGCGCTGCACGAGCGGGTCCCGCTGCTCAAGGCGCTGCGCTGGGACCTCGCCTACCAGGTCCTCGTCCACCTGGCGCTGCTCGGGCTCGCCCCGCTGATGGTCGTCGCGATGGACAGGTCAGCGGTGTTCGTCCCGCTGATCGTCCTGCCGTTCATCGCGGTGTACCTGAACGCGTCGGTGTCGGTGCGGCGCGAGCACCAGGCGCTGCACGACGTCCTGACCGGGCTGCCCAACCGCAAGCTGCTGACCGTCCGCACCGAGGAGGCCCTCGCCGAGGCGAGCGGCGCCGACAAGCGGCCGGGGCGGTTCGGGCGCGCCGGTGCCCGCGCCCGCCGGGGCGCGGCGGCCGCCGCCGCCGAACCCGAGCACCGCCGGGCCGGGCTGTTCCTGCTCGACCTCGACCGGTTCAAGGAGGTCAACGACACCCTCGGGCACGCCACCGGCGACCGGCTGCTCCAACTCGTCGCGCACCGGCTCACCCACAGCGTCCGTCCGGGCGACCTCGTGGCGCGGCTCGGCGGCGACGAGTTCGCGGTGCTGCTGCCCACCGTCCGCGACGAGGCCGCCGCCCGCGAGGTCGCCGCCCGGCTGCGCGCCGCGCTCGGCGAGCCCGTCCGGCTGGACGGCATGTCGTTCGACCTGGAGGGCAGCGTCGGCATCGCGCTGTTCCCCGACCACGCCCAGGACTTCGAGCTGCTCCTCCAGCGCGCCGACGTCGCGATGTACAACGCCAAGGAGGGCCGCACCGGCGTCGAGGTCTACTCGCCCGGCAAGGACCGCAACTCCCCGGACCGGCTCAGCGTGCTCGGCGACCTGCGCCGCGCCATCGACCGCTCCGAGCTGGAGCTGTTCTACCAGCCCAAGATCTCCCTGCGGGACGACCAGCTCGTCGGCATGGAGGCGCTGCTGCGCTGGCGCCACCCCGACAAGGGCCTGCTGGAGCCCGAGGCGTTCCTGTCGATCGCCGAGCAGACCTACCTGATGCGCTCGATCACCCACTACGTCGTGGAGGCCGCGCTCGCGCAGACCGCCGCGTGGTGGCGCGAGGACCTCGCCGTCCAGGTCGCGGTGAACGCCTCCGGGCGCGACCTGCTCGACACCGGCCTCACCGAGACGATCGAGGAGGGGCTGCTCTCGCGCGGCCTGCCCGCCGCCGCGCTCCAGTTGGAGATCACCGAGCGGATCCTCATGAACGAGCCGGCGTACGCGTCCGAGACCGTCCGGGCGCTCGCCGAGCTGGGCATCCCGCTCAGCCTGGACGACTTCGGCACCGGCTACTCCTCGCTCGTCCGGCTCAAGCGGCTCCCGGTCGAGGAGATCAAGATCGACTCCTCGTTCGTGCGGCGGCTCACCGGCTCCTCCGACGACGCGGTGATCGTCCGCTCCATCGTCGACCTCGTCCGCACCCTCGGGCTGCGCTCGGTCGCCGAGGGCGTCGAGGACCCGCAGACCGCCCGGACGCTCCGCGAGATGGGCTGCGACGCGGCGCAGGGCTGGCACTTCGGCCGCCCCATGGACGCCGCCACCGCCACCGACTGGCTGCGGCGCCGGATGGAGCGCGCACCCGAGCCCGCCGCCTGACAATCCACCTTACAATCGGCAAACCGCCCGCTAAGATCACTGTCCATGAACAATGCCGCGCGCGGAGTGGTCTTCGCCGTTTCCTTGCTGGGGATGGCGTTCATATTGTTCGGGACGCTGGAGTCCATGCCGGACGAGGACCAGTTCAGGGCCTACGACCTCGCCGGAGTGATCTTCGGGGGGTTCCTCATCCTGTCGTGCGCGGTCTTCGGCGCCGCGGCGCTGGCCAGTATGAAGCCCGCGGAACCGAAGACGGTGACGTTCCCGCAGCGGCAGGGCGCCGTCCCGCCGCAGGGCCTCCCGTATCCGCAGCAGGCCCCGCCGCAGTACGCGCCGCCCCCGCAGCAGTACGGGCACCACCCCCGGCCCGAGTGACGCGCCGCGCCGCGGGCGGCGGCGGGCACGCGGCCCATAGGATGGCCGGTGAACCCACTTCATCGCAGGAACGGTTTCCCACATGTCCGCCATCACCCGTGACGAGGTGTCGCATCTCGCCCGGCTCTCCCGGCTGGCGCTCGGCGACGACGAACTCGACCACCTCGCCGCCCAGCTCGACCAGATCATCTCCGCGGTCGCGCGCGTGCAGGAGGTCGCCGCGGAGGACATCCCGCCCTCCTCGCACGCGCTGCCGCTGACCAACGTCTACCGGGCCGACGAGATCCGCCCCTCCCTCACGCCCGAGCAGGCCCTGGCCGCCGCGCCCGCCGCCGAGGAGCAGCGCTTCCGCGTCCCGCGGATCCTGGACGAGGAGGCCTGATCATGGACCTGGTCAGAAAGGGCGCGGCGGAGCTCGGCGAGCTGATCGCCGCGGGCGAGACGTCCGCCGTCGAGGTCGCGCGGGCCCACCTGGACCGCATCGCGGCCGTGGACGGCGAGGTGCGCGCGTTCCTGCACGTCGACCGCGACACCACGCTCGCGCAGGCCCGCGAGGTCGACCGGCGCCGCGCGGCCGGGGAGGACCTCGGCCCGCTGGCGGGGGTGCCGATCGCGCACAAGGACGTGTTCACCACCCGCGACATGCCCACCACCGCCGGGTCGAAGATCCTGGAGGGCTGGCGCCCGCCCTACGACTCGACGGTCACGGCGCGGCTGCGCGCCCGCGGCCTGGTGATCCTCGGCAAGACGAACATGGACGAGTTCGCGATGGGCTCCTCCACCGAGAACAGCGCCTTCGGCCCCTCGCACAACCCGTGGGACCTGCGCCGCGTCCCGGGCGGCTCGTCCGGCGGCAGCTCGGCGGCGGTCGCCGCCTACCAGGCGCCGCTGTCGACCGGCACCGACACCGGCGGCTCGATCCGCCAGCCCGCCGCGGTCACCGGCATCGTCGGCATGAAGCCCACCTACGGCGGCTCGTCCCGCTACGGCGTGATCGCGTTCGCGTCCTCGCTGGACACCCCGGGCCCGTTCGCCCGCAACGTCCTGGACGCCGCGCTCCTGCACGAGGTGTTCAGCGGCCACGACGCGATGGACTCCACGTCCGTCGACGCGCCGGTGCCGCCCGTCGTCGAGGCCGCGCGCCGCGCCGACGTGAACGGCCTGCGCGTCGGCGTCGTCAAGCAGTTCGCGGGCGAGGGCGCCGAGCCGGGCGTCGCGGCCCGCTTCGACGAGGCCGTGGAGCTGCTGGAGTCGCTCGGCGCGAAGGTCGTCGAGGTCTCCTGCCCGCACTTCTCCTACGCGCTGTCGGCGTACTACCTGATCGCGCCGTCGGAGGCGTCGTCCAACCTGGCCCGCTTCGACGCCATGCGCTACGGCCTGCGCGTCGGCGACGACGGCACCCGCAGCGCCGAGGAGGTCATGGCGCTGACCCGCGCCGAGGGCTTCGGCCCCGAGGTCAAGCGGCGGATCATGCTCGGCACCTACGCGCTGTCCTCGGGCTACTACGACGCCTACTACGGCAAGGCGCAGCAGGTCCGCACGCTGGTCAAGCGCGACTTCGACACCGCCTTCGAGCAGGTGGACGTGCTGGTCTCCCCGACCACCCCGACCACCGCGTTCCCGATCGGCGAGCGCGTCGACGACCCGATGGCGATGTACCTCGCGGACCTGTACACGATCCCCGCGAACCTCACCGGCAACGCCGCGATCTCGGTGCCCTGCGGGCTCGCCGACGGCCTGCCGGTCGGCCTGCAGATCATGGCCCCGGTCCTCGGCGACGACCGCGCCTACCGCGTGGCCGCCGCCGTCGAGCGCGCCCTGGAGGACCGCTGGTCGGGCCCCCTGCTGGCCCAGGCACCGGAACTGTAGGCGGCGGGGACGGCGGCACGCGGTGATCACCCGGATCGAGATCGACGGCTTCAAGTCCTTCCTGGACGTCGAGCTGGACGTGCCGCCGTTCCTCGCCCTCATCGGCCCCAACTCCAGCGGCGAGAGGCGGTGCCGGCCCTCGCCGAGGACTGCCATCCGGTCCGCGTCCACAACGACCGCGACGACCGCGACGAGACCAAGACCGTGCGGGCCCTGCTGGAGGGAAGGGGGCTCGCGACCCCGGTCATCCCGCTGGTGCCCGTGCGGGGGAGCGACCCGTCCCGGCTCCCGAGGCATCCGCGGGACGTGGAGCGGCCGCGCGGCGGCCGCCGGTCCGGCGCCGACCACTTCGATTACATAGGACAGAACGTCAGCCTCGACGCGCTGGCCCGGATTCCGGCGTACGCCGACCGGGTGGCCGAGACCGAAGAGGCGTTGAAGGGACTGGGATACCTGTGAGTGTGAACACGCTGATGGACTTCGACGAGGCGCTCGGGAAGTACGAGCCGGTCCTCGGCATCGAGACGCACATCGAGCTGGGCACGGCGTCCAAGATGTTCTGCGGGTGCCGGACGGAGTTCGGCGCCGAGCCGAACACGCAGGTGTGCCCGGTGTGCCTCGGGCTGCCGGGCGCGCTGCCGGTGACCAACCACGCCGCGATCGAGGGCATCATCAAGATCGGGCTGGCGCTGAACTGCGACATCGTCGAGTGGTGCAGGTTCGCCCGGAAGAACTACTTCTACCCGGACATGCCGAAGAACTTCCAGATCTCCCAGTACGACGAGCCCCTCTGCGTGGACGGGCACCTGGACGTCGAGGTCGAGGGCGAGACGTACCGGATCGAGATCGAGCGCGTCCACATGGAGGAGGACACCGGCAAGTCCCTGCACGTGGGCGGCGCGACCGGCCGCATCCACGGCGCGGAGTTCTCGCTGGTCGACTACAACCGCGCCGGGATCCCGCTGGTGGAGATCGTCACCAAGCCGATCCCGGCGACCGGCGCGAAGGCGCCGCTGGTGGCCCGCGCCTACGCGACCGAGCTGCGGGAGCTGGTGCGCTCGCTCGGCGTGTCGGACGTGCGCATGGAGGAGGGCTCCATGCGCTGCGACGTGAACGTCTCGCTGATGCCGCGCGGCGCCTCGGAGTGGGGCACGCGCACCGAGACCAAGAACGTCAACTCGCTGCGCTCGGTCGAGCGGTCCGTCCGGTCGGAGATCGAGCGGCAGGCGGGCGTGCTGTCGGCGGGCGGCCGGATCGTGCAGGAGACCCGCCACTTCCACGAGGACACCGGCCGCACCACCAGCGGGCGCAGCAAAGAGGAGGCGCAGGACTACCGCTACTTCCCCGAGCCGGACCTCGTGCCGATGGCGCCGTCCCGGGAGTGGGTGGAGGAGCTGCGCGCGTCGCTGCCCGAACTCCCCGCCGCGCGCCGCCGCCGCATCCAGGGCGAGTGGGGCCTGTCGGACCTGGAGCTGCGGGACGTCGTCAACGCGGGCGCCGTCGACCTCATCGAGGCGACGATCGCGGCCGGGGCGGACGCCGGCGCGGCCCGCAAGTGGTGGATGAACGAGCTGTCGCGCCGCGCGACCGCGCAGGGCGCCGAGCTGGCCGACCTGCCGATCACCCCCGAGCAGGTCGCCCGGGTGCAGGCGATGATCACGGCGGGGGAGCTGAACGACAAGCTGGCCCGCCAGGTCTTCGAGGGCGTCCTCGCCGGTGAGGGCACGCCCGACGAGGTCGTCGCCGCGCGCGGGCTGAAGGTCGTCAGCGACGAGGGCGAGCTGGCCTCGATCGTGGACGAGGTGATCGCGGGCAACGCCGCCGTCGCCGACAAGGTCCGCGCGGGCAAGGTCGCCGCCGCGGGCGCCCTGGTCGGCGCGGTCATGAAGGCCACCCGCGGGCAGGCCGACGCGGGCCGCGCCCGCGAACTGATCCTGGAGAGGCTCGGCGCGTCCTGAGCCTGACCTCCCCGCCCGCCGGCCGCGAGAGGTCAGCGGGCGGGGAGGACGATGACGCGGTCGTCGTCCGGCTTCGGGTCGCCCCGGCCGTCCTTGTTGCTCGTGGTGACCCAGAGGTCGCCGGACGGGGCGCGGACGACGGCGCGGAGGCGGCCGTAGGCGTCCTGGTAGCGGGGGACGGGGCGGCCGGGCACGCCGTCGCGGAGGGGGACCTGCCACAGGCGGGTGCCCTGGAGGGCGGCGGCCCACAGCGAGCCGTTGGCGTAGGCGAGGCCGGACGGGGACGCCTGGTCGGTCGGCCAGGTGACCAGTGGGTCGGTGAATCCCCTGCGGTGTCCGATTCCTTCTACGGTGGGCCACCCATAATTGTCACCTTTCACAATGCGGTTGATTTCGTCGAAGCGGACCTGACCGAATTCCGTGGCGTAGAGTCGCTGCTTCTCATCCCAGGCGATGCCCTGGACATTGCGGTGCCCGTAGGTCCATACGGGCGTGCCGAAAGGGTTGCCCGGGGCGGGACGGCCGTCGGGGGTGACGCGGAGGATCTTGCCGCCGAGCGAGCCGCGCTCCTGGGACTTCTCGGGCGCGCCGCTCTCGCCCGTGGTGGCGTAGAGCATGCCGTCGGGGCCGAAGGCGAGGCGGCCGCCGTTGTGGTTGTCGCCCTTGGGGATGCCGGTGACGATGGGGCGCGGGGTGTCGAGGCGGCCGTCGTAGGTGGCTCTGACCACGCGGTTGTCGTCGTCGGCGGTGTAGTAGAGGAAGATCTGGTGGTCGCGCGCGTAGCCGGGGGAGACCGCGACGCCGAGCAGACCGCCCTCCCCGGACGGCCGGACGTCCGGCACCGTTCCCACCACGGTCCTCTTCCCGGCCGGGGTGACCCGCAGCAGGCGGGCGGAGTCACGCTCGGTGACGAGCGCGTCGCCGCCGGGCAGGAACGCGACGCCCCAGGGGACCGACAGGCCCGTGACGAGTACGCGGGCCGCGCCGGTGCCGGCGGTGGCCGTGGGCGCGGCCGTGCTCGCGGGGGCGGGCGTGCCGGGTCCGCCCTCGGGCTTGCCGCCGTCGGACGACGAGCAGCCCGCGAGCAGGGCGGTACAGGCCGCGACCAGCGCGGACGTCAGGGTGATCGCGTGCCGTCGCATGAGAGTGCCTCCCGGGTGGTTCCGCCCCCGTTTCTACTACGACCGCCGCGGACGCGGCCCGGTTCGCGGCCCCGGCGCGCCGTTCCGGGGGAGGCGGACATCACACGCCTTTCAGGAGTGAAAATGGTCACTCAACGTGATGCGGACGAAGGTGATGATCGCGTTTCGGACGGACCAAGAAGGTCGATAACCCGGTCGTTCGTCGCCGGGAGGACGCTCAGCCTCAATCGCTCCGTGACCTACGGAACGTACATTGAGCGACACGGTGAACCCGCAGTGCAGCAACGTCGCTGATCTCCGGCCCGCGCAGGCGTTGCGCGGGCCGTCCGCTCCGCGCCGACCCCGCGCGGGGCACGATCCATGACCTTCCGGGCGTTACCCGAGCGACCGGTGAGGTATCCGGACTCATGTCCCCTCTCGGCGCGGTGCCCGCGTCCGCGAGGGCCGGACGCTCCCATCGGGGCAGGAAGGGACACGGCGCGATGAGCGGCGAGATCGCCAGGCGCAGGCCCGCGCGGACGCTGCCGGTCGCCCTGGCCGCGGTCGTGGGCGTGCTCTACGCCACCGGCTCGCTGCTGGGCTGGGGCGGCACGGCCTTCATCGCCTGGGCGGAGGCGGGCGCGGCCGGCGCGGCCGCCGTCTCGCTGCTGGCGTCGGTGCGCGGCTCCGGCGGCCGGGCGGCGGGCGGGCCCGACGGCGCGGTGTGGCGGACGTCATGGCGCTGGTACGGCATCGCCGCGACCTGCTGGTTCGCGGGCGCGGTGACGAGCGCGGCGGCGGGCAACCTCAGCCGCAGCGCGCTGTCGCTGTCGGTGCCCGACCTGTTCTACCTGGTGGCCGCCGCCGCGCTGGTGACGGGCCTGGTGGTGCCGGTGCGGCTGCCCCGCGACGCCCGCACCTGGCTGCGGTACGCCGCCGACACCCTCGTGTGCGCGTGCGGGCTGTTCCTGCTCGGCTGGGTGGCGCTGTTCTCCTCGCTCTACCACCAGACCCAGGAGTCGCCGCCGGAGTTCTTCCTCGAACTGCTGTACCCGCTCGTCGACACCGTGCTGGTGTGCGGGGCGCTGCCGTTCGCGCTCGGCGCGGCGCGCGGGCCGAGCGCCCCGGCCAGGCGTCCGGCGTGGATGGGGTACGGGGCGCTCGTCGCGTTCGCGGTCGCCGACATCGTGACCACGGTCGTCCGGCTGGACGGCGGGCTGCCCGCCGACGACCCGGCCGACATCCTGCGGCTGGCCGGGCTGCTGCTGCTCATGCTGGTGCCCTGGACGGGCCCGGCCCAGGTGCCCGCCGCCGAGACCGACGACATCCCCGAGGACGCCGTCCCCGACGCCCCCGGCGCGGATGCCTTCGGCGCCGCCCGGCCCGCCGAGGAGTGCGGCCGGATGATCGGGCCGGGCCTCGCGCCCGCCGTGATCGCCGCCGCGGCGGGCGTGTTCGTCGCCGGGCACTCGCTCACCGGCGAGAACGGCCTGGAGCCCGTGGTGGCGATCGTCGCGGGCTCGGCGGTGCTGGTGGTGCTCGCGCGGCTGGCCGGGCTGCTGCGCGAGAACGACGCGCTGCGCCGCGCGGTCGACACCGGCGAGGAGCACTTCCGCGCCCTGTCGGAGAGCATCAACGACGCCGTCCTCATCTGCGACCTGGACGCGACCGTCCAGTACGCCAGCGCGGGCGCGCTGCGCACCTACCGCTACGCCGCCGACGAGCTGCTCGGACGCCCGCTGCACGAGATCATCCACCCGGAGGACCTGCCCCGCGTCCAGGAGGCGTTCACCGAGTTCGCGGGCGAGGAGCCCGGGTCGCTGCGGGTGTCCTGCCGGGTCAGGGCGGCGGATGGGACATGGCTGCCGACCGAGTCGACGATCTCCCGGTACGCGGGCACCGGCGAGGCGCCCGGACGGCTGCTGGTCACCACCCGCGACCTCAGCGAGCAGGCGGCGCTGCAACGCCAGGTCGCGCACCTGACCTTCCACGACGGGCTGACCGGCCTGCCCAACCGCTCCTACCTGGAGGAGCGGACGCGGGAGCTGATCTCGCGCACCCGGGGCGGCGGCCGGGTCGCGGTGGTCTTCGTCGACCTCGACGGCTTCACCGCCGTGAACGACTCGGCGGGCCACGCGGCCGGCGACCAGGTGCTCGCGCAGGCGGCCAGGCGGCTGCGCGCGACCGTCCAGGCCGACGACACCGTCGCGCGGTGGGGCGGGGACGAGTTCGCGGTCCTCGTCCAGCTCCCCTCGGACGAGGGGGAGACGCGGGCGGCGGTCGAGCTGGCCGGACGGCTGCTGCGCGTGCTGTCGGTCGAGCCGTACCAGGTGGGCAGCAAGCAGATCGTGCTGACCGCGAGCGTCGGCATCGCGTTCGCGGGGGACGAGGAGCACCCGGCGGGCACCGCGCCCGCCTCGGGCGGCGAGGCCGGGCGCCGGGTCCGGCGCACCGCCGCCGACCTGATCCGCAACGGCGACCTCGCGATGGCCAGGGCGAAGGAGGCGGGCGGCGGACGGGTGGAGGTGTTCGCGCCGCACATGCACGCCGACGTCGTCCGGCGGCTGGAGCTGGGCAGCGACCTGCAGCGGGCGCTCGCCGAGGAGCAGTTCGCGGTGGAGTTCCAGCCGGTGGTGGACCTCGCGACGTCCCGGGTGACCGGGGTGGAGGCGCTGCTGCGCTGGTGGCGGGGGAGCGAGTCGGTACCGCCCGAGGAGTTCATCGGCCCGGCCGAGGAGTCGGGCCTGATGGTCCCGCTCGGCGACTGGGTACTGCGCGAGGCGTGCCGCGAGGTCGCCCGCTGGCGGCGCGACTCCTGGGACGTCGGCCTGTCGGTGAACTTCACCGCCCGGCAGATCGCCGCGCCCCGGTTCGTCGCCTCGGTCGCGGCGGCGCTCGCCGAGACCGGGCTGCCGCCGCACGCGCTCACGCTGGAGGTGCGCGAGGAGGTGCTCGTCGAGGACGCGGGCCAGAACGTGGAGCGCCTGTCGGAGCTGCGCGACCTCGGCGTCCGGCTCGCGATCGACGACTTCGGCACCGGCTACGCCTCGCTCGCCTACCTCGGGCAGCTCCCGGTGGACGTCATCAAGATCGACCCGTCGTTCGTGGCGGGGCTCGGCTCGGACGAGACGCTGACGCTGCTGACCCGCACGATCGTCCGGCTGGGCCGCGACCTCGGCATCACCGTGGTGGCCGAGGGCATCGAGCGCCCCGAGCAGCTCGAACTGCTGCGCGGGATGGACTGCCCGAGCGGCCAGGGGTTCCTCGTGGCGCGGCCGATGGCGGCGGGGCGGGTGGAGTCGCTCGTCCGGACGAACCTGTCCACGCAGGGCAGGCCGGGCGAGGTGCCGCTGCCCCTTCCAGGCTGACCCCCTCCGCCCGCGGAGTAGGTTTGACCTGGGAGAACGCGGCGTGGCCCGGGTCACCCTGCGGCGTTGTCTTGTCTCAGGGAGTGAGACATTTTGTTCAAGGATTTGACCAGGGGCGCGAAGTCGGCGAAAGTGAGTGCCGTGCAGAGGACTTCCATCATTCTCGTAGTACTTGGTCGGCGCGCAGGCTGACCAAGCTTTCCGACCTGCGCGCCTCCCCTCGACCGCCTCACGGCGGCGGGGGTTTTTTGTTGCCCGGCGAGCCCACACTCCTCTCCCCAAGGAAACGCAGATCATGACGACCGAACAGATGACGGGAGCCCAGGCGCTGGTCCGCGCCCTGGAGAACGTCGGCGTCGACACGGTGTTCGGCATTCCGGGCGGCGCGATCCTCCCGGCCTACGACCCGCTCTACGACTCCGGCAAGCTGCGCCACATCCTCGTCCGGCACGAGCAGGGCGCCGGCCACGCGGCGCAGGGCTACGCGATGGTCACCGGACGGGTCGGGGTGTGCATGGCCACCAGCGGGCCCGGCGCGACGAACCTCGTCACCGCGATCTCCGACGCCTACATGGACTCGGTGCCGATCGTGGCGATCACCGGCCAGGTCGCCTCGTCCCTCATCGGGACCGACGGCTTCCAGGAGGCCGACATCGCCGGGATCACGATGCCGATCACCAAGCACAACTTCCTGGTGACCCGGGCCGACGAGATCGCGCGCACGGTCGCCGAGGCGTTCCACATCGCCGGGACGGGCCGTCCCGGGCCGGTGCTGGTCGACATCGCCAAGGACGCGCTCCAGGCCATGGTCGAGTTCACCTGGCCCGTCCAGCTCCAGCTCCCCGGGTACCGCCCGGTCACCCGGCCGCACTCCAAGCAGGTCCGCGAGGCGGCACGGCTGATCAGCTCGGCGCGGCGGCCCGTCCTGTACGTCGGCGGCGGCGTGCTGAAGGCCGGCGCGTCCGCCGAGCTGCGGGTGCTCGCCGAGCTGACCGGCGCGCCCGTCGTCACGACGCTGATGGCCAAGGGCGCGCTGCCCGACAGCCACCCGCTGCACATGGGCATGCCGGGCATGCACGGCGCGGTCGGCGCGGTCGGCGCGCTCCAGCGCGCCGACCTGCTGGTCACCCTCGGCGCCCGCTTCGACGACCGGGTCACCGGCAAGCTGGACGGCTTCGCCCCCGACGCGAAGATCGTGCACGCCGACATCGACCCGGCCGAGATCTCCAAGAACCGGCACGCGGACGTCCCGATCGTCGGGGACGCGCGGGAGGTCATCGCCGACCTGATCGTCGCCGTCCAGAACGAGCACGCGGCCGGGCGCAAGGGCGACTACGAGGACTGGTGGCGGCAGCTCAACGCCTGGCGCGACACCTACCCGCTGGGCTACGACACGCCCGCGGACGGGTCGCTGTCGCCGCAGTACGTCATCGAGCGGATCGGCGAGCTGGCCGGGCCCGACGCCTACTACGTCGCCGGCGTCGGCCAGCACCAGATGTGGGCCGCGCAGTTCATCAAGTACGAGCGCCCGGGGGCGTTCCTGAACTCCGGCGGCGCCGGGACGATGGGCTACGCCGTCCCGGCCGCGATGGGCGCCAAGGTCGGCGCGCCCGACACGCAGGTGTGGGCGATCGACGGCGACGGCTGCTTCCAGATGACCAACCAGGAGCTCGCGACCTGCGCGATCGAGGGGATCCCGGTCAAGATCGCCGTGATCAACAACGGTAACCTCGGCATGGTCCGGCAGTGGCAGACGCTGTTCTACGACGGGCGCTACTCCAACACCAACCTCCACAGCGCGAAGCGCATCCCCGACTTCGTCAAGCTCGCCGAGGCCTACGGCTGCGTGGGGCTGCGCTGCGACCGGGCCGAGGACGTCGACGCCGTCATCGCCAAGGCCATGGAGATCAACGACGCGCCCGTCGTCATCGACTTCGTCGTCCACCAGGACGCGATGGTCTGGCCGATGGTGGCCGCCGGCACCACCAACGACGACATCAAGATCGCTCGTGACATGGCCCCCGACTGGGAGAACGGAGACTGACCCCGATGAGCCTGCACACCCTCTCGGTGCTGGTGGAGAACAAGCCCGGGATCCTCGCGCGGGTCGCGGCGCTGTTCTCCCGGCGCGGCTTCAACATCGAGTCGCTCGCGGTCGGCACCACCGAGCACCCCGACATCTCCCGCATGACGATCGTCGTGAACGTGGAGGACCTGCCGCTGGAGCAGGTCACCAAGCAGCTGAACAAGCTGATCAACGTCCTGAAGATCGTCGAGCTGGACCGCTCGGCCTCGGTCCAGCGCGAGCTGGTGCTGGTCAAGGTGCGCGCCGACGCCGAGACGCGGTCCCAGGTCCTGGAGACGGTCCAGCTGTTCCGTGCCAAGGTGGTGGACGTCGCGCCGGACGCCGTCACCATCGAGGTCACCGGCAACCGCGACAAGCTCGACGCCTTCATCCGGGTGCTGGAGCCGTTCGGCATCAAGGAGATGGTCCAGTCGGGCATGGTGGCCATCGGCCGCGGCGCCCGGTCCATCACCGACCGCTCGCTGCGGGCCATCGAGCGCAGCGCGTGACCCCGCGGGGAGACCCGCACGCGTCCTCGCGCGATCCACATGATCCATAACACTGAAAGGCAGCAGCACTGTGGCTGAGATGTTCTACGACGACGCCGCCGACCTGAGCGTGATCCAGGGCAGGCACGTGGCGGTCATCGGCTACGGCAGCCAGGGGCACGCGCACGCGCTCTCGCTGCGCGACTCCGGCGTCGACGTCCGGGTCGGGCTCCGCGAGGGCTCGGCGAGCCGGGAGCTGGCCGAGGCCGAGGGCCTGCGGGTCGTCACGCCGGCGGAGGCGGCCGAGGAGGCCGACCTGATCATGCTGCTGGCCCCGGACCACCACCACCGGGAGATCTTCGAGAAGGACATCAGGCCCGCCCTGGTCGAGGGCGACGCGCTGTTCTTCGGGCACGGCTTCAGCATCCGCTACGACCTCGTCCAGCCGCCGGAGGGCGTGGACGTGGCGATGGTCGCGCCGAAGGGGCCGGGCCACCTCGTCCGCCGCCAGTTCGTCGCCGGCCGCGGCGTCCCGGTGATCGTCGCGGTGGAGAAGGACCCGTCGGGCAACGCCTGGCCGCTGGCGCTGTCCTACGCCAAGGCCATCGGCGGGCTGCGCGCGGGCGGTATCAAGACCACCTTCACCGAGGAGACCGAGACCGACCTGTTCGGCGAGCAGACCGTGCTGTGCGGCGGCGTCTCCGAGCTGATCAAGACCGGGTTCGAGGTGCTCACCGAGGCCGGCTACCAGCCCGAGGTCGCCTACTTCGAGGTGCTCCACGAGATGAAGCTGATCGTCGACCTCATGTACGAGGGCGGCGTGTCGAAGATGTACTGGTCGGTGTCCGACAACGCCGAGTACGGCGGCTACAGCCGCGGCTCGCGGGTGGTCACGCCGGAGACCAAGGCCGCGATGAAGAAGATCCTCGGCGAGATCCAGTCCGGCGAGTACGCCAAGGAGCTGGTGGAGGAGTTCGAGGGCGGCCAGACCAAGTTCCGCAAGTACCGCGAGGAGCTGGCCGAGCACCCGATCGAGAAGACCGGCGCCGAGCTGCGTCCGATGATGAGCTGGCTGAACGACTGAGCCTTCGCTGACTTCTCCGGAACCGCCCCTGGACGGGCCGTGCCCGTCCAGGGGCGGTTCCGCGTTCAGCGCAGGAGGCGGCGCAGGACGCGGGTGTGCAGCGGGACGCGGCGCGCGCCCGCGGTGACCAGCAGCGCCAGGTGGCCGCCCTTGGTGAAGTAGAGCGTGGCCTCCCTGGGTTCACGGCCCTGGATCGTCCTGCGCTGGGGGACGGGTTTGAGGCGCGGCGCGCGCACCGAGCCGAACCGCGCCTCCCGGGTCACGCCGAGGGCCGTGACGGTCACGTGCGCGTCCCAGCGTCCCGGGGCGAGGACGGCGGGGTCGACGAACGACTCGAAGCCGCCCGCGCCCGGCTCGCGGTGCTCGGCGGCGAAGCCGTGCTCCCTGCCGGAGGCCCGCTCGCGCAGCACCACCTCGACGGCCGTCCGGTGCGTCTCGACGCGTTGCAGGACCGCCGCGCCGCGCAGCCGCACCCTCCCGCCCTGCCAGGACGCGGCGTCCAGCCGGTGGTCGACGCCGACCTCGCCGGTGATGTCGGCGTCCTGCCGGGAGACGCCGCGCAGGTAGGGGTAGAGCGCGTAGATCCGGCCGCCGACCACGACGGCGCCCGCGGGGCTGCCCTCCGCCTCGTCCCGGATGAGGCGCTCCAGCTCGTCGCGCAGGCCGTTCTGGATGCAGAACGCGCGGAGCCGGACGGAGGCGGGCAGCGCGGCGCGCGCGGCGTCGCTCAGCCCCTCCTCGCCGAGGACGTGCCGGGTGCCCTCCACCAGCCGGTCCCGCTGGACCCGGTCCAGGTCCAGGTAGCGGTGGTCGTAGACGCGCAGGACGTCGCGCAGGACGCTGATCGTGCTGTCCGAGGTCACGGCTCTCTCCCGGTGGTCGCTCGCTCCGGTTACGGTAAGGCTCGCCGTGATCGCGGGCGGTGAAATCCGGGGAGCGTGTCTCCGCGGCTGCATACCCGGTATTGCCAGCGACATACGCGGTATGCATACTTGGTAGGTATGTCGATCCGTCATGGCCTGCTCGCGCTGCTGGCCCAGGGCCCCCGCTACGGCTACCAGCTGCGCGCCGAGTTCGAGACCTCTACAGGGGCCACCTGGCCGCTCAACATCGGGCAGGTGTACTCGACGCTGTCCCGCCTCGAACGGGACGAGATGGTCACCCGGGTCGGCGCCGACGACGAGGGGCGGTTCGTCTACCGGATCACCCCGGCGGGCGAGCGGGACGTGCTGCGCTGGTTCGCCACCCCGATCGCCCGCGGCGACCGGCCCCGCGACGAGCTGGCGATCAAGCTCGCGATGGCCGTCACCACGCCCGGCGTCGACGTCCGGCAGGTCGTGCAGACCCAGCGCACCGCGTCCCTGCGCGCCCTCCAGGATTTCACCCGGCTGAAGGCCGAGGCGCCGCGCACGCCCGCCGACCAGGGCGACACCGCGTGGCGGCTCGTCCTGGAGTCCATGATCTTCCAGGCCGAGGCGGAGGTGCGCTGGCTCGACCACTGCGAGAGCTTCGTCGCGCGGGCGCTGCCGCCGGCCGCCCCGCCCGGGACCGCCGCCGACGTGGCGGACCTGCCCTCCGGCAGCGAGGAGGCGCGGCGATGAGCGTACTGGCGATGACGTCGGTCTCCCGCGACCACGGCGCCGGCGCCGGCCTCGTGCACGCCCTCGCCGAGGTCAGCCTGGAGGTCCGGGCAGGCGAGTTCGTCGCCGTGATGGGGCCGTCGGGGTCGGGCAAGTCGACGCTGCTGACGCTCGCGGGCGGGCTCGACACCCCCACCTCCGGGCAGGTCGTGGTCGAGGGCGCCGACCTCGGCGCGATGCGCGCCGCCGCGCGCTCGGCGCTGCGGCGCCGCAGTGTCGGCTACGTCTTCCAGGACCTCAACCTCATCCCGAGCCTCACCGCCGCCGAGAACGTGATGCTGCCCCGCGAGCTGGACGGCGTCCGCGCCAGGCGGGCGCGCGAGGAGGCCGGGCGGGCGCTCCAGGAGGTCGGCGTGGCCGACCTCGCCGCAAGGTACCCCGACGAGATGTCCGGCGGCCAGCAGCAGCGGGTCGCGATCGCCCGCGCGCTGGTCGGCGACCGGCGGCTCGTCCTCGCCGACGAGCCGACCGGCGCGCTCGACAGCCACACCGGCGAGGACGTCATGCGCATGCTGCGGGCCCGCTGCGACGCGGGCGCCGCCTGCCTGATGGTCACCCACGAGTCCCGGCACGCCGCCTGGGCCGACCGCGTCGTGTTCCTGCGCGACGGGCGGATCGTGGACGCCACGCCCGGCCGCCCCGGCCCCGAGACGCTGCTGCAGGAGGCCCGGTGAGGGGCTACCTGCCCGTCCTGCGCATGGCGCGGCGGGACGCGCTGCGCGCCAAGGGGCGCACCGCCCTCGTCACCTGCATGATCGGGCTGCCCGTCGCGGTCATCGTGGCGGTCGCCGTGCTGGTCCCGACCATGGAGTGGTCGCAGCGGGAGGCGCTGCCCTACGAGCTCGGCGCGGCCGACGCCCGGCTCACCGGCACCGGGCACGGCGCGCTCAGGCAGGACCCGCTGGAACCCGCGCTGGGCTACTCCTACGCCCCGCCGGCGAAGGACACCCCCTGGACCACCGAGGAGATCACCGAGCGGGTCAAGGCCGTGTACGGGCCGGGCGCCCGCGTCCAGCCCTACGCCCAGGGGCGGGCGCTGGAGCTGCGGACGCCGCGCGGCTACCGCGAGGCCCAGCTCACCGAGCTGGACATCCGCGACCCCATGACCCGGGGGATGTACGACCTCGTCGAGGGCCGGGCGCCCGCCGCGGCCGACGAGATCGCGCTGTCGCCCTCGCTGGCCGGGCGGGAGTTCCCGGTCGGCGCCACCGCGCGGGTCGGCCGCGACGGCGCCGCCAGGCGCGTCGTCGGCCACGTCCGGGACCCGCGCGACCTCGACCGCCCGGTCGCGCTCGCCCTCCCCGGGGCGTTCCCCGGCGCCGCGCCGCGCGCCGACCAGGAGTGGCTGGTCAGCGCCGGCCGCCCGGTCACCTGGGCCGACGTCGGCGAGTTCAACAAGACCGGCATCGGGGTGCTCTCCCGCGAGGTGGTGCGCCATCCGCCGCAGGTGTCCGCCGCCACGGGCGACTCGGACGGCGCCGGGGACGGCGCGTGGCTGGCGATCACCGCGATGGTCGTCGCGATGATCGTCCTGGAGATCGTGCTGCTGGCCGGGCCCGCGTTCGCCGTCGGGATCCGCCGGCAGCGGCGCATGCTCGCGCTGGTCGCGGTGGCCGGCGGCGGGGCGCGGCACCTGCGCGCCGTCGTGCTCGCGAGCGGCCTGGTGATCGGGTGCGCCGCCGCCCTCGCGGGCGCCGTGCTCGGGATCGCCGCCGCCGTCGCCGCGCGGCCCGTCGCCAAGGCCGTGGAGCACACCGTGATGGGTCCGCTGGAGGTGCCGTGGACGCTGGTCGCGCTGACGATGGCGCTCGGCGCGGGCAGCGGCCTGCTCGCCGCGTACGTGCCCGCCAGGCAGGCCGCCCGGCTGGACGTCGTCGCCGCGCTGGCCGGACGCAGGGACCGGGCCCCCGCCCGCCGGGGCTGGCCGATCGCGGGCGGCGCGGTGGCCGGCGCCGGCGTCGTGCTGTGCCTGGCCGGTGCCGGCCCGCTCCACGAGTTCGGCCCCGCGCTCGGCGCGGTCTGCATCATCGTCGGCCTCGTCATGGCGGGGCCGTGGCTGGTGGGCGCCGCCGGGCGGGTCGCCGGCCGGCTGCCGGTGCCGCTGCGCCTCGCCGTCCGCGACAGCGCGCGCAACCGCGGCCGGTCCGCGCCCGTCGTCGCCGCGATCATGGCGGCGGTGGCCGGGATCACCGCGCTCGCCATCGCCGACGCCAGCGACCTGCGCCAGGAGCGCGTGGAGTACCTGGCGCAGATGCCGATGGGCTCGGCGCTCGTCCGGCCCCCGCTCGACCGGGCCGACGCCGTGCGCGGCGCCGTGGCGCGGGAGCTTCCCGGCGTGCCCCTCGTCGACGTGCGGGTCCTGCCGGGGGAGAACTCGGTCTGCCAGGGAGGGGAGACCGCCGACTGCCCGTCGGTGGGCTTCAGCTCGAACGGCGCCGGAGGCGCCGCCCGCATGTTCTATCTCGACGGCGTCGTCGGCGGCGCGCGGGAGGCGCGGCTGCTGCTCGGGCGCGACGACCCCGCCGTCGCCCGCGCGCTCGCCGAGGGCAAGGTCGTCCTTTTCGGCTCCGGTTCACCCGCGGACGGCACGACGACCGCCACCGTCTCGGTGTGGAAGGACGACCGGCGGCATGTGCTGCGGAAGGTGCGGCTGCCCGCCGTGGGCGTGGCGGCCGACCCGCACGTCCCCGCCCTGGTGCCGCCGTCGCTCGCCTCGAAGGTCGGCGTGCCTGCCCGGGTGGAGGGGTTCGGCGTCGACCGCGCCGACCACCGGGTGAGCAAGGCGGAGGAGGGGCGGCTGCGGGAGGTGGTCGCCGGGTTCGGCGAGCGCCAGGGGGAGGGCGGGGTCTACGTCGAGCGCGGCTTCAACCGCTCCAACACCGGGCTCATGGTGCTGCTCGCGGTGGCGGGCGGCGCGCTGGCGCTCGGCGGCTCGCTGATCGCCACCGGCCTGTCGGCCGCCGACTCCCGGCCCGACCTCGCCACGCTCGCCGCGGTCGGCGCGCGCCCGCGGACGCGCCGGCTGCTGATGATGGGCCAGGCGGGGTTCGTCGCCGCGCTGGGCTGCTGGCTCGGGCTCGCGGCGGGCATCGTCCCGGGCATCGCCGTGGCGCGCCCCCTCACCGAGGTGCCGCAGGGCGACGGCAACCCCACACCGCACGGGACGATCGTCGAGATCCCCTGGGGAGTCCTCCTGCTCATCGGCGTGGTCGTCCCCCTGGTGGCCATGGCCGCGGCGGGGCTCCTCACCCGCAGCCGCCTCCCGATGTCCCACCGCCTGGCGGGCTGACCTCGCGGCGCCCCGTCCCGCGGCGGGCCGACACCCCGATGGCGGTTGCCGGCTCCGGGGCGGGGCATCGGTCCTCCCGGGGGCGGCGCCGCCCCCGCGTGCGAAGGGCCGTCGGGAGGTGTTCGTGGGGATCGTCGTGGCCGGTCGCGGCGGGCGACAACCCGCCGCGAGTCAGCGCGGGGGGCGGGCGGCTGGTAGCGTCCGGCGCGTGGCTGAGGCGGTTGTGGTGGAGGGGCACGTGGACGAGGCCCCGACCGGCCGCGTGGGGGGGACGCGGCAGCGGCGGCGGCGCGCCGCGCTCTGGGCGCTGGTCGCGGCGTGCGCCGCGGTGTACGCGTCCTACTCGCTGATGCGGCTGCGCGCCTTCCGCGCGAGCAGCTACGACCTGGTGATCTTCGACCAGGCGATCCGCTCCTACAGCCGCTTCGAGCTGCCGGTCGCGATGGTCAAGGGCGTCCACAACGGCTTCGGGCCGCACTTCGCGATCCTCGGCGACCACTTCTCGCCCGTCCTCGCCCTGCTGGCGCCGCTGTACTGGATCCACGACGGGCCGGGGACGCTGCTGGTCGCCCAGGCCGTGCTGTTCGCGCTCGCGATCGTCCCGATCTGGCGGTACACCGAGCGCCGGTTCGGCGCGGGCGCCGCCTACTGCGCGGCCGCCGCCTACGCGCTGTCGTGGCCGGTCGCCGAGGCCCTCGCGTTCGACTTCCACGAGGTCGCGTTCGTGCCGGTGCTGTCGGCGCTCATGGTGGAGCGCTACGACGCCGGGCGGCGCGGCTGGGCCGCCGCCGCCGCGCTCAGCCTGCTCCTGGTCAAGGAGGACATGGGGCTCCTGCTCGTCGGCTTCGGCTTCTTCCTGCTCACCCGGCACGACCCCGAGCCCGGCGCCGACACCCGGCGCCACCGGCGGGAGGCGGGCGAGGAGGGCACCGGGCACGGCGGGTGGCTGCCGCGCGGCGACCGGCGCGCCGGGCTCGCCTACATCGTGGGCGGGCTGGTCGCGACCTGGGTCAGCTCCCGGCTGATCATCGCGGTCTTCGGCGGCGACAACGACTACTACTGGGCCTACGGGTCGCTCGGCCCCGACCTGCCGCACGCCGCCGTCCACGCGCTCACCAACCCGTGGGACGTGCTCGCGGTCCTCGGCACGCCCCCGCACAAGCTCGGCACGATGGCGCTGCTCGTGCTGCCGCTGCTGCTGCTCCCGCTGGCCTCGCCGCTGACGCTGACCGTACTGCCGCTGCTGGCCGAGCGGATGCTCGCCAGCCGCTTCGGCAACTGGTGGGAGCCGCACTACCACTACAACGCGTTCATCATCGCGGTGCTGGTCATGGCGTCGGTGGACGGCGCGGCCCGGCTGCGGCGCAGGCTCTGGCCCCGCGCGCGGGCGCGGCTGCCCGCCGCGCTCCCGGCGGCGGCGATGCTGACCGCGGCGGTCGTGTGCGTGCCGTTCTTCGCCTTCGTCCACCTGGCCGACCCCGCGCTGTGGCGGCGCAACGACCGGGCCCGCGCCGCCGCCTCGGCCGCGGCGCGGATTCCGGACGGCGCGCTCGTCGAGTCGGCGAACGCGATCGGGCCCGCGCTGTCGCCGCGCGCCCGCGTCCTGCTGTGGGACGGCCAGCCGCGCCGGGCGCCCTGGGTGATCGCCGACGTGGAGCGGCTGGAGTTCCCGTTCCGCACCCTGGCCGAGCAGCGCCGCAGGGTCGAGTCGCTGCTCGCGGGCGGCTACCGGGAGGTCTACCGCGCGGACGGCTACATCGTGCTGCACCGCGACGTCGCCGACCCCTGGTGACCGGACCCGGCCACCGATCAGCACCGGCCGCCGGGGCGGCCGGTGCGATGACCCGGTGCGATGACCCGCCTGGCGCGGATGGGTCGAAACGCCGGTGAAGGTCATCGACTTGACAAGACGTGCTACCTTTTCCGGCCACTTTGCTGGATACTTGAGGAAAGTCGCGACGGCCGCGGCCGAGCCAGGGAAACTGCGCGAACACCCGTGTGACCGCTGCCGGAACGGCGTTGGGGCGGAGCGCATGAGCGGTGTCAGGCTGATCGGGAAGACGGCAGGGCGGCGATCCGGCCGGGGCGCGGAGTTCATTTCCGGCACGGCATCGCCGAGGGCGAATGACCCCCCGTTCCGCGCAGCGGAGCGCCGGGCGGAAATCGGCGGGGAGTCGTGACGTGGCTCCGGGACGGGAGCACGACGTCCGGCGCTTCGAGACGTGCGGGCAGGCGTGGATCGGCGCGCTGCGGCACGTGTGGACGGCCGGCGTGGCCGGCCTGGACGACTCCGGGCCCATCATCGAGGGCCCGCCGGTGCTGTTCGAGGTCGCCTCACTGAGCTGGGAGGACCCGCTGCTGCGCGAGCACGGCGACCGGGTGGGGCTCGCCCGCCGGGCGCGGGAGCGCACCCGGCCGGGCGCCCAGGAGCGGGACGGCCCGGGGCTGCGCGGACCAGGGCTGTGCGGCCCGGGGCTGGGCGGAGCGGGCGGCGTGGACCGGCTCGGCTGGGTCGTGGACCTGCTGCGGGCCCGGCCGTGGACGACGAGCGCGTGGATCCCGCTGGCGCTGCCGGGCGAGCCCGCCGAGGGCCTGCCCTGCGTGACCGCGCTGTCGTTCCGCATCCGCGGGTACCGGCTGATCATGACCGGGATGTTCCGCTCGCAGGACGTCTACGGCGGCTACCTGACCTACATCCCGCTGCGCGGCGTGCAGCTCCAGGTCGCCGAGGAGCTGGGGCTCCCGGCGGGGCCGCTGCGGGTGTTCGTGGACGTCCCGCACGTCCGGGTCGCCGACGCCGAGCGCGTCGCGGCCGTGCTGACCGCCTTGCCGAAACCCAGTGCGGCCTAGATCACCCTGGGGTGTCCCTAGGGAAACCCTAGAGAGACCCTAGGGAACCGGCGCCCGGGACGGAGCGCCGGCCGTACCGGCCCAGGCCAGGGACCTGCGGCGGAGGCGGCATCAGCGACAAACCGGTACCGCCCGGTCACGCCGCTGTCACCCGCGAGCCGCCCGGCCCGCCGCCGACCCGGCGTTCCGCGCGAGATAGACTCGCCTGCGGGGGCGAGGGCACGACGAGGTGACTCGCGACTTCACCTGCACTCCGCATATCCGCACCGGGCGCAGAATCCCACCCATCCGGCGCACATCCGACTTCCGAAGGACTGTTCCCTTTGAGCAAGCCCGTCGTCCTCGTCGCAGAAGAGCTCTCCCCGGCCGGCATCGCCGTGCTGGAGTCCGATTTCGAGGTCCGTCACGTCGACGGCAGCGACAAGGCGCTCCTGCTGCCCGCCGTCGCCGACGTCGACGCGCTGATCGTCCGCAGCGCGACCAAGGTCACCGCCGAGGTCTTCCGCAACGCCAAGCGGCTCCGGGTCGTCGCCCGCGCCGGCGTCGGCCTCGACAACGTCGACGTGGAGTCCGCCACCAAGGCCGGCGTCATGGTCGTCAACGCCCCGACCTCCAACATCGTCACCGCCGCCGAGCACGCGCTCGCGCTGCTGCTGGCCACCGCGCGGAACGTGCCACAGGGCCACGCCGCGCTCAAGCAGGGCGAGTGGAAGCGCTCCAAGTACACCGGCGTCGAGCTCCAGGGCAAGACCGTCGGCGTCCTCGGCCTCGGCCGCATCGGCGTCCTGGTCGCCCAGCGCCTCGCCGCGTTCGACATGAACGTGATCGCGTTCGACCCCTACGTGCAGGCCGCCCGCGCCGCGCAGCTCGGCGTCCGGCTCGTCACGCTCGACGAGCTGCTCGCCGAGAGCGACTTCATCACCGTCCACCTGCCCAAGACCCCCGAGACCCTCGGCCTCATCGGCGACCGCGAGCTGCACCTGGTCAAGCCGAACGTGCGGATCGTCAACGCCGCGCGCGGCGGGATCGTCGACGAGGAGGCGCTCGACCTCGCGCTCAAGGACGGCCGCGTCGCCGGCGCCGGCATCGACGTGTTCAGCACCGAGCCGTGCACCGAGAGCCCGCTGTTCCACCACGACGCCGTCGTCGTCACCCCGCACCTCGGCGCCAGCACCCACGAGGCGCAGGAGAAGGCGGGCACGCAGGTCGCGCGGTCGGTCAAGCTGGCCCTGTCGGGCGAGTTCGTCCCGGACGCGGTGAACGTCCAGGGCGGCGCCGTCGCCGAGGACGTCAAGCCCGGCCTGCCGCTCGCCGAGAAGCTCGGCCGGATCTTCACCGCGCTCGCCGGCGGCGTCCCCGTCCGGCTCGACGTCGTCGTCCGCGGCGAGATCGCCGAGCACGACGTCAAGGTGCTGGAGCTGGCCGCGCTCAAGGGCGTGTTCGTGGACGTGACCGAGGAGGCCGTGACCTTCGTCAACGCGCCCCTGCTGGCCCGCGACCGCGGCGTCGAGGTCACCCTCACCACCAGCGAGGACAGCCCCGACTGGCGCAACGTCGTGCAGGTGCGCGGCACGATGTCCGACGGCACCGTGGTGTCGGTGTCCGGCACGCTCACCGGCCCCAAGCACGCCGAGCGGATCATCGAGATCAACGGCTACAACATGGAGCTGGTCCCGACCGCGCACATGGCGTTCTTCTCCTACGTCGACCGGCCCGGCATCGTCGGCGCCGTCGGCAAGCTGATCGGCGACGAGCAGGTCAACATCGCCGGCATGCAGGTCGGCCGCGACGCCAAGGGCGGCCGCGCGCTGATCGCCCTCACCGTCGACTCCGCCATCGCCCCCAAGCTCGTCGACGCCATCTCCGCCGAGGTCGGCGCCGACATGGGCCGCCGCGTCGAGCTGAGCTGAACTCGTGAGATCACGGCCCGAGGGGACCTGCCTGGCGGCTCGTCCCCTCGGGCCGCGATCGTGCGGACGCGGACATGTTGACTTCAATCCCGGCCCAGGCGGGCTCGCCTAGCGGTTCGCCCACCTGACCGGTCTTATGCGAGCGCGGCTGTTTGTGTCGCGATCCCGGCCCGGCGTGCTCTCTGAGGGCCCGCATGCTGAGCGATCTCGTGCGAGCGCGGCTGTTTCGTCGCGATCCCGGCCCGGCGTGCTCGCCTGGCGGCGCGCACGCTGACCGCCCTTGGGCGAGCGCGGTTTTCTCGCGATCGCGGCCCGGCGTGCTCTCTGAGGGCCCGCATGCTGAGCGATCTCGTGCGAGCGCGGCTGTTTCGTCGCGATCCCGGCCCGGCGTGCTCGCCTGGCGGCGCGCACGCTGACCGCCCTTGGGCGAGCGCG
>NZ_WOFH01000024.1:0-17528 GCF_009733595.1 Actinomadura litoris | reverse complement strand
CTCGCGATCGCGGCCCGGCGTGCTCTCTGAGGGCCCGCATGCTGAGCGATCTCGTGCGAGCGCGGCTGTTTCGTCGCGATCCCGGCCCGGCGTGCTCGCCTGGCGGCGCGCACGCTGACCGCCCTTGGGCGAGCGCGGTTTTCTCGCGATCGCGGCCCGGCGTGCTCTCAGATGGCTCGCACGCTGAGCGATCTCGTGCGAGCGCGGCTGTTTGGTCGCGATCGCGGCCCGGCGTGCTCGCCTGGCGGCTCGCACGCTGACCGGCCTTGGGCGAGCGCGGCCTCGCTTCGCGATCTTCCCGGTGGGGCTCGCCTCCGGCGTCGCCCCACCGGTCAGCTCACGCGCTCGCGTGACGGCTGAGGTCTCCGACGGCTTGCCCCGTCGCCTGGTCGTCTCAGAATGTGGGATTTTCTGCCACAGGTCGGGACAGTGGGCGTCATCGCGGGTACCGTGGCGGTAGTCATGCGGCGCTTCGTGGTAATCCTTCGCTGCCGCAGCGGGGCCTGATCATCGGCAGGCCGGCACCCGCTGCGGAGGTTTCGCCTGGCCGTGAGTCCGATCCTCGCCGGACCGTGCGATCCACGGGTCTCACCGGCGGCCACCGCGGCACGACAGACCAGCGAATCGGAGCGAACCTGAGATGAACGACGTCACCATGAACGCCGCCCCCGCCGACGACGAGCGGGAGGAGGCGGCCCGCGCCCTGCAGACCGCCCTGGACCGCCGCGACAACGGCGGCCACCCGGCCCGATAGGCGTCTCGCCGACCAGGGACCGCCCCATCCGGGGGCGGTCCCTGGTCGCGTTAGTGTGGGCGGATGCCCCTCGACGACGCGGCCGAGGCCGATCCCGCCGAGGTCGCGGACGCGCTGCGCGCGGTCGCGCGACTCGGCCCCTACTTCGAGATCGGCACCGACCCCGCCGAGGACGCCGACCCGACCTGGCGGCCGTTCCCCGAGCGGGACCGCGACCGGCTGATCGGGCTGACCGACCTGTACGCCGAGCGGCTCGGCACCACCGAGCGGCGCGTGGCCGCGTCGATCCTGTTCCAGGGGCTCGCGTCCCGGCTGTGGTCGCCGATGGCCGCGGCGGCGGCGCGCGGCCTCGTCCCCGACCTGTCCGGGCTGCACTGGCGGTGGGCGCCCGGTGCGCCCGTCGCGCTCTGGCTCGCCCGCCCGGCGGGATGGCGGGCGGGCGGGACCGCCCAGGCCGCCGGCCTCCTCGTCGAAGTGGTCGTGGACGGGCAGCTCAGGCCCCTGCGCGAGACGATGCTGACGTTCACCGGCCTCGCCGACGGCCTGCTGTGGGGGAACGCGGCGTCCGCGCTCGCCGGGAGCCTCAACGTCGGCCCGCCCGACCCGGGGCGCGCCGCGCTCGTCCGGGAACTGCTCGGCCGCGAGCCGCTGGCGGGCACGGGCGGGTTCGTCGGGGGCGGCTTCGTCCGGCGCAGCTGCTGCCTCTACTACCGGGTGCCGCCCGGCGGGGAGATGTGCGGGGACTGCGCCCTGCTGCCCCGTCGCTGACGCGACGGGGCGGGCAGGGGTTCAGGCGTTCGCGGGGACCGCGACGCGGGACGGATGGCGGGCGAACGCCCGCTCGGTCAGGTAGCCGAACAGCAGCCCGATCGTCGCCCACAGGACGAGCTGGACGCCGAGCGAGGCGACCCGGAAGTCCCACAGGACCGTGGCCGGGAAGTGCTCGGGGATCGCGTCCGGCCGGGGCGTGACCCGGTAGACGACCGCGACCACCACGGCGAACCCGGCGGTGGACGCGGTGACGGCGTTCCAGACGCCGACCCGGGGCACCAGCCGCCGGCACACGATCACCGCCGCCGTGGTGGCGAGGATGCCGAGCGCGACCATGCAGAAGTACAGCGCCGTCCGGCTCCCGATGGTGCCCGGGTTGCCGACCGCCGGGGGCGTCGCCGGGTACTTCAGGAACGGGACGAGCTCGACCGCCACGAACCCGGCGAGGGCGACCAGCGCGGCCGTGGCGCGCGCGCCGAGCCGGCCGAGCCGGCCGTAGGCGAACGCGAAGGCGATCGAGAACAGCCCGCCCAGCGCCACCCCGTAGACGGCCATCGCCGTGATCAGCCCGGCGGTCTTCTGGACGCCCCGGCTGACGACCTCCGGTTCGTGGCCCTCGTGCGCGGCGTGCGCCTTGGCCTCCTCGAACGCGATGGCGTGGCCGACCTGCGGCTCGCCGTACAGCCAGGCGATGAGCAGCGCGGCACCGGCCGCGGCGATTCCGACGAGCATGCCGCGGACCAGCAGAGATCTCATCATGCGCGCGGCTCAGTGGCAGGGGAAGCCGAGCAGGTGCCGGCCGTCGTGGGTGAACTCGTGCACCCACGTCCCGCCGAACAGGGAGGTGGCGCCCTGCTCCGCGCCGACGAAGTAGATCAGGACGACGCCCAGCACTGCGGCGAGCACCGCCCAGGGCAGGATCTCGCGGACGGGGACGCGCAGCGGAAGGGGCGCGGGCCGCGCCGCGGGCGTGGCCGGGCTCGCGGACGGGACGGCTTGCTGGGCCATGTCGGGTCTCCTCACGGGGTTCACTCGCCCCGGTAGCGGGAGGACGACGGGTCAGTGTCCTGACTCCCAGATCGCCGTCTCCCTCCGACCTTCCAGCCGCGCGGGCGGCCGTGGTCGTGAAGCGGGGGAGACTCCCTGGTCACAGTGGCGGGACCGTCCTGGAATCGCACCAGGTTCCTGCGCACCGTCGCCTCGAATCTTTACTTGTCGGACAGAGCGTCCCCTTTTGGGGCACCATGCGTCAAGTCGCCTGGACGCTGTACCGGTGTGGCCCCGAAAGCGTCGGCGCGAACGATCGGCATCGGACGCGCACCGCGCCTGACATGCCCTGGTCGCACCGTGTTCGTCCCGAGATCTGAGATGGAAGCCCAAGCAATGAGACGTTTGCAGTAGAGTGCGCGCCATGGCTTCCCGCAGCATTCGTCTGGCCGTCATCCCCGGTGACGGGATCGGCCCCGAGGTGGTCGCCGAGGGGCTGAAGGTCCTCGACGCCGTCGCCCCCTCCAGCGACCTGAAGTTCGAGCGGACCTCCTACGACCTCGGCGCCGCGCGCTGGCACCGGACGGGCGAGACGCTGCCCGACTCGGTGCTGGCGGAGCTGCGCGACCAGGAGGTCATCCTGCTCGGCGCCGTCGGCGACCCGAGCGTGCCGAGCGGGACGCTGGAGCGCGGCCTGCTGCTGCGGGCGCGGTTCGAACTCGACCACTACGTCAACCTCCGCCCGGTGAAGCTGTTCCCGGGCGTCGCGACGCCGCTGGCGGGCGCCACGCCGGACGACATCGACATGGTCGTCGTCCGCGAGGGCACCGAGGGGCCCTACACCGGGGTCGGCGGCGTCCTGCGCAAGGGCACCGCCCACGAGGTCGCGACGCAGGAGAGCGTCAACACCGCCCACGGGGTCGAGCGGGTCATCCGCTACGCCTTCGAGGTCGCCGCGTCCCGGCCGCGCCGCAAGCTCACGCTCGTCCACAAGGACAACGTCCTCACGTTCGCCGGTGATCTCTACCAGCGCGTCCTGGCGCGCGTGGCGGAGGAGTACCCGCAGGTCAGCACCGACTACTGTCATGTCGACGCGGCCACCATGTTCTTCGTCAGCCAGCCCGCGCGCTACGACGTGATCGTCACCGACAACCTGTTCGGCGACATCATCACCGACCTCGGCGCCGCGATCGCCGGGGGCATCGGGCTCGCCGCGTCCGGCAACGTCAACCCGGCCGGCACCGCGCCGTCGATGTTCGAGCCGGTGCACGGCAGCGCGCCCGACATCGCGGGGCAGGGCAAGGCCGACCCGACCGCGACGATCCTGTCCGTCGCGATGCTGCTCGACCACGTCGGCGCGGCCGAGGCCGCCCGCCGCGTCGAGCGGGCCGTCTCCGCCGACCTCGCCGGGCGCGCCGCGCTCGGGCCGCGCTCGACGACCGAGATCGGCGACGCCATCGCCGGGCGAGTAGCCGGCTAGGGCGCGCCTCCCCGGCTGACCAGGGACACTCCGGGCGCGCCTCGCGGCGCGTCCGGATTTCGGCGTGCCGCGTGCGAAGGAGTAGGTCTAGACGAAGTACGACAATAAGGACTAGAGACGTCGGGGCGGCAACGGGGCCGTACCGGCGATCCGGGAGAGGACAACCGCGATGAGCGACACCCTGGACTTCGAGATCACGCTGACCGAGCGCCCGGCCACCGCGGACGAGCGGGCGCGCGTCCTGGCCGATCCGGGCTTCGGCCGGCACTTCACCGACCACATGATCACCATCCGGTACTCCGCGGACCGGGGCTGGTACGACGCGCGCCTCCAGCCCTACGGCCCGATCCCGATGGACCCGGCCAGCCACGTCTTCCACTACGCCCAGGAGCTGTTCGAGGGCCTCAAGGCCTACAAGCAGCCGGACGGCTCGATCGTCACCTTCCGCCCCTACATGAACGCCGCGCGGATGAACCGGTCGGCGCGGCGGATGGCGATGCCGCAGATCCCCGAGGAGCTGTTCGTCCGGGCGGTCGAGCTGCTGGTCGGCACCGACAAGGCGTGGGTGCCCGACACCGAGGGGCACAGCCTCTACATCCGGCCCAACATGTTCGCCACCACGCCCACGCTCGGCGTGAACAGCCCGGCGAGCGACTACCTGTTCACGATCATCGCGTCCCCGTCCGGCCTGTACTACCCGCGCGGCGTCAAGCCGGTCTCGGTGTGGCTGTCGCAGGACTACACGCGCGCCGCGCCCGGCGGCACCGGCGAGGCCAAGACCGGCGGCAACTACGCGGCGTCGTTCGCGGGCCAGGCCCAGGCCGTCGAGCACGGCTGCGACCAGGTCGTCTGGCTCGACGCGGTGGAGCACCGCTGGGTCGAGGAGGTCGGCTCCATGAACCTCATGTTCGTCTACGGCTCCGGCTCGAACGCCCGGCTGCTCACGCCCGCGCTCACCGGCACCCTGCTCGCCGGGATCACCCGCGACTCCATGCTGCGACTGGCCCCCGGGCTCGGGATCCCGGCCGAGGAGGGCAAGATCAACGTGGACGAGTGGGAGGCGGGCTGCGCGTCCGGCGAGATCACCGAGGTGTTCGGCTGCGGCACCGCCGCGATCATCAGCCCCGTCGGCCACGTCAAGGGCTCCGACCGGGAGTGGCGGATCGGCGACGGCGAGCCCGGGGAGGTGTCCATGCGGCTGCGCGAGGAGCTGATCGGCATCCAGTACGGCACCCGTCCCGACCCCTACGGCTGGGTCCACAAGATCGCCTGATCCGCTGGTGGACGCACATTCGTCTCGGCACGTGAGACGGATGTGCGTCCGTCGTGGACGGTGTGGCAGACTGGGCGCATCATGCGCCACAGCCTCGTGATTATCGGCTGGCGCGCCGGCATCTAAACGGGACACCGCCGGCGCGCAGACCTCTCACGTCCGTGAGGGGTCTTTTTTGTGCCCTGGCGCTGGTCCCTGGGGGTCCACACCATGCAAGGCGACGCATTCCACGTCTACGACACCACCCTGCGCGACGGCTCGCAGCAGGAGGGGCTCAACCTCTCCGTGGCCGACAAGCTCGCCATCGCACGGCACCTCGACGACCTGGGCATCGGCTTCATCGAGGGCGGCTGGCCGGGTGCCAATCCGAAGGACACAGAGTTCTTCAGGCGGGCTCGAACCGAGCTCGACCTGAGGCACGCGCAGCTCACCGCGTTCGGCGCGACCCGCCGGGCCGGTGTGCAGGCGGCCGACGACCCCCAGGTCGCCGCCCTGCGCGAATCCGGCGCGTCCGTCGTGACCCTGGTCGCCAAGAGTCACGACAGGCACGTCGAGCTGGCCCTCCGCACCACCCTGGAGGAGAACCTCGCGATGATCCGCGACACGGTCTCCCACCTGCGTGCGGAGGGCCAACGCGTCTTCCTGGACGCCGAGCACTTCTTCGACGGCTACCGGGCCAACCGCGACTACGCGCTGGAGGCCGTCCGCACCGCCGCCGAGGCCGGCGCGGACGTCGTCGCGCTCTGCGACACCAACGGCGGCATGCTCCCCGACGAGCTGGCCGAGATCGTCCACGACGTCGTCTCGCTCGGCGTGCGGGCCGGGATCCACTGCCACGACGACTCCGGCTGCGCGGTCGCGAACACGCTGGCCGCCGTCCGCGCCGGGGCGACCCACGTCCAGGGCTGCGCCAACGGGTACGGCGAGCGCAGCGGCAACGCCAACCTGTTCACGGTCGTCGGCAACCTCCAGCTCAAGCGGGGGATGTCGCTGGTCAGCGACGCCCAGCTCGCCGAGATGACCCGGATCGCGCACGCGGTCTCCGAGGTCACCAACGTCGCGCCCGGCTCGCAGCAGCCCTACGTGGGCGTGTCCGCGTTCGCGCACAAGGCCGGGCTGCACGCCTCCGCCGTCAAGGTCGACCCCGACCTCTACCAGCACATCGACCCGGCCGCCGTCGGCAACGACATGCGGATGCTCGTCTCCAGCATGGCCGGGCGCGCCTCGGTCGAGCTGAAGGGCAAGGAGCTCGGCTACGACCTGTCCGGCGAGAAGGCCAAGGCCGTCGTCGACAAGGTCAAGGAGCTGGAGTCCACCGGCTACACCTTCGAGGCCGCCGACGCCTCCTTCGAGCTGCTGCTGCGCGAGGAGCTGACCGGCGTCCGGCAGCGGCACTTCGAGGTCGAGTCGTGGCGGTCGATCGTCGAGCGCCGCCCCGACGGCTCCATGGTCAGCGAGGCCACCGTCAAGCTCCGCGCCAAGGGGGAGCGGATCATCGCCACCGGCGAGGGCAACGGCCCCGTCAACGCCCTCGACAACGCGCTGCGCGTCGCGCTCGGCCGCCTCTACCCCGAGCTGGCGCGGCTGGAGCTGGTCGACTACAAGGTCCGCATCCTGGAGGGGGCGCACGGCACCGACGCGCGCACCCGCGTCCTCGTCGAGTCTGGCGACGGCGAGCGCGAGTGGGGCACGGTCGGCGTCGAGGACAACGTCATCGCCGCGTCCTGGCAGGCGCTGGAGGAGGCCGTCACCTACTGCCTCCTGCGCGCGGGCTACGAGGCGGGCTGACCTCCGTCTCCGCCGGTCCCGGCGGGGCGGCGGGGAATGATCGCCGTCCCGCGGGCATTACCGGTGGCATGAGCAACGAGATCAGCGACAACGCCGAGCAGGGCCGCTACGAGATCCGGGTGGACGGGGAGCTGGCCGGGTTCGCCGAGTACGAGACCGAGCCCGGCCGCCTCGTCCTCACCCACACCGAGGTGCTCCCCGCCTTCGAGGGCAAGGGCGTCGGCGGCGCCCTGGCCCGGGGCGCGCTGGACGGCGTCCGGGCCAGGGGGCTGTCGGTCGTGCCCCGCTGCCCGTTCATCAAGTCGTGGATCGACCGGCATCCCGACTACCAGGACCTCGTCGCCGCCTGACTTTTTCCCCCGTTTCCGGGACCGGGACGTAGAAATTTCAGTCAACATGGCGAAACCGGTGGCGGATGTGGCGCGCGGGCGTCACCATGGTCACCTGCACGGCCCGTGTGGCGTTCCCGCGCGCCGTCCCCCCAGCAGCCGAACCACCGGAGTGATCGCATGTCTGTCCGACCCTGGAGCCCCGAGGACCTTGGGCGTCCCACGGACGGATCCTGGGCGGACGTCGCGTTCGGCCTGGGGGAGATGTACGAGCGCTGCGGCGACCTGGAGTCGGCCGCCGACTGGTACCGGCGCGCCGCCGAGTCCGACCGCGCCGACGCCGCGCTGCGCCTGGGCGACGTCCTCGGACGGCTCGCCGACGCCCGCCGCGCCGGGCAGGCGGGCGGCTCGGCCGAATCCGCCGAGGACCTGCTCGCCGAGGCCACCCGCTGGCTGAGCGGCGCCCCCGGCCCCACCACCCCGGACGCCATCGAGCTGGTCACCGACATGCTCAACCGGCACCAGCTCCAGGCCGCCCGCCGGGGGCTGGAGCCCGCGCCCACCGGCTGATCCGAACCGATCGGCCCTTCCCGTCGTCGGACTCCATGAGATCGGTGACACGGGAAGGTGACGAGTTGAGCGGCGAGGAGCCCGGGTACGTTCCCCCGGACCACACGAGCACCGCCGAGTTCCGCGCTCCCGGCAAGCCCGCCGGGGAGCCGGTGCCCGCTCCCGACCCGGGGGTGACCGGCCCGGACGTGACCGCCGCCGACGCGCCCGCGGACCCCGCCCCGGCCTGGGCCACGGACACGCCGCCCGAAACGCCGGATGATCCGCCCCCGGCGGACCCCCTCGTGACGGCCGTCGATCCCGAGGACGCGCCGTCCGCGCCCGAGGAGCCCGCGCCGCCGGGCGCGCCGATGCCTCCGCCGTCGCCGGTGCCCATGGCCGAGGAGGCGCCCTGGACGGCGCAGTTCGGCGCCGAGCAGGAGCAGGCCGCACCGCCCGCGCCGCCTCCTTCCAGCGCTCCCGCTCCTTCGCCGGGCGGGCCGCCCCCGGAGGAGACGGCTCCGGCGTCGGCGCTCCCGATCGCGCCGGTGACCCCGTCGTCCGGCGGGAGCGGCGCGCGGGGTTCGCGGCGCGGGCCGCTGGTCCTCGCACTCGTCGCGGCCGTGCTGGTCGCGGTCGCGGTGGGCGCCGCCGCCCTGCTGCTGTCCGGCGGCTCGGACGGGACGGACGCCGCGTCCGCCAAGCCCGCCGCCACCGAGCCCAGCGGCGCCGTGCCGAGCGGCGCCGCGCCCGGCGGCGCTCCGAGCGGAGAGCCCACGGAACCCACGCCGTCCACCCGGCCCACTCAGCCCACGCCCTCCGGTGCGCCGACCGCGTCACCGCCCGGGCAGCAGCCGGGCGGCGCCGCGCCCGCCGACCCCGCCTCGCCGGCCGGCCCGCTGGTCGGCGGCGACGGGATCACCTACCAGCTCGTCCAGCGCGACGAGGGCTACCACGAGGGCCGGCTCGTGATCACCAACCGGTCCGGGCGGCCCATGACCGCCTGGCGGCTCACGTTCAGCGTGCCGGGCGCCGACGTCCGCAACATCTGGGGCGGACGCCTCGTCCGCGGCGGCGCCGAGGTGGAGCTCGCGAGCCTCGACGGCGCCGCCCCGATCCCGCCCGGCGCCGCCTGGGAGGTCAGGTTCGGCGCGCGCGGCGCCGCGACGACCCCGGAGGACTGCGAGATCAACGGCCGGCCCTGCGGGTTCTGACCGTCAGCAGAACTCGGCGCGGACGGCGGCGTCCTCCAGTTCCTGCGCGCCCCAGTCGCCCACCGGACGGTGCCGCGCCATCGGGGATCCTCCGGAGATCGGGGCCGGGAGGACCGGAGATCTCCGGCATGCGGCGGCTTCGGGAGCCGGCCCTCCGGCGCGGCCTCGTCCGTCCTGGCCGACTACGGGACGGGCCCGCCGTGTCATCCCCGGGCGGGATCCTCCCCGCGGCCGCGACGCTAGGCTTTCTGACATGCGTATCGCCAGGTTCGCCACCGACGAGGGCATGTCCTTCGGGGTGGTGGAGGAGAACACCGTCGCCGCCATCGCGGCCCACCCGTTCGGAGATCTGACCTTCACCGGGCAGCGGCTCCCGCTCGCCGACGTCCGGCTGCTCGCGCCGATCCTGCCGAGCAAGGTCATCGCGATCGGCAAGAACTACGCCGACCACGCGCGCGAGATGGGCGGCGAGCCGCCCGCCGAACCGGTGCTCTTCGCCAAGCCGTCCACCGCCGTGATCGGCCCCGGCGAGGCGGTCGCCTACCCCCGCAAGCTGTCCGAGCGCGTCGACTACGAAGGCGAGCTGGCCCTGGTCATCGGCCGCATGTGCCGCGAGGTGCCCGCCTCCCGCGCCGCCGACGTCATCCTCGGCTACACCTGCGCCAACGACGTCACCGCCCGCGACCTCCAGAAGAAGGACGGGCAGTGGACGCGGGCCAAGGGCTTCGACACCTTCTGCCCCCTCGGCCCCTGGATCGAGACCGAGGTAGACCCCGCCGACCTCGCGATCTCCACCACCGTCAACGGCGAGGTCCGGCAGGACGCCCGGACCTCCCAGCTCCTGCACGCCGTTCCCGACCTCGTCGCCTACGTCAGCCAGGTCATGACGCTGCTGCCCGGCGACGTCATCCTCACCGGCACCCCGGCCGGGGTCGGCCCGCTGGAGATCGGCGACGAGGTGACCGTCACGATCGAGAACGTCGGCTCGCTCACCAACCGCGTCGTCGAGCGGGAGTGACGCCCGATGGGGTTCACCGGCTTCACCGATGAGGCGTTCGGCTTCTACGAGGGGCTCCAGGCCGACAACGGCAAGGCGTACTGGACGGCTCACAAGGCGACCTACGAACGGCACGTCCGCGAACCCCTCGCGGAGCTGTGCGCCGAACTCGAAGACGAGTTCGGCGCCGTCAAGCTGTTCCGCCCCTACCGCGACGTCCGCTTCAGCAAGGACAAGACCCCCTACAAGACCCATCAGGGCGGCCACAGCAAGGGCTTCTACCTCCAGATCGACGCGGACGGCCTCATGGTGGCGGGGGGCATGTACGCGCCGTCCCCCGAGCAGCTCCGCCGCTACCGTGCCGCCGTCGACTCCGAGACGAGCGGCGGCGAACTCCAGGCCATCGTCGACGAGCTGCGCGGCGCGGGCCTGGAGATCGGTGGCGACCGCCTCAAGACCCGTCCGCGCGGCACCCGCGAGGACCATCCCCGCCTCGACCTCCTGCGCCACCGCTCCCTGTACGCGCACGAGGGCTGGCCCGCCGACGAGTGCGTGGGCGACCGCGAGGTCGTCCTCCGCGTCCGCGACTCGTGGCGGCGCCTGCGGCCCCTCGTCGACTGGGGGACCGAGCACATCGGCCCGCCGGACTTCAGCCGCTGAACACGCTTTTCGGGCCGTCCATCCGATCCTGGGCAATCGTTTTGGCCCAGGTCCCCGGGTCCTGTATTCTCTTCGAGGCGCGAGCGACCGGCCGGAGACGGCCGAAGCTCCGTACCGCACTGGGGTATGGTGTAATCGGCAGCACGAGTGATTCTGGTTCACTTAGTCTAGGTTCGAGTCCTGGTACCCCAGCTTCGTCCACTCACCTGGACAGGCCCCCGTCGTCTAGTGGCCTAGGACGCCGCCCTCTCAAGGCGGTAACGGCGGTTCGAATCCGCTCGGGGGTACGTGGGGGGAGCCCTGCTCGTCGGGCTGGCGCCCGACTTCGCCGGGCTCGCAGTGTCTCCCAGGGGGGCGACCCCCTGGAACCCCCGATGCTCGGGCTTCGCCCTCGCGCCGGTTGCGGCGTACTCACCGAACCATTCTCTGCAAGGCCCTCTGTTTCGTGTGTTCATCGATGCCCCTCGTTTCGGGTGTGTCGGTTAACCGGTCGAGGTGGGGGTCGGAGTCCGGTAGGCTGGGGCGCGGCCCGAGCGGGAGATCGCGAAGGTCTTGGTCCTGCCCCCGTCGTCTAGTGGCCTAGGACGCCGCCCTCTCAAGGCGGTAACGGCGGTTCGAATCCGCTCGGGGGTACCGATACGGCACTGACCGCGGATCGCCTCAATGGTGATCTGCGGTTTTTCTTTGTCCGCGGGTTTGGGGCGGTCATCGCGGTCAGTATCGGCACGGATCCGCATGCCGCGTGCGGTGAATAGGCGATAGAAGTTGAACGGTGGAGAACAGAGCCGTCCGCCAGCCGTGGGGCGCCGAGGTGATGGCCACCGGGATCGTGTCGATCGCGCTGCGCCTGGCCGGGGTGATGTGGGCCGCGCGCGGGCTCCTGGTGATCACGGCGGCGCTGTGGGTCGTGCTGGTGGTGACGTTCTGCGGGCTGCTCGCGGACGGGTCGCGCCGCGACGAGCTGTCCGTCCCGGCCATCCTCACCAGCGTCGCGGGCACCGGGGTGCTCGGCAACGGCATCGCGCTGTCGGGGCACGCCGTCACCGCCGTGGTCCCGCTCGTGATCGCGTTCGGGCTGTGGATGTTCCTGCTCCCGCGCGTCCTGCGGCGGCTCAAGCGGCGGCTGCCGGGCGCGGCGTACCTGGTGACGGTCGCGACGCAGTCGGTCGTCGTGCTCGCGGCGACGCTGGCCGACCTGCTCCCCGCGCACCTGCTCACCTGGCCCGCGGGGACGCTGCTCGCGCTCGGGCTCGGGCTGTATGTGTTCGTCCTCAGCCGGTTCGACTTCCGCCAGCTCTACCGCGGGTCCGGCGACCACTGGGTGCTCGCCGGCAGCCTGTCGATCTCGGCGCTCGCCTCGGCGCGGGTCACGAACGCGGCGGGCGACCCGAGGCCGCTGGAGTGGCTCACGTTCGCCGTCCTCGGGGTCGCGCTCGCCTGGTACGCGGTGCTGGTCGTCTGCGAGGTCCTGGTCCCGCGCCCGCGCTACGACCCCCGCCGCTGGTCGACGGTCTTCCCGCTCGGCATGACGGCCGCGAGCGCGATGACGGCGGGGGCGGTCTGCTCCCTGCCGTGGCTCGGCACGCTCGGCAAGGTGCTGCTGTGGCCCGCCGTGGCGGCGTGGCTGGTCGTCGGGGCCGGGGCGATCCGTCAGGCCGTCGCGGCGTCCCGCTCCTGAAACGGGGCGACGGCCGCGCGGAGGGCGGCGGGCGAGGCGAGCAGGACGGGGCCGCCCGGGTCCTTGCTGTCGCGCACCGCGACGGCTCCCCGGAGCCGGGCCAGCTCGACGCAGTTGCCGCCGTTGGAGCCGGTGTGGCTGCTCCTGCGCCAGCGCGCGTTGCTCAGGTCCATTTTTCCTTGGCGACCTTTCTCATCAGGTCACGTGACATGTCCTCGGTGAGCGCACGTGAGCGGAGGGCGACCAGCGTCCGGGCCAGGATGGCCAGGTCCGCGGGGTCGTCGGTCGTGATGGAGCGGATGGCGGTCTCGACGTAGGCGACCTCGCTGCGGTCCTCCATCGTCGCGACCACGAAGGCGCCCATGTTGCCGTCGTGCTCGCCGCTGGCCAGCACGACCTGGACGGTGATGTTGGGCAGGCTGCTCACCTCCGCCAGGTGGTCGAGCTGTTCGCGCATGGTCTCGGCGGTGCCGACCCGCCGGTGGAGGGCCTGCTCGTCGATCAATAGCACGATGTCGGGCGGGACGGCGCGGCCCTCCCCGGTGATGATGCGCTGGCGTTCGATCCTGGCGTCTATGGCCTCCTGGTTGCCTTGGAGGATCGAGGCCGCGTAGGCGGGGGTCTGGGCGAGACCGGTGACGAGCATCGGCTCCCAGGAGACGAGCATCGTGGCGTCGGCCTCGATCCCGGGCCAGTCGAACCAGAGCGGGACCGGCTGGTCGTCCTTGTTGAGGTCCTCCCAGAGGTGGACGAGGGCGCCGCCCGCCTCCAGGTACTCGTCGACGAGTTCGACGAACGAGCGGCTGGCGCGCTTCTTGCCGTTCTCGATCTTGCTGACCTGCGGGCCGCTCACCCGGGCGACGTGGGCGATCGTCTCCTGCTTGATGCCCCGGGCCTCGCGCAGCCGCCGCAGCTGGCGGCCGAACGCGACGAGCACGGGGGAGGCCCGGGGATGGCGTGGGCGATGTGGGGGCATCTCCTGCCTCTCGGTGGAAGGTTGCCGTTGCGCGGTGGCAGGCGCATGCTAACCCAGTATGTGGCTTAATGTATGTGTCCAGATACTCACAGTGATAAGACGCTGGTGAACGCGGGAAGCCCCGGCCGAACGGCCGGGGCTTCCGCGGTTTGTTCAGTTGTGTGCCGGTTCGGGTGGGCGGACGTGGCGCGGCGTCCGCTGGGAGAGCACGCCGGGCCACCAGAAGAGGCGTCCGGCGTCCAGGGCGAGCGCGGGGACGATGATCGAGCGGACGAGGAAGGTGTCGAGCAGCACGCCGAGCGCCACCAGCACGCCGATCTGGACCATCATCGTGAGCGGCATGACGCCGAGGACGCCGAACGTGCTGGCCAGCACGAGCCCGGCGCTGGAGATGACGCCGCCGGTGAGGCCGAGCCCGCGCAGGACCCCGGTGCGGTGGTCGGACAGGGCCACCTCCTCGCGGATCCGGGAGACGAGGAACAGGTTGTAGTCCACGCCGAGCGCGACCATGAACAGGAAGCCCATCAGGGCGAGCTGGGTGTCCAGCGCGGGGAACCCGAACGCGTACCTGAACAGCAGCCAGGACGCGCCGAGCGCCGCGAAGTAGGACGCGACGACCGTGGCGATGACCAGCAGCGGGGCGACCAGCGCCCGGAGCAGGACCATCAGGATCAGCAGGACGACGCCGAGCACGAGCGGGATGACCACGCGCCGGTCGTGGGCCTGCGCGTCGGCCTTGTCGAGTTCGCTCGCGGCACCCGCGCCGACGTCGGCGTCCGGGACGGCCGCGCGGATGTTCCTGACCGTGTCCTTCGCGGCCTCGCTGTCGGGCGGGGCGGTGAGGATGACGTCCGTCCTGGTGAGGCGGCCGTCGAGGCTCCGCTCCGGCCGCCCGACGCGCGCGACGCCGGGGACGGCGCGCAGCGCGGCCGTGACGGGCTTCTCGGAGACCACCCGCACCGGGCGGGTCTGGTCGCCGGAGTAGTGCTCGTGCAGCAGGCGCTCGCCGACGGTGGAGCCGGGCGTGGAGGTGAGGAAGTGCTCGCGGTCGAGCCCCGTGTCGACGCCCAGCGCCCCGGCGGCCAGGGCCGCGAGCACGGCCGTCCCGGCGAGCCAGACCAGGCGCGGGCGGGCGGCGACGCGGCGTCCGATCCGGTCCCAGACACCGCCGCGCGCGGGCGGGGTGTCGCCGAACCGGGGGATGCGGGGCCAGAAGATCCAGCGGCCGAGGATCACCAGCAGGGCGGGCAGCAGCGACATGACCACGGCGAGGCCGCCGAGGACCCCGATGGCGCCGATCGGGCCGAGCGCGTAGTTGAAGCCCATCGTCGCCGCGAGCAGGCACAGCAGCCCGAGGCACACGGTGGCGGCGGAGGCAACGACCGGCGCGGCGGCGCGGCGGAGGGCGACCCGCATCGCCTCGTGCCGGTCGGCGTGCCGGCGCAGCTCCTCGCGGTAGCGGGCGAGCAGGAGCAGCGCGTAGTCGGTGGTGACGCCGAACACCAGGGCGTTGAGGATCGCCGACATGCCCTTCGCGATGTACAGGTCGGCGTGCTCGGCGAGCAGGTAGACGACGGCGTTGCTGACCTGCAACGAGACCGCCGCGCCGACCAGCGGCAGCAGCCACAGGACCGGGCTGCGGTAGGTGACCAGCAGGACGCCGGTCACCAGCGCGATCGTGATGATCAGCAGCAGCTTGTCGAGCTTCTCGAAGGCGTCGCCGACGTCCAGTGCCTCGCCGGCGCGGCCGGTGAGGCGGATCTGGAGGCCGGGCGGCGCGTTCTCCTGGACGCGGTCGCGGATCTTCTCGGCGTGCTCGGAGAGGTCGCCGTCGTCCACGAGCGGCACGTTCAGCATGAGCGCGCGGCCGTCCCGGGACGCGGCGGGCGGCGCGATCGGGCCGCTGGCGACGGAGGCGAGCGCGCGGCGGTCGGCCTCGGCGCGTGCCCGGTCGGCGGGGGTGATCCCGGAGTCGCGGACGTAGGCGACCAGGCCGGGCGCCGCATCGCCGCCCGGGAAGCGCGGCGTCAGCTCCTCGACCCTCGTGGACTGCGCGCCGCGCGGCAGGTCGGCGGTGGAGCCGTCCTCGACGGCGTCCTGGAGCTTCCCGGCGAAGGGGACGGCCACGATGACGATCGCGATCCAGACCAGGAGGATCGCCCATTTCGTGCCGCGGCCCGTGGCCAGCGCGGCGAGTTTGCGCGAGAGCAGCATGAGGTGCTCTCCTTTCGGTGGAGGTGTCGTGTCGCGGTGAGCACGCCTTAGGCGTGGTGATGCGGGGCTTCCGCCCGGCCGGGCCGGCGAGCTGCAACTCGCCGGCCCGGCCCTCGGGGGTCAGGTGCGCTCGTCCTCCTCGGAGATCTCGGGGAAGGCCAGCAGCCTGACGACGAGGGCGCGGGCGTCCGGCGGCGGGTCGGCGTCGGCGGCCTTGTAGCGGTACAGCAGCGCGATGTAGTCCTCGAAGAACGGCCGGACCTGCTCCAGCGTCAGCGTGACGGTGGAGAAGGAGAACAGCAGCGCGTCCGCCCACGGGCCGAGGTCCTCGCGCGCCCGCTGGAACCGTTCGAGCTGCTCCAGTTCGTTCGCGAACTCCAGCCGGGTGAGCTCCTCGACCGCCGCGCGCATCGGCGGCGTCTGCTCGCTGTAGCGGGGCAGGCGCCGGTCCGACGGCTTGACCCGCCACCAGCGCTCCCTGCCCCGGCCGAGCTCGGGGACCTCCTCGACGAAGCCGTGCTTGGCGAGCTGGCGCAGGTGGTAGCTCGTCGCGCCGGTGCTCTGGCCGAGCGCGCGGGCGAGCGTGGTGGAGGAGACGGGGCCGCGCCGCATGACCTCCGCGATGCGCTGCCGCAGCGGGTGCGCGAGGAGCCGCACCTGGCGCGGGTCGGTGATCGCCTCGGGGGCGGGCCGGTCCCCGCCCGCCTGCTCCGGGCCGGGCTGCTCCGCCGCGCCCTCCGCCCTGCCCTCGTCCGTCATGCCGAGGACGCTATGGGTTGCCAAGGGTCTTTGCAACGCTTCTTGGCAAGGTTCACCGGACGGGGTGAGCGCGGCGGGGCGGACGGAACCTGAGGGGGAGGAAGGACCTCACTCCGGGGGTCGAGAAGTGTCCCGTGTCCTTGGCTGACGAACCTGTTGACGGTCAACTAAAGTCGTTCGGCAGTCGAGAAGGGAAGGGGTCCAGGTGGGCACCGTGCAGGAGATCTCGCCGGGCGCGACGCTGGCGGAGAAGGTCGAGTGGCTGATCCGCAACCTGTGGCCCGCGGACGCCGGACCGCCCCGCAACAACGTGGAGACGGCCGGCGCGATCGCGCGCGCCACCGGCGAGGACATCTCCTCCACCACCGTGTGGAAGCTGCGCACCGGACGGCAGGAGAACCCCCAGCTCAAGACCCTCACCGCGCTCGCCACCTTCTTCGGCGTGCCGATCGGCTACTTCGGGTTCCCGGGGGAGACGCGCTCGATCGACGAGGACCTCACGCTCCAGGCCCTGCGCCGCGACGTCGAGCAGGGCGTCATCCGTCCCGAGGTGCTGCGCGCGCTCGTGGACCTGTCCGCGGAGGCCCGCTGGGTCGTCGACGAGATGATCCTCAGCGCCGCGGCCGCCGACCGGCACCGCCGAAGCGGCTGACGCCGGTCATCGAGCCCCAACCCACCCCGCTCGCCCGGCCCCTGTGTCCTTGAAGGCCCGGCTCACGTCCTGGCCGGGCGCCTGTGTCTCTGAAGGCCCGGTCCACGTCCTTCGCCGGGCGGCTGTGTCCGTGACGGCGCGGGCTCTGTTCTTCGTCGGGCAGTTGTGTTCGTGAAGGCGTGGTCACGCCTGTTCGCTGGTGGCTCGGGGGCGTGACCGTGCCTGGAGTATCGCTTCGCGGTGGGGCCTCGCCTTCGGCGTCGGCCCCACCGCTCGGCTACGCGCCCGCGCCGGGGGCGGAGGCCATTACGCGACGTCCCCCCTAGGTTCTGTCCGGTGGATCATGTGTTGATCCAGAGCAGGGCTGTGACCAGGACGATCGCTGCGCGGTAGTTGCGGGCGAGTTTGTCGTAGCGGGTGGCGATGCCGCGCCATTGCTTGAGGCGG
>NZ_WOFH01000023.1:30670-98647 GCF_009733595.1 Actinomadura litoris | reverse complement strand
TTCGCGATCTTGTAGCCGTTCAGGTGCAGGATCGGCAGCACGGCGCCGTCGTGCACCGGGTCGAGGAACTTGTTGGAATGCCAGCTCGCCGCCAGCGGCCCCGTCTCGGCCTCCCCGTCCCCGACGATGCACGCCACCACCAGATCCGGATTGTCGAACGCGGCGCCGTAAGCGTGCGCCAGCGAATACCCCAGCTCACCGCCCTCGTGAATGGACCCGGGCGTCTCCGGCGCCACATGACTCGGAATACCGCCGGGGAAGGAGAACTGCCGGAACAACCGCGCCATACCCGGCCCATCCTGCGACACATGCGGATAGACCTCGCTGTAGGTCCCCTCCAGCCACGCGTTCGCCACCGCCGCCGGACCGCCGTGCCCCGGGCCCATGATGTAGATCATGTCGAGGTCGCGGGCCCTGATCGTCCGGTTCAGATGGACGTAGCAGAAGTTCAGCCCCGGCGAGGTACCCCAGTGCCCCAGCAACCGGGGCTTGATGTGCTCCGGCCGCAGCGGCTCCCGCAACAGCGGATTGCCCAGCAGATAGATCTGACCCGCCGACAGATAGTTCGCCGCCCGCCAGTACGCGTCGACCGACTCGAATTCGGAGTCGTTCCGCGGCTCGGTTTCCAGGACGTTGGACGTCACGCTTCCTCCAGGGTTCGCTGGGAATCAGCCCACCATGCGCTCCGCCGCAGGGTTCAGGGCCGAACGTCCCATCCCCCCGTCCATCCGTCCCGGTCCGGGCGCCGCCGGAGGCTTGGTGGAGGTGGCTACACCACTGATCGGGGGGCGGGGCCCGATGTGGGCGGGGGCCGCCGGGCGGGAAGCTGATCTTCGGTTTCAAGGACAGGAGATCACGTGCTTCTTCGGCTCTTCCTCGCGGCCGCGGTCACCCTCGGCGCCGCCCCCGCGGCGCCCGCGTCCGCCTCGCCCGATCCGCACGGGCGGCTCCAGCGGGATCTGGACGGGATGGTCCGCGACGTCGGCGTGCCCGGCGCGTCGCTGTCGGTCACCGGCACCCGGACCTTCACCCTGCGCAGCGGGACCGGCGATCTGCGCACCGGGCGTCCCATGCCGGTGAACGGGCGCGTGCGGATCGGCTCCACGACCAAGGCGTTCGTCGCGACCGTCGTGCTCCAGCTGGTCGGTGAGAGGCGGGTGCGGCTGGACGCGCCGGTCGAGACCTACCTGCCCGGCGCGGTCCGGGGGCGCAGCGGCGACGGGCGGACGATCACCGTCCGGCAGCTCCTCCAGCACACCAGCCACCTCCCCGATCCCGGTCCGCTGCTCCCCCACGGCAGGGAGTGGGCGGACCAGCGGTTCCGGCACCGCGACCGGGACGAGCTGCTCCGGTACGCGCTCGCCCAGGAACCCACCACCGGCTCCTGGTCCTACAACAACACCGGGTACCTGCTGCTCGGCAGGCTGATCGAGGCGGTCACGGGCGCGCGGACGTGGCGCGACGAGGTCGCCGGCCGGATCGCCCGCCCGCTCCGGCTGCGGAACACCTACGCGCCGGGCCCGTACTCCTACCGGATCGGCGGGCCGCACCCGCGCGGCTATGTCAGGGTGCCCGAGTACGTGGACGTGACCGAGCAGGACACGGGCTATCTGGACGCGGCCGGGGCCATGGTGTCCACGCCCGCCGAGGTGAACCGGTTCTTCTCCGCGCTGCTCCGCGGGCGGCTGCTGCGTCCGGCCGAGCTGGCGGAGATGCGGCGCGTGCTCCCGGCCGGCGGCACCGTCGACGCGTACGGGCTCGGGCTGGAGGTCAACCACCTGTCCTGCGGGGACCTGGTCGGGCACGCCGGTCAGATGCACGGCTACTCGACGGTCGCCGGGGTCCTCGTCGACCGGCGGGGCCGTCCCGGGGCCGCCGTGACCATGTCGATGACCACCGAACCCGAGGACATGGACGACTTCCGGCGGGCCATGCACGTCATCGACACCGCCCTGTGCGGCTAGGCCGCCGCGCGCGACCGCGGCAGCGGTGATCACCCTCCGCAGCACCTGGGAGGCAGCCGCTCGGCCCCTCGGGCGGAGACCGTCACCTGCGGGCCGCGCTCCGGCGCGACCCGCGGGACGGGCCCGTCGGCCAGGTCAGCTGGGGACGAGGACGCCGCCGCCGAACTCGAAGACCCGGCGCTGACGGGGCGCGACCACGCCGAGGCTGTGGCGCTTGCATGCGTGGTCGGCGTAGACGAGGACCGGGGTGTCGGTCTGGTTGTCGACGACCAGCGGCCGGAAGCCGCCGGTATAGCAGCCTCTGGCCGGGTCCGTGTACTGCTTGCCGCTGACGGTGAGGACGCCGCGGGCCGCCAGCGCGGGCGCGGCGGTGGTCAGGGTGAGCGCCGCGCCGGTGGCCAGGGCGGCCAGAGTGGTGGTAGTGCGTCGCATGATCGCCTCCATTCCTGGGCGGGATGCGCTGGAAGCCCACGATTATCACTGCACGTAGTTACGCGACTACACTCCATGAAGGAGTGGTTCTGTCACGCGCGCGCGGGGTCCGCCATCAGACGTCCGGCATGTCTTGAAGGGACGACCCGGCGCCGCCGCGCCGTCCGAGGGCCGCGAGGGCGAGCCGGGGTCAGGACGGTGGGGCGGAGGCGGGGCCCAGGGCCCGGATCGCGGCGTCGATCGCGGTGGCCAGCCGCGCGGGGTCGTGCCCGGCCCGTTCCCGTACCCGCAGGCCGAGCAGCGTCGTGAACAGCAGTTCCACGGTGGCGTCGATGTCGAGGTCGGCGGGCAGCTCACCGGCGCGGCGGCCCTGGTGCAGCAGCGAGCGCATCGCCTGCCGGGTGACCTCGAAGGCGGCCTCGGTCCGCCGCCGGACCTGGACGTCGGTGGTGCCGAGTTCGGTCGCGGTGTTGACCACGAAGCAGCCCCGGCCGGGCTCGCCGTCGGACGGGCAGGAGACCAGCCACAGCATCCAGTCCCGCAGGACGTCGCGGACGGGCCGTCCATCGGCGTCCAGCCGCCGCTCGGCCTCGGCGGAGTCGGTGGCCCGGTAGTGGTCGAGCGCGCGCAGGAACAGCGTGTGCTTGTCGGTGAACGTCCGGTACAGGCTGCTCGGAGTGAGTTCGAGTTCGGCGCCGAGGTCGCGCACCGATGTGGCGTTGTAGCCGCGGCGCCAGAACAGCTCGGTCGCCCTGGTGACCGCGTCCTGCTCGTCGAACTGTCGGGGGCGTGCCATGCCGCCACCCTACCCGACTTGTGGAGCGATCGCTCCCATATTAGAGTCCCCCCTCATATGGGAGCGATCGCTCCCGAATAGGTGAGGGAGAGTGCTCATGACGACCACGGACCAGGCCGGGACCCGGGCGGCGGACGCCCAGGCTCCGCCGCGCAGCCGCTGGGCGGCGGTCACCGCGGTGGCCCTCGGGACGTTCCTGCTGGTGACCGCCGAGCAGTTGCCGATCGGGCTGCTGACCGCCGTGGGATCGGCGCTGCACGTCTCCGAGGGGACGGCCGGGCTGATGGTGACGGTGCCCAGCCTGGTCGCCGCCGTCGCGGCGCCGCTGGTGCCGATGCTGGTCGGCGGCATGGACCGGCGGCTGCTGCTGCTCGGGCTGATGGCCCTGATGACGCTCGCCAACATCGCCTCGGCGCTGGCGCCGAGCTTCGCCGTCCTGGTCGTCTCGCGGGTGCTCGTCGGCGTGGCGATCGGCGGGTTCTGGGCCGTCGCCAGCGGGCTGGCCGTCCGGCTGGTCGCCCCCGCGCACGTGGCGCGCGCCACCGCGATCATCTTCGGCGGCGTCGGGGCCGCGAACGTGTTCGGCGTCCCCCTCGGCACGCTGCTCGGCGAGTTCTCCGGCTGGCGCGTCGCCTTCGCGACGCTGAGCGTCCTGGCGCTCGCCGCGCTGCTCGGGCTGCTGGCCGTGCTGCCGCCGCTGGCGGCGTCCCAGCCCGTCCGCCCGCGGCTGCTGGCCGAGCAGTTCCGCAACCCGGGCGTGCGCGTCGGCATCCTCGCGACGTTCCTCATCATCACCGGGCACTTCTCGGCCTACACGTTCGTGAGCCCGGCGCTCCAGCGGCTGTCGGGGATCGACGAGCGGCTCGTCGGCCCCCTGCTGTTCGCCTTCGGCCTGGCGGGCATGATCGGCAACTTCGCCGCCGGCGCCGCGCTGGCCCGCGACGCGCGCCGGACCGTGCTGGTCATCGCGCTGACCCTGGCCGCCGCGATGCCGCTCTACCTGCTGCTGGGCCGCGGCCCGGTCGGCGGGGCCGTGCTGCTGATCGCCTGGGGCCTGGCCTTCGGCGGCGTGTCGGTCGGCCTGCAGACCTGGATGATCAAGAGCGCGCCGCAGGCCGTGGAGGCGGCCTCGGCCCTGTGGGTGGCGGTGTTCAACCTGTCGATCGGGCTCGGCGCCCTGACCGGCGGCGTCATCGTCGACTCGCTCGCCCTCCAGGCGATCCTGTGGCTCGGCGGCGCGTGCGCCCTGGCGGCCGCGCTGGCGGTCTGGAGCGCCCGCGGCCACGAGGGCCTGCGTTGACCGGGCCCGCACGCCGCGCCCCGGACGCGGGGTAGGCCGCCTCGCCCGCCGGTCAGGTCAGGTGGGCGAGGAGGCCGTGGAAGGCGAGGAAGACGGCGAAGCCCAGCAGGAGGCTCCCTAGGGCGTAGACGGCGGCGCGGGTGTGGTGGCCGTTCTGGAACAAATGGACGGTGTCGAGTTCGAATGTGCTGAACGTGCTCAGCGCGCCGCAGAGGCCGGTGCCCATGAGGGCCTCGACGTCGGTGCCGGCGCCCGCCCCGTGCAGGGCGCCCAGGACGGCGGCGGCCAGGACGTTCACCGTGAGCGTGCCCCACGGGAACGACTTGCCCGCCGCCGACTTGACGAGGCCGTCCAGAACGTAGCGGGCCACCGCGCCCACCCCGCCGCCCACCAGGACCAGGAGCGCCTCCATCAGGTCTCCTCCCCCGCGTCGCGGTGCGGCAGCCTCCGCCCGATCGAGAAGCCCGCGACGATCGCGGCCCAGCCGAGGACGACGCTCACCGCCGCGTAGCCGATGCCGAGGGCCGCCCTGCCGTCGTCGCCGAGCGTGTAGACGTCGTCGATGAGATGCGAGAACGTCGTGAAGCCGCCCAGGTAGCCGGTCACGGCGAAGGGGCGTGCCAGCGGGTGCGGGCGGCCGCGCAGCAGGTAGGTGGTCAGGACGCCCATGATGAGGCAGCCGAGGACGTTGACGGTGAAGGTGTTCCAGGGGAAGCCGGTCTTCGAGGTCGGGATCGCCTCGCCGAGCAGGTACCGCGCGAGCGCGCCGAGCGCGCCTCCCATCGCGACCTCGGCGATCGCGCGCGGTTTCAGGCCGGGGCGGGGCGGCCGGCCCCGGTGCGGGTGGAGCGCGACGGCCTCGGCCCGCTCGCGGTCGCCGAGGCGGCCGGACATCGGGGCCCTCATCCGGGCCGGTCCGGGGCCGGGACGCCGAGGAGGAGGCGGCGGACGGCGTCCCAGGTCCGGAAGAACGCCTCCTCCAGCTCCGGGGACCGGTCGCCGAGCATCCTGGCCCACGCGCCGTGGTCGCCGGGCAGGACGCTCGCCCCGCCGCGCAGCCCCGTCCCGGCGAGCGCCTCGTGCATCGTGTCGGCGATCTCCAGGCCCGACCGCGCCGCCGTGACGACGTAGAGCGACGCCGCGATCCCGAAGCCGCCCATGCACGCGGGGCCGGTCACGGCGCGCTCGCCCGGCACGAGCCGGACCGGGTCCGCGAACAGGAGCCGTCCGTCCGGGTCCCGGACCTCCAGGTCCGCGCAGTAGGCGGTGTAGGCGTGCCGCTCCCCGCGCGCCAGGCGCCCCGCCATCAGCTTCTCGCCCAGGACGACCGTCGCGTCCGGGGCGAGGGTGACGTCCGTGCGCTGGTAGAAGCGCGAGCCGCCGAACGGGATCGTGGTGGCCGGCAGGTACTCGACGTAGCTGCCGGGCCCCGCGCGCAGGTCGACGGTTTGCGTGGCGTAGTCGTGCTCCATCCGGTACAGGCGCGTGGCGGTCTGCGTCGTGAAGTGCACGGACGTCCCGGGCACGCAGTCCAGCCCGATCCGGTAGCGGTCGCCTTGCAGGACGCCTCCGCCGGACGACATGAACATCACCGTCGGCATGTCCGGGCGCCCCGGGTCGGGGTAGAGGGGGCGCGTGGTGTGCAGGGGCGACCGCTGGTAGTGGGCGGTCAGCTCCGTCCGGCCGTCGGCGAGGCCGAAGCCCAGCTCCAGGACGCCGGCCTTGCCGGGCGCGCCGACCGGCAGCGTGTCGGGGACGGCGGCGTGGTCGGCCACCGCCGCGGGCGGCGGGCCCGTCAGCGGACCGGTGAGCACATCGCCTCCCGGCGCGCGAGGACGAAGTCGGCGACGTCCGCGACCCCGGTCCCGGTGAGGCAGTCGGTGAGCACGACCGGGCCGTCGCCGCGCACGGCGTGGGCGTCGCGCTCCATGACGGCCAGGTCGGTGCGCACGTACGGGGCGATGTCGATCTTGTTGATGACCAGCAGGTCGGAGTCGGTGGTGCCGGGGCCGCGCTTGCGCGGCATCTTCTCGCCCTCGGCCGTGTCCAGGACGAAGACGTAGACGTCGGCGAGCGCCGGGCTGAAGGTGAGCGTCAGGTTGTCGCCGCCGCTCTCGAACAGCAGCAGGTCGATGTCGGGATGGCGGTCGAGCAGTTCCGCCGCCGCGGCGAGGTTCATCGTCGGGTCGTCGCGGACGGCGGTGTGCGGGCACGCCCCGGTCTCGACGCCGACGACGCGGTCCGCGTCCAGCGTCCCGGCGAGCGTGCGGCGGACGTGCTCCGCGTCCTCCTGCGTGTAGATGTCGTTGGTGATCACGCCGGGGGTGTGCCCCCGGGCGACGAGGAGGGGCACCAGCGCCTCGATGAGCGCGGTCTTGCCCGATCCCACCGGTCCGCCGACACCGATCTTGAACGTGTGCTCCGGCTCCATGCGTGCCCCTCCTCGGGTCAGGTGATGAACAGGCGGGCCGGTGCCCGCTCGTGCCCGGCCGCGACGGCGTCGGCGACCGGCGTCCAGGCGTGCAGGTCCCGCGGGTCGCGGGCGGCGAGCGCGGTGCGCGCCGCCCGCGCGAGCTCCGGCCGGACGTCGCGCAGCAGCGCCTGCGCCGCGCGGAAGTCGATCCGGCCGAGCCGCACCGGCGCGGCGGCGCAGCTCGCGGCGAAGGCGAACAGGTCCCCGGCCACCGCGTCCCGGGCGGGCACCCCCAGCCCCGCGTGCACCGCCCCCACGACGACGGCGTGGTTGCCGGGCGTCACACGGTCGTCCACGAGCCGGGCCAGCCGCTCGGCCGGAGCGGACCCGAACGCGGGCCCGGCGGTCGCCAGGACCTGCCGGCCGGTGCGCGCCGACGCGGTCCGCTGCTCCCGGTTGAGCTTGATGGCGTGCAGCCTGCGGTCGGTCTCCACCAGCCGGTCGTAGTCCCCGGCGGTGACGGCCCGGTGCGCGAGGACCAGCGCCGCCGCGTCGGCGGTGCCCATGGCCCGCACCAGGTCGACGACCAGGTCGCGCAGATCCTCCGGCCCCACCAGGCCGAGCTGGGTGAACCCCTCCAGCCCGTGCGACAGCGTGTAGAGGCCGCTGGGGAAGCCGGAGTCGGTGAGCTGGAACTGCGCCAGCAGCGCCTCCAGGCCCGCGGACCCCGGCGGCCCGCCGGTCATGCGATGAAGAACAGCCGGGACAGCGGCAGCGAGCGCGCCGGCGCGATGGAGACTGGCTCGCCGTCCACCGTGACCCGGTAGGTTTCCGGGTCCACCCCGATCTCGGCGAGGGTCGAGTTGTGGAGCATGTGCCGCTTGTCCACGCTCCGGCACTGCCGGACGGGGCGGACCAGCCGCCGCAGCCCGAGCCGCTCGGGAACGCCGGCGGAGATCGAGGCGTCCGACATGAACGTCACGCAGGTCTTGCGCAGCGCCTCGCCGAAGCCGCCGAAGGACGGCCGCAGGTACACCGGCTGCGGGGTGGGCAGCGAGGCGTTCGGGTCGCCCATCTGCGCCCAGCTGATCAGCCCGCCCTTGACGACCATGAACGGCTTCGCGGCGAAGGAGTGGATCTGCCACAGCACGATGTCGGCGAGCTTGCCGTCCTCCAGCGAGCCGATCACGTCGGCCATCCCGCTGGTGCGGGCCGGGTTGATGGTCAGCTTCGCGAGGTAGCGCAGGACGCGGTGGTTGTCGCTGCGGGAGGAGTCCTCGGGCAGCGGCCCGCGCTGGTCCTTGCAGTGGTGGGCGACCTGGAACGCGCGGGTGAACGACTCGCCGATCCGCCCCATCGCCTGGGAGTCCGAGCCGATCATGCTGATGACGCCGAGGTCGTGCAGGACCGTCTCGGCCGAGATGGTCTCCGCCCGGACGCGGCTCTCGGCGAACGACAGGTCCTCGGGGACGTCGTAGCTGAGGTGGTGGCAGACCATGGTCATGTCGAGCAGCTCGTCGGTCGAGTTCACCGTGTAGGGCAGCGTCGGGTTCGTCGAGGCGGGCAGCGCGTTCGGCTCCGAGGTGATCCGCAGGATGTCGGGCGCGTGCCCGCCGCCCGCGCCCTCGGAGTGGTAGGTGTGGATCGCGCGGCCGTCGATCGCGTCGATCGTGTCCTCCACGAACCCGGCCTCGTTGAGCGTGTCGGTGTGGAGGGCGATCTGGACGTCGTGGTCGTCGGCGACGCGCAGCGCGCAGTCGATCGCGGACGGGGTCGAGCCCCAGTCCTCGTGCACCTTCAGCCCGGCGGCGCCCGCGCGGACCTGCTCGTCCAGCGAGCCCGGCAGGCTGTTGTTGCCCTTCCCGTAGACCGCGACGTTGATCGGGATCTCCTCGTAGGCCTGGAGGATCCGGGCGATGTTCCACGGGCCCGGCGTGCAGGTGGTGCCGCGCGTGCCGTCGGCGGGGCCGGTCCCGCCGCCGACCAGGGTCGTGACCCCGTTGCTGAGCGCGTCCTGCGCCTGCCGCGGCGAGATGAAGTGGACGTGGGTGTCGATCGCCCCGGCGGTCGCGACGAGGTTCTCCCCGGAGATCACCTCGGTGCCGACGCCGATGATCAGCCGCCGGTCCACCCCGTTCTGGGTGTGCGGGTTGCCGGACTTGCCGATCCCCGCGATCCGGCCGTCCTTGATCCCGATGTCGCCCTTGACGACGCCGAGCACCGGGTCGATGACGACCACGTTGGTGATCACCGTGTCCAGCGCGATCGTGGTGTTGCGCGAGGCCGGGTCGGACGACATGCCGTCCCTGGCCGTCTTCCCGCCCCCGTACTGGGACTCGTCGCCGTAGTGGCCCTCGGTGTGGTCCTTCTCCACCTCGACCACAAGGTTGGTGTCCCCCAGGTGGAAGCGGTCGCCCACGGTCGGGCCGTACATGCTCGCGTACCGCTCGCGAGAGATCGTCGTCATGGCGTCAGCCCTTCCTGGAGCGGGACGCGGCGGCCCGCGAGCCCGCCCTCCGCGGCGCGCTCTTGGCGGCGGTCCTCGTCGTCTTCCGCGCGGTCGTCCTCCGCGCCGTGGTCTTCCGCGCTGCGCTCTTCCGCTCGGTCGGCTTCCGCTCGCTGCTCTTCGCGACGTGCCTCCCTGTCCCCGCGCGGCTCTTCTCCGGCTCGGGCTCGTCCAGATATCCCCGTTCCCGCATTCTGGTAAGGGCTCGTTTCTTCGCGGCGGACGAGCGGATGCTGCCGTCCAGCAGGCCGCCGAAACCGACGATGCGCATGCCGCCGCCGTATTCGACCAGGCGCACCTCCTTGGTGTCGCCCGCCTCGAACCGGACGGCGGTGCCCGCCGGGATGTCCAGCCGCATCCCGAACGCCTTCTCCCGGTCGAAGCCCAGCGCCCGGTTGACCTCGAAGAAATGGAAGTGCGAGCCGATCTGCACGGCCCGGTCACCGGTGTTGTGCACGGTGAGCGCCTGTCTGCGCTGCCCGGCGTTCAGCTCGATCGGACCCCGTCCGAACATGTATCCGTCATGTGCCATGCGCGACCGCCCCCCTAAGGCTCGCCCCCGCGAACTCACGGGGTCCTGTGGTCTCGTGCTCGTGCTCGTGGTGATGGTGGTGTTCCGGTGCGAGGTCCAGCCCGTCGTCGGCGGCCCGGAGCCACCGCTCCTCCGCCTCGCCCGCGCGCCGCCGGACGAGCGCCTCGACGGCGGCCGGGGCGAGCAGCGGCCCCGCGACCCGGACGCCCCCGCACGGCGCGGGCGGGGGCGGCGCGAGCGAGGCGGGGACGAGCACGATCTCGCGGGCGCCCAGCCGGTGGCACCGGTCCACTCCGTCGGCGACGCCCCTGTCGAAGGCGACCTCCACCCGTCCCGGCGGGAGGTGCCGCGCGACCAGGCTCGCCGCCTTGCACAGTTCCGCGTCGGCGTCGGGGCCGCCCTCCGGCGCGACGAGGAGCACCGCCCGTCCGGCGCCGCCGCCGAGCAGCGCCCGCGCGACGGCCGCCCGGAGCCAGCCGACCAGGTGCGTGAGCGTGCCGAGCGGGCGGGCGAGCAGCAGGTCTCCGGGGCCGCCGCCGCGCGCGGCCCACGCGATCGTCTGCGCGGCGGCGGGCGCCAGCCCCGGGTCGCGTCCGAGGGTCATCGGCACCGCGACGGCGTGCGGGTAGTCGGCGAGGGCGAGGGCGAGCGCCCGCCCCGGGCCGGGGGTGCCCGGGGACTCGTGCCCGCCCACCCGCAGGACCACGCGGCCGAGCGGTGCGGTCATTTGCCGCCGCCGACGGGATCGTGGCAGGACACCAGCTTGGTCCCGTCGTCGAAGGTGGCCTCGACCTGGATCAGCTTCAGCATCCCGCGCACGCCGGGCAGCACGTCGTCCGGTCCGACGACCTTCTTGCCCAGCTCCATGCAGTCCGCGACGGACTTGCCGTCGCGGGCGGCCTCCACGATGGCGTCGCTGATCAGCGCCACGGTCTCGCCGTAGTTGAGCTTCAGCCCGCGCTGGCGGCGCCGTTCGGCGAGCCGCGAGACGGTGAAGACGAGCAGCTTGTCGATCTCTCGCGGTGACAGGTTCATCGGGATCCTCTCTGCGGCCGGCCCTCAACCGGCGCGCGCAAGCCTGGACAGGTGCGGGACGGCCGCCGTGAACACCCACATGACCAGCACGAACGGCCAGGTCAGGGTGTGGCCGCCGACCACGGTGAACAGATTGGTGAGCCCGGCGGTCAGCGCGGCCGACGTCGCCGCCCCGATCACCGCGTAGAGCGCGCCGACCGGGCTCAGCGCGATGTAGGTGCCGGTCAGCGCGATCCCGGTCAGCACGGCGTTGTAGCCGTACAGGCCGGCGCCGATGTCGGCCGCCTGCGCGCCCAGCCACCAGCCGGTGAGCAGCCCGACCAGGCTCCCCGCCAGCGCCGTCGCGGCGACGAGGCGGCTCGCCACCGCCAACCCGGCGAGGAAGATCAGCCCGACGTACCACTCGTCCTGGAAGAACACCTGGCCGATCCCGCTGAACAGGCCGTGCCAGAAGTCGTGCCAGGTCATCGCCGTGCCCGGGTCGGACGCCGAGGGCGGCGCGCTGTTCGGGTGGTGCGCCCAGACACGGTCGAAGGAGGGCGCGCCCAGCACCATCACCAGCGTGACGACGCAGAACGGCGCGGTGGAGGCGGGCAGCCGGTAGGGCGCGAGGACGGTGACCATCGCGGCGGTGAGCACGCTCACCGCGACCGCGGAGCCGATGACCAGCGCCACCGTCATCCAGTGCACGCCCAGGTAGAGCACCAGGGCCACGCCGACGAGCGTCCCGCAGAACCCTTCGAGCCCGGCCGCCACGCGGTCCCGCGCGGCGCCGAGCAGGTACGCGGTCGCGGTCGCGGTGACGGTGCCGACAAGCCCGAAGACGCCGAACCGCCAGCCGCCGACGAAAAGCGCGGCCAGGAAAATGAGGCCGGTCCAGTGATTGGGCTGGAAATCGACCTGGGCGATGCCTCGGAGAATCGCCGTGACGGCGTCCTGCGGGCGGTCATGGGCCGCGGGACTCCGCGGGTCGGGTGCGTCAGCCACCGATGACGACACGGCCCACCCTCCTCGGTCGAAAGCCCATTCCGGCGCGAACGGTCAACATGAACGGCGGTCCGGCTGTGATCTCGGATTCCCTGGAATCCGCGTCACTAAGGCGATGCCCGGTCAACAGTTCACCGGGCACCGGGAAAACGTCGTTTGCCTGGCGGCGTGTCGTGGCGCGGGCAAGGCGTCAGGCCCTGATCCGGTACGGCAGGACGCACACCAGCGCGTCGGGGGCGTGCTCGCGCAGCGCCTCCGCCAGGAGCAGGCCCCACTGGTCGTAGAGGAAGCGGTAGCGCGGGCGGCTCGACTCGACCATGGGGATCAGCACGATGACCGACCGGCCGCCCCCGGCCAGGGAGCGCCTGGTGTACTCGACGATCGGGCCGATCCGCGCGTCCCGGGGGCTGTCGAGGACCTCCAGCCGCACGCCCGGGTCCCAGCGGTCCCACCGCTCCCTGAGGTCGCGGGCGCGGCCGTCGTCCCCCGCGACGGTCACGGCGACGACCTCCCCGTCCAGGCTCAGCGCGATGCCCAGCGCCCGGCCGACCATGGCCCCGACGTCCTCCATCGGCACGATCAGCAGGCGCGGTGCGCGGTCGGGCCGGGGACGCTCGGCGGGGACGGTGCCGAGCCGCAGTTCCCGCGCGACCCGGTCGTAGTAGCGCCGGACGCGTGTGAACAGCAGGATCAGCAGCGGGACCACGACGACGACCACCCAGGCGCCCTCGTCGAACTTGGTGATCAGGAGCACCAGCGTCGCGAGCGCGGTGAGCGCCGCCCCGGTGCCGTTGAGCAGCGCGGTACCGACCCAGCCCGGCGGCCGCTCCCGCGCCCAGTGCAGGACGAGCCCGGCCTGGCTGATCGTGAACCCGGTGAAGACGCCGACGGCGAACAGCGGGAGCAGGCGGTGCGTGCGCGCGTCCACCGCGACCAGCAGCAGCGCGGCGGCGGCCGCGACCGCGAGCACGCCGTACCGGTGGACGGGGCGCTCCCCGCGCAGCGCGAACAGGTGCGGCAGCCGGTGGTCCTTGGCGAGCAGGCTGAGCAGCACGGGCAGCCCGCCGAAGCTGGTGTTCGCGGCGAGCGCCAGCGCGAAGGCGACCACGATGCTCGCGGCCTTGAACGGCCATCCCGTGCCGTAGGCGCCCGCCGTCAGCTGGGCGAGGATCGTCACGCCCTCCTTCGGCACGACGGCGTCGCGCCGGATGAGCAGCGCCAGCCCGATCAGCATGACGGCGAGCAGCGCGCCCAGCATCAACTCGGTCCGCTGGGCCCGCGCGACGCGGGGCCTGCGGAACATGGGCACGCCGTTGGCGATGGCCTCCACCCCGGTCAGCGCGGCGCACCCGGCGGAGAACGCCTTGAGGATGAGCATCACGCCGAGGGCCTCGTGGGCGTGCGGGGCCACCACCGTCCCGACGGCGGCGGCGGGATGCGACCGCGCCAGCCCGGCGACGACGATGCCGAGGACCGTCGCCACGAACAGCAGCGTCGGCAGCATGAGCACGCGGGCGCTGTCGGCGATCCCGTACAGGTTCACGGCGGTCAGCACGGCCAGCACGACCAGCGACGTCTCCAGCAGGTACGGCAGCAGCGAGGGGAAGGCGGAGGCGAGGGTCGCGGCGCCCGCCGCGAGGCTGACCGCCACGGTGAGGACGTAGTCGACGACGAGCGCGGCGGCGGCCAGCGTGCTCGCGCGGGGCCCGATGTCGTCGCGCGCGACCGCGTAGGACCCGCCGCCGTCCGGGTGGACGGCGATGACCTGCCGGTAGGACACCACCAGCACGGCGAGCAGCCCGGCGATCGCGAGCGTGACCGGCAGCGTGAGCCGCACCCGGGACACCCCGGCGGTGACCAGGACCAGCGCGATCGCCTCGGGACCGTAGGCGACCGAGCTCAGCGCGTCCAGCGAGAGCGCGACCAGCCCCTGGAGGCTGGTCAGGCGGCTCCTGTCGCCCTCGCCGTGCCGCAGCGGAAGGCGCGGCCCGCGCCGCGCCCCCAGCAGGCCGCGCGAGGGGACGACACCGCGGCGCGGCGCCGCCGTCCCGTCCTCGCTCGGTTCGCGCACCGGGGTCCGCCCGGTCAGCCGTCGGCGAAGGCCGCGTCGGTGCCCCTGGCCTGTTCCTCGTCGGTCATGCGCATCCTGGTGAGGCGGTCGACGGCGGTGCCGACGAGGTAGGTGGCGGCGAACGCGTAGGCGCCGACGGCGAGCACCGCGACGACCTGCTTGCCGAGCACCGAGACCGACCCGCCGTAGAACAGCCCGGCCGAGCCCGCGTCCCAGCCGGTGGCCAGGAAGCCGAGGGACACGACCCCGACGATCCCGCCCGCGCCGTGGATGCCCGTCACGTCCAGGGTGTCGTCGTAGCCCGCGACCAGCTTCAACTCGACCGCGTAGGTGCACACCGCCGCCGCGACGGCACCGATCACGAAGGCGCCCTCGACTCCGACGTACGCGCAGGACGGGGTGATGGCCACAAGTCCGGCGAGCGCGCCGCTGGCCGAGCCCAGCCGCGTCAGGTGCCGGACGCGCAGCCACTCGATGAGCCGCCAGGTCAGCATCCCCGCGCAGCCCGCGATCATCGTGCTGACGAACGCGCGCGTGGCGAGCGCGCCGTCGCTCAGCGCCGAGCCCGCGTTGAACCCGAACCAGCCGAACCACAGCAGCCCGAGCCCCAGCAGGACGAACGGGACGTTGCCCGGACGCGGCCCCTCACCGCGCCGGAACGCGACGCCGCGCCCGAGCACCAGCGCGAGCGCGAGCCCGGAGACGCCCGAGTTCAACTCGACGACCAGGCCGCCGGCGAAGTCCATGACGCCCCACTTGTTGATCCACCCGGACGAGGCGAACACCCAGTGCGCGACCGGCAGGTAGACCAGCGTCACCCAGGCCACCACGAACAGCAGCCACGGCCCGAACCTCGCCCGGCCCGCGACCGACCCGCTGATCAGCGCGACCGTGATGATGGCGAAGGTGAGCTGGAAGCAGACGTAGATCTGCTCGGGGATCCTGCCCTGCAGCGCGTTCACCGAGACGTTCCCGAGCCGCCAGTCGCCCCAGCCGATCAGCCCGGCGCCGCCGGCGTCGTCGCCGAACGCGATCCCGTATCCGTAGAGGAACCAGAGGATCGTCACCAGGCCGATGCAGATGAAGCTCATGTAGAGCATCGTCAGCATGTTCTTCGAGCGGACCATTCCGCCGTAGAAGAACGCGAGGCCCGGCGTCATGAGCAGGACCATCGCGGTCGCCGTCATCAGCCATGCCGAGTCGCCGGTGTTCAGCCCCGCGGACATCGCAGCCCCGAATACATTTCAGACCTTCCGGCCGTCTCCCCCGCACCCCGCCGGTTTCCGTGCCGGTTTCCGCGCAGGCATTTCCCGGGCTATGTTCACTCCCCGGCGGGGCAGCAAACCCGGGGTGACGCATTCTTGGCCGACGCTTGGACGCGAGGCCGGGTCAATACCACGCGCCCTTCACAGGACCAGATCGTCCGGCCGCACGATCTCGCGGGGCACCGCTGTGGCCTCCGTCCGTTCGAGCGGGTCGGCCTTGACGAACGGGTCGAGGCCGAGCCCGGTGAGCTCGGCGATACGGCGGACGGGGAGCTGGAACGTCCGGTAGGCGCCGTAGGAGAACGCCTCCTCGGTGGGCAGGTCGGCGATGAGGGCGGCCTGGCTGAGCAGGTAGCCGGTCACCGACAGCGCGCCCGACTCCCCGACCATCGCGACGATCTTCCAGAACTGGCGCGGGAGCCGGACGCCCCGGTAGGCGTCGTCGTCGGCGGCGAGGACCGGCCCGGCGAACACGCTGACGGCGAGGTCGAGGTTGTCGGCGTTGTCGAGCACGTAGTCCTCCAGCCCGAGCCACAGCGTCCCGCCGGCGTTGAAGGCGTGGTGCTGCGGGGTGGAGTTCGTGAAGTGGAAGGTGTCGTCGACGGCCGCCTTGACCTCCGCCTCACCGGCGCCCCAGGCGGGGTCGAGCCGGCGCACGAGGTGCCCCCGGTCGAGGTCGTTGTCGGCGTAGACCCGCTCGCCGGTCTGCTCGTCCACCGGCAGCCGCGGGTCGAGGATCCACCGGTCGTCCCGCCGCTTCGGCCGCTGCGCCTGCTTGCCGTCGATGTTGCAGGCGGTGAACAGCGCGAGCCTGCGGCGCCGGTGCATGACGACGCTGAAGTGGTGGTAGCGCAGCTCGGCGGACGCGTCGGCCGCCAGTTCGGGCGGCAGGGCCGGCAGCGGGAGCGGCCGCGCGAGGAACGCGGGGTCGTACCCGCCGCGGCTCGCGTAGTCGGGGTCGATCGCGGTGGCCTCCCGCGACTCCGGGGGACCCCCGCCCGGCGGCCCGCCGTCCGGGGCGTGCCCGTCCGCGAGCCGGACTGTGACCTCCAGCGGCACCGAGACCGTGACCGCCCGGTCCAGCACCGACGCCGGGACCGCCGCGAACGACACCTCCGGCGCCGCCCTAACGGGAGCCGGGGCCTGGGCCGGGGCCGCGGACGCCGAGGCCGAGGAGGCTGCCGAGGCCGCGAGCAGCACCGGCGCGGGCGCGGCGGCGGCGGGTGCGAGGAGCGCCGGGGGCGCGTCCGGCGCGGCGGCGAAGAGCTGGTCGACGAGCGCGCGCTGCTCCTCGGGAAGTTCCGCCTCGCGCAGCGCGTGGCAGACGCGGCTGACGCGGACGCCCTCGTTGACGAACCCGCCGAGCTCGTCCTGCTCGGGCGCGGGCACGCCCGCGTGGTGCAGTGCGACGACCTCCCACTGGTCGTTGAACACCGGCGAGCCGGAGGATCCCGGCTCGGTGTCGGTGGCGTAGTGCAGGAACCGGTCGGCGACATCGACGATCCGGTTCTCGCGCAGCGCCACCTGCTTCCGGCCGCCGCGCGGGTGCTGGACGATCGTGACGAACTCCCCGATGATCGCCTTGCCCTCGGCCTCGATCAGCGGGTTGTGCCCGAACACCGCCAGCTCGGCGGGCGAGGCGCGGACGGCGACGAGCGCGAAGTCGAGTTCGGGGTCGGCGAGGAAGAACCGGTCCGGGTCCAGCCGGTGGACCACCGACGGCAGCGGGCGCCCGTCGATCCCGTCCTGGTAGTCGAACTCGGCGACGCTGGTGCGGGCCGTCCCGGCGTCCGGGAGGACGTGGTGGTTGGTCAGCAGCAGCGCCGGCGACACCAGCGAGCCGGTGCCGTAGCCGGCGGGCGTACCGCGTTCGTCCCGGATGTCGACCCGCGCGACGGCGCGGGCGGCGGCCACCCCGGCGTCCAGGTACCGGACGCCCAGGTAGTCGACCGTGTTGATGATCTTTTCCAGGTGCGCGGCGGGGTCGGGCGCGTCGCCCTCGCGGTAGAACCGGCCGAGCCGTCCCACCCGCTTCGCGATCCGCTCGGGGCTGTCGGCGGAGGCGATCCCGCCCGGCGACGCCAGCGCCGCCTCGTGCCCGCGCCGCGCGGGCGCCCGCTCGCTCACCCGCCGCGCCGCCGCGTCCCGCTGCTGCTCCCGCCCGCTCTCGTAGAACTTCATCATTCGTCCCGGTCACGCTGTCAGGCCACCGGATCCCCTTTGAAAAGGGCCGTACCCCACCCGGAGAACCGTCCCCGGCCCTTGACGAAGGCCATTTGAAACGAGGAGCGGATTTTACTTCCGGGACGAATGGAGTTGGCATGTCACCGGCGCCCTCAAGGACCTAGGATCGGCCGTATGGACGTGCTGACGACGGAACGGCTGCGCCTCGTCCGCTGGCGGGAGGAGTTCAGGGCGGACGTGGCGAGGCTCACCTCCGACCCCCGCGTGTACCGGACGCTCGGCCTCGGCACCCGGTGGACGCCCGAATACGTCGATGAAAGGCACCGCGCCTATCTGGAACATTGGCGGTCGCACGGTTTCGGATGGCGGGGCGTCCTCGCCGCCGACGGCGAGGAGTTCCTCGGGATCGCCGCCCTGAACTACGCCGGCACCCGCGTTCCCGGCGTCGAGGGTTCCGCCTTCGAGGTGGGCTGGTGGCTCGATCCCCGGTACCAGGGCCGCGGCATCGCGACCGAGGCGGCGCGAGCCACCCGCGACGACGCGTTCGGGCGGCTCGGCGCCCCCCGGCTCGCGGCCCGGGTGCGGATCGGGAACGACGCGTCCGCCCGCGTCGCGACCCGGCTCGGCATGCGCCTGCACGGCGAGGCCGTCGCCGCCCGGGGCGAGGCGGTCAAGGTCTTCACGCTGGACCGCCGCGCCTGGCCGGGCCCCGGGCGCGCTACCGCGTGACGCGGTAGGTCAGGTGCGCGACGGAGCCGATGCCCGCCACGCTCACCGGTTCGAGGGCGAGGTCGCCGACGCCCTCCAGCAGCCGCTCCCCCGCCCCGAGGACGACCGGCGCGACGTGCAGCCGCAACTCGTCGATCAGCCCGGCGGCCAGATACTGGTTCACCGTGTGCGCGCCGCCCGCGATCGCGACGTTCCGCCCGCCCGCCGCCGCGCGGGCCCGCACCAGCGCCTCCTCGATCCCCTCGGTGACGAACGTGAACGTGGTGCCGCCCCGCATCGTCACCGTCTCGCGCGGGTGGTGGGTGAGGACGAACACCGGCGCGTGGTAGGGCGGCTCGTCGCCCCACCAGCCGGTCCAGTCCAGGTCCCAGTCGCCGCGTCCCGGGCTGAACATGTTGCGGCCCATGATGAAGGCGCCCGCGTCCGTGATGCCCTCGATGACCTCGGCGTTGGCCTCGGCCTCCTCGATCATCCAGCGGGTCAGCCGGCCGTCCTCGCCCTCGCCGAACGGCTTGTCGAGGCTCTGGTTCGGCCCCGCGGTGTACCCGTCGAGGGAGACCGCCATGTCGCACGTGACCTTGCCCGTCGTCCGCCCCGTCGTCTGCCCCATCGTCCGCTCCTTCGATCACCGGCGCCCTGCGGCGCCTCTCACCTGGTGATCGGAGCCGCCGGATCGTCCTCGACATCCCCCGCGGAAGAATTTTCCAACGGCGCCCGGGCCAGCCGGGGACGGGCGTCGGGGTTGTCGGCGAGCCAGCGGAGTTCGGCGGTGTGGCGGCGCACCAGCGGCTCGTACAGCGCGGTGAAGCTGCGGTGCAGGATGTCGATCTCCTCGACGGTCATCCCCGAGTTGCGCCAGCGCAGGACGCGGTGCGCGTCGGTGGCGCGGCCGGCGAGCGCGACGACCGTGACGCCCTCGGACGGGCGCCAGGTGGGCGCGACGAGCGCGATCGCGAACCCGGCGGCGACGAAGCCCGCCATGCCGCTGAGGTCGACGTCGTGATAGCGGAAGCGGGGGGTGAACCCGGCGGCCTCGCACGCCGAGCGGAGCATCGCGGTGCCGCCGTCGTCGCCGCCCTGCGGCGGGATCCAGATCTCGTCCGCGAGGTCGGCGAGTTCGACGCGGCCGCGGGAGGCGAGCCGGTGCCCGGAGGGGAGCGCGACACCGCAGGGTTCGACGCAGACCACGCGCTCGCCCGTGCCGGGCGGGCAGGGCGGGGCGTGGTGGTCGGCGACCCGTCCCATGAACACGACGTCGACCTGGTCGTTGGCGAGGAGCTGGTTGAGGACGCCGCCGGAGTAGTCGAGGCTGGTGCTGACCGTCCGGCGCAGCGGACCGCCCTCCAGGCGCCGTAACCACTCCCCCAGCAGGATGCTCGGGTGCGTCCCGAGCCGGATGACGGAGCGCTCGCCGTTCTTGCGGGCGGTGGCGAGCAGGTCGTCGACGTCCGAGAGCACGCCCCGGGCGCGGGCGAGGACGTGGCGGCCGAGCGCGGTGGGCGTGATGCCGTCCGGGCTCCGGTCGAACAGCGGTCCGCCGAACGCCTGCTCGATACGGCGGAGCTGGGCGCTGAGCGTCGGCTGGGAGACGCCCAGGTCGGCGGCGGCGCGCGTGATACTGCCCGCCTCGGCGATTCGGCTGAGCACGCGCAGATGGCGCAGTTCAACCTGCATAGCCGCGAAGCTATGCCTAAATGCGAGGCCCCGCAAGCGTTGATCAGGTGTCAATCTCATCTTCGCAGGACACGACGGCCGCTCCCGCGCGAAACCCACCCCCATTCCCCGCTCGCTCGGCCAACGCCGGTGCCGCCGCCGTGTCGGCCGCCGCCCCGTTCCCCTGCGGGGCGGCCTCTCCCCCCGCACCAATGGAGGCATGCGGCTGTGAAACGCAAACCCCTTCTGGCGGCCCTGGCGGCCGTCGCGCTCCCGGTCACCGGCTTGGCGACAATCGCCATGTCGGCGCCGCCGAGCGGCCCGAGATCCAGCGCCGATCCGAAGGTCGCCGCAATGGCGTCCGCGGACCGGATCGTCACCGGACGCGTCGCCGAACTGCACGCGGGCAAGGACGAGAAATTCGTCCGCACGCAGGTCGTCGGCACGCCATGGAACCAGTACTACGTCGCCTATGAGCGCACGTACCGCGACCTTCCCGTGGTCGGCGGCGACTTCGTCGTCGCGACCGACGCGAAGGGCCATGTGCGCACGCTCTCGGTGGCGCAGAAGCAGCAGATCAAGGTGGCGACGGCCCCCGAGGTCGGCGCGGACGCCGCCGCGCGCGCCTCGCGCGCCGCTGTGTCGAAACCTGACAAGAGCCAGCTCAAGCCCCACCTGGTGGTGCACGCGCTGGGCAAGCCCCGCCTCGCCTGGGAGACGACCGTCTCAGGCCGCGACGGCAAGCAGCTGAGCCGCAAGAAGGTCTATGTCGACGCGCTGACCGGAAAGCGGTTCGACGCGAAGGAGACCGTTTACGCGGGCACGGGCACCGGAATCTGGGAAGGCCCGAACCTCAATATTGGAACGACCCAGTCGGGTGGTTCCTACACGATGCGTGACCCGAAGCGGCCAGGGCTCACGTGCGCCGACTACAGCGGCGGCATCTTCTCCGGGCCGGACGACGTCTGGGGCAGCACGTCCAAGACGAGCAAGGAAGCCGGCTGTGTCGACGTCATGTACGCCGCGGGCGGGTTCTGGGACCTGCTGAAGACGTACGGGCGCGACGGGCTGCGCAACGGCCAGTGGGCCCCCGCGCGGGTCGGCCTCAACGAGGTCAACGCCTACTGGAACGGCACCGACGCGCAGTTCGGCCACAACCAGTCCAACCAGTGGATCACCTCGACGGACGTGGTGGACCACGAATTCGGGCACGGGCTGGACAACTTCACCCCCGGTGGAATGTCCGGCGGCGGCACACAGGAATTCGTCGGTGACGTGTGGGGGGCCGCATCCGAGGCCTTCCTCAACAACCCGGAGGACACTCCCGACTACACCGTCGGCGAGGAGATCAACCTGGTCGGGCAGGGCCCGATCCGCAACATGTACAACCCGTCGCTCGTCAACGGCGACCCGAACTGCTACTCCAGTTCCGTTCCGAACATGGAGGTGCACAAGGCGGCGGGACCGGGCAACCACTGGTTCTACCTGCTCGCCGAGGGCTCCAACCCCGGCGGCGGCAAGCCGAACAGCCCGATCTGCTCGGGCGGGCCGTCCTCGGTGACGGGGATCGGCGTGCTGAACGCCGCGAAGATCTTCTACAACGCGATGATGCTGAAGACGTCCAGCACCAGCTACCCCCGGTACCGGACGCTGACGCTCACCGCCGCGAAGAACCTCGACCCCTCCTGCGCCTGGTACAACCGGGTCAAGGACGCCTGGAACGCCGTCCAGATGGGCGCGCAGTCCGGCGAGCCGAGCTGCGTCCCGAGCGGCAACGACTTCTCCCTGTCGGTGGCGCCGAACAGCGGGACGGTCAAGGCCGGCGAGTCCGTGCAGGCGACGGTCAACACCACCGTCACCAGCGGCTCCTCCCAGCCGGTGAACCTGTCGGCGACCGTGTCCCCCGCCAACCCCGGCCTGACCGCGACCTTCAACCCCGCCCAGGTCCAGTCCGGGAACACCGCCACGCTCACCCTCGCGGCGAGCGACACCGCCAAGACCGGCCCGTTCACGGTCACCGTGAACGGAACCGGGACGAGCGGCTCCCACACCGCCACCTACAGCGTCAACGTCAGCGGAGGGTCCGACACGGGCAACCCGCCTGACATCAGCGTCGAGAACGTCAAGGCACACCTCCAGCAGCTCCAGACCATCGCCACGCAGAACGGGGGCACCCGCCGTTCCACGGGCGCCGGGTACACCGCGTCGGTGTCCTACCTGGAGCAGGCGCTGAAGAACGCCGGGTTCACGACGTCCCGCCAGACGTGCACGTCCGGCTGCTCGGCCGGCGCCGGGCCCAACCTCATCGCGGACTGGCCGGGAGGGGACGAGAACAACATCTACATGTTCGGCGCCCACCTCGACAGCGTCGCGGCGGGTCCGGGCATCAACGACAACGGCTCCGGCTCGGCGGCGCTGCTGGAGGTCGCGCTGAAGCTGGCGCAGACCAAGCCGACGATGCTGAAGCACGTCCGGTTCGGCTGGTGGACGGACGAGGAGCAGGGCCTGCGCGGCTCGCAGAACTACGTCTCCCGCCTGTCGGCCACCGACCGCACGAAGATCAAGGGCTACTTCAACTTCGACATGGTCGGCTCGCCCAACCCCGGCTACTTCATCGACGGCGTCAACTCGGCGCTGTCGCAGTACCTGAAGGGATACTTCGACTCGATCAGGCTGGTGCCGGACGAGATGTCGGAGTGCTGCAGCGACGACGGGCCGTTCCGCGACGCCGGGATCCCGACGACGTTCCTGTCCACCGGCGCGTCCGCGACGAAGACCTCGGCGCAGGCGCAGAAGTGGGGCGGCACCGCCGGGCAGGCGTTCGACCGGTGCTACCACCAGTCCTGCGACAGCTACCCGGGCAACATCGACACGACCGGGCTGGACCGCAGCTCGGACGCGATCGCGTGGGCGCTGTGGAAGGTCGCGGTCGGCGACTCGACGCCCGCCAACGACTTCTCCATCAGCTCCGATCCCCCGACGGGGAGCGTCAAGCCCGGGGAGTCGGCCACCGCCACCGTCAGGACGGCGGTGACCAAGGGCAGCGCCCAGCAGGTCGACCTGACGGCGACCGTGTCGCCGGGCGGCCCGACCGTGACCCTCGATCCCACGTCGGTCACCGCGGGCGGGTCGTCCAAGCTGACGGTCGCGACCACGGCGCAGACCGCCGCGGGCAGCTACGCCGTCAAGGTCACCGGCACCGGCGCCGGTGGAGCGGTCAAGCACACCACCACCTTCACCCTCAACGTGGAGGGCGACGGCACCAACGACTTCTCGGTGTCGGTCGACCCGGCGACAGGGAGCGTGGACGCCGGCAAGTCGGCGACGGCCACCGTGAGGACGGCCGTGACCGCCGGTGTCGCGCAGGAGGTCAACCTGTCCGCGACGGTGTCCCCGGCGGGGCCGACGGCCACCGTCAGCCCGTCCACGGTGAAGACCGGGAGCACGGCGACGCTGACGGTGGCGACCACCGCCGACACGCAGCCGGGCGACTACACGGTGACGGTCAGCGGGCAGGGGTCGGTCGCGAGGACCGCCACCTACACGCTGACGGTCAAGAAGGCCGACAACCGGACCTCCACCAGCACGACCCGGTACCCGATCAACGACTACCAGCGGATCAGCAGTCCCCTCCAGGTCACCACGCAGGGGCAGGCGTCGAGCACGGTGACGCTCAGCGTCGACATCCAGCACACCTGCACGGAGGACATGGCCATCGGCCTGGTCTCCCCGTCCGGCCGGACCTACACGGTCAAGCCGATGGGGCAGGGCCAGTACGAGTGCACACCGTGGGACGGTCCGATGACCTTCACCGTCCCCGGCGTCAGCTCGCAGGCCGCCGGAAACTGGCAACTGACCGTCTACGACCAGGGCCCCGGTGACACCGGGACCCTCAACGGCTGGAGCATCACGCTCTAGCACGACCCGAGAACGTGCCCGGTCCGGCCGGCCTCCGCAGGGGTGGGAGGCCGGGCCGGGCACACCCTTGTCCGGCCACTGATATCCCCGTTCTCGGCAATTGTCAGGGTAAATCCGGGTGCACGAATGGCCTGGAATCAGTAGCGTTGCGCCGGTCACGTCACGGGGAGGGGTGCCGCACATGACGAAGCTGAACCAGATCATCGCGGTGGAGAAGGGCACGAAATCCCGCGCGCAGCGGGAGCTGACCGACATTCACCACCGCATCCAGAAGACGCCGCTGCTGTCCGGGATCTCGCGGACCTACCAGCCGCTGGACGACGAGGGCGAGCAGCTCCCGCCCGAGTCGACCCGGGTGCAGGTGAAGGCGGAGGAGGCGCTGGCGGACGCCGCCAGGGCGCTGACCCGCCTGTTCGACGTCACCGCCACCAAGGACTGGGCGAACTGCGAGGCGCGCGCCGACGTCGTCGTGGACGGGCGGACGATCGTCGCCGACGTCCCCGTGTCGCACCTGCTGTTCCTGGAGAAGCAGCTCACCGACCTGCACACCTTCGTCGACAAGCTGCCCGTCCTGGACGCGGCCGAGTCGTGGAGCTTCGACGAGTCCGCCGACGTGTGGCGCACCGAGCCGGTGAAGACGACGCGCACCAAGAAGATCCCGCGCGCCCACGTGCTGTACGAGGCCACCACCGAGCACCCCGCGCAGGTGGAGACCTACACCGAGGACGTGATCGTGGGCACCTGGACGAAGACGGCGTTCTCCGGGGCGCTGCCCGCCCGGCGCGTGAACGAGCTGCGCGAACGCGTGACCAAGCTCCAGGCGGCGGTCAAGTTCGCGCGCGAGGAGGCCAACGGCGCCGAGGTGACCGACCGGAAGGTCGGCGACGCGGTGTTCGGCTACCTGTTCGCCTGACCCGGCACGGAAACGGCACGGAAACGGCATGAACACAAAAGGCTCCCCCGCAGGAGCGCGGGGGCGGGACCGGACCAGGTCCCGAAGCTGAGGATGAGGCTCAGTCTGAACCACGGTGACAGTGGAGGTTCGACTCCTCCCCGGGGCACCCGAGTCCCGGTAGCCCAAGATGGTAGAGGCAGCCGTTCAATCTCAGGCTCTCGCTCCAGAATCAGCATTTTCCGCTCATCGCCGGATCGACCGGAGGCAGGCGTCAATCACCGAGATGCCAGTTCGAATCTGGCCCGCGCCTCTCGCGGCGCGGTAGTTCAATGGAAGAACGCGGTGACCTGAGAACTGACCTGCCCCCTTAAAAGCCGCCGGCGTGCCGTGCGAGCGGAATCACCAGGGCCCCGGAACATGGGCATGTTCCGGGGCCCGCCGCTGTTCGCGGCCTACTCGTATTCGGTGCCGCCCTTGCGGGTGAGATAGGCCGGGGAGACGAACTTGGCGATCGCGCGCCCGCCGGTGACCTCGCTGTAGCGTTCGACGGCCGGACGGACGACCAGGCCCTCGCGCAGGTGCGCGGCCTCGCCCGACACGGCCTCGCGCCCGCTCGCCGACTCCGTGAGCACGGCCTCGTCGTAGGGCCCCTCGTACAGGCGCGGGACGGAGGGGAGGCCCGTCTCGTCCAGGACCTCGGCCAGCGTGGCGGGGTCGAGCCAGCGCACCGGCCCCTCGCCCTCGGCGACCGCCACGTCGAAGACGGCGTAGCCGATCTCCTGGCGGCCGTAGTGCAGGTCCTGGACGCCGCGCCCGTAGACCTCGCCGAACACCCCGACGCGGTCGGCGCCGAACCGCGCCGCGATCGCGGCGGCGGCGGCCGGGACGCCGTGCGCCTCCACGGCGCGCCAGTAGAGGTTCTTGTCGTCGCGGACCAGAGCGAGCCGTTTGTGGCCGAAGCCCTTGGACGACACGAACGCCTCGTCCCCGACCAGGGAGAACAGGCACGCCGAGCCGTGGATCTTCTCGGTCGCCACGACCGCCTCGCCGGGCTCGAAGACCGCCGGATACCTCTTGACGTCCTCGATCTCGATCCACGGGAGCAGGTCGGGCGCGGGCACGACCTCGCCGTTCATGTGGACGGGCACGGGCGGCACCCACTTGGTGACGCCGAGCAGGCCGGCGAGGTCGCGGGACTCCGCGCGCGCCGCCGCGAGGTCGGTCCCGGCCAGGGCGCGGGGCAGGCAGACGATCCCCTGCGACAGCTCCCCGCGCAGCCGGACGGCCTTCACGCGGTTCTTCGCCGATCCGGCGAGTTTCCCCTCCAGCCCGAGTTCGCCGATCAGCTCGGCGGGCAGCAGCGCGCCCTCGGGAATGTAGACGGCGAGGTCCCCGGTCTGGAACCGCCCCTTCCCGACGACCGCGCGGTAAAGGCCGACCTGGGCCAGTTCGAGAGCGTCGGCGTTTCCGTGCGGATGGATCGTCAGCTCTTCGGCGGTCACACGCAGCGTCGACATGGGCATTCCCCCTCGGATGGGTTTTCCCAAGCGTGGCAATGGCCGCGGGCGGGGGGCAACTCAATAAGGTCCGTAGGGGCTGAGGCCCTCCTGCGATTCGCCGTGGTAGTGGGGCAGCAGGCCGTCCAGCTCGCGCTGCGCGGGCCGGTGCCCGGCCTCGGCGGCGCGGTTGAACAGCAGCATCGCCTCCCACGTCTGCCCGTACTGCATGCGGTGCAGGCCGGAGCGGTAGGCGGCCTCCTGGACGCCGTTGTCGGCGGCGCGCTCGAAGAAGACGGCGGCGGCGTGCGGGTACCCGTTGGCCTCGTAGTCCATCCCGACCTCGAAGGCGGCGTCGCCCCGCTTCCAGTAGTGCGGCGGCCACGGGTCGGTGTGCGGGTCCCACTCGACGGCGAGCCGGCGGGCGAGCCGGTGCCCGACGCGCGCCGCGCGCTGGAGCCAGTACAGCGCCTCGTGCGGACGGTTGTCGCAGGCCAGCAGCGTCGCCAGCCGGTAGGCGGGAACGCCGCGGTCCTGCCCGTCGTCGGCCTCGGCGTGGCGCAGCAGCCGCATGCCGGTGCGCCCGTAGGCGTCGGCGTAGCGGCGCATCATGGTCGTGTGCCCGGCCGGCGGCGTGAGGGACGGCGGCTCGGGCTCCTCCTCCGGAGGCTCCGGGGCGGCGGCCGTGGCGGTGGCATAGGCAGTGGGGCGCGCCTCGGCGAGCGGGACGAGGACGGGGACGGGCGCGGCCAGCGGGGGCCGCTGCGCGTCGAGGATGGCCGAGCGCGCCGCGAGGTAGCGGGCGTGCCAGTCGCGGGTGGAGCCGATCTCCTCGGGATCGAGCCCGTTCTCCCACGCGGCGATCCGGAGCACGTGCAGGAAGGACGACACCCACGGCCAGGGCGGGAGCCTGCCGCGCTTTCCCGCGAGGATGTCGTGGGTGGTCGAATGGGGCAGGACGCGGACCCGCTGACCGCCCGGGGCCCCCGTCTCGCGCGGGCCGCCGGGCCCACCGGGGCCGCCCGGCCCACCGGTGTCGCGCGGGCCGCCGGGCTCGCGCGGGCGCGCGGCCGGGCCCGGTTCGCGGCAGCGTTCGGACAGGGTCTCCAGGCGCGCGAAGGTGGGCGGCCCCGCGCGCTCGAACGCGGCGCGCAGGTCGCCGATGAAGGTGTGCAGCGCCGCGCCGGCGCGGGTGTCATCAGGCATCTGTGCGGACCGGCCACTTCCTGTGGATGACGATCAACCGGTAAGGGGCGACATGCTCCCACCGCGCGACACGCCGTTCTGTCAGGTTTGCCACATCTCGGAGTGCTTACGGCGGTCAGGAGCGCTTCGCCACTCCGAATTCCATCGCGACTCGCGGCCCGGAGCATGAATACTCGCCCGTACCCGCGAAAACCCGGACCGCGGTGGATCGGTCCGGACGTCGCCGGATCGATCCGGATGAATCCGGATGGGACGGGACGCCGCGTCCGGTTGCGCTGGAACATCCGCCGCCATCCGGATTCCTCCGGGGGTCTCCGCGCGGTTCCGGGTAGCCGGAAACCAGCGCCGCGGCGGGCGCCGGAGCGTCCATATTCGGCGCCATGGACACCTCGACCAGACCGCGACCGGGCCCCGCCGCCTCCGGCGCGCCGGCGGCGGGACACGGGCCCGGCGCGCACCGTCCCCGCTCCGACGACGAGCTCATCGCCCGCACGCTGATCACACTGTGGGCGCTCGCCACCGGCCGCGCCCTGCCGGACGGCGTGCCGCCGGCGCGGCTGGCCGAGCACGAGCTGATCGCCTTCTGGGCCGATCCCGTCTTCGAGGAGGCTCCCCGGCCATGACCGCGTCCCCGACCGGGCTGCGCGCCGCCGACCCGCCGCTCGCCGGACGTCCGCCGCACGCCGTGCACGTCGCGCACTCCGACCGCGAACTGCCGCTGCTGGCCGTGGACATCGCCGCGTTCGGCGACCCGCGCCGCGACGACGAGGTCCAACTGCACCTGCGAAGCGCGCTGTACGCGCGGCTGGAGGAGGCGTTCACCATGACCGGGCTGCCCTGGCCCGGCTGCTACCGCGAGGACCGCGGCGACGGCGCGCTGGTCGTCGTCCCGCCGCAGGTGGACCCCGGGAACCTGCTGGCACCGCTCGGCCACCACCTGAACGCCGTCCTGCGGCGCTCGAACAGAATGGCCAGCGAGGCCGCCCACCTGCGGGTGCGGGTGGCGGCGCACATCGGCCGCGTGCACGGCGACGACAACGGGGTGGCGGGGACGTCGCTGGTGCACCTGTTCCGGCTGCTGGAGGCGCCCGCGTTCAAGCGGGCGCTGGCCGCCTCGGGCGCCGACGTCGGCCTGCTCGCCTCCGACCACCTGCACGGGGTCGCGCGGGCGTGCGGCGGGTTCTTCGACCCCGCCGCCTACGAGCCGCTGGCGGTGCGCTGCAAGGAGACGCGCGCCCGCGCCTGGCTGTGGCTCCCCGGCCCGGGCGCCCGCCGGTAGCCGGCCCGTTACCGGAGCGGATCCATCGCCCGCGGCCCCGGGAGTGATGAATGTGAAGAGGAACGGAACGTACTGAAATTTCAATGACGTCCCGAAATCTGGTTGCGGACAGTTCCTCGCAGTACGTTGCTCCCACGCGACACCCGGTCACGAGACCCCCACCCCGGGTCGACGTGATCAGGTGTTCGTCCCCCGCCAACCCCCGGAAAAGCCGCCGCCACCCGACCGGTGACCGGCGGCGGAAGGTGGACGACAGTGAACCGTGGATCGCACCTCAAACGCGTGGTGCCCCCGCTGTTGAGCGCCGCGGCGCTGATCACGCTCCCGGCGTTCGGAACCGCTCCCGCGTCCGCGCAGACGCATTCCGCCGGGACCGTCAGGCTCGCCCATTTCCCCCAGCAGACCCTGGCCGACCAGATCACCCACCGGCTCGGCGCCCGGCACGCGGGCTCCTACCTCGACGGCGCCGGGAACCTCGTCGTCAACGTCACGGACCAGGCCGCCGCGCGCCAGGTCGAGGCGTCGGGCGCGAAGGCCCGCGTGGTCGAGCACGGCATCCGGCCGCTCGACGACGCCAAGGCCCGGCTCGACCGGCTCGCCGGCACGCGCGGCACCGTCGGGCTGTCGTGGGGCGTGGACGTGGTCTCCAACGCCGTCGTCGTCCGCGTGCCCCAGAACGCCAAGGACGCCGCGACCCGCGCGTTCCTCGCCCGCGCCCGCGCGCTCGGCGACACCGTCCAGATCAAGCGCGCCGGGGCGGCGGCCCGCGTGGTGCTCGCGCCGGGCGAGGCGATCCTGACCGGCGGCTCGCGCTGCTCGGTGTCGGCGATCGCCGTCGGCGGCGGCACCACCTACGTCGTCACCGCGGGCCACTGCACCAACGCCGGCGCCAGCTGGAAGACCTCCGGCGGGCAGACCGTCGGCACCCGGCAGGCCAGCAGCTTCCCCGGCAACGACTACGGCACGATCCGGGTGACCAACAGCTCGCTCCAGACCAGCAACGCCCAGCTCACCCAGGTCGGCCGCCCGCCGGTCGGCTCCCAGATCCAGAAGAAGGGCTCCACCACCGGCACGACGTCCGGGACCATCCGCGCCTACGACCAGACGGTCAACTACCCGCAGGGCGCGGTCACCGGCCTGGTCTCGACCAGCGCGTGCGCGCAGCCCGGCGACAGCGGCGGCTCCCTCCAGAGCGGCAGCACCGCCGTCGGCATCACGTCCGGCATCAGCAGCAACTCCTGCGGAGGCAGCGGCTTCGAGTCCTACTTCCAGCCCCTGGACGAGGCGCTCCAGTCCCAGAACCTCACCCTGAAGTAACCCGGTCGTGACGGGGTTCCCGCCCACCCCCGGGAGCCCCGTCACCGGCTCCGGTCCTCACAGGGACCGGTAGTGGGCGGCGATCTCGTCGCTGGTGGTCAGCCAGATGTCGGGCTGGGCCGCCAGGAATTCGAGCGCGAGGTCCAGGTACTTGGCGCGGAACGGCTGCCCGGTCACGAAGGGGTGCAGGGCCAGGGCCATGACGCGGCCGCCGTGCTCGGAGTCGGCGTGCAGCTGCTCGTACTGGTCCTTGACCATCCGCACGAACTCCGGGCCCGTGGTGCCGTTCGAGAAGAGCAGCAGGTCGTTGAGTTCGAGCGTGTAGGGGACGCTGAGCATCCCGGGGACGTTCAGCGGGAAGGGCTGGTCGTCGCTCGTCCAGTCCAGGACGTACTCCAGGCCGAGTTCGGCGAGCAGGGCCGGGGTGTTGTGCGTCTCCGTCAGCCCGGGGCCCATCCAGCCGCGCGGCCGCCGACCGGTGGCCCCGGCGATGGTGTCGACGATGTCGGCCAGAACGGCGCGCTCCTCGTCGACGCCCATGCCGGTGTGGAGGACGGAGTTGGTGCGCCCGTGCGCGAGCCACGCCCAGTCCCGCTCCATCCCCGCCTCGATGATCTGCGGATAGTGGCGGACCGCGTCGGAGTTCAGCAGCGCGCTCGCCCGGAAGCCGTGCCGGTCGAGGCTCGCGATCGTGCGCCAGATCCCGACGCGCGTCCCGTAGTCGCGCCAGCCGTGGTTGAGCGCGTCGGGGTCCAGGTGCGAGGTGCCGGACCAGATGCTCGTGGACGGCCGTCCGACCAGGAAATGCTCGATGTTGAGCCCCACGTAGGCGGCGACCCTGGCGCCGCCGGGCCAGTCGAGCGGCGGGCGCTCGGTGATCGGGCTGTAGTCGTAGAGCCGGTTCTCGCCTGTGTTCGTCATGACGACACGGTAGAAGTTAACATTGGTGTCAGATTCAACCGCACGCCGCGAACACGAGGGGGCCGGATGCGGATCGGTGAACTCGCCCGGCGCACCGGGGTGAGCGAGCGGTCGCTGCGCTACTACGAGCAGCGGGGCCTGCTGGCGTCCACGCGCACGCCCGGCGGGCATCGCGACTACCCCGAGCGGGCGGTCGACCGCGTCATCCGGATCCAGGAGATGTTCGCGGCGGGCCTGAGCAGCGCGAAGATCGCCCGGCTGCTCCCCTGCATGCGGGACGCCGACGGCGGCCCGTCGGAGATCGCGACCCCGCGCCTGGCCACCGAACTCGCCTCCGAGCGGGACCGCATCGACCGGATGATCACCGAGCTGGTCAACTCCCGCGACGTCCTCGACCAGGTCATCGACGCCGCCGCGCGGCACCACGACCGCTAGGGCGGGGCGCACTCGGGCATGGCCCGGTCCCCGTCCGGGAATAGGACTCCGCCCAGGCTGCTTGGTGACTCCTATGTCGCTGACCTGGGCCAAGGGAGGTCGCTCATGCCCGCTCACGACCATCCGCACATGGACCGGACCGTCCCGGCGCCCGATTCCGCCCCGGACGGTGGAGGCGGCCACGCCGGGCCGGTGACCTGGGCGGTCGCCGCGCAGGCGACCCTGCACTGCCTGACGGGCTGCGCCATCGGCGAGGTGCTGGGAATGGTGATCGGGACCGCGTTCGGATGGTCGAACCTGGCGACGATCGTCGCGGCGGTGGCGCTGGCGTTCGTGTTCGGCTACGCGCTGACGATGCGCGGCGTCCTGAAGGCCGGGCTCTCACTGCGCGCCGCGTTCGGCGTCGCCCTCGCCGCCGACACGGTGTCGATCGCGGTCATGGAGGTCCTGGACAACGCCACGATGCTGGTGATCCCGGGGGCGCTCCACGCGGGCCTGGACGACCTGCTGTTCTGGAGCACGCTCGCCCTGGCCCTGGTGGTCGCGTTCGTCCTCACCACCCCCATCAACCGCTGGATGATCGGACGCGGCAAGGGACACGCGGTGGTGCACCAGTACCACCACTGACGCCGTTCGCCCGCGCGGCCTCCCGAGGCGGCCACCGCGCGGGCGAAACGAAGGCTCCGCGGGCGTACCGGAGGAACCGGCACGCCCGATTTAGGCCCGCTACGTGTGCGGGCCCCGGAGATCCGGAGGGGCGGCGGTTCGCCACCAGGCCCGAAGCCGTGATCTCACGCGGCCTCAGCGCCCACGCGAACGCGTCGGCTGACCGGTGGGGCGACGCCGAGGCGGGCCTCACCGGGGAGATCGCGAGGCGATACCTCGCCGCGAATCCGTTCAGCCGCCCATCATCTGGGCCATCCGGCGGGTCATCTCCTCCTCGGACACGTCCTCGACGTGCGAGGCGATGGTCCAGCCGTGGCCGAAGGGGTCGATGATGTAGCCGTCGCGGTCGCCGTAGAACTGGTCGGTGGCGGGGCGCACGAGCTTGGCGCCGAGCTTCACCGCCTGCTCGATGACGGCGTCGACGTTCTCGACGTAGATGAACTGGAAGACCGGGGAGCCGTCGAGGCCCTCGGCCGGCGGGGCCTTGGTGCCCTGCTCGGGGAACTCGTCCTCGACGATGACGACCGCGTCGCCGATCTCGATCTCGGCGTGGACGATCGTGTCGCCGGGCCCGGGGAAGCGCAGGCGCTCGGTCGCCCCGAACACCTCGCCGTAGAACTCGATGGCCTTGGCGGCGCCGCGGACGACGAGGCTCGGTGTGACGCGGCGGTATGACTCGGGAATCGGTTTCGGTGCCATGGTCGATCCTCCGGTGAGGCTGCGGGTGCTGCGCGAGCGGGGGCAGAAGGTGCCCGATGATTGGAACGTTAGTGGACGCTTTCGCAAGCGTCAACCGACGCTTGCCCCCGCCGCACCACCCGGCGCGCGGAGCGTTCAAGTGGGGACTAAGGCGTGCTTGAACAGGGTTATGGTGTCGCCCACCGGCACGTCCCCTACCCCGCGTTCGAGCCCTTGACACGGTCGTCCGGCGGCACCCCTCGACGCCGCGGGGTAAGGGGAGTTGCGCCGCGTCCGAAATGCGGGCGGAGCGTCCTGAAAAGGACACTACGTTCGGGTTGGGTGGGCGGTAAGAAGAACCAAGCCGCTTGTCGCGCTCGCGCCCGCCACCGCGGGGCGGCGCCGTTCGTCCTTCCGGCTGCGGCCGGACACGTTGAGCGCCTGAGCTGCGATGAGGTTATCCCAGGGCACGGGATCAATGCCGCCCGGAACTGTGCGCCGCCATCCCGATGATCCTTTTCTCCCGGCCTCCGTCGCTGACCTGCTCCGCCTTTGAGAAAGAACATCCGGTCCGACAGGGCCATTTTTGGAGGTCTCCTTTGATTCCGGCCTGCGTAGTACGCTCGCCGGGTCCGGCGGGCGAGATCGCGGAGGTGTCCGGTGCGCATTTCACGAATACTTCTCGCCTTCGTTCTCGCCCTCGCCGCGCCGCTCACCGCGTGCGGGGGGAGCGACGGCGGGGCGGTCGCCGCGAACGGCGTTCCGAAGACCCTGCGGGTGGGCCTGATCCCCAACGTCGCGCCGGATCGGCAGAAGGCGCAGTACGGCCCGTTCGGCGACTATCTCGAACACGCCCTCGGCGTGCAGGTCGAGCTTTTCGTCGCGGCCGACTACGCGGGCGTCGTCACGGCCCTCGCGAGCGGGCGGATCGACCTCGCCTATCTCGGCGGCCTCACCTATGTCCAGGCCGAGCGGCAGGTCGGACTCACCCCTCTGGTCACCGAGATCGACCGGGAGACCGGCACCCCGCGCTACCTTTCCGCGATCGTCGTCCAGGCCGCCTCTCCGTACCGGAATCTGCGCTCCGATATCGTCGGGCCCGGTAGGACGTTCGCGTTCGGGGACGTGAGTTCCACGTCCGGAAGCCTTTATCCGAGAATCATGCTCGACGCCGCCGGAGTCCGTTGCTCCACCCGCCGCATGGACGAGTGCCCGCCATTGAAACGGGTGACGTTCACCGGCGGGCACGACGCGACCGCCGCGGCCGTCCTCGGCGGGCGGGCCGACGCGGGCGGAATCGAGCTGCGCATCCTGCACCGGCTCGAACGCGAGGGGAAGGTGCCCGCCGGGGCGCTGCGCGTCATCGAGACCCGCCAGGTGATGGGCTATCCCTGGGTGGCCAGGACGGCCCTCGGCGACCGCGCCGTCCAGGCGCTGGCCAGGGCGTTCACCACGATGCGGGATCCGCGCACGCTGGAGTTGATGCGCGCGCGCCGGTACACGCGGGTGGCCGCGCGCGACTATGACGAGGTGCGCCGCCAGGCCGGGCGGCTCGGGCTGGGAGGAGCGGTCCGATAGACGTCCGGACGAGGGGCCTCACGGTCGAGTTCGCCGGACGCGGCGTGCGGGCGGTCGACCATCTGACGGTGTCGGTGGAGGACGGCGAGCAGGTCGCGCTGCTCGGGCCGTCCGGCTCCGGGAAGACGACGCTGCTGCGCGCGGTCCTCGGCGCGGTCGCGGTGAGCGGGCGGCTCCGCGTCGGCGGGCACGACCCGCGCGACCGGCGGGTGCGGCGGGCGACGGGCTTCGTCCGGCAGGGGGACGACCTGGTCCTCGGCCTCTCGGCGCGGCTCAACGCGCTGACGGGCACGGCGGCCGGCTGGCGGGCCCGCGACTGGGCGGCGGCCTGCGCGGGCCGCGTGCCCGCCCCGCACGCCGAGCGCCTGGCCGAGTTGGCCGAGGCGCTCGGCGTCGCCGACTGCCTGCCCGCCCGCGCGGCCGACCTGTCCGGCGGCCAGCGCAAACGGATCTCGCTGATCAGGGCGCTGCTCCCGCGCCCGAGCCTGCTGCTGGCCGACGAACCCACCAACGGGCTGGATCCGGTCACGGCCGGGACCGCGATGGAGGCGCTGCGCTCCGCGGGCGCCACGCTGATCGTCTCGACCCACGACCTCGCGCTCGCGCGCCACTTCTCCCGCGTCATCGCGCTGCGCGGAGGGCGGCTCGTCCATGACGGCTCCTATATCGACGACCGGACCGCCGCCGCGATCTACGGGGGCGGTGTCCCCCGCATGACCCCGGGCGCGACATGACCCCCGACGAGCTGTCCTGGCGCGCGCAGGCCCCGCGGCCCGCGCCGCGCGCCCGTCCGCGCGGACGGTGGGCGGCGGCGCTGGTCGCGGCGGCGGCGCTCGGCTGGGCCGTCACCGGGGCGGGCGTGCGGCCCGGCGCGCTCATCGAGGGGCGGTCCGGCGGCCTGCGGCTGCTGCGCGCGTTCGCCCACCCGGACCTGACGCCGGGGTTCCTTCACCTGGTCGGCGGCGCCGTGGCGGAGACCGTCCAGATCTCGCTGACCGGGCTCCTGTTCGCGGTCCTGCTCGCCGTCCCGGCGGCGGTCCCCCTGGCGGGCAACGTCGGCGTCCCGTCCCTCGTCCGGTCGGCCGCCAGGATGTACGCGGCGGTGCTGCGCGGCGTCCCGGACCTGATGTGGGCGCTGCTGTTCGTCGCGACGATCGGCCCCGGGCCCGCCGCGGGCGCGCTCGCGATCGGCGTGCACGGCGGCGGGCTGCTCGCCAAGCTCGGGGCGGAGCAGTTGGAGGCCGTCGACCCCGCGCCGGTCGAGGCGATCCGGCTGACCGGCGCCGGGCGGTTCACGACGGCGGCGCTCGCGATCGTGCCGCAGGCCGCCGCCGGGCTGACCTCGCTGCTGCTCTACCAGTGGGAATGCAACATCCGCACCTCGACGGTCCTCGGCTTCGTCGGCGCGGGCGGCGTCGGCCAGGAACTCGCGATCTCGCTCAAGCTCTTCCGCTACGCGGAGCTGTCCACGCTCGTCATCGCGGTGCTGCTGCTGATGCTCGCGGTGGACGTGCTGTCCCGCGCGGCGCGCCGGTGGGCGGGCGCGGCCGCCTAGCCGCCGGCGCGTCCGGCCCACCACGGAGGCATGCTCCGGCTACCCTGGCCATGCTTGCGCTGTGCGACGGCAGGTCATAGCGTGACGTCAGTGATCCATCACACAGCGTAGGTCGCTCATACGGCGTTGGGCGACGCACCGAGCGGGAGGACACGGGGATGAGCCAGCCGGTCGACCTCAGGGACGTGGTGCGCCAGACGATCACGGTCGCCGCCGACCGGGACCTGGCGTTCCGCGTGTTCACCGAGCAGTTCGGCACGTGGTGGCCGAGGCAGTACAGCATCGGCGAGGCCGAGATGGCCGACTTCGTCCTCGAACCGAGGGCGGGCGGCCGCTGGTACGAGGTGGGCGTGGACGGCAGCGAGTGCGACATCGGCCGGGTCACCGCGTTCGAGTCCCCGGCGCGGGTCGTCCTGGCCTGGCATCTGGACGGGGATTGGCGGTTCGACCCGGACCCCGACCACGCCAGCGAGGTCGAGATCCGCTTCGTCGCCGAGGACGGGGACCGGACGCGGGTCGAGCTGGAGCACCGCTACTTCGAGCGCCACGGCGCCGGCGCGGCGGCCGTCCGGGGCGCGGTCGAGTCCCAGGGCGGCTGGACGTGGTGCCTGGCTGCCTACGTCGAACGCCTCCCCGCCTAGTCATCCCCGAGACGCCGTCATCCCGGGGCGCCGTCATTTCGTGACGCCGTCATCCCGAAGCGCCGTCATCCCGAGGCGCCGTCATCCCGAGGTGACCGGTCTTCCGGCGCGCCGCCATTCCGGCATCCCGCCCGCGAGCAGCCGCGCGCGGTATCCGTGCGAGCGCAGCAGCCGCACGGCCTTGGGCGCCAGGACGCAGTAGCGCCCGCGGCAGTAGGCGATGACGTCGGAGCCGTGCGGGAGTTCCGCCAGCCACGCCACCAGTTCGTCGTTGGGGACGTTGATCGCGCCCGCGATGTGCCCGGCCTCGTATTCGGCGGGCGGCCGCACGTCGACGACCACGACGTCCCCGGAGTCGATCCGCCGGGCGAGGTCCTCCTGCGCCACCGGCTCCAGCGCCGCGAGATCGCCCAGGTACTCGCGCGCCGTCCACTCGACCTCGGCCAGCCGGGCGGCGGCGAACTCCTGGACCTGGTCCACGAACGCGCCGACCTGCTCGTCGGCCAGCCGGTAGTAGACATGCACGCTCGACCGCCGCGTGGCCAGCAGCCCCGCCCCGGCCAGTATTTTGAGCTGCGCCGAAGTATTGCCGACCTTCATTCCCGCGGCGTCCGCCAAATCCTCCACGCTGCGTTCCCCCTGCGCGAGCAGATCCAGCAGGATCAGCCGGACCGGGTTCGCCAACGCCTTCCCGACCCTGGAGAACTGTTCATACAGCGCGATCTTGTGCGTATCGGCCATCACCATGCCCCATCCCGATCCGCACCCGACAATGGCTAAGAACGGGTGGCGCGGACAAATGCACGACCAATTAATAACGTCGAAAGCGGCTTGTCAACAGATCGAACGGGCGGGGCCGCACCCCTTCCGACACGACCACGGCGACCCCCGGAACACCGGCGGGGCCATACGAAAGTGGCCCATCACCGCGGCGCACGGGGGGAGGCGCGGCGGTGATGGGCGGTCTGGGAGGAGCGGGCCCGGTGGCGGGCCCCGGCCCCGGGTCAGGACGGGGCGTGCGTGGCGCCCGTGTCCGCCGGCGCCGGGGCGTGGCCGGTCAGCGGGCGGATGATCAGCGACGGCACGACGCCCACCAGCGTGATCACCGCGAGGACCGTCGCCGCCGGGCCGTAGCCGTCGACGAAGCGGTCGGGGGTGGTGAAGTCGCCGTAGCTGGAGAACACGGCCACCGCGACCGCGACGCCGAAGACGGCGCCGACCTGGCGGATCGTGATGCTCACGCCGGAGGCGATGGCGAACCGCGCGGGCTCGACCGAGCGCATCACCGCGGAGACCATGGTCACGTACGTCATCGGGACGCCGATCCCGGCCACCAGCAGCGGGACCACGAGGGCGCCGTAGGTGGAGCCCGACATCGTCAGCGGACCGATGACCAGGAACGGCGCGGCGAACAGCACGAAGCCGGTGGCGACCAGGGCGCGCTCGCCGATCCGGTCGGTGAGCCGGCCCACGACCGGCGCGATCGCTGGCGTGAGCGACACCCACGGCAGGAGCCGGAAGCCGACGCCGAGGGCGTCGTTGCCGAGGGCGAACTGGAGGTACTGCGAGAACAGGAACGCCTGCCCGTAGAGGCTGACGCCCATGACGAAGCTCGCGCCGCAGCCGCCGGTGAAGCTCAGGTTCCGGAAGATCGACAGTGGCATCATCGGTGCCGGGTTGCGGTTCTCCCAGAACAGGAAGGCGGCCAGGAACACCAGGCCGCCGATGATGGCGTACAGCACCGACGGCGTGGTCCACCCGGCGTCGCCGCCGCGCAGCAGCGCCTGGGCGAGCGCGACCACGCCGATCGTCGACAGGACGAGCCCGACCGGGTCGACCGGGGGCCGCTCGCCCTTGGACTCGGAGATCTGCCACCGCGTCATCGCGAACAGCGCGACGCCGATGGGCACGTTGAGCCAGAAGATCCACTCCCATGCCAGGAAGTGCACGATCACGCCGCCGACGAGCGGGCCGAGCGCGACCGCCATCCCGGTGACCGCGCCCCAGACGCCGAACGCGGCGCCGCGCCGCTCCGGCGGTGTCACGGCGCTGATCAGCGCGATCGACAGCGCGGTCGCCACGCCGCCGCCCAGGCCCTGGAACGCCCGCGCGAGGATCAGCATCTCGATCGTGGAGCTGAGCGCGCCCCACAGCGAGCCCAGCGTGAACACCGCCACGCCCGCGAGGAACAGCAGGCGGCGGCCGTACCGGTCGCCCAGGGAGGAGCCGGTGAGGATGAGCGCCGCGAAGCCGATCTCGTAGGCGTTGATCGTCCAGCCGAGCTCGGCGGCGTCGGCGCCGAGTTCGGTGCGCATCGTGGGCAGGGCGGTCATCAGGACGAGGACGTCGAGGCCGACCATGAACGACATGAACGACACGATCACGACCGTCCAGCGCTGCCGGTCCGGCGCGTAGGACCCTTGATCGGCGGAAACCATGGACGCTGCTCCGTCGGGCTCACTGGCTGTGACTGTGACCAGAAAAACGTTAGCGATTGCTTTCGAAAGCGTCAACCGACGCTCACGACCGGGAGCGGCCCGAAGCCGCCCGCTGCGGCCAGGCGCGGCTCGGCGCGGGCCCGGCGCGGGCCGGCGCGGGGCCGGCGCAGGCCGGCGCGGGCCCGGCGCGCCGAAGCGGGCCGGCCCGCACGGTGATCCGCGCGGACCGGCCCACCCCCAACGCATTCGTCGTCGACGGCGGCGTCCCGGTTAGGCGACGACCGCGGCCAGGGCCTCCGGCACGACGACGCTGGTGATCGGGACGTGGTGGAGCAGCGCGCCGATCTCGATGTCGGCGGCGATCAGCTCGCCGACCGGCCTGCCCGCCTCGTCGTACAGCGGGTACCTGCGCGAGGTGCGCGAGACGTCACCGACCGGCGGGACCATCGCGATGCGCGACTCCAGCCGCACGACCTCGTCCCCGGTGTCGATGGTCGTCCCGAGGTCCTCGATCTCGAACCGCGGGTAGAGCGAGGTGACGCAGTCCTTGATCGGCATGACGTGCCCGCCGCCCGGCGCGGGGCTCGGCTTCACCCGGGCGCCCTCGGCCTTGTGCGGCGAGTTGGACACCTTCACCTGGCCGAACACATCGCTGTGCCCGGTCACCTGAAGGGACAGGAACTGCGCGGTGACGATGGCGCCCGCCCAGTCGAGCTCGCGGCCCTCGGCCGCCTTCGGGTCGTGGCGCCGGTAGATGCCGAGGCCGTACAGGTCCACGACGTCCTCGCCGAGACCGTCGACGCTGACGTGGATCCGCTCGCGGACCGTGAAGCTCTCCAGCGCGGCCGGGGTCAGGGTGTAGGGACGGATCGGGTACAGGTTCCCGGCGCCGCCCCAGGCGGACTCGTGCCCCTTGACGACGTCGGCGGACGACAGCGTCGCGCCGTCGATGCCGGGCGCGAGACCGCGGTCCATCAGCTGTTGCAGGATGTTCTGCGTGTCCATGGCCACTCCTTTCCAAAGTTCGTTTCGGATTTCCGGGGGGATGACGTCATGACCGTTCGGCCAGCGACGTCATGAGCTCGTACAGCGCGTCGACGACGTGCGCGAAGTCAACGATCCGCTCCGGGATCCCGGTGGCCTCGACGGTCCCGTCGCCCAGCTCGACGGCGAGGACCTCGATCAGCCGGTCGAAGTTGTTGTGCGCGATGCTCACCGGGAAGTGCAGGAGGGGAAGCTCGTGGGCGGGGTCGGCCTGCGGCGGTCCGCTCTCCAGGCGGCCCTCGGAGCCCGCCACGCTCCGCCAGGCCCGCTCCACGCTGAGGTCGTACGGGTGGAAGACGTCGTAGTAGTAGGGCCGCCAGACCCGCCGCAGCTCGTTCGCGGAGATCTTCTTCTTCAGGAAGTCCCTGGCCGAGGGAAGGACCGTGGCGCGGAACTCGCTGACGAGACGGTCGATGTCGGGCGGGGCCGTCGCGTCCAGGGCTGTCATGTGCTCCTCCTGACCACTCACCGGTTCGCTGTCCCCTCCAGTACGACACTTTAAATTCATATAGTCAAGAGCCGGCCGAAGGTCATCTCGACCGGGCCGGGGACGCACGCCTTCCGAGCACGTAGGAGCAGCCCCGCCACCTGCGGCGCAGCGAAGCGGGGATCTCAGAAAACTTTAGAAAGAAGTACCTAGCGCGGTTCGTCGTCGGCGGCCTGCCGCCGGGGGCGCGGGTCGGTCTCGAACATCGCGGCGAACCTGCGCAGCGCGGCGAGCCAGCCGCCCGCGTGGCCGGTGTAGCGGTCGAGCAGCGCGGTGCTCAGGCACTCCCAGCCGCGGTGGACCATGACGACGCGGGTGAGCGCCGGGCCGAGCCGCTGGAACTGGAGGTGCACCTCGGTGATCTCGGCGCCGGGGGCGACCTCCCAGGTGAAGGCGAAGGAGCTGGGCGGGTTCCAGATGGTGACGTGGCCCCGCTCGCGCTCGGCGCCCGCGCGCCCGGCCTGGTAGACGCGGCCGCCGACCCACTCCTCGACCCGGACGTCCCCCGGCTTGCCGGTCGCCGCCGCGCGGCCCTCGATGGGCCACCAGGCGGACAGCCGCCTGACGAAGGTGTGGAACGTCCGCTCCTGGCTCGCCTCGATCATCAAGGCTTGGCGGATCGGCTCAACAGGCTTCACAGTGAGTGTTCCTACCCCGTGCGGTCAGCCCCAGCGGTGCCCAGTGTGCCAGATCCCACCGCTGCTCCCCCCGCTCCCACGCGCCACGGGTCCGAAGAGGAGGCGGCGGCCGGAACGGGCCAAAACGCGGGAGGGCCGGTCAGCCGGCGGCGGCGTCGCCGGCGTCCTGCGAGTCGGCCTCCAGGACGTCGCGGGCCATCTCGAAGCTCTGCCGCCACAGGCCCTCCAGGACGGCGCGCAGCTCGACCAGCGTGCCCTCGCTCGCCCGGTAGAGGCGGCGGGTGCCCTCGCGGCGCTCGGTGATGAGGCCCGCGTCCTTGAGCACCTGGAGATGCTGGGAGACGGCCGACCGGGTGACCTCGAAATGCTCGGCGATCTTGCCCGCGGGCAGCTCGACGGAGGCCACCAGGCTCAGGATGGCCCGCCGTCGCGGTTCCGCCAGAGCGCGGAAGACGACGTCCTCGTCCAGGCCGGATCGTTGGGGTGGCATCGGTCTCAGGCTAGCAGTCGGCTGGTCAGCGCCGCCAAGCGCCGGGGCGGGCGGAGAACCGGGCACGGGACGTGCCCCGGCGTGAGCCCGCGGACCCCTCGGATCGGACGGGCGGCGCCGCAGGATACTCCTCCCTGGCGGGCGTGTCGGCGTCTTCGAGCGTAGGCATGCTTCTCCGTTAGCGTCAACTTGCGAAAGGGATCACTTGCCCCCTTGTCGGGACGCCGCATCGGTGACATCGTCACAATCGCGAGCTGAGACCGTCCGACTGCGACCAGTGACCGCCCGCGAGAACGTGGTATGACCGAGGACGTGGTATGACGCATGCACACACGGCGTCGTTGAGCGCCGTCATCGACGAGACCGTCGCCCCCAACGCGGTGCGGATCGACCGTGAGGGCGCCTTCCCCCGCGAGAGCGTGGACGCGCTCTCCAAGGCCGGGCTCCTCGGCCTGATCAGCGCGGCGGAGGTCGGCGGCCAGGGCGCGGACCTCGCCGCCGCCTCCGATGTGATCGAGCGGCTGGCGGGCGCCTGCGGTTCGACCGCCATGATCGTGCTGATGCACTACGCGGCGACGGCCGTCCTGGAGGCGCACGGGTCCGAGGAGGCGCGCCGCGCGGTCGCCGGCGGCCACCTGACCACGCTCGCCTACTCCGAGGCGGGGTCGCGCAGCCACTTCTGGGCGCCGCTGAGCACCGCCACCGCCGAGGACGGGCAGGTCGTCCTCGACGCGCGCAAGAGCTGGGTCACCTCGGCCGGCGAGGCCGACAGCTACGTGTGGTCGAGCAGGCCGCTGGAGGCCGCCGGGCCGATGACGCTGTGGCACGTGCCGAGCGACTCCGCCGGGCTCGGCACGCGCGGGCCGTTCGACGGGCTCGGGCTGCGCGGCAACGCCTCCAACCCGGTGGACGCCGAGCGCGTGCGCGTCGGCCGGGACGCGATGCTCGGCGCCGACGGCGCCGGGCTCGACATCTCGATGCAGGTCGTCCTGCCGCACTTCCTGATCCTGAACGCCTCGTTCTCGCTCGGGCTGATGGAGGCGCTGGTGGCGCGCGCCGGGGCGCACCTCACCGGCACGCGGCTGGAGCACCTCGACCAGACGATCGCCGAGCAGCCGGAGGCGCGGGCGCGCTACGCGCGGCTGCGCACCCGCGTGGACGAGGTGCGCGCGTTCGTGGACGACACCCTCACCGCGGTCGGGACCGGCCGCGAGGACGCGGGGCTGCGCGTACTCCAGGTGAAGGTGGTGGCCGGGGAGGCCGCCACGGAGGTCGCCGACGGCGTGATGCGGCTGTGCGGCGGCTCGGCGTTCCGCAAGGAGTTCGGCGTCGAGCGGCTCTTCCGGGACTCCCTCGCCGCCCGCGTCATGGCGCCGACCACGGAGGCGCTCACCGATTTCGTCGGCCGCGCCGCCCTGGGCCTGCCGCTGCTGTAGTCACCATTCCACGGAGGCTGTTCATGACCCTGGTGATGGGTGCCGTCGCCTACGACCCGAAGGTCGTCACGATCTGGGGCGGTTTCCGGGCGTGGCTGCGCGCCCGCGACCTGGATTTCGACTTCGTCCTGTACTCGCAGTACGAGCGGCAGGTGGAGGATCTCGTCGCCGGACGGATCGCCGCCGCGTGGAACTCGCCGCTGGCCTGGGTCAGGGCCGAGCGGCTCGCGCGGGCGCGGGAGCGCGCGCTGACGCCGCTGGTGATGCGGGACACCGACCAGGACCTCACCTCCGTCGTCGTCGTGCGCGCCGACTCCCCCTACAAGGAGCCCGCCGACCTGAAGGGGGAGACGGTCGGCGTCGGCGCGGTCGACTCCCCGCAGGCCACGCTGATCCCGGGCGCGTACCTGCGGTCGGCGGGGCTGCGGCCGGGCGAGGACGTCCGGATCCGGCGGTTCGACGTCGGCGTCGGCCTGCACGGCGACCACGTCGGCGGGGAGCGGGACGCGGCGCGCGCGCTGATGGACGGCGAGGTCGCCGCGGCCTGCATGATCGACGGCAACCATCTGGCGTTCGGGCAGGAGGGGACGCTGCCGCCCGGCGGCACCCGGATCATCGGGCGCACCCCCGCCTACGACCACTGCAACATGACCGTGGGCGACGCCGGCGAGGACGAGCGGCGCCGCTTCGAGGAACTGCTGCTGTCGATGTCCTACGCCGATCCGGAGGTCAGACCCCTGCTCGACCTGGAGGGGCTGACGGCGTGGCGGCCGGGGCGCACCGAGGGGTACGCCCTGCTGGACGCGGCGGTCGACGAGGCCGGCTTCTACGATGCCGAGGGAGCGGTGACGGCCGCGGAGTACGCCCCGTGACGGCGTCGCCGGTGCTCGACCTCGGCTTCCTCGGTTTCGAGCAGGGCGCCCACCTGCTGGTGCAGCGGGCGCTGCGCGACCTGCCGCCGGGCGCGGAGCTGGGCGTGACCGGCCTGGACGCCGCGCTGCCCGTGCATCTGCGGGCCTGGGCCCGCAAGCAGGGCCACGGCGTCCGGGAGTCGACGGACGGCCTCGGTGTCCGCGCCTTCGTGATCCGGGGCCGCGCCGACCTGGACCGCTGGGCGGGCGCCGTGCGCGCGGGCGGCCCGCGTCCCGACGGGATCCTCGCCCGCGCCGACCCGAGCTGGGGCCTGGCGGCGCGCGGCGCGCTGGTCGAGCCCGGCGGGCCGGCCCCCCGCTTCGACCTGGTCGACCGCGACCTGGTGTGGGCCGACATCGCGCCGAGCCTGTACGCGAGCGCGGTCGCGGCGCAGTGGAAGCCGGACGAGGCGATCGCCTGGGACGTCGGTTTCGCGCTGCCCGAGGAGATCGAGCGGGCGGTCGTCCAGGTCATGACGTACCTGGTGGAGAACGAGCAGGCGGCGCTGGTCATCCCGGCGCGGCTGCTCGCCCGGATCCACCCGCACTTCCGCGAGGTGCAGCAGTTGCTGGCGGTGCAGGCCGCCGACGAGGCGCGGCACGTGGAGGTGTTCACGCGGCGGGCGCTGCTGCGCGGCGGCGAACTCGGCACGTCCTCGGTGAGCGGGCGCGAGTCGCTGGCCACGCTGCTCACCGAGCCCGACTTCTCGCTCGCCTCGTTCCTGCTGTCGGTGCTCGGCGAGGGCAGCTTCCTCAACCTGCTCAGCTTCCTGGACCGGCACGCCCCCGACCCGGTGACCCGGCAGGTCACCCGGATGGCGCGGCAGGACGAGGCGCGGCACGTCGCGTTCGGCGTCGCGCACCTCCAGCACCAGGCCGCCGTGGACCCCGCGCTGCGCGGCCGGCTGCGGGGCGCGGTCGAGCGCCGCCACGACGCCCTGGCCGACACCGCCGGGCTCAACCAGGACGTGTTCGACGCGCTGGTCGTCCTCGCGGCCGGGGAGTGGACGCCCGAGGCGATCCGGCGCGGCCACGAGGCGGTGCGGCTGCTCCAGCAGGAGATGCACGAGGGGCGGCAGCACCGGCTGATCCGCCTCGGCTTCCCCGCCGACGAGGCGGCCGAGCTGTCCTCGCTGCACACCCGCAACTTCATGTGAGGCGGCGGGGACGGCGCTTGACCGGCGCCCGCCGCCATGTCACGGTGAGCCCGTATCACTATATATTTTATTAGTGAGGTGGCCTCATCATGACGACCATGCGGCAGACCGCCGCCACGGAGTTCGCCGGCCGTCCGGGCACGGCGCGGGAGTGGCTCGACCGGGCGCGGCGGGTGGCGCGCCTCCTCGCCGCCGACGCGGCGGAGCGGGACCGCCACCCGCGTCCCCCGCACGCCGAGGTCCGGTTGCTGAAGGACGCGGGGCTCGTGACGCTGCTCGGCCCGAAGGCCCACGGCGGCGGCGGTGAGCGCTGGACCACCGCGTTGCGCGTGTGCCGCGAGGTGTCCAGGGCGGACGGCTCCATCGGCCAGTTGCTCGGCTACCACTACCTGTGGGCGTGGGCGGTCCGCTTCTTCGGGACGGAGGCGCAGATCGCCGAGCAGGAGGCGGCCTACACGCGGGGCGGCCTCTTCTACGGCGGCGCGATCAACCCGAGGGACGCGCACGTCGTCGCGGTCGACGAGGGCGACGCGCTGCGCCTGGACGGCCGCAAGTCCTTCGCGTCCGGCGGCGCCGTCTCCGACCTGACCTGCCTGCTGGCCGGCCTCGCCGACGGCCGCCCGGTGTTCGCGGCGGTCGCCTCCGACGCCCCCGGGCTGCGCTACAACCACGACTGGGACAACATGGGCCAGCGGCTGACCGAGTCGGGCAGCCTCTCGCTGTCGGGCGTCCGGGTGCCCTGGGACGCGGCGCTCGGCTACACGGGCAAGAGCGCCAGGCCGCTGCCCTACGGGAGCCTCTCGCTGCTCACCCTCCAGCTGATCATGACGAACCTGTACCAGGGGATCGCCGAGGGCGCGATGGAGGCCGCGGCCGAATACACGCGCACCACGACCCGTCCCTGGCCCTACGGCGGCGACGTCAAGGAATCGGCGACCGAAGAATGGTACATATTGGAGGCGTACGGGGATTTCCGCTCCAAACTCTGGGCGACGGAAGCGCTGATCGACCGGGTCGGCGAGGAGCTTTCGGAACTGCTCCACGCCCCCCGGGGAGCGGTCACGCCGCAACAGCGCGGCGAGGCGGCCGTCCGCATCGCGGCGGCGAAGCAGCGGATCATCAAGGAGGGCCTGGAGGTCTGCACGCGGATCTTCGACGTGATGGGGGCGCGCTCCACCGCGTCCAGGCACGGCTTCGACCGCTTCTGGCGGAACCTGCGCACGCACAGCCTGCACGACCCGGTGGCCTACAAGCAGCGCGAGGTCGGCCGGTACGCGCTGCTCGGCGAACCGCCCGAACCGACCTTCTACTCGTGAGCGGGCAGGTCGAGGGCGCGTAACATGCGGGCGAGGGCCCGCTTCTCGGCCTCGGGGTCGACGAGCGGGCGCAGCGCCTCGCACCGCGCCTTCAGCGCCCGGTAGAGGCCGCCGTGATCCTCCTCGGCGGCGTAGAGCAGGGTCGCGAGCGCGTCGGTGTCGCCGGGCGGGAAGTAGCCGGGGTAACCGGCGCCCAGCAGGCCCGTCGAACCGGAGATGGCGGAGGAGACGACCGGCACCCCGGCGGCCAGCGCCTCCGAGACCACGTTCGCGCCGCCCTCGTGCAGGGAGGTGAGCAGCAGCAGCCGGCTCCCGGCCAGGACGCGGAGCGCCTCGTCGCGCGGCACCGGGCCCCGCCACTCGTAGCGCGGGTTGTCGCGCGTCTCGGCGGCGGCCCGCGCGGCGAGGTCCGGATCGCGCCCCTCCCCGAGGTGGACGACGCGGATCCGGGACGCGGCGGGCAGCAGCCGCACCGCCGCCGCCGGGCGCAGCGGGTCCTTCACCGGGCGGATGTGGGCGAGGAAGGCGACCTCGAAGCGGTCCGCGCGCGGCGGGCGCGGCGCGATCTCCGGGACGGACTGCACGATCACGTCGGTGCGTCCGGCGAGCGCGGGGCCGAGCTGCGCCGTCCCCTCCCGCTGGAGCACGACCAGGCGGGAGGCGATCGCGAGCACCTCCGGGTCGACCTGCGCGGACACCAGGTCGGGGTACAGATCGGTGCCGGTCATCGCGATCACGACGGGCGCCTTGGGATGGTCGGTGTGGAAGGCGCGGACCGCGTCCGCGCTCTTGCGGGCGTGCAGCGCGATGAGCGCGTCGCGGGGGGCGCCGCCGCGCCGGTAGCCGTTGCGGACCTCGACCTCGTGGCCGAGCTCCCGGAGCAGCCCGGCCCAGCGGCGCGCGGTCACGCCGTTGCCGTGGGCGCCGTCCACCGGCGCGGGGGTGACGATCAGGATCACGTCATCACCGCGCGGGGGCGCACGTGCGGAAGCCCGCCAGGACGTCCCGCCGGTCGGGGGTGAAGTAGTTGCGCAGCGCCGACCGGACGTAGCGGCCGCGCGTGGCCCACGCCCCGCCGCGCAGCACCTTGCGGCCGCCGAAGAACTGCTCGGAGTTCTCGGCGTAGGCGTCGCGCTCGAAGTTCGGGTAGGCGGTGAAGTCGCTCGCCGTCCACTCCCAGACGTTGCCGACGAGCTGCCGGCAGCCGGCGGGCCCCTCCCCCGCCGCGCAGGCCCCGACGTCCACCGGGCCGGTCGAGCGCCAGTCGGTCGCGGCGGTCGCCGCGCCGGGCGGGTCGTCGCCCCACGGGTAGGCGGGCCGCGCGCGGGCGCCGCCGGTCGCCGCGAACTCCCACTCGGCCTCGGACGGCAGGCGCCGCCCGGCCCACCGGCAGTACGCCTCGGCCTCCCACCAGGACACATGGCACACCGGCAGGTGCGGCTCCAGGTCGACCCAGGTGTCGAAGCTCCGCCGCTGCCGGCCGCCGGGGCCGCCCCGCCAGTAGGCCGGCTGCGTCGCGCCGGTCGCGGCGAGCCAGGCGCCGCCGTCCGGCCAGAGCCGGGGGTCGGTGTAGCCGCCGTCGTCGGCGAACGCGGCGAACTCCGCCTGCGTGACCGGCGCCCGCGCCATCGCGAAGGGCGCGACCACGACCTCGTGCGCCCATTTCTCGTTGTCGTAGACGAACGGGTCGGACATGCGCGCGCCGAGCGGGAACGTGCCCCCGGCGAACCCGGCGTCGCCGGGAAGCGCGCCCGCGTCCCGTCCTTCGGGCGGGCCGGCATCGGTCAGGCCGGGCAATACGGGCGGCGGATATCCGAGGTTCTGGCGCGTGTAGGTAAGGGCCTCGGTGTGCGTGTCGTAATGGTGCACGGTGTACCTGGCGAAATGGTGGACGACGTCGACCGCGTCCGCGCGCTCCACCTGCTCGGCGACGCGTTCGGCGACCGTCCGCACGTAGGCGGCGGTCTCCTCGCGCGCCGGCAGCCGCAGCAGCCAGCGGGTGTCGTGCGGGACGGCGCCCGAGTCGTAGAGGGCGTCGGCGCCGGCGATCGCGGGCTCCAGGCCGCACACGTCCCGCAGGACGAACTTCTCCTGGAACCAGGCGAGATGCCCGATCTCCCACAGCAGCGGGTTGACGGTCGGCAGCAGCGGGCCGATCATCTGCTCGTCGTCCAGGTCCGCGACGAGGTCCAGCGCGCGCCCGGCCGCCTCGACGACCCACCCGGCCAGTTCCCCCGCCGCCGGAGCATTCGGACGCACGGCGCCCCCTTACTAATTGTCACGGCCATTTCCTCAGGTCGTTCGCAGGGTATTCTCATCGGTGAATCCCGGCCAGGCCCAAGATGCAGGTGACGGCGAAACTTTCGTGATCACCCGGGCAATTCCCGTTGACGCGGCGCGGTGGTGTGATTACGCTCGCCCCCATGGAGGCCAGACGCCGATTGAGCCAGTTCAGCCACGGCGCCGGTTGAGCCTGCAAGCTCGCGCCCAGCGAGCTGGCGCAGGTCCTGCGCTCGTTGACGCCCACCGGTCATCCCGACCTGCTCGTCGGCACGGAGACCGGCGACGACGCCGCCGTGTGGCGGATCGACGACGGCCGCGCGCTGGTCGCGACCGCCGACTTCATCACGCCGCTGGTGGACGACCCGCGCACCTGGGGGCGGATCGCCGCCGCGAACTCGGTCTCCGACGTCTATGCCATGGGCGGCCGTCCGCTGTTCGCGCTGAACCTGGTGGAGTGGAACAGCGGTGAGCTGACCGCCGAAGAGTTGGCGGAGGTGCTGGACGGCGCCGCCGAGGTCGCCGCCGAGTGCGGCTACGTCACGATCGGCGGGCACACGATCGACGACGACGTGCCGAAGTTCGGACTCGCGGTGATCGGCGAGGTCTCCCCCGACCGGATCCTGACGAACGCGGGCCTGCGTCCGGGTGACGTCCTCGTGCTCACCAAGCCGCTAGGGACGGGCGTCGTCGCCACCGCGATCAAGCACGGGATCGCCGAGCCCGAGGTGGCGGCCGCCGCGATCCACGCCATGACCACGATCAACGCGCGGGCCGCCGCCGCGGCGGTCGCCGCGGGCGCCACCGGCTGCACCGACGTCACCGGGTTCGGGCTGCTCGGGCATCTCGGCCGGATGGCCGAGGCGTCCGGCGTCGACGCGCGGCTGGACGCGGCGGCGGTGCCGTTGCTGCCGGGCGTCCGCGACCTGGTCGAACGCGAGATCGTCCCCGGCGGGACGCGCCGCAACCTCGACTGGGTGGGCGACCGCGCCGACCTCACCGCCGTCGACACGGGCACCGCGCTGCTGCTGGCCGACGCCCAGACCTCCGGCGGGCTGCTGTTCGGCGTCGAGCCGGGGCGGGTGGACGCGGCGCTCGCGGGCCTGGCGGGCGACGGCGTTCCGGCGGCGGCGATCGGCACGGTCGGCGCGGGCACCGGCCGCCTCATCGTCCGCTGACGGCCCGCGCGTCACACGACCCACCTGCCGATACCCCATCGCGATACACTTCTCAAGTGTTCAATCGTCATGGGAGCGTGCGAAGGTGAAGCATCAGCGTCGCAACTACGGGCAGTACTGCGGCCTGGCCGCCGCCCTCGACATCCTCGGTGAGCGCTGGACGCTGCTGATCGTCCGCGAGCTGCTCACCGGCCCGTGCCGCTACAACGAACTGCTGGCCAACCTCCCGGGGATCGGCACGAACCTGCTCGCCGACCGGCTGAAGCTGCTCACCGAGGAGGGCATCGTCCGGCAGCGCCCGCAGGCGGGCACCAAGACCCGCATGTACGAGCTGACCGAGCAGGGCGAGGCCCTGCGGGAGGCCGTGCTCTCCCTCGCGCGCTGGGGCCTCGGGACGCTCGGAGCGCCCGACGCGGAGGAGATCGTCCGCCCCCGCTGGGGGGTGCTCGCGGTCGAGGCGATGATCGACCCGAGGGAGGCGGGGCCGGACGAGCAGTACGAGTTCCGGCTCGACGACGAGGTCTTCCACGTCGCCGTCGCCGGCGGGCGGGTGCGGGTCGCCCACGGCCCGGCGCCGGACGGGCCGGCGCTCGTCGTCCACACCGACGCGGTCACCTTCGTCGAGATCGGGGCCGGGCGGCTCAACCCGCTGGAGGCGACGCTCACCCGCCGGGTCGTCATGGAGGGCGACGACGAGGCCGTGCTGCGCTGCTCGCGGCTCCTCGGCCTGATGGGCTGACCCCGGGACCGTCACCCCTAAAACTATATTTTTCTAAAGTCAACCATGGACGACAAGACTTAAGAAATTTATAGTAACTCCGAACCGCAGCCACCGTGGCGCCATGCCACCTGCAGGTTCGGCAAGGGGGTGACCCCGTGTCACCGACAGGAAGAGCGGGACCGGCTGCCCGCCCCCGGCGGCCCCACCGGACCGGGACGGCCGCGCTGGCCGTGACCACCACGCTGGGCCTCGCGCTCGGGCTCGCCGAGGCGCCCGCCCGCGCGGCCGGGCCCGGCGACAGGCCGCGGGGCGGGCGCGAGAACGTCGTGCTCCGCTGGAGCCAGGCCCAGCTTGAGGCCACCACGAGGACCCACCTCGGCCCGCCGATGGTGGCGCGTGCCCTCGCGGTCACGCACACCTGCATGTACGACGCGTGGGCCGCCTACGACCGGCGGGCCGCCGGAACCCGCTTCGGCACCCGGCTGCGCCGGCCCCGCGCGGAGCGCACCGCCCGCAACAAGGACCAGGCGATCAGCTACGCCGCCTACACCGCGGCCGTCGACCTGTGGCCGACCGAGCGGCCGAGGTTCGACGCGCTGATGGCCGCCCTCGGCTACCCGGTCTCGCCCGCGGGAAGGGCGGGCGAGATCGGCGTCCGCGCGTGCGAGGCGGTGCTGCGCAGCCGGCACGACGACGGCGCCAACCAACTCGGCGACCTCCAACCGGGCGCCTATTCGGACTACACCGGATACCGGCCCGTCAACGACCCGCTGATGGTCGGTCGGCCGATGGACAAAAGGACCCTCAGGGACCCGGGGCGGTGGCAGGCATTGGCGCTCATGGACGACGCCGGCGTACCGAGAACGCAGGAGTACATGGGCCCGCACATGGGCTACGTACAACCGTTCGCATTGCGTTCGTGGGACCAGTTCAAGATACCCGCCCCGGCCCGATACGGCAGCCGCGCGTACACCCGCCAAGCGCGCGACATCATGCGGACCACGGCCCATCTCACCGACCGGCAGAAAGTGATCAGCGAATACTGGGCGGACGAGGGCCCCGGCTTCGTCTCGCCGCCGGGAACGTGGGCGAACATCGCGCGGTTCGTCTCCCTGCGGGACCGGAACGGCGTCGACGACGACGTGAAGATGTTCTTCGCGATGACCAACGCCGTCTTTGATTCGAGCATCGCCGTCTGGGGCTACAAGAGACATCATGACTCCGTCCGGCCGATCAGCGCGATCCGCTACCTCTACGGCGGGAAGCGGATCCCGTCCTGGCCGGAGCACGGCCGGCGGCACCAGAAGGTGATCGACGGCGGAACGTGGTGGCCCTACCAACCCCCCTTCTTCGTCACCCCGGCGTTCGCCGAGTATCCGTCCGGCCATTCCGCTTTCGGCGCGGCAGGAGGCCAGGTGTTGAAGATGTTCACCGGAAGCGACAGGTACGGGGACTCCGTCACCGTCCGGGCGGGGTCGTCGCGGGTGGAACCGGGGCGCTCACCGCGGCGGAACGTGACGCTGCGCTGGCCGACATTCTCCTCGGCGATCGAGGAGAACGGTGTTTCGCGAGAATACGGAGGTATTCATTTCAAGGACGCGGTCGAATACGGCACCAGCATGGGGCGGAAGATCGGCGTGCAGGCGTACAACGAGGCACGCCTCCTTTTCGCCGGTTTCGCCAGGCCGGCCGCCGATGAGACCGGGTCCTGACCGCCTGTTTGAGAAGAACCAAGGGAACGGAGGCGTGATGATCTACAGAAGTCGCATTTTCAGCATCGGGCTCTCCGCCGTGTGCGTGTCGGCGATGGCGGGTTACACCGCCGTGGTGCCGCCCGCCTCGGCGGCGCCCGGCGGGGAGGCCGAGCGGCGCCCCGGGACGGGTTTCACCGAGATCGCCGTCCGGGGCAGCGGGCTCGCGGACTACCGCCGCGGGCCGTCGCCCGAGCACGCGATCCGGTTGGCGAACAAGAAGAAGTCCCAGATCACGTTCGGGGACTACGCGAACGAACCGGTGCACGACCACGGCATCGCGGGCGTCGTGACCTTCGACGCCGACGGTGACGGCGACCTCGACCTTTATGTGACCAACGGCCCGGGCCGTCCTAACAGCCTCTATCGCAACACGTTGGGCAGGCGCGGACGGGTCTCGTTCACCGATGTGGGGCGCTCCTCGGGCGCGGCGCTGACCAATGTGGACTCCAACGGGGCGTGCGCGGGCGACATCGACAACGACGGGCGCACCGACCTCTACGTCCTCGGGAGGAACGCCAACAACCATTTGCTGAGGAACCGAGGCAACGGCACTTTCCAGGACATCACCACCTCCAGCCGGGCGGGGGCCGGGACGTCCAGCCATGCGAGCTGCACGATGGGCGACTTCGACGGCGACGGGCTGCTCGACATCGCGATCGCCAACAGCTTCGACATGAAGAAGGCGGCGGCGATCTTCGCCGTCCCGTACGCGCTGAACCAGCAGAACCAGCTGCTGCGCAACGCGGGCGGACGGCGCTTCACCGACGCCGGCGAGAGCTCGGGCTTCGCGAAGATCGTGGTGACGAACCCGCCGCCCAAGGAGACCGGGCCGACCTCTCGTGGGGGGACGACCCCCCACACCCCCCGGAACGGCTCATACGCGGAGATCTCCTGGGCAATAGCGGCCGTCGACTACGACCAGGACGGCGACCTGGACATCATGGACGCCAACGACCAGGCCGCCTACCCGATGAAGAAGTACGGCGGGCTCGACCGGGGCCTGCTGCGGATCCACCGCAACGACGGCCACGGCAGGTTCACCGACGTCACGCACCAGGTCGGCACCGACCAGCCGGGCGCGTGGATGGGGCTCGCCTACGGCGACTTCAACTTCGACGGGAACCTGGACGTCTTCGACAGCAGCGGCGGCGACTACATGTTCCTGCCGCTGCCGGAGATGGGGATCAAGCAGGGCGACCTGAGCAGCCGGTGGATCCTGCAGAGGCCCGACCACACCTTCGCCGACCCGCGCGCGTCCGGCCTGCGGAACCCGACGAAGGACGGGGCGGACCCGACGCTCGGCGGGCTGAACGCCACGCCGTGGGGCTGGGGCGCCTCGACGCTCGACTACGACAACGACGGCGCGACCGACATCATCTACCACGGCGCCCTGGACGGGATGTTCTGGGTGACGTCCGACAACCCCGGCGCGCTGCTGCGCAACCAGGGCCCCGGGGCGCTGCGCAAGGGCTTCTACCCGTCCTTCCGGTACGACGACGCGGTCGCCCGCGCCACCGACCACCGGCGGCGGACGGTCACCGGCGTCTCCGTCGGCGACCTCAACCAGGACGGGTTCGACGACATCGTGAGCGTGGCCCAGTCACGCAAGGTCGGCAAGCTCACGCCGTACTCCGACGACGGCCCGTTCGACTTCGGCTCGCCGTTCGACGACGCGAACTACCTGCGGACCTACCAGCGGACCGGCGGCGGGCCCTCGGTCCCGTCGATCACGCTGCAGCCGACCCCGACGAGGACGGTGGACGGCGACCTGTCGGTGCAGCTCAACGACGGCAACCGGAACCGGTCGGCGTCGGTCCGCGCGTTCGGCAGCGTCGGGCTGACCCGTGGAGCGCGCGTCAACCGGGACGGCGTCGGCGCCGTCGTGAAGTTCACGCCGCGGCGCGGCCCGGCGGCGGTCCGGCCGGTGATCGCCGGGTCGAGCTTCGCCTCGCAGGACGCGCTGGAGGGCACGTTCGGCATGGGCCGGCAGCGCTCCGGGACCGTCGAGGTGCTGTGGCCGGGCGGGGTACGGAACAGGCTCTACGGTGTCCGGGCGGGCGAGCGGATCGCCTTCCCCGAGATCCCGTGCAGCTATACCGACCGCTCGGTGTCGTTCCGCCGCTACACCCGCTGCGTCCGCGGGGCGCTGGGTGACCTGGTCCAGGCGCGTCGCCTGTCGCGCGGGCAGGCCGCGCGGTTCTACAGCAGCGCGGTGAGGGCCTACAACGAGAAGCGGTAGTACCGCTGGAAACACATCGGCCGCAGCACTCGCGTGCTGCGGCCGATGTCTTTTGTTCAAGCGCTTCTAGGCGACGGTGGCGACGAGCTCCAGGTACTCGGCCTCGGCGACGAGCGTGCCGTCCTCGGCGCGGTTCTCCCCATCGATCTCGGCGGCGGCGGCCTCGCTCACCTTCCGCCTGGCCTCGGGGTCGAGGCGGCCGAACGCGGCGTGCCAGGGCGGAAGGTGCCGGACCAGGAACTCCACCTGCGCCACGGCCGACGGCGCGCACCACTCGTTGACCCGCACCCGCGAGCGCACGGAGGCGGCCCCGGCGCCGAAGAGCCCGCGGCAGTGGTCCTCGTCGCCCCACATCACCGGCGGCGGGCCGGACGCGGCGCGCGGCGCCGGGAGGAAGGCCGCCATCACCTTCTGGAGCCGGGCGGTCAGGCCGGTCGGCGTCCAGCTCACCAAGCCGACACGCCCGCCGGGCCGGCACACCCGCAGCAGCTCGGCGGCGGCGCGCGGCTGGTCGGGCGCGTACATGACGCCGAAGCTCGACAGCACCACGTCGAAGCTCCCGTCCGCGAACGGCAGCTCCTGCGCGTCGGCGACCTCGACGCCCAGTTCCAGGCCCTCGACGGCCGCCCGCCGGGACGCGGTCTCCAGCAGCCCCGGCACGACGTCGGCGGCGGTGACGCGGGCGCCCCGGCGCGCCGCGGCGAGCGCGGTGTTCCCGCTGCCGGCCGCGACGTCCAGCACCCGCTGCCCGCTCCGCACGTCGGCGGCCCGCGCGAGCAGCTCGCTCACCAGGACGTCCCGGGTGGCGATCGGCTGGTAGTCGGTCGCCTCCCACACTTTTCTGGCCCGGTCGGCCGGGGATTGCGGCGTGGTCGTCATTTCCCGCCTCCTCACAGTCTTCCGGCGCTTCGGCCGGTATTATCGAATGGCGATTCAAAGGTACCGGACCGACCAAGAGCTGGATATGCGGGAGAATTGCGCGGCCACCGCCGTGGACCAGGTCATCACCGTTATCAACGAGCGTTTCCGTGAGCGGTTGACGGTCGAGGAAATGGCGCGGTCGGTGCGCTACAGCCGGGGGCACCTCACCCGGGAGTTCCGGCGCGTCACGGGAATGACCCCGGCGCGCTTCCTCCAGGCGGTGCGCATACGGGAGGCCAGGAAACTGCTGCTGACCAGTTCGCTGGGCGTGCGGGAGGTCGCGGCGCGGGTCGGCTACTCCAGCGCGGGGACGTTCAGCGCCACATTCAAGGACACCGTCGGGCTGCCGCCCTCCCGCTACCGGGCGCTCGTGCTCGGTTCGGGCGTCTCGCCGCCCGCCGGGCGGCGGTGAGCCCCTCTCAGTTCTCCTCGCCCTCCGGCGCGAGGCGGCGGAAGCGGCCCCCGGCGAACAGCAGGCCGCCGCGGGCGGCGGCGTCCGAGGCGCGGTCCACCGACAGCAGGCGGCCGATGACGATCGTGTGGTCTCCCCCGTCGCAGGTGCGGAACAGCTCGCACTCGAAGCGCGCGGCGGCGCCGGTGATCAGCGGCGCGCCGGTGAGCCGGCCCGGCTCGCAGCCGACGCCCTCGAACATCGCCGCGCCGAGCGGGCGGCGCGCGTCGGCGAAGTGCCGGGCCACCCGCTCCTGCCCGGCCGCCAGCACCGAGACCCCGAAGAAGCCGAGGCAGATCCGCCGGTGCATGACCGCCGTGCGGTCGACGCAGACCAGCAGCAGCGGCGGGTCGAGCGAGACGGCGGTGAAGGAGTTCGCGGTCATGCCGTGCGGGGTCCGGCCGCCGACGGTCACGACGGTGACGCCGGTCGCGAACGTCCCGAACGCCCGGCGCAGCAGGCCGGGCTCGGCGACGTCGGTGGTGTCGGCGTACTCGACGGTCATGACGCCCTCCCGCCGGACGGTTCCGCCCCGGACGGGGCGAACGGCGCCAGCGCGCGGGTCAGCGCGCCGGGGACGCGGACCGGCGCGGTGCCGCCGCCCGCGCCGCGCACGCACGCGACCCGCTGGCGGCCCCGGGCGACGAGGGTCTCCCCGCCGCCGGAGTCGAGCCGCAGGTAGTCGAACCCGAATTCCAGCTGCGTCTGCGCGAGGTCGATCAGGCGCATCCGGACGCAGATCTCGTCGAACGCGGTGATCTCCGCGTAGAACTGGCAGTCGACGTTCAAGGTGAACAACCGGAGATCCTCGCGCAGTTCGGCGAGCAACTCGGGGGCGTGCCGTCTGAGGAACATCTCGCGGCACCGCCCCTGCCATCGGAGGTAATGGGTGTAGTAGACGTTTCCGACGAGGTTGGTGTCCTCGAAGCCGACGATGTGCCGGTATTCGAAATAGTTCATGGGTCATGCCCGCCCTTCGGCCAGAACCGCGAACGCCACCGGCGCGGGAACGTCGCGCAGCCGGGTCACGAGCGTCGCGATTTCGAGGGTTCCGGATGAGAGCACCAGCCACGGCCTCCGACCCGTCGTGGTCACGTTCAGCGGCGCGTCGGACGGCAGCCCCGCCTTCGCCAGGCATTCGAGGGCGGCCCATACCCGGGTGCCGGAGACCGCCGCCCCCTCGCCGGTCTCGGCGGCCGCGAGGCGGGCCACGGCGGAATGGCGGCCGAGCAGCCCGTCCCATTCCCCGGCGGGGCGCTCGGCCACGGTCTCGACGTCGCAGCCGACCGTCGCCCCGGCGACCGCGCAGAGGGTGACCCCGGCGCCGTGCGACGAGGAGAGGTGCCGGTCGGCGCCGATCTCCGGGCGTCCGTCCGGCCGGTACCCGACGGACACGCGCCGTCCGACCGTGCGGCTCGCGGCGAGCGCGGTGGCGGCGCGCCGCGCGGACCGCTTCGCGGGGTCCGGCTCGACCGTCACCGCGACCCGGGCGCCGAGCAGGTCCTCCACCGCGCGCTCGATGAACGGGCCGAGCAGCGGCGGCGCCCACGGTCCCGCGCCGTCGCCCCTGCGGACGGCGCGCAGCCGGAGCCCCTCCCAGCGCTCGACGACCCGGCCCGCCGCGTCCCGCACGGCGAGGTCGTAGACGTAGGTGTCGCCGTCGCGGCGGCGCTCGGACGCGGAGTAGCGCAGGGTTCCGGGCGCCGGGTCCGCGGCGGGGTGCAGCCGGTCGACGCCGAGGGGCAGCAGCGTCGCGTCCGGGACGCAGACCTGGTTGCCGTGCATGAGCGCGTCCCGCATGCCGGGGTCGCCGAGCAGGAGCCGCGCGGGCAGGAACGGCGCGAACCAGTCGGCGCGTTCGGCGGCCGCCACCTCGGCGTCGACGTGCCGGGCGGCGAGCCGGTGGTAGCCGCGCAGCCGCCGGAACCGGCCGCCCTGGAACAGCACGTCCCCGTACAGGTCGCGGGAGGGCTCCAGCTCGACCGGCGGCAGCTCGCCGCCGCCCGGTCCGGGCGGCCCCTGCGGCACGCCGCCGCCGGTGTAGCGCAGCCGCGCGCGGAAGTGCTCGGCGGCGAATCCGGTCTCGGCGCTGCGCACGGTCGTCTCGACGGTGTCGGCGCCGGTGACGGTGGCGGCGATGCGGATCGTCGTCGTGCCGCCGGGCGGGACGACGACGGGCCGCAGGAACTCGACGTCCTCCAGGACGGGCGCGGACGTCCGTCCCGTGGCGGCGGAGGCGACCTGCGCCATCGCCTCCATCCCGAGGACGGCGGGGAACAGCAGGTCCCCGTCGAGCCGGTGGTCGGCGAGGTAGGGGTCGCTCCCGGCGTTCAGGTCGACCTCGGTGACCAGCTCCGCGCCGTGGTAGCGGACGAGCGGCCGGTCGGCGAAGCGCAGCAGCGGCGGCTCGGGCGCCTCCCGGCGGACGGTGTCGATGTCGCCGGTGCGCCCGCTGACGACGACGTCCACGGGCGCGTCCGGGTCGGTCACCAGCCGCCGCAGCATCCGGACGCCCTGGTCGGGGGTGATCGGGGTGATGCCGTCGCGGGCCAGGGCCTCCGCCACGTCGAGCCGCTCGCCCATGCCGACGCCGGACCAGACCGACCACTGGAGGCACAGCGTCCGGCAGCGGGGATGGCGCGCGGCGACCTCGCGGGTGAGGTCGGCCAGCCACTCGTTCGCGGTGGCGTAGTGCGCCTCGCCGCGCAGCCCGGTCAGGCCGAGGATGCTGCCGAAGGCGACCAGGAGCTTGAGCCGGGCGGGGTCCACCGCGTCGAGGACGGCGCGCAGCCCGCCGATCTTGGGGGCGAGCGTCCGCCGGAACGCCTCCAGGTCCAGGCCGGTCAGCAGGCCGGGCTCGTTGCGTCCGGCGCCGTGCAGCACGGCGGTGACCGGGCCGAGCGCGTCCGAGAGCCGGCCGACGGCCGCGCGCACCCGCTCGGGGTCGGTGATGTCCACGGCCTCATAGCGGACGGTCGTGCCACCGCCGGCCATCCGCTCCAGGTTCGCGGCGAGTTCGGGGTCCTCGCCGGGCGCGGAGCGGCCGAGGAGGGCGAGCCGGGCGCCGCTTTCCCTCGCCAGCGCCAGCGCGGCCTCCGCGGTGATGCCCTTCCCGCCGCCGGTCACGAGCAGCACGTCCGCGGCGCCCAGCGGCTCGCTGGTCCGCGCCTGCCCGACGGGGAGTACGCGCAGTGTCGGCACGCGGCGCGTCCCGTCGGCGCCGTAGCGGACCTCGGCGCAGCCGCTGGTCGCGGCGACCTCGGCGACCGTCCGGGCGAGCGCCCACGGCTCGGGCGGGATGTCCACGACCGTGGTCGGCACGTGCGGGGCCTCCTGCCGCAGCGTCTTGGCGAGCCCGGCCGCGCCCCGCCCGTGCTGGACGAGGACGAACCGGGTGCCCGGCTCCCCGGCGGCGGCCTCCCTCGCGCCCTCCAGCGCGAACGCCAGGTCGTCCACCGCGCAGGCGGGAGGCAGGCAGACGAGCACGCCGGGGCCGAGGTCCGCGCGCTCCAGCTCCGCGCGCAGCGGTCCGGCGAGGGGATGGCCGTCCGGCGCGTGCACCCGCCACGTCCCCGGGACGGCGGGGGCCACGCGCTCGGGCACCGGCTCCTCGGCGAGGTCGACGCGGAAGGCGCGGACCCAGGACGCGGCGCCCGCGACGTCCGCCCCCGGCCGGGCGGGCGCGGGTCCGGCGGTGCCGGCGAGGCCGTCGATCGCCTCGGCCAGCTCCCGCAGCGTCGCGGTGGCGAGGTTGGTGGGCGCCCGCATCGCCGGATGCCCGAGCCGCCGCGCGACCTGGGCGACGATCTGGCCGACCGTGATCGAGCTGAGGTGGAGGCCGTCGAGCAGCCGGGTGCCGTCGGCGACCATGGAGACCGGCAGTTCGGCGCGCTCGGCGGCCAGGCGCCGCAGCAGCTCGATGCTCGGTTCGGTCGCGGGCTCCTCCGGGACGTCCGGCGGTTCGACGGCGACGCGCTCGGGCGGGTCGGGCTGGTCGGGCGGGGCCGGTGGCGGCGCGCCGGTCTCGCACGGGTTGGAGAGGAACCGCTGCGCCGCGCCGATCTCCAGGGGCTTGGCGGGCCGCCCGGCGAACAGCGCCCCATGCCGGACGGGTGCGCCGAGCACGAACGCGGCGCCCGCCACCTGGAGCAGCCCGCCCAGCCCCTCGTCGTCGGGGTCGAGGGCGAGGACGGGCACGTCGGTGACGGCGGCGGCGAGCCCGGTGAGCACTCGTCCCGGGCCCGCCTCGACGAGCAGGTCGCACTCCTTCGCCGCCAGCTCGACCGCCTGCGCGAACAGCACCGGCGCGGTGATCTGGCGGCGCAGCAGGTCGCGGACGTCGGTGCCGGGCGCGAGGGCGGCGCCGGTCACGGTGGAGACGACCCGCCGCCGGAGCGGGGCGAAGTCCCGGCCGGCCAGCCAGGCGCCGAAGACGCGCGCGGCCGGGGCGACCTGCGGCGAGTGGAAGGCGTGCGAGACGGGCAGCGGAGTCCAGCGCGTCCCGGCCTCCGCGGCGCGGCGGCCGAACTCCGCGACGGCGTCCGGCGGACCGGCGATGACGGTCTGGGACGGGCCGTTGTAGCCCGCGACCACCACCGGCAGGCCCGCGCCGAGCCGCGCGACGGCCTCCGGGGTCGCGGCGATCCCGGCCATGGTCCCGGCGGCGGAGTGCTCGGTCATGATCCGGCCGCGCGCGGCGGCCAGCTCCAGCAGCGCGGTCTCGTCCATCGCGCCCGCCCAGCGCAGCGCGGTGATCTCGCCGAGGCTGTGCCCGGCCGCCACCGACGCCTCGACGCCGAGCGCCTCCAGCGCGGCGAGCGCGGCGGCCGACCCGGTGACGACGCGCGGCTGCGCGACCGCCGTCGCGGCGCCGTCCCCGGTCGCGGTGGTCCGCGCGGCGCGGAGGTAGACCCGGTCGACCTCCGCGAGGCGGCGGCGCAGCGCTCCGCCGCGTCCGGCGCCGCCCGTGCCCTGGCCGGGGAACAGCAGGCCGATGCGGGCGCGCCCGGCGGGATGCCCGAGGAAGGCGTGCCCGCCGGTCTCGACCAGCGACCCCTCCCCCGCGTCCAGGACGGCGAGCACCCGGCGCAGCCGCCGCTCGGCGTCGTCGGGCGAGGACGCGACGACGGCCGCGCGGTAGGGCAGGTCGCGCAGCTCCCGGTGCAGGGTTCCGGCGAGGTCGCGGAGTTGCGCACGCGACAGCGCCGGGACGAAGTCGATCAGCCGTGTGAGCCGGTCGCGGAGCGCGTCCGCCGAGGCGCCGTCGAGCAGGAGCAGCTCCGCGTCCTGGGCGGACGAGGCCAGCGCGCGCGTGCGGGCGTCGAGCGCGCCTCGCCGGGGCGCCTCGCTCTCCAGGACGAGGTGGGTGTTGATGCCGCCGAAACCCATGGACGTGACGCCCGCGCGCAGGTCCGCGCCGTCCGGCCAGGGCTCGGCCGCGCGCGGCGCCCGCAGCGGGGCGGGGGCGTCCAGGAGTGGGTGCGGGTCGACGCAGCCGACCGCCGGCGGGATCACCTGCTCGTGCAGCGCCATCGCCGCCTTGATCAGGCCCGCGACCCCCGCGGCCGCCTTGGTGTGCCCGATGACCCCCTTGACGGAGCCGATCGCGGCGGGAGCGGGGCGCGGACCGTCCGCCGTCAGCGCGGCCGACAACGCGGCCGACAGGGCGGTCAGCTCGGTGGTGTCGCCGACCGGCGTGCCGGTGCCGTGCCCCTCGAACAGCGGCACGGTGCCGATGCCGAACCCGGCCCGCGCGTACGCGCGGTCGAGGGCCCGCCGGTATCCGGCGACCTCCGGGCGGGTGATGCCCCCGCCGCCGTCGGACGACATGCCCCACCCGGCGACGGTCGCGTAGACGCGGTGCCCGGCCGCGAGCGCGTCCCGCTCGCGCACCAGCACGACCATCCCGCAGCCCTCGCCGGGCCAGAAGCCGGTGGAGTTCCGGTCGTACACGCGCATCTCGCCGGTGGCGAGCGCGCCGGTCTTGGCGAACCCGACCAGCTCGAACGGGTCGAGGGACAGGTCGACGCCGCCGCCGATCGCGAGGTCGGCGTCGCCGTCCACCAGCGCCCGGCACGCCGTGGCCACCGACAGCAGCGAGGAGGAGCAGGCGCCGTCCACCGTGTAGCCCCCGCCGCCGAGGTCGAAGTAGTTGCAGACGCGGCCCGCGATGGTGTTGGACAGGCCGCCGGCGAGGGTGTCCTCGTCGACGCCGGGGAAGGGGCTCTTGTAGCGCCCCTCCAGGTCGTCGAGGAACGCGGCGGCGCGCGCGCCGTCCCAGCCCTGCTCCGCGAGCGCGGCGGCCACGGTGCGGCGCACGTACGGCCAGCGCAGCCGCATCGTGTTCGCGCGGGTGAACTCGCCGGTGAGCGTGTTGCCGACGATCACGCACGCGCGGTCGCGCGGCACGCCCCGCGCGCCGGGCAGGCCCGCGTCCGCGAGGGCGCGGGCGGCCGTGTCGAGCGCCAGCCAGTGGGTCGGGTCGGTCGACCGGTACGTGCTGCCCGCGATCTTGTAGCCGACGCGGTCGAACGCGTAGCCCTCGATGACAGCGGCGGTCCGCGCGTAGAACCGGTCCGGGGCCGCGGGGTCGCGGTCCCAGTAGTCGGACGGCGGGGTCCGCTCGGCGGGCATGCGGCGGAACGCGCGCCTGCCCGCGACCGTGTTCTCCCACAGCTCCCTCGGGGACGCGGCGTCCGGGTAGCGGCACGCCATGCCGATGATCGCGATCCTTGGGCCGGGCGCCGCCGGGTGGGTGCTCATGCGGGCACGACCTCCTTGCCGTCCGGGGGCTCGGTCGCCCGCGCGGGCGGCCCGGCGCCCGGCTCGCGCTCCCGGGCGGCCCGCTGGGCGATGTGCAGCGACCACAGGAACCCGCCGCGCACGAGGCAGGCCCCGGCGGTCGCGAAGAACAGCCCGTAGGCGACACCCGCGCCGGCGAGGTAGCCGTAGAGCGCGGCGACCCCGGCGCCGAAGGCGGCCTGCGAGGCGGGCCTGCTCGGGCTCGTCCCCGGATCGGTGATCATGTAGTTGGTGAACAGCACGAACGCGACCCCGGTCATCGTGCCGAGCGCCCCGAGGATCGCGGTGTCCAGGACCAGGCCGCGCACGACCGCCTGGACGGCGAACCCGGCGAGCCACGCGCCGACCAGCCACATCCGCCCGGTGAGCCTGGCGTTCAGCAGCGTGCCCGCGGCGAGGATCCCCGCCGGGACCAGCCAGTCGGCGGGCCCCGCGATGTTCTCGGTGAACTGGTAGGGCGGGACGATCGCCGCCCACGGGTACAGCAGCAGGATCACCGCGATCCCGAGGTTGGACGGATTCATGTAGTGCCGCATCCGGCCCCGCACCGGGGCCCGGAAGACCCACTTCCCGCCCACCGCGACCACGACCCCGAACACCATCACCCAGACCTGATCATTGACGTAGACCAGCATGTTCAGGGCGAGCGCGGTGATCGTCGCGGGGTAGAGGAACTCCAGCAGGCCGCGCGGGCCGCCGCCGCGGAAGCGGGGCCGCCGGCCCTCCAGGCGGGCGGCGAGCGCCTCCAGCACGGTCTCCGTCGTGTAGCCGGCGGCGAGCGCGATGAACGGCCACAGCCACGGCTGCTCGAAGCCGAGCAGCGTGTAGCCGAAGACGTTGAACACCGAGATCGACACGGTGAAGTTGCGCAGCGCCTTGACGACCTTCGGGTCGTGCCGGGGCGGCCTCGCGGCCCTGTCCGCCTCCGCCATCTCCGCCATCTCCGTCACCTCTCCGTCGCGCGGGTTCCGAGGCCGATCTCGTGCCGTCCGGGGGCCAGCCGGAGGTCCTGCGTGCGGACCCGGCCCGTCCGGTCGCGCCAGCGCAGCCGCACCCGCACCGGCCCGGCGGCCCGGCCGAGGCCCAGGTGGATCTCGCTGCTGCGCTTGCCGGAGTGGCCGCTGCCGCCGTCGACCCGGGCGAGCTGGACGCGGCCGTCCGACGCCGTCGCGGTGACCTGCGCCCCGGTGGCCGGCGAGCCGGGGGCGCCGGTCGCCGGGGACGCGGCGTCGCGGGTCAGCGCCAGCGTCAGCCAGGCGCCGCCGGACGGGCTCACGTTGCGGTAGTAGACCGGCTCGTCCCACTGGCGGGCGACGGCCATGTCGACGCGCCCGTCGCCGTCCGCGTCGCCGGTGGCGATGCCCCGCGTCGGGACGCGGACGGCGAGCCCGAGCGGCCCCGCGACGTCGGCGTAGCCGCCGCCCTCGCGCCTGGCGAAGAAGCGCAGCGGCTGGTTCCCGGCGATGTCGTCCCCGGCCCGGACGTGCGGCCACCACCGCTCGTGCTCCAGCAGCCCGTCGTTGGCCGTCGCCAGCTCCTGGAGCTGCGCCCAGCGGTTGACCTCGCCCTTCACGAACCCGGTCGCCTGGACGATCGCGGGATCGCCGCTGTTGTCGAAGTCGGCCATCTTCACGTCCCACCCCCAGCCGGCCCACGCGGTGCCCTCGCCGGTGCTGCGGTCCTTCCAGGGCGCGTCCCCGCGCCGCAGGCGCGCGCGCAGGTCGGCCTGGTCGCGGGCCGTCGCCATGAACTGGAGGTTGCTCTCCTGGAGGCCGAACGTCGTGGTGATGTTGCTGACGAACATGTCGTAGAGGCCGTTGTGGTCGAGGTCGGCGAAGTCGATGCCCATGCCCTTGAAGGAGTCCGTCCCGATCCGCTTGGACTTCGGGACCATCGGGCCGCGCGCGCCCGTCACCCGCGAGAACCGGATCGCCCCCGGGACGGACCTGTTGTAGAGGAGGGAGTCCCTGCCGTGGTCCTGGGCGAGGTACAGCTCGGGGAGCTGGTCGCCGTCGAGGTCGTTGGCGCCCGCCGCGAGCACCCATCCCCGGGAGACGTCGCGGGGCAGCACGCCGCCCTGCTCCTCGTACGTGACGCCCCGCGAGGCGCCCGTCCAGCGGAAGAAGTGGTCGTCGCCGCCGTTGGAGGCGTTGGACAGGGAGCGGTTCATCGCGACGCCCCCGCCGACCCGGTCGTCCAGCACGGGGCCGTCCGGGAAGTAGTCGCCGATGTAGATGTCGTCGTGGCCGTCGCCGTCGAAGTCGTCGACGGCGGCGGTCGTGCTGTTCCACTGCGGGCCGGTGTAGCGCGCGCCGCCCGCGTTCGGCACCAGCTCCACCGGCGTGTAGGCGGCGGCCGCCGGCGCCTTCGCGCCGGGCCGCGCCAGGTAGACGATGGGCGTCCGGCCCCACAGGTAGACGAGCAGGTCGATGCGCCCGTCCTCGTTGAAGTCGCCGGGGACGCAGCCCATCGGCGCCATCACCTCGTTCATCGGCAGCGGCGCGGGGTTCAGCGCGAACGCGGCGTACCGTCCCGCGCGGGCGCCCGGGACGGGCGTCACCACGACCTGGTCGATGCGGGGGTCGGTGACGCACAGGTCGTTGGGCAGCCCGTCGCCGTCCATGTCGTTCATCGCGATCGCCGCGCCGACCGAGGAGATCCACGCGTCGATGTCGGCGTAGTCGCGGTTCACCCGCCGGATCGCCTGCTGCCGGTACCCGCCGGGCAGCTCGATCGACATCGGCGTGAACGCGTACCGCCCGGCGATCGCGTCCCGTTCGGACGCGGGCACGGACGGCGGCCCGACCGCCGCGAACATCACCACGACGACGAGCACGACGACGAACCCCGGCACCCAGCCGCGTACAGCGGTCATCCGCTAGCACCTCCCCAGTGACACGAACTCCTCGGCGATGCGGCGGCGCCACACCTCGAAGGCGGGCACCCCGCCGGCGGGGCGCTCCTCCGCTCCCGGACGCGCCCCGACGGCGATCCGCGCCGCCTCGTCCGGGGGCATGCCGCAGAACACCCGCGTGGCGACGGCGGTGTGCGGAACGTCCAGTCCGGCGCGCCGGCGCGCCTCGGCCGCGAACGCACAGCCCTGCGCGACCTGCGGCCGGAACTCGCCGGCGCGGTCCCAGAACCTGCGCAGCTCGTCCTCACCGGCGCCGCCGGCGTAGGTCGCGGCCAGCCCCGCCCCGCCGAACAGGTCGGCGCGGCGGCGGGGCGGGAACCGGTCGACCAGGTCGGCGACCACGTCCGCGTCGGCGCCGCCGACGAACCACAGCGCCCGCCCGACGCCCTGGTCGACGACCCGGGCGGCGTACCGTCCCGGCCCGCCGGGCGGCCACGGGAACCGGTCGGGGCGGTACTGCTCGCGGACGTAGCGCCCGGTGCGGAAGTAGGCCTGGTGGAACCCGTAGCCGTCCAGCACCAGCCACCGCAGGACGGGGTCGAGCCCCGCCCCCGGCCAGCGGAACCTCGGCAGCCGCGCCATCGCCCAGCCGAGCCCGACGTGCGCCATGTAGACGTGGTCGCCGCCGGGGCCGTCCAGGTAGCTCCCGAACCGCCGCCCGCCGCGGGGCGAGAGCCCGTCGAGCACGGCGAACCCCATCGCGGCGCCCTCGTGGGCGAAACCGCGGAACCTCGGCGGAACCCCGCGCAGGGCCTCCGCCACCGCCTCCGGCGACCGCGCCCGAGCGGCCCGCGCGTAGCCCGCCAGGAAAGTGCGGCCGATCGTCTCCAGCAGCTCCCGTGCCGCCGGATCCTTCACATGGAACCCGCGCTTGTCCAGACCCACCTCCGAGGTGCTCGGCGTGAGAATGCGACTCCGCAGCGCGCGCCAGACACCGGTCAATGTTCACCGCCGAAAAGTAGAGCGATATCTCTTGCTCCGGTCGTGGCCCCGATTGTGCAGGAATCCAAAGAACAATGGGTCTTTCAACTTCTTCGTATGCGGCACCCGTGCGACAGGAGGGCGCATATGAAAAGACCGCGCGCCACGCGGACTCCACGAAGGGAGAGCGCGCGGCGCGCGGCCGGGGAAAGAGGTGGCGGGTCAGCGGCTCCTGGCGGGATCAAGCTCGCTTTCGCCCGTGCGCACGGGCAGGCCGGCGGCCTTCCACGCCTGGAAGCCGCCGACCAGGTCGGTGGCGTTGCGCAGGCCCAGGTCCTGCAGTGACGCGGCGGCGAGGGAGGAGGAGTAGCCCTCCTCGCAGACCACGATCCAGGCGATGTCGTGGTCGGTGGCCTCGGGGATCCGATGGGCGCTGGCCGGGTCCAGCCGCCATTCGAGATGGTTCCGCTCGATCAGCACGGCGCCGGGGATCACTCCCCCCGCCAGCCGCTGGAACGACGGACGGGTGTCAACGAACCGGGCGCCGCCCTCGACGGCGGCGGCCGCCTCGGACGGGCCGAGCCTGCGCAACCGGGCGCGGGCATGGGCGAGCACTTCCTCGATGGTCTTCAACCGGTGTGCCTTTCTCAGCGGGAAATGGACGGGATGACGTGCTCGCGGGCGCGCCGAACACGTTCATCTACGGGTTCCACCGCCCGAGTGTAATTCTTGACTATCGTTTTCTAAAGCAGTGTTCTGGTGGGACGTCCGAGCGTGCGGACGCCACCCGTAAGGAGACGCCAATGCCGCACATCACGATGCCCCCCGAGCTCATGCCCGGTACCCCCGGCCTCATGCGGTACCGCCCCGAGACCGGCCGACCGCTCAGCCAGCTCGCCGAGGTGCTGCTGCGCGGGGAGCACTCGCTCAGCCGCGCCGACCGCGAGCTGATCGCCGCGCACGTCTCGGCGCTGAACGACTGCCGGTTCTGCCTGCACACGCACGGCGAGGTGAGCGCGCAGCAGCACGCGGAGGGCCGGACGCTCGTGGACAAGGTGCTGGCCGACCCCGCGAGCGCGCCGATCTCCCCGAAGCTGAAGGCGCTGCTCGCGATCGCGGGGGCGGTCAGCAACAGCGGGCACGACGTGACCGAGGAGATGGTCGAGGCCGCGCGCGCCGCCGGGGCGACCGACACCGAACTGCACGACGCCGTCCTGATCGCCGCCGCCTTCTGCATGTACAACCGGTACTGCGACGGGCTGGCCGCGGTGGTCCCCGAGGACCCGGCGGCCTACGTCCCGATGGCGGCGATGATCATCCGTGAGGGGTACAGCACCTGCGCCACGGGCCACTAGGGCGGGGCGGAGCGCGAACGGTCGTGGGGGGGGCGCCCCCGCACAACCCCCGGGGCGCCGGGCCCCAGGAGGG
>NZ_WOFH01000023.1:0-30660 GCF_009733595.1 Actinomadura litoris | reverse complement strand
GTGCTCTCATTTCATGCGTCTACTTTTCCTTTGTTTACCGGGGGCCCGCCACGACCGTTTCCGTGGGTGCAGGGCGGGAGGGTCAGCGCGTCCAGCGGCGGAGCCAGTCGGTCTCCTGGGCGCACTTCTCCTCGTGGAACGCGGCGGACGGCTCGGCGAGCGTGACCTTCGGCCCGGACTCGTCGAGAAAGTCCCCCTCGCCCTTGGCGGCGCGGTGGCCGCCGAGTTCGATGTAGCAGGAGCCGCGCCCGTCGAACCAGGGGCGCGGCGCGCGGCGTCCGAGGTGGCGGGCGACGCCGTTCGCGACGACCTCGGCCTGCCCCTCGGCGAACACCGCCGCCTTCGGCAGCGGCTTCCCGTTCGGCAGCGTCAGCACGGTGACGTCGCCGAGCGCCCACACCCCCTCGGCGCCGGTCTCCATCGTGCGGGCCCGCACCGGGATCCAGCCGCCGTCGCCGAGCCCCAGATCCGCGACCACCCGGGGCGGACGGTGCCGGGGCACCACCGCGAGGACGTTGTAGGGCTCGGTGCCGCCGTCGGCGAAGACCGCCTCGCGGCGGCCGGGATCGACCGAGACGAGCGCGCGGTTCGGATGGAAGCCGATCTCGTGCTGTTTGAGCATGCCGACCAGCGCCTCCCCGACCGCCGGGCCCGCGACCGCCATCGGCATCGGGTCGGGCGTGAAGGCGTCGAACCGGACGGGATGGGACCGGCCGTCGGCCCGCACCAGGTCGGCCGCCAGCAGCGCCGCCTCGAACGGGGCCGCCGGGCACTTGAACGGCACGCCCGCGACGGCGAACACGACCCGGCCCCCGGCCAGCGGCCGGAGGCGCCGGCGCAGCGCGTCCGCGCCGTCCAGCGTGTAGAACTCGTGGGCGCGGCCGTCCGCGAGCGCCTCCGCGAGCCCGGGGGTGGCGGCCGGATCGAGTTCGGCGCCGAGCGCGACGACCAGCGCGTCGTAGGCGAGGGTGCCCGCGCTGGTGCGCACGGTCCGTCCCGCCGGGTCGATGGCGAGGATCTCCGCGCGCATCAACTCGACCCCGGGCACGCGCGAGGGGGCGATCGCGACCCGCACGTCCCCCGGACTGCGCCAGCCCCGCAGCACCCACAGCAGCGACAGCCCGAGCACGCTCCCGAAACTCCGGTCGACGACGACGATCCGGTCGCCGTCGGACAGCAACCGGCGCAGGTGCCGCGCGGTCATGAGGCCGCCGACGCCCGCGCCGAGCACGGCCACTGTACGAGCCATCAGGCACCCCCCTCAGATGTTGATCGCCTTGTCGGCCCATTCCGTCCACGCGGCGAGTTCCTTCATGGACGACCGGTGGCATCCCTTCACAAGCCGTTTCTCGTCGATTCCCCGGGCGTCCAGGCACGTTCCGCACGAGCCGACCGACGCGCCGTGCTCCACCAGGCCCTGCACCATTCTGCCGACGTTGTAGAAGCCGTTCGGGGTGCTCTGCCCGTCCTGGACGGAGGCCACGGCGTCGCCGAACAGGAACACCCTGACCTCGTTGGACGCGCCGGTCGTCATCATCTGCGCGGCCCAGCGCAACCCGTTGTAGGTGCGCTCGGTCCCGTAGGGCGGATCGTGCAGGACGAAAAGGATTCTCATGACGGTCTCCTAGTCGGTGCCAACAACTCTTCAATGCGGTCGCGCAGAATTTCCGGTTCACCGTCGAAGACGGCGGGGGGCACCGCGACGGCCGGTCCGGTGCGGGTGAACCGCGTCTCGTGGCCGGTCCGGGGGCGGGTCACGCGAATGCGCGAGGGCAGCGTCTCCTGCCCGTCCCGCCCCCATTCGGCGACCTCCCAGCGCCGCGTCTCCTGGCCGTCGCGGTAGAGGACGCGGCGCGCCACCGCCGACCGCTCGGGGTCGATGTCCTCGCGCACGCGCAGGACCGGGGCGCGGTCGTAGCGGTAGCCGCGCGTGGACGGGCCCTCGGGCGGCTCGGGGCGGAGGCCGGGATGCGGCCACGCCATGAGGTCCACGTAGCCGACGTCGGTCAGCGGCAGGCAGTCGAACAGCAGCGCCTCGGCGACCGTGACGGGCCGCGCCATCGTCGGCAGGTAGGTGCGCACCTCGCAGGCGCCGGCGGCGCGGTCCTCCCGGATCCGGATGTAGGTGCCCGCCAGGACCTCGGGTTCCAGGACGAACAGAACGGTCAGCGCCCGGGACGGGTCGTCCGCGCCGAAGCGGCGGGCGAGCAGGTAGCGCATGGGATTGCGGCCGATCGACGCCTCCACCGCGAAGGCGTAGGACGCGAGCCGGTCCGCCCACAGGTTCGGGCGGACCGGCGGGGACGCCCGTCCCCGCGTCGGTTCGCTCATGTTCCAGCCCTTCCGTGCGGCGCCGGGCCGGGTCGCGCCCGGCCCGGCCCGGGTCAGCCGGCCAGCGACGCCATCAGCGCGTCGAGCCGGTCGATGATGTGCGCGAGGTCGATCCCCCGCTCCCGCATCCGCGTCTCGGCGATCGTGCGGCCGCCCAACTCGATCGCCAGCACCTCGACGAGCCGGTCGATGTTGTTGTGCGCGTTGCTGACCGGGAAGTGCGCCAGCGGCACGGCGTGGCCGGGGTCGGCCTCCGGGCCGCCGCTCTCCATCCGCCCGTCGGAGCCGGACGCCTCCCGCCACGCCCGCTCGACCGCGCGGTCGTAGTCGCGGAACGCGCCGAAGTAGTGCTCGCGCCAGCGTTCGCGCAGCTCGTCGGCCGAGATCCGGCGCTCCAGGAAGTCCACCGCGGCGGGCACCACCGCCGCGCGGTAGGCGGCCAGCAGCGGGCGGACGTCGGGGTTCGAGGACGCGCGCACGGCGCCGTCGGAGGTCATGGTGTACTCCGATCATCAAAAGATTACTTGAAGAAGGTATAGCTGAAGCGCGAAGGCGAGAAGCGCTCACCGGCGGGCCGGTCAGCGCCGCGCGGAGAAGGCCAGATAGGCGCCCTGGCGCTCCAGCGCCGGCTCGGTGAAGCCGGCGCCGGCCAGCCAGCGGCGGACGTCGTCGGCCCGCATCGGCCGGCCGAACTCCTCGCTGCGCCGGAAGTGCGCGATGACCAGGCGCGACAGCGCGTGGCCGTCGTTCACCACCGCCGTCCCCCGCAGTTCCCCACCCGGCCGGAGGACGCGCGCCATCTCCCGGAGCGCGGCGGCCGGGTCGGTGAAGCAGTGCAGGCCGTGGAAGGAGACGCACAGGTCGAACGCGCCGTCCTCGAACGGCATGTCCACGACGCCGGTCTCGACGTACTCGATGTCTTTCAAGCCGCGCCGTGCGGCCTCGGCGCGGGCGCGGTCCAGCATGAAGGGCGAGGCGTCGGCGGCGGCGTAGCGGACCGGGACCCCCGGATCGAGCCCCCGGAAGGCGACGCCGCCGCCGCACGGGACGTCCAGGACGCTCGACCCGGCCGGGACGGCCGCGAGCGCCGCGATCCCGTCGTGGAAGGACCGCACGTCCGATCCCCAGACCACCCGGCTGAGCAGCCGGTACAGGCGTTCGTGCCGGATCGTCAGCGCGTAGGCGCGGGTGCTCGCCCGGCCGGTGCTCCATCTGCGGACGACGCGGTCGGCGGTCGGGCTCATGGGACCACCACCCCCTCAGCGGACCGGGGTGAGGGAGTCGGCCATCCGGTGCAGCATCTCGGTCAGGACGGTCCGGGACGTGGCGAAGTTCAGCCGGGTGAACCCGCGCCCCTCGGCCCCGAACGCCCTCCCGGGGATCAGCTCCACGCGGGCCTTCTCGCGGAAGTGCTGGGCGGGCTCGGCGGCCAGGCCCAGCTCGCGGCAGTCCAGCCAGGCGAGGTAGGCCGACTCAGGCGGGTCGTACCCGATCGCGGGGGCGTGCTCGGCGAGGGTCGCGGCGACCAGGTCGCGGTTGGCGCGCAGGTGGTCCGTCAGCGCGGCGAGCCACGCGTCGCCCTCGCTCCAGGCCGCCTTCGTCGCCTCGACGCCGAGGACGTTGACGGGCCCGAAGTAGTCCGGCGGATAGGAGTCGAAAGCCTCGCGCACCATTTCGGGCGCGAGGTGCATCACCGCGCACCGCAGCCCGGCGAAATTGAACGCCTTCGTCGCCGAGTTCACGGTGATGGTCCGTTCGGCGATCTCCACGCCGAGGGACGCCATCGGGATATGGCGGTGCGGGGCGTGGCAGAGGTCGGACATGATCTCGTCGGCGATGACGAGAAGGTCGTGGCGCACCGCGATACCGGCGAGCGACTCAAGCTCCGCGCGGGTCAGCACCCGCCCCGTCGGATTGTGCGGGTTGACGAGCAGCAGGACCCGGCATTCCGATTCGCGCACATCCCGTTCCAAGCGTTCTGCGTCGAAACTCCAGGCGCCGCCATCGCGTTCGAAGGGGCACGCGACCACGCGGCGGTCCATCATCTCGATGGTCTTCAGGAACGGCGGATAGCTCGGCGTCTGCACCGCGACGGCGTCCCCGGGGCGGGTCGCCAGCCGCAGCAGCACCTGGAGCGCCTGGAGCAGGTCGCTCACGTTGCGGACCCACTCGGGGCGGGGCCGCCAGCCGTGCCGGGCGTCCATGCGGTCGGCGAACGGCCCGGCCAGCGGGTTGGCGCCCGTCCAGGTCGACCAGGCCGGATAGCCGAGGTCGCCGCGCCGGACCGCGGCGTCCAGCGCCTCGCGGACGGCGGGCGCGACCGGGTAGTCCATGTCGGCGAGCGAGGCGGGCAGCGCGCCGGGTCCGCAGCCGCGCCATTTCTCGCCCCGCTTGGCGCGCAGCCAGGAAAGGTCGAGGTCGTCGAAACCGAAATCGCGGGCGGGGAATTGCCGCGCGGCTCCCCGCCCGCCGCTCTCGGCGATGTCGCAATCACTGGTCATTACGGTTCATCTCCCTGCGCTTCGGCGGGCCTGCGATGCAGGGCAATGATTGGTCCGGCCGGCGCGGGCGCGCAAGCGTTCGCGGGCGCGGGGGTCAGGGGCCCTCGGGTTCGGTGAGAAGGCTCCGCATGACGAAGGGCGCGGCCTCCATCTGAAAGTCCATCAGCGGGTAATGCTCCTTGACGAGCCCGTCGAGGCTGAGCAGGCACAGCATGGGAAAGACGAACTCGGGCTCGGCGTACAGGCCGTGCCTGCGCTGGAGGTTGAAAAGCTCGGCGCAGAAGGCCGGCAGGTTGAAATCGCGGACGGCGGCGCCCGCGTTGCGCCGGACGAGCGCGGCGACCTCCCGCCGGAACGCGGCGTCGTCCCGCCCGCCGGCGGCGCCGCGGACGGTGGAGCGGAGGATGTCGGCGCAGGACTCCCCGTCCCCGCGGATCATGCCGCCGAAGAAGGCGGTGAACCTGCGGCGGGCGACGTCGCCGAGGCGGAACGCGAAACCGGCGTCGAGCAGCACGACCCTGCCGTCGGGCAGGAAGTAGGTGTTGCCCTGGTGCAGGTCGACGTGCACGAATCCCTCGACGAACAGCAGGTGGTACACCGCGCGCACGAGCGCGGCGACCTCCGCCTCCCGCGCCGGGGCCGCGACGCCCTCGATCGAGGCGTGGCCGAGCCCCTCGACGTACTCCATCGCGATCACCCCGTCCCCGCACAGCTCCGGCACGACGGCGGGGACGACGAGGTCGGGGAAGCCCGCGAGGTGCTCGCGCATCCGCGCGAGGTTCGCGGCCTCGGCGGCGAAGTCGAGCTGGGCGGCCAGGCAGCGCCCGAGCCGGCCGGTGATCTCGGTGAGCGGCACCCGGCGCAGGCCGGGGAGCCGCTCCGCCAGCGCCGCGAACCCGTTCATGACCGCCAGGTCCGCCGCCATCACCCGGCCGACGTCCGGGCGGCGGACCTTCAGGGCGAGGAGGCGGCCGCCCGTCCTGACCCGGTACACCGAGGCGATCGAGCCGCTGGCGACCGGCGGGCCGGTGATCGCCGCGGCGAGGCCGTCCGGCGGACGGGGGAACGCGCGCCGGACCGCGAGCCGCGCCTGCGCGGGAGGCATCGGCGGCAGGCCGTCGTGCAGGCGGCCGAGCGCGCCGGCCACGACCGGGCCGACGAGGTCGGGCCGCGTCCCGGCGAGCTGCCCGACCTTGACGAACGCGCCGCCGAGCCGCTCGGCGAGCCGCGCCAGCTCCGCCGCCGCCCGTTCGGCGCGCGCGCCGCGCGGCGACACCGCCGTGAGGACGCCCGCGCGCACGCCCGCCAGGACGGCGGCCCCGGTGATCCGGGCCACCCGGAGGGCGAGGGCTCCCGGTCTGATCGGCTCGCTCATGTCCGCATTCGCTCCCGCCTGGCGCCGCGCACCGGAATTGGGTCTACTGATGGCTGTTTCGGCATCCGCGATCGGGCGTTAGTCAAAACGCCCGCGGAGGAAACAGTCAAGCCGACGGGACTCACCCCGGTGACGATTCAACTGGAGGAACGATGCTGCCCTGGCTCGGTGAGCTTTCCGGCCGCCTGGACGACCACGAGATCCATAGCGAACTGCTTCGCGGGAATCCTCTCGGCGACCCGCACAAGCGCCCGCTGTGGGTCTACGTGCCGCCCGGGTACGACGATTCCTCGGCACGGTATCCGACCATCTACGTATTGCAGGGCTATTTCGGGCGACTGGAGATGTGGCTCAACAGGATGCCGTTCCAGCGGCCCTTCATCGAGGCCGCCGACGCGCTGTTCGCGGGCGGCGAGGCCGAACCCGCGCTCCTCGTCTTCGTGGACGCCTGGACGACCTACGGCGGCAGCCAGTTCCTGGACTCGCCGGGCACCGGGCGGTACCACTCCTATCTGTGCGACGAGATCGTGCCCTTCGTGGACCGGCATTACCGGACGCTGCCCGAACGGGATCACCGCGGCATCGTCGGGAAGTCCAGCGGCGGCTACGGGGCGATGGTCACGCCGATGCTGCGGCCCGACCTGTTCGGCGCCCTCGCCACGCACGCCGGGGACGCCCTTTTCGAGTACACCTGTTTCTCGAAGTTCCCGCTGTGCGTCCGCCATCTGCGCGCCTACGGCGGCGACATCCTCCGCTGGTGGGAGGACTTCAGGTCCCGAAGCCCGCGGCTCCGGCCCGAGGACGTCTCGCTGCACATCATGCTGGGCATGGCCGCCTGCCTCTCCCCCGGCGGCGACGGGGTGCCCGAGCTGCCCTTCGACCCGGTGAGCGGGAGGCTCCGGCCCGCGGTCTGGCGCCGCTGGCTGGCCCTGGACCCCGTCCGGATGGTGGCCCGGCACGCCGCCGCGCTGCGCTCGGCGCGCGGCGTCTGGATCGACGGCGGAACCGCCGACGAGCAATTCCTGGATGTCGGCGCCCAGGCTTTCAGGCACGCCCTGGCCGAGGCGGGCGTACCCTCCGAAATCACTCATTTCGAGCTTTTCCCGGGTGGGCACAACGGCATCGAACGCCGTTATCCCCTTTCCCTGGCATGGCTCACTGAGCGGCTCGCCGCGCCCTCCCGCGCCAGCAATACCGAGCAGAATCCCTGACGACCTAATACGCTCGGCGCCGGGCTGTCAAGTCCTCTTGTGCATGGCTTGTGCTCAGACATTCTTTTACGCTCACCGAGATAGATATCAATACTCCATGGAGTAGCGATGGGAACCGGCGACAGCACGTACCGTGGTCGGATCGTCGCGCGTCGTCGCCGCCTCCCGCCGGGCCGTGGATCGGGGGGCGCCGACGCGAGGACAGCGGCCGTATCGGCGTCCATGAGATGAAAAGAGATACGAGATGGAACGGGATGCGCACAATCCTCAACCTCGTCTCGGTCAGCAGGCCGGGACCGCGCCCGCGCCGGGCCGGCAGGTGCACAACGCCTCCATCGTCTCCATCAATTCGCTGCTGCCCGCCGATTCACCCCGGCTCGGCGGAATGGACGAGGAGCATGTTCGCCGGCTCGCCGAAATGGAGACCACCCTCCCGCCGATCCTGGTGCACCGTAGCACCATGCGGGTCATCGACGGGATGCACCGGCTGCGGGCGGCGATGCTGACCGGAAGAAAGGAGATTCAGGTCGTCTTCTTCGACGGCACCGAGGACGAGGGCTTCATCCAGGCGGTGAAGGCCAACATCGTGCACGGCCTTCCGCTGACGCTCGCCGACCGGCGGGGCGCGGCGGCCCGAATCCTCGCCACGCACCCCCAGCTTTCCGACCGCGCCATCGGCTCCTACACCGGACTCGCGCACAAGACGGTGAGTTCCATGCGAAATCGCTCAAGTGGGGAAAACTTCCAGTCGAGCACGCGGGTGGGCGTCGACGGGCGCATGCGCCCTTTGAGCAGCCAGGAAGGGAGGCGCCGCGCGGCGGAGATCATTGCCGAGCGGCCCAGTGCCTCGCTTCGGGAGATCGCGGCCAACGCCGGGATCTCCGTGGGAACGGCGCACGACGTCCGGCAGCGCGTGCGGCGCGGAGAAAGCCCGGAGAGCTCCCGGGTGCGGCTGCGGGTGGAACAGCGGCTCGGGCCCGACGAGCCGGCGGATCGAACCGAGGAACAACAGGCGGGCACAAAGGGAAAAGCCCCCGATATCGACGCGCGCTCCATATTGCACAGCCTCCTCCGGGATCCGGCTCTCAAACAGACCGACGCGGGCCGCGCGCTGCTGCGCTGGCTCCACTCCCACCTCATCAGCCAGGGCGACTGGGACCAGCTCGTGGACGCCGTCCCCGCCTACCGCCTCCAGTCCCTCGCCACGCTGGCCCGCCAGTGCGGCAGCCTGTGGTACCAGTTCGCGCACGAGTTGGAGAGCCGCGACCGCGTCATCGACCTCGCTCCCCCGTCGTGACCGCGCCGGGCCCGGCTGCGGGCGCTCCGCTGAGCGCCCCGGTGAGCGCCGCGCCCAGCCGGCCGGGCTCGAAGTCGCCCTCGGGGACCGGCACCGGCTCCCCGGCGCGGACGAGCCGCGTCCACGGGCCGTCCCGCCCGCGCGCGGCCCTGACCTGCCTGGGCAGGCCGGCCAGTCCCGGCCCGCCGGGCTCCAGGACCTCCCAGCGCCGGACCACCTCGCGGCGGCGGGCGACGACCCGGGCGAGCACCGACCCGTCGGGGCCGACGGCCTCGGTGACGGTGAGGCCGGGCGTGGAGGGCGGGCCGTGGAGGCGGCGCGGCCGGGCCTGCGGCCAGCGGCTCCACGACAGGTCGGCCGCCGCGCCGTCCGCCGGGGTGAGGCCAGGGTAGGGCCAGGCCATGATGTCCAGGTAGCCCACGTCGGTGAGCGGCAGGCGGTCGAAGACGTACCGCTCCCCCAAACGCACCGGCCGCCGCATCGTCGGCACGAACGTGTGGACCTCGCACCAGCCCTCGGAACGGTCCTCCTCGATCCGCACATGCGTGCCCGCGAGATTCTCGGGGGCTTCGACAAAAAGCCCGGTGACCGCATGCGCGCCCTTTATTCGACGCCCTATCAGATAACGCGCGGCACCCTTTTCGAAGGGCGATTCGATGGCGAATCCGAAGGAGCTGAGACGCCCGGCGTCCATATTCACCACCGCCGGGATCGGACAGTTTTTCACCCCGTGGACCCCGTTCCCTGGCATCGCGGACGGAGCGGGCTCCGTGCTGTTCGTGGCGAGGGCGAGCGAACTCGACATACATATTTAAACCATCAGCTCAGCCCATGGTCAACCCCTCAGGCCGGCCGCCGCCCTGGGACCGGTATAAACGTCCCATCAGCCGGGCAATTAAACCCGATCTGATCATTGACTTCGCGGGAAAGGACGGGGGCGGCGGCTAGGCGGACGGGTCGCGCGCCTTCTCGCGAAGCGTCCGCGACAGCGTGAGCGCCGCCGTGTGGACGGCGGGTGCCACGGCGGCGAGCCGCATCCGGGTCGGGCGGCCCGACACCGACAGCGCGCCGAGGGCCTCCCCGTCCGGGCCGAGGACGGGGCTCGCCGCGCAGACGATGCCGCTGCCCGACTCCTCGCGGTCGTAGGCGACGCCCTCCTCGCGGATCCGGGCCAGTTCGCGGGCCAGCAGCCCCGGCGCCGGGACGCCCCGCCCGCTCGTCCTGACCGGCCCCGCCGCGAGCACCGAGCGCACGACCTCCGGCGGGGAGAACGCGAGGATCGCCTTGCCGACGCCCGTCACGTGCGCGGGCAGCCGCCCGCCGACCTGCGAGGGCAGCGGCGGCCCGCCCGGCGAGCCGAGGATCTCGACGTAGACGACCTCGGCGCCCTCCAGCACCGCCAGGTGGACGGTCTGCCGCGTCGCCTCCCGCAGGTCCGACATCAGCGGGACCGCCGCGTCCCGCAGCACCCGCTGCCGGGGCACCCGCTGGCCGATCTCGAACAGCGCCAGCCCGAGCCGCACCCGCGTGCCCTGCCGCTCCAGCAGCCCCGCCCCGACCAGGTCGAGCGCGATCCGGTGCGCCGTCGAGCGCGGCAGCCCGCTGCGCCGGGCCAACTCGGCCGCGCCGAGGCCGTCGTCGTCCGCGCGGAACGCGGACAGCACCGCGACGGCGCGGCGGAGAAAGGTGTCCTCGGACGGCATTCCCCCACTGTAAGAGACGTGTCCCACGTGACGGGACGCGTTCGTTGCCGCCCCTCCGCCGCCGGGGCCAGGCTCGGTCACGACGAGGCGCCCGCCGGGGCCGGACCGGTCCGGCCCCGGCCCGCCTCACCAAGGAGGGATCATGAGCAGGCTGACGGCGGCGATCGTCGGGCCCGGCAACATCGGCACCGACCTGCTGGTCAAGCTGCTGCGCAGCGACCTGGTCGAGGTCCACTCGATGGTCGGGGTGGACCCGGCGTCCGACGGGCTCGCGCGGGCCCGCGCGCTGGGCGTGCCCGCCTCGGCCGAGGGCGTCGACTGGCTGCTGGCGCAGGCCGCCCCGCCCGACCTGGTCTTCGAGGCCACGTCCGCGAAGGCCCACCTCGCCAACGCCCCGCGCTACGCGGCCGCCGGGATCACCGCGATCGACCTGACCCCGGCCGCGGCCGGGCCGTTCGTGTGCCCGCCGGTCAACCTGGACACGCTGGCCGACGCCGCGAACCTCAACATGATCACGTGCGGCGGGCAGGCGACGGTCCCGATCGTGCACGCGGTGTCCTCGGTGGTCCCGGTGCCCTACGCGGAGATCGTCGCCTCCATCGCGTCCCGGTCGGCGGGGCCCGGCACCCGCGCGAACATCGACGAGTTCACCCAGACCACGGCCCGCGCGATCGAGCGCGTCGGCGGCGCCGCGCGGGGCAAGGCCATCATCATCCTGAACCCCGTCTCGCCACCGATGATCATGCGGGACACGGTGTTCTGCGCCATCCCCGCCGACGCCGACACCGACGCGATCGCCGCGTCGGTGGAGAAGATGGTGGCCGAGGTCGCGGCCTACGTGCCCGGCTACACGCTGCGCGCCGAGCCGCAGTTCGACGGGCCCCGCGACATCTGGAACGGCATGGCCAGGGTCGCGGTGTTCCTGGAGGTGCGGGGCAACGGCGACCACCTGCCCGAGTGGGCGGGCAACCTCGACATCATGACGGCGGCGGCCGCCCGGGTGGGCGAGCAGCTCGCGCGCGGAAAGGCGGCGGCGTGAACGGACCGGCGGACAAGATCAGGATCACGGACTCGACGCTGCGGGACGGCAGCCACGCGATGGCGCACCGCTTCACCGAGGAGCAGGTCCGCGGCGTCGTGCACGCCCTGGACCGCGCGGGCGTGGAGGTCATCGAGGTCACCCACGGCGACGGGCTGGGCGGCTCGTCCTTCAACTACGGCTTCTCGCTGGAGGACGACATCAAGCTCGTCGCCGCCGCCGTCGACGAGGCCGCCGCCGCGAAGATCGCCGTCCTCCTGCTGCCCGGCCTCGGGACGGTCGAGGACCTGCGCAGGGCGCACGGCGCCGGGGCGTCGGTCGCCCGGATCGCCACCCACTGCACCGAGGCGGACGTGTCGCTCCAGCACTTCGCCGCCGCCCGCGACCTCGGCATGGAGACCGTCGGCTTCCTGATGCTCTCGCACCGGATCGGCCCGGACGAGCTGGCGGCGCAGGCGCGGATCATGGTGGACGGCGGCGCCCAGTGCGTCTACGTCGTGGACTCGGCCGGGGCGCTCGTCCTCGGCGAGGCGCAGGAGCGGGTCGGCGCGCTGGTGCGGGAGATCGGGCACGAGGCGCAGGTCGGCTTCCACGGCCACCAGAACCTCTCGCTCGGCGTCGCCAACTCCGTCCTCGCGCAGCAGAACGGCGCCCGGCAGATCGACGGGGCGCTGTGCGCGCTCGGCGCGGGCGCGGGCAACTCCCCCACCGAGGTGCTGGTCGCGACGTTCGAGCGGCTCGGCGTCCCGACCGGGGTGGACGTGCAGGGCGCCCTCGCCGCCGCCGACGACGTCGTCAAGCCGTTCCTGGAGCGGCTGCCGTTCGCCGACCGGGGCGCGATCACCCAGGGCTACGCGGGCGTGTACTCCAGCTTCCTGCTGCACGCCGAGCGCGCCGCCGAACGCTACGGCGTCCCGGCGCACGAGATCCTGCAGCGGGTCGGCGAGGCCGGATACGTCGGCGGCCAGGAGGACATGATCATCGACGTGGCGCTCGGGCTCGCCGCCGAGCGCGAGCGCGCGTCCTGACGGCGGCGCGGGGAGGAAGGCGGGGTCAGCGGGCGGGCGCGCCAGGTCAGCGGGCGGGCGCACCGGTCGCCGGGTCGAGGAGCAGCCGGCCGGCGCGCGGGCGGCGGAAGTCGAACAGGCCGTCCAGCGTGCCCGCCCGCGCGTCGAACGAGGCGCCGCCGACGCGTCCGAGACCCCAGTTGTCCTCGATGAACCGCAGCACGGAGGTCTGCTCGGTGGGTCGGTGGTCGACGTGGTTCACCCGCGCGTACGGGGACACGACCAGCAGCGGCAGCCGCTGGCTCGGGCCGCAGCGGTCCTGGAAACCGCCCGCGGGGGGCGGGCCGCCGACGCAATGCGGGGAGTCGACCGCCGCGTCCGCCGAGCCGTTGCGGATCGTCGGCGCGCGGTGGTCGTACCAGCCGTCGGAGTCGTCGTAGGCGAGGACGATCGCGGTGGAGCGCCACTCCGGCGACCGCTGGACGCTGTTGACGGACGCCGCGACGAACCGCTGCTCGTCCAGCGGGTCGGAGTATCCGGCGTGCCCGTCCTGGTGGGCGGGGGCCTTGAGGAAGCTGACGGCGGGCAGGTGCCCGGTCTTCAGCGCGGTGTCGAAGTCGGCCAGGTCGTACTGGTGGTTGGCGCGGTCGGTGCGCCCGATCGCGGCGGGCGAGGACGGCGGCAGGTGCTTCTCGTTCGCGGTCGACCTGTAGTACTGGAACGGCTCGTGGTGCGGGATGTAGTCGACGACCGGGTTGCCGCCGATGTTCTCGTGCGTCGCGCCGCACACCGCGTAGCCGTTCGCCTCGCCGGTCGGGCGGAACCCGCCCTGGAACCAGCCCCAGGTGATGTTCTTGGCGTTCAGCAGGTCGCCGATGTTGCGGCCGGTCATCACCGCCAGGTTGTTCTTCGCGGTGTGGTTCTTGGCGGAGCAGTCGTCGAAGGCGGGCTGCGGGTCGTTGATGACCGTGCCGACGCCGTCGGCGTCCGGGGACTGGACGACCGACGCGTCCGTCACCTTCCTGTGCGTGACCGGGTCCACCGCGTAGGCGCCGTGGGTCTGCCCGGAGGCCAGGTTGAGCGCGCCGGGCGTGGACGGCCCGAAGATGGTGTCCCAGGAGTTGTCGCTCATCGCGTAGTGCTGCGCGTAGTTCCACATCGCGGTGACGGTGTTGCCGTCGTAGTAGTCCATGACGAGGCCGGGCGCGCCGAACAGGATCGGCTGCCCGCCGCATTTCTCCCGCTCGGTGTATTCCACGAACCTGTCCATGCGCCCGCCGTTGACGGCCTTCTGCTCGGCGGCGTAGGAGTGGTCCTGGTCGCAGGTGAGCGCCTGCTCGTGGGTGAGGCGGCGCGGGTTGTAGCGGTTGGGGTTGTGCTTGAGCAGCCGCTCCGTCAGCCCGTCGGCGCGAGGGGTGCGCCTGGCCGGGGTGAACCGCGTCCCGTCGGTGTTCGCCGCCTTGGGATAGGTGCCGAAGTAATGGTCGTAGGAGATGTTCTCGCCGAAGATGACGACCACGTGCTCGATCGGCGTCCGGGTGCCCTGGAAGGCGCTGGACGGGCCGAGCGTCTCCGGCCGGTCGCCGCCGCCCGAGCCGCAGCCGGACGCGGCCGCGAGCGTTCCGGCCGCCGCGAGGGCGAGGGCCGCCCGCCGACTCCTGGTTCCCGGGCCCATCGCCGCCTCCTCGCGCTCCGCGCCCACTCTAGGTGATCAGCCCGCGACCGAGGAAGTCCGCCGCGTCCCGGACCCCGGGCAGGACGAGGAAGTAGCCGCCGCCGAACGGGCTGACGTAGTCGGTCAGCGGCTCGCCCGCCAGCCGCCGCTGGACGGCCTCGAACTGGGCCCGCAGGTCGCGCTGGTAGCTGGTGAAGATCATGCCCATGTCCAACTCGCCCGCGCCGTCCATGCCCCGGTCGTAGTTGAAGGCGCGGCGCAGGATCCGGCGCCCGGACGCCTCCGCGGTGCGCGGGTTCGCGCGCCTGATGTGGCTGGTCAGCGGGATGACCGCGCCGGCCGGGTCCTCGGCGTAGCGGGGTTCGTCGCGCTCGTGGACGCCGTCGAGCGGCGCGCCGGTGTCGCGGCGGCGGCCGAACATCCGCTCCTGCTCGGGCAGCCCGACCCGGTCCCAGAACTCCACCAGCATCCGGATCAGCCGGATCGCGGCATAGGTGCCGCCCGCCGCGGGGTCGCGTCCGCCGATCCACACGAGCCGGTCCATCTCGCGCGCGTCGGACGGGTCGGGGTTGGCGGTGCCGTCCTTGAAGCCCAGCAGGTTGCGGGGCGCGCCGTCCGGCCTCGGCGGGGCGCTGAACCCGCCGATCCGCCACCGGGGCTGCGCCGCGCCGCGCGTGTGCCGGGTGATGTCGCGCAGCGCGTGCAGGACGGTGTCCTCGTCGGGCGCCGACAGCTGGACGCTGAGGTCGCCGTGGCACCAGGCGGGGTCGAGGTCGTCGTCGGGGAACACCGGCATGCGGACGAGGCCGGGCGGCCTGCGCGCGGCCGGACCGAACCGGCCGTCGAACAGCGACGCGCCCACGCCGACCGTCACCAGCAGCCCGCCGCCCGGCACGTCCGGGCCGAGCACGCCGGAGTCGGCGGGCGGCCCGGCGATGCCCGGCTCGTCGGGCGCGCCGCCGGAGGTCAGGGCGCGGGCGCGCTCGGTCAGCGCGCGCATCAGGTCGGTCAGCTCGCGGCGGTCGCCCGCGATGACGTCGAACGCCGCGACGGCCGTCCGCCGCGCGGGCTCCTCCAGGACGCCCGCCTGGTGCTCGCCGTGGAAGCCCCGCGCGGGCCGGGCCGCGGAGCCGGCCGGCACCGGCTCGCCGAGGCCCGCCGCGCCGGTGGCACCGGCCGCCAGCGCGCCGCGCAGGAACGCGCGCCTGCCCGTCACCGGGTCCGCCTCGGCTGCGCGATGGTCGCGACGGACGCGAGCAGCTCGACGAGCCGCCCGACCGTCCCGTTCAGCCGCCCGCGCTCCTCGCGCGCCAGCGCGCCGAGCGAGGAGCGGCCCCTGAGCAGCGCGTCCAGGCGGTCCATCCAGGCGTCCACCTCGGCGAGGGCGGGGAACCTCGGCCGCAGGACGGGCCGGAGCACGCCGACCACCTCGCGGGTGCCCTCCAGGTGCGCCGCGACCGTCCGCAGGGCCGTGCCGCTGCCCTGGTCGGCGGCGCCGGTCAGCTCGACGCGCAGCGTGTCCTCCAGGATCTCGTGCGCGCGCAGCGGCAGGTCGGCGGGGTCGACGCGCTCGTCGCGGAAGGCCGCGCGCAGGGCTCGCACGTCGCGTGCCAGCCGGTCGGCGACCGGCGCGAGGCCGGCCATCGGCTCGCCGCGCCACAGCCCGCGCTCCAGCCGGTGGAACCCGGTGAACCCCGGGTCGCCCGCACCGCCGGGCAGCCCGGCCGGGAGGCCGTCCACGGCGTCCGCGAGGTCGCCGAAGGCTCCGTAGGCCGCGCCGAGGCGCGCGTAGGCGAGGTGCGCGGGCGTCCACGCGGCGCGCGCGGCGGCCCGGTCGCGGCGGTGGACGGCGTCGCGGAGCCGCTCCGTCCGGGACGCGAGGCGGCCGAGCCCGCCCGTTACGTAGGCGCGGTAGGAACGCGCCGGGCCGTACAGGTCGCTCTCCCCGACCGGGACGACCGCCGGTCCGCCGCGTCCGGGCCCGACGACCCGGACCACGGGGCCCGCGACCGGGTCCACGGCGTCCTCGACGGCGCAGCGGAACCGGTACGCGCCCGCGCCGAGCCTGACCCGCACCGGCCGGACGGTCCCCGGCGCCAGCCCCTCGACCTCCGCGTGGACGGCGCCGGTCGCGGCGTCGACCAGCGTGACCTCGGCGACGGCGGCGCCGCTGTTGCCGACCAGCAGCGTCCGCCGCCCGGCGCGCCCGGCCGTCCACCCCGCGCCGCACCGCCCGGCCGCCGCGTCGATCACCCGCCGCTGCGGCGCCGCGCCGCCGGGCACGACGTCACCGGACGCGGCGAGCAGCACCACCGCGCCCACGACGATCGACGACACCCGCATGACGCCGACACTCTAGGACGCCCGGCCCCTCCCGGCACGCGTAGCGTGTCGTCCTGGTGACGGAACACCACCCGGAAGCGAGTGGAACGGAGGCGCGGCCCGCCATGGACGACGCGATGCACGCGGGAACGACGACGATCAGCGGGCACGGGGGCGCCGAGGTCGAGGCGTACCTCGCCCGGCCGGTGGGCGGCGCCCCGCGCGGCGGCGTGGTGGTGATCCACCACCTGCCCGGCTACGACGCGGCGAGCAAGGAGATCGTCCGCACGTTCGCCGCGCACGGTCACGCGGCGATCTGCCCCAACCTGTTCTCCCGCGAGGGGGCCGGGGTCGGCCCCGACGACCAGGCCGCCGCCGCCCGCGCCAAGGGCGGCGTCCCCGACGAGCAGCTCGTCGGCGACGTGGCCGCCGCGGCGGCCCACCTGAACTCCCTCGACCACGCCAACGGGAAGGTCGGCGTCATCGGCTTCTGCTCGGGCGGGCGGCAGAGCTTCCTGGCCGCCTGCTCGCTCGACCTCGACGCCGCCGTCGACTGCTACGGCGCGTTCGTCGTCGAGGCGCCGCCCGCCGACGCCCCGCTCAAGGTCGCGCCGCTGCTCTCGCGCGCCCCCGACCTGTCGTGCCCGCTGCTCGGCCTGTTCGGCGCCGAGGACCGCTTCCCCGCCCCGGACGAGGTCGCCGCGCTGGACGCCGAGCTGACCCGGCTGGGCAAGGAGCACGAGTTCCACTCCTACCCGGGCGCCGGGCACGCGTTCTTCGCCGTGGACCGCCCGTCCTACCGTCCCGAGGCCGCCGTGGACGGCTGGAAGAAGATCCTCGCGTTCTACGGCCGCCACCTGTCCGCCTGACGCCCCCCGGAGGCTCTCATGTGCACCTACGCCACCCACAAGGTCGAGCTGGACGGCGCCGCCAAGGGCGCGTCCGGCTGGTTCACCCTCACCGACGGCGCCGTCTACGTCGACCACCCGCAGCACGCCGCGCGGGAGCACACGCTCAACATCGACTTCACCAACCCGGCGGACGGCCCGTCCGCGCGGGCGGCGGTCGAGCTGACCGAGGAGGCGGCGCTCGCGCTGGTCGAGGCGATCCAGAAGGCGCTCGCGTCCGCGCCGCCCGGACTGGCCGCGCGCGGAGGCGAACCGGCCGAGCGCGGCTGACCCGGGACGCATACGACGGTCCGCGCGTGGGGAGAGGGTGGGGAGGCGAGCAAAGGAGAACGCCATGCTGGTCCGTGAGGCGATGACGTCGCCCGTCGTGACGATCCCGCCGTCGGCGACCGTGCGGCAGGCCATCCGCGTCCTGGACGAGCACGAGATCACCGCGCTGCCCGTCGTGGACGGCGGGCGGCTGGTCGGCATCGTCAGCGAGATGGACCTGCTGCTCGGCGAGTTCGAGGCCGACCCGCGCGCGTTCGCCCGCCCCCGCACCGCCCCGTCCGGGAGCGCCGGTCCCGGGACGCCGTCGCCGCGCCACGTCGGCGACGTCATGACCCGCGAGGTGGAGACGGCGCGCCCCGGCACCGATGTCGCGGAGCTGGCCGAGCTGATGATGCGGACGCGGATCAGGTGCGTCCCCGTCCTGGACGGCCCCGCCATCGTCGGCGTCCTCAGCCGCCGCGACCTCGTCTCGGTGCTGGCGCGGGGCGACGCCCGCATCCGCGACGACGTGCTCGCCGCGATCGCCGAACTCGGCCCCGGCGCCCCCTTCGACGTCTCCGTGGACGGCGGCGCGGTGGAGCTGCGCGGCGCGGCCGGCGAGCCCGCCCGCCGCATCGCCGAGGTGCTCGCGCGCACCGTCCCGGGCGTGCGCCAGGTGTCGATCCGCCCGGTGCGCCCCTGAGGGCCTTGCGAAGTGTGGTGAGCGGCACTCCGCGGGCTTGATCTGAACCGCGCTTGAGGTTCTAGCGTTCTGGTCCATGACATCCGATGACACGACGACGCGTCGGGCCGTGGACCGGGACGCTTTCGGGCGCCAGGGATTCGGCGCCATGAGGTTGGGTCGCGGAAACGCCGGCGACGCCGATCGCGACCCGGTGGCGGTCGTCCACGCCGCCCTGGACGCCGGGATCACGATGGTGGACACGGCCGACGCCTACCGGAACGAGGACCTGGTCGGCCGGACGATCAGGGGGCGGCGGGACGAGGTGCTGCTGGCCTCCAAGTTCGGGCTGGTGTGGCGGGACCGGGTCGCGGGCGGCTTCGACGTGCGGGCCGATCCGTCCTATGTGCGGCAGGCGTGCGAGGCGAGCCTGCGACGGCTCGGCGTCGACGTCATCGACCTGTACTACCTGCACCATCGCAGCGGGGAGACGCCCATCGAGGAGACCGTCGGAGCGATGGCCGGGCTGGTCGCCCAGGGAAAGGTGCGCGCCCTCGGCCTGTCCAACGTCACGGCGGAGGACCTGCGCCGCGCGCACGCCGTCCACCCGATCGCCGCGCTACAGGAGCAGTGGTCGCTGGTCGAGCGCGACATCGAGCGGGAACTGCTGCCCGTGGCGGCCGGGCTGGGGACGGTCGTCGTGGCGCATTCCCCGACCGGCCACGGTCTCCTGCATCAGGCTCCAGCCGCAGCCGACGAACGGGGAGCAAGCGACCTGCGCGCCGCCCTGGACGAGATCGGCGGTGTCCACGGCACCGGGCCCGGGCAGGTCGCACTGGCCTGGGCGCATCACCGGCAAGAGGTACATGGCGTGCCGGTGGTCCCGCTCCCGGGGACCACCAGCGTCCGGCATCTGCGCTCCAACATCGCCGCCGCCGACCTGGGACTGGCCGAGGACGAACTGCTCCGGCTCGATTCCCTCGGGGCGGCACGCTGACCGGCCCGCCGAAGGCGCGGGCGAGTGCCATCGGCCGGGCCCCGGAACATACCCCTAGGCGCCGTCGAACGCCTTTCTGACCGCGGCGATGTCGATCTTCTGCATGCTCAGCATCGCCCGCATGGCGCGCGCGGAGCGCTCCTGGTCGGCGTCGCCGATCATCTCGACCAGCCCGTCCGGGACGACCTGCCACGACACGCCGTACTTGTCCTTCAGCCAGCCGCACTCGGACTCGGCTCCGCCGCCCTCGACGAGGCGGTCCCAGTAGTAGTCCACCTCGTCCTGGTCGGCGCAGTGGATCTGGAACGAGATGGCCTCGTCGAAGGTGAACTGCGGGCCGCCGTTCAGCCCGACGAACCGCTGCCCGTTCAGCTCGAACTCGACGGTCAGCACCTCCCCGGCGGGGCCGGGGCCGGCCGGGCCGGTGCGGACGACCTTCCCGAGCGCGGCGTCCTTGAAGATCGAGACATAGTGGTGCGCGGCCTCCTCGGCCTTGCCGTCGAACCACAGGCAGGTGGTGAATCCCTTGCCGGACATCGGTACCTCCCGGTCGTTGGAGCCTTCACCGATACCGACCGGAGTCGTTCCCGAAACTCATCGCGGCACGCGAAATCCGTTGCCGGGCGATTTTCTACACTAAATCGGTAGGAATAGTTGCTTTACGGTCGCTCCGCGTGTTCTGATACCGGCATGCGCTCCCGGCTCCTCGTTCGCAGGCGGCATGTGGACCTCCTCCGCGTGATCTCCGCGGGCTGTCCGGGCTGACCGTCCCCCGACCGTCCGCCGCCAGACCAGCCGCGAGAGAGGAACCACCCATGTCCCAGACCATCAGCGAGCCCGTCCACCGGACCGCGCGCCAGATCGGCGGCCGCATCGGCGCCGAGTTCACCGACGTCGACCCGCTCACCCTCCCCCTCGAAGAGATCGTCCTCGCGCTGCGGCGGCACAAGGCGCTGGTGTTCCGCGACGCCGGGCTCGACGACGACGGCCAACTCGCCTTCGCCGCCCGGTTCGGGGAGCTGACCAGGGCGCACCCGACGGTGCCGTCCGTGGACGGGCGGCCCGACATCCTGCCCGTCCGGGGCGAGGAGGGCATCCGCTCCAACACCTGGCACACCGACGTCACGTTCGTCCGGACGCCGCCGAAGCTGAGCACGCTGCGCGCCCTCGTCGTCCCGCCCTACGGGGGCGAGACGCTGATCGCCAACACGGCCACCGCCTACCGCGACCTGCCGCGCCCGCTCCGCGAGTTCGCCGACGGGCTGTGGGCCGTCCACACCAACGACTACGACTACGCGGTGCCGAGCACCAACGCCGAGAAGGCCGCCGAGTACCGCAGGGTGTTCGCGTCCCGCCGCTACCGGACCGCGCACCCCGTCGTGCGCGTGCACCCCGAGACCGGCGAGCGCGGCCTGTTCATCGGCGGGTTCGCGCAGAAGCTCATCGGGCTGTCCGGGACGGAGTCGCGCGACATCCTGCGGATCTTCCAGTCGTATGTGACGCGGCCGGAGAACATCGTGCGCGTCCGGTGGCGGCCGGGCGACCTCGTGCTGTTCGACAACCGGATCACCCAGCACTACGCGCCCGACGACTACGGCGACCAGCCGCGCGTCCTGCACCGCGTCACGGTCGCGGGCGACGCCCCGGCGGGCGTGACCGGCGACCGCAGCTACATCCTCGAAGGCGACGCCGCCCCGCACTACACCCCGGCCCGCGCCGCCTGAAAGGACCGGCCTCCTTTCACGTCACGGCCCAAGGCGCTCGCCTGACGGCCGTGCTCATGAAGCCCCGGCCCAAGGCACTCGCCCGACGGCTCGGGCCCTGACCGCGCCGTGGCGGGCGCGGCACCGCTTCGCGGTCTTCCCGGCGGGGCTCGCCTCCGGCGCCGCCCCACCGCTCAGCCGGCGCGCCCGCGCGGTGGCCGGGGCCATCACGGGACCCGCCCGGGGGTGTTCCGCCACCTGACGCCCCCGGGCGCCCCCGGGCGCCCCTGCCCATCCAGCGGACCCGCGCCTCGCCGTCCGCGGCTACGCCTTGCCGTCGGGTTCGGCGGCGCGGCGGGCCCGGGCCCGGCGTTTGCCCTCGTGCATGGCCTGGACGCGGGCGATCGGGATCGTGTGCCCCTCCTCGACCAGGTCGGCGGGCAGCGCCTGCGGGTCGGGCATCAGCTCGGCCCAGGGGTCGCGGTCGGCGAGCAGCCGGACGGCTTCGCGGATGGTGAAGGCGCGCGGGTCCACGTCGTCCAGCTCCTCCCACGGCACCGGGAACGAGACCGGCACGCCGGGGCGGATCCGCGGGCTGTAGGCGGCGGCCACGGTCGCGCCGCCGGCCCGGGTGGAGTCGAGGAAGACCTTGCCCGCGCGGTCCTCGCGGATGAACGCGGTCGTCGCGAGGTCGGGGTCGAGGCGCTCGGCGCGGGCGGCGAGCGCGCGGGTCGCGGCCGCCACGTCCTCGACCGGCGCGCGGCCGTCGAGCGGGACGAACACGTGCAGGCCCTTGGCGCCGCTGGTCTTCACCGCGCCGTCCATGCCCAGGTCGGTGAGCGCGCGGCGCACCAGGTGCGCGGCCCGGGCCACGGACGCGAACGCGCCGCCGGACGGCGGGTCGAGGTCCATGACGAGGTGCGTGGGGTGGCCCGGGTCGGCGGCCAGCGCGAGCGGCGGGTGGTATTCCACCGCGCGCTGGTTCGCGAACCACAGCAGCGTCCGGCGGTCGTCGCACAGCGCGTAGGACACCTCGCGCTGGGACGTCTCCGCCCAGATCGTCACAGTCCGGACGAACGGCGGTGTGTACCTGGGCACGTTCTTCTGCATGAACGGCTTCTGGCCGCGCAGCACGCGGACGACCGACAGCGGCCGACCCGCGAGCTGGCGGACGAGCCGCCCCGAGACGGCGTCCAGATAGTCGACGAGATCGCGCTTGGTCGCCTCGGCCCCCGCGAACAGCGGCTGGCCGAGGTTGGTCAGCGCGACCCCGTCCCGTTCCTCATCGGCGCTCACATTCCCAGCTTCGCACGCACCCCCGACAGCGCCTCGTCCCGGTGTCGGGCACTCTTGTAGCGTCACGGTCCACGGACGAGGGAGACGCGGGTGTACGTACCGCCCCGGCTGGTCGGGCGCGTCCGGGAGTCGGGCGAGCTGGACGCGGCGTTCCGCGCGGCGCGCGAGGGGACGCCCTCGGCGGTCCTGCTCGGCGGCGAGGCGGGCGTCGGCAAGTCCCGGCTGCTCGGCGTGTTCGCCGACCGGTGGCGGGCGCAGGGCGCGCGGTTCCTGGCCGGCGGCTGCCTGGAACTCGGCACCGAGGGCCTGCCGTTCGCGCCGTTCACCGCCGCGATGCGCCAGCTCGTCCGCGACATCGGCGTGGACGGGGTCGGCGCGCTGCTGCCCGCCGGGGCCGCCCCCGGGCTCGGGCGGCTGCTGCCCGACTTCGGGGAGGCCGACGGGGACGCCTTCACGGCCGAGGCCAGGGCCCGGCTGTTCGAGCTGGTCCTCACGCTGCTGGAGCGGCTGGCGGCCGACGGCCCGGTCGTGCTGGCCGTCGAGGACGCCCACTGGGCCGACCGGTCGACCCGCGACCTGCTGGTGTTCCTCGTCCGCAACCTGGGCGCGGGCGTCCCGCTGCTGATCGTCGCCACCTACCGGACCGACGAGGTGCACCGGTCCCATCCGCTGCGGCCGCTGCTGACCGAGCTGGACCGGGTGCCCGGCGTCCGGCGCGTCGAGGTCGCGCGGCTCGGCCGGGAGGAGGTGCGCGAGCTGGTCCGGGGCGTCCTCGGCGCGGAGCCGCCCGCCGCGAGGCTGGAGGAGGTGTTCGCGCGCAGCGAGGGCAACCCGCTGTTCGTGGAGGCGCTGCTCGGCTCCGGCGGCGACGCCGACCTGCCGGAGTCGCTGCGCGACCTGCTGCTCGGCGCCGTCCACCGGCTGCCGGAGGAGACGCAGGAGATCCTGCGGGTCGCGGCCGGGGGCGGCGCCCGGATCGAGCACGAGCTGCTCGCCGCCGTCACCGGGCTGGACGAGCAGGCCCTCACGCGGGGGCTGCGCCCGGCCGTGGCGTCCAACGCGCTCGTGGTGGACGGCGACGGGTACGCGTTCCGCCACGCGCTGATCCGCGAGGCCGTCCACGACGATCTCCTCCCCGGGGAGCGGACCCGGCTGCACGCGCGCTACGCCCGGGTGCTGGAGGAGCGTCCCGGGCTGATGCCCGCCCGGCAGCGCGCGGTGACGCTCGCCTACCACTGGTACGCGGCGCACGACGTCGTCCGGGCGCTGACCGGCGCGTGGGAGGCGGTCGGCGAGACGCGCAAGGCCCTCGCCCACGCCGAGTCGCTGCGGATGGCCTCGCGGGTGCTGGAGCTGTGGGACCGGGTGCCGGACGCGGCGCACCGCATCGGCGTCCCGCACGCGGAGGTCATGGAGCAGGCCGTGACGTTCGCCTGGCTCGCCGGGGAGTCGGAGCGGGGCGTGCGGCTGGCGAACGCCGCGCTGGCCACGCCGGGCCTGGAGGCCGAGGACCCGATGCGCGCCGCCCGCCTGTACCAGCGGCGCGGGCTGATGGGCATGAAGCTCGCCCGCGACGACGCGGTGAACGACTTCCGCACCGCCGCCCGGATCGTGCCCGCCTACCCGCCCAGCCGCACCCGGGCGCGCGTCCTCGCGACGCTCGCGCACCAGACCGCCGGGCTGCACGGCACCCGGGACGAGTCGCGCGCGGCGGCCGAGGAGGCGATGGAGGTCGCGCGGGCCGTCGGCGACGTGGAGCCCGAGATCGAGCTGGGCCTGCGGCTCGCCTGGGACCAGGTGCTGCGCGACGGCGACCTGGAGGCGTGCCTCGCCCGCATCGACCGGGTCGCCGAGCTGGCCGGGGAGGTCCAGGCGATCGACCCGCTGATGCGCTCGCTGGTCAACCGGGCCGACGTCCTGGAGATGTTCGGCCGGCACCGGGAGGCCGCCGCCGTCGCGGCGGAGGGGATCGCCAGGGCCGAGCGGTACGGGGTGGCGCGCACCACCGGGGCCTACCTGGCGATCAACACGGCCGAGCCGCTGGTCTCGCTCGGCCACTGGGACGAGGCGCTCGCGGTGATCGGCCGGGCCCTCGCGCAGGACCCGCCGAACGTGATCCGCGGCGGCCTGGTCTTCCTCGCGGGCGGGGTCGCGGTGGCCCGCGGCGACCTGGACGCGGCGGCGGCGGAGGCGGCGGCCGCGCGCGAGCTCATCGCCCTCGGCGCCGCGCGCCGCGCGCAGCACCTGTTCCCCGTGTGCCGCCTGGAGGCGCTCGTCGCGCTCGGACGCGGCCGGGCGGCGGACGCGCTGGCCGCGCTCGACCCGGTCATGACCGACGAGGACCTGCCCGACGGCCCCCGGTACGCGCTGCCCGCGCTGGTGACCGCCGCGACCGCCTGCGCCGCGCTCGGCGACACCGGCCCGCTCGCGGCGATCCGGGCGCGGGTGGCGGGGATGAGCGTCCACGGCCCGGTGCAGGAGGCCCACCGGCTCACGTTCGCCGCCGAGGCGGCGCGGGCGGAGGGCGTGCTCGACCGGGCCGCCTGGGAGGCGGCCGTCGCCGCGTGGGACGCGCTGGAGCAGCCGCATTCGACGGCGTTCGCGCTGGTCCGCACGGCGGAGGCGGCGATCGCGGACGGCGACCGGAACGCGGCGGGCGCCCGGCTGCGGCGCGCGGACCGGCTCGCGGCGGATCTGCGCGCGGCGCCGCTGCGCGACAAGGCGGCGCGGCTGGCCCGGCGGGCGCGGATCACGCTCGGCGGCGCCGAGCCGGAGCCGCCCCGACTGGGGCTCACCCCCCGCGAGGCGGAGGTGCTGCGGCTGGTCGCGGCGGGGCGCAGCAACCGGGAGATCGCGGCGGCGCTGTTCATCTCCGCCAAGACCGCGAGCGTGCACGTGTCCAACATCCTGGCCAAGCTCGGGGTGTCCGGGCGCGGCGAGGCGGCGGCGACCGCGCACCGGCTCCACCTGTTCGACGACGGCTGAGGCCACGCCGTCAGCGGGGGCGCCAGGGCGAGTCGGGGTCGGTCGGGCGGGCGTCCTCGACCACCTGGAGCGCGTACGCCGGACGCCCGTCGGGGGACGCGGCGGGCCCCAGGTAGGTGTGGCCGGTGAGGTGGCACCAGGCGGGCAGGTCGATCGGCGCGGCGGGGTCGGTGGCGATCAGGTGGACGACCGTCCCCGGGCCGAGCCCGGCGATGTGGCCGCGCAGCTCCAGCAGCAGCCGGACGCACGACTTGTCACCCCCGTCGATCAGCGCGGGGGCGTGCAGGGTCGCGCGGGCGATCTCGCCGGTGCCCGCGCCCGCCTGGGCGATCACGGGCCCGCCCGCCGCGCGGACGCCGGAGCACCCGGCCGCCGGGAGGTAGGGGCCGGTGTTCCCGGCGAAGCTCGCGACCGCCACCCACACGTCGTGCGTCGTCGCGACGCGGTGGGCCCGCTCGGCGAGGACGGACGCGTCGTCCTCGCACACGCCCGCGACGTAGGCGTCGATGCCGAGCGCGGCGGTCCCGGCGGCGTGCTCGGGGACGCCGAGGTCCTTGCAGATCGCGAGGCCGAGGCGCCACCCGTCCACGGTCAGGACGGACGGCCCGGACCCCGGCGTGAACCGCTCCGCCTCGGCGCCGCCCAGGTTCAGCTTGCGGTAGGCGATCGCCGCCTCGCCGCCGACCGCGAGCGTCGCGATCGCCTCACCGGCGGTGTCGCCGGCCACGGGCGCCCCCGCGAGCGCGAGGGAGCCGGTCTCGCGGCAGGCGTCGAGGAGGGGCGCGAGGCGCGGGTCGTCCGGGGAGAGGGCGGGAGCGTCCAGCTCGTAGCCGGTCAGCGAGAGCTCGGGAAAGACCACGACCCGGGAGCGCGCGGACCGGACCGCCGCCGCGTGGGCGCGCGCGTTGACCTCCACGTCGTAGGGCACGCAGACGGGCTGCGCCACGGCGACGGTGAGCGGTTCGCGCATGCGTTCTCCCAAGACGGCAAATCCGGATCAATCGTAGTAAACGTGGGACAGGCCAGGATGGTGGAGGGAGTCCCGAGACTTGACCATCTCTTTCAGGTTTCGTCCAACTTTGGGGCTTACAGTCGCAGTGAAGTACCCCCGGCTGCCGTCAGGTGAGGACTGGACTTTGGGGCTGGCGATGGATCTCGGTGTAGCGCGAGTGGAGAGCACGGAGACCTGCGGCGTACTGGAGTTTCCCGCCGAGGTCGATCTGAGCAACGGCGAGGCGATCCTCGCCCAGGCCCTCGACGTGCTCGACGCGGGGGCACCCGGCCTCGTGCTCGACCTGACCGAGTGCGCGTTCTGCGACTCCAACGGACTGAACGTGATCATCCGGTCGCAGGCACGGGCGAGCGAGTTGGGCGTGCCGATGTGGGTCGTGCTGCCCCAGCGGGGGATCGTCCGCCGGGTGTCGGACGTGGCGGGCCTCCAGCGCCGCGTCGCGATCGCCCCGGACGTGGCCACCGCGATGGAGGCGCTCGCCGTCCCGCAGCGCTGACCCCCTCCCGGCTCCCGGTCCCCCGGCTCTGATCCTCGGGGGGGAAATCTCCCGAACACCTGGTGTTCACGGGGGCGCCCCGTCCGTGCGCCACCCTGCTCTAACGTGAACACACCTCGCATGGGTGCTCCCGACCACCTGAGCATGGCGGAGCAGCACGACCACCTCCGCGCCAGGTTCTCCCGCCGCGGCCTCCTGCGCGGCGGCGCGGTCGCCGCGGGCGCGCTCGCGGCGGGCGGCGCGGCCGCCGGCACCGCGCGGGCGGCGGCCACGCCCCATCTGAAGCCCGCGCCCGTCCGCGTCGAGGGCGCGCTGGTCGCGCCGATCGGACGGCACCTGACGTTCGGCGAGGACCCGTCCACGCAGATGCGGGTGTCCTGGCAGGTGCCGGTCGCGGTGCGCAAGCCGTTCCTCCGCGTCGGGACGCACCCGTGGAGCCTCTCGCAGCGGATCCCCGCCGAGGTCCGCGCGCTGCACACCCCCGCCGGGGTCGGCGCCAGCCCGGACGTGACGCAGTACTACCTGCACGTCGCGCTCGACCGGCTCCGCCCGGGGACCACCTACTACTACGGCGTGGGCCACGACGGCTTCGACCCCGCCCACGCCCACCTCGCCGGGACGATCGGGACGTTCACCACCGCGCCGCGCGGCCCGCGCGCGTTCACCTTCACCGCGTTCGGCGACCAGGGCGTCAGCTACCACGCGCTCGGCAACGACAGCCTGATCCTCGCGCAGAACCCGGCGTTCCACCTGCACGCCGGTGACATCTGCTACGCCGACTCCTCGGGCGCGGGCAAGCCGACCGACACCTTCGACGCCCGCCTGTGGGACCAGTTCCTCGCCCAGACCGAGACGGTCGCCAAGCAGGTGCCGTGGATGGTGTCCTACGGGAACCACGACATGGAGGCGTGGTACTCCCCCAACGGCTACGGCGGCGAGGAGGCCCGCTTCCCGCTGCCGCGCAACGGCCCCGACCCGGAGAACCTGCCGGGCGTGTACTCCTTCGTCTACGGCGACACCGCCGTGATCTCGCTGGACGCCAACGACGTCTCCTACGAGATCCCCGCGAACCTGGACCTGTCCAAGGGGCGCCAGACCGCGTGGCTCGACGCGCGGCTCAAGGGGCTGCGGCAGCGCCGCGACATCGACTTCGTCGTCGTGTTCTTCCACCACTGCGCGTTCTCCACGACGAACCAGCACGCCTCCGAGGGCGGGGTGCGCGACGCGTGGGTGCCGCTGTTCGAGAAGTACCAGGTCGATCTCGTCATCAACGGGCACAACCACGTCTACGAGCGCACCGACGCCGTCAAGGGCGGCGCGGTCGGCCGGGAGGTCCCGATCGGCGGGACGGCCCGTCCGCAGACCGACGGCGTCGTCTACGTCACGGCGGGCGGCGCGGGCAAGAGCCTCTACAGCTTCCCCGTGCCCGACTCCTACGAGGGCCACGAGAAGCCCCTCGACTCGGTGGCGACCTACGCGTGGGACAGGTCCGGCCACAAGGTGCCGGAGACGGTCCACTGGTCGCGCGTCCGCTTCACGGGCTACTCCTTCATCCGCGTGGACGTGGACCCGGCCCGGCGCGGGCGGACGGCGACGCTGTCCGTCCGCGCGCTGGCCGAGAACGGCACCGAGATCGACCGCTTCACGATCGCCCGCCGGACGCGCGCCTGACCCGCTCTCGCCGGGTGGGGGCGGCCGCACCCGCGCGGGGACCTCTTCGCGTGATCTTCTCGTCCGGGAGACGCCCGGGGCTGCGGGCGGGGCATGGACGGGGGCGGGTGCCGGGCGCATGCGGGGGAAGCCGGAGCCGGGGTGACGCCGACCGGAGACGGGAACGTGGTCGTTCCGGGCCGAGGCGTGGGACGGCCCGGTCGCGCGCGACCGGGACGCCGAGTTGACGCCGGGGCAGAAGGACGGAGAACACGCGCGGGGCGCACGCCCTTAGGCGAGTGCCGTTCCGCCCCGGCACGCGGTGAAGGCCGAGCCCAGGCCCTCGCGGTCGATGATCTCGCGGAGGCGGGCCGGCAGCGCGGGCAGCGACAGGCAGCCGCCCTCGGCGGCGACGCGCCAGCGGATGCCGAGCAGCACCGGCAGCGGGTCGCAGCGCAGCCCGAACCTGTCGTGCATCCGCACCATGAGGTGCCGCAGGTCGCCCTCGACCAGCGTGGTCAGCGCCGCGCCGAGCCGCCGCACCGTGATCTGGTCCAGGACGCCCGACAGGTGCACGACCGTGTGGTCGCCGTCGCCGGCCCCGGTCGTGGTGATCGTCAGTTCGGACGCGGGCGCCGGCGCGGGCGGCAGGTCGCCGTCACCGGGATGCATCGCCCGGATCGCGTCGAGCACGTGCGCGGTGTCCACGGCGGCCGGGGAGCCGTCGGGGGGCGGCGCGGCCGTCGCCGCCGCCACGTCCGGATACACCGGGACGATCCGGTCGAGGCCGGTGAGCCGCAGCGCCCGCCGCACCGGCCCGTCGACCGCGGGCACGACGGCGCGCAGCGGGCAGCCGAGCAGTTGGGCGCGGGTCTCGGTGCGGGCCAGCAGGACGAGGCCCGACGCGTCCAGCAGGACCGACTCCCCGAAGTCGACGACGACGCCCGCGCGGCGCCGTCCCGTCCCGGCCGTGCTCGCCGCCGGGGCCAGCGCCCGGCACACGCCCTCCCTGATGCCCGCGTAGTTCTGCCAGCTCACCTGCGCGGGGAGGCGCAGCACGGTGAAGCCCCGCCGGGTCCCGATCTCCAGGCCCGGCACGGAGGTGTCTCGCATGGTCACATCCCGATCGGAGTTCTCACGGCCGCGCGGGCCAGGGTGGACGAAGCGGTTCCGCCGCCGTCCGGACAGGGCGGAGGATCGGGATAGGGCGGGCGGGCGCCTCGCACGACGCCCGTCAGCCGGGACTCCGCGAGGCGCTCGATCGCCTGCTCCTCAAGCCGCACTCCGAGATGCGCGCAGCAGCACCACAGGTCGTCCACGCAGCGGCGCACGCTCTCGGCCGGGACGTCCGCGAAACGAACGCGCAGCCGCGCCACGAGGCCCTCGCGCGCCGGCACGACCGATGGCGACTTCTCCCAGCGCTCCACTGCCCCTCCGATCGCCGCGGACGAAGATCCGTTCCGTCCGGTGGTCATTGGCCGCCCGCCGGCCCGCATCGGGCGGCGGGTCGTGAGCATGGAGGCGATCTACCCGGGCGCCAGGGCGGAAAAAGCGACGAATCTAAAAACACGGACATGACACAGCCGCCGCGCGGCAAGCAGCGTCACGACGCAACGCCCCTGACACGAGCGGAAATGGCCGTGATTTTGCATCGCCTTTCTCCGGTGACACCAAGGCTCGGCCATGCGATGACCGTTTCCTGGTGAACCTCGCGCCGAAGCGATGGTGGCGTGGATCCCGGCACCACGCCTGCCGCCTGGTGTCCCCCGGATGGGCCTGGGCAGAAGGGAGGCGCCGAGAATCTCGGAGCGTACTGAGAATTTACGAACGGTTGGACGTCGCGCACGTCCCGGACCGCGGCACCGGGGAATTGCTGATCTAGATGTCTCCAATACTCCGGGGTGCCCCATGCCTGTCCAGAAGAACACCGGCGGCGACGCGAACGCGGGCGCGGATGTCGCCGATCCGCTTCTTCTGGAGACCGTGGAGGCCCTGGAGCCCGCCCCTTCGCCCGCCGCCGGGCCACCGCCGGAGCCGCCCGAGCCTTTGGCGCAGCCGGTCGCCGATCCCTTCCGCACCGAGACGCCACGGCAGCCGCATTGGTTCAAGACGGCGGTGTTCTATGAGGTGTCGGTCCGGGGCTACGCCGATTCCAACGGCGACGGCTACGGCGACCTGCGCGGCCTGATCAACAAACTCGACCACCTGCAATGGCTGGGCA
>NZ_WOFH01000022.1 GCF_009733595.1 Actinomadura litoris | reverse complement strand
CCCCGCCCGCGGCAGGATCTGCTCATGCTCCAACTGATGCCGCGCGACCTCGCCGCCGCCATGGTCGAACACCATGAACCGGGTACTGGTCGTGCCCTGGTCCAACGCACCGACGAACTCAGCCATGGGTGGGGTCTCCTGCCGTCTCGTGTTCGGGCTCGGGTTGGGACGAGGGGGGCGCCTCGGCGGGCAGGAACCGTCCGATCAGGACCTTGTAGAGGCCGGCGCCGAGCACGCCGCCGATCAGCGGGCCGACGATCGGCACCCAGAAGTAGAGGTCGCCGTGCTGGTCGCGCCACGCGCTCCCGTATCCGGTGAGGTAGGAGGCGAGCCGGGGCCCGAAGTCGCGCGCCGGGTTGATCGCGTAACCGGCGTCCGTGCCGAAGGCCATGCCGATCGCGACGACCAGCAGGCCGATGATGAACGGCGCCAGGTTCGCCAGCGGCGGCGCGTTGCGTACGTCGGTGACGGCCTTGATCACGAACAGCAGGATCGCGGTGCCGATCACCTGGTCGCGGAACGCGCCCCAGGTGCCCACCGGAAGCGACCCGTTGCCGGGCAGCGTCGAGAAGACGCCCTGCGTCTTGATGGTGTGGCCGGGGTCGGCCTTGGCGAGCACCTCGCTGTAGTTCCACCGGACGATCAGCGCCGCGACGAACGCCCCGAGCGTCTGCGCGGCGGCGTAGGGCGCCACCTTCCGCCAGGGGAACTCCCGGAACACCGCGAGCGAGAGCGTCACCGCCGGGTTGAGGTGCGCGCCGCTGATCCGCGCCGCGACGTAGACGCCCAGCGTGACGCCGAGGCCCCAGGCCCAGGCGATGCTGTCGTGGTCGCCGATCTCGGCGGCCGCCACCTGGGCGACGACGCCGATGCCGAACAGGATGAGGATCAGGGTGCCGGCGAACTCGGCGGCGAGCTCACCGGCCGGCACCCCGGTCTTGGTTCGTTCCGCCATGTCTGCTCTCCTCGGCGCGCGGGGGCGGTCGCGGTGGCCTGGACGCTAGATGGCGGCGGAACGGCTTACAACAGGTCAGTGCCGACATTGTCGAACACTTTCGCCGCCGTCCGGCGGCGGTTAACCTCGGCCCCGTGCACAAGATCACAGAGTCCGGGCAGTTCACGGGGCGGGAGGCGGTGATGACGGCGGGTGCCGACATTGTCGGCACCGCGTCCGCGGAACTAGCATCCGCCCCATGCCCGGACCTGTGCAGTCGATCGAGCGGGCCGCCGCGATCCTGCGGCTGCTCGCCGCGAGCCAGGGCCGGCTCGGGGCCGGCGAGATCGCCGGGTCCCTGGGCCTGGCCCGAGGCACCGCGCACGGCATCCTGCGGACGCTGGAGCGCGTCGGGTTCGTCGAGCGAGACGACGGCTCCGGCAAGTACCAGCTCGGCGCGGCGCTGCTGCACCTCGGCACCAGCTACCTGGACGTCAACGAGCTGCGCTCGCGGGCGATCAACTGGGCGGACGCGCTCGCCTCGCGCAGCGGCGAGGCCGTCCGGATCGGGACGCTGCTGGAGGGGCGGGTCCTGGTCGTCCACCACGTCTTCCGGCCCGACGACACGCTCCAGGCGATGGACGTCGGGACGCTGCTGCCGCTGCACGCCACCGCGCTCGGCAAGGCGCTGCTCGCGCACGACGCCAACGCGGCGGCCTCGATCCGCGACACCGTCCTGGAGCCGTACTGCCGGCGGACGATCACCGAGCCGCGCGCGCTCGCCCGCGCCGCCACCCGCGTCCGGGAGAGCGGGTGGGCGGCGGAGGTGGAGGAGCTGTCGATCGGCGAGGCGGGCATCGCCGCGCCGATCCGCGGCCACGGGGGGCTCGTCGTCGGCGCCATCGGGATCTCCGGCGCGGTCGAGCGGGTCTGCGACGCGAGCCGGGTGCCCGAGCCGCGGCTCGTGGCGTTCGTCCGGGACGCGGCGCGCGCCGTCTCCCGCGACCTCGGCGGTTCACGCTGGTAGGGCATGACCCAGGGGAGGGGCGGCCGGTGACCGAACGCTACGTGATGTCGATCGACCAGGGCACGACGTCCACGCGGTGCATCCTGTTCGACCACGGCGGCCGGCTGGTGTCGGTGGCGCAGCGCGAGCACCGCCAGCACTTCCCGAAACCCGGCTGGGTCGAGCACGACCCGCTGGAGATCTGGCGGAACCTGGAGCGGATCGCCCCGGAGGCGCTGGCGCAGGCGGGCGCGACGGCGGACCAGGTCGTCGCCGTCGGCATCGCCAACCAGCGGGAGACGACCGTCCTGTGGGACCGGCTCACCGGCGTCCCGGTCGGCCGCGCGATCGTCTGGCAGGACACCCGCACCGCCGCGCTCGTCGACGAGTTGGCCCGCGCGCCGGGCGCCGCGGCGGTCCCCGGGCGCAGCGGCCTGCCGCTCGCCACCTACTTCTCGGCGCCGCGCGTGCGCTGGCGGCTCGACCACACGCCCGGCCTGCGCGAGCGCGCCGAGCGCGGCGAGGTGCTGTTCGGCACCATGGAGAGCTGGCTGATCTGGAACCTCAGCGGCGGTGTCGACGGCGGCGTCCACGTCACCGACGTGACCAACGCGAGCCGCACCCTGCTCATGGACCTGCGCACACTGGCCTGGGACGACGACCTGCTGGCGTTCTTCGGCGTGCCGAGGGCGATGCTGCCGGAGATCCGCTCGTCCAGCGAGACCTACGGGACGGCGCGCAAAGTGTTCCCCGGCGTGCGGATCGGCGCGGCGCTCGGCGACCAGCAGGCCGCGCTGTTCGGGCAGACCTGCTTCGCGCCCGGCGAGACCAAGTGCACCTACGGCACCGGCGCGTTCCTGCTGATGAACACCGGGACGGCGCCGGTGCGCTCGGCCAACGGGCTGCTCACCACCGTCGGCTACAAGATCGGCGACGAGCCCGCCGTGTACGCGCTGGAGGGCTCGATCGCGATCACCGGCGCGCTCGTCCAGTGGTTCCGCGACGGGCTCGGGCTGATCACCACCGCGCCGGAGATCGAGACGCTGGCCCGCGCGGTCGACGACAACGGCGGCTGCTACATCGTCCCGGCCTTCTCCGGGCTGTTCGCGCCGCACTGGCGCGGCGAGGCGCGCGGCGTCATCGTCGGGCTGACCTCCTACATCACCAAGCACCACCTGGCGCGGGCGGTGCTGGAGGCGACCGGCTGGCAGACCCGCGAGGTCGTGGACGCGATGAACCGCGACTCCGGGCTCGGCCTGCGGGAGTTGAAGGCCGACGGCGGCATGACCTCCGACAACCTGCTCATGCAGATCGTCGCGGACGTGCTGAACGTGCCGGTCGCGCGGCCGATGGTCGTGGAGACCGTCTCGCTCGGCGCCGCCTACGCCGCCGGGCTCGCGGTCGGCTACTGGGCGGGCCTGGAAGGGCTGCGGCGCAACTGGCACCGCGCGGCGCGGTGGGTCCCGGCGATGGACCCGGGGCGCCGCGCCGCCGAGTACGACAACTGGCGGCGCGCCGTGGAGCGCACGTTCGGCTGGATCCGCGCCGAGGACGGCGACCCCGCCGACCGCTAGCCGACCCCGAGGAGGGAACCCGCTTGATCACCGCGACCGACCACGGCCCGACCCGGGTGCTCACGATCGACCGCCCCGAGGTCCGCAACGCGATCGACGTCCCGACCCGCGAACTCCTCAGGGACGAGACGCGCCGCGCCATGGACGACCCGGCCGTGCGCGCGGTCGTGCTGACCGGCGCGGGCGGCACGTTCTCGGCGGGCGGCGACGTCCGCTCGATGGAGGGCGCCCGCCCGGAGGCCGTCCGCGCGCGGCTGGCGCCGCTGCACGAGGCGGTCCGGCTCATCGCCACCGGCGGGACGCCCGTGGTCGCGGCGGTCGAGGGCGTCGCCGCCGGTCTCGGCGTCTCGCTCGCCGCCGTCTGCGACCACGTGGTCGCCGCCGCGGACGCCCGGTTCGTCGCCTCGTTCGGCCGCGTCGGCCTCGTCGCCGACGGCGGGCTCCTCTGGACGCTTCCGAGACGCGTCGGCAGTGGCCGCGCCGCCGACATGCTGCTGTTCGGGAGGGCGGTGCCCGCCTCCCGCGCCCACGAGATCGGCCTCGCCGACTCCCTCGCCCCGTCCGGCGGCGCGCTGGAGGCGGCCCTGGAGCGCGCCGCCGAGGCCGCCGCCCTCGCCCCGCTGGCGGTCGCCGCCGCCAAACGCATGCTCACCCTCGCCGACCGGAGCCTGGACGCCCTGCTGGAGGCCGAGTGCGAGGAGCAGGCGGCCCTGTTCGGCACCGCCGACTTCGCCGCGGGGCGTGCGGCGTTCACCGACCGCCGCACCCCCCGCTTCGAGGGCCGCTGACACCCGCCGGCGCCAAGGCGACAGCCACCACGCGAGTGCGTGACCTGACCGGTGGGGCGACGCCGGAGGCGAGCCCCACCGGGAAGATCGCGAAGCGATGCCGCACTCGCCGAAGGCACGGTCACGCCCCGAGCCGCCAGGCGAGGGGTGTGGCCGGTCTTAATCAACAAGGCTCGCGATCGCGATGTGGGGGCGGCCGGTGATGGGGTGGGCGCCGATGTGGGCGCGCACGCCGAACACCTCGGCGACGAACTCCGGCGTCAGCACCTCCAGCGGCGGCCCGGACGCCCGCACCCTCCCGTGTTCCAGCACGACGACGCGGTCGCAGTAGGCCGCCGCGTGGTCGAGGTCGTGCAGCGCGGTGAGCAGCGTCAGCCCGAGCGACCTGACGAGGTCGAGCAGGCCGAGTTGGGCCCGGACGTCCAGGTGGTTGGTCGGCTCGTCCAGCACCAGCAGCGGCGCCTCCTGCGCGAGCGCCCGCGCGACGAGGGCGCGCTGCCGCTCGCCGCCCGACAGCGTCGAGAACAGCCGGTCGGACGCGTGCGCGAGCCCGACCCGCTCCAGCGACTCGGCGACGACCGCCCGGTCGGCCGCGTCCTCGCGGTCGAGCAGGCCCTTGTGCGGGGCGCGCCCCATCGCGACGACCTCGGCGACGGAGAACTCCCCGGCCAGGTCGCCGTGCTGGGTGACGACGGCGCGGCGGCGCGCCGCGTGCCGGGCGCGCATCCGCCACAGGTCGTCGCCGTCCAGCGACACGGCCCCGGCGGCGGGGCGCAGCGAGCGGTAGACGGTGCGCAGCAGCGTCGACTTCCCGCTCCCGTTCGGGCCGATCAGCCCGACGAACATGCCGGGCTCGGCGACGAGGTCGACCTCGGACACGATCGGCGTGCCCTCGATCTCGGCGGTGACGCCCGCGATGACCAGCCGCATCAGTGCTCGCCTCCGGACCGGCGCCGCAGCAGCCACAGGAAGAACGGGACGCCGAGACCGGTCGTGAAGATCCCGATGGGCAGCTCGTTCGGCCGGTCGACGGTGCGGGCGGCGATGTCCACCGCGACGAGGAACACCGCGCCGCCCAGCGTCGCCACCGGCAGCACCCGCCGGTGGTCGCCGCCGACGAGGAACCGCGCGGTGTGCGGCACCATCAGCCCGACGAACCCGATGCCGCCGACCACGCTGACCGACGTCGCGGTCAGCAGCGACGCGACGACCAGCAGCGCGATCCGCAGCGTCCGCACGGACGCGCCGAGCCCCGCCGCCGCGTCGTCCCCCGCCGCCAGCGCGTTGAGGCCGCGCCCCTGCGCCAGCAGGAACAGCGTGCACACGGCGATGACGGCGGCGGGCAGGCCGAGGTCGGACCAGGTCACGCCCGCGACGCTGCCCATCAGCCAGAACATCAGCCCGTGCAGCTCGGTCGGGTCCACCTGGAGCTGGATGTAGCTGGTCGCGGCCGAGCACAGGTAGCCGACCGCGACGCCCGCGAGGACGAGCCGCGAGTCCAGCAGCCGCCCGCCGCGCTGGGCGAGCAGGTACACGACCAGGACGCTGAGGACCGCCGTCGCGAACGCCGCGCCGGTCACGCCGAGCCCGCCGACCAGCGTCACGCCCGACGAGACGACCAGCACCGCGCCCAGCGAGGCCCCGGAGGAGATCCCGAGCACGTAGGGGTCGGCGAGCGGGTTGCGGACCAGCGCCTGGAGCGCCACGCCCGCCGCGCTCAGCCCCGCGCCGACCAGCGCCGCGACCAGCACGCGCGGCGTGCGGATCTCCCACACGACCTGCTCGCGCAGCGGGTCGCCCGACGCGGACCCGGTGAGGTGCGCGCCGACCACCCGCCACACCGAGCCGACCGGCAGGTTCACCGACCCGATCGAGATCGCGGCGATGGCGGCGAGCGCGAGCGCGACCACCAGGCCCGCGATGAGCACGCCGGTCATGCGGCCGGAGACCATGTGCGGCCCCCGGCGGGCGAGGTCAGCCATCGGGGTGCACCACCTTGGCGAGCCGCTCCACGGCCCAGGCGTTGAGCGGGCCGAGGAACGCGCCGTCCGCGAGCGTCGTGTACGTCCCGGTCTTGGACGCCCGCCACTGCGGGTACTCGGCGAACAGCCGCTTCGCCTCCTCCGCCGGCTTCTCCGAGGGGGTGAACACGCCGACGGCGACGACGTCCACGTCGGCCACGGCGAGCTGCTCCTTGGTGAGCGTGCTGGTCACGTCCCGGGAGCGGCCGGCGAACGCGTTGACGCCGCCCGCCGCGGAGATCACCTCGTCGGTGATCCGCCCGGTCATCACGGCGGGCAGCCCGGAGGCGTTCATCATCGACATACCGGGATAGACGATCAGCACCTTGCGCGGCGGCCTGCCGGCGACCCGCGTCCGCACGGCCTGGACCCTGCGCCGCAGGTCGGCGGTCACCTCGGCGGCCCTGCGCTGGACGTCGAACACCAGGCCGAGCAGCCGCAGGAACTCGTGCGAGGAGTCGATCGAGATGCCCTCGTAGGCGCGCTTCTCCGCCCGCGACGCGCCCGTCTTGCCGTAGGCGCAGTTCACGGGGTTGACGAGCGTGGTGATCCCGGCGGCGGCGAGCTGCTCGCGGGTGGCGAGACCGCGTTTGGCGTCGAACCCGCCCGACCAGGTCGATATCACCAGGTCGGGCTTGGCGGCGAGGACCTGCTCGGCGGGCACCTCGAAGTTCTTGTTCATCGTGAGGCCGCCGTTGGGCATGGCCTTGATCGCCGCGACCATCGACGGGTCGTCCGACACCCCGTAGGACTGGGCGTTGGCGAGGACGTGCCGTTGCAGGCCGAGCATGACGAAGCTCTCCGACTCGGCGACCGACGTCCCGTTCAGGATCAGGACGCGGCCCGGCGGGCGGGTGAAGGACACCTTCTGCCCGCAGTTGTCGAAGGAGAGCGGGTAGGACGTGGCGCCGGGGGCGCCGTCGAGCTTGACGGCGGCCGCCTCGCCGCCGGAGTCTCCGGCGCACGCGGCGGCGCCCAGCAGTGCGCAGGCGGTGAGCGCGGACAGCGCTGCCTTGCAATTGAACATGGGGGGTCCCTTATTCCGGTGGGGTGATGGCAGGCGTGGCACGCCGCACCGCCCCGCCGGGTCGGGCGGGGTCAGGCGGCGCGCGGCGGGGCCACCGGAGGGCCGCGGCGCCGGACGGCGCGGGCCAGCAGGACGCCGAGCCGCGGCGCCGGGTCGCCCGCGACCACGACCACGACCGGACGCGGCGGACGGCTCGTCCGCGCGGGCGCGATCGGGAGCGGCCGCGCGACCGCCGCGAAGACCGCCCCGTACAGCCAGTCCAGGGCGCGCTCGGCGCCGGAGAGCAGCAGCGCGGCGGCGAGCGCGGCGAGGGCGTGCCCCGCCAGCATCGAGGGCCCGAGCCCGAGGCCGTGCGCCATCCCGGCACCGGGGCCGGGGGCGGGCGGAGGCGCGATGGGCGGGCCGCCCGCCTCCATGTGGTGCGCGGGGCCGGCACCGGACGAGGCGAACGTGAAGGCGAAGTGGAAGGCGACCTGCGCCCAGCCCACGACGGCCAGGATGCGCCGGAACGACATCATCCGCCCGGCGAGGCCGACGCACAGCGCGCCGACCACCGCCCCGGTGCCGAGGACGGCCGGGAGCGGCGGCACGCAGCAGGCCCCGCGGCCGCCGGCGACGTGCCCGGCGAGCGCGAGGGCCGTGCACGCGGCGGCGAGGAAGGCGCCCCGCGCGTACCGCGTGCCCCGCGCGTACCGCGGCGTCGCCGCACCTGGGCCGGTCACGCGGCTCAGCCTATGCCGCGCCCGCGCGCCTCCCAAGGCGCCCCACGATCAACGCCGGTAACGTGAGCGGATCGCGCAACCTAGAAGAAGGAGTAGCGAGCATGAAAAATCGTGACTTCGCGGGTAGGCCGGTGGGCGCGATCGGGCTCGGCTGCATGGGGATGAGCTGGGCCTACGGAGAGTCCGACGACACGGCGTCGATCGCGTTGATCCGCGAGGCGCTCGACCTCGGCGTGACGTTCCTGGACACCGCCCAGCCGTACGGCGACGGCCACAACGAGGGGCTGGTGGGCCGGGCGCTCGCCGGGCGCCGGGACGAGGCCGTCCTCGCGACCAAGACCGGCCTGGTCGTGGAGGACGAGGCGACGTTCAAGATGGTCCGGCGCGGCACGCCCGAGCACGTGAAGACCTCGGCCGAGGAGAGCCTGCGCCGCCTGGACACCGACGTGATCGACCTGTACTACCTGCACCGCGTCGACCCGGACGTGCCGCTGACCGAGACCTGGGGCGCGATGGCCGAGCTGGTCGCCGAGGGCAAGGTGCGCGCCCTCGGGCTGTCGGAGGTGAGCGTCGCGCAGGCCGCCGAGGCGCACGCGGTCCATCCGGTCGCCGCCGTCCAGTCGGAGCTGTCGCTGTGGACGCGGGACGCCCTGGGCGCGCCGCCCGCCGAGTCCAGCGGCCCGGTCGGCATGCTCAGCGTGGTCGGCGGCACCGGGGACGCCGGGGACGTGGTCGGCTGGTGCGCGGCCAACGGCGCGGCGTTCGTGCCGTTCTCGCCGCTCGGCCGGGGCTTCCTCACCGGGACCGTCACCACGACCGACTTCGAGGACGACGACTTCCGGGTCATCAACCCGCGCTTCCAGGAGGAGGCGCTGAAGGCCAACCAGCGCATCGTGGACGTCGTCAAGGCGGTCGCGGAGCGGCACGGCGCCACCCCGGCGCAGGTCGCCATCGCCTGGACGCTCGCCCAGGGCGACCACGTCATCCCCATCCCCGGCACCAAGAAGGTCCGCTACCTGCGCGACAACGCGGGCGCCGCCGACCTGGAGCTGACCGAGGGGGACCTCGCCGAGCTGGACGCCGTCCCCCCGGCCGTCGGAGGGAGGTACTGACGCCGCCGCTCAGCGCGGCCGGTAGTCGGCCAGGTAGCGGCGGACCTTCTCCGCGTACGGCATGAACCGGGCCGGGACGCCGCCCTCCTTGACGACGGTCTTGGACGAGCTGCGGTAGCTGACCGCGAGGTTCAGGGCCGGGTCGCCCGGGACGCCCTTCAGGTCCTTGCCCCAGAAGCACAGGTAGCGGCCCATCGCCGGGATCGACAGCTCCGGGGTGATCTGGGCGGGCCTGGGCTCGGGGTTGTTCAGGCCGCCCGGCTGCCAGAACACCAGGATCTTCGGCGTCCACCGCGCGATGCCGTACTCGTCCTTCGCGGGGTCGGACAGGTGCGGGTCGAAGCCGCTCTCCGCCTTCAGCATCGCCGCGATCAGCGCCGGGCTCAGGCCCGGCATGTCGCACCACGTGCCCGCCCGGACGATCAGGTCCCTGTACGGGCGCGGCACGTCCGACCCGGCGCGCAGGTAGCGCGAGTGCGCGTCGTCCGCCGCGGACCCGTCGCCGCCCATGCCCGCGACGGCCCACGCCGCGCCGCCCATGGCGACCGCGGCCGCGAGGGCGGCGCCGGCGACGGCGGTCCGGCGGCGCGGCAGCCGGGTCCGGCGCGCCACCGCGGCCGGCGGCGCGCCGGGCAGGGGGTCGGTGTCGACGGAGCTGGTCGCGTCGGCGAGCGCGGCGCCGAACTCCTCCGCGCTCGGCCAGCGGCGCTCCCGGTCGGGCTCCAGGGCGCGCAGCACGGCCGCGTCCACCCGGGGCGGGACGGCCGGGTTCAGCCCGCTCGGCGGCACGGGGGGCGTGCGCGGCGGCTCGCCGGTCAGCAGGTGGTAGGTGAGCGCGCCGAGCCCGTACACGTCGGCGCGGCGGTCGGGGGCGCCGTCGATCTGCGCCTGCTCGGGCGCCATGTAGCCGGGCGACCCGGCGGGCAGCGTCAGGCTCGACAGCCGGTCGTCGGTGCGCGCGATGCCGAGGTCGGCGATGAGCACCCGCTCGCCCTCGCCCCCGCTCGCACCGGCGTCGCCGGGCGCGGCCCGCAGCAGCACGTTGGACGGCTTCAGGTCGCGGTGCACGACGCCGAGCCCGTGCAGCTCCCCGACGCCCAGGATGATCTCCCGCGCGATCCGCAGCGCCTCGTTCAGCGGCAGCGGCCCCCCGGCGAGCCGGTCCTCCAGCGTGCCCCGGTCGGCGTAGGTCATCACGAAGTAGGGGCGCCCGTCGGGCAGCTCGCCGATGTCGAAGACCTGCACGAGCCGGGGCGAGTCGGCGCGCCGCAGGAGCCGCGCCTCCCGGACGAACCGCTCCCGGACGTCGGCGCGGTGCGTCCAGTGCTCGCCGAGGATCTTGACGGCCACCGGCGCGTCGAGCTCCGGGTCGTGGCCGAGCCAGACGGTCGCGAACCCGCCCGAGCCGAGCAGGCGGACGATCGTGTGGCGGCCGGCGGCCCTCGGGGTCTCCATGTCACACAATCATGAGGGATCCTCCGGCCGAACGGTCAGTGTCTCCAGGTGAAGGATCCGGTACGCCGCGTACGGGCGGCGGGAATCGCGGCCGGGGGCGCGGTGTTGTACACCGGACCGCCGGAAATTCGATCGCCCCGCGTGGGCCGTTGCGGCTACGGTGCGAAGGTTTGAGGGGGGAGCGGGCCGGGGGCGCCCGAACCCTATCCTTGTCGAGGATTATGAGGACGTCTGTGAACTCGCCGCTCGCCGGGCTGCGCGCGCGCCTGCCGGGGCTGACGCTGCTCGACCAGCACCGCCTGCGCCGCCGTATCGACGGCGCGCAGAAGACGCGCGACGCCGCGCGCCGGACCAGGGTCGCCGAGGAGATCGCCGCCGACATCGAGGCCGCCGAGCGGCGGGTCGAGCGGCGGCGCGCGGCCGTGCCCGCGATCACCTACCCGGCCGAGCTGCCCGTCGCGCGCAAGAAGGAGGACATCCTCGCCGCCGTCCGCGACCACCAGGTCGTGATCGTCGCGGGCGAGACCGGGTCGGGCAAGACGACGCAGATCCCCAAGATCTGCCTGGAGCTGGGCCGGGGCGTGCTCGGCTCGATCGGGCACACCCAGCCGCGCCGCCTCGCCGCCCGCACCGTCGCCGACCGGATCGCCGAGGAGCTCGGCACCGGGCTGGGCGACGCCGTCGGCTACAAGGTCCGCTTCACCGACCGCTCCGGCGACGACACGCTCGTCAAGCTGATGACCGACGGCATCCTGCTCGCCGAGATCCAGACCGACCGGCTGCTGCGCCGCTACGACACGCTGATCATCGACGAGGCGCATGAGCGCAGCCTCAACATCGACTTCCTGCTCGGCTACGTCAAGGAGATCCTGCCGAGGCGCCCCGACCTGAAGGTGATCATCACCTCGGCGACGATCGACCCCGAGCGGTTCTCGGCGCATTTCGACGACGCGCCGATCGTGGAGGTGTCCGGGCGGACCTACCCGGTGGAGGTCCGCTACCGGCCCGTCACCGACCCCGACGACCCGTCCGCCGACCCCGACCGCGACCAGGTCCAGGCGATCCTCGACGCGGTGGACGAGCTGGGCCGCGAGGCGCCCGGCGACGTGCTGGTGTTCCTCAGCGGCGAGCGCGAGATCCGCGACACCGCCGACGCGCTCACCAAGCACTTCCAGCGGCAGCGGGGGACGGCCGAGGTCGTCCCGCTGTACGCGCGGCTGTCGGCGGCCGAGCAGCACCGCGTGTTCCAGCCGCACCGCGGGCGCCGGATCGTCCTCGCGACCAACGTCGCCGAGACGTCGCTGACCGTCCCCGGCATCAAGTACGTCGTCGATCCCGGCACCGCGCGGATCTCCCGCTACAGCCACCGGCTGAAGGTGCAGCGGCTCCCGATCGAGCCCGTGTCGCAGGCGTCGGCGAACCAGCGCAAGGGGCGCTGCGGGCGCGTGTCCGAGGGCGTGTGCATCCGGCTGTACTCCGAGGAGGACTTCGAGTCCCGCCCCGAGTTCACCGACCCGGAGATCCTCCGCACGAACCTGGCGTCGGTCATCCTGCAGATGACGGCGCTCGGCCTCGGCGACATCGCCGCGTTCCCGTTCGTCGAGCCGCCGGACCGCCGCAACGTGAAGGCGGGCGTCGACCTGCTGCACGAGCTGGGCGCGATCGACCCGGCGGAGAAGGACCCGCGCAGGCGCCTCACCCCGCTCGGCCGCCGCCTCGCGCAGCTCCCCGTCGACCCGAGGCTCGCGCGGATGGTGCTGGAGGCCGACCGCAACGGCTGCGTGCGCGAGGTGCTCGTCATCGCCGCCGCACTGTCCATCCAGGACCCGCGCGAGCGCCCCGCCGACGACCAGCAGGCCGCCGACGAGCGGCACCGCCGGTTCGCCGACCCGACCTCCGACTTCCTCGCCTACCTGAACCTGTGGAACTACCTGCGCGAACAGCAGCAGGAGCTGTCGGGCAGCGCGTTCCGGCGGATGTGCAAGAACGAGTTCCTGCACTTCCTGCGCGTGCGGGAGTGGCAGGACCTGCACGGTCAGCTCAAACAGGTCGCCAAGACCCTCGGCGTCACGGTCAACACCGCCGACGCGCCCCCCGACCGCGTCCACGTCTCGCTGCTGTCGGGCCTGCTCTCCCACGTCGGCCTGGCGGACGCCGACAAGAAGGACGCCAAGCAGCGCCGGGGCCAGGAGTACATCGGCGCGCGCGGCGCGCGGTTCGCCGTGTTCCCCGGGTCGTCGCTGTTCCGCAAGCCGCCCCGCTGGGTGATGTCGGCGGAGCTGGTCGAGACGTCCCGGCTGTGGGCGCGGGTCAACGCGAAGATAGAGCCGGAGTGGATCGAGCCGCTCGCCGGGCACCTCGTCAAGCGCTCCTACAGCGAGCCGCACTGGTCGAAGAAGCGCGCGGCCGTGATGGCGCACGAGAAGGTCACGCTCTACGGCGTGCCGATCGTCGCCGACCGCCGCGTCAACTACGGCTCCATCGACCCGGCGCTGTCCCGCGAGCTGTTCATCCGGCACGCGCTCGTCGAGGGCGACTGGGAGACCCACCACCGGTTCTTCCACGAGAACCGCGCCCTGCTGGACGAGGTGGAGGAGCTGGAGCACCGCGCCCGGCGCCGCGACATCCTCGTCGACGACGAGACCCTGTTCGACTTCTACGACGAGCGCGTCCCGGAGGACGTCGTGTCCGGGCGGCACTTCGACGCCTGGTGGAAGCAGGCCCGGCGCGAGGACCCCGACCTGCTCGGGTTCGAGAAGTCGATGCTCATCAACGCCACCGCCGACGGCGTCAGCGAGGCCGACTACCCCGACGCGTGGCGGCAGGGGCCGCTGGGCCTGCGGCTGACCTACCAGTTCGAGCCGGGCACCGACGCCGACGGCGTGACCGTCCACGTCCCGGTGCAGGTCCTCAACCAGGTGCGGCCGGACGGCTTCGACTGGCAGGTCCCCGGCCTGCGCGCCGAACTGGTCACCGAGCTGATCCGGTCGCTGCCCAAGCAGCTGCGCGTCAACTTCGTCCCGGCGCCCGACTACGCCCGCAAGGTCCTCGGCCGCGTCGCCCCCCGCACCGAGCCGCTGCTGGACGCGCTGGAGCGCGAGCTGACCGCGATGACCTCCGTCCCGGTCGCGCGCGAGGCGTGGGACACCTCCCGGCTGCCCGCGCACCTGCGCATCACGTTCCGCGTGGTCGACGACCGGGGCCGGGCGCTCGGCGAGGGCACCGACCTGGACGAGCTGAAGCGCCGCCTCGCGGGCAAGGTCCGGGGGACGCTGTCCAAGGCGGCGTCCACGATCGAGCGGTCCGGGCTGCGCGAGTGGACGATCGGCGAGCTGCCGCGCACCTACGAGCGGAACCAGGCGGGCTACGACGTCAAGGCGTACCCGGCGCTCACCGACGAGGGCGACAGCGTCGCCGTCCGGATGTATGAGACGGAGGCCGAGCAGCGCCGCGCGATGTGGCGCGGCACCCGCAGGCTGATCCTGCTGAACGCGCCCTCGCCGGTGAAGCTCATCCAGGGCCGCCTGACCAACCAGGGGAAGCTGGCGCTCAGCCACAACCCGCACGGCTCGGTCGCCGCGCTGTTCGACGACTGCGTCACCGCCGCCGCCGACCGGCTCATCGCCGAGGCGGGCGGCCCCGCGTGGGACGAGGAGGGGTTCCGCGTCCTCTACGACCGCGTCCGCGCCGACCTGCACGACGCGACCGCCGCGATCGTCGCGCTGGTCGAGCGGATCCTCGCCGAGGCCCACGAGATCGACCGGCGGCTGCGCGGCACGACGAGCCTGACGCTCGTGCCCGCGCTGACCGCCGTCCGCGCCCATATCGCGCAGCTGGTCAAGCCCGGGTTCGTCACCGAGACCGGCTGGCCGCGGCTGCCCGACCTGCCCCGCTACCTGCGCGCCCTCCAGGTTCGGCTCGACAAGCTGCCCGAGAACCCGGGGCGCGACCGCGCGCTCGCGCACCAGGTCGAGACGCTGGAGCAGGAGTACGAGCAGGCGCTCCGCCGGCTGCACCCGGCCCGCCGCGACGGCGAGGCCGCCCGGCAGGTGCGCTGGATGCTGGAGGAGCTGCGGGTCAGCCTGTTCGCCCAGCAGCTCGGGACGCGCTACCCCGTGTCGGACAAGCGGATCCGCAAGGCCCTCGCCCAGCTCTAGCGTTCCCGGCATGATCGTTTGTCGGGTATGACTAATGCATGGACCTGAGGGGCTTCTACCCGGAAGTGGAACCGCACGACTCCGGGCTGCTCGACGTCGGCGACGGCAACGAGATCTACTGGGAGGTGTGCGGGAACCCCGACGGCAAGCCGGCGGTGTTCCTGCACGGCGGGCCCGGCGGCGGCGTGCTGCCCGCCAACCGGCGCTTCTTCGACCCGGCCGCCTACCGGATCGTGCTGTTCGACCAGCGCAACTGCGGGCGCAGCCTGCCGAGCGCGAGCGACCCGGCGGTGTCGCTGGAGCACAACACGACCGCGCACCTGGTCGCCGACATCGAGCGGCTGCGCGAGCACCTGTCCGTCGACCGCTGGCTGGTGTTCGGCGGGAGCTGGGGCAGCACGCTGTCCCTCTCCTACGCGCAGGCCCATCCCGAGCGCGTCACCGAGCTAGTGCTGCGCGGGATCTGGCTCATCCGCCCCGAGGACGAGGCGTGGTCGCTCACCCCGGGAGGCGCCGCGCACCTGTTCCCCGCCGAGTGGGCGGCGTTCCGCGACGCGATCCCGGCCGCCGAGCGCGACGACCTGCTCGCCGCCTACGGGCGCCGCATCCACGACCCCGACCCGGCGGTGCACGGGCCCGCGTCCCGCGCCTGGATGGACTGGGAGATGGCGGCGAACACCTTGCTCCCGGTGCCGCCCCCCGACGTCGGCCCCGCGCTCCTCTACGCGTTCGCCCGCATCCTCCACCACTACATCGCCAACGGCGGGTTCCTGCCCGAAGAGGGGCTGCTCGCGGGCGTCGACCGCGTCCGGCACATCCCCGCCGTGATCGTGAACGGCCGCTACGACATCAAGACGCCGCCCGACCAGGCATGGGACCTGCACCTGGCGTGGCCCGAGGCGGAGTTCACGATCGTCGAGGACGCGGGCCACGGCGGCTCCGAACCCGGGACGCTGCACCGGCTCGTCGAGGCGACCGACCGCTTCCGTCCCTGACCGGTGAGCCGATTTTTCGGCTGGCCGGACCCCGCTCCATGGACCTTCGGCGGGGGAGGCGGGAAGCCCTGCGAGCGTGCCGTTTTCCCGGTTCCTCGGACGTCGCGGACCGCCTCCGGGCCCCCTCGGGAGCGACCTCTGCGTGCCCACACGAACCCCGCAAGTCACTGCGGCCACGCCGACTAGTGCGTATGGTTCATTCCATGCCTAACAGCGAAGAGCGCGACAATAGCGGCCCCGAGGAGACGGCCGCGACTCCCGAAGCCGCGGTCTCCGAAGGCGAGAAGCCGCAGGAAGACGCTGGTGCGCAGGGCGCGGGCACAGGGGGCGCCGGCACGGAGGGCACGGGTGCACGCGGCCCGGGTTCCGAGAGTGCCGGTGGACAGGACGACGACAGGCGGAGCGGGGCGCGGGGCACGGGCGGCGCGGGGACGGAGGGCTCAGGCGGGCGGGGCCGGGAGCCGGAGCGGACCGCCGAGACGGCGGTCGCCCGGCTGGGCGAGCCCGTCACGGTCTGGCCGTGCGCGAACTGCGGACGGCCCGTCCCGCAGCCGATGGGCGCCGTCCGCAGCGTCCGCTACTGCCGCGACAACGACGGCGCCTGCGCCCGCGAGGCCCGCGACCGCCGCGAGCGCGGCCGGGACGCGCCGGGCCTGACCGGCCAGGTCGCCTCCACATGGGAGATGGTCGAGCGGCTGGAGAAGGCGGCCGACCTGCTCGCCGACTCGCTCACCTCCGAGCTGAGCGTCGCCGGGGTCGAGCGGCGCGTCGCCGAGGTGCGCGCCGAGGCCGCCCGCGAGCTCGCCATCGCGCAGAGCGAGCGCGACGCGTCCCAGCGCAAGGCCGAGGAGGCGTGGCAGGAGGCGACCTCCGCCCGCGGCCGCGCCGAGGAGAGCGAGCGGGAGGCCGCGACCGCCCGCGAGGAGGCCAAGCTCGCCACCGCCAAGCGCGACGCCGCGCAGGAGGCGTGGGAGGAGGCGCACCAGATCGCCCAGCAGTCCACGAGCGCCAAGCTCGCCGCCGAGAGCGAGCGCGACCGCATCGCCGCCCGCGAGACCGAGCTGCTGGCCGCGCTGGAGACCGCGCGCGCCGAGCTGGTCACGCTGCACTCCAAGCTGGCCGAGGCCGAGGGCGCCGTCGAGGCGCAGCGGGTGGAGGCCGCCGTCGCCAAGCAGGGCGCCGAGGACCTGCGCAACGCCATGCGCGACACCGAGGCGCAGCGGCAGCGCGCCATGCAGGCCGCCAGCAAGGCCGAGACCGAGCGCGCGACCGCGCTGCGCGCCCAGTCCGAGGCCGAGGCGGAGGTCGTGCGCGCCGCCGCCCGGGTCGAGGAGGCCGTCAAGGACCGCGACGCCGCCCAGGCGCGGGCGCAGGCCGCCACGTCCGAGCGCGACGAGCTCAACTCCAAGATCAATGACCAGTCGGTGCAGCTCCGCCAGCTCTCGCAGTCGGTCGCCGAGCAGCAGGCCGCGCTGACCGCGCTCGCCGAGGAGCGCGACGCGGCCCGCGCCGAGGCCGACCGCGCCCGCCGCCAGATCGACCAGTTCACGCACAACACGCTCTCGTCCAACATCCCGCCCGGCGGCCGGATGCCGGGCGGTGGCACGCCGGCGCCGCCCGCGGGCATCTCGCACAACGCGAGCCACGCCCAGGCGCCCGGCATGCCCCCGGGCCCGCCGCCGATCGGCCAGCCGCCCAACGGCGCGCCGGTCCCGCAGCACGGCCCGCCCCCGCCCGGCGCCGCACCGCACCACCCCGGCCCCGCCGGGCCCCCGCACCACGGCCCGCAAGGCCACGGCCCGCAGAACCCCGGCCAGTCGAACCACGGTCACCCGAACCAAGGGCCGCAGAACCACGGCCCGCAGAACCCCGGCCAGTCGAACCACGGGCCGCAGAACCCCGGTCAGCCGCTCAACGGCGCCGACCGGGAGGACCCCCTGTTCACCGGCCCCTGACGGTCACCGGCTGCCCCCCTGACGACCCCCGCCCGCCGGGCCCCGCTCCCGGGCCCGGCTCAGCCGTATCGGACGATCATGAAGAACACCACCACCGTCCCCCCGGCGAGCAGGGCGGTGTGCGCCCGCTCCCGCAGCGCCGTGTGCCGCAGCGAGCTGACCCGCTTGCGGCCGAGCCGCACGTCGAACACCGCCCGCCGCGCGCGCTCCCAGTGGATCCCGGTGTAGACCGCGAGCGCGGCCACCCCCAGTAGCAGGAATCCGGTTCCGCTCATCTGACCCGCCTCCGTATTCGCGGAGGTTCAGATTGAACGCGGACCGGGCCTGCCGGGCAGCGTCAGACGACACATTCCGGGAACCCATGCGGAACCGGTCCGGCGGCCCCCGCCGCCGAATCCCGCGTCCGGACACGCCGATACCGCCCCCGGCGCGGTGCCGTGCTGTCCCGTGCAGTGCAGTGCAGTGCAGTGCAGTGCGCAGCGCGGCGCGGTGCCGGGCGCGGAGATCCCGCCGGACTAGCCGAACCGCTGCGGGTCGATCTCGATCCAGATCTGCTCCGAGCGGCCGAGGAGCCGGCCGTCGGCGCCGTACAGGGCCGTCGCCGCGTGCATCTTGCGGTCCTCCCGGCTGCGCGCGAGGCCCATGACCACGCACCGCTCGCCCGCCTCGGGGAGGCCCGTGACCCGCCCGGTCATCGTGCCGAGCACGGCCGGACGGCCCGCCACGTCGAACGCCCAGCCGCCGGGGCAGTCCATCGCGGCCCACACCAACTCGGCCGTCGGCGCCTCGGCGGGCACCCACGGCGTGGCGACGGTCGCCTCGGCGACCGGGCCCGGCTCCAGGCGCAGCCCGTCCCCCGGGGCGCGCTCGGGGCCGCACACGAAGCAGCGCGGGAACGGGTGGTTCTCCGCCGCCCGGTACTTCTCCGCGCCCTCCAGCGCCTTCTCGAACGGGACGGGCGGCACCGGCGGCACGACGATCGCCCCCGCGAGCGCCTCCGCCACCAGTGTCTCGCCGTCCCAGAGCCGCACCCCGTGGCCGCGCTCGTCCTCGACCGTCACCGTCAGGTCGGTGTCCAGCGGGGGAGGGCGCCGCAGCGTCACCGTCACCGTGTCGGAGGCCGCCCGCGCCGCGAGCATCCCCGCCACGTACCCGCCATGGCCGGACCCGTCCGGCCCATGGAACCGCTTCTCAATGATCACCTTGCGTTTCCCCCGTGCTCGAACCGCCACCCAAAACGGGACCGATCTTAATGATGGGCTCTGACGTTCCCGCGCCGACCCCGGTTCCAGGCCCGCGCCCCCGCGCGAGCGTGCCCGGCGCGCCCCGCCGCGATCCCCGCGCCTACACCGCCCGGGACGGCTGCGGACGGCCCGGACGCGTCGTGAAGAACACCGACAGCGACCCCTTGAGGCGGGCGCGGACGGTGTCCTCGTCCACGGCGGCGCCGGCGGGGACGGGGGTACGGTCCAAGGCGCGCGCGATCAGCAGGTCGATGTTGCGGTCGGCGACCAGCACCGAGCACGTGTCGCAGGCGTACCAGGGATAGAGCATGTTGAGGACGGCCACGGCGGTGTCGTCGTCGGACAGGTGCGTGGTGTCGAGCTCGACCTCGAACATGTCGGTGTCCTCGGGGTCGAGCGTGGGGTAGTACAGCCAGCTCGGGCCCGGGACGGCGCAGAAGTCGCACGACTGGTCCTGCGGGGCCGGCTCGCCCACGGCGAGCTCCAGCTCGTGGTCCCAGGGCTCCACCCGCCGGTTGTGGCGGTAGCCCACGCCGTCCAGCGAGCCCTCGCGGTTGTGCGTGACGTCGTGCACCTCGCCGCCGCAGCGGGCGCACATGAAGCCGATGTCCTCCATGTCCCTCCCCTGATCGCTGAGGCACCGGCTCTCACATTATCCGCCCGGACCGCCCCTCGTGCCTGCCGCGGCGAACCTTCGGGTACATTGCGGATCTTCGGTGCGTCCGCGAGCAGGGAGGTCCGCGTTGTCCCCGTCCGACGTCGTGCTCAACGCCGACAAGATCGACCTCGTCCGGCAGCGGCGCGTGCTCCTCGACCAGGTCACGCTGACCGTGCTGCGCGGCGAGCACTGGGCGCTGATCGGCCCGAACGGCGCCGGGAAGAGCACGCTGCTCGGCATCCTCGGCGCCTACACCCACCCGACGCGCGGCGCGGCGGAGATCCTCGGGCGCAGGCTCGGCCGGGTCGACGTCCAGGAGCTGCGCAGGCTGATCGGGCAGGTCAACCCGCGGCATCCGCTGGAGTCGGCGCGGACCGTCCGGGAGGTCGTGCTGACCGGCGTGACCGGGACCATCGAGCTGGTGCCGCGCTGGACACCGTCCGAGGACGACCTGCGGCGCGCCGATGAACTGATCGGGCTGCTGGGGCTGACGCACCGCGCCGACGCCCGCTGGCCGAACCTGTCGCAGGGGGAGCGGGGCCGTACGCTCATCGCCCGCGCGCTCATGCCGGACCCGCCGCTGCTGCTGCTCGACGAGCCCGCCACCGGCCTGGACGTCGCGGCCCGCGAACGGCTGCTGGCCGCCATCGACCAGCTCCGCGCCGACCGTCCCGACCTGACGACCGTGCTGGTCACGCACCACCTGGAGGAGCTGCCCACCAGCACCAGCCACGCGCTGCTGCTGCGGGAGGGGCGCGTGCTCGCCTCCGGACCGGCGGGCGAGGTCCTCACCACCGGGCAGGTCAGCGCGTGCTTCGACCACCCGATCACGATCACCCGGAGCAACGGCCGCTGGGCCGCCACGGCGGGCCCCGCCTGAGGACCTCAGTCCGCCTGGACGCGGTGCCGCGCCAGGTGCGCGAGCACCGACTGGTTGGCCTCCCAGCCGTCCGGGAACTTCACCGGGACGCCGAGGCGCACCGGCTCGGTGGACGGGTGGGCGTCCAGCAGCTCGGGGATGCCCGCCCGCGCCACGACCACGCACGCGTGCCGGTGCCGTGACGCCAGCACGCACAGCCGCCCCGACTCCAGGTGGAACGCGGTGGCGTCGCGGCGCCCCGACAGCGGGTGCAGCACGACCGTCACGTCGTACTCGCGGCCCTGGAGGCGGTTGGCGGTGTCGACGGTGATGCCCGCGCCGTGCGGGCCGAGCGCCGCGCGGATCGCGGTGACCTGGTCGCGGTGCGCCGCGCCGATCGCGACCCGGTCGGCTCCGACGGGGGCCGATCCCTGCTCGGAGTGCGCGACCGGCCCGCGTTGCAGCAGGCGGACGGCCAGCGCCGCCGTCGCCCGCACCGCCTCGGCGTCGGTGCGCAGCGTGTGCCGGGCGGGCAGCTCGTACAGGGCCCAGCCGGTCGCCGCCGCCTCCTCCAGCGCCAGGTCGTAGGTGGTGCCCATGCCGCGCGCCTGGAACTCCAGGCGCCGCTCGCCCTCCCGCGTTCCCGCGCGGAACCCGGTGAAGGGGTAGAACGCGTCCGACACGACGGGCGCGGCCGACGCGGGCAGCCGCCACGACACCGGCAGCCGGTGGACGGGCAGCTCCGGGTTGTGCGCGAGCAGCACCGACACGGCACTGCGCATCGGGTCCCACGACAGGCCCGCCCAGCGCTCCACCTCGACGGTCGAGAACGGGTCGAGCTGCCCCGGGTCGCCGACGAACAAAGCCCGCTCGAACCGTCCGGCGATGCGCAGCAGCAGGTCGGAGCGCATCTGGTACGCCTCGTCCACGATCGCCCACGGCCACGACCCCTCGGCCAGCGTCGCCCACTTCGCGCCGGTCGCGATCACGACGGTGTGCTCGGCGAGGTCGTCCGCCTTCTGCGCGACCCGCACCGCCGGATGCGCCAGGACCCGCTCCGACGGCACGTACCCGGAGGCCGACAGGCGGCCGAGCGTCACCTCGGGGTGGCGGCCCGCGATGCGGTCGATGAGGTCGTCGACCTGCTCGTTGGTCTGCGCCACGATCATCAGCCGCTCGCCCGCCGCCGCCAGGTGCGCGGCGGCGCGGACCACCAGCGTGGACTTGCCCGCGCCGGGCGGGGAGTCGACGACCACGCCGCGGTGCGCGCCGTCCAGGTCGGCCAGGACGTCCTCGACGACCCGCGTCGCCGCCTCCGACGGGTCCCGCGGGCGCTCCGGCGGCAGCGCGACCAGGTGGCGTTCGGTCATGACCAGTCCTCTTCGGCGTCCTCGTCGGTCGGCACGTACTCGGCGGGCGGCCCGCCGTGCGTCCACGGGGTGTCCTCGCGGTCGGGGAACCGCGCCGCGCCCCACGACCCCTCCGAGAGCGAGGTGAAGCACACCCGCTCACCGACCCCGGGGACGGTGCCCGGCTCGGCGGTGAGCCTGCGGCCCATGCCGCCGGTCAGCTCCAGCAGCACGCCGCCGCCGTCGAACTCCACGATCCTCCCCTTGAGCGCCGGTCGCGCGGCGTTGCAGACGACGGTGCCGGGGTCGAGCCGGACCGGGTCCTCGGTGCCGATCCGCAGCAGCGGGCGCAGCTTCGGGCGCTTGCCCGTCTCGTCCAGCCGGTCGGGCTCGCACTCGGTGACCAGGCCGCCGAACGCCTGCCCGGACAGCCGGTGCTCGGCCATGACCAGCGGGTCGTCGAACGCCCGCTGCGCGTCGTAGGCGTCCTGCGCCCGTTCGAGGTCGTGCAGCCGCCGCGCCGCCCGGACGGGCGGGTCGCGGCGCGCCTGAGGATACGCCTCGCCGAACGTCTGGTGGTAATAGGTGAAGGCGTCCCGGTCGCGCTCCCAGCGCCCCGGCACGCTCGCGCCCTCCGGCAGCGCGCGCAGGACGCCGACGGCCCGCCACATCAGCTCCCATGTCGGCGCGACCTGCCCGTGGACGGCGGCCCGCAGCCGCTCCAGCGCGCGCGGGTCGCCGTGGGACTCGTGGTAGGCCGCGATCGCGGGGGCGAGGACCTCGTTGTCGAACGAGGGGTCGGTGGTGGGCCCGGCGGGCGGGCAGGCCACCGGGTCCTCGGCGCGGGCGGCGGCGGAGGGGCCGTCCAGCCCGTCCGGCGGGTCGATCCAGCCGAGCAGCGCGGCGAGGTTGCCGTCCTCCAGCGAGGACTGCCCGGTCGCCCAGTGCAGCCGCAGCAGCTCCGTCATCGCGTGCAGCAGCGAGGAGCCCGGGTGGTCGTGGCGCTCGGCGAACCAGGTCAGCCAGCGGCCGAGGACCGGCACCGCCGGGTCGACCGCGTAGGGGCCCTCGGTGCCGCGGAACCGCGTCGAGCGTCCGAGCAGCCGCAGGAACGCGACGCCGCCCCGGTTCGGGACGAGGAGCTGCGGCGCGTTCCCGTAGCGGATCCGCTCCTCGCCCTCCTTGCCCGGCGGCAGCTCCTCGACGGAGCCGTGGCTCGTCTCGATGTGGTTCAGGACGAGCTTGGCCAGGTCGGCGGCGAACGCGAACCGCAGGTCCCGGTTGCGCGGCTGCGGCACGACCAGCAGCGTCGCGTCGTCGGGCGCGGCGCCGAGCATGACCGCGAGCGGCGCCGCCGCCTCGCCGGACAGCTTCAGCGGGACGAGCACCAGCGGCGCGTCCACGAGGTGGCAGTGCCGGACGGTGGCCAGCGGCTCGGCCGCCCCGGTCGAGGCCGCCCGCAGCCGCGCGAGGGAGGACAGCACGCTCATCGGCCACCGGCCCGGAGCAGAGCCGAGGGCATGCGGCGGGGAGCCGAGGGCGTGCGGCGGGGAGCCGAGGTCACGCGGCGCCGCCCCGCGCCGCGAGCAGCGCCTCGTCGCGGAGCCGGGCGGCGGCGCGCAGCTGCGCGGCGGTCTCGGCCAGGTCGTCGGAGGGGTGGAGCGAGCCGTCGGCGAGCGCCAGCGCGGTGGCGATCGTGTCGACGCCGCCGAGGTCGTCGCGGATCGAGCGGCCGAGCGCGCCCGTCGCCCCGCACGCGCGCGCCTCGTCGCGGCAGAACAGCGCCATCTCGCAGCCCGCCATGCACTCGGGCGCGTACCGGGCCTCGACCGCGCGCACCGACTCCGCGAGCGCGTCGCCCGGCTCGAACACCAGGTCGCCGGGCAGCGCCTCCAGGATCGCGTCGACCCTGGTGAGCCGCGCGAGCTGCCGCTCCAGGACGGCGAGCTGCGGCCGCACGTCCAGCGGCGTCGCCGTCGGACGGTTGGAGAAGTTCTCTGGGCAGACGAGGAACACCTCGTGCGACACGCGCCCGGGGTCGTGGCCCAGCTCGGCGGCCAGCCGCCGCAGCGCCAGCACGTACACCGCCGACTGCCGCGCCGCCGCGGCGACCTGCTCGGGCTCGGCCTGCCCGTCCACGACCGCGAACGACTTGATCTCGATGACGTGCAGCCGCCCACGCACCTGGAACGCGATCACGTCCGGCTCCAGGTAGGCGAGCCGCCCGGCGATCTCCAGCCGGAGCAGCGGGTGGTCGAACAGCGTGCCCTCGCCGGTCTCCAGCGCGCGGGCCAGCAGCCGCCGGGTGCGGGTGTGCCGCAGCTCGCGCCCCTCGTTGCCCGCGACCACCTCCAGGTCGTCGTAGGCGACCTCCGCGACGTCGAGGCCGAGGCGCTCGCGCAGCAGCGTCAGCAGCTCGGCGCACCCGTCGGCCTTCACCTGCGCCTCGAACGCGTTCCCGCGCGTGATCGCGAACTGCGACTGGCCGAACGGCGCGGGGAACCCGAGGTGCCGCGCCACCGCGTCCTTGTCGACGCCCGCCGCGTCCATCAGACCGCGGCGGGCGCAGCCGGGATTGGCGGTCAGTGCGGCGATCGTGCGGGCGTCGTGGTTGCGCGGGGGAGCGTCGCCGCGCAGCCGGTCCAGGTCCGGCGCGGTCTCGGTCATCGGCCTCGTTCTCCAGGTGCGGCGCGTCGTCCGCCGGATTCGTGCAGGGCCCGCAGGCGGCTGCCGAACAGCCGCTCCGCGTCGTCGAGCCGGGTGCGGGCGCGCCCGGCGGCCGACGCGCGCAGCCGCCGGTCGGGTTCGCGGTGCACCTGCAGCTCCGCCCGCGCGGCCTCCGCGAGATCGGCCGGCTCGACTGTACCGACCGTACCGGTGACCGCACCGGGAATGTTGGACGCGAACCGCCACAGCAGCCGCCGCACGTCGGGGGAGGGCGTCCCCCGACCGGCGTGCTCGGCGAGGCGGACCGCGCTGGTGAGGAAGTCGGTGCGCGGGCTCAGCGGCCCGACGATCCGCTGCTCCAGCGGCCAGGTGCTCACGGTCAGCAGGCCGCGGGCGGGCGCGAGCAGGTCGGCGGTCAGCGCCGCGCACAGATAGTAGGGCCGCGCGTAGGGCGCGGTGCGGAACGAGCGCTCCTCGTCGCGGCGCAGGCTGGTCAGGCGGCTCCCGGCGATCTCGCCGGGGAAGAACGCCGCGTACACCGACCCGATCAGCTTCGGCGCGGCGGGCGCGCCGAGCAGCGTCAGCGCCTGGTGGACCTGCTCGCGGACGGGCAGCAGCCCCCGGGCCTCACTCTCGCGGGCGTCCTGCCCGCCGGGTGAGGTGGTGTTCCCGGTGCCCGCGTCACCGAGGACGGCCTCGTCCCACTGCCGCTCGGCCAGCCGCAGGTCGGCGCGCAGGTCGCGGGCGGCCCGCCGGTCGCCGGCCGCCACCGCGCGCCGGACGGCGGCGCGCAGCTCGGCGATGCGCGCCTCCAGCGCGTCGGGGGTCGGGACACCGGGGGACCGGGGCATGCGGGCGACAGTACAGCAGCTTCCAGACAATTCCAGTGTTTTCCAGTCGAACGGCGAGGCGTCCGGAGTCCGCCGCCCCTCAGGAGCGCGTATCGCGGCGCAGCGGATGCGCCTCCGGGACCTCGACGACGACGATCCGCACGCCGTCCGGGTCCTCGATCCACATCTCGACCAGGCCCCACGGCTCCTCGCGCGGCTCCCGGACGATCCGCGCCCCCGCCGCTACGAGCCGCCCGTGCTCGGCCCGCACGTCCCTGACCTGGAGCCAGAGCATCGCGGCCGCGCCCGCGCCGCCCGCGCCGTGCCCCGACACCTCAAGGAACCCCGGGCCGAGGAAGAACACGACGCCGGGCGCGTCCGCCGGGCCGAACTCGCGGTACACCGCGAGACCCAGGACGTCGCGGTAGAACGCCTGGGTCCGGCGCGGATCGGGCGGGCGGAGCAGGACCCGGCTGCTGAGTACCTCCATGCCCCCATCCTCGCCGAGGAGGAGGACGGGAGGAGTCAGCCGCCGAAACTCGCGTGGTAGGTCGCGGACATGTCCTCGTCGCCGTGCCCCTGCGCCAGCGCGCGGCGGAACCGCTCGCCCGCCGCGTCGTTCAGGTCCACCCGCACGTTCCCGGACGCGGCGGCCTCGTGGATCAGCCGCGTGTCCTTCTCGGCGTTGCGGACGGCGAAGCTCGTCGTGAAGTCGTCGGAGAGGATCGACTTCAGCTTGGCCTGGAGGTAGGGGCTGTCCATCGGACCGCCGGTCACGACCTCGCCGAACAGCGCGGGGTCGAGGCCGAGGCCCCGGGCGAGCGCGAGCGACTCGGCGACGATCGAGGTCATCGAGATGCCGTAGCTCACCGCGGCGAGCTTGAGCCGGGACGCCGCGCCGCCCGCGCCGTCCTCGTCCAGCCACAGCGTCTTCGAGCCCACCGCGTCGAACACCGGCGCCAGCGCGGCGCGGGCGTCCTGCGGCCCGGCGGCGAGGACGACCAGCGTCCCCTGCTCGGCGGGCTGCCGGGTGCCCTGGACGGGCGCGTCCACGAACGTGATCCCGTGCTCGGCGGCGAACCCGGCGAGCCGGTCCAGCGGGCCGACGCCGACCGTGCTCATCTGCGCCCAGACCTGCCCCGGGCGCAGCGAGGGCGCCGCGGCGGCCATCGCGGCGAGGACGGCCTCGCCGTCGCTCAGCATCGTGATCACGACCTCGGCGTCCGCGACGGCCTCGGCGGGCGTCGCGGCGATGGCGGCGCCGTCCGCGGCGAGCGGCTCGGCCCGCGCACGGGTCCTGTTCCACACGGTGAGCCGGTGCCCCGCCTTGAGCAGGTTGCGGCCCATCGCGGCACCCATGATCCCGGTGCCGAGCAGCGCGACGTCACTCATGGTCCCCACTCCCTTTTCTTGACCGATCGTTACATTTTCAGGGCACGCGCCATGGCGTGCATGGTCCGAGGCGTCCCTACCCAGGAAGCGGCAGGGCTCGCAGGGCGGCGTCGACCACCGCGGCCAGGCGCCGCCGGTCGGCGCCCGCCTTGCCGAGGACGCGCAGGCCCTGGATCGTCGTGGTGACGAAGTCGGCGAGCGCGGTCACGTCGGCGTCCTTCGGGAGTTCGCCCCGCTCGCGGCCCCTGCGGAGCGCCGCCTCGACGAGTCCGGCGACCCGGTCGAAGGAGCCGCCGACGATCCGCCCGGCGACCGCGTCGCCCGGCAGCCGCTCCACCGCCGTGTTCGTCATCAGGCACCCGCGCCTGGCCGGGTCCCCGACCGTGTCGTCGACCAGCGCGAGCAGCAGGTGGCGCAGCACCTCGCGGACGGGCTCGTCCCGGTCGAGCCGCCGCGCCATCAGCGCCCCCGAACTGCTCGCGTAGTGCCGCAGCGCCGCCTCGTACAGGCCGTCCTTGCTGCCGAACGCCGCGTACAGCGAGCCCCGGCCGATCCCGGTGGCCTCCACGAGGTCCTGGATCGAGGTCGCCTCGTACCCGCGGCCGCGGAAGACCTCGGTGGCGGCGGCGACGGCCGCCTCGGTGTCGAACTCCCTGGCACGTGCCATGCCGCCGACGTTAGCCAGTTCTGGAACGGTCGGTCAAATTGGTTCCGCGGTGCTAGCCGAAGGCGGGGTGCTCGCCCGCGCCCTCGAACGCCTCGGTGTAGGGCGCGGCGAAGACCTCCAGCGTGCGGTCGAGCTGCGCCGACCACCAGGCGACCAGCGCCGCCTGCCCGCGCTCGCCGGCGCCGTCCGCGCCGAGGTAGCGGTGCCGCAGCGCCGCGACGTCGCAGAGCCGCTCCCACCACTCCCGGTGGACCGCCGCCTGGATCTGCCCCTCGTCCAGCGGGAACGTCGCGCGGTGCCCCCGCACGAACGCCTGGACGCGGTCGAGGTCGAGGCCCCGCTCGTCCTCGCACGCGAACAGCCGCGCCGCCGCCCGGACGACCTCGCCCGCGACCGGCCCGGTGGTCAGCCCGTCCCAGCCGAGGACGGCGCTGACGTTCCCCGACCCGCCGTAGCGCAGGTTCTCCGCCTGGAACGCGCCGTGCAGGTGGCCGACCGTGCTGACCTCCATCTCCGGCGGCTGGTGCCCGGCGAACTCGGTGAGCAGCGCGTGCCGCTCCCGCAGCCGCCGCCCGGTCAGCGCGTCGAAGTCGGTGCCGTCCCCGGGGATCGCCTCCAGCATCGCCTCGACCGCCGCGGCGGCGTCGGCGGCGCGCGGGGTCGGCACCAGCATGCTCTGCTGGACCGGCGGGGTCGACCGGTCGAGTTCGGCGTGCAGCCGGCCGAGGAGCCCGCCGAGCGCCTCGCACTGCCCGAACGTGAGCTCCAGCCCGCCGCGCACGCGTCCGGCGACCCACGGGTACAGCACGAAGCTCCGCCCGGACGCGGTGACGAGCGTCCGGCCGCCGCGCGCGGGGACGGGCGCGAGGACCGGCAGGCCCGCCGCGTCCAGCGCCCCGGTGACCGCGTGCTGGAACAGCACGCGCCTGCGGTCGGGGTGCTCGTACTCCTTCAGGAAGTACGAGCCCTGGGCGGTGTCGACCCGCGTGCAGCGGCGCCCCGGCCCGGGGGACACGGCGTCCGGGTCGCCGATCTCCCAGCGCCGCAGCAGCCGGGGCGGCGGCCCGGGGTCGTCCCGGGCGTCGGCCTGCGTGCCGGCCTGCGTGTCGGCCTGGGTGTCAGCCTGGGTGTCAGCCTGGGTGTCAGCGCTGCGTGATGTCGGCACCTCGGCACCTCGGCGTCGTCGGTCGGGACATCGGTCAGGACATCGGACGGGCTCTCGGACGAGCGGTCGGACGGGTGTGGGGACATCGGTCGAACGGATGTTCCCACGCTGACGCTACACGTCCGGGCGCCCACCGCGAAAGGGAAACGCCCGTCCCGTGGGCGCTCCCGGTGCGCGCCAGTGGTCTTTGCCGGGCTTGCGTGCTGGTGGGCGCCGTGTTCCGCCCTGCCGGACGTCCGCCGACTTCGTACGATCAATACCCTGTGCGGATGAGCGACGCGGCGGAGGTGGCGCGGCGATGCGCCGAGACGATGTACGCGCGGGACCGGGTGGCGCAGGACCTGGGGATGCGGATCGTCGAGGTCGCGCCCGGGACGGCCCGGCTGCGCATGAGGGTCGCCGACACGATGGTGAACGGCTTCGGGATCGCCCACGGCGGTTACATCTTCCTGCTCGCCGACTCCGCGTTCGCCTACGCCTGCAACACCCGCGACGCGGTGACGGTCGCCGCGTCCGCGGACGTGGTGTTCGTCGCCCCGGGGCGCGCGGGCGACCTGCTGGAGGCGACCGCCGAGGAGCGCGTCCGCTACGGCCGCAGCGGCGTGTACGACGTGACGGTGCGCCGCGTCCCGCACGGCGAGGTCATCGCGGAGTTCCGCGGCGGCGGGCGCAGCCGCGACGAACGCGTCCTGAACGACACCTGACCCCCGCCGGACGCGCCCCCGATGCTCCCCGCGCGCAGCCGTCGGGGCGTGCGGTCAGAGCTGGCCCAGGATCGTGTGCAGGTGGCGCGTGGTGTCGTCGGGCCGCGCGGCGGTGATGCACAGGTTGTTCATCGCGCGCATGTAGGTGTCGACGTCGGTGGGCTTGTCGAGGTAGAGCGCGCTGGTGAGCTGCTCCAGGTACACGACGTCCGACAGGCCCGGCTCGGCGAACCGCAGGATGGTGAACGGGCCGCCGGCGGCCGCGTGCCCGCCCGCGCCGAACGGGACGAGCTGGAGCGTGACGTTCGGCAGCTCCGACATCTCGATGAGGTGGCGGAGCTGGCGCCGCATGACCGCGCGCCCGCCGAGCGGGCGCCGCACGACCGCCTCGTCCAGCACGGCCCACAGCGTCGGGGCGCCGGGCGAGGTGAACCGCTCCTGGCGGGTCGTGCGGACCTGCACGCGCCGCTCGACCTCCTCCTCGGACGCGTCGGAGAAGCCGAGGCGCACGACCGCGCGCGCGTAGTCCTCGGTCTGCAGCAGCCCGGGGACGAACTGCAGCTCGTAGGTGCGCAGCAGCGAGGCCGCCTCCTCCAGCCCGAGGTAGACCTCGAACCAGCTCGGCAGGACGTCGCCGTAGCGGTGCCACCAGCCCGGGGTGTTGGCCTCCTTGGCCAGCTCCAGCAGGGTGGCGCGGTCGCCGGGGTCGGTCACGCCGTAGAGGGTGAGCAGGTCGGCGACGTCGCGCTCCTTGAACCCGACCCGGCCCAGCTCCATCCGGCTGATCTTGGAGTGCGAGCCGCGGATCTCATACCCGGCCTGCTCGGTGGAGATGCCGCGCGCCTCCCGGAGCCTCCGCAGCTGCGCGCCCAGCAGGATGCGCAGCACCGTCGGCCCCCCGCGCCGGGGATAGTCGATCAGCCGTCCGGCCGGGTCGCTCTCGGCCGAAGGCGAGTGTGCAGCTGAATCCTGGGGCAAAGGGGTCACCAGCCAGTCGACGTGTCTGCTCAGGGGCGGAACGGCATCGCCCTATGTTAGAGGATGAACCCCTGTTTTTGGGAAGGACGAATTACGTGTCCGCGGCCGCCCGGCCCTACCGCGCAGAAGGGCCGCCGCGTCGCGGGAGCCGTCCGCTCGCCGCATCCCGAGCGTACCTCCGCCGGCGTTGTGCGGGCGCCGCGCTCGCGGCCGCGGACCTCGCCGACCGGTCGGTCGGACCGCGTTGATCGGCTGTGACCAGTGCGGTCGGTGGCGGGACGGGTGCGGAACGTGGCCCGAAACGTGTCCGCAGGCGGCCTTTTCGAGATGGCGCGGGCGGCGGCGCGCAAACCCCGGTGTGCGAATTGCCCGGCGTTCTTCCGGTTTGATGATGACCAATGTCACTCGTTTTTCGTGGCCCTTCCCATGACACGGGAATGACGGAGGGCCACGACTTGGAGAATGTTCTCCGCGACGCGCCCGGAGAGGTGGGGGTTGTCGTCCCGCTCGTCCTGGTATGGGCTACCGGCGGGCGCCCGCCGCGTCGTGACGCCCGAACGGCGGCGCCCGCGAGCCGGGCGCCGCCGTTCCCCGAATCGCCGTCTCCGGCGTTGACGCAGGTGACGGGCCGGGTGATCGTTACAGCTGCCGGGTATTTCCGCCGCCGTATTGACCGGGCAGCGCTTTCGGTGTTTCGGCCCTCTCAGGCGTCGCGGCGGGTGAAGGCGAACGCGGCCGCGGCGAGCGGCACGAGCGCGTACGCCAGCATGACCGCCGCCGCGGCCGGCGCGGGCAGCACGCCGCCGTAGATGGACTCGCCCGCGCCCGCCCCGGAGATCTCGGAGGCCAGGCCGCTGAGCATCACCGAGCCGGCGCGCGCGTTCCACGGCTCGGGCAGGTGGAAGACGAGCAGCGGCAGGACGTGCCACAGCAGCACGACCGCCGTGATCGCGCCCGCCGCCGACCGCGTCAGGAGCCCGAGCGCGAGCCCGAGCAGCGCGAACACCGCCACCGCCGCGCCCTCGACGGCGAAGGCCGGAAGGTCGTGGAGGACCGAGCCCTCCTGGTCGACGAAGGACCGCCCGCCGATCACCAGCCGGGGCCCGAGGCAGGAGGCGAACGCGACCGCCTCGCCCGCGGTCAGCCCGACCGCCGCGACCACCACCGCCTTGGCGGCGACCAACCGCCCCCGGTGCGGGACGGCGATGAGGCTCGTCGCGATCGTCCCGCTCCGGTACTCCGACGTCGCGGACAGGGCGCCGAGGACCGCCAGGCACAGCGAGGCGACCCACGGCCCCATCACCTGGAGCGGACGCAGGGGAAGGTCCTCGCGCTCCCGGGCGGTCAGCCCGTCCCAGATCCGTGCCTCCTGCGCCGCGACCAGCATCAGCACCAGCACGAACGCGCCCGCGACCGACAGCGTCCACCGGGTCGAGCGGACCGAGCGCAGCTTCCACCACTCCGCCGCCACCGCGTCGATCACGACGCCGCCCCGAACTCGGCGCCGCGCGCGGTCAACTCCATGTAGGCCTCCTCCAGGGACGCGTTGCGCGGCGTCACCTCGTACAGCGGGATCCCATGCGCGGCGGCGTGCTCGCCGATGGCCTTCGCCTCCAACCCGCTGACGACCAGCCCTCCGCTCTCCGGGGACCCGGCCACGCGTCCTCCGCCCGCCGTCCCGTTCGCGCTTTCGACGGTGCCCCCGGCCGTCACGAGAACGCGCGTCAGCTCGTCCGGACGGGGCGAACGCACACGCACGCCGCGTCCGAAGCGGTCCGCCAGCTCCTGCACCGACGTGTCCGCGATCAACCGGCCGCGCCCGATGACGACCAGCCGGTCCGCGGTCAGCTCCATCTCGCTCATCAGGTGGCTGGAGATCAGCACCGTCCGCCCCTCGGCGGCCAGCGCACGCATCAGCTCGCGGATCCAGCGGACGCCGTCCGGGTCCAGGCCGTTCACCGGCTCGTCGAAGACCAGCACCCCGGGGTCGCCGAGCAGCGCCGCCGCGATCCCGAGCCGCTGCCGCATGCCCAGTGAGAACCCGCCGACCCGCTTCCGCGCGACCCCGGCCAGGCCCACCCGCTCCAGCACCTCGGCGACCCGCCGCGTCCCGATCCCGTTGCCGCGCGCCAGCCACCCGAGGTGGTCGAACGCCTTCCGCCCGGCATGCACGGCGCCCGCGTCCAGCAGCGCGCCGACCTCCAGCATGGGGCGCCGCAGGGACGCGTAGCGGCGGCCGTTCACCAGCGCCTCGCCCGACGACGCCGCGTCCAGGCCCAGCAGCACCCGCATGGTCGTCGACTTGCCCGCCCCGTTCGGGCCGAGGAAGCCGGTGACGGCCCCCGGCCGGACCACGAACGACAGGCGGTCCACAGCCACCGTCCGGCCGTACCGCTTCGTCAACTCACGCACCTCGATCACCCGACCACCCTCGCCGGAACGCGCCCCTCCGCACATCGGAGCCGGCTCCGGTCCGCACGCCCGGCGCCGCTCCGCCCGTGTTCCGAGCGCGGCGCGCGGCATCGGACCCAGGGCTGACATCCACCGGCCGGACGCGATCACGCCGGCGGCCCGGCTACCGTCGTGACGTGTACGAATCCGAGCGCCCCCTGCTCGTCCGGCGCCTGAGCCGGCGGCGGCTGATCGCCCTGGACGCCGCCGTGGCGGTCCTCTACGCGCTCCTGACGACGATGATGTCGGGCGGGGACGCGCCGGCCCTGCCCGCGTGCGCGGCCGCCGTCGCCACCGGGCTCCCGCTCGCGGCGCGGCGGCCGTGGCCGGTGCCGGTGTTCGCGGTCGTCTTCGCCACCTCCACCCTGTCCCTCTGCCTCGACCTGGTCTGGGACTCCTACGCCGCAGCCGCGTACGCGCTGTACACGGTCGCGCTCACCGAGCCCCGCCGGCGCTGGATCCCGACCTCGCTGATCGGCGGCCTCAGCGCCCTGGTCATCCTCGGCGGCGCCGTCGCCGGTCCCGAGGACCGGCAATCCCGGCGCGCCGCCGCGTTCGTGCTCGGCCTCGCCGTCCTCGGCGCGTCCTGGGCGCTCGGACGCGCCGTCCGCGAGCGCCGCGCCCACGCCGACCGCGCCGCCCGCCAACTCGCCGACCGCGCCGTCGGCGACGAGCGGCTGCGCATCGCCCGCGAACTCCACGACGTCGTCGCGCACAGCATGAGCCTGATCGCCGTCAAGGCGGGCGTCGCCGTCCACGTCGCCGAGGCGCGGCCGGAGGAGGCGCTGGACGCCCTCCGCGTCATCGAGACCACCAGCCGCGGCTCCCTCGCCGAGATGCGCCACCTCCTCGGCGTCCTGCGCGCCGGATCCGTCCCCGACACCGACCCGGTCTCCGCACCGGACCTCGCCCCCTCGCCCGGCCTCGACGGACTACCGGCCCTGGCCGAGCGCGCCGCCATGGCCGGTGTCCGCGTCGAGTTGGACGTCCGCGCCGGTGACCTCCCCGAGGGCGTGGCCCTGTCCGCCTACCGCATCGTCCAGGAGGCGATCACCAACGTCGTCAAGCACGCCGCCCCCGCCCGGTGTCGCGTCCGCGTGGAGGCGGACGGGCACCGGATGCGCATCGACGTCGCCGACGACGGCCCCGGCGTCCGCGTCCTGCCCGGCGGCGCGGCGCCGGGGGAGGGGCACGGCCTGGTCGGCATGCGCGAGCGGGTCATGATGTACGGCGGCGACTTCGCCGCGGGCCCGCGTCTCGACGGCGGCTTCGCGGTCTCGGCCGACTTCCCCTACGATCCGGCGTGACCATGACCGATCCCGTCCGCGTCCTCGTCGCCGACGACCAGGCGCTGCTGCGCGGCAGCTTCCGCGTGCTGGTCGACACCGCGCCCGGCCTGCTCACGGTGGGCGAGGCGGGCACCGGGGCCGAGGCGGTCGAGCTCGCCGCCTCCCAGAGCCCCGACGTCGTCCTGATGGACGTCCGCATGCCCGAGATGGACGGCATCGAGGCGACCCGTCGCATCTGCGGCGAGCTGCCGGACGTGCGCGTCCTGATCCTCACCACGTTCGACCTGGACACCTACGTCTACTCGGCGCTGCGCGCCGGGGCGAGCGGGTTCCTGCTGAAGGACACCCCTCCCGCCGACCTCCTGTCGGCGATCCGGATCGTCGCCTCGGGCGAATCCCTGCTGGCCCCGACCGTGACCCGCCGCCTGATCGCCGAGTTCGTCCGCCGCCCGGGCCCCGTCCAGCCCCCTCCCGCCGGGCTGGACGGCGTCACCGACCGCGAACGCGAGGTCCTGACGCTCATCGCCCGCGGCCTCTCGAACACCGAGCTCGCCGCGCACCTGCACCTGAGCCCGGCGACGGTGAAGACCCACATCGGCCACCTGCTGGCCAAACTCCAGGCCCGCGACCGCGCCCAACTGGTCATCGCCGCCTACGAGACGGGTCTGGTCACCCCCCGCTGACCGCCCCCCGCACGCGCGCGACGTCCTCAGCCGCCGAGCGGGGACCTGGAGGCGCGGGCAGGGGATTCCGACGCCCCGCCTAGAGCAGGCTGGGGGCGAGTCGTTCGAGCCGGTCGGCCGTCGAGGGGAGGTCCGGGGCGAACACCGAGGCGACGACGTGGTCGGCCCCCGCGTCGAGGTGTCCCTGGAGCCGCCGGGCGATCGCGGCGTCGTCGCCCCAGTTGAAGCACAGGTCGATGACCTCGTCGGACCCGCCGTCCGCCAGGTCGGCGTCGCCGTAGCCCATCTCCCTGAGCATCCGGGCATAGGGCGATCCGGGCATGAGAAGCCCCGGGGCCTGGCGCGCGATCGCGCGCGCCTTGGCGGGGTCCGCCTCGGGGACCACGGTCTGGAGACTGATCAGCAGCTTGTCGGGGCCGAGCGTCTCCCGCACGCGCCGCGTGTGCTCGGCGGGCAGCAGCGCGGGGATCGCGCCGTCCGCGCGGTCGCGGGCGACCGCCTGCATCTTCGGCCCGAGGGCGGCGATCAACCTTGGGAAGGGGACGGACGGCGCCGGAGCGGCCTCGACGGCGGCGTCCATGGCGTCCAGGTAGCCGCGCATCTTCGCCAGCGGGCTGGTCCACTCCTGCCCGCTCTGCTCGACGATCGCCCCCATGCTGACGCCGATCCCGAGCGCCAGCCGCCCCGGGTAGGCGTCGGCCAGCACCGACGCGGCCCCCTGCATCGCGGCCGGATGCCGCGCCCACAGGTTCGCGATGCCCGAACCGAGGACGATCCGGTCGGTCGCCGCGAGCATCACGCCGAGCTGCGTGAACACCTCACGCCCTCCCACGGCCTCGTTCACCCAGATCGATCCGTAGCCCGCCTTCTCGACGCGCGCGGCCGCCGCCCGCCACTCGTCGGCGGGCGCGAGCGGGGTCATCAGCGTGGCCCCGATCCGCCCGAGCCTCTTGCGCGCCTCGTCAACGGCGGTGGTCGTCATCCTGCCTCCTTGGTCGGCCGTACAATCGGAACCGGTAGCCCGGTTAGGACAGTACCGGAACGATCGCCCCGTTTGTCAAAGGAGGACGCGGATGACCGCCGACCCGCCGGCCCCCCGGCGCTCGGACGCGCTGCGCAACCGGGAGCGGATCATGCGGGCCGCGCTGGAGGCCTTCGCCGCCGACGGCAGGCTCGCCCCCCTCGACGACATAGCACGCCGCGCGGGGGTCGGCGCCGGGACCGTCTACCGCAACTTCCCGACCAAGGAGGCGCTGTTCAAGGCCGCCATCGCCGACCGCCTCGAACAGGTCGTGGAGGAGGCGAGGTCCCTCGCCGACGCCGGGGAACCGGTGGAGACGTTCTACGGTTTCGTTATGCGGGTGGTGGAGCGCGCCATGCTGAACCACGCGCTCTGCGAGGCGATCGCGCTGGACGAGGGCATGAGCGCCTTCGACGACGGCGGCCTCGACCAGGCGTTCACCGACGCTCTGGGAGTGCTGCTCGGAAGGGCCCAGGCCGCGGGCGGCGTGCGGGACGACGTGGACGTGTCCGACGTCAGAGCCCTCCTCACCGGGTGCCTGGTCATGGAACGCCGGCGGCGCTCGACCGGCCCGCCCGGACGCATGACGGCGCTCGCGTGCGACGCGCTCCGTCCGGCGTGCGCGGAGTCCTCGCTCACGCGTAACGAAACTCGCCCGGCGTCACGTAACGAAACGTGTGAGGTCTGCGGCACCCCGCTCGTGGCCGCCCGGACCGGCCGCCCCGCCCGCTACTGCGGTGCCGCGTGCCGCCAGAAGGCCCACCGCCGCCGCTCGCTCTCCTGAGGTGAAATCCGGTTGATCGGCCGGCCCGGTTTACGGGACGCTGGGGCCTCGCCCTCACATCGGAGCCGTCCCTTGATGACGTCCACACGGGAGATCCGCGCGGATTTCGACCGCGACTCGATCACGGTCTACCAGGCGTTCTCCCCGGAGATCGCCGGACCGGCGGTGCGGCACGGCACCTTCGTCCCCCCGTTCTCCCGCGGCCGCATGACGTGGATCAAGCCCTCCTTCCTGTGGCTGATGGCGCGCAGCGGCTGGGCGCGCAAACCGGGCCAGCAGTCCGTGCTCGCCGTCCGGATCAGCCGGGCGGGCTGGGAGGAGGCGCTCGGCCTGGCCGTTCCCACCGCGCCCGACCGCCGTGTCTTCCAGGGTTCGGACGAGTGGCGCCGACGTTTCGCGGACGCGGTCGTCCACGTCCAGTGGGACCCGGAACGGTCCCTGCGCGGCCAGAAGCTGGAGGCGCGAAGCATCCAGGTCGGCCTCAGCCGCCACGTCGTCGACCGCTACGTCGACGACTGGATCATGGAGATCGAGGACCGCACGGCCCTCGTCCACAAGCTGCATCGCCTCGTCCAGGACGGCCAGGCGGCCAAGGCCAGGAAGCTGCTCCCACCAGAGCGTCCGTATCCGCTGCCCACCGAGGTGGCCCAGCGCATCGGCGCCGACTGACCCGCGCGGCATCCGGGCCCGGCGCGGACCAGCGCCGCCGTGACGAACAGCCCTAGGGTTCAGACGGCATATTCAGGACGATGCGCTCGGCGAAGCCGCCCCGCCGCTCCCACTTGGCCGCGCGCCGCGCCTCCAGGTCGTCCGGCGTGATCCCGTCGACCGCGGCCAACGCGTGGAGGACCTCCAGCAGGTCGGCGAGCTCCTCGGGCTCGCCGCTCGCGACGTACTCCCCGGCCTCCTCGTACAGCTTGGCGCGCAGCAACGCCCGGTACTCCTCCGGCCCCGCGACGCGCGTGTCGGCGCCCCGCCCCGCGGACCGGATGATCTCTGGAATCCGGTCGCGTACGAGCTTCTCCGCCGACCTCTCGCCCGACCCAGTGTGGTGCGCCAGCCCGCTATGGCGCCGGTCCAGCGACTGGACCCACTTCACGGCCACCGCTGCCGTCTGGACGAGTTCCTCCCGGAGTCTTTCGGGAGCCGACTCGGCCAGCGCCTCGTAGAACTCTTCGGTGAGCACATGGCGCCAGGTCAGGCGCCCGCGCTTCGAGGCTTCAGCGCATTCGCGCTTGGCCTGCTCCGCCCGCTCGGCGAACTCCGGTCCGCTTCCGTCGGGGAACTCCTGGACGCCCCACATCTGATCCTGGGCATCGCGTTCCGCCGCGACGTCCGCCAGCACCCTCGCCAGCGACCCTGGCTCTCCCTCATCCTCCATGCGCCGACGGTAACCATCACGGCGACCCGTCGCGCGCGATCCGCACTCGTGGGCGAAAAACTCAAGGCCGGGAGCGTGGCTCCCGGCCTTTGAGTCATTCACGTGCGTCGCCTGTGCGGCGGGCGCGCGGGCGTTCACCCTCACGCAAGGTCTGGTCGGTGTCGCGTCAGCGAGAGGGAAGGTCCACGTAGTGGCGCTCGCTCGGGCCCACGTAGACCTGGCGCGGACGCCCGATCTTCGTCGAGGCGTCGTTCATCATCTCGCGCCACTGGGCGATCCAGCCGGGGAGCCGTCCGAGCGCGAACAGCACGGTGAACGCGTTGGTCGGGAAGCCCATCGCCTTGTAGATGACGCCGGTGTAGAAGTCGACGTTCGGGTACAGCTTGCGCTCCACGAAGTAGTCGTCGCTCAGCGCGACCTCCTCCAGGCGCATGGCCAGGTCGAGCAGCGGGTCGGACTTGCCCAGCGCGTCCAGGACCTTGCCGGTGGCCTGTTTCACCACGGCCGCGCGCGGGTCGTAGTTGCGGTAGACGCGGTGCCCGAAGCCCATCAGCTTGACGCCCGGCTCCTTGTCCTTCACGCGCCGGACGAACGAGTCGACGTCGTCGCCGTTCTCGTGGATCCGCTCCAGCATCTCCAGGACGGCCTGGTTGGCGCCGCCGTGCAGCGGACCGAACAGCGCGTCGACGCCCGCGGACACCGACGAGAACAGGTTCGCCTGGCTGGAGCCCACCAACCGTACGGTCGAGGTCGAACAGTTCTGCTCGTGGTCGGCGTGCAGGACGAACAGCATGTCCAGGACGCGCACGATCTCGGGGTCGATCTCGTACGCCTGCGTGGGCAGCCCGAACGTCATACGGAGGAAGTTCTCCACGTAGCCCAGGGAGTTGTCCGGGTAGAGCAGCGGCTGCCCGATGGAGGTCTTGTACGCGTACGCCGCGATCGTGGGCAGTTTGGCGATCAGCCGGATGCTGGACAGGTCGACCTGCTCGGGGTCGAACGGGTCGAGGCTGTCCTGGTAGAAGGTCGACAGCGCGCTGACCGCGGACGACAGCACCGCCATCGGATGCGCCCGCCGGGGGAACGCGGAGAAGAACGCGCGGAACTTCTCGTCCAGCAGCGTGTGGTTGCGGACGCTGTGGGTGAACTCCTCCAGCCGGTCGGCCGACGGCAGCTCGCCGTAGATCAGCAGGTACGCGACCTCCAGGAAGGACGACTTCTCCGCCAGCTCCTCGATCGGGTAGCCGCGGTACCGCAGGATCCCCGCCTCACCGTCGATATAGGTGATCGAGGACATCGTGGAGGCGGTGTTGGTGAACCCCGGATCGAGCGTGACATGCCCCGTCTCCTTGAGCAGCTTGCCCACACCCAGGCCGGAGGGACCCTCGGTCGCCTCCGTCACCTCCAGAGGCATGCGGCCGCTCACGTGGTTGAGCTCGAAATCCGACATACTCGCTCGCTCCCAACTCCGTCCACACCTGCGCAGACGCTCCGTTCTTCATCGTATCCACGTGATCACACGGCCTCATCCGGGCCTGTCCCGTTGACGGACGGCCCCGCCGGGTGCTCCGGTGGGTCGTATGAGCGACCACATCGCCGCCGAACTTCTCGCGCGCGCCCGCCGGGAGATCGCGGCCGCGACGTCCCGGAACCGCTTCCTCGATCTCCTCGAAACCGGTCGGGTGCCCCAGGAACGCCTGGTCTGGCTGGTTGGAGAGGAGTATCGGATCGTCCGTAGCGACCGGCGAAGTTTCGCCCTGTTGGCCGCGCGCTATCCGGATTCACCGTCCGGCGAGCTGTTCCTCGGCCTCGCCCAGGGAGAGACGCGGGCGCTCGGTCTCCTGGACGATCTCGCCTCGGCCCTGGGGGAAAGTGAGAAGAATCTCAGAGCGTACGAGCCGCGCCCGTTCGCCCAGACCTACCCCGCCTTTCTCGCTCAGCGTGCCGCCTTCGGCACGGCCGGTGAGGTCGCTCTGGCGATGCTCGCCAACCTGGAGGAGTGGGGCGCGTACTGCGCCCGTGCCGCCGACGCCCTGCGCGGCGCCTATGACATGGACGATGCGGCGGTGGCCTTCTTCAGCTTCTTCGCGGAATCGCCACCCGGCTTCGAGGACCGGGCCCTGGCCGTCGTCGCCGCGGGACTGGCCGCGGGCGACGACCCGGAGGAGACCGCCCTCGCGGCGCGTCTCCTGCACGCCTACGAGACGGCCTTCTGGGACGCCCTCGCCGAGGGCCTTTGACCGTCGGTGCCTGCTCGTCGGAGGAGTCCGTCCTGGGGGATCCGCCCTCGGCGGACCCCTACCAGGCCCCTTCGCGGAGCGTCGGGAGTTCGCCCGTGCCCTCGACCAGCGTGTGTTCCTGGACGCCGATGAGCTGTTCGACGTCCGAGGGCAGCCACTCCTCGCCGTAGTGCGCGTCCAGCAGCGTGGACAGAGCGACCAGGACCTGCTCCGGCGACGGCCGCTCCCGCGCCTCCTTCACCAGGCATCGCGTGACGAGGCCGCGCATGGGGTCGGGCAACCGGCTGAGATCGGGCGTTCCGTGGACGATGCGTCCGCGCACCTTGTGGCCGCCGCCGAAGGGAGGGGCGCCCGCAGCGGCGAACACGAGCGTCGCGCCAAGGGAGAACACGTCGCTCTGCGCGGTCACCTGCTCGCCGAGGGCCTGCTCGGGCGACATGTATGCGGGCGTCCCCAGCACCTCGGAGCGCGAGAGGGGGAGCGCGTCCAGAGGCCGCGCGATGCCGAAGTCGATGACCCGCGGCCCGTCCGAGGCGAGCAGGACGTTCGACGGCTTCAAGTCCCGGTGGACGATCCCCGCCCGATGGATCGCGATCAGGGCCTCCGCGAGCCCGGCGCCCAGCCTGCACGCCGCCTGCTCCGGTAGCGCCCCCTTCTCGCGCACCGCCGCGGAGAGGCTCACCCCGCGGATGAACTGGGTCGCGAGCCATGGACGGTCCGCGTCCGGATCCGCGTCGACCACGGGCGCCGTATAGAACCCGCTGACCGACCGGGCCGAGGTCACCTCGCGCCGGAACCGGGCCCGCCACTTGGGATCGCCCAGCAACTCCGACCTGATCACCTTCACCGCGACCAGCCGCCTGCTCGCCGACGTCGCGAGGAAGACCTCTCCCATCCCGCCGGAGCCGAGCCGTGCGACCACACGGTAGGGACCGATCATCTGCGGGGGGTCAGGCTGCATGGGCACGAGTTCCGATCATGGTGGACGCGCTTCATGGTGCCACGAACCGCCCCGCCGCCCGGAGGGAAGCCACCCAAGCCGGGCACCTCCCTGTCGGATCCCGCGAGCATGCCGCCGCTCGAACCGGATCCCTCCCATCGCGCCCACGCCCGGCCCATGCCCTGCCCCATCGGGACACGGTGATCTCGTGGCCAGACCGTGCTCAGGGGCACACCCAAGCGGGCATCCGCATCGGTGTGTAAGAAGTCAAAGCGCCTATTCGGGACACGTGATTGTCCGGCGCCGCTCGCTCCCGGGAGTTATCCACAGAATTGGATTCTACTATTCTCGGTCCCCGGCCTGGGCCAGGCTTCCCCTTGTCGCCGATTCACGAGACAAGGAGGCAGAAGATGCCGGAACAGACCATTCGCCGCGAGTTCGGGGTCTACCAGTTCGCCCGCCACCTGGGCCTCAGCCACTGGCAACTGCGGCTCGGACGGGAACACGGCCTTGTCCCCGCCCCGGACGTCGCAGGCGAGCGATGGTCCGCCCGACTCGCCGAGGAGGCGAGAGGCGGAGGGGAGAAGGTCATCGCCATGTTCGGAAGCGAGCCGCCCATCGGATCGACCAGGGCGGCGGCCCGGCTGGCCCACCGGGTAAGCCTCGACGTGGAGCGGGGGGACATCGAGGTCCTGGTCGCCCAGGGCGAACTCGACGTCATCAGCAACTTCCGCGGACACCCCGTGTACCTCATGCGCGACCTGGACCGGCTCGCCCGGGAGTCGGTCCGCGCGGTGGTCCTGGCCAGAAAGGGGCCCCTGTTCGAGAGCGTCGACGCCGGCGGCGCCGCGATGATCCTCGACTGGCCCAAGAAGTCCTTCGATCGGATCGCCTTCGAACGGCGGCTGCCCGTCGACCAACTCGGACGCTACGCCCTGGACGACATCCACGCCCTCGCCTCGAAGGGAGATCTCAATCAACAGATCCTCGAAGAGAAGCATCAAATGGCGATCGCCAGAGCGCGGAGGGCGGAGATCAAAGTCGAGGATGTGGTTCGCGGTTGGCTTCTCCGCTGCACCGCATACGTCGACCGTGCCGCCGATCAACCACCGGATCTCACCGCCATCCGCCGGGCACTCCGCGCCCTTGCCGCCGCCAGAGCAGCGAGCACCGGACACGAGTACGGCGCCACTTGAGACACCCCGCCCGCTGCCAGCACCCGGCCATGAGAACGATCTGCGATGCCCGGGAAGCCGGTGAAGCGTCGCCCTCGCAGCCGCCGCACCGAGAATGGCGATCACCGGCGGCTCGCGGCATCGGTCGGCTCCTGCAATCGAGCCGGGGGCGCGGGTGCGGTTCCGGCGCAGGCTACTGAAGTTCGCAGCGCTCGCTCACGAGGAGACGGCATCGAGCAGGGCTGTCCAGCCTGGCCGCACGGACGAGCGGGACGCGCCGACGACGTTCCGGGCAACGCGCCTTGACCGGGTCGCGTCGTGGGTCACTTGCCTGGTGGTGCTCGGTTCGAATGGCGATCGGATCGTGGGGGTTCCAGGGGGACCTCGTAGGGCGATGGGGGGCATCGAGATCAGGTGCGCTTGGGTCCGTTGCGACGTCCCGACGGGCGCCTTCGCTCATGGTCGTGGTTCTCAAGGGCGGCGAGAAGGCGGTCGCGTGCCTCGGTCCGGGACATGGCCGGCAGCCGGTCCGGAAAGTGGTTCGTGAGACCGGGCGACGGACTGAACAGGCCGTCGTCGTCGACGACGATGCGCTCGCCCGCCCAGTTGCCGAGGAGGATCGTGGAGATCTCCCCCGGGTAGTGGGCGAGGAGTCTGCTGATCCGCTCGCACTCGTCCTCGCAGTCGGCCACCAGGAGCAGGCGCCGCGCGTCTGTGACACCGGTGGTGCGGCGAATGGAGAGTTCCGTTTCCAGGTAGGCCAGCGCCGCGTCGAGGTTGCCGGGGATGAACAGCCCTGCCGCGGACTCGTCCAGGAGCTCGTCCTCGGCCAGTCCGAACAGAGCCGTCGCGGCGGAGCGGGGGATCACGGTGAGGGAGGTGTCGCCGTGCTGGTCGAGCGCGGTGAGGGCGAGGACGCGCGCGGTCGCGACCGCGCCCGGTCCCGAGAGCCCCAGGGCGGGCACGGCGAACGGGTCGAGGGGCGGCCGGTAGGTGAGGTGGACGACGTCCTCCGCTGATTCGCCGCCGTCCATCGGAACGGCGGCCGTCAGCGTCCCGGCGGCAACGGCGGAGATGCGATGCCGGAACGGGTAGCAGAACGCCGCGGCGATCGGGACGAGGAGGCCCAGCAGCAAGATCGGTTGCAGTGACCTCGACCGCGACTCCTCGCTCCTGGCCTGTTCATGGAAGCTGGGAAGTTCCGGGGTGCCGCCGGTCGCCGGTGAGGGCGAGGCGGTGGGGGGACGCTCCGGCGTCGCCGGGCGGGGGCTCGGCTTGTCCGGGGTCTTCGACGAGGGAGGACGCCGGTCGCGTTTCGGAGTCCGCTCCCGATTCGCGCGATTCGTCCGCCTGGTCGAGTTGCCGTCACGCCTCCGCCCGTGGTTCCTTTTTCGGGGTTCTTCGTACATTGGCAGCCATCTCTCCTTGCACATCCGTGCCGCATACCAGTCGGTGATGTCTGTCGGGGGGCGGCAGATGGTCGGTATCGAGCGCCGTGAATCCGGATCGGCCGGAGCCGCGTCCGCCGACGGTGCGGCGCCGAGGAGGATGGCGCCGGCCACCGCCGTACAACCCAGCACTCCGCATGTGCCGCGGAGGACGCCGCCGATCACGTCGGCGGGACTGGGATCTGCCAGGAAACGGTTCATCTTCGCCCCGGGGATCGCGTTGGTCGCCGTCAGAATGCCGATCGTAGTCAATTCGGCTACGCAGCGTTGAACAATGGTGACAGTCGATCCAACGCGATCCTGAGGGATCACTCGCAGCCGACGCCGTCGCCGTCCCGGTCGAGATGACGTGCATAGCCCGGTTCGCCCTGATGTATGGGGGCTTTTCCGGCCGCCCGGACGGCAGCGCAGTTCCTGTAGTACACCGGGGCCTGCTCCGGAGGCTTGCGAACAGTTCGCTTGCGGGGACGCGACGTCGGTTTACGAGACACCGCCGGGCGCTTCGTCCTTCTGGGCGATCGGGTGACGCTCGGCGTGGGAAGAGGCGTCGCACTCGTGCCGGTCTCGTCCGGCTCCGTCGAAGGCGTTGTGGGGCTTGGCGAGGTCGAGGATGTGGACGACGCGGTAGTGGAGTCACCGGAGTCCAGCGCCGCCAGACAGCCTCCAAGGAGGACGAGGCAGAGGATGAGACCGCATCCGCAACCGGCGAGATTGCGCCCGACTTTCGACTTCTGGCCTCCCCGCGGAGGAGGACCGGGGTGGTACATGCGTGTCTCCTGACATAAACGGTTTGGGGGTGAGACGCGCAATTTGGTGGAACGGGTTACGGTTCGTGAGCTTCGGGCGAGCTCAACGCCGAGGCCCTGGCTGAACGACTAGGGAAAGTGGGCCGCTCCGCCCGTTGTTCTCGCAGGTCCGCAGGGTTCTGTGCGCTCGGGTCGGCTGGTTGGCGCCGCCGAAGATTGACGGCGGTTTGGCCTGTGGTGGACAGGGGCCTGATTTTGGGTAGTGCCATCCTATTTGCGACTAGAATCGCCCCTTCGCGCCGCGGATGGAGCGATCTTCGCGTTGCGTTCTCGCCTAGCGGCCTGTTCGGTGGCGGTTGAAGATCAGCCTTCTCCGCTCGCGAAGCAGTCCATCGGATTGCCTTGGATGGCCTTGTCGCCTACCTGTCGAAGTACCAATTCGGCGTGTTGCGAGTGGCCGTACCAGGAGACGACCGAAAGCTGACGCCTTCGGGGAGGCCCGCCTCGCGCTGCGTCGCGGCCTGCAACTCGGCGTTCTGGTCGTCGATGAATGCGGAGTCCACGCCGTGCGCGGCAGCGGCATTCGCCCTTGCCGCCAAGTCGCGGTGGCCCGGCGCAACGCAGCCGCACTGCCATCCGTGCGCGATGCGCACCTGCGCCCGGCCACCCGAGCCGCCGCGGAAGCCACCGGAGCGGTAGAGCAGGCCGCGGGAAACCGGGCGTGGTCGCGGCGGCCGTGGCACCGGTGGCGGCACTGGCCACTACGCCTCGCTGGTGTCGGGGGATGGGCGAAGTGGGGCGGCTCCCACACGAGGGCGCTGAAGCCCGCGGCGGTCAGCCAGCTGGTGAGGGTAGCGATCGCGGCCACCGCGACGTCCCCCAGCGCTGGTGGTTGCCGGATGCAGGAGGTTGAGGAACTGGGCGCCAGCGGGCAGGAGCGCCACCACATACCGCCACCCCGCCCAGCTACGAGCCCCCAGCGCGGGCGGAGCGCCGTAGGGAGTGAGGGGCCGGCAGGGAGCCCGTCGATCCACTTCATGCGGCAGCCATCAAGGCTTAGCGGGCATCGTGCTGGCCTGCGAGCGGTTCGGTGAGGCGACCTAGGGAACCTCGACCGAGCTCGACGACCACCGCCTGGACGATGGCACCGCCGAAGGCCCGCTGCCCCCCGGAGCCATTGTCTTCACGGTCGGCCCGCTCCCAGGAGCGCCCGCACCCGCCGACTCCGCGCAGGCGGCGGAGGTTACTCCGTCCTCAGTCGGCCTGCGGTCGAGGGGTGGTGGAGTCCGCGGACCGCGCCTGGCGGAACACGTTGTCAGCCGCCGCGGTCCGGAGCGGTTCCAGGACGGCGAGCTGCTCGTCCGCGCGCGCCTGCAGCTTTCGCAGATGCTCGGTGTCGAGTGCCGGTTCCTGTTCGGCGACGGCGAGCAGAGTCCGCCATCCGGCCCGCTTGCCGTGGACCGCGAGGGTCAGGGCTTCAAGCTCCACAACGTCGCTCAGCGGGGAGCGCTGGAGCAGGCTGCCGTTGAGTTTGAGCCGTCCAGCCTTCTCGGCGGTCCACACCGCCAGGCTCTTGTAGCCGCGGATCGGCAGCCCGAGCGCCTTGAGGATCGCCAGTAGGGCGCCCCGGTCCGCGGCGATGTCGTCGGCCAGCCGGCGGAGCCGGTCGGCGTCGTCCGAGCCGCGACGTCCCCGCGCGAGCCTGCGGGCCAGGCCCACACCGCCCGCCGCCGCTGCCAGATGGTCGTTCAGATAGATGCCCAGAAGCTGCCGAGAGCGGGTTTCTTCCATCAGTGGGCGATACCCGGAGGCAGCCGAGCAAACGGCACCACGGCAAACTCGTCGTGCGCCGACCCGCGACAGCACCGGATTGCCGGACGATCAGGCGCCCTCGCGCGTCGCCCGCTGGTCGGAGTTCTCCCGCAGAGCCCGATGCCGGGTGGCGAGCGCGGCCATGGTCAGCTCCTTCATACGGCGGCATGCCCGCTTGTAGAACTTCAGTTGCATATACCGACCGAAGAACAAGAACCCGAAACGGACGATCGGATGGGGGGTGGACGCGGCTTGCGAGAACACGTGGATGTGGAATTCCACTTCCCCGGTGTCGAGCCACTTGCGCACCTCCTGGTCCATCTGGCCCCGTTCGAGGTGCCCCTCCAGGGTCTGGTAGTTCCAGCCCCACACTCGTACCTGCCGTCCGTCCCGCTCGATCGTCGCGTCGATGACATCGCCGACGCGTAGACCGAGGTAGAAACGCAGTCCGTAGAACCGGGCCTGGAGCAGCATGTCCCGGCCCGGCTCAGGCGGGCCCGAACGGCAGATCTCCCGGATGATGCCGGGATCGGCGTATTGGTAGTTCTGTACGAGTCGGCGGGCGATTTCCCAGCTTCCTTCGGGGATCGGGGGCCCTGGCGGCTCCGGGGGCAGCTGCTGCCGGTAGTCATCGAGGTGCCACCCCGGTTCCGGGGTCCTCATATCGTGTTCCCGAGGATCGAAGTTGAGGCGGCACCGGTGCAGGTCGGCGTGACGCCGGCTCATGCGCTGCCGGGCGCGCTCCTTTCGTGTCATGAGGATGGCCTTTCCGGCCGGTGATCGGCACTGGGGTGTGAATCGGAGTCACGGTGGGCGACACGCTGGACGGCGGCGTAACTGGAGTCGCGCACCCGCTGGAACAGCCCCTCTGGATGCAGTTCCTGTATCGGATGGCGAGCGGGATTGAATCGCATCGGTTCGAGGTCGTCGCTGCGCGCCGGCCCCGAGAGCCATAGTTCGCCGAATGGCTCCCACGGCCCGAATTCGGTCGCCACCACCAGGTCCAGGAGCAGCGGCTGCTCCTCCACGGCCCGCGCGAGGGTCGCGAGATCGGCTGGGACGGTGCGCGTCCGACGGGCGACCGCACCCAGCAGAACGCGACGGTCACCGACCCGGTACGCCAGTAGCGAGCCGTAGAACGCGGGACTCCATCTGGTCGTCGGCCGTAGCAGGTGGCGACCGAGCAGGGTGAGCCCGGTCGTAGCCAGCAGCAACTCGGCGGTGGCAGGGGCTTCGGCGTCGTCCTGTGGCTGGGGCCATCGCAGCGCCAGGCCCAACACATCCGGCAGCGAGGATGGCAGCCCCGCCGCGCGGGAAAGCCGTGCCCTCCCGTGGATCTCGGTGCGGTCGTCCAGGAATGGCACTCCCCGGTGCTGGGAGGTGCCGTGCAGGCAGAAACGGGCATCGAAGACCAGGCCCCTGGGGTGCAGGGGCCGGTTGCGCCAGCGCGCGGCCAAGGTGAAACTCCGCGCGAACGCGACGTCCACCGCGCGGGTGATCGACTGTCTTCCCGTCCTGGACTTGAACATGTCGGTTCGTTCTGTCTGGACCTCGACGTCACCGACCACCTCGCCTCCCGCGATCTCGGCGACCCGCATGCAGAAATGCGTCCACATATGTGACTGCATTTCCTTCGCGATGCCCACCTTCTCGTAGAGGAGGTCCGCCAGCCGGTCGCCGCTACGCGCCCAGGACTCGATGGTGAACACCAGGTCGCCCTCGCCGGTCTCTTCGACCCGGAACTCGATCTCACCGGCCTCCATATGGCCGCGCAGCGTGGCGAACCGGAACGACACCGGCGTCTGCTCCACCACCCTGACCGGGCAGTCCCAAGGCCCCGGCATATGGACCACGTACTCGTCTCCGACTTCCAACCGCTGGGGGGCTCCCGAGGTCTTGTCGAACACGGCGATCTCCACCGGCGAGGCGGCGTTGAGGTCGCTCTCCAGCCGTTGGACCAACTGGGCGGCGGTGATGGAACTGCCGGAGATCCGGACGAGGTAACGCCGCTGGTAGGTGAGTCCGACGCCCTGCCGTGCAGACTGTGTCCGTGCTCCGTCTCGATGCGGAATCCCCTCGGCCTCCGACAGTATCCCCGAGCGGAGTCGCCGCCGCCTCACCTGACGAAAGCGCCGCAGCCAACGCCACACCGCGAGGCCCATCCCCGCGGGCCAGCGCAACGCACGCACGCGCCGCCGCCAACGTACTCGCACGACTTCCCCCGATGCTCGCCGTGTGATCCCGTCACCTTCCGTCCGCGCGCTCCGCCATACCCTCGCCAACTAGCCCAAACCGGTCACGTCCCCGGGAGAAGGAGGGTGGCGGCGGACCCACACTCACCCGGCCCGAAGCCAAGATCTTCGTCAGAGACGGCAACGGGCAGGCAGGCGTCACGTTCGTTCACGACGGTCGTCGGTCGATTCCGCAGCCAGCCCAGCACGGCCACCGTCTTCGGACGCGGAGCAGCTCCGGGTCGGGGGCGCGCACAGCCTGATGTACCTGGACGTTCACATTCAGGTCGGCACACCCTGCTGCCAGCCCTCGGTCACGTCGTGGGTGTACAGCCAGGAGGTGCCGCGTTCGTAGAAGAGTCTCGTCGCCACGGGCATGACGAGGTTGCGGGCTCGGCGGGCGATGGCTCCGGCGGTCTTGGCGTCGCGGTTGGTGCTGGCTGATTTCACCATCTTGGCGATGCGTGCCCGCCGCTTCCGCTCGTAGACGGCCAGGGCGGCGGGGACGTCGGCCTCCTGGAGCGCTCGGGCCAGGACGATTGCGTCCTCGATCGCCATGGACGCGCCCTGTCCGGCGCCGACCGGGTGGCCGGCGTCGCCGGCGAGCACGGCTCGGTCGGTGCGCCAGACCGGGACCTCGTCGAGTACGTGCATCAGGGTGGGGCGGTGCCATCGCGTGGCCGCCGCGAGAACGGCGGCGGGCATCTGCTCACGGCGGTAGAGCCGTTTGATCACCTCCAGGTCGATCGAGGCGGGGTCCGGCTGTCGTGGAGAGGCGGGCTGCGCCGCCCACCAGACCGCGCCGTCCGGCGCGGCGAGGTAGATGAAGGCACCGTTGCGGCCGAAGACCATGTTGAACGCGCCGGGCTCCACGCCGACGCCGTGGGAGACCCCGGATGCCGAGTAGAGCCCCGCGTATCGGGGCTCCGGCGCCGTGGGGTCGAGGATCCGCCGGGTCGCCGACCAGATCCCGTCCGCCCCCACCAGCAGGTCCGCCTCGGCGGTGAGGCCGCTGTCGAACTCCGCCCGAACCGCTGTGCCTTCGGTGACCGCGTCCACCAGGCGTTGCCCGGTCACGAGGTGCGCACCCGCCTGGACGGCCCGCTCGCGCAGCGCCTCCACCAGCCGTCCGCGCATCAGCGTGACGCTCATGAGGGGGTCGTCGGCCAACCGTCCGCGCGGCGTGTCGCCCAGCAGCCTGCCCGTTTCGGCCCACAGCCGCTGGCGGGGCACGGCGAAACCCGCTCGCCGCACCGCTTCCAGGCAGCCGAGCGCGTCCAGGCCCCGCAGTCCGTTGGACGCCAGGCTCAGGAACGAACCCACCTCTCCCGCCGGGTCGGCATACGCCTCGTACACCGTCACCTCGGCCCCGATACGCCGCAGCGCGAGGGCGCCGGCCGCTCCGGCGACCCCGCCACCGATCACGATGACTCGCAAAGCTCCTCCTGAATCAACGTTCACCGAACTTGTGTTCGGCGAATGGTGGTTCAGTCTTCTGGGATACTGCGACTGCTGTCAACCCGAACCTGGAAGGTGCCCCGTGAGCGGCATACGGAAGGCGAAGGCGGCCGAGACCCGGGCCGCCCTCAAGGAGGCCGCGCGGCGGCTGTTCATGGAGCGCGGCTACCTGAACACCAAGATCACCGACATCACGGCCGCGGCCGGCCGCGCCACCGGCTCGTTCTACGACCATTTCGCCGACAAGGAGGAGCTGCTCCAGGCCCTCATGGCCGACCTTGAGGAGCAGGCGGACGCGGAGGTCGCGGCCTCAGCACACCCCCGCGACCACGACCTGTCCGACAGAGCCCAACTGCGGTGGCACCTGGCGGTCGCCTGGCGCGCCTACCGGGAGCACCTCCCGGTGATCGCCGCCCGGCTCCAGGCGCTCATGGCCGAGGGCCCCTCGTCCGGACGCGCCTGGACGACTCTGGTCGCCGAGACCGACGTCTTCCGCGACCACCTCGAATGGCTCCGCGATGAGGGCCACCCGCTCCCCGGCGACCCCGCGCTGGTGGCCGCCGCCATCGGCGCGATGCTCTCGATGTTCGGCTACTCCGTCCTCACCGCCGGCGCCGACGGCCCTGACGCCACCGACGAGGAGATCATCGAAACCCTGACCGACCTGCTCCTCCACGGCCTCGCAGGCCCGACGGACCCCGGCGCCTGAAACTCCCAGGCGTCCGCGCTGCTCCTTGCCCTGGACCCTTGTCAGGCGTCCAGGCCGGCCGTCATGCCTGGTGCCCGCAAGGAGGTAGATCACGCCTGCGCTGGAGATCCTCGCCCCACATCAGCCCGCACCGCAGCCCGTCGTGGCCCCTTGGCCGGCCCTCTCCGTCGCGGCCTCCCGATCTCGGTAGCCCTTGTGGTGATCGCTTGCCCTCGGGGCGAGCAGAGCGGGTCCCTGGAAACCTTGACCGATCGGCGGCGCTTCGCCTGCCCAGAGCTTGGAGGCAGGTCACGAACGGCAGGGGGCTGTCGCGCGGACGAGCGCGATCGCCCGGAGCGACCGCTGTGCGGCTTCCCGGCGAGCCCAGTGCGGGACGCTGATCGAGAGACCGCGGACGACCCGCCAACGCCCCCTCCAGCCTGCGCCGCGCGATTCGTGGGCACAGCGGGATTGACCGGCGGCCACCCCGAGCGGGCGAATCACTCCTCGACCGGCACGAGCGTGACCGGGATGCCGTTGAAGACCGCGTTGCCGGACATCGCGTCGAGCACGGCGTTGTCGGTCAGCGCGTTCGCGTTGGCTCCGGCGTGCTGTGAGGCGACCCGCTGCGCCGACCCGGCGTGGCCCCAGCCGTGCGGCAGGCTCACGACCCCCGGCATGATCGCCTCGGTGGGCTCGACCGGCACCACGACCTCGCCGACCGCCGAACGGACCAGGACGGTGCCGCGCAGGTCGAGCCGGGCGACATCGGCCGGGTTGACGTGCAGCGTGCACTGGTTGCTGCCGCCCACCAGGGACGGGACGTTGTGCAGCCAGCTGTTGTTGGAGCGCAGCTGCCGCCGCCCGATGAGCAGGGTGTCGGCCGGTGCCTCCGACAGCTTGCGCCGCAGCCGTCCGACCTCGTCCGCGAGTTCGGCGGGCGCGAGCCGGACCCGGCCGTCGTCGGTGCAGACGATCTCCGGCAGCCGTGGTTCGAGGGCACCGAGGTCGATGCCGTGCGGGTTGGCCCGCAGGGCGGACAGCGTGAGGCCGTAGGGGCCGAGCCTGAGCAGGGCGTCCAGCATCAGCTCCGGCCCGCTGTCGCCCTCCAGCGCGGCGCGCGCCGTGGCGACGTCCTGGCCTTCGAACGGCGACCCGGGGATCTGGACGCCCGCGCCCAGCAGTTCCCCGAGGATCATTTCGTCGAGCTCGCGGGGATCGGCGTGCGCGCCCTTGCCCGAGGCGATGAGGATCAGCCTGGCCATGATCTCGGCCTCGGAGAGCTGTCCGGGCTCCAGCGGCAGGACCGGCGGGGAGAACCGCGTGTAGTTGCGCACCGTGACCATCAGCAGGAGCAGGTCGTAGTGCGGCATCTGGAGCATGCGCGGGGGCGGCAGGATGACGTCGGCCAGCCGGGTCGTCTCGTTGAGGTAGGGGTCCACGCAGACCATGAACTCCAGGTCGCGCATCGCCCGGCCCAGCCGCGGCCCGTTCGGCGCCGACAGGACCAGGTTCCCCGCGACCGTCACCAGCGCCTTGACCTGCCCCTCCCCGGGCGTCTCGATCTCGTCGGCGAGCGTGCCGACCGGCAGTTCGCCGAGCACCTCCGGCAGGCCGCGTACCCGGCTGTGCCAGCGTCCCGAGGTGAAGGGCTTGGGCCCCCAAGGGACCTCCATGGTGGCGGGCCGGGTGAACATCACGCCGCCGGGCCGGTCCATGTTGCCGGTCAGCACGTTGATGACGTCGACCAGCCATTGGGTCACGGTGCCGAAGTCCGCGGTGCAGGTGCCGACCCTGGTGTAGACGGCGGCGGTCTCGGCGGCGGCCAGGTCCCGGGCCAGCCGGACGATCGTCTCGGCGGGCACCCCGCAGAGCGGCGCCACTGCCTCCGGCCCGAACGGCGCCGCCAACTCCCGCAGCTCCTCCAGGCCAGACACCGGAACCCTGACCTTGGTCAGGTTCTCGGCCAGGAGCGTGTGGACGATGCCGAACAGCAGGCTCGCGTCGGTGCCCGGCCGGACGAACAGGTGCTCGTCGGCGAGTCCGGCGGTGCGGGTGCGCCGCGGGTCGACCACCACCAGCCTGCCTCCGCGCTTGCGCAGCGCGCGCAGGCGGCCCGGGAAGTCGGGCGCCGCGCACAGCGACCCGTGCGACTCGGCCGGGTTCGCGCCGATCACGAGCAGGAAGTCGGTGCGGTCCAGGTCGGGCACCGAGATCGCCAGCGAGTTGCCGAACATCAGGCCGACCGCGACGTGCTTGGGTATCTGGTCGATCGTGCTGGCGCTGTAGAGGTTGGTGGTGCCGAGCGCCTCGGCCAGCGGGCCGCGATAGAAGATCCCGCCCATGGTGTGGAACGTGGGGTTGCCGAAGTAGGCGGCGACCGCCTCACGGCCGTGCGCCTCGATGACGCCGGTCAGGCCGCGTTCGACGGCCTGGAACGCCTCCTCCCAGCTCGCCTCGCGCCAGTGCTCCCCCTCGCGGATCATGGGCACGCTGAGCCGGTCGGGGTCCTCGTCCAACCGCCCGAGGCTGGCGCCCTTGGGGCACACGTAGCCGCCGGAGAAGGGATCGTCGGCGTCCCCCTTGACCGACAGCACGTGTCCGTCGTCGTCCAGGGTCAGGCGCAGACCGCAGACGGCGTCGCAGATCGGGCACGTTCGGAGGGCGGTTCTCATCGGCACTCCCGAAGGTCGAGGGATAGGGCACGCCGAGCGCTCGCAGGCGCGCGCCATGCGTCCAGCCTCCAGAGGCGCCGCGCGTCCGGCATCCTCCGGAATGCGCTGCCGGATCTTCCTCCGGACATGCGGACGGCAGCCTGCGCGGGGCGACCGACCGTCCGGGACGACCGCGTCAGGGGCCGCAAATAGCGAATGAAGAATCCGAAGGGAAGAGGGCGGTACAACCTTGCCGAGGTCGTCTAATGGAAGTCGAAATGCCGGCGCTCTGGATACTCCGCGCGGCCGGGAAGGACTTGCTGCGTACGACACGTCCTAAACGGCACCCGAGGTAATTGGCGGTTGGTGACCCCGACACAGTCGGCTCGCGTTCGCCGTAAAACTCTCGCCGGGCAAGGGGGTATCAGATCGTGTGCGCGGTCGGTCATGCGACGGCGGTCTTCACCTATCGCAGCGGGAGCCGGTGACCGGCTGGTTCGTCGATCCGCCGCGACGGCAGGGACGTGCACTCATCGGCCCGACTGATGGTCGGCCGATGTTCCGGCCCGGACCCACGTCGTGGACGGGGCCTCAGGTCCGCGCGATTGGCCTGATCTGGTGGGTGTTTTACCGTTCTGGTGACCTTTCGCCTGGTGAGGACGGGTAGGGGTAGGTGTGCCGGAGCACAGGACACGCCAGGCGCTCCCGGCTCCACCGCCCCCTCCGGGATTCGCCCCGGCGCTCGTCCTGGCGAGGACGGCCGTGGCGGCGCCGAGTCACACCGAGAAACACCGCTGGGCGACACCGCCGCGTGTTCTGCGCTTCCGGTCCTTACCGGAACCGACAGGAGAGAAAGCCGCATCATGGCCACGCAACTCACTGATTTCGACCGCGAGCTCGCCGAGTTGGAGCGGGCGCTGGAGTCCGGGCAGGCCACCCAGGTGGTGTCCGGGGAATCGAAGGTGACCTTCGACCCCCGGTGGTGGGGGTTCCACCTGCTGCTGAACCGCCACGCCGTCAAAAAGCTCCTCGACAACAGCGAGGAGTTCGTCAAGGACGCCAAGAAGGCCGCCGGGAAGAACAAGAAGGCCGCCAACCTGATCGAGCTGTACATCTTGATAAGGAAGGTGTGGGTCCAGGCGATCGACAAGGGAACCGGGATCCGGTTCACCTCCCCTTGGCTGGTGCCGGGCGCGCTGGTGCCCACCGTCTGGTACGACGGGGAAGGGGACCCGCCGCCCAAGCCGCCCGACCCCGGCGACACCGCGCTGCGGTGGACGGTGTGGGAACCCGGCCAGAGCGGTTGGAGCGAGGACCGCGTCATCCCCGGCCACAAAAGTCTGCTGGCCCCGGCGTTGGCCACCGACCGCAACGGCTCCTTCTACTGCGTGCACCGCGGCGACAAAGGCGATGAGAAGCTCTACCTGACCGTCTACCACGCCGGCAAATGGACTCTGGACAGCCAACTCCCCGCCGACTGCACCACCAGCTATCCGCCCGCGGTCACCTGGCACCCCACGCTCGGGGTGATCGTGGTGTTCGTCAAGGCCGGCAAGCAGTGCTGGACCGCCCGCTCCGGGCACGGCACCGGCGGCAACTGGAGTACTCCCAAGGAGATCCCCGACTTGTGCCGGGGCATCCCGGCGGTGGCCGTGGCCGGCAACCGGCTGGTGTGCGTCTCGGTCAACGACTACAGCGACCTGTGCTCCCCGTACTGGAGCGAGGCGGACCTGTCCAAAGGCCACAACCTCACCTGGAGCAAACCCCAGAGGATCCCGTCCCAGGTCTCCTGCGGCAGCGGGGTGTCCATGGCCGTGGACGCCTCCAACCTCATCACCCTCGCCGACGCCAGCGCCGGAGGCCACTGCATCACCGGATTCCACCTGGCACCCGGCAAGACCACCTGGGGGTGGGCCTGCACGGGCAAGAACGACGCCACCCATTCCACCGACCACACCCCGGCGATCGGCTACGTCTCCACCGACAACAACACCGGCCACGAGCTGCTCCTTGTGTACCGCAGTGACGACAGCAGCAAAAAGGACAAACTGATGTGGGCCACCACCTACGCCCCAGGCGGTCTGAAGCACCGCCAGAAATTCCCCGCAGGCACCGAAATGCCCGGCCACGACAGCGCCACCGCCCCCGCCGTGGTCTACGGCAGCTACACCGGCGAGGACGGCAAGACCAAAGCCCAGGCCATGTGCGTGCACCGCGGCAAGTCAGCCTGACTACCCGCTACCAGCGACACGAGCGCATTCGGGTGCAGTACCTCTGCGCGCTTTTGCTGGGCTGGGATGCGGAAAATCGGGCACCGGCTGACGCACGGGTTCGGAACAGGGACCGGCCGCCGCGTCCTTCCCGTAAAGGAACCGCACCCATCTTGCTTTGAAGTTCAGCCCGGACCCCTCGGTTCCTGCACCAAATCTTCTATGCAGGCCGGTCGGTCGCTAGACCGATAGGCGTTCGCGTTCTTTCCGGGCTCGTCGTGTGGGTGTGCCGCAGTTGCTGCGCGGCGCAAGGCCACATCCACATAACGCGCGTGCAAGGGGATTCGACGGTCCGTTCGGTGGCGCCTGCTGGCCTTCGTGGTGGGCGCCTTCCCAGGCGCCCACCACTGGGCCGCTGCCATTCGCGAACTCGTCCGGGCGATCGCGGAGCCTTACCCGATGGCCGGGTGCGCCTGGGTGCCTCCCGAGGTCACCAGGCCGTAACCGGGCACGGCGTCGGTCACGGCGAGAGCCGCGTCCCCGGTCACGACGTCGGCGCCGCTACGTGCGTCGACCACCACATCGCCGTTCTCGGCGTGACCGTAGACGGCACCATGGAACGCGCAGGTCACATCGAGGGCCACGCGGCCGGCGGCCTTGTCGGGAAGCGACCACAGACGGCGGCCGGAACGGGCGTCGAACGCCAGCGTTTGCTCGGGGGAGTCTCCGCTGATCATGGCGGGCTCGGTGCACACGATGGTGTCTCGTTGATCGAACTCGCACACGAAATCCTTGTTGCCGAGTCCGCCGAGCGGGGTCAGCGTGGTGACCTTCTTTCCGTCGGCGGTGTCGAACAGCGTGTCCCGGCCGTCTTGCGAGGTGTGCACCACCACCCGGCCGGACCCCGCCATGACCAGCTCCGGGACCCGACCGGCCAGGGCCGTGCGGATCTCCGGACCCGACCAGAGGGACGTCCCGTCGCGACCGCGCAACGCGACCAGGTTCGATGTCCAGTCGTCGTCTCCTGATCGGAAGCCCACGACCTTGTCTCCATCGACTCCGCGTGGAATGACCCCGTCCCGCTTCCAGAGCACCGCCCCCGATCGGGCGTCCACGGCCATGGTGTAGCCCACGTTCAAGATCACGCTTACGCCGTTGCCGTCGCGGCCCGCTCCCACGATCTTGGGTGGAAGCGCGGTGGAGGGTCCGGGGGCCGCCCGGTGCCAGCGGGTTCGGCCCGCAGGGTCGACCGCGAGGACCTGGGTCTGTTCGGTGTCCTGCTGTGTGCCGGTGCCCTCGGTGATGGTGTCGTAGGCGGCGACGATCAGGACTTGGCCCTGCCCGTCGGTCACCGCCACCGGAGCCGGCGGATCCTCCTCGGTCATCGGCCCGCTGGTGAGGTTGGTGGCGCCGGGCAGCCCGACCGACCAGCGACGCGCCCCGGTCGCGAGGCCGGTCGCCACCAGCGCACTGCCTTCCTCGGTTTCGACGTAGGAATAGGCGGTGTCTTTGACGACCGCGACCGGACCTGTGCCTACCTGCACCTCCTTGGCCGAGAACCGGCGTGGCGGATCGTAATACCGGACGGGCGAAGCCGCAGCCGACGACGGTGTCCTCTTGCCATGCGACGGCGACTTCGTGGAACAGCCTGCGTTGGCCAGCATCGATGCCGCGACCGGCAACACCAGTAACATCGCCGGTACCTTCATACAGTCTCCTCTTCACGCACGTCCCGATAGAGCGGGCACGCGCACAGTAAAGGAGGCAGCGGCGAGATTGCAGCGAAAAGGCCCAAAATGATGGGTGTGGATCTTCTGCTTGTCGCCGCACGGACGAAAGTGCTAATCTAGAATTTAGTCACTTTGAGTTGCCCTCCAGTCCGGTTATCGCCTTCTCGGCCTCGTCCTGTTGACCCGTGACAACCATGATCGCGAATCGGCTGATCGGAGAAGGGCGTCCAGCGTGTCGGCCCGCAGGGCGCAGAGGGCGTGAGCAAACGATGCCACGGATAAGAGAGCCCTATCTGTGGACGCGCAATGCACTGAACCCGGCCCCTGACCTGCGGCCAGTAGGTCAACGGTGGCGGCGTGTTCGGCGAGGGCTTTAGCGGTTTCGCGCCGATATGCGGGTAGATGCCCGAGACTGTGCAGTCCTTGGTGTTCGGACGGGGGCCTGGAGACGCGAGTGTTCGCGAAGCCGCACACCCGCTGAACAGCCCGGGGTGTCCGGCCGTTCAGCGGGCGACGAGGATGTCGTTGCGATCCGGTCAGGATCTCACGGGCACAACGCGGCGTTGAGCGCGGTGCCTAGCGTGGTAACGAGCCCCTGCACGGCTTGCGGCCCGTTGAGGGTTGCCGAGGCGGCGAACCAGCGGCGTCCATCCTTGGAGGCGGCGGTCAGCGTGAAGTATCCGGGGACGCCGCCCGCGTGGCCGTAGAAGGTGCCGCACTTCAGCGGGATGTTCTCCACTCCGGCGCCGTAGCTGCCGCCGGGTGTGGGGGTGCGCATTTCGTTCAGCTGCGCGGGGGCCAGTATCCGCGTCAGGCCGCGCTGGAAGGTCGCCAGATCACGGGTGTCGGAGACGATCCGCCCGGCCGCGTCCATGATCGAAGGATTCAGGGCGGTGACGTCGACGTACCGGCCGTTGTCCAGTACGTAGCCCCGGTTGTGCTTTCCCTTCAAAAAAGGTCTCCGTGCCCGGCACATAGGTGTGGGTCAGGTTCAGGGGGCGAAGGATGCGTTGCCTGACCGCCGTCGCGTAGCGCGTCCCCGTGACCTTCTCGATGATCATGCCGAGCAGCACGTAGTTGGTCTGCGCGTAGTAGAAGGTGCCGAGCGGCTCGCGTGGTCGGCCCTTGATCGCGGAGAGGAGCGCGCGCGGGGTCCAGGTACGGAACGGGTCCTTCAGCGCCCCGCTATCGTCGAACGCGGACTCGTCGGGATACTCCGGCAGCCCCGAGGTGTGCCGCAGCAGGTGCCGCACAGTGATTCCCGACGCCCCGCCGGGGACGGCGCCCGGCAGCAACCGTTCCACATCATCGGTCAGCGAGAGCCGCCCCTCTCCCACCATCTGAAGGATCACCGTGGCCGTGAAGGTCTTGGTGACGCTGCCGATGCGGAACACACCCTGCACAGGCGGGGCGTGCCCACCAGCCCTGCGGACCCCGTACCGGAATTCATAGGACCTGCCGTCCACGCCCCACCGGGCGATGACCGAGGGCGCCTTCGCCTCGGTCACCACCTTGGTCAGCGCGTCCCCTGCCGTGGGCGTCTGCGCTACAGCCGTCGCGGGCACGGCGGCGACCATCACGACGGCCAGCGCCGTGGCTCTCATCACTGTCATGCGGGCCAGCCTCCCCAATGATCACCCCCGCCTGGCATCGGGGAAGGACCCCCAGATCCCCCCTAGGCCGCTAGGAGGACGCGAATTGCCCATACGGCCGATTGCGCTGGTCGCCGTACCACGACCTGACCCCCGCTCCCAGAGCGTGGTCTTGGGCGTCGGCGGCCTCAGGGCGCCTATGGGGACGCTCGTCCTTCCGTCGGGGGCATCGGGGTCGCGGAGCGCACGGAGGGCGCCGTGCACCAGATCGGGCCAGCCGAACGAATACGTCCCGTGCACGCGTGGGTGTTTATGTACGAATGAAGACCGCCGAGCGGCGTCGTCCTCGATCACGGATAGCGCCCATCTGGCTCATGTCCGGCGAGGGCCTACGCGCCGACGGAGCCTGCCGGACGAAAACGGCCAGGTCGTAACGGCGGCCGCCCTCCGGGCTTGACCCCACCCCCTACAAGCGCCGCAACCTCGTCGAACGCCGCATCAACCGGCTCAAGCAATGGCGCGGCATCGCCATCCGAGACGACAAGCCACCACTATCGGGAGCCATCACCCTGATCAGTGCACTTCTCTTGAGCAACACATGATCTACCGGACACGCCCTAGGAGTCAGTGTCGCCGTGTCGCCGCCGTGAGGTGCCGGCCAAGCCGGCCTCGCGGCGTTCTTCCTCGCTGAACCCACGGGTGTCGCGGAACTGCACATACGGTTCGCGGTCGGCAGGCTGTCCGGCGGCGATCGCCCGGCCGCGCTCCAGTTCGGCGTTCATCTCCGCGCCCAGCAGGATCGCCAGATTGGTGATCCACAACCAGACCAGAAAGATGATCACAGCGGCGAGGCTGCCGTAGGTCTTGTTGTAGTTGGCGAAGTTCGCCACATAGAGCGCGAACAGCCCGGACGCCGCCAGCCATACCACCAGCGCTAGCACCCCACCGGGGGTGACCCAGCGGAAGGAGCGCTTGGCGTTGGGTGCCGCCCAGTACAGCAGCGCGAACAGGAAGCTGACCACGAACAGCATGACCGGCCATTTGGCGATGTTCCAGATGGTGACGGCGGTCGAGCCGACGCCGAGCATGTCGCCGAACTTGCGGGCGACCGGTCCCGACACGACCACCGCGATCGCCGACGCCGACAGGAGCACCAATGTCACCACCGTCGTGGCCAACCGGGTCGGCAGCGTCTTCCAGAACGGGCGGCCTTCGGGGATGTCGTAGATGGCGTTGGCGGCGCGCATGAACGCCCCGACGTATCCCGACGCCGACCAGATCGCGGCGAGCAGGCCGATCAGCGCGATGAACCCGGCGCCGCCGCGACCGCCCTGCAGTTGAGTGAGTGCGCTGGTCAGCAGGTTCTTCACCGCGCCGGGCGCGATGGAGCCGAGGTTGTCGATCAGGTCGTTGCTGACGGAGGTGCCGGCCAGCCCGATCACCGAGACCACCACCAGCATCGCCGGGAAGATCGACAACACCGAGTAGTAGGTGAGGGCGGCGGCCCAGTCCGAGAGGTTGTCGCGCTTGTACTCACCGGCGGCCCGTTTGGCCGCCTGCCCCCACGAGCGGGCCGATAGGTCGGAGGGTGCCGCGACTTTGCCCATGATGTCCCTTCTTGAACTTCAGCGGTGTGTCAAAAGCTGACCCGCCTGCGCCGCCCGATCGCCGGGCCGAACTGCGCCGCTCTGGACTTGGCCTGCGGGGCGGTAACGGGCCCGCTTCACCCGCTCGACGCCCTCACCGGCCGCGCCGCAGACCTGCTTGACCTTCTGCGGGGACAACACCTTTCCAACGGCCTTGGCCACCGGCGCCTCGATGGTCTCCACGAGCTCGCACCGGGCTCGTCCGCCCTGGTGCTGGCCCTGAGCACGGCTGCTCTGCCACGTGTACTGCTGCATCTTCCGCAGGGGCATCGGTGCGTCGCCCTTTCCGGTGGGGCCAGGCGGTAGGGCCATAGGCGCTGACGGTCCCTACCCGCTCGGTTCCCTAGCTCTCCCTGGTTGCGACGGCTGACCTTCCATCCGCACAATTCCCCCCTTACTGGCCCTAAACGTGCGGACCATCAGAGTGATCAAGGCAGGAGGGGCCAGGTTTCAGTAGATCGTCACGGGTCCGCCCGGACGCAGTCGCGGGAGCCCGGTTGGCTTCAGGGATGACGACCATCGGGATCAGGTCATCCCAAGAAGCGGTTCCGGTTGGAGTTGCGAGGAGGGTCGCGGGCGAGACCCGCACGGCCATCTACCCTGAACCTGATCAACAGCTCGATCAGCGGGGAGCCGAGCCGCAAGGGCGCCAGTTCCCCGCCAGAGGCACCATCTCGCTTCCATAGCCGGATCCACGGCCTTGAGCCCGACGAATCACCAAAGGCCGCCTGTGCCATCTCCGACACGAGACGCCGCACGACGCGCCCGTCAGGAGGCCGAGCGGGCCGTGTCCGCTGAGGTGCGGCGCACCGCCCTAATGCAGGCGGGCCACGGAGCGCACCAAGCGCGACACAGGATGCTCCTTACAGAAGTCTGTGGAGGACGCCACCCGTCGGGAGCGCCGAGGAGACCGTCCTACATAGGATCGGCCGGACCACCGGGCCATAAGCCTGGTTCCGCGTCAAGATCGCCGGACGCGCCGCCGTCGGACACTTCAGGAACGCCACGGACGAGTCCGCGCTGCCTTCCGTCCGCGCCGTCTCCGGACGGCAGCCGAACGAGCCGACCACGAGATCGAGCACACCGCCTACTGGCAGCCGACTCTTGCCGCAGCCCAGACCGCCGCCGAGCAGGCCCTCGCGTCCACCCTCGCCGTAACACAGACCCGCATCCGACCTGTCCGACCGGCTGATCAGCGTCTGAAGCGACCAACAATGCCGGTACCACTCGGGGACTTGATTTTGTTCCCGACGCCTGACCTCCTGCAGAGCGCCTTTGTACTCGCCGGATTTGGCCACCTCGTGACCTCTTCCGGCAGCCGCAACGCTGGCCACGCTTGGTGGACCCGTCATCGCGTGTGCAGGGCACGCTGGTCGCAACGTGGAAGGCGGGCGGCCGGGCACTACGGGTGCTGGTTGATGGCCTCCCACTCACGCAACGCCGGTGGTTCCGAGCTGGACGCTGCCGGATGGTGCGCGGTCTGGTCGAGCGTGTCTGGGATCGGGGTCCGCGATGCTGTGCCGGGTCGGTTGCCGGACGTCCGTTCGGTGGAGGGCGCGCCTCGGTGGCCGTCCTTCCAGGAGCTAACGAGGGTGGCCGGGACGACGGTCATCAGGGCGCAGCGGATCGAGATCGCCCCGACCACATACAGCAGGACCAGCAGGATCAACGGCGGCGCCAGCACCCCGATCTTGGAGACCGCCGCGACCACGATCCGCTCCAGGCCCTCCCGCTGGACGACCCGGTGGCGGCGTTGGCGAGGGGCTGGCGCAGCATCGCCAGGTCCGCCTCGTCCAGGGTGGCGTCCTCGGCGGGCGGGGGCGGCGGTGCTTGTCGCGCTGGCTGGGGGTGGAGGCGCTCTGTCGACCGCGCGACGACGTCGCCCTGCGCTGGAGCAGAGACGCATGGGGAAGCCGTCCGGAAGCACCTGAAGGGCTCGAACGTAGTGATAACGACGGTGACCGGACGCGAAGGCACCGAACTGGTCCGTGTCCGTCGAGATGTTCCCGGTGACCGAGGTGATTGAGGATGAGATCGCCGACCGCATTGGTGATGACGGACGGCGTCGACCATCGCGGCTGCATCCCTGCCGATGGTGGGAACCACTCGATCTGGCCTCCGGAGGAAAGGCGGACAGCCGATCAGCTTGGCACTGGCTCCCCCCGGACTTCATCGCTCGCGCTCTTCGATCTTGGTTCGGCCATGCCTGACAATTTCGCGGGTCGGGAAAGCCGGTGGAGGCTCGCCAGCCTGGAGTGGGCTTCGATCCTCGTCGATGGCGGAAGTGCTGGGAACAACCGTCAAGGCGGTCGGGCGGTTGGGGTGGCGACCGGGTGGGTTGCTCGCTGGCCTCATGCTCGGCAGCGGGCCGCTCCGAGCGCAACGGCTGCTGTTCTGTTGCCAGCCTGATCGGCGGGACGGCCCTCGGGCGGTGGGGTCAGGCGGCCTGGGGGAAGGGAGGATCGGCGGGGGAGCTCAGGACGTCGTGCAGGCTCGTTGGGAGGGTGTCGCCCCACAGCCAGTCGTTGGTGGTTCCGTCGAAGGTGGGCGGTGGGGCAACGGACCAGAGGCGAGGGGTGATCGGGGTGAGGTGGGCTTCGAAGGCGCCGGGGTGTGTGCAGGGCTCGCGGGTGGAGCCCCAGAAGTCGTTGAAGTCGCTTTCGGTGAGCTGGCGGGTGGCGGTGATGGTGCGGGTCTGGTCGGCGGGGCCGGTCGCCAGCCACTGCCAGTGGTCGGTCAGCAGGTGGCGGGCCGTGGTGCGGAGGACGTTGAGGGCGACCAGGTCGTGAGGGCAGGCGACATCGGTGATCTGGAGTTCGGGGAGGCCGAAGCGGCGCAGGCCGCGGGTGCGCAGGCGGACGCAGGAGCAGCCGTTCACCCCTTCGGGGTCATGCTCGGGGTCGGCGGCCGTGCAGCGGCCGTTGGCGCGGAACGGGGGCAGGGCGTCGCCGAGCCACTGGTCCGCCAGTACGAAGCTCGTCCGTTCGGTGGTGGGAGGGCTCAGGATGTGGCCGGTGACCAGGTCGGCGACCACTCCGCCGGTGGCGTCGGCGAGGGCGTGGGCGGCGGCTCGGGCGACCTGGGCGCCGCGGGGCTGGTCGGTGACCGGTGCGGTCGATGTGACGACGGCGAATTCTGCCGCCTGGTGGAACGCCCACTGCGCTCGTCGCTGACCGGGATGGACGGCCGTGATCCGTGCGGGGTCCCAGCGGAGGTCGGCGAGGGTCTCGCGCTGGAGGGTCAGTTGCGGCGTGCCGAGCCGTCCGGCCAGGTGGGGGCTGAAGGCCACGGTGCGGCTGCGGGCGGCGCCGGCGAGGTCGTGCGGAATGTGGTCTGCCGCCACGGCGAACCGGGACGTCGTGCTGGAGGGGACGGGGAACATGATGCTGGTCATCGGGCTCCTTTCGGGACGAGGTCTTCGGCAAGCATGCGTCCCCGCCCGGCGGCGCGGCACTAGAACGCCATTCTGGGGATAACTCGGCGGGTTGGAGCCGGGGTCGGGAGGTGACGAGCAGGTGGTGCTTGGGGGAGGCGGCGGAAAATTCTGTGCGCGAGCCAAGGGGCAGCGGCCAGACTTGGCCCCATGAAGATCGAAGGCGAGCGGGTCGTCCTGCGAGCGGTGAAGGACGAGGATTCCGGGGTGCTGGAGGAGATCCTCCGGGAGCCGGAGGTCGCGGCGTGGTGGGGTCCGACCGACGACTTCGAGGACATGCTCGCGATCGTGCTGGACGGCCAGGTGGTGGGTGCCATCCAGTACGACGAGGAGGACGACGAGGACTACCGGCACGCCAGCATCGACATCTTCCTGAGCGCCCGCCACCACGGCAGGGGGCTCGGCACCGACTCCGTGCGCACGTTGGCGCGGTGGCTGATCCGGGACCGTGGACATCACCGGATCACCATCGACCCGGCGGTCGCCAACACGGTCGCGATCCGCTGCTACACCAAGGTGGGGTTCAAGCCGGTCGGCGCGATGCGCGAGTACGAGCGCGACCCGGTGTCGGGGGAGTGGCGTGACGGGCTGCTGATGGACCTTCTGGCGCGTGAACTCCTCGACTGAGGCCGGATCGGGCCAGTAGGGCCTGGACACGCCGCCGTCGTAACGCTCAGGTACGGCCGTGAGCCCCCGAGGAACCCTCGCCTAGGGGGGCCGGAGGCCGCCAGTCCAGCTTCGACACGCCGTTGACCACGGAAAAGACCAGCTTCGGCCGAATTCGCGTCGTTTCGCACGGCATCGAGAGCGGATTCAGGGGGAATGTGTACGTTGGGTAGATCAATGCAGCTGTGAGCTGCGGGGACGACCCCGCCGCCCAGCTCGGAACAGGAGGTCTCCGTGACCCGAACGCTGTCGAGGGGCACCCGTGTCACCGGTGCCGAGCGGACGCGGCTTGCCGCGGAGCTCGCCCCGCGCTACGTGGCCGGCGAGAGCATCCGCGATCTGGCCGCCGAGACCGGCCGCTCGTACGGATTCATCTACAACGTCCTGAAGGAAGCGGGTATCCAGTTGCGCGGGCGGGGTGGCAACACCCGCCGCAAGAAGGACTGAACCGCTCCCGAGAGAAGAGAAGCAAGCAAGATGGCCGGATGTCCCCCTCGCCCCCCGGGGGGACCCCGTGCGCTAGGAACGGCGGAAGGCTCCGGTGACCTCGGAGCGGCCGTTCAGGCTGGCGAGATCGGCGGCAGCCCGTCCCGCCACCCATCCCTCGTAGTTGGAGACCGAACCCGCCCGGCTCTTGGCCAGGTTGGGGAACATCTTCTCGACGGCCAGTTCGACGGCCTGGTCACGTGCGGCGAGGACGGGAAGCAGATCCTCTCCGTCCGTGCTCGCCGCCGCCCGGCTCGTCGCCTCGTCGGCCGCCCCACGCAGCCGCTCCCCGATGCGGGCCGCATAGGCGTTGAGGAAGGCGTGACGGAACGAACGGGTTCGTGACCGGCCACGCGCGTCCCGTCTGGGGCCCGCGTGGACCATGGCCGCCGTCGCCTGCACCAGCAGCGATGTGAACAGCATCTCCACCGCGGCCAGATCGGCCGGGAACCCCAGAACGGTGGAGAAACCCAGCTCCCTGTGCCAGACCGCGCGGCATCTGTTGGCGTCCGCCACCACGGTGAGCAGGACGGCCTTGGGCGCGTCATAGGGATTGTCCACGGCGATGCGCCGTCCGGCGGGCCCGCCCGGGTTTCCGGTCTCCGCGGCCAGCAAAGCGTGGTCGATGCTGTGCCGGGCTATGAGCTCCTGAGCGCGCGCGCTCAGCGCCTCCGCCTCCTCTGGGAACTCCGTGGATTCGGCCTTGGCGAGCAGGGCCCGTACCTTGGCGAGCATCCGCTGGTCGACATCGCGGACGCGGTCCCGTGAGGGCGCGTGCGTGCGGGGTGTGCCCGGCGGAGGGCCGATGCTCGCCAGACGAGGCAGGCCCTCCAGCAGGTGGACGAGTTCGATGGCGCTGGTGACGAAGGCCGTGCGGTCGACGCCTTCGCGTTCGCACCAGGACTCGGGGTAGGCGTCGTCGTGCTCCCACCACACCTCGGCTCCGAGGACGGCGAGCTGTTCGCGCCACTGCTCGTCCACCGTCGTGGCGGCGTAGGAGCGCATCTGGGCGGCGATCGCGTCGGTCGCCAGGCGCGCGTGCCGGGCCGTGCGGCGGCGTCCTACGTACCTGACCACGTCGGCCGGCTGCCAGCCCCGCTCCCACGCGGTGGCGACCGACCGCAGCAGCCGCGCGGCCAGGCACCGGTCGGCGACACGGGGCCAGCCGGGTGGGTCCGCGCGTTGCGCGAGCGCCTGGATGAGGCCGGCGAACAGGGTCTCGTCGGCGCGGGGGAGGGCGCGCAGCGCCTCGGCCACCAGCTCCCCGATCTCCTCGGTGGGGGACGGCGGGTCCTCGACGAAGCCCGCGGCGTCGGGGAGACCCGCCGCATCACCCGATCGTGGCTTCCACCACGCCTTCCGCACCCGGCGCTCCCGTCTTCTCGTGACTCGTCAGTAGGCCACGACGATCCTGCCATGCGGAGTACGCCGCCGTCGCTGGTGGACGGAACTGTTCGTGGACGGTTCGAGGCGAAAGTCAGCGCCCCTGGCCGGTCGGCCAGGGGCGCTCTGGTGAAGGGGTTCCGCGGGCAGGGCTCTACTCGGCGTGGTGCTCCTGGCCGCGCATCTCCTCGACGACCACGCTCTGGTAGGCGCGGGAGGTGTCCGGGACGTAGCTGAGCCGTGCCAGGGGCTTGCCGTCCTGGCCCCGGATCTCGAAGTGGTAACCCTCCCCGGCCTCTCCGACGTGCGCGACGGCCTGGTCGTGCCTGAGCCGGCACATCGTGTCCACCTTCTCTAGAGCGACCTCCAGGCTGCCCGCGTCGCTGATGAGCCGCGCCGGCTCACTCGTCTCCCAGATCTCGAACATCGTCATGTCCTGTCGGCGGTCGGTCGGAGGAACGGGCGGGGCATTCCCTACGTCGGAGCAAGCTTGCGCCGGTTCGGTGGATCTTTCAATCAGCATAGATATCGGATTGATCACTATTCGAAGTTTTGTGCGTCCGCAGCTTCATAACGGTGCGTGACGGAGCGGAATCTCGGCCAGGTCAGGATAGGGGGACGGCCGTCGAGACGCGAAATCGAGAGTTGCACGGAGCGTCGCGGAGATGGTCCTGTGGACCACCCCGGATCTCACGGAATCAGAGGACCGCCATGGGTGGGTCAGTCCTCCGCCACCGCCACCACGGTTTCCTTGGCGTCGGGTTCGGTGAAGCGGAGCAGCGAGTGCCCTTCGGTTGTGAGGCTCTCGACGGCTCCGGAAGGCAGAGGTTCGAACGGGCGCAGTGTCATTGTGGCGACCCTGCGCTTATACACCATGTCCCAGATGCCGTGCGCGAAGCCGTCCCACAGGAACACGGAACGGACGCGGAGGTTCTTCGACGTGAGGGACGGGCGGTCCCTGTCGGAGATCACACGCCTGCGGTCGGCGTGGGCGAGGACGAGATTGTCGAACTCCGGGAGGAAGCGCGCCGGGGCGGGGGCGTCCTCGGGCGGACGAGGCGCATCGGGGAGGTCGAACAGTTCCCGATCCTTGTCATCAGCGAAGACGCGGAGGTCGGGGCGGAGGCGTTCGAAGACCTCGCCGAGCGCGGTCAGCCCGGACCAGGCCTGCGCGTCCGCCGCCGAGGCCGGGCCGAACGCCGCCAGGTAGCGCAGCATCAACGCGTCGGCTTCCGGCGCGGCGGCCGGCGGCGTATCCAGCCAGGTGTCGGCGAGGGCGAATTCCGATGTACGGGGGAAGGCCCATCTGTCCTGTGTCGGAACCATCACCAACGGTACGCACATCCGGACCGCGTAGCCGAGAGCGCGGTCATTGACGTCCGGGAATTCGGCCTGGAGCAGCGCACGCACGTCGTTGAAGGTGCGAGGCCGCTTTTCGAGGAGGGCCCTTGCCGCGGGGACGACCTGCTCCAGATCGAGTCCTTCCGCCCGATCGCCCAGGACGCGCATGGCCCCGTCCAGCATCGGCTGTATCGCACTGCGGAACGCTGTGTAATCGGTCGCTGTCACCAAGTGCAGAGTGGCGCGCATCATGGTCGCTCGGACAAGTGTTCGGTCGTGCACCGCGGCATGCAGATCGGCAGCCTGGAAGTCGCTTATGCGGGTCCACAGACCGAGGAAAGGCGGCTTGGGTTCCTGCGCCTGCATTCCGCACAGCCGCGCCACAGCCTCGGCGACCGGCACGGATTCCCGCGCGAGCAGGAGCTGCCGTGCGAGCGTGGCCCGGTTCAACGCCCGGACGCTCAGAGTCTCCGTCATCGTGACCGTCCTCCCGCAGACCCGGACGCCGCCGGGACACCTCGTTGGCTGCCCGACCCTATCCGCGCCGACCGACATCGCCGCAGGAGCACGACGCCTTGACCTGGGTCGCTGGCCATCGTGTGTCCGTCGTGCATCACGGAGTCACCGGCGAACGGGCGCCCTTCGCTGGAGGAGCGCGCCCCGATGGCCATGTCGTGTCGTCGGCATCGGGCGCCGCCCTAAGCCGGCGGTGGCGTGCCGGTGTCGTCGGCGATGCCGTGCACCACCTCGCGGACGCAGCGCCGTAGCCATGCGTGCGCGGGATCGGCGTCGTAGCGCGCATGCCATCCCATGGACAGGTGCAGGGGCGGCAGCTCGAACGGGACGGGCACCCATACGAGCCCGAGGCGGTCCACCAGGCGCCGGTGCAACCGCTCCGCGGCGAAGCCCATCAGGTCCGTCTCCTGGACGATCAACAGGGCCGTGCTCACCGTGGGCACCGTCCCCGCCAGATGCCGTTCCCGGCCAGTCTCCGCCAGCAGTTCGTCCATCGGGCCTTGGAGGCGCCCACGCCGGGTGTTGGTGAGCTGGGGTACGGCGGCCCACTCGTCCAGTGTCACCTCGCGGCCGAGGAGGGGGTGCCCAGGCCGGACCACCGATTTGAAGCGGTCCTCCAGGAGCGGCTCGGTACGTGTCTGCGCCGCTTCGCTGATGACGCCGATCTCCAGGTCGACGGTGTCGCGCCTGAGGTCGTGGGTGTCGCGCGGGCCTTCCCCCAGGAACCGCAGGGTCAGGTCCGGAGCCTCACGTCCGACGCGCTCCAGCAAGGGACCGGCCAGGACGGCGACGGTGCCCTCCTCCGCCTGGAGGCTGAAGGTGCCGGACAGTTCCGCAGGGTCGAGGTCGTCTTCCGCTGCGAAGAGCGTCCGAGCGCGCTGGACGAGCTCGTGGACCTCACCTCGGATGGCCAGGGCGCGCGGCGTCGGCGCCATCGCCCGGCCGGCTCGGACGAGCACGGGATCGCCCAGGGCTTTCCGTATGCGTCCGAGCGTCCGGCTCATCGCCGGACCCGACAGGTGGAGCCGCTCGGCCGCACCGCTGACGCTGCCCTCTTCCAGCAGGGCGTCCAGCGCCACAAGCAGGTTCAGGTCCAGTCTGGATTGCACAGGACGCATTCCTCATCTGCAAAAGATGCATTTGAAAGCAAGTCAGCCCCACCTTACGTTGGGGGCACGGAGGCGGCGCGCGCGGCCTGGATATCCCCTCCGCCCCTATGGACGCGGCTCCACGCGTCCTCCGATCGACCCGCAAGGAATCCCCATGACACTGGATGCTGCCCGCATCGCCTCGCCACCCGAACGTGGCCGGGCCTCCGCGCGCGGGATGACACCCCTGATGTCCGCGTGCGTCGTCCTGGTCGTGGCGACGGTCGCCGCCATCAACCTGGCCATCCCCAAACTGTCGGCGAGTTCCCTCGCGCCCGGCTCCACCGGCCTCCTCTGGATCGTCGACTCCTACGTGCTGGTCTTCGGCTGTTTGCTGATCCCTGCCGGGGCTCTCGGCGACCGGTACGGGCGCAAGGGGGTCCTGCTCGCGGGCCTCGGCGTCTTCACCGCCGGCTGCCTGGTGTCGGCCGCCGCTCCCGGCGTCGGCGTCCTGGTGGCCGGACGGCTCGTCACCGGCATGGGCGCCGCCCTGATCATGCCCGCGACCCTGTCCCTGCTGCTTCAGGTGACAGAGCCCCCACGCAGGCCGCAGGCCATCGCGACTTGGACGGCGGCCACGGGTATCGCGGGAGCCGTCGGAAACCTTGGCGGGGGAGCGGTCCTCCAGTGGCTGCCCTGGCAGGCGCTGTTCCTGTTCAGCGCTCCCCTCGCGGCCGTTCTCGGCGTCCTCGTCGCGCGGCTCGCGCCTCGCGGCGACAGGCACCCGGCCGACCTCGACCTGGTGGGCACCGTGCTCCTCACCGCCGCCCTGTTCACGCTGCTGTTCGGGATCATCGAGGGTCCTGAGCGCGGCTGGACGTCCGCGCCGGTGCTCGGAGGCTTCTGCTGCGCCGCCCTTCTGCTCGCGGGATTCATCCTGCATGCGCTGCGTGCCGAGCATCCTCTGCTCGATCCTCGCGTCTTCGCGATCGCGCCCCTGCGCAGTGGGGTACTCGGAATCGCCCTGGCTTTCTTCGGCCTTTTCGCTCTGTTCTTCGTCAACGCCCAGTACTTGCAGTACGCGAAGGGCTACTCCCCGCTGGTGACCGGCGTGGCGATCGCGCCTCTCGTCGTCGGGATGATCGTGATGTCCAAGCGGAGCGTCGGTCTGGCGCGGCGGTTCGGCGCCCGCCCGGTGGTGGCGTTCGGCCTCCTGACCCTGGCGGCAGGGCTGGGGCTGCTCTCCCTGGCGGACGCGTCCACCCCCTACGCGCTCTACGCGGCGGACCTGGTCGTCATGTCCCTGGGCATGGGCCTGTGCGTGCCCTCACTCTCGGTGGGGGTGATGGGCGCGCTCCCGTCGAGCCGTGCCGGGCTCGGCTCCGGGCTGAACGGGGCGGCGCGGGAGATCGGGAGCGCGCTCGGTGTCGCCGTCCTCGGGACGGTCCTCACCGGCCGTTTCGCGGACGAACTGCCGCCCGCCCTGTCGGGGCACGCGCACTCGGCGGGCGAGGCGCTCGCGGCCGCCGACGCGGCGGGAGCCGGACCGTCCACGCATGCGCAGGTCGTCGATGCCTTCACCGAGGCCATGGCCACGGGCTACCGGCTGGTCGCGGTGGTCGTGTGCGTCGCCGCCGTGGTCGTCGCCCTGGGCACGCCGCCCCGCGAACGTGAGCCTCGGACGCCCTGACGGGGCGGACGTCCCACCGGCTTTTCCACAGAAAAACTGGCGGGTTGCGGGGCGGTATCCGAGAGATCGGGTGCCGCCCTGCTGCGTGTAAGGATGTGGGTTGACCTGGGGGTTTGCTGGTTCTGCGCGGGCGAAAGGTTGATCTTGTCTCACTGGCGCTCGCTGGCTTCCGGTGTTGCTCGCTGTTCGCGGGCCATGCGCGGGCCAGCGTGGGGGGATTCTTGCTGGTTATGCGCCTAGCTCGCGATCGATGGCCTTGTTGGCGCGGGTCTGGGCGAGCTGGCGTTCCAGGGGGTTGGTTCCCCAGTCTGCGAGGACGATGTGCACGGTTCCGCACTGGTCGGTGTCGCAGCGTGGATGGCGGGCGGCGGTGTCGAAAGTGCGGACCGGGCGGCCTAGCTGGCGTCCGGCTTGGCGTCCGGCGGCACGTAGGCGCTCGCGTTGGGCGGGCGAGTGGTAGACGGTGCCGGTTTCGCCGGATCGCCGTAGTTGGTCGGCGATGATGTCGGCTGGGTCTTCGCTCATCGGGTCGTCTCCTCCTCGCTGCGGTTCCAGGATGCCGTGCGGGGGGTGGGGGTGCCAAGCGGTGTCGGGGAGCGGGCCGGCGGCCGCCTTTCGCTGGGGGCGGGGGGTGTGCGTGGTGGTGGCGGCTGCCGGTCAGCGGCACGGGCGGACGGTGAAGGGGTTGCGCGGGGTTGGGGTGCTGCGGGCGGTCACCTGGGCGGACGGGTGCGGCCTTGACCGGGGCGGCGGCCTGCTAGCCTCGCCGGGCTCCGGGCTGCCCCTGGGCTGCCCACATCGGCCCGGGGCAGGCCGCCGGAGGGGTCCCCGGTCAAGGCCGTGCCCGGCCGCCGCGCGCTCGTCGGACCGTCGCGGGGTTGGTGTGTGGGCACTCTGCCCGGCCTGCGACGGGGTGGCTTAGCGCGCTGGCAGGGCCGCACATCTCTTATGGGTAGAGCCCTACGCCGGAGGCGGGTCGTTGCAAGGGGCGGGGGTCGGGGTTGGTTGGGAATCGTATGAGCGGCAACTGTGTGCGCCTGCTGGGGCGTTGAGCGGGCCTCGGCGATCTCCTACCGTCTGCCTAACCGATCGGCCGGATATCGGCTGGTGTGGCCGGGTGCGGCGCGGGCCGGTCATTTCGTGAACGTGGGGTGGGGTTGGGGCGTCCGAGCGGTATGAGCGATTGGGTGAAGCGGTTACACCGCCGGGCACAGTATGAGTTCGCGCGGCCTCGCGCCCGGTTCGTCGGTGTGGCGCTGGCCGGGGTGGGCTTGGCCGTGCTGGCGGTGGTGTATGCGGTGGCGTTGTGGCGGATGCCGGACTGGATGGGGGTGTCTGATCCCAAGGACCGGCATAACGCGCGGTTGCTGGTGGTGTCGGCCGGTGGTGCGGTGGTGGTGGCGATCTCGTTGCTGTACACCGCCCGCAACTACCGTTTGAGTCATTTGGGGCAGGTGACGGACCGGTTCACCAAGGCCCTGGAACGGCTCGGTTCCGAGAATATCGACGCCCGTCTGGGTGGCATCTATGCCCTGGCCCATGTCGCCGCCGATTCCCGGCCCCACCACGATGACGTGGTGGAGGTTCTGGAGGCGTTCCTGCGTCGCCGTGCGCCACGGGCTCGTGATGACGGCGGTCCGAGCCTGGCCAGCCGCGCACCACTTCCTGCCGAGCCGGACGCCGACGTTCAAGCCGTACTGACCACGCTCGGCGTACGACCGCGCCGTCCCGAACGCCGCACCCTCACCCTCAGTCACCTTCACCTCGTCCGCGCCCGCTTGGAGGGCGCGAACCTGGCGGGCGCGAACCTGATGGGCGCGAACCTGAAGGGCACGAACCTGACGGGCGCGAACCTGACGAACGCGGTCTTGAAGGGCGCGGACCTGACGAACGCGGTCTTGAAGGGCGCGGACCTGACAGGCGTGGTTCTGACGCGCGCGGTCCTGATGGGCGCGGACCTGATCGGCGCGGACCTGACGCGCGCGGACCTGATGGGCGCGGACCTGATCGGCGCGGACCTGACGGACGCGGACCTGATACGCGCGGTCCTGATAGGTGCGGTCCCGATGGGCGCGAACCTGATGGGCGCGAACCTGAAGGGCGCGAACCTGACGGGCGCGAACCTGGCGGTCGCGGACCTGACGGGCGCGAACCTGACGGGCGCGAACCTGACGGGCGCGAGCTTGCGCAAAATGATTGGGAAATCTGAACAGGACATCCGGGCGGCTGCGGAGGTGGACGAACACACCTTGTTCTAGTCGCGCGATGCCCAATCCTGCCCGCGCGGACCGGTCAAGGGGCGCACTTTGGGCGCCTGCTGGACTACTGGGACCAGCTCAACCCCGGCCACTGGGGGGCGAGGGGTGCGGCGGGTCGGTCCTCACCGTGCCCGCTGGCTTGCGGGCGTGGCCTTTTGGGGTCGCGTGGGGGCCGTGCTGGGCGGGTATTTGAGTGTGTAGGTCGGGGGGACGGCTGCTGTGGAAGGTGTGAGGGATGCGGGTGCGGGTGGTGTTCGTGGCGGAGCAGGATTTTGACGGGACCCTGGTCAAGGAGTTGACGGTGGATGCGGCGCGCCTGGTCCTGGTGGGTGCCAGGGGTGAGGCGCTGTGTGATGTGCCGGTGGCGAGTGTGCGGGTGGTGGATCGGGGCCCTGAGGTGCGGACGGCCGAGCTGAAGGGTCGGAGCGCCAACCATGGGCGTGCTTGGACGAGGGAAGATCGCGAGAAGCTGGCGCGGCTGTACGGAGCAAAGGCGAGCATGCGCGAGTTGATGGAAGCGCTGGGGCGGACGCGCGGAGGGATCAGGTCGGAACTGGTCAAGCTGGGGTTGGTGGAGCGTAAGCAGGCGTCGCGGGGCGAGGACGGCGATGGGTGAGCGTGGCTTGGTGTGCGCCTGCGGGTGAGTGCGGGCGGGGGGATGGCGTGAGTGCCTCGACATCCCTGGGTGGCTCGACTCCTTGGTGATGCCGCCTGGGTGAGTGGCGGCGCCGGTCAGCGCGTCGCGGAGTCGCAGGGGTGAGCGCTGCGGGTGCTGCGGGAGACGTGGGCGTGGGTGGGTGCGGACGGAGGGGCGGTAGCAGGGAGGCACGGCGGCCGGGCGGCCGGGCGAGGACGGCGCGCTAGCGCCGCCCGCAGCATCGGCAAAGCCCGGGTCGCCGTTGGCGACCCGGGCTGCCGTCCCCGACGATCCGTGACCGCCTGAGCCAGCGGCGACCCGTAGTAGCCGGAGCGGGAGCACCTGCGGACGACGTGGGGGGTGGCCGAAGCCGCGAGCGAAGCGAGGCGGCGAGGCCGGGGGGAGAGGGGGCCAGGGGGGAGGGGGGCGCGAATGCGGCCCCCCTCCCCCCGGAAGCACGAACCCGCAGGCGCACACCGCGAACAGGAAGAGAGCGTCAGCGACGACGGGTCTCGGGGTGGTGTGGGGTTCATTGGGTGGGAGACGAGCGCTCGCGAGCTAGCGAGCGAGCGCGAGTCGTGGGCGGGGACTCCTTGACCTAGTAGGGAAACTCCTCACACGGCTACGGAAGGCAGCGGTCAGGCGGTCAGGGCGCGTAGGTCCCGCACTGCGGGATGGTCCCGCCGTTCGATCGGGACGGCGCGCAGCACCGTCTTCCCTGTCTCAAGGATCATGTGGCTCCGCTGAGCTGGAGGAAGCCCGGCGAGGATCTCCGTAGCCTGCCGGGCGCCGGTGTCGGTCCCGCCGTTGACCACGACGCAAAGGGCCTCATGGAGACGGACATTCGCGGCGAACTGGTAGCCACGGGTGTTAGCTAGCACGATTCCGCGTTTCTCGTCGGCCTCCGGCTCACGGCCAGCTGCTGCGTGGACCCAACTCGCCGTGAAGTGCACCACGTTGTCGCTCCGGTGGCTCGGCAGGATGCCACCTCGCATCTGTTCCCCAGCAGCGTTGACGAAGGAGTTCAACGCCACCATGGCTTCGCTGTGCCTGCCTTGCAGTGTGAGCGCTTTGGCGCGCGTTCCGGCAAGGTCTACCTTCCGGCAGGACGGCGTAGGTCCGGCGAGCCGTTCCGCAGCGTCGATCAGTTGCAGGATGGTCGCCGGATCACGTTGGCCGTACAGCCCAAACTCGGCCTCTTCGCAGCGGACCATGAGTCGTAGATCGAGATCGCCGGTCCGGTCAGCAGCAGCCCTGGCCGTCCGCCACCAATGGATGGCTGCGTCATGATCGCCAAGACGAGTGAGCGTGTCGGCGTGCAGCATGGAAAGCGCAGCCACGACCCGCCACAACTCGATCGCTTCGCTCGGCTCTGCGATCTCCAACTGACGCTGGATTGCGACTAGGTCGATCAACAGCCCATCACGTGCCTGGGCAGGCGGCCGAGTAAGTATCGCGTACAAGCGATCTGAGAGGGTCAGATGCCAATCCTCCAGATCACGGTGTTCGCTGTTCAGCGCCAGGGCGAGCAGTTGGCGGACCTGTTCCCCAGTGGAACCAAGCGCCCCTGCGCCTACCCCCAGGGCAGCGAGTTGTAGCAGTGCGCGACGCTCCATGTCGCCGTCCCAAAGGTCGGGATTGATGACAATGGTCACGGTACCCGTAGCAGCGGCATCCTGGTCCTGGGGGAACCTCTGCGGTTCTGGGGGTTCTGGCTTGGAGTCGCGTTCCGTGTCCAACGGGATCCCGGCGTCTTCGTGACGACCCGGTTGAAGACCGAGTAACTGACCGGGGATGCGGAGCCCGTCGCGAAATGATTCGACGTCCTCGATCGAGTAGCGCTTCCGGATCCCGCGCAGAATCCGGGAAACGTTGGCCTGCTGAGTGTCGATCAGAAACCCTACGGCCTCCTGCGTCAGCCCGGTTGCGTCCAGATAGATCCGCAGCACCGTATGAAGATCCCTGCGCGTCAGAGCCTCCCGTATCGGCCCTTCGGTCCAGAAGTCCCCCGGGAGGGCCGGAGGTTCACCTAGCCGGGCGCGGGCCTCCCAGGCGCATGATCCACAGCGTTCACCAGGGCTGTAGCGATTGAGGTCTTTCCCGCATTCGGAACACTCGGGTGATCCAGTCATTTCACGCAACCCCTGAGCAGGCCGTATACACATTCACATAGTCGCATGCGTGTTGTCCGCCTGCACGCAGGTCGCTTCACTCGATAGCGCGGGGCCACGCACCAACCACCTGAAGTTCCCGTGTGGTCCGAGCAAGGCCCTCGGTGCGTGGCCCCGCCCACAGACAAGGCGGCCCCGGACGCGGTGATCTGACCCACCGGCCGGGGCCTGACCGGAAGGAGTCTCCGGCTGATGGGAAGCGTAGAGGACACAGGCACGGCGGACGGGACCGAACGTCACGACGCCACCGAACAGCTACTCGGCTACCAACCGCTCGCCACCCTGATGTACGCGCTTCAGGGGCACGGCGTTCGGGGCGACCTCGTGGCGGCTCTGGAGGTGGCCGACCGTGAGGACCCGGAGGCGCGTCCCGCAACCGTCACTTGCAAGCCGCGCTCGATCGACGGCGACCGGATGTGGTTCTTCGGGAGCGATGGAGAGGCGATCGCGCCTGGCGACCACATCACTGAGGCCACGGTCATCATCACCGCCGCGCAGAACCGGCCGCAGGTGACCCCCTTCGGCGAGGTGGATGCGCTGTATGCCGCTGTCCGGCGGCGGTACCCGCAGATCGCGGCGGAATGCCAGTACATCCCGGCCCCCTCCCCCGACGAACCTGAGGACACGCCAAGGGCGGCGGAACCGGGCACCCACCTGCGTCTGCGGCACGGCTATGACATCCGCCGCATCCGCTGGGACGGCGATGCCTACACGTGGTCGGACGGAGCAGACAAAGGCCGGGCGCTCGCCACGGATGCCGAGGAGGCAGCCGACACCGCAGCAGCGGCCTTCGGCATCACGCCCGTTCACCAGCACGAGCAGGACGACCCGCGATGAGCACGCCCCCACCGCTCACCCCTGATCAGGAGTTGGCGGCACTGCGCGCCGACTTCCCCGATTGGTCGATCGCCCACACCCATCCTCCGGGGGAAGATCGGTGGTCGGCCACGCGCGGGCCACTGGCTAGCGAACGCCTGGACGAGCGGGCGACCTTCCACACCGCAACCCCCAACGAGCTTCGTGCGAGGCTCCGGCGCACCACCAAGCCCGAACCGATGGGCTGACTCGATGACCGGGCGCGGCGGTCCGCCGAATGGCGCGGAGCGGACCGCCGCGCCCACCGACGTCGTGCAGCCGTTGGCCTCATTTCGGCGCTGGGGAGCGTGTAGGTGAGGCTGCACGACCGGCACGGACGCATCCGGGGTCCGTGCCACCCGCCCGCCCGGGGCGCATCACCTGGGCGGGCGGGCCCTTGAACGCGCGGCGGTGCGTCCCCCCGCCCGGGGAACGTGCCGCCGCGCCCCCACCCCCGAGGAAGGCCCGATGCAGGACGAACTGACCGCCCCCTACGGGCCCCTCGACGCGCTCCGCGACATCCTCCGGCTACGGGCCCCGCACATCGCCGTCACCTGCGCCCGGACCCCCGAGGTACCCGGCAAACTCGGCCTACGACTGCACGTGAGTTACCTGGACCGACCGGCGCGCCGGATCGCCTGGGACGGCGACAGCGAAACTTACGTCTGGGCAGACGGGCCCGACTCGGGGGCCAAACTCGCACGCGACACCGAACAGGCAGCCGAGCGCATCGCGTGGGCACTGGGCGCGCCGTACTCCACGTATCCCGAATAGAGCGAGGAGGGCCGCGGCTTCCCTTTTCGCTGGCGGGAGGGGTGCCGTCTGATGGCGGAGCCACCCGTAGGGCGGCCGGAGGCCGTCAGCCGGCGGCCCGTCGCGCATTTCCAGGCCGACCCGTGCTGACGTGGAAGCCGCTGCCCGGCACGGGCCCGGTGTCGGGTCGGTGGGGGTCAGGCGATGGGGTGGCCTTCGGCCTGGATGGTGGTCGTGGCGGCGGGCCAGATGCTGACGGTTTGGTCGATCGGGGTGCCGCTGGCGGCCAGGGTGGTAAGGCGGACGAGTGCGGGGGTGGCGGGTGGTAGGTGGAGGGCGACGGCTTCCCAGTCTTCGGCTGGGCGGGTGCTGATGTAGCTGGTGGCGGTGGTGGGGCGGTGTCCGGTGTGGGTGGCCAGGTTGTCCGGCCAGGTGTCGGGCAGGAGTTGGGGTTTGGCTAGTGGGCTGTCGGGGTGGACGCCGGGTGTGTAGGAGATGCGCACTTCAAGGGGGGTGGCGTCGGTGGTGGGGGTGACCACGAGGCGGCGCCGGACGCATACGGCGGCGCCGGGGCCGGTCAGGTTAAGGGCGTAGGCGACGGGTGCGGGTGCGGGCTCGTAGCCGACGGAGATGATGCGGAGGCGGGCGAACTCGGCGGGGATCTGGCCGTTGATCGGGATGGTGTGGGCGGGGCGCGGGGCGCCGGGTGCGGTGTCGCGGCGGGTGGTGTCGGGAAGGGTCGCGTCGGCGAACGCGGCGGGCAGCGCGGGCTGCCCGATCTGCTGGGGGGCGGGGCCTGCGGTGGCGAGGTAGCCGCGTGTGCCTTGGCCTTGGGCCCATCCGGCTTGCTCTAGTTCTTGGAGTACGCGGCGGCTGGTGCGGTTGGAGACCTCCCAGCGCTCTTGGATCTGGGCGTTGGTGGGCAGCCATGAGCCGGGAGGGATCTTGCCCTCCACGATGTCGCGGATGATCTGGTCCCGGATGGTGGACCAGAGCAGCGGCGTGGTTCCGGTGCGGGAGTTGGCGGGCTCTCGGTGTCCCAATGTGGCCACTCTCCAGGTCTTGACCAGTGGTGCTGATCTGGCGCTTTACCTTCCCGCGACTAACCCTAGCTTGTACGCCTTGTGTACGCCAAGGTTTGCAGTTCAACGGTCTTTGGCACATCTTTGTACGTACGGAACGCACCAAACACGGTGCGGGCGGCGGCAACGGAGGCGGGTCGGTGGAGTTCAAGATCGACATGGACGGCATGTCCTGGCTGGTGGCGGACGCGCCGGAGCAAAGGCGCGACTTCGAGACCAGGGAGCCGCGCACGGACTCGGAGGGTCGCCCCCTGTTTCAGGTGCGGCTGTTGGTGATGGACGGTCAGGGATCGGCGCCGATCAAGGTCGGGTTGATCGGGGACCCGGGTCTGAGCCAGGGGGCGTTCGTGCGGCCGATGGGGCTGAGGCTGAACGTGGTGGACCGGAAGGGCGACAGCGTGCAGTGGTGGACGGCGGAGCGGCTGGAGCCTGGGCCGGTGCCGGGTGCTGCGGCCGGGGGTCGGGCGGCTCCGGCAAGGCGGCGGGGAAGGCGGGCCAGTGATGGGGATCAGGAACCGGCTGCGGGGGTCCGGCGAGTTGCCGGGCGACGCGGTGGCGTCGGCGGGTGCGGTGGATGCGTGGGCGTGGGGCGAGTGCTCGTACGTGGTCACCCTGAGCGCGACGGGTCCGGTGCGGGTGCACTACTCGCTGACCGAACCGGCGGGTCCCGCATGGCTGCGGCTGGTGCCGGTGTCTGAGCGGCGGCGGCGCCGGGTGCTGGGCGCGGCGCTGGCCTCGGGGGCGCTGGTGGGGGCGGGTCTGGTGGGTGCGGATGGTCGCCCGGTCGGTGTGGAGGTCGGGGCGGGACGGGCGACGCCGTACGGGTGGGTGCACGTGGGCGGCTACAGCCGGTCGGCGTGGGTGCCGCTCCCTGAGGATCGCCGGGTGGGCGGGGTGCGGCTGGCGGACATGCTCACCGAGTTGATCCCGGGTGGCACGTGGCGGGAGTTGGACGCGCGGCGGTGTGAGGCGTGGCGGGCGTGGGCGCAGCGGTCGGGATCGGTACCGCAGGTGCGGGCGGTGATGGAGGAGACCCTCCGCGAGTGGCGGGGGCTGGCGGCGGGGTTGGAGGAGACCCGGCGTCAGGCGGTTGATCAGGGGCCGTGGGATCGGCGGGTGGCCGGTGGCGCGGGGTCGCATGGGGTGTCGGGGATCTGGCACGGCGGCGGGCTGGGCGGTGCGTGGTGACCGGTCCTCGGCGCGGGGCGGGTATTCAGGCGCCCGGTCAGGTCGGGCTGCCCCCGGTTGTGCAGCGTCCGGATCTGCCGGTGCGGGCTCGGCTGACGGCCGGGTCGGCGGTGACGCTGTGGATCATCCGGCCGTCGTGGTTGTGGCGGCGTGAGCTGGCAGTCCTGGCGGTGCTCGTGGTGGCGGCGGTAGCGGGGTGGCTGGCGGCGGGCTGGCTCGGCGGCCTGCTGGCGGCGGGTTGGCCGGTGCTGGTGGTCGCGGGGGTCCCCTGGTCGCGTCACCGGGCGGCGGAGACTTGGCGGCGGGGCCGGTTGCGGCGGCACTGGGACCGCGCCATGCGGTTCGCCGGGCTGGCCACGATCAATGACCGCATCCCGCGCATTCGCGGGCATCGGGTCGTCCCGGCCGGTGACAGGCTGCTGGTGCGGGTTCCGCGCGGCGCGACGGTCAGTGACCTGGGGGGCGAGGCGGAACGGGTCGCGGCCACGCTGCGGGTGCGCGAGGTGCGGGTGGCGCGTGACATCGATCGCGCCGACCTGGCGCACGTCGACCTCGTGCGGCGGGATCCGTTCATCAATCCGCGTGATCCGCAGGTGTCCGAGCCGATCCGGTGGCCGTGGGCCGGTGGTGGTCAACGCAGTCTGCGCGATCCGATCCCGGTCGCGGTGGATGACATGGGTGATCAGATCACGGTCCGGCTCCGGGGCAAGAACATCCTGTTCGGAGGTGAGCCGGAGTCGGGCAAGTCGGCGGGGCTGGGGACGGTGCTGGGTGCGGCGGCGCTGGATCCGACATGCGAGATCTGGGGCCTGGACGCCAAGCGGGTGGAACTGGCGTTGTGGCGGCCGGTGATGACACGGCTGGAGTACGACAGCGACGGGGCGATCGCGCTGGCGGAGGACCTGATCAAGGAGATGGACCGGCGGTATGCGCTGCTGGAGTCGATGGGGCGGCGGGTGCTGGGGCCCCAGGACGCGCCCACCATTCTCTGGCCGGTGGATGAGCTGCGGTTCTTCACCGCGCACACCGACCGCCGGACCGCGCGGCACTTCAACGGCCTGGCGATCGACCTGGTGGCGCGGGGCCGCGCGGCGGGGATCATCGCCGCACTGGCGACACAGAAGCCCAGCGGCGATGTGGTGCCGACCTCGCTACGCGACTTGGTGGCGCTGCGGTGGGGAATGCGCTGCAACACCAAGGATGCCAGCGACACGATCATGGGCGCTGGGATGGCGTCGGCCGGGTGGGACTGCTCCCAGATCGACGTGCGGGCGCGCGGGGTCGGACTGCTGCACGCGGAGGGCAGCATGCCCCGGCGCTGCAAGAGCTTCTACCTGGATGACAACGAGATCCGCGACATCGTGGCGCGCGGGGTCGCGCTGCGGCGGCTGAGAGCCGGTGACCGCTGGGTGTGACCCCGGCGGCCGGACTCCTTCTCCTTCTTTCTTCTCTGGGGCCTCGCGTGGGCGGGGTCGGCGGGAGCGTGCCCGCCGCGCGGGGCCCTGTCCTTCCTTCTTTCTCTTGATGATGGGAGCGGCAGATGACGGTTTCCACGGAGTTGGCCGAGCGGGTGTGTCCGTGTGCGGCGGTGGTGGCGGGTCGGGTGTATCCGCTGGGGTCGCCTCAGCCGGAGGCGGCGGGGCATGCGTGGGTGGACCTGGTGCGTGAGGTGGCGGACACCCTGTTCGCTTTCGAGCTTCCGGTGGTGGAGCCGGATTCCCCGGATTGGTACGCGCTGTCTTGGTGCCTGTGGCGGTTCGTCCACGGGTACAGCGGGCGGGGCCGTCACAGTGCGGGTTCTGGCGCGGATCCGGGTCCGGATGCGGGCGGGGACGGGCTGTCGGGGGGTGAGGCTCCGGCGTCGGGGGCCGGTACGGGCGGTGCGGCGTGAGTAGCCGGCGGGATGGCCGGAGGCCACCCCGTAGGGGCGTAGTCCTGCCGTCCACGGACCCCGCGCGGGTGTCGGGTGTCCCGGGCGGGGTGCTGGCGGGCATGTTGGCGCGGGTCGCTGATCCGGAGCGGTGGCGGGCGTGGCAGCGCCAGGTGGCGCATGCGGGGCATTGTCAGCGGCCGGTGCGGGTGGCTGGTGGTGTGGCGGCGGCGGATGCGGTCACGGGTGAGGTGCGGGCGGAGTGGTCGTCGGCGGATGCGCCGGATGGCTCGCTTCTGCTGGCGTGTGGGGACAGGCGGTCGGCGGTGTGCCCGTCGTGTGCCGAGGTCTACCGGCGGGATACCTGGCAGTTGGTGGCGGCGGGCCTGCGGGGGCGTGCGCCGCGCCTGCCGGATGGGATGGATGCGGTGCCGGTGTCGGTGTCGGATCATCCGGCTGCGCTGGTGACGCTCACCGCGCCGAGTTTCGGGGCGGTCCACCGTGCGGTGGCGGGTGAGGGTGAGGTGTGCCGGAAGCGGGTGGGTCCGCCGGTGTGCAAGCACGGTGTGCGGCGGTGGTGTGCGGCTCGGCATGTGCCGGGTGATCGGCTGGTGGGTCGGGCGCTGTGTGTCGAGTGCTACGCGTACGAGGATCAGGTGCTTTTCAACGCCATGGTTCCGGAGCTGTGGCGGCGCACGCTGATCTACACCTATCGGGCGCTGGCCCGGGTGGCGGGTGAGCGGGTGGGGATGCCGATCACGGTCCGGGCGGTGCGTGGCTTGGTGCGGGTCAGCTACGTCAAAGTCGCGGAGTTCCAGTCGCGCGGGGCGGTGCATCTGCATGCGGTGGTGCGGCTGGATGGCGTGGTGGGTGGGGAGCGGTCGGCGGTGGTCGCGCCTCCGTCCTGGGCGGATGCTGCGGCGCTGGAGTGGGCGGTGCGGGAGGCGGCGGCCAAGGTGCGGGTGCCGGTGCCGATTGAGGGCAAGTGGGCTGTTCGCTGGGGGCCTGAGATGGATGTGGCGACCATCTCTGATCCCGGCCGGACAGCGGCCTACCTGGCGAAATATGCCACGAAGAGCGCGGGTGACACGTTCGCGGGGTTGCCGGTGCGGCGGGTCGGTGCTCGTGAGGTCGGGCGGGTGCTGCGCAAGGTGGCCAACCCCCACGTCGGTCTGCTGGTGCTGGCCTGTTTTCGGCTGTCCAGGCGGGAGGAGGCGGGGCCGCTGCGGCTGGCCGAGAACGTGCACAGCCTCGGCTATCGGGGGCATTTCGCGACGAAATCGCGGTGGTACTCGGTCACGCGGCGGACGTTGGGTGAGGTGCGGCGGGCGTGGCGGGTGCGGGCGCGGCCGGAGGGTGATCCGTGGGTGGCTGGGGCCGGGGATCCCGGGACGGTGCTGGTGGCGGCCTGGCGGTATGTGGGGTCGGGCTGGGCCTCCCTGGGTGATGCGGTGCTGGCCGAGACGTTGGCGCGTGATCATGCCGCCGCGCGGGCTAACGCGGACCTGCTGACGCCGTGGGCGGATCCGGGCATGCGGGCGACGGGGGATTTCGGAGATGGGGTGTGTGGTGATGGTTGATGTGCTGGTGATGGTGGCGGCGGTGGCGGCGGTGCCGATCCTGCTGCGGGTGGGGCTGGGCGGTGGCGGGCGGACGACCTACCGGGTGAGGGTGCGGGTGCCGCTGCGGGACCGGTATCCGCGTCTGTGGTGGTCGGGGGTGCTGCTGGGGCTGGTGCTGGCGGGTGTGGGTTGGCTGGCCGACTCGTGTGGGTGGTCCTGATGCCGGGGCCGTATCGGGCGCCGGGGCTGCTGCGGGGGCTGGCGGATGTTCGGTTCCGCTGGATGGTCACACCGCGTGTGATCAGCGTCCTGTACGTGGTGGTCGCGGGCGCGATGGTGGCGGGGAGCCTGGTGGGTTTGCTGCTGGTGTGGTCCATGGCCACCTGGGCGGGGGCTGGGATGTGGTGGTTCGCGCCGCTGGTGCTGGGCGGTGGTCTGGCGGGGGTGCTGGGCACGCGGATTGCGTGTGAATGGATCTTGATGGCGTTCACGCGCGGGCGTGCGATCGGCCCGCTGCCTCCGTCGCGTCCCTCTCCTCCGGCGGCCCCTCCGGCGGCGCGTCCGTTGGGCTCTGGTCCCGGGCGCTGGGGAGGTGGTGGTGATGCGTGACCTCAATGTGGTCCGCCGGGTGTCGGTGGGATCGCGGGTGGTCTTGGCGGTGGCGCTGCGGGTGGTGCTGGTAGCGCTGGCTGGGGCCGTGGTGGCGGCTACTGCGTGTCGGCGCATGGTGGATGCGGGCCTGGGGCGCGCTGCGGGCGTGGTGCGGGTGTGCTGGCCCCCTGTGCGGGCGTTGGCGGCGCTGGTGGCGGTGGCGGGGGCGGTTGCGCTGATGCTGGCGCCGCTGCTGGCGGCGGTCACGGGCGTGCGGTGAGTGCTGCGGCCCTGCTCCTGGCTAAGCCTGCGCGTCGGCGGGCGGGGGTCGGGGGCAGGGTCGCGCGAAGAATGGGCCGCGAATGCGTCCATAATGCTCGGACCCCAGCGACAGTAGTCGGTGAATGCCCGCAATGGCCGAGTGGCGCGGCGGTCGGCGGGGTGGTGGGCGGCCGCTCGCCGCAACCCGTTGCATTCCAGGGTTTGGAAAGTCAAGGGCCGCATCCGGGAATTCGGGGACGCAAATTGGCCGATTCAGGCCGGTGATCACCTGCCTTCATTGGCGCTGATCTTGGCCTGCGAGTGGACCGTAGGCGCAATTTCAGGGGTGGTTTCTGATGGCCCAGATGGATGTCATGACGGTCCGCGAACTGGCCTCTGAGCTGCACGTAGCCCGTTCTACGGTGTATCGGTGGCTGGAGACGGGGCGCGGACCTAAGGCGTTCCGGCTGCCGAATAGGGAACTGCGGATCAAGCGGGCTGATTTTATAGAATGGTTTCACAAGCTCGGAGCGGGAAGGGAGATTCGGTGATCAATTCGCAGGACGTGCAGTTCTGGCAGATTCGCAAGCGGGCGAATAGGCGTAAGCCGTGGGAGGTGCGGTGGCGGGTGAATGCGGGGAAGTTCTCCCGCTCGTTCGCGACTAAGGCGCTGGCGGAGAGCTACCGGGCCAACCTGGTGGCGACGGCTCGGGCCGGTGCGGTATTCGCTGTGGACACCGGTGAGCCGGTGGCCTGGGCCCAGTCGGCGGAGACGGTGTATGACCTCGCGCGCTCCTTCATCGCCTCCCGGTGGGTGGAGGCTGCGGGCGCTACTCGGGCGGCGCTGGTGCGGTCGCTGGTGCCGATCGTGCTGGCATCGCTGAACCCCAAAGCGGCCAAGCGGCGGCGCCCGGAGGAGAAGGTGCTCCGGCGGGCGCTGGCGATGTACGCGCTCCGGCCCCCCGCCTGGGCGCAGGACGGGCAGATCGGCGACGGTCCCGACGACATCCGCGCGGCGCTGAAGTGGCTGGCCGCGACCTCTCGCCCGGTGATGGACCTGAACGACCGGGTGATTCTGCGGGCGCTGCTGGAGGCGGTGTCCCTGCGGCTGGATGGCGAGCGGCTCGCGCACTCCAGCATCCGGGCCCGGCGCTCCACGCTCCACGCACTGCTGGACTTCGCCGCTGAGCGGCAGCTTCTGGCGGCCAACCCCCTGCCCGGGGTCAAGACACACCGGCGGCGCAGAGCGGATGCCGTTGACCCCCGGCGCATCCCGTCCCTTCCTCAGGCGCGGGCCCTCCTCACGGGGGTTGAGAAGGCGACCCGGACGGCCAACGACCACCTGTCGACCTTCTTCGCAGTCCTGTACTACGCCGGTACTCGGCCCGGTGAGGCGCGGGCGCTGTGCGAAACAGATTGCACGCTGCCCGAACAGGGCTGGGGCTCGTTGCTGCTGTCGGGCAACCGCCCTGAGATCGCACCGTGGGCATCCGACGGGGACCGGTGGGAGCGGCGGGAACTCAAGCACCGCTCACCCGGTGAGGTGCGCCCCGTACCCATCCCGCCCGTGCTGGTCGCCATCCTGCGCGCGCACCTGGACTCCTACGGCACGGCACCGGACGGGCGCCTCTTCTGGGAGGGGGACGACTTCGGGCCGGTGACCGGCCAGACCTACCGCCGTATCTGGCGCAAGGCACGCGCAAGCGCTCTGAGCCCTACGGAGCTGGCCTCCCGGCTCGCGGAGCGGCCCTACGACCTGCGACACGGAAACGCGTCCCTGCTCCTTGCCTCGGGCGTGCCAGCAACTGAGGTCGCACGGCGGCTGGGGCACTCGGTGCAGATGCTCTGGACGACGTACGCGCACTGGTTCGACGGCATGGAAGCCGCTGCGAACGCGGCCGTTGACGCCGCACTCAGCGCCAACAACGCGCTGACCAGCGGAAACGTGAACGACGGGCCAGACACGGGCCAGCACGGCAAGCACGAGGCATCCTGACGGCATTTCCGCTGGTCGCAGCGCTGACCGGCGGTACGTGAACGTTCACCACAGAATGGCGTTCTAGTGCGCGGCGACCGCCAGGCGTTCGAGCATGGGCGATGGCGGCCTCCGGCGGGCGGATGAACGCCGGAAGTGACGGCTGAGAGTCAAGATGTGTCGAGATCAAGGGAGGGTGAGATGAGCGTCGAGGCGAGGCCGTCCAGGCGTGGCGTGCGGCGGCGGCTGCTCGACCTGGTGTTCGCGCGCGGTCGGGTGAGAGAGGTGCGGCGCGCCGAGGGGCGGGGGCGATGGATCGGGATCCAAATCGGGGACGTGCCGGGCCTGGACTGGACGCCCGGTCAGCAAGTCCGCGTGCATGTGGCGGACATCACCGCCACCCGAACCTGGGTCAGCGGCGCCGTCCGCCACGCCCTGCGGACCTACTCCGTGTGGGACTACGACGCCTCGGCCGAGGTGCTGGAACTGTACGTCCTCGACCACGAGGGGGACGGGCCGGGCGCGCGCTGGGCGAGGGCGCTCCGGCCCGGTCAGGCGGTCGTGTTCGGCAAGCCGGAGGGCGGGTTCATCCTGCGGCCCGCCGCCTACCACCTGCTCGTGGGCGAGGAGACCGCGTCCGTCCCGTTCGGCGCCATGCTGCGGGCCGCCCGCGAACCCGTCCACGGTGTGATCGAGGTCGAGGGGCCCGAGGACCGGCTTCCGCTGCCGAGGGCTGAGAGCCTGACGTGGCGGTATCGCGGGGAGGCGCCCGCGGCCTCGTCCACGAGTCTGGTGGAGGCCGTGCGCGGGCTGGAGTTGCCCGATGAGCCGGGTTTCGCATACGTGGCGGGGGAGGCCCGCACCGTGCGGGACGTCCGCGCTCACCTGGTGGACGAACGGGGCTGACCGCGCAGATCGGTGCTGGTCAAGCCGTTCTGGGCGCCCGGCAAGCGGGGGATGGAATGATCGTTAACGAGCGTCGGCGGGAGGGGTTACGGCAAGATTATTCGTCGAAATGCACGTGCATCAGCTCTTGCACCTGCACGGCATTCCTAGCAGGATTACCCCGGATCCCCCCCGCACCCCCGCACGTGAACTCCCCGGAGATCGCGATGACCGCACACTTGAACGACAGTGACCGACAGGCGCTGCGGCTGGCCCAGGATCTCCGCGAGGAGATGCGGGCGGCCCTGCCGCAACAGGCCGCCGCGCCCTCGGTCTCTCCCTTCGTCGACCAGGCCGGGACGCCCAGCGTCCTGCTCCGGATGGACGCCGACACCGCCCGCGCGCTCATGGCCGTCCTGGCCGAGCGGCGCGTCGAGCGGGCCGCCGCGCCCCCGGTGGAGCCGCGCCGCGCCGACGGCTCCCACGTGCCGCCACCGGTACAGCCACCGTCGCCGCCGACGGCTCAGGCCGCCGGTGCGACAGGCCCGATGGTGGCCGCGGTCTCCCCCTTCGGAGGACCGGCGTACACGGAGTCGCCCTTCGGAGGACCGGCGTACGCCGATTCGCCTTTCGTCGAGCCGCCTCCCGGCGGTCCGACGTTCCCGGGGCCCACTCCGCTGGCGCCGTCGGTCTACCCGACCTACTGACCGGCCGGCCCCCCGGCTTCGCAACCGACCGGTCAGTCGCCCGCCGTGCCCGGCCGGCCGGTCGCTCATCGCCGCCGATCGCCCGTTCCCCGCGTCCTTCCACCCGAACGCCGAACGCTGCCGGTGGTCGCAGGACGCTAGCGTTCGCCACTGGTCGTAGAGCGCCCCCAGCCGCCGAGCGCGGGTCGCCGAGTGCGAGACGTGGAGCGCGGGTCGCCGAACGCCGAGCGCTGCCGGTGGTCGCAGGACGTTGGCGGTCTTCCTTGGTCGCAGGACGCCGCCAGCCGCCGAGCGCGGGTCGCGGGACGCAGGTCGCCGTTGGTTGCCGGTCGCCGCTGGTTGTAGGGCGCTCCCGCACGCCGAACGTGGCATGCCGGTTGCCGAACGTCGAGCGCCGCCGTGGTTGCAGGACGTTAGCGGCCGCTACTGGTCGTAGCGCGCCGTTGGTTGCCGGGCGGCACTGGTTGCGGGGCGCCGTTGGTTGCCTGGCGGGCGGTGGCTCATCGTTGGTCAGGCGCTCGCCGGGTCCACTCGTTTGCCGGGGCTGCTTGCTCGCTGTGTCTGCCTGGTCGGTGTGTCTGCTCTCTTGGCGTTTCTGGTTGGTCGCCGTGGTCGTTCGATCGACGGGTGCTGGGGGTTGGGGCCAGCTCATCGCGCGGTGGTGCCGTCGAGCAGTGCGATCTCAGGTCGGCGGGCCATCGCGGCGAGCCTTGGGAACGGTTGTTGCGTGGGCGGACGGGCGGCAATTGACCTCCTGGTCTCGGTGCTGGTGGGGCCTTCCGTGTCGTTCGAAGGGCTCAAGGCGGGCTGGCATGTGAGCTCGACTGCCTAAGACCCGTCTGTGGCGCTTTCAGGGGGAAGCTCGGACCCCGCTCTCGGTCCCGGAGGCTCCCTGCCTGGCTGGCTCTTGTGCCTGGCGGTAGACGGGGTCTCCGGCGAATCGGGACAGGGTTGCAACGTCCGCCGCCGCCTCCGGGGGGCCGCTCTCTGGGCCGGCCCGTGAGTTTGGCGCTGCGGCGAGGTCGCCGCTCAGGCGCTTCTGGGCGTCTCGGTTGTGGGCTTCCAGGGTTGCCCGCCGGGTGAGCTCGTGGTTCGCCTGCGGTAGGAACGGGCCTTCGGTGCTCCGGGGGCCCGTTTGGCGTTCGTTCGCGTGCCCAGGGGCGGTCGCGCGCTGGGCCGGGCCCCACCGATTAGCCTCGAACCCACGAGCCAGGCAGGCAGCCCCGAGGCCGTCGTCGAGGACTCCAAGACCTTGCCTAGACGCGCCAGAGCGCCATCCTCGCCGCGCCGCCAAACCCCCGAACAGCGGCCCCGCGCCTTGGCGGGTTCCGGAGGCTGCCCTTGTATCGCCCGCTGAGCGGCTCATCAGTCCCACTGGTCTTATCGGCCTCACTCGTCCCATGGGCCCGGGTGGGGGCTCTGGGGGCTGGTGTGGTTGGTGAGGTGGTTGGGGGTGTTGGGGTGAGGGCCGGGGGTGGGGGTTGGCCTTGGCTTGGGTCGGGTGGGTGCAGGGTTGAGCGTTCTCAATCGCCTGTGGGAAAGGCGGATCGGGCGGGTGGCGATTAAATGATCTACCTTTCGAAAGGTAAAGAAATCGCCCGTTGGTAGAAATCTCGGTAATGCCGTATATAGTCGACGCCAGGTCAGGGTCATGAACCGTTGACCTGGCCAAACGCATAACCGTCGCTTCCCGCCCGCCAGGCGGGATCACTTCGCCGAACCGCGGCCGCACCATGCACGGCCGCATCCGTGTGGGGCCCATGAGCCCCCGGTCGGCATTCTTCCCGCTTCATTCGAAGCCCGCGCCGGCGCGCACGCCCAAGGACGGGGTACGCGCCGTTCCCCGCGCACGCCCAAGGACGGGCGCGCGCCCCAGGGCGCGGGTGCGGTCCGCCATGCCCGCGGGCCATCCTCCGCAGTCTTCCTGCGGGCGGGTTCTTCGCGACGGCATCTCCCGAGTCCCGAGTCTCGGACCCGTTCTCCTGCCCGGACCAGCCCCTGTGCTCCGGCGTGCGGAACGGCAGCCCTGTACCCCGAACGAAGGATCTTCATGCAGAAGCGAGCGATCAACGTCGTCCTTACCGGCATCACCAGCGCGGCCATGGCCGGGATGCTGGTGGCCGGCGTGGCAGCGGCCAGCGACGACTCCGCTCCCAGCGGCGACAAGCGACTGCTGTCGCAGCAGGCCATGAACACCCAGGAGCACAAGACCGCCCACAAGGGCGGGAAGAAGGACTCCGCCGAGTCCCGCTCCACGTCCAAGGACTCCGCCAAGCGCGCCAAGAAGTCCTCGAAGGCGCTCCTGTCCGGCAAGACCATCGCGTCCTACTTCTGGGACGACGGTTCCGGCGTGAACGGTGACACCGGCGCGCCCGCGGGCGGCAAGCCCATGCAGAAGGGCCTGTTCGCCAGCCCGAGCTGGCCCCTGCACACCAAGGTCCGCGTGACCTACGACGGCCGCAGCGTGACCGGGTTCGTGGGCGACCGCGGCCCCGGCAGCCCGTCCCACCGGGGCGTCATGCTGGACCTCGACACCTACACCTTCCGCTACCTGCTGGACGGCAAGAAGCCGAGCAGCAAGTACAACGCCGGCACCGGCGAGGGCCACATCAAGGGCGTCAAGTGGGAGGTCCTCAAGTGGGGCTCGGGCGCAGGCAAGCGCGGCGCCCCGCGCCCCCTCGGCTGACCTGCCGAGCGCGACGAATCCGGCAGGGCTGCCGGCGTACGAACGGGAATGTCCCGCCGATCACCATGATCGGCGGGACATTCCCGTTTCCGGTGCCTGGAAGGTCAGCGGCGCGGGAGGAGGGGGAAGGGCGCCGCCGCCGGTTCGCGGGACAGCTCGCGGGACAGCGCCAGCGCCGCCGTGCGGACGGCCGGGGCGAGCCGGTCCAGGTCCAGGCGGCAGACGTTGCCGGTGATCGAGATCGCGGCGATCACGCGGCGGCGGTGGTCCAGGATGGGGGCCGCCACGGCGGAGACCCCGGCCTCGGACTCCTCGCGGTTGACGGCGTAGCCGCGGGTGAGCGTCCGGGACAGCTCCCGCTGGAGCAGGCCCGGCATGACGATCGTGTGCGGGGTGTAGTGGACGAGGCCCGCCGCCAGCACCCGCTCCAGCCGGTCGGGCGGGCCCAGGGCGAGGAAGAGCTTGCCGGTCGCGGTGCAGTAGGCGGGCAGCCGCCCGCCCACCCGGGACACGATGGGCATGGACCGCCGCCCGCTGACCTTCTCCAGGAACAGGGTGTCGTTCCCGTCCAGGACGGCCAGGTGGATGTTCTCGTGCGTCGCCTCGTAGAGGTCCTCCAGGTAGGGGAGGGCGGCCTCGCGGAGCCCGCGGGGGCGGGGGGCGCGCTGGCCGAGCACGAACAGGCGCATGCTCAGCCGGTAGCCCGACTCGGTGCGCTCGACACCGCCCCAGCGCACCAGCTCGCCGAGCAGCCGGTGCGCGGTGGGCTTGGGCAGCCCCGTCCGCGCGGCCAGCTCGGTGAGGTTCAGCTCGGTGTCGGCGGAGCCGAAGGCGTCCAGCAGGCTGAGGCCCCTGGCCAGCACCGACCTCGGCGGCTCGTCGCCGTCGACGCGCGTGTCCATCTTCCGATCGTTCACGTGATCGGGCCTGCCCGCAAGGGGCGGGAACCGGGCGGCGGCCCTCGTCATCGGCCGTGCCCGGTGATGCGCGCCTCGATCAGCAGCGGACGGGTGAGGTCCTTGACGGAGGCGACCGCGTCCCGCAGCGCGTCGGCGGACTCCGGGCGCACCGTGTCGATGTCGAACAGGCGCCCGGCGGCCTGCCAGTCCAGCGCGGGGCCGGTGAGGTCCATGCCGACGTAGCGGCCGTGTTCGGCGGACGCGCCGCCGCTCTGGTCCAGGGTGTCCTTCAACGTGCGGTACTCGCCGTTGTTCATGACGACGAACGCTACCGGGACCTCGTAGCGGGCGGCGCTCCAAAGGCCCTGGAGGCCGAACATGGCGCAGCCGTCGCCGAGCACCGCGACGACGGGGCGGTCCGGGTCGGCCAGCCGGGTGCCGACGGCGGCGCCGATGCCCCAGCCGAGGCCGCCGCCGACCGTGTGGACGTAGGAGCCGGGCCGGTCCTGTCGCAGGACGGCGCGCAGCCGCAGCCCGGTGGTGATCGCCTCCTCGACGACGACCGCGTCGGCGGGCAGCCCGGCCGCGACCGCGTGCGCGGCGGCCCCCGGGTCCATCGGGACGGGCCCGTAGGCGTCGCGGGCGGCGGACTCGACGGCGGCGCGGGCCTGGTCGGTGGCGGCGCCGATCCGCTGCGCGCGGTCCGGCGCGGACGGCACGTCCAGCCGGTCGGCGAGGGCCCGGAGCGTGGCGGCCAGGTCGCCGGTGAGGCCGTGCCGGACGGGGAAGTTGCGGCCGATCTCGGCCGGGTCCTCGTCGATCTGGACGATGTCCAGGCCGTCCGGGACGGCCGAGCCCGGCGTGTAGTGGTGCGGCATGAACGCGTGGCAGCCGACGATGAGCGCCGCGTCGTGCTCGGCGAGGGTCTCGCGGATCGCCGTGTTGCGGGGCGCCAGCATGCCCGCGTAGAGGGGGTGACCGCCGGGGAAGTCGATGCCGTCGTTCATCGGCTGGTGGTAGACGGTCGCGCCGAGGCCCTCGGCGACGGCGACCAGCGCCTGGACGGCTCCGGCGCGTCCGACGCCGTCGCCCGCGATCACCACGGGACGCTCGGCGGCGGCCAGCAGGGCGGCGGCCTCGGCGACGCCCGCCACGGCCGGGCCCGGCCCCGACACGGGGGAGCGGGCCGGGACGGCGACGTCGACGTCCTCCTCCAGGAGGTCCATCGGCACCGATATCAGCACCGGGCCCGCGGGCGGGCGCGCCGCGAGCGCGAACGCGCGCCGCAGCACGAGCGGCAGGTCGCGGGCGTGCTGGACCTCGAAGGCGAACTTGGTCGCCGCCGACGCCAGCCCCACGAGGTCGCCCGAGAGCATCGGGTCCTGGAGGAGGTGGCGGCGGTCCTGCTGGCCCGCCACGATCACCATCGGGGTGCGCGAGCGCAGCGCGTTCAGCATCCCGATCATCCCGTTGGCGACGCCCGCCGCCACGTGCAGGCTGACGAAGGCCGTGCGGCGCGACGCGCGCGCGTACCCGTCGGCCATGGCGACGACGGAGCCCTCCTGGAGCCCGAGGACGTACTCCAGGTCGGGTGCCTCCACCAGGGCGTCCATCAGCGGCAGCTCGGTCGTGCCGGGGTTGCCGAAGATCCGGGTCACGCCCTCGTCCCGGATGATCTCCAGCAGTGCCTCGATCGGCCTCATGGTCTCGTCTTCCTGCCCTTCGTTCTGCTGATCGCGGCCGGGTCCGGCGTCGCCGGGTCGCCCTGCCGTCGTGCTGCCGGCTCGGCGCCCGGGCCGGTCGGCTCACTCAGTGTCGGCTCACTCAGTGGCGGTCCGCTCAGTGCATGGCCGAGCCGCCGTCGACGTTGATCGTCTGGCCGGTGAGGAAGCCGCTGCCCTCGTCGCACACGTACAGGAGCGTGGAGATGAGGTCGGCCGGGTCCCCGACCCTCGGGACGACCTGGAGGTCGCGGACCCGCTCGAACCCGCCGTCCGCGCCGGTGGTGCGGGCGGCGGTCTCGGTGCGGACCAGGCCCGGGGAGATCGCGTTCACCGTGATGCCGTCGCCCCCGACCGCGCTCGCGAGGGCCCGGGTGAACCCGACGAGCCCCGACTTGGACGTGGTGTAGGCGACCAGGTCGGGCGGGCCGAGGAACACCACGGCCGAGACCATGTTGACGATCCGGCCCCAGCCCGCCGCCTTCAGGTGGGGGAGGGCGGCGCGCGAGACGAGGAAGGGCCCGTCCAGGTTCACGCGCATGATGCGCCGCCAGTCCTCCAGGGTGGTCTTCTCGAACGGCAGCGGCGGGTAGATCCCGGCGTTGTTGACCACGATGTGCAGGCCGCCGAAGCGGGCGGCGGCCTCCTCGACGGCGGACTCGACCTCGTCCGGGTCCGTCACGTCCGCGCGGACCGGGTGGAACCGTCCACCGCCGATCAGCTCGGCCGTGCCCGACATGTCGGCGAGGTCGAGCCCCGCGACCAGGTGCCCTCGTGCGGCGAGGGCGATCGCGAACTCGCGCCCCAGCCCTCCCGCGGCACCGGTCACCAGGGCGACCCGCTGCGCTCCGTCTCCCGAAGGCGTCTCACTCATGGACGTCAGAGTGAGGCCGCGCCCGGGAAAGCGACAAGGCGCCGTTTTCACTCACTGAAACGCGCGACTTGTGGTCGAGTGGCGCAGGTCACATGCTCGGCCGCATGTCCGCACCACAGCCGTCGGCCGCGTCGGCCGCCGCAAGCGACCGGGACGGGCCTCCGGCGCCGCGCCGCGCCCGGTTAGGCCGCCCGGTCCCCGACGAGGCCGGAGTCGTCGGGGTACTGGTCCTCCTCGTCCTCGGAGTGGGGCTGTTACAGCCCGACTTCCTCCAGACGGGGAACCTGCTGACCACGGCGCACAACTCCGTCTATGTCGGGCTGATGGCGTGCGGGATGGTGTTCGCGCTCGCGATGCGCGAGGTGGACCTGTCGGTCGGCGGGGTCTACGCGATGGGCGTCGTCGTCGGGGCGCTGCTGATCAGGGACGGCATGAGCACCTGGCTCGCGGTGCTGGTGGTGCTGGCGCTGTCGGCGTTCGTCGGCGCGGTGAACGGCGCCGTCACCACCTACCTGCGGCTGCCCTCGTTCATCGTGACGCTCGCCACGTCCATGCTGCTGCGCGGCGTGGGGCTGGCGCTGGCCGAGGGCAAGCAGATCACCGACCTGCCGCAGGACGACGCGTTCTTCCGGGTGCTCGGCGGCGAGGAGTTCCTCGGCGCCCCGAACGCGGTGTGGGTGTTCGGCGCCGCCGTCGTCGCGCTGACCGTGCTGTTCACGCGGACGCGGTTCGGCGCGCGGGTGCGGGCGATCGGCTCCAACCCCGAGGCAGCCGAGTTCGGCGGGCTGCCCGTCACCCGCACGCGCATCGCCGCGCTGGCGCTGTCGGGGCTGATGGCGGGCCTGGCGGCGGTGCTGGCCCTGGCGTTCTTCATCGCCGGGGACCCCACGATCGGCCAGGGCTACGAGCTGACCGCGATCGCCGCCGCGATCATCGGCGGGACGCCGCTGAAGGGCGGCAGCGGCTCGGTCATCGGCGCGGCGGCGGGCACGCTCATCCTCGGCGTCGTCACCGCGGCGCTGGTGTTCTTCGAGGTCCCGATCAACTGGACCACCTTCGCGACCGGCGGCGTGATCCTGGTCGCCGTCGGCGCCGCGCCGCTGGTGCGCCGCGTCCGTGACCTGCGTGCGACGCGCGACCCGCGCGCCGTGCGGGATCCCCGCCCCGTCGACGGCGACGGGCGCTCCCCTGGGAGGAAACCATGATGCCGCGCCTGCGCGGGCCGCTCGCCCTGGCCGTCGCCCTCACCCTCGGCACCGGCCTGGCGGCCTCCTGCGGCGACGACGACGGCGGCGGGTCGGGGAAGGGCAAGAAGCTCAAGATGGGCATCGCCGTCGCCAACTACAGCCTGAACTTCGCCCGCGAGATGTACGAGGGCGCGACCGAGGCGTCCAAGCAGGCCGGCGGTGTCGACTTCAAGGTCGTCGGCCCGCCCAACACCGACGGGCCCGCCGAGCAGCAGCTCTTCCAGAACCTCACCGTCACCCACCCGGACGGGATCGTGCTGGAGAACCTCGACCCGCCGATCTTCACCCGCCCGGCGGCGCAGGCGGTCGGCAAGGGCATCCCGATCGTCGCGCTCGACACCGCGCCGACCGACGGCAGCAAGGTCGACTTCTACGTGGGCAACGACAACTACGAGCTCGGCGGGCTGCTCGCCCAGGAGACGGTGAAGAAGCTCGGCGCGGACGCGAAGGGGACGGTCGTCGTCGGCGTCCCGAACCCCGGCGCGCCCGTGCTGGACAGCCGCGCCAAGGGGATCAAGGACACGCTCGCCAAGCAGGCGCCGGGCATCCGCGTCCTCGGGCCGTTCCAGACCTACAGCGACCCGGCGCAGAACTACGGCGCGTGGCAGTCGCAGGTCAACGCCAACCCGGGCGCGCTGGCCTTCCTCGGCGTGGGCGACGCCGACAGCTACAACCTGGCGCGGCTGAAGGAGCAGCGCAAGGGCAGGTACCTCACCGCCGGCTTCGACGTCGACCCCAAGACCATCGAGGCGATCAAGAAGGGGACGAACTTCACCGGGATCGACCCCGAGCACTACCTCAAGGGCTACGTCTCCACCGCCGTCCTGATCAAGTCGGTGCGCGAGAACGACGGGAAGCTGCCGAAGGGCTGGTTCAAGACGCCCGGACTCGTGATGGACCAGCGCAACATCGACGAGATCATCAAGCGGCAGCAGAACGTCCAGAACGCCTACACCTGGTACAGGCCGCAGCTCGACAGGCTGCTGGCGAACACCGGCGCGAGCATCCGGCCGCTCAAGGAGGCACGCTGACATGCTGGTGGCCTCCGGCCTGGTGAAGCGCTACGGCGGGGTCACGGCGCTGGACGGCGTCGGGATCGCGCTGGAGGCGGGGGAGGTGCACGCCCTCGTCGGCGAGAACGGCGCGGGCAAGTCCACGCTCGTGAAGATCATTTCCGGGGTGGTGCGGCCCGGCGGCGGCACGATCGAGCTGGACGGCCGCCCGGTGCGCTTCGCCGACGCCCGCCAGGCCGCCCGGCAGGGCGTCGCGATCGTCTCGCAGGAGCTGATGATCTACGACGACCTCACCGTGCTGGAGAACCTGTTCCCCTACGGGGCGCCGCGCCGGGGCGGCCTCGTCAGCGCACGGGAGACGCGCAGGCTCGCGCAGCCCGTCCTGGACGAGCTGGGCCTCGACCTGGACCCGCGCGTGAAGGCGGGCGAGCTGCCGCTGGCCGACCGGCAGCTGCTGGAGATCTGCCGGGCGCTGCTCCAGGACCCGCGCGTGCTGATCCTGGACGAGCCGACCTCGGCGCTGCCCCGCGCCGCCGCCGACCGGCTCGCGGGCGTCACCCGGCGGCTCGCCGGGCGCGGCCTCGCCGTCCTGTACATCTCGCACTTCCTGGAGGAGGTCATGCGCGTCGCGACGCGGGTGACCGTCCTGCGGGACGGCCGGGTCGTCCTGCCGGGCGCGCCCGTCGCCGACGTCGGGCTCGACTCGCTGGTCACCGCGATGCTCGGGCAGCCCGCCCGTGAGGCCATCCCCCCGGCCGCCGCCCCGCCCCGCCCCGGCGGGGCGGCGGTCTCCCTCACCGGCGTCACCGTGCCGGGCCGGCTGCGGGAGGTGTCGGTCAGGGCGGCCGCCGGGGAGATCGTCGGGCTGGCGGGCCTCCAGGGCTCGGGGCACCTCGCCGTGCTGGACGCGGTGTGCGGGCGGGCGCGGCCGTCCGCCGGGACCGTCCGGCTGCCGGACGGGCGCTCGCCCCGCTCGGCGCGGCAGGCGGTCACCTCCGGCGTCGCGTTCATCACCGGGGACCGCAAGGGGCGCGGGCTGATGCTCGACAAGCCGCTGTGGGAGAACGTCACGTCGGTGAGCTGGCTCGGCCAGGGGCGCGGCGGGCCCATGCCCCGGCGGTCGCGGCTGGTCGAGCGGTCCCGCGGCCACCTGGACCGCCTCCGGGTCCGGGGCGAGGTGCGCGCGAAGGCGAGCGACCTGTCGGGCGGGAACCAGCAGAAGGTCGTGCTGGCCAAGTGGCTGGACGCGGCGCCCGCCGTCCTCGCGCTGGACGACCCGACCCGCGGCGTGGACGTCGGCGCCCGCACCGAGCTGCACGACATCGTCCGCGGCCTCGCCGCCGACGGGAAGGTCGTGCTGATCGCCTCCACCGACCTCGCCGAGCTGGTCGAGCTGTGCCACCGCGTCCTGGTCTTCCAGCGCGGCCGGGTCGTCGACGAGCTGGCGGGGGACCGGCTCACCGAGGCCGAGCTCAGCCTGGCCATGAACGCCGGTTTCGCCGCCACATGAGCCGTGACCGCCGAATGGCGCGTACCACCGGGTGAAGGACGGCGCCGGGGCCGCGGGCCCCGGCGCGCACGGGTTCCGCGGGCCCACGGGGAGCGGCCCCCGAGGGCCCGCGGGCACGCCCGGCAGGCACGCCCCGGCGGGCGCGCCCCGGCCCGCGTCAGGCTCCGAGCAGGGCGACGACCGGCGCGAACCGCTCCATGTCCGCGTCGGAGACCAGGTAGTAGCCGAACCCGTACCGGTCGCGGCGCGCGGCCATCTGCTCGGCGATGTGCTCGGGCGGGCCGACGAACTGGGACGGCATGTCCAGCACGAGCTCCATCGAGGACGCCCCCCACCCCCGCAGCACCGCGACCTTCGCGGCGGCGGCGCGGGGGTCGGCGCCGAACGTCGGCGACACGAGCATGCTCAGCTCGACGTCGCGGTCCCCGGCGGCCTCGCGGACGAGGTCCACCTTGCGGGCGATGGTCTCGGGCAGCCGCTCGGAGATCTCGTCGGAGATCGTCCCGTCGGGGAGGGCGCGGGGGAGGATCCCGACGGTGTCGGCGAGCCGTCCGCCGATGCCGAGCATGCGGGCGCTGCCCGCGCCGACCAGGATCGGCGGGCGCCGCGCGGGTGCGGGGAAGACCGTCAGCCCGTCGACCCGGTAGTGCTCCCCGGCGAAGTCGGCCTTCTCGCCCGCCAGCAGGCTCCGCAGGATCCGGAGGGACTCCTCCAGCCGCCCGACCCGCGTCCCGGCCGCGTCGAAGGCCATGCCGGCCCGCTCGTACTCCGAGCGCAGCCACCCCGCGCCCATCCCCAGCTCGAAGCGCCCGCCGGACAGGTGGTCCAGCGTCGCGGCCTCCTTCGCGAGCATCACCGGGTGCCGGAAGTCGTTGGAGGCGACCATCGTGCCCAGCCGCAGCGTCCGCGTCGCGCCCGCCGCGGCGGCCAGCGCGACCATCGGCGCGAGCTGGTCGCCGAACGGCTCGGCCACGAAGTGGTCGCGCAGCGTCAGCGTGGCGTATCCGAGCTCCTCGGCGCGGCGCGCCGTCGACAGCAGCGCGTCCGCCGAGCGGACCGACTCCCCGACGACGCCGAAGCGGAAGGGGCGGCGGCGCCGGTCCCCGCGGTGTTCGTCCATGCGCCCGAGCATGCCGCCCGGCCGGACGGCCGCGCTGGCAGGAATCCGACACCTGGTTCGGGTTCGGCGAACCGATGCGCCGCGGGGGCTGGTTTCCGCCGGTCGAGGATCGCAGTATTTGCCGAGGGCGGATTCGCCCTGGCCGTTCGTTCCCCCGGCCCTGGAGGTCAGCACGTGAGTGACACGTCCCCCGCCCGCGTCACGGCTGCGAGGAAGGCGGCGGCCGGTGTGCTGCTCGCCGCCCCGTTCCTCGTGTACCTGGCGGTGCCGAGTTACGCCAAGGAGAGCCCGCGCCTCGCGGGCTTCCCGTTCTTCTACTGGTGGCAGCTCCTGTGGGTGCTGCTCACCGCCGTCTGCATCGGCGGAGCCCACCTGCTCACCCGGCGCCGGGGCGGTGCGCGGTGAAGGACGTCGAGGGCGTCGAACTCGCCATCTTCATCGCCGTCTTCGCGGTGGTGACCGTGGTCGGCTTCGCCGCCGCGCGGTGGCGGCGCGGCCAGACCCTCATGCACCTGGACGAGTGGGGCCTCGGCGGACGCGGCTTCGGCACGTTCGTCACCTGGTTCCTGCTGGGCGGCGACCTGTACACCGCCTACACCTTCGTCGCCGTCCCGTCGGCGGTGTTCGCGGGCGGCGCGATGGGCTTCTGGGCCGTCCCCTACGGGGCGATCGCCTATCCGATCGTGTTCCTGGTCGGCCCGCGCCTGTGGTCGGTCGCCCATCGGCACGGGTACGTCACCGCCGCCGACTTCGTCCGCGGGCGGTTCGGGTCGAAGTCGCTCGGGCTCGCCGTCGCGCTCACCGGGATCCTGGCGATGATGCCCTACATCGCCCTCCAGCTCGTCGGCATCCAGGCGGTCCTCACCGTCATGGGCGTCACCGGCTCCGGCTGGGCGAAGGACCTGCCGCTGTTCATCGCGTTCGGCCTGCTGGCGGCCTACACCTACACCTCGGGCCTGCGCGCGCCCGCGCTGATCTCCTTCGTCAAGGACGCGCTGATCTACCTGGTGATCATCGTCGCGGTCGTGTACATCCCGACGAGGCTCGGCGGCTGGGACTCGATCTTCGGAACGGCGGAGACGGCGCTGGCCAGGCCCAACCCGGCCACCGGCAAGCCCGCCGGGTCGCTGTTCACCAACGACATGACGCACTGGGCGTACGGGACGCTGGCGCTCGGCTCGTCGCTGGCGCTGTTCATCTACCCGCACACGGTGACCGGCGCGCTCGCCGCCGGGCGCCGCGACGTCATCCGGCGCAACGCGGCGCTGCTGCCCGCCTACTCGCTGCTGCTCGGCCTGCTCGCGCTGCTCGGCTACATGGCCCTCGCCCACCCGGGCACCGTCGCCGCCGTGAAGGCGGCGGGCAACCCGCAGCTCGCGGTGCCCGAGCTGTTCGAGCAGGTGTTCCCGAGCTGGTTCGCCGGGCTCGCGTTCGCCGCGATCGGGGTGGGGGCGCTGGTGCCCGCCGCGATCATGTCGATCGCCGCGTCCAACCTGTTCACCCGCAACGTCTACGCCGCGTTCCTGCGGCCGGACGCGACGCCCGAGGAGGAGACGCGGGTGTCGCAGCTGGTGTCGCTGCTGGTCAAGCTCGGCGCGCTGGTGTTCGTCCTCGGGTTCGACAAGTCACTGGCGATCAATTTGCAGCTGCTCGGCGGCATCTGGGTCGTGCAGACGTTCCCGGCGATCGCGATCGGCCTGTTCACCCGGTGGCCGCACCGGTGGGCGCTGCTCGCGGGCTGGGCCGCCGGCATGGCCTACGGGACGATGACCGCCTACGGCACGTCCTCGCCCACGCAGAGGCACTTCGGGTCGCCGCTCGACGACATCCCGTTCGTCGGCCACACCGGCTACATCGCGCTGACCGCGTTCGCGCTGAACATGGTCGTGGTGGTGGCGGTCACGCTGCTGCTCCGGGCGGTGAGGGCGCCGGAGGGCCAGGACGAGACGAACCCGGACGACTACCTCGCCGACGCGGACCCCGCCCCGGCGGCGCCGGACGACCCGGGCCGCTCCCTCACCGGCCGGCCCGTCTGACCTGGGGCCGGTTCTGGGCCGGTGGAACGGGGCGAGCGGCTCGGTCGCCGTCCGTGCGGCGTAAGGGCGTCACCGACCGCCCGGTTCCACCGGCCTTGCCGGGTTATGTTCCACGATCGCGCCATCCGAACACCCGGCCGACCGCGCGGTCGGCCTCCCCGGGGGCCGGCCGGTGTCGCTAGAGGAGGCCCTGGTCCTTGGCGTAGAGGGCGGCCTGGGTCCGGTCGCGCAGGTTGAGGCGCTGCAGGATGCGGGAGATGTGGTTCTTCACCGTTCCCTCGCTGACGTACAGGCGGGAGGCGATCTCCTTGTTGGTGGCGCCGGCCGCGATCAGCCGGAGGACGTCGGTCTCGCGCGGGGTGAGCGACCCGGGGCCGGGGAGGGCGGCGGCGAGGCGGCGGGCGACGGCGGAGTCGAGTTGCGTGACGCCGGAGTGGGCCAGCCGCACCGCGGCCGCGAGTTCGGCCGCCGGCAGGTTCTTCAGCAGGTACCCGGAGGCGCCCGCGCGCAGGGCCTGGACGACGTACTCGTCGTCGTCGAACGTCGTGAGCATCACGACCCCGCAGGACGGGGTCCTGCGGCGGACCTCCGCGGTGGCCGCGACACCGTCCATGCCGGGCATGCGCACGTCCATCAGGATCACGTCGGCGGACGGGGCGGCCTCGACGGCCTCCGCGCCGTCGCGGGCCGTGCCGACCACGTCGATGCCCGGCTGGAGGCCGAGGAGCGAGGCGATTCCCTCACGGACGAGTTCCTGGTCGTCCGCCACAAGGACCCGGATGCCGTTCACCAGGGGACCGTGACCGAGACCGTGGTGCCGGTGGACGCGCTCGCGAGCTCGAAGCGGCCGCCGAGGCGGCCGATCCGCTCGCGCATCCCGCGTATGCCGAATCCCTCCCGCATGTCGAAGCCCCGGCCGTCGTCGGTGACGACCAGGCTGGCCCCGGAGTCCTCATAGGACAGGGAGAGCTTGATGCGGGTGGCGCCTGAGTGGCGGCACGCGTTGGTCAGCGCCTCCTGGGCGGCCCGGTAGACGGCGGTGAGCGCCGCCTGGGGGCGTTCCCCCTCGTCGCCGACCACCTCAAGGGTGACGGCGAGGCGGTCGTCGTTGAGGCGCGCGATCAGATCGGTCAGCGCGCCGGTCAGCCGGAACCGGTCCGGCCCGAGCGCGCGCACCGACCGGCGCACCTCGGTGAGGGCGCGGTCGGCCGACCAGCGGGCGTCGGACACCGCGGACCGGGACGCCGCGGGGTCGAGCTCGGCGAAGGCGGCGGCCTTCTCCAACTGGATGCCGATGGCGGTCAGGTGATGGCCCAGGCTGTCGTGGATCTCCCGGGCGAGCCGGTTGCGCTCGTCGGCGGCGGACAGGTCCCGCACCTCGCGCATGGTCCGCTCCAGCCGGACGCGGGCCTCCCGCTCGCGGACGGCGACGGCGGCCATCGTCACGGCCAGGACGATGCCGAGGGCGAACATCACCAGGTCGGAGATGTAGGCGGCGCGGACCTGCCAGTCCGGAACCCAGAGCGTGTACGCGGCCACGATCGCCGCGACGCATCCGGCGCCGAGCGCGACCGCGGCGCGGCGTCCGAACGCGAAGTAGGCCGTGAAGGGGATGAGGACGAACAGCACGCGCGCGACCCCCGAGGCGTCCAGCGCGTTGACCGCCGCGTAGAGGGCCGTCCGGACCGCCAGGAGCGCGGGCGCGGGGACGCGCCGGTCGAGGGCGTCCACCCCCATCACCACCAGGACGCAGGCCGCGAAGCCGGCGGTGCGCAGCGATGGGCCCGCGTCCACGAGGGCGTAGTAGACGCCGCCGAGCAGTACCGCGAGGCAGAGGAGGGGTGGCACCCAGGGCACGGGGCGCGTCGTCGCCATGCGCGCAGGCTACGCGTGAGGGCGCCGCGCGGGCTACGGGCGCGCGGAGGGTCTGGCCATAGGTCATGTGCCGTCCGGCCGGCGAGGGTCTGGCCACCTCTCACTTATCCGGTGGGGGCGTCGCTTCCTACGTTGCGGGGTGTCCCTACCGAAGGAGTCCCCCATGGTGTCGCGTACCGCCCTGCTCGTTCCGGTCCTGCTCGCATCCACGCTGAGCCCTGCCGCCGTCGCTGACGCGGGCTGCGGTGAACGGGGGCTCGGCGTCCCCGGCGCGGAGCGCTCCGTCGTCGCGTGCCTCCCCGACCTCACGACGGCCGGGACGGTTCCGAGCGGGCACACCGACCCCGCCGACTGGGCCGGGCTGGTGGCGCCCGGGGCGGTCAACCCGTCGGGTGTGCCGGGAATCCAGATCGACGGCTACTTCCCTGACACGTCCGCCACCAACCCGACGCACGGCTGGAACCACGACGCGCAGTTCGTCATCCGGCTCCCCGAGCGCTGGAACGGCGGGCTGGTGGTGAGCGGCCCGCCCGGTGTACGCGAGCAGTACGCCAACGACCGGATCATCGGCGACCACGTCCTGGCCAGGGGCTACGCGTTCGCGGCGACCGACAAGGGCAACACCGGGCCCGCCATCTACCAGGACGGGCGCAGGCCGGGCGACGCGATCCAGGAGTGGCACACGCGCCTGGCCCAGCTGACCATCGCGGCCAAACAGGTCGCGGCGCGGCGGTACGGCCGGGCCCCGCGCCACACCTACGCCGCCGGCCTGTCGGCCGGGGGATATCTCGTCCGCGCGCAGCTTGAGCGCTACCCGCGCCTCTACACAGGGGGCGTCGACTGGAACGCGCTGACGTTCGCGTCGAAGGGTCCGAGCCTGCTGACCACGCTTCCGCCCGCGCTCCGCGCCTACCCCCGGTACAAGGCGGGCAGGCCGGGCGCGCATGAGGAGATGCTCGCCGCCGGATATCCGGCGGGATCGGAGCCGCTCTGGGACTACCACCACAAGAACCAGTGGGACTTCTTCCAGCGGGTCATCCGGGAGGAGCTCGACCCCTCCTACGACGGGGCCGCCCAGGCGGGGACGCCGTTCTGCGCGGAGGGCACCGGCTCCGGATGCGACACCGACTACCGGCTCCGGTCGCGTCCGAAGGCGGTGCGGAAGGCGGTGGAACGCGTTTCCCTGACGGGACGCATCGGACGGCCGCTCATCAGCATCCAGGGCACGCTGGACGTGCTGACGCCGATCAGCAGGAACGGCGACGTGTACGACGAGATGGTGCGCGGGGCGGGCCGGGGGGCGCTGCACCGCTACCACCGCGTGCCCGGCGGGAGCCACACCGATGGACTCGCGGCCGCCTTCCCCACGCTCGTCCGGCCGATGCAGTCCGACTTCCTGAATGCGTTCGACCGGCTGGCCGCCTGGACGCAGGGGGGAGGACGAGCCGTCGGCTGAGGGGCCCGCGACCGTCCGGCCTCTTGCGGCCAGTCGGACCGTATGGACAATGCCGCTCGGCCGCGCGTAGTACTGGCGATGACGGGCGGCGGACCGGCGCCGGCCGACCGCCTGAGGGCGGTGCGGCCGGTATGACCGGCGATCGCCCGGCACCACCAGCTCCCGGCACCACCAGGCAGCCCCGGGGAGAGCCCGATGCGCACCTCCGACGACGACGGTCCGTTCGTCATCGACCCCACCGGCCGTGACGTGCAGGGCGACGCGGCGCGGATCCGCGCGCGAGGCCCGGTGGCGCGCGTGGTGCTGCCCGGCGGCGTGGAGGCGTGGGCGGTGAGCGGTCCGGAACCGCTGCGGCGGCTGCTGACCGACGACCGGGTCTCCAAGGACGCCTACCTGCACTGGCCGCCCCTGACCAACGGGGAGGTCGGGCCGGGATGGCCGCTGTTCGCCTGGGTCGCGGTGCGCAACATGCTCACCGCCTACGGCGACGACCACCGGCGGCTGCGGCGGCTGGCGTCCAGCGCGTTCACCGCGCGCCGCACCGCCGCGCTGCGTCCCCGCGTCGAGGCGATCGTCGCCGCGCTGCTCGACGGGCTCGACGGGCTCGACGGCGCGGCGCCCGGCGAGCCGGTGGACCTGCGCGACCGCTACGCCTATCCGCTGCCGATCAGGGTGATCTGCGAGCTGTTCGGAGTCGAGGACGCGGGCGTGCGCGAGGAGATACGCCGCTGCGTCGACGTGTTCTTCCGCACCACGGCCGCGCCGGAGGAGGCCGCCGCGGCGCTGCCGCGGATGCGGGAGGTCCTGCGCGGGCTCGTCCGGGAGAAGCGGGCGCGCCCCACCGACGACCTGTCGTCGGCCCTGATCGCCGCCCGCGACGAGGGCTCGCCCCTGTCGGAGGAGGAACTGGTCGACACGCTCACGCTGTTCCTGAGCGCGGGCCACGAGACCACCGTCAACCTCCTCGACAACGCGATCCACGCCCTGCTGACCCGTCCCACCCAGCTCGCCCTGGTCCGGGCAGGGCGGGCGACCTGGGACGACGTCGTCGAGGAGACCCTGCGGGCGGAGCCTCCGGTGGCCAACCTGCCGCTGCGCTTCGCCGTCGAGGACATCCCGCTGGAGGACGGTGTCACGCTCGCCAAGGGCGAGGCGATCCTCGCCTGCTACGCCGCCGCCGGACGCGACCCGGACGCGCACGGCGCCGACGCCGACCTCTTCGACGTCACCCGGGCCGACAAGGAGCACATGGCGTTCGGCCACGGCGTCCACTACTGCCTCGGCGCGCCCTTGGCCAGGCTGGAGGCGTCGCTGGCGCTGCCCGCGCTTTTCGAGCGGTTCCCGGAAATGGAGCCGGCCGTGGAGCCGGGTGAACTCCTGCCGCTCGATTCCTTCATCTCCAACGGCCACCGCGCCCTGCCCGTCCGCCTCAGGCCCACCGCCTGACGCCCCTCGGACCGGGTCCACCGGTCGGCTGGTAGGGGGGCAGGGGGTGGCCCGCATGGAGGGATGGGCGAGACTGAGGCCGGGACGGAAGGAACGTCATGAGCCTCAACAGACCCATCGGCGACCAGCCCGCCGCGGAGATCGCCGCCTCGGCCGTGCTCCTCGGCGACGTGCACGTGGGGGCGGGCGCCGTCCTGGCGCAGGGCCTGGTGGTCCGGTCGGAGGACGGGGCGGTGCGGATCGGCGACCATTCGGCCGTCCTGGAGAACGGGGTGATCATCGGCACGCCCGACCACCCCGTCCGGATCGGCCGGCGGACCGTCTTCGGGCATCGGGCGACGATCGTCGGGGCCGCCGTCGGAGACCTGTGCGAGATCGGCAACGGCGCCATCCTGATGCCGGGGTCGCGGCTCGGCGACGGCTGCATCCTCGGTGAGGGCACCCTCGTGCCCGCCGGCACGGTCGTCCCGTCCCAGACCGTGCTCGTCGGCCGCCCGCCGCACGTCCTGCGGACCGCGAACGACACCGACCGCGAACGCGTCGCCGCGCTTCGCGACCACCAGACCGGCCTGACCGACCACCCCGGCAGCGTGCTGCACGGGCCGCTGACCGCGGGAGAGCACATGGGAAGCCTGTACGCCTACCGCGACAAGACCCCGCAGATCGGCGCGGGAACCGTCCTGTTCGACTCGGCCGAGATCACCGGCGACGTCACCATCGGCACCGACTCCCTGATCGGCGCCGGCGTGAAGATCATCGGTGACTCGCACGGCCCGGTGACCATCGGCTCCCGGGTGCAGATCCTGGAGAACACCGTCCTGCACCTGCTGCCCGACAACCGGCTGACCATCGAGGACGACACCGTCATCGGCCCGGGGGCGATGATCCACGGCTGCCATATCGGCCGCGGCGTCGTCGTCGAGCCCGGCGCCATCGTCTGCGACGGCAGCGCGGTCGGCGCCGAGTCGATCGTGCGCGCCGGCGCCTGCGTCAAGCAGCGCGACGCCTTCGGCCCGCGCTCCGACCTGGACGGCTTCCCCGCCCGCCTGACCGCCACCCTGACCGCCGCGCCGCCCCGCCCGACCTGGGCCTTCCCGCCCGGTGCCGCCGCCACCATCCGCAGGGTCCGCTAGGCGGGCGGTGCCCTTCGCCCGGCCGGTGCCGCCACGGGGAGGCGGCTGCACCGGCCGGTCGCGTCGGAGCGTCAGGTGGTGATGGTGGCCACCGGCTCCAGGCCGTAGGTGCGGGCGTAGCCGTTCTCGGTGCCCACGAGCAGGTCCACGACGGTGAAGTAGCGGTCCCAGAAGGGGGTCTCGCGCAACGCGTCGATCAGCAGCCGGTAGGCGTCGTGGTCGTCGGCCTCCCAGACCCAGATGTCGGTGACCCGCGCCGAGTAGAACTCGGTGTCGTAGAAGCGGGAGCGGACGCCGCGGGCGCGGGCCTCGATCACCGGGACGACCTCGGCGGTGAAGGCGCGGACGCGTTCGGCCACGGTCATCGCCAGCCACTCGGGCGTGGTCTTGACCAGCATGAACGCGGTGACCGGCGGTTCGGTGCGGTCAGCGGGCATCGGCTGCCTCCGGCGCGGCGAGGACGGCGGGCCTGAGCGTCCGCGCGCACCACCGCGCGAACCCGGTGGCCGGACCCGTCCGCGAGGAGCGGTCGAAGCCGGAGTCCAGGCCCAGGTCCTTGGCGCGCTTCATGGCGACCATGCCCTCGACGAACGCCTCGTTGAGGCCGTGGGCGAGCATGGCGGACCGCAAGTCCTCCAGCGGCTGCCGGCGGTAGCGGACCGGACGGCCCAGCTCCTCGGTCATGATGCGGGCCATGTCGTTCGGCGACAGGTCCTGCGGGCCGGGCACCGGAACGCTGCCGACACCGGTCCAGGAGCGGTCCAGCAGCAGGTCCGCCGCCCTCGCGGCGATGTCGGCGGCGGCCACCAGCGGGGCCGGGCGGTCCGCGGCGACGGTGTCGGTGAACACGCCCCGCTCGCGGATCGAGTCGACCTCCTCCAGCAGGTTCTCGAAGAAGGACGGGGCGGCCAGGGCGCGGTAGGCGGCGCCGGAGCCGGCGATCAGGTCGTCCATGGCCAGGGACGCGGTGACCAGACCGGCGTGGGCGGCCTGCGGGGTGCCGCGGCCGAGCGCCGAGACCCCGACGACGTGGCCGACGCGGTGGACGGCGAGCGCCCGCGCGGCCGGGCGGGTGAAGCCGCTGTAGGCCTCCTCGGGCGTGATCGAGGCGTCCGGCGGCACCAGCCAGAAGACGGCGTCGGCCCCGGCGAAGGCGCGCTCGACGGTCGCGGCGTCGCCGTGCGAGCCGGTGACCACCTCGACCCGTCCGCGGACGGTCGCGGGGAGCCGGGCGGGGTCGCGGACGACGACCCGCACCTCCTCGCCGCGCGCGGGCGCGGCCTCGACCAGGAGCGGCAGCAGCCGGCGGCCGATGTTCCCGGTGGGCGCGGTAATGACGATCATGAAGACCTCGTGGGTTGTGTCGGATCGGTACGGCCCCCTCAGGGTGCGGATCCGGACCGCGTTGCCACAATGGGAACTTCAGCATCCAATCATTGTCTGAAACGGAATAACGCCCTTGAGCAGCCAAGTTCCGCACCTCGACGCCAATCTCGCGATCGCCCTCGATGCCCTGCTGGCCGAGCAGAGCGTCACGCGTGCCGCCGCGCGGCTGCGCACCTCGCCCGCGGCGATGAGCCGCACCCTGGCCCGGCTGCGCCGGGTGCTCCAGGACCCGCTGCTGGTGCGGGCGGGGCAGGCGATGGTGCCCACGCCCCGCGCCGAGGCGCTGCGGGACGAGGCCGCCGCGGTGGTGCGCCGGCTGGAGGCGCTGCTCACCCCGAGCGGCGGGATCGACCCCGCCGCGCTGCGGCGCACCTTCACCGTGCAGACCTCGGACCTGGTCGGCGTGGCCCTCGCGCCGGGCCTGCTCGGGCTGGCCCGGCGCGAGGCGCCGGGCGTCTCGCTGCGGATGCCGCCCGAGGAGTGGGAGGCCGGGCCCGCGCTGCGCGAGGGCCGCGTCGACCTGGAGATCGGCGCGATCGACCACGTCGACCCGGAGACCCGGGTCGAGAAGCTGACCACGGTGCGGATGGCGGCCGGGGTCAGGGCGGGGCACCCCCTCGCCGAGGGACCCCTGACGCCCGCCGGGCTCGCCGCGGCCGAGCATGTGGTGGTCAGCCGCCGGGGGCGCTTCACCGGTCCGCTGGACGCGGCCCTGCGCGAGCGGGGGCTCAGCCGGAGGGTCAGCGTCGTGCTGCCCGGGCATCTGGCGGCGATGGCGCTGGCCGCGGCCGGGGACGTCGTCTGCCTGGTGCCGGCCGCGCTGCCGGGCGAGCCCCCCTCGCCGCTCGGCGACGCGGCGCGCGCGCTGGGGCTGCGCCTGCTGGAGATCCCGGTACCGCTGCCGCCGGTGACGATCGGCATGGCCTGGCACCCGCGCCATACCGCCGACGGGGCCCACCGGTGGCTGCGGGACGGTGTGCGGCGGGTACTGCGCCCGGCCCGGGAGGAATAGCCCCCCGGCCCGGAGATCGTCCCGTGCCGACCCGGCCGGTACCCGAGGGTTCAGGCGAGCAGGGCGGCGATGCCCCCGGTGACCAGGCCGACGACGGCGATCAGCGGGCTGCCCTTGATCGCGGCGGTGAGATGGAAGCGCAGGTTCCGGTACTCGGCCATGCCCTCGGTCCCGGGCAGGACCAGCAGGCGGGGACGCAGCCCGGCGAAGATGATCCAGTCGAGGACGACCAGGTCCCAGAGCGCCAGCGTGGCGAAGACCAGCGCCGCGCACAGGGCGGCGGGCAGGAAGGTCAGACCGCCGTCCAGCGCGCCGTCGAGCCCGACCATCGCCGCGGTCAGCAGCGGCAGCCCGGCCACGCCCCAGACGACCACGCCGAACCAGACCGCGACCCGGCGCCCGCGCGCGCTCTTGGGTCTGCCGTACCGCTCCTGAATCGCCGGCGGATAGTCGTTCAGCAGGAAGTCCCTGCTGAGGGCGGCCCCGGCGAACACCGCGGCGGTGAACACCACGCTGAGCGCCGCCCCGCAGCCCACCCCGTACCCGACGACCGAGGACCACTGCATGCCGACCTCCCGAACGGTTGCGATCACTTTGGTAAGGCTCACCTAAGCTCGTGTGGTCCTTAAAGTCAACAAGTGTGAAGTTCAGTGATCGCTACGATGGCCGGGTGCCCCCATCCGACGACGCCGAGGACTCCGCGCGGGCGCGCGACGAGCCCGCCGCCGCGACCCGCAGACGGCCGGAGTTCCGCAAGGGCAGACCCACGTTGACCAGGGAGAGGATCGCCCGAGCGGCGCTGGGGATCCTGGCCGAGGCGGGCCCGGCCGAGGTGACGATGCGCGCCGTCGGCGCCCGTCTGCGGGTCTCGCCGCGCGCGCTCTACAACTACGTCGCCGACCGCCGGGACCTGCTCGCGGAGATGGTGGCCGTGTGCCAGTCCGACCGGCCGCGGCCGCGGTTGGACCCTCACCGGTGGCCCGAGAGCCTGCGGGCCTACTGCCGGGAGCTGCGCTCGTGGTACCGCGCCCATCCGGGCATGCCGGCGCTCGCGCGCGCCGAGGACCTCACCCCGTTCGCCTCGTCCGACCTCCTGCGGGCCGACGACGCCCTGGTGGGCTTCTTCCTCGAACTGGGGCTCTCGCCGCGGGACGCCTACCGGGCCTGGTCGGTCACCGTGCTCCAGGTGGCCGGGTTCGCCGAGATCTGGGACGCCGTGCACGACCGGCCGCCCTTCGGCCTGGACCCGGCCGGCTGGACCGGCGTGCCGCCCGGCACGCCGGCCGAGGCGCTCCCGCATCTGCGGCTCCTGGCGGCCGAGTCCGCGGGGGAGCCCCCCGACGCGCTGTTCGAGTCGGTCCTGACCATGCTCGTCGCCGGGGTGCGGGCCATGCTGTGACGCCGCCGGCGCCCCAGGACGGACCTCAACCGGTGATGCGCTGGGAGAGCACCTGGACCGGGGCCTCCTTGACCTTGACCGTGCGGACGGGCTCGAACCCGTGCCGCCGGTAGTAGTCGACCAGCGGACCGCCCCCGCCCGCGTAGCAGTCCACGCGCATCAGCCCGACGCCCCAGGCGCGGGCCTCCTCGCCGGCCTTGGCGATCAGCGCGCCGCCCACCCCGCGCCCGGTGAACTCGCGGTCGGTGAGCAGCAGGTTGATGTACAGCTCCGGCTCGTCGGCCGCGTCGACGTAGGACGGCGGCTCCTTCCCGACGGCGATGACCCCGGCGGGCCGCCCGTCCAGCTCCGCCATCCAGACGTCGTTGGTGCGGACGATGCCGGTGATCCGCTCCACCTTCGCCGGGTCGGCGGACCAGGGCTCGGTGCCCCACTGGTCCGGCCGCCCGTTCGCCACGAGCCACGCCACGGCGGCGTCGAACATCACCATGATCGTCGGCACGTCCCGCATGCCGCCCCTGCGGATCTCCATGTCGCCTCCTTCGCGCGCCGATCCTCGCAGAACCATGATCATTGCCGCGAGGCGGCCGTCCTCGGAAGCGGTCAGGAGGCGATGATGGCCTGGGCGCGGCGGAAGAACCCGAGCGTGAGGCCGTGCAGCATGTCACCGGTCCGCCTCGGTGCCTGCCCCGCGCACGCGCGGGCGTGGGTGCCCTCCAGGACGATGCCGAGCTTGAAACAGGCGAGCACCGCGTACCAGGGCATGGCCGACAGCTCGCGCCCGGCGACGGCGTCGGGCCGTCCGGCGTAGGCGTCGACCAGCTCGCCCGCGGCGGGCAGCCCGCCCGCGGCGCCGAGCGGCCCGGCGAGCGCGTCGCCGTCGCCCTCTCCGTCGCCGGACGGCCAGGTGGCCAGCAGCCAGCCGAGGTCCAGCAGCGGGTCGCCGATCGTGCACATCTCCCAGTCGACGATCGCGGCGACCTCGGGGCCGTGCGGGGAGTACATGAGGTTGGCGAGGTGGTAGTCGCCGTGCATGATCCCCGGGCGCCACGTCGCGGGACGGTGCGCGTCGAGCCAGGCGGCGACCTCGTCCAGGCCGGGGATGTCGGGGCCGGGGTAGCCGGGCAGCGCGCCGTAGGACGCCAGCTCCGACATCCAGCGGCTCACCTGCCGCTCCAGGAACCCCTCCGGCCTGCCGAAGCCGGCGAGGCCGACGGCGCGGTGGTCCACCGCCCCGAGCGCGGCCAGGGCGCGCGCGGCGTTGAGCCCCATCTCGCGCCGGACGGCCGCGTCGCGGGCGTGCGGGCGGGGGAGGGTCACCGTGGCGTTGAAGCCCTCGACCGGCGTCATCAGGTAGAAGACGGCGCCGCCCATGACGCTCTCGTCGGTGCAGGCGGCCAGCAGGCGCGGCGCCGGGACGTCGGTGCCCTCCAGCGCCGCCAGCACGCGGGCCTCGCGGCGCAGCACGTCGTTCGTCCGCGCGCGCAGGTGGGCCGGGCCGCGCCGCAGCACGTAGCCGCGCCCGCCCCGCCGGAAGCGGACCAGCGTGTTCTGCGTCCCGCCGGTCAGCGGCTCGACGTCCTCGAACGGGCCGGGCGGCAGGCCCCGCCCGTCCATCCACCGGGCCAGGACGGCGAAGTCCACCAGCGCGGGGTCGATCTGCTCAGGCTGCACGTCCGTCCCTCCGGCCCGTGTTCCGACTGGTCGTGGGCGCCGCACGCGGCGTCGTTGAAGGTCTACCCCGTGTCCCGGCTCCACGCCGGGCGGACGCGCCCGCGCGTCCGGGAGGTCACATTCGTCCAAGACGGGCGTGTCTCGCCGGGATCAGGATGGGAAGGGTCAGCCGAGGACGATCCACGGGGAGGACGAGATGACCAGCGAGAGCCGCCGGACCATCTACCCACTGATCAATTGCGCCGATCCCGCCGCGTCGATGGAATTCCTGGAGAAGGCGTTCGGATTCACGACGCATTCGGTGCACAAGGACGACACCGGCAAGGTCGTCCACGCGGAGATGGTCTACGGCACCGGAATGTTCATGTTCGGCACCGGAAAGCCGGGCACGAGCGCCGTGTACGTCGCGGTCGAGGATCCCGACGCGCACCACGACGTGGCCCGGGCGGCGGGCGCCGAGATCTTCCGGGAACTGGCCGACCAGGACTACGGGTCCCGCGACTACGCGGCCCGCGACCTGGACGGCAACGAATGGTACTTCGGAACCTACCGCCCCTGAGGCGCGAAACCGGAGGGCCTCGCGGCGGTTCCCGGTGCTACCGGTTCGGGAGCCGGCCGCGGGACTCCGGCACGACTTCCGATACGCGCTCGTAATGCGATGGTCTCGCCGTTCGCGCCCCCGATCGCGTGCGAGGACGCGCAGATGTTCGTCAACGCGGCGATCACCTCCACCGGCCAGCGGGAGTTCCACCATGACGAGGGCGACCAGCGCCTCTCGCCGGACCTCCTGCGCGGCTCATGGGGGAGGGGCGCCGCCGTCCTGGACGGCGACGGGATCTCCACCCTGGCCGACCCGCGCGCCGCCGCGACGCGGGCGGAGGAGGAGTGGGCCGGGTTCTACGACGAGGTCATGGCCCGGGGGGATCCGGCACGACGTGGACGCGCACCGTCCAGTAGCTCGACGGGTTCGAGGTGACCTGCTTCCTGCCCTCTTCGACCCGCGCTCGGAGAACCACATCGGCGAGTGCGTCGCCGACCGGGACGGCCGGATCGCCTACCTGAAGACGTTCCGGCTCTCGGACGGGCCAGGTCAAGCGCGGCGACCTGCTCAAGCGGCTCGCGCGGTACGGCCGGCGGCTCGCCGCCGCCTCGCTCGGCGTCGGCGAGGACACCCTGGCGCTGCGGCTCGAACGCTCCGGGTTCGGCTACCCGCTGCGCCAGGACGTCCTGGACCACTACCGGGCGCGGGCCCGCCGGAAGGTCACCTGAGGCCGGCGAACAGGTCGTCCTCGTGGGCGGGCGCCTCGACGCGCGACCACTGCCGGACGAACGTCTCGGAGGAGAAGATCGTGGCCTGCACCTTCTCGGGCATCCGCAGGAAGAAGATGTTCTCGCCCTGGCTGGCGTGCGCCTGGAGCGCCTTGACCTTGGCCTCGACGTGCGCGGAGACGTCCACGACGCTGGTGATCAGCTCGTCGGGGGTGCCGAAGTCCTCCGGCGGCTCGAAGTCGATCTCGATGCCGGCCTCCTTGACGAACTCGAACATCCGCTTGATGCCGGAGCGGGGCATGGCCGTGTAGTACAGCTTGGCGGGCACGCCGGTCTTCTCCGCGGCGGCGACGGTGATGCGGTGCGCCTGGATGTGGTCGGGGTGGCCGTAGCCGCCGTCCTCGTCGTAGGTGACGACGACCTGGGGGCGGTAGCGCTCCATCAGCTCCGCCAGGCGCCCGGCGGACTCCTCCAGCGGGATGTTCGCGAAGGCCGCCGGGTCGTCGTTGGTGTCCCAGCCGACCATCCCGGAGTCGCGGTAGCCGAGCAGCTCCACCTCGTCGATGCGCAGGTGCGCGGCCGACTCGGCCAGCTCGGCGAGGCGCCGCCGCGCCACCCCGGCGGCGTCGTGGCCGGGGTCGCCGGGCTTGGCGCCGCCGGTGTCGTCGCCCTGCTCGCCGTTGGTGCAGGTGACCAGTACGGTGCGGATGCCCTCCGCGGCGCAGCGCGCCAGCAGCCCGCCGGTACCGAGGACCTCGTCGTCGGGATGGGCGTGCACCGCCATCAGTGTGAGTTCGTGCTCCATCGCTCCGGGACTCCTCGGGCCGCTCGTCCGGCCGTCCACTCTACGTGGTCCGGGTGGAGCCGATCAGGTTTGCGACGAGGACTCGGTCTCGGACAGATCCGCCACGGTGAGCGGGTGCGCGGGCGCCTCGAACGGGAAGTGCGAGGTCGCGGCGGGGCCGTCCACGACGAGCAGTTCGCCGGGGGAGAGGGCCCGCCAGCCGGGGTCGTCGTCGAGCCGCTCGCTGGCGAGGACGCACGCGGGCGTCGACTCGCGGTGCGCGGCCACCTCCATGCCGCCCTGCTCGCGGCCCGCGGCCAGGCGGCGGGCGGCGCCCGGCTCGCCGGGCCCGGCCAGCTCCGGCGTCAGCACCCAGAGCGGGTGGGTGGCCGGGTAGCGCAGCGCCCACAGCCGCCGCGACTCGGCCAGCAGCAGGTTGAGGGCGAAGACCGGCAGCTCGGCGGCGATCCGCCGGACGGCCGCGACCAGCCCCGCCGTCGTGTCGCCCCGGCGCCGGATCTCCGCGGTGACGTAGGCACAGACCAGCTCGGAGTCGGTCTGCCCCTGGACGGGCGCGCGGTCCACGTCGGTGAGCCACGACCCGAGCGTGTCCAGCCCGCGGACCACGCCGTTGTGGGCGAACAGCCGGTCGTCCATCACGAACGGGTGCGAGTTGTGGACGTCGGCCCCGCCGGTCGAGGCGTACCGGACGTGGGAGACGAACGTGTGCGACACGACGCGCCGGGCCTCGGCGTTGAAGTCGGCGTCCCGGAACGCGGCGATCGGGGCGCGGTCGCGCACGGGCTCCTCGCCCAGCGAGAACCAGCCGAGGCCCGTGCCGTCGGGCATGCGGCGGCTCTGGGAGGAGAGGCTGTCCGGCGCGTCCAGCAGCCAGAACGTGGCGTGCACGCGGGGGCCGCCGGTGGTCATCCCGAAGAGTCGGCACATGCGGGGACGATGCCCGCTCCGGTGCCCCTCATCCCACCCGGTTCTCGCGGCACCCGGACCTTCGACGCCGGGGCCGCCGATGACGTACGGTCCCGGTATGGGGTCGCCGGTGGTTCTGCTGGACGTTGACGGTGTGCTCAATCCCTTCGAGAGGCCCCACCAGGGGTACGGGCGGCACGCGTGCTCGCCGAACGGGATCACGTTCCAGCTCTGGCTCGACCCGGGGCACGGCCCCTCACTGCTGGAGCTGGCCGAGTCGACCGGCGCCGAACTGGCGTGGGCGAGCTACTGGTGCGACAACGCCAACGAGTGGATCGCGCCGCGCGTGGGGCTGCCGAGGCTGCCGTTCGTCCCGATCCCGCGCTTCCCCGGCGCCGCGGAGGGGCGGACGCTCGGCGCGTGGAAGGCCCGGCACGTCGCCGCGTGGACGCGGGGGCGCCCGTTCGTCTGGTTCGAGGACGAGCCGGACGCCACCGCCTGCCTCGCCGGCGAGCCGGACGTGGCCGACCACCTCCTCGTGGAGGTCGACCCGCTGACCGGACTCACCGGCGAGCACATTTCCGCCGCCGCGGCCTGGCTGAGGGCCCTCGATCTCTGACCCCCGGCCGGCCGGGACGCGGCGGACGGATCAGCAGCTGCCGAGCATGCCGTTCAGCGCCGTCTTCTCCGCCGAGTCGATCGCGAGGTCGTACCGGTACTTCACGTCGATCCAGGACCGCGCGTACATGCAGCGGAACGAGGACAGCGGCGGCGACCACTTCGCCGGGTCCTTGTCGCCCTTGGCCTGGTTGACGTTGTCGGTGACCGCCCACAGCTGCGAGCTGGTCAGGTCGTTGGCGAACGCCTGGCGGCGCGAGGTCGTCCAGGCCGAGGCGCCCGAGCGCCACGCCTCGGCGAGCGGCACCATGTGGTCGATGTCGATGTCGGACGCCTGGGTCCAGGTCGCCCCGTCGTAGGGGCTCTTCCACGTCCCGGAGACCGCGGCGCAGGACGCGTCGGTCTGCACGTTCTCCCCGTCGCGCTTGAGGACGACCTCGCGGGTGTTGCAGGTCCCGGACTGCGTGATCCAGTGCGGGAACTTCTCGCGGCTGTAGCCGGTGAGCGAGCCCTCCGCCTCCACCGTGAGCCCCGCGAGGTGCTGGGCCGCCTCGCTCGCCCCGGGCGGGGGCGGCGGAGCGGCGAGTGCGGCGGACGCGAGCGGTGCCACCAGCGAGGCGGCCGCGCTGAGAGCGGAGATGGTGACGGCGGTGATTCCCGTGATTTTCACGGATAACTCCGTTTCGATCGGGAGCAGATACCGCCAGTCTCAAATAGTTAGATAAACCAGAAATGTCTATTTGGTTAGCGGACATCACGATCAGGTCACGACATTCCCTTGGAGCAGGTGTCATTCGTCCAAGACGGCCGCTGAGAGGGCCACCTGGCGTCGGCGGCGGTGGGAGAAGCAGGCCGATGACGAGATCACCGCCGATGGACCCGGCCTTCGGTTCCATGCCGGCGTAGATCGTTTACGTGGCCGTCGAACTGGGGCCGGCGACGCCCTGGCGCCCGGCCCGCTGTCGAGCGCGGAGATGGCGAAGGAGGCCGGTGCTCACGCGCCGTCACTGCCGCGCCCGCTGCGGGCGCCGACCTGCCTCGGCGTCGTCGAGTAGGGCGTCCCCGACCTGTTCGCGCTGACCGGGCACGGGCAGGTGCCGCGCGCGGACGCGCCGGACGATTGGCGGACCCGGGGCGATATGGCCGAGACGCTTCCCACGGGCGAGTACGCGTGGCATCGGATGACCGGTATAAGGCTGTTTGAGTGCTTTGCCGCAAATGAATAATTCTCGGTTATTTTCAATCGGGCGATGGCCGAGCGCACCCGCGCCGTCGCGCCCGGCCTCGGCGCCGCGCACGACGTCGCCCGCTACGGGGCGGTCGCCCACCTAGGCGGCGGCGACGGCTCGCTGCTCGCCGCGATCCTGCGGTCCGCCCCGGGGTCCAGCGGCATCCCGTACGACGTTCCCGCCGGGCTGGAGGTGGCCGCCGGGCCGCTCGCCGAGGCGTGGCCGGCAATTGCAGACGAGGCGCAGCCGGGTATCGCAGACAGGGGAGGGTGCTTCCCCCTAGGCTTGGTTCGAACATATGAGCGAAGGAGGGGCCATGAGCGTCCAGGACCAGATGCTTCCCGCCGCCGAGGCCGCGGCGCGGATCATGCGCGAGACCCCGGCGGACCGGCTGGACGACCCGTCCCCCTGTCCCGGCTGGAGCGTCCGCGACCTGGTCAACCACCTGTGCCTGTGGAACGCGCGGGGCGAGACGGCCGCGCGCCGCCAGCCCCCGGGCGGGCCCGGGGAGGACCACGACTTCACCGCCGAGCCGGACTGGGCCGACCGGTTCGCCGAGCAGGCGCGCGGCACCGCCGAGGCATGGGACGACCCGGCGGCCTGGGAGGGCAAGACCAGCCTCAGCGGCCTCTCGGAGGGCATGCCCGCGCCGTTCGTCGGCGGGCTCCTGCTCAGCGAACTCGTCCTGCACGGCTGGGACCTCGCCGCCGCCACCGGCCGCGAGCCGGGGTTCGCGGCCGAGACCGTCCAGGCGGAGTGGGACTACCTGGTCACGACGGTGGAGCTCGGCCGCCGGTACAAGGTGTTCGGGGAGGAGGTGCCGGTCGCCGCCGACGCGCCGCTGCTCGACCGCGTCGTCGGCCTCTCGGGCCGCGACCCGCGCTGGACGCCCTGAGCCCGCCGCCTCCATGACGCGCCGATGAGGGTGAAGCGCGTGGGGCCGGACGCGGGAGGGCCCCGCGCGCTCTACCCTTGAGGCATGTCTTCGAGTTCTTCGATCCGCGTACGCTTCGCTCCGTCACCGACCGGCATGTTCCATGTCGGGGGCGCCCGCTCGGCGCTGTTCAACTGGGTGATGGCCGTGCAGTCCGGCGGCACGCTCGTGCTGCGGATCGAGGACACCGACGCCTCGCGCAACAGCCCCGAGTGGACCGAGGGCATCATCCGCGCGCTGGCCTGGCTCGGCATGGACGGCGAGCAGTACGAGGGCCCCTACTTCCAGTCCGCCAACGCCGACCGGCACGCCGCCGCCGTCCAGACGCTGAAGGACCGGGGCCGCGCCTACTACTGCGACTGCTCCCGCGAGGCCGTGACCGCCCGCACCGGCGACCAGCACAAGGGCTACGACGGGTTCTGCCGTGACCGCAGCCTGGAGCCCGGCCCCGGCCGCGCCCTGCGCTTCCGCACCCCCGACGAGGGCCAGACCACCGTCGTCGACCTGCTGCGCGGCAAGCCCGTCTTCGAGAACGCCGTCCTGGAGGACTTCGTCATCGCCCGCGCCGACGGGTCGGTGACCTTCCTACTGGCCAACGTCGTGGACGACATGAGCCAGCAGATCACCCACGTCGTGCGCGCCGAGGAGCACCTGTCCAACGCGCCCAAGCAGCAGCTTCTGTGGGAGGCGCTCGGCGCCGAGCCGCCCGTCTGGGCGCACCTGCCGGTGGTCGTGAACGAGAAGCGGCAGAAGCTGTCCAAGCGGCGCGACAAGGTCGCCCTGGAGGACTACCGCGCCGAGGGCTACCTCGCCGAGGCGATGCGCAACTACCTGATGCTGCTCGGCTGGGCGCCCTCCGGCGACCGCGAGATCGTCCCGTGGGAGGTGGTCGTCGAGGAGTTCCGCGTCGAGGACGTCAACACCTCGCCCGCCTTCTTCGACGTCAAGAAGCTCCGCGCGATCAACGGCGAGTACATCCGCGCGCTGCCCGCCGAGAAGTTCGTCGCCGAGTGCCTGCCGTTCCTGCAGGAGGCCCCCTTCGACGTGGACGTGGCCGTCTTCGCCGAGCTGGCGCCGCTGGCCCAGACCCGGGTGGCGCTGCTGTCGGAGATCGTCCCGATGATCGACTTCGCGTTCCTGGACGAGCCGCCCGCCGACGAGCAGTCGTGGAACAAGGCCATGAAGGAGCCCGCCGAGCGGATCCTCGCCGCCGCCGAGGAGTCCTACCGCGACGCGCCCTGGAACGCCGAGGAGCTGAAGACCCGGCTGGAGCGGATCGGTACCGAGCACGGCCTGAAGCTCGGCAAGACGCAGGCGCCCGTCCGCGTCGCCGTCACCGGGCGCACCGTCGGCCTGCCGCTGTTCGAGTCCCTGGAGATCCTCGGCCGCGACCGCACGCTCGCCCGCATCGCCGCCGCCTGCGCCCGCCTCGCCGCGACCGCCGGCTAGCGGAAGGTGATCGCGCCGGGGTAGTGGCCGGACGCGCAGACGAAGCGCATCCGGCCCGCCCCGGGGACGCCCAGGTCGATCCGCGTCTCGCCGTGTTCGGGAAGGATCACGTCCTCGCCGCGCTGCGGGATCGTGAACGCCCGCGTGTGGCCGCGCGTGCCGTCCGTCCGCAGCACGAGGACGGTGTGCACGCCCGCCCGCGCGGTGACGCGCGAGGGCCGGTACCCCCGGTCGAGCGCCCACACGGTCACCAGCTGCGTGCCGGAGGTGTCGGTCCGGACGAACCGCGCCGAGCCGGCCGCCGTCGCCGTCCCGCCCCGCTCGGGCAGCCAGCCGCCGAGCCGCAGGCCCGACAGCAGCGTCCAGCCGGCGGCGGCGAGCAGCCCGGCGGCCAGCAGGACGGCGGCGCGCCCCCGCACCACCGCGAGGACCCGCCCGACCGTGACCCCGACCGCGCCGAACAGCGGCGCGGTGCCGAGCACGAACCCGCCCATCACCGCGGCGCCGCCCACCGCCGACCGGGACGTGACGGCCAGCAGCTCCGCCGACAGCGTCAGCCCGCACGGCACGACCACGGTGGCCGCGCCCAGCCCGGCGGCCCGCCGCCACCCGCCGCGCGTCGCCTCCGGCGCCCCGCGGTGCCGGTCGCGGCGCAGGAGGCGTCGGGCAGGGCGGAAGCCCAGCAGGTCGAGCGCGAACAGTGCGAGGGACAGCGCGGCGGCCGCGAGCAGGACGCCCCGCACACGCGGGCCCGGCTGGACGGCGCCGCCCGCCAACCCCAGCGAGGCGCCGAGCAGGACGTGCGCGACGAGCTTCGCCGACAGGAACGTCACCACGGCCCGCGCGTCGGTGCCGGCGCGGGCGGGGGAGGCCGCGCAACCGGGGGGCGGGGGGCCGGTGGGGCGGGCGCCGGTGACCGCGCCCGTGAGGAGCCCGAGCTGCACGGCGGCGCAGGTCGTCCCTCCGGCCAGCAGCCCCGTTCCGGCGCCGGTCAGGAAGAGCGCGGTGACGTCCATGGCCCACCCCCGCAGCAGGACCGTCCCCGCGCCGGGATGCCGCGAAGCGTAACCGGACCGGCAGCTTCCGGTGGCTCCGCCTAGATCGTTGATGGGGGTTGTGGTGTGGTCTGGTCAGTGGTCGTAGGCGGTCAGTGATCGTTTGATCGGGGCGTGGGTCAGCCAGTTGTGCCAGATCGCGGCGTTGAGGGCGCAGATGCGTTGGCA